>CAVWTK010000009.1:417500-2636637 GCA_963757755.1 uncultured bacterium | reverse complement strand
AGTGCGGTGTTCATGGCCGCGGCCAGCAGGTGCACGCCGGCCGGCTGCCAGTCGCCGGCGACGACGAGGCTGCTGCCCTTGGTGCCTGCAGGTCCTTCACGACCGCGGTGATCCAGCGCCTCGTGCGCGTCCATGCCGATCGGGGCGCGCACCGGCAGGCCGAGGCCACGCGCCACGCCCAGCGCGAATTCGCCGACCTCGGCCGGACGCAGCGGCAGGCGATGGTCGGCGGTCGCGCCGGTGTTGGTCGGCGCCGTCTCGACGACGTAGAGGCGGTTCATCGCGCCGCCGCCGGCGTCGATGCGGCCGCTGCGCGGTGAAGTCCTTGACGTAGCGCACCATGCCCGGCCCGCCGCCGAGGAAGTCGGCGTCGAGCGACACGATGCGATCGGCCTTGTCGAAGTGGTACTGCGCGTCGAGCGGCGCGCCGAAGGCGGTGCGCGTCGCCGACTGCGCGGCGTCGCGGTTGACCGGCTCGTACTGATGCCAGGTCGCCTGCGGATACTTGGCCAGCAGTCCGTCATCAGCCGCGCCAGCGTCGGCGAGGTGACGGTTGCCGGAGAGGATGCGCAGCCCGGCGCCCTGCTTCGCCTGCTGCGCGGCCAGCAGCTTGCGCGAGCGCGGTGCCGAAGTTGCGCCCAGGTCTGCACCTCGCCGACGTTGCCGCACCACCTGCGAGCGATCGGGATCGTAGAGCCCCAGCACCGACGCCTGCGCGAAGCACGTCGGTGGCGCCGAGGCTGGCGGGATGGTCGGGATTGCCCTCGATCTTGGTCGGCCGGCCCATCGTGGCTCTCGACCAGCAGGCCGGTGCCGACGCCGTCGAACGGCATGGCGGTGGCGAAGAACAGCGGCACGCCGGGGACGATGTACTCGGGCGCCTTGACGTACGGGAAGATCGTCTCGGTCGGCTGCTTGCGTGCAGGCGCTGACGCCGGCCAGCGCCAGCGAGGCGCCCATCAGCTTGAGGAAGGAGCGCCGGCCCACCGGATCGAGCAGCTGCGGCGCCTGATCGGGAAACTCCTTCTCGAGAAAGGTCTGGAACTCCTCGGTGTCGGCCAGCTCGTCGAGGCTGCGCCAGTACTGCTCGCCGCTGCTGCGTCGCGCGAGCTTGGCGCGCAGCGCCGGCAGGTCGAGGGCCGAGCGGGGCTTGCTGCCGCCCGGCGCGGCCGTCTGCTCGTCGGAGGTGACGCTCATGATGTCAGACCTTCGTCGCGCCCGCGCTTCAACGGTGACACGCGGTGCAGTCCTGGCGGCCGTGGACGTCGTGCGCCGCCATCAGCTCGGCGCCGAGATTCGGCTGCGTCGTCCGGCGGCTGCCAGGCCATGTTGAAGACCTCCGAGCGCGGCCGCAGGTTGGCGCCGGATTGCGATGGCATTCCAGGCACCACTCCATGATGCAGCGTCGGCACCTGGTAGGTGAGGTTCATCTGGTCGACGCGCCCGTGGCAGCTGACGCAGCCGACGCCCTTGGCGATGTGGATCGAGTGGTTGAAGTAGACGAAGTCGGGCAGGTCGTAGACCTTCGTCCACTGGATCGACTCGCCGGTGCTGCCAGCTCGCGCGCACCGGCTCGAGCGTCGGGCTCTGCGTCCAGATCTGCGAGTGGCAGTTCATGCAGGTCTGGGTGGGCGGGATGCCGGCGTTGGCCGACGATCTCCACCGAGGTGTGGCAGTAGCGGCAGTCGATGCCCAGCTCACCGGCGTGATGCTTGTGGCTGAACGGGACCGGCTGCTCGCGCGCCACGTCCTGGCCGGTGTTGTAGGCGGACCGCCAGAGCCGATCGAGGCCGAACAGGCCGCCGCCGACCAGGAGCGCCACGCCCACGATGCTGACCTTGGCGATAACGTTGGATTACGGACGGAAGACCTGAGACATGAATCACCGGGATACTACGAGCGTCCGTCGCGCGATGGCAACATAAGCAGCCACGAAATCAACTTTACGTCTCATGCAGCCCACCTTATCGCCGCCTCGGCCCATCGCGCGCGAGCTCCGCCACCACCGGCGCATGGTCCGACGGCCGCTCGTTGCGCCGCGGTGCAGACGTCGATCCGGCAGCCCGTACAGCGCTCGCGCAGCGCCTCGCTGAGCAGCACGTGGTCGATGCGCAGGCCGTTGTTCCGGCGAAACGACCCCATGCGGTAGTCCCACCAGCTGAAGGCGCGCGCCGGCTGCTCGAAGAGCCGAAAGCCGTCGCTCAACCCGACCGTGAGCAACGCGCCGAACGCCTGGCGCTCCGGCTCGCTGAACAACACCTGCCCCGCCCAGGCGGCCGGGTCGTGCACGTCGCGCGGCTCGGGCGCGATGTTGAAGTCGCCGAGCACCACCAGGCGCGGATGCCGCGTCAGCTCGCCGGCGACGAACTCGCGCAGCCGGCCCAGCCAGTCGAGCTTGTACGCGTACTTCTCCGACCCCACCCGCTCGCCGTTCGGCACGTACACGTTCACCACGCGGAGCCCGTCGATCGTCGCCGCGAGCAGGCGGCGCTGCGGATCGTCCCGCGTCGGCAGATCGACGGCACAGTCCCGCAGCGGCGCGCGCGACAGCGTCGCGACGCCGTTGTAGGTCTTCTGCCCGCTGCTCACGACCTCGTAGCCGAGATCCGCGAACGCCGCGGCGGGGACCTCCGCATCGACGCACTTGATCTCCTGCAGCGCGACGACGTCCGGCTGTGCCGCGCGAAGCCAGTCGAGCACTTGCGGCAGGCGAACCCGGAGCGAGTTCACGTTCCATGTCGCGATCTGCATTCACGGTGTGTCGTTGATCTGAAGAACTCGCGCCGTCGAGCCGCTTGCGTTTATCCCGCCAGGTGAAAATTTCAAGCCGACCCCCCGCGTGCACGGCGGTGGTCGCGACCGTTGCGACGCAGCAACGCAGCGGTGCGCCGCCGTTCTTGACGATCGCGGCGATCCCGTTCGACAGTAGGGGAAAGGAGCCTGTCGATGGCCGATCTCGAAACCTTCCGGCGCGAGACGCGCGACTGGCTGCTCGCCAACGCGCCGCGCGTCGATGCGCACGCCGCTCGCCGAGCACGAGGAGCCGTGCTGGGGCGGACGCCAGCGCGACCTACGCCAACCCCGACGTGAAGCGCTGGCTCGAGGTCATGGCGGCGCGCGGCTGGACCGCGCCGACCTGGCCGACCGACCTACGGCGGCGGCGGCCTGAGCAAAGACGAGGCGCGCGTGCTGGCCCAGGAGATGGCGGCGCCTGCGCCTGCGCCCGCCGCTGGTCGGCTTCGGCCTCGACCATGATCGGACCCGACGCTGCTGCAGCTCGGCACCGAAGAGCTCAAGCGCGCGCACATGCCGGCGATCGTGCGCGGCGAGATCCGCTGGTGCCAGGGCTACTCGGAGCCCGGGCTCGGGCTCCGACCTCGCCAGCCTGCAGACGCGCGCGGTGCTCGACGGCGACGACTTCGTCGTCACCGGACAGAAGGTGTGGACGTCGTACGCCGACCAGGCCGACTGGATGTTCCTGCTCGTGCGCACCGATCCGAACGCGTCCAAGCACGAGGGCATCAGCTTCCTGCTGATGGACATGACGAGCCCCGGCGTCAGCGTGAAGCCGATCAAGCTGATCAGCGGCTACTCGCCGTTCTGTGAGACCTTCCTCGACGCAGTGCGCGTGCCGCGCACGCAGGTGATGGGCGAGATCAACAAGGGCTGGACCGTCGCCAAGGCGCTGCTCGGCCACGAACGCACGATGATCGCCGACATCGGCAAGGGTCTTCGGCGGTGCGACCAGGGCGCGCGGCGTGCTCCAGCTGGCGCGCGACTATATCGGCGAGCGCGACGGCGCGATCGCGGACCCCGCCGTCCGCCACCGCCTGGCGCAGGTCGGAGATGGATCAGCGGTGCCTCGACTGGACGCTCGCCCGCTCGCGCGACACCGCCAAGGCCGGCCACGCCCCGGGACCGGAGACGTCGATCTTCAAGTACTACGGCACCGAGCTGAACAAGCGCCGGCGCGAGCTGATGGTCTCCATCCTCGGTCCGCAGGCGCTCGGCTGGGAGGGCGACGGCTTCGACCCCGAGGAGCTCGAGATCACCCGCGAGTGGCTGCGCTCGCGCGGCAACTCGATCGAGGGCGGCACGTCGGAGATCCAGCTGAACATCATCGCCAAGCGCGTCCTGGGCTTGCCGGATTGAGAACATTCACCGCAGAGACGCGGAGGCGCAGAGATCACATCAGTTGCCTCCGCGCCGCTGCGTCTCTGCGCGTCGAATTCTTCTGGGAGGGGTTCATGCAGTTCGCGCTCACCGACGAACAACACCTTCTACGCGACTCCGCCGCGGCGTTCGTGCGCGACCATTCCTCGCTGCGGCGCATTCGCGCGCTGCGCGACGGCAAGGACGCGGACGGGTTCTCGCGCGATCTCTGGCGCGACATCGCGGCGCTCGGCTGGCTCGGCATTCCGTTCGCGGAGGCGGACGGCGGCCTCGGCCTCGGGCTGAAGGAGCTCGTCGCTGGTGCTCGAGGAGTTCGGCAAGGGGCTGTTGCCCGAGCCGATCCTGTCGACGGTGCTGCTCGGCGGCACGGCCATCCAGCGCGGCGGCAGCGACGCGCAACGCGCCGCCATCCTGCCGGCGCTGATCGGCGGCGAGCTGCTCCTCGCGCTCGCCTATCAGGAGCGGCAGAGCCGCTACGATCTCCACCACGTGGCGACGCGCGCCGAGCGCGCCGGCGATGGCTGGCGGTTGCGCGGCGAGAAGTGTCTCGTCCTCGACGGCCATGTCGCCGATCGCCTGCTCGTCAGCGCCCGCACCGCCGGCGACGAGCGCGACCGCGACGGCGTGACCCTCTTCCTGATCGAGCGCGGCGCGCCCGGCGTCGCGGTGACCCGACAGTGGACGCTCGACGGCCGCAACGCGGCGTTGGTGCGCCTCGACGGCGTCGGTGGTCGGTCCCGCCGACGTCGTCGGCACCGTCGACAGCGGCGGCGCGTTGCTCGCCGCGGTCATCGACCGCGCCACCGCTGGTCTCTGCGCCGAGATGCTCGGCGGCATGGAGGCGGCGTTCGCCATGACGCTCGACTATCTCAAGACGCGCCAGCAGTTCGGCGTGCCGATCGGATCGTTCCAGGCGCTCAAGCACCGCGCGGCGGTGCTCTTCACCGAGATCGAGCTGGCGCGCTCGGCGGTGCTCGCTGCCGCCATGGCGCTCGACGAGAACAGCCCGCAGGCGGCGCAGGTCGTGTCGGCCGCCAAGGCGCGCTGCTCGGACGCCTACGTCCTCGCCGGCAACGAGGGCGTGCAGATGCACGGCGGTATCGGCATGACCGATGAGCACGACATCGGCTTCTTCCTGAAGCGCGCCCGCGCCGCCGAGATCACCTTCGGCGACGCCGCCTATCACCGCGAACGCTTCGCCGCGCTGCAGGGATACTGACGGCTCTCACCACGGAGGACACGACGGACCACGGAAGCCTCCTTCGCAGTCGGCGCGCCATGCCATCCGAGCCGTCCCCCACGCGCTTCGTCCTGCTCGCAAGTGCCAGGACCGGCTCCAGGTTCTTGGCCAGCCTTCTGAACTCGCACCCGCACGCGCGCTGCTTTGGTGAGATCTTCAACCCGTCGGTCGTCGACCGCATCCCGTGGACATGCGCCGGCTACGAGACGACCCCGGAACTCCTGCGACTGCGCGACGACGATCCGGTCACGTTGCTGGAGCGGGTCATCCTCTCCAATCATCCTCCCGGCGTTCGGGCCTGTGGCTTCAGGCTGTTCTACTATCACGCACGGACGCCACCGTGGGATGCGATCTGGCCGTACCTGCGCGACGACCGATCGCTCGAAGTGATCCATCTGCGACGCCGCAACGAGTTCAGGAAGCACGTGTCGGAAGAGGTCGCGCGGATGACCGGCCGGTGGCACATCGTAAACGACGCCGACGCTCATCGTCGCGTGTCGCTCGAGCTCGACATCGGACGGTGCCTGCGCGCCATGGACCTGTTTCCAGAGCAGGAGCGGCAGGCGTTGGCGGCGCTCGGCCCGCACGACACGCTCGATGTCTATTACGAGGATCTCCTCCGGCCTGGTGCGACGCTGATGGCTCAGGTCCTTCGCTTCCTCGGACTCGACGAGCGCCCGTTGCACGCCGGAACGGAGAAGCAGATCCGACAACCCCTGTCGGATCTGATCTCGAACTACGGCCAGGTTCGCGAGGCGCTCGCCGGTACCCGCTGGAACGCGTTCCTTGATGACTGACCGGCTCCGCGGCGCGCAGATCCGGGGACGCGTCCGCTGGCGGCTCTCTTCCTCGAACACGCCCCCGCCGCCGGGATCCCCTCGGCGACGCCGCCCATCACCGCAAACGCTTGCTCGACAGTGCTCGCACGGCGGCGGTCGTCGGGATTGCTGACGGTGACGTCGCCAACGAGGCTACCCACGCCGCAGCGATAGACCGCACGGTGGCATGCCGTCGATGCCGCCACGTCATCGCGCCTTCCAGCGGGCCAGGACGAGCGAGGCGGCGGCGACGGCGACGACGGTCCAGGCGAAGGTGTCGCCGAAGCGCGTGTACACCGTCGTGATCCGCAAAGGCCGGACGTTGGCGCGCAGCGTCTCGTCGGTGAACATGCCGAGGCGGTCGAGCACGCGGCCGAAGGGATCGATGACGCTGGTCACGCCGGCGTTGCCGACGCGCACGAAGTAGCGGCGGTTCTCGATCGCCCGCCACAACGCGATGGCCTCGTGCTGATAGGGCGCCATCGGTGCGGCCGAACCAGGCGTCGTTGAAGATCGTCAGCAGCGCCTCGGCGCCGGCGGCGGTCATCTCGCGCGCGATGCCGCCGGGCACGTCCTCGTAACAGATGAGCGGCGCGATGCGCAGCATCGCCCGGCACCTGCGAGCGGCGCGAGCTCGCTCGCCCGGGGTGAAGTGGCTGGTCTGCGGGCTGAGGTCGTAGACGCCCGGCACCAGGGAGCCGAACGGGATGTACTCGCCGAACGGGATCAGCACGTGCTTGTCGTAGCGGCCGAAGACGCTTGCCGGCGCCGTCGATGAGGAAGGCGCTGTTGTACATCAACGCCTCGCCGCCCTCCTCGGGATAGCGAAACGCCAGACCGCCGTAGATGAGATACGCCGAGGTTCCGACGAACGGATTGTGCTTCGGCACGACGTGATCGTCGCCAGCCTCGGTCCACCACTGCGCCACCGACTCCGGCCAGATCAGCACGTCGACCTGCGACTGCAGCGGCGCGGACAGCTCGCGGTAGCGCTCGAGGTTGATGTCGAAGAGCGCGACGTTGCCCTTCTCGTGAATGCCGATGTTGCCCTGCACCAGCCCGACGCGCACGGTCGGCGCGCCGTCGATGGCGGCCTGCACGATCGGCATGCGCCAGACGCCGTAGCCCACCAGGGCGACGACGGCGGCGGCGGCAGCGGCGAGCGGCACGAAGCGCCGCGGCGCGCGCCGGCAGCGAGCGCGATGCCGGCGCTCACCCACACCATGACGAAGCTCAGCAGGTAGGGACCGGCGAGGTCGCCGCTCTGCATCAGCAGCGGCATCTCGAGCTGCGAGTTCGCCATGCGCCACGGGAAGAGGTTCGGGAAGAGGAACTCGAGTGCGACCCACAGCACCGGCGCGGCGAGGCCGAGCGGTCCGAAGCCCAGGCGGTGGAAGCCCCACGGCGAAGAAGACGAACTGCAGCGGCCGAGAACAGCGAGAGGCAGGTGTAGAAGAACGATGGCGAGCGCGGACGGGAAGCCGCCGAAGACGTGGATCGTGTAGACCAGCCAGTAGAAGGCCGGCACGTTGGTGGCCAGGCCCGGCGACCAGCCCGATTCGCAGCGCCTCGCGCCGCGACGTGGCGCGGCCCAGGGCCCAGCAGCAGCGGCACGAACGCCACCCACGCGAGCGGAAAGAGCGAGAAGTCCAGCCACGGCGCTGCGATCAGTGCGCCGGTGACGAGCGGCGCGATGATGGTCTGCCAGCGCGAGAGGGCGGCCGCGACCGGCACCGCGGGTGTTGCCAGAGTGCTGGGCTGCGTCGCCATCGGCTCTTCAGCGCGTCTTCAAGTTGAACGCCTGCGGGCCCTTCTCGCCGCGCGTGACCTGGAACTCGACCTCGTCGCCCTCGCGCAGATCCTCGAAGTACACCTTCGGCGCCACGCGCGACCGGTGGAAGAAGACCTCGTCGCTGCCGTCGTCGGGCACGATGAAGCCGAACCCCTTGTCCTTCACGATGCGCTTGATGGTGCCGAACATCGCCGTTCACGCTCCGGCCGGGCGCGGGCCGCGGGACCGTCGCCGGCGACCGCCGCCGGGTGCGCCGCCGCCGGCCGGAGCGCTCGCGCCCTCGCCGCGACCGCGACCCGGCCCGCCCGGCCCGCCGCGTCCGCGCGGCCGCTCCATGGCGCGCTCCGGGCGGGCGCGATGCGTGGGCGGCACCGGCTTCACCAGCATGTCGTCCTCGACGTGGATCGCCGGGAGCCGGAAGCCGATCAGCTCCTCGATCGCCTCCAGCGCCATCGACGTACGCCTCGCAGGCGAGCGTGATCGCCTTGCCCGACGCGCCGGCGCGCGCCGTGCGGCCGATGCGGTGGACGTAGTCCTCGGGGTCCTGCGGCACGTCGTAGTTGAACACGTGCGTGACGCCCTCGATGTGCAGGCCGCGCGAGGCGACGTCGGTGGCGATCAGAAACGGCAGCTCGCCGGCCTTGAACTCGCGCAGCACGCGCAGGCGCACGCGCTGGTGCAGGTCGCCGGTCAGCGCGCGCGGCATGATAGCCGTTGTCCTCCAGCCGGTTGCGCCAGCCACTCGGCCTCGCGCTTGGTGTTGACGAAGAACAGCGCGCGCTCCGGCTGCTCGCGCTGCAGCAGGCCGAGCAGCAGCGGCAGCTTCTCGTGCCGGCCGACGTGGTAGAGCACGTGCTCGACCTTCTCGGCGGTCACCTGCTCCGGGCTCGACCGCGACCTTCACGGGATCGTTCATGTGCTCGTAGGCGAGCTCCATGACGTCCCAGTTCAGCGTCGCCGAGAACAGCATCGACTGGCGCTTGTCGTAGGGCGGCAGGCGGCGCAGCAGGAAGCGCAGGTCGGCGATGAAGCCCATGTCGAACATGCGGTCGGCCTCGTCGATGACCAGCACCTCGACGTGCTTGAGCGTGTAGACGCGCTGCTTGAAGTAGTCGATCAGCCGTCCGGGCGTGCCGATCAGCACGTCGACGCCGCCGCGCAGCTCTCGCGCTGCTTGGCGTAGTCGACGCCGCCGAAGACGGCGTGGAACGTGAGGCCGGTGAACTCGCCGATGCCCTGCGCGTCGTGCAGGATCTGCACCACCAGCTCGCGCGTCGGCGCGATGATCAGCGCGCGCGGTCCCTCGCCGGCGCGTTCGGGATGCTTGAGCAGGCGCGTGAAGACCGTGATCAGGAACGCCGCCGTCTTGCCGGTGCCGGTCTGCGCCTGCCCGGCGACGTCCTTGCCGGTGAGCGAAACCGGCAGCGACCTGGCCTGGATCGGCGTGCACGCCTCGAAGCCGACCGACTCGATACCCCGCATGACCGGCTCGGCGATGGGCAGCGAGGCGAAGGCAACGGGATGGTCGGGAACCGACATGCTCGACGAAACGTAGCGGAGCGGACGCGTGCGGGACAAGTGCCGCCGAGCGCGCCGCGTGAGCGCCCTGGTTCCCGGCCAAGCGCCAGCGCGCCTGGGGCGGCGTCAACGCCGCCCTCGGCTCAGTGCACCTGCCGCATGGCCGCGAGCATCTCGTCGGGACCGACGTAGCCGACGAACGCGCTGATGCTCGCCGCCGCTCGGACTGAACAGGATCACGGTCGGCACGCCCTTGACCGCGTAGGCCTGCGTCAGGGCCGACGTCGCGGCGGTCTCCTCGGTGATGTCGGCCTTCACCATGCGGAAGCGGTCGGCCTCGCGGACGACATCGGGATGGGCGTAGGTGGTCGTCTCCATCTCGCGACACGGGATGCACCATTCGGCGCCGAACTCGAGAAGCACCGGCCGCTCGCCGGCGCGCGCGCCAGCCGTCCACTGCTCGACCGGCTCCCACGCGATCGCCTGAGCGGTGCCCACTGGGCGGATCAGCCAGATGGCGATCGCCACCATGAGGACGCCGACCGCCCGCCTTGAGCGCCGGGAACCCGCGTAGCGCGTGGCCGGCGCGGTCGAGGAAGCCGAGGTAGATGCCGGCAGCGGCGACGGCGCCCGGGAGGAGCCAGTACTTGGCCGGCGCCGGCAGCAGCGGCGCCAGGTAGTACGCCGCGAGGCAGAGCAGGATGCAGCCGAACAGGTGCTCGGTCCACGCCAGCCACTCGCCGGAGCGCGGCAGACTCTTCAGCGACCCGGCGGCCATCGGCCAGCACGATGTACGGCAGCGCCCATGCCGAGCGCGAGACAGAAGAACAGGAGGAACCCGAGCCCGGGGTCCTGGCGACTGCCGACGAAGACCAGCAGGCCGACGACGATCGGGTCCGACGCACGGCGCCGCGACGACGCCCATCGTCAGGCCCATGAACAGTGCGCCGGCGGCGCCGCCACCGGAACTGCCACCCGCCCAGCGCATGAGCGCCGACCGGCGGTTGCAGCTGGTAGAGGCCGAAGCTGCTCAACGACAGCCCGACCATCAGCGCGACGATGAAGAGCACGACCGCCGGTTGCTGGAGCGCCGCGCCGAAGATGCCGCCGGACATCGCCGCGGCGAGGCCAAGCGCCGAGAACGAGGCGGCGATGCCGACCACGTAGAGCGAGGCGAGCCAGGTCGTCCGCCCGCGGCCGTGCGCCTGACCGCCGAAGTAGGCGATCGTGACCGAGATGAGCGGGTACACGCAGGGCGTCAGGTTGAGCCCGAGCCCGAGCAACAGGACGGCGCCGAGCGTCAGCACCAGCCCGTACCGCGCCAGCAGACTGGCGAACTGCGCGCCGCGCGCACTCCCGGCCGCGTCGACCGCGAGTGGCTCGCCGCCTGTCGCGGCGCCGGACGCACCCGGCACCAGCGAGGCGATCGGCAGCGAGAGCGAAGCGGACACCTTCGTCGGCGGCTGGCAACTGGAGTCGTCGCACGCCTGGAAGTGCAGCACCGCTTCGATCGGTAGCGCGTCACCGCTGAAGTCCGCAGGCACGGTCACGGCGGTGCGCAACGGCACCGTGCCCTCGTACACCAGCAACTGGAGGTCCCCGGCGAAGGCGAAGGCCTTGGACTGGGGCGCCGGGTAGCTCACCTCGCCGGCCGTCGCCCCGCCCGCCAGGGTGAGCGTCAGACTCGTCGGGACGAGGAATTTCTGATTGGGCTGATGGGCGTTGATGTGCCAGCCCTCGGCGATCTCCGCCTCGATGGTCATGTCGGCGGACGCGCCGCGCGCCGCGACCGACGGGCGAAGGGTCAGGGACGACCTTCGGTTCAGCGGCGCGGAGCGGCGCGGCTGAACACAGCGCGCCGAGCACCAGCAGCAAGCCAAGGGATCGACGCATGAGCAACGATGATGGTTCCACAGGGTCCGAACGGTTGCAAATCTGTATCGGCGCGGGTAAGCGCCGCCCTTCATGATGCCGCACAGCCGCCTCGGGTTACTCATCGCCGCCTGGCTCGCCGTCGCCACCGCGGCGCGCGCCGAGTGGTTGGCCCCGCTCGTCACCGAGACCGCCGAGACCATTCCCTCGGCCAGCGCCCAGATCGGATTCAGCGCCGCGTACGACAACGACGGCCGCTATCCGGGTTTCACGCCGCCGGGCGAGATCAAGTGGCAGAGCCTGACGACCGCGCCGGCGCTCGCATTTCGCATCGCGCCGAGCGACTGGGTCGAGATCCAGGCGAGCTACGAGCTCCTCAACAACGACCAGCGGACGGTGAGTGGCGGCCACCAGTCGAATCTATGGCGGTGGTGACGCGCGCCTGTTCACCAAGGTCTGGATGACGCGCGAACGCACGTGGATTCCCGCGACCGGCATTCGCTTCGGCACCAAGCTGCCCAACGCAAACGCCAAGGATCGGCTCGGCACCGACGAGACCGACTTCTTCATCCAGCTGCTGGGCTCGAAGCGGTTCGGCGACTGGGCGGGCCACCTCAACCTCGGCATCTCGCTGCTCGGCAATCCCGGCTTCTACGGGGCCGACAGCTCCGGCCAGGACGATCTCTTCACCTACAACATCGCGATGACGTCGCCCTACCTCGGCGCGCATGCCGCCGAGCGGTGGGGGGTGCGGGGCCTGCTCGAGTTCGCCGGCGCCACCGGCTCGCGCTTCGACAACGACTACAACCGTGGTGCGCGCGCGGACCGCAGATCACGTACGGCGGCTGGACGATCTTCCTCGGCGTCACCGGCGGCATCGACGGCGCGGCGCCGTCGTACGGCTTCAGCGGCGGAGCGTTCTACAGCTTCGAGCTGGAACGCCTCGCCGCGCTCTTCGAGTGAAGCGGGCCACCACCGCCGGCCACCGCACGCGCCTTCGGCGTGCGGCGTGGCTTGCGCGCGGCGAGCTTGATCGGCACGCACTCGACGATCTCGAGGCCGTAGCCGGGCAGGCTCACCATGCGGCGCGGATAGTTGGTGATCAGCCGGATCTTGCCCAGGCCGACGTCGCGGAGGATCTGCGCGCCGATGCCGTACTCGCGAAAATCCATGGCGCGGTTGGCGCGATTCGGTGCTCGGGCGACGCGCGGTCTCGCGCGGCCGCGTCCGATCGACGAGCTCGATGCCCTGCTCCTCGCGGCGCAGATAGAGGATGACGCCGCGCCCAGCCTTGTCGATCATCTGCATCGAGCGGTGCAGCAGCGCCGAGGTGTCGCGGTCGGTCGAGCCGAAGACGTCGCCCGGCAGATACTCGGCGTGGGCGCGCACGAGAATCGGCTCGTCGGGCGTGATCTCGCCACGCACGAGCACGAGATGCTCGCCCTCGTCGACGTCGCTGCGGTAGACGTAGGCCCTGAATTCGCCGCCACTGCGCGTCGGCAACGTCGCCTCGGCGACGCGATGCACCAGCGAGTCGCACCGCAGGCGATACTGGATGAGATCGGCGATGGTGCAGATCTTCAGATCGTGGCGCGCGGCGAAACGCTCGAGGTCAGCGAGGCGCGACATGCTGCCGTCCTCGTTCATGATCTCGCAGATCACCGACGCCGGCGGCAGGCCGGCGAGCCGCGAGAGATCGACGCCCCCCTCGGTCTGACCAGTGCGCACCAGCACGCCGCCGCGACGGGCGCGCAACGGGAAGATGTGGCCGGGCGTGACGACGTCGCCAGGGCCGCTGCCCGGCTTCATCACCGCCTGAATGGTCACCGAACGATCGTGCGCCGAGACGCCGTGGCTGATGCCCTGGCGAGCGTCGATCGACACGGTGAACGCGGTGCCGAGCGGGGCGCGGTTGTCGCTCACCATCATCGCCAGGCCGAGCTCGTGGATGCGATCCTCGGTGAGCGCCAGGCAGATCAGGCCACGGCCGTACTTGGCCATGAAGTTGATGGCGGCCGGCGTCACCTTGCTCGCCGCCATGCAGAGATCGCCCTCGTTCTCGCGCTGCTCGTCGTCCATCAAGATCACCATCTTGCCGGCCTTGATGTCGGCGATGGCGTCCTCGATGGGACTGATCTGCCGGGGCCGCTTCGGCGGCGACCGGAAGGTGGTGAACATCGTGATCAGCTATAGCGCGGCGGTTGTGGTCGCGGAAGCGCTGTCACACACCCGTGGCGCGCCGCCTAGCGACCGGTGCGACGGCGGGCGGGCGTCTTCCGGACGGCGCGTGCGGCCTGCTGCTTCGCCGCCGCCGGCTTGGCGGCTTTCGCCTTCTTGGCGGGCGCCTTCTTGGCGGGCGCCTTCTTGGCGGGCGCCTTCTTGTTGGGCGCCTTCTTGGCGGGCGCCTTCTTGGCGGGGGCCTTGGAGGCCGCCTTCTTGGGCGCCGTGGCCTTGGACTGCTTCCTGGGGACTGGCTGGCCGCTCTTACGGGCGCGGAAGGCGGCGACCCAGCCGGGGCGGTGCGCCTGCTCGCGGGGGTTGAAGGCCAGGGCGCCTGCCGGCACGTCTTCGCGGACGGTTGTCGCGGTGGCGACATAGGCGTCGTCGGCGACCGTGACCGGAGCGATCAGGGTGCTGTCGCTGCCCACCTGCACGCGATCGCCGATGACGGTCCGGTGTTTCGTGAATCCGTCGTAGTTGCAGGTGATGGTTCCGGCACCGATGTTGGCGTCGCGGCCGATCTCCGCGTCGCCGAGGTAGGCGAGGTGGTTGGCTTTGGTGCCGCGGCCGAGGCGCGCGTTCTTGGTCTCGACGAAGTCGCCGATGTGGACGCCCTCGGCGAGCTGCGTGCGCGGCCGCAGGTGCGCGAAGGGACCGATCTCGCAGTGCGCTCCGACCTCGGCCTCGGTCAGCACCACGCCGAAGCGCAGGTGGACGTCGTCGCCAACCGTCGCGTCGGTGAGGAACGCGGAGCCGTCAATGCGACAGCGCTCGCCGATCGCGGTGCGGCCGCGCAGATGGACGTTGGCGCCGATCGTCGTGTCGCGGCCGATGCGCACGTCGGGATCGATGTACGCCGTATCCGGATCCTGCAGGGTGACGCCCGCCTCCATCCACTCGCCGTTGATGCGGGCGCGCACCTGCTGCTCCACGGCGGCAAGCTCGCCGCGCGAGTTGATTTGCGCCACTTCGGCGAGGTCCACATCGACGGCGGCTATCGACACGCCGGCGGCGGCGGCAAGCTCGATGATGTCGGTGAGGTAGTATTCGTTCGTCGTCGGACTCGGCGTCACCCGGTCGAGCAGCGTGAACAGCAGGGGCGCGTGGCAGCAGTAGAGGCCGACGTTGACCTCGTCGATGCGAAGGAGGTCCGCATGGCCGGCCGCGTCTTTCTGCTCGACGATGCGGCGCACGCGCCCGTTTTCCCGGACGATCCGCCCCCAACCCGTGGGATTGCCGACCTTTCCCGTGGCGAGCGTGAGCTGGCCGCCGCCGTCGCGGTGCGCCTGCATCAACTTGGACAGCGTCGCCGGTTGAAGAAGCGGCAGATCGCCGTACAGCAGCAGCAGATCGCCGTCGAACTGCCGGAGGCTCTCGGCGGCCGCCTGCACGGCGTGGCCGGTCCCCTTCTGCTCGTTCTGGACCGCGAAGCGGACACCGTCGCCGCAGGTCGCCCGCACCGCGTCTCCGTCGGGCGCGACCACGATCACCACCGGCTCGATCGCGAGATCCCCGAGTGTATCCAGCAACCATCTGATCACCGGCCGGCCGGCGAGCGGATGAACCAGCTTGGACCGCGCCGAGCGGAAGCGGGTGCTGCGGCCGGCCGCGAGGACGACGGCTCCGGTGGGTCGCGGCGACTCGGGGGTCTTCACGTGCTCGACTCAGGCGCGGTCGACGCGGTGGTAGGCGTGGCGGAAATGCAGCAACGGATCCCCTTCATTGGCATCTGCTGCTTCGATCTCGCCGACGTAGATCGTGTGATCGCCGCCCTCGTAACCGTTCGTGATACGGCATTCGACGTGACCGATGCTGCCGGCGAGGATCGGCGTGCCGAGGACGCCGCGCTGCCAGGCCAAACCGCTGAACTTGTCGCCGCCGTGTTTGGCGAAGTGCTGGGACAGGTCGCGCTGTTCGGCGCTGAGAAAGTTCACCGCGAACACGCCGGCAGGAGCGAAGTGCGGGTAGGTCTCGGTCTTCTTGTCGATACAGACCAGCACGAGGGGCGGCTCCAGCGACACCGAGGTGAAGGCCGTGGCCGTCAGCCCGTGCGGTTGGCGGTCGCGATCCAGGGTCGTGACGACGGTCACGCCGGCCGCGAAGTTGCTCAGCACGCGGCGGAAGGCATCCTTGTCGATCGGCATGCGGTGAATCCTCGTCGAGCGGCGGGTCTGGAGCGGGGTGCCACCAGACATCATTCCGTGTGATAAGGCAAGGAAATGCCTGTCGCGCAAGGGTTCTGGCGACACGCGCTGGGCTGGTTGGCGACGAGCGCACTGATCGCCGTCTCCGCTGGGGCACAGACCAACGAGTGGCGCGGAACGCTGGAGCCGCCGGACCTGATCGAGCTCAGCGGGCACGTCGGGAAGGCGGCGGAGCGCGAGACCGGCGGCTGGAACATCACGCTGGGCGCCGGCCTGTCGCGGAACATCTACGACTTCCACGTCACGGGGATGCGCATCCTGAACAGCGGACGGCTGCCGTTGTCGGTGCTCTCGCAACTCGGACCCTACCGGCCGACGTTCTTCGTCTTCGGACACGCCGACCAGCTCGCGGCGCTGGCCCTGGCGACCCCAGGCGAAACGGTGGTCATGAGCGGCTACCGTAGGATCGGATCACGGAACCTTATGCTGACCGGGCTGCGCATCGAGCCCGCGGTAACGCCGATGCCGATCCCGCTCGGCATCGAGTGAAGACGGGTGCGGCAGAATCGGCCCCGCGAGCGACAGTTTTTGGGTGCCTCGCGACCTGGCGGGCACCCGCCCTAGCGAACCTGTGAGTGGCCGCTGTGCGATGCTGCAACGCGACTCGTGACGAAGCAGCAGTCCGCAAAAGCAGCCGGGGGGCTTTTTTATTGACGCTGGATTTGCACTTCTATATTGCAAGCTACGCGTACAGAAGCCTGCGCAACGGGGTGGGGCAGTGGGGCGGTCATTGGGGACGCATCGCATCTTCACCCCGAACCGACCTTACCCATGGGTGACTCGATGATGCTGAACCGCACTCCTCACTTCCTGAGACTCTTCGCGAGCATTGCTGTCCTGATCGGCTTCGCGAACTCAGCCATCGCGCAGGAGCGTGTGTTCGTGACGGATCGGGGCGGGTCGACCCTCAAGGTGCTCGACACGTCGATGATGCCGTCGATGATGTCGGTCGACGTCGGCGTGCAGCCCGTCAACGTTGCGGTGCAGCCGGGCGGCGCGTTTGCCTATGTCGTCAACAAGGTCAGCGACTCCCTGTCGGTGGTGGACACCGGCCTCAATGCTGAAGTGGACGAGATCCTCGTCGGCAACAATCCTGAAGACCTCGCCTTCTCGCCCGACGGCGCCAAGTTGTGGGTGACAAGTCGTACCGGGTCCGTACGGATCATCGACACCGCGACGCGGACGGTCGACTTGACGATCGCTGTACCTTCACAGCCTTACGGCGTCGCGTTCCGGCCGGATGGAAAGTTCGTCTATGTGACGCTGTACTCGGGCGCCGGCGTCATGGTCTTCGACCCCAGCGTGTTTCCGCCAAGCGTCGTCACGACGATTCCGGTGGGCGTTGGTCCGACGGACGTCGCCTTCTCACCCGATGGCCTGCGCGCGTACGTGACCAACCAGGTCGGCAATACGGTGAGCGTGATCAACCCCTTGGCCAACCCGTTGCCGGCGGTAACCTCCACCATCAACGTTGCCCAGAAGCCGACCGCGGTCACGTTCCTCCCCAACGGCAGTCGCGCCTACGTCGTCCACAATCTCGCGCTGGGGGTCGTCACCGTCTTCAACAACCTCGACACGCCGCCGTCGATCGTCACCACGGTCGGGGTTGGCGCGCGTCCGTTCGACGCGGCGCCGACGTTGGACGGCACGAGCGTCTACGTGACCAACAGCGAGAGCCAGAGCCTGTCGGTCATCGACACCTCCAACAACAGCGCGACCATGATCGCGATGCTCGGGATCAATCCGGGCGGCATCGCGATCGCCGACATCAGCAACGTCACACCGACGCCGACCGCGACGCCCACGGCCACGACGATTCCGCCGACGGCCACGGCGAGCGGCACGCCGACGGGAACGGCAACGAGAACGGCCACCGCAACGGCGACGGCCTCCCCGACGGCGTCGATGACGGCCACCAACACCGCCGCCGCGACCGCCACGGCCACGCCGTCGCCGCTGTCCACGGCGACCGCTACCGACACTGCCGTCGCCACCGCGACCGCGACGGCGTCGCCCACCGACACCGAAGTCGTCATTCCGACGGCCACGGATACGGCGACCGAAGGTCCCTCCCCCACCGTCACCGATACAGAGGCACCGACCGACACGCCGACGGAGAGTCCCTCCGCGACTCCCACCGACACGCCGACTGAGGGCCCATCCCCGACGCCGACGGATACCGTTCTCGCGACCGATACGCCGACTGAAAGTCCATCGGCCACGCCGACCGAGACGCCCACCGAGGGCGCGTCCGCCACGCCGACGCACACCGGCGAGGCCACGGCCACCGCGACCGACACCGAATTGGCGAGCCCGACGGCCACCGACACGCCGCCTGAAGGACCGACGGCGACGGTCACCGATACACCAACGGGCATCCCGACGGGCACCGCCACCGCGACCGCGACGGAGACCGAAACACCAACCGGGATCCCGACCGGCACCGCTACGGCGACGGTCACGGTCACCGAGACGCCGACCTTTACGCCGACCGGCATCCCGACGGGCACCGCCACGGCGACGGTCACGGTCACCGAGACGCCAACTTTTACGGTAACCGCGACGGAGACCGAGACCCCGACCGGTATCCCGACCGGCACCGCCACGGCGACGGCGACGGCGACCGAAACGGCCTCCTTCACGCCGACCGGACTTCCGACCGGTACGGCGACCGCCACCGCGACGAGCACGGTAACGCTGACCGCCGCGGCGACAGCAACCAACACGGCGACGGTGACGAATACGCCGATCCCGACCTCGACCAGCACGGCGACGGCAACCGAGTCTGCGGCCGCCACATCCACGTCGACGACGACATCGACGCCGACCATCACCAACACCCCGGTCTCGACCCGAACACAGACGGCCACGGCGACGGCGACCAACACCGGTGAGGCCACGGAGACCCCAACCGCCACGGAGACGCCCTCGGGCACGCGGACGAGCACCAGGACGGCGAGCCCGACCAACACCAGGCCGCGGCCCGTCGATGGCGGATGCGCGGTCGACCCGAGCGCCACTGCGAGCGGGATGTCGCTGCTCTGGCTGCTGCCGCCCGCGGCGCTCCTGTGGCGTCGCCGCCGCTCGCAATAAAACGTTGGCGATGGGCGGCGGAGGTTTTCCGCCGTCCATCGCCCATGCGAGGTAGGGTCGATCGTCAGCGTCGGCCGCGCGAGCTAGGCGAGCGCTTCTCCTCCCGAAGCTGGAGCGACGCCACCCTCACGGCCGACGCCGAGCGAAGGCCGCCGTTGAGCTGCGCTGCTCGCGCGGCGCGCCGGCAACTCGCCGGCCACAGCCACCCGTGATCCGCTCCCTCCAGACAGCCATCGGCGAGACGGTGGACCTCGGATGGGTCGCCGCGGATCCAGGCGCGGCACAGCGATTCTGGCGGATCGCGGGACTCCCCTCGCCCGACGCCGGAAGCGGGTTGCCTCTCGGAGTGGCGCTGGCACTGCGGGGCGGTCCGATACCAGCCGTCGAACTGGCGCCTGACACGATCAGCTTCCACGCCGGGCACACCCTCAGCCTCCGACGCCCTTTCGTCCCGGATCGGCGCTACCGCGTGCTGGCGCGTATCGCAGAGGTATTCGAGAAGAGCGGCCGCAGCGGCCCGTTGACCGTGATCGCGCGCACCGCGGAGCTGTGCGACGACAGGGAGGCCGTCGTGGTGGCCATTCGCGAGCAGCAGATCGCCCGCTGGCGTGGCGAGGTCACGGTGACCGCACCGCGGTCGCGCGCATCGCGCGCATCAGAGGTTCGCCCGGAGGATGAATCCGCGGAGCGCTCCATGGACGACCTGGACATCGGGTCGACGATCGGCGTTCTGCGCCGCCGAGCGCCGGACGCACGGATCGTCAGCGGCTACGCCGGATCGCTGGGCGGTCGTGAACCGTTCTTCGACGATCCTCAGTTTGCCCGCGGACTCGGCTTCACCGACGTCATCGTGCCGGGCCCGATCCAGTCGGCGCTCTTCGAAGGCCTGTTGATGAGCCGCCTGCCCGGGTGGGATCTGACGGAGCTCAGCCTCAGCTTCCGCGTCTCCGTCATCGTCGACGAGCCGATCACGCTGAGCGCCCTGGTCATCGAGCTCTCGCCCGAACACGACCGCCTGCTCGCCGACCTCACGCTTGAGAACAGCAGCGGCGAGCGAGCCGCTGTCGGCACCGCTACGCTCCTCGCTTCACCAGCCTCTTGCGGAAGGACGTAGCCGACCATCGTCCATGGGGAAACTGTAGCCGCCGTCGGACGCTCCTGCACTGGACACACGGTCTTTAGGGAAGCTCTGCTCGAGGCCGCCGTTGCGGCCGGGCGAGAGCCGCTCGCTGTTGTCCGAGTCGTGAGCCAGCGAGCGTATCGAGCGCCCGTCACAATGTCTGCGCGGCGAGCAGTGTGGTTGGGGGCCAGGCCACTAGGGACGCACAATCCGATCGGACGCGTGGATTCGCTTTCCCCGTCGGGTCAGCCCCCCGATACGCTCGGAACACGGCCGCGCGGGAGCGCGGCCCTCCATTCGGTCATTGGCCGAAGCGTGCGGACGCTGCGCTAACTACGCGGAAGGAGGGGAAGGCCCAGACCCGCGTTCTCGCCGGCGGAGCAAAAAAAGAGGGGCTCCCTTGCGGGAGCCCCTCTGAGAACAGCGGAATGGTGGTTGCTTAGGAGCCGAGCCGCCCCAGTCGGCGCAGGGCCCACAGGAGGCCGATGCCGAGGCCGCCGATGAGGAGCAAGCCACTCGGACTCGTCGGGGACGGCACCACCGGGATCGGCGGCCGCGTCCGCGTCGCTGTCGGCGTGCGGGTCGGCGTATTCGTCGGCGTGTTCGTCGGCGTCGTCGTGGGCGTTTCCGTCGGCGTATTCGTCGGCGTCGCCGTCGGCGTATTGGTCGGCGTATTCGTCGGCGTCGCCGTCGGCGTGTTCGTCGGCGTATTCGTCGGCGTCGCCGTCGGCGTGTTGGTCGGCGTCGCGGTCGGCGTATTCGTCGGCGTCGCCGTCGGCGTGTTGGTCGGCGTATTCGTCGGTGTATTCGTCGGCGTCGCCGTCGGCGTGTTCGTCGGCGTATTGGTCGGCGTGGCCGTCGGCGTGTTGGTCGGCGTATTCGTCGGCGTATTCGTCGGCGTATTCGTCGGCGTCGCCGTCGGCGTATTGGTCGGCGTATTGGTCGGCGTATTCGTCGGCGTTCTCGTCGGCGTATTCGTCGGCGTCGCCGTCGGCGTATTCGTCGGCGTGATCGTCGGCGTGTTGGTCGGCGTGCTGGTCGGCGGCGGCGGAGCTGGCTGGCTGTCCGTGCGGCCGCTCGAGCTGACCACTGCGGGGAGCGGGCCGTCTGGGATACCGCAATTCGGATTGTTCATGTTGTCGGTCGTGATGCCGAAGCCGCCGGCATCGACAGTGAAGCCCGACATACCCAGCGTATGATTGTAGACGAAGACGATGGCCTGCCCGGCGTTGATCATGAACCCGTCGGTTGGCTCGGCGGCGCAGATCGTCGAGTTCACCGTCACCGCGGCAGCGTTGGTGCAGACCGGCGGGCTGCCGCTGGCGGCCACGCCAAAGCCGAAGGTGGTCAGCGGGTTGGCGCTGCAATCCGGGTTGATATCGTTGGCGATGCAGGCCGCCGGCACGGTGTCGCCAGCGAAGTCGAGAGGGTGCAGCGCCTCTTGGACGCCAATCTGCCCCATGCAGTCGAACGCGGCGCCGCAGACCAGGCGCGCGGTCGCATTGCCAGCCGTGCCGAACGTGACGCGGCCGCCGAAGGTGCCATCGAAAGAGATCGTGCTGTTTGGCGGAACGATGATCGAGGTGCGGCGAACCAAATCGTACGAGTAGAGCGCCATTCCCGGCGAGTCGACACCACCAGCCGCGGAGACAGGGTCGTTCTTGACGTTGCCGGGCGTCGTGCAGCCCGAGCCACCGGCGACCGATCCGGCGACGGTCGTGATGCGGATGCGTTCGGCGCCCGCGGCCAGCGGGTTGGAGGCGAAAATCACCTCGTACGTGGTACCGTCAGCCGCTCGGAGTTCTGTGAAACCGATCTGAGCGTTCGCAACGCCGGCGGTAGAAAGCAGCAGCAATCCAGCGGCGAACAGGCGGCGCATCCAGCTGTCCGACCCCCACCTGTCAGAACGCACCATTTTCTCCACCTCCAGCTGCAATCGCATGCGGCCGGTCCTACATGGAGGCCGCTATCGAGTCAAGCCAAAAGATAAGGCCGCGGCGGATTCGCTCCGCCGCGGCCCTAGCTTAGGGTTAAAGCGTAAATCCCCGAGGATTTACTTGCTCCCCACCATCCGGCGGAGGGCCCAGAGCAGACCGCCACCCAGGCCGATGATCATCACCAAGCCGGCCGGGCTGGTCGGGGACGGCACCACCGGGATCGGCGGACGGGTGTTGGTCGGCGGCGGCGTCGGCGTATTCGTCGGCGTGTTGGTCCGCGTGGCAGTTTCGGTCGCCGTGTTGCTCGGCGTCGCCGTGCTCGTCGGCGTCAGAGTATTGGTCGCCGTAAAGGTCGGCGTCGCCGTGTTGGTCGCCGTGTTGGTCGCCGTCGGCGTAGTGGTCGGCGTATTGGTCGGCGTGCTGGTCGGCGGCGGCGGCGCCGGCTGACTGTCGCTACGACCGCTCGAGCTGACCACTGCGGGGAGCGGATCTGTGCAGCTCGGATTGTTCACACCGTCGGTCGAGATGCCGAAGCCGCCGGCGTCAACCGTGAAGCCGGACATCCCGAGGGTATGGTTGTAGATGAAGACGATCGCCTCGCCGGCGTTGATGGTAAAGCCGTCGGACGGCTCAGCCGCGCAGATGGTCGTGTTGACGGTGACCGAGGCGTCCGGGTTGGTGCACAGCGGAGGGCTGCCGCTGGAGGGAACGCCAAACGCGTAGGCGGCTACCGGGTTCTGTGTGCAGTCGGGATCGATGTCGTTCGCGATGCAGGCTGCGGGAACGCTGTCGCCGGCGAAATCGAGCGGATGCAGCGTCTCGACGACGCCCGTCTGCCCCATGCAGTCGAAAGCGGCGCCGCAGACCAACCGCGCCGACGCATTGCCCGGCGTGCCGAAGGTGACGCGGCCGCCGAACGTGCCATCGAACGAGATGGTGGAGTTCGCGGGAACGATGATCGACGTGCGACGGACGAGGTCGAACTGGTAGAGCTGCATCGACGGGGAATCGACGAAGCCGGCAGCCGAGACCGCATCGCCGCTCGTATTGCCCGGAATGGTGCAGCCACTGCCGCCGGCAACCGAGCCGGCCACGGTCGTGATGCGGAGACGCTCGGCGCCGCCGCCCAGCGGGTTGGACGCGAAGAGCACTTCGTAGGTCGTGCCGTCGGCGGCGCGAAGCTCAGAGAATCCGATCTGCGCCTGGACACTCGAGCCGAACGCCAGACAACTCACGCCGGCCAGGACCGCACACAGCCACCGTCCACTCACACTACGACCAATAGTTTGGAATCTTGCACGCATTTGTCTCCACCTCCGGTTGCCGGCCACGACGATAGTCCGCCCTTCTCGAGCCGCGAAGCGGATACCACCCAAAACCCGCTCCTGTCAAGTACAAACACGCGGACACGACCGGATCCTCGCATAAGACGAATTTCTGTGCAGCAATAGACGAGTCCCTACCGTCTCTCCAACCGGCATTCCCACCTGCCGCCTGGGACGGAGAGTCTCGAGGCTCCTGATCCCAGAACCTCGTCGGGGTTCCTCGGCGCCCAGCGAATCGTCACGAATTTGACGCTAAAACTCACAATTGTGCCGGGAACCCGCATAGGCGGGCCTGCCAACAGACTTGCGCAGGTGCCAGCCGATTGGCTATTTCGCCCGTGGCTCGAAGTCGGCCCTTCTGCCAGGACGGGTGGCACGTCGCGTGCACCCTGTGGGGATGTGGATGAAGTGAGCACGGTGGAGCAGAAGATTCGATCAGCCACGCTGGCGGTGGGGGGCATTCTACGACGCGGGGTCGTTGCTCTGGCGCTGTTGGTATTGGCTGTGCCGGCCGCACAGGTCCTGGCTGCCCCGACGATCGACACGTACATCGGGGGCGGGAACGGCGACGGCTCGGATGCTGGCGACGCGTCGATCGATCCGCGCGGCATGATCGCGGTCGGACCCGGCGCGGCGGCGGATCTCTATATCGCCGACGGCCGCAACAATCGCGTGCGGCGCGTAGATGGCCGCACCGGACTGATCGAAACGGTGGCAGGCAGCGGCGCCGCAGGCTTCAGCGGCGACGGCGGCAGCGCGGTCAACGCCAGCATGAACCTGCCGCTGGACGTCGCGCGCGACAGCGCCGGCAACCTGTACATCGCGGACACGAAGAACAACCGCATCCGGAAGGTCACTCCGAGCGGGCAGATTTCCACCTTCGCGGGCAACGGCAACCTGAGCTTCGGCGGCGATGGCGGCAAGTCGACAGACGCGGCGCTCTACAATCCATACGGCGTCGCAGTCGGTCCCGACGGGTACGTCTACATCGCCGATCTCGGCAACAATCGCATTCGCAAGGTTGGACCGGCGAACTGCGTGCCGGGCGCGCTGGCGGCGCCGCTGGGCACCGGATGCGTCATCACCACCGTGGTCGGTACCGGCACATGGGGACTATCGGGCGACGGTGGCCCGGCGTTGCTGGCGACGATGCGGAACCCGGCGGACGTCTCGTTCGACGGCGACGGCAACATGCTGATCGCCGACTGGTCCAATCACCGCATCCGCAAGGTGACCAACGGCATCATCTCGACGATCGCCGGTGGCAGCTACATCATGAACGGCTCGGTTGGCGACGGTGGCCCGGCACTCCAGGCCGTACTGCGCTATCCGACGCAAGTCAGCAGCGACGCGGCCGGTAACGTCTACATCGCCGACAGCCAGCAGCGGCGGATTCGTAAGGTGCTGGCCTCGAACCAGTTCATCTACACCATCGCCGGCACGGGCACGCAGGGCTCCTCCGGCGACGGCGGGTCGGCAGTGGCCGCGGACATGTACGACACGTGGGGCGTGGCCGTCGCCACCAACGGAAGCTTCTGGGGCACGCAGACCGCGGACACCCCCAAGTCACAGAACAACCGTGTCCGCTTCGTGCAGGACGGCATCATCTTCAGCGTCGTGGGCGGCGGCCTGGGCGACGGCGGAGCGGCGTACGACACCGTCGTCGATCCGCGCGGCGGTGTGACCGTGCAGCGCAGCGGCGGTATCGCGGATCTCTACTTCGCGGACGGCACCAACCACGCGGTGCGCTGGGTCGATGGCGCGACCGCGACCATGCACACCATCGCCGGCACGGGCTTCGGTGGCTACACGGGCAACGGCGGACCGGCGACGCTCGCGCAACTCAACACGCCGACCGACGTCGCCGTCGATCAATCCGGCAATGTCTACGTTGCGGATTCCGCGAACAGCGTCGTGCGTCGCATCGACACGCGCGGAACGATCACCACGGTCGCCGGCAACGGCTCTCGCGGATTTTCGGGCGACGGCGGACCGGCGACCAACGCCCAGCTGTACAACCCGACCGGCGTGACCGTCGACAACAACGGCCGCCTCTACATCGCGGACAATTCCAACTACCGCGTCCGGATGGTGAGCTCCGCCGGCATCATCTCCACGATCGCCGGCACCGGCGGCTCCGGGTACAGTGGCGACGGTGGCCCTGCGACCGCGGCCAAGCTGCAGAATCCGTTCGACGTCGCGGTGACGAGCAGCGGGATCATCTACATCGCCGACACGTGGAACCACCGCATCCGCCGCATCGACGGCAACGGCACGATCACGACGTTGGCGGGCACGGGGTACCCCGGCTTCAGCGGTGACGGTCAATCGGCGTTCTCCGCCCAGCTCAACGCCCCGACGCTGCTGAGCCTCGACCAGAGCGGCACGCTCTACATTGCCGACTCATATAACCATCGCATCCGCAGCATCGCCACCAGCGGCGTGATCACGACCGTCGCGGGCACCGGCGTCGAAGGCGTCTCCGGCGACGGCGGACCGGCCATCGCCGCCACTTTCAGCGAGCCCACCGGCGTCGCGATCGATCCGGCGAGCACCACGCTCTTCATCGCGTCGAGAGACGATCGCCGCGTGCGCATCGTCAGCCTCGGCGGCGGCGCCGCGCCGACCCCGACCTTCACCGCCACGTCGATTCCGCCCACCGCGACCCCGCCGAGCCAGGCGACGGCGACGCGCACGCCGACCAAGACCAACACGGCGACGTCGCAGGCCGTGATCTCCGGCGCGATCACCTACTATTCGAACTCGCAGTTGGTGCCCGGGGTCTCCGTCAACCTGACGGGCCCCTCCAACGTCACCGTGCAGACCAACGGCCAGGCCAATTACTCGGCGACGGTACCGCAGGCCACGTGGAGCGTCGAGCCGTCGAAGACCGGCGCCTTCGGAACGGCCGTCAGCTCGCTCGACGCCGCCCGCGTCCTCCAGGCGCTCGCCGGTCTGCAGCACTTCACCAATCAGCAGCGCCTCGCCTGCGACGCGACCGGCGACGGCACCCTCAGCACGCTCGACGCCGTCTATATCCTGCAGTTCAGCGCCGGCCTGATCGACCACTTGCCGGCCGCCGCGATGTGCGGATCGGACTGGATCTTCTACCCCTCACCCAATTCCGCTCAGAATCAGCAGATCATCTATCCCGTGCTCAGTGGCACCTGTCAGCAGGGGGCGATCCTCTACAACCCGCTCGCCGGATCGGCCAGTGGCCAGGACTTCGACGGCATTCTGCTCGGCGACTGCACCGGAAACTGGACCGCCGGCGCGGCGCTGCGCCAGCGCGCCGGCTCCACCACCGTCCTTGCCGCGGCGGCGCGCAAGCGAGCGCACGGGCGGTTCATCGTGCCGATCTACGTGAAGACGACGAGCCCGTTCCAGGCGCTCGATCTGCGCCTGCAATATGACTCGGCCGCCACCTTCGTCGGCGCCACCGCACGCGGCGCCGCCGCCAACGCGATGACCAGCGTCCAGGCAACCGATGGTCGGCTCTCCGTGAGCCTCGCCAGTGCCCAGGAGATCGACGATCGGCACGGCGCTATCGTGCTCCTCGAGTTCCGCGGCGCCGCCCCCTCCGTGACGCTCGACGGCGCGCTCGTCGACGAGCAGCCGGCGCGCGTCGCCTCCCGCACTCGGGCGCACTGAGCCGGTCCGCCCGCGGCGTCGGAAATGCGGGCGGATCGACTTTGGCATTGACGGAGCTAGGCCCCGGAAGTTATTAGCTTGACTTCGACGGGCTGGGCACCCTAGAACGTCGGCGGGTTTTTGAGGGATGACGCTGTGCGCGGCACGGCGGCGGGCAATTCGGAGGATTGGGGCATGGGTCTCAGGTCGGCAAGCGCGAAACGACGATTCACGCAGTCCGTCATCGCGCTTGTCGCTGTGATGACCGCCGGGGCCGCCTCGGCCGTGTCGGTGACGCTGCCGACCAATGCCACCATCGCCGCCGTCCCACAGACGACGGTCGTTCCGGTCTCGATCGGCGACACCACCGGCATTCTCGGCATCGCCGTCAGCTTCATGTACGCGAGCAATATCGCCACCGCGACGCTCGTACAGGGCACGGCGCTCACCGCGTCCTGCACGATTGTGCCCAGTATCGGCACGCCCGGCATGGTGATCATCACCGCCGCGTGTCCGTCGGGGCTGCCCAGCGGCCAGAGCGGGGCGATCTTCAACGTCACCTTCCAAGGCGTGTCCAACGGCTTCTCGAAGCTGATGTTCACGCCGACGAACGAAGTGCCGGACGGGTGCCTGCTCAACGAGGGCACGCCCAGCTGCGAAACCAACCTGGACGGCGGCCTCACCGTCGGCCCAGTCGTGGCGACGGCAACGGCGACGGCTACCAGCACCAACACCGCCATTGCGGCGACGGCGACGGCGTCCGCGACGCGCACCGCGACGGCCACGGCGACCAACACCGTGCCGACCGCCACGGCGACAGCCACGGCGACGATCACGTTCACGAACACCGCCGGCCCCTCGCCGACGGCGAGCACCACCCGCACGACGACGTCGACCGCGACGCCGACCCTGACCGGCACCACGACGAACACGCCGGTCAGCACCAACACGCCGACGACGACGTTCACCGCGTCGCAGACGCCGACGGAGACGGAAACGCGCGCGGCCACTGCGACGCGCACGATCACCAACACGCCCAACGCCACGACGACCCGTCCACCGATCCCGGTGGTGCCGTCTCCGGCGAGCCCGGCCGGGGTGCTGATGATCATCGGTCTCGGCGGCGGCCTGCTGTGGGCGCTGCGGCGCGTCTCGAAGGACTGAGCGGCGCGCCCGCCCCGCGGGTAGAGTTCGCGCGTGCACGACGGCGGCGTCTGGCCGCTGTCACGCCGATGCGATATCTGCGGATGGCATGAGTGATCGCGATTTCCGCCTCTCGCCGCACGTTCGCCCGATTCGCTACGACCTCGCGCATCGAGGTCGATCTCGACCACTGGCGCTTCCACGGCAGTCGAAGAGATCGAGCTGACGCATCGCGGAGTCGACCTCCGCCATCACGCTGCACGCCAGCGAGTTGGCGATCACCGGCGCGCGGGCCGTGCTCGCCGACGGCACGCAACTCGCCGGCAGCAGCCGACGTACAACGCCGTGGCCGAGACCGCGACGCTGACCTTCGCGCGCCCCCTGCCGCCAGGCATCGCGCGCCTGAGCCTCGACTTCCGCGGCGAGATCCTCGCCCGCCTGCGCGGCTTCTATCGCTCGCAGAAGGACGGTGCGCGCTACGCCGCGACGCAGTTCGAGGCCGCCGACGCGCGCCGCGCCTTTCCCTGCTTCGACGAGCCGGAGTTCAAGGCGCGCTTCGCCCTGACGCTCGACGTCCCAGTCGACCCTCGACCGCCATCGCCAACGGCGCGGTGACGCGCGAGACCGACCTCGGCGGCGGCCGCAAGGAGGTGCAGTTCGCCGAGACGCCGCCGATCTCCTCCTACCTGGTCGCCTACACCGTCGGCCCGTACGAGGCGACGCCGGTCAGCCGACACCAGCAGCGGCGTGCCCGTGCGCGTCTTCCTGCCGCGCGGCATGGCCGACAAGGGCATCTACGCGCGCGACGCGCACGCGCGCTCGCTCGAGTACCTCGAGGACTACACCGCGATCCCCTATCCCGTACGCGCAAGGTCGACGCGATCGGCGTGCCGGACTTCGAAGCGGGCGCGATGGAGAATCCCGGCGCCATCACCTACCGCCTGACCGCGATCGCCGCCGACGCGGAGCGCGCCTCGACGCCGGCGCTGAAGGGCATCTACTACACCGCCGCGCACGAGCTCACCCACATGTGGTGGGGCGACCTCGTCACCATGGCGTGGTGGGACGATCTGTGGCTGAACGAGTCGTTCGCCACCTTCATCGGCTACAAGGTCGTCGCCGACCTCATGCCGGAGTGGGGCATGTGGCGCGACTTCGTCGCGACGCTGGCGCGCCCGTTCAACCTCGACGCGCTCGATTCGACGCACCCGATCTCGTTCGAGGTGAAGAACGCCAAGCAGGCGACCGAGCGCTTCGACGTCATCACCTACTGGAAGGGCGCCGGCGTCGTGCGCATGATCGAGGGCTTCCTCGGCGCCGACGCGTTCCGCACCGGCGTGCGCGCCTACCTGAACCGCTATCGCGAAGCGAACGCCACCGCCGACGATTTCTGGCGCGAGCTGAGCGCGGCCTCGGGCCGCGACGTCGCGCGCGATCGCCAACGCCTGGATCAAGCAGCCCGGCCATCCGCTGCTGCGCATCGACGCGCGCGACGAGACCAGCTGCACCGTGCGCCAGCAGCGCTTCTACGCCGATCCCGGACGCGCGCCGGACGCCGGCGGCAGCTGTGGCCGACGCCGATGGTGATCAAGTACGGCGATCGGCGGCACGGCGTCCGCGAGGCGCGCGTGCTGGTCGACCGCCGCGAGCAGACGGTCGCGCTCCTGCCGGACGCGCGATGGTTCTTCCCCAACGGCGACGGCGCCGGCTTCTACCGCTTCGCCCTCGACGACGCCGTCGCTCGGCGCGCTTGGTGCCGGTCGTGCAGTCGGCGCTCGACTGCCGCCCGAACGCCTCGCGCTGGTCGGCAACCAGTGGGCGCTGGTCAAGGCGGGCCAGACCGACGTCGGCCAGTTCTTCGCCATGCTCGACGGCTTCCGCGCCGAGACGCGATCGCGCCGTGCTGTCGGCGATCACCGAACGCCTCTACTGGCTGGCCACGCACGCTGCGTCGACGACGCGGCGCGTCCGGCGTTCGAGCGCTTCGTCGCGAGCTTCTTACGGCCCCACTTCGACGCGCTGGGCTGGGACCGCGCGGCCGGACGAGAGCGCCGACGATCGCCTGCGGCGCGCCACCGCCATCGGCGCGCTCGGCGAGCTCGCCGCGCGGCCGGCGATCGTCGCCGAGGCGCACGCACGCCTGGCAGCGCTACCTGCGCGGATCCCGCCAGCCTCGATCCCAACCTCGCCTCGGCGGTGGTCGGGATCGCGGCGCGCGCACGGCGACGCGGCGCTCTACCAACGCTACCTCGAGCGCAAGCGCGCCGCCGCCAACGACCCCGAGGAAGAGCAGCGCTTTCTGTTCGGCCTGACCGCGTTCGAGGATCCGGAGCTGGTCGCAGCGCTCGCTGGCGCTGACGCTCACCGACGAGGTGCGCCCGCAGGATCGCGCCCACCTCTACGCGCGCCTGCTCGGCACCCGCGCCGCGCGCGACGCGGCCTGGGCGTTCGTGCGCGAGCGCTGGGACGACCTCACCGCGCGCCTCGATCCGATGCTGCAGCAGAACATCATCCGCGCGCTCGCCCAGCTCACGCCGGAGCCGATGGCGAGCGAGGTGCTCGCCTTCCTGCCGTCGCGCGCCAGCGACGAAACGCGCGAAACGGTCGCCCAGACGATCGAGCAGCTGCGCATCGACGCGGCCGTCGTGCCGCCGACTGACGCCCGCGGTCGAGCGCCGCGCTGCGCGCCGATCGTCTGAGCTCAGCTCGCATGGCGCCGACGCGACGACCTGCTGGTCTGGATGGACATGGAGATGTCCGGGCTCGATCCCGATCGCGACATCGATCCTCGAGATCGCCACCCTGGTCACCGATGCGCGACCTGACCGTGCTCGCCGAAGGCCCGGTGCTCGCCATCCACCAGCCCGACGCGATCCTCGACGGCATGGACGACTGGAACCGCGAGCACCATGGCGCCTCGCGGCCTGACCGCGCGCGTGCGCGCCTCGCGCGTGTCGATGCGCCGAGGCGGAAGCGCAGACGCTCGCGTTCGTCCGCCAGCACTGCACGGACGCAGCTCGCCGCTGTGCGGCAACTCGATCCATCAGGATCGCCGCTTCCTCGCCCGCTACATGCCGCAGCTCGACGCGCTACCTGCACTACCGCAACATCGACGTCAGCACGGTGAAGGAGCTGGTGCGGCCGCTGGTACCCGGACGGCCCGCCGCCGCCGGAGAAGAAGCACGCCCACCTCGCACTCGACGACATCCGCGAGTCGATCGACGAGCTGCGCTTCTATCGCGCGCACCTCGTTCCGCGCGCCGCGGGTGATTGCGGCGACCGACGGACGGATGACCCGCCGGCTGCGACTGGCGGTGCTGCTCTCCGGCAGCGGCACGACCCTGCAGAACCTGCTCGACCGCATCGCCGACGGCCGCCTCGACGCCGAGGTCGCCGTCGTGGTGTCGTCGCGCGCCGACGCCTTCGGGCTGGAGCGCGCGCGGCGCGCCGGCATCCCGGCCGTCGCGGTGGCGCGCAAGGCGCATCCCGACGTGCGAGTCGTTCAACGACGCCGCTACACGCCGCGCTCGAGCCGTACGGCGCCGACCTGGTCGTCCTGGCCGGCTTCCTGTCGCTCTTCCAGCCGCGCGCCCGCTACGCCGGCCGCGTGCTCAACATCCACCCGGCGCTGATTCCCGCCGTTCTGCGGCGCGGGTTTCTACGGCCACAAGGTGCACGAGGCGGTGCTGGCGTCGGGCGTCAAGGTCAGCGGCTGCACCGTGCACTTCGCCGACGATCAGTACGACCACGGCCCCATCATCCTGCAGGGCTGCGTGCCGGTGCTCGACGACGACACGCCGGACACGCTCGCGACGCGCGTGCACGCGCTCGAGCACGAGCTCTATCCGCGAGGCGATCCAGCTGTTCGCCGACGGCCGCCTGCGCGTCGAGGGCCGCCGGGTGCGCGTGCTGCCGCCGTCGGAGCGCCGCGTACGCTCAGGCCTGCGGGCCGGCCTGCGCCTTGGGCTCGGCGGCGGCGGCCGGCGCGCTGCCGGCGGCGGCTGCGCCTCTTCGGGCGCCGGCCGGCAGGCTTGGCGGCGGGCTTTCTTGCGCGAGGGCGCCAGCACGATGCCCATCATGCGGCCTTCCATGCGCGGCTCGCCCTCGGCGATCGCGCACGTCCTTGAGCGCGTCGCAGACGCCCATCAGCTTCTCACGGCCGAGATGCTGGTAGGCCATCTCGCGGCCGCGGAAGCGCAGCAGGAACTTGACCCGATCGCCGGTCGTCGAGGAACTCGCGCGCCTTGGCGATCTGGCGTTCGATGTCGCCGTGCTCGGTGCGATAGCCGAGGCGCAGCTCCTTGACCTGGGTGACGGTGGCCTTCTTCTTGGCCTCGGACTCTTTCTTGTGCTGCTGATACTTGAACTTGCCGTAGTCGAGGATGCGGCAGACCGGCGGCTGGGCCGTCGGGGCGATCTCGACCAGATCCAGGCGGCCTGCTCGGCCAGCCGCAGCGCTTCATCGATCGGCACGATGCCGACCTGTTCGCCATCGGCACCGATCAACCGGACCTGCGGGGTGCGAATTCTTGCGGTTGATTCGATGTGTTTCTTCAGGCGGGGGAACGAAACGTGGGCCTCGACCGCGATACGCCAAATCACCTCCTTGGGTTGTCGACGAGGGGAACCTACACCGCTGGCAACGGCTGCGGTCAATTCATGATGCCGACTGCGCCGGCACGGCGCAATGGGCCTCAGGCGGGCTCCATCACGAGGTCGATGCACAGCTCGCGCGCGATCACATCGAGCCGTTCGCGCAGGGCCTGTGCGTCGACCTCGCCGGGCACGTCCAGCGCCATTCGCACGGTGTAGATCGGGCGTACCGGACTCGGGCTCGGGGCGCGACTGGGTCTGCATCTGGGCGACGTTCACGCGGTGGTCGGCCAGACAGCGGGCCAGCTTGGCGACGATGCCCGCCTTGTCCACGCCGGCGGCCTGAAGCGCATAGCGTGTGGCGCGATGGCTGGCCCGATAAGCGATCGGCTCGGCGTCGAGCGGACGAAAGAACACCGTCAGACGGCGCTCCCATTCCAGCCGTTTGCACGCCGTCGAGAGGCGGTCGGCGATCCCCGCTTCCTCGCCGGTCAGCAGCAGCAAGACCGCGAATTCGCTGCCGAGAATCGTCATGCTGGAGTCTTCGAGATTGCAGTCGCACTCGTAGATCAGCTCCGACAGATCGGCGACGATTCCGGGCCGGTCACGGCCGATGGCAGAGAGCGCGAACCACTGCTTCATGGGCGCGGATACTAGACTGGGTCGTGGCATGCGGGGAAGAGGCGTGAGGCAGTGAGCCAGTGCGCCGGTGCGCCGGTCAGCCCTTGAGGGCGGCGGAAGGGCGTCGCACCGGCGCACTGGCGCACTGGCGCACTGGCGCACCGGCGCCCTGCCTCCCCACCTTTCTCAGTCGTGAAACCCGCAACCCCGTGCTACGGTCGCCCTTTGGAGGAAGATTCATGTTCGGAATGGGTGCACCCGAGCTCATCGTCATTCTGGTGGTCGCAGTGCTGGTCTTCGGTCCCGGCAAGCTACCCGAAATCGGCGGCGCTCTTGGCAAGGGCATCAAGGACTTCAAAAAGGCGCTCGAGAACAAGGGCGGCGATGACGAGGGCGAAGCGCAGAAGCCCAGCGACAAGCCGGAAGCCTGATCGCGTCGCGCGGCCGCGCCTCGCCGCGCTGGTCGCATTCCTCTTCCTGGCTTCGGCGGCAGCCGCCGCCGAAGCTCCATCGCAGCCGGCGCTCCCCCGCCGGCTCGAATATCGCGTCGCCTGGAACGGCATTCCCGCCGCCGGCGCAACCGTCGACATCACCAACGGCGAACGCTTCGGCCAACCGACGCTCGACGTCGAGGCGCAGGCACGCACCAACGCCTTCGTCGACGTGTTCTGGAGCTTTCGCGGCACCGCCACGACGACGATGCGTGCGCGCGATCTGCAGCCGATCGAGTTCCGGTATCAGCGCACGATGGCCGGCACGCCGTACCTGACGTGGGTCGACTTCGACCGGCGCGACAACCGCGCCCGCAGCGTCTACATGCGCGGCGCCAAGAAGAAGGAACTCGACGTCGACGCCGAGAACGTCTTCGACCCGATCACCGCCGTCTTCCGCGCCCGCCTGAGCGGGGCCGGCGCCGGCGACGTCATCCGCTACCAGATCTTCACCGGCGAGGCCTCGTACAAGGTGCAGCTCACCGTCGTCGGGCCGGACGAGATCGACGTGCCCGCCGGCCACTTCCGTGCACTGCGCGTGGTGCCCGAGGTCTGGAAGATCACCACGTCCACAGAACCCGATACTCGCTTGCGCGGCGCCACGATCTGGGTCGCCGACGATTCGCTCCGTACGCTGCTCCGCATCCGCAGCGAGGTGTTCATCGGCGCCGTCACGCTCGACCTCGTCAAGGTCGACGCGTGAGCGACGCCCCGCGCGTCAGCGTCGTCCTCCCCTTTCGCGACGCCGCCGGTACCCTCGGCGAGGCGCTCGACAGCCTGGGCGCCCAGACGCTCACCGACTGGGAGTGCCTGCTGATCGACGACGGCTCGACCGACAGCTCCACCGCGCTCGCCCGCGCGCGCCACGCTGTCGATCCCCGCTTCCGCATCCTCGCCGCCGGCGGCGGCATCGTCGACGCGCTCAACCGCGGCATCGCGGCGGCGCGCGCGCCGCTCATCGCGCGCATGGACGCCGACGACGTCGCGCTGCCGCAACGCCTGGAGTTGCAAGCCGCCGCGTTCGCCGCGGATCCGGCTCTGACCGTCGTCGGGTGCCTCGTCGAAGCGTTTCCCGCCGCCGCGGTGGCCGACGGGATGCGGCGCTACGTCGACTGGCTCAACGGCCTGACCACCCCCGACGCGATCCGCGACGCGCTGTTCGTCGAATCGCCGATCGCCCATCCCAGCGCGATGATCCGCACGGCGACGCTCCGCGCGGTCGGCGGCTATCGCGCGATCGACGGACCGGAGGACTACGATCTCTGGCTGCGCCTCCTGATCCACGGCGGTCGGGCGATGAAGGTGCCTCAGCTGCTGCTGCGCTGGCGCGAGTCCGAGACCCGTCTCAGCCGCGTCGATCCGCGCTGCCATCGCCGCCGCTTCCTCGCCACCAAGCTCGCCCATCTGCCGCGCGCCGTGCCGCGCGGCACGCCGGTGCAGATCTGGGGTGCCGGCCCGACCGGCCGCCGGTGGGCACGCGAGCTGCCCGCGCTCGACTATCCGGTAAGCCGTATCTACGACGTCGCGCCCAAACGCTGGGGCCGCCGGATCGAGGGCGTGCTCGTGGAATCACCTGCCGCGCCCGATCCCGGGCAGGGATTCTGCCTCGCCGCCGCCGGGACGCCCGGTGCGCGCGCCCAGATCGAACGCCACTTCGCGGCGCACGGCCTGCGGGCGTGGCACCACTTCCTCGCCGTCGCCTGACCGGCGGGACCCTTCAAGACACTTGCCGCCTACCCGCCAAACAAGTTATGTTTGGTCAGGAGGGGCGGCACGATGCGAAGGCAGGCTTGGCCGAGTCGGGCGCCGCAGACGCTGGTCGCGCTGCTGCTGCTCGCCGTCCCACCGGCCTCGGCGTCAGCGGCGATCGACGCGACCCCCCGCCGCCATCATTCGGCGGCATGCGATTCCCAGTGAGTCGCCCACCCCCACGCCACCGTTCCAGACGCCCACGCCAATTCCGTGCGATTGCGACGGCGACAACGTCGTGTCGATCGCCGAGCTCGTTCGGGGCGTGCGCCTGGTCCTGAGCGGCGCATCCGCGGAGGCGTGCGGCGGACTGGACAATGAACGCAATGGCGCGCTGTCGGGCGACGAGCTGATCGTCGGCGTACGACACGCCCTGTACGGTTGCGGCGTGCTGGCGGTACCGGATGGCGTCTTCGACGCGAACGTCTTCACCCTCTTCAGCGATCCCTTCACCCCCGCGGTCGTCCGCCAGGACATCGACGGCACGCTACGGCTCACCATCGATTACGATGTGGCGCGTTCAATCGAGGCGACGGGGCACGTCGCACCTGACGGCGCCGTGTGGCTCGAGGGCAGCAGTGTAGACACCGATCGCGTCCAGCCGCTCACCGGCAGCGGCGACCTTCGCTTCGACGACGATGTGTATGTCCTGGAGGCCCGGCTCTCCGGACCGACGGACGGCCCCACGGGCATGCGGCTCGCCCGCCCGATGCACGGCACGCCGGCTACCTGGGGCGGCCACTACCTGGTGACATTGTCGAGCGACGCCGGCGACTCGACGCTACCGCTCACCCTGAACGTGCCACCGAGCGGTTTCGGCGAGTGTGACGGCGGCGCGGTGGCCGGAGGCCCGCGGCCGCGTTTCCGCTCCGGGCCGTGCCTGATCTCGCGGTTCGGCGGGTTTCGCTTCTCCACCGCCCTGCTGCCCGAATCGGATGAGATCGTGCTCTTCGGCCAGCTCGACACGCGCGGCGACCAAGTCACGGGGCTCGGCACGTGGGGCGTCGTAGCAACCGGTGAGACGCTCGGCACCTGGACAGCCGTTCAGTTCCAGGACTGATGCGCGGGCACCGCGCCGCGGCCCCGCGCGCGCCGACGACCGCCGGACAACGGTTCAATCAACTGATTGACGCCCCGTCGAGCGATCTGGTAGCGCCAGCAAATCCACGTTTTCGCAGGGGGAGGCACCGCGGGCGAGCAGCGTTCGACGGGCACCTGCGCGCGGCGCTCCAGGATGCGGGCGCGGTGAAACGAGAGAGGACAGAAGACAATGCTGTTGAAGGACAAGGTCGCCGTGGTCACCGGCTCGGGCCGCGGCATCGGGCGCGGCATCGCGATCGCGCTGGCGCGCGAGGGCGCCAAGGTGGTCATCAACGACGTCGGCTGCGAGGTCGACGGGCGCGGCGGCGGCCGACGACCCGGCCATGCAGGTGGTCAACGAGATCAAGAAGATCGGCAGCGACGCGGCACCGAACTACGACTCGGTGTCCGACTTCGCCGGCGCCGAGCGGATCATCAAGAGCGCCGGTCGACACGTTCGGCCGCATCGACATCCTGGTCAACAACGCCGGCATCGTGCGCGATCGTTCGCTCGCCAAGATGAGCGAGGACGACTTCGACGCGGTGCTCGCCGTGCACCTGAAGGGCACCTTCAACTGCGGTCGCCACGCCCTGCCGATCATGCGCGAGCAGGGCTTCGGCCGGGTCATCAACATCACGTCCAGCGCCGGCCTGCGCGGCAACTTCGGCCAGTCGCAACTACGGCGCCGCCAAGGCCGGCATCATGGGCCTGACGCTGGTGTGGGCGATCGAGCACGAGAAGTACGGCATCACGGTCAACGCCATGGCGCCGTCCGGCATGACGCGCATGACCGGCACGATCCCCGGCGTCGACAAGGACAACCCGCCGCCGGAGATGAACCCCGAGCTCAACGGCCCGCTGATCGCGTTCCTCGCCTCCGAGAAGGCGGCGCACGTGAACGGCCAGATCTTCGGCCGCCGCGGCTTCGGCTACACGATCTTCCAGCAGCCGCGCCCGATCGCGATGATGTACAAGCCGGGCGGCCTGAGCGCGAGCGAGATCGCCGCCAACTTCAACGGCGTCTTCCTCGAGCACCTGCAGCCGATCGGCATCCCCGAGATGCGGCTGCGCGCGCAGGCGCGGGAGCAGAAGAAGGAATAGCAGGACGCACGGTGCGACGGTGCGCTGAGGTCGGTCGCCAGTCCGACGCCTGCACGTCGCGCACCGGCTCACCGGCGCACGCTTCCTTCACAGGAACGTCGCGAACACCGAGTCCGCCAGCAGCAGCCCGCGGGCGGTGAGGCGCCAGCGGCCGTCGACGAGACGCGAGCAGGCCGTCGCGCCCGAAGGCCGTCGAGCGTGCGGGAAGGCGCGCGCGAGATCGATGCCGAAGCGATCCGCGAAGTCGGCGGCGGCGAAGCCGTCGCTGCAGCGCAGGTCGAGGAAGACGAACTCGCCGCGCGCCTGCGCTGGCGTCGAGCAGTTCCTCGACTGGCGCGCGCGTCGCCGCTCGCCGTGGCGCGCTCGATGTAGCGCACGGGCGACTTCTCGTCGCCCCAGCGTCGGCCCGGCGCCGGCGAGTCGGCGAACGAGTGCGCCCCGGCGCCGACGCCGAGGTAGGCGCCGGCGCGCCAGTAGTTGAGGTTGTGCGCGCAGGCGCGACCGGGACGCGCGAAGTTCGAGATCTCGTACGGCGCGTAGCCGTGCGCGCCGAGCAGCCGCGCGCGTGCGCGTGAACATCGCCACCTCGACCTCCTCGGGCAGCGGCGTCAGCGCGCCGCTGCGCCGCTGGGCATGAAAGGCCGTGCCCTCTTCGTAGGTCAGGCCGTAGGCCGAGATGTGGTCCGGCGCGAGGTCCATCGCCGTCGCGCAGGTCGGCCTCCCACTCGTCGAGCGTCTGCCCGGGGACGGCGAAGATCAGGTCGAGGTTGAGGTTCGCGAAGCCCGCCGCGCGCGCCGCGCCGGATCGCGTCGATCGCCTGCGTCGCCGCTGTGGATGCGCCCGAGCGTCGTCAGGTGGTCGGGCGTGGAACGACTGCACGCCGAAGCTGATCCGATTGACGCCGGCGGCGCGCGAAGTCCGCGCAGCTTGTCGGCATCGACGGTCCCCGGGTTGGCCTCGAGCGTGATCTCGATGCCGTGCGCCGCGATCGGGCCACAGGTCGCGGGCGGCGGCGAGCAGGCCGGCGATCGTCGCGGGCGCGAACAGCGACGGCGTGCCGCCGCCGAAGAAGATCGTCCGCAGCGTCCGGTCGCGCCACTCCGGCCGCGGCGCCGCGGCGCGCAGCTCGGCGATCAGGGCGTCGGCGTAGGCGCGCTCCGGCCAGCGCTTCGCCGCGTACGAGTTGAAGTCGCAGTACGGGCACTTCGAATCGCAGTACGGGATGTGCAGGTAGAGCGAGAACGCGGCCACGGCGTGATCATGCGCGCCGGCCCGGGCGTGAGCAACGGGTGCGCCCACGGCGCCGAGAGCCGGGCCGAATTTCATCGTAGCGTGATCCGGCCGTGACCATTCGGTGACATGGGCCCGACTAGAATCGGTGGCGTCGGCGGTAGGTCATCCCAATCGACCGCGACTGGAGGACGAATGAGCGCACCGAGCCCGTCACTGAACAGCATGCGCGATGCGGGAGCCGCCTTCTGGGCCGTCCATGCGGCCTGCCTGCTGGCCTTCTACACCGGCGTCACCTGGTCGGCCTTCGCGGTCTGCCTGGCGATGTTCTGGCTGCGCATGTTCGGCGTCACCGCCGGCTACCACCGCTACTTCTCGCACCGCAGCTTCAAGACCGGTCGCGTCTTCCAGTTCGTGCTCGCGCTGCTCGGCACCCTGGCGGTGCAGAAGGGCGTGCTGTGGTGGGCCGCCAACCACCGCGTCCACCACAAGTACTCCGACCAGGAAGGCGACGTGCACTCGCCCGTGCGCAGCGGCTTCTGGTGGTCGCACGTCGGCTGGATCCTCGCCGCCGACTACGAGGAGACCCAGTTCGACCGCATCCCCGACATGGCCAAGTATCCCGAGCTGCGCTGGCTGAACGAGCACTACCTGGTGCCGCCGGTGGCGCTGGCGGTCGTGCTCTTCCTCGCCGGCGGGCTGCAGCTGGCTGGTGTGGGGCTTCTTCATCAGCACCACGCTGCTCTGGCACTCGACGTTCACGATCAACTCGCTCGTCGCACGTCTTCGGCAGCCGCCGCTACGAGACCGGCGACGCCAGCCGCAACAACGTCTGGCTGGCGCTGCTCACCATGGGCGAGGGGTGGCACAACAACCACCACCGCTACATGAACTCCGTCCGCCAGGGCTTCTTCTGGTGGGAGGTCGACGCCAGCTACTACATCCTGAAGGCGCTCTCCTGGGCTGGACTGGTGTGGGATCTCCACCAGCCGCCGGCGCGCCTGCTGCTGCCCGAAGCGCAGGACGCGGGCCGCGTGCGCGCGGAAGCGGCGTAGCCCGCGGACTGTAGCCGCGGCACCTGTGGCCGCCGGCGACGCGCAGCGTCGCCCGGGGGAGCGGTGGCGCGGCCGCGTCCCGCACCCTTCCCGGCGGTGCGCCGCACCGCCCGCGGGCACAGGTCCCGCGCCTCCAACTCGTCGCGACGGCGCGTCAGCTCGTGACCGCGCCCGTCGACGCCGACGACACGGTCTTCGCGTACTTCCCGAACACACCGCGGGCGTAGCGCGGGGTCGGGGCCTTCCAGCTCTTCAGCCGGTCGCGCAGCTCGGCGTCGTCGATCAGCACGTCGAGGCGGCGGGCCTTGACGTCGAAGACGATGACGTCGCCGTCGCGCACCGCGGCGATGGGTCCGCCGCGCGCCGCCTCGGGCGCCACATGGCCCGCCATGAGGCCGTGCGTCGCACCGGAGAAGCGCCCGTCGGTCAATAGCGCGACGGTCTCGCCCAGCCCCTCGCCGACCAGCGCGGCGGTGACACCCAGCATCTCGCGCATGCCCGGGCCGCCCATCGGGCCCTCGTTGCGGATGACGACGACGTCGCCTGCCTTGATGGCGCGCTGCTTCACCGCCGCGAAGGCGTCCTCCTCGCACTCGAAGACGCGCGCCGGCCCCTTGTGCAGCATGCGCTCGTGGCCGGCGACCTTCACCACGCAGCCCTCCGGCGCGAGGTTGCCGCGCAGGATCACCAGGCCGCCGGTCGCCTTGAGCGGGTTCGAGAGTGGACGCACGACCTCCTGCCCCGGCGTCTCGACGGCGCGCCTCGCTTCGTCGCCGACGGTGCGGCCCGTCACGGTCGACGCGCCGGCGTGCAGCTTGCCCGCCTCGAGGAGTCGCTTCGCGACCAGCACCACGCCGCCCGCCTTGTAGAGATCGGCGGCGACGAAGCGGCCGCCGGGCTTCAGGTCGCAGAGCAGCGGCGTCGCCGCGCTGACGCGATCGAAGTCGTCGATGTCGAGCGTGACGCCCGCTTCGTGAGCGATGGCGAGCAGGTGGAGCACCGCGTTGGTCGAGCCGCCCGAGGCGGCGACGCCGGCGATCGCGTTCTCGAACGCGTCGCGGGTGAGGATGCTGCGCGCCGTCTGGCCGCGCTTCAGCACGTCCATCACCAGCTTGCCGCAGTCGTACGCGACGGCGTCCTTGTGGTTGTCCATCGCCGGCACGCTGGCGCTGCCGAACGGCGAGATGCCCAGCATCTCGCCCGCCATCGCCATCGTGTTGGCGGTGAACTGCCCGCCGCAGGCGCCGGGACCCGGGCACGCCGCGTCCTCGACCGCGCGCAGGCCGGCGTCGTCCAATTTCCCCGCGGAGTGCGCACCCACCGCCTCGAAGACGTCCTGGATGGTGAGGTCCTTGTCGTGCAGATGCCCCGGCGCGATCGAGCCGCCGTAGAGCATCAGCGACGGCAGGTTGAGACGGGCCAGCGCCATGATCGTCCCCGGGATCGTCTTGTCGCAGCCGGACAGCGCCACCACGGCGTCGAACAGATGGCCGCAGGTGACGAGCTCGATCGAGTCGGCGATCACCTCGCGGCTGATCAGCGAGGCCTTCATGCCCTCGGTGCCCATCGAGATGCCATCCGACACCGCCACGGTGTTGAACTCGATCGGCGTGCCGCCGGCGGCGCGGATCCCTTCCTTCACCTTCTCGGACAGCCGTCGGAGGTGGAAGTTGCAGGGCATCACCTCGATCCAGGTGTTGGCAACCCCGATCAGCGGCTTGGCCAGGTCCTCGTCTGTCAGGCCGACGGCTTTGAACATGGCCCGCGCCGGGGCGCGGTCCGGACCGTCGGTGATGGCGCGACTGCGATGCTTGAGATCCATGCGGGCTCCTTACCAGCGGAGGTGTGGCAAGGCGACCCAAGCATTTCGCCGGAAGTGGGTTTCTGGGGAGCCGTGGTCGACGGCCGCACAGCGAGGCGCGCCGAGTCGCCGGCTCCAAACGCGAACGCCCCCGCCGGCGATGCCGGGCGGGGGCGTTCTCAACGGACGGGCGCCTGTATCAGGGCTTGGTGACGTTGGCGGCCTGCGGGCCTTTCTTGCCGTCGGTTACTTCGAACTCGACGCGCTCACCCTGCTCGAGGGTCTTGAAGCCATCCCCACCGATGGCGCTGTAGTGCACGAAGACATCCTCGCCGTCGTCACGGCTGATGAATCCGTACCCCTTCTCCGCACTGAACCACTTGACGGTTCCCTGAGCCACTGCTGCTTCCCTCCTTTCAAATCCTGTACGCGGGAAGGTGCTCCTGGGTCGCGCAGCGGTTCTTCCTGGACGGACGCAACCGCGTGCTTGCTGCCAGAAATTACTTCCCTACTGCGGGGGCGCTCTAGCCCATCCGCAGCTGGGCCGCAAGACGATTGTTAGCGTCTCGGGCGACTATACGATCTCGCCCGCCCGGGCGTCGGTGTAGGCGCCCCCTTCCCAGGTAACGGCGCCATTGACCGCCACGAGATCGATGCCGGTGGCATGACGCACGTAGCGATTGCCGCCGCCCGGCACGTCGCCGACGAAGTCCTCGCGACCGCGGTCGATGGCGGACGGGTCGAACAGCACCAGATCCCCGGCCTGGCCCACCGTGAGCCGCCCGCGATTGCGGATGCCGAACGCGTCCGCCAGCTCGCCGGTGAGCCGGTGCACGGCCTTCTCCAGGGTGAAGGCCTTCAGATCGCGCACCCAGCGGGCGAGCAGGTAGCTGGTGTCGCCGGCGCCGCAGAACTGGGCGATGTGCGCGCCGGCGTCGCTGGCGCCGATGTGGATGCGCGGATGCGTCAGGATCGTCGTCACGCCTGCGGGATCGACGTTGAGGAAGTCGCGCATCGAGAACTCGGTCTTGAGGTCCTCGGACACGGCGAGGTCGAGCATCACGTCGGCCGGCGTGACGCCGCGCTCGGTGGCGAGATCGTTGAGGTAGCGCCCCTCCAGCGCCCGGTTCTCGGGGCGCGCCGTCTGGCCGACGGTGAGGACGTAGAGCAGCGGGCCGAGCAGGATCGACTGGTTGCGCAGCTCGTCGCGGCGCGCCGGATCGGCGAACGCCGCCCGCCGCTCGGGCAACGGCATGCGCATGATCTCCGCCCACGCCGGCAGCGCGTAGAGCACGAACGAGGTCTCCGACAGGCGGATGTTGATGTCGAACGTGCGCGGCATGCTCTGGCCGAACACGCGCGCGCCGCGCGCCGTCTCCTCGTCGAGCGCGTCGAGCGAGTCCTTCCACAGCGTGTCCATGGCGCTGTGCACGATCGGCGCGACCGTGCACATGAGCCCGGCGGCGCGCGAGATCTCGCCCATGTCGCGGATGTTCTTCAGCTGCTCGGGCGGGTTGTAGAAGACCGGCACGGTCTGGATGAAGCCGCGGCCGACCGCGCGCATGGCCTGGCCGAGCGCGATGATCTCGTCGCGCGTCGCGAAGCGGCTCGGCACCGGGCGCATCTGCTCGTCGATGTCGACGTACGACGTCGAGAGCCCGGCGGCGCCCCCGCGGATCGCGTCCTGCAGGATGCCGCACATCGTGGCGAGCTCGTCCGCGGTGGCCGCGCGCTCCTGCGCCGCCGCGCCCATCACGTAGGTGCGCAGCGGCGAGTGGCCGACGAGGCCCGCGACGTTGATGCCCAGGCCGGGACGGATCGCGTCGAGATACTCGGGATAGGTCTCCCAGTTCCACGGCACGCCGGCATCGAAGGTGGCGAGCGGGATGTCCTCGATCTGCTTGAACATGCCGGCGAGCGCGCGACGGTCCTGCGGCTTCACCGGCGCCAGCGACAGCGAGCAGTTGCCCATCAGCACGGTGGTGACGCCGTGCTCGAGCGACGGCGTGGCGAGCCGATCCCAGCAGATCTGCGGATCGTAGTGCGTGTGTACGTCGATGAAGCCCGGCGCCAGCACCTGCCCGCGCGCATCGATCTCGCGCCCACCGGCCGGCAGGCCGGATTTCGACAGGTCGGCTCCGACGGCGGCGATGCGCCCGTCGACGACCGCCACGTCGCCCTCCTGCGATGGTCCGCCCGTGCCGTCGACGACGCGTGCGTTGCGGATCAGCAGTGAATTGGTGCCCGCCATTGGTGTGCCCTCCCGAAGCCCGCCGATCAAAGCCCGTCGCGCGCGCGAGCACAAGATCCACGCGCTCGGTTCCGGATGCAGCGGCGGGCTCCAGCCCGCCGCTACATGGTGTGTCCGCCGTTCGGGCTCAGCACCTGCCCCGTGATCCAGTCGCCGGACGGCGCCGCGAGGTACAGCGCGGCGGCACTGATGTCGTCGACGGTGCCGAGACGGCCGAGCGGGGTCTGCGCCAGCGCCGTTGTGCGGATCGTGGGCGACAGCGCATCGAGCAGTGGCGTGTCGACGTAGCCGGGGGCGATGGCGTTGACCTGAATGCCCAGGTGCGCGACCTCGCGCGCCACCGACTTGGTGAAGGCGATGATGCCGCCCTTGGCGGCGCTGTAGTCGGGCGCCCCGGCCAGGCCGGCGGTCCCGGCGATCGACGCCATATTGATGATCTTGCCCTGACGGCGGACCTCCATGACCTTCAGCGCCTCGCGGGTGCAGTGGAAGGTGCCGTCGAGGTGGATGGCGAGCGTGCGCCGCCACATCGCGTCCTCCATCGTCGAGGTCGCCGACAGGGGCGTGGTCGGCCGCCCGCCCGCCAGTGCTTCGCCGGCCAGCGCCTCAAAGTTCGCGACCACGTGCGGCGCCATCATCACGATCCCGGCATTGTTCACCAGCAGGTCGATGGTGTTCCACACCGACAGGAAACGGGTGAACATCTTGAGTGTCGCCCGGCCGTCGGCGACGTCGGCCACGACCGCCATGGCGCGGCCGCCAGCCGCCTCGATCGCCGCGACCGTGGATTGCGCCGCCTCCTCGCGGATGTCGTTCACCGCCACCAGCGCGCCCTCGCGGGCGAAGGCAACGGCGATGGCCTGGCCGATGCCGGAGCCACCACCGGTGACCAATGCGACCTTGTGCTCGAGCATCATGGATGCGCTCCCGGCCTCAGTACGTCTTCACGTAGAGGAGATAGTAGATGAGCCAACCGCTGGCGGCGACGAACAGCCAGATCGGCAGTGTCACGCGCGCCAGACGGCGGTGCGCGACGAAGTCCTCGCGCACCATCGCCAACTGGATGAGACGCACGGCCAGCGGCCCGACCGCGATCGCCAGCAGCACGTGCGGGACGAGGATGGTGAAGTAGAACACGCGCCAGCCGCCGGTGCCGGCGAAGAGCTTGGTCCCGAACACCACCCAGCGGGTGACGTAGAACACGAGGAAGAGCCCGGCGAGCGCCGTCGCCGTCAGCATGGCGTTGCGATGTGCCGTGCGGTCGCGCCGCCAGCGAATCAGGTACCAGCCGATCAGCAGGCTTGCACCGCTCAGAACGATGCAGGCCGTCGAGAGCACGGTCAGCGTCTGCAGAGACATGCCGGCCTTCTACCCGAGCCGCCGGCGCGTGCCCACTCACCCATCCGTCGTTGCCCATTCCCAGAGCGCCGGCGCGGGACTACCATGCACCCGCTTCCGACCGCACATGGGATCGCAGCGCGCCGCCGGCATCGTTGGCGCAAGGAGGGACGCATGAGCCTGCAGGACCTGCTCAACCAGGCGGAGAACGACGGGACGCTGGACCGGATCGCTCAGCAGCTCGGCATCGACAAGGACGTCGCCCGCCAGGGCATGGCGCAACTCGCGCCGACCATCGCCCGCGGCATGCAGCGCAACGCCGACGGGGGCGGACTCGGCGATCTGATCGGCATGCTCGGCGGGGCGCAGGGGGGTCAGGCCGGCACCGGCAACCTCGGCAGCGGCGGCGACGACATCCTCGGTCAGATCTTCGGCAGCAAGGACGTCAGCCGCAACGTCGCGGGCCACGCCGCCCAACAGACCGGCATCGACAGCTCCCTGCTCCGGCGGATGCTGCCGCTGATCGCCTCGGCCGTCGTGATGATGCTCAGCCAGCGCGCGCGGCAGGGCGGCGGTACCGCGACCGGCGGCGCTCCGTCATCGTCGGGAATGCCGGGGGGCGGTGCCCCGCCACAGGGCGGCTCGGCCTTCGACGTCCTCACCTCGCTGCTCGACCAGAACCACGACGGATCCGCCGTCGACGACCTCCTCAACCTGGCGCGCAAGTACTTCTAGCGCGCGTCTAGCAGCCGGGAGGCGACTCGACCGACACGCCGCGCGTGCGCTCTGCCTCGGCGAGGTAGCAGCGCGCGGCGGTGTTGTCGGGCTCCGCCACCAACGCCTGACGGAGCAGCGCTTCCGCCTCGGCGGGATCGCCGCCGAGCAGCCGGGGCAGCTTCAGCAACAGCGCGCCCTTGGCGAGCAGCGCGTCGGCATCGCCCGGCGCGAGCGTCAGCGTGCGGTCGAGCTCGCGGCGCAGGTGGCGCAGATCGGTGATCTGACGCAGGCTGATGCCCGCCCGCCCCATGCGCTTGCCGAGGTAGCAGACCACCGCGAAGTGCGCGCGCGCATCGCGCCCGTCGGCGTCGACCGCCGCTTCCGCCGCCGTCAGCCCGCGCTCGATCGCCGCGTCCTGCTCGGCGTCGGCCATTTCGTCGATCGCGTCGCACTGCTTCAACGCGGCAATGGATGCCGGGGAACCCGCCGGCGCCGCCCATGCGGCGGGCGGTACCACGACGGCGAGGGCCAGCGCGAGCTGTGGGAGGAGGCAGCGCATGGGCTTTGGGACAGATGACATAAGTCCGATTTGGATACGACCCGGTCCCAAGCCCGAACCGCCAAGGACGCCAAGATCTCGCCAAGACATACGCTGCCGTCCGGCCTTGGCGAGATCTTGGCGTCCTTGGCGGTTGGTTTGGCAGCCCTTGAGCGCCCGCCGCCGCGCGCGCTAAGCGCTCCGCATGCCGGTCCTCGCCGCCGTTGGTCCGCGCGCCCCGAACAGAGGTGCCGACGCACCGCTACCCGACGCCCGTCGCCGACGCGATCGCCGGCGGGCGATGAGCGGCCACGCGGCCGTTCACCCCTCTCCCGTCCGGCCATGACGTCGATCGATCGCAGCCTCGTTTTCCTTCCCGGTGGCTCGACCGGCATCGGCCGCGCCGCGGCGGAGCAGCTCGCGGCGCGCGGCGCCGACATCGCCATCTTCGCGCGCCGCCGCGAACCGCTGGAAGCGGCCGCGCAGGCCATCGCGGCGCGCGCAGTGCGGCCGGAACAGCGCGTCGTCTGGCGCCAGTGCGACGTCGCCGACGCCGCGCAGGTCGCCGCCGTGCTCGGCGCAGCGATCGTCGAGCTCGGCACGCCCGACGTGCTGATCAACTGCGCCGGCCGCGCGCTGCCCAACTACTTCGAGCGCATCGACGCCGCCCAGCTCGACGAGACGCTGCGCGTCAACCTCGCGGGCACCTGGCACGCCATCCAGACCGTGCTTCCGCACCTGCGCGCCCGCCGGCGCGGCCACATCGTCAACGTCTCCTCGCTCGCCGGCCTGATCGGCGTGTTCGGCTACACCGACTACTGCGCCTCGAAATTCGCCCTGGTCGGCTTCTCGGAAGCGCTGCGCTCCGAGCTGCGCCGCGACGGCATCGCGGTCTCGGTGTTGTGTCCGCCCGACACCGACACGCCGGGGCTGGCAGCGGAAAACCAGGGCAAACCGCCCGAGACGCACGCCGTCTCCGCCGGCGCCAGCGTGCTCGGCGCCGACGCCGTCGCCGCGGCCCTGCTCGACGGCATCGTGCGCGAACGCTTCCTCATCATCCCCGGCCGTGAGGCGCGCCTCGGTTACCTGATGAAACGCTTCTTCCCCGGCATCGTAACGTGGGTGATGGACCGCCAGGTCGCGAAATCCCAAAGATTCTCACCGCGGAGACGCTGAGACGCAGAGCAGGTCATACACCACCCGGACATCTCCGCGTCTCCGCGTCTCCGCGGTGAAAATCTTCTTCAGATCCGATAGCGGCGCAACTGCGGCATCGTCATCGCCACGATCGCGACCACGATCAGGGTCCCGATGCCGCCGCTGACGACGGCGAAGACCGGATTGGTCAGCGTCGCGACGAAACCGGACTCGGCGGCGCCGAGCTGATTCGACGCGCCAATGAAGATGAAGTTCACGGCGCTGACGCGGCCGCGAAGCGCGTCGGGGGTGGAGAGTTGGATCGCGGTGCTGCGCATGACGACGCTGATCTGATCGGCGACGCCGCAGAGGACGTAGAACGCGATCGAGAGCGGAAACCAGGTCGAGAGGCCGAATCCGATGGTGGCGAGCCCGAACATCGTGACCGCCGACAGCAAGATGGGCCCGGCGCGCCGCACCGCCGGCAGGAGCACGAGACACAGCGACGTCGTCAGGGCCCCGGCCTCCAGCGACGCGCTGAGCACCCCATAGCCGCGGGCACCCACCTGCAGGATGTCGTTGGCGAACACCGGCAGCAGCGCGGCCGCGCCGCCGAAGATCACGGCGAACATGTCGAGCGTCATGCAGCCGAGCACGACCTCGTTGCGCCGCACGAAACCCAGTCCTTCACGCACCGCCCGCCAACTCATGGCGCGCTGCCCCGTGGCCTGGCGCTGCGGGCGCAGGAACGCGAGGCAGGTCAGCGACACCATCAGCAGGAGCACGGTGCCGGCGTACGCGGCGCCGATACCCGCCTCGGCGATGACGAAGCCTCCAGTGGCGGGCCCGCTCATGAACGCCAGTGCCTGTCCGGTCGACGCGAGGGTCACGGCGCGGGGGAAGACCTCGCGCGTCACCAGCGTCGGCAGCAGCGCGGCACGCGCCGGGTTCTCGAACGCCCCCGCCGACGCCGCGATGAACACGGCGCCGTACAGCACCGGGAGCGTCACCCACCCCTCGACGGTGCTGCCCATCAGCGCCAGCGCGCACATCATCGGCACCAGTTGCGCGAGCATGATGATTCGACGGCGCTCGAAGCTGTCGGCCACCGCGCCGCCGACCAGCGTCAGCGACAGCACGGGCACGAACTGCACCAGGCCGATCAACCCGAGATGAAAGGGCGAGTTGGTGATCGAGTAGACGTGCCAGGCCACCGCCGAGCGCAGCATCGTCATCGCCATACCTCCGGCGAAGCGGCTCACCAGATAGAAGAAGACGTTGCGGCTGAGCAGCTGCTCGGGGATGTCGACCATCGGCGGGCCGCGTCTCATAGGCCATTCACGCGGTCAAAGGAAATTGACCTCTCGGCAATTTTGTGAGTGTTTGCCTGCATCTTTCCCCGGGGGCGCAAGAGGGAGGTTCTGATGAGTACGCGGATCTGGCAGCTCCTCGGTGCGGCAGTGATGGCGATGACGCTGGCGTCGACGCCGGCTCGCGCCCAGTCCTGCAGCGACGGCAACGAATGCACGACGTCCGACATGTGCAGCGACGGGTCGTGCACCGGCACGCCGGTGGCCGGGAGCTGCGACGACGGCAATCCCTGCACGGTGAACGACACCTGCGTCAGCGGCACCTGCGTGGGCACGCCGCAGGCGGGCGCCACCTGCGGCATGGCGGGCTGCGAAGGCACCTGCAACGCCGCCGGCTTCTGCGCACCCGACCCCGCAAAGCAGGGAATGCCCTGCACCGACGGCCTCGGCGCGTGCACCACGGATGACAAGTGCACGGCGACGTTCTGCTTCGGCGCCCTCAAAGATTGTCAGGGGAACGACGACAATCCGTGCAACCTCGACATCTGCGATCCTTCGAGCGGCGAGTGCGTCAGCCTCGACGTCAGCAAGTGCGGCGAGTGCCAGAGCTGCAACGGCGAGGGCACCTGCATCGCCGCCGACGAGGGTCAGGACTGCGACGACTTCAACCAGTGCACTGGCCCCGGCACGTGCCACGATGGCTCCTGCGCCGAAGGCATCGCGGTCAGCACGCCCACGGAAACGCCGCTGACGCCGGAGGCGACCAGCACCTCCACGCCCACCGAGACGCCGTCGGACACGCCGGGCGGACCGACGGCGACATCCACCGTGACCCCGACGGTCACCGAGACGGGAACCCCGCTCGGAACGCTGACCGATACGCCGACGGAAGCAGCCACCGCCACCGCCACCGATACGGTCATCCCGACCGTCACGGACACGCCAACGATCGCTGAGGCGACCGCCACCGACACACCGGAAGACGAGCCCACTGATACGCCGACCGGCATCCCGACCGGCACGGCCACCGCCACGGATACGCCGACGGGAATCCCCACCGGCACCGCCACCGCCACCGCCACGGCGACGTTCACCGCCACCGGAATCCCGACGGGTACCGCAACCGCGACGGTGACGCCCACCGGCATACCGACCGGCACCGCGACCGCGACCGTGACGCCGACCGGCCTTCCGACCGGCACGGCGACCGCCACGGTCACCGCGACCTCGACGCCGACCGTCACCGGCAGCGGCAACACCGCCACGGTCACGGCGACGCGCACCAACACGCCGACGGTCGTGATCCCGGCGACCAGCACCGCCACCGCGACGCGGACCGCGCTGCCGGTGATGGCGTCGATCATCGTTGGCAATGCCGCCGGGCTGCCCAACACCCAGGCCGTGTTCGACGTGACGCTGGAGACCGACGCCAGTATCGCCGGCGTACAGGTCGACATCGCCTACCCGGCGGCGGCACCAATCGCCGCCACGGAGGACGGCAAGCCGGACTGCACGGTCAATCCGGACATTCACAAGGACGCCACCTCGTTCGCATTCCAGCCGAGCGGCTGCACGCCGGGCGAGGACTGCACGGCGATTCGCGCCATCGTCCTCTCGATCGCGGATCTGGATCCGATCCCCAACGGCTCCCGGCTCTTCAGCTGCACCGTCGCCGTCTCCGCCGAGGCCACCGGCACCTATCCGCTCACCTGCTCGGACCCCGGTGCCGGCGACACGGACGGCAACAAGGTCGGCGCCGACTGCACCAGCGGCACCATCGTGGTGTCGGAGGCGACCCAGGCGACCATCCTCGTCAGCGACGTGATCGGCGCCGCCGGTCAGGATGCGACCATGACCGTGTCGCTCGAGACCGGGGTCGAGGTCGCGGGCACCCAGAACGACGTCGACTTCCCGGATGGCGTCGGCGTCGTCGCCAACAACTTGGGCAAACCGGCCTGCGCGCCCAATCCCGCCATCTTCAAGAACGCCACCTCGTTCGCCTACCAGCCCAGCGGTTGCACGCCGGGCGACGACTGCATCGGCGTGCGCGCCCTGGTGCTCGCCCTCGACAACGTCGATCCGATCCCGACCGGTTCGGTGCTCTACACGTGCACCGTCTCGATCGGCAGCGCCGTCGAGGACGGCAGCTATCCGCTCGCCTGCATCAACGACGGCGCCAGCGATCCCGACGGCAACGCCGTCTCGACATCGTGCGACGCCGGCGACGTCATCGTCGGCGTCCAGCCGATCACGCCGACCAACACGCCGACGCCGACACCGACGGTCACCACGACCCCGAACGGCACGGTGACCAGTACCGCCACGGTCACGCCGCCGCCGCCGACCGCGACGGCTTCGGCGACGAGCACGCGCACACGCAAGCCGAAGTCCAATGACGACGACGCCTGCCAGGTCGTCGCACCGGCCGAGAGCGGCGCCGGCTGGCTGCTCCTGCTGCCGGTCGCGGCCCTTCTCTGGCGCCGCCGCCGTAGATAACTGACCACGGAGGGCACAGAGGGCTCGCGCAGCGCCTCTGTGCCCTCCGTGGTTGTCTTAGTCTTACGCCGGCTCGACGGTGACCGGTACGCCGTTGAGCACGGCGTTGCCCGACAGCGGGTCGAGGTCGTGCTCGTCGACGAGACGGTTGCAGTTCACGCCAGCGTGCGCGGAGGCGACGCCGAGGCGAATGCCGGGCAGGTCGTGGCCCCACCCGTGCGGGATGCTGACCACGCCGGGACGGATGGTGTCGTTGACCTCCACCGGCACGTCGATGCTGCCGGCGCGCGAGCGCACGCGCGCCAGCGCGCCGTCGCGCAGGCCGAGGCGAGCGGCATCGCTGGGATGCACCTGCATGGTGCAGCGCGCCTTGCCCTTCACCAGCACCGGCGCGTTGTGCATCCACGAGTTGTTGGAGCGGAGATCGCGGCGCCCGATCAGCACCATGCCGTCCGTCGCCGCGCCGAGTCGGGCGCGCAGACGCGCGACGTCGGCGACCAACGCCTCCGGGGCGAGCTCGATCTTGCCCGACGGCGTGCGCAGCACCTCGGGAATGCGCGGCTGCAGCGGGCCGAAGTCGAGGCCGTGCGGATTCGCTTCCAGTTGCGCCAGCGTCAGTCCGTCCGGAACGCGGCCGAAGCCGTCGCCGTAGGGACCGCTGCGCAGCAGCAGATCGAGCAGCCGCTCGGGGCCGCAGCGCGGCGCCAACGCCGCGAGGATCTCGTCGGCGTCGCGGCCGGCGAGCGGTGAGTTGGCGGCGCCGACCGTCTGCTCGACGACCTGGCGCGCGACGAAGTCGTCGAGGGCGTCGAGGTCGGCGTTCGCGCCCTGACCGGTGATGATGCCGAGCAGCCGCAGCACCGTCTGCCATTCGGGCTGCTGCCCTTCCGGCACCGGAAAGACCGGCGGCGAGTAGGTGGCGACGTTGCGGATCGCGAGCTGGCGCAGGGCCAGGTCGTAGTGCGCCGCCTCGAGCGGCGACAATCCCGGCAGGATCACGTCGGCGTGGCGCGTCGTCTCATTGAGGAAGATGTCGAGGCTGATCATGAAGTCGAGGGTGCCGAGCGCCGCATCGAGACGCGCGCCGTTCGGCGTGCTCAACACCGGATTGCCCGCCACCGTGATGAGCGCGCGAATCTTGCCCTCGCCCGCCGTATCGATCTCCTCGGCGAGACACGCCGCCGGCAGCTCGCCGTACATCTCGGGGAACCCGCGCACGCGGCTCTGGCGCCGGCCGAAGCGCACGCCCTTGCCCCGGCCGGGCGTGCCGCGGGTATGCGCCGCGCCGCTCGCCGGGCGCGTAAACATGGCGCCACCCGGCTGGTCGAGATGCCCCGTGAGCACGTTGAGCACGTCCACGAGCCAGCTCACCTGGCTGCCGAAGGCCTGCGTGCACGTGCCGATGCGCCCGTAGACCGCCGCCGTCGGCGCCGCCGCCAGCTCGCGCGCGATGCGACGGATGACGTCGGCGGGAATGTCGCATCCCGCGGCCACGACCTCGGGCGTGAGATCGCGCGCCACCTCGCGCACGGCGTCGACCCCGGCGACGTGCTCCGCCAGGCGGCCGAGCCGCACGAGCTCCTCATCGAACAGTACGTGCACGATGCCCCACAGGAAGAACGCGTCGCCGCCCGGACGGATGGCGTGGTGCTCGTCCGCCTCGTTGGCGGTGCGCGTGCGCCGCGGGTCGATCACCACCACCTTGCCGCCGCGCTGACGGATGGCGCGCAGGCGGCCCGGCACATCCGGTGCGGTCATCAGGCTGCCGTTGGACGTGAACGGATCGGCGCCAAGCACCAGCAGGTAGTCGGTGCGATCGAGATCGGGCACCGGCACGCTGAGCACGGTGCCGAACATCAGCCCCGCCGAGACCTGCTTGGGCATCTGATCGACGGTGCTGGCGGAGTAGACGTTGCGCGTCCCCAGCGCCCTCAGCAGCACCGGATTGTAGAGCATGAGGGCGAGATTGTGGGCGCCGGGATTCCCCAGATAGGCGGCGACGGCGTCACGCCCGTGTTGCTGGATGATCGGCAGCAGGCGCGCCTCGATCTCCGCGAACGCCTCGTCCCACGACACCGGCACGTGGCGGCCGTCGCGCTTCAGCATCGGCGTCCGCAGGCGGTCCGGATCGGCGTCGAGTTCCTTCACCGCGTAGCCCTTTGGGCAGATGAAGCCCTTGCTGAAGACATCCGCCGCATCGCCGCGGATGCCCGTCACCTCACGCCCGCGCGTGCGCAGCTCGAGGCCACACGTGGCCTCGCACAGCGGACAGGCGTGGTGGTGGATCTGCTCTTCGGTGTTGGCGTGCATGCCGCGGCCCTCCGACGCTCTCGAAGGGAGGTAGCACGGCGGCTCTTCACCAGCCATCGCATCCGCCTCCCGCCGCACCCTTGGTTCCCGGGCGCGCCTCTGGTCCCATGGAGGGCCGCGCTCCCGCGCGGCCTGTCCGCGGCGGTGATTGCCAGCAGTCGTCGGGAACAGGCCGCGCGGGAGCGCGGCCCTCCATTCGCGGATGGAATGCACCGCGCGGCAAATTGTTCGATTCAACTACTCATCGTCCGGCTCTCTCACTTCGATCTCCGGTGACCCGGCGATCCCATCCTCGGGCACGAACGTGAGGCGCATACCCCAGCCGGCGTAGGTGCAGAGCAGACGGCCGAACTCGGTCAACGTCAGCGACTGGTCGTCGATGTGGATCACCGCCTCGCCGCCGGGGCCGCCGTCGTCGATCACGCAGCGCAGCACGCCGCCGCGCGGCACCCATTGATCGCCGGGAGCGAAGTAGCGGATCTGCGGCCGACCGTCCGGGACTTCGATGGCGACGTGCTCGTATGCGGCGGCCACCTCCGCGTCGGCCCGCAGGACCGCGTTGAACTCGTCGAGGATCTCCTGATCGCTCATGCCGCACAGCGATGGACCGACGTGAAAATATGTCGTCGAGATCTGCGGATCCTTGTACTCGATGACGGCGTCGTCGCCCTCGCGCCTGATCTCGACCTCGTCCAGCGAGGCAACGGCCGGCCTGAGTTTTCGCATACAGGGCCTTCACTCCTTCAGGGCGCGGCGCCCCCGTCGCGTCCGCCGCGCTTCGGCCCCCCTCAACCGCGAGATGGCGGCGCGGAGGGTTTTGCTGCAGCGCACGGCAGGTGCCGTCTTCGCCTTGACGAAAGCGCGCGTGCGGCGGCAGGAGTGGCGCGCACCGTGCCTCCGTCAGCAGAAGCGCCCGAGCCGCCCGCATCGCTGCCGCCGTGGCGCGTCTTCGTCGGCCGCGCCCGCGAGTTGCACGAGCTCGACGGCATCGCCGACGACCTGCGCGCCGGGCGCGGCCGACTCGTGCTCGTCACCGGCGAGCCGGGCATCGGCAAGACGCGCCTCGTGGAGGAAGCCGCCGCACGCGCCGCGGCCGCCGGTCCACGGGTCATCTGGGGTCAGTGCTGGGAAGCGGGCGGCGCCCCGGCGTACTGGCCGTGGAGTCAGGTGCTGCGCCGCATCGAAGCGAATGCCGGCGCCGCCACGTGGCGCGCGTGGATCGCCGAGCTGGGCGACGCGTTGGCGCCGCTGGCCGCCGATCCCGGCGCGCCGCCGGAACCGAGGTCCGACGCGGAGGCGGCGCGCTTCGCCACCTTCGACGCCGCCACCCGCGTCCTGCAACGCGCCGCCGGCGCGCAGCCGCTGCTGATCGTCCTCGAGGACCTGCACGCCGCCGACCTCCCGTCGCTCCTGTTGCTCGAGTTCGTCGCGCGCGAGCTCGCCGACGTGCCGCTGGTCGTCGTCGGCACCTACCGGCCGGCCGACGCGGAACAGCGTCCGGCGGTCGCGCTGGCGCTCGGCCGCGCGGCGCGGGCGGCGCTGCGCGTGCCGCTGGCGGGACTCGCGCCCGCCGACATCGCGGCGCTGCTCGGCGCCGGCCACGCGGACGCTGCGCCGACGGATCTGGTCGCGGCGGTGCTCGGCGCGACCGCCGGCAATCCGCTCTTCGTCGTCGAGACCGCTCGCGCCCTGCGAGACCGGGACGCGGGCGGCACCGGCGCTGCGCTGCCGCCGGGGCTCCGCGTCGCCAGCGGCCTGCGCGACGCGGTCCGCTCGCGCCTCGCACGGCTCTCGCCCGGCTGTCGGCCGCTCATCGAGCTGGCCGCGGTGTTCGGCGATCAGGCCGACGCCACCGGCCTCTCGATCGCGGGCGACGAACCCGTCGCGGCGGTGCTCGACTCGCTGCGCGAGGGCATCGCTGCCGGCGTGCTCGCCGACGGCGATGCCGGCCGCGTCGCGTTCCGGCACGCGCTCTTGCGCGACGTCCTCTACGGGGATCTGCCGGCGGCGCGCCGGCGCGCGCTGCACCTCGCCGTCGGCCGCGCCCTGGCGCGGCGCCATGCCGCCGACCTCGATCCGCATCTCGCCGCCCTCGCCCATCACTTCCGTGCCGGCGCCGACGCCGCGGCCACAGTCGAGGAAGCCCTCGCCTTCACCGTCGCGGCAGCGCGGCGCGCCGCCGCCCTGAACGCCGACGAAGAAGCCGCCGTCTCGTATCGCCAGGCCCTCGACCTGCGCGATCGGTATCCGGACGGCACGCCATCACGCGGCGTGCTGCTGGTCGAGCTCGCCGAAGCGCTGACCCGCGTCGGCGAGCACAACGAAGCGCGGCCCGTGCTGCGCGCCGCCACCGACCTGGCGCGCGCCGCCGGTGACGCGGCCCTGCTGGCGCGCGCCGCGATCTGCTCGGCCGAGCGCGGCCTCGGGGTGCCCTATCGCGTCGCCGATCCGGAGGTACTGGCCCTCTGCGACGAGGCGCTGGCGGGCCTCCCTTCGGCCGACAGCGTGCTGCGGGTGCGCCTCTTGGCGCAGGCGGCGGTGCAGTACACCGCGAGCGACGCGCCGGAACGCGCGACCGCCACCAGCGCCGATGCCGTGGCCGTCGCGCGCCGTCTCGGCGAGCCGGTCGCCCTCGCCCACGCGCTGAGCGCCCGGCACAGCGTCTTCTGGCGCTACGGTGCGCCGGCCGAGAGCACGGCGGTGGCATCGGAGATCGCCGCGATCGGCATCGCCATCGGCGATGACGATCTCGTCGCGCAGGGCCGTAGCTGGCGTCTGTACGATCTGATGTTGGGCGGCGATGCGCTGGCATTCGACGAGGACCTGCGCGCCTTCGCACCGCTCGCCGAGGCGCTCCGGCGGCCGCGCTACCGCTGGCTGCTGGAGAATGCTCGTGCCCTGCGGGCGTTGTGGCAGGGCCGCTTCGCCGACTCGGAGGCCGCCATTGCCGCCGCCCGGGCGCAGGTGGCGCGGGTGGGTGACGCCACGGTCGCGCTCAGCCCCGTCGCGCAGCTCTTCGCACTGCGCCGCGAACAGGGGCGCCTCGCCGAACAGGAAGCGGCGACGCGGCTCGCGGCGGAGCGGTTGTCCGGATCGCCGGTGCCGCGGACGTTTCTCGCCCTCGTGTACGTCGAGCTCGCGCGCCTCGACGATGCGCGCGCGGCGTTCGACGCGGTGGCCGCCGCCGACTTCGAGGATCTGCGCCGCGAGCACCGCCTCGGCGTCCTGCCGTACCTGAGCGAAGTGTGCGCCGCGCTCGGCGACGCATCCCGCGCGGCCCATCTGCACGCGCTGCTTGCCCCGCTCGCCGACCGCGTCGTTCCCTACGGCATCAGCGTCGCCTTCGGGATCGGCGCGCATTGGCTCGCCCTCCTCGCCGACACGATGGATCGGCACGAGGAAGCGCGCGCCCACGCCGAGCACGCCGTCGCGCGCCACGCCACCATGGACGCCCCGCCGTGGCTTGCGCGCAGCCGCCTCCTGCTCGCCCGCCTGTTGCACCGCAGCGGCGATGCGCCCGACCGCGCGCGCGGGCTTGCCGCCGCGGCGCTCGGCTCGGCGCGGGCGCTGGGCATGGACGTGCTGGCCCGTGATGCCGCCGCCCTGCTCGCCGCGCTCGAGCCGCCCGCCCCGCCGCGAACGCAGCCGCGCCGCGGCGTCTTCCGTCGCGAGGGGACGCACTGGACGATCGGCGACGGCTCGGGGGCGCCGTTACGCCTGCGCCCCTGCAAGGGCTTCCACTACATCGCCGCGCTGCTCGGCCAACCCGGCCGCGCCCTCGCCGCGGTCGATCTCGCCGGCCTCGACAACCGCCCCGCCGCCGACACGTACGACCGCCTGACGGCACTACGCGAGCAGCTCGCCGAGGCCGAGCAATTCCAGGATCGGGACCGCGCCGCCCGCCTCCGCGTCGAACTGCGCCAGCACGCCGAACAACTGGCACCCGCCGGTCGGCGCCGCCCCGGCAGCACCCCGGCGGAGCGCGCCCGTCTGAACGTCACCCGCACCATCGGCGACGCCATTCGCCGCATCGCCGCCGCCGACCCGGCGCTCGGCCGTCACTTCGAGCACGCGATTCGCACGGGGACGTTGTGCGCCTACGTCCCCGACCCGCGGCTGCCAATCGACTGGGTGCTCTGAGCTCCTCGTCGCCGATCCCGGCGGCGCCGCGGCGGCCCGGCGCGCCGCAACCCGGCCTGCGGTTGCGGAGGCTGCTTGTAGGGCAGTTCGGGGACACGGCCGCGCGGGAGCGCGGCCCATCCGGGGATTGGATGGCGCAGCGGAAACCGACCCTGCTCTCCGCTGCAGCAAATCGAACGACGTTCAGCGCCGATGCACGCCGGGAGGGTGGGCGAACACGCCCAAGGCGGAGGGGAGATGACGCGAATTGCGATCCTGGTCGGACTGACGCTGGCGCTCGTGGCGACGCGCGCGGGAGCGGTGTGCGCCGGCGACTGCGGGGGGGACGGCCTCGTCACCATCAACGAGCTGATCTCCGGCGTGAACATCGCGCTGGGCACCGCCGGGCAGTGCGCGAGCTTCGACACCAACAACGACGGCATGGTCGTCATCAACGAGCTCGTCGCGGCGGTCGCCAATGCGTTGAACGGCTGTCCCTTCACCGGCCGATATGCGGCGCGGGTCGACGTCGGCGACGGCGAGACCGGGCTCGTCCGCCTGCAGGTCGCCTCCGACGGCACCGCAACCGGCACACTCGAGGTCGGCCCCACCGGCAGCACGTCCGGAGCCGCCCTGCACCTGGAGATCCCGCTCCTCAACCTCACAGGCACGGTGGACCTCGACAGCGGCGCCTTCCATCTGTCGGGCACGGTGACCGGCAGGGACGGCGACATACCGGTCGACGTCAGCGGCACGCTGCCCGAGCGCCCCGGCCTGAACGGCACGCTCGATCTCGACATCGGCGACCAGTCGTTCGGCGGACCGATTGTCGCCGGCAACGGCGATCCCACTCCCACGCCGACCAACACGCGTCCGGCCACCTCGCCGACGCCGACCTTCACCCCCATGCCGGCGAGCTTCCCGACGCCGCCGGGCCACACCTGCCTGAACGGGACCTTCAGCCTCGTCTTCCGCGACTTCAACGGCGCGAACCCCTTCGCCGATCTCAGTCACGGCCTGGCGATCCAGAAAGGCACATTCAACAACATTCCCGGCCTCGTCTTCGGCGGCGGTGCGGTGCCGTGCACGCTGATGGCCAGCGACGTCCTCCGCCGCGTGCAGCTGACCTACATCGGCGCGAGCGCGGTCGAAGGCGCGACGCTGACGCTCGGGCGCGCCCGCGGCGATGCGACGTTCGACTATCTCGAAGCGCCCGCGACCAATCCGCTCGCCACGCGCGGCTGGCGCGCCGACAGCGGTTCGCTGGTGATCGACCACCTCGATGCGTCCGGGGTCCGCTTCCACATCGTCAACGCCGTGTTGTCGCCGGAGCTGAGCTTCTCCTCCCAGACTCCGGCCATGGGCTCGATCACCATTGACGCGGGCGCGGAGGGAACGTTCCAGCAGTAGGCGACGGACGAGAGCACTGATTTCATCCGTCGTCTTCTGTCCCTTCGTCCTACCCCACTTACCCCGTCGCCAACGGCACCCGCCGCCGTGGCGCCGGAAACGCCGCGTCGATCGCGGCGACGTCGTCGTCGCTCAACACCAGCTCACCCGCCCCGGCGTTGGCGCGCACGTGCGCGAGGTCGCTCGCCTTGGGGATGGCAAAGACGTTCGGCTGGCGCGTCAGGAACGCCAGCGCCACCTGTTGCGCGCTGGCCTCGTGCCGCGCGGCGACGGCATTCAGCGCCGCCATTCCCGCGCTGGTGCGGCCCGGCCACGAGCCGAACGGCGTGTAGCCGACCACCGTGATGCCGGCGTCCGCGCACACCGGGATGAGGTCGAGCTCGATGCCGCGGCGGCCGAGGTTGTAGAGCACCTGGTTGCACGCCAGCCGCACGGTTCGGAGCGCGGCCATGGCCTCGCGCATCTCGGCGACGTCGAAGTTGCTGACGCCGATGTGGCGCGTCTTCCCTTCCGCCACCAGCTGCTCCATCGCCTGCATCGTCTCGCCGATCGGCTCGTCGCCCGGCCAGTGCAGGAGGTACAGATCGAGGTGATCGGTGTGCAGGCGGCGCAGGCTGCGCTCGCAGGCGCGCTTGGTGCCGGCGCGGCTGGCGTTGGCGGGCAGCACCTTCGACACCAGGAAGACCTCGTCGCGCTGGCGGCCGCTCAGCGCCTCGGCGATGACCTCCTCGGCCTGGCCGCGACCGTACATCTCCGCCGTGTCGATGTGTGTCATGCCCAGGTCGAGGCCGAGGCGGAGCGCCGACACCTCCGCGGCGCGCGCGCGCGCCGTGTCGCCGACCCGCCACGTGCCCTGCCCAATCACCGGCACGGCGACGTTGGTCCATCCGAACGGTTTGCTGCGCATGCGCTCGGTCATATCACGTCGCCGCTCCTCGACAGCCGAGCGTGGCTCTCCGAGGCGTCGCCGTCCGTCAGGGCGGCGGAGCGAGAGGCCGCGCTTTGCGGCGGTCGGCAAAACGTGTCGCGACGCGACGCAAGCTGTCGAAACGCGTCATCCCTCGTCGGCGTGGAGACTGGAGGCCCGGCGACCGGCGCGGCGGTACGATCCGTGCAGCATTTCACCGGCGTGCCGCTCCGTGCATGTGCCGTTGTCGTCATTCTGCTCAGCGCCGGCGCGGCGCGCGCGGCGACCTACTACGTGTCCACCGCGGGGAACGACGCCAACGCCGGTACGCAGGCGGCTCCTTGGCGCACGCTGCAGAAGGCCGGCAACGTTGCCTTGGCCGGCGATGACGTGATCGTACTGCCAGGAACCTACATCGGATTCCGGCCGCTCCACTCGGGCACGGCACAGGCGCCGATCCGCTTCACGGCCCAGGCCGGCGTGGTGGTCAGCGCACCCGGCGGATCGAACAGCAACGGCGACAACATCTGGGTGCGCGACGTCGATAATATCGTCATCGACGGTTTCGAGAGCACCGCCGCACCGCGCTCCGGCGTCGCGGTGCAGGGCGAGCCGGACGGCAACGTCGCCGGCGTCGTCATTCGCAACTGCAACTGCCATCACAACAGCCGCTGGGGCATCTTCACGGGCTTCGCCCGCGATCTGCTGCTGGAGAACAACGAGACGTCGTACTCGTCGATCGAGCACGGGATCTACGTCTCGAACAGCGGCGATCGACCGACGGTGCGCCGCAACCACTCCCACCACAACAACGCTTCCGGCATCCAGCTCAACGCCGACCCGGCGGAGATGGGCGCCGACCCGAACGACCCCGAAGGCGACGGCATCATCGAGGACGCCCTGATCGAGGGGAATCTGATCCACGACAACGGCGCCGCCGGCGGCGCGGCGATCAACCTCGCCTCGGTGCGCACCTCGCTGATCCGCAACAACGTCCTCTACGGCAACCACGCCACCGGCATCGCCGGGTGGGACGACGGCGACGGCAACGAGTTCGGGACGCGGGACAACCGCATCCTCGGCAACACCATCGTGCAGCCCAGCGGCAGTCGGTTCGCCATCGGCCTCCTCAACGGCAGCACGGGCAACCTGATCCGCGACAACATCCTCCTCCATCTCGGCACGCGCGGCAGCATCTCCGCCGACCCGACGAGCCAACCGGGCCTGTCGTCGGACTACAACGTCGTCGTCGACCGCTTCTCCGACGACGACGCGTTCTTCACCTTCGCGCAATGGCGCGGTCTCGGATTCGACGCGCATTCGTTCATCGGCACGGCCGCGGGGCTGTTCGTCGATCTGGCCAACAACGACTACCATCTGTCGGCCACCAGCGCGGCGCGCGACGTCGGGATCGCCAACGCCGAGCTCCCGATCGACCGTGATGGTGTGACCCGCCCGCAGGGCGCCGGCGTGGACATCGGCGCGTACGAGCGCACGGTCGCCAGCTCGCCGACGCCGACCGCCACCGCAACGCCCGCGGTGCCGCCCACCGCGACGCCGACCGGCGTGCAGGTGTCCGGCGCGCTGACGGCACGCGGCGGGGCGGCGGTGCCGTCGGCGACGCTGACCCTCAGCGGCGGGTCGCCGCGGGCCGCCGTCAGCGACGCGAGCGGCGCCTATGCGTTCGCCGGCGTGCCGGTCGGCGTCTGGCAACTGACGCCGCGCAAGACCGGCGATCTGCGCGGCGCCGTCACCGCGCTCGATGCCGCCTGGGTATTGCAGGCCGTCGCCCAACTGCGGACCCTCGACAGCGCCCAGCGCCTCGCCGCCGACGTTACCGGCGACGGCACCGTCAGCGCGCTCGACGCCACGATGATCCTGCAGCGCGCCGTCGGCCTCAACGGCAACTTCGCCGCCGCCACCGCCTGCACGTCGGATTGGCTCTTCACGCCCAACGCGACCGTCGTGCCGAACCAATCGGTCGTGCCCCCCTCGCTCAGCAGCGGCAGTTGCATGATGGGATCGCTGACCTACGGCCCGCTGGGTGCCAACGCGACCGGCCAGAATTTCTCGGCGATCCTGCTTGGAGACGTGACCGGCAATTGGCAGTGAGCGTCGCGTCGCCCCTCCAGGCGACGTTTGATCGTCGACGGAATTCCTGAGGGAACGCCTTCGGCGCTGCCACAGGCCTTCGCAGGACGCCATCCGGGGCGCGCAGTGTGTCGCGTGCACCCCGAAGGGGTGCGACCCATCAGCCCAGGGCAACGCCCTGGGCTGCGTGGACCGTCCATGCCGAACCCGGTGCCCTGAAGGGGCGTACAATGGTTCGACGCCCTGTCAGGGCGCCTTCTCTGCGGGGGGAACGTCGATACCCAGGGCGTTGCCCTGGGCTGATGGGTCCGACCCCTTCGGGGTCGTGAAGCGGTGGGATCCGCGCAGTCGATCGATCAGTCCAGTAACCACGGGCGTCGAGTTTCCCGGCGACCCTGCGCCACCCGTCCTGCGCGGCGTCATGTCGACACGGCTCGAATTCCGCCGCCGGCGCGCTGCAGGCGTGGAATTGGAGAACCGAGGGCACCGCCGCTGGTCGTGCGTGGGTGGAGTCGGTTGAAACGATCCGCGCGCCCCTGAGGACGCGCAACCTACTTCGGCGTTGCCCAGGCCTTCGCATGACGCCATCCGGGGCGAGCAGTGTGTCGCGTGCACCCCGAAGGGGTGCGACCCATCAGCCCAGGGCAACGCCCTGGGTTACGTGGACCGTCCATGCCGAACCCGGTGCCCTGAAGGGGCGTACAATGGTTCGACGCCCTGTCAGGGCGCCTTCTCTTCGGGGGGAACGTCGATACCCCAGGGCGTTGCCCTGGGCTGATGGGTCCGACCCCTTCGGGGTCGTGAAGCGGTGGGCTCCGCGCAGTCGATCGATCAGTCCAGCAACCGCGGGGCGTCGACACGGCTCGAACTCCGCCGCCGGCGCGCTGGAGGCGCGGAATTCGAGAACCGAGGGCACCGCCGCTGGTCGTGCGTGCGTGGGGGTCGGTTGAAACGATCTGCGATCCGCGCGCCCGGACGGGGCGCGCAACCGAACTCCTACCGCCTCACCCGCAACACTTCTTGAACTTCTTGCCGCTGCCGCAGGGGCACGGGTCGTTGCGACCCACCTTGGGCTCGGCGCGGCGCACGGGCTCGGGAGGCGGGCCGTGGTCGTGCGCGTGGTCGTGGTGGTCGTGGTCGCAGTCCGGGCCGTGCTCGTGTTTCGCCATGCTGGGCGGGGAATCGACACCAGCGCGGCCCTGGCGTCAATCCACCCTCAGTCCGACTCGATGCGGTTCCCGATCACCATGCCCACCAGCAACAACACCCCGACACCGATCATCGGCAGCGTCTCGCGCACGAAGTACGGGTAGCCCATGAGCGCCAAGCCGACGAGGGTATGCGTCGCCGTGCGCTGACGGCGGCCGTAGGTGAAGATCGCCAGGCCGACCATCGAGATCACGAAGGACAGGAGAATCCAGGTCGGATCACCCATGGCCGCCAGCATGCCCTCGCCCCGCCCGCTCGTCCACTTCGATCTGCGCCGCGTTGCGCCGCCGGCCCGGCGCTCCTAGCATCGAGCGACCATGCAGCCGCTGCTCACCGACGCCCAGCGCGCCCGCTTCGACACCGCCACCCGCCTATCCCAGCGCTTTGCCGAACGCGCCGAGCACCACGACCGCGACGGCAGCTTCCCGTTCGAGAACTTCGACGACCTGCGCGCCGCCGGCTTCCTCGCCCTGGCATTGCCGCCGGACCTCGGCGGCGACGGCATGACGATCGAGGAGTTCTGCCTGCTCCAGCAGGCGATCGGACAGGGCTGCGGCGCCACCGCCCTCGGCACCAACATGCACTGGTACAACGTCGGCGGCGGGCTGCAGCTGTTCACCGAGCCGTTTCGCCGCCGCCTCGCCGAGGCGGTGGTACGCGACGGCGCCATCGTCGCCAGCAGCATCTCCGAGCCGGGCGCTACCCTCGGGGCGCCGCAGGTGATCGCACGCAAGGTCGCTGGCGGCTACGTCGTCTCCGGACGCAAGTACTTCTGCACGCTCGCCCCCGTGCTGCGCTACTTCCTGTTCAACGCGCGCCTCGAGGGATTCGACCGGCCGGGCATGTCCGGCACCGTCACGCTCGCGGCCGAGCGCGGCATCGACGGCATGGCGATTGTCGAGACGTGGGACGCCCTGGGCATGCGCGCCAGCGGCAGCCACGACATCGAGTTTCGCGACGCGTTCATCGCCGACGAGTGTCTGGTCGGCGTCGAGGGCGCCGGCACCGAGGGCGGCAACGCCTGCCTGCCGTGGTACGCGCTCGGCATCGCGTCGGTGTACACCGGCGTCGCCGCGGCGGCGTTCGCGTTCGCCGTCGACTACCTGAAGACGCGCACCCTGCATCCGCTCCCGGCGAGCATCGCGCACCTGCCCGGCAGTCAGTTCACCGTCGCCGAGATGCGGATCCTGCTCGACACCTCACGGGCGCTCATTCAGCAGACCGCCGCCGCGATCGCGCGCGGCGCCGACTTCGGCGCCGACCTGCTCCCGGCGGTGACCACGCCGCAGTACGTCGCGACGCGCAACGCGCTCGACGTGGTCAGCAAGGCGATGCAGGTGGTTGGCGGCCCGAGCATCACCCGCCGCCTGCCGCTCGAGCGCTGGTACCGCGACGTGCGCGCCGGCACGCTGCACCCGTTCACGCACTACTGGCTGCTCGAAATGATCGGCAAGACGGCGCTCGGCATTCCGCTCGACGTGCAGCCGCGGTGGATCTGAGAAGGAGACCGAGGATGACGGATCACAGACGACAGCGCCTTCCGCTCGTCCCTCGTCCTTTCTCCGTCGTCCTCCATCCGTAGACTTCATCCGCCCCATGCTCGACAGCGCCTTCGGTCGTCCGAACCACCGCGTCGCCCGATCGCTCGATCGGTTGGCGACCGCACTGGTCGGCGCCGGCGTCACCGCGAATGGGCTGTCGTACGCGGCGCTGGCGCTCGGACTGGTCGCGGCCTGGCTATTCTACGTCGAGCGCGGCGGGTGGGCGTTCGCGGTGCTGCTGGCATCGGGGCTCTGCGACGCGGTTGACGGACGCGTCGCGCGGCGCGGCGGGGGTGCGACGCCATGGGGCGGCGTCCTCGATCTCACCTTCGACCGCATCGTCGAGGCCGCCGTGCTGCTCGGCATCGCCCTGCCCCATCCGGCGTGGCATCTGCCGGCGCTGGTCGTGGCCTGCACGTGGTACGTCAACCTGTGCGTCTTCCTCGCCGTTGGCGCCGCCAGCGATCTGACGCGGGAGAAGCTGATCGTCTATCCGCCTGGGCTCCTCGAGCGGAGCGAGTCGCTGCTGTTCGCGCTGCTCGTCGTGGTCGCCCCGGGGTGGGTCATCGCCGCCGCCTATGTGTACGCGGGACTCGAGGTGTACACTGCCGCACAACGCTTCCGGTACGGCCGCCGCGCGCTGCGCGGCTGATGCTTTTCTCGAAGTAACGCGTCCCGATTACCTAATTGCCGAGGGAACGCCGCGGCCCTAGTGTGGGAGCGAACAGGAGGAACCGAATGAATCAGGTGAAAACCGCCATGCTCCTCGCGACGATGACCGCGCTGCTGATCTGGGTCGGTCAGGCCCTCGGCGGCCAGCAGGGGCTCGTGATGGGCCTGGGCTTCGCCATCGTGATGAACGTCGGCAGCTACTGGTACTCCGACAAGATCGTCCTGCGCATGTACGGCGCCCAGGAAGTCACGGAGCAGCAGGCGCCGGAGCTATACTCGATCGTTCGCACCCTCGCCACGGCCGCGCAGATCCCGATGCCGAAGGTGTACCTCATCCCCGAGCAGGCCCCGAACGCCTTTGCCACCGGCCGCAACCCACAACACGCGGCGGTCGCCTGCACCGAGGGACTGCTGAAAATGCTGAGCCGCGACGAGATCGCCGGCGTCCTCGGCCACGAACTCGGGCACGTCCGCAACCGCGACACGCTGATCATGGTGGTCGCGGCCACGCTCGGCGGCGCGATCACCATGATCGCCAGCATCGCCCGGTGGGGCCTGATCTTCGGCGGCGGCCGCTCCAGCGACGATCGGGACGGCCATCCCGCCGCGGCGCTGATCGGCATCATCGTCGCGCCGATCGCCGCGATGCTCATCCAGATGGCGATCTCCCGCTCGCGCGAGTACCTCGCCGACGAGCAGGGCGCGCGGTTCTCGGGCAACCCGCTGGCGCTGGCGTCGGCCCTGCGCAAGATCGAAGGTTACAGCCACCAGGCGCCGATGCAGCACGGCGGTCCGGCCACCGCGCATCTCTTCATCATCAATCCGTTCACCGCCGGCGCCTTCGCGAAGCTGTTCTCGACGCATCCGCCGACCGAGGAGCGCATCGCGCGCCTCGAGCAGTTCGCGCGCGGCGGATTGTAAGTCTGGTTGCCGCCAAGGACGCCAAGATCGCCAAGGAAAGTCCTCCAGGCGATCGCGCCCTTGGCGGCTCATAAACGTCGGTAGCGCTCGCCCTGCTGGCGAATGTACCGCCGCGCTCCGTTCATCTGGACCGCTCGCCAGCCGATCGACCCGGGTCGACACGAGCCGTAGCCGCGGCACCTGTGGCCGCCGGCGACGCGAAGCGTCGCCCGGTGGGGTGGCGCGCGGCGCCACGCCCCGCCCTTCCCGGTGGTGCTCCGCACCCCCCGCGGGCACAGGTCCCGCGGCTACACAGGGCTCCGGAGATCTGCCACATTGCCGGGCATGCCGACGACATCGAGCAACGGGATCGACGTGTATTACGAGGAGCAGGGCAGCGGCGAGCCGCTCCTGCTCATCATGGGTCTGGCCGGCGATTCGGTCGCGTGGCTGTTCCAACGCGAGGCGTTCGCGGCGCAGTACCGCACCATCGTCTTCGACAATCGCGGCGTCGGCCGGACGAGCAAGCCGGAGGGCCCGTACACGATCGCGGCGATGGCGGACGACGCCGTCGGCGTGCTCGACGCGCTCGATATTCAACGCGCCCACGTGGTCGGCGTCTCGATGGGCGGCATGATCGCGCAGGAGCTCGCGCTGCGGCACCCGCAGCGCGTGCGCGGACTGGTGCTCGGCTGCACGTACGCCAGGCCCGACGCCGGCGTCACCAAGACCTTCGACGAGTCGCTGGCCCATTTCGGCGGCAGCAAGGGACCGAACGGCGAGATCCAGGTGGATCTCACCAACCTCGACCCGATGGCCTTCATCGGTCGCTTGCTGCCGCTCACCTTCACCCCGCAGTTCATCATGACCGAGCTGCCGAAGCTGATGCAGGTCTTCTCCGGCGTCATGACGCACGGCTTCGACCTGCCGGCGATCATGGCGCAGGTGGCGGCAACGCAGGCGCACGACGCGGCCGATCGCCTCGGCCAGATCACGGCGCCGACCCTGGTGCTGACCGGCGACTCCGACATGCTCATCCCGCCCGCCAACTCGGACGTGCTCGCCGCCCGCATTCCCGGTGCACGGCTGCAGAAAATTGCCGGCGGCAGCCACGGCTTCAATTTCGAGACGCCGGACGCCTTCAACGCTGCGGTGCTGGCCTTCCTCGAGACCTGTCGGAACTGAGCGGGCCGCCGTTTCTGCGACCCACTTCTTTCGGACATTTAACCCCCTCTTGGCGGTTGACGGACCTTCGCACTCAGCTAAGGGTTAGTCGAAACTGTACAATTCGATCCGCGGCCCATTTTCGGGCCCGGACGCAGACGCGAGGAGGATCTATGATGATCCGAACGGGCTACGCGTGGGCGGCGGCCACTCTGCTCACAGCCGGACTGGCGACGGCCGTCTCGGCACAGAGCTACGGCGATATGCTGAAGGGTACCGCCAAGGATGCCGCCAACCAGCAGGCGGCGGACAGTGCCAAGCAGGCGGCCGGCGGCGGTGCCGCGGCCGGCGACACCGGCAGCGGCGCGGCAGCGGCCGGCGACACCGGTAGCGGCGCGGCAGCGGCCGGCGACACCGGTACCGGCGGAGCCGCGGCGGCACCGCAAGCAGGCGGCGCCGCGGCGCCAATGGACGACGTGGGCCGCGTCAACAGTGCCGGCAGCGCCGGTGCGGGCGCGGCCGCCGCCGGCGCCATGGGCGGCAACTACAAGGGCGCGGCACAGGACGGCGGCAAGGCCGCCATGGACGACTGGAAGAAGACCGGCGCTCCGCCGCCGGCCGGCAATCCCGCCGCCGTCGGCGGTGGCGCCCCGGCGGGTGGTGCGGCCGCTGGCAATGCGGCGGCGACCGACGATGCGGCCGCCGCCGGCGGCGACGCCGATGAAGGCGCCGACGAAGGCGCCGGCGAAGAGTGAGGATCGAGTGCCGGGCGACGCGTGCGTCGCCCGGCACTTCGATCTGGTCTGATCAGCTCAGCTGTGCCTTGCGGTACATGGTCACGACGGCGGCGCCGCCGAGACCGAGATTGTGCTGCAGGGCGATCTTGGCGTCCTTGACCTGACGCTTGTCCGCCTCGCCGCGCAGCTGCCAGTTCAGCTCGGCGCATTGCGCCAGGCCGGTGGCGCCGAGCGGGTGGCCCTTCGAGATCAGGCCGCCGGACGGATTCACCACAACCTTGCCGCCGTAGGTGTTGGCGCCGGCGTCGACGAAGGCGCCGCCCTTGCCCTCGGCGCACAGGCCGAGGCCCTCGTAGGTGATCATCTCATTGCACGAGAAGCAGTCGTGCAGCTCGACGACGTCGACGTTCTCGGGGCCGAAGCCGCTCTGCTCGTAGACCTGCTGCGCCGCCTTGCGGGTCATGTCCGAGCCGACCAGCTTGATGCAGCTCTTCTCGTCGAAGGTGCTGGGGAAGTCGGTGGTCATCGCCATGCCGAGGATCTCGACCGCCTTCGCCTGCAGGTTGTGCTTGCGAACGAAGTCCTCGCTGACGAGGATCGCGGCGCCGGCGCCGTCCGAGGTCGGGCAGCACTGCAGCTTGGTGAGCGGATCGTACACCATCGGCGCGTTCATGATCTGCTCGAGCGTGTACTCGTCCTGGAACTGCGAGTACGGGTTGTTCACCGAGTGCTTGTGGTTCTTGTAGCCGATCTTTGCGAACTGCTCGGCGGTCGTGCCGTAGCGATCCATGTGCTCGCGGCCGGCGTTGCCGAAGAACTGCGGCGCCGCCGGCGCCTGGGCGAAGCCGCGCACGTCCACCATGGCCTGGAAGTGCTTGTCCATGGGGTTGGTGCGGTCCTGGAACTTCACGCCCAGCGAGCCCTTCTCCATCTTCTCGAAGCCGAGGGCGAGGGCGCAGTCGGCGATGCCCGCGGCGACGAACTGCTTGGCCATGAACAGCGCCGTCGAGCCGGTCGCGCAGTTGTTGTTCACGTTGTAGATCGGGATGCCGGTCATGCCGAGGCTGTAGACGGCGCGCTGGCCGCAGGTGGAGTCGCCGTAGCAGTAGCCGACCGCCGCCTGCTCGATCTTGTCGAAGCCGATGCCGGCGTCCTCGAGCGCCTTGGTGCCGGCTTCCTTGGCCATGTCGGGGTAGTCCCAGCCTTTCGATCCGGGCTTCTCGAACTTGGTCATGCCGACGCCGATGACGAACACTTTACGAGCCATTGCCAATCCTCCTTGGGCTGTGCGCCGCCGGTCGGCGGTCGCGCGGGATCGTAATTCCTTATCAGAGATTCGAATTGCAATTGAAGCGGGGCGTGCAGCCCGCCGTGGATTGATTCTCGACGGTCGGCCGCGGCCCCGCTCATGGAAAGCCCGAGGGATGTGGGCGAATCACCCGCGGCTCCGGCGATAGGCGCCACCGCCATTCCTCTGTTTAGGGGAATTGTTCGCCGACCGGACCGTGCGCTACGCCTTCCCCGTGATGAAGACCCGATTCGCTGCATGGATCCTCCTGCTCGCCGCGGCCACCCCGGGCGCGGCACTGGCCGCCGCGGACCACTTGAAGTGCTTCAAGGTGAAGGACCCGCAGGCGAAGGCCAAGTATCTCGCGGACCTCGACGGCCTCGTCGCGCAGACCGGATGCACGATCAAGGTTCCGGCGCTGCTGGCGTGCGTGCCGTCGACCAAGACGAACGTCCAGCCGGTGCCGCCCGGAGGCGGAGGCACCGGGACACCGAACGCGTTCGCCTGCTACAAGGTCAAGTGCCCGAAGGGCGCCGTGCCACCGGTCGTCGAGCTCGGCGATCAGTTCGGTACCCGCACCGTGGCGCCGAGTACGGCGAAGATGGTCTGCGCGCCGGTGGCAATGCCCACCAGCACGTGCACCCAGGCGTTCGAGCCCCGTCTCCAGGACATGGTCGATCTGTTCGTGCGCGGATTCGACGCGGCCGGCGACCTGCCGGTTTCCTCCTCGTGCGGGGGGACCGGGGTCTGCTGTCCCGGCGGCACGCCGGTCGCGCCCTGCGGCCCGCTCCACGTCGATCTCACATCAGCCTCGGTGGCTGCGCCGCCCGGGACGGATCGCTTCGACGTGACCTACACGATGCGCGTGACGACGGTCGCCGACATCCCGGTGACGATTCCCGTGATCGGTGAATGCCTCATGCACATCGACACGTCGGCGGGCCCGAGTCCGACCATCGACCTGACGGTCCCGCTGCAGTTCAGCCCGGGCTATCTCCAGACGATTGGGGCAGGGAGCGTCGCAGTCACCGGTCTCACGACCGACGACGTCGCCATCTCCGGCGGCTTCAACTGCCAGGTGGCCAACCTGGGGCTCGGCCTCTTCGTCAGCACACTGACAGCCACGTTCGACGACCTTCTCGCGGCCCAGTTCCAGCAGAACCTCTGCCGCTTCTGCGATTCGACCATCGGCCCGTGTCCCTGAGCAGGCGGCGGCCGCTCGTTCGACGGGCGCGGCCGGCGGCGAGAATCTCACCGCTGCGGCGCCGGGGGGCTACCGGCCCCGCCGCGGGGCTCCGCTCGGCCGGTCGCCGCCGGCGCGGCGACCGTCTTTGCGCGTCGCGCGCAGGATCGCGATCTTGGTCGAGTGGTTGAAGGGCGCGGGGTCCGTCGGCGGCGTGCCGACGACGCAATAGCCGGTACAGTCGGGTGGCACGTCGATGACGGTATCGAGCGCGAGGTAGCCGTCGGCGCAGAGCGCGTCGAGCAGCGCCTTGTACTCGGCGCCCGAGACGAAGACCGCGTTGTTGACCACCACCAGCGCGCCTTCGTGACCGACCAGCGGGCGCACCTTGTTGATCAGGCTCCCCATGCCGGACTGCATATCGACCACCCCGCGGTCGCCCTTTGAGAAGAACGGCGGGTCGATGAACACGCAGTCGAAGAGTTGCTGCTCGCGCTTGAGGCGCGCCACGACGGCGAAGAAGTCGCCGGCGAGAAACTCGCGCGGCGACACGGCGTACCCGTTCAGGGCGAACGATGCCGCGGCGATCGCCAGCACGGCTTGGTTGGCATCGGTCGTGATGACCTGCCCGCTCGGTGCGGCACGCGCCGCGACGCCGAGGCTGCCGGTATAGGCGAAGGTGTTGAGCACCCGTTTGCCGCGCAAATGCGCCTTCGCCCACACCCGCAGGTTGCGGGTGTCCAGATACAACGACGCATCGCGATGCTGCATCAGCTGCAGCGAATACCACACGCCGTTCTCGAGCACTTTGCTCGGCAGGTCGTCCGGTGCACCGAAGATCAGACGCCCGGTGCGGGCCGCCGCGGTGCCGTCGCGCAGCTTCAGCACGGCGCTGGTCAGCCACGGCAGTTGCGCCCGCGCCACCGCCAGCGCCTGCGCGGTCAGAGCGGCGTCGCCGCCGGGTGCGTAGTCGTGCAGCACCAGACAACGCTGGTACACGTCGAGCGTGAGGGCGGGCACTCCCTCGCTGAAACCGTTGAACAGGCGGAACGCCGTCTCGTGCCCAGCGTCGATCACCGGCGCGCGCGCGGCGATCGCCGCGTCGAGCAGCGTCGTCACCATTTCCGTGCACCGGCGGTGGTGGCGGCAGGCGGCGCCGGCTCGGGTGAGGCCATGGCATCGAGCCAGCGCCGATCGTCGGTCATCGCGCTGCTACTACCTCGGTCGTGCCAGCCTGGAAACGCCGCCGCAGGCTATGACACGCAGGAGTTGCCGTTGACGCTGCCGCAGAAGTCGACAATCGTCTCCGCGCACTCGTTCATCAGCGAATCGATCGTTTCGCTCTCCAGGCCGGCGTCGGCCAGGCCGTTGCCGACGACGACCAGCAGCTGGTTGAAGCGGATCGCGTCGCAACATCCCGCCTGGGAGAGATCGAAGCCGTCGCCGCAGGCGCTGGCCGACTGCGGCACGTTGCCGGCCGAGGTCTTGGCGGGACGCTCGAGGGGAGTGTCGACGGTCAGCGCGCCCTCGAGGCGCCGGACCGACAGCGTCGTACCGGTCAGCACGGTCTGGTTGAGCGGCAGCAGGTTTCCCACCGGTGCGAGTCCGGAGCGCGGCAGGGTGATGTTGCCGACGATGCGGCCACCGGGGCCGATGATCCAGCCGGCGCGAAAGCTCGCCCGGTCGGATACGCCACGGTGCAACGCGATCAGCTCGACCAGCGCATTGTTGATGATCTCCTCGACCGTCACGTCGGCCAGCGGCCGCGCCGACAGATCGACGACGTCGTCGCCGAAGAGCAGATAGAGTCCCTCACTGCCTTTGGCCGACCTGAGTCGGAAGGCGTGCTCACCGCCGTCGGTGGTGATGAACGCCCCGCGCGCGAACCGTCCCGGCGATCGCAGGGTGATCGTCGCTCCGCCCGCCGACGTCAGCGTGTCCAGGGCCGGCGAGTCCACCACCTCGAACCACTCTCCGACGTCGTCGTCGTTGCAGACGTAGCCGACCACCTTACCGCCGATGCGCACCAGCGCCACCGAGGCCGTGCCGTCGTCGGTCTCGCCGACGAACTGGCCGGTCGCGTTCTGTCCACCACCCGAGCTGCCGCCGCAGCCGGCGACGCATCCCAACAGGACCGTCGCTGCGAGGATCGATGCTATGCGCTTCATGAGGCTCCACTCCTTTGGCGGGTACACCTAGGCCCCCGGCGGCCCCGGAGTCATAAGGAGTGGGTAAGATTTCGGTAAAGCGTGCGCCTGAACCACGGATTTCACGGATCAGAAAATCCGTGAAATCCCTGTTCATCCGCCGCGGCCGGCTATCTGCCGACGAACTCGCCGAGCGCGACGCCGTGGTCCGCGGCGATCAACTCCGCCGCCTTCTCGCCGATCATGATCGCCGCCGCGTTGGTGTTGCCGCTGACCACGCGCGGCATGACGCTGGCGTCGGCGACGCGCAGGTGGCCGACGCCGAGGACCCGCAGGCGCGCGTCGACGACGTCGCCGATGCGGCACGTGCAGCTCAGGTGGTAGACGGTGATCGCAAAGTGCCGGGCGAGGTCTTCCAGCAGGGCATCGCTCGGAGCGCTGCCGTCCTGGTAGCCGTGCTTCGCCGCCAGCGCCGGCGGCACCAGCCACGGTCCGACATCGTCGCGCCGCGGCCAGTGCGCCATGATGTCCAGCGCGCGGCGCAGCACCGCCAGCATGACCCGCATGTCGTGCGGATCGCCGAAGTAGTTCAGGCGGATCGCCGGGTGCACGTCCGGATCGGCGCTCTCGAGCACGATCTCGCCCTCGCTGTGCGGCAGCACCGGGTTGGCGAGCACGATGAGGCAGCGCGCGTCGTCGGCCAGGCGCCGCGACACGTCGTCGAAGTACTGCGCCGTGTCGACGTTCAACAGCGTGTGCCACAGCTCGTACGAATAGCCGCAGGGGATGCAGGCGATCTGCGCGTCGTGGCTGTGGGCGTCGCCGAGGCCGGTCGAGAACCAGGCCCCGGCGTCGTACAGCGATGACGACATCAGGCCGTGCCCGGTCGTCCGCCAGCGCTCCATCGCGCCCTCGTCCTCCAGCGCCTGCGCGACGTCGCGCATCCGCACGGCGGAGGTCGACGCCGGAAAGACCAGCGGCACCTGCAGGTGGTCCTGCAGGTGTTTGCCGACGTGCGGCGAGTCGACCAGGCAGGTCACGCCGGCGGCCGCGAGCTCCGCGCGCGGCCCGACGCCGGACAGCATCAGCAGATGGGGCGAGCCCACCGCACCGGCGCTGAGGATCACTTCCTTGTCGGCGAGCGCGACCCGCAGCTCGCCACCGGCGACGCGGTACTCGACGCCGCGCGCGTCGCGCGCCTCCGACAGCAACACGCGCGTCGCCTGCGCGCCGGTGAGGATGGTGAGATTGGGCCGCCGCTCGGCATCGCCTTCGAGGAAGGCATGGTACGTGCTCGACCGCTGGCCCTCCCTGACACTGCTCTGCATCAGCGACACCGCCCCGGCGGGGCCGCCGCGATCGCGGCCATTGTAGTCGCCTTGCGGGATGCCGGCGGCTTCGGCGGCCTCCACGAATTCGCGCGCGCCCGGCAGCACCGGTGAACGGACGGAGACGCCGAGCGGACCGCTGGTGCCGTGTGCCTCCGGGTCGATCGGGATCGCCTCGCTCGGCGCCAGCCCCTCACTCTTGCGGAAATACGGGAGCACGTCGGCATAGCTCCAGCCGCTGGCGCCGCCCGCGGCCCAGGCGTCGAAGTCACCGGGGTGGCCGCGCACGTACGCCATGTAGTTGATGCCGGACGAGCCGCCGAGCATCTTGCCGCGCGGCACCGGGATGCGCCGTCCGTTCAGCCCCCGCCCTGCCCCACCGGGATCCGCCGTGTACATCCAGTCCGTCGCCGGATCCTTCTGCATTTCGGCACAGCGCACCGGGACCTGCTCGATCGCCGGCGGCCGCTCGCCGGCCTCGATCAGCGCAACCCGACACGCCGGATCCTCGGACAGGCGCGCGGCGATGACGGCCCCGGCGGATCCGCCGCCGACGATGATGAAGTCGAACGTCTGCGACATGTCAGCCTCCGTTGCCGCCCTGTCTTCCGAGGTTTGCATCACAGGTACCTTGTCCGCCGACTACCTGCGCACAGATCACAGAGTCTCCGAAACACGGACGAGTTCGGGCACCGCGACGTCGCCGCTCCGATGACGACACCCCGTCCTCGACCGCGGCCGTCGGTTGCGTCTGACGTCAGCTTCGCTTCAGGCCGTCTCGCCACGCGATGGCTTCGAGCTCGACCCGGACGGCGTCTTCGACGGCAATCACTGGTCGCGCCTGGAATTCGAACGCTGGATACGTCGAGCAGAACTTGTGCACCGCCAACGGATCGTCGCAGTCCACCAGCACGTGCCCACCCCACTCGCCCACGCGCACGACGAACAGCTCGATGGTGAATCCCGCCGGCGCTTTCCATTGATTGACGGAAGATCTCGAGGATTCGCTTCTGGGCATTCTCGTACTCCACCGGCGAACCCTGCGGGCGTTCGAAGCAGCTGATCATGTACTTCATCGGCATCCTCCCAATTGGGTTGGGCAGGGGCGATCGCCATTGGCAGCGCTGGAGGGCGCCGCTCCCGCGGCGCCTGCAGGCGACGAGCACTGGGCTGAACAGGCGCCGCGGGAGCGGCGCCCTCCAGCGCTGCCATTGGCGCACAGGGCCAATTGCAGTGGGGGGCGAAGCAACCGCCAGATCGCCATACCTAGATCTCGTACAGCGTGACCAGGTGCGTTCGGCCCCGGATCTGGTGCTCGCCACGCGCCTTGGCTTGGCTGCGCAGCCCGTCGGGCAGGCGGATCAGGGTCTCCTCGGTGATGAGGGTATGGGTGCCGAGGTCCTTGTTGAGCTGCTCGACCCGCGCCGCGATGTTCACCGCATCGCCGATGACCGAGTACTGCTCGCGGCTGGGCGTGCCGATGTTGCCGGCGATGACCGTGCCGCTGTGGATGCCGATGCGCATACGCAGATGGGCCGTGCCCTGCCCGTGCCAGAGCTTGTTCTCCAGTTGCGCCCATTCGGCGTTGGCATCCGCCAGCCGGGCCTGCATCTCGATGGCGCAGCGCACCGCGCGCTCGGCGTGATCCGGCAGTGCGTTCGGGGCGCCGAAGACGCACAGGAAGCCGTCGCCGGTGAACTCGACCACGCAGCCGTGATGGCGGTCGATGATCTCGCCGGTCAGGCCGAAGTAGGTGTTGAGCAGGGTGACGACGTCGGCCGGCGACATCTGCTCGCTCAGCGTCGCGTAGCCGGACAGGTCGGCCAGCAACATCGTGACGATGCGCTCCTCGCCGCCGAGGGCGGCGCCGTCCGCCGAGGCCAGCACCTGTTGCGCGACCTCCTCGGAGACATACCGCCCGAAGGTCTTGCGGATCACCTCCCGCTCGCCGAGGCCGGCGGCCATGGCGTCGAGATGCCGTCCGAGGATGCCGAATTCGTCCGTGCGCTGCAGATGCACCCGCGTGTCGAGGTGACCCGCGGCGATCTCGGTGGTGGCGTCGGTGATGTGGCCGAGCGGCTTGCGCACGTTCCGGCCGACGAACCAGCCCAGCCCGGCGACGCTGACGGCGGCGACGCCGAAGACGCCCAGGGTGAGCATCAGCACTTCGAACTTCAGTTGCCGCACGTCGGTTTCCGAGACGTCGATGCCCACGACGGCGATCGCCTTGCGCGCCGCATCGCGGATCGGCGCATAGCCGGACAATACGGTGCCCCAGCGGTCGGTGGTGAACTGGTCCTCGACCGTCGGTTGCAGGAAGGCCGCATCGAGGGACGCCGCCTGCCGCCGGTCGTACTCCTCGCCGACCGCCGCGGCCGTCGTCCGGCCGGGAACGACGAAGTCGGCGGCGAAGGCGAGCATGTCGGGCCGGTTGGTCGGGCGCAGCACGTAGATGCTGACGAACTGCGGTTCGTCCGCCGCCACGTCCTGAAAGAGCTGGCGCAGCTCGCGGTACTCGGGCTTGTCGCGGTCGGCGGCGACGTTGAGGGCCAGCACGGCCTCGGGGCGAATCTGGTGCGACAGCGTCACCGCCGCCGTGCGCAGCCGGCTCTGCAACGCGCGCACCTGATGGCGGACGCCGACCACGTAGAAGGCGACGCCCATGAGCAGGAGCACGAACAACACCAGGCCGCCGAACAGCCCGGCCATGCGTACGTGGAAGCGCCGCCAGAAGGCGAGGTGATGCACGCCCGCCAGCGGCGCGGCGGACGACGGCGGCTGGCTCGGGTGCGGCAAGTTGGTCAGAGCTTGCAGATGTAGTTCACCGCGACGTTCTTCGGACGGACTTCGGTCGACGTCGCGCTGGGAGGCGGCGCCACCGACACGGTGACCCCGTGCGCGTGCGCTCCCGCCGCGTAGCCGCCGCCGACGTTGGGGCCGTCTTCAAAGGTGTAGGGGCCCGAACTTTCGCCGGAGGTGATGGCCCGATTCAGGAAAACGTTGTTATTCGATCCGGTACGCGGGATGCCCTGTTGCGCCGCCGCATTCCCGTTGTTGAGTTCGGCGTACGGTCCGTAGACGTAGCGCTGCGGATGGTAGTGAGTGCCGGCGACGTCGGTGCTCCCGCCACCTGCCAAACCGATGGTTGCAAATCCCTGCATCGAGCCGAGCGTGCGGCTGGCGCCGTTCGGATCGATCGTTCCACTCGGATCGAGCCCGCGCAGGAACTGACCTCGCAGATCGGGCACGTTGAACATGTTGCCGCTGCCGCCGAAGGTGAGGCCGACGGCATCGAAGAGCCGCGTGAACTCGGGCAGGGTTCCATCGTACTGCGTGCCGTCACACAGCACCCAGCCCGGCGGCGCCGTGCTGCCGGCGTAGGGCATGATCGCCCCGGCTGGGATGAGCACCTCGGGATCGATCTTGGCGATCGTCACCGCCCCGTCGGCGAGTTGCTCGGTGCCGACGCCGCCGTCGATGGTCGTGTCGGCGACGCGCGCATGGAACGACGGGATGAGCTGGTGGCGCGGCACCATCTCCTGGTTGGTCTCGGCGCCGACCTTGATGCCGAGGTAGCGCGGCCGCAGCGCGTCGTCGAAGTGCACCGCGTCGGCCGGGTTCTGGTCGCCGTTCGGATCGTCGAGTGACACCAGGCTGCCGAGCAGGACGTTGATCTGGCCGCCGATGATGCTGACGTCGGTGTGCGATTCCGTGTACAGCGCTTCGCCGCCGGTCGCCTCGTCGTAGATGGCGAAGGTGACGCGATAGTTCCCGTCCGTCAGCGGTTGCCCGGCGCCGTTGGTGACGCGTCCCTGAAACGGGATCAGGCGCGTCGCCGACGCCGGCGCGCCGACCAGCAGCAGGAGCGTCAGTACCATGCCAGCGCTGCGCAGAAACGATTTCGGGGCTGTCGTCATTGTCACGTCCTTCGCGGCGTGCCGCATCACTGGAAGACCGGGAACTGGAAGGTCTGCGGCTGGCCAAAGGTGTAGGTCAGCAGGATCTCGACGTCGTCGAGGTTGTCGAGATTGAGCGTGTTGTTGATGCCGCTGTCGCCCTGGATGCGCAGCTGCCAGCGCGACACGGCGGGACTGCGATTGGCGAGCTGGCAGTTCGACTGCACGCCGCCGGAGAGGTGTCCGTCCACCGGATCACCCTGGCCGTCGATGGTGGCCTGGATCGACAGCGCGGCAAACTGCGACTGCCCGAGGTCGCGCGCGCCCTCGAGCTTGAGCGTCAGGAAGTCGTCGTCGCCGCCGCTGTCGAAGCGCGAGAAGAACGTCCGCACGACCGCCTGATCGAGCATGATGAGGTCGACCAGCGGCGCGTTCGCCGAGGCGGTGGTGCGCAGCGCGCGGCCGGGGACGGTCTTCAGATTCAGGCTGAGGCCCCCCTGGCAGAAGCTGGTGACGCTGGGATTGAAGACCTTGAGGTTCGGGCGCGCCGGCAGCAGCGTCTGATTGCCGATCTGCATCGGAAACTCGACGATCAGGTCGCTGACGTTCGGGTTGCGACCCGGGCGCCGGTGCTTGGCGACGTAGTCGCGGAAGGCCAGCCGATTGAAGGCCTCGTCGGTGCTGTTGAAGCCGAGGATGTCCTTCTTGAGCGAGATGCGCCGCGTCTGACCGGCCTGGCGCTGCGGGCCGCGCAACTGGCGCATCTTGATGTCCCACTGCTGCATCGCCTCGACGTAGGTCTGCAGCGTCGGCGACGGCGATCCCTGGCTGCCGGCCGAGGCGATGGCGAAGGCCGACTCGGCGCGCACGATGGGGTCGAACTTGCTGCCGCCGCCGATCGGCTCGGCCAGCCCGCCGTCCTGGCGCGCCACCGGATTCGACAGCCGTTCCGACCACTCGTACTCGAGCGCCTTGGTCGCCTCGTAGCTGGCGACCATCGCCGCCTGGAACGAGGCCTCGGCATCCTGCTGCGCCAGATCGAGCTGCAGGCGATAGGCGGGATTGGTGAAGTAGGCCTGCGCCAGCTCCTCGCGCGTGCCGGCGGCGTTGCGGATGAAACGCACCAGGTCGCCGATCGAGGCGGTGTAGTTGCGGTGCGCTTCGCTGACCGCGAGCTTGGCGCGCTCGACGGCGATCGCCTGCGTCGCCTGCTCGAGCAGCAGGTTCTTGATCGTCGCCGCGGAGTCGTTCTGCTCGAGGTCGATGCTCTGCGTCGCCGCGATCTGCGTCCGGCCGGCGTTGAAGAAACCCTCGGTCGCCGCGCTGGTCGAGAAGGTCGCTACGCCGTCGGTGCCGATGTCCGGCGAAGCCGCCTTGGCGATCCCGCTGGCGATGTCGATCGCCGTCAGACCCTGCGCCCCCTGACGGATGATGCGCGTCACCGCGCCGCTGCGTGTCTCCTCGATGCGGATCTGCTCGACGAAATTCTGCAGCGCCCGCTCGGCCTCGCGCAGCTCGATCAGGGCGCCGGTGTAGGTCTGATAGTTGGTGCAGATCGTCGCGTCACAGCCGCCCTGGTCCGCCGTCGCGCTGCAATCCAGCGGATCGGTTGCGGCCTGCGGGCCGCAGAGGAAGACCGGATTGCGCGTGAGCGCCAGGATCTTGTCGCGATCCTCGGGCACCGTCATGTCGCAGTTGGTCTGCTCCGGCGGGTCGCAGCTGGTATCGCCCGGGCGGATGACGATGCTGATCAGGATGTCGAGCTGGTCGACGAACTGCACGGTCTGATCGCGCAGCTCCTTGGTCAGTGCCGTCTGGTCCTCGTCGTACTGCCGGGTCAGGACGCGCGCCGCTTCCTCGCCGTGCTGCGCCGAGACGACCAGATTCTTCACCCCGGCGAGCAGATTGTTGGTCGGCTGGTTGGGCACGAAGTCGCCGCGCAACGTCAGCGGATTGAAGCCGGCGCGAATGTCGTCGAAGACCTGCTGCGCGTCGTTGACCTGACGCTTCACCTCGGTGCCGTTGTTGGTCTGGAAGTCGCGGCGCGACTGCGCGGCGCCGAGCAGGGCGGAGCTGAGATACACCGTCTGCGCCGTGCGCTGGAACGTGGCGGCGGCATTGGCGCGCTCGGTCGGCGTGTCGTTGCCGAGGAAGAACAGACGCTTGCCGAGCGAGTTGCCGGCCAGGCCGTAGCGGATGACCAGATCGGTGAAGCGGAAGTAGTCGTCTTCGACCACCTCGCCCTGCAGACCGGCGGCGCGCGGCGTGTTCTCGACGAAGAAGGGAAAGTTCGCGTTCACCGTGCCGCGGCTGCGCATGCGGTCCGGGTCCTGGCGGATGCGCTCGGCCGACAGCTCGACGGCGCTACGAAAGAGCGCGTTGGCCTGCGTCAGCAGGGTGCGCTGATCGGGATCCTGCGGATCGCCGATACCCGGATAGCGCGTGCGCAATCCCTGCAGCAGCCGCTGATTGCCGAGCAGCGTCTCGCCGGCCATGAGCTCGTTGAGCGTCTCGCGAAAGCCGCAGGTGGCCTCGCGCACGACGCTCGGCCGCGGGTCGTCGAGCTGCGCGCCGAACTCGTCGAGCAGGGCGCGGAACTCGCCCTGCTCCGCCGGGTAATCCTGCAGCAGCTGATTGTACGACTTGTTGCCGCGCCGGCGCGTGACGCCGCCGTCGTCGGGCTCCGCGAAGCCGTTGCGATAGGACCGCGCCGTGTCCAGACGCATCCACTGGCTCTTGAACTGATCGCTGCGCCGGCATTCCTGGGCGCGCACCGGCGAGACGATGCCGAGCAGCGCGGCGGCGCAAGCGAGCGTGGCCAGCGATCGAGCGGCGGGCATCATGGGTTGGCTCCCACCGACAGGCGCAGGTCGCCCTGCACGCTGGTGCCGATCACCGGTTGGCCGATGGTCATCGTGACGCGGGCGGGTAGCTGCAGGTTGCCGGTCGGCCCGTCGGCGGTTCCGTTGACCGCGCCCGGACCCGTTTCGTTGGTCATGGTGAGCGGGTCGACCTCGCCGTCGAACGCGTTGGTATCCTCGGGTCCTGGGAAATTGCCGACCCCGAGCGGCGGCCGATCGACGTCGTAGGTCGTGGCGTCGAACACGTACTGCTGCTCGCGCGTCGGGACGCGCGTGCCGGCGCCGCCGCTCGTCGTCAGCGACACGAAGGCGGCGTTGGGGCTGTGCGGCAGCGTGATCGGCGCCGGCATGAAGGGCGCCGCCGGCGGCGGCGCGATCGCGACGTTGGTGACGTCGTTGCCGTTGAGCGTGACATCGCGGCTGACGGTGCCGAATCCCGACTGCAACACGGTGATGCGGTAGTTGCAGTCGACGAGATTCTTGAACGAGAAGCTGCCGCCGGCGCCGCTGGTCGCCAGGCTGCTGACGCCGCAGCCGGTCAGCAGCAGCGTCGTTCCCGGCGGCACGCCGGCGAGGCTGCCGCTGAGATCGTGCACCTCGGTGCCGCGGATGCGCAGGTTCCAGTTGCGCAGGCTGCCGGTCTGCCCCGCCTGCTTGTCCTCGACGCGCAGCGTGTAGGTGCCGGCGGCGAGCTTGCCGTTGAAGACCGCGAGGCTGTCGACCGGCGTGGCGATGTCGTCGTACACGACGCGGCCGACCGGCGCGGCGCTGCGGCTGCGCAACACGGCTTCGGTGCTGTCCGGCGCGATCAGCGTAACCACCAGATCCTCCGGCCGCGGATGCTGCAGCTCGACGGTGACGTCGAGCTCGGTGATCAGCACCTTGCGGGTGACCTGGATCGTCCGCGTCACCGCGCCGTTGTCCGGGATGTTGCCAACGGTCTTGTTGTCGGTGTCGACGACGTCGCGTGCGCTGGCCGTCGCGCCCAGGCGTTCGGCGACGAAGGTGCCGGCCAGATAGATCGGCTCGGCGGTGACGTTGCGGATGGTCTCGAAGTACTCGCCCTTGAGATCGAGCGGACCGAGGATGGCGTCGGCGGAATTGAGCGCATCGCGCCGCTGGCCGCGCAGGGTGAGATCGCGGCGCACCGCCACGCCGTACGGATTGCCTGGATCATCGGCCGGCATCTCGTAGCTGCCGGAGACCTGGAAGCGGCTCGATCCGGTGGCGACGACGCCGCCGCTCAACCGCAGGCGCTGCGAGATCAGCAAGCTGGCGTCGCCGTTGACGACCGCCTTCAGTCCATCGCTGTCGCGATACAGGCTGATCGCCAGCTTCGGATCGGGGAGATCGGCGGGCTTGTCGTTGATCGTCTTGATGTCCGCGGTGAGCAGATAGTCGCCGTCCAGCTGCGCCACCGACATCTTCACGGCGATGTTGCGCATGGCCTCGGCCGGCGGCGGCAGATCGGCCGCATTGGTGGTCAACTTCAGCCCACCGGCGAGCTCTCCCGGCGGCAGGCCGGTGCGATCGACGACGATGTCGACGACGTCGGTCTCGGAGGTGACGCTGCCGCTGAGCTCGGTGACCAGCGTCTGCATCTTGGTGTCGGGGTCGAGCACGCGCAGGCGCAGCCATGGCGTCGCCTGCGGGTTGACGATTTCGATGCGCCAGCTCAGCACGCCGGAGCGATCGTTGAAGATGCTGATCGGCTGGATCGTCTGCCGTTCGCCGAAATCGATGCCGCGCTGGCTGCCGGTGCGGTCGTAGAAGCCGTCGCCGGCGATGTCGATGTCGCCGGCCGAGCGGGTGAACGGCTTCGGCGCCAAATCGTCCGACGTGCCTTGGCCGGCGGTGCGCGCCGCGGCGCCCGCGATCAGCGGCGGCACGTCGAGATCCGGCGGCAGGCCGGTGCCGAGCACCGGCGCCAGCGAGACCTGCCTGGTTGGCGAACAGCCAGTAGCCGCGCCCGGCTTCGAGGTTGACGAAGTCCTCGCGCAGCACGGTCCCCTGCGGGTCGATGACGACGCCGAGGAACTTCCCCTGCGCGGCGTCGAAGGTCCAGATCTGCCGGATCGCGGCGTTGGTGATGACGCGATCGTACGGCGCCGGCTCTTCGAGCGGGAAGCCGACCAGGTTCCAGTCGCGCGCCAGATCGTCCGGCCCGCTGGTCATGCCCAGCTCGCCCTCGACGTCGAGCTGCGCGGCGCGGCGCAGCTTGAGCCAGTAGCCCTTGCCGCCCTCGATCGCCGCGATCGACGGCCCGCCGTCCACCGCCGCCGGGAAGCGGCTCCAGGTGCCGCTCGCCGCGTCGTAGGCCCACAGGGCGGCGAGGTTGTCGCCGGCGAGGAGCGGCGCGAACACGGCGCGGACCGACGGGTCGGCCGGCGTGACGGCGAACGAGATCAGGTTCCAGTCGGCCCGCAGCGACAGGCGCTGCATGGCGGCGTGCGCCGGCCGCGCGGCGATCAGCAGGGCGGTCATGACTGCCGACGCGGCGCAGAGGCGGCGTGTCCAGTGCTGCATACCCACACTCACGGCGCCTTCTCCCCGACCGGAAACGACGGCGGACGCGCCGCCGCGGCGAGATCGCCCGGCCCGACCGTGCCGAGCGCCTGGCGATCGATCGTGATGTCCACCTGCTGGCGCAGCGCCGCGTAGCGCTCCTCTTCGAGGCGGCGCTTACGCTCCGCCGTCAGCCGCTCGGTCAGTCCGTGCTCGACGTCCGCGAACGCGGCGACCGATCCGCCCTCGCGCGCCGACAGGCGCACGACGTAGGCGCCGCGCTCGGCCGCGACCGCGGTGACGCCGCCGACCTGATCGAGCGTGAAGAGTGCGTCGACGACCGGCGGCTCGAAGCGGAAGACGCTGGTGCCTTCGATGATGAATCCGGTGTCGCCGGCAGCCCCTCGGCTGGCGGGATCCTCCGAGTTGCTCTCGACCAGCGCCGCGAAGACGCGCGGATTCGCGCCCTGTGCCTCCGCGGCGATGCGCTTGCGCGCGGGCGACGATCGCGGCGCGCGCCTCGGCGCCGGCGCTCGACGGCCAGCGCAGCACGATCACCGCGCCGCGGACCTTCCTGGGCTGCGTGAACTCCGCCGGATGGGCGTCGTAGTAGGCGCGCGCCTCGGCAGCGGCCACCGGCGGCACCGGCGCCGCCTCGACCTGGTCGCGCCAGTACTTCTCCGCCAGCAGGCGGTCGATGCTGCGGCGCATCTCGGGATCGTCGGCGTAGCCGGCCTGGCGCGCCTGCTGCGCCAGCACCTCGATGCGCACCAGGTCCTCGACCACCGCTTCCTTCTCCTCCAGCTTGGAGAAGCGCGGCAGGAAGTCGGCGCCGCGGCTCACCATCTCATGGCGCACCGCGTCGGCGTCGATGGCGACGCCGTTGACCTTCGCCACGGTCGGGTTGGCGGGGGCGTCGCCGGCGCGCGAGGCGCGTTCGCCGACGGTCAGCGCCAGTCCCAGCGACAGGGCGAGCACCCCGGCGCGCGACGCGCTCACGGCGTCACCTGCGGACAGCCGTTCAGCGCGCCGCCGACCGCGGTCACCAGCTCATCGATGGTCACCGCGCCGTTGCCGTTGCGATCGGTGACGAGGCACACCTCGACGGCGGCGTTGCCGAGCGCGATGTTGACGCTGCGCACCAGCTCGTCGATGGTCACGCTGCTGTCGCCGTTGCAGTCGCCGACGCAGCCCGAGGCGTGCGGCGTGGCGGTCGGGGTCGGCGTCGGCGTATCTGACGGGCCGGGCGTACCCGTGCCGACGCCGCCGGTGCGTGTCGGCGTGCCCACCCGCGGCACGGTCGGCGTGCATGGCGCGGCGCCGCACGACAGCGGCGGCGCGGTCGGCTCGACCTGCACCGGGTTGAGGATGGCGTTCGGCGACGGCGTCGTCGCCGGATTGGGAATGTCGAGACGGAAGATCGCGCCGCGCTCGGCGAGCGTGACGCGGCCCTGCGCGACGCCGTTCACCAGCACGGTGGCGGAATCGCCGACGTAGGCGTTGCCGGCCGGCGGCAACGCCGGCTTCGGCACCACGACCGGCTGCACCAGCTTGACGTTCAGCACGTACGGACTGCTGGCGCCGGCGGTCGCCGCATCGAGCTGCCCGGCGGCGTGCTCGATGGCGATCTGGCTGCCTGCCGGTACGGAGCCGAAATAGGTGATGTCGGGCTCCGGAATCGGCGCCGTGTCCTGCGCCGTGAGCCTACCGACAGCGGCCAGGTGCAGCGCCGCGCACAGGACGGTCAGCGTCGCGCACTGCTTCATCCGCTGCCCCGTGCTGCCGATTCGGAGCGGTTCGGTCTGCGTCATTCGCGAACGGCCTAGAGCATCACGCGTGCCAGGCGCGCTGGCGAGTCGCCGTAGCCGATGCGCCCGGCACAGGCCCGATGACTGGCTACTCGAGTAGCCGGGTCGTCGCGATAAGTGGGTCGGATTGTAGCCGACCCGACTTGCCTGGCCGTTCGTATCGGGACCCGCATCCGACCGGTGATTTGAAACGGCGACACGGACAGGCAAGGCAGATCGGAGCGTGCGCCCACTTGCGGGCGAATATGGTGCGACGACGTCACCGCCGCGGCGCGCAGCCGCTCGGCCGCGCGCCTGCACCTGTCATGGACGCCACCTGACAGAACAGGGGGCCTGCCCGGCGTCGCGAACGTGCTGCCGACGGAGTGACGCCAACCAGGCCACGCGTCGTCCGTGGCAGCGAACCGGCGGGCGCGGCATGCCGGGAACTCTCGGTGTGAGGATCGCCGCGCGGCGACCGGCCAATGGCTGTCCGTCCGGCGGGCGATGGCGGGGAAGCGGTTGCGATCGATTGGCGAGGAACAGCGGACGCTAGGCGACCGGCGACCCCTTCCCGTCGTCGCTCGGCAACGGCACGCCGCAGTAGTTGCAGTAGCGCGCGTCGCGCGGGTTGCGCTGGCCGCAGGGGTGACAGACCGCGGCGAGCGACGCGCCGCACGCGATGCAGAACTTCGCCCCTTCGGCATTCTCATGGCCACAGGGGCATCGCGTCCGCGATGTCGTCACCAATCCTCGCGCTGACGGTTGCGCGCGCGCGGCACGAGGCACCGCGCACGTCGAGAAGGCAGTCACCGCAGGCGTGAGAGCAGTGTGCGTGCCAGCGGCCTGGCGACGCCTCAGCAGCGATGTCGCGCGCCCAGCGATACGCAACCGGCTACTGGAGTACCCAGCGCACCGGAGGCGGTGAGTCAGAACGTAGTCAGGCGGGCGTGCCGGACGGCTCGCCGCGGCGCGGTACGATCAGCCGGCTGCCGCTCGCAACTGGCCCAACAAGCGCTGCGCCTCGACCGGATCGGCGGTGTCCAGGCCCTCGCGCATCGCGGCGTAGCGCGGCGCCAGCAGTCCGACGGCCTCGCTGTGCTGGCCGCGGCGCTGCCACACGCGCGCCAGACTCATCGCGGCGCGCAGCTCCCACAGGCGCGCGCCCTGCGCGCGCGCCGTCGCGATGGCCGTGTGCAGCAGCGCTTCGCCCTCGGCGGCCGTGCCGTCCGCGTCGAGCAGGATCTCGCCGCGCAACCGGTGGATCTCGGCGTCGACGTAGTGCTCGCCCTGGGCGCCCCCCTGCGCCAACGCCAGCGCGAGGAGGCCAAGGGCCTCGTCGGCTTGACCGAGCTGCCGCTGGCTCTCGGCGAGCACGAAGAGGAAAGAGGAGGCGCCGATGCCGGTGCTCAGCCGCGCGAGATCCGTCAGTGCCATCTGCATCTCGGCCAACCCCGCCTCACCGTCGCCGGCGGCGAGCCGGGCGCGGCCGTCCCAGAAGCGGCCGATCGCCGCCCAGAACGGGAAGCCGAGCTGCTCCGAAATGGCGATCTGCTCGGCGGAGCGTTCGCGCACCAGGTCGAACTCGCGGCGCTCGTAGTAGACGCAGGCAGCTTCCATGAGCGTGTTGACCAGCGTCAACTGATGATCGGTCTGCCGTGCCAGCACGACGGCGCGCTCGGCGCAGTCACGCGCGCGGTCCAGCTGCCCCAGGTAGGTGTGACAGAGACCGGCATAGGCGTGCGCGACGATGCCGCGGTCGAAGCCGACCTCGTGCGCCAGCGGCGCGTGCTTGGACGGATCGTAGATGTCGATCGCCGCCTCGAGGTGTTGCAGTGCGCGGCGGAGATCGCCGCGGAACATCCACGGCAACCCGTTGGAGACGTGTCCCAGGAGCAGATCGAACGGCTCGCCCGTGCGCTGCGCTGCCGCCATCGCCTCGACCGCGATCTCCGCCGACGTGGCGAGATCACCCTTCAGCAGGTAGGCCGCCGCCATCGCCTCGATCAGGCGCGGCGTCTCCGGAACGTCGCCGATCTGCGCCGCCAGCGCGCGGGCGCGCGCGTAGGTCTCCTCGTATTCCGAACTCGCCCAGCCGCGCGCCGCCGCGATCGGCACGCCGATCGCCATCTGCAGCTTCAGCTCGTGCCGGTTCCGCTCGCGCCCCGCGGGAAGGGTCGCTACCAGCGCCAGGGCCCGCCGCAGCAGATCGATCGCCTCCTCGTTCGCCCAGCGCAGCGCCAGGCGGTCGCCGGCCGCGCGATAACGTTCGACGGCTTCGACCGGTAGACCGGCGAGATCGTAGTGTCGCGCCACCACCTCGGGCTCCGCCTCGGCGCGCTCGGGGAACGACGCTTCCAGCGTCTCGGCGATGCGCCGGTGGATCGGTTGGCGCACGCTGTTGAGCAGCGATCCGTAGGCGGTGTCCTGCACCAGGGCGTGCTTGAAGCTGAAGCTCGCATCGGGAATCGCGCCGCGCTGATACAGCAGCCCGGCGTCGACCAACTGCTTCAGGCCGGCGCGCAGATGCTCCTCCGGATCGACGGAGGCGCCGCGCAGCAGCTCGTAGGCGAACTCACGACCGATCGTGGCCGCGAGTTGCGCCACGTCCTTGCCGGGGACCAGTCGATCCAGGCGCGCCATCAGCGAATCCTGCAAGGTCGGGGGGATGGCGATGTCGGTGCGCTCGACGACCGCGTCGTCGCCGTCGCTCATCCGGTGCGATTCGAGCACCGTCTTGGTCACTTCCTCGACGAACAGCGGGATGCCGTCGGCGCGCTCGGCGATGCGGGCGATCACCGCGTCCGGCAGCGGGACGTCGTGCGTCACGCCCGCGATCATCGTCATGACCTCGCCCTGCGACAGGCGGTCGACCGTCACCGGCACGGCGCGCGCGACCGGCGCCGCGGCGAAGCTCGGGCGGAAGGTCAGCAGGATGAGCGCTCGGCGCGTCGCGACCTGGTCGAGCGCCAGCCCGATCACCTCGACCGTCGACGGATCACACCAGTGCAGGTCCTCGAACAGCATCACCAGGGGCTGCTGCTCGGCCAACGCCCGGGTCCAGGCGACCAGCGCCTCCATGGTCCGCTTGCGTTGCAGCTCGGGGCTCTGCCGCGGCGTCGCATAGCGCTCGCCGAGCGGCAGGCCGAGCAGGATCGCGATCAACGGCACGACCTCCGGCACCGGCAGGTTGGCGCGCGCGATGCCGCCCTCGAGGCGTCGCAGCCTGGTCTCCGGATCGTCGTCCGGTTGGAAGCCCAGTCCCTGGGCGAGCAGCTTCGATCAAGGGGTGAAAGGAGCTGCCCTGCGTGTAGGGGGTGGAGCGGCATTCGATCCAGGTATGGGGAGCACCGGCCAGACGCTCGCGCAGCGCCTGCAACAGGCGCGACTTGCCGACCCCGGCCTCGCCGCAGATCGCCACCGCCCGGCCGGTGCCGGCGAGCACCTGCTCCCACTGCTCGGTCAGCGACGCCAGCTCCCGCTCGCGCCCGACCAGGGGCGTGAGCGTGCGCGGATCGACGTCGAGCCGGCTGCGGACGCCGCTGGGCCGGATCACCGCGTAGGTCTGGATCGGGCGCGCAATGCCCTTCAGCGGTGGGGTCCCGAGATCGCGCAACAGGAACAGTCCCTGCACCAGCCGCAACGTGTCGGCACTGATCACGACCGAGTCCGGCGCCGCCGAGGCCTCCAGGCGGGCCGCGATGTTGGTCGTGTCGCCGAGCGCCAGGATCTCGCTGCGGGCGCCGCCGCCCATGGTGCCGACCACGACCTTGCCGGTGTGGATGCCGATGCGCACCTCGAGCGGCCCCGGCGCTTCGCCCGTTTTCTCCCGCACCCCTCCGAACGCCAGCGCCTTGACGGCCGGCACGATGCCGAGCCCGGCGCGCACGGCGCGCTCGGCATCGTCCTCGTGCGCGTGCGGATAGCCGAAGTACACCAGCAGGCCATCGCCGAGGTACTGAGCGATGTGACCCTCGTAGCGCTCGATCACCCGGGCCGCGGCGTCCTGATAGGATCGCACGACGGTGCGCAGGTCCTCGGCGTCGAGGCGCTGCGAGAGATCGGTCGAGCCCACCAGATCGCAGAACATGACGGTCAACTGGCGGCGCTCGCCCTCGGCGCCGGCCGCGCCTCCCGAGATCCCCACCTCGCCGCCGCACTCGGCACAGAACCGCGCCGTTGGCGGCGCTTCGGTGCCGCACGTCTCACATCGCCGGGACAGCAGCGAGCCGCACTCGCGACAGAACTTCGAGCCCGGGGGATTGTCTTCGGTGCACGCGGTGCAGCGCATCAGAGGTCAGCGCAGCCCGTAGTCGCGCACCTTGCGCTGCATCATCGCGCGCGAGAGACCCAGCTCGCGCGCCGCCTGCGAGAGATTCCCTCCCGCCCGCTGCAGGGCGGCGGCGATGAATGCCGACTCGAACGCGGCGCGGGCCTCGCGCAACGGCCCGCCGGCGGTGACCCGCATCGCGGCCGCCGGGCGCGGCGCGTTGGCGATGCGCGGGCTCAGGTGCCGCGTCTCGACCTCGCCGCCGGCCGGTGTGAGCGCCACCGCGCGCTCGATCTCGTTCTGCAGCTCACGCACGTTGCCCGGCCAGGCGTGCGCCTCGAGCGCCGTCATCGCGTCGATCTGGATGCCCGCCAGGCGTTTGCCGTGGCGCTCGGCGCTGGCCGTGAACAGGGCGGGGACGAGCAGGGCGATGTCGGCGCGGCGCTCGCGCAGGGGCGGCACGGTGATCGGGAAGGCACCGATCCGATAGAAGAGATCCTCGCGAAAGCGCCCGGCTCTGACGTCCGCCGCCAGGTCGCGGTTGGTGGCGGAGAGCACCCGCACGTCGACGCGCCGTGGTCGCGTGTCGCCGAGCGGGGTCACCTCGCCGTCCTGCAGCACGCGCAGCAGCTTGGCCTGCATGGTCAGAGGCATCTCGCCGATCTCGTCGAACAGCAGCGTGCCGCCGTCGGCCGCCTCGAACAGGCCGCGCTGATCCTGCACCGCGCCGGTGAAGGCACCGCGCCGATGGCCGAAGAGCTCGCGCTCGAGCATCGACTCCGGAATCGCGGCGCAGTTCACCGGCACGAACGTCTTGTCGCCGCGGATGCTGGCGCGATGAATGCCGCGCGCCACCAGTTCCTTGCCGGTTCCGGTCTCGCCCTGGATGAGGACGGCGATCGGCGAAGCGGCCGCGGTGTGCATCAGCGCGAACAGCTCGCGCATCGGTGGACTGTCGCCGACCAGATCCGCGAAGCGCCCCGGCTGCGCCAGATCGCGACGCAGCGCCAGGACCTGGGTGCGCAGCGTCTCCTCCGATTGGCGGAGCGTCTCGTACCGGCGGGCGTTCTGCAGCGCCACCGCGATACTGCTGGCCAGCGTCTCGAGCAGGTGCACGTCCGCATCGTCGAACGCGCCGTTGCGTCGATTGACGACCTGCACGACGCCGACCCGGCGTCCGTGCACGTCCAGCGGCGCGCACACCAGATTGCGCGTGGTGGTCCCGCTCTCGCGATCGATCGCGGGATAGAAGCGCGGGTCCGCGGCGACGTCGTCGACGCGCACCGCATGCCCGCCGGCCAGCACCGCGCCGGCGATGCCGCGATCGGCCGGGAAGCGCAGCAGCCGCAGCCGCTTCACGACCTCCGGATCCTCGGCCGAGGTGTGGAAGTAGAGCTCGTTGGCGGATTCGTCGAGCAACATCAGCGAAGCGCCCTCGGCGTCCAGCGCCGACCGGCACTGCTCGACCACCAACGGCACCAGCTCGTCGAGCTCGAGGCGCTCCGCGAACTTGCAGGCGAGCTCGTAGAGCAGGCGCGCCGGCTCCGCCATGGTCGTTTCCACTCCCGACCCATGGGTGGCCGCGCGGCCGCGTTCAACGGCGCGCCGGCGTTCTCCTTGATTCACGACTGACACACGATCGGCTGGGGTGAGGCTCGGCCGGGACCGGTCAAGCTCCTGCCTTCTAGATCATATGGGCGGGTCAACTTGCAAAGTACCCGGGGCGGGGCCGCACCCGGGGTAAACCCGCCACATAGCGAGCGGGGACGGCATGAGCCGGTCACGCGAGAGGTGCGCCGGCCGTCGTCAACTCGCTGACCCGTGCCGCTGGTGGCGACGCGCTCCGGTGGCGACTGCAAACCCCGTCTTCACCCCGCGGCCGTGGCGGCGCAGCCATCGAGGGCATTGGCGACGCCCTTGACGAGTTGGGCGATGTCGACCTGGCCGTCGCCGCTCTGGAAGGCCGGGCACGCGCTCGGCGGCAAGGCGTCGAGGGCGATGCTGACGCCTTTCACGAGCTCGTCGATCGAGACGACGCCGTTGCCATCGCAGTCGCCCGTGCAGGCCATCGCGGTGGCCGTCGGTGTGGCACCGGAGGGGACGGTCGGGGTCGCCGCGCTCGTCGCGGTGACGGTGGCGGCCGCGGTGAGCGTCGCGGTGGCATCGGGCGGCGTGGTGGTGGCGGCGCTGGTCGCCGTCGGACTCGCCACCGCGGTGGCGGAGAGGGTCGGCGTTCGCGTGATGGATGCCGACGCCGTCGACGTGCGGGTCGCCGTCGCGGTGAACGTATGCGGCGGCGTCGCGGTGGCGGTCGCGGCGCTGGTCGCCGTCGGACTCGCCGCCGCGGTGGCGGAGAGGGTCGGCGTTCGCGTGGCGGATGCCGACGCCGTCGACGTGAGGGTCGCCGTCGCGGTGGACGTATGCGGCGGCGGCGCGGTGGCGGTCGCCGGCGGTGGCGTGAAACTCGCGGTCGGCGTCGGCGACGCCAACGCGAACGGTGCCGAGAACTCCGACGTGTTGTTGCTCACGTCGGTGTTGGTGGCGGTGATGTTGGGCCCCGACGGTGAGCCCAAGAATCTCCACGCGCCGTCGGTGCTGAAGGCCGTGCCCTCGAAGATCCGCCCCTGCGCGCCGTGGTCCGAGAAGATCTCGACGATGCATTGCGCGCAGGCCGTACCGGAGACCGGATCGACGAATTCGATCGTCGGCGGCGCCAGGTTGTCGTTGGCACCGTCGAGAAGGGCGATACCGCGCTCCCCGTTCGCGTAGATGGAATTGCCCGACACCGTGTTGCTGCGCACCAGGCCGATATCGCCGTCGATGTGCACCCCATCGAGGCCGTTGAAGGCGATGAGGTTGCCCGCCTGGCCGCTCGCGCCGCCGACGACGTTGTTGCTCGAGGACTGCGCGATCCTGACGCCGTGCGCGAGGTTGGGCACCGGCGTGCTGAGGTCGATGCCGAGGCCGATCAGATTGCCGACGATCTGCGTATTCGCGGATTCGATGATGGAGATTCCGGACGCGCCAGCGGTCGAGGCGCCGCCGATCAGGTTGCCCGCGCCGAGTGCGACGACCACGGCGCCGTTCGGCGATGCCACCGAGGGCGGATCGCCGCTGCCGAGCTCCGCGCCGCCGATCAGGGCGCCATCAGCCTGCCTGACCGTGATGCCGTCGCCGCTGTTGTCGATGGCGGCGGTGCCGGTGGTGTCGGTGCCGATGTAGTTGCCCTGCACGACGGCGTTGAGGCCGCTGATCTGGATGCCGGTGCCGAGGTTGCCGGAGATGAGGTTGCGCGCCGCCGGCGCCGTGCCGCCGATCGTCGCGCCGGCGCCGACGATCTCGACCCCGTGCGAGAAGGTGACGCCGTTGCCGATGTCGGCGGTGCCGGTGACGTCCGTGCCGATGAAGTTCCCCTGGACGAGCGAGCCGGTCGCCGCCTGGTCGATCAGAATCCCGCCGTCGCGATTGTTGCCCGAGATCAGGTTGCAGTCGCCGGTGCAGGCGCCACCCGGGGTGGTGCCCTGCTGTCCACCGATGCGATCGCCGGCGCCCTTGTCGATGATCCCCCACCCCGAGCTCGGCGTGATCGCCGCCGCCCCGGTGACATCGGTGCCGATGAAATTGCCGCGCACGAGGGAATTGACGGCGGTGAGATCGAGCAGGATGTTGGCTTTGAAGTTGATCGCGCCGGAGATGACGTTGCAGTCGCCGGTGCAGGAATTGCCGTTTTTGGTGGCGCCCACCCGGTTGCCGTTGCCGCCGAAGACCTGGATGCCGAAGCCCTGGTTCGGCATCGCGATCATGCCGGTCTTGTCGACGCCGATGTAGCAGCCGAAGACCCACACCTCGTCGGCGTTGATGAAGATGCCGTCGTCGGCGGCGTTGTTGATGACCAGGTTGCGGATGATCGTACCGAATCCGCTGTGCGCCACCGTGAGGCCGTGGCGGCCGCTGACCGCCGGACCGCCCGGTCCGTGCAGCTCGACCTTGCCGGCGCCGCCGTCGATGGTCACGGCCTGCGTGATGGCCGGCAGCGCCGTGGTGCTGATGTTGATCGTCGGCGTGCCGGCGCCGAGCGCGAAGGTGATCATATCGCCGACGCCCGCGTTGGGCCCCACGCAGCCGTTGTGGTCGGCGTTGGTATTGGCGGCGATGATGGCCTCGCGCAGCGAGCACGCGCCGTTGTTGACGTCCTCATCGACCGCGGTGTTGACGACGTAGGTCGCGGCGCCATCGGCACGCCGCGGCGCCGCGATGGCCCCAAGGCTGGCGATGGTCGCCGCGGCGAGGAGCGGAGCGAGGGAGCGGGCGGTGCGCATTCGAACCCTCCGTGCGGACCGCGAGCTATACGCGGATCGCCCCACCCTGACAAATTGCGGCCCGGCGCGAGCTAGCCTCGAAGTGACCGAAAAAGATCAACGCGAGGGCGCGAAGTAGCGCGCAGCAACCAAGTCTGGCTCTGGTTTCGCCAACCCCATCTCCAATTGACTTGCGGTTGCTTCCGTCCAGACGCCCCCGCCCTCTGGCCTCAGCGTCTTCGCGTCTTCGCGTTGAAGATTCGTTGTCTTATCAAGGCCGACTCGAGCGCGAGGCCGGCGGTCGCCGTGCCTCTTCTCTAGGGGCTCGGGATCCCGATGTCGTCGTCGCGGATCGCGGCGTCCTCGAAGGAGAACCACTGTGTCGCCGGGTTCCACAGAATCTGCTGCGCCAGGGCGTAGCGCGACGGCGCGAGGGTGCGGGTCGGGTCCTCGATGTTGTCGACCGAGTACGAGTGGAAGATGTACCAGAGCCGCCCGAGCTTGTCGGGAACGATGCCGCCGTGGCCGGCGGCGCGCCACTTCGCCGTGTTGTTGATGATGCGGACGTCGGGCATCTTCTCGTAGCCACTCGTCAGCGATGCGCTGCGCGCGAAGCCGAGCGTGTAGGCGTACGCGGGGTCGGTGTCGAACTTCGAGTTCCCGGTAGCGTAGTACAGGTAGTACATGCCGTTCGGCCCCTTGAGGAGACCCGGGCCTTCCTCACGGTTGTCCGCCTTGCGCGTCAGGTAGGTGTCCTCCGGATGCCCGTCGCGCGGGCCTTCGAACTCGTAGCTCTTCGGATGGTCGCTGGTGTTCAGGACCACCGTCTGCCCGCCGCCGGCGCCGAGGCTCTTGCGGGCGAAGTTGCTCTTGTTGAGCGGCACGACTCCGATCGAGTTGCCGTTGATCGCGTGCAGCAGCCAGACGCTCTTATCGGCGTCGACGAAGATCGAAGGATCGATGTGCTGTTCGCCGGGCGCCGGCCAGTCGATTGGACTGGTGAGCCAGGTGAAGCCTGCCGTCAGCGAGGTACTGGTGGCGAGGCCGATCGCCGCCTGCGTCTCGCCGTCGTGGTCGTAGTCGAAGCTCGACACCAGCACGTACTTCTCCGCGCCGCTGCTCGGCTTGATCTTGTAGAGCTCGGTTCCCCACCAGGAGATGTAGACCGGCGGCTGGTCGGGCTTGCTGTTGCGCGTGTCCGGGTTGTCCGACGCCCACGGCGGTCGGCGCGTACCGTCCGCCTTCGCGTTCGTGAAGGTCGGCGAGTTGGCGATGAGGTCCCAATGGATGAGGTCGCTCGACGTGTGGAGCGCGACGTCCTTCCCCGAACCGCTCATGTAGTAGAGACCGTCGCTGGCGAAGTAGTTCACCTTCGGCGCGCTCTGCACGAGGTCGACTCCGGTCGCTGTGGTCAGCGGATTCGCGTAGGTCGTCGTCGAGAAACTCTTCCAGCTCTTGCAGTAGCCGGCCCCCGAGAGGCCGTCGCCGCCGCAGAGTGCGAACTCGTACTCCGTGTCGGGCGACAGCTCGGTCCAGGTGCATTCCAGCAGCAACGTCTCCGTGTTCGGGATGCCGATCGAGCCCGCGGGCGAGCTCGAGGTCGGACAGTTGGAGCCGGCCGGCTTCTGCGTGATCTCGGTCCCGCCCTTCACGCGGATCCGGAAATAGAAGAAGCAGGTGCCGTGACTCGCGTCGGTCTGCGAGTTGTTGCACAACCCGTGACCGCGCAGCCTTGCCGAAGTCGATCCGATGTAGGCTGCGTCCTCGGTATCACCGTCGCAGCCGGTGATCACCGCCAGGAGCGCCACGCCGAGCAGCGCCGTCGTCGCGAGCCTCTGTCGCTTGAGCATCGATCCCCCCCTTCGTTGCCGCGGACAACAGAACGCGCCCACGGGGCAATGCCCCGGGGACGGAGGCGAATTATTCCAGGCCGCGAAGGGGTGTCAATTCAAACGCCCGGCATGCCGCGCGAAGGCGGTCTCGCGGCGCCGCTTCGATCTCCGCGGTCAGATCCGGCCGGTGGGCGCACTCCGCCTACGCCGCCGGGCAGCCGTCCAGTGCGTTGCCGACCGCCGACACCAGCTCCTCGATGGTGACCTCGCCATCGCCGTTGCCGTCGCCTGCCGGGCACGATGCCAGCGGTGCACCGAGGGCGATGTTCACGAGCGTGATCAGCTCGTCGATGGTCACCGTGCCGTTGCCGTCGCAGTCGCCGAGGCAGGCCCCGCCGCCCGGTGTGGTCGCCGCGGTCGGCGTCGCCGACGGGATGCCGGCGCTGCGAGTCGGCGCAACCGTCGCCGTGGTGGTAGCGCTCGCCGTCGCGCTGGCGGTCGGCGTGCCGCTCAGCGTCGCGGTCGTCGTTGGCGTGATGGTGCCGGTGAAGGTCGGACGCGGCGTCGCCGTCGTCGTAGGCGACGGCCCGCCGGGGGCGGCCGCGAAGACCTGTTGGGTGCGCTGGCCGGAAGCGTCGAGCAGCGCCGCGTAGCCGCGCACGTCGTCGGGGCGGCCGTCGAACGCGAAGGTACAGAACCCGTCGTTCAGATCCTGCGTGATCGACGCGCTCTTGCCGCGACCGGCGGGAACGTTCACATCCGACAGGGCGACGATGGTGCCGCTGCCGTCGTCGATCTCGGAGTGGACGGACTCGCCGGCGGCGGAGAGATTGGTGGCGACGCACTGCAGGTAGCGGTCGGTGCCGACACCGAGCGGCGGGCTGTAGGTCTTGGCGCCCGGCGGCGCGCTGCTCTGCGACACCTCCGCCAGCGCCAGGAGGTCGGTGTTCCTGAACACGCCGGACGCGAAGCGGGTGATGAAGCCGCGCACCTGATCGGCGGGATCGGTGAAGGTGAAGCGGCAGACCGCCGACGTCCCCGCCTCGGTGTGTCCGGCCAGGGTCTGCACGCGGCCGGGCTGCACCACGGCGCCGCCGTCGGCGAGCACCGTCCCCGCGGTGTCGATCAGCTTGGCGGTCACCATGCGTGGGACGCTGTCGAGGTTCTGCACGCCGCAGGCGGTGGCGTCTCCGGCGAGGCTCGACACCGCCGGGGTGATGCCGACCAGGCTGCCGGCGGCGTCGGCGGAGACCGCCGGAAACTCCAGGTGGGCGTTGCCCGGCGCGCCGAACAACACGACGTAGCCGCGGACCGCGCCACCGTGATCCATCGCCGAGAAGCGGCAGTAGGCGCCGAGGTGCGCGGCGCTCGACGCGACCGGGATGACCAGCGAGCCGGCCAGCGCGTGCGCGGTGTCGGCGTCGATGACGGCACCGCTCTCGTCCACGAGCGCGGCATCGACGTCGACGGTCTCATCGCTGACGTTCTGCACCAGGCAGCCGATCTCCTCCGCCATGCTGATGCTGCGCAGCGGCGGAGTCACCGTCTCCGACGTCGCCCCCGGTCCGGCGCGCACGCCGAAGCTGGGGAAGAGCGCGAGCGTATCACCCGCAGCCTGCCGCAATCGCAGGTAGCCGCGCACCGTCTCCGGATCGGCATCGAACGCGAATCCGCAGTAGCCGGAGGGAATCGCGGCCGAGTCCGCGATCTCGACCGTGCGGCCCGGCGGCACTACGACCGTGCCGCTGTCGACGATGGCACCCTCGTCGTCATGCAGGTCGGCCGCGACCGTCACGGGTTGGCCACCGACGTTCTGCGCGATGCAGCCGATCACGTCGAGGCCGGGATTGAGCACCGGCGGCGAGAACCGCGTCTGCGGCCCCGGGAGACCGTCGAGCACCAGCAGGGTCACGGCCGTTCCGATCTGTACCAGGTTCATCCGTCACCTCGTCGCGCAGCCATGGGATTCAGCAACGCACCGGCAGCGAGACCAGGCCACGCAGCACCGGGTTGGGGCGATACGCCGGCGACTCCGTCGCCAGCGCCAGTCGCGGGAAGCGTTCGAGCAGCGCCCGCAGGGCGACCTCGCCCTCCAGACGCGCCAGCGGCGCACCGAGACAGAAGTGGGCGCCGAAGCCGAACGCCAGGTGCGGGTTGGGATCGCGGCCGACGTCGAGGCGCTCGGGATCGGCGAAGACGTCCGGGTCGTGATTGGCGGCGCCGATGCCGACCAGCAGCAGCGAGCCCGCCTCGATCGCATGGCCGCCGATCTCCACGTCCTCGCGGGCGACGCGCAGGGTGGCCTGCACCGGGCCGTCGTAGCGCAACAGCTCTTCGATGGCGGTCGGCAGCAGTGAGAAGTCGCCGCGCAGGCGCGCGAGCTGCGGCGGGCTCGCGCAACAGGGCGAGCAGGCCGTTGCCGATCAGGTTCGTGGTCGTCTCGTGGCCCGCGATCAGCAGCAGGTTGCTCGTGGCGAGCAGCTCGGCATCGCTGAGCGCGTCGTCCTCCTCCTGCGCCTGCACCATCGCGCTGATCAGGTCGTCGCACGGCGCCACGCGGCGCGCCGCGATGATCTCGCTCAGATAGCCGAACAGCTGCTGCATGGCCGGCGCCGCCGCCTGGCGGCCGCCGAACGGCTGACCGATGCCGGCGACGATCTGCGCCGCCCACGCCTTGAAGCGCCGGTGATCCTCCGCCGGCACGCCGAGCAGCTCGGCGATCACGATCGCCGGCAGTGGGGCGGCCAGCACGTCGATGACGTCCATCTCCGCGCGCACGGGCGCGAGGAGCTCATCGACGATCGCCTCGACGCGGGCGCGCAGCGCGGCGATGCGCCGTGGCGTGAAGGCCTTGTTGACGAGCTTGCGCACCCGCGTGTGGTCGGGCGGATCCATGACCAGCATCGAGCGCATCGTCTGCACGCCCTGCTGGATGAACGCCGGCAGGCGTTCGAGGTTCTCGCGGATGAATGGCGCGCGCAGGCGCTCGACGGAGAAGCGCGGATCGCGCAGGACCGATTCGACGTCGGCGTGGCGGGTGAGGAACCACACGCCCGGACCGTCCCAGCCGCTCACCGGCATGCGCATCACCGGCCGCACGGTGCGCAGCAACGCGTAGATCGCGAATGGGTTCTCCAGCCCGCCGCGGCTCCGGAGCGGCAGGAAGAGATCGAACGCCTCGCCGGTCGCCGTCGTCTGCGCTGGTTCGCCGTTGGCCATGGGTGGTCTCCTTGCTGGCGCGCTGCTGCCCGTCCGGTTGAAAATGGCCGACCTGTTGGCCATGGGGCAAGGGCTGCGCCGTTCTCCCCGATGCCCTCCGCTCTTCCGCCCACCGCATCTGCCGCCGAGACCACCGCCAGGGCTCCCGAGCCGCTGCGCCGCTTGCGCGTCTATCGCGTGCTGCGCATCGGTCTCGCGCTGGCCCAGGTCCTGCCGCGCTACTGGCTCCTCATGGCGCGCGAGCGCTTCGGCTCGGCGGTGGCGCCTGGCGCGTGGGACCGCGCGCACACCGCGGCGGCGCTGCAGATCCGCCACCTGGCGCTGGCGTTGGAAGGCGGCCTGATCAAGGCCGCGCAGATCGGCGGCGCGCGCGCCGACCTGTTGCCGAAGCCGTTCATCGACCACCTGAGCCGCTTCCACGACGACGTGCCGCCGCGTCCGCTGGCGTCACTCGTCCCCTTCGTCGAAGCCGAGCTCGGCGCGCCGCTCGACACCATCTTCGCGTCGGTCGATCCGCACCCGCTCGGCGCCGCCTCGCTCGCGCAGGTCCACCGCGCCCGGCTGCGCGACGGCGCCGACGTCGTGATCAAGATCCAGTACCCGGAGGCGCGCCGGATCATTCCACTCGATCTCGCCCTGCTGCGGCGCGTGGCGAGCCTCATCCAGCGCATGCAGAGCAGCATCGATCTGCGCAGCCTGGTGTTCGAGATCACGCGCTTCGTCGAGATGGAGCTCGACTTCCGGCGCGAGGCGGAATCGACACAGCGCCTCGCCGCCATCCTCGCGGGTCGCGACGACGTGCGCGTGCCCCGCATCTACGACCAGTACACGCGCGACCGCGTGCTCGTGATGGAGTACCTCGACGGCATCCAGGTGACGCGCACGGGCGCGCTGCGCGACGCCGGCCATCAACCCAGCGAGGTCGCCCGCCGGATCGGCGCGCTCTACGGCGCGATGCTGTTCGAGTACGGTTTCTTCCACGGCGATCCGCACCCCGGCAATCTGCTGGTCCTTGCCGACGGCCGCATCGGCCTGCTCGACTTCGGCCTCTGCAAGGAACTGCCGCCGCGGTTCGCCGCGCGGATCGCCGAGATGCTGGTGGCGGCGTTGATCGGCGACAGCACCGCCGCGCTCCGTGCCGCCGGCGAGCTCGAGTTCGACATCGCCGCGATCCGTCCCGAGCACCTGCGCGCGCTGGTCCTGAGCCTCGTCGGCGACTCGGACGGTACCGAGGACTTCGCGACGGTGCTCGGTGCGACGCGCATCCGCCGCATCCCGAGCGACTTCGGCTTGGTTCTACGCACGATGCTGCTGCTCAACGGCCTGTCCCACCGCCTCGCCCCCGGCCGCCGCCTCATCCAGGGCGAGTTGATCAAGCACCTCGCGGCGGGCGCCCGCGCGGGCCTGGCGGCGGTGTAACGCCGCACACCCGCTGGAGAACGTAGCGGCGGGCTTTACGCCCGCCACTGCTAGCGCGCTCGCTCGAGATCGAGTCGCGATTCGCGGCGCTAGGGTGGCGGGCGCAAGACCCGCCGCCACGAAGACCCGCCCAGCCCGCCGATCGCCCGCCCCCCCTAGGGAACCGCCGATCGCCGACGTCGTAGCCGCGGCACCTGTGGCCGCCCGCGACGCAGAGCGTCGCCCGGTAGGGCGGTGGCGTGGCGTCCCGACGTCAGCAACGTCACGTCCAGGGCACCGCCGCATCGCCAACGTCGTAGCCGCGGCCCTTGTGGCCGCACGGCGACGCAGAGCGTCGCCCGGTAGGGTGGTGGTGTGGCCGCCGGGCCCCACCCAACCCGGCGGTGCGGAGCACCGCCCGCGGCCACGGGTGCCGCGGCTACGGCGATACCGTGTCGCGCCGGTATGGCCAGATTCCACGCGGCGACGCGTTGGCTGGGATTCGGTCGCTGGCGATGGCGCCGCCCTGCGGCGACAAGCGCCGCGGCGCCGGCAGAGTGTCGCCCCGTAGGGCGGTGGCGTAGGGAAGCGCCGATCGCCGACGTCGTAGCCGCGGCACCTGTGGCCGCCGGCGACGCAGAGCGTCGCCCGGTAGGGCGGTGGCGTGGCGTCCCGACGTCAGCAACCGTCACGTCCAGGGCACCGCCGCATCGCCAACGTCGTAGCCGCGGCCCTTGTGGCCGCACGGCGACGCGGAGCGTCGCCCGGCAGGGTGGTGGTGTGGCCGCCGGGCCCCACCCAACCCGGCGGTGCGGAGCACCGCCCGCGGCCACGGGTGCCGCAGCTACGGCGATACCGTGTCGCGCCGGTATTGCCGGATTCCACGCGGCGACGCGTTGGCTGGGATTCGGTCGCTGGCGATGGCGCCGCCCTGCGGCGACAAGCGCCGCGGCGCCGACAGAGCGTCGCCCCGTACGGCGGTGGCGTAGGGAACCGCCGCATCGCCGACGTCGTAGCCGCGGCACCTGTGGCCGCCGGCGACGCAGAGCGTCGCCCGGTAGGGCGGTGGCGTGGCGTCCCGACGTCAGCAACCGTCACGTCCAGGGCACCGCCGCATCGCCAACGTCGTAGCCGCGGCCCTTGTGGCCGCACGGCGACGCGGAGCGTCGCCCGGTGGGGTGGTGGTGTGGCGCGCCGGTCCCCACCCAACCCGGCGGTGCGGAGCACCGCCCGCGGCCACGGGTGCCGCAGCTACGGCGATACCCTGTCGCGCCGGTAATGCCGGATTCCACGCGGCGACGCGTTGGTTGGGATTGGGTCGCTGGCGATGGCGCCGCCCTGCGGCGACAAGCGCCGCGGCGCCGGCAGAGTGTCGCCCCGTACGGCGGTGGCGTAGGGAACCGCCGATCGCCGACGTCGTAGCCGCGGCACCTGTGGCCGCCGGCGACGCAGAGCGTCGCCCGGTAGGGCGGTGGCGTGGCGTCCCGACGTCAGCAACCGTCACGTCCAGGGAAACCGCCGCATCGCCAACGTCGTAGCCGCGGCCCTTGTGGCCGCACGGCGACGCGGAGCGTCGCCCGGTGGGGTGGTGGTGTGGCGCCGCCGGGCCCCACCCAACCCGGCGGTGCGGGGCACCGCCCGCGGCCACGGGTGCCGCAGCTACGAACGATACCCTGTCGCGCCGGTAATGCCGGATTCCACGCGGCGACGCGTTGGTTGGGATTGGGTCGCTGGCGATGGCGCCGCCCTGCGGCGACAAGCGCCGCGGCGCCGACAGAGCGTCGCCCCGTACGGCGGTGGCGTAGGGAACCGCCGCATCGCCGACGTCGTAGCCGCGGCACCTGTGGCCGCCGGCGACGCAGAGCGTCGCCCGGTAGGGCGGTGGCGTGGCGTCCCGACTTCAGCAACCGTCACGTCCAGGGAACCGGCGCATCGCCAACGTCGTAGCCGCGGCCCTTGTGGCCGCACGGCGACGCGGAGCGTCGCCCGGTGGGGTGGTGGTGTGGCGCGCCGGGCCCCACCCAACCCGGCGGTGCGGAGCACCGCCCGCGGCCACGGGTGCCGCAGCTACGGCGATACCGCTGTCGCGCCGGTATTGCCAGATTCCACGCGGCGACGCGTTGGTTGGGATTCGGTCGCTGGCGATGGCACCGCCCTGCGGCGACAAGCGCCGCGGCGCCGGCGGGGCGTCGCCCCGTACGGCGGTGGCGTAGGGAACCGCCGCATCGCCGACGTCGTAGCCGCGGCACCTGTGGCCGCCGGCGACGCAGAGCGTCGCCCGGTAGGGCGGTGGCGTGGCGTCCCGACTTCAGCAACCGTCACGTCCAGGGAAACCGCCGCATCGCCAACGTCGTAGCCGCGGCCCTTGTGGCCGCACGGCGACGCGGAGCGTCGCCCGGTGGGGTGGTGGTGTGGGGCGCGCCGGGCCCCACCCAACCCGGCGGTGCGGAGCACCGCCCGCGGCCACGGGTGCCGCAGCTACGGACGATACCGCTGACGCGCCGGTATTGCCAGATTCCACGCGGCGAGCACGGAGGAGGGACGCCCCTCCCTCTCTCAGAGCGCGAACAGCGTCACGCTCAGGCGCAGACGTTGGGTCGGGCTGTCGTGGCCGGCGCTGTCGGTGATCGTCACGAAGTAGTCGAAGTCGGTGTCGGGACAGTCCTGGGTCGGGCAGGTGAACTGGCTGAAGTCGAGGGTCACGGTGCCGGCCGATCCCGAGGGCAGGCTGCCGTTGCCGGCTTCGAACTCGGAGCCGCCGCCGCGCGCCATGATGTGCCACGAGGCGGCGTCGCCGTTCGGATCGGCGTAGCTGAACGTGAGCTGAAACGGGGTGTCGACCACCACCACGCACTCGGTGGCGCCGTCGTCGCAGGTGAAGTTGGTGGCAACGGGGTTCGGGGAATTTGGTATCAGGCACCAGTCGAGGAGCGAGCCGGTGTCCGGCGTCGCGAGGTCGGCGACGTTGAGGCGCCAGGTGCCGTTGAAACTGTCGCCGTTGAAGGTACTCAGCGACTGGGCTGGAGCGACGCTGCCGTCGATCGCCGCCGCCAGCGGCGGGCCGGCGGCGCAACGGTCCTCGGCCGGGCGCAGCGAGGCGGAGTCGAACACCGCGTCGACGTTGCCCAGCGCGCAGCCGGTCATCGTCGCCGGCTGGCCGGGGGTGTCGAGCAGCGTAACGGTCTTGCCGGTGTCGACGTGCGTCAACCGTATGCGCAGGTCGCCGACCCACGTATGCACCACCGACACCGACACGTTGAGATCGGCGAGCGTCTGCGCCGACTGCACCACGATCGTGTTGGTGAGGCCGGTGGGGTCGAAGTCCGGAATCGCCACCGGGCCCGGCAGCCCCGAGCAGAACCGCTGCGCCGGCGCGGTCGTCGCGGTCGGTGTCGGTGTCGGTGTCGCGGTGGCGCTGGCCGCCGGCACCGTATTGGTGACCGTGCGAGTCGCGGTCGACGTCGGCGCCACCCCCGGGGTGACCGTGGCGGTCACGGTGCGGTGCTCGTGCGCGTCGCGGTGGCCGCCGGCGTGCGCGTCGCCGTCGGCGTCGCGGCCCCGCCTGCGCAGAGCGGCGGGGCGTCGCGGCACGAGCCGAGCTGCGACTCGGCGACGTTGTCGTTGTTGGCGTCGACGCCGACCGCGCCGCCGCTGAGGTAGAAGAGCTGCGCCGTCGCGCCGCCGGACGTGATCTTCAGCGTGCCGTCGGTCGGGCACTGCGCGCCGACCGCCTGCGCCAGCGACTTGGTGGTGTCGAGCGTGAGCTGCGCGCCGGCACACGCGGCGCCGAGACCGCCGTCGAGGTCGGTCAGCGTCGGCGACCCGGTGGCGTCCTGGGCGACGACGAAGTTCGTGAACACCACCGCTGTCGACGTCTCCGTGATGGCGCCGCGTGCCAACGCGGGCGGCGCCGACACCGCCACGACGCCCGGCCCGTTGAAGGTCATGGTGTACTTGACCGGCACGCACTGCGCGTTGAAGGTCGCGACCGCGACGACGACGTTGGTGTTGGTGAAGGTCAGGCTGGTCGTGGACCCGTCGGCGAACTGCGTGCGGATGGGGCCGCTGATCGCGAGCGTCGCGCCGGAGGCGCTGCAGCTGCCGCCGATCGACGGCGTGATCGTGCCGGTGAGCGCGGCGGTGGCGGTGAGGAGCTGGGCGTTCTGGGCATCGCGGAATACCGCGGACACGCCGATCGTCGCGGTCCACGGCGGCAGCGCGACGTTGCTGATGCAGACGCCGCCGTGCAGCGCGACAGCCGGATCAGTGGGCGGCAGCTCGTCGATCGTCACCGAGCCGGACGCCGTCGGAATCTTGCAGCTGTCGAAGCTGACGCTGAGGGTGCCCTGCCCCGGGGCATTGACGCAGGTGCGCGTCGCCGTGCCGCTGAGCGGGCACGCACCGGCGGGGCCGCCGACGCCGGACAGTTGCGCGTCGGGATCGTAGACCAACGCGCCGAACTTGATGCCGCTGACCAGCGCCGTGATCACCGCCGGGATGGCGTTCATGCCGTTGGCGATCTGCGCCGCGGTCCCGGCCAGCGCGGCGGCGTCCGGCGTCGGCGCGACCGTGACCGTCGGCGTCCGCGTGAGGGTCGGCGTGCCAGTCGCCGTCGGCGGCGTGGTCGCGGTAGGCGACGCGTTCGGCGTCGCCGTGACGGCGGTGGTCGAGGTGGCGGTCGGCGTCGCGCTCGGGCTGCGCGTGGCGGTCGGGGTCGCGCTGGCCGGCGCGGTCGCGGACGACGTCGCCGTGGCGGCGCCCGTCATGGTCGGGCTCGGCACCGGCACCGTCGCGCTGGCCGTCGGGGTCGCGCCGCCCGGCGTGGGGCTCTCGATCGCCGTGGTCGTCGCCGTGGCCGTCGCCATCGGGGCGGCGGGCGCCGCGGCAATGCCGGCGCAATCGAACACGTTGGTGACGGTGGCGGGGACATCGGCGGCGTTCACCCCGCCGTCCTGATTCGCATCGGCGCCGGTGACGGGGAACCGACCGATCGCCTGTATGACGGCGATGAGATCGGCGGCGGTGACGACGCCGTCGCCGTTGCCGTCGCCGGGGATGAGGGACGGCCGCTGCAGGCCGAAGTCGCGCCCCGGGACGATCTGGCCGCCCTTCGTGATCGTCACGACGTAACGCAGGGTTGGCTGCGGCGGCAGCGTCTGGATGAAGCCGCAGCGATTGCGGACGCGGAGCGCGTGCACGCCGAGCGTCAGTCCGTCGAGCGCGTAGACGCCGTCGGCGCCGCTCTCGTCGGTGAACTCCCCGGGGCCGAGCTGGTCGTTGAGATCCGCGTCGACGAACAGCGTCCAGCCGCTGAGCGGCGGCTCGCCGTCGTCGCGAGTGGCGTCGCCGTTGAGATCCTCGAACACGGTGCCGGTGGCGATGCCCAGACGGAAGACGCCGAAGCGCTGATCGCCGACCACGCTCTCGTCGGTGAGCAGCAGCACGTCGAGCGCCTCGTCGGTGGTGAGCCGCCACTCCGGCTGCAGCACGATGCGCAGGTGGACCGGCCCCTCCGGGAGACCGGTGAAGGCGAACACGCCATCGGTACCGGTGACCAGGCAGCGTTCGGTCGCGCCCGCGGTGCAGGTGCCGTTGCCGTCGGCGGGGTTGTCGAGCACGCCGTCGGCGTCGGCGTCGATGTACACCACCCAGCCCACCAACCCCGGCTCGCCGGGGCGCTGCTCGCCGTCGCCGTTGCGGTCGTCGAACACGCGGCCGCTCACCTCCGCCGCGGGGCCGCCCGCGCGCCCGCCGCCAGCACCGCGAGCAGGACGAAACCGAAGCGCGCCGCCGTCATCGGAGACCCGCTCCTGCCGGCTGCGGCGCGCCCGCGCGTCCGACGAGCTCCTCGCCGTCGTCCGGTCCGAGCGATTCCAACCCGATCGAACCCGAGCAGCGCGCCGTGCCGTTGGCATCGTACGCGATGAACTGCAGCGCGAAGCTCCCGGTGCCCTGATAGAAGAGGGTGACGGTGTAGACACCGCCGCCCTGCGGCTGCAGGTCGAACGTCCCGCCGGGGTTCACGCTCGTGACGCGCGTGATCTCGTCGGCTCCGTCGCCGGTCAGTGCCACGGTGATCGTGAACGGTTCGTCGATGAATCCGGACGGGTTGTCCGTCGTGATGCCGCCGCTGCACTGGTCGAGCACGCCGATGACGCTGACCGTGATCGTCTGCGGCGCGCACAAATTCGGCGGCATCGCGGCGTCGACGGCGTTGACGGAAATGACGATGTTCCTGTCCGACACGTCTTTCAGGTCCTCGGGTTTCCTGACGGCGAAGTTGAAACGCAGCGTCGGCGCCTTCATGGGCGTCGCGAACGGGAGGTTCTGGTCGACGTTCGCCTGCAACGCCGGACCCGACGCGCTGTAGGTGAACACCTTCACGCCGGTGTCGTTCGGCCCGTCGTCGTGGGCGATCGCGACGACGGTGCTCGTCTCGCCGGCGTTGACGGTGGCGCCGTTGGCCGGCTCCTGAATGGTCACGCTGGGGCAGGTGGTGTCCTTGTTGATGGTGAACGTCAGCGTGTTGGAGGAGGCCCGGTTGCCGCCGACGTCCAGGGCATCGGCCTGCAGGGTCACGGTCGTCTGCGTGAAGTCGCCGCTCTTGAGCGTCAGCGAGAACGAGGTGGTGCACTTCTTCTTGCCGATGCAGTCGAGGGAATCGGCCGGCGCCGACGCCACCGCGTCGCCCGTCGCCCTGAAGCTGATGAGGCCGAGCTTGGCGTTGTCGGCCGCGGTCACGGTGCCCGTGATGGTGGAACCCGGGTCGACGTCCATCGACGCGCTCTCGATGCTGATCCGTGGCTTCGCGTTGTCCACGACGGCGACCGACACCTCCTGGCTGGTGGCCAGCGTCTGACTCGGACCGGCGGCGCTCACCAGCGTGGCTTTGATTTTGGTCGTGCCGACTCCGCGCCCGACGATGGCGCCGTTGGGTTCGGAGGTGGACGCCTCGATGGTGGCCTTGCCGGGGTCGCTCGAGGTCCACGTGAACCGGCTCGGCAGCGGCCGCGGCGCAGTTCCGGGCTGCAGCGTCGCCTCGCACAACTGAGCAAAGATCAGCGGTGCCGCCACCACGCCGTCGCCGGGCGGTGCCGGCGCGTCATCGGGGATGGCGACTTGGGCGGGACATTTCACGCTCAGGCCGGTGAGGCCGTTGCCGACCTGCATGAGCACGTCTTCGCCGTCGAAACTGCGCACGCCCTCCACCGTCAGCGAGACCGCGTACGTTCCGGGCAGTACCGATGGGACGGGCACCTCGGCCCGCCGCTCACTGAGGAACTGCGGCACGCTGTCGTCCCGGGTCACGCCGTTGAAGACGGCTTTCTTTCCGGAGCAATCGCTGGCGCCGCGAATCTCGCCTTCCGGTCTCGAGCCCGGCACGCCGGTGTTCGGCAAGCGGATCAGCTCCGGCTGGATGTAGGTGCTGATGACGTTGGAGCGAAGGCGGAGCGCCGTCCGAATCAGCGCCAGGGTCACCCTGCCGCACAGGCCCGTCTGATTGGGGATGGCGAAGGTGATGCCGTCGCCGTTTGACGTACCACTTCCTCCATCGAACACGCCGTAGGCGGTCTTGATCTCCAATGAGGTGCTGAGGGTGTCGAACCTTCGGCCGTAGATCGTGACCGTCCCGCCACCGGTCGGGTGACCGCGCACGTCGCCCGCGGCATTGGTGAATGTCGCGCTGGCGATCACCGGATTCAGCGCGCCGGCGGCGACCGCGAGGCCGCCGCCAATGAGGGCGACGGTGCCGGCGATGGCCGCGATCTCCGGCGCGGTGAGCGTCGCGGTGGTGGTCGTGAGGATGCCGCCGACGATGCGGAGGGTGCTGGCGCCTCTCTGGAATGCCAGGACGCCCGGGCTCGTCGGCGCGGCGGGCCCGCCCTCGGCGCCGCCAGCGGCCGCCGCCGCGTCGATCTCGGCGATCAACGCGCGCAACATCTCGGGTCCGCCCGAGGCATCGATCGCGGCATCGAGCTGGATCCGGTCGGCCTCGGTCAGTGTCGCATCGTCGGCCAGAGCGGCGCGTTGCGTCGCTGTGTCGGCTCGCGCGCGCGCCAGATCCTGGCGAACGGATGCGGCATCGTCGCCGTAGATCGTCTCGACGTCCAGCGTCAGCAGCTTGGCCAACGCCTCGTCGATCAGCGCGAGCGTGCCGTCGAGGGTGTCGGGCGGACCGAGCGGCAGCGACGGCGCGATCTCGACTGTCGTCGGCGCGCCTTCCACTTCACCGACGATCACCACGATGTCGGCGGCACCCGTCGGCAGCTCCGCCGGCAGTGCCACCAACAGCTCGCCATCGATCTCGTCGATGACTTCCGCTTCACGCCCGCCGATCGTGACCCGCTTGGTCGCGTCGGCGGGTTCGAGATTGTCGACCGCGATGCGGACGACCGACGACGGCGAGACGCCGGGGGCACTCTCCGGCATGATGGCGGTCACGTGCGCGGCGTGTTCGGGAATCGGACACGAATCGAATACGCAACCGGCCGTGCAAGCGATGTCTGCCGCCGTGAGCACGCCGTCGCGGTCGCAGTCGTCATTGCCGCACGCGCTGGTTCCGCCGAGGCCGCGAATCGTGGCGACGAGGTCGACCGCGGACAGCGACAGGCTGCACGTCGCGTCGCCGCGGCGGTAGAAGCCCTCGCCGCTCGCGCTCGCGGCGATCAGCATCGCCAGCGGTCCCACCAGCCCCGCCGTGCGCCAGCGCGCCGCCGCCCCCGCGGCCCGCTCACTCTGCTCCCCTGCCATCCGCCTGCGCACCCATCGGTCTATGCAGGGTTTCTGTGAACTTTGTCGAGACGATTGCAGCGCGGGGTAGCAGGCAGCGGCCTCAGGGCATCGCCGGCGTCGCGGCCGGTCCGCCGCCGCGCAGCACCCTGCCGGCCGGATTCTGGACCTCGCCGGTGCCTCCACCTGGCAGTACCTGAACGGAGGGACTGCCCGCGGCGCCGTTGGGCGCCATGTCGCCGGCAGCTCCCTGCTCGGGAATGGTGCCTTCCATGGTCCCACGGCCCGCCGGGATCGGGGGCACGGCGGGCGCGCCACCCACCGGCGGTGAGCCGTTCGGATTCGTCGGCATTCGACCGCCTGGGTTCAGCGCCGGCGACCCCGGTGAGCCCAACGACGCCGGTCCGGGCGCCGCCCCCGCAGGCGGCGCGCCAGGCGCGCCGCCGCCGCCGACGCTCGATGGTCCCGCCGCACCGCTTGGAGCGGCGCCGGTGGTGCCACCGCCGCCGGCACCCCCAGCAGCGCCACCGCCACCGGCACCGCCCGCTTGCGCGTACATTGGGAGTGCCAGGCAGAGCGCGGTCCCAGAGGCGATGAGGGCCAGCACGCGACGTTTCATGGTTCGACAGCCGTTCATGGTTGCCGGGTCGTTGCAGCAACCGCGCCGCCGCCGCGGCTCGCCTGTCGGCGCGGGTTTGGTACTCCCCGCGCGGACGAATCTACACGGCCACGGGCGGTTCTTGCCGACCCCGCGGCACGCCCGACCCGTCTGAGATCAGCGACCCATGCGCCGGTCGTACGCGTCCGACACGCGCTGGGCGAGCGCGGCGTCGACACCGGTGGGTCGCTGCGCGGTGATCTCGACGCGCACGCTGCCGTCGGCCTGCGTGTACACGCGGATCGTCACGATGTCGGTCGCGGTCGTTCCGCGGATCAGGCCCTTGGTGCGATCGGCCATGGAAATGTCGACGCCGGTGTCGTTCAGGGCGCCCAGACTCGCGTTCCAGGAACGGTCGAAGACGCTCGTGCCCGACGCGGCCGGCGCGACCTGGTAGTAGGTGCATCCCGCGACGATCGCCGCGACGACGCCCGCGCAGAGCATGCCGGGCAGGCGTGAACGTGAGCTGGCAACGATTGCCGTCATACGCGAGTCCCCTCCGGGCCGAGCCTTATCACCGGCCCAAGCGATGGGGACAACCTGTCGGGCAACCTTTCCGGCTGCGCACCCCACCTCGCGGTGTCACACTGCCGACGGGAGCGTGGCCGGATGACCGCGGCGAAAATCAGACTCGCCATCTCGGCGTGCGTGCTGGCCGGCGTGATCGCGTATGGCGAGCCGGGCGCAGCACAGATCTACAAGTGGGTGGACGGGTCGGGGACGGTCCATTTCAGCGATACTCCGCCAAAGCCCGGCGCCGGCGCGGTCGAGGTGCTCCCCGAGAGCCAGCCCCGAGCCGTCGCGCCACCGCCCCGCGCCGACTCCGCGGCGCCCGAGAACGAGCATGCGGCGCCTGATGATGAAGGCCGGGACGATGCGGAGAGCGATGGGGCGGCGGCGCCCTTCGAAGACAGCGGCCCCACCGAGATCATCGAGGACGGCCCGACCGAGATCATCGTCGAGGGTGCGCCGCTCGATCCGGCCGTCCGGTACCGCGCCAACTCGCCACGCAATCGTCCCGGACAGCCGATCCGCCAGCCGCAGCCGTTGCCACGACCGCGTCGCGCTCGGTGAGCCGCACGCGCCGGACAGATTTGCTCGCCTGGCCGGCAGCGCGTAAACGGAAGCGGATGCCCGGCCGCCCACTCGCTCTGGCGCTGGCCCTCGTCGCCCTGGTCGCGACTGCCGCCGCGGCCGAGCCGCTGCGACGCGATCAGGTGCCCGAGGATCTGCAACCATGGATCGACTGGGCGTTGCAGGGGCATGAGGACGCAGGTTGCGCGTCGATGCTCGGCGACGCCGAGCGCCGAGAGTGCGCCTGGCCGTCGCGGCTCGAGCTTGCGCTCGACGAGACCGGCGGCACGTTCACGCAGCAGTGGGACGTCCAGCTCGCCCAGTGGGTGCCGCTGCCGGGCGCCGACAAGCCGTGGCCGCAGTCGGTCGCGGTGGACGGAACGGCCGCGGTGGTCATCGCGCGCGACAGCGCCCCGCACGTCTGGCTGACGGTCGGGCGCCACACCGTGACCGGCCGCTTCGGCTGGGACCGCCTGCCCGAGCTGCTGCCGGTTCCGGCGCGGACGGGACTGGTGGCGCTGGCGCTGCGCGGACAGGCGGTCGCGTTTCCCAACCGCGACGCCGACGGCCGCCTGTGGCTGCAGCGCCGCGAGGAAACCACCGACGAGAGCGACCGCGTCGGCGTGATCGTGCACCGCCTCGTGGACGACGACGTGCCGCTGACGCTCGACACCCGCATCCAGCTCGAAGTGTCGGGCAAGGGCCGCGAGGTGCTGCTCGGACCGGCGCTGCCGGCGGACTTCACGCCGATGCTGCTCGACAGTCCGTTGCCCGCCCGCCTCGAGTCCGACGGCCGGCTGCGGATGCAGGTGCGCGCCGGACGGTGGCAGCTCCGCATCGTCGCGCGCCACGATGGGCCGGCAGCCACGCTCCGCGCGCCGCAACCGCAGGACGCGTGGGCGACGAACGAGGTCTGGGTGTTCCAGGCGCATCCCGATCTGCGGCTGGTCACGATCGAGGATGCCGACGCCGTCGATCCGCAACAGACGGATCTGCCCGACGAGTGGCGCAAGCTGCCCGCCTACGTGATGCGCCCCGGCGCCGAGATGACGCTCGTCGAGCGCCGACGCGGCGATGCCGACGCGCCGCCCGATCAACTCGCGCTGACGCGCACGCTCTGGCTCGACTTCGACGGCGGCGGCTACACCATGCACGACCGCATCACCGGCACGCTGACGCGGGCCTGGCGGCTCGACATGGCGCCGCCGACGACGCTCGGCCGCGTCGCCGTCGACGGCACCGATCAATTCATCACCCGCCTCGCCGCCGACGCGCCCGCCGGCGTCGAGATCCGCGCCGGCGCGCTCACGCTCGACGCCGACAGCCGTCTCGACGGCGCCGCGCGCGCCGTGCCCGCCGTCGGCTGGCTGCACGACTTTCAATCGCTCTCGGCGCGCCTCGAGCTGCCGCCCGGCTGGCGGCTCGTCCACGCCAGCGGCGTCGATCAGGCGCGGCCGACCTGGGTCGCGACGTGGACGCTGCTCGACCTCTTCATCGTGCTGATCACGGCCCTCGCCACCGCCCGCCTGTTCGGCTGGCCGTGGGGCGTCCTCGCCCTGCTCGCCGTCGGCCTCACGTACACCGAATCGGACGCGCCCGCGGCGATCTGGATCGCCGTGCTCACCGCCGAGGCGCTGGTGCGGGTCGTCCCGGACGGCACGGCGCGACGCGCCCTGCAGGTCGTCCGCGCCCTGACCCTGGTCGCGCTGGTGATCATCGCGGTGCCGTTCCTGATCCGCCAAATGCGCCAGGCCCTCTACCCGGCGCTCGAGTATCCGTCCTTCAGCATGAGCGCCGCGATGGACACTCTGGCGGCGACTGCGCCGCCGGAACAGGACGAGGCGGACGCCGAACGCATGCGCGCGGCCGGCGAGGTCTTCGCGAAGAAGGCCGCCCCGGCGGCGGGAGTGGGCGGTTTCCTGTCGAGCGATTCGGGCCGCAGCTACGAGTACGCCGCCGTCGATCCGAAGAGCGTCGTGCAGACCGGACCGGGCCTGCCGGGGTGGAGCTGGAACGCGGTGACACTCGAGTGGAGCGGGCCGGTCGACCGCGATCAGCGGCTCCATCTCTTCCTGCTCTCGCCGTCGGTCAACCTGGTCCTCGCCATCATCCGCACGCTGCTGCTCGCGTTGCTGGTCGCGCGTCTCGTCGGACTGCGCGGACCCGGTGCGCGCGGCGCCGCGTCGGCGCTCGCGTTGCTGGCCGCCGTCGCGTTCGCCGCGCCGGCGCGCGCCGACTTCCCGTCCGACGAGATGCTCGAGGCGCTGCGCACGCGCCTGCTCGCGCCGCCGGACTGCCATCCGTGGTGCGCCGCGGTGCCGCGCATGCGCCTCGAGGTCGACGCCAACGCGCTGCGCGCTCGCCTGCAAGTGGACGTCGCCAGCGCCACCGCCGTGCCGCTGCCCGGCCAGGCGCAGAGTTGGCTGCCGCGCACGGTGGTGGTCGATGGCGAGCCGGCGGACGCGCTCATGCAGGGCGCGGACGGCGCCCTGTGGTTGCGCCTCGATCCCGGCACGCACGAGGTGCTCGTCGAAGGACCGTTGCCGGCGCGCGACACGGTGCAGATCCTGCTCCCGCTGGTGCCGCGCTTCGTCGAGACGCAGGTCGCCGGCTGGACGCTCGACGGCGTGCACGGCGACGGCGTCGCCGACGCGAACCTCCAGCTCACGCGCACCGCGCCGACCGACGGTGCCCACGCCGCGCCCCTGCAGGCGGACCAGCTCCCCGCCTTCGCGCGCGTCGAGCGCACGCTGCGCCTCGGACTGACCTGGCAGGTCGAGACGCGCGTCGTCCGCCTGACGCCGCCGGAAGCGGCCCTGCTGCTGTCGGTGCCGCTGCTGCCGGGCGAATCGGTGACCACCGCCGACGTGCGCGTCGTGGAGGGCCGCGCGCAGATCAACCTCGCGGCGCGGGTCGGCGAGGCCACCTGGCAGTCGACGCTGAGCGAGCGCTCGCCGATCGCGCTGCAGGCCCCCGAGTCGGTCCAGTGGGTCGAGCTGTGGCGGCTCGACGCCGGCCCGATCTGGCACGTCGACGCGACCGGTATCGCGCCCGTGCTGCGGGGCGATGCGAACGCGCCGCCGCTCCGCGAGTGGCGGCCGTGGCCGGGCGAGGGCGTGACGCTCGACGTCCTCCGGCCCGAGGGCGTGCCCGGACAGACGCTGACGATCGACGAGAGCGAGCTCTCCATCAACCCCGGCCTGCGCGCCAGCGACGGTTCGCTGACCATGACCGTGCGCAGCAGCCGCGGCGCGCAGCATCCGATCGCGCTGCCGCCCGGCGCCGAGCTGCTGGTGGTCGCGATCGACGGCACGCCGCAGCCCGTTCGTCAGGAGAACGGAACGGTGGTGCTGCCCATCGCCCCCGGCCCGCAGAAGGTCGAGCTGAAGTGGCGCCAGCCCGACGGCGTGACGGCGCGCTTCCGTTCACCCGCGGTCGATCTCGGGGCGCCGAGCGTGAACGCCTACCTCGACGTCGGCGTTCCGCCGAGCCGGTGGATCCTCTTTGCCGGCGGGCCGCGCATGGGACCGGCGGTGCTGTTCTGGAGCCTCCTGCCGGTGCTGGCCCTCGCCGCCTTCGGGCTCGGCCGCGTGCGTACGACGCCGCTGCGCTTCCACCACTGGCTCCTGCTCGGCATCGGCCTCACGCAGGTGCCGATCGCCGCGGCCGCGGTCGTCGCCGGCTGGCTCCTCGCCCTCGGCTGGCGCCGCGAGCGCGCCGCGACGCTGAGCGCCCGCGGTTTCGATCTCATGCAGGTGCTGCTCGTCGGCTGGACGCTCGCCGCGATCGGCGTCCTCTTCTACGCGATCCAACAGGGCCTGCTCGGCCAGCCCGAGATGCAGATCGCCGGCAACGGCTCCGGCGCCGAGTACCTGCGCTGGTACCAGGATCGCAGCGGCAACGTTCTCCCGCAGGCGTGGATCGTATCGACGCCGCTGCTCGTCTACCGACTGTTGATGCTCGCCTGGGCCCTGTGGATCGCCGCCGCCCTCCTGCGCTGGCTGCGCTGGGGCTGGGAGAGCTTCGGCATCGGCGGGTACTGGCGCGTGCTCCGCGTCCCGAAACCGGCAGTGGCGCCGGCCGCACCCCGCCCACCGCCAGCGGCGTGACGCGGACGCAACGTCGCACCACATACGCGACGGCGATTGACCGCCATGTCGCGTTGGAACCGTTGTAGCCGCGGGACCTGTGCCCGCCGGCGACGCAGAGCGTCGCCCGGTGTGGTGGTGGCGTGGCGCCGCGCCCCGCCCTGCCCGGCGGTGCTGCGCACCGCCCGCGGCCACAGGTGCCGCGGCTACATCAACGGACGATGCGAGGGTGCCACGAAACGCGCGCCGTGCGGCGACAAGCGCCGCGGCTACGACGGTGTTGGCGATCGGACACCGGGCACGTCGCATCGAAGACGTTGTAGCAGCGGCCCTCGTGTCCGCACGGCGACGCGCGCGCGTCGCCCGGTGGGGCGGCGGTGTGGCGCCGCGCCCCGCAGCACCGATTGAATTCGTCGACGGCTATGACGCTGCCGCAGCTCCTACGTCGATTGGACACCACCGGAAGCGGTGTAGCCGCGGGACCTGTGCCCGCCGGCGACGCGGAGCGTCGCCCGGTGGGGCGGCGGTGTGGCGCGACGGCGCGCCCCGACGATCCGCCTACTTTCCCATGCCCGCGTAGATCGACCGCTTCGGCATCGCGAACACGCGGCGCACCATCGGCTCGAAGAATTCCAGCGGCAGCGTCTCGCGCTTCGGATCGAACGCCGGACCGTCGTACAGGGCGCAGAACTCCGCGGTGCGATCGAAGTACGGGTGACCGCGGAACTGTTCGCGCATGTCGCGGTCGAGGCCGACGTGGTGGAAGAAGTAGTAGCCCTGGAAAATGCCGTGCTTCTCGACCATCCAGTGGTTCTGCTCTTCGACGAACGGCCGCAGAATCGCCACCGCGATGTCGGGATGATTGAAGCTCGCGAGCGTGTCGCCGATGTCGTGCAGCAGGGCGCAGACGACGTACTCCTCGTCGCGCCCGTCGCGCTGCGCCAGGGTCGCGGTCTGCAGAGAGTGCGTCAGCCGATCGACGGCGAAACCGCCGTCGCCGTCGAGCAGCTTCAGGTGCGCCAGGACCCGATCGGGCAGGCCCTGGTTGAACTCGACGACCTGCGTGCTGATCGCCGCCCAGTCCTCGAGGGTGCCCTGCTCCATGCTGGTGAACGTGGCCCGCGGCGCGACTCGATCGTTCATGGCGATGCTCCTTCTCGCCCAGCGCTAGCGCAGGCGGCGCGGGCCGGCAATACGCATCACCGCCGCCGCACGCGCGACGTGGGCTCGGCCGTCGTCGGGTCGTCGGGCCACGGATGCTTCGGGATAGCGGCCGCGCAGTTGCTTGCGCACGTCGGTGTAGCCGCGCGCCCAGAAGCTCGCGAGGTCGTCGGTGATCTGCACCGGGCGCTGATTCGGCGCGAGGAGCTCGAGCACCAACGGCACGCGGCCGCCGCCGAGGCGCGGCGTGGCGGCGAGGCCGAACACCTCCTGGATGCGCGCCGCCGCGGCGGGCGGCTTGTCGGGCGCGTAGGCGATGGCGGCCGTACGGCCGGCGGGGAGCCGCAGGCGCGCCGGCGCGTCGTGGTCGAGGGCGCGGCGCTGCGCGCTGCTCAGTAGGCCGACGAGCACACCGGCGACGTCGCCGCGGCGCAGCTCGGCGAAGCTGCGCTTCCCGTCGCAGAGCGCCTCGACGGCGTCGGCGAGGAGCGCATCGATCGGCGGCAGCGCCAGCTCCGGCATGGCGCGGGCGAGGAAGCGCAGGCGATCGAGGAGATGTCGGCCGTCCTCGTCGAGCCCAACGGCGGCGGCCGGATCCCGACGCGCCGCCGCCGCGAGCACCGCACCGGCGGCGGCGCGGTCGACGTTCGGGCTCGACCCGCTCGCTCAGCACCAGATCGTGGAAGCGCTCACGCTCGCGACGCACGACGCGCGTCTGCGCCTCGTCGAAGGCGATCACGTCGTCGCGCCGGAGCGCGGCCGGGAACATCTCCGCGAGCCAGGCGCGCTCGACGCCGCTCGCGATGCGTACGCGCGCATCGGCGCCGGGACCGGCGTCGAGATCGACGGCGACGAAGAGCTCGGCGGCGCGCACGACGGTGCGCGCGTCGAGCGCGACCCCCGTACCGCCGACCATCACCGCGCGGTTGGAACCCGGCGCGCGGCGGCGGCAGAGGCGGTCGGGGAAGGCGGCGAGGATCGCCATCGACAACGCCTCGTCCGCATCGGCGCGCCGCGACCCCTCACCTGCCGCCGGCCGCGCCTGAGCGCGGCCCTCCAGCATATTGCCGGCGCGCACGGTCGACGGCGCGCAGCGCGACGGGATCCAATCCAACGCGACGGCAGATCGCGGGCGAGAAGCCGGCGCGCTCCGCCTCGGCAAAGAGGTCGGCGCGCATCAAGAGATCCGACGGCCCCTCGGGCCACGGGGCCTCGTCGCCGCCACCGAACGCTCGCGCCTCGAGCAGAATGTCGCGCTCGGCCGCCAACGCCGCGAGCAGCGCGCCCGCGTCGCCGACGCCGCGCCGCCGCGCCTCGACCAGCAACCGCGCGATGCGCGGCGGCGCGGCGATGCGCAGCAGCTCGCGGCCGGTCTCGGTGATCGCGCCGGTCGCGTCGAGCGCGCCGAGCGCGGCGAGCAGCCGCTCCGCCTGCTCCACCGCGCCGGCGCGCGGCGGGTCGAGCCAGCCGACGCGCCATGACGTCGCGCGCGCCCCAGGCGCGCAGCTCGAGCACGTGCGGGCTCAGCTCGAGGCGGCGGATCTCCGGCGTCTCGCGCGGCAGCCGGCTCGGCGTGCTCGGCGGCGCGGCCACAGGCGGATGCAGCGCCCCGGCGCGGTGCGCCCGGCGCGACCGGCGCGCTGCTCGGCGGCGGCGCGGCTGATCGGCGCGAGTCGGATCGCATTGAGGCCGCGGCGCGCGTCGTATTCGGCGTGCAGCGCCTGGCCGCTGTCGATGACGGTGGTGACGCCCTCCACCGTCAGCGAGGTCTCGGCGACGTTGGTGGAGAGCACGACGCGGCGGCGCGGTCCGCGCTGCAGGGCGCGCCGCTGCGCGTCGAGCGGCAGGTCGCCGTGCAGCGGCACGACGTCGAGCCCGCGCGCCGCGCGAGCGGCGCGATCGCCTCGTCGGCGCGGCGGATGGCGGCGGCGCCGGGCAGGAAGACGAGCACGTCGCCGCCGTCGTCGTCGCCGTCGAGCAGGCGCGCCAGCGCGGCGGCGACGCGCGGCGCCAGCGGCCGCGCGTCGCCGGCGTCGGCGTGCGTCATCGCGCACCGGGAACGCGCGGCCCTCCGAGGTCAGCACCGGCGCGCCGCCGAGGTAGGTCGCCGAGCGCCACGGTGTCGAGCGTCGCGGACATCACCACCAGCTTCAGATCGGGACGCACCGTCTCCTGCAGCTCGCGCGCCAGGGCGAGCGCCACGTCACCGGCGAGATGGCGCTCGTGAAACTCGTCGAGCACCAGCGCGCCGACGTCCTCGAGATAGGGATCGCGCGCGAGCTGACGCCCCAGCACGCCCTCGGTGAGGAACCACAGGCGCGTGGCGTCGCCGCCGCGCGACTCGAAGCGCACGCGATAGCCGACCTCGCCGCCGGTGCGGCCGTGGCGCTGCGCCGCGACGTACTCGGCCGCGGCGCGCGCCGCGATGCGGCGCGGCTCGAGCACGACGACCTGCTTGTCGCCGGCGAGACCGGCGTCGAGCAGCGCGGCGGGCACCCGCGTCGTCTTCCCGGCGCCGGGCGCGGCCCGCAGGATCAGGCGGTTGCCGTCGCGCAGCGCCGCGGTGATGTGGGGCAGCAGCGGATCGATGGGCAGAGGCGTGGCCACGTTCGGCGATGCTGCCTGAGGCCGGCGACCGGCGCCATGCCCCGAGACGGCTCAGGGGGCTTTGCCCACCAATTCCCTGAGCACGTTCCGTTCCCGATTGGAGGGCCGCGCTTCCGCGCGGCCGGTCGCGCGGAAGCGCGACCCTCCAGGCGCGGGATCGATCGACCAGCCGAGTTGGTGGGCAAAGCCGGCTCAGGGCACGGCGCTGAGGTCGGCAGCGCCGACGGCGCCGTCGCCGTTGGCGTCGGCGTCGCCGCACGCGGCGGCCGGATGGTCGAAGATCGCGCTGATCACCGTATCGCGGTCGGTGCGATCGACGTACCGCCGGCAGATCGACAGGGTCAGCGTGGCCACCTTCTCGCCGCCGCGGCCGTCGAAGGCGCCGAGGCGGAGATGGTACTCGCCGACGTCGTCGGGGCCCGGATAGTACCAGGCGAAGGCGCCCTGGGGATCATTGCGGTCGGAGTAGAAGTAGGCGCCGGCCGGCAACGGCCGATCCTCGAGCTGGCCGAACAGCGCCGGCGCGTCGCCGTCGCGATCGCCGGAGCGGTACGCGATGCGGACGTACTCGCCAATCAGGTAGGTGGTGGCGCCCTCGATCTCGAGCTTCGGTGGGGTGTTGCCCGCCACCACCGGCACGGCGCGCACCGGACCGAAGAGAAAGCCGTTGCGATCGCTGCGGTAGGCGCCGGCCGACGACGCCGGCGGCGGCGTGAAGGCGACGACGCTGGCATCGGTCGAGACCATGGGCGCGTAGGCCTTGCCGCCGGCGCGCTCGCAGCCGACCGCGCCGCCGCGGGTGTCGGTGATCTGGGTGAAGCGGCCGCTCGCCAGATCGAGGCGGAAGAGCTCCTCGTTGGCGTCGGCGTTGCCGACGGTGGGATCGAGGTCGGCGCAGCTGGAGACGATCACCGAGCGCCCGTCGCCGCTGACCACCGCGTCGAAGGCCTGCGCCGGGTCGTCGCCCAGCAGATCGGTGACCGCGCCGCCGTCGACGTCGATCAGCGACGCGCGTCGCGACCCGGCGTCCGGCGCGTCGCGCAGCACGAGGCCCATCTGCGCGCCGGCATCGTCGAGCGTCGGCCCCTCGACGCCGCGCGCGCCGAGGGCGGTGACCACGCGCAGGGTCTGCGTCGGCTGCTCGTAGGCGACGACCCGGCAGCCGGCGGCGTAGCCGAGGCCCAGGTCGAGCCCGGTGACGAACGTCACCCGGCTGCCGTCGGCGCTGATCCGCGCCTGCTGCGCCTCGCCGATGTCGCAGCGCGCCTCCGGCGCCGGGCCGGGAGGATCGCTGAGATAGGTGCGGGTGCCGGCGAAGGTGTCGAAGAGCTGGTAGCGCTCGCGCGGGTCGCCGGTGCGGAAGCCCACCAGCCAGCGGCCGGCGGCGTCGAGGTCCATGATGAACGGGCGATACGGAAACAGCGAGGCATGGCCGGTCGCCAGGTCGTAGGTGCCGGAGAGGCCGTAGGAGAGGACACCGGCGCGCCGGCCGTCGCGGCTCAGGCGCACGCGCTCGGTATCGGTGAGCTGCAGGCGCACCAGGTGGAGCGGGTCGGTCACCCCGCGGGTCGCGTCGAAGATCGAGAACCCGCTGTCGGAGATGCGCAGGAAGCGCTCGCCGCTGCCGTCCATCTCGAAGTGCGGCGCGCCCTCGGCGAGGCTGCCGGTGAGCGGCACCAGCGCGTACTGCCGGTCCGGCACCAGGAAGGGCAGCCGGCGCTCGGCGCGGTCGCCGTCCGTGGTCACGGTCAGCACCAGCTCCCAGGACGCCCCGGCGGCGAGCGCCGCGCCGTCGAGATCGGCCACCGTCGCGCCGTGCAGGGGCCCAGCACCCGCGGCCAGAGTGCGGTCGGGCTCGCGGCCGTCGGCACGGCGCAACACCAGCGTCCAGGTCGTCGCCGCGCCGTCGGTGGCGTCGACGGTGATGCGCACGTCGTGCCGATCGGCCGGATCGAGCTTGAAGCCGAAGGGCGGATCGTCGAAGGCGGCGACCAGGCGCTCGGCCGGGCCCGCGGGCAGCGCGACGAGCGCGTACGGCTCGCGCGCCACCGGCACGGTGGCGCCGGAATCGCCCGGGCGGTCGAGGCCGAACGCGGGCGACAGGACGAGGACGAGGTCGAGGGCGGTGATGCCGCCGAGCACGGCGGGGGGATCGGCGAGCGCCACCAGGCCGTTGAGCCGCGCGCCGGTGGCGACGTGACCGAGCCGGGTCAGCGAATCGGCGGCGAACCGTCCGATGCCCGATCCCTCGGCGACGTAGAGTGTGCGCCCGTCGGGCGAGAGGGCGAGCGCGGTGGGCGGCTCGCGCAGCTCCCGGCGCTCGACGACGGTCAGGGTGGCGAGATCGATCACCGCGAGCTGGGTCGTCCCGTAGGTCTCCGGATCGAAGGCGCCGCGCACCATCGTCACGTAGGCACGACGGCCGTCAGGGCTGACGACGATGCGGTTCGGTGCGTCGCCGACCTCGACCCGGGTGATGCCCCCTCGCGAAGCGGTGTCGATGACGCTCACCGACGCCCCGAATGACCGGGTCACCAGGGCGCGGGCGCCGTCGGGCGTGAAGGCGATGGCGTTGGGGCCGCCCTCTTCGCGCAGGGGAATCACCTGGGCGACCGCGCGCGTCGCGGTGTCGAGCACGACGACGGCGTTGGCGAGCTTCAGGGTGACCCAGACCTCGGCGCCGGAGGGACTGACGGCGAGGCCGACCGGCCCATCGCCGACCGCCACCGTGTCGAGCACCGTCTCGGTCGCGGTGTCGATGATCGACACCGAGTCGTCGGCGAAGTTGGCGACGTAGATCGTGGCGCCGTCGGGGCTGGCGGCGATGCCATCCGGCTCGGCCCCAACGGCGATCTCGCCGAGCAGCGTCCGCCGCTCGGCATCGACGATCGCCACCGTTCCGGCGCCGATATTGGCGACATAGACGCGCTGCAGCGCCGCCGCGGGCAGGGCGCCGAGCAGTGCCGGGAGGAGCAGGAATGTGCGGCGAACGAGCACGGTCACAACACCCGACCCTAATTGCCGACTTCGGCGAATCACAAGCGCAAAGCACCCCCGCCAGCCCGCGCGCCGGAGCGCCGGGAGGGCGCCGACGACAGGCAGACCATTCACCTCACCACGGCGATCACGGAGTAGCGCAGCGGACGCCTTGCCCCAGCCAACGGTGAGGTGGCAGGCTCGGCGGCATGACCGACAACTCGATGCTGACCAGCGATCCGCTGCACGCGCAGCCGCGCGTCTGGGGCGAGGCCGGCGAGGTCGCGCCCGACGTGTTCATGCATCCGGCGTTCGTCAACACGTACGCCGTCCGAACGCCGGGCGGGCTGCTGCTCGTCGATCCCGGCTTCACGCATACGTCCGGCGCCGTCCGGGAAGCGGTGCGCGCGTGGAGCGACGCGCCGCTCGCGGCCGCCGTGTACACGCACGGCCACGTCGACCACGCCTTCGGCCTGCGCGCGTTCCTCGAGGCGGGCGAGCGGCCGCAGATCATCGCGCAGGAGAACTGCCTCGGCCGCTTCCGCCGCTACGCGCTGACCCACGGCTGGAACGCGCGCATCAACCAGCGCCAGTTCAGCCTGCCGCAGCCGTTCTTTCCCAATCACTTCGACTGGCCGACGCACGTCTTTCGCGACGCGCTCACCCTGCGCCTCGGCGACCGCGAGGTACACGTGCGCGCCGCCAGGGGCGAGACCGACGACGCCTGCTGGGTGTGGCTCCCGGAGCAACGCTACCTCTTCACCGGCGACCTGATCATCTGGCAGGCGCCGAACTGCGGCAATCCGCAGAAGGTGCAGCGCTACCCGGCCGAGTGGGCCGAGGCGCTCGAGGCGATGGCCGGCCTCGATGCCGAGTATCTGTTCCCCGGGCACGGCCTCGCCATCCGCGGGCGTGCCGCCGTGCGCACGGTGCTGACCGAGACCGCGCGCTACCTGCACGTCATCATCGACCAGGTCCTCCAGCTGATGAACGCCGGCCGCACGCCGGAGGAGATCTTCCACGCCGTCGAGCCCGACGCCGAGCTCGCGACGCGTCCCTACCTGCAGGCCAACTACGATCACCCGAAGTTCATCGTCCGCAACCTGCTGCGCCTGTGGGGCGGCTGGTGGAACGGCAACGCCGCCGACCTGCTGCCGGCGACGCACGCGGCCCAGGCCGGCGAGATCGCCGCCCTCGCCGGCGGCGTCGACACGCTCATCGCGCGCGGCCGCGCCCTGCTCGACGCCGGCGACAGCACGCTCGCGGCGCATCTCGCCGAATGGGCGACGCGCGCCGCGCCGGAGGATCGCGCCGCGCAACAGCTCAAGCGCGACGTCTACGAGCGCCGCCTCGGCGAGGAGTCGGCGCTGATGGCGCAGGGCATCTACCGCGCCGCGATGAACGACGCGCGGCAGGCGCTGAAGGAAGAGCCGGCGCAGTCCCATCGGCTGGTGATGGGACACAAGGAGTAGTCAGCCGCAAAGGCGCAAAGGACGCCAAGTGGACCCGGATCCGCTTGGCGTCCTTTGCGCCTTTGCGGCCATCTTCTCGGAGGAGCACCGCATGAAGATCCGCGCCGCAATCTGCTTCGAGCCGCAGCAGCCGCTGGTGGTGGACGAGATCGAGCTGGCCGGACCGAAGGCGGGCGAGTGCCTCGTGCGCCTCGCCGCGACCGGCGTCTGTCACACCGACGCGTACACGATGAGCGGGCGCGACCCGTCGGGCCTGTTCCCGTGCGTGCTCGGCCACGAGGGCGCCGGTGTCGTCGAGGAAGTCGGGCCCGGCGTGACGTCGCTCAAGGTCGGCGACCACGTCATCCCGCTGTACATCCCCGAGTGCCGCAACTGTAAGTTCTGCCTGAGCGGCAAGACCAACCTGTGCAGCGCGATCCTCGCCACGCAGGGCAAGGGCCTGATGCCCGACGGCACCAGCCGCCTGTCGCACAAGGGCACGCCGCTGCTCCACTACATGGGCACGTCGACGTTCGCGGAGTGCACCGTCGTGCCGGAGATCGCGCTGGCGAAGATCCGCGCCGACGCGCCGCTGGAGAAGGTGTGCCTGCTCGGCTGCGGCATCACCACCGGCATCGGCGCGGTGCTGAACACCGCCAAGGTGCATCCCGGCGCGACGGTCGCGGTGTTCGGCCTCGGCGGCATCGGCGTCTCGGTCGTGCAGGGCGCGGCGATGGCCGGGGCCGGCGCGCATCATCGGCGTCGACCTCAATCCGAAGAAGTACGAGCTGGCGCGCCAGTTCGGCGCCACCGACTTTCTCAATCCCAGCGAAACGCCGAACGTGGCCGAGGCGCTGGTCGAGATGACCGAGGGCGGCGTCGACTTCGCCTTCGAGTGCATCGGCAACGTCGAGGTGATGAACCAGGCTCTGATGAGCTGCCACAAGGGCTGGGGCCAGTGCATCATCATCGGCGTCGCCGGCGCCGGCGAGGAGATCCACGTACGCCCGTTCCTGCTCGTCACCGGCCGCACCTGGCGCGGCACCGCCTTCGGCGGCACCCGCGGCCGCACCCAGCTCCCCACCTACGTCGACTGGTCGATGAGCGGCCGCCTGAAGATCGACGAATACATCACCCACACGATGCCGCTGGAACGCATCAACGACGCGTTCGACCTGATGCACCGCGGCGAGAGCATCCGCAGCGTGGTGCGATTCTGAAAGTCTTCGCCGCGGAGACGCGGAGATCGAGCAGATCGCCTCTGCGCCTCCGCGTCTCCGCGGTGAAGAGTTTTTCTACTCGCCCTTCCCCGTCGGCTCGAACCGATAGCCGACGCCGCGAACGGTGAGGAAGTAGCGCGGCCGATCCGGGTCCGGCTCGAACTTCGCGCGCAGGCGGCCGACAAAATTGTCGATGGTGCGGTGGGTGAGGTAGTCGGTGCGCCACACTTCGCTGAGCAGGGTCTCGCGGGTGAGGACGCGCTCGGGGTTGTGGAGGAAGTAGGCGAGCAGCGCGAACTCGCGGGCGGTCATCGGCACCGGCTGGCCGGCGCGGTGGGCGCGGTGGCGGTCGAGGTCGACCTGCACGTCGCTGAACTCGCACACCGACTGGCCGCCGGCGCGCAGGCGTTGGCGCCGCAGGGCGGCGTTGATGCGGGCGCGCAGCTCGGGGAGGTTGAACGGCTTCGAGATGTAGTCGTCGGCGCCGAGTTGCAGGCCCAGCACTTTGTCGGCTTCCTCGCCGCGCGCGGTGAGGACCAGCACCGGAATCTCGGCGTCGAACTCGCGCAGGCGGCGCAGCACCTCGAGGCCGTGCATGCCGGGCAGCATGACGTCGAGGAGCACGAGGTCGGGCTGGCGATCGATCGCCAGCTGGTAACCGGTCTCGCCGTCGCCGGCGGTCAGCACCTCGTAGCCTTCGAGCGAGAGGTTGAGCTGCAGGCCGGCGACGATCGACGGATCGTCCTCGATGAGGAGCACCAGTTCGGACGCCATGCTACGACCGCCGGGACGCGGATGGAGAACTCGGCCCCGCCGTCGGGGCGATTGCGCACGAGGACCGAGCCGCCGTGCGCCTGCACGACGTGGCGCACGATCGCCAGGCCGAGGCCGCTGCCCTCCTGTTTGCGGTCGAGGCGATCGTCGATGCGGTAGAACCGCTCGAAGATGCGGCGGTGCTCGCGGCGCGGGATGCCGGGGCCGCGATCGGCGACCGACAGCTCGACCTGGCCGTCGCCGGCGCGACAGCGCAGATCGATACGACGCGCGTCGCCGCCGTACTTCGCGGCGTTCTGCAGCAGATTCAAGAGCGCCTGGCTGAGCATCGTGCGGTCGGCGAGGATCGCCGGCAGATCGCGCGGCACGTCGGTGGCGAGGGTCACGTGGGCCTGGAGGCGGATCGGCTCGAACGCCCGCAGCGCGGCGTCGACCACGGCGTCCACCGGCTCGGGCTGGCGATGGTACTCCATCGAGCCGGCTTCCATGCGGCCGAGATCGAGCAGGCGGCCGATCATCACGTTGAGGCGTTCGGACTCCTGATCGAGCACCTCGAGACACTGACGGCGCTGTTCGTCGGTGAGCGGACGCGGCTCGAGCAGCGTCTGAGTGAAAAGGCGAATGCTCGTCAGCGGCGTTTTGAACTCGTGCGACACCTTGGACAGGAAGTCGAGCTGGAGCTGCGACAGATCGGCGGCGCGCTTGAGCGAGAAGACCAGCCAGATGGCACCGACCAGCACCGCGACGCAGAAGGCGAGGATCAGCACGCCGAGGGTGATGTCGACCGTCGCCCGCTGGAAGACCAGCACCAGGATCCCGACGATGACCAGCGCCACCACCGGCAGCAGCAGGAACGTCGAGGCCAGCCACATCTGGCGGCGGATGCGCATGCGTGATGGTTGCGCCGCGGCGCCAAGCGGTCAAGCCAAGCGCGGAAGGAGCGCGGGCCTCCAGGCCCGTCGCCGCCCAGCGGGCGGCGGTGAACGGTGCGGATGGATGCGAACGCTCGAGTGACGGGCAGGCGCTCCGGCGCGCCCCGCGCGCCGACGGGCGGGGACGCCCGCGCTCCTACGACTCACTTCAGCGCGCTACACGAAATAGGACCGCGGATCTCCGTCTACGGTGGTCATCTCTGCTGACGCCAGGAAGCGGTCAAGCCAAGCGCGGAAGGAGCGCGGGCCTCCAGGCCCGTCGCCGCCCAGCGGGCGGCGGTGAACGGTGCGGATCGATGCGAACGCTCGAGTGACGGGCAGGCGCTCCGGCGCGCCCCGCGCGCCGACGGGCGAGACGCCCGCGCTCCTACGACTCACTTCAGCGCGCTACACGAAAGGACCGCGGATCTCCGTCTACGGTGGTCATCTCTGCTGACGCCAGGAAGCGGTCAAGCCAAGCGCGGAAGGAGCGCGGGCCTCCGGGCCCGTCGCCGCCCAGCGGGCGGCGGTGAACGGTGCGGATCGATGCGAACGCTCGAGTGACGGGCAGGCGCTCCGGCGCGCCCCGCGCGCCGACGGGCGAGACGCCCGCGCTCCTACGACTCACTTCAGCGCGCTACACGAAATGGGACCGCGGATCTCCGTCCACGGTGGTCATCTCTGCTGACGCCAGGAAGCGGTCAAGCCAAGCGCGGAAGGAGCGCGGGCCTCCAGGCCCGTCGCCGCCCAGCGGGCGGCGGTGAACGGTGCGGATGGATGCGAACGCTCGAGTGACGGGCAGGCGCTCCGGCGCGCCCCGCGCGCCGACGGGCGGGGACGCCCGCGCTCCTACGACTCACTTCAGCGCGCTACACGAAATAGGACCGCGGATCTCCGTCCACGGTGGTCATCTCTGCTGACGCCAGGTAGGAGACCGCCGTGCGGGCGGCGTGTCTTCTGATCCTGCTGGCGGTCGTCGGCTGTGCGCCGCGCGCCAATACGGTGGCGCCGTACCGCGACGATCCGGCGCAGGGGGACGCGCTGGCGGCCCGGGCGGCGGCGGCGTGTGCGGCGCGCGGCGCGCCGCTACCGCCGCGGCCCTTCTATACCGACGGCTGCTCGGCCTGGCCGGACTCGGTCTGGGTGGGCTGCTGCGTCGAGCACGACATCACCTACTGGTGCGGCGGCAGTCCGGCGCGGCGCCTCGCCGCCGACCGCGATCTCCGCGCCTGCGTCGACCGCCTCGCCGGCCCCACCTGGGCGACGCTGATGTATTGGGGCGTGCGCCTCGGCGGCGCGCCGCGCCTCCCGTTCGGCTGGCGCTGGGGCTACGGCTGGCCGTGGCGCGCGCGCGTACCGGGAGAATAGGACGGGGGCACGGCGACGGCGGCCGACGAGGCCGCCGTTGAGGATGCACGGCGCGCCCGATGGCGTCAGCGCAGCGCGGGAATGAATCGCCGGGCGATCGACGGTCCGACCAACGCGATCGCGACGACGACGACGAACACGACGCGGTCGTCGTCGATGAGCCCGGCCGCGATGATGCTCGTTGCCAACAACAGCGCGAACCACATCAGGTCGCCGACCAGCGCCGCGGCCCATCCGGGCAGGCGCGGAATCGGCAGTCCGTGCGCCAGCGCGCCGGCGGTGTAGATGTCGACGCCGAAGCCGACCGTGGCGATGCGAAACAGCATCGGCGCCAGGCGCCCTGTTCGCACCTCCTCCTCGGTCGGTCGGCGCACGCCGAGCATCGCGAAGGCGAGCATCCGCTGGCCGACGCGGCGCACGGTCGGATTGCGGCGCCCGCGCGTCCGCAGCCACGTGTAGACGGGGTTCAGGATCAGCATGGCGAGCGTGTCGGAGAGCGCGTACAGCCCGAACGTGATCGGCGGCGGGATGCGCAGATGATGGGCGAGGAGGACGCCGGCGGGGATGCCGGGTCCGACCGGCGCCCAGAAGAGGAGGAACACCATCACCAGCGGCCCACCCGGCATGCGCGCCGCCGCGTCCATCAGGCGGCTCGCCCCTTCCGCGCCGGTGAAGGCGCCGGGGTGGAGGGCCGCGGAAGGCGAGAAGACGTCGAACGGGACCGGCACGATTCCCTACTGTTCCCGTTCGCGGCAGCCCGCACAAATGCCGGCCGGTCGCCCGCCGCGCTGGGGGTTACGAGGCGCGGGCGGCGGACCAGCTGCCGACGACGTACGGCTCGGGCCCGAAGGGTGGATCGATGCCGGACAGGAAGACGCCGCTACCGCCGCCGTCGTCGGCGATCACGCCGGTGAGTCCCAACGGATTCGACAGCTCGGAGTCGGTGAACAGGTACAGGACCCGGCACCGAAGGTGGCCGTGCGGCGCGACCAGGCAGCTGCCCGCAGTGAGCGTACCGTAGTCCTCTCCATGCTCGCCGAGATCCTCGCCTCCGCCCGTCACCGCAAGGCCGTCGGCCGCGATCTCGAGGCGCACTGTGGCGCTCGACGGATGGCCGTTGCCGCGCGGACTCTGCGTGAACTGCACGCGGTAGGTGCCGGAGAGGCGCGCCGGATCGACCGTGTTCGAGTGTCGCAGCACGAATGTCTCGGGCAGCTCGACGAAGGCAGTGGTCGGGGGCTCGATGGTCCCGCTGATCGTCTCTTCGTCGGGGCTGGTCACGACCGATGCTTCGCCGCGGATCTGGTAGACGACGTCGGTCACCGCGTAGTCGCCGGTCAGTGCCACCATCCCGGCCGTCAGCGGGCCCGACAGATAGACGCTCTCGTTCGGTCTCAGCTGCAGCGACAGCGCCAGACCCGTGTCGGTGTCGTACACTTCGGCCAGCGCGCCAGACGGCTCGTGGTGGGTGCGCAGCTCCGCGTCGTAGATGCCGCGCAGCCGCTCGTCGCGCCCCAGTGCCGCCGCACAGCCTTCGAGCGCGGCGCCGACCGCGCGCACGAGCTCGTCGATACCGGCGGCGCCGTCGCGGTCGGCGTCCAAGTTCCGACACGCGGCGAGCGGATAGCGGTCGAGGGCGACGCCGACGCCGATGATCAGCTCAGCGATGCCGACGGTCGCATCGGCATCGCAATCGCCCGCGCAAGCGGTGGCCTGGGCGCGCGTGCACCGGCCGGCGCGGCACACGGGCGCGATCGTGTCGAAGAACCCTCCGCAGAAGTGATCGCAGGCACTGTCCTCGTCGATGCACTCAGTCGCCTGCACGGCGCAGCTTCCGCCGCGACTGGCGCCACAGCTGCAGTCGTCGTTCGTCGTGCAGGTCAGCGCATCGACGACATCACCGCAATCGAGCGCCGACGCCGCGGCCGCGCCGGTGAGCAGTGCCACGGCCACGGCGACGCCGGAGAATCGCATGCGCAACAGTCTGCGCCAGGCGTCCCGCGGCGGTCAATGAAATGTTGAGGCTCGGAGACCGAAGACCGCTTCATGCGGAGCCGCGGGCGCACCGCAGCGGCAAGAGATGACGATTGGTTCATCGCTGGCGGTAGCCGCGGCACCTGTGGCCGCCGGCGGTGCGAAGCGCCGCCAGGGGAGGAGGGGTGCGGCGCCGGACGACCATCCCCCGGGCGACGCGCCGCGTCGCCGGCGGGCACGGGTCCCGCGGCTACATCTCGTCGGGGGTGGCCGGTACATCAACCATGCACTTCACCGCGCGGCGCCGCCGACCTTTCCGCTGGTCGTGGTGCGCAGGCGCAGGATGCGGTGGTCGGCGGCGATGAAAAGGGTGTGGCCGTCTTCGCCCCAGTTCAGGTTGGCGGTGGGTGCGCTGGTGACGATGCGACCGAGGCGCGTGCCGTCCGGCGCGAAGATGTGGACGCCGCCCGGGCCGGCGGCGAAGACGTTGCCCTGCGCGTCGACCTTGATGCCGTCCGGCTGTCCCTCGCCGTCCGCGACCCAGGCACGCGCGTCGGCGAACACGCGCCCCGGTCCGACCGTGCCGTCGCTCTTCACGGGGTACGCCATCCACACCGGGTTCTCGCGCTCGGCGTTGCTGACGTAGAGCGTCTTCCCGTCGGGCGAGAAGGCGATCCCGTTCGGCGCGTGCAGATCCTTGATGATCGGCACGAGCGCGCCGTCGGCGGCGAGGCGGAAGACGCCCTGGAAGTCGAGCTCCTTGCCGGGATCGTTGAAGCCGCGCGGCAGGCCGAAGGGCGGGTCGGTGAAGTAGAGCGCGCCGTCGGGGCCGTAGACGAGATCGTTCGGACTGTTGAGCCGTTTGCCGTCGTAGCGGTCGACGAGCCCGGTCAGCTGGCCGTCCGCCTCGCGCCGGGCGATGCGCCGATCGCCGTGCTGGCACAGGACCAGGCGGCCCTGCGCGTCGAAGGTCAGCCCGTTCGACCCCGGCTCGTTGGTCCAGAGTGGATCGCCGCCGGTGTATCCGCTGGGGCGCAACACCGCGGTGACCCCGCCGCGCTCCTTCCAGCGAAAGACGGCGTTGCGCGGGACGTCCGAGAACAGCAGCGCGTTCTCGCGCGGATCCCACAGCGGCCCCTCCGCCCATTGGATGCCGTCGGCGACGATCTCGACGCGCGCGTCGGCCGGAATGAGCGCGTCGAGGCGGGGATCGAGGCGCTCGATCTTGCCGCCGGCCGCCGCACCGGCCGGAGCGACCGTGGCGAGGAGCAGCGCGACGGCGGCGAGCCGGGTCAGCCGCGAGCGGCGGCGCGCATCCGCGCTCGACAGGGTGTCCGGTGGCAGGCACAGTGCGGACGTGGCTCTCGCGCCGTCGTCGCCCCGCTCGCGACTCTGCGCACTGCTCGCCGTGCTGCTGGCCGCGGCGCCGGCGGGCGCCCTGCCCGACACCCAGGCGGTGTTCGACCGGTTCGCCGATTCCGTCGCACAGATTCGCATCATCGAGACCAGTTCCGGAGCCAAGGCCGTCATCGGCTCGGGCTTCGCCGCCGGCGATGCCCGACACGTCGTGACAAACTACCACGTCGTCTCACAGCTGGTGTACCACGGCGACCGTTATCGCGGCGAAGCCGTGCGGCGCGACGGCGCCGTCGTGCCGATCACGTTGCAGGCGATCGACGTCGTCCACGACGTCGCCGTGGTCGTCGCCGAGCAGGCGATCGGCCCGCCGCTGCGCCGCGCCACGGCCGCCACGGCGCAGGGCACGCGCCTCTACGCCCTCGGCTTTCCGCTCGACCTCGGCCTGACGATCGTCGAGGGCACCTACAACGGGTTCCTCGACCACACCCTCTACGAGAAGATGCACTTCACCGGCGCACTGAACCCCGGCATGAGCGGCGGGCCGACGATCACCGGCGACGGCGCGGTGGTCGGCGTCAACGTCGCCACCGCCGGCAACGAGGTCAGCTTTCTCGTGCCGGCGGAGCGCTTCGAGCCGCTGCTCACGCAGGTAGCGGCGCCGGGCGATACGCCGCCGCCCGACTGGCTGGCGGTGGCGCGCGACCAGGTGCTCGCCTACCAGGACGCGTACGTCGCCCGCCTGCTCGCCGAGCCGGTGCCCACCGAAGCGTTCGCCAACGTGCGCCTGCCGGGCAAGATGGCGCCGTTCGTCAAATGCTGGGGCGACGCGCTGCATCGCGACAAGGAGCGCTACGCCGTCATCGAGCACTCCTGCTCGACCGACGACTACCTCTTCCTCTCCGCCGACCACTTCTCCGGCGTCATCGAGTACCAACACGAGATCCTGACCAGCGACGACCTCAACCGCTTCCAATTCTTCTCGCTCTACTCCGACCGCTTCGCCGCCGGCGCCATGTCCTTCTCGGGATCCGAGGAGGAGGTGACCCGCTTCGTCTGCCACGAGGCGCTGGTCGAACAGCACGAGACGCCCATCAAGGCGGTCTTCTGCCTGCGCGCCTACCGCAAGCTGCCCGGCCTCTACGACGCCGTGGTGAAGGCGGCGGTGCTCGGCCACGACGGCAGCGGCGCCGAGACCAGCCTGAACCTGTCGGGCGTCAGCTTCGCCAACGCGCGCGCCCTCGCGCAGCGCTACCTGGAGGCGATCGCGTGGGCGAACTGACCAGCCCGGAGGCGCCCGCTCCATCGGCGGCCACGGAGGCCGGCGCTCCCACTGCGGGCACGGAGGCTCCGACGATCCTCGAGGTGCTCGACCGGCGCGGGCGGCCGCTGCAGCGGTTGCGCGTCGAGCACCTGCCGCTGACGATCGGGCGCGACCTCGCCAGCGACGTGCAGCTCGACGATCCCTACGTCTGCCCGGTGCACGCGCGCGTCGTGCGCGACCCCGACGGCCGGCTCGTCGTCGAGGATCTCGGCAGCGTCAACGGCCTGTACGCCCACTCGCCGGCGCGCCGCGTCGGGCGCGTGGCGCTCGAGACCACCGATACGCTGCGCATCGGCCGCACGGTGCTGCGCGTCCGCCATGGCGCCGCGCCGCTGGCGCGGACCCTGATCGACCGCGCCGAGCCCGAACGGGCGGCGGGCCGTCCGCCGCTGCGCGTCGCCATCTGCGCGGTGGCGGTGGCGCTGGTCGGCGCCAACGCCTACCTCGGCAGCTACGGACCCCACGCGTCGCGCGAGGTGCTGAGCGCGGCGACGATCGTGCTCGTTCTCGCCTTCGCGTGGGGCACCGCGTGGTCGTTCGTCAATCGGGTCCTCAGCCATCAATGGAACCTGCTCGGCCACCTCGCGGTGGTGTGCGGCTTCGTGATCGGGCTGCTCGTGCTCGACGAGATCGTCGCCTACCTGGGTTTCCTGGTCTCCTCGCCGCGCCTGGTGGACGGCGTCGAGATGGCGATCGCGGTACCGCTCCTCGCCGCCCTCCTGAGCGGCCACCTGCGCCTGTGCGCGCCGACGCCGGCCGTCCGCCGCCGCCTCGCCGCGCTCGGCGTCGCCGCCCTCTTCGTCGGCCTGTTCGAGGTCATGCCGCGCCTGATCAACGACGGCTTCAACGAGGACCTGCACTTCGGCTCGGCGCTGCGGCCGGTCCCGACGAGCCTGCTGCCGACCCGTTCCGTCGACCAGTTCATCGGCAGCCTCGACTCGGTTCAACACCAGGTCGACCAGCTGGCCAAAGAAGCGCCCTGAGGTTCCCGGACACCGCCAAGGCGCCAAGACCTCGCCAAGACCTTCGCGGTCGCGGGACGATGTCTGAAGCCTTGGCGACCTTGGCGAGATCTTGGCGCCTTGGCGGTGTCCGCCCCTGTAGACCTCTGTGCGCCTCTGTGGTGAAAGTCGCTGTCATGGATTTGAGCTACAGCAGCGAGTACGAGGCGTTCCGGGCCGAGGTGAAGCAGTTCCTCGAGACGCACTGGTCCGAGGCGGACCGCAACTCGAGCCCGCCCCCGGACGGCCAGGCCGCCCTCATGGGGGCCGTGGTGCGCACCGACGATCGCGCCACCGAGTTCCGTCTGGCGGCGATCGAGCGCGGCTATCTCTACCGCGGCCTGCCGCGCGCCTACGGCGGCAGCGAGCAGCCGTTCGATCCGCTGAAGAGCGCCATCATCGCCGAGGAGTTCCGCCTGGCCAAGGCGCCGGGCGAGATGGTCGGCCAGGGCGCGAGCATGCTGGCGCCGACCCTGGTCGAGCACGGCACCGAGGCGCAGAAGCAGAAGTTCGTCCGCGACACCCTGCTCGGCAAGATCATCTGGTGCCAGGGCTACAGCGAGCCCGGCTCCGGCTCCGATCTCGCCTCGCTGCGCACCCGCGCCGAGCTCGACGGCGACTTCTGGGTCGTCAACGGCCAGAAGATCTGGACGTCGAACGCCAAGGAGTCGCACTGGATGTTCGCGCTGGTGCGCACCGAGCCGGACGCACCCAAGCACGACGGCATCAGCTACCTGCTGATCGACATGAAGACGCCCGGCCTCGACGTGCGGCCGCTGCGCCAGATGACCGGCGACGCCGACTTCAACGAGGTGTTCTTCGACAACGTCCGGGTGCCGAAGGAGAATCTCGTCGGCCCGCGCGGCAAGGGCTGGACGGTGAGCCGCTCGACGCTCAAGCACGAGCGGGCGCTGATCGGCGGCTCGTTCATCACCCGCCGCACCTTCGACGGCCTCGCGATGGTGGCGCAGGGCAGCCAGCTGCGCGGCCGGCCGGCGCTGCAGGATCCCGTCCTGCGCGACCGCCTCATCCAGCTCGAGACCCGCCTGCTCGCGAGCGAGTACAACGGCTATCGCCTGCTCACCATGCAGGCGCGCAACCAGGAGCAGGGTCTCGCCGGCATGGTGATGAAGCTCTTCACCACCCAGCTCAGCTACGACATCAGCCGCGCCGCCATGGACGTGCTCGGCGATCGCGGCGCGCTCGCCCGCGGCGACTTCAACACCCCCGACATGGGCATGTTCTCCTACTCGTACATGTGGGCGCTCGGCATCCTCATCGCCGGCGGCACCGCCAACATCCAGCGCAACATCATCGCCGAGCGCGGCTTGGGCATGCCACGCGAGGCGAAGAAGTAGCATTCACCACAGAGGGCCACGGCGGATCACCGCGATCCTCCGTGCCCCTCTGTGATCTCTGCGGTTGAAAGGTCGTTCATGGATTTTGGTTTGTCTGAAGATCAGCTGCTGCTGAAGGATTCGATCAAGCGCTTTCTCGCCGAGCAGTGCCCGACGACGCGCGTGCGGCAGGTGATGGAGGGCGAGGCCTCGCTGGCGCGCGATCTGTGGACGCAGCTCGCCGAGATGGGCGTCGCCGGCGTGATCGCGCCGGCGGAGCACGGGGGGCTCGAGCGCGAGTTGCTCGACCTCGCATTGGTCGCCGAGGAGCTCGGCTACGCCGCCGCCCCGGGGCCGTTCCTCGGCTGCGCGATGGCGACGGTCGCGTTGAACGAGGGCGGTGACGCCGCGCAGCAGGCGAAGTGGCTGCCGAAGCTCGCCGCCGGCGAGGCGGTGGCGACGGTGGCGTGGGGCGAGGAGAACGCCGAGTGGACGCCGGCCGCGCTACAGGCGCGCGCGACCAGCGGCCGGCTCAGCGGCCGCAAGCTGCTGGTGCCGAGCGCGCAGCTCGCCGACGTCTTCGTCGTCGCCGCGCAGGATGAGAAGGGCCCGCACCTGTTCCTCGTCGAGCGCGAGAGCCCGGGCGTCGAGATCACGGCGATGACGGTGAACGACATGACCCGGCCGCTCGACGTCGTCGCCTTCTCCGACGCGCACGCGGTCAAGCTGCCCAACGCCGCCGCCGTCCAGCGCACCATGGACGCCGGCCTGATCCTGCTCGCCGCCGATGCCTACGGCGGCTCACGCCGCTGTCTCGAAATGGCGTGCTCGTACGCGCTGACGCGCGAACAGTTCGGCCAGCCGATCGCGGCCTTTCAGGCGGTGAAGCACCAGCTCGCCAACATGGCCGCCGACCTCGAGCCGTCGCTCGCGCTGGTGTGGTACTCGGCGCACGCCTTCGACCGCATCCAGGATCAGTCGACGCGCCACGCCGCGATGGTCAAAGCGCACATGAGCGACCTCTACGACCGCGTCACCCGCGACACCACCGAGCTGCACGGCGGCATCGGCTTCACGTGGGAGTTCGACCTCCACCTCTGGTTCCGCCGCGCCCTCTTCGACCGCAGCCTCCTTGGCGAGGCCATCTACCACCGCGCCCGCGCCGCGGAGCTGGCCGGCTGGTAGGCACGGACGGACCGCCAAGACGACACCATGCTCCGCCGCAACCACGCCGCCTGGATCGGCCTCGCCCTCGGGCTCGCAGCCGTCGTCTCGTACGTGGTGTTGGTGGTGCCCATCGTGTCGGTTCGCCTGCCGTGGCTGCGCGACAGCGCCGCGCTCAACCTGGCCGTCCTGACCCTCGGCCTCGCCGTCTCCGCTCTGGCGGTGTGGCGCGCCGTCGGCCGTCGGCCGACGCATCGCGGCCGACGCCTGGCGCCCCTGCTCGCCGGCCTCAACCTCGTCGTCGCCGCGGCCTTCACCTGGATGCTGTTCGACATGACGGCCAATCTGCCGGATCCGGCGGCGGGACTGGCGGTCGGCAAGGTGGCGCCCCGCCTCACGCTCGTCGACCAGGGCGGCCACCCCCTCACCTTGGCGCAGGCCCCCGGTCGCAACCTGTTGCTCGTCTTCTACCGCGGCTTCTGGTGACCCTTCTGCCTGTCGGAGCTGCAGGGTCTGCAGCTGAGCCTGGCCGAGTTCGGCCGCCGCGACACGGACGTCGTCGCCGTCGTCGTCGACCCCGTGGAGCGTAACGCCGAGGTCGCCGCGGCGCTCGGCCTCGGGTTTCCGATCGCCGCCGATCCCGAGCTGCGCGCCATCGACGCGTACGGCGTGCGCGATGAACAGTCGCGCGCCGGAACGCCGATCGCCCGCCCGGCGAGCTTCCTGATCGATGCGAACGGCGTCGTACGCTGGCGCGACCTGACCGAGAACTTCCGCATCCGGCCGCATCCGGACGTGATACTCGCCGCGATCGACCGTCTTGCCAGGGAACGGCAGTAGCTCACCGCAAGAGGACCCGGAGGCTCCCAGAGGGGCCCCTCAGCTTTCCCCGCCGCAGGCGGACGGGGTCGAGCGCCGCGCGCATCTCCCGCATGAACGAGCCCCGCACCGCCGGCGGCGCGCGATGCTTGCCTGGCGCTGGGCCTGGCCGACTCGGCGCCCTATCCGCGCGCCGCCGCGCATCAGCGTCGTTCTTCCCTTACCGGGCTTTGCCCACCAACTCCCTGAGCACGTTCCGTTCCCGATTGGAGGGCCGCGCTTCCGCGCGGCCGGTCGCGCGGAAGCGCGACCCTCCAGGCGCGGGATCGATCCACCAGCCGAATTGGTGGGCAAGGCCCCCTTACCGATTCGCGAACGACGCGGAGATTCGCGCGCCTGCCGGTCGCCAAAGCGGACGATCCAAAATCGCGCTATGGCGTCGCGCCCCAGCTGCTACAATCCACCTAGCCCGCGTTCTGGGCTTCCCACCGCGCCTGCCGCTGCGTCCGTACAGGGCGAATCCGGTGTTGCGGATTGAAGCGCGATTGGCGGGATCGGCGTCGGTCGCACCGGCATGGCTGCTCCCGCGAAGTGCGCGGCTGGCGGACCCGGTTGAAGGAGAGCACGCAATGGTCAGGTCTAGAACATCGAATCCCCTACGCAGGCCCCGACGGGGAGTGCTGCTCGTTGGCGTACTGGGTGTACTGAGCGTGGCGGTCGGGATCGCCCCCGCCCATGCCGCGCCCCAGGACCCGTTCGTGATCTGCAAGAAGCAACGGTACGCCCTGTGCGCTGCCGCGAGCTGTCTCGTCTACAACGAGGTCGCCTACTGCAAGTGCGATGTGAAGTTCGGCTCCAGCATCAGCATCGCCGATGACATCGAGCAAGGTGATATCTGCGCCGTGAACAGGAAGGGATACGGCAACGGCTACATGATGAGCACATACAGCCTGCCCGCGGGCGTGGTCTCGGGCGGCAAACAGGCGATATACACGTGCCCGAGCGACACGTCCGATGGTGCCTACGCTCAGTGCGACGGCGGCTTCTGCTTCGTCAGCACCCGCGGGAGGAAATTCCCCGGGTTCGACAAGCGCCTGAAGGCGAATGAGATCATGTGCTCGTGCCCGATCACCGTCGCCGATCCCGGGGCGAGCCCCATCGGCTATCAAATCGTCGGGCCATACCCGTGTCAGCAGCAGTTCTTCGAGAACTGCAGCAGCGCCTCCGCCAACGCCAGCACCGGCAGCTCGATCGCCGTCGGTGCGCCCACCGGAAGCGCGCGCTTCCTGACGGAGCAGCTCAACGGCAGCGTGCCCGAGCTCAATCACTGCGAGATGGCGCGGTGAGCCAACCTGAGATCCGATAACACCGCCCGGCCAGAAATGTCAGGCCGAGGCCAATCCATCACCGCAGAGGATCACAGAGGACCGCGGAGGAGGTGCAACGATGACGAAGACGAATACCGCGCGCGTGTTGTTGATCGCGGCCGGACTGCTCATGGCCGTCCCGGCGTGGCCTCAGGACGCGGCGCAGGTGGCCAAGGTGCCGCCGCACGTCCGGGCCGAGATTCAGACCAAGTTCATGACGGAGAAGCTGCATCTGACTCCGGAAGAACAAACCAAGATCGACGCGATCAACGTGAAGTACGCCGACCAGATGCAGCCGGTACTGGAAGGGTCGATGGGTCCGCTCGCGCGCATGCGCGAGGTGGAGAAGGTCGACGCCGCCAAGGACGGCGAGTTGAAGACCGCGCTGACGCCCGATCAGTACAAGGCGTATCAGGCGTCCAAGGACGAGCTGCGCGCGCGCATCAAGCAGCGCGCCCTCGCCGGCGACACGGCCACGCCGTAGCGCCATCGGCGACCGCGCGACCGCGTGCTGGATGCCCTCGATTCCCTCGGCCGCCTGGCCGTCGAGACCGTACGCCTCGGTCGCGACCGGCTGACGGCGCGGCGCGCCGATCTCCCGGGGCGTGTCGCCGACCTCACGCCGGCGTGGCTCACGTCGGCACTGCAGCGCGACTGGCCGGGATGCCGGGTGCGCGCGCACGCGCTCGTCAGCGCGGACGCGGGAACGACCGATCGGGCCCGCGTGCGCGTGACCTACGCGCCGCGCGGCGACGCCGGCGGCATGCCGCCCGACACGCTGTTCGTGAAGCTCGCGCCGGCGCACACGACGACGCGCCTGCTGGTCAACCTCCTGCAGCTCGGCCGCACAGAGGTGGAGTTCTACCGCGGCGTCGCCGCCGACGTCGCCGTGGACGTGCCGCGCGTCTTCCACGCCGCCTGCGCCGGATCGGCCCAACGCTTCGCGCTCGTGCTCGAGGATCTCGGCCAACGCGGCGCTCGCTTCACCAACGTCGGAGAGACGCTGTCGCTCGCGGACGCGCAGCAGGTGATGCGGGCCCTGGCGCGCCTGCATGCCGGGTTCTGGGACAGCCCGCGCCTGCGCACCGACCTGGCGTGGCTCAAGGCGCACGAGCACAACCCGCGCTATCGGCTCGAACGATTTCTCTGCGCCGCCGCCCTGCCGCGCGGCATCCGCCGGTTCGCCGATCTCGTGCCGGCGCCGCTGCAGGCGATCGTGCCGCGCCTGATTGCCGGGCGCGACGCGCTCGAGGACGCCTGGGCCGAGGGACCGCTGACGCTGATCCACGGCGACGCGCACGCCGGAAATCTCTATTTCCTGCCCCACGAAGTCGGCTTCTTCGACTGGCAGGTGGTGCAGCGCGGTCAGGGTATGCGCGACGTGTCGTACTTCCTCTCGAACTCGATCCCGACCGAGCTGCGCCGGCGGCACGAGCGCGAGTTGATCGCGCTCTACCTCGCCACCCTCGGCGAACGCGGCGTGGCGCCGCCCGAATTCCCGGTTGCCTGGGAACAACACCGGCGACACGCGTGGTATTCGTTCATCGGCACCGCCGTCACCGCCGCCGCGGTCACGCTCCAGAGCGAGCCGATCGTGCGCGCCGGCCTGTCGCGCAGCGCCGCGACCGTGATCGACCTCGAGTCGACCGCGCTCCTCGCCTGAGTCAGCGCGTCCGCGGGGTGTCCTCACGGCGGTCCACGGAGGATTCGGAGCCGTTGGCGAAGCGGCGGCCATGTGTGTTCATCTGCGACCCATGGCAGACGTCATCGACTGCTGGGTGAACCCGTTCACGCCCGAGATCGCGGCGGCGCAGCGGCCGGAATTCCTGGTGCGCGTCGCCACCGATTACTTCCACCGCGCCGACGAGGTGTTTCGCGGCACGCCGCTCGACGACATGGTCGCGATGATGGAGCAGCAGGGCATCGGCCACGCGCTGCTGACCATCGACGCGGCCAACCCCGCGCCGATGGCCGAGACGGCCGCGCGCTACGGCGATCGCTTCCAGCTGTCGGCGGTCATCGATCCGAACGGTGGCATGGACGCGGTCCGCACCGTCGAGCGGCTGGTGCGCGAGCACGACGTCCGCCTCATCCGCATGGTGCCGTTCCTCATCAACAAGCCGCCCAACGACAAGGTGTACTACCCGGTGTACGCCAAGTGCATCGAGCTCGGCGTCGCGGTGTCGGTGAACACCGGCATCCCCGGCCCGCCGATGCCCGCCGAGCCGCAGCGCCCGCTCTACCTCGATGAGGTCTGTCTCTTCTTCCCCGAGCTGACGCTGATCATGGCGCACGGCGCCGACCCGTGGTGGGGCGAGGCGATCCGCCTGCTGCTCAAGTATCCGAACCTCTACATGATGACGTCGGCCTACCTGCCCAAGTATCTCCCCACCGAGCTCATCCAGTTCATGAACACGCGCGGTAGCGACAAGATCCTCTTCGCCACCGATTTCCCGTTTCTGCCGTTCGACCGCGCCCTCGAGAGCGCCCGCGCGCTGCCGTTCCGCCCCGGCGTGCTGGAGAAATACCTCGGCGACAACGCCCGCCGCCTGTTCTTCGGGTAACCCCCTACCGATGCGTCACCATCCCCGAATGGGCCGCGCTCCCGCGCGGCCCGTTCCCTGCGACTGCTCCCACCGCCGTCGCCGACCGTCGCCGCGGAAGCGGCGCCCTCCATTCGGGGATGAAGGCACCGCACGAGAAGCGGCCCGCCGACCGAGTGGCGCGCGCCGGTTGACCGCTCAGCATGAGGAACAGGATCAGCAGAGGAACGGATGGCAAGATTTTTCCCGTTCGTTTGTAGGAACGTACACTCGCATCGCGGGCTCGATCGCACCGCGAAATTGCGCCGGAGATCTCGTGTGGTATGCTCCGAGGTGATGCTGAGACGGTTGCTCGGAACCCGGCGGCATCGCGCCGCATTTGCCGCCCTGGCGCTGGTCGCCCCCATCTTCTTCGCCGCCGAGTCCGCATGTGCCGGACCGGTGCTGCACACCAAAAAGAACGAGGCCGGCGAGATCGCGCTCGACGCCCGCGGCGTCGGCGTCGAGCAGGCCCTCAACGCGGTCGCCCAGCAGGGCGGCTTCGACGTGTGGATCCAGGAGGGCGTCACGCGGCCGCCGGTGAACGTCACCGTGCCCATGTTGCCGGTCGAGGACGTGCTGCACGAGATTCTGCGCGGCCGCAACTACGCGCTGATCTACGACGGCGACGGCGACGGGGTGAGTCGGGTCATGGTGCTCGCGCCGTCGAACGCCTCACGCTCGCGCGCGCCGGTGCGACGCCCGCCGCCGCGCAAGGCGGGGTCCAAGCAAGCGCCCAAGGGCGCGATCGTCGTCAGGAACTGACGGGGCTCCGCCGCCCCGTCATCCGGTCCAGGCCAGCGCCCGCTCCAGAACGGCACGACCGTCGGTCCGGATCCACGTCCCGTGCGCGATCACGACGCGCTCCGGGTTCCACGCCAGCGCCGCCGCCTTGGCGCGGCGCAACGCGCGGCGGTCGACGAAGGTCAATCGCCATTCGCGCGGCGTGCTCCCCTCCGGGCCGACCAGGCCGTCGAGCCGCATGAGCCAGCCGCGCCAGCCGCGCACGCCCTCGAAGCGCTGGACGAGGTCGGTGACGATGGCGGTGCGCGACCGGCGGTGAAAGAAGACGACCTCGGTCATCGCGATGCTGCCGGCGAAGACGACCTGCGCGATCTCGTCCGCCCAGGCCGGCTCGGGGCGATCGCCGAGCTCGCCATCGAACCGCAGATCAGGGCGGCGCGCCGCCAGCCCGGGCGCAGCGTAGAGGCGGACCGCCGGCCAGCGCCGTTGCCACTCGCCGAGGAAGAGGTGATGAATCTTGTTCGGTGCGATCAGATGGCCAGGCGTGCCGAGCGCCTCCACTGCCTGCGCCAGCCGCTCGCTCAGCGCGATTGGCGAACAGATCCACAGCGACGCGTCGGCCAGCCGCACGACGGTCATCCGCGTCGGATAGGGAAATCCGAAGAACCGCACGGGCGGACCGTCGGCGATCCAGATGTCGCGATCGATCTCCTCGAGCACCGCTGCGCCGCTGGCGCCGGAACCGTGTGGATCAGTCGTCCCGGCGTCGTGGTCGGTCATGCTCACCGCTCCCGGCCGTTGTGGTCGGTGGCCGGCGCGCCCGGCGGTGGATACGGCAGGGTGCCGTGCAGCTCGGAGATCTTGTCGTCGGGAAAGCGCGGCAGGTAGAGCGCGTCCTGCTCGCGCCACTGTGCGACCGTCTGCTCGGCACGCTTGCTGCGGTCGGCATCCAGCCCGGAGCCCGACTCGACGTACATCGTGCTCGAGGGGAACGCGAAGCTGGTGCCGGCATCCTCGACGATGTCCATCAGCCGCAAGTTCAGGTCCTCGGCGACCTCGAGGTACTGGTCGTAGTCGTCGGCCAGCACGTAGGCGAAGATCTCCAGATCGAGCGAGCACGCGCCGAACCTGGTGAAGCGGATGCGCGCCGGTCGCGGATCGACCTTGGGATGGGCGTAGAGCATGCGCCGCACTTCGACCAGCACGTAGCGCAGCTGGTCGGGCGTGGTCTCGTAGCGCAGGCCGAGCGTCGGGTGGTACCAGAACTTGTCGCGCTGCGACAGGTTCTCGAGTTGCAGATTGGCGAACTCCGCGTTGGGGACCGTGACGACGCAGCGCTCCAGCGTACGCACCCGGGTGGAGCGCAGACCGATGCCTTCGACGACGCCCAACGTGCCGCCGAAGCGGCAGACGTCGCCCACCCGGATCGGGCGGTCGGCGAACAGGGTGATGCCGCCAAACAGATTCTCGATCGACTTCTGTGCCGCCAGCGCGACCGCGATGCCGCCGACGCCGAGGCCAGCGAGCACGGTGGTGACGTTGAAGCCGAAGCCGTCGAGCAGGGCGATGATGGCCAACGCCACCACGCACACCTGCACCGTGCGCCGGCCGGGCGGCACGAGGCTCACGACCTCGGTCTGTCCGCGCCGTTGCAGGGCCTCGCCGAGGGCGTCGCCGGCGACGGCGATCAGCCGCAGCACGAGCCAGGTGACGGCGGCCACCGTCAGCAGGTATTCCCCCGCCGAGAGCATGGCGCGCGCCACCGCCGTGAGATCCAGCACCTGGCGACCGGCGGAGAAGACGCCGACACCGATGAGGAGTCGGGTTGGTCCCCGCGCCAACTTCACCATCTGATCGTCGATGCCGGTGCGCGTACGCCGGGCCAGCGGCGCGAGCAGCCGCGCGACGATGAACGTGGTGACCCAGGCGACGAGCCACGCCGCGGGGGCCAGCAGCAGGAGCGCGACCCACTGCCAGAGTTGAACATGCAGGAACTGATATTCGATCAGCGGTGCGGGCAGACCGAGCGCCGCCAGGCGCCCGTAGCCGGACTGATCGTACACCTTCGCCGCCGCCGCGACGGTGGAACCCGAGAACAGCCAACGCTGCCCACCGTCGCGCGTCATCCGTTGCAGCAGGACCTCGCGGGCGCCGTCGGGCGTCGCCAGCCAGCCGAGGCTCTCGCGATCGTCAGCCAGCCCGTCGTTGCGATCGCCGGCGGCGTCGTCGTTGAGCGCGTCGTGATCGATCCAGACCTGCCGGTCGAGCACGGCGCGCAACTTGCGTGCCGCGTCCGCCGGCGGCCCCTCGCCGGACTTCTCCAGGTAGGCGGCCGCCTGCTGATAGTCGCCCTTGTCGGTGGCGGCGAGAAATCCCTCGACGGTGTCGCGCGGCGAGCGACGATCCAGCGCATTGCGTGAGCTCTCGGCCGCTGACGGCGGCGAAGGCTCTGTCGCGGACTGACTGTTCGACGCTGCCACAAGTCGAGACGGACTCGCCAGCGATGCGACGACAGCGATGGACGCGGCTACAATGATGCGATTCACCAAGTGGCCCTCCCTTGACACTGCGCGGTGACGTTCCTCTCAGACTACGCGCCACCATTTCGGTGCGGAAGTGCCCCGTGGCGTAAGCAGACACCGTGCCGTTGCCCATCGCGACGCGCGGGTGGCAGCTTCAGTCAACCTTGATAGGATAATAGATCTTCAACGCGAAGACGCTGAGTCCAGAGGGCGGCGCGTTGAATGGAAGCCACCGAAAGTCGATTGGAGATGGTGTTGGCGAAAGCGAAGCTAGGCTTGGCTTCTCGCGCTACTTCGCGCCTTCGTGTGGATCTTTCTCATCAACCACGGATTTCGACTTCTGCTCCGAGAATCCCGAACATCCGCGTCATCCGCGCGGTGGAGTCCGTGGTTCACTCTTCTTCTTCGATAAAGCTCCGGCTCACCGTGCGCAGCACCGCGCTGGCCTCATCGACGATCTCCGCCACGATCGCGGCGGCCGGCCGCACATCGCGTACGAGATCCAGTCCCTCGCCGGCCCACACCAGCGCCGTCTCGAGGTCGCCCGCCTGTGCGGCCGAGGCGTAGCGACGCTGCTCGTCCGGCTGCGCCGCGCGCAACTCGTCCTCCCGACCGTGCCAGCGTTCGGTGAACGCGTTGCGGATCGCGCGGCCGGTAAACCCCGCCGGCCACTGTAGGTCACGCACGATGTCGAACACCTGCGTCCGCACCGTCGCATCGCCGCTGCTGCCGACCAGGCGCGCTTTGGCAGCGGCCGTTCCGAGCGCCTCCTCGGCGGCGCAGAAGCGCGTTCCAACCAGGACGCCCGCCGCGCCCAGCGCCAATGCGGCGACGAGCCCGCGGCCGTCGGCGATGCCGCCGGCACCGAGCACGGCAATCGGCGCGACGGCGTCGACCACGGCGGGGAGCAGCGGGAACAGCGCCCGCTGCGCGCCGTGTCCGCCCGCTTCCGTCCCTTGCGCCACGATGACGTCCGCCCCCAATGCCGCCGCCCGCTTGGCCGCCTCGATCGACTGCACCTGCAGGATCACCCGTGCACCGGCGCGCCGGATCGGCGAGAGAAAGGGCTCCGCATCGCCGAACGACAGCATGACGGCGGCCGGGCGATGGGCAAGCGCCGCGTCCAGGCGTTCCGGCGCGCGCGCGAGATCCCAACTGATGAAGCCGATCCCGACGCGCTCGCCGGCGGCGGCGCGAAATTCCGCATCGACCCACTCGGCGCCGTAGTAGCCCGGGCCGATCAGGCCCAGCCCACCGGCGCGCGACACGGCGGCGGCGAGTCGGCCGCCCGCCACGGCACCCATCGGCGCCGAGACGATCGGACAACGGATCCCGAGGCGCGTCGTGAAAGCTGTCCGCAGGGCCATGACCTCTCCGTAGCGCTCGGCGAGGCCGGGCGACAACCTCCGATGCGATCAGGCGACGAGGCCCTCGCCGACCCGTCGCGGCTCGTCCGCGGTGGCGACGGCCGCGTCATGGACGTCGTCAGGCGACGCGCTAACGGCGGATGAGGATAGGGACGAAGCGTCTTCGTCCCTATCCGACAGCCTTCCTCTCCGCTCAGAACTGTTCCTTGAACGGCCGCAGGTCGAGCTCGTGCGTCCACGCCGTGCGGTGTTGGACGTGGAGCTGCCAGAACGTCTCGGCGATGGCGTCGATGTCGAGCAGGCCGTCGACGCCCTTCGACTCGGCGAACGCCGGGACGATGGTGCGCAGGCGCTCGCCGTCGATGCCGCCGTCGATGATGACGTGCGCGACGTGCACGCCCTGCGGCCCGAACTCGCGCGCCATGCCCTGCGCGATCGCGCGCAGCCCCGCCTTGGCCGACGCGAAGGCGATGAACGGCGGGCGCGCGCGGATCGAGGCCGTGGCGCCGGTGAAGAGGATGCTGCCCCGCCCGCGCGGCGCCATGCGGCGCGCGGCCTCGCGGCCGACGAGGAAGCCGCCGAAACAGGCAACGCGCCAGACCTGCTCGAAGAAGGCCGCTTCCATCTCGATGAAGTTGCCGATCTGGTTGTTGCCGGCGTTGGAGACGGCTACCTCGATCGGCCCCGCGGCCTCGGCGCGCTCGAAGAGCCGCACGACGTCCGCCTCCTTCGTGGTGTCCGCCGTCACCGCGGTGGCGCGACCGCCCGCCGCCACGATCGCGGCGGCGACCTGCGCCAACCGCTCCGGGGTCCGGCCGGCGACGAAGACGTGCAGCCCTTCCCGCCCGAGCCGCTTGCACAATGCCGCACCGAGCCCGACCTCGGCGCCGACGCCGACGACGACGGCCGTCCCGGCCGGTGCACTGGAATTCGCCATGGATGCCTCCTTTGCGACACGCCGCTCGCGCGGCTGCTGACTGAATGTGATTTGCGCGGCGGTGATCGCAGCCCTGCAAAACCGCCGAGGGCGCCAGGGGCGCCAAGCAGCGCTGCTTGGCGCCCCTGGCGCCCTCGGCGGTTATCTGAGCAGCGTGGCACCGTCGCACCAATTGAACTGAGGCACTACCCTCGCTCGCCTCTCGTGTCCGTTTCCGCGCTCCCGTGTATACACCCGCGAGCGATCGCACGCATCGCGTTCCCCCCGCGTGCGCGCTCCAACTTTGCTTTCGCCCAGGTACGTGGGTACGGTGCGCGCCGCATGACGCGCGGACCAATACGCTGGCGTGCCACGCTCGCGCTCGCGCTGCTGTTCGCACCGATCGTTGCCTGCGGCCCGCGCTTGCGCTGGCACATCGTCCGCGAGCCGAGCGACGCCACGGTCGCCGCGGCGCTGCAGGAGAGCGACTCGCCGGACGGGCTGCTCGACGGCACGCCCGATCCGCACGTCCCCACCATTCCGCCGCCGAGGCGCGTCCGGCCCTGCTGCGCCTTCGGCGCCGACCTGCGCACCCAGGTCGGCATGATGCCGATCCCGGGCTTCGTGATCGGCAACATCATCGGCCCCGAGGACGTCGGACCGCACAAGTACGACGGTGGCATCTTCGCGATGAACCCCGCCGTCGACCCGACGGCCGGTCGCGACTGGGGTGAACGCAATGGACTCGTCTACACCTGTCGCGGCGGCTTCATCGACACCGCGCACGTACGGGACTACGCCGACTGGACGATCTACCTCTCCTCCCTCGTCTTCCGCAGCCTGCGCGACGGCAGCACCACCACCCTCTCCGACAAGGGCGGCGAGCGCCGTATCGTCGTCCACCCGATCCCCGCGCAGCAGCTCGACGAAGTGGGCGCCCGCGATCTGGCCATCGCGACCGGTCAGTGGCTCGCCTTCCAGATGGCCACGTGGCACGAGATCGCCACCTGGTACGGCTGGTCGTGGATGCGCGCCTTCCCGGAGACCGCCTCGGCCTTCTCGCCCGAGGATCTCTACTCCGACCTCCTCGGCGCGCGCATCGCCGGCGGCATCATCGAGGCGCGCAGCGCCGAGACCGACTCGCTCTACGAAGCGACGATGAACGTGTGGCTGCGGCGCGTCCTCGAACGCCTCGACGCGCAGCCGACGGCGGTCGGCCGGCCGGCGATGTTCGCCGTCGACGGCGTCTGGTGGGACTCGCGCCGGCGCCTGCCGGACAAACGCCTGACGATCCGTCGCAACTTGCAGACCGGTCAGGGCATCGCGCCATGGCTGGTCTCCGATGCCGGCATCGACGCGACGGCAACGGCGCTGCTCGACCAGCACTGCGGCGCCGACCCGCAGCCGATCGTGCTGCGCAACCCCGACAGCTATCGCGGCCTCCCGCTGCGCGAGGTGGTGACGCTGGAGATCGACGTCAGTCCGGCGCTGGTGCACGCCGGATTCCCCCTACCCCGCGCCGACTCGAACCGCATCACGCAGGACGACTTCCCGTCGATCATCGCGGCCATCGCGATCGACGCCGACGATCTGTTCGGCGTCGGCGCTTCGACACCGACGCGCCGCCAGCCGTGATGAAACCAACACCCTGAACGCAGAGGCGCCGGGTGCCGCTATTCCCTCTTCTTCCTCTGCGCGCGCAACTCCTCGAGCTCGAGCGCGATCTCGTGCGTCAGCGCCTTGCGCTCGCTCGACGCTTGGGCGCGCTCGAAGTGGCGCTGCCGGTAGTAGAGCTCGAGTGACACCAGGCGCGCGATGAGGAGGACCGGGAAGAGCTGTCCGATCACCGACTCGAGGATCACCAGCAGGCGCGCCAGCGGCGAGATCGGCAGGATGTCGCCGAGGCCGAGCGTCGTGAGGGTCACGAAGCTGAAATACATGTAGCGGTGGCTGTCGACCTCCGTGGGGCTGATCGGCACGCTCTCCTGGAACGCATTCGCGTCGAGCGTGCCGATCAGCGCGTAGCCGAACGCCCACACGAGCGCGAGCAAGAGGTAGACCGCGACCGCGCCCTGGATGCGTGCCGCGGTCACCTCCCCCTCGCGGAACACCTGAAGCAGCAGGACGCCGGTCAGCATCGCGCTGGAGACCAACGAGGCGGCGATGTCCCAGATCTGCAGCACGGGCGTCGGGTTCACGTAGCGCATCCAATGGATCGCGGCGCTGATGACGGCGAGGATGGTGAACGTGATCAGCACGCCGGTGTTGGCGGCCGTCGCGGCGATGCCCGAGACCAGCAGCAGGCCGAAGCCGATGCCGAAGACGAGGTGCCCGGTGATGCCGGAGGCGCTGAGCGGGTAGATCAGCATGATGTTGATCAGGAGGAAGACCAACATCACCGTCAGGGTGCGCTCGTGGTTCCAGGGCTGGGCGAGCCGGGCGCGCAACGACATGCCCATTCCGGCAGTCCTCGGCTAGCTCAGTGGCTCGGCGGCGCGCTCGCCTCGGAGCCGGGATGCTCGCCGCCGCCGCTGCGATTCGACAGGCGCTCGACGACGTAGAACGTCACCGGGATGATGAAGATGGCGATCAGCGACGCCGCGATCATGCCGCCGATCACCGCCGTGCCGAGCATGCTGCCGCGACATCGCGCCGGCGCCGGTGGCGGTCACCAGCGGCACGACGCCGAGGATGAAGGCGAAGGCGGTCATCAGGATCGGCCGCAGGCGCAGCCGCGCGCCGGCGAGCGCCGCGTCGACCAGCGGCTTGCCCTTCTCGTACTCGTCCTTGGCAGAACTCGACGATCAGGATGGCGTTCTTGGCCGCGAGGCCGATCAGCATCACCAGGCCGATCTGCGCGTAGACGTTGTTGTCGAAGGCGCGCAGCCAGAGCGCGAAGAAGGCGCCGAAGACGGCGATCGGCACGCCGAGCAGGACGCTGAACGGCAGCGACCAGCTCTCGTACTGCGCCGCCAGGATGAGGAACACCATCAGCAGCGAGAAGCCGAAGATGACGCATCGGCGAGCACGCCCTGCGGCGGCGACCTGCTCCTGGAACGACATGCCCATGTAGTCGAAGCCCATCTCGCGCGGCATGGTCTCGCGCGAAGACCTCCTCCAGCGCCGCCATCGCCTGGCCGGAGCTGTAGCCGGGCTTGGTCGATGGCGTTGATCTGCGCGGCGCGGTAGCCGTTGTAGCGCATGGTGAACTCCGGGCCCGTGGATCGTTCTGCATGTCGACCAGCGGTCGAGAGCGGCACCTGCTCGCTCCTCGCTGTTGCAGCACGTAGAACTGGCCGATGTTCTCGGCGTCGCGTGCGGCACTCGCCCTCGGCCTGCACGTAGACCTGCCAGACGCGGCCGAAGCGGTTGAAGTAGTTGACGAACGACGCCGCCCATGAAGGCCTGCAGCGTCTTGTAGACCGAGCTCAGGTCGACGCCCTGCTTGAGCACCTTGTCGCGGTCGACCTCGGCGAACACCTGCGGCACGCTGGGGATGAAGGTCGTCGATCACCGACGCGAACTCGGGCCGCTTGCGCGCCGCGGCGAGGAAGGTCGTCGGTGTTCTTGGCGAGGAACTCGACGGCTGCCGCCGGAGCGGTCCTCGAGCATGAAGGTCGCGCCGCCGGAGGTGCCGACGCCGGGGATCGCCGGCGGCGAGAAGGCGAACGCCTGCGCCTCGGGCAGCATCGTGCGAGCTTCTCGTTGAGCTCGCGCATGATCACCGCCGCGGTGCGGCCCTTCGGGTCGCGCTCGTCCCACGGCGTCAGGGTGACGAAGTAGAAGGCGCTGTAGGTCGTGTTGACGCCGCTCAGCAGGCTGAAGCCGACGACGGTGTTGTAGGTCTGCACGCCCGGGTGTCGGCGAGGATCGCCTCGATCTGTCGGCAGACCGCGTCGGTGCGCTGCAGCGAGGCGGCGTTGGGCAGCTGCACGTTCATGTAGAAGTAGCCCTGGTCCTCCTCCGGCAGGAAGCTCGTCGGCAGGCGCGAGCCGAAGAAGCCGGCGAGCACCGCGATGCCGGCGAGCAGCAGCAGCGCCAGCGCCGACTTGCGGATCAGGTGGTGGCACCAGTCGACGTAGCCGTCGGTGGCGCGCGCCGAAGACGCGGTTGAACCAGCGGAAGAACGCACCGAGCGGGCCGCGCGCTTCCTTGCGGGGCCGCAGCAGCAGCGCCGCCAGCGCCGGGCTGAGCGTCAGGGCGTTGAACGCCGAGATGATCACCGACACGGCGATGGTGACGGCGAACTGCTGGTAGAGCCGGCCGGTGATGCCGGGGATGAACGCGGTCGGCACGAACACCGCGGCCAGGATCAGCGCGATGGCGACCACCGGGCCGGAGACCTGCTCCATCGCCTTGAGCGCCGCGTCGCGCGGCGACAGCCCGTTCTCGATGTGGTGCTCGACCGCCTCGACGACGACGATGGCGTCGTCGACGACCAGGCCGATCGCCAGCACCAGGCCGAACAGCGACAGCGTGTTGATCGAGAAGCCGAGCAGCGGGAAGATCGCGAAGGTGCCGACCAGCGAGACCGGCACGGCGAGCAGCGGAATCAGCGTGGCGCGGAAGCCCTGCAGGAAGATGAAGACGACGATGATGACCAGGACCAGCGCCTCGAACAGCGTCTTGACGATCTCGCTTGATGCCCTCGGTCACCGCCAGCGTGGTGTCGAGCGAGACGACGTAGTCGAGGTCGTCCGGGAAGCGGCTCTTGGCCTCCTCCATCAGCTGCGTCGCGCCGGTTCATGGTGTCGATCGCGTTGCGAGCCGGGCAGCTGGTAGATCGCGATGATCGCCGCCGGCTTGCCGTTGAGGCGGCCGATCATGCTGTAGGTCTGCGCGCCGAGCTCGATGCGCGCGACGTCGCGCATGCGCACCATCGAGCCGTCGGGGTTGGCGCGGACGACGATGTCGCCGAACTGCTCCTCGTCGATGCAGGCGGCCCTGGGCGCGCACGGTGTAGGTGAACTGCTGGCCGGGCGGCACCGGCTCGCCGCCGATCTGGCCGGCCGGATTGACGGTGTTCTGCTTGTTGCAGCGCGTCGAGGATCTCGGTGACGGTGATGCCGAGCTTGGACGAGCGTGTCGGGGTCGACCCAGAAGCGCATCGCGTACTGGCCGGCGCCGAAGATCTGCACCTGGCCGACGCCGGGCACGCGCGTCATCGGATCGTTGATGTTGATGTAGGCGTAGTTGGCCAGGAACAGCGCGTCGTAGGTGCCGTTCGGCGAGTAGAGGGAGAACAGCGCCAGCGGGCTGGTGGTCGAGGTCTTGATCGTGACGCCGTAGTTGCTGCACGTCGAACGGCAGCTGCGACTCGGCCTGCGAGGTAGCGCATCTGGGTCAGGATCTGGTCGGTGTTCGGATGTCGGTGCCGACGTCGAAGTCGACCTTCAGCGTCATCAGCCCGTTGCTGGCGTTGATCGAGTACATGTAGATCATGCTCGTCGACGCCGCTGCATCTGCTGCTCGATGGGCGTCGCCACGGACTGCTCGACCGTCAGCGCGTCGGCGCCGACGTAGGTGGCCGACAGCTGGATCTCCGGCGGGGCGATGTTGGGGAACTGCGCGATCGGCAGCTGCACCATGGCGACGACGCCGATGATCGTCATGATGATCGAGATGACCATCGCCACGATGGGCCGGTTGATGAAGAAGTGTCGACATGCGGCGGCGCCCGGTCGCGCGTCAGCCGGCCGGCTTCGGCGACGGGGTGGCCGGCGCGTAGGGCCGCGGATTCGACCTTGATGCCGCCGCGCACCTTCTGCAGGCCTTCGGCGATCACGCGTTCGCCCGGCGGTCAGTCCCTTGGTCACCACCCGGTCGGTGCCGCTGGCCGGTCCGAGGGTGACCGGGCGCATCTCGACGACATCGTCGGCGCCGACCACCGCCACCAGGGCCGTGCCCTGCATGTCCGACACGGCGCGCTGCGGAACGACCAGGGCGTTCGACAGGGTCTCGACGTCTGCCTCGCACCTTGGCGTAGCCGCCGGGGCGCAGCACGTTGTCGGGATTGGGGAAGAGCGCCTCGAGCGTGATCGTGCCGGTGCGCGGGATCGACCTCGCGGCCGACGACGCTGACCGTGCCGCGATGCGGATAGAGCGCCGCCGTTGGCGAGTGTAGCAGCTCGAGGTCGCCCTTCTTCGGCTGCTCATTCGACCGCGGTGGGCCGCGCGCGCAGCGCAGGTACTCCTGCTCGCTGACCGGGAAGACCGCCTTGATCGGATCGACCTGCGAGACCGTCGTCAGCTTCGTCGTCGGATCGACCAGGTCGCCGATCTGGGCGATGGCGATGCCGGAGACGCCGGCGATCGGCGAGGTCACCTTCGTCCAGCCGAGATTGAGCTTGGCCTGCTCGACCTGCGCCTTGCGCCGAGTCCACCGCCGCCAGGTTGGCCTGGTTGGCCTGCACCGCGTTGTCGAGCTCCTGCTGGCTGACCGCCCCCTCCTTGGCCAGCGGCGTGTAGCGGGCGACGTCGAGCTGGGTCTTCACCGAGATCGGCGTTCGCCTGCTTCAGGGCGCCGGCCGCCTGGTCGAGCTGCGCCTGGAACTCGCGCGGGTCGATCTGGAACAGCAGCTGCCCGTTCTGCACGCACCGACCCTTCCTCGTAGGCCTTGGTGAGCAGGTAGCCCTTCACCTGCGGACGGATGACGGCGTTGATGTAGCCGCTGAGGGTGCCGATCCACTCCTGGAAGACCGGCACGTCCTTCTGCACGACCTCCACCACCTGCACGTCCATCGGCGGCGGCGCCTTGGCCTCCTCGCCGGACTTGCAACCGCCGCAGAGCGCCAGCAGCGCGACGACGGCGAGCGCGGTTTCACGCGTCATCGATCCGCCGATCGGACGACATTGCCGGACCGGCCATCCCGACGACAGGCCCACCGCACCTCGTGCTTGCACGGCACCGTCAACTAGTCGATGGTATGCCGTTGTCAACCCGCGACGCGCAGGCGGACGGGCGTGCGAGCGCTCTGGAGGTGGCGGTGGCGGGCTGGTAGCGTCGCCCATCATACCGAAAAAGGAGCAGAGGCATGTCGCACGATCTGCAGTTCTACATCAACGGGGCCTGGGTCGATCCGATCAAGCCGCGCACCCTCGAAGTCATCAACCCGGCCAACGAAGAGGTCATCGGCCGCATCAGCCTCGGTGGTGCCGAGGACGTTGACCGCGCCGTCGCCGCCGCCCGCGCCGCCTTCGAGACGTATTCCGTCACCAGCCGCGAAGAGCGCGTCGCTCTGCTCGAGCGCATCATCAATGCCTACCTCGCCCGCCTCGGTGATCTCGCCGCCACCATCTCGAAGGAAATGGGCGCCCCGATGTGGCTGGCCAACGCGGCGCAGGCACCGGCAGGCCTGGCCCACTTCTCGTCCACCCTCGAAGTGCTGAAGAGCTACGAGTTCGTCGAGAACCGCGATTCCACCAAGATCGTCCGCGAGCCGGTCGGCGTCTGCGGTCTGATCACGCCGTGGAACTGGCCGGTGAACCAGATCGCCTGCAAGGTCGCCCCGGCCCTCGCCGCCGGCTGCACGATGGTCCTGAAGCCGAGCGAGATCGCGCCGCTCAGCGCCGTCATCATCGCCGAGATCCTCGACGAGGCCGGCGTGCCCAAGGGCGTGTTCAACCTGGTGCAGGGCGACGGTCCGACCGTCGGCGCGGCGATCTCGTCGCACCCCGGCATCGACATGGTGTCGTTCACCGGCTCGACACGCGCTGGCGTGCAGGTGGCCAAGGGCGCGGCCGACACGGTGAAGCGCGTCTCCCAGGAGCTGGGCGGCAAGTCGCCGAACATCATCCTCGACGACGCCGACCTGCCCCGCGCGGTCGCGGCGGGCGTGAAGGCCTGCTTCATGAACAGCGGCCAGTCCTGCAACGCGCCGACCCGCATGCTCGTGCCGCGCGGCCGCCATGCCGAGGCCATCGCGGCCGCCCGCGCCGCGGCCGAGGAAACGGTCGTCGGCGATCCGCAGACCGAGGGCGTGGCGATCGGCCCGGTGGTGAGCGAGGCGCAGTTCAAGAAGATCCAGGGCCTGATCGAAGCCGGCATCAAGGAAGGCGCCGAGCTCGTCGCCGGCGGCCCGGGCCGCCCCGACGGGATCAAGAAGGGCTACTACGTCCGCCCGACGGTCTTCGCCAACGTCCGCAACGACATGACCATCGCCCGCGAGGAGGTCTTCGGACCGGTGCTGGCGATCCTTCCGTACGACAGCGAGGAGGAGGCGGTGAAGATCGCCAACGACACGCCGTACGGGCTCTCGGGCTACGTGCAGTCCGCCGATCCGGCGCGCGCCCTGCGCGTCGCCGCGCGCCTGCGCACCGGCAACGTCCACGTCAACGGCGCCGGCGCCGACTTCAACGCGCCCTTCGGTGGCTACAAGCAGTCCGGTAACGGCCGCGAGTGGGGCACCTACGGCTTCGAGGAGTTCCTCGAGGTGAAGGCCATCATGGGAGCGGAGGGGTGAGCAACGGGTTGTCGGCCTCGATGTGACGATATTGGCCGCCAAGGACGCCGAGGGCGGCCAAAGAAGGTCAGATCAAGGTCAGGTTGCGCGGTTGTCGGTCAGAGGGTGGCGAATTGCCCGCGCCTTCTGACTGACAACCAACAACCGAACAACCAGCAGCTTCCGCCCTCACTGACTGGTGAAGTGCTCCACCGTCCCGCTCACCTCGAGATCAAACGTTCCCTCCGGCGTCTGCCCGAAGCTGTACAGCGGTAACGGCTTCATCGCGGCGGCGATGCGGAAGCGGAGGGTGCCGCCCTCGACGGATTCGACGGTCAGCGTGGCACTGGTCGTATCCCAGGCGCGCAGGTAGACGTTGTTGTCCTGCAGCTCCTGATAGAGAAAGGAGCTCAGGGGCGGCGTCAGCGTGTAGGTGCCGGGCGCGAAGGTGCCGGGCGCCAGCACAAACTGGATCTGCACCGCGCGGTGGAAGGTCGGCATGTTGGTGCACTGGAGTCCGGTGATCGACCACCGGTAGAACTGACCGCGCGGGTCGAAGAAATCGCCGGCGGCGACCAGGTCGAGGGTCAGATCCGAGGTCACGACGTTGCCGCCGCTGACGTTGCGGTAGGTGACGTCGAAAGTGCCGTTGTCGCACCCGGGGACGAAGACGCCGCCGGTCGGTGACGGCGTCGCGGTGCGGATCGGCGTCGGCGTCGTGTTGCCGCCGCCGCAACCGCCGAGCGCCGCGTTCACCGACCCGATCAGCTCGGCGATGCTGATCGTGCCGTCATCGTTGGCATCGGCCGCGCCGCATTGTGCCGTCGGCGCGCTGCCGAGGGCGATGGACACCGCCCGCACCAGCTCGCTGATCGCCACGGCGCCGTCGCCGTCACAGTCGCCGGCGCAGTCCGCCGCCATCGCCGGCCCATCGAACATCGACAGGGTCGCAAGCGCCCCGATCGTCAGCATCCGTCGCATCAAGTGCACCCTCCGCCCCCCGAGGCGTTCGAGCGAGATGAACGACGTTCAGTCGGTCGGTGGCCTGGGGTGGCTCGCCTGGCAAATACGTGGTGGCCAGAGAATGGCCGGTCAGGCTAGCCAGCGGCCGCCCCGCCCCCGCCCCAGTACCCCGGCGAACGGTCGGGAACCTCTTCCTCGTGCTCCTCGACCTTGAACACGCGGAACCCGCGCGCCTGGTAGTGGGCGAGGGCGTGTGGGTGATCGAGATTGCAGGTGTGCAGCCAGACGCGGCGTGCCCCCATGGCCCAGGCGCTGCGGACGGTCTCGGTCAGGATGGCACCGCCGAGGCCGCGGCCGATGAACGGCAGCAGGAGGCCGAAGTAGAGGATCTCGACCGCGCCGCCGGCCTGGGTCTCGAGCTCGGCGTAGCCGGCCGGCGCCCCGGAGACGTACGCCACCCAGGTCGTCAGCTCCGGGCGTTCGACGTGCGCCTGCCAGCGCTCGCGCGGCCAGGGGATGCGGTACAGCCAGTACCAGTCGCCGCCCACCGACCGGTACAGGAAATGGTTGAGCTCGGGGCTCGGGACCCCGACCCGCTCCCACCGGTACGCGTCGCGGCACGGCCGGGCCGGCCGCAACTCCTCGGGGGCGGTCATCTCGAGGTGGTGGGTGACGATGTGGGCGCGCATCTGGGCGAGTCCGGATCTGGAAAACCCGCATATCCCGGTCGTCCCGGGCCGCCAAGACGCGAAGTCTTGTATCGGCGCCCGCCCGTCTCGCTATAATCCGCACCCGTCGACCGCTATGTCATCGGCCCTCCCACGTGCGCCGTCGCCGCCTCGTGACCCCGCCGCAGCGGCAGTCGCACCCCTGCGCATCCTCTTCGTCGAGGACGATCCCATCGACGTGCAGCTCGAGGTGCGCGCCCTGTCCGCCGCCGGCCTCGCATGTGAGGCGGACCGCGTGGACACCGCCGAGGCCTTCCTGTCCCGGCTCGACGCAGAGCAGGAGTACGACCTCGTCATCGCCGACTACCGGCTGCCGAACTTCGGCGGCCTCGATGCCCTGCGCCTCCTGCGTGAACGGCGTCCCGATCTCCCCTTCGTGCTGGTCTCCGGCGCGCTCGGCGAGGAGGCGGCGATCGAGATGCTCCGCCTCGGCGCCACCGACTACGTGCTCAAGCAGCATCTCGAGCGCCTCGCTCCCGTGGTCAGCCGCGCCCTGCATGCCGCCGAGGAGCACCGCCAGCGCGCCAACGCGGAGGCGGCGCTGCGCGATTCCGAGGCGCGCTATCGCTCGCTGGTCGACGGGGCGCCCGACGTGATCCTCACGATCGGGCCCGACGATACCTTCGCGTCGCTCAACCCCGCATTCGAGAGCGTCCTGGGATTCCGTTGCGCCGACTGGCTCGGGCGTCCCTTCCTCGCGCTGCCCGCCGCCGCCGACGTGCCGCTGGCGACCGCGGTGCTGGCCCGCGCGCGCGCCGGCGAGGCGATGCGCGGCGTGTCGCTCCGCATCCCCGACGCCGCCGGCGGCGAGCACATCGTCGAGCTCACCCTGACCGCGTCGCCGGGCGCCGCCGCCGCTGGGAGCGTGCTCGGCATCGCGCGCGACGTCACGGCGCGGGCGCGGGTCGAGGCACGCACGCGCGCGCTCGTCGACATCGTCCGCGAGCTGAGCGGTTCGCGCAATCTCGTGGCGACGCTGCGCGAGGTGTGCGCGCGCATCGCCACGGTGCTGCCCTGCGGGGTCGTCGTCATCGCCGGCGACGAATGCGCCGGGGGCGAGGGCCGGGTGCTTGCCCATCACGGCATCGCCGCCGAGCGCGGCGCCGGCGATCGCCGTCTCGCGCCGCATGGACCGGTCAACTCCGCACTGCGCGCCGGACGCACGCTGGTCTTCGAGCGCGCCGCCGACCTCGAGCTGATCACGCCGCTCACCGACGCCGGCATCACCCACGCCATCGCGTCCCCCGTCCATTGGCACGGGCGCCACTTCGGCGGCCTGTTTCTCGCCGACCGCGGCGGCACCCGCTTCGACGCCGATCAGGTCGCGTTCGCAGAGGCGCTCGCTCCGCAGATCGGCGCGGCGCTCGACGCCGCCGACCTGCGGCGCGCCGAGCGCGAGGAAGGCGAAGTGGCGACCGCTCTCGCCCGCATCGGCCAGGAGCTCATCTCGTCGGTGGACCTGCCGGTCCTGCTCGATCTGTTGTGCCGCATCACCACCGACGTCCTGCAGTGCGACGTCGCCTACACGCTCCTCTACAGCGAGGAGGAGGACGAATACGTGCCGGTGGCCAGCTTCGGGTACACGCCCGAGCGCTGGGAGGCCGTGCGGGCGCTGCGCGTGCCGCGCGCGTTGGTGCCGGTGCTCAGCGAGCCGCTCCACAGCGACGGCATCGTGCACGCATCGGAGGCAATCCAGGGCCGCGACATCCCGCCGGAGCTGCTCGCCGCCTACGACGTGCGCGAGCTGCTCGCCGTCGCGTTGCGCCGCGGCACGCAGGTGGTCGGCGTGCACGTCGCCGCGCAGCGCACCGCCGGCAGCACGTTCGGCCCGCGCCAGTACCGCATCGCGGGCGGCCTGGCGCAGCTCGCATCGCTGGCGCTCGAGAACGCCCGCCTGGTCGACAAGCTGGAGGGCGCGAACCAACTCAAGTCGGTGTTCCTCGCCACCATGTCGCACGAGCTGCGCACGCCGCTGAACGTCATCATCGGCTACACGGAGCTGCTGCTCGACGAGGTCTTCGGCCGTCTCACCCCCGAGCAGACCGCCAGCCTCGACCGTGTCGGCACCAGCGCCCGTGAGCTGCTGGAGCTGATCAGCGCGACGCTCGACATCACGCGGCTGGAGACCGGCCGCAGCGCGCTGACCCTGCAGGACCTCGAGCCCGCGGCCCTGCTGCGCGAGATCAAGATCGAGACCGCGGCGGTCCGCGACAAGCCCGGCGTCGAGTCGGTGTGGACGGTTCCGGACGATCTGCCGCCGCTCTACAGCGACGGCGTGAAGGTGAAGGTGCTGCTCAAGAATCTGATCAACAACGCGTACAAGTTCACCGACACCGGCAGCGTCGCGGTCACCGCGACGGCGCGCGGTCACTGGCTCGAGCTCTGCGTCACCGACACCGGCGTCGGCATGACGCCGGCGGTGCTGTCCGTGATCTTCGAGCCGTTCCGCCAGGGCGACGGCTCGACGACCCGGCGGCACGGCGGCGTCGGCCTCGGCCTCTACATCGTCACGCGGCTCCTCGACATGCTCGGTGGACGCATCGAGGTCGAGAGCGCGCCGGACAAGGGCTCGACGTTCCGCGTGTCGATCCCGCTCGACGCCCTGCGGCCGGTCCGCCTGGCGCCGGCGCCGACGGGTCCGCTCACTCCCCCAGCGGGAGACTGAACCAGAACGTCGAGCCGCGACCCGGCGCGCTCTCGACGCCGATCGAGCCGCCCATCTGTTCGACCAGCCGCCGGCAGATGGCGAGCCCGAGCCCGCTGCCGCCGTGCGAGCGGGTCGCGGCCGACGCCTGCGAGAAGGGCTGGAAGAGCCGCGCGATCTCGTCCGGCGCGATGCCGAAGCCGGTATCGCTCACCTCGCAGCGCAGGCGGGACGCCGGCGCCGCGCGGTCGGACGTGACCCGCACGCCGATGCTCCCGCGCTCGGTGAACTTCACCGCGTTGCCGACCAGGTTGCCGACCACCTGGGCGAGCCGGTCGGGATCGGCGACCAGCGCCTCGGGCAGCGCCGCGTGCACGGTCGCCTGCAGCCGCACGTCCTTCGCCGCCGCGTCGCGCGCGTGCGGCGCCAGCGTCTGCTCGAGCCAGGGGCGCAGCGCGAACGGGCGCGGCCGCAGGTCGACGACGCCGGCGTCCATCTTGGAGAAGTCGAGCAGGTCGTTGATCAACGCATGCAGCTGTCCGGCCGACCGCTTGATGGTCTCGACGAAGTCGCGCTGCTCCGCCGTCACCGCCACGTCGAGCGCCATGTCGGCCATGCCGAAGATGATGTTGACCGGCGTCCGCAGGTCGTGGCTGACGCTGGCGACGAAGTCGCGCCGCGCATGGCTGGCCGCTTCGGCGGCCTCCTTTGCGGCCTTCAGCTCCTCGCGCGCTCGGAACAGGCCGCGTCGTTGACGATCGCTGAACACCGCCCCAGCGACCGAGAGGCCGCACAGCGACAGCATCCCGGAGATGAGGATGCCGGCGTCCACCGACGCGGTGACGGTGGTACACAGCCCAATGAGCAACCCCGCGCAGCCCGCGAGGGCGACGAGTAGCTGCGGCCCGCCCCCCAGCTGAAACGCGGTGAGGAAGCCGATCACCAGGTAGAGGTTGCCGAGCGCCAGCACCTCGGCCTCGCCCCGTCCGAGGATATGGTACGTGCTGGTGTTGGCGATGAGCAGGATGCCGAGCGTCGTCGTCACCGTCACGACGCGCGCCGGGGACACCGCGGGACCGCGCGTCAGCGCCACCGCCACCGCGCAGTACCCGGCACCGAGCGCGTAGATGGTCGCGTAGAGCCACAGACGCTGCGGCGCGTGCCACACCTCGAACACCGCGATCGCGGCGTAGGTGAGCAGGAACGCCGTCACCGCCCACGGCAGGTGCTCGCACGCCGTCTGCGCCTGATCGATGAGGTAGCGGCGGCCGGCATCGCCGCTGGCCCGCGCCGCCGCCGCGGGCCGCAGTGTGATGTCCGGCGCGCGCTCCAGCACGCGCGCGGCGCTCAGTGGCAGTAGAGTCCCGGCCATCCCGACAGTTCCGATTGGTCGCGCCCGCGCCTCCGCGACGTCGGCGAAGCTACCACGCAGGTAGCCGACCAGAAACCGCGAACTGCGCCGCAGCGCCTCGCATGGCGGCCGCCATGCGCCGCCGGCGATGCTCAGTCGTCGCCGATGCCGGGCAGGCCGTCGATGCTGCGCGCGTTGCGCTCGCGGCGATAGGCGTCGAGGCCGCCGGCACCCTTGCGCTCGGCCCAGGCGACGAGTTGGTCGCGCTCGCCGGCGTAGCGATAGGTGGGCACGGCGTAGCCGCACGAATCGCTGACCCGATCGAGGCGGACGCGGATCACCGATCGCCGGCCCGGGAGCGCCGGAAACTGCGCGGCGAGATCGGCGAAGGCCGCGGCGCCCGGCAGCACCGACTCGCCGCGGCCGTAGAGGCGGACGATCTTCGGCGGCCCCTCGAAGGCGCAGAACAGCAGCGTGATGCGGCCGTTGTCGCGCAGATGGGCGATGGTCTCGACGCCGCTCCCGGTGAGGTCGAGGTAGGCGACGGTGGTCGGGTCGAGGATGCGGAAGCTGTCCATCCCCTTGGGCGACACGTTCACGTGTCCCTCGCCACCGCTCGGCGCGGTGCCGACGAAGAAGACGTGCTGCGCGCTGATGAACGCCGCCAGGTGCCCGTCGATGGCCTCGTAGACCTTGCCCATGGACGGCATGCTCGCACGCGCCGCGCGGCGCGCAAAGCCGGGGCGACGAACGTGGACAAGGCGCCGGCGCCTCAGGTCATCAGCGCCGGCACGGTCGCCCAATCGTCCGGGTCGTGGCCGAAGATCAGGCGGGCGCCGGCGTCGCGCAACGCGCGCAACTTGAGCAGGGCGGCGCGCAGCGCCTCGGGATCGTCGACCACCGCCGGCAGGTGCAGCTCCTCCAGCGTCCGCCGCAAGTAGCAGGCGTCGCCGGTCAGGATGACGTCGCCGGAGTCGAGGCGAACGCGCAGCGACTGGTGTCCCGGCGTGTGGCCGTGCGTCGGCAGGCAGACGATGCGCCCGTCGCCGAACAGATCGTGCTCGCCGTCGACCAGGACGATGTCGTGGCCGTGCTCGTAGTCGTGCGGAAAGTAGAACTGGCGGGCGATCTGGTCGGGGTCGTGGCCGGCCTCCCATTCGCGTCGCTGCACGACGAGACGGGCGTTGGGAATCTGCGCGTTGCCGCCGGTGTGGTCGAAGTGCAGATGCGAGTTGATCAGATAGCGGACGCGCGCCGCGTCGACGCCGAGCGCCGCGAGCCGCGCCGCGACCTCCTCGCCCGGCGCGAACTCGACCGTGAACACCTGCGACACCACCCCGAGCCGGCCGGCGGGGTCGCTCTGCGTCTGCGGATGCAGCCCGCTGTCGAACAGCACCGGCCCTGCGGATGATCGATGAGAAAGCACGGCACCGGGACGCGCATGCCGCCCGCGCTCGCCGGCGAGAAAGTTTCCCAGCGGCCCTTCCAACCAGCCGCAGGTCATTGCGTGCAGCCGCATCGTGCGCTCCTCTCTGGCACGTGGCGCGTTCATGGCTCGAGCAGCACTTTCACGACACCCGGCTGCGCCGCCAGTCGCAGCGCCTCGACGCCGTCGCGCAGCGGCCGGCGGGCGCGTGATCAGCGGCCGCACGTCGACCGCGCCGCGCGCCAGCGCCGTCGAGCGCCGGCGCGAACGGCCCGCAGCGCGAGCCGACGACGGTGATCTCGTTGATCACCAGCGGCGCCAGATTGAGCGGCGCGCGCATGCGCCACCGTGCTCTTCAACACCAGCGTGCCGCGCGGACGCGTCGCCGCCACCGCCATGCTCGAAGCCGGCGGCGCTGCCGGTCGCCTCGACGACGACATCGCCGGCGGCGCGATCCCAGGCTCGCCGACGCACCGTCTCGATGCCGCGCCGGCGCAGGATGCGCCAGCTTGTCGTCGTGCTTGCCGACCGCCAGCACGCGCGCGCCGGCCGCGGCCAGCACCTGCGCCGCCAGCAGGCCGAGCTTGCCGTCGCCGAGCACGACGCAGCGCGCCTGCGCCGCCGCCGGCACCTGCGCGACGATCTCGAACGCCGCGGCCAGCGGCTCGGCGAAGGCGGCCGCGTCGTCCGTCACGCCGTCGGGGACGGCGTGCAGATTCGCCACCGGCACCGCGCACGTACTCGGCGAAGGCGCCGTCGGCGTCGAGGATGCCCATCACCGCGCGCGGTCGGACAGTGGCGCCCGAGCCCGCGCCGCGCAGGTGGCACAGCGCCCGCAGGCGAAGTTGATCTCGCCGACCACGCGCCGGCCGCGCCAGGCCGGCGGTCCGTCCTCGCACGACGCCGACGAACTCGTGCCCGAGCACGCCGCGGAACCCCATGTAGCCCGCGCATCAGCTCGAGGTCGGTGTTGCAGATGCCGGCCAGACTCACGCGCACGACGGCGCGATCGCCGTCGGCGTGCGGCTCCGGCCGCTCGGTCACCGCGACCGTCGCGCCATCCCACGTCAGGGCCTGCATCACGCCTTCACCCTTCCACCTTCGACGATGAGTCCGTCCTTACCCAGCAGGCTGCGGCCGTCGAGGTCGGGCGCGGCGGGGACGTCGAGCAGATCGAGCACGGTCGGCGCGATGTCGGCGATGTGGGCGCCGGCGAAGTGGCCCGGCGCGCCGCTCACGCAGACCAGGCCCTGCGGCCCGTGTCCGCCGGTGCGATAGTCGCGGTGACCGCCGACGATCGTGCCATAGCCCGGGGAGTAGAGCGCGTCGATCGGCGCGTCGGGACTCCAGTAGCCGGTCAGATCGGGCAACGCGTCGCGGTATTCGCCGCGATGGACCTCGCTGCTGATGGTCACGTCGGCGAGCGCCGCGCCACCGGTGGCGGGGTTGACCAGGGCACGCAGTCGGGCCGCGAGGAAGCGGGTGAGCGCATCGTATTCCGGCCCCGGTTTGACGAGGCCGCACGGATCGCGGCCGAGCAGGTTGATGCGCACCGAGGGGTTCATCTCGTTGTTGGGGACCTGGTAGGCGCGCGCCGCGACATCGAGCGCGATCGCCCCCATGAAGCGGATCAGCAGCGCCTCGCCGAGGGCCTGTGGCAGGCGGCGCTTGACCATGTACTGCAGTGGCAGCGGCACGGCTTCGCGCAGCGACTTGAGCAGCGGACGGCGCGCGGTCAGCCGCGCTTCGCGCGCCGGATCGGGCGGCCGGTCGCGTGGCTCGTGCATCCCCCAGAGGCGCAGCAGCGACGGGATCAGATCGCGGCCGTGGTATTGCGGCCGCATCCCCTGACTCGAGAAGAGCACCACGCGCGCATCGGGACCGGCGGCCGCGATGAGCGCGCCAATGGCGTCGTCGACCGCGGCGTACACCGCCCGCAGCGCGTCACCGAGCTCCGCGTCCGGGTGATGCAGCGGATGGGATGCATCGTGAAAGTGCCAGAGGTTGTGTCCGGCACAGTGCGTCTCGGCGAACACGGCGAAGAAGAGATCCCAGTCGCGCCCGCGTGCCAGATCGACCAACAGCCGCCGACGCGCCGCGACCCCGTCGAGCAGCCGGCGCCGCAACCGGCGGTAGCTGCGCAGGCCGCGGCCGTGGTCGTCGCAGGTCTCGAGCGGGTAGCGGCCGTGCCGCGCCAGCAGCTCGTCCGCCAGCCCCTCCGGCTGTGAACGGATGGACTTGTTGAAGCCGTGCGAACCCCAGCCGACCACGTGCACGCCGCCGGCGGGCGGATGGAGGCCGATCTTCGGCGTGTCGACGACGACGCACCGGCGCCCGTGGCGACCCGCCGTCATCCAGAACGGCTCGGCCCGCAGCCGGTGGTCGGTCAACTCCAATTGCGGCCGGTCGGTCCGCGGCTGGATGAAGAAGTAGCGACCCAGGCGCGCCGGTCCCAGCCCGGTGTAGGCCGACAGCATCGCCGGATCCGGAAACTGCCGCGAGCCCGTCTCCATCTCGCCAGACGCCCCGCTGGCGAGCAGGCGGCGCAGCACCGGAAGATCGCCCGAGGCGCACCACCGCCGCAGCAGCGAGGGCTCGGCCGAGTCGAGTCCGATGACCAGCGTCCGCGGATGCGCCATGTCCGGTTCCTCGCAATGCCGGACGCACCAGTCAACGTCGCGCGGCGCGGACGCCCAGCCGCCGCAGGTACTCGTCCACCAACGCGAGCTGGTGCGCCGGTGGCATCCGCCCCGGCTCGAGCGTCGCCGAGATGCCGATGCCGTCGACGAAGGCCACCACGGCGTCCGCCTCGCGCGCCGCGTCCAGGCGACCCGGCAGCTCGCGGCGCCGCTGCGCGTCGTGCAGCAGGCCGCGGACCAGCGCGCGCCATTCGACGTAGCGCCGGCGCTGCTCGCGGGCGAGCGCCGGGTCGCTGACCGCGCGTCCCCAGAACGCGAGCCAGATGCGCCACTCGAGACGGCTGTCCGCGTCGAGCGGCAATGCCTCGCGCACCACCGCCCGCAACGCCGCGAGACCGCCCGCCGCCTGCGCCCGCGCGGCCATGCGGCCGCCGGTCTGCGCCGTGGCCAGGCGAAGCGCGTGCAACAGCAGCGCGTCCTTGTCGGGAAAGTAATGCTGCAGCACGCCCGTCGAGCAGCCGACCTCGCGCGCGATCGTGCGCACGGTGCTGGCGTCGACGCCATGCCGCGCGATGGTCCGCCACGCCGCCCGGGCAATGACGGCGCGGCGTTCGTCATGGTGGACGATCTTGGGCATTGGATTCCTCGCTTGCGGCGTATTTCGGACGTGTGTAATAAATACGATATGCTACTGGCAAGTCCGGCCTGGGAGCGCGGGCGGCTCGCCCGCCGTGCCGCGCCTGGCATTGCCACGAGCGGTCGGACGCCTGACGTGTCCTCAGCGCGCTGCGCGGCGGGCGAGCCGCCCGCGCTCCCAGGCCGCAGCGGACGAGATCGATGATGGCGACGGTCCTCGCGGCGGCGGCGCTCGGGGCGGCGCCGCTCGACTTGGCCCTGCGTGCCGTCGACGCGGCGCCGGTGGCGATCGTCGCCTATCGCGACGCCGCCGGCCGGCCGACCGGGTGGCCGATGACGCCCTACCGCGACGGCGACGCGATCGTGCTGACCTCCACCCTCGCCTTCATGCGCAAGACCGAGGCGGTGCGGCGCGACGGGCGCGTCGCGCTGCTCGTCGGCGGCTGGCTCGTGCAGGGCGACGCGCGCGTCCACGCCGACGTCTCGGGCGACGAGTTCGTCGCCCGCTTCCTCGACGCGGAGCTGCGGAAGTATCCGCCGGCGCGCGACATCGTCGCCATCCCGTTCCATCGCTCGCTGTTCGGCTGGTACTTCGGCCGCGTCTTCATGACGATCGCGGCGCGTCGCGTGACGGCCGTCCCGGGCAGCGACGCGGCGACCGTGATCACGCTCGACGCCGACGGGACGCCGGTGATCGCGCCGATCGCGCCGCCGGCGGACGACGCCGCGCGCCTTTCCGGTGGACGCCCCGGATGGCGCCGCGACGGTGCTGCTGCACGCGGAGGACGCCGACCTGCGCGACCTGCGGCAGGTCCATCTGCGCGGACGCGTCGCCGGCGGCATCTTCACCGTCGAGTCGCGGCGCGGCTCGCTCCGCCCGAGCCCACCGCGCGGCTGGTGGGCGGAGCTGATGCAGCAGCTGGAGTTCCGCCGCCTCGGCCGCGACGGCCGCCGCCGCATCGAGGCGTGGCATGCGGACTGACGCGGACCGCCGTAGCCGCGGCCCTGGTTGCCGCACGGCGGTGTGCCGCACCGCCCGGTGGCGGGCGGCGTGGCAATCGGCTGCGCGGTCGGGCGATCGCTGCGCCGCGCAGTTGTCGTTCTGGCTGCCCGGGCTCGGGCAACTCTATCGGCGCCGGTGGGTGACCGGGACCGCGCTGCTGGTCGCGTCCTGGATCACCTTCGATCAGGCCTGGCGCGGGTGCAGCGCGGCGTGGACGGTCGCCGCCGTCGCCGTGTGGATCGTCGCCGTTCGCGACGCCGGTGCCCGGGTCAGGGATCCTGATTGACCAGCTCGCCCGTCTGGAAATCGAGCGTCCGGTAGTAGCAGTTGCGCGGCTCGCCCTTGGCGTTCTTGGTGTGGCAGATGCCGCCGCGGCGCGGGCGGACGATGTAGAGCAACGAATTCTGCTCGCAGTTCACGCGCACCTCGACGAGCTCGAAGGTCTCGCCCGAGGTCTTGCCCTTTTCCCACAGCTCGTTGCGTGACGTGCTCCAGAAGACCGCCGTGCGCTGGTCGATGCTGGCGCGCAGCGCCTGCTCGTTGGCGTAGGCGACGAGGATCACCTCGCCGGTATCGGCGTTCTGCACGGCCACCGGCAGGATGTCGGGGCAGGCGGTCGTGGCTTTGAGCAGCTTGCGGAAGTCCAGCGTCAGGGCGCGGCTCTCTTCGAGATCCTTCATCCCGCGAGATTAACCACAGAGGCACACCGAGGACCACACAGGGGGGCATCTGTGGTCCTCGGTGGCCCTCTGTGGTTTGTACGATCGATGGATCGGTCCGCCGCCCTGCGCCGCGCGCGCGACCTGCTGGCGCCGCTGCGCGAGCGGCTGCCGAGCGCGGCACAGGCGCTCGACCTGCTCGAGCGCGACCTGCTGCCGCGGTCGGCCGGCGGCGACGCCTACCTGGTCGTCGGCATCGTCGGCCCCAACAACGCCGGCAAGTCGGCGCTGTTCAACGCCCTCGTCGGCCGCATGCTGAGCCCGTCGCTGCCGACCGGCGGCGCCACCCGCCGCCTGGTCGGCGCCGCCAACCCCTCGCTGCTCGGACGCCTGCGCGCCGAGCCGACGCTGGCGCGCTTCCGCCTGCAGCCCTTCCCCGACGACGTCGCCGACGCGCCGCTGCAACCGACCGACGACCCCGCCGAGCTGCTGGTCGCCGCCGAGGCCGCGCTGCCCGACGGGCTGATGCTGATCGACACGCCCGACTTCGACAGCATGCTCGAGGACAACCGCATCGCCAGCGAGTCGCTCCTCGCCGTCGCCGACCTGGTCGTCGCGATCGTCACGCGCCACTCCTACCAGAACCGCGCGGTGGTGCGGTTTCTCGAGCGCTGGCTGCAGCACGGGCGGCCCTGGATGCTGGTCTACAACGAGGCGGGCGACGCCGAGGTCGCGCGCGGCGCACGCGGCCAAGCTCGCCGCCGACGTCGGCACCGCGCCGCTGGCGGTCTTCTGGGCGCCGCACAGCCTCGCCGTGCAGCGCGGCGAGGCGCCGCTCGATCCCGGATCGCTTCGCCGGCCAGCCGCCCGGTCGACCGCTGCGGGCGATGCTGTTCGACGTCGGCGCGATCGCCGAGGTGAAGACGCGCGCGCTTCGACGCCGCGCTCGCGCGCCTGCGCGACGCCCTGCGCGAGACGTCCGCGGCGCTCGCCGCCGACGCGCTGCGCGCCGGCGCGGTGCTGCAGGCCGCCGAGGCGCGCGCCATCGAAGCCGGCATGCGCGTCGCCGCCGCCGCCATGCCGGCGCGCCCCTTCGTCGATGCGTTCCGCACCGTGCTCGACCGGCGCAGCAACCCGCTCAGCCGCAGCTGGCGCACCACCCTGCGCCACATCCGCCTCGGCATCGAGAGCCTCCCGCTCGCGCCTGCGCGGCGAGCAGCCGCGGCCAGAGAAGGCGGCGGGCACGCTCGTCAGCATCGAGCGCGAGGAGCTCGCCAGCCGCCTGGCCGGCGTTCTGGGAAGAGCTGGTGCGCGACCTCGGCCGCGAGGCGCGCCACCCGGCGCGGCAGACCGCCGGGCCGGCGGTGACCGTGCGGCTCGACGCCGACCTCGCCGACCAGCGGCGCGCCGCGGCGTTCGAAAACGGCGTCGGCGCCGCTCGACATGGACGACGCCGAGGTCGCGGAGTTCCAGCATGCCTGCGAGCAGCTCGTCGAGCAGCGCGATCGAGGATCGCGGCTTCGACATCGACATCCAGGCCGCCGCCGACCTCGCCACGCTGGTGCCCATCGCGCTCGCCGCGGCGGTGATCGTCAACACCGGCGGCCTCGGCTCCGACCTCGCCGCCGTCGGCGGCGGCGCCGTCGGCACGTTCCTGTTCGAGAAGTACGCGCACGTGCTGGGCAGCGGCATCATGGCCGACGCGCGACGGCGCTGGACCGACGTGCGCGGCCACCATCTGGCGCACAGCCTCGTCGACGCCGCCCTGCCCACCACGGCGCCGTTCGTCCGCGCCGGCATCGCGCAGGACACCGCACTCGCGAAGCAGCTGCAAGACCTGCAATCAGAAGTATGACCACAGGGTGCACAGAGGAGCACGGCGGCGATGACTGACCTGCGGGTTGCGCTCGAGGCGTTGCGGCGGCGCCTGCACGCGCAGATCGACGTGGTGGCGCCGTTGCGCGCGGTGGCGGAGCGGCGGCCGGAGCTCGACCGGCTGCTCGCCGATCTCGATCGCCAGATCGCCCGCGTGCAGCGCGCCGCCGTGATCACGCTGGTCGGCGCCACCGGCGCCGGCAAGTCGACGCTGCTCAACGCCCTCGCCGGGCGGCGCATCGCCCAGGAGGGCGTCGACCGACCGACCACGCGCCAGCCGGTGATCTACGCGCCGCTCGACGCCGACCTCGGCGAGCTGACCGAGTCGAGGCCGTCGCGCGCCCCGACGGCCGCGAGAGCGAGGGCGGCGCCGGTGGTCGTCCGCTACGACGCCGCCGACGGACCGTGGACGGCGCAGGTGCTGATCGACGCGCCGGACATGAACAGCATCGACGAGCAGCATCGAGCCACGGTGACGGCGCTCGCCGAGCGCAGCGACGTGCTCGTGGTGGTGCTGCATCGCCAGTCGGTGCTCGAGGAGGCGTCGGTCTCGTTCGTCGATGCCTTCGCCGGCCGCCGGCATCTGCTGTTCGTCCTCAACCGCAGCGACGAGCTGACGCCCGAGGCGCGCGACGCGGTGCTGGCGCAGATTCGTCGAGCTCGCCAGCGACCGCTGGCGCGCGCCGCAGGCCCCGGTGATCGCGATCAGCGCCCGCGCCGCGCAGTCGCAGCCGAACGCGGAGGGATGGGCGGCCTTCTGCCGGACGTTGCAGGAGCTGGTGCGCGACAGCGCGATCGGCGGCGTGCGCCGCCTGAACGCGCTCGGCACCGCGGCGCGGCTGGGCACGCTGTTCGCGGGCGTGCAGGCCGACGCCGCCGCCGATCTCGCCGCGCTGCCGGTCGACGCCGCCGCCGGGCTCGACAATCTCGGCGAGCGCTGCGCCGCAGACGTCGCCGAGCGGCTGGCGCTGCGCCGCGCCGATCTCTGCGCGCTGCTCTGGGCCGAGGCGGCGAAGCGCTGGGACGGTCCCGGCGGCTGGGCGCTGCGCAGCCGGCGGGCTCGCCGCGACTCGGCCTCGGCGCGGGCGCGGCGATCGCGGCGCGCAATCCGCTGCTCGCGGCCGGTACCGCGGCCGGCGCGCTGGCCGCCGACCAGGTGCAGCGCGCGCTGCGCGAGCAGCGCGTCGGCGACGCCGCCGCACTGCTGCCGAGCGAGACGGAGTTCGCCGCCTGGTACAGCGACGCGCTGTCGCCGGCGCGCGTGCGCGCCGCCCGGCTGACCGGCGTTCCCGACGCACTCGGCCTGCCGGGACCCGACGCGGCGCGCGCCGTGGCCGGCACCGCCGTCGAGGATGCCTGGGCACGGCTCGTCCACCGCGAGCTGCCCGCCGCCGCCGAACGCAGCGTGCTGCGCTATGTGCGCTGGCTGCTCGATCTGCCGGTGTACGCCCTCGCGTTGTGGGTGCTCTACCAGGTGGCGCTCGGATTCATCGGCGGCGCCTACCTCGGATTCGACTTCCTCCTCAACGCCGGCCTGCTCCTCGCCGCCTACCTGTTCGCCGTCCGCTTCGTGGTGCGCCGCGGCCTCGCCTGGCGCGCGCGCCGTCTCCTCGCGGAGGTCATCCTGCGCACCCGCCGCGCCCTCGGTAGTCAGTCCGACGCCGCCCGCACCGCCGTGCAGCATGCCGCGGAGGCACAGACCACCACCCTGCGCGACCTCGTCGCGCTCGAATCGACCTGGCGCGCCGCAGTCGGGACGTGAGGGCAGCGTCGGTCAGGGCAGCGTTGGAGGGCGCCGCTCCGCGGCGCCGGCCGCGCGGAAGCGCGGCCCTCCAGCAGAACCTGTCACGACCAATCGAGACGGTTCATCTCCCCCTGGAACGGCCATTCATCCGGGTGCCGGACGAGACCGTGTCGCACTGGATTGTGCCGCACGTATTCCCGCTTGTCGTCGTAGCTCGCCTCAGTGCGCAGTTGCGTATCCCAACAGTCACGTTGCCACACCGGTCGTAGGTCGCGATCTGGCCACCAACGCGTCGCCGTCCGCTTCCAAAAGCCGACCCAGCGAACCAGCGTGACGTCGGTCCGCGGAGCGCAGAAGAGATGCACGTGATCGGGCATCACGACGTACCGGCCGACTAGCCATGTATCCGCCGCGCGCCATGCACCACGCAAGGTTTCGAGAGCGTCGGGGTTCGCGAGCACCTGCCGTCTGCGTGCCGTGCAGACCGTGACGAACAGAATGGTCGGAGAATTGATGCGTTCGAACACTGGCGGATGGGCAGGCCGTCGTCGATCGTGCACCGCAACCGCGTAGGCGCATTTTCGCGCGCGCGCCAATGTCTGCACGGCACGACATCCCGGCAGCTCAGTTCGGCAGGGATCATTCTGCTGGAGGGCCGCGCTTCCGCGCGGCCGCCGCCGCGGAGCGGCGCCCTCCAACGCTGCCCGTACGGCCGATTGGCGGGGCGGTGCGATGCTGCCCTACCGATCCTCGTCGGCGTAGAAGCGGTAGACGAAGGCGCCGTCGCGGACGGGTGCTCGACGAGGCGCTGGCCGGTTGGATCGCCTCGGCGATGAACCTTCTCGATTGGTCCTGACAGATTCTGCTGGAGGGCCGCGCTTCCGCGCGGCCGGCGCCGCGGAGCGGCGCCCTCCAACGCTGCCCGTACGGCCGATTGGCGGGGGCGGTGCGACGATGCCCTACCGATCCTCGTCGGCGTAGAAGCGGTAGAAGAAAGCCCCGTCGCGGAAGGGATGCTCGTCGAGGACGTGGTGGATGATGCGCGACTCGACGAGGCGCTGGCCGAGCTGGATCGCCTCGGCGCGGCTCAGGTCCGCGCGGCGCATCAGCCACTCGACGGCCTCGGCGCCGATGAAGCAGCGCGGATAGGTGCGGAAGAGATGGTGGCGATCGGCGATGGCGAGCCCGTCGGCGCCGCGCATGCGCGCGACGAGCGGATCGATGTCCAGCGCCCGCCACGGGGCCGAGGGGAAGGCGATGTCGCCCCCGTTGCCGTTCGGATGCGGCATCGGCGCCGGGGCGCTCGGCACCGCGTCGCCGCGCAGGCGCGCCGCCAGGGTGTCGATCTCCGCGCCCGGCAGGTGCAGCGTCCGCTGCGGGAACGGGATCTCGATGCGGGCGTCGCGCAGGTTGTGCTCGATCTGGTGGTTCAGGTCGCTCTTGAGCTGGTCCTGCCCGGGCGGATCGCGCATCCACACCAGGAGATCGAACTCGAGCGCGCTCTCGCCGAACGCGGTCAGGCGCACTTCCGGCCGCGGATCGACGAGCACGACGGGATGCACCTGCGCCGCGCCGAGCAGCGCCGCGCGCACCGTCTCGACGTTCGAGCCATAGGCGACGCCCACCGGCACGTGCAGGCGCACGAGGGGATCGCCGTAGCTCCAGTTGACGAGCTCGGTCTCGAGCAACTTCGAGTTGGGCACGATGATCGAGACGCGGTCCTGCGTGCGGATGATCGTGCTGCGGCCGCCGATGCGCTCCACCACGCCGGCCAGGGTGCCGAGGGTGACGAAGTCGCCCGGCTTCACCGGCCGCTCGAGGGCGACCAGGATGCCGCTGACGAAGTTGTTGGCGATGTTCTGCAGTCCGAAGCCGATGCCGACGCCGAGCACGCTGGCGACGATCGCCAGAGAGCTGAGGTTCAGGCCGGCGACCTGCAACACGACGATGAGGCCGACGATCAGCAGCGCGTAGCGCAGCAAGGTCGTCATCGGCTGCAGCGAGCCGCGCGTCGCGCCGGTGGCGCGTGCCAGCCGCCAGCTCACCAGGCTGGTCAGCGTGGTCACCACGACCCACAGCACCGCGATCGCCGCGGCCAGCCACAGCAGGTCGTACGACGAGTAGCCGCGCTCGTTGAGCATCAGCAGCGGTGCCGAGAGGCCCTCGCCCGCCGCCTGGGCGGCGCGCCAGCGGAGCTGCCGTGCCGTCGGGAACAGATCGCAGGCGTACAGTGCGACGGCCGCCCACAGGCCGATCTGCAGCAGCACCGTGAGCAGTTGGATGGCGGTCTGCCAGGCGGGTCGGCCGGCGCCGACGTCCGCGCGCTCCATCGACAGGGCGCGGGCGATGCGTCCGGGCAGGCGGCGACGCACGACGCGCAGCCCCCAGTGCAGCAGCACGGCGATGAGGAACACGCCGAGCAGGCGCGCCGCCGCCGCGACGCGGTAAGCGGCGCTCCGCTCGCCGCGCGCCCGCTGCAGGGCCGCGTCGACGGTCTGCAGCCACCGTTCCGCCTGCTCGCCGGCGTCCATGCCGAGCGGCACGTCCGACTCGGCGATGGTCAGCAGATGCCACTGGCCCATGCGCACGATCGGGTAGCCGTCGCGCTCGGCGAGCTCGAGATGCACGGGCTCGCTGCCGTCGGCGGCCGTGCGCAGGCTCTGCTCGATGCGCGCCGCCCGCTGTTGCGGGCTCCAGGTGCCGGATTCGCCGACCGCGAACAGCACCCGGCCGTCGAGCACGACCGGCGCCCGTTCGCCGAGCACCGGCAGCGGCGTCGGATCCTGTGCCGCGGCGGCCCGCGCGCAGGCGACCGCGGCAAGCGCGCAGAGCGCAACGGTGACCCGAGTCATGGCAGCGCCTTGGATGCCGCTCGCACCGGCGTGTTTCGCGCCCTCGTTTGACTCCCCCCGGTCCGTAACCGAGGGTGCGCCGCGGCGGGGAGCGACATGCGCATCGGACGGATTCTCGGCATCGCGATCGGCATCCTGTCGATCGTTACGCTGGCGGCGGCGTTCTGGATCGGCGCCAACCTGGAGGAGTTCGTCAACCGCGTCGAGCCCGTCGCGCTGCCCAGCGTGTCGGCGCAGGCGCGGGCGGTGCACGACGCGGCCTTCGTCGCCGACATGCATGCCGACACGCTCATGCTGCGCGGCGACGTCACCGTGCGCAGCCGCACCGGCCACGTCGACCTGCCCCGCCTGCAGGAGGGCGGCGTCGCCCTGCAGTTCTTCACCGCCGTCACCAAGGTCCCGCTCGGCCTGAACATCGAATCGAACGACGCCGACAGGCTGGATCTGCTGACGCTCGTCGGCCTGGTGCGCTTCTCGTCGTTCGCGACTCGCGACCTCCTCGGCCGTGCGCTCATCTACGGCGATCGGCTGCGGGACTCGATCGCGCGCTCGAACGGGATGCTCGTGCCGGTGCGCAGCGTCGCCGAGCTCGACCAGCTGATCGCGCGCCGCGCCGCCGATCCGCACGTGGTCGGTGCGCTGCTCGGCAGCGAGGGCGCCCATCCGCTGCTCGACGATCCGGCCAACGTCGAGGTGCTGTTCCGGGCCGGGTACCGCATGATCGGTCTCGCGCATTTCTTCGACAATCCGTTCAGCGGCTCGGCGCACGGGCGCGAGAAGTACGGGCTCACCGACAAGGGCCGCGAGCTCGTGCCGCGCATGGAGACGCTCGGCATGCTCGTCGACCTGGCGCACGTCTCGCCCGCCGCGATCGCCGACGTGCTGAAGATCGCACGCCGGCCGGTGGTGGTCTCGCACACCGGCGTGCGCGCCACGTGCAACAACCGGCGCAATCTCTCCGACGATCAGCTGCGCGGCATCGCCCGCACCGGCGGCGTCGTCGGCATCGGCTACTGGGAGACCGCCGTCTGCGGCACCGAGATGCGGTACGTCACCGCCGCGATGCGCCACGTCATCGAGGTGGTCGGCGACGACTACGTCGGGCTCGGGTCCGACTTCGACGGCGCCACCACGACCGGCTTCGACGTCAGCCAGCTGCCCTCGCTGACGCAGCAGATGCTGAACGACGGCATGTCGGAGACGACGGTCAAGAAGGTCCTCGGCGGCAACGTCCAGCGCGTGCTGCGGCAGGTGCTGCCGCCTTGAATTGTTTCGCCCCGGAGGCGCACAGAGGAACACAGAGGTCACGAGATGAGCACACCTGATCTGGTCATTCGCGGCGGGACCGTGGTGGACGGCACCGGCGCGGCGCCGCGCACGGCCGACGTCGTCATCGAGGGCGATCGCATCGCGGCCATCGGCACGCACGACGGGCCGGCGCGCGAGGTGATCGACGCGAAGGGCCTGCTGGTCACGCCGGGGTTCGTCGACATCCACACGCACCTCGACGCGCAGATCACCTGGGACCCGCTCGGCGTGCCCTCGTGCTATCACGGCGTCACGTCGGTGGTCGTCGGCAACTGCGGCGTCGGTTTCGCCCCGTGCAAGCCGGGCGACCGCGAATACCTGATGTACCTGATGGAGGGCGTCGAGGACGTGCCGGCCGCCGCCATGCGCGCCGGCCTGCGCTGGAATTGGGAGAGCTTTCCCGAGTACCTCGACGCGGTGGCGGCGCAGCCGCTGGGCCTCAACGTCGGCGCGCACATCAGCCACGCGCCGCTGCGCGTCTGGGCGATGGGCGAGCGCGGCGCCACCGATGCCGAGCCCAACGACTTCGAGCTCGCGGCAATGCGCGAGGCGGTCGCCGAAGCGCTGCGCGCCGGCGCGCTCGGCTTCGCAACCGGCCGCACGACGATGCACCGGACGCCCTCCTGGGATCCGGTGCCGGGGACGTTCGCGAGCCGCCGCGAGCTCGCCGCGCTGGGCGGCGCGCTCGCCGAGGAGGGACGCGGTGTTTTCGAGCTCGTCCCGTATGGCGGCGCCGGCGAGGACGCGCGCGGCGTGCCGGGCGAGTTCGACTGGATGACGCCGCTGGCGCGGGACATCCACCGGCCGATCAGCGTGGCGTTGATCCAGAACCTCGCCTATCCCGACGGCTGGAAGGAGGCGCTCGGCCTGGTCGAGCAGGCGAACGCGCGCGGGGCGCAGATCGTCCCGCAGATCGCGGTGCGCGCCGTCGGCGTGCTGCTCGGATTCGGCATCGCCATCAATCCGCTCTCGCTCTTCCCCGCCGCCGTCGAGCTGCTGGGCCTCGAGCGCGACGCCGCCGTGGCGCGCCTGCGCGATCCGGCGCTGCGCGCCCAGATCCTCGAGAGCGTGCACGATCACAGTGGCGACATTCTCGGCGGCATGGCGCGACTCGAGAACATCTTCCCGCTCACCGACGACGGCGTGCGCGCGTATGTGACCACGCCCGACCGCAATCTCGTGTCGCTGGCGCGGGCGAAAGGCATCCACCCCCTCGAGCTGATGCTCGACCTCATCGTCGCCCACGAGGGCCGCAACTTCTTCCTGGTCCCGCTCTTCAACCCCGACCTCGAGGCGGCCGGCGCGATGCTCGCGCATCCGCTCACCACCATCGGCCTGGGAGACGCCGGCGCGCACACCACGCAGACCTCGGACGCGAGCTATGCGACCTTCTCCCTCGCCTACTGGGTACGCGAGCGCCGCCTCATGCCCATCGAGCGCATGGTACACAAGCTCACCGCCCAGCTCGCGCACCTCTGGGGCATCGCCGATCGCGGCGTGCTCCGCCCCGGCGCCTTTGCCGACGTCAACGTCATCGACTTCGACCGCCTCGACCTGCGTCTCCCCGAGGTGCGCCACGACATGCCCACCGGCGCCGCCGCCCTCGTCCAGGAGGCCGTCGGCTACGTCGCCACCCTCGTCAACGGCCGCGTGCTGATGCGCGAGGGCACGCACACGGGAGCGCATCCGGGGGTGGTGCTGAGAGGATGAAAGGCGTGCGCCGGTGGGCCAGTGAGCCCGTGAGCCAGTCCTGAAGACGCCGCTCCCTCGCGGCGTGGACGCGCTGTGCCCGCCCCGACACTGTCGCTCGGCGCCCTGCTGCTCTGGCTGGCGAGCCTGCTCAGCGTTGGCGCCGCGGCCGTCTTCCGCCGCCGTCGCCAAACCTGACGGGGCTCTCCGGGTGACGCCGGGATGTTGAACCAGAAGCCGATCCACTGCGCCTCGAAGTGCAGGGCGGCGGGATCGTGGCCGCGGTCGTGCGCGTAACAGTACCGGGCGCCGAGGTACGCCGAATTCACCAGCCGCCGCGTCTCGTCGTTGATCAGCGGCGCGAGGGAGCCGATGCGGCCGGAGTGCGTCGTCAGCGCGGCGGCGCAGCCGGCGATCGTCTTGCCGTATTCCATGTGGGCCATGATGTTGCCGAGGTTGGTCAGGGCGGGACGATAGCTCTCGCCCCTGCGGCCAGGCGCTGTCGCCGGCGCGACCCAATCGCAAACTGCAATGCGCCGCGGCTGTGCTCGCACAGTCGATCGCGACAGCATCGAGAACCTGGCCGGTAAGAAGGTCGATTCGCGGTGCCGGCAAACAACCTGAGACACCGCTCAACGAGCATTCATGGCCGCGGCGAAAGGGAGTGCCCGGAATTGGTCGTGCGTCTCAATCGGCGCAGGCGCCGCTGCTCGCGCGGCGAAGGCCCGTTCGCTGCGAAATAGTTTGATTTGCGCGCTGCCGGCGGGATAGGAAGGCCGCAAGTTCGAACTTTCAGCTACGATTCTTGCTGGCGCGATCACGGCGAACCGGACGCCGATCACGGCGAGCGCAAGTGGTCTCCGCGCTTTGCGCAGCCGGGTGACCCCAGAGACCCGGGGAGGTCTGAGGCCATGCGGCGACCAATCGGCTCGACGATGCGGACCATCGCGTCGCAATACATCGCACTCGCCACGGCAGGAGCGCGCGCGAGAGGCGTACGCGGCCCGCTGACGCTGGCGGTGATGGCCGCCGCCTGGATTTCAGTGCACGCGGTGGCCGCCGACGCGGAGATCACGTCCGTGGCCCCCAGCTTCGCGCTCACATACGACATCGAGGGGGCCGCTGGAGCGACCGCGGCAGCCGTGACGGTCAGCTCGGCGCCGAGTGTGTTCACCGTGCGCTTTGGATTCAATCTCTACCATGAGGGCGTGGCGGACGAGCATCCGGACGACTCCGCCAACGCCGACTACACGACGACATTTTCCGTGCTCAGCAGTGGCAACTACGACATGACCGTCACCATCTATCGGGCTGGCGAGCTGCGGCGCGAGCATCTCGACCCGTTCATTGTCTCCTGCGGCGTGGATCTCGCGCCGATGGCTGCTCCGCTGTTGACGTTGAACTCGGTGCAACCGGGTACAGAGCTGGCCGACATCACCCTTCCCGGCGCGTCGATCCCACTGGGGTCGGACGATGCAGCCGTGGAACTGGCGGGGGGATCGAAATCACAGACGATTTCGTTCCGCAACCGCCCGACCCGCGACGACGTTTCCCTATTCCTCAAGATGGCGGCGCACACGACTGTCAACACCACGGCTTGCGAAATCTCGGCGCGGCTGGGGTCTCCGTCGGTCGGCATCGGCGATCTCTGCCCCACATGTCGCTATCCCGGCACTGGCGACCGCGACATCAACCAGGACGGATTGTTCGTCGAGGTGATCGTCCAGGATCTCTGCGGCAACGGCGACCCCAATCCGGGCGAGGCGTGCGATACCGGCGTGCTCAACGGCACGTTGGGCTCGTGCTGCACGACCACCTGCCAGTTGCGCGCGCACGACGAGGTGTGCCGGCCGGCGGTCGGCGTGTGCGATGAGAACGACGTCTGCACCGGCGACAGCCCGGTGTGTCCGGCGGCCGATACGAAGAAGCCCGCCTCCGAGCTGTGCCGCCCGGCCGCCACTGATGGTTGCGACGTGGCGGAATTCTGTACCGGTGTGGGCAACGACTGCCCAGCCGACGTCCGGAAAGGCGACGGCGTCCTCTGTCGTCCTTCTGATCCGGACGCACTCGGCTGCGACGCTGCCGAAGTGTGCGACGGCGGCGTCTGCCAGCCCGACGCCAAGCTCCCCGCCAACACGCCCTGTCAGGCCGATGCGAACGTGTGTACCGACGAGCGCTGCGACAACAACGGGCAATGCGCGCACATTCCGGTGACGCCGGCGGGCAAGATCTGCGACGACGGGCTGTTCTGCAACGGCGACGATCGCTGCAATGCCGCCGGGGCCTGCGCCGCACATCTCACTGCCCCCTGCAGCGGGACGCAAACCTGTAACGAGTTCGGCGACGTCTGCCTGGATCGGCCGCCCCTCGTGGTGACCAACGCCGATGACGGCGGCGAAGGCTCGCTGCGCGTCGCCATGGGGGCGGCAAACCTCGTCGCCGGGGCCGACAGCATCACCTTCGACCCAGTGTTCTTCGGTACGCCGCGCCGCATCACGCTCACCGGCGCCTTGCCGGACATCACCGGCGATCTGAAGATCCTCGGCCCCGGCGCCAACTTGGTGACCATCGACGGCGCCGATCTCGACCGCGTCTTCAGCATTGACGATGACGTGACCGCCGAGCTGAATGGCCTGACGATCACCGGCGGCAACGCCGGTGCCGGCGCCGGCGGCGGCATTCTCAACAGCGGCGCGTTGACGATCAAAGGGTGCCACATCACCGCCAATACGGCCGCATTCGGCGGCGGCATCAGCAACGCGCTCGGCGCGTCGTTGACCGTCGACAAGAGCACGCTCTCAAACAACACGGCCACCGGCAATTCCACCGGCGGCGGCATCGCCAGCACCAGCGATGTGACGATCACCAACTCGACCATCAGCGGCAACCGCGCCACCGGCAGCGGCGGCGACAACGGCGGCGGTCTGCGGCTCGGCTCGGCGACGATCGAGAACAGCACCATCACCAAGAACTTCGCCGTCGGGCCGAGTCGCGCCGGCGGACTACGCATCAGCGTCGGCACGGTGACCCTGCGCAACAGCATCATCGCCGACAATACGCCGAGCACGCCGGATATCTCGTCGAGCTCGGGCAGCCTGTCCTCGGGTGGCTTCAATCTCATTGGCAACCCGGGCCCGATTGCGGTCAACGGAACCAACGACCAGAAGGGCACGCCGGCCGATCCGCTCGATCCGTTGCTGCTGCCGCTCACCGACAACGGCGGCGGGACGCCGACCCACGCGCCGCGCGCCACCAGTCCGGCGCTGGACAAGGGCAGCCGCTTCGGCGCCATCGCGGATCAGCGCGGCGCGACGCGTCCCTTCAACGTCGCCAGCATCGCCGGGCCGGGCGACCAATCCGACATCGGCGCGGTCGAGTTGCAGGCCGCCATCGTCACCAACGCCGACGACAGCGGCACCGGCAGTCTGCGCCAGGTCATCGCCGATGCGCCGGCCGGCGGCGACATCCTCTTCGATCCGGCGTTCTTCAGTGTTCCGCGCACCATTGCGCTCGACGGCGAGATCGGCATCGCCACGAACCTGGCCATCCACGGCCCGGGTGCGAACCTGCTGACGCTCTCGGGGCGGAATCTGAACCGCGTCTTCCGGGTGCCGGCCGGCAAGCTCCATGTGGCGATCGCCGGCGCGACGCTCAGCGCCGGATTTGGCGGCAGCGCCGGCGGCGTCATCCTCAGCGCCAGCGATCTGACGCTGAGCCGTTGCGCCGTCGTCGGTGGGCGCGCGAACGTCGGCGGTGGAGTGTCGGCCTCAGGCGGGGTTGCGAACTTCACCGACACTACCTTCAGCGGCAATGCGGCCTCGTTGCGCGGTGGCGCCGTCGAGCTGCTCAGCAGCAGCGGGTCGTTCACCAACTGCACTGTGAGCGGCAATTCGGCCGGCGTTGGTGGTGGCGGCATCTCACTCTTCGGCGCCGCCGGCGGCCGGAGCTTGACGGTCGCTGACAGTACAATCTCCTACAATACCGCTACGGAGGGCGGCGCCGTTCGCCTGCAAGCGAGTGCGGGTCTGTCGGCCACAATGACGGTGCGCAGCTCCATCTTCGCCGATAACACCGGCGGCAGCCTCTTCACCGCCGCCGTCGGCGGTCCGACCACGGTCATTTCGCGCGGCTTCAACTTGAGCAGCGACGACGGCGGCGGCTATCTCGCTGACGATACCGACCAGACCAACACCGATGCCAAGCTCGGCCCGCTGCAGTACAACGGCGGACCGACGCAGACGCGCATGCCGCTGCCCGGTAGCCCGGCGATCGATCAGGGCAACAGTGCCGGCATCTTCACCGACCAGCGCGGTCGGTCGCGGTTGTTCGACGTCGCCGGCATCCCCGCGGTGGCGGGCAGCGACAATTCCGACATTGGCGCCGTCGAGACGCACACGGACATTGTCACCACCAACGCGAACAGCGGCGCGGGCAGCCTGCGCACGGTCGTCAGCGGAGCGCTGCCCGACACCGACGTGTGGTTCGATCCGACCTTCTTCGCGCAATCGCGCATCATCTTCCTGCAGGGCGACGTTCTCATCGGCGAAAGCCTGACCATCCACGGCCCGGCGGAGCGGGTGATCGTCTCCGGCAGCGCTCTGGGCCGCGTCTTCAACATCGCCTCTGGAATCCAGGTCGCCATCAACGATCTCGACATGCTCGACGGCAAAACGACCGAGAATGGCGGCGCGATCGCCAGCAACGCTGACCTGACGCTGACGCGCTGCACGGTCGCCAATGGCGAGACGACCGCGCGCGGCGGCGGCGTCTTCCTGCACGACGCGGTGGGCACGTTCATCGACAGTACGATCAGCGGCAGTCGCGCCGGCGGCCGCGGCGGTGGCATCGGCCTCGACGACGCCAGCGCGACGTTCAGCAACTGCACGGTGAGCGGCAACAGCGCCACGACCTTCGGCGGCGGCGCCATCGGCGCCACCGCCAACAACGGCGAGACGATCGCGGTCACCAACAGCACGATCACCGCGAACAGCTCGAACCTCGCCGGCAAGGGCGGCGTCTACCTCGAAGGACCGATCGACATGACGGTGCGCAACTCGATCGTCGCCGACAACACCGGCGGCAGTCTGAGCGGCGGGACGATCACGTCGTTGGGGTACAACCTGCTCGGCAACGCCGGCGCCGTCCTCGGGCCGCAAGACGCCATCACCAACGATGTGGGGCTCGGGGCGCTGCAAGTGAACGGCGGCCCGACGATGACGCATGCGTTGCTGCCCGGCAGTCCGGCGATCGACAAGGGAGAGAGCTCCGGCGCCTCCACCGATCAGCGCGGCTCGCCGCGTCCGCTCGACGATCTGGCGATCCAGAACGCCATCGGCGGCGACGGCGCCGACATCGGCGCCTTCGAAGCGGTTCCGCCGCCGCCGCCGACCGTCACGGTGATGCCGACGATCACCCGCACCCCGACGGCATCGCGCACCGCGACGGCCACTCGCACGGCAACGGCCACCGCGACCGCGACGCTGCCGCCCGGCGCGAACACGTCGACCGCTACCGCCACCGGCACGGTCACCTCGACCGTCGCGACGGCGACCCGCACGGCGACGTCGACCGTCGCCACCGCCACGCAGACGCGCACCGGCACGCAACCCAGCGCCACCGTCACCGCCACCGCGACGCAGACGCGGACCGGCACGCAGCCCACCGCCACCGCCACGGCGGCGGCGAGCGCAACCGGCAGCCCAGCGCTCGGTACGCCGACCGATTCGCCGACACCGACCGTGACGCCGCCGAGCCGCGTCTGCGCCGGGGACTGCAACGGCGACGGTCAGGTGACGATCGACGAGCTCGTGCTCGCGGTGAACATCGCCCTCGGCAGTCGGCCGGTGGCCGATTGCCTGCCGGCGGACCGCAACGGCAACGGCATGGTCACCATCGAGGAGCTGATCACCGCGGTCGGCAACGCGCTGAGTAGCTGCTCCGGCTGACGAGTCCGGTCCCGGTGCTCAGCCGAGGCGGACAGGGGGCGGATGCCACGTTCGACGCCCCCTGCGCCTCCGCCCCGGTGGCCCATCCCCGGCTTGGCCCTCCTCAGCCCGCCAGTGTCCCTTCTGCTGGTACCGCTCGGCGTCGATCACTTCGCCAACACCGCCGCCGCAGTCCGCCGCGGCGCGGCGCTGGCTCTGGAGGAAGAGCTCGACGCGTCGTCCATCGAGGCCGCCCTCCGGCGGTTGCTCACCGATCAGTCGATTCGCCGAGCGGCGGCAGACATCGCGGCGGAGATCGCCGCCATGCCGAGTCCGGCCGCGGCGGCGGAGGGCATCCTGGCCTGGCTAGGCGAACGAACCACGGTTCGACCGAGCGGGGCGCGCTGATCACGCCGCTCGGCCGTTCGTTTCACACTCCGCCGCGGGCGAACTGCTCCAGCCCGGCGATGCGCTCTTCCGTCGGCGGATGAGTCGAGAACAGCTTGGCGAAGGCGCCGGCGGTGAACGGGTTGATGATGAAGAAGCGCGTAGTCCGCATGAGCTGGTAATCTACCATAGCCGGGAAGTATCGGACGCGTCGCCCCGCCGGGCGCGGGGCGGCGGGACAGCCGGCCCGGACGGGCCCTGACAAGGGCGAATCGCCCCTCAGGGAGCCCGATGGGCTGCGGCCGCGGCGCACGGGGGCGTTCACGCGATGCGGCAGCGAGCGCGTGTCTCGCGCTCGCTTCTCGATCCTGGCTTGACAGCGTCACAACCCGTAGCGTAGGCGGGTCGCGAAAGGATCACGTTGGAGGCTGGCGCTTGCCGAGGACACTGCAGGCCTGATCCCGTCGGGGCAGGTCGCGTTGCGTCGGTGATCCGCGCCGTGGTCCTGATCCTGACGCTGGTCGCCCCAGCGGGCGCTGCCTCGGAAGGGAACCAGTGCGTGCAGTGTCACGAGACCGAGCGGCTGCCGATCTCGCTCGGGCACAGTTTCGAAGAGTGGCGCGCATCCGCCCATGGCCGCTCCGGCATCGCATGCGAGAAGTGCCATGGCGGCGATCCCGCCGTCTCCGACGTGACGGCAGCCCACCACGGCGTGCTGCCGGCCTCGGACCAGGCCAGCCTGGTCAGCCCGAAGCACGTGCCAGCTACCTGCGGCGCCTGCCACGCGCCAGAGTTCCAGGCATATTCGACCACGGTCCACGCCAAACAGGTGGCGAAGGACGGTCACGGGGCGACGTGCCTGACATGCCACGGATCGATGGCCACCAGTCTCCCCTCGCCAATCGAACTGAGTGCTCGCTGCGCCGTCTGTCACAAGAAGCCGGTGCAGGCGCAGATGGCGCTGGTCATGTTGGCCTCTTCCAAGATCCGGCTGCGACGGACGGGTCGCGGGCTGGAGGCGGCGAACGTCGATCCAACGTGGCACGCGGAGGCACTGCAGCGGTTCCACGCGCTCGAACGCAGCTACGCCGACATCGCGCTCAAGTGGCACACGTTCGCAATGGATGCGGTCATCCGCGACAGTCATGACCTGCTCAGGCTGACGAAGCTGCTCGACGACGAGGCGGCCGTCCGAGCAGGCATGCAGCCGCAGAAGTAGCACGAGCAAGCGGATGCTGGGGCTGCCGTGTACGCGATCGGACGGCCCGCGACCGTGAGTACCGACCGCGGCCCCGGGGCTGGGCGAGGGCGCGTGCCGATCGTGGCCATGATCGTCGTCTTGGCGGTCGCGCCCGGCTCAGCCGCGCCGGTGCGTGCCGACGCGCTCGGCAGCGAGGTCTGCCTCGCCTGCCACGGCGAGAAGGGATTCGCGGCGCCGTCCGGCCGCTCGCTCTTCACCGACGCGGCGGCGTTCGGCGGTTCGGCACATGGGCCATTCGCGTGCGTGGTCTGTCACACCGACGTGACCGAGGTCCCACACGCCGACCATCTGCAGCCGGTTCGCATCGACGCGGTCTGCGCCACCTGTCACGCCGAAGCGGTCGCGGCGTATCGCAAGAGCCCGCACGGACGGGCGGAGTCGGACGGCGTAACCGAGGCGGCCACCTGCACCGACTGCCACGGGCCGATCCACGCGCTCGAGCCGCACACGGCCCCGGACGCTGCCGCGCACTGGACGCAGATGGCCGCGACCTGCGCGCGCTGTCACGGCAACCTCGAGCTGGCCGAGAAGTTCCACATTCCCGTCGTTCGCCCGGTCGAAGCCTACCTGGCGAGCGTGCATGCGCAGCGCGTCGCCACCGGCGAACGGGGCGCGGTCTGCTCCGACTGTCACGGCTCGCACCTCATCCTGCCCGCGTCGGATCCCGGCTCGTCGATCGCGCGCATCAACATTTCTGCCACGTGCGGCCAGTGCCACAAGCGGGTTCTCGCCACCTACATGGAGAGTGTTCATGGCGAGGCGCTGGCGCGCGGACATGGTGGCGTGCCGGTGTGCACCGATTGCCACGGTGAGCACCGCATCCTCGGCACCAGCGAACCGGACTCGCCAGTCTCCGCCGCCAACCTGCCGGGCGAAACCTGCGGCCGCTGTCACGGCGATGAGCGGCTGAGCAGGAAATACGGCCTGGCCGTGGGCAACGTCGCGGCATTCAGGGACAGCTTTCACGGGCTCGCCCTGCGCGCCGGCCAGGTGATGGTGGCGAACTGCGCCAGCTGCCACGGCGTGCACGACATCCGCCGCTCCAGCGATCCGCGTTCGCACGTCAACCCGGCCAACCTGCCCGCCACCTGCGGCAAGTGCCATCCGGGCGCCGGCGAGGCATTCGCGCTGGTCTCGGTGCACGGCTCGTCGACCACGACCGGCACGAGAGTGGTCGCCTGGGTGCGGTCGATCTACCTGTGGGGCATCTTCCTGACGATCGGCTTGATGAGCGCGCACAACCTGCTCGACATCGGGCGCAAGGCGCGCCGGACCGCGCCGCCGGTGCGGACGCTGCCGGCCGCTCAGCCCGAGCGCATGACCCGCGGCCTGCGCTGGCAACACGGCTTGGTCATGCTCTCGTTCCCGGTGCTGGCGTACACCGGCTTTGCGCTCACGTATCCGGAGAGCTGGTGGGCGGCACCGCTGCTGCGCTGGGAGGCGACGCTCGGGGTGCGCGGCGCCGTGCACCGCACGGCCGCGGTCGTTCTGGTGGCGGCGTTGACCTGGCACGTCGCGCATCTCGCGACCAGCGCGCGCCTACGGGCCTGCCTGGCCGGCCTGTGGCCGACCCTGGACGACCTGCGCGCGCTGCAAGGCGCCGTGGCCTACTACCTCGGGTTTCGCGCGACGCCGCCGCACGGCGCGACCTTCAACTATGCCGAGAAGGCCGAATATTGGGCCTTCATGTGGGGCACGGCGATCATGACCGCGACCGGAGTGCTGCTGTGGTTCGAGAACGCCAGCCTGCGGTTTCTCCCGGCCTGGCTGCTCGAGGTCGCCACCGCGCTCCATTTCTACGAGGCCGTCCTGGCGACTCTTTCGATTCTGGTCTGGCACTTCTACTGGGTGATCTTCGATCCCGATGTCTACCCGATGGACTGGAGCTGGTGGGACGGCCGCTCCGTCAGCCGCGGGCACGATTGCACGCCGCGCCCGCCGGCGCCGGACGACGAAGCCGAGAAGTGACGACCGGTCGAAGGCCGTCGCGGTACTTCGTCGTCGGCTTGCTCGTCCTGCTGCAGACCGCGCGCCAGCTGCGCAGCCAACGGACCGGCGGCTGAAGCACGCTGGAAGTACGGCGCGTCCTCGACGACGGGGCCGCTGTGGCAGCGCCCGCGCGGGCGCGGGGGCCAGCACGTCCTGCAGCTCGTAGGCCGCCCGCGCGGTTTCTTCCGCGCCTGCAATCCACGGTCGCGCAGACCCCGCTCGGCCGCCTTGGCACCGTCGACGACATCAGCGCCGCGCGGATAGCCCGGATGAGCTGGCGATTCACATAACCGGGAAGTATCGGACGCGTCGCCCCGCCGGGCGCGGGGCGGCGGGACAGCCGGCCCGGACGGGCCTGACAAGGGCGAATCGCCCCTCAGGGAGCCCGATGGGCTGCGGCCGCGGCGCACGGGGGCGTTCACGCGAGTGGCGGCTTTGCCCACCAAGTCCCTGAGCACGTTCCGTTCCCGATTGGAGGGCCGCGCTTCCGCGCGGCCGGTCGCGCGGAAGCGCGACCCTCCAGGCGCGGGATCGATCCACCGGCCGAATTGGTCGGCAAGGCCCCGCTTCGTCCTCACCCTCGGCTCGACCGCGAACCACAACGGCACGGCGCTGTTCGAGGGTGTCACCGTGTTGTTCCTGGCGCAGTTCTACGGGGTGCCGCTGACCCGGACCCAACAGGTGCTGGTCGTCTTCATCTGCATCCTCGGCGGCATCGGCACGGCCGGCGTCCCGGCCGGGTCGATCCCGGTGATCGCGATGATCCTCGGGATGATCGGCGTGCCGCCCGACGGCATCGGCATCATCCTCGGCGTCGATCGCGTGCTCGGGCACGCACACGGGAGCGCATCCGGGGCGGTGCTGAGAGGATGAAAGGCGTGCGCCGGTGGGCCAGTGAGCCAGTCCTGAGGACGCCGCTCCGCCGCGGGCGTGGACGCGGCTTGCATCATTGGAGTACGGGAGGCGATGCATACGCTGACCAGACCGCGAACCCTCGGCTGCGCCCTGGTGGCCGCCGCCTTCTCTGTCCTGCCGGCCCTCGCCCAGGAGGTCCTGCCGCGCCCCGAGCAACCCTTCGGCGGCCACATCGGCCTCACCGCCGCGGACTCGGTCAAGGATTTTCCCAAGGAGGTCGAGGCGCCGCAGGGCGCGCCGAACATCCTGCTCATCCTCACCGACGACGTCGGCTTCGGCGCCTCGAGCACCTTCGGCGGGCCGATCCCGACGGCGACGCTGGATCGCCTGGCGAAGAACGGCCTGCGCTACACCGCAGTTCCACACCACCGCGCTGTGCTCGCCGACGCGCGCCGCCCTGCTCACCGGACGCAATCACCATTCGGCCGCGACCGGCGTCATCATGGAGGCCGGCACCGGCTTTCCCGGCTACAACACGCTGATGCCGAAGAGCGCCGGCACGTTCGCCGAGGTGCTGCGGCAGAACGGCTACAACACCGCCTGGTACGGCAAGAACCACAACGTGCCCGACTGGCACGGCAGCCAGGCCGGGCCGTTCGACCTGTGGCCGACGGGGCTGGGCTTCGAGTACTTCTACGGCTTCATCGGCGGCGACACGAGCCAGTGGACGCCGGCGATCATCGAGGGCATCAAGCCGATCGAGCCGCCGCACGACGCCAAGGACTACTTCTTCGACAACGATCTGGCCGACCACGCCATCGAGCGGATCCGCATGCTGCATGCGGTGGCGCCGCAGAAGCCGTGGGTCACCTACTACGCGCCCGGCACCGCGCACGCGCCGCATCATGCGCCGAAGGAGTGGATCGCCAAGTTCAAGGGCCAGTTCGATCAGGGCTGGGACACAGTCCGCGAGCAGACGCTGGCGCGGCAGAAGCAGCTCGGCATCGTCCCCGCCGACACCAAGCTGACCGAGCGCTCGCCCGGCATCCCGGCGTGGGACTCGCTCGACGCCGACCACAAGAAGGTGGCGGCGCACATGATGGAGGTCTACGCCGCCGCGCTGTCGCACTGCGACGAGCAGATGGGGCGGGTGCTCGACGCGATCGACGAGCTCGGCGAGCTCGACAACACGCTGGTCATCTACATTCAGGGCGACAACGGCGCCAGCGCCGAGGGCGGCCAGAACGGCCTGCTCAACGAGATGACCTTCTTCAACAACATCCCCGAGGACTTCGCCGAGGTGCTGCGCCGCATGGACGAGCTCGGCGGGCCGACGACGTTCAACCACTACCCGATCGGCTGGGCGCACGCGATGGACACGCCGTTCCAGTGGACCAAGCAGATCGCCTCGCACTTCGGCGGCACGCGCAACGGCCTGGTGATTTCCTGGCCGGCGCGCATCAAGGACCGGGGCGGCATCCGGCCGCAGTTCCACCACGTCATCGACCTCTACCCGACCATCCTCGAGGCCGTCGGCGTGCAATCGCCGTCGGTGCTCAATGGCGTGACGCAGAAACCCGTCGAGGGCGTCAGCATGGTCTATACGTTCGACGACGCCAAGGCGCCCTCGCGCCATCGCACGCAGTACTTCGAGATGCTCGGCAACCGCGCCATCTACGACGACGGCTGGGTCGCCGCGACGACGCCGCCGACGCCGCCCTGGGCGGCGGTCCCCGCCAAGGTCGGCATCTTCGACTACCAGTGGGAGCTGTACCGGATCACCGACGACTTCAGCGAAGCCAACGACCTGGCGGCGAAGGAGCCGGCGAAGCTGCGCCAGATGCAGGACCTCTTCTGGGTCGAGGCCGCCAAGTACGAGGTGCTGCCGCTGGACAACAGCAAAGTCGAGCGACTCGACACCACGAACCGCCCCAGCCTGACGCGCGGGCGATCCGTGTTCACCTACTATCCCGGTCAGGTGCGCATTCCCGAGGGGGCGGCGCCGGACATGAAGAACAAGTCCTTCACCATCGCGGCCAACCTGGAGGTTCCCGAGGGCGGCGCCGAAGGCATGCTGCTGACCCAGGGCGGACGCTTCGCCGGCTGGGGGCTGTACGTGCTGAGCGGCAAGCCGGTCTTCTGCTACAACCTCGCCGGCGTCGATCACTACTGCGTCACCGGCCGCGACGCGCTGGCGCCGGGCACGCACACCGTCGAGGTCGCCTTCAAGTACGACGGTCCCGGCCTCGGCAAGGGCGGCACCGCGACGCTGAGCGTGGACGGCAAGACGGCGGGCACGGTCACGCTGGCCCGCACGCTCGGGTTCCGCATGTCGCTCGATGAGACGCTCGACTGCGGCGAGGACACCGGCACGCCGGTCAGCGAGGACTACCAGGTGCCGTTCAAGTTCACCGGCACGATCGACAGGGTCGCGGTCCGGCTCGGCGAGGAGAAGCTCGGCCCCGAGGAGCAGCGGCAGTTCGACGAGATCCGCGGCCGCGGCGTCATGGCCGAGTAGCCCGATGGCGTGCACGCGTCGCGCCCACCAACGGCGTACCGTGACCGGTAGGTGATCGCACACATCGCCCGTCACTGGCACACCGGCCCAACGTCCCTTCAACTTCCATGAATCTCTGCAACCAATGCGGCGCGTGCTGCCGGACCATCGCGCTCGATCAGTCGCCGGACGAGGTGCGAACGCTCGGCGGTCTGACCAGCGTGCTCGGCATTCCGTCCGACCACGCCTTCGCCGCGGCGCACTGGCAGCCGTTGACGCGGGCGGAGGCGCTGGCGCGCAACCCGTTCTACGTCGCGCGCCTTCCCGAGACGAAGCACTTCTATGCCTGCGACCAGCTCGCTGCCGACGGCCGCTGCCTGGCGCACGCGACGCGGCCGCTCGTCTGCCGCGGCTACCCCTGGTACGACCAGCCGGTGCGCGAGATGCCGCTGCCCGACCCGCTGTGCGGCTACGCCTACGAGCAGGTCCGCGAGTTCGTGATCCGGCGAGACGATCTCTGACGCGACGATCGCGGACCGGCCGCGTGGAAGGCGCCGCTCCCGCGGCGCCTGGCCCCTTCAGGACCGGAAGCTGCCGCGGAAATTGGTGGGCACACCCGGCCCAGAATTCCCTACACGTCGTCGACGCGGTGGGGCATAGTCCGGTGGGAATCCATGGAGGAGGGGCGCCCCATGAGAACGAGCTCGCTGTCCACGCCCGTCGCCTGCGCGCTGCTGGCCGTGCTGCTCACCGCCTGCGGCGACGACGACGATCATCGGACCGGCCCGTCGCCGACGCCGAGCGTCACCGCGGCGCCGTCGCCGACCAGCACCGCCGGACCGACGCGGCCCGTGTTCGACTGGGGCTATCCGCGCTACTCGGAGTACGTCGACGGGCACCACGTCGGCACCAATTTCTACCAGCAGGACCCGACCTGCCAGCACCGCCTGACCCTCTACGAGTGCAGCCTCATCGACGCGCAGACGCCGGACAACGACCGAACCAACCCGACGATGGCGAGCACGGCGATGACCGGCGGCCTCGATTCCTGCACCGACGCCATCGAGGCGGAGGCGCCGAGCTACTGCGTGCCGGCCGACGTCTGCAATCCGCGCATGCAGAACCCCGCCTGGGCCCCCGGCCAGGCGAGCTCCGACAACCTCGCCTGGCAGCTCTTCATCGCCCTCAACTGGCCCGCCGATTCCGCCCAGCCAGGCTATCCCGACCCCACCCGGCAACTCGGTGCGCTCGCCGGATCGGGACCGACGCACGCCGAGTCGGTGTGGCTCGACTACCCGACGCTGGAGGCGCTGTTCGGCGTCCCCTCGCCCTGCGACGGGCCGACGCTGACCATGTCCAGCAAGGTCTCCGCCAACTTTCTCCGCCGGCCGCACGCGCCCGGGGCGGCGCGCGGGCTCGGCGACAGCGTCGAGGCCGGCGGCGGCTCGCTCGTCGATCAGCGCGGCGCGCTCGTCTACTACGACATCCGCGTCAACCGCACCGAGTGGGAGTTCGTCGTCAACCAGAACGACTACTGGGAGACGGGCACCAGCCTGGCGGCGATCCAGCCCAACCTGATGCGCAACTACGACGATGAGCCGGGACAGACGCCGGGCTCCTTCCCGGCGGCGCTGGTCGCCGACGGCGACAAGCCTGGCGACGTCGGCGCCACCGAGATCAAGTCGGCCTGGAAGCAACTGGCGGCCGAGGAGGCCGCGTCCGGCACCTACTACACGCGGGTCTTCAACATCTACGACGCCGAGGCGCCGCCGGCGCAGCGCTGCACCCTGCACACCATGGGGCTGATCGGCCTGCACATCGTCTACATGCCGGCGCTGTTCGGGAACCCGGAGTGGGTGTGGGCGACGTTCGAGCACCGCCTCAACGTGCCGACCGCGGGCATCAACGACGGCGCCACCGAGTTCTCGTTCTACGATCCGAGCTGCACGCCGACCAAGACGCCGGCCGAGTGCGCGACCTACGACGCGACCAAGGACTCGCCGGCCGAGTTTCGCTGCTGTCCGAACCTCGAGCTGTATCCGGGCGCCGTCAGTCCGACCGCGCCGGACCTGGTGCCGAACCAGGTGACGCGGCCGACCAACCCAACGGTCTCGACCATCCTGCCGACCGACTGCACCCAGCACTACCTGAACGCCATCGGCAAATTCTTCGGCACCGACAACGTCTTCCGCAATTACTTCCTGGTAAGCACCCAGTGGCCGCTGCGCGGCGCCTCGACCAACCATCCCTTCTACCAGCCCGCCTTCGAGGCCAACTTCCCCTGCACGCAGCGCAACGCGACGCTGGAGACGTTCGCGGTCGACGCCAGCGCGCCGGCCCTGACCGGCTGCAGCAACAACGATCAGGTGCCACACTGCCGCAGCTGCAACGGCGACTGCGTCGCCACCGCCGCCGAGGCCGCGACGGCCTGCCCCGGCGGCGCCGACTCGACGACCCAGTTCACCACCTCCGACTGCATGGGCTGCCACGGCATGTACGCGCCGACCAACTCGTCGTTCATCTTCTCGCACCGCCCCTGCTGCGTGCGCGCCGACGGCATTCTGCCGAACACCTGCGGCGGCATCCTCGCCCAGCCCGCCTGCGGCGCCGACCCCACCTGCACCTGGGTGAGCACCGACCCGTCCTGTTCGTGACACGTGCGCAGACGGGCCGGGATCCGGTGCGGCCGGCGCCGCGCACGCCGAGCCGCGGTGTTGGCGCCGTTCTGCCCAACGGATGGAGCCAGCCGGAGCCGGGGACTGCTCAGGCCCCGACGATCGGATCGCCCGATCGGCCCGCCTGAGGCAGCGGATGCACCCACCGAGTAGCCAGTTGCGCGAGCTAACCGCGAACCTCTGGGTCGTGGATCGCCCGCAGCGCTTCTATGGGCTCGAGGTGGGGACCCGCATGACCGTGATCCGCCTTCCGGGCGAGCGCTTGCTGCTGCACTCGCCGGTCTCGCTCGATGCCGAGTTGCGTCGAGAGCTCGAGGCGATTGGCCGCGTCTGCTTCGTCGTGGCTCCCAATCGGGTCCACCATCTCCACGCCGGCGAGGTCGCCGCGGCCTACCCCGACGCGCGGCTGTGGGTGGCGCCCGGACTCCCGCGCAAACGACCCGACCTGGTGTTCGCCGGAGTGCTGGACGACGAGGCCCCGGCCGAGTGGCGCGACGAGGTCGAGCAGGTCTTCTTCCGCGGCCGCCCGTACGAGAACGAGGTCGTTTTCTTTCATCGCCCGAGCCGCACCCTCATCCTGTGCGATCTCGCCTTCAATTTCGGAGCGCGAACGGCCACGCCGACGCGACTGCTCATGCGACTGCTGCGGAGCTACGGGCGCTTCGGGCCCTCCACCCTGGACCCATGGCTGATCCGCGATCGAACCGCGGCGCGGCAGAGCCTGGAGCGCATTCTCGCCTGGGACTTCGATCGCGTCGTGGTCGCCCATGGCGACATCCTGCCGAGCGGTGGCCGCGACGCGCTGCGCCAGGGGTACGCGTGGCTGCTCGCCGGGTGAGCCGGCCGGACGGATTTGGCGCAGGGCCGATGCCGCGGTCGACCTGCCGTCCCGGCCGCCAGGCAAAGGCCGGCGCACGGCGACTAGACGGCGTGCGGCACCATCAACATCGGTTGCTTCGGGCGCAGCGTGATGCGGATCTCGTGCTGCACCACGTGGCCGGGAGCGACGGCGACGCGGTAGCGCTGCGCGATCATTGCGAGGAGGATCTGCGCCTCCATCAGCGCGAAGTCGTTGCCGATGCACAGGCGCGGGCCGCCGCTGAACGGGAAGTAGGCGAAGCGCGGGCGCGTCGCGCTGTTCTCCGGCGTGAAGCGCTCGGGATCGAAGCGCTCCGGATCGGGCCAGAACGCCGGATGGCGATGCGTGACGTAGGGGCTCATCATCACGCCGCTCTTGGCGGGGATGGCGTAGCCGTCGATCTCGTCCGGCCCGTACGTCTCGCGGGCGATCGCGGCCACCGGCGGATAGAGGCGCAGGGTCTCGTCGATCACGCGACGCGTCAGCGCCAACCGCGGGAGATCGGCCAGCGTCGGCGAGCGGCCGGCGAGCACCGACGACGCTTCCCGTCGCAGCTGCTCGCCGACGTCGGGATGCTGCGCGAGCAGGAGACACGCCCAGGCGAGCGTGACGGCGGTGGTCTCGTGGCCCGCGAGGATGAACGTCATCACCTCGTCGCGCAGCTGGCGATCGCTCATGCCCTCGCCGGTCTCCGGATCGCGGGCCTCCATCATCATCGCCAGCAGGTCGTCGCCCGCCGCGCCGCGGCGGCGGCGCCGCTCGATGATGTCGAGCACGACGCGATCGAGCGCCGCGCGGGCCCGGCGAAACCGCACGTTGCGCGGCGTCGGAATCGCCAGCGCGCTGGGGAAGAGCTGGAACACCGAGTCCGAGACGAACTGCAGCGCCGTCAGCATGTTCTTCCCGACCTCCGCCGCCGCGCCGATCAGATCGATGCCGAACAACGCCTGTCCCACGATCTGCAGAGCGGTCCGCGACGTGTGCTCCATGAGGTCGATGGGCGTTCCGCCCGCCGCCGCCGTCTCCCACTCCTCCACCATGCGCGCGCCCGCGTTGCTCATGATCGTCGCGAAGCTCTCGATGCGTTGGCGGTGAAACGCCGGCTGCGCCAGGCGCCGCTGCCGCCGCCAGAAATCGCCCTCGCTGGTGAAGAGCCCCTCGCCGATGAGCGGCTTCACCCGGCCGATGAGGGCGCCCTTCCAGTAGTTGCGATTGTTGTCCTGCAGGACGTGCTTGATGTGATCCGGGTGGTAGAGCAGGTGGACGACGAGCAGCGGCCACGCCTCCAGGCGGGCGACGTCGCCGAACTCCCGCCGCGCCCACCCCAGCATCGCCAGCGGATCGCGGCGGCCTTCGATGAAGAAATGGAAGGGCGTCGGGTAGCGCTTGCCGGGAGCGGTTCGCGCTCCGCTCGCGCCCAGGCTGTGCGCCGGCGATTCGATCTGCATCGAGACGTCTCCGGCGACAGTATCTACCTTTCACGCGATACGTCATCCGCGAGTTGCGGGGGCCGGTTGGCGCGGACGCGCCGAGACCATACGATGCCGGCGTGCATGGCGACGCGAAATCACCGGGCCGGTCGCGCGGGCGCCGTCTCGGTCCAGCCCCGGTCCTGACGCGGCGGAGCCAGCCGGGGGCGGATGCGGAGCCCAGCTACATCTATGATCGCGGCTACGTCGACGCCGGCACGCGCGCGGCGCTGCTGGACTGGCTGCCGTCGCTGCATCCGATCTGGGAGCAGCGTTTCTCGACGCGCCGCCCGCCGCCGCCGGGCAAGACCCAGCGGATGCTGCTGCGCCCGGTCTACTGGCTCGGCAACTGGCAGTTCGCCTGTCTGGGCTACTACGAGCCGCCGCGCCGCACCGGCGACTGCGCCGTCGCGGCGGAGCCGTTTCCGCCCGCGATGGCCGGCATGGTCGATGCCATCGAGCGGCGCATTCGCGCCCAGTTCACCGCCGCCGACGTGCCGAAGGGCTGGCACCTCAACACCTGCCTGATCAACTTCTACGGCCAGCGGCGCGACGGCGATCGCTGGATCGACGCGGCGCGGGTCGGCGAGCACCGCGACTTCGAGCCCGGTCCGGTGGCGTCGATCTCGCTCGGCGAGCGCGCGCTGTTCCAGTTCGTGCGTCGCGGCGCCCGCGACGGCGCGCCGGTGCGCAGCCAGTGGCTGGACGACGGTTCGTTGCAGGCCTTCGGCGGGCCGTGGTGGAAGAACGCGCTGCTGCATCGCGTCCAACGGGTCGACCGCAAGACCGGTGGCGAGATACCGCCGCGGATCGAGGGCTTCCGCACGCGGCGGGTGAACTTCACCTTCCGCTACGTGCCGGACGAACACGTCGTCCCGTTCCGGCTTCTCGGGCCGGAGGCCCAGGCGGATGTCCGCGAGTACGTCGCCGAGTTGGCCCGCCACGCGCGGTTCTTCGAGCGCGCGCTCCACGAGGGCGCGCGCGGCCGCCCGGCGAAGGCGACATGATCGCCGCTTGACCACGCCGCTAAGCGCGGAATCCGCTCCACGGCATCACCCGAGCGGATGATGACCTCGTCTGCGTCCGGCCTCGCGCGCCGGTGGCGATCGAGCGAGAACGGCGACTAGCGTCGGGGCGCAGCCCTGCGAATGAGCGGGTGCCGGACCATGCGGTCCGGCACCCACCGTGCCCCGGCAGAGCCGGGTCGAATCAGACTCGCCGTGCTCTGCGCACGCCGATCCACGCGATGGCGACGAGGGTCAACAGCGCCGCTGTGAATCCCCAAATGTCCAAGGCGGGCGCCTGCGTTCCGACGATGGTTGCGATGGAGTCGCCGCCGCCGGGACCTTCGGCGGAACCGATGATCACGGAGTTGAAGATCGCTGCCGCGCCGGCGGGGTTGTCGATGCGTACCGCGAACGCCACGACGCCGTGTCCGCCTGCCGGAACATTCGGTACCGCCAACGTGCACAGGGTGGCAGGCGGGCTGCCATCGGGACACGACCACCCCGCGGTGCTCGCTGCAGCGTTGAAGGTCGTGTGGAGGGGAACCGTTTCCGTGATCAGAACGGTGGTCGCCGTACTGCCGCCCACGTTGCTGTATGCCAGCGTGTAGGTCAGAACCGCACCGGCGGCGACGCCGGTCGGCGCCGACTTGGTGATGTGGAGGATCGGCGGGCCAGGAGTTCTCGTCGAGGTCGCCGTGCGAGTCTCAGTCGCGGTCGGGGTCGTGGAGGCCGTCGCCGTGTCGGTGCGCGTTGCCGTCGCAGTAGCCGACTCGGTTGCCGTGCCCGTCTCCGTCTCGGTGGCGGTGGCCGAGGCCGTTGGCGTCGGGGCTTCGCTGCAGCCCTGTATCGTGTCGAAGCCCGCCAGCGTCACGGCACCGGCGGAGGTCGCCAACGCGCGACCGGAGAGGCTGACGGGCAATATCATCGTGCCCGCGCCCATGGTCACGGCGGCCTGTGCGACGACGTTGCCGGCGAAGGTGCTGCCGTTGAGCGTCGCCATGGACGTGACCTGCCAGAAGACGTTGCACGGATCGGCGCCGTTGAGCAGCTGCATGTTGGACAGCGCGTTTGCCGTCAGCCCGCTGCCGACCTGGAAGACGTAGAGTCCGGCACCGTCGAGCGTGAAGGTTCCGTTCGCGGCGAGATCGGCCGTCGACGAAAAGCAGTACACGCCGGGGCCGACGCTGACCGTGTCCAACTGCATTCCCAAGGGCGTGCAGGGCCCAGCGCCCGCCAACGCCACGTACAGGGCCGTCACCGACGTCTGCGCTGCGATCGCGAGTCCGTCGGGATCGGCGTGCGTCGTGAACGGTACAACGATGGTCGCGTTGGCGGGAAAGCCCGTGATCGAGGTTCCAGGTGAAACGCCGACATCGCCGTCGATCACGCTACCGGTTCCGTTGGCGCTGACACCGGATCCGCCGACGATGGCGAAACTGGCCGCCGCACCAACCGATTGCGCCCAGACTGGCGCGGCGGCCATTACCAGGGCCGCGTAGCTCGCCGTCGTCATGGCGGCGAGTAGCACCCGACCGTTGCTGTTTGACATAGACGCCCCCTCCCCGGGGAGCAGTCGACTCACACGTCAACCAGAAGCCTATCAGGCTTGGAGAAATCGCCTAGTCGAATTTTTAATGATCAATCGCTCAGGACGAAGCTGCGTTGCGCGGTGTGAAGACCCCGCTCGTCACCGCATCACCGCCCGAGAGCGCGCCCGCGCAAGGGCGCTCGCGGCCGCCCGGCGAATGCGACATGATCGCCGCTTGACCACGCCGCAACCGCGCAATCCGCTGCACGGCATCACCCTCGAGCGGATGATCATCGAATTGGTGGATCACTTCGGCTGGGAGGAGCTCGCTTCGCGCATCCGCATCCGCTGCTTCTCCAGTCAGCCCAGCGTCGGCTCCAGCCTCAAGTTCCTGCGCCGGACACCCTGGGCGCGCGAGCAGGTCGAAAGCCTGTATCAGTTCCTGTTGCGCGAGCGGGTGCGCCAGGCGCGTTCGAGCGGCACGCGGCGTCCGCGCGACGGCGAGTGACGTCCGCCGCGGACGGAACCGGCGGTCAGCGACTGCTGCGATAGAGGCTGTCCTGGCCGACGCTCAGGTCGAGGCGGCTGAGGACGTCCATCCCGAGCAGGCGCAGACCCCGCGCGGGTCCGACGACGATGGACACGTCGTGCAGCTCGGCCGAGCCGATGCGCAGCGTGGGCACTTCGACGCGCGCGGCGCGGCCGATGCCGGTCACGCCGCCCACCATCTCGTCGCGCAGCCAGTGGACGCCGATGTGCTCGGCGAGATCCTCGTCGATCATCGTCACCTGCGCGCCGGTGTCGACGATCATCGGCACCTCGGCGGACTGGCGGCTCCCCTTCAGGGAGACGCGCACCAGCTTGCGGGTTCGCGTCGGATCACTCTCCAACGGTACCGGCCGGAACTCGGTTCCGGTCGTGGTCACGGTCACCTGCGCGTCCGCCGGCGGAGCCGTATTCGCGAAGTGCGCCACGCCGTTGGCGTCCTTCCACTGGTACATCCGCGTCTGGCCGTCCGTGTGTGTCGTCACCAGAAGGAGCACGACGATGACCACCAGTGGGCCGCCGGCGCGGCGTCGCCGACGGGTGGCGGCCGATCGCGGGGCGAGGACGAAGTGCCGATCCATGCTGGTCGCTCACGGCGCGGTCGCGCGGGCGAGCACCGTCGCGCCACGGGCCACGGTCAACTCGACCGTGGCATCGGTCGCGGCCGTCGTCGCGCGGCAGTACGCCGATCCGCCGGCCGTCGGCACGTAGAACACCGCGTGCTCGAGCGCGCCGCGATTCTCGTCGCGCGCGAGGCTGTCGAGATCCAGGATCTCGATTGACCCGCTGCATTTGGTCTTGCACCGCATCCGGCAGGCCAGGCGGTCGCCCGCGGCGGGATCGAATCGTATGCGAGGCGTGACCAGCGCGTGCCGCGCCGCCCCCGTCTTGTCGTCCCGGGGCTCCGAATACCGAGTGCAGTTCGCCGTGTACTCGGCGAGGCAATCGCGGATGGCCGTCGTGGGAACCATGTCGTGGAACGCGGAATTGAGCACCTGCATGTCGCGCCGGCACTGCCGATCGGCGGCCGCCTCGCAGTCGCGCTCGGCGTCGGTTTTCGCCCGGCCCTTCGTCTCGACCTGCTGGGCGTCTGGCGGCGGCACGTTGCCGAAGTGCGCCTTCCCCTGCGCATCGGTCCAGCGGTAGATCTGCTGCGCGTGAGCTGGCGCGAGACCGAGCCCGCCCACGCACAGAATCCCGATGCCGATCACCGGCCAGCGGCGGAAACGCACGCCGGCATGGTGACATGCGTCGGGCACCCCCGCTACGCGGATTTTATCGTCGGCGGCCTCGGGGCAATCCCGTGGGAGACCGGTTCAAGCGTCCTTGCGATAGACCGTGACCACCGCCGCCCCTCCGAGGCCGAGGTTGTGCTGGAGCGCGACGCGCGCGCCGTCGACTTGTCGCGCTCCCGCTTCGCCGCGCAGCTGCCAGGTGAGCTCGGCGCACTGTGCGAGCCCGGTCGCCCCGATCGGATGGCCCTTCGAGATCAGGCCGCCGCTCGGGTTCACCACCCAACGGCCGCCGTAGGTCGTCGCGCCCGAGTCGATCAGCTCGCCGCCCTTGCCCGTCTCGCAGAGGCCGAGACCCTCGTAGGTGATGAGCTCGTTGGTCGAGAAGCAGTCGTGCAGCTCGATCACGTCGACGTTCTCCGGTCCGATCCCCGACAGCTCGTAGGCGCGCCGCGCGACGGCGCGGGTGAGATCCGCGCCCACCATCGCGATGTCGCCGTCGGAAAACGTGCTCGAGAAGTCCGTTGCCATCGCCTGCGCGACGATCTCCACCGCGCGGGCCCCGAGCCCGTGTTCGCGCACGAAGCGCTCGCTCGCGACCACCGCAGCCGCCGCGCCGCTCGACGTGGGGCAGCTCTGTAGGAGCGTGAGCGGCGGATAGAGCGCCGGCGAGGCCATCACCTCTTCGAGACTGAATTCCCTGCGGAACTGGGCACGGGGATTGTGGACCGAGTGCTTGTGGTTTTTGACCGCAATCCGGGCGAATGACTCGGGGCGGGTGCCGTAGCGCTCCATGTGCTCGCGCCCGGCGTTGCCGAACATCTGCGCGGTGATCAGCGCGTCGCTGCTCTCGTGCCGCGCCGCCATCGACGCCATGTGGCGATCGAGCGGGTAGGCGCGATCCGTGTACGGCGTGAAGCGGCCCATCTTCTCGAAGCCGATGGCCAGCGCACAGTCCGCCATCCCGGCGGCGACGGCGTTGCGCGCCACCATCAACGCGGTCGAGCCGGTCGCGCAGGCGTTGTTCACGTTCACGACCGGGACGCCGGTGTGACCCAGCTCGTAGACCGCGCGCTGTCCCGCCGTCGTGTCGCCGAAGCAGTACCCGGCCCCGACGTGCTCGATCTGCTCGTACGTCACGCCGGCATCCTCGAGCGCCTGGGTGCCGGCCTCCCGCACCATGTCGGGGTAGTCCCAGTCGGGGCGCGCGGACGGTTTCACGAAGTCGGTCATCCCGACGCCGACGACGAAGACGCGTTCAGCCATGATGTGCTCTCCTTCTCACCTGGTGCCCGCTTGGCGGGCCGCGCTTCCGCGCGGCCCGCCCCGCGGAAGCGGGGCCCTCCATGCGGAGGTGCAATGCGCGGTACGACCAGGGTGGACCGGCCGGGACGGGTAGCTGTCCGGGGAGGAAATGGTCAAGCGGGACCGTGCGCGCGACTACTGCGCGGCGGCGGTGAGGTGCTCGATGAGCGCGGTTTCGCCGCCAGCGTCGAGCCAGGCGGACCAGTCGCGTCCGTAGAGCAGCCCCGCTTTGCGCGCGCGGCTCGCGAGCACGTCGGTCGCCGCGTCGATCGCGGCGTCACGCTCGGCGCCCGGCGCCCCGCCCTGCAGAGTGTCGAACAACTCCTCGACCCAGCTGCGCAGGTCCTCGCGATTGGTGATCATCGTCGGTCCGCTGATCGGATAGTCCTTCGCGGCGGAGGTCGCGTCAACCCCGGGGGCGATTGGACCTGGCGATCCACGGCGATCTGCGAATGGATCCAGGCGCGACGTCCGCCGCCCGCCGATGCTGAGTACGCTGGCCATTGCCGACCGCTCTTCCACCCAACAGGGCGCCGCGGAACCGCGAAGCCTTGCGCGGGCCGGGGGTCGGACCGGACGGAACTGGACTCCTCGATCACCGTCGCGTAACGACGCGTCCGCGGTCCCGACGCGTATGCTATTTCTCGAGCTCTGGTTCTGGATCTTCGTCGCGATCGTCATCCCGGCGTATTGGGTCTGCCCGCGACCGCTGAAGCTGTACGGCCTGCTCGTCGCCAGCGCAGTCTTTCACTGGCACTTCGCGGGACCCGCCGGCGTGGCGCCGATCGTCGCGCTCGGCATCCTCACCTACGTCGTCGCGCTGTGGACGGCCGACGGCGCGCGCCGGGCGCTCTTCAGGCTCGGGTGGATGACGGTCGTCGGCGCGCTGCTGTTCTACAAGTACGCCAACTTTTTCGTCGACAACGCGACCTGGCTGCTGGCGAGCGGTTCCATCGCGGCACCGGATTGGCTCAGCACGTTCCGCCAGGGCGCGGCGCCGCTGGGGATCTCGTTCTTCACCTTCGAGTTCGTCCACTATCTGTACGAGGTGCGGGTCAAGCAGCGGGCACCGATCCGGGATCCCGCGCGCTTCGCCGTCTTCGCCATCTTCTTCCCCTCGCTGGCGGCGGGTCCGATCAAGCGGTTTCCCGATTTCGTCCCGCAGCTCGCCCAGCTGCGCAATCCGCCGATCGCGAACGTGTGGCCCGCCGTACGCCGGGTCATTCGCGGTCTGTTCAAGAAGGTCTGCATCGCGGATCTGCTGGTGGAAGCGATCCATGTCTTCGAGACGGTGCCGCACTACAACGCGCCGATCGTCATCCTGCTCGCGGTCCTCCAGGGATTCCGGATCTACTACGACTTCGCCGGCTACACCGACATCGCCATCGGCCTGGCGGAGCTGCTCAACCTGCGTCTGCCGGAGAATTTCAACCGGCCGTACTTCTCCACGTCGCTGCAGGAGTTCTGGCGCCGCTGGCACATGAGCCTCAGCACCTGGATCCGCGACTACATCTACATTCCGCTCGGCGGCAACCGCGCCCATCGCGCCGTCAACCTCCTCGTCGCGATGATGCTCTGCGGGCTGTGGCACGGCGCGGCGTGGAACTTCGCGCTCTGGGGCGTGTTCCACGGCGCCGGGCTCGTGGCCGAAACGGGTGCGCGGCGCGCGGTGCCCGGCCTCTTCACTGACGCGTGGCCGCAGCGGATGATCGGATGGACGATCTGTTACGCCTACGTCAGCTACGGGTGGCTGATCTTCTTCTACCCGATCGCCGACGTGTGGCGAATGACGAAAGGACTGCTGGTATGGCACTACGTTGGCTGAAGGCCGCCGGCGAGATCATCCTCTACTCGTTGATGGTCGTCGCCATTCTGGCGATGTGGAACACCGAGGCGCCGCGCTTCATCTACGTCGCGTTCTAGGGCCGTTTCGTGATTCGCCTCGGCACACGCCTGCTGCTCTGCCTCGCCGCGCTCGCCGCCGGCCCGATGCATCCGCCCGCGGCATCGGCGCGGCCGTGGGTGTGCCTGCCGCCCGCCTTCGATCGGGGGCTCCGCCTGCACCCGCTGCCCAATCCCGACGTGTACTGGTTCGAGCTCATGCTGCGACAGCATGAGCTCTGCTGGCGACCCGCGAAGGAACCCGACGAGCTGCGCGTCCTGCTGTTCGGCAACAGCGCGGTGTACGGCTACCCGCTCCCGGCCGAGCAGAGCGTCGCGGGCCTGCTCAACGCGCACTTCGACGAGAGCGGCGTGCCGGCCCACATCTTCAACCTGGCGATGGTGACGCCCTATCAGGTCCGCGACGCGATCATGATGCGCGAGGCGTTGCCGTTCGCGCCGGACGTCATCGTGTATCCCGTGACCCTGGCGGAGTTCCGCCACCTCGCGCCGATGCCGGATCCGGTCGCCGCGCGTTTCTTCTCCATGAACGCCGCGGCGCTGCAGCGCGCCGTGGACGATCCGCCGGCCGGGCTGGAAGAGCCGCTCGGCATCTACCGGACATGGCTGACCAAATGGCGGAATCAGCGCCACTGGAACGATCAGTTGCGCGACCTCGGCCTCTACGCCCGCCGCGCCGCCCGGGCATGGGCTGAGGCCGTCTCCGCGACCTTCAACTCGCCGACGCCGGCCTTCCAACCCCCACCCAACGCGCGGCGAACCGCCTACGACTGCGCCACCGCGGAGAAGGGCTACCAGGCCGATCGCGATTGGAAGAAGTGGAACATCCTCGCCTACCTCGAGGATCTGCAACGCACCCATGGGATCCGCATCCTCGTCGTCCATTGGCCGATCGCCCACGAGCCGGTCGGCAAGTGCTACTCCTTCCGCTTCACCGATGCCGCGGTGCACGACTTCTCCGACTGGCTCCGCGCCGAGACGGCGCAACGCGGCCTGGCCTATCTCGATCTGCGCGACCTGCTGCCGCCGGACCTGTTTGTCGACTCGCTGCACGTCACGGCCGCGGGCCACGTCCGCATCGCCGACGCCCTCGCACGGGTTCTGGATCCGATGCTGCGCGAGGAGGTCACCGCGCGCCGGGCGCTCGCGCGATGAGTGGACTTGGTGGTAGCGGATTTGGCCGCCAAGGCCGCTATCCGCAGTCCGGTCAGGAGGGGGACTCATGATCGCACGACGCGTCCGTTTCGGACCGATGCTCTTCGCCGGGACTCTGGCGGCGCTGGGTGCGGCGTGCGGGGACGATGACACGCACGGCGCCCCGCCGCCGGCCACGTTCGGCTTCGACACCACTCGGCTCTGCGCGCTGGTGCCGGCGCGCGACGCGGCGGATGCCGCGTTTCCTCCCACGCCGCCGGTGCGGGTGTTCGGCACCGATCTCGGCTGGACGTACGAGCGCGACGGCCTCCTCACGATCCTCTTCGGCGACAGCTGGCAGCGCATCGACATCTGCCCCCTGCAGCCGAACGACGACTCCCTCGGCACCCTCGAGAAGCCGGCCAACGACTGGCCCGGTTTCGTCGCCACGCGGTCGATCCCGGACGACCAGTGCCCCGCCATCACCTTCGAGGTGGACCAGGCGGGCACCGCGTTCGCGCCGATCGAGCTCCACCGCTGGGACGGCGAGCCGGTCCCGCTCGGGCCGCTGAACACGCCGGTCACCGGGTTCTTCGACGGGGAGCGCGAGTGGGCCGCCTTCATCGTCGGCGGCGGCCAGCCCTGCACCGAGGAGGAGTCGGCGGCCGGCGCGACGTGCCCCGCGACGCTGTCGCCGCAGGCGGCCGATCTGAAGTGCGGCTTCGTCAACAACCGGCCGCTGTGCGTCGACCCGACCGGTACCCGCCGCTCCCCCAGCAGCCAGGCGTTCTATCTCCATCTCGCCGAACGCGTCGGGCCGTCGTCGTACATCACCCGCGCGATGTTCCTCACCAACAAGTATCTGAACCTCACCGCGCGGACGGTGGCGGCGTTCGAGGAGGGCGGGCGCCGCGATTACGCGCCCGGCACCGGCGCGTTGCTCATCTGGGGCCGGCCGGGTTTCGACGACGAGAACAACGACGGCGAGGCGCCGCCGTACTTCCTGTACCACCGGCTGCCGCTGGCGATCGTCGACGGACGGCTCGACTTCGCGCCGCGCTATCTCACCGCGCTCGATGACGGGCAGCCCACGTACGGAACGAGCCAGGCGGCGGCGGTGCCGCTCTATCACGGGGAGTTCGAGCCCGTGAATCACGCGGCCGTGAGCTGGATCGCACCCCTGCAGCGCTGGCTGATGATCTATGGCGGGAGCACCGCGGACTTCGCCGACCCGGACGCCAACAGCGGCGCGTCGCAGCCCGTGCCGCGCGCGATGCACGCGCGCCTCGCCAGGGATCCGTGGGGACCGTGGAGCGATCCCCAGCCGATCCTCACCGAGGCGCAGGTCGCGCAGGACATCGTCTGCGGCCGGCAATCGTTCCCCGGCTGTCTCGCGTCGCCGACGCCGCCGATCCGTCCCGGCTGCCTGGCGAGCGTCGACCCCACCGGCGGCGGCAATCTCTACGGCGCCAACATCATCGACGCGTACACGCGCAAGCGGGGACCCGCGGCCGATGTGTTCTGGAACGTCTCGACCTGGCACCCGTACAGCGTCGTGCTGGTGAAGACGCGCGTCACGCCGCAGTGAGCCGCGCGCCCAACGCAGGGGACACGGAGGCCTCGCGGATGCGCCCGACGCTGCCCGATCGCATGCCGATCGTCGCCCGCCGCGCCGAGGGCGGCGCGGCGACGGCCATCTACGTCGAGCGCGAGGTCGATCGCTCCGCCGATCTCTGCGACGCGCAGGGCCGGCTGAACGCCAACGCCGTCGGCTGGTCGCGCCAGCCGGTCGTGCGCGCCAATCTGCACGGCCACTGGCCGCGCAAGAAGCGCTGGAACTTCTGGAACTGGATCAGCCCGCGATTCGTCTTCTCGGTCACCCTGGCGGACATCGACTACGCGGCCTTCTGCCAGGTCACGTTCATCGACTTCGAATCGTCGCGGACGCTCGCCGGCATGGCGCTGGCGCGGCCGGGATCGCTGGCGCTGCCCGAACACGTCGAGCGCACGGTGCGCTTTGACCGCCGCGGCATGACGTACGCGAACATCAACGAGGGCGGCGATATGCAGGTCGACTTCTCCGGCACCGCCAACGGCGGCGAGCGCATCGTCGCCGACTTCGTCGTCCGCCGGCCGCCCGGCCAGGAGAGCCTCAACATCGTCGTGCCGTGGAGTCGCACGCGCTTCCAGATGAACTCGAAGCACAACACGCTGCCATGCGAGGGAGAGGTGCGGGTCGGCGAGCATCGCTACGTCATGGACCCGGCCGAGTGCCACGCCGTGCAGGACTTCGGCCGCGGCGTCTGGCCGTATCAGTCGTTCTGGAACTGGGGCGTCGCCACCGGCGTGCAGGACGGCGTGCGTATCGGTGTCAACGTCGGCGCGCGCTGGACGACCGGCACCGGCGTCAACGAGAACGGCCTCCTCATCGACGGCCGCCTCCACAAGATCATGGAGGACCTGCGCTGGGACTACGATTCGAGTGACTGGATGCGGCCCTGGCGCGTGCGCGCCGAGCACTCCGGTGTCGTCGACCTCACCCTCGAGCCGCTCGTCGCCCACCGCGTCCACTCCGGCTGCGGCCCGCTGCGCAGCGGCGGCGTCTGCTGCTTCGGCCGCTGGAGCGGCACGATTCTCGTCGACGGCCAGTCGCGCTCGCTGCACAACCTCATCGGCTGGGCCGAGGAGTTCGACCACCGCTGGTAGGAGCAGGCCGTGGGGGCGCACCTACACGCCGTCGCGCAGCCGTGTGACCGTTTCCTCGTACCGCCCGCCTCCTCGTACGCGGGCGGCGTCGGCGGTGCCATGGCCGAGCGGTCGGCGAGGGTGGGAAACGGCGCGTGCGGCTCCGATTGGTACCAGTAGGCCACCGACGCGTACGCGTTGGCGAAGTTTGTTGCCGTGGCCGTGCTCCACCGTCCAGCGCAGCGAGCGCGCGAAGCGGATCCTGGAGGCTTTGCCCACCAATTCCCTGAGCACGTTCCGTTCCCGATTGGAGGGCCGCGCTTCCGCGCGGCCGGTCGCGCGGAAGCGCGACCCTCCAGGCGCGGGATCGATCGACCAACCGAATTGGCGGGCAGGGCCGATCCTGGGCGAACCAGCGATACGCACCGATCAGCCCGGCGTAGTCGGGCGACTCGATCAGATGAAAGCCGTGATGCGCGGCGGCGTACTCCGACGCGGGGCAGGCGCCGCCGCCGAAGATCTCCTCGGTGCCGGTCCCATGCAGCGACGGCGGCCAGGTCTCGCCGTCGATGAACACCATGTCGTCGCCCGCGCCGTACCAGCCGCCGGCGATGTTGTGGATCTGTTGGATCGCCTCGGCGATGAACCTTCTCGATCGGCTCTGACAGGTTCTGCTGGAGGGCCGCGCTTCCGCGCGGCCGGCGCCGCGGGAGCGGCGCCCTCCAACGCTGGCCTCACGCCCAATTGGCGGGGCGGTGCGACGATGCCCTACCGATCCTCGTCGCCGCCGAGCGGCTTTTCGCCGCGGTTCTCCAGGGTGACGCGGGCGCCGCTGGCGAACGGCATCGGAAAGTACGCGTTCAATCCGTGCGACGAGCCGAAGCCGGGATTGACCGAGACCAGCGCGGTGTTCAGCCGGCGGATGCGCGCGTGCGACAGGCAGAAGAAATCGCCGAGCCGCACCTCGACGGACGGCGTCGCCTCGCCGTCCCAGTAGCAGCGGAGGATCGCGGCGCGGTAGTCGGCCGGATCGGGAAAGACCAGGGCGCAATAGACGTGCGTGATGCAGCCCGGGCCGTCGGTTTCCATCAGCGGCGCCGTGGCGCCCGGCGCGATGAAAATGAAGTCGCGGTTGCCGCCGCTGCGGTCCCACGACGAGGCGCGGTGGCTACGCGCGCCGTCGCGCGTGAACAACGCGCGCAGCGGATGCTGCTCCAATGGATGTCCGACCATGCGCGCCGTTAGCACCTCTCCCGGGAAGCGCCCAGCGGCCGCGCGGCCCCTCGCCGCCGCTCACTTGCGACGCATGCGCAGGCTGGCCGACTGCTTGCCGTTGTTCGGCGGTCGCACGGAAATGATCTCGGCGACCTCCCAGTCGGCGACACCCTGCGCTTCGAGCGCCGCGCCGATCAGGGTTTCAAACTCGGTGAGGATGAAGGGCACGCGAAACGAGACGGTGACGGTGCGTTCGTCGTTGGCCATCCGCCTTTGTAGCGCGCGCCGGCCCGACGTGCGAGCGGGACGGCCGGGTGAGACTCAGGCGAGCGCCAGGCGCGCCACGGTACCGGTCAGGGAGGTCTCGGCGATGGTCACGTACAGATGGCGATCGGAGACCGCCAGGGCCAGGACCATGCGGCGCTCGAGGCGCTCGCTCAACGCCGCCAGCAGGGCCCGGTCGACGGCGTAGATCTCCAGCGCGGCGGCCCGGTGGATGCGCGCCTCGGCCAGCTGCCGCACCAGCGCCGCGGGATCCTTGTGCGTATAGACGACGACGCGGGGCGCGGCCTTGCTCGCCTTGTGCAGGCGGGCCGCGTCCGGCGCACCGATGTCGATCCAGGTCAGCAGTGCGCCGGTCAGGTCGCGCACGGCCAGCGCCGGCTCGTCGGGATCGGCGAGACCCGCGGAGAACGCGAGCCCCTCGCGATACTCGAGGCAATACGCCAGGACGCGGGTCAGCAGATACTCGGCGGTCTCCGAGGGTTGGCGTGCGGTGCGCAGCGCCAGCGTCTCGTACACGCCGCGGTCGACGTCCGACAACTCGATGTCGAAGGAGTAAACGGTCGCTGTCGCCATGTCGTCCGCGCAGTCCGTGACGCTGCGGCTCGCCGCGTGACTAACACGACGCGCACCCGAGGGCACGCCACGACGCGGCGTTCCGGTGATTGCGGGACACGCTTCTAGTGACACACAAAGATCAACGCGAAGGCGCGAAGAACCCAAGGCTAGCGCTGGTTTCGCCAACCCATCGCCAATTGACTCGGTTGCTTCCGTCCAGACGCACCCGCTCTCTGAACTCAGCGTCTTCGCGTTTTCGCGTTGAAAGATTGATTGCCCCTATCAAGGTTAGGCCGCCACCGAACTGCTATTGAATCAAACAACGCCGCCTGCGTCAGAGTTCGCGGCGAAGGGAGACGATTCATGCGTCACCGGCTGTGGTGCGTCCTGCTGCCGACACTCATGGCGTCCGGCGCGCTGGCGGAAGGCGATGTCTGGGCGCCGCTCGGGCCGGACGGCGGTCGGATGAGCGCCGTGGCCTTCGACCCGGACCGGCCGGACACCCTCTACGTCGTCGCGCAGCGCAGCGCGTTTCGGCGGGTCGGCAGTGACGCGTGGCAGCGCCTTCCCGTCGAGGGCGTCTCCTCGCTGGCGGTCGCCAGCGATGGCCGCGTCTATCTCGGCGGCTCCGGCTGGGTCGCCCGCAGCCGCGATCACGGCGGCGTGTTCAGCTTGTTCGAGCTACCCGGCGACGGCACGGTCGCGCTCCTGACGGTCGATCCGGCCGACAACGACCGGATCTACGCGGTTCGCGAGGTCAGTCCGGTCGAGGGGCCCGTCAGGGAAGAGATCCTCACCAGCGCCGACGGCGGGAGCAGCTGGCAGAGTCTGAGCATCTTCTCCGATCGCATCGCCGGGTTGGCGATCGATGCGGACGATCCACAGACGCTGTACGTCGGCGCCGAGCACACCGGAGTCCTGGTCAGCAGCGACGGCGGCGTCACGTGGGAGCCCGCCGGTGAGACATCGCCATGTCCTGGCGTCGACCAGAGCGGGCTCCCGCTTCGCTGCGTGGAAGCCCTCCTGGCGCGCCCCGGCGCGCTGTTCATCGGCACGTACGACCGCGGTGTCCTGCGCAGCCAGGACGGCGGCGAGACATGGCAGGGTGTTTCCGACGCCGCCTACATCGACGCGCTGATCGCCGCCCCGGGCGCGTCCGACGTGCTGTTCGCGGCCGGCGCGACGGCGCCCCCCATGCACCTGAACGGGCGAGGCCTGTTGCTGCGCTCCGATGATGGCGGCTCCAGCTGGCACGCCACTGGCGGCGAATTGGTGGCGCCAGTAGGCGCCGTCGCCGTCGATCCCGGCGACGCCGACCGCCTCTACGCCGCCACCGGCACGCGCGACGGCTTCGCCGGGCACGGGCTGTACGCGAGCGGCGACGGCGGCGCGTCGTGGTCGCCTGACCAGACTGGATTGGATGGCACCTGCATCGGCGGCATCGTCGCCACCAACACCAGCATGACGACCCTGTACGCCGTCACACTCGGCGACACCGCGCCCGCCTACGTCAGCCGTGACGGCGGCGGCGAGTGGGTGGAGCCTGAGACCGACCCGCCGCGCACATCCTTCTGGAGCCTCGCCGCCGATCCCAACGACGCCAGCCGCCTCTACGCCGCCGCCTACGCCGACGGGCTCCTCGCCTCGACCGACGGCGGCGCCACCTGGAGCCGGCGCGGCAGCGGCATCGACGATCTGCCGGCGCTCGACGTCGCGGTCGACGCCGTCGAGCACGACACGCTCTTCATCACCGGACCCGGCGGCGGCGTGTCGAAGAGCACCGACGGCGGCGCGACCTTCGCGCCGGTCCTCACCGACAGCAGCGCCGAGCTGCAGGTCGAAGTCGATCCCGCGAGCGGCGCGCTCTACGCCCTTTCCTACGGCGCCCTGCAGGTGAGTCACGACGGAGGCGCCACCTGGGAGCGCCTCTTCCTCGCCACCGCCACCAGCTACTTCTTCAGGGTGGCGGTGGCGCCGACCGATCCCGCCACCCTGTACGTGCTCGGCGGCGATGGGCTGTACGTCAGCGACGACGGCGGACGGCGCTGGAACGCCGCGCCGCTGCCCGGACCGAACCCGACCTACGTGCAGGCACTCGCCGTCGATCCGTCGAACCCGCGCACGGCCTACGCGATGGGACTGGCGGCCGCCCCGCAGCTCTACCGCACCGACAACCGCGGCCTGAGCTGGCGCGCCGTCGGGAAACCGTTCTTCGGCGCGCTCGACCTCGCCGTCGATCCGCACGACGCCCGCCTCATCTACGGCGCCACCTGCGGAGCCGGTGTGCAGCTGCTGGCGCAGTCGGCGTCCGACACCGCCGAGGGCAGCGGCTGCGCGGTCGTCCCGCCGGCGGCGCGCCCCGGCACGCTGCTCGCGCATGGGATGCTCATCGGCCTCCTCGCGCTGTTGGGCAACGCCCGGCGCTCGCCACGCCCTCGCACGGCCGGGTCGCGCAGCTCAGGCGAACCGCCGGTCCCACGCCGCCTCGGCGGAGTGCTCCGGTAGAGGCAAAGCGATCTGGTCCGAGCGCCCGACTCTGGCAGACCTTGCAGGTGGCACCAGCATCGAGCTTCACCGACCCCATCGACGCGGGAACGCGTCTCGGCGGCGGGCGCTACGCGCTGCGCCGGCCGCTTCCTCCACCGGTCTGTGATCGGCCGCACGCATCGGCGCGCAGACCCACAACTCGATGGACACTCCGGGGCGACTCTCGTACCTTGAGGTCGTGCCGCCGCAGCCGCGCCTGACCCTGGGCAGAATGCAGAATCCCGTGCGCGGGTTCCTGCACGGCAGCGCCGCCGCCGCGTCGGTCGTCGGAACGGTCGCCCTGTGGCGGCACGCGGCGCCGGCCCATCAATTTGCCATGCTCGTCTTCACGGGCGGCATGATCGGCCTCTATACGGTCAGCAGTCTCTACCACTCGGTACCGTGGCAGGACGTCTGGAAGGCGCGCATGCAGCGCATCGATCACTCGATGATCTATGTGCTGATCGCGGCGACCTACACGCCGCTTGCCTGGGTGGTCCTCGACGGCTGGCTGCGCTCCGCGGTGCTGTGCATGGCCTGGGGCATCGCCATCGGCGGCATCCTGCAGAAAGTGTTTCTCCCGCAGGTCAGCGAGAACTTCGCGATCGCGATGACCACCATTCAGGGATGGCTGGCGCTGCCGTTGATCGTTCCGTTGGCGCAGCGGCTGCCGGCCTCGGCGATGGTGCTCATGGGGCTGGGCGGAGTGCTGTATACGGTCGGCATGGTGTTCATGGTCACCGAGCGGCCACAACTGTGGCCGCGCGTGTTCTCGCACCACGAGGCGTTCCACGTCTGCGTCGTGGCCGGCAGCGCCGCGCACTACGCCATGATCTTCGCCTACGTCGCCCGCTTCGGCACGGTCTAGCCGCCGACGAGCGAACCGCACGCCGGCCCTTTTGACCGCGGGCGCGCCGTTTCCTTACCAAACGGTGACGAAAGGCGGACAAACAACGATTGACCCACCGGATGGTTTCGGCGGATCCTGACGAGATGCCTGCTGCCGCCATCGCCCCTCGTCATTACGGACGTTTCGCGCGCGCGATTGGCGCGCTGTATCTTCGCCTGTTCGGCTGGCGCGTCGAGGGGCAGTTCCCAGCGCTGCCCCAGGCGGTGCTCATCGCCGCCCCGCACACCTCGAACTGGGACCTGCCGTTCATGCTCGCCTGCGCCTACGTGCTCGACATACGGCCCATGTGGCTCGGCAAGCAGCAGCTGTTCCGCTGGCCGTTCGGCGGCCTGATGCGCTGGTTCGGCGGTCTACCCGTGAATCGCTCGCAGCGGGACGACGTCGTCCGCCAGGCCGTGGAACGCTTCGCCGCCACGCCGTCGCTGCTTCTCGTCGTGCCGCCGGCGGGCACGCGCAGCATGGCGCCGCACTGGAAGTCGGGCTTCTATCACATCGCCAATGGCGCCGGCGTCCCGATCGTCTGCACCTTCCTCGACTATCGCAACCGCGTCGGGGGGATCGGACCAACCGTGATCCCGACCGGCGACCTGCGGTCCGACATGGATCTGATCCGCGCCTTCTACGACGGCGTCACCGGCAAGTTCCCGGAGCAGACGACGCCGGTGCGGCTGCGCGAAGAAGACGTGCCGCCGCGCATCGCGGCAAACAGCTAGCCTCCGCGCGTCTCAACCGCGCCGCCTGTGGAGGGCGGTGCGTCAGCACCGCCCTCCGGACCGAGCCGTCACAGCGGACAGCCCTGCAGGGCGCTGTTGACCGCCGCGATCAGGTCGTTGATGTGGATCTCCTCGTCGCCATCGGCATCGGCATTCGCGCACGAGTCGTACGGCGCATTGCCCAGGGCGATGTTGACCGCGGCGATCAACTCGTTGATCGACACCGTCGCGTCGCCGTCGCAGTCGCCGAAGCAATTGAGGGTGCCGATCGTCGGCGTCGGCTCGGGTGTCGACGTCTCGGTCGATCCCGGCGGTACGGTCGGCGTGAGCGTCGGCGTCAGCGTGATCGACGGCGTGGCGCTCGCGGTCGAACCGGGCGGCACCGTGAGCGTGGCCGTCGCCGTTCGCGTCGCCGTCGGCGTCCGCGTGATCGACGGGGTGGAGGTCGCGGTCGAACCGGGTGGCACCGTGAGTGTGGCCGTCGCCGTTCGCGTCGGGGTTTGCGTGCGGGTGACGGTCGGGGTCGGCGTCACGGTGTGCGTCGGCTCGGCGGCGGCGAGGTCGGTGTAGAGGATCTGCGAGGTGTTGAGCAGCGCGACGAACAGGCGGCCGTCGCCGCGGCCGACGATGCCGGTGGGGTAGCCGTCGGCGACCGGCAGCTCGAACTTGGTGATGCGGCCGTCGGCGGGGGAGATGCGGCCGACGCGGTTGGTGTCGGACTCGGTGAACCAGAGGGCGTCGTCGGGACCGACGGTGATGTACTGCGGGAACGAGTCGGGGTCGGGGGTGCCGAGCTCGGTGATATCGCCGTCGATGGCGATGCAGGCGACGCGACCGGGGTTCGACTCGACGAAGTAGAGGTTGCCGTCGCGGGCGGCGGTGATGCCCGCCGGAGCGCTGTCCTCGGTGGGGATCGGAAACTCGTCGAACTTGACGTTGTCGCCGCTGATGGTGATGCGGCCGATCTGGTTGAAGCCCTCGTCGGTGAACCAGAGATTGCCGTCCGGCCCGACGGTGATGTTGACCGGATTCGACACTCCGGCGCCGAGCCGCGGCCCCACGACGTTCGGGTTCGGGTCGGGGATCGGGAACCGCTTGATGGCGCCGCTCTGCGGCGTGAGGCGGCTGATCGCGCCGGCCTGGTACTCGGTGAACCAGAAGTTGCCGTCGGGACCGAGCACGATGTCCTGCGGAGCGCTCGGCAAGGATTGAATCTTCGTGAAAGCGATCTCACCGTCGGTGGTGAGGTGGCCGATCATCTCGCCGCCTGGATCGGTGAACCAGGCGGAGCCGTCCGGCGCGACGGCGACGGCGGTCGGGTTGTGCTCGGCGCCGAGCTCGTGCTGTTGCAGGCCGCCGTTCTTGTCGATGCGGCCGATGCGGCTGCCGCTGTAATCGGCGAACCAGATGCTGTCGTCCGGAGCGCGCGTCAGCCCGATCGGCGCGGCGCCCGACAAGTTCACGGGAAGGAAGAACAGGCTGTCGATGCTCCCGATCCGATCGCTTTCCGGAAGCGTGTACCACATGCGGCCGTCGGCGCCGGCGATGATGTCGAAGGCGGGATCGGAGCCGTCGCCGTCGATGACGATCTGATCCATCGTGCCGGCGAGGTTGACGCGCCAGATGCCGCCGGCCTGAGTGGTGAACCAGAGGTTGTCTTCCGGACCGCGCGTGATCGCGACAGGCTGGATGCCGAGGTCCGAGCTGAGGAACGAGGTGACCTGGCCATCGGTCGTCATGCGGCCGACGGCGGGGACCGTGGGTTCGGACGGGAGCCCTGCCGGACCGGCTGGAGGCTGGGGGAGGGACCTGAAGTAGGTGAACCACAGCGCGCCATCCGGCCCGACGGTGACGTCGTAGGTCGCGAAGATATCGTATGTCCCGATCACGTCGATCGGGAAGACGTGATACTGACCATTCGTCGCCATCCGACCGAGGCCGTCGGTGGTGAACCACAGCGCGTCGTCCGGTCCGCTGACGATTTTGAAGGCGCCGGCGTCGATGCTGATCTCGTTGATGGTGCCGTTGACGGAGATGTTCCCGACGACGCCGGATTGAGGCAGGCCGCGGGGTGCCGCCAGCTCAGTGAACCAGAGCTTTCCGTCCGGCCCGCTGGTGATGTCGAGCGGCAGGTTGAGGGGGGACGGTATCGGAAATTCTTTGACCGTGCCGGTCGGGGTGATGCGGCCGATCTTGCGCGTGCCGCTCTCGATGAACCACAGGTTGCCGTCCGGCCCGAGCGTGATCGACGTTGGCGAGGCACCGAAATCCCCTTCTGGGAGAGGGAATTCGTGAAGGTGTCCGTCGGCCGCAATGCGGCCGATGCGATCCGCGCTGTTCTCGGTGAACCAGATGTCGCCCGACGGCCCGGTGGTGAGGCTGGAGGGATAGCTGCGGTTCAGCGCAACGTACTCGGGCTCGGGAAAGAAGCCGAGGCCCCCGGCGTCGCCGCGCGCGGTGATCAGACTCGCCGCCACCACAGAGAAACTGACCCATTTCCATGCCGTCATGCGTCAAGCCATACGAGGCGGTGCCCTGTGATGTCTACGAGATTTTGATCCCCGCGCGCCAAACGGGCGAACCGGCCTGGCTGCTCAAGCCGTCGGTTACAGCGGGCAACCCTGCAGGGCGCTGCTCACCGCGGCGACCAGGTCGTTGATCCGCACCTCGCCGTCGCCATTGCCGTCGGCATTGAAGCAGGCGTCGATGGAGGAGTTGCCCAGGGCGATGTTCACCGCGGCGATCAGTTCCGAGATCGAGACCTCCTCGTCGCCATCGCAATCGCCGGGGCACGGCAGATCGATGATGTTCGGCGTGGACGTCGCGGTCGACCCGGGCGGCACGGTCTCGGTGATGGTGGGCGTGGCCGTGGCCGGTGGCGTCGCTGTCGCGGTCGATCCCGGTGGCACGGTGAGCGTCGGCGTTCGCGTACGCGTCGCCGTCGCGGTCGGGGTGATGGTGTGCGTCGGCTCGGCGGCGGCGAGGTCGGTATAGAGAATCTGGGACGCCCTCGGCAGCGCCACGAACAGGCGCCCGTCACTGCGGCCGATGATGCCGGTCGGCGCCGAGTCGACGGGCAGCTTGAAGTGGGTGATGCGGCCGTCGCGGGCGATGCGGCCGAGACGGTAGGCGTCGAACTCGGTGAACCAGATGGCACCGTCGGGACCGAGGGTGATGTACAGCGGGAAGGACTCCGGATCGGGCGTGCCGAGCTCGGTGATGACGCCGGCCGTGGTGATCCGGGCGACGCGGCCGGGGTCCGCCTCGACGAAGTAGAGGGCGCCGTCGGCGCCGGCGGTGATGCCCGCCGGATTGCTGTCGGCGGTGGGGATCGGGAATTCGACGATGTCGCCGCTGGGGGTGATGCGGCCGATGGCGTTGAGACCTGCGTCGGAGAACCAGAGATTGCCGTCGGGGCCGACGGCGATGTTGATCGGAGCGGGGACGTCGACCGCGACCCGCGGACCCACCACGCCGAGGTTCGGGTTGGGGATCGGGAACCGCTTGATGACGCGGCCTGCGGCGTGATGCGGCCGATGGCGCCGGCGTCGTACTCGGTGAACCAGAAATTGCCGTCCGGACCGAGGACGATGTCCAGTGGATTGCTCGGCGGCGACTGGATCGCGTTCTCGACGAAGTCACCGTCGGTGGTGATGTGACCGATGCTATCGGCGCCCGGGTTGGTGAACCACGCGGATGCCGTCGGGCGCTACGGCGACGGCGTTCGGGTAGTGACCGTCGCCGAGCTCGTACTGCTGCAGGCTGCCGTTCTTGCCGATGCGGCCGATGCGATTGCCGAGGCCGTCGGCGAACCAGATGCTGTCGTCCTGGCCGCGCGCCAGCCCGTTCGGCGTGCCGCCCGCCAGGTTCACGGGAAGGAAGGAGAGGCTGTCGATGCGTCCGATGCGGTTGGTCATCGGACGCGCGTACCAGATCCGGCCGTCGGCGCCGGCGGTGAGATCGAAGGAGGGATCGTTGTCGGAGTTCTGGACGATCTGGTCCATCGTTCCGGCGAGGTTGATGCGCCAGACGCCGCCGGCTTCGGTGGTGAACCAGAGATTGTCTTCCGGACCGCGCGTGATTGCGTTCGGCAGGATGCTGGGATCCGGGCCGAAGAACGAGGTGAGCACGCCGTCGGTCGTCATGCGGCCGACGGCGGGAACGTCTGGCTCGACGAGCACGCCCGAGACGCCCGCCGGCTCATCTGGTCCGATGTTCTCAGGTCGGAAGTAGGTGAACCACAACGCGCCGTCCGGTCCGGTGGTGACATCGTTGGTCGGGAGGTAGTCGTTCGGAGGAAGGTCGCCGGTCGGAAAGAGGCGGTACTGCCCGTTGGTCGTGATTCGGCCGAGGCCGTACGTCGTGAACCACAGCGCGTTGTCCGGTCCGCGGGCGATGTTGTAGGCGGGAGCGTTGATCCTCGTCTCGTTGATGGTGCCGTTGGTGGTGATGTTCGCCACGACGCCATTCGGGACGCCGCCGCGCGCGAAGCTCAGCTCCGTGAACCAGAGCTTCCCGTCCGGCCCGCTGGTGATGTCGAACGGCGAGTTGACGGCGGACGGCACCGGAAACTGAGTGATGGTTCCGTTCAGGGTGATCCGGCCGATCTTGTTCGCCTGGGACTCGACGAACCACAGGTTGCCGTCCGGGCCGACCGTGATGCTCGTCGGCGAGGGAAATCCCGAGCTGCCTTCTGGCGGTATGGGGAATTCATCGACATGGAGGTCCGGTCCGATCCGCCCGATGCGGTCCTGGCCGTTCTCGGTGAACCAGATGTCGCCCAAAGGTCCGGTGGTGACGCCGATCGGATAGGCGCCACCCGTCGGAACGTCGATGTACTCCGGCTCGGGAAAGACGCTGATTCCCCCGGCCTCGACGCGCGCCGCGATCAGACTCGCCGCCAGAGACACCCCGATCCATTTCCATGCCGCCATGCGTCAAGACATATGAGGCGGCCGACCTCGATGTCCATTGGGAATCCGCGTCGCGGTACTGGCGCATGAGATTGGGTCTCGACCCCGCGGCTTCCCGCTCGCCTGTCGCTGAGCGCCGCGTCCGCGTCCGTGCGGCGCGGTTGCCGGCGCGCGGCGGGCGTGCGAGGACGTTGGTCGTGCCGCTGCAACGCCTGCTCGCTGCCCTCGGCCTGCGCTCCGACGACGAGTCGCCGAGACCCGACAGACCGCTGCTGCGCCGTCTGCGGGAAGAGCTGTCGCGGCGCGGCGCCGAGCGGCTGGAGTATCTCGCCGCCTTCGCCGGGCAGCTGGCGCGCGTCGCCGGCGCCGAGGGCGACATCTCGGACGAGGAAACCGCGGCGATCGCCGCACGGCTCCGCACCGCCGGCAACCTGAGTGAGGCCGACGCGACATTGATCGCGGAGATGCTGCGCCATGAGAGCGACGGCCTGGCGGCGGTACAGCCGCTCGAGCTGACGCGCGCCATCAACGCCGCCGCGACCCCGGAAGAGAAGCAGGGACTGCTCGACTGCCTCTACGCCGTCGCCGCCGCCGATCGCCTGGTGTCCGACGTCGAGGAGCAGGAGATCCGCCGCGTCGCCCAGGCGATTCTCGTCCCGCACTCCGTTCTGATGGAGATCCGCGCCCGCTATCGCGATCGCCTCGAGGTGCTGCAGAACCTGCCGCGCGGCAGAGGCTGACCGCCGTCAGCCTCGCCTCGCCGGACCTCTTGCGTGGGTACGCGCCGCTGTTCAGCGCCGGCTCGTTCGCCAGTGTCACGTCGGAAGCGAGGCCGGCCTGTCGCGGCGCATCCGGCGCGGCGGTGGAGAATGGCCTCGGCACGAGACGTCGCGCTTGGTTCTCCGCCGCGGCCTCCGCGGTGACGTCACAACGGGCAGCCCTGCAGGGCGCTGTTGACCGCCGCGATCAGGTCGTTGATGTGGATCTCCTCGTCGCCATCGGCATCGGCATTGGCGCACGAGTCGTACGGCGCATTGCCCAGGGCGATGTTGACGGCGGCGATCAACTCGTTGATCGACACCTCGGCGTCGCCGTTGCAGTCGCCGACGCAATTGAGGGTGCCGATCGTCGGCGTCGGCTCAGGTGTCGACGTCTCGGTGGAGCCCGGCGGCACGGTCGGTGTCAGGGTCGGCGTCAACGTGATCGACGGCGTCGACGTCGCGGTCGAGCCCGGCGGCACGGTGAGCGTCGGCGTGGCGGTCCGCGTCGCCGTCCGCGTGCGGGTGATCGACGGGGTCGCCGTGACGGTGTGCGTCGGCTCGGCGGCGGCGAGGTCGGTGTAGAGGATCTGCGAGGTGTTGAGCAGCGCGACGAACAGGCGGCCGTCGCCGCGGCCGACGATGCCGGTGGGGCCGGAGTCGGCGGTGGGCAGCTCGAAGTGGGTGATGCGGCCGTCGCGGCCGATGCGGCCGAGGCGATTGGCGTCGTACTCGGTGAACCAGATGGCGCCGTCCGGGCCGAGGGTGATGTACTGCGGGAACGACTCGGAATCGGCAGTGCCGAGCTCGGTGACGACGCCGGCGGTGGTGATGCGGGCGACGCGGCCGGCGTTCGACTCGACGAAGTAGAGGTTGCCATCGGCGCCGGCGGTGATGCCCGCCGGCTCGCTGTCGGCGGTCGGGATGGGAAACTCGACGATCTCGCCGCTGGTGGTGATGCGGCCGATCTTGTTCAGGCCGCAGTCGCTGAACCACAGGTTGCCGTCCGGACCGACGGTGATGTTCAGCGGATGGCTGACCGCGACGTCGAGGCGCGGGTTGACGAGCGCGCCCAGAGCCGGGGTGGGGATCGAAAAGCGCTCGATGACCTGCTCCGGCGTGATGCGGCCGATGGCGCCGGCGTCGTACTCGGTGAACCAGAAGTTGCCGTCGGGACCGAGTACGATGTCCTCCGGAGTGCTCGGCGGCAACGTAATATTGATCTCCCTGAAGTCGCCGTCGGTGGTGATGTGGCCGATGGTGTCGGCGCCGGGGTTGGTGAACCAGGCGGAGCCGTCGGGCGCCACGGCGACGGCGGTCGGATTGTGACCGTCGCCGATCTCGTGCTGCTGCAGGCTGCCGTTCCTGTCGATGCGGCCGATGCGATTGCCGCCGTAGTCGGCGAACCAGATGCTGTCGTCCGCGCCGCGCGCCAGCCCGATCGGCGTGGCGCCCGCGAGGTTGACGGGAAGGAAGAAGAGGGACTCGATGCTCCCGATCCGGCTGTTCATCGGTTGGGTGAACCAGATCCGGCCGTCGGCGCCGGCGGTCAGGCCGCCGGCGGTTTCGTTTTCGGTCGGCAGTACGATCTGCGCCATCGAGCCGGCGAGATTGATGCGCCAGACGCTGCCGTCGGCGGCGGTGAACCAGAGGTTGTCTTCTGGACCGCGCGTGATCGACGCTGGCTGAAGGGTGGGATATTCGGGGCTGAAGAACGAGGTGAGTACGCCATCGGTCGTCATGCGGCCGATGGTGGGAAAATCGACGTCGATCGGCACGCCCGCGATGCCCGCCGGTTCGTCCTCCGGGTCGAAGATCTGCGGTCGGTAGTAGGTGAACCACAACGCGCCGTCCGGGCCGGTGGTGACGTCGTACGTCGGGAGCTGGTCGGTTTGGATGATGCCGGACGTCAGGAGCTGGCCGTCTGGAGGACTGCCGGTCGGGAAGACGCGATACTGCCCGTTCGTCGTGATCCGGCCGAGGCCGTACGTCGTGAACCACAGCGCGTTGTCCGGTCCACGAGTGATGTTTGCGGTGACAGCGTCGATCGTCATCTCGTTGATGGTCCCGTTGACCGTAACGTTCCCCACGGCTCCCGACGTGCCAGTGCCGCGCGTAGGGGTCAGCTCGGTGAACCAGAGTCTTCCGTCCGGCCCGCTGGTGATGTCGATCGGGTAGTTGATGGTCGACGGCAACGAAAACTGGGTGATGGTTCCGTTTGGGGTGATGCGACTGATCTTGCGCGTTCCGTTCTCGATGAACCACATGTTTCCGTCTGGTCCGGCCGTGATGGCTGTCGGTGATGAATGCAACACGTCTGCCGGGATGATGAATTCATCGACGGGCAGATCGGGCCGGATTCGGCCGATGCGGTCCTGGCCGTTCTCGGTGAACCAGATGTCGCCCGACGGCCCGGTGGTGATGCCGCTCGGATAGGCGTCGTTCGTCGGAATCGTGATGAAGTCGGGCTCGGGGAAGAAGATGCTCCCCCCGGCGTCGACGCGCGCCGCGATCAGACTTGCCGCCAGACACATGCCAACCCATTTCAATGCCGCCATGCGTCATCCATACGAGGCGCCGCACGGCGAAGTCCATGGATTGCTGTGCGAACGGACGGGGCTCAGCCTCCATGGCCGGCGAACGGCAGGCGCGCGCGATGCGGTGGCGGCGTCTCCGGGCGCGCGGCTCGCCCGGCGTCAATGCAGCCGCAGCGGCAGGGCCGTGGGACCGCGCAGAACCACGGAGGGCTTGAACCCAGGCGGCTCCGCGGGGCCGCTGAACTCGGGAAACGTCGTCAGGAACGCCGCCAGGGCTTCCTGGGCCTCGAGGCGCGCCAGCGCCGCGCCGAGGCAGAAGTGGCCGCCCAGGCCGAAGGAGAGATGGGCATTGTCGGCGCGCGCGATGTCGAACCGATCCGGATCCGGAAAGCGCGCCGGGTCGCGGTTGGCGGCAGCGAGCAGCGCGACGACCAACTCGCCGGGTCGCAGATCGACACCGGCGAGCGTCGTCGCCGCGACGACGGCGCGATCGGTGAGCTGGACCGGCGGTTCCATGCGCAGGCACTCCTCGACCGCCGAGTGGATCAGCGACGGATCCTCGCGCAGCCGCGCCCGCTCGCCGGGGTGCCGCAACAGCAGCAGCACGGCGTTGCCGATGAGGTTGGTGGTCGTCTCGTGCCCGGCGGTCAGCAGCAGCGCGGCGAGGGAGATCAGCTCCGCCTCGGTCAGCGATTCGTCGTCGGCGGTGATCATCGCCGACAGCAGGTCGTCGCGCGGCGCCTGTCGGCGCGCCGCCAGCAGATCCCGGAAGTAGGCCGCGAAGGCGCGCATCGCGCGCTTCGGCGGCTCGAGACCGTCGCGGCCGGACAGTGGATCGAGCAGCTCCGCAAGCTCGTCCGACCAGCGTCCGAAGCGGTCGTGATCGTCGGCCGGGACGCCGAGCAGCTCGGCGATGACGGCGGCCGGCAGCGGCTTGGCGAGGTCGCGCACGAGATCCATCTCGCCGCGCGCCGCGGCGCGCTGCAGCAGCGCGTCGACGATGGCGCGCACGCGCGGTCGCAGGGTTTCGACGCGGCGCGGCGTGAACGTCCGGGCGACCAGGCCTCGCAAGCGGCGGTGGCGCGCCCCGTCGATCATCAGGAGATTGTGGTCGAGAAACGCCAGCAGCTCGGGAACGTCGCTGGCCGCCTTCCGGAAGGTGGCCATCAGCGGCACCGCGTCGCGGTCGGTGGAGAAGGCGTCGTCGCGCAGCACCCGCTCGACGTCGGCGTAGCGCGCCGCCACGTAACCGCCGAACAACCGCAGGCGCGGCAGGCCGGGCCGCTCGCGCAGTTGCGCAAAGGCCGGGTAGGGATTCCGCCGGACCGCCGGGCTCCACGGATTGAGCGAACCGGACAGCGCGCCCAGGATCCGCATCAGCCACGGCTGGGCGATCGCCCACTGCAGCAGACGCAGCATGGGCTATCCCTAGAGCGAGCGCACCCGAGGCGGCAAGGGGCGGCGGACAAAAGACGTCAACGCAGAGCCGCGGAGAACGCCGAGGGCACAGAGGATGGAAGGCCGAACGGGGGTCCTTCTCACTCTTCATTGGGGCCTTGCCCGCCAATTCGGCTGGTGGATCGATCCCGCGCCTGGAGGGTCGCGCTTCCGCGCGACCGGCCGCGCGGAAGCGCGGCCCTCCAATCGGGAACGGAACGTGCTCAGGGAATTGGTGGGCAAAGCCCTCTTCATTGGTGATGGGGTTCCGGATTCACATCGCGAGTCTGCCCGCTCCGCGCTCTCTGCGGCCTCCGTGCCTCTGCGTTGAGATGTTTTCGTCCGATCACGGCTTGTGCTTGCCGACCGTCCAGCCGGACGTGCCGAGATGCGCCGACGCGAAGGCGCGGGGCACACTTTCCAGCTCGGTCGCCATGGTGTCGTTCCAGCGGTTGAGGAACCCGAACAGCGCGCACACCGCGACCAGCTCGACGATCTGCGGCTCGTCGAAGTGGCGGCGCAGTGCCTCGAAGTGCGCCGCCTCGACCAGATTCGGTACCAGCGCCGCGTCGCGCGCCAGGCGCAGGGCCGCGCGCTCGGGGTCGGAGAAGAGCGGATGCGTCTCGAACTCGAACGCGTGCTCGATCTTCTCGACCGCGACGCCGGCATGCGCCGCATGCGCCGAGGTGTGCGCCTGGCAGTACCGGCAACCGGCGGCGTTGCTGGTCACGTAGGCGACCAACTGCTTGAGACCGGGATCGACCGTGCCGGGACCGTTGATGGTCCCGGCGAGCAGCAGGAACGCCTGCAGGATCTCGGGGCGGTGCCCCATCGTGAACAGGCTGGCGGGCACGAAGCCGCCCATCATCTGTTCCGCCATCTGGAAGAACGGCTCGAACTGGCCGAGGCTCTCGCGCGGGAGCGGCTGGACGTGCGGCATGACTAGCGCGCCCGCATCGAGGTGGCGATCGGTTCCACCTCTCCCCACACCGCCTCACCGGTGCCGCGCAGGAACGCGACCGCCGGTTCCGGTGCCCAGCGCGCGATCGCGGTCTCGAAGCTCGGCCGGGCGCGCACGCGGTCGTACCAGTCCGCCAGCCGCGGACGCGCCGGCGCCGTCAGGAGCGGCGTCATGGCGAGATGGTCGAGCCGCAGCACGTACGGGAGCACCGCCGCGTCGGCGAGGCCGTAGGCGTCGCCCGACAGCCACCGGCGTTCCGCCACCCACGCGTCGATGCGATCGAGCAGGTCGACCATGCGCCGCAGCGCGCCGGCGAACTCGGGCGCGTGCACGCCGTTCTCGACGACGCTGCGCCGGGTCGCCCGCTCCTTGGCATCGGGGATCGCCTCGATCTCCGCCTCGCGCACCTCGGCCGGCTGTTGCAGGATCATGACCCGGGGCCCGATCGCGAAGGTCACCGCCGCCGTCGCGGCATGTACCTTCTCGTCCAGCAGCTTCGTCCACATGCGCAGCGCGTGCCGGCGCAGCGGCTCCTTCGGACGCAGCGGATGCTCGGGAAAGGCGTCGTCGAGGTACTCGTTGATCAGCGTCGACTCGAGCAGCACCGCGCCGTCGTGCACCAGCGTCGGCACGACGTGGTTGGGATTGAGCGCGACGTACGCCGGGTCGTGTTGGCCGCCGTTGAGGATGTCGATCTCGTGCGAGACGAAATCGATTTCCTTCTCGGCGAGGACCAGGCGCACCTTCTGCGAGCAGGTGGAGAAGCCGAAGTGGTAGAGCTCGAGCATTGCGATCCTCCGTGTCTGGTGGCGTCTCGGGCGTGAGACGCCGGTCATCCGTTCGTGGCGGCGCGCCGCGCCGGCGTGCCGCGATCGAGAATGTGCGCCATGACCGCCCCCAGCTCGGCGACCGGATCGTCGCGCTGGGCGGCCGAACGCCAGGCGATGGTGCGATCCGGGCGGACGAGGATGCAGCCGCGGTCGCTCACCTCGCGGCGGCGGGTCCAGTCGCCGCGCACGTCGTTGGTCGTCTGTCCGAGACCGACCACGACCGGGTTGATCATCACGCCCGTGGCGCGGGCGACGCGCCGCGCCGCCTCGCCCCAGGCGTCGCCGCCGACGCCGCTGACGAGCGTGAAGCGATCGTAGGCGCACAGGTCGAGGGTCGAGACGGCGGTCGCGTCGCGCTCCAGCCAGACGTGCGGCAGGTGCGCGCCGGGGTGCGTCGTCGCCTGGTAGTACAGCTCCGGATCGCGCGCGTACGGCGGGAACGGCGTGCCGTCGTCGATCACCGCGTCCGAGACGTAGCGCTGGTTGAGCTCGACGCCGTGGGCGTTGAACTGCCCGTTCATCTGCTCGAGACCGGCGAGCAGCGCCTGCCGCCCCACCTCGCCCTCGGGGCCGAAGAGGTGATCGACGCGGGCCAGCGCCTCCGCCGCCGTCTGTCCGGGATGGAAGCCGAGCGCGCCGAACCAGCCGCCCATCTCGAGGACGCTCTGGTTGGCGCGATCGACGACCTGGCGGCCGACCGGCTGGCGCTCGGCGTGATAGGAATCAAGCAGCCGGTCGCCCGCCTGCCCCGCCGTCACCAGCGCCAGTTTCCAGGCGAGGTTGTAGGCGTCCTGGATCGAGGTGTTGCTGCCGAGGCCGTTGGCCGGCGGGTGCCGGTGGGCGGCATCGCCGGCGAGGAACAGCCGCCCCCGCCGGTACTGGTTCGCGACCAGGTGGTGCACCTGCCACTCGCTGGTCTTCTTGATGCGGACGTCGACGGTCGGATCGCCGATCGCCGTCCGCACCCGCGCCAGGATCGCCTCCTCGCTCAGATCGGCGGGGCGGCCGCCGAAGTGGGCGAAGATCGTGCTCCACTCGGTCCACGGCTCGACGCACGTCCAGATGCTGAAGACGTCCTCGCTGCCCGGCGGGCAGACGAAGAAGAGCGCCCCGGAACGGTGGCGCGTGTAGCGTGTCAGATCGGCCTCGATCCAGACGGTGACCGCGTTCGCCAATCCGGTCTGTCCGTCGAGTTGGAACCCGCCGGCCTCGGCGACCAGGCTGCGCGCCCCGTCGCAGCCGATGGCGTAGCGAGCCTGGATCTCGATTGTCTCGCCGCCGCCGCGCTGGCGGACGCGCGCGATCACGCCGTCGTCCGTCTGGTCGATGGCGACGACCTCGTGGTTGAAGCGGATGTCGGCGCCCAGGCGGCGCGCCTGGTCGAGCAGGATCGGCTCGAGTACGTGCTGGGGCGCGTTGCACATCGTGCACGGGCTCGCCGCCTGATAGTCGGCGCGGCGATCGTCGCCGGTTCCCCAGGTCGCCAGGCGCGACAGCTCGCGACCGGCGAACGCCGTCGCGAAGACCTGCGCCCCCATCAGCTGATGCGGCAGGGCACGCGCCATCACCCGCTCCTCGATGCCGAGGTCGCGGAAGATCTCGACCGCGCGCTGGTTGGTGATGTGGGCGCGCGGCGAATCGGCCGTGCCGCCGTATTTGGTCACCGTCAGCGTCGGTACGCCGAGGCGCGCCAGCAGCCCCGCCGCGGTCAGGCCGGCCGGCCCGGCTCCCACCACGAGCACGTCGGTCGTCAGCGTTCTCACCATCGCTCTCCCGTCTGCCGCCGCATCTGGTCGGTCCTCATTCACTGGTCGACTGACCAATGACAGCTTTGACTGTCGCTTGTCAATCGAATAATGAACGGCGCGTGCGCGGCAGCGGCGAGAAGCGACGGTCCCCGGCGGGATCCCGCCCCGGAGGGCAACGGGCCGGCGGCGCGGCGGCGCGGACGCGCGCCCAGCAGCGCGACGCGACCCGCGACCGCATCATCGAGGCGGCCGCGCGCACCTTCGCCGAGCGCGGCTTCGGCGCCGCCAGCACGCGCGAGATCGCGGCCGCGGCGCGCGTCAACCAGGGCCTGATCACCTATCACTTCCGGAGCAAGCATGAGCTCTGGAAGGCCGCCGCCGATCACATTTTCGCGGGCTTCCGACGCAGCCTCGCGGCGCTCCCGACGCCCGACGAGTCAGCGGCGCCGCGCGAGCGCGCCCGTGAGACGGTGCGTCAGTACGTGCGCTTCGTCGCCGCCCACCCGGAGCTGTTCCGCCTCATGGTGGAGGAAGGCAAACACGCCGATGCGCGGTTGCGCTGGCTGGTGGACACGCATCTGACGCCGATCTACGAGGCCTTCGCGCGCATCGTCGAACGCTACCGCCCAGGCGTCGATCGCGGACTCGTTCCCCACCTCTACTACGCGCTCGCCGGCGCCGGCTCGATGATGTTCGCGCTGCGCCCCGAGTGCCAGCGCCTCACCGGCCTCGACCCGGCCGAGCAGCGGGTGGTCGAGGCGCACGCCGAGCTCATCGCCACGCTGCTGATCCCGTGATCGCGCGCAGTCGACGGTCCGTGATCCGATCGACCGGCGCACCCCTCACGCTTGCCGCTTCCAGTCGCCGCCGGTAGCTCCTGCATGGCGATCGGGAAGTTCTACCGTTGGTAAGCGACTTGCCATTACGCTGGCGTGCGATTGTTGGAGGAGTACCCGCTGGCACAATGGCTGCTCTTGGTTGGCTACGGGAATTTTGTCGCTCCGCACCGCTGTCCTCACCCGACTTCTGGAGCGTAGGTCACCGAGACATTTTGCAGGAGCTCTCGCACGATCCCTGCCGCGAATAGATAGCGCTCGGTCCATCGATCATCTCGAGCCGGCGAAGCCTCGCATGCCGTAATTATCAACGATGGGACGAGCCCAACGACGAAAGGCGGAAGGACGTATGAGAACGATTCCACTTATTGGCTCGGTGGTTGTCATGCTCAGCCTCGGTGGTTGCATGATCGTCGACTCGCCCATCAAGGGCTTCCTTGGAACGGAGGTGACCTGGGGCGACGTGGCGACCGCAGAGCCTGCGTCGCCGGGTCTGTCCAAAACGAAGGAGGGCACTGCCTGCGCACAGTCCATCCTGGGGCTGCTCGCGCACGGCGATGCCAGTGTGCGCCAGGCGAAGTTGAACGGTCAGATCACCGAGGTCACGTCGGTGGATCACTCGGCGAGAAACCTCCTCAACATCGTTGGCGAGTGGTGCACCATAGTCAGAGGGCACTGAGGTACGCTCCCATGCACCGATAGGCGACGCGAAGCGGGGCGGCCCGAATGGTCCGTCTCGGCCTGCCCCGCCTCGCTCGTGATGCGCTTCTCGTCGTGGTTCACCGCCCGGATGTCCCCGGCCGTCGATTCCGTTGTGTAGAGATCCTCAAGGTGCTCGGCGCCGGGCGGCGAACCTCCTGAGAAAGGAGGCAACACATGAACCGTTTCCTCGTATGCGTCGCGCTCGCTGCCATTGCCGTCTCGCCGAATCCCGCGTGGGCCGGCGTCGCTATCCAGGTCGGCCAGCCCGGCTTCTACGGCACGCTTGATATCGGGGGTTTTCCGCAGCCGCAGATCATCTACCCCCAGCCGGTCGTGATCCAGCCTGTCCCGGCAGGCGTGGTTGCCGCTCCAATCTACCTTCACGTACCCCCAGGCCAAGCAAAGAACTGGCGCAAGCACTGCGGACATTACAACGTGTGCGGTCAGCCGGTCTATTTCGTGCAAGATAGCTGGTACAACCAAGTGTACGTTCCGCACTACCGGGAGATGCACGGTAACGGACACAAACCCCATGGGAAGGGACACGATCACGACAACGATGACTGAGACGACGTTGCGCTGATCGATCTACGCGCCATCGCCAGCCAGAGAGAACTCGCTGGTAGGTGAACGCCACCTCACTCTTGCGCAGCGACGACCCTACCTCTGTCCGGTCTTCTGGGGAGACCGCCGCCCGCCGCAATGGTGGCGCGGCTGGCGACGACGGCGAGTGACGCCGCGCGTGCCGACTTCAACGCGAGAGTGGTGACCGTTCCGTGGCGATGGCGCCGCGGCGATCGCAGCCCGGCGGTGCGCCGTCGCCGGCAACCCCGAGCGATTGACTGTGGCGGCCCGCGGGAGACACAGGGTACACTCTCGCCAGCCACGGCTCCGGCCAGCCAAAGGGGGGGACATGCGAAATGGACTCGCGTGCGCGCTGATCGCCACCGTCGTTTGCGGCTACCCGGGCGCCGCTCGGGCGCTGGATGAAAGCACGCCGGACGACCGGCGCGGCGCCATCGTCGGCATCCATTTTGTGTACGCGCTCAACGACTACCACTTCGACGCGCCGGGACTCTCCGCCGAGGACGCCCTCGGCTTCGAGGTCCTCGGAGGCTATCGCTTCAATCGCTGGGTCGACGTCACCGGCGTCTTCCAGTACCAGAGCGACTTCACCATCAACGGAACGGCACTGACCATTGGCGGCGTGCCGATCCGCGGCCCGGTGGCGAGCGCCTGGAACGTCAGTTTCATGCCGACGGTGCGTGGCTACCCGTTCGCGGATCTGCTGCCACCGTGGATCGAGCCCTTCGGGCTCTTCGGCATGGGAACGTTCTTCGAGGAGATCGACGACGGCCAGTCGAGCGACAGCGACGCCACGTTCATGTTTCGCTTCCAGGGCGGCGTCGACTTCCACGTCATTCCGCAGCTCGTCATAGAGATCGGCGCCGGGTATGTCGTCGCGGCCCGCGATCTCGACCTGTTGGGCCTCGCCGTGACGCCGAACTACGCCCCGTTCGTCGCCGGCGTGGAGTACCGGTTCTAGGTGGGGCCGCCGGCGAACCGCTGCATCGCCGCCGCCGTCGTACGAAAACCGGCGACGGTCTCGGCGATGATCTGGGCGACCGGCTTCACCGCGTCGATGCGGCCGACCACCTGGCCGCCGAGCGCGATCGCCGCTTCCATGTCGCCGCCGAAGTAGAGGTCCATCGCCCGCGCGAACACGTCCATGCCGACGTGCTCCTCGCGCTCGAGCCGCTCGGTGGTCTGTGTGCGCAGGGCGCGTAGGCCCGGACGGCTGAAGCGGTTGAGGAAGATGGTGTCGGTTTCCTTCGCCGAGAGGATCGCCTGCTTCCAGTTGTCGTGCACCGGCGACTCCGCCGCCGATACCATGCGCGAGCCCATCTGCACGCCCTCGGCGCCGAGCGCGAACGCGGCCGCCATGCTCGGCCCGTCGCAGATGCCGCCGGCGGCGATGATCGGCACCGTCGTCCGCGAGCGCACCAGCGGCAGCAGCACCATCGTCGCGACGTCGCGCGGATTCTTGAAGCCACCGCCCTCGCCGCCTTCGACGACCAGGCCGTCGACGCCGGCATCGATCGCCTTCAGCGCCGCGTCGAGCGACGGCACGACGTGGAACACCGTCAGCCCCGCCGCCTTGAGCTGGCTGGTGTACTTGCGCGGATCGCCGGCCGAGGTGGTGACGAACTTCACCCCCTGGCCGACGACGAAGTCGACGATGCCCGGGTCGCGCACGAACAGTTGCGCGATGTTCACACCGAACGGCTGGTCGGTGAGATCGCGCATCTTGCGGATCTCGTCCTTGACCGCGTCGAGCTCACCCGACGATGTCTCGATGATCCCCAGCCCACCGGCGTTCGACACCGCCGAGGCGAGTTGGCTGCGCGCGATCCATCCCATCGGCGCCTGCACGATGGGGTAGCGAACTCCCAGCAGCTCGCTGACCCGCGTGTGGATTGTGTCCATCACGTCAACCAGGGAGGAGCACAGCGGCGGGCGTGTCCCTCCCTGGTCCCGCGGTTCAGTTGATCGCTTCGAACAGCCCGGCCGCGCCCATGCCGCCGCCGATGCACATCGTGACGATGCCCCACCGCTTCTTCTGGCGGCGCAGCTCGAGCAGCAGGGTGCCGGTCATGCGCGAGCCCGTCATGCCGTACGGGTGGCCGATCGAGATCGCGCCGCCGTTCGGGTTGAGCTTCTCCGGGTCGATACCGAGGCGGTCGCGGCAGTAGACCGCCTGCGACGCGAACGCCTCGTTGAGCTCGACGATGTCGATGTCGCCGATCTTGAGGCCGTTGCGCTGCAGCAGCTTGGGCACGGCGAAGACCGGGCCGATGCCCATCTCGTCGGGCTCGCAGCCGGCGAACGACGAAGCCGCGGAAGAAGCCGAGCGGCTGGATGCCGAGCGCCTTGGCGCGGTCGGCGGACATGATCAGGCAGGCCGAGGCGCCGTCGGAGAACTGCGAGGAGTTGCCGGCGGTGACGCTGCCGCCGTCCGGTTGAACGCGCCGGGCAGCTTGGCCAGGCCCTCGAGCGTCGTGTCGGGGCGGTTGCACTCGTCCTTGTCGACGACGACTGTCTTCTGCGACTTCTCGCCGGTCGCCTTGTCGGTGACCTCCATCTCCACCGTCATCGGCGAAGATCTCGTCCTTGAACTTGCCCGACTGCTGCGCGGCGGCGGTGCGCTGCTGCGAGGCCAGCGCCAGCTCGTCCTGCTTCTCGCGGCTGACCTTGTAGCGCTCGGCGACGATCTCGGCGGTCAGCCCCATCGGCATGTAGATCGCCTTCTTGTGATCCATCAGCCAGGGGTTGAAGAGGTTATGCTTGTTGAAGTCGTTCTGCATCATCGTGATCGACTCGAGGCCGCCGCCGATCACCGCCTCGGCGCCCTCGTTCTCGACCATGTGCGCCGCCGTCGCGACGGCCTGCAGGCCGGACGAGCAGAAGCGGCTCACCGTCTGCCCGGCCACCGTCACCGGCAGCCCGGCCATCACCGCGACGTTGCGGCCGACGTTGAAGCCCTGCGGCCCTTCCGGAAAGCCGGTGCCCATGACGACGTCGTCGATCTCCGCCGGATCGAGCTTGCGGCGTCTTCTCCATCACCTGCCTTGATGCAGTGCGGCGGCCATGTCGTCCGGCCGCGTCAGGTTGAACGATCCGCGGAACGACTTCGCGAGCCCGGTCCGGGCGGTCGCGACGATCACCGCTTCGCGTCTCGTAGCCATGGTGGTGCCTCCTAAAATGTGGGGTGAATGACCGACCAGACATCGCAAATCGCTATGCGGCCGGCAAGGTAACCGCCGGGGATGTGCCTGCTGGCGGTGCGCCAGGCCAATGGAGGGTCGATCGATCGGCGCATATCCACGACGCCATTCCCGCACCGTCGACCATTGCACTTGCCTGCGGCAGCGCTAGGGTGCGCCGCACATGACGCCGCGAACGGCCCTGGCCGGCCCGTGAGCTCTCCGCCGTCGGATCTCGCCCGCACGACCCTCCAGCTGCTGGCGCTCGGAGCACTGATCGCCAGCAGCGTCTGGATCCTCCAACCGTTTCTGCCGGCCCTGACCTGGGCGATCATGATCGTCGTCGCCACGTGGCCGGTCCTGCTGCGCCTGCAGGCGTGGCTCGGCGGCAGTCGGCGGCTCGCGGCGGCGGTGATGACGGTCATCCTGCTGCTGATCTTGGTGGTGCCGCTGTACTTCGGCGTGGCCGCCGTCGTCGAGAACGTCGACCAGATCGCGGGGTGGTCGCGGTCGGTGGCGGCGCTGGCCTCCTCGCAACCGCCCGCGTGGGTCGAGTCCGCGCCGGTGATCGGCGCGACGCTCGCGCAGTGGTGGCGACAGCTCGCGGCGACCGGCGCCGAGGACCTCCTGGTACGCGTGGCGCCGTACGGCCAGACGCTCGCGCGCTGGTTCGTCGGCCAGGTGGGCAGCATCGGACTGCTGCTCGTCCAGTTCCTGCTCACGGTGGTCGTCGCGGCGCTCCTCTACGCCAACGGCGAGATGGCGGCGCGCGGCGCCCACCGTTTCGCCCGGCGGCTCGCCGGGGCGCGCGGCGAGAACACCGTGCACCTGGCCGCGCAGGCGATTCGCGGCGTGGCGCTCGGCGTCATCGTCACCGCCATCGTCCAATCCGGTCTGGCGGGCATCGGATTGGCGATCGCCGGCGTGCCGTTCGTGGCGATACTGACCGTGCTGATGTTCGTCCTGGCGGTGGCCCAGATCGGCGCCGGTCCGGTGCTGATCGGCGCGGTGATCTGGGTCTACGCCACGTACGGCGCCGTGTGGGGGACCGTCTTTCTCATCTGGGCGATCTTCTGCGGCACCTTCGACAACGTGCTGCGCCCGATGCTGATCAAGCGCGGCGCGGACCTGCCGCTGACGCTGATCTTCGCCGGCGTCATCGGCGGGCTCATCGCCTTCGGCGTCATCGGCCTCTTCATCGGCCCGGTGGTGCTCGCGGTGGCGTACACCCTGCTCATCGACTGGGTGGCCGACGATGCCCCCCCGACGAGCTGACCGCCGCACGTAGCCGCGGCCCTTGTGGCCGCACGGCGACGCGGACGCGTCGCCCGGTCGGGCGGCGGCGCGGCAATCGTCTCCGCGACGCCGGTGTCATGCCGTGGCGCTGCGACGCCGGGACGCGGCGTCGATCGGTGGAGAGCGGACCGCCGGAGAACTTGACGCCGCGCCCCACACGCCGGGCGGTGCACCGCCGTGCGGCCACAAGGGCCGCGGCTACGCCGTAACAGTCGGGTGTCGTTTTCGCCGCGGGAACCCGACGCGCGCGCCTATCGGTTCAGCCGCGCGAACATCTTGCGCTGGCTCTGGTACAGCCGCGGAAACTCGGCATACAGCGTGTCGTACACCGCTCGGCTCGCCGGATCGGGCGTGAACGTGGCGGCCGCCGGGACCAACGTGCGCACCTCGTCCTCGCGCACCGCGCCGAGGGCCATCGCGGCGATCAGCGCGGCGCCGCGCAGGTTGGTGTGCAATGGATCGGCGGTGCGCTCGATCGTCCGGTTCATCACGTCGGCGTGGATCTGGCACCAGAGATCGGACAGCGCGCCGCCGCCGATCATGCGGATCGGATCGAGCCGGCGGCCGGCGAACCGCTCCACCGCTTCGTGCAGCCAGCGGTTGTTGTAGGCGACACCCTCGAGCACCGCGCGCACGAGGTCGGCGCGCGTCGTCGCCAACGAGAGGTTGTGGAACCCGGCGCGCGCCTTCCGATCGGTGACCGGCGAGCGCTCGCCGGCCAGCCAGGGGGTGAACAGCACGCCGCCGCTGCCCGGCGCGCTGCCGGCCGCGAGCGACGTCAGCGCCTCGTAGCCGGCGCCGTCGCCGAGGATGTTCTCGCGCAGCCAGCGCAGACACATGCCGCCGGTGTCGTGGTTGTTGGCGACGAGATAGCGATCGCTGCGCAGGCCCGGGACGCTGACGATCGCGCGGAACAGGTCGCTCTTCTTGAACGGCACCGGCAGACCGATCCAGGCGGTGGTGCTCACCGCCATGTGCGTCTCGAAGTCGCGCACGGCGCCGGAGCCCGCGGCGGCGGAGTGCAGATCCGGCGTACCGGCGACGACGGGCACCCCTGGCGGGAGGCCGAGCGCGGCGGCGACGTCGTCGCGCACGACGCCGACCACCGACCCGGTCGCGCGCAGCGGCGGCAGCTTGTCGGCGTCGACCCCGGCCATGCGCACCAGGGTCGGATCGTAGGCGAGCACGTCGATCCGCCGGTTGTCGGTGAGCCACGAGGCGATCATCGTCGCGTGCGACGCACTGGCCTCGCCGGTGAAGCGCATCGTCAGGTAGTCGGCGGGCTCGAGATACCAGCGCGCCGCGCGCGCGACCTCGGGTTGATCGTGGGCGAGGTGCAGCATGTGGCTGATGGGGTCGTTGCCGCTCGGCGACGGCGCGCCGCCGGTGCGGCGGATCCAGCGGACGAGCGCGAGCGGCTTGTAGCCGCTCACCGGCCCGCCGAAGACGCGGCGCGCATGGCGGCCGCCGCGCGTGTCCTGCCACATGATGCAGTCGCCGACCGGCCGCCCGTCCGCGGCCACCGGCACGATGCTGGCCCATTGCGCGGTGCAGCTCACCGCGACGACGGCATCGGGCGCGACCGCGCCGCTGGCCAGCGCCCGGCGGCTGGCGTCGGCGACGAGCCGCCACCATTCCTCCGCGTCCTGCACCGCGCCACCGCCGGGCAGATGGCGCGTCGCGACCGGGAGATGATCCTGCCAGGCAATGCGCCCGGTGAGCGACACCAGCCCGACCTTGGGTCCGCCGGTGCCGAGATCCACGGCGAGGACAAAGCGTTCACCGCGGAGACGCGGAGGCGCGGAGACGTCGGAATCGAATTCAGCCATCTCTGCGTCTCAGCGTCTCTGCGGTGAAACGCTTCTTCAGGGTTCCGGCGGCAGGCTCTGCTGCGTATCGAGGATCTGCGCCATCATCATCTTGATGAACGCGTCGGCCTCGTCGGTCATGCCGCCGGCGATGCCGCCGTAGACCGCCCCGGAGCGCGGGGCTTCGTCCGTGTGCGCCGTCGCGTACTCGACGGCCGCCGCGAGGTCGACGGCGAAGGCGTCGGCGACGCCGGGCTGCGTCTGCGGCCGCGTCACCGCCATGTGGATCGCGTTTGGGTACTGCTGGCCGTTGAACCGCCAGCCGCGCGTCCGCATGAAATCGTTGACGTGGTAGATGTCGAAGGCGTCCGACGTGAAGCTGAAGAGGAACGTCGGATCGCCGAGCAGGCGCAGCTCGGGGTGCGATGTCACCGCGCGCCGCATCGCCGCGGCGGTGGAGAAGATCTGCTCGGCGTAGCGCCGGTAGCCGTCGCGGCCGAGCTGCACCATCGACGCCCAGGTGGCGGCCAGGAGCCCGCCCGAGCGCGAGCCCTCGATCCCGGGCGAGCAGTATTTTCCGCCGCTCCAGTCGGTCAGGTAGAAGTACTGGGCGTTGCGCAGCGCCTTGTCGCGGAAGAGCAGGGTCGAGGTGCCCTTGAAGGCGTAGCCGTACTTGTGGGTGTCGGCGGAGATGCTGGTGACGCCGGGGATGCGGAAGTCGAAGCGGGGGATCTCGCAGCCGAGCTCCTCGCCAAACGGTAGGATGAACCCGCCGAGGCAGCCGTCGACGTGCAGGCCGATGCCGCGGCGCTGCGCGATCGCGCCCAGCTCGGCGATCGGATCGACGGTGCCGTAGCCGTAGTTGCAGGCGGAGCCGATCAGCGCGACCGTCTGATCGTCGACGTGCGCCGCGATCCAGTCGACGTCGGCGCGCGTCGTCACCGGATCCACCGGCGCGCGCCGCAGCTCGATCCCGAACAGGTGGCACGCCTTGTCGAACGCCGGATGCGCGGTCTCCGGCTTGATCACGTTTGGGCGCGTGATGCCGCGCGTCTGCGCCGCGTGCTCGCGGTACGCGAGCATGGCGTGCGCGATGCTGCCAGTCCCACCGGTCGTCACCAGGCCGACAGGCTCGCCGTCGGTCACCGCCCCGGCGTGGAAGAGATCGAGCGCCATGGCGATGACCTCGCCCTCGAAGCGGGTCGCGCTCGGACACATGTCGCGCTGCAGCACGTTGACGTGCGCGAACAGGCCGAACACGTCGTTCATGAACGCGTAGTGATCGTGGTCGCCGCAGTACATCGTCCCCGAGCAGCGTCCGGTCTCCCAGAACGCGTCCTCCTCGCGCGCCACCGCACGGAGCTCGGCGAGCACCTCGTCGCGCGACCGCCCCTGCTCGGGCAGCGCGCGGTTGACGGGGAAACGATGGCGATACGGGTAGTCGTCCATGGAAATCTCCTGAACAAAAGACTTCAACGCAGAGACGCGGAGGCCCTGAGCCTCGCAGCGCCTCTCTTCCTATCTCCGCGTCTCTGCGTCTCTGCGTTGAATAGCGCCTCTCAGCCCTTCAGTACCGCCAGCGCGCGAGCATGAAGCTCTGGGTTGGCCGCCGCGACGACCATGCCGCCGGTGAGCGGCGCGTGGCCATCGAGATCGGTGACGACGCCGCCGGCGGCCTCGATGATCGGGATCAGCGGCACGATGTCGTAGGCCTGCAGGCTCGACTCGACGACCAGGTCGACATGGCCGAGCGCCAGCAGACAGTACGAGTAACAATCGCCGCCGTAGCGCTGCAGCCGCACCGCGCCGGCGAGACGTTTGAACGCGACGCGCTCGTCGGCGTTGAACACGGCGGGATGCGTGCAGCGCAGGATGGCATCGGCCAGCGCGACGTCGCGCCGTGCGCGCAGCGGCCGGCGCTGTCCCTGGCGCGTGAACCATCCCTCGCCGCCGGCCGCGGAGAACCGTTCACCGAGGTAGGGAATCTCCGCCCAACCCGCCGCGGGCTCGCCGTCGACGCGCAGGCCGACCAGCGTGCCCCACTCCGGCGACCCGCTGATGAACGCGCGCGTGCCGTCGATCGGATCGATGATCCACGACACGCGCGCATCGGCCGGGCCGCTGGTGCCGTGCTCCTCGCCGACGATGGCGTGCGACGGAAAGCGCGCCGACAACCCGTTGCGCAGCAGCGTCTCGATGCCCCGATCGACCTGTGTGACGGGGTCGTACCCCTTCGCGCCACCCTTGTCCTGCACGCCGATGTCGCTGCGGAAATAGCGCAGCGCCAGCGCCGCAGCGGCGTCGAGCAGCGGCTCGATGACGGCAGCGGCGGCGGCGAGATCGATCGGCACGCGCATGCGCCGGTTGTGGCACGAGAGGGACGAAGGAGGAAAGGCGCAAGGACGAAGAGCTGGAGCGCGGGCGTCCCCGCCCGTCGGCGCGCGGAGCGCGCCGGAGCGCGCTCAGTCTCCCTCCAACGTTGGAGCGAGTCGCCGACCGCCTCCGCCGCCCTGCGGGCGGCGACGGGCACGGAGGCCCGCGCTCCTACGAAGCCTTCTCATCTCCCCACATCCAACCCCGGTGCCGGCGCGCCGAGCGCCGCGGCCTGCGCCAGCGTCATGTCGGGCATGAGGCGCGCCAGGATGGGGACGCGGTCGCCATAGGCGCGGCCGCGCAGGACGCGATCGCCGCGCAGGGTCACGCAGTAGACGGTGCCCCACTCCAGCGGCGCACCGCCGCCCGGCACGCCGCTGTTCTGCGCCTCGACGAAGACGGTGCCGTCCCGCTCCGCCCACTGCACGATCTCGAAGCGGAAGCCCGGCACCCCGGCCAGGTAGGTCGCCATGTAGGCGCGCACCTGGTTGCGGTGCAGCGGCGCCAGCATGCCCGGGTGCAGCACCGTGCCGTCGGTGGGATCGAACAGGTTCTCGTACTTGTCCGGATCGGGCGCGCCGCCAAAATCGCGGAAGCGGGCGAGGAATCGTTCGGTGTCGGTCATGGGCTCGAGGATCGAGGATGATTGCTGAGGGATCAAGGACGGGGGCTCCGTCGCGGAGCGACGGCAACGGCTCCCGCCGGTCTGAAGGCGCACCGGCCCTTGCACCGCGGGCGTGATTGCGGCCACGCTCCCCGCCATGCGTAGATTCCGCTCCCTGCTGGCGCTCGCCGCCGTCTTCGCGGCGACCGCAGCCGCCGCCGACACCGCTTCCTCCTGGCCGCAGACATTCACCCAGAACGGCAACCAACTGGTCGTCTACCAGCCGCAACTCGACGCGTGGGCGAACCGCCTCGCCTTCACCGGCCGGGTCGCGGCGGTGGTGACGCCAGCCAAGGGCGCGCGCCGTCACCGGCGTGCTGCACGTCACGGCGCGGACCAGCACCGATGCGCAACGGCGCACCGTCGCGCTCAGCGACATCCAGATCACCGACGCGCAGTTTCCCGCGCCGCGCCGCCGCCGACGGCGGCGCAGGCCACGACGCTGGCGAAGGCGCTGCTCCCGAAAGCCGGGCTCTCGCTGTCGCTGGACTATCTGCTCGCCGCACTGGTGCAGGCGGGTCAGACCGCCACCTCGGTGGCGCTCGCCACGACGCCGCCGACGATCTTCCTCGCCGAGCAGCCGTCGCGGCTGGTGCAGTTCGACGGCGCGCCGACCTTCGCGACGGTGGCGGGAACGAACGTGCAGCACGCCATCAACACCAACTGGACGCTGCTCCGCACCGTCGGCGGGGACGCGCTCTATCTCCTCGATTCGACCGGCTGGCTGACGTCCGACACGCTGACCAGCGGCGTGTGGCAGTATGCCAGCCAGCTTCCCGCCGCCTTCTCGCAGCTGCCCGACACCAAGGACTGGCAGGACGTGAGGCAGAGCCTGATCCCGGCCCCCGCCGACCGAAGGCCAACCGCCGCTGCAGGTCTACGTCGCGACGCACGCCGGCCGAGCTCATCGTCATGGTCGGCGAGCCGCAGTACACGGCAGGTTCCCGGCACCGGCATCTACGCGGTCACCAACACCGACAGCCTGGTGTTCTGGGACGGCTACGCCAAGGCGTTCTACTACCTGGTCGCCGGCCGCTGGTTCCGCGCCAGCGGCGTTGGCCGGCGCCGTGGACCTATGCCACCGGCGATCTGCCGGCGGACATCGCCAAGATTCCCGCCGACAGCCCGCTGGCGGCCGTGCTGGCCTCGGTACCGAACACGCCGGAGGCGCGCGAGGCGGCGCTGCAGGCGCAGATTCCCGCACCTCGCCACCGTCAGCCGCAGCACCGCCACGCGCCACCGTTGCCTACGACGGCGACGCCGCAGTTCGCGCCCATCGACGGCACGGCGCTGGCGTACGCCGTCAACACGGCGAGCGACGTGATCCGCGTCGGCGACGCCTACTACCTGTGCCAGAACGGCGTCTGGTTCACCGCCGCGGCGCCGAGCGGGCCGTGGAGCGTCGCCACCGCCGTGCCCGACCCCATCTACGCCATCCCGCCGAGCTCGCCGCTCTACAACGTGACCTACGTGCGGCGTGTACCAGGTCGACGCCGATCAGGTCGTCGACGGCTACACCGACGGCTATCTCGGCGAGTACGTCGCCGACGGCGTCGTCACCTGGGGCACCGGCTACTACTACCCGCCGTATCTCGCGCGTCGGCGCGTTGCCGCACTACTACGCGCGTCCGTACACGTACGGCTGCGACGCCTTCTACAACCCGCGCCAACGGCAGCTTCCATCGCGCCGGCTACGGCTACGGTCCGTACGGCGGCATCGCCGCCGGCGCCGGCTACGACCCGCCACCGGCACCTACGCGCGCGGCGTCGCGGCGTACGGGCCCGTACCAGTCAGGCGCGGCGGTGCAGGCCTACAACCCGCGCACCGGCACCGTCGCGGCGGGCGATGAGCGCTCCGAATCCCTATGCGTCGTGGGAGCAGGGCGTCGTCTACGGGCCGCAGCGGCGCGGCGCGCGCCGGCGCGGTCTCGAACGATCGCGGCACCGTCGCCCGCGTGCAGACCGCCGGCGGCGCCGAGGTGGTCGCCGCCGACAACGGCGACCGCTCGGCCGCGGCGGTGCGCGCGCCGGGCGGCGATTGGTATGCCGGCGGCGGGAACGGCGACTGGTACGCCGGCGGCGACGGCAACCTCTACCGGCGCGACCAGCCGACGGCTGGCAGCGCGCCGACGCCCCGCGCGTCGATGCCGGCATCGCCGGTGGAGTCGGAGCGGACCGCTACGTCCCGTCGCACTACGTTCCCAGCGAGGAGGTCGGGCGCGGCCTCGATGCGGAGTACGCCGCCCGCCAGCGGCAGATGATGACCTACCAGCGCTACAGCGGCGCCTGGGGTCAACGCGGCTTCAGCGACTTCGGCGGCGGGCGCTACGCCGGCGTCAGTCGCGGCGGCGGCGGCCGTGGCGGCGGCCGCCGCTAGCTGGGCGGCCGATACGGCGGATCCGCCCTCGCCCTCTCACCCCACCAAAACCAGCGCGATGCCCAGCACGATCAACGCCACTCCCGGGATCTGCCGCAGCACCTGTCGCTCGTTCCACACGGCGAGCGACAGCACGACGGCGACGACGGCTTCGAACTGACCGACCGCCTTCACGTAGGCGACCAGGGTCAGCGAGTACGCCCAGTACCAGCAGATGCTGCCGCCGAAGGCGCTGGCGCCGAGCACCGCCATGCGGCGCCAGTGGACGCCCACGGCGCGCCACGCCCCCGGCTCGGCGGCGCGCAGCCAGATGGTCAGCAGCGCCACCTCGATCCACGTGGTGTGGAAGAGCGTGTTGGCGGCGGCCTCGAAGTGCCCGTCGCCGACGCGCGGGTTGGCGAGCACGAAGTAGCCGTTGGCGACCTTGAGCGCGAAGCTGGCCGACGCCCACAGCACGCCCGAGGTCAGCGCCAGCAGCGCGCCGGCGTCGAGGTGAAACGCGCGCCGCCAGCCCGCCGGCCCGCCGGCCCCGCCGACGTTGATGGCGAGGACACCGGCGGTGCACGCGACAATGCCGATCCAGCCGACGGGGCTCGGCAGCTCGGCGAACAGCACTGCGCCGATGAGCGCCGAGAACACGACCTCGAGTTTGTGCAGCGCGATGGCCTGGGCGAAGCTCCCGTGCCGGAACGCGGCGACCAGCGTCACGTTGCCGAGCAACTGGGTGATCGCCGTCACCGCGCAACCGGCGAAGAAGCTCGCCGGCAGCGCCGGCCGTCCGTGCAGGACCCAGAGCGCGACGAACAGGCTTCCCGAGAACGGCAGGTTGAAGGCGAAGCGCGCCCAGCTGTTGAGCGCCGGCGAGAGATCGAAGGCGAAGCTCCGCGAGATCGCGTTGCGCGCCGTCTGCAGCGTGCCGGCGCCGAGCGCGAGCAGGGCCCAGAGGGGCATGGGGCGCGCGGCGCGTCAGCGCCGCCGTGCACAGCGGCGCTCCCGCGCCGCGCTCCGGATCACCCCAGCCCCAGTCGTCGGGCGATGATCACCTTCATGATCTCGTTGGTGCCGGCGTAGATCGACTGCACGGCCGCGTCGGCGTAGTCCATCGCGATCGGATACTCCAGCATGAAGCCGTAGCCGCCGTAGAGCTGCAGGCACTGGCTGGTGAGGCGCTTCTGCAGATCGGTCGTCCACCACTTCGCCATGCTGACCTCGGTGACGATGTCGTCGCCGCGCACGTGCGCGGTCAGCAGCTTGTCGACGAACGCCTGGCCGACCTCGACCTCGGTCGCCAGCTCGGCGAGGCGTGAACTGGGTGTTCTGGAACTGCGCGATCGGCTGGCCGAACGCCTGCCGCTCCTTCGTGTAGGCGATGGTGTCGTGCGAGCGCGCGCCGGCACGACGCCATCGAGCCGACCGCGATGCGTCAGCCGCTCCTGCTGGAGCTGCTCCATCAGCATGGATGAAGCCGCTGCCCCTCGGCGCCGAGCACGTTCGACACCGGCACGCGGCAGTCCTCGAAGGCGAGCTCGCTGGTGTCCTGGCCGCGCAGCCCGAGCTTGTCGAGCTTGCGGCCGCGCACGAAGCCGGGCGTGTCGGCCTCGACGAGAATCAGGCTGATGCCCTTGTGCGGCGGGCTTCGCATCCGGATCGGTCTTGCAGACGACGATGAAGAGGTCGCCGATCTGGCCGTTCGAGATGAACGTCTTGGCGCCGTTGATGACGAAGTGGTCGCCGTCGCGGCGGGCGCGCGTCTGCACGTTGGCGAGGTCGGAGCCGGTGCCGGGCTCGGTCATGGCGATGCCGAGCAGGATCTCGCCGGCGATGGCCCCCGGCACGTAGCGGCGCTTCTGCTCGTCGGTGCCGTAGTGGAGCAGGTACGGCATGACGATGTCCGAGTGCAGCGAGATCATCATCGCGTGCGCGCGCAGGTCGGCCATCTCCTCCATGACGATCGCGTCGTAGAGGAAGTCGCCGCCGGCGCCGCCGTACTCGACCGGCTGGTTGGCGCCGAGGAACCCGGCCGCGCCGGCCTTGCGCCAGGTCTCGCGGTCGCTCATGCCGCGCTCGTTCCAGCCCGCCACCCTGGGCGCGATCTCCTTCGCGGCGAACTTGCGGAACTGCTCGCGGAAGAGGTCGTGGTCGGGGGTGAAGAGGTCTCGCTTCATGGCGTCGAGCCTTATCGCATCCGGGGCGCGGTTCAATGCAGTGGAGACGGGCCGCGGGCGCGAAGCGGACCGCGCCGCGTCGCCCCGTCGGCCGCGCACGAGCGCGCGGGCGATGTGTTCACGGTCGCGCGTCGCGAAGCGTCTGCGCCAAGAGCACTGGCGTCCGTTCAGGGAACACCGCGGCTTCCCCGGATAGGGTCAGCCTATCCGTGGTCTCTGGTTCCCCTCGGCCGTGCGCGACGCGGACGACGTGAGCCCGCTGGGCCCCCGCGGCTACGCCGCCGGGGCCAGCGGCAGCGCCCTCAGACGGATCGCTTGCGGCGGCGCGCCGGCGCCTTCTTGCGCGTCGCGGTCTTCTTGCGCGGCGCCGCCTTGCGCTTGCGCGGCATGGCCTTCCGCGCGGCCTTGGCCGGCTTCGCGGCCACGCCCGTCAGGCTCACCCGCAGATCGCGCACGTACTTCTCGACCTGCGCGGCGACGTCGACGCCGCTCTTGCGCAGCATGTCGGCTAGCTTGCGCAGGCGGTCCGCGAACTGTTGCAGGTTCTTCGGGGCCGACTTGGCGCGCTTCTCGAAGTCCTTGCGCAACTGACGCGCCGCCTTCTCGACGTCCCTGATCAGCTTGTTGATCTGCACTCTGGGTCCTGCCGCCATCTCGGTCCTCCTCGTTAGACTTCCCTGCTGTATAAACCACAGATTGGCGGTCGCAGAAAGGCGTGAGCCGGTGAACCGGGGCCGATTCGACCCACTGCCTTGATCGCGCCGCTCCCATCTGTGAATTCTTCCGCTTTCCCAGGGGAGGCAGCATGAACACGAACTTCAATCTCGCCGAGATCAGCGAGGCGATCGCGGCGGCGATCCCGGAGCGCGAGTGCATCGTCTTTCGCGACCGTCGCTACACCTGGGCACAGTTCAACGAGCGCACGCGGCGGCTCGGCAACTACCTGGCGAGCCTTGGCCTCGGCTGCCGCCAGGAGCGCGCGACGCTCAAGAACTTCGAATCCGGCCAGAGCCATCTCGGGATCTACCTGCACAACTGCAACGAGTACCTCGAGGCGATGGTCGGCGCGTACAAGGCGCGCGTCGCGCCGTTCAACGTGAACTACCGGTACATCGACGACGAGCTGATCTACCTGCTGAAGGATGCCGACGCGCGCGCGCTGGTCTACCACGCCCGCTTCGCGCCGAACGTGGCGCGCATCCGCGACGCGGTCCCCAATCTCGAGGTCCTGATCCAGGTCGCCGACGAGTCGGGCAACGCCCTCCTCCCCGGCGCGGTCGATTACGAGGCGGCGCTCGCGCAGGCGGCGCCGACGCGCCCGGCGCTGGCGTGGTCGGCCGACGATCTCTACATCCTGTACACCGGCGGCACGACCGGCATGCCGAAAGGGGTGCTCTGGCGCCAGGAAGACATCTTCTTTGGCGCCCTCGGCGGCACGCCGACGATGGGACCGAAGTTCGCGAGCGTCGAGGCCATCGCCGAGGCGGCGGTGCAGGGAAGCCTGCGCGCCTGCCCGGCGCCGCCGCTGATGCACGGCGCCGCGCACTGGATGGCGTTCATGACCATGCACCAGGGCGGCACGGTGGTGCTGCAGACGCATCCCAACCGGCTGGATCCGGACGACATCTGGTCGACGATCGCCGAGGAGAAGGTGCGCTTCCTGGTGATCGTCGGCGACGCCTTCGGCCGCCCGCTCATCGATCAGCTCGACAAGAAGTCGTACGACCTGTCCGCCTTCGGCATCCTCCTCTCGGGTGGCGCGATCCTCACGCCGGCGCTGAAGGACGCGTTCCTCGAGCGCATCCCGCACCTGATGATCATCGACGGCTTCGGCGCCTCGGAGACCGGCGGCCAGGGCCAGCAGGTGTCGCTCGGCGGCAACAAGGCGTCCACCGGCACGTTCCGTATGAACGAGGACACGCTGGTGCTGGGCCAGGATCTGAGTGGTCCGCTGCCGCCGGGGTCCGGCGAGACCGGCTGGCTGGCGCGCAAGGGCCACGTGCCGCTCGGCTACTTCCAGGACGCCGAGAAGAGCGCCAAGACGTTCCCGCAGATCGGCGACGCGCGCTGGGCGGTACCGGGCGACCACGCCACCGTCGCCGCCGACGGCACCATCACCGTGCTCGGCCGCGGCTCGGTGTCGATCAACTCCGGCGGCGAGAAGATCTACCCGGAGGAAGTCGAGAAGGCGCTGAAGCACCATCCGGCGGTGTACGACGCCGTCGTCGTCGGCACGCCGAACGAGCGTTTCGGCCAACAGGTCACCGCCGTCGTGCAGCGGCGCGCCGGCGAGACGCCGAGCGAGGACGAGATCGCCGAGACCGCGGCTCGCCACCTGTCCCGCTACAAGATGCCGCGCGCCATCCTCTTCGTCGACGAGATGGTGCGCAGCCCGTCCGGGAAGGCGGACTACCGCTGGGCGAAGAAGCTCGCCTGCGAGCGACTCGGGATCAAGGAATAGCCACAGAGGACCCAGAGGTTCACAGAGGTCGATGACGCTGCTGGCCTTCGACTTGGACGGGGTCCTCTATTCGTCCGAACCGTTTCTCGGGGAGGCGTATCGCGAGGCGATCGCCGCGGTGAACGCACGGCACCCGGGCGCCTTCGCGCGGGTGCCGACGACGGATGAGGTGCTCGCGCACGTCGGCTGGCCGCTGCCGGTGATCTTCGCGAACCTGTTTCCCGGCGTCGCCGAGGGGGCGCTCGAGGATCTCCATGCCGAGACGCTCACCGTCATCTGCCGGCGCGTCGCCGCCCGTGAGGGGACCTTCTACCGCGGAGTTGCCGAGACGCTGCGCGCGCTGCACGACGGCGGCCACACGCTGTGCCTCGCCTCGAACGGGCGCACCCGGTACGTCGAGACGGTGATCGCCACGTACGGCGTCGATCAGTTGTTCCTGCCGCGCGTGACGGCCGACGACGTCGGCGACAAGACCGCGATCCTACGCCACTACCTCGCGACGCTTCCCGCCGACCCGCGGCGCACGGTGATGGTCGGCGACCGCGCCAGCGACGTCGATGCCGCCGGCGCCGTCGGCTGCCTCTTCATCGGCTGTGACTACGGCCACGGGCACCGCGCCGAGATCGAGGGCGCCGGCCCGCTCGTGCGCGACTTCGCCGCCCTGCCCGGCGTCATCGCGTCGCTCCTTGCATGAGTCGCGTCGCGTCTGCGACGTTGCGGCGGGGGGTCAGGGGGGTTCGATGCGCCGACTCGCCGTCCTGATTGCACTGGCGCTCCTCGTCGCGGCCTGCGGCGACGACGGCGCGTCATCGCGACCGACGCCGACGTCGGTGCCGGCGACCGCACCCGCCAGCGTCACACCGACGCCGCCGGCGACCGCCACCGCGGTGGCAACGGCCACCGCCGTATCGACCGCGACGTCGCTGCCGCCGTCGCCGACCAACACGCCGTCCGCCACGCCGGCGCCGACGGACTTCGACATCGTGGCCTCCGCGCCGCGCTTCATCATTCCGGGCGACACGCTCCCCGAGCAGTTCCAGACCTTCGCCTCGAACAACAACGTCGACATCCTCTTCTTCGAGGGCCGTCTGTACCTGGCCTGGCGCGCCGCGCCGAACCACTTCGCCGGGCCGGACACCCACATGTACATCATGTCGTCGGCCGACGGCGGGCAGACGTGGGACTTCGAGCACGACATCTTCCTCGCCACCGACATGCGCGAGCCGCGCCTGCTCGCCTACAACGGGTTCCTGCAGTTGATGTTCTTCGAGGCGGGCAGCGACTCGGGGCAGTTCACGCCGGTGCGAATGTGGCGCACGCGCCGCCTCGGCCCGGCGCAGTGGTCGGATCTCGAGTTGCTCACCGACGCCGGCGAGGTGCCGTGGGATCTCAAGATCCACGACGGCATCGCCTACCGCACGTCCTACATGGGCGATCACTACGGCTCCGGCGAAACGTCGGACGTCTCGGTCTTCTTCAAGCAGTCGAGCGACGGGACGACCTGGACCACAGTCGGCGGCCGCGACCACGTCTACTACGGCGGCGTCTCCGAAGTGGCGTTCGATTTCGACCGCGACGGCCGCCTGTGGGCGGTGACGCGCAACGAGGACGGCGACGCGACGGGCTTCGGCTCGCACCTCTGCACCGCGCCGCCGGACGATCTCTCCGCGTGGGACTGCCCGTCGGTGACCGATCCGGACCGCTACGACTCGCCGGAGATGTTCCGCCACGGCGACGATCTCTACCTGCTGGCCCGGCGCGACGTCGGCGGCCCGTACGACGCGCACGACGACGATCTCTCGCTCGCCGAGCGGCGCGGCCGCTACCTCATCGCCTACTCGCTCCGCCCGAAGCGCTTCGCGCTCTACAAGATCGACCGCGCGGCGCGGCGCGTCGTCCATGTCATGGACCTGCCCGGCGTCGGCGACACCTCGTTCCCCTCCGTGCAGCAGACCGGGCCCGACACGTACCTGATCGCCAACTACACCTCGCCCCTCGACGATCCCGACATCACGTGGCTGCGTGGCCAGACGAGCGACCGTGGGACGCAGATCTATCTGCTCGATCTGACCTTCGTGCCCTACACCGGCGGGCCGCGCACGCCGACGCCGACGTGGACTCCGACGCCGTCACCGACGCCGCCGAGGGTCGGTTCCGACGCCAGCGTGCAGGTGTCGCCCGTGTTCGCGGCCCCCGGCGCGCCGCTGGCGATCGACTGGCCGGACGGTGCCGAGCTCGGCCAGCTCAACCTCGGCGACGGCGCGGTCGCCGATCTCGGCACCGCCGGCCATGCCTACGCCGGCACCGAGGACGCGATCTTCCCGGTCGTGGGCCTGGTCGAGATCGACGGCGTCACCACACAGCTCGACGGTGCCGTCGCCCGCACCGGCACCCGTGCGTCGACGCCGCTCAACGGCTTCACCCTCACGCAGCCCCTCGAATCGGTGGTGCAGCAGATCATCCGCGGCGTGATGCCGGCCTTCTACTACGCGTTCGACGCCGACACCTTCGCCGTCGGCACCGACGCGACCGGCATGGCCGACTTCAACTTCGATCACGTCGTCACCAGCGCGCTCACGCGCCACCCCGACGGCACGTTCGCCAGCGCCCCCGCGAACTATACGCTCGAGCTGTCGGGCGTCGGCGGCACCCACACCGGCCTCACGGTCCGGCTCGTCGACACGTCGTGGAGCGGGACCCTCTCGGGCACCACCGTCGCAAGCCCGGCGCAGGTCGCCGGCAGGATCAACGTCCTCGACGTCGCGGACGTCGCGGTCGTGCTCGCCGGCCTCGACCGGCCCGCGGCGATCGGCTTCGTCGCCGGCCTGTTCGGCTTCGACCCGAACGATCCGCCGGAAACCGTCCCCTTCCGCGCCGATCTGGGCGTGGCGCCCGTTCCCTGATTTCTCTGTGGACCTCTGTGCGCCTCTGTGGTGAATAGCTCGTCTTCGATGTCCATGGTCGCCGATAGCGCCCTCACCGCGCGCGAGTTCCTCGACGAGTGCGTCGAGTTCAAGCGCGAGCATGCGCCGCAGAGCCGCTTCATGCGCGGGCTGGTCACCGGCACGCTCGACCGCGCCCAGCTCGACCGCTGGGCGATGGACTTCTACTACTACGTCGAGCCCGCCATCCCGACGATCGCCGCGTGGCTGTCGCGGGCGCCCACCCTGCCCGACCGCGAGGCCTACAAGCTGATCGCCCGCAACCTCGCCGGCGAGATGGGCTACATCAAGGAGGCCGAGCACCACGACCTCTACCTCCAGTTCTGCGCCGGCCTCGACATCAGCCGCGACCGCCTGCTCGATCACACGCCGCTGGCGTCGACCATCGGCGCCGCGTCGACCATGGGCTACTACTGCCGCAACTCGTTCGAGGAGGGCCTCGGCGCCTTCGGCCTCGCCGTCGAGATGGATGTCCCGGGCCGCCCCAACGGCGCCCAGGTGATCCACGACGGGCTGTCACGCCACTACGGCATCGACGCGAAGGCGATGGAGTTCTGGGCGATCCACGTCGCCGCCGAAGAGGAACACGGCGAGAACGCCGAGAAGGTCCTGCGCCTGTGCGGGCAGACGCGCGAGCAGCAGGCCTGCATCCGCCGCGCCTTCCGCTTCAGCGTGCTGGCCCACGCCGCCATGACCGAAGGCTACGACCGGTTTCTGTGATCCCGCCCGCGCCGCCCGCTGGCCTGCCATGTCCGTCCCTTGCGGGTGGTGCCTCGATTTGATTGGCGCGGCAGTGATCGAAGCCCCGGCAAAACCGCTGAGCAGCGGGGCACCGCCGCGCCAATCAAACTGAGGCACTGACCCCCTTGCGATTTCGCTTCTCACTAATGGATCGCCGCGCTAGCGATGAGGGATTGCCCCGCGGCCCTGCCGCGCCATCCCCCATGCGCGCCACCACTCTCATCGACCGCCACGCGGTCATCATCGGCTCCGGCATCACCGGCCTGGCGGCGGCGCGCGTGCTGTCCGACCGCGGCGCGCGGGTCACTCTCCTCGAACGCGACCCCGAACAGGACGCCACCGACCCAGACGCCGCCTTCGCGATCTGGCAGCGCAAAGGGGCGCCGCAGGTGCGCCATTCGCACGCGTTCCTCGGTCGGCTGCGCAAGCTCCTCCGCGAGAAGTATCCCGACCTCCTCGACGACCTGCTCGCCGTCGGCGCCGCCGAGCTCGACATGCTGGCGCGGCCGCCGCTCACCCTGCCGCCGCTGACGCCCGAGCCCGGCGATGCCGATCTCGTCGCTCTCGGCTGCCGTCGGACGACGTTCGAGTGGGTGGTCCGCCGCAATGTGCTCTCGCGCCCCGGCGTCACGCTGCTCGGCGGCGCGCAGATGCGCGGGCTCATCGCCACGGCCGGCGCGCCGCCGACCGTCACCGGCGTGCGCTACGTGCGCGAGGACGTCGAGCAGACGCTCGACGCCGATCTGGTGATCGACGCCAGCGGGCGCCATTCGAAAGCACCGGCGTGGCTCGGCGCGATCGGCGCCGCCGCGCCGGTCGAGGAGCTCGAGCAGTCGGGCGTCGTCTACTACACGCGCTTCTACCGCTTCCGTCCCGGCGCCGTGGAGCCGCCGCGCAGCCCGCATCCGGCGGCGGCCGACTACAACTGGGTCAAGTACGCCATCTTCCCCGCCGATGGCGGCGTGTTCTCGATCACGTTCGCGATCCCGCTCGCCTTCCCCCGCCTCAAAGTGCTGTCGAACGTCGCCGCCTTCGACGTCATGACCCGCGCGCTGCCAGCGCTCGTGCCGTGGGTCGATCCGGCGGTGTCGGAGCCGATCGGCGACCGCGAGCACCCCGTCCAGGCGATGGGCGGCCTCATCAACCGCCTGCGCCGATTCGTCGCCGACAACCGGCCACTGGCGCGCGGGCTGTTCGTCCTCGGCGACGCCGCCTACTGCACCAACCCGCTGTACGGACGCGGCTGCGCCCAGGCGTTCCTGCACGCCGACCTGCTCGGCGGGGCGCTCGACACGCACCCGTCCGACGTGGCCGCCGCCGCGGTCGCGCTCGACGTCGCGGCGCGCGCCGCCATCGAGCCGTTCTACCGCGCCTCGATCCTCGCCGACCGCGAGGCGGTGCGAAAGGCCGAGGGACGCCAACCGCGTCGCTGGACGGGTCGACTCCGCGCCCGCTACTTCGAGGATGGCGTCGCCGTCGCGACCCGCTGCGATCCCGTCGTCTTCCGCGCCTTCGTGCGCATGTTCAACATGCTCGAGACCCCCGAGCAGGCCTTCGGCCGCCCGCAGGTCCTGTGGCGCTCGCTGAAGGTCATGCTGCGCGGCGCGAAGCACAACGCCCGCTACCAGCTCCCCGATCCGCCCGACAAGGAAGCGACCATCGCCCGCTGCGAGGCTGCGGTCGCCTGACGCGGGCGTTGCCGTCCCCGACACGGCCGGAACGACGTGGAGCCGTGCCAACCATCCAAGCGGGGTGAAGGATGCGCCGCGGCGCGGCAACGGGGCGGGGCGCGCCCCTCAGGCGGCGGCCACCGATCGCTCAGGCGCCGAGAAATCGTGGGGCGCGGCCGAGGCCGGCGACAGCGCAATGCGCAGCGTGGCGACGACGATCGGCACGACGCCGACGAGGAGGAACACCATGTCGGCGACGATGCGAGCCCACTCGAGCAGATGAAACGTGCCGCTGCTCAGGAACTGGAGCCGGCGCGCGTGCCAGTAGCCGTTGGAGAGCGAGTCCCAGAGCTGCAACACCCCGGCCGGAAATAGGTCGAGCACGACCATCAGGGCCAGGCCGCCGTTCAGTCCCCAGAAGCCGGTGCGCACGAGCCACTCGATGCGCTGCCAGCGCGCGTCGTCGGCAAAGGCGCGCAGGCAGAAGACGACGACGGCGAGGGCGAGCATGCCGAACACGCCGAACATCGCCGTATGGCCGTGGTTGCTTGTCAGCATGGTGCCGACCTCGAAGTATGACACGATCGGCAGATTGATCAGGAAGCCGAAGACGCCGGCGCCGACGAAGTTCCAGACCCCGACCGCCATGAGAAAGTAGATGGCCCACATCTGCCGCACCGCGAAGGCGTGCCCGCACTCCGCGCAGCGGCGATCCTGCAACCGGACGAAGTCCCATGCGTCCAGGGTCAACAGCGTCAGCGGCACCACCTCCATCGCCGAGAAGCAGGCGGCCAGGCCCATGTTCAGCGTTCCCTGGCCGGTGAAGTACCAGTGGTGCCCGGTGCCGACGATGCCGGCCCCGAGGTAGAGGATGGCGTCGAGGTAGATGATGCGGGTCGCGGTGCGCGCCGCGACGAGCCCCATCTGAACGAACATGACCGCCACCAGCACCGTGGCGAAGAGCTCGAAGAAGCCCTCGACCCACAGGTGGATGATCCAGAAGCGCCAGTTGTCGATCACGGCGAAATTCGTCCGTGGACCGTAGAAAACGGCGGGAACGTAGAAGACGGGGATGGCGACCGCGGCGTAGAGGAACAGCGCGGCGAGCTCGCCGTCCTCGCGCCGCCGCATCGCCGGGCGCAGCGCGCGGAACATGAGCACCAGCCAGAAGATCAGGCCGGCGGCGAGCAGGAACTGCCAGAACCGGCCGAGATCGAGATACTCCGAGCCCTGATGGCCGAGCCAGAACCACAGACCGCCGAGGCGATCGTTGATGCCGAGCCATTCGCCGACCATGCTGCCGACGACGACGACGGTGAGCGCACCCAGCAGCACCAGCGCGGCGCTGCGTTGCCCGCGCGGCTCGGCGCCACCGACGAGCGGCGCGAGAAAGAGCCCGCCGGCCACCCAGGCGCTGGCGATCCAGAAGATGGCGAGCTGGAGATGCCACGTGCGCAGCAGGTTGTACGGCAGCCAGGCGGCGAGATCAAAGCCGTAGAACGCGCCGGGCTCGACGCGGTAATGCGCGAGTGCGCCGCCAGCGAGCGTCTGTAGGAGGAAGAGCAACACGACGACGGCGAGGAAGAAACGCGTGGCGCGCTGGCTGGGCGTGAGCTGCCAGCCGGCGAGCCGATTGTGGTGGGCGTGCCCCGGCCCACCCTCGGCGTGCCAGCCGAGGAAATTGAATCTGCCGAAGGCGAGCAGGACCAGACCGAGGCCGGCCAGCAGGGTGATCAGGCTGAGGCCGCTCCACAGGTACGTCGACGCGCTCGGGACGTTGCCGACCAGCGGCTCGAACGGCCAGTTGTTGGTGTAGGAGTAGTCCTTGCCTGGACGATTGGCGACCGTTGCCCACGTCGCCCAGGCGAAATACGCCCCCAACGCATCGATCTCGGCGCGGTTCTCGATATAGTGCGCCGGTAGACCGGGAGCGGCCGTCGCGCTGCCGAAGTACTCGCCCCATTCGGCCCGCTGGAGGGCGAACGCGGCCGCCTCACTCGGCGAGAAGCGCAGCGTGTCGCTGGCCGCGTCGTAGCGATTCACCTTCGCCGCCGCGCGCACCGCCGCGGCGATGTCGCGCGCCTGCTCCGCATCGAGCGCGGCATAGGAAGTCCCATGCTGCGCCATGGCGAGCGTATCGCGACTGATCTCGGCGAGGCGATGAAGATATTCCGCCGTGTAATCGGGTCCGAGGTACGCGCCGTGTCCCCACAACGTCCCATGCTCCATGAGCGCGTATTTGAGGAAGACCTCCTGCCCGCTCAGGACATCGTCGCCGCTGAAGAGCGTCTGCCCGGCGTCGTCGACGACCCGCGCCGGGATGGGCGGCGCGTTGTTGTAGGTCTCGACGGTGACGATCGAGAGTATGGAGAACCCGACGATGGCCACCAGGATGGCGCCGTGCCGCCACCACGGAGAGAGTGGTGCTGGATCGGACTGCTCACCGGCCATGCTATCTCCCACGCAGGTTCGGACGTTATCGGCCTTTCTTCAACGGTCAGGGCGTCGCCGTTGTCAAGCCCGACGCGACCAAGCCGAGGGTCGGCAAACCGCGCGCTGCGCTCCCGCGTTGAAAGAAGGGCCGCCTCAAACGGCGGCGACGATAGGCGGCAACGGCTTGCGCGCGATCACGTCGGCCTCCGCGGCGTCGATGCCGAGGCCGCGCAGCAGCATCGCCGCGATCATGCTCGCGTGCGCCGCGCTGGCTGCGCGGCGCTCGAGCACGGTGCGCATCGCCGCCAGCACGGTGCCCTGGACCAGATCCGACCGCCGCCGCCTCGCTGGTGTAGCGCAGGCGCCGGCGCCGTTTCCCGAGCCGGAGGTCGTCGCGCAGCGGCGCTGCCATGCTGCCTGCCAGCACCGGCGAGCTGGCCCACACGCGCAGTAGCGCGGCGCCCCAGATGCGCTCCTCCTTCGCCTTCATGATGAAGCGACGGGCGCCGATGGCGACGCGCTCGGCGGGATCGGTGACCCCGCGCGCGCTGGCGGTGATCTCGTCGAAGAGCCGTTCGGCAAGCGAGAGGCTCGCCGCCGCCACGAGCTCCTCACGGGTCCGGAAGTAGTTGTAGAAGGTGCCGTTCGACACGCCGGCCTCGGCGGCGACCTCATGGATGGCCGCCGCGCCCGTGCCCTTGCGCGCGAAGATTCGCACCGCCGCGTCGATCAGCAGGCGCTGCGTGCGGTCGCGCGCCCGCGTGGTCGGTCGGCGGGAGGCGGCGGCGATCGGCATGGGGCTTTCTTCTAGCCGTCGGCTGAGGAAGCAGTCAAGAATTGACAGAACTCTCAGATTGGTGCTACCCGTGCCGATCGGAGGACGATCGGGACATGCGCTACGCGAATCTGGGAGGACGCGCCGTGCTGCTCGCCGGCGACGGGGCCATCGACATCGAACGCGCGTCGGGCGGACACCTGCCCGCCGACCCGCACGCGATCTTCACCCACTGGCGCGCGCTGCGCGAATGGGCAGAGGGCGCGCCGCGCGACGCGGCACGGCCGTTCGCGGAGGCCGACCTCGGCGCGCCCTCGCCGCGGCCGGCGCAGGTCTTCGGCATCGGCCTCAACTACCGCGATCACGCGGCCGAGTCCGGCATGCCGTTGCCCGATCGGCCGGCGACGTTCACCAAGTTCCCCACCTGCCTGACGGGGCCCTTCGCGGCGGTGCCGCTGCCGTCGCCGATGGTGGACTGGGAGGTCGAGCTGGTGGTGGTGGTCGGCGAACGCGCGTACCGGGTGGAGGAAGCGAACGGCTGGCGGCACGTCGCCGGTCTCACCGTCGGGCAGGATCTGTCCGAGCGCGTGGTGCAGTGGGCGGGCGGCGGGCAGTTCTCGCTCGGCAAATCGTTTCCCGGATTCGGGCCCATGGGCCCGGCGCTGGTCACGCCCGACGAGCTCGCCGACCCGGACGACCTCGAGATCGGCTGTGAGATCGCCGGCGAGGTACTGCAGAAGAGCCGCACCTCCGACATGGTGTTCAGCGTGCCGCGCCTGATCGCCGAGCTCTCGTCGATCCTGCCGCTGCTCCCCGGCGACGTGATCTTCACCGGCACGCCGGCGGGCATCGGCGCCACCCGCAAGCCGCCGCGTTTCCTCCAGCCGGGCGAGGTGCTGCACAGCTGGATCGAGGGTCTCGGCAGCATCCGCAACACGTTCGTCAGCGGGTGAGTGGAGGGCGAGCGGCACGGTCGCGTTCAACAGGCGCCCGGGAGCGGCGCCCTCCATCGGATCGAAAGGCAGGATCGGCAATGGCACTCCATCGACTGACACATCTCACCGTCGGCGTGCCCGACGTCGCCGCCACGGCGGCGTACTACGAGGAGTTCGGGCTGACGCCGACGGGCGACGGACGCTTCGCCACCGTCGACGGCGGCGAGCAGCTGCGGCTCGTCGCCGCGCCGACGCGGCGGCCGCTCGAGCTGGGCGTCGGTGCCGACGACGCCGACGACCTGGCCCGCGTCGCCGCCACGCTGCGCCGGCTCGACGTCGCGGTGGCGCAGACGGACGACGCCGTCACCGCCGTCGACCGCGGCACGCGCGTCCGCGTCGTCCTCACCGTCGCGCCGCGCATCGCGGCGGACGCGGCGGCTCCCGCATCGTCCAACGGGCCCGGCTATGCGAATCGCCCCAACGCGCGCGCCGACGCCATCCTGCGCGAGCGGCCGGTCCGCCCGCGCAAGCTCGGCCACGCCGTGTTCGGGTCGACCGATCTCGAGGCGAGTCAGCGCTTCTTCATCGACGGATTCGGCTTCAAGGTGAGCGATGCGATCGCCGGGCATCGGTAGCTTCCTCCGCTGCTCGACCGATCACCACAACCTGCTGGTGCAAACCGCGCCGGTGCCCGCTGCTCCATCACACCTCCTGGCAGGTCGACGACGTCGACGAGATCGGCCGCGCGGCGACTGCCCTGCTCGAGCGCGACCCCAGCCGGCACGTCTGGGGCCTCGGCCGCCATCACATCGGCTCGAACTTCTTCTGGTACCTGAGCGACCCGGCGGGGAACTTCACCGAGTACTACGCCGACCTCGACTGCATCGTCGACGATCAGCTGTGGAAGCCCGGCGTGTGGGAGGGCGCGAAGTCGCTCTACAACTGGGGCCCGCCGCCGCCGCCGTCATTCCTCGCGCCCGACGACCTCGCCGAGCTGATGGCCGGCGCGCACAGCTGATCGAGCCATGGCGCCGGGAATCGCGGGTCTGGAGACCCGCGCTACGACGTCGCGATCGTCGGCTACGGTCCGGTCGGCGAGACGCTCGCCATCCTGCTCGGCGCAGCGCGGCTGGCGGGTCGGCGTGTTCGAGAAGCAGCCGGCCGCCTATCCGCTGCCGCGTGCCGTGCATTTCGACCACGAGGTCGCGCGTATCCTCCAGGCGGCCGGCGTCGCCGACGGCTTCGAGGGCCTCACCGAATGTGCCGACCTCTACGAGTGGCGCAACGCCGCGGGGCAGACCCTGCTGCGCTTCCACAGCCGCCCGATGGGCGCTCAGCGGCTGGCCGGAAGCCAACATGTTCCCGCAGCCGGAGCTCGAGCGCCTGCTCGACCGGCGGGCGCGCGCCTGTGGCGTCGAGGTCACCGCGCGGCGGCGAGGTGGTCGGCCTCGCCGCGGACGCCGACGGCGTCACCCTCGCCGTCGCGCACGCCGACGGCCGGCGCACCGACGTGCGCGCGCGCTTCGCGATCGGCTGCGACGGCGCCAACAGCTTCGTGCGCGCGCACCTCGGCGCGACGGTCACCGACCTCGGCTTCTTCTACGACTGGCTGATCGTCGACGTCCTCCCGCACCGGCCGAACCACGTGGAGCCCACTCAACGTCCAGATCTGCGATCCCGACGGCCGACGACGATGGTGTCCGGGCGGACCGGGGCGCCGCCGCTGGGAGTTCATGCGCCTGCCGGACGAATCGATCGAAGAGCTCAACAGCGAGGCGACGGCCTGGCGGCTGCTCGCGCCATGGGGCGTGACGCCGGAGAACGCACGCCTCGAGCGGCACACGGTCTACCGCTTCCAGGCGCGTTGGGTGGACGGTTGGCGCAAGGGACGCCTGCTGCTCGCCGGCGACGCGGCGCACCAGATGCCGCCGTTCGCCGGCCAGGGGATGTGCTCGGGCCTGCGCGACGCCGCCAATGTCGCGTGGAAGCTCGACCTCGTCCTGCGCGGCGACGCGCCGGCGTCGCTGCTCGACACCTACGAGGCGGAACGCGTCCAGCATGTGCGCCTGGCGATCGGCGCGTCGATGGATCTGGGCAAGGTGATCTGCATCGCCGATCCCGCCGAGGCGGCCGCCCGCGACCAGGCGATGATCGCCGCCGCGGCGAGCGGTCATCGGATCACGATGCCCGCGGGCATGCCGATCGGTCCCGGGATCACGCGCGACGGCGACGCCAACGCCGGCCAGTTGTTCGTTCAGGGCCACGTCCGCCGCGGCGGCGTCAGCGGCCTGTTCGACGACGTCGTCGGCCGCGGCTGGACGCTCATCGCCGCGACCGGCGACCCACGCGCGCACCTCGATGCGACGACCGCGGCGTTCTTCACATCGCTCGGCGGCATCGCCGCCCACATCGGCGCGGGCGGCTTCGAAGACGTGGACGGCGTCTACGGTCGCTGGTTCGCCGAGAACGGCGCCGGCGTCGTGTTGCAGCGTCCGGACTTCTACCTGTTCGGCAGCGCGATCCGTGAAGAAGACGCGGGGCTGCTCGTGCGCGACCTGCAGCGGGTGCTCGCCTGAAGAGAACCACGGATTCCACGGATCGGAATCTGGATCCGTGGATCCGTGGAGTCCGTGGTTTTCCTCTTCAGCGACTTGCGACGGCCAGCGGTGCGCCGGCCGCTTCCGGGACGCTGGTGCCGCTGGTGCGCAGCAGATAGAGCAGCGGCCCGACGCTCCCGAAGAGCAACCCGACGACCAGATACGGCACGACCGCGACGCCGCGCCGCTTGGCATCGTTCCACATCCAGACGCCGACCATCGTCAGCGCGATCGTCAGGTCGACCAACACCAGGATCCCCGGCACCGTCGACACCACCTCGCGGATCACAGCCATGTAGCCGTACTGGATGAGGGCGTAGGCATTCAGCGCCACGAAGTCCGCCAGCACGATCGCGATCGCCCACTGTTTCTTCGTCATCTCTGACCCCTTTCCGCCGGTCGTGCCGGCGTTGCGTGTGTGCCGGACGCTACTTCAAGGCCCGTGCCGGCGCCGCATCGACACGACGCCGCGTCGCCGACGACTGCCGCGTCGGCGCCGCGTTGCGTCGACGCAACGGGCGCGTTGCCGGCCGGCAACGCCCGCCGCGGGCGCTCCTGGCGGTTTCCTTGTTCCGCCGGCGGTGCGAAACTTGCGTGCGGTGCCGATCATGGACAACGAAGCCGCGGCGCGCGCCGCCGACGAGAGCGATCAGTACTGGAAGGGGCTGCGGCTGCGCTGGTGGGGGTTGATCCTCGGCCTCGTCAGCGGCGTCGCCGACATCGGCGGGATGTCGCTGGTCGGCGTGACCTTCGCGGTCAACGACTGGGACGTCCGGATGATGGTGGCGCTCTACTTCAGCGTCTCTTTCGCGGTCCTGGGTTTCCTGATCGGCTATCTGGTGGAGAGCCGGCGGCGGGAACGGCGCACCGCGACGCTGCTCCAGCTCCAGACTCAGGCGATCGCGACCTGGCGAGCGCGGGTCGCGCAGAGCGACAAGTTGGCCGCCCTCGGTCAGCTCGCCGCCACGATCGCGCACGAGGTACGCAACCCGTTGGCGGTGATGCGCTCCGCCGCACAGACGCTCACCGAAACGCTCCCCCCGGGCGACCTCGACGCCCGCGAGGCGAGTGGCTTCATCATCACCGAGATCGACCGCCTGGCGAACGTCGTGAATTCGATCCTCGCCTACGCGCGGCCGCTCCAACTGACGACGCGGGCGGTTGGCGTGGACGAGCTACTCGAACGCGCGCTGCTGCTCTCGCGCGAGGAGCTCGCGACGCATCGGGTGCACGTGGAACGGTCCGACACGTCGCGCGTCCCGCCGGTGCACGCCGACCCGGACCTGATCAGCCAGCTGCTGCTCGGTCTGCTCGGCAATGCCGCCGAGGCGATGGTGGCCGGCGGCGTGATCCGCTTCACCGCCACCGCCGCGCACGGCGTCGTTCAGCTGCAGGTGAGCGACACCGGCCCCGGCGTCCCGCCGGAGATCCGCGACCGCATCTTCGAACCGTTCTTCACGACACGCAGCCGCGGCACCGGTCTCGGGCTGGCCGTTGCCAGGCAGATCGTCGAAGCGCACGGCGGCCGCCTCGAAGTCGGCCAGGCGGATGGCGGCGGAGCGCGATTCACCATCACGCTACCCGCCGCCTCGTCCTCCGTGTTGGCGGCATAACCGCCGGGCTGGTCCGCGCGCTCGCGAGAGCCGCTCGCGCGGAAACGCCAAACGGCGGGCGAACCCTGTCCAGTTCGCCCGCCGCTGACCGCTCACGCGGCCTCGGCGTCCCGCGTCGCCGGCGCCGACACGTCGAGCAATTCCTCGCGCACCGCGTCCGGCGAGAGCTTGAGAACATCGCACAGGTTGACGAACGAGTACGGCCACTCCCGGTCCTCCGACGTCAGCCACTGATAGGCCTTCACGTAGAGACGCTGCCTCGGTCCACGGGGCGCGAAGCGGTTGCTGCGCAAGTCATGCGCGGCGACCCAGATCACGGAGGCGGCGAGCTCGCGCTCGGGGCTCTCGCCAGTGCCCGACCAGAGATCGCGGAACTGGACCGGCATCAGCGACGTCAGGGGAAGAAATTCCTCGGCGAAGCCGGGAATGCGGGGCACATCACTCGATCTCGGGGCCGAAACACGTCTGCTCATGAACCCTCCTCCAGGTTGCGTCTGGCGCGAGGGCTAAGAAAGAACCGGGCCAACCCGCCTGGCATCTAGACTTCGACGCCCGTAGAGGGATCGGCGCCGCGACTTGGTAAGTGTCGCAGCCGGGGCTGTAGAATTTACACGGAAGGGAGCGCCGCAGCCGGGTCGCCAGCTCCGCCGATGGGCAGAGTCACGATAAAGATCGTACCACCGCCATCACCGCGCTGGACGTCGATCATTCCACCGTGTGATTGGACGACCGAGCGCGCGACGTACAGACCCACGCCGGTGCCGCCGCTCTTCGAGGTGAAGTGCATCTGGTAGATGCGGTCGAGCAGCTCGGGTGGAATCCCAGGGCCGGTGTCGCGCACGCTGATGCGCGCCGAGCCGGCAGCCGGCTCGAGCGCGATGCTCAGCTCGCCGCCGTCGGGCATCGCCTCGAGGGCGTTGATCAGGATGTTGAGCAACGCCTGCTTGAGGCGATCGCTCTGGCCGACCAGGCCCACCGGGACGTTCGGCAGCGCGCAGGTCATCTGCACCCCCTGCCGCTTGGCCTGCGGTCCGAGAAGCTGGACCAGCAGGTCGAGCAGGGCGCGCAGGTCGACGTCGCCGCGCTCGTCGCGCGGTGGAGCCGTGTGGGCCAGCAACGCCCGCAACTGCCGGTCGAGGCGGCCGATCTCGTCCTTGAGGGTCGTGAGGTAGCGCTGGCGCTTCTCCGTGTCGGGATCGTCCGCCGCCGAATGCTGCAGGGACAGACGGAGCAGCTCGAGCGTCAGCACCATGGCGTTGAGCGGGGCCTTCAGGTCGTGCGCGAAGGCGGCATAGAAGCGGGTGAGGCCGCGCATCTGAATCGCGAGGCCGAGCTCGGTCTCGAGCGCATTGAGCGACTCGGCGCTGCGCACCAACACCACGTGCGGGCACTCGCCGTCCCCCATCGCGTAGAACTCGAGTCGCAACGGCGCGGCGCCGTCGCGGGAGGACAGCTGCTGCTCGACGCGCTGGCCGGCGGGCTCGCCGCACAGTGAAGCGAGGATCGCCTGCGCGCGCGGGCGCTGCATCGCGTCCCATTCCGCTACCAGCGCGGCGGGATCAGCGTAGCCGAACAACGCGGCGGCGTGGGCGTTGGCGAATCCGAGCGCGCCGTCGGACTCGACGATCAGCACGCCGACGTCGAGCGCCTTCATCAACGCGTCGAGCCGCTGCAGCGCCTGCACGCGTCCGCCGCGCGCCTCGTTCAACTCGCGGCCGACGCGTTGTGCCACCTCGATCGCGCCCGAAAACTCGTCGCGCCGGCGCTCCGGCGGCGCGACGCCGCGCGCCGCGTCCTCCAGGGCGCGCGCCACTGCCGCGCTGCGGCGCGCCAGCTGGAAGTGCAGCGCGACGCCGATGAAGCCGACCGCCATCAACCCGAGCATCGCGGCGACGATGAAATTCTGGCGGGCCCGCGCGTAGAGCTCGGCGATCCGCTCGATCCGCATCCCGAGGCGCACGTAGCCGGCCAGCGCATCGTCCTCCAGCAGCGGGACCATCACGTAGAACGCGTCCTGCTCGAACGGGCCGCCGGAGCGCACCAGACGCGCGCGGGGGCCGGACGGAAAGACCAACTCGGGCAGCGCCAACGAGCGGCCGACCGGGACGTTGTCGCCGGCGACCACCTGGCCGTTGCGGTCGACGACAGCAAGCGACGTGAGGATGCTCGAGTGCTCGGTGACCTGGTCGACGATCTGCGCCAGACGGAAGCGGGCGGCCGGATCATCGGATCGGAGCTGGTCGAGAGCGGAATCCGTGAGCGCGCTCGCCACCTCGTCGCCGACCAGTCGCGCCGTCCGAAGAACCATCGCGTGCGACTGGGCGTCGAGCTCCTGGACCATCCACCAGCCGATCGCCCCGACCAGCAGCGCGTACACGGCCAGCAGCACCAGGGTGTTTTTCAGCGCCAGGCGCATCGGTTGCACCTATGGTGGGGTATCGCGGCCGCCGCGTGCCACAGGCGGCCGCGATGACTTACGTCTCTACGCCTTCTTCGGACCGATAGGCGGAGAGTCGATTGTAGAGGGTCTTGAGGCTGATGCCGAGCATCTCGGCGGTGCGCTGCTTGTTGCCCGCGCAGTGCTGCAGGGTCGCCTCGATCAGACGCCGCTCGGCGGCCGCGACGGTGCTGCCCACCGTGATCGCGATGGCGTCGCCGTTCAGTGCCGCGCCAGCCGAGGCGGTCGCAGGTCCGCCATTGCGGATCGGCGCGCTGCCGAGCTGGTCGGCCACATGCGCTACGCTCAGCTCGTCGTCGGCAAGAATGTGTGCGCGGTGCACGAGATTCTTCAGCTCGCGGACGTTTCCCGGCCAGCCGTGATCGGCGAGGAGGCGCAGCGCCGCGCGCTCCCAACGCTTCGCCGTCCCGTTGGCGGTGTTGAGCTCGGCGAGAAAGTGCTCGGCGAGGACCTCGATGTCGGTGCCGCGGTCGCGCAGCGGCGGAAGGACCACCGGGAACACTTTCAGCCGGTACCAGAGATCCTCGCGCAACTTGCCGCTCGCGACGGCTTCCTCCGGCACGCGGTTCGTGGCGGCGATCACGCGCACGTCGACGGCAATCGACGCCTCGCCGCCCACGCGCGTCACCGTGCCGGTCTCGAGCACGCGCAGGAGCTTCACCTGCAGCTCGATCGGCATCTCGGTGATCTCGTCGAGGAACAGCGTCCCGCCCTCGGCCTGTTCGAACACGCCGCGGTGTTGTCGCTCGGCGCCCGTGAAGCTGCCCTTCTCGTGACCGAACAGCGTCGTCTCGATCAGGTTCGTCGCGACCGCGCCGCAATTGACGGGCACGAACGGCCCGCGGCGACGGCGACTCAACTCGTGTAGCGCCTGAGCGACGACTTCCTTGCCGGTGCCGCTCTCGCCGATGATGCACACGGTCGCTTCGGTCGGCGCCACCTTGGACAGCAGGTCATAGACCGCGCTCATCGGCGGCGAATTGCCGACCAACGGGCCGAACCGGCCGAGCTTCCGCAACGCCGTCCGCAGCGAGCCAATCTCTTCGGTGAGCTCGCGCGTGCGCGCGACGTTGCTGAGGATGGCCTTCAGTCGGCTGAGGTCGAGGGGCTTGGTGAGATAGTCGATGACGCCGCGCCGCAACGCCTGCACAGCCGTATCCACGCTGGCGTGTCCGGTCATCAGGACCATTGGCGAGCCGCGCGTGGCGACGTCGTCCAGCAGGTCCATGCCGCTGCCGTCCGGCAGCATGAGATCGCACAACACGAGCTCGAACGGCTGCTCGGCAAGGCGATCCCTTGCCTCCGCGACGCTCCGAGCGCTGACCGTGGAAAAGCCTTCGAGCTCGACGAGCTCAACGAGCGCTTCGAGCGACGGGGCTTCGTCTTCAATTATGAGAGCGCGTGGCACTAGCAGTCAGTGTTGCGAATGCACCCCGCCTCTACAAGGGGTCGGGCGCGATTGAGAGCGCCGCGGCGGGGAGTGCCGGGCAGGCGGACCTGCCCGGCACTGGGTGGGGTGGGGTGGGTAAAGCGAAGCTCAGCGCTGGGGCTTCCGCTCCTCGCGCGACTCATCGCGCTGCTGTCGCTCCTGCGGATTGCGCTGGTCGGGCTGACGCTGGCCCTGGCCCTGATCGCGCTTCTGCTCGTTCTGCTGCTGACCCATTGTGTCACCTCCTCTCTTCGGCGACCGCGTCGTCGACCTCGGCGACCGCGGTGTCGATTCTCAGGCGAACCGTTTTGCAGACCCCGTGCCAGCACGGCGGCGACGTTCGGCCGGCATTCAGAAAAGACGATGCGGTGGTTTCGTGGAGCAACTCTTACGTTTTGGCAGCGCTTCTTACCGGCGCCAGTGCCGACAGGTCGTTGCGCGCCAACGGCGACAACGCCCATCAGGCATTGGCACACCGGCTGCTCACTCCCAACGATGAAGGCGCACGCGATTGCCCATTCTGGGACGTGCGAAACCCAACCACCACTTTTGAAGGAGGCATCATGAGCGGAAATACCGACAAGGCGAAGGGCCGCGTCAAGGAAGCGGCGGGCGCGCTCACCGGTGACGACAAGTTGAAGCGCGAAGGCAAGCGAGACCAGGCGGCGGGCAAAGTGAAGGACGCCGTCGACCGAACCGTCGATCGCGTCAAGGACGCGGTCAACAAGTAGCGCGCTCCGGGAGCGCCAGGAGGTTCGACCATGTTGATGACCATCTTGCTGATCGTACTCGTTCTGGCGCTCCTCGGCGCGCTGCCGGCCTGGCCGTACAGCCAAAGCTGGGGCTATGCGCCGAGCGGCGCCCTGGGCACGGTGCTGGTCGTCGTTCTCATTCTCGTGCTGCTCGGCCGCGTCTGACTCGGCCAGTCGGCAACCACAACGAGCACCGAAGGAGGGAGAGCCATGAAACACTGGACCAGAATCCTGACCGCCGGCGTGACGCTGGCGCTGGCGCTCGGTGCGCCGGCGCTGGCGGCGCAGCCGGACGCCTGGATCACCACGAAAGTGAAGATGACGCTGATCACCACTGACGGCGTCCACGCCAATGACATCAACGTCGATACGATCGACGGCCGCGTCACCCTGCAGGGCACCGTCGATACGCAGGACGAGAAGGCACGCGCCGAAGTCGCGGCTCAGAAAGTCGACGGCGTTCGCGAGCTGCGCAACCTGCTCGCCGTTGTCGCTCCCGCGCATCAGGACGCGGTGGCGATGAAGGACGATCAGATCGAGAAGAACGTCAAGGCCGCACTCGAGCGCGATCAGTCGCTGGACGACAGCAATATCGGCGTCGCCTCGGTCAACGCAGGCACGGTCGTCCTGTCCGGCACCGCCAAGACGATGACCGACCATCTGCGCGCGCTGGAAGTGGCGAGCGCCGTTCCAGGCGTGCGCGCCGTCGCCAGCGAGGTGACGAGCCCCGACACCCTGAGCGACGCCGAGATCTGGCACGACACGAAGTCGGCCGCGAAGCAGACCGGCAGTACCGTGGCCGGGGCCGCGCATGACAGCGCGAATGCCGTCGCCGATGCCAGCAAGAACGCCGCGCACGGCGTCGCCGACGCCAGCAAGAAGGCCGCGGGATCAGTGGCGGACGCCGGCAAGGCGACTGCCGGTTCGATCTCCGACGCTTGGATCACCAGCGATGCCAAGGTGCGGCTGATGGCGAACACCTCGACGCCGGCGTTCGACATCAACGTCGACACCACGGACGGGAAGGTGACCCTCTTCGGCACCGTGCCGACCGCCGAGGCCAAGCGCGCCGCCGAAGCCGAGGCCCGGGCGGTGTCGGGCGTGAAGAGCGTCGACAACCAGCTCAGCATCGTCGCGCCGTCGGAGCAGAAGCAGGTTGAGACGTCTGATGCCGACATCAAGAAGCGCGTTGTCGAGCGGTTGGACAACATCCCCGCGATCGGCGACGACGTGGGGGTCGAAGTGAGCAACGGGACCGTCCGCCTCACCGGCAAGGTCGACAGTCAGGGCGACCGACTGCAGGCGATCACCACCGCGCGCGCCACGATGGGCGTCCGTTCGGTCGTGGACTCGCTGCAGGTCGAGGCCAACGACCAGCACGCGGCTCGCTGACACCAGTTCCCCCGAGCCTCAGCCACCCGAGAAAATGCGCCGCCCCTCCACAAGGGGGCGGCGCATTCGCATTGTAGCCCATGCCGATCTGCCGACCTGTTTGCAGCTCCTTCCTCGGTACCGTCCCCCGTTTCTTCCGCAACCGGTAAGAGCCGCCCCGCCGCCCCAGAGAAATCCCAGTCGGATCAAACGTTTCTTCGCGGCACCCGAGTTGCTGACTCAATGAGTATGGAATCACCGCGACACTCCGAACTGATCGGCGCGCACCGCGCGGAGCATCGGGTCTCCTGCCGGCACGAGCCGTGGACACCCCCTTGGACTGAATCGCACGCATCGGCACGGCACTGCTCGCGAACCGCCGCACACGCCGTCATTGGCGAGGAAAGGAGCATGGCAATGGTCGTCAAGGATCTCATGAGTGGCGAGGTGCGCACCTGTACACCGCAGGACTCGTTGCAGCAGGCGGCGGAGCAGATGTGGAACCGCGACTGCGGCGCCCTTCCGGTGATCGACGGCGAGGGACGCGTCGTTGGCATGGTCACGGACCGCGATGTCTGCATGCACGCGCTGATGTCCGGTCGCCGCCTTCAGGACTGCCTGGTCGCTGACGCCATGTCGGTGGACGTCTGCAGCTGCGGCGCGTCGGACAGCATCGAAGCCGCGCAGGCCCTGATGCGTTCCCGTCGCGTGCGTCGCCTGCCCGTGATCGACGGCGACCACAGACTCGTCGGGATCCTCTCCATCAACGACCTGGCCCTGCATGTTCGCGATCGTCGCGACGCCGGCGTGCCGCCCGAAGCCGTCGCCGCGACGCTGACCAGCGTCAGCGTGCACGGACACCCGCAGTGCGCTTGAGCAAAAGGTTGATGCACGTGGAGTAGCCAGTGGCCAATCGTAGTCGCGCGCCGGGAGCCGCCGCCGAGAGCGGAGAAGACGCAGCTCTCCCTATCCGACGGTCGCGTGAGCGGTCCGCTCCGGCGAACTTCTTGCGACCCGGCGACCGGTACGTACTCGAGCAGGTGCACATTCTCGTCGTCGACGACGATGACTCGATCCGCGACGCCCTTGCCGAGGCGCTGGGGCACTACGGCGCCTGGGTCACAACCGCCTGCTCGGCCGCCACGGCCCTCGAGCGTCTCCGCGACGAGCGCTTCGACGTCGTCTGCAGCGACCTCGAGATGACGGGCGGGTCCGGGCTCACCCTGGCCCGCGCATTCCGCGCCGGGGAAGCCTACGGCTACCGCCTCCCACTCGTCGCCGTCACCGGCATGATCGGCGACGAGAACGAGTTGTCGGCGCGCCGCGCCGGCTTCGACGCCTATATCTCGAAGCCCGTCGACGTCGACCAGCTGGCGCAACGCATCCACGCGTTGGTCGAGAGCTCCCGCCGCTGACGGACGCGCGCTCGTTCGGAATTTCGGCTAACGGGCGCATCGTCACACCGATGCGTCGTCGTCACGATCACCGGCGCGTCGTCGTCGCAATCACCGATGCGTCGTCACAATCACCGAATGAAGGGCCGCGCTCCCGCGCGGCCGGTTCCCAACGGTGCTCGCCATCCCCGCCGCAGACGGGCACCGGAGGAACGGCGACGGCTCCGTGATCTCGGAAGCCGCCCCCTCAGCTCGAGAGGAATTCGCCGAGAGTCGAGAGCGACGGAACGTAGTCGCAGACGATCTTCATCGTCATCAGCATCGGCACCGCGATGAGCGCCCCCGGGATGCCCCAGATCCATCCCCAGAATAGGAGCCCAACCAGGACGACGACTGGGTTGAGGGTGAAGCGGTGCGACAGCACGGCCGGCGTGACGAGGTACGCCTCGACGGTGGTGAGGGCCAGGTACGTCGCCGGCGGCGCCAGTGCGTGCCCCAGGGTATTGAAGGTGATGAGCGACGCCGCCGCCACGCAGACGATCCCGACGGCGGCGCCGATGTAGGGCACGAAATTGAAGGCGGCCGCGAGCGCGCCCCACAGCAGCGCGTTGGGCAGGCCGTACAACGCCATGACGATGGCCACCGCCACGCCCAGGCCGGCGTTGATGACGCTGACGGTGAACAAGTAGCCGGAGATGTGGTTCTGGAGCTGCCGGGCCATGTCGAGCAGCATCTTTCGATCGCGCCGCGTCGGCATCACGTGCAGACACTTGTTCAGGAAGAGATCGCCGGAGGCGAGCAGAAAGTAGGCGAGGACGAGCACGACCCCGAAGTTCGCCAACACCTGCCCTGTGCTGGCGATGACGAGCGAGCTCAGGCTGCTGCCCTGCTGCACCGCGACGACCGGCTTGGGGTCTCCCCCGACGTTGGCCATCTGCTCGACGCGGGTGGTCGTCTCCTGCATGTCGGCGACGGTCTCCCGCACGGTGCGGAGCCGCACCTCGATCCGCTGGAGCGCCTGCGGCGCCGCCGCCAGCCAGCTTGCCGCCGGGCCGGACAGTGCATACGCGCCGTAGGCGATGACCGAGGCGAGTCCGACCACGACGATCAGCGCACCGACGCCTTCCGGAATGCGCAGGGTGCGCAGGAGGCGCACGATGGGCCAGAGAATGAAGCTCAGCAGAACCGCAAGAACGATGGGCAGGACGAGGGCGCGCGCGACGTACAGCGTGTAGAGCAGCGCCAGCACGAAGAGGCCGACGATCGCGACGCTCAATGTCCCGGCGCGTGCGCTCAGGCCAGGGAACTCATCGCCAGACTCGGTGGCGGCGGCGAGGATCGCGGCCGTCGTCGAGACCCCGTCGTCGTCCGCCGGGCTCGCCTTCGGCTTCGCCCGGTGGGTGGCCCGCGTGGTAGGCGGCACGATCAGTCGGCGTCTTCGAGCTTCTCTTCGGCACCCGCCACGACGCGGTCGCGCAGCTCGCCGGCCCGATCGGTGATCTCCTCGCGCAGCTCGCGACCGCTGGTCGGCGCCAGCAGCAGGGCCAACCCGGCGCCCACCAGGAGGCCCGCGCCGAACAGCGCCAGGCTCGGAACCATCTCGTTATTGCTGCGGGGACGATACTGCTGCAGTCCGAGCGCGCGAATGACGTCTTCCGCTGACGGCATACTGCCGGCGAGCTTACTGAACTCCATGGTGTGCTCCTTCTGGATCGTTGATGCTGTGTGGGAAGTGGATGGGGCGATCAGCGCCGCGGCTCGGAAGCCGTCGCCCCGGCAGCGAGGTTCACCACGGCGCCCTGCAGCACCGCGCGCCCGCCGACAGCCAGGAGGCTGCGCAGAACGCCGCGCGGGAGTCCGCCGCCCAGCACGTAGCCGATGCCTGCCGCCACGGCGATGGCGACATACGGTTGGCGGCGCAGCTGGTCGCGCGCGAGTGACTGGACCCCGTCCACCAGCTCGCGCACGCTGCCGCCAAGATCGTTCAGATCGGCGTTCAATCGGCTGGCGCGCTCGGACAGGTCGGCGATGGGATGCGACGAGGCATGACCGTTTGGGCCCTGCTTCGTCTCGCGGTTGCTTTCATCAGGCATGACGATCTCCTCAGCCACGAATGATGCGACCGAGAAAGAACCCGGCGGCCAGAGCGACCGCGACGACGGTCAGCGGCTGCGTCCGCGCCAGCGACCGGATCCGCCGATCGACGGCTTCGATCTCGGCCCGGAACGGCTCGATCTCTTCGATCCAAGTGCTCTCGTGTCGCTTTCGCGACGATCGTTCTTCGTTCATCAGTCCTCCCATCGGCGATGGCCGCGGCTGCCCAACCAGCATCCGATCAGCACGGCGCTGAGGATCCACGGCAACGGATGTTCGACGATCTGCCCGCGCACCCGCGTGACCAGTGGTCGCCGGACGGCGTCCTTGAGATCTTCGACGGCGCGGTCGAGCTCGCGCTCGTGTCGCGCCACTGAGTCGAGCAACTCGGCGCGTCGCTCTTCGGTCGTCATCGCTCGGATCCCGAACCGATGGACGACAGCTCGAAAGCGCCGATGCGCCGGAGGCCCGCGCCGACGGTTGCCGCGCCCGCGGCCGCCGACAGGACTGCGACGATCAGCAGGCTGGCCGGGAGTGACAGACCCAACCCCTGCAGACGCAACGCCGCCGCTGCCATGATTCCGCACCACGCGCCGGACAGCAGCACCGTGCCGGCCGCGACGGCCACTGCGGTGCGGACCCCGAGGGTCAACAACCGCGAGAGATCGAGCCGCGCCAGGTCGATACGGTCGAGCAGCACGCGCTGCCCGGCCTCGACGACGCGGAATGCCGTGTCGGCGAGGCCCGGCGGCTCGGGATGCGATCCCGCGGCCATCAGTTGACCGCGTCCTTGGCTTTCTCGCCGGCCTTTTCGCCAGCCTCTTTCGCCTTCTCGCCCGCGTCCTGGACCGCGTCACCCGCCTTCTCGGCGGCGTTGTCGATCGCTTCACCGGCGCGCTCGGCCGGTCCCTTCTTGTGACAGCCGCCGGTGAAGGCGAGCGCGAGCGCTGCCGTGAGCAGCACCGCGCGCCAGCCCCCGGACACGAACTTCATCGTCATCTCGGTATCTGGACCGGTCACACTGGTGGCCTGCTGCGCGAGACAAGGCTCAGCAGCAGCGAGACGACGAAGATGATCATGAACAGGCCGAACAGCACCTGCGCGATACTCGCCGCCGTGCCGGCAACCCCGCCGAATCCAAGCACGCCTGCGACCAATGCAACGACCAAGAACACCAACGCCCAGTACAACATGTCTACCTCCTGAAAGGTTTGTACACCGAGATTGAGCAAGGCCCGCGCCAGAAATGTTCCGGGCCAATCCGCTCTCGGCTCGTTGGGGCGCGTCTTCGGAGTCGGTAAAGGTTACAGGGGCTGCACGCGGAACCTACAGAGGACGAGGCCCTCCGTCATTCGATTCGTCGCGCCCAGGCGATGATCAGCGTCACCGCGACGGCGATCAGACCGATGCAGAGGCCGATCCACAGGCCGGCCACGCCCCAGCCGACGCGGAAGCAGAGCGCGGCGCCGATCGGCAGGCCGAGCAGCCAGTGTCCGGCGAGGTTGGCGAGCATGGGCGTGCGGGTATCGCCGACGCCGCGTAGCGCGCCGGTGGCGACCACCTGCAACCCATCGAACAACTGGAAGGCCGCGGCGACGGCGAGCAGCGTGACGCCGGTGGCGATGACGTCGGGAGCGTCGGTGAACACGCGCAACACGGCGCGCGGCGCGGTGAGGAACACGACCGCCGACGCGGACATGAACCCGACCGCGAGCAGCAGCGCGGTCCACCCGGCGCGCCGCGCCGCCTCGGGTTGCCTCCGGCCGATGGCGTGACCAACACGCACCGCGGCCGCCGCCGACACGCCGAGGGGCACCATGAACGTGAACGCCGCGGCGCTGAGCGCGATCTGGTGAGCGGCCAACGCGCTCGCCGTGAGCGAGCCGGCGAGGACGGTCGCGGTCGCGAACACGCCGCACTCGAGGAGCATCTGCGTCGCCGCCGGCAGGCCGAGGCGAGCGAGCGTGCCCAGCAACGGGACGTCGATGGCGAACCCGTGCAGCATGTCGCGGCCGGCGCGGCGTTCGCTGCGGCTGAGGGCGATGACGAGGAACGCCAGCATGTAGATGCGTGACGCGAGCGTCGCCCAGCCGGTGCCGACGGCACCGAGCGCCGGCGCGCCCCAGTTGCCGAACACCAGCAGCCAGCCGACGGTGGCGTTGATGACGTTGGCGCTGACCAGCGCGACCATCACCGGCCGCACCTGGCCGAGCGCCTGCAGGTACCGGCGCAGCGCGGTGAACAGCAGCAGCGGCAGCAGGCTCCAGATCAGCGTGCCGAAGTAGGGTCGCGCCGCGGCCGCGACGTCGGGTTGCAGCCCGAGGTGGTCGAGGTTCGCGTGCATCACCAGCAGCACCCCGGTGAGCACGGCACTGACCAGCACGGCGAGGTAGAGCCCCTGGACCAGCGCGCGACGGCCATCCTCGAGGCGCCCGGCGCCGTGCGCGGTGGCGACGAGATAGTCGAGCCCGAGGAGCGTCCCGATGCCGGTGATGGCGATGGCGAAGAACAAATGGCTGCCGATGGCCACCGCGCCGATCGCCTCGGCGCCGACGCGGCCGACGAGCATCGTGTCGACGAGACCCATCGCCATCCACCCGAGCTCCGCCGCCGCCACGGGCCAGGCGAGCGCGAACATCGGCCCGATCTCGGTGTGCAGCGCGCGCACCACGGAGGCGGCGGAGGCGTGCAGAGGCTCGTCGGTGGCGATGCGACCCATGCGGGTCGTCCTCCGCGCGACTCAGTCGCAGTTGAGATCGAGCTGCACGCCTTCGTGGTCCGACGGCCAACAGATCGGCAGCGGTGCCGGGCCGCAGGATCGGGCGAAGGGGTTGGGTGTGTCGGCGAAGAGGCGTGTCGCGGTGCCGTCGCCGTCGGCGTCCTTCGGCGAGTCGATGCGGGCGCGGCAATCGAAGCCGTTGCGCGGCGGCACGACGAAGATGAAGTCGATGCGCTCGACCTCGTTCGACGCCGGCGACTCGAGTGCGCTGAGGTCCTCGTCCTGCCGGCCGGACGTGCAGCCGCGGCCGCTGGCGGGATCACACTCCGGATTGCCGGCGGCGAGATAGACGTCGACCCAGCCGCGATCGACGAACTGGTGATAGACGAAGCTCTCGGGATCGGAGTTGAAGTCGCCGCTGACGATCACCGGGCCGTCGCCGCCGCGCGTGGCCTCGATGTACGCGGCCATCTGCACGGCCTGGCAGTCGCGGCGCGTCTGGGCACCCGCGTCGAGGCAGACCGCCGGACACGGCGCCGCGCCGGTGCACGGCACCGTGGCGCCGTCGCTGCCCGAGGCGAGGTGCGTGGTGTAGACGTCGAGCGGCCCGAGGGGATGGTCGATGACCGCGTGTACGACTTTGCGGAAGCCGGGAAAGAGCGGCTGGCTCTCGATCGACAGGATTGGATAGCGGCTCAGCACCGCGGCTTCGTCGGGCCCGAGCCGCTCGACGGCGACCTGGACGTTGTAGGTGAACGGACAGGTCGACCCGGCGCCATCGCGTAGGGGGGACAGCGCGCCAGTCCATACCTCCTGCAACGTCACCACGTCTGGACAGCCGGCGCGTTCGATCCACCGATAGAGGAGGTCGATGCGATCGGTGAGGCGGCAATTCGCCGTCTGATTACAGAGGCCGGACGTGCCGTGCAGAATGTTGAGCTGCGCGACGGTGACGTCGCGCTGCGCCTCGGAGTTGGACCCGGAATCGCCACAGGCGGCGAGAAGGAAGAGGAGCACGCAGAGCCCACGGCGCATGCGGCGAGCTTGGCACGCGGGTGCGGGAAAAGGCCAGTGTAGGAGCGCGGGCCTCCAGGCCCGTCGGCGCCCGCAGGGCGGCGGAGCGCGTCGCGCAACACATCGCCAACGATGGACTCGCATCCCGCCGCGCTCCGGCGCGCTCCGCGCGCCGACGGGCGGGGACGCCCGCGCTCCTGTCGCCTTCGTGCGGCGCGCTCGATCGGATTCGTCGGAGCTCCGTGTCGGACTCAGTTGACGACGTTCACCGGCTTGCCCGCCAGGAACGCGCGCACGTTGTTGACGCTCGCGGCCATGAGCCGCCGGCGCGCGGCGAGGCTGGCCCAGCCGATGTGGGGCGTGATGACGCAGTTGCGTGCGTGGAGGAGCGGGTGGTCGGGCGGCGGCGGCTCGCGCGAGAGCACGTCGAGCGCCGCGCCCGCGAGCCGCCCCGAATCGAGCGCGGCGGCCAGCGCCGCCTCGTCGACCAGGCCGCCGCGCGCGGCGTTGATGAGCAGCGCACCCGGCCGCACGCGCGCCAGCAACGCGGCGTTGACGAAGCCGGCGTTGTCGTCGGTGAGCGGGCAGTGCAGGCTGATGACGTCGGACTCGGCGAAGAGATCCGGGATCGTCCGCCAGCCGTCGGGCGGCGAGCCGCCCGACGGTCGCTCGAGGCGGCTGCTCGCCAGCACGCGCATGCCGAGGGCGCGCGCCAGATGCGCGACCTGCCGGCCGATGCGGCCGAAGCCGACGATGCCCATCGTCTGTCCCTCGAGCGAGCGCGGCGGCGTCAGCCAGAAGCAGAAGTCGGGCGCGCGCGACCAGGCGCCGTCGCCGACCGCGCGCGAGTGATCGCCGACGCGATGGCAGAGCTCCAGCAACAGCGCCAGCGTGTGTTGCGCGACATCGGCGCTGCCGTACTCGGGCACGTTCGACACCGTGATCCCGCGCCCGCGCGCGGCGGCGACGTCGACGACGTTGTAGCCCGTTGCCAACACGGCGATCAGGCGCAGCATCGGCAACTGTGCCAGGGCGGACGCATCGATCACCGTCTTGTTGGTGAGCACGATCTCCGCCCCGGCGGCGCGCTCGACGACCTGGGCGGGCGGCGTGCGATCGTGGACGGTGAGCTCGCCGAGCCGTGCCAGATCGTCCCAGGGATTGTCGCCGGGATTGAGGGTGTACCCGTCGAGCACAACGAGGCGCATGGCACGGAATCAACCACAGAGGGCCACGGAGGGCCACAGAGGGCGGTTCTCGGTGGTTGAAGCGGCCGCTACATGCTAGCCACGCCGCCTATGGCGGTCCCGTCAGGATTCCTCGAGCTGATCGGCAACACGCCGCTGGTGCGGCTGCGCAAGGCATCCGAGCAGACCGGGTGCGAGATCTACGGCAAGTGCGAGTTCCTCAACCCCGGCGGCTCGGTGAAGGATCGCGCCGCGGCGTTCATCGTGCGCGACGCCGAGACGCGCGGGCTGCTGCAACCGGGCGGTGTGATCGTCGAGGGCACGGCGGGCAACACCGGCATCGGCCTCGCGCTGGTCGCCAACGCGCGCGGCTATCGCACGGTGATCGTCATGCCGGAGACGCAGAGCCGCGAGAAGCAGGACATGCTGCGCCTGTGCCGCGCCGAGCTGCGGCTCGTGAAGGCCGTGCCGTACAAGGATCCCGGCAACTACGTGCGCGTCTCCGAGCGGATCGCCGCCGAGCTCGCGCGCAGCGAGCCGCATGGCGCGATCTGGGCCAACCAGTTCGACAACCTGGCCAACCGGCGGGCGCACGTCGAGACCACCGGCCCGGAGATCTGGCGCCAGACCGACGGCCGCGTCGATGCCTTCGTCGCCGCCGTCGGCACCGGCGGCACCCTGGCCGGCGTCGGCATCGCGCTGAAGGAGCGCCAGCCAGCGGTCCGCATCGTCCTCGCCGACCCCGCCGGCTCGGCGCTGTACCACTACTACGCGGACGGCGTGCTCAAGGCCGAGGGCGAGTCGATCACCGAAGGCATCGGACAGGGCCGCATCACCGCCAACCTCGAAGGCGCGCCGATCGACGAGGCGCTGCAGGTCAGCGACGCCGAGGCCGTGCAGGTCGTGTTCGACCTGCTCGCCGAGGAAGGGTTGTGCGTCGGCGGCTCGTCCGGGATCAACGTCGCCGGCGCCATCCGCGTGGCGCGCACGCTCGGGCCGGGGCACGTGGTCGTCACCGTGCTGTGCGATTTCGGCACACGCTATCAGAGCAAGCTCTTCAACCCCGAGTTCCTGCGCGCCCGCCACCTACCGGTACCGGCGTGGCTCGACGATGCCGGCGCCTGAGCATCCGAACGCGGCGTTGGTGCGCGGACTGTTCGCGGCCTTCGCCCGCCGCGACGTGGAGGCGATCGACGCGATCCTTCACACCGACGCCGTCTGGCACTTTCCAGGCCGTCGCGGTCAGCTCGCCGGCAGCCATCGCGGACGCGATGAGATCTTCGCGTTCTTCGTCCGCGTCCAGGAGTTGACCGGCGGCAGCTTCCACATGGAGCTCATCGACGTGCTGGCCAGTGACGATCACGCCGCCGCCCTCTTCCGCGGTCACGGCGAGCGCGCGGGCCGCACGCTCGACAACCCCACCTGCCTGCGCCTGCGCATCACCGACAACCACGTGGTGGAGGTGTGGGAGTTCGTCTGGGATCTCTACGCGGTGGACGAGTTCTGGGCGTAGAGACGACCCACCACGGGGAGCACGGGATGCAATTGATAGCGGTGACGGGGTCGGCGTCGGGCATCGGCGCCGCGATTCGGGCGCGGCTCCACCACGATGGGGCCGACGTGATCGGCATCGACCTGCGCGGCGCCGACGTGGTGGCGGATCTCTCGACCACCGCGGGACGCCACGCCGCGATCGCGGGAATCGAACGCGCCGCGGGCAACAGGCTCGACGGGCTCGTCGCCTGCGCGGGGCTGGGACCGCACGTGACGGATCACCCGGCCATCGCGTCGGTGAACTACTTCGGCGCGCAGGTGCTGCTCGACCGCCTGCGCCCACTGCTGGCGCGCGCGCCGCAGCCCGCGGCCGTGGCGATCTCCTCGAACTCGACCACCATCCCCGGCGCGGAGTCTCCGCTGGTCGATCTCTGCCTCGCCGGCGACGAACCCGCGGCGCGCGCGCTGGCGACGACGCTCCCCGGCCAGACCGTCTACGCCGGGTCGAAGCTCGCGTTGACCCGCTGGCTGCGCCGCGTCGCCCCGACCCCCGAGTGGGCGGGCGCCGGCATCCGCCTGAACGCCGTCGCCGCCGGTCCGGTGCAGACCCCCCTGCTCCAGGGCGGCCTCGACCATCCCATCTTCGGCCCCGCGATCCGCGGCTTTCCCGTGCCCACGGGCGGCCCCGGCACCCCCGCCGACGTCGCCGCCGCCGTCGCCTTCCTGCTCGGCCCAGAAGCCCGCTACATCTGCGGCAGCGTGCTGTTCGTGGACGGCGGGACGGATGCGTTGATCCGCGGCGACCGCTACTGAGCCGCTGCGACGAGTTCCTCACGACGTCGTCGTCGCCGTGCCGCGCCCGCAAGCCTTCACGGCGCTGCGTCGCCAGCGGCGTCCGGTTCGTGGACGGCCGGACCCACCCGCCGATCTGCGCCGACCGTGCTGCAACTGCGGTACGACCCCGAAGGGGTCGGACCCACCAGCCCAGGGCAACGCCCTGGGGAGAAGGCAGCCACCACCTCGGGTTTCGAGCCCTGACAGGGCGCGCCCTTTCACACCCAAACAAACGGTTGTTTCAGTCAGGGCCACTGTGCTTTTCTGGGGCGCGTCCGCGGAGGTGATCCATGCGACCTGGCGAGCTCGATCTGAGTGATGCCGCCGTCTTCGAAAATGGGGCGCCCATCGAGTACTTCAAGATGCTGCGCCGCGAGGCGCCGGTGTGCTGGCACGACGAAAAACACGGTGCCGGCCACTGGGCGATCACGCGTTACGACGATCTCAAGTTCGTCTCCCGCAACCCCAACACCTTCTCCTCGTGGAAGGGCGGATCCATCCTCCGCGAGCTGAACGAGCAACAGACCGAGGGCAACCGCGCCCTGATGATCAACATGGACCCGCCGCAGCACGTGAAGTACCGGCGGCTCGTGCAGAAGGGGTTCACGCCGCGCATGGTGCGCGCTCTCGAGCCGCACGTCCGACGCATGGCCGCGGAGATCATCGACAACGTTGCGGACCGCGGCGAGTGCGAGTTCGTTTCCGCGGTGTCGGCCGTGCTGCCGATGATGGTCATCTGCCAGATGATGGGCGTCGCGCGTGAGGACTGGGAGCCCGTCTACGATCTCAGCAACAAGCTGGTGGGCTTCGACGATCCCGAATTCCAGAAGACGTACGGCGACGGTGAGATCCTCGCCATGCAGATCTTCCAATACGCGGCGCGCCTCAACGAGAAGGTGCGCAGCACTCCCGGCGACGACCTCGGCACGGCGCTCGTCCAGGGGAACGTCGACGGCGAGAAGCTCACCGACCTCGAGTTCAACTCGTTCTTCATGCTGCTCGCCGTCGCCGGCAACGAGACCACGCGCACCGCGACGAGCCACGGCGTCATGCTGCTTGCCCAGCATCCCGAGCAGCGCGAACGGGTGCTCAAGGATCCCAAGCTGCTGCCCTGCATGATCGAGGAGGTCCTGCGCATCAGCTCGCCGCTGCACTACTTCCGCCGCACGGCAAGCCAGGACACCGAGCTCAACGGCGCGCGCATCAAGGAGGGCGACAAGGTCACCCTCTGGTACCCGAGCGCCAACCGCGACGAGGCCGCGTTCAGGGACGCGGAGACGTTCGACGTCGGACGCAGCCCGAACGACCACGTCGCCTTCGGCATCGGCGAGCACTTCTGCCTCGGCGCCAGCCTCGCCCGCCTCGAGCTCAACATCCTCTTCGAGGAGCTGCTGAAGCGCCTGCCCGACTTCGCGCTCGACGGTCCGCCGACCCGCCTGCGCTCGAACTTCGTCAACGGCATCAAGTCGATGCCGGTGCGGTTCACGCCGGAAGGGCGCGGCGCAACGGTCGCGGTATCCTGAAAGAGCGGACGAGGGACGAAAGACAGAGGACGAAGGTCACTCTTTCGTCTGTCACCCTTCCTCATTCATCCCCGGTCCGCTCTCAACACCCCGACAGCGCCGCATTCACGGCGCGAACCAATTCGTTGATCGCGACGCTGCCGTCGCCGTCGGCATCGAGTGACGGGCACTCGTCGAGCGTTGCGCTGGCGAGCGCGATGCCGACGCCGCGGATGAGCTCGTTGATGGCGACGATGCCGTCGCCGTCGCAGTCGCCGGCGCAGGCCGGACCGCCGGTGGCGCTCGGCTCGGGCGTGGGGGTGTCGGCGGGCGTCGGCGTGACCGTGCAGACCGGACCCGCGCACCCGGCGATGCCGTCGCACTGCTGGCACGCGTCGCAGATCAACGGCGGGCCGGCGGCGCACGCGCCGTCGCGGCACTGATCGCCGTCGGTGCAGGCATCGCCGTCGTCGCAGGTCGTGCCGTTGCCGACGAAGACGTCTTCCGGACAACCGCCGCTGTTGCCGGTGCATGCTTCGGCGAGATCGCAGAAGCCGGTGCTGGCGCGGCACACCGTACCGGCGAGCCGGAACGTGCAATCGATGGCGCAGCACGAGCCGGGCGCGCCGTTGTCGGCGCCGCGGTCGCACTGCTCACCGGCGTCGTTGTTGCCGTCGCCGCACGTCTGCGTCGTGAGGTGCAGGGCGAAGACGCCGCCACCCGCCGTGCCGACAAAGACGTTGCTGCCGTCGACGGGGTCGACCGCAACCGCGGTGGTGGGCCGCACCGTCAGGCCGACGTTCACTCCGACCCACCGGTCGCCGCCGTCACGAGTCTGCAGGGCGCCGAGCGAGCCGGCGGCCCACACGGTCTGCGCGTCCTGCCGATCGACGGCGAGCGCGGTGACGGCCGCGCCGCTCACCTGTCCGCCCGCCGGTCCGCTCGCCGGATTCCAGGTCGCACCGCCGTCGACGGTCTTGAAGACGCCACGGCTGCCGGTGCCGGCGTAGGCGATCATCGCGTCATCGGCGGCCACGGCCAGCGCCTGCACGGGCGCGCCGGCCGGCAGGCCGCCGTTCGCGGGTTGCCAATGGTCGCCGCCGTCGGCGCTGCGGTACACGACGTTGCCGGCGCTGGCGTAGAACGTCGCCGCATCGCTCGGCGCCTGCGCCAACGCGTCGATGCGCGGCGTCCCCAATCCCTGGGTCAGCGGATTCCAGGTCGCGCCGCCGTTGACCGTGCGAAAGACGCCCGCCTGCGTACCCGCGACGACGCGTTGCGCGTCGTCGCCGATCGCCAGTGCCCGCACGAAGGCGTTGAGGGTGGCATCATTCGCCGCGGCCCACACGCCGGCGCCGTCGGCGCTGCGATAGACGCCGTCGCCCGCCGTGCCGGCATAGATGAAGGCGGGCTGCGCCGGCGCGATCGCCAGGGCGGCCACCTCGTCGACGTCGAGCCCGTTCGACGCCGCCGACCAGCTGGCGCCGCGATCGATGCTCTTGGCGGCGCCGCGGCTGAACGTGCCGGCGTAGAGGATCGACGGGGTCTGCGGATCGATCGCGAGCGCGCGCACGATGGTGTTGGCGAAGCCCGCGCTCGCCGGACTCCAATCGGCGCCGGCGTTGGTCGACTTGTACACGCCATCGCCGCCGCCCGGACCGGCGAGGAGGATCGACGGGCTGCTCGGCGCCAATGCCAGCGCCTCGACAGCGGCATCGGCCGGCAGACCGGTACGCGCCGGGAGCCATGTCATGGCGTGATTGGTGGAACGGAAGACGCCCGTGTCGGTGGCCGCGTAGAGGTTCCGAGGCTCCAACGGATCGATCGCCAGCGCCAAGACGCCGAGCGAATCGAGACCGGAGCTCGCGGGCTGCCAGTGCTCGCCGCCGTCGCCGCTGGCGAAGACGCCGCCTGGCGTGGCGGCGTAGAGCACGCCGCTCGCGGTGGGATCGAGCGCCAGCGCGCGAACGAACGTGTCGGTCAGGCCGTCGCTCGCCCGCTCCCAGGATTGTGCGGCGTCGGCGGAGCGGAAGACGCCGTCCACGGTCCCGGCGTAGAGCGTGCCGGTCGCGTGCGGGTCGATCGCGAGCGCGAGGAGGAAGGCGGTCGTCAACCCGTCGCTCGCTTCGACCCACGCGGCGCCGGCGCTGGGACTCTTGAACAGCCCGGCACCGCGCGTCGCGGCGTACACGATGCGGCTGTCGAGGGGATCGACGACGAGCGCGGCGATCGACGCGCTCGCCAGCGCCGGCGTGGTCATGCCGTTCGCGGCGCGCCAGCTCTCGCCGCCGTCGCCGCTGCGGAAGACGCCACCACCGTCGGTGCCGGCGTAGACGACGAACGGGTTCTGCGGATCGACGGCGACGGCGGTGACGCTGACCGGCACCAGGCCGCCGCTCGTGCCGCGCCAGTGGTCGCCGAGGTCGGCGCTGCGCAGCACGCCGCCGCTGGTGGCCGCGTAGACGACCGGTCCGGGGCCGGACGAGATCGCGAACGCCAACGCCTGCCCGCCCTCGGGGCCGGTCGAGGTCCAGACGTTGTCGCCCGCTCGCGCCCCGCCGGCGGCGAGCAGCGCGCCGAGGAACAGGGCCGCGAACCGCATCGCCGTCATTACGGCAAACGCGACGCAGTGAGTCCACCGCTGCCGCCCGGACGGCTGGCCTTGCTGTGACCGTCCAACCTTGGCGGCTGGATATTGTCGGCCAGGGATCCCCCGGTTCGCAGCTGCCGCGCGGCAATGTAGCGTGGACCCATGGCGGCGGCGGTCATCCTCTACGACGGGGTATGCGGGTTCTGCGACCGCACCGTGCGCTTCGTGCTGCGCCACGATGCCGGCGCGACGTTCCGCTTCGCGACGCTGCAGAGCGCCTACGCGGCGGCGGCGCTCGAACGGCACGGCCGCGACGCCAGCGACCTCGATACGGTTGCGCTGCTCGTCGACCCCGCCGGCCCCGCCGAGCGGGTGCTGGTGAAGTCGGACGCCATCGTCGCGATCCTGCGGCAGCTCGGCGGCATCTGGCACCTCGCGGCGCTCTTCAGATGGCTGCCGCGGGGTTGGCGCGACGCCGCCTACGACGCCTTCGCGCGCCGCCGGTACCGCTGGTTCGGCCGCTTCGACGAGTGCCCGATCCCGTCGCCCGAGCTGCGCGCCCGCCTCGCCTCGGGGAGCGCGGACGGCGAAGATGCGCCAGAGCGTTCGACCGCCTGACCCCCGCGCGCCTTGACCCCATCGGCCGTTTCTGGTCAGGCGAGGCGATGCAGCGGCGCCACAAGACCCTCCTCGCAGTCGGAGCGATCATCTTCCTGTTGGCCTGGTTCGCCTGGTCGGTCCTCCTCACCGAGAGCGACGAGGCACAACCGCCAGTCGTCCAGCAACCCAACTGAGCGCCCTTCCGGGTGGTTCGCGCCCGCGGCTTGTAGCCGCGGCGCTTGTCGCCGCACGGGCGACGCCCAGGCGTCGCCCGGTGGAGCGGCGGCCCGGCGCCGCAGTTGCCCACGCCCCACCCCAACCGGGCGGTGCTTCGCACCGCCGTGCGGCGACAAGCGCCCGCGGCTACGGCCCGATGCGGTTAGGCGCCCCCCCCCGTCCTGCCCTTACGTGCGGCATGTCTGCCGCCGCGGTGAGCACACCCACCCCGGCTTGCCACCGCACCGGTGACGTCGTGAGGCGTTCCGCCGCTGGCACCGACGTTGCTCTTCTCCACCCCGGAGCCTTCCGGGAAAATGTTGGGTCTGGTGCTGACCGCAGGTGGGGCGCGCGGCGCCTACCAGGCCGGTGTGCTGAAACGTCTGGGCGAGGTCCCGGCGATGCGCAACCGGCCGTCGCCGTTCGCCGTCATTGCCGGCGCTTCGGCGGGCGCCATCAACGGCGCCATGGTGGCGGCCACCGCCAGCGATCTGAGCGACGGCACCCACAAGCTCGCCGAGCTCTGGGCCGATCTGTCCGCCGGCCAGGTCTTCCACGCCGACCCGGTGTCGCTGGGCATCGGCGGTGTGCAATGGCTGCGCGATCTGTCCCTCGGCGGGCTCGTCGGCGGCGGCAACATCCAGTCGCTGCTCGACGCGAGCCCGCTGCGCGCCCTGCTCGCCCAGCACCTGCCGCTGGCCGGCATCGCCGCGTCGATCCGCGCCGGGCATCTGTACGCGGTCGCGGTATCGGCGACGAGCTATCATTCGGGCAAGTCGTTCGCCTTCATCCAGGGCCGCAAAGGGCATCCGCTCTGGCTGAAGAGCCGGCGCGTGTCGCTCTCGGTGGAGCTCACCGTCGACCATATCTGCGCCTCGGCCTCGATCCCAATCCTCTTCGCGCCGGTGCAGGTTCCGTCGCCGGAAGTCGGCGAGTGCTGGTTCGGCGACGGCGGCATGCGTCTGGTGACGCCGTTCAGCCCCGCCATCCGCCTCGGCGCCTCGCGCATCTTCGCCGTCGGCATTCGCTGCAAGAGCTCGGCGGACGCGCTGTCGCGCGCCGAGCTGCGCGCCGACGAGGAATCGCACGGCGGCGCCGGCTCCATCGCGCGGCCGCCGCTGGCGCAGATCTGCGGCGTGTTCCTCAACGCGATCTTCCTCGATCACCTCGATACCGACTACGACCATCTGCTGCGCATGAACGAGCTCATCGCCGCCAACGGCCACGGCCACGGCCACGGCAACGGTCGCCGGAAGAAGGCCGCCGCGGTCAGCGAGCCGATGCGGCTCATCGACCCGTTGGTCATCAGCCCGTCGGCCGATCTCGCGATCGTCGCCGCCGCCTTCGCGCACAAGATGCCGCGGGCCGTGCGCTATATCCTCGACGGCCTCGGCACGCCGAACGCACAGAGCGCCGACCTGATGAGCTACCTGCTCTTCGATTCGTCCTACACCCGTGCGTTGATCGACATCGGCTACCAGGACGCGCACGCCCGCATCGACGAGATCGAAGAGTTCGTGCGGCGGGGATAGGGACTTTCACCGCAGAGGCGCAGAGACGCAGAGGCTTGCCGGTCGACTAGGGCGTCTCCGCGCCTCCGCGTCTCTGCGGTGAAGGTCTTTTTCTCGGTCGGGAACTGTGATCTCTCCCCGCCATGAGCAAAGAGATCGTGAATCCGGCCGGGATGGCGCCGCCCACCGGCTACTCGTACGCGGTGAAGAAGTCGGGGTCGCCGGTCTTCATCTCCGGGCAGGTGGCACTCGACGCCGACGGGAAGATCGTCGGCGAGGGTGACGCGGCGGCGCAGACGGAACAGGTCTTCCGCAACCTGCGCACCGTCGTCGAAGCCTGCGGCGGGACCATGGACGATATCGTCAAGATCACCGTCTTCGTCACCGACGCCGCCTACCGCCCCGCGATCGGCGCCGCGCGCCAGAAGCACTTCAAAGAGGGACAGTACCCGGCCAGCACCTACCTGGTCGTGTCCGCCCTCGCCGTGCCGCAGCTACTCGTCGAGGTCGAAGCGGTGGCGATGATCGGCTGACGCCGGTCAGAACAGCGGCGGCGCTGGACCCATCGCCGCCGCAGCCGCTTTCGCCTCGGCGCTGGCCGCCGCGGCATGCTCCTGCTCGATGAGATGCAGGTAGAAGAACGTGTTCGCCGCCGCCGAACCGGGGATGACGATCGACAGCCAGGCGCCCACGCTCGCCCAGAATATCGCTCGGCTGTGGGTCAACTCGCCCGCGAAGTTCGCCGCGATGATCACGAACACGCTGAGAAGCGTCGGCATACCGACGAGTCCGCGCAGGCCCACGTCGTACCCCGCGCGCGCCAACACCCGGCAGCGTTCATCCGCCTCGTCGCCGCGGAGACCTTCGAAAACGACCACGTTCGAGGCGAGGCCCCAACAGAGGCGGTGCTCGATGACGCGCATGATGAACACCACCGGGATGAGGCTCAGCGCAAAGCCCTTCAACTCGTTGCGAAGCTTCAACCCGAACGTCGGCGGCAGGTCTCGCATCGCGGCGGTGGCCGCCGTGCCCATTTGAATGCCGCCTTCGAGCTCCTGCTTCAGCAGGTGCGTGTGCAGCACGTCTGTGTAGATCGGCAGGTAGAGTAGCGGAGAGACGGGCAGCAGCGTCAGAACGTTCCGGAGGTAGAAGCCCAGCGCGTGCCACCACAGACCGACGCTCGGTAGGCGCATGCCGGCACCTAGCCGCGGATCGCGTCGAGCATCGCGCGCCAGCGGTCGCGCGCCTCGCCCTCGAGGCTGGCGTAGTGGACGAGCATCAGGCGATCGGCGACGCCGCCGTAGCGCGCGTGCAGTTGGGCGGGAATCTCCTCCGGTTCGCCGACCGCCGCGAAGGTGGCGAGCATCTCGTCGGTGATGCAGTCGCCCATCGCGCCCCACTCGCCTCGTTTGGACAGCCCGTGCAGCTCCTCCTGGAGCGGGCCCCACCCGTGCGCTTCGAGCACCGGGCGATAGGCGGGCGTCGAGGCGTAGAAGGCGATCTGACCGCGCACCATGGTGGTGGCGAGCTCGCGCTCGGCGGCGGAGAAGCCGGTGGCGATCAGCGCCTGGCACATGACGGTCACGGCGCCGCGGGTGCGGCCGCCGCGCGCGCAGCCCTGGTCCAGCGCCGGGAGCAGGTCGCCCTCGAGGAAGCGGCGCGAGTTGAAGGGATGGACGATGAGGCCGTCGGCGACCTCCCCCGCCACCGCCGTCATGCGCGGCTGGACGCCGGCGAGATAGACTGCAGGAGGTCCGAACGCGTGCGGTGCCGGCTCGAAGATCGGCGTCATCAGGGTGTGGCGATAGAATTTGCCGCGGAAGTCGAGCCGCTCGCCCTCGTACCAGCAGCGCCAGATCGCGCGCAGCGCCAGCACCAGCTCGCGCATGCGCGCGACGGGATGGTCGTAGACGGCGCTGAAGCGCTTCTCGATGTGCGTGCGGATCTGCGCGCCGAGACCGAGCACGAAGCGGCCCTGCGACTGCGCCTGCAGATCGTGCCCGATGTAGGCGAGGTGCATGGGGCTGCGCGGGAAGGCCAGCGCCACGGCGGTGCCGAGCGTCACCCCGGTCGTGTGCTCGGCGGCCAGTGTCAGGGGCAGGAACGGATCGCCCTTGCCCTCGAAGGTGAACAGCCCGTCGTAACCAAGCGCCGCGAGGTCGCGCGCCGACTCCGGCACCTGCGCCAGCGCGAGCGTGGTGAGTCCGCCGTCGATCAGCATGTCGTGTTCCCCTCGCGCGCCCTCGGCGCGTTCACGTCGTGCGCTGGACCGCCGGCGCCTTCCACTGGCCCTTCAACGACCCGGGCCGCGGCCAGGAGTGGCCCATCGCCAGCATGCAGGGCATGCTCGGCGCGGCGAGCCAGTGGGATTCCCTCGCCGCGCCAGGCGAGGCGGCCAAGAGGTAGACCGTCAGCCCGCCGCCCGGGTCGGCATTCAGGTGCGGCAGCGTCGGCGAGTTGATCGGATAGCGAAAGCGGACTCATCGCGCGTTGCCGGTCGGTGGTCGGCGGCGCCGGGGAACCGGTGCGTCTCCCGGCGCAACGAGATCGACCAACGCCCGCGCGATTCTGTTCAGCTCGCGAGGGGGGGCGCCGGAGCGGGCGCGCACCGAAATGTTGATCATCGTGCCCGCCACCAGCTGCGCGAGGCCCGGCAGATCGGCGGAGACGGGCAGCTCGCCCGCGGCGCGCGCCGAGCGCAGACGCGCGATGACGGAGGCATCGATCGCCGCCAGCGCGCGCGACAACTGGCGGCGCGCCGCCGGCGAGCCGCCCGCCTCCGCCGGCAGCGTGCAGACGATGGCACAGCCGGTCGGGCCATGGCGGCCGGTGACGACGTCGATCACGGCGGCGAAGAACGCCGTCAGGGACGTGCGTAACGGCGCGGCGGCGTTCAGCGCAACCACGTAGTCGCGTCCGACGGTGGCGACGTAGTGGTCCATGGCGGCGGCGTAGGCGGCGTCCTTGTTGCCGAACGCCGCATAGAGGCTCGGTCGATTGATCCGCATGGCGGCGGTGAGATCGTCGACCGAGGTGCCGGTGAAGCCGCGATGCCAGAAGGTGTGCAGTGCCGCGGTGAGGGCCTCGTCGTAGTCGAACTGGCGGGGCCGTCCGCGGGGGCGGGCCACGGCGGTTTTCGTCGATCGAGTCACGGAGTGACCTTGACGCGGCATGGTGTTCTGTATCATACGGTACAGAAATAGCCCGGCGCCACCCTGGTGCCGGTCCACCCCACAGGAGGTTCCGATGGAGCTCTACTTCGCCCCGTTCGCCTGCTCGCTCGCCAGCCACATCGCCGCCCGCGAGGCCGGGATCCCGATCGACCTGCGCCAGGTGAGCCTCTCGACGAAGAGGACGGTGGAGGGAGACGACTACCTCGCCGTGACCGCCAAGGGCTACGTGCCGACGCTGCGTCTCGACGACGGCTCGCTGCTCAGCGAGAACCCGGTCGTGCTGCAGTACCTGGCCGACCACAAGCCGGAGGCCGGACTCCTCCCGCCGCTGGGAACGCGTGCGCGCTACGAAGTGCTGGAGTGGGTGGGCTACGTCTCGACCGAGATCCACAAGGGCATCTTCGCGTTGGTCTTCAGCCCGGCGTCGCCCGAGGAGGCGAAGAGCTACGCGCGCGCACTCGCGGAGCGGAAGCTGCCGTTGCTCGCACAGCGACTCGAGGGCCGCGAGTTCCTCGTCGGCGACCGCTTCACCATCGCCGACGCCTACCTGATCTGGGCGCTCAACCTCTGCCCGTCCGCCGGCATCAGCCTCGATGCGTGGCCGTCGCTGCAGGCGTATCTCGCGCGCATGCAGGCGCGGCCGAGCGTGCAGGCGGCGATCGCCTACGAACAGGAGCGGGCGGCGGCCTGAATCACACCACGGAGGTCACGGAGGGGCACAGGGATTTCTTGTGCCCCTCCGACCAGATGCGGGCATGGCCCGGTCCCTCCCGCGGCCGGCCTTGACGTTGGGCTTGCCCAAACACCCAATGCGTGCGGAAGAACCCCGTCACGCCGGTGTTCTGATTATCACTTCGCAGCCTTCCGTTCGCGGCCCTTGTAGTCCAGGCGCCCGGGCTGACGTTCGTCTTCCGGGCCGATCCACCGTGCCGTTCCCAGGATCTCGTCGATCGCTTCACCCAGCTTCACGATTCTGGCGATGTCATTGCTGAAGCGGCCGCCTCTGCATCCGAAGTAATAGGAGACTCTCTTGGGCTCGGAATTCTTGACGACCGTCACCGACATCGTCGGATGGTCGGTCACCAACTGCTCACACACATCGTTGGGAAACGTCTCCGGCAGGCGGTCGAATTCCGCGGCGTCGATCGCGCTGACGAGCCGCTGAAACCCCTCTGCTGAAACCGCTCCCTCGTGGTGTCCCAATGCGCGCACCCAAGACTTTCCATCGAACCCCACCGTGCCGTTCCGGGTCGCGCGTACGGAATATTCCGGGCATGTGCCGAAGCAGGGACCGCGTTCGAGGCTGATCATCGAGACACTGGTCTGAAGCTCGGTCGCGAGCGCGGTCGACATCGACATGGCCAATACGGCGACTATGCACCACCGGCGCATCAGGGCTACCGCCCCTTCGCCATCAGTCGCTGCAGCGAGAACAGGTTCGGCGACAACGGGATGCGCGAGTCCGCCGGCACGTTCTGGCCGGCGACGATGCCGGCGGTGGTGGCGCGGTCGAGCTTCCAGTTCATCGCCAGGGCGACGGCGCCGCCGGCCCAGCCCCACAGCTCGCCTGGCGCCACCTTCACGATGTTGGTGCGGATCGCCGAGTACGAGCCGATCAGGTTGCCCTGCCAGTCGTACTTGGAGCTGTAGCTGCCCATGTACAGCTCCTTGTCGAAGCGGAAGACGAGCTTGCCGAACAGGTAGTAGGGATCCTTCGGCACCGCTTCGACGACCCAGTGCGGACGCTTGATCAGCACTTCCTGCACCGGGCACCACGGGGCGCCCTTCCAGCCCGGCACCTGGAAGCCGACGCGCGCGCCGCCGGGGATGAGCATGCGCCAGCCGCCGCCCGGCAGGCGCTCGAGCGCCGCCGGCTGGTCGAACGACGGCGCGTCGAAGAGCACCAGCAGGTCCTGCTCGCCGATCAGCTTCCAGGTGAAGTCCTCGACCTTGCCGTCGAAGTAGGCGCCGTCGTCCTGCGTCAGGTCGGAACCGAGGAAACCGTCGGAGCGGTTCGACGGCGACACCTGCCGCACGCGGCGCAGCGCCGGCACGAAGGCCCAGATGGAATCGCGGCGATCGGCGCCGCGGTAGCGCCAGCTCAGCGAGACGACGCCGTTCACGTCGGCGGGCGCCCGCACCTCGGCGAGGCTCTGGGTGAGCAGCTCGCGGTCGGCATCGGGCTCGCGGAAGCGCGGATGCTGGCCGTCGTAGTATTTGACGTTGCTGTCCACCTCGATCGAGCGATCGAGGCCGCGCCGCGACACCCACAGCAGGTCGGCGCGATAGTGCGCGTTGCCGCCGTAGTACGTCGTGTAGAAGAAGTTCCACACGATCTTCATCGCCGCCTGCGGATCGCTCGGGTCGATGTCGGGAAAGGGCCACGCGTAGACGTAGTCCGGCGGTTCGCCGGTGCGCGCATCGATGATCGAGCCGGCGGGCGAGAGCGCGAAGCGGCCGCGGTTGGCGTCGACCGCGTCGCGAAAGACCGGATCGTCACCGATGCGGTCGATCGCGAAGTCGCCGATGCGATGATGGAAGTCGCCGCGCCGGTAGCTGTCGAGGAACTCGTCCGGGAGCAGGCCCTTCGCCTCTTCCCAGTTGTCGGGTCCGAGCACGTCGCCGGGCTTGAGCTCGGCGGCGGCGGTCGTCGCGAGCAGCAGCACGACGAGAATCGAACCACGGAGGCCACGGCAGCGCACAGAAGTGTCTGTGGCGCTCCGGGACCGCCATGGTCAAGCGTCTATTCGAGGATGCGCTCGATCCGCCGATCCGGAACGAGCCAGAGCACCGCCACGAACGCGTATAGACCGCCGGCCACCCACTCGTTGACGAACGCCGACGGGATCGCGATCGCATAGAGCGCCGCCGAGATCCGACCCTTCACGTCGCGGCCCAGGGCGCGTTGCAGCGGCGAGCCGCCGTTGGCGGCGATCATGGTGCGCTGGAGGACGAGGTACGCGACGGCGGCCGCCAACAGCACCACGCCGTACAGGGCCGTCGGCGCCGGCGCGAAGTGGTTCTCGCCCATCCATCCGGTGACGAACGGGATCAGCGAGAGCCAGAACAGCAGATGCAGGTTCGCCCACAGCACCGCGCCGCTGACGCGCCCGGTGGCGTGGCACAGGTGATGGTGGTTGTTCCAGTAGATGCCGACGTAGACGAAGCTGAGCACGTAGCTGAGGAAGACCGGCCACAGCTTGGCGAGGGCGGGAAGGTCGTCGCTGTGCGGCACCTTCATCTCGAGCACCATGATCGTGATGATGATGGCGATGACGCCGTCGCTGAACGCTTCGAGGCGGCCGGTGCCCATCGCGCTACTGTCGCTCCAGCACGACCACCGGGATGCGGCGCGTCGTGCGCGCCTCGTACTCCTCGTAGTCCGCCACCTTGGCCACCACGGCGCGCCACAGCGACTCGCGCTCGTCGCCGACCGCCTCGCGCGCCCGCACCGCGTAGCGCGTCCGTCCCACCAGCACGCTGGCGTCGGGGTTGGCCTCGAGGTTCCGCCACCAGAACGGATGCTTCGGCTCGCCGAGGACCGACGCGACGACGACGAAGTCGCTGCGGTGCGGGAGGTACATCAGGGCGTTGGTGCGCGGCCGGCCGCTCTTCCGCCCCGTGGTGGTGAGGAGCAGCACCGGCAGACCCATGAGCGATCCGCCGATGCGACCGCCGCTCCAGCGGTAGAGACGCGGGTGGATCTTCCAGAACAGCTCGACCATCGCGTTGCGCGTCGCCGCCATCGTCAGCCTCCCGTGAGCGTCTTGCTGAGGAATCGCGTGGACACGACGTCGCCCCCGAGGACGAAGTCGGTGAAGCCGAACCGCGCGTACACGGCGCGCGCGCGGTGGTTCTGATCCTGCACCTCGAGCGTCAGCTTGCAGCAGCCACGACGTCGGGCCTGCGCCTCGGCGGCGGCGAGCAGCGCCCGGCCGATGCCGGCGCCGCGGCGCGCCGGGAGGACGGCGAGATCGTGCACGTTGAGCAGCGGCCGCGCCTGGAAGGTCGAGAAGCCGACGAAGCAGACGGCGATCCCGACCGCTTCACCCTCGTCGAACGCCAGCAGCACCAGTGTCGTGGGGTGGCTCCGGAGCCCGGGCAGCAGTCGCGCGCGGACATCCGCCGGCAGCGGCGCGCCGCCACCCATCGGGTCACGGGCGTACGTGTCGAGCACCGCGACAATCGCCGCCGCGTGCACGGGATCGTCGAGGTCGGCTGCCTGGATGTCGACGGACATGACGGGTCGCACTGAGCCGGCTGCCGCCGTCTACGGCGCGAACATCTCCTGCAGCAATGCCAGAACCGCCGCGCCAGTACGGCGGTCGATTCGCCCCAGCCGCCGGACCAGACGCGACGCATCCACGGTCCGCACCTGATCGAGCACGACCTGACCCGCGGTTCCACCGAATCGACAGCGAACACGGGTTGGGTAGGGGCGCCCCTTGGTCGTCATGGGCGCGACGATGACGGTGCGGAGGTGCTCGTTCATCTCGTCCGGCGAAACCACCAGACAGGGCCGCGTCCTGCGGAGCTCACTCCCGATGGTCGGATCGAGGCTGGCGAGGTACACCTCGAATCGCTTCACCGCCACCGCCACTCGCTCCGATCGAACACGGTGGCAGGAACCTCTTCGTCGAGCAGGCGATCATCGCCGGCGGCGGCCATGGCCGCGAAGGCCTCGCGCCACCCAGCGCGCGGGGGACGAGCAGCTCTGATCACCAGGCAGTTGCCCTCGGCCTCGATCGTGACATCGGCGGGCAGTCCCGCCTGCTGGATGAGGGGCTTCGGAATGCGGATGCCCTGCGAGTTGCCGATACGAACGATGCGCGCCTTCATGAGGTGCTCCCGAGCGACGTGACTACATCGTAATCACCAACCTGGCAATCGAGATCGCGCGGATCACTCGAGCCGGGTGGCGCAGACGATGCGATACACACCCGGTGCCACTGTCTCGCCGTCGAACGACTCGGGAACGTCCGCTACGGATGCGCACACCGGGTTCGGCATCGACGTACAGCCGATGACCGTGAACACCGCCAGTACGAAGGCGACGCCGCCCGGTTTCACAGCGCGATCCACACCGACTTGAGCCGCGTGAAGGACTCGAGCGAGTGCGCCGCCATCTCGCGGCCCCAGCCGCTCTGCTTCATCCCGCCGAATGGGCTGGCGAAGTCGTAGCAGCCGTAGCGGTTGACGAAGACCATCCCGGCGTCGAGCTGCGCCGCGACGCGGTGGGCGCGGGCGACGTCCCCCGTCCACACGCCGGCGGCGAGGCCGTACTCGGTGTCGTTGGCGAGGCGCACGGCCTCGGCCTCGTCGTCGAACGGCAGCACGGCGAGCACCGGCCCGAACACCTCTTCGCGCGCGATGCGCATCGCCGGCGTCACCTCGTCGAAGATGGTCGGCCGGACGAAGAGTCCGCGCGCGTTGGCGCCGCGCGTGTCGGCGGCACCGCCGGCGCGCAGCCGGGCCCCCTGGCCCTTCGCGTCGGCGATGGCGGCGAGAATCTTCTCGAACTGCGGGCGGTTGCACTGCGCGCCCTGCTGGCTGGCGGGATCGAACGGATCGCCACACACCACCGCCTCCGCCTTGGCGGCGAGGCGCTCGACAAACGGCGCGTAGAGCGCGCGCTGGATCAGGAAGCGCGTCGGCTCGGAGCACTTCTCGCCCTTCTGCGCGAACATCAGTTGAAAGGAACGGTCGACGCAGAACTCGAGGTCCGGCACGTCGGCGAAGACGATGTTCGGCGACTTGCCGCCGAGCTCGAGCGCGACGCGCTTGAGGTTCGACTCGGCGGCGCCGCGCAGGACCTGTTTGCCGACCGCCGTCGCAGCCGGTGAACGATACCGCCGCGACCCCGGCATGCTGGGCGAGCGCGGCGCCCACCGGCGCGTCGCCGAGCACGACGTTGACCAACCCCGGCGGCAGGCCGGCCTCGGCGTCGAGCAGCTCGGCGAAGCGCAACAGCGAGAACGGCGTGAACGGCGACGGCTTCAGCACCGCCGCATTGCCCATCGCCAGCGCCGGCGCGAGCTTCCAGGCGGCGAGCAGCAGCGGATAGTTCCACGGCGCGATCAGCGCGCAGACGCCGAGCGGCTCGCGCAGCGTGTAGTTGAGGAACGGACCGTCGACCGGGCAGGTCTCGCCGTACAGCTTGTCGGTCCAGCCGGCGTAGTAGTCGAACACGTCGGCGGTGTCCGGCATGTCGTCGTCGAGCGCCTCGCGGTAGAGCTTGCCGTTCTCCAGCGCGATCAGGGTGGCGAGCTCCTCGCGATGCCGGCGAACGATCTCGCCGATGCGGCGCAGCACCGCCGCCCGCTCGCGGCGCGACGTCGCGCGCCACGTGGGACAGGCGCGCGCCGCGGCATCGACCGCGGCGTCGACGTCGGCCGCCGATGCCGAGCGCACCTCGGCGAGCAGCGCGCCGGTGGCGGGATTGGTGTTGCGGTGCATGTGGTCGCCCGTCGCGTCGACGAAACGGCCGGCGATGTAGAGGCGCTTCGGGTGCTGCAGCCAGTCAGACATGGGGTTCACCACGACGGTCACAGCGCGGACAGATCTCGACAGCGCGCTTCGTTGACGTCCAGTCCGCGCAGGCAGCGGGCGTCGAAGCGCTCGAGCACGGTGGCCAGCATCTCCAGAGCGTCGAGCACGTTGACCAGCGCCACCGCGTCGAACACCTGCAGATGCAGCTCGGCACGCGGCGGCGCCTCCTGCACGGCGCGTTCGCACCCGAGCACCTGGAAGGCGCACTGCATCACCGACTCCGGGCACCACCGGATTCGACTTGCCGGTGAAGAAGCTCGAGCCCGCCTGGACGTGTGGGAGGCGCAGCTCGCCCATGCCGCCGCGCGGGCCGGAGGCCAGCAGGCGCAGATCCTGCGCGACCTTCAGGAGGGTGCGCGCCAGCAGGCCGAGCTGGGCGGCCACCGCGGCGCAGGTCGTCGCCGTTCTGCAGCGCGTCGGCAGGATGCGGATGCGGACGCAGCGACCGACCGACGACTGCCGCAAGCGCCGGCACGACGCGTTCGCGATAGGCCGGTGGCGCGCCCCGCCCGTCGCCAATGACGGTTCCGCCGAGGACGACCGCATCGAGGGGCACGACGGCCGCGCGCAGATCGGCGGCGCGGCGCGCCAACGCCGCGGCGTGGCCGCGGAGAAGCACGTCGGCGGTGGTCGGCATCGCGTCCTGCAGGCAGGTGCGGGCGAGCGTCGGCACCCGTGCGACGGCATCGGCGCGCGCGGTGAGGCTCGCGGCGCAGGCGTCGAGAGCGTCCAGCGCGGCCGGCGCCGCCGCCGTGACCGCCAGGCGGGCGGCTGTGTGACACACGTCGGCCGTGGACTGCGACGCGTTGACGTGCCGCAGCGGGTGAACGGGATCGTAGCTGCCGCGCCCGCCGCCGAGCGCTTCGCTGGCGAGGTTGGCGAGCACCTCGTTGACGTTCATGTTGATGCCGATCGAACCGCCGCCGCCGAGCAGGTCGACCACCAGGTGGTCGGCGGTGGGCCGACAGCGACGCCGCCGCGTCGTCGATCGCCGCGGCGCGGCGGGCATCGAGCAGGCCGGCGTCGCGATTGGCGGCGCGCCGCGGCGCGCTTCACCGCCGCGAGGGCCGCGACGTAGCTGGGATAGTCGCCGAGGCGGTGGCGGGAGAACGCGAGGTTGGCAAGCGCCCGCGCCGTCTCGACGCCGTAGAGCGCCTCGGCGGGTCAGGACCGGCGCGTCCGCCGTCGTTCATCCGGTGCGGCCGTAGCGCGCCAGGCGCAGCAACTCGGTGCTGCAGGTGCCCGGCTTGGTGTCGTAGGCGAGCAGGCCGACCAGGCGATCGGTGGCGCCGCCGATGCGGGCTGACACGATGCACCGAGTGGCGGCCCTCGAAGATCAGCAGCGTACCGGGGGTCATCGGCAGGCGCACGACGTCGTCGCGCGCGCCGCGCAGGACGCGCCCGACGGCGTCGTAACGCTCGTCCGCGGCGCTGCGCACGCGCGGCGCGACCTCGAAGTCGCCGCCCTCGTCGGCATCCTGAACCGCCAGCGAGACGACGAAGTCGGTCATGTCGAAGTGCCACTGCAGCTCGTCGCCGTCGCCCATCACCGCCAGGTTGAGGGCGCCGAGCGGATCGGCGTAGCGGTAGAGCACGCCGCGCTCCAGCACCGACTCGATGAAGCGCATGAACGGTTCCCACTCGTACAGCCGGCGCAGCGGCGAGTCGGCCGGGAACATGTCGTAGGCGACGACGCCGACGGCGGCGCGTCCGATCCACCGGCGCGGGTGATCCTCCGCGAGGGCGAAGTCGGGCACCTCGAGATAGGCGGTGCCGTAGCCCTCGCTGCGATGCGCGGTCGGCGCGAGGGCCGTGGCGTCGGCACGAATCGTCGACAGTCCGGCCGCGGTGAGGAAGCCGGGGACCTCGCAGGCACCCGTCTCGCGCAGCTGAGCGCGCGCCCGCCCGAGCACGTCGCGCATCGTCGCGCTCTCGGGTGAGAGAATCGGGTAGCGGGCGAGGTCGATGAGATCGGCCGGGTCGGTGTGCGCGACGGCGTGTGCGTGCATGACGTCTCCGAATTCAGCCGGCGGCCCGCCGCGGCGCGGCGGCGACGGCCCGGCGGGCGAGGTCGATGGCGAGCGCGAGGACGCGGCGTTCGTGTGCCGGATCCGGTGCAATGGCATGGCTCAGGGCCATTCCCTGCAGGAGCTCGAGCAACACGTCGAGGGTGGCGGCGAAGCGCGGCGCGGCGGCGGCGCCGGGAAAGAGGCGGCGCGCCTCCTCGCGCAGAGCGCGCGCGTGGCGGTTCATCGCCGGCTTGAGGACGGCGGCCAGGACGGGATCCTTGCGCGCGGCGAGGTACAGCTCGAGCACCGTCATCAGCTGCGGCCGCTGGAAGACGGTCCACAGGGCCCGCACCGCCGTCTCGGCCCGATCCGCGCGCCGCGCGGTTCGCGCCAGCTCCCGCAGGTAGTCGGCGAGAAGCGCCTCGAAGAGATGCGCGGCCGCCGCGCCGACCAGGAGCGGCTTGCTGGGGAAGTGCTTGAACAGCGCGCCCTGCGAGAGGCCGGCGCGCGCGCAGACGGCCGGCGTCGTCAGGCCCGCGTATCCCTGCTCGACGAGGCAGCCGACCGCCGCGTCGAGCAGCGCGGCACGCGTCGTCGCGCGACGCTCGGCCTGCGTGCGGCGCGGCCGAGCCAGGGCGGGAGCGGACATGCGGGTCGTGTACCGCATCGGAAAGAAAGTGACAAGTCACTTTCTTACGATCCCGGCCGCCACAATTCGTCACCGAATGGAGGGCGCTGCTCCCGCAGCGCCTGGCAGCGCGGGGCGACACACCGGCGCGCCAGGGATCGTCTGCCGGGCGGATCGAGTCGGACCGGCACGTGCAGGCCGCGCGGGAGCGCGGCCCTCCATTCGGTGACCAAAGGACGCTCTAGGGAAGCCCTACGCCCGGACGGGTGAACTGGTAGCGCTCGTCGTGGGTGGCGATGGTCGCGGTCGTTGGATCGAGGTACCACTTCGACACGACCACCTCGGCGACGTCCGCGTTGGGGCGGGCGGCGAGGACGGCGGCGCCGGCGCGCGACGGCGATGCGAGCGTGCCCCACAGAACGCGGCGCGCGCGCAGGGCGTCCACCGAGCGGCGCTGGGCGGGGGTCAGGTCGTCAAACGACACCGGGATACGGACGCCGTTCTCGATGGTGAAGAGGGACACATCGGCGGGCAGCTTGGGCGTGCAGTACATGGCCCAGCCGAAGAACCGCCACGGATCGAGATCGTACCGCGTCACCAGCGCGCGATGCGCGAGGGGCCACGCCGCCAGCACGGCCAGCACGGCGACGACCAGGCGTTGCTTTGCGGCGAGGGTCAATTGAATGCGAACGGCGGCAGCAGGCCGATGCGCGCCGCCGCCAACAGCGCCAGCACGGCGAGCGAGACGGGCAGGAGCGCGCGGTTCACCGGGCGGGCGAAGAAGAGCATCAGCAGGTTGACGAAGAGGAGGCCGAACAGCAGCTCGCGCGCACCCACCTCGATGCCGGCGATGACGAACAGCACGGCGATCGCGGCGTACGGCCGTGTCCGGCGCCAGACGAGCAGCACCGGCATCGTCATCTCGAACGCCCAGGTGCCGTTGGCGATCAGCAGCGCCACCGTGCTGCGGATGGCGAACGGACCGTTGCCCACGGCGAGCGGATGCAGGGCGCGTAGGCGCGCCAGCTCGTCGGCGGGCAGGAAAAGGCTGAACAGCCACGCCAGCCCCGGCTTGTGGCCGACCGACAGGCCGAGGAACTGCGCGTCGAAGTACGTCCCGTAGAGCACCTTCTGCAGGCCGCTGTAGAAGAGGACGATCACCGTCAGCCAGCGCGCGGCGCTGAGCAGGAGCGCCCGTTCGTCGCCGACGGCTGGGTCGCAGAAGACGACCAGCGAGAGGCACAGGAACTCGATGAAGAAGTGGTTGGACGTCGTCGGGAACGATCGGGCCAGTTTGATGGCGAGGATCCCCAGTGCGATCGCCGCCGCGGTGCGCATGCGTGCCGGCCTGAGCCAGGCGATGAGGGCGCAGGCGGCGAGCGCGGCGGTCATCAGTCCACGCTCTCCCACCCCGTCGTCTCCGCCGCGCACCGTCCACTGCAGCGTGCGCACGACGACGTGGGCGAGCAGAAAGACCGTGAACGCGCGAACGATCGCCGCCTGCGCCGAGCGGTCGTTGTCGTCGGTGAGAGAGAGCACGTGCGCGGCGAACATGCGCGACGCGTGGACTATGGAACGAAGGGAGGTGTCAAGAACTCCCCGATGGACAGGTCTTCAACACGACGAAGCGGCGCACCCCCCCAAACCGAACCCTTTCTGTGGTCGCCGGGCATGACAGCCGTCCGGCGCCAGAATTGGATTGCCATCGTTACAATATCCGTGCGAAACCAAGAACCCATTCCCTGACGCGAAGGCGATATTGGAGGTAGGATGTCGCGATTCGACAAGCTCAGCGTGTTCGGCAGTCTGGTATCGATGCTGATTGCCGGCGGAGCGCACGCCGCGGCGCCGGCAGCCAAGTGTGAGGCTGCGAAGTTGAAAATCGCGGGCGCGTACGGTCTCTGTCGCCTCAACGCCCAGGCCAAGAGCGTGAAGCTTGGGTCGGGTTCGGAAACCTCCGGTCAGCTCGCCAAATGTGACGCCAGCTTCGCCAAGAAGTGGGCCAGGGCCGAAAAAGCTGCCCACGCGCTTTGTCCGACAAGCGGCGATGCCGGCCAAATCAATTGGTTGGCGACTCAGTTCTCCACTTCGGCCGTCGCGACGCTCGAAGGAGCACGTTTCGTCGACAACGGCGACGGGACGATTTCCGATACGCGCACCTACTTGATGTGGGAGAAGAAGGACGCTGCGGATGGGAAGACCAACTACGGCGACCCACACGACGCGGACAATGACTATATGTGGACCAATGTTTTTCAAGGCAGTGCGGCAGACGGAACAGTTTTCACCGATTTCCTGTCGCGGCTGAACGCGTGCGAGAGCCTCGGCGTTCCCTTCCAGGACACGGTGACGGGCGGCTTCGCCGGGTACTGCGACTGGCGCCTGCCGACGATCAGCGAGCTGCAGACGATCCTCGATTTGACCGCGACGGGCTGCGCCGCGGGTTCCTCTCCCTGTATCAACGCCGCGTTCCTGCCAGTCAGCACCTTCGCCCGCCAATATTGGTCATCCACGACCCTCGCACAGTATCCGCCTGGAGCGTGGTGGATGGACTTCGACCTGGGCTCCGCAGAATCGGTCGGTAAGACGAATCCGGCCTTCGTGCGTGCCGTCCGCGACAACCCCCTCCGCTACATCGACTACGCTGGTCCGACCCGCCTTCCGTGATCTGACGCTTCTGCTTCAGCTCCGGCGGCAAGCACAAGTTTCCCCGCCCTACTGTTCCGCCACCAACTCGCTCGGCGTCGGCAGTGTCGAGGCGTCCCAGCCGCCGCCCAGCGCCTGGATGAGCTGGACGCTGGCGACCATGCGGCGGCCGCGGACGTCGTTGGCGCTGCGCTCGTTGTTGAGCGCGGCGGCCTGGGTGACGACGACGTCGAGGAAGCTGGCGGCGCCTTCCTTGTAGCGGTTGGTGGTGAGCGTCACCGACTGCCGAGCGGCGTCGACGGCAACGGCGGTGACCGCCGCTTCCTGCTCGAGGATGCGCAGCGCCGCCATGTTGTCCTCGACCTGCTGGAAGGCGGTGAGCACGCTCTGCCGATAGCCGGCGACGGTGTTGTCGTATTGGGCTCGCGCGGCGTCGGTCTGTGAGGCGCGGAAGCCGCCGTCGTAGATGGTCTCGGATATCGCAGGGCCGACCGAGTAGAAGCGGCTCGGCCAGGTGAACCACTCGTCGATGTGCGAGCTCTCGAGACCGCCCGACGCGCTGAGTGTGACGGTCGGATAGTAGGCGGCGATGGCGACGCCGATCTGGGCGTTCGCGGCTGCGACGGCGCGCTCGGCGGATGCGACATCCGGCCGCCGCTCCAGCAACTGCGACGGCACGCCGACCGGAATCAACGGCGGCTCGGCGTCGAGCGGCATGGGCGGCAGCGAGAACTTCGCCGGCGGCTCGCCGATGAGCACGGCGATGGCGTTCTCCAGCGCGGCGCGCTGGACGCCGAGGTCGATCGCCTGGGCGCGCGTGCTCTCCAGCTGCGTCTGCGCCTGGGCAACGTCGTCGCGCGAGGCGATGCCGCCTTCGTAGCGGCTGCGGGTCAGCTTCAACGAGCGCTCGAATGCGGCGATGCTGTCGTCGAAGATGGCACTGTCGGCATCGATGCTGCGCAGCTGGAAGTAGTCCACCGCGAGCTCAGCCTGCAGGCTGAGGCGCGCCGATTCGACGTCGGCGGCGGAGGCCTGTGCGCTCGCTTCACTGGACTCGACGTTGCGGCGAATGCGCCCCCAGAGATCGAGCTCCCAGTTGATGCTCAGCGGCATGGCGTAGTCGGAGACGTCGCTGCCCGAGCCGCCGAGATTGTTGTGGAGGGTGCCGGACTGGTGCGAGCGGCTGAAGGAGACGCCGACCGCGGCCTGGGGATAGAACGCCGCGCGCGCCGAGCCAACCATGGCGCGGGCCTGGCGGAACTGCGCCTCGGCGGCGAGCAGGTTCTGGTTCGACACGCTCACCTGCGCCACGAGGGCGCTGAGCTGGGGATCGTCGTAGGCCTCCCACCAGGCGCCGCGGTGCATGGCGTCTGCCGGCGCGGACGGCTTCCATCCGTCGACTTCCTTGAAGTTCTCGGTCATCGGCGCCTCGGGTCGCTGGTAGTCCGGTCCCACGGCGCAGCCGGCGAGCAGCGTCACCGCCGCCAGCGCGGCGAGCGACCGGCGCATCGATCGAAGAGGGTCCGTCATGCTCTCGTCCCGTAGCCGAGCTGCGTCGCGACACGCCGGCCGAGCGCGCTCCGCTGGCGGCCGACCCAGAGGCGCACGCGCTCGAGGTAGAGGTAGATCACCGGCGTCGTGTAGAGCGTCAGCGCCTGGCTGACGATGAGGCCGCCGACGATGGCGATGCCGAGCGGACGGCGGATCTCGCCGCCGACTCCGTAGCCGACCGCGAGCGGCAGCGCGCCGAACAGCGCCGCCATGGTCGTCATCATGATCGGGCGGAAGCGCAGCACGCAGGCCTGCTCGATCGCGTCGGCCGCCGAGAGGCCGCCGGTGCGCTCGGCCTCGAGGGCGAAGTCGATCATCATGATCGCGTTCTTCTTGACGATGCCGATGAGGAGCAGGATGCCGATCAGCGCCATCACGGTGAGCTCGATGTGGAAGAGCATCAGCGCGGCGATCGCGCCGACGCCGGCGGAGGGCAGCGTCGAGAGAATCGTGATCGGGTGCACGTAGCTCTCGTAGAGGATGCCGAGCACGATGTAGACGGTGACCAGGGCGGCGAGGATCAGCAGCGGCTGGTCGTTGACCGACGACTGGAACGCCTGCGCCGTGCCCTGAAAACTGCCGCGGATGTCGGCGGGCAGGCCGATCTCGCGCGTCGCCGCCTCGATGAGTTGCACCGCTTCGCCGAGCGAGACGCCCGGGGCGAGGTTGAACGACAGCGTCACCGCCGGGAACTGACCCTGGTGATTCACCGCCAAGGTCGTCGAGGTCGTCTTGTAGTGCGCGAGCGCGCTCAGCGGCACCTGCGCGCCCTCGTCGTTGCGGACGTACAGGCTCTCGAGCGACTCCGGGTGCTGCCAGAAGCTCGGCTCCACCTCGAGCACGACATGGTACTGGTTGAGGTTGCCGTAGATGATCGACACCTGGCGCTGGCCGAACGCGTCGTTGAGCGTGTCGTCGATGCGCTGCGGGGACACGTGCAGGCGCGCCGCCGTGTCGCGGTCGACCACCAGCGAGGCCTGCAGGCCGGCGTCCTGCTGATCGCTGTTGAGATCGGTGAGCTGGGGAATCTTGCGCAGGCGCGCGGCGACGCGCGGCGCCCACGACGCCAGCTCGTCGAAGCGCTCGCCCTGGAGCGTGTACTGGTACAGCGCGTTGCCGAGCCGGCCGCCGATGCGCAGGTCCTGCACCGGCTGCAGGTAGGTCGGCGCGCCGGGCAGCGCTGCCAGCTTCGGCCGCAGGCGGTTGATGATCTCGTCGGCGCTGGCGTCGCGTTGGTCGAACGGCTTGAGGCCGACGAAGAGACGCGCCGTGTTCTTGGCCGACCCGCGCCCCGACCCGCCGCCGCCGGTGAACCCCATCACGCTGTCGACGGCGGGATCGTCGCCGATGATGCGCGCGACCTCGGTCATATGGCCCCAGATCGCCTGGAACGACACGTCCTGTCCGGCCTGGAGCGACCCGGTGAGCCGGCCCGCGTCCTCCTGCGGGAAGAAGCCCTTCGGCACGACGATGAAGAGACCGACGTTCACGGCGATGGTCAGGAACATGATCGCCAGCATCGTCCGCGGATGGCGGAGCGCCCAGTGTAGGCTGGTGTGGTAGCGGCGCAGCACCGCGTCGACCACGCGCTGGCTCGGGCCCGGCTTCCGCGGCGTGCCGCGCTCGCGATGCGGCCGCAGCAGCGCCGCGCACATCGCCGGCGTCGCGGTGAGGGAGACCACGAGCGAGAGCAGAATCGCCACCGACAACGTGACCGCGAACTCGCGGAACAGACGGCCGACCATGCCGCCCATGAGCAGGATGGGAATGAACACCGCCACCAGCGAGGCGCTCATCGACAGCACGGTGAAGGTGATCTCGCGCGCGCCCTGCAGGGCCGCGAGGCGCGGCCGCATGCCCTCCTCGATGTGGCGGCTGATGTTCTCGAGCACCACGATCGCGTCGTCGACGACGAAGCCGGTGGCGATGGTCAACGCCATCAACGACAGGTTGTCGAGGCTGTAGCCGAGGAGATACATGACGCCCGCGGTGCCGATCAGCGAGACCGGGACGGCGACGCTGGGGATGAGCGCGGCGCGCACGTTGCCGAGGAAGAGGAACACGACGATGATCACCAGCACCACCGCCGTCAGCAGCGCGCGCTCGACGTCGCGCAGCGACGCGCGGATCGGCGGCGCGCGGTCGAGCAGCTTGCGCAGGTCGACCGATCCCGGCAACGACGCCGTCAGCTGCGGCAGGACCTCGGTCACGCGGTCGACCGTCTCGATGATGTTGGCGCCCGGGCTGCGGAAGAGCACGAGCAGCACGGCCGACCGGCCGTCCGCGAGGCCCGCGGTGAAGAGATCCTCGGTTCCGTCGGTGACGGACGCGACGTCGGACAGCCGCAGCACCGCGCCCTCGGCGTTCTTGAGGATGATCGGCCGGAGCTCCTCGGCGGTGGAGAGCTGGTCGTTGGTCTCGATCTGCCAACGGTGGTCGCCGTCCTGCAGCTCGCCCTTGGGTCGCCGGACGTTGGTCGCGGCGATGGCGGCGCGCACGTCCTCGAGCCCAAGGCCGTAGCGGCTGAGGGCCGACGGATTCACGTCGACGCGCACCGCCGGCAGCGAGCTGCCGCCGACGAAGACCTGACCGACGCCCTGGATCTCCGCCAGGCGCTGCTGCAGCACCGTCGAGGCGAGGTCGTAGAGCTTGCCGGTGGTCAGCGTCGGCGAGGTGATCGAGAAGATCAGGATCGGCGCGTCGGCCGGATTCACCTTGCGGTACGTCGGATTGCTGGGGAGGTTCGGCGGCAGGTAGCCGCGCGCCGCGTTGATGGCGGCCTGCACGTCGCGCGCCGCGCCGTCGATGTTGCGGTCGAGATCGAACTGGAGCACGACGCTGGTCGAGCCGAGGTAGCTCGTCGAGGTCATGTCGGTGACGCCGGCGATGCGGCCGAACTGTCGCTCGAGCGGCGCCGCCACCGACGTCGCCATCGTCTCCGGGCTCGCGCCGGGCAGTCCTGCCGAGACCTGGATGGTCGGGAAGTCCACCTGCGGCAGCGCCGCCACCGGCAGCATGCGGAAGCCGATGATGCCGGCGAGCGCCACGCCGATGGTCAGCAGCGTCGTGGCGATCGGACGGCGAATGAAGGGCGCCGAGAAGTTCATCGCCTCCCCTCACCCCAAAGAACAACCACCGAAGACACAGATGGCCACAGATGGACACAGACGATCATCAGACAACTCCGACTCTGTGTTCATCTGTGGCCATCTGTGTCTTCGGTGGTTTCAGTTGGTCGACGGATCGGACGCCTCTGGCAGCACGGCGCGGCTCAGGCGGGTCGCGAGGCGATCGAACGCCAGGTAGATGACCGGCGTCGTGTAGAGGGTCAGCGCCTGGCTGACGAGCAGACCGCCGACGATGGCGACACCCAGGGGCCGGCGCAGCTCGGCGCCGACGCCGTGGCTCAGCGCCAGCGGCAGCGCACCGAGGAGCGCTGCCATGGTCGTCATCATGATCGGGCGGAAGCGCAGCAGGCAGGCCTCGTAGATCGCGTCGTCGGGCGACTTGCCGCCGTTGCGTTCCGCCTCGAGGGCGAAGTCGATCATCATGATCGCGTTCTTCTTCACGATGCCGATCAGCAGGATGATGCCGATCACGGCGATGATGCCGAGGTCCATGCCGCACAGCATCAGCGCGAGGATGGCGCCGACCCCGGCCGACGGCAGGGTCGAGAGAATCGTGATCGGGTGGATGTAGCTCTCGTACAGGACGCCGAGCACCAGATAGACGCTGACCAGCGCCGCGAGGATGAGCAGCGGCTCGTTGGCGAGCGCGTCGCGGAACGCCTGCGCGGCGCCCTGGAAGCTGCCGCGAATGCTCACCGGGACGCCGACCGCCTCCAGGGACTCCTCGACGGCGCGCACCCCGTCGCCGAGCGCGAAGCCGGGCGCGAGGTCGAACGAGAGCGTGACCGACGGGAACTGTCCCTGATGCGCGATCGACAGCGGCGCCGACGTCTCTTCCAGATGGGTGATCGCGCTGAGCGGCACCTGGCCGCCCTCGGCGCTCTCGATGTGCAGCGCGCCGAGACCGTCGGGGTGCTGGAAGGCGTCGGCGACCTCGAGCACGACCCGGTACTGGTTCAGCTGGGTGAAGATCGTCGAGATCTGCCGCTGGCCGAACGCGTCGTAGAGCGTGTCGTCGATCAGCTGCGGGCTGATGCCCAGGCGCGCGGCGGTGTCGCGGTCGATGTGCAGGAGGGCCTGCAGGCCGTCGTCCTGCTGGTCGCTGCTGACGTTCCGCAGCTCCGGCCGGGCGTGCATCGCCTCGACCAGCAGCGGCGTCCAGTGGCGCAACGCCTCGGGATCGGCGCCCTCCAGGCTGAACTGGAACTGGGTGCGGGTGATGCGGTCCTCGACCGTCAGATCCTGCACCGGCTGGAGATAGAGGCGGACGCCGGCCACCTGTTCCAGTGCCGCGTCGAGCCGACGCGCGACGGCGCTGGCACTGATGCCGCGCTCGGCGAGCGGCTTCAGGTTGATGAGGATGCGACCGCTGTTGAGGGTGGTGTTGGTCCCGTCGATGCCGATGAACGATGACAGGCTCGCCACCGCGGGATCCTGGAGGATGACCCGCGCCAGCGCCTGCTGGCGCTCGGCCATGGCCGGGAACGAGATCGACTGCGGCGCCTCGGAAATGCCGAGGATCAGGCCGGTGTCCTGGATGGGGAAGAACCCCTTCGGGACGATCGCGTAGAGCACGACGGTGAGGATCAGCACGCCGACGGCGACCACCAGCGTCGCGCGCTGGCGCGCCAGCACCCAGCGCAGGCTGCGCGCGTACGCGTCGATGATGCGGTCGAAGACCCCTTCCGCGGCGCGGTCGAAGCGACCGCGCTGCGCGGCCGGCGTGTGGCTGAGCAGGCGCGCGCACATCATCGGCGTGAGCGTCAGCGAGACCACCGCGGAGATGAGGATGGTGATCCCGAGCGTGACCGCGAACTCACGGAACAGGCGGCCGACCACGTCGCCGAGAAACAGCAGCGGAATGAGCACCGCGATCAGCGAGACGGTCAGCGACAGGATGGTGAAGCCGATCTCGGCCGCGCCCTCGAGCGCGGCGGCACGCGGCGATCGGCCCTGCTCGATGTAGCGGCTGATGTTCTCGATCATCACGATCGCGTCGTCCACGACGAAGCCGGTGGCGATCGTGAGCGCCATCAACGACAGATTGTTGAGGCTGTAGCCGAGCAGGTACATGACGCCGAACGTGCCGACGAGCGACAGCGGCACGGCGACGGCGGGGATCGCGGTGGCGGCGAGGTGGCGGAGGAAGAGGAAGATCACCGCCACGACCAGCACGACCGACAGCATGAGCTCGAACTGCACGTCCTCGACCGACGCGCGGATCGTGGTGGTGCGGTCGGTGAGGATGCTCAGGCTCACCGACGACGGCAGGCTGTGCTGCAGCTGCGGCAGGAGATGGCTGATGCGGTCGACCACCTCGATGACGTTGGCGCCCGGCTGGCGTTGGATGTTGACGATGACGGCCGGCGTCTCGTTCATCCAGGCCGCCTGGTGGACGTTCTCCGCGTCGTCGACGATGTCGGCGACATCCTCGAGCCGGACGGACGCGCCGTTGCGCTGGGCGATGATCAGCGGGCGGTAGTCGGCGCTGGAGAGCAGCTGGTCGTTGGCGCCGATCACGTAGGACTGCCGCGGCCCGTCGAAGCTGCCCTTCGCCTGGTTGACGTTGGCGGCGGCGACGGCAGCGCGCACGTCCTCGAGCGTCAGTCCGTAGGCGGCGAGGGCCCCCGGGTTCGCGCGGATGCGGACGGCCGGGCGTTGGCCGCCCGAGATGCTCACCAGCCCGACGCCCGGCAGCTCGGCGATCTTCTGCGCGAGACGCGTGTCGGCCAGGTCCTCGACCTGGGGGAGCGGCAGGGTCGACGAGGTCAGCGCCAACGTGAGAATGGGCGCGTCGGCCGGATTCACCTTGCTGTACACGGGTGGCGTCGGGAGATCGCGCGGCAGGAAGTTGAAGCCCGCGTTGATCGCCGCCTGCACCTCCTGCTCGGCGACGTCGAGGCCCAGGTCGAGGCTGAACTGGAGGGTGATGAGCGAGCTGCCACTCGAGCTCATCGAGGTCATCTGCGTGAGCCCAGGCATCTGCCCGAATTGGCGCTCGAGCGGCGCGGTCACCGACGACGCCATCACCTCGGGGCTGGCGCCGGGATAGAAGGTGACGACCTGGATGGTCGGGTAGTCGACCTGAGGGAGCGCCGAGACCGGCAGCTGGCGGTAGGCGACCGCTCCAGCAAGCAGGATCGCCACCATCAGCAGCGTGGTGGCGACGGGCCGCTCGATGAAGAGGCGTGACGGGTTCATGACCCGGCCTGATTCCGGTCGCTGTCGATCGGTGTGCGCAACGTCACGGCGCGACCGGCGCGCAACTGCTCGGCGCCGTCGGTGACGACGAGATCGCCGGGCGACACGCCCGTCGCGATGGCGGTGTCGTCGCCATCGTTCTCGCCGATGGTGACCGGTCGAATCTCGACGGTCTTGTCGGCGCCGACGACGTAGACGAACATCCCCTGCGAGCCGCGTTGGATCGCGGCGGTCGGCACCAGGGTCACGCCGCGCTGCACGTCGAGCTGGAGGCGCGCGTTGACGAACTGGTTGGGGAACAGCGCGTCGTCGGCGTTGGCGAACTGGGCCTTGAGGCGGACGGTGCCGGTGGTGGGATCGACGGCGTTGTCGACGGTCAACAGCGTGCCGGTGGCGAGCTTGTGCACGTTGGCACGGTCGAAGGCCTCCACCGGCAGATCGCCGCCACCGCCGCCGCGCAGCTTCGCGAGCACCGGCTGCAGGCTGTCCTCCGGAATCGTGAAGACGACGGCGATCGGGCTGAGCTGCGTGATCACCACGAGGCCGCCGGTGTCGGTGGCGTGGACCATGTTGCCGGGGTCGACGAGACGCAGGCCGAGACGGCCGCTGATCGGCGCGGTGATGCGAGAGTAGGTGAGCTGCAATTGGGCGTCGTCGACCTGCGCCTGGTCGGACTGCACGACGCCCTGGTACTGGCGCACCAGCGCCGCCTGCGTGTCGAGCTGTTGCTTCGGAATCGAGTCCTCGGCAACCAGCTTCTTGTAGCGGGTGAGATCGACGTTGGCGTTGGCGAGCAGCGCCTCGTCGCGCGCCAACTGGCCCTGCGCCTGCTCGAGCTGCACCTGGTAGGGGCGCGGGTCGATCTCGGCCAGCAGATCGCCGGCCTGGACCATCTGTCCTTCCTCGAACCGCACCTGCATGAGCTGGCCATCGACGCGGCTGCGCACCGTCACCGTCGCCAACGGCGTCACCGTCCCGAGGCCCTCCAGCGTGACCGGCAGGTCGCCCTGCCGCGCGGCCTGGGCGATCACCGGCGCCGGGGGCGCGGTGCGCGGCGCGCCGCCAGCGGCGTCGGGACGCCGCGTCAGGGCATAGGCATAGGCGGCGAGGGCGAGCACGGCGATCGCCGGCAACACCAGCCAACGGCGACGGAGCATGGCGGTCAGGCGCTGGTTCGACATTGGCCGTGGGTTCCCTTGTGGTGCGCCGCGCTCAGGCCGTCGATGGCGGCGAGCGAGAAGCGCGTCACGTGGTCGGCGATCCGCTCGAGCTCCTTCGCCGGTTCCAACTCCGGATAGAGGCGGGCGATGATCGGGGCGCTGTTGCGGTAGAAGACGCACTGCGAGACGACGCTGAGCACGCACAGGCGAACGGTGCCGTCGGTCGGATCGGGTCCCAGCAGGGCGCGAATGATGTCGGCGAGCTGATCGTGGTTGGCGCGCATCCGCTGCCGCACCAGCCGGTCGAGCGCCGGCGTCGGATCGATCATCTCCCGCGCCAGCAGGCGCGCGAACCAGGCCGGCCGATCGGGATCGAGCAGGCGGGCGAGAAACGAGGTGATGTGGAGACGCAGGCGCGTCTCCGGCGGGCCCTCGAGACTCTCGGGCGGGTAGTCGCGGGTGGCGCGCTCCTGCGCGTACTCGAACACCGCGGCGTAGAGGCCTTCCTTGTCACCGAAGTGGTAATGCGCGGCGGCGATGTTGGCGCCGGCGCGTCGGCAGATGGCCTGGATGCGTGCGTTGCGGAAGCCGTCGTCCGCGAAGACGTCAGCCGCGGCCTCGAGCAGCCGTTCGCGCGTCTGCGCCGATCGTGCGGTCTGCTTCATAGTTGTCAAATACTCATTTGAAATGAGCGTTGGGTTTTGTCAAGCAGGTGTCCCAAGGGGGGCGAGGATGGGCCGGGACGCCGCCCGGGACGACCAGGAAGGTCGCCGCCCGCGCCCCATCAGGTGGGCGGCCGCGACACCAGGTGGGCGGCCGCGACACCGCTATCTACAGGTGCGGCTCGCGGCGTGATGACGCGACGATGAAAGCGCGCTCAGATGCCCGGCGCTTCGTAGGGCCAGTTGGTCGCTTCGGTGCCGCCGTCGACCTCGAACACCTTGCCGGTGACCCAGCTCGAGGCCGGCGAGGCGAGGTACAGGGCGGCGATGGCGATGTCCTCGACGGTGCCGATGCGGCGCATCGGGGTCAGCGCTTCCATCTTGCCGCGCAGGTCGTCGTCGAGGAACGGCGCGAGGGCGGAGGTCTCGACGGCGCCGACGGCGATCGCGTTGACGCGCACCTTCGGAGCGAACTCCTTGCCGAGCTCACGGGTCATGAACGACAGGGCCGCCTTGGCCGTACCGTAGGCGACGAACCCGGCCATCACCAGCCGCCCGGCCGCCGAGGAGATGTTGACGATGCTGCCGCCGCCGGCGGTCTCGAGCATCTTCGGGGTGATCAGGCGGGTGAGGAGGAACGCGGACGTGACGTTGAAGCGAAACGCCTCCTCGAACATCGCCTCGCTGGTGTGCAGCGCCGCCAGCGGCGGCGTGCCGCCGGCGTTGTTGACCAGGATGTCGACGCGCCCGAACTCGCCGATGGTCGCCGCGACCAGATGCTCGAGGTCGGGGCGCTTCATGACGTCGCACACCACCGGCAGCGCCTTCACGCCGAAGCGCCGCGCCTGCTCGGCGGTCTCCTCGACCTGCTCTTTCGTGCGCGCCGCCACCACCACGTTCGCGCCGAGCTCGGCAAACGCGAGCGCGCAGCCGGCGCCGATGCCGCGACCCGCACCGGTGACCACGGCGACCTTGCCGTCGAGACGGAAGCGATCAAGCAGCATGCAGAATCCTTTCAGAAGAAAACCTTCACCACGGAGGCCCGGAGACACGGAGACTGATTCCAGGTTCTTTCTCCGTGTCTCCGTGCCTCCGTGGTGAGTTCTTCAGTGCATCGCCTCGGCGGCGCGGTGGTGTGCCGGCGGCGCGGCCTCGGTGGCGGTGCGGATGCGCAGCGGGCGGATCTCGTCGATCATCTTGAACTCGAGCGCTTCCTGCGGGGACAGGTAGTACTCCTCGCCGCCGACCATCGGGAACCAGGCATCGGGCAGCGCGGCGCGGCGGCGCCAGACGCGCTCGTAGCGCTGCAGGGCGAGGCGCTCGTACGAGTACGACTGCTTGGTGTCCTCGTCGAGGCTGGCGTGGATCATCAGCACCGCGTTCGGCGTCGCGAAGCGGCGGCCGGTGCCGGCGGCGAGGATCAGCGCGCCGGACGAGTAGCAGCCGCCGATCGCCCAGGTGTTTACCGGCGCCTCGATGAGCTGCATGGCGTCGATGATGGTGAAGGCGCTGTCCACCCAGCCGCCCTGGGTCGAGAGGTAGAGGTCGATCGGGCGGTGCGGATCGAGCGCATTCATGTACAGCAGCCGCGACACCACGTCCTTGGCGCTGCGCTCGTTGATGTTCGCGGTGACCAGGATCTGGCGGCTGACGATCATCGGGTCGTCGGGGCGCAGCTGCAGGTCGCCCGGAATCGAGGCGAGCATCTCGTCGATGATCGGCTCGGCGATCGTGACGGGATCGGCGAGCGCGTCGTCGAGCGCCCGCAGCGAGCGAATCGTGTTGGCAACCGCCGCCGCCAGCGCCAGCGCGGCGACCGCGGCCACGCCGATGAGGACCATGCGCCAGCGCGGGGACATCTGCGTGCGTATGACCGAGCCGCGATCCGGCTGCAAGAGGGGGCGCGGCGCTCGGTCGGCGTCAGGCCGGGTCGGTGAACTTCGGCGGGCGTTTCTGCATGTTGGCGGTCACCGCCTCGACCTGGTTGGCCGAGCCGAGGAGCCCGCGCTGCAGCCGGGCCTCGAGCGCCAGGCCGTCGCCGACGCTGACGAGCGGGGCCTGGTTCAACAGCCGCTTGCCGGCGCGAATGGCGTCGGGCGACTTGCCGGCGATCTCGCGCGCCATCGCCAGCGCCGCGGCGCGCGGATCCTCGGCGACGCGCGTGACCAGGCCGAGCGCGGCGGCCTCGCGGCCGTCGATGATGCGGCCGGTGTAGGTCAGCTCGCGCGCCACGTCGCTGCGCACCAGGTGACGCAACGTCTGCGTGCCGCTCATGTCGGGGATCAGTCCCCACTTGATCTCCATGACCGAGAGCTGGGCGTCGGCCGCGGCGATGCGGATGTCGGCGCCGAGCGCGATCTGCAGGCCGCCGCCGAAGACCGCGCCGTGCAGCGCCGCGATCACGGGCACCGGCACCTCGGTCCACACCCACGCCGCGTGCTGCGCGAAGTTGGCCGGACTGTCCGGACTGCGGCGATCGAGTAGGGTACCGCCGGGATCGCTGCCCTCCCCCGCCATCGCCATGAAGCTCCCGAAGTCGAGCCCCGCACAGAAGGCGCGCCCCTCGCCCGACAACACCGCGACGCGCACCGTGCGGTCGTTCGACAGCCGGACGCCGGTGGCGACCAGCGCGTCGAACATCGCGCGATCGAGCGCGTTGAGCTTCTCGGGGCGATTCAGACGGACGTCGGCGACGCCGTTCTCGATGGTGACGTGTACGCGCTCGGTCATGCCATTCTTCCAAGCACGGATCGTCGCCGATGGCCACGAGGGAGCGGGCCGAGGGGAGGAACGTCCGAAGGACACCATGCCGGCGCGTTCGCCCTTCGTGTTTCGTCCTTCGTCCCTCCGCCCCATACCCATCGGTGGCCATCTGTGGTCATCTGTGGTTTCCGATCGACGATGCCCCCACTCAACGGAACCGTTCACCCCGACTTCTGGCCGGTGGCCCGCCGGCTGTCGAAGCAGCTGCGGCGCGGCGGCGGCGCGGCCGTCTGCGTCTACCACCGCGGCGAAAAGGTGGTCGACATCTGGGGTGGCGTGCGCAACGCGGCCGGCGATCCGTGGCAGGAAGACACGCTGGCGGTCTCGTTCTCGACCACCAAGGGCGTGACGTCGACGGCGTTGCACGTCCTCGCCGACCGGGGGCTGCTCGACTACGACGACCCGGTCGCCAAGTACTGGCCCGAGTTCGCGCAGGCCGGCAAGGAACGCATCACCGTCCGCCACCTGCTCAGTCACCGCGCCGGCCTGTACGATATCCGCCATCTCGTCGACGACGCGGCGCGCATGCGCGACTGGGACCACATGACCGATGCGCTGGCGCGCGCCACGCCGTCGATCGAGCCCGGCACGCGCAGCGCCTACCACGGCATCACCTACGGTTGGCTGGTGGGCGAAGTGGTGCAGCGCATCACCGGCAAGCGCTTCGCCGATGTGGTGCGCGACGAGCTCGCCGAGCCGCTCGGCCTCGACGGGCTCTACGTCGGCGCGCCCCCCGAAGCGGCGGCCCGCGCCGCCGAGCTGCTGATGCCCGAGGCCGGCCGCAAGCGAATGGCCGCGCTCGCCACGCGGCTCGAGCGCGCCCATCGCGTCGTCGGCCGCGTCACCCGCTACGACCTGCGCCGTATCGCCGATGCGCTGCTGGTCCCCGGCTTCATCGACTTCCGTTGGGACGACGCCGAAACGCTCGCGGCATCGATCCCCGCCGCCAACGGGCTGTTCAACGCCCGCTCGCTCGCCAAGCTCTACGCGACCCTCGCCGCCGGCGGCGCCTTCAACGGCACCCGCCTGTTGTCGCAACGCACGGTCGAGCGCGCCACCGAGGTACAGTCGCGCGGCATCGATCTCGTCGTCCCCTTCCCGATGCACTGGCGCCTCGGCTACCACCGCGCCGCGACCACCGCCGGCACGCCGCCGCGCGGTTTCGGCCACTACGGCTTCGGCGGCTCCGGCGCCTGGGCCGACCCGGACCAGAACCTGTCGATGGCGATGGTCCTCAACAGCGGCATCGGGACCCCCTTCGGCGACATGCGGACGGCGCAGATCGGCGGCGTCGTGCTGCGCTGCGCGCGGCGAAGACAGGCGTGAGCCACTGAGCCCGCACGTGGCTCACGCGCGTACGGGCTCACTGGTTGACACGCGTACCAACGCGTGATGGTCACGCCGCATGCAACAGGTCGAGGTGCACCATCACTTCAACGCGCCGATCGAGCGCGTGTGGGCGCGCTATACCGATCACGCGTCGTGGAGCACGTGGGCTGGGCTCGGACCCGTACGGTTGGCGCGCGAGGGGGTGCCGGCGCCCAACGGCGTCGGCGCCGTGCGCGCGTTCGCGGCGGGCGGGATGGGATTGCAGGAAGAGGTGCGGACCTTCGATCCGCCGCATCGCATGACGTACCAGATCGTGCGCGGCGGGGGCCCGATTGCCGATCACCAGGGCGAGGTGGTGTTCGAGCCGCGCGACGGCGGGACCGATATCACCTGGCGCTGTCGGTTCCGCTCGCGCGTGCCCGGCCTCGGCGGCCTCATGCGCTTCGGCATCGCCCGGACATTCCGCGGCGCGTTGCGCGGACTGGAGCGCGATCTCGGATGAGGGCGGCGCACGGCGCGCCGCGGCGGCGAAGCGAGGCGACATGATTCGCGGACTGCTCGAGCTGCTCGGCGGGCTGGGACTGTTGCTCTACGGCCTGCGCACCGTCTCCGAAGCGCTGCAGGTCCTCTTCGGCGAGCGACTCCGCCGGCGCGTCGCGGAGGTCGGCAACGGCCGCCGCGCCGGGTTCGACGTCGGCGTCATCGCCGGCCTGATCACGCAGTCGTCCTCGGCCGCCGCGGTACGCATCGTCAGCTTCGTCAACGCCGGACTGATGAGACTGGCGCAGGCCGTGAGCGTATTGGTTGGCGCCAACCTCGGCGCGACGGTGCCCGCGTGGCTGCTCGCGTTGCAGCCGGGATCACTGGCGCTCGGTATCCTCGGCCTCGGCGCCAGCATGCATCTGCTCGCCGACCGCGAAACGGTGCGCTTCAGCGGCGCGTTGACGATGGGCGCCGGAATGTTGTTCGTCGCCATCGGATGGCTGACGCGGGCGTGGCAGGCGCTCGGCCCGCATGCGCTGCCCCCGTGGGTGCTGCATCCCGACGCCATCGGCTTCACGGCGCTGCTCGCCGCCGTGCTCGCCGCCGCGTTGGTGACGGCCGCGCTCCAGTCGGCCACCGCCACCATCGGCATCGCGATCGCGCTCGCCGCCGCCGGCGATCTCTCCCTCGGCGGCGCCGCCGCGTTGGTCATCGGCGCCAACGTCGGCGGCTGCGTGACCGTTCTGCGCGCCGCCGCGCCGGCCAACGCCGACGCCCGCCGCGCGGCGTTGGTCGACACCCTGCTCAACGCCGTGGCCGCCGTGGTGCTGCTGCTGGCCATGTCGCCGTGGCTGCGGATCGTCGCGATGCTCCCCAGCAGCGCGGCGGCCGACATCGCGCGCCCACTGCACGTCGCCGTGACCCACACCGTCTTCAACCTCCTGCTCGCCGTCCTCGCGGTGCCGCTCCTGGATCCCATCCGGCGCCTCAGCCAATGGCTGGTGGGCTCCTCGGATCGCGAGCGAACGGCGCTGCGCTATCTACGCCAGAGCGTCGTGGAGGCGCCCGCGCTCGCCGTCGAGCAGGCCCGGCTCGAGGTGCTCAACATGGCGGCACTGACGATCGACGCCCTGCACCTGACGCGGACGCTGTTCGCCGACGTGCACACGCCCGAGGCCGAGGTGCGGCGCCGCATCCTCGATCGCGAAAAGGCGACCGATCGGCTCCAGCACGAGGTGACGTCGTTCCTGGCCCGCGTCCTCACCGGAACGCTGAGCGCCGCGCAGAACGACGAGTGCCGCGCCCTGATCCGCGCCGCCGACGAGATCGAGAGCGTCGCCGACTACTGCGAGCGCCTCGCCAACTATCGGCGCCGGCTCATCCGCGAGGGCGCCGGCCTCGACGACAGCGCCCTGCACGATCTCCAGTCCTACCTCGAGCGGACCACCGCGCTGTTCGAGGACATCATCGACCGCATTCGCCGGAACGACAGCGGTTGGCTCGATTCGGTCCTCACCAAGAGCCAGTACCTGTCCACCGAGGCCGACGCCCTGCGCGAGAGCAACCTGCAGCGCCTGACGGCGCAACGCATCGCACCAACCGCGGGCATCTTCTTCAACGACATGCTCGTGGCCATGCGCCGCATTCGCAACCACTCGCTCAATCTGGCGGAAGCGGTACTCGGCAAGAAGTAGCCGCGGCCCTCCGGCCGTAGGGCGGGGCGCGGCAGGCCCCCCACTCTGGGGGAGCCCCGCGCCCGCCGCGACGCGCGCGGTCACTTACACGGGCACGTCGGGTCCTTGTCGCCCGTGGCGACCGTCACGGACATCAGGTCGTTGAACTTCATCGTCTTCGCGGGCGCGTGATCCCACATGACGCACATGACGACCTTGCCGTCCGCGGGCTCGGAATCGGACGTCACCGTCAGCTTCGCCGCCATCGCCAACGGGGCGGGGACCGGATAGTCGGTCGTCTTGTCGTCGCTCTGCCAGTTGGCCAGCTCTTTCTGGGTCGTGCCGTCGCCGACGGTGATCTTCATCGCCGCCGCTTCGGTCTCACCGCGGCAGACGCGCACGGCCCAACCCGACTGGTCGGCCGCCGATGCCGTCCCTCCGATGCAGATCCCCAGCGCCGCGGCGCCAACCATCCAGCTGAATCGCTGCATGACGTCCCCCTTTCTCGGGCGCGGACGCTACTGCCATGCCGCGAAGCGAGTCAAGCGTGCCCACGACAGGGTAGTTCCTCAGTTTGATTGGCGCCGCGGTCGTCGCAGCCCTGGCAAAAGCGCCAAGGACGCCAAGGGCGCCAAGCAGCGCTGCTTGGCGCCCTTGGCGTCCTTGGCGGCTATTTGAGCGTCGGGGCACCGCTGCCGCGCAATCAAACCGGGGCATTACCCACCGCAGAGGCCGCGGCATCCTTCTCTGCACGTCCGTAGTCTCGGTGTGAAAACGCCGCCCTCATCCTGTACCGTCGCGCCGATGGACGTCGCCGCCGAGTACCTCAGCCGCATCCTGCGCGCGCGCGTGTCGGACATCGCCGATCGAGACGCCGCTCGAGCCGGCGCCGCGCCTCTCGGCCCGGCTCGGCAACGCGGTGCTGCTCAAGCGCGAGGGCCTGCAACCGGCGTTCTCCTTCAAGATGCGCGGCGCGTACAACCGCATGCGCCAGCTCGACGCGGCGGAGCGCCAGCGCGGCGTCATCGCCGCCTCGGCCGGCAACCACGCGCAGGGCGTGGCGATGGCGGGCCGCGCGCTCGGCATCGACGCGGTGATCGTCATGCCGACGACGACGCCGGCGATCAAGGTCGACGCGGTGCGAGCGCTCGGCGCCCGCACGGTGCTGCACGGCGACACCTTCGACGACGCCTACGCGCACGCGCCGCCAGATCGGCGGACGCCGAGGGGCGGGTCTTCATCCACCCCTACGACGACCCCGACGTCATCGCCGGCCAGGGCACGATCGCCGCCGAGATCCTGCGCCAGAGCGGGCGAGCCGATCGACGCCGTCTTCGTGCCGGTCGGCGGCGGCGGCCTGATCGCCGGCATCGCCGCCTACATCAAGGCGGTGAGTCCGGAGACGCGCGATCATCGGCGTCGAGCCGGACGACAGCAACTGCGATGCACGCGGCCCTGGCCGCGGGCGAGCGCGTGACGCTGCCGCAGCGTGTCGCTGTTCGCCGACGGCGTGGCCGTCCGTCAGGTCGGGGCCGAGCCGTTCCGCATCGCGCGCGAATGCGTCGACGAGATGCTGCTGGTGAACACCGACGAGATCTGCGCCGCGATCAAGGACATCTTCGAGGACACGCGCGCCATCGCCGAGCCGGCCGGCGCGCTCGGCGTCGCCGGGCTGAGCGCTGGGTCGAGCGCACCGGCGTGCGCGACCGGTCGCTGGTGGCGATCGAGAGCGGCGCCAACCTGAACTTCGATCGCCTGCGCTACATCTGCCGAGCGCACCGAGACCGGCGCGCACGCCGAGGTGCTGCTCGCCGTGCGCATTCCCGAGCAGAAGGGCAGCTTCCGGCGCTTCTGCGGCGCCCTCGGCAACCGCTCGATCACCGAGTTCAACTACCGCTTCTCGGATCCGGCGCGCGCCGACATCTTCGTCGGCCTCAAGGTCAGCGCCGGCGACGCCGAGCGCCGCGCCCTGATCGACGTCGCTGCAGCGACGCAGGGCTATCCGGTCACCGACCTGACCGACAACGAGCTCGCCAAGCTGCACATCCGCCATCATGGTCGGCGGCCGCGCCTCGCGTCGCCGACGAGGTGCTCTACCGCTTCGAGTTCCCCGAGCGCCCGGGCGCGCTGCTGCGCTTCCTCAACCAGATGGGCGAGCGCTGGAACATCAGCCTCTTCCACTACCGCAACCACGGCGCCGCCGACGGCCGCGTGCTGGCCGGCATTCAGGTCGCGCCCGACGAGCGCCCCGCCCTCCGCCAGTTCCTTGCCGACCTCGGCTACCCTTACCGCGAGGAAACCGACAACCCCGCCTACGCGTTCTACCTGGCCGGGTGACGAGCCCTCACCGCAGCGTCCACAGCGCTCTCAGAGGCCGGCGTGCCCTCGCGTGAGCTCGGTGGACCCTGCTGTGTGCTGACGCGTGGCGAGAATCCTCGTGCTGGCCGGCATGGTTCGGGTAGAGGCACCACCAGGGGATGAGGCAGGCCAGCGCGCTCCGCATGGATCCGACGGTCGAGCAGGCGTTACGCGACGCCGATTGGGCCGACCTCGGCACGAGGCTGACGGCCTACGCGGTGTGGAAGGCGCGCAATCTCGCCTGGCGGCGCGGCAAGGGCGAGCTGGCGTTGGGGGCGCGGACGCCCGACGATCTGGCCGCCGAGGCGATCCTCAAGGTGCTCTCGGGAGAGCGCGGCTGGCATCCGCGCCGCGGCGCGCTGCTGCCCTATCTGCAGGGCGTCGTCGACAGCCTGCTCAGCCACGCCGCGGCGGCCGTCGACGTCAGCCGGACGCAGCGCGGTGTCGCCATCGAGCTGGCGGCTGAGGCGAGCGACGACCCCGCCGGCGAGCGAGTCGAACGCCTGCGCCGCCACCTGCGCCGGGAGCCGCACCCTGCGCTGCTCGCCGTCGTCGACGCCATCGCCGCCGGTTGCGAGCCGCGGCCGCAGGCGCTCGCCATCCAACTCGGCACCACCGTCGCCGAGGTCAACAACCGCCTCAAGCGCCTGCGCCGCATCGCGCTGCGCCTGACGGCCGGAGGAACGGAATGACCACCGACACGCCGCGACGCGGCGACGCGCTCGTCGCCGCGCTCGCGGACGCCTTCGATACCGTCGCGCCAAGCGAGCGGCCCGCCGCCGAACAGGAGCTGCTCGACGCCGGCCTCGACCCGACGGCGATCGCCGCGCGCTTCGCCGCCATCGCCTCGTCGCCGTCGCGACACACAGCCGGCCATGCATTGTGGCGGCCGGCAGCGCCCGCTGTCGCCACGTCACGCCGGCGCTGGTGGCGCGTGGCAATGGCCGCCGCGCTCATCGGTGCCATCGCCGCCGCCCTGCTCACCGGTGAGAGGCCATCGGAACACGTGGCGCGCACGGCTCCGGTGCCGCGCGCGATCGCGCCCCCCTTCAGTCACTCCGCCGCGCCGTCGGTCGGCGCGGCGAGCGAAGCGCAGCGCGCCGTGGGCGGGGAGCCGCCCGCCCAGGGGACCGCGCAGAGCATCACGCCCGTGGTCGACGCCGTCGAATCCGCCGCCGAGACCGAGGCGATCGCGCGCGCCGCCGGTGAGCTCAGACGCCTGCTGCGAACGGACGAGCTCCTGCCGGCGATCGTCGCCTCCAGTGTCGCTCGTCAGAAACTGGCGCTGCGAGAGATCACGGTCACTCAGGGAACGATCGACAACCTGCAATCCCCCGCTTTCGTCGCCGCCAGCTTCGCCAACGACGAGCGCTACTCCGTCGATCCACGGACGTGCCGGCTCATGACGGCCGATACCAGAGCCCCCGTCGCCGAACGGTTCGGCCTTCCATTTCGCTCCCTCTCGCGCGACGCCCGCCGCGCCGGATGCGAGATCATGTGGAACGTCGAGGCGGCGTTTGCTGCCGGCGGCGGTCATCGCGGTCGAGCCTCGGTGTGCATGTCCGGAGCGGGGACGGACGAGCAGTGCTCCGACCTCAACTTCGAGTCGCTGTCGTTTGTCGGACGCCAGTCCGGACCGATCGCAAACCCATCCAACCTGCGGGCGGCCAGTTTTTTCAGGACCGAGGGGCGCCTCGCTCCCGATCGCGGCACGTTCATCAGCCGGCACGACCCGCTCGACGACAGCGGCGTCCTGCGCTGGTTCTACATTCCAGAGCTTCGACGCGTGCGCCGCCTGGGGCGGGAGTCGGGCCAAGCCGATGGGGCACGTGGGGTACCGTCGGGTCTCGCCTTCGCCGCGAGTCAGCGCAACTGCTACGACGCCAACCCGGAGGCGTACAGCTGGACGTTGATCGGCGTGCAGGAAGTGCTGGCGCCCTTGTCGGGCGAGGGCATCCAGCTCGGCCCGTCGACCCATGACGGTGACGGCACACCGTCGGCGGTGGAGCCGCTCACCGTCATGCGCCGCCCGGCCCTGGTGGTCGCCGCCACCGAAGGCGGAGGTCTCGATCGGCGCCTCGTCCTCTATATCGACGCCGGGCTGTTCCGGCCGTACTGGAAGACCGAGTTCGTCGGCGACCAAGCGACAGCTTCGTACGCCTGCGCGGCCGCGTGGGGGACCGACGGCGAGGTGGTGGCGCCGCTGACCAGCAGCGTCATTCGCTTCGGCGCCGAGGGCACGCCGGTCCAGCGCTTCACGCCCTACGGCGAAGTGCTCGACCAGACGCTCCGCGAGGACGCGTTCACGATCCCGGCGCTGATGACCCTCGATGCACCGTGACTACACTGCCTCGGCGCGCCTGGCGCTCTTGTCGTTCGCTACTTCCATAGCGGGCTGTCCGCCGCGCGCGAGAGCTGGCCGGGGTCGAACAGCTCCTTCGGGATCGTGACGCCGTAGGCGATCTGGCCGGCGCGGTACTCGCTGCCGTAGCCGGTCTGGACGTCTTCCATGCGCACCCGCTGGACGGTCGGGACGCCGTGGATCTCGGCGACGTTCTCGAAGGTCTCCACCTTCCAGAGGCGGTTGGCGGGGCCGTAGTACTCGCGCTGCAGCGGTTGGCCGGTCTCGGGCACCAGCGTGCTGACGATGCGCCGGAAGGTCCGCTGGTCGGTCGGTGTTTCCTGCACCTGCACGCCCGCGACACCGCTGACGGCTTTGGGGCCGAGGGTCTTCAGCGTGCGGTCGCCGAGGTTGACGAAGCCGAAGTCGGCGTAGGTGAACTCGGTGTTGAGGAACGCGTCGAATTCGTTGACCGGCACAATCTGGCGGACGCGGCGCAGCGACGGCAGGTAGATCCACTCGAGCGTCGGTTTGCCGGTCTCCTCCTTGATCAGCGACGCCGTGCCGCGCACGTCGGCCGGGGAGAGGAGGACGGTGAGGACGTAGTTGGCGCCGTCGACGGCGCCGCGCGCCTGCGCCGCCGTCCACTGGGCGGTTTCGGTTCCGGAGCGAATGGTCATCGCGAGCTGGCGAGTGCTCGGCTGCTTGGGCTCGAGCCACGCCTTCATGCGCTGCAGCAGGGCCTGCGGCGAGTCGGCCGCGCTGGCGGGCAGCGCGGTCAGAACGAGCAGCGGAAGGGCCAACAGCGTGTGTGCGCGCATGCCGGCGCAGTAGTGCACAGTGCCCGCGCTGGCAAGTGAACCGCTCGTCACGCCCGCGGTGTTGCGCGCCGCGCGCGAATGCAGCATTGCAGCCGCGATGGTGCGCGCGGTTTGGCGGCAGCTGGTGTGGCTGGTGGCGGCGACGGTGGCGGGCGGCGGTGCGCTCTACTTCATCTACGCCGAGCGCTGGTCGCTGGTGTTCGCCGCGCGCATGCGCGAGGCGTCGCCGTACCTGCAGCCGGTCGTGCTGGGCGTCGGCATGATCGTCATCATGCGGCTGCGCGATCGCCTGTTCCCCGGCACCGAGGGCACCGGCATCCCGCAGGCGATCGCGGCCCTCAAACTCGGCGAGGGCGCGGCTGCGCGCGTCGGTGCTGTCGCTGCGCATCCTGATCGGCAAGGTCATCCTGCTGACGCTCGGCGCTGTTCGCCGGCGCCACCGTCGGGCGCGAGGGTCCGTCGGTGCACGTCGCCGCCTGCTGCCTCTATCTGGCGAACCGCGCCGCCACGTTCCTCGCCAACCATGTCGAGCGCGGCCTGATCCTCGCCGGCGGCGCCGCCGGCATCGGCGCCGCGTTCAACGCACCGATCGCCGGGTTGGTGTTCGCCATCGAGGAGATCGGCCGCTCGTTCGAGAAGGACAACGCCAGCCTGCATCGTGCGCACCGTCGCTCGTCGCCTGCCTGCTGTGCGTCGCCGTGCTCGGCAGCTACCTGTTCTACGGACACGTCGACGTCGCCCCGGCTGACGCCGCGCGCCTGGCTGTGGTTCCCGGTGATCGGCGTCGCCGGCGGCCTGCTCGGCGGCGCGCTTCGCGCGCGCCGTGGTGGAGGCGACGCCGCGCGTCGCGCGCCTCGAATCGGCGCCGGCCGTACGTGGTCGCCGGTTCGCTCGGCCTGGGCATGGCGGTGCTCGGCCTGATCACCGGCGGCGTCACCTACGGCGCCGGCGACGCGCAGACGCCTGGCGATGCTGCACGGCGAGACGCTGCCGTTCACCTACCCGCTTGCCAAGGCCGCGGCGAACTTCCTCGCCCTGATCAGCGCCATCCCGGGCGGTCTCTTCACGCCGAGCCTATCGGTCGGCGCCGGTCTCGGCGATCAGCTCGCAGTCGTCATCTCCGACCTGCCGCGCCAGGCGTCGTGCTGTTGGCGATGGCCGCCTACTTCTGCTGGCGTCGTGCAGAGCCCGGTCACGGCTGGCGATCATCGTCGTCGAGATGACCGACGCGCAGGGGCTGCTCGCTGCCGCTGCTGTTCACCACCGTCCTCGCCTACCACGCCTCGCAGCTGCTCTGTCCGGTGTCGATCTACGAGGCGCTGGCCGAGGGCTTCGCCAAGCAGCTCCGGGCACAAGCGGAGACGCGGGCTACCGGATAGCGACGCGCGCCGGGCCGCGCGCCGTCACAGCACCTGGTTCAGCAGCAGGCCCGAGCACGAACCAGCCGCCGGCGGTGCGGATGAACGTCATCGCGAAGGCGACATACCACAGCGGCCACACCGGATAGCCCTCGGGCGGCTGCGCCGGCCGCTCGTTCGCGTAGACGACGTGCAGCAGGCGCAGGCGCGGCAGCGCCAGCAGCGCCAAGCAGCACCCAGGGTCCCGTCGCGCCGGTGATCACCAGCGCCGCGAGCGAGATCAGGAACAGATGGGTGAGCAACACGACGAGCTGCTTCGAGCGCTCGGCGCCGATGCGCACCGGCAGCGTACCCACGCCCTTCGGCGCATCCTGCGAGCAGCTTGTCGAGGTGCTTGCCGACCAGCACGGCGCCGACGAGGATCCCGTACGGAACCGACAGCAGCCACGCCGACAGCGGGCGCCGCGCCGCGCAGCGCGTAGTAGGCGCCGACGATCATCAGCGGTCCCCAGACGACCGCGGCGGTGAGCTCGCCCAGGCCGCGGCGCTTGAAGGAGAACGGCGGCATCACGTACGCGACCGAGAGGAACAGCCCGGCGAGCGCGAACCAGGCGACGCCCCAGCCGGCGGCGCCAGATCAGCAGCGCCAGCACGATCGCGTCGATCGCGTGGACCACCGCGGCGCCGAACAGGACCTGCTTCGCGGTCAGCTGGCCGGAGAGGATCGGGTGCGGCGCGTACTCGGTGCGGAAGTACCCTTCGCGATCGATGCCCTCGTGAACGTCGATGTAGTCGTTGAGCAGGTTGTTCCCCGCGTGCGCCGCCACCGCCCCGATGACGACCAGCGCAGCGAGCAACGCCTCGCGCACCCCGAACGGCCCGCTCGGCACCGCCAGGAGCACGCCGATCAGCACCGACATGAGGCTCATGGGGAAGACGCACGGCCGTACCGCCATCCACCACAGCTGCGCGCCGGCCAAGCGGTCCGAGCCCTCGCAATCGCAGGTCTGCAGCAACGCGAGGTAGGGGTTGCGGGCCAGAGTGACGTTCGCGGTTTCGGTCGAGGCAGCCATCGCGTCTGTGGTTGTACCCCGCTGCGGTGGGGCTGGGAACTAGGGGCCGGCGGAAGCGCACCGATGGCTCAGCCCCGCGCCTCCCGCGGCTCGATCTCGAGCTCGAGGCGCTCGGTGCCGCGGAGGATGGCGAGGCGGGAGCGGGCGCCGACGTGCTCCTCGGTGAGGAGGCGCTGCAGATCGTCGATGCCGGCGACGACGGCGTCGTTGAAGCCGACCACGACATCGGCCTCGCGCAGGCCGGCGCGGGCCGCCGGGCTGTCCTTCTCGATCGACGCGACGCGCACACCGCTCTCGGCGCCGAGGCCGTGGAAGCGCACGAAGCGGCGCGGCAGGGGCACGTTCTGGCCGGCGACGCCGATCCATCCGCGGCGGATGCGGCCGTCGCGAATCAGCCGGCCCGCCACGAACTCGGCGGTGCGCGACGCGATGGCGAAGCAGATGCCCTGCGCGGGGCGGATGATGGCGGTGTTGACGCCGATGACGAGCCCGCGCGAGTCGACCAGCGGACCGCCCGAGTTGCCCGGATTGAGAGCGGCGTCGGTCTGCACCACGTCGTCGATCAGGCGCCCGCCGGCGCCGCGCAGCGAGCGCCCGAGGGCGCTGATGACGCCGGCCGTCACGGTGCACTGGAAGCCGTATGGATTGCCGATGGCGATCGCCAGCTGGCCGACGCGGATGCGCCGCGAATCGGCGAAGCTCACCGGCGGGCCGGCGTCGCCGTGCACGCGCACGACCGCCAGGTCGGTGCCCGGATCGTCGCCGATCAGCACCGCCTGCGAGGCGGCGTCCGTCCGGCAGGGTGACGCCGATCTCGGCGGCGCCGTGGACGACGTGGCTGTTGGTGACGATGAAGCCGTCGGGCGTGACGACGAAGCCCGAGCCGCTGCCGGCGGCATCGCCGCGGCGGTCTGGGTGACGGACCTCGATGTTGACGACCGACGGGCTGACGGACTCGGCCGCGCGGATGACGGCGTTCGAGTACGCATCGAGCAGCGCGCCGTCGTCGGCCCTCGGCGGCGGGGCCGCGGCCCGCGCCACGCCGTCGTGATCGGCAATCAGACGCAGATTGGAGCGCATTGAATCCTCCGAAGTGGGCGCGACTATCTAAGCACGATCCTGGCGGAGCGCACGGGGGGGGTTGAGAGTGGAATTTGAGCCGGAGGATGAAGGACAAAGACCAGACGACCGCCATGAATCGTTTTGTCCTTCGTTCCTTCGTCCTTCATCCCTTCGTCCTTCACCCCCACCTCCTGCCCCCCTGGAGAACCCTCCTCCCCGTGGCTAGATAGAGCCCCATGCACATCACGATGGTGAAAAAAGAGCTCCGCGACGGTCGCCCCTGCCGCAAGTGCGAGCAGGCGATGGACACGCTGATGGCGCGCAAGGTCTGGGACCGCATCAACGAGGTGGTCGTCGCCAAGGAAGGCGACGCCAGCAGCCCCGGCGTTCAGCTCGCGACCAAGCACAAGATCGACGTCGCCCCGTTCTTCATCGTCGCGGACGACGGCGGCGAGCAGGTCTACACCAGCGTCATGCAGCTGATTAAGGACCGCCTGGTCCCGGCGTGAAGAATGCCGCCAAGGGCGCCAAGATCACGCCAAGACCTTTCGCCTTGGCGTGATCTTGGCGCCCTTGGCGGTTTCTTTCAGCGCCCGAGCAGGAACTCGCGTAAGGCCGCCTGGTACACCTCGGCCGCGACGAGGAAGTTGTCGTTGTGGCCGCCGTCGAGACGTACCAGGCGCTTGCGGCCGGGGGCGGCCGCGAAGAGCTCCTCGGCCATCGCGAAGGGCACGATCTCGTCGCGCGGGCTGTGCAGGATGAGCACCGGCGCGCGCACCTCGGGCATACGCGCCAGCGCGTCGTAGCGCACCGACAGGAACCAGCGCACCGGCAGCAACGGGTAGTGATACTGCGCGACGCCGAGGATGCTGCTCGGCGCGCTCTCCAGCACGAGACCGCCGAGCGGTTGGTGCGCGGCCAGGTCGGTGGCGATCGGGCCGCCGAGCGATTCGCCGTACGCGACGATGGTCTCGGGCGCGATGCCGCGCGCACGCAGCCAGGCGTAGGCGGCATCGGCGTCGCGATAGGTGCCGGCCTCGTCCGGTGATCCCTCGCTGTGGCCGTAACCGCGGTAGTCGAGGAGCAGCACCGACGCGTCGAGGCCGGCGAGGATCGAGAGCTTGTCGAGGCGGTGGCTGATGTTGCCGGCGTTGCCGTGCAGGAAGAGCACGCTGCGCCGCGCCGCCGGCGCCGGTACCCACCACGCGTGCAGGTGCACGCCGTCGGCGGTGGTCAGCGCGACATCGTCGTACGCGAGGCCGAACACGGCCGGCGTGCCGCCGTCGAGCTCGCGGCTGGGGAAGAAGACCAGACGGTCGGCGGGGCGTCCCATCGTCGCCAGCGCTAGCAACATCGCCGTCCACGCTGCCAGCCGGCTCGTCACGAGCCCATCTGTAGCGCGCCGGCGGCGACGGCGCACTTGCTCCCGTGGCCGCTACGTGAGACGAGCCGGGCATGCGTCGCCGCTGGATCGCCGTGCTGCTGCTCCTGTGCGCGTGCACGCCGAAGACGCCGGCGACGCAGATGACGATGGGCGGCGTGGCCGTCGACCCCAAGTCGCTGACCGCCGCCGGGGTCGCGGCGCAGGTGCGCATCACGCCACGCGGCAATCAGGTCTTCTTCCAGGCGCCGCCGATCCAGTCGACGGAGATCGTCGACCTCAGCGCCGCGGGCAAGGAGCTCGGCATCAAGCTCGGCGACGTCGAGCAGATCCGCTACGGCTATCTCTTCGGCGTCCTCGACCTGCCGTCGAAGCGCACGCAGCACTACCTGCTCTTCCAGTCGAACTTCATCGAGGGTCACGATCGCTACAAAGCGGTCTCGCTCGCCGACGGCACGCCGCTGCGCTTCACGGTCACGCGCACGCCCGATCCCTGCATTCCGAACTGCTTTCCGGTGATCGAAGCGCTGATCGTCGAGATGCCCGACGAGACGCTGCGTGCGCTGGCACCCACCGGGCTGCGGTTGCTGATTTCCATCGACACCGGCCAGGTGATCCAGATCGGCGGCACCGGCGTGTACATCGCCGGGTATCTCCAAGCGGTCGATGGGTATCCGAGGTGAGAGGATGACGCGCCAGGGCTGAAGGACGACGGTGGGAGACTCTTCCACCCCTGCGCCCGTGAACCTTCCTCCGTGATCTCTTCAGCCCCCGTCGTCGATCTCTTCCGCCCCGCTTTCGGCCCCGCCGCTACATGCTAGAACGAACCGCATGCCGACGACGATCGTCGAGTTGGCGTCGCGTTACCGCGCCGTGCGGGCGCTGACGGAGCGGCTGCGCGCACCGCTGTCCGCCGAGGACTGCCAGGCGCAGTCGATGCCCGATGCCAGTCCGGCCAAGTGGCATCTGGCGCACACGACGTGGTTCTTCGAGACCTTCGTGCTCGAGCCGGGGCGGAGCGGCTACACATCGTTCCATCCGGCGTTCCGCGTGCTCTTCAACTCGTACTACCAGGGCGTCGGCGAGCAGCACCCGCGGCCGCAGCGTGGGCTGCTCACCCGTCCGTCGCTCGACGAGGTGCTGGCCTATCGCGCCCACGTCGATGCGCAGCTGCTCGATTGGCTCTCGGGTGACGACGCGTCCGTCGGCGCGCTGGCGGCGGTCGTGGAACTCGGGCTGCACCACGAGCAGCAGCATCAGGAGTTGCTGCTCACCGATGCCAAGCACCTCTTGGGGGGCAACCCGCTGGCACCCGCCTACGCAGCGTTGGCGAGGCCCTGGCCGGCGGCGGGACGTCCGTTCGACTGGCGGATGGTCGATGGCGGCGTGCGCGAGGTCGGCGCGGGGCCGGCGGGCTTCGCCTTCGACAACGAGCGGCCGCGCCACGCCGCCTTGCTCGAGCCGTTCGCGCTGGCCACGCGCCCGACGACCAACGAAGAGTACGCCGCGTTCATCGCCGACGGCGGCTACCGCCGCCCCGAGCTGTGGCTGTCGGATGGCTGGTCCACGGTCCTCGCGCGCGGCTGGCAGGCGCCGCTCTACTGGGACGACTGCGACGGCCAATGGTTCGAGTTCACGCTCGGCGGCCGTCGGCCGCTCGATCGCCTCGCGCCGGTCTGCCACGTGAGTCTGTACGAGGCCGACGCCTTCGCCACCTGGGCAGGCGCGCGCCTGCCGACGGAGCTCGAGTGGGAGGCGGTGGCGGGCGATCGCCCGGTGCGCGGCAATCTCCTCGACAGCGGGCGGCTGCATCCGGTCGCGGCAGGCGCGAACGGCGTCGACGTGGCCCAGCTGTACGGCGACGTCTGGGAATGGACGCGCAGCGCCTACGCGCCCTACCCCGGCTACCGCCCGCTCGCCGGCGCGCTCGGCGAGTACAACGGCAAGTTCATGTGCAATCAGCTCGTCCTGCGGGGCGGCTCGTGCGCGACGCCCGCCGACCACGTGCGCGCGACGTACCGCAACTTCTTCCCGCCCGACGCCCGCTGGCAGTTCAGCGGGATTCGGTTGGCGAAGGACGCGTGAGAGTCGACGCTCGCGTCGACTCGTGTCGCGTATCGCGCCGCACGAAGCACGGACAGGAGCGCGGGCGTCCCTGCCCGTCGGCGCGCGCCAGCGCGCCGGAGCGCGTAGGCACTGAGGGACGGCGTTCGCGTCGAACCGCATCGGGCACCGCCGCCCGCCGGGCGGCGACGGGCACGGAGGCCCGCGCTACCGCTTGCCGTAGTCGAGCGGCGTGCCCTTCCGCTGCGCGATGATGAACGACTCGAGCGCGCGCATCTCGGCGGAGTCGGGGGCGAGGACCTGGCCGCGCACGGGGTGCTCGATGCACCAGTTGATCATGTCGCGCAGCAGCGCGACGCGGCCGAGCTGCGGCTGGAACTTCGGGTAGGTCTCCGGATGCGTGTTGGCGGCGTGCGGATGGCACATGTCGCACGACACCGCGATCTGGCTCTTCAGGCGGTCGCCGCTGTGGAAGATGAGCGAGCCTTCGATGACCGTCTTGTAGGTCTCGTTCTGCCACACGAGCACGTCTTGCTTGGTGATGAGGCCGTACGTCGCGCCCTGGCCCTGGCCGATGAGCGCGCTGTTGTCGGCGGGCTCGACGACCGCGTGCGTCGCCTTCTCCTCCTCGACCCAATCGCTGTTCGGGTTGGCCTCGCGCCATTGCGCCATCAACGAGTTGGCGACCGCCTGGCCGTTGTCATGCGTCCGTGGCGCGTCGGCGGGAATCGTCGTGGTCGTTTTGTTGTCGCAGAGCTTCACTTCGATCTGCTCGCCGCCCTGGGCGCGCGGCTGGAGGGCGGCGACGGCGAGCGCCAGCACGACGGCGCCGATGACGACTGCGGGAAATGCGCGCATCTGCTCCTCCGTTCTCAGTAACTGACCAGGTTCGGCTTGGTCGGCACGGCGCTCGTGCCGTTCGAGGTGAGGTAGGCGCTCGACACCTGTACCGGATTGCGGTTCCAGAGGTTGTAGACCTTGTCGACCAGCCCGTCGGGATGGACGAACGCGGTGCCGTCGCCGCATGCCGTCGTTGGGATCGAACGGATCGGGGCGATCCATCTGCACCGTGAGCGGCGGCAGCCCCTCCGGCGCGTACGGCCACGGCCACGCCGTCGACAGCATCCCGTGGAAGTAGATGTTGCCGATGCGGTTGGTGAGCAGCTGGTGGGTGTGGCCGTGGATGACGGTGGCGTGATCCATCTTCTTGAGGATCGCCTGCACCTCGTCGGCGTCGTCGGTCCAGAAGTTCCAGGGCTCGTAGTACTTGTAGAGCGGCGAGTGCGAGAACACGATCAGCGGGGTGTTCGGCGCCAGCTTGGCGAGATCCTGCTGCAGCCAATTGCGCTGCTCCTCGCCGACCATGAAGCGGCCCTGCTGCGCGTTGTCGAGGCCGGCGACGGTGTGCATGCGCTCCGACGGCGTCAGCTTGCGCGCCGTCCAGAAATCCTTCTCGTGGATGCTGTTCAGCACCACGAAGTGCACGCCCTTGTGGTCGAACGAATACGTCGGCTGGCCGAACTGCTGCTGCCAGTTCTCGCCCATGTCGAGGAACCAGTCGTGCTCGCCGACCATCATGTGCATCGGCGCTTTGACGTTCTTGAGGATCTGCGCGCCCATGTTGAGCTCGCCGGGTGCGCCGAGCTGGGCGAGGTCGCCGCCGAAGAGGACGAAGTCGGGCTGCGGATCGAGCTTGTTGACGTCGTCGACGGCGCGCAGCAGCGAGCGCACGAAGCGCTCGTTGACCTTCTGCTCGTAGAGATGCGAGTCGGAGATGTAGGCGATGCGGAAGCCGTCGTTGGTCTGCGCGTTGGCGACGTCGATCGGCATGAACGCATGCAGGTTCTGGACGACGCCGTTGGCGGCAGCGGCCGCCGCCGCGGCCATCGACACCTTGAGGAACGAGCGGCGGTCGAGGTTGCGGAGACCGCCGAAGAACGCGTCGCGCTCCTCGTAGTGCTTGGTCTCGATGCTCTTCACTCCACGCGGTCGTCGCATGATCAGTTCTCCTTCGCCTCGTCGCCCATCACGCGCTTCTCGAAGGGAAGCACCTGGCGCTGCGCCAGGGCGTTGTCGCGGAACGGCCGCGTCGTGCGCGCGCGCTTCTGCTGCGTGGCGAACGCCGCATCGCTCTGTGCCTGCGAAGCGGTGGTCGGTGAGCGTGAACATGAAGGCGACGAGTTGGTCGATCTCGGTCTCGGAGAGCGCCAGCGGCTCGATGCCGCCGTCGAGGTAGGCGTTCGCCTCGCCGCCCTTGTTGTAGTGGTCCATCACGTCCCACAGCGTCTGCATCGAGCCGTCGTGCATGTACGGCCCGGTGATCCCGATGTTGCGCAGCTGCGGGGTCTTGAAGGCGCCGATGTCGGAGCGCTGTTTCGACACGAGGAAGCGCCCGAGCTCCGAGAGGTCGGTGGCCAGCGCCAGCTTGTCGACGGCGTCGGTGCCGCCGTCCTTGGCCAGCGTCGCCAGCGCCTCGCCGGCGAGCTTTTCGAAGTCCTTGTGCCGCGCCGCGACGCCGATGTTGTGGAAGCGATTGTCGCTGCCCACCGGATTGGAGGGGTTCAACGAGTGGCAGCTGACGCAGCGCGCCTTGCCGTTGAACAGCGCCCATCCCGCCTGCGCGGCGGGCGAGATCGCGTTGGGCTTGCCGGCGACGAAGTCGTCGAACGGCGAGTCGAGGAACACCAGCGTGCGCTCGAACGAGGCGATGGCGCGGCCGAGGTCGTCGTAGTTCGGCGCGCGCCCGTACGCGCTCTGGAACATCTTCTGGTACTCGGCGTCGCCGGCGATCGCCTTCACGGCCGCCTCGCCGTCGGGCTGGCCCATCTCGACCGGATTCAGGATCGGCAGCTTGGCCTGCTCCTCGAGGTTCGGCGCGCGGCCGTCGAGGAACATGCGTCTGCATGAGGAGCGCGTTCAGCGTTGTCGGCGCGTTGCGCCGGCCGAGTTGATCGCGGATGCCCTCCGACACCGGCCGCTGATCGGTGAAGCCGCGGCTGACGTCGTGGCAGGTCGCGCAAGCGACGGTGCCGTCAGCAGACAGCCGCGCGTCGAAGTAGAGCTTGCGCCCGAGCGCGACTCGCTCCGGCGTCACCGCGTTGTCGGCGGGCACGATCGCCACCCAGATCGTCGGATCGATCCGCGTCGGCGGACTCGCGCCGTCGCCGGTCTTCAGCGCATCGAAGCGCTGCTCCTGCGCCGCGACCGGCATGGCGCCGTGGAGATCGGTGGCGGCGGCGTTCGCCGCGCCGGCGTGCAGGCCGATCGCGAGGAGTGATGCCGCCAGGCCGCGCGTCAGGGCGCGCTCGGGTATGTGGCGCATGCCGTTCCCCTTTCCAACACTCGGTGTTGTCAAGGCGATACCGCGCCCTCGGCCGGCCTGTCAACACTGGAGGTCGGATTGCGGACGGCGCGGACGACGGAAGAAGGACACAAGACGAAGGACCTGTTCAACCGCGCGCGCGTCCTCCGTCCTTCGTCCTTCTGCTTCGGTTCCCCTCAGATTTCGTCACGGCAGCGCAGGCAGATGCCGCGCAGGGTGACGTTGATCGCTTCGACGCGGAAGCCCTCCGGCACCGCCGCGAGGCCGCGAATCGGTCCGTCGGCGGCGGCGGCGAGGTCGAAGAGGTGATGACAGATGCGGCAGCGCGCGTGGTAGTGCGGCGAGGTGCGGGCCTCGTAACGATATGGCTCGCCGCCGTCGGTGACGCAGGCGGCCAGCCCCTCGCGCACGAACGAGGCGAGAATCTCGTAGACCGTCTTCTTGCTCAGTTGGCGCTGTTCGCGACGCACGAGGCGATAGAGATCGACCGCGGTCGGATGGCCCGGCGCATCGCGCAGGATGCGCAGCAGGGCGATGCGCTGGCGGGTTGCGCGCAGCCCACGCTGCGACAGCTCCTGCGCGAGGTCGCGCGACGCGGCGGTGTCGGAACGGCCGGGCATGGCATCCGCAACACACCCGAATGAGACGGCAGGGTCAACCGGGTGTCTCCTGACCCGCGCCGTCAGCGCCGCCGCTCGCCGATGAAGGCGTCCAGCTCCTCGAGGGTCTTCGGCCAGTCCGATTTGAGCAGGCGGGAGAGGGAGCGGTCGGCGAGCAGACGGCCGCCGGTCTGGCAGGTCGGGCAGTAGTTGGTCTCGTTGTCGGCGTAGCGGATGCGCTGCACGGGATTGCCGCAGTCCGGGCACGGCAGGCCGTACCGGCCGTGCACGGCAAAGTCGGGGCGAAAGGCGGTCACCTCGCCGGCGCCCGGCACGCGGCCGGCAAACTCGGCGCGCAGGGTCGCGGTCCAGCGCTGCAGCGTCGCCTGGGTCGCGGCGTGGAGACGGGCGACCTCGGCATCGGTCAGCTTGCTGGTGAGCTGTACCGGCGACATCCGTGCCGCGTGCAGGATCTCATCCGAGTAGGCGTTGCCGATGCCGCTGAACAGGCGCGGGTCGGTGAGCGCCCGCTTCAGCGTGTGGTTTTCGGAGCGCAGCGCCGCCGCGAAATCGTCGGGAGCGGCGGTCAGGACCTCGCACCCGCCGGGGTCGTGCGCCGCCAGTGCCGCGGCGCCGCGCACCAGGTACAGGGCGGCGCGCTTCTTCTTGCTCGCCTCGGTGAGCAGGAGCGTACCGGTGGGAAAGTCGAAGGCCGCCAGGCCGAGACGGCCGGGCGGTTTGGCGCCCCGCTTCTCCCAGCGGAAGCGACCGGCGATCATCAGGTGGATGACGACGTAGAGGTCCTCCTCGAGCGCGAAGACGATGCGCTTGCCGAGCCGGCGCAACTCGAGGACGCGCCGACCGACGACGGCGGACACCGGCGGATCGACCGACCGCAGGACGAACGGGCTCGCCAGGCGGATCCCTTCGAGCGGCTGACCCACCACCCGCTGGGCGATGGTCTCGAGATAGATGGTGACGTCGGGCAACTCGGGCATGGCCGTTCGGCGCGCGTGGCGCGGAGGCAGGAGATACCGCCCCCCGTTGCGTTTTCCCAGAGGATCGGTTCCTCTTCACGTCTACTACCGCGGAGGGATTCACATGCTCGACCAGCAGACGCGCGCGCGCATCGAGTCAGCGATCAAGGACAACGACCTCGTGGTCTTCATGAAGGGGAACCGATCGATGCCGCAGTGCGGCTTCTCCGGTCGCGTCGTGCAGATCCTCGACAGCCTGGTCGACGACTACACCACCGTCGACGTGCTCGCCGATTCCGCGATCCGCGAGGGGATCAAGGAGTACTCGTCGTGGCCGACGATCCCGCAGATCTACCTGAAGGGCGAGTTCCTCGGCGGGTGCGATGTCGTCAACGAGATGTTCGCCACCGGTGAGCTGCACGAAAAGCTCGGACGCCCGGCGCCGGTCCGCGTCGAACCGACGGTGGCGATCACCGACGCCGCCGCGAAGCGCATTCGCGAGTATCTCGAGCGCGCCCCGGGCAAGGATCTCAAGCTGTCGATCGACGCGCGCTTCAACGCGTCGATGGGCGTCGCGCCGCGCGAGACGCACGACGTCGTCTGCGAATCGAACGGCATCACCGTCTGCATGGATGTCTCCACCGCCGAGCGCGCCAACGGGATCACGATCGATCTGGTCGAGTCGGCGACCGGCGCCGCCTTCAAGATCGACAACCCGAACGCGCCCGGCGAGATCAAGCAGATCAGCCCCGCCGAGCTGAAGCAGCTGCTCGCCAGCGGCACGTCCTTCGAGTTCCTCGACGTGCGCACGCCGGAGGAGCGCGAGATCGCGACCATCGCCGGCACGCGGCTGCTCGACCAGGCGACCGCGTCGGAGATCGAGGGCCTGCCGAAGGACACCATGCTGGTGCTGCACTGCCACCATGGCGGCCGCAGCCAGGCCGCCGCCGAGCACTTCCGCAGCCGCGGCTTCACCAACGTCCACAACCTCGCCGGCGGCATCGACGCGTGGTCGAAGGACGTCGATCCGAGCGTCCCGCGCTACTGAGCACTGCGTGAGACCGGTGCGCCAGTGCGCCGGTTGGGGGGAGCCAATGCCGTTGCCGATCGTGAATTCATCTGACGACCTCTGCGCCGCCCTGCGCGACGCGGTGCTGGCCGTGATTCCCGACGCGCAGGTGGCGGCGACGGCGAACAGCCCCGGCCACTTCGAGCTCGAGGTCGTCTCGCCGGTCTTCGCCGGCAAGTCGATGGTGCAGCAGCAGCAGCTCGTCTACGGCGCCATCAAGACGCTGATGGCCGGCGACGCCGCGCCCGTGCACGCGATCGATCGGTTGAAGACGCGGGTGCCGTAAAGAACGGCGTGAGCCAGTGAGCCAGTGAGCCAGTGAGCCAGTGAGCCGGTGAGCCAGCGAGCCGGTGAGCCGGTGCGCCAGGTAGGGCTGCACGCCTTTTCATCGGCGCACGGGCTCACCGGACCGGCGCACTGGCTAACCGGCGCACCGGCGCACGCTCTTCACCGGTGCCGCCACGTCGGCGGGCGCTTTTCGACGAACGCGCACATGCCCTCCTGCGCATCGGCGGCGAGGGCGTTCATGCTCATGACTTCCTTGGCGTAGGCGTAGGCCTTCGGCTGGTCGAGGTCGATCTGGGCGTAGAAGGCCTGCTTGCCGATCGCCACGGTGACACGGCTCGACGCGGCGATGCGCTCGGCGAGCCCGCGCGTCTCCGAGGCGAGCGCGTCGGCGGCGACGACGCGGTTGACCAGTCCCCAGTCGGCGGCCGTGGGCGCGTCGATGGCGGCGCCGGTCAGGAGCATCTCCATCGCCCGCTTGCGTCCGACGGCGCGCGTCACCGCCACCATCGGCGTCGTGCAGAAGAGGCCGATGTTCACGCCGGGGGTCGCGAAGGTCGCCGCCTCGCTGGCCAGGGCGAGATCGCAGGTGGCTACCAGTTGGCAGCCGGCGGCGGTGGCGACGCCGTGGACCCGCGCGATCACCGGCTGCGGGATCGATTGCACCGCGGTCATCAGCTCGACGCACCGATCGAACACGCGCCGGTAGGCGCTGAGATCGCGATCGACGAGCTCGCGCAGATCGTGGCCGGCGCAGTAGGCGGGCCCGTTGGCCGCCAGGATGACGGCGCGGGTCTCGGGGTCGGCGCCGATTCCGCGCAGCGCGTCGATGAGCTCGCCCATGTGCGCTTCGGACAGCGCGTTGCGTTTCTCCGGCCGGTTCATCGTGACGGTGGCGACCGATCCGTCGCGCGAGACGAGGATGTGTTCGTAGGTCATGCGCGTTTCTAGCGCGCTTGGAGCGCGGGCCTCCAGGCCCGTTCTTCTTGCCGGGCCTCCCGACCCGTTCCTTTTGCCGGGCCTCCAGGCCCGCGCTCTGGCCGGGCTCCTGGCCCATTCAGGGCCGGCCTCCAGCCCCGGATTCTGCGCGTTGCCGTCGCGGACGCTATGCGCCTCCCCACCGGTCCGCCGACGCGACGCGCCCGCGGCGACGACGTCCTGCCGCGCCCGAGGCCGATTCCGGGTCCTCGTTCCCGCGTCCCACGGTTCTCCCGCCGGCGGAGCGACCCTTGCTCTGCTCCGGCGGCGGGGATGACGATGCGGCGGGCAGCAAGGGCGAGGCGTTCCGAGGAGGTTGCTGCCCCATCGTTGAACCTTCACGGGTCCCCAACGGTTCTTTTATTGACCCTCCGATCAGCAGCAGACTATCCTCCCTCCCGTTCCGCATGGGCGCGGGCGGCGCGTCAGCCGATACGGCCGCGGAACCTGGGGGAGGATACGCATGAAGGGGGCTTGGGTTGGCGGATGCTGTGCGCTGGCGCTGGTGGTGGCGACGGCGGCGCGCGCCATCGTCATCGGCGGCGGCGGGTCGGCGTCGACCGACTGCCTGGTGGCGTTGTCCGTCGATGCCAACTATCCCGTCAGCGATCCCCGTCAGGTGCGCTGCATCGACGGCGACCCCGCCTGCGACAACGACGGCGTCGTCAACGGCGTCTGCGATCTGCGCGTCTCGCTGTGCGCCAACAGCACGTTCGATCCCACGCTGCACGCTGAACGGACTCGCGTCCGTCACCATCGAGCACGCGCTCGACAACGGCGATCCGAAGTTCGATCCCGACTTCCAGTCGCTACAGAACCGCGTCAACTCCGACTTCACGTACCCGGTGACCGGCTCCGCCTGCACGACGACAGGTCTCATCCACGTCGCCATCAAGGGACCGCTTCGGCAAGCAGCAACGCCTGCGGCCGGCAGAAGAAGAAGCTCAAGCTGCGGGCGCTGTCGACCTCGGGGCCGAACGGCATCAAGGAAGACAAGGACACGCTCAAGCTCTACTGCGATCCGGCGCCGCCGACCCCATGGATCCGAGCTCGAATCGACCACTGCGATCCGCAGACGCTCTTCTCCGGCACCTTCGACCGCGTCCAGCGGCAGATCTTCAACCAGAACTGCGCGGTGAGCGGCTGCCACGATTCGCAGTCGCAGTCCGGTGGACCTGCTGCTCGAGACCGGCGCGTCGTACAACAACCTCGTCAACCACGCGCCGGCGAACTTCTCGGCGCTCGACCGCCGGCTGGCTGCGCGTCAACGTCGTCCCTGACGTCAGCGGCGATCTCGAGACCAGCTTCATCGTTCCACAAGATCGAGGGCGACCTGCCCGACCCCAGCTATGGCGAGCGCATGCCGCGCCACCGCGGCAAGCTGCACGCCACGTTGCGCGACCTCATCGAGCTCTGGATCCAGGCCGGCGCGCCGCAGACCGGCTGGGTGCCCGGCACCTTCTGACCTCAGGAGCCACATCGTATGGCCGAGAGCACGCCCTCACCCTCGCCGACGCCCGCCACCTGCTGCGGCGCACGGGGTTCGGCGCGACCGCGGACGCGGCGCAGTCGCTGTTGAACGGCAACAGCACGCGCGGCGGCGCGGCCGACTCGCTGCTCGGCTTCAAGCCGTCGCAGCTTCAAGCCGGGCGGGCGCTACATCGAGGACGTCCACAACAAGTGGGTGAAGTACATGACCAAGACGCGGCTCCAGCTGCAGGAGAAGCTGGTGCTGTTCTGGCACGACCACTTCGCCACCAGCTACGCCAAGGTCGAGGATATCGACCTCATGCGGAACCAGAACCGCCTGCTCCGCCTCAACTGCAAGGGCGACTTCAGCGTCCTCGTGAAGGCGATCAACAAGGACGCCGCGATGATGGAGTTCCTCGACACGGTGCGCAATCGCAAGCGCAACGAGCCGAACGAGAACTACGCGCGCGAGCTGCAGGAGCTGTTCACGCTCGGCGTCAAGGACCTGCCCGCGCGGGCAGACGCCAACTACGAGCAGGAAGACATCGTCCAGATCGCGCGCGCCTTCACCGGCTGGGGCTACGACGGCAAAGGCGTCGCCGAGCTCCACGACGGGCCGGCACGACAAGGCGACGCGAGGACGACTGGATCCGGCGCGCGGCCCGAAGCGTGATCTTCAAGACCACGCGGCGGCTTCGGCGCCAGCCGGCGCAGACTTCGACGCACCGCACCGGCTGAGCGGCCGCAGGAAATCGACAACGTCATCGACATCATCCTCCAGCACCGCTACGGCCCTCCGGCACCTGCGCAACACCGTCGCCGACTCACATCGCGAACAAGCTGATCACCTACTTCGCCCACCCGTCACCGAACCTCGCGTTCGTCGCACGACGTCGTCGACAACTCGGGCTTCGACGGCAACTGGGAGCATCGCCGGACTGCTGCGCGCAGATCTTCGTGCACGACGACTTCTACCTGTCGGCGCCGCACCGCCGTCGGCCGGCGTGCCGAAGTCGGTGAAGTGGCCGATCGATTTCACGGTCAGCGCCGCTGCGCCTGCTGCACATGAAGTTGAAGGGCAAGTACCAGTACACCCAGGGCGGCAACTACGCCGACGTCCGCGATCATCTCACCAACATGGGCCAGATCCTGTTCGAGCCGCCGAGCGTCTTCGGTTGGGACTGGGAGCTGTCGTGGACGAGCAGCTCGACGCTGCTGGCGCGCTACGCGTTCGCGCGCGACCTGATCGCCTCGCGCGACGGCGGCAGCACGTCGTTCCGCGTCGAGAAGGTCTCATCGGACCTCGGCCTCACCGACGCCGGCGACATCGTCGACGCGGTGGCCAGGGTGCTCGGCCTCGAGGACCAACTGGTCGCCGCGGATACGCAACGCGCTGATCAACTATCTCACCGACAACAGCCCGATGACGGAGGTGGATCTGCAAGACGACGACACGCGCGAGCGCAAGCTGCACGGTCTCTTCGGCCTGCTGCTCCAGTCACCCGCGTTCCAGCTTCAGTAGGCGCAGGCCGAAGGAGAGCCCATGGCCATCACGAGACGTCAGTTTCTCAGCCGCACCAGCCTCGCCACCGCCGGCGCGCTGTTCGGCCCGAGCCTCTTCCGCTCCCTGGGAATGGATCAGGCGCTGGCCGCCACCATCGGCGATCGGTACTTCATCGTCCTGTTCCTCGACGGCGGCAACGACGGCCAGAACACGATCATCCCGGTGAGCGGCGGTTCGACCATCGGCAGCGGCGCCAAGGGCCTGCGCGCCCTGTACGAGGATGCGCGCGACGATCCGAGCACCGCCGGCGGTCTGCGCATCCTCAACCCGCTCGTCCCGGCCCCCGGGCCCGGCGCGCCCGCGCTGCATCGATCCCAACACCGGCTGTCAGCTCGGATTCCACCCCGGCCTCGCCTCGATCCGCGACATGTACGAGCAGGGCATGGTGGCCGTGCTGCAGGGCTGCGGCTATCCGGAATACAACCTGTCGCACGAGGTCTCGCGCGGCATCTGGGAGAGCGGCAATCCGCTCAGCACCGTCGGCACCGGCTGGATGGGCCGCTACCTCGCCGCCGCGGGCTACATCGGCAGCGACATCCCGGCCGTCAACATCCGCGGCACGGTCGCGCGGCGAGTATGCTGCAGACCGCCACCAGCGTGCTGGTCTTCGATCGCCTGCAGGACTTCGGCTTTCCCTACGACGACTCGTTCAACGATGACGACGCCGCCAAAGACACGGCCTTCACGGCGCTCTGCAGCGCCGCCGCCGCCAACAGCAACCCGGCGATGCAGTACATCGGCAGCACCGGCACCTCGACGCTCACCGCGACCAACGCCTATCCGGCGCTGCACTCGCAGTACCAGAGCAATCGCCTCGACTGGAGCCGCCAATACAGCAGCAGCAGCGATCCGATGGGCCTCAACACCAGCACGGCGCGCGGGTTCCGCGAGATCGCCAAGGTGATCTACGGCGTCGCCCGCGGCATGCTGCCCGCGGCGATCAGCGCCCGCTTCTTCGAGCTCACCAACGGCGGCTACGACACGCATTCCAATCAGGGCGCCGACGAGCCCAGAACGACGATCACTACCGGCTCCACGCTGAGGTCGCGCGACGCGATCAAGCTCTTCTACGAGGATCTCGCCGACATGGCGACGGGCGCCGCGATGGGCAGCGGCCTCTACGACCTCCCCAACAAGGTCACGGTCCTGGTGTGGAGCGAGTTCAGCCGCCGCGTCCGCCAGAACGACAACGGCACCGATCACGGCTCGCAGGGTCCGATGTTCGTCATCGGCGGCGCCAACGCCATCAACGGCGGCGTCTACGGCAACCACCCGAACATCGATCCGGACGACGCCACCAACGGCATCGACGACAACGGCAACAGCCGCTACTCGCAGAACGTCGCGAACCCGCAGCGCTCGACCGACTTCCGCAACGTCTACGGCACGATCATGAAGCACTGGCTGGGCATTCCCAATCCACTGCCGCTGCTGCCGCTCGACAGCAGTCTCGGCTACGGCGGCCCCGACTACTGGACGGTGGCTGACTTCAACATGGGGTTCATGCCCTGAGCGCGTGCGGCATTTGGTGTGTGGCGCCGCCGATCCCGGGATTGGCCGGCCGCCACGCACGGCCGCGATCTGCTATAACCCGGCATCCCGACCGCGTCGCCCATCCCGCTCCCGCTCTCACAGTACTACTTCGGCGATCCCCGTCTGGTGCTCGTCCCGATCGAGCACCTCGGCCCCGACGGACTGAGCGACGCGTTCGCCGCCGCCGCCGTCGCGCACGGCTGGAGTCCTGAGCGCGTCGCGTTCTTCAACTCGGCCTTCGCGCTCTACTGGCGGCGCAGCACCGATCTGGCGCGCCGGCTGCCCGACTGGCCGGCGCCGCGCCGGCGTCACGTCGCGGTGATCGAAGAAGCCCTGGCCGTGAATCCGTACGCGTCGCTGCTCAACACCAGCGCCTGGACGCTCTACGCCGGCGATCTCGATCCCGCCGTCTCTCGACCCGGAGCTCGCCGCGTACCTCCTCGCCTACGGCGATCGCCTCATGCGGCTGGGCGAGGTGACGATGGCGGCGCTGCACCACGCCGCCTGGTGGCTCGAGCGCGACGACGCCGAGTGCGCGGCCTTCGCCGCCGCCGCGGCACGCTCGGCGCGGCCCGACGCCGACGCATTTCGTCTCCTCGCCGCCGCCCTGCCCTGGCTGCGCCGCCTCGGTCACGCGACGCTGCGCCCGTGTCGCGCACCGACACCGCGCGATTCCCGCCACGGAGGTGCAGGTCCCGCGCGACGTCGAAGCCGAGCCGCCGGCTCTGGTGCGCGGGTGGACGGCGGCCGCCCAACAGGCCGCGGCTGCCTATGCCGCGCGCTGGCGAGCCGGCGACCCGGGCGCGACCGCCGCGCTGCTGGACTGGCTCGGCGCCGACACTCCGCCGCTGCTGATCACAGTGCGCGGGCGGACGGTGTGGGATCCCGCCGCGCCCGAGCGGCTCGGCCCGCTGCGCACCGAGCTCAAGCGCTGCTGCGGCGCGGCGCTCCGCGAGTGTACACGAGGATCTACGCGTCGTCGCCGCGCATACCCGCCGCTTCGTCGGCGCGCTCGCCGATGCCGCGGCGCTGCCACCCGCCGGTGATGCCGAGCAGAGCGGCTACGTCTACATGCACCGCAGTCGCGGCCTGCTGACGTACGACCTCGACGAGCCGACCGTCGACCGCCGCCACGGGCCCGCGCTGCCCTTCGCGCGCGCCATGCTGGGCGCCCGCGCCGTCCACGAATGGGCGCACCGCGCCGTCGACGCGGGCTGCGTCCCGTGGTCGCTGCCGGCGGCGGAGCGCGCGCGCCGGCTCGGCGCGATCGTCGTGCAGCTCGACGCCGCCGTCGCCGACGCCCCCGCCGCCGTCCGCACGGCGACCGCCGACGATCTCGCCGCGCTGTTGGCCGAGGGGCGGGGATCGCCCGGCACCGCCTTGGTCCAGCTGCTCGTGCAGCGCATGCCCGACTTCCAATCCAACCTGCTCGCCCAGCTCTTCCTCGACGAGGGCGAGCGGGAAACGTACGTGCGCCAGAACATCCGCGCCCTGCGCAGCGAGTACCCGCCCGCACGCCGGTGGCGACTGCTCATGCGCTACCTGTACGAGCTCCAGTACCTGCGCTTCAGCGCCGTCGCCGATCCGCGCGGCTTCCTGCTCGCCAGCACCTGGGCGGACGCCGACCTGATCGGCGCCGGCCTCGTCGACCGGGCCCGCTTCGACGCTCTCGCCGACGCCGTCGCCGCGCTCTGCGACGGCTATGCGGTGGACGAATCGAGGATTCGCCGCGCCTGATCCCGGCGCGCGCGCGCGCCGGGCGAGCCACCGTCCACGATCGTCGCGAGCCGGGTTGGCGGTCGTCTTGCCGTGACGCATCGCGTCGGGTAGCTCGGATCAGGGGAGTCGATGACCGATCGCAAGGCGCTGATCCGGCAGTACAAGGAAACGCCGCGGCCGATGGGCGCGTACTGCGTGCGCAACGTCGTGAACGGCAAAGCGCTGGTCGGTGTCGCGCGCGACGTGCCCGGGAAGCTCAACAGCCATCGCGCCCAGCTGCGCATGCGCGCGCACCGCAACGCGGCGCTGCAGCGGGACTGGGACGCCTTCGGCTCGGAGGCGTTCGTCTTTGAAGCCCTCGACCTCCTGAAGCCGGCGGCGACGCCGGATTACGATCCCGGGAACGACCTGCGGGTACTGGAGGAGCTCTGGCTGGACAAGCTCCAGCCGTTCGGCGAGCGCGGCTACAACGCGCCGCCATCGCCGCGCTGACGAGCGCACCGCGTCGCGACGGCGCGTTGCCGCGCGCGGCGCGGCGTGTAGGATCGCGCCATGCCAGTCGAGATCGCGCTCGCGCGCCGCATGGCCGACATCGACCGCGGCGAGTGGGACGCCCTGGTCGGAGACGACGGCTCGCCGTTTCTCGAATGGGACTGGCTGGACGCGCTCGAGCAGGCGGGCTGCGTCGCCGGCAAGACCGGCTGGGCGCCGTACCATCTCACGGTTCGCGCCGACGGCGTGCTCGTCGCCGCCGCCCCGATGTACCTGAAGGGGCACAGCCAGGGCGAGTTCGTCTTCGACCACACCTGGGCGGAGGCCGCCGACCGCGCGGGCCTCGACTACTACCCGAAGCTGCTGGTGGCCGTGCCGATGACGCCGGCCACCGGGACGCGCATCCTCACCCATCCGGGCCACCGCGCGCGGCCCACTGCTGACACTGGTCGCGGACGCGCTGCGCGATCTCTGCATCGGCAACAAGCTCTCCTCGGTGCACGTCAACTTCTGCGCCGAGGACGAGATCGCGCCGCTGCAGGCCGCCGGGTTCCTGCACCGCCAGGGCGTGCAATACCACTGGCGCAACCACGACTACGGCACCTTCGACGACTACCTGGCGCGCATGCGCAGCAAGCGCCGCACCGAGGTGCGCCGCGAGCAACGGCTCGTCGCGGACGCGGGCGTCACGGTCACACCGCTCACCGGCGACGCGATCGCCGACGAGCTCTTCGAGCCGATGTTCCGGCTCTACAAGTCCACCATCGACAAGCTGTACTGGGGGCGCCAGTACCTGAACGCCGCGTTCTTCGATCAGCTGCGCCGCCGCTGGAAGCGCAACCTCTGCTTCGTCGCCGCCCAGCGCGGCGACGAGTTGCTCGCCGGCGCCATCAACGTCCAGAAGAACGGCGTGCTGTACGGGCGCTACTGGGGCTGCTTCGAGGAAGTGCGCCAGCTCCACTTCGTCGTCTGCTACTACGCCGGCATCGCCCACTGCATCGACCGGGGCCTGCACCGCTTCGAGCCGGGCGCCGGCGGCGAGTACAAGCACTGGCGCGGCTTCGATGCCGCCGTCACGCACAGCCTCCACTTCGTCGCCCACGAGGGCCTCGCCCGCGCCGTCGGCGACTTCCTCGCCCGCGAACGCGCCCACATCGACGATGTCGTCGGCTTCCTCGACGACCGCAGCGTCTTGAAGAAGTGAGCGGAGTGCGGCGCGTGAGCGCCGCTGGATCGCGGGCGGCGCGTGAGCGCCGCTGACGCGGCGCCTCGACCCAGCGGCGCTGACGCGCCGCACTCCACTACTTCTCCAGCTCCTCGCGGATCGTGTACATCTTCTGCCGCGCCTCGGCGATGTAGACGTCGAGGTTGCGGCGGTGGTTGGCGGTGAGCCCGTCGGGGCCGCCGTCGAGAACGATCAGCGGCTTGAGCAGGGCCGCGTGGCCGAGCGAGTCGATGACCTCGTCGAGCGACTTCTGAATGCTCGGCCGGTTGGCGAACTCGGCGGCGTACTCGCGCTTCAGGGCCCGCGCCATGTGGCTGATGACGTGGGCGACGCCCTGGGCGTGGTAGAAGTAGTCGTCGGTGTCCCACGGCTTGATGGCGCTGCCGTCCGACTCGACGTCCTTGAACAAGTTGGCATGGGCGTCGCCGAGCATGTCGGACCAGCTCTGGAAGAGGCGGATGAGCTCGACGTTGCGTTGGTTGAGCGGCTTCGACGTCGGCGGCGTCTTGGCCAGGCCGTCGACGTAGCGGTTGAGCGCGGCCACCGCCTCCTTGTAGCGGCCCTCGGCGGAGGGGAACCAGAACTTGGTCTCGTCGTTGCGCAGCAGGGTGTCGGCGGTGACCAGGTTGGGATCGTACTCGTTGGAGGAGATCTTGGTCAGGTGGTCCTTGAACACGCGCACGCTCTCGCGCAGGGCGAGGATGATGCCGAGCTGGCGGCTGGCGTTGTTGTCGGCGGCGACGGAGGGCCCCCAGAGGAAGAAATCGTTCGGCCGCCAGCCCGTCGTGCTCGTCAGCTCGTGGTCCATGATCGCGGCCGCGGTGGAGGCGTACGCCTCGCCGCCGACCAGAGTCTTGTCGGGCGGGTACGCGGCGTCGACGTCGTAGGGCAGGACCGCGTGCCGCTTGAGCCCGTAGTGCAGGATCAGGCCACCGCCGATGAAGACGAGCAGCACCCCGATGACGAGATAGAGCACGGTGTTGCCGCGCTGGTTGGCCAGAGAGGAACGCATCCGGCATGGGTAGCACATCGTCGGGCCCTGGCAACGTTGCGCCAGCGCTGCCGGCCCCGTAGGGTCCGCTGCGACTCGCCAGAAGGAGACCGTTCATGCCGACTCGCGCCATCGCCGCCGTCGTCGCCCTGTTGTTGCTGCCGCTCGCCGCCGTCGCCGAGCTCCCCACGGACGTCCAGCAACAGCTGGCCACGAGCAAGTTCGTCTACATCTCCTCGACGCGAAAGGACGGCACGCTCAGCACGCCGGCCGAGATCTGGTTCTTCTGGCACGACGGCGCCGTCTACGTCGGCACCCGGCCGACCTCCTGGCGCGTGCGCCGGATCCAGGCCGGCAGGCCGCAGGCGAAGATCGCCGTCGGCAAGGTCGACGGCCCGTCATTCACGGCGACCGGCTCGCTGGTCAACGATCCGGCCGTCGAGGCGCTGCTCATGAAGACGTACGCGGAGAAGTATCCCGACGGCTGGTCGACGCACGCCGACAACTTCCGCCAGGGGTTCAAGGATCGCAGCCGGGTCGTCGTGAAGTACACGCCCAACTGAACCACGGAGGCGCACGGAGCGCACAGAGCATGGACCGCATCGCGGCTCTCCGGCATCGCGCGGCGCGGCTGCGCGCGCACGTGGTTGGCATCGCGGCGGCGCAGCACTGCCATCTCGGCGGCTCGCTGTCGTGCGCCGATCTGATGGCGGCATTGTTCTTCGACGTGCTGCGGCTCGAAGACGCGCCGGCGCGGCGGCGCGACCGCTTCCTCCTCAGCAAAGGACACGCGGTGCACATCTTCCACGCGTGCCTGGCGGAGCGCGGGTTGATCGACGTCGCGGAGCTGCCGCGCACCGGCCAGACCGGCAGCCGTCTGGGCGGCCATCCGACGAAGCGCGCGCCGGGCGTCGAGTTCGCCACCGGCTCGCTCGGCCACGCGCTGTCGGTCGGTCTCGGCATCGCGATCGCCGAACAGCTCGACGCCTCGCCGTCGCGCACGGTCGTGTTGCTCGGTGACGGCGAACTGCAGGAAGGAACGGTGTGGGAAGCGGCCCTGCTGTGCGCCGCGCTTCCGCGTGCCCAACCTGCTGGCGATCGTCGACTACAACCGCTTCCAGTCCGCCGGGTCGGTCGACGAGGTCGTTCCGCTCGAGCCGCTCGCCGACAAGTGGCGGGCATTCAACTGGCGGGTGCAGGAGATCGACGGCCACGACCTCGCCGCGATCTGCGCCGCGCTCGACGCCGCGCCGGCCGCCGACGCGCCCACCGTGCTCATCGCCCACACGGTGAAGGGCAAGGGCGTTCCGGGCATCGAGGGCACGGCGCGCGCCCACTACACGACGCTCACCGCCGAAGAGGCGGCGCGGACGTACGCCGCGTTGGAGGCGACCCCGTGAGCGGCTACGTCGCCGCCCTCTCGGGCATGAAGGTGGTGAGCGAGCTCGCGGCGGCCGATCCGCGCATCGTGCTCGTCTCGCAGGACTTCGGTCCGGTGCGGGGATTTACCGACCGTTTTCCCGAGCGCCATCTCGACGTCGGCATCAGCGAGGAGAACCTCATCGGCGTCGCCGCGGGCCTCGCGCACGCCGGCAAGATGCCGTTCGTCCTCGGGATGGCTCCGTTCGTCACCATGCGCGGCTTCGAGCAGATCCGCGACGACTGCGCGTACAACCGCAACGGGGTGAAGTTCATCGCGCCGTTCTCCGGCCTCGAAGCCGGCCCGTGGGGCGCCACCCATCACGCGATCGAGGACGTCGCCCTGCTCCGCACGATCCCGGGACTCACCATCCTGTCGCCCGCCGATCCGGCCGAGAGCCACCGCGCCATCCGCGCCGCCGTGACGATCGACGGCCCCGTGTACGTCCGCCTCGGTTTCCTGAAGCCGATCGAGGGCTACGATGCGCCGTTCACGCCGGGCCGGATCGTCACGCTGCGCGACGGCAATGACGCGGCGATTCTCGGCACCGGCAGCACGCGTGCAGACCGCGCTGGCCGCGCACGCGATCCTGCGCGAGGGCGGTGTCGCGGCACGCGTGCTCAACGTGCACACGCTGAAGCCACTCGACCGGGGCGCGATCGAGCGCGCCGCGCGCGACACCGGCCGCCTGGTCACCGTCGAGGAGCATTTCATCGATGGCGGCCTCGGCGGCGCCGTCGCCGAGATCCTCGCCGAGACCGGTGCCGGCCGCCTGCGCCGCGTCGGCGTGCGCGACCGCTTCTGCACCGAGGTCGCGCCGTACGCCGAGCTGCTGCGCATCCACGGCATCGATGCCGATGGCGTGGTCGCCGCCGTGCGTGAGTTGCTGTGATCCAACGCCTGCTGCTGGTTCGCCACTGCCACGCATCGGGCCAGGAGCCCGACACGCCGCTCACGGCCCGCGGACTCGCCCAGGCCCGCGCCCTCGCCGGGCGGCTGGCGCCGCTGGCGCCAGATCGCCTGGTCTCCAGTCCCTTTCTCCGCGCCCGCCAGTCGATCGCACCGCTCGCGGCCGCGCTCGGCATGGACGTCGGCATCGAGCCGCGTCTCGCGGAGCGCCGGCTCGGCGTCCATCCGTTCGACGACTGGCGCGAGGGGTTGCGCGTGTCGTTCACCGATCTCGACCGGACCTACCCCGACGGGGAGTCGAGCCGCGCCGCGCAGCATCGCGGCCGTGCCGCAGTCGAGGAGATCCTCGCCCGCGCGTACCGCCTGCCGGTGCTCGCAACCCACGGCAACCTGCTCTCCCTGCTGCTCGGCGCGATCGACGGCCGCTTTGGCTACGCCGAATGGGAACGACTCGCCAATCCGGACGTCTTCGTCCTCACGGTCGCCGACGGCGTCTGGTCGTACGCGCGCTGGAACGGGGCGCCCCCGTGACGACCGCCCGCACCACCATCTGCCTGGCCGCGCTCGCCGTGTTCCTCGGCTGCGCGGCGGAACGGGAGCCCGTGATGCCGACAACCGGAGAACTGCTCGCGCCATGCCCCTCGTCGCCCAACTGCGTCTCGAGCCTCGCCACCGACGCGGCCCATCGGGTGGCGCCACTCGCCTACCAGGGCGATCCGGCGACCGCCATGCGCCGGCTGCGCGATGTCATCGCGGCGATGCCGCGCGCCCGCGTCGTGAGCGCCGACGACCGTGCGCTGCGCGCCGAGTTCACCAGCCGCCTGTTCCGCTTCGTCGATGACGTCGATTGCGCCGTCGATGCCCGGGCCGGCGTCATACAGATCCGCTCCGCCTCACGGGTCGGCTATTCGGATCTCGGCGCCAACCGCAAGCGTGTCGAGGCGATCCGCGCGGCGTTCGAATAGCGGCGAAACCCGCCGGTGCGTGAGTTGCTGTGATGCCCGCCGCGGCCAATCGCGCGCCCTGACTGTTCCTCGCGCGCCTCGGCCAATCCCCGAATGGAAGGCGCTGCTCCCGCAGCGCCACTCTGCGACGGTGCTGGCCAGCAGCGCTCGGACCAGGCCGCGCGGGAGCGCGGCCCTCCAACGCTGCCCTCATGCGGCGGGCGCCAGCACCGACCGGTCCTTCGCGTAGTGGTAGCGGATCTGATCCTCGCCGTAGCGCCAGGCGCGTCCGACGGGACACGCGTCGCGCACCGCGAGCCAGAGCGGCCAGGTGACGCTGATGTCGGACTGCCCGACCTGCGCGGCGCCGGCGCGGCGGAACAGCGGCTCGCAGGTATGGGCGCAATCGGGACAGGCGAGCACCGGTGGGGGCGGATCGCCAGGGGGGCCGGCGACGTCGAGGATGACGACGGCGCGCAGCGCGAGCCACGGCCCGTAGATCGGATGGATGTTGAGGCCGACCGGCGACAGGGGCGCGAGCCCGCTCAGGGCGGCGAGCCGCTGGATGGGCAGACGCGGCGGTGGATCGTGCGCCCAGCGCAGCGCGCTGCGGACGCCCACCGCCGCGACGGCGGCGGTCGCGCAGGTCTCGACATACCGCTCAATCGGGTCGGGCGAGGCGCGCAGCCCCGGGTCCGCGGCACAGGCAGCGAGGAAGGGCGTCCACAGCGCGCGCGTGTTGGCGACCAGAATGCCGAGCGCATCGCGACGATCGAGATCGGGCAGGCGTTGGGCGAGGTCGACGGCGTCATTGAACCAGGCGACGGCGAACGGATGCACGAGATCGAGACCCCGCGGAGCGAGCTGCGCCGCGATGGTCGCGGTCGCCGTCTGCCAGTCGCCGGGCCGCATGGGCCGCAGAGTAGCAATTGCCTTCTCCAACCGCTGCGCCTGCGGTAGGGTCGGTCGCGATGGATACGCCCGTGCGCATCCCTGGCGCTCCGCCCGAGTGGCTGGTGTGGGACGAGCCCTCGCGCTGCCCCTACCTCCCGACCGAGACCGCGCATCTGCCGCTGCGGCTGCCGATGCGGCGGCTCAAGCCGGCCGAGTTCTCGCAGCGGCTGGCGGAGGGCGATCGCCGGCAGGGGTTGCTGCTCTATCGCCCCAAGTGCCTGCGTTGCGTGGCGTGCGAGGCGATCCGCCTCGACGTCGCGGCGTTTGCGCCGAACCCGACACAGCGACGCGTGCTGCGGCGTGGCGACGAACAGATGCGCATGCTCATCGGTCGCCCGGCGGTGACGGCCGAGAAGGTCGCCCTCTACAACCGCCACAAGATGGAGCGCGGACTCACCACCGGCGACGGCCTGATCGACGCCGAGGGCTACGAGCAGTTCCTCGCCGAGAGCTGCACCGACACCATCGAGATCCGGTACGTCCTCAACGGCCTCCTCGTCGCCGTGGCGATCACCGATCGTGCCACCGATGCCCTCTCGGCGGTGTATTGCTACTACGACCCGTCGTTCGCCCGCCTCAGCCTGGGCACCTATTCGGTGCTCAAACAGATCGCGCTGTGCCGGCAGTGGGGTCTGCGCTTTCTGTACCTCGGTCTGTACGTCGCCGGAAACCGCGCCATGGCTTACAAGGCGCGCTATCTTCCGCACGAGCGGCTGATCGAGGGGGAATGGCGTTCGTTCGCCAAAGGCCGCACCGAACACGAATGACCGCCAAGCCACACCACGCGAGCGCTTCCGACGAACCCTTCGGCTCTTCGTGGTTCCCGGCGTTCTTCGTGGATCAGGAGATGACATGACCGAGAAGAATGAGAAGGACCTGCCGTTCCATCTGCGTGGGAACTACGCCCCGGTGACCGAGGAGCGCACCGTCGTCGACCTCGCCGTCGAGGGCACCATCCCGCCCGAGCTGCGCGGCGTGTACATGCGCAACGGCCCGAACCCGCAGTCGGGCTACTCGCCGCACTGGTTCGTCGGCGACGGCATGCTGCACGGCGTACGCCTCGAGAACGGTCGCGCGCAGTGGTACCGCAATCGCTACGTCCGCACGCGCACGTTCACCGAAGGCGTCGAGTTCGTCGACGCCAACGGCAACGTCGACCACTCCGCCGGCGTCAACAACACCAACATCGTGCAACACGCGGGGCGCGTGCTGGCGCTGGTCGAGAGCTCCTTCCCGGTGGAGGTCTCGCGCGAGCTCGACACCGTCGGGCTGTGCGACTTCGGCGGGCGTCTGACCACCAGCTTCACCGCCCATCCGAAGACGTGCCCGGTCACCGGCGAGATGCACTTCTTCGGCTACCGGTTCATCCAGCCGTGGCTCACCTACCACGTGGTCGACGCGCAGGGAGCGCTGGTGAAGAGCGAGGTCATCGAGGTGCCCGGACCGACGATGATCCACGACTTCGCGATCACCGATCGGCACGTCGTGTTCATGGACCTGCCGATCGTCTTCGACTTCGACCTGGCCCTGCAGAACCGCTTCCCCTATCGCTGGAGCGACGACTACGGCGCCCGCCTCGGCGTCATGCCGCGCGGCGGCAGCAATGCCGACGTGCGCTGGTTCCCGATCCAGCCCTGCTACGTCTTCCACCCGATGAACGCCTACGAGGACGGCACCGGCATCGTCATCGACGTCGCCCGCTATCCCGAGCTCTGGCGCGGCGGCTCCGAGGGAATCGGCACTGCGACGCTGTGGCGCTGGACGATCGATCTCGCCGCCGGTCGCGTCGACGAACGCCAGCTCGACGACCGGCCGGTCGAGTTCCCGCGCCTCGACGAGCGCCGCAGCGGCCTGCGCAATCGCTACGGCTACGCCGCCGCCAACGTCTTCGAGGGCGAGGACGATCGCACGCAGTCGTGCGCGCTGGTGAAGTACGATCTACAGACCGGCAGCGCGACGGCGCACGAATTCGGCCTCGGGCGCACTCCCAGCGAAGGCGTGTTCATCCCCGCCTCGGCGCGAGCCGGCGAGGACGAGGGCTGGGTGGTGCAGTACGTCTACGATGCGGCGCGCGACGCGACGGACTTCGTCATCCTCGACGCATCCGACGTGCGCCAGCCGCCGGTCGGGGTCGTGCACCTCCCCTGCCGCGTCCCGTTCGGCTTCCACGGCAACTGGATCGCGGACTGAGATTCACGGCGGGGGCGCCAGCCGCACGCACGGACGTGGAGCGCGGCGCGTCAGCGCCGCTGGATCGCGGGCCGCGCGTGAGCGCGGCTGACGCCGCGCCCGACCCAGCGGCGCTGACGCGCCGCGCTCCGGCGGAGCTACGCCAGCAGCACGCCCTCGTGTTGCAGGAGCCAGCGCTTGCGATCGAGGCCGCCGGCGTAGCCGGTGAGGTTGCCGTTGGCGCCGATGGCGCGATGGCAGGGGATGACGAGCCAGATGGGATTGGCGCCGTTGGCGGCGCCGACCGCCCGCACCGCGGTGGGTGAGCCGATCTCGCGCGCCAGCTCCGAGTAGCTGGCCGTGCGGCCGGCCGGAATGTCACGAAGCGCGGTCCACACCGAGCGTTGAAACTCGGTTCCGCCAGGATCCAGGGTGAGGCCGTCGAAGGCGTTCAGGTCGCCGGCGAAGTAGCGCTCGAGCCGCGTGCCCAGGCCTGTGGGGTCGCCGCGGCGCGCGTTGTACGTGCCGAATCGCCGCCGCAGTCGCGCCTCGACCTGCGGCCAGCGGTCGCTGAACGTCAACGCCACCAGGTTCCCGTCGCACGCGGCGCCGGTGACGGCGCCCAAGGTCGTCTCGCACTCGCAGATGTCGATCGCGATCATGCGCTCCTCCGCAGGGTTCCTCTGCGTTCTGTGCGGTGCGCCCCCGCCCACAGATGCACCGCCGCATAGGCGCGCCACGGCCGCCACGCCTCGGCCGCTTTCGACAGCTCCTTCGGCGCGACGCGGCCATGTCCGTTGCCGAGCGCCTGGCAGAGCACCAGGTCGCCGTGCGGGAATGCGTCGGGCTCGCCGAGGCCGCGCATCGCGATGTACTGCGCCGTCCATTCACCGATGCCGGGAAGCGCCCGCAGGCGGGCCACGGCGTCCTCGAGCCCGAGCGCCGCGTCGAGATGGAGCTCGCCGGCGGCGACGGCGCGCGCCAGGCTCTGCAGCGCGCGCAACGCGGGCGCCCGTCATGCCGACGCCGGCGAGATCGGCGGCGGCGAGGGCCGCCGGCGTCGGAAACAGGTGCGTGACTCCGGGGGCGAGATCGACGCGCCTGCCGCAGCGCTCGACGAGGCGCCCGATCAGGGTGGTCGCCCCGACCACCGAGATCTGCTGGCCGACGATGCCGCGCACCGCGACCTCGAAGGGATCCCAGGCGCCGGGCACGCGCAGACCCGGGCGCGCGGCAACGAGCGGGCGCAGGCGCGGATCGGCGCGGAGGTGGGCGGCGATCTGCAGCGGATCGGCGCCGAGGTCGAAGACGCGGCGCACGCGCTCGACCACCGGCAGCAGGATCGCGCCGTCGCACGGCCACAGGCGCAGCAGCAACGCCGTCGCGCCGGGCGCCGGGCCCACCTCGATCCAGCCGACGGTGTCGCCGATCTGCACGGCGCGCCGAAAGACGTCGCCGTCGATCGCCTCGACGCCCGGGGTCGCTCGTACCGCGAGAAAGGCGAGCAGACCGCGCCAGTCGAGCGGCGGCCGGTACGGCAGGCGCAGCGCGAGGCACTCGCGCTCGCGCAGGGACACGGCCCAGCGCAGCGACGTCTTGCGCAGCGCGCGCGGCGACGCCCCGAACGTCTGGCGTATCGCGTGGTTGAACTGCCGCAGGCTCTGGAATCCCGCCGCCGCCGAGACCTCCAGCATCGGCAGCGCCGTCTGATCGATCATGGCGCGCGCCGCCTGGAGGCGCTGGGCGCGCGCCACCGCCGCCGGCGACGCGCCGAGATGCTGATCGAAGAGGCGGCGCAGTTGGCGGCCGCCGACGCCGAGCCGCGCCGCGAGCGCGTCGACGCCACCGCCGTCGAGGGCGCCGTCGCGGATCAGGCGCAGCGCCCGCGACACCACCGCCGAGGACCCCAGCCAGGCCGGCGTGCCGGGAGACGTCTCCGGCCGGCAACGCTTGCACGGCCGGAAGCCGGCCGCCTCGGCCGCCGCGGCACAGGCATAGAAGTCGATGTTGGTGCGCAGCGGCGTGCGCGCCGGGCACACCGGCCGGCAGTACACGCCGGTGGTGCGCACGGCGACGAAGAAGCGCCCGTCGAACCGCCGGTCGCGCGTGCGCAGCGCCCGGTAACACGTGTTGGGATCGAGTGGCATGCGTGATTTGTAGCACGGCGACCGAGCGCAAACCGGCAACGAGCGGACGTGGACGTGCGGAGGGGCGAAGAGCAGAAAGACCGAGGACGAACGATCACGGGCGAAGGATGGATGTCAGTCGCCCTCCGGTCGTTGGTCGTCGGTCTGTCGTGTTTCATCCGTCGTCCTCCGGGGCACATCCGCTTTTTGATCGCGCGCGCGCGCGCTACACTGCGGGCTCGCTCGAGAGGGAGACGGCATGGCGGACGCACAGGACCTCGATCAGCTCTGCATCAACACCATCCGCACGTTGTCGATGGACGCGGTCCAGAAGGCGAACTCGGGGCACCCCGGGACGCCGATGGCGCTGGCGCCGGTGGCGTATACGTTGTGGCAGCGCTTCCTGCGCTTCGATCCGGCCGACCCGATCTGGCCGAATCGCGACCGCTTCGTGCTCTCGAACGGCCACGCGTCGATGCTGCTGTACAGCCTGCTGCACCTCACGGGCGTGCAGGCGGTCGATCCGGACTACGAGATCCTCGGTCAGCCCTCGGTGACGCTCGACGACATCAAGACCTTCCGCCAGCTCGGCTCGAAGTGCGCCGGCCATCCCGAGTACCGCTGGACGTCCGGCGTCGAGACCACCACCGGTCCGCTCGGCCAGGGCATCGCCAACAGCGTCGGCATGGCCATCGCGAGCCGCTGGATGGCGCAGTACTTCAACCGGCCCAACTACACGCTGTTCGACTTCAACGCCTACGCGATCTGCGGCGACGGCTGCATGATGGAAGGCATCAGCCACGAGGCGGCCTCGCTCGCCGGCCATCTGCGCGCTCTCCAACCTGTGCTGGATCTACGACAACAACCACATCACCATCGAGGGCAACACCGCGCTCGCCTACAGCGACGACGTCGCCGCGCGCTTCATGGGCTACGGCTGGAGCGTGCAGCGCGTCGGCGACGCCAACGACACCGGCCTGCTCGCCCGCGCCTTCGAGCACTTCGCGCACACCGACGACCGGCCGACCCTGATCATCGTCGACAGCCACATCGGCTACGGCGCGCCCTCCAAGCAGGACACCAGCGCCGCGCACGGCGAGCCGCTCGGCGAGGACGAGATCCGCGGCGCCAAGCGCCGGTACGGATGGCCGGAGGACGCGAAGTTCCTGGTGCCCGCCGGCGTCCGCGAGCACTTCGCCGCGGGCATCGGCGCCCGCGGCGCCGAACAGCGCAAAGCCTGGCAGGCGCTGCGCGCCGCCTACGCCAAGGAGTTCCCGCAGCTCGCCGACCACCTCGACCGCATGCAGCGGCGCGAGCTGCCGGACGGGTGGGACAAAGACCTGCCGACCTTCCCCGCCGACGCCAAGGGACTCGCCAGCCGCGATTCCAGCGGCAAGGTGCTCAACGTCGTCACCCAGAACGTGCCGTGGCTGATCGGCGGCGCCGCCGACCTGTTCCCGTCGACGAAGACGCGGCTCACCTTGAAGGGCGCCGGCGACTTCGAGGCCGAGGAGTACGGCGGCCACAATTTCCACTTCGGCATCCGCGAGCACGGGATGTGCGCCATCCTCAACGGCATGTCGTTGAGCAAGGTGCGGCCGTTCGGCTCCGGCTTCTTCATCTTCACCGACTACGCCCGTCCGTCGATCCGCCTGGCCGCGTTCATGGAGCTGCCCGTCATCTTCATCTTCACGCACGATTCGATCGGCGTCGGCGAGGATGGCCCGACCCACCAGCCGGTCGAGCAGCTCGCGTCGCTGCGCGCCATCCCCAATCTCCTGACGATGCGGCCGGGCGACGCCAACGAGGTCGTCGAAGCGTGGCGCTTCATCATGCCGCGCCAACACGAGCCGGTGATGCTGGTCCTGTCGCGCCAGAACCTGCCCACGCTCGACCGCACCAAGTACGCGCCGGCCGCCGGGCTCGCGAAGGGGGCGTACGTCCTCGCCGATCCGCCGCAGGGCGCGCCGGACGTGCTGCTCATCGCCACCGGCAGCGAGGTCGGCCTGTGCGTGACGGCGTACGAGGACCTGACCAAGCGCGGCGTCAAGGCACGCGTCGTCAGTCATGCCGTCCTGGGAGCTGTTCGAGCGCCAGCCGCAGGCCTACCGCGACGAGGTGCTGCCGCCGTCGGTCACCGCCCGCGTCGCCGTCGAGCAGGCCTCGACGCTCGGCTGGGCGCACTACGTCGGACTGAACGGCGCCATCATCGGCATGCACACGTTCGGCGCGTCGGCACCGCTCAAGGACGTACAGAAGAAGTTCGGCTTCGAGCCGGAAGCCGTGGTCGCGGCGGCGCTCGCGCAGTTGGGGAAGAAGCCCTAACCACAGCGGAACACCGAGGCGCCCAGGGGACCGCTGTGTTCCTCTGTGGTGAGAGGAGGGATCATGTCGCTGACGCAAAAGCCGGAATGGCAGGCACTGGTCGCGCATCACGCGAAGGTGCGTGACCTGCATCTGCGCGACCTGTTCGCGAAGGACGCGAAGCGCGGCGAGCGGCTGACCGTCGAGGGCGCGGGGCTCTACCTCGACTATTCCAAGCATCGCGTCACCGACGAGACCATCGCGTTGCTGCTCAAGCTCGCCGCCGCCTGCGGCCTCGAGGAGCGACGGGCCGCGATGTTCCGCGGCGACAAGATCAACGTCACCGAGAAGCGCGCGGTCCTGCACATCGCGCTGCGTGCCCCGCGCGGCACGACCATCCGCGTCGACGGCGCCGACGTGGTCCCCGAGGTGCACGCCGTCCTCGATCGCATGGCGGCCTTCACCGAACGCGTGCGCTCGGGGGCCTGGACGGGGCACACGGGCAAGCGCATCCGCAACGTCATCAACGTCGGCATCGGCGGGTCCGACCTCGGGCCGGTGATGGCCTACGAGGCGCTCCGCCACTTCAGCCGCCGAGACATGACGTTCCGCTTCGTGTCGAACGTCGACGGCACCGACTTCATCGAGGCCACGCACGACCTCGATCCGGCCGAGACGCTGTGGATCATCTCCTCGAAGACCTTCACCACGCTCGAGACGATGACCAACGCGCACAGTGCCCGGAAGTGGACGCTCGCGGCGCTGCGCGACGACGCGTCGATCGCCAAGCACTTCGTCGCCGTGTCCACCAACGCCGAGGAGGTCTCGAAGTTCGGCATCGACACCGCCAACATGTTCGGCTTCTGGGACTGGGTCGGCGGCCGCTATTCGATGGACTCCGCCATCGGGCTCTCCACCATGCTCGCCGTCGGCGCCGAGGGCTTCCGCGAGCTCCTCGCCGGCTTTCGCGCGATGGACGAGCACTTCCTGAACACACCGCTCGACAAGAACCTGCCGGCGCTGATGGGCCTCCTGTCCGTCTGGTACAGCGACTTCTTCGGCGCCCAGACCGTCGCGGTGCTGCCCTACGACCAGTACCTCAAGCGTTTCCCCGCCTATCTTCAGCAGCTCACCATGGAGAGCAACGGCAAGCGGACGACGCTCGAGGGCGCGCACATCGACGACTACGAGACCGGCCCGATCTTCTGGGGCGAGCCCGGCACCAACGGCCAGCACTCGTTCTATCAGCTGATCCATCAGGGCACGAAGCTGATCCCATGCGACTTCCTCGCCTTCGCCCATTCGCTCAACCCGCTCGGCGAGCATCACGATCTCCTCACCGCCAACGTCCTCGCGCAGGCGGAGGCCCTCGCCTTCGGCAAGACCGCCGACGAGGTGAAGGCCGACGGGGTGCCCGATTGGCAGGTGCCGTACCGCACCTTCGACGGGAATCATCCGTCGAGCGTCCTGTTCGCGGAGCGCCTGTCGCCGTTCACGCTCGGCACGCTCGTCGCGCTCTACGAGCACAGCGTATTCACGCAGGGCGTCATCTGGAGCATCAACTCGTTCGACCAATGGGGCGTCGAGCTCGGCAAGGTGCTCGCCAAACGCATCATCCCCGAGCTGCAGAGCAACACGAAGCTGGCCCACGACAGCTCGACGAATGCGCTGATCGCCCGCTATCGGACCACGCGCAAGCGTTAGCCTTGATCTGACAGAAGACTGTCACCACGGAGGCACGGAGACACGGAGAACACTGACTTGAAGGGCCGCCGAGTGCCTGACACCGAGCCTCATCGAAAATGGGCTTGCGGCGAGTCTTCTCGCTTGCAAGCTCAACCCTGAATTCTCCGTGCCTCCGTGCCTCCGTGGTGAAAGTTTTCCGTCACATCAAGGTTGGATAGCTGAGTGTCGCGCTTCGTCGTCTGGGGCTCGGAGCTCTCGCCCTACACCCTCAAGCTCCGTGCGCTGCTCACCGCGGCGGCGGTTCCGTTCCGCGACCTCCCGGCGGAGGGCGGCCGGCTCGAGAATCTGCGCTGCATCCGGCTGATCGAGCGCAGCAAGCGGCGCCGCACCATCGAGCGCTGGCCGGCCCTCGACCCGCTCGACGAGTATCCGCTGGTCCCGTTCCTCATCGTCGACGAACGGCGTGTCCTCTATGACTCGACCGCCCTCGCGATCTGGCTGGACCGTACCCAGCCGCCGCCGCGCGGGCCGTTGATGCCCGACGACCCGGCCCTCGGTTTCGTCGCGCGCCTGATCGACGAGGCCTTCGACGAGGTCGGTCTCTACCTCGTCCACCATGCCCGCTGGGTGACGTCGGCGCGCACCAATGATGCGGGCGTCCGTCTGGCGCGCGAGTTCGCCAAGGTCCTGCCGCCCGGCGGCGAGCCCATCATGGCGCGCCGCTTCGCGCGCCGGCAGGTGCGGCGCCTGCCCTACCTGTTCAGCGTCGCGCCTCCCGATCTCGTGATTCCCGGCCTGCCGGCCGAGCTGACGCCGCCGGCGCGCGGCGGGTTTCCGCCGACGCACGCGCTGCTCGACGAGATCCGCGCCTCCGTGCTCGCCGCGGTCGAGGGCGTGCTGGTCCGCCAGCCGTTCCTGCTCGGTGGGCGCTTCACCATCGCCGACGCGAGCGTGTACGGCCAGCTCGGGATGAACCTCAAGGATCCGACCGCGGCCGAGGAGATGCGCCGGCGCGCCCCGACGACGTACCGCTGGTTGTGCGCCGTGCGCGACGGCGCCCACACCGCCGGCGCCGCTCCGTTGGCCCTCAGCGAATCGCTGCGCCCGCTGCTCGATCTCATCGACCGCACCTTCGTGCCGCTGATGGCGCAGAACGAGGCCGCCTACGAGTCGGCGTGCGCCGCCGGTGAGAAGCGCTTCAACGAGCGCGCCTTCGATCGTGGGCGCGCCCTCTACGACGGCGTCCTGCTCGGCCGCCCGTTCCGCGCCGTGGTGAAGACATTCCAGGTGCGGGTCTGGCGCGACGTGCGCGCGGCGTGGACCGCGCTCGACGCCGAGGCGCGCGCCCGTGTGCGCCAGGTGCTGCCCCGCGACGACGCCGGCCATCCATGAGCGCGCTGTCACGTCTCCCGGTCGATCGGCGCGCGGTCATCGCCGCGCTCGTCGACGCCCTGAGCGACCTGCCCGGCGTCGTCGCCATCGCGCTCGGCGGCTCGTGGGCGCGCGGCACCGCGCATACGGCGTCCGACGTCGACCTGGCGCTCTACTACCGCGACGCCGTGCCGCCGGATCTCGAGTCGCTCCGAGCCGTGTGCGCGCGCTTCGATTCCGCCGCCGCTCCCACCGCCCCCTACGCGTGGGGGCCGTGGGTGAATGGCGGCGCCTGGTTGCGCACCACCGTCGGTCGAGTCGATCTCATCTACCGCAGCCTCGATCAGGTGCGCCGCGTGCTCGACGAGGCCGCCGGCGGCCACGTGGCATGGGACTTCCACCAGCAGCCGCCGTTCGGCTTTCACAACGTCATCTACTTCGCCGAGACCGCCGATTGCGTGCCGTTGCGCGATGCCGAGGACGCGCTCGCGCCGCTCAAAGCGTCGGTCCGCGTCTATCCGGAGGCGCTGCGCGACGCGATCGTCACCACCCACGGTTGGGGCGCCGAGTTCTCGCTCTACCACGCCGAGGTGTCGGCGGAGCGAAGCGACGTCTATGGCGCCGCCGGCGGCATCGTGCGTGTCGCCGCGCACCTGACACAGGTCCTCTTCGCCCTCAACCGGGTCTACTTCGCGACGGACAAGGGCGCCCTCGAGGCCATCGACGCGATGGCCATTCGGCCGGCGGCGTACGCGGCATCGATTCAGTCACTGCTCGCCGCGCCCGGCGCGGGCCGTGACGCGCTGCGCGCGAGCACGGCGTCGCTGGCCGCGCTCGTCACCGCCGTGGTCGCGCTCGCCGGCAGGGCGTATCAGCCGCCCTTCCGGCTGCGCTGACCGGCGTTCAGATGCGGCGCTGTCGTACGCGCCGCAGATCGAGCTCGTGACCGTCGAGCGTGCTGACGATCCGGTCGCCCCCCCACTGCAGACAACCGGCACGTGCGGCTGCCTGCAGGTTGGAGGCGACCGTACGAGCGTTCGGTGACGGCGGCAGGTCGAAGCCGTCGTCGCGCAGCGCCTCCAGAATGGCGGTGCGCGTCATCTGAGATATCGGCGTCTTCACACCTGACCAGACGTCTCGCCGGTGGCGGCGGCGACGAGGGCGGGCGGAGGGGCGACGGCGGCGCGGCGCAGGTACGTCGCGGCGATCCACCACTCGCTGCGGTCCTTCATGCGGCGGATCTGGTACGTCAGCCCTTCACGCGAACGCGGCAGCCAGGAGAGAATCTCGACTTCCTCGCCGTCGCGGAGATCGTTGCTGAGTTGAACCCCCGAGCCGTCCATCATCGGGACCCCGCGGGTATCGCCGGTGCCCGGATGCCAGTTCACATAGGCGCGAGAGCCGACGCCGATCACCAATTCGTTCTTGCTCGCCCGTCGCGTCGGGCCGAAACGCTGAAATGCCATCCACTGCTCCTCTATCTCGTGGTCGTCCGACGCTTCGTCGGCTCAGGGGCCTACCTGACCCCGGACCACGGCCGCAGAAGACACCGCAGGGCGTCCGAACCGCGCGGTGGTATTACCGAGATCTTCGTGGGGGGGCGAAAGGCCAGCGGCGGCCTGGCGCGCCGCGCAGCCAGATCAGCGAGGACTCTATCATTTTCGGCACCGTATCACGAGCCCAGTGTGCGGAGTCGCGGCGTTTCGGGTCGCGCCCCGACAATCCGCCCCGGAAACGGGATGTTGGGCGGCTCGGCGATGTCCTGGGGGCTAGCGGAGCGCCGGACGATCACCTCGTGGCCGCGGCAGCTCTGAACCGCCAAGGACGCCAAGCTCTCGCCAAGATCGCTCGCGAATCCTTGGCGAGGTCTTGGCGTCCTTGGCGGTTGGCCTTGTCTCGGCACGCTACCTGGCCGGTCACGGCGGTGCGATCCGATTGCCGTCGGGGCGGTGCTATGGAGGGCCATGGCATCTCCACTCGCGGACGATCTCGCGCGCGCGGTGCTCGGCGAGCCGGTCTACACGTCGGCGGAGGTCGCCGCGGCGGGCGGCGTGACGCTGGACGAAGCGCGACGGCTCTGGCGGGCGATGGGATTTCCGCCGGTCGCGGACGACGTGCGCGTCTTCACCGACGCCGACGCCGCCACGCTCGAGGCGGCGCGTGGACTGGTCGTGAGCCACATCGCGGCGCCGGACGGGCTGCTGCAGCTCACCCGTGTGACCGGCCAGGCGCTGTCGCGCATCGCCGAGGCGCAGATCGCGGCGCGCGCCGATGCGGTGATTGACGCTGACAGCACCGCCGCGCTGGCGAGTGCGGTCGAGCCGCTGCTCGCGTACGTGTGGCGCCGACACCTGGTCGCCGCGGCGCTGCGCGCCGCCACCGCCGGCGCCGCGACCGGCGACGCGCAGCTGGTGGTCGGCTTCGCGGATCTGGTCGGGTTCACCGCCTTCAGTCAGCGGCGCGAACCGGCGGAGCTGGCCGCCGCGGTCGATCGCTTCGAAGCCGTCGCCTACGAGCATATCCCGGAGCGCGGGGGACGGGTGATCAAGATGATCGGCGACGAAGTGATGTTCGCCGTCGAGGATCCGGCGGCCGCTGCCGCGATCGCCCTGGCGCTGGTGGACGCATACAGCCGCGACCCCGAGTTGCCCGACGTGCGGGTCGGCCTCGCCAGCGGCCCGGTGGTGGCGTGGCAGGGAGACATCTATGGCCCGACCGTGAACCTCGCCAGCCGGTTGGTCAGCATCGCCCGCCCGGGGACCGTGCTCGCCTCGGATGCGCTCGGCGCCCAGCTCGCGGCGCGCGAGAACCTGCAGTTGCGCCGCTTGCGCGGCGAGCGTCTCAAGGGCATCGGGCGGGTGCCCATCTGGGTGGTGCGGGAGAAGCCGTCGGCTTGACCGAAACACCGATCAGTGATGATGCCACGTATGGAGGGATCATCAGCTATGCGAAGAATTTTGGTCGGTCTGGTCGCCATGGGCGTGGCGCTGGCCGTTGTTTCGGGGGCGCGCGCGCAGACCTGCGACGATTTCAACGCGTGCACGAAGAACGACATGTGCTTCGAGGGAAACTGCACGGGAACGCCGGCAACGAGCGGCAGCTGCGACGACTTCGACGATTGCACGGTCAACGACCGCTGCGGCCCGGAAGGTGTCTGCATGGGCGATCCGGCGCCGGTGAACACCTCGTGCGGCGGCGGCTGCGGCAAGTGCGTGCAGCTCGTTCCCATCCCGGGGGCGCCGTTGCAGTGCAGCGGCAACGTCGCCGACAACGGCTCGACCTGCGACGCGTCCGGCTACGGACCGTGCCTGTCGGGCTCCTGTCAGATCATCCAACCGGTGCCCGAGTTCCCCGGCGTGGCGTTCTGCCTGCCGCGACCGCGCGACTGCCCGGACCAGGGAAACTGCAAGGGCGCCTGCAATCCCGCCACCGACCGCTGCGACAACTCCGCGTCGCGCTGTTTCGGCGAGTGCGAGCGCTGCCAACAGGGTCAGTGCGTTCCGACCAATGAGGGTGGGGCGTGCAACGACTTCAACGACTGCACGGCGCTGAGCCGGTGCGAAACGTTCGAGTATATGGGCGCCCAGAGAGGCGCATGCATGGCGGGCGCGCCGGGCGGCAACACGCCGACGCCGACGGCGACCTCGGGTCTGCCGACGGTAACCGTGCCGCCGACGTCCACCCGCACGCCGGCCACGCCGCCGACGCCGGGCGCCTGCGTCGGCGACTGCAACGGCAACGGCGAGCTGACCGTCAATGAGTTGATCAGCGGCGTCAACATCGCGCAGGGCAACGCCGCGCTCTCCACCTGCCCGTCGTTCGACGTGAACGGTGACGGGTCGGTCGGCATCAACGAGCTGATCTCAGGCGTCAACGCCCTCCTCAACGGCTGCGTCGGCTGAGGACGCAGTGATCCGGGGACGCGCCGCACGGCGCGTCCCCACCTGATCAGGCCGCTTGCGGCAGACCGGGCGCGCGGCTGCTGTCGCGCGCACCGCTCAGCAGGCGCGCCCGCAGCGCGGCCGGCTCGACGCCGAAGTGGCGGCAGATCGGCACGAAGGCGAGCGGCCACTGATCATCGTCGACGGCGATCCAGCGCCGCGCCTCGTCGCGCAGCGCGTCGGCCGCCGGCCCGCACGCGGTCAGGCGGAGATCGGTGCACGCACAGACCAGCACGCCGATCATCAGCCGCTCCTCGGGGAGGAGGTCGCGATCGGCCGCCACGAGGTCGGCGCCGAACGCTTCGTTCATCGTCACGGTATTCATCGTCAGTCTCATCGTAGCGAGCGATGGTGACAACGGCGTTGCAGGCCGATGAACAGTTTGTGACGCAGTGCGTCGACCGCGCTATTCGACCACGCCGTAGGCGCGTTGGCGGGCGCGCTGCCCGCGGACGTCGTCGAGCACGCCGCGCAGGGTGATCAGGAACTCCTCGATGACGCCGTCGTGCACGGCGTTGACGGTGCAGTGCAGACTCGGCGGCGGCTGTTGCTGGTCGACGACCCAGCCGCGCTCGGCGAGCCCGGCGCCGACGGCGAACGGATCCGCGTCGTCGAAGGTGAACGCGACCAGGGTCGCCGCGGGGGTGCCGAGTACGCGCGCGCCGGGAATGGCGCGCAGGCCGGCGATGAGCTGCTCGGTCGCGGCCCGCGCCACGCGCGTGAGGCGCAGGTAGCCGTCCTCGCCGAGGTAGTGCAGCACCGCCCACGCCGCGGCGATCGGGCCGCCGCTCTTGGTGCCGAGCACGCCCGAGCTGCCGTAGAGGCCGCCGAGCCAGTTGTCGGTGACGAAGGTCTGGTCCTTCCGCAGCGCTTTGTTGCGATGGAGGATCACCGACGCGCCCTTCGCCGTGTAGCCGTATTTGTGCAGATCGACCGACATCGACGTCACGCCCGGCACGCGAAAGTCGAAACGCGGCAGCGGATGGCCGAGCCGCTCGAGCATCGGCAGCGTGATGCCCCCCATGCACGCGTCCACGTGGCAATTGATGTCGCGCGCCGCCGCCAGCGCGGCGATCTCCCCGATCGGATCGACGACGCCCTGCGGATACGCCGGCGCCGACGCGACGAGCAGGACGGTGTTGGGCGTGATGGCGGCCGCCATCGCGTCGGGATCGGCTCTGAAATCCGCTCCGACAGGCACCCGCACCGAGCGCACGTCGAAATAGGCGGCGCCCTTCTCGAACGCCGCATGTGCGCTCGCGGGCACGACCATCTCGGGCGCCGTGATGCCGCGGGCGCGGCCACGCGTGCGCGCCGCCTTGACGGCCAGCAGGATGCTCTCGGTGCCGCCGCTGGTCATGAACCCCGCCGCTTCCGGTCCGCCGTTCAGCAGGTCGGCGATCATCGTGACGACGTCGTTCTGCATGCGCCGCAGGCTGGGGAACGCGTCCACGTTGAGCGCGTTGGCGGACTGGAAGCGCGCCAGCGCCTCGGTGGCCAAGGCGAGCACGTCGGGCCCGGCGTGGTAGGCGAGGCTGAAGGCGCGACCCGACTTCCAGTCGACATCGCCCGCCTGCAGCGTGGCGAGCTGGTCGAGCAGCAGGTCGGCGGCGATCCCCTTTGAAGGCAGCGGCATTCGATTCCTTCAGCACAGTCCGCGTGGCACACGCCAGCGTCGCAGCGGGTAAGGGAATGCGCGGTACAATCCGGATGGCCGGACGGGCGTGACCGGCGCGGGAGGCATGTTGCGGACACCGGGCCGGCTGTGTTCGTCTGTTTTCTCGGAGGTGCTCATGCTCTGGAAGTCGGACAAGCTGCAGATGCCCACTGCCGACGACGCGCTCCCCGGGCGCGCGGAGGCGATGCCCGTGCCGGAAAAGCACTTCGTGAACGGCCACCGCATCGTGCCGCCGTTTCCCGAGGGCACGGAGCTGGCGCTGTTTGGCATGGGCTGCTTCTGGGGGGCGGAGCGGGTGTTCTGGAAGCTCGCGGGCGTGTACAGCACCGCGGTCGGCTATGCGGCCGGACTGACCCCCAATCCGACCTACCGCGAGGTGTGTAGCGGCATGACCGGCCACAACGAGGTCGTGCGCGTGGTCTTCCAGCCGGGGACGGTTCGCTACGAGGACCTGCTGCAGACGTTCTGGGAGCATCACGATCCCACGCAGGGGATGCGCCAGGGCAACGACGCCGGCACCCAGTACCGCTCCGGCATCTACACGTACTCCGATGCCCAGCAACGCGCCGCCGCCGCGTCGCGCGACGCCTACCAGCAGCGTCTGCGCGCGGCAGGCTTCGGGGTCATCACCACCGAAATCCTTGCCGCGCCCGAGTTCTACTACGCCGAGGAGTACCACCAGCAGTACCTGGCCAAGAACCCCGGCGGCTACTGCGGCATGGGCGGCACCGGCGTGAGCTGCCCGATCGGGGTGGCGTAGCCAAACCTCGCCAACTGTGGTCAGTCTCGACGCTGGGATGAACGCCGCCGTCGACACCAGCAAAGCTGCCGCGGCGATGTTGCGCGAAGTGCTCGCCCCCGAGGAGCGCAAGGCGCTGCTGCGCATCAACCCGCTCGCCTCCGCGTGGATGATCGCGTCCAACTGGGTGCTCGTCCTGGCGGCGATGGCGCTGGTCGCGTCGGCGCCCAACCCGCTGACGGTCGTCTTCGCCCTCTTCGTCATCGGCGCCCGCCAACTCGGCATGGCGATCGTCATGCACGAGGCGGCGCATCGGACGCTGTTCCGCAGTCGGCGGCTCAACGACTGGGCGGGCAACTGGCTCGCGGCGTATCCGGTGTGGGCCGAGGTCGGACCGTACCGCACCTACCATCTCCTGCATCACAGCCGGACCGGCACCGATCAGGATCCCGATCTGGGCCTGGCGGCGCCGTTCCCGATCACCCGCGAGAGCTTTCGCCGCAAAGTGTGGCGCGATCTGAGCGGCAAGACCGGATGGAAGCAGGCGCGCGCCGTGTTCCTCCGGGACATCGGCCGCTCGCGCGGGCGCAATCAGCGGGCGCTGGGCATGAACGCGGGCGAGCAGCCCGACGTCGGCTGGCACAAGCTGATCCCGGTGGCGGTGACCAACGCCGCGCTGCTCGGCGTGCTCACGGTGGCCGGCCATCCGGCGCTGTACCTGCTGTGGGTCGTCGCCTGGCTCACCACCTACCGGCTGGTGACGCGCATCCGCTCCATCGCCGAGCACGGCATGGTGCCCGACCGCCTCGATCCGATGCGCAACACGCGCACCACGCTCGCCGGCTGGTGGGAACGGTTGCTGGTCGCGCCGAACCGCGTCAACTTCCACCTCGAGCACCACTTGCTGATGACCGTCCCGCATCACAACCTGCCGGCGCTGCACCGGTTGCTGCGCGAGCGCAAGGCCATCGACGACAGCTGCATCACCGCAGGCTATGCCGACGTGCTGCGCCTGGCGACGGCGCGGACCTCGTAGCGGCTAGCGAAACCGCCAAGGACGCCAAGATCTCGCCAAGACTGCTTGCGAATCCTCGGCGACATCTTGGCGTGCTTGGCGGTCTCTCACTCCGTTTTCTCCTCGCGGCCGTAGGTCTCGACGAGCTCGGCCAGCCGGTCGGCCTGCTCGCCGCCGAGCTCGCCGTCGCGCAGACGCCAGGCCCAGTTGCCCTCGGGGCTGCCGGGAAGATTCATGCGCGCGTCGGTACCCAGCCCGAGCACGTCCTGGACCGGCACGATGGCGGTGTCGGCCACCGACGCCATCGCCAGGCGAACGAGATGCGCGACGACGTCGCGCGGCGCCCGTCGTCCGAGGTACCGCAACGCGGCGTGCCGAACCGCCGGCCCTGCGGAGTGGAACCACCCGGCGGTGGTGTCGTTGTCATGGGTGCCGGTGTAGACGACGCTGTTCGCCTCGTAGCGGTGCGGCAGATCGCGGTTGTGCGCGTCGCCGTCGAAGGCGAACTGCAAGACGTGCATGCCCGGGAGGTGAAAGCGCTCGCGCAGTGCGTCGACCTCCGGCGTCACCACGCCGAGATCCTCGGCGACGATCGCGACGTCGCCGAGCGCTGCACGGAAGGCTTCGAGCACCGCGACGCCGGGCGCGGGGCGGTAGGCCCCGTGCACCGCGGTGGTCTCGGCGCGCGGCACCGCCCAGTAGCGCGTGAATCCGATGAAGTGATCGACACGCACCACGTCGCAGAATCGCAGCGCGGCGCGCAGGCGGCCGATCCACCAATCGAAGCCGCGCGCTTCGTGGACCTCCCACTGGTAGAGCGGGTTGCCCCACAGCTGACCCGTGGCGCTGAAGTAGTCGGGCGGCACGCCCGCGACCACGCTCGGCGCGCCGTCGGCGTCGAGCTGGAACAATTCGCGGTTGGCCCACACATCGGCGCTGTCATCGGCGACGAAGATCGGCAGGTCGCCGAGGATGCGAATGCCGTCCGCCGCGGCGGCAGCGCGCACGGCCTCCCACTGTCGGAAGAACAGAAACTGCAGCGCGGCCTGCTCGGCGATCTCGCCGACCAGGCGCGTCCGCCACTCCGCCAATGCCGCCGGCTGGCGCCGCGCGACCGCGGGCTCCCAGCCGCGCCAGGCGACGCCGCCGTGCGCATCCTTCAGCGCCATGAACAGCGCGAAGTCGTCGAGCCATCCCGATTCCGCGGCGCGAAATCGCTCGTAGTCGGCCGAGAGACCGGCGGAACGGCCGTCGGACAGGCGGCGGGCGGCGAGATGCAGCAACGGGCGCTTGCGCGCGATGACGCTGCCGTAGTCGACGCGCGCCGGGTCGCCAACGGCTGCAGCCGCCTCCGGCGCGCCGAGCAGGCCATCGGCGACCAACGCGTCGAGGCTGATCAACAGCGGGTTGCCGGCGAACGTCGAGGGACTCTGATAGGGCGAATCGCCGAAGCTGGTCGGACCCAGCGGCAGGACCTGCCACCAGCGCTGGCGCGCGGCGGCGAGGAATTCCGTGAAGCGCAACGCCCCGGCGCCGAGATCGCCGATGCCGTGCGGGCCGGGAAGCGACGTCGGATGAAGAAGCAGACCGCTGGCGCGCGGTAGTCGCACCGGGTCAGGCTCGGGCGCGCTGCGGCGTGAAGCGGCACGGCATGCGCTTGATCCCGTGGATGAAGGCCGACAGGAGCATCGACGGCTCGCCGCTGATCTCGATGTCGGGCAGCCGGCGGAAGAGTTCCTCGAACATCACCGCGATCTCGCGCCGGGCGAGGTTCGCACCGAGGCAGAAGTGCGGGCCGCCGGCGCCGTAGCCGACGTGCTCGTTGGGCTCGCGCGCGATGTCGAAGCGGTACGGATCGGCGAACTTGGCCGCGTCGCGATTGGCGGAGTTGTACCACATCACGACCTTCTGTCCGGCGGCGATGGGCTGGCCGCCGAGCACCGTGTCGCGCGCCGCGGTGCGGCGGAAGTGGATCACCGGCGTCGCCCAGCGCACGATCTCCTCGACGCCGCTCGCTTTGTGGCGCGCGAAGTCGGCCTGCCACTTGCGTCGCTCGTCGGGCCAGTCGGTGAGCGCGCGCATGCCGTGGCTGATGGCGTTGCGCGTCGTCTCGTTGCCGGCCGCGACGAGGAGGATGAAGAACGAGCCGAACTCCTGCTCGCTGATGCGCTCGCCGTCGACCTCGGCGTGCATCAGCGCCGAGGTGATGTCGTCGCGCGGAGTCGCCAGTCGCTCGGCGCCGAGGCTCTGCGCGTACGAAAAGAGCTCCATGCCCGCGCCCATCAGTTCGGGAATGGTCGTGGCGTACTCGGGATCGCCGACGCCGAGGATGGTATTGGTGAGCTCGTAGATGCGCCGATAGTCGGCAGGCGGGATGCCCATCATCTCACAGATGATCTCGAGCGGCAGCGCCGCGGCGATGTCATTGACGAAGTCGCACTCGCCGAGCGGCGCGACGCGGTCGACGATCGAGGCGGCGCGCTCGCGCACGATCTCCTCGACGCGCGCCACCATGCGCGGCGTGAAGCCCTTGTTGACCAGCAGGCGGAGCTTGGTGTGCCGCGGCGCATCCATGTTGATCATCGAGCCGAAGAACTCGAGCAGCTCGACCGGCAGATCGCCGATGTTCGATCCCTGGCCGGAGATGAACACGTCGGGCGTGCGGCTCACCGTCCAGAGATCCTCCCAGCGCGTCACCGCCCAGAAACCGGGCCCCTTGGGAAGACCGGGATACTCGAACTCCTCGTGCCACGAGACGGGCCGTTCGGCCCGCAACAGCGCGAAGGCGCCCTCGCGGTCGGCGTCCGACATCATCCAGAACATCTGATCGGCGAGACGGATGTCGCCGAGGGAGAGGGGGCTGGGCGGAGTCGCTTGCATGGCGGCGGTTATAGCGAGATGCGAGCCCGAGTCGAGCGCCGGATGTCCTTGACGCGGGCATCGAGTGGTTGACAGCGGCGGGCACCGGGCGCGACGGTCCGGCCGCCGAAGCGAGGCTGCAAATGGCTGACACGCCGAAAGCGGATTTCTCCGACGTCACGGCCGCAAGCTCGTCCTCCGCGCCAGCTCCGGCACCCGCACCCTCCGCACCGCGCACCTCCATGGTGGTAGCGGACGACACGTCGCGCATCGCCGAGCAATTCCATCGACGGCGGACACTTCAGCGCCTACGAGCGGCAGCATTTCGAGATCGCCTCACGCGAAGCGTGCGAGTGGTTCGTTCGGCATCTCGCGGAGAACCCCCAGGTTTGGTTCCCGACCTGATGACTCGATCCGCCAAAGGAGGGCCGCGCTCCCGCACGGCCGGGGCGGCGGGGCGGTGGCGCCGAGTGAGGCCGCGTCGCTACACAGCCATCGACGCGCGCGGTGATTGCGTCGTCAGCGCCTGCCGGGCGCCGCGGGAGCGGCGCCCTCCAGATGCCCAGCACCACCGTTCCTGACGGGGCCGCTAGGCCGCGAGGGCGGCGGCGGCGAGCAGGACGAAGGCGATCCAAATCAGGTCGGACAGCAACAGGTGGAGCAGCTGGATGCCGATGGGCGCGAGGAGGGACACGTTCAGCACGCCGAGGAGGAGTTGCGCGATCCACAGCACCACCACGGCGATCGCGAGACGGCGGACGATCGGCTGCGGTGTACCACGTGCGGCGGAGACGGCGACGAGCATCACTCCCGCGCCGACCGCGACGGCGAGCAGCGGGTGGTAGACGCGCAGGCGCACGAACAGGTGGGCGTGCGGCGAGAACGTCAGGGCTTTGCCCTCGGCCAGGGTCGCGACCGGGAACAGCGTGTCGCCGAGCGCGGTGACGGCGCCGCTGACGCCGAGCAGCAACACGCCGGCGGCGGCGGCGAGCAGACCCGCGGCGAGGCGGCGCCGGTCGCGCAGCTGCGGCGGCGCGTTTCCCGACGCCCACCACGCGGTGAGCGCCAGCGCCCCGATCAACAGAAACGTGTTGAGGAGGTGTCCGGCCACCCAGTAGCCGCGGGCGATGCGGGTATCGTCGGCGACATAGCGCAGCAACACCAGGCCGGCGCCGATGGCCGCCTCGCTGGCGATGAACGCGGCCGACAGCGCCGCTCCGCGACGCACCGCGTGGCGGCGCGGATAGGTGCGCCAGGCCCCGATCACCAGGCCGGCGATCAACACCAGCGCTACGCCGCTGCTCAGCCGATGGCTGAACTCGATCACCGTCTGAATCGCGGGATCGCGCGGCAGCACCTCGCCGTTGCAGAGCGGCCAGTGCGCGCCGCAGCCGGCGCCCGATCCGCTGGCGCGGACGTAGGCGCCGAGCAGGATCACGCCAAGGTTCGCGGCGAGAACGCCCCAGGCGTAACGGGCGAAGCGGGCGGCGGGGGACGTCGTCAGCGAACGCGCAACAGCGAGATCGACGGTGGACGGCATCGCCGCGCGGTCAGCGCAGGCCGGACGGCGTCGCGCCAAACGCCGGCGGCGGGGTCAACGTGATGCTGCCGTTGGTCGGGCCGTCGTAGCGCATGAGGTAGGGAATCAGCAGCGCGACGAAGAGACCGAAGATCATCAGACTGACGTAGACGGCCATGATCCAAACGGCTTCGCGCGGAATCTTCTCTGACTTGCGGGCGGGCATCAACGCGAGCCTCTATCGGACCAGACGGACTTCGACGCAGAGGCAAGCAGAGACCGCGCAGACGATCGACTTGTCTTCCCCTTGGGGAACCCAAGCAGCAATGAGGACAGGCTCTCGTTCATCCTCGACCCTCAGTGCCCTCTGCGCTCTCCGCGTCTCTGCGTTGAAGCTTTTTCCGTCAGGTCCACGCTGACGATACTATCGCTCAGCGGACTGCCGGATGGCAGCCCCCCGGACTGTTGGCAAATCACTGGAGGAGCACGCTCGACCAGGTCTCGGTGAGGACGTCGTTGTTCTCCGTCAGGAAGCCGCGGAGCTCGATCGGCCCACTGCGCTTCGGCTTGAGTTGGAACGAGAGGCGCCAACCACCGGTGGCTGGGTTTTTCACGACGTGCTGATCGATGAGCTCGGCGGCATCGGCGCCGGGCCCGGCGGAGACCACCCCATTGGGCGGGCGATCGGCGGGAATGTCGCGCAGGCGATCGCCGTCGAAATCGATGACGAAGCGGTACCCGCCCGGCACGGTGCCGTGGTCGCGGCGGGTCGACACGGTGCGACCGCCCGGCGGGCGGGTCGGATCGTCGCCGTACCAGTGCAGCAGGTAGTTGACGCTCAGCGATTTGCCGGGCTTGAGCGGCGCATCCGGCACCCAGAAGGCGACCATGTTGTCCTCCTTCTCGGATGTCGTGGGAATCTCGACCAGCTCGACGTGGCCCTCGCCCCAGTCGCCGTGCGGCTCGACCCACACGCTCGGCCGCAGCTCGGCGCGCGTTTCGATGTCCTGCTGGTTGGCAAAGTCGCGGTCGCGCTGGATCAACCCGAAGCCGCGGGGATTCTTGGTCGCGAAGCTGCTGACGTTGATGCGCGTCGGGTTGTCGAGCGGGCGCCACAGCCACTCGCCGCTGTCGAAGTGCATCAGGAGCCCATCCGAGTCATGCACCTCGGGGCGGAAGTCGTCGAAGTGTCGGGTGCTGTTCTCGCCGAAGTAGAACATGCTGGTGAGCGGCGCGAGGCCGAGCTTCGCGACCTGCCGGCGCGGGAAGAGGCGCGCCTGCACGTCGACGGTCGTCTCGATGCCCGGCGTGATGTCGAAGCGGTAGGCGCCGGTGATGCTCTTGCTGTCCATGAGCGCGAAGACGACGACGTGGTTGGCGTCGGGCGTGGGCGTCTGCAGCCAGTACTCGATGAAGGACGGGAACTCCTCGCCCGACGGCTCGACGGTGTCGATGGCCAGCCCGCGCGCCGAGAGGCCGTAGACGTTGTCGCGGCCGACGGCGCGGAAGTAGCTCGCGCCGAGGAAGACGATCACCTCGTCGAGATAGTTCGGATTCTTGATCGGGTAGTGGATGCGGAAGCCGGCGTAGCCGATGTCGGAGGGAATGCGGTCGGCGAACGTGTTCTTGCCGTAGTCGAAGCGCTCGGGCGAGAACGGCACCGGGTGCACGCCGTCGGCATCGATGACGTTCATCTGCACGGTCCGGTCGTAGTAGAGGCCGGGGTGGAAGAACTGCACCTGGAAGGGCAGGTTCTTGTCGCGCCACAGGCCGTGATCGGGACGGAAGCGGATGTCGCGCCACTGGTCGTAAGTCATCGACCCGACCAGCATCCAGTCCGGCACTTTCTTCTGCTGGTTGACGTACGGGGCCGCGGCGAGCGCCTCGGCGCGCGCGCCGACGTCGTCGAGATCGAACGCACGCGCGGCAGCGGGTACCAGCAGCGACAGGAGCAGGAGACAGCAGGCGATTCGGCGCATGTGCCCCAGAGGAGCGAACGTCCCGGGCGGCGTCAAGGCGACGCGACCATCGGTCCACTCGACAGCCGCATCAGCCGCGAGAATCCCCTCGATGAGCGAAGTGCCCAAGTTTCTTCCCATACCCACTTGCCAACCGCTGCGGCCGAGATAGTTTAGACGCAACCTAGCTGAACCTAGATTCAGCGGAAAGTTGCTAATCCAATGACGACCCTGATCACTTGGCTTTTCGGCGCGAGCCCGGTTCCGACCGGAATCGTCTGGGCGGGTGGCGGAATGGGTGCTGCGGTCACCCTCGCCGCACTGCTCCTGACGATGATTTCGGCCCTGGCCTGGCAGCGCGACCGCATGAACGGCGCCGCGTCGCTGCAAGCTCGTTGCGAAGCGGAAGGTCCGTCCGAGATGGATTCGCGGCTCCCCAGCGCCGCGTAAACTCTCGTCGGCCGGTCTCGACTGGCTGGCGTAGCGGGGTGATGGTCCCCCCCTCACTCCGATAGGGGTCGACCGGCGCCCACACCGGTCGGCCCCACCCCCCCGGCTTCCAGCGGGCGTTTTTCTCACATTCTCGGCCTGGGCTCGCGGCCCATCCGACCGAGAGTCAGTCCCGGCCGACGATCGCGATGCCGCAGGCCTGCGGGGCGCCGCCGATGTTGTGGCTCAGCGCCATGCCGCCCTTGCTCTTCACCTGGCGGTCGCCGGCCTTGCCCTGCAGCTGCTTGTAGTTCTCGTAGATCATGCGCACGCCGGTCGCGCCGGTCGGGTGGCCGAAGGTCTTCAGGCCGCCGTCGGTGTTGACCGGAAGCTCGCCGTCGAGCGCGAAGGTGCCGCTGGCGATGTGGTCCTTGGCGGCGCCCTTCTCGCACAGGCCGAGGTCCTCGTAGGTCAGGAGCTCGGTGAGCGTGAAGCAGTCGTGCACCTGGGCGATGTCGAGCTGCTCGAACGGATTGGTGATGCCGGCCTGCGCGTACGCCTGCTGGGCGGCCGACACCGTCGGCTTCCAGCGCAGGAAGTCGAACGCCGGATCGGTCTGCGGATTGGCCTCGAGGGAGATGGCCACCGCCTTCACCAGCACGTAGTCGTCGCGGAAGCGCTTGGCGAGCTCGCGCTTGGTGAGCACCGCGACCGCGGCGCCGTCAGACTGGGCACAGCAGTCGTAGAGACCGAACGGCCAGGAGATGATCGGTGCGTTGAGCGCCTCCTCGACCGTGATCTCCTTCTTCAGCATCGACTTCGGCGCCAGCGTGCCGTTGTGGTGGTTCTTCACCGCGATCTTCGCGAGATCCTCGCGCGACGCGCCGTAGGTCTCGAAGTAGCGGGCGGCGCACAGCGAGAACCACCCGGCCGGCGTCATCGGCAGGCCGCGCACGCCCGCGGTCTGCACGTTCGGACCCGACACGCCGCGATCCTTCGGCTTGTCGAAGCCGACCACGAGCACCGTGTCGTAGAGGCCACAGGCGATGGAGAAGACGCCGAAGCGGAAGGCGTCGGTGCCGGTCGCGCAGTAGTTCTGCGTCATGCTCACCGGACGGCCGTAGAGCTTCAGCGAGTCGGCCACCTCGGCCGTGCCGCGCGACGGATACACCGCGCCACAGAACACGGCCTCGATCTGCTCCTGCGGATTCTCGATGCCGGCGTCCTGATAGGCCTCGAAGGCGGCCTCGACGATCATGTCCTCCGGCGCCTTGTCCCAGTTCTCGCCGAACTTGCAGCATCCCATGCCGACGATGGCGACTTTGTCTCGGATCGCATCTGGATTCATCTCGACCTCACACGCTCAGAGCACGCCAAGAACACGAATGACCACGAAGAACACGAAGAACGATTTCCTGGAGGCTCTTTGTGTTTCTTCGTGGTCATTCGTGTTCTTCGTGTCCGCTCTTCATCTCACCGGTGTGCACTTCCAGAAGTAGTTCGGCGTGCCGCCGTACTCGTGGATCTTGCGGAAGGCGAACTCGACCGGCAAGTCGAGTTTCACTTCCTTCGGATTGGCGTCGGTCATCTGGAGATAGAGGCGGGCGCCGCCCTCGGCCTCGATCATCGTGACGATCTGCGGCGGATCGGGGCTGCCGGCGAAGAAATCGAAGGTGTGCGACAGCACCTTGCCGGTGCGCTCGGCGAGGCGAACCTCGTCGAACTCGTCGCGCGCGTAGCAGGAGAAGCAGACGCGCTGGAACGGGAACTGTTCCTGTCCGCACTTGCGGCAGCGCTGGCCGTGCAGGCTGATGTCCTCCTGGCGGTCGCGGAAGTGCACGGTCGCCGACACGCCGGAGCCGGCGCGCCGGTCGAACTCGCTCGCCTCGAGGTTCCGGTAGCGCAGGTACTTGTTGTAGTCGCCGATCTCGCTGCGGCGCTCGAGGTGCCAACGGACGCCGCGCCGATCGTTCAGCCCCTTCACCGCGTCGGTGACGCGCAGCGCGAGCGCCTCGGCGCCGTCGCCGTAGCTTGCCACCAGCAGCGTGTCGCCGGGCTTGGCGTTCTCCAGCGCCGCCACCAGCAGCATCGGCGCGAAGGCGACGCCGGCGTTGCCGAGGCGGCCGAAGAGTGGATCCTGCACCTGCGTCTTGGGATCGAATCCCAGGGCGCGCGCGGCGCCGGCGTGGCTGCGCGCGTCGGGCCCGTACAGCGCCGCCTTGGTGAAGTCCTTCGCCGTCTTGCCGGTCTTGGCGTACAGGGCTTTCACCGACTTCGACGAGATTGTCGCGGTAGCCGTGCTCGACGACGAAGCGGTCCTCCCACGAACGGACGTACTTGTCGGTGTCGAGCCGCCAGATGTCGATGATCTCGTCGGAGATCGCGTGCTGCGCCTCGACCTCGGCCGCCACCTGTTGGCTGCTCACCAGCAGCGCCGCGGCGCCGTCGCCGGTGCTGCGCTCGAGCGCCGAGCGCGGCGGCGCCGGCCGGCAGTCGGCGGCGAGCACGAGCACGTTGTCGGCGCTGCCGGCCTTCACCGCGTCGAGCGCGGCACGCAGCGCCGTCGTGCCGGCGCGCAGCGAGCCGCCGAAATCGGCCGTTGCGACGTCGCGCCGCAGGTCGAGCGCCTTGGCGATCAGACTGGCGCCCTGCTTCTCTTTGTAGGGGTGCGACGTCGAGGCGAAGAGCACGCCGCCGACCGTTGCGCGGTCGATCCCGCGCAGGCAGTCGGTCGCCGCCGCGACGGCCATCGTCACGGCGTCCTCGTCGAAATTCGCCACCGCGCGCTCGCCGCCGCCGGCCGCGCCCGCCTTGCGCCCGCCGCCGGAGATGGCCGCGAACGGCAGCCGCTGCATGGGGATGTAAGCCCCGAACGATCTGATCCCAGCCATGTGCCCGTTGTCCTTCGGAGTGTGGGAAAACTGCTACTCCGCGGAACCTAGCCGCGCCGATCGCGCGAGGTCAAGCGACCCAAACAATCGTTCGGTAAGGAATTTTCACCGCAGAGACGCGGAGACGCTGAGGGCAACCCGGGGGTCTCCGCGCCTCTGCGTCTCTGCAGTGAAAAGCCCTTCTCAATACTTCCGCAGCACCGCCACGACGACGCCGCGCAGCTCGCAGTCCTTCTCCTTCACCACGATCGGCTGCATCGCGTCGTTGGCGGGCTGGAGGCGGATGCGGCCCGGGCGGTCGCGGTAGAAGCGTTTGACCGTCGCCGCGCCGTCGACGACGGCGACGACGGTTTCACCGTTGTCGGCGGTCGGGCGCTGCTCGACGACGATGAAGTCGCCGTCGAGGATGCCGTCCTGCACCATCGAGTTGCCGACGACTTTGAGGACGAACGTGTTCTGGCGGCGGATGAACTGCTCGGGCACCGCGATGTGGTCGGCGTTCTCCAGCACCTCGATGGGCTGTCCCGCGGCGACCCGACCGAGTAGCGGCAGGTCCACCGCACCGCTGTTCTTCGTCTGCGGCACCAACTCGATCGCGCGGCTGTGGTTCCAGGTGCGGCGGATCAGCCCCTTCGACTCGAGGTTGGTGAGGTGCTTGTGCACCGTGGCGAGCGAGCTCAGAGTAAACTGCGCTCCGATCTCTTCCAACGTCGGCGCGTACCCGCGTTCGGCGATGTAGCCGTCGAGGTAGTCGAACAGTTCTTTCTGGCGCTTGGTCAGGTACACGCCGCGTCTCCTTGCCGTGACGACCGATAGCGAAAATCTGGCGAAGGCGCAATTCGCCGCCTTTGCGCAGTTGTGCGAACGGCTGGCCGGGACGGCGGCGCGCGGCGAGCGCACGCGCCTCGTCGCCGACTACCTGCGCGGCCTGACGCCGGAGGCGATCGAGGTCGCCACCCGTCTGCTGCTCGGCCGCGCCTTCGCCGAGACCCAGGGACGGCGGCTCTCGCTGGGGGGCGCCGCGGTATGGTCGGCCCTGCGCGAGGCCGGCGCCGCGACCGCCGAGCGGCAGTGGGCGGGCGCGGAGGACTTCGGCGCGCTCGTGGCGGCGGCGATGCCGCCGACGCCGGCCGGCCCGCCCCTCACGCTTGCCGACGTCCAGGACGCGTTTGCCGACATCGCCGCCGCCGGCGGCGCCGGCGTGCGACGCCACCGCGTCGACCGCCTCGCCGGCCTGTTGCGAAGAGCGACGCCGGTGGAGGCGAAGTACCTCGCCAAGATCGTCGTCGGCGAGATGCGCCACGGCGTCCAGGAGGGCATCGTGCTCGACGCCGCCGCCGCGCTCGCCGGCATGCCGTCGGCGGCGATCCGCCGCGCCCAGCAGGCCCTCAGCGACATCGGCCGCGTCGCCGCCCTTGCCGCGAGTGATCCGGCGCAGCTCACGGCAGCGGAGGCCCAGCTGTTCCATCCGCTGAAGCCGATGCTGGCACAATCGGCGCTGGACGTCGCCGCCGCCTGGCAGGCGCTCGACGGCCGCCTCGTGCTGGAATGGAAGCTCGACGGCGCACGCGTGCAGATCCACAAGCACGGCGATCGCGTGCGCATCTTCTCGCGCCGCCTGCAGGAGATCACCGCCAGCCTCCCCGACATCGCCGAGGCGGTGCGGCGTGACGCGGCCGCGGTCACGGCGATCTTCGAGGGCGAGGTGCTCGCGATCGACGGCGACCGTCCGCTGCCGTTCCAGGAGCTCATGCGGCGCTTTCGCCGCGTCCGCGACGTCGAGGCGATGGTCCGCGAGGTGCCGACGCGGCTCTATCTCTTCGACCTGCTACGCGAGGGCGACGGGCTGCTCCTCGACCATCCGCTCGCCGAGCGTTGGGCGGCGCTGCAACGGGCGGGCGGCGCGCTGACCAGTGTCGCGCACCTGCAACCCGACTCGGTGGGCGCCGGCGAGGCGTTCTATCGCGCCGCCCTCGCCGCGGGTCACGAAGGGGTGATGGCGAAGGCGCTCGACAGCGCCTACACGCCCGGGCTGCGCGGCGCCGCCTGGCTGAAGGTCAAACGCACGCAGACCGTCGATCTCGCCATCATCGCCGCCGACTGGGGCTACGGCCGCCGGCACGGATGGCTCAGCAACTACCATCTGGCGGCGCGCGACCCGGCGAGCGGCGCCCTCCAGCCGGTCGGCAAGACGTTCAAAGGGCCGACCGACGCGGAGTTCGCCGCGATGACGACGCGCCTGCTGGCGCTGAAGACCGGGGAGGATCGCGGCACCGTCTTCGTCCGGCCGGAAGTCGTCGTCGAGGTGAAGTTCGAGGGCGTGCAGACCAGCCCACAGTACGCCGGCGGTCTGGCGCTGCGTTTCGCGCGCATCGTCCGCGTCCGCGACGACAAGCTGGTGGCGGAGATCGACACGCTCGACACCCTGCGCGCGTGGATGCGGTAAAATGAGCGCCGCTGACAGGGCCGATCAACCAAAAGTCGTGGCGCGGCGCCAGCGAATGCGGTAACAGGCGACTGTCGATTTCCGTACCGATTCCCACGTCTTGCGGTCACCAACAGGAGATCTCGCATGTCCGACTTCACCATGACGATCGGCGGCAGGAGTGCCGCCGCGGTCGACACCTTCGACGTCATCAATCCCGCCACCGGAACGGCGTTCACGACGGCTCCGGAGTGCACGAAGGCGCAGCTCGATGCCGCGATGCAGGCGGCCGCCGACGCCTACCGCACCTGGCGCCGCGACGAGGCGGCGCGCCGCGAGGTGTTGCAGAAGTGCGCGGCGGTGATCACCGAGCGCGCCGGCGAGCTGGCGCCGATCCTGACGCAGGAGCAGGGGAAGCCGCTGCCGCAGGCGTTCGCGGAGATCATGGGCGCGGCGATGTGGTTCACCTACACCGCCACTCTCGAGATCCCGATCGAGGTGCTGCAGGACGACGAGAGCGGTCGCATCGAGGTCCGGCGCCGGCCGCTCGGCGTCGTCGCGGCGATCACGCCCTGGAACTTCCCGCTGATCCTCGCCACGTGGAAGATCGCGCCGGCACTGCTCGCCGGCAACACCGTGGTGCTGAAGCCCTCGCCGTTCACGCCGCTGACGACGCTGAAGCTCGGCGAGCTGCTGCGCGACGTCGTCCCGGCCGGCGTGGTCAACGTGATCTCCGGCGGCAACGATCTCGGCGGCTGGATGACCAGCCACCCGATCCCGCGCAAGATCTCGTTCACCGGCTCGGTCGCCACCGGCAAGAAGGTCGCCGCCGCCGCCGCACCCGACCTCAAGCGGGTGACGTTGGAGCTGGGCGGCAACGATCCCGCCATCGTGCTGGCCGACGCCAATCCCAAGGAGATCGCCGCCAAGCTGTTCTGGGGCGCCTTCCAGAACTGCGGCCAGGTGTGCAGCGCCATCAAGCGCGTCTACGCGCCCGAAGCGATGTACGACACGCTGGTCGGTGAGCTGGCCGAGATCGCGCGCGGCGTGCGCGTCGGCAACGGTCTCGAAGACGACATCCAGATGGGCCCGCTCAACAACCGCGCGCAGTTCGAGCGCGTGAAGGAGCTGGTCGAGGACGCCAAGAAGAACGGCGCGCGCATCGCCGCCGGCGGCGAGACGATGGGCGGGGCGGGTTACTTTTACCGTCCGACCGTCGTCGCCGAGGTGGCGGACGGCGTCCGCCTCGTGGACGAGGAGCAGTTCGGCCCGGCGCTGCCGATCGTCGCCTACAAGAAGCTCGAGGATGCCGTCGAGAGCGCCAACGCCACGCACTTCGGCCTGGGCGGCTCGGTGTGGTCGGCCAACGTCGACCACGCCGTCGAGGTCGCGAAAGAATTGGTGTGCGGCACCGCCTGGGTCAACAAGCACCTGGACCTCTCGCCCGCCACGCCGTTCGGCGGCGCCAAGTGGTCCGGCATCGGCGTCGAGAACGGCCCGTGGGGCCTGTACGGCTTCACCGAGCTACAGACGGTGAACGTCGCCCGCGGCGCGTAGTAGCGGCGGGCCTTGTGCCCGCCATGTCGCGGCGGGCCCTTGTGCCCGCCATGTCGCGGCGGGCCCTTGTGCCCGCCATGTCGCGGCGGGCCTTGTGCCCGCCAGCGCGACGATTTCGCGACTATCTTGAGCCGAGCGCGCTAGCGGTGGCGGGCACAAGGCCCGCCGCTACTCATCCGGGTCCGCGCCGATGCGCGGCGCTTCGTGCGGCGGCGGTGGATCCAGTGGATCGTGCTCGACCGGTGCGTGCGCCTCGGCCACCTCGGGCAGGAGCAGCGACGCGATCACCGCGACGAGCAGCACGCCGACCACCACTGCCAGCGCAGCGCCGACGGGGACTTTCCACCAGTCGGTGATCAGCATTTTCAGGCCGACGAACACGAGCACCACCGATAGGCCGATTTGCAGGAAGCGGAAGGTGCCGATGACGCTGGCGAGCAGGAAGTAGAGCGAGCGCAGGCCGAGGATCGCGCAGATGTTCGAGGTGTAGACGAGGAACGGGTCGGTGGTGACCGAGAAGATCGCGGGGATGGAATCGACCGCGAAGATCAGGTCGGTGGTCTCCACCATCACCAGCACCACCAGCAGCGGCGTCGCGATCAGGCGGCGCGTGCGGCCCATCGGCGCACGGATGATGAAGCGCTGGCCGTGGTAGCGCTTGGTCACCGGCACGAAGCGCCGGATCAGGCGCACGACCGGATTCGCCTCCACCTCCACCGCATCCTCGCCGGCGAAGGCCATGCGCACGCCGGTGAAGACCAGAAAAGCGCCGAAGAAATAGAGGATCCAGTCGAAGCGGTGGATCAGCCAGGTCCCGGCGCCGATCATCGTGCCGCGCAGCACCAGCGCGCCGAGGATGCCCCAGAACAGGATGCGATGCTGGTAGCGTTTGGGGACGGCGAAATACGAGAAGATCAGGACGAAGACGAAGATGTTGTCGACCGACAAGGCCTGCTCGATGAGATAGCCGGTGAGGAACTGCAGCGCCGGTTCGGTGCCCATGAAGTGGAAGATGGCGAAGCAGAGCAGCAGCGACGCGGTGATCCAGGTCACCGTCCATCCCGCCGCCTCGCGCACCGTCACCTCGTGTGCGTGGCGATGGAACACGCCGAGATCGATCGCCAACATCGCGAACACGGCCGCGTGAAAGGCGACCCAGACCCAGATCGGCACGCCTTGTGCGTAGCAGACGACCGGCGGCGGGTGAACGGGCACCCGCGATCAGTCGCTCAGAAACGCTGAATTCACACGGAGGGCGCGACTATACTTTGAGGAAGATCTCGCGGGTCGCGTCGCTGGTGAGCTGGCGCACCGAGGTGATGTGGTCGCTGAAGTCCTTCAGCGGCGCCGAGCGAGCTGGGGCCGACGTCGATGAGCACCGAGAAGAGCGCGAAGCCGAGGCGCGTCCTTCTCGCGCTTGAACTCGCGCAGCCACTCGGGATCGACGCGGCATTCGCCGTCGGTGATGAAGACGATGTCGCCGCGGCGGTGGCGGTCGAGCGGCGCAGGCACTCGAGCGCGGCGTCGAGCGGCTTCTGGAAGTCGGTGCCGCCGCCGGGAAAGTACTCGGCCAGCGCGAAGACCTGCGACATGTCCGGCGCCGTAGCGCTGGCGCGGCGTTGAGGTCGAGCACCTGCAGCGGCGTGTCCGCCGAGGAGAAGCAGATCGAGCGGAAGCGACGGCGCTGGCGGCGCGCGATGTCGAGCAGGGTGAGCGTCACCGCCTTCGACCAGATCTCCTTGTCGCCGGCCATCGACGAGCTGCCGTCGAGGCAGACGATCATCGGCCCGCGGCCCTTCTGCTCGCGGGCGCGCAGCGCGTAGACCAGCAGCTCGCCGTCGAGCAGCCGGCGGGCGAAGTCGCGGCGCAGCACCGGATGGCGCAGGCTGAGCAGCTCGGGCGGCAGCAGGCGGCTCAGCTCCGCGCCGAGGCCGACCGCGTACATCTCGTCGTTGGCGCGCTCGTACAGCGTGCGGCGCAGGGCGCGCGCGCTCTCGCGCATGCGGCCGACGAGCTGCGCCATGCGCTTCAGCTTCGGGTTGCGCGCCAGCTGGTGGCCGAGCTCGATCTGCGCGCCGGGCGACGACTGCTGGCCGCCGCCGAGCTGCACGCTCCAGCTGCTCGGCGTCGTCGCGCGCGGTCTCCAGGTCGTGCGAGCGTGCGCTCGAGCTGCGCGGCGACGCGCGGCTGGCGGCGCGCCGCCGCGTCGGCGAAGCGCCTGCGCCATCCGCTGCGCCTGCTGCTCGAGGCGGCGCGCGGCGGCGGCGTTCTCGCGCTCGCAGGCGGTTGCGCAGCTCGCTCGAGCTGCCGCTCCGCCGCGCTGCCCCGCGCGCTCGGCGCGCGAGCGCCGTCGGCGGTCTCGGCGTGCTCGCCGCGCGCTCGGCGATCTCCTCCTCCTGCTGCTCGAGGTTCCAGACGTCGAGCATCTCGCCGCGCGTCAGCACGCGTTCCGACTTGAGCAGCTCGAGCAGCGACTCGCCGAGCAGCAGCGTCGGCCAGTCCGGCGACGCGCCTCGTCGAGCACGGTCTGCTGGCGCAGGTCCTCGAGCGCCGGCGGCGCCGCGCAGCTCGTCGAGGATGAGCGCGGATAGAAGCCGCGCCGGGCGTGACCGTCCTCCGGCGTGGAGGACGACGTTGATCTTGTAGCAGCAGCGCGTAGAGGTCGAGCAGAAAGCCGTCGAAGTGCGGCAGCAGCTTGCCGCCGCTGGCCGACGAGCGCCTGCAGCGACGGCGAGTCCGCGCTCAGGCGGGCGAAGGCGGCGCGGTCGTAGGCGTCGCCCTCGATCCAGTGCGTGCGCGTAGAGGCGCGGCGACGCCTCGCCGTCACAGCGCCTCGAGCATCTCGCTGCTGGATCGATCTCGATCTCCGACCTGCACCGCCTCGACCGCCTCGACCGGGCCGGCCGGCGCCGCGGGCGTCGTCGAGGATCGACGTCGACCTTGGCGAGGATGTGGCGGATCTTGGTGTGCGCCTCGACGACGGCGCGGCCGCGCAGCTCGTTGCTCTCCCACTGCCGGTGCGCGTAGTCGCGCAGCTCGCGCGTCTGGTAGAGCAGCGCCTTGCGCCTCGTCGACGTAGCCGCGCAGCAGCCGGTGGATGGTCGTCGCGCACCTCGGCGCGCTCGCTCGGATCGCGCCACAGGACGTGCTCGAGGAAGAACAGGTCGTCGTCGGTCGACCGCGTCGCGGCCGTCGAGATAGGCGTGCGCGCGCAGCACGTCGAGCGCCTGCCGGTAGCGGCGGTCCGACGCGACGATCTGCGCGCGGCCGAGCTCGCGGCGCAGGTCGGCGAGGGCGCGGTAGATCGCGTCGGGCACCGCGCACCGCCGCCACCTCGGCCTGCGCCGCGCGCAGCGCCGTCGAGCGACAGCGTCGTGCGCGTCGCCGGCGGGCGCGCCTGCAGCATCTTCAGGAAGCGGAAGTCCTCGTCGATGTAGCCGACGACGAAGCGCAGCAGGAAGCGATCGTACAGCGCCTGCAGCTCGTCGTCCTCGGGCAGCTCGTTGCTGGCGCCGAAGAGGGTGATCAGCGGCACCGTCTCGACCTCGCGCCCGTTGTGGAAGCGGCGCTCGTTGATCAGCGTCAGGATGGCGTTGAGGATCGACGAGCTCGCCTTGAACACCTCGTCGAGGAAGGCGATGTGCGCCTCGGGCAGCTTGCGCGGTCGTCACGCGCCGGTACTCGTCGCGTTCGAGCGCCGCCAGGCTGACGGCGCCGAAGAGCTCCTCCGGGGTGGTGAACTTGGTCAGCAGCCACTGGAAGTAGGTGGCGCCCTCGAGGCGCCGGCAGAGCTCGTCGGCGAGCATCGACTTGGCCGTGCCCGGCGGGCCGATGATGCAGCACGTGGTGGCCGCTGAGCAGCGCGGCGAGCGCCCCGTCGATCACCTCGGTGCGTTCGAGGAAGAGCTGCGCCGAGCTCCTCGCGGATGCGGCGCAGCGTCTCGCGCGCGCCCATGCGGCGGATGCTAGAAGCTGCGTCGCGGCGCGACGCAAGAGCAGGCACCGCGCGCAGTCGCATGCGCGCCGTGAAAGGGCTTGACATCGCGAATCGAGCCGTCTGTAAGGAGCGCGCGGTGGCGAAACCGACAGAACCCGGCAGAACGAGAGCGAGGTCGGTCGACCGTTCTGCGCTTCAGCGACGATCACTTGTGGGTTCGCGCCGAAGGCGGATCGCGCGCAGGTCGGCATCTCCGATCAGGGCCAGGACGCGCTCGGCGAGATCATCGCCGTCGAGCTCCCGGACGTCGGCGACCGCGTCGAGAAGGGCGAGCCGTTCGGCGAGCTCGAGTCGGTGCGCACCGTGCAGGAGCTGATCGCGCCGGTGAACGGGACGGTGCGCGCGGTGAACGGCGATCTCGAGGATCATCCGTCGCTGGCCAACGAGGATCCGTACCACGAGGGCTGGCTGATCGAGGTCGAGCTGGCCGACGAGAACGAGCTCGAAGAGCTCATGGCGACGGAAGAGTACGAAGAGCTCGTCGCCGGCGACGAGGAGGACTAGCGGACGCCGGTCGGCTGCGCGCGCTGGCGCGGGCCGCTGGCGCTCCTGCTGGTGGGACTGACCGTGACCGGCTCCCGTGCCGACGATCCGAGCCGCCGCCATCGACACGCCGTCGGACGCAAGCTGGCGCGCGCCAGCGAGATGGTCGAGCGGCAGCTGCGCGGCCGCGACATCGTCGATCGCGCGCGTGCTGGCGGCGATGGCAGCCGTGCCGCGCCACGCGCTTCCTCCCGACGCCGACGCGCGCCGTTGCCTACGGCGACCACGCCGCTGCCCATCGGCCGCGGCCAGACCATCTCACAGCCGTACATCGTCGCCCTGATGACGCAGCTCCTCGGCGCTGCGCGGCGGCGAGCGGGTGCTCGAGGTCGGCACCGGGCTCGGGCTACCAGGCCGCGGTGCTCGCCCAGCTGGCCGGCGAGGTCTACTCGATCGAGATCGACCCGGTGCTGGCGGAGAGCGCACGCGACCGCGCTGGCCGCCGTCGGCGCCGACCAACGTCCACGTGCGCGCCGGCGACGGCTTCTTCGGCTGGCCGGAGGCGGCGCCGTTCGACGCCATCATCATCACCGCCGCGACGCCGCGCTTGCCCGACGCGCTGCGCGACCAGATGCGCGAGGGCGGACGCATCGTCGCCCCGCTCGAGCGCGACGACGGCGAGACCCTGGCGCTGGGCGATCCGCCGCGGCGACGACGATCGACTGGACCTGGCGCGGCTCGGTCCGCTTCGTCCCCATGACCGGCGCCGTGCGGGCGACGCCGGAGTCCACCCCCGAGCGGCGGCGCGGCTCAGCGCCGCTCGTCGGTGACCCGGTAGACGAGCTCGCCTGGCTTGATCCAGCCGAGCCGCTCGCGCACCATCTTCTCGAGATACGCGTCGTCGCTGCTCGAGCCGCTGGCGAGGTGGTCGCGCAGCTGGTCGTTGTGCTGGCGCAGCTCGAACGCCTCGAGCTTCGGTTTGCGCCTGCTCGGCATGGAGCCGCGCGCAGATGCACGACGCCGCCACTGCCGAACACCGCCGACACGGCGCACAGCGACCAGCAACGCCAGCGCCGGCAAACGACGACGGCCTTGTATTTCCAGCGGCAGCGGCGCTCGGTAGCGTCCTTCATGCGATCTCACACGGGCTAGCTTGATTGTAGAGAAGCGGTCGGCGACGAGGCAATTCGCGGAGGAGCCACCGTGAAGATCCAAAAGGTCCTGGCACGCGAGATTCTCGACTCGCGCGGCAATCCGACGGTCGAGGTCGACGTCCTGCTGCGCAACGGCGCGTTCGGGCGCGCCGCGGTGCCGTCCGGCGCCTCCACCGGCGAGCACGAAGCGGTCGAGCTGCGCGACGGCGGCAAGCGCTACAACGGCAAGGGCGTGCGCAAGGCGGTGGCGAACGTCGAGACCGTCATCGCGCCGCGGCTGCGCGGCCGCGACGCGCGCCAGCAGGAGGCGATCGACCGCGCTGCTGATCGAGCTCGACGGCACGCCGACCAAGCGCCGCCTCGGCGCCAACGCGCTGCTCGGCGTGTCGCTCGCCGTCGCCAAGGCGGCGGCGGCCGCCGCCGGCGAGCCGCTCTTCCGCTACCTGGGCGGCGACCAAGGCGGTCACCCTGCCGGTGCCGATGATGAACATCCTCAACGGCGGCGCGCACGCCGACAGCTCGGTCGACCTGCAGGAGTTCATGGTGGTGCCGGTCGGCGCCACGCAGCTTCGCCGAAGGCCTGCGCATGGGCACCGAGGTCTTCCATACCCTGAAGGGCGTGCTGCACGACGCGCGGGCTCGGCACCGGCGTCGGCGACGAGGGCGGCTTCGCCCCGAACCTGCCGTCCAACCAGGACGCCGTCGAGCGTCATCCTGCAGGCGATCGAGCGCGCCGGCTACAAGCCCGGCCGGCAGATCGCCATCGCCCTCGACCCGGCCACGCAGCGAGTTCTACGACGACGGCGCCTACGTGTTCCGCAAGTCGGACGGCTCGCGCCGCAAGACCGCCGCCGAGATGGCCGAGTTCTGGGCCGACTGGGTGAGCGCGCTACCCGATCGTGTCGATCGAGGACGGCCTCGCCGAGGACGACTGGGAGGGCTGGGAGGCGCTGACCGCGAAGCTCGGCAAGAAGGTGCAGCTGGTCGGCGACGACCTCTTCGTCACCAACGCCCGCCGCCTGCGGCAGGGCATCGAGACGCGCGTCGCCAACTCCATCCTCATCAAGCTCAACCAGATCGGCACGCTCACCGAGACCCTGGAAACCATCGCGCTGGCGCAAGCCAGGCCGGCTACACGACGGTGATCTCGCACCGCTCGGGCGAGACCGAGGACAGCACCATCGCGACCTCGCCGTGGCCACCAACGCCGGCCAGATCAAGACCGGCAGCGCCTGCCGCGGCGAGCGCACGGCCAAGTACAACCAGCTCCTGCGCATCGAGGAGATGCTCGGCAAGCGCGCGGTCTATCCGGGGAAGGCGGCGTTCAAGCGGAAGTAGCGGCGTGCGCCGGTGAACCCGTGAGCCAGTGAGCCGTGAGCCGGTGAGCCGGTGAGCCGGTGTGTACAGCGCCACCTGCTGGCGCACAGGCTGACTGGCTCACGGGCGCACGGGCGCACGCTTCTCCGAATCTCCTGTGGTCCCGCCGCCATTCCTCCCCTATAACGCGCCCCATGTGGCTCGTGCTGGCCATCCTTGCGGCGCCGGTGGTGTGGGCGATCTGGACGTACAACCGGCTCGTCGCGCTGAGGAATCAGGTCGCGAACGGCTGGAAGCAGATCGACGTGCAGCTCAAGCGGCGACACGATCTGATCCCGAACCTGGTGTCGACGGTGCGCGGCGACATGGAGTTCGAGCGCGACACGCTGGAGCGGGTGATCACGGCGCGCAACCAGGCGGCCGGCGCCACCACGGTCCAGCGAGAGCAATGCGGCCGAGGCCGACCTGACGCGATCCCTGCGCCAGCTGTTCGCGGTCGCGGAGAACTATCCGCAGCTGCGCGCCAACGAGAACGTCCAGCAGCTGCAGGAAGAGCTCACCACGACCGAGAACCAGATCGGCTTCGCGCGCCAGTACTACAACGACGTGGTGATGCGCTTTAACACCCAGCAGGACGTCTTCCCCGCCAATCTCATCGCCAGCAACTTCGGCTTCCAGCACGCCGAGTTCTTCGCCGCCGACGAAGGCGATCACGCGGTACCGCCGGTGGATCTCTCGCTGAAATCGGCGCGGTGAACTTCGTCGAGCAGCAGCGCCGCAACCGCTGGCGCACGGTCCTGCTCATCGGCGCGTTCGTCGCGCTCTTCGCTCGCCCTGGGCCTGCTCCTCGATCTCGACCGTCGTCGGCGCGCCGCTGCCGATCGCCACGGTCACCGCGATCGCCGTCGCCACCGCGACAAGCCTGCTCGGCTGGCGGCGCGGCGCCGACTGGGTCCTCGCGTCGCTGCTCGCCGAGCCGCTGCGCGACGACGACCCCGAGCATCAGCAAGCTCGCCAACATCGTCACCGAAATGTCGCTGGCCGCGGGCCTCCCTCGCCCGCGCCTGTTCGTCATTCCCGATCCGTCGCCGAACGCGCTCGCCGCCGGCGCCACACCCGGCGACGCCGCCATCGCGGTCACCGCCGGCGCGCTCGCCCTGCTCGACCGCGAGGAGACGCAGGGCGTGGTCGCGCACGAGATGGCGCACCTCGCAAACCGCGACACCGCCGTCATGACGATGGTGTCGGTACTCTTCGGCGGCCTCCTCATGCTCGCCGACTGGGCGCGCCGCAGCCTCTTCTTCGCCCGCCAGGGTAGTCGCGCCATCAATCCGCTCGCCTTCGTCGTGCTGCCGTTGCTCGTGCTGCTGACGCCGCTGCTGTCCCGCCTCCTCGCCATGGCGGTGTCGCGCCGCCGCGAATACCTCGCCGACGCGACGGCCGTGGAGCTCACCCGCAACCCCGAGGGCCTGGCACGAGCGCTGGAGAAAATCGCCGGCAGCGAGTTCCCCCTGCGCGCGGCGACCCGGGGATCGGCGCACCTCTTCATCGTCAGCCCGCTGCGCCGCCGCCCCGATGATGCCGACAGCGCCTGGTCCGGCCTGTTCGCCACCCATCCGCCGCTCGCCCAACGCGTCGCGCTGCTGCGCGGCCTCGAGTCCTGAGCCATGCCGTCGCTGCCGGCCCCCTGCCCGCACTGCGCGGTCACCATGGACCAGGTGACGGCCCACGCCCGCTCAGGCTACGGCCTGCTGCTCGACCAATGCCCCCGCTGCGGCGGCATCTGGTGCGACCGCTGGGAGCTCTACCCCCTCGATGTCGCCGAGGCGCGCCGGCTCGACCCGCTCGACGAGGACCGCCTGCACGCCGGCCCCCGGCCGCCGGCCTCCCCAGGTCGCTGCCCCCGCTGTACCTCCCCCCTCCGCCCCTTCCACGACCCGGCCCTGCCCCCCGATGCCCGCGTCGAGCGCTGCCCCGTCTGCGACGGCATGTGGCTCAATCGCGGCGACCTGGCCCGCATCAAGCAACACGCCCCCGGCCACCCCGATGCCCTCCCCCACCTCACCGGCGCGCTAGCCAAGAACGTGACCTGGGCGCAGGTCAGCAACCTCGACGCCGCCACCTACGCCGCCGATGAACCGCCCGACCACGACGAGGCCTCATGGCTGTCCTGGCTGCAGCGCGCCGGCCCATGGCTGGCCCTCGCCGCCCTCGTGCGAATTCTCCTGCGATGAGCCCCGGTGTCGATCTCCCCGGCTGATGACCGTCCCCGGCAGCCCCGCGAAAACGCTGGATAAGGACAAAGGCGCGAGTCCTGTCGAGCGGACGCGCCAAACCGCAGTCGCGCTAGCCCTTGTGGCACAAGGGTTTCAGCGCCCACATGCGGTGGTGTATCGCAACTAAAACGCTCTGCTACCGCAGTGAAACCCGCCCGTATGAACGGCATTCTAGGGTGAGGATTTGGCCCACGGACGCAGCCGATTCCGGTTTAGAAAAAAATTTCCAAAATGGCATTCGACTGTTGACGGGCCGGCCCGGGCTTCCCTATAATCCGCAGCGTATGGGTGGTGGGTGGCTGTTGAGGACAGTGCCTGTGGTGAGAGGGGCCCAAGAGTAAGCAGACTCAGTGAAGGAGGCTCACATGCCAGCTAAGAAGAAGCCCGCGAAGAAGGCCGCTTCCAAGGCGAAGAAGAAGGCTCCTGCAAAGAAGAAGGCAACTGCAAAGAAGAAGAAGTAGTAACACCGTCAGTAGCAACACCTGCTAGAGGCCATTCACTCGGCCCAAATTTTTCCCTCTCGCACAGGCACGAGCCTTCGGGCTCAACGGAAGGGCCCTCCGGGAAACCGGAGGGCTTTTTCGCTTTCAGAGCCACAGATGGACACGGATCCCTACGCCCAGCCTCCCCGATGAACGCGGATCCCCAGCCCATCCAGGCATTGGCGGGGCGGAGGGTTCGTGTTCATCGGGGGGCGGCGAGGTTGGGATCCGTGTCCATCCGTGGCTCTGGGGCGTTGACTCCGGCGGTCGGCGACTGTTAGCGCCGGCGGGACGAGGAGGAACTCATTCATGGCCGACGCATTCATCATCGACGCCGTTCGCACTGCCCGGGGACGCCGCAAGGGTAGCCTCAGCGAGACGCACCCCATCGACCTGTTGGTCGCGCCGCTGAAGACCGTGGTGGAACGCAACGGCGTCGATCCCGGACGCGTCGAGGACGTGGTGATCGGCTGCGTCACCGAGACCGGGGAGCAGGGCTCCAACCTGGCGCGGTCGACGGTGCTGGCCGCGGGGTGGCCGGTGGAGGTCCCGGGCGTGACGCTCAACCGCTTCTGCTCGTCCGGCCAGCAGGCCGTGAACTTCGCCGCGATGGCGGTGAAGTCGGGCGCGCAGGATCTGGTGCTCGCCGGCGGCGTGGAGAACATGACCCGCGTGCCGATGGGCTCCGACATGGGCGCCCTGCCGATGAGCCTGATGGAGAAGTACGACCTCGTGCCGCAGGGCCTCTCGGCCGAGATGATCGTCGAGCGGTGGAAGTTCACCCGTCAGGAGCTCGACGAGTTCTCTCTGGCGAGCCAGCAGAAAGCCTGGAAGGCGATCCAGGAAGGCCGCTTCGCGCGCAGCATCGTGCCGATCGAGGTGACCCACAACGGCGAGCGCAAGCGCTTCGATACCGACGAGCACGTCCGTCCGCAGTCGACGCTCGAGGGCCTGATGGCGCTCAACCCGTCGTTCAAGCCGGACGGCGTCGTCACCGCCGGTAACTCGAGCGGCATCGTCGACGGCGCCGCGGCGGTGCTGGTGGCGTCGGAGCGCGCGGTGAAGGACCTCAAGCTGAAGCCGCGGGCGCGCGTCGTCGAACAGGTCATCGTCGGCTCCGAACCGGTCATCATGTTGACCGGCCCGATCCCCGCCACGCAGAAGGCGCTCAAGCGCGCCGGCCTGAAGCCGGACGACATCGATCTCTACGAGATCAACGAGGCCTTCGCACCGGTCCCACTGATGACGATGCGCGAGGTCGGCATCGATCCCGAGAAGGTGAACGTCAACGGCGGCGCGATCGCCCTCGGCCACCCGCTCGGCGCCACCGGAGCGATGCTGATCGGCACGCTGATCGACGAGCTCGAGCGTCGCGACCTGCGCTACGGCCTGGCCACGATGTGCGTCGGCATCGGCATGGGGATCGCGACGATCATCGAGCGGGTCTGAGCCTGACGCCTTGAGCTTTCAGCTTGGCGCCTTGGTCCAGCCGACGGCTGGAGGACCAAGGCTCGAAGACGAAGGCCGAACGCTCAGGCGACCCGCAGCCGACGCTTCGGAACTTCGCGCGTGAGCGCGTCGGTGGCGTTGGCGACGCTTTCGTCGCGGATGCGATCGACGCTCTCGCGCACTTCGCGGCGGGTCATGGTGAGGCCGTAGCGCTCGAGCACCGACTTGACCAGGTCGTACTGGCGGTTGATCGACTCGGTCACCGACACGTAGCCGAGCTGCGCGGCGCGCAGGCGCTCCCAGTAGGAGAGGGCATTGAGCTGGAAGAAGTGGACGTCGGACTCCTTCGGCTCGATGACGATGATGTCGCCGTGGAAGTTGGGGTCGTCCTGGTACTCGCGCAGGCCGTACTGCAGGCGCGAGTGGAGCATCGTGCGGAATACCTGGTTCAGCACGCTGAGGACGCCGCTCTCGGCCAGCGGCTCGCCGTCGTACGTGTACTGTCCGGTGTCGGGGTCGAAGCGCCGCTGGACGCGGTTGGAGAAGGGCCGGAACGGATTGTAGCAGATGATCAGATCGGCGCCGTGCTCCACCGCGACGTCGAGGTTCGCGGTGCGGCGCACGCCGCCGTCGACGTAGTCGATCCCCTTCAGGCGTGCCGGCCGATAGAAGCCGGGCAACGCGGTCGACGCCTGCACCGCCTCGGAGATCGTCACCGACGCGTCCTCGTCATGGCCGAACACCACGCGCTGGGCGGTGTCGAGGTTCATCGCGCTGATGTAGAGCTCGCGCTTGGTGCGCCGGTGCAGGATGCGGAAGTCGTTGCTCAGGCCGGCGCCTTCGAGATTGCGGCGGATGTACCGCTCGATGCTCGAATTGTCGAAGAGCCCACTGGGCAGGTGGTCGAGCAGCGAGGGAAAGTCGCGCCGGTTCCACAATGCCTCGGCGAGCGGCTGCAACAACTTGGGCAGCTTGGACGGCGTCGGGCGGCGCGCGTAGTCGCGCAGCGCGACGCGGAGGTCGCCGGACAGCTTCGGCGTATTGCGCAGCACGTCGACCAGCGAGCCGGGCAGGAAGGTGACCAGCGCCAACGCATACTGCAGCGGTTTCTGGACGAATTCCGCCACGTTGGGGCTGTAGAAGTCGGAGACCCGGAAGACGTCGATCTCGTTCGACTTGCCCTCCAGGCTCTTCATCATCTCCGCCGGACTGATCGTCGCAGCGAGCGGCGCGGCGAGCACGGCACCGGCCGAAAGCCCGATGTACGTGTCGAATTCCGTGGTCTTGCGGTTGACGAGATAGTCGTCGAGCGCTTTCAGGCCGCCGAGCTTGAACGCCCCGCCCGTGATCGCGCCGCCCGCGAGCACCAGTGCAATCTTCGGGTTCTTCTTACGGACCCTCGGATCGCTTTTTTGGACGATGGTAATCCCCATCGATCCTCACCCAAACACTCGTTAGATATTGATTGATGACGCAGTATGTCAAGGTCGATTCTTGGGCGCGAGCGGGTGCGCGCCCGTGGTGAGCTCGTAGCGGCCCTCGGCGAGACCCGCGTGCGTGTCGAGCACACGCCAGTATCCATCATAGACGTAGCCCGACACGCGGCACCCTGCCGCCATCATGGCGGGGTACGTCTGACGCACGATGCCGAACGTTCCAGTCGCCATGTGCTGGAACACCTCCGGCTCGAAGACGTGCACGCCGGCGAACATCAGGGCGGTGAGGGGATCCGCCACCTTCGCCGGCCGGCCGAGCAGCCGGCGTACCCGGTGCGCGGCATCGATCTCGACGAGCCCGAAGCGCGCCGCCTCGCGGTCGGGCCGCAGCACCATCGTCGCCGCCGCGCCCTGCCCCACATGCCAGTCGACCAACGCGCGAAGGTCGAGATCGATGATGCTGTCCGAGTTGAGCACGACGAACCGCTCCTCGCCGAGCAGCGCGCGCGCCCGCAGGATGCCGCCGCCGGTGTCGAGGATCGGATTCTCCTCGGAGTAGTGGATCGCCATGCCGTACGCGGAGCCGTCGCCGAGGGCCGCGCGGATGTCGGCGCCGCGATGATGGAGATTGATGACGACGTCGCGAATGCCCGCGGCCCGCGCCAGCGCCAACGGGTAGGCGATGAGCGGCCTGCCCGCGACCTCGACCAGCGGCTTCGGCACGCGATCGGTGAGCGGGCGCAGCCGGCTGCCGAAGCCGGCCGCGAGGATCATCGCCTTCACGCGCGCAGCTCGGGCACGTAGCGGGCGAGGATGTCGCGTACCGGGACGAGATCCGGCCACTCCGCCAGCAGGCGCACGACCTGCCGCCAGGTGCCGGGCAGGTAGCGCAGATACCCGGGCTTGCCCTTCACCCGATCCAGGTAGTGGAAGCGGCCGACCACCTTGAAGGCCTTCTGCAGGGCGCAGGTGGCGTAGACCTCCCAGAGACTGTCCGTCGTCCACGGCGCTCCACCCCGCGCTGCCCAGGCCGCCGCGTAGTAGGCGAGCAAACGCGTTTCGAGCGGCGGCTGGACGATGTCGCGCGTGTCGCGATCTCCGAGGAGCGTCGCGAGGTCGTAGGGCGCCGGCGCGAGCAGGGCGTCCTGGAAGTCGATGACGCGGATGCGGCCCTCGTGGACGTAGAGGTTCCAGGCGTGGAAGTCGCGGTGGTTGAGGACGCGTGGCTGCGCGTCGAGGAATGCCGACAGGCGGCCGAAGTGCTGGCGCAGTTCCTCCTGCTCGACCGCCGGCAGCGCGCCGGCGACGCGATCGACCAGGCCGAATTCGAGGAAGTGCTCGAACTCCCAGTCGAAGAGGCGGCGGTCGAAGACCTGCTGGAACGCGATGCACGCATCGTCGCGCTGCGCCGTCCCGTCGATCTCGATGCGCAGCAGCTGGTCGATGGCACCCTCGAACAGCGCCTGCTGCTCCGCGTCCGACCGGCCCTGCAACGCGTCCCAGAGCGGCGTGTCGCCAATGTCCTCGAGGAGCAGCAGCCCACGATCCGAGGCGTCGACGTAGATCTCCGGGATGGCGACGCCGAGCCGTTCGAGAAAGCGGTGGACGTTGACGTATGGCAGCTCGCGCAGCGGCTCTTTGAACACCGCCAGCTCGTCGGACGACATGGCGATCCCGCGGTCGGCGAGGATCATCACCGCCGTCGACGCCGGTGCGCCGCCGCCGCGCAGCCAGGCGCGCGCATAGCGCCGCGTCGACGCGTCGCCGGCCAGCGGCGCCAACCGCACCACGTCGGCCGCGGTTCCGAACCGGCCCCGCACCAACTCCGCCACCGCCGCACCGATCGCCGGATCCAGTTCGCTCATCGCCGTTCGGCGCGTATCAGGGAGGCGCGGGCGCGGTCAAAGTTGTCGGGACGCGGTACGCCGGAGAACGCCCGTCGTGCGCGGACGTCCGGACGCGGCACGCCCGTCGCGCGGTGCGCGGCGTCAGAGCGAGAGCGGTAACTCGAGGTGCTCCGCGTACATCATGTCGCGATGTGCCAGCAGAATCGCATCCAGCGCCGCCTCGGTCTGCGCATCGCGCGTCTCGAACGCCGCTCTCGTGTTGGGGTCCATCTCGCATTGATCCTGGGGGAGCGGGCTGAGCAGCGCCGCGAAGGTCGCGCTGTACACGTCCACCGCGGTCAGCGCGTCGCCCATGTAGTAGCGGCTCCCCGCCGCCCGCTGCGCCTTCAGGCGCGCCGCCAGCATGCCCAGCAGCGCGCTCACGCGTGCGCCGGAGGCGGCGCCCGCGTCGGGAGTGTAGCCGTACTTCTTGCCGATGTACGTGGCGATGGGCTCCGGGAAGCCGCCGGCATTCCGCAGGCCCGCCTCGACCAGCTGCAGGCGGCGCGTCCAGCCGAGACCCGCTTCGCCACAGATTTCGTGGGCGAGACCGAACATCAGGGCGCGCTCCGCCGGATCCGCGGGCAGCAGCGATGGCGTGGGCGCGAGCCGTTCGGCGAGCAGCAGGATCTCGGCCCAGCCGCTGCGCGGTCGTTCCTTCCCGAAGATGGCCACCGGACCGCTGCGCTGGCCGGCCCACTTCGCCAGCGCCTCGCTGTCGTAGGCCAGACGCACGGCCGCCCAGTCGATCCCCTTGATGTGGAGGATGCCCTTGGCGGCTTCGCCCCACGGACTCGGCACGCCGCCGACGACCACCATGCGCAGGCCGCCAAGCTCGATCGCCTCTTCGACGCTCACATATCGGACAGTCATCGTCGTCTCCCAGGTCGCACCAACCACATCGCCTTCCACCTGTGCCACGGTCCGTCCGAATGCGTTGCCGAACCGGCCGCACCGGCAGCGGTGGAACGTACAACGGCTCAGCCGCGCCTGGCGAGCGACGCGCAGTGGTGATGGCGCCGACGCCGGCGGACCCCCGGGCCGAATGGCTACGCGCGGCAGAGCAGAGAATGACACTTGATTTTGTAATGCGTATCGCGTTCATGTGGTGGGATCCGCCAGATCGGCGGCAGATCCATACGGAGGGGGAACATGAGAGTGAGAGCGATCGCGAGGTTCGTCGCCAGCGCCGCGTGCGCGGCATTGGTTGGCGGCGCGACGGTGTCGGCGGCCGGCGCCACGACCTGGAACGTGCCGGGGAGCGGCTCGAACGTCTGCACCATCGGCAATCCGAACTGCAACACCATTCAGCAGGCGGTGACCGCCTCGACCGGCGGCGACACGATCCTGATCGGCGCCGGAACCTTCTCCGGCGCCGGCAACTACGGCATCGCCCTGACCAAGTCGCTGACGATCACCGGCGCCGGTCGCGCCAGTACCGTCATCCAGCCCAACGCCGGCGGGTTCGGGTTCTCCATCCGCGCCAACGACATCACGATCAGCGACCTGGCGATCCAGAACGGCGCCGTCGGCATCAACTTCCAGAGCGTCTCGTCGGACAACACCCACTTCGCCCGCGTCGACTTCAGCGGCAACACCTCCCGGGGCGTCGACATCTCCACCGCCGCCGCGCTGACGGTTAGCAACGTGGCGATCGACGACTGCGGCTTCGCTACCCCGAACACCGGCCTGAAGATGGCCTCGAACACGAAGGTGAATGGCCTGGCGTTCACCAACACCACGTTCACCGGCAACCTGTACGGGATCTACCAGGCGAACGACGGCAATACCTCGAAGCTGAGCAACTTCACCGTCGACGGCTGCACGTTCACCAACAACAGCTATTACGCGATCTACACCGAGGAGCTGCGCGACGCGACGATCGAGGATTCGACTTTCACGAACAACAACGTCGCGATCCTGCTCCTCAAGTGGTTCACCGGCTCGGGCGTGGCGGCGTCGAACATCACCATCCAGCGCAACCAGTTCACGCAGCTGGGCGGATCGGCGCTCGACCTGGAGATCCGCTCGAGCGGCCTCGAGAATCCGATCACCATCGCCGACAACACCTTCAATCTCGACGTCAGCGCCTTCACCTCGAACGTGTCGGCGATCTTCGTCTGGCTGGACAGCGCGTTCACCCACGCCCCGGTCAATGTCACCGGCAACACCATGAGCTTCACCGGCACCTTCGGGACGGCGACGGCCGCGCACGGCCTGCGCATCCGCGGCAACGGTCCGCTGGTGATGACCGGCAACCTGCTCGACGGCGGCGGCATCGGCGGCAGCGGCAATCTTCCCGCCACCTCGGGTCTCTACATCGAGGCCAACGCCGCCGGCGCCACGATTCCCGCCGGCGCCACGCTCAGCGCGAGCTGTAACCAGATCACCGGATTCCGCAACGGCGTCAGCGTCTTCGACTCGGTCGGCGGCGTCTACGGCGGGCTCGTCAGCGGTGCCGCGGTGACGGTGACCACCAACGACGTCAGCGGCAACAGCAGCGTCGGCGTCATCAACGGCGCGACGGCCCAAACCGTCGATGCGCAGGCCAACTGGTGGGGATGCAGCGCCGGCCCCGGCAATCCGGGCTGCGACGGCGCCAGCGGCGCGGTCGATGCGAGCGCGCCGGCGGCGGCGCCGGCCCCGTGCGCGCCGTGCACCACGACGGCGCAGTGTGACGACGACAACCCCTGCACCGTCGACGCCTGCGCGACGACGTGCTCGAACACGCCGGGGAACGCCGGCGCCACCTGCCGCGCGGCGGGCGGCGACTGCGACGTCGCTGAAACCTGCACCGGGCTGAGCGCGACCTGCCCGGCCGATGCGAAGAGCACGAGCGAGTGCCGCGCGGCGGCCGGCGCGTGCGACCTGGCGGAGAGCTGCGACGGCGTCAACGACGCCTGCCCGGTGGACGCGAAGAGCACGGCGTTGTGCCGTTCCAGCGCCGGCGCCTGCGACGTCGCCGAGAGCTGCGACGGGGTCGGCAACGACTGCCCGGCGGACGGCTTCGTCGCGTCGGGAACCGAGTGCCGCGCCGCGGCCGGCGTCTGCGACGTGGCCGAAACCTGCGACGGCGCGTCGCCCCTCTGCCCGACCGACGCCAAGAGCACCGCGGTGTGCCGCGCCAGCGCCGGCCTCTGTGACGCGGCCGAGAGTTGCGACGGCGTTACCGATGCCTGTCCGAGCGACGGGGCGCTGCCGGACGGGACCTCGTGCAGCGACGGCGCCTACTGCAATGGCGAGGAGCAGTGTCAGGGCGGCAGCTGCCAGAGCGGCACCGACCCGTGCGTCCAGCTCTGCAACGAATCGACGGACTCGTGCGTGTCGGGCTGCCTCCCGACGCCGCGCACCTGCCGCACCGCGGCGAAGTCGATCCTGTTGGTGAAGGACCGCGCCGACGACAACACCAAGGACAAGCTGATCTGGAAGTGGATCAAGGGCGAGGCGACCTCGCAGACGGAGTTCGGCGACCCGACGGCGACGGCGGACTACGCGTTGTGCCTCTACGCCGGAATGCCCGCGGGATTGGTGGGCCAGGCGTTGATCCCGGCCAGCGCGACCAATTGGCTGCCGTTGGCGAGCAAGGGCTACAAGTACCGCGATCCCAACGGCACGCCGAGTGGCGTGCTCAAGGCGATCCTGAAGGGCAGCACGCAGAACAAGTCGAAGGCGCTGGTGAAGGGCAAGGGCGACAATCTGCCCGACCTGCCCCTGCCCCTCGACGGACCGGTGACCGTGCAGCTGGTGAACGGCGACAGCGGTCTGTGCTTCGGCGCCGAGTACAGCGGCGCCCAGCTGCTCCGGAACCAGACCGGTCTGCTCAAAGCCAAGGCGCAGCCCTGAGTGTGCCGGCTGCCGGCGGCGCCCCGACATCCCACGATGTTCGGGGCGCCGCGCCGGCGGCCGCGCCCTCACGCCTCCGGTCGCACCGCGAAGCGCTCGAAGTAGAAATCGAAGCGCCGGCGCACCGTCTTCGGATCGAGGCCGAAGTCTCGCTGCAGGTCGTAGATGACCTGCCCATGCTTGCCGCGCCGGTGGTCGCCGGCGAACGCACGGATCTCCGCCTCGGCGGCTGGCGTCATCGGCAGGCCGGCGCGCGCGTAGATCGCGGCGACGGTGCCCATGTCATCGTCGAGGAGATCCTGGAACCGCACGTCGACGCTCTGCGCGGCGGGCAGTCGATCGCGGTCGCGGACGCACGCGCGCAGAAGGCGTTCGACGCGATCGATCCAATAGTCGGCGAGCGCGGGCAGATCGATGCGCGTCCGGCGGAGCCGTTCGCCGTAGGCCATCATGGTGATCGCCGAGCGGATCACGGCGACGGGATCGCGATGCGTCAGCACGATCGTGGCGTCGGGAAAGATGTCGCGCAAGGGCCCGAGTTGTTCGAGGTGCTGGGGGGATTTGAGTACCCATCGCTCGCGGCCGCGGAGCCACTGCAGCGCCTGCAACGTCTTGCGCATGTAGGCGTAGTGCGGACGCATATCCAGCGACAGATAGTAGTCGCGCCAGCGCGGCGCGTTGCACACCCACTCGAGCTGGTACGAGGCGAAGTCGATGTCGAGCAGCTCGACCTCTTCGTGGATGTGCTCCGGCGGCATGTCGTGCATCGCCTTCAGCAACGGCAGACGCACATCGATGCCGTCGTACGTCTGCAGGCAGCGCAGGAAGCGCGGATCGCGACCGTCGCGGCCGGCGCCTTCACCCGGCACGGGAATCGGCTCCAACGCCTCCCAGTACGGCAGCGAACGCAATCGCGCGTCGGCCGCGAGCAGGTTCAGGAGATGGGTCGTCCCCGAGCGCGGGAGCCCCGCGACGATGATCGGCTGCCTGATCGGCACGTCCAAGATCTCCGGGTGGCGCCGGAGCAGATCCTCGAGTCGCAAACGATTCGCGAGGAAACGCACGCAGTTGCCGAACAGCCCGAGGCGCCCGACCGGGCCCAATCGGTCGTCTTCCTCGACGGTCCGCAGCCAGACGCGCAGGCGGGCGCGAAAATCGTCGGGCCCGAAGTCGTCGAGCCCCGTCTGCCGCCGCGCTGCCGCCAGCACCGCCTCTTCGCCGAGGTCGACCGGCACGGTAGCGGCGTATGCGATCGCGGCTTGCTGCGCGGCCGTGAGCTGCGGCGATCCGAGATCGGCGATGTGGATGTCGGCCGGTCGGTCGGTCACGCCGGTGGGTCCAGCCGCTGCGTCAACAGGCGGATCTGATGCTCGAGCCAGCGCGTTTCCCAGAAGTTCACGCTCTGCGCCAGCAGCGCGCGGTGCGCGGCCAGACTCGCTTCGATCGCGCCACGGTGCGTCGGATCGCCGGCGAGAGCGACTTCGGCCAGGTGCACGGCTTCGACCGGCGCACTCGTCGCCTTGGCCATCGCCGCCGTCGCGATCGGATCGGGACCGCCCGCGAGCCGCACCAGATCCGGATGCACGCTCCAATACGGAATCGGATACAACTCGGTGGTCGAGTGGTGGTGGAACCAGCCGGCGTACATCTCCCAGATGGCGCGCACCGACCAGCTGAGCCTGCCGTATCCCTCGCCCTGCTCCAGCTCCGGTGGGAGCGTGATCTCGCGCATCGCGGTCCACACGTCGGTGCCCGCGTTCATCGCGGCGACGACGGCATCGTGGACGTGCAGCACCGCACCTTTCATCCGCTCCAGCTCGCCGCGAATCGTCTCGGCGCCGACGATCGGGCCGCCGTGGCCGATGAGCAACATCTCGGCGCCGAGATTGCGCACGACGTCGAGCGTCGCCGCGTACGGCAGTGGATCGCGATAGCGATCGCCGCGGATGGTGACGAGGTTGGGGAAGTGACCGAACAGGGCGCTGAAGATGTTGCTGGTGATGCAGATCCGTTGGCGCGGGAGCCACACGAGCAGAGAGTCGGTGGTCTCGGCGCCCGCACACGCAATCACGTCGACCGGCAGACCGCCGAGCTCGAACGCGAACCGGTCGTGCACCAGGATCGTCGGCCGCGGGCGCGACTGCACGGGCACCTGCCCACCCTGCGGCCGGCTCTTGCCGTCGATCGCCGCCGCCCAGGCGAAGTACGCGCGCCGCGTGCGAAACGGTTGGATGCGCGCATCGTCGGCCTGTTGCGGCGGATTGTTCGCGTGGGTGACGATCTCCGTCCCCGCTTCGCGAAAATGGTCCGCCCCGCCGACGTGGTCGACGTGCCCCTGGGTGAGGATGATGTAGCGCACGGGGCTCGGATCGACCGAGTCGAAGTACGCCTTGTGCACCGGGGCCTCGAAACCCAGGCCCGTGTTGATCACGATGCGCCCCGCCGGCGTGACCACGAGGTAGCTGTTCGTCGTGCCTTCCGAGACGTGGATCAGCTCGTTGACGGCCGAGTGCCGCACGACGTTGGCCGGCTGGATGTCGAAGCCTGTGGGTCGCGAGCGCCACACCGGCGGAGCCGTCATCGTTCGTCCCACTCCTGCTCGAGGGCCCCCATCGTCAGGTCGCCGAGTACCCGCCGTCGACATTGACGGTCTGTCCGGTGATGAACCCGGCGCTCGCGCTGGCGAGAAAGAGGAACGTGGGCGCGATGTCCTGCGGCATTCCCCAGCGCTTCATGGCCGTGCGATCGATCTGCGGCTTCTCGACCGCCTCGATGCCGCGCATGCCGGCGGTCATCTTGGTCAGGATCAGGCCCGGGGCGACGGCGTTGACGCGAATGCGGTCGGCGGCCCAGGCCACCGCGAGGTTCTTCGTCATCTGCACGATGCCGGCCTTCGCGGCGCCGTAGCCCGGCACCGGCGGAACGGCGAAGAACGCGCTCATGCTGGCGACGTTGAGCACGCTGGCACCGCCGGCGAGATCGCTGCGCTGCAGCAACGATTTGCAGGCGACGGCGACGTGGAACGCGCCGACCAGGTTCAGCTGAACGGAATCGGCGAAGACCGCGGGATCCCACTCGCTCGGTTGGCGCGCGAAGTTGGCGCCGGCGTTGTTCACGAGGATGTCGAGGCCGCCGAGGCCGGACGCGAGTCGTTCGATCGCCGCGCCGTCACGCACGTCGAGTTGCCGGTACGCGAATGGCGACAGGTCGTCCGCATAGTCGTGGGCATCGCCGCGCGTGCCCGTGATCGTGATCTGCGCGCCCGCGTCGCGAAATGCCGCCGCCACGGCGAGTCCGATCCCGTTCGAGCCGCCGGTGACCAGAACCCGAGCGCCGGTGAAGTCGAAGCGCGTCGCGTTCATGCGCCTCCATATCGCGTCCGTTGCGCGGCGGGAAAGCGACGGGCCCGCCGGTGAGCGGCGCGCGAGGCGCCGGTTGAGTTCACGCGGGACACGCGATAGCCGGCCCCATGGACCAGCGCCTTCGCGTCGCGATGGTCGGCTGTGGCGCGATCGCCGAGTGGCACTGGAACGCCCTCCGCGCCGGCGCGCCGCGGACCGTCGTCACCGCCTGCGTGGACCCCGACGCGTCGTGCGCGGAGGCCATGGCGGTCAAGACGAACGGGACGCCGTACCGTTCGCTCGGCGACGCCCTGGCGGACGGCGCCGCCGACGCCGTCGCCATCATGGTTCCGCACCACCTGCACGAGGCACTCGTCCTCGAAGCGTTGCGCGCCGGCCGACACGTGCTGCTGGAGAAGCCCATGGCGACGAGCCTGGAGGCGTGCGCGCGGATCCTGGCCGCGGCGTCGGCGACCGGGACCGTCTTCATGCTGGCGGAAAACGCGCAGTACTGGCCGGGCGTCGTGCGCGCGAAGCAGCTGCTCGACAACGGCGCCATCGGCACCGTGGTCACGGCACGGGCGTGGTGCTCGATGCCGTTCATGCCCCAGTTCTACGCGCGCGACGGCTGGCGGTTCTCGCTGGCCGCGTCGGGCGGCGGGGTCGCGATGGACGCCGGCTCGCACTTTCTGCGCCCGCTGCGCATGTGGTGCGGAGAGCTCGAGGAGGTGGTGGCGGTGACGGGGCGGCCCCAGCCGGAGATGGAAGGCGAGTCGCTGTGTCGCGCGCTCTGCCGCTTCCCGAACGGCGTCGTCGCGAGCTTCGACGCCGTGCTCGGGATCGCCGCCGGAGCGACCGTGCCCCGATTCCAGATCACGGGAACGGCGGGCGAGATCGTCATCGACGCCACCGACGTGCGCCTCATCGGCCCGCAGGGCGGCCTCGGGGCATCCATGGGCGAGAGCGGCTATCTGAGGAGCTACGAAGGCGAGTGGCGCGATTTTGAATCGGCCGTTCTCGACGGCACGCCACTCGCCGCCTCCGCGGCCTACGGTGTCGGCGAGTTGCGCGGCGCGATCGCCATGTATCGCTCGGCGCAGTCGCGCCACTGGGAGCGGGTCTGGGATTGAGGCTGGGCCCGAGCGACTCGGCAGCCGCATGAGGTGATCCGGTGGCACGCGCGGATCGGGCCGCAGGACGGGCGCGAGCGCGACACACGGAGGAGGCCTCCGGCGCGACGTCTACTTCGCGCGCAGGCGCCACAGGTGTCCCTCATACAATCGCAGGCCGCCCTCGGCGTGGTGATAGTTCTCCGTGGTTGTCGTTCCGACGAGCTCGCGCGAGAAGTTGGCGTCGATCGCCCGGCGCACGATGCCGCCGGGATCGTAGGACTCGCCGGACTCCGTCAGGTAGACCGGACCGCGCTCGAGCGCCTCGCGCACGCTGGACACCCACGCGTCGGTCGCGGCGCGGTCGCCGATCGGGTGGCTCAGGGTGGCGCGCCGCGCGTAGTACTCGACGAAGCGTGAATCGTCCATGACGATGATCAGACTCTCCGGCGGCGTCCTCTCGGCGACCATCTGCGCGTATCGCTTCGCGCCGTTATAGGCGTGGCGGGCCGCCAGCTGTGGATAGGAGACCGCGACCATCGATCCGACGATCAGGCTGTAAAGGATCACCGCGGCCACGCGCACCAGCGTCCATCGGCCGAGCAGGAATTCAAAGGTCACCGCGGCCAGCATGCTCAGGCCCAGCGCGGTCAGCACGAGGTAGCGCGGCCCATAGGTGGAGAGGTTGCCGTAGAAGAGGATGGTGAGGACGAGCAGGCCCGCCGACGGCAACACCGCCCGGTAGCGCGGCTCCCCCAATGCCAGACCGAGGCCCGCCGCGCTGGCGGCCAGGAACGGCCAACCGAGAAAACGCGCCAGGTCGCCAGCCGCGGTGGGTAGCGTGCGTGAGGCAACGCCGAGGAAGCCCGTCATGTGCGAGCTGGCCGCGTACGTGGTGATCATCGTCGCCAGCGACGTCGAGAGATCGAACACCAGCCCGACGCTGAATCCCAGCAGGGCCCAGAGGGCGATCCGCCCACTCTCCCTGTTCAGTAGGGGGCGCTCCAGGCGCGGCGCGACCAGCAGCATCCCGTAGATGGGCGTGATCGCCAGCAACCCTTCCCAGACGATGTAGGACAACGCGAACGTACACCCGGAAAGCGCCGCGCGGGTCGCGCTGCGCTGCTCGCGTGCGCCGAGCGCCAGCCAGAAGGCGGTCAGCACCAGGAAGAGCGCCAGCCCGTACTCTTTTCCGAAGGTGTTGGGGATCGTGTAGACGGGCACGAGCGCGAACAAGCCAGCGGCGAGCACGGCCTGCAGACGACTGCGCGACAATCGCTCGAGGAAGAGGAAGGCCATGGCGATCGAGCAGGCGTGAAAGAGGATGCTCGACAGGATGGTCGCGCGCTCGGCGTTCTCGCCGTGCAGCCAGAATGGGAAGTAGACGGCCGCGTTGGCGAGCACCGCGCCGAAGCGCCAGTGCGTCGGCCAGGGATTGTTCGCGTAGATGTCCTCGACCGCCTGCGCCAGGAAGACCGCGTCGAGATGGAAGATCCCCTCGTTGCGGAAGGCGTGGAGGAATGCCCCCGTCGTCGCGAAGAGTGCGATCGCGATGACGGCGCGCTGCGAGCGCCGCTGGGTCGGCCCGCCCGCACCGAGCGATTGGTCGCCGGACATCGTGCCGGCGGATTATCACGTCGGGCCGGAAACGACGCGGCGGGCGTTCTATTGCACCTTCACGGGCGCGACCCCCGGCGCCAACTAGCGCGCAATCCAGCGGATCGGCGGTGCCTCCGGCTGTCGCTGTTGGAGCACCACCCACAGCGCCAGCGCGGTGGCGTGGGGGTCGGATCGGCCGGCACCCGGACCGCGCGGCCACCCCCCGTCGGCGCGTTGCTGGGAGAGCAGGTCGTCGATCCACGCCGCGCGGATACGGTCCCCGGCGCCGCTGTAGTCGAGCATCACCATGGCTTCGATCCACAGGTCGGTCGCGGAATCGTAGCGGTCGGGGAGCGTGGCGCGCTGCTCGATGAGCTGCTCGAGCAGCCCTACCTGCTCGGCGTGCAGCGCCGTGACCTCGGCGCGCGCGCGACAGCCGTTCTCCACCGTCCATTCGGTCGCCAGGACGGCGTGGGTCAGTGCGTAGGCGCCGGCGCGCGACGCCTTGGCGAGGATCTCCACCCAATCGGCCGGCAGCGGGATGCGATCGCAATACAGGGCACTGGCGGTGATGCGGTCGATCGCGGTCGGCAGGGCGGCGATCGCCGCCTTGTCCACCTGGGCGGTGGGATCGTCGATGCGCCGGTAGATCGCGTAGACCTCGGGCCGCGCGACGCCGTCGCGCAGCGAATGCGCGGGCGCGCCCGACGCCAGGCGGGCGTCGACGCCGAAGCGGCGGTGCATGTAACCGAACAGACTCAGCCAACTCGGGTCGGCGGTCTGGACCGACGTGGCGAAGTAGCGCAGCGCCGAGGTCTGGGCCGTGACCAGGCGAGCGGCGCGTTGATCCGCCGGCGGCGTCGCGGCCGCCGGGGTCGTCAGCAGGAGGATGAGCAACGCGCCCTGAAAGCCCGTGTTCCCGCGCGCCCCCCTCCCTTGCCTGCCCACCCTGCCCATCGGGCTCCCCTACCAGTCACCTGACCAGTCCGACAGGCGGCGCCCCTGCAGGTTTCGATTGCTCCTGTTTCTGCCGGCTTGATATGGCGAATGGATCTCGGGGGGACTGTCTTGTGAGTATTGCTCGGAAGTACGCGACGGCTGTCGCGGCGCTGGGGTGTGTCGTCGTGCTGGCCGCGTCGGCGGCGCGAGCGGCGACCATCTCGCTCGGCATGATCACCAACAACAGCACCTGCGTCACCGCTGACGTCGACGACGGCAACGCCAGCGAGCAACCGTACAACGTCGGCAACGCCGCGTGCTCCGAGCCGACCGGTGGAGCGGACAGCAACTTCTTCCGGGTCACCAATTCGGTCCTCACCTCGTCTTCCGCCGCGCCGGGCGGCAGTACGTCGGTCGACTTCCAGATCAACGCGGCGGTCGGCGTCGACTCCGCGGTGGACGGCCAGGACGAGTACGAGCGGGGCAAGGTCCGCTACACCCTCAACTTCTCCGTCAACGCCACCGCGGTCGAGAACTGGACCGTCGGGTTGTCGCAGAACGTCCTCGGTCTTTTCGGCTTTGAGGGGGATGGCCCGGCAACCGCGGTGGGGACGCAGGTGTTCGGCAACGCCGGCATCTCGACGATCAACGTCGCCGTCGGCGCCACCGACGTCAGTTTCTCACCCGCCCCGCTGACGGCGAGCAGCAACGTCGCCAACACCGGTACCCAAGCGTTCGGCCCGATCAGCGGCTCGCGTACTGACCCGGTCGTGGTCAGCGGCACCGGCAACGGCGCGTTCTCGGTGACCATCGCATTCGATATCGACGCCTTCTCCAATGCCGGCTGCACGGGCTTCATCTGCAGCAGCGCCTCGGGCGGTGAGGACGCCGCGGTCCTGCTCGGCTACGACAACGTCGACGACTGCTGCGGCGGCACGGTGGACCGCATCAACGCCGACAACTACTCGACCTGGGGCCGCGCCGTCGGGCCGGACGGCTACAACAGCACCTGGACGTTTGCTGTCACGTCGCAATGCGGCAACGGCGTCATCAACGGCGGCGAGCAGTGCGACACGGGCGCCGCCAACGGGTTGGCCACCTCGTGCTGCACCAGTCTCTGTACCGTGCGGACATTCGGATCCGTGTGTCGCACGGCCGCCGGCGTCTGCGACGTGGCGGAGGTCTGCGACGGATCGACCGGCGCCTGCCCGGCCGATACCTTCATGCCGAGCATTGCCGAGTGCCGCGCCGCCTCGACCGGCGAAGCCTGCGACCTGACCGAGACCTGCACCGGCACGGGACCGAATTGCCCTCCCGATCTGGTGAAGACCAACGGCACGACGTGTCGCAACGGCTCGGGCGACGTCTGCGATCCGGCCGAGACGTGCGACGGCGTCAGCAAGACCTGTCCGGCCAACACCGTCAGTCCAGCCGGCACCTCCTGCCGCGTCGGCTCGGGCGACGTCTGCGATCTCACCGAAACCTGCACGGGCGTCGCAGGCCAGGCGTGTCCGCCCAACGACGCGCCGGCGAAGGCGGGAGTCGTGTGCCGCACCGGCTCCGGCGACATGTGTGATCTGAACGAGACGTGCACCGGCACGCCGGGCGCGACCTGCCCGGCCAACGACGCGCCGGGCAAAGCGGGGACCGTCTGCCGCACCGGCTCGGGCGACACGTGCGACCTCAACGAGACGTGCACCGGCACACCGGGCGCGCCGTGCCCGGCCAACGACGCGCCGGGCAAGGGCGGCACCGTCTGTCGCGCCGGCTCGGGCGACATGTGCGACGTCAACGAGACCTGCACCGGCACACCGGGCCAGCCGTGCCCGGCCAACGACGCGCCCGGCAAGGCCGGCACCGTCTGTCGCGCCGGCTCGGGCGACATGTGCGATGTGAACGAGACGTGCACCGGCACGCCGGGGGCCACCTGCCCGGCCAACGATGCGCCGGGTAAGGCCGGCACCGTCTGCCGCACCGGCTCCGGCGACGTCTGCGATCCGAACGAGACGTGTACCGGCACTCCCGGCGCCGCGTGTCCGACCGATGCCGTCGCCTCGTCCGGCACCGTCTGTCGCGCCGCCGCCGGCGCCTGCGACGTGGCCGAGACCTGCAGCGGCACCATCGGCCAGACCTGTCCGGTGGACGGCTTCGTTCCGGACGGCACCGGCTGCCCGGACGGGTTGTTCTGCAACGGCGAAGAGAGCTGCCAGTCCGGCGTCTGCACGGACAACGACAATCCGTGCATCTCGGGTTGCGACGAGGGGCTGCAGACGTGCCTGGCCACCTGTCCGCCGGCGCCCCTGTCCGGCTGCCGCACCGCCGGCAAGTCGATCCTGCTGCTGAAGGACAAGTCGCCCGACAGCAAGGACAAGCTGTTGTGGAAGTGGACCAACGGCCAGGCCACGTCGATCACCGACTTCGGCCAGCCGACGGCCACCACCGACTACGCGCTGTGCCTCTACGCCGGCGGCGCACCGATCGCCGACGCGGTGGTGGAGTCGGACGTGCAACGCTGGCGACTGCTGAGCGGCAAGGGCTACAGCTACATCGACGCCTCGGTCGGCCAGAGCGGCATCCAGCGGATTCTCCTCAAGGGCAACGCCACCGCCGACCGCTCGAAGATCTTCTGGAAGGGGAAGGGGACCGGGCTCGACGACCTGGCGCCCGGCACGCTGCCGCTGGCCAGCGGCGACTTCCCCGTCACCGTCCAGATGCTCAACACGGCGAGCAACGTCTGCTTCGAGTCGGTGTTCGCGGAAAGCGACGCCAAGCGCAATCGCGCCGATCAGCTCAAGCTGAAGCGCTGACGCCCCGACCGTTCCCTGGAAGACCGCGTCCACGCGGTCTTCCAGGGCGGCGTCACTCGACGTGCCGGCGCATGCTGAGCGCGATGCGGCGGCGGGCGAGATCGACCGACACGACCCGCACCGTGACCACGTCGCCGGCCTTCACGACGGCGCGCGGATCGCGCACGAAGCGTGTCGGCCAGCGCCGAGATGTGCACCAAGCCGTCCTGGTGCACGCCGACGTCGACGAAGGCGCCGAAGTTGGTGACGTTGGTGACCACGCCTTCGAGGGTCATGCCCGGCTGCAGATCCTCGAGGCGTTCCACGCCGTCGCGGAACGTCGCGGTACGGAACTGCGGCCGCGGGTCGCGTCCGGGCTTCTCCAGCTCGGCCAGGATGTCGCGCACCGTCGGCTCGCCGAAGCGCGCATCGACGAAGTCGGCGGCGTTGAGGCCGCGCAGGAGCGGCGTGTCGCCGATCACCTGGGAGACCGCCCGATGCAGCCGCTGCAGGATGCGCTCGACGACCGCATACGCCTCGGGATGGACGCCGGAGGCGTCGAGCGGATTGTCGCCATCCGCGACGCGCAGGAAGCCCGCGGCCTGCTCGAAGGCGCGCGCCCCGAGGCGCGGCACCTCGAGCAGTTGGCGGCGATTGCGGAAGGCGCCGTGTGCGTCGCGATGGCGCACGATGTTGCCGGCGAGGACCGGGCCGAGCCCGGACACGTGTTCGAGCAACGACGCCGAGGCCGTGTTGACGTCGACCCCAACGGCGTTGACGCAGTCTTCGACGACGCTGTCCAGCGCGCCGCGCCAGCGCGGGCTGGTCGACGTCGTGCTGATACTGGCCGACGCCGATCGCCTTGGCGTCGATCTTCACCAGCTCGGCGAGGGGATCCTGCAGCCGCCGCGCGATCGAGACGGCGCCGCGCAGTGAGACGTCGACGTCGGGGAACTCCGCCGCGGCCAGCTCCGACGCGGAGTAGACCGACGCGCCGGCCTCGCTGACGGTGACCTTTGTCAGCCGCAGCTCGGGGTGGCGCTTGGCGAGCGTCGGCGGCGAGGCGGTCCGTCTCGCGCGAGGCGGTGCCGTTGCCGATGCTGACCAGCGCCGCCGCGTGGCGCGCCGCCAAGCCGGCGACGACGGCGATCGACTCGTCCCACTGGTTGCGCGGCGCGTGGGGATAGATGGTCGCCGTGTCGACCAACTTGCCGGTGGCATCGACCACGGCGACCTTGACGCCGGTGCGCAGGCCGGGGTCGAGGCCGAGCGTGACGCGTCGGCCGGCCGGCGCCGCCAGCAACAGGTCGCGCAGGTTGTTGGCGAAGACCTCGATCGCCTCCGCTTCGGCGCGTTCACGCAGGCGGCCGAGCAGATCGGTCTCGAGGTGCGTTTCGAGCTTCTCGCGCCAGGCGGCGCGCACCGTGTCGAGCAACCAGGCATCGGCCGGCCGGCGCTGGTCCCGCACCCGTGCATGGGTGGCGATCATGCGCTGGCAGCTGCCGAGCGCTCCGCTGGCGAGCGCGGCGTCGTCCCTCGAGCGTCAGGCTCAGGCGCAGAAACGCCTTCCGCGCGGCCGCGGAACATCGCCAGGGCGCGATGCGACGGCACCCGCCTGAGTGCCTCCGCGGCGTCGAAATAGTCCGCGAACTTGGCGGCGTCGGGGTGGTCGCGCTTGCCGCGAGCGACGCGCGCGGTCAGATCGGCGCGTTCCCACAGATGCTGGCGCAAGCGGCCGACGAGGTCGGCATCGTCGGCGAAGCGCTCGATGAGAATCTGTCTCGCGCCGTCGAGCGCGCCCTCGACATCGAGGACGCCGGCGGCGGGATTGAGAAAGGCGGCCGCCGCCTGCGCCGGAGACAGCTCGGGATGTGCCAGCAGCCGCTCCGCCAGGGGCGCCAATCCGGCCTCGCGCGCCGCCTGCGCCTTGCTGCGGCGCTTCGGCTTGAAGGGGCGGTAGAGGTCTTCGAGCCGCGTCTGGCTGTCGGCCGCCTCGATCGCCGTCCGCAGGTCCGGAGTGAGATGGCCCTGGTCGATCAGGCTCTTCAGGATCGCGGCGCGGCGGTCCTCCAGCTCGCGCAGATAGCGGAGGCGCTTTTCGAGCGCCCGCAACTGCGTGTCGTCGAGGCCGCCGGTGACCTCCTTCCGATAGCGCGCGATGAACGGAACCGTGGCGCCTTCGTCGAGCAGCCGCACCGCCGACGCAACCTGGCGGACGTCGACCGAGAGCTCCGCCGCAATCACCGCCTCGATGGTCTTCATCGCACGTCGACGCCCCGCTGCTGCCGTGCTTCGCTCATCCCTCCGGCGCGGCGCCCCCGGCTGGTCTCATGCCGGCGGTGGAGGGCGCCGCTCCGTCGGCGCTTGTTGATGGCGGGCGCGGGCGCTCCATGCAACAGGCGCCGACGGCGGCGCCCTCCCGTGGCGATCCGGCGTTGACGAGCCAAGCCACTCTCACCGATGCGAACCCCCGCCTCCGCTCGGCGTCGCGCGATGCGTCGCCGACGCGCCAAGTCCGCGTACCCCCGACGGTTAGCCTAGTTGACAGCTCGGAAGCCTTTGCATAAGCGACCGTGTTGGAAGCCTCCCCCAACCGACTGTCGCCGCCATGCTCGCTCAGTACATCCCGGTGCTCATCACCTTCGTCCTGGCGTTGATCGTCGTGACGGTGATGGTGAACATCAACCGGTTCCTGAGCCCGCGTAACAAGACGGTCAGCAAGCTCGAGCCGTTCGAGTGCGGCAACGAGTCGAGCGGCTCCGCCTTTGGACGGTTCTCGGTCAAGTTCTACCTGACCGCCATCCTCTTCATCGTCTTCGACGTCGAGGTGGTGTTCATGTACCCGTACGCGGTCGTCTTCCGGCAGCTCGGCTGGCACGGCTTCGCGGCGATGGCGATCTTCCTGTTCCTCGCGGTGATCGGCCTGCTCTACGAGTGGCGCAAGGGAGCCCTGCAGTGGGAATGACCCCCGAGCAGATGGCCGAGAGCCTGCGCCAGAGCTTCGGCGAGCGCGTGCGCGCCGCCGACGTCGCGCACGGTGAGACGACGCTCGAGATCCATCGCGACGACGCCCTGGCGATCTTCGCCGCGCTGCGCGACCAGCCCGAGTACGCATTCAATTTCCTCGTCGACGTGACCGGCGTCGACTACCTGGGCACCTCGCCGCGCTTCGCGGTCGTCTACCACTTGTTCTCCCTGGCCCAGAACCACCGGCTCCGCGTCAAGATCCGCATCGTCGAGACCGACGCGTGGGTGCACTCGCTGACGCCGCTGTGGAAGCTGGCCAACTGGGGCGAGCGCGAGTGCTGGGACATGTTCGGGATCCGCTTCGTCGGCCACCCCGATCCGCGCCGCATCCTCATGTACGAGGAATTCGTCGGCCATCCACTGCGCACGCGACTATCCGGTGAACAAGCGCCAGCCGCTGGTGCCCGAGCGCGATCCGATCGAAACGAGTTGGAAGTTCTGATGGCGGTCGCCGAACAGCGCTTCTCGATCGACGTCGATCCGTCGGAAGAGATCATGGACATCCAGATGGGCCCGGCCCATCCGGCGACCCATGGCACCATCAAGTTCAACCTCAAGCTCGACGGCGAGGTGATCCTCGCGTGCGACACCGAGGTCGGCTACCTGCACCGCGGTTTCGAGAAGATGATCGAGCAGGGGACCTGGACGCAGGCGATCCCCTACACCGACCGGCTCAACTACGTCTCGCCGCTCATCAACAACGTCGGCTTCATCCTCGGCGTCGAGCGCCTGTGCGGCATCCAGGTACCGCCGCGCTGCGAGGTGATCCGCGTCATCATGAGCGAGATCTCGCGCATCTGCGATCACCTGACCTGTATCGGCATGGGCGCCGCCGAAGCGGGCGCGCAGACGGTCGGCTTCCTCACCAACGAGTCGCGCGAGTTCCTCTGGGACATCGTCGAGGCCGTCACCGGAGCGCGCCTCACGATCTCCTACACGCGCATCGGCGGCGTCACCCGCGACCTGCCCTTCGACATCAACGATCGCGTCGCCGGCGCCTTCAAGAACCTGCGCGGCGTGCTCGACGACTGCGACAAGCTGCTGACCCGCAACCGCATCTTCTACGACCGCATGTCGGGCGTCGGCATCATGTCGGCGGAGGACGCGATCAGCTACGGCGTCACCGGGCCGCTGCTGCGCGCCGCCGGCGTGCCGTACGACGTGCGCAAAGCGCAGCCCTATTCCGGCTACGAGCGCTTCGACTTCGAGGTGCCGGTTGGCGCGAAGGGCGACAACTACGACCGCTTCCTGGTGCGCGTGAACGAGATCGGGCAGAGCATGCGGATCGTCGAGCAGGGGCTGCGCGAGATCCCCGACGGACCGATCCGCATCGACGACCCGCGCTACGTGCTGCCCGAGAAGCACGACGTGTACAACTCCATCGAGGGCCTGATGCACCACTTCAAGCTCATCATGGAGGGCGCCAAGGTGCCGCCGGGCGAGATCTACCAGGCCGTCGAGGGCGGCAACGGCGAGCTCGGCTTCTACATCGTCAGCGACGGCAGCGGCCGTCCGTACCGCTGTCGCGTGCGGGCGCCCTGCTTCTACAGCATGGGCGCGCTCGGCGAGATGCTGAAAGGCCACATGATCGCCGACATCATCACCACCTTCGGCATGATCAACATGATCGGCGGCGAGTGCGACCGCTGAGCGAATTGTCACACGGAGCGACGGCGGCACGGAGAGAGGCTCGCTCGTCTCCGTACCGCCGTTTCTCCGTGTGAGTCTTAGACTGGATTGATGACTGTCGAGTTCTCCCCCGCCGCGAAAGCGAAGTTCGATCAGTACCTGACGCGCTACCCGATCAAGCGCGCGGCGATCATGCCGGCGCTCTGGCTCGCGCAGGAGGAGTTCGGCTGGCTGAGCAACGAGACGATGGAGTACGTCGCCGGCCTGCTCGAGCTGCCGCCGGCGTTCGTCGCCTCCGTCGCGTCGTTCTACACCATGTACTACAAGCGGCCGGTCGGTCGGCACCACGTGCAGGTGTGCACCAACTTGTCGTGCGCGCTGCGCGGCTCCGACACCATCCTCGATTGCCTGCGCACCCGCCTCGGAGTCGGCGTGGGCGAGACCACCGCCGACGGGCGTTTCACCCTGAGCGAGGTCGAGTGCCTCGGCTCGTGCGGCACGGCGCCGATGATGCAGGTCGACGACGACTTCTGGGAGAACCTCACGCCCGAGAGCACGCTGGACGTCGTCGAGCGGCTGGCGCGGGATTAGACCGCGCCCGGACGAGTTGCTAGCAGGCGGGATTCGACTCCATGGAAGCGCTGCTCATCAATACCGGGATCTCGGCGATCCTGGCTCTCGCCGTGACGTTGAACGCGCTGCAGCTCGCCGGCCTGCTCGGCTGGGTCGAGCGCAAGGGCAGCGCCCTGATCCACGACCGCATCGGCGCCAACCGCGCCGCGATCTTCGGCTTCGCCGGCGCCGGCCTCGTCAACACGTTGATGGCCGACCCGCTCAAGTTCCTCACCAAAGAGGACGTCATCCCGAGAGGCGCCGATCGCCTCCTGCACACGCTGGCGCCGTGCCTGGCCGTGTTCCCGGCCCTCGTCACCTTCGCGGTGATCCCCTTCGGCGACGTGCTGTTCGTCGGCGATCGCGAGATCAACCTGCAGGTCGCGCCGCTCGACGTCGGCATCCTCTACGTCCTCGCCATGGTCTCGCTCGGCGTCTACGGCGTCGTCCTCGGCGGCTGGGCGTCGAACAATCGCTGGTCGCTGCTCGGCGGCATCCGCGGCTCGGCGCAGATGATCTCCTACGAGCTGGCCATGGGCCTCGCGCTGGTCGCGATGATCATGACCTACGGCACGCTCGACCTGCAGGCGATGTGCCGGGCGCAGGGCGGCACCATCTTCGGCATCCTGCCCAACTGGGGCATTTTCTATCAGCCGCTCGCCTTCCTCATCTTCCTCTGCGCCGGCATCGCCGAGAGCAAGCGCGTCCCGTTCGACCTGCCGGAGAGCGAGTCGGAGCTGATCAGCGGCTACTTCACCGAGTACTCGGGCATGAAGCACCTCATGTTCTTCATGACCGACTTCATCGAGGTGATCATCGTCGCCTCGCTCGGCGACCGTCCTGTTCTTCGGCGGCTGGCAGGTCCCGTTCCTGCACCGCGACGGTTTCCACTTCGGCGAGACCATCTTCTGGGTGCCGCCGCTGCTCGTGACGCTGCTCGGCGTGCTCGCCTACACCGTGAAGTCGCTGCTGCTGTGCTGGTTCCAGATCATGCTGCGCTGGACGCTGCCGCGCTTCCGCTACGACCAGCTCATGCGCCTCGGCTGGATCGGCCTGATGCCGCTCGGCTTCCTCAACGCCATCCTCACCGCGCTCATCATCCTCGCCGCGCAGTCCCACTGACCATGCCCGTCTGGCTCTTCTTCCCGCTCGCGTTCCTCGTCTGCCTGGCCGGCCTCGGCGTGGTGCTCAACCGCCACCCCGTACGCAGCGCGATGTGCCTGGTGGCGACGCTCTTCCTGCTCGCCGTGTTCTTCGTCTTCCTCGACGCCTCGTTCGTCGCCGCGCTGCAGATCATCGTCTACGCCGGCGCGATCATGGTCGTGTTCCTGTTCGTCATCATGCTGCTCAACCTGAGCGGCGACGAGCCGCCACGGCGCCGCGTCGGCTGGCAGGCGGCGACCGTGGTCTCCGCCTCGCTGTTCGCGCTCGGCCTGCTCTACGTGCTGCGCAAGGGCGGCGCGCTGGTGCCGGGCCCCGGCATGGACGCGCCGCTGGCCAACGGCTACGGCGGCATCGAGTCGGTCGGCGTGAGTCTCTTCACCACCTACGTGCTGCCGTTCGAGATCACCGGTCTGCTCATGCTGACCGCCGTGATCGGCGCGGTCGTCCTGGCTCGCAAGAAGATCGCATGACCGCCGCCACGCCCATCGCCTATTACATCGCGCTCAGCGTCGTGCTGTTCAGCATCGGCGCGATCGGCGTCCTGCTGCGCCGCAACGCCATCGTCATCTTCATGTGCATCGAGCTGATGCTCAATGCCGCCAACCTGGCGTTCGTCGCCTTCGCCCGCCAGCAGATGTCGGTCGACGGACAGGTGATCGTCTTCTTCGTCATGACCGTGGCCGCCGCCGAGGCGGCCGTGGGCCTCGCCATCATCATCGCCGTCTTCCGCCACCGACAGACCGTCAACGCGGACGACCTGCGTCTGCTGCGCTGGTAGCGGAGTCATGCCCGCAATGGACGTTTCCTGGCTCCCGCTGCTGCCCGGCATCATCGTCGCGGCAACCGCGGTGATCGTGCTCGTCGCCGACCTGTTCATGGAAGGCCCCGACCGCGAGGGTCTCGGCTGGCTCGGCATGCTCGGCCTCGGCGCCGCCGCGATCGCCGCCGCGCTGCTCTGGTCCGCCGACAGCGGCGGATTCGGCGGCAGCTTCGTGCTCGACCGGTTCGCGGTGTTCTTCACCGTCGTGATCTGCGTCATCGGCATCCTCACGCTGCTGATGTCGATGGACTACCTGGAATCGATCCGCGTCGAGGGCGGCGAGTACTACGTCATGTTCCTGCTCGCCCTGCTCGGCATGATCGTGATGGCGCAGGCCAACGACCTCGTCATCCTCTTCCTGGGCCTCGAGCTCATGTCGATCTCGGTCTACGTGCTCGCCGGCATCTGGCGGCCCGACCTGCGCTCGTCGGAAGCCGCGCTGAAGTACTTCCTGCTCGGCGCCTTCGCCTCGGGCTTCCTCCTCTTCGGCATCGCCATGGCCTACGGCGCCTTCGGCACGGCGCTGCTCGACCCGATCGCCTCGCAGCTCACGCATCTCTCCGTCGAGCAGCGCCCGCTGGCGCTCGCCGCCGTCGCGCTGTTGCTGATCGGCTTCGGGTTCAAGGTCGCCGCGGTCCCGTTCCACTCGTGGGCGCCCGACGTCTACGAGGGCGCGCCGACCTCCGTCACCGCGCTCATGGCGGTGGGCGTGAAGGCCGCCGCCTTCGCCGGCTTCGCGCGCGTGTTCGCGCACGCGCTCGGCCCGCTGTCGGTCGACTGGACCGGTGTCGTGTGGATCCTCGCGGCGTTGAGCATGACCGTCGGCAACCTGGCCGCCATCGCCGCAGCGCAACATCAAGCGCATGCTCGCCTACTCGAGCATCGCTCACGCCGGCTACCTGCTCGTCGGCATGGTCGCCGCCGACACGCAGGGCGTCGGCGCGGTGCTGTTCGCGGTGATGGTCTACGCGATGATGACCCTCGGCGCCTTCTCGGTCGTCATCGCGGTCGGCCGGCGCGGCCAGCCCAACGAGGAGATCAGCGACTACGCCGGGCTCGGCTTCCGCTACCCGTTCCTCGGCTTCTGCATGACGGTGTTCATGCTGTCGCTGAGCGGCATCCCGCTCTTCGCCGGCTTCACCAGCAAGTTCTTCCTGTTCAGCGCCGCCATCGAGCGCGGCTACGTCTGGCTGGTGGTGATCGCGGCGCTCAACAGCGTCGTGTCGATCTTCTACTACATGAGCGTCCTGGTGCAGATGTACATGGGCGAGGGCGGCCGCGAGGTGCAGGGCACCTCCCAGCGCCCGTACCTGACCGCGACGCTCCTGGTGACCAGCGTCATGACCATCGTGCTGGGCATCTTCCCCGACTGGCTCCTCCGCCTCGCCACCGAGGCGGTTCAGTCGCTGAGCTGACCGAGCGGCCGGAGGTCCGGCCGACACCTCTGAAGGACCGCTGCCGGCGCCTCACCAGTCGACGGCGCCAGTGGGGTCGGCGCGCACACGCACGGGAGCGCGCGCGGCCAACCCGCGGTGGGCGAGGGGCCGCGGGGACGAGGCAGCCGCCATGGCCGCCACCGTGCGCCGCTGACGCGGTGCCGCCGCGGTGACCGGCCACGCGCGCCAGATTTCGGCCAAATTTCCGCTCTTCTTCCGGACCCGGCGATGGTGCCGTGCGCACCAGTACTGAAGTACCGCATCGATTCAGGACGGAGGCACCTCGGATGGAAACACTCAAGCACGTCGCCGCGGTGACGCTGTCGGGGCTCGCCGTCGCGCTCGTCGCCTCAGCCAGCTTCGCCCAGCAGGTGACCGGCGAGCTGGGCTCGCCGAGCGCCACCACCACGATCACCGGCAAGCAACTCCCGCCGCCCGATCCGACATTCGGCGGGGTGATCGGGGAGAAGGCCTCGGAATCGAAGCCCTGGTGGCCGCCGCGCGTGGTGCCGCCCAAGGGCGCGCCCAACGTGCTGCTGATCATGACCGACGACGCCGGGTTCGGCGCGCCGAGCACGTTCGGCGGCGTCGTCGACACCCCGGCGTTGGACCGCATCGCCAAGAACGGGCTGCGCTACACCCAGTTCCACTCCACGTCGCTGTGCTCGCCGACGCGCGCGGCGCTGATCACGGGGCGCAACCACCACGTCGAGGGCTTCGGAGTCGTCGGGGAAGCGGCGACGGGATTCCCAGGATACGACTCGGTGATCCGGAAGGACGCCGGCACCGTCGCCACGGTGCTGAGGGAGAACGGCTACGCGACGTCGTGGTTCGGCAAGGACCACAACACGCCCTTCTATCAGGCGAGCCAGGCCGGCCCCTTCGATCAATGGCCGACCGGCATGGGCTTCGACTATTTCTTCGGCTTCGTCGGCGGCGACACCAGCCAGTGGCAGCCGAACCTGTTCCGCAACACGACCGCCATCTACCCCTTCCAGGGCAATCCCAGCTGGAATCTGACCACGGCGATGGCCGACGACGCGATCCAGTACATGTCGCAGCTCAAGGCGATCGCGCCCGACAAGCCGTTCTTCGTCTACTACGTACCGGGCGGCACACACGCGCCGCATCATCCGACGCCTGAGTGGATCAAGAAGATCGGCGATCAGCACCTGTTCGACGACGGCTGGAACAAACTGCGCGAGACCATCTTCGCCAACCAGAAGCGGCTCGGGATCATGCCCGCCGACGCCAAGCTGACCCCCTGGCCGAAGGGACTGCCGGAGTGGGATTCGCTCAGCTGGGATGCGAAGAAGCTCTTCATCAAGCAGGCCGACGTCTACGGTGCCTACCTGGCGTACACGGACTACGAGATCGGCCGCGTCATTCAGGCCGTCGAGGACCTCGGCGAGCTCGACAACACGTTGATCATCTATGTCGCCGGTGACAACGGCGCGAGCGCCGAGGGCATGCTGAACGGGACGCCGAACGAGTTCACCACGTTCAACGGCGTCTCCGTGCCGGTCAAGGATCAGTTTCTCTGGTACGACTTCTGGGGGTCGGCGCGAACCTTCCCGCACTACGCCGCCGGCTGGGCGTGGGCGATGGACACCCCGTTCAAGTGGACCAAGCAGGTGGCGTCGCACTTCGGCGGCACGGGCCAGGGCCTGGCCATGTCGTGGCCCGGTCACATCACCGACGTGGGCGGCATCCGCCGCCAGTTCCACCACGTCATCGACATCGTGCCCACCATCCTCGAGGCGACCGGCATCCCGGCGCCCGAGGCGATCGACGGCATCCCGCAGCGCCCGATCGAGGGCGTGAGCATGGCGTATACCTGGGACAAAGCGAACGCGGACGCGCCCACCCGGCACACCACCCAGTACTTCGAGATGCTCGGGAACCGGGCCATCTATCAGGACGGCTGGGTGGCGGCGACGACCCCGGTGACCATCCCGTGGGAGCTCAGCTCCGCAACGCCACCGGACGTGATCAGCGGCTACACGTGGGAGCTCTACCACGTCGACGAGGACGTCACCGAGTACAACGATCTCGCCGCCAAGATGCCGGACAAGCTCAAGCAGCTGCAGGACGTCTTCTACGCCGAGGCGAAGAAGTACGACGTGCTGCCGCTGGACAACTCGACGCTCGCCCGCTTCCTGACCCAGCGGCCGAGCGCGACCGCGGGTCGCACGACGTTCACCTATTCGGGGCCGTTGAGCGGCGTGCCGGCCAGCGCCGCCCCGAGCATCCTGGAAAAGTCCTACACCATCACCGCCGAAGTGGAGATCCCCGAGGGCGGGGCGGAGGGCATGATCGTCACGCAGGGCGGGCGCTTCGGCGGCTACGGCCTGTTCCTCAGCAAGGGCGAGTTCGGATTCGGCCGCGGCAAGGTGGTGTTCCTCTACAACCTGCTCGATCTCAAACGGACGACCTGGGAAGGGCCGGAGCTGAGCCCCGGCAAGCACACCATCGGATTCGACTTCAAGTTCGACGGCCCCGGACTCGGCAAGGGCGGCACCGGCGTGCTGTCCGTGGACGGCAAGGCGGTGGTCACCAACTCGATGGACCACACCACGCCGATCATGTTTCCCGAGGACGAGGACTTCGACATCGGGCAGGACACCCGCACCCCGCTCGCGCTGCTCGAGTATCGCTACGACTGTCCCTTCACGTTCACCGGCACGATCGACAAGCTGACCTTCGACCTCGGCCCGGCGCAGTACACCGACGCCGAGCGCCAGCAGCTCCCGGCCATCGCCGACCGGGTCGCGCAGGCGCGGGACTAGTGGGCGTGTCTCACCAGCTCCTGCCGCAGACGTCACTGGCATGAAGAAACAGGTGCTGGTTCTCGCCGCCCTCGGCGAGCTCGCCACCGGAGCGGCGCTGCTGACGGTGCCCTCGCTCGTCGGGCGGCTGCTGCTCGGCGCGGACCTCGTCGGCGTCGCCGTACCGGTCGCAAGGGTGACTGGCCTCGCCCTGATCGCGCTGGGCATCAGCTGCTGGCCCGGAGTGCCCCCCGTCCGCGGCATGCTGTCGTACAGCGCGACCGTCACCCTGTACCTCGCCTACATCGGCTGGGTAGGCGGATTCACCGGGGTCCTGCTGTGGCCAGCGGTCGTGATGCACGTGATCCTGACCGCACTCTTGGTTCGGACGTCGCTCGATCGGCGGCGACAGCGTGGCTGAGTGCCTCCGCGGATTCGACCCAGGCGCCCACCGCCGCGATCCGCGACGGTTGTCGCAATGCAACGCGCTGCCAGGCGCCGCGGGAGCGGCGCCCTCCATTCGATTGATGCGCGTCCGATGGAGAGGTTGAGTCGGGTGGGCGCCCTGACAGACGAGTGCTGCGCGCGGGTTCAGGCGCCGACGGCGCCGGCGCCGCGTTCCATCGCCGCGACGATGTTGCGGGCGGCAGCGGCGGGGTCGGCGGCGTTGCGGATGGGGCTGCCGACCACCAGGTAGTTGGCGCCGGCGCGGATCGCCTCTTCCGGCGTGAGGACGCGCTTCTGGTCGTCGAGCGCGCCCTTCGGCGCGCGGATGCCGGGCGTGACGATGAGGAAGCGGCGGCCGCACTCCTTACGGATGCGCGCGACTTCCTGCGGCGAGGCGACGACGCCGTCCATGCCCGCCTCGCGCGCCAGCTTGGCGAGACGCACCACCTGGCTCTCGACGCCGCTGCGGAAGCCGACGCGCTTGAGATCGTCCTGGTTCAGGCTGGTCAGCACGGTGACGGCGAGCAGCTTCGGGCGCACGAGATGCTCGGTGCGCGACACCTTGTTCACCTCGGCGACGGACTGCCGCATCATCGCGACGCTGCCCGACGCGTGCAGATCGAACATGCGCACCCCGAGCCGCGTCGCCTCGGCGCCGGCCTTGGCGACGGTGCGCGGGATGTCGTGGAACTTGAGATCGAGGAAGACCTCGCCGCCGCGCTCCTTGATCTGGCGGATGATCTCCGGGCCGGCGTGCAGAAAGAGCTGCTTGCCGACCTTGAACAGGCCGACCTCGTCCTTCAGCAGGTCGACCAGCTCGATCGCCTCCTTGGTGGAGGCGACGTCGAGCGCGAAGATCAGCCGCGCCCGCATCTGTCCCTGCGACGGACCGAGGATCGAGAAGACGCTCATGCCGGCTCGCTCCCCCGCGCAAGGGCGGCGAGGCGCGCGACCGCGTCGGCGATCGGCATGTCCTCGGCCTTCTCGGCGCGGCGCGGCTTGAACTCGACGGCGTCGCGCGCCAGCGCCTTCGGCCCGACCGTGACGCGGAACGGGATGCCGATGAGGTCGGCGTCCTTGAACTTCACCCCCGGCCGTTCGTCGCGGTCGTCGTACAACACCTCGACGCCGGCCGCCTGCAACTCGCCGTACAGCGTGTCGGCCGCCTGCTGCTGCGCCGCCTCCTTCGGATTGACGGCGATCAGGTGGACCTGCGCCGGCGCCAACGCCAGCGGCCAGATGATGCCGTTGTCGTCGTGGTTCTGCTCGATCGCCGCCGCCGCCGTGCGGGTGATGCCGATGCCGTAGCAGCCCATCTCCATCACCTGCTCGCCGCCGTTGGCGTCCAAGAAGGTGGCGCCCATCGCCTTGGAATACTTCGTGCCGAGGTAGAACACCTGTCCCACCTCGATGCCGCGGTGCCCCTCGTAGACACCATCGGGACAGCGCGGACAGGGGTCGCCGGGCTGTGCGGTCCGCAGGTCGGCGAAGGCCAGGTCGGGCAGGTCCCGCTCCTGCGCGACGTCGACGAGGTGCTGGTCGGTCTCGTTCGCGCCCACCACGGCGCCGGCGATGCCGCGCAGCGCCTGGTCGGCGAGGACGCGGACCTTGAGACCGACCGGCCCGGCGAACCCGACCGCCGCGCCGGTGACTTTCTCGACGGTGGCGGCGTCCGCCATCGTCAGCACCGACGCGCCGAGCGCGCGCATCAGCTTGGCCTCGCTCAGCGAATGGTCGCCGCGCACCAGCGCCGCCACCGTCTCGCCCTTCTCGGAGACGACCAGCAGCGTCTTGATGAAGCGGTCGGGCGGCAGCCCGAGAAACGCGCTCACCTCCTCGATCGTGCGCTGGCCCGGCGTCGCGACCTTCTGCATCGCCGTCGCGGCGCCGGCAGGCGCCGCCGGCGGTGCGGCGGGAATCGCGGCCTGTTCGACGTTCGCCGCGTAGCCGCAGCGCGCGCAGCTGACCAGCGCGTCCTCGCCCGACTCCGCCAGCACGTGGAACTCGTGCGACATGCTGCCGCCGATCGCGCCCGTCGCCGCCTCCACCGGACGGAACTTCAGGCCGCAGCGGGTGAAGATGCGCGAATAGGCCTCCGACATGACGCGGTACTCCCGCTCGCAGTCGGCGTAGTCGACGTGGAACGAGTACGCGTCCTTCATGATGAACTCGCGACCGCGCATCAGGCCGAACCGCGGCCGCACCTCGTCACGGAACTTCGACTGGATCTGGTAGAGGTTCAGCGGCAGGTCGCGGTACGAGCGCACCTCGCGGCGAACGATGTCGGTCACCACCTCTTCGTGCGTCGGGCCGTAGCAGAAGTCGCGGTCGCTGCGGTCGCGCACCCGGAGCAGCTCCTTGCCGTAGTGATCCCACCGGCCGGTCTCCTGCCAGAGCTCGGCGGGGCAGATCGTCGGCATCAGGATCTCCTGCGCGCCGGTGCGATTCATCTCCTCGCGCACGATCTGCTCGACCTTGCGCACGACCCGCAGGCCGAGCGGCAGCAGGTCGTAGATGCCGCGCGCCACCTGCCGCAGCATGCCGGCGCGCACCATCAACTTGTGACTCACCACCTCGGCGTCGGCAGGGTTTTCCTTCAGCGTAGGGATCAGCGAGCGGGAGTAGCGCATATATTCGCCGGACCTTAGCAAAGGCTTTCAGGCTTTTGGAGCGCGGGCCTCCAGGCCCGTCGGGCCGGCGGAGCCGACCCGGAGCGCGGTGGGTATCGCTCCGCCGCCCTACGGGCGGCGACGGGCCTGGAGGCCCGCGCTCCTACGATCCCCTCCGCGCCAACGAATATGGTATCCACGCTTCTGATGCCCCAGACCAAGCACACCTTCTGTCGCATCTGCGAGGCCCTCTGCGGCCTCGAAGTGGACGTCGAGGGCAACGCGATCGTCGACATCCGGCCCGACAAGGCGCACGTCGCCACCGAGGGCTTCGGCTGCATGAAGGGGCTCAAGCAGCACAAGCTGTTCGGCTCGCCCGACCGCGTGACCCGTCCGCTGAAGCGCGTCGGACGGGACTGGCAGCAGGTCTCCTGGGCGCAGGCGCTCGGCGAGATCGGCGCCAAGGTCCGCCAGCTCCGTGCCGATCACCACGCCAACGCGATTGCCATGTACGTCGGCACGGCGGCCGGGTTCGGCGTGCTCCACCCGGTGTTCGCGCAAGGCTTCATGGACGGCCTCGGCTCGAAGAGCATGTACGCGTCGGCGACGCAGGACTGCGCCAACAAGTTCGCCGCGGCTCGCCACGTCTACGGCTTCCCGTTCACACAGCCGTTCCCCGACGTCGACCGCACCGAGTGCCTGATCGTCGTCGGCGCCAATCCGGTGATCTCGAAGTGGAGCTTCCTGCAGGTCTCCAATCCGGCGAAGCGCCTGAAGGCGATCGTCGCGCGCGGCGGCCGCCTGTTCTTCGTCGATCCGCGCCGCACCGAATCGGCCAAGGTGGCCGGCGAGCACGTCTTCATCCGCCCCGGCACCGACGTGTTCTTCTATCTCTCGTTCCTCAACGCGTTGCTGGCCAGCGGCGGCGTCGACCGGGAACGCGTCGCCCGCCACATGACCGGATTCGCCGAGGTCGCACGGCTCGCCGACGCCTGGCCGGCGGAGCGCACCGCGCCGGTCACCCGCATTCCGGCGACGACGCTGCGCGAAATGGTCGACGCCTACCGCACCGCTCGCGGCGCGGCGCTCTACAGCTCCACCGGCGTGAACATGGGCGGCAACGGCGCCCTGGCCTTCTGGATCCAAGAGGTCATCAACGCCGTCTCCGGGAATCTCGACCGGCTCGGCGGCACGCTGGTCGGCCGCGGCATCATGGACTTCCCCGCCTTCGCGGTGAAGAACGGCATCCTCATGCGCGGCGAGCAGTCGCGCATCGGCGGCTACACCAGCGTCAACGACGCGTTCCCCGGCGGCATCCTCGCCGACGAGATCCTCACCCCCGGCGATCGCCAGGTGCGCGCGCTCTTCGTCACGGGCGGCAATCCCCTCGTGACGATGGCCAACGCCGGCCGCATGCGCGAGGCGTTCGAGAAGCTCGAGCTGCTGGTGACGCTCGACATCTTCCGCAACGAGACCGGCTCGCTGGCGCACTACATCCTGCCCTGCACGACGCCGCTCGAGCGGCCCGATCTGCCCTTCATCTTCCCGCTCATGCTCGGTCTGCAATCGCGTCCGTACCTGCAAGCGACCGAGCCGGTGGTGCGCGCCGCCGGCGAGCAGCGCGACGAGGCGTCGATCTACGTCGACCTCGCGCGCGCCAGCGGCGTCAGCCTCTTCGGCTCGCGCGTCGCGCAGAAGGCGATGGAGGTGGCGATGCGGCTCTACTCGAGCGCCCACCGCGGCGAGCCGCCCGCCATTCCGCAACGCCTGCTGCTGTCACTGCTGCTGCGCGCCACCCGCCACGGCAGCTTCAAGGGCCTGCTCGCGCATCCGCACGGCCTGCGGCGCCCGGCGCACAAGGCGGATGACTTCCTCGGCCAACGCGTCGTCACCGAGGACGGCAAGATCCACCTCGCGCCGCCGGCGCTCCTGGCGCACGCCGAGAAGCTGGACGCCGACTTTGCCCGCGAGCAGGCGACGAGCGGCACGCTCAAGCTGATCACCCGCCGCCACGTCAACACGCACAACTCGTGGACGCACAACGACCCCGACTTCGTGTCGGGCGGCCGCGACACCAACTTTCTCTACGTCCACCCCGACGACGCCGCGCGCGCGGGTCTCGCCGAGGGCGACCTCGCCGACGTCTCGACCGACACCGCCACCGTCCGCCTGCCCGTGCGTCTCCTCGAAGACCTGATGCCCGGCACCGTCGCCATGCCGCACGGCTGGGGCCACCAACACGCCACCGGCCTGTCGGTCGCCTCCAAGACCAGCGGGGTGAACGTGAACCTCCTCGCCGCCGATGGCCCCGACCGCCTCGAACGCGTCTCGGGCATGGCCCACCTCACCGGCATCCCGGTGGAGGTGCGCCCCGCCGCCGGCCCGCGCGCCACCGACAACTGGTCCGGAATCGCCCCCTGAGATTTTTCACCGCAGAGACGCGGAGACATTCGGGATGTCCCCGCGTCTCCGCGTCTCTGCGTCTCTGCGGTGAAGTCTTCCTCAGGAGACTTTGGCGATCAGGTTGCCCAGCTTCTCCAGCCCCTCGGTCACACCGTCCGGATCGAACGCCGGGGGTGGCACCATGAAGCGCGATACGCCCATGTCGGCGAGCTTCTTCACGCCGTCGACATCGGGGGCGGCGCGGCCGGCGGTCACTTCGATGGTCTTCGGGTCGCGGCCGATCTTCGCGCACTCCTCGCGCATGATGCCGAGGAGCCAGGTCAGCTTCTGGTCGTCGGCGACGCCGGGGAAGAAGCCGTCGCCGTAGCGCGCCGCGCGGCGCGCCGCCATCTCGGTGTGGCCGCCGACGACGATCGGCACGCCCGGCTTCTGCACCGGCTTGGGGTGCATCTCGAGCTTCTCCCACTTGAAGAACTTGCCGGCGAACGGCTCCGGCTCGTCCTTCCACAGCGAGCGCATGGCGCGCACCGACTCCGCCGTGCGCGCGGCGCGCTCCGCGAAGGGAATGCCGAGCGCGTCGAACTCCTCCTCCAGCCAGCCGATGCCGATGCCGAGGATCACGCGTCCGTTGCTCAGGACGTCGAGCGTCGCCACTTCCTTGGCGACGTAGATCGGATGGCGCTGCGGCAGGATGAGAATGCCGGTCGCGAGGCGCAGTGTCTTGGTCACGGCCGCCGCGTACGCGAGCGCGATGAGCGGATCCGGCATCGGCATCTGTTCCGGCGCCGGAATCTTGCCGGACGGATCGTACGGGTACGTCGACTTGTAGCCGACCGGAATCACGACGTGCTCGATCGTCCACATCGACTCGACGCCCACCCGCTCCGCCGTCTGCGCCAGGTGCGTGAGCATCGTCGGATATGCGAACGGTCCGGCGTTGGCGTACATCAATCCAAACTTCATACGACCTCCTCTTCAGAAGAGATTTTCACCGCCGAGACGCCGAGACGCGGAGTCCAGCAGTTTCTCTCAGCGCCTCCGCGTCTCTGCGGTGAATCCCTCTCTTACTCCGACGTGACCGCAGCCACCATCGCCAGATCCCCGAACTTCACCGACTGCACGTCGAACTTCTTGGCGCCGGCGAGCATCCGCGTGAGGGCCGCCGGCAGGGTCATCGGCGGCGTGGCGTCGCCGCGCTTGGCGCGATGGAAGCGCACCGGGTTGATGCGCGCCACCACCAGTGTGCGCAGGTACGGCGAGCGGAAGCCGCGCTTCTCGAGCGCGGCGGCGACGCGCTTCACCTCGGCATCGATGGCGAGGAGCTTCTCGGCGTAGCCGGCGCGCTCGCGCAGGCTGGCGGCCAGCGGCTTGCCGTTGAAACGGTCGACCTTGCGGAGGAACGGATGGTAGGCGCCGCCGGCGAAACGCGGGGCATCGAGGTAGCAGAGGCCGAGCGTGAGCAGCGCCGCTTCCTCGAACTCGTCGGCGTGATCGCTCTCGCGCACGGCCTTGCTGCGCGCCGCCAGCGCGCGCGCCATGCGGATCACCTCGAGGCTGCGGTCCTTGAGGTTGTGCGCCTTCTCGGTGTTGAGCGCGAGGATGCGGAAGGCGAGCTGCTCGTCCGGCGAGACCAGCACGGTGATCTGCTTCAGTCCGAGGACCTTGGCGGCGGCGAGCCGGTGGCGACCGTTCGGCGTCCACAGGCGGCCGTCGGCGCCGCGCACGACGATCAGTGGATCGAGAAACGAGCCGCTCTCCTCGATCTTCTGCGCCAGGCGCTTGGCGTGTGTCGGCGAGAGGTCGCGCTGGAACGGCGTCGGCTCGACCGCCGCGAGCGGCAGCACCGCGAGCAGCAGTGGCTTGCCCGACAGAGGCTCGCGATAGGCGCCGATCGCGGCACCGCCTGCGGCCTGCACCTCGGACGCCAGCACCGCCACCTCGGGTGCGTCGGCGGCGAGAACGATCTGCGCCGCGTCGAGCCCGCGTTTCTGCGCGGCGGGCGTCAGCCGCTTGCGGCCGCTGGCAGCGTTGCGTTTTGCCGGCATGCCCGTCTCAGCGCGGCGGCGCGAGCTGACGTCGCAGCAGCGCCACCGCGCCCCAGACGATCGCCAGTCCACCGATGGCGAACAGCACGTAGCGACCGCCGGTCACCGGCGGCTGCAGACCGCTGACGATGGGAAAGAGAAGGATGTTGAGGCTGGCGAAGACGGCGTAGCCGACGGCGAGCGGCAGCGCCCACCGACGGCCCGTCCACAGGCCGAAGGCGAGCGCGATCATCACGATGCCGATGAGCGGCGCCAGCAGGCTGTCCGGGGACAGCGTGTAGCCGAACGCGATCATCGCATTGCCGGCGCCGAGCGACTTGAACAGATTGACGACTCCGCGCAGCCCGATCAGCACGGCACAGAGGCGGAGGATCAGGATCGCCATCGGTCTCCTCATAGTGAGCCGCCACGGACGCCAAGAGGGCCGACTTGGCGGCCTTGGCGGCTATCTTCGTTCACAGGGTTAGTACAACTGCCCGCCACGCCGTGCCAGCCGTCGCCCTCGTGGCGGCCGAGACCATCTTCGTCCGCGACGGCGATCGTTTCCTTTCCACCGAGCTCGCGCGCGGACCCCGTGCCGATGCCGACGACGAACCTGCCGGTGTTTCTCCCCCGCCACGATTGTCGGCGCCGCCCAGAGCCCGCTGATCGAGCGCGACGAACCACGGTCTCGGTTTCCGACCCAAGGCTGCACGCGCCTCCTACCCCCATCTGTGGGCCGGAGCTATGATTCATCCCATGGACACACGACGACTCGGCAGGAGCGATCTCAAGGTCTCGGCCATCGGCCTCGGTTGCATGGGCATGTCCGACTTCTATGGCGCGCGAGACGAGAGCGAGGCGGTCGCCACCATTCAGCGCGCCCTCGACCTCGGCTCGACGTTCCTCGACACCGCCGACATGTACGGCCCGCACACCAACGAGCAGCTGGTCGGCAAGGCGATCAAGGGGCGCCGCGAAGAGGTCGTGATCGCGACCAAGTTCGGCATCGTCCGCGACCCGACGCGTCCGATGATCCGCGGCGTCAACGGCAAGCCGGACTACGTGCGTCAGGCCTGCGAGGGAAGCCTCCAGCGCCTCGGCGTCGACGTGATCGATCTCTACTACCAGCACCGCGTCGATCCCGAGACGCCGATCGAGGACACCGTCGGCGCCATGGCGCAGCTCGTGAAGGACGGGAAGGTCCGCTACCTCGGCCTCTCGGAGGCGAGCGCCAAGACCCTGCGACGCGCCTGCGCCGTCCATCCCATCGCCGCGCTGCAGAGCGAGTACTCGCTGTGGAGCCGCGACCCCGAGGACGAGATTCTCGCCGCCTGCCGCGAGCTCGGCATCGGGTTCGTCGCGTACAGCCCGCTCGGCCGCGGCTTCCTCACCGGCCGGATCACGCGCTGCGAGGATCTCGACGCCGACGACTACCGCCGCTTCTCGCCGCGCTTCCAGGGCGACAACTTCGCCAAGAACCTCGCGCTCGTCGAGCGCATCCGCACCATGGCGACCGCCAAGAAGTGCACGGCCTCGCAGCTCGCGCTCGCGTGGGTGCTGACGCAGGGCGACGACATCGTCGCGATCCCCGGCACCAAGCGGCGCACGTACCTCGAGGAGAACCTCGGCGCACTCGGCGTGACGCTGAGCGCCGCGGACCTCGCCGAGATCGAGACGATCGCCCCGCGAGGCGCCTTCGCCGGGCCGCGGTATCCGGAGGCGATGATGAGCTTCGTCAACGGGTGATGGGCTCCTGCCCGCTCGAGCTGCTCGACGACCTCGGCGACCTGTTCGCCGAGGTGCGCGCGTGGGACGGCGTCGCCGAGCGCACGCCCGGCGTGTTCTACGTCGGCGGCCAGCCGTTCCTGCACTTCCACCTGCTGCACGGCGGCGGGCGGCGAGCCGACGTGAAGGGTCGCGAGGACTGGGTGCAGCTCGACGTGCCGTATCCCGCCACGGCGACCGCGCCGGGCGGCGTTGCGACGCGCGTTGCGCCGCGGCTACGCCGAGAAGCGACCGCTGGCGCGAAAGGAACGCGTATGACCATCGAGAGTCGCGCCGACGTCGAAGCGCTACGGCGCGTCGGCCGCGTCGTCTCCGTCGTCCTCGCCGAGGTGCTCGCCGCGATCGAGCCCGGGATGACGACGGCCGAGCTCGATACGGTGGGCGGCGCCGCACTCGATCGCCACGGCGCCCGGTCGGCGCCGATGCTCGCCTACGGTTTCCCCGCGGCGACCTGCATCAGCGTCAACGAGGAGGCGGCGCACGGCGTGCCGGGCGCGCGCCTGATCCGCGCCGGCGACGTCGTCAACGTCGACGTCTCCGCCGAGCTCGACGGCTACTTCGCCGACACCGGCGGCACCCGCATCGTGCCGCCCAGCACGCCGGCGAAGACGCGGTTGTGCTGGGCCACTCGGCGCGCCCTCGCCGCCGCCATGGACCGCGCCCGCGCCGGTGCCCCGCTGGCGGGGATCGGGTCGGCCATCGAACGCACGGCGCGCGCCCACCGCCTGCAGGTGATCGAGAACCTCGGCAGCCACGGCGTCGGCCGCGCGCTGCACGAGGCACCCGACCACATCCCCGGCTTTCACGACCCGGGCGAGCGCCGCGTTCTGCGCGAGGGCATGGTCATTACCATCGAGCCCTTCCTCTCGACGCGCAGCCGTGCGGTGGTCGAAGCCGCCGACGGTTGGACGTTGCTGACGGCGCCCGGAAACCTGTCGGCGCAGTACGAGCACACGATGATCATCACCCGCGGCGCCCCGATCGTCGTCACGACGCAGGTGGACTGACTCACCCCATCACCGATTGGCAGGCCGCCGACCGGCCGGCGCGCCAGCTGCGAAGAGATCGTGCGGCTCGGCATCCGCGACGGGCGGCTCCATCGCCAACGCGGCATCGTCGACAATCTTCTCGCGCGGCGCCAGCTCGGGGCGATGCCCGTGCCGCCCGCCGCCCGCCGCGTGGCAACAGCCACGCGCCTGTGGTTTGGTGCTCGCGTGGAGATCTTCGGCACCTGCGCACCGCGCTTCGCCGCCGTGCGCGACGCGTTCGCCGCCAACTTTGCCGCCGGACGCGAGGTCGGCGCCTCGTTCGCCGCGACCCTTGCCGGCGAATCGGTCGTCGACCTGTGGGCCGGACACGCCGATGCGGCGCGCACGCGGCCGTGGCAGCGCGACACCATCGTCAACGTCTTCTCGACCACCAAGGCGATCACGGCACTGTGCGCACACATTCTCATCGACCGCGGTCAGCTCGACGTGGACGCGCCGGTGGCGCGCTACTGGCCCGAGTTCGCCGCGCACGGCAAGGCGGCGATCACGCCGCGCCATCTGCTGAGCCACACCGCCGGGCTGGCGGCCGTGCGGACGCCGTTGCCGCGCGAGGCGTTCTTCGACTGGCCCCTGATGACCGCGGCGCTCGCCGCCGAGACGCCGTGGTGGGAGCCCGGCAGCGCCAACGGGTACCACGCGCTGACCTACGGCTATCTCGTCGGCGAGCTCGTGCGCCGCATCGACGGCCGCACGATCGGCGCCTTCCTGCGCGATGAGGTTGCCACGCCCTTGCACGCCGACTTCCACATCGGCCTCCCGGCCAGCGAGGACGCGCGCGTCGCCGAGATGATTCCGCCGACCGCGGCCGAGGCCGCCACCGCGCCGAAGCCGCCGCCCGAATCGCTGACCGCCGCGGTGATGGGCAATCCTCCGATGCGTCCCGAGGTCGCGAATCTACCCGCGTGGCGCCGCGCCGAGATTCCCGCCGCCAACGGCCACGGCAACGCGCGCTCCGTGGCGCGCATCATGGCCGCGCTCGCCTGCGGCGGCAGCGTCGACGGCGTCCGGCTGCTGTCGCGCGCGACGGTCGAGCGCGCCATCGAGGAGCAGATCTACCTGCCGGACCTCGTCCTCGGGTTCCCGATCCGCTGGGGTCTCGGCTTCATGCTGAACAGCCCGACCCTGCCGGTCTCGCCGAATCCCCACACCTTCGGGCATGGCGGCTGGGGCGGCTCGCTCGGTTTCGCGGACCTCGACGCGGGCGCCAGCTGGGCCTACGTGATGAACAAGATGACGCCCGGCACCGCCGGCGACAACCGTGCCTTCCCGATCATCCAGGCCTTCTACGCGGCGTTGTAGCCCCCTCAACCGCCTCGGCCGTCTCCGCGGTTGAATCGCCCCGCATGCGCATCTGGATCGATCTGGCGAACACGCCGAACGTCCTGTTCTTCGAGCCGGTGATCCCCGCGCTCGAGCAGCGCGGACATTCCGTCACGGTGACGGTGCGGCACTTCGCCAACACGTGGGCGTTGGCGCAGGCGCGGGGCATGCGAGCCCTGCCCATCGGCTCGGGGCACGACGCCGACCGCGACCAGGACCGCAAGCGGGCGCATCACCAGCAGCGGACGGCGGAGCTGGTGGACTTCGCGCGCCAGGGGTTCGACATCGCGGTCAGTCACGCGTCGTATACGCAGGGCTCCGCGGCGCGGCAGCTCGGCATCCCCGCCTTCGCCGCCATCGACTACGAGCACCCCGGCCTCCGCACGTTCGCCGATGCGCGCTGCCTCATGGTTCCGTCGGTGATCCCGCCCGCCGCGTTCGCGCAGTTCGGCGTGCCCGCCGACATCGTCCGCCACTACGACGGGTTGAAGGAGCATGTGTACCTGGCCGGCTTTCAACCAGACCCGCACCTGCGCGAGCGTCTCGGCATCGCCGACGAGGAGCGGCTCGTCACCTTCCGGCCGATCGCCGACCACGCGGTCTACACCGACAACGGCGGCGACGGCATGCAGCGGCGGCTGATCGAGCGCCTCGCCGCCGAGCCGCGCGTGCGCGTTCTGGTCCTGCCGCGCACCGAGAGCCAACGCCGCGAGTACGACTCCGTGGCGCGCCGGCTGCCGGCCCTGCAGGTGCTGCACGAGATGATCGACGGCCCCTCGCTGATCTGTGCCTCGGACCTCGTCATCTGCGGCGGCGGCACGATGCTACGCGAAGCCGCGGTGCTGGGAGTGCCGGCGGTGAGCGTGTTCTCGGGCCCGGACGGAGCCGTGGACCAGTGGCTGGCGCGCGAGGGCCGCGTCACCCTGGTGCGCAGCGACGCGGACGCGCGGCGCGTCCGTGTCGACCGGCGGCCGCCGCACCGCCTCCGCGCAGTGAGCGACGCGACCCTTGCCCAGATCGTGCAGGGCATCTGCGACACGGCCCAGCGCGGCTAGCGCCCCAGCCGCACCGCGTTGCCTTTCGCGCCCGATCGTGGGCATCCGGGCGGTGAGGTGACGATCCGTCTCGGCATCATCGGCTACGGCTACTGGGGGCCGAACCTGCTGCGCAACTTCGCGGAGTGCGCCGGCGTCACGGTGCGCGCCTGCGCCGAGTTGCTGCCCGAACGCCGCGCGCTCGCGCAGCAGCGCTACCCCGGCATCGCCGTCACGGCCGCGGCCGAGTCCGTGCTCACGGATCCCGCCATCGACGCGGTGGTCATCGCGACGCCCGTCTCCACGCACTACGCCCTGGCGAAGACGGCCCTGTCACACGGCAAGCACGTGCTCGTCGAGAAGCCGATGACCGACCGCGTCACCGACGCCGAGGACTTGATCGCCCTGGCGCGCCGCCACGGCCGCGTGCTGATGGTCGACCACACCTTCGTGTACACCGGCGCCGTCCGCCGGATGAAAGCGATCGTGGACAGCGGCGAGCTCGGTGAGCTGCACTACCTCGACGCGGTGCGCATCAACCTCGGCCTCTTCCAGGACGACGTCGACGTGCTGTGGGACCTCGCCCCGCACGACCTCTCCATCCTCACTCACCTGATCCCGGAGCCGCCGCGCGCCGTCTCGGCGGTCGGCGCGGCGCACACCGGCAGCGGGCTGGTCGACGTCGCCTACATGACCCTGCACTACGCCAACGACTTCATCGCCCACCTGCACGTCAACTGGCTGTCGCCGGTGAAGATCCGGCAGATGCTCCTCGGTGGCAGCCGTCGCATGCTCGTCTACAACGACATGGAGCCGAGCGAGAAGCTCCGCGTCTACGACCGCGGCATCGACGTCGCCACGCGCGAGTCGGTGCATCGGACGCTGGTCGACTACCGCCTGGGCGACATGTGGGCTCCGAAGGTGGATCTGCGCGAAGCGCTGGCGGTCGAGTGCGAACACTTCGTCGCCTGTGTTCGCGACGCGAGCGAGCCGCTGACGGGCGGCGCGATGGGCCTGCAGGTCGTGCGCACTGCTCGAGGCGGCCGGCCGCTCGCTCGCCGAGAACCGCCGCCAGGTGCCGATATGAGCGCGGCGACCTCGACGCCTCCATTCTCGCGCATCGCCGACGACGTCCGACTCGGTCAGGGCGTGACGATCGTCGGCTTCGTGAACCTCTACGGGTGCGAGATCGGCGACGAGATCGACGATCGGGACGTTCGTCGAGATCCAGCGGAACGCCCGCGTCGGATGCCGGTGCAAGGTCTCGAGCCACACGTTCATCTGCGAGGGCGTCACCATCGAGGACGAGTGCTTCATCGGCCATCACGTCGTCTTCACCAACGATCGCTATCCGCGTTGCCGTGAACGCCGACGGCTCGTTGCAGACCGCCGCCGACTGGCAGGTGGTGCCGACGCACGTGGGCCGGCGCGCGTCGATCGGCAGCGGCGCGGTCATCCTCTGTGGCGTACGCATCGGCGAGGGCGCGCTGGTCGGGGCCGGCAGCGTCGTCACCAGGGACGTCCCGCCGCACACCATCGTCGCCGGCAACCCCGCCCGCATCCTCCGCCCCGTTCCGAGCGCCTGATGTGCGCGGGGGTCGCCAAGCCGCCGCCGACGTGGCACCCTGCGTCCCATGCCTGACTACAGCTTGTTCGGCGACGAGCACGTCGCGAAGTACGAGGCCACCGGCGGCAAGGTCGGTCATGATTGGAACGGCACCAGCTGCCTGATCCTGCACACGCGCGGCCGCAAGAGCGGCGCCGTGCGCAAGAACCCGCTCATCTACGGACGCGATGGCGCAGACTACGTGATCATCGCCTCCAAGGGCGGGGCGCCGCAGAATCCGGGCTGGTACGAGAATCTCCTCGCGCATCCCGACGTCGAGATCCAGGTGTGGGACAAGGTGATTCCGGTCACCGCCCGCACCGGTAGCGCGGCGGACAAGCAGCGCGTGTGGCCGATGATGGTCAAGGAGTGGCCCGGCTACGACGAGTACCAGAAGGGCACGAAGCGGGACATTCCGGTCGTGCTGCTGCACCCGCGCTGATCGAGAGCTCCGCCGGGCGGCCGTCCGCCCGGCGCGCGCTGCCGCGCGGAGGCATCCAGGTGGCCGATACCCGCGACTCCCTGCTCGGCATCGCCGTGCGCGACATCGAGCGGCTGACGCAGGTCACCGCGACGCTGGCGCGGCACGGCTTCGGCGCGTTGGTGGGCCGCGGCCACGAGGCCGGTGGCGACGCGGGCGGCAGCCAGGCGGTGCGCTTCGCGCGCCTGCTCGCGGATCTCGGACCGACGTTCATCAAGCTGGGCCAGGTCCTGTCGATCCGCCGCGATCTGCTGCCGGCCGAGTACATCACCGCCCTGGAGTCGCTGCAGGACAACGCGCCCGAAGTGCCGTTCGCCGCCATCCGCGAGGTGATCGAGGCGGGGCTCGGGCGGCCGCTGGAGGAGGTGTTCGCCGACGTCGACGAGCGACCGCTCGGCACGGCGTCGATCGCGCAGACGCACCGCGCCACCGCCCTCGACGGCGCGCCGCTGGTCGTCAAGGTGCAGCGGCCGGGCATCGAACGCGTCCTGCGCGGCGACCTCGATCTCCTCTACCTCGCGGCGCGCGCCCTGGAGACGGCGATCGACGAGATGCAGTTGGCCGCCGTGTCGGAAGTCATCGCCGAGTTCGAGAAGGGCCTGCTGCGCGAGCTCGACTTCACCTCCGAGCTCGAGAACCTGGAAGCGGCGCGCGCGCTGCTCGATCCGGCCCGCGCCATCGTCGTGCCGCGGCCGTTCCACGAGCTCAGCTGCCGCACCGTGTTGACGATGGAGCTCTTCGCGGGCCGCTCCCTCCGCACCTTCGAGCCGGACAGCGCCGAGGCACGGCACGTGGTCGAGGAGCTCGTCCACGCGGCCGTGAAGCAGGTGTTCGTCGACGGCTTCTTCCACGGCGATCCGCATCCCGGCAACGTGCTTGCCGACGAGGCCGGGCGCGTGTGCCTGATCGACTTCGGTCTGGCCGGCCGTCTCGACGCGTCGCAACGCGACGACCTCGTCACCCTCATCCTCGCCGTGATCCTCGGCGACGACGCGGCGATCGCGCGCGTTCTGCTCCGCATGGGCACCTCCACGCAACGCGTCAGCCTGGCCGAGCTCCGCGCCGAGGTGGGCCGCATCCGCGCGACCTACCTCAGCAGCACCTCGCTCGACGACATGGACTCGAGCGGCTTCGCCGAGGCCTTCGCCGGCGCCGCCAACCGCTTCCGCATCAAGCTGGCGCCGGAATACGCGATCCTCACCAAGGCGACGGCGACGCTCGAAGGCATCATTCGCACGTGGCATCCGCACATCGACCTGGTGGCGATCGCCCGTCCGGTGGTCGAGCGCGTCGTGGCCGGGCGCTGGTCGCCGACGCGCCTCCTCACCGACGCGATGACCGGCGCCACCGACGTCGGAAGCCTGCTGCGCGGACTGCCGATCCCCCTCGAACAGCTGCTGCACGACGTCGAGAGCGGCAACCTGCAGATCCGCGCCGTCTCGCCGGCGCTCGACGAGCTGCCCCTCCGCATCCATCAGCTCGCCAGCCGTCTGTCGCTCACCGGCTTTGCCGCGGCGCTGTCGATCTGCGCCGCGCTGCTCGTTCCGCCGGCGCTCCGCATCGACTTCCGCGGCGTCCTGTGCGTGCTGTGCATCCTGCTCGCCGCCGGCGGCTGGACCGCGCTGCTGTGGTGGCACGTCCTCGGCCGCGGTCGGCCGCTGCAGGTGACCGCGCTGCTGAAACTGCTGCGCCGCGAGTGACATCGCCGCATCGATGGACATCGACCGTTGGGCGACCGCGCGGTCCGTGCTAGCTGGTCGTCATGTCCGACGCGCGGCCCGGTTGCGGCGGGTATACCGTCGCCGACTACTTCGATCTCGTGCGCCGCGGCGTCTTGGCGGAGGACGATCGCGTCGAGTTGCTCGACGGCGTCATCGTCGCCGAGCCGCCGATGGATCCGCCGCATGCCACCGGCATCGGCCGCGCGACGCGCGCCCTCGGCCGCGCGGTGGGTGATCGCGCCGCGATTCGCGCCCAACTGCCGTTCATCGCCAGTCCGTTCTCGGTTCCCGAGCCCGACGTCGCCGTCGTGCCCGGCGCGCTGGACGATTACACGGACGAGCATCCGTCCATCGCCCTGCTGGTGGTCGAGGTGTCGGCATCGTCGCTCCAGCAGGATCGTCTGTCGAAGTCCCGCATCTATGCAGGCGCCGGCGTGCCGGCGTTCTGGATCGTGAACCTGCGCGACGAATGCGTCGAGGTATATGGCGCTCCGGACGTGGCGCAGCGCATCTACACCGAGCGGTCCATCGCTCGGCGCGGCGACATCCTGTCGGTTGCCGGATTGGACGCGACCGTCGCGGCGGACGAGTTGTTGCCGGCGCCACGCACGTCGTAACCCGACCGGTCGGAATCGCGTCGCCCGCGGGCACAGGTCCCACAGCCACAGCACGATGACGGCGATGGGCGGTAGCCGCGGCACCTGTGGCCGCCGGCGGTGCGGAGCACCGCCCGGTGAGGCGGGGCGCGGCGGAGCAATGCGCGCCCGCTACAGCTTCTGCGGCAACGGTGAACATAGCGCGTCCAACGCGCCGCCCTCGACGTGGAACGAATCCCCCGCGATCAGCCGCATGTTCGTGCGCACGTAGTCGCGCGACGGCTGCAACACGACCAACGGCTCGACGCGCCGCACGGCGCCGGCGTCGTTGAGATCCCAGCCGCTGAGGGCGACGGCGGCGTTCTTCTCGTCGAGCGCGAACTCGATGAGCAGGTGCAGTCGGCGGTGCGTGCGGTGCGGATCCTTCGGCTGGCCGGTGCGCAGCTGCTCGGTGATCCGCTCGAGGGCGGTGACGTAGCGCACCGCGTCGTCGTGGCCGGGCTTGTCGGCGGGCCAGTTCGCCTCCTCCTTTCTGCGGATCTCGGCGACGACACGCGGAAGCAGTGCGGTGTCCAGTACCGTCTGCACGACGGCGACGCCTCCGCGCCGCACCAGGCGGACGTCGCCGACGCGCCGATCGGGCGACGGCACGGGGATGGTGGCGACGATCGCGTCGGTCGACGGATCGAACAACGGCGCCAGGGCCGGCGGCGTCGTCTCGGCGTGCGCAGCGGCGGCGGCGAGCAGGAGAACGGCGAGCCCGTGGCGGATCATGAGACCTTCCGGCGTGGCGCGCCGAACGTCATCAGGCAGGCGGGAGTGACGAACAGGTCGCAGGCCAGCGCCGTCAGCAGCGTCACGCCGGAGAACAGCGAGAAGTAGATCGTCGGCTTGAAGCTGCCGAAACAGCCGACCCAGAAACCGAACACGAGGAGGAGGTTGTTCATCACCAGGGCCGTACCCACTCCGGTCGTCGTCTGCCAGACCGCGGCCGCCCGGTCACCGCGGAAAATGCGATCGAAGGTCGTCAGGTAGTGGATGGTGTCGTCGACCACCAGACCGATCACCGCCGACGCAATCATCGTCGTGCCGACGCTGAGGTCGATGCCCAGGCCGCCCATCATGCCCCCGGTCCAGATGATCGGGATGACGTTCGGGATCACCGCGACCGTCACCAGCCGCCAGGAACGGAAGAGCACGCCGATGGCGAGGAAGACCAACCCGATGGCCCAGCCGAAGCTCCGCAGCTGTGCGCTGACGAGCGAATTGGAATCCTCGGCGACGCGGAAGAACGCGCCGGTGGCCTGCACCCGGTAGGCCGCGCCAAGGAGCCGTCTCCCATCCGCCAGGATGGCGGCGGCGAGTGTCGACACCTCGGCCGTGCCGATGGCGTGGATGCGCACGTTGAGCCGCGCGGCGGTGAAATCGGGCGCGATCAGCTTGCGGATGAGACGCTGATCGTCGGCGGCGTCGAGCAGGTCGAACGCGTAGCCGCTGGCGATGTCGTCGGGGGGCAGCACCAGCGCGTCGCCGCCGCTCTCCGCGCGCTGCACCTGGCGCACGACCGCCAGGATGCTGCTCACGCCGGTCACGGGCGGACGGGCGAGCGTGGCCTGCTCGAGCGCCGCGAGGCGCTGCAGGTCGTCGGCGCTGGTGAGCGGCGCACCGTCGCGGCGGGTCACCATGAAGTCCAGCGTATTCGCGCCGGTCAGGTGCTGGTCGATGAACATCGTGTCGCGGAACAGCGGCGCGTCCGACTTGAGGAAGCGGACCAGGTCCGTGTTGTTGCGCACCAGCGGCAGGCCCGCGACGGCCAGGGCAGTCAGGCCGGCGAACGCCCCGAGGACGCGCCAGGGCCGCTGGATCGCCTGCGTCGCCGTCCAGCGCAGTAGCCGCTCGAACCACGGATGGTGCGGCGCCGCGCGCGGCGATGCGGGCGGCGTCAGGAACGTCAGCCCGACCGGCACCAACGTGATGCCGATGGCGAACGAGAGGAGGACGCCGAACGCCGCGAACAGCCCGAACTGCTGCACCGCGGGCATCGGGCTGGTGATGAGCGAACCGAAGCCGAGCGCCGTGGTGAGCGCGCAGAAGAAGCACGGAAACAGCAGGTCGCGCACGACGCCACGGATACGCGTGACGTTGTCGGTGCCGGGCGGCGCTTCCAGCCAACTCTGGATGACGTGCACGCTCACCGCCAGCGACAGCACCATCAGCACCGGCGGCAGGAGCGCGGTGATGGCGTTCACCTGCAGGCCGGCGCGGCCGTAGAGCGCCATGGTGGCCGCGACGGTGATGCCGGTGACGGCGAGCGGCATCACCACGCCGAGCGGATGGCGGAAGAACACGATCAACGCCACGGCGAGCACGACGACCGCGAGCGGCATCAGCCAGCGCTTGTCGCGCGCGATGTACTCGCTGACGTCGTTCTTCTGCACGGCGATGCCGGTCAGGTGCAGCGCGACGCCCTCGCCGCCGGTCGCGGCGGCGAGGGTGCGCAGGTCCTCGATGAGCGCGCCGCGATAGTCGTCGTCGTTCGCACGGTCCTCGATCTCGACCAGGATGCCGGCGGTCTGGCGGTCGGACGACACGAACAGGCCGGCGAGATCGGGATTCCGATCGAGCGCGGCGCGCGTCGCGTCGGCGGTGAAGGGTGGCACGAGCAGCGGCGCCGGCTCGGCACCAGCCTCGCCGGCCACGATCTGCTGGGCGTTGGTCAGACTGTAGACGTTGCGGACGCCGGGCAGCGCGGCGATGCGGCCGGTGAGATCGGCGATGAGCTGCACCCCGTCCGGCGCCAGCAGGTTGGGGTGTCGCACCGCGACCAGGATGTCCTCGTCGCTCCCGAACGTCTGGCGGAAGCGTTCGTAGAGCGCGTCCTGCTCGGGATTGCGCGCGACCAGCGATTCGTTGTTCCGTTCGACCCCGACGCGCGACGCCTCGACGACGAACCACGGCACGAGCAGCGTGAGGAGGATCAGAAAGGGGATGCGGCCGCGGGTGAGGAGGAACGTCATGGCGAGTGGAGGATGCACACAGACGCAGAGCTACGTGTAGCGCGTGCGCGTCGTGACGAGCGCGGCTCACCCACGATCGCGCCTCCCCTCGCGACGGCAGGAGCGCGGCCCTCCGTGGCCGTCGCTGCCCGAAGGGCGGGGGAGCGAAAGGGAGCGCGCTCCGGGCCGGCTCCGCCGACCCGACGGGCACGGAGGCCCGCGCTCCTTCTCGCGTCGTGTCGCGATCTGTGGTTCAGACGCGTCATGGCGCACACGACGACGGTTCTGCTCGACAACCTCTGCTTCGGCGAGGGGCCGCGGTGGCACGAAGGTCGGCTCTGGTTCTCGGACATGCACGACCACAAGGTGCTGGCGCTGGATCTCGACGGCCGCGCCGAAGTGATCGTCGAGGTGCCCCAGCAGCCGTCCGGTCTCGGCTGGACGCGTGACGGCAAGCTGCTGGTGGTGTCGATGCTCGACCGCCGCCTGCTGCGTCTGGAGGGCAGACAGCTGGTCGAGGTCGCCGACCTCAGCGCCCTCGCCACCTGCCACTGCAACGACATGGTCGTCGATTCAGCCGGGCGCGCCTACATCGGCAACTTCGGCTTCGACCTGCACGTCGACGGGTTCGAGTTCCGCCACGCGGAGCTCATCCTGGTCGAGCCCGATGGACGCGCCCGCGTCGTCGCCGACGAGCTCTCGTTCCCCAACGGCACGGTCATCACGCCCGACGGCCGCACGCTGATCGTCGGCGAGTCCTTCGCCGCCCGCTTCACCGCCTTCGACATCCAACCCGACGGCTCGCTCACCAACCGTCGCGAGTGGGCCAAGTGCGACAGCGGCACGCCCGACGGCTGCTGCCTCGATGCCGAAGGGGCCATCTGGTACGCGTCGCCGGTCAGCAACGAGTGTGTGCGCGTCGCCGAGGGTGGCCGCATCCTCGACCGCGTGCCGGTGACCAATCAGGCCTACGCCTGCATGCTCGGCGGCCCCGACCGCCGCACGCTGTTCATCGCCACCTGCGTGGACGGCCACCCCGATCGCTGCCGGCAGCCGCGCACCGGCGCGATCGAAATCACGACCGTGGAAGTGCCGGGGGCGGGGCTTCCCTAGACTGGAGAAGGTTCACACGCAGCAACCGAGGCCACAACCAGCGCCGTCGGTTGCGCCGTGTGAACTCTTTGTTCCTTCCGATCCGCTGCAGCGGATCCTATTGTTGTCGGGAATTCCCCATACATCCCCACGCTCGCCTGTACGGCGGCATCTCGCCGCGGGATGGCACGGCCCTTGGGATGGTTCCTCTGCAAATCAGCGCCGCTCGGCGCAACGGAGGAACCACCCATGACCAATCGGACGATCATCATCCTCACCCTGTTCGCGGCGATGAGAAGCGGCGTTGTCCTCGCCCAGGACGACGACGCGATGCGCTGTCAGGCCAAGACGCTGCGCTGCGACAGCGAGTACTTCCAGTGCCTCTCGCGCTGCGATCGCCGCGATGCCCGCGCGGCGGGGCAGAGCCGTCCGGCCGCGGCGAAGGCGGACACCGACTGTGAGGCGCGTTGTGAGCAGCGGCACGGCACCGCGATGCTGCGCATCAGCTCCACGCCGCCATGTGTCACGGTCGGCGCCCAGCCCGATCCGAATTCGTGCGAGGCTCGGCTGCTGCGCATCCATGCGAATCGCCTGATCTGCGAGGGCCGGTGCGGCAACGGCGCCGGCAAGCGATTCGATCCTGAGGCCTGCCTGGCGCGCTGCGACACGCGCTGCGGCACGGCCTACGACGAGGCGATGACGCAGGGCAACTGCTCTGCGGGCCGCATCGGCGAGAGCCCGGTGTGCACTGACGAATAGTCCGCCCACGCCGACCAGGCGCGGTGGAGTGGTTGTCCCCCCGACCGCTCCGCCGCGCCGGCGATCGCCGTTCCACGGGCGACGCGCTCTCCCCCAGCGCGTCGCCCGTTTTTTCGTGGGCCAACGTTGAAGGACCAAGGGACGAAAGACGAAGCGACGTTGCCAGGTACTGCTCCTCGTGCTTGACGACGACGCATGGACTCGCTCGGGGACGACATCTGGTACGTTCGCGGTCCCGACTTTCCACTGCCCGGCGGCGCGCGCATGCCGCTGGGGTCGACGCTGGTACGCCTGCCCGACCGATCGCTGCTGATCTACGCGCCGATCGGCTTCGACGCCGCGAGCGCGGCGGCGATCGACGCCGCCGGCTCGGTCGCGCATGTCGTCGCGCCGAACCTCCTGCACCACCTGTTCCTTGCCGATGCGCTGGCACGCTGGCCGCGCGCGACGCTCTACGCTCCGCCCGGCCTCGCCGCCAAGCGGCCCGACCTGCCGCCGGCACGCGCGGTCGATGGGCGCGACCCGGCGTGGCGCGACGCCCTCGACGTCGTGCACATCGGCGGTGCGCCGGCCGTCGACGAAACCGTCCTCTTCCACCGCCCGTCGCGGACGCTGCTCTGCGGCGACCTCGTCTTCCACCTGGCGCGACCCGCGAACCTGCGCAGCCGCCTGGTCTTCAGCCTGATGGGCGTCGGCGGCGGGCTCGCCCAGAGCCGCGCCTGGCGCTTCTTCCGCAAGGACCGCACCGCCGTCCGCGCGGCACTCGACACCATCCTGGCGTGGCCGATCGCGCAGGTCGCGCCCTGCCACGGCGATCCGATGGCGGTGACGGCCGACGCGCTGCGCGGCGTGATGGGCCGTGCGTACGGGTGAAGACTTGGCGGCCTTGGCGGCTATTTCAGGGTCGGGATCCAGCGCGCCAACGCCTCACCGATCTCGTCCGGCGAATCCTCCTGGACGAAGTGGATCCCCTTCACCGTGACCTCGGTCTGGTTCGGCCAACTGCGGCAGAAATCGCGCGGGGCGCCGCGCAGGATCGCGCCGGGGTCAGCGTTGATGAAAAGCTTCGGCAGCTGGCTGGTTTTCAGCCACTCGCCGTAGGCGCGCACGATCTCGACGACGTCGGCGGGCTCGCCCTCGATGGGGATCTGCCGCGGCCAGGTGAGCATGGGCCGTCGGCCCTCGCCGGGCTCGGTGAAGGGTCGGCGATACACGGTCATCTCGGCTTCGCTGAGCGGACGCAGGATCGAGGTGGTCAGCACCTGCTCGATGAAGACGTTCTGCTCGAGCACCATCTGCTCGCCGGCGGGTGAACGGAATCCCTGGAAGACCGGCTTGGCCGCCTTCGGCCAGTCCGCCCAGGTGACCGGCATGATGACCGCCTCCATGTACGCGATGCCGCGCATGGCGTCGCGGTGACGGTTGGCCCAATCGAAGCCGAGCGCCGAGCCCCAGTCGTGGATGACCAGCGTGACGCGCTCGCGCACGCCGAGCGCCTCGAGCAGCGCGTCGAGATAGCGGCGATGCTCGACGAAGCGATAGCGATCGGGGCCGCTCGGCGTCAGCTTCGCCGAGTCGCCCATGCCGATCAGGTCGGGCGCGATGCAGCGCCCGAGGCGCTCGCAATGCGGCATGACGTTGCGCCAGAGGTACGACGACGTCGGGTTGCCGTGCAGGAAGACGATCGGATCGCCGCTGCCGGCCTCGACGTACGCCATGCGCGAACCGAGGACCTCCCGATACTGCTTCGGGTAGCGCTCGGCTGCGTCGATGCTCACGGCTGCGCCTGCTTGGCCGCCTCGGCCGCCGCCGCGGCCGCCTTCGCCGCTTTCGCCCTCTGGCACGGGCAACCGCCCCCGGCTGGTGCCGCCTGATCGGCCGCCCCAGCGGCCGTCTTGCCCTGCATGGCGGCGCAGGCGCCGCCGCAGCACCCTCCCTCCTGGCCGGCGTGCGGGCACGGCATCGCCGCCTCGGCCGGCGGCGCGGCCTGCTCGGCAGCCGCGGCCAGCGGGGACATGACGAGCGCGGCGAGGACGATGGCGCGGATCAGATTTCGCATGACGTTCTCCTTGGTGATCCCTCCTAGATGGCCGCTCGGGCGGCTGCAACGCGTTATCCCGAAAAGGCGATTGGCTGTTGCGCTGTTGGTGTTGGGGGCTCAACAGCCTTCATCGTAGCCGCGGCACCTGTGGCCGCCGGCGGTGCGAAGCACCGCCCGGTGGGGTGGGGTGCGGCAGGAGAAGGCCGGTGGGCATGTGCGTCACGGCGTTCAGATTGCATCGCCTGACCGCGCTCCACCCGGCGACGCTGTGCGTCGCCCGCGGGCACAGGTCCCGCAGCTACAGCACACGGACAATGGCGGATTTTTCGCTCGCCGTCGGACAGCAGCACCGACCAGCCAGGGCGCCCCTCGGCTCTTCTTCTTGTCGACCATCTGTGGTCAGGTGCCCGCTGCAGGAGGCATCCCAATGGGCGAGCAGTACGATCTCCTCATCCGCGGCGGGACCGTGGTTGACGGCACCGGCGCGGCGGCGCGGCGCGGCGACGTTGGCGTGCGCGACGGGCGCATCGTCGCGGTCGGCGACGTGCGCGGGCGACGCGCAGCGCACGGTCGACGCCGACGGCGCGGTGGTGGCGCCCGGCTTCGTCGACATCCACACGCACTACGACGTGCAGGTGTTCTGGGATCGTATGCTCACCGTCTCGCCCTGGCACGGCGTCACCACGGTCGTGATCGGCAACTGCGGCTTCGCCGTGGCGCCGACGCGGCCGGCGCATCGCGAGCTCATCCTGCGCACGCTGGAGAACGTCGAGGGCATGTCCATCGACGCCATCCGCGCCGGCATTGGCGCCGACTGGCCGTTCGAGACCATCCCGGAGTACCTCGACGCCGTCGAGCAGCGCGGCACCGCGATCAACGTCGGCGCGCTCGTCGGCCACACCGCCGTGCGCATGTACGTCATGGGCGAGGAGGCGACCGAACGGCGCCGCCACCGACGACGAGATCGCGCGCATGCGGGCGATCGTCGGCGAAGGCCTGCGTGCCGGCGCGCTCGGTTTCGCCACGTCGTGGTCGCCGACACACGTCGGCTACGCCGGGCGGCCGGTGCCGAGCCGCGTCGCCGAGCTGAAGGAGATCGAGGCGCTCGCCGACACGCTCGGCGAGGTGCCGCACGGCGTGATGCAGGCGACGCTCGGCCCCGGCCTCTTCCTCGATCAGTTCGCCGACATCAACCGCCGCACCGGCAAGCCGATCAGCTGGACGGCGCTGCTCGGCGGCATGCTCGGGCCCGACGGGCACAAGCTACATCCTCGAGCGCTCCGCGGCGATGCAGGCCGAAGGCATCAGCGTCGTGCCGCAGGTGTCCTGCCGCCCGCTCAACTTCGAGTTCCAGTGGAAGGCGCCGTTTCCGTTCGAGGGGAGCGCGCTGTTCAAGCCGGTCTCTCAGGCCGACCTCGCCGGCAAGATGCGCATCTACGCCGATCCCGCATTCCGCCAGCAGATGCGCGAGCGCCTCGACGACTCCGGCACGTTCCGTCTCGCCGGGCCGGTGCGGTCCATGGTGATCTCGGAGTTCGCGCCGGACCGGTCGTTGGAAGAGCGGTCGGCGGGCGAGGTCGCGGCCGAGCGCGGCGTGCACGTCATCGATCTCGCGCTCGACATGGCGCTGCAGACGAACCTCGAGGCGCGCTTCCGCCTCGCGATCCTCAACACCGACGAGGCCACGATCGCCGAGCTGCTCACGCATCCGTCGACGATGATCGGCCTGTCCGACGCCGGCGCGCACGCCAGCCAGTTGTGCGACGCCGGGGCGCCGACCGACCTGCTCGGCCGCTGGGTGCGCGAGAAGGGCGTCCTCTCGATCGAGGAAGCCGTCCGCCGGCTGACGTCGCAGGCCGCCGACGTGTTCGGCATCCGCGACCGCGGCCGGCTCGCCGTCGGCCAGGCCGCCGACGTCGTCGTCTTCGACCCGCGCACCGTCGGTTGCGGCAAGCTGCGCCGCGTCCGCGACTTCCCCGCCGGCGCCGACCGCCTGGTCGCCGATGCGCACGGCGTGCGCACGGTGATCGTGAACGGCACCGTGATCCGCGACCAGGACCGCGACGCGATCGACATCACCGGCCCCCTCCCCGGCCGCCTCCTCCGCGGCGGCCACGCGCACTGACCTTTTGCCTTCTGCCTTCTGCCTTTTGCCTTTTGCCTTTTGATTTTTGCCTTTTGCCTTTTTGTCTTGCGTCCCTCACTCACCCGCCAGAAGGTGATCTCTCCTCGGAGCAAGTGATGAAGAGCTACCCAATCATCTCCGCCGACTCCCACATCACCGAAACGCCGACCACGTACACCGACTACATCGACGCGGCGTATCGCGAGCGCGCACCGCGCATCCAGCACACCGACGCCGGCGATCTCTTCTGGATCGACGGCATGAAGACGCCGATACCGCTCGGCATCGTCGCCGCCGCCGGCAAGCCGGCGGAAGAGATCCGCATGATGGGAACGCGCTTCGAGGATCTGCACCGCGGCGGCTGGGATCCCGAGGCGCGGCTCGAGGATCAGGCGCGCGACGGCGTCGCGGCCGAGATCATCTATCCGACCGTCGGCATGGCAGATCTGCAACCACAAGGATCTCGACTACAAGCGCGCCTGCTTCGAGGCCTACAACCGCTGGATCGGCGAGTACTGCGGCGCCCATCCCGAGCGTCTGCTGGGCGCCGGACAGACCGCGATGCGGACCCCGGCGGAAGGAATCGCCGACCTGCACGCGATCAAGGCGCTCGGCCTGCGCGGCGTGATGATGCCCGGGCATCCGGGCGTCGAGGACTACGATTCGACCGTCTACGACGACTTCTGGGAGGCCGCGGTCGAGAGCGGCCTGCCGCTCTCCTTCCACATCCTCACCACCCGCGAGACCACGCCGCTGCGCGGCCCGCGCATGAACGCCTTCCTGGCGGTGATCCGCGGCTGCCAGGACATCATGGGGATGATGGTCCTTGGCGGGGTCTTCGAACGCCACCCGCGCCTGCGCATCGTCTGCGTCGAGGCCGACGCCGGCTGGGTGCCGCACTACATGTACCGCATGGACCACGCCTTCAAGCGGCACCGCAACTGGCTGCCGCCGGGCCAGGAGCTGTCGAAGCTGCCCTCGGAGTATTTCGCCGAGCACATCTACACGACGTTCCAGGACGACTGGGTCGCCTTCCGCACCGCCGACCTGATGAACTGGCACCGCCTGATGTGGGCCAACGACTTTCCGCACAGCGATTCGACCTGGCCGTGGTCGCAGGAACTGCTCGCCGAGCACGCCGCGCATCTGACCCCGAGCAGCGTAAGGCGATTCTCTGCGACAACGTCGCGGAGCTGTATGGAATCGACCTGGCGGCGCTGGCGTAACGATTCGGCCTGTCGCGGAACGGGGGCCGCGCTCCCGCGCGGCCGCGGCGCGTCGGCGCGTGAACGGTAACCCGCGCGCCACGCCCCGCTCCGCCGGGCGACGCTGGCGCGTCGCCGGCGGGCACAGGTCCCGCGGCTACTCGGAGGCGTCGAACAGCTCGGTTTTGCGGAGCACGGCGCCACTGTGGTCGAACACACCCAGCGCCCACTGCACGATGGGGCCGATGCCGAACGCGAAGACCAGCGTGCCGATCCCGACCGTACCGCCGAGGAACCAACCGACGGCGAGGACGGTCATCTCGATGCTGGTGCGCACCGCGAAGATCGGCCAACCGAAGCGGTGGTGCAGGCCGGTCATCAGGCCGTCGCGCGGTCCGGCCCCGAGGTCGGCGGCCAGGTAGATTCCCGACGCGACGCCGATGCCGATCACGCCGGCGAGCATCATCGCCAGGCGCACCGGCAACGCGCTCGGCGCGGGCACCAGCGGTAAGGTCAGGTTGGTGGTCGTCCCGACGAGGGCGATATTGAGCAGCGTGCCGATCCCGGGCCGCACGCCGATCGGCCACCACAGGGCGAGCACCGGAATGCCGACGAGGATGCTGACGGTGCCCAACGGGACCCCGGTCTGTCGGCTGATTCCCTGGTGGAAGGCCTCCCAAGGTCCCAGTCCGAGACCGGCCTGGGCCATCACCGCGATCGCCGCGCCGAACAGCATCAGGCCCACCAACAGGCCGGGCAGACGGGCGAGGAACCGCGGCATCCGCGAGGGGTGCCAGAGCGCCGGGGCGCGAGCAAGGCGACGTCGATAGCCGTTGTATCTGCGCGAGTACCCGGACTATCGATTTCGTTTGGGGGACACGCGAATGCCCGCACGCACACCCGAGGAATGCGACCACCTGCTCGGTGAGTACCTCGCCAGCGGCTCGGTCGACGACATCCTGACCCTCTACGAAGCCGACGCGGTGTTCATCTCCGCCGAACGCCAGCGCATCGTCGGCCACGCGGCGCTGCGCGATGTGATGGCCGTCTTCGCCGCCGCGCGGCCGCGGCTGGCGATCAACCTGACCATGGTCGACCGTCAGGGCGACCTGACGATGATCTACAACGATTGGACGCTGAGCGCCGTTCTTCCCGACGGCACCACGGTGGAGCAGAGCGGCCGCGCCGTCGAGCTCGTGCGCCGGCAGGCCGACGGCACCTGGCGCTTCGCCTTCGACGATCCGTACGCCCGGGGCATGTAGGCGTCCGATGCTCGCCGGTCGCATCCGCAACGCCGTCTTCGGCGCCGCCTTCATCGCTCTTTTGGCGGAACTGGCTGTAGCGGCGACGCCGCCACGCGCGCATCTGTTGCGCGACATCTTCCCTGGCCCGAGCAACAGCGACCCGGAGCTCGCCGGTATCGTCAATGGGGCGCTCTTGTTCTTCGCCACCGATGAAGCGCACGGCCGCGAGCTGTGGCGCAGCGATGGCACGGCCGATGGCACTCAGCTCGTGCGCGACATCCGGCCCGGCCCGGAAGGCAGCATCGGCTACGGCGGCTCAGCCATATTCGCGGGGCGGCTGGCGTTCGCGGCGTCCGACGGCCAGGGCGGCGCGCAACTCTGGAGCAGTGACGGGACCGAGGCCGGCACTGTTCTGGTGCGCGATGCGCAGCCGGGACTCACCGCTGCGACGGTGCGCTTGCTGACGCCGGCCGGCGAGCGGATGTGGTTCACGGTCCAAGCGAACTTCTACGACGAGAACCTCCGCGGCGAGGAATCCTTGTGGACCACGGACCTCACGACCGATGGCACCGAGCGCCTCGCTCCGATCGGCTACTGGGAGCCCGGTTTCTCCGGCGGCACCGCAGCGGTGGCGTCGCTGACACCCTTCAAGGATGGAGTTCTCGTCTCCCGTAAGGACGCATTCGAATGCTGTGAACGCACGAGCTTGCAGAACCTCGACTCAGCCGGAGCGACGGTCGCCACCTTGTATCAGAACGACCGCGGCGGGCATCTGATGCCGCTCTTCCCCGTGGTGCCGATCGTAGCCGCCGACACGACCTACTTCGCCGTCGACGATTGGTCGGGGCTGAGCTGCGGACTCCGGCGCAGCGATGGCGTCGCCACGGAATCGATCGACATCGGCGCGCCGCCGTGCGGTCTGAGCGCGCTGGCAGGATTTGGCAACGATCTGCTGCTGTCGCTCGAGCCCATGCCTTTGCAGATCTTCCGCGCCACGCCCATGGCTTCGACCCTGTCGCTGGTAGCGGATCTCGGCGACGGCTTCGTGCCGTATCAAGGCTCGGTCGCGACGCCCGCTGGGGTCTACTTTTCGGTCGGACGTGCCGACGCCAACGAGCTCTGGCTTTCCGAAAACGCGACGGATCCGCCATCCCTGCTGCGTCGCTTCGAAGGTGACGAGACCGGCCCCGTGTATCTCCGGGCGCTGACCCGCACCAGCGACGGAGTGCTCTTCTGGATCGGCGACACGAACGGCCACAACAACACGCTCTGGCGAAGTCGTGGATCCACCGATGCCACGCGGCCGATCGGCACGTTGCCTACCGACGTATCTGCCGGCGCCATCCTCGAGAGCGCGTCCGCGATCTTCCTGACGGCCTATGACGACGAGCACGGCGGCGAGCTGTGGGCGTTGGATCGCCGTCCGGAATGCAGCGGTGACTGCGATGCAAACGGGACAATCGGCATCGCGGACATCATCCTGGCGATCGACATCGCTCTCGGCGTGAGCAGCCGCGACGCGTGTCCGACCGTGGACGCAAACGCCGACCTGCAGGTCTCCGTCGACGAGATCGTCACCTCGGTCTACGGCGCCCTGTATGGGTGCGCCGCCGCCGCACAACAGCTCTGAGCTGCGCCACCCTCTGCCCTTGGCGCTCGATCAGCCGGCGACCGAATGCCGTGCCACCGCGTCGGCGTCGGCCAGCGTCTCTGTCTGCCAGCGAACGACGTGTACGCGATGCGGCTCTGTGAATCCCTTCAACGTCAATTCGTGACCGGCGTCGAAGGAAAGGTCGCCGGCGCTGTCGGTGAGCGACTTCACCGTCGCTGACGCCAAGATCTCGCCGCCGCGCGCTGCGGCTGCCAACCGCGCCGCGACGATGACCGCCTTGCCGTAGTAGTCGCCAGCCTCCCAGATCGCCTCGCCGGTATGGAGGCCCATGGTGACGGACAGCGGCGCGCCCGGCGTGTGCGAGTTGCGCGCCGCGAACGCCTGCTGGATCGCGATCGCGCACTGGACCGCCCGCCGCGCGCTGGCGAAAGCGATCATGAACCCGTCGCCCGTGGTCTTCACCTCGACGCCCCGATGCGCCGCGATCTGATCGCGCACGATGGCGTTGTGCTCGCGCAAGAATTCCTGCGCGGTCAGGTCGCCGAGGCGGTCGGTCATCCCGGTCGAGTCCTGCAGGTCGGTGAACAGAATGGTGAGTGTCCCGTCCGGCGGCGCACTCGCCGTGGCGGCGGCCGACAGTGCGGCGACCTGCACCGCCAGCGCCCGCAGGCCGAGCGCCGTGGCGCTCGCCTGCGCGAGCGCGCACAGCTCGGCGGCGCGCGCACGATCGTTGTCGCGGTCCCGCTCGAGGAGCAGTGCGGCATAGTGCGCGCGGCTTCGCGTCGCCCACAGCGTCGCGCCCATCGCGAGATTGCGGCGCAGCGCGGCATCGAAATGGACCTCCGCCTGCCGGTCGTCCCGCATGGTGGCAGCCAACAGCCCGAGGTAGTGCGCGACCGAGCCGTAGCAGACGTGCACGTCGAGCGTGGCGTTGCGGTCGGCGTAGGGCGCGAGCAGCACGTAGAGGCGCCGGGCGCGCGGCACGTCGCGCAGGTACGCGCACACCTCGCTGAGGAGCACCATCGCGGCCATCCACCCGGGATCGCGCGGGATGTCCTCGAAGTCGCTGGCGGCGAGCGTCCCCCATTCCGCGGCGGCGTCCGACCGGCGATCGAGCGCCGCATAGCAAAAGGCCAGGGCGCACCGCGCGACCCACGGTCGCGGCGTCGTCCGCGGCGCGCGGAAGAGCGGCAGCAACTCCTCCAGGCGTCCCTGCTCACGGCGCAGAATCAAACGGTGCGAGTTGACCGCCTGACGAAACGGCTTCTCTCGGCGCTCGAGGCGGCGGGCGATGTCCAGCGCGCGCTCGGCATACCGCTCCGCGTCGGGCAGGCGGCCCTCCATCAGCGCGCGCGTCGCAAGCGCGAGCTCCTCGTAGCCGTGATGCTGGCGCAACTCCTCCGCCAGCGCGTGGTAGCGTTCGATCTCGGCGTCGGCCTCGCGGGTGGCGCCGAGCTCGAGCAGGTCGACGAAGCGGTAGTAGCGCGCGCGCAGCTTCCAGCCCCGAATCGAGTTGTGACTGGAGCCCGAGTGCTCGGCCAGCTCGACGATCTCCGTCGCGATCGCGAGTCGCTCGTCGAGGTTGTCGAGGCTCCAGGCGGCGAGGTGACGCATGAACAGTGCGTAGGCGAGCGTCGACGAATCGCCGAGACGCCGTGCCATCTCGACTGCCTCGTGGCTCAGCGTGGCGCCGCGCGGGCGGTCCGCCGACCAGTGCAGCTCGGCGCCGAGACGCGCCAGCACGCGCGCGCGCAGCGCGGCGTCGGTCTCACCGAGCGCCCGCAGCGCGTCCTCGAGGAGCGCCACGAGATGCCGGTCGACCGTGTATGGCGCGATCGGCGGCATACCGAAGCCGAGCGCGGCCCGCGCCAGCCGCTCGCAGCTGCCGAGCCGGCGAGCGCTGTCGGCGGCGCGTTCGAAGGCTTGGCGGGTGCGATCGAAGCGGCCGGCGCCGTAGGCGCTCTCGCCGAGTCCGAGCAGCAGGTCGCAGCGCAGCGCCTCGTCGACCGGCGTCGTGCTCTCGAGCGCCGTGACCCCAGCCTCGTAGAGACGGGCGGCTTCCTCATAGGCGAGCACCGCTTCGGCGTGTCGCGCGCCGCGATGCGCGAACTCGACCGCCTTCTCCACCGGACCGAGAGGCAGCGAGCGCGCGTAGTGATGGGCCAGCTCGGCCAGATGCCGGTCGACGGCGCCACGGCGGTCCGCTTCGATGCGCCGGGCGATGCTCAGGTGCAACGACAGACGCTGCGCCGTCGGGACGTCGCCGTAGAGGGTCTCCGCGATCAGCACGTGGGTGAACCGGTAGCGCCCGGAGACATCCGGCAGCGCGACGATGAGCCCGCAGGCGCAGGCGTCGTCCATCGCCGCCGCCAGAGCGGTCGGCGGCAGATCGACCGTGTCGCGGAGCAGCGCGAGGTCGAACTCACGGCCCACCACGGCGCCCACGGTGAGGGCGCGCTGCGCATCCGGCGAAGCCAGTGCGACGCGCTGGCGGATCGCGACGCGAACGCCGTCGGGAATGCCGAAGGTGCTCAGCGCCGCGGCGTCGATCGCGCCGTCCGCGCCGCGCGGACTCGACGCCAACAGGCGTACGATCTCACTCACGAAGAACGGATTGCCGTCGGTGACGCGGTGGACGGCGGCGGCCGTACGGTTGTCCACGGCCTGGTCGACGCCGCTGGCGACCCATTCGTGGACCTCGTCCTCGCTCAGGCCGCGCAGCGGAAGAGTCACGCCTTCGCGGCCGAGATCCGCGACGATCTCGGCCAGCTGCGGGTGCCGTCGCACCTCCGTCTCGCGATGGGTGACGAGGATCAGCAGCTGATGCTTGCGCAGAGCGCGGGCGACGAAACGGAGCAGGTGCAGCGAGGGCAGGTCGGCGGCGTGCGCATCGTCGAGGATCAGCATCAGCGGAACCTCGGACGCCGCGGCGCCGAGAAACGTGGCCACCGCATCGAAGACATGGAAGCGATCGCCCGGACCCTCGCTCCCGGCATCGGGCGCGGCCGCGGCGGCGGTGGGCGTCTGCCCGGGGAGGAACTGCGCGACGAACGCGGCGACGTGCGGCGAGTGCTGGGCGCGCAGCACCTCCAGCGAGTCAGGCGGGCACTCGCGCGCACACGCGCGCAGGATCTCGATCCACGGCCAGTAAACCGGCGCGCCACCGGCTTCCCAGCAACGGCCCCAGGCGACGACCGCGCCGCGGGCGGCCGCCTCGACCGACAGTTCGTCGGCCAGCCGCGTCTTGCCGATCCCGGGCTCGCCGGCAAGGAGGACGAGCTGACTGCGACCGGCCAACGCGTCCGCCAGGTAGGCGCGTAACTCGTCGCATTCGCGACGCCTGCCGAACAGGCTGAGGCGGCGCGCTCTCTGCGCGGAAATTGGGTGGTCGTTGCTCGTCATGATGTGTTGCGCGGAATGTCCGCGCCCACGCGACGCGACCCCCCGGTCGCGCGGCGACTAGTTGCCTCCCATCGCGCTGACCATCTTCGTCATGAGTTGGACGAGCTTCGCGACGTTCTTGTCCATCCGCTTCAGCGTGCGCACGACCTCGGCCATTTCCTTCGCGTAGCGCTCACGCTCCCGCCGGCTCAGCGGCTCGACCACGATTCCACCAGGCATGCTCAATCCCTCCTCACGAGTCGACTGATGACATCGGGCGGAACTGCCCGAGCACGACAGCATAGGCGCCGATCGTCGCGCCCGACAATTGGGGGAAACCCTATTCGACAGGGTTCGATTGCCACGACCGTTGAGGGCGCGGTGACCGGGAAGCGTCCCGCGCGGCGGCTGTTGTGAGTTGGGCGGCGACCGCGCTGCAGAGCGCGGTCATATGCACACCGCCCGCCGAGATCACCGCGCTGGTCGCCTTCGTGGGCACGCTGCAACCGTCGAACCACAACCGGCGCGCAACGCCGCCGGCCGCTGAGGCGCCGCGACGCGATCAGGCGTCGAGGCGCTGCGGTACGAGTCGTATGCCGCTGGCGCCGCTGCCGCGATCCACTTCGTGGTACTCGGCATCCTCGTTGACCAGCCAGGGGTCGCGGCGCGGGCCGCCGCCGACCAGGGCGTCGACCGTCAGCATCGCGGTCATCATCGCGTGGTCCTGGTTGTTGTATCTGTGCATGCCGTTGCGCCCGACCATGTGCAGGTTCGGGTAGCGCGCGGCCAGCTCGCCACGCAGCGCGTCGACGTGCTGGCGATAGTCACTGTCATAGACCGGATAGGCGCGCGGCTGACGGATGACGTAGCCGCCGGTGACGTCGCCCGGTTCGGCCAGTGATAGGCGGATGAGCTCGTCGGACGCCAACGCGATCAGCTCGGCGTCGCTGCGCTGCCAGGTCGCGTCGCCGGCGAAACAGAAGTACTCGAGGCGAGGGCGTTCATCGCCGCGTCCGGAACGAGTGCCGGCGACCACGCCTTGAGGTTCTGGATGCGCGCCACACGCACCTCCGGATCGTGGATGTAGAGCCAGTGGTCCGCGAACCGCCGGCGATCGGTGGCGAACAGCATCACCGTCAGCAGGTCGCGATAGCGCAGCCCCGTGGCATGCGCCCGGGCATGCAGCGGTGGCGACAGCAGCGCGGCGAGATCGCCGAGCGCGGCGGAGCAGATGACGTGCGCCGAGCGCAGCGTCTGCGCTGCACCGTCGGCGTCGACGTAGGTCGTCGTCCACTCTCGCCGCGCGGCGTCGTGCGCCAACCCGACCACGCGACAGCCGAGGTGCACGGCGCCGCCCTGAGCGCGCGTCCGCCGCGCCGCTTCCTCCCACATCATCCCGGCGCCGAGGCGTGGGTAGCGAAAGCTCTCGACCAGCGATTTGACCGACGTCCGGCCGTTGGCGCGCGGCGGCCGCAGCGCGTTCCACAGCGCCGTCCCGAGCGACAGGCTCTTGATGCGCTGCGCCGCCCAGTCGGCCGAAATGTCGCGACAATCCATGCCCCAGACTTTCTCGGTGTAGGTGCGGAAGAAAATCTCGAACAGGCGCGGCCCGAACTGGTTCGACACCCAGTCGGCGAAGCTGCGCGGCTCGCGCACCGGAAAACAGCGGGCGCCGATATACGACAGCGCGGCGCGCGCCGACTCCCACGCGCCGAGGCGGGCGAAGGCCTCCGACGCGCGGAGCGGATAGCTGAAGAAGCGCCCGCGGTACTGGATGCGGGTGCGCCGAGCGATGGTCAGCATGGCGTCGGGCAACAGCTCGTCCCACAGCGCCTCGACGCGCGCCACCTTGGAGAAGAAGCGATGCGGTCCGACGTCGAAGCGGTAGCCCGCGTGCTCGATGGTGCGCGCGATGCCGCCGACATGGCGCGGGTCGGCCTCCAGGACGGTGACCGGCCAGCCGCGCTGCGACAGCAGATAGGCTGCGGTCAGGCCGGCGGGACCGGCGCCGACGACCGTCACCCGTTGGTCGGCCTCCACCGCGGTCATCTGGAGGTCGCCGCGGCCGCCGCGTCGGTGCGGCGCGCCAGGATGAAGCCGTCGATGTCCTCGATCGGCGTATAGGAGCGGGCGATGGCGGCGGACAGCCCCGGCAGCCGGCGCGCGTTGTCGATGCCGTCGATGGCGTTGGGCCAGCCGGGCGAGCGCAGCAGGATATACGAGGGCCGATACATGTCCAGATCGCGCCTCACTTCGTCCTGCAGCGGCGACGCCGAGGCGAACCAGACGATGCTGTGCCGCCCGCAGCTCGGTTTGCGCAGCAGGAAGAGCCAGGCGGATTCACTGGTGAAGGTGAAGGCGCAGACGTCGCCGCGTGACAGCTCGCGCCAGCGATCGCGGACGCGGCGCTCGGTTGGGGTGAGGAAGGCGTCGTCCGGCGCCGCGATCAGCGCCGCCAGGCGCGCCGGGGCGGCGACGACGGCGCGCGCGTCGATGGTCGGGCGGTAGGTGGACCAGGCCAGCGCCGCCAGCGCGGCGGCCGTCACCGCGGCCAGGCGGCGCATCTGACGCGATCGGGTCGCGAGGACGGGGCCGAGCATGGCGCACAGGGTGAACACGAGGCCGCTGTAGGCGAAGTAGCTGGCGTACTTCACGTGCGGCGGGTCGGAGCGGCCGAGCGCGGAGCGAAAGTAGAGCAACGCCAGGCTGGCGACGAACACCTGCGCGAGCAGCGTCCGTCGCGCGCCGCCGCGCGCCACCGCCCGCACCGTCAGCACCAACTGCGCGCTGATGCACAGCAGCGGCGCCACCTTCACCAGGCCGGGATGAGCGGCAGGGCTCGGATAGACGTAGCCGTCGAAGAGATCCTTGGTCCGGTAGATCGACAACGTGGTCTCGAGAAAGGCGCGGAATTCCGATGCGCCGACGGTGAGATAGAACACGCTCCAGCCGCCCGCCACACCGGCCAGGCACCAGCCCAGCTCACGGCGCGCCGCCTGGCGATCGAGCCACCAGCCGACCGCGAGCGTGGCGGCGAGTGCGGCGGTGTAATAGGCGCCGCGGTCGATGACGTAGAAGTAGGTCAGGCTGGAGCACAGGCCGGCGGCGAACAGGGCGGCGCGGCTGCGATAGGCGACGCCGAACAGGAAGCCGCCCAGGCCGAGCAGCACCGGCACGTCGCGCTGGTTGAGCGTCTGCAGCCGGTTGGTCGTGGCGAGGGTTGTCAGCAACATCGCCAGCAGCACCGTCATGACCCAGGCGGTCGTGCCGCGCCCGCCGGGCGGGCAGCACAGCGCCAGCGCCACCAGGCTTAGGGCCAGCGCCGGCGACACCAGCAGGGTCAGGGCGTCCTTGGTGACCAGGCAGGCGCCGATCGTCTGCTGCCCGGTGACGAACCAGGCGAGCGCCGTGGCGAGCGGATCGAAGAACGCCCCATGCAGGAAATAGGAACCACGCCACAGTCCGCGCCCGGCGGTGAAGTTCCACGCCGGCGCCAGCGACTCGCCGGTGTGGAAGAAGTCGAGCGGCGTCGGGGTGAAGGGCGTGGAGAGCAGGCGCGCCACATCGAGCGCCAGCCAGACCACCGCCACCAACAGGCACAGGGCGGCGGCAGTGCGTGCCGGAAACGCGACCCCGGCATCGGTAGCGGGCGCGGGCGGCCGCCGGCCGCGCCGCAGGCGCATCCCGGCGTAGAGCAGCGCCGGCAGCGTGACCAAAAGCGCGAAGCGCAGCAGGTTGTTGAGTGGGTTGAAGCCGAGCTCTGTCAGCGGGCCGACGACGCCGAGCGGATTGCTGAACGGCACCCGCAGCGGCTCCCAGGCGACGAGGCCGATCGCCCACCCGACGACGAGCGCCGCCGCCATGGCCAGCGCATCGCGCGTCGCGGACAGTGGCCTCGCCTGCACGCCGGGCTAGAAATCAGATCTCCAGGGCGAACGCCACGCGCCGGCGGCGGCGCCGGTGCCTGGTGCACCGCCGTTCGCGGTGACCTTCTTCGTTATGAGCGGAACGAGCCTCGCGACGTTCTTGTCCATCCGCTTCAGCGTGCGCACGACCTCGGCCGCGCCTTCGGGTAGCGCTCACGCTCCCGCCGGCTCAGCGGCTCGACCACGAATTCACCAGGCATGCTCGATCCTTCCTCACGAGTCGACTGATGACGTCGGGCGGAACTGCCCGAACGCAACAGGATAGGCCCCGACCGTCGCGCGCGACAATTGGGGGAAACCCATTTCAACACGGCTCAATTGCCACGACCGTTGAGGGCGCGGTGACCGGGAGGCGTCCCCGAAATATCTCCTGTTGTGAGTTGGTCGGCGACCGCGCTACAGAGCGCGGTTATATGCACACCTTCACGCGAGTCTCTCCGGCCGCACTGGCGCTGGCGGCGCTGAGCCTGGCGGTCGCATCGCCGCGGCCCTCCGCCGGACAAGCGCTGGGAACCGTCGAGCGGCGCTGCGTCACGGCGGTCGACAAGGGCACCGCGGCCCTGGCCAAGACCGAGGCCCTGCTGGCGCTCGGCTGCCTCAAGCAGGCGGCGGCCGGCAAGCTCGGCGCCGCGCCGACGGTCGAAGCGTGCATCGCGGCGGACGTGAAGGGAAAGATGGCCAAGCGTCGCCTCTCGGTGCTGCGCCTGGAGACGCTGCATTGCGTCCCCGGCGCACTGCCGGCGTTCGGCGTGCCGTACCTCACGGCACCCTACGACCCGCCGACCACGCCCGAGCTGTTCGATCCGAATCTCGACGAGGTCTACGCCGAGACCACGTTCTCCGCTGCCCCCGCGGCGACGCTGCTGACGATGCACGACGCCTTCGGCGATCCGCTCGATGCCGGAGTGCTCCTCAAGGCAACGAATGAGGCCGGCGCGGCGTGCCAGGGGCACATCGCCAAGGCGCTGACGCATTGCGCGGCGGCGGAACGCAAAGCGATATTGTCATGCAAGAAGCAAAGTCTCGGCATGGGCGCCGGCACCACCGCCGCGTTGATCAGCGCATGCCTGGAGACCAACGGCGATCCGGCCTCGGGCGTCCCGGACCCCAAGGGCAAGATCGCCAAGGCGTGCACGACGGCGGTCGATGCGGCGCTGACCAAGTACTGTACCGGCCAGGTTCCGGCCGCGCTGCCGGGTGCGCTGCGCTGCCGCCGGCGATGTCGGCGCATGCCTGGTCGACCATGTCGATTGCCGCGTCTGCCAGGAGACCAACACCGCCAGCAACCTGACGCGCGACTGCGACCTGCTCGACGACGGGCTCGACAACAGTAGTTGCGGTAACACTGTGCCGCAGTGCGGCAACGACCTGCTCGATCTGCCGTCGGAGCAGTGCGACGACGGCAATCTCGTCGACGGCGACTGTTGCAGCTCCACCTGCCAACTCGAGGCGACGCCCTGCCCGCCACCGAGCGTGGTGCTCGATACGCCGGCGCACGGCAGCTTCACGCAGGCGGCGCAGCTGACCGTCAGCGGCCACATCGTGCAGGCGAATTCGAACGACGTGGCACTGACCATCAACGGCGTGCCGGTCACCGTGCAGCGCGACAAGACGTTCAGTACCAGTCTGGCGCCTTCCGCGACGACGGTCTTCAACCCGGCCTTTGCGCACATGACGCGCCAGCACGACGGCGCCGTCGCCGCAGATCGGGTCGTGGTCATCGACGGCGCCTCGCGTGCCGCCACGGCCGCGGCGCCGAGCGGCATCGCGTTGCGCCTCAACGACAGCGCGTTCGATTCGATCGAGCCGGCGCTGTCGGCGTTGGTGCCACCGGTCGATCTGTCGAGCTTCCTGGTGCCCGGCACGACCCTGGCCAGCAACGTGTGCTACCTGCCGGTCGGCAGCAGTTGCCTGGGGTCGATCGACATCGCCATCGGCAGCTCGCCGGCACCGGGTTTCGACGGCGTCGCCTTCAACGTCGACTCGCAGACCGGCAAGGTCGTGGCGTCGATCACCATCGAGAACCTCACCCTGCCGCTCACCGTGACCAGCGTCACCGGCACGGCGCTCAGCTGCGACATCCAGCTGCACGCACCGGCGACGGTGCTGGCTGGGTCGTACAATCTCGCCCCGCTGGCGTCCGACCCGACCAAGATCGACGTCGTCCAGATCGGCGACATCGCCGTCACGACGCCCGGCATCACCACCACCACGACGTGCTCGGGCGCGTCTGGCGGCGCCATCCAGGGCCTGGTGAACGCCCTGATCGGACCCCTGTTCTCGCAGCTGCTCGGCACGCTCGGCGCGCCGCTCAATCAGGTCGACGCCAACGGCAACACGCCGATCGCGGCGGCGTTGGAGTCGGTATTCGGCGCGCTCGATCTCGGTGGCGTGCTCGGCACCGGCCTCGGCCTCGACGTCAGCGCACCGTACACGTCGATCGACGAGGACCCGATCGGCATTTCGTTTGCCGCCGACCTGGCAGCGACGGCGCTGACGCCGGTGCCCGGTGCGCCGGTGCTTCCGGCGTTCCTGCACGTGCCCGAGACCTTCCCGAGCTTCGGCGCCGCGACACCGGTCGGCGCGCTGCCGTTCGACGTCGGCCTCGGCCTCTCGACCTCGGCCGTCAACGCCCTGTTGCGCGCCGAGACCGAGCAGGGCCTGCTGGCGATGTCGGTGACGTCTGTGGATCTCGGCGGCGGCGCGGTCGGCCTGACCGCCGGCGCGCTGTCGGCCGTGCTGCCCGCCTTCGGCAGCCTGCCGCCGGCGACACCGTTGACCCTGCGTCTGGTGCCGACACTGGCTCCGGTGTTGACCGGCGCCGGCGCGACGAGCGGCGAGCTCGCCGAGCTGCGCCTCGGTCAATTGCTGTTCGAAGTGGTCGAGAATCCGGGCGCCGGCGAGACGGTGCGGCTACGCGCAGCGCTCGATGCGCGCTTCGACGCGGCGCTGATCGCCGGCCCTGCCGGCCTGTCGTTCTCGCTCGGCGCTCCCGGCGCCGCCGACACGACGGTCGCCGTGCTCGCCAATCCGCTCGGCGCCAACGAGGCGGCCGTCGCGGCGCTGCTGCCGGCGGTTCTCACCGGCCTGTTGCCCGACCTCAGCGCCGCCCTCGGCACGATTCCGGTGCCCGCCGTCATCGGACAGAACGTCGAGGTAGCGCGCTCGCCGTACTACACCGCATACGCCGAGTTCGGCTCGCTGCTGTAGGAGCGACTGCGGCGCCGGGCACGGCCGGCGCCGCTCATTCCATCGACACGCTCGCTGGCATTCGCGGTCGGGGTATTCCGCCGCGGGGCCCCGGCTTTGCCCGCCGATGGGCCGGTCGAGCGATCCCCGCCGGGGAACGGTTGACGGAATTGACGGCAAAGCCCGTCTTTCCGACATTGCCGAGCGGGGGCCCCGGACGACGGGTAGCTCGGGACCAGGGCGGTCCCGGAGGGGCAAGGGAAGCGGAGCGCCCGACTCATCGCGTCCCCGGCATGCAAACCGTGCTTGACCGACACCGGCGCGATAGGTTACCAAACGTTTGTTTGTCCGACCCGGCGCGGCGACGCCGGCACCGCCCGAAACGAGGCACGCTGATGGATCTGTCCCACGTCGACCTTACCGATGCCGATCTCTTCCAGCAGGGGACGCCGCACCATCTGTTCAAGCTGCTGCGCCAGGAGGCGCCGGTGTACTGGCATCCGGAAGCCGATGGACCGGGCTTCTGGGCGGTGACGAAGTATCACGACCTGAAGTGGGTCTCGAAGAATCCAGGCCTCTTCTCGTCCGAGCGGCACGGCACGCTGCGCCAGGATCCGTCGCCCACCGATCTGCCGGCAATCCAGTCGATCATGCTCAACATGGACCCGCCGCGGCACCGCCAGTACCGCACGTTGGTCAACCAGGCCTTCACGCCGCGCATGATCAACAACCTGCACGGCCGGGTCCGCGCGATGGTGACCGCGATCATCAACGGGGTCATCGAACGCGGCGAGTGCGATTTCGTCGAGGACGTCGCCGCGCTGCTGCCGCTCGAGGTCATCTGCGAGATGATGGGGGTGCCGGAAGCGGATCGCCGCCACATCTACGTGCTCGGCAACAAGATGGTCGGCATCGATGATCCCGACCTGCAGAGCGACGGCCGTCCGATCGTGCCGGGCGACGCCATGGCCGCGTTCGGCGAGATGTTCGGGTACGCCAGCAACCTGTGGAAGATCGCCCACGAGACCGCCAGTGACACGCTGGCCCGGGCGCTGGTCATGGCCGAGTTCGACGGGCGCAAGCTCGACGAGATGGAGTTCAACTTCTTCTTCCTGCTGCTGCTCATCGCCGGCAACGAGACGACGCGCACCGTGACCTCGAACGGCATGGCCGCCCTGCTCGAGCACCGCGACCAACTCGACGCCCTCGAGCGCGATCCCAGCATGGTCCCCAGCGCCGTGGAGGAGATCCTGCGCTTCGCGCCGGCCGTGCACACCTTCCGCCGCACCGCCACCGCCGATACGGAGCTGCGCGGGCAGACCATCCGCGCCAGCGACAAGATGCTGCTGTGGTACCCGTCGGCGAATCGCGACGAGGACGTCTTCCGGGACCCCGACACCTTCAACATCCGCCGCAGCCCGAACGATCACGTCGCCTTCGGCTTCGGCGAGCACTATTGTCTGGGCGCCAACCTGGCGCGCATGGAGTTGCAGGAGATCTTCCGCGGCATCGCCACCCGCTTCCGCGAAATGGAGCACGCCGCGCCCCCACGCCGGCTGCGCTCGACCTTCATCAACGGCGTGAAGGAGATGCGCGTGCGCTTTCGGCCAGGCCCGCTCGCCTGACGCTCCTCGCCGGTAGCCCGCTGCCGCCCGCCCGTCGGGCCATCGTCAGATCGGCGGGACGGGAAGCGCGTGCGTCCGTTGCCTCGCGGCAATGGCGCTCGGTCTCACACCGCGTCTCTTCCGTGGCACAAACACGGATGCGGGCCTGGGTTGGAATCTGACGACCCTTCACCGCTCGCCAGACCGCCTCATTCGGGTAGACTCCAGTCGTGGCCCCCGATTCGCTCGTTCTGCTCACCGGCGCGACCGGCTACGTCGGCGGGCGGCTGTTGTCCGAGCTGCAGCGCGCCGGCGCGGCTGTGCGCTGCCTCGCGCGCCGTCCCGAGTTCCTCCGTCATCGCCTCGACGACCGCACCGAAGCGGTCCGCGCCGACGCGCTCGACGCGGCGAGCCTGGGACCGGCGTTCGCGGGCGTGGACACCGCCTACTATCTGGTCCACTCGATGGGCTCTCCCGACGCGTTCGAGGAGATGGATCGTCGCGCCGCCGAGAATTTCGCTGCCGCGGCGAGCGCCGCCGGGGTACGACGGATCATCTACCTGGGCGGTCTCGGCGACTCGCGAGAGGAGCTGTCGACGCATCTGCGCAGCCGCCACGCTGTCGGCGACGCGCTGCGCGCGTCGCGGGTGTCGGTGATCGAGCTCCGCGCCTCGATCGTCATCGGTTCGGGCAGCCTGTCGTTCGAGATGATCCGGGCGCTGGTCGAACGCCTCCCCGTCATGATCACGCCGCGCTGGGTGTCGGTCCAAGCCCAGCCGATCAGCATCACCGACGTCCTCCAGTACCTCGTCGCGGCACGAGACCTCCCCGGCGACGACAGCCGCGTCGTCGAGATTGGTGGCGCCGATCGCGTCTCGTACGGAGACATCATGCGCGAATACGCCCGCCAGCGCGGACTGCGGCGTCTGATGATCTCGGTCCCGTTCCTGACGCCGCGCCTGTCGAGCCTCTGGCTCGGGCTCGTGACGCCGCTCTACGCGCGCGTCGGACGGAAGCTCATCGACAGCATCCAGCACCCGACGGTCGTGCGTGACGACAGCGCGCGGCGGACCTTCGCCATCCGCCCGCAGGGTATCCGCGAGGCGATCGCCGCGGCGCTCCGCAACGAGGATCACACGATCGCCGCCACGCGCTGGTCGGACGCGCTCTCGGCGACGGGCGAGCCGCGCGACTGGGGAGGCGTCCGCTTCGGGAACCGACTGGTCGACTCGCGCCTTCTCCACGTCGCGGCCTCGCCGCATGAGGCATTCGCGCCCATCCGCCGGCTCGGCGGCCGTACCGGGTACTACTACGGCGACTGGCTGTGGCGCCTGCGCGGCCTCCTCGATCTCCTGATCGGTGGGGTCGGCATGCGTCGCGGCCGGCGTGATCCAGAAACAGTGAAGGTGGGCGACGCGCTCGATTTCTGGCGGGTGGTGGCGGTCGAGCCCGACCGCCGGCTCCTCCTCGCCGCGGAAATGAAGCTGCCTGGCCGCGCCTGGCTGGAATACGAGGTGGTGCCGTGCGACGGCGGCGCCACCGTCCGGCAGACGGCGATCTTCGATCCGATCGGCCTCGCCGGTCTGGCGTATTGGTACGGCATCTATCCGCTCCACCGCCTCGTCTTCGCGGGCACGCTGCGCGGCACCGGGGCGGCCGCCGAAGCCGAGCACCGGCGCGGCGAGCCCCATGCCACCGATGCCGCCGCATAGCGGCGAGCCACACAGATCGACGGCCCGCGAGGCCGCTGGCGACACCGCACGTTCGACGGGCAAGGCGGTGGCGGGCGGCAACCCGCCGCTACTTCCCGGGAACGGGGAACTGCGTGCGTAGAAAGGCGTCGAAGGCGCGATCGGGGAGCCAGCGGCGCAGGCCGATCATCAGCCGCGCGCCGGCAGTCACGACATAGCGGGTCCGCGGCCGGCGAGCGCTGAGCGAGCGCTCGATCGCTTTCGCCACCGCCTCGGGACCATCGGCGAGGGCGGCCAGGCGGCCGTCGTAGGCGTCACGGATGTTGTGCTTCAGCGCCTCGCGGAAGGGGGCGTACTCGGCGCTGCCGCCGAGGGCGTCGACGCGGGCGATCGCGGTATTGCCGAACTCGGTGCGGATCGCCCCGGGCTCCACGACGATGACGTCGACACCGAAGCCGCCGACCTCGAAGCGCAGCGCGTCGCTCAGTGCCTCCACCGCATACTTCGTCGCGTGGTAGACGCCGCCACCCGGGAACGTCAGCCGCCCGCCCATCGAGCTCAGGTTGACGACCTTGCCCCAACGCTGGCGCCGCATGGCGGGCAGGCACAACTGCGTCAGGCGCAGCAGGCCGAAGACGTTGGTGTCGAACTGACGCCGCACCTCGTCCATCGGCACCTCCTCCACCGGACCCTCCGAGCCGTAGCCGGCGTTGTTGATCAGCACGCCGACCGCGCCGTGTGCCGCCTCGATCGTCGAGACAGCGGCGCGCATCGAAGCGTCGTCGCAGACGTCGAGCGCCAGCACGGTGCACCCCTGCCCCCCCAGGTCGGCGATCGACTCGACGCGGCGCGCCGTGGCGTACACCGGGTAGCTCTTCGCCAGAGCGAGGGCGGTCGCCCGCCCGATGCCGGTCGAGCAGCCGGTGATCAACACTGCCTTCGAAATCGCCATGGTTTCCTCCTTGGAATTCACACGGAGACATGGAGGAACGGAGCGACGCCAAACATCTCCGTGTCTCCGTGCCTCCGTGTGAGATTTCTTGTCTTCATCAACACGGTCTGGGCATCGTGGAATGAACGTTCATTCTCTGGCGAAGCAAGCGGGCGGCCGGCCACCGTGCGGCCCCACGACTAGGCGTGGACCATGTCCCAGATCAGCGGCTCGGCGGCGCTGACCACCGCGTCGTCGAGCGCGAAGCGGCCGGCATCGGCTTCCTTCACCAGGCCGATGAAGGCGCCCAGCGCCATCGAGATCAGCACCGCGGGCACCGCCGGGCGGATGGCGCCGGCGGCCTGGCCGCGGCGGATGAAGTCGGTGATCGAGACGAACACCGCTTCGCTCAGTGCCTTGCTGGCGGCGTCGAGATAGGTGGCGTGCCCCTGGGTCTCGAGGAAGCGGCCGGCCGCGGGCTGCTCGCGGAAGAAGTCCCATAGACCCAACCACATGCCGCGGAACTCCTCGCGCGCGGTGAGCCCGGCCTGGCGACGGGCGAGAATGTACTCCTGCATCGCCAGCTTGCACTGGCGGAAGATGGCGTTGCCGAGCGCCTCCTTGCTCGCGAAGTGGCGATAGATGGTACCGGCGCCGACCCCCGCCCGCTCAGCCACCATCGGCATGGCAGTGCCGTCGAAACCGCGCTCGCTGAAGAGCTCGAGGGCGGCGGCGAGGATCGCGTCGCGCTTGTCGGCCACCTGGCTGCGGGGCGGGCTCACGGCTGCGGAATAATCATTCCGCCAGCGTGGAGTCAACCAGCTGCGCGGAAGCCCAGGCGCTCCTCCAGCCCGGGCAGCTCGGTGACCCGATCCGACAGACCGGTCCCGCGGCGGTCGAGGAGGATCAGACGGGCGAAGGAGGTCAGGCGGCGCAGGAACGCGGCGAAGGACGGATCCTCCCCGGCCTGCTCGACGTCGGACACCCATCCCGGCACCAGCAGCAGGTTGAGCGGGCCATCGCCGATCACCTGATAGGCGACGTTCACGTCGCCGCTCTTCGCGTAGCGGGTCTCGATGTCCATACCCATTCCGTCGGATCGCGCCGACACCGCGGAAGGCACCGGCGCTCGCCGGAGGACGTTTTGGTAGACCGGAATCGGCGGCCGAGCAACCGCCGACTCGCGCCGATCCGGCGGCCGGACCTAGTGTCCTAAATCAGAAGTTCCTGCAGTTTGGTGTGCGAAGCACATTGGCCGCAGAGGCCGCCAAGGACGCAATGTCGACTGAACAACTGTGCGTCCTTTGCGGTCTTTGCGGCCATCGATGTCTTGCGCGAAATAGGCAGCGAACTTCAGACTCAGGACACTAGCGATCGACGCGGCGCATGGCGTCGAGGGTGCGCGCGCCGTCGGCGCCGGTGATCTCCACCACCCGCTCATCGACGTCGTCGTGTTCGAGGCGCAGCGCCCGGCACATCGTCGCATGCATCTCATAGGTGCAGACGATGTAAGTGAGCTCGAGGATCTGCTCGTCGCTGAGGCCGCCGGTGCGGAGCGCGGCGAAGGTCGCGTCGGACACGCGGCCGCCGTCGAGCACGAGCGCGTCGGTGTAGGCGAGCACGGCACGCTCGACCGGCGAGAAGACGTCGGCCGTCTGCCACGCCGGCACGGCGTCGACCTGCGCGTCGCTGAGTCCCGCCGCGCGTCCCGCTTTGCAGTGCTGGGAGAACACGAACTGGCTGCCGCGCGCCCAGCCGGTGCGCATCTGTCCGAGCTCGCGCAGCCGCGGATCGAGCAGGCGTGTCGGCGAGCGATAGAAGGCGAAGCCGGCGACGGCGTGCATCAGCGCGTCGGGAACGAGCGCGAAGACCGTCCACCAATTCCCGGGCGTGCCCGCCTCGGTGCCGGGCTCCGCGACCGGATCGCGGCCGGCGCCGAAGACGCGATCGTAGAGCTGCTGGACCTGCGGCGGGGCGGCGTTGCGCGGAACCTGCTTCAGACGCGGCATGGCGCTCCTCCTGCGATGTGCGTGGCGCCGTTGGCGCGCTCGAAGGGTTTGCGTGGCGGGAACCAAACTTTGACTTGCGACGGACCGCTGGTATAATCCGCGGCGCGTGATTCGTTCTGGGCCACGCGTGACTCACATGGGTGCTCGCGTCGTCGCAATCATCCCCGCACGCTACGAGTCCACCCGTCTCCCCGGAAAGCCCCTCGCGGACCTCGAATGGTCAAGCCCATGATCCAGCGCGTCTACGAGCGCGCCGCGCAGGCGCGCGGCGTCGAGCGCGTGCTGGTCGCGACCGACGACGCGCGCATCCGCGACGCGGTGGAGCGGCTTCGGCGGCGAGGTGGTGATGACGCGTCGCGACGCATCGCACCGGCACCGATCGCATCGCCGAGGTGGCCAGCGACGCTCGACGCCGAGGTGATCGTCAACGTGCAGGGCGATCTGCCGCTGCTCGATCCGGCGATGGTCGGCGCCGCGGTGGCGCCGCTGCTCGCCGACGGCGGTCTGCCGATGGCGACGATCAAGCACGCCGATTCGCGAGCCGCGAGGAATGCGACAACCCGAACGTCGTGAAGGTCGTGACCGATCGCGACGGCTACGCGCTGCTACTTCTCGCGCAGCCCGCTGCCGCATCACCGCGATGCCGGCGCCGGCCGGCGCGCTCGGCCACAAGCACATCGGGCTCTATGTCTACCGCCGCGACTTTCTGCTCAGCTTCGCGCGACTCGCGCCGACGCCGCTCGAGCAGGCCGAGCAGCTCGAGCAGCTGCGCGCGCTGGAATGGGGATTCCGCATCAAGGTGGCACGAGTCGAGGCCGCCGTCGATCGAGGTCGATACGCCGCGCGACCTGGAACGGGCGCGCGCCGCAGCTGGCGGCGAGGCGTCGAGGTGAGGGTGGCGATGGCGAACGACGTGAAGCGGACCAAGTTCATCTTCGTCACCGGCGGCGTCGTCTCGTCGCTCGGCAAAGGGCTGGCCTCGGCGTCGATCGGCGCGCTGCTCGAGAGCCGCGGGCTGAAGGTGTCCATCCTCAAGATGGACCCGTACATCAACGTCGACCCGGGAACGATGAGCCCGTTCCAGCACGGCGAGGTGTTCGTCACCGACGACGGCGCCGAGACCGATCTCGACCTCGGCCACTACGAGCGCTTCCTGTCGGTGCGCATGAGCCAGAAGAACAACTTCACCACCGGCCAGGTCTACGACGCGCGTCATCAGCCACGAGCGGCGCGGCGATTACCTCGGCGGCACGGTGCAGGTGATCCCGCACATCACCGACGAGATCAAAGGCCGCATCCTCGCAGCCGCCGAGGGCTACGACGTGCTCATCGGCGAGGTCGGCGGCACGGTCGGCGACATCGAGAGCCTGCCGTTCCTCGAAGCCATCCGCCAGTTCCGCTGGGACCGCGGCCGCGAGAACGTCCTCTACGTCCACCTCACGCTGGTGCCGTACATCGCCACCGCCGGCGAGGTGAAGACCAAGCCGACGCAGCACAGCGTCAAGGAGCTCACCGGCCTCGGCATCCAGCCCGACATCCTGCTGTGCCGCACCGATCGCGTCCTGGAGCGCAAGATCAAGGCGAAGATCGCCCACTTCTGCAACGTCGACGAGAACGCGGTGATCACGGCGACGCGACGTCGACTGCATCTACGAGGTGCCGCTGGCGCTTGCACGAGGAAGGGCTCGACGAGCGCCTGGTCGAGAAGCTCAACATGTGGACCGGCGCGCCCAACCTGCACGAAGTGGCAGAAGGTCGTGCAGACGGCGAAGACCGCGCGCGAGCGTCGTGCGCATCGCCGTGGTCGGCAAGTACGTCGACCTCGCCGACTCCTACAAGAGCCTCAACGAGGCGCTGGTGCACGGCGGCTTCGCCAACGAGTGCAAGGTCGAGCTCGACTTCGTCGACTCGGAGAAGATCGTCACCGAGGGCCTGCCCGACGCCGCTCGACCAGCGCCGACGGCGATGCTGGTGCCGATGGGCTTCGGACCGCGCGGCACCGAGGGCAAGATCGCCGCGGTGCGCTACGCGCGCGAGGAGAAGGTGCCGTTCTTCGGCATCTGCTTCGGCATGCAGATGGCGGTGATCGAGTACGCCCGCAACGTCTGCGGGCTCGCCGAGGCCAACTCCAGCGAGGTCGACGAGCGCACGCCGCACCCGGTGATCCACCTGATGCAGAGCCAGCACACGGTGACGCGCAAGGGCGGCACGATGCGCCTCGGCGCGTACCCCTGCGTGCTCGCCGAGCACTCGCTGGCGGCGCGGCATGTACGGCAAGCGCAAGATCAGCGAGCGCCACCGCCACCGCTACGAGTTCAACAACGCCTACCGCGAGCAGCTCACCAAGGCCGGCCTGATCCTCAGCGGCGTGTCGCCGGACGAGTCGCTGGTCGAGATCGTCGAGCTCGCCGACCACCCGTGGTTCGTCGGCTGCCAGTTCCACCCCGAGTTCAAGTCGCGGCCGTTCGACTGCCACCCGCTCTTCAAGGGCTTCATCCGCGCCGCCCTCCAGCACGCCGCCGAGGCCCACAAGACGCCGCTGCTGAGCGCGGTGCGCGCGGTCAACTGAGACACGAAGGAGACGACGGGCCTAGGCCTCACGTCACGGTTTCTGAGGTGCGGGCGCGTCAGAGGCCCTGTGTCCCATTCATCGCTCTTCTTCGTTCATACGTGATTCGTCATAAGAAACGGAGCTCCACGCTCGAATAGTGCCAGAAATGTCTTGACTCGGGCTATCACGTGACAGAAGGCTCGGTCACGAGAGGTTCTGGCGGGCATGAGCAAGTCGGACAGCTTACGCCTCCGCGACATCCGGGCCGCGTTCCGGCTGATCGGGGACTGTCGCGACCTCGGCAACGACCCGAATCGCTGGCAGCGGCGAATGCTCGAGGGGCTGCTGCTGCTGTTCGGGGTCGTACAGGCTACGGCGGGCGAGGCCTGGTGGGAGCGTCCGGGGAAGACCGTGCGCCCCGTCGCGGCGTACAGCGTCAGCCTCGATCCGGCGCCTGAGGCGGCGTATCGAGCGTATCACAGCGCAGAGGGACCCGCCGGCGACCCGATTCTTCAGGCAATCGAGAAGCGACCGGAGAAGCTGATCACGCGCACCCGCTTGGATCTCGTCCCCGATGCGGACTGGTACCGCTCGTCGAGCTTCGCCTATCGGCGGGAGGGCGGCCTCGACCATACGGTCATCTCCGTGCTCCAACGGTCCGCCAGCGGCGCCACCAGCGTGATATCCTTGAACCACGCGCGTGGGGAACGGGACTTTACGGCGCGCGAGCAGCGTTGGCTCCACTTCTTCCACGCCGAGCTCGGCCGGCTGATCGGCGGGCCGCTGGTCGCCGCGATCGATTCGCCCGTCGCGCCGCTGCCTCCCCGATTGCGAGAGACGCTCGCCTGCCTGCTCGAGGGCGATAGCGAGAAGCAGGTGGCGGCGCGCCTCGGCTTGAGTCACGCCACCGTCCATCAGTACGTGACCGCGCTGTATCGTCGGTTCGGGGTGCAGAGCCGCGCCCAGCTCCTGACCTACGTCATCCGGCGCACCCGTCTGGCGGTGTAGTCGCCTGTCCGCCAGCCGGCCTCGGCGTCGCCGGCCCTGGCGCCTTCGAAGGGGCTGATTCCTCTGTTTAGTGGAATTGCCGGCACGCGGGGCAGGCTCTATTCGCTGCTCCATGCAGGCGAATTCGCTGCATCGGACGGTGCCGGGGCGGAATTGGGGAACGATCTGCGTCTGGCTTGCCCCGGTGGCGACCGGCCTGGTCATGCTGGCGGGCGCGAGTTTCCACGCAGCGGATCACGGGGTCGCAGGCACGCCGCTGCTGATCGCGAGCGGCGAGCTCGCTCTGATCTCGACAGAAGGGGGCGGCGGCGGATCTGCGCCGATGCAGAGCGAAACGCCGACGACGGCACCTGCTGCGACGCCCACCGCAACGCCCGTGGTCGCCTGCTGCGGTTTCACGTCTATCAAGCTTGGTTTGCCAGGATCACCCTTGGCCACCGCCTGGTAGTCGCGGGGCGGCTCGACGACCGGCGCAACGCCTCTGACGCTGGGCTTCGACCGGTCGACTCCTCTCTTTAGGGGCGGCGCGCGTCGCGAGGGGCGGCGCGCGTCGCGCACGGAAACCCCAGGTGGACACGGACGGCCACAGATAGACACGGATAGGACCGGGGCCGTCGCAAACCCCGGCTCCATCTGTGGCCATCCGTCTCCATCTGTGGTTTCCGTAGCCCGTGGCGCGTCAGGTCCAGATCGGCGCCGTGCGCGTCGGCGGCGGGCGGCCGCTGGTGTTCATCGGCGGCACCTGTGTGATCGAGAGCCGCGACAGCGCGCTGCGCCATGCCGAAGCGATCCGCGATCTGTGCGACGGCGCGCGGCGTGCCGTTCATCTACAAATCGTCCTTCGACAAGGCGAACCGCACCTCGCTCGGCTCGCCGCGCGGGCCCGGCATCGACGAGGGGCTGCAGCATCCTCGCCGACGTGCAGTCGCGAGATCGGCGTGCCGGTGGTCACCGACGTGCACGAGGCGGCGCAGGCGACGGTGGTCGCCGAGGTCGCCGACCTGCTGCAGACGCCGGCCTTCCTCTGCCGCCAGACCGACTTTCTGCTCGACGTCGCGCGCGCCGGCAAGCCGGTGAACGTCAAGAAGGGCCAGTTCCTGGCGCCATGGGACGTCGGACCGCTGCTGGAGAAGGTCGCGTCGACCGGCAACCGCGAGTCTGCTGGTCACCGAGCGCGGCGCCAGCTTCGGCTACAACAACCTGGTCGCCGACATGCGCAGTCTGGCGGTGCTTGGCGAGCTCGAGCTACCCGGTCGTCTACGACGCCGGCCACAGCGTGCAGCTGCCCGGCGGCCAGGGCGGCGCGTCGGGCGGACAGCGGCAGTTCATCCGGCCGTTGGCACGCGCCGCGGTGGCGGTCGGCGTCGACGCCGTGTTCCTCGAGACCCACGAGGATCCCGATCGCGCCCTCGAGCGACGGCCCCAACTCGTATCCGCTCGCCGAGCTGCCGGCGTTGCTCGCCGAGCTGGTGCGCATCGATGCCGCTGTCTCGTAAGGCGAGCTCCGCGCGCCGCGCGCCGCGCCGGCCGGCGGACAGCGAGAGCGCTGAAGCGCGCCCGCCGCGTGCTCGCCATCGAAATCGCCGGCTGCAGGCGGTGCGCGAGCGCCTCGACGCGCGCTTCGACCGCGCCGTCGAGCTGCTCGCCGCCTGCCGCGGCAAGGTCGTCGTCACCGGCATCGGCAAATCGGGCCTGATCTGCCGCAAGATCGCCGCGACGCTGGCCAGCACCGGCACCGCCGGCCACCTTCCTGCACGCCGCCGAGGCCGTGCACGGCGACTTCGGCATCGTCGGCAAGGGCGACGTGGTGCTGGCCCTCTCGCACAGCGGCGAGGTCGAAGAGGTGCGTGCGCCTGCTGCCGCTGTTCAAGCGCCACGACCTGCCGGTGATCGCCATCACCGGCGCGCCGGCGTCGACGCTGGCGCGCGCCGCCGACGTGGTGCTCGACGCCAGCGTGCCCGAGGAAGCGTGTCCGCTCGGCCTCGCACCGACCGCCAGCACCACGGCGGCGCTGGCCCTCGGCGACGCACTGGCGGTGGCGCTGTTCGAGCGCAACGGCTTCGGCGAGAGCGACTTCGCCGCGCTGCACCCCGCCGGCAGCCTCGGCCGCCGACTGCTCAAGGTCAGCGGAGCTGATGCACCACGGCGAGCGCGCTGCCGCTGGTACGGCGCGGACACGCCGCTGGCCGAGACGGTGCTCGAGATCTCGCGAGAAGCGGCTCGGCGTCACCGGCGTGGTCGACACGCACGGCGAGCTGATCGGCGTCGTCACCGACGGCGACCTGCGCCGTGGCCTGCAGCGCGGCGGCGAGTTCTACCGCCGGTCGGCGCGCCGAGCTGATGACCGCGAATCCGAAGACCATCGAGCCCAACGCCCTGGCGGCACGCGCCCTGGCCGACATGGAGCGCTCCAGCATCACCTCGCTGTTCGTGCTCGACCCCGGGTCGCGGCACAGCCGCTCGGCGTCGTCCACCTGCACGACATCCTGAAGGCTGGCGTGGCCTAGGAGCGCGGGCCTCGTGCCCGTCGCCGCCCGCAGGGTGGCGGCGTAGCTGGCAGCGCGCTCCGGGCCGGCGGGGCCGGCCCCATGGGCCTGGAGGCCCGCGCTCCTAATCCGGATCGATCTGTGTTCTCCTGCGAGATTGTGAACCCTGTCCGCCGCCTCTATCGGCACTCGCATCGGCTCCGCCGCTTCATTCGGCGGCGCAAGGACGCGATCACTTACCACGCCGCGCGGTTCGCGCTGTGGCTGCCGCGGCAGGTGTCGCTCGAGACGCGCCCTGCGCGCTCGCGGACCGCATCGGCGACCTGATCTACGCCCTGGATACCAAAACGCGCGAGCGCTGCGCTGGCACACCTCGACATCGCCTACGGCGACACCCTGACCGCCGCCGCGAAGGAGGAGATCGCGCGGGCCGCGTTGCGCAACGCGGCGCGCTGCTTCGTCGAGGTGACGCACATGGACGACCTCCGCACCCGCTTCGACGAGTACGTCGACGGTCGAGGGATGGGAGCACGTGCGAGGCCGTGCTCGACGCCGGCAAGGGCGCCATCGTCGTCACCGGGCCACATCGGCAACTGGGAGGTGCTGGCCGACTACTTCGCCGGCCGCGGCATCCCGATCGCCGCCATCGCGCGGCGAGATGAACGACCCGCGCCTCAACCAGCTGCTGGTCGACTACCGCGCCAGCAACGGCGTGCGCACCATCCTGCGGGAGAGCGCCAGCTCCAGCCGCGAGATCATCAAGGTGCTGCGCGAGCGCGGCATCCTGGCCCTGCTGATCGACCAGGACCTCATGGCGCCGTCGCTCTCCGTTCCGTTCTTCGGCCGTCCGGCGCGCACGCCCGTGGCCGGCGCCGCCCTGGCGGTCCGTCGGAACCTGCCGATCGTCCCCGCGTTCGCCCGGCGCCGCCCGCAGGGCGGCCATCTCCTGACCGTCCTGCCGCCGCTCTACCCGCCCGAGGGCGGCGACCGACGCACGGCCGTCGCCGAGCTCACCCGCCGCTGCAACGAGATCATTGAGGAGCGGGTGCGACAGAACCCGTCCGAATGGGTATGGTGGCACAAGCGCTGGCGCCGCAAGCCGGTGCCCCGGCTTGATCTCGACGCCGATATTAAATACCAGAATACTGTTTTGTCGTAGTCGTGGAGGACCGAATGCCGACGCCAGACCCGCGCATGATCCAGCTGATGAGCTACTACCGCGACGCCGAGTTGCACGGCGCCACGCTGCTGCTGCGCTTGATCAAGCTGATGGATGACCCCGACGCGCAGGTGAAGCTGGCGCTGCACCTCGCCGACGAGACGCACCACGCCTGGCTGTGGACCAAGCGCATCAACGACATGGGCGGCGAGCCGATGAAGATCGCCGACGGCTACCAGAAGCGCGTCGGCCTGCGCACCGTGCCGCGCTCGCATGCTCGAGATGCTGGCTCTGACGGTGGTCGTCGAAGAGCGCTCGTTCGTCGCGCTACATGGAGCACGTCGAGCGCCACAATCCCGACCCGGAGACGCTCGAGGTCCTCCAAGAAGTCACCAACGACGAGAAGTGGCACATCTCCTGGATCCGCAACAAGCTGCTCGAGGTGGCCGCGCCAGCAAGGCGACGAGAGCCTGGCGGAGAAGGCGATCGAGAAGTACCGGCACGATCGACGCCGAGGTCTACGGCGAGCTGAAGGCGAAAGAGATCGAAGTCTTCGGCGAGTCCGTCGCCTAGGAAGTTCTCTCTCCCTGAGGGAGAGGACCAGCGTGAGCGGATCCCAACCGGCGAGCGGACGCCGCATGTCCCTCGCTGACGCGTCCGCTGACGCCGCGTCGTCGCCGGACGAGACGCCACCGCCGACGCCCAGCTTCCGCGATCGCCTCGAGCTGATCGCCTTCCGCGCTGCGATCGGCGCCTTCGCGATCCTCCCGCGCGGTCTGGCGCTCCGGCTCGGCGTTTTCCTCGGCGACCTCTTGTACCTGCTCGACCGCCGCGATCGTGCCATTGCGCTGATCAACCTGCGCATCGCGTTCCCGGACCAGTCGCCCGCCGAGCATCGCGCTGTGTTCCGCGCCTCGGTGCGGAACCTCGGCCGTACCGCTGCCGAGATCTGTCACCTGCGGCTCACTGACCGCCGCGACCGTGCAAGACTTCGTCACCGTCGACGACACGGCACTGTGGCAGGCCACGCTCGACACCGCCGCCCAGCGCGGCACGCTGATCCTCACCGGCCACTTCGGCAACTGGGAGCTGCTCGCGTACGCGCACGGGCTGCTCGGGCATCCGATCACGCTCGTCCACCGGCCGATGAACAACACCCTGGTCGACGACGCCATCATCGGCATGCGCGAGCGCGCGGGCACGGTGTCGCTGCCGAAGAAGAGCGCCGCCAAGGCCGCGCTGCGCGCCCTGCACCGGCAACAGATCGTCGCCATTCCCGCCGACCAGAACCAGACGCGCCGCTACGGCGTCTTCGTCGACTTCTTCGGGCTGCCGGCGTCGACGACGCCCGGTCCGGCGCGCCTTGCCATGCTGAGCGGCGCGCCCGTCGTCCCGGTGTTCCTGGTGCGCGAAGGCGACAGCGAGAAGCACCGCATCGTCGTCCTGCCCGAGGTCGAGCTGGTCAAGCAGCGGCGATCGCGACGCCGACGTCGTCGACAACACCCAGCGCTGCAACGCCGTCTTCGAGGAGATGTTGCGCCGCTACCCGGAGCAGTGGATCTGGTTCCACAAGCGCTGGAAGACCCGCCCGATCGGCGAGCCGCGCATCTACTGAGGCGACCGGCGCGACGGCTGCCAGGCGACGGCCCGAACGCGCGCCGTCCCGACCATGTCGTACAGCGCGTCGTGGCAGGGCTGGAAATCGTCCCCCGCGCCCGCATGCCGCCGTGAGGTCCTCCGGCGCCGATCCGCGCGGCACGCGGGTGAATCGGCAACGTTCAATGGACGGCGGGGACTCCCAGACCGATGGCGTCACGCCGCCACGCCGAGGCCGTGCCGATCGAGCCAGGCTTCGGCCAGCGGCAGATCGGCGAAGCCCGGAAGGCGGCGGATGGTCCGGTCGATGCGACGCACCGCGTCGATCCCATCCCGGCCGCTGAACAGATCGCCGGCGAGCGATTGCACGTCCGCCAGCGGCCGCACGCCGCTCCCCACCGGCGCCCAGAAGCGCTCGACGAACGCGCGCACGGCGCGCCGCGTGCGCGGCGATTCGCCGAGGCGGCGCGCCGCCTGCTCGAAGTAGAATCCGAAGTGACGGGATTCGTCGCGGCTGATCCGTTCCAACAACGCCGTGAGCGCCGGGTGATCCGCGCGCTCGGCGAGCCGGCGATAGGCGGTCAACGTGCTGAGCTCGTTGATGGCGCCCCACGTCATGTGCACGGCGCCGAAGCCCGGCCAGGTTGCCGACAGCAGCGCGATGACGATCGCCTCGCCGCGCGCGCGCCAGCCCACCGGACTACGCGGCGACATCGTCGCCGCGTAGCCGTGTGCCTCGAGCACGGCCGCCAGGGCGCGACCGTGCGCCGACTCCTCGTAGAACCAGCACGCGAGAAACTGCGCGACCTCGGGATCGTCCACCGCGCGCGTGCCGAGTAGCTCGCGCAGGTACGCGATCGTGTGCTGCTCGATGTCCGACATGTACGCGATGGTGCGCAACGCCCAGTCGGGCAGCGGACGTTCGACGAATGCGGCTGGTTCGATCGGATCGGCGACCAGGAGATCCGAGCGACTGATGTAGTTGGGCTGCGTCGTGCGGCTCATGCCACACGATACGCCTCTCGTCGCCGCTTGGATGTAGGCCTATCCCGTTTTGGGTGCGGGTCAGGCGAGGTCCCGCAGTGCGGCGCCGATCGCCGTCAACGCGCGCTCGCTGTCGGCGTCGCTGATCGTCAACGGCGGCGCGAGGCGCACGACGGTGTCGCGATGCAGCGTCCAGTTGAGAATCAGCCCGCGCGCAAACGCCGCGCGACAGAACGCCTCGGTGTCCCGCGGCGCGGCGAACTCGAGGCCGAGGAGCAGCCCGCGACCGCGCACGGCGACCAACCGCGCCCCGATCGACGCCGTCAGCCGATCGCGCCAGTGTGCGCCCATCGCGGTGGCGCGCGCCGGCAGTCGTTCGCGCGTCGCCACCTCGAGCGCCGCCAGCCCGGCGGCGCAGGACAGCGGGTGGCCGCCGAAGGTCGTGACGTGCGCCAACGCTGGATCGTGTGAGAGCGTCGCCATCAACTCCGGCCGGCCGATGAACGCGCCGAGCGGCAGGCCGCCGCCCAGTGCCTTGGCCAGCACCAGCACGTCCGGGGTGACGTCCCACTGCTGCGCCGCGAACCAGGTGCCGGTGCGGCCGCAGCCGGTCATCACCTCGTCGAGGACCAGCAGCGCGCCGGTGCGGTCGCAGCGGGCGCGCAACGCCGGGAGAAACTCGGGCCCCGGGACGCGTACGCCGCCTTCCCCCTGGATCGGCTCCACCACGACCGCGGCGACGCGCTCGTCGATGCGAGCCAGCGCGGCGCAGTCGTCGAACGGCAGGAAGTCCACGTCGCCGAGCAGCGGCTCGAACGGGGCTCGGTACGTCGTGCTGTCGCAGAGCGACAGCGCTCCCATCGTGTCGCCGTGGTAGCCGCCCCGGAAGGCGACCAGACGCAGGCGGCGCGTCGCCTTGCGCGCCAGCTTCACGGCGCCCTCGATGGCCTCGGCGCCGCTGTTGCAGAAATACGCGACCGACAGATCGCCCGGCGCGAGCTCGGCGAGCCGTTGCGCCAGGCGCACCTGCGGCTCCTCGATCGCTTCGCCGTACACCATCACGTGCAGATATCGCTCGGCCTGCGCCTGCACCGCCGCGATCACCTCGGGATGGCCGTGGCCGATGTTGGCGACGCCGATGCCGGACAGGAGGTCGAGATAGGCGCGGCCGTCGGTGTCCCAGATCGTCGCACCCTCGGCGCGCGCGACGACGATGCCGAGCGGCGACGGCGAGGTCTGACAGACATGGCGCAGGAAGGCCTGCCGCAGCTCGTCAGGCCGCATCGCCATCGAGCCAGTCGGCGAGCCGCGGCCGGCCGCCCTGCCGCCAGTCGAGCGGCGGGCGTTGCATCGAGCCCGGCTGGCTGACCAGGTGCGCGCCGCACGCGCGCAGGCGCTCCGCGACACCCGTCCAGCGCTCGGGCTCTGCGGCCAGCACGGCGCCTTCGAGCACGCCGCGCAGCGGAGCGAGCAGGATTTCCAGACCCTCGATCGACTCGATCGGCATGACCCGTATCGTCCGGCCAAGCGGCGATGGGACGAATCTCGGTCGCGGCTCGACGACGACCATTCCGCTGCCCTCGGCGCCCACCGTCACGACCTGGGCATGTTCGCCATCGAACGTGGTCCATTCAGTTTCATCACAAAGTCGACGGATCGTGAGACGGTCGCCGAGCGATCAGCCGAGCCGGCGGAAGGGTCTCCGCGACGCGGGACAATTGCCGGCCGAGATGGCAGGCGAAATCATGCGCGGCCCGGAAGGTGCCCTCGACGAAGCAGAGCTGTGGAGAGAGGCAGCCGCGTTGGTCCCAGACGGCGATGTCACGCGCCAGGTGCGCCGCCACGCTAGGCTCGCACGCCTGCGCTCCCGTGATGAGCGCGAAGCTGATGCGATGGCCGTGGCCGATGAAGCGACCGCGCGTGCGGCTGGCGAGGTCCGCAATGCTGGCATCGTCGCCGGCGGCGACGACCAGATCGGCGGCCGCCAGCGCGACGTCTTCGCACGGGCGGTCGCCGCCCGACCAGTAGTGTATCGCCAGACAGGCGGCGAGCGCCGGATCCCGCCTGGCGAGCGATACGGCGAACAGCGACGGGAAGACGCGATCGCCGCGCCCCGGCTTGATCAGCGCCGTCGAGCCGACGGCAAGCGACAGGGCGACGGGGATCGCGGCCAGACCGGGGAGGTTGCCGGGCAGGATGTGCAGGATCATCGCCGGGCCGCGGCGGGTGCCCGCCTCGCGTCGCACGATCTGTTCCAGAGCCGGCGCGCGCAGGGGCTCGAGCATCATCGGCAGCGCGGTGCGGATCATCGGCGCCGAGAATCCGGTGGCGTCGGGCAGGAGCGCGACGGCCTGCTCCATCCATGGCGAACCGGGTGCGAGCCAGTCGTCGACCGTCGCGGAGAGGACGGCGATCACCTCATCGCGCGGCCGGGCGGCGAGCCGGGGTCCGGCGGCGCGCAGGCCGGCAATGGCCTGCGCGATCGCCGCGGGTGTCGACGAGGTGAGGATCCCCTCACCCGTGCTGTCTCCCGGCGAGAGGGCCGGCGTCATGCGGCGTCCCACTGAGCCGTGGAGAGGGAACAGCCGCGGACCTCGGCGCCCGGAGCGCGGCCGCGCAGCTCGAAGTCGTCGCCGACGGCGACGGCGAGATCCTCCGAGAGGATGGCCATGGCGCTGCCGGCGTTGGCGAGGTCGACATGGCAGAGCAGGCCGACCTGACCGGGCGCGGCGGGAGTCAACGTCTCGGGATCGAGGATGCGCGCACGGGCCCAGTGCGGCCCGCATTTGCGGCGCGGGGCGTGACGGCCGGCGACGCGGTCGGCGAGAGAGCTGTCGTAGTATTGGCTGGACAACTCAGCCATGCCGTACTCGTTGACGGCGAAGTAGCCGGGAATCGCGAAGGCATTCCACACCGCGTGCAGGAGGCCGTTGCGCGACAGGCGGCGCGGCGCGCCCTTGTCGCCACCGGTGTCCATCAAGCGGCTGCCGTGCGGGAGGCGGAAGGTACGGTCGACCGCCTGCAGGGCGTCGAGCGCGCGCATCAGCGCACCGCTGGTGCTGAGGATCGCCAGCGGCTCGCCGCCGTGCTCGCTGGCCGCGAGGGCGGCCACCAGCCGATCGACGTCGAGCCCGTCGGCGGTCGCGGCCGTGATGCCGTCCACGGCGAACGTCTCCAACGCCCAGGCGACCATCTGCGACAGCGAGGAATCGGGCATCTCCTCGCAGGACGGAATCAGCGAGACGATGCGCATGCGCCTCACGTCGGGAAAGAGGAAGCGCCGCAAGCCGGCGAGCGCCGAGCTGCGGTACAGGCGGAGATCCGGTAACAGATGGCGCGAGCGCGCGTCGGAGCCCTCGGTGGTGCCGCTGGAGAGGAACGTGCGCTGCGGCACACCGCAGGTCAGGTCGGCGCGCTTGAAGGCGACGATCGGCACGGCCGGGACGTCGCGCCAATCGGCGACGGATTCAGGCGTGCGGCCGCGGCGCCGAGCGAAGTCGCGATAGGGCGCGCACGTCGTGAACTGGTGGGCGAAGATCGCCAGCGCCAGGTCCTCGAAGCGGTCGGCCGCAGGGTCCGCGATGAAGGCCAGGACGCGCTCGTAGAGCGGCTCCACGCGGCGACGCTAGCCCGGCACCGCTGTCGCTTCAACGCCGCGCGGCAGGGCGCGCGCGTCCAGCCCAACGGTTCTGTTGAGGTGCAACTTGACACGCTGGCGGACGCGAGCCAGCATCATCCTCAGGACACGTGGGGCCTATGGAACGGGGAAATTTCATTGTCATTGCCATTGTCGTCGCAGCCGTCGGGCTGTTCGCGATGCGTTTCTTTTCGGAGAGTCCCGAGGAGGCGCAGCTGGCCGCATTGTCTTCCACTGATCGTGCCGGCCGGCCCGGCGGATCGGGCTTCGGCGACTACGGGGACGGCGCCGGGGGCGCCAGCGGACGTCTCGGTGGCCCAGGCGGAATGGGCTCCGGCAGCGGTCGGGCAGGCGGTGCGCACGGCGAGATGGGCAGCGGCGGTGCCAACGGCCGCGGCGGCTCGGCCACCGTATTCGGTGGTGGCTCCCGCGCCGGTGGATCCGTGGGTACGTCGGGCAGCGGCGGAGCCGCTGGTCGTGCCGGCGCCGGCGCGACGGTCGCCGACATCGGTGGCACCGGGCGCATTGCGCCGAAAGCCGAGCGGCGGGCCGACCTCGTCGAATCCCTCGGTTCGCGCCCGCCGACGAAGAGCGACCTCGACAAACCGGTGCCGTCCGACAACGGCGACGATGTGGCGCTGAAGGTCGACACCACCAAGGACATTACGGATCAGGATGGGCAGGCGACGGGCAAGGTGCAGGACGCCCAGGACGGCGACCAGGGCGTCAAGGTCGAGGACAACACCCGGGTCGAGTTCCCCAACGCCGGCAATGCGTCCAAGGAAGGCAGCATCTCCTTCACCATCAAGCCGGAATGGGCGGGCTCGGATCCGTCCGACAATGCCCTCGTGCAGATCCGCCAGGAGCACGAGTGGAACAACCGGCTCGAGATCGTGAAGAACGGCGAGTTCCTGCGCTTCATCCTCACCGACAACACCGGCAAGGAAGCCGACATCAGCACCCGCATCACCGACTGGCAGCCGAACGAGGAGAAGGCGATAGAATTCTCGTGGGGAAACGGCCGCACCGAGGCGACGGTCGACAACCAGGTCGTCGGCCGCAATGACTATCCGGGCGAGCTCCAGTTCGGGGACAACACGCCGATGTTCTTCGGCGCCGATCACCCGGGCAGCTCGTACGGCAGCGCGCGCGGGACGATCGGGCACTTCACCGTCGGCAAGAGCCCGCTGTTCACGCAGTAGACGCGGCGCTCCGCCACAGGAAACACAGGCCCGCTGCCGATACCGGTAGCGGGCCTTTTTCTTTTGTCGTGATCCTCGCGGGAGCGGACGGAACCTCGTGCGATCGCACCTCGTCAACGCGCCGACTGAGGATTCGCAAGGTGGCGCTTCGCCAGGAACCACAGAATCCTGGCGGTGGCGCGAACGGGGCTCGGTGCCTTGGTCACGGCGGACGCAAAGGCGGCCGAGGCGTCCCGCCAGCGGCCTTGGCCGCACAGGTAGAAGCCGTGCTCCGCGTCGAGGTTGCTGTAGGCGAGTGCACGCGCGGCGATCGCTCGGGCCGGTACGTCGGCGCGCGCATAGAACCGGTCGAGGACGGTGCGGCGCCACGTATGAAACCGCGACAGGTCGCGGGTGTGGTTGTCGCGATGCCGGCGATTGAGAGCGACCACGGCGTCGCGAAACAGAAATCGGCCTGACAGCGCAATTCTGAGATTGAGCTCGGCGTCTTCTCCCAACTCGAGATCCTCGTCGTAGCCGCCGGCCCGTTCGTAGACCTGCCGCCGGTGCACCGCGGTGATGGTGCAGACGGGATCGACGTAGAGCAGGCTCCGCAGCGCATCGTCGGGGAAGCGCAGGGGATGTCCCCAGTAGGCGCGCTGCCGGACGCCCGCCGCGTCGATGACCTGCGAACGACCGTACACGACGTCGACGTCGGGGCACGCGGCGAACGCCGCGAGCTGGTCCGCGAGCATGCTCGGCAGCCAGATGTCGTCCGAGTCGAGCCGCGCGATGAACGCGCCCGCCGCCACCGCGAGGCCCGCGTTCAGCGCGGCGCCGATTCCGCGATGCGCCGTCCGGATGCAACGCAGCCTCGGGTCACGGACCGCGGCGAGCACCGCGGGCGTCTCGTCGGTGGAGCCGTCGTCGATGACGATCAGCTCGAGCGCCTGATGCGACTGCGCGAGGACGCTCTGGATTGCCGACGGCAGGAACAGCGCCCGGTTGTACGTCGGCGTGAGCACCGTGACGAGTGGCTGGGCCTCCGTGCGCGCGGCAGCCCCCGGGGGATCGTTCACGTCGCGACGCTAGCACGGACGTAGCGGAATCCGGGAACACCGGCTTGGCGCGCGGGTCGGCGCTACCGAGGCAGGTCGTCGCGGCATTGGGCCGGCATTCCACTTCGCCGGCGGCGGCCGCTTGACTGTGCCGAGGCCGCGCGGAGAAGCTTGTTGCTGGCGGCTGGCGAATGGAACGACCTCGGGTCATCACGTTGGCGGCGGCGGTGGCCGTGGTGATGGTCCTGTTGAGCGTTCGCTATCTGATCGACCGCGACCCGGCGTCCGATGCTGATGCCGTGCGCGTCGACGCTGCCGATGATCAAGGGAGCCGCGCCGTCGGCATCCAGAACCGCACGGCCGAGTCGCGCCGCGCATCGCACCGCGCGCCGTTCGCGAGACAGCCGCCCGAGCCGCCTCGGGAGCGGCGCGCGGGCGACGCTACCGATGACGGCGAGGTCGGGAGCGCGGAGGTGATCGGTGGTGCGCAGGGGGATCGCCAGACTCTCGGTCGCAGCGCCAGCGGACGACCCGGAGCGCTCGCCGCCAACGAAGGCACCGCCGACAACGACGGCAGCGACACCCGCGCGCACGCGCCGGCTGCGCCCGCCGGCGGCGGTGTCCAGCCATCGGGGCAGCATCGGCCCAGCGGGCCAGCCGAAGAGCCAGCGGCCGACGACGCATCGCACGATGCCGCGCCCGTGCTGTTGTCGATTCCGCTCAAGGGCAGTGTGGATCCCGCGCAGGGCGGCAGTCCGACGCAGGCGGATGGGGTGGTAGTCGACAAGGACACCGTCGAGTTCACCGACGACGCGCAGTACACATTGCCGGCCGGCGGTCACATCAACGGCCAGGAGGGCAGCATCGCGTTCGACATCGAGCCGCGATGGAATGGCGGCGACCAGACGAACAACTCGCTCCTGCAGATTCGCGACCCGGAGAACTGGGCGAACAACCTGCAGATCGTCAAGAACCTCGACTCGCTGCGTTTCGTGATCACCGATTCAGCGGGCGTCGAGACCGATGTCGTGGTCAACATCGCCGACTGGCAAGCGGACCAGTCGCATCGCGTCACCGCCACGTGGGGCGAGGCGCTGATGACGCTCTACGTCGACGGCGAGCCCGTCGGTCAGAGCACCTTGACCAACGGTCCCACGTTCAAGAGCACGACGCCAATCCACGTCGGATCCGACTTTCCCGGTTCGCAGTACGGAAGCGCCAACGGCCGGATCAGCAACCTCACCATCTACGGTCGCCCGTTGAAAGCCGGCGAGGTCAACTGACGCGTCGCCCGCGTGGGGACACCCACCGATCCGAAAGACAAGGCGCCGCCGTGGATGACCGCGATTCCTCGCCGATTGTCTGGGCGCGCGCGCGCAGGACGAGAGGGGGATGGCGTCGCGCGACCGCGGGCCGGCGCCGCCTACTTCGACGCGAGGAAGGAGACGCGGTTGTCGACGCGCACGTCGCCGCGCGTGAACGTGCTCGTCCAGCACGCGCCGCCGCTGCGCATCGCCTGGGCGGTGACGGTTGTGGCAGACGAGGGCAGGCTCAGGTCGACGCCCACGGCACGCGCGCCGATCGCGGCGCGGCCGGTGCGGCCGGCCCGCAGACGCATGTGTCGAAACCAGAAAAAAGGCCCGCTGCCGGGATCGGCAGCGGGCCTCGTGTGTTTCACGCGCGGAGCGCGCGGCTCACATCATGCCGCCCATTCCACCCATACCGCCCATGCCACCCATGCCGCCCGGCGGCATGCGCCGGCGCGGCCGACTTCTCTTCCGGCTTCTCCGCGATCATCGCCTCGGTGGTGAGGAGCATGCCGGCGACCGACGCGGCGTTCTGCAGCGCGGTGCGGACCACCTTGGTCGGATCGACGATACCGGCCTTGATGAGGTCCTCGAACTCTTCCTTCGCGGCGTTGAAGCCGAAGGCGCCCTTGCCGTTCCGCACCTTCGGTCGAGGACGATCGAGCCTTCCCAGCCGGCGTTGGTGGCGATCCAGCGGCAGGGATCCTCGATGGCCCGGCGGACGATGTTGGCGCCCACCTGCTCGTCGGCGCTGAGCTTCAGCCCGTCGAGCGCCGACGAGGCGCGAATCAGTGCCACGCCACCGCCCGGCACGATGCCCTCTTCGACCGCGGCGCGGGTCGCGTGCAGTGCGTCCTCGACGCGCGCCTTCTTCTCCTTCATCTCGATCTCGGTCGCGGCGCCGACGCGGATCACCGCCACGCCGCCGACCAACTTGGCCAGCCGCTCCTGCAGCTTCTCGCGATCGTAGTCCGAGGTCGTCTCCTCGACCTGCGCGCGGATCTGCTTGATACGGCCCTCGATGTCGCCCTTCTTGCCGGCGCCGTCGACGATGGTGGTGTTGTCCTTGTCGATCACGATGCGCTTGGCGCGGCCGAGATCGTTGAGGGTCACGTTCTCGAGCTTGATGCCCAGCTCCTCGGCGATGACCTTGCCGCCGGTGAGGATGGCGATGTCCTCGAGCATGGCCTTGCGGCGGTCGCCGAAGCCCGGGGCCTTCACCGCCGCCGCAGTGCAGCGTGCCGCGGATCTTGTTCACCACCAGCGTCGCCAGCGCCTCGCCCTCGATATCCTCGGCGATGATGACGAACGGCTTGCCGGTGCGAGCGATCGACTCGAGCACCGGCAGCAGGTCCTTCATCGCGCTGATCTTCTTCTCGTGGATCAGCAGGTACGCGTCCTCGAGCACCGCTCTCCATCTTGTCCGGATCGGTGACGAAGTACGGCGACAGGTAGCCGCGGTCGAACTGCATGCCCTCGACCACTTCCAGCGTCGTGTCGAGGCTCTTCGCCTCCTCGACCGTGATGACGCCTTCCTTGCCGACCTTGTTCATCGCCTCGGCGATGATCTCGCCGATGGTGGAGTCGTTGTTGGCCGAGATGGTGCCGACCTGGGCGATCTCCTTCTGGTCCTTGGTCGGCTTGGAGAGCGACTTGAGCTCGGCGGTGATGGCGGTGACGGCCTTGTCGATGCCGCGCTTGATCGATCATCGGGTCGTGCCCCGCGGCCACCATCTTGGCGCCCTCGGCGAAGATGGCGCGCGCCAGCACGGTGGCCGACGTGGTGCCGTCGCCGGCGACGTCGGAGGTCTTCGACGCGACCTCCTTCACCATCTGCGCGCCCATGTTCTCGAACTTGTCCTCGAGCTCGATTTCCTTGGCGACCGTGACGCCGTCCTTGGTGACGTTCGGTGCGCCGAACGACTTCTCGAGCACGACGTTGCGGCCCTTCGGGCCCAGCGTGACGGTGACCGCGTCGGCGAGCAGATTCACGCCGCGCAGCACCTTGTCGCGCGCTTCCTGACTGAACTTGATGATTTTTGCAGGCATCTCATGTCCTCCTGTGGCCTTACTTGCCTTCGAGCACGCCGAGGATGTCGTCCTCGCGCATGATGAGGTACGTCCTCGCCATCGAGCTTCACTTCGGTGCCGGAGTACTTGCCGAACAGGATGCGATCGCCGGCCTTGACGTCGAGCGGCGTGACCTTGCCGTCGTCGCCGACCTTACCCTTTCCGACCGCGACGACCTTGCCCTCCTGGGGCTTTTCCTTGGCCGTGTCCGGAATGATGATCCCGCCCTTGGTCTTCTCTTCCTCTTGGACGCGCTGAACGATGACGCGGTCCTGCAGTGGGCGAATTTTCATACCCTCTTTCTCCTTTCCTTCCTTCGTGATGTTCTGGTTCGGTAGGTCCCGCTGAGCGGGTTCAACGCAGCCCCGGCCAAAAGAGCCGCCGGTCAGGTAGTTCCGGCGATGCCCGTGTCAACCGGTCTGGATCAACTTTTCTGCTTGCGCTGCTCCTCTTCCATGTACCGCCGGTAGAGGATGTCCCACTCGCGGCTGCCTTGCGGCACCTTGCGGGACAGCGACGCGATCTTGCGCCGCACCACCTCGTCGAGCCGCGCGTCGCGCTCGGACTCACCCTCGAGCGCGCGCTTGATCGCCTGCAGCGACAGGCGCTCGTTCTCGATGTCGGCCAGGCCCTCGGCGCGAAAGATGGCGAGGATCTGGTGCGCCAGATGGGAGAGCCGCCCCTCGCTGAACTTCACAGGATAAAACCCCGTTCTTTGGCGAGGCGGGCCTTGATGTCCCCGCATGAGCTTACGCTGGTCCATCCCCAACGCTTGGCGACCGAGCTTTTGCGCGGCCCGCTCCGCTTCTTGCTCGAGCTCCTGCTCGGTGCGCAGGTTGTCGAGCAGGAGGCGCACGACGCGCGCGACGAGTTGCTTCTCCGCCACCTTCGGCTTGATGAAACCGGATGAGACCAAGGCGTGAACCACGTCGTCGGCGAGCCGGTTGATGGCCGCCTCGGGGATGTGCATCCAGCCACCATAGCGCCGGTCGAAAGCGGCATCAATCTCACAGCGCTCCCGCGCGGATCCAATAAGCGACGGTGATCGGCGGCGCCTGACACCTGACCCGACTCGTGGCAATCTGCGGCCGTGCCGTCCCCTTTCCTCGCCGCGTTGCAGCAGCTCGACGTCACCGCCGCCGCCATCGGCGCCGGCGGCGGCCTCGTCCTCGGGCTCCTGGTGGGCTGGCTGATCGCGCGCGCCCGCGCGGCCCGACCACTGGCCGAGGCCGCGGCTCGCGACAGCGAGCTCGCCACCCGTCTGGACGAGCGCTCGGCGCGCGTCGCGGCGCTGGAGGGTGAGCGGGTCGAGGCTCGTCAGGAGGGCGCGGCGCTGCGCGAGCAGGTCGCGGAGCTCCGCACCGCGCAGGCGCGTCTGATCGCCCAGGCCGACGGCGAGCGCGCCGCGGCGGCGGAGCGGCTCGCCCTGCTGCAGGGCGCCGAGCAGCAGCTGCGCAACGCCTTCGCGTCGCTGTCGGCCGAGGCGCTGCAGCGCAACAGCCAGTCGTTTCTCGAGCTCGCCCGCGCCTCGCTCGGCGAGTTCCAGAAGGGCGCCACCGGCGAGCTCGAATCGCGCCAGAAGGCGATCGCCGACCTGGTGCAGCCGATCCGCGACCAGCTCTCGCTCGTCGGCAGCAAGATCGAGGAGGTCGAGAAGCAACGCATCGGCGACTACGCGTCGCTCGGCGAGCAGGTGAAATCGCTCGCTGACTCGCAGCTGCGCCTCCAGGCCGAGACCGGCAACCTGGTCAAGGCGCTGCGCGCGCCGGCGGTGCGCGGCCGCTGGGGCGAGATCCAGCTGCGACGGGTCGTCGAGCTCGCGGGCATGATCGCGTACTGCGATTTCGAGGAGCAGCGCGTCGCCACCACCGACGACGGCCGCTTCCGCCCCGACGTCGTCGTCCGTCTTCCCGGCGGCAAGCAGGTGGTGATCGACGCCAAAGCGCCGCTGGGCGCCTATCTCGAAGCGCTCGAGGCCACCGACGATGCCACGCGCGACGCGCATCTGCGCGACCATGCGCGACAGGTGCGCGCCCACATGCTCAAGCTCGGCACCAAGTCGTACCAGAGCCAGTTCGAGTCGACGCCCGAGTTCGTCGTCATGTTCCTGCCCGGCGAGATGTTCTTCAGCGCCGCACTGCAGGACGATCCGGTGCTGATCGAGTACGGCGTCGAGCAGAAGGTCATCCCCGCCAGTCCGACGACGTTGATCGCGCTGCTCCGCGCCGTCGCCTACGGCTGGCGCCAAGAGGTCCTCGCCGACAACGCGCAACGCATCAGCGCCCTCGGCAAGGAGATGTACGAGCGCGTCGTCGTGCTCGCCGACCACTTCGACGGGGTGCGCAAGGGCCTCGACGCCGCCATCCAGGCCTACAACCGCGCCGCCGGATCGCTCGAGTCGCGACTGCTCGTGTCGGCTCGCCGCTTCCAGGATCTCGGCGCCGGCAGCGACGAAGAGGTCGGGCCGGTGGAGATGATCGACCGCGTGCCGCGTCAGCTGACCTTGGGCGGCGTGCCCGAAGCGGACGAGCCCGTCGCCGACGACGAGCCATCGTAGCGGCAGGCGTCCGGCCCGCCCGGGGCCGGGCGGTGAGGCGCGCCGCGCCGCCGACCTGCTACGTTGATCGCGATGCGCGGCTTCATCCTGACGCCGACCTACCGGATGCGGAACGGCGTGCCCGAGGTGCACCTGTACGGCGTACTCGAAAACGGCCGACCCGTTTCTGGTCCTCGACGATCGCGCCCGTCCCTACTTCTTCGTCCGCGCGCGCCGATCGCGAGCGCGTCGCGGCGGTGACGCCCGGGCTTCAGATCGACGACACGGATCTGCGCAGCTTCGCCGGCGAGCCGGTGGCCCAGATCACCACGCTGGTGCCCGGCGAGGTTCCGCCGCTGCGCGCGCGGCTCGAAGCGGCTGGCGTCGGCTGCTTCGAGGCCGACGTGCGCTTCGCCTAGCCGCTACCTGATCGACCGCGGCATCCGCGGCGCGCTCGAGATCGAGGGCCACGGCGAGGCGCACGCACGCCTCGGCCGGGTCTTCCGCAATCCGACCCTCAGCCCCTGTCACTGGACGCCGACGCTGAAGGTGCTGTCGATCGACATCGAGACCGACCCTCGTGCCGACCAGCGTGCTCTCGATCGCGTTGCATACGACGGGCCTGAGCCGCGTGCTCATCGTCCATCACGACGTCTTCCCCCACGCCGAGCCGGTGCACTCGGAGCGCGCCCTGCTCCAGCGCTTCCTCGCCTACCTCGAGGAGCTCGATCCGGACGTCATCACCGGCTGGAACGTCGTCGACTTCGACCTCGCCGTTCTCGCTCGCCGCGCCAAGCACTACGGCCTCCCCTTCGCCAGTCGGCCGCACCGAGGACGCCTTCGAGCTGCGCCGCGAGCGTCGTACACGCGCGACGTCGCGCGCCATCATCTTCGGCCGTCTCGTGCTCGACGGGCTCGTCGCTGATGCGCGGCGCCTTCATCCGCCTGCACGACTACAAGCTCGAGACCGCCGCGCAGACGATCCTCGGCCGCGGCAAGCTGATCACCGGCGACCGACGCGCCGACGCCATCCTGCGCGCCTACCACGACGACCCGCAGCGCTTCGTCGCCTACAACCTCGAGGATGCTCGCCTGGTCAGCGACATCCTCGCCCACACCGGTCTGATCGAGCTGGCGGTCGAGCGCAGCCTGCTCACCGGCATGCCGCTCGACCGCGTCAGCGCCGCCATCGCGTCGGTCGACTCGCTCTACCTCGGCGAGTTGCGCGGCCGCGGTCGTCGTCGCGCCGTCGGTGGGCGGCAGCGCCGCCGATGTACGCGCTGACCGGCGGCTACGTGATGGATTCCCTGCCCGGCCTGTACCGGAACGTCCTCGTCTTCGATTTCAAGAGCCTGTACCCGAGCATCATCCGCACCTTCAATCTCGATCCGCTGGCACTCCTCCCGCCGGGCGACGGCGGCGACGCCATCGTCGCTCCCGAACGGCGCCCGCTTCCGCCGCGACCAGCGCGGCATCCTGCCCGAGCTGGTCGAGCGCCTCGGCGCCGAGCGCGAGCAGCGCCAAGGCGCGACGGCCAACTGGTGAAGGCGCAACGCCATCAAGATCCTGATGAACTCGATGTACGGCGTGCTCGGCGCCGGCGCCTCGCCGCCTGTTCTCGCCCGCCGTCGCCAACGCCATCACCCACTTCGGCCAGCTGCTGATCCGCACCGCCGCCGAGTTCGCCGCCGCGCAGGGCTACCGGGTCATCTACGGCGACACCGACTCGCTGTTCGTCGACGCCGGCGTCGACGACGCGGAGGACGCCCTGGCCCGCGCCGAGTCGCTGCGCGTCGCGATCGGCGACGCGGTCGGCCGCTTCGTGCGCGCGCGCTTCGGCTGCGAGAGCTTCCTCGAGCTGGAGTTCGAGAAGCTCTACCTGCGCTTCTTCCTCCCCGAGGTGCGCAGCGGCAAGATCGGCAGCAAGAAGCGCTACGCCGGCCTGCTCCGCGATCGCGACGGCGGCGAGCACATCGAGTTCGTCGGGCTCGAGTCGGTGCGCCGCGACTGGAGCGAGGTCAGCAAGCGCTTCCAGCTCGGCCTGCTCGAACGCGTCTTCCACGATGAGCCGGTCGACGAGTTCGTCCGCGACTTCGTCGCCGACCTGCGCGCCGGCCGCTTCGACGACGCGCTCGCCTACCGCAAGGCCGTGCGCAAGGACCTCGACGCCTACACCAAGACCACGCCCCCGCACGTCCGCGCCGCGCGCAAGCTCGGCGAGCAGGCCGGCCGCATCGTCGCCTACGCGATGACCCTCAACGGCCCCGAGTCCCGGTGGGCGAGGAGACGAGCGGCCCGACTACGCGCACTACGTCGAGCACCAGCTCGAAGCCGGTCGCCGACGCCATCCTGCGGTTCCTCGGGACGGACTTCGACACGTTGACAGGCGCCCAGCGCCAGCTGTCGCTGTTCTAAGGCAGCACCCGCCGCGCCCCGCCATGCGTTCGCGAAGCTGGGAGCGCGGGCGGCTCGCCCGCATCTCTAGCGCCCGACGCAGCGCCGCGGCACGCCGCCCGTTGAAAGAGGGCAGCCGCCCTGGGGGCGCGGGCCGCCCTCGGCCGCAGCGCAGCGCGGCGCCGCCGACCCACTCCGTTCGGCGCACTGCGCTGCAGGCGAGACGCCCCAGCCACAGGCGCTTGACCAACTTCAACCAGTCTTGACTCGATAGAGATATTTCTATTACTAGCAGGATCGGGAGTTGCACATGGAGCCAGCCCGATCAATTGACCATTCGTCGAATCCCGTAGACCTCGCGCCTTCGATTCGCGCCGCGGTCGGAGCCTCGTCTGATCGCTCGATCACCGTCGACGGCGTCCGCCTCGCGTATGACGACGAGGGCAGGGGTGAGACGATCATGTGTCTGCACGCCGTCGGACACGGTGCCGGCGACTTCGCGGGGTTCCGGGATCGCCATCGGGACCGCTATCGGGTGATCGCGCTCGACTGGCCGGATCACGGGCGCTCGGGGGCCGACCATGTGGCGCCGAGCAGCGCGCGTTACGGCGAGCTGCTCGGTGCGGCGCTCGATGGGTTGGGCGTCGATCGCGCGATCCTGCTCGGCAACTCGATCGGCGGCGGGGCCGTCCTGCGCGTCGCGGCAGCGCGTCCAGATCGGGTGCGTGGCGTGATCGCCTGCAATTCGAGCGGCCTGGTGGCGTACGGTCTGCAGAAGCGTGCGTTCACCGCGGCGCTGGCGCGCTTCTTCGCGCGCGGCGCGCGTGGCGGCCGTTGGACGCGGCGCGCCTTCGCCGCGATGTATCGGGGGATTCTCAGCGAACCGCCCGCCGTCGAGCAACGCAACCGCATCGTCGCCACGTGGCCGGAGGTCGCCCCGCTCCTCGCCGCCGCGTGGCGCAGCTTCGGGCAGCGCGACGACGACATCACGCCGCTGCTGCCCCGCATCGCCTGCCCGGTGCTGATCACGTGGTCGACCGGCGATCGCCTCAATCCGCTCGCCTTCAATCGGCCGGGCATCGCACTGCTGGGGCGCGGCGAATTGGCGACGTTCCGCGGTGGTCACGCACCGTTCCTCGAGTGCCCGGCGGAGTTCGACGCGGTCTTCGCCCGCTTCGTCGGCGCGCTGCCGTGACCACGGATACCGCGACCGGGCCGCGCCTCGCGCGCGCCGCCGAAGGACGCCCGCGACGCGGCACTCCCGAGGGCACACGCGAGCGGCTCATCGCGGCCGCCGCGGAAGTGCTGAACCGCGACGGCTATCTCGGCACGGATTCGAACGCGATCGCTCGCGCCGCGGGCTACGCGCCGGCGACGTTCTACAAGCACTTCGAGGACAAGCGCGCGATCCTGCTCGCCGCCTACGAGCGCTGGGTCGGCGCCGAGTGGCGCCACATCGGCGGCACGCTGGGGGCACGTCTGCAGCGGCGCGAGGCGGCGCGCGAGCTGACCGCGTGGATCCTGGCGCATCACCGGCGCTGGCGCGGCCTGCGCGCGAGCCTCCTCGGATTGCTCGGTGCCGATCCGGTGGTGCGCGCCTTCTACGTCGCCCAACGCCGCCGCCAGTTGGAATGGCTGGCGGAGATCCGCGGCACGCACCGCGCCGCGCCCGGCGACCGCGAGCGCGACGCGTTCCTACTCTTCAGTTTCGAGCGGGTCTGCGACGCGATGGCCAACGGCGAGACCGACGCCCTCGGCCTCGACGCGAATCGCCTCGAAGCCTTGTTGGAAGAGCGCCTGGCGACGGCCTGGCGTTCGTGACTCGACCGACGGCGCGCGCTAAAGCCTCGGCGCCGATGCGCCGACTCGTTTTCGCCGCGCCGCTGCTGCTCGCCGCATGCGCGTCCCGCCCGACCCCGCCGGTGTTTGTCGTTCCCGGTCCGGACGGCGCGGACGCCGTCGCGCGCGCGCTCGCCGCGGCGCCGCTCGGCCCGACGGAGAACATCCGCGCGCAGCCGCTGGCCAGCGGCGAGCACGCGAGCACCGCGGTCGTGCAGATTCGCGACCGCGAGCAGCCGCACGTGCACACGCGCTACGACATCATCGTGCTGCTGGCGAAAGGGCAGGGCACGCTCTGGCTCGACGGCGTCGCACGGCCGATGCGGGCGGGCGACGCCGTGTTCATTCCGCAGGGGACGCCGCATTGGTTCGTCAACGAGGGCGATGAGCCGGCCGTCGCCGTGGTGACCTTCGCGCCGCCGTTCGCCGGGCCCGATCAGGCGCCGGTGCGCTGACCGCCGCGCGCCGCCTGTGCTAGGGTTCGACGCGTCATGGCGATCAACATCACCCGCGTCTACACCCGCACCGGTGACGAGGGCACGACCGCGTTGGTCGGCGGCGCGCGCGTCGCCAAGGACTCGCGCCGCGTCGAATGCTACGGCGCCATCGACGAGCTCAACTCCATCCTCGGACTCGCGCGCAGCCTGAACGCGCTGGCCGGCGCATCACCGGCGCGCCGCCGACTCGACGACGTGCTGAAGCAGCTCCAAAACGAGCTCTTCGATCTCGGCAGCGAGCTCGCGACGCCGGCGGAGTCGGAATACGAGGGCATGTTCAAGGTCGGCGCCAGCGACATCCGCGCCCTCGAGCTGCTGATGGACGAGTGCCAGAAGGACCTCGAGCCGCTGCGCTCGTTCATCCTGCCGGGCGGCGGGTCGGTGAGCGCGGTGCTGCACCAGGCGCGCACCGTCTGTCGCCGCGCCGAGCGCGAGATCATTCGGCTGGCGCGCGAGGAGACCCTCGGTGGCTTCGTCGTGCCGTACGTGAACAGACTGAGCGACCTGCTCTTCGTGTTGTCGCGCTGGATCGGCAAGCAGAACGGCGAGCCGGAGTTCCTGTGGGAGCGCGGCCTGCGCAATCGCGCGCGCCCGGCGGCGGCGCGGCGCACGCGGTCCCCGGCACCGCCCGTCTCGGCGAAGCGGAGGACGAAGCGGTGAGTCTCTATCTCAAGCAACTGCCCCTCGGGCCGATGCAGAACTTCGTCTATCTGATCGGCGACACCGAGACGCGGCGCGCCGTCGCGATCGACCCGGCCTGGGATGTCGACGCGGTGCTGAACACGCTGGCCGCCGACGACATGACGCTCGACGCCGCCCTGATCACGCACTTCCATCCCGATCACATCGGCGGCGACCTCATGGGCCACCACATCGCCGGCCCGGTGGAGCTGCTCGAGCGCGGCGCCAAGATCAAAGTGTACGTGCACAAGGAGGAAGCGGACTACGTCCCGCGCGTGTGCGGACTCTCGAAGACCGACCTCACGCTGTGCGAAGGCGGCGATACGCTCGATCTCGGCGCCCACCGCATCCGCTTCATGCACACACCCGGGCACACGCCCGGCTCGCAGTGCTTCCTGGTCGACGACAACCTCGTCTCCGGCGACACGCTCTTCATCGGCGGCTGCGGGCGCGTCGATCTCCCCGGCAGCGACCCGGCGCAACTCTACGACAGCCTGGTCAACAAGCTGAAAGCGCTGCCCGACGATACCGTCCTCTACCCGGGCCACGACTACGCCGACCGTCCGCACACGACGATGGGCGAGGAGAAGAAGCGCAACCTCTACCTGCGCTTCAACCGGCTCGAGGACTTCATGGGCATGATGGGTTTCTGAATCCGCGCATGCCGGGGCCGCTGCTCTTCGCCTACGGCACCCTGCGCGACGCGCGACTGCGCGAGCGGGTGCTGCGCGGCGCGCCGTCACGCGAGATCGGGAGCGGCACGGTCCCGGGCGCGCTCTACGATCTCGGCGATTATCCCGGCCTGGCCGAGGGCGCCGCTGGCGAGCGAGTGCTAGGTGCGGTGATCGAGTTGGCCGACGAAGCGGCGCTATTGCTTCTGGACGAGTACGAGGATGTCGGCAGCGGCCTCTACGTCCGCCGCCGCGGCGCCGTGCAACTTGCCGCCGGCGGCGGGTTGGACGCATGGGTCTACTTCTACAACCGCTCCGTCGATGCTCGCCGACGCATCGCATCGTGGCCGTAGCTGGGAGCGCGGCCGGCTCGGCCGCAGCGCAGCGCGGTGTTCGCAATGTCGTTGGGGTCACCACGCTGGAGCTGCGGGCGAGCCGCCCGCGCTCCCGGCCCTCCAATTGACCGCGCCGGGTGGCGTCGCGTAGCGTCCGCCACACGCGAGAGGGCGACGCCATGGTCGAGAAATCAATCACGCTCACCGGCAGCTCGGCGAACAGCATCGAGGACGCCGTGAATCTGGCGGTGTCGCGGGCGGCGGTGACGATCGAGGGGATCCGGCGCGTCGAGGTGCAGCAGGTCAGCGGCACGGTCGAGAACGGCAGCGTCGCCAGCTGGCACGTGAAGGTGCAGGTGACCTTCCTCATCCAGGATCGCCTGCACGAGTAGCCGCGTGACCGACGACGCCAAGATCCGCGAGGTGCTGCCGGGCATCCACCTGCTCCATCTCCCGCTGCCGATGAAACCGACGATCGTCAACGTCTACCTGGTGGACGGCGGCGACGAATGGGCGCTCGTCGACACCGGCATGAGCAGCGCCGACAGCATCGCCACGTTCCACGCGGCGCTGGAACAACTCGGGATCGCACCGGAGCGCATCCGCAAGATCATCTGCACGCACCACCACCCCGATCACTTCGGGACCTCAAAAGCGTACAAGGAGCTCACCGGCGCGACGCTCTATCTGCATCCGGCGGAGTACGAGCGCTCGAAGGGCTTCCTGCCCAGCGATCGTCCGGCCGACGCCGTGCGCTTCTTCCTCGCGCACGGCCTGCCGCTGCAGCGCTTCGTCAATATCCCGCGGCCGTCGGACATCTGGGGCGGGCTCTACGTGACCACGGCACCCGACCGGCCGCTCGCCGACGGCGACGTGATCGAGATCGGCCACCGCCGCGTCGAGATCGTCTGGACGCCCGGCCACGCCCCCGGTCACTGCGTGCTCTACTTTCCCGCCGAACGCGCGATGATCGTCGGCGATCACCTGCTGCCGAAGATCACCCCCCACGTCGGCTTCGCGCCGGGCTCGACCGGCAATCCGCTCGGCGACTTCATCGCCTCACAGGAGAAGGTGCAGCACTTCGACGTCGGCATGGTGTTGCCGGCGCACGGCGGACCGTTTCCCGATCACCGTCACCGCGCCAATCAGATCATCCAGCACCACCGCGCGCGCCTGCAGGACATCCTCGACATCGTCCGCCGCACGCCGCACCATGCCTACGACGTCGCGCGCCGCGCCTTCGCGTTCGACAGCGACAGCCCGCTCACCTACCAGTTTCCGGCGACGTTCGAGACGCTGGCGCACCTCGAATACCTCCGCCACGACGGCTCGGTGGCGAGCGAGGAACGCGACGAACAGGTGTTCTGGACGGTCGCGTAGTCGGAGCGCGGCGCGTCAGCGCGGCCCACGCCGCGCATCGATCAGCGGCGCTGACGCGCCGCACTCCGTCATTGGGCCGGGTAGTGGTAGCCGATGTCGACCGGCGGGTGGTCGGGAACGCCGTCGGCGGTGGTGGCGCGGTCGAAGAGCGTCGCCAGCAGCGCGTCGCCGATGTTGCCGGTGCCCGCGTCGATCGCGGGGCTCGAGGGCAGCAGGTGCAGGTCGCCGTCGTTGACGTCGACGAACTCCGCGTCGACGTTGACGTCGCTGGCGCCGACGATGGTCGTCGGCCGATACGTTTTCGTCTGGTCGGCGAGGCCCGGATAGAAGACGAGGTTGAAGTTGCCGCTGTATCCGACCAGCGCGCTCGGCGGTCCGGTCTCGATGCTGATGCTGACGTTGCTGTTGTCCTGGATGATGTTGTTGCGCAGCGAGGCGCCGGTCGGCGCGACGTTCGCCGCGTTCGCGCCGCCGATGGCGATGCCGCGATTCCGGTTGTCGACGATGGTGTTGTTGATGATGCGCGCCCGCACCGAGCCGTTGCTGATGCGGATGCCGCGGTTGTCGTTGCCGTAGATCAGGTTGTTGAAGATCAGCGGGTCGTTCGAATTCTCGACGCGGATGCCGTCGGCGCCGCCGGTGATCACGCAGTTGCGCACGGTCGCGTCGTCCGAGTTGCTGCGCACCTGGATGCCGGCGCCGTTGTTGCCTTTGGCACGAATGATGCGCACGCCGTCGATGATGATGTGCGTCGAGCGAGAGATCCGCAGCCCGATCGACACGTCGTTCGCGTCGACGATCACGGCGCCGGGGTTGGTCCCCGTCTTCTCTCCGGTGATGTCGGCGATGATCGACACCGGCTGGGCCGCGGTTCCGGCGATGTCGCGAATCTCCGCCACTTCCGTCGGCTGAGGCTCACCGGGGGCCGAGGGCAGCAGAGGGTAGGTGCCCGGCGCGACGTACACCACATCGCCGGCCAGGAGTCCGTCGACCGCGCGCACCAGAGTCCGGAACGGCCGGTCCGGCGCCAGGCCGTCGTTGTCGTCGCTGCCGGTCGGATTCACGTAGAACGTCTCCGGTTCGCCCGACGGCTGGTTGCCGCCGCCGCCACCGCCGCCGCCACCGCAGGCAGCGAGCAATAAGACACCACTGATCAGTGAAAATGATGGACGCATGTATACCTCGGACGTCGGGGGGTTTCTGAGAGGTACCAACGGGGTGGATGTTTTGGAAGGAAGTTCACCATGACCCACAAGGTGGTCAGTGCCAACCGCGCGCGGTCACTCAATTTGATTGGCGCGGCGGTGCCCCACTGCTCAGCTAACCGCCAAGGCCGGTAACTTGAGTCACTGCCCGACCCGCGGGACGGCCGATCAGAGCAGTCGCAGCTGGTCGCCAGGGCGGGGAGGGACGCGGAAGGCGTCCGTCCGCAGCGGCGGCAGGCGCCGATCGAGGCCGCGGCGGCGCGCCGCGAGAGCGAAGAGGTCGCGGATCTGGGCGGCGTACTGTCCCTCGCCACGCATGCGCTTGCCGAACCGCGGGTCGTTGAGCGCGCCGCCGCGACACGAGCGCAGGCGGCCGAGGATGCGCACGACCCGGTCGGGATAGTGGCGTTCGAGCCAGTCGGTGAAGAGCTGGTCGAGCGGCGGTGCGAGGCGGAGCATCACCCACGACGCGCCGGATGCGCCGGCGGCCGCGGCCCGCTCGAGCACCGCGGGGATCTCGTGGTCGTTGAGACCGGGGATGATCGGCGCGACCATGACGTTCACCGGCACGCCGGCCGCGCTGAGGACGCGTATCGCCTCCAGGCGGCGCTCCGGCGTCGCCGCGCGCGGCTCCATGCGGCGGGCGAGATCCGGATCGAGGGTGGTGACCGTGACGTTGACCTGCGCCGCGCCGTCCGCCGCCAGCTCGGCGTAGAGATCGGCGTCGCGCGTGACCAAGGCCGACTTGGTGATGACGCTCACGGGGTTGCGGAACTCCGCGAACACCTCCAGACAGCGCGCGCGTCAGCCGCAGCTGGCGTTCGATCGGCTGATAGCAGTCGGTGTTGCCGGACAGCGCCACCACCTGCGGTTGCCAGCGCGGCGCCGCCAGGGCCGCGCGCAGCAGCTCGGGAGCATCCGTCTTCACCATCAGCTTGCGCTCGAAATCGAGGCCGGCGCTGAAGCCGAGATACTCGTGCGAGGGACGGGCGTAGCAGTACATGCAGCCGTGCTCGCAGCCGCGGTAGGGATTCAGGCTGAAGCGGAAGCCGACGTCCGGACTGTCGTTCTCGGCGAGAATGCTGCGGCTGGCGTCGCGGTACAGCTCGGTCGGCGCCGGCGCCACCCCGGGGTCCGCGTCGTCGTCGGAGGCGCGCTCGACATGCAGACGCTCGTAGCGATTGGCGGGATTGAGCCGGGTCCCGCGTCCGTCCAGTTCGGCGGTCGACATTTTCGCCCTTTGTTCTCCCACAGAGCCATGGCTGCCGCAACGATTTTCCGCCCGTTCGCGGGCGCCCGGGCGCCCGTGCTAGCCACCGCCGCATGACGAAACCGGCTCTCAGCTTCGCAGCCGTGCCCGGCCGGCGGCGGGCGACCATCGACCTGGCGAAAGAGATCGAACGGCGCGGCTTCTCGCGGCCTCTACTGCCCGAGCTTCGGCGACGGGCTGGCGCTCTGCGAGGCGCTGGCGCTCGAGACGCAGACGATTCGAGTTCGGCACCAGCATCGCCAACATCTACACGCGGCACGCGTACGACTTCGCGCAGACGGCGGCCTTCATCCACGAGATCAGCGGCGGACGCTTTCGCTTCGGCATCGGCGTCAGCCACGCGCCGACCAATGCCTGGCTCGGCGTCCCCACCGGCAAACCGCTCGCCGACATGCGTCGCTTCGTCGGCGAGTTGCGCACCGGCGCGGCCCGCACCGGCGATCTGCCCCCCGTCGTGCTGGCGACACTGCGGCGGCGGATGGTCGCGCTCGCCGGCGAGGTCGGCGAGGGGGCGGTGTGGGCGAACGCGGCGCGCTCGCACATGCCGGCCTCGCTGCAGGCGCTGCCGGCGGACACACCGCGCGAGACATTCTTCATCGGCAACATGATCCCCACGTGCGTCTGCGACGATCGCTCCGCCGGCGCGGCGGTCATGCGCCGCGTGCTGCGTGGATACGTGCAGCTTCCCAACTACCAGCAGTACTGGATCGAAGCCGGATACGGCGACGAGATGCACGCCATCCAACAGGCCCTCGCCGAGCGTCGGACTGATGACATCCTGCCGCTCATGAGCGATCGCTGGCTCAACGACGTGACCCTCTTCGGCCCCCCGGCCCGCATCCGCGACGGCGTCGACGCGTGGCGCGCCGCCGGGGTCAAGACGCCGATCCTCGTCCCGTCCTCGACGCGGGGCGGACAGATGGAAGCGATGAACGAGCTCTTCGCCGTGTTTGAGTCGAAGATCGAGAAGGGGAGCGATGACCGGTCACGCCTTCTTCCGGAGGAGCCGATGGTCCGATCTGATCCTCCACCACTACGACACCTCGCCGTTCTCCGAGAAGGTGAGGAAGATTCTCGGGCACAAGCGTCTGGCCTGGCGGGCCGTCGAGCAGCCGACGATCATGCCGAAGCCCCAGCTGACGCCGCTGACCGGCGGCTATCGGCGCATCCCGGTGCTGCAGATCGGCGCCGACGTGTACTGCGACAGCCAGCTCATCGCGCGCGTGCTCGAGGCGCGGCAGCCGGATCCGACGATCTTTCCCGGCGGCTCGCAGGGGTCTGCACCGCAACCGCGCTGTGGGCGGATCGGGTGTTCTTCATGCCGGCGGTCGCCGGTGCTGTTCGCGCTGATCGGCGATGCCGTCCCGCAGGCGTTCATCGACGATCGCGCCAAGATGACCGGCGGCCGCGTCGATCTTCGCCGACATGCCAAGATCACGCGCCGGCGGCGCGCGAGCAACTGCGCGCCAGCGCGGCGCTGCTGGCGGCACAGCTCGCCGACGGCCGCGCGTTCCTCCTCGGCGATGCGTTCAGCCTCGCCGACGCCGCCTGCTACCACCCGGTCTGGTTCCTGCGGAGCATGCCCGGCGCCGGCGCCGCGTTCGACGAGTTCCCCGTCCTTGTCGCCTGGGCCGAGCGCATCCAGCGCGATGGGGCACGGGCAACGCGAGGACATGGACGCCGCCGCGGCGTTGCAGATCGCGCGCGAGAGCACGCCGTTGCCCGGTCGCGGCGTCGCATCCGGCGAACCCAACGGGCTGGAGGTCGGCATGCGCGTCGCGGTGATGCCCGACGACTACGGATTCGATCCGGTGGGTGGCGAGCTGATCACGGCCACGACGGAAGAAGTCGCCGTGCGCCGTCGCGACGACGAGATCGGCGAGGTGGTCGTGCACTTTCCGCGGATCGGATTTCAGATCCGGCGCGCGTAGCCGGCGTCCGCCCGCGGCAGCGCTCGTCTGGCCTCCGGTCACGCCGTCTGCTTTGACGGGCCGATGTCGGAATTCCGTCACAGCCAGATCGACATCAACGGCATCTCCATGCACGTCGCCGAAGCCGGCGCGCGGCATGCCCGGTGCTCTTCTGCCACGGCTTTCCCGAGCTCTGGTACTCGTGGCGGCATCAGCTGCGCGCGCTCGCCGACGCCGGCTATCGGGCCATCGCGCCCGATCAGCGCGGCTACGGCGGGACCAGCGCGCCGGAGGCCGTCGACGCCTATACGATCCACCACCTCGTCGGCGATCTCACCGGTCTGCTCGACGCGTTGGCGATCGAGCGGGCGGTGGTGGTCGGCCACGACTGGGGCGGCTCGATCGCCTGGGGCATGGCGCAGCTCGCGCCCCATCGCGTCGCCGGCGTCGTCGGCGTGAACACGCCCTTCTTCCCGCGCTTCCCGATGCCGCCGACGGCGATGATGCGAGCGATGGCGCAGGGACACTTCCAGTACATCCTCTATTTCCAGGAGCCCGGCGTGGCCGAGGCGGAGCTCGACGCCAATCCGGCGCGCACATTGGCGGGGTTCTTCCAGTCGCCCGATCGCGCCCGGCTGGAGGAGTTGCTGAAGGCGGGCCCCGCCGCGCTCGGTCCGGCGACCGGCGGCCTGCTCGATCGCCTGCCCGACAACCCGCATGGGTCGTTCCTCACGGACGAGGACTTCGCCGTCTACGTCGAGACCTTTCGCAAGACCGGCTTTCGCGGCGGGCTCAACTGGTACCGCAACTTCGATCGCAACTGGGAGCTCACCGCCTATCTCGGCGGCGCCAAGGTGCTCCCGCCGGCGTTGATGATCACCGCCGATCTCGACCCGGTGCTCCGCCCGGAGCTGACCGCCGGCATGCGCGACTGGGTACCGAACCTGCGCAAGGTGCACCTCGTACGCGACTGCGGCCACTGGACGCAGCAGGAGCGGCCGGACGACGTGAACCGCGAGCTGCTCGCCTTCCTCGCCGGCCTCAACGGCTAACGCGGGCGGTTGCGGGCCCTCGGTGAGCGCGGCGCCGGGGTCTGGACGGGCTCGTCGGCGACGGCCGGCATGTAGCGCTGCACCAGCACCCACCAGAGCAGGAACGGCAGCGCCGCGTAGCCGACGAGGCCGTAGAATCCGTAGAAGACGTTGATCACGCTGTTGATGCGACGCATCCAGACCACGCCCAGCTGCGCCTGCGGATGGCCCGTCATGTACGGACCGAGCACGATCAGTCCCATGTGGAACACGAACAGCGCCGCGAGCCCGATCCCGGCGGCGCGCAGGCGGCGCGTCCACGGCACCATCGTCGAGGCGCCGACCAGCGCCAGGAAGGTGATCACGCCGGAGAACAGCTCGCGCGGCTGGAACGGCATCACCTCTTCGATCTGATCGACGGCGGATGACGACGTCGAGCCCGTGCTCGGTCGGCGAGACGCGCGCGACGTCGAACCCGCTCGCCACGAACATCAGAGGGCGCGCGACGGCGACGACGGCGCGGCCGTAGAAGTCGCCGACGCCGGCGAACGACCACAGGGCGAACAGCGCGCCGACCAGCGCGAGGACTCTAACCAGGAAGCCGACGGACGGTCGCACGGCGTACCTGCTCGGTCCACAGCGAGGCCAGCACCGCCAGCAACGCGATGAACAGTCCCTGGAAGAAGTACTCGTGGAAGTACGCGAACCAATCGGGGAAGCGGCTGGCGATCACCGTCAGCGCCGCCAGCCGCACGATGTTGATCGCGGTCAACGTCACGAATCCGATTCCCATGCCGCGCAGGCGTTGCTGCCAGCTCGCGGGGTAGGCGAGGACGAACATCGCATACACGAGCAGCACGAACACGCCGGTGCACTCGTGGTTGATCTCGAGCGCCGCGTGCGGCGTGGAGATGATCGTGCCCGATACGGTCGACGCGGCGCCGAAAACGTTGGCCATCCATCCGACCACGACCGCCATGACGGTCTGGATCGGGTGCATGTGCAGGTGGAGCTCGCCGATCGAGAACGCCAGGCTCGCCAGGAACAAATAGGCGAGCAGCCGGACTACGAAGCCGGAGAACGTCGGCGGGCGCTGACCCGCGGCCTGAACGGAAGCAGTCGGAGCGCGTTGGGCCATGCGCGGGCGCACTGTAGCGGGTCCACGCCGAGGACGCTACGCACGACCGCTCGGTTCCGGTAGGTTGCAGTCGAGGCCGCGTGCGATCAAGTTGGGACGGACCCAGGACCGCCAGCGCGTGCCCTCGATGCCCGAATCGGACTTCCGCGAACCGCCGACGTCAGCCGCCGGCGGGCACGCCAGTGCCAGCACCACGGAACGTCGCATCGAGGACCTGATGCGCTCGCGCGAGCAGCGGCGGCGGCAGTTGCCGCGTGCCGTGGCCGTCGGCGTGGCCGCTGGCCTCATCGCCGTGGCCTTCCGCTGGTCGCTCTACTGGGCGGAGTGGTGGCGCGACGCGCTGGTGATCTGGGGCCACGCCAGGGGACCCGTGTGGATCGTGCTGCCGTTGGCGGTGAGCATTGCCGGCGCGGTGCTCTCGGTGCTGGTCGTCCGACGCTGGGCGCCGGAAGCGGCGGGCAGCGGCATTCCACATCTGAAAGCGGTGCTCGATCACCTCCGCCAACTGGCCGGCCCGCGGGTGCTCCCCGTCAAATTCGTCGGCGGCCTCCTGGCCATGGGCAGCGGCCTGTCCCTCGGCCGCGAGGGACCGACCGTCCAGATGGGCGGTGCGGTCGGCCAGATCGTCGGTCGCTGGCTGCGCTGCACGACGCGCGAGCGGCGCACCCTGGTGGCGGCCGGCGCCGGTGCGGGCCTGTCGGCCGCCTTCAACGCGCCGCTGGCCGGCCTGGTGTTCGTCCTCGAGGAGGTGCAGCGCGACTTCGGCGCCAATGTGTTCGCGGCGACGCTCGCCGCCTCGGTCGCCGCCGACATCGTGGCGCGCCTGTTCCTCGGCCAGACGCCCGTCTTCCATGTGCAGATCGACGCCATCCCCGAGCTCAACCTCCTGCCGCTGGCGAGCGTCGTCGGCCTGGTGGCGGCCTTCTTCGGTATCGCGTTCAATCGCGGTCTGCTCGCCAGCCTGGACGGGTTCGACTGGCTCCGCGCGCGCGCCTCGTGGGCACCGGCCGCCGTGGCGGGGCTGCTGACCGGCGTCGTATTGTGGTTCGCGCCGACGTTGGTCGGAACCGGTCGCGTGCTGATGGACGACATGCTGACCGGCAATATCGGTCTGTTCGCCCTGGCGGGGATCTTCGCCGTGCGCTTCGCGCTCGTCCTCGCCGCCTACGGCTGTGGAGCGCCCGGCGGCATCTTCGCCCCGATGCTGATCCTCGGCGCCGCCCTCGGGTTGGCGATCGCCGACGGCACCGGAACCATGGTGGCGCTGTCCGCCAACGACATACGCGCGGTGGCCGTCGTCGGCATGGCCGCCTACTTCTCGGCCGTCGTGCGCGCACCGCTCACGGGCATCGTCCTGATGGTCGAGATGACGGGGCAGTACGCGCTCGTGTTGCCGCTGGTGCTCGCCTCGGCCATCGCCTACGGCGTCGCCGAGTTTCTGCGCGATCCGCCGATCTACCACTCGCTGCTCGAGCGCGAGCTCCGTGCCGCCCGCGAGCCCCAGCGCCTCGCCGAGCCGATGCTGCTCCAACTGTCGATCGCCGGCGGCGCGCCGTACGACGGGCGCCGGGTGCGCGACTTGGCGCTGCCGCCGGGCTGCCTCGTGATCTCGATCCAGCGCAACGGGCTGAATCACGTGCCCACCGCCGATGCCGTCGTCGCCGCCGGCGACCGCATGCACGTGCTCGTCGCCCCGGATGCGAGCGCGGCGGTCACCGCGCTGCGCAGTGGCGCCGGCGACGGCTGAGCCGGTTGCGTCACCGCGGCGGGCCCCCTATCGTCAGCGTGTCGTGGCCGACCCCGAAGGCGCTCTCAAGCCCTGTCCCAGGTGCCGCCGACCGGCCCGCTGGGCGGGCAACCCGCACCGCCCGTTCTGCAGCGAGCGGTGTCGCATGGCCGACCTGGGCGCATGGGCAGCCGAAGGGTACCGCGTTCCCGGTGAGCCGATCAGCGAAGACGACGACACCGGCGGCGACGCCGAGCGCTGATGCCGATCCACCCGACGGCGATCGTCGATCGGCAGGCCGAGGTCGATCCGAGCGCCGACCTCGGCCCCTACGTCGTCGTGGAGGGGCCGGTGGTCGTCGGACCCGGCTCGCGGGTGCTGGCGCACGCCGTCCTCACCGGCCACACGGTGGTCGGCCGCGACAATGTCATCCACCACGGCGCGGTGATCGGCGGGGCGCCGCAGGATCTCGGTTACCGCGGCGCGCCCACGGGGGTGCGCATCGGCGATCGCAACGTCATCCGCGAGCACGTCGAGATCAACCGCGCCACGAGGCTGGAGCAGCCGACCGCGCTCGGCGACGAGAACTTCCTCTTCGGGCACACCCACGTCGGCCACGACTGCCGGGTCGGTAACGGCGTGATCATCGCCAACGGCTCGATGCTGGGCGGTCACGTCACGGTGCACGATCGCGTCAACATCTCCGGCAATTGCGTCGTGCACCAGTTCGTCCGCATCGGGCGCCTCGCCATGCTGCGCGGCGGCTCGCGCACCAGCCGCGACGTGCCGCCGTTCGCGATGATGGACGGGACGCACACCGTTCGCGGCATCAATCGCGTCGGCCTCCGGCGGGCCGGCCTCTCGGCCGAGGCCATCCGGGCCGTGCAACGGGCCTTCGGCACCCTCTTTGGCACCCGGCGGAACCTGCGGGCCGCGCTGGCCGAGGTCGAGGCGGCCGAACCGATGAGCGCCGAGGTCGCCGAGCTGGTGGCCTTCATCCGCGCCTCGACCCGCGGGGTCTGCTTCGGCCCGCGGCGGGGTGCCGGAGCCGACGACGGGAACTGAGATCCCCCGGCGCCGCCGGCCGGGTTTCGGCCTTGCCGCCACTCTGCGAACCCGTTACCGTCCCACTGTTCAATGAATCGATCCGTCAAGTTCGGCATCGGCGCCTGCGTGCTCGCGGCGGCGATCGGCTATCTGATGTTCGCCGGGGTGCAGACCTCCTCGAGCTACTATTTCACCATGGCCGAGTTCCTGCCCCGCCAGCACGAGCTGGTCGGCGAACCGTTGCGCGTCGCAGGGCGCGTGAACGAGGGCTCGCTGCGCAAGCAGACGAGCGCCAAGGGCACCGAGATGAACTTCACCATCGGCGACTTCGCCGGGCCCGACCGCGTACCGGTCGAGGGTGCGCTCCCGGTCGTCTATCTGGGCGTCGTGCCCGACATGTTCGCCGAGGGCCGCGATGTGATCGTCGAGGGTCGCTACGTGGACGGTGTGCTGCAGGCGCATGCGGTGATGACCAGCTGCCCGTCGAAGTACGAAGCCAAAGCGGGCGGGGCCGCCCAGGCGGCGGCCAACTGACCCCCGTCGCCCTGGCCGGCGAAGTCGCGCGCATGCCGTCCGCATCACGCCAGCTCGCATCGGTCGCCGTGAGGAGAGTCGCATGACCCCAGAGCTCGGCCCGCTCGCGCTGCACCTCGGATTGGTGCTCGCCGTCTACGCCGTGGTGACGTCGCTGGTCGGTGTCTGGACCCGGCGCCGCGACGTCATCGCCAGCGGCGAGCACGCCGCGTTCGCGGTCTGGGGCTGTGTCCTGGTGGCCGCCGCCACGCTGCTGCACGCGCTCGCCATCCACGACTTCCGCCTCGAGTACGTGGCCGCCTACAGCAGCAGCACGCTGCCCCTCTACTACACCGTGGCGGCGCTGTGGGGCGGCCAGCAGGGGTCGTTGCTCTTCTGGCTGGTGATCCTGACCTCTATCACCGCCGTCGTCGAGCTGCAGAATCGCCATCGCAACCGCGAGCTGATGCCGTACGTGACCGCCGTGCTGATGGCGATTGCCACCTTCTTTCTGCTCATGGTGGTGTTCATCACGCCGCCCTTCGCGGCGTTGGCGGTGCCGGCGACGGAGGGCCGCGACCTCAATCCGCTGCTGCAGAACTACTGGATGACCATCCATCCGCCGTCGCTGTACACCGGCTTCGTCGGCATGTCGGTGCCGTTCGCCTTCGCGATGGCGGCACTGGCAACCGGCAAGCTCGGCGACACCTGGATCCGCTCGACGCGCCGCTGGACGCTGTTCGCCTGGTTCTTCCTTTGCCTCGGCAACCTGTTCGGCGCGCTGTGGGCGTACGAGGTGCTCGGCTGGGGCGGCTACTGGGCGTGGGATCCGGTCGAGAACGCCGCCTTCATGCCCCTGCTGACGGGCACCGCGTTCCTGCACTCGGTGATGATCCAGGAAAAGAAGAACATGCTGAAGGTGTGGAACATGGTGCTGGTGATTCTCACCTTCGCCCTCACCATCTTCGGCACGTTCCTCACCCGCAGCGGCGTCATCTCGTCGGTGCACTCGTTCACGCAGTCCGGTCTCGGTCCGTTCTTCCTCATCTTCCTCGGACTGGTGTTGTTCGTCTCGCTGTCGCTGTTGATCTGGCGCCTGCCGCTGCTGCGCAGCGAGAACGAGCTCGACTCGCTGCTGTCGCGCGAGTCGGCGTTCCTCTTCAACAACCTCATCCTGGTGGGCATCGCCTTCGCGGTCTTCTGGGGCACGATGTTCCCGGTGATCTCGGAATGGGTGCGCGGCGTGAAGATCACCGTCGGCCCGCCGTTCTTCAACCGCGTGAACGCCCCGCTCGGCTTGGTGCTGCTCTTCCTCATGGGCGTCGGGCCGATCATCGCCTGGCGACGCGCCACCTGGGCCCATCTGCAGCGCAACTTCATGTGGCCGGTGCTGATCGGCCTCGCCGGTGGCGTCGGCTGCCTGCTGTTCGGCGGCGGCAACTACTGGTCGCTCGTCGCCTTCTCGCTGATCTTCTTCGTCCTCAGCACCATCGTCGCCGAATTCTGGCGCGGCATGCGCGCCCGGCAGGCGATGCTCGGCGAATCGGCGCCGCAGGCGCTTCTGCGCCTGACGGTCAAGAACAGACGCCGCTACGGCGGGTACGTCATCCATCTCGCCGTGGTGATGATCTTCATCGCCATCACCGGCACCTCGGTCTTCCGCCAGGAGAAGCAGGTGACGGTCAATCAGGGCGAGCGCTTCGACATCGGCGGCTACACGCTGCAGTACAATGGACTCGAGGAGCGCGACACGCCGCACATCAGCTACCTGATGGCGAACATCAGTGTGTTTCGCGGCGATCGCCAGGTCGACACGCTGAAGCCCGAGAAGCGCTTCTACAAGAAGCCCGAGCAGCCGACGACCGAGGTCGCGATCCGCTCGACGCTCGGATCGGATCTCTACCTGGTGTTGGGCAGCTACGACGACGATACGCACATGGCGACGATTCTCGCGTACCTGAACCCGCTGATCGGATTCCTGTATTGGGGCGGCGCGACGCTGGCGTTCGGGACACTCATCGTCATGTGGCCGGTGCCGCTCGCGGCGCGCGAGCCCGCCTACGCGTCGAGCCCGGCTGCCCGCGAAGGCGCCCAACACTGATGCCGCTGCTCCTTGCCCTGCTGCTCCTCCTGCTGCAGGGCCCGGCGTCGGCGGCGCCGGCGCCGAGCTTCCAGGAGATCGAGGAGTCGCTGACCTGCCAGTGCGGCTGCGGGCTCACCGTGCACTCCTGCAATCACCTGCAGTGCGGCTCCGCCCTGCCGCTGCGCCAGGAAATTCGCGAGCAGATGGCCAAGGGCCTCAGCCGCGACGAGATCCTCGCCTACTTTCAGCAGAAGTACGGCGAGAAGATCCTGTCCTCGCCCACCACGAGCGGTTTCAATCTGGCCGCATGGGTGACGCCGTTCGCGCTGCTGCTGGTCGGAGTCGTCTTCGTGGCCTTCACGTTGCGCCGCTGGCGGCGTCAGGGGCCCCATCCGCCGCCGCGCGACCCGGGCGCGCCGCCGAGCGGCGCCCCGCCCACCGCCCTGGAGCGCCAGCTCGAACGCGAGCTGCGCGAGCTCGAGTGACACTGGCCGGATTGCTCATCTGGATGGGCGTCGCCGCCGCGGCGCTGTTCGTCGGCTGGCCGCTCATCCAGGCGCGCCGTGGCGTCGAACCGCCCGACGCCGACGCGCCGCCGCTCGAGCGCCAGAAGCGCGAGGCCATGGCAGCGATCAAGGACGCCGAGTTCGACCGCGCGATGGGCAAGCTGTCCGACGAGGATTTCGCGCAGGTCACGCAGCGATACCGCGAGCAGGCCCTCGCCGCCATGTCGGCGCTCGACTCCGCGTCGCAGTTCGCCAAGGCCGGGAAACAGCGGATGGCGTTCTGCCCGCAGTGCGGTTCAAAGCTGCCGCCGCGCGCGAACTTCTGCGGCGGCTGCGGTCACGCGCTCCGTCCGCAAGCGGCGTGAGCGTGATCGTAGGAGCGCGGGCCTCCGTGCCCGTCGCCGCCCGCAGGGCGGCGGAGTACGCCGCGCGCTAGACGCTGGCGATGGTGCTGGCGATGCGCCGCCGAGAACAGGCCGCGCGGGGGTGCGGCCCTCCATTCGGGGGAGTGCGCCGCAGCGTGAAGCTCACGAACGGAGCGTGCGCGGCAGCCAGCGCGGGTAGGGGCGCGCGTGCAGGTGATAGTGGTCGGGAATCTGGCGCATGTGATCGTCGAAGTACCAGCCGTCGGGATAGAGCCGATCGGCGATCTCCTTCAGCCGCGCCTGCATGACGGCGCGTTCGTCGTCCGTCGGGCTGGCCCGGTGCGTGCCGAGGACGGCCATCGCCACGTCGCACGAGTCGCAATCGAGGACGACGAAGCGAAAGGGCTCATCGAACTCGGCGTGCCAGGTGGTGGTCTTGTGCAGGTCGCACAACTCGCAGGGCTTCATGGATTTCGCGGCGCCATGAGGTAGCACGTCCGCGCGGTGTCTGGATACATTCGCACCGTGCCGCTGACCGGTTGTGACCGGCGCCGGCCGCGACATCGGCCGTGCACGCCGCTGTCGTCGGAGCCGCCATCGACGCCTGCGGCGCTACACGCGTGTCAGCGCGTGTTGATCCGTTCCGGGTATGGCGCGCGGTGCGCGCCGTACGAGCGTGAGCGGGGCGCGCCGTCGGGCGGCGCGCCCCTGCGTGTCACACCTTCACGACGTTAGCGGCCTGGGGGCCTTTCTTACCGTCGGTGATCTCGAATTCGACTCGCTGCCCCTCTTCGAGGCTGCGGAAACCTTCCCCGGCGATGGCGCTGTAGTGCACGAAGACATCCTCGCCGTCGTCCCGCTTGATGAATCCGTAGCCCTTCTCCGGGTTGAACCACTTCACCGTACCCTGCGGCATGCGCTTCCTCCTTCTCTGATGTGCGTCATGCGGGAAGCTGCATGTCTGGAAGTCACCCTGAACCAGAACGATTGCTGCTCTTTCCCGAGACTGCGGCCTGCGTATACCGGAACAATTGGAGCCCGGCAAAGAAAAACTGCATCCGACAGCGTGCCGCCGTGGCGACGTGCGAAGTGCGCAACGAACGCGTCGAGCGCGCTCACTCCCACTGCGCGCGGAGGTCGACCTGCGTCGGTCCACGGAAGCACGGATTGTCGAAGTCGGCGGTGAATTCCGCCTTCTCGCCCGGCTTCAACATGGACGGACTGACCGCGATCTCCTCGTTCAGGCACTCGTCGCCCTGCGCCGGTGAGATCACCCGCACAGCGATCGCGACGTCGCGCGCGGTCGCGCCGCCCTTGTTCTCGACCGTGCCGCTGACGCCGTGCCGCGATCCGCCCAGTGGCTCCTCGTTCTTCTCCGTGATGACCACCTGCGCCGGACCTTTGTCCGCGGCGGCGGCCGGGGCGTCCGGCGCGACGGCGGGCGCCGGTGCATCGACACGCGGTGCGGGATCGGGAAGCGTCTGCGTCTGGACGCTGTGCCCTTTCGGCGGCGGGACGTCGGCGATGTGCAGGACGCCTTGGGCGTCCGTCCAGCGGTACACCTCGGCGGCCCAGCCTGCCGAGGCCACGACTAGCGCTGCCGCACCCACCACCACGACTGCCCCAACCCTCATCGCCCGCTGATGCTAGCGCGACCCCAGGCCGGGTCAACGCTGATTTTCCACGTCCCTTGTCGGGTGCCGATTGATGATTACTCTGGCGAGAACCATGACTTCCACTACTGGACGAGAGGTTCTCCTCACCGCCTTCGACCGCCTGTTCGACAAGGCGGCCGGCAAGCTGCACCTCGAGTGCACCCCCGAGGAGCGGGACGAAGCCAAGCGCTTCTTCAGCGAGCGCTACGACGAGGCGCTCCAGCTCCTCGACAAAGCGGAGTTTCCGGCCATCGACGAGCCGGTCATGGAGCGCATGGAAGCGGCCATCGACGAGCTGTCGCCGGCCTACATCGCCGCCCACCTGGCCACCGGCCCGCTTGCCCTGCACGTGCAGGAGTTCATGCGTTCGATCGCCGTTCGCGCCGCCGAGCAGCGCGTACTCGAGCACCTCGCCAACCGCGCCGACGAGAGCTACGGCGGCAACTGACCGCGGCGGTGTGCCGCGCCGGCGTCAGAGGTCGAATTTGCGGTGCTGCAGGCTGGGAAGCTCCTGCCGCACGCGCGTCAGGTAATCGAGGTCGACCTCCGCGACGATCGCCGTTTCGGCGTTCGTCGCGCGCGCGATCGGCGTTCCCCAGGGGTCGACGATCAGGGAATGGCCGAAGTCCTGAACCCCCGACGGGCTGCGGCCGATCTGATTCGGGGCCACCACGTACACCTGGTTCTCGATGGCGCGCGCCCGCAGCAGGATTTCCCAGTGGTGGGCGCCGGTCGGGAACGTGAACGCCGACGGCAGGCAGACGATCTCCGCGCCGGCCGTGCCGAGGCGGCGGAAGAGCTCGGGAAAGCGCAGGTCGTAGCAGATGCTGAGGCCGAGCGTGCCGACGTCGGTCGCCACCACGACCACCGCGTCACCGGAAAGCTTGCTGTCGGACTCGCGGTGCGTGACATGGCCGGGAATGTCGACGTCGAATAGGTGCGCCTTGCGATAGCGGCCGAGCAGGGTGCCGTCGCGTCCGTACACGGTGCTGGTGTTGTAGTAACGGCCGGCCTGCGGCGAGCGCTCGAGCAGCGAGCCGCCCACCAGGACGACCTTGAGCTCGCGCGCCAGCGCCGCGAGCCGCTCGCTGGTCGGTCCCGGAATGCTCTCGGCCGCCCCGTCCTCGTCCGCTCGCCGGCCGCGCCAGGCGAACATCTCCGGCAGCACGATCAATTCGGCGCCGCGCTGCGCGGACCACGTCGCCAGGCGCGTCGCCGAGGCGAGGTTGGCCTCCTTGTCCGATCCGGCGCAGAGCTGCACGGCGGCAGCGAGAAAACGGCGTCCCATGGCGAACGACGGATCCGACGCTAATCGGCCGTGCACGCGCCGGTCAAGGCGCGTTGCGCCGAGTTTGTTGCCGCTACGCGCGACGCTGTGGTACCCCGGATGCACCGATGAATACGGCACCCAAGGGCCAGGTTCGCCTGATCAAGCGCTACGGCAACCGCAAGCTCTACGACGTCGAGGCCAGCCGCTACGTCACGCTGGACGGCATTCGCGCGCTGGTGCAGAGCGGCGAGGACGTTCGCGTGGTGGACAACGACAACGGCGAGGACCTCACCCGGCTCACCCTCGCCCAGATCATCTACGAGGCCGAGAAGAAGGCCAACGGCCGGAGCGGCACGCTGTCGCTACCGCTGCTGCGGCGGTTGGTGCAGTTCGGCGACGAGGCGGTGCGCGACCTGCGGCGCGGCGTCGAGCGCGGCCGCGAGGCGCTGGAGAGCGTGCGCGAGGGCGTCCAGGGACTGGTCACGAGACGCGGCACCTCCAAGAAGGGCTCCTCGCTGCTCGAAGAGATCCTCGAGGCGCCACAACGCACGCTCGACGACCTGCAGCACCGCATTGACGCGCAGGTCCGCCAGTCGGTCGAGCGCGTCGCCAGCCATCCCGCCCTGCGCAGCGAGCTGAAGCGCATCGAGCAGAGCCTGCGCCAGCTCGAAGAGCGCCTCGGACGCGCCAAGCCGCGCAAGACGACGAAGCCGAAAAAGAAGAAGTGACCGACCGTCCACCGCCGGTTCATTGCCTACCAATGGCCCCCGGCGCGTGCGAAGATCAGGGTCTATGCCGATGCCTGCGCTTCGCGTCACCGGCCTCGATCACTTCGTCCTGCGCGTGCGTGATCTCGACGTCTCGATCGCGTTCTACGGCGGTGTCCTCGGCTTGCCGATCGAGATGCTGGAGGAATACCGCGCCGGCACTCGGCCGTTCGTCTCGGCGCGCGTCGGCGGCCAGCTGATCGACCTCGTCCCCGATCCCACCTACGACGGCGCCCTCGGCGGGCTGGTCCACTTCTGCGTCCGTGTCGAGGGCAACCTCGCCGGCGCGGTGCTTCCGCGCGCACGCGCGGCCGGCGTCGACATCATCGAGGACGAACCGATGGTCCGCCTCGGCGCCACCGGCTACGGCCCCTCGATATACGTCCGCGATCCCGACGGCTATGTGGTCGAACTGAAGGAGGAGAACCCAGCATGAGCCAGCCGCGCATGTTCGTCTGGCGTGGAGCGCTGCCGCTGTGGCTGCTGCTGCTCGCGGGGTTGCCCCTGGTGGCGCTGTTCGTCTTCTCGCTCGCGATCGCCGGCGCCGTCGTCGTCGGGGGCGCGTTGATCGCCTCGCTGGTCCTGCCGCTCCTGAGCGGCCGCCGGCGGCCGCGCGGCGACGACGGCACGATCGAGCTCGACCCGTCCGACTACCGCCGCCTGCCCGACTCGCGCCGCGACCAGCGCTGAGCCCCCACGTCGCAACCGACGAGACGCGCCATGAGCATCGAACCGTCCGACGAGTACATGCACGCCAACACCGGCGAGGCGAACTTCAACGAGAGCATGTACTTCAACTTTTACGATCGGCAGACGCGCGTCGGCGCGTTCGCACGCCTCGGCAACCGGCCGAACGAGCGCTACGCGGAGATGACCATCGCCGTGTACCAGCCCGATGGCACGGCGCTGTTCAACTACAAGCGGCCGGAGATCGTCGACAACGGCGCCTTCGCCGCCGGCGGCATGCGCTTCGACGTCGTCGACCCCTTCAAGCACCTGCGCGTCGCCTACGACGGCAAGGCGGTCTATCTGGCGAAGCCGCTCGACCTCGAGGATCCGCGCGCCGCCTTCACCGGCAATCCGTTCCGCCCGGTGTCGCTCGAGCTCGATTGGTACGGCCTCAGCCCGATGTACGGCGGGACCGGCCTCGAACACAGCGAGATGGTGTTCGCCAAGGGCCACTACGAACAGCACGGCCGCGCGAAGGGCCGCCTGGTCGTGGACGGGACGGCGCACGCCGTCGACGGGTTCGGCCTGCGCGACCACTCGTGGGGTCCGCGCTCGTGGCAGTCACCGTCGTACTACCGCTGGCTCATCGGCCAGTTCGACGACGGGTTCGGCTTCATGGGCTCGCAGATCGTCACGCAGGCCGGCACCGAGCTGCTGAGCGGGTTCGTCTTCCGCGACGGCGCGAACCATTTCGTCGACCGTCTCACGGTGCACACCGATTGGACGGAGCCCGGCCACTACCATGATCGCATCGCCGTGACGCTCCACACCCGCGCCGGCGACGTCGAGATCACCGGCCGCGTCCTCACCATGCTGCCGCTGCGCAACCGCCGCGACGGCAAGGTGACGCGCATCAGCGAGGGCCTCACCGAATGGCGCTGCGGCGACCACGTCGGCTACGGCTGGTCGGAGTATCTGGATCAGCTCACGTAGACGATTCGTTCTCAGAAAGGCAGGGCCATGAAGGTCGTTCCCGTTCCCCAGCTGATGGACAACTACGCGTATCTGGTCATCGACGAGGCCACCCGGCAGGCCGGTGTCGTCGACTGCGCCGAAGCGGAGCCGGTACTGCAGGCGGTCGCGCGTGAGGGCGTCACCCTGACCGCGCTTCTGCCGACGCATCATCACTACGACCACGTCGGCGGCAACCAGGATCTGCTCACCTCCGTCCCCGGCCTCACGGTCTACGGCGTCGACGAGCGCATTCCCGGCCTCACCCAGCGGGTCCAGGACGGCGATCGCCTCACCCTGGGTTCGCTCGCGGTCCAGGTGATCTTCATCCCGGCGCACACCACGGGCCACATCGCCTACTACTTCCCCGACGACCGCGCCGTCTTCACCGGCGATACCCTCTTCGCCGGCGGCTGCGGCCGACTCTTCGAGGGCGACGCCGGATGATGATCGGCTCGCTCTCCAAACTCGCCGTGCTCCCCGACGACACCCGCGTGTACTTCGGCCACGAGTACACCGAGAAGAATCTGCGTTTCGCGCTGACGCTCGAGCCGCGACAACGCCCCGCTGCGCGAGAAGCACACCTGGTCGGAGGCGCAGATGCGCGCCGGCGCCACCACCACGCCAACCACCATCGGCTCCGAGAAGGACACCAACCCCTTCCTGCGGTGGAGCAGCACCGAGCTCCGCGCGACGCTCAAGGGCGCGCTTCCCCGACCTGCCGATGGACGACGTGGACGTGTTCGCCAAGACCCGCGCCCTCAAGGACAACTTCTGACCCGGAGTGCGGCGCGTCAGCGCCGCTGGATCGGAGCGCGGCGTGAGCCGCGCTGACGCGCGGCCTCAACCCAGCGGCGCTGACGCGCCCGCACTCCGGGCTGTACCTCCGCGCCGCGCTGTGGTGAGTTAGTCGGATGAAAGTCGTGGTCACCGGCGGGGCCGGATATATCGGCGCGCACGTCGCGCGCGCCCTGGCGGAAGCGGGACACACGCCGATCGTCGTCGACGATCTGCGCTGCGCGTCGAAGGCGCGGGTCGGCGCCCACGCCCACGAGCCGGTGGCCTGCGAGGACACGGCCGCGCTCGCCGACGTGTTTGCCCGCCACCGGCCGCAGGGGGTCGTCCACCTCGCCGGCTACATCAGCGTCGGCGAATCGGTGCGCGACCCCGACAAATACTGGGGCAATAACCTCGCCGCCGCCGCCAGCCTGCTGATCGCCTGCACCCGCCATCCCGTCGAGGTGGTGCTCTTCTCGTCCACCGCGGCGGTGTACGGCAACGCCGAGGTCTCGCCGATTCCGGAGCGCGTGCCGCTCGCGCCGACCTCGCCCTACGGCTCGTCCAAGCTGGCGTTCGAGCGCCTGCTGCACGCCAGCGCGCCGGCCGCTGGGCTTTCGCTCGGCGGCGCTGCGCTACTTCAACGCCGCCGGCGCCAACCCCGCCTGGCGCGTCGGCGAGGCGCACCACCCCGAGGAGCATCTCATCCCGCGCGTCATCGACGCGTTGCTCGCCGGGCGGCCGGTGCAGGTGTACGGCAACGACTACCCGACCCGCGACGGGACGTGCGAGCGGGACTACATCCACGTCACCGACCTCGCGAGCGCGCACGTGCGCGTGATCGAGGCGAATACGCTGGCGAGCGGCGTCAGCTTCAACGTCGGCACCGGCCAGGGCAACTCGGTGTTGCAGGTGATCGAGGCCATCGGCCGCCGGCTGGGGCGTGCGCCGGACGTGACCATCCTTCCGCGCCGCCCCGGCGATCCCGCCAGTCTCGTTGCCGACCCGTCGGCGCTGCGCGCCGCGCTCGGCTGGGACGCCGTGCACTCGAGCCTCGAGGAGATCGTCGATTCGGCCGTGGACTGGGAGCTCGGACGGCGCGGCTGAGTCGCCACACAAGGAGCAGCGATGGGCTACGTGGTGCAAAAGGTCGAGTGGTTCCAATTCCGCGACGACGACGGGCACGCCTTCTTCGTGATGGTGTCGAGCCTGCCGAACGGCTTCTTCACCGCCGTGCCGGTGGACCTGCACATGACCCGCATCGACCACTCGAAGATGGGTCTCGCCGCGTCCGCCGACGAAGCGCTGGCGCAACTCGAGCGCGCCCTCGAGGGGAAGAAGCGGGACGAGCTGTTTCCGCCGGAGCAGCCGTGAGCCGGTGAGCCAGTGAGCCGGTGCGCCAGTGGCTGAGTCTCACTAACCTTGCTGGCACACTGGCTCACCAGCTCACTGGCTCACTTCCTTGGAACCCTCTCTCGTCCTCGCCGTCCTGTTCTCGGCGCTGCTGCACGCGTTGTGGAACTCGTTCGTCAAGGTCGGCCAGGATCGCCTCGCCAGCGTTGCGGTGATGTGCGCGACCGGCGCCGTGTTGTCGGTGCCCGTTGCGCTGCTCCTGCCGTTGCCCGGCACGGCGGGCTTCGGCTTCGCGCTGCTCTCGGTGACGACGCACCTCGCGTACTACTTCTGCCTGCTCAACGCGTATCGCTTCGGCGATCTGAGCCGCGTCTATCCCATGGCGCGCGGGCTGGCGCCGCCGCTGGTCGCGATCGGCGCGGCGCTCATCGCCGGCGAGCGGCTGAGCGCGCGTGAGATCTTCGGCGTCGCGCTGGTCTCGTTCGGCATCGCCAGTCTGGTGGCCGGCGCCCGCGGCGATCCCCGAGCGGCGCGGCGTCTGGTTCGCCGCCGCCACCGGCGCGACGATCGGCATCTACACGATCATCGACGGGCTCGGCGGCCGTTCGGTGCCGCGCGCGCTGAGCTACATCGCCTGGCTCAACATGCTGGAAGGCGCGGCGCTGCTGGTCGCGGCGCGCTGTCCGCCGCGGCGCGGCGGTCTGGCCCGCCCTGCGCGCCGCGCTCCCGCGCGGCGTGTTGGCCGGCGTGATGGCGACGGTCGGCTACGGCATCGTCGTCTACGCCATGAGCCGCGGCGCCATGGCCAACGTCTCGGCCTTGCGCGAGACCAGCGTCGTCATCGCCGCGCTGATCGGCACCCTCGTGCTCGGCGAGCCCGGCTTCGCCGCCCGCGTCGCCGCCGCCGGCGTCGTCGCGGCGGGCGTCATCGTGCTGAATACGTAGCGGGTAGGAGCGCGCGGGCCTCCGTGCCCATCGTCGCCCGCAGGGCGGCGGAGCGCGGTTCGCGTCACAACGCGATCTGTGGAGCGATTTGCAGCGCGCTCCGGCGCGCGCTGCGCGCCGACGGGCGGGGACGCCCGCGCTCCTACGCCCCCTGTCTCACCGGCAGCAGCGCGGCGATCAGCCACACCACTCCCGACACCAGCACCGCGACCGGCACGAGCAGCATCGCGGCGCGTAGCGAATACTGCTCGGCGAGCCAACCGATCAGCGGCGGCGACGGTACGTCGCCGAGGAGATGGATCGCGACGATGCTCGCGGCCATCGCCCGGGCGCGCACATGCGGCGCGACGGCTTCGACGATCGCCGTGTTCACCGGTCCGGTGGAGAGGAAGAGGAGGATCTCGGCGGCGGCGATCGACGGCATGTAGAGCCGCGGCGCTTCCGCGAGGATCGCGACCGCGACGAGCGGGCAGGCCAGGAGCATCGAGGTGGCGCAGACCCACAGGTCGGCGTGCGCCATCCGGCCGCGGAGGCGGTCCGCGATCCAGCCGCCCGACAATGTACCGACGACACCCGTGATCGCGAGCATGGTGCCGAAATCGACCGTCGCCGCGCTCGGCGAGAGGCCGTGCACGCGCTCGAGAAAGGTCGGCGTCCAGAAGGCCAGTGCGCCCAGCGCGAACGTGTAGGCCGCGTAGCCCAGGACCGCGACGCTGTACGCCGGCTGCGCGAAGAGCCGAGCGTACTCGGCGAGCTCGCTGAAGCGTGTGCGACGGGGCGCCGGAATGGGCGCCGCCGTCCCGTCGCTCGCGCCGCGCGGCGGATCGCGCAACAGCGCCGCCGCGGCGGCAAAGAGCAGCCCGGGCGCGGCGACGACGAGCAGCGCCGAGCGCCATCCGAAATGCTGCGCGACGACGCCGCCGACGGCGAAGCCCAACGCGGCGCCGAGCGGAATCGCGGCGTAGAAGATCGCGAACACCTGCCCGCGCCGGGCACGCGGGAAGAGATCGGCGAGCAGCGCCGGCGCGGCCGTGCCGTAGGCCGCCTCGCCGACCCCGACCAGCGACCGCGCCGCCAGGAGCCCAGCGAAGCCGGTCGCGAAAGCGCCCGCGCCGGTGGCGAGCGCCCAGATCGCGACACCGCCGCCGATCAGGTGCGGTCGGCTCCGCTTGTCCGCGAGCACGCCGAAGACTGGCGCGGTGGCGAGGTAGACGATGATGAATCCCGACGCGAGCCAGCCGCTCTGCGCGTCGCTGAGCCCGAGCCCCACCGGGGGTGCCTCGCCCAGGCTCTGCACCAACGCCGCGACCACGTAGCGATCCACGTAGTTGAGCAGATTGATGCCGGTGACGATCAGCAGGGCCAGCCGCGCGGACCGCACGCCCCTCCCTTTCAGGATTCGTCGAGCGTCGCCAGGGCCACGCCGGTTCGTCGGTTGCGCGGGCGCGCGCGGGCGCGGTATCTCGGTGTCGATGCGAGAGCGCCCGCACCGGCGGCGCGCCGGAGCGCGAAGGACCCTGATCGGGTGCGCGCTGGCGTCGGTGCTTGCTGGTTGTCGTCCCACGCCCGGGCCGCCGACGCTCACCTGGTACACCAACCCCGACAACGGCGGTCAGGCCGAGCTGGCGCGGCAGTGCACGCAAGCCGCCGGCGGCCGCTACCGCATCCGCACCGCGCTGTTGCCCAACGACGCCACCGCGCAGCGCGAGCAGCTGGTCCGCCGTCTCGCCGCCGGCGACCCATCGATCGACCTGATGAGCCTCGACCCGCCGTTCATTCCCGAGCTCGCCGTGGCCGGCTTTCTGCGGCCGTTCGCCGCCGACGAGGCCGCTGCCCTGACGAGCGGCATGTTGGAACCGCCGCTCGCCTCGGCGCACTGGGCCGACCGGCTGTTCGCCGTGCCCTTCTGGGCCAATACGCAGTTGCTGTGGTACCGCCGCTCGGTTGCCGCCCGCGCCGGGGTCGATCCGAGCGCCGGCCCGGTCAGCTGGCAGACGATCCTCGACGCGGCCGTGGCAACCGGAACGACGGTCGCCGTGCCGGCGGCTCGCTACGAAGGCTATCTGGTGTGGATCAACGCTCTCGTCGCCTCAGCCGGCGGCGAGATCCTGCGCGATCCCCAGGCGGGACGCGACGCGCAGGCGGCGATCGGCGGCGCCGCCGGCCGGCGCGCCGCCGCGGTGATTGCCGCGCTGGCGCATTCGCCCGCCGCCGATCCGGGGTTGGCGACGGCGATGGAAGAGTCGGCGCGGGCGACCTTTCAGGGCGCGCGCGGCGGATTCATGGTCAACTGGCCGTACGTCTACGGCGCCGCGCGGGAAGCCGTGGCCGACGGCGTGCTCCCTCGCGCCGTGCTCGACGACATCGCCTGGACGCGCTACCCGGCGATCGCGGCGGGCGAGCCGAGCCGACCGCCGCTCGGCGGTATCGATCTCGCGATCAGCGCCTACAGCCCGCACCCCGACCTGGCCCTCGCGGCGCTGCGCTGCCTGACATCCGTCGCCAGCCAGACGCAGTACATGCTGTCGGCCGGCAATCCCGCGGCGCGTGCCGCGGTGTATGACGATCCCGCGGTGCGCGCGCGCTTCCCCATGGCCGACCTGATTCGCGCGTCCATCGAGGACGCGGCGCCCCGGCCGCGCACGCCATACTACGCTGACGTCAGCGCCGCCGTCGTGCGCGCCTTCCACCCGCCGTCGGCGGTGACGCCCGACCGCACGCCGGCGGCCGCCGCCACGCTCATCGACGACGTGCTCCACGACCGGGTGCTCCTGTGACCGATGCGCGCCGCGCCGAGCGGCGTCTCGGCTGGCTACTGGCAGGCCCGGCCGTGGCGGCGATGACGCTGGTCACCGCCTATCCGCTGGGCGTCGCCGTCTACCTGTCGCTGTTCAGCTATCGGCTCACCGATCCGGCAGGCCGGCGCTTCGTCGGCCTGCGCAACTACGTCACCGTCCTCGGCGACCGGTTGTGGTGGTCCGACGTGGCCACCACGCTGCTCATCACCGTGGCCACCGTCGGCGCCGAGTTGGTGATCGGCTTTGCCTTCGCGCTGGTGATGCATCGCGTCGTCGTCGGCCGGCGCACCATACGCACCGCGATCCTCGTGCCCTACGGCATCGTCACCGTCGTGTCGGCCTTCGCCTGGCGCGACGCCTTCGCGCTCGACTCGGGCTTCGTCAACGCCTGGCTCGGTCTCGGCGATTTCGCCTGGTTCAGCCATCGCTGGTCGGCGCTGCTCGTCATCTGTCTGTCCGAGGTGTGGAAGACGACACCGTTCGTCTCGCTGCTCCTGCTCGCCGGCCTGGCCCAGGTGCCGGAGGAGCTGCACGAGGCGGCGCGCGTCGACGGCGCCACCGCCTGGCAGCGCCTGCGCCTCGTGACGCTGCCGAACATGAAGGCCGCCGTTCTCGTCGCCGTGCTCTTCCGCACCCTCGATGCCTTCCGCATCTTCGACAACGTCTTCGTCATGACCGGCGGCGCCCAGGACACCGAGACCGTCGCCTTCCTCGCCTACCGGCAGATGATCAGCCGCACGGCGCTCGGCCTCGGCGGCGCCGTCTCGGTGCTGCTCTTCGTCTGCGTGGCGCTGATCGCGGTGCTCTTCCTGCGCGGCTTCCGCGTCGACCTCGGGCAGCTGCGCGGAGACGCCGGATGAGCGCCCTCCGCGCGCGCGTCGCCGCGCCCCTCGCCGCCGCCGCGGTGGTCGGCTACGCGCTGCTGCCGGTGCTGTGGATCGTCGCCCTGTCGTTCAAGCGCGGCGACGACATCGCCAGCCGGCGCTTCTGGCCGACGACGTGGACGCTCGAGAACTATCGCACCGTCTTCGCCACCGACCTGTTCACCAGCGCGCTGGTCAACTCGATCGGCATTGCCCTGATCGCCACCGCGCTGTCGGTCGTGCTCGCCACGCTGGCCGCCTACGCCATCGCCCGCCTCGACTTCCCCGGCAAGCGGCTGGTCCTCGCCGTCGCCCTGGCGATCGCCATGTTTCCCTCGGTGTCGCTGGTCGGGCCGCTGTTCGACCTCTGGCGCTCGGTCGGCCTCTACGACACCTGGCCCGGCCTCATCATTCCCTACCTGTCGTTCACGCTGCCGTTGTCGATCTGGACGCTGTCGGCGTTCTTCCGCCAGATCCCGTGGGAGATCGAGCAGGCAGCCCAGGTCGACGGCGCGACGCCGTGGCAGGCGTTCCGCAAGGTCATCGTCCCCCTCGCCGCGCCGGGCGTCTTCACCGCCGCGATCCTCACCTTCTTCTTCGCCTGGAACGACTTCGTCTTCGGCATCTCGCTGACCTCCACCGACCGCGCCCGCCCGGTGCCGGCGGCGCTGGCGTTCTTCACCGGCGCCTCGCAGTTCCAGCAGCCGACGGCGGCGATCGCCGCCGCCTCGGTCGTGGTGACGATTCCGGTCGTGCTCCTGGTGCTGCTCTTCCAGCGTCGCATCGTCGCCGGCCTCACCGCCGGCGCGGTGAAGGGCTGAGCGGGCGATGGCGGCCATCAGCCTCGATCGGGTCGGCAAGCGCTACCGCGACGGCGTCGCCGCCGTGAGCGACGTCAGCCTGGAGATCGCCGACGGCGAGCTGATGATCCTCGTCGGCCCCTCCGGCTGCGGGAAGTCGACGCTGCTGCGCATGATCGTCGGCCTCGAGGACGTCACCACCGGCGAGGTGCGGATCGACGGCCAGCGCGTCAACGAGCTGGCGCCGCGCGACCGCGACCTGGCCATGGTGTTCCAGCACTACGCCCTCTACCCGCACCTGACGGTGTTCGAGAACATCGCCTTTCCGCTCCGCCTCGCCGGCCGCCTCGACGAGCGCGAGCTGCGCCGGCAGGTCGAAGACACCGCCGATCTCCTCGATCTGCGCGAGCACCTGTCGCGGCGCCCGGCGCAGCTCTCCGGCGGCCAGCGCCAGCGCGTCGCCATGGGGCGCGCCATCGTCCGCGAGGCGCGCGCCTTCCTCTTCGACGAGCCGCTGTCGAACCTCGACGCCAAGCTGCGCGGCCAGATGCGCGCCGAGATCGCCCGCCTGCAACGCCGCCTGCGCATGACCACCGTCTACGTCACCCACGATCAGACCGAAGCAATGACGCTCGGGGATCGAGTGGCGGTGCTGCGCAGGGGCGTCCTCCAGCAGGTGGACACGCCGCGCCGTCTGTACGAGGCGCCGGTCAACTGGTTCGTCGCCGGCTTCATCGGCGCGCCGCCGATGAACTTCGTGCCCGCGACGATCGAGGGCCGCACGGCGCGGCTGCCGTTCGCGACCGTCCCGCTCGCCGACGACGTCGCCGCCCGGGTCGCCGGCCGCTCGCTACTGGTCGCCGGCCTGCGCCCGGAACAGTTCGAGGACGCCGCCCTGGTCGACGCCGACGCCCGCGGCCGCGGCGTCACCTTCGAGGCCAGCGTCGACGTCACCGAATGGCTGGGCAACCTGCAGTTCGCCTACGTGCCGTTCACCGCCGAGGCCGCCGTCGCCGGCCGCCTGCGGGAGCTCGCCAACGAGCTCGACAGCGACGCGTTGCGCACGCAGCTGGTGGTCTCGATCGATCCGTCCAGCCGTATCCGCGCAGGGGAGTCCGCCGAGCTCTGGCTCGACGCCTCGCACCTCCACTTCTTCGACCCGACCAGCGGTGAGAACCTGACCGCCGCCCCGCCGTGACGGCGTCTCACCGTCCCGGCGTCGAAGCGCCATCCTTCTCCAGCAACGACAAATTCGCGTAGTGCTTCCTGGGAAAGAAGGCGAGGCGGCGGTAGTGCAGAGAAGCATCGACCTGCAGCTCCGGTATGTCACCGAAGAGGAGCACGTAGGCCGGTGAGAAGCGCTGGAGGAAGCGGGCGTGGTTGCCGCGGTCACCGGGGGCATAGTCGCGGGTGATGATGCCGGACACGTCGATGATCCTGGTGTCCGTGTAGTACGCGACCGTGCCGACTTCGCTCATGGCGATGGTCGCGCCCCTGGGAAGATTGGCGTTCACCCAGTCGGTGACACGCCGATAGGTTTCGTAGCGGCCGCCGGCCCAGTGGTCCGTATTCTCCGTGTGATACGACTTGATCAGCGCGGCCGTTTGCGCGGCCCCAGTCACGCTCGTGAGGAGCAGGCACGCGGTGACCGCCGCCCAGCGCCACGAGGGGCGCATCCGCCACTTGGCCGCGGCGTGGTGAGCCAGGCTCAGCGCCCCAATTGCCGCGGCAACGTGCAGGAAGAAGCGCGCGGAATAGAGCTCCCAGCTATGGCCCAGGGCGGAGCCGATGTAGCTGTACGCGCCGACGAGGAGCCAGGGGTACGCCAACAGGGCGTACATCAGGGCAGGCCGCCGGCGTACACGCCGATTCAGCAGAACCGCCACGGGAAGGACGATCACCATTGCGCGCACCAACATGGAGAGACGCGCGGGGCACCGGAGGTCGCGGCTGAAAGGGACGTCGCTGACGTACGCGATGGCGCCGCGGCCGAATCCGCCGAACGAACTGAGGCCACTCTTGGCGTGAAGCGAATTCGGGACCAGCTCGCCGTAGTAGAGATACGCGAATCCCTCCCAGAGCAGCCCGATCGCCGCGAAGACCGCCAGATTCGACCATCGCCGGGTTTCGCGACCGATGAGCAGAATGGGAACGACCAGCAGCACCGAGTCGGGCCTCGCGAGGCAGGACACCCCGGCCAGCACATTCGCCAGACGCCCCTTCCCCCTGACCGCGGCCAATACGAAGCCGGTTTGCAGCGCGACGAGGAGCGTACTCTCCATCGCGTACACTCCGTGCTGCCGGGTATTGAGCAGGAAGAACAGCCCGAGAGACAGGGCCAGCGCGCGCGGCAGGACGTCCGCGCTCAGTCGGTACAGGAAGACCGCGGCCACCGCCATCCAGAGAAACCCGGTGACGAAACCCGCGCGGACCGTATCGGCCCCGAGGCTCGCGAGCAGACCGAGTTGCACGGTGTGCAGCGGTGATGTGAATCCCCACACCCGCTCGCCCTGGTTGAAGACCAACCCGTAGCCGCGCGCGAGGTTGCGCGCGTACTGGAAGACGATCAACGCGTCGTCGGAAGCGATCATCTCCTGGTGTCGCGTGGCCAGGACCATGACCGCCAGCCAGCCGACGGCAGCCGCCGCCATGGTGATGTCAGCGACGCCGAGCGACCTGTCCGCCAACGAAACCGGACGGCCCGACGCCGGCGGCGGCGAGATGTTATGTGCTCCGACAGTCGTCACGACTGCGCCCAGATGAGCGGTGTGCGTCGACCCATCAGGGTCGGCCACATTCGCTGTGTGGGCGTGGGGGAGTTCGTCACCCACCTTGTGGTGGGGATCGTAGCGACATGCAACGATCGGCGCGTGAACCAGGGGACCACGCTCCTGACCAACGTGCTCGCGCGCCGGCGCCGTTCGCTCGACGGCGACTGGCACGCGATCATCGACCCGTACGAGATCGGCTATGTCGGGATCCTCGGCGAGCGCAACGAGCGTGGCTTCTTCCGCGACTTCACGCCACGCCATCGTGCCGACCGCGTCGAGTACAGCTTCGATCGGTCACCGACGCTGCACGTTCCCGGCGACTGGAACACCCAGGAGGATCGCCTGCTCTACTACGAGGGGTGCGTGTGGTACCGGCGCAAATTCCTCGTCGGCGAAGCCGATCTCGTGCACGCCGGCGCGCCGGCGCGCACGTTCCTGTCCGTCGGCGCGGCCAATCACACCAGCCGGGTTTTCCTCGACGGCCGGGAGCTCGCCACCCACGCCGGCGGGTTCAGCCCCTTTGCCGTCGAGATCACCGAATGGTTGGCATCGGGGGAGCACTCGCTCGTCATCCAGGTCGACAATCGGCGCGCCCCGGATCGGATACCGGCGCTGCGCTCGGACTGGTGGAATTTCGGCGGCCTGACCCGATCGGTCGAGCTGGTCACGACGCCGGAGGTGTTCCTGCGCGATGCCTGGATCACGATGGCCGCCGACGGCACCGTCGTCGGCGGCACCACCGTCGACACACCCGACGGTGTCATCGCCGCCGGCGCGCCGACCCGTCTCGAGCTCCCGAGTCTCGGCGTCGACACGGCGATCGGTGATCGCTTCCAGCTCTCGATCGACCCCGAACGCTGGCATCCGGGACGTCCCGTGCTCCACCCCGTTCGCTGGGCGATCGGCTCGGACGTCATCGAGGACCACGTCGGATTCCGGACGGTCGAGACCGTCGGGACCGACATCGTCGTCAACGGCAAGCCCACGTTCCTGCGCGGCATCTCGATGCACGCCGAGGCCGCGGCCGGGGGGCGTCGGTCACATGGCGCCCGCGATGCGATCGAGCTGTTCGACTGGGTCGGCGACCTCGGGGCCAACTTCGTCCGCCTGGCCCACTACCAGCACGACGAGCACATGGTCCGCGAGGCCGACCGTCGTGGCGTGATGGCGTGGTGCGAGCTCCCCGTCTACTGGGGCATCGCCTTCGGCGACGAGCAGGTGGCCGCCAACGCGCGCGAGCAGCTCGATGAGCTCATCGTTCGCGACCGCAGCCGTGCGTCGGTGATCGTCTGGTCGGTCGCCAACGAGACGCTGCCTTCGGAGGAGCGCACCACGTTCCTCACCCGACTCGTCGAGCGTGCCCGAGAACTGGACCCGACCCGGCTGGTGAGCGCGGCGCTGCTCACCTTGCCGACGGAGGAGACCGAACACGTGGTCGACGACCCGCTCGGACGGGCCGTCGATCTCGTCGCCGTCAACCAGTACCTCGGCTGGTACTACGGCGACCGCGCCACGATCGCCGACCACACGTGGACGTCGGCGTTCGGCAAACCGATCGTGTTCTCCGAGGTCGGCGCCGGAGCCAAGTTCGGCTTCCACGGCGGCGCCGACGAGATCTGGACCGAGGAGTTCCAGGCCGCGTTCTACGCCGCCCAGATCGAGATGGTCCGCCGCCAGCGCTCGGGCAGCGGCGGCGAGGTCGCGGGACTGTCGCCCTGGATCCTGAAGGACTTCCGGTCGCCGCTCCGCGTCCTGCCCGGTATTCAGGACGGGTACAACCGCAAGGGGCTGGTGAGCGAGGCGGGTGAACGCAAACTCGCCTTCGACGTGCTGCGCGCGTTCTACGCGTCGATCGCCGACGAGGCGTAGCCGCCCGGTCAGCCTCCCGACGTGGTGCTGCGGAAGCCGCACCAGGATCGCGCCCACCGTCAGCGGCGCGGCGACGAAGGTGAGCTGGCCCTGGCGATTCACATAGTCGGAGAGTATCGGACGTGCCGCCGCCCCCGGCTCGCGAGCTGTTCCGGTGGAGGGCCGCGCTCCCGCGCGGCCACGCCCCGAGGCGACGGCGGGAACACGGCGCCGCGGGAGCGGCGCCCTCCAACGCTGCCTCGATGGAAGAAACGTTGACAGCGGTTCGGACGGCGGTCTACGGCTGGGCCGGCGGCGCGGTGGACGATGGCCAGTGACAAGTGCAGACGCGTGAGCGACGCACTCATCATCGCCCTGCTGATGGCAATCAACGGTCTGTTGGCGTTGGACACCCTCGGCGTCCTGAGCACCGGGGTCAGGCTCGCCAGGCCACGGCGACGATCAAGCGCGCTGCCGAGGATGATGGCGCCCAGCGCCGCGCCGGAGAGGATCGCCACGACCTTGGTCCCGGCGGCGCAACCGGCGAAAAGACCGGCCAGGTACAGCCACGCATCGCGCCCTGCCGTCTCGCCGCGCCAGCGCAGCGTGCACCACAGCGCGAAGCCGGCGAACGCCGCCCAGGTGATCTCGACGTTGCAGGTCGTCACCCAGGCGGCGACCTCCGGCGTCACCATGAACACCACCATCGCCAGCAGCGCCGGTCCGCGTGCCAGGTGCAGGCGCGCCAGCTTGAAGGTCGCCACCGCGGCGACGCCGTACGGCACCAGGTTCAACGGCAGCGCCAGACGGTCGCCGTCGAGCAGCAGGCCGTGCAGGAACAGCAGCTCGCCGTTGACCGGGAAGTTCGACTGGAAGAGCCAGGGCAGATACGCGATGCGCCCCTCGCGCGCATAGATCTTGCCGATCGCCAGGTGGTACGCGACCGTGTCCCAGGAGTCGTCGGGCAACAGGCCGAGCGCGGCGACCGCGGCGAAGACGACGCCGGCAGCCGCCGGCGACGTCAATCAGGACGCGATGATCGCGATCAACGAGATCATCGCGGCGGTGAACAGCGCCCTGAACGACTGCCGCGTCTGAGACCGCGAAGCGACTCCGAGCGGTGGCGGTCCGGGTCCGGACAGAGCCGTTGCGCTACGTCCGGCAGCCGGCCAGGGCGTTGCCCACGCCGCCGACCAGCTCGTTGACGGCCACGCTGCCGTTGCCGTCGACGTCGAAGGCGGGGCAGGCGGAAACGGGTTGAGTACCGAGCAGGATGTTGACGCCGCGCACGAGCTCGTTGACGACCACCATGCGGTCGCCGTCGCAGTCGCCGGTGCACGCCGCGCCGAGCGCGGTCGGCGTCGCGGTCGGCGCGCCGGGGGTCGCACTGGCTTCGGTTGGGGTGACGGTCGGCAGAGGCGGCGTCGGACTGCCGTCGGGTGGGGTGGCGGTCGGCGCAGCCGGGCGTCGGACTGGCGTCGGGTGGGGTGGCAGTCGGCGCGGACGTCGTCACCTGGGTAGCGGTGGGAGAGGATGTCGCGGTCGGCCTCGGCGTGCCGTCCGGCGCCAGACAGAGATCGCGCTCCTCGTCGCAGATGTCGTCTTCGTCGCACGGCGTGAAGGGTGCCGTTGTGATGCAGAGGCTGCCGACCAACGGGCACTGGGCCGGGCTGGTACAGAACAGGCCGTCGTGGTCGCAGATACACCGATCGTTCTCGTCGCAGGTGGTGCCGGGGCGCAGCAGGTGCGTGCAGGTCCCGCCCGCATCGCATGCGTCCGCCGTGCATTGCGAATCGTCCGCCGTACACGGCGAGCCCGCCGCCTGCTTGACGTCGTCAGGGCAGCCCGCCACGTCGCCGAGACACGCCTCGGGCTGGTCGCACTCGCCAGCCGCCGCCCGACAGGTCTGACCCGCGGGCGCGAACCGGCAGAACGCGTCGCAGCAGGCCTCCGGTAGCCCGTTCTCAGGTCCGAAATCGCATTGCTCGCCGGGATCGAGCCTGACGTTGCCGCACAGGCTGTCGACCGTGAGGGTGACGAACAGCCCGTCGTCGTCGCGGACGCGGTTGCCGAAGCCCGGATAGACGCAGGCGTCGCACTCCGTCGTGCTGCCGTTGTCGGCGCCGAAACGCGCCGAGACCTCGCAGGATTGGCTAATGGCGGTCGCCGAGACGGGAACGATCAGTTGATAGTCCGTGACTCCGACCGGCTCGCCGCGAAACGACACCGAACGTTCGTCTTGTTCGGCAAAACCGATTCCGGTGGTCGTGCCGTCGAGCGCGAGAGCGGCTCCGGGCAGGTTGGCGCCGAGAGGAAACTCGGCGCCGTCGCTCAGACGCACCAGCTTCGGGATCGCAATGTCCCCGAGGATCATCGACCCGACGCATTCCTGATCCGCGACACGCTGCAGCCGTCCGGCCAGCAGGAAGTCGAAATTGAGGTCGAAGCTGGCCGTATGAGCGACCTCGAACCGGATGTCGAAAGACAGCAGGGCGACTTCGATCGCCACCAGCCCGGGCGCGGCGTCGGCATTGACGTTGAAGCCGACGCGCGTGGTCAGGGTGTTGGTCGGCGCACCCGGGAGCACGTCACCCAGGAAGACCACCGTCGTCGAGGCGGAGTCGCTGGTCGACTGGCCGGCGAGAATCTGGCCGGTCGCGAGCGACTCGAGGATCTGCGCCGCCGCCGGCCGGACCGGCGCGGCGAGGCATACGAGCCATGCGGCCGCCCCACACGCCGCCCGCCAGTGTCTGGTGTCCATAGGGTCCCGAGTCGTACCGATGCTTCGCAGTTCCCATCTACAACGATGATACCAAGCGGGATACGACCCGTTTGCGCGCGTGTCACGTCCGAGCCGGCACGGTGCTGTACGTTTCGTGGGCACGATGCTCGCGATTCGATCAGCCCGGAGGTCTCGCCCGACGGCGGCCGGCCTGCCCGCCACGAGCTTTCGAGATCGACCTCGGTTTCCTATAGGCGCCGCTCGCGCCGAATCCCGATCGGCTGACACCGGCCGTTGCGCCCCTTCAACACGGAGAGACGGAGTCCGGAGGGATATGATTTTGGAGTCTTCCTCCTTCCGATCTCCGTGCCTCCGTGTCTCCGTGTTGAAAGGGCCGCAACCACCACCCTGGCGTAGAGCCCACGCATCCCTCTTCACCGACGCCGTCCGCCAGGCCGTCAACGGAATTCGTCGCCAGCGTTCACTCCACTTTGCCCCTCTCCACCGCCCCTGCTAACCCCCGAATGTCCGCGATGCCGACCGCTCACACCTCCGACTGGGGATTCGCCAGCGAGCTCGACGACGTCTCCGGCGCCGTCGCGATCGTCGGCATCGGCGACGCCGACTACACGCGGGCCTCGGGCCGCACCACGACCGAGATCGCCGCACAAGCGACCGAGCGCGCCCTGGCCGATGCCGGCCTCGCCGCCGCCGACGTCGACGGCATCATGTACGTGCCGTTCTCCGGCGACCAGTTCACCGCTCGCGATTTCCACGCACACTTCGGCACGGCCCACGCGCTCTGGGAGTCGGACCGCGGCGGCGGCATGGTGTGGGCGGGGTCGGCGCCGTACGACGCGGCGCTGGCGATCCGCGAGGGACGCGCCACCTGCGTGCTCAACACCTTCTCCGTGGCGTGGGCGACGCAACGCACGCAGATGGTCGGCGGCCCCGGCCAGGTGCACGCCGAGGATCTCTTCAAGCAGAACCTCGAGGTGCCCTTCGGCTGGTTTCCGCAGCCGGTGTATTTCGCCAACATCGCGCGCCGCCACATGTACGAGTTCGGCACGACGCCCGAGCAGCTCGGCGCCATCGCCGTCGCCTGCCGCAAGCACGCCAACCGCACGCCGAGCGCGGTGATGCGCAATCGGCCGCTGTCGCTCGCCGACTATCTGGCGAGCCCGCTCATCGCCGATCCGTTTCGCAAGGAGGACTGCTGTCTGATCTCCGACGGCGGCGCCGCCTATCTCATGACCTCGCTCGAACGCGCCCGCGACCTGCGCCAGCCGATCATCGCCGTGCTCGGCGTCGGGGTCGGCAATTCGCGCACCGGCGCGTACTGGTCGCAGCAGGGCGCCTTCACCTCGACGCCGCAGGTCTTCGCCGCGCCCGGGGCCTTCGCGATGGCGGGGATTTCGCCGGGGGACGTCGACGTGCTGGCGTGCTACGACCCGTTCACGATCGTCTCCCTGATGCAGATCGAGGACATGGGCTTCTGCGCGAAGGGCGAGGGCGGCCCGTTCGTCGCCGGCGAGCGACTGCACTTCGACACCGGCTCGCTGCCGTACAACACCCACGGCGGCATGCTGTCGCATGCCTACGTGCTCGGCATCGCCCACGTCGTCGAGATCGTCCGCCAACTCCGCCACCAGGGTGCCGCGCAGGTGCGCGACGCATCGATCGGCGTCTACGGCGGCTACACCGGCCCGCAGGCCAGCACGTTGATCCTGGCGCGACAGTGATGCACGCCGACTTCCCTCTGCCCGACGTCGAGTGGGCACCGACGCGCGAATTCTGGGCCGGTGCCGCGCGCGGCGTCCTGCGCATTCCCCGCTGCGACACCTGCACGCGCTGGGTGTGGTACCCCGAACCGCCGTGCCGCTGGTGCGGCGGCACCGCGTTCACGTGGCACGACGTCGGCGGACGGGGTACGCTCTTCGCGTACGCGGTGGTGCGCTACGCCTGGATTCCGCAGGTCGCCGATCGCCTGCCGTTCGTCACCGCCCTGGTGGCGCTCGACGAGGCCCCCGGCGTGCGACTGCCGACCTACATCGTCGACTGCGCCGCCGAGCATCTGCGCTGCGACCTACCGGTGCACGTCGTCTTCCGACCGCTGCGCTACACCGGCATTGCACGCACGGTCGTCGCCCCTCTGTTCACGCCCGTCACCTGAGCGCTGCGCACCCACCCGTTCGCATCGCAATCGGAGGCCGTCATGTCCGAGCTGTTCACCGAGGTCGCCAGCATCGACTACCCGATCATCGACTCCGATGCGCACGTGAACGAGCCGCCCGACCTCTGGCAGGAGCGCGTCGCGAGCCGGCTGCGCAATCGCGCACCGAAAGTGATGCACACCGACGACGGCGACGTCTGGTCGTTCGACGACGGCAAGAAGCTGCGCCCGCTCGGTCTCACCGCCACCGCCGGGCTCAGCTACCTGCAGTTCCGGCCGTCGGGCATGAAGTACGACACCATTCGCCCCGGTAGCTTCGACACCGCCGCGCGGCTCTTCGATCTCGACGCCGACGGCATCTATGCCCAGGTGCTCTACCCGAGCGTCACCCTCGCCGGCGCGCGCACCTACAGCGAGGACCGCGAGCTCCAGTGCGCCTGCGTGCGCGCCTACAACGAATGGATCCTGGATTTCTGCACACCCTCGGGGGGGCGCCTCATCCCGCAGGCGATCATCCCCACGACCGGCATCGACGACGCCCGCGCCGAGCTTGAGTGGGCGATGGCGCACGGCCACCGCGGCGCCCTCATCGCCGCGTTCCCGAACGGCACCTACGAGCCCACCGACGACGACAACCGCTTCTGGGCCGCGGCGGCGGAGGCGGAGTTCCCGCTCGGCATCCACATCGGCAGCTTCACCGACAGCGGCCTGCAACCGGTGATGTCGCTCGGTACGCTCAGCTTCCTCGCCCACGCCGGCGCCTCGAAGGCCGGCGCCGACTCGATGGAGGCGACGATCAAGGTGCTGTTCTCCGGCGCCGTCGAGAAGTTCCCACGCCTGCGCTTCGTCATCGTCGAGGGCAACATCGGCTGGATTCCGACGGCGATGGAGCAGATCGACGACATGTTCCTCCGCTACCGCTGGTACACCGGCGCCGCGGAAGCGATGAAGACGATGCCGAGCCGCCTCTTCCACACCAATTTCTGGGCGACGTTCATGATCGACACCATCGGCCTCGAGCTGCGCCACCACCTCAACATCGACCACATCATGTGGTCCACCGACTACCCGCACACCGGCAGCGACTGGCCGAACAACCGCGTCACCGTCGCCCGCCTGTTCCGCGGCCTGCCGCGGGATGAGGTGAAGAAGATGCTGCTCGACAACTGCCGGGCGCTCTACCGCCTCGACCACATCCCGGATCGCCTGTCCGAGGCGGCGCCGCGAAAGCTGTAGCAGCGGGCTTTAGCCCGCCACCACTGGCGCGATCGTCCGAGCGCGCCGTCGCCGAAGGATCTCAGTCGTAATCGCCCCAGCGGAAGCGCTCGCGCTCTTCGATGATCGCAGGTGTGACGACCTGCGTCCCGTCGACGAGACTGAAGACGTCGTCGGCGGCGTTCCGGTTGCCGGCGGTGAGCCAGCCGGTCGCGCCCGCGGCGACGGCGCCGACGACCGTGACCGGGAAGCGCACCGGCACGTAGAAGAGGTTGATCACCGCGGCGCTCAGCGCGACGCGCGGCTGCGGCTCGCGCGCCGGAGCGAAATCCGATTCCTGGGCACGCGCGCCGCCGACCAGCAGCATCGTCATCGCCATCGCCACCGCGAACTCTTGCAGCCGTCTCATGCGCGACTCCTCGCTCGGCGTCTGCGACAGGTGCGGGCCGAGCGCGTGCGTTTCTAACAGATCGCGCGCGCTTCTCTACCGACAAATTGCCCCTGTCGGGCGCGGCATGGAGAAGCGCATGCGCACTGGCGCGCCACGTGCGCCACACACGGAAGAGGAAACGGCGATCCCAGGCTGTGCTTGCACGGCCGCAGGCGGCGACTCATAAGCGACCCTATGTCCATCGCCGACCCGATCCCCACCATGCTCCCCGCCCGCCACCTGGCGCACGTCCGCTACGAGATTCGCGGACCGCTCGCGCGGCGCGCGCAGGAGCTCGAGCGGATGGGCTACGAGGTCATCAAGCTCAACATCGGCAACCCGGCCGCCTTCGGCTTCCGGCCGCCGGAAACGCTGCGCCTGGCGCTGCTCGAGAACCTCCCGCAGGCGGAGGGCTACTGTCATCAGAAGGGCATCTTCCCGGCGCGCGAAGCGGTGGTCATGGACACGCAGAACAAGGGCATCCCCGGCGTCACGGCCGAGGACGTGTTCATGGGCAACGGCGTCTCCGAGCTGATCCTCATGACGATGGAGGCGCTGCTCGAGCCGGGCGACGAGGTGCTCCTGCCCGCGCCCGACTACCCGCTGTGGACGGCCGCGGTCGTGATCTCGGGCGGCAAGCCCGTCTACTACCCGTGCCGGCCCGAGGCGTCATTCGTCCCCGACCCGGAGGAGGTCGCGCGGCTGGTCGGTCCGCGCTGCAAGGCGCTCGTGCTGATCAACCCGAACAACCCGACCGGCGCCGTCTACCCGCGCGACGTGGTCGAGGCGCTGGTGCGCATCGCCGAGCAGCGCCGCATCCCCATCTTCTCGGACGAGATCTACGATCGCGTGCTCTACGGCGACGCCACGCACACGCCGGTGGCATCGCTCTGCGAGGACACGCTCTGCGCGACGTTCGGCGGCCTGTCGAAGGTCTACCGCGCCTGCGGCTTCCGCACCGGCTGGGTGTTCTTCAGCGGCCGCCGCGATCACGCCGGCGAGTACCTGAGCTGTCTCGAGATGCTCGCGTCGCTGCGCCTGTGCTCGAGCGTGCCGGGGCAGTGGGCGGTGCAGACCGCGCTCGGCGGCGTGCAGAGCATCTTCGATCTCACCGCGCCGACCGGCCGCCTCGGTCGCCAACGCCAGGCGATCATCGATGCCGTGGAGCAGTCGCGCTTCCTCGCCCTGACTCCGCCGCGCGGCGCGCTCTACGCCTTCGTGCGAGCGCGCACCGACGTGCTGCCGAACTTCGACGACAACGCCTTCGCGATGCGCCTGCTGGAGGAGAAGCACGTCCTGGTCGTGCCGGGATCGTCGTTCAACGTCGACTACACCGACCACTTCCGCATCACGCTGCTCCCGGACGAGGAGACAATGACCACGGTCTTCGGACGGATGGAGTCGTTGCTCGCAGAGATGTGAGCTTCACCACGTCACGCCGGACACGGCGTCAGATCAATCCCGCGTACGACCCGCCGTCCAACTGCAGGTTCTGCCCCGACACGTAGCCGGCGTGCGCGCTGCAGAGATAGGCGCAGGCGGCGCCGAATTCCTCCGGCGTCCCGAGTCGTCCCGCGGCGATGCTCGCCGCCATCTCGGCGTACGCCGCCTCGAGGGTGATGCCGCCCATCGCCGAGCGCAGCTCCGCCATGAAGCGCTGGCGGTCGGTGTCGATGCGCTCGGGCAGCAGGTTGTTGATCGTGACGTTGTCGACCGCGACCTCGCGCGACAGCCCCTTGCAGACCGCCGTCAGGGCGCTGCGCGCGGCAGTGGAGAGCCCCATCAACGGGTGCGGCGATTTCACCATTGCCGAGGTGATGTTGACGATGCGACCGAAGCGGCGCGCCCGCATTCCGCCGATGACGGCGCGAATCAGCAGTACCGGCGCGAGCAGATTCGCCTCGAGCGCGCCCAGCCAGGCGGCGTGATCCCAGTCCTCGAAGCGACCGGGCGGCGGGCCGCCGTTGTTGTTCACCAGGATGTCCGGGTCGGGACACGCGGCGAGCAGCGCCTCGCGTCCCGCTTCCGTCGAGACATCCGCCGCCACGGCGGTGACCGACGCGCCGGTGGCGGCGCGCATCTCCTCCGCCGCCGCCGTGAGTCGGTCGGCGTCGCGACCGTTGATCACCACCGCCACGCCCTCGGCGGCGAGCGCCTGCGCGCACGCTCTGCCGAGGCCGCGGCTCGACGCGCAGACGATCGCGGTGCGGCCGGTGAGTCCGAGATCCATGTGTGCTCCTTCAGCGCCCGAAGATGTGGGTGAGGGCGTCGCGCAGCGTCGACGATGGATCCGCTACGGCGCGACGCGATCGCCAGGCGACGTGCTGGTCGGGACGCACCAGCAGCGCGCCGTCGGGGTCGATGTCCAACACTCGTGCCCAGTCGACGTCGACGTCGCGACCGATCGCGACGCGCGCGATCGGGACGCCTTCGATGCCGGCCGCGGCCGCCGCCCAGGGGCCGCCGGCCGCGCCGGTGATCAGCGTGAGACGATCGTACGCCACGAGATCGAGGGTCGAGCGGCTGCCGATCCAGGCGTGCGGCAAGCGCGCGCCCGGCCGCGCCGTCGGCACGTACTCGCGCACCGGGTTGTCCGTCGACGGCGCCGCGCTGCCGTCCGGGACCAGCGCGCCGCTCTCGTACGCGAAGCCGAGTTGCAAGCCCAGCATGTCGAAGTGCTCGGCCTGATTGGCGATCGCGGCGGCAACCTGTGCGCGGCCCTCGGCCGTCGAGAGGATGTCGGCCTGCCGCGCCGCGGCGCCGTCACCCATCCCGCCCAGCGCCGCGAAGACTTCGAACAACCGCATGGCATTGGCGACGCTGACGTCGGCGTTGCGCTGCGCGACCGGCCGCCGCTCCTCCTCATAGGTGTCGAGCATCCGCGCCGGCGCCCGGCCGGATTCGACGGCGTGCAGCTTCCACGCAAGGTTGTGCGCGTCCTGTACGCCGGTGTTGAGTCCGAGTCCGCCGGTCGGCGGAAAACGGTGCGCGGCGTCGCCGATGAGGAGGGCGCGGCCGGCGCGATAGCGCTCCGCGACCTGCGCGGTCATCGTCCACGGACTGATGGTGCGGATGGTGAACGGAAAGCGGTCGGTGCCCATGGCGCGGCGCACGAGCGCGGCGCAGCGCGTTTCGTCGTAGTCCGCGACGCGCTCGGCGTCCGGATCCCAGGCGTGCATGAACACCCAGGTCGAGTCGATGTCGTGTGCGACAAAGACGCCGGACGCCTCCGGGTCGGTGGTCCAGTAGAGGACGCCTGGGCGGTCGCCGACCAGCGGCCGGAGGTTGGCTTCGAAGTGGATCATGATGAAGCTCTGCATCCGGCTCGGCCCGATCGGCTCGATGCCGAGCCACTTGCGGACCCGGCTGCCGGCACCGTCGGCCCCCAAGAGCCAGCGGCTGCGGACCTCGTACGCGCCCTCGGCCGCGACGACGCGCGAGGTGACGCCGTTCTCGTCCTGCTCCGCCGTCTGCCACTCGTGTCCGAAGCTCACGGTGGCGGCGGGCAGCGCACGCAGCGTGTCGAGCAGCACGGGCTCCAAGCGGTGCTGGGACAGGTTGCGCAGCGGCGTCGGGGTGAGCGCGAGCACCGCGTCGTCCTGTCGTTCATACGGCAGCGCGCCGAGCTCCTCGCCGGCGAGGGTCGTCATCCATCGCGCGTAGCCGCCGTCGGCGGGCGGCGTGCACGCCGCGTCGAGCGCGGCCATGTCGACGCCCGCCTGGCGGAAGATCTCGAACGTACGCGCATTCACGGCATGCGCCGCCGGCGCCCGCTGCGACTCGCCGCGCCGCTCGACGATGCGGCTGGCGATACCCAGTCGCGCGAGCAGAATGGCGGCGATGCTGCCGACGGGTCCGGCGCCGACGATCAGCACCGGCACATCGATGCGGTGCATGTCAGGCTCCGAACGGGCCCGGCGCCGGGGGACCCCAGTGCGATGCCGGGCCCTCGAGCTCGACGGGCACGGCGCCCGTGGGGTTGCGCTCGTTGAAGAGATCGCCGTCGGTCCAGATCTCGTGGACGCGGCCCCAGGGGTCGCGCCAGTAGTCGTAGATCTGACTGCCGACGACGTGACGGCCGACGCCCCAGCGGTGTTCGTAGCCGCGACCGGCGAGATGCTCATGGCCGGTCATCAGGTCGTCGAGGTCCTGCACCTCGAACGAGACATGGTTGAGCTCGACCATCCCGGCGCCGACCGCGAGAAGGGTGTGATGGTCGACGTAGTCGCTACCGCGATCGCAGCGCATGAACGCGGCGAGGACCTGCTGTCGATCGCCGAGGTAGACCTCGTCCGAGTTCACGAAGCCGAAATGCGAGTGATAGAAGGCCTCGGTCTCGCGGAAGTCGTTGACCAGCAGGACGAAGTGACCGAGGCGCTTCACGTGCGCCGGGCCGCGTTGGACGTCCTGCACCTTGCCGAGACGGCGGCGGTCGCTGCCGACGTTGACCGCGCGCGCCGGCGGCGGAGTGAGGACGGGCACCGTTGCGATGCCGTGCACGACCTCGATGGCGATGCCGTTCGGATCGGTCAGCCGCACCCGCTGGCCGCCGCCCGGCTCGTCGATCGGCTCGACCGCGCTGGCGCCGTCGGCGCGCGCGATGGCGTCGAGGTCGGCGGCCTTCGCCGCCTGCAGACCGACACCCACAAACCCCGGGTCGCCGAGCTCGGTGATGTGCAGATGGTGCTGCGGATCGGTGCCGCGCATGTACAACGCCGTCGCGGTGCGCGCGGCGCGCACCAGGCCGAAGTCGGTGAGGAACGCCTCCGCGCAGTCGAGGTCGGGGGCGCGAAAGCGGACGTACGCCAGGTCCGTGACTTGGATCATGTCTGGTTCCTCTCTCGTCCGTTCAACGAACCTTCACACGGCGGCACGGAGCCGCGGAGGGCTCGCATGCCGAACCGATCGTCGCCGCCGCCCATCTCCGTTGCTCCGTGCCGCCGTGTGAAAGCGCCTTCCATTTAGTCGTCTGTATAATCCCCATTGCGCGCCTTAGTCAATGGACTAATATCGGCCCATGGCGAGAGCGAAGCGAGCGGCGGCGGAACCGGAGGCATCTACGCGGGAGCGCATCCTGGCAGCGGCGCTCGAAGTCTTCGCCGAGCGCGGCTTCGACGGTGCGCGCACGCGCGACATCGCCGAGCGCGCCGGGGCGAACCTCGGACTGCTGACGTACTACTTCACCGACAAGCAGGCGCTCTGGAAAGCGGCCGTCACGCAGGCGTTCGCCGAGCTCGGCGCAGAGCTCCGCGACATGCTGCCGGGAAACGGCGACGAGATCGCCGACCTCGAGCGCGTGGTGCGACGCTTCGTGGGCTTCGTGGCCCGCCGGCCGGCGTTCATGCAGCTCATGAACGACGAGGGCAAGCGCGACGGGCCGCGCATGCGCTGGTTGGCCGACACGCACGTGCAGCCTCTGTACGAGGCGCTGCGACGCCGCATCGAGCGCGCCCAGACGCGCGGCGTGCTGCCGCCGATGCCCAGCGTCCACCTCCACTACATCGTCCTCGGCGCCGCCGGCCTGATCTTCAGCCAGCGGCCCGAGTGCCGGCGCATCGCCGGCGTCGATCCGACCGACCCCGCTTTCGCCGAGGCGCACGCCGACGCTATTCTCCGGCTGCTGGTGGGTCGCGATGCGACGCCCCGCTGATCGAGGAGACGAGCGTGAGCAAGCGGTTGATTCGACCGGGCGTGCGCGCCGGCTACGATGCGTGGGCGGCGACCTACGACACGACGCCGAACCCGTTGGTGGCCCTCGACCGGCGCGTCTCGCTCCCGGCGCTCGACCCGCGGCCCGGTGAAGCGGTCCTCGACGCCGGCTGCGGCACCGGCGCGCATCTGGCACGCCTGAGCGCGGCGAGCAGCCGCGCGGTCGGGCTCGACTTCTCGCGCGGCATGTTGCAGCGCGCCCAACGCCAGGCACCACGCGCCGCGTTGGCGCAGGCCGATCTCAATCGGCCGCTGCCGATCACGCCTGGCGCGTTCGACGCCGCGCTCTGCTGCCTCGTGTCCGAGCATCTCACGGACCTCGCCACCTTCTTCCGCGAGACCTTCGCGGCGCTGCGCCGCGGCGGCCGTCTGGTGTTCTCCGCCTTTCATCCCGCACTGGCCCAGGCGGGTATCGAGGCGAACTTCGAGCGCGACGGTATCGAGTACCGTCTCGGCGCCGAGCGGCATACCGTCGATGACTACGTCGGACGCATCGGTGACGCGGGTTTCACTCGTGTGACCTGCCGCGAGTATCGGGCCGACGCCGAGCTGGTGCGCAGCGTGCCGGCGGCCGCAAAGTACCTCGGCCAGCCACTGCTGGTGCTGGTCCGCGCCGAACGTCCCGCCTGATGCCCTCGTCCGAGCAACGACTGCGCGTCGTCGGCGCGTGTTTGATCGGCGCGGCCGTTCTCTTCTGGGTCTCCTGGCTGCTGATGCCCGGCGTGGGCGTCACCGACGCCGCGCAGATTCTGACCCTGGTCGGTCCGCACCGCCACCGCGTCGCCGTGTCGGCGGCCGTGCAGCTGTTCTCGGCCGTCCTCTACGTGCCGGCGTTGCTCGGCGTCGTCGCGCTCCCGCCCCTCGGCGGCCGGCCCGGCATACGGCGCGGCGCCGGTGTCTTGCTGGTTGGCGCGATGGGCTCGGCGGCGGATGCCGTCTTTCACCTCCTCGCGTTCGCGATGACCGCCCCCGGCCTCGCGCCCGAGCCGCTCGTCCCGGTCATGCGCTTCATGCAGGGCCCCGGCCTGCTGATGGTCGCTCCACTCATCGTCGCCTTCTTCGTCGGCAGCGTCTGGCTGTCGGTGGCGCTGACCCGCGCCGATGTCGTGCCGGGCTGGCATCCGTGGTTGTACGGGGTGGCACTGGCCGTCGTCGCCGGCGGCGCCGCGTTGGCCTCCGCCGGCGTGATCGCCCCGCGCACGGTCGGTCTCTCGATGCTGGCCGTGATCAGCGCCGCGCAGTGCCATCTCGGGATCGGCCTGCTGCAGCGCGAGTGATCGCGCGCCAGACCCCGCACCACCAGCGGCCACAGGCGCCGTAGCGCCATCTCGGCCCGGGGCCGCGGGATCTGGGTCTGCCGGATCCCCGCACGCCGAACTGATTTTTCCCCCACGCTCGCCCGGTCGTAGCTGCGGCGCTTGTCGCCGCACGGCGGTGCGCAGCACCGCCCGGTGGGGCGGGGTACGGCGCAACGATCACTCCACGCAGCGCTCGTACCCTCGCGACGTAGCCAATCGACTCTACGACGGCCGGCCCGCTCCGCACTGACCCCGCAGGGGTCAAACCCCCCAGCCCAGGGCAACGCCCTGAGTATCGACGGTCCATCCGAGATGTCGCGCCCTGAAAGGGCGCGACGTTTGGATCCACCCATTCAGGGCATGATTGCACGCTGTCCGACGCGCCTGCTCCGGCGCGCCACATCTCGGAAGAGCCCGGGCTCGATGCGCTGGGGCGCGACGCCTGAACGGGCCGCCGCATGCGAGCCGCCCGAGCCTTTGACGAGGACGCCCCGACCCTGGCAGTAGACGCACGTGGCAATGAAGAAGAAGCCCGTCCGCCGCGCGAAGGCCAGTAAGCCCGCCGCCAGCGCCAGCACCAAGGCTCGCAAGCCCGCCGCCAAGAAGGCCGTGGCCAAGGCGAAAGTAGCGAAGCCGGCGCGCGCCGGCGCGGGTAAGCCCGTCGCCAAGCGCGGGTCGAACGTGCTGATGGTGAGCAAGGGTCCCGCGATGCGCGTGGTCTCCACGCGCATTCCGCACCGCGCCGTGTTCGTCGACGTCGAGAACACGAGCAGCGAAGACGACCTGTTCGAGGTCCTCGAAGCGCTGAACATCGACCGCGCCGCACAGCCGACCGAGGTGACGGCGGTGGGCAACTGGCGCGCCATCAGCCAGCGCCTCGGCCGCCACCTGGCGAGCGTCGGCGCCCAGCTGGTGCACAGCGCCCCGGCGACCGGCGTGAAGGACTGGAGTGATCTGTGGATCGCCGTCGCCGCCGGTTGCTGGCTGGGCGCGGCGCAGCCTGGCGACGTGCTCGAGATCGTCTCCAACGACCGCGCGTTCGACGCGGTCGGCGACGCGGCCGCGGCGCGCGGCGTGGTCTATCACCGGCTGCTGCACAAGCGCGGCTCGCAGGCGGCGGCCAGCAGCGCGGCGGATGAGGAAGAGCCACCGAAGCGGCGGCGCTCGCGCGGCGGACGCCGAAGGCGCGGTCGAGGCACCGGCGTCTCGCGGATTCCGGCCGCGCTCACCACTCACGCGGCAGCGGTGGAGGCGACGGAACCCGCTCCGGCGCGCACCGTGCAGCCCAAGCCGGCACACCGCGCGCCCTCGCATCCGCCATTGCACGACGAAGAAGCACACGGCGCTACCCGCGATCAGATCGTGTCGGTGATCGGCCGGCTCAGCGGCAGCGATCCGACGCGCTGGATCAATCTCGACGTGTTGGAGAAGGCCCTGAAGTCGGAGGGCTTCGCGCGGCCGCCGGGCTCGCCGCGGCTGGTCACGCGCCTGCGGATGTTCAAGGACGTCGAGGTCGATTCGCACGGACGCGCCCGACTGGTCGTGGCACCGGACGAGCCGGCCGAGCCGGAGGCCGAAGCGGAGGCCGCGCCGGCCGCCAAGGCCGCGCCCAAGAAGCGGCGCCGCCGGCGCAAGGCGAGCAGCAACGGCGACGCCGGCGAGTCGGTGAGCGCCGAGACCGCCCCGATGGCGGCGGCGCCCTACGCCGAACCGCCGGCGGAGTAGCGCGCGTCAGGACGCGCGGCGGTCGACGGGCGACACCTTGGCCGCGAGGCTGCGCCGGCGCACGCGCGGCAGGGTGATACGGAGATTCGCCTGACGGGCGTTCGGGCGGCTCTTGGCGATGACGAAGCCGCGCCCTCTCGGTGATGCGGTATGCAGGCGGCGCAGCGCGGCGCGCACCGCCGGCGGTTCGAGCCCGAGCGTCTCGCACACCGTCGCGAACGAGAACACCCAGACACACTGGTGACTCTCGATCCACGCCTCGGCCTCCTCGCTACAGCGCTGCTCGGAACCGAGGTACGCGCGCACGGCGTCCTCGAGCATCGCGAGCATCAGCCCGCGGACACCCGAGAGAGGAACGCCCTGTGCCTCGCCTCCGCCGATGCCGAGCAACGCGGCGACCTCGCCGTCCAGCGCGCGGTGCGGCTTGAGGCACTGATGCTCCGTCTGGATCATTGGGTTCCCCCCGAGAAGGTGCCGACATCCCTAGCCGCTCCAGGTTAGGGCCCGATGACGCGGGAGTGACGGTTGATTGAAATGGCCCGGGGGGCGTGGACGTATCCGCCGACCCGGAGTACGTCCTCGCCCCAGCGATGCTCGCCACCTTTCTGCAAGGCGTCGCGGTCGGGATCGCCCTCGCGGCTCCGATCGGCCCCGTGGGCGCGCTCTGCATCCGCCATGCCTTGACGCGCGGCGCTCGCGCGGCGCTCGCCACCGGTCTGGGTGCCGCCCTCGCCGACGCCGCGCTCGCCGCCGTCGCCGCCTTCGGACTGACCGCCATCGCGTCGGCGCTGCACGATCACGCCGCGGCGATGCGCCTCGGCGGGGGCGCCCTGCTGGTCGGAGTCGGTGGGCGGATGCTGCGCGCCGGGTCGACCATCGCCGGTGGTGGACTCCCACCGTCCACGGGCATCGCGGCGCTGACGTCGAGCGTCGCGCTCACCCTCGCCAACCCGTTGACCGTGGGGGCCTTCATGGCTGCGTTCGCGGTCGTCGGCACCCCCGCGAACGCGGCCGATGCCACTGCGCTGACACTCGGCGTGTTCGCAGGCTCGTCGCTGTGGTGGTCGGCGTTGGCATTGTGCGCCGTCCGCTTGCGCCGCAGGCTGGGGCCGAACCTGCTCGACGCGATCGCTCGCGTGGCCGCCGTGGCGATGATCGGTCTCGGCCTCGCCGCCTTGGCCTGGGGGGGGTGCAGGCGCTGCTCGCCTGATCTGGTTCCGTTCGCGGCCCGCGTTCGCTAGCGTGCCCACCCACATGACCTGGGCTCTGGCGATCGGGGCGTTGATCGTCGTCGCGATCGCGCTGAGCTTCAACCGGCTCGTGCGCCACCGCAACCTGGTGCGCGAGGCGTGGAGCGGCATCGACGTGCAGCTCAAGCGGCGACACGATCTCGTGCCGTCGCTGGTCGAGAGCGTGCGCGGCCACGCGACGTTCGAACGCGGCGTGCTCGAGGACGTCACGCGCCTGCGCGCCGCCGCGCCCGCGTCGCGCGCACTGCAGGACGGCGAGAACGCGCTCAGCGCGCAGTTGCGCGGGGTGCTGGCAGTCGCCGAGGCCTATCCCCAGCTGCGCGCCGGCGAGAGCTTCCTGGCTCTGCAGCAACGCCTGGCGGACGTGGAGAACCACTTGCAGATGGCGCGGCGCTACTACAACGGCACCGTGCGCGACTACAATACGGCGGTCGAGTCGTTTCCCTCCAACCTCGTGGCGCGGGCGTTCGGCTTCGGCGTCGAGGAGTTCTTCCAGGTGGAGAGCGCGCTCGAGCGCGCGGTACCGGAGGTGCGTACGTGAGGCGGTGGATGTGGTGGGTGGCGCTGGTGCTGGTGGCGCTGGCGTACGGCGCGGTGGTGCGCGCAGAGGAGGAGGAGCAACCGGCCGCGAACTGCGTGCCGGCGGCCGAGGCGGATGTGGCGTCGGAGGACCTGTTGGATCCGCCCGCCGTCGAGCGGATCACCGACTACCGCAGCGACATCGCCGTCGACCGCGACGGCTGGCTGACGGTCACCGAAACGATCGCCGTCGTCGCCGACGGCGACGCCATCAAGCGGGGCATCTACCGCGACTTCCCCACGAGCTATCCCGCGCCGCTCGGCACGCGCGTGCAGGTCCCGTTCGAGATCGTGCGCGTCGAGCGCGACGGCCATGCGGAGCCCTACCACACCGAGTCGGTCGAGAACGGCGAGCGCATCTACATCGGCCAGGAGGACGTCGAGATCCCGCACGGGCCGCATGTCTATCGGATCTCCTATCGCACCGGTGAACAGCTCGGGTTCTTCGCGGATCACGACGAGCTGTACTGGAACGTCACCGGCAACGGCTGGTCGTTTCCGATCGACCGCGCGACGGCGAACGTCGTCCTGCCGCCCGGCGTGCCGCTCGATCGCGTCACGCTCGAGGGCTACACCGGCTGGTCAGGCTCGACCGAGCATGCCCTGACGACCGCGGTCGACCGCGCTGGCAACGCGCTGCGTTTCACCGCCTCGCGCCCCCTCGACAACTACGAAGGGCTCACCATCGTCGCCAGCTTCCCGAAGGGTTTCGTGCACGAGCCGACCGCCGCGGAACGTCGCGCGTCCTGGTTGCGCAGCAACCGCCACCTGGTGGCCGGCGCCGCGGGGCTCGCGCTGGTGCTGGTGTACTACCTCGGCGCCTGGATCGCCGTCGGTCGGGATCCGACCCGTGGCACCATCATTCCGCTCTTCGAGGCGCCGCTCGGTCTCGACCCCGCGGGCGTGCGGTACGTCTCCGGCATGGGCTACGACGAGCGCTGCTTCACCGCCGCGCTGGTCAGCCTGGGGGTGAAGGGCTGGCTGCGCATCGATGAGAAGGACGGCGAGTTCACGCTGACGCGGCGGAAGGAGAAGCAGGCGCCGCTCTCGGTGCCCGAACGGCTGCTCAACAGCGCGCTGCTCGGCAGCAGCGACACGTTGGCGCTCAAGCAGAAGAACCACGGCCGCATGCGCTCGGCGATCGAGGCGCTGCGCAACGGATTGTCCGCGCAGTACGAGGGCGCGATGTTCCGCGCCAACCGGCGCTGGCTGCAGCCGGGCATCGTCCTGTCGATCGCCGCGCTTCTGGCGCTGGGCTGGTACGGTTCGGCCGCCGGCAGCCTGGGCATGGCGTTCATCATGGTGTGGTTGGGCTTCTGGACCTACGCCTGCCTGAGCCTGCTGGAGAACGTCCGCCGCGGCTGGCGCGACGCGGCCCGGCCCGGCATCAGCGTCGGCTCGCGCGTGTTCGGGAGCATCCTCGCCATCATCGTCACCGCGGTGGCTCTACCGTTCTTCGCCGGCGAGGTCTTCGGTCTGTTCGCGATGACGCAGTTCGCCTCCGTGTGGGCGGTCCCGCTGCTGCTGGCGCTCGCCGTCGTGAACTGGCTCTTCTCCTATCTCCTCAAGCAGCCCACCCGCACCGGGCAGGTGGCGATAGACCAGATCAACGGCTTCCGCATGTACCTGACCACGGCCGAGGGCGACGAGATCCGCCATGCGCCGCCGCGCACGCCACAGCTGTTCGAGACGATGCTGCCATACGCCATCGCACTCGGCGTCGAGAACGCCTGGAGCGAGCGCTTCACCGACGTCCTCAAAGCCGCCGCGGCGCGCGGCGACGGCACCGACGGCGGCCCGCGTTGGTATACCGGACAGTCGTGGAGCCACATCGGCTCCACCCAATTCTCGTCGATGATCGGCTCGTCGCTGTCGAGCGCGGTCGCGTCGTCCTCCGTCGCCCCGGGCTCGAGCAGCGGCAGCAGCGGCGGCGGCTCGTCGGGCGGTGGCGGCGGTGGTGGGGGCGGAGGCGGCTGGTAGCGCGGGCCTCCAGGCCCGTCGGCGTGCGCAGCACGCCGGAGCGCGCTGCCCTCCGCACCGCCGCCCTCCGGGCGCCGACGGTCGCGGAGGCCCGCGACCAGTCTAGGCACACAGCAGCCGCGCGATGTTCGACGACAGGCGCTCCGGCGTGCTGCGCACGCCGACGGGCACGGAGGCCCGCGCTCCTACGACAAACGATGACGCGAACTCGATCGTGCCGACGCGATTGAGATTCTACGCGAACTCCATTTCCCTCAGATCACTCGCCGTCCGGAACTCGGCCGCGGTGGCGCTGCGGATGTCGTCGACGCGTCAGCCCTGGCGCGACCTCGCGCAGCAGGAAGCCGTCGGCGTCGATGTCGAAGTACGCCAGGTCGGTGACGACGTGGCGTACGCAGCCGAGGCGGTCGGCGGGATAGGTGAGCCGCGCGACCAGCTTCGACGCGCCGTTCTTCTCGCGCTGGTGGCAGATGGCGATGATGCGGCCGCCGCCGGCGGCGAGGTCCATGGCGCCGCCGATGCCGCCGGCGCCGGTCGACGGGACGTTCCAGTTGGCGAGATCGCCGTTGGGCGCCACCTGGAAGGCGCCGAGCACGACGGTCGACACGCGGCCGGTGCGCGCCATGGCGAACGACGTCGTCGAATCGAAGTAGCTCGTCTCGGGCAGCGGCGTCACCAGCTGGCCGCTGGCGTTGTAGAGATCGAGATCCTCCTCGCCCTCGGGCGGGAAGGCGCCGTAGCCGAGGATGCCGTTCTCGGAGTGCAGCGTGACGCCGCGCCCTTCGATGTAGTTCGACACCAGGGTCGGCAGGCCGATGCCGAGGTTGACGTACTCGCCGTCGCGCAGCAGCGCCGCGACGCGCATCGCCATCAGGTCGGGCGGCAGCGCCAGCGCCGCGGCGCCGTCCACGGCGCGGCCCTCCATGGTGCGCGTGCGCCCGGCCATCATCATGATCTGGCGGATGACGCCGGCGTCGAAGTGTTGGGTGGTGCAGACGATGCGGTCGACGAAGATCCCCGGCGTCACCACCGCCTCCGGATCGAGGCTGCCGACCGGGACGATCTCCTGCACCTCGGCGATCGTACAGGCGGCGGCCGTCGCGAAGGCCGGACCGAAGTTGCGCCCGCCGCGGCGGTAGGTGAGGTTGCCGGCCGCGTCGGCCTGATAGCGCCTGCAGGAAGGCGAAGTCGGCGCGGATGCGCGTCTCGAGGATGTAGCGCTTGCCGTCGAAGACGCGCTCCTCCTTGCCCTCCGGCCACGGCCGTGCCGACGCCGGTCGGCGTGTAGAAGGCGGCCAGGCCGGCGCCGCCGGCGCGCACGCGCTCGACCAGCGTGCCCTGCGGCACCAGCTCGAGCTCGATGCTCGCCGGCCCGGATCAGCTCGGCGATCGGCGTCGGCGTGGATCGGCAGGACCGCATAGGTGCAGATCAGCTTCCGGATCTGCGACTTGTCGGCGAGGATCTGGAGCGAGGTCGGTCCGCCGGCAGGCGAGTTGCATATCGACCGTCAGGTCCATGACGCCGCGCTCGCGCAGGGCGAGCAACAGATCGGTCGGCCAGGCCTGCGGCGGGCCGAACGACTGGACGAGGATGGAGGCGCCGTCGGCGACGTCGGCGACGGCGTCGAGGGCGGTGGCGCAGATCCGCTTGGTCGGCATGCGCACTCCCTGCCACGCGTGTCGACGACGGTGCAAATCTGCGCGAAGTGGGCTCGTCAATGACGCGCCGCGCTGGTAGTCTTCGCGTCAGGCATGACCTTCCTGGCTCGTCACCCGCGGCAGTCGACGTCGGCGGTGACCTACGCCGCACTCCTCTCGGTCGCCCTCTTCGCACCGACGAGCGCGTCGGCGGTCGTGATGGACGCCGACGGCGGGCCAAAGCCTCACCGCGCCACCACCATCCCGCCGGGCCAGCGCGCGGTGGCGCATCTCACGAAGGGCAAGTTCCTCGTCGCGAGTCGTTCGCTGCAGGATCCGAACTTCGCCGAGACGGTGATCCTGATCGTCGACTACGATCGCCAGGGCGCGCTCGGCGTCGTCGTCAATCGGCCGAGCGAGGTGGCGCTCGTCGAAGCGCTGCCGCAGGTCGGCGAGCTCCGCAAGCGCAAGGACGTCATCTTTCTCGGCGGTCCCGTCGCGCGCGACCGGATGCTGTTGCTGGTGCGCACGCGCCAGCGGCCGCCGCAGTCGCTGCGCGTCTTCGATCGCGTCTTCGCCAGCGGCAGCCTCGACGCGCTGCGCAAGAGCATGGCGCGCGGCGATTCGATCCGCGCCTATGCCGGCTACACGGGATGGGGCCCGGGCCAACTCGACCTCGAGGTCAGCCGCGGCGATTGGTACATCGGCCCGGCCGACAGCAACGCCGTCTTCACCGAACGGCCGACCAGGATGTGGGACGACCTGATCGAACGCTTCTCCGGCAACTGGGCGTCGCTGCGGTAGCTACGTCACCGGCCGCGGCCCGAGCACCTCGAGCAGGTCCTTCTCGTCGACCTTCTCCTGCGCGAGCAGTCGCGTCGCCAGCGCCTCGAGCTGCGGACGGCGCGCGACGAGCAGCGCTTTGGCTTCCTCGTAGGCCGCGCGCAACAGCTCCAGCGTCTCGTCGCCGATCGTCTGCTCGATGGTGGCGGAGTGCGGCATGTCGTGCGATGCCTGGCCGAGAAACCCGCCCTGCGCGTTCTCGGCCAGCGACAGGTTCGGCAGCCGCTTGCTCATCCCGTACACGGTGAGCATCTGGCGGATGAGACGGCTCGCCTTCTCGAGATCGTCGGACGCGCCGGTGGAGATCTCGCCGAAGACCAGCTCCTCGGCGGCGCGGCCGCCGAGCAAGGTGCGCAGGCGACCGCGCAGCTCCGGCTCCGACATCAGGAAGCGATCCTCGAGCGGCGCCTGCAGCGTGTAGCCCAATGCGCCGCGGCCGCGCGGCACGATCGACACCTTCTGGACGGGATCGGTGCCGGGGGTGAAGTAGCCGACCAGCGTGTGGCCCGACTCGTGGTATGCGACGACCTTGCGCTCGCGCGGATTGAGCACGGTGCCCCGCTTCTCGAGGCCGCCGATGACGCGCTCGAAGGCGTCCAGGAAGTCCGCCATGTGCACGGCGTTGTGCTCGCGGCGCGACGCGATCAGCGCCGCCTCGTTGCAGAGGTTGGCGAGGTCGGCACCGACGAAGCCGGTGGTCTGACCGGCGATGACGTCGAAGTCGACGTCGGGACCGAGGATCAGCTTGCGCGAATGGACGGCGAGGATCGCGCGGCGACCCGACTTGGTCGGCCGGTCGACGAGGATCTCGCGGTCGAAGCGGCCGGGACGCCGCAGCGCCGGGTCGAGCACCTCGGGCCGGTTGGTGGCGGCCATCAGCACCACGCCCTGGCTGGCGTCGAAGCCGTCCATCTCGACCAGCAACTGGTTGAGCGTGCTCTCGCGCTCGTCGTTGCCGCCGCCGGCGACGAGGCCGGGGACGTCGCGGCGCTTGCCGATCGCGTCGAGCTCGTCGATGAACACGATGCACGGCGCCTTGGCCTTGGCCGCGGCGAACAGATCGCGGACCCGCGAGGCGCCGACACCGACGAACATCTCCACGAACTCGGAGCCGCTGAGGCTGAAGAAGGCCACCCCGGCCTCGCCGGCGACGGCGCGTGCGAGCAGCGTCTTGCCGGTACCCGGCGGCCCGACCAGCAGCACGCCCTTGGGCAGCTTGGCGCCGAGGCGCGTGTACTTGCCGGGGTCCTTGAGGAAAGCGACGACCTCCTTGGTCTCCTCCACCGCCTCGTCGACGCCGGCGACGTCGTCGAACGTGGCGCGCGTCGCCGGATCGACCTGGTACACCTTCGCCTTGCTCTGACCGATGCTGAGCACGCCGCGCCCGCCGCCGCCCATGCGCCGCATCAGGAAACCCCAGACGAGGAACATGACGCCGAAGGGCAGGATCCAATTGAGGAGAAAGTTGCTCGCCCAGTGCGTGTCGATCTCGCCGCGGAAGTCGACGCCGTGCTGCTGCAGCCGCGCCACCAGTTGGGGATCCGTCAGCGGCACCACCGTGAAGCTGCGCTTCTGCTCAGAGCGCAGCCGCGCCTCCGCCTCGCGCGCCTGTTGGCGTACGCCCGTCAGCCAGCGCCAGACGCGGTCGAGCGGCACGCGCCACGGCGTCTCCTTCGCCGGCGGCTCGATCGTCGCCGGCGTGTGCGCCGCCTCCGGCGGTGCCGTGAGATCCTTGTCGACGCCGTAGATCGTGTCCTGCGTGATCACCACGCGTTCAACGCCATCCGCGGTGACGCGGGAGAGGAACTCGCTGTAGGGAATCTGCGGAACGGCGGAGCCGGAGAAGAGGAGGGCGTTGAGCAGCAGCATCGCCCCGACGACGGCGACCGTGTACCAGAGCGAGAATTTCGTGTGCTGCTGCATCGGAAGCGGATTCAATCACGCGAGAGCGCCGTCGTCGACGCTGAGCGCCCGACGCTCAGCGTCGGAGCGCGGGCCTCCAGGCCCGTCGGGGCGGCAGAGCCGCCCCGGAGCGCGCTGCGCATCGCTGCGCCGCCCTACGGGCGGCGACGGGCCTGGAGGCCCGCGCTCCTCTGAGCTTCGTTGCGACTGGGCTTCCCCCTGTTGCCTGCGGACCAACACCTCACGTGTGTGTCCGAGTTACGAACGTACCGTCGCCGACTTCCCCACTGGCGCGTCGACGGCAGCGTCTATTTCGTCACCTGGCGCGTCGCGGCTGGCGTTCCCTACCTCGACGGCGCAGAACGCGATCTGGTGCTCACCTCGCTCCTGCACTTCAACGGCGTCCGCTATCTCCTGTACGCCGCAGTCGTGATGAACGACCATGTGCACGCACTCGTCGAGCCACTCGACTCCTTCGATCTCGAAGAGATCCTCCGCTCCTGGAAGTCATTCACCTCGAGGCAGTTCCGCAATCGCACCGGCCGCGTCTGGCAGCCGGAATACTTCGACCGCCTCATCCGCAACGAGCACGAGTTCGCGGAAAAGCTCCGCTACATCGCGACGAACCCCTTCACCCGTTGGCCCGGGATCGAGTCCTACCCGTGGGTGTGGGTCGACGCCGCGACCTACGGCTAGCCCCGCGCGGCGTCGAGCAGCGGCTGCGTGTGCTTCGAGTCGAGATACTCGTCCAGGCGCGCGATCAGGCCGTCGCGGACCGTCACCACGATGCAGGCGGGGATCTCGACGGCGACGCCGTTGCCGATGGTGCCGCGGAGGACGTGTTGCTGGACGAATCCATCGGCCGTGGCCTGGCGGCGCACGTCTTCGTAGCGCAGGCCGCGAATGGAGGACGTCACCCACTGGAGCACGGCGAGGTTCTCCTCCGCCGTCTGGGTGACGTCGTCGAAGTTGTGCCAGACGCGCACGTCGGGGGCGTAGAGGGCGCGTACCGCCGCCACGTCGCCGGCCGTGATGGCGCCGAACAGGCGCTCGGCGATGCTGAGATGGTTCGACATCGAATCCTCCGCGTTGCCCGCTCATGCGCACCGCACGCGGCCGCGCGCAACCTGGCGGGGGTCTTTTCCGCTCGGCGCGGCTTGGCTATGCAGGACGATCCCCCCGGGCGGCCGCCGCGGCGCCCACTGCAAGGAGACATCGTCATGATCGAGTGGAGCGAGCAGCATCTCATGATCCGGACATGGTGCGCAAGTTCGTCGACGCGGAGATCAAGCCGCACCTCGAGGAGCTCGAGCACGGCGATCTCCCTCCGTACGACATCCTGCGCAAGATGATGCGGACCTTCGGCATCGACGAGGTGGCGCGGCAGCGCTTCGCCGAGCCAGATCGCGCGCGACAAGGCCAAGGCGGCCGGCAAGCCGGTGAAGGAGAAGGGCGAGAGCGGCGCCGGTACCGACATCGGCATGCAGCTGATCCCGATCATCGAGCTGTGCCGCTACTGCCCGGGCATGGTGACGGCGATGGGCGTCAGCATCGGGCTCACCGCCGGCGGCGATCATGTCGAAGGGCACGATCGCGCAGAAGGAGACGCTGGGCGCTGCCGCTGCTGACGCTGGAGACGATCGGCGCCTGGGCGATCACCGAGCCGGACTCGGGCTCCGACGCCTTCGGCGGCATGAAGGCGACGGCGCGCCGCGACGGCAACGGCGGCTACGTGCTGAACGGCAGCAAGACCTTCATCACCAACGGCCCATACGCCGACACGATCGTGTTCATCTGCAAGCTCGACGACGGCGACGGCGCCGACACGCGCGACCGCAAGATCCTCAGCTTCATCCTCGACAAGGGCATGCCCGGCCTCACGCAGTCGAAGCCGCTGCGCAAGATGGGCATGCACTCGTCGCCGACCGGCGAGCTGTTCCTCGACGACGTGCGCGTCGGCAAGGATCGCCTGATCGGCGAGACGGAGGACATCCCGGCGCGCTCCGGCGCCAAGGACGACGTTCTCGATGGAGCGCAGCGGCGTCGCCGCGATGGCGCTCGGCATCGTCGAGGAATGTCTGAGGCTGTGCATCGACTACGCGCGCACGCGCGTCGCCTTCGGCAAGCCGATCGGCGAGTTCCAGCTCATCCAGCTCAAGCTGGCGAAGATGGAGGTCGCGCGCATGAACATCCAGAACATCGTGTTCCGCCAGATCGAGATGGCCCAGCAGGGCAAGAGCGCTCACGTTCGCCGAGGCGTCGGCGACCAAGCTCTACAGCGCGCAGGCCTGCATGGAGGTGTGCCTGGAGGCGGTGCAGCTCTTCGGCGGCAACGGCTACATGGCCGAGTACCGCGTCGAGCAGCTGTGCCGCGACGCCAAGGTCCTGCAGATCTATGGCGGCACCGACGAGATCCAGGTCTCGCCGATCGCGCGAGGCTTGCTGGCGACGGCATGAGGGTGGAACGGTGAGCATCTCCACGATGCGCACCGATCTGACCGCGCTCGAGCGCACCGCCGGCCTGCCCGGGCTCGTCGCGCTCGTCGAACGCCACGCGCCACTCGCCGCCGACGCTGCGCGCGCCACGACGCTCGCGCCCGACGTCCTCGCGGCCAGCGCGACCGCGCTGGCGACGATCTGGCCGCGCCACGGCGAGACGGCGGTGCACGCGGCCGTCTCGCTGTGTGGCGCCGCGCCGTTTCTCGCCGCGCACCTGTCCCGCCACCCCGACTGGCTGGCGCGTCTGGTCACCGACGCACTCGATCGCGCTCGGCCGGCGGACGAATACGAGAAGCGTCTGTCCGCCGCGCTCGCGCGCCGGCGCCGATCCCTCGGCGACCCTCCGCCACTTCAAGTACTACGAGCTGGCGCGCATGACCCTGCGCGATCTCTGGGCGGATCCCGACGACGTCGCCGCCACCGAAGCGGTGCTCGCCGAGCTGTCGCACCTCGCGGATGCGCTGCTGGCCGCGGCGCTGGAGCGCGCGGTCGCCCGGGTCGCCGCCATGTCGGGTCCGGCGACGTGGACCGCGCCCGACGGCACGGTCGCGACACCGCGCTTCGCGGTACTCGGCATGGGCAAACTCGGCGGCGAGGAGCTCAACTACTCGTCCGACGTCGACCTCATCTACGTGCTCGAGAGCTGCGGCGACGGACGGCACCGCGCCGGAGGTGTCGCCCGCCGAATACTACGGCCGTGTGGTGCGCGAGCTCGGTCGGTTGGTGACGGACACGACCGGGGATGGCTTTCTCTACCGCATCGATCTGGATCTGCGGCCCGAGGGGCAGTCCGGACCGCTGGTGGTGCCGAGCGAAATGCTGAGCGAGTACTACGACGCCTGGGCGGCGACGTGGGAGAAGGCGGCGTTCATGAAAGCGCGGCCGGTCGCCGGCGATCGCGCGTTCGGCTGGCGCGTCATCCGTGCCGTCGATCCGATGATCTACCGGTCGGCGATGGACTACGCGGGCGTCGCCGCGATCCGCACCATGAAGCAGCGCGTCGAGCGCGAGGCGGAACGCTCCGGCGGCGACGTTCAACGTCAAGGTCGGCGCCGGCGGCATCCGCGACGTCGAGTTCGTCGCCCAGGCGTTGCAGCTCCTGCACGGCGGCCGCATTCGCGCAGGTGCGCGAGCGTTCGACGCAGCGCGCCCTGAAAGCGCTCGCGCAGGTCGGCGTCCTGCCGCGCGCGGGTGCGCCGGCACGCTGCACCGTGCCTACACGTTCCTGCGTCGTACCGAGAACCGGCTGCAGATGGTCGGCGAGCGGCAGACCCACCGCCTGCCGGAGGACGCCGCCGCCCAGCAGTCGCCTGGCCCGCGCGCTCGGGTTCACCGGCGACGATCTCGTTGCGCAGTTCGAGGAAGAGCTGGAGGCCATCGCGTGCGACATCCGCGCGGCGTTCGCGCCGCTGTTCGCGGACGAGGGTGTGCCGCGCGCTGCTCGACCTTTTCCAGCGCGCCGCTCCGCCGCTGCTCGCGCAGCCCGGCGGCGCGCCGCAGATCGAGCTGCTCGCGACGCGGTTCGCGCGCGCCATCGACGCGTCGCCGAACCGCGAACGGGCGATGAACAATCTCGACCGCTTCATCCGCGGCTCGGCGCGCGCCGCTTCTACTACGGCCTGCTCCTCGACCGGCCGGAGCTGCATCGATCGCCTGGCCGGCGCTGTTCGCGGCCTCGGAGTACCTGTCCGGCTTCCTCGGCGTCGCACCCGCGGCTGATCGAGCCGATCTTCAGCGATCCCAACGTACTGGTGCTGTCGCGCGACGAGCTGCGCGCGGGGTTGGCGGAGCTGCGCGCGCGACCTCGCCGCGCGAGGGACGCCGCGACGAGCCCGAGCTCGAGCCTCGACGCGCTGCGGCTCTTGCACAATCGCGAGCTGGTCAACATCGGCCTGCTCGACCTGGCGGAGAAGATCGGCATCGCCGACGCCGAGCACCGGCCTGACCGACCTCGCCGAGGTCTGCGTCGAAGGCGCGCTCGAGTTGGCCCGCGACCGAGCTCGCGCGACGCGCGCGGAACGCCCGTCGGCGACGAGGACTTCCTCGTGGTCGCCATGGGCAAGCTCGCCAGCCGCGAGCTCACCTACGGCAGCGACCTCGACGTCATCTTCCTCTACGACGTCGCCCGGCGCCGATGACGGCGCCGCTGCTCGAGACGCAGGAGCACTACGTGCGCCTCGCGCAGAAGCTCATCTGGGCCCTGCAGACCCGCACCGACGAAGGCGCGTGCTACCAGATCGACGCGCGGCTGCGGCCGTCCGGCAACCAGGGCCTGCTGGTCACCTCGCGCGCCAGCTTCGCCCAGCACCATGCGGGCAGCGCGCAGGCCTGGGAGCGCCAGGCGCTGCTGCGCGCGCGACCGGTCGTCGGCGAGCGCCGCGCTTGCCGACGCGTTCCGCGCGATGCGCCGCGAAATCCTCGCTCCGACCGCTGCCGGCCGATGCCGCCGCCGAGATCCACCGCATCCGCCAGCGCATGGAAGCCGAGCTGGCGCGCGAGAGCGAGCGGCGTCGCGACTTCAAGACCGGCCGCGGCGGGTTGCTCGACGTCGAGAGTGTCGTACAGTTCCTGCAGCTGCGCCACGTCGCGGCGCATCCGGAGTTGCTGGAGGTCGACCGCGTCGGCGCGCAGCTCGCGCGCCTCGCGGGCCTCGGCTCTGCTCGCGCCGGCGGACGCGCGAGGCGCTGCGCGAATGGCTGGACCTTCCTCGAACGCCTGTCGAGCCGCCTGCGCATCGTCGAGAACCGCTCGATCTCCGACCTCGACGAGGAGCGCGGCGATCTCGACGGCATCGCCGTGCCCCTCGGCTACACGTCGCCCCAACGCGCCGGGGGCGCCCGCAGGGCGCTGCTCGAGGACTACCGGCGACACACGACGGCGATCCGCGACGTGTACGATCGAGTATTGAGCGACTAGTGACGCCACGCCCTTCCCCACCTGGCGGCCACAGGTGCCGCGGCTACAGCCTAGACGCGTCGGCCAGAGGGAAGATGTAGCCGCGGCACCTGTGGCCGCCGGCGACGCTGCGCGTCGCCCGGCGGGGCGGTGGCCTGGCGTGGCGAACACGTGTCAGGCGCGCGTTACGAATACCGCCCCGCCGCGCGTTGGCGGCGGACGCGGAACACTTCGCCGAGCACTTGGAAGTATGCGCCCGCCGGGACGGTGCTGGCCGCGTCGTTGCGCCAGACGATGGGCACTTCTTTCACGCGGTAGCCGCGGCAGCGGGCGGCGACGAGCAGCTCGACGTCGAAACCCCAGCGATCGATGGTGAGGCGCGGCAGGACGTCCTCGGCACAGCGCGCCGTCACCGCCTTGAAGCCGTTCTGCGTGTCGTAGATGCCGGGGACGGCGAGGCTGCGGATGATCAGGTTGCCGAGCTTGCCGCCGAGCTCTTTGTACCAGGGCTGGTGGATGACGACGTGCGCACCGGCGACGTCGCGCGAGCCGATGACGACGTCGTACCCCTCTTCGAAGCTCGGCCAGAAGCGCTCGACGTGATCGATCGTCGTGGAGCTGTCGGCGTCCATGAACAACCGGTGGACGCCGAGCGCCTCGGCGAGGCCGAGCCGCACCGTGGCGCCCTTGCCGTGGTTGCGGCCGTCCGGGTGCGCGACCAGGCGCAGCGGGACGCGCCCGACGGGCCAACCGCGCACCAGGTCGGCGGTGCCGTCGGTGCAGCCGTCGTCGACGACCACGACCTCGCTGCCGTAATCCTGCCGCGCCAGGTACGTCGTCACCTGCTCGAGCGTCACCGGCAGACGGCGCGCCTCGTTGAACGCCGGGATGACGACGGACAGGCGGATGGCGGGGTCGACGGACATGCGCGCGGGAATCGATCAGGCCTGCGAGAGGAGCGCATCGGGGACGCGCCGCAGCAGCATCATCTGCGTCGCGGTCGCGATCAGCCGACCGCGATCGTCCCAGATCTCGGCGTTCGCCGTCGCGTAGCCGCCGCGCGCCCGTGGCACGTGCACGGCGGTCAGAATCCACTCGGCCGTGGTGTCCTCGAGAAAGTGGATGGTCAGATCGAGGCTGGGCGCGAAGAACGGCTCGTGACCCGGCCCGAGCTGCTGGATCAGCGCCGGCGGCATGGTGTCGGCGATGGGCGGAATCGCGAGCGGATCGAAGCGGCCATCGTCCAGGCGCTGCGGGACCTTGTAGCGGAACCAGCGCGCGATGCGCGCCGGGCCCGGCGGCCAGTCCTTGGTCCACCACAGGTGCCCCTGCGCCAGCCGCGATTCGAGGTTCGCGAAGATACGCGGCCGAGGCCCGGCGAGGATCTGCGCGTCGTCGAGCGAGCGACATTGGTCGGGCGCGGGCACCGCCGGCGGCGCGGTGTCGATGAGGTCGACGCCCTCACGAGCGCGCGCGAACGTCGCGCTGACCTCCAAGCCAGGCCCCGGCATCGCGGTGGAGCACAACTGCGCGCGCACCTGCGCGGCCGCGCCGCCGTGGCGCAGCACGTCGACGCGCACCTCGAGCGGCCCCGCCGGCACGGGCGAGCAGAAGTGGGTGTTGGCCGACAGCGGACGCAGCGCGGGATCCGACAGCTCTTGCTGCATGGCGCGCATCGCGACCGTCATCAACGCGCCGCCCGAGGGCGTGCGGAAGTCCCAAGCATTCGGCAAGTCCGCCGTGTACCAACCGGGCGCCACGGTGAGCTTGGTCACCGCCGTGTCGCGCGCGAGATCGCCAGGAGCCATGAAGCTGCCATTTGTAGCCCGCGGGCGGTGCGACGGCCAAGTGGGGGCGCTGACTGTCGATCGCGATTGCGCTAGAGTCCGCACCGGAAAGTTGGTGGAGGTGCGGATGGCGGCGAACGTGAACACCACGCACGTGATCGACGAGCTCGAAGCGCTGCTGGATGCCGGCGACGAGCCCAATCGGTGCGAGGAAGCCATGGCGATCCTGTGGCGATGGCAGTGGGACGATGATCTCGACGAGCTGTCGCGCCGGCGCGCCGGGACATTGGTACGGCGCTATCAGCATTGGCGCCTCTAAGCGGCGCGCGTTTGCGCGCCACGCGCGGCTCGCCGCGCCACGGAACCGCCAGGGTCCGCCGAGACCTTCTGCCGTGGCGACGTCCTGGGCGGTTTTCTTTCAGCGCCCGAGCGCGCTGCCGACTATGATTTGCAAGCGTCAGCGTCGGGCCGCGGGTAGGTGCGCCGCACCCAGTCGACGGCGGCATCGCGACTGGTCAGCTCGCCCTCGAGCTGGCGTTCCTCGACGGCGCCGAGGATCTCGGCGAAGAGCGGTCCGCTCGCGTAGCCGAGATCGAGGAGGTCGCGCCCGCGGAGGAGCGGCGGCGGCTTGATCGGCTCGTCGGCAAAGGCCGCCTGCGCGCGCCGGCAGAAGTCGTACGACTCGAGATTCTTGTTCGACGCGAGCGCGTCGAGGCGCGCCAGCTCGAGCAGCTGTTCGATGTGCGGCTCGGCGAGGAAGCGTCGCAACGTGCTGCGCCGCATCTGCGGCGCGCTGGCGATGCGCAGATGGTGGCGCACCAGCCACTCGACGCGCTCCCAGGTGTCGCGACTGCGCCGCAGGCGCTGGCAGATCGCCACCGCCTTCTCCGCGCCCACCTCGGGATGGCCGTAGAAGGTGATGCGGCCGTCGTCGCGGCGGTCCGCGCAATCGCGTTTGGCGACGTCGTGCAGCAACGCCGCGAGCGCCAGCTCCACGCTCGTCGGCTGAGGCAGCCCGGCGAGGAGCAGCAGCGTGTGGACGAAGACGTCGCCCTCGGGATGGTAGTCGGGCGATTGCGCGACGCCCTTCATCGCGGCGATCTCCGGCAGCACGTGCACGAGCAGGCCCGACTCGTCGAGCAGCTGGAAGCCGCGCTGTGCGGCGCCCTCGGTGAGGATGCGCACGATCTCGTCGCCGATGCGCTCGCACGACACGGCGGTGATCGCCGCCGCGTGTTGGCGAACGGCGGCGAAGGTCGCCGACTCGATGGCGAAGTCGAGACGCGCCGCGAAACGCACCGCCCGCAGCATGCGCAGTCGATCCTCGGCGAAGCGCGCCTCCGGATCGCCGATGGCGCGGATGACCCCGGCCGCGAGATCGGCCCGGCCGCCAACGTAGTCGAGCACCTCGCCGGTCTCGGCATCGCGAAACATGCCGTTGACGGTGAAGTCGCGGCGCTGCGCATCTTCCTCGGGCGTCGCCGGTCGCACACCGACCGGACGGCGGCCGTCGCGGTACTCCTCGTCGGTGCGGAAGCTCGCGACCTCGACCGGCTGGCCCTCGATCACCACGAGGACGACGCCGAACTGCGCACCGACCGGCACGGTGCGCCTGAACAGCGCCTGCACCTCGGCGGCGGTCGCGTCCGTCGCCACATCGAACTCGGTCGGCGACCCGCCGCGCAGCCAGTCGCGCACGCAGCCGCCGACGAAGTAGGCGACGTGGCCGGCGCCAAGGAGGTGTTCGATGACCGTTCGCGCGGCGCGCTCGGCGGCGATCATGGCGCCTGCACCATCGCGTATGCAGCGGGCGCCCCCGCCCACGGCACGACGCGCGGTGAGCGCGGCGCGAGCGTCAGGTTGCGGTTATCCGGCACGGCGTGTGGGGTCACCGGCACGGGTTCGTCGAAGTGGTCGGGTGTGTAGCCGTTGTTCAGGTGCACGTGCTCGACGAACTGTTCGGCCACCATCGCCCCGACGACGTTGCCGTCGGCGTCGGCGGGAAAGAACTTGCGCTGCCGTTCCTTGCGCAGGCCGTCGCAGTCGCGATAGCGGAGCCACTGTCCGATCCACAGCTCGTGGCGCAGAAACGGCGCCGACAGCTGCGCATGCACGCGATCGATCAGGCCGGTCTCGGCGTCGATGTACAGCACGACCCAATGCCCGGGCACGGAGGGTTCGGGCTGCGGAAACTCGGCGCGCAGCTTCTCCCACGTGGTGCCATCGGGACCGCGCTCGCGGCCGGCGTAGGTCACCTCCGTCGGGCGCTCGGCCAGGCGGAACGGCAGCGAGAACCAGAACAGGCTGCTCACCAGGTCGAAGCGGGTGACCGCCAGTTGGCCCGGCGCCAGCACGGGCTCGCCGTCGCTGACGATCCAGGTGCGCTCGGCGTCGATACCGAAGCGGACCTCGGTCGGCAGCCCGATCGAATCCATGCGCGCCTGCGCGCCGGCGTGCAACGGGGCCGTGAACCAGCCGATGCTGTCGGAGCTCACCTCGCGCGCCGGATCGAGCACGGTCAACGTGCTGATGTAAGAGACGTCGCGCGCCGTCAGCCAGCGCTCCCAGCCGCCCTCGGCGTCGATGGCGCGCTGCAGCAGGAGGCCGGCCTCGCCGTCCGGCAGGTGCGGGCGCGCCGGCGCATCGCTGTTCGCGGACCGCGATTCGGGTCTGCAGCCCGCGATCAGCACGAGCGCCGTGGCGAGGGCCGCGCGCGCGCGAAATGGCCAGCGCCTCACGCTCGTCGGGATAGGGCGGCGGAAGGGGGGTGTCAATGTGGAGAGACGAGGGAGGAAGGAGCGCGGGCCTCCAGGCCCGTCGCGGCCCAGCGGGCGGCGGAGAATGCTGCGCATCTATCGCGAGCGCTCCAGTCGATATGCAACGCGCTCCGGCGCGCTCTGCGCGCCGACGGGCGGGGACGCCCGCGCTCCTACTCTGAGCACCTCGACAACGGCCGGCGCTCCCCGTTTCGCCAAGTTCCTCCACCCTCTACTGTAGTTTGGAAGGAGTCCCCCATGATCACGATCCGTCGCGCGAGTGACCGCGGGCACACCCGCATCGACTGGCTGGACAGCTGGCACACCTTCTCGTTCGGCGAGTATTACGACCCGAAGCACGTCGACTTCCGCGCGCTGCGCGTGATCAACGAGGATCGCGTCGCCCCAGGCGGCGGATTCGGCACGCACGCGCACCGCGACATGGAGATCGTCACCTACGTGTTGGAGGGTGCGCTCGAGCACCGCGACAGCCTCGGCAACGGGTCGATCATCCGCCCTGGCGAGATCCAGCGCATGAGCGCCGGCACGGGAATCCGCCACAGCGAGTTCAACCAGTCGAAGACCGATGCCGTCCACTTCCTGCAGATCTGGGTCATGCCCGAGCGCGCCGGCCTGCCCGCCGGTTACGAGCAGCGCACGCTGCCGCCCGACGTACGCGGCGGCCTGCGCTTGATCGCCTCGCGCGACGGGCGTGACGGATCGGTCACGATACATCAGGATGCGGCCATCCACGCAGCGCAACTGGCCGCCGGCGCCAGCGCCGAGCATGCCCTGGCATCGGGCCGTCACGCCTGGCTGCAGGTCGCGCAGGGGGCCGTCACCGTCAACGGTGAGGCGCTGCAAGCCGGTGACGGCGCCGCGGTCAGCGACGCGCCATCGGTTGCGGTGCGGGCCGACGACGACGCCGAGGTCCTGCTCTTCGACCTCGCATAGCAACGGCGAGCAGCAGCGCGGCCCCGGACGTCGCCAGCAGCGGCGTATCGCCCCAGCGCGCGTACCAGGTCAACGCGTGCGCCGTACCGACCTCGCGCACCGATACGGCGCGGGTGTCGTACGGCAGGGCGGCGACGATCTCGCCGCGCCCATCGATCACGGCGCTGATACCGGACTGCGAGGCGCGCACGAGCCACCGCCGTGTCTCGACAGCGCGCAGCCGCGTCATCTCGAGATGCTGGGCCGCGGCCCAGGGGCTGGCGGACCAACTGTCGTCACCGATGGTGACGAGCACGTTGGCGCCCTGCCGCACGGCCTCGTTGAACGCGCCGGGGAGGATGGCCTCGAAGCAGATGCTTGGCGCCAGACGAACGCCCGCGACGCTGACGACGCGCGCCGGCGCGCCGGCGCGGCGAGCGAGCGGTGAAGAGCCACCGCGCGGCAGCAGCCAATTCGCGCCCGGGATGTACTCGGCGAAGGGAACCAGCGTCGTCTTGTGAGCCGTCGCCGACAGCGCCGGCGTGAAGAAGTACGCCGCGTTGAGATCGGCGCCATCCGCGGCACGGTCGAGCGCGCCGATCACGATCGCCGATCGCAGTCTGCGCGCCAGCGATTCCGCCTGTGCCCGCCACGTCACTGCGTCGCGCAGATACACCCGCATCACCTCCTCCGGCCAGACGATCACGTCGGCGCGATCGCGCAGCGACTCGCTCAGGCGGGCGTAGTCCGACCACGCCGCCGCCGCGGCCGCCCGCGGATCGGGCGCTTCGCCGATCGACGTCCCCGCCTGCACGAGCGCGATCCGCACCCAATCCCTCGAGAACGTCGTGGTCGTGCGGCCGTAGGTCGCGGCGCCGACGATGAGCAGCGCCGCGACCGTCAGCTGCGCGCCGGACGACGCCGGACGTTGCCGCCAGCTCGCCTGCGCTTCGCTGAGCAGCGCGTTGATCGTCACCACCAGCGCCGCCAACCCGTGTGCGCCGGCGAGGTCGGCGGCCTGCCGGAGCAGGGGATGCGGTCCGAGTATGGCGCCGAGCGACCACGGCAGGACCTTCGGGAAGCCGCACTCGAGCAGGACCCAGCCGGCGACGGTCGCGGCGATGCGCGCCGGCGGCGCGTCGCCGATCCGCGCGCACATCGCGGCCCCCGCGAACTGCAGCGCGTGGAAGGCGACGTACAGGACGAACAGGGCAACGGCCGTCGGCCAGGACACGTCCTGCCAGTGCTTGATGGCCTGGGGCAGCCACGCGAGCAGGCCGACGTGGAACACCACACCCGTGGTCCAACCGAGGGCGGCCGCGATCACGGGGCGCGACGTGACGCGCACCGCGCCGAGCAGCGGGACGAGCGCCACCAGAACGAGTGGTGTGAGATCGATCGGCGGTGCGCTGACGAGGAGGAGGGAGCCGCTCAGCGCGGCGAGCAGCGCTCCGTGCACCAGCGTTCACTGCGGCATCGCGCCGTCCCATGACCAGCGCCCGACCTCGCCGCTGCGATCGCGATAGCTGCCACGCCAGGAGCCGTCGGGGGCGATGCGTCCGACGAAATCGGCGACGTGGTTCCCGGCTGGATCGCTGATGCGACCGGACACCACCTTGCCGTCGATCGTGCCGTTCAGCGTACCGGTTCGCATCAGTGGCGAGCCCTGTAACGTCAGGGTCGCCTCGATCGCGTCGTCTCGCCGCTGCATCGATTCGATCTGCCACCGCTGCTCGGCGCCGCCGCGCGCCTCTCGCTGCCATCCCCCACCCCCGCGCGACCGGGCGGCGGTCGGCCGCTCGCCGATACCCCACGCCGGCGGCGACAGCGCCGCGAACGCGAAGGCGACGACCCAGATCGTGAACGAGCCACTGCCAAGAGAAGCCATACGCATGACGCACCTCCGGTGAGATCCCGTGCGGCGTAGCCGCGCGAGATGGTGGATCGCGCCGCGCTCAACGCGACGCGGGCGAAGCAATCAGCCGAAGAGGTTGAACCAGGGCGCGTCCCAGAAGTGCCAGTTCCAGTTCCGGTTGCGCCACTTGCCGTCCTTGTAGTGGAAGATCCGCCCACCACCCTGGCCAGGCTCCATGTCGCTCGCGACTGCCCAGCCCTCGTCCGGCGAGACGAACTGCATGTCCTTGATGTAGAGCTTCGTGCAGCGCCCGCCCGGCAGCGGCGGCAGACCGACGGTCTCCCAGTTCCCGTCGCGATAGTGCAGAAAGCGATCGCAGCATTTCGGATCGAGGGCTCCGCACGTGGCGGACATCCACACCTCGTCAGCGCGCACCGGTGCCAGGGCCCCCGCTGACGGATCTTGCGGAAACTCCGCCGGGACCGGGACGCGTTCCCAGCTCGTGGAAAACCGCATCAACAGGAGCTCTGCGGGCTGGTCGCTCGATGGCCGCGTCACGCCGGATGCCCAAGCCGAACCGTCCGGCAGGCATTTCACGAGGTTGAGAATCGATCGCTCGGTCGCGCTTCCCTGCGGGCCGGTCATCTCGAGTGCCGTGCCATCCCATCGCGCGAGCATCCTCGCCTGGCCGGACGGCGCCGAGGTATCGGCTCCGACAAACCACCAGTTACCATCTGGCGTCTCACACGCGTCCGCGAGGACCGCGCCGGGATGACCCGACAGCAGGTTCTCATCGACGCGCCAGCGCGAACCGTCGTACCGCAGCATGGCCCTGTTCATCGTGGGAAACTGGCCGGGCTCTCGCGGACTCCGTGGGTAGAGCACGACGGCCCACGCGTCACCCGCAGATCCCGCCATGACCCTGACGACCGCCCCGTCCGGCCAACTGGTCTCGGTGGGGTGTTCAGGTCGCCATGCGCCCGACCGATAGCTGAGCATCGGCCAACCTTGTCGGTTGCCGCCAGCCGCCCATCCGATATCAGGATTGGAGAAGCTCACGGACTTCAGCGAGTCCTGAAGGTCGATGAACGCGACTTCGAGCCGTCCGTCCTTGATGTGCAGGACATAGCGTTCGCCGACGATCCAGCCCTCTGTCGGCGAGGGGAATGACAGCGCGTTCAACGAGGAGATGTAGAACGTCGGCTCGAGCTCATCGCTGTCGACCCAATGAGCCGGACGGAAGGACAGCACCCCGTCCGTCGCCACGGCGACTGATGCGGTGAGCAGTAGCGCTATCGGGACTCCGCTTCTCATGAGAGACCTGGCAGTCCTTCGTGGACCTCGCGGAGGTAGCGCAACGTGGCGTCGTACGACGCCTGCCGGAACGTGATCTCGCCACCGACGGCATTGTGAATCAGAAAACGCAGCGGGGCCGCCACTGGGCCGCGTAGGAAGCTGGTGCCGGGGACGGTATGGCCGAGCGCGAACGGATCCTGAATGTGATGAGTCGCCCCGCCGACCGCCTTGAGGAAATCCGCATGTGCAGTCGACGAAGACCAACTCACGTTTCGAGCGTCCGCTTCCAGCCTCCCCGCAGTGTCCTGAGCGAGGAAGTCGAAATGATCTTCGTTGCGCCAGAGATTCTGGTCGCGCAGAAGGTTGTTGCTGGTGATCTCCTGCGCGTCCGCGTGGCTGAAGCCGGCGTCCTCGGCAGCCATCGTCGTGATGTTGGTGTGGTCCGTCGTGTTGGAGCACATGTTCGAGCCGCTCTGACCGCCGGTACCGCGGGTGATGGAGCCGCCGAGATCGTTCCCCCAAGCCTGATCGAAGCCGTACGACGCAGCGTATCCCACCACGATCGACACCGCGGTGACAAGCGGACCTGGCGCGCCGGCGGCCGCGGCGGTCTGGCCGGCGGCGTTGGCGAAGGCGGTACTGAACGCCGAGCGGACGGCGACGCCGACGAGCTGCTGCTGCGCGGCCTCGAGCGGGACGGAGAGCGTTCCCGCGAGTGCGCCGACGCCGATCGCGGCAGAGGCGGCCACGACTCCGATGCCGGCGCCCACCGCACCGGCGACGGCGCCGCCGATCGCGGCGCGTCCGATGGCGCTCAGGGGCAGTCCCTGAGCCGCGGCGATGACGGTGTTGATGGCGGCCGACGCGAAGGCGCTGGCGAGGATGATCCCGACCAGCTCGAGGAAGAAGTCGCCGTCCGGATCGGTCCAGTTGACCGGATCGCCGCCGCCGTAGCTGTACGGACTGGCGAACTGACGACGCGCATCGTGCGTGAGGAACGATCCGAGCTCCGGATCGTAGTAGCGCGCGCCGGCGTACTGGAGGCCGGAGTTGATCTCGTTCTGGAAGCCGGTGAACTCGCGCCCGACGCCCGTGACCGATCCGAGGGTCGGCGTGCCGTTGGCGTCCCACCGCCCGCGCACGCCCCCGTACGGCTGATAGCGGATCTGTTGGACGATCGCGCCGGTGAGGCTGGTGACCACCTGCGTCGAGCCGAGGTGATCGACGTGGTGGTGATAGATGACGGTACCCGACCCACCGCCGCCAGCCAGCGCCGGCGGCGGTGCGACGGCGAGCGGCCAGGGCAACGTGCCCACGGCGCAGAGCAGCGCCAGCGCCACGGCCGGCCCACGCCGCACCACGACGCCCCCCACCGGACGGCGCCGGCCGCCGGGCAACGTGAGCAACGCCGCGCTCAATATGAGCACGAGGGCAACCGCGACCCACTGAGCTTCGCGACCGAGAATCACCAGCAGGCGCGGCCGCGCCAACCCGGACGACGCAACGTAAATCGACCCGTGGTCGAGGGCCGCGGTCTCCCACGCCGTGTAGCTGCTCGCCGCCGACGCGACGCGCACGGAACCGAGCGCGTACCATTTGGTCTCGAAGCCACCGGCCACCTCGAGCGCCTGATCGTAGAAGCGCGTGACGAACGCGGGAGTTCCCTCGCGGGCGGTCGCCACCTGCCGGCCCTCGAAGTCGTAGAGGAAGCGCACGGTGGTGGCGCCGATGTCGGCGCGGACCAGGCGGTCGAACGCATCGTAGGTGTACTGCTGGCCGGCTTTGCCCAGGCGATTGCCGTTGGCGTCGTGCGCAATCGCGGTCGTCGAGGCGCCCACGGCCACGCTCGTCATCTGATGGGGGCGCGCAGCGTTCTCGAAGCGGATCTGGCGATCGCCGTTGCGCGTCAGATTGCCGAGGCCGTCGTAGGCGAAGCTGCGATCGGCCGGCTTGTAGGCGTAGTCGGCGTTGGTGAGGCGGCCGAGACCGTCGTAGCCGAACGCCGCGGCGTTGGAGAGCGCGCCGGAGGGATTGCGATCGTCGGCGACGACCTGGAGGAGCCCGCGCGCCGAGTACTGCGGGAAGCGCAGGTCGAGTAGGGCGGTGTTTCCCCGCGCGCTGCGGACACCGCGCAGGCGGTGGCGGTCCGCCGCGCCGCCGTAGGTGCGCGTGTCGACGACGCCGTTGGCGTGCTGGATCGCGGTCGGTCGTCCGAGCAGGTCGTAGCGGGCGTCGGTGACGTAGAACGTTCCGGCGGTGTTGTAGAGTGCGATCGGCTGGCCGGCGTCGTCGTACTCCGTGCGCACGATCTCGCCGTCCGGATACGTCATCGTCGTGACCCGATCGTTGTCGTCGTACTGGTAGCGGAAGCGCGCCCCGCGTGAGGTGCCGTCGACCTCGATCGTCCGGCGCACGTCGAGGCGCCGCCCGCGCGCGTCGTAGGCGAGGATTTCGGTGGAACCGGACCCGTCGTCGACGCGGCCGAGCCGGCCGATGCCGTTCGCCACCGATCGATCGTCATACGCGTAGGTGACCGCTGCCGGGGCCGAGCAGCTGGCGCCGCAGGATTGCACCGACTGAAAGTCTCCGGAGAGCGGACAGATCCGGACCGGGCGATTGACCGCGTCGTAACAGACCTCGATGTGCTGTCCGGCGCGCGGGTCGTCCTGCCATCGCACGTTGCCGACGCCGTCGTAGCCGTAGCGCCAGGTGCCGGAGTCGGCATCGACCACCTGGGTCTTCCGCCCGAGAGAGTCATAGGTGAAGGTCTGCATGGTGACGCCGTTGTGTCCGGAGGCGAGCACGCGGCCGCGGCCGTCGAAGGTCTGGTGCACGGTGACGGCAAGGGTCTCCCCGTCATACGTCCGCCGCTCCACCGTACGGCCGGCGCTGTCGAGGTCCGACTCGGTGCGCTGGTCCTCCTCGTCCCAGCTGCTGAGGCGCGCGCCGTCATAGTTCGTGCGGCGGCGCGAGCCGTCGCTGGCGGTGAGTTGGTGGATGCGGCCGAGCGGATCGATCCGGCTGTCACCGTTCAGGTGGTAGTCGTAGCTCGTGCTGCCATTGTCCGGCGCGGGCGCGCCGGCGAGATACGGATCGTAGACGCGTCCGACGCGCCCGGCGGGATCGTAGTCCACCTGATTGCTCCGCACCGTCGTCGGCAGGCCATCGACGACGCGCGAGGCCTCGCTGTAGCGGGCCCGGCCCAGCGCATCGAAGAAGTGGCGCGCGCGGAGCGGCGGATGCGGCCCGTCCTGCCGCGCGGCGGTCTCCACCCACGAGAGCTCACCGGGCGCGGCGGCGAAGTGATAGGTCGTGGTCGTCGTGCATTGCGCCACCGAGTCGCCCGGCCGCGCCGCGCACGCGGGCCGGCCGGCGGCATCGTACGTGAAGTAGGTCTCGGCCCCGTTCGGATCGACGATGCGCCCCGGTTGCGCCCAGCGATAGTCGATGTCCGTGGCCGTCGCATGGCCGAGCGCATTGGTCACGACGCGCGGGTGCAGGAGGTATTGATCGTAGCTCGTGCTGGTGACGCGGCCGTTGTCGTCGGTCGTCGTGGAGAGGTTGCCCGCGGCGTCGTAGCTCATGCGCGTCTGCGGCCCGTTGGCCACCGCGGGGGACAGGCGGGCGCGCACGCGCACGAGGTTGCCAGCCTCGACCTTGCCAGTGGCGAGGCCGTCGGCGCTGCCGTCGTAGTAGTACCATTTCTGTTCGAGCACACCGTCGTGGTCGGTCACCCGCACCTGCGAGGGCTTGTCGTGCACCTGCGATCCGGACTGCGGCGCGGCGTAGGTCGTGAACGTGTCGACGCGGTCGGCGCCGATCAACCCAGCGCTGTAGTCGTGGGTCACGTTCCCGTACGCGTCGGGAGGATCGCTGACAGTCGTGCGAAAGAGCGGTACGCCGGCCCCGAGATCGAACGTCGCGCGCTGCGCCTCGGCCAACCAGATCTGCGAGCGGGTGCTGCCGGCACTGCGCGTGCCCCAGCTGTTGACGTCGCGTCGGACGACGACGTCGCCCCCGGCGTAGGTATCGACCTGGAGGATGCGCCCCTTGACCAGCGCATCCTGCCCGAAGACGGTGACCGTGAGCGAGGGCGGCGCCGTGCTGCCCTCGCTGGTGGCGCGCGTGACGCGACGGAAGCCGCGGAACTCGCGATCGGCCGGATCGAAGCGCCCATCCTCGTATGCGTAGGACGTCACCAGCTCGTGGCCCGCGTCGATGCACGGGTTGGCGAACGGCGAGAACGGATCGGCTCCGGCCGGCGGCGTGCAGAGGCCGTCGTTCTGCCGCGTGCGATCCACCACCCACTGGATGAAGGGCAGGTCCGGTTTCCCGTCGCCGCCGCTGTTGTCGTAGGCGGTGGACGGTCGATAGGCGACCGTGTCGGTGCCGCCGAGGCCGTTCTCCATCACCGCCGAGCAGGTTCGGCCGCTGCGCGGCGGTGTGCAGGCCCACCGTCCACCCGCCGACGCCGGTCGCGACGTGGTCGAGCATGCCGTCGCCGTTGAGATCGACCATGTCGATGAAGGTGTCGGCCTCATGATTGCGCCGGAAGAACCCGGCGCCGCCGGACCAGACGCGCGCCGGGATCGCCTCGGTGTAGGGCGCGGGCAGGAACGTCTGCGGAACGTAGGTCACGGGCTCGAGCGTGCCGCCGAGATTGAGCAGCACGCGCCATTCCGGGTCGAAGCTCAGCGTCACGGCGTTGAAGCGGCGGTAGATCCAGTCGGGCAGACCGTCGCCGTTGACGTCGAACAGATCCTGAATCACGTTGCCGTTGTTGCCGCAATTCCTGCACGCCGAAGCCCTGCGGCACTGGAATCGGCGCTTCCATCGCGGCGAAGCCCTGGCCGGTGTTGAAGTAGACCTCCAGGCACGATGCGTAGGCGGTCGGCGACGGCTGGCAGCGCGGATCGGTCCAAGCGCCGGCGCCCGGATAGCCGCTGCGCACGATGTCGGGCAGGCCGTCGCCGTTGAAGTCCGATCAGCGCCTGGCCGGTGCCGCCGCTGACGTGCGTCGACGAGCGTCCCGACCGGGCGCCGGCCACGCCGGGCAGCGCGCGCGGCCTCGAAGCCGGCGCCGGTGTTGAGGTAGACGAGCCAGTTGAACGGCGCCGCCTGGCCCGGCGTGCCGCTGACGACGAGGTCGGGGAGGCCGTCGCCGTTGATGTCGACGACGTCCTGGTAGGTGTCGCCGTTCTAGCTGCGCCGGATGTAGCGCGCGGTTGGGCGCCGGCCAGGTGATCGCCGCGGCCGAACCCCCACTGCGGCACGCCGCGGCCGGGGTAGCACGATCCAGGTGTTCGGGTTGCGAGGCGTCGACGTAGTCGGGGATGCCGTCGCCGGTGATGTCGAAGGTGTCGGCCTGGGTGCAGGACCAGCCGCTGTCGTGTTGCAGGCGCCGCGTCCGCCACCACGACGTTGCGCAGGTGCGTCCAGTTGCCGGGCGCCTGCCAGGCGACGGGCGTGCGCCTGGAAGCCGAAGACTGCCGGTCGCGTCGACCGCGCCGAAGTACACCGGCCCACGATCGCCGCCGGCGCGTCGTCGCTGCGCACCAGATCGAGCAGCCCGTCGCCGTTCATGTCGAGCACGCTCTGCGACACCTCGAGGCTGTCGTTGGCTGACGCGCAGCCGATCGTAGGCGCCCGGCGGACGGGCGATCGGCGCGTCGGCGCCTGCGTGACCGGTCACGCTGGGCGTGTAGACGAAGTGCTGGGTCGGCCGACCGGTGACGCCGACCGCCGCGAGCATCGATTGGTAGCCCGGCGCCGCCGGGATCGTCGCGGTACTGCAGCGTGTAGCTGCGCACCGCCGTGCCCGGGCGCCGGCACGTCGGGTCGACGTCGATCTGCGTAGATGCGCCACACCAGACGCGACTGCGACGCCGAGGCGATAGCTGACGAGGCGATCGGCGGTCGGGCGCCACTCGAGCAGAAAGCGCACGGTGTACAGGTGCGCGAACGCCGGCGTGGCGTGTTCGCGCCCCAGCGGACGGTCGCCGGGATAGAGGGTGTTGAGGACCTTGCTCCACGCGATGTCGATCGCGTTGCCGTTGGGATCCTCGATGCGGGTCAGCGCCCAGACGGCGGTGCAGTCGCAGCGCGTGCCCGCACTGAGCCATGAACGTCGCCGGCGTGCTGTTGGCGACGCGCGCCGCGTCGACGTCGCCGAAGGTGTAGGTGCGCCCGCTGCGGTCGACGACCCGCCACTGGTTCTCGGCTCCTGCGCTTCTCGGCGCGGACCCACGCCTGCTCGACCTTCGGGCGGTAGTACGTGCTGCCGCGCGACTCGCGCACCAGCTCGGCCGCCCGGTCGGCAGCACCAGCACGAAGTCGTCGGTGTGCGGTCCGCTGCAGCGCGGCGTCCCCCACGCCGAGCTGCGCTCGATGCGACCGAGCGGCAGATCCCAGCCGTAGCCGAAGGGCGACGGACCGCCGCCGCTCGAGTACTGCAGGGCCAGCTGCGGCGTCATGCCGCGCGCGCCCCGGCGGCACCTCGATCGGCATGGCCGTGGTCAACGCGCCGGTGAAGAGATTGGCCTCGGGCGCCTGCGCCAGGCCGGTGAACGGCGTCGAGCCCTCGCCGCCGTGATCGCCGAGCGACGATGCCGGTGTCGGCGCGTGCGCCGGTGCGCGAGCAACGAGGACGGCGAGCAGCAAGCAGATGCGGTCCATAGGGCGCTCCTTCCTCACGGCGCCGGCGGCGGGCGCTGTGCAGGCGGTCGGGATCGGGATCGCCGGAGTCGACACGCGGCGGCGACTCGGCGATCGCCGGCGAGCGGCGCGATGACGACCGCCGCGGCGCCCGGCGCAGTCGCCTCCGCCGCGTCGCGATCCGCCTCGAGCGCCGCGCGCCGCGCGGCACCGCGGGATCCAGCGCGCGCCAGGCGCGCGCCCCCGGGATGCGCGCTTCGTCGAGCGCGCCGTTGCGCCGTGCGCGCCGCCGATCGCTCGTCGACGATCAGCCCGGGCGGCACCGCGCCGTCGTCCGCACGCGATTGGGCCGCGGCGCGATGGCTCGCGGCGAGCAGCAGGAGCAGAACCGCGGTGGTGCGCATCATGGGACCTCCTGGGAAAGCGAAGGGTTCACCAGTGATGTGTTAAAGGGTGGGCAACGCGGGACGGTGGTGGGCGCACCGCCGCTCCGATCCGTTGAGTCGCGGTGTGAATCGCGCCAGACTCCGCGGCGATGGCGCCGCGCTCATCCGCACTGCGATCGCTGCCCTCCGTCGACGAGCTGCTGCGCGGCGCCGGCGCCCTGCTCGCGCGCTACCCGCGGGCGCTCGTCGCCGACGCGGTGCGCGGCGCGCTCGCCGACGCCGCGGCAGGCGATGCGCGCGGGCGACGCCGCCGCCTCCGACCCCGCGGCGTTGCTCGCGGCCGCGGCGGCGCGCGTGGCGGCGCTGGCGGCGCCGTCGCTGCGCCCGGTGGTCAACGCCACCGGCGTCGTGCTCCACACCAACCTCGGCCGCGCCCGCTGGCCGCGGCCGCGGTCGAGGCGCTCCGTGCGGTGGCCGCGCAGCCGTGCACGCTCGAGTACGACCTCGCCGACCGGCGGCCGCGGCGAGCGCGACGCGCACGTCGAGGCGCACCTCTGCGCGCTCACCGGCGCCGAGGCGGCGACTGGTGGTGAACAACAACGCCGCCGCCGTGCTGCTGGCGCTCAACACGCTGGCCGAGGGCCGCGAGGTGGTCGTGTCGCGCGGCGAGCTGATCGAGATCGGCGGCTCCTTCCGCATTCCCGACGTCTGCGCCAAGAGCGGCGCGCTGCTGCGCGAGGTCGGCACCACCAACCGCACGCACCGCGCGACTACGAGCGCGCCGTCGGCGAGCGCACCGCGCTGCTGCTCAAGGTGCACCCGTCGAACTATCGCATCGCCGGCTTCACCGCCGGCGGTGCGAGCTCGACGCGCTGGTGGCGATCGGCCGCGCGCACGGCGTGCCGGTGATGGAGGACCTCGGCAGCGGCGCGCTGGTCGACCTGACGCAGTGCGGCCTGCCGCGCGAGCCGGTGGTCGGCGGAGCGCGTGCGCGCGCGGCGCCGACCTGGTCACGTTCAGCGGCGACAAGCTGCTCGGCGGCCCGCAGGCGGGCCTGCGTCGTCGGCCGCGCCGATCTGATCGACCGCCTGCGCCGCAACCCGCTGCAGCCGCGCGCTGCGCTGCGACAAGCTGACGCTCGCGGCGCTCGAGGCGACGCTGCGCCTCTACCGCACCGCGCCCGACCTCGCCGCGGCGCTGCCGACCCTGCGCCTGCTGACCCGCCCGCTGGCCGAGCTCGACGACGTCGGCGAGGCCGCGGTGCCGCTCCTGCGCGCCGCCCTCGGCGCCGATACCGCGATCGAGCTGGTCGACGCCGCAGCCGCAGATCGGCAGCGGCGCGCAGCCCACCGAGACGCTGCCGTCGAGAGCGCCGTCGCGATCGCCCATCCGACCGATCGGACCGCTCGCCATCGCCGCGCGCTTCCGCGCCAGCGAGCCGCCGATCATCGGCCGCGTGCACGAGGATCGCTTCTGGCTCGACCTGCGCTGCATCGAGCACGCCGAGCAGATCTGTGCCGCGGATCACGCACGGCGATGGACGACCGATGATCACGGATGGACGCGGACGTGACGGGCGTGCGGTGTTCATCGGTGCGCCATCGGTGCTCCTCCGTGACCTCCGCATGCACGCCGATCCTCGGCACCGCCGGGCACATCGATCACGGCAAGACCGCGCTGATCAAGGCGCTGACCGGCATCGACACCGACCGGCTCAAGGAAGAGCGGGAGCGCGGCATCTCGATCGACCTCGGCTTCGCGCACTTCGACGTCGGCGACGGCGAGGCGGCGGGCGTGGTCGACGTGCCGGGCCACGAGCGCTTCATCCGCAACATGCTGGCCGGCGCGCACGGCATCGACCTGGTGCTGCTGGTCGTGGCGGCCGACGACGGCGTCATGCCGCAGACCGAGGAGCACCTCGACATCCTGCACCTGCTCGGCGCGCGGCGCGGCGTGGTGGCGCATCACCAAGGTCGATCTGGTCGACGCGGCGCGCCGCGCGCGCGGTGCGCGAGGAGATCGAGATCCTGCTCGCCGGCACCGGCCTTGGAGGGCGCGCCGGTGGTCGAGGTGTCGGCGGTCACCGGCGAGGGCATCGAGGCGCTGCGCGCGGCCATCGCGCGCGGCGCTGCGCGACACTGTGCGCGCCGCCGAGCCGGCGGGCTGCTTCCGCCTGCCGGTCGACCGCGCCTTCGTCATGCGCGGCCACGGCGTGGTGGTCACCGGCACGGCCACCGCCGGCGTCGTGCGCGCCGGGCGCGGCGCGTGCGCGTCCTGCCCGGCGGCGGCGAGGCGCGCGTGCGCGCCGTGCAGGTGCACGGCGCGCCGGTCGAAGCGGCCGCGCTACGGCCAGCGCGTCGCGCTCAACCTCGCCGGCGATCGAGCGCGGCGAGGTGCGGCGCGGCCACGTGGTCTGCGACCCCGAGCTCGATCGGGTCACCGACCGCTTCGACGCCTGGGTCGAGCTGCGCCCCGCGGCGCGGCCGCCCGCTGCGCCAGCCATACGCCACCGTGCGGGTCTACCTCGGCACCGCCGAGGCGATGGGCAAGCATCGTCTGGCTCGACGGCCGCGCCGCGCTCGCGCCGAAGGAGTCGGCCCTCGCGCAGCTCGTCCTGCGCGAGCCGATCGCGGCGTTCGGCGGCGACCGCTTCATCCTGCGCGACGCAGACCGCGCGCGCGCACCATCGGCGGCGGCGTCGTGCTCGCATCCCGTTCGCGCCGCGGCCGCGCCGCAGCGCGATCCGCGCCTGCCCAGCTGGCGGCGTTGCGCGACGCGGACACGCCGCTCGACCGCCTCGAGCGCGCTGCTGGACACTGGAGGCCGCCTTCGCCGTCGCGCCCGACGCGCTCGCCGCCGCCGCCAACCTGCGCGCCGACGCGGTGCGCGCGCTCCTGCCGCGCCAGCCCGGCGTGCGGCCGCTGCCCGACGCGGCGCACGCCGAGGCGTACACGACGCGCGCGAGAAGTGGCAGCGCCTGCGCGCCGCGGTGGCGCCGCGCTCTCGGCGACATCCACCAGCGCACAGCCGCGCGAGCGCCGGGCATGGAGATGGAGTCGCTGCGCTCGCAGCTCGCCGCCGATCTGCGCGCCCAAGGTGTTCCGCGCCGTGGTCGCGCGAGCTGGAACGCGAGGCGGTGCTGGTGCGCGAGGAGAGCGTGGTGCGTCTGCCCGGCCACCGCGGCCGGCTTGATCGCCGGCCGAGGCGGCGCTCGGCGAGGCGCTCGTGGCGCGCCTCGCCGCCGGCGGCGCTGACGCCGCCCGATGTGCGGCAGCTCGCCGCCGAGCTCGGCGATCGCCCCGTCCGCGCCTCGCCGCCATCCTCGCGACGCTCGAGCGCGCCGGGCGCGTCGCCCGCGCCGACGCCACCTCTACTTCGCCGCCGACGCCGTCGAGCGCGCCCGCGACGCTGATCCGCGAGCACGCCGCCGAGCGCACGGCGACATCACCGCCGCCGCCTTCCGCGACCTCATCGGCGCCAGCCGCAAGTTCAGCATCGCGCTGCTCGACCTACTTCGATCGCACCGGCTTCACGCTGCGCGTCGGCGACGTGCGCAAGGTGCGGGGGTGAATGGGAGGCATGACCGGGGCCGCCGTGCGAGAAGCGCTAGAGATGCGGGCGAGCCGCCCGCGCTCCCAGCTGGGGAACCCACGGTACCGCGCTGCGGAGGGGCAGGCGCCCGGGAGCGCGGGCGACTCGCCCGCATCTCTAGCGCCGTACGAGTGATGGCCCCCGCATCACGACCGCGGCGGCAGGCCGGCGGCGTCGGCGTGCAGGCGGGCGACGCCGGCCCAATCGAGGTGGCCGTAGCCGCGGGCGATGGCGGTGATCAGGTGGTCGTGCACCAGGGCGGCCAGCGGCAGCGGCACCATCGCGGCGTCGCCGGCGGCCAGCGCCAGGCGGACGTCCTTGAGCCCGAGCGCCATCGCAAAGCCGGCCGGCTCGAACTGGTCGTTGGCGATCAGTCCGCCGTAGAACTGGTACGCCGGCGCCGGGAACAGCGCTCCGGTCAGCACGTCGAGGAATTGCGCCGGATCGATGCCGTGCTTGCGGACGAGGGCGAAACCCTCGCCGAGCGCTTCGAGCATCGACGCGAGGAGAAAGTTGCCGGCGATCTTGACGATGGTCGCGCTCGACGGCGTGGGGCCGACGACGACGGTGCGCCGCCCGATCGCCGCGAACACCGGCTCGCATCGCGTCAGCGCCGCCGCCGCGCCGGCGGCCACCACGAACAATTGCGCGGCGGCTGCCGCCGCCGGCCGGCCGAAGACCGGCGCGGACACGTAGGCGCGGCCCGCCGCGGCGTGCAGGACCGTCAGGCGCTCGGCGAGGGCCACGCTGATCGTCGCGGACATGACGTGGATCGTGTCGGCGCCGAGGGCCGTCATGAAGGCGGGCGCCGCCACGACCGCCTCGACCGCGTGGTCGTCCGCCAGCATGGTGATCACGACCTCGGCGGCGGCGACGTCGCGCGCCTCCGCGGCGACGGTGGCGCCGTCGGCCTGCAGCGCGCGCGCCGGATCGGGCGAGCGGTTCCACACGGTCACCTGATGGCCGGCCTTGAGCAGGCTGCGCACCATCCCCGCGCCCATGCCGCCGACACCGATGAACCCGATCTTCATGTCGCCCTCCTCCGGTTCTTCGCTCGACCGTGCGCCCTCGCGCGCGAGTTGTCGACCGCGACCGACGCGCGCCACCGTTTGACCCGTCACCCTCGCCTCGACTAGCGCTGCGGCGATGGCGCTCGCCACCAAGTCGGTGTGGTCGCCGATCGCGAAGGGCGACGGACTGCGCATCCTCGCGACGCGCTTTCGCGGCCGCGGCCTGTCCACCGATCGCTACGACGTGTGGATGGCGAACCTGGGCCCGAGCGAGGCGCTGCTGCGCGGGTTCCTCGCCGGCGATCTGACCTGGCCGACGTTCGCTCGCCGCTATCGCGGCGAGCTCTTTGCTGGCGGGACCGCCGACGCCGCCAACCGCACGATCAAGAATCACGGCCAGAAGTTCACCCTGCGTCTGATCAAGACGCTCGCCCAGCGCGAGCCGGTCACGCTGCTCTGCCACTGCCCCGAGGATCAGCAGCAGTGTCATCGCCACGTCCTGCGCCAGGTGATCCTCAGCCGCCAGGTGTGACCGCGCGGCGCGTCGCGGCGGCGATCGCGGTTGCCGTGGTGTGCGGCATCGCGGCGATAGTGCGCTGGCGCGTCGCGGATCTCGCGGATTGGGGCATCGACGAGTCGGCGAACCTCTGGCTCGGCACGCAGATCCTCGGCGGCACCGCGCCCACCGTCGGCCTCGCCAGCAGCCTGGGCACCCCCAATCTCGCCGGCGTGCCGCTGCTCGCCGCGCCGTTGGCGCGCCTGCCCGATCTGCTCGCGGTGTCACGAGCCCTGTCGTTGTCGCAGCTCGCGATGCTGGTGGCGCTCGGCCTCGGGCTGGCACGCCGCCGGCGCGGCGCGCTCGCGGTGGCGGCGTTGGCCTTCTGTCCGGCAGCCACCTTGGCGTCCGTCAGCCTCTGGAATCAGTACCTGGCCCTGGCGATCAACGCCGGGATCACCGCGCTGTTGCTGGTGCTGACCGAGCGCGCGACGCGTCGGGCGGACATACGGCTCGACCTCGCGGCGCTGCTCACCGCGTTGCTCCTGCTGCAACCGGCGGTGCATCTCGTCGGCTTCGGCGATCTGGCCGCCCAGGGCCTCCTCGCGCTGGCCGTCGTGGGCGTGTGTCCGCCGCGCCAGCGTGGCATCGCCATCGAGCTCGGCATCGCCATCGCGGTCGGCCCCGCGTTCATCCTCTACGGACCGTGGTTGATGCGCGTCGCGCACATCGGCCAGCACGCCGCGCTCGCCGTGGCGTTCATCGCCGGCGGCACGGCCATATTGGCGCTCCTGCCGATCGAGGGTCGGCTGATGACCGCCGCACGGCGCGCCGGCGAGTCGGCCCTGCTCGCCTGGTGCGTACCGCTGATGCTCATCGCCTGCGCGATCCTCAGCGCGATCGCGTTCTGGGGAACGCAGGTCGGAGAGCGGCTGCTGACCGGCGACGGCTGGGGACCGACCCTGCTGGCCGCCTCGATCGTCGGCGCCGCGTTGGCCGTGCCGGCGCTGCCGCCGATGATCGCCGATTGCCGCGCCCGCAAGCCGCTCGGGGTGCTGTTGGGCGACTGGTTCCCGAACCGCGAGGCCGGCGCCGCGCTCTTGATCGCCAATGCCGCGCTGCTGCTGGTGGGACGCGCCCTCCTCGCGCCGGGCGCCTTCACGCCGGGGGGACGGCCCGATCTCCTGGTACCGTTGCTGCCGGCGTTGCTCGCACCGGCGATCCTGCTGGCCGTCACCACGGCGCGGCCGATGCTGCGCGTCTGGTCGGCCGGGACCACGATGGTCGCCGCGGCGCTCGTCGTCGCCTTCGCGCTCGCGGGACCGAGCCAGCGCTTCCCGCAGCGGTATCCCCATTTTCTCCCGGCGAGCGAGATGCGCGCGGTGGTCGATTGGATCGCCGCGCAACCCGACGCGGTGGATGCCGACGGGCAGCTCGACGTCGCCTACGATCTCGGACGCGAGGATGCCGTGCGCGTCGCCTGCTCGCCGATCTCGAGCTGGTACACCACGACCCGCCCCTTCGATTGGCTCTTCCTTCGCCGGCACGACCTGCGCGATCGGCGCGAAGGCAGTTGTCTCCGCACGTCGGGTGGACGCTTTCTGGTCACCTATCGCGCTGCGGCCGCGCCGCCGGATCGACAGCTGCGCCTGGCGCTGCCGCACCTCGCCGTCTGGCAGTGACACCGGTACCTGAGGCGGCTAGCGATGCGGGAGACCCGGCGGCGCGGCCGCTGCCGGGAGCGCGGGCGGCTCGCCCGCATGTCGAGCGCCTCGCGTAGTGGAGTGGCCCGGCCGATCCGCGTTTGACTTGGCGTCGTCGGGCGGCCTAACAGGCGGCCGGCGCGGTCACAGCGCCGACAACCACCAAGGGGGAGCACGCTATGCCTGCCAACACCTCGCGTCTCGGGCGCGTGAGCACGTGGCTCGGCCGTCTCTGTCTGCTGACCGTCTTCCTCGGCCCGGCCCTGGCCCACTTCTTCATCGCCGCGCCGATCGCCGGATTCGGCGTGTTCCTGCTGGGCCTGGCGTTCGGCGTGCTCGCTGTCGTGACCGGGCTGCTGGCGCTGATCGTCGGCCCCGTCGGATCGCGTGGCGCGACGCTCATCGGCATCGCCCTCGCGCTGGCCGTCGTGGTCGGCGTGCTCCTGATCTCCGGCGCGCGCAGCGACATCCCGCGCATCAACGACATCACCACCGACACGGACAACCCGCCGCAGTTCGTGTACGCCAGCACGCTGCCCGACAACGCCGGCCGCGACATGGCGTATCCCGGCGCGACGTTCGCCGACCAGCAGAAGGCCGGTTACAAGGACCTGGGGCCCGTCACCCTGGCGATGTCGCCCGACGAAGCGTTCAAGCGCGTCGCCGCGGCCGCGCGCAGCATGCCGACGTGGGTCATCACGCGCGAGGACGCCGATGCGCACGCGCTCGAGGGCTACGACACCACCTGGCTGTTCCACTTCCACGACGACTTCGTCATCGAGGTGCGTCCGACGGCGAACGGCCAGAGCGTCGTGCAGATGCGCTCCAAATCGCGCGACGGCAAAGGCGACGTCGGTGCCAACGCGGCGCGCATCAAGGCGTTCTTCGAGCGGTTGAACAGCTAGAACACTACTTCAACGCGAAGACGCGGAGGCGCGAAGGACGGAGGAGGTTCCCGATCGGATACTCTTCCGATCTCCGCGTCTTCGCGCCTTCGCGTTGAGATTTCTTACGCGTCGGCGAAGTCGACGGCGATGACGGTCGCCAGCGGGTCGAGTACCGCTTCCGGCACGTCGATGATGAGCTCGCCGAGCGGATCGCTGTTGAGGACCTGGTCGAGGATCGTGCAGCGGCCGCGGTAGGCGAGGGCGGCGCCGGTGCGCAGCTCGCGCGCGCCGGTCACGCGCTTGATGTAGACGCCGCGCAGCGTGACGCTGTCGTAGGGGCGCTGCACGAGGTGCAGGTAGACGGTCTGCCCGCGGCGCGTGCTCGGGCCGTAGAACTGCCACGGCTCGAGGCCAGGCGTGGTGCCGACGATGCTCTCGCCGTAGGCCCCCATCCACTCAGTGATGGCGTCGAGCCGCTCGATGTGTGCCGGCGGCAGGCTGCCGTCGCCGGTCGGGCTGACGTTGAGCAGGAGGTTGCCGCCGCGGCCGGCGACCTCGCAGAGCGTGTGGACCAGGGCGCGCGCCGACTTGTAGTGCGTATCGGTCGGGTTCCAGCCCCAGCTGTCGTTCATGGTCAGGCAGGTCTCCCAGGGGCGCGCCGGCGGTTGCGGCGGCACGAACTGTTCGGGCGTGTCGAAATCGCCGCTGCCCGGCAGGCGATCGTTGATCAGGATCTCCGGTTGCCACGTGCGGATGCGGGCCTCGAGCTCGGCGCTGCGCCACGCCTCGACGCTGCGTTCCCAGCCGCCGTCGAACCACAGGAGGTCGATGCGCCCGTAGTCGGTGAGCAGCTCCTCGATCTGCGCGAACAGCACCGCGGTGAAGCGCCGCCACTGCTCCGGCGTCGGCTTCGGCACCTGGCCGTAGCGATACGGGCGATCGGCGTCGGTGAACGGCGGATAGTCGGGGTGATGCCAGTCGGAGAGCGAGAAATAGAAGCCGACGCGGAGCCCCTCGGCGCGTGCCGCATCGACGTACTCGCGGACCAGGTCGCCGCCGTACGGCGTACGCGCGATCGACCAATCGGCGGCGCGCGTCGGCCACAGCGCGAAGCCGTCGTGGTGCTTGGTGGTGAGAACCGCGTAGGTCATCCCGGCCCGGCGCGCGCGCGCCATCCAGTCGCGTGCCGCGCCCGGCGTCGGCGAGAAGCGCGTCGCGCCGGCGTGATACTCGGCGGCGGGTACGTCCTGACAGGCGGGAAACACCGGCGCGCCACCGACCAGCGGCCACGAGAGCTCCCACCCCTGCTGGCTGACGTGCCCCCAGTGGATGAACATCCCGAAGCGCGCGGTCTCGAACCAGGTCGGCATGCGCGGAAAATGCGCGGCGGCCACGCGTCGCGCAAGCGTGCCGGTGGTGAGATCTGAACGCAGCGACGGGCGGCGGGCCGAAGCCCGCCGCCCGTCGGGGCGTGTTGAGGGGCCGGGGGCGGCGGCCGCCAGGTGGCGACCGACCGCACCCCGGGGTCGGGGGGACCGACGTCAGTGGAGCGCGCACGCGTCGCCGCTGCCGGCGCGACCGGCGGCGCACATCGGGCTGGCCATGAGCTGGTCGGCGGCGGTGCCGCAGCGCGTCTGGCAGGTGTCGAGACAGGCGGCCTTGTCGAACCCGTCGCGGCGATGCTGGCGGCCGCACTGGGCGGCGCACAGCAGCAGGCCGGAGCTGAGGCGCAGAATATGGGCCTCGCACTCATCCGGATTCGGCGGCGGCGGCGGCGCATCAATGCAGGGCGCCTTGCCGGTGATGCGGACGAGGTCGTCGTCGTAGTGGCTCGCGCAGGCGGTGTCGCAGTCGGCCAAGTTGGTGTCGGTCTGGCGATCGGCCGGCCGGGCGGCGTTGCGATCGCTGCGCCGGTCGCAGCGCGACAGGCAGCGATGGTACTGGCTCTCGGCGCGCATCTGGCGCGCCTGACAGCGCAGGCTGTCGGTCTGTGCCGACGCGGCGCCGGCGATGGTGGTGAGGACGGTCAAGGTGATGAACAGCGAGGTCTTCTTCGTCATGGTCAGTCCCTCCTAGATGGCGGTTGTCGAGTGGATGATCGGTCCCCTGGGCCTCTGTTGCAGCGCGCGTGCGTTGACCGGTTCCATCTCAAGGGCCGTGCCATCGCTGCGGCGGACCGCAGACATGGGCGGAGACTCGTGCGCCGAGCGGACTGTCAACCGCACTCGACAGGCCGCCGCGGGGCGACTGAAAAGCCGAATAGACAACAACCTTGGGTTTCGGACCGCGATCGACTAACTGGTCGACACATGTCGCAGGCCGCGGACAATCAGGACCCGGCCACCCTGCGCCGCGAGCGGGACCTCTACCTGCGCTTGCTCGAGCTCGGTCAGCAGAAGGAGATCGAGCCGTTCCTCCAGCAGGCCCTGGCGCTGGTCGTCGAGCTGACCGGCTCGGCGCAGGGCTACATAGAGCTGCGCGACCCGGACGCCGGCGCAGACGCCGAGGCCTGGTCGCTGGCCCACGGCTTCTCCGACCGCGAGCTGGCCGGCGTGCTCGAGGCGATCTCGCGCGGCATCATCGGCGCCGCGCTGACGTCGGGTCAGACGATGATGACGACGTCAGCCCTTGCCGATCCCCGGTTCAGCGACTTCGAGAGCGTGCGCGTCGCCAAGCTCGAGGCGATCCTGTGCGCGCCGATCGGTCAAGATCCGCCGCGCGGCGTCGTGTACCTCCGGCGGCGCGCCGGCGGCGGCCCATACAGCGAGGAGCACAGGACTCAGACGGAGCTCTTCGCCGCGCACGTCGCGCCGATCGCCGATCGCTTGCTCCTGCGCCGCCGTCTCGGCGATCCCACCCAGCCGTTGCGGACCAAGCTACGGGCTGACGGGGTTATCGGGCGCAGCGCCGCCGTCGCCGAGACGTTGCGGCAGGCCGCGATGGTCGCACCGATCGACGTGCCGGTGCTGATCACCGGCGACACCGGCACCGGCAAGACGCAACTCGCGCGGGTCATCCATGACAATAGCCCACGCGCAGGGGCGCCGTTCCAGGAGCTCAACTGTGCGGCCTTCGCCCGGGACATGTTGGAGAGCGAGCTGTTTGGCGCCGAGAAAGGTGGCCACTCGCAGGCCGACCGCAAGATCGAGGGCAAGGTGGCCGGCGCCGAGGGTGGCACGCTGTTTCTCGACGAGATCGGTGAACTGTCCCTGGAGCTGCAGGGGAAGCTCCTCCAATTGATCCAGTCCAAGCAGTACTTCCCGCTCGGCGCGCCAAAGCCGGTGCACGCCAACGTCCGCTTCGTCGCCGCGACCAATGTCGACTTGAAACTCGCGGTGGCCGAGCATCGCTTTCGCGAGGATCTGTACTTTCGCCTGGCCGTCGTGCCGATCCGCATGCCCACGTTGGCTGAGCGGCGCGAAGACATCGACGATCTCGCCCGCCACTTCTGCGCCCGCGCCTGCAGCACACATGGCCTGCCGAAGTTGTCGCTCTCGCCCAACGCCGCCCACGCGCTGCGCACCGCCGAATGGCCGGGCAACGTGCGTGACCTCGCCAACGTCATCGAGCGCGCCGCGATCTTCGCCAACGGCGACGGGCTGTTGCAGATCGAGGCGCGCCACGTCTTCCCCGGCGCGGCCGCGCCCGTCGCCGATGCGGCGCCGGGACCGGAGACCTTCCAGCAGGCGACCCGCCGCTTTCAGGAAGCCCTGCTGCGCCGCACGCTCGAGGAAACCGACTGGAACATCTCCGAGACCGCGCGCCGCCTCGACCTCAGCCGCGCCCACGTCCACAACCTGGTGCGCGCCTTCGGCATCGAGCGCGGGTGAGCCGGGTCACTCGACGTTCCGTGCGCAACGCTGTGCTGCGGCCGACCGCACTCAGGGCAAGGGCGTGGGCGGCGGCGCCGGGTAGGCAAACGACGCGGCGGCGTTCAGCTTCAAGCCGCTGATGGTGATCTTCGTCGGCAGTCCGTCTGGCACGCCGCACTGTACGATGCGCCGTTTGATCTCCTTCCAGTCGGCATCTTGGAATCCCGCCGCCAGCAGCGCCGCTACGCCGGCCACATGCGGCGCTGCCATCGACGTACCGCTGGCGCTCGCGACGCCGGGCGCCTTCTTCCCGCCGCACGACGCACTTTTCGACAACGGCTGGCTGCTCAAGATGTCTCCACCGGGCGCCGTCAAATGGACGCGGTCGGGACCGTAGTTCGAATCGACGAGCCGTTTGCCATCGCTATCGCACGCAGCGACTGTGATCATGTTGGCGACGTCATAGGCCGCCGGGTAGAAGCCCGGAAGGCGGACGTCCTGGTTGTCGTTGCCGGCAGCCGCGACGAACAGGATTCCGGCATCGCGCTGTTCGGCAATCGCTTTCAAAAGGTTGTCGGACTGCGCAGCATCGAGTCGAACCAATATCTGACCTTCACGATAGCGAGGCGGCGCGGCCGGCGCGCTATCCGCACAGGCCGCGAGCACCGATACGCCGAAGCACGCTGCCAGCGCCCGCCGGGCCCTTCTCGCTCCGCGCGTGCTCACGCAGGACAGAACGGCATCTCCGCCGATTGCGACGCGGTCACCAAGGACAGCGTGGGGACTGCGCCGACGTATGCTTTGGCCGCGATCGCACCTGCACGCCAAACCAACTTCACGTGGCTGAGATAGCGATCCAGACGCACCGGCGCAGCGAAGGCGCCGATCCGCTCGATATGAGCGCCGGACCAGGTTGAGGCTGTACTTCTCGCCCGCCAGGTCGCCCGTTACCTTCGCGGAGAGGTGGGAAGAACGGAACGTTCCGCTGACGCGAATCGCTTCCACCTTGATGTTGATGTTGGGAACCGCTTCGAGCACGGCGTCGGGCGGGAAAGACTGGCCGTAGACGACGAAGGTGCTGGGGATTTTCTCTTTGATCGTGAACGGCCGGATCCGAAAGATCTCTGGCGTTGGATCTGGATAACTGCCCGCGATGCTGGTGTCGCAATAGTCGTTTGGATCCGGTGCCGGGTCTTCGTAGGGCCAGTACTCTTTGAAATCCAGATTCGCGAAGTCGGCAAGCCACCATCGTGTTCTCTTTGCCTATGAACGTGGACATGTCGGCGAGCTTCATGCTGTAGAACGCCGCCTTCTGTAAATCGGTGAGTCCGTATTCGTTGACCACGCCTGCCGGATCTCTGTTGAGGCGCTCGCGCACGGCGCGGCTGCGCAGAAGGTCGGACACCAGCGAGCTGAGAAGTGGCGACGTCAACACGGTTCCGGGCGGCGACCATGTCGGCGTCCCGGTTGCCGTAGCGGTCGGTGACGCTGCCGCGGTTTGCGCCAGCAGTGATCGGGCGTGGAACAAGGTGGCTCCCGCGGTCAGCATGCTGCTGACGCCTCGGCGACCGATAGGAATGGTCAGTGCAGCTCGCTCTTTCGACATCCGGCTCCCTCCGTGGCGCGCCAGGCAATACGGCACGCTCGCCGGTGTCTATTGGCGGAATCCCGTACATCTAAATTCGCGGGGACGATGGCGCTCCTCGACGGCTCACGTCGGCAGCAGGGAGCGCGCGAGCAGGTCCAGGGTGTGGACGGTCGGCGTCGCCGCATCCTCGTACATGGCGGTACCGAGCTCGAGCCGGCTCATCAGTGTTCGACCGACCGGATGTGATCTGAGGCGGGTGGAATAGTCGCGGAACGAGAAATCAGCCGAGTCGAACGCATCAGCGACGACATTGGCAGCGAGATCGCCGAAGTCGAGTGCGTGGGCGATCCCTTCACCCAGGGCCGCATCGCCGCCTGCTGCATCGCCGACGCAGATGACGTTGGCGACAGAAACGGCGGCCAACGGGTCGAAGATGCGAATCGGGTGCGCGGTCAATCTGGCGCCGGTCTCTACGCGCCGCTCAGCCAGCGCATCTTCGAGAATGCGACGAAGGTCGGCGCGCTTGCGTCGTTCGTGTAGGCGGGTCTCGAACACCCCCCGTGTCGATGCCGGCGCTCCATCAACAATACAGGGGAAGTGCCAGACATAGCCTTGTAACCCCCGGTTCATCGCCGTGAAGTCGAACACTGCTACCTCGCGCGTCAGTTCCGCGTCGCCCATCTGACATGGGGTCACGACCTCGAGAAGTCGTGCATAGCGCGCGCGCTTTGCCGGCTGGATTGCGCGCCGCACCGCGCTCTGCGCACCGTCCGCGGCGACCACCACGCGTACCGCATAGCTGTCGCGATCGGTTCGCACGGCGAGGCGACCCCTCGCCCGGGACAACCCGTGGAACTGCTCACCCTCATGCAGCGTCATCCCGCGAGCGACGGCGAGGCGCACGAGCGCGTCGTCGAACTCGATCCTCCGAACGATGCGCAGTGCCGCGGGATGGCGAAAGAGATGTGACCGGTTGCCGAGACGAAACTCGATGGCCGGGGCGCGGACGGTTGGCACCGATACCGTCACATCGAGCCCGTCGAGAATGGCCGTCCCCAGCGGGGTGATCGCGCCTCCGCAGGGTTTGTCGCGCGGGAAGAAGGCGCGATCGATGACCAGACACCGGGCGGCGACGTCCGGCGCCAGAGCGTGGAGATGAAGCCATGTGGACACCCCGGCCGGCCCGGCGCCGACGATCAACACGTCCGAAGACTGACGGCGCGGGGGGCTGCGACGCCTACTGTCGTTACCTGCCATGGTGGACTCGCCAGCTATGTCGTGTGGAAAGGCATCTGTCGTCAACAGTCTGAGCGCGATGTTGAGGATCATCTTGGAGTTTCCCGCGGCGATCGACTAACTGGACGCCATGGCGCCGGCTGTGGAGGGCGATCCGGATACCTCGCGCCAGGAGCGAGACCTCCATCTGCGTGGGCGGGGTCGGCCTCCAGTGCGGCGAGTGACTGAGCGACGCGCCGCAGTTTGCAGCTCGGGCCGCCAGCCGGCGAGCGCTCCGAGGGACCATCGCAGCAGCGCGGTGACGAGCGCGGAGCGGACATGACTGCTCTGCGCGCGCATCCGTGGGCCGGCGGACGATACCAGCCGCTGGCATTGCTGGGACGCGGCAGCAGTGGCTTGGTCTACCGCGTCCTGGACAGAGAAAACGACGTTACCGTCGCGCTCAAGACCCTGGTCGAGCTCGATTCCGAAGGTATCTACCGGCTCAAACAGGAGTTCCGCGCTTGCGCTGGCATCCGGCACCGCAATCTCGTCCAATTGTACGAGCTCCATGTCGCCGGCGACGAGTGCTTCTTCACCATGGAGTTCGTCGATGGCGTGGAGTTCGTCCGTTACGTGCGCGGCACCGATCCCGGCAGCCGTGGCGCACCGCTGATCCGATTCATCTCCGCCGCGCGCCAGCTCATCGATGGCCTCGCGGCGCTGCATGCTGCCGGTCGCCTGCATCGCGACGTCAAGCCGCCGAATTGTCTGGTGGACAGGGGCGGCCGGGCGGTGCTGCTCGATTTCGGTTTCATGATCCCGTTCGGTGGCCGCATCTTGGCGGTCGAACGATCCGAAACAGTCGCCGGGAGCTTGGCGTATATGGCGCCGGAGGTGTTGTGGGGTGAGCCGTCCACTCCAGCCTCCGACTGGTACAGCGTCGGCGTCGTCTTCTACGAAGCACTCTGCGGCGAGTTACCGTTCAACGGCCGGGCTGCACATCTCCTCTCGCGCGACGCGCGTCCACAACCCGCGCGGCTCGGCCGCGAAGTCCCCGACAGTCTCGCAGAGCTGATTACATCCCTCCTCGACACCGATCCGCGCCGGCGCCCTGACGCCAGGCAGGTCGCTTCGGTCATTGAAAGCTGCTCAGCGGAACAGCGGACCAGCACGCCCCCGGTGCCGCTCGCCGACGAGACACCCTTCGTGGGCCGCGCCGCTGAGCTCGCGCTGATGGACGACACTCTCGCCAAGCTGCGGTCGGACGGTACGAGCATCCTCCATGTCTGCGGACCGTCAGGCATCGGCAAGAGCGAGTTGGTGCGCCAGTTCCTCTCGACCATCGAGCGCAGCGGCGACGTCGTCGCTCTCCGCGGCAGATGCCATCCGTACGAAACGGTGCCCTACCGCGCATTCGACGGCGTGGTGGACGCGCTCAGTCATTACTTGTCGGACCAGTCGGAGACCGCCGTCGCTGGTCTCGTCCCGCGACATGCCGGGGCGATGGTGCGTTTGTTTCCGGTGCTCGGACGGCTGCCACTGTTCGCCGAATGGGTGGCTCGCGACGATAGCGAAGACGCCATCGAACTGCGACGACGGGGTTTCGCCGGCATCCGCGAGTTGTTGGCCCGACTGGCCGATCGGCAACGCTTGGTGCTCTGGATTGACGATATCCAGTGGGCAGACCCAGACAGCGCAGCCTTGGCACGAGAGGTCTTTGGCGGCGCGGATCCACCCAGTGTCTTGCTGATCCTCACCCATCGCAGCGAGGACCAAGCGACGGCCGCGGCGTTTACCGCGTTCGAGGCGCGAGAGGGCGCTCGCAGCATCGGTGCGGTAACGATCACGCTCGGGCCGCTGGACGACGCCGATGTTTCCGCGCTGGCCGAGCATATTGGCCGGGGTCGCGTGGTCGACGTGGCATCCGTGGTCCAAGAGGCAGGCGGGTCGCCGTTCTTTGTCGCTCAATTGGTCCGCTTGTCGCTGCGTAGCACCCACTCGCGCCACGACATCCGGTGCGAGCCTGAGCGAGATGCTCACCGCCCGCTCTGACCAACTCGGCGAGTCGTCACGACGGTTGCTCGAGATCGTGTGCGTTGCGGGCCAGCCTGTGGACCTACGCGTCGCCGCCACTGCTGGTGCCTTGAGTGGCAACGGCCGCCACGAGCTCATCACGCTCCAAGAAGAGCGGCTGCTGCGCCAGGCATCGGCGGCCGGCGTGCGCATTGAGGCGTACCACGACCGAATCCGCGAGGTCGTGATCGCGGGCTTGTCTCCTGGGGCGCTGCGAGAACGACATCGGAGTCTGGCCCAGGTCCTGGTGCGCGCGGACGTGCCCGATGCGCCAGCTCTTCATCGCCACTTCCTCGGCGCCGGCGAAATTAGAGCGGCGGCGGACTGGGGGGTGGAAGCAGCAGAGCGCGCCGACCGGGCGCTCGCCTTTGGCGAAGCGGCGACGTTCTATCGCGCGGCGCTGGAGTTGCGGGGCAGCGCGGATGCGAGCCGCCAAGCGCTCCTGGTCAGACTCGCGAACGCTTTGGTCAATGCCGGTCGAGGCGCTGAGGCCGCGCCGCTCTTCATAGAGGCAGCGGAGCATTGCGACGAGATCGAGGCGCTGGATCTCCGACGACGCGCCGCCGAACAGTATTTGCAGACCGGGCGTCTGGAAGAGGGCGTGGCCAGCATCCGATCGCTGTTCCGCGATCTGGGTCTCGCGTATCCCCGCAGCGAGCGTAGCGCTGCGGTTGCGACGCTGGTTGGTCTCGCGGGTGTGGCGCTGCGCGGCGCCCGGCCATCCCGTCCGCGCTCCGCGATCGTGCAGCGTGATCGGCTGCGGATCGAGACGGTGCGATCCGCGGCCAAGGGCCTCGCCATGGTGGACCCGCTGCGCGGACTCTACTTCGCCGTGCACGGGCTGATCCTGGCACTGCGCTCAGGTGATCCCTACTTCGTTACGCGCGAGCTGGCCGGTGTGGGCGCGACATTGATTCCGGCTGGACCGCCGTTCGCCCGCTGGGCGCGACGGATCGCGAGCCGCGCACGGACCATGGCACAGGAGCTCGGCGATCCGTATCTGCTCGGGTTCACTGCCGTCGTCCACGCGCAGGAGTTCATGGTCGACGGGATGTGGACCGAGATGCTGCGTTGTTGCGACGACGGCGCCGAAATCCTGCGCGAGAAGTGCCGAGGTGTCTCCTGGGAACTCGCCATCGCAGGTGCGGCTGCCGAGCGGGCGTTGGAAGAGCTGGGCCGTCCCGTCGATGCCCTGCAGCGGATCGAGGTTGCCCTTCAGCAGGCCCGCGAAACGGCGGACATCGTCCGCATCTGCTCGTGCATTCAGTATAGTGGAATGGTGCACTTACTGCAGGGACGCACACACGAAGCGCGCGAAGCGGCCCAGCGATCGCGCGAAATGTGGCCCGGACAGGGCTTTCAGATGCAACACTTCTACGCCATGCGGCTGGAGGCTTACGCCGCGCTGGTCGACGATCGACCGCTCGAAGCGCTCCGGCTCGTGGAAGGCCACTGGCGCGACATCACCAGGTCCCAACTGCTCCGCCACGCCCTAATTGGCGTCGACGCCCATCTCCTCGCGGCACGCGTTCGCATTGCCGTGCCGAACACCGGCGGCGACATGGTGAGACGCGCCCGTTGGCACGCTCGCCGAATTGTCGCCGCGGGGACGGCGCCGATGCGCGGACACGGGCACATGATTGAAGCGGCGATCGCGCTCGCCGCCGGCGACAGAGCGCAATCGATCGCGCACCTACGCGACGCTGCTGGCCTGTTCGAACGCGCGGAGATGCGCCTGAGCGAAGCAGCCGCGATGCATCTGCTTGCGCGCTTCTGCGTCGACGCCCGCACTCACGATGCAACGGCGAATGCGATCTTCGCGCGTGCGGGCATCGACGATGTCGCCCGTCACATGCGACTGTACGGATTCCCTGCCACTATTTGACGTCCCGCCTACGCGAACGCCGGGAGCACCTGCTCGGCGAAGAGTTGCGCCGGTTCGGCGATGTCGCGGCCGAAGAACTCGATCATCAGGAGCGAGCAGCCCTTCGCGGCAAGGGCCGCGATCTGGTCGATGCACTGCTGCGGGGTGCCGGCGATGCCGCTACCCATGTGGCCGCCGTAGATGCGCTGCGCCTTCTCCTGCTTGGTCTTGGCGTCGGCGTCGTCGCTGCCGATCACGACCATGGTCTGCTGCGAGATGCGCAGCGTCGCGGGATCGCGGCCGATCGCTTCGCAGTGGCGGCGGAGGACCGATGCCTTGTGCGGAAGCTGCTCGAGGTTGACGGCGAGATTGTTCCAGATGTCGGCGTGCTTGGCGACGAGCTTGAGCAGCACCTTCTCGCCGCCGCCGCCGATGAGGATCGGCGGCCGCCGCACCGGCTTGGGGGCGCAGAAGACGTCGTCGGTCTGGTAGTAGCGGCCGGCGAAGGTCACCTGCTCCTCGCTCCACATGCGGCGCATCAGATCGATGCCCTCGTCGAGCTGGCGCAGGCGATCCTGCACCGGCGGAAAGTCGATGCCGTACCCGCTGGTACTCCTGCGCGAACCAGCCGCCGCCGAGGCCGACGATGACGCGGCCGCTGCTGATGTTGTCGAGCGTCGCGACCATCTTCGCCAGCATGGCGGGACTGCGAAAGCCGATGGGCGTGACGAGCGTACCGAGCTCCACCCGCTCCGTCACGGCCCCGACCGCCGACAGCGCGGTCCACGCCTCCATGATCGGAATCGACGGCATCGGAATGCCGTAGAGATGGTCGTTGAACCACACCGAGTGGTAGCCGAGGCGGTCCGCCGCCTGCGCCGCCGCCTTGCTGTCGCTCCAGCTGCGCTTGATCTGCGGCAGCATCACGCCGAATTGGACTCGCGCCATCGTCGCTCCCTCGCCGAGGCACAAATGGCCACAGATGAACGCGATGTGCACAGATGACGTGAGCAATCGGCCGAGAGCTGCAGCGTCGACTGCTCCGTGCTCACGTGCGTCCTGTCGTTCGGCTCACGCTCTTCCAGCCACGCCAACGGATTCGCCGGACCGCTGCCGCCGCCGATGGCGAGCGCGCCGGCGATGGCCGCATTGATGAAGCGCTTCGCCTCGCGCGCGGCGGCGCGCAGCGGCAGACCGCTGCGCCAGACAGGCGGCGAGCGCGGCGGCGGTCATGCAGCCGGTCCCGTGCGTGTGCGGCGTGTCGATGCGGGGTGCGCGCAGCTCCTCGACGTCGTGGCCGTCGTCGAGGACGTCCACGGATTCGGTGCCGGCGAGATGGCCGCCCTTCACCAGCGCGGCCGCCGCGCCGAGATCGATGAGACGCCGGGCCGCCACGCGTTGATCGGCGACGCCGGCGATGCGCATGCCGAGCAGCGCCTCGGCCTCGGGCACGTTCGGCGTCACCACCGCGGCGAGCGGCAACAGCTCGCGCAGCAGCGCGTCGCGCGCATCGTCCTCGAGCAGGCGCGCGCCGCTCTGCGCCACCATCACCGGGTCGACCACCAACGGCGCGATGCGGTGGACGCGCACCGCCTCAGCCACCGCCTCGATGATGCCGCGCGTGGCGAGCATGCCGGTTTTCGCCGCGTCGATGCCGACGTCGGTGGCCACCGCGTCGATCTGCGCCCGCACGAACTCCGGGCTCACCGGAAAGATGCCGAGCACGCCGCGCGTGTTCTGCGCCGTCAACGCCGTGATCGCGCTCATGCCGTACGTCCGAAAGACCGTGAACGTCTTCAGATCCGCCTGAATGCCGGCCCCGCCGCTCGAATCGGAGCCGGCGATCGTCAGGACGCGCGGAATCATGGACCACAGATGAACACAGATGGCCACGGATGGACACTGAGCTTCGGTGTCCATCGGTGGCCATCAGTGTCCATCTGTGGTTTCTGCGCGGGATGCAGGTTTACGCGATTCAGGGCAAGGACGTTCATCTCCCCGTCATCGTCCGTGACGCGAGCTCGGGGGCGGCGACGTATCTGGTCGACGCGGCGGCGGCGCGGCGGTTGGTGCCGGAGGCGTTCGAGGTCGCCGAGGTCTGGCCGGGCAGGGCGCTGCTCAGCCTGGCGGTGATCGACTATCGGGACAACGACCTCGGCGCGTATCACGAGGTGTCGATCGCCTTCTTCGTACGCAGGCGCGGCGAGCGGCGCGGGCCGCTGGCGACGGTGGGCGACTTCTTCCGCGGCCGACTGCCGACCTACATCCGCCATCTGCCGGTGGACGGCAGCTTCACCCGCGACGCCGGCGAGACCATCTGGGGATTTCCGAAGACCGTCCAACAGATCGACTGGCAGCGGAGCGCCGATCGCCTGACCTGCACGCTGACCATGGACGGCCAGCACGTGCTCACCCTGTCCGTGGCCGCCGGCGGCTCGCGCGCCCTGCCCGAGCAGCACCTCGTGACCTACTCCCTGATCGGCGGCGCGCCGCACACGACGCCCTTCACCTCCTCCGCCGACGGGGCCGGCTTCCACCTCGGGGGCGCCGACCTCACCCTCGGGAACCACCCGATCGCGGACGAGCTGCGCAGCCTCGGCCTGCCCAAGAAGGCGCTCATGACCATGTGGATGGAGCACATGCGGGGACGATTTGAAGCGGCGGTGCCCCTCTGAAATCCACAGATGAACACCGATGACCACAGATGAACGCAGATCCCCCCGTCCCGAAACCCGGGTAGGAAAGGGATCAGTGTTCATCTGTGGCCATCTGTGTTCATCTGTGTTTCTTCTTTCTGGCTCATGATTCACGACGCTGTGATTGTCGGGGCCGGCGTGTCCGGTTCGTTCATCGCGGCGCGCCTGTGCGAAGCGGGGCTGCGCTGCGTGATGTTGGAGGCGGGACGCGACTTCGGCGCCGCCACGTATCCGCGCACCGAGGTCGACGCGAACTCGCTGCTCTACTGGGGCGGCGGCATCGAGCTGACGAGCGATGCGCGCATCGGCCTGCTGCGCCCGAAGGTGGTCGGCGGCGGCTCGGTGGTGAACCAGGCGCTGCTCGACCGCTTCGACGACGACGCGCTCGACAGCTGGCGCGAGCGCTCGGGCGTGGACTTCTTCTCTCGCGCCGGCCTCGATCCCTGGTACGAGCGCGTCGAGCAGCAGATCAGCATCACCACCGTTCCCGAGGCGCACGCCAATGGCAACGCCGAGGTCTTCAAACGCGGCTTCGCGCTCAACGGCTATCGCTGCGCGCCGCTCCTGCGCGGCCAGCGCGACTGCCACTTCGGCGATGGCAACTCCTGCATCGAATGCCTGATGGGCTGCCGCATCGAGAGCAAGCAGAGCATGCCGGTGACGATGCTGCGCCGCGCCCGCGCCGCCGGCCTCGAGGTGGTGGCGGAGTTCGAGGCGCGCGGCGTCGAGCACGCCGCCGACGGCGTCACCGTGCACGGCGTCGCCCGCGACGGCAGTGCCGCCAGCTATCAGGGACGCCGCCTGATCCTCGCCGCCGGCGCGATCGGCAACTCGCGGCTGCTGTTGGCATCGAAATTCGACGCGCAGCTGCCGGCGCTCGGCCACAACTTCTACACCCATCCGCAATACATGACGCTCGGCGTCTACGACGAGCCGATCAACGCCCACCGCGGCCCGCTGCAATCGTACAAGTCGAACGACCCGACGTTCCGGCGCGGCGGCTTCAAGCTCGAGAACGTCTTCGGCCCGCCGGTCGCGATCGCCATGCTGCTGCCGGGCTTCGGCGCCGTGCACATGCGGCGCATGAAGCAGATCACCCACTTCGCCTGCATCGAGGTGGCGGTGCGCGACACCGAGCCCGGCCGCGTGCGGGTCGGGAAGAGCGGCACGCCGGTGATCGAGAAGTCGCTCAACGACGAGGATCGCCGCCGCCGCGATCGCGGGCTCGCCGCGATCCGCAACATCTTCCTCTCCACCGGCGCACAAGAGATCGTCGAGGGCAACGTCGCGATCGGCCTGCACCTGATGGGCGGCTGCAACCTCGGCACCGATCCGGCGCGTTCGGTCACCGGGCCCGACTTCCGCCTGCACCGTTTTCCCAACTGCTACGCCGCGGACTCGAGCATCTTTCCGAACGCGCCCGGCATCAACCCGTCGTTCACCATCATGGCCCTCGCCAGCAAAGCCGCCGACCAGATCCTGGGGGACGCGCGATGAACCAACGTATCGGATCTCCCTTCCCGCCGGGAGAGGGACAAGGTGAGGGCACGCCGCATGCGGCGCAGGGCGGTGCCACCCTGCTCACGCCCGCCCAGCTCGCGACCCTGAACCGCATCGGCGACCTGATGATCCCCGGCGACGCCGAGCTGCCGTCCTTCACCGCCTCGCGCTGCGCCGAGCAGGCCGACCGCATGCTCGCGCACATGTACGACGGCGACCGCGACGGCATTCGCATGCTGCTCGGCGTCTTCCGCTTCCTGCCCGGCTTCGCCGTGCGCGGCATCCTTCGCCTGTGCGATCAGGAGGCCAGCTTCCCGGATCCCATCGGCTCGGCGCTGCGCATGATCGGGATCGGCGTGAAGGGCGTCGTGATGACGCTCTACTACTCCGGCCTGGACGCCCGCGTCCTCCCCGCGATTCGCTGGGACGCCCACGTCGAGGGCGCGCCGATCTCCGCCGATGAGCCGCTGCCGCCGCAGGTGTCCACCGCGATCAAGCCGTACGCGGAGGTCCGCGCCCCGAGCGCCGCCGAGGCGATGGCGCGCGCCCGCGGCGGCTGCGCGGCGTTGGCGCGGATCGACCTCGCCGAGCGCCTGCGCCATCTCGACGCGCTGCGCGCCGTCATCCTGCGCCGCCGCGAGGAGATCGTCGACCGCATCCAGCGCGAGACGGGCAAGAGCCGCTCCGACGCGTTGATCTCCGAGATCTTCGGCGTGCTCGACAACCTCGACTGGCTGCTGCACCACGCGCCCAAGGCGCTCGCCGATCGCAAGCAGCACACGCCGATCGCGTTGATGGGGAAGCGCTCCGAGACCTGGTATCAGCCGCTCGGCACGATCCTGATCATCTCGCCGTGGAACTATCCCTTCTACCAGGCGATCGTGCCCATCGCGTGCGCGCTCGCCGCGGGCAACACCGTCGTCTACAAGCCGTCCGAGCACACGCCGCTGGAAGGGCTCGTCGAGGACCTCCTCGCCGAGGCGCAGATCCCCGCCGGTTGGGTGCAGGTGGCGTACGGCGACGGTGCCGTCGGCGCCGCGCTGGTGGCGGAGAAGCCGGACAAGATCTTCTTCACCGGCAGCACGCGCACCGGCAAGCGCATCATGGCGCAGGCCGCCGAGCATCTGATCCCGGTCGAGCTCGAGCTCGGCGGCAAGGACGCGATGATCGTCTTCGACGACGCAACGCTCGGACGCGCCGCTGCCGGCGCCGCGTGGGGTGCGCTGACGACGACGGGCCAGTCGTGCACGTCGGTGGAGCGCGTGTACGTTCAACGGCCCGTCTACGACGCGTTCCGCGGCGAGCTGGTGCGCCAGGTCGAGAAGCTCGTGCAGAAGGTCGACAGCGACGGCGAGTCGGATCTCGGCGCGATGACCACCGACTTCCAGGTGCGGATCGTCGCCGATCAGGTCGCCGAGGCCAAAGCGCGCGGCGCCGCCTTCCTCACCGGCGCCGAGTGGGACGGCCAGTCGCGCCTCATCCCACCGATGGTCGTCGATCGCGTCGGCCCGGACATGCGCATCGCCCGCGAGGAGACCTTCGGGCCGCTCATCCCGCTCATTCCATTCGACACGGAGGACGAGGCGATCCGCCTCGCCAACGATTCCGAGTACGGCCTCACGGCCAGCGTGTGGACGAAGGACCTGAAGCGCGCCAAGCGCGTCGCCCGCGCCCTCGCGGTCGGCGGCGTGTCCGTCAACAACGTCATGGCCACCGAGGCCAACCCGGCGTTGCCCTTCGGCGGCACCAAGCAGAGCGGCTTCGGCCGCTACAAGGGCGAGCACGGCCTGCACGCCTTCTGCAACGTCAAGTCCGTGCTGATCGACAAGGACAGCAAGAAGATCGAAGCGAACTGGTACCCCTACACGGCCGAGAAGTACCGCCGCTTCAACGCGTTGATCGACGCGCTGTTCGGATCGCGCGGGCTGAAACGGTTGGTGCGCTTCGCGATCGCGGGATTGAAGCTCGAGAGCTACTCGAACAAGGCCGCGAAGAAGTAGCGCGGGCGTCCCCGCCCGTCGGCGCGCGGAGAGCGCGCCGGAGCGCGTCGCCGATAACTGACGCGCTCGCGTTCGACGCGAAGCGTGCTCCGCCGCTCTCCGAGCGGCGACGGGCACGGAGGCCCGCGCTACTGGCGCCCCTCTGCCTCCTGCAGCACGTGGCGGGAGCGCCAGAAGACCTCGTCGAAGCCCGCCTCGTCGGAGCCGTACACGCCGCGCAGCGCGCCCGTAGGATCGACGAGCAGCAGCGGGCTCGGATGCCCGGCGTCGCAGGCGCCGCTCGCTCCCAGGGCGCCGAGCGGCACTTGGAAGCCCTGCTCGGCGAGCGACCGCACCGTTTCGAGCTCGCCGGTCAGCAGCGCCCAGCGTGCCGGGTCGACCCCGTAGCTCGCCTGCGTGGCGCGCAGCCGCTCCGGCGTGTCGTACGCCGGGTCGGTGCTGATGCTCACCAGGCGGATCGAGTCGAGCCGCCGTTCTCGGTACAGCTCCTGCAGCTTCGCCATCGCCTGCATGACCGGAAGGGCGAGCGCGGGGCAGCGCGTGCTGAAGAAGTTGGCGACGTATACGTGCCCGCGCAGCGCCTCGCTGCCGAAGGGGGCGCCGTCCACGCCGACGAGCTCGAAGCGCGGCACTTGGCGAAGCACCGGCGGCGGCGGCGGCTCGCGGCGCAGGAGCGGCCGGATCAACGTCACAGACACGCACCCGATCACAAACGCCCACAGGTACGGGTTGCGCAGCCGGCTCATTCCGGCTTGATCAGCTTCTCCAGGATCGTCGCGTAACGGTACTGACGCAGGTTCTGACGCGCCGCGAGCAGGATGAGCAGCACGATGATCGCGCGCGGTCCGATGGCGAAGCTCGGGTCGCGCAGGCGCTCGTACCCGTAGACCGAGGCGAGCAGGACGGCCGCGGCGATGTTGACCATCGACAGCGTGCGGAAGACGCGCCGGCGACGCACGGCGCGGGCGGCGAAGGCGCGCTCCGTGTCGCTCAGCGGTGATGCCGGGCCGTCGCTCATGCTCGCGGCGTCTACTGGCAGATGCGCGCGAGGAACTCCAGGGTCGTTCACCTTGACCTCCCGCCTAATGCTGCGATAAGCACGCCAAAAATTTTGGATCTGCCGTTGTCAGCGGCTTGTACGAGGAGGAGCGGGACGGACTGAGGCGAGGGTACCGCCGTCGGGCGGTTGTTTGCGTGGCTTCGTGGACGCGGGATCAGGTGCAAGCTCGTGGCGCAGATCTTCCCCGAACGATCGAATCAACTCTCGCTCGTCCTCGGCGTGGGATTGCCGCTCGGCCTCGTCGGTGCGGTCGCCTTCGTCTGGTACTTCTTCTCGCCCTGGTACACCCAGGTCGGCTATCAGCCGACGCAACCCGTCCCCTACAGCCACCGCCTGCATGCGGGGGACATGCAGATTAACTGTCGCTACTGCCACGCGCGCGTCGAGGTGTCGCCGGTGGCTGGCGTCCCGCCGACGCAGGTCTGCATGAACTGCCATCGGCTGGCGCTCAAGGACAGTCCCCTGCTGCAGCCCATTCGCGACAGCGCCGCGAGCGGCTTCCCGGTCCGCTGGGTGCGCGTCCATGAGCTGCCCGACTACGCCTACTTCAATCACGCCGTGCACGTGAACGGCGGGGTCGGGTGCGTCAGCTGCCACGGTCGCGTCGACACGATGGAGGTGGTGCATCAGGTCGCACCGCTCAGCATGGGCTGGTGTATCGACTGTCACCGCAACCCCGGCCCACAGCTGCGGCCCGTCGACGAGGTGACGAACATGCGCTGGACCCCGCCCCCGGATCAGGCGCAATGGGCGCGCGCGACCATCGAGGAGCGTCACATCGCGCCGCCGATCGATTGCTCGGGGTGTCATCGATGAGCGCGGCGGACGAACGGCGATACTGGAAGCACCCCGGCGAGCTCGCGGCGATCGACGACACCGAGGTGCCGTCCGAGTTTCCCGCCGGCGCGTCCGATGAGCCGGATGGAATCACCCGGCGAACGATGTTGCAGCTGGTCGGCGGCACGCTGTCGCTGGCGGGGCTGGCCGCCTGCCGCCGGCCGGTCGAGAACATCGTGCCCTATGTGAACGCCCCCGAGGAGATCATCCCAGGGATACCGCTGCGCTACGCGACGACGATGCCGTTCGGGACGAGCGCTCTCGGCGTGCTGGTCGAGAGCCACGAGGGGCGCCCGACGAAGATTGAAGGCAACGAGCTGCACCCCTCGAGCCGCGGCGCGGCGAGCGCGTGGGCCCAGGCCGCGACGTACGAGCTGTACGATCCCGACCGAGCGCGGGTCGTGAGCCGGCAGGGCTCGGCGACGGCGCATTCGACATGGAAGGACTTCGTCGACTACTGGAAACCCATCCATGCCGAGCTGGCCGCGGACCAGGGCGCCAGCCTGGCGGTGGTGCTGGAACCGATCGCCTCGCCGACGCACGCGCGACTGGTCGCGCAGCTGACGCAGCGGTTTCCCAGGGCACGGGTCGTCGCCTACGCACCGGTCGGCAACGAGAACGTCTTCGCGGGCATCGCCGCGGCAACCGGCCAGCCGATCGCGCCCGTCTATCACCTCGATCAGGCGCGCGTGATCCTGTCGCTCGACGCGGACCTCCTGCTCGGCGACGACGATGCGGTCCGCCACGCCGCCGGCTTTGCCGCCGGCCGGCGCATGGCGGCGTCGACCGACGCGATGAACCGCCTCTACGCGGTGGAAAGCGCGCTGACGATCACCGGCGTCGCCGCCGATCATCGCCTGCCGCTGCAGAGTGGTCGCATTGCCGCCTTCACCGCCGCCCTCGCCGCCGAGCTCGGGGTGGCGTCAGCGACAGGAACGATGACGGACGGCGAACGGCGGTGGGTGCAGGCCGTCGCTCGCGATCTGCAGAACAACCGGGGCCGCTGCCTGATTGTCGCCGGCGCGCTTCAGCCGGCCGCCGTGCACGCCGCGGTGGCCTGCCTCAACGGCGCGCTCGGCAACATCGGATCGACCGTCACCTTCGTCGGCGCCGCGGAGACGGTGCGCTCGAACACGCCGGCCCTGCAGCAACTGGCCACCGACATGAAGGCGGGCGCGATCAAGACCGTGGTCCTGATCGGCGGGAATCCTGTGTACGACGCGCCGGTGGACGTGGACATGCCGGGCGCGCTCGCGAAGGTCGCCAACCGCATCCGCGTCGGCAGCCACGTCGACGAGACGTCGCAGGCGTGCGAGTGGCACATACCGCAGGCGCACTTCCTCGAATCGTGGGGCGACGCCCGAGCGGTGGGTGGTCCGCTCTCCGTCGTCCAGCCGCTCATCGCGCCCCTGTTCGACGGCAAGAGCGCCATCGAGATCCTCGCGCTGCTCGAGTCCGGCGAGGAGCGGCCGGGCTACGACCTGGTGCGCGAGACGTGGCAGACGACGCTCGGCGCCGACTTCGAGCCGACGTGGAAGCGCGTCCTGCACGACGGCCTGTTGGCCGGGAGCGAGCCGGCGGCGGTCTCGCTGCCGCCGCTCGACATGACGCCGGTGGCGGCGCTGGCCGCCAGTCCGCTCGCCACCGCCGCGCCGGCGACGGCGCAGAGCCTCGAGATCGTCTTCCGGCCCTCGGCCGCGGTCTACGACGGCCGCTTCGCCAACAATGCCTGGCTGCAAGAGCTGCCCGAGCCCGTCAGCAAGCTCACCTGGGACAATGCCGCGCTGGTGTCGGCGGCGACCGCGCGCGCGCTGGGCGTCGCGAATGGCGACCTCGTGCATCTGTCGCTGCACGAGCGCGAGCTCGAAGCCGCGATCATGGTCCTGCCCGGCGGCGCCGAGAACTCGCTGACGCTCGCGCTGGGCTACGGACGCGAGGCCGCCGGCCGCATCGGCACCGGTGTCGGCTTCAACGCCTACCGGCTGCGCACGTCGAGTCCGGCCGGCTTCGACAGCGGCCTGACGCTGCAACGCACGGGGCGACGGTATCCGTTCTCGGTCACGAGCGAGCACTGGAGCATGGAGGGCCGCGTCATCGTCCAGGAGGCCGCCCTCGAGGAGTACCGGCGCCATCCCGACATGGCGGGCGCGCATCAGGCGGAGCTGCCGCCGATGCAGTCGCCGTGGCAGGAGCGCGCGTACACGACGACCCCGCAATGGGGCATGACCATCGACTTGAACTCCTGCATCGGGTGCAACGCCTGCATCGTCGCCTGCCAGAGCGAGAACAACATTCCAGTGGTCGGCAAGGATCAGGTCTCGCGCGGACGTGAGATGCAGTGGATCCGCGTCGATCGCTACTTCTCCGGCCGGCCCGACGCGCCCGAGTCGATCGTCTTTCAGCCCGTCCCCTGCCAGCACTGCGAGAACGCGCCGTGCGAGCAGGTCTGCCCGGTGGCGGCCACCGTCCACGACAGCCAGGGGCTGAACGTGATGGTGTACAACCGCTGCATCGGCACCCGGTATTGCTCGAACAACTGCCCGTACAAGGTGCGGCGGTTCAACTTCTACAACTTCACCCGCGACACGCCCGACACGCTCCAGCTCGCGCAGAATCCCAACGTGACCGTGCGCGCCCGCGGCGTCATGGAGAAGTGCACGTACTGCATCCAGCGCATCAATCGGGCCGGCATCGACGCCAAGCTCGCCGGCAGGGAACGCGTCGACGGCGACGTGCGCACCGCCTGTCAGCAGACGTGCCCCACCCAGGCCATCCAGTTCGGCGACATCCGCGATGCCGGCAGCGCGGTGGCGGCGCAGAAGGCGTCGCCGCGCCACTACATGCTGCTCCCCGAGCTCAACACGCGGCCGCGCACCACGTATCTGATGCGGCTGCGCAACCCGAATCCGGAGCTGCAGGAATCGTGACACAGCAGCGCACACTGCTCGCCGCTCTCCTCGGCATCGCGATCGCCGCCCCGGGCCTGCAGGGCTGCATGCGGGGATGCGATTCGTCGCGGCCTCCGATCCTGATCAATACGAGCATGTTCAACCAGCCGAAGGCGCTGCCGTATGCGTCGAGTGCCTTCTTCTTCGACGGCAAGACGATGCGGGATCCCGTGCCCGGGACGATCGCGCGCGGTCAACTGCCGGCGGAGGCCGCCGCCGCGCCCCTTGGGGAAGAGGCGCGCGCGGCGCAGCTGGCACGCGGCCGCGATCGCTTCACCATCTACTGCGTTCCCTGTCACGACGAACGCGGCGAGGGCCGCGGCATCCTCGCCGAGCGCGCCAAGGTGCCGACGGCGAACCTGCACGATCAGAAGGTGCGCGTGCAAACCGACGACATGCTGTTCGACACCATCACCAACGGCAAGGGGTTGATGCCGAGCTACCACTACCCCATCGGGCCAGACGATCGGCGGGCGATCATCGCCTACGTCCGCCACCTGCAGGAAGCCGACGACCAACTGGAGGCCCAGAAGTGACCCGCCGTCGCATCCTCCTCGCGGCCCTCGTCGTGGTCCTCGGCCTCGGCGCGGTCGTGCGCGTGTGGACGGCGCTCAGCGCGCGCGAGTATCGTCCGCCGATCTTCTCGGCCGAGCAGCTCCCCGTGCCCCGCGATCAAGGGCTGGCGGAGATCGACCAGGCCACGAAGGCCGCCAACGAAGCCAAGAAATACGAGCCGCCGGCCTACCGCTCCTTCCCGTTCGCTCCCAGTCGCGTCCTCGTCTGGATCGCCGCCGAGCTGCACCTGATGTTCGCGGCCTTCGTCCTCGCCGTACCGATCTTCGCCTTCATCATCGAGTTGATCGGTTACCTGACCGGCGACAAGCGCTACGACCGACTCGCGTACGAGTTCACCAAGCTGCTGTCGACGGCGTTCTCGTTCACCGCCAGCTTCGGCGGGTTGCTCACCTTCCTGCTGATCATGCTGTACCCGGCGTTCACCAACTACCTGATGGAGATGTTCTCGCCGACGTTCCTGCCGTACGCGCTGCTCTTCTTCTGCGAGGCGTTCTTCCTCTACAGCTACTACTACGGGTGGGGGAAATTTCATCCGCTCGTCCACCTCGGCCTCGGCCTCGGCATCAACGTCGTCGGCACCACGATCATGTCGATCGCCAACGCCTGGGCGTCGTTCATGATGACCCCGCAGGGGGTGGCGCCCTCCGGCGCGCTGATCGACCTGTACGCCGCGTTCGACAACTACTCCTGGATGCCGATCAACATTCACCGCTTCATCGGCAACATCGCGTTCGGCGGCTCCATCGCCGCCGCCTACGCGGCCTGGAAGTTCCTGCACGCCACGACCGACGAGGAGCGCGCGCACTTCGACTGGATGGGGTACATCGGCAACTTCGTCGCGATCAGCGCGTTCCTGCCGCTGCCGTTCGCCGGCTACTACCTGGCGCAAGCGAGATCTACGCGCTACAACCAGGCGCTCGGGATCATGATGATGGGCGGCGCGTTCTCCTGGCTGTTCATCATTCAGGCGGTGCTGATCGGCAATCTGTTCCTCGCCGCGAACTACTACCTCTGGCTCGGCATGGGGCGCATCGCCGGAACGCAGGCCTACCAGAAGTACGTCAAGTACCTGCTGGCGACGATCACCATCTGCTTCGCCGTCTGGGCGACCCCGCATTCGATGGTCGCCACCGCCACCGAGATCCGCGAGATGGGCGGCACGCTGCACCCGATTCTCGGCTACCTCGGCGTGATGTCGGCGAAGAACACCGCCGTCAACATCCTCATCCTCACCACCTACGTGAGCTTCCTGTTCTACCGGCGGACCGGCAAACGCCCAACCGTGTCCTGGGCCCGGCTCGGCAACCTCGCGCAGTTCGCGATCTTCGCCGCCGCCACCGGCATCGTCATCTTCTACGGCGTCTACGGGTATTTCGTCGAAGCGGCGGTGCGCATCGGATTCTCCGTCCCGCAGGTGGGTTCGGTGCTGTTTGCCATGGTCGCCATGACCGCCATCGACATCCCGTTGATGCGCGGCGCCGCCGCCACCGGCGAGACCCATTGGGGCAAGGTGCCGGCCAGCTCGCAGTACTGCCTGATCTTCATCGCCGTGACCTTCACCTGGCTGATGGGATTGATGGGGTATGTGCGCTCCGGTCTGCGGTCGCACTGGCACGTCTACGGCGTCATGGCGGACACCTCCGTCGACGCCTTCACCCCGACGCTCGGCTACGCCACCCAGATCATATCGCTGTGCGTGCTGTTGTTCTTCGCGCTGATCGCGCTGGTCTTCTGGCTTGCCAGTCTGCACGACAAGCCGGATTGGGGGGCCGCGCCGTCGGCCGGGAACATGCCGGCGCCGCATACTCACGACAAGGTGCCCGCGTCTTTATGAAAGCCCCGGTCGGTCTTTACGTCGTGGCACTCGTCGTGGGCACGACCCTCTTCTACACCTACATCGGGCAGCTGGTCCCGCAGAAGCAGATCATGCCGCCGCCGGTCATCGAGATCAGCAGCGAGATGACGCCCGCCGAGCTTGCCAAGATCGGCGACAAGATCGCGCACGACAAGGGGATGTGCCTCACCTGCCACACCATCGGCCTGCCCGCCAACGCGCCGCATCGCTACCCCGACCTCGCCGGCGTGGCGGAGCGCGCGAAGACGCGCATTCCCGGGCTCGACCAGGTCCACTATTTCGCCCAGACGCTGTGCGAGCCGGACGCCTACGTCGTGCCGGGGTTCGTGAAGGGCATGCCGACGATCAACAAGCCGCCGATCGGATTGTCGGATGCGGAGCTGCACGCGGTCATCGCCTTTCTGCAGAGCCAGGGCGGCGAACCGACGATCACGCTCAAGGACCCGCTACCCTACTGCGGAACGGCGGCGGCGTCATGAGCGGAGGCGCATCGTGAGGCTGACCGTCCTCCTGGCGATCCTCGGCGTCGGGGTGGTGCTGCGCCTCGTGCGGGCGGGGCTGCTGGTGTGGCTGCTGGCCTGGATCGTCGGCGTGTACGTCGCCCTGCGTTACGCCGTCGTCACCCCGATTCCCTCCTCCGCCTTCCAGATGTACATGGCGATCACGGCGCTGGCCCTGGCGGCGTATGCCACCTCGAGCCGCGAGCGCAGCCGCCAGGTCATCGACCCCATCCTCGCCTTCGCCACCGAGCGCCGCTACACGCTGCCGCTCGCCGTGGTCACGCTGCTGATCCCGTGCCTGGTCGCGTGGAGCGTCTACCAGGGCCTGCAGCAGCCCATTCAGCCGCCGTTCTTCGCGCGCACCGTGCACCCCGCACCGCCGTCCGAGATCACCGTGCACGGAGAGAAGATCGACCTGCTGCGCGGCCAGAATCCCCTGCGCGCCCTCGAGCAGAGCGATGCGCAGGGATTCGCCGCGCACGTCGCCACCGGCCGCCGCGTCTACTACCAGAACTGCTTCTACTGCCACGGCGACAGCCTCGGCGGCGACGGCATGTTCGCGTACGGCTTGAACCCCGTGCCGGCGAACTTTCTCGACTCCGGCGTATTGCCGAATTTTCAGGAGACGTTCTTCCTCTGGCGCATTGCCAAGGGCGGGCCCGGCCTGCCCGATGAGGGGGCACCGGGCGACTCGGCGATGCCGGAATGGGAACGCTTCCTCAGCACCGAGCAGATGTGGGACGTCCTGCTCTTCCTCTATCACGACACCGGCTATCGGCCGCGCGCACTCGACGAGGAAGCGCTGGGCTCGGCGCACTAGGGTTGTGGTGCACAACCGATGACGGACCGCAGGACGATTCTCTGGCTCACCGCAGCGGTCGCCCTGGCCGCGCGCGCGGCCGCCGCCCCGGCTCCCGACCTCGGCACCGACGCCCAACGCGAGGCCGGCAAGAAACTCTATGACGTCCACTGCGCGCAGTGCCATGGCGAGAAGGGCGATGGTCAGGGCGTTGCCGCCCCCTTCCTGATGCCCCGGCCGCGCGACTTCACGGCGGGAAAGTTCAAGATCCGCTCGACGCCCAGCGGGACCCTGCCGACCACGGCGGACCTGCGACACATCATTCGAGCCGGCATGCCGTACTCCGCCATGCCGGCGTGGCCGCAGTTCAACGACGAGCAGCTCACCGACCTGGCCTACTACGTGAAGACGTTCTCGGCCGATTTCGCCAACCCCGAGCGGCAACCCGAGCCGATCGACATCGCCGCGCCGCCGGCGCTGACCGCCGAGTCGGTCGAGAAGGGGCAGGCGCAGTATGCCGAGCTCGGCTGCGCCCGCTGCCATGGCGAGTTGGGACGCGGCGATGGCATCTCGGCGGCGACGCTCAAGGATGACTGGGGGAACGCCATCCGCGCCGCCAACCTGACGGAGCGCTGGACCTTCCGCGGTGGGCCGACGCGCACGGATATCTTCCGGGCCTTCTCGACCGGCTTGAACGGCACGCCGATGCCGTCGTTCGCCGACGCCCTGTCGGTCGAGCAGCGCTGGGATCTCGCCAACTACGTCTCGTCGCTCTCGCCGGCCGAGACTCCCGACTACGCGACCGTCGTCGTCGCCAAGAAGATCGAAGGCCCGCTCGATCCGGAGCGCACTGCCGATCTCTTCGCCGGCGCGGGCACGGCTTTCCTGCCGGTCGTCGGGCAGATCATGCAGCCCGGTCGGGAGTTCCATCCGCCGCTGAACGGCGTCAGCGTCCGCGCCGTCTACAATGACAGCGACATCGCCGTCGAGCTGCGCTGGGACGATCGGCACGCCGACTCGACGGGCACGAACGCGCCGAACCTGCCGGTGCCTGCCAGCGAGGACGCAGGCGAGGTCGCGGCGGCGAAGCCGGCGGCCGCGGCCGACGCAGGCGACGTGTGGGGCGATGCGGAAGCCAAGCCGGCGGCGGCGCCGGCGAAGACCGACGATGACGTCTGGGGCGACGCGGAGGCGGGTGCCGCCGCGGCGGCGCCGGCGGGCAGCGAGTTCTCCGATGCGGTGGCGATTCAGTTCCCGGTCGAGCGGCCGACGACGATCCGCAAGCCGTACTTCATCTTTGGCGACAAGGACTTCCCCGTGAACCTGTGGTTCGCCGACCTCGCCAAGAAGACGCCCGAGCTCTGGGTCGGGCACGGCAGCGACAAAATGGAATCGCTCGGCCCGCGCGGGCTCACGGTGACCAGCGCCTACGACAAGGGCCAGTGGACGGCCGTTTTCAGACGCAAACTGCGCAGCGGCGGTGAGACGACCTTCGAAGAAGGCGGCTTCCTGCCGATCGCCCTCTCGGTCTGGGACGGCAGCAGCCGCGAACGTGGCAACAAGCGCGCGCTCAGCAATTGGTGGACAATCTATCTCTCGCCCGGCGACCCGCCATCACCGGTGGGCGCGATGGCGCGATGGGCAGGGCTCGCGCTCGGCCTGGAACTCGGCTTCATCGGCTGGGCGCGGCGGCGCACGCGACGGTCATCGGCGCCATGAACCGGAGGATGTGATGTACAAGGCAATCTACGTTCCCGTCGATAATTCCGATTTCTCCAATCAGGCGATTCGTCGGGCGGTGCAGGTTGGTCGGGCCGCCGGCGCCAGGATGATCGGCTGCCACGTGTACGCCGCGCAGATGCACGACTACCGCTTCAAGCAGATGGAGTACACGCTGCCGTCTGAGTACCTCGAGGAAACGGAGCTCGAGCGGCAACGCAAGATCCACGACAGCCTGATCACGATGGGCCTGAAGCTCATCTCCGACAGCTACCTGCTCCCCATGGCGGAGCAGTGCGCCGAAGCGGAGCTGGCCTTCGAGCCGCGCATGATCGACGGCAAGCACTCGACCGAGATCGTCAAGGATCTCGCCACCGGCGACTACGATCTGGTCGTGCTCGGCGTGCTCGGCCTCGGGCGCGTGCGCGACAGTCAGGTCGGCTCGGTGTGCGAGCGCGTCGCGCGGCACGCGCGCCAGGACGTGTGGGTGGTGAAGGAGCTGTCCGACCCCGCCGACACGACTGAGCGCGACACGATCCTGGTCGGGGTCGACGGCAGTCCGCAGTCCTTCGGTGCGCTGATGACCGCCATCGATCTCGCCGAGCGTTTCGGCAAGAAGGTCGAGGCGATCTCGGTCTACGATCCGTACCTGCACTACACCGTGTTCAACGGCATCGTGAACGTGCTCAGTGAATCGGCCGCCAAGGTCTTCCGCTTCGAGGAACAGAACCAACTGCACGAGGAAGTGATCGACACCGGACTGGCGCAGATCTACCTGTCGCACCTCGAGGTCGCCGGAAAGATGGCGGCCGACGTCGGCGTCGAGATCCAGAAGACGCTGCTCGACGGCAAGGCCTTCCAGAAGGTCCTCAATCACGCGCGCAAGACGTCGCCCTGGCTGCTGGTGGTCGGCCGCAACGGGATTCACAGCGCCAAGGGCGAGACCGAGCTCGGCAGCAATACCGAGAACCTGTTCCGCAACGCCCCCTGCGACATCCTGCTCACCACGCGGCTCGAAATCCCCGAGCTCGACGTACGCGCCGAGGAGTCGATTCGCTGGACGCCGGAGTCCGAGGAGCGGATGAAGCGCGTGCCGGACCTGGTGCGCGGCATCGCCCGCACGGCGATCTACCGCCTGGCGCTCGAGAAGGGGCACAGCGTGATCACCAGCGATCTCCTCGACGAGGCGATGGAGCGCTACATGCCGAAGGGCGCCCAGGCGACCACGCAGCTTGCCGAGCAGCTGGTGCTCAAGCAGGCGAAGGACAAGACGGTGTCGATCTGCAAGCGCTGCGGGATCACCGCCGTCGAGCCGAATCCGGTCGCCTGCGCGGCGTGTGGCGGCACCACGTTCCAGGTGATCTCGCCCGAGATGGTCGAGCAGATCATCGCCGCCGAGGGCGGCGGCGCGACGGAGACGACCTACGACGGGCGGAAGCTGGTGTGGACGCGCGCCGCGAAGTTGGCGCTGTGGACGATTCGCGACGGCTACAAGCGCCGGCGCACGAAGGCGCGCATCGAGAAGGCGGCGCGTATCCGCCGGCTGGACACGGTCGGCCTCGAGTTCGCCAAGCCGATCATCGAAGAGGAGACCGGGGTGCCCCTGGTGATGCCGGAGGAGGGGGAACCGGCGCCACCGCCCGAGACCCAGGATGGCAAGAAGCTCATCGCCCGCGACGCCAAGCGCACCCCGCTGTTCTCCGAGTTCGGCTGGGCGACGGACGCCGCGGCGCGCATCCTGCGCGTGCCCGCTGGGTTCATGCGCAACCGCACCCAGCTACGCATCGAGCAACTGGCGAGCGAGCGCAGCATGGCGACCATCGATCTGGCGCTGGTCGAAGAGGGGATCGAGCACGGCCGCCTGGCGATGGAGGAGATGATCAAGAACGCCCAGCCCGGCGTGCCGGTCGCGCGCCAGGTGATGGCGAGCGCGCGCCAGGCGATGGCGAGCGCGAATGAGTCGCGGCCGCGCCCGGCGCCGTCGAATGGTCTGGCCCTCAACGAGGTCGGGGTCATGGCGGTCATGGAGTCGCGGCGAAGGAATCCCGACGAGAAGTAGGCCGCGACAGAATGAGGATCCACACGGAGGCACGGAGAAACGGAGAAAGACGACTCTCGAGCCCCGGGCGCCCATTTCCCACCTTCAGGCCCCTCCGTGTCTCCGTGCCTCCGTGTGAATCCTCTTCTGTCTGATTGAGGTCGGCAGCGATGCCTGGCTATCGATTCTGCCGCACCGACGATCTCCCTCTCCTGGTCGAGGCCTACAACGCCTGCTGGCTGCCGCACTTCGCGGCCGACCGACCGCTCGATCTCGAGGCCTGCAAGCGCGACGTGCGGGTCCTCAACCTGTGGGCATCGAGCTCGATGGTGGCGATGTCGGGCGATGAGATCATCGGCGTGCTGCTGGGCGCCAAGCGCGACGACGGCAGCCTCGTCCATCGACTCGCCGTGAAGGCCGGCCACACCCGGCAGGGTCACGGCCGCCATCTGCTCGACTCGCTGCGCCGCAAGGTGGCGATTCTGGGGCCGCCCCGGCTGTTGATCGAGATACCCGCCGAGTGGACGGGGGCGCGGGGCTTCGTCGAGCGCTGCGGCTTCTCGGCCGAGGCGCGCTACGTCGACTTCGAGATGGATGCCTGCGCCGGCGCTGGCGTGGCCACCGGGCTGGTCGCCGACGCGAGCCTCGAGGAGCTGCTCGACGGCAGCGCCGAGCTGGCCGGCGCGGCGGCGCGATCCTGGGAGCGATCCCTGCAGACACTGAAGAACCGCGGCGGCGAGCTCGGCGGTCTGGCCGTCGCCTCCGATGCCCGGGTCGAGGCCTATCTGCTGCATCGCGACGGCCCCGCTGGCACCGAGATCGTCGCCCTCGGCGGAGCGCATCCCGAGCTGTTGCACGCGTTGCTCGCGGTCCTCTATGAACGACGGGCCGGCCAGCTGCGGGTACCGCGGGTGAGTGAAGACGAGATCTCGTTCGCCCAACTCGGCGCGCTGGGCTTCCGCGCCGCACGGGAGTACATCGGCTACACGGCGAGTTTCTCCGATCTCTAGACCATGACAGATGCCCGGCGGCACGGCCGCGTGCGTTCGTGAAGAACTACTTCGACATCACCGGCGACGGCGGCTCCCAGGTCGCGGAGCAGGTGGCCGCCAAGCAGTCGCGGATCGGCGCCAGCCTCGCCGGCGTGCGCCATCGGCTGGCCATCGGATCGGGCAAGGGCGGCGTCGGCAAGAGCACGCTCACCATGCAGCTCGCCGTGGCGCTGCGCGCCGGAGGGGCGTCGGTCGCCATCCTCGATGCGGATCTCAACGGGTCCAGCCAGGCGCGCCTGGCGGGCCTGGCGGACGCGTCGCTGCTGCCCGGCGAACACGGGGCGCTGATGCCGCGCACGACGGCCGGCATCGGTGTCGTGTCGATGGGTCTGGCCGTTCCCGAGTTGCAGCCCCTCGAATTCGACAGCGTCGCCCAGGGCGACTCGTACGTCTGGCGGGCGACGCGGGAGTTCGCTCTGCTCGGGGACCTGCTCGCGGGGATCGCGTGGGGTGAGCTCGATGTTCTCCTCGTCGACCTGCCGCCGGGCGTCGAGCGCACCGTGCAGTATGCGGAGTTCCTCGGGGCCGACACCGACCTGGTGCTCGTGACCATTCCGTCCGAGCTCTCGCGCGGCGTCGTGGCGCGCTCGGTCGCCGCGCTACGCGGCGCGCCCAACCGCCTGCTCGGCTACGTCGAAAACATGCACGGCTACCTGTGCCCAGATTGCCACTCCGTGAAACCGCTGTTCCCATACACCAACGCGATCGATGTCGGCGTTCCCTGCCTGGGAACCGTCCCGTTCGATCCCGCGCTCGCCGCCGCATGCGACCGGGGCGAGACGGTACGCGCCGGCGAGACGAGCGCTACCTGGCGTGCGATCGACGGGATTGCCGACGCGATCCGGGTCGCTCTGGAGGTGCCATGAAGTTCCTCTGCGTGCTCTGCGATCAAGCGATGAAGCTGGTCGAGGTGGCGCCGCCGGATCGCGGCGCGCTCAGCGTGCTCTACGAATGCCCGGAGTGCGCGAATCGGGTCGCCCTGCTCACCAACCCGATGGAGACCCAGCTGGTGCAGTCGCTGGGCGTCCAGATCGGCCCGTCGGGCGAGGCCAGCGAGTCGAAATGCCCCTTCTCGGGAATGATCTCGTCCACGCCGCAGCCGGACACGAGTCAGGAGGTCGCCTGGACGACCGTGGCGTTGGAGCGGCTCGAGAAGGTCCCCGAGTTCGTCCGCCCGATGGCACGCGCCAGTATCGAGCGATACGCGCGCGACCACGACCTCCGCGAGGTCGACGAGCAGGTGCTCGAACGGGCCAGGAGCTTCTACGGGATGTAGCGTGAGCGCGCTGGCGTTCGACCACCCGTACGTCATCTCCTGGAACCTGACGTACCGCTGCAACCTGGCCTGCGAGCACTGCTACCTCGACGCCGGCGCGCGGCCCGAGGTGCAGAGCGAGGCCTTCGCCGACCGCAGCGAGCTGTCGACCGAGGGCTGTCTGCGCGTCATCGACGAGGTGGCGAGCTTCGCGCCCAACTGTCTGCTGATCCTGACCGGCGGCGAGCCCCTGCTGCGACGCGACATCATCGAGATCATCCGTTACGCTGCGGCGAAAGAGCTCTGGGTGGTGGTGGGGACGAACGGCGTCAAGATCACCGAGAACCTGGCGCAGACCCTACAGCGCGAGGGCGCCCGTGGCGTGTCGCTCTCCCTGGATGCGCTGGACGCGGAGCGGCACGACACCTTCCGCCGCGTGCGCGGCGCCTGGCGGAATACCGTCGAGGGGGCGAAGATCCTCGCTCGCGTCGGCCTGCCGTTCATCGTCCAGACCACGGTGGCGCGTCACAACGTCGGCGAGCTCGCGGGGCTCGCCGACTTCGCCGCCGACGTGCTCGGCGCCACGGTGTGGAATCTCTACTTCCTCGTCCCCACCGGGCGCGGCGCGCATGTGTCGGACCTGGAGTCGCACGAATACGACGGCGTGCTCGCGGAGCTCTACACCTTACAGCGCAAGTTCGCCGGCCGCATGCTGGTCAATGCCAAGTGCGCGCCGCACTATGTGCGCGTGCTGACCGACAAGGATCCGGATTCGCCGTTTCTCAAGAGCTACGCCGGCGGCGCGGGCGGCTGTCCGGCGGGGACGCACTACCTCGGCATCCGGCCGAACGGCGACGTCACCCCCTGTCCGTATCTGCCGCTGTTCGGTGGCAACCTCAACGAGTCGAGTCTGCGCGACATCTGGTCGACCTCCGACCTGTTCGTGCGCATTCGCCAGCGCACCGACCTCGGGGGCCGCTGCGGCGCGTGCGAGCTCAACCCGGCCTGTGGTGGCTGTCGCGCCCGCGCCTTCGGCATGACCGGCGACGTCATGGCCGAGGACCCGCTGTGCACCCACACCCCCGGCACGCTTCGTCCGCCGACGCCCGCGGTGGAATACGGCACCGACGCCGCTGTCAGCCTGCCGTGGGATGCCGGCGCGAGCGAACGTCTCAAGCAGGTTCCGGCCTTCGTCCGCGGCATGGTCAGCCGCCGGGTGGAAGCCTATTGCCGAGAGAATGGGCTGCCGCGCGTCACCGCCGACGTCATGGCGGAGATCCGGGCGAAGATGCCGACGCCCAAACTCTTCGGGCGCAGCTAACTGATGTTGAGACGACCGCACTCCGCGCAGTAGCGCGGGCCTCCGTGCCCGCCGCCGCCCGCAGGGCGGCGGAGAACGGTGCGGAACCGCGCCGCCGGTAGATTGAATTCCAGCGCGCCTAGCGGTCCGCGCACCGACGGGCGGGGACGCCCGCGCTCCTACGCTGCTACCATGTCGCGCGCTACGTCGGATCCCGTTGTCGCCTCACGTATCGCGCTGCAACGTATTCCCACTTCCCTTCACGCAGCGCCCCACAAAGAATTGACCGTCCGATCCGTTCCGTCAGGAGCCCCAGACGTCCGCGTCGCCGGCCCCTTCTTTCGCCTTCTTCACCTCGGCGTCCATCCACGTCTGGAACTGCTCCGGCGTATCGACGGTGAGGAACCCGCGCATGCGGTAGTGGCCGAGTCCGCAGAGCTGGGCGCAGTTGATCTCGTACTGGAACTCCTGGTTGCCCTGGCGCGCGCGCATCTCGTCGGTGGTGACGGTGGGGACGAACCACACCGGGGTCTGAATGCCGGGGATGGCGTCCTGCTTCACGCGCAGCTCATTGAGGCCGAAGCTGTGGATGACGTCGAGGCTCGAGAGGTAGACGATCGCCGGCTTGCCGACGGGAAGATGCAGCTGGTTGACGGTGACGACGTCATCGGCGGCCGCGGGATCCTTGTGATCGAGGCCGACCGGGTTCGACTGGGGATCCACCAATGTGGGCTTGGTCGCGCCGAATTTTCCGTCTGGACCGGGGTAGTGGATGTTCCAGGCGAACTGCTGCCCGATCACCCGCACGACGGTCGAATCGGCCGCGTTCGGAAAGCCGTTGGTGCGCGCGGCCCACAGCGGGAACGCGAAGCCCAGGAGCAGTACCGTCTCCGCGAGGATCACGCCGTATTCCGCGTAGCGGTACGTATGACTCTTGACCCCCGCGGGATCGGCCTTCGGATGCTTCGCCGCCCGGAAGCGCACCAGGGCGACGACGAAGTAGATGGCCCAGCCGACGAAGAGGAACGCCATCAGCAGGTGGACGTAGAGCGTCAGGCGATCGAGCGCCCCGCCATGCGCGGAGGCGAGCGGTGGCAGGTAGAGCATCTCCTGGATCATCTACACTCCCTTTTTGACCACATGCAGAACGGGACGCGGCATCGGGATACGTATGCCGCGCGCGCGCCGACGCAGATAGACGAAGAAGAAGATGGCGAATCCCGCCTGGACCAGAAGAATGACGCCGAGCAGGAACCAGACACCCATCTCGACGCCCTGGGTGAGTGACGAGTTCGGATCGCCGAAACAGACCGAGCAGGCGGCGGCTGGGATCACCCCTGCCAACGACCCCGCGAGGACCGCCACGAGTGCCGCGAGCAACCGGCCAAGCCGTGTCATGGCGTGTGCAATCCTTTCATCTTCTTGAGGAACCAGCTTCCGTAGACGACCAGTCCGACCGCCGCGGACAACGCGACGACCGCTACCCCCAGGTAGCCGCCTTGCCCCTGATCCCGGTACATCCACACCGCCCAGGCGCCGAATGTCAGACAGAGAGCCACGGCCATGGAGATGAAGACGAGATGGATGTTCTTGAGCCCCATTGCGGCCGTCGGCCAGTTTACCGCCCCACCTGGTTCAGGTTGGTCAGCAGCGGGACGAAGAGCAGGACGAAGAAGAACAGGACCGTGCAGCCGAGGACGAGGAAGATCACCTTCTCCTCGGAGAGGAGGCGCATGAAGAAGAGCGCCACCAGGCTGGCTTTGAACGAGGCGATGATCAGGGCGATGATTATCGCCTCGTGTTCCTTGAGGTGCAGGTACGACACGCCCACGGTGACCGCGGTCAGCGCCAACAGCGTGATGAAGACGACCTTGAAGCCGCGGACCGTCTTGTCGATGTCGATTGCGTGATTGGTGTCCATCGCAACTCCCGGAGCGGCTCAGAGGAGGTACATGATCGGAAAGAGGAAGATCCAGACGAGGTCGACGAAGTGCCAGAACAGGCCGCCGTTCTCGACGCGGTTGATCAGCAGCTCCTTGTTGCCGCTCTCCCAGTAGCTGCGACCGGTGACCCAGAAGTACCCGTTCACGCCCATGCCGAAGATCACGTGCAGGGCGTGCAGTCCGGTCATGGTGAAGTAGATCGCCAGATAGGTGCTGGTGCTGGGGAACAGGCCGTGCTCGAACTTGTGCGAGTACTCGATGGACTTGATCACCAGGAAGATCGCGCCGAGCACCACGGTCGTGCCGATAAAGCGCTGGAACTTCGCCAGGTCGCGCCGTTCCAGCGAAGCCCAGGCCATCACCATGGTCACGCTCGAGGTGATGAGCACGACGGTGTTCAACGCCCCGAGCGGCACGTTCTGGATCTCCCATCCGCGGGGCCAGCTCTCCGATCCGACGCGCAGGACGATGTAGGTGGCGAAGAACGCCCCGAACAGCATCACCTCCGAGGCGAGGAACAGCCAGATGCCGATCTTGCTGTTGGTGACACCCGTGTCTTCACGCGGCTCGGTGATGTACGGGATCAGCCCTTCCATGCCTCACGCCTCCTGCGTCTGCGGGATGTAGTCGCGGGCAGATCCCGCCGGACTGTAGTCATACGCGTCGCGGTAGACGATCGGCGCATGGTCGAAGTTGCCGTGCGGCGGCGGCGACGGCGCCTGCCACTCGACGGTCGTCGACTGCCACGGGTTGCGATCGACCGCCTCTCCGTGGCGCAGGCTCCAGAAGAAGTTGATGAAGAAGGGCACCTGGCTGAGGGCGAGGAGCCAGGCGCACCAGGAGCTGAAGGCGGTCAGCCGGAAGATCTCCGGCTCGAATCCGTAGGTCGTGCCGGCGTCGTAGAGTCGCCGCGACACGCCGGCGAGCCCGATCCAGAACATCGGCATGAAGACGCCGTTCATGAACACCATGGAGAGCCAGAAGTGCACCTTGCCCAGCGTCTCGCTCATCTTCCGGCCGGTGGCTTTCGGGTACCAGTAGTAGATGCCGGCGAAGAACGCGAAGATCGTGCCCGGCGCCACCACGTAGTGGAAGTGGCCGATCACGTAGTAGGTGTCGTGCAGGTGGATGTCTGCCGGCGCCAGTCCCAGCGGCAGTCCCGTCAGGCCACCGATGCCGAACATGGGCAGGAAGCCGAGCGCGAAGAGCATCGGCGTGTTGAAGCGGATCGAACCGCCCCAGAGGGACAGGAACAGCGCCGACAGGATCACCACCGAGGGAATCGAGATGATCATCGTCGTGGTCTGGAAGAAGGTCGCCATCGCATTGCCCATGCCGGTGATGAACATGTGGTGCGCCCAGACGATGAACGACATGAACCCGAGGAAGAGAATCGAGTAGACCATCGCCTTGTAGCCCCACAGGGGGCGCCGGGTGTTGTTGGTGATCACCTCGGCGACGATGCCCAGCGCCGGCAGGATGAGCACGTAGACCTCGGGATGCGCGAGGAACCAGAAGAGGTGCTGCCAGAGGAGCGGATTCCCGCCGCCTGAGATGGCCATCGGTTGGCCGCTCACCACCAGGCCGGCGGGCAGGAAGAAGCTCGCCCCGAGCAGGCGATCCGCGATCTGCATCACGGTGGCGGCTTCGAGCGGCGGAAACGCGAGCAGCAGCAGGAAGGCGGTGACGAACTGCGCCCAGACGAAGAACGGAAAGCGCCAGAAGGTCATGCCCGGGGCGCGCAACTGGATGGTGGTGGTGATGAAGTTGAGTGCTCCCAGCAACGAGGAGGTGATGATGAGCACCATGGCGAAGCCCCACGCCGTCTGGCCGGGGTTGATGTCCGAGAGCGGCGCGTACGACGTCCACCCCGACTGCGCGGCGCCGCCGGGGAAGAAGAAGCTCGCCAGCATGAGCAACCCGCCGAGCAGGAAGATCTGGTAGCTCATCATGTTGATGCGCGGGAACGCCATGTCGGCGGCGCCGATCTGCAGCGGCAGGACGTAGTTGCCGAAGCCGCCGACGCCGATCGGCACGACCCCGAGGAAGACCATGATGGTGCCGTGCATGGCGCCGAGCTGGTTGTAGAACTCGGGCAGCATCACGCCGCCCGGCGCACGCGACTCGCCGAGCCAGCGGCCGATCAGCGGGATGACCTCGCCCGGATACGCCAGCTGCCAGCGCATGACCATCATCAGGCAGAGCCCGAAGAAGAGGAAGAGGAACCCGGTGACCGTGTATTGAATGCCGATCGTCTTGTGATCGGTGGAGAAGACGTACTTGCGCAGGAAGCTGAGCTCCGCGTGGTGCTCGGCGTGGGGCGGATGCGCGTCCGTCTTCGCCGCGTGGCCACCCTCCGATTGTGGGTTCATCAACACCCTCCTCGTCGGCGAGAGTCGGTCAATTTCCCGATGGCGGGCTGAACGTGAAATTCAACGTGGCGCTGTCGTCCGCGCCGACCGTGACCTTCTCGGTCTTCTTGCCCAGCTTCTCCTGCCAGGCCTCGATCTCGTAGGTGCCCGCCGGCAGGTCGGCAAACGAGTACTTTCCGTCGGGCCCGGTGACGGCGTAGAACGGGTTGTCGACCACCATCATGTACGCCGTCATCCAGGGATGGACGTCGCACTTGATCTGGAAGGGGCCCTCGGGCTTGTCGAAGACGTGCTCGGCCTCCTTGCGGGTCGGCGGCATCGCCATGTTGAACTGCGCGTTGACGTTGGGCAGCGCGTGGACGTTGTGCAGGATGCCGTCGGAGTTGAGCACCTTGAGCGGTTGCCCCGCCTGCACGACGAAGACGTGCGGGTGGTAGAGGCAGCCGTTCTGGTCCATGACCACGGGATCCTTGGGCGGCGGATAGGTCTTCCCCGCGGGCAACCCGCTGACGATGCGCACCAGGATGTTGCCCATGGTGTTGCTCGGTCCGAGCTTCAGCATCTCGTTCGGCACCGGCTCCTTGTGCTTGCTCGCGCACACGGGGTCGGCATCCATCGCCAGCGGCTTCAGGTTCGGCACCTTGCCATCGAAGGTGACCGTCCCGCTCACCGTGGCGGCCGACGCGGCGGTGGCGCAGGCCAACAGACCGGCGACCGCCAGCCGGGCGACATGGATCGGTACGCAATGACGCATCGTGTTCTCCTTCTGAGGGTCAGACGTTCTCGAACGACAGCGATTCCGGCAGACGCGGATCGCCCAGAGGGACCAGGGCCCGACGGCTCGACATCCAGCCGAACGCCGCCAGGAAACAGCCGCCGACGGCGAGCATCGTCGTCGCGTCGAGCACGCTGAGACTCAACCCGTGCTCCGAAAGCGTCGGCATCACGCACCACGTGATGTCGACGAAGTGCATCACGAGCAGCCACAGCGCGGCAGCCCCGAGGAGGGGCCGCGACCGTTTGACGGCGCGCGGCATGAGAAAGAAGAAGGGCAGCGCGAAATGGCCGACGACGAGCACCTTGCCGACCGTCGCCCAGGAGCCTTGGCTGCGCCCGATGTAGTAGACGGTCTCCTCGGGAATGTTCGCGTACCAGATCAAGAAGTATTGCGAGAAGGCGATGTAGGCCCAGAACACGGTGAAGCCGAAGAGCAGCTTGCCGAGGTCGTGCATCTGCTCGACCGTCACCACCCCGCGCAGCGGCCCGCTGGCCTGGATCCCCGTGATGGCGAGGATCAGGAACGCGAAGCACGCCAGCACCGCGCCGGAGAAATAGTAGACGCCGATCATCGTCGAGTACCACTCGGGATCGAGCGACATGATCCAGTCGACGGACGCGAACGTCAGGGTGAGGGCGAAGACGACGATCCCGGGGGCGGCGACCCTCTGCAGCCGGCGGGTGATCCGCTCGTCGCCGCTGGTGTCCTGCTTCTGCGACTGGCGCGAGAAGTAGACGGCGAGCGCGCTCCACGCGACGAAGTAGATCAGGGCGCGGATGAGGAAGAACGTATCGTTGAGAAAGGGGCGCTGGCCTTGCAGGACGTGGCTCTCGGCCACGGCAGAGGCGTCGGTCCAGACGAACAGCTCGTGACGCCCGATCCAGATCGGGATGAAGAGCACGGCGAAGACGGGCAACGTCGCCATGACGTTCTCGAGGACGCGGCGCAGCACAACGCTCCACCCGGCGCGGCAGACGAACAGAACCAGGGTGAAGAACAGGCTGCCGAGCGCGATGCTGAGGAAATAGAGGTACGCGACGAGCCACGAGAAGTAGAAGTGGCGCATCTGCGTCGCGCCCAGCGCCAGGGACGCGGCCAGTCCGCCGACGCCGAGGGCGGCGCCAATCCAGGTGACGCGTACGAGCGCCGCACCGCTCTGCTCGGCCAGCAGGTCGGTACGCGTCACCGGCACGTTGCTCACCTAACCGAACCCTCCTGCAGCGATGCTCGCTGCTGCGTCCGGGAGACGGGATTCGGCGCCGGGTCTTCGACCGTCCGCCGTATCAACTCGACGTGTGTCGCACCGATCTGGCGGAGGAAGCGCTCGGTCTCGATGGCGTTGAACTTGGCATCCCAGGCCTCGACCGAGATGAAGAAGCCGTCGTCGGTCACGCGCTCGAAGGCGCGCGAGTTGAACAGCGGATGGAACAGCATGGGCAGTTGGTTGAACGCCAACATCGCGACCACGGTCGAGAGCGCCGCCAACAGCACGCCGAGCTCGAAGGTGATGGGCACGTACGGCTGCCAGTTGAACACGGGCTTGCCGCTGATCATCAACGGATAGGCGATGCCGTTGGCCCAGATCTGCAGTGCGAACCCGCCGAGCGCTCCGCTCAGGCCACACACCAGCGTGACGAAGGGCAGGCGCGAGCGGCCCAGCCCCATCGCCTTGTCGAGGCCATGCACCGGGAACGGCGAGTGCGCGTCCCAGCGCGTGTAGCCGGCATCGCGCACGCGCTCGCACCCGGCGTAGAGATCGCTCGCCGAGGCGAAGGCGGCGAGCAGTCCGAAGGTCTCTCCGGGCGGGAGCGTGGGACGGAGCAGGGCCATCAGGAGACGGCCTCCGTCGCCGGCGTCGCGGGCCACGGGCGAGCCGCGTGGCCGTCCGTCGCGTGATGAACGGCGGCCTGCGGCAGCACCGTCTTCACCTCGGCGGTGGCCACCACCGGCAGGAAGCGCACGAACAGGCAGAACATGGTGAAGAAGAGTCCGAAGCTGCCGGCCAGGGTCGCGAACTCCCAGAACGTCGGGGTGTACATGCCCCACGACGACGGCAGGAAGTCGCGGTGCAGCGACGTGACGATGATCACGAACCGCTCGAACCACATGCCGATGTTGATGAAGATGGACACGACGAAGAGCACCACCATGTTGGTGCGCGCCCACTTGAACCAGAAGATCTGCGGCGAGAGCACGTTGCACGACACCATCGTCCAGTACGCCCACCAGTACGGGCCGAAGGCGCGGTTGATGAACGTGTACTGCTCGAACGGATTCTGGCTCCACCAGGCGACGAAGAACTCCATGGCGTAGGCGTAGCCGACGATGCCGCCGGTCACGATCATGATCTTCGCCATGTTCTCGAAGTGCAGCAGCGTGACGATGTTCTCGAGCCCGAAGCCCTTGCGGGTGATCACCATCAGGGTGAGCACCATGGCGAACCCCGAGAACACGGCGCCGGCGACGAAGTAGGGCGGAAAGATCGTCGAGTGCCAGCCGGGAAGCTGCGAGACGGCGAAGTCCATCGACACGATCGAGTGCACCGAGAGCACCAGCGGCGTCGCCAGGCCGGCGAGGACCAGATACGCCATCTCGTAGTGGCGCCAGTGCCGCTGCGAGCCGCGCCAGCCAAGGGCGAAGACGCCGTAGACCATCCTGCGCACGCGCGTCGTGGCGCGGTCGCGCATGGTGCCGAGATCGGGGATCAGGCCCACGTACCAGAAGATCAGCGACACCGTTCCGTAGGTCGAGACGGCGAAGAAGTCCCACAGCAAGGGGCTGCGGAAGCCCGGCCAGAGCCCCATCTGATTCGGGACCGGGGCCATCCAGTAGACGACCCACGGCCGCCCGACGTGGATCCCGGGAAAGATCAGCGCGCACATGACGGCGAAGATCGTCATCGCCTCGGCTGACCGGTTGATCGACGTGCGCCACTTCTGCCGAAACAGGAAGAGGATGGCCGAGATCAGCGTGCCGGCGTGGCCGATGCCGATCCAGAAGACGAAGTTCGTGATGTCGAACGCCCAGCCGACGGGGATGTTGAGCCCCCAGATGCCGATGCCCTGCCAGAAGAGCCAGGCGATCGAGAAGAGCAGCAAGCCGAGCAGCGACCCCGAGCAGGCGAAGGCGATCCACCAGCCGAGACTCGGCATGCGCTCGGTCGGCGCCGCTACCGCGTCCGTGATGGAATGGAAGTCGTGGCCCCCTAGGATGAGGGGAGCCCGCCCCACCACGGGTTCAAACGAGACGTTATCCTCGGCGCCCATGCGACCCCACACTGGCTCTCCCCACGGCCCGTGCCCCCAGACGGAATGGTCGGTTCGGGGGGTCATACAAACACCACGCCGTCGGGGTCAAGCCGTTTGGCTGGTCGACCGCTCGGTGACGAACGGCGGTATTCTCCGCTCCCCTGCGACGCAGGAGCGCGGGCGTCCCCGCCCGTCGGCGCGCGGAGCGCGCCGGAGCGCGTTCCCATCGTCGCCAACGCTCGCGACAAGCCGCCGCATCCTCCGCCGCCCCGCCACGGCGCAGGAGCGCGGGCGTCCCCGCCCGTCGGCGCGCGCAGCGCGCCGGAGCGCGTTCCCATCGTCGCCAACGCTCGCGACAAGCCGCCGCATCCTCCGCCGCCCCGCCACGGCGCAGGAGCGCGGGCGTCCCCGCCCGTCGGCGCGCGGCAGCGCGCCGGAGCGCGTTCCCATCGTCGCCAACGCTCGCGACAAGCCGCCGCATCCTCCGCCGCCCCGCCACGGCGCAGGAGCGCGGGCGTCCCCGCCCGTCGGCGCGCGCAGCGCGCCGGAGCGCGTTCCCATCGTCGCCAACGCTCGCGGCAAGCCGCGGCGTTCTCCGCCGCCCTCCGGGCGGCGACGGGCACGGAGGCCCGCGCTCCTACGCTACGCGATGCCGCGCGTAGAGGACGACCGCGACGAGCAGGCTCGTCGGCAGCCAGATCCACAGCATCTCGTTCGCGAGAATCGCCAGACCCCTGGCGTTGAAGAACGCCGCGGCGCTCAGCGGCGAGGTCCGCACCGGCCGCCAGGGCAGGAAGTAGCGGCCGTCGTCGAACGGGATGAAGAACCCGACGCCGAGACCCGCATCGGTGCAGGCGTCGAGGATCCCGTGCGACGCACAGGCCATGAAGGCGACCGCCAGCAGGCCGGCGCCGGCGCGTGAGCGCATCGCCTGCCCGTCGCGCACCAACAGCGCGATCACCACTGCGGCCAGCGCCGCGAACGCCAGCGAATGCGAGAAGCCGCGATGGCCGAGCGGATGGTCGTAGGGAATGCCGAAGCGGAAGCCGACCACGTCGACGTCCGGCAGCACCGCGGCGCCGGCCAGTACCGCCGCCAGGCGGGGGCCGCGAAACGGCCGCGGCGCGAGCACCGAAAGCGCGGCGCCGGTGAAGGCGTGCGTGAAGGCGCTCGGCATCGACGCGGGTGAGTAGCGCCGCGCGCCCGCCGCGTCCACCGCGCCCCGCTCCACATCGCACCCCGGGTGTGATGTGGGTGGAGGCCATGACCGCGCTCGTCACCGGTGCCGCCGGGTTCGTCGGCCTCGCCCTCGTCAAGCGCCTGCGCGACGACGGCGCCCGCGTGCGCGCGCTGGCGCTGCCGGGCGACCGTCGCCTGCCCGAGCTGCGCGCACTCGACGTCGAGGTGGTGGAGGCCGACGTCACCGACGCCGCCGCCATCGCGCCGCACTTCGCCGGCGTCGACCGCGTCTTTCACGTCGCCGCGCTCGTGCACGGCTGGCACCCCTGGGAGCGGTACCGAGCGGTGAACATCGGCGGCACGCAGGCAGTGGCGCGGGCCGCGCTCGCGGCCGGCGCGCGGCGCCTCGTGCACGTCAGCACCAGCGACGTCTTCGGTATCCCCCGGCACGGCGGCGTGCTCGACGAGTCGCGCCCGTACGATTACTGGCGCGAGCCGTATCCCGATACCAAGATCGAGGCCGAGCAGTGGCTGTGGCACTTCCACCGCGAGAGCGGCCTGCCGATCTCGGTGATCTATCCGTGCTGGGTCTACGGGGCCGGCGATGAGGCGCTCTTCCCGGGCTTCGCCCAGGCGATCCGCGACGGACTGCTGATGCTGTGGCAGCGCGACACGAAGCTCGCATGGGTGCACGTCGCCAACCTCGCCGATGCGATCGTCCTGGCCAGCACCGATCCCGCCGCCGTCGGGCAGGGCTACCTCGTGCACGACGATGCCGACGGACCGACGCTGGAGGACATCTGCGCGCGCCTGGCGCCGATCGTCGGCAAGCCGTTCACCCCGCGATACATTCCCTACGCGGTGGCGCTGTCCGTCGCGGCCACCGCGCAGGGCGCCTGGCGCCTGCTGCGTCTCACGGGCGCGCCGCCCGTCTTGACCAACGACGTCAAGTCGTTCGGTTTCCGGTTCCGCTTCTCCAACGCCAAGCTGCGCGCCCTCGGCTGGAGGCCGCGCGTCGGCATCGCCGAGGGAATGGACGAGGCGTTCGCGTATTTCGCGTCGCGGCAGGGCGGCGAGCGGCCGGCGGGATCGTAGCGGCGACACGACACGGCTACAGCGCCGCGTTCACGGCGGCGATCAGATCGGCGATGGCGACGGTGCCATCGGCGTCGGCGTCGGCGACGGGACAGATGGCGAGGGGCGCCACGCCCAGGGCGATGCCGACAGCGCGCACCAGCTCGGCGACGGTGACGGTGCCGTCGTCGTCGCAGTCGCCGGCGGGAGCGAGCGCGCTCAATGGAATCGCCCACGGCTCGCGACCGTGGTGGCCGTCGTCGGCGCCCAGGAAGATGGCGCCGGTCGTGGCGAGCAGCGGATGCACCTCGTCGCGGATGCCGAGCTCCGACGACGCGGCGCCCGGCGCGATGTCGGCGACGACGCGGGCATGGCCCGCCACGCCGCTGGTGGTCCACGGCTCGATGCCGTGCACGCCATCATCGGCCAGAAACACGACGCGCGCGCCGGCGACGGCGAAACCGTAGGGATGGCTCGCGCCGGCGCCCGGCTGCAGGTCGGCGAGCAGCGCCGTTCCCGCTGCCGTGCCGTCGCTGCGCCACGGCTCGCTGCCGTGCTCGTCGTCGACGGCCGCGAACACGCAGGCGTCGACCAGACATGCGGCGGTGAAGGCACGGGCGCGATCGGACGCGAGGGCGCGCAGCCGATGTGTTCCGTCCGCCGTGCCGTCACTCGCCCAGAGCGCTTCGCCGCCGTCGTCAACGGCCAGCAGGATCGCACGGCCGTCGACCGCGCCGACGACCTGGGGCGTGCGCAGGCCCTCGGCAATCGGACCCGTGCCCGCGGCGCTGCCATCGCTCGCCCACAGCACCGGCGGCGTCGCATCGGGTTGGAAGAAGAGGTGATCGGCCGTCGCGAAGAACGCGGCGAAATGCGGCGCGCCGATGCTCGCCAGCGCGATGGTCCCGGCGGCGGTGCCGTCGCTGCGCCACAGGGTGCCGGCAGCGGGGAACAGGACGGCGTCGCCGACGACCTTCAGCTGCGCGCCACCGAGGACGAACGTGCTGGCCGCGCCTGGCGTGAGATCGACGACCGGCGCGGTGCCGGCTGGAGTGCCGTCGGTCGACCACAACTCGCGGCCGCTGTCGCCGTTGGCGGTGAACAGGACGTGCGCGCCGACCGCGACGACGTCCTCGGGACTGCTGCTCGGCCGCTCGGAGTCGCCGAGCCGATAGGTGCCGTCGGCGCTGCCATCGGTGATCCACAGATCGCGGAAGCCGCCGCCGTAGCTGTTCGACATGAGGAGGCGGTCGCCCAGTACGCCGATGGGCGCGGGATAGGTGTCGGGAACGCTCGGCACCGGAACGGGTCCGGTCCCGGCCGGCGTACCGTCGCTCCGCCACAGCCCGTGCGCGCGACCGTCGGGTCGGACGAGGAAGAACACCTGCGCACCGGCGACGAACGGCTGATAGGCATCGACCGCGGCGAGGGGAACGGTCCCCGTGGCGCTGCCGTCGCTCGACCACAGACGCGTGACACCGTCGCCGGCCACCGCTTCGAAGATCACGCCGCTCGGGAGAACGGCGAGCCACGGATCCCATTCGAGCGTCGTGTGGCCGCTGCGATCGCGCAGGGCACTGGCCGTGTGTCCGGACGCGACCGGCGCGTCGTTGACGTCGCGGATCAGATACGGCGCCGGAGCGGCGATGGCGATTGCCGCGATCAGCGGCAGCAGGGCGTGCACGGGCGCGGTCAGAGCGCCAGCGCGGCCGCCGGCCGCCGGCTCGGGAGGGTGAGGCGGAAGGTGCTGCCGTGGTCCGGGTTCGGCAGCGCGTCGAGGTGGCCGCCGTGCAGCTCGACGATCGAGCGGCTGATCGACAGGCCCATGCCGAGGCCGCGGGACTTGGTGGTGAAAAAGGGCGCGAACACGTCGGCGGGCGGCGGTGGCAACCCGACGCCGTCGTCGGTCACGTCCACCTCCACGTCGCCGGCGTCGGTCAGCGTGCGCACGACGACGCGGCGGGATCCGTTGCCGTTCGATGCCGCCGCGCTCGCCTCGATCCCGTTCACCAGGAGGTTCAGCAGCACCTGCTCGAGCTGGATGGGATCGCCCAGCACCGGCGGCAGCTCCGCCGCGAGGTTCAGCTCGACGCCCACGCCCTGGCGCAGCGCCTCGCCCTCGACGACGCGCGCCGACGCACGCGCCACCTCGTTCAGGTCGACCGGCCGTGGATGCGGCTCCTCCTTGTGGAGGAGCTCGCGCAGACGCCGGATGATGTCGCCGGCACGCAGCGCCTCCGCGCCGATCGACTCGACGACCGCGAGCAACGACGCATCGTCGATGCCACTGCCGGCGCGCAGCCGGCGCGCGGCGCCGAGCGCATAGTTGGCGATGGCCCCCAGCGGTTGGTTGATCTCGTGCGCCAGGCCGGCCGCCATTTCGCCCATGGTGTGGATGCGCAGCACGTGCGCCAGGTCGGCCTGGTGTTGTCGCGCCTGCTCCTCGGCGCGCTTGCGATCGGTGATGTCGCTGCTGAAGACCGTCGCGCCCACCACGGCGCCGTCCTCGACGATCGGATGCACCGCGACCAGGAAGTGGCCGAGTCCGGACGGGGAGGCGGCGGTGCGCTCGATCTGCACGTGCTCGCCCGCGAAGGCGCGTTTGTAGAGGGCGTGAAACCGCTCCCGGACGTGCGGCGAGACCGGCCGCGTTGGATCGCGGGCATCGTAGGCGCTGCCGTAGCGATGGGCGAGGCGGTGATGGGCGGCGGCGTTCATCACTCGCACCGTGCAGCTGCGATCGACCGACCAGATGGCGTCGCGCGAATTCTCGATCACCGCCGCGAGCTCGGCGGTGCGCGCGCGCACGCGACGCTCGAGATCGGTGTTGAGCCGGGCCAGCTCGGCTTCCGAGCGGCGGCGGTGCCAGTTCTCCGTCATCACGTCGAGCTGGAAGGACTCGACCTCGTGCGCCAGCAGCACCGACAGACCCAGAGCGATCGCCACGGCTCCCGCCGCCGGCCCGAGCCCGTCCATCACGCCCGTGCCGATCAGGATGCCGTTGATGGCGATCGCCGTCCCCGCCAGCACCGCCGTCACCAACTGCGGCCCGATGCCCCACGGCACCGCGGCGGCCAGGGTGAGGGTCAGCCCCACCGATAGGATCACCGTCGCCGCGAGATCGTGGGTCACCCAGCCGGCCGCCACGCGCAGCGCGGAACCGATGAGGACCATGAGAATGCCGATCAGCACAGGACGGCGCCGCGTCGCGGGCCGGCGCAGCAACCACGCGCCGGTCGATGCGAGGACCACGCCGGCCATCTCGAGGATCGCCAACCAGGTCGGCAGGTCGGGCAACAGCACCGCGTTGGCCACGGCCGTGGCGCCGACGCCGCCGGCGATCAGCCACAACAGGACACGCAACCGCGCCGCGATGAGGGCGGTCAACTGCGCGTGTATGCGAGACCCGGGCGATGCCATCACCGCCGGCTAGTCTAGCGCGATCCGCACAGCCATCGCCAAACAAATCTCTCCGGTCTGCATCTGGCGGAGCAGGCGCCGCGCCGTGCGGCGACGGCTCGACGAATTTCGTTGACACCCCAGCGGTTCGGTGGAAACGCGCTACGCCTCTAGGGAATCCACGGATGAACACGGAGGGCCACGGATGAACACAGATAGAGGCGTGATCTTGGGTCGGTGTCCATCTGTGGCCATCCGTATTCATCCGTGGTTGGTCCGTCCATGACCTTCGATCTGCTCGTCAAATCCGCCCGTGTCGTCGACGGCACGGGCATGCCGGCGTTCACTGCCGACGTCGGCGTGCGCGAGGGGCGCATCGCCAGCGTCGGGCGCATCGCGGACCATGCGGCGCGGACGATCGACGCCGACGGCCTCGTGCTCACGCCCGGCTTCATCGACGTGCACACCCACTACGACGCCCAGCTCGACTGGGACCCGATCGCGTCGCCGTCCTCCTGGCACGGCGTGACCACCGTCCTGGCCGGCAACTGTGGCTTCACGCTGGCGCCGGCCCGCTTCGGCGACTTCGACTGGCTGGCGCAGATGCTGAGCCGCGTCGAAGGCATGTCGGTGGCGACGCTGAGCGAGGGCCTGCGCTGGAAGGGCGGCGGCTTCGGCGACTTCTGGCGCCGCTTCGACGGCCGCCTGGGCGTCAACGCCGGCGGCTACGTCGGCCACTCCGCCGTGCGCCGCCACGTCATGGGCGACGAGGCCTCGCACCGCCCGGCGCGCGCCGACGAGATCGCGCACATGCAGGAGCTGGTGCGCCAGGCGATGCGCGAGGGCGCGCTCGGCTTCTCGTCGTCGCAGCTCGACATCCACGTCGCGCACGACGGACGCGAGGTGCCCTCGAACTTCGCGACGCCCGAGGAGATCATCGCGCTGTGCGCCGTGCTCGCCGAGTTCGGCCGCGGCGCGGTCGAGTTCATTCCGCGCAGCTTCGTGGAGGGCTACAACGACGCCGACCGCCAGCTGATCCTCGCCATGGCGCGCGTCTCCGGCCGGCCCGTCGAGCTCAACATGCTGACGCCGCCGCCCGCAGCGCCGGACGGGTGGGAGCGCAGCCTGGTCTTCGCGCGCGAGGCGTTCGCCGAGGGCCTGCGCGTGCACCCGATGTTCCCCACCAACGAGCTCGGCGCGCACCTCGCCCTCGACACGACGTTCCTGTTCGACGAGATGCCGAGCTTCCGCGGAACGCTCACCCTGCCGCCGGCCGAGCGCGCACGTGCGCTGCGCGATCCGGCGGTGCGCGAGCGCATGCGCGGCGAGCTCGACAATCCCAGCGGGCGGGCGTTCGTCTTCGTCTGGCAGATCTGCATGGTCGAGGCGGTGCGCGACGCCGAGCACGCGGGTTGGGTCGGGCGCTCGGTGAGCGATCTCGCCGAGGAGCGCGGCGCCGATCCGCTCGACGCGTTCCTCGACCTCGCGCTGAGCGAGGATCTCGAGACGCAGTTCGTCGTCGAGATGCCGCCGGGACAGACGTTCGACGACATGATCACGTCGCTGGTGCGCGACCCGATCGTCATGGCGGGCTCCAGCGACGCCGGCGCGCATCTGCTGTCGTTCGTCGGCGCCGACTACACCACGCGTCTGCTCAGCGAGTGGGTGCCGAGGGCGCTGAGCCTCGAGGCCGCGGTGGCGCGCCTGACGATGTTCCCGGCGATGGTGCACGGGCTGAGCGATCGCGGCGTCATCCGCCCCGGCGCCGCGGCGGACCTCGTGCTCTTCGATCCCACCCGCCTGCGGGCGGGATCGACGCGCCTCGTGCGCGACTTCCCCGCGAACGGCCCGCGCTTCGTCGTCGACGCCGAGGGATACACGTCGGTGATCGTGAACGGCGAGGTGCTGCTGGAGGACGGCGTGCATACCGGCGCACTGCCGGGGCAGCTGGTCAGGTAGTCGCGCGCGCAGGAGCGCGGGCCTCCAGGCCCGTCGGCGCGCAAAGCGCGCCGGAGCGCGGTGGGACCAAGGCTGGGCCTCGGCGTCGTGGTGAGCGTTCTCCGCCGCTCTTCGAGCGGCGACGGGCACGGAGGCCCGCGCTCCTACAGAATGTTAGAATAGGATCGATGCTCGTCGCGCTCGCGCTCGCCCTCGTGCTCGCGCCGCTTCCCGGAGCGGAGCCCGCCTCGCCCGAGCTCACCGCGCAACTCACCGCGGCCTGGCAGCATCGACCGGCTGACTATTCCCCGCGCACGCGCCACCTCGATCCCGACGGCACGCCGAAGTACACCAACCGGCTGTTTCTCAGCGCCAGTCCCTACCTTCTCCAACACGCGCACAATCCGGTGAACTGGTACCCGTGGGGCGACGAGGCGTTCGCGGCGGCCAAGCGGCTCAACCGGCCGGTGCTGCTCTCGATCGGCTACTCCACCTGCCACTGGTGTCACGTGATGGAGGAGGAGTCGTTCGAGGACGAGGCGCTCGCGCGCTACCTCAACGAGCACTACATCGCCATCAAGGTCGACCGGGAGGAGCGGCCGGACATCGACGCGGTGTACATGGACGCCGTGCAGCAGCTCACCGGCGGCGGCGGGTGGCCGCTGAACGTCTGGCTGAACGCCGACCGGCAGCCGTTCTACGGCGGCACCTACTTCCCGCCGCGCGACGGCGGGCGCGGCGCGGGCACCGGCTTTCTCAGTGTCCTGACGAAGCTCGCCGCCGTCTACCACGACCAACCGGCCAAGGTCGCGGAGGCCGCCGCGAGCCTCGCCGCGACGGTGCGCGCCAATCTCGCCGGCGAGGCCGCCGGCGACCTGCCCGGCGCCGCGGCGCTCGACGCGGCGGCGGCCAGCTATCGCGCGCACTACGACAGCCAGTTCGGCGGACTGCGTCACCGGCGCAAGTTCCCCAGCGACCTGCCCATCCGCTTCCTTCTTCGCTACCACCGCCGCAACGACGACGCGCAAGCGCTCACCATGGCGACGCAGACCCTCGCGCAGATGGCGGCCGGCGGTATCCACGACCAGGTCGGCGGCGGATTCCACCGCTACGCCACCGACCCGCAATGGCTCGTGCCGCACTTCGAGAAGATGCTCTACGACAACGCGCTGCTGGCCCTCGCCTACCTCGAGGCGTTTCAGGTCACCGGCCGCGACGACTTCGCGGCCGTCGCGCGCGACATCCTGCGCGACGTCGATCGCGACATGAGCCTCGCCGACGGCGGCTTCGCCTCGGCCACCGACGCCGACAGCAAGGCGCCCGACGGACATCGCGCCGAGGGGCTGTTCTTCACCTGGACGCCCGACGAGATCACCGCCGCGCTCGCACCCGAGGCCGCGCGCCGCGTCAGCGCCGCGTACGGGATCACCGCCGCGGGGAACTTCGAGGGCCGCAACATCCTGCATCGGCCGCGATCGACCGAGGCGGTCGCGCAGGAGCTCGGCATCACGCCGGAGGCGCTGCGTGATTCGCTGACCGCGGCGCGCGAGTCGCTGTACGCGACGCGCGCCAAGCGGCCGCCGCCGCTGCGCGACGACAAGGTCATCGCCGCGTGGAACGGCCTGATGATCTCGGCATTCGCGCGCGCCGCGCTGGTGCTCGACGATCCCAGCTATGCGCAACGCGCCGCTCGCGCCGCCGATTTCGTCCTCGGCCGGATGCGCGTCGACGGCCGCCTACGGCGCAGCTTCGCCGGCGGCGCCGCGCGAACCGATGCCTACCTGGCCGACTACGCGTTCATGACCGCCGGCCTGCTCGATCTCTACGAAGCCACCGGAGAGCGGCGGTGGCTCGACCAGGCGATCGACCTCGATCGCGTCCTCGCCGCACACTACGAGGACGCCGCCGGCGGCTTCTTCGCCACCAGCGACGATCACGAGACGCTGCTGGCGCGCGAGAAGCCCGCCGACGACGGCGCCGAGCCCTCCGGCAACTCGGTGCAGGCGCTGAACCTGCTGCGCCTGCACGAGCTGACCACCGACGACCGCTATCGCCAGCGGGCCGAGCGAACGTTCCGCGCGTTTGCGAAGCCGCTGGCAGACGCTCCGACGTCGATGGCGGAGATGCTGCTCGCCCTGGATTTCGCTCTCGGCACGCCGAAGGAGATCGTCATCGTCGCCCCGCACGCGCGTGCCGAGGCGGCGCCGTTCCTCGCCGAGCTGCGGCGGCAGTTCGTCCCCAACCGCGTGCTGGTGGTGGCCGTCGAGGGCGCGGACCTCACCGACCAGGCGACGCGCGTGCCGCTCTTGGCGGGAAAGACGGCGAGCGGCGGGAAGGCGACGGCGTACGTGTGCCGGCAACACGAGTGCGAGTTGCCGACCGCCGATCCCGCGGTGTTCGCCCAGCAGTTGCGCGACAAGGGGGCGACCACCGCCACTCCCCGTCCGGACGGTGGTCCGCCTTCGCCTTCGGGAAACCCCTGAGAGTCCACTGCATAGGGGCTGTGCAGCGATGCTCAGGGCGCGGGCAGGGATGGGGTGAGCCGCGCAGTGCTCTCCGCCGCAGCAACTAGTCGGACCACGGCACGAATCTTGGTCTCTCAATGGAAGTCGAAGTGTGCCCGGCGGGTCGGCCGGGCGATCGGGGACACTCCAAGATGAGCGATCGGTCCGGACAGGACGATATCACGGCGCTGCTGAGCCCATACCGGGCCGCGGCCTCGCCGCTGCGCGGGTTTCTGCGCGATCTGCACGCGAAGTACCAGGGCCTGAGCGACGGGAAGGTGGCCGACTACATCCCGGAGCTCACCAAGGCCGACCCGAAGTGGTTCGGCGTCTGCCTGGTCACCGCGGACGGCCAGCGCTTCGAGTTCGGCGACGCCGACCAGCAATTCACCATCCAGTCGATCTCGAAACCGTTCGTCTACGGCATGGCCCTGGCGGACCGTGGGCGCGAGGCGACGCTGGCGAAGATCAGCGTCGAGCCCAGCGGTGACGCCTTCAACTCCATCGAGCTCGAGGCGGGCACGCATCGGCCGTACAACCCGATGGTCAACGCCGGCGCCATCGCCGCCGCCAGTCTGGTGACCGGCGACGGGCCGGCCGATCGGCTCAACCACGTGCTGGATACGTTCGCGCGCTACATCGGACATCCGGTCGCCGTGGACATGGCGGTGTTCACCTCCGAGCGCGCCACCGGCCACCGCAATCGCGCCATCGCCCACATGATGCGCAACTTCGACATCATCGACGAGCGCATCGAAGAAGCGCTCGACCTCTACTTCAAGCAGTGCTCGATCCTGGTGAGCTGCCGCGACCTGGCGATGATGGCGGCGACGCTGGCCAACGGGGGCGTCCACCCCATCAGCGGCGAGCGCGCTCTGCCGGCCGAATACATCCGAGACGTCCTCAGCCTCATGTACACCTGCGGGATGTACGATTTCGCCGGCGAGTGGGCCTATCGCGTCGGCCTGCCGGCCAAGAGCGGCGTCGGCGGCGGCATCATCGCCGTGATTCCGGGCGAGGCCGGAATCGCCGTGTTCTCCCCTCCGCTCGACGCGCGCGGCAACAGCGTGCGTGGCATACGCGTCTGCGAGGAGCTGTCGCAACGCTTCGGCCTGCACGTCTTCGACTGCCACGCGCCGCACGGCGGCCTCGCCGAGGCGATCAAGCCGCACGGCGCGCCGGTGAAGTCGTCATGAGCGCCGCGCCGGAACCCGCGATCGCCTCCTTCTGCGTGGCGCACGAGGCGCGCATCGAGGCGCTCGAGCAGCGGTTCGAAGCGATCGTGAAGGCGGTGATCCCGATCGGCGTCACGCTGCTCGGCGCGCGCGACTTCCAGGCGCTGCTCGAACAGATCCTGCTGGAAGCCAAGACCCTCTGCCGCGCCGACGGGGGAACGCTCTACCTGCGCACCGACGCCGACGAGCTCCGCTTCGTCATCATGCGCAACGACTCCCTCGGCATCTCGCTCGGCGGCAGCGGCGGTGCGGCCATCCCGTACCCGCCGCTGCCGATGCGCGATCCCGCCAGCGGCGCGCCGAACGAGCGCAACGTCGCCACGTACGCGGCGCTGAGCGGCGAGTCGGTCAACATCGCCGACGCGTACGCTGCCGACGGCTTCGAGTTCTCCGGCACGATCGCGTTCGACCAGAAGACCGGCTACCGCTCGACCTCCTTCCTCACCGTACCATTGCGGAACGCGCAGCAGCGGGTGATCGGCGTGCTCCAGCTGCTCAACGCGCAGGATCCCGCGACCGGCGCGGTCGTACCGTTCGATCCGGGGCTGGTGCCGGTGGTCGAGTCGCTGTCGGCTCTGGCCGCTGCCGCCCTCGAGGTCTACGCGCGCGAGGATCGCCTGCGGCAGGAGATCCGGGTGCTGCACATCCAGATCGACGAGGCCAAACGGGCGCGCCAGGTCGCCGAGATCGCCGACACCGACTACTTCCAGACATTACAGCAGAAGGCTCGCCAGCTGCGCGAGCGGTCCTGAGAGAGGCGCCGGGAGCCGTGTCGAAGATCGTTTCCGTCCACTCGTTTCGCGGCGGCACCGGCAAATCCAACATCTCCGCCAGCCTCGCGGTGCTGATGGCCCTGAAGGGCAAACGCGTCGGGGTGGTGGACACCGACGTGCAGTCGCCGGGCATCCACGTCCTGTTCGGGTTCGACGAGGAACGCATCGAGCGGGCCCTGAACGACTACCTCTGGGGGCGCTGCCGGATCGAGGAAACGGCCTACGACGTCGGCGCCGTACTGGCGCAGGCCCCCACCCCTCCAGCGGACGGCGCGGCCCTGTTCCTGATCCCGTCGAGCCTGCGCACGGGCGAGATCGCCCGCGTGCTCCGCGAGGGATACGACGTGACGCGCCTGAACGATGGCTTTCGCGAGTTGCAAGACGCGCTGCGCCTCGACTATCTCTTCATAGACACGCATCCGGGCGTCAATGAAGAAACCCTTTTATCCATCGCTATTTCCGATGCTCTGGTCATCGTCCTGCGGGCAGACCATCAGGACTATCAGGGGACGGCCGTGACGGTGGATCTCGCCAAGCGCCTGGAGACACCCAGGATCATGCTCGTCGTGAACAAGGTCCTGCCCCCCATCGACCATGCCGAGGTCAGCCAGCGGATCGGCGATTCGTACGGCGTGCCGGTGGCCGGCATCCTGCCGCTCTCCGAGGACATGGTGCGGCTCGCCAGCAGCGGCGTGTTCGCCCTCGTTCATCCCGACCACCAGGTGACGGACGTGCTGCGCGCCGTGGCGGCCCAGTTGCCGTAGGCGACCTCGCCTCGCTCATGTTGGGAAATGGCTACCGCGCCTTCGCGGCGCTCGCGGTGCTCGGCCTTGCGGCCTGCGGCGTGAGCTCGAACGGGGATACGCCTCCGGGTGCCACGGCGACGCCGACGCCGATGTCGGGAACACCGACCACCCCGTCGGCGACTCCGGCCCGGTCCGCGTCGCCGACCCCGAACGGCACGCCGTCGGTCCTGCCGCCCATCGTCAACACGGGCCGCGTGGTCTTCCGATCGCAAACGGGAGAGACCTGCTGCGTGGCAGCGGATCCGGATCTCCTGCCGCCGATGCCGAAGCCCGGACAGACGGTGCTCGTGCTCGACGATCTGCCGAGCGGCCCCGCGACCGTCACCGTCGCCGGCTTCGTGGAGGACTTCGCGCCCGCACCGCCCGACGTCCTCACCACCTGCAAGACCCTCAACACGACCGGCGTCAAGCCGTGCGACCCGACCCGCAATGCGTCGCCCGCCTTCGAGAGTGATCCGAAGATGGTCACGATCTTCTCCGGTGTGCGGGTCAACCTCGGCGATGTCGATGTCGTGGCAGTGCCATTCGTCCTCGAAGGTTTCACCCCGCCGCAGAACGCCGAGGTCCCGCTGCCGGTGGACTTTGCCTTCACGGTCGGCGACGCGCAGACCGGAGTCGCGCAGCCCTCGGTCGCGCTCGACATCACCCTCGATGTGCCGCAGGGCGAGCCGCCGGTCTTCCGATCGTTGACCAAGCGGGTGCCGCTGCAGCTGACGGCGTGCAGGGACGGCAGCGGCCACCCCTGCAGCCCGGAGAGCAGGCTCGACGTCTCCGGCTTCCAGGCCAAAGCGGTGGCCGAATACCTGAGCTACCTCCCGGCGGGCCCGGTCGCGGCCCGGATCACGGCGCAGAACAACGCCGACCCGCCGCGTGATCTCGACTTCCGCTACACGTTCCTCGTCGCCCCGGATGCGAGCGCCACCGCGACGCCGACCGCCAATTCGGTCGGCGCGGCCGGCCTCGCCGACGCGCTGATGGTTCCGACACCCACGCCAACCTCGACGCCGCAGGTGCCGTGATGCGAGTCATTGAACACGCGAGGCCTGGAGCACATGGAGCGGCCTGCGTTGACCCGCCACCGCGAGGGCGCCGGCCCAGATCGGCGAGTCGTGAGCAGAACGCGAGCGGTGGCGGACTGAAGCCCGCCGCTACATGCGCGATCGTTGTCGTGTTCCTTCTGCTCGTCGGGCCCGCCCACGCCAACGAGGCATCGCAGGCGCTCGGCGCGCGCGCCCTGATCGCCGTGAACGCCGGCCAGACGGCGGAAGCGCTGGAATTGCTCGATCGCGCGGTCGAGGCCGATCCGGACGACCCCGAGATCCGCTACCAACGCGGCGTCGTGCGCGCTCGCAGCGGCGACAACAACGGCGCCATCGAGGACCTGCAACATGCGCTCGAGCTGCGGCCGTACTTCCCCACCGCTGCGCTGGAGCTCGGCATCGCGCTGGTGGACGCCGATCGCGCCAGCGAGGCGGAAGCACCGCTCCTGCAGGCGCAGCAGGTTCCGGCACTGGACTCGCAGGCTTCTTTCTACCTGGCGCTCGCCGAGCTGCGCATCGGCCGATACGAGCTGGCCCAGACCAACCTGGAGCGCGCCCGCAAGGCCGATCCGAGCTTGAACACCGCAGCAGACTACTACGAAGGCGTCATCGCCTTCCGCCGCCGCGCCTACGACGACGCCGAGGTGAAGTTCGCGACGGTCCAACGCACCAATCCAGACTCGGCGATGGGGCGGGAGGCGGCGCAGTATCTCACCGTCATCACCGACTCGCGCGCCGCGAACTATTCGGCCTTCGGCACGATGGCGCTGGAATACGACAGCAACGTCACCCTCGGCCCGTCCCAGACGATACCGGGCTCCGCCAGCGGCAAGGGCGACTGGCGATACGTGCTCAACGGCGGCGGACGCTGGACGCCCGTGCGTTGGGGCGGCGCCAGTCTCTCGGTGAGTTACGAGTTCTTCCAGAGCCTGCAGTTCGAGCTCACCGACTTCAACCTGACGGACAATCGTCCGGCGGTGCAGCTGCAGTACGACTTCGACTGGATCTCGCTGGGCGTGCTCGGCCGGTACGACTACTACCTGCTCGACGGCGACAGCTACCTGTCGGAATTCACCGGCATGCCCTGGGTGACGGCGCGCGAGGAGGGGCTCGGCCGCACCGAGGTCTACGCCCGCATCCAGCCGCGCGACTTCAAGGCCCAGTTCAACGTCCTGAACGGCATCTACAGCTTCGTCGGCGTGCGCCAGTTCGTCGACATCGGCAACGCCGCGCAACAGGTATTCGTCGGCTTCCAGATGGGTTCCGTTGCGACTCAGGCCAGCGACAACCCCACTCAGCAGTTCAACCGCGATCAGTATCAGTACGGATCGTGGGCCGGTGAGGCCGGGGTGCGCTGGCCCCTGCCGTTCGACATCCTTGGCGAGCTCGCCTACCGGTACGAGCGGCAGACCTACAGTGCCGCCAGCTCCTGCATACCGATCAACGGCGTCTCGCCGTGTCCGGGCATCGAGCCGATCGGCGGCGTGCCGCGCCGCGCCGACAACGACCACCGCGTCATCCTCTCGCTCGAGCGGCCCCTCCCCGAGCTCTGGGATCACCTTTCTCTCGTCGTGGCCTACTTCGGCACATTCAATGATTCCAACAAGAGCGTTTTCACATATGATCGCAACATCGGCTCCCTTGGCCTGACTGTGAGGTACTGACCATGATCGACAGATGCTTGCGTCTCGCGATCCCGCTCTTGCTCCTGTGCGCCTCCGCCGTCCTCGCGGAAGACGTCGGCTCCGTCGCCTCGGTGCGCGGGGTCGCGGAGATCGGACGCGGCGGTGCCTTCACCCCCGCCACGGTCGGCGCCGCCGTCCAGCTCGGCGACGAGCTGCGCACTGGCGACGGCCAGATGCGCGTCGTGTTCCGTGACGACAGCGTCATCGACCTCACCGAGAAGACGTCGCTGACGGTCGACACCCAGGTGTTCGATCCCGGCACCAGCCGCTTCAGCTCGCTGATGAAGCTCGCCGCCGGCAAGGCGCGCGCCATCGTCAGCCACGTCTACGGAACGCCCGGCGCCTCCTACGAGATCCAGACGCCGACCGCCGTCGCCGGCGTGCGCGGCACGTCGTTCCTGATCGAATACGATACGACGCGCGACGCGACCGACGTCATCGGCATCGAGGGACGCATCATGGTGCGCAGCCTCGCCGAGGTGCTGAACGACACCGTCTATGTCACCGCCAGCGAGGGCACCTCGGTGACCCGCGGCATGGCGCCGACGAAGCCCGAGCCCGTCGATCCCGACTACATGCTGCACGAGTCCAACGTGCTCCAGCCACTGGCGGTCGGTGGTGCGGCTGGTGTGGGCGGCGCCGCCAGTGCCGGCGTCAAGTCGGGCAACAGCGTGCCGCCGCCGGATCGCGCGCCGTCGTCGGGAGGACTGGCGGGTCAGGCGGGACGGGACGAGATGCGCAACGCGGGCGACGTCGCCGGCCAGCCGCCGGGGGTCGTCGATTCGCGCGGCCAGCTCGGCGTTCCCTGATCGCGCCTGCGGCGCGTGCGCGGCGACTCGCCAGGGGAATGCAGGACCGCTCGCCGCGCGCGGTCGTCCGTCGCTCGACCGCGCGCCGCTGACGGCGTCGTCCTGATCGCCTGACACGTCCGCCCCGCCATGCGCCGCGTCATCCCGCTCCTGCTGGCCCTGCTGTTGGGCTGCGCGGTGGCGGCGCTCTACATGCGGGGCTCGAGGCCGATCGACCTGCTCGAGCTTCGCGCCTACGACTACCGGCTCCAGCAGCGCGGGGCGGAGGCGCCGGCGCCGGAGGTGGTGTTGGTGACGGTCGACGACGCGAGCCTCGCCGACCTGGGCCGCTGGCCGTGGTCGCGGGGGCGGATCGCCGATCTGCTGGCGCGCATCGACGCGGGCGGCCCGCGCGTCATTGGCGTCGACCTCGTCCAGGCCGAGCCCACCACCTCGTGCGAGATCGGCGCCCTGCGGGGCGCCATCGGCGACGCCTGCCAGGCCGAAGTGGCGCGGGCGCTGTCCGGCCCGCAGGGTGACGACGCCCGACTCGCGGCGGCCGTCCACGACTCGGGGCGCATCGTGCTCGGCTACTTCTTCGACTTCGAGAGCGAGGCGGAGAGCCCCTACCGCGGCGAGAGCGTCTTCCCGCTCGTGCAACGCGCGCCCGGCGCCGTCGACGGCTATCTGCCGCTCGGCAAGAGCGTCACCCAGAACCTGCCCGGGGTGGCGCAGGCCGCCGCGGGCCTGGCGTATTTCAACTTTCTCCCGGACGATGACGGCCTCTACCGCCACGCGCAGCTCGGCGTCCGCTTCCGCGACCGCATCATGTTGCCGCTGTCGCTGGCGATGCTGCAGATCGCCATGCCGGACCGCAAACCGGCGATCCGCCTCGGGCCGACCGGCGTCGACCTCGGTTCGCTTCGGCAGCGAGGAAATCCCGGTCGACCCGCATGGTCAGCTGCTGATCAAATACCGCGGGCCGGGCGGAACATTCACGCCGGTGAGCGCCGCCGCCGTGCTCGGCGGCCGCGTGCCGCCGGAAACATTCCGCGACAAGCTGGTCGTGCTCGGCGTCACCGCGATCGGCGTGGGCGACGTGCGTGCGGCGCCGCTCGACCGCGTCTACCCCGGCGCCGAGATCCACGCCACGGTGCTCGACAACATCCTGCGCGGCGATTTCCTCCAGCGCCCGGCGTGGTTCGGACCGGATGTGCTCGCCATCGTCGGCCTGGCGCTGCTGCTCGGGTTCGGGCTCCAGTTCACCCGCGGCTTCGGCAGCGTCGTGCTCACCGCCGCGGTGCTGGTCGGCTATGCCGTCGGCAGCCAGATGCTGTTCACGCGCACCGGCACGGTGCTCGGAATCGCCTATCAGGCGCTCGCCGTCGTGTTCGTGTACGTCGGCGTCAGCGTCCAGCATTACGTCAGCATCGACCGCGAGAAACGGCGGAACCGCCGCATGCTCGATCTCTATCTGAGCCCGGCGCTGGCCGAGTACATCAGCGAGCGGCCGGAGATGCTGGCCCTCGGCGGCGAGAAGAGCGAGCGCACGGTGCTGTTCTCCGACGTGAAGGGCTTCACGACGATCTCGGAGCGCCTGGCGCCGGAGCAGCTCGTCGAGCTGCTCAACACCTACCTCGGCGAGATGACCGACGTCGTCTTCGCGCACGACGGCATGCTCGACAAGTACATCGGCGACGGCGTCATGGCGGTCTGGGGCGCGCCGGTGCCGCAGGCCGACCACGCGACGCGCGCCTGCCGCGCCGCGCTGGAGATGATCGAGCGCCTCGACAAGCTCAACGAGACGATCGCCGAGCGCGGCTGGCCGAAGCTCAGCATCCGCATCGGCCTCAACAGCGGGCCGATGGTGTTCGGCAACATGGGCTCACCGGGGCATCTCAGCCTCACGGTGATGGGCGACAACGTCAACCTCGGCGCGCGGCTCGAGGGCGTGAACAAGCAGTACGGCACCGCCATCCTGGCGAGTGAGGCGACCGTCGTGGCCGCGGGCGACGCGATTCTCACGCGCGAGCTCGACGTCGTGCGCGTGAAGGGCAAGGACGACACCTCGCGTATCTACGAGGTGCTCGGCCCCGCCGACCGCGCCGCGGAGTGGGCCGTCGTCCGCGAGCATTTCACCGCCGGCCTCGCCGCTTACCGCACCCGCGACTTCGCCGCCGCCATCGCCGCCTTCGAGCGCGTCCTCGGCGAGCGCTCCAACGACCACCCGTCGGCGCTCTACATCCGCCGCGCCCGCGCCCTGATCGCGACACCGCCGCCGCCCGATTGGGAAGCGGTGGTGACCTTCGACGAGAAGTAGTCCGCGTGCCGCCGGTCGGGTAGACGCTCACGGCGACGGTGCCGACTCCGGCGCCGTCGCGACGAGGCTGCCCTGTGCGTGCAAGTCGGCGTAGAGCGCGTCGGCCAGGCGCGCCATCTCTTCGTCGTGACCCCGTTCGGCGAACGGCAGCCCGACGACGAGCAGCAGCCCGATCCAGGTCTTGTCGCTGCTCTGGGCGTTGGCGATGACCGGCGCTCCGCCGATCGATGATTGCACCGCGAGCTGCAGGTCGTAGTGGTTGGTGACCGGGTATGGGACCAGCAACAGCGTCAGCGCGTTCAGCAGCTCCGCCCAGAAGCTCGATCGGGCGCGGACGCTGCCGCTGAGGGTGACGTGATACGCCGCATTCGGCGTGGGTTCATCGACATCGACGCGCTCCGCGTCTCGCACGTAGCCGCGGCGCTCCCACTCGGCGAAGATCTCGGCGCCGATGAGGCGGGCGATCTGTCGCGTAGACGACAAGATCTTGAAACGCCTTGTCAGGGATCGGCCAGCTGATAAGGGCTGCCGTCGTCATGACCAGCGCCCCGGTGCCCTGGATACTGCGCCTGCTGCGCCAGGGGACCTGGTTCAACGAGCTCCCCGGGGATCTTCAGACGGCCCTCGTGCAGCGCTCGGTGGTGCGCTCCTATCGCCGCGGCCAGGTGGTCACCCGAGCCGACGGCCGAGTGGACGGTCTGTACGGCCTGCTCGAAGGGCGGCTGCGGGTGATCCGGCCGGTAGGCAGCGGGCTCGAGGACCTCATCTACGTCGCCGAGCCGGGTTCTGGCTCGGCGAGTTCTCCCTCCTCACCGGCGAGCCGGCGGTGGTCGGCGCGCTCGCGGCGACGGCGGTGCAGATGCTCGTGCTGCCGCGACGCGAGTTCGAGCGCCTGGTCGACGCGGAACCGCGCTGGTTCCGGCCATTCGCCCAGCTCGCGCTCACGCGGTACGGCCTGATGGTGCGCCAGCTTTCGGACACCCGGGTCCTGCCGCCCGAGGAGCGGCTGCGCACCCGACTCGCCGACCTCGTCGAGCTGCGACGCATGGAGCGCGCCGGCGTCGGCCCCGTCGTCCTGCGGATCTCGCAGGAGGAGCTCGCCCGCATCGTTGGCGTGTCGCGGCAGACGCTGAATGCCCTGCTCGCCGATCTGCGCAGTGAAGGCCTGGTCGAGGTCGGCTTTCGCGCCGTGCGCATTCCCGACCCGGCGCGCCTGTACGCGGCGGCGCCGCCACCGCTGCTGGCACCGCGTCGCGTCAGCTGATCGCGCGGGCCGCGCACATCACCACGACCAGGGTTTGTACCAGCGACGCGTGCCGCCCTCCGCTTCCTCCTGGGCGATCTCCGCCTGATCGCGCGCGAAGACCTCCTCGCTCGGCGTGTACTCCGCCGCCACCGTGCTGATGACGGGCGTGATGATCCACGTGAACGGCGGCCAACCGTAGAAGTAGCTCTCCGAGTCGCCCTGGACGATGCGCACGTCGTTGCCGCCCTGTTCCTTGATCTTCGCGGTCATGTCGCGCGTCAACCCCGCGATCCCCATGTCGCCGAAGCACGGCACGGCGATGAGCAGATTCATGCCGACCTTGGTGGTGCTCAGGTAGTAGGTCGGTTGGCCGTCGAGTCCCTTCAGTCCGCTCCAGTTCCTCGCGGTCGAGGAGAAGGCACAGCCTGAGACGACGGAGGTGATCCCGATCAGCGCGAGCAGCATCATCGAACGCTTCATATGTCCTCCTCTGGGATGTGTGATGGTGAGTGGATTCCACCACGGCCCAGGGAGGTTCACCACAGGTCGCCGCGAATCAGCTCACCGACCAATACTCCCGCATGAGCTCGCCGACCCACGACGGCTGGCGGACCTCGGTGCGCGGGAGAAACTCCCGCATGACCGGTTTGATGTCGAGCACGGGCGTGCCGTCGATCGCGTCGAGCTCAGCCACCCGCAGCGTCCGCCCCTCGCGGCCGAGGACGCGCACGATGGTGCTGCCGAGCCGGTTCGGCCGATTCTTGCCGCGCTGCGCGAAGATGCCGATGCGCGGCCAGTCCGGATTGTTGCGAGGGCGTCGCGCGTCGAGGACGATCTTCGCCGGATCCACCTGGTGGAAGTGGAAGATCACCTCGGCATGCGAGAAGTCCTCGAGACCGAAGAGACTTTCGGGATCGATCCCGTCGGCGAGCTCGATCACGGCGGTCTCGCCGCCCCAGAAGTCATCCTCGGGCGTCGCGCGCTTGGCGCGCACATGGGCGATGGGCTCGACAGTGATGGGCATGGCGCGTCTGCTACTGCCCGGCGCCGGATGCGACAAGGGATTTCGACGGTCGTGGCGCGCAAGTGGCGCAGGTTCGCCATGCCTGGAGCGATCCGGCTTACGGACGGCAGACGAGGCGCGCTGCTATCGCCAGTCGTCGAGGATCCACACATCCGGGCGGTTGAAGCCCGGGTCGTTCGGGCGCTGCATGGCGACGCCCTGGGCGTAGCTTCGGTAGCCGTGCGCGAGCAGCGCCTGGTACGCCGGTGCTCGGGCGGTGTTGACGCCGGCGACGATCTGGGCGGCGCCGCGCAGCGCCGCGTAGCGCTCGCACAGGGCGAGGAGACGCTCGAAGTGCGTGGCCGCCTCGGGGCCGGGAGCGACGGCGGCGAACTTGACGTAGCAGACGCCGCCGCCGGCCTCCGTGCCGGGTCCGAGATGGCACACCGCGAAGCCGCGCAGGGCACCGTCGTCGCGCAGCAGCAGCGTGTCGCCGAGGGCCTGCTCCTGCACCGCGTCGATCTCGCGCACCACGTCGAGGCCGGCGAAGATGGCGTCGGTCAGCGCGGCGCACTCGCGCACTGTCGCGCCGCGGTGCGCGCTGACCAGCGCCGAACGACACTCGTCCGGCGTCACGGCGCCCGCGGCCGCGACGACGTTCTTGCTGGTGATCGCGGTGAGGTACTGCGGAAAGAACCCGTAGCGTTGATAGAGCGCGACGTGCTTGGGGCTCTGCGCGAACGTGTAGAGGCCCGTGTGACCGACGCCCCACTCCGCGAAGCGCTGTATCGTCGCATCCAGCAGATGCCGCGCGATGCCCCGTTCCCACCACTCGGGGCGCACGCTCAAGGGGCCGAAGAACGCGAAGCTGCCCCACCGCGTCGCGAAGTTCGAGCCGGCGAGCATGCCGTCCAGATGCGCCGCCCAGGCCGCGCTCGGATCGGCCAACCAACGGGTGCGGACGTACGCGCAATCGCCGGTGAACTGCAGCGGCTCGCGCAGGCCGAGGAACGTGCCGAAGGCGAGCCGGAAGACCCGCTCGGCGTCGTCGAGCTGGTCGAGGGTCAGCGGGCGAACGGCAACGGGCATGGTGGGCTTGTGGCTGATCCAAAAGCCGCTCACAAGGCCGCTGGAGGGCGCCGCTCCCGCGGCGCCTGTTCGATCCTCTGCTCGTCGCGGGCAGGCGCCGCGGAAAGCGGCGCCCTTGCGCTCGAACCAAACGACGGGGCGGTGATATGTCGTGCGCATGCCGCGCTGGCTCTGGCTCCTTGCCCTCGCCCTGCTGCTCGTCGCGTGCGGCGACAGCGGCGGGTCCAGCACCGTGCAGAACGAGCCGGACGGCTCGTTCGAGATCGCCGACACCACCATCGTGCTGGTCGATCCGTCCCGCCCGACCGCCGCGAATGGCACCGCTCCGCGCAGCGATTCGCGCACCCTGACGACGAGCGTCTTCTATCCGCGCACCGCCGGCCGCTTTCCGCTCATCGTCTTCTCGCATGGCCTCGGCGCGCTTGCGCGTATCTACCTCGTCATCCTGCAGTCGCTGGCGGCGGAGGGATACGTCGTCGCCGCCCCCGACTTCCCGCTGTCGCGCGCGACGGCGCCGGGCGGCGCCTCGTACGACGACTACGTCAACCAACCCGCCGACATCAGCTTCATCATCGACGAGATGCTCCGCCTCGACCGCGATCCGACGAGCGTCCTGCACGATCGCGTCGACCGCACCCACATCGGCGCCTCCGGCCAATCGCTGGGCGGCCTCACCACGTTCGGTCTCACGCTCAACACCTGCTGTCGCGATCCGCGCATCGACGCCGCCGTGCCGATGGCCGGCCTGTGGGCGCCGTTTCCGGGCGGCGAATACGACGGCCACGGTGCGCCGCCGACGCTGATCATCCACGGCGACGCCGACGACACCGTCCCCTACGAAGACGCGCTCACCGCCTACGACATCCTCGGGACGACGCCGAAAGCCCTGCTCACCCACATCGGCGGCGGCCACATCCTGCCGTACGTCGGCAGCAGCGACCGCGACGCGCAGCGCGCGACGATCGATGCCGCCGCCGCGTTCTTCGATCTCTTCCTCAAGCACGAGCGCGGCGCGCGCGCGCGCCTCTTGGCCGTCGGCGAGCGCGCACGCGTGCGGCTCGAGACCGATCTGGATTAGCCACCATGTCCGACCGCGATGCCGCCCTGGCGGAGCTCGCCGCCAGCGTGCGGCGACTGATCGATGCCACCGTCAGCGTCGACGGTGACGCAGCCCTGCTGCGCGCCGCGGCGCGCGGCGTCGACGCGCTGACGGCCGACCTGCGCCGCGCCGTCCCCGATCCGCCACCGCCGCGCTATCCCGGCGGCGGCGACACCCCGATGGCGTTCTTCCCGTACGACTACGTCATCGGCCGCTGCAATCCGCTCGCGCCGCCGATCGAGATGCGCTGGCAGGCTCCGCTGGCGATCGGCGAAGTCACCTTCGGCACGCCGTACGAAGGGCCACCGGGCTGCGTGCATGGCGCCGTCATCGCGGCCGCGTTCGATCAGGTGCTGAACGTCGCCAATCTGATGAGCGGCAACGCCGGCCCGACGGCGCGCCTCGCGATGCGCTATCGGCGTCCGACGCCGTTGCGCCGCCCCGTGCGCTTCGAGGGCTGGGTCACCCAGCGCGAGGACCGCAAGGTCCACAGCGCCGGCCGCCTGCTGGTCGACGATGTCGTCACCGTCGAGGCCGAGGGCCTCTACATCGTCGTCGACCCGGAGCGCGTGGTGAACCTGCTCGGATGACGGTGGGCTCCCCGCGGCCGTCCTGGTGGAGTCGCGGCGCGATCGCCCTCGTGTCCGTGATCGTCGCACTCGCCGTCGCCGAGGCGGCGGTGCGAGCGTTTGATCCACTCGGCGTCTCGTATTTTCAGCTCTCCACGGACTACCAGCTCGACAAGCTGGCCGATCCCGACCTGGTCTTCCGTCACGCGCCGTCGTGGCAGACGCGCTACGGCGACGTGCAGGTTCGGTACAACGAGCGCGGACTGCGCGATCGCGCGATCGCGGACAAGGCGGAGCACGAGCTCAGGGTTCTCGCGCTTGGCGATTCCGTGACGTTCGGCTGGGGCGTACCGCAGGAAGAGACCTTCGCGGCGCAACTGGACACCATCCTGGGCGACCGACTCGATCGCCCGGTGCGCGTGATCAACGGCGGTGTCGGCGGGTACAACACGGTTCAGGAAGTCGCGTACTTTCGCCGAGACGGTCTGCCGTTGCAGCCGGATCTGGTGATCCTCACCTACGTCGAGAACGACGTCGACGTGACTCCGGAATCGTTCGACCCGCACCGCGCGGTCGCGCTTGACGGGAAGCCGCCGCTCGAGACGGCGGAGGTGCTGCTGGGCAAGTCGTGGCTCTACCGATTGGCCTACTACGGCTACCGCTCGATGGTGCCACGGGGCGGATCCGCGACACCGGAGGATGACGGATGGAGAGCGTCCATGTCGGCCCTGAGCGAGCTGGTGAACCTCTGCGAGGCGCGGCGCATCCCCCTCGTGATCTTCTTCTTCCGCTGGGGAAGGCGATCGGGCCAACCCTTGTACGAAGACGTCGTACGACACGCGGCGAACCACCCCGTGCGGGACGTGCGACCGTGGTTCGCCAACCGGGATCCGCGCGCACTGATGATCTCCCGTATCGATCCCCATCCCAACGCCGCCGCCCATCGCATCATGGCCGAACGCATGGCCGAGGAGATCGCCGCTGCGCTCGATCGGCCCCTGGCACGCGAGCGATAGCCGCACGGCGCGGCGACACGGGATTTGCACACGTTCTTACCCGGTGTTCATCGACAACAACCTGGGCTCCGACCGCGGCTATCTGCACGCCCTGTGCGCGGCCCTCCGCCCGCTGGAGAAGATCTGGAGCGCGGCGGTGACGATCGACGTCACCGACGACGTGGCGCTGGTGCGCGCCATGGCACTGGCGGGCTGCACGGGCGTGTTCATCGGCTTCGAGTCGCTCGAGGACCAGAAAGCATGTCGGCCGAGCAGCTCGCGGCCGGTTATGCGTGGTGCTACCGGCGCCTGTTCACCCACCGCTCGATCTGGGCTCGGCGGCCGCGCGATCTGGGCGCGTTGCCGCCGTACCTGGCCGGCGCCTACCTGTACAAGCGCGCGAATCGCTTCTGGCACTTCCGCATTCGCCATCGCCTCGTGGCGCGCGTCTGGCACCCGCTCGTCGAGCTGGGACGCCGCCGCCACGCTCGCTTTCGTCGGCGCCTGCTCGCCGCCAAACGATCCGCTCACGCGCCGGTGGTGACCGTGATCAGCCCCGGCGTGTGAGCGATTCGGATCACGGCTCGAGGCGCTCGATCACGTTCGGAACGTCGGCGGGTTCCCAGAGCGCCGAGCGGAAGTACTCGAAGCGCCGCCAGGCATCGGCGCCGGCGCGGAAGAGCGGGCTGCGGAAATCGGCGCTGGGGCCGGCGCTGTGGGCGAAGAGCGCTTCGTCCGGCGTGGCCAGGTCGCAGATGAACCGGCTCGTGGCACCGACCAGCGCGTAGTGCCGGCCGCGAATCGGAATCGAGCGCGACGGATTGATCGTGTACTCGTCGCCGGGAAAGTCGGCGTCGAGGGCGATGAAGCGGCGGCCGAGCAGCGGCAAGAGGCCGAGCGGCGTCCCCAGCCAGACGTGCTGCACCGCGCCCCAGCGCCAGGCGGTGGGTTCGTGGCCCTGTGCGGCCGACAGCCGCGCGACGACGGTGAAGAGCGCCTCGCGCACCACCGTCGCGATCGGGCGCCCGGCGACGCGCTCGATGTCCGCGCGCAGCGGATCCTCCGCATCGAGGAGCAGCGCGTGCATACGCGGCATGGCGCGTCGGCCCTGGGCGAAGCGCCGGCCCAGCGACGGCCCGAGCAGCGGCACGAACAGACGGTGCGGCAGGTCCTGCTGCAGCAGCGCGAACAGCGCCGCGCCGGCGGAGTCGACGTCGAACGTGCCGTCCCAGGCGCGCAGCACCGTCAGGGCGCGCGCGGCGACGTCATTCCCCGTCACGGTGCCGATCGCGGTGACCATCACGTCGCGCAGCGCCGGCGCGTAGTCGGCCGTGACGTCGCGCTGGATGGCGGCGAAGCTGGCCGCGTCGTGGCAGCCGCGGGCCGCGAGCCGCGCGCCGATCTGATCGGTGCGGTAGCGCGGCTCGGCGTGCGTCGCGGTGAAGACGGCCGCGCACTGCGGATCGGTCACGGAGTTGGCGGTGGCGACGAAGCCGCGCGCGGGATCGCGCTGTTTCGGCATCTCCTCGAACGGGATCCAGCCGTCCCACTGGCCGGCGGGATCGTCGGCGTCGCGGACGAAGAGACCCTCGGCGCGCCGCCGCGGCGCGCGCCCGAACAACTCCCAGGCGAACGCGCCATCGCGATGCGCGTACACCAGGTTGAAATCGAACGGGCCGTCGTGGCAGCGCGCCAGCCCGGCGCGGAACGCCTCGACGGTCTGTGCCTCGACGAGTCCGAGATAGCCTTCGAACAGTGCCGCCAGATCGCTCGGCACCAGGCGCACGGCCAGCGGCGTGCCGTCGTGATGGTGCCAGTCGCGATAGATGATGCCGTGATCGCAGGTCTCCCATTCGAGCGTGACCCGACGACCGAAGCGCGCCGGGAGCTCCTCGCGTTGCTTGCTGATCGCGCCGCTGCCGCGCTCGGTGCGGTAGCGCGTCGGATCATCGGGCAGGCGGTGGATCCGGTAGACGTCGAAGGCGTCGCGGAAGCCGGTCGTGCAGCCCCAGGCAAGGGCGCCGTTGTGCCCGAAGCCGAAGGCGGGAAAGCCCGGGAACATCCCGCCCTGCGCCCGGTAGTCGGGTCCGTGCAGGTGCAGGTGATGCCAGAACGTCGGCAGCGGCACGAACGGGACGTGCGGATCGTTGGCGACCAGCGGCCGGCCGCTGGCGCTCCGCGCTCCCGACACCGCCCAGTTGTTGCTGCCGGCGGCGACCGTGCCGAGCGGGGCTTCGGGAGTGTCGTCGCCCCCGCCGGCGCGATAGCTGGTCGGCACCTGATCCCAGGGCGCCTCCGGATAGAGGCGGCGCGCCAGCTCGTCCCCGCACTCGCCGCGCACGGCGTCGAACGCGCGCTCGTTCTCGAACCCGGTGAGCGACACGACGAACGCGCACGCGCGGCCGTTCAGCAGGCAGTCCGCGGGTTGCCACGCGCGCGGTGGACCGACCAGCATGTACTCCGGCGGATAGATGCCGCGCATCGCGTGCAGCGCCGCGTTGACGCCTTCGCTGAACGCATCGAGAAGGTCGGCGGCGCGCGCCGACAGGCGCGTCGCGTCGGCGCGGCTCTGCGCTTCGAAACCGAACGGCCGAACGAAGCCGTCGAGGTCGCTCAGCCGCCCGCTGCCGCCGAGGCCGAGCCCGGCCGGCAGCTTGAGGTTGCCGATCAGCGCGCACAGCCGGCCGGCGCCGAGGTGGCGGATCACGTCGAGGAGGAAGAACCGGTCGGCCGCCTGCAGCCACCCGGCGGCGGCGTACCGATCGCGCTCGTCGTCGGCGTAGACGTGCGTGGCGCCGTTGGCATCGCGCAGGATCTGCACCGGTCCGCGCATCGGCGGCAGGTTGCCGCGGGTGAGCGCGGGAAAGGTGCCGGCGGTCGCCGGCGCGGCGAGCACCTGCGCCAGCATCGACCACCATCGCCGGGGTGGGAGTGCCGATGTCACCACAGAGGCGCACAGAGGCCACAGAGGGGTGAGAATCTCAACCTCTGGGCGCGCCGCCGCCGCTCAGCCGGTGAGCTCGAGCAGAGACTGGCCCTCGCGATAGGGGAGGGTCGAGAGCGTGATCTCCCACGGCACGCTGCCGCCGCGGCAGCGGCCGAACGAGATCTCGCAGTCGAGAAGGGTGAGCAACGCCGGTCGTCGCTCGCGACCGTCGGGCGCGAGGGCGGCCAGGTTGGGCGCGGCGGCCAGCGGCGGACGACCGTCGCGCACGAAAAAGAAGACGTTGCCCTCGGTGACCAGTCGGCCGCCAGTCGCGGCCGTCGCGCGACGCGCCAGGGTCGCATCCGCACCGAAGGGGCCGCAGTCGACGGATTCCCAGATCTCCAGATAGGGCTCGTGCACGCCTTCCTCGATCAGCACGCCGTCGCCACGGTGCAGCATCCCCTGGTCGGGCACGCCGGTCGGCGGTTGGAAATCGACCTGGCGATGCCAGTGGCACCGCATCCCGCAGAGCTCCGTCCACCCGGCGAAGCCACCCTGCCGCGCCAGTGTCAGCAGCTCGCTGTCGCTCAGCTCGCTCAACTCGTCGCGCTCGCGTACGGGCGGCCGGCCGGCCGGGATGCGGATGTCGGCGAACGACGACTCGCTCTGTAACCAATAGACGACAGTCGAGTCGTCGTACCGGCCGTCAGCGAATCGAATCGAGCGCCGCCGCCAGAGCCCGCGCAACCAGGAGGGAACCGTGAAGTCGGTCGGCAATTCCATGGCCCACGTGGTCGATGCAATCGCCATGCGCGGCCGTCGATATCGACAGCCCGCAGCAGGCGGTGCGCCGCCCGCGTCTGTCGCTGCTCGCGACGTGGGCAGTGCTCAAATCGTCAACGGCACTCTCAGAGGCGCGCCAGCTCGCCGAGCGCCGCGTCCAGCGTGCGTGGGCTCCACGCCGCGAGCACCGCATCGCAGTGCCTGGCGTAGGTCGCCATGACGCTGTCGCCCGTGTTCCAGCGGGCGACCGGCTCGGGATTGAGCCACACCACGCGACGCGCCACCTGGTGCAGGCGTGCCAGGAGGTCGCCGCGCGGTGGCCGGCGGTTGTTGCGGGCATCGCCGAGGATGAGCAGGACGGTGTTGCGATCGACGGCCGCATCCCAGCGCTCGGCGAGCAGCCGCAGCACGCCGCCGAAATCGGAGCGCGCGTTGAGATCGAGCGGCTCGTGGGGAACGACGTGGCCGCCCTCGAACGACACCGCGCACGGGCGATCGACGTAGGCGAGAAATGTGGCGCGGCGGAAGTGGCGGCTCGCCGGAGCGAGGAGGGCGAGGAGGAACTCGGCGGCGGTGGCGGTCGAGTACGAGATGTCGACCAACGCCAGCAGCGCGCTCTTGCCCGGCCGCGGCGTGCGGAAGAGGATCTCCACGGGCACGCCGCCGCGCGACATGGCGCGCCGGATCGTCCGCCGCATGTCGACGCGGCCACCGTGGGTGCGGCGCTGGCGGCGCGCGAAGCGGCTGCGCAGGCGGCGGCTCAGCTCGGCGGCCAGGTCGTCGAGCGCCTCGACCTCGTCCGGCTGCATCTCGCGAAACGGCCGCGCCGCCAGGGCGCGGCGGCGCGCCAGCTCGCGTGCGCGTTCATCGCGGCCGCGCTGCGGATCCTCGCGCGGCAACCGACCCGCGCGCCCTTCCTGGTTCGGGCGACCGCCTCCCGCGCCTTCGCCGCCACGTCCGCTGCCCTCGCCCTCGCGTGGCGTCGGCGACCGTCGCGTTCGGCCGGCGACCGCCGGTAACGCGAAGTAGCGATCGAAGACGTCGTCGAACGTCGCGCGCTCGGCGTGATCCTTGATCAGCGCCGCCGCCAGCGCCTCGCGCAACACCGGCCGCTCGATGCCCACGGCGCGCACGGCGACGGCGGCATCGAGCGTCTCGCCAACGCTCGGCGCCAGCCCAGCCTGGCGCAGCGCGTCGAAAAAACCGAGCAGCTGACTTCTCATTCTGAATGCGCACCGCGGAGACGCCGTGACGCAAAGACATTCGGGGCGTCTCCGCGTCTCTGCGTCTCCGCGGTGGGCGCTTTCTTCATTGGTCTTTCGTTGCGGCGGCGAGGAGCTGCGCGGTCTTGCTCTCGGCTTTGCGGAGATCCTCCTCGTGCTTGAGCACGAGGTTGAGCGTCTGGCGCACGGCGGCGGGGTTCAGCTCCCTGATCTGCAGCGCGCGCAGGGCGCGGGCCCAGTCGAGGGTCTCGGCGATGGTCGGCGCCTTGTGCAGGTCGAGCTTGCGCAGCGCGTGCACGAAGTTGGCGACGTGGGTGTGCAGCCGTGGCTCGAGGTCGGGAACCTTGAGCGCGATGATCTCGCGTTCCTTCTCGACGCCGGGGAACTCGAGCCACAGGTACAGGCACCGGCGCTTGAGCGCCTCGGACAGCTCGCGCGCCCGGTTCGAGGTCAGCACCACGGCCGGCCGGTGCTGGGCGCGGATCGTCCCGAGCTCCGGGATCGTCACCTGGAACTCCGACAGCAGCTCGAGCAGGAAGGCTTCGAACTCCTCGTCCGCCTTGTCGATCTCGTCGATGAGCAGGACGGCGCGGCGCGGCGTGGTGATGGCGCGCAGCAGCGGCCGCTCGAGGAGGTACTCGCGCGAGAAGACGTGCTGCGTCATCTCCTCGCCGGACAACCCCTGATCGCGGTCGGCCTGAATGCGCAGCAGCTGCTTCTGGTAGTTCCACTCGTAGAGCGCTTTCGCCTCGTCGAGCCCCTCGTAGCATTGGAGGCGGATCAGCTCGGCGTCGAGGGTCGTCGCGAGCACCTTGCCGATCTCCGTCTTACCGGCACCCGCCGGGCCCTCGATCAGCAGCGGCTTCTCGAGCACGAGGGCGAGGTAGAGCACGGTCTCGACCGCCTCGGTGGTGATGTAGCGCGCTCGCTCGAGGCCGGCACGGATCAGCTCGCGGGTGATCTCCATCGCGCCACCAGCTGACCACAGTTTCGAACGCGAGAACACCGGGAGGCACTCACGGCAGTGCCCGGTCGTAGCCGCGGCCCTTGTGGCCGCACGGCGGTGCGGAGCACCGCCAGGGGAGGGCGAGGGGAGGGACGAGCCCGCGTCAGTGCAGCGGCTGCTTCGCCAGCGCGATCGCGGCGGGACCCAGCCGTTCGTCCTCCCACACGGCGTAGGCGGCGTGGGTCACGGCGTCGATGGCGACGTCGGGGCGCGTCTGCTCGCTGCGGTCGGTGCCACTGTCGTCGAGGCGCTCGTCGGGCGCGAAGGTGACCCCGCGGTCGCTGCTCCGCGCGAAGAAGATGTCGTTGTCGCCGAGTCGATTGTCCTGCCAGGCGATCACGACGTCATCGCCGTCGACGGCAAGCCCGGGGTGCCACTGGTTCGCGGACGGCGCGCCGGCGTCGATCTGGCGGCTGGCGGCGAAGCGACGGCCGCCGCTGGGGCTGCGCGTGTAGCGGATGTCGGTGTCGGGATCCTGGTGCTGGCGGTCGGCCCAGGCGACGTGCAGGGTGCCGCGGCGATCGACGGCGATCGTCGGATGGTCGTCAATGCGTTCGCTGACGCCGTCGTCGACGCGCACGTTGCGCTCGAAGTAGCGGCCGTCGCGCGAGCGCGTGGTGTAGATGTCCCACTGGTAGTTGCGGAAGTCGGTCCACGCGACCTGGATGAACGGCGGCCGCACCGCGATCGACGGCGCCCACTTGTTGTCGAGGTTGGCGGCGAAGGGCGTCGGCCGGCCGCGGTCGACGCGGACGTTGCGGCCGAACGTCGCGCCGCCGTCGCGGCTGCGGGTGAAGTAGATGTGTTCGAGCGGCAGGCCGGTGGCGCTCTGATCGCGCTCGTCGACCCAGGCCACGAGAGGATTCCCGCCGCGGTCGAGGGCGAGGGCGGCGTTCCACTTACCGGCCGCGTCGGCGCCGCGGTCCACACGCACGTCGGTGCCGTGCTTGTCGCCGGCGGTGCCGAAGCGCGCCAGCATGATGCGGCCGCAGTCGTCGTCGCCGGCCGTGCACAGCTCCTGCCAGGCGACATGGACGACCCGACGGCGCGCATCGAGGGCGATGGCGGGGCGCCATTCGGTCACCGTTCCGGGCGCGTTGTCACTGACGCGTCGGCTGGTGAAATCGGCGCCGCCGTTGTGGCTCACGGCCAGATAGATCTGATCGCCGCCGTCGCGGGTGTCCTGCCAGACGACATAGACGTCGTCGCCGTCGACGGCGATGCGCGGGTGGCGTTGCTCGCCGGCCGCGGCGTCGACGAACGCGGCCGTGCCGAACGCCGTCGGCTCGGGCGGCGCTGGCGAGCGGGCCGGAGGCAGTGCGCCGGGCGCCGGCACGTCGAGGTCGACGCGCTGGATCGACTCGCGATAGCCGTTCTCGCACGAGCCGGGTCCGAGCGGCGGATCGCAGGCGACCCCCGAGCTGGGCAGCAGCGGCACGCCGCTGGCGACCAGCGCGGCGCGCCGCGCCGCCAGGTCGGGGCCGCCCGGATCATCGACGATCCAGGGCGCCACGGCCACGAAGCCGGCGTCGCGGTTCTGCCCGATCCAGGTCAACGCGCCGGACTGCTCCGAGCTGACCGGCTTGTGGCGCTTGCCGATCACCGCGCCCTGGCCGTCGAAGGTGACGTCGAAGAGATTGCCCACCAGGCACGACGTGACGTTGAACAGGAACGACGGGTTGCGCTGCACCTGGGCGAAGCCGCCGGCCTTGAAGCCGTCGGGCGCCCAGAAGTCGGTGGTGAACGCCCACTGATCGAACGCCTCCGGTTGGAGGACGAGCTGCGGGCGCTTCGCGTCGTAGCGGTCGTTGACGTCGATCATCCATGCGTCCTTCGATGTGACGGACGCGAGGCGGCCGACCGGCGTGTCGAGGACGTCGAGATCGCGCACCGTGCCGAACGACAGGCCGAGCGGGTCCTGCTCGACCTCGGTCAGGTACGCCTTGTCGAGGCTGCCGCGCAGCACGCCGGCGGTGTCCGCGGGACTGCGCCTGGTGCCGCCGTGGCCGTCGCTCACCAGCACGGAGCCGTCGGGCGCGAAGATGAAGAGCGTGTTCAGCGGCCGTCCCTCGACGGCCTCGTACGCATATGGCGCGAGCCGGCTCGTCCGGATCGCGCAGCTGCGCCACGAGCGTCGCGTCGTCGGCCACCTCGACGCGGCGCGCCGGCGCGACGTTCGCGCTCGCCGCGACGTAGACGCCATAGGTGACGGCGAGATCGCGATAGGTTTCGTAGAAGGCGCGGTAGTACGTGTCGGTGGCGGCGAGGAAGAGATACGAAAGGCCGGGCAGGCCGGGATAGCGGTCGCTGTAGTGCTCGACGAGCGGTTGGTAGGCGACCGTGAGCGCGACAAAGGCGAGCGTCGAGCCGCCCGTGTCGGCGGTCACCTGGCGCGCCACGGCGCCGCGGGTGCCGATGAGGCCGGCCGCCAGGCCGACGTCCTCGGGAAAGACGATCAGCGACGCCGCGGGCGCCGTCGGATCGCGCGGCGGCAACTGGGCGGCGATGTCGGGCAGGCCTGCCTGCACGAGCTCCGCGCGGCGCGGATGCGACGCGTCGACGAGCGCGAACATCTGATCGTGGTAGTCCGCGTAGGTCTCCGCGGTACGGAGCTGGAGGTGCGGGTTCACGACGAAGACACGCACCGGCCGTGCGGCGGCGGGCACGGCGAGGAACAGCACGAGCAGGGCCGCCAGACGTCGCATTGACCGATTCCGGCATGCCGCGAGGGTGAAGGCAAACCGGGCGGCGCGCGCGGGTCGCGTTGCCCCGGCTCGGCTCACCGCTGATAGTGGGCTACGGGATGTGACGGCGGCGCAGCAGCGCCGCGACGCGAGGAGGCGTGATGAAGATTCTCTTGGTGATGCTCGCCCTGCTGTGGACGGTCGGCGATGCCGCGGCGCAATGCTGCGGGGACTGTGCTGGCGACGGCGAGGTGACCATCGACGACCTGATCAAGGCGGTGAACAACGCCCTCAACGGTTGTTCGGTCGCGACGCCGACGACCGTCGGCACGCCGCCCACGGCGACGCGGACGCCCACCCCGACACGCAAGCCGACCAACACCCGCAAGCCGACGGCGACCGCGACGCCCGTCGGTGTCTGCCGGTCAACCTTCAGTACCTCGGGCAACAACCTCTGCCTGTTCAACGGGACCTACAACCGCGGCTGTGGCAGCGCGCTGAACGGCACCTTCTCGAGCAACGGCACGGTCATCGTCGTCACAGTCGCTACCAACCTGGTCGATCCCCCGACGGTCAGCTTCCGGGCCAACGTCACCAGCAGCACGGCTGCGAGCCTGACCGCGTGGTCGAGCAACAACTTCCAGACCAGCAACCCCGTCGCCGGCGCCGTCAATCTGAACAGCGGCGGCGCCCAACTGGAGGTCTTTCCCAATACATCGCCGTTCATGATCCAGGGCTGCAGCTTCGTGCAGTACCTCGGGGCGTTCCAGGCACCGCGCAATGTGGCCGCGGCGTCCGACGAGACGGTCCCCGAGCTGTCGGTGAACTGAGCCTGGATGCGGCGTGCGGCGCGGGAACGCCACCTCCACCTTCGTCAGCGATCGGGGCAGCGGTCGACGGTGAGGACGAACAGATCCGACGATCCGGGCCGGCGCTCGGCGAGAATCGTGAGGAGCTGATCCGGCCGTGCGGTGATCACGCGGCGGAGGAGGGGACGATCGCCGACCAGCTCGGGTTCCGGTGCTTCGGGCTGCTTCAGCGTCGTGTCATCGGCGAAGGCGAAGATGCGCCACTCGGTCGCGGTGAACGGCAGGCGCTGGCCGCGGATGACGAACGTCACCTGGCGCCCGTTCGGCGGGACGGTGGCGGCACCGAGCTGGCCCTGGATGCGGACCAACTCGCGCACGGCGTGCGACGTGATGTCGTGCGCCGAGGCGCCGCCGGCGACGAGCATCGCCAACAGACCGGCGGCCGCGAGGCACGCGGCCCGGTGAGCGGACTCAGTGCTCGCCCTTGGGGAAGCCGTTCGTAATGAGGTCGCGCGTCGCTTCATCGGGATGACTCTTGGCGAGCTGTTGGAGCACCGGGGCGCTGCTGGGATCGTCGATCGTCATCAGCACCACGACGGCGAAGCGTTGTGACTCGACCGATCCCTGATACGCGAGACGGCCGAGCGCGTCGACGGCGGGCTTGCCGCCGACGTCGCGGATCGCGCGGGCCGCGGCCTGGCGCTGCGTGACGGAGGGATCGACGAACGCCTGCTCGAGGGTCGGCAACGTGGCGGGATCCTTGAGGGCGCCGAGGGCTTCGATCACGTCGACGCGCACCTGCGGATCGGCGTCGCGCACCGCGAGCGGGGCGACGGCGTTCACCGCCCCGGCGCCGCTGCGATTCAGCATCTCGCGCGCCGCCGCGGTGCGGGTCGCGGGCGACGGGCTGGCCATCCGCTGCTTGAGATCGTCCTCCGACGCGCCGGCCCCGAGCTTGTCGAGGGCCCGCCAGGCGGCTTCCATCACCGGCGGAGGCGAGTCGATCTGCTGCAAGGCCGGCGTCAGCGCGGTCAGATGCGCATCGGCGACCGCGCTGATGAGCGCGATGCGGACGCGATCGGGCAGCTTCGAGCGGAGAAGGGCGGTACTCAACGTCTTGGTCTCGCCCTCCGTCAGCGCGGCGTCGTGTCCGAGCGTGCTCAGACTCGCGGCGCCGTCCTCGACCAGCACCGGACTGTCGGAGGCGAGCAGATCGAACGTCAACTGGCGCGACTCCGTGTCGCTCAGGGTGGTGCCGCCGGCGAGGCGCAGCACGCGCTGCATGATCGTCACCTGTCGCTCGGCGTCGGCCTTGTCGGCCGCGGCAATGAAGGCGCCGTAGTCCGCTATCAGCTGTTCGTAGCTGCCGGCGGGCAGGGTCCGCTCGAGATACGAGGTGAACGCCGCCGGGCGGAGGAAGGCGATGCCCTGCATGCCGGCATCGAGCGGAGCCGCGCTCGTGCCCTCGTGCAGCTCGACCAGCGAGACCCGCACCGGCGGATCGCCGAGCTTGCCGCGAAAGACGCTGGTGGCGTTGAAGGCCACGACGGCGACGCGATCGTCGTCGTACGACACGCTGTCGACGACCGAGCCGGCGACGACGGTGCGCGCCGACTTGAGCAGCGCCCGCAGGCGCGGCGCCGGGCCGGCGGCGCGGGCGGGCGCCGCGGTGAGACCCGCGAACAGCAGAAGCGCGACGGTGAGTCGGAAGCGGGAAGCGGAACGGGGCGGGCGGCAACTGCCGCCCGCCCCGCGCAAACAGGACGAATCGCGATCGAGCATCAAGGCGTCACGAGCACTCCCGGCGGCGACCAGCCGCCGCCGTCCACGTCGATGAACAACGGGTTCGTGAAGGCTAGCGCTTCGATGCCGTCCTCGCCAAGGTTGCCATCGGTCAGCTGGGCGAGGTTGGTGTTGGTGTTCGTCGTCAGGCTGTTGCCGATCACCGGGTAGAGCGGACGCGAGATGCCGTCCGTGCCCTTCACCATGATCACGATCCAGACGTCCTGGGTGAGGCCGGTGAGGCTCAGCGAGGTGCTGGCCTCGAGGCGGCTCGACGACGTCCCGGCCACCGGCACGACGATCGGAGAGACCGTCTGCGTGGTCGTCGGGGTGATGCTGTAGCGCTTCACCGTGACCGGCCCGGCGCCGCTCTGCTTCACCGAAGAGGTGCGAGTGGTCACCGGGTTGATGTAGTACTCGACCTTGTCGAACTCGGCCCAGGTCGGGCTCTGGATGTCGACGTTGATGGTGACGGCACCGTCGGTGGTGGCGATGGTCGTCGGATCGCCGAGCTCGAGCGATGCCGTCTGCCCGGTCGAGACCGCGTTGGCGGAGATGCGCACCATCGGGCCGTTGGTAGCGAAGGAGTGGCCGGCGTTGACGTTGGCCGAGATGGTGTCGGCGGCGGCGCTGAGATCGGCCGGGTTGTCGGTCGGCATCGCCACCATGTTGTGCGGGAAGCCGGAGACGTTGCCGAACTCGTTGTGGGTGTCGGAGTCGCCGATGCCGGTGCGGACGATGCCCTGGTTGATCAGGTTGAACCAGTCGCCGGCGTTCTGGCCGCGGAACTTGGTGAGCAGCTGATCGCGATCGTCGCCGATCCAGACCTCCAACGCGTCGAAGCTGAGGACGCCGGGCCCGGCGCCGTCGTTGTTCAGGAAGAAGTTGGCGATCGCCGGGTTGAGGCGGCGGGCCGAGGCAGGGACGGCCGACGCCGGCGGCGTGAGCCCGGTGTCGATGGCCAGGCCGGAACCGCCGTCGATGCCGAAGAAGCTGTGGATGTGGTTGATCTGCACGGTGTTCGAGGCGCCCTGGGCATCGGCGTGGCCGGCGTCGATGATGCCCTCCGGCGTCACGTTGTAGTAGCCGGACGACGGGTAGTCCTGGCCGTCGGGAGCGGCGCCGCCGAAGTCAACGGCACCGTTGTTCACCTTGCTGAAGTCCTGGACTACCGGCCAGGCGTTGAAGTGGCCGTAGTCGAAGCTGGTGATCTCCTCGCCGGTGATGGTGCCGATCAGGTTGCTGGCGCCCAGGGCGTCGATGGTCGGCTGGAAGTTGGAGCGGAAGTCGTGGTCGGTGGTGGCGAAGAACTCGACGCCTTCACCGAGCATCGAGCTGACGCGCTTTACATTGGTGACCGCCGCGTCGGGGCTGTCGATCGAGTGGACATGGAAGTCGGCGGCGATGAAGCCGGTCGAGTCGATGACGCGCTCGACCTGGGCGGAGACCGGGGTGGTGGCGCCGGCGGTGATCGTCACCGGAACCGAGTCGAGCGAGAACTCGTTCCCGCGCGAGACGTACACCTGGTAGTTGCCGGGCTCGAGCGGCAGCACCCCTGAGTCGCCCGTCGGGCCAACCCAGGCGACCTTGTTCATGCCGAACGGATACGGGTTCTCGAGGTCGGCGAACATGCCGGTGCGGTTGTTGACCAGACCGAAGAGGCTCTGGGTGACGATGAAGTCCGGGCTCGGATCGAAGCCGACGACCGACACCTTCGCCGGGCTGGGGTCGCTGTTCTCGTCCACCACCGCGACCTGGACGGCGCCGGTGGCGGGCAGGGCGATGTTCTGGGTAGTGGCGCCGAAGGCGGTGATGGTGACCGGGTGCTCGAGCGGCGTGCTGCCGCCGCCCTCGTAGGGCGAGCCGTCGAGATTCGCGGCGACGGTATAGTTGCCCGGCGGCAGGGTCACGGAGAAATTGCCGGAGTCGTCGGTGTTGGTATTGATGAAGACGTTTTTCGAGACGCCACCCGGCCCGAAGGTGCCCGGGGCGATGATCGCCACGCCGGCGCGCACCGCCGGGTTGCCGCCGGCGGTGACGGTGCCGCTCAGGGTGCCGGTCGGCACGCACTCGATCTGGTTGCGGGTGTCCTCGATGCTCCCGGCGGTGCCGTCGCCGACGATGAAGTAACGCGTCAGCTTGAGGTCGTCGTCGGGATCGCCGTTGGGACCGATGTGGAACGGCGGTCCGGCGAGTCCGATGAGCGCGAACAGCACGTCGGTCTTCAACTGGGGCACGTGCACGCCGGAGGTGGTGAAGGTGCTCGAGCCCGCCACTTCATGCATGTAGCCGTAGGAGACGCCGTCGGCGTCGCCGATGCCGCTCCACGCCGTGAAGTTGCACAGGTTGGGCATGGTCGGCGGGCAGGCGGTGCTGACCAGCGGCTCGCCGAAGCCGTAGCCGGTCTGGAACATCTTCAGCTCGCCGGAGCCGCCGATGTACTCGCCGAAGAAGATGTCGATGCCGGCGGCGCTGGTATTGTGCACCGTGGTCTCGACGCGGACGTAGTTGGCGCCCGGATCGAGGATGTAGTCGGTGGTGATGGTGACCGGCAGGTTCACGTCATCGGCCGTCGCCGGGAGGGAAAAGCCGAAACTGGCGACGACCGAGCTCGGATTGACGAAGTCGATGAGGTCGTCGACGCCTGTCGCGCGCAGCACCGCGGGACCGCCGTTGCTGCCGTCGTTGAGGATCGTCAGTGAGGTGTAGTGCGCGGTGCTCTCGATGTTGAGCGAGATCGACCACTCCTCGAAGTTGTCGCGGTCGGGGCCGCTCGTGCGCACGAGGTCGCCGTCGATGATCTGGCCGCCGTACTGCCCGATGCCGAAGAGGTTGCGCTGGAGGTCCTGCACGACGATGCGGACCCGGTCGTTGGACAGCAGGTAGTCGTTGGCGCGGCAGCGGGCCAAGCGGCCGCCGACGCAGTCGGCCGTGTTGGTGATCTGCTTCACCTGCGCGGCGCCGCCGGAAGCGGGGGTGCCGTGCTGGACGAGGATGAGGTCGTCGGCGGCGCGGTCGGCCGCGCAGGTGCTGCACGCCGCGACCGAGGCGGCGTCGCCATTGAACTGGTCGCAGGCGCCGCCGAACTGCAGTGCGGCGGTCGCGGTCTGCGGGCAGGCGTCGGCGACGTCCGCGCGCGCCTTGGTCAACGCCGCGTCGAGTCCGGACTGCGCGGTGGCGATGCAGTTGGTGCCCTGCGGCAGCTTGCCGCGCGCGACATCCTTCTTGCACTTCTGCAGGAGGCTCTGCCGCTTGCTCGTCAGCTTGCCGAGGATCTTCGACAGATGCTTGGGGCAGTCGCGCTGCTCGTCGGACAGCTTGCAGATCGCGTTCGGGCAGTCCGCGTCCACGCTGCATGGATCGTTGAAATTGGATCCGCCGGAGCAGGCGCCCTTGGTATCAGGATCGTAGATGAGGTCGATCAGCTTGTCCGTCTCGGCCTCGTGACGCGCCACCTGGCAATCGGCGAGCGCGGCGCTCGTCGTCACGCCGAGACAGTCGCCGCCGAAGTCGAGCCCACCGGTCAGGACACTGTCCGGGCACGAGAGCGCGATCTTGTCGCGCAGCTTCTGCTCGGCCTTGTCGAGCTTGGCCATGGTGCCCGATTCGAGCTGGCAGTCGGTCGTCGGGGGCAGCTTCCTTGCCAGGATCGAGTCGTGGCAGCTGGACAGCGCCTTGAGACGCTTCTTGAAGAACACGCGTCCCTTCTTCGCCGCCGTGTTCTGGCAGCGCTGTTCGTCTTTGGATAACTGCGCGTGCGCCGGAATGGCGGCGGACAGGAACACAACCACCGCAGTGGCGAGCAGAGCCTTAGAGCGTCGCATGGAGATCCCCCTCAGTAACGTCTTCGTAACATGACAAATGCGGAGCATGACAATCAAGGTGGATTCTCCGCGACGGTGTGATTCGGTCGGCCCGCGAGGGTGGTGGATTCACGACGAGGCCCGTGTCATACAGGACGCTTGCGTTCGCGCGGTGGGGTGGCGGCTGAGACTGGGGCGCGAAGGATCGAGGGAGGCATCGGGCAATGACGGAAAGCACCTGCAAGGCCGCCGACTGCGACAAGACGGTGCGCGCCAAAGGCTACTGCGACCGCCACTATCGGAGCTGGCGGAAGGGCAAGCTGGGCAAGCCCCGCCACCGGTCGTGCAACGAGGCCGGGTGTGGCAAGGCGCCCCTTCGACGCGGTCTGTGCGCTGACCACTACGCCAAGCACTACGCCAAGGCCCCCGCGGCGGAAGCGGCTCCGGCGTCGTAACTGGTCGAATTGACTTGCTGCCGGTGATGTGGTGTCTGACCTCGGTTGGGCTGCGGCGGCAAGCGAGCCACTCTCATCCGTCGGCGCGCCGGCGCTGGTGAAGACTCTGAAGGACGAGCATGAAACGGACGTATCAACCGAGTAATCGGCGGCGGAAGCGGACCCACGGCTTTCGCGCCCGCATGGCGACTCCCGGTGGGCGCGAAGTGATCAAGCGTCGCCGCGCCAAGGGTCGCAAACGGCTGACGGTCTCGATTCCGGCGAAGCAGCCGCGGTGACGCCCGCGGCGGACGGTGACCGCTCGCAGCGCTTTCCGCCCCGCTTCCGCGTCCGCACGCGGCGCGAGTTCGTGGCGCTGCAGCGCGACGGACGCCGGCAGTCGGCACCGCACTTCATCGTGATCACGTCCGCCACGCCCGGGCCGCACGTACGCCTGGGCATCACCACCAGCCGCAAGGTCGGCAACGCGCCCGAACGCAACCGCATCCGCCGCCTGGTACGCGAGTTCTTCCGCCGCCACCGCACACGGATCGCGGCCCCGTGTGACCTGGTCGTCATCGCCCGACCCGGCGCCGACGCGCTCTCCTATGCCGATGTCGTCGACGAGCTGTCCCGCGCCCTCCGCCTCGCGTAACGGCGTCGCCGCGCGCGCCGCGCTGGCTCTGATCCGCGCCTACCAGGTGTTGGTATCGCCAGCTCTGGGCCCGCATTGCCGCTTCGCGCCGTCGTGCTCCACCTATGCGGCGGAGGCGGTCGCCCGTCACGGCGTGCTCGCCGGTGGCTGGCAGGCGCTGCGACGCGTGGCGCGCTGTCATCCGCTCCATCCGGGCGGCTACGACCCCGTCGACTGAGCCAGGAGCACGCCATCCATGGATCAACGCCGCGTTCTCCTCGCGATCGTCATCTCCCTGCTGATCGTCGCGCTCTACCAGGAGCTGGTCGTGCGCCGGCTGTATCCCACGCCGGAGGCGACCCCACCGGCCGAAGAGGCGTCGCCCGCGGCTCCCGGAGCAGAGCCGGCAGCGGCTGAGAAGCCGGCGACCGCGGACGCCGCGGCGGCGCCAGCGGTGCCCCCGGAGCTCGCCGCGAATGCCCGCGACGTCGTCGTCGACACCGACTTCTACCGCGCCACCTTCACCACGCTCGGGGCGCGCCTGAAGGGCCTCGAGCTGAAGCGCTACCTCACGACGGTGGCACCCGACAGCCCGCCGCTCCAGCTGGTCCAGTTTCCGACCGCCGATCGCCTGCCGCTCGGCGTGACGCTGCTGGGCGATGGCAAGCCGCCGATCAACGATGCCGCGGTCCTCTACACCGCCGACCAGTCAGCGGTGGAGCTCACCGCGGACGGCTCCGCGACGCTCACCTTCAAGGGCCAACTCCCGGACGGGACGACCGTCAGCAAGCGCGCCACGCTGCACGGGCACAACTATCTCTGGAATCTCGACATCGAGGTGGCGGCGGCACCCGCCGGCTACACGCAGATGTCCGTGGGCTGGTACGAAGGCATGAACCCGGCGGGTCCGAACGCCGGCGAAGTCGTCTTCGACCAGGCCATCGTCCTGCAGAAGAACAAGCTGCAGTCGCATCCGTTCGCGAAGTTCGACGGCGCGACGCCGATCGAGGCCAAGGGCGACATCGATTGGATGGGCTTCAGCGGCCGATACTTCGTGGCCGCCATCGTGCCGCAGGCCGAAGAGACCAACGACCTGCGGGTCTGGATGCGACGCGACCAGGAGCACGTCGAGAGCGTGTTGATCTACCCGCCGACGTCGTTCCAGGCGCACGCCGATCTCTACGCCGGCCCGAAGGACATCGACCGCCTGGAAGCGGTGGGGCACGGGCTGCGCAAGGCCGTGGATCTCGGCTGGTTCACGTTCATCGCCCTGCCGATGCTGCAGGCGCTGCGCTTCCTGCACCACTTCACCGGCAACTTCGGCCTCGCGATCATCATCCTGACCGTGCTGATCAAGATGCTCTTCTTCCCGCTCACCAAGAAGAGCTTCGAGTCGATGCGCGCCATGCAGAAGCTGCAGCCGGAGATGCAGAAGATCCGCGAGCGCCTGAAGGACAAGCCGGACGAGATGAACCGCGAGGTCATGGAGCTCTACAAGCGCCACAAGGTGAATCCGCTCGGCGGGTGCCTGCCGATGGTGCTGCAGATTCCGGTCTTTGTCGGTCTCTACAACGCGTTGCTCAACGCGGTGGAGCTGCGCCACGCGCCGTTCATCGGCTGGATCACCGACCTCTCGGCGCCCGACCGACTCGGCTCGATCCAGCTGCCGTTCGTCCCGCACCCCGGCATCCCCGTGCTCACCATCGTCATGGGGCTCAGCATGCTGGTGCAGCAGTGGATGACGCCGTCGGCGGCCGACCCTGCGCAGCAGCGCGCCATGATGATCATGCCGATCGTGTTCACGTTCATGTTCATCAACTTCCCGGCCGGCCTGACGCTGTACTGGCTGGTGAACAACCTGCTGACCATCGGCCAGCAGTACGCGATGTCGCGCACGCGGTCTTGATCCGGCCGGCGGCCGGTGGAGGGCGCCCATGCAGTCCATCGAAGCGGAAGGCAACAGCATCGACGACGCCATCGCGCGCGCCCTGTCTCTCCTCGGCGCGCCGCGCGAGCGGGTCGAGATCGAGATCCTGGCCAACGCCACGCGTGGCCTCTTCGGCTTCGGCGGCAAGCGCGCCCGCGTGCGCGCCAGCCTGCGCCGGCCGGTGACGGACGCCGAGATCCCGACGCCGACGCCACCACCGTCACCCGCTCCGCATCCAGCCGCGGCGCCGGCGACGCCGTCTCCGAATCGGCCATCCCCGAACCGCTCGTCGGCGCCGGCGCGTGTCGCGCGGAGCCGGGAACGCCGCCCGCCAGCGCGCGAACGGCGCCCCGTGCCGCGCGACACTGCCCGCCGCCCGACCCCCGACGCGACGCCACCGAGTCCGGAGAGCCTCGAGCGGGGGCGCACGCTGCTCGCCGAGATCGTGCGGCACTGCGGCATCGAGGGAACGGTCGAGGCCGTCGGCACCCGCCTGGTGATCCACGGCGACACCGGCGGCGTGCTGATCGGCCGCCGCGGCGCGACCCTGGACGCGCTGGAGTACGTGGTCAACCGCGCCGTCGGACACGACGAGGAGCGCGCCAGTCACATCGAGGTCGACGCCAACGACTACCGTGGCCGCCGCCGCGCCGCGCTCGAAGCGCTCGCCCGGCGCATGGCTGAGCGCGCCCGGAGCAAGGGAAAGCCGGTGTCGCTGAACCCGCTCAACCCACGCGAGCGCCGCGTCGTGCATCTGGTCCTGCAGGGCGACCCAACCCTCACCACACGGAGCGCCGGGTCCGGCTTCTATCGCCGCCTCGTCATCGTCCCGATCGCGCCGCGCACCCAGGCTTGATCTGACGGGGAGAGAAGACGACGAAGGACGAAGGCTGAGGGACAAAGGCTCTCGCCCTTTCGCCCTTCGGCTTTCGTCCTTCCGTCGCCTTCTCTCTTCCGATGTACGAGCTCGACACCATCGCCGCCATCGCCACGCCGCCCGGGCCGGGTGGGATCGGCATCGTGCGGGTGAGCGGCCCGCGGGCGGTCGCGCTCGCCGAGACGGTCTTCCGCCGCCAGCGCGAGGGAGCCTGGCGCTCGCACCAGCTGTACGCCGGCCAGCTGTGTGACGCCGAGGGGGCGGCGCTCGACGCCGGCCTCGCAGTACTGATGCGCGCGCCGCGCAGCTACACCGGCGAAGACGTGCTCGAGCTGCACTGTCACGGGAGCCCGGTCGTGCTCGATCAGGTGCTGCGCACGTTGTTGGCGCGCGGTGCCCGTCCGGCGCGGGCGGGCGAGTTCACGAAACGCGCCTTCCTCAACGGCCGCCTGGATCTCACGCAGGCGGAAGCCGTGATGGCATTGGTGACGGCACGAACGGCGGATGCGGCCCACACGGCCGCGACGCAGCTGTGCGGCGGCCTGTCCGCGCATCTCGGCGGCATCCGCGAACGCCTCATCCGCGCCAAGGCCTACGTCGAGGCGGAGCTCGATTTCGGCGACGAGGACGTCGGCCTCGATCCAGGCGCGCTCGAGGAGGACGTGCGCGTGGCGCAGGACGCCGTGGCCGCGCTGCTGGCGGGCACCCGCGGCGAGCTGATGCAGCGCGGTCTGCGCGTCGCCCTGAGCGGGCGCCCGAACGCCGGAAAGTCGAGCCTGCTGAACGCGCTCGTGGGCGCCGATCGCGCGATCGTCACGCCGGAGCCGGGGACGACGCGCGACGTCATCGAGGTGGGCATCGACGTCGCTGGCGTTCCCGTGACCCTGGTCGACACCGCCGGCCTGCGCGACGCGGGCGACGCCGTGGAACGTCTCGGCGTGGCGCGCGCCGAGGATGCCGCGGCCGGCGCCGACGTCGTCCTGCTGGTCCTCGACACCGCGCGACCGTTTGCCGACCAGGCCGCGCTGCTGGGCCGCCCTGACGCGATCGCCGTGCTCAACAAGTGCGACCTCCCCCCGCGGTGGTCGGCCGATGACGAGGCCGCGGTCGCCGCTGCGCACCCCTGCGTCCGCGTCTCGGCCACGGCGCCCCTCGGGCTCGACGGGTTGCGTCAGGCACTGCTCGCGCGCGCCGGCGTGCAGTGGGCGGACAACCTCCCGCCGCTGACCAGCGCCCGGCAGCGCGCGGCGCTGACGCACGTCGCGCACAGCCTGACGGCGGCGCGCGCATCGCTGGCGGCGCGTCTGCCGCCGGAGCTCGTGGCCGTTGACCTCCAGGCCGCGCTGGAGCACATCGGGACGGTGACCGGCGCGGTCACCAGCGACGACGTGCTCGACGCGATCTTCCGCGAGTTCTGCATCGGCAAATGACGCGACTTTCGACCGACGATTCTGCGTGCGCCCCGCGCGCCCGCGCAGCGCCCTTCGACGTGGTCGTCGTCGGCGCCGGCCACGCCGGCATCGAGGCCGCGCTCGCCGCGGCGCGCATGGGCTGCGCCACGGCGATGCTGACGCTGAACCTCGACCACATCGGACAGATGTCCTGCAATCCGGCGATCGGCGGCATCGGCAAAGGTCACCTCGTCAAAGAGATCGACGCGCTCGGCGGCGAGATGGCGCGCGCCATCGACGAGACCGGCATCCAATTCCGCCAGCTCAACACGCGCAAGGGGCCCGCCGTGCGCGCGTCGCGCGCTCAGGCCGACAAGCGCCGCTACCGCGACCGCATGAAGACGCGGCTCGAGAACGCGCCCGGGCTCACCGTGTATCAGGCGAGCGTCGTCGCGCTGGTGATCGTGGACGGGCGCGTCGTCGGCGTCGAGACCGAGCTCGGCGAAACCATCCTGACGCAGCGCGTCATCCTCACCACCGGCACGTTCCTCAACGGGCTCATCCACGTCGGCCTCCGCAGCAGCGCGGCCGGCCGCGCCGGCGACTTCGCGTCGCGCGGGTTGAGTGAGCAGCTCGCGAGCCTCGGCTTCCGCGTCGGCCGCCTCAAGACGGGGACGTGTCCGCGCCTCGACGCGCGCACCATCGACTTCGCGCGTCTCGCCACCCAGCCCGGCGACGATCCGCCGCGTCCGTTCTCGTTCTCGACCGCCCGCATCGCGCAGACGCAGATCCCCTGCCACATCACGTACACGAACGCGCGCACGCACGAGATCGTCCGCGGTGCGCTCGACCGCTCGGCGATGTACAGCGGTCGCATCTCCAGCCGCGGGCCGCGGTACTGCCCGTCGATCGAGGACAAGATCGTGCGGTTCGCCGACAAGGACCGCCACCAGATCTTTCTCGAGCCGGAAGGCCTCGAGACCGTCGAGGTCTACCCCAACGGTCTCTCCACCAGTCTACCGCTCGATGTGCAGACCGCGATGGTGCGCTCGATCGCCGGCCTCGAGGAAGCGGCGATCATGCGTCCGGGGTACGCGATCGAGTACGACTATGTCGATCCGACCCAGCTCTCGCCGTCGCTGGAGACGAAACTCGTCGGCGGCCTGTATCACGCCGGCCAGATCAACGGCACGACGGGGTACGAGGAAGCGGCGGCGCAGGGCCTGATCGCCGGGATCAATGCCGCCCTCAGCCTGCGTGGCGAAGCGCCGCTGATGCTGCGACGTGAGGAGGCCTATATAGGCGTACTCATTGACGATCTCGTCCTGCGAGGCGTCGGCGGCGAGCCCTACCGGATGTTCACGTCGCGGGCGGAGCACCGGTTGCTGCTGCGCGAAGACAACGCCGACCTGCGTCTGGGTGAGATCGGACACCGCCTGGGATCGGTATCCGAGGTCGATTGGCAGCGCACCCGCGACAAGCGCGCAGAGATCGAGCGCACAATCGCGCTCCTGACGGGAACGATGGCGACGCCGTCCGCCGAGCTCAACCGGCGCCTGGCCGCACTCGGCTCGCCCGCGCTGCGCGTGCCCTGTCCGTTCGCGCAACTCCTCCGGCGTCCGGAGCTCGATCTGGCGGCAGTCTGGTCGCTGATGGATGCGTCGACTCCCGCCCCGGGGCCCGGCGCGGCGTCGGAGGTCGAGGTCGTGGTGAAGTACGCCGGCTACGTCGACCGTCAGAACGACGCGATCCGGCGCGCCGCCCGAATGGAAGACGCGCGCATCCCGCCAGCGCTCGATTATGAGGCCATCCCCGGCCTGTCGCGCGAGGCGCGCGAGCGCTTGTCGACGCTGCGGCCGCATTCGCTGGGCCAGGCGTCGCGCATTGCGGGGATCACGCCGGCGGCGGTGTCGCTCTTGTCGATCCACCTGCGTCGCCTCGGCGCAGCCTGAGCCGTGTCGGACTGGAGCTCGCTGCGCAGTTGGTCGCGCACCGCAGCGGGATTGGAATTGAGCGATGCCGCCGTTGCGCAGCTGCGCCAGTACGTCGACTTGCTGACCGTCTGGAATCGCAAGGTCGCGCTGGTGTCCCGAGCCGAGCTCCCGACGATTCTCGACAAGCACGTCGCCGACTCGCTCTTCGCCGCCGCCCATTGTCCGGATCGCGGCGCCGTCGCCGACCTGGGCAGTGGCGCTGGCTTTCCCGGCCTGGTGATCGCAATCGTGCGGCCGGCGACGAGGGTCACACTGATCGAGGCCCGCGGGAAGAAGGTCTCGTTCCTCGCAGAGGCGTGTAGCGCTGCCGGGATTCGCAACGCCAGGCCGATCCATGCGCGCATCGAGGCCGCGTCGTCGGAAGCCGCCCACCAGCAAGCCTACGACAGGATCACTTCACGCGCTCTGGCCGACTTCGATCTGCTGGCCGCCCTTGCGAGACCACTGGCAGCGCCCGGAGCCGAGTTGGTTGCCATGCGGTCGTCGGCGGCTGCCGTCCCGTCCAGCGCGACGAGACTGAGCTACGTGCTCCCCGACGGGACACCGAGAGCCCTGGTGACCTTCCCCCTGTAAAGGGCGGCAAGAAGGGCTGGTGCGGGCGATCACGGCAGGGAGGCCGCCGCCCTCCAGCCCGGCCGCTTCCTCACGGCTCAACTTTCCACCCGATCCGATAGCGCTCGCACATCGTGACCAATCGCCCCTCGGTGTACTCGTCGAGCAGATCCCGATTGGCGTGAAGCAGCGGGATCAGGTCTTCCCGCAACGCCTGTCCGCGGATCATCCACTGGAAGTAGCTCCGTCCGCCGTGGGTATACGGCCCGTAGAGCTTTCCACCAGGCACATGCTGGGTGAGCCAGCGAAACAGCCGCTCGTGCTTCGTGTGCATGCGGAGCGTGATCTGAGGCTGTCTTCCGTCACCCCCGAAATGCCCCTCTCCCACGAGAAGGCCAAGCAAAAACCCAACCTTCCGGCCATCCAGGTCCATGAACGTTCTCGTACAACGGTGCTGTTTCACCGTCAAGTTCCACGTGGAACACGAGAGGCTTGTTTCACCGTCATGTTTCGCGTGAAACATCCCGGGATGGTTCCTTGGCAACGGACGCAAAGGCGTGGTAGCGACAGCGCGGCGTCTGTGAGGGGATGGCGTGGGGCGAATTATCTGTGTGGCGAACCAGAAAGGCGGGGTTGGGAAGACGACGACCGCCGTCAATCTCGCCACCAGTCTCGCGTTGCAGAAGAAGCGCGTTCTGCTCGTCGACCTCGACCCGCAGGGCAACGCTTCCAGCGGCCTCGGCCTCCGCGAGAGCGATGGTCCGACGACCTACGATCTAATCCTCGGCGAGCGCCAGGCATCGGAGACGAAAGTCGCGACGCAGGTCGATTCGCTCGACCTGATTCCCGCCCACCGGGACCTGGTCGGTGCAGAGGTCGAATTGGTGGCTGCCGAAGGACGCGAGTACCGTCTCGCGCAGGCGCTGGCACCGGTTCGCGACGAGTTCGACTTCATCATCATCGACTGCCCCCCTTCCCTTGGCCTGCTCACGCTGAATGGACTCACCGCCGCCGACGCGGTCCTGATTCCTCTTCAATGCGAGTACTACGCGCTCGAGGGCCTGAGCGCGCTGCTCGAAACGATCCAACTCATCCGCGAAAGCCTCAACCCGCAACTCGCCATCGACGGCATCGTGCTGACCATGTTCGATACGCGTAACAGCCTGTCACACCAGGTCTCGGACGAGGTTCGCCGGCACTTCCCGGATCGCGTCTTCCGTACGGTGATCCCGCGCAATGTGCGCCTGAGCGAGTCGCCGAGCCATGGAATGCCCGCCGCACTGTACGATCCCGCGTCAAAGGGGGCGCAAGCCTACCTGGACCTCGCGCGCGAGCTCCTCGCGGCGGGTGACCCGACTCAACCCGACGGAACCACATCGGGAGGAACTCATGACGGACCTTCGTAAACGCGGCCTGGGTCGCGGGCTCGGGGCGCTCATCCCCGGCGGTCAACCGGTCACCGAACGCGCCCGAACGCTGCCCTCGACTGAACGGACGGCTGCGGTCACCAATATTGTCCCGAATCCATTTCAACCTCGAGAGGTGTTCGACGAGGCCGCGATCGATGAGCTCGCTGCCTCGATTCGCGAGAAGGGCCTCCTTCAGCCGCTCCTCGTGCGACCCTTGGGGGACGGCTACCAGTTGATCGCTGGCGAGCGGCGCTTTCGGGCGGCGCAGCGCGCGGGGCTCGACCATGTGCCCATTTCGGTTCGCGACGTTGACGACGGCGAGTCGTTCGAGTTGGCGCTCATCGAGAACCTGCAGCGCGAAAACCTCAATCCCGTCGAGGAGGCGCGCGCGTTCAAGCGCCTCGGCGATGACTTCCACCTCTCCCAGGAGGACATCGCCACACGCGTCGGCAAATCACGTTCTACTGTAACAAACAGCATTCGCCTACTGCAGCTCCCGGCATCGGTGATCGCACAGCTCGAATCGGGCGAGCTGTCAGCAGGTCATGGTCGGAGTCTGCTCGCGCTGGACACCGCCGCGGCGCAGACGGCGATGGCGCGCCATGCCGTCACGCGACGACTCTCGGTACGCGACACCGAGAAGATGATTCGCGACCGCCGCGTGCCGCCGACCGATGATGTCGAGCGACGCGCCGTCGAGGCGGATCTCGCGCGCGCGCTCGGCACGCGCGTCGCACGTGAAGCATCACACCGACGGCTCCGGTCGCATCGTCATCGAGTACTTCTCACTCGACGAGCTCGACGGTCTCCTGGCGCGGCTCGGCGCTCGATAGACCCCATTTTGACTTGCGTTCGGATGCTCGCTATAGCCCCACCGTTCTCCGAAAAACCCAAGCGCGACAACCTTAGGAGTGAGACGATGGCGTTGTTCGTGAAAGACGACAAGACGCAGAAGTCTGACGAGCCTCTGCAGGCTGCCGCGCCGGCGAGCGCGAGCGCGACATCAACCGCGCGCGACGTGCAAGCCCACCTCGGCCAGGGCAGCCGGGTGGAGGGAAAACTGACGTTCGAAGGCAGCGTGCGCATCGACGGACAAGTGGAAGGCGAGATCAGCGCGCAGGAGATGGTGATCCTGGGCGAGACGGCCGACGTCTCGGCGCAGATCGTGGCCAACACCATCGTCGTGCAGGGACGCGTGACCGGCGATCTCAACGCCCGCAAGCGCGTCGAGCTGAAGGCGCCCGCGTCGGTGGCGGGAAACATCACCACGCCGTGCCTGATCATTCACGAGGGGGTCGTCTTCGAAGGTCACTGCTCCATGGGTGGCGCCGCGGCCGGTCGCTCCGAGCGCACGGACAAGCGCGTCACCCTGTTTCCTGCTGAGGAACGCAGCGGCGCGAGCCGTCGTTCGTCGGAGGCGGCTGGCTGAGAGGTCGTCCGCGTCCGGCAACACGCGCGTTCCAGGCAGACAGCGTCCACAATATTACAGACCCGTCCCGCGCCGGCGGACTCCGCCGCCAGGCCGTCAGGGACGCCGCCAGAGACACATGCAGCTCGCTCCCGACTATACGATCATCGCGCAGGTCGCGCTCTTCATCATCTTCTGGATGGTCTTCAAGGCCTTCGTCGTCGGCCCGACCTCCGAGGTCCTCGCCGAGCGCCATCGCCGCACGGTGCAGGCGGAGCACGACGCGGAGCAGCTGGCCGCCGCCGCCGAGGAGGATCGCGTCCGCTACGATCAGCGACTCCTCGAGCAGCGTCACCAGATGGCTCAGGAAGCGGAGACGGCGCGGCACAACGCGATCGCGGACTCAAACGAGGAGATCGCCGGGGCACGTGCCAAGATCACCCTCGATCTCGCGCACCGTCGCGAGACCGTGGCCCGCCAGGTCGCGGACGCGCGCCGCGCGCTCACCGACGAGGCCGAGCAGCGTCGCCGGCGAGATGCTCGCGCGCGTCGTCCGGGAGCCGCCACGCATGAAGCGCCTGGCCGCCATCGCCCTGGGCGTTCTGCTGCCGCTCGCCGCGTTCGCCGCAAGACATCCCCGAGGCGCACCACATTCCCGGCGTGCCGTGGGCGAAGCTGGCCTTCACCACGATCAACTTCTCGATCTTCATCTACATCCTCAGCCGCTACTGGCCGACCCTGCGCGACTTCATGCTCGAGCGCCGCAACGCGGTGCGCGACGCCCTCGAGCAAGCCGACCGCGCCCGTCGGGAAGCCGAAGCGCTGCGGGCCGAGTGGCAGCGCCGCCTCGAGAAGCTCGCGGGCGAGCTCGAGAGCATGCTCGCGCAGGCGCGCAGCGACATCGCCGCCGAGCGCGACCAGATCCTCGCCGCCGCGCGCCGCACCGCGGAAGCGATCCAACGCGACGCCGAGCGCACGGCCGAGAATGAGATCCGGCAGGCGCGCGAGCGCGCTGCGCGCCGAGATCGCGCATCACGCGCTCGCGATCGCAGAGCGCATCGCCCCGCAGCGCCTGACCGGCGCCGATCACGCGCGCTTCGTCGAGGACTTCGTCAGCGAGGTGCAACCGATGATCGCCGGCGCCGTCGCCCGCCGCTACGCCAAGGCCCTCTTCGCCGTCGCCGAGGAGCAGGGGTCGCTCGAGCAGACCGCCGCCGAGCTGCAACTGCTCGGGGCGATCGCTGAGGATCCGCAGATCGCCGGCGCGCTCGCCAATCCGCTGCTCAGCTCCACCGCGCGCCGCGACCTCGCCGGCACGATCGCCGACAATCTCAAGCTCAGTCCGACGACGCGCAACTTCGTCTCGCTGCTCGCCGACCACCGCCGCCTCGACCAGCTGGTCGGCATCGCGCGGGAGTTCGAGCGACATTCTCGACCGGAAGCTGCAGCGCGTCCGCGCCACCATCACCTCGGCCGTCGCCGCTCACCGACGCCCAGCAACAGGCGCTGATCGCGGCCCTTCAGCACAAGCTCGGCCGCACCGTGCTGGCCGACGTGACGGTCGATCCGCAGTTGCTCGGCGGCGTCGTCGTCGACGTCGAGGGAACCGATCTACGACGGCAGCGTGCGCACGCAGTTGCACACGCTGGCCAATCGCATCGCCGGAGGACGCTCGCTGCTCTAGCGGTCCGAACCCCGCCGCGCGGCCAGGCGCGCCGCGTGCTCCACCAGGAGTCGCGCGACGCTCGGCCCGCAAGGAGGAACGAGGGAATGGAGATCCGCGCGGCGGAAATCAGCGACATCATCAAGCGCCAGATCCAGGAGTACGAGCGCGACGTCGAGGTGCGTGAGACCGGTCGCGTGCTCTCCACCGGCGACGGCATCGCCCGCATCTACGGCCTCGACAAGGCCGCCGCCGGCGAGCTGCTCGAGTTTCCGCACGACATCTACGGCCTGGTGCTGAACCTCGAAGAGGACAACGTCGGCGCCGCGATCTTCGGCGAGGCGCAGGAGATCGGCGAGGGCGACGAGGTCCGCCGCACCGGCCGCATCGCCGAGGTGCCGGTCGGCGAGGCGCTGCTCGGCCGCGTCGTCGACGCGCTCGGCCAGCCGATCGACGGCAAGGGCCCGATCGACACGCCGCACACCCGCCGCATCGAGCTGAAGGCGCCCGGCATCGTCAAGCGCCAGCCGGTGAAGGAGCCGCTGCAGACCGGCATCAAGGCCATCGACTCGATGATCCCCATCGGCCGCGGCCAGCGCGAGCTGATCATCGGCGACCGCCAGACCGGCAAGACCGCCGTCGCCATCGACACCATCATCAATCAGAAGGGCGGCGACGTGCATGTGCATCTACGTCGCCATCGGCCAGAAGCGCTCGACCGTCGCGCAGGTCGTCGAACGCCTCACCCGCACCGGCGCCATGGAGTACACCACCGTCGTCGCCGCCACCGCGTCGGACGCCGCGCCGCTGCAGTTCATCGCGCCGTACACCGGCTGCGCCATGGGCGAGTACTTCCGCGACATCGGGCCGCACGCGCTGGTCATCTACGACGATCTCTCCAAGCAGGCCGTCGCCTACCGCCAGCTCTCGCTGCTGCTGCGCCGCCCGCCGGGCCGCGAGGCGTATCCCGGCGACGTCTTCTACCTGCACTCCCGCCTGCTCGAGCGCGCCGCCAAGATGAGCGACGAGGAGGGCGGCGGCTCGCTGACCGCGCTGCCGATCATCGAGACCCAGGCCGGCGACGTCTCGGCCTACATCCCGACCAACGTCATCTCGATCACCGACGGTCAGATCTTCCTCGAGAGCGACCTCTTCTTCTCCGGCGTCCGCCCGGCCATGAACGTCGGCATCTCGGTGTCGCGCGTCGGCGGCAACGCCCAGATCAAGGCGATGCGCCAGGTCGCCGGTACGCTGCGTCTCGACCTCGCCCAGTACCGCGAGCTGGCCGCCTTCGCGCAGTTCGGCTCCGACCTCGACGCCGCGCACCCAGCGCCAGCTCAACCGCGGCAGCCGGCTGGTCGAGATCCTCAAGCAGGACCAGTACGTCCCGCTGCCGGTCGAGCGCCAGGTGCTGATCCTCTACGCCGCCACCAACGGCTACGTCGATCGACGTCGAGGTCGCCAAGCTGAAGCGCTACGAGCAGGAGCTCTTCCGCTTCGTCGAGACGCGCAAGCCGGAAGTGTTCACGACTATCCGCGAGAAGAAGCAGCTCGACGACGACGTCAAGGCGGTGCTGAACAAGGCCCTCGAGGAGTTCAAGGCGCAGTTCACCGCCTGAGCGCGGTTCGTCTCGGCGCCCCACCGTCCGATGGCTTCGCTCAAGAGCATTCGCAAACGCATCAGCTCGGTCAAAAGCACCCAGCAGATCACCAAGGCGATGAAGATGGTCGCCGCCGCCAAGCTGCGCCGCGCGCAGGAGGCCGCCCAGCAGGCGCGCCCCTACGCCGAGAAGCTCTCGGCGACTGCTGCAGACCGTGGCGGCGCGCGTCGGCGCCGACAGCCGCATCCGCTGCTTGCCGAGCGGCCGACCGAGCGCCGCATCGACGTCTCCTCGTCACCAGCGACCGCGGCCTGTGCGGCGGCTACAACGCGCAGCTCATCCGCAAGGCCGAGCAGTTCCTCGCCGAGCACCCCGGCACGGAGGTGCGCATCACCGCCATCGGCAACAAGGGCTACATGTACTTCCGCCGCCGGCCGGTCGGCGTCGCCGAGCAGCACATCCAGACTGCCCGCCGGCCCCGGCCTCGCGCTGGCGCTCGAGCTCTCCGCCCGCGTCGCGCGCGACTACATCGCCGAAGAGACCGACGGGTCTACGTGCTCTACAGCCAGTTCCGCTCGGCGCTCTCGCAGGTGCCGACCGTCGAGCGCCTGCTGCCGGTCCCGCCCAAGACCGACGCCACCGGCGGCGACACGCTCGACTACATCTACGAGCCGGACGAGGCGACGCTGCTCGACCGGCTGCTGCGCCAGTACATCACGACGCTGATCTACCGCGCCTTCCTGGAGTCGATCGCCAGCGAACAGGGCGCGCGCATGACCGCCATGGACAGCGCCACCACCAACGCCCGCGACATGATCGACCGCCTCACCCTGGCGATGAACCGCGCCCGCCAGGCGGCCATCACCACCGAGCTGATGGAGATCGTCTCCGGCGCCGAGGCGCTGAAGGGTTAGAATTTCAACGCGAAGACGCGAAGGCGCGAAGATCGCGCTGCCTTCTTCGCGTCTTCGCGACTTCGCGTCGAAGATTTAGGAGCTGAACATGAATATCGGTAAGGTCACGCAGGTCATCGGTCCGGTCGTCGACGTCGAGTTCCCGCCCGGCGAAGCTGCCGCCGATCTACCAGGCGCTCCGGGTGTCCAACCCGGCGATCAGCGACCGTCGATTGGAACCTCGTCCTCGAGGTCGCTCAGCACCTCGGCGAGAACACCGTCCGCGCCATCGCCATGGACTCCACCGAAGGGCTGGTGCGCGGCATGGACGTGCAGGACACCGGCGACAACATCAAGGTGCCGGTCGGCCCGCAGACCCTCGGCCGCATCATCAACGTCATCGGCGAGCCGGTGGACGAGGCCGGCCCGATCGAAACCAACATCGTACTACCCGATCCACCGCCCGGCCCCGAAGTTCACCGACCAGGCAACCGAGGTCGAGGCGTTCGAGACCGGCATCAAGGTCGTCGACCTGCTCGCCCCCTACTCGCGCGGCGGCAAGATCGGCCTCTTCGGCGGCGCCGGCGTCGGCAAGACGGTGCTCATCCAGGAGCTGATCAACAACGTCGCCAAGCAGCACGGCGGCTACTCGGTGTTCGGCGGCGTCGGCGAGCGTACCCGCGAGGGCAACGACCTCTGGCTCGAGATGAAGGAGTCCGGCGTCATCGCGCGTACGGCGCTGGTGTACGGCCAGATGAACGAGCCGCCGGGCGCCCGCGCCCGCGTCGGCCTGACGGCGCTCACCGCCGCCGAGTACTTCCGCGACGAAGAGGGCAAGGACGTGCTGCTCTTCATCGACAACATCTTCCGCTTCACCCAGGCGAACTCCGAGGTGTCGGCGCTGCTCGGCCGCATGCCCTCCGCCGTCGGCTACCAGCCGACGCTGTCCACCGACCTGGGCGAGCTCGAGGAGCGCATCACCACCACCAAGAAGGGCTCGATCACCTCGGTGCAGGCGATCTACGTGCCCGCCGACGACCTCACCGACCCGGCGCCGGCGACGACCTTCGCCCACCTCGACGCCACGACGGTGCTGTCGCGCCAGATCGCCGAGCTCGGCATCTATCCGGCCGTGGATCCGCTCGACTCGACGTCGCGCATCCTCGATCCCAACGTCGTCGGCGAGGAGCACTACAACGTCGCCCGCCAGGTGCAGGAGCTGCTGCAGCGCTACAAGGATCTGCAGGACATCATCGCCATCCTCGGCATGGACGAGCTGTCGGAAGAGGACAAGCAGACCGTGGCCCGGGCGCGCAAGATCCAGAAGTTCCTCTCGCAGCCGTTCCACGTCGCCGAAGCCTTCACCGGCCGCTCCGGCAAGTACGTGAAGCTGCCGGACACCATCCGCGGCTTCAAGGAGATCGTCGACGGCAAGCACGACGACGTCCCCGAGCAGGCGTTCTACCTGCAGGGCACCATCGAGGACGTGCTCGAGTCGGCCAACAAGCTCGCGTCCTGATCGCCATGACGACCGAGTTTCAACTGCGGGTCGTCACGCCGACCCGCGCCGTCGTCGACCAGTCGGTCACCGAGGTCACCGCGCCCGGCACCCTCGGCGAGTTCGGCGTGCTGCCCGATCACGCCAACTTTCTCACCTCGCTCGACAGCGGCCGCCTCACCTACAAGGACACCTCCGGCGCGCATGTGCTCGCGATCCGCGATGGCTTCGCCGAGGTCTCCGACAACGTCATGACCGTCCTCGCCGAAGCGGCGCAGGGCCCGGCCGAGGTGAACGTCACCGCCGCGCGCGCCGACCTGCAGGCCGCCGAGGCCGAGATCGCCCAACTGGCCCCGATCGACCCCGACTATCCGGTCGCCGACGCCAAGCGCCGCTGGGCCCAGGCCCGCCTCGACGTGGCCAAGTAGCGGCGGCGAGCCAGGACACGGGAGCTCCGACGGCCCACTCTCCGCTGCTCGTGACCGGTGCCGCGGGCTTCATCGGCGCCCGCTTCGTCGAGTCGTGCGCGGCGCGCGGCATCGCGGTCGTCTCCGTCGACCACGTCCCCTACTTCGCCGAGCGCGCCGAGCACCGCGGCGTCGACTTCGGCCGCATCGTCGAGCGCGACGACCTCGCCGCCTGGCTCGCGCGTGAGCGCCCGGCGCTCGCCGGCGTCGTCCACCTCGGCGCCTGCACCGACACGCGCGAGCTCGACGTCGCCTACCTCACGCGCGTCAATCTCGAGTACTCGCAGATGCTGTGGGCGTACTGCACCGCCCACGCGCTGCCGTTCGTGTACGCGAGCAGCGCCGCCACCTACGGCGATGGCGCCGCCGGCTATGACGACGACGAGTCACGCATCCCCGCGCTCAAGCCCCTCAACCCCTACGGCGATTCGAAGCAGCAGTTCGATCTCTGGGCGCTCGCCGAGGAACGCGCCGGGCGCACGCCCCCGAGCTGGTGCGGCTTCAAGTTCTTCAACGTGTACGGCTTCGGCGAGCGCCACAAGGGCGCCATGGCGAGCGTCGTCCTGCACGGCTTCGACCAGATCCGCGCCGGCGGCCGCGTGCGGCTCTTCAAGAGCCATCGCGACGGCATCGCCGACGGACAGCAGATCCGCGACTTCATCTTCGTCGGTGACGTCGTCGACGCCCTGCACTTCGCGCTCGCGAAGCCGATCGCGCGCGGCATCTACAACCTCGGCACCGGCACCGGCCGCACCTTCCTCGATCTCGCCCGCGCCACCTTCGCCGCCGCCGGCGCGCCCGAGCATATCGACTTCATCGACATGCCCGTCGCGCTGCGCGAGCGCTACCAGTACTTCACCGAAGCCCGCACCGACCGCCTGCGCGCCGCCGGCTACCGCACGCCGTTCACGAGCCTCGAGGACGGCGTCCGCCAATACGTCACCCGCCTCAAATCCAATCCGTAGCAATCACCGAATGCCGCGGACTGGAGTCGATTCGCGCTGCCAGGCGCGGCGGGAGCCGCGCCCTCCAATCGGTGATTGATTCGCACGCGCTCGAACGGCCCATGGGTCCCCGAATGGAGGGCCGCGCTCCCGCGCGGCCTGCCCCTCACGTCCAACTCGATCCACGCGACAGACGGTTCAGTGATCGCGACGAACGCGCCGTGGCCTTTCGCCGGTTGAAGTGATCGGAGGCTCGTGTGCGTTGGCTCCTCCTGCGTGGTCTCGTCCGTGAACAGCGCCACTGGCTCGGCTTCCCGGCCTTCTTCGCCGCGAACGTCCGCGGGCCGGGCGGCGATCCGACCACGACCGTCACCCTCGACCTCCCCGGCTTCGGCACCGAGAACGACGCGCCCGTCCCGGCCACGATCGCCGGCTTCGTCGACGACCTGCGCGACCGGTTGCGCCGCACCGTCGGCGCCGACGAGCGCTGCGGCATCTTCGGCGTGTCGCTCGGCGGTATGGTTGCGCTCGACTGGCTCGCGCGCTTCCCAGCCGACTTTGCCGCCGGCGTCGTCGTCAACAGCTCGCTCGCCGACCTCTCGCCACCGTGGCATCGCATGCAGTTGGCCAACTGGCCGCGCGTGCTTCTGGCACCGCTGCTGCCGCTTCGAACACGTGAGCGCATGCTGCTCGGCATGACCCGCTACCAGGGCGACCTCGACGCCGATGCCGATCAGTACGCCGCGATTGCCATCGGCGACCCCGCCGCACCGCGCCAACGCCGCCGCCCAGGTCCGCGCCGCACTGTCGATGCGCAGCCCGGGGCGCATCGACGTACCAACGCTGGTCCTGACCACCGCCGGCGACCGCCTCGTCTCATGGCGCTGCAGCCAACGTATCGCCGAGCGACTCTCGTTGCCGCTCCGCGTGCACACCGGTGTCGGTCGCAACGCCGCCGGTCACGATCTGCCGCTCGACGACCCGGCCTGGGTCTGCGCGCAGATCAACGAGTGGCTCGTCCCCTGAATGAGCAGCCTTGGAGGGCGCCGCTCCCGCGGCGCCTTCTCTCAAGGGGCAACCGACGCGCGCAGGCGCCGCGGGAGCGGCGCCCTCCAGCGCTGCCTCATCCCCGCCACATCGAGCGGACGCCGGACAGCGCCAGCGTCACGAAGAACAGCGCACTCATCGCCAGGACCACTGCACCACCGCTCGGCACCAGTAAGCGGCTGGAGATGAAGAGCCCGCCGACGCCGGCGATCAGCGCCAGCAGAATGCTCAACACCAGGTAGCCGCGCGTCGTGCGCGCGAGGTTTCGCGCCGCCGCCGCCGGTACGACGACCATCGCCTCGACCAGCAGCGCCCCGATGACCTTGAGGCTCACGACGATCGCCGCCGTCAGCAGCATCACGAACAGATAGTCGACGAAGGCCGACGAGACGCCGCTCGACCCGCCCGAGCGCCGGATCGAGACTGTCGAGCAGCAGCTGGTTGTAGACCAGCACCAGGATCACGCCGACCACCGCACCGAGGCCGAGCAGCAGCGCCAGGTCGGCGTCGGTCACGGTGAGCAGGCTGCCGAACATCACTGCCTCGACCTGGTGGATGTTGAAGCGCTTGGTGACAGCGACCAGCAGGCAGATGCCGAGGCCGAGCGACAGCGCCAGGAAGACGCCGATCAGGGTGTCGGGCGGCAGCGACGAGTGCCGGCGCACGTAGACCATCGCCAACGCCGAGAGGAACGTGAAGCCGAAGATGCCGCCGTAGGCGGCATTGAGTGGCTCGCCCAGCACGATGCCGATCGTCAGGCCGGTGAGCGCGGCCTGGCCGAGCGCGGCGGAGAAGAACGCCAGGCGCCGCGCCACGACCAGATGGCTCAGCCCGCCCAGCAGTGGCGCGAGAAGCATGACCGAGATCAGGCCGCGGACGAAGAAGGCGTACTGGAAGATGTCGGGCAGCACGCCGCGTGTGGCCAGTGATGCGATCTGTTCGTAGAGCGCGTTCATCGTCGGGTGAGCCCGCCGTTGAGCGTCAGCGATGCCGCCAGACCGCCGGTCAGTACGTCCGCCGGCGTGCCGGTGCGGCGCACGGTCTGATCGATGAGGGTCACCTGGTCGGCGACACGCCGCACCTGATCGAGGTCGTGCGAGACCATCAGCACACTCGTGCCCGCCCCGGCCTTCAGCTCGGCAAGCGTCGTCTCGAGCTGGCGCACCGCCGTCTCGTCGAGCCCGCTGGCCGGCTCGTCGAGGAGCAGGAACTCGGGCAACGGATCGATTGCGTTGGCGAGCAGGACGCGGCGCAGCTCACCGCCGGAGAGCACGCCGAGCGGGCGCGCCCAACAGTCGGCGAGCCCGACGCGCGCCAGTACGGCCTCCATGCGCTGGCGCGTCGCGCGCGCGACGCCGAAGCACACCGGCCGCCACTGGCGCGGCAGGGCGAGGAACTCGCCGACCGTCAGCGGCAGCGTGCGGTCGACGTGGAAGCCCTGCGGCACGTAGCCGAGCCGCCCCGAGTCGCGCCAATGGAAGCGGATGCCGCCACTGCACGGCGTCTGCCCGAGCACGGCGCCGAGCAGGGTCGTCTTGCCGGCACCGTTCGGACCGAGCAGGACGTGCGTCGATCCGCGGGCGACCGCGAGGGAGACGTCGTCGAGAAGGATCTGCCCGTCGCGGACGACGCTGACCCCATCGATCTCCAGAACGGAGGGCGCCGTCACGACTGTGGATCGGTGACCAGGGCCTTCACCATCGAGTCGACGTTCTTCTGCATTTCGACCTCGAACTTGTCCGGTGTGAAGTTCCCCGATGCGATGTGGCTGATGAGGTACACGCGCGCGTGGCCGTTCTCGCTGAGCACCTGCAGCAGCGGCTGCGGAAAGCTCTCCTCGCTGAAGACGACGGTGATCTTCTCGCGTTTCATCAGATCGACCATGTCGCCGAGCTCCTTCGCCGACGGCACCAGGCCGTGCGCCGGCTCGACGACCCCGACGATGTCGATGCCGAACTCCTGCATCAGATAGCCGTATCCGTCGTGAACGGTCACGACGCGGTTGATCTTGGCGTCCACCAATTTCGCCGCCGCCTGGCTCTTGATGGCGCGCAGACGCTTCGCGTAGTCGGCGGCGTTGGCCTGGAACTGGTCGCCCAACGCGGGGCGCAACGCCGCCAGCGCCTTCGCAATCGCGTAGGTCTGCTGGATCGCGTTCGAGAATGAGATGAAGGTGTGCGAGTTCACCGTGCCCCCGTTGGCGGCCTTGAGCATCGGCACGCCGTCGTTCGGGCGGATGATGACGATCTTGTCGTTCCCCGACGCCTTGATCATGTCGAAGATGAAGTCGTCGTGGCCGACGCCGTTCACGACGATCGCATCGAGGTCGGCGATCTTCTTGATGTCCTCGGGGCGCGGCTGGTAGTCGCCGGCGTCGATCTCGCCGGGCAGGACCGGCACCACCTGCACGTCGGTGCCGCGCGTCACGTTGCTCGTCCACGAGTAGTACGGATGCAGCGTCACGCCGACCCGCAGCGGACGCGTCGCGGCCGGCGCCGAATCGGCGGCGGACGCCGTCGCGACCCAGGCGAGACCGATGAGCAGAGAGACGAGTAGGCGCTTCATTGGGTCTCCACCGTCTGGAACGGACTGTTGACGCGGATCTGCGACCATCCCTGCATCGCCGGATCGGCGGTGACGGTCGATGGAATGGACGCCGCCGCGTGCGTCCAGTGGGTCACGTGCAGGAGCGTGCCGTCGGGGAGCAGCTGGTGCTCCTCGTCGACGACCGCCGGCACCGGTTGCTCGCCGGCACCCGGCGCCGGTTCGACGATCAGGACGAGATACGCAGGCGAGTCGGTGCCGGACACGGGAACGCCGAGATAGCTGGTCACCAGCCCGTCGCGCCGCTGCTCCCAACGCAGCCCGCTCTTGTCGAGCGGGTCGGGCGCGAACGGCGGAATGCCGCCGTCCGCCAGCGCGGCGACGGTCGGCCACGCCCCGTCCGTGGCGCGCAGGCGTATCGCCTCGGTGACCCCTTCCTGCATCTCACGGAATATACGCTGCTCGGAGCCGGGCAGATCGCGGAACAGGACCTGGTAGGGCAGCGCGGTGTTCAGCGTCTGCGACTTGGGCCCGCCGTAGAGCTGGAAGATGAGCACGTAGATGACGCAGAGGCAGATGAACCCCGCGGTGAGGAAGACCCAGACCTCCTCGTCGCCATCGGCATTCGGGGCGACCTCGACGGTCCACACCTCGGGTCGAGGACTGGCGAACGGGTTCCAACTCCGGCGGGCGGACATCGACGAGGTCAAACAGGGTCAGAAGTACCATGCGCCCCAGCCACGGGCGAATCTCGGCCCCTCGGCGCCTGCCGCGAACCTCCGGGGGAGGTCGCTTCCGCGCCGCCGGCGCGCTACGCCAGCGCCGTGCCCGATCCCTCCCGCGAGCCGCACGTGCGTGTCCAGCGCACCCGGAGAGGCAAGTTCCTCTTCGTCGACGGCTCCTGCGCCTCGTTCTGGGAGCCCGGCGTCGACATGACCGGTGGCAGTTGGGACCTCCTCGCGGCACCCGTGCTGCTGGCATCGACCGAGCGCGCGCCGCGCGTGCTCCTGCTCGGCGTCGGTGGCGGCACGGTCATCCGCGTCGTCCGCGCGCTGCGCCCCGATGCCGACGTTGTCGGCGTCGACCTCGATGCCGAGGTCCTCGCGGTGGCGCGGCGCGAGTTCGCGCTCGACACGCTCGGTGCGTTCATCACCTGCGCAAACGCCCAACACCTCCTGCGCGATCTTCCCGACACGCAGCGCTTCGATGTCATCATCGACGACATCTACGAGCGCGGCGATGCCGACATGTGCAAGCCCGACGGCTGGCGCGCGACCCTGCGCCGCGCCGTACGCTGCCTCAACCCCGGCGGCGTGCTGGTGTGCAACGCCCTTGACGTCGGCGACGCCCGCGCCCTGCTCGGCGCCCTGCCGAAACCGGTCATCGCGCTGACCCACGCCGACTACCACAACCTCATCCTCGTCGCCGGCCGACGGCGGCCGCTGAACGCGCGCCAGGTCGGACGGACGTTGCGTGCCAACCCAGCGCTGGCGCCGACGATGCGATTGACGACCGTGCGGATGCTGTCCGCGTAAGAACCGGAAACCGCCAAGGACGCCAAGGGTAGCGCCAAGGTCGTGGCGACGCGCTGCCAACGGAGCCTTGGCGTCGATCTTGGCGTCCTTGGCGGTTTCCGGTTCCACCCGTTTGCCAGACGCGCGCCGGTGCACTACGCCGGAAAGGTGCGTCGCTCTCTCCTCTGCCTCGCCGCCGGCCTGCTGATCGCCGCGTGTGGCGATGACATCTCGCATCCCGCCGCGCCCACGCCGACACCTGGAACGGCACCGACCGGCGCGCCGTGGCAGCGCACGGAGCAGCGCGCGCCCTGTGACGACTACGATGCCCTGCGGCAGCCGTTCTTCGGCGACCTGCACGTCCACACCCGCTTCTCGGCCGACGCGTCGATCTACGGCACCAAGGCCGAGCCGCGCGACGCCTACGACTTCGCGCGCGGCGGCACGATCATGTTCTCGGACGCCGACGAGCAGCCGACGCGGCCGGTGCATCTCGAGCGCCCGCTCGATTTCGCCGCCGTCACCGACCACTCCGAGTTCTTCGGCGAGGTGAATGTCTGCACGCGGCAGGATTCGCCGGTCTACGACATCCGCATGTGCAAGATCCTGCGCCAGTACGAGCCGCCGGACCGCCAGTTCGGCACCATCGTGCAGTGGCTGTACCCCGCCGGCGTCGACGACCCGCCGCCGTCGCTGCCGTTCTGCACCATGCCCGGCATCGACTGCGACGCGGAAGCGGTCTCGGTGTGGCAGGAGATGCAGGCCGCCGCCGAAGCCGCATACGACCGCACCAGCGCCTGCCGCTTCACCAGCTTCATCGGCTACGAGCACACGCCCAGCCGCGGCGGTCGGCACCTGCACCGCAACGTCATCTTCCGCAACGATCACGTCACCCCGTTCGCCTACAGCCAGCTCGACACCGCCGCCGGCGGCGTCCCGCAGGGACTGTGGAGCGCGATCGAGGACCACTGCCTCAACGCCGGGACCGGGTGCGAGGCCATCATCATTCCGCACAACCCCAACCTCAGCGACGGCCTGCAGTTCTTCGACCCTGCCGACGCGGCGGAGGCGCAACGCCGCCAGGATCGCGAGCCGCTCGTCGAGATCTACCAGAGCAAGGGCGGCTCGGAGTGCCGCTTCGACCGCCTCGCCGGACGCGGCGTCGGCACCGAGGATGAGCTCTGCACCTTCGAGCAGATTCCCGACTCGGCCGAGGTGCCGGGGCAGAAGCCGCCGCCGATCGACGAGTACCCGCGCCGCAACCTGGTGCGCAACACCATCGCCGACGGCCTGCAGCTCGAGGAGTCGCTGGGCGTCAATCCGTTCCGCTTCGGCTTCGTCGCCAGCACCGATACCCACAACGCCGGCCCCGGCAACACCGAGGAGCGCAGTCCGGCCGGCACGCAGGGGAACAACGACGCGACGCCGGAGCGGTTGATCCAGAGCAACTTCAGCAGCAACGCCGGCGGCCTCGCCGCCGTGTGGGCGGAAGAGAATTCGCGCGATGCCATCTTCACGGCCCTGCACCGCCGCGAGACGTACGCCACCAGCGGCACGCGACCCGTGGTGCGCTTCTTCGGCGGCGCGCTCGCCGACGTCGCCTGCGGCGCACCCGACTTCGTCGCCCGCGCCTACCAGACCGGCACGCCGATGGGCGGTGAGATCGGCGCCGTGCGCGGCGACGCCAGCCCGCGCTTCGCCGTGCTGGCGTTGAAGGATCCAGGCACCGCCGCCCAGCCGGGCACTGATCTCCAACGCGTGCAGATCGTGAAGGCCTGGTTGGAGGATGGCATCCCGCGCGACCGCGTCTACGACGTCGCCGGCGACGCCGCCAACGGCGCCGACGTCGATCCCGTCACCTGCGCGCCGCGCGGCGCCGGCGCCGCCGAGCTGTGCACGGTGTGGGAGGATCCCGACTTCAACCCAGACCAGCGCGCGCTCTACTACGCGCGCGTGATCGAGAATCCGACATGCCGGTGGAGCACGTTTGTGTGCAAGCAGGCCGGCGTCGATCCGCTGTCCCCCGACTGTCATGCCCAGGCCGCCGCCGCCGATCCCGCCTACGCGGACTGTTGCATCGCCGAGAGCGACGATCCGTTCCTCTCGCCCTTCGTACAGGAGCGCGCCTGGACCTCGCCGGTCTGGTACCGCAAGGAGGGCATCGCCGATGTGACCGGCGGCATCGATTTCGGCCGCGGCGCGCATCGCGACGCCCTCGTCCTCGACGTGCACCTCGCGGCGCCGCCCCCGGGCATCGATCTCGCGGCCGCCCCGGCCACACTCGAGCTGGTCGACGACGACACGATCTACCATGCCACTCTGACGCAGACGGACTACCGCGCCGGCAACGACGGATCGCTCACCGTACACATCGCCGCGGACAAGCTCGACCTCTCGGCCGCCGATCGCGTCGACCATACCGTCACGCTGCAACTCTCCATCGGCACCTTCCGGGCGACCCACGCGCGCCGCTGGCTCTTCGCCGATGGCCGCCTGGCGCCGGCGGAGGAGTGAGCGTGCGTGCTCCTGCGCTCCGCTTCGCAATCGCCGGCGCCGTTCTCTTCGTTGCGCTCGACCGCTGGATCCCGGCGGCGCGGCCGACGGGCGGCGGCGGGTCCGCGGATTCCGAGGATGCGCTGCTACTCAACGTCGCGCTGGACGCCGGGCTCGATCGCAGCGACCCACTGGTGCGGTATCGCCTCGTCACGCTCGGACGCTTCCTCGGTCTCGCCCCCGATTCGGCGGACGACGCCGCCGTGGAAGGCGCGGCGCGCACCCTTGGCCTGGTGCACTCCGACCCGATCATCCGTCGCCACCTCATCGATCTCATCCATCTCACCGCCGCCTCTCTGCCGCCCGCGGCGCTGCCGGACGACGCCGAGCTGCGCCGCTACTACGCGAGTCACGCCGACGACTACACGCTGCCCGATCGGCTGCGACTCACGCACGTCTACCTGAGCCGCGATCGGCGCGGCGCACACCTCGTCGCCGACGCCGCCGCGCTCGCCGCGCAGCTCCGCGGACGCGATGCGTATGCCGGTGCCGGTCTCGGCGACGCGTTCGCGCGCGGCGCCCGCATCGGACCCGCCAGCGCCGCCGAGCTGACGCGCATCTTTGGCGCCCAGTTCGCCGCCGCCGTCGCCGCCCTGCCGGTCGGCGAGTGGTCGCCACCCATCGCCAGCTCGTACGGTGAGCACATCGTCCTGGTGGAAGAGCGGCGCGCGGCCGCGCCGCCGCCGTTCGCGGACATTCGCGGCCAAGTCCTGCACGCCTGGCTGCGCGAGCGGCGCGCCGACCGGCTGGCCGCCAGCCTCACCTCCCTGCGCGGCGGCTGAACTCAGGACCCCTCTCCCCCGCGAGAGGATCAGGATGAGGGGATCACTACCGGCCCCCGCACGTCGCCCGCTGCGGTGACTCACCCGCGCTTCCTGTGTTACGCAGGAACCCATGAAATACATCCCGATGACCGAACCCCTCTACGACTACCTCGTCGCGCACGGACACAACGGCGATCCCATCCTCGCCGAGCTGGCGAAGGAAACCGCGGGCCTGGGCCCGATCTCCCTGATGCAGATCGCCCCCGAACAGGGGACGCTGATGTCGATCCTCGTCAGCGCCATCGGCGCGACGTCGGCGGTCGAGATCGGCACCTTCACCGGCTACAGCGCGTTGTGCGTCGCGCGCGCCATCGGTCCGAACGGCCGTCTGCTCTGCTGCGACATCAGCGACGAGTGGACGTCGATCGCCCGCCGCTACTGGGCAAAGGCCGGCGTCGCCGATCGCATCGACCTGCGCCTCGCGCCCGCGCTCGAGACGCTGAACGCGCTCCCCGCCGATCGCACGTTCGACTTCGCGTTCATCGACGCCGACAAAGTCTCCTATCGCGGCTACTACGAGGCGTTGCTGCCCAAGATGCGCGCGAACGGGCTGATCGTGTTCGACAACGTCCTCTGGATGGGCCGCGTGCTCGACACGCCGGCCGAGTCCGACGACACTCGCGCGCTGCAGCAGCTCAACGACCACATCGCCGGCGATAAGCGGGTCGAGGCCGTGATGATCTCCGTGTCCGATGGTCTGACGATCGTCCGCAAGAAGTAGCCGCGGGCTCCAGGCTCGCCGCTCAGCTCCTGAGCCTAGGCAGCGGCGCATCCGTCGCCGTCACAGAATGAAGAGCATCACCACGACGTACACCGGCGTCAGGATCGCGGTTGCCACGGCCGCATAGGCAAGGAAGTTCGGCATCGCCACCTTGGCCTTGCCGGCGGATTCGGCCACCGCCTTGACGAGCAGGTTGGGCCCGTTGCCGATGTACGTGTTGGCGCCCATGAACACCGCGCCGATGCTGACCGCGCCCAGCAGCGTCGGCGCCTGCGCTGCCAACAGTCCCAGGTTGCCGCCGACCCCGGCGCGCTCGGCCGCGAGGTTGGCGAAGATCAGGTAGGTGGGTGCGTTGTCGAGCACGCTCGACAGGATGCCGGTGAGCAGGAACAACCCGATCGGCGTTCCCACCGGCAGATTCGGCGCGTGATGACGCAACGCCTCCAGGGCCGGCACCATGGTGATGAAAATGCCGAGGAAGAGCAGCGCCACCTCGCGCAGCGGCCCGTAGTGGAACGTGTTGGCGTCGCGTACCCGGGCCGGCGTGACGGCCAGCGACGCCGCGATCACCGCCCCGAACAACACCTCGCGCCATGGGGCCGGTGTGCCGGCCGCCGCGATGGCGACGATGGCCAGGGCGAGGCCGATGTTGACGCCGCCGTCCATCTTGAGCGCGGTCTCTTCGAGCGCGTCTACGCGCAGGTCCGCGGCGGACTCGCGCGCGTGCATCCGCCGATCCCAGAGGAAGAACATCGTCAGCAGTATCCCCTGCGCCACGAGCCAGGCCGGAAACAGACGCAGTGTGAAGAAAAAGGGCACGCCGCTCAGGTACCCGAGGTAGAGCGGCGGATCGCCCAGTGGCGTCAGCAGGCCGCCGGTGTTCGAGACGATGAGGATGAAGAAGACGACGATGTGCGTCTTCAGCTTGCGCTCGTGGTTGGCATCGAGCAGTGGGCGAATGAGCAACATCGACGCGCCGGTCGTGCCGATCAGGCTCGCCGCGACCGCGCCGATGGCGAGGAACGTGACGTTGATCCGCGGCGTGCCGCGCGGATTGCCGGAGATGTGGATGCCCCCGGCCGTGATGTACAGCGCCGAGATGAGGGCGATGAAGGACACGTACTCCTCCAGGCCCGCGCCGATCTCGCCGAGACCGCCGGTCAGCGCCGCGTCGGCGATGGCCGGGACCGCGCACGCGGCGGAGAGCGCCGCCGGTGCCAGCGGATGCTCCCACAGGTGCGGGATGAGGATCGGCAGAAGCGCGATGCCGACCAGCATCGCCGCGAACGGTAAGATGTGCAGCAGATCCATTTGCCTCCCAGGCCCACGGCGATCCTCGTGCTGGGTCCTGGCCCACTATCAAGTTCGCGGGGGCCGAACGAGATGGGGCGGCGAGATTCCTGGGGGCCGTTACGGCGCGACGATCTCCGTCCCGCCGCTCGCCAGGAACTCGACCGCCTGGCCGCGCACGTCATCGCGCCCGAAGATGCCGTGACCGCCAGGAGGATCGAAGCGCCAGAGACCGCTCACGCCATCGACGTCGCGCTGCGGGACCTGCGCGATCAACCCGCCCGCCTCGGCCAGCGCCTCCGTGCTCTCGTTGCTCACCAGGAGATCGCCGATCCCCTCCTGGATCAGCACTCGGCGCGCCGCCGAGTCGGGCAGGGGATCGGCGCGCCAGCGGCTCGCAAAGTTGAGCGGATCGGCAGCGTCGAGCGCCTGCTGACCGAGCGTCAGCATGCGCTGGATGAAGATCTCGAAGTCCGGATCCGTGGTCTGCAGCCCCGCCTCTTCGGCCAGCGCCGCCTGGTAGATCGGCCGCGTGCCGGGATTGTCGCCGAGAAACGCCACGCGCCCGCCGGCAACGTTGAGCACCGCGGCGTTCACCGAGGGCTCGACGGCGATGAAGACGCTGCCGAGGATGCCGCCGAGGGACACGCCCAGGTAATTGACGCGATCGGCGACGAAGTCCCCGACGCCGTCGCCTGTGACGTCGATACCGGCGCGCACGGTCCGCACCAGGGCCAGCTGGTCCACGACGGTCTGGCGGAAGATGTCGCGGGTCTGCAGCGCCGACGCGCGCAGCAGATCGAGCGGGCTGCCGCGGCGTCCGTGCGACACCGCGTCGATCCCGATCGCCGCCAGGCCGTGCTCCGCGAGCAGACCCGCGATCGAGAGCACGAAGCTGTTGTCGCCGGCGAAGCCGTGCTGGACGACGACGATCGGATGCGGACCCGGCCCGCGCGGAATGGTGAGGATGAAATCGAGCGTCGTCAGGCGCGGCGACGCTGTGCCGCGAAGCACCGCGCGATCGAAGAGACCATCGGCGCCGCGAAAGTCCGGTGAGTCATAGAGGCCGTGCGCCACCGCGGCGACGGCGGGATTGGCCGCGAGGAATTCGGCGTAGGCGCCGGTGCTGCCCGCGAACACCCCGATCGGCAGGTCGTCGTCCGGATCCGGGTCGACGAACGTCGCGCGCACCGTCGCGCCGCGCTCGTCGACACGCAGCTGCGCTGCCAGGAGATCGTCCTCGATGCGCTGCGTGGGAAACGACACCGCCAGCGCCACCTGCGCTCGCGGCGTCCCCTCCCGCTCCAGCGCGGCCAGCAACGGCTCGAGCGTCAGATCCCCGTCCGGCCGCCGGATCAACAGCGCCGAGTCCGCATCGACGCTGGCGAGATCGACCGGCGCCGACAGCGCGACGCGGATCGGCGCGGTCGTGCTGAACGCGCCGGCGGCGCCGATCGCGTCGGCCGCGGCGCGCAGAACGGCGCGGGCCTGCGCCAGCGGCGCGGTGTCCGCGAGGCCGCGCACCGCGATGCGATCGGGGATGGCCACGCCGTCGCCGACGACGAGGCGCCCGTCGGGATACGGATTGGCGTCGGCCTCGGGATCGTCGCTGTAGAGCGCCAGAGGGCCCGATCCGTCCGCTGCCGCCACTCCACGCGCCGCCGCGAAATCGGGTGCCGCGCGCAGCGGCGCGCCGGCCGTGTCGTGGACCGCGTCCGTGAGCACCACGGCGTACACCGCGTCGCCGCGCAGCGCCGTGGCCGGAGTCAGGAGCAGCGCGCCGTCGTCGGCCGTCGCGGTGAACGGCACGCGCTCGAACGGACAGCCATCGAGCGCCGCACTGACGGCCCGGACGAGCTCGCTGACGGTGACCGTGCCATCACCATCGCCGTCGGCGGCAGCGCAGGAACGGCCCGGCGTCGACGCGAGCGACACCCGCACGCCCGCGATCAGCTCGTCGACGGAAACCACGTCGTTGCCGTCGCAGTCGCCGGGACAGCGGCTCAATGCACCGGCCACCGTGGCCAGGCACAACAGCGCGGCGGCCATCAGCACTGACAGATCGCGACTCGGCGAGCGGGACCCCACACACCGTCCCTACGCGCCGCGCGGCGTCAGTGGCAACCGGCGCTGGGAGCGCGGGCGGCTCGCCCGCATCGCGCTCGACACCGACCTCAACAAGTTCGAGTGCCTGACGAAGTAACCGCCAAGGACGCCAAGATCTCGCCAAGGCTGTTTCGAATCGTCAGAACAGGGGCGCGTCCCAACGGTCGGCGAAGGCCATCTGCTCGACCGGCTTGCGCGAGACGCGGCTGTGGCCGCGGCCGACGGGATAGCCGATCGGAACGAACGCGGCCGTCGCCCAGGGCTCGGGGATGTGCAGCAGCGGGCGAATCTGGTCTTCGGCGACGCACAGCAGCGTGGTCAGCACGCAGCCGAGCCCCTCGGCGCGGCAGGCGAGCAGGAGGTTCTGCACGGCGGGATAGATGCTCGCGCCGCCCACCACCGACGGCCGGGACAACGCCGCGTCGGTGATCATCAGCAGCTCCGGTTGGAAGCAGAACACCGCGATGACGGGTACCTCGTGCAGATGGGCGGCGAGGAAGTCGCCCGCCGCCAGCGCGCGCTCGCCGCGGGCTCGGCTCTCGACGGGCAGCCGCGCGATCTGCGCGCGTTGGCGGCTCGCGTACGGCGTCCACGGCCCGGCGTACAGCGTTCCCAGCGTCCGCCGGATCGCCGGATCGCGTACCGCGATCACGCGCCAGGGTTGCCGGTTGCCGCCCGATGGCGCCCACGTCGCCGCCTCGAGAACTCGCCGCAGCACATCGTCGGGAATTGGATCGGGGCGCAGTCGGCGCACCGCCCGTGTACTGGCCATCGCTTCGTACAGCCCGATGTCAGCCATGGCTCGTACAGTAGCCCCCGCTCGTCGCCAGAAAAAGGTTCACCACGGTTCCCCGGTTGACCCTGCCACGGCGTTGAGGATGCTGGCACGATGAGCAACCGCTTGGCCGCCGAGTCGAGCCCGTATCTCCGCCAACACGCCCACAACCCCGTCGATTGGTACCCGTGGGGCGCCGAGGCCTTCGAGCGCGCCAAGCGCGAGCATCGCCCGGTGCTGCTCAGCATCGGCTACTCCGCCTGTCACTGGTGTCACGTGATGGAGCGCGAATCGTTCGAGAACCCCGAGATCGCGGCGCTCATGAACGAGCACTTCGTCAGCATCAAGGTCGACCGCGAGGAGCGCCCCGACGTCGACCACATCTACATGAACGCCGTGCAGCTCCTGACCGGTCACGGCGGTTGGCCGATGACGGTCTTTCTCACGCCCGACGGCCAGCCGTTCTACGGCGGCACCTACTTCCCGCCCGAGGATCGCCATGGGCTGCCGGGTTTTCCGAAGCTCCTGCAGGCGATCGCGCAGGCGTGGAACGAACGACCCGACGACGTGCGGAAGTCGGTGAGCGACGTGCACGAGCGGCTGCAACAGCTCGAGACCCACCGGCCGGCCGATGCACTCCCCGGCGCCGAGGCGGTGCAGGAGGCCGTCGCACACCTGGCGCGCGCCTACGACGCCGAATACGGCGGCATCGGCACCGCGCCGAAGTTTCCCAACACCGCCGTCTTCGATCTCTTCCTGCGCGCCGGCGCTCGGGGCGGCGACGATCGCACCACCGAGATGACGCTGCACACGCTGCGCACGATGGCGGAAGGCGGCATCTACGATCAGCTCGGCGGCGGCTTCCACCGGTATTCGGTCGACCAGCGCTGGCTCGTGCCGCACTTCGAGAAGATGCTCTACGACAACGCCCAGCTCGTCCCACTCTATCTCGCGGCGCACCAGCGCACCGGCGATCCGTTCTTCGCGCGCATCGCCCGCGAGACCCTCGACTACGTGCTGCGCGAGATGCGCGATCCCGCCGGCGGCTTCTGGTCGACGCAGGACGCCGACAGCGAGGGCGAGGAAGGCCGTTTCTTTCTGTGGGACGAGCGCGAGGTGCTGGCGCTCCTCGGCGAGGACGACGGGCCGCTCGCCTGCCGCTACTGGGACGTCAGCGAGCACGGCAACTTCGAGCACCGCAACATCCTGCACGTGATTCTGTCGGTCGATCAGCTCGCGCGCCTCTTCCGCCGCGACGTCGCCGGCGCCGCCGCAGGCCTTGGCCGCGGCGCGGGCCACGCTCTTCACCGCCCGCGAACGGCGCATCAAGCCGGGCCTCGACAGCAAGATCCTCACGTCCTGGAACGGCCTGATGATCAGCGCGTTCGCGCGCGCCGGCGAGCTCTTCGACGAGCCGCGCTATCGCCAGGCCGCGATCGACGCCGTCGCCTTCGTCGACCGCGAGCTGCTGCATGACGGGCGCCTGCTCAGCACCTGGAAGGACGGCGTCGGCAAGCTCAACGGCTACCTCGACGACTACGTCTTCTTCGCCGCCGCGTTGCTCGATCTCTTCGAGGCCGTGCAGGAACGCCGCCTACCTGGAACAGGCCGGACGTCTGATGGACAGCGCGCTGGCGCACTTCTGGGACGCCGAGGCGGGCGGCTTCTTCTTCACCAGCGACGACCACGAGGCGCTGATCGTTCGGAGCAAGCCCGCTTTCGACGGCTCGATCCCGTCGGGCAACTCGGTGGCGGTGATGACCCTGCTGCGCCTGGCGCACTACCTGGACCGCGACGACTACCGCGCCCGCGCCGAGGCCTGCCTGCGCCTCTTCGCCGAGCCGATGCACGCCCAGCCGTTCGGGTTCGCCAACCTGCTGGCCGCCGTCGACTTCCACGCCGAGGGGCCGCTGGAGATCGCCGTCGTCGGCAACCCGGCGGCAGCGGACACGGCTGCGCTGCTCGCCCGACTGCGCGCCCGCTACCTCCCCAACCGCACGCTGCTCGTGCTCGATCCCGGCGATCCGACGCCGCGGCCCGCGTTGCTCGAGGGCAAGACGGCGGTCGGCGGCGCGCCGACGGTCTACGTGTGCCGCAATCGGACCTGTTCGCCGCCGGCAACGGCGTGGGACGAGATCGAACGCCTGCTCGCATAGGGAGCGCCCATGCCCACCTCACCGTACGAGTCCAAGCGCGAGCGCACCCGCGCCGCCCGCGTCGTCGCCGACATCGTTCGCACCGGCCAGGCGCTCGAGAAGAGCGGCGCCAGCCTCGGGGAGCTCAAGCTCGTCTCGCGCGCGCTCGAGGAGATGCGCGCCGCCTTCGAGATGTTCGCGCCGTACCGCGGCGTGCGGAAAGTCACGACCTTCGGCTCGGCGCGCACGCAGGAGAACGATCCCTATTTCCGCGCCGCCGAGGCCTTCGCGCGCGCCATCGCCGAGCGCGGCTTCATGGTCATCACCGGCGCCGGCGGCGGTATCATGGAGGCCTGCCAGCGCGGCGCCGGGCGCGAGCGCAGCTTCGGCATCAACATCCGCCTGCCCTTCGAGCAGTCCGCCAACCCGATCATCCACGGCGATCCCAAGCTGCGATCGTTCAACTACTTTTTCACCCGCAAGCTGTTCTTCGTGCTCGAGTCGCACGCCGTGGCGCTCTTCCCCGGCGGGTTCGGCACGCACGACGAGGGCTTCGAGACGCTGACCCTCCTGCAGACCGGCAAGTGCCAGATGATGCCGCTGGTCCTGCTCGACCAGCCGCGCGGTACGTACTGGAAGACCTGGCAGCGCTACGTCGAGGAGCACCTGCTGCGCCGCCGCATGATCGCGCCGGAGGATCTGAGCCTCTACCTGGTCACCGACGACGTCGGACGCGCCGTCGAGGAGATCACCGGCTTCTACCGCGTCTACCACTCCAGCCGGTACGTCGACGATCAGCTGGTGATCCGCACGACCGAGCCGCTCCCCGACGCGCTCCTCGCCGACCTCACGCGCGAGTTCGCTCCGATCATCCAGAGCGGCACGATCGAGGCGTGCAGGCCCTTCGCCGTCGAGCGCGACGAGCCGGCGATCATGCACCTCCCGCGCATCGCCTTCCGCTTCGACCGCCGCGGCTACGGCCTGCTGCGCAGGCTCATCGATCGGATCAACAAGCGATAGGCCGCTCGCATCTTCGACTCGTGCGCCCCGCGCCGCCCCCCTGGCGGGCCTGAAGCCCGCCGCTACGCCCATCCCCACCCTGTAGCGGCGGGCTTCAGGCCCGCCAGGGGGCGGCGGGGCGGTCCGACTCACGCCGGCATCGTTCCGAACAGGATCCAGATCGCGGCGACGATGATGGCGCCGAGCACGGCGCCACGGATCAGGTTGTCGGGTACGCCGGGGCGCGCGGGCGCTGGGCGGCGGCGGGCCCGGCGCTGTCGGGCCAGGCGGCGCTGCGGATCGCGCAGCGGCCGGCCCTGGCGCGGTGGAGGGACCGAAGCCCGCCCGCTGCGCAGCGACGGGCTCGGTCCATTCCCGGAACGGAGACTGTTGCCCCCCACGCCGCCGTGCACATGCACGGCCGATGCCACGGCTCATCGCACGGTGCGTGCGATGGCGAGGTCATTGCGGAGTGCCCCGGCGCGGCACCGAGCGCCGCGCCGCGTCACTCCGCGGTGCCGTTACGTGTCACTACGCCCGCAGCGTCAGCAGGCGGTGCGCGTCGAGCATCTTGTCCTTGATCGGCACGCCGATCGGGCAGCTCCCGGTGCACGGCGCGCTGCAGTCGGCGCAGATCATCGCGTTGCGATCGAGCTTCGCGTACTGGAGCATGCCTTCCTTCTCCCAACCGTAGTCGCGGAAGTACATGCGATGTCGCAGGACGTCGTTGATCGCGAGCTGCTCAGGGCACGAGCTGAGGCAGATGCCGCAGTGCGGCTGACAGTAGTCGCCGCGGGTGAGCTGATCGTAGCGCTCGAGCAGCGCGACGTCGGAGTCGCCGGGTTTCTGACCGGACGCGGCGAGGTACTCGTCCAGCTGCGCCGGTTCCCAGAACGAGACCACCAGGGCGGAGACGTCGGGGTTCGACAACACCCACTTGAAGGCGGCCTGCGAGTACGCCGACTTCTCGTCGCGGAATTGGGCGAGGTTGGTGTGCATCGCACCCTTGAGGGTCTTCATCGCGACGATGCCAACGTCGTGCTTCTTGGCCTTGTCGAGAATCGGGCCGAACGTGTTCCACATGCCGAAGTGGTAGGCGAGCATCATCACGTCGAACTGGCCCGAATCGATCGCGGCGTTCGCCACCGCCTCCAGATTCGGCGTGTGCGTGCTGACGCCGAGGAAGCGGACCTTCCCCTGCTCCTTCAGCCTGCCGAAGGCCTCGTGGATGTTCGGCGCGAGGAGCCGGTCGACGCGATCGCAGGAGTGGACGTGGATGAGGTCGACGTGGTCGGTCTGCAGCCGCGTGAGGCTTGCCTCGACCGCGGCGATGATCTTCGGCACGGGCGTGTCGTTGGGCAGGTGGCCATCCGACACGCAGAACTTGGTGGCGACGAACATCTTGTCGCGGTGGCCCTTCATCGCCTCGCCGAGCACCTGCTCGGAGTTGGTGCCCGAGTAGTCGGGCGCGGTGTCGAAATAGGTGATGCCGCGATCGATGGCGGCGCGGCCAAGATCGACCGCCTGCTTGAAGCTGTCGGCGTCGGTCCCGGCGCTGCCGATGCGACCGCCGCCGAGTGAGATGTCCGACACCATCGCCTCGGTGCGGCCGAGGCGGCGGTAGTTCTGGACGTGCGAGTTCTTCCAACTGTCCTGCGGCTTCTGGGCAAGGAACTCGATGTCGCTGCGGAAGAAGTCGCGCGCCACCGGGATCCAGGCACGATTGGGCAACACCGCCGCGCCGAGGCCGCCCGCCGCCGCCGCCACGGTCGCGCCGCCGGCGCCGAGGGTGCGCAGCGCAACGCGGCGCGTGGTGCCCTCGCCGGAGAGGATCTGCGTTGCCTTGGGGGCGGGAATCGGATGCCACAGACCGGCGTCGTGTCCGCGCTCGCAGACCTCCGCTTTGCGTCGGATGAATGCCGCGGCGACACCCAGCAGCAGGGTGACGAGCGGCACCGCCATCTTCCAGAGCGCCAGGTGGCCCCGGTCCATCCCCTCGGCGAGATCGTGCAGCAACTGACCGCCGAGGACATACGCGAGGCCGAAGCCGACGACGAACAACCCCCACACCACCGAGCGCCGAATCTGCACGACGCCGGGGACCCGCGGGCCACCACACTGAGGACAATTCATGCGGTTCCTCCGATGTGGCCGACCGTATCCCGGCCGGCTGCGGTGTGTCCACGGTTGCTCAGCCGCCGCGCCTGTCCCCGGCGGGCGGATCGGTCGAGAGGCGCTTCCAGCCGGATGGGATGCCGCCAGGGGGGACTCCCCTGGCGGCCGAATCGCCCAACGCCACCGGCGTGTCAATCGGCGCTGTCGACGAACTTCGTGCTCGTGTTGCGGAGCGCCGACGGCGCTATAGACCGATTCCCAGCACCCGCCGCCGTCATTCGTGACCAGCTGCACCAACAGCGACAGCGGTTGTTGCCAGCGGCATCGCGGGCAGCATCAGCAGTACCATCTCGCGGAGCCCCGGCTCCGCTTTCACGCGGTCCAGGGTACCTGCGTCGCGAGCGCTTGCGCCGGCTCGAGGTCGATCACCGTCCAGCCTGGCGCCGCTGGCGGGAACGGCGCTGGCAGCGATCGCCCGCGCGTCGGTCCTCTGCCGGTCGTCACCGGAGCTCGGGGGGTCCAGCGGATGTTGTGCCTCGGGGGTCGACGCCGCCGTGGGGGGTCTGGGAAGCTCACCGCATCAAGTGATAGGCGCGCATCATGGCGAAGGCATCGGTGGTCCTGCTCGTCGTGCTGACGTCAGCGATCGGTGCGTGTTCGGCGGTGACCGACCAGTGGAACGACTTGATCGGCGAGGCGCCACCCGCGCCGGCGCCGGCGCTGGCGGCGACCGAGCGCGACGAGGTCTTTTACGCGTCGGTGGAAGAACTGCCGATGCACGCCCTCCCGTCGGGCTCTTCCGACATCGTGGCCCGCCTCGCTCTGCATCAGCGCGTGACCCGCATCGGCCTCGCGCGCGGCTATGCCAACGTCACCACCGAGTCGGGCATCGTCGGCTGGGTGGACAACGTCAACCTACTCTGGCGGCTGCCCGCCACGCCCACACCCAGCACGGCCCCGGCCGCGCCTGTCCCACCTCCCGAAGCTGAGCAGGCCCCGGCCGCGCCACGGCCGAACCGCCGGTTGCCCCGGCCGAGGCGGTGGTCGACACGCCGGTGCCGACCGATACCGAGCTGAGCGCGGCGCCACCGACCCGCACCCCCGCCGCGCCACCGACCCGGAAGACCATCTTCAGCATCTTCAGCCCCTCGTAGTCGGCGCGCCGTCGCTGCCGACCGGGCCCGGCGACCTGCGGTTCGCGGCGGTGCCGAGCGGCCGTGGCCCGGCGATCGCTCGGGCGCGGCGCGGGCTCCCCTCTGAAACCGGCTACGCCGCGGGTGCTTCGGGGGGCGGCTCGCCGTCGCGGTCGGCGTCCTCGGCCTCGATCTCGGCCAGCGGTGCGACGGCCACGACCTTCTCGCCCTCTTCGAGGCCGATCAGGCGTACGCCCTGGGTGTTGCGGCCGATCACCGAGATGTCGCGCACCGGCATGCGGATCACCTTGCCGCCGTCGGTGATCAGCATCACGTCGCTCGTCCTCGCGGACCATGCGGACGCCCACCACGCGACCGACCTTGTCGGTGACGTTCATGGTGATGATGCCTTTGCCGCCGCGGTTGGTCAGGCGGTACTCCTCGAGCGTCGTGCGCTTGCCGTAGCCCTTCTCGGCGACCGCGAGCAGCGTCGTGTCCGGCGTCACCACGTCGACCGCCGACCACGGCGTCGCTCTCGTCGAGCGTGATGCCGCGCACGCCGGCGGCGTTGCGGCCCATGGTGCGGACGTCCGACTCGCGGAAGCGGATCGCCTGGCCCGCGGCGGTGGAGAGGATGACCTCCTGGTCGCCGTCGGTCAGCCGCACGCCGATCAGCTCGTCGCCCTCGTTGAGCTTGATGGCGATGATGCCCGACGGGCGCGGGTTCGCGTACTCGTCCAGGGCGGTCTTCTTCACCGTGCCGTCCTTGGTGGCGAAGAGAACGTAGCGGCCGTGCTCGAACTCGCGCACCGGCAGGAAGGCCGAGACCTTCTCGTTCTCTCGCAGGCTGAGCAGGTTGACGATCGCCTTGCCGCGCGCGGCGCGGCCGGCCTGCGGCAGCTCGTGCACCTTGATCCAGTAGAGCTTGCCGCCGGTGGTGAAGAACAGGATGTAGGCGTGCGTCGAGGCGACGAAGAGGTGCTCGATGAAGTCCTCGTCCTTGGTGGACGCGCCGATCTTGCCGCGGCCGCCGCGCCGTTGGGCGCGGTACTCGGCGACCGGGATTCCGCTTGATGTAGCCCTCGTGCGAGACCGTCACCACCATGTCCTCGTCGGCGATGAGGTCCTCGATGCTGAGGTCGGCGGACTCCTCGACGATCTCCGTGCGGCGCGCGTCGCCGTACTGGGCGCGCACCTCGCGCAGCTCGTCGACGATGATCTTCGCCACCTCGCGCTCGTCGCCGAGGATCTCCTGGAAGCGCGCGATCTGCTTCAGCACCTCGGCGTGCTCCTCGAGGATCTTGTCGCGCTCCAGGTTGGTGAGGCGCTGCAGGCGCATGTCGAGGATCGCCTGCGCCTGCATCTCGCTCAGGCCGAACTGGCGTCATCAGGCCCTCGCGCGCCGCCGCCGGGATCGGTCGCGGCGCGGATCAGCGCGATCACCGCATCGAGGTTGTCGAGCGCGATCTTGAGGCCCTCGAGGATGTGCAGGCGCTCCTGCGCCTTGCGCAGCTCGAAGACGGTGCGCCGGGTGACGACCTCCCTGCGGTGCTCGATGAAGACCTGCAGGAGCGCGTCGCTTGCAGGGTGAGCAGCTTCGGACGGCCGCCGACGATCGCCAGCATGTTGATGCCGAACGAGTCCTGCAGCTGGCGTGAGCTTGAAGAGCTGGTTCTGCACCACCTCGGGCACGGCGTCGCGCTTGAGCTCGATGACGACGCGCATGCCGTCGCGGTCCGACTCGTCGCGCAGATCGGAGATGCCCTCGATGCGCTTCTCGTTGACCAGCTCGGCGATGCGCTCGATGAGGCGCGCCTTGTTCACCTGGTAGGGCAGCTCGCGGACGACGATCTTCGTGCGGCCCTTGTCGCCGCCGTCCTCGATCTCGACCTTGGCGCGCATCGGCAGCACGCCGCGGCCGGTGTGTGTAGGCCTCGCGGATCGGCCGCGCGGCCGTGGATGAAGCCGGCGGTGGGGAAGTCCGGGCCCGGGATGTACTGCATCAGCTGCGTCGATCGTCAGGTCGGGTTGCTCGATCAGCGCGATCAGGCCGTCGACCACCTCGCCGAGGTTGTGCGGCGGGATGTTGGTCGCCATGCCGACGGCGATGCCGGACGATCCGTTGATCAGCAGGTTCGGGATGCGTGCCGGCAGGACCACCGGCTCCTGCGTGGATTCGTCGTAGTTCGGCGCGAAGTCGACCGTCTCCTTGTCGAGGTCCGCCAGCATCTCGCTGGCGATGCGCGCCATGCGGATCTCGGTGTAGCGCATCGCCGCGGCGCGGATCGCCGTCGACCGAGCCGAAGTTGCCCTGGCCGTCGACCAGCGGGTAGCGCAGCGAGAAGTCCTGCACCATGCGGACGATGGTGTCGTAGACCGCCGAGTCGCCGTGCGGGTGGTACTTGCCGATGACGTCGCCGACGATGCGGGCGGACTTCTTGTACGGCCGGTTCCAGTCGTTGCTGAGGTCGTACATCGCGTACAGCGCGCGGCGATGCACCGGCTTCAGCCCGTCGCGCGCGTCCGGCAGGGCGCGCGAGATGATGACGGACATGGCGTAGTCCATGAAGGACTGCCGCATCTCGTCTTCGATCGCGACCGGTATCCTGTCTCCCTTGCTGTCGGCCATGTGTATCCCGCTGTCGGCGTGTCGCCGGTGGCACGTGGCTGGTGGCCGGAACGCTCTGGCCACCCGCCATCAGCCACCCGCCACCGGCCGGTTCAGATGTCGAGGTTCTTCACCGTCAGCGCGTTGTCCTCGATGAAGCTTGCGCCGCGGCTCGACCTCGTCGCCCATCAGCGTCGAGAAGATCTCGTCCGCCTCGTAGGCGTCCTCGACTCGCACCTGCAGCAGCGTGCGCGTCTCCGGGTTCATCGTCGTCTCCCAGAGCTGCTCCGGGTTCATCTCGCCGAGGCCCTTGTAGCGCTGGATGTCGAGGCCCTTGCGCGCCTGCGCGAGGATCTCGGCCACGGCCGCGGCGAGCGTCGTGGCGCTGCGGTTTCCTTCTCGCCGGCGACGATCGAGAACGGGCGCGCTCGCCGGCGCCGCGCAGCTCGGCGGCCAGGCGCTGCAGCTCGACGAACTCCGGGCCTGCGCAGAACGCCGCGTCGACCGTCGTCTCCTGGCGCGCTGCCGTTCTGCCGGCGCGCGCACCACCAGGCGCACGCCGCCGTGCTCGGAGTCCTCGGGCAGCTCGATGCGTCAGCGGCTCGAGCTCGGGCGCGTCGGCGAGCATGCGCGCGCGGGCGCGTTCGAGCATGCGGCGCGAGCGCCGCGCGGTCGGCGAGCGCCGCCGGCGTCAGGCGCCGCCTCGAACGCCAGGCCGGCGACGACCTCGCGGCTCTTGCGCTGCCGGGCGATGATGTCGAGGACGTGCGCGAAGCGCATCTGCTGCTTGACCACCGTTGCGCAGCGCCTCGCCGCTGGCCGTCACGCCGTCGCTGGCGCGCAGCTCGACGTCCTTGCGTGCCGAGGTCGAGCAGGTAGTCCTCGAGCGCGCGCCTCGTCCTTCAGGTAGCGCTCGCTCTTGCCCTTCTTCACCCGGAACAGCGGCGGCTGGGCGATGTAGACGTAGCCGCGCTCGATGAGCTCGGGAAAGTGGCGGTAGAAGAGCGTCAGCAGCAGGGTGCGGATGTGCGAGCCGTCGACGTCCGCGTCCGTCATGATGATGATCGTGTGGTAGCGCACCTTCGCACGGCTCGGCGTCGTCCTTCTCCTCGCGCTCTCGCAGCACGTCGGTGCCGAGCGCGGTGATCAGCGTCCGGATCTCCTGCGAGGAGAGCATGCGGTCGAAGCGCGCCTTCTCGACGTTGAGGATCTTGCCGCGCAGCGGCAGGATCGCCTGGTTGCGGCGGTCGCGGCCCTGCTTGGCGGAGCCACCGGCCGAATCGCCCTCGACGATGTAGAGCTCGGAGAGCGCCGGATCGCGCTCCTGGCAGTCGGCGAGCTTGCCGGGCAACGCCGCCGAATCGAGCGCGCCCTTGCGCCGCGCCAGCTCCTTCGCCTTGCGCGTCGCCTCGCGCACGCGCGCCGCGTCGAGCGCCTTGAGCGACGATCTGCTTCGCCTCGCCGGGATGCTCCTCGAGGTACTCGCCGAGCTTCTCGTTGACCAGCGCCTCGACGTAGCCGCGCACGTCGCTGTTGCCGAGCTTGGTCTTGGTCTGCCCCTCGAACTGCGGGTGCGGCAGCTTGACGCTGATCACCGCCGTCAGCCCCTCGCGCGTGTCCTCGCCCTGCAGGCGTCTCGCCGCTCTTCAGCAGATTCCCGCCGACGTCGCGTAGGCGTTGAGGGTGCGCGTCAGCGCGCCCTTGAAGCCGGTCAGGTGCGTGCCGCCCTCGATGGTGTTGATGTTGTTGGCGAACGAGAAGATCGATCTCGGCGTAGCCCTCGTTCCACTGCAGCGCCACCTCGATCTCGACGCCTTCGCGTTGCTGCCGGTGAGCGAGATGACCGTCGGGTGGATCGGCGTCTTGGCGCGGTTGAGGTGCCGGACGAACTCCTCGATGCCGCCCCGGTAGAGGAACTCGTGCTGCTTCTGCGTCGCCTGTTCCTCGATGACGATGCGCACGCCGCGGTTGAGAAAGGCGAGCTCGCGCAGGCGCTGCGAGAGGATGTCGAAGCTGAACTCGGTGCTCTCGAAGATCTCGCCGTCGGGCTTGAAGGTCACCTTGGTGCCGGTCTGATCGCGTGGTGCCGATCTCCGCCAGCGGCGCCTCCGGCTTGCCGCGGTGGTAGCGCTGCGCGTAGACCTTGCCGCCGCGCTTGATCTCGACCGCAGAGCGTCTCCGACAGCGCGTTCACCACCGACACGCCGACGCCGTGCAGACCGCCGGAGACCTTGTACGCGCCGGTGTCGAACTTGCCGCCGGCGTGCAGCTTGGTGAGCACGACCTCGGCGGCGGAGATGCCTTCCTTCGGGTGGATCTCGACCGGGATGCCGCGGCCGTTGTCCTCGACCGTTACCGACCCGTCGATGTGCAGCACGACGAGCGATGTCGGTGCAGTAGCCCGCCATCGCCTCGTCGATCGAGTTGTCGACGACCTCGAAGACCAGGTGGTGCAGACCCGCGCTCGGCGGTGTCGCCGATGTACATGCCGGGTCGCTTGCGGACCGCCTCGAGACCCTCGAGGACGGTGATCGTCTCGGCTCCGTAGTCGCCCCCTGATCTCGGGCTTTCCGGGGGCTGTTCTTGCTCTGTCGTCACGCGTTTAATCCGCCGTTTTGTTAGTCCGTCGGAGACTAGCACGAAACGGGGCTGTAATGTAAAGGCGTGTCAGTGAAACGTAACGCCTTATAATTCAGGTACTTACGATTACACATGGCGGTTCTGTTTGAGGCCTGGATAACGGCCGTTCACCCGACCCGCCAGGGGGCTGTGGAAAGGCGGCCTGTTCAGAGCCGCATCGGCATCACGATATAACAGTAATCTGCATCCTCAACCGACCGCAGGACGCCCGGGCTGACCTCGTCGTTCAGGCCGATCTCGATGCGCTTGTCGGACGGCAGAACGGTGAGCACGTCGATGCAGATAGCGGGCGTTGAATCCGACGCCGACCGGCGTCGCCGTCGTACTCGATCTCGATCTCCTCGGCCGCCTCGCCGACGTCCGGATTGATCGTGCTGAGCTCCATCTCTGGCCGTCGAACTGCAGCTTGACGCCGCGCGTGCGCTCGCTGGAGACCACCGAGACGCGTCGCAGGGCGGCGATGCAGGGCTCGCGGCATCGACCGTCGCGTGGCGTTCCGACTTCGCCGGGATCACCTGGTTGTAGTCGGGAAACTCTCCCTCGACCAGCCGCATCGACATCTGCACGCGGCCGCGATGCGCGTGCGCGACGCCCCCCTGGACGCTCAGCTCGACGAGATCCTCGCCGCTCTCCAGCACCTTGCGCAGCTCCATCACCGCCTTGCGCGGCACCGTGATCGGCGTTGGCAGCGTCACGTGATCGACCGTCCGCGTGATCATCGCCAGGCGGTGTCCATCGGTCGCCACCATGCGCAGCCGGCCCTCCGGCGTCGCCTCGACGTGGATCCCGTTCAGGTTCACCCGCGTCTCGTCGCCGGACACCGCGAACAGCGTGTACTCGATCATCTCGCGTCAGCGTCTCGCCGCTGACCCGGATCGCTCACCGCGTCCGGCGGCGCGTCCGTCATGGCGGGAAACTCGCGCGGATCGAGACCGACGACGCGAAAGCGCGATTTGCCGGCCGAGACTTCGATCCAGTTGTTGTCCTGCTGCCGGATGCGGACGTCGCCCTCGGGAATCTCGCGCACCATCTCGTAGAGCTTGCGCGCGCCGACGGTGATCGTGCCCTTCTTCTTCACCGCGGCGGTGCACTGCCGGCGCACGGCGATCTCCTGATCGGTCGCCGCGACCAGCACCCCGTCGCCCGCCGCCTGGATCAGCACGTTGCCGAGGATGGGGATCGTCGTCCGACGTTCGACGATGCCCTGCGTCAGGTACAGACCCGCGAGGAGCTCACTGCGCTGGATGGTGAATTCCATGGCTCACCGCCCGTGCGCTCGCCGCACTTCTTCTTTCTTATTGTTTAAAGAGAATAAGAAACTAGTACATAGTAGGGGCTGTGGATCTGTGAGAAGCGTTGCGGCGCAAGGCCGATGACCCGCATTGCCGCTGCGGAGAGAATCGGCGGGATCGATGGCCGCGCCGCGTTCCTCACCACGACCGCTCACATCCCCTCCACCGCTTCTCCGCATGTCGTCCACAGGCACGCCGCCCGGCGCACTCGACCCGCTGATCGGCGCCTAGTCATGGCACTTCAGCCCGGCCGTTCCAAGAGCCGCTGCTCCAGAGGCGCTGCTCGACGGTGGCGCGGAAATTCGGGTCCTCGCGCAGGCGGCGCTCGATGACCTGGGCGGCGTGAATGACGGTCGAGTGATCGCGGCCGCCGAAGCGATCGCCGATCACCGGAAACGAGGCGTTCGTGTAGCGGCGGCAGAGGTACATCGCGACCTGGCGCGGCAGCGCGACGGTGCGCGTGCGCTTCTTCGAGCGCAGGTCGTTCGGGCGGATGCGGAAGAAGTCGCAGACGGCCTTCTGGATCGACTCGATGGTGATCGCGCGGTCGGCTGCGGTCGCGCAGCACGCTCTGCAGGACCTCGCGGGCGAAGTCGACGGTGATCGGGCACTTGTTGAGCGACGCGAAGGCGCCGAGGCGCGTCAGCGACCCCTCGAGCTCGCGCACGTTCGAGTCGATGTTGCGTGGCCAGGAACATGGGCCACGTCCTGCGGCAGCTCGATGCCCTCGAGCTCCGCCTTCTTCTCCAGGATGGCGACGCGCGTCTCGACGTCGGGCGGTTGGATGTCGGCGATCAGGCCCCACTCGAAGCGATTGCGCAGCCGCTCCTCGAGGTCGGGGATCTCCTTCGGAAACTTGTCCGAGGTCAGCACGATCTGGTGATGCGCCGTCGTAGAGCGAGTTGAAGGTGTGGAAGAACTCCTCCTGGGTGCGCTCGCGGCCGGCGAGGAACTGCACGTCGTCGACGATCAGCACGTCGATGCGGCGGAAGCGCGCCTTGAACTCGTCCATGCGATCGCGGCGCAGCGCGGCGATGAGCTCGTTCATGAACGACTCGGACGAGAGGTAGACGACCCGCGCGTCCTCGGTGCGGTCGAGCACCTGGTGGCCGATGGCGTTCACCAGGTGCGTCTTGCCGAGCCCCACGCCGCCGTAGATGAAGAGCGGGTTGTAGTGGTCGCCCGGCTGGTTGGCGACCGCCTTCGAGGCGGCGTGGGCGAACTGGTTGCTCGCGCCGACGACGAAGTTGTCGAACGTGTACTTCGGCAGCAGCGCCGAGCGACGTCCGTCGGGCCGGCTTGCCGGGCTTCGGCGGCGGCGGCGGGCGTGGAAACAGCTCCTGCTGGCCGACGCTCGGCGACGGTGAGGCGCGATCGCGCTCAGCGCACCGGCGCTGGCTGCGACAGGGCGCGCTCGAGCGGCGCGAGACAGCGCTCGCGAACGACGTCGGCGGCCAGCTTGCTGGGCGCCTCGACGACATCGCGTCGCCGCGCAGCGCGACCGGGCGCAGCGCGCATGACCACTTCGCGCAGATCGGGCTCGCTGAGCTGTCGACCGATCGCCTCGACGGTGGCACGCCAGATTTTTTCCATAGCTCCAGCAGAGAACTTGTCAACAGGTGGGGATGGAGGAAAAGGAGCTGATGAGTCGCGCACTTACCGACACGCGTACGCAGTCTCTCCACAGCGCTATCCACAGGCTGTTCGAGCACGTCCGACTCGGTTGCGATGTCCGGAAAAGAGGCGCCCCGCCGGCAGCGGGGCGCAGATCGTTTAACGCGTTCCGAAAATCGGAGCAAGAAAAATTTGATGCGCGGAATCATCCGCGTCATGCACTCGCCACAGGGTGGCAGAGCGCGCCTGCGAGCGACGTCTGTTGACGGCGGCGACGTCGCCAGATAGCGCGCCACGCATGAAGACCGGCATGTCGGACGAAGCTGTTCGCCGAAGCGCACGCAGGTCATCCCCGGCGGCGTGAACAGCCCGGTGCGCGCCTGGAAGGCGGTCGGCGGCAGTCCGCGCTTCATCCAGCGCGCCGCCGGCTGCACCGATCACCGACGCCGACGGCAACACGTACATCGACTACGTCGGCTCGTGGGGTCCGATGATCGTCGGCCACGCGCATCACGAGGTGCTGCGCGCGATCCACGAGGCGATGCAGCGAGGGCACCAGCTTCGGCGCCCCGACGCCGCGCGAGATCGAGATGGCGCGCCGCCTCGTCGACGCGCTGCCGTCGATCGAGCAGGTGCGCCTGGTGTCCTCCGGCACCGAGGCGACGATGACCGCGCATCCGCCTGGCGCGCGCCTTCACCGGCCGCGCCGAAGATCGTCAAGTTCGACGGCTGCTACCACGGCCACGCCGACCCGCTGCTGGTGCGCGCCGGCTCGGGCGCGATGACCCTCGGCGTGCCCGACAGCGCCGGCGTGCCGGAAGCGATCGCCAGCCTGACGCTGGTGGCGCGGTTCAACGACCTGGCCGAGATCGAGGCGCGCTTCGCCGCCGAGGGCGACGCCATCGCCGCGGTGATCGTCGAGCCGGTGGTCGGCAACATGGGGCTGGTGCCGCCCGCAGCCGGGTTCCTCGACGGCCTGCGCCGCATCACCGAGCGCCACGGCGCGCTGCTGATCTTCGACGAGGTGATGACCGGCTTCCGCCTCGCCTGGGGCGGCGTGCAGATGCCGCTCGATCATCCGGCCCGACCTCACCTGTCTCGGCAAGGTGATCGGCGGCGGCCTGCCGCTGGCGGCGGTCGGCGGCCGGCGCGACGTGATGCAGCAGCTGGCCCCGGTCGGCGGCGTCTACCAGGCGGGCACGCTGTCGGGGAATCCGCTCGCCGTCAGTGCCGGCCTCGCGACGCTCGACGCTGCTCGACGCCGGCGGGCGTCTACGAGCGCCTGGAGGCCGCTGGGCGCCAAGCTCGAAGACGGGCCTGCGCGCCGCCCTGCGCCGGCACCGGCGGCGCGGCTGCGTCTAGCGCGCCGGCTCGATGTGGACGCTCTTCTTCGGCGTCGACGCCGTGCGCGACGCCGAGCGAGGCCCGCGCCGCCGACACCGACGGCCTTCGCCCGCTTCTTCACCGCCATGCTGGAACGCGGCGTCTACCTGCCGCCGTCGCAGTTCGAGGCCGCCTTCATCTCGCTGGCGCACAGCGACGGCGACATCGAGACGCACCATCGCGCGCCGCCGACCAGGCGCTCGCGGCGATCTGAGCGACCGCGCGTGCGACGAAACCCGCTCCGCAGCTCGACTCGAAGCATGCTGGCCAACGGCGGCCGCTTCCTCGCCCTCGGGTTCCAGATCGCCGGCGTCGATCATCGGCGGACTGCTGCTCGGATGGTACGCCGACCGGTACTTCGGCACCGAGCCGCTGCTTCACCGCGCTGCTCACGTTGGGCGGCTTCTTCGGCGCCATGCGTCTCTTGCTTTGGGCCACTCAAAAAGCCTAGCCCTGACCGGATTTCATGAATCCTCGGCTGCGGGAGATCGAGCGCCTGCACCTCGGGCTGCTCGCGGCGGCGGCGTGCGCCGCCTATCTGAGCGGCTGGCTGGCGCCGGCAAGCGTGCTGCTCGGCGGCGCCGTGATGCTGCTCAATTTGCGATTGCTGAGCGCCGCTCGTCGGCGCGCCTGGTCTCGCCCGACCGCGCCGGTCAGCCCGGCGACCGTGCTGGCGCTCGATGCTGGCCAAGTTCGTCGCTCTTCATCGGCCTCCTGGCGCTGTCATCTGGCGCGTGCCGATCGACGCGATGGCCTTCGCGCTCGGCGCCACGCATCCTGCTGGTCGCCATCACCCTGTCGTCCCTGCGCGCGCCCGAGCCGGTCGCACTCGCTAGAGGTTGCCCATGTCGCAGCACCCGAACACGGCTTCACCTGGATGCAGATCATGCCCGGGCTGAATCACCTGCCCGACCACGTCGCGACGGCGGGGCTGGTGACGGCGATCCTGATCGGCACGGCGTTGGTGGCGCGGCGGCAGATCGCGCGCGCCGCCGACCCGGCGGTGCCCGACGGGACGCTGACGGCGCGCAACGCGATGGAGATCTACGTCGAGTGGTTCACCAACTTCGCCGACGGGCATCCTCGGTCCGAACGCGAAGCAGTACGTGCCGCTCTACGGCGCGCTGTTCCTGTTCATTCTGCGCGAACAACCTGATCGGCCTGCTCCCCGGCTTCGCGCCGCCGACCGCAACGTGAACACGACGCTCGGCCTCGGGATCCTGTCGTTCGTGATGTACAACTACTTCGGCTTCAAGGCGCACGGCATCGCCTACCTGAAGCACTTCATCGGGCCGATCTGGTGGCTGTTCTTCCTGATGCTGCCGCTCGAGATCATCGACAACCTGCTGCGCCCGTTCACGCTCAATCTGCGTCTCCTGATGAACATGTTCGCCGATCACCTGGTGCTGGACATCTTCACCGACCTCACCCGGCTGATCATCCCGATCGTGTTCTACCTGCTCGGCACCATCGTCGTGCTGATCCAGGCCTTCGTCTTCACCGTGCTGAGCATGGTGTACGTCTCGCTGGCGACGGCCGGCCACGGCGACCACGACGAGGAGCACGCGCATTGAGGACGGCGGGGATGGCGCCCCGCCCTACGTACATCAACCCAGGGTTTCGCGAGGCCGAGGTGTGGCGAGGATGAGAGAGGCGGCGTGGCCGGTAGCGAACCCGTTGTCTGCATCGGAAGGAGGAAACCAACGATGCGCAAAGTGAAGTGGATGATTGGGACGCTCCTGCTGGCCCTGTTCGGCCCGGGCATGGCTCTGGCCCAGGAAGGAGCGGCAGGCCATGGCGGCGACGGCATGATCGCCATCGGCGCCGGCATCGCCATCGGCGTCGCGGCCATCGGCCCGGGCCTCGGCCAGGGTCGCGCGGTGGCGGCGGCCATGGAATCGATCGGCCGCAATCCGAACGCCGCGGACAAGGTGTTCACCCCGCTGGTCCTCGGCCTCGCCTTCATGGAAGCCCTGGCGATCTACGGCCTGCTGATCGGCTTCCTGCTGCAGGGCAAGATCGGCTGAGCGGAGTATCTCCGACGGTTCACGAGGGGCGGGAACGCGAGTTCCCGCCCCTTTTTGTTTGCCGGTCGGCGCGGCGCGTGTCCTTGTGGTGGTTCAGCCGCGACGCGGTAGAGGTCGCGCACGCATGGCCGAGCCGCGCACCATCGCTGCCGGGACGATCCTGCGAGGGTCCCGCACCATGCTCACCGCGCTGGCGCTGGACAAGGTGCACGCCAATCCCGAGCAGCCGCGCAAGCACTTCGATCGCGACGCCCTGGCCGAGCTCGCCGCCTCGATCGCCCATCACGGGGTCCTGCAGCCGGTGATCGTGAAGCGCGACGGCGACGGCTACCTGATCATGGCCGGCGAACGCCGCTTCCGCGCCGCCCAACTGGCCGGCATGACCGCGATCCCGGCGGTCGTTCGCGACGACGATCCGCTCGAGATCGCGATCATCGAGAACGTGCAGCGCGAGGACCTCTCCCCGCTCGAGGAAGCGGAGGGGCTCGGGGCGCTGATCGACCAGTACGGCTACACGCACGAGGCGCTCGCCGAGCTGATCGGCAAGAGCCGCCCCTACGTCAGCAACACGCTCGTGCTCCGCCGCCTGCCCGACCACATCAAGCAGGAGGTGCACGCCGAGCCGGACGTGTCGCGCGAGATCCTCATCTCGCTGGCCCGGGCCGAGTCGCCGGAGAAGCAGGAGACGCTCTGGCGACTGACGCGTGCCCGCCGCCTGTCGGTGCAACGCTTCCGCTCGGAGCAGGCCGGCGAACCGGTGGCGCGTAGCGAGGTCGCAGAGGTCGCCCGCCTGCTGCGCCGGCTCGGCCGCAAGCTACGCGCCCTCGACACCGCCGTCCTCGCCGAGGCAGAGCGCAGCCAGCTCGAACGCCTCCTGCGCCGCGCCAACAGCCGCATGATGCGCACGTTGGCCGCCCTGGCGCGCTGACGCTCCTCAGGCGCGGTTACGCCGGCGCACCCGTCAAGGCGGCGCGGGTGGGCGCCAGTATCTGCACCAGCTCTCCGTACGACACCGGCATCAGCTTCATCTGCGCGACGTTGAGTAAGCTCGGCGGCGCCTTCCCCTCCGCCGAGATCACGAACGCATTCGTCGTCAGCGCGATGCGAAATGCCTGCGGCGTGGCGAGGAGGAACTCGGCGAGCTCGACGGCGCGAGTGCTGGCGACGCCGCGCTTGGTGATGGCCACGACCGACGGCAGGACGAATACCCCGGTGCCGCCGTCGCCCTGGTCGGGGATCGTGATCACCAGCCGCGGCAGCGCGGCCTGGGCGGCGTAGGCGCGGTCGCTGTCGATCAGCGCCAGCGGCTGCTCGCCGGCGGTCAGCGCGGCGACGACGGCGTCCTCGTCGCCGACGACCCGCGCCCCGCCGGCGCGCAGCGCACGGAAGAAGGCGAGCCCCTGGTCCTCGCCGAGCCGGGCGCAGAGCGCCGCCGCGTGCCACACGGCCGCGCCGCGCGTCGGATCGGCGAGCACCAGCTGACGGGCCAGTTCCGGCTTGGCCAGATCCAGCACGTGTGTCGGCGACGCGTCGTCGGAAACGCGCTCCGGGTCGTAGACGATGACCCGACCGATCGCCGCCGCGGCCGCCCAGCGGCGTTCGGGGTCGACGAGCGGCGGCTGGCGATCCCCGACGGCGGCGTCCGGCAGGGGCGCGAGCGCACCGGCCGCCGCCAGCTGCAGAACGTTCTCGGGATCGTTCGCCCACAGCACCTCGGCGCCCTCGGCACGGGTGCGGTCGATGGCGGCGCGCTGGTGCTCGGCGAACTCGTTGAGCAGCGACCGCGCCAGGGAATCGTCGACATCGGCGGCGACCTGCACTGGCACGGTGCGGGTACACGCGCCCGTCAGGACGAGGAGCAGGACGAACAGAGCCAGTCTCGCGTTCATGCGCGCGTCTCCCCTTGTCGGCCTCTCACCGGGCGCGGCAGACAGCCGACGCCATTTCCGATAGCGTTTCCCGCATGCCGACCAAAGAGGAGCTGTTCGACCAAGCCGTCGACGCGGTCGCCGACGGCGATCTCGAAGCCGCCGTGACGGCGTACCAGGCCGCGCTCGCCATCGACCCCGACTACGCCGACGTGCTGGAGGGCCTGTCGATGGCCCTCGCCGATCTCGGCCGCTTCGACGAGGCGATCGCCGCGGCGGTGCGCGTCGCCGAGCTCCAGCCGGATGAGATCCTCTCCTGCACCAACGTATCGCGGATCTATCAGAAGGCCGGCGACGTTCCGCGGGCGGAGGAATGGGCGGCCAAGGGCCGCATGCTCGACTGGAAGCAGCAGCTCAAGAGCGGGAAGCCGCCAGGGGCGTGACGTCGCTGGCGGGGGCGTAGCGCTGCTCGATGGCCGCGCGTAGCCACGGCGCCGCCGGAGTCACGGCGTGCCAGACGGCCTCTTCCGCAAGATCGGGCGTGACCACGACCGCCGGTGGCCGGCGATTGTAGTTGTAGAGCCGTGCCGACACCTCCGCGTGACGGCGCAGCAGCGTCTCGCGGTCGACGCGGGCGTCGAGCAGTCCAAGCTGCCCCGCGACTGCCGTGAAGCGCTGCGGGTCGTGCAGTTCCTCGGCGGTGGCGTCGGCGACGGCGCAGTCGAGAGACGTCAGCAGATCGCCGTAGACGCACTGCCGGCGTTCCATTTCGAGCGCGTACCAGAAGCACAGCTGGTAGTCGCTGTAGGAGGTCCATCGCGGCAGCGGCAGCACGCCGGGATCGCCGGGATGGATGAGGTACTTGAACCCGAGCTTGCCGCGGCCCGGCACGGTGCGCCGGGTCAGCAGGCTGCGCGCGATCGCGCGCGGCTGACGCCGCAGCAGCAGGACCGAGGGACGGATGCCGAGGTCGAGCAGCGGCTCGAGAAATCCCTTGCCGACGAGATGGCTCGTCTCGACGTAGCGCGACGCCGGCGCGGCGGCGACGAAGGGGAGCTTGTACTCGAGGAGAAAGTCGTAGGCGAGGCGCGGCCGCCGCTGGATCTGCCGCAGCACGTGGACGTACGACGGCTGCGGTTCGTGCAGGCTGACGGTGTCGGGAAAGAGCTCGCCGAGCCGGGTGACGTAGGTCGTCCCCGTCCGCCCGGCCGTGATGGTGAAGACGAGGTGCTTCTCGCGCACCATCTCCAGGAGTGCGGCGCGGTCGCCAACCGGATGGCGGAGATGGCGGACCCGACGGCGCCGGCGGTACTGGTTGAGCAAGAAGACCTGCTCGGAGAGGCGTTGCGACAGCCAAGGCACCGCTGGTGTGCGTGGCTGCGGCAGTCCGTCGTTCCGACGCGTCACCAGGCAAAATGTCGACAACCGGCCGCGGAAGTCAATTCCGGGGTCAGAATCGATCGGACATCCAGTAGCGGCTCTGTGCGGCGGGCAGGAGATCCGCGAAGAACCCGTCGGCCCGCACCGTGCCTACCGGCACGCGGAGCGCCGCGGCGAGGCGCTCGCCGCTGAGCGGGTGCCACATCCACGAGCTGTCGTCGATCCCACGCACCTCGAGGCCGCGCTCGGCCAGCGCCGCGGCGAGCGTGGGATCGGGCGACAGCTGCGCGAGCGAGCCGGGGTAGCCGGTCGCGTCGCGGTGGAGGTGCGCGATGAGATCCGCCAGCGCCGCGGTCCCGCCCGCGGCGCAGCCGTGCTCGATGATCACCGGAAATTCGTAGAGGGTGGTTCCACGCGCATAGGCCACGACCCGCCCGTCGCGCCGCGCCACCAGGAAGCGCTCGTCGGGATTGCCGGCGTAGCGGAGGTGACCGTGCCAATAGCTCGCGTCACGCACCGTGGAGCCGGCGACGGCGGCGCCGTACGCGTCGTAGATCGCCATCACGTCCCCGAGATCGCGCGCCGCGTCGAACGGCTCGGCGGCGGCGGCCGGAACGGCGAGCGCGCCGCGGTTGATGAAGGAGAGCTGCCGCAACAGGCTCCGCCAACCAAAGCGCGCGTAGAAGTCGAGGCGGCTCGCGAAGAGCAGCGACGCGTCGAACCCGTGCGCGTCCATTGCCGCGAGCGCACGCTCGAGCAGCATGCCGGCCAGGCCGGCGGCCCGAAACTCGGGATCGGTGTACACGTTGCCGACGCAGGCGACGTTCAGCGCGGCGCCGTCGACGCGCACCACTTTGCGGAACACCTGCAGCGTGCTGACCACCCGGCCGGCCGCCTCGGCGACGAAGCAGAGGTCGTCGCGAAAGGTCGGATCGTGCGCGAAGTAGCGCGCGAAGAACGCCCGATCGTTCAGCCATCCGGCCAGGAGATCGAGAACGGCGTCGCGCTCGCGCGTCGCGATCGTGCGCAGCACGACGTCGGCCATGCGCCCGTCCTGACGGCTGGGGCTGCCGCTTGCAAACGAATCAGGCGTCCCCGACACTCCCCACGGTGAACCGCACCCCGCAACCCCTCGAAGTGCGCCGCGACGTCGACGGGCATGTCGTCGACATCAGCTGGAGCGACGGGCACGAGAGCACGTATCCCTTCGCGCATCTCCGCGGCTGGTGTCCCTGCGCTGGCTGCCAGGGCCATTCGGGCGATAAGCGGTACATCGACGGGGCCAACAGCGAACTGCAGCGCATCGCCCCGGTCGGCCGCTACGCCCTGACCTTCGTCTGGGGCGACGGCCACGAGACGGGGATCTACACGTACCCGTACCTGCGCCAGCTGTGTCAGTGCGCGCAGTGCGCGCACCGGGCGTCCAACTCGCAGTAGCGCGGGCCTCCAGGCCCGTGGCGATGCGCAGCATCGCCGGGCGTGCGAGCCGCTGCAGCGCGGATCGCATGAGCGCTTCATGCAGAGCGGCCGTCGCCGCCGGCGATGCTGCGCATCGCCACGGGCCTGGAGGCCCGCGCTCCTCCCAGAGAACTCGCCGCGCGAGCCAGAGAAACTCGCTCGCGGGCCGCGCGCCCTACGACCCGAACCCGCTCACGTACGGCAAGCGCGCCGCCGTCGCCTTGATCTGCGGCGTCGCGTCGAGCAGCACGCGCGTCGCGTCCCAGGTGCCGTCCAGGAGCTGCGTTGCGCGACGCCGGCGGGCAGGCACGACGGGCAGGTCGTCAGCCCGCGTAGGTGGCCGTCAGCGCCTCGACGTCGACGATCAGCTCGCTGCGTCGGATCGGCCTCGACCGCCGCCATCAGCGTCGCCGATGTCGGCCTCGCTGGCGGTCACGCACGGGCATGCCGAGCGCGACGCAGTTGCCGAAGAAGATGTCGGCGAACGACTCGCCGACCAGCGCCTTGATGCCCCAGCGCAGCAGCGCCTGCGGCGCGTGCTCGCGCGACGAGCCGCAGCCGAAGTTCTTGTTCACCACCGCGACGCGCGGCGCCCTTGGCCTGGAAGCGCGGGTCGTCCATGGATGTGGCCCTTCGACTCGCCCGTCGGCGTCGAAGCGCGCGTCGTAGAACGCGGAGCGCCGAGGCCGTCGAAGGTCACCGCCTTCATGATAGCGGGCCGGGATGATGCGGTCGGTGTCGATGTCGTTGCCGCGCAGCGGAATCGGCCGCCCGGCTGACCTTGGTGACCTTGACCAGCTGACGCTCATGCCGTCGCCCTCCTCTCAGCAGCGTCGCGCACGTCGGTGACGGCGCCCTCGATCGCCGCCGCGGCGACCATCGCCGGGCTCATCAGCAGCGTGCGGCCCGGTCGGGCTGCCCTGGCGGCCCTTGAAGTTGCGGTTGCTCGACGAGGCGCAGACCTGCCGGCCGACTCAGCTTGTCGGGGTTCATCGCCAGGCACATCGAGCAGCCGGCAGGCGCCACTCGAAGCCGGCGGCGCGGAAGACCTCGTCCAGGCCCTTCGGCCTCGGCCTGCGCGCGCGACCTCCTGCGAGCCCGGCACGACGAGCGCCTTGACGTGCGGCGTCACCTTGCCGAGCTTGGCGACGCGCGCCGCCTCGCGCAGGTCGGAGATGCGGCCGTTGGTGCACGAGCCGATGAAGGCGACGTCGATCTTCGTCCCGCGCGATCGGCGCGCCCGGCTTCCAGTCCATGTAGGCGTAGGCGTCCTCGACCACGTCGCGCTCGTCGGCGGCGAAGGCGCCGGCGCCGGGAATCGTCTCGCCGACGCCGATCGCCTGGCCGGGGTTGATGCCCCAGGTGACCGCCGGCGACAGCGTCGCGCCGTCGAGCCGCGTCACCGTCGTCGTACGCCGCATCCGGCGTCGGAGGCCATGCTCTGCCACCACGCGACGGCGCGCTCGAACGCCGTCGCCCTGCGGCGCGAACGGCGCGGCCGCGCAGGTAGTCGAAGGTCGTCTGGTCGGGATTGACGTAGCCGCAGCGCGCGCCGCCCTCGATGCTCATGTTGCAGACGGTCATGCGCTCTTCCATCGTCATCGCGGTCGAAGACCGCGCCGGCGTACTCGTAGGCGTAGCCGACGCCGCCCTTCACGCCGAGCGTGCGGATGATGTGCAGGATCACGTCCTTGGCGTAGACGCCGGGCGGCAGCGTGCCGTTCACCTCGATGCGGCGGACCTTCGGCTTCTCGATCGCCAGGCACTGCGTGGCGAGCACGTCGCGCACCTGGCTGGTGCCGATGCCGAAGGCGATCGCTGCCGAACGCCCCGTGCGTGCTGGTGTGGCTGTCGCCGCAGGCGATGGTCATGCCCGGCTGCGTCAGCCCCAGCTCCGGGCCGATGACGTGGACGATGCCCTGATGCCCGCGTGGCGCGGTCGAAGAGCGTGATGCCGAACTCGCGGCAGTTGCGCTCGATCGCCGACATCATGCTCTCGGCCTGTTCGTCGTCGAACGGGCGGGCCTGCGTGTCGGTCGGGATGATGTGGTCGACGGTGGCGAAGGTGCGCTCCGGGAACGAGCACCGGCAGGCCGAGCTCGCGCAGCATCTGGAACGCCTGCGGGCTGGTCACCTCGTGGACCAGGTGCAGGCCGATGAACAGCTGCGTCTGCCCGCTCGGCAGCTCGCGCGACGGTGTGCGCCTCCCACACCTTGTCGAGCAGTGTCCTGGGCATCGGCTATCGTCCTCCGGAAAAACGCGAGAGTAGCGCGGCGGCCTGGGCGAGGCGAGTCCAGGGCGGGATTCCGCTTCGGGACAAGAGGACGAAGTCGTCTGACCAGGGCCCGCGTCCTTCCCGTGCCGATGTCGGTCTCCAGCCCGGTTCCTGACCGCACCCGCTCGTTCATGCGTTGGAGGCGGTCGCTGAGGATGCGGGTCAGATTGAGGAAGACGCGCGCGGCGATGCGCGGGTAGCGGCGCTGGATGCGCTGCAGGAAGCGCTCGTCGACGGCCAGGACCTCGACGGCGTCGCGGGCCACGACGTCGGCGCTGCGCTCCTCGTTGCGCACCAGCGCCATCTCGCCGAACACGTCGCCGCGGCGGAACTCGGCGACGCTGGCGGCGCTCGACGCCGACGCCGACGCAGACGTCGGCGCCGCCCGCGAGGATGACGAACATCTCGTTGCCCTGTTCGCCGGCGCGGACGATCGACGCGCCGGGCGGAAACTGGCGCAGCTCGCCCATCAAGCACGACGATGCGCGCCTGCGCCGGCCGCAGGCCGGCGAGCAGCGGAATCGTGCGGGTGGGGTCCCGCGCCGAGCTTGACGCCGAGCAGGTCCCACAGGGTGATGATCTTGGTCGTCGCCAGCAGCGCCGGCAGCACCACCAGGTTGGCGGCGAAGGCGGTGGCGAGAGTGATCGCGGTGAGCACGCCGAAGTTGCGGATCGGCGGGAAGCCCGAGCCGGCGAAGGCGAGAAAGCCGGCCGCCAGCGCCAGGGTGATGTACAGCATCGGCCCGCCGACGGCGCGCATGCGTGCGCTGGATCGCCGCCGCCTGGTCCGACTCGCCGCGCAGCTCGCGGCTCAGCCGCCACATGTAGTGAACGCTGGAATCGACCGCGATGCCGAGCGCGATGGTGGCGATCAGGCTGGTGCCGAGGTTGAGCGGCATGCGTCCGAACCAGCCGAGAATGCCGAAGAAAACGTCGATGGCGAGCACGTTGGGCAGGATCGCGAGCAGGCCGATGCGCGCCGACAGCAGCATCAGCGACATGACGGCGAAGATCACCAGCAGCGCCAGCGAGACGCTCTTGATCTGGTCGAAGACGATTCTCGAGCTGGTGCCGGTGATCAGCACCAGGCTGCCGGTCGGCACCACGCGGAGCCCGGCGGGAAGTTCTGCGGCGACGTAGTCGTGGATCTGTCCGAGCATCGCCTCGATCTCGCGCGAGCCGGAGACCTTGGAGCGCACGACGATGCTGGCGCGCGAGAAGTCGGGGCTGACGACGGCGCGGAAGGTCCCCGGGCTGGCGGCGATCAGGTTCAGGACCGGCGGCAGGTTGGCGGGGTTCTCCCAGAAGGTCTGCGCCGCGCCGCCGCCCTCGATGACGTGGCCCTTGTCGTCGACCAGGATGTCGTCCTCGCCCGTTTTGTTGAGGCCCTTCTCGAGCAGCTCCAGGTAGTCGACCAGCGATATCGAGCCGCTGACGCCGGCCAGCGTGCCGACGAAGGTCTGCAGCTCCTTGATCTTCTTCAGCACTTCCCAGCGCCGCATCGTGCCCGGCGCGCCGCCTTCGACGATCAGGTAGAACGGATTGCTGCCGACGATCTGCTGGTTGATCAGCTCGTGATCGTGGCGGACCGTCGGAATCCTTGTCGAAGTAGCCGAGGAAGTCGGAGTCGACCGCGATCTGCGCACGTCCCGATCGCCGCCACAACGGCGATGACTGCGGCGACGCCCAGCACCATGCCGCGCGCTGCTGTACGCCTGGTCGCCCAGGCGGACCATCAGGGTCTCGACGCGCGGCGACGGCGCGGTCTCGTTGCTGCTCGCCGACCTGCAGCCCACACGGTCAGCGCCGCCGGCAGGTAGCCGAGCGAGCTGATCGTCAGCAGGAGCACGCCGACGACCGCCATCAGCCCCAGATCGCGCACGGCGACGATGCCGCTGAGGCTGAGAGCCCCGAATCCGACCGCCATCGTGACGGTGGAGATCAGCAGTGGCGCCCAGACCGCCTGCACCGCCTGGGTCACGATCCCCTCGCGGACGCCGCGCCGCACCTGCTCGTAGTACGCCGCGATGACGCGCATGGCCTGCACGCTGCCGACCACCAACAGCAGCGGCGGCAACATGAACGTGCCGAGGCTGACCGGGATGTCGACCAGCGCCATCACGCCGAGCGTCCACACCACCGCCAGGATCACCGTCACGAGCGGCAGCACGACAGCGCGCACCCGCCGGAAGGCGAACCACAGGACGGCGAGCACGCAGGCGAGGGCGACGGGCGTGAAGCGCACCAAGTCGTTGCGCATCAGCATGACCGCCGCCTGCGCGTGATGCGTGAGACGCCGGTGTAGACGAACTGCTCCGGCCCGTTGGCCTCCGCCAGGATCGCGGCGATGCGCTCGTCGATGCCCAGTTCGGCATACTGCGCGTCGGTCATCGGCCGGAACACGACGTTGATCGCGGCGCCGTTGCCGTCGGGCGCGACCAGGTTCTGCGCGTACAGCGGCGTGGCCGCGAGCTTCGCCTTGAGCGCGGCGATGTCGGCGCCGCTCGGCGGGATGGGCGGCAGCAGCGGCGGCGGATTGAATACGTCTGCGGCGGGATCGACGGTGTTGGTCAGGCTGAGGACGCGCTCGACGCCGTTGATGGCCGCCAACTGATCGGTCACATGCGCGATCTTGGTCAGCGTCGCCGGGGCGAAGATGTCGGTGGCACGCACGCCGACGACGGCGATGTCGTCGCTGCCGAAGGCGGCGCGCACGTCGTCGTAAAACTGCACCCCCGGGTCGTCGGCGCGCAGGAGGGAGCTCCATCGACGCCTCGATGCGCACGTTCCGCGCGGCCAGCCCGAGCAGGACCGTCGCCAGCAGGCTGATCGCCACCGCCGTGCGGGGATAGCGAACGACGAGGTCGGAACTGCCGCGCATCTCCCCGCCGGCTATAGCGCAGGGGGACACCGGCCCAAAGCCGATGGAGCCGCGGTTTCGCCGCTTTCCGACGCCAGCCGGTGCGCTATACTGCACGCGTTCGGGGGGGCAATGGGCGACGCAACACACGCCGCGACGACGCACGTGCCGGAGTTGCTGCTGATCGAGGACAGCGACGATGACGTCGTGTTCACCCGGCGCGCTCTGGAGCGCGCCCACATCGGCAACCATCTCTCGGTCGCTCGCGACGGCCAGGAAGCCCTCGAGCTGCTGTACGCCGACGCCCTCAAGGGCAACGACCGGTTTGGGCTGATCCTTCTCGACCTCGGCCTGCCCAGGCTCGATGGGCGGGAGGTGCTGGAGAAGATCTGGGCCGATCGCCGCCTGCGCCATGTCCCGGTCATCGTCCTCACCGGCTCCGCCGAGGACGAGGACGTCGCCCGCAGCTACAAATCGGGCGCCGTCGCCTATCTGAGGAAGCCGGTTCAGGTGGACCAGCTGCTGCGCGCGGTGGGCGATCTGCCCGCCTACCGGGTGGTCATCACCCGAGTCGAGGGGTGAGCGCCGGCCGCCGGCCGGGAGCGATCGTCGGGGGCGAAAGCAAGCCTTGACCGCCACGGCGAGTTCAGCCTTAGCTGGTGGGCGAGAACACGTGAGCGGCCGTCATCCCCCGGCGGCATTCCGCTCCCTGAGGAGACCTACAGTGCGACACCAATCAGCGACCCGCGCGGCCGGGAGGTGGCAATGCGTGGGATGACACTTGGGGTGATCGGCGCGGCAGTCGCGGTGCTGCTCGGCATCGCGCTGCTCATGCGCGGCGGAGACGAATCCCCGACCCCGGGTGCCGACATCGGCGTGGCGGCGCGGCCCCGCGCCGGCGGACCGGCCAACGCGGGATCCGGCGGTGCGCTGGACGGCGCCTCGGGAAACGGGCGCGTACAGGACCGGCTCGGTCAACTGCGCGCCGATTACGAGAAGCGTCAGATGGAGGACCAGCCTGTCGCCGCAAAACGCGAGGCCCCGACCGCATCGAAGAAGGGCCAGGTGATGCGCCAGAACGCCGAGCGGGATCTGACCGTCGACGACAGCGACGACGATCCGGACGAGATCGCCGAAGCGCGCGACACGCTGCAGAACAACGAGGACCCGGACGAGCGCATCGGCGCGATCCTCATGCTCACCGGCGACGAGGGACCGGAGTCGATGCGAATCCTGATGGAGACGTTGGGCGACCCCGACCCGGAAGTGCGGCTGGCGGCGGTCGAGGCGCTCGGCGATCGGGTCGAGGAACTGACCCCGGGCCTGCTGGCCAAGCCGCTGAGCGATCCCGATGCCGAAGTGCGCTTTGAGGCGGTCAGCGTGCTCGGCGACATGGAAGATCCGGATGCGCTGACGATGGTGAAGGGCGCCCTCCATGATCCGGACGAGGACGTGCGCGCGTTGGCGGAGGGCATCATGGATTTTTCCGATGCGGACGGGCCTGACGAAACCGCCAATGCCGCTCCCCAGCCAACCGCCCACAACTGACCTCGACGCGCTGAAGGCACGCGCCAGCGCCCGCATCGACGCGGAGCGACCGGCGCTGCTCGAGCTCAGCGCCCGCATCCACGACCATCCGGAGCTCTGCTTCGAGGAGGAGCGCGCCGCCGGCTGGTTGTGCGACTACCTCGAGAGCCGCGGCCTCACGGTCGAGCGCGGCGCCTACGGGCTGAAGACGGCCTTCGCGGCCCGCGCCGGCAGCGGCGAGCCGCGCATCGCGGTGCTCTGCGAGTACGATGCCCTGCCCGGCATCGGTCACGGCTGCGGCCACAACGTGATCGCGGCCGCGGGTGCCGGCGCCGGCGCGGCGTTGGCCGCCGTCATCGCCGAGACGGGCGGCAGCGTCGTCGTGCTGGGCACGCCGGCCGAGGAGGGCGGCGGCGGCAAGGTGTTGATGGGCCGTGAGGGCGCCTTCGCGGACCTCGCCGCCGCGATGATGATCCATCCCGCCAGCCTCGAGCTGATCGAGATGAACGTGTTGGCGATCAGCGCCGTCCACGTCGAGTATCGCGGCCGCGCCGCGCACGCCGCCGCGTCGCCGCACGCCGGTCTGAACGCCCTCGACGGGCTGGTCACCGCCTACCAGTCGATCGCGCAGCTCCGGCAGCACATCCGCCCCACCGAGCGCATCCACGGCATCATCACCGATGGCGGCCAGAAGCCGAACATCGTGCCCGAGCATGCCGCCGGATTGTTCTACGTGCGCGCCGCCGACGAACGCCGGCTCGCGCGCCTGAAGGAGCGCGTCCACAACTGCTTCCAGGCGGGCGCGCTCGCCAGCGGCACCGAGCTGTCCATCCGCGCCGACGGCGTCGACTACTCGGACATGTGGACCAACGCGGCCCTGGCCGCCGCCTACGTGGCGAACCTCGGCACCCTCGGCCGCCACGTCGAGCACGCGCCGCCGGAGACCGTCAGCGGCAGCACCGACATGGGCAACGTCAGCAAGCTGGTGCCCTCGATCCACCCGATGGTCGCCATCGCGCCTCCGCGCGTCGCGCTGCACACCTCGGAGTTCGCCACCTACGCCGCCGCCGAGTCCGGCCAGCAGGGCGTCGTCGACGGCGCCAAGGCGCTGGCCCACACCGCGATCGACGTCCTGTGCACGCCGGACCTGAGAACGGCGATGCGGGCGTCCTTCGACGCGTCGAAGTAGGGCGCGCGCTACTTCCGCGCGTTGCGTTGCAGCGACGACCAGGAGCGCGGGCCTCCGGGCCCGTGGCGGTGCGTGAGCACCGCCGGGCGCGTGAGCCGTGCTTGACCGACACGGCGGAGAGAGCGCCCACGGGCGCCGGCAGCGCTTCGCGCTGCCACGGGCCGGAGGCCCGCGCTACTCTTCCCCGGCCTTGATCCCGTACTTCTTCACTCGATAGCGCAGCGTCTGCCGCGTCGTGCCCAACATCCGCGCCGCGGCGCTGAGGTTGCCGTCGGCGCGGGCGACGGCGGTGGCGACGATGTGGCGATCCATGTCGTCGATCGACATGCTGCCGTCGAGCGGCAGCACCAGGCGGTCGCCTTCGACCGGCGGCGGGGCGGCGGGGCCCGCGGGAGTGGTCGCCGGCGGCGCGTGACCTGGCAGCTGCAGCCACTGCACCGGAAACTCGTCGCAGTCGGCGAAGAGCACGCAGCGCTCGATGACGTTGCGCAGCTCGCGCACGTTGCCGGGCCAGCCGTACGCTTTGAGCGCGCTCCACACGGCGTCGGGCACCATGCGCACGTTTTTGCGCGCCTTGGCGTTGTATTCGGCGACGATCAGCGGGACCAGGTCCTCGACGTCCTCCAGGCGCGCGCGCAGCGGCGGCAGGCTCAGGCCGAACACCGACAGCCGGTGGTACAGATCGGCGCGGAAGGTGCCCTCGCGCGCCTGCGCGGCGAGGTCGCGATTGCTGGCGGCGACGAGCTGCACGTCGACGCGCACCTCCTGCTCGGAGCCGAGCGGCCGCAGGCGCTGGTCCTCGATCACCTTCAACAGCTTCGCCTGCAGATCGAGCTCGAGCTCGCCGATCTCGTCGAGGAAGAGCGTGCCGCCGCTCGCCTGCTCGATGAGACCGCGACGCCGCTTCTTGGCACCGGTAAAGGCGCCGGCCTCGTGGCCGAAGAGCTCCGACTCGAGCAGCTCCCGCGGCAGCGCCGCGCAATTGATCTCGACCAGGGGACCGGCGGTGCGCGCGCCGCTGTAGTGCAGGATGCGCGTCGCCAGACCCTTGCCGGTGCCGGTCTCGCCGCCGACCACCAGCGCGCTGAAGGGGACCTCGCTCAGCTTGCGCAGCACGTCGCGCACGCCGGACGCCGCGGCGCTGCGGCCGACGAAGGCGTCCACCGGATAGCTCTGGTGTTGCTGATTCGCTGCCTCGGCGATCTGACGTTGGGCGCGCGCGCTGCGCGCCGCGCCGGCGACGATCAGATCGAGGCGCTTCTGGTCGCACGGCTTCTCCAGGAAATCGTAGGCGCCGAGGCGTAGGGCGCGCACCGAGTCGGCGACGCTGCCGTAGCCGGTGAGGAAGATCCACTCCCCGCCGCCACGCCGGTCGCGCACCTCGGTGAGGAGGTCGAGCGCATTGCCGTCGGGCAACTGCATGTCCGAGACGACCACCAACGGCGCCAGCTCGTCGTCGTGGAGCGCCCGCCGCGCCGAGGCCAGGTCGGGCGCCAGCGTGACTTCCCACCCCTCGCGCCGGAAGTGCCGCGCCAGCTCGGCGCCGAGCAGCGTCTCGTCCTCGATCAGCAACAGCGAGTCGGCCATCGTCGCCGGCTTCGTAGCAGGGGGCCACGCCAGCGTCCAAGTCGGCCACCCGCGACACGCTGAACCGGAGCGCGGCCCCCCGTGCCCGTGGCGATGCGGAGCATCGCCGGCGCCCTGGGGCCGCGTGGTCCGGCGGCTCGTTGACGTGAGCGCCATTCCTCCTCCCGTTCCGGCGATGCTGCGCATCGCCACGGGCACGGAGGCCCGCGCTACTCGCGCGCTGGGAGCGTCAGCTTTACTTCGGCGCCGTGTGGGGCGCGGTTGGCGAGGACCAGCTCGCCGCCCATCTCGCGGGCGAAGCGGCGCACGAGCGAGAGGCCCAGGCCGGTACCGTGCTCGCGGGTGCTGAAGAACGGACGGATGCCATTCTCGAGCACCTCGGGCGGAAAGCCCGGGCCGTCGTCGGCGACACTCATCTGCACGCGGTCGCCGGCGGTCGCGGCGCTGATGGTGATCAACCCGCCCGCCTCGCCCAGCGCCGCACCGGCGTTGAGCACGAGGTTGAGCAGCGCCTGGCGCAGGCGATCCTGCGGAACGCGGCAGGTGATCGACGGGTCGACGCGGGTCTCGAAGCGCACCGTCGCCGGCAACTGGTGGCGGGTCAGCGCCAGCAGCTCGTCGACGAGCGTCGCCAGGGCCACATCGCGCGGCGTCTCGGGACGGTGGCGCGCCGAGTCGAGCAGCGAGTTGAGCAGTCGCGTCAGGCGGGCCACCTCGCTCAAGACGAGCTCCACGCGATCGCCGACTTCGCCGTCGCCGATCTCGGTGCGCAGGTTGGCGAGCGTGATCTGAATGCCCGCCAGCGGATTGCGCAGCTCGTGCGCGACCGAGGCCGCCAGCTCGCCGGTGGCGGCGAGGCGCTCGGCATGCGACAGCTCGCGCTGCTGCTCGAGCAGACGCCGAGTGGCCACGCCAACCGCTTCCTGCAGCGACGCGGTGCGCGCCTTGTGCGCCGCCTCGAGCTCCTGCAGCCGTGCCGAGACCGAGTTGAGCTGCTCGTGCAGCGGCAGCATGAACGGATCGACGTTGTCGGTCGATTCCACCTCGAAGTCGCCGTCGGCCAGGCGCGCGAGCCGCTCGCCGAAGGCGTCGAGCGGCTTGATGATGCGCCGGCGCGCCAGCGGCAGCAGCAACACGCCGATCGCGATGACGGCGACCGGCGCCGCCAGCTCGAGCTGCTGCTGGCCGACGTTCTGGCGCTGGAGCTTCGCCAGGACGGTGGCCTGGTGCTCCTGCTCCGAGCTCTCCGCCTCGGCGAGCAGCGCGGTGCCCTCGGCAAACTGCACCGCCCCGCCGGTGTCGATGAGCTCGAGCCGCACCCGCACCGCCGCCAGCTTCTCGATCGTCTTGGAGGAGACCGTGAGGCCGATCAGCAGGTTGATCTTCTTCTCCGCGTCGAGGCGCCCCTCGGGGTCCGGTGCGGGATCCGCGCCGAGGTGCGTCACCTGCTCCGACACGGCGACGTGCACCCGCTGGAACTCGTGCAGCCGGGCGATCTCCGTCTGCGCGTTGCGCAGGTGGCGCTGCTCGCGCACGGTGAGCGCCGCCGACACCACGAGCCCGATGCTGAGCAGGGCCAGAAAGGCGAAGGTCGCCAGTCGGACGCGGCGAAAGATGGACGGTTGTACGGCCACGATCGGATCAAAGCACAGCGCGGTTCAGGAGCGCGAATCCAGGAAGAGACGGGGCCACGCAGGAACCCAAAGATCCACGAAGAGCGCGAAACCCGTCGCACCCACGCTGTGCCGGGCCGGGGAGCGCGGCGTTGGGCTCTTCGTGGATCCTCGTGTTCCTGCGTGGCTCCTTGGCGGAAAGATGGTCGGACGAGAGTGCCTCCGTCTCCTTCTCTGTCTGGATCGTCCACCGCGAAGTGGTGATCCGCGGAAACACCCTCGTCCTGGCCCGCCCGCACTTGCCCAAGCACGGGCGGGATGTGGTCATGTGGTCGCCCCGTCCGGACCACGCGGCGCCGCGACCGTGCCGTAGAGCGGCACCAGGTCGGCGACCCGTACCCAGCCGACGGCACCGTCGGCGCGCGTGACCTGCGCCCACCCGAGGAAGTCGCGCTCGGCGAGCACGACGCTCCCGATGGCGAGCGGCGGCGCCTCCGCGGCGTTCTCGGCGTCGGTCGGCAGCGCGTGCAGCGCCGTCGCGCTCGCCACCATCGCGACGCGCCGATCGGCGAAGGCGCCCTGCTCGCGCAACGCCAGGCCGGCGACGACCATCATCGCGCAGCCCGCGCCAATGAGCGCGATCGACCGACGGCGCCGCCCGACGGCGATGCCGATCGCGGCCAGCACCGCGCCGACGATGAGCAGAATCTGCCAGGTTACCGGCGCCGCCAGCGCCGCGAGATGGCCGTGGAGCAGCGGCGCGAGGGCCGCATCGGCGCCCGGCGCCGCCGCGGCGAGCGCCGCCGCGTTGGCGCGGACGGAGGTCTGACGCGGCGCCTGGGCGAGCGCCGCCACGGTCTCGCCCAAGGCCCGGCCGTTGTCGCCAGCCTGCGCTTCGGCGACGCCGAGGTTGTAGCGCGCCACCCAGTCGAGCGGCGCGGCGTTCACCTGCGTCCGCAACGCGTCGCGCACCGACGGCGCGGTGGCGGGCTCGGCGGCCTGCGCGGCGACCGCCAGTGCGCATCACCAGCAGCGCGGCCGTCGCGGCCTCGACGAGGATCCGCAGCGGCCGCGCATCGCGGCGGGCGCGGCGGCGCGGCGGCGTGCACAGCGCCAGCGCCAGCGCGCACCAGTCCGCCGGCAGGCTGTGGCCGCGCGCGTAGACGGCGCGCTCGCTGCCAGCCCACACCTCGGCCCAGCGCGGATCGCCGATGCCGCTCAGCTGTTCGCTCGTCGGCGCCGCGAGGTCGACGCCGAGGACGCGCGCCGCCACACGCTGCCACGTGAGCAGCGCCGCGATGCGCGCTTCGATGGTCGCGGCGTCGCGGGCGGCGACGATGGTGGCGCGCAGGGCGCGGGCCGTCCGCCGCGCGAGGCGGCTCGGGTGCGTCTGCCAGGTCAGCCAGGCGCGACGCGCCAGGCGCACGAGGATCGCGAGCGCGAACGGCGCGATCAACCAGAGACGCATCGTCGTCCAGGGCAGCGGCGCGATGCCCGTGCCAGTTCCGGTCAGCGGCGCGGCGAGCTGAGGCGCCGTCGATGAGGCGGTCTGCGGAGCCGTCGCGGCGACCGGCGCCGGGGCGTTCACGGCCGCCGGCAGCGGCGCGCCGGTGATCCGCAAGGTCGGCGGGCGCGCCTCGACCGTCTCGTAGCGGCCGCTGTCGGGATTGAAGAAGGAGAACTGCACCGGCGCGAGCGCCAGCTCGCCCGGCTGGTTGGGGACGATCACGAGGTCCTCGCTCACTTCGCCGCTGAAGCGGCCGTTGTCGCCGAACGAGCTGCGCTGCTTGGGCTGCAGCGTACGCAGGTCGGACGGTACGGCGCGGGCCGGCAGCGAGACGCCGCTCGGCCAGTTGCCGGTGCCCGACAGGGTGAGCGTCCAGGTGACCGGCTCGCCCGTCTTGGGTTGCTCGGGGGTGAGCGTCGACTCGAGGGTGAACTGTCCGACCGCACCGGTGAATCCGGCGGGCGCCGGCTGCGGCAGCGGCCGCACGTCGAGCTGGACGACGTTGCTGTGTGCGGTGACCGATGTGGTCTGCGCGCCAAAGAACGAATCGAAGAGCCGGTTGGCGCCCATGCGGCCCGCCGCGCCGAAGGGGTCGAAGCCGGCGAACGGGTCGCGGCCGCGGCTGGTCTCGAGCTGCACCTCCTGATCGGCGGGCGCGAGCTCGACGCGACCGGCCTGCGGCGCGACGACGCGGGTGTGGAAGCGGACGGCGTTGCCGCCGCTGGTGTGCACCGCGTGCCCGTCGCTCCATGGCTCGGCGGTGAGCGCGCCCGGCTCCCAGGTCGGAGCGCCGACCACCTGGCCGCTCTGGTTGCCGGTGAGGGTGATGCGCAGGTCGAGGTCGACGACCTCGCCCGCGTACGGCGTCATGTTGGTGGGCGTCAGGCGCGCGTCGACCGCGTCCTCGACGGCGCGCTCCGCGCCGCTCGCGTCGCGCATCGTCGCGCGACCGGCTTCGACGTCGAGCGCGGCGACATGCTCCGTGCCCTTGGTCGTTTCGACGTCGAAGGCGGGCACGTGCAGCGTACCGGTGCGCTCGGCGCGCACCGGATAGCTGAGCGTCAGGCTCGTCGACCGCCGGCCGTTCATGATCGAGATATCGCTCGCCTGCGACGGCGCGCCGACGACGCGCAGGCCGTCGATGTGCGGCAGCGCCACCGGCGCCGTCGGCTCGCTGTCGGCGAAGACGAGATCGAGCGAGCCGGTCTGGCCCACGCCGAGCGTGTCGGGATCCTGCCACTGCACCGCGGCAAATGCGGGGGTGGCGAGGAGGGCCACTGCGAACGCGATGGTGATGTTCCGCACTAGAGATGCGGGCGAGCCGCCCGCGCTCCCGGCTCGCGAGCTCGACGGGGTGCGTGGCTTGAGGGCCGCCGCCTGGGAGCGCGGGCGGCTCGCCCGCATCTCTAGCGCGGCTCGTGAGGAAGCATTCCGGGCCATGGGACTCATCACCAGTTCTTTCCGTTGCTCTGGGGCTGCGGCTGGCCTTCGGCGCGGTTCATGCGGTCGAACAGCACCGCCGGCGCATCGCCGTCCTTCACATGTTCCATACGGGCGAGGGCGTCGGCGGTTTCCGGATCGTCGCTCTGCGGCGCGTTCGCCATCACCTGGCCACCGCCGACCATGCGCGTACTCGGCGGCGGTGCCGGGGCGTCGTGCGCCTCGGCTTTGGCCTGCTCCTGTGCCTTCGGCTCTTCATTCGGCTTCTGCTCGTCGTCGCCGAGCCCGGCGGCGTCGACCGGCTTCGCGTCCGGCTTTCGTTCCTGTTCGCCCCTGGCCTGCTGCGAATCCTTGCCGTCGGTACCAGCGTCGTTCTTTGCGTCTTGCGAAGGCTGCGGCTTGTCGCTGTCGTCCTTCTGTTCGTCGACCTTCGCCTGCTCGTCACTCTTGTCGTTGCCGGACGGCTTCTGCTGGTCGCCGCCACTCTTCTGCGCCGACTGATGATCCTGCTGGTCCTTCGGCTCGTCGCCGCCCTGCGCCTGCTGATCCTTGGCGTTCTGCTGCTGCTGGCCGCCGCCGGCCTGTTGCTGCTGCTGCTCTGCTGCGACTGGCCGCCGCCGCTCTGCTGCTGCTGATCCTTCTGGTCCTGACCCTGGCCCTGCTGGTTCTTCTCGTCCTGCTTCTGCTGCTGCTGATCCTGCTTGCTCTGCGGCGGCTCGGGCGGCTTGCGCAGCGCCTCGAGCTTCTGGCGCAGCGTCGGCCAGTCGGCGGCGTGCGCGTCGCTCCGCTCGCCGCGGTCGACCGCGGCGAGGGCGTCGTCGATGATGCCGTCGCGCTGCCCACCACGCGGCGACGCCGGCTGCGCGGCGAAGCCGATCGTGTCGTTCGCGAGGCGTTCGTAGTCGGGGACGTCGAGCGAGGGCTTGGCGCTCAGCTCGGCGATCGTGGCGGAGAGGTCCGGGGGCTGGGAGACGGTGGCGACGGACTGGGGAGGAGGAGCGTCCGTCGCCACCGCGAGCGCCTGGCGAGGAGGTAGCCAGGCCGCCAGCCCGACCAACGCCGCCGCGATGACCGGTGCAGAAGCCCGGAGCGGACGGCGGCCGCGCGTGGAGAACGCGCGGGCGAGAGGCGAGAGGGGGAGCTCGAGCCAGTAGGAGAGGAGGAAGAGCAGCAGCGCCGGCGCGAGGAACCACTGGAAGCGGTCCTCGAGGCGGACGCGACGCTCCTCGACGTAGTTGCCGGCGTGGCCCTTCGCGACGGTGGCGCCGACGAGGTCGGCGATGTCGACCCACGTGGCCGCGTCGCGATAGGTGCCGTCGGTCTGCGCCGCGAGCTGCTGCAACGTCGCCGGCTCGAGCTTGGAGAGCACGGCGTTGCCCGATGCATCCTTGAGGACTCCGCCGGCGGGATCCGGCACCAGGCCGCCCTGCGGCGTGCCGACGCCGAGGCCGATCACGCGGATGCCGTGTGCCTTCAACGCCGGCACGGCCTTCTGCCATGCCTCGTCGGTGGCCTCGCCGTCGCTGAGCACGACGAGATAGCGGTCGCCGTCGCCCTGCGCGCCGAAGGCATTGGCGGCGGCGGTCGAGCATGGCCGCGTAGTCGGTGCCGCCCTGCGGCAGATACGACGTGTCGAGCGCGCCGAGGAACTCGCGCAGCACCTCGTAGTCGGCGCTGAGCGGACTCTGCACGAACGCGGTGCCGGCGAAGACGGTGAGGCCGACGCGCTCGCCGTGCAGCGCATCGAGCAGCGCGTCGACCAGGAGCTTGGCGCGCGCCAGGCGGTTCGGCGACACGTCGTCGGCCATCATGCTCTGCGAGAGGTCGAGCGCGATCATCACCTCGCGCGACCGCGACACGGCCTGCTCGGGGATCTCGCCCCACTGCGGGCGGGCGAGCGCCACCAGCGCGAGCGCGGCGGCGAGGGCCAGGGCGAGGCCGCGGGCGCGGCGCGACAGCACCGGCGCGCTGGCGTGCAGGCCGAGGCGATCGGCCCAGCGGCGGGCGACGTTGGGAAGGCGGTCGTCGCTGGCCGCCTGGCGGCCGCGGAACAGCCACCAGCTGCCGGCCAGCGCGAGCGGAATCAGGAGGAGAACGAGTGGATGCAGCCAGCTCATCGGATTCCCTGCGCGGAGTGCGGCGCGTCAGCGCCGCTGGTTCGTGGCGCGGCGTACGCCGCGCTGACGCGCGGCCATGGCAACGCGGCGCTGACGCGCCGCACTCCGCAAGCGAGCAGGTAGCCGATCACGATCAGCGCGACGCCCGGCCACGCGGCCCAGGCGTAGAATTCCTCGGCATGGCGCGTGGCGGTGGCGTCGAAGGTGATCTTGCGCTCGCGATCGATGGCCCGCGAACGCGGCCTCGACGGTGTCGGAGTCGGTGGCGCGGAAGTAGCCGCCGCCGGTGGTGTCGGCGATGCCGCGCATCGTCGGCTCGTCCAGATCGGAGACCGCGTCGCGGTAGCCGAGCTTGCGGCCGCTCGTGTCGAACACCGGCATCGGCACGACGCCGTCGGTGCCGGCGCCGATCGTGTAGACGGGGATGCCCTTCGCCTTGGCGAGGGCGGCGGCCTCGAGCGGTGCCACCGACCCGGCGTTGTTGGCGCCGTCGGTGAGCAGGATGACGAAGCCGCCGAGACGCTTGCCGTCGTGCTCGCGCCCCGGCTGGCCGAGGCGCGACACGGCGAGCGACAGGGCGTCGCCGATCGCGGTGCCGTCCTCGATCAGGCCGACCTTGAGCCGGCGCACCTGCTGGTGCAGCCAGTCGTGATCGGCGGTGAGCGGCGCCAGCGTGTAGGCGCGGCCGCCGAACGGCACGATGCCGATGCGGTCGGCGGGCCGGCGGGTGATGAAGGCGTCGATGATCGGCTTGATCGCCTGCAGGCGGTTGATGCGCGCGCCGTCGCGCGTGTAGTCCTCGGCGAGCATGCTGCCGGAGAGATCGATGGCGAGGACGATGTCGTAGCCGTCCTGGGTGACCTGGCGCTTCTCGTCGAGGCGCTGCGGGCGCGCCAGGGCGACGGCGAGGAACACGACGCCGGCGGCGACGAGCACCTGCGGCAGGCGCGAACGCGTCACGACGTCGTGACCGGTCCATTGGCTGACGAACGGCACGACGAACACCGGACGGCCGCGACGGGCGCGCAGCCAGGCGACGGCCGGCAACGCGGCGAGGAGCAGCAACCAGGCCGGCGAGGCGAGGGTCCAACCCGGATCGGTCATCCCTTCACCCCGTGCATGCGGGCGCGGAAGAAGCGGATCAGCGCACCGAGCAGGTCGTCCTCCGTGCACACCGTCAGGCAGTCGAGCGGCGAGGGGAAGAGCTGCTTGAAGTAGGCGTCGCGCGCGCGCACCCACAACGCGTGGCGCGCCCGGCTGGCGCGGGAGCTCGGATCGAACGGGACGAGCTCGCCGGTGGCGGGATCGACGGCGGTGATGCGGCCGCGCGCCGGCAGCACGCGCTCCCAGGCGTCTTCGACGCGCAGGCCGACCATCTGGTAGCGCCGGCGCATCGCCGCCCAGGCGCGCGGCAGCGGGCGCGGCGCGAAGTCGCCGAGCCAGAGCACGACGCTGTGGCGCGGGAAGGCGTGGAAGAAGCGTCGCCAGTCGATGTCGACGTCGCCGCCGCGGTCGAGATCCGGCACCGGCTGCGCGAACAGGCGCGCCGCGGTCTCGATGATCGCGGTGCGGCCGCGCACCGGCTCGCGCACCAGGTGCGTGTCCGGCGTCGCGTGCCAGAACCCGGCCCGATCGCGGTTGCCGGCGGAGAGCAGCGCGAGCAGGCCGGCCAGCTCGAGGACGGTGTCGCGCTTGCTTCGCTGGCCGGAGCCGAACTGCAGCGACAGGCCGTCGTCGAACAGCAGCACGAGCGTGAGCTCGCGCTCCTCGACGTACTTCTTGCGGTACGGTTCGCCACGCCGCGCGGTGACGTTCCAGTCGATGTCGCGGACGTCGTCACCGAACTCGTACTGCACGACCTGGTCGAACTCGCGGCCGCGCCCGCGGAAGGCGGAGCGATACTCGCCGCCGAGCAGCGAGTCCGCGGTGTGGCGGACTCGCCACTCGAGCTTGCGAAGGACAGACACGGGATGGGGAGCCGGCGCATTCATGTCAGTGAGCTCAAGGGCAACACGCGTGCCAGTGCGGAGAGGAAGGGCGGGCGGACAGTGGCGGAGACGGCGGTGGTCGATAGGAACCAGGCGGCGAATCGGTGCGGTTCATTTCGGCCTGGGGACGTCACAAGTCGACGTCGCGAGTGTAGGAGCGCGGGCCTCCAGGCCCGTGGCGACGCGAAGCGTCGCCGGCGCCTGCGGGCGCTGCGCCACTCCGTTGTTCCGGCTGCGCGCGAGAACGGCTCGCGCGCCAGGCGACGCTCCGCGTCGCCACGGGCCTGGAGGCCCGCGCTCCTGCGACTCAAAAGCTCGCTCGGGAACAAAAAAAGGGCGCCCCGGCCGGGAGGGGGGCCGGGGCGCCGTCGATCATCGCGGGCGCACGAAGCGTGCGTGGTGGAGGGAGGGAAGCGCGCGTGGGAGGGTGGACGCGCGGGGTGCGTTGCTGGCCTCTGCGTTCCCGCGATGTGGGGGGGCTTTTCGGGGGTCAGGCTCTCGCTGGAATGGGGGTGGTGGCCAGGACGCGATGCAGCACCGCGTCGGGCGTGACCTGTTCGGCTTCCGCCTCGTAGGTGAGGCCGACGCGATGGCGGACCGCGTCGCAGAAGAGCGTCTGCACCATCGCCGAGGTGGCGTAGTCCTGGCCGCGCACGTAGGCGAGGGCGCGCGCCGCCTGCACCAGCGCCAGCGTGGCGCGCGGCGAGGCGCCGAAGGAGAGCGGCGGCGGACCGCCGTTCATGGCGGTGCCACGGCCGGCGGCGAGATCGCGGGTGGCGCGGACGAGCGCCAGCACGTAGCGCTGCAGCTCCTCGCTCACGTACACCTCGTCGACCTCGGCCCGCAGCGCCAGCAGCTCGGCGGCCGACGAGACCGCGCTCACGAAGGGCTGGCGCGTCGTCTGGCTCCAGCGCCCGAGCATGCCGAGCTCTTCGTGCTCGGCTGGGTAGTCGACCATGATCTTGAAGAGGAAGCGATCGGTCTGCGCCTCCGGCAGTGGGTACGTTCCTTCGTGTTCGACCGGGTTCTGCGTCGCCATCACCAGGAACGGCCGCGGCAGCGTGTGCGACTGGCCGCCGATGGTGACCTGACGCTCCTGCATCGCTTCGAGCAGCGCGCTCTGCACCTTGGCCGGCGCGCGGTTGATCTCGTCGGCGAGCACCAGGTTGGCGAAGATCGGCCCGAGGTGGGTGCGGAATTCGCCGTGCTGCGGCTGGAAGACCATGGTGCCGACGACGTCGGAGGGCAGCAGATCGGGGGTGAACTGCACGCGCTCGAAGTCGAGGCCGAGGGCCGCCGCGAGACTCTTCACCAACAGCGTCTTGGCCAGGCCGGGCATGCCTTCGATCAGCACGTGTCCGTCGGCGAGCAGCGCCACCAGGGCGCGCTCGATGACGGCGTCCTGGCCGACGACCGCCTGCTGCACCTCGCCGCGCACGCGCGCCGCCCACAGTGCGCCGCGCTGCGAGGGCGCGACGTTGGCGGCACTGCCTGCGCCGCTGCCGCCGCCGTTGACCATTGTTCCTTCCATCCGATGCGAACCTCCTGGCCTGACGTATGGCAACGCCCGTGCCAGCCGCGTCGAACCTCGAACGCGCGCGATGGAACGGAACTCAGCCGCCGGTGACCGGCTCAAACCAGCCAAGCCGGTTCAGAAGAACCGAAAACCACCGATGAACACAGAGAGTCACAGATGGACACAGATGAACTCGGAATAGTGTTCTCGTGGATCCGTCAGCGCCACAGGTCCAGATCGGTGTCCATCTGTGGCCATCGGTGTCCATCTGTGGATCTGGTCAGAGAACGCAGCGCACGCCGCCGCGATCCATTTCGGCGACGCACTTGTTGCACGAGATGCAGCGCGACCGTGTGGCCTCGCCGCGCTGCATGCGCACGATCAGGTCGGGATCGGCGATCAGGGCGCGGCCCATGGCGACGAAGTCGAAGCCCTCGCGCATCGCCGTCTCGAGGTTGTCGATCGAAAGGATGCCGCCGAGCAGGATCAGCGGCACCTGCACGGCGGCCCGCACGGCGCGCGCCTGGTCAAGGAAGAACATCTCCTCGAACGGGTACTCGCGGATGATCCGGCGGCCGAAGAAGCGCAGCGCGAGCTTCTGCAGGCGGCCCTTCTCCACCTCGATCATCTCCTTCAACGGCCGGGCGCCGCGGAAGAGATAGAACGGCGACCGACTGGTGAAGCCGCCGCTCAGCTCGACGGCGTCGATGCCGGCCGCCTCCAGCCGTTGCGCGACGCCGACGGCATCATCGAGCTCGAGCCCGCCGCGAAAGCCGTCGCGCAGGTTGGTCTTGGCGATGATCGGCACGCGCGGGCCGACCACGGCGCGGACGCGTTCCAGCACCGCCAGCGGCAGGCGCATCCGGTTGTCGAGGCTGCCGCCCCATTGGTCGCGCCGCCGGTTGATGGCCGGGCTGAGGAACTGGCTCAGCAGATAGCCGTGGCCGAGGTGGATCTCGACGGCGTCGAAGCCCGCCTGCAGCGCCAACTCCGCCGCGGCGCCGAACTCGTCGATCACCGTGGCGATGTCGGCCTCGCGCATCGCCCGCGCCAGCGGCATGCCCGCCGACAGACCGTACGCGTTGAAGGTCCACGACGGGCCGAGTGGCCGTCCCGACATCTCGCGGTTCTTGCTGAAGAAGCCGCAATGGCCGAGCTGGAGCGAGGTGGCGGCGCCGGCGGCGCGCACGGTGGCGGTCAGCTCGCCCAGGGCCGGCACGATCGCGTCGCGCATGTACATCTGCTCGGTGAAGGTGCGGCCGTTCGGCGACACCGCGCAGTAGGCGACGGTCGTCATGCCGACACCGCCGGCGGCGATCGCGCGATGGTGCTCGATCAGCGCCGGCGAGGGCACGCCCCCCGGCGTCATGCCCTCGTAGGTCGCGGTCTTGATCACCCGGTTGCGGAGCGCGAGCCCGGCGAGCGTCGCCGGCCCGAACACGCGCGCGCGCGCTGCGGCGTCATCCATGCCCGCCGTGAGATAGCGGCGCCGGCGGCGAAACGCGAACGTGGAATGCGCGCTCTCGACAGGCGTACCGCGCTGCGCGACACAGGCGGCATGGACGTCATCGGCCTCGATCACCTCTATCTCACGGTGTCCGACCTGCCGCGCTCCGAGCGCTTCTACGACGCCGTCATGCAGCGCCTCGGCTTCCGAAAGGGCGACAAGGCCGTCGCCGGCGAGCCGCACGCGCACTACTTCAACCGCGCGCTGCAGATCACCCTGCGCCCCGCGCATCGGCCGACGCCGCACGATCCGTATGCGCCCGGCCTGCATCACGTCTGCCTGCAGGTGCCGACGCCGGCCGACGTCGACGACGCCGCCGCCGCACTGCGCGCGCTTGGCGTCGACGCCACCGCGCCGCAGCACTACTCGCAGTACAACCCCGACTACTACTCGACGTTCTTCACCGACCCCGATGGCATTCGCCTCGAGCTCGTCTGCCGCACGCCGTACCGCGACGCGCTCATCACCCACTGGGACGAGTTCACCGTGTTCCTCAACCCACTGGCCGAGCTGCGCGCGCGCAAGGGGTGACGTATTTCCATCTGTGGCGGACCGGCACCCCCCTCGCAACGCCCCCGCCGCTCGTGAATGATCGGTGGACAACCACGCTACACGATCGAAGGGAGGTCATTCATGGAGATCCTCGGTGGATGCTACTGCGGCGCCGTCCGCTACAAGGCGACCGGCGAGCCGCTCTTCAGCGGACAGTGCCATTGCCGCGAGTGCCAGTACATCTCGGGCGGCCATCCGAACGTGGTCATGGGCATGCCCGACTCCGGCTTCGCCTACACCAAGGGTTCGGCCAAGGGGTTTCAGCGCAAGGACCTCGCGGCGCCGGTGACGCGCGAGTTCTGCCCCGACTGCGGCACGCACCTGCTGACGAAGACGTCGGGCCTCCCCGGCGCGGTGCTGCTGAAGGTGGGAACGTTCGACGACCCCAGCCTGTTCCCCGGACCGATGATGGTCATCTACACGATCGACAAGCAGAGCTTCCATCACATCCCCGAGGGTGTGCCGACCTTCGAGCGCACGCCGGGCTGAGGAGTTTTCACGCGGAGAACGGGGGAACGGAGGGAGGCAGGGCGCTCGCCGTTTGCTCCGTGCCTCCGGGTGAAGCGTTCGGGGATGCGCTCCGCCGCCGTGGTCGTCCGGCCGTACGAGCCCCGTGATCGCGCGGCGGTGCGCGGCATCTGCCCTCGCACCGGCTTCATGGGCGAACCCGCCGACTGGTACTGGCGGCACGCCGAGAGCTTCGCCGACATCTGGACGGGCTACTACACCGACCGCGAGCCGCAGTCCTGTCTCGTCGCCGTACGCGACGACGCCATCGTCGGGTATCTCGCCGGCTGCGTCGACACGCGCACGGCGCCGCCGCCGTCCGCGGCGCTGGCGCGCGCAACGGTGCGCCACGGGTTGTTCTTCCGCCCCGGTACGGCGGGCTTTCTCTGGCGCGGCATCGCGGACGCGATCCGCGACCGCGCGACGCCGCGCGAGGCGGTCGACGATCCGCGCTGGCCGTCGCACCTGCACATCAATCTGGCGCCGGCCGGCCGCGGCGCTGGTGCCGGTAGCGCCCTCATGGCGGCCTGGATGGCGCGCCTGGCCGAGGTGGGCTCGCCCGGTTGCCACCTCGGCACGCTGTTGGAGAACCGCCGCGCGATCGCGTTCTTCGAACGCCAGGGGTTCAGCGCGCATGGTCCTCCCGAGCTCGCGCCGGCGATGCGCACGCGCGCCGGGGAGCGGATGCACGTGTTGTTCATGGTCCGAGCAGTGGAGCGACAACCGCTGTCGCCGCTCAGCGCACTCGTCGGTAGCGCGCCGCGTTAGGGGCAGCACCTCCTTCATCTCGCGCACTACAAGAGACCTGCGCAGGAGCGCGGGCCTCCGTGCCCGTCGCCGCCCAGAGGGCGGCGGAGAACGTCGCGCGACAAACGCCGGCGGTGGCGTTGAGCTCAACGCGCTCCGGCGCGCTCCGCGCACCGACGGGCGGGGACGCCCGCGCTCCTCCAGACCTCCCGCGCCGCGGCAGCGGACGCACGTCGTCAGTAGCGGCCGACAAAGGGGCAGCGCCTCCTTCATGTAGCGCGCGACACAGAGACCTGCGCAGGAGCGCGGGCCTCCGTGCCCGTCGCCGCCCACAGGGCGGCGGAGAACGTCGCGCGACAAACGCCGGCGGTGGCTTTGAGCTCAACGCGCTCCGGCGCGCTCCGCGCACCGACGGGCGGGGACGCCCGCGCTCCTCCAGACCTCCCGCGCCGCGGCAGCGGACGCACGTCGTCAGTAGCGGCCGACAAAGGGGCAGCGCCTCCTTCATGTAGCGCGCGACACAGAGACCTGCGCAGGAGCGCGGGCCTCCGTGCCCGTCGCCGCCCACAGGGCGGCGGAGAACGTCGCGCGACAAACGCCGGCGGTGGCGTTGAGCTCAGCGCGCTCCGGCGCGCTCCGCGCACCGACGGGCGGGGACGCCTGCGCTCCTACGCGCGTGTTTCCTCCGTCGTGTGACTCGCTTCCGTTGGTCGCCCCCTCGGATGTACCACCGACGCGGAGGAGCCGAGCCGTGATCCACTACGACTACTACGAGGTCCCACGTGAGGTCATCGACGCCTTCGTGCGCGAGCAGGAGATGGGTCGGTTGGTGACGGTGAGCGCCGACGGCGTGCCGCACATCGGGCTCTATCCGTTCGCGTACGCCGGCAACAACGTCGAAGTGCATCTCAATCGCGCCGACGCGCAGCTCGCCGACCTCGCCAGCCGGTCGCGCTGTCTCTTCGAGGTGGACGAGATCCTGGCCACCATTCCGTCCTATTGGGTGCACCCGGAGAGCGCGGTGATGGCGACCGCCTACCATCGCACCGTCATCTTCGAGTGCCAGGCGACGGTCTCGCACGACGCCGACGAGCTGGCGGCGCAGCAGATGCGGCTGCTCGCGCACTACCAGCCCGAGGGCGGCTTTCGCCCGGTGAGTCCCACCGATCCGTTGTACGCGGGGGCGATCGACTTCATCGCCGCGGTGCGGCTCGACATCACGGCCGTGCAGGTGAAGTTCAAGCTCGGCCAGAACCGCCCGCCGACGCTACGGTCGCGCGTGATCGAGGCGCTGCAGCGCCGCGGCCGGCGCAACGACGACCGCGCCGCCGACGCGGTCGCGTGGACGATCGCGACGGGTAGATAGCACCGCGCTTCCCAACCCGTCGCGGCCCGCGCTAGAAGGCGGGGCCCTGCCGCGAAAGGAGACCGCCGTGCCCTGTCGCCCGCTGCGTTTGCTGCCACCCGCCGTCCTCGTCCTGTTGGCGCTCGCCTGGAGCACCGCCGTGCACGCCGACGACAAGGCCGGTGCCGCACTGCTGTTCGCGAAGAACCCCGGCAAGCTGAGCGATGCCGAGCGCGTCGAGATCTACAAGGCGCTCGGCCTCAAAGTGAGCGACGATGGCAAAACGCTCGTCGACGAGAGCTGCGCGCAGGAGGTGTCGTCCGAGGTGGACGTCCGCGACCTCAACGGCGACGGCGTCGACGAGGTGCTGATCACCTACGGCAACAGCTGCATGTCCGGGATGGCCGGCTCGTCGGTGGTCCTCTTCATCAAGGAGAAGTCCGGTCACTACACGAGCCAGCTCGGGTTCCCCGGCATGATTGCCGAGGTGCGGAAGACGAAAACCCCGGGCTATCCCGATCTGCTGATCGGCGGACCCGGATTCTGCTTTCCCGTCTGGCACTGGAACGGCAAGGCCTACGTCCACCTCCGCGACGAGCCGCAGGAAAAAGGCGGCTGCGCCCACCAGAAGTAGGCGGGTTGCGATGCGCCGCACCGTGTTGAGCGTCTTGGGGGTGCTGGTGTTCGTCGGGCTGGCGACCTTCATCGCCGGCGAGGTCGTGGAGACCGTCATCGTCCACGGCTACGACGCCGACGGCACGGTCCACAATTCGAAGGTATGGGTGGTGGACATCGACGGCACGCCCTGGGTGCGCGTCGGCCGCGGCGGTCGCGCCTGGGGCGAGCGCCTGCGCAGCAACCCGCGCGCCGAGCTGGTGCGCAACGGCATTACCACCGCACGCATCGCGACGCTCGACGACAGCCCCGAGACGCGGGCGCGCGTCGACGCGGCGTTCGCCGAGAAGTACGGCATCGTCGACTGGTGGTTCGGCGTCGTGATCCGGAAGAATCCGATTCCCATCCGCCTCGATCCCGCTCCGGCGCCGCCGGCGTGAGGGCTGACCTCCGGAATGGCGACGGTCGTCTTTCGCAACTGCACGCTGCTCGACTGCACGGGCGCCGAGCCGGCGCCCGGCTCGACGGTGGTGGTCGAGGGCGAGCGCATCCGCCAGGTTCTGCGCGGCGGCGACGCGCCGCTGCCGCGCGACGCCCGGGCGATCGAGTGCGACGGCCGCACGCTGATGCCGGGACTGAGTGATGCGCACGTGCACGCCGCGATCGTCGAGACCGACGCGGCCGCAGCGCGGCGGGACGCACCGGCGACACTGGCACTGCGCGTCAAGGACGTCCTCGAGCAGACACTCGCCGCCGGCTTCACGACGGTGCGGGACGCCTTCGGCCTCGACTGGGGGTTCGCCCAGGCGATCGAGCGCGGCCTGCTGCGCGGTCCGCGCGTGCTCTTCACCGGCAGCTGTCTCTCGCAGACCGGTGGCCATGGCGACTGGCGCGAGCCGCACCATCAACACGCGCCCATCGACGGCATTCCCGGCCTGATCGCCACGCCGCGTCTCTGCGATTCGCCCGACGCCATGCGCCTGGCGGCGCGCGAGCAACTGCGCACCGGCGCGCACGCGATCAAGATCATGGGTGGCGGCGGGTGCATGTCGCCGACCGACGAGCTCGAGCACACCCAGTTCACCATCGAGGAGATGGCCGCTGCCTGTTACGAGGCCCGTACCGTCGGCAAGCGCGCGATGGCGCACGTCTACACGCCGCAGGGCATCCGCAACGCGCTCGCCGCCGGGGTGCGCAGCATCGAGCACGGCAACTTCCTCGACGAGGAGTCGGCGGCGGCGATGCGCGACGCCGGCGCCTACTTCGTGCCGACGCTGACGACGTACGAGCTCATCAGCCTGTACGGCGAGGCGCAGGGCATCCCGCGCCGCATGCTCGACAAGATCAACAAGGCGAAGGCGGGCGGCGCGCAGTCCCTCGCCGTGGCGCGCGCCGCCGGCCTCAAGATCTGCTCGGGCTCCGATGTCCTCGCCGCCATGCAACCGTTCAAGGCGATGGAGCTGTCCCTGAAAGCGGCGGTGCTCGGCGCGCACGAGGCGATCCTCTCCGCCACGCGCACCAACGCCGAGCTGTTCGGCCTCGCCGACGAGATCGGAACCGTCGAGGAGGGCAAGCGCGCCGATCTGATTCTGGTGGACGGGCAGCCGTTGGATGACATTGCGCTGCTGCAGGACGCGGCGCGCGTGCACGTCGTCATGCGCGGCGGGGTGGTGATGAAGGAGCCGTCGCTGGCTGTTCCGCGCTAGAGCTGCGGGCGAGCCGCCCGCGCTCCCAGCCCGGGAGGCAACCGGGCTGCGAGCGCGCCCGGCTACCGCGTCTCATAGTCGGGCCCGCGCCCGATCAGCAGCGCGCCGATGCTGCCGCCGGGGCAGACGGCGCTGATCAGCACGCGCTCGGCGTCGAGATAGGGCGCCATCGACGCCGCCAGCGCGCTGCTGGCGCCGAAGGCGTCGCCGAGGAAGCTCTTCGGTGCGACGATCCGCACGTCGCCGACCCCGGCCGCCCCGAGCGCCGCGCGCTCGATCGCGTCGAGCGGCGTGCCGTGCGCGCTGGCGAGCACCAGGTCGGGGCGCGGCCGATCACGCATCGCTATTTGCAGTGCGTTCGTCACGCCGGCGGCGACGGGCGTCCGACTCGTCAGCGTCGGCTCGAATCCCTCGCCGTGGCCGAGGAGTCGCGCGCGCACCGGCGCGCCGCGGGCGGTCGCGTGCGCGCCGCGTTCGAGGACGGCGATCGCGGCGCCCTCCGCCGGCCAGACGCCGGGGACGGCATCGACGAACGGACGCGCCCGGTCGAGCGACTTCAGCAGGCCCATGTCGCGCAGCGCGTCGGCGAGCGGTCCATCGAGCGCATCCGCACCGCCCGCGAGCACCATGTCAGCGCGGCCCGAACGAATGAGATCGGCGGCGTAGCCGAGCGCCCCGGCGCCGGCGGCCATGCCCATGTGCAGGGTCGTGTTGGGGCCGTGGATGCCGAGCGCGATCGTCACCTCCCCGGCGGCGGCACTCGAGACCGTGTAGGCGAACGCGCGCGGGCTCGCCGCCGGCGGGCCGTTGGCCACCACCTTCTCGTAGAATTCGGCGTCGCTCAGCAGACAGCCGAGGCCGGTGCCCAAGGCGAGGCCGACGCGTTCCGGATCCGCCAGCGGCAGCCCCAATCCGGCGTCGTCGATGGCGAGGAACGCCGCGGTCAGCGTCAGCCGGCAGATCCGGTCGAGCCGCCCGATGCGCGTCCGCGCCGCGGCGGGTACGACATCGAGCGGAATCTCCGCCACCCGCGCGCCGTGCGCGTCGCCGGTCGCGCGCTCGCCGGCCGCCACGCGTCGCGCCACCTCCAGCGCCGAATGCCCGAGCGGCGAGACGACGCCGAACCCGGTGACGACGACCTCCGTGGCGTTCGGTGGTGAAATCTCCTCAGCCCTCACGTCGAAGCACGATGGCCGCGTTGTTGCCCGCGAACGCGGAGGACGTGGACAGTGCGACGCGCGCGTCGACGCGCCGGGGCGCACCGCGTACGACGTCGAGCGGGCAGGCGGGGTCGATCTCGTCGCAGCCCGCCGTCGGCGGCACCAGGCCTTCGCGCAGGATGCGGGCGCACAGCACCGCCTCGAAGGTCCCGGCGGCGGCGAGGGTGTGGCCGATGGCGCCCTTGATGCCGCTCACCGGTACGCGCGGCGCGGCGGCGCCGCACACCGCCCGGACCGCCGCCATCTCCATCGCGTCGTTGAAAACGGTGCCGGTGCCGTGGGCACTGATCACGTCGACGGCATCGGCGCCCAGCTCGGCATCGGCGAGAGCGACGCACATCGCTCGCGCGGCGCCGGCACCGTCGCGCGCCGGGGCGGTCATGTGTACGGCGTCGGCGGACAGTCCGGCACCGGCGATCGCCACGTCGGCCCGCGCGCCCCGTCGCGTCGCGTGCGCGGCCGCCTCCACCACGACCATCGCCGCGCCCTCGCCCAGCGCGAGACCATCGCGGCGCGCGTCGAATGGGCGCACCGCGGTGGCGGTGGTGGCGCGCAGGCATGCGAAGCCGGCGACGACGAACTCGCACAGCGCCTCGGCGCCGCCGGCGATGACGACGTCGGCGCGGTCGAGCGCGATCAGCTCACGCGCCAGCCCGACAGCTTGCGTCCCCGAAGCGCAGGCGATGGACGGGCTGAGCACCGGGCCACGCGCGCCGAGGGCGCGCGCCAATCGCGGCGCGGTGGCGGCGTAGGGCATCGACAGCAGGCGACGGGCGTCGAAGGGCGTGCCGTCGTGGCGCGCGCGCTGGTAGCGCTCGCCGATCGACATGGCACCGAGCGTCGTGCCGACGACGACGGCGACGCGCGTGGCGTCGCATGCGGCGAGATCGAGCGCGGCGTCGGCGAGCGCCTCGCGCGCCGCTGCGCGCGCGTGTTGGTCGATGCGCTCGAGGCGTGCCCGCTCGTCGCCGGTCAGCCAGGCATCGACGGCGTCCGGCGGCACCTCGGCGGCGAGCACGCCCTCGAGGCCGGCGACCGCCAACCCGCGCAGCGGCGCGATGGCGCTGCGCCCGGCACACAGCGCGCTCCAGAAGGCGTCAACGCCGCCGCCGAACGGCGACACGACGCCGCAGCCGGTGATCATCGCCCGCATGCACACGCAGCGTAGCGGGAACGACGACGGCCGGCCATCAGCCGTGTGGAGGGCGCCGCTCCCGCGGCGCCTTCTCAAAAGGCGCAATCGACGCGGGCAGGCGCCGCGGGAGCGGGCGCCCTCCAGGGCGGCTAGATCTGCAGCGTGCCGCTGCGGATCAGGTACGCGAGGCGCTCGCGCTGAGGCGCTTCGAGCATCGCGTGGATGCGCGACAGCGCCGTGGTGACGGCGTCGCGCAGGCGTTCGGCGGTAGCGACCCGCATGGCACCGGCCGCGCCGGCCTTCTCGGCGTCGAAGGCGTCGCCGCCGAGCGAATCGGCGAAGGCGGCGGTGGAGCGCCGTCCATCCACCTCAGCCTGGGCGCGCTCGGTCTTCAGGTCGTCGAGGATGCGCGCCAGCTCGGTGACCTGCTGCTCGTCGAGGTCGAGCTTGAAAGCCAGGAAGCGGAGCGGTCGGCGAACGCCGAAGCCTCCGGAGCCGAGCTCGCTGCCGTGCGCCGACGACGCGTACTCGCGCCACTCCCGATGGCGGTGCCGGCCGTGGCGATGCTCGCGCTCGCCCTCGACGTAGTGCGCGGCGTGACACCCGCCGCCGTGCCGGTGGGTCTTCCACCAGTACATCATGCCTGGATACATCGTTCCTCCTCTCGCAGGGGCGTACACGCTCCCGGCGGGGCTCTTGAGCGTGGGCGACATGCCACACGCGCCTCGGACGCTACGCCCGAACGAAGGGGCGGTCAACCGCCTCCGCTGCGTCACAATCCCCGAATGGGCCGTGCTCCCGCGCGGCCGGTCCCAGGCGGTACATCACCAGCACCCTCGGAACACGGCGCCGCGGGAGCGGCGCCCTCCATGTGGGACAAGCGACCGGCGAGACCCATGTGTCGCGGTGAGACGAATGAAGAAGGCCGTCGCTTCCCGGCGCACGTCGCGCTAACTCTCCGCGATGACGGGCGACCTCGAGATCCGCACCCTCACCGATGCCGACGTGCCCAGTGTGCACGCCCTGTGGGAGTCGGTATTTCCGGACTCGCGTGCCTGGAACCAACCGGCGGTCTACCTTCCGCGCAAGCGTGCGCAGGACGACGCGTTGCTCCTCGTGGGCGTGCGCGGCGGCCGCGTGATCGCCGCGGTCGCGCTCGGCTACGATGGCGTGCGCGGCTGGATCTACCATCTGGCCGTCGATCCCACGGCGCGCCGGCACGGTGTCGGCAGCACGTTGATGCGCGCCGCCGAGGAGACGTTGCGCGCCCGTGGCTGCCCGAAGATCAACCTGCAGGTCATACCGAACAACGACGGCGTGGTCGCCTTCTACGAGCGGCTCGGCTACGCGGTGGAGCCGCGCATCAGCATGGGAAAGTGCCTGATCTGAGATGCTCAAGGCGATCTTCTTCGACAACGACGGCGTGCTGGTCGACACGGAGCACCTGTATTTCGCGGCGACGCAGGCGACCCTCGCGGACGTCGGCATACGCGTGAGCGAGGCGGAGTTCATCGACTTCAGCCTGCGCCAGGGGCGGAGCATCTTCGAGCTGGCGCCCGAGCCCCTCGATTCCGCCCACGTGGCGCAGCTCCGCCGCCTGCGCGACGAACGCTACGCGGCGCGGCTGCGCGCCGGCGTGCCGCCGCTCGCGGGCATCCCGCAGGTGCTCGGCGCGCTGCACGGGCGCGTGCCGCTGGCCGTCGTCACCAGCTCGAGCCACGAGCACTTCGAGCTCATCCACGCCGGAACCGGGTTGCTGCGCTTCTTCGACTTCGCCATCACCAACCGCGACTACGAGCGCAGCAAGCCGCACCCGGACGGGTACCTCACCGCGCTCGCGCGCGTCGGATGCGCGGCCGACGAGGCGATCGCCATCGAGGACTCGGAACGCGGCCTGGCCGCCGCCCGCGCCGCGGGACTGCGCTGCATCGTCGTGCCGCAGGGCCTGACGCGTGGCGGCGCGTTCGACGGCGCGCACCAGGTGCTCGAGTCGATCGCGCAACTCGTCACCGTGCTGGACGACCTACTCCGTGGCGCTCCGTGATCGGGGCGGTGCAATGACCTGGAGCGCCGACGGCACGACGTCGATCGCCAGCTCGCGCACCAGGCCCGCCTCCTCGCCGTCGAGTTGGAGCGCCATCGGCGCGGCGAATTGGGCGGACAGCGACGTGACGCGGCGCAGCGGCGCCGCGGCGACGCCTGCGCCCAGGTGTCGGCGCCAGGCGGTGACGAAGCCGCGCACGTAGGTGGAGGCACCGGCAAACATGTGCACGTCGAGCCGGCCGTCGTCGCTGTGGTCGGCTCCGTCGAACCGGAACTCGCCCGCGTACAGCGCGGTATTGAGGACGAGCAGATTGTGCACCGGCTGCGCTATCGCGGCGGCGCCGTCGAGCCGCAGGTCGGTGGCGATGGAACGGTGGCGGGCGAGGCCGACGGCGCAGGCGAACAGATAGAGCGGGTAGCCGCCGAGGCGACGGCCGAGGTGCCAGCGCGTCCGCCAGCGGTTGCGCGCGGCGAGGATGGCGGCATCCAGGCCGGCGGCGCACGAGCCGACGAACCAATCGCCGTTGGCGCGCCCGACGTCGAGCGGTTGGGTCGAGCGGTCGAGCAGCGCCGCGGCGATCGCTCGCGCGGTGGTGGCGTCGGAGAGCCGATCGACGCCGAGCGAACGGGCGACGTTGTTGGCGGTGCCGACCGGCAGGAGGCCGAGCGCCGGGCGCGCGTTGGGCGGCATGCCCATCAGCGCGCCGGCGACGACGCGCACCGTGCCGTCGCCACCGGCCGCCGCCACCGTCTGCGGTCGGAGCGCCGCGACCCATTCGGCGACGCGGGCGGCGTCGCGGCCGTCGCCGGCGGTCTCGCGGACCACCACGGCATCGCCGGACAGCGCCGCACGCAGGGCGGCGAACCCGGCCGCGGCCCCGCCACGCAGGGCGGCCGGATTGACGACGATGAGCAGGCGGAGGGTGTCCACGATCGTTGACGGCGTGCGGGTGACGGAGAAGACGCCACTGTGTCATATCGCCGCGATGGCCAGAACCACCGCGCTGCTCAGCGCGCGTCTCCGCCAGCGGCCGTATCGCGAAGACGACCTCGAGCGCCTGTGGCGCCTGTGGACCAACGCAGAGGTGCGCCGCCATCTGTGGGACGATGTGATGATCTCGCGCGACACCGCCGCCGAGGCGATGCGCGCCAGCATGGACTGCACCGCCGACCGCGACTTCGGCCACTGGGCGGTGACCTGGCGCGAGGGCGACGACGCGCTCCTCGGCTTCTGCGGCCTGCGCCCGCGCGAAGACGCGCCGGAGGAGGTCGAGCTGCTCTACGGCCTCCACCCGATGCTGTGGCGGCGCGGCCTGGCCGCCGAGGCGTCGCGCGCCTGGATTCGCTATGGGTTCGAGTGGCTCGGCCTGCCGCGCATCTGGGCGCTCACCGACGCACCCAACACGCGCTCCGAAGCGGTCATGCGCGGGCTCGGCATGCGCTTCGACCAGCGCGTCTCGCAAGCCACCGGCATCGACGCGGTGCGCTACGTGATCGATCGCGACGCGTTCACGACGCCGGATGAGCCCTACGAGGTGCTGCGATGAAGATCGCCTTTGAATCGGAACGGTCGGCCGACGTGCGCCATCGCGTCGAGCTCGGGGTCGATCTACACAACATCGCGGTCACCCAACTGCCCGACTTCTACGACGTGACCTTCCTGCTGCGCGAGGACACCGGCGAGCTGCGCGGCGGCCTCTTCGGCGAGATCTGGGGCGGCTGGCTGCACATCAGCCACCTGTGGATCGACGCGCCGCTGCGCCACCGGCAATGGGCGAGCAAGCTGGTCCGCGCCGCCGAACGGTACGCCGTCGCGCGCGGCGCGCACGACGCGCATCTCGAGACCTTCAGCTTCCAGGCGCGTCCGCTGTACGAGAAGCTCGGCTACACGGTGTTCGGAACGCTCGACGACTGTCCACCAGGACACCAGAAGTTCTTCCTGAGAAAACGACTCACCACGGAGCGTCAGCGAGGCGCACGGAGGTGACTCCGCTCAACGATCTTCTTTCAGCAGCCGCGACCGACGGCGGGCGTTGCGGAACTGGCGGCGGCCGAGATGCATCAGCGTGCGCCAGTCGTATTTCGGCCACTCGAGCAGCGCTTCCATGATGGTGATCGTCTTGCGGCCCTCGCCGCGCCAGTCGCTGATCGACCGACGGTTTGTAGATCTTCGGGCCGCGATAGAGCGCGCTGCGGTCGAGGACTTCGTTGTGACCGAGGTAGTCGATGACCAGGGGCACGCCGATGCGCTCGCGCAGGTGGCGCTCGGCTTCGCGGTTGCGCGGTGCGGACGTATCCTCCAGCTCGACCAGCAGGTGCAGCGTGCGCGGGCGCGCCGAGGATGAAGAAGATGCGCGTGCCGAGCCGGTCGGCGAACTCGTAGGCGGCATCGAGCACGTCGTAGGGCGTCGTCGTGCGGTCGCCGTAGGTGTATGTCGTCGCCGGCACGGCCGAACACCTCGGCCACCGGTCCGCCGTGGCCGCACGCACACCCGTTCGGGTCGATGCGGACGAGGTCGCCGGTGAAGTAGCGGACGAGCGGCATGACCTCGTGGACGAGGCTGGTGATGGTCAGCACACCCCGTTCGCCGATCGGGACCGGCGCGTGGGTGTCCGGATCGAGGACTTCGAACTCGAGCAGGTCGTCGCTCAGATGCAGGCGACCGCGCGGGCAGCCGACACCCATCAGCATGGTTTCGTTGGAGCCGTAGATCTCGACGACGCGCGCCTGCCAGTCGTGCTCGATGGCGCGGCGCAGCGCCGGCGGCAGCACGGCGCCGCCGCAGAACACGACCTTGACCGTGCGGAACACGTCGACGCGGATCGAGGCCGGCGTCCTTTGCCATGTCGTGGAGCAGCACCGGCTCGAGCGGCAGGCTGGCGATGGCGGTGACGCCGAGGCGCTGGATGAAATCGACGGCGCGCGGGAACGGCACGTCCCAGCTCATCGTTCCGGCGGCGATGTGGCAGGCGTTGGCGCGTCGCAGCGCCTCTTCGAACACGAACGAGACCGGCGCGAAGAGCGGGAAGCGGTTGAGCAGGATGGTGTCCTGCTCCAGCTCCGGCACCATGCGGTTCACGACCGCCGCCATCGCGCGCAGCTCCTCGAGCCCGCACCAGGTGGAGATCGGCTCGCCGGTGGTGCCGCTCGTCTCGTGGTAGTGCCAGGCGCGATGCGCCGGTACGGCGAGCATGCCGAACGGCGTCGCGTCGCGCAGGTCCGTCTTGAAGGTCAGCGGCAGGCGCGCGAGATCGTCGTGGCTGTTCAGCACGTGGCCGGCGAGGTGCTGCGCGTAGAACGGACTGCGACGCGCGCGCTCGATCGCGGCGGCCAGATTCACCACAGAGGACACGGAGTCACAGAGGGCCATCGCTCTACTGGGCTGTCAACCTCGGTCCCTCTCCGCGGTGAGGAGCGCGGGGAGGATGAACACCGTCGCGGGGAGCGCGAGCGTGAGGCCGAGGCCCATGAGCAGGCCGAGGCTGGCGAGCGGCGGGTAGGTGGAGAACGCGAGGAAGCCGAAGCCGGCGATGGTGGTGAGGGACGTGAGGCAGATGGCCCGGCCGCAGCGCTGCAGCGCGGTGCCGACGTCGTCGAGCTCGCGCATCGCGGCGACGACGTAGGCACCGTTGTCGACACCGATGCCGAGCAGGAGCGGCGTCACCACCAGGTTGATCGGGTCGACCGCCATTCCGGTCACGCCCATCACCGCGAACACGGCCGCCACCACCAGCAGCACCGGCGCGAGCACCGCCGCGGCGTCGCGCAGGCTGCGCAGGATGCCGGCGAGCAGCAACAGGTTGGCGACCACCGCGAGGGCGACGAAGCCGAGCAGCTCGCGGCGCAGCACCTCGTGCAGCCGGTCCTCGAGCAGCGGACGCGCGGCCACCGCGACCGGCAGCTCGGGCAGGTCGGCGCGCAGCCGGTCCGCGACCGCGGTCCAGCGCTTCTCCGCGCCCGGCTCGACATACGCCGCCACCATGGTGCCGCCCGGCCCTTCGCGCACGTGCCGCTCGATGACCGGGGCGAACGGCGCCAGCGCCGGCGCGCCCGCGACGACGACGTCGGTGCGCGGCGCGGCGAATCGCTCGGTGAACGCCGCGAAGCGCTCCGGTTTGAACCCCTGTGCCCGCAGTGCGCCGTCGAGCGTCGCCAGCGCGGCGACGCGCGGCAGCGCGTCGTACTCCGCCAGCCGCGCGCGCTGCACCGCCGCCGATGGCAGCAGCGCGTCGATGGTCTGCACGGAGCCGAGGAGTCCCGTGTCTCGATAAACGCGCAAGCGCGCCGCGACGCGCTCACCGGCGACGAGCGCCGCCTCGGTGTCGGATCCGCCGACGAGGATTGCGCCACCGCGATCCGGGCGTGCGAAGCGGGCGGCGATCTCCTCCTGCACCCGCAACGCGGGTGACTCGGCCGGGCGGAGGCGTTGCAGCGACGGGTCGAGCGACACCCGCATCGTCGCGAGGGCGCAGAGGAGGGCGAGCGCGACGCAGGCCACCCGCACCACACGGCCATGGCGTTGCGCGGCGGCGGCCCAGGCGCCGAGGCGCGGGGTGTCGAGCGGCGGCGGCAGCGGGGCGCGACGGCGGAGGAGGAGGAAGCCGAGCGCCGGATAGAGCACGAAGAACTCGACGATGGTGATCAGCATGCCCGCGGTGGTGAGGATCCCGAGCTGCTGCACGACCGAGAGGCACGACAGGGCGATGACGATGAAGGCGGCGGCCGTGGTCCCGGAGCTGGCGACGTTGGCCCAGCCGAGGCTGGCGACCGTTTCGGCGATCGCGGCGCGCGCGTCGTCGGGGTGGGCACGCTGCGCTTCCATCAGGCGGCTGTAGAAGTGGATGCCCGAGTCGATCGACAGGCCGTAGAGGATCGCGGCGAAACAGAGCGACAGCACGTTGAGCTGCGCGTAGACCAGCAGCGAGAGGGCGAAGGCGAGGAGCGTGCTGAGCGCGAGCGGGTAGGCGACGAACGGCAGGACGCGGAGGTTGCCGTAGCCGAACCAGAACACCGCCAGGACGCCGAGCAATGCCAGCACGGTGTAGCGCTGGATGTCGGCCTTCATCGTCACGGCGTCCTCGCGCGCGAAGAGGTAGCTGCCGGTCAGTGCGATGCGCACGTCGGGCGCGTTCCGCTGCGCCGCGGCGACCACTTCGTCGACCTGGTCGAGCAGGCGGGCGCCGAAGGCGGTGTCGAACGGCGATCCGGTCGGGCGCGCGATGAGGAGCAGCGCGTTCCCGTCCCGCGCGGTGAGGAACCCGCCGTCGAGGTCGGGCAGCGCGTCGCCGGCAGCGGCGGCAAGGTTGCGAGCGGCGATGCGGCGCAGGCCGAGCGGGTCCTCGCCGACGGTGCGGGCGAGGCTGACGTCGAACGGCGCGGCCAGCAGCGCCTTGTCGGCGGCGACCTGTGCCGCGATGCCGGCGGGCGTCAGGCGCTCGCGCACCTCGGCGTAGTCGGCGACGGGAATGTAGTTGAAGAGGAATGGGCCGAGCAGCATCTCGGTGGCGGCGGCCGTGTCGAGGCGACCCTGCACACCGGCGATGGTGTCGAGCGTCGCCAGCTGGGCGCTGAGTGCGTCGGCCACTCGCTCGCGCGCCGGCCGCGGCCCGTCGACGAGGATCAGGAGCTCGTCGAGCTCGCCGAAGTCGGCGACGAAGGTCTTGAAGTCGTCGAAGGCGGGCTCGCCGCGCGGCAGCATGCTGAGGACGTCGACGTCGAGCCGAAGGCGCGTCAGCGACAGACCGGCGGCGAGCCCCAGCACCAGCGAGCCGACGAGGATGGGGCGGTAGTGGCGCTCGATCAGCGCCGCCCAACGCAGCGCCGTCATCGAGCCGCACCTCGAGGGAGTAGGCAAACAGCACAAGGCACAAGGCCAAAGACGAGAGGGATCGATGATGTTTGGGCCGGCGGCGGTGCGAACTGGTCGTCGCGCAGCGCCGGGTTGACCTCGTAGCGCGTCACGGTGATCGACACGGTGACCTGCAGACGCGGGTATGCGATGCCGATGCGAAACGGCAGGGGCGTCCCGTCGACGACGCGGTAGTCGGCGTAGGTCCAGGTCACGACCGGGATCCCGTCCTGCAGCTCGCCCTCGGCGCGCACGGTGGCGGTCGCGGCATCGATCGACACCCACCGGTTCGGCGGCGTCCCGCACCAATACTCGACGCCGCCGGCCCGCGTGCCGGCCGAACGACACGACCCCGCATCGGCGCCGAAGATGAGCGAGTCGCCGGGGCCGACGTGCAGGAACGCCAGGGAGGCCTCGTCGTGGTCGGAGCTGAGCGGAGCGTTCACATACGTGCGTCCGCCGGTCCGCAGCGCATCGAAGACCGTGAGGCCGAACGGCGCGACCAGGCGCATGCGCGCGTCGTCCGGCGGGCGCACGAGCAACACGCCGGAGGCGCGGTGCTGTCCGCTCGGGAGATGCACGGCCACGTCGAACTGCGCCCGGAGCGTCCTGACCGCGGCCGCGCGTGCGCGAACGATGGCGAGTGCGTCGCCGGGGGGCGCCGGCTCCGGCGCGGGCGCCCGGGCGCAGCCGGCGAGCGTCGCCATCAGCGCCGCGACGCGCCAGGCGCGCCGGCGCTCAGGGGTGCGCGAACATCGCATCCGGCAGCTCGACGTTGCGGCGCACGTCGCGCAGCTCGACGTCCAGGCGATCGCCCAGCGCGTCGTCGAGACGCATCGACTGCACCATCGTCTGCGGGCCGGCGAAGCGCAGCTCGATGGTGCTGAAGAGGCGTTGATAGTCGGCAACGGTGGGCGTCAGCGTGACGACGATCGCGTCGCCCTCGCCGCGCGCGGCGACGGTGAAGTGGGCGGGGGCGCGCTCGATCGTGCCGGCGAAGAGCGCGCCGAGCTCGGTGAACATGGCCGCCATCGGGCTGCCGGCGAGCGCGTGTTGCTCGGTGGCGGGCAGGCCGGGGATGGTCACCGCGCGCCCGGCGATGAGGATCGTGCTCGGGTGCGGCGCCTCGATGTCGAGGCGGACGTGGTCGGGGCGGCGAAAGCGGAATCGGCCGGTGGACACGAGCGGCTCGTCGAGCAGCGACACGTGCTTGGTCTGCACGAAGCGCGCGTCGATCGTGGTCGTCGACGCCTGCGCGGTGCGGAGCACGTCCAGGCAGGCGTCGGTGGATGCGCAGGGCGCGCCCGCTGCCGCCGTGGCAAGCGCGCAGACGAGCACTGCGACGATCGGCGCCCCGCGCATGGCGGCGCTCTCTTCAGCTCGCCGAGATGATGAAGTCGGCGAGAGAATCGATGGACGCAAAGGCCCGCTTGCCGACGTCCTCGTCGGGGATGGTGACGCGGAAGTTGTCCTCGACCAGCACCACCAGCTCGAGCGCGTCGATCGAATCCAGGCCCAGGCCGTCGACGAAGATCGGCGCCGTGTCGTCGATGTCCTCCGGCCGCTTGTCCTCCAGCTTCAGTCCCTCGACGATCATCGCCTTCAGGCGCTGCTTGAGCTGCTTGCACGAGGGTCCATGGACAGCGGCAGGCCGTATACCACGGGAGCGGTCCACAGAGGAACGCTCGGAGGACTCCGTGCCCCTCCGTGGTCGAAAAGGACTGCGCCGAGCCGAAGAGGACCTGCATGTCGCCCTGGTTCTCGTCGAGGCGGGTGGCGACGTCGAGGTAGGCGGAGGCGGAGAAGAAGCCGAAGAAGTCGTACATCACGCCGATGCCGACGCCGGCGCCGATGGCCCAGCTGGGCAGGTCGTAGATGCGGCCGGCGGAGTTGCTCGACTGGCCGGTATCGAAGCAGCAGGCGGGCGCTGACGCGGCGCAGGATGGCGACGTCGTGCAGGTTGAGGTCGAGGTCGGAGAAGATCTCGCGGCGCAGCTCGGTGCGCAGCACGAAGACGTTGCGCGCCAGCTGATCCTCGGCGCCGATGCCGCGGATGGTGCGTTCGCCGCCGAGGCTGAAGAGGCCCTGGTTGGGCACCAGGCTGTTGAACGGCTCGCTGAAGCCGTTGACGATTTCCGCCGCGACGACGGTGCGCGGCGAGCCGACCGGCAGCGTGCCCGAGGCGATGTAGCCCCAGTCGAGGTAGCCGTAGTCGCTGGCGAGGTTCTTGTCGTACCAGTCGACGAAGAGGCGCAGCTTGCGCTGGCTGGTCGGCGCCTCGTTCCAGAAGACGTTGGTGTAGTCGTAGCGCGCGCCGATGCCGCCGAGCTGGCCGCCGGTGCGCAGGCTCGGGTTCTGGTCGTTCTTGAACGAACGATCGAGCGCTTCGAACGTATAGAAGGCGTAGAGGTTGTTGTGGAACCGCGTGCCGTCCACCTGATCGCCCCAGTGCAGGCGCGGTCCGAGCGCGAAGCCGACGCCGCGGTTGGTGTAGAAGCCGGTGAGGGCGAGGTCCTTGTGGTAGTCGTAGCGCAGGCGGGCGACCGCCAGCGCGGCGATGGCGAACTCCGTCGACGTCACCGCGACGTCGGCTGAGTCGACCACCACCTGCAGGCGCGGCAGCCAGGCGTTGTTCGAGCGGTCGTCGTCGATCAGGGTGCGGTCGGGATCGACGATCGCCTGGTAGACGTGGCCGCTCGTGGTGGTCGAGACCAGCGCGACGTCGCCGCTCGCTCTTCCACTGCAACGTCGACCGCTTCGCCGCCGATGGTGCGCATCCGCACCGTGACCGGCTCCGGGAACGGCCGCGAGCTGACGCGCCGAATGGCGGCGGTGCTGCGGTACGCGCCGCTCTCGGGCACGTTGAAGTCGGTCGTCTCGACCCGGTAGTCGATCGCCGGATAGGGCCCGAGCCAGGTCTCCAGCCGCGCCGCGACCGGCTGCGACGGCGCGCCGGCCGCCATGCACTCGCGCAGCGGCGTGGGCGCGGTGAGGCACGCATCGAGGAGCGGGTCGTAGACGGGCGGATCGAGTTGCCCGCGGAGCTTCGTCAACACGACGCGGCCCGGCGGGCCGGTGTCGGTCACGCTCCACACCTCGGCGTGCAGCGGATCGGCCTCCTTGGCGCCGGCGAAGAACGAGCCGGTGAACGGGATCTTCGGCGTCTGCTCGAACCGGTCGACCACGGCGAAGACGTTGAACATGTCGATCCAGTCGTAGACCGAGCGGCGCTGCGGCTCGACGGCGTCCATGTAGCGGTCGGCCATCTGGCGCGACACGCCCTCGCTCACCCACGGGTAGTCGCGTGCCGATTCGCGTCGCGCCAATTGCGGGCGCAGGAGCTCCGCATACACCGCCTGGGCCAGCTGCAACTCGTGGAAGGGTCGGATCTGCGACTGCACCTCCAGCAGGCGGTCGCTGACGACGACGTCGCCCTCGCCGTTGGCGGTCAGGTCGCGGCGCAGCGGCGCCTCGACCACCACCAGTTCGCCCGGCGGCGCCGGTATGCTCGCGGGGCGCTGCAGGACGATGCTCCGCAGCGTCTCGAGGACGATGTCGTCCACCGGCGGGCCGAACGAGATGCGCAGGCCGTGCGGCCGATAGAGGTAGCGGATCGTCACGCCGCCAGCGACGGTCTCGGCGCTGACGAAGCGCGGTGCCGCGGCCAGCGTGAGGTAGTGCACGGCGGCGACGGTGGCGTGCTGGAGCGGCGCCCCGGCGGGAATGACGCGGCCGTTGAGGATGACGTCGAGGCCCTCGGCCGGCGTCAGGGTCACGTCGAAGTCGGCGAGTGGCGGCGCCGAACCGACGGTCCATGTGCCGTCGGCGCCGAGCGGCACCAGTGACGGATACCAGCCGCCGATCGCCGTCAGCTGATCATCGACGGTGCCGAAGGTGCCGAAGCGGCGCGGCAGGGTGGTCCGAAAGCCGAGCGTCAGCGTGCGCGTCTCGCCGGGCGGCAGGGGCGCGATCGGGACGGTGACGAAGGTCCCGGACGGCAGGCCGGCGATCGGGAGGGGCGCCGCGTGCGTGACGATGTTCGCGTCGAGCACCTCGAGCAGCTCGAGGCCGCCGGGATCGAACTCCTGATCCGGATAGAGGAGCTGGCGGGTGAAGTCGTTGAGGTCCTGGTCGGGCTCCGAGAAGCGGTTGGGGAAGAGGAGGAAGACCGCCTCCTCCAACGCGCGTGGGCTGCTGTTCGTGAACGACACGGTGACCGTGCCGTCGATCTGGGGCGCCGCCGGCTCGATGGTCGCCTGGAGGCGATACTGCGGCCGGAGCAGCACCGTCGCGCCGGCGGGAGCGGCGACGAGGACCGCGATGACGAGCAGCGCGAAGCGGCGAGCGGCCAAAAGCGCAGAGTGGCGCGTCAGTGCGCCGCGCCGATCAGCGCGCGAACGGCGTCGTCGAAGCGCGCATCGAGCAGTGCGGTGGGGGGTGTGTCGCTGACTTCGAAGAGGGAACTGGAGTTGGAGAAGGTGGCGGTGTCGATCACCGCACCACTGGCGACGTCGACGAGGTCGAGCCGCACGCCGAGTTGGTCGGCGGTGAACGGCGGCGCGTGCCCTTCCGACCACGCCGTGACCGTCGGTTGGATGAGATACGCCGCCGTGGCCGTCCGCGCCTCGGCCAGCGCGTCGTCAAGTTTGTCGGAGGCGATGAGCTGTACGTCGGCGTGGGTCTGCTGCAGGACCTGGACGACGCGCCCGGAGATGACGCGCCCGCCCTCGTCACCCTGGCTGCCGGCCGGCGGCAGCATCACGCGGATGCGCTCGGCCGGCGAGTACTCGACGCGCGCCGGACCGTTCGACTGGACGGTGAAGCTGCCGCGTCCGCAGGCGGCGACGGCGAGCGCGAGCAGGAGGACGGCTGAGGCGCGTGACATGGCTTCCGGGTGCTAGGAGGGTCGCGCCGGCGTGTCAAACACACCCGGAAATCGCCAAGGACGCCGAGGTCACGCCAAGGGGGGTCTTGGCGTGACCTTGGCGTCCTTGGCGATTTCCGGATTACGATCCATTGCCGCTCAGGATCACCGCGTGAACCTCCTCCTCCTCGACGACGCCGACTTCATCGCCGCCGATCGCGTGCGGCTCACCGATCGCCGCCTGCGGCACGTGCGCGAGGTGCATCGCGCCGCGGTCGGCGATGCGTTGTGCGTGGGTCGGGTCGACGGCCAGCTGGGTACCGGCGTCGTGGTCGCGCTCGACGACGATGCCCTCATCCTCGACGTCCGCTTCGATCGGCCGCCGCCGCCGCCGGCCTCCGTGCGTCTGCTGCTCGCCCTGCCGCGGCCGAAGTCGCTGCGCCGCGTCCTGCAGGGCGCAGCGGCGTTCGGCGTGAAGGACATCGTGCTGCTCAACAGCTGGCGCGTGGAGAAGAGCTACTGGGACAGCCCCGTCCTGGAGCCCGCGGCGGTGCGCGAGCAGCTGCTGCTCGGGCTCGAGCAGGGCGGCGACACGCGGCTGCCGCGCCTCGAGCTTCGCCGGCGATTCAAACCCTTCGTCGAGGACGAGCTGCCGTCGCTGCTCCGCGACTCGCAGGGCCTGGTCGGCCATCCGCTGGCGGACGAGCCCTGCCCGCGCGCCGTCCCCGGCCACGTCACGCTGGCCATCGGCCCGGAGGGCGGCTTCATCCCGTACGAGGTCGATGCCCTGCGGCGCGCCGGCTGCCGGCCCGTGAGCCTCGGCCCGCGGCCGTTGCGGGTCGAACAGGCGGTGCCGGCGTTGCTGGGTCGGCTGCTGTGAGAGGTCGGCTTCCCCTGCCTTGGCTCGCTCCCCCGCCGTCCGCTACACCCGTCCCATGATCATCGTCATGAAGTCCGACGTCCTGCCGGACTCGCCCGAGGTGCAGCAGGTCATCCAGCTGGCCGAGCGCTATCCAGACGTGCACGCCGAGGTGCGCAAGATCCAAGGGGCGACGCGCGTCGCTGACCGAGATCTACCTGCTCGGCTCGACGGCGCAGATGCCGCAGGAGCCGTTCGAGGAGTTCCCGGCGGTCGAGAAGGTCATCCGCATCCGCGAGCGCTACCGCTCGATCGGGCGCCACGACGGCGCCGAGGCGTTCGGCTTCGAGTACAACGGCATGCGCTTCAGTCAGGACGACGTTCCACGTCTTCCCCGGCCTGTGCGCGGTCGACTCGCGCGAGAACGTCGAGCTGATGTTCAAGGCGCTCGCAGGCGGCCGGCATCCACGACGACGCGCGCCGGCGCGTACAAGCCGCGCACCAGCCCGTACGACTTCCAGGGGCACGGCAAGGACGTGCCTGCCGTACCTGTTCGAGCTCGCCGGCAAGTACGGCATCAGAGGTGATCGCCATGGAGATCACGCACGAGTCGCAGATCGACGAGATCCGCGACGCGCTGCGCGCCTGCCGGCAACCCGACCGGCGTGATGCTGCAGATCGGCACGCGCAACGCGCAGAACTTCGAGCTGCTCAAGGCCGTCGGCGCGCAGCAGGACTTTCCCGGTGCTGTTCAAGCGCGGCATGGGCATCACGCTCGACGAGTCGCTCAACGCCTGCGAGTACATCGCCTCGGCCGGCAACAACCGCATCATCTTCTGCCTGCGCGGCATGAAGACCAACCTCGGCGATCCGCACCGCAACTTCGTCGACTTCGCGCACGTGCCGGTGGTCCGGCGGCTCACCCGCCTGCCGGTGTGCATCGACCCGTCGCACTCGGTGGGCAAGAAGACCGTCGCGCCCGACGGCCTGCTCGACATCCACCACGTCACCGCCCAGGGCATCATCGCCGGCGCCAACATGGTGCTGGTCGACTTCCATCCGCAGCCCGGAGGAGGCCCTGTGCGACGGCCCGCAGGCGCTGCTGTTGCCCGAGCTCGCAGCACTTCCTCGCGCGACGCGGAGCTGGTGCGGAAATGCTACCTGGAACGCGTGAAACAGAAACAGTCTCTCTGAGTTCTTCACCACGGAGGCGCGGAGACACGGAGAGCGTTGACTGGCTCCGTGTCTCCGTGTCTCCGTGGTGAAAGTCCTTTCTATGGCTAGCCTCCACGTGCCGCGAAGCGAGCTCGATCTCCTCTCGCCCGTGCCGGTGCTCTTCGACGCGTTGATCGAAGAGGACGAGAACGGTTGCGTGTTCGAAAAGACGCTGACCCTCGACGATCCGGGCGTGCGCGAGCAGCGGACGACGGCGAAGTGGCCGCACCATCTGCCGGGCGAGCTCGTGATCGGGCTCACGGGACAGGCGGCGTGCGTGTTCCTGCGGCGACGCCAGATGATCGACGCGAATTGGCGCGGCCACGGGGTGCGCATCAGTGACGCGCGCTACTCGGCGATGGTGCTGGTCGGCGAGCGCTTCTTCACGCGGCTCACGTTGCTGCGCGCCCGCCGTCTGCGCGAGAGCCTGCACCTGCGGCTCGCCTATCGGATGTGGAAGCTCGGTGCCGACGGCGGCGAGATCGAAACCTACCGCAGCCAGCAGGACGCGATCTTCTTCCCGGCGCTATAGCCAGGCGAAGGCGGTGCGCAGCGCCTCGTGGCCGCCGCTCTCCAGGACGTCGCCGTGGGTGACGGTGATGCGGTCGAAGTCCCACTGGAGGATGCGCTCGAGCGACGCGCGCGCGGCGACGCGGTCGCGAACGCCGAAGCGGATGATGCGATGCGGGCCGAAGCCGCGCGCGTTGACGAGCCGGAGGAAGAACCTGGCGCGGCCGGTCATGGGGCGCACCACGTTGAACGCCAGGTCGGTGAGCAGGAGCGTCCGCGTCGGCGCGTGGAAGAAGACGACCTCGTTCATCATCGGCGTGCCGCGAAAGACGTGCTGATCGATCTGTCCGGCCCACGGCGGCGGCGGCTCATCGTCGAGGACGGCGCCGAAGCGCACGTCGGCGCGCTTCTTCTCGAGGCCCGGCGCCGCGTAGAGCGTCGCCTGCGGATAGGCGGCGCCGTAGTCGCCGACGTAGAAATGGTGGACCAGGCTCGGCGCCACGACGGCGCGCACCGGCCCGAGCGCGTCGAGCGCCGCCTTCGTCGCGCCGTCGAGCTTGACCGGCGAGTGCAGGAACAGACCGCCGTCGACCAGGCGGATCACGGTCATGCGCGTGCCGATGTCGCCGACGATCAACGGCAGCGGTCGGGTGGCGACCCAGAGGTCCCGCGCCAGCGCGGTCAAGGTGTCCATGCCGCGGGTTGTGCCTGATCGGGGTGAAGGACGAAAGACGAAGGATCAGGAACGAGACGCATTCTTCGTCGTTCATCCCGTGTCCTTCATCCTTCATCCTTTCGCCCGTTGTCTTTCGTCCTCCGCCCTTCTCCGATACTAATCACCCATGTTCCGCCCCCTCGACGTCGCCACCTCGCTCGCTACATCGGTCGCCCGGTTCGGCGCCGGTCTGTCGGTCGGCGCGCTCGGCAAGCGGCCGAAGCAGCGCCTCGAGCTCTACGAGTTCGAAGCCTGCCCGTACTGCCGCAAGGTGCGCGAGGCGCTGTCGACGCTCGACCTCGAGGCGATGGTGTACCCGTGCCCGAAGAGCGGACCGCACTACCGCAAACAGGTGGTCGCGCGCGGCGGCAAGGCGCAGTTCCCGTATCTGATCGATCCCAACACGCGGCGCGAGCTCTACGAGTCGGACGACATCGTCACCTACCTCTTCGCCGAGTACGGCGATGGCAGCGGTGCCGCTGCAGCTCCGCCTCGGGCCGCTGACCGATCTCTCCTCGTTCGCCGCCAGCGCCACGCGGCCGGGCTTCGGCGGCCACTACGTCGCCGCGCGGCAGCCGAAGAAGCCGCTCGAGCTGTGGAGCTTCGAGGCCTCGCCGTTCTGCCGCATCGTGCGCGAGCGGCTCTGCGCGCTGGAGCTCCCGTACCTCCTGCACAACGTCGCCAAGGGCAGCCCGAGCCGCGCCGCGTTCGTGAAGCGCTCCGGGCAAGATGATGGTGCCGTACCTGGTCGATCCCAACACCGGCACCGAGATGTTCGAATCGGCAGACATCGTCGCCTACCTCGACCGGACCTACGCCAAATGATTCTCCTTCAACGCGAAGACGCGAAGGCGCGAAGTCATCCCGATTTCTCCGCGCCTTCGCGTCTTCGCGTTGGACCATCGCAATGAACCGGACGATCGATCTCGACGGCTGCCTCAACTTTCGCGACATCGGCGGCTATCCGAGCGGCGACGGGCGGGCGGTGCGCTGGCGGCAGGTGTTCCGCAGCGACGCGTTGCACCATCTGACGCGCCAGGACATCGCCCACCTGCGCGAGGAGATCGGACTCGGGATGGTCATCGACCTGCGCTCGAGCGCCGAGCTGCAGTCGGAGGGCCGCGGGCCGCTCGCGCACGAGCCGGTCGTCTTCCATCATCTGCCGCTCTACGACGGGCAGGCGGCGAGGAGCTCGGCGAGCATGGAGATGACGCTCACCGACCGCTATGTCCTCCTCGCCGAGTTCGCCAAAGAGCCGATCGCCAGGGTCGTGGCCGCGTTGGCGGCGAGCGATGCGCCGGCGGTCTATCACTGCGCCGCGGGCAAGGACCGCACCGGCGTCGTCTCGGCCGTGCTGCTCGGCCTCCTTGGCGTGCCCGATCCAGTGATCGTCGCCGACTACGCCGCCACGCAAGGAGAACCTCGACGCCATCGTCGAGCGGCTGATGTCCACCGAGGGCTACCACGAGATGCTCAGCGCCCTGCCCCCGGACACCATGCACGCCGAGCCGGAGACCATGGTCGGGTTCCTCACGCGGCTGCGCGACACCTACGGGTCGGTGGACGCGTATGCGCGCGCGGCCGGGGTCAGCGAAGAGGCGATCGACGGGCTGCGGGCGCGCCTGCTCGAGTCGAGCCGCCGCCACGATTGTAGCCGCGGGACCTGTGCCCGCCGGTCGCGCGCAGCGCGACCAGGATGGGTGGGGTGAGGCGCGACAGTCGGCGCGAGCCCAATCGCCACACCACCTACCGCTCGGCGTCGCTGCGCGCCGCCCGCGGCCACAGGTGCCGCGGCTACAGCGCACTGGCGCACGTCTCTTGAACGCCGCCCCGCGAGCCGATAGGCCAACCCCGAATGACCAAAGACAACGGATTCCTGCGCTTCCAGGGCACCGCCGGCTACATCGCCTCCGAGCCGCTGGTCGACGCGGTCAACTGCGCCATCGCGCTCGAGCGGCCGCTGCTGATGAAGGGCGAGCCGGGCACCGGCAAGACCGTGCTGGCGCGCCACGTCGCCGACGGGCTCGCGCATGCCGATGCTGTCGTGGCACATCAAGTCGACGTCGAAGGCGGCCGACGGCCTCTACGTCTACGACACCGTGCAGCGCCTCAACGACAGCCGCTTCGGCACCGGCGACGTCGCCGACATCAGCCGCTACATCAAGCTCGGCCCGCTCGGTCGGGTCTTCGCCGCCGAGCGAGCGGCACGTGCTGCTCATCGACGAGATCGACAAGGCCGACCTCGAGTTCCCCAACGACCTGCTGCGCGAGCTCGACGAGATGCGCTTCACCATCACCGAGACCGGCGAGGAGATCGCGGCCAAGCAGCGGCCGGTGGTGCTCATCACCTCGAACAACGAGAAGGAGCTGCCCGACGCGTTCCTGCGCCGCTGCATCTTCTACTACATCGACTTCCCCGACCCGCCGCTGATGCGCAAGATCATCGACGTCCACCACCCGCACCTCGACGCCAAGCTGCTCGATCAGGTGCTGATCAAGTTCTACTGGCTGCGCGAGCAGAACGATCTGCGCAAGAAGCCGTCGACCTCCGAGCTGATCGACTGGATCAGCGCGCTGCTGCGCTCCGGCGTCAGCCTGGACAAGCTCGAGGCGCACATCCCGTTCGTCGGCGCGCTGCTCAAGACCGAGCAGGACCTCGACGCGCTGAACCGCTACGACGAGAAGAAGGGCCGCTACCCGACGAAGTGGGCGGACCTGGGCCCGCGGTACAACCAATAGCCGTCCGACCATGTTTCTCGATCTCTTCTACGGCCTGCGCGACGAAGGCGTGCCGGTCGCCATCCAGGAGTGGCAGGCGTTCCTGCGCGCGCTCGAGCAGGGACTGCACGGCTGCAGCCTGCTGCGCTTCTACCACCTCGGGCGCGCCTGCCTGATCAAGAGCGAGACCTACTTCGACGCCTACGACCGGGTCTTCGCGCGCGTCTTCAAGGGCGTCGAGGGGCAGTTCGGCGACGACGTCACCGAGCAGGTGATGGAGTGGCTGAAGGATCCGAAGAACTTCCCCGAGCTGTCGCCCGAGGAGTGGGCCAGGCTCGAGCAGCTGTCCTCCGACGAGCTGATGCGCCGCTTCCTGGAGCGCCTGCAGGAGCAGAACGAGCGCCACGACGGCGGCGACAAGTGGGTCGGCACCGGCGGCAAGTCGCCGTTCGGGCACGGCGGCCAGCATCCGACCGGCATCCGCGTCGGCGGCCAGAGCAAGAGCCGCTCGGCGATGAAGGTCGCCGAGGAGCGCCGCTTCAAGGACTACCGCACCGACGACGCGCTCGACGTGCGCTCGGTGAAGGTCGCGCTGCGCCGCCTGCGCCAGCTCACCCGCCAGGGACAGGAGACGGAGCTCGACCTCGACGAGACCATCGACGAGACCTGCCGCAACGCCGGCGAGATCGAGCTGGTCTTCCGCGCGCCGCGCCGCAACAACGTCCGCCTGCTGCTGCTCATGGACGTCGGCGGCACGATGGACCCGTACTACGAGCCGGTGAGCCGCCTGCTCACCGCGCTGCACGAGGACCACGGCCTGCGCGAGTTCCAGCCGTACTACTTCCACAACTGCATCTACGACCATCGTCTACACGAAGGCGCGCATGATGCGCGCCGACGCGGTGCCCACCGGCGACGTCCTGCGCAAGCTCGACAACCGCTGGAAGTGCGTCATCGTCGGCGACGCCGCCATGCACCCCGCCGAGCTGCTGGAAGCCTACGGCAACATCGACCCGCGCCAGGGCGCCGCCACCGAGGGCATCATCTGGCTGCGCCGCATCGCCGAGCACTTCGACCGCAGCGTCTGGATCAACCCCGACGACAAGCCCTACTGGGACGGCTCGCACACCGGCCGCCTCATCCAGCGCCTCTTTCCGATGTTCCACCTGAGCGTCGACGGCATCGGCCAGGCGATGCAGGCGCTGGTCGGCGCGAAGGTCACCCAGGCGGCGTGAAGGAGCTTTCACCGCAGAGACGCTGAGACGCGGAGGCTGTCACCTTGTTCTCCGCGCCTCTGCGTCTCTGCGGTGAAGAGTCTCTTCAAAAGAACACATCCCAGTTGAGGCCACCCTCGATCCAGTTCTGATCGAAGTCGCGGTTGCCGCTGATGCCGCCGCGCAGCGCCATCTGCGGAGTGAGCGTGACGCGCAGGTCGAGGCCGCCGCGGTACCACTGGCTGGTGTCGCCGAGGACGAAGCCGGTGACGCGTGCCGTAGAGATGGGCGCGCCAGCGATCGCTGGCGGGGCCGGCGAAGAGGCCGACGGCGCCCTGCGGGCCGATGGCGTGGTCCTCCTCGAGTGACGGGCTCCAATCGACGTCGCCTCGGCGAAGCCGTAGGCGAGCGCGTGCGGCCACGGCGTCGACCGCGAGGCCGGCGCCGCCGTGCGTGTGCCAGATGTACTCCTCGCTCGAGCGTCGTCGTCGGGCCGTTCGGCAGCAGCCGATTGTCGAGGCCGGTGCCGACCGTCCACGAGATCGGGTGGAAGAAGGCGTCCGAGCGGCGACAGCGACGTCGATGTTCGACCAGCGTGAAGCGGTGCACGCGCGGCTTCGCGGTGCTTGGTGTAGTAGCGGAACACGCAGATCCATGAAGTCGATCTGCCGCGCCCGGCGGTGTAGCCGCCGCCGGGATCGAGCAGGTCGTGATAGGCGGGGCGGATGCCGGCCTCGAGGTAGAACTTGCCGTCGCGCACGCCGGTGCCGAGCGAGGGCGCGGTTGCTGCGGTGGCCCTGGTCGGGGCGCACCGCGGGGGTCGGCACCGGCGCCAGGCCGCTGCCCTCGACCGGCACCTGGCTGCGCGCCAGCAGGATGCGCGCGGGCGCGACGCTGCTCCTCCGGCGTCGTCTCGCGATCGCTGACGATAGCGGTAGCGGAAGAGCTCGATAGGCGGTGCCGAGCACCGCGGCGCGGGCGTCGCGTCGGGCAGCGCGGCGAGTCGCGGATCGTCGGGCGCGACGCTCACCCGTCGGCGATGTCGCGCGCCAGCAGGCGTCCTGCGCGCGCGGCAGCTCGGCGGCGGCGTGGCGCAGGCGCGGTGGCGGCCGACGGGCGGAACGCGGCGCCGGACACCAGTCCCGGCGTCGTCGACCGATGGCGCGCACGGTGTCGGCCGGAATCACCCAGCCGCGGAACTGATTCGTCAGAGCTCGAGGCTCGGGCCGCGCCGCGTCGAGCAGCGCGAGGATCTGGTAGGAGCAGTTCTCGTCGAAGAAATAGTAGTCGAACTCGACGCCGCGCAGCTCCCAGAGATGCGCGAGCAGCAGGTCGATCTCGCTCGGCGTCGAAGCGCCAGCGGGTACTCCCAGATGTCGCGCTGCTCCCAGTCGCCGTATTGCGTGATGATGTCGTAGTATGGATGGATCGCGAAGCGGCCGGGGTAGTAGCCGAGGATGCCCTTGAAGGCGAAGGCGACGCCGCCGTCGCCGCCGGTGTCGGCGGAGAAGTTGACTGCCGTAGGCGAGCAGGTCCTTGCGCGCGCCGGGCGCCGGCGTCGATGCGCAGCAGCGTGTGGCCGAACATCGACGACGGGTTGTTCATGTACGCTTCCGGGAACGACCAGCGTGACGCCCGCCGGATCGATGGCCGCGCGCCACTCGTCGTAAAGCGGCGCACGGCTGCGGCGGCAGGCGCGCGGGGTCGAAGTCGCAGCTGGCTCATCGAGCCACAGGTAGCGGGCGCGCAGCGCGCACTGCGGCGGCTCGTCGTCGCTTCAGCGTCGCGGAGGGATCGAAGAAGCGCGCCAGGGTCGCGTGCAGCTCGGCGCGCGGATCGGTGCGGCCGTCGGGCGCGAGGAAGAACTCAGTCGCAGTCGGCGGTGCTCTCGACGCCGGCCGGTCCAGCGGCGCTCGAAATGCAGCAGCGCGCAACCATTGGGGGTCGGCGGCGAGGTGGAGCGCGTCGGCCTGCGCGATCAGCTCGGCGAGGTAGGCGCTCGCATCGACCAGCGTTGGAGGGCGCCGCTCCCGCGGCGCCGCGTTGGGCGGGTCCCGCTCGGTCGCGGCCGCGCGGGAGCGCGGCCCTCCATGCGGGGATTGGGCCGCGACGCCGGTCGCGACCGCGAGCGCGCCGGCGATCAGCAGCCAGCGGACGGTGCGCGGACCGCGGGCTCGAGCCACAGGGGCGTCGCCCGCGGTCCGCGCGCGTTGATTACGACACGTACTGCGACAGCTGCGCGTCCGTCGCCATCAGGCCCTTGAGCGAGCTGAGCATCTCGCCGGCGGTGACCTGATCGCCCGGGAACAGCGCGCCGAAGTTGTGCTTGGCCAGCGCGAAGAAGGCGGGCTTGTCCGCGTCGGTGACGCCGATGAGCTGCGCCAGCGTGTCCAGCGACTCACCCTTGCCCGCCGCCATGTCGCTCGCCAGCTGATCGATGTTCGCGCTCGCGTACATGTTGAGACGGCGCATCGGCGGTGACCGTGCCGCCGCGCTTGCAGCCGGCGGTGCCGGAGCTGATGCCGAAGGTCTGGTTGCCCAGAATCGAGTTGGTCGTTGCCGCGAGCACCTTCGCCGCCGTGCCGGTCTGGCCCTTGAACGCCATCGTGCCCCAGCCGCAGCCGACATCCGGATCGGCCAGAGCGACTCCGCCGCTCACCAACACGCCAATCGCCGCCATCACTAGAGTCCTCTTCATATACGACCCTCCTGGTTGTGTGTGTGCGGGACGCATACTTGCCGACCCGACGCGTTGTCAACGCGCGCTCCCATGCTGCCATGCTCATTTGAGATGTCGACCCGTGGCCAGCGGATTGGTACGCATCTTGGTTCAGCCTGGTCCGTGATGACCAGAGGGGGACGGATCATGGCACCCGCTACGTCGACCGCTGCCGCGTCGTCTCGGTCGCGCCGCCTGCGGCTCGCGCTGCTGCTCGCCATATCGCTCGCGCCCGCCGCCGCGCACGGCGGCCCGAAGGACGGGCCGGTCTACATCTGGCGGGACGCCAACGGCGTCGTCCGCTTCAGCGTCCCGGCGCCGCCGCGCTAGGAGTGCGGCGCGTCAGCGCCGCTTCGCCTGGTTGCGCGATAGCGCGGCTGACGCCGCGCCTCGATCCAGCGGCGCTGACGCGCCGCACTCCACGGCGGCGGAAGATGGGGTATATGGGGTGCGTGCGCCTATTCACTGTCCTCCTCCTCGCCGCCACCGCCGCGCGCGCCGCCGAGCCGTTGCCCTCGGCCGGCTGCGCGAACACGACCATCGAACAAGGCCGTCGCCTGGTCCGCACGATCGACGTCGGAGGGACGCCGCGCCAGGTCATTCTCGACGTCCCCGACAGCGTGAAGGCGGGCACGCCCGCGCCGGTGCTGCTGGACTTCCACGGCTTCACCCACAGCGGCGCCGGCGTGTGGAACGTGTCCGGCTTCAAGGCGCTGGCGGCGCGCGACGGCTTCATCACCGCGTATCCGGAAGGCCTGCCGATCCACCTGCGCCTGCACGATGAGGATCTCGAGGGAGCGGGCTGGCAGATGGACGCGATCGCCGGCAATCGCGACGTCGCCTTCACCACGGCGCTGCTCGATCAGCTCGAGCGCGACTACTGCGTCGACCGCCGCCGCATCTACTCCACCGGATTCTCCAACGGCGCCTTCTTCAGCCAGCTGCTCGCCTGCGCCATGTCCGGACGCATCGCCGCCGTCGCCCCGGTGAGCGGCGGAACGCTGCGCGTCGACTGCACCCCGTCGCGCCCCGTTCCCATCCTCATCCAGCACGGCAGCGAGGACGACCTCATCCCGGTCGACTCGGCGCGCCAGAGCCGCGATCGCTGGCGTACGCTCGACGGCTGCACCGGCGACGCCCAGCCCGACGGCCCCGCCTGCCAGCGCTGGAACGACTGCAACGCGGGCGCGGTCGTCGAGTACTGCGAGGGCCCCTACGGCCACCGCTGGCAACCAGAGGCCACTGAACGAGTGTGGAACTTCTTGTCTCCGAAGACGCTGCCCTGAAATCTCTTCACCACGGAGGCACGGAGACACGGAGGGCCTCTCTCAGCCTCCGTGTCTCCGTGCCTCCGTGGTGAAAAATGGGGGGCGGGGTTCTTGTGAGGCGGATACCCCTCACCTACCCTAGCGCGCGATGGGTTCGACGTTCGGCCATCTCTTCCGTCTCAGCACCTTCGGCGAGTCGCATGGCGGCGGCGTCGGGGTGGTGGTGGACGGCTGTCCGCCGCGGCTGCCGCTGACGGTGGAGGAGATCCAGCGCGATCTCGACCGCCGCCGTCCGGGCCAGAGCCGCATCACGACGCCGCGCGACGAAGCCGATCGCGCCGAGATCCTCTCCGGTCTCTTCGAGGGACAGACGCTCGGCACGCCGATCGCGATCCTGGTGCGCAACGAGGACGCGCGCGCCACCGCCTACGAGGCGTTCAAGGATGCCTACCGGCCCTCGCATGCCGACTACACGTACGAGGCGAAGTACGGCATCCGCAACTGGCAGGGCGGCGGGCGCGCCTCGGCGCGCGAGACGATCGGCCGCGTGGCCGCCGGCGCCGTCGCCCGCAAGCTCCTCGCCACCGTCGCCAGCGTCGAGGTGCTCGCCTACGTCTCGCAGGTGTGGACGATCGATGCGACGATCGATCCGCGACAGGTGACGCTCGATGCCGTCGAGGCGAACATCGTGCGCTGTCCCGACGCGGAGGCCGCGGCGATGATGATCGCGCGCATCGACGAGGCGCGCCGCGCCGGCGATTCGCTCGGCGGCATCGTCGAGTGCGTCTGCCGCGGCGTTCCGGTCGGCCTCGGCGAGCCGGTGTTCGACAAGCTCGAGGCCGAGCTCGCGCGCGCGATGCTGTCGCTGCCGGCGTCGAAGGGATTCGAGATCGGCAGCGGCTTCGCCGGCGCGACGCTGACCGGCATCGAGCACAACGATCCGTTCACGACGGAAGAGGGGCGCGTGCGCACCGTCTCCAATCGCTCCGGCGGCGTGCAGGGCGGCATCAGCAACGGCGAGGACATCGTCTTCCGCGTCGCCTTCAAGCCCACCGCCACGATCCGCCAGGCCCAGCAGACGGTCGATCGCAGCGGTCAGGCGGTGACGCTCGAGGGGAAGGGACGCCACGACCCCTGCGTGCTCCCCCGCGCCGTGCCGATGGTCGAGGCGATGGCGCTGCTGGTGCTCGCCGACCAGTACCTGCGCCAGCGCGCCCAGTGCGGGACGCTCGCATGAAGCATTCGCCGGGGTTCCTGGCGCTCGTCAACGACGCCAGGACGCGCGTCCGCGAATGCGGCGTCGACGACGTGAAAGCGCTGCTCGATGACGGCGAGTCCTTCGAGCTGATCGACACGCGCGAGGACGGCGAGTGGGCGCGTGGCCATCTCCCCACCGCCCGTCATCTGTCGAAGGGCATCATCGAGCGCGACATCGAGACCGCGGTACCGGACCACGCCGCCCGCATCGTGCTCTACTGCGGCGGCGGGTTCCGCTCCGCCCTTGCCGCCGACGCCCTGCAGAGGATGGGCTACACGAACGTCATCTCGATGGACGGCGGCTGGCGCGAGTGGACCGAGAAGCTCTACCCGGTGGAGAAGGGATAGCGGAGCGCGGGCCTCCGTGCCCGTCTTCCGCCTCAGTGCAGCGTCTCGCCGTCGTCCTCGCCGCTGGGGCGAGCGACGCCACCGGCCTGATGGTGGATGAGCTTCCAGGCGCCGTCCTCGTCGACGAAGAGGTTGGTGGCGACGAGCTCGGCGCCGGGGAATCGCTCGGTGCAGATGACGACGGCGGCACTGCCGAGCACGTGCACGACCGGATCGACGCAGCGGATCGGCGGCGAGTTCGGGCTGCTCATGATGTCGCGCCAGCTGGCGAGCACGGCCTCGCGCCCATGCAGGGGCTGCCAGCCGGGATGGATGCAGGCGACCGGCGTCCGGTCCGACCAGCACGCCTCCATCGAGGGCACGTCGCGCGCCGCGAACGCGGTGTAGAACGCTTCGTTGACGGCCAGCACCCGCTCGACGTCGCGCATGCCTGCTCCTAGCGCGTCCGGGCCTGTGGCGGCCAGCCCCTTGTGCGCACCGTTGAGCGCGCCGAGGTGGCGGGATACACAGAGCGGAACCCGTTCGCAGGAGGCCGCATGAATTTCGTCGCCCTGATCGCGCTGCTGGCGCTGGTCGAATACCTTGCCATCTCCACCATGACAGGCCGCGCCCGCGGTCAGTACGGCGTCAAAGCGCCGGCGACCACCGGTCACCCGATCTTCGAGCGCTGGCTGCGCGTCCAGCAGAACACCCTCGAGCAGCTCGTGGTGTTCCTGCCCGCCTTGTTCCTGTTCTCCAGCTACGTCAGCCCGCGCTGGGGCGGCCTCCTCGGCCTCGTGTTCATCGTCGGTCGCGCGATCTACGCGCGCAGCTACGTGGCCGATCCCGAATCGCGTTCCCTCGGCTTCGCCCTGTCGTTCATCCCCAACGTTCTGCTGCTGCTCGGCGCGCTGCTCGCGGTCATCTTCTGAGAACGCCGCGGGGGCGCACGGAGTCTACCGCGTGCGCCGCCGCGGCCCTCTGGGTCCTCTGGGCCCTCGGCGGTCTTCGTGCCTTTCGACGCCGACGGTGCGGGTCTTCACCTCCTCGTACTCGGTGAGGAGGAAGTCGGCGATCAACTGATCGAGGTCGAAGACGTCGCGGTAATCGGGCAGCAGCTTGAAGGAGCGGTCGACGACGAGGTGCTGGCCGTCGGTTTCGGCCTCGAGCACGAAGGGGCCCTGATCGCCGGCGCGGATCACGTCGATCGCGCCGATGCGCACGCCGAGCGCTTCGGCGGCGCGGCGCGCCAGCGTTTCGACGGCCTCGCTGACCGCGCGCACGAAATGATAGCGCGCGCCGAACGTGGTGCTGATGATGAAGTCGGCGGGACGGCGGATCTTGTCGCGCCGCCGCTCGCTCCAGAAGGCGATCTGCCCGTCGACCACGTACGCGCGAAGGATCTGCGCCGGCCGCAACACGCCGCCGCGGCCGACGTCGGTGACCAGCCGCTGCAGATAGAACGGCGGCGGGCAGCTGAGGACGCCATGCCGGACCTGGCGGCCGACACCTGACAGCACCGGCTCGACCACGTAGCGCCGGCCCGGCACCTCGCCGGCGATGGTGCCGTCGCGGTCGGCGAACACCACCACGTGCCCGTGGCCGCCGCACGAGCGGGGTTCCTTCAGGATCGCCTGGTCGTGCTGGCGAATGAAGTCGCGCGCCTCCTCGGGGTCCATGGTGATCAACGTCTCGGGCATCGCGACGCCGCGCTCGAGCAGGCGCTGCGATGCGGCGAGCTTGTCCCAACACAGCGCGTGCGCGGCCATCCCATTCACGACGTCGGCGCGCGGGAAGAGCGCCCGGACCAGCAGGGCGGCATCGAGCGGCAGATCCTCCGGCAGGTCGGCGGGCACGTCGAAGGGCAGCACGTACAGTCGCCGCACGCTCTGCCATTCGCGGTGCGCCCGCAGCGCCGTTTCCAGCGGCAGCGCGACGATCTCGCCACCGCGCGCATCGGCCGCCCGTTGGATGTCGGCCGCGATCGGTCCGACCCAGGGCTCGGCGGCGGCTCCGTAGAGAATGGCGATCATGGGAGGAAGGACAAAAGACGAACGACGCAGGGGTTACAAGGTGCCCGGTGGCAGAAGGCTGTCAGCCGTGATGTGACAAGCTTCGGCCGCCAAGGACGCCAAGAACGTCCAGTCAAAGGCGGAGACCAGTGCAGAGCTGGCCGCGTCCGTATCCGCCACCGCGAATGGGGTTGCGGTGAGCAGCGGAGACAGGGCTCCGACGACGACTCCACTTGGCGTTCTTGGCGGCCCTTGGCGGCTGGATTTCGTCAGATCAAGGCTAACGACTCAACAATCAACAACCTATTTTCCTTTCCCACCCTTCCCGACCGACGCCGCGATGTACTTTTTCGCCACCGGCGAATGATCGTCCGGGTCCAGGATGACTTCCACCACCGAGAACTCGTCGCGGCCGCCGGCTGCGGTCAGCGCGGCGCGCAGCTCGGCGACGGTTTCGACGCGCGCCCCCCAGCCGCCCCAGGCGCGGCCGAGCTCGGCATACGGCCACGGCGGGATGTCGAGGAGGTCCTTCCGGTCGGCGATCGGTCGAAAGATGCCCCAGCCGGCGTTGTTGAGCAGCAGCACGATCGGGTTGCAGCCGTGGCGCGGCGCCTGCGCGATCTCCGGGCCGGTCATCTGAAAGGCGCCGTCGCCGCACAGCACGAGCGGCCGCCGGCCGGTGCCGATCTGCGCGCCGATCGCCCCCGGCACGCCGAAGCCCATCGACGCGTAGTAGCCCTGGGCGAGGTACGGCGCCGGACCGCCGACGCGGACGTCGAGGCCGCCGAACAGCGCGTCGCCCGCTTCCGAGACGACCATGATGTCGCGCCGGCCGTCGAGGAAGCGGTTCACCTCCCAGAGCACGTCGCTCACCCGCACGGCGCGCGCCGTGCCGCGCTGCTGGGGTGAGAGGTTGTCGGCGTAGACGACGCGCTCCCGTCGCCGCTTCAGCGTCTGGCGCAGCAACGCGGCGAGGAAGTCGCGGAGGGTGACGTGGTTGTACGAATGGAAGCTGACGTCGACGCGATCGTCCACGGCGGAGATCGACTCGCTCCGGTCGCAATCGTCGGCCCGCGCCCCATCAGGTTCATGTCGGTGAGCAACGTGCCGAGGCTGAGCACGACGTCGGCACGGGCGATGCGCTCGCGGATCGGGCGCGGGCTGATGGCGCCGATGTAGACGCCCATGTGCTGCGGATGGTCGATCGGGATCGCGCCCTTGGCGAGTACGGTCGTCGCGCACGGCGCGCCGGTGCGCTCCACCAGCTGCAGGAGCTCGCGCGTGGCGTGGTACCGGTAGCATTCGATGCCGGCGATGATCACCGGCGCGCGCGCCGCGTTGAGCCGCGCGGCCACTTCGCGCGCCGCCTCGCGGACCTTGCGCGCGTCGGAGCGGCGTTCGGGGAGGCGGCCGTTCCACTCGAGCAGCCGCTCGGGTACGGCGATCACGCGCTCCACCATGTCGCGGTGGATCTCGAGGTAGCCGGGACGCCGCTCCGCCCACACCGCCCGCACGACCTCGTCGATCTCGTCGGCGGCCCGGCTGGGCTGGTCGATGAGGCGCGCCGCGCAGGTCAGCTCGCGATAGATGCGGAGCTGTGACTCGATCTCCTTCGCCTGGTGGTGGATCAGCGTGCCGAGCTTGCGCTCCTCCTCGCCCGGCCCGCCGCTGATGATCAGCAGCGGCACGCGCTCGGCGAACGATCCGGCCGCCGGGTTCACCATGTTGTGGCCGCCGGCGCCATAGGTGACGCACACCACGCCGATGCGCCCCGTGGCGCGCGCGTAGCCGTCGGCGGCGAAGCCGACGCCGGGCTCGTGCGACATCGTCACGATCTGCAGTCCGCGCTTCTGGCCGAAGCGCAGGAAAAGCCGCATCACCAGGTCGCCGGGAATCCCGAACAGGTGGGTGACGCCGATGCGCTGGAGATAGGCGACAAGGAAGTCGCCCAGCGCCATGCGCGGTTTCATGACGGATTTCACACGGAGCAACGGAGCAACCGAGAGTCGTCGAGACAATCCTGCTCCGTCCTCGTTCCTCCGCGGGAGAGGGTCTTGGTCACGCGAAGAACGCTTCCGCGTCGGCGCTTTCGACCACCACGTCGCGCACGGCGTCGTCGCGGAAGACCTGGAAGCGGATGACGTCGCCGGGCTTGTGCTCCCACAGGCGCGCGTAGAGATCGTGCCGCTCGGTGATCGGCTGGTCGTCGACGGCCACCACCACGTCGCCGGGGCGCAGGCCGCCACGTTCGCTCGGCGTGCCGGGCAGGACGCCGGCGATAATGACGTGCTCGCTCATCATGTAGCAGTAGAAGCCGACCCAGGCGCGCGGCGGCCGCGTCGTGCGCCGCCCGTAGGCGAGCAGCTCCTTGGTGTGCGCCGTCCAGTGCTCGACGGGCACGCCGAGCGTGAAACGGCCGACCTCGTTCAGATCGAGCGAGACCACGCCGACCATCGCGCCGGCGTTCGTGAAGAGGCCGCCGCCGCCGAGACCGGGATTGCGCGCCGTCGTGACGATGCCGCGCTCGAGCGAGTACTCCCAGAACGCGTCGAACCGGTCGAGCGACATGATCGCTCCACTGTTCACGCGCCGCTGGCTGCCGCCGGCGGCGGCGAGGATGAACACCTCGACGCCGGCGGCCAAGCCGTCGCTGCTGCCGAGGCGCACGGCGCGGTAGTCGGTGCCGGGAATCTTGATTGCCGCCAGGCCGGTGTAGAAATCCTGCGCGATGACCTGTCCGGTGAGACGCGTCTCGTCGAGCAGCGTCACCTCGACCGTCTCGGCGCCGAGCGCGACGTAGTTCACCGTCAGGATGATGCCGGTGGGGTCGACGATCGTCCCGGAGCCCAGTCGATCGGTGCCGAGGATCTGCGCCGACGGATGCGCGCTGTTGATGCGCACGCGTAGTCCGACGCTCGCCGGCAGTACCGAGTGGAGGAGCTGGACGGTGGCGTTCATCGCGCCGACGCGGCGAGGGAACGCGACGGTCCCTCTGTTTCTTGGAGAGAAGGCAAAAGGCAAAAGGCAAACATCAAAAGGCAAAAGTGACGCGGAGGAACTCGTGGGTTGAGCGTGAGCGAGCACGGCTCCTTTTGCCTTTTGATGTTTGTCTTTTGCCTTTTGCCTTCTCCGCACGCGCCGGCATCGCTTCTCCCGAGCCGCTGCAGAGCACCGATGGCGTGACTGTCGACGAACAACCGATCCACAGCTCCACGACGACGGAACTGTCTCGTGCTCAGTGCCAGTGAACGCAACAGCCGCATGGGGATCCGCGTCGTGCCGGCGTCCGGGCGTGTTGCGCCTCGCCAGGACGCTCGGTACAACGACTGCACTGCCCAAAAGCAGGAACCCCATGCCGACGCAAGAAGTCGCGCCCGCCGTGCGCCACGCGGCGCTGGTGCGACGCGGCGGCGATCGACCTCATCGCCTGCTGCTCGGCGGCGGCGACGATGCCTGGGGCGACGGCACGGTCCGCTACAGCGATACGCCGGTGGCCACGCTCACCTGCCACGCCTCCGGCTGGAACGCCGTGTGCGACGAGGCCGGGACGCGCTGGCGTTGGGGCGATCCGTTTGCGGCATGGCAGGCGTTCGTCGACGCGCAGCGGCCGCGGCTCGGCGACGGCGGCGGCATCGCCACCGTGCTCGCCTACGATCTCAAGCACGCCACCGAGCGCCTCGCGCGACGGCTGCCGTGGCCGACGACGCCGCTGCTCTTCGCCGCCGCCTACGACTGGAGCTATCGCGCCGATCGCCGCGGCGTCCGCATCGCGGCGCGCGATGCGGACCGTCTCGCCGCGGCGCTCGCCTGGTACGCGGCCGACGAATCGCCACCGGCGCGATCGCGCCGCCGCCTCTGCCCGCGTCCGCTGCTCGACCGCGACGCCTACGGCGCGCTGGTGGCGCGCGTGCACGCGTACATCGCCGCCGGCGACGTGTACCAGGTGAACCTGGCGCAGCCGTTCCACGTCGACGCCGCGCGCGTCGATGCCGCGGCCCTGTATGCGGCATGGACGGAGCAGTATCCGATGCCGTACGCGGCGTACGTCGACGGCGGCGACTGGACGCTGGTGTCGAACTCGCCCGAGTGTCTGCTGCGCGTCGACGGGGAGCGCATCGCCACCTGGCCCATCAAGGGCACGCGTCGAGACGCCGGCGGCGCCCCGGGCGCCCTGGCTGCGAACGCCAAGGAGCGGGCCGAGCACGTGATGATCGTCGACCTCGAGCGCAACGATCTCGGGCGGGTGTGCGCGGTCGGGAGCGTCGAGGTGGCGGACCTCTTCGCCGAGCACGCATTCCCGCTCCTCGTGCACATGGTCTCCGAGGTGCGCGGCCGCCTGCGCCCCGGCGTCACGCTCGCCGACGTCCTGCGCGCGCTCTTTCCCGGTGGATCCATCACCGGCGCGCCGAAGATCCGCGCCATGGAGATCATCGAGGAGCTCGAGCCGGCCCCGCGCGGCTTCTACACCGGCGCCGTCGGGTGGACCGAGCCCGACGGCCAGTGCATCTTCAACATCGCCATTCGCACGGCCGTGCTCGATGCCGCCGGGCTGTGCTATTGGGCCGGCGGTGGGATCGTGGCGGATTCGCGCGCCGAGAACGAGTACGCCGAAACCCTGCTGAAGACCGAGGCGCTCATGCGCGCGCTACAGGGGATGGAAAGGATGGGGGAATGACGCGAGACGGCTACGTGTTCCTCAACGGGCGGATCGTCGAGGCCAAACGCGCCACGGTCAGCGTGTACGATCGCGGCCTGCTCTACGGCGACGGCCTCTTCGAGACCATGCGCGGCTACAAGGGCCGCGCCTTCGCGATCGAGGAGCATTTCCATCGGCTGCGCACATCGGCCGACATCCTCGGCCTGCCGATTCCCGATCTGAACTGGCCGAAAGTGATCACCGAGCTGTTGCACAAGAACGGGCTGCAGAAGCAGGACACGTGGGTGCGTCTGACCATCACCCGCGGTCCCGCCGAGCCGCGCGTGCTGCCGCCGGACATCGCCAAGCCGACCACCGTGATCATGGTGCGGCCGCTGGACCGCGACATCGCCCGCCACCAGAAGCGCGGCGTGAAGGTGTCGTTGCTGCCGTTCTCGCGCCACGGCTTCATCCCCGAGCACAAGTCGGTCAACTACCTGCCGGCCGTGGTCGGCAAGGTGCTCGCGTCGTACCACGGCGCCTACGAGGGGATCTTCGTGCGCAAGGATCACGTGCTCACCGAGGGCACGACCACGTCGATCTTCGTGGTGCGCGACAAGACGCTGTTCACGGCGCCACAGGGCGGCATCCTGCCCGGCGTCACCCGCGGCCTGATCATCGATATCGCCCGCGCCCACGGCATCGAGGCGGTCGAACGCGACATCACCACCACCGACCTGCGCCTCGCCGACGAGGCGTTCCTCACCTCGTCGATGATCGAGATCGTGCCCATCGTGCACGTCGACGAGGCACCCCTCGCGAAGGGCAAGCCGGGTCCACTGACCGGCAGAATCCAGAAGCTCTACTCCGCGGCCGTGCAGAAATATTTCAAGAAGACGTAGGAGCGCGGGCCTCCAGGCCCGTCGCCGCGCAGGGCGCGGCGGAGCGCGCTACGACGATCGCTGCGCCGTCCTCCGGACGGCGACGGGCCTGAAGGCCCGCGCTACTCAGAACAATGAAAGTCACCAAGACGATCCTGACCGATCTCGGCGTGTCCGCCGTGCGCGCCGACCGCTATCTCTCAGACCTGCGCACCCTGCTACCGACATACCGGATCGACACCTCGCTGCGCATCGCGCACTTCCTCGCGCAGGTACTGCACGAGTCGGGGCTGCTGCGCATCACCGTCGAGAACCTCAACTACTCCGCCGAGGGTCTGCTGCGCGTCTTCCGCAAGTACTTCACGCCGGCGCAGGCGCAGCGCTACGCGCATCAGCCGGAAGCGATTGCCAATCGTGTCTACGCGAGGCGCCTCGGCAATGGCGACGAGGCGAGCGGCGACGGCTGGCGTTATCGCGGCCGCGGGCTGATCCAGCTGACCGGCCGCGAGAACTACCGCGCCCTCGCCGGCTGGCTCGACGCCGACGTCGTCGGAGCGCCCGACCTCGTCGCCGATCGCTACGCCGTGCACGGCGCCGTCTTCTACTGGGATCGGCGCGGGATCAACGGTCCTGCCGACGCCGACGACGTGCGCGAGGTGACCAGGCGCATCAACGGCGGCTTCATCGGGCTTTCCGAGCGGATCCGCCTGCTCGACGCGGCCAAGCGCGCGCTCGCGCACGAGACGCCGCCCGAGGTCATCGGGGCGACGCACGTGGTCATCGCCACCTCGCTGAATCTGCGCAACGCGCCGCGCGTCGCGCCGTCGACGCGCCTGGCCACGCTGCCGCAGGGCACTCCCGTCGCCGTCCTCGGCGATGCCGGCGACGGCTGGGTGCGGGTGCACGTGGTGATCGGCGGGCAGACGGTCGAGGGCTTCGTCAGCGCCGCGTTCCTGCGCGCGACGACGCCCGTGGCGGTGCACGCGGAGGCCCCGCCCCCGCCCCGCGCCATCCCGCCCGTGCATCTGCAGGAGGGACGCCGCGATGTCACGCGCCGCGGTACCAGCGGCCGCGCCTTTCCGCTGGGTGAGGCCGGCATGCCCCGCCGCACCGGCGCCGCGTCGCGCCGCGCGGAGCAACTGCTCGACATCGTCGCCTGGCTCGACAGCGAGAACCGCGCCCACCAGCGCTACGGGCCGACGACCGCGGCGACGTTCTGCAACATCTACGCATACGACTACTGCTATCTGGCGCAGGCGTACCTGCCGCGGGTGTTCTGGACCGCATCGGCCTTGGCGCGCATCGGCGCCGGCGAGGACGTGCCGGTGCGCTACGACAACACCGTGAGCGAGCTCAACGCCAACGCCCTGCACGACTGGCTACGCGACGTCGGACCGGGCTTCGGTTGGCGCTTCGTTACCGACCTCGACGTCCTCCAGGCCTCGGCCAACGCCGGTCAGGTGTGTCTGATCGTCGCGAAGCGCAAGGACACCAACCGCTCGGGCCACATCGTCGCGGTGGTGCCGGAAGACCGCGTGCGCGCCGCGCGCGCCGCCAACGGCGCGGTGCTGCGGCCGGTGGAATCGCAGGCCGGCGCCACCAATCACCGGCTCATCGTCAAGCCGAATGCCTGGTGGCGCGGCGCGCAGTTCCAGTCGTTCGCGTTCTGGCGGCACGAGTGATCGAGCGACGAATTGCTGTCTTCAGGTCACAGCGCCCAGAGTGTGCGCGTGTCGAGCCAGTGGACGTGGCCGCCGTGCTGCTCGACCTCGTTCACCATGTGTTGCGTGCCGCCGGGGCCGTCGCCGCCGCCGCCGTTCCACAGGCAGATGAACTCGACGCGGTCGGCGCCGAAGCCCAGCGCGGTGTCGAGCAGCCAGCGGTTCTCGCGCTCGAAGGCGTTCTCGCCCGCCGGCAGCGGGCCGAGCACGTCGGGCGCGAGCCGCGTCTCGGTGCGCGGATTGGCCTTCACGGCATAGAAACGCTGCCGCCACTGCGGGCCGGCCACATCCACCGACTGCCCGAGGAACGTCGCTTCGTCGAAGGGCAGCAGCAGGAGCAGACGGGCATCGCGCGCGAGGACCGCCTCGGCGAAGAGCAGATCCCCGCCGCAGGCTCCGCCACAGATGCCGAGGTCGGCGGGACCGCACCCGAGTGAGTCGAGGGTGGCGCCGATCGCCGCGGCGGCAACGGGCTCCTTGCTCGCCGGGAAGCGCGGCGTCGGGCGGTCGGGCGCGTCGATGAGGTGGCCGCTGAAGACGAAGACGCGGCGGTAGGTGGTGGGGACGGCCATGCCCGATCGCTTGCCGCACAGTGTGGCACACCCGGGAAGGATGAACAGCGCCGGCGCGCCGGCCGCGGCGCGCGCGAGGAGCCGCCGGCGCGTGATCATGAGCGCGCCGTCGCGCGCGCGACGCGCGCGGCCAACGCCGGCCGATCGACCTTGCCGTTCACGTTGAGCGGCAGCGCGTCGAGCACGGTGACCTGCACCGGCACCTTGTATTCCGCCAGGCGCTCGGCGGCGAACGCGCGCAGGGTCTCGACGCCGGCGACGGCACCGGGCCGGAGCTGGACGAAGGCGACCGGCACGTGGCCGTCGTGCGCATCCGGGGCGCCGACGACGCCGGCGGCGGCGACGGCCGGGTGCTGGACGAGCACCGATTCGATCTCGCCCGGCGCGATGTTGGAGGCGCCGCGAATGATGATCTCCTTGCGGCGGCCGACGAACCAGTACCACCCGTCGGCATCGCGGCGGGCGAGATCGCCGGTCACCAGCCAGCCGTCGCGCAACGCGTCGGCGGTGGCAGGCGGGTCGTTCCAGTAGCCGCTCGCCATGGCGTCGCTGCGCAGCAGCACCTCGCCCTCGCTGGCGTCGCGCCCGTCGGCGCCGACGAGGCGCAGGCGCACGCCCTCGGTGGGGAGGCCGAACGATCCGATGCGCTTGTCGCCGAACGGCGGGTTCATCGCGTAGTTGTACGCCTCGGTCATGCCGCAGGCTTCGGTGAGCGGGATACCGGCCCAGGCCGCGAAGCGCGCGTGCAGCTCGTCGTGGATCCGCTCGCCGCCGGCGATACAGGCGCGCAGGGTCGCGAGCGCGGTGGGATCCGGTCGCGGCAACGCGAGCAGATCGCGCAGATCGGCGGGACCGGTCTGCAGGCGGGTCGCGCCGTGGCGGGCGATCGCGTCGACCACGGCGTCGCCGTCGAAGTGCGGCAGCAACACCAGGCGCCCGCCGAGGTGCAGGGTGGTGAGCAGTTGGCCGGCGAACGCGGCGATATACGCGATGCCCATCCAGGCGAGCTGCACGTCGCGTGCGTCGAGCGCCTGGCTCACCACCTGGTGGCGCGCCGTGTTGAGCAGCGATGCGTGCGTGTGCGTGACGCCCTTCGGTTTGCCGGTGCTGCCCGAGGTGTACAGCACGACGGCGGGCGCGTCGGCGGCGACGGCGGCCGGTGACGCGAGCGGGACCGTGTCGAGCAGCGCGGCAAAGGGATGCGTTCCCGCCGGCGCGCGGGCGCCGACCACCAGCACGTCCGCCACGCCGAGCTGCGCCAGCCGTGTACCGTCGAGCCGGTCGAGCAGCCCGGCCTCCGCGATCAACGCCCGCGGCGTGCAGTCGGCGACCGCGTATTCGACCTCGGGCCCGCGATAGCGCGGGTTGAGCGGCACGGCGACCAGGCCGGCGGCGAAGCAGCCGAAGTAGGCGATCGCCAGCTCGGCGCGGTTGGACAGGAAGAACGCGACCCGCTCGCCGGGCCGCAAGCCGCGAGCCCGCAACGCCGCCGCCACCCGCCGGCTCGCCTCGGCGATTCCCGCGTACGTATGGTCGCGCCCGTCCGCGGTCAGCGCGATCCGGTCACTGTGAGCGGTCAGCAGATCGAACAGCTGCATCGCACGCCGAGCATCGACCAGTCGCACCGGTTCGAGCAAGCGACCGCGAGCTCCACCTGCCGCAACCTCCGTCACCGAATGGAGGGCCGCGCTCCCGCGCGGCCGCTGACCGCCGCTGCAGTTCGAGTCGCCTGCCAGGCGCGGCGGGAGCCGCGCCCTCCAGTCGGGGAATGTCCTCCAACATTCCTAGTTCCCGCGCGTCACCTGGCGAGCGCCGTGACGCGCCAGCCATGCCGCCGCGGCGTCGGGGCGATCGCCCTGCAGGACGATGCGGCCATCCTCGACCCACGAGCCGCAGCCGAGGGCCTTGCGCATCGCGCGCGCCAGCGCGTCGAGCGTCGCCGCCGAGCCGCCAAGTCCATCGACCACGGTGACCGCCTTGCCGCCGTGCCCTTTGCGCTCGCGGCGGACGATCAGCTTGCCGGCGCGCGACAGATCGGGCCCGCCGGGAGCCGGCGCGGGCGGCTGCGTCGTCGGTGGCGGCGCGGCGGCTTCGCTGGTGACGCTCATCCCCCGCTCGCGGAGGAGATCGCCGAGTGAGCCCAGCGCCGCGGGCGGCGTCGTGGCGGGCAGCTCCTTCTTCACCATCGGAAGGCGAGCCTACAGCCGGATGCGCGCGGCGCAAGCGCCGGTCTGGACCTCCGTTCCCCTCTGTGTACCTCTGGGGTGAGTCATCGTGCAGGAACAACCGTTCACGCCGGATGCCGACTACTGCGCGTACTGCCACGCGCCGGCGGCGGGCGTGTGCGCCGATTGTGGGGCACTGTGCTGCGGCGATTGTGTCGACGTGGTCATGCGCTTCACGAGCCGCCGCGCGGTCTGTCGATCCTGTCTGGCGAGCGAACCCGTCGCCTCCCGTTCGTGGCGATGGGTGCTGATCGCGGCGGCCGGCGCGATCGCCGTCGGCTGGCTGTTGTTTCGCTGATGCCGCGCGATCACGCCGGCAGCGTGAACCGGAACGTGCTCCCGCAATCCTCGTTGCGGGCGCCCCACAAGCGGCCGCCATGCGCTTCGATGATCGAGCGGCTGATCGAAAGGCCCATGCCCAGGCCGCTGGCCTTGGTGCTGTAGAAGGGCGCGAAGACGTCGGCGGGGGGCGCGGGGATGCCGACGCCGGAGTCGCTCACGGCCACCTGGACCGCGTCGCCGGCGAGCGCCGTCTGCACCGCCAGCGTGCGCTGCCCGTTGTCGGCGGCCTCGACCGCGTCGACGCCGTTGAGCAGCAGATTGAGCAACACCTGCTCGATCTGGATGTCGTTGCAGGACACTTCGGGCAGCGTCGGCGACAGCTCCATGCGCAGGTTCACGCCGCGCGCCCGCGCCTCGGGCTCGATGAGGCGGACGGACTCGCGCACCAGGCGATTGAGATCCGCCGGCGCCTGTCGACTGTTGTCCTTGCGGATCAGGTCGCGCAGCCGCCGGATGATCTCGCCGGCGCGCAGCGCCTCGGCGGCGATCTCCTCGACGATCGGCAGCACGCCGGCGCCATCGAGGGTGCCCGTGCGCAAGCGGTGCACGCAGCCCTTCGCGTAGTTGGCGATCGCACCGAGCGGCTGGTTGATCTCGTGCGCCAGGCCCGAGGCCATCTCGCCCATCGTGCTGAGCCGCAGCACATGCGCCAGTTCGGCCTGATGCTGGCGCGCCGCCGCCTCGGCCCGCTTGAGGGAAGTGATGTCCTTGCTGAACGCCGTCAAGCCGATCACCTCGTCGCGTTCAACGATCGGGTGGAGCGAGATGAGCGTGTGCTGGCTTCCGTCCGGTCCGCCGCCGTCGCTGCGCTCGAGCTGGACGTGCTCGCCGGCCAGGGCGCGCGCGTAGGGCAGCATGAATTCCGCGCGCACGGCCTCCGGTACGATATCGCTTCGGTTGCTGAACGGCACACCGATGAATTGCGCAAACCGCGTCCGCGCCGCGCCGTTGATGAAGGTGACGCGGAAGTCGCGATCGACCGACCAGACCGCGTCGCTGGTGTTCTCGATCACCGCCGAGAGCGCGGCCTCCGACCGCCGGACCTCCGCCTCGGCCTGCTTGCGATCGGTGATGTCGGTGGCGAGACCCCAGATGCCGACGGGTTTGCCGTCATCGCCGAGCCAGGCGAACTTCACCGTGACGAAGGTGTGCCAGCCGTCGAGTTGCGGGATGTCCTCCTCGAACTGCAGCGAGTGGGGCGAGCGCAACACCTCGGCGTCGTGAGCGCGCACCGCCGCCGCGACGTCGCGCGGCATGATCTCGTCCATCGTGTGGCCGATCACCTCCTCGCGGCGCCGCCCCGCGACCTGTAGCCAGTAGCGGTTGACCAGCAGATAGCGGTCGTCGAGGTCGCGCAGGTAGATTCCGACGTCGGCGTGATCGAGCACGGCCTGCAGACGGCGCTGGCTCTCGCGCATCTCGATCTCCGCGTATCGGCGTTCCTGGGCCTCGCGCTCGAGATCCTGCGTGGCGGCGGTCAGCTGCGCGGTCCGTTCGTCGACGCGCCGCTCCAACTCCGCGTTCAGGCGCGCCACTGCGGCCTCGGCATCACGCCGCCTGAAGTTGTCCCGGAAGAGTTGGGCGTAGTGGCGGCGCATCTCGGCGGCGAGGACGACCGAGCCGGCCAGGCCGAGCGCGACGGCGGTAGCGGCATGGCCGGGCGGAGGGCCGAATCCTCCGGTCACGAGATAGGAATTGACCGCCACGGCGATGCCCAGCACGACCGCCCCGAAGAATTGTGGCCAGAAGCCCCACGGCAGGATCGCTGCGGCCGCCATGGCCATGACCACGAAGAATATCGCGGTGGGTGCCACTTCGCCGTGCCAGACGCCCGCCCAGGCGCGCACGATGCACCCGGCGGTGCCGAGCACCAGGCAGACCGCGACCATGTGGCGCCGGACCGCCGGCGCGCCGCTCAGCAGCAACGCCGCCCCGACGGTCGTCGCCAGGACGATGTTCATCACGTCGGTCCACAGCGGCGGCGGCGACCAGGTGAGGTGGTTGACGGCGCTGAACGTCGCGATCGAGGCGAATCCGAGCAACAGCACCAACCGGCCACGGCGCACGATCAGACGGTCGAGCGCCGCGCGCACATCGGGCGACTCCCGGATGCCTTCTGACCACTTTCGGACCATGGTGACGCCCACCAGCATAGCGCAACTCGCTGCGCCTCCGACAGACAAATGCTGATGCCTCTCCAAGGGATGGTTGGGAGCAGGACGCGTGGCGCCGCCGAACCGGTGGGGCCGCCGCGGTTCGAGACGCGCTCTTCAGAACCTCCAACTTGACTTCGCCGCCCCGGTCGCCCGATGTGGCCCCCGGGGCGTGGCGTGCTGACGGTTTTCATCGCGACTCACAACGGCGGGCGGACCCTGCCGCGGGTGCTCGACGCCTACACGCAGGTGCTGCCCCCGCCCGGCGGTTGGAAGCTCGTCGTCATCGACAACGCGAGCGACGACGACACCGCGCAGGTCATCGCCTCGTATGGCGATCGCCTCCCGCTGCAGCCGGTGAGCGAGGCGCGGCGCGGCAAGAACCGCGCGCTCAATCGCGGCCTGCGCGAGCTCGCGGGCGACCTGGCGGTCTTCAGCGACGACGACGTGCTGCCGGAGCGCGATTGGCTGGTCCAGTTGTGCGCGGCGGCGGCGCAACACCCGGAATGCGGTGCGTTCGGCGGGCACATCCTGCCGGCGTGGGACGTGCCGCCGGACGAGTGGGTGAAGGAGTGGGTGCCCGCCGCGCCGGCGTTTGGCATTCCGGACGCGGCGCGCGAGGACGGACCGTGCGACCCCACCAAGATTTGGGGCGCGAACATGGCCGTGCGCGCCGAATGGTTCCGTCGCGGCCATCGATTCGACGAGCGCGTCGGTCCGAACGGATCGTCGACGTATGCGATGGGCAGCGAGACAGAGTTCCTGCTGCGCCTGGCGCTGAAAGAGAAAATGACCTGCTGGCACTGCGCGGCGGCACGTGTGCACCACATCATCGGGCCGCGCCAGATGACCCGTGCCTTCGTCTTCACGCGCGCCTTCCAGCTCGGACGGTGCGTCCGCCGCGAGTCGACGCAGCGTGCCAACGCCGGACTGCCGTACGTGCCGCGCGGGGCGCGCGCGATCAGGACCGGATTGGCCCGCGCCCTGAGCAAGCTGGCGAGGGCGCGCCGCTCGGCCGATGCGCGCCGCGAGTTCGAGGCGCGGTGGGAGCTCACCGTGTGGGCGGGGTGTCTGTACGAAGCCCTCGGTTCTCGATATGCGCCGCAAGGCCCAACTGGCGATGTCGGATCGACGGCTTAACGGACACTCCGCCCATCCGGCGGTGAGCATCGTCCTCCCCACCTATCAGCGCGGTGCGCTGATCGGCCGGGCGATCCGCAGCGTGCTCGAGCAGACGTACGGGGACTTCGAGCTGCTCATCATCGACGACGGCTCGACCGACGACACCGCCGCGGCGGTCGCGCGCTTCCGCGATCCGCGTCTGCACTACCGCCGGCTCGACGTGAACCGCGGCGTCGCCGCGGCGCGCAACGTGGGCATCCGGCACGCCGCGGCCTCGTTGCTGGCCTTCCAGGACTCCGACGACGAGTGGCTGCCGACCAAGCTCGAGCGTCACCTGCACGCCTTCGCGGGGTGCGGACCCGACGTCGGCGTCGTCTACTCCGACATGGAGCGCATCTGGAGCGACGGCCGCACCGAGTACCACCGCTCGCCCGACCTCGTCCCGGGGCAGTTGATCGACCCGCGGACGCGTTTCTATCAGGTCTGCCGGATCGGCATTCAGGCCACGGTCATCCGCCGCGAGTGCTTCACCGAGGTCGGCGCGCTTCGATGAGCGACTCCCCGCCCTCGAGGACATGGAGCTCTTCATCCGCTTGTCGCCGCGCTACGGCTTTCACCACCTCGAGGAGGCGCTGGTGCGCTACCACGAGACCGACGGGCTCTCGAAGAACGTGCCCGCCAAGGTCATCGCCCGGCGCCTGCTCCTGGAGCTCTATCAGGGTGAGCTGGAGCGCGACGACGCCGAGTTCATCGGACGCGAGCGCGCCGCCTTGGAGGCGACGGCGAGTCGGCACCAGCGGGCCGCGGGCGACGCGTGATCGACGTCAGCATCTGCATCTGCACGTTCCGCCGTCCGGATTCCCTGCTGCGCCTGCTGCGCTCGCTCGCGCGGCTGGATCCGGCGTCGCCGCGCCACGAGATCATCGTCGTCGACAACGATGTGAACCGGACGGGCGAGGTCGCCGTCCGCCAGGCGCGGGCGGAAGGACAGCCGCTGCACTATCTGGTCGAGCCGGAGCGTGGCATCGCGCGCGCGCGCAACCGCTCGGTCGAGCCGGCGCAAGGGGCGTTCGTCGCCTTCATCGACGACGACGAGGAAGCCGACCCGCGGTGGCTCATCGAGCTCCACGGCGCGCTGGTGCGGCACGGTGCCGACGCCGGCGTCGGCCCGGTCGTGCCGCGCTTCCGGGAGGACGCGCCGCGCTGGCTCGTCGACGGAGGGTTCTTCGATCGTCCGCGCTTTCCCACCGGCACGCCGCTCGAACGCCGCGGCATGCGCACCGGCAACGCACTCGTTCGACGGACGATCCTCACGGCCATGGCCGGTCCCTTCGACGAGCGGTTCGCTCTCAGCGGCGGCGAGGACACCGATCTCTTCATGCGCCTGCTGGCGAACGGCGGCCGAGTCATCGCCGTCGACACCGCCATCGTCTGGGAGCACGTGCCGGCCAACCGCGCGACGATGAATTGGATCCTGCGCCGGCGGTTCCTCGGCGGCCTCGGCTCGGCGCGCGCCTACGCCGAGAGCATGCCGAACGTCCGTCGGGGCGAGCAGTTCGTGCGCTGGCTGACCTCGGGGCTCGCCTGGGGCGTCGCCGGCCTGGTGGTGTTCCCAGCCTCCCGCGCGCGCGGCCTCGACCGCCTGGCGCTCGCGGCTCGCAATCTCGGCCGCGTCGCCTACTACAGCGGCCTCAGCTACGACGCGTACGCGCGGGATTCCTGGCGATGAGCGACTACCCGCCGATCGACCCGCCACCGACAGACGCGGCCCGCCCGTTCTGGTCGGTGATGATCCCGACCCACGAGCCGGATCCCGCCTATCTTCGCCGCGCCCTGGCGGTGGTGCTCGACCAGGATCCGGGACCGGCGGAGATGGAAATTGCGCTCGTCGACGACGCGTCCCACCGCGTCGACGCGCGTGACTGCGTCCCCGCCGGCGCGCGCGATCGCGTCGCCTGGTTCCGCCAGGAGCGGCGTGTCGGCATCGGTGAGAATTGGAACACCTGCATTCGTCGCGCGCGCGGCCAATGGGTGCACCTGTTCCATCAGGACGATCTGCTGCGGCCGGGATTCTATGCGCGTCTGCGCAGCGGCATCGAGTCGTGTCCGGTCGCGGGCGCCGCCTTCTGCCGCGACGACGTCGTCGACGCGCAGGAGCGGTTCGTCCGGCGGCAACGGGCCCTCCGCGCCGCGCCCGGCATCCTCGAGGAGTGGGTGGAGCACGTCTTCGTCGGCCTGCATCTGCGCGCCTCCGCGTTGGTCGTCCGGCGTAGCGTCTACGAGGCGCTCGGCGGCTTCCGCCTCGACCTCGCCTACGCGCTCGACTGGGACATGTGGAAGCGCATCGCCGCCGCCTACCCGATCTGGTACGAGCCCGAGGCGCTCGCCTGCTACCGGAGACACGGGGAGTCCGCCTCCGTCGCCTTCCAGCGCTCGGGCGAGAACATCGCCGAGATCGGCCGCAGCATCAGCCTGTCGGAGTCGGAGCTGCCACCGGCGATCGCCGCCGAGACCACCCGGCGCACGCGCGAGAACTACGCCCGCTACGCCGCCGGCCTGGCCTGGCAGGCGCTCGCCGGTCGCGACCTGCAGACGGCGCTCGCCCAACTCCGCGCCGCCCGCGGGCTGGGATCGACCCGTCTCGTCGCCGGCGAGCTCGGCCGCCGCGCCATGCGGGCATTGTCGGCGCGCGTCTCAACATCACTCGAGCGCTAGTGTCGATACGCGCCGCGCACCGCCGCCCGGAGGGCGCCGGAGCGCCTCTCAAATCGCCGGACCGCTCGCGTCGACGCGCACGGGGGCCTGCGCGCCTGGCGCGGTGCATGGCGGATTGGTACCCGATGCCACGTCCTCACTCACACCCATGGACCCACCCATGATCGATCCCGGCCCGGCGCTCGTCTTCTGCATGCCGCTGCGCGGGCACTTCCAACGCCTGCGGCCGCTGATCGCCGGCCTGGTTGACGCCGGCGTGACGACCCACGTGTTCACCGATCGGCGCTTCGCGCCGGAGGTCGAGAGCGCCGGCGGCCAGTTCGTCGATCTCTTCGCCGGTCGCCCGATCGAGGCGGCCGATGCGACCTCGATGCCGGTGCCGTGTCGGTTCGTGAGCTTTGCCGGCCACTATGCCGACGCGGTCGTCGCCGAGGCGGCCGCATTGCGACCGTCGATCGTCATCCACGACACGTTCGCGGTGATCGGATGGGTCGTGGCGAATCACCTCGGCGTGCCACGCGTCAACGTCTGCGCCGCACACAATACCGCACCGGGGCCGACGCTTGCGCGGTTGCAGCACGACCCGCGGGTGGCGATCGCCCCGGCCTGCCACGCGGCGGTGCGCGTCCTGCGCGAGCGCCACCGCATCCCGGAGGCCAGCCCCTTCTCCTACGTGGCGGGCGTCAGCCCGGATCTGAACCTCTACTGCGAGCCGCCGGGGTTTCTGCCCGAGGAGCACCGCACGGCGTTCGGGCCGCTCGCGTACTACGGCTCACTCTCCCCTGCAGACATCGATGACCGATCTGACGCGTCGTCACCCTTCGGCGCCGGCGCGAGCGGAACGCGCGTCTACGTCTCGTTCGGCACCGTCATCTGGAGCTACTACGAGGCCGAGGCGCTCAGCGCGATGACCGCGGTCGCCGACGCCCTCGCCGCGCTCCCCGACACGACCGCGCTCATCAGTCTCGGCAGTTGGGAGCGCGCGTCCCTGGCCTCGCGCCTGACCCGCCCCAACGTTCGCGTCGACGGGTACGTCGATCAGATGCGCGTCCTGCGCGATGCGACCGTCTTCGTCACCCACCACGGGCTCAACTCGACGCACGAGGCGATCGTCCACGGTGTGCCGATGGTCTCCTACCCGTTCTTCGGCGATCAGCCCCACATGGCGGCGCTCTGCGAGTCGCTCGGGCTCGCGGTGCGCCTCGTCGACGCGCCGCGTGCGGCCATCACGCCCGACGATGTGCGCGCCGGACTGACACGCGTCGCGGCGCAGCGCGCCGTGATCGCGGCGCGGCTGGCCGAGGCGCGCGAACGGGAGCTGGAGACGATGCGCGGACGCCCGGCGGTGCACCAGCGCATCCTCGCGCTCATGCACCGCCGAACGGCTTAGCCGGCGCGGACGCCGGTTTCCGTCGGATCGTAGTCCACGCGCTCGACGTGACCGCCGGCGCCGCCAAAGACATTGCCGCCGGTAAAGACGACGCGCCCGAGCCCCTTGTAGCTCCACTCCGTGCGGCGCGCGTCGTCACCGAAGTAGAACGGGATCCAGGCTTTGCCGGAGGCGTACGACACCTGATTGGTCGGCATTCCGAGGATGGTCGACACTTCCTGTGCGGTCATGCCGATGTTGATCTTGGCGAGCGGGCTGTCGGGCGGGATCGGCTTCGCGGCAGCCGCCGGCGCGGCGGCGCTGCCGGATTTGCTGGAACAACCGGCGTTGAGCGCCAGCAGGCAGACGGCCGCAACGAGAAGAGTGAATCGACGCATCAGGGTTCCCCTTTTCTGGCGTAGGTCGAGGTGGTGGACCCACGCGGAGCCGGAGCGGCTATCGGGCCGCCGCGCCGGGGTCAAGGCGACGGCGCTTAGTTGCGCGCGCCGCGGCTGGACTGCGCGCCGTGCTCGACGTAGCGACGAAACGTCGCCTTCCGACCCTTCAGCGTGCTGCGCTGCATCGCGGCGATGACGCCGTCGACGGCGTCGGTCGGGATGCCGACGATCGAGTAGCGCTCGGCGATGGTGATCGGGCCGATGTCGCGGCCGCTCAGCTCGGTCTCGTTGGCGATCGCGCCGACCAGGTCGGCGGGTCGGATGCCGGCGCTGCGGCCGACGCCGACGTAGAGGCTCGCCGTGTCGCGCGCGGCGCCGCGGCGCGGGCGCGCTCCCGGATGGGTCGGGCGCCCCGCCCCCGGGCGCTCCCCGTGCTCGCGCGCGTCACGTCCGCCGGCCTCGGGGATCTCCCGCTCGTCCTCCGGCGCCCGGCCGACCTGATGCGCCAGCTGCACGGCGGCAAGGGCGATGTCGCGGAGGTCGACCTCGTCGGCGAGCGCATCGACCACCGCGCCGAACTGCTCGAGATCGCTGCCCTGCAGGGCGTCGCGCAGGCGGTCGAGCGTTCGCTGCATCTGGCGAGCGCGGAGGTCGGCAACGGTGGGCACCTTCGCCATGGCGATCGGTTGCGCGGTGAGGCGCTCGATGTTGCCCAGCAGATGCCGCTCGCGCGGCTCGACCAGGGTGATGGCGACGCCGGCGCGGCCGGCGCGACCGACACGGCCGATGCGGTGCACGTACGATTCCGGCGCCGCGGGCACGTCGTAGTTGACGACGTGGCTGAGCTGATCGAGGTCGAGCCCGCGCGCGGCGACGTCGGTGGCCACCAGCAGCACGGCGGTGCCGGCGCGCATGCGTCCCATGACACGGTCGCGCTGCTCCTGACTCATGCCGCCGTGCAGCGGCTCGGCGCGGTAGCCGCGGCCGCTCAGCGTCTCGGTGAGCTCCTCGACCTCGGTGCGCATGCGGCAGAAGACGATCGTCGCGGCGGGCGACTCGACGTCGAGAATGCGGCCGAGCGCCGCGGCCTTGTGCGCCCGAGCGACGACGTAGGCGACCTGGCGCACGAGCGGGCGCTTGCCGCGGTCGGCGGCCTCGATGCCGATCTTCACCCGGACCGGCTCGCGCAGGTGGCGCTTGGCGATGCCGTTGATGCGCGGCGGCAGCGTCGCCGAGAACAATACGGTCTGGCGCTCCGCCGGCGTCGCCTTGAGGATCGCCTCGAGGTCCTCGGCGAAGCCCATGTCGAGCATCTCGTCGGCCTCGTCGAGCACCACGACCTCGACCCCGCCGAGCGCCAGCGTGCCGCGCCCGATGTGATCGCGCGCGCGTCCGGGCGTGGCGACGACGACGTGGGCGCCGCGCGCCAGGGCGTCGAGCTGCGGGCGTATCGGCTGCCCGCCGTAGATCGGCACGACCCGGGCGCCGAGCTCGCGTCCGTACTGGGAGATGGCCTCCGAGACCTGCATCGCCAGCTCGCGCGTCGGCACCAGCACCAGGGCGATCGGTGCCACCCGCTCGCCGCGGCGGATGCGCTGCAGGATCGGCAGCGCGAAGGCGGCCGTCTTGCCGGTGCCGGTGGCCGCCTGACCGAGGAGATCCCGGCCCTCCAGCAGCAGCGGGATGGACTCGCGCTGGATCGGCGTCGGCTCCTCGTATCCGAGGCTGCCGAGGACGCCCACCAACTCGGGCCGGAGCCCGAGCGCAGCGAAGCCGTTGGTCGTGTCTGTGACGGTCTTGGTCATGGAATGGCCGTGCGGAGCGATGGGTCGAGGATGCGGCAGAACCACGAGCCATACACTCTTCTGGGGCCGCTGCGAAGATGCCCTGCCGGGGGCGCGGGCGTCCCCGCCCGTCGGCACGACGGCGCGCGGCTAGATCCATACCATCCGCCGGCGTTCTCCGCCGCCCTCCGGGCGGCGACGGGCACGGAGGCCCGCGCTCCCACTGCAGTTGACCGCTGCGGGTGCGTCGAGCAGTTGATCCGGATCATGGGACGACTGGCTCAGAAGGTGGCGATCGTGACCGGCGCCGGGCAGGGGATCGGCCGTGGCATCGCGCGTCGCTTCGCCGTCGAGGGCGCGGCGGTGGTGGTCGCGGAGCGCGATGCCGCGACCGGCGCGGGGGTCGCCGCCGAGTTACGCCGACCTGGGCGCGCGCCGAGTTCGTCGCCACCGACGTAACCGACAAGCCGCAGGTGCTGGCGATGGTGGAGCGCACCGTCGCGGCGTTCGGGCGCGTCGACGTGCTGGTGAACAACGCCTGGGGCGGCGGCACCTTCTGCCGACTCGAGCACAAGACCGACGGCGATCTCCGGCAGGCCCTGGACGTCGCCGTCTTCGGCGCCTTCTGGGCCATGCAGGCGGCGTTCCCGCACATGCGCGATCAGGGCGGCGGGCGCATCATCACGCTCTGCTCGCTCAACGGCGTCAACGCCCACATGTTCACCGCCGAGTACAACAGCGCCAAGGAGGCGCTGCGGGCGCTGACGCGAACCGCGGCACGCGAGTGGGGTCGCCACAACATCCTCGCCAATGTGATCTGCCCGGCGGCGGCGACCGCGCCCTACGAGCTCTTTCGCCAGTTCGATCCCGACAACGCCGCCGCGCTGCTGCGCCAGAACCCGCTCGGGCGCATGGGCGACCCGGAGCGCGACATCGGCGGCGTCGCCCTGTTCCTCGCCTCCGACGACGCGGTCTACGTCACCGGCAACACGATCTACGCGGACGGCGGCTCCCACATCAACGGCGTTTCCTGGGCTCCCGAGCTGCCGGAATGAACGAGCGAGCGGCCGGCTGAGTGTGCGCGACGGACAGAGACGACGATGAGCCGGCCCTCGCGAACGGTGGCCATCTGGGGCAGCTGCGTGACGCGCGATGCCTTTGCGCTCGATTCCCGGGCGGCGGAACTGGCGACCCGGCTGCCGCTGCTCTACTACGCGGCCCGCAGCTCCTGGATCAGCCAGCACTCGCCGCCGTGGTCCGCTCGCGATACGGAGCTGGCCGGACCGGTCAGCTCGTGGGTCCGACGGGCGATCGAGGATGATGTGCGCAAGACGCTCGTCGACCGATTGGTCGAGCGTCAGCCGGACGTCGTGGTCCTCGATCTGATGGACGAACGCCTCGAGATCCGCCGCATCGGTCGCACGTGGTTCACCGTCTCGAACTATCTCACGCAGACCGCATTCGGCGCGCGCGCGCTGGCCGAGGCCGAGGACACGTGCTCCGTCCACGACCCGCGTCGTCAGGCGCTGTTCGCCGCGGCGGCGCGCGCGCTGGCCGATCGGCTGCATCGCGAGTTGCCGCGTACCACTTTCGTGCTGCACGAGGCGCCGTACGTCACGCATACCGTCGACGGCATCCCCCTGACGGAGGCGCAGGCCGCCGGGGCGGATGCGTTGAACGCGGCGCAGCGGCAGATGATCGACGCGCTCGCCGACGCATTGGGCCCCGGCGCGCGGTGCGTCACGCCCCGCCGGAGGTGTGCGTCGCCGACCCGACGCACCGCTGGGGGGTCGCCAGCTACCACTACGTCGAGGCGTACTATCGGTGGGTGGTCGACGCGCTGCTCGCAATCGCGGCGGGTGGCGACAGTACGTAGGAGCGCGGGCGTCCACGCCCGTCGGCGCGCGGCGCGCGCCGGACGCCAGTCCGCCGTCAGCGTTTGGTCCGCACCGATCTCCGCCGCGCTGCGGGCGGCAATGGGCACGGAGGCCCCCTACGCGGAGTATCGCACCACGTGCTCGCCGACACCGCGGCGGTCGAGCGGACCTTCCGCGGTGGGGCGCCTGGACGACCACGGCTACGAGGGTGGTTCAGATCTCCAGCCCGCGGCCATAGTGTACCCGTGCCTGGCGCCACCACTCGGACGGCGAGGAAGCCGACTGCCGTGCAGGCGAGGATGTTCTGCCCGGCGGGGAACGGCTCGTGATTGATCGAGGGGATTCAGTTCTCGAGCCTGACCAGGGCCCTCGCCGATCGCGCGGTGTGTGATCTGCCTCCCCGATGCGCCCCTGATCACGCGGCGGGGCAGCCGGCAAGGGCGTTCCCCACGCCGCGCACCAACTGGGCGATGTCGAGCACGCCGTCGCCGTTGGCGAAGGCGGGACAGTCGCTCGTCGGCGCGGTGCCGAGGGCGATGCCGACGCCGCGGATCAACTCGTCGATCGTGACCGTGCCGTCGCCGTCGCAGTCGCCGGTGCATGTCGGCGGCTTCGACGTCGCCTCGGCCGTCTGGGCTGCGGTCGCGGACGCCGTCGGTGGGGGGCTTGGCGGCGGCGTTTCTGACGCACTCGGCGCAGCTGTCGCCGTTGCCGTCGGCGGCAACGTGGCCGGCGTCGCGATGGCGGTCGCCGAGGAAGTACGGCTCGGGCTCGGCGACGGCGGCGCCGTGCCCGGCGGGGAGGCCGTGGCCGATGGCGAGCTCGTCGCCGTCGCGGTCGCGGTGCTGGTTTTCGACGATGTGCGGGTGGGACTCGCGGACGGGGTCGCCGACGCCGGTGCCGTGGCGGACAGCGTCGCCACGGAGGTCGCCGTCGCGCTCGGGGTGCGCGTCGCCGAGGCCGTGCGGCTCGGTGTCGGTGGTGCGGTCGCCGTCGCGGTCGGGATCGTCGCCGTCGGCGTGGCGGTCGGCGTCGGCGAGAAGAGGACGAACGGCGCCGAGAACGGCGAGGTGTTGTTGCTGGTGTTGGTGTTGGTGGCGGTGACGTTGGGGCCGACCGGCGAGCCGTCGTACGACCAGGTGCCGTCGGAGCTGAATACCGCCCCCTCGAACACGGCGCCCTGGCCGTCGCCGTCGGAGAAGATCTCGACGACGCACTGCGCGCACGAGATGCCGTGCAACGGATCGCGCCCGAGGATCGTCGGCGGCGCCAGGTTGTCGTTGGCGCCGGCGGACAACTCGATGCCGCCGTCGTCGTTGTCGTGGATGCGGTTGGCGCGGATGGTGTTGCTGCGCACCTGCGGCAGGGTGGCGTCGACGCGGACGCCGTAGCCGCCGTTGTAGGCGATGACGTTGCCGGCGAGGGCGCTGGCCCCGCCGACGATGTTGTTGGAGGATTCGAAGTGGAGCAGCACGCCGTGCCTGAGATTGGGCAGCGGCGTGACCCCGTCGGCGGCGGTGCCGATGCGGTTCCCCACGATCTGTGCGTTGGTCGAGTAGTACGCTTGGACGCCGTTGCCGCCGTTGGTCGAGGCGCCCGACAGCAGGTTGCCGGCGCCCGCCTCGATGCCGCCGACGACGGCGCCGCTGGACTGGTCCAGCGTCACGCCCGGTCCGCTGTTCGGCACCGCGACCGTGCCGGTGGGGTCGGTGCCGACGTAGTTGCCGCGCACCACGCTGCCGACGCCGCGCACCTGGATGCCGGTGCCGACGTTGCCGGAGACCACGTTGCGCGCCGCCGGCGTCGTGCCGCCAATCGTCGCGTAGTTGGCGTAGCTGAGGATGCCCTCCGAGTAGCCGGGCTGGATGCCGTTGCTGATCGACGCCGTGCCGGTCACGTCGGTGCCGACGAAGTTGCCCAGCACCACCGGAAACGCCGCTGCTTCGTCGAGCACGATGCCGCCGTTGATGTTGTTGCCCGAGATCAGGTTGCAATCGCCGGTGCACGGGCCGTCCGGCGTCGTACCCGCCGCGCCGCCGATGCGGTTGCCGCCGCCCTTGTCGACGATGCCCTGGACGTCCTGCGGCGTGATGCCGACCGTGCCGGTGACGTCGGTGCCGATGTAGTTGCCGCGCACCAGCGCGCCGAGGCTGTTGAGGTCGAGCAGCACGTTGGCCTTGGAATTGGTCGCACCCGAGATGAGGTTGCAGTCGCCGTCGCAGGCGCTGCCGGTGCGCAGGCCGCTGCCGATACGGTTGCCGTTGCCGCCGAACACCTGGATGCCGAAGCCCTGGTTGGGCATCGCCATCGTGCCGGTGACGTCGGTGCCGATGCGGCAGCCGAACACCCACACCTCGTCGGCATTGATGAAGATGCCGTCGTCGGCGAAGTTGTTGATGACCAGGTTGCGGATGATCGTCCCGTACCCGGTGGGCGTCACGGTGATGCCGTGGCGACCGCTGACCGGCGGCGCGCCGCCGCCGTGCAGCTCGACGCGCTCGCCGCCCGCGATGGCGCCGTCGATGGTGACGGCTTCGGTGATGGCCGGCAGCGGCGTGATGAGGATGTTGATGCGGCGGTTGAAGGGGCTGAGATTGAAAGTGATGGTGTCGCCGACGCCGGCATTGACCGCGGCGCAGCCCTTGTAGCTGGCGTTGGTGTTGGCGGCGATGACCGCCTCGTAGATCGAGCACTCGTTGTTGTCGATGTCCTGGTAGGACGTGGTGTTGACGACGATGGTCGCCGCCGCCCCGGCGCGGCGCGGCACCAGCAACTCGAGGCCGGCGAATACCATCGCCACGACGCGCGAGGTGAGGAAGAAGCGGCAGGTGCGCATGCCTCCGTGTGCTACAGAAACCGCGCTCGCGTCCAGAACCACCGCCGCCCGGCGGGCGGACTCAGGTCCCGTTGAGGAACGCCCGCAGGAACTTCGCGGTGTGCGACCGCTTGGCCTTGAGGATGCTCGTCGGCGGGCCCATGGCGACCACCTCGCCGCCGGCGGCGCCGCCTTCGGGGCCGAGGTCGATGAGCCAGTCGGCTTCCTTGATGATGTCGAGGTTGTGCTCGATCGTGACGATCGTGTTGCCGCGATCCACCAGGCGGTGCAGCACGTCGATGAGCTTCTCGATGTCGGCGAAGTGCAGGCCGGTGGTGGGCTCATCGAGCACGTAGAGCGTCGCGTCGCGCGACGGCTTGCCGAGCTCGTAGGCGAGCTTGATGCGCTGCGCCTCGCCGCCCGACAGCGTGTTGCTGCCCTGGCCGAGGGTCAGATAGCCGAGGCCGATGTCGACGAGCAGGCGCAGGGGCTGCGTGACCCCGGGTACGGCCGAGAAGAAATCGGCCGCCTCCTCGGTGGTCATGTGCAGGACCTCGCCGATCGAGCGGCCGTTGTAGGTGACCGCGAGGGTCTCGTCGTTGAAGCGCGCGCCGCGGCAGGTGTCGCAGCCGACGTACACATCGGGCAGGAAGCTCATCTCCATCTTGATCCGGCCCTGCCCGGCGCACTCTTCGCACCGGCCGCCCTTCACGTTGAACGAGAAGCGGCTGGCGGTGTAGCCGCGGCTGCGCGCATCGGGCGTGAGCGCGAAGAGGCGGCGGATCTCGTCCCAGAAGCCGACGTACGACGCCGGCGTCGAGCGCGGCGTGCGGCCGATCGGCGTCTGATCGACCTCGACGACGCGCTGCACGCCCTCCCACCCCTTGAGCGCCTTGTAGGCGCCCACCCGCCCGCCGGCGAGTCCGAGGCTGCGGCGCAGGCCGGCGAAGAGGACGTCGCGCACCAACGTGGACTTGCCCGAGCCGGAGACGCCGGTGACGCACGTCCAGGCGCCGAGCGGCAGCTCGATGTCGATCGCCTTGAGATTGTGCTCGCGCGCACCGAGCAGGCGCAGGCGCGGCAGCGGCGTGACGTCGCGCAGCGGCCCGAGCCGCGGCCGCGTGCGGCCGAGGAACCGTCCGGTCACCGAGTGCGGTTGCGCGGCGAGGCTCGCCGGCGTTCCCATCGCCATCAGCTCGCCGCCGCGCGCGCCGCCGCCCGGGCCGAGGTCGATGACCAGGTCGGCGGCCGCGATCGTCGCCTCGTCGTGCTCGACCACCAGCAGCGTGTTGCCCTTCGCCTTCAGCCCGCTGAGCGTGTCGATCAGCATGGCGTTGTCGCGCGGGTGCAGGCCGATGGTCGGCTCGTCGAGGATGTAGCAGACGCCGCGCAGGTTGGAGCCGAGCTGCGCCGCCAGTCGGATGCGCTGCGCCTCGCCACCCGACAACGTGTCGGCCGGCCGGTCGAGGGTGAGGTAGGGCAGGCCCACTTCCTCGAGGAACTGCAGGCGCGGCATGATCTCCTTCATGACGTTGGCGGCGATCGCCGCGTCGCGGGTGCCGAACGCGTAGCGCGCGAGGGCGCGGCGCGCGTCGGCGACGGACTCGCCGGTGACCTCGGAGATGGTGCGGCCGAGCACGCGGACCGCGCGGGCGCGCGCGTTCAGCCGCTTGCCGCCGCAGGTCGGGCAGGGCCGCTCGCCGAGCAGGCCGGAGAGCGCCTCGCCGACGTCTTCGTCCTCGACGATCAGCTCCTCCAGCGCGGTGCGCAGGCCGGGCGAGCCGTTCCCCTCGAAGAACGCGGTCCGCTGCTTGGCCGTGAGCTTGCCGATCGGGCGCTTGAGCGGCACGCGATGGCGCTTGGCAACCTCTTTGATCACGCGCCTCGTCGCCAGGCCGCCGGGCGCCAGCGCGGCGAGCAACGCTTCGCCGATCGGCCGGCTGGCGTCGGCGATCAGGGTGTCGATGTCGAACGTCGCCTCGCTGCCCAGGCCGTCACACGTGCTGCACGCGCCCTGGCGGCTGTTGAACGAGAACAGGCGCGGGTCGAGCGCCTCGTAGCCGACGCCGCAGGGGCCGCAGTAGAGGCGCTCGCTGTAGAGATGCTCGCGCGCGCCGGACTGGGCGACGACGGTGCCGCTGCCGAGGCGGAGGGCGCTGGCGATCAGGTCCGGCAGCGGCGTCGCGCCGCGCGCGCGCAGATCCACGCTGCCGACGACGATGTCGATGTCGTGCTCCTTGTACCGCGCCAGCGCCGGCATCGGCTGGAGCGCGACCAGCGCGCCGTCGATGCGCGCCTGCTTGAAGCCGAGCTTGCGGGCCGCCTGGAAGAGCTCCTTGTAGATGCCCTTGCGGCCGCGCACCGCCGGCGCCAGCAGGGTCGTCTCCGCGCCCTTGAACTCCTTCTTGATGCGCGCGGCGATCTGCTCGCGGCTGAGCGGAGTGAGCGCTTGGCCGCACCGCACGCAGTGCTGCACGCCGATCTTGGCGTAGAGCAGGCGCAGGTAGTGATAGATCTCGGTCACCGTCGCGACCGTCGACTTGCGCGAGCCGCGGCTGAGGCGCTGCTCGATCGCCACCGTCGCCGGCACGCCGGCGAGGAGATCGACGTCGGGCCGCGGCAGCACCTTCACGTACTGGCGCGCATAGGTGGAGAGACTGTCGAGATAGCGGCGCTGGCCCTCGGCGTAGATGATGTCGAAGGCGAGCGTCGATTTGCCCGAGCCGGAGAGGCCGGTGACGACGATGAACGCGTCGCGCGGCAGGTCGAGGTGGAGATCCTTCAGGTTGTGCTCGTTGGCGCCGACGATGCGCATCATTCCGGCGCCGTTGGTCACGGCGGGCGGCGCCTCGCGGACGACGGGATTGATCTGCTCCGCGGTCGGCCCGGCGAGCGCCGCGGCGAGATATCGGCCGGTGTGCGAGCCCGCGGTCGCGGCGACGTCTTCCGGCGTGCCCTCCGCGACGACGCGGCCGCCGCCGGTACCGCCGTCGGGACCGAGATCGATCACCCAGTCGGCCGCCTTGGCGACCTCCATGTTGTGCTCGATGACGACGACGGAGTGACCGCGCTCGACCAGCGTCTGCAGGGCGGCGAGCAGCGTCTCGACGTCGGCGAAGTGCAGCCCGATGGTCGGCTCGTCAAAGAGGAACAGCGTCTGCCCCTTGGTCTGCTGGGCGAACGCGGCGGCGAGCTTGAGGCGCTGCGACTCGCCGCCCGACAGCGTCGTCAGCGGCTGGCCGAGGCGCAGATAGCCGAGGCCGACGTCGAGCAGCGGCTGCAGGCGGGCGCTGACCTCCGATCCCTCGCCGAAGAAGCGCACGGCGTCGTCGGCGGTGAGGTCGAGCACGCCGCGGATCGACTTGCCGTTCACCGCCACCTCGAGCACGTCCTCGCGGAAGCGCGCGCCGTTGCAGGTCTGGCAGGTCACGTAGACGTCGGAGAGGAACTGCATCTCGACCTTCTCGTAGCCCTCGCCTCCGCACGTCTCGCAGCGCCCGCCGGCGACGTTGAACGAGAACGTCGCGGCGGTGAAGCCGCGCAGCTTGGCGAGGCTGGCGGCCGCGAACCGCTCGCGGATCGGGTCGAAGGCCTTGAGGTAGGTGACGGGATTGGCGCGCCGCGTCGTGCCGAGCGGCGACTGGTCGACGAGCACGACGCTGCCGACGCGATTCCATCCCTCGATGTCCTCGTGCGCGCCCGGCACGCCGTCGAACTGGCCGAGGCGCTTGCGCAGGCCGCGGTACAGGACCTCCTCCATCAGCGTCGACTTGCCGGAGCCGGAGACCCCGGTGACGCAGACGAAGCGGCCGAGCGGGACGTGCACGTCGACGTCGCGCAGGTTGTGCGCGCGCGCGCCGCGGATCACCAGCTCGTGATTGCGGATCGGCCGCCGGCGCTTGGCCGGGACGGCGATGCGCCGCCGGCCGGTGAGGTACTGCGCGGTCAGCGAGCGCGCGTCGGGGAGCAGCTCGCGATAGGGACCGGCAAAGAGGATCTCGCCGCCGCGCTCGCCGGCGCCGGGGCCGAGGTCGATGATGTGATCGGCCTCGCGAATGATCTCTTCCTCGTGCTCGACGACGACGACCGTGTTCTCCTTGGCGCGCAGCTCCTGGAGGATCTTCACCAGCCGCTGGCTGTCGCGCGGGTGCAGGCCGACCGAAGGCTCGTCGAGGATGTAGAGGGTGTTGACCAGCGAGGAGCCGACGGCGCGGGTCAGGTCGACGCGGGCGAGCTCGCCGCCCGAGAGCGTCCGCGACTGCCGGTCGAGTGTGAGGTAGTCGAGGCCGACGGCGAGCAGGTAGCGCAGGCGGTGGCGGATCTCGCTGAGGATGAGGTGGGCGATCTCCTCCTGCACGCCGGTGAGGTGCAGGCCGCCGAAGAATGCGGCCGCCTGCGCGACGCTCATGCGGTTGACGTCCACCACCGTACGGCCGTCGATGCGGTAGAGCAGCGCGTCGGGTTTGAGGCGACCCGCGTCGCACGCCGGGCAGACGCGATAGCTGCGATAGCGGGCGAGGAACACCCGCACGTGCATCTTGTAGGTGCGGCCCTCGAGCCACTTGAACCAGCCGCGGACGCCGAAGTACTTGCCCTCGCCGTCGATCACCAGGCGGCGCTGCGCCTCGTCGAGCCGCTCGAACGGCACGTGCATCGGAACGCCGGCGCGCTTGCAGAACTTGCTCAGCTCGCTGCGCTCCCACTCGGTGGACGGCGTCGACCACGGCTTGATGGCGCCGTCGGCGAGCGACTTGGTCGGATCGGGAAGGATCAGGTCCAGGTCGACGTCGATCACCCGGCCGAAGCCGCGGCAGGTCTCGCAGGCGCCGAGGGGGCTGTTGAACGAGAAGAGGTTGGCGGTCGGCTCGCGATAGGCGAGCTCGCAGCGCGCGCACTCGAGCGCCTCGCTGTAAGGCGCGCGCGCGTTGCCGTCGTCGGGGAAGACCAGCGTCAGCCGCCCCTTGCCGAAGCGGAAGGCCTGCTCGATCGAATCGACGAGGCGGCGCTTCTGCTCGGCGCGGGCGACGACGCGATCGGCGACCACTTCGAGCGCCGGCGGCGCGGTCTCCAGCTCCTCGACCTCGTGGATCGCGCCGTCGATCAGCAGGCGGCGGAATCCCGCGGCCATGAGACCCGCGCGCGCTTCCTGCCACGGCAGGCTGTCCGGCAGCGGAACGGGGAAGGTGATGAGCGCGCGCACGCCCTCGCCGCGCGCCAGGAGCTCGACGGCTACCGCCTCGGCCGCCGAGCGCTGCACCGGCTCGCCGCACTGACGGCAGTGCAGCACGCCGATCTTCGCCCAGAGCAGCTTCAGATGGTCGTGCAGCTCGGTCATCGTGCCGACCGTCGAGCGCGAGGTCTTGACCGTGTTGCCCTGGCCGATGGCGATCGCCGGCAGAATGCCGTCGATGCGCTCGACCTGGGGTTTGTCCATGCGGTCGAGGAACTGGCGCGTGTAGGCCGAGAAGCTCTCCACGTAGCGCCGCTGTCCCTCGGCGTAGAGGACGTCGAACGCCAGGCTCGATTTGCCCGAGCCCGACACGCCGGTGATGACCGTCAGCGCGTTGAGCGGGATGCGGACGTCGACGCCCTTCAGGTTGTTCTGCGTCGCGCCGACGATGTGAATGTGGTCGTCCGCCATGCGGGGAATCGCCCGACTATACCGAAGGGCGGCGGCGACGACAGTGGGGGGCTTCGGGCCCAAGCCTGCCCCACTACTCGGGGTACGCGGAGGTGGGGAGAGCGCCCGGCCGTCGTGTAGAGCTACGCTCTGCCGGGCGAGTGAACGCGCCGCGCTGCCAGAAGGTGCGTGAACCTCAGCCCGCCGTCGTCCGTGTTGCCGCCCGGTGCACGGCCGTTGACCGGTGACGACGTGTGACCTAAGGTTTTCGTCGACGGGGTCGTCGAAATAAATGCCCAAGGTCGTCGCCATCGAGGAGAAGCGGCGAGTGATTCTCGCTGCCGCCGCGGTCACCTTCGCGCGCCATGGCTACCACGGTACGAACCTGCAGCGGGTCGCCGCGCGCGCGGGGATGGGCAAGAGCAGCCTCTACCACTACTTCCCGACCCGCGAGGCGCTGTTCGATGCCCTCGTCGACGGCTTCCTGCGCCACGAGGCCGCGCTGTTTGCCGATGCCGCGCGCGGGCGCGGCGATGCCCAGGCGCAACTGTGCGCGCTGCTCGACGCCATGGCCGGTCTGTTCGACGAGTGGGCGAAGATGGGCCCGCTGCTGGTGGACGTCCTGCGCGCGGCGCGCGGCAGGCGCCAGGTGCGCGAGACCTTCCGCACCGCTCGCCGGGCGCTCGCCCAGATCATCCGCCGCGGGCAGCGCGAGGGCCGGTTTCGGGCCGGCGCACCGGCCGCGCTGGCCACCACCGTCCTCGCCTGTCTGGACGGGTTGTTTCTCCTGGAACTGGTGGAGCCGGGATCGACGCCGGCGGCGCGGGCGCAGTTGCACGACTCGGTGTCGCGGCTGCTGCGCAGGGGAGCCGGCGCGTGAGCACGTATGTGTACATGAAGATCCTGGAGTCGGCGCCGGCGCGCTACGATCTCGGGCTGCGGCTGTTGACCCTCGGGCGGGTGACGGCACTGTACGACGCGGTGGCGACGGCGGTGGTGATCGGGCGGGCGACGCCGCGGGTGCTCGAGATCGGCTGCGGCACCGGCAATCTCACGCAGCGGCTGGTGGCGCGAGGGGCGGTGGTGACCGCGATCGACATGAATCCGGAGATGCTGGCCGTGGCGCGGGCGAAGCTGGCTGCGGTCGGCGGCGCGGTCGATTTCCGGGAAATGGCGGCGGTCGAGATCGCCGATCGGTTTCCCGCCGCCAGTTTCGACGCGGTGGCGGCGACGCTGGTGCTGAGCGAGATGAGCGCCGACGAACAGGCCTACGTGCTGCACGCCGCGCGGGCGGTGCTTCGCCCGGGCGGGCGCCTCGTCCTCGCCGATGAGATCGAGGCCAGCCGTCGCGGGGCGCGCCTGGCGCAGGCTCTGTTGCGCTGGCCGTTGGCCCTGCTGACGTATGTCGTCACCCAGACCTCGACCGCCGCGGTGCGCGACCTCGCCGGACTGGTCCGGCGCGTCGGATTCCGCGTCGTCGACGAGCGCTGGCTGCCGGGCGGCAGCGGACTGGTCGTCGGCGAGCGACCGCCGGAGGGCGCGTGATGGGGTGGCGAGATTGGATCGCCGAGATCGTCGAGGCTTGCTTCCGGATGGTGCCGGTGCCGGTGGCGACCGGGGTGCGGACGCTGGGTCGACCCGACCGCCTGAGCCCCGTCCTGCTGACGGGCAACTACGACCTCACCGTGCGGCGCCTCCTGCGCGCGCTGCGCGGTGTCGACGCCTATCTGGTGGTGGCCAACTCGCGTGGCGTCAACGTCTGGTGCGCGTCCTCGGGCGGACACCTGGGCACCCACCAGGTGGTGACGGCACTGAAGGTCGGGCGGCTCGACGAGCGGGTCGTGCACCGCGAGGTGATCGTGCCGCAGTTGGCGGCGACGGGGGTCGAGGCCAAGGAGGTGCGCCGGCGAACCGGCTGGATCGTCCGCTTTGGCCCGGCGGACGCGAGCGACCTTCCCGCCTACTTGGCGGCCGGAAAACGCAAGACCGAGGCCATGCGGGCGGTGCGATTCGCCGCCCCGCAGCGCCTCGAGATGGCCGCCGCCTGGGCGACGCCGATCTCGCTTCTGGCGGCCGCCCCGGCCTGGTACGCGCACCATCTGGCCGGCGTGCTGGCGCTGATCTGGGGGCTCGCTCTCGGCGTGTTCTTTCTCTACGACCGCATGCCGCTCTCCGATCGCGGGCGCGGAGTGGTCGGCGCGGTCGCGGTGGTGGCCGCGGTGACGGCGGTGCTGGCTGTGGCCGACCGGATGAGCGCGGCTGGCCTCGCGGGGTGGACGACCACCGCGCTCGCCGTCTTCGGCCTGCTGACCTTCGACTACGCGGGCTCCAGCCCGACTGCGCCTGCCGGCCTGTTCGAGGAGAAAGCCTTCCGCGTCGTCCTCGACCGCGACCGCTGCACCGGGGCGTACAACTGCTGGGCGGTGTGTCCCGAGGCGGTCTTCGAACGACAGCCGGAGCTGCATACGGTCGCCATCGTCCGCTCCGACAGCTGCATTCGCTGCGGCGCCTGCCTCGTGCAATGCCCGCAGGACGCGCTCGCCTTCGAAGCGCCGGATGGACGCCGCGTCGGTCCCGAGACGATCCGCCGCTTCAAGCTGAACCTGCTGGGCCGCCGCGCCCTCCGCCATGCACAGGCAGCGACGACAGACGACCGCTGAACGCCACCGGTCGGCGAGGTCGCGATGAGACCTCGCCGGGAAGCCGATCCCGCGCTCGCTGACGCCTTCGCCCGGCGCGAGGTGCAGGCCGAGCAGCAGATCAATCGGCTCCGGATCGGGCTGATCGCCGCGGCTTCGGCGACCGATTTGGCGTACGCCTGGTGGGACCATCGGCTGGACGCCAGGCTCGCCGCGACGGCCGCGCTGCTGGTGGGCACCTTCTCGATCTATGCGGCACTGGTGCACCTGCTGAACCGCGGTGGGGTGCACCGGCCGTGGCTCAAGTACGTGACGATCGCCGCCGACTACGGCTTCACGCTGCTGGTCATCAGCGAGTACCGGCGCATCGGCTTCTTCGTCAACGAGGCGCCGGAAGGCGGCGCACCGGAGTTCATCGGCTTCCTGATGCTGCTCAACGTCCTCAACGCCTTCCGCCAGAGTCGCGGCGCGCTGGTCTACAGCACGGCGCTCGCCACCGCGATCGGGTGTTCCCTAGCGGCGACGTCATCGCCACGCGTCGAGCTCCTCTTCTACACGCCGATGGTCCTCGTCGGCAGCGGCGTCGTGGCCTACTACCTCTCGGCTGGTCTGACGGCGATGTTTCTCCGCCTCCGGCGCCGGGAATGGCTGGCGCGCTTCCTGCCGCAGCGCGTGGTGCAGGCGATCGAGGCCGGCACCCTGCAGGTCGAGCCTGGTGGCGCCCAGCGCCGCACGACCCTGTTGCTGGCGGACATCCGCGGCTTCACCGCGCTCGCCGAGCGGCGCGATCCCTCGCAGGTTGTCGGCCTGCTCAACGAGCATTTCGCGGCGATGTCGGCGGTGATCTGGCGCCACGGCGGGATGGTCGACAAGTTCATCGGCGACGCCGTGCTCGCGGTGTTCGGGGCGCCGGTGCCCCAGCCCGATCATGCGCGGCGGGCCGTCGAGGCCGCCCGCGCCATGCAGACGTGCCTGAAGACGCTGAACCAGGACTGGGTGCGGCGCGGCCTCCCGTCGCTGCGCATCGGCATCGCCCTCCACAGCGGCACCGTGGTGGCCGGCTTCGTCGGCGCCACCGAGCGCCTCGAATACACGGTGATCGGCGATCCGGTGAACGTCACCGCGCGGATCGAGGAGCTCAACAAGGTCTACGGTACCGACGTGCTCCTCAGCGAGTCGACCGCCGGCGAGGTCGGTGCCGACATCGGCGTGGAATTCCTTGCCGATGTGCCCCTGCGCGGACGCGAGCAGCGGGTGCGCGTGTATCGCCTGAGCCCCGCGCCGGCTCGGCCTCAGGGCATCGCCGGAGGATCAGCGGCGACATGAACGCCGAGCGACGAACGGCGGTCGAGCCGGCCAGCGGTGCGCGCCTCGGCGCCTACGAGTTGCTCGACGTGCTCGGCCGCGGCGCCACCGCAGTGGTGCATCGCGGCCGCCACGTCGGCAGTGGCGAGGCGGCCGCCGTCAAGCGCCTGTTCGTCGACGATCCGGCCGATCTGGAGGGGTTGCGACGCGAGATCGACATCCTCGGGCGGCTCCGCCATCCCGGCATCGTCCGCGTCCTGGCCCACGGTATCGAGCAGGGGACACCGTGGTACGCGATGGAGCTGGTCGATGGCGCACCGCTCGACGTGCTGTGGGCGGCAGCGCCGGCGACGCCCACCGCCACGATGGAGGGGCTGCGGGTGCTGCAGCGCCTCTGCCTGACGCTGGCGTTCCTGCACGGCGAGGGCCTCGTCCACCGCGATCTGAAGCCGGCCAACGTCGTCGTGCGCGGCGATGGGACGCCGGTCCTGGTCGACTTCGCCTTCGCCGCAACCTTCGCGGCTCGCACCGGCCGCGAGGTGCTGGAGCGCGGCGGCGAGTTCCTGGGTAGCCTGGCGTACATGTCCCCGGAACAGTTGCGCGGTGAGTTCGTGGACGCGCGCGCCGATCTCTACGCGCTCGGGTGCATGCTCTACGAAGCGGTCACGGGCGAGCCGCCGTTCACGGGATCGGTTGTGGAAGTCGCCCGCGCCCACCTCGAATCGCCGCCCGCGCCGCCGGTCGGGCGCGCCGGCGCCCTCCCGCCGTCGCTGTCGCACACCATACTGGCGCTGCTCGCCAAGACGCCGCGCGAGCGCCCCGGCTACGCCGCCGACGTGGCGCGCCAGCTGGCCGAGCTGCTCGGCGAGCCGGTGGCCGATCCGGCCGCGACCGCCTATCTCTACCGCGCGACCTTCGTCGGCCGCGACGCGGCGCTCGCCCACCTCGGCGCCTGCCTCGATCGCGCCGTCGAGGGCCGGACTGTCTGTGCGATGGTCGCCGGTGAGAGCGGCGTCGGCAAGACCCGCCTGGCGATGGAGTTCACCCGCACCGCCGTGCTGCGGCACTTCGCGGTGGTCACCGGCGACTGCCTGCCGCCCGGCGATGGCGGCGGGGTGCTGCAGCCGCTGCGTCCGTTGCTGCGCCAGCTCGGCGACGCCTGCCGGCGGGGTGGCGCGGCGCACGCCCGTCGCCTCCTCGGGGGCCGCGCCGCCGTCCTCGCCGCCGTCGAGCCGGCGCTGGCAGGCATCCCCGGGCTCGAGGACGAGACGCCGCCCGCGCCGCTGCCTGCGGCCGCCGCACGCGATCGACTGCTGCGGGCCCTCGTCGACGCCGTCGCCGAGTGGGCCCTCGACGAGCCGTTGCTGGTGGCGCTGGACGACTTGCAGTGGGCCGACGAGCTCACCCTGGCGGCGCTGGGCGCGCTGATCGACCGCGCACCCGCCAGTCCGCTGTTCGTGCTCGGTACGCTGCGCAGCGAGGAGGAGGGGCCGGCGTTGCGCGCGCTCGGCGCCCGTCCGTCGGTGACCCGGCTGGCGCTCGGCCGCGTCGATCGCGATGCCATCGGCGCCATCGTCGGCGACATGTTGGCGATGCAGCCGGCGCCTGCGACGCTGGTCGACTTCATCGTCCAGCATACCGAGGGCAATCCGTTCTTCGTCTCCGAGTATCTGCGCACGGCGGTCGGCGCTGGCCTCCTCATCCGTACGGACGGCGGCGGCTGGCAGCCGAGCACCGGGGGCATCGGCTATGCCAGCCTCGGGCTGCCGCGTACGCTGCGCGAGCTGGTCGAGCGGCGCCTGCACGACCTGCACGGTGCCGGACGTGCGCTCGTCGAAGCCGCCGCCGTCCTCGGCCGCGACTTCGACCCGGCGCTGGCCGGCGCGCTCGCCGGCCTCGACACCGACGCCCAGGTGGCGGCTCTCGCCGAGCTGCGTGCTCGCCAAGTGGCGGACGCCGGCGGCGCCGGCCGGTGGCGCTTCGCGCACGACAAGCTGCGCGAGGTGGCATACGCCGTCCTCTCCGCGCCGCGCCGACAGGCCCTGCACGGCGCCGCTGCGGCGACGCTGGCGGCGCGGGTCGCCGCCGGCGATTGGGCCCTGGCGGCGACGGTCGCGCACCACTACGACGCGGCGGGCGACGCGGCAGGCGCCGCGCCATATCACGGCCGCGCCGGTGAGCAGGCGCTGGCGGGGGGCGCGCTCGACGCGGCGCGCGCCCATCTGAATGCCGCACTGCGCGCCGCCACCGCCGCGACGCCGACCGCCGAGCGGGCGCGCTGGTGGCGTCTGATCGCCGAGGCGACGGCCGGCACCGACCTCGGCGGCGCCATCACCGCCACGCACGAAGCGCTGCGTGCGCTGGGTCACCGTGCGCCGACCGGACTGGCGGGCTGGGGAACGCTGATCGGCGCGCAGCTGGCGCGGCGGCTGCGGCCGCCGCGCGCCCGCGATCGCCTCGCAGCCAGCGAGGCCGCTCAGGCCGCCAATCGCGCCGCGACCAGCTTCTATTTCCAGTTCGACATCGTCCCGGGCGTCGCCAGCTCGCTGCGCTGCATCAACTTCGCCGATGCGGCCGGCGAGCCGGGCCGGGCCGCGCTCGCCTACGCACAGATCGGGTACGTCGCCGGCGGCGCGCGTCTCCATTCTCTGGCGGCGCGCTGCTTCGCGCGTGCGTACGCTCTGCGCGACGTCGGCGCCGACCCGAGCGAGTTCGCCGCCGCCCTGTACTTCCACGCCATGTACGAGATGGGCTTCGGGCGCTGGGCGGCGAGCCGGACGCTGGCCGAGGAAGCCGTCGCACGGCTGCGCGACATCGGCAACGACCAGGAGGCCGAAGTGGCGGCTACGGTGATGTCGAACACGCTGTACTTCGCCGGCGCGCTGCGCGAGGCGGAGGAGCGCGCCGCCTGGGTGCGCGAGTCGGCCGACCGGCGCGGACACGCGCAGCACGGCGCCTGGGGCCAGTTCCTGGTCGGGCGCTCGCGGCTCGCGCTCGGCGACGTCCGGCGGGCGCGCGACGACATCGAGCGCGGCTATGAGCGACTGCTCCCGACCCGCGACTTCGTCTCGCTCGTGATGTGCCAGGGCCTGCTGGCGAAGGCCCGCTGGGTCGACGGCGACGCCGCCGGCGCGTCGGCGTCCGCCGATGCGCTCGACGCACTCCTGGCCGCGCGCCGCATGGTGCCCCTGGCGCAGTGCCTGAACGGCTACGGGGCGCTGGCCGACGTGCGCCTGCGGCTCTGGGCCCGGCGTGGCGACGCGGCCAGCGCCGCCGCTGCCGAGCGCGCCACCGCCGTCCTGCGCCGCTTCGCACGCCTCTATCCGATCGCCGCGCCCGCCGCCGCTCGGGCCGCGGCACGCCGCGCCTGGCTGTTGAAGCGCCGGCGACGCGCGCGTCTCGCCTGGGCGCGCAGCGTGCGGTTGGCGGTGCAGCTGGCCATGCCCTTCGACGAGGCGCTGGCGCGGCTCGACCTCGCCCGCGTCGACGGCAGCATGGCGGAGGCGGCACGCGCCACGGCGCTGCTGGAAGGCCTCGGCTGCGCGGCGGCGGTCGCCACGTCGGAAGCGAGCGACCTGTGAGCGCGGCGGTAGACGGCGACACGCAGCGGCGGCGGGTGGTGGCGTACTACGAATCCACCCAGCGCCTCTACGCGCCGCTCGAGGTTGCGCAGCGACTCACGGCGGTCGCGCGTCTCGATCTGACGGCGGCCATCATGCCCTCGGCGCACCGCATCGCGACCCTGTCGCGCATCGGCGTGCGCGTCTGCCAGACCCTGCGCCTGCCGCGCGCGTGGCTGGCGCACGGCCAGGCCGGGCTGCCACAGTGGTCGCTGTTTCGCGACGCGCCCTCAGTCCTCCAGCTCCGTACACGACGCCGTCGACAAGGCTTTTCACATGCCTCGATCTGCGCCTGCGGCCCATCTCGACTGGACATGCACCGCGCCAGAAGGTGCTTGACCCCACCTGCGCGGCGGGACTACGCGAGTGGGTGTGACGCGCGCCACGCGCCACGCGGGGGGTCCTTGATCCGTTACGTCCGCACTCTGTGCGCCTGCGTCGTCGTGATCATCTCGGCAACGCCCGCGATCGCCTTTCGCGTCAGCGGGCCGCTGCCGTGCCAGGGCGATTGCAATCTGAGCGGCCAGGTCAGCATCGACGACCTGATCACCGCGGTGCACGTCGCGCTCGGCGATGGCGACGCCGCGTCCTGTCCGGGCAGCGACGCGTCCACCATCGACGCGCTGATCCGCGCCGTCCGGGCGGCGCTCGACGGCTGTCCGCGCGGGCACACCTACGACCTGCGCGACTTCACCCACTTCGCGTTCCAGCGCCAGAGCGGTCTGGGCGACTGCTGGCCGGTCGACACCCTGTACGGCGCCAGCCTGGAACGACCCAACCCGTCGACGGTGACCTTCGCCGCGCGCCGGTTGGTGGCGGGCGATCCCAACCTCGACGAATGTCTGCCCGACAACGGCGGCAACGGCGCGCCGTGCGTCGCGATTCGCGACCGCGGCAGCGTCCCGCTGAGCGACGAGGAGGTCGCGCGTCTCGACGCCGTCCTGGCCCGCGTGCCGATCCACGACGACGCCGATCCGGTCTGTCGCGACGTGATCTACGAGGCGTGCCTCATCGACTATTTCGACTGGAGCGAGCCGTTCGTCTCCGCCCAGGACTACATCTGCTCAGAGTCGCAGCGCCTCGCCGCCGCCGACGCGCAGGCGATCATCGAGGTGCTCGACGGCCTCGTCGGGTTCGGCCCGTGCGGCGAGGGCGACGTCTGCGGCGACGGCCACCTCGGCGTCGCCGAGGAGTGCGATACCGGCAACGGGCTCGGCGGCGATGGCTGCGCCGCCAACTGTACGCTGGAGCGCGCCCGCGACGGTCGGGTCGACGCGGAGCGATCGTCGCTCGTCGTCCAGACGCAGGCGTTCCCGATCGAGCTTCGCCCGAACGCCACGCTCACCCTGCGGGCGGGGGCGGCGCGCGAGGCGCCGACGTGCGGGTGGCAACGCCCGCCGCTGCCGGCCGGCAGCGTGCCGGTCACCGTTCACCCGCAGGATCTGCGTGCCGAGCCGGTCGCGGTGACCGGCCTGGTCTGCGCCTGCCTGCGGGCGCAGTCGAACGACGCCTTCCCGTTCGGCGCCGCCGGCGCCGGCGTCATCGACTGCGGCACGGGCACCCGCTCGGCGCAGGCGGTGGACGCGCGGCGCGATCACGACACCACGCCGGGCAGCCCATCCAATGGCGGCGGGCTGCCCGACGACGCGGAGTGTGACGACGTCGCGGTCTCGCCGGCCGGCGTCGCGTCGCGCGCCTGCCGCGAGCGCAGCGACCCCGACTGTTCCGGTGACGCGTCGTCACACGTCGGCATTTGCAACAGCCCACTGGTCGTCGACTCGCGCGCCGTCGACGGCCCGCCGGGATCGGCGGTGCTCGACCTCGCCCTCTCGCTGCGATTGCTGGACGACACGGGCGCCTGCGCGGCGGCGCGTGCGCCCGACGGTTCCTGCCGCTTCCCCGACTACGGCGACGATTGCCTGCCCTGCACCGACGACGATGCGGGCATCGCGCTCGAATCGGTGGTCCGCTTCACCACCGACACCGCCAGCGCGACGGTGTACGATGCCAACGATGACCGCGGCACGGTCATCGCGGCGGATCGCGACTGCTTCGGGACGCCGTGCGTCGCCGAGGCGCGGGGTGAGCCGTTCGACTGCGCGATGCTGGCCGACCCTGCCGGCGGCTTGCGTGGGGTGCTGGTCGGCGCGCTGCCGGTGCTCGACCGCAATCTGATCGGCGACGGCGTCTTGACCGTGACGCTGGCCATCGAGCCTCGACCGTAGCCGCGATCGCCTACCGATGGCCGAGAGCCGGTTCTCCGGCCAGGCGACGTCGAACGTCAACCAGCGCGCGCGCGGCTGGCGGCGGTGCGGACGCCGATCTTCGCCCAGAACAGCAGGACCGGTCAGCGCGGTAGGGTGACGCGAAACTCCACCGTCGAGCCGCCGGAGACGTTCACGGCGATGGAGCCGCCGTGCGCCCGGACGCGCTGATCGCCGCCGATGGCGAGGTCCAGCCCGGGGCCCTCTTGGGCGCCCCGCGTTCCGCTCGCAGCGGCGCCGCCATCGGGCTATGCCGGCCCCACCACTCCGGGAGGGGGTCGGCATGATCATCGTCCACCATCTCAACAACTCGCGCTCGCAGCGCGTGCTCTGGCTGCTCGAGGAGCTCGGGCTGGACCATGAGGTGCGCCGCTACGAGCGCGACGCGGCGACGATGCTGGCGCCGCCCTCGCTCCGCGCCGTCCATCCGCTCGGCAAATCGCCGGTGATCACCGACGGCGATCTCACGCTGGCCGAGTCGGGCGCCATCATCGAGTACGTCGTGGGCCGCTATGGCGAAGGTCGCCTGGCGCCGGCCGCCGGCAGTCGCGACCGCATCCGCTACACCTACTGGATGCACTACGCCGAGGGCTCGGCCATGCCGCCCCTGCTCTTCAAGCTGGTCTTCGACCGCATCGAGACCGCGCCGATGCCGTTTTTCGTCCGCCCGTTCGCCCGCGCCATCGCCGGACGCGCCAGGAGCACGTTCATCGAACCGCAGATCGCCCTGCACCTCGACTACATGGAAGGCGAGCTCGGCAAGAGCACCTGGTTCGCCGGCAGCGACTTCACCGCCGCCGACATCCAGATGAGCTTTCCCCTCGAGGCCGCCGCCGCCCGTGCCGGGCTCGACGCGAAGCGTCCCAGGTTGATGGCGTTCCTCGAGCGCATCCACGCCCGCCCCGCGTATCAACGCGCGCTGCAGAAGGGCGGCCCGTACGAGCTGCTGCGCTGAGATCGAGCCGTAGCCCCGTGCCCCGCGGGCGACACGCAGCGTCGCCGGATTGGGCGCGGCGTTCCACGGCTGGGACTGGCCCACGAGCCGTCGCGCGCCGCCCTCAGGCGAATCGTTTGATGACCACCAGCGCGGCGCTCGTCACCAGCCCGGTGATGAACGCGAGATAGGCCAGGCGCAGATAGCGATACTTCCGCTCGGCGAGGAATCGCCCCAGCGTGTAGACCTCGCGCACCTGCATCTCGTACGTGCTGCTCGGGTCGTTCATGACGCCTTCCATCGCATCGTGGAAGGCGCCGTAGTCCATGCGCACGAAGTCGCCGAAGAAAAAGAGGTTGAAGCGATTGTCGGAGACGTCGGCGTTGCCGGTCGCGATGACCGGCACCTTGGGCATCGCCGCGTACGTGGCCAGCCCGATGGTGAGGAGACAACACGCGCCGAGCACGAACACCGCGGCGCCGAAGGTCGGATCGGCGACGTAGCGGCCAGCCAGCGTCAACACGACCGACGACAGCGTCAGCAGCATGCTCGACTTCACGTCGGCCATGCTGCTCAGTTGGATCAGGTTGCCCCGCGTCTGTCGCATCATCTGATCGATGTGACCGCCCGGCTGATGAATCTTCATGTGTGCCTCCCCGTTCGGGGGAGGGTGGTGGGGAATGCGCGTGAGCGCAAGCACCGCGATGGGCGTCAGAAGACGCGCTGCGAGCTCCTCGGGCTTCGCGGTCGCACGAGTGGTCGTGGCCGCGGGATCTGTGCCCGCCGCCGTGCGCCTGCGCGGCCCGGGGGTGGAGCACGGCGGGCGTCGTCGGCGCGTCGCGCTGAGAAGCGGCGTTGCGCCGCGTGTGCGGCCGTCACGTGGGACAACGGTTCCGGCGTTCAGCCCGCTGCCGCGCGTCCTCCTCCCCGCCGGGAGGTGCCGCGCACCGCCGGCGGCCGCGGATGTCGCGGCGAGAACGCGGGTCTGACGGCGCCGCTCGCCTACTTCACGTCGTAGCTGACGGCGGAGATGCGGCCCGACCTGTCGTCGTACATGCAGCTGAACGTGAAGGTGCGGGTGGCGCCCTTCTTGGTCACGACCTGGCCGCTTCCGTTGACCTGGACGTCGTTGGTATCCTGGCGGCGCGTTTGGACGCTGTCGGCGTCGATGGTCGTGCCGCGCGACTGCGGGTGCTCCCGCTTGATCTTCGCGACGACGCGATCCTGGCAGTCGCTCGAACCGCGCTGCAGCGCGCTGCAGCCCGTCGTGGCGATGGCGATGGCCACACCGAGCGTCGTCCACCACGTGCCGATCCGTCGCCTGCGCATGCCTGGCCTCCCGCGCGGCGGATAATACGCCCTCTCGGGCGCGTCCAGCGCCTTCTACGCCGACAGCGACAGCATGTGGCCGTCGGCGGGGTCGACGTCGCCGTCGACCATGGATCGGTAGAGCCGTTCGACGGCGGCGGGGCCGCGGTGCTCGACGAGGCGCAGCCAGCCGGTCGAGTCGAGGAAGCGCCGGGTCGCTTCGGCGACGCGGCGTTGGAACTCGGCCGGCCCCCAGTCCGACATCCGCTTCACGGCCTGCGAGGGCGCGAAGAAGAACGCCGGCGCCGGCCCGGGCAGATCGGCGGGCGCCGCCATGCGCTCCCAATGGGTCACGCCGACCTGCGAGCTCTGGCGCAACTGATCGCCGAAGCGACGGTGCACGCGCTCGAGGAGGGCGCCGTTGCCGGCGAAGTCCACGTAGACGCTCGGCTCGTTGGGCAGGCTCGCGACCGCGTCGTAGTCGACGACGCGGTCGTAGTAGCCGGTGCCGCGCACGAACGCGTCGTTGCGCGCCGACGTGAGCCCGATCGCCGAGGCGCCGCGCGCGTGCAGCAGGAAGGCGAGGCCGAGCGCGGTCTTCGACGACGCGCTGCTGAGCACGATCTGTCGCGCGCCGAAGTCGTCGTCGGCCGCGAGAAAGTCGTCGAGGAGAAAGGCGGTGGTGAATAGCGGACGGAAGAGGGCGATGTGCGGCTCGCGGGCCGGCGCGTAGAGCGGATCGGCGCCGCAGCGCGTGTACTGGTTGTAGATGGGCGGCAGCTCGGCGCGATGCGGTGCGGCGTCAACGAATCCGCCGCTGGTGACGTGGTCCGCGTCGAGCACGACGTGCGTCGACATCGGCAGGTAGCCGTAGATGCGATCGCCGACGGGCAACGCGTCGTGTCGCGATGCGACGACCTCGCCGAAGCCCCACACCGGAATCCGTCCCCAGCCGTCGCGGGCGGGGAAGAACTTCCAGTAGCCGATCATCTCGGCGACGGCGCCGTAGGTGACGTTGTTGGCGGTGAAGGCGAACTGGTCGACCCGGACCAGGATTTGTCCCGCCCGCAGCGCGGTCCGCTCGGAGACCTGGCCCGCTTCGCTGGCGCACTGGCGAAGGTCAGCCCGGTTGACGATGAAGTCGACGGCGTCAGTCATGCGGGGCCACTGACACAGTCGAGGGAGGATGTGGAGGGACGCGTGCGCCGGCGAGTCGGGCGAGCAGGCCGCCCAGGCTCACCGGCGCCTTTCCGCTGACTAGCTCAGGTCTTCTTCTGCGCCGCGAAGTACCACTGGTGCCCCTCCGGATCGCGCGCCATGTATATGCGATCGCCCCAGTCCTTGTCCTCGGGCTCGGCCTCGATGATCGCGCCGGCGGCCCGCGCCATCTGGCAGTGAGCGTCGGCGTCGTCGACGCGGACGTACACGCCGGCCTGGTGCCGCTCGGTGCGCGGCGCGGTCGTTCCCCACCTCGGGCTCGCCTTGCCGATCATGAGGATCTCCCCGCCGACGGCGACTTCGGCGTGCTGATGCTCGTGATCGTCGGGCTCGATGAAGTGGTTGCGGCGCTGGAAGCCGAAGGCGTGGACCAAGAAGTCCAAGTACGCACCCACCTCGTCGACATAGAGGAACGGGAACAAGCCTTGTGAATCGCGCTGAGTAGCTGAGCTCATGCGACCCCTCCTTGCGCGCCCTCTTGCCACAGGCGCGGGGGGTTTGTCTGCAGAAAAATGCGCCCGGCCTGGAGCCAGCCCCCGAGCGGCGGCTCGGCCTTCGCGCTCGATGATGTGCGCGAGCCGCGCCACGCTGGCGGCCCGTCTCCGCGCGCAGCAGGTGGTGGGGCGGGGTGCGCAGTCTACTCCGCCGCCGGCAACGCTCCCGCGTAGCGCGCCCGGGGCCGAATGGCGCGGCCCTCCTGGTACTGTTCGAGCCCGTGCGCGATCCAGCCGACGACGCGCGCGACGCCGAGGAGCAGCAACGGCGCGCCGGCGGGCAGGCCGAGCACGCGGCAGAGCGCGACCACGGCGAAGTCGATCGTCGGTCGCTCGTTCATGGCCTCGCCCACCGCGTCGACGAGGGCGCGCACGCGCGCCACCTCGGGTGACGACGGCCGGTGCGCCGCGATGCGCTCGAGAAGATAGGCGGCACGCGGGTCGCCGTCCGGATACTGCGGGTGGCCGAAGCCGGGCACCGGCTCGCCGCGGCGCAGGCGCGCCGCGAGCGTGGCCGCGGCGCCGCGCGCGTCGGGTACCTCGTCGAGCAGGCCGGCGGCTCGCTCGCACGCGCCGCCGTGCTTCACGCCCTGCAGGGCGGCCAGCCCGGCCGTCACCACCGCGTAGGGCGTCGCGCCCGCCGAGGCGACGCAGCGGGCGGTGAAGCTCGCCGGGTTGAGGCCGTTGTCGGCGTAGAGCACCAGCGCGGCATCGAGCAGGCGCGCCGCCCCGGCGTCGCGCGGCGCCCACCGGCGTTGCAGCAGGCGCGCGACCGGATCGCTCGTCGGTCGCGTGTCCGCCGCCGCCGCCGCGAGCACCCGCAGAATCCGCCCGCCGGCGCCCTGCACCGCCATCGGCCGCAGGTCGAAGGCGTGCGGATCGCGCGCCGCCGCCAGCGGCAGGAAGAGCTGCAAGCCGTCGAGCGGCGACAGCCGCCGCGCCAGCGCCGCGGCGCTGCGCCACTCGCCGGCGTCGGTCTGGATCGTCTCCGCCGGCAGGGCCGAGTCGACGTCGCCGCACCACAGCAGCGCCGCCACCTGCTCGATCGTCGCCCGCGCGGCGAGCTCCACCGCGTCGCGCCCGGCATAGTAGAGGCGCCCGCCGTGGATCACCGACAGGCGCGACTCGAGCACCGGCATGCCCCAGTGCAGGGCATCCTGCGCCGCCCGCGCCGGATCGCGCCGCCCGCGCTTGCGCGCGTTGAGCAGCCAGACGTCCTCGGCGAGATAGCGCCGCTGCCGCGCCGCGCCCTCGCGCTCGGAGCGGATCTGGCCGCGGCTGACGTAGGCGTACAGCGTCGGGAGGCTGACGCCGAGCTCCGCTGCCGCTTCGCGGGCGCTCAGGTAGGTCGCCATGCCGGTCAATTAGAGTGCATTGATCCAACAGTCAATGATTGAATTTATCATCAAGATTGACAGCTATGCATCAATGCATGACCATCCGCCCGTCGCGCCACATCGGCGCCGGGAGGAACGAATGGAGCACATCGCGTCGGGACTGGAGGGCGTCGTGGTCGCGACGACGCGGCTGAGCGAGGTGGACGGCGAGCTCGGCCGCCTGATCATCGGCGGGTACGAGGTCGAGGAGCTGGCGCCGCACGCCCACTTCGAGGAGGTGCTGTTCCTCCTCTGGCACGGGCGTCTGCCGAGTCCGGCGGAACGCACCGCGCTGGCCGAGGCGTTGGCGGCGCGGCGGGCGCTGCCGGAGTCCACGCACGCCTTGCTGATCGACGCGGCGCGGCGGGCGGTGCCGGCGATGGACGCGCTGCGCATGGGCATCGCCAGCCTCAGCCTGGATGCGCACGACGGCAGCGATCGCGACGCGGCGCTCGACGACGCGGTCACGCTGGTCGCCGCGATTCCGACCGTGATCGCGACCTACTGGCGATACCGTGAGGGCCGTGCGCTCCCGCCGCTGCGGCCCGACCTCGGTCACGTCGCGCATTACCTCTGGCTGCTCGATGGTCGCGAGGCCGATCCGGCGGTGGTTCGCGCGCTGGAGACCTACTGCAACACGGTGGTGGACCACGGCATGAACGCGTCGACGTTCACCGCGCGGGTCATTGCCAGCACGCAGTCGGACCTCTGCTCGGCGGTGGTCGGTGCCATCGGTGCCCTGAAGGGGCCGTTGCACGGCGGCGCGCCTGGGCCGGCGCTCGACATGGTGTTCGCGTTGCGCGAGGCGGCGGCGCGCTCGGGTCGATCACTCGACGTCGAGTCGGCGGCGTTCGTTCGTCACGAGGTGCTGGCCGGCCGTCGCATGATGGGCTTCGGGCACCGCGTCTACCGGGTGCGCGATCCACGCGCCGACGTGCTCGGTGCCGCGGCGGTGGCGCTGGGTGCGCGCGGCGGCGACGGCGCGCTGATCGCGGACGCGCGCACGGTCGAGGCGGCAACCCTGCGCGTGCTGGGCGAGCTGAAGCCGCAGCGGCGGCTCGACACCAACGTGGAGTTCTATACCGCGCTGCTGCTGCACGGCGTGGGTCTGCCGGTGGAGCTGTTCACGACGACGTTCGCCCTGGCCCGGTCCGGCGGCTGGACGGCGCACGTGCTCGAGCAGATGGAGAGCAACCGGCTGATCCGCCCGGCGGCCCGGTACGTGGGGTCGCGCGATGGGCGGTGGCCGCGCGCGGCGTGAGTTGCGCTTCGTTGCGTGCCGCCATTCACGCGTCCGCATCAATCGAGCGTAGGAGCGCGGGCGTCCCCGCCCGTCGGCGCGCGGAGCGCGCCGGAGCGCGTTGCCTCTTGCACCGCCGCCCTGCGGGCGGCGACGGGCCTGGAGGCCCGCGCTCCTGCGCTCGCTCACCGGTACAGCAGCACGCCCTCGCGCTCGCCGATCCACGCCGTCTCGTCGGGAGCGGCGAGTCGATCCAGATCGCCCGGCTCCGCCGCTGGGTCGTCCACCCACTCGCGCAGCGCCGTGCCGCCGTTGAGGAGGTCGATCGCGAGGCGTCCCTCCTCGTACTCGTAGGGGAAGTCGCGCCACAGCGGGTAGTCGGGGCGCAGGGCGCGCAGCGCCTTGAAGGCGAGCGCGACGAGGCGCCAGGGGCGGAAGGCGGCGTGATCGTAGGAGCCGTCCTCGACGTGGATCTGCACGCCGGCGCACAGTGTGCCGACGTGCTTGTGGAAGGTCGGCTCGAACCAGCACGGCCGCAGGCGGCAGCCGGCGAGCCAGGTGGGCGCGAGCGCGTTCATGCGGGCGATGCAGTGCGTCGCGCGTCGAGGTCGGGCGCGCCGAACAGCTCGAGCGGGCGGGTGGTGCCGCGTCCTTCCGACAGCGTCGTGCCCTCGAGCATGACCGTGCCGGGAAACGCGCGCGCCATCCACAGGTTCGCGGCGTTCGGGCTCGGGTTCACCCACGCGCGCTCGCCGAGCGGCCACCCCCAGCCCGGCGCGGCGTCGGGGGCCCACCCGTCCATCGTCACCACTTCGCAGTCGACCGACAGGCTGCCGCGGCGGACGAACCAGTCGCGCGAGCTCGCCGAGCGTCAGGCCGTGGCGCATCGGCAGCGGCCCGGCGCCGACGAAGCTCTCCCAGCCCGGGCGCAGGAGCGGGCCCTCGATCGGACGGCCGACCGGGTTGGGCCGGTCGAGCACCCACACCGCCTTGCCGTGCGCCGCCGCCGCCTCGAGCACGTAGCGCAGGGTCGTGACGAACGTGTAGATGCGCGTGCCGACGTCCTGCAGGTCGACGAGCAGGACGTCGAAGGTGTCCATCATCGCGTCGGTCGGCCGGCGCACGGTGCCGTAGAGGCTGAACACGGGGATGCCGAGTCGCGGATCGGCGAAGTCGGGCGACTCGATCATGTTGTCCTGCTTGTCGCCGCGCAGGCCGTGCTGCGGACCGAAGGCCGCGGTGAGCCGCAGGTCGCCGAGCGCCGCGAGCGCGTCGAGCGCATGCGTGAGATCGGCGGTGACCGACGCCGGATGTGCGAGCAGCCCGACGCGCCGGCCGGCGAGGGGCGCGCGCAGGGCGCGATCGGCGAGCAGGCGATCCAGACCGGTCTGCATCGCGGCGACGGCTAGCACGCCGGCAGGCGGAGCGTGAAGCCGTCCGCGGCGTGAAAGTCGGGCCGCGCCGCGGGATGCGTGAGCGCCCAATACGACAGCGCGCCGGCGCGTGTTTCGATCACCGCCGCGATCCCGAGGCGCAGCGTCGCGCCGTCGGCCGCGAGCGGCACGACGGCGGTGAGCGTCAGGCGATCGGCAGCGCGCTGCCAGTCGGTCTTCGGTGCCGGCGGCAGCGGATCGAGGTCGACGCGCTGGCGGTACGATGCGAAGGCGTACATGGCCCACTGGCCCGACGGCGAGCAATTGAGCTCGCGGTACGCCGTGCCGGGGTCCGGCGCGATGAAGGCCTCGAAGCAGGTGTGACGCCACAGCTCGTCGGCGAAGCCGCTGGCCGGGGCGGGGAGCGCGATGGCATCGAGGTCGCCGCGGAGCTCGTAGGTGAGGTGGAGATCGCGATCGCGGACGACGGTGACAGCGAACGACCGCACCGCCGGGCAGGGCGTGGAGGGGTGGGGATGGAGGGCGGCGGGCTGCACGGTGCGGTTGTAGCAGATCGGAAATGGAGCGCGGGCCTCCAGGCCCGTCGCCGCCCTCGGGGCGGCGCAGCGAGAGGCAGCGCGCTCCGGGGCGGCGATGCCGCCCCGACGGGCCTGGAGGCCCGCGCTCCCCCTGCTTGACGCACACGCAGTACACACGCGAAGGATCGAGCCCAGATCCGGGTGCGGTGGGCAGGCATCCCAATCAAGGAGCGGATGCGATGAGCGAGCGGAAGAAGTTGGCGATCCTCGTCGGCGGCGGCCCGGCGCCCGGCATCAACAGCGTCATTGGCGCGGCGACGATCCGCTCGCGTGCTCGAGGGCGTCGACGTCCTCGGCATCGTGGACGGCTTCGAGTGGCTGATGCGCGGCAACACCGACCACGTGCGGCCGCTCACCATCGAGTCGGTCAGCCGCATCCACTTCCGCGGCGGTTCGTTCATCGGCATCGCCCGCGCCAATCCCACCAAGGATCCGGCACTCCTCGAGAACACGGTGACCTCGCTGCAGCGCCTCGGCGTCTCGCAGCTCGTCACCATCGGCGGCGACGACACCGCCTTCTCGGCGATGAAGCTGCAGCGAGCACTCGGCCGGACGGATCGCGCGTCGTGCACGTGCCGAAGACCATCGACAACGACCTCGACCTGCCGCCTCAGCATCGACACCTTCGGCTTTCAGACCGCGCGCCACGTCGGCGCCGAGATCGTCAAGAACCTCATGGTCGACGCGCACACGACGTCGCGCTGGTACTTCGTCGTCTCGATGGGCCGGAAGGCCGGCCATCTGGCGCTCGGCATGGGCAAGGCGGCGGGGGCGACGCTGACGCTGATCCCGGAGGAATTCGGCACGACCGACATCCGCTTCAACGAGATCGTCGACACGCTGCTCGGCGCGATCATCAAGCGGCGCAGCCTCGGCCAGCGGCACGGCGTCGCGGTGATCGCCGAGGGGGTCGTCGAAGGCATCCGTCCCGCCGATCTCGCCGAGCTCGACGATCGTCGAGCGCGACGAGCACGGCCACGTGCGCATCTCCGAGGTGGACATCGGCGAGATTCTCAAACACGCGGTGGCGGCGCGCCTCAAGCAGCTCAAGATCAAGACGACGGTCGTCGGCGAAGAACATCGGCTACGAGCTGCGCTGCGCCGATCCGATCCCGTACGACATGGAGTACAGCGCGCGACCTCGGCTACTGCGCCGCCAAGTACCTGATCGAGGGCGGCAGCGGGGTGATGGTGTCGATGCAGGCCGGCCACTTCGTTCCGATCCCGTTCGCCCAGCTGCTCGACCCGGCCACCGGCCGGACGCGGGTGCGCCTGGTGGACATCCACTCGGCCCGCTACGCGATCGCGCGCCGCTACATGATCCGCCTGCGCCGCGACGACTTCGACGATCCGCAGGAGCTCGCCAAGTTCGCCGCCACCGCCGGAATGACCCTCGAGGAGTTCCGCCAGCAGTTCGCCTATCTGGTCGAGCGCGAGCCACCGCCCCTGCAGATCGGGCCGATCGGGGCGTCGAGCTGACCGCTCGTTTGATTTTTCTTCCTCGCGCAGCCAGACAAGCGCAGTTTCACGAGGCGGCGGGCTCCGCGCCCGTCAGGGCCGCGTCGTGGCGCAAATCCACATACCTCGGGGGGTAGCGATGAAGAGTCAGCGACTGGCGGTGCTGCTGTTTCTGTTGGCGGGTTGCCGCGGCCAGCATCAGGGGCCGGGTGAGATCAAGGGCGCGGCCGTGCCGGCGCCGGTGATCGCGGCGCGACAGTCGGCGCAGACCGCCGCCCTGCAGGGGCTCGCGCCGGGCGCACCGCCGGCCAAGCAGATCCTCTTCGGCGACCTGCACGTGCACACGACCTTTTCGCCCGACGCGTTCATGCGCAGCCTGCCGTTCCTGCACGGCGAGGGCACGCATCCGCCGGCCGACGCGTGCGACTTCGCGCGCTACTGCAGCGACCTCGACTTCTGGAGCATCAACGACCACGCCGAAGGCATCTCGCCCGAACACTGGAAAGAGACCAAGGAGTCCATCCGTCAGTGCAACGCCGTCGCCGGCGATCCGAAGAACCCGGACCTCGTCGCGTTCCTCGGCTGGGAGTGGACGCAGGTCGGGCAGACGCCGAAGGACCACTACGGGCACAAGAACGTCATCTTCAAGGAGACCGACGAGGACAAGGTCCCGAAGCGGCCGATCAGCGCGCTCAGCGCACAGCTGGTCGGCGCGCTGCGCTCGTCGCCGCCGCTCTGGCAGCGCCTCCAGCTGCCGATCTTCGACTTCTCCAACCGGCAGCGCTACTTCGACGTCGCCAAGTACCAGGAGGAACTGCGCGAGACGCCGATGTGCCCGGAGGGCGTCGACACCCGCGAGCTGCCGGACGAACTGCCACGAGTCGGCGCAGACGCCGGAGGAGCTGTTCGAGAAGCTGTCCCAGTGGGGGTTCGACACGATCGTCATCCCGCACGGCACCACGTGGGGCCTGTACACGCCGCCCGGCAGCGCCTGGGACAAGCAGCTCGTCGGCGACATGCACGACCCCGAGAAGCAGACGCTGATCGAGGTCTATTCCGGCCACGGCAACTCCGAGGAGTACCGCAACTGGCGCGACGTCGTCTTCGACGACAAGGGCGATCCGGTCTGCCCGGAGCCGACCGCCGACTACCTGCCGTGCTGCTGGCAGGCGGGCGAGATCATCCGCGGGCGCTGCGGCGACACGCCGGCCGACGAGTGCGAGCAGCGCGTCGCGACGGCGCGCCGCAACTACCTCGACGCCGGCGTCGCCGGGCCGTCACACGGTCCCCGGCAGCGACGATCGAGGAGTGGAAGGACTGCGGCTACTGCCGCGACTGCTTCAATCCCGCCGTTCAACTCGCGGCCCGCTGAGCTCGGTCGCAGTACATCAGCGCGATCAGCAACTTCGACAGTCCCGGCGCGCCGCCGCGTCGCTTCCGCTTCGGCTTCATCGGCTCGAGCGACAACCACACGCGCGCGGCCGGGCACCGGCTACAAGGAGTTCGCGCGGCGGATGATCACCGAGGCCGCCGGGCCGACGCGACGCGACGTGGGCCAAGCGGATGTTCCACCAGGACACCAACACGCCCGCGGAGTCGGTGCCGTTCGATCCGAACACGGTGACGCGGCATCAACGGCTTCCAGGTGGTCGATCTCGAGCGCCAGGCATCGTTCTTCATGACCGGCGGCCTGGTGGCGGTGCACAGCGAGGGCCGCGACCGCGACGCGATCTGGAACGCGCTCAAGCGGCGCGAGGTCTACGGCACGAGCGGCGACCGCATCCTGCTGTGGTTCGACCTGCTGAACGGGCCGCAGCGGCGACGCGCCGATGGGCTCCGAGGTCAGCATGAACGAGACGCCGCGCTTCCGCGTCCGCGCCGCCGGCGCGTTCAAGCAGCTGCCCGGCTGCCCGGACTACGCCGTCAACGCGCTGTCGCCAAGGACCGGCTCGAGCGCCTGTGCCGCGGCGAGTGCTACAACCCGAGCGACGAGCGCCACCTCATCACGCGCATCGAGGTGGTGCGCATCCGGCCGCAGCGCGCCCAGGGCGAGCCGGTGTCGGCCGCTGATCGAGGATCCGTGGCGGCGCTTCGACTGCCCGAACGATCCCGCCGGCTGCACGGTCGAGTTCGAGGATCCCGACTACACAGTCGCCGACCGCGACGTCGTCTACTACGTGCGCGCCATCCAGGAGCCGACGCCGGCCGTCAACGCCGGCGGCCTGCGCTGCGACTACGACGCCGCCGGCAACTGCGTGAAGGTCCACCCCTGCTACGGCGACTACCGTACGCCGTTCGACGACGACTGCCTGAGCGAGAACGAGGAGCGCGCCTGGTCGTCGCCGATCTATGTGAACCAGGGATGAGCGGTCGCTGACGGTTCGTTGGTTCCCCCGTCGCCGCGTCGCATTGCCGGATGAAGGGTGCTGGCGATGCGACTTCAGGGACAATCGGTGACCTGGCCGCGGCGGCGGTGGGCGGGTCCGTTTCCAATCGGGGCATGCCAGCACCGGGCTTTGCCCACCAATTCCCTGAGCACGTGCCGTTCCCGATTGGAGGGCCGCGCTTCCGCGCGGCCGGTCGCGCGGAAGCGCGACCCTCCAGGCGCGGGATCGATCCACCAGCCGAATTGGTGGGCAAGGCCCCATCACCGAATGGAGGGCGCCGCTCCTGCGGCGCCGTCATCCGAGGGTGCGTGTGATGCGGCGCCTGGGACAGGCCGCGCGGCAGCGCGGCCCTCGAATCGGTGACCCGGCCGCGGCGGCGGTGGGCGGGTCCGTTTCCAATCGGGGCATGCCATCACCGGGCTTTGCCCACCAATTCCCTGGGCGCGTGCCGTTCCCTCCAGGCGCGGGATCGATTCACCAGCCGAATTGGTGGGCAAGGCCATGCCATCACCGAATGGAGGGCGCCGCTCCTGCGGCGCCGTCATCCGAGGGTGCGTGCGATGCGGCGCCTCGGACAGGCCGTGCGGGAGCGCGGCCCTCCAATCGGTGACCTGGCGGTGCGGGTCGTTACTTCAGCTGCTTCGACGCGGTGTCCATGCTGGCGAGCACCGAGTCGGCGTTGTGTTCGTCGTAGAAGTACTTGAACTGCTCGCGCGGGGCGTGGATCTCGGACAGGGTGCCGTTCGACGCGAGGAAGTAGGTGCGCGGGATGTAGCTGCCGTCCACCGCGTACTTCTCGCTCAGTTCCTTGTTCTTGTCGGCGTCGAGCCGGACCATCACGAAGTCCTTCGACTTGGCGACGACCTTGGGGTCGTGGAACACGCCGCTGTAGTTCTTGCAGTGCGGGCACCACTCGGTGAAGAAAATCAGCATCACCGGCTTCTTGCTCTTCTTGGCCTCGGCGAGCCCGTCGTCGTAGGTCTTCCATTTCACCTGCTGGTCGTTCCAGTCGCCCCCGGCGAGCGCGGTGTCGGCGGCGCCGAGCGCGAGCAGGGCGGTGAGCGGAACGAGCATCATCAAACGCGACATGGGAATCCTCCTATCGGTCGGCGACAGCTAGCCGGCCATCGACGACGGTGCAACTGCGGGTTCACGACCCAAGGTAGGCGGCGATCTCCGCCTCGTCCATGCCGAGGGCGCGGGCGACGTGGACGGCGGCGGCGAGGGCGCGTTGACCGCTGGCGCCGACGACGTCGCGTCGCACCGGCAGCGCGCGTCCGCCGCCGTGCAGCGACAGGCCCGCCTCGTCCGTCTGCAGCTCGCCGGCCGAAAAGACCATCGCACCGGGCGTTTCCGCCGCCATGGTCGCGAGAACGGGGTCGTCGCCGCACAGCAGGACGGTCGCGCCGCGCTGCCCCGCGTCCCGGCACAGCAGTGCGATCTCCTTGCGCAGGGTCGCGACCTCTTCGTGGTCGTCGCGATAACTGGCGGCGACCGGCATCACCACGACGACGTCGGGTCGCACGATCTCGAGGTGCGAGCGCATGTCGCCGGTTCGCCGCACGCCGAGCTCGAGCACCATCGCATCGAGTGGCGTCGCCGGACCGTAGGCGCTCCACAGCGCCCGCGCGAAGCCGCCGGCAATGGCGAGCGGCCGGCGCGTGTCCATCTCGACGTCGAGCACGGCCAGCGGCAGGCCGACGGCGGTGTTGTAGGACAGCGGATTGGCGTGGACGCGTAGCCGCCGCGCCAGCAGCTCCGTGACCGTGCGCTTGAGCGCCGTCTTGCCCTGCGTGCCGGTGATGGCGACGACCGTCGGATGCACGCGCGCCAGACGCCTGCGCGCCAGCGCGCGCAGCAGCGCGACGCCCCGGCGGCGCAGCACGAGCCTCATCGGTGTGGTGCGCGCCGGCGGCGTCGCCGGCACCGCCACCGTCTCGCGGGCCGGGCGTCCGCCGAAGTACTCTGTGAGGCGGTCGAAGGCGAGGTCGACGTCGGCGGCCGGCCGCGCGTAGCACAGCCGCAGGTGCGCCTCGCCGGTCGGGCCGAAGGCGACACCCGGCACCAGCGCGACGCGCGCGTGCTGCAGCAACTCGGCGGCGAGCCGGCGCGAGTCGCGCGCGAACGGCACCGTGTCCTTCACCCGCGGAAAGGCGAAGTACGACGCGTTCGGCTTCTGGTAGTCGAACACGTGCGAGAGCGCGTCGAGCCGTTCGACGACGTGATCGCGGCGTCGGCGGAACTCGGCGGCGAACTCGGCGATGAACGCGTCGCCCTGCTCGAGCGCCGCCAGCGCGGCGTACTGCGAAATCACCGGCGCGCAGGTGACCAGGGCGTCGTGCACGGTCAGCACGTCGGTCACGCGCTCGGCCGGCCCATGCAGGAAGCCGACTCGCCAGCCGGTCATGCCGTAGGCTTTGGAGAAGGAGCAGACGCGGATCACGCGCTCGCGCGCGGTCGCCTCCATGGCGGCGCTGAAGATTCCCGCCTCGGTGTAGACGAAATCCTTGTAGACCTCGTCGGTGATCACCAGCAGGTCGTGCTCGGCGGCGACGCGCAGCATGCGCAGCGTCTGCTCGCGCGAGAACACGGTGCCGGTGGGATTGTTGGGGTTGCACAGCAGGATGGCGCGCGTCTTTCGCGACACCGCCTCCTCGATGGCGTCGGGATCGAGGTCGAAGTGCGCATCCTCGTTCAGCGGCACCCAGCGCGGCACGCCGCCGGCGAGACGGATGGCGGGGAGGTACGACGCGTACGTCGGCGAGACCACCAACACCTCGTCGCCCTCGTCGATGTGCGCCAGCAGGGTCGCCGCGATGGCCTCGATCGAGCCGACGGTGACCAGGATCTCGCGATCCGGATCGTACAGCATGCCGTCGCTCGCCAGGGCCTCGGCAATCGCCTCGCGCAGCGCCGGCAGGCCGGGGCTCACCGAGTAGCGCGCGCAGGCGCCCTCGGCCATGCGCTCGGCGGCGAAGCGCTTGATCGGCTCCGGCGTGTCGAAGCTGGGAATGCCCTGCGCCAGCGAGACCACGCCGGGAATGCGGCTCGCCTGCAGCTCGACGTCCTTGATCGGCGACAGGGTCAGCCCGCGCAGGCGATCGGCGGTGCGGCCATGGCGCCGCTCGCGGGCGCGCGCGGCGCCGGCGGAGAACAGGCGGCTCATGCCCGCTCCTCGATGGCGGCGAGGTGCTCGACGGCGTCGAGGCGTTCGGCGCGCCACTCGTCACCGGCCCGCGCCAGGATGTGGATCGAGCCGAGATCGATGTCCACGGCGCGCCGCTCGGCGGTGTCGAGATCGAGCAATTCCGCCAGCGCGACGGCAATGACGCCGCGGTGCACGACGAGGAGCAGCCGGTCGCCGGGCGCGTCGGCGAGCACGGTGGCGAGGCCGGCGGCGACGCGCCGGCGGAAGGCCTGCCGGCATTCGCCTTCGGGATACCTGAACGACTCGGGATCGGCCTGCCAGCGCCGGAACTCCTCCGGGTCGCGGGCGGCGATCTCCTCGCGGGTCCAGCCCTCCCAGCGGCCGAAGTCGACTTCGTCGAACGCGGCGACCGGCATCGGGACCTGACGTCCGCCGGTGACCAGCAGGGCGCCGCGGTGGGAGCGGCGCAGGCGGCTCGAGTACACCGCATCGAACGCCTCGCCGGCGAGCGCGGCGCCGGCAGTCCGCATCTGTGCCTCGCCGAGGGCGCTGAGCGGCACGTCGGTGGCGCCGTAGTAGCGCACGCTCGACTGGCCGGTCGTTTCGCCGTGCCGCACCAGCACGAGTCGCCGGACCTGGACGTGTATTGGAGTCACGTTCCGATCCGTCGCGAGCGAGGAGGTGCTCATGGCTCGATCGCGGCCTGCGGCCGACCTCGACTGCACCGTCATAGGACCGGGTCGGCGATCGCCGCCGTTTCACGCACACCGGCCGGTCGGTCGTCGATCGACACGAGCACCGCGGCGGCGGCAACGACCAGCATCACCACGCCGGCGAGACAGAGGATCGCGTACGAGAGACCGCCGAGGCCGCCGGCCCAACGCACCAACCACACCGCCAGCGAGCCGACGCCGAAGGTGCAGGCGAACTTCAGACTGTAGACCATCGCGCGCCGATGCGGCGGCGCGTAGCGGGCCACCAGCGCGTTCTCGATCGGCTGCATGCCGAGGCTGAAGAACACGAAGGCAGCGGCGGAGCCGACCAGCGGCAGACCGCCGAGCAGGGTCATCAGCAGCAGCGGCGGCAGGCTGCAGGCGTGGAACAGCAGGTAGAGACGGCGTGGGTCGTAGCGATCGGCCAACAGCCGTCCGACGTACTGGCCGCCGATGCCCAGCAGGTAGGCGAGCGACACCGCGGCCCCGAACCACAGCTCGCTGACATGCTCGGCGAAGTACGCCGGCTGCACCAGCGTGTTGCCGCGGTAGCTGATGCCGGCCAACGTCGCCGCGACGAGCAGCACGGCGAGCGGGCGCCAGGCGATCGGGGCGCCGCGGTCGGCGAACGTCACGACGCGCCGCGGCGGCTCTTCCACCGGCAGAAAGGCGCAGCCCACGGCCAGCGCGCACATCGCATACCCGACCAGCCGATAGGTGTCCTGCCAGCCGAAACGCACGGACAGCGCCGCCGTGATCAGCGGTGTCAGGGCGATGGCGGCGTTGCCGAACACGGCGCTGACGCCGAGGGCGCGGCCGCGCGCGTCGGCGGTGCGCGCGACCAGGTTCATGCCGAACGGATGGCAGACGCTGGCGAGCGCGCCCATCGCGGTGATGCAGATGATCAGCGCGCGCGGCGCGGTCACTTCGCTGGCTGCCAGAGCGGCGACGCCGATCCCGAAGATCGACACGAGCAACGGCAGGCGGGTGCCGAGGCGGTTGCCGGCCAGGGCCATCGGCAGCCCGCCGAGCCCGAAGGCGAGGTAGCCGAGAAAGCTCCAGGTCAGCACCTCGTCCAGCGGCACGTGCGACTGGCGGGTGATCGCGACCGCCAAGGTCGGGAACATGAGCTCGAAGAAGCGCGTGGCGAAATGGCCGATCCCCATGAGCAGCAGGACGTTGCGCTCATTGGGCGCCGTCAGAGTGGCCATCGGAGGCTCGGAAGCTATCCGAGCCTCCGGGGCCCTACAAGCGGGTTTCCGGCGGCGCGCCGACGGGTCTCGGTCCGATGCGCCCGGATCAGACGGAGACACTACCCGTCGGCGGGATCGGCACCGGCGCCGGGGCAGCGCAGAACGGTCTGTCGGTCGTCGTCCGGCGTGAAGCGGCGGCGCTCGAGGACGAGGAGGAACTCGTCGCCGGCGCAGGTGCGGGTGAAATAGTCCGCGTACAGGCGGTGCAGGGGCGGCAGCGGGATGCCAAGCGCGTTGCTGACGTAGACCTCGCGGCATTGGAACGGTCCGTCGGCGTGCCGATACTCGATCGCGTCGCCCAGCCCGGGGCGCATCGGTTCCGGCTCGCCGGAAAAGTTGCACACGTAGCCGCGCGGCTGATCCATCGCGTAGAGCGAGTGCGAGAGGTACGCGTCGACGATGCCGGCGTAGAAGCCGAGCGGATACACCGCCAGCGCGACGGCCGCGATGCGCACCGCCGGACTCGAGACACGCCAGTCGTCGCGCAGCGAGCGCGTCCACGGGAGGATCAGGAAGACGCCGGCGACGGCGCACAACGCGTTCCAGGGCCAGACGGTGGGATTCCAATCGGCGCGCACGAGCGACAGGAGGATGCCGCCGTGCACCAGGATGGCTCCCGCCACGGCGAGGCGGCGCGTGCGCGGAACGAGTGCGAGCACGGCGATGCCCATCTCGGCGGCGACGATCGCCCACGGGAACAGGGTGCGCAGGAGCGGCGTCTGGGCGCCGACCATCGTGCGCAGCATCCACGTGTCGCTCTGGCTCATGAAGTCGACGCTGAGGAGCTTGTGCACGCCGGCGTAGAACCACAGCGTGATGAGATACGCGCGTGCCAGGGTCGGCCCGGCCGCGCCCGGCAGACCGGCGGCAAGGAAGAAGGCGAAGGTGATGAACTCGGGCTGCAGCCGCGTCTGATCGGTGAGCACCGCGTAGACGAACACCGCGACGTACGCGCACCAGCCGGCCAGCGGCGCGACCAGGCAGAGCGCGAGGGCGACGAGCAGCGCCACGCCAGTCGAGACCACCGGCAGCGGCAACAGCGGCAACTGTGGCGGCGCGGTGTGCACCTGCCACGCCGGCCAGCTGAGCAGGACGGTGACCGCGGCGGCGAGGACGGTGAGGATGCGGAGGATCGCCGGGCCCGATGTGCGCAGCCGGTCCGGGCGAGTGGTCGTGCGGCTAGCGGCGGGCCTGACGGATGAGCGTTGGCCGCGCCGGCGCGGCGCTCTCGGCCGCGCCTCCATGGGCGTCTGTGTGGCCCTGCGCGGCCGGGTCGTCAAGCGCGGCGGCCGTGCGGTTGACCCGCTCGCGCTCGTCGCGGTGGACGCCGATGGTGCTGACGACGCGCGCGGCGTGCAGCGAGGCGCCTTCGAGATTGGCCTTGTACATGTACGCGCCGTCGAGGTGGGCGCCGCCCAGGTCGGCGCCCTGCAGCGAGGCGCCGCCGAGATACGCGCCAGCGAGATGGGCGCCGCCGAGATCGGCGCCTTCGAGGCGGGCTTCGACCATGTAGGTGCCGTCGAGATGCGCCTCGCGCAGGTCGGCGCCGCGCAGGTCGGCGTCCACCAGATCCGCGTTGTCGAGCCAGGCGCCGCGCAGGTCGGCGTGCGCCAGACGTGCCGCCTGCATCGTCGCCGCCTCGAGATGCGCCTCGAACAGGTTGGCGCGGTCGAGGCAGACGCCGTTCAGATCGGCGCCGCGCAGGTCGGTGCGCCGCAGGTCGAGGCGGAAGTGCGTGCCGTCCTCGTGCGCGGTGACGCGGCGGCCGAGCACCGAGAGCACGGCCTGGACGTCGGTCGGCGGCCGCGGCTCCTGCGGCCGGTTGGGATCCCAGGGCGCGCGCTCCCGCAGGTACGCGCAGAGGACTTCCATCGCCGGCTGGTGCTGCTGGCGCGACTCGTTGGCGACCTGCTCGAGCGCGTAGATCGCCCCCAGCCGCACTTCCAGGCGGTCGTCGGCGAGCTGGCCGACGGCGCGCATGAAGCGCTCACGCCGCTGCGTGTCCTCGGCGAGGCGCACGGCGTCGACGGCGGCCTGCTCGCTGGCGGTGACGCGCCGCCAGAGCAGCGCGAGGCCACTGAGGATGGCGCCGGCGCCGAGCAGGATCGCGAGGGTCTGGCGCAGTTGGTTCTGGAGGTCGAGCAGCTCGCGGGGGGCCAAGGTGGCGTCCCACTGCGCCGTCTGCCACTCGGGCAGCTTCCAGAGGAGGCCGAGGGCGGCAATCGCCGCGACGGCGGTGAGCACAACGAGCCAGGAGCGTCGCATGAGGTCAGGCCAACGGTTCAGATGACCACAGAACGGGACGGATGAACACGGGCACCCTCGCCGAGTCTCAATGCGCGGGCCGCGCGCCGGTGATCGCCCGGGCGCGCGCTTCCCAGGCCACCGCTTCGCGGTCGTTCTGGATCTTGCGCAGGAAGGCGGCGTAGTTGCTCAGGCTGGAGGCGAGTTCCGGATGCTTGGGCCCGAGCAGGCGCTCCTTCAGAGTGACCGAGCGCTGGAACAGCGGCGCCGCATCCCCATACCGCCCCTGCGCCAGATAGACGGTGAGCAGGTTGCCGATGACGCTGGCGATCGCCGGATGCTCGGGTCCGTGCGCTCCCTCGGCGAGCGTCAGGGCGCGCCGGCAGAGGGGCTCGGCCTGCGCGTAGAGCCCCTGGGCGCGATACACCAGTGCCAGGCTGTTGAGCGGCTTCACCAGCGCGCGCTGTTGGGCGGCGCCGGGAAGTGAATCGAGCAGGGCGATGGCGCGCTGGAACAGCGCCTCCGCTTCTTCGAAGCGCGCCTGCCCGCGGTACAGCTCGGCGAGGTCGACCAGGGCGCGGGCGGCGGCGAGGGAATCGGGCTGCTGGCGTTCGACGCGCGCGAGGTCGGCGACGAGGATCCGCTCGGCGTCTCCGTGGCGGCCTTCCTGGAACGCCTCCAATCCCTCGTTGCGCGGGCGGGGCGTCGCGGCCGGCTTGGGGCGTCGCCACCGCTGCCAGAAACCTCCACGAAACTCGTCGGATCGACCCATGCGCACGTCACCACCGCGGACGCCGGCACTGCTGGCCCACTGCCGCGCCCACGTCCACCATCCTTGCCACAAAATGAGAGGTTCTGCTGATTCTGCTGTGCTACGTGTTCGGTAGCGTCGCTGCCAGCGCGAAGTCAAGCAGAAACATTAGAGGCGCATGCGAGGTGATGAGTGAACGCGGAGGCGGCGATTACCGTTGCTTGTCAGCCTCGCGCGGTGACCCGTAGAGTGCCGTCGCGACGACGGACGAGGAGTGTGGGATGGCGATGCCGCTGGATGGAATTCGGGTGATCGACTGGACGATCTGGCAACAGGGACCGGTCTGCTCGGCGATGCTCGGCGATCTCGGCGCCGATGTGATCAAGGTCGAGGAGCGCATTGGCGGCGACCCCGGTCGCGGCATGACGAAGCTCAGCGGCATCGACATGTCCGACAAGCCGAATTTCTATTTCGAAGCCAACAACCGCAACAAGCGCGGCATCACGGTCGATCTCAAGAAGCCGGAGGGACGCGAGATCGTCTACCGGCTCGTCGAGACGGCCGACGTGTTCGTGCAGAACTTCCGCAAGGGCGTCGCCGACCGCCTCGGCCTCGGCTACGCCGAACTGAAGAAACGCAATCCGCGGCTCATCTACGCCACCGCGACCGGCTATGGGCCGGAGGGGCCGGAGAGCGGCGATCCCTCGTTCGACCAACTCGGTCTGGCGCGTTCCGGCATCATGCTGGCGGCGGGCGAGCCCGACATGCCGCCGCTGGCCATCGCCGGCGGCATCGCCGATCAGATGGGCGCGATCATGCTCGCCTACGGGGTGCTGGCGGCGTTGGTGGCGCGCGAGCGCTTCGGCATCGGCCAGGCGGTCGACGGGTCGCACCTCGGCAGCATGATGGCGCTGCAGGGGCTGAGCGTGTCGGCGCGCCTGATGTGGGGCTTCGCGATCCCGCGCATGCCGCGCAAGTTCCAGGCGAACCCGTTGTGGAACCACTACGAGTGCCAGGACGGGCGTTGGATCTGCCTCGGCATGCTCCAGCCCGATCGCTACTGGGCCGACTTCTGCCGCGTCATCGGTCGCCCGGAGCTCGCCACCGACGAGCGCTTCGCCGATCTGCGCGTGCGCGCCGGCAACGCCGGCGCCGCGATCGAGATCTTCGACGCGGTCTTCGCCACCAAGCCGCTCGCCGAGTGGCTGCGCATTCTGCGCGCCGGCGGCGACTTCATCTTCTGCCAGGTGAACGCGGTCGACGACCTACCCGACGATCCGCAGGTGCGCGCCAACGACTACGTCGTCGACTACGACCATCCGCGCTTCGGCCCGACGCAGGTGATCGGCCTGCCCGTGCAGCTCGCCGAAACGCCGGGCAGCATCCGGCGGCCGGCGCCCGAGTTCGGCGAACACACCGAGGAGATTCTCACCGAGATGCTCGGATACTCGTGGGAGCAGGTCGCGGCGCTCAAAGACCGCGAAGTCATCTGACCGCAGCCGCGGCCCTTGTGGCCGCACGGCGGCGCCCCGCGCCGCCCGAGGGTCCAGCCATGTCGCCCGACGATCTCGCCGCCCGCCTCGCCGCGCTCGAACGCGCGCACCGCCGTCTGCGCGGCCTCGTCGGCGCGCTGATCCTCGCCCTGCTCGCGGCGCTGCTCGCCGGCGCCGGCACTGACGGCGTGCTGGCCGGGCACACCCTCAAGCTGCTCGACGACCAGGGACGCGTTCGCGCCCTCCTCACGACCAATACCGGCCTCAGCCTCCTGGACGCCAAGGGCCGCACGCGCGCGAGCTTTGGGCTCGACGGCGACGGCGCGCCCGGACTCGTGCTGAACGGCGACGACAGTCGCGCCATCCTCAACGTCAACCGCGACGGCCCGGCGCTGACCCTGACCGGAGAGGGCGGTGCGCTGCGCGCCATCCTGGCGTTGGCCAACTCCCAGCCGGGCCTGGCGCTCTTCGATCGCGAGGAGCACGAGCGCGCGCGCATCGGCGTCGTCGACGGCAACGGCCGCGCCTTCGTGCGCGATGCGGACGGCGGCCTGACCTGGCGCGCCCCCAATCACGACTGACCGCACAGTCTATGTCCCCCGAGCGCCGCCCCTTCGAATTCACCGGCCGCATCCGCTCCTTCGCGTACGCGTTCGCCGGCATCCGCACGATGCTGCGGTCGCAGCAGAACGCGTGGATCCACGCCGCGGCCACGGTCGCCGTCTGCGCGCTCGGCCTCGCGCTGCGCATCTCGCGGACCGACTGGTGCTGGATCGTGCTGGCGATCATGTCGGTGTGGACCGCCGAGGCGCTCAACACCGCCTTCGAGTTCCTCGCGGACGTGGCGTCGCCGGAGTTTCACCCGTTGGTGAAGCACGCGAAGGACGTCGCCGCCGGCGCGGTGCTGATCGCCGCGATCGGCGCGGCGGTGATCGCCGCGCTGGTGCTGGGCCCGCACATGATGGGGTGACCAGCCGGCGCCAGTAGCGCGGGCCTCCAGGCCCGTCGCCGCCCGGAGGGCGGCGTAGAATGGTCCGCAACAACCGGCGGCAGACTGAATTCACGGCGCTCCGGCGCGCGCCGCGCGCCGACGGGCGGGGACGCCCGCGCTACTACGCCGCCTTCCTGCAGCGCGCTACATGCAACGCGAGTGCTTGCGACGATTCCCAGGCTATGTGCCGTGGTCGAGGCCGAGCAGCGCGGCGGCGTTCTCGTACAGCACCTTCCGGCGCAGCGCCTCGTTGCCTTCCGTCGCGATCAACACCTTCGCGATGCCGATGGCCTGGTGGTAGAACGGCCAGTCGCTGCCGTAGACGACGCGACTCGGGTCCGCGCGCGACAGGATCGTGCGCACGTTGCTCAGCGACTGTCCCGACAGCTCCAGCCAGACGTTCGGGTAGCGGCAGGCGAGATCGAGCGCCTGTTCCATCTGCAGGGCGCCGGCGTGGCCGAGCACGAAGCGCGTCTGCGGATGCGAGGCGATCGGTTCCTCGTAGAGGGTGACCTGGGAGCGCCGGCGGCCGGACTCGAGCTCGATGCCGACCGGTCCGCAGTGCCAGAGCACCGGCAGGTTGCGCTCGCCGCACAGCCGATAGAGCGCCATCGCGCGCGGATGATTGGGCGCCATGAGTTGTACCGCCGGATGCATCTTCACGCCGCGCGCGCCGGCGTGCGCCTGGTCGTCGAGCCGGACGCCGACGCGGTCGACGACCGGGTGCACCGAGCCGAACGAGATCAGGCGCGGCTCGCGGCGCGCGGCATCGAGCGCGTGCTCGGCGTTGCGCGAGATGATACGGCAGCTCGATGGGGAGGAGGACCGAGCGCACGATGCCGAGCTCATCCATCTCGCGCACCAGATTCGGCACCGTGTGGCTCGCGCGCATCCCACCGCGGCTCAGGCTGCCCAGCGTCAGATCGCGCTTGAGCGCGTGCAGGGCCTCCGGCGTGAAGTTCTTGTTCTGGTAGACCTCGAAGTCGATGCGGACAGCAGTCCGGGAGGTAGTGGTCGGTGTGCGCCGTCTGCCGGTGCACGTCGACGCGCATCGGCAGCAGGTACGCGAGCGCGATGTGCGAGTGCATGTCGATCACCGGACCGACCGTGCGATCGCCGACGACGAGCCGGCCCTCGTGCGTCTCGAACCAGGGCAGCCGGGCGAGGTCGAGGAGATTCGCGAAGCGCATCAGTGGTGCTCGCTGGCGTGGCCGAACAGCGCGGCGGCGATCGGCGCGGTGCGCTCCGCGGCCGCGGCGGGGACGAAGACGTAGAGCCGCCAGAGCTGCGCGTAGCGTTCCTGGAGGGCGCGGATCTCGGTGCTGCCCGCGTCGTCGGTGTCGTTGAGCGCGCCGATCCCGCGGCTGGTCACGACTCGCGCGCTCGCTTCCTTCATCACCGTCAGGGCCGGACAGTAGACGATGACCTCGCCCTCGGCGAGGCCGAGTTGCTCGGCCAGCAGCCGCTCGGCGGCGTGGCGTTCGGCGCGCGCCTCGTGGAAGCGGCGGACGAGCGCGGCGCGCTGGGCCGCGTCGACCGATCGCGCCGAGACGACGTAGCCGCGCTTGAGCAGATCGCGGCGTGCGAGCCGCGCCGCCAGCGCCGCCGCGCCGGGCCCGCAGCGGGCCAGCCGATCGAGCAACGTCCAGTCGCTGAGCGCCAGCAGGTCGGCCTCTTCCAACGCGCCGCCGTCGAGCGCCAGCTCCACCGCCTTCGAGATCATCGCGCCGGCCGCGACCTTCGTGTGGTGGTAGTAGACGCGCTCGGTGAGGAAGTAGCGCATGCGCAGCAGCTGGATGACTTCCGAGCGCGCATCCGGTCGATCCATCCCATGCTTCACCATGCTCAACGCCAGGCGGCCGTCGGCGATCGTGAAGTAGCGGAACACGCGATCGTCGTAGTCGTGCGCGAGGCCGGTGAAGTAGGCGTCGCGGCGCAGGTAGTCGAGCAGGTCGGCATCGACGGTGCTGGAGATCACGTCGGCCGTCCACGCCGGCAGCGGGTTGGCGGCCGCGCCGAGCAGCCCGGCGATCGGGGCGCGGATACCGAGCCGATCGAGGCCGGCGCCGAGATCGCCGTCGAGCAGTCGTCCGAGGCGCGTGCCCTTGTCGTGGCGCGGAAACAGCCGCCGCTCGTCCTCGAGCGTGTGGCCGAAGGGTACGTGGGTGACGTCGTGCAGCAAGGTACCGACGGCGACCAGCTCGGCGACGTCGTCGGCGACCGCGATCCCGTCGCGGCGCAGCGACCCGACGATGCGGTGCGCCAGCGCGCTGGCGCCGAGCGAATGGTCGAAGCGGGTATGGAGGGCGCCCGGGTAGACGTACGACGCCGTCCCGAGCTGCTTGACGCCGCGCAGGCGTTGCACCTCGGGCAGATCCAGCACCGCCGCCTCGAGCGCGGTGAGCGACAGATCGCCGTGGACGGGATCGCGGATCAGCATCAGCCGTATCGTAGCGCGGACCCGCCCGGAATCGGAGCGCCCAGAGATTCGTACGGCACCTCGACGGGGATCCCGCCTGCTGTCGAACGGCGCGATCGGGTCGATCGCGGCGGCGCGCCGGCTTGACGACGCGACGGACCGAGCCCAAAGGTCACCTCATCCGCGATGTCCGTGTCGGGATGGATGCCGTCGAAGGACCGGCCATGCGAAGCCCATGATTGAGCCGCCTCTCGCGCCGTGGCGGTCGCGCCTGCACGAGATCATCTTCGAGGCGGACACGCCGGCCGGCAAGCTGTTCGACGTCGCGCTGCTGGCCGCGATCCTGTTGAGCGTGCTGGCGGTGCTGCTGGAGAGCGTCGCCGACGTACGCGCGCGGGTCGGGTTCGGGCTGCGCCTGGTCGAGTGGATCTTCACCGCCCTGTTCACCGTCGAATACGTCTTGCGCATGCTGTCCGTGCGCCGACCCATGCGCTACGCGACCAGCTTCTTCGGCCTGGTGGACCTGCTCGCCATCCTGCCGACCTACCTGAGCCTGCTGGTCCCGGGCACACACTCGCTGCTGGCCATCCGCACGCTGCGCCTGCTGCGCATCTTTCGCGTCTTCAAACTGGCCCGCTTCGTCGGCGAGGCCGACGTGTTGTCCGCGGCGCTGCGCGCCAGTCGTCACCGGATCTTCGTGTTCCTCTGGGCGGTGTCGACCATCGTCGTGATCGTCGGCGCCTTCATGTATCTCATCGAGGGCGGGGCGCACGGCTTCACCAGCATCCCGCGTTCGATCTACTGGGCGATCGTGACGATGACGACCGTCGGGTACGGCGACATCGCGCCGCGGACGGTGCTCGGTCAGATGGTGGCGTCGGCGTTGATGATCGTCGGCTACGCGATCATCGCGATTCCCACCGGCATCGTCTCGGTCGAGCTGGCGAGCGCGCAGCGCCGCGTGGTCAGCACGCAGGCGTGTCCCGCCTGCGGCGCCGGCAAGCACGACCCCGACGCGCGCTTCTGCAACCGCTGCGGCGCGGCCCTCTGACGGCGGCGGGGCGACGGGCACGGAGCTGCGCGCGCCCACGCTTGACCGCGCCCGCGGGCGCGGCGTAGCCAGCGGCGTGCTGTCGCTCCTCGTCCACGCCGCGCTCGGCGGGCTGACCATCGCGCTGTTCTTTCGCTTCAACGCGCATCTGTACCGCGCCGACTGGCCCGGCTCGCAGGTGACGTTCCTCGAGGGCCTGTACTACCTGCTGGCGGTCGCATCGGTGTGCACGGGATGGTGGTTCAACGTCCACTACGTCATGGCCTATCCGGCCGAGGCGAGTTGGGCGCACTTCACCCGCATGCTGTTCACCAATCCGGCCGCGGCGTCCGGCGGGCAGGACCTGATCGTCACCAACGTCTTCCTGTTTCCGCTGTGGACGATGATCGACGGGCCGCGGCGCGGCCTGCGGCGGACGTGGATCTACTTCGTCATCAGTCTCGTCACCAGCTTCGGCTTCGCGATGGGCATGTATCTCGCCGTGCAGGAGCGCCAGGTGCGCTGGCTCGCGGCGAAGGCGTAAGCAGATGCCCGCGACCGAAGACGTCGACGTCGTCGTCGTAGGCGCCGGCCACAACGGCCTCGCCGCCACGGCGCTGCTGGCGGCGCGCGGACTGCGCGTGCTGTGCCTGGAGAAGAACGCCTACGTCGGCGGCATGGCGGGCACCCGCGAGATTCTCTCCGGCTGTCGCAACGACGTCGGCGCTACCTGTGCGGCGCCGCGTGCCACCCAGGTCCCGGCGTCACCTTCCTGCCCGGCTACGGCGCCGCCTACGAAGTGGCGGAGGCGCTGCAGGCCGCATCGGTCGCGTCTCGCTTGCGCGGCGCGGCGTAGCAGGTCCCGCGGAAGGCGCTCCAGTCGTCCGCGGTCAGCTGTCCCGGGCCGCGTGCGCCGCCGTGCGCGCCTGCGCGACGGCGTACTCGCGAATGTCCTTGGGCCAGCGCTGAACGAGCCCTTCGAAGCGCGCCGTCTCGCCGGCGAAGAGCGCGCGACAGGCTTCCTCGTAGTTCGGACGGTCACCCGCCATGCTCGACAGGAAGCGGCTGAGGGCGGCGCGCGTCTGTCGCGCGTGCGCCTTGCCGGGCTGGTGCTTCATGGCCTCTTCGACGAGTCGACGCAGGGCGCCCGAGATACCGCTCGACTGCTGTTCCAGCCACGCCCAGTGCCGCGGCAGCAGCGACACCTCGCGGCTCGTCACGCCGAGCTTCGGTCGCCCCGGCCCGCGCGGCGCCGGCGCGAGGTAGCGTTCGACCACCGTGTCGAGCGAGCCGCGGAGGTCGAAGTCGACCTCGCGCCCCGTCTCGACCTCGAAGATCGAGAGGGATTCCGATGCGTCCCGATCGAAGCGCTCTTTCAGGACGGGTAGCACGTCGCGCAGGTGGCCGGCGGCGATGCGGCGCGTCCCGGAGAAGGCGGTGTAGGTCCGTGGATGTTCCATCGGATAATATTACCCGGCAGAAATCGCCGGCGTCAATATCACCCGGGTCAAATCAGGGTGGCCCCATCGGGTCGTAACGTGCGGCCACAAGGGCCGCGGCTACCCACGCACGACGGGGCGGTGGAGAGGGTGAGCGCGTCGGACACGATCCCTGCACGGCGCGCGTGCGAAACATCCGCCGGGCGCCGGCGACGGGAGCGTCGAGGCCGGCAGGGACCAGCGGCGCGATCGAGCGCCAATGCACGCCGCGTTCACCACGTTTGGCGAGACGTGCCGCTCGCACGCGACCGGGTCGCGCTGTAGAGCAGAAGCACTCCGAAGGAGACCCCATGAAGGTGAACGGTGCATGCCACTGCGGACAGATCACCTACGAGGCCGATATCGACCCGGGCATGGTGGGGCTCTGCAACTGCACCGATTGCCAGGTGCTCACCGGCTCCGCCTTCCGCGTCTCGGTGCCGGCGTCGGCGGAGTCGTTTCGCATCCTCACCGGGCGTCCGACGCCCTACGTGAAGACCGCCGACAGCGGGGCGAGACGCCGGCACTCGTTCTGTCCGAACTGCGGCACCCCCGTCTGCGCGAGCGCCGATTCGGACGCGCCGCCGACCTATTCACTCCGCATCGGCTGCCTGGAACAGAAGGCGCAGTTGCCGCCGCGGCGGCGAATCTGGTGCAGGTCCGCGCTGGCCTGGGCGCAAAACGTCAGCACGATTCCCGGCACCGAGTAGCGAGCGCCTCGCTCCGGGCGGAGCACAACGTGACCGAATCGATCGACGCCCTGATCCTCGAGCTGCTCGAGTGGATGGGCCCCGCCCCGCGGACGTACGCGGACATCATGGACGCCTGGCGGACATCCTGCCCGCGACTGCCCGTGTGGGAAGAGGCGAACGAGCGCGGCTTCGTCGAGCGCGGTGAGCGCGGGGCGGTCGTGTACGTGACCGCGAGGGGGAGGGCGTTCCTGGCTCGGCATCGCGCGACGGCGTGAACGTGGTCGGCGCGTGATCGAGGCCAGCCCAGGGCGCGGCGGGCCTTCCGCCGGAGCCGGCCGCGGCGAGACGCGCCGGCGCGACCCGCTCGCCCCGGCCGGCGCCGAGTCCGTCGCCACCAGCCCGCAACGACACCGCCACGCGGGACTTTGCGGTTGCCAACCCCGCGGTCAGCGTGAGAGGTTCCAAGGGACAATCGTTGCCGGTCGCGATTGTGGGTGGCGTCAGGGGTGTCGGCCACGGGGATGACCCGGGGCCGGGTGGCCGGCGACCGAAGGGACCAGAGGGGAAGCCGTGTCACGCATAGGGATTCTGCTCGCCGCACTGTTGGCACCGATGGCGGTGTCGGCCCAGATGCAGGTGCTCTCGACGTCGCCGACGCTGAACGCGATTGCCCCGCCCACCTCGACCGTGTCGGTCACGTTCGATCGTGCCCTCAACACGGCGACGGTGACGGCCGCGACGTTCCGGGTATCGGGCCAATGGAGCGGCGCGGGCCGTGGCGCGTTTACGTTCTCGAACGGCAACAAGACGGTCACGGTGACACCGACGAAGCCGTTCTCGGCGGGCGAGATGGTGTTCGTGAATCTCTCGCACGCGCTGCTGGGTGCCGACGCGACACCGCTGCGGTCCGCCGGGTACGCCTTTCAGTTCCGCACCGCGGTGGTACCGAGTGCCGCGAGCTTCAATCAGCTCACCTCGTTCTCGAACCGGATCGCCGGGGCGCAGACCCGCATCTACGGCGCCTCGGCCGCCGATCTCAACAACGACGGCTATCTCGATCTGACCACGGTCAACGAAGTGAGCGCCGACGTGCGCGTCTTCCTCAATCGCGGCGACGGCAGCGGGCTGTATCAGCCGATGCTCGCGCCGCAGGGCATCGGCGTCGAGGCGAGCCCGCACGCACCCGGCGACTTCAACAACGACGGCAACCTCGACCTGTGCGTCTCGGCCACCACGAGCCAGAGCGTCTGGATCCTGCTCGGTGCCGGCGACGGAACGTTCTCGTCGATCACCGAGATTCCGGCCGGCGGCGACCCGCACGGCATCCAGGCGCTCGACGTCGACGGCGACGGCGACCTCGACATCGTCAATGCCAACGCCGTCGGCGGCGGCGATCTCGCCCTGTTCATCAACAACGGTGCGGGCGTTTTCAGCGGGCCGACGTTCTTCGAGGGCGGCGTCAACGGCGAGTACGGTCTCGCCGCGGCGGACATGGACGGCGACGGCATCACCGACCTCGTCGTCGGCGGCCGCGACGGGTCCGAGATCATCGTCATGCGCGGCAACGGCGACGGCACCTTCACCGCCGTGGGGACGCCGCAGCCGTCGGGCGGATCGACGTGGGTCGTCGTGGTCGGCGACGTCGACGGCGACGGCGATCTCGACGTGGCCGCGGCCAACGACGGCAGCGGGACGGTCGGGGTCCTGCGCAACCAGGGCGACGGCACGCTCACCGCCGCGACCACGATCAACATCGGCGCGCACACGCCGTCGGTCCGCCTCGGCGACCTCGACGGCGACACCGATCTCGACATGGTGGTGTCGAGCTACGGCGGCGGCTTCTGGAGTTGGTACCGCAACGACGGCACCGGCAACTTCTCGTTCGTCGAGCAGTTCGCGGCGCCGTCGAATCCCTCCTGCGCGGTCATCTACGATTCCGACAACGACGGCGACCTCGACCTCGGCTTTTTCGACGAGATCGCCGACGTCGTGGTGCTGATGCGCAACGGCCCAGTGGCGCCGCCAACGTCCGACTGCTCGTCGGTGCCGTCGCCGTGCCGGCAGTCGGTGCAGGCGGGAAAATCCAAGCTCATCATCAAGGACAAGTCGCCGAACAGCGGCGACACGCTCCTCTGGAAGTTGACGAAGGGCGCCGAGACGAGTCTGGCGGACTTTGGCGATCCGACGAATACGGCCGACTACGCGCTGTGCGTGTACGAGGACGGCGTCCTCAAGCACGGGTTCGACATCCCCGCCGGCGCGTCGTGGAAGGCGACGTCGAGCGGCTACTCGTACCACAGCAAGGACCGGCTGCCGGCCGGCATCCTCGCCGGCAAGCTCAAGGCCGGCGCCGACGGAGCGACCACCATCAAGGTGAAGGGCAAGGGCGACCTGCTGGCGCTGTCGCCGCCGGGCGACTTCGCCGGGGTGCTCAAGGTGCAGTTGCAGCGGACCGACAGTAGCGTCTGCTGGGGCGCCACGTTCTCTCCGCCGTTCTCCAAGCAGGACAGCGTCATGCTGAAGGCGGCCTCGGACGCGCCGCCGACGACCGCGCCGCCGGAACCGATCTGGTCGGCCATCCACGCGCAGGTCATCGGCTCGACCTGCGGCGGATGTCACGGCGGATCCGGCGGCCTGTCCGGTCTGGCGAACTGCAACACCGCGTATGCCAGCCTGGTCGGCGTCGCCAGCACCGAGAATCCGCCGATGCCGCGGGTCGACCCCGGCAATCCGGGCAACAGTTGGATGATGTACAAGCTCGACGGCACCCAGGGCTGGTTCGCCGGCACCTGCGGCGGCGGATTCTGCGGCTCGCAGATGCCGCTCGGCGGCGAGCTGTCGGTCGATGTCCGCGACGCGATTCGCTTCTGGATCGCCAACGGCGCCGACAACGATTGCCCATGAGCGCCGTGAACCGTTCGGCGGCATTGTGCCTGGCGTTCGCGACCGCGGTCGCGGTCGGCGTGTCCTCGGCGTACGCCGCCGATCCCTGTCAGTCCGCCCAGTTCACCATCGACGGGATGCCGGTCGGCACCGCGACGACCAGCCAGACCATCGAGGTCGGGTCGCTGGTCGGCCTCGGTGACGCCTGCCCGCTGACCGCGCCGCGCCTGCGTCGGGTGATGAAGAGTGGCGTGAACCGCATCCACGCGCGCTGGGAGTCGTGCCCGGGCTTCGACGGGCCGGTCCGCCTGCGCGTCAAGGTCGGCGCCGACTGCACGACCGTCGTGGGCGCGATAAAGGCGAAGCACTATCGCCGCAACTTCGAGGCGTCGCGCACGGACTGCGGCGACGGCGTCTTCGAGACCTTGCCGCCGACGGTGCCCTACGCGCCGGCCGACGCCTCGCTCGACACCCATCCGCTGCCGCAGTGGTTCGCCGACGCCAAGTTCGGGATCATGATCCACTGGGGCATCTTCGACATCCCGGCGTGGGCGGAGACGACGACCGACGCCGGCGAGTGGCTGTGCTGCGGCAAGCTGCTCGAGCCGCCCGACTTCGGCCGCGAGTTCTTCACCCACATTCCGTACGTCGAGTGGTATTCCAATACGATCCTGATCCCGGGCTCGCCGGCGCAGGCGCATCACGCGGCCACCTACGGCGCCAACTATCCGTACGAGAACTTCCGGCCGCAGTTCGAGGCGGCGGCGGCGGCGTGGTCGCCCGACACCTGGGCCGATCTCTTCCAGGCGGCGGGCGCGCGCTACGTCGTGCTCGTCACCAAGCATCACGACGGCTACTCGCTCTGGCCCACCGCCGTGCCGCATCCGACGCGGCCGGGGTGGAACATGACGCGCGACGCGGTCGGCGAGCTCACCAGCGCCGTCCGCCGCCGCTGCATGCGGATGGGACTCTACTATTCCGGCGGCTTCGACTGGTCGATCCAGCCCGGCCCGGTGCAGACGGCGCTCGACGCGCTCACCGTGATCCCGCAGACCGCCCAGTACGGCGCCTACGCCGACGCGCAGTGGCGCGAGCTGATCGCCCGCTACAAGCCGGCGGTGCTGTGGAACGACATCGGCTATCCGACGCAGGCGAACGCACTGCAGCTCTTCGCCGACTACTACAACGCGATCCCCGACGGCGTCGTCAACGACCGCTTCGCGCTCCTCTCCAACTCTGCGCACCACGACTACGTGACGCCGGAGTTCACGGTGCTCACCGACATCTCGGCGGAGAAGTTCGAGACCGTGCGCGGCATGGGCCACGGCTTCGGCTACAACCAGACCGAGACCGACGCCGACTACACGTCGGCCGACGACCTCGTCCGCCTGCTCGTCGACGTGGTGTCGAAGAACGGCAACCTGCTGCTCAACGTCGGGCCGATGGCCGACGGCACCGTCCCGGCGCCGCAGGTGACGCGCCTGCAGGCCATCGGCGCCTGGCTCGCCGTGAACGGCGAGGCCATTTTCAAGTCCCACCCCTGGGTGACGGCCGAGGGCACGACGAGCGACGCGACGCCGGTACGCTTCACCACCAGCGCCGACGGCAGCCGGCTCTACGCGATCGTGATGGGACCGCTGCCCGCGGGCGAGATCACGATCGTCGGCCTCGCCGGCGCGGCGGGAACGGCGCGGCTGCTCGGCACCGCCGGCGATCTCGTCGCCACGGCCAATGGCGCCGACCTGCGCATCGCGTTGCCAGCCTCGCCACCGGCGCAGGCGGCGCACGTCTTCGCGCTGTCGCCGCCCGCCGGCGGCTGAGGGCGCGGTCGCGTAGCGGCGGCGACGGCGGGCATCTCGGCGACGCCGCCGCCCCCCACTTGCCAGGCGGCTCTCTCCGCGCTCTTGGGACAGGTACGCACACCCGATCGCAATCCCTCTACCCGGCTTGGGGCGATGTGCCCGAAGCGAGAATGGAGCAGCCCATGACCGACGCCACCGAGTATGCGCCACCCAAGGTCTGGACCTGGAACAAGGAGAGCGGCGGGCGCTTTGCGAGCATCAACCGCCCGATCGCCGGAGCGACGCACGACAAGGAGCTGCCCGTCGGCGAGCACCCGCTGCAGCTCTACTCGCTGGCGACCCCGAACGGGGTGAAGGTGACGATCATGCTGGAGGAGCTGCTGGAGGCCGGCCACGCGGGCGCCGAGTACGACGCCTGGCTCATCAACATCCTGGGCGGCGACCAGTTCGGCTCGGGCTTCGTCGCGATCAACCCGAACTCGAAGATCCCGGCGCTCCTCGACCGCTCGACGCCGCAGCCCACGCGCGTCTTCGAGTCTGGCGCGATCCTCGTCTATCTGTCGGAGAAGTTCGGCGGCGCGTTCGTGCCGACGGACGTGGGCCCGCGCGCCGAGTGCACCTCGTGGCTGTTCTGGCAGATGGGCGCCACGCCATTCCTCGGCGGCGGCTTCGGCCACTTCTACGCCTACGCGCCGACCAAGATCGAGTACGCGATCGATCGCTACGCGATGGAGGTCAAGCGCCAGCTCGACCTGCTCGACCGGCACCTCGCGACCAACACGTACGTGGCGGGCCCGCAGTACACCATCGCCGACATGGCGATCTGGCCGTGGTACGGCGCGCTGATCAAGGGCCTGCTCTACGAGTCGGCGGAGTTCCTCTCGGTGCACGAGTACCGCCACGTGGCCCGCTGGACCGACCAGATCGCCGAGCGCCCGGCCGTGAAGCGCGGACGCATCGTCAACCGCGGTTGGGGCGACCCGCAGCTGCCCGAGCGCCACAGCGCCGCCGACTTCGCCTCGCTGAAGCTGGACTAGACCACGGGCGCGATCGCCGCACCGCGCGGACAGTCTCGGCGAGGGTTCGGCTTCCAGCGGATCGGCGATCGCGGCGGCGGAGCATGGTGGCTGGAGGCCGACACCGCAGGTGATACGTCACCGACGGCATCAGCCGTGACCCGCCGATCGCACCGACGTACGAGGTGCCACCACGCTATGACGGTCCTGCCTCACGTACTCGCCATCAGTCTGTTGCTCGCCGCGCCCGCAATCGGCGCCGAGCCAGCGGTGCAGGAGCGTGCCGTCGAGCGGGTCGACAACGGCATCTTCATTCGCGGTGGCTCGACCGTCATCGACGTCGGCGGGCCGTGCCCAGGCGGCTGTCCAGACGACCAGACGTGTCGCCAGCGATGCGATGACCGCCCCTGCGCTGAGGGCGAGTCGCCCGACGCGCTTTGCACCGCCTGCACGTGGAGCTGCCAGCCGTGAGCGCGCGGCGCGCCTTCACGCTGCACGGCACGCCTGGTACAGCTTCGCCATGCGCTACCTGCACACGATGGTCCGGGTGACGAACCTGGAGGAGTCGCTCGACTTCTACTGCAACAAGCTGGGTCTCAAGGAGCTGCGGCGTCACGAGGTGGCGCAGGGACGCTTCACGCTGGTCTTCCTCGGCGCCGATGAGAATCCCGACGCGCAGGTCGAGCTCACCTACAACTGGGACCCCGAGCCGTACGGCGGCGGCCGCAACTTCGGGCACCTCGCCTATCTGGTCGACGACATCTACGCGACCTGTCAGCGCCTGATGGACCGCGGCGTGGTCATCAACCGGCCGCCGCGCGACGGGCACATGGCGTTCATCCGCTCGCCGGACGGCATCTCGATCGAGCTGTTGCAGAGCGGTGAACGGCTGCCGCCGCAGGAACCGTGGCAGTCGATGCCCAACACGGGGAGCTGGTGAGATGGCGACCGAAGCACGCAACCTTCAGGACGAGGTCGGCGCGTTCATCAAGCGTGTGTTCGACAATCTGAGCGGCCTGGTCGTGTCGGGGATGATCTACCTCGGGCACCAGCTCGGCCTGTACAAGGCGCTCGACGGCGCCGGCCCGCTGACCAGCGAGGCGCTGGCCGCGAAGACCCACCTGCACGAGCGCTGGGTGCGCGAGTGGCTGCGCGGCCAAGCGGCCGCCGGCCTCCTCGAGTACGACGGCGCCGGCAACTTCTCGCTGTCCGACGTGGGCGCGCTGGTGCTCGCCAACGAGAACAGCCCGGCCTTCGCCGGCGGCAGCTTCGTCGCCCTGCCGACGCAGCTCAACATCCTCGAGCCGCTGCGCGGCGCGTTCGCGACCGGCGTCGGCCTGCCCTACGACGCCTTCGGCTGCGAGGGTCAGCTCGGCATCGAGGGCATGCTGAAGCCGTGGTTCCGCACCATGTTGGTGCCGATCGCGCTGCCGCAGCTCGACGGCGTCGTCGCGAAGCTCGAAGCCGGCGCCACCGTCGCCGACATCGGCTGCGGTACCGGCATCGCGCTCGTCGAAATGGCCAGGGCGTTCCCGCGCTCGCGCTTCCACGGCTACGACATCTCGGCGCACGCGCTCACGCACGCCGAGGGGTACCGCCGCGAGGCGGGGCTGACCAATCTGGCGTTCCACGACCCGCGCCGCGCGCCGCTGCCGAGCGACGCGAGCCTCGACTTCGTCACCGCCTTCGACTGCCTCCACGACATGACGCATCCGCAGGAAGCGATGCAGGCCGTGCGGAAGGCGCTGCGCCCCGACGGCACCTGGCTCATCGCCGACATCAACGCGAAGCCGAGCTTCGAGGAGAACCTGCGCGACAATCCGATGGCCGCGATGATGTACGGCTTCTCGATCCTGAGCTGCCTGTCGTCGAGCCTGTCGGCCCCCGGCGGCGCCGGTCTGGGCACGCTGGGTTTCCCGGAGCCGGTCGCGCGTCAGATGACCGCCGCGGCCGGGTTCACGCGCTTCAAGCGGCTCGACTTCGGCAATCCGGTGAACGCGTACTACGAGGTCCGGCCGTAGCGAGCTCGCACCTACGACTCCGATCGGGCGCAGCCGCGCTACTTCCCGTCCAGATGCCCGACCAGCAGCTGGGCGAACCAACTCCGGAACCGCCGCCCAGCGGCGGGGTCGTCGAGGCCGCTGCTGGCACGGGCGGATTCGCCGAGGAGGGCGTCGCCGAGCAGCGCCAACGTCGTCAGGAGGATCGCGAACAGCGAATCCTCGAAGGGCGGCGGCTCCCGACCGGCGGCGGTGTAGCGCGCGACGCGCTCGCGGTGCGTCAGCTCGCCGATCTCGCGGATGAAGAACGTCATCCCCTCGCGGCGGCCGCGCGGCTCCTCGCCGGAGAGCGCGAGCCACGCCATCAGGCGGGCCTGGCCGTGGACGCCGAGGATCTCGAAGACGTGCTCGATGAGCATGGCGACGTCGATCTCCGACGGATCCGATGAGGTCAGCGTGGACAGCACGTCGGCGCGCAGCGCGCCGAGGGCGCGCTCGATCACCGCGCGCATGAGGTCCTCGCGGCTGCCGAAGTGATGGAGGATGGCGGGGTGCGAGACGCCGACGTCGGCGGCGATCTCCTGCAGACGGATGCCCGCCGGTCCGCGCGCCGCGAAGCGCGCCTCGGCGGCGTCGAGGATGGCGCGCTTGGCGTCCTCGGCGGAGCGCCGGCGACGGGGCGCGGCGGCCGTACGCGGACGGCGCGATTTCCGGCTTGACGGGCGAGCGGGCATAAACTACTTACATCATTGTCAGTTGAATGATGGGTCGACGACAGCGGAGGTAACCCATGGAGCATGAGGCCGGCAAGCGACGCATCCGCCCCCTCGAGGCGTGGCGCGCGATCCGCGTGCTGCTGAAGGACCCGGACGACACCGGCCAGGTCTTCCGCATCATCGATGCGCTGTCGGGCAACTCCGGCGAGCGCATCTTCCAGCGCTTCCGCCGCGACGCCACCGGGGCCCGCATCCTGCGCGAGCGGCGGTCGCTGCTCGGCACGCTGAGCGACCGGAGCGCGCTCGAGGCGTTGCCCGCCGGCACGCTCGGCCGCACGTACGCGGACTTCGTCAGCCGCGAGCAGCTCACGGCCGACGGCCTGGTCGAGGCCAGCGAGGAAGGCCACCGCGTCGATTGCGGCGCCGAGCGCCGCCTCTTCCAGGATCGCCTGCGCGATTCGCACGACCTCATGCACGTGGTCACCGGCTACGGACGCGATCTCGTCGGCGAGGCGGCGCTGCTCGCGTTCAGCTTCGCCCAGACCCTCAATCCCGGCATCGGGTTCATCGTTGCCGTCGCCTGGTACAAGGCCGGTCGCGGTCCGATCCGCGGGCTGATCGTCGATGGGTTCCGCCGCGGCCGCCGCTCCACGTGGCTGCCGGCGTGCGATTGGGAGCACGCGCTGTCCCAGCCGCTGGACGAGGCCCGCCGCGAGCTCCGCATCGAGGTCGCGCCGCAGTACGACGCGGTGCGCTCGGAGGGGGCGCCGCCGGTCGACGTTCGATCGAACGTCGCCGCGTAATTCCACCGAACCACGCCCCGGCGGCCACCAGGGCCGCGGCTACGCCCGCACGCGCAGCGTCAGCCAGCCCAACACCGCGGCGACGATGAACAGCGCCGGCACGTCGCCGAGCAGGTGGCCGAGGTTGCCCGCGTGCATCACCGCCTGCGCGGCCATGATGGCGCCGTGGACGATGCTCGACCACACGGTGAACCAGATCAGGCTGAGGTGGGCGAGGGGGTCGCGCGCGGCGCGATACAGGAACACGCCGAGCGTCGCGTAGATGCCGACGATCATCTGCAGGTAGTGCGACTGCGACGGATCGCCGGCGTGCCACGCCCACCCGGACGGCCAGAGCGCCGTCAGCGGCCACAGACCGAGAACGAACACCAGGCCGAAGACGCGCAACGCGAGGCGCAGACGGTCGAGATCGGTGCCGGTCGCGGCCATCGCCCCTACCCCAGCGCCTTCGCGGCGCGCAGGGCGGCGATGCGCGCGTCATCGTAGCCGAGGACCTCGCGCAGGACGGCGTCGGTGTCGCAGCCGGCCTCGACGGCGGCAGGCGTGGGCACCGGCAGCGCCTCGCCGAGCGGCTTGATCGGCGAGGGCATCAGATCGGTGCCCGCGTCGCGATACGGCCGCAGCGGCAGGCGATCCTGGAACTGCGGATCGCGCGTGATCGACTTGCTGTCGTTCACCGGGCAGATCGGTGTGTTCACCTCCTGGCCGAAGCGCACCCATTCGACCGTGCTGCGCGAGGCGAAGACCTCGTCGAGCGTGCGGCGCAGAGCGACGTTGCCGCGCGCGTGGTCGGCGTACTTCGCGCCGGGGTTCGCCTCGAACAGCTCGGGGCGGCCGATGCCGACGCAGAAGTTCTTCCAGAACTCGCGCTCGGAGGCCATGAACAGCACGATGCCGTCGCGCGAGCGGTAGTACTGGTAGCGCACCGACTCGGTCATGCTGTTGTCGCCGACCGGTCGCCGCTCGCCCTTGCCATCGCCGTCGTTGCCGGTGACCTCGTCCTCCGGCCGTTCGTACGCCTTGTTGCCCTCGATGCCGTTCCAGTTGAACGCGGCGGCGGCGTCGCTCTGCGCGACCTCGAAGCGCGCCGGCACGCCGGTGGCGCGGGCGCGGATGATCGCCGCGCAGATGCCGAGCGCCGCGTACAGTGGCCCGGCGTTGATACCGATGGTGGTGTAGCTGGGAATCGTCGGCTGGCCCGCCGCGTTGGTCGCCGGCCGCGCGACGCCTGCCCAGGCGTCGTAGGCGATGCCGTGGCTGGGCATGTCCTTGTACGGTCCGGTCATGCCGTACCCGGAGATCTGGCAGAAGACGATGCGCGGATTGACCGCGCACATCTTGGCGAAGCTGATCCCGCGCCGCTCGAGCGCGCCGGGCCGCATCGCCTCGATCACCGCATCGGCGCCGCGCACGAGATCGAGATATGCCGCGACGCCCTCCGCGGTGCGCAGGTCGAGGATGATGCTGCGCTTGCCGCGATTGAGGTGCCAGTGCAGCAGCGAGACGCCGTCGATGATCGGGAACGCCATCTTGCGCACGTAGTCGCCGCCGGGGTTCTCGACCTTGATCACCTCGGCGCCGAGGTCGGCGAGCTGCATGCCCACCGCCGCCGGACCGAGCAGCGAGCTCTCGATGATGCGCACCCCCGCGAGCAATCCGCGGTTGGGGTCCGTGTCGGGCATGTGCGTTCCTCCTGTCATCGTGAGGCAGCTATCCGAGCTCGTCGCATAGTGGAAGGAGCGCGGGCCTCCAGGCCCGTCGGCGCGCGCGAGCGCGCCGGAGCACGGTCAGCGATCTCCGCCGTCCCGCGGACGGCGACGGGCCTGGAGGCCCGCGCTCCTACGCAGAATCGAAATCGAGGAAACGGGTTGACCCGCCCTGCGTATACAACGTATACATTCGCTCACATCGATGCCTGACAACACCAATTCCAAGAAAGAGCGCGTCATCCACACGCGCGTCCCCGACTCGTTGGACGACGAGATCAAGCGACGCGCGACCGATCTCGGTCTGTCGGTGTCGAACCTGGTTCGCAACGTCCTCCAGCACACGTTCGGGCTGGTGGACGACATCGTGCACGACAGCGCTGAGATCGCGCGGACGGCGCGCGGCGCGAAGTCGGCGTTCACGGGCCGTCCGGGAGCCCCAGCCGCGCCGGCCGCCGAGGTGCTCGGCTGGCACGTGGCGCTGCTCAACGTGAACGCCCTCTGCGCCCACTGCAACGCGATCCTCGCGAAAGGCACGCGCGCCGGCGTCGGCATCGTCAGCGGCGGCGGTCCGATACCGATCCGCTGTCAGACCTGTCTCGAGGAGCTCACGCATGGCGAACCCGGGCCGTCAGACGACTGAGGACACCGCCGGCATCGTCGACGCGGTGGCCGACGGAATGGCCGCCGCCGCGTCCCTGATCGGCAATCTGCTCGAACACGTCGAGCGGCTCGCCGCCGATGCCCTGCGCGACGCCGGCGCGGTCGCGGACGAGGCGAGCGATCTCTGGCAAGCGCTCACCGCCCGCGCGACCGAGGTGTCGCTCGCCGTCCGCGGCGCGCCTCGCTTCGCCCGCGTCGCCGGCGAGATGCTGCGGCTCGTCGCCGCCTACCGGTGGCATGCCGCGACCGCCGACCTGCTCGCCGACAGCCCGGCCGACGAAGCCCTGGCGGCGCTGCACGAGCGCAGCGCCGAGCGACTCTACGCGCTCTGCATCGAGCTGCGCGGCGGGGTGCTCAAGTTGGGACAGTTCGCCTCCAGCCGCATGGACCTGCTGCCCGACGCATACGTCACCGCCCTCTCGCGCCTCCAGGACCGCGTCCCCCCGACGCCGCTCGACGCCATCCTCGCCCGCATCGCCGACGAGCTCGACGGCGAGCTGTCCCAACGCTTCGCGCGCTTCGAGCCGACACCCCTGGCCGCCGCCTCGCTCGCCCAGGTGCACGCCGCCACACTTGCCGACGGCACGCCCGTGGCGGTGAAGGTCCAGCTGCCCGACATCGAGCGGCTCGTCGAGATCGATGTCACCGCGCTCCAGATGATCGTTCCCGCCCTCAGCGACCAGCTGCCGTACCTGGACCTCGATACGTTCGCCGCCGAACTTTCCCGCGCGGTGCGCGCCGAGCTCGACTACGGCGCCGAGGCGCGGCATGCGGCGGCGTTCGCCGCGGCCTTCGCCGGCGACGCCGACGTCGTGATCCCGCGCGTGCACACCGTCCACTCGTCGCGTCGCGTCCTCGTCCTCGATCATGTGGAAGGCACCCGACTGACCGACTTCCTCGAGGCGTGCGAGGCGCGCGGCGCCGCCGGGGCTGGGGATCGCGATCGCTTGTTCACGACCCTCATCCGCTGTTTCTGCGCGCAGGTGCTCACCCACGGCCTGCTCCACGCCGATCCGCATCCCGGCAACTTTCTCGTCGTCGAGGGCGACCGCGTGCCGCGACTGGCGCTGCTCGACTTCGGCTGCGTCCAGACCTATTCCGCCGACCGTCGCCGCGCCTACGCGCGCCTCGGTCTCGCGGTGCTCGCCGGCGACGCGGACCGCATGGCCGCGCTCTTCGACGAGGTGGGCTTCGCCACCCGCGACGGCGACGATGCGCCGCTGCGCGCCTTCGCCGCCCTGCTCCTCGCGGCGTTCCGCGCCGACACGGACCAGCCGTTCACCCCCCGCGATCCGGGCGAGGTCCTGGAGCGCATCCTGCGCCTCACCCGCGACAATCCGATCGTCGCCGTCCCCTCCGACTTCGTCCTCCTCGGCCGCGTCTTCGCGACGCTCGGCGGCCTGCTCATGCGCTATCGCCCCCAGGTCAACCTCTTCCAGATCCTGCTGCCGTTCGTGCTCGCGGCGTCGAGCGAGGAGGGCTGAGCCATGGCGACCGGCCGACATCGTTCCGCTGGCTCGCGGTCGGTCGGCGCGGTGGATGCGGCGGCCGCCGCCGTGGGGGGTGGTCTCGCGACGGTGCGGGACGTGCATCTCGCCGTCGCCCGCAAGCCGTTCGCCGCTCTGCGCCCGCTGCCGGCGGTGGGCCAGGTGTCGGAAACGGTGCGCGCCGTGCACGACGGCGTGACGGAGCTCGTGTACGCCGCCATCGGCGGCGCTCTGGAGCTGGCCGGCGGCGCGGCGCGTCTCGCTACGGCGGCGCTACCGGAAGATCGCGAGCGGCGCTCCTCGGCCTGGGGGGAGTTGGCGACGGCGGCGCTCAACGGCTGGGCCGGCGACCGTCTCGAGCGTGACCATAATCCGCTGGCCGGTGGGATGGACCTTCGCCGGGAGGGCATGCCGCTGGCCGTGGAGCGGGCGGCGTTGAGCGCCGCCTTCCCCGCCGCGGCGCCGCGGATCGTCGTCTTCGTGCACGGTCTCGCCAGCACCGAGACGCTGTGGTGGCTCCACGCCGAGCGCCACTATGGCGATGCGCGCGTCAGCCACGGCGTGCGCCTCGAACGCGAGCTCGGCTACACGCCGCTGTACGTGCGCTACAACACCGGCCTGCCGATCGCCGAGAACGGCCGGCGTCTGACGCGGCTGCTCGATCGGCTGCTCGACGAGTGGCCGCTCCCGGTCGAGGAAGTGGTGCTGGTCGGGCACAGCATGGGAGGCCTGGTCGTTCGCGCCGCGGCCCAGCACGGCGCGGGGTGGACCCGGCAGGCGCGACATCTCTTCTATCTCGGCTCGCCGCACCACGGGGCGCCGCTGGAGAAGGCGACCAACGTCGCCGCCTGGCTGCTCGCCCTGGGCGACGTCACGCGGCCCTTCGCCGAGGTGCTGAACGGGCGCAGCCGCGGCATCAAGGACCTGCGGTTCGGCGCGGTGCGCGACGAGGACTGGGACGGTAGCGACGTCGACGCGCTGCTCGATGATCGCAGCGCCGACCTGCCGCTCCTCGAGGGCGCCAACCACTACTTCCTGGCCGCGACGGTGACCCGCGATCGGCACCACCCGCTCGGCATGGCCATCGGCGATCTGCTCGTCCGCCCGGCCAGTGCGATCGGGCGAGCCCGCCACGTGCGGTTTCCGCTCGCCCGACGAAGCCACGTGGGCGCGGTGACCCATCTCGAGTTGCTGAATCACCCGGCGGTGTACGAGCGGATCCGCGACGCGTTGACAGTCGGGAGCGGGACGTCGTGAGCCCCGCCCGCCACCCCTGGCGGGCCTGAAGCCCGCCGCTACCGGATCCGCATCGGCGACCGCCGTTCTTGTTGCGTGTCGTAGCGGCGGGCTTCAGGCCCGGCGGCGGGTGGCCATCACCCGGGCGACCACCAATCCGAGCCCCACGCCGGCGGCCGTGACCGCGGCGAGCAGGAGATACGGCATCACGCGGCGGCGCCGCGCGTCGCGCGGCAATCGGTCGGCGGCGTACTCCAGCTGGTTGGCGGACAGCACCGCGGTGGCGAGGTCGTAGCGCTGGGCGATGTCGGCCAGCACCCGATCGAAGGCGAAGAAGTGGTCGGCGGCCGCGTCGGGCAGGATGACCACGTCGTCGTCGCCGCTCGGGGCGCCGAGCGGGACCAGGAGCAGGCCGTGGCGCGACACGACTGGGGCGCCCAGCGGCGTGACGCTGCTCGCGACGGCGGCGAAGGTGCGCGGATAGGCGTCGAGCACCGCCGTCGCCGCGAGCTCGTCGATGCCGTCGCTCATCTGCAGGGCGACGCGCGTCTTCGGCCAGGAGAAGGCGCCGTTGATGACGCCGGTTCCGAGCATCGCCGCGCTCAGGCGGGGACCGGCGACGGCCGGGTCGGCGAGCGGCGGCAGGTTGAGCGCGGCGGCGGTGCGGACGGCCGTATCGCGTCCGGCGAAGCGCTCGACCAGGTGCAGGGCGGCGTCGATGCCGGCGGTGATGCCGGCCGACGACACCACGGTGCCGTCGTCGACGTAGCGGACGTCGTTCTGCCAGCGCACCTGCGGGCGGGTGGTCCGCAGACCGTCGATCGCGGCGAAATGGGTGGTCGCGGCATGCCCGTCGAGCAGGCCGTTGTGCGCCAACACGCGCGCGCCCTCGCAGATCGACGCGACCACGCTGCCGTGCTCGTGCCGCGCGCGCAGCCAGGCGCCGATGACGGGATTCTCCGGATCGAGCACGTTCGGGACGACCACCACCGCCGCGCCCTCCGGGTGCGCGGCGTCGAACGCCGCCAGCGTCTGCTGCGGCACGACGCCGAGACGGCCGCTGGTCGGGACCGGATCGGCGGTCGGCGCCAGAGCGACGACGTTGAAGGCGCGGGACTCGGCGAGGATCGCGTAGGGCGCCAGGAAGTCGGTGATCTCGGTGCCGGCCTGGCTGAGGAGGACGACGGCGGTCGGCCGCGCCGGGACGACGACCGGCTGCGGCGGGGCGGCGTTCGCGATTGGCGCGATCGGGTCGATACGCATGACGCGCAACGCCAGTGGCACGGTGATCGCGAGCCAGAGCAGCAGCGCCACGACGGCCCCGGCCAGGGCGTAGAGGAGACGACGCACGCGGACCAGCGTCGCCCGCCGCGCGCGGCGTCGCAACGACAATGGGCCGGCGTTTTCTGCCGGGAGCGCGGGCCGCCGTGCCCGTGGGCAGGTGCGGAGCACGCCGGAGCGCGATCCCTCTCACTGCGCCGTCCTCCGGACGGCGACGGGCACGGAGGCCCGCGCTCCTACGCCCGCCGGGGCGTCACGACGATGGTCGTCGACCGGCTCTCCGGATCGAAGACGATTTTCGCCTCTCCCCGTGCGAGCTGGCGCATGACGTCGCGGACCTTCTCGTCCAGCGTCCGCTCGCGCACGCCGTAGTCGGTGCCCTCGCGGTTGACGAACTCCTCCACCAGGCCGCGCAGCGCCGACGCGCTGAGCGCGTCGAGCGGCACGTCGATCGGTTCGGACGGCTCGTCATCCATGCTCGGCCTACCGTCGCCAAGGCGATGCGGCGGGTCAACCGGACCGGAGGAGTCTTGCCTTCGGTGCGGGGCTTGGATACCTGCGGCGCACCCGCGGTACGCGGGTGCCGAACGCGGAGCGGCACGCTTGGAGCACGGGCGCACGATCCGCGGCGCTCGTCGGAGGAGGATGCATCATGAATCGCTGGTCCCTGATTCCGGGCCTGCTCGCCTGCACCGCGCTCGCCGGCTGCGCCGCGATGTCCGGCAAGTCGACGACCTCGTCGCCGTCACCTGTCATCGACCGCATCGTGCAGCGCGGCGAGCTGCGCGTCGGCACCTCGGGTACGCAGCCGCCGCTCAGCGCCACCGCCAAGGACGGCTCGCTGATGGGCTTCGACGTCGACATCGCCAATGCCATGGCGACCGCGATGGGCGTGAAGCTGACCCTCGTCCCGATGGACTTCGCCGGCCTGCTGCCCGCCGTGCAGCGCGGTGACGTGGACATGGTCCTGTCGGGGCTCACCATGACCCCCAAGCGCAACCTGAAGGTGGCGTTCGTCGGCCCCTACCTGGTCTCGGGCATGTCGTTGCTCACCAAGTCGAAGACGATGGCCAAGCTGCGCAAGGCGGAGGAGATCAACACCGCCAGCGTGAAGGTGGCGGTGCTGCGCGACTCGACGGCGGAGAAGTTCGCGCAGGACAGCCTGCCGAAGGCGCAGATGACGCTGGTCGACACGCTCGACGACGGCGTCGCGCTGGTGCGCCAGGGCAAAGTGGACGCGCTCATCGCCGATCACCCGTTCTGCCTGGTCAGCGTCTACCGCTACGGCGACGAGCTGGCGACGTTGCAGACGCCGTTCACCTTCGAGCCGCTCGGCATCGCGCTGCCGCCGAACGATCCGCTGCTCGTCAACTGGACGCAGAACGAGCTCGCCGAGCTGGACGACTCCGGCTCGATCTACGACATGATGTACTCGTGGTTCGAGCAGGACGACTGGGTCAAGCGCCTCAAGTGACCGATGGCGCGCCGCGTGCCGTCCTGTGGGACATGGACGGCACGCTGGTCGATTCCGGCGATCTCCACTTCGACGCCTGGCGCGAGACGATGCGCGCGCTCGGCCGCGCGCTCGCGCGCGCCGAGTTCGACGCCACCTTCGGGCAACGCAACGACACCATCCTGCGAACGCTGGTCGATCCCGCCATCAGCGACGCCGACATCGCCCGCATCGGCGACGAGAAGGAAGCGCACTACCGCGCGCTGGTCGCCGCGCACGGCATCCGCCCGCTCGCCGGCGCGCTGCCCTGGCTGCGCCGGCTCGACGGCGACGGGTGGCGGCAGGCGATCGCGAGCTCCGGACCGCGCGCCAACGCCGCCGCCATCATCGCGGCGCTGGGTCTGGACGGCGCCTTCGCCGCCGTCGTCGCCGCCGAGGACGTCACCCACGGCAAGCCGCACCCGGAGGTCTTTCTGACCGCCGCCGCGCGCCTCGGCGTCGACCCGCCGCGCTGCGTCGTGCTCGAGGACGCGCCCCCCGGCCTCGAAGCCGGCCGCCGCGCGGGGATGCCGACCATCGGCGTGCTGTCGACGCACGCCACGCTGAGGCCGACCGCGTCGTCGCGGCGTTGACCGATCTGGAGGACGACGCGTTCGACCGGCTCATCGGATGAACGGCGCTAGAGATCCGGCCGGGCCGGCCGCGCTCCCAGGCTCTGCCCCCAAGAAGCGCGGCGATGGAGCTCGCCATCCGGGAGCGCGGGCGGCTCGCCCGCATCTCTAGCGCCCCGCATCTCGACCGTCTGCTGCTCACGCATGGAATCGGGGCCGAATCCGCGATAGTCCCATCCGTGTGCCGCTTCGCGTTCTCTGCCTTCTTCTCCTCGCCGCACCGGCGTTGGCCGAGGAAGTGATCGACTGGAGTGATGCGCCCAGCTGCATCGATCGCGTCTGCTCGCTGCGCGGTACCGTGGTCGAACAGGAAGACGGCGGGCCCTACTACCGCCTCTACTTCGATGCGCAACGCCGCGACGTCTACGTGACGTTGATGCGTGGCTGGATGGTGACCTGGCCGAGCTACGTCGGCCACGCGATCGTCGCCACGGGTCCGGTCGATCGCTGGCGCGACCACAGCGAGATGATCCTCCTGACGCCCGACGCGATCGCGATGCTGGACGCGCCGGACACGCCCATTCCCGACACCACACCAATTCCCCCAGTCCCGATCGCGCCCGCGCCGATCGCTCCGCCGCCGACCGCGATGCCCGTCGTTCCGACGCCAACGCCGAGCGACGAGGTGCAGCAGTTGCGCGATCGCGTGCGCACGCTCGAGGAGAAGATCGAGCGGCTCGAGGGCGGACATCCGGAGACGCCATGAGTGAAGAGACCGAAATCGCCATCGACGAGTTCGCGCGCGTGGACCTGCGGGTCGGCACCATTCGCAGCGCCGAGGCGCATCCCAAGGCCGATCGCCTGCTGGTGCTGACCGTCGACCTCGGCGAGGAGAAGCCGCGGCAACTCGTCGCCGGCATTCGCGCCGCCTACGATCATCGCTTCCTGGTCGGCCAGCAGGTGATCGTCGTCGCCAATCTCAAGCCGGCGATGCTGCGCGGCATCGAGTCGCAGGGCATGCTACTCGCCGCCAGCGACAACGACGGGCTGGCGGTCGTCGCCCCGGGACGGCGCTTCGCGCCGGGCACGAAGGTGAAGTAGCCGCATGCCCGCACTCGACTATCCGCTGCTCGACGCCGACACGCACTACTACGAGCCGGACGACTGCTTCACGCGCCACATCGAGGCGGCGTTCAAGGAACGGACGGTGTGGGTCGACCGCGGCCCGGACGGCCACGCCCATCCCGGCCGCATGTACATCGGCCGCGAGCGCTGCCAGTTCTTCAGCGTCGGAGCCGGCGACAGCGTCGGCGCGCCGGGCATTATGAAAGCGTTCCTGCGCGGCGACACCGAGGACGGCGGCAGCCCGAGCCTGCATCCCATCAACGCGTTGTCCGTGCCGGAGTTCGTCGATCGCGGCGCGCGGCTGAAGAAGATGGACGAGCAGGGCGTCGACGCCTGCCTGCTGCTGCCCACCGCCGGCGTCGGCGTCGAGACGCAACTGCGCGAGACACCCGAGGTCCTCTATCCGAGCCTGCGCGCGTTCAACCGCTGGCTGGAGGAGGATTGGGGGTACGGCGCCGACGGCCGCCTGTACGGCGCGCCGCTGCTGTCGCTGTTCGATCTCGACGCGGCACTCGTCGAGCTGGAGCGCCTGCTGGCGCGCGGCGCGCGCTTCGCCGTGCTCACCGCCGGACCGTTCGCGGGTCGCTCGCCCGCCGATCCGTACTTCGATCCGTTCTGGGCGCGCTGCGAGGAGGCGAGGCTCAACGTCGTGTACCACATCGGCCGCACGCCCTTCAGCGAGATGTACAACCCGCCCTGGGGGCTGCGTCCACATCCGCCGTCGCATCGCCACACGCTGATGGAATGGGCGCTGTCGTTCACCGAGCGGCCGGTGGTCGACACCATGACGGCGCTGATCGCCGACAATCTCTTCGGCCGCTTTCCGCGCCTGCGCGTCCTCAGCGTCGAGTACGGCTCGAGCTGGGTGGCGCCGCTGCTCCACAAGCTCGACCACCTGGCGCGCCTGTTCAGCAAGGACATGTGGCGCTTCGGCGTGCCGCCCGAGCGGCCGAGCGACATGTTCCGCCAGAACGTCTGGGTGTCGCCGTTCTTCGAGGACGACATCCCCGCGCTGGCGCGCTTGATCGGGGTCGGCCACGTGCTCGGCGGCTCCGACTATCCGCACCCGGAGGGTCTGCTCTGGCCGGTCGAGCTCGCCGACGAGATGGACGGCATGTCGCCGGCCGACGTGCGCCTGGTGATGCGCGACAATATGGCGGCGATCGTGTAGCCCGAGATCCGCACAACGGAGAGGAGGGGACGATGGGAAAGTTGATGTCGAGCAGCGGGCGCGAACACCGCACCGCCCGGCTGCTCGTGTGCGGGGCTCTCGTCGCCGCCCTGCAGGGCTGCTCGGTGATCCACAAGGTGATGGATCCGGGCGTGGCTGGACCCAAGCCGCTCACGGCCGAAGAGGCGGCGCAGCTCAGCGATGAGCAGATCGGCAAGCGCATCGATTTCGTCACCCAGCGTCTCGAGGACACCCGCTGCCATGCGGCCTGGTGGTACTACGGCTTCCTGACCGTCAACGCCGGTGGGATGGTGGCCGGCGCGACCTCCGCCTCCTTCGAAAAGGACGAGGACGAAAGGGTCTACAACATCCTGAACGCCAGCCTCGGCCTGATCGGCACGACGTATTTGGTGGCCGATCCGTTGCCCGGGCGCTCGGGCGCCGATCCGGTGACCGAGCTGCCATCGGCCACGCACGAGGAACGCGCCGCGCAGCTCGCCACCGCGGAAGACGTCCTTTACCGCGCCGCCGGACGCGCCAAGCAGCGCACCGGCTGGCTGATGACCACCGGCAACGTCGTGCTCAACGCCAGCGCTGCCTCCGTGCTCCTGGCGCGCGAGTCCTACGGCAATGCCGCGTTACTGTTCTTCGTCAACACCGCCGTCGGCGAGGCGCAGATCCTCCTCACCCCATGGGAGCCGCTGGACAGCTGGGAGCAGTACCGCGATCTGGTCGATCACGGCATCGTCCCGACCGATCCGCAGGTGAAATGGGACATCGTGCCGCTGCCGACGGGGCAGGGACTGGCGCTGCAAGCGTCGTTCTGACCCGGCCGCGCATTCTCACCACGGAGGCCGCAGAGGACCCTCGACGTCCTCCGTGGCCTCTGTGGTAGAACCGATCGGGTCTCTCATGCGCGTTCTGCTCGTCTCCGCCAATACCGAACAGCTGCCGGATCCCGTCTTCCCGATCGGGGCGGCGTACATGGCCGCGGTGGCCGAGCGCCACGGGCACACCGTCGCCACCTTCGACTGTTGCTTCGCCGCGGATCCGCGCGCGGAGATCGCCGCGACCGTGAGCGACTTCGCGCCCGACGCGGTCGGCATCTCGCTGCGCAACCTCGACTCCTCCGCCTATCCGCAGACGACGTCGTACGTCCCTGACTACTGCTCACTCGTCGACGTCATCCGTGCCGCCACCCGCGCGCCGATCGTGCTCGGCGGCGCCGGGTTCACCGTGATGCCGACGACGCTCATGCGGACCCTGAACGCCGACGTCGGCGTCGTCGGTGAGGGCGAGCTGGCCTTCCCCTGGATCCTCGAGCGCCTCGCCGCCGGTGCGCCGTTGGCGTCGACCGCCGAGATGCGGTGCGAGCCGGCCGGCGCGGGCATCTGCGTGACACCGACGCAGCGCATCCGCCGGCTCGACGACGCCGGCGCGCCGCTGCGCGAGCGCTTCGACTGGCACGCCTACTACGAGCGCGGCGGCGCGTTGAACATCCAGACCAAGCGGGGCTGCGTCTTCGAGTGCGTGTTCTGCAGCTACCCGCTGATCGAGGGCGCGACGGTGCGCGTGCGCAGCCCCGCCGCGGTGGTCGATGAGATCGAAGCGGCGCGCCGCGCCACCGGCGCGCGCCACTGGTTCTTCGTCGACAACATCTTCAACCTGCCGATGAGCACGCCAAGGCCATCTGCCGCACGCTGATCGAGCGCGATCTCGACATCGAGTGGTCGGCGTATCTCAACCCGAAGTTCATCGACGACGAGCTCTGCGCGCTGATGGCGCGCTCCGGCTGCCGCGCCATCGAGTTCGGCACCGACTCGGGCGCGCCGACGATGATCGCCAACCTGCACAAGGAGTTCGACCTCGACGATCTGCGGCGCACGTCGCGCCTCTGCGAGGCGCACGGGCTGAAGTTCTGCCACAGCCTGATCTTCGGCGGGCCGGGAGAGACGGAGGAGAGCCGTCGACCAGACCATCGCGCTGATGGAAGAGCTGCGGCCCACGGCGGTGATCGCGATGACCGGGATCCGCATCCTGCCCGGCACCGGCATGGTGGAGATCGCGCTGCGCGACGGGCAGATCGACGCCGACGATCCGTTGATCGAGCCGCGATTCTACGTATCGCCGGCGCTCGGCGACGCGCTGATCGACCGCATCGACGCCTACGCCCGCCAGCAGCCGAACTGGATCGTGCCGGGCCTCGGCATCAAGACCAACATCGCCGTCCTGCGCAAGCTGCGCGAGCGCCAGCATCAAGGGCCAGCTGTGGCGCCTGCTGCGGTGAGCGACCCGCTGCGCCTCGACGGCCGGCGCGCGCTCGTCACCGGCGCCTCGCGCGGCATCGGACGCGCCACCGCCGAGGCCCTGGCGGCGGCGGGCGCCGCGGTGGCGATCAACTACGCCCGCTCGTCCGACGAGGCCGAGGCGACCGCGGCGGCGTTGCGCGCCGGCGGTGCCGAGGTGGAGGTCATCCGGGCCGACGTCGCCGACGCGGCGCAGGTCGAGGCGATGTTCGCGCGCCTGCGCGAGCGGTGGGACGGCGTCGACATCGTCGTCAACAACGCCGCCATCACCCGCGACGGCTACGTGATGCTGATGAGTCCGGAGCGCTGGGACGAGGTGCTGGCGGTCAACCTGCGCGGCGCCTTCCTGTGCGCGCGCCAGGCGCTGCGGCCGATGATCAAGCGGCGCTGGGGCCGCATCGTCAACGTCGTCTCGCCGGCGGCGCTCCTCGGCCAGGACGGCGCCGCCAACTACGCCGCCGCCAAGGGCGGGCTGCTGAGCTTCACCAAGTCGCTGGCGCGCGAGGTCGGCCGCTACGGCATCACCGTGAACGCCGTGTGCCCCGGCCTCGTCGAGACCCAGCTGATCGCGGAGATGCCGGAGGCCGTGCGCGCCCGCCACCGGGGCGCAGATCGCCCTCGGCCGCTTCGGCACTGCCGCGGAAGTGGCGCAGGCGATCCGCTTCCTGGCCTCGCCCGCCGCCGCCTACGTCACCGGCGCCACCCTCGCCGTCGACGGCGGCCTGACGATGGCGTGAGAGGCGCGTGGCCGATGGGGCGCTGGCCCGGTTGCGTAGGTCTGCCATACTCCTCACTCTTCCATGCAGTCGAGCAGAGATAGTGCGGTAGGCTCAGTCGCCGGGGCGGCGGAGAAGGCAAAAGGCAAAAGGCAAACATCCAAAGGCAAAAGTCCCATCCACACCTTTTGCCTTTTGTCTTTTGATTTTTGCCTTTTGCCTTCTCCACGTACCTCGGTATCGCTGCCCTCAAGGTCACCCACCGACCCATCACTGGCCACCGGTCATCAGTGACGCCCCTGCCCCCGATGACCCGCATCGCCATCACCGGCATCGGCAGCATCAACGCGCTCGGCGCGGGTGTCGCGGCGTTCGATGCCGGCCTGCGCGAGGGGCGCTGCGGGATCGGGGCGCTCACGCTGTTCGCGCCGGACGGGTATCGGACCTCGTGTGCCGCCGAGGCGCCTGTTCCGACGCTGCCGGCGCGGGTGCGCGGCCGCACGGCGCAACGGCTGTCGCACACCGCGCGCCTCGCGGTGATGGCGGCGGAGGAGGCCTGGCGGGCGGCGGGGCTGCCCGACGGTCGCCTCTGCGGCGTGGTCCTCGGCACGACGACCGGCGGCATGTCCGGCGGCGAGGAGAGTTACCGACAGGAGCGCGCCGACGTCGGCGGGCGGGCGCCGCTGGCGCAGTGGCTCGAGACGCCGGTGGCGGTCAGCACCGATGCGGTGGCGGAGCTGATCGGTAGCCGCGGCCCGCGCGTCACCGTGTCGACCGCGTGCTCGTCCGGCGCGAACGCGCTGGGCATCGCCGCCGACTGGATTCGTGCCGGCCGGGCCCCGGCCGTGCTGTGCGGCGGCGCCGACTCGCTGTGCCGCATGACCTACTCGGGCTTCAACGCGCTGCAGGCGCTCGACCGCGTGCCGTGCCGTCCGTTCGACCGGGAGCGCGCCGGTCTGTCGCTCGGCGAAGGCGCCGCGCTGTTCGTCCTCGAGAGCTGGGAGGCGGCGGGGCGCCGCGGCGCGCCGATCCTCGGCGAGCTCCTCGGCTACGGCGTCAGCGCCGATGCGCACCATCTCACCCAACCGCGGCCGGACGCGGCCGGCGCCATCCTCGCCATGCAGCGCGCGCTCGCCGATGCGGGCGTCGGCGCCGACGAGATCGACTACGTCAACGCGCACGGCACCGGCACGCCGCTGAACGACGTCGCCGAGACGCGCGCCATCAAGGCAGTGCTCGGGGCGCGCGCGTACGCCGTGCCCGTATCGTCGACGAAGTCGCAGGTCGGCCACTGCCTCGCCGCCGCCGGGGCGATCGAAGCGCTGGCCGCGCTGCTGGCGCTGCGCGGCGGGTTCGTACCGCCGACGGCCACCCTGCACGAGCCGGATCCCGAGTGCGACCTCGACTACGTGCCGCGCACGAGCCGGCCGGCGGCGCTGCGCACCGTGCTCTCCAACTCGTACGGCTTCGGCGGCAACAACACGAGCATCGTCCTGCGCGCGGCCGGGCCGGCGCCTCACGCACAGGCATGAACGACGCGGTCGCCGTCACCGGCATCGGCGTCGTCAGCCCGATCGGCGTCGGGCCGCGCCAGTTCTGGAGCGCGCTCAACGCCGGTCGCTCGGGGGTTGCGGCGCGGGAGGGCCTGGAAGTGGCCCCCGGCCGGCCGTGCATCGCCGCCGCGGTGCGAGACTTCGCGGCGCGCGAATTCATCGCCTCGACCCACCACCGGCGCATGGACCCGCTCTCGCGCATGACGGTCGCCGCCTGCCGCATGGCGCTCGACGACGCGCGCGCGTTGGGCGGCGTGGCGCCGGAGCGCGCCGGGATCGTCTTCGGCTCGGCGCTCGGCGACGTCACCGAGTCGCTGCACCAGCTCGATCGGCTCTTCCAGAAAGGGCCGGCGGCGGCCAGCCCGATGGTGTTTCCGAACCTCGTCCTCAATGCGCCGGCCAGCTACGCGGCGATGGAGTTCGGATTCAGCGGGGTCAATCTCACGCTGTCGCAAGCGGAAGTGTCGGGCGAGGCGGCCATCGCGCTCGGCGTCGACGCGGTGCGCAGCGGCCGCGCCGATCTCGTGCTCGCCGGCGGCGCCGACGAGATCGCGCCGGTGCTGGTGCGTGCCCTGCACCGAGCGCGGGCGCTCGCCGGACAGCGCGGCGGCCGCGAGTGGGCGAGCCCCTACGACGCGGCGCGGAGCGGGATCGTCCTCGGCGAGGGCGCCGCGATGCTGGTGCTCGAGCCGCTCGAGCGTGCCCGCCGCCGCGGCGCCCCGGTGTACGCCTGCATCGCCGGCAGCCGCAGCTGGGCCGTGGACGCGCCGCGCTATGACTGGCCGTCGCACGCGGAGGCCGCGGTCGAGCCGCTCGTGGCCTTGATCGGCGGTGCGTCGGTGGAGCTCGTCTGCGGCGCCGCCAACTCGTCGCGCCGCCTCGACGCGTGCGAGCTCGCGCTCTTCGCGTCGCTGCCCGCGACGCGCCAAGCGGCGGTGACGTCGATCAAAGGCGCGATCGGCGAGTTTGGCGCCGCCGGGGCGCTGACCGCGGCCGCGGCGTGCCTGGCGCTGAAGGAGCAGACGATTCCGCCGCTGTGCCATCTGGAGAGGCCGTCGGAGACGGGGCTGCGTCTCGCCGGCCGGGTCGGCGAAGCCGCGGATCTGCGGCGGGTACTGGTGTGCGGCATGGCACGCGGTGGCGCGATGACGGCGTTGTTGGTGGAACGTGCGTAACGGGCGCGGGCGCCGCGGAACGCATTAGGAGCTGTTGCCTCACGACGGGCGGTTGCCCTGTTGACTCAATGCCGCGCCGCCCTCCTCCGGGCGGTGCTTCGCACCGCCGGCGGCCACAGGTGCCGCGGCTACAACGAGGGCGCGGCCCGGCGGCGCACGGCCAATCCCCGACGCATCGAGGCGGTCTGTAGCTGCGGGACCCGTGCCCGCGGGCAACGCGGAGCGTCGCCGGGTGGAGTGGGGCGCCGGCGCCGCGAAACGAACGCCGCACCCGGACCGATTCCCGTGGAGAGTCTACACCGCGCCGGGCGGGTCGAAGTTCTCGATCGACGACCCCGGCGTGCAGATGCTCGCCCAGAATCGCTTCGAACGGGCGCTGGTCGATGACTTCGAACTGGCTCGACTCGAGCGGGAAGCGCGCGCCCGTTTCCGGTGTAGGGCGCGACCGCCGCGGAGCCGGCGGAGAGCACGGCGACGAGCGGGACGAGGCGGCGCTGGATGTCGGCGGGCTCGCGCGTCGTGAGGACGATCTTCGCGTCCGGCATGCCGAGCGAGAGCATCGATACGAGTCGCACGAAGGCGTCGTCGTCCGCGCCGCGCTGGTTGCCGCGGCCGGCGATCTGCCGCAGGCGCGGCACCGACAGGTAGACCTCCATGCCGTGCGCGCAGCAGGTGGCGGGCGTGCAGGGCAAGGGCGAGCAGCTCGAAGCCGAGGTCGGGATTCAGGCCGACGAGGATTCCGGGATTGGCGACGCGCAGGCCGGCGGCGCGCGCGCGGTCGAAGTTCGCCAGCCGGCGCTCGTAGTCGGCGCGCGGATTGTCGGGCGTGGTGCCCATGAACTTCCCGTACACCGGCCGCGCGTACGTCTCCTGGAACGTGCACATCGTCAGCTTGGCGGCCAGCGCGCCGTCGGCGCGCCGCTCCAGGCCGTCGAGCAGGGCATCGTACTCGTCGGCGTCGAGGGCGCCGACGTTGATCAGGATGTGGCGGAAGCCGAGGGCCGTGGCGCGGCGCAGCGCCTGGTTGACGTAGGTCGATCGCCCAGTCCCGGCCGCCGGCGCGGTATTCGCCGGTGAGCAGGGCGACCCCGTGCATGCCGCGGCGTTGCAGAATCTGCAGCTGCGCCTCGACGGCGGCCAGATCGACGGTCTCGCGCTGCAGCGCGTCGTTGTCGCGGCGCATGCCGCACATGCGGCACTCGGCATCGCAGGTGTTGGTCAGGTAGAGCGGCGAGAAGGTCTCGAGGGGCCGCGGCCGGCGCGCACGGGCCGCGGTGGCCAGCGCGTGCAACGCCTCCGCGTCGAGCGGCGAGGCCCAGAGCACCGCGATGTCGTCGATGTCGAGCGCCTCGCCGGTGTCGATCCGCGCCAGGAGCCGGTCGCGCACCTCGCCGCCCGCCTGCGCGCCGGCGTCGAGGCGCGCGCGAACGTCGTCGGCGTCGAGGCTGAACGTGTCCACCGAGGTCTCGCTAGCCCGCAGGCCGCGACGGGTCAACGTCCCGAGCGTGGCACTCCCGCGCCGGGCGGGCTACGGTTCCGTTCCGTGACCTCCCCGCGGCACGCCATGTCGGTCGACGTCGAGGACTGGTTCCACGACGGCGGTTCCGCCGGCGTCGACCCGGCCATGCACCGCGTCGAGCGCAATACCGACGCCTTGCTCGACCAGTTCGCCGCCACCGGGGCGCGGGCGACATTCTTCATCCTCGGCGCCGTGGCCGAGCACCATCCGGAGCTGGTGCGACGCATCGCGGCGGCCGGCCACGAGGTGGCCAGCCACGGCCACGGACATCACCACCTGGCGCAGCAGCTGTGGCGCGAGTTTCGCTCCGACGTCGAGCGGGCCCGCCACCTCATCGAGGACGTCATCGGCGCGCCGGTGCGAGGCTACCGGGCGCCCTATTTCGCCATCCGCGCCGGCGTGCGTTGGCCGATCGAGCAGTTGGCCGAGGCGGGCTACGGCTACGACTCCAGCATTCTCGCCAACGATCGGCCGCCGGGGCTCGAGCTGGTCTCGCCACGCTCACCCTACCAGCACCACAACGGGCTCTGGGAAGTGCCCGTCGCCATCCTGCCGCTGTTCCGCTTCTGGAATCTGCCGGCGGCGAGCGGCTGGGGACTGCGCGTGCTGCCACCGCGGGTGCTGCGCAACGGTCTGGAACGCTTCGAACGCGAGGTCGGCGCCGGCGTGTTCTACGTCCACCCGTGGGAGCTCGACCCGGAGTCGCCGACCGGACCTGGCCCCGGCCGCTGGCTCTTGCGCTTCGGCCGCGAGCGGTTCGCGCCCCGTCTCGCGACGCTACTGCGCGAGCGGACGTTCGTCCCCATTCGCGAGCTGTTCCCGCAGGTGCTCGCCAGCGAGCTGCGAACCGCGCGGCGGGAGGATCACGCGTGGCAGTGAGAGGTGGTCTGTCGCTGCTCGCGGGGGCGGCGGTGCTGGCGGCGCTCGCGTGGTGGTTCGGGATCGGCGGCGTCGTCGCGGCGTTCCGCGACGCCTCGCCGGTCGGGCTGCTGGTCTATCTGGCGTTGTCGGGCGTCGTGTTGTCGCTGCAGGCCGGACGCTGGCGGGTCATGGCAGCGGCGGTCGGCGCGCCGGCGGCGTTCTCGCGCTTCGCGGCGGCCCGCCTGGCAGGCGACGCGGTGGCGTCGCTGCTGCCGTTGGCGCGCCTCGCGGGCGATCCGGTGCGCGCCGTCCTGGCGCGCGAAGGCCAGACGCCTCTCTCGTCGGCCACCGCCGGCGTCGCCATCGATCGCCTGCTCGAGCTCATCGGCAACCTGCTGTCGGTGATCGTCTACGTCGTCGTGATTTCCCTGGCCACCGTCGGCGCCGCTTCGCCGGGCAGCTCGCTGGCGCTCGGAGCGGCCATGGTCGTCCTGTTGACTCTGATGGCCGTGCTGGTCGTACGGTTCGGTCGCGGCGGCCATCCGCTGGCGCCGCTGTACGGGGCACGCGCCCGGCGGTGGGCGGGCCGCCGCGCGCACTGGCTGGACGGCGTGCAGCGCGTCGAGCAGCATCTCATCGATTTCTTCGGCGCCCACCGCGCCACCTTCGTCGCCGGCGTCGGGATCAGCCTCGTCATCGAACTGATGGTCGTGTTGCAGTATCGCGCGCTGCTCGGCGCCTTCGGGGTCCACCTCGATCTGCCGGTGCTGCTGATGGCGTTGCTCGGTACCGGCCTCGCGCGCGCCCTGCCGACGCCGGGGGCGTTGGGGACTCTCGAGGCCGTGCAGGTGGTGGCCGTCGGCGCGACCACCGGACGCGCCGACCTTGGCTTCGTGGTGGGCGTCATCATGCGCCTGCACGAAACGCTGCTGGTCGTGGCCGGAATGGTGGCGCTGTTCGCCCTCGGCTTCTCTCCGGCCCGCCTTGCCAACGCCGCGCGGGAGGCGCCCACGCCATGACCACGTTCCTGTTGGCGGCGCTGTTCGGCTTCGGTTGGGTGCCGTTCTTCGTGCTCCGCCCCGAGTCGAGGCGCGACTCCCTGCCGCAGTACAGGGGACCCGAGCGGTTCTGGGTCCGCATCAGCCCGGCGATCGTCGCCCTGCACGTCACCCTGGCGTGCTTCCTGATCAGCGTGGGCCCGGCACCGCCGCGGGCACGGAGCGCGATCGGGGTGGCGTTGTTCGCGGGCGCGTTGTCGTTCTGGCTCTGGGCGCGCGCACAGATCGGGCCGTTCGACCATCGCCCGCTGCCCGACGATCCTCCCCTCGCGCTGCGTCGCGACGGTCCATTCGGCGTCGTGCGCCATCCGCTCTATCTCGCGTATCTCGTGGCCGCCGCGGCGCCGGCGATCGTCGCCGGCCGGCCGGTGCTGTTGGTCACCTGGCTCGCGGTGTTCGTCGCCATCGCCATGCGCGCGACGCAGGAGGAGCGCCGTCTGCACGCGCAGGTCGGACCCGCCTATGCGGCGTACTGCCGGGAGGTGAAGAGCCTGATCCCATTCATCTGGTAGCGCGGGCCTCCGTGCCCTCACCGCGCGGAGGGCGGTGGAGCGCGGCGTGCATTCGACGCGAGCGGTAGAGAAGCTTTCAAGGCGCTCCAGCGCGCGCTGCGCGCGCCGACGGGCGGGGACGCCCGCGCTACTGCACTCGCGGGGCCGCGGACGGGTCCGGTGGCAACTTGCTCGCCGGCCGTCGCACCGGATAACTGCTGTTCCATGCCGTCCGCCGGCCGCACCGTCGTCCTCTGCGAGCCCCCGTACCTGTTCTGGGACCGCAGCCGTGATCGGCTGCGCCAGGGCGAGGAGACCATCCCCGGCATGGGCATGCTGATCCTCGCCGCGGTGGCGCGCGCAGCGCGGCTATCGCGTGCACCTCATCGACGCCAAGGGGCAGGGAACGTCCCGGCGAGACGGCCGCGCGCATCGAGGCGCTGCGGCCCGACTACGTCGGCTTCTCGGCGACGACGATCTCGGTCACCAACGCCGCGCGCATCGCCGAACGGCTGAAGCAGGCGCTGCCCGGCGTCGTCACGATCCTCGGCGGCGCGCACGTCAGCGCCATGCCCGAGCGGACGCTCGATGCCTTCCCGAGTCTCGACTACGGCATCGCCGGCGAGGGCGAGGTGTCGCTCTTCGCGCTGCTCGATCGGCTCGAGCAGGGCGCGCCCGTCGGCGACGTGGCCGGCCTCGCCTACCGCGCGGGCGCGCGGGTGGTCGCCAACCCGCGCGCGCCGTACATCGACGACCTCGACTCGCTGCCGGCGCCGGCGTGGGATCTGCTGCCCGACTTTCCGCACCGCTTCCAGCCGTCGCTGTTCAGCTATCCGCGCACGCCGGTGGCCACGCTGATCACGTCGCGCGGCTGCCCGTTCACCTGCGCGTTCTGCGACCGCTCGACCTCCGGCCGCAAGGGGCGCCTGCACGGCGTCGAGACCGTCGTGCGGCTGTGCCGCGAGCTGGTCGGCGCGCGGCGCCCGCCACGTCATCTTCCTCGACGACCTCTTCACGGTGCGCAAGCAGCGCGTCGTCGATCTCTGCCACGCGTTCCTCGACGCGCGGATTGATCTTCACCTGGAGCTGCAACAGCCATCCCAACCTGCTCGACCTGCCGACGTTGCGGCTGATGCAGCGCGCCGGCTGCTGGCAGATCGCCTACGGCATCGAGTCGGGATCGCAACGCGTGCTCGACATGGTCAAGCGCGAGGTGCGCATCCCGCGCATGCGCGAGACGCTGCGCCTGACGCGCGCCGCCGGCATCCGCACCAAGGGATACCTCATGCTCGGCCATCCGACCGAGACGCGCGAGAGCCTCGCCGAGACCGAGGCCTTCCTCCGCGTCGCCGAGCTCGACATCTGCCAGATCACCAAGTTCACGCCCTATCCCGGGCACGCCGGCCTATCCGACCATCCGCGAGCACGGCGCGTTCGACGAGGACTGGGAGCGCATGAACGCGATGAACTTCGTGTTCGTGCCGCACGGGCTGACGGTGGCCGAGCTCGAGCACGCCTTCCTCCGCTGCTACCGCGCGTTCTACACGCGGCCCGACGTGCTGTGGGGAATGGCGCGACTGATGGCGAACGAGCCGCGCTTCATCGGCCGCATGGCCAGCTCGGCCGCGGTGTACATGCGCGCGAAGCTGGCACGAGCGGCCGCCTAGCGGCGGCATGCCCAACACGAAGGAGACAGCGAACATGAGACAGCGTCTGGCGATCGCGGTTGCGGGTGTCCTGTTGGCGGGCTGTGCGACGCAGGTGGCGCCGGACGTCCTCAAGCAGTGGCAGGGACGCCAGCTCTACACGTGCTGCAACCTGCGCTACGAGGATCCGACGCAGATCTCCGATGCGAACTATTCCGTCGGCACGATCCTGCCCTTCGGCAGCCCGGCATCGGTCACCGGGATGACCGGCAAAGCGGTGACTTTCAGCGCCGGCAGCGGCCGCTACACCGTCACGCAGTCGTACGGCGGCGCGCAGGAGACGGCGCAGCAGTTCTTTGCGAAGATCCTCGTCGAGACGGACCCGCACACCCGCTTCGCGACCTACTCGCCGTCGGTGCAGGCGGCGATCCGCGACGGGCGGGTCGAGCGCGGCATGACCCGCGAGCAGGTGATCCTGTCGCTCGGCTATCCGCCGACGCATCGCACGGCGTCCACCGACGCGACGACGTGGGTCTACTGGTACAACCGCTGGGTCACGTACAACGTGCAGTTCGGCACGGACGGACAGGTGTCGCAGATCGTCGGCACCGCGCCGACCAACAACCAACCCGTGCAGCAGACCGTCGCGCCGGCGCCGAAGCCGGCCCCGGCCAAGAAAAAGAAGCACTGACGGGCGAGGATCGGCCGTCCCGCACATCGCGGCACCGCCCCGATCTGTCTCAGGGCGCGGACGCCTTGAGGCCGGTGGCGTCCTGGCTCACCGATGCGATGGGGAACGTGGATTGCCAGCAGAGTCCGCTCGCCTCGTTCGTGAGCTGCACCAGGACGCCTCGTCGTGCCCATGGCGAGCGGCACGGTCGGGTCGCTGAGGTTGGCGCCCTTGCCCTTCAGAATGATCTTCGCCTTGTTGGCTGCGCCGCCCTTCAGCAGGATCTTTCCCCTCCGTGCGCACCACGGGTTCTGAGAGGCCTCCCGGTTTGAAGACCAGTTCGCGCGGCGCCATCAGCGCCGACGCCATCGTGATCGGCGGCGGGCCGGCCGGCAGCGTCGCGGCGGGCTTCCTCGCACAGGCCGGACGGCGCGTCGTGCTCTTCGAGCGCGAGCGTTTTCCCCGCTACCACATCGGCGAGTCGCTGCTCTCGGCGACCATGCCGGTTCTGGAGGCGCTCGGCGTCATGCCGGCGATCGAGGCGGCGGGCTTCATCCGCAAGCCGGGCGGCACCTTCCTGTGGGGCGCCCGGCGCGAGCCGTGGAGCTTCTCCTTCCGCGACGATCCCGGCGGCCGCCCGCACGCGTTCCACGTCGTCCGCGCGGAGTTCGACCACCTGTTGCTCCAGCACGCCGCGGCGCTCGGCGCCGAGGTGCACGAGGCGCACCGTGTCGAGACGATCGAGTACGACGGCGCGCGGAACCGCGTCGTCGCGTTCGGCGAGCGGGGTGCGGCGGTCGAGGCGACGGCGCCGTGGGTGATCGACGCCAGCGGCCAGCAGGCGCTGCTCGGCCGGCGCGACCGGCTGCGACGCTTCGATCCGTTCTTCAAGAACCTGGCGGTGTTCACGTACTTCAGCGACGCGGCGCGGCTGACCGGCGCGGCCGAGGGCAACATCCTCTCGGCGGCCTTCGGCGATGGGTGGTTCTGGTTCATCCCGTTGCATGACGGCACCACCAGCGTCGGTGCGGTGGTCGACGCGACGCGCTTCGCCGGCGAGGCGGCGGGCGATGCGGCGCCGCTCTACGAGCGGCTGGTCGGTGCGTGCCCGGAGGTGGCGGCCCGGCTGGCCGGCGCCCGCCGCGTCGCGCCGGTGCGCGTCATCCGCGACTACTCGTACGACAGCGGCCGCTTCCACGGCGACGGCTACCTTCTTGCCGGCGACGCTGCCTGCTTCATCGATCCGGTCTTCTCCACCGGCGTCCATCTCGCCTCGATGGCCGGATACCTCAGCGCGCGCGCCATCGAGGCGATGCTGGGATCAACGGCGGTGCCGGTCGCGGAGGCGCTGGCGGAGTACGATCGCCGCTACCGCACCGCCTTCGAGCGTTACCGGCGCTTTCTCTACTTCTTCTACGACCATCACGCCGATCCCGACTCGTACTTCTGGACGGCGCGCAAGATCCTCAACCCCGAGGGATCGCTCGAGGCGCGCACCGCGTTCGTGCGCCTGATGTCCGGCACCGCCGACCTGATCGGCGGCGACGCCGCGCTCGCCGCCGATCTGGCGGCGCGTCACGCCAAGTTCGGCGACGCCACCGCGCGCGGCAAGTTCGGCGCGACCGCTGATAGCGGATTGTTCCGGGTGCGCGGGACGCTGCGCGAGATGTGACGGCGACCAACAGAGCCGCCAGGACGCCAAGAAACGCCAGGAACACCAGGCCGCTCCACCGCCCTTCGTCGAAGCGGGGAACCCCTTGCGATCCTGGCGTCCCTGGCGGCCGGCTCTACGGCGTCTTGCCTTTCAGCAGTCCGCTGTCGTTCTTCAGCAGATCCGCGCCCTGGTAGGTGCTGCCCCAGCAGAGGCCGTTTCGGGCGTTCACCAGTTGCACGACCAGCGGCGTCGCGACCGGAGGCGACAGGTCGGGCAGATCGATGCCGCGGCCTTTCACCAGGACCTTCGACTTGTCGGTGGCGCTGCCCCTGAGCCCGATCTTCTGCACCCCGGGCAAGGCGGACTTGTACTTGTAGCCGGTGCTGCCGGTCGTCTGCCAGGCGCTGGCGCTGGGCGGCACGACGGTGCCGTCGATCAGCGCGGCGCCGGGGCCGCCGTATACGCAGAGGGCGTAGGAGGTCGCGTCGGTCGGGTCGCCGAATTCCGGCTGCGAGGTGGCGGTACCCTTGATCCACTTCCAGATCAGCTTGTCCTTGGTGTCGTCGGTCTTGTCCTTCACGACCAGCACCGACTTGGCGGCCGTCCGGCACGTCAGCGGGCTGGCGGGACACTGGACGACGCAGCTGTCGCTGCCCTCGTCGCAGCCGAGCGCGCACGGTGACGTCCCGGCATCGCACGCCCCGGCGTGGCAGCGCTCCTCGCCGTTGCAGAACTGTCCGTCCGAGCAGCTCGTGTCATCCGGCACCGGCGTGCAATCGGAGGGCTCGCCGCTGCACGTGTAGCAGGCCTCGATCAGGCAATCAGCGCTGCAGCCGTCGCCGCCGGCGAGGTTGTGGTCGTCGCATTCTTCGAAACCCTCCACTGACCCGTCGCCGCAGATCTGCGGCTGCCCGCTGTTGACGGCGAACAGGAAGCGGCCGGGGGCGCCAACGTTGCTCTGGTTGACGAGATCCAGCATCGCCGCCTCGTCGCCCGAGGCCGACAGCTCGGCAAAGTTGAGCTGATCGCCGGCGGAGTACCCGGCCCGCGCGACCTCTCCGCCCAGGCCCCCGGAGCCGCCGCTCGCGTCGCCGGTCGTCCACTGCAGGCTCTCGTAGCGGAACTCGATGTCGAAGTTGCCGCCGCCCTGGCTGAGGAGTCGGATCTGGAAGTTGTTCAGCTTGTCCGAGTGGGCGCCGAAGTACCCGACCAGATCCCACGTGGCGGTGAACACGCCGTTCACGGTGTCGAGGTCGTAGTAGACCAGGTTCGAGTCGGTCTGCGACGGCGTGCCGCGCGTGTCCACGTCGGCGAAGAACGCCGCGATGATCGGCGTCGACCCGCCGGAGATGCCGAACGGGGTGTACGTGCTGAGCGGCCCCGAGAAGGTGAGGTTGCCGTTGTTGTTGAGATAGAGCGCCGTGTAGCTGGTGCCGAAGAAGTTCAATCCGGCGGGGCCGAACACCGGGGTGATGTCGATCGCCCCGGTCGAGCCGTCGTCGTTGGCCGCCAGCACGTTCTCGCCGTAGTCGCGCGGCCCGCCGAGTCCGCTGATCAGGCCGATCGCATCCGCACGCGGCGGCGTCGCCGCGCACCAGACGACCGCGACCGTCGCCAGTGCCAATAGCCGAGCCGTAGCCGCGATCCGCGCGGCGATCCTTGGGTGAACGTCTCGCATCATGTGTCCCTCCGCTGACTGTGGGGCGCGCCTGGGCGCGGTGCGCTGCATGGGCGTGTTACCTAGCCGCGAGCGCGCGGAGGGCACAGTTGGGAATTTCCTGTACGCGCGGCTGAACCGCGAAAGACGCGACGATCGCGCCAAGGATCGCTTCGTCGGCCGAGTCGGCGCGCCGACGGTTCGTTGCCGGGCGCGATCGGGGCGCCCTGGGCGGTCTCAGGAAATCGTCGCCCAGGCGTTCTCGTGCGAGCGCAGGAAGCGGTTCACCTTCAGGTTCGCGACCAGGTAGGCCAGGGTCTCGAGATAGCTGCCGGCCGGCGGCGGGAAGAGGCGCTTGGCGATGGCGCGACGGAGTAGAAGCCTTCGTAGACGTACTTGAAGCCGTCCATCATCTCGTCCGGCGGTCATGCTGGCCGGGCGGATGAGCGGGCTGCCGTAGTCGTAGCGGCCCCAGTCGTGCACGGTGATGCGGTCCGGCGGCGAGCATGTCGTCGTAGTACTTCGTGCCGGGATACGGGCACGGGCGTGAACAGCTTCAGGAACGAGACCTTGTTGTCGATCAGGAAGTCGCAGCGAGCGCTGGAAGGTGTCGAGCGTGTCGCCGTCGAGGCCGACCATCAGCAGGGCGATGACCTGGATGCCCTTGGCGCGGATCGCGGCGAGGTCGCGGTCGAAGCGCGTCGGCTGGTTGAAGCCCTTGCGGATCGAGTCGAGGCTGTCCTCGTTGATGCTCTCGAGGCCGATCGACAGGCTCACGCAGCCGCTGCGCGCGGCGAGGTCGAGCAGCTCGGGGTCGCGCGCGATGTTGATCGTGCACTGGCTCGCCCACTTCAGCGCGCAGCGGGATCATGGCGCGGAAGAGCTCCTTGGCCGCGCTCGGGGTGGCCGATCGGGTTGTCGTCGAGGAACAGGATGCGGTTGGCGCCGAGCGCCTTGATCGTCGCGCAGGTCGTCGATCACCTCCTCGACCGGCCGGGTGCGGAAGCTGCGCTCGTAGTAGGTCTGCACGGCGCAGTACTCGCAGGGGTGCGGGCAGCCGCGCGAGAAGACCACCGGCCAGTGGAAGTACATGCGGTAGAGCCAGCTCGGACTTGAAGGCGTCGTACTTGAGCAGCGGCAGCGCCGGTGTAGTCGACGCGCGGCAGGTCCGCGCAGGTCGTGCCAGCTGGTCGGCGCGGTAGATGCCGCGGCTGCGGCCGGCGGCGAGGTCGGCGAGCAGCTGCGGCCAGACCTCCTCCGCCTCGCCGGCGACCACCGCGTCGGCGTGGCGCAGCGACTCCTCGGCGGTGAGCGTCACCCAGGTGCCGCCGAGCACGACCTTGCCGGCCGCGCGCGCGGAAGTGGTCGGCGAGCTCGTAGGCGCGGCGGATCTGCGGCCCCATGGCGGTGATGCCGACGACGTCGCCGTCGCAGTCGAGGTCGACGTCGTGGAAGAGCTCGTCGACCATCTGCACCTCGTGCCCCGGCGGCGTCAGCGCCTTCAGGTAGGGCAGCGTCAGGCCGCTGGTCCAGTAGCGCGTCGTCTTGTGCAGCGTGCCGTCGGCGTTGTAGTGCGTCGGCGAGATCGAGGAGGATCCGCACCGGCCGAGGACTACTGCAGGGCGGATCGCAGCGCAAGGCAGCGAAGCGAGATCGACGCCGCGGCGCAGCCATCTTGCCCAAGCCGTCGCGCTCGATCGCACGATAGCGTCCCCGGCGGATGTCCGCCGCATGCCGTCGGCTCGTCAGTCGCCGCCGAGCCGACGCGGTTCCGCATCTTCGCTCAACCGGCTGTCTGTTCCGCGCCATGCTGTTCACCTCGGGAGCGTGGCGATCGGCCTGTACCGGCTCAGCCGACAAGCCGCTCACCTGGCGCTTCGCCAAGGCTCCAGGCGCGCAACCTGATGCGCGTGTGCGGCGTGCAGCGTGCGGGTGCGCGGGCTCGAGCAGCTCGGGCCCGGGCCCGTACATCTTCGCGCCCAACCACCAGAGCCACTTCGACATCGCCGCGCTGCTCGGCCACCTGCCGGGCATCAACCGCTTCGCGCGCCAAGCGCGAGATGTTCGACGAGCCGATCCTCGGCGCCGTGCTGCGGACCATGGGCATGATCCCGATCGACCGCGACAATCCGCTGGCGTCGATCGAGCGCCTGCAGCGGCTGACGCTCGACGGCGGCTCGATGATCATCTTCCCGGAGGGCACGCGCAGCCGCGACGGCGAGCTGCTGCCGTTCAAGAAGGGCGCCTTCGTCGCCGCGATCCACCTCGGCGTGCCGATCGTGCCGGTGGTCTGCAAGGGCACGACGCGGATCATGCCGAAGGGCCAGTACCTGTCGATCCTGCCCGGCGACGGCGAGCTGGTCGTGCTCGAGCCGATCCCGACGAGCGGCTGACGTACGAGGATCGCGAGCTGCGCGACTGTGCGCGAGCGCATGGTCGAGCTGCGCGAGATCGCCGCCGAGCTGCAGCTCGCCTGAACGCGCCGAAGCGCTGCGACGGTCAGCGCGCGACGACGGGACGCGCCGCCGCTGCCGGCGTCTGTGTCCCGTTCTGGCGCGCTTCCGATCGCGGACTGTCCTCCGGCCAGAACGGGGCGAACTGGAACCACTGGTGCGGGAACTCGCGGATGATCGTCCTCGAACTCGGCGACGACCCCGCGCATGGCGCGCTCCAGCGACGTGGCGTCGCGCGCCTCGCGCGGCAAGGTGACGCGGCTGCCGAGGCGGATGGCGTAGTGGCGCGTGCCGAGGCGCGGCGAAGAACACCGGCATGAGCGGCGCGCCGGCGAGGCGGGCGAGGACGAAGGGGCCGGACGGGAAGGGGCGCCGGCGCGCCGAAGAAGCGCACCAGGCGGGTGCCGCCGACGCCGAGCGGTGCGGTCGAGCTGGATGGCGACGATCTCGTTGTGGCGCAGCGCGCGGATCATGTTCAGCGACGAGAACACCGAGGTGTCGGAGTAGATCACGCGCACGCCGGCGCCGCTCGCGAATCGCGCGCACGTAGTCATTGGTGGTGGCGTTGGCCTCGTGCGCCATCACGACGTTGAACGGCCGGCCGTAGTTCGCGCAGCGTCGCGGCCGCGATGTCCCAGTTGCCGAAGTGGCCGGTGACCAGCACCAGCGCCGCGGCCCTCGCGGAGCGCCTCGGCGACCAGGTCGCGCTCCGGCAGCTCGAGGCGCACCGGATGCGGGCGCGGGCCGAAGTACTCCAGCGTCTCGGTCATGCAGTGCGCGAACTCGGCGAACATGCGCAGCGCGACGCGCGAGCGCGTGGCGCCCGTCGTCGATCGCCCAGCACGCGCTGCAGGTTGGCGATCGCGCCGCGGCGGTTGCGGCCGACGCAGCGCGAAGATGAGCGCCGCGATCACCGGCGGCGAGCCCTGCTTCCACCACTCCGGGCCGTAGACGCAGCCCAGGTAGGCGAGCCGGCGCCACCAGATGCCGTCGAAGCGCAGCGCGGCGCGCAGGCGCGCGGCGACGGTCGCGGGGGCGTCGGGCATCGGTCGCCTGGCGCTAGCACACGCCGCGCGGACGTCTGCAATTCGACCCCGGCGCTACGGATTTGCCGCCGCGCCCGGGTAGGCTGACCGGCGATGGAGGCGGTGGCGGTGCTGATTCCGGCCTACGACTGCGCGGCGACCATCGCCGCCGTGGTCGCGGGGCCCGCCGCCACGTCGCGCGCGTGCTGGTGGTCGACGACGGCTCGCACGACGACACCGCGGCGCGCGCCGCGGCGGGCGGCGCCGAGGTGCTGCGCCAGCCGGTCAACCGCGGCAAGGGCGCGGCGCTGCTGGCCGGGCTGGCGCGCCTGGCGGCGGACGGCGTGCACACACGTGGTCACCATGGATGGCGACGGCCAGCATCTCGCCGACGAGATCCCGCGCCTGCTCGCCGCGGCGGCGGCGGCGCCGGAGGCGATCGTCATCGGCGCGCGGCAGATCGGCGGCCAGGAAGTGACGCCGATGAAGCTGTTCGGCAACCGGTTCGCCAACCGCTGGGTCGAGATCGCCTGCGGGCGGCGGTTGCCGGACACGCAGTCGGGCTTCCGCGTCTATCCGCTGCCGGCGACCGCTGCCACTCGGCGCCAGCGCCGGGCGCTTCGCGTTCGAGACCGAGGTGCTCATCCGGCCGCGCGGGCCGGGATGCCGATCACGTCGGTGCCGGTGGCGGTCTACTACCCGCCGGCGGCCGAACGGGTCAGCCACTATCGTCCGTTTCGCGACACCGTGCGCATCATCGCCGTGGTGGTCGGGCTGATCCTGCGCCGCCGCTGAGCCGCGGCGGTCACTCGACCCGCGCCCAGGCGGCGCTCGCCTGGATCGCGCAGTCGTCGAGCGGACAGGTGCCGCCGAAGACGAGCCCGAAGGTGTAGTGCGCCGTCACCGGCGTCGCGCCGGCGGCGATCACCGAGCTGACGCTGAGCGTCACCGTGCAGCCGCCGGTACGAAGCCGTGGCTGGGCGCGAAGTCGAGGTGGATCGTGCCGTCGCGGTCGAGCGACGCCGTCGACGATCTGTTGGCTGCAGTCGGTGACGCGCACCGTCGTCTCGCCGGTGACCTCGACCTGCTGCGAGCAGGGTCCCCGCGACGACAGCTCGTCGGAGAAGGCCGACGTCAGCTCCTCCGCGCAGGACGACTCGTCGACGGCCAGTGGTTGCTCCATCCAGGCGCCGGCCACGGGCGGGATGGTCGGCGTGGCGGTGGGCGTCGCGGTGTCGGTGACCGTCGGACTGGACGAGGGCGTCTCGCTCGGCGTGGCGGTCGGGGTCGCGGACGGAATCGCCGGGCAGCCGCCGAGGATGCTCGTCACGCCGCGCACCAACTCGTCGATGGCCAACGTGCCGTCGCCGTTGGCGTCGAAGGCCGGACAGTCGGCAATCACTCCCTCCCCGAGGGCGATGCGGACGCCGACGATCATCTCGTCCACGCGCACCATCCCGTCGCCGTTGCAGTCCCCGGCACAGGGTTGTGCGGACACCCGCGTGGCCGCGACGAGGACGGCGAGAAGCACGGCGAAACGCATCCTCCTCACCCTGCACGACCGGAACAGTTGGGGCAATGCAGGTGAGGTCACCGCGGAGGACACGGAGGAACACCGCGGCCATGCATTGCCCCAAATGGGACAGCATGAGTAGAGTCCATGCCTCAGCGGGGTGAGTGATGCTCGATCAGGCCACGATTCAACACCATGTGCAGAAGATAGAGACCGACGGGTATTCGATCATCCCCAACGCCGTCGCGACCGACTTCCTCGACTCGATCATCGAGGATCTCGGCCGGCTCGAGCGCGAGCTGGATATCGTCCCGGCGAAGAATCGCTTCGAGGGCACCAAGACGGTGCGCATCTACAACCTGCTCATGTACGGCAAGCTCTACGAGCGCATCCCCGTGCACGAGAACGTGCTGCCGATCGTCGAGCGCGTGCTCGACCCCGGCTGCCTGGTCTCGTCGCTGTCGTCGATCTCGATCTGCGGTGACGAGAAGCCGCAGCCGATGCACGCCGACGACCAGCTGATTCCGCTGCCGCGCCCGCACGTGCCGATCGTCTGCAACACGATGTGGGCGCTCACCGATTTCACCGACGCCAACGGGGCGACCCGCATCGTGCCCGGCTCGCACAAATGGGCCGAGCTGCCCGACCTCTTCGGCAAGACGGACAGCGTGCCGGCCGAGATGCGGAAGGGCAGCGTCATGGTCTACAACGGCAGCCTCTGGCACGGCGGCGGCTCCAATCGCACCCGGACGCGCCGCGTCGGCGTGGCGATGAACTACTGCGCCGGCTACATCCGCCAGCAGGAGAACCAGCAGCTCGGGATTCCGCGCGAGATCGCCGCGCAGTTCAGCCCGCGCCTGCAGGAGCTCGTCGGCTACTCGCTCTACAACGGCCTCATCGGCCACATCGACAAGTCCCATCCGATGGAGATCCTCGGCCGCAAACCGGAGAGCGCCATGGTGTGGGACGTCGTCGTCGGATGACGCCTCGACCGCGAGCACTTCTACCGCTTCTACGGCGCCGACGTCTCCTACTTCACCGCCAAGGTGCGGCCGGCGCTGCGCTACAAGCGCGTGCCGTACGTCGAGTTGCTGTCGACGCCGGCGGCCTACCGCGACGTCATCATCCCGCGCACCGGTCTGGCGTTCATCCCCATCGTCGTCACCGACCGCGACGAGACCTGGCAGGACACCAGCGTCATCCTCGACAACCTCGAGGCGCGCTTCCCCGATCCGCCGCTGCATCCCGCCGATCCCGGTGCTGCGCGTGCTCGCCTACCTGTTCGAGCTCTTCGCCGACGAGTTTCTCGTCCTGCCGGCGATGCACTACCGCTGGAGCTTTCCCGCCAGCGTCGCCAAGGCGCGCGCCGATTTCGCCGCCGTCAACGGCGACCCGGAGGCGGCCGGCAGGTTCGCCAGCCGGATGGGCGGCAGCATCGGTTTCCTCGGCGTCGGACCGGATTCGATTCCCGGCATCGAGGCGCACCTCCGCGACCTGCTGGCGGCGCTGTCGGCGCATTTCGCCGCCCATCCGTTTCTGCTCGGCGGCCGGCCGTCGCTCGCCGACTGCGCCGTGATGGGACCGTTCTACGCCCATTTGTATCAGGACGCGGTGCCGTCGCGAGCTGCTGCGCGAAACGGCGCCGGCGGTCTGCCACTGGATGCAGCGCTGCAACTGTCCCGACCCCGACGCCGACGGTGAATGGGCGTCGCCGGCGGCGTTGCAGGCGACGCATGCGGCCGCTGCTGTCGCTGATCGGCGGCGACGCGGTGCCGGTCTTGGTCGACACGGTCCGCGCCGTCGAGGCGTGGGCGGCGACGCGTCCGCCCGACACCGACGAGCCGCCGCGCATGGTCGGCGGACACGCCACGACGCTGCGCGGCGCCCACTTCAACCGCTACACCAGCCCGTACGCCCTGTGGATGGTGCAGCGTCCGCTCGACGCCTATCGCGCGCTGTTACCGGCCGAGCGCGCCACCGTGGACGCGTATCTCGCGGGCACCGGCTGCGAAGCCCTCTTCGCGCTGCAGCCGTCGGTGCGCCTCGGCAAGCGCGGCTTCGTGCTCGTCATCGAGTAGGGGTAGGGGCGCGGCCGGCTTGGTGCGCAACCCGCCCTCCAGGGTGCCTGATCGCCGCGCGAATTGGCGTGTTGCCCGATCAGTAGAGCGGCTGGTTGCCGACGGCGGCGTCGTCTTCTTCCTGGCCGATGGCGGCGCCGTCGACCATGGCGCCGCCGATCGGCGCGTTGCCCATCGCTTCGCCGCCGACCATCGGTCCGTCGATCGGGGCGTTGCCGACGGGCCCGCCGTACACGTCTTCGCCGCCGATCGGTGCGTTGCCGATCGAGTTGCCGTCGACCATCGCGCCGCCAATCGGCCCGTCGTCCTCGCCGATCGGTTGCGCGAGGACGGTGGATGCAACGAGCAGCGACAGCGCCAACAGGATCAACGTCTTCATGGGGATCACCCTACTCCGCTCGCTGGACTCGGCAACCGAAACCGCGCCTTCCAGCCATTCGGCGTCGGCGAGGTGTCGCGCTCAATGATCGGGGATCCGATTCTTCACCCCGGAGGCCACAGCGGCGCCTCCGCGGTCGTTTACTTCAGTCCCTCGTAGGTCGCCTCGAGCAGCGCGGTGGCGCGCGGATCGAGGAGGATGTACGGACCGAGGCGGTTCGGGATGTAGCCGAAGCCGATGCGCGCGTCGGGGTCGGCGCAACCGAGGGCGCCGCCGGCGCCGGGATGGCCGAAGGCCCTGGGGCTCGGCCCGAAGCGGGCGTCGGGGCGGTTCTGCGGCAGCATGACGCCGAGCCCGAAGCGGCTGTGGATCTGCAGCACGAGGTCGGCGCCGTTGGACTGCTCGGTGCGCAGGCGGGCGATGCCGGCCGCGTCGAGGACGTGCGCGCCGTCGAGATCGCCGCCGCGCGCCAGTGCGCCATAGACGCGCGCCAGGTCGCGGGCGCCGCCGTGACCGTTGGCGCCCGGGATCTCGGCCCGCCGCCACTCGGGATTGTTGACGCCGAGCGCCATCGACGGCGGGTTCATGAAGGCGCGCGCGGTCATGCCGTTGGGATCGGCCATCACGACCTGCATGAGGCCGAGCGCTTCGGGATCCTGCTCGTCGGCGCCGGCCATCGCGATGTCGCCGAGCTCGGCGACGCGGGCGTGCTCGCTGTCGGCGAGACCGATGTGGAAGTCGAGGCCGAGCGGGCGGGCGATCTCGTCGCGGAAGTACGTGCCGACGCTGCGGCCATCGATGCGGCGGACGACCTCGCCGACCAGCCAGCCGAACGTGACCGCGTGATAGCCGTGCGCGGTGCCCGGCTCCCACCACGGCTCCTCGGCGGCGAGCGCGGCGGTGATCGCGCTCCAGTCGTAGAGCGCCTCGCTGGGCAGGATCTCGCGCACCGCGGGCAGGCCGGCGCGGTGGCTCAAGAGCCAGCGCACGGGGAGGCGCGACTTGCCGCGCTGCGCGAACTCCGGCCAGTACTCGGCGACTGGCGCGTCGAGGTCGAGCCGCCCGCGCTCGACCAGCTGGTGCGCGCACAGCGCCGCCATCGCCTTCGTGCACGAATAGACGTTGGCGATCGTGTCGCGCTGCCACGGCCGCGTCTTCGCCTGATCGGCCCACCCGGCCCACAGGTCGACGACCGTCTCGCCGTCGTGCACCACCGCGACGGCCGCGCCGATCTCGCGCCGGGTGCGGAAGTTCTCCTCGAATACCTCACGGACGCGGCGGAAGCGCGACGCGCACTCACCATGAATGGTCTCGGGCATTGGTCGGTTATTGCCGATGGTGGAGAGAAGGGACAAGGGCTACGGTCGTTCGTTGTTGGGTTGCTCGTTGTCAGGCCGAACAGGCGACAACCCTGCTCCTACTCCGCAGCCACGTCCGCCAACGCCTTTCGTGCCGTTCGCGTCACCAGCGCGGTGGCGGCGATCGTCGCCACCAGGCCGATTGCGAGCACGACGTAGTAGCCGGCCCCCTTTTCGACGGCGGCGCCGCCGGCGATGGCGGCGACGTCGCCGGCGAGCTTGCCGTAGTAGACGAACAACAGGGTGCCCGGGAGCATGCCGACGGAGGCGATGAAGTAGTCGGCGAAACGCACGCGGGTGAGGCCGAGCAGATAATTGAGCAGCGTGAAGGGAAACACGGGCGAAAGGCGCAGCAGGAAGACGATCTTGCGGCCCTGGGCGCCGACGGCGCGGTCGATGGCGGCGAAGCGTTTGTTGCCGGCGATGCGGTGCTCGATGGCACTCCGTGCGACATAGCGCGACACCAGAAACGCGCCCGCCGCGCCCAGCGTGGCGGCGATGAACACGTAGACGACGCCCGCGCCGATGCCGAAGATTGCGCCGCCGGCCAAGGTCAGCGGCAGCGCCGGTATGAACGCCACGATCGAGATCGCGTAGCCGACGATGAAGACGACGGGCCCCCAGAGCCCGAGGCTGTTGACCCAGGCGGCGAACTGCGGGACGTACGCCCCGCCCCGCCGCGCCAGCACGGTCACCGCGATCAGTGCGACGACGCCGATGGCGATCTTGCCGATCGGCCACTTCGACGACGCGGCGTCGGATTGGAGGGGGTCAGACACGGCGAGCATTGTCATACCTCGTATGCAGCGATGATGCCCACTGATGGTCGGGGGTTTCCCGGCCGCGGGTGGGGGCGATGGGACTGCCAGGCTCCACGTCACTGGCCGTGCTTCGCACCGCCGTGCGGCCACAAGGGCCGCGGCTACGGGACGCGCACGGGCAGCTTCTCGATTCCGACGATGAAATTCGACGGCCGCAGCGGCGGCGGGTCGTCGCTCGCCAGCTGGAGCTGGGGCGCGTACGTCATCAGCTCCTCGAACATGACGCGCAGCTCGAGCCGCGCCAGGCTCGCGCCGAGGCAGAAGTGGGAGCCGTAGCCGCCGAACGCGACGTGTGGGTTCGGTTGGCGAGTGACGTCGAAGCGCTGCGGCTCGGGGAACACCGACTCGTCGCGGTTGGCCGCGGGGTAGAGGAGGAGCACCTTGTCGCCGGCGCGGATCGACTCGCCGCACAGCTCGACGTCGCGGACCGCGGTGCGGTTCATGTTCTGGATCGGGGTCACCCAGCGCAGCATCTCCTCGATCGCCACGGTGACGCGCGCCGGCTCGCGGCGCAGCAGCGCGTACTGGTCGGGATGGCGGAGCAGGGCGTCCATGCCGCCGCTGATGACGTGGCGGGTCGTCTCGTCGCCGCCGACGAGGATGAGCAGCGACTCCTGCAGCAGCGCGTCGTCGTCGAGCCCCTCGCCGTCGATCGCCGCGTGCACGAGGATGCTCATCAGATCGTCCTGGCGCGGCTTGGCGCGGCGGTCGGCGACCACGTGGCGGTGGTACTCGGCGTATTCGATGAACGCCGTCTGCGCCGACACCAGCGCTTCGATCGGCGCCGTCGACGAGAGGCCGCAGATGAGATCGTCCGACCAGCGCAGGAGGCGGTCGTGATCGTCCGGCTCGATGCCGAGGAGATCGCCGATCATCATCATCGGCAGCGGCGCAGCGACGTCGCGGACGAAGTCGAAGGTCCCGGCGGCGACGGCGTGGTCGATCAGCGCACGGCAGATCACGCGGATGCGTGGTTCGTGCTCCTCCACCCGGCGCGGCGTCAGGCCCTTGTTGACGAGACCGCGGCGGATGCGGTGGGCGGGATCGTCGAGGTTGATCATCGACGGGATCGGCGGCGCGTCGGGGCGGCTGCTGCCGCTGCTGCAGAACGCGTCCGGGCGCTTCGACACGCGCATCACGTCGGCGTGACGCGTCACCGCCCACAACGCGTTCGCCTCGTCGCGGAAGACCGGGGCGTGTGCCCGCATCCAGGCGAAATGCGGAAAGGGATCGGTCGCGTAGAACTGCCCGTCGAGCAGGTTGATCTCGGTGCGAGTCGGGTAGACGGCCATCCGCCGTCTCAGCGGCCGGCGGAGGCGGCCATCTTCGCCGCGGACTGGAAGTCGACCGCTTCCTGGTCGTCGATCCAGGCGTAGTCGACCTGCGCGTCGTCGACGCACGTAAAGGTCGGCCGCCACCCGGGCTTGCGCACGAGCAGGAACGCGCCGCCCCACAACGTCGCCGCCTCGGCGGCGATGAACCCGAGCGCCGCCGAGAGCACCGCCTGGGGAACGCCGCCGAGCTGCTTCTGCAGCAGGATGGCCTGGAACGCCTCGCGCGCGCCCTCGCCGGCGATCGTCGGCGCGAAGACCGTGCCGAGGATCTGGATCGTCGAGCCAAACACGATCGGCCAGAACTGCGCGCCGACGACCCCGATGGCGAGTGCCGTGAAGTAGTAGACCACCGCCGTCGTGAAGTGCGTGACGAACTTGCTGAACAGCGCCGCGAACAGCAGCCCGACCTGGCCGTGATAGGCGCCGAGCGCGGCGTTGAGCTGCTCGACGCGGCCGCGCAGCCCGCCGGGCAGCCACTTCCCGAAGACGTTCAGCGCGCCGGTGAGGATGCGCGGAAAGGCGAGGATCAGGATCACGGCCAGGCAGATCCCACCGCGCGATCGTGGCGATCAGGCCGGCGACGAGCGGGGCGGCGTGCGCCCGGCTGGCGTGGCTCGTCACGTCGACGATCACCTCGTAGCCGAAGGGCAGCGTCAGCAGCATGCCCAGGAACAGGCCGGTGATGCCGATCAGCTTCTCCAACGCCTTGGCGGTGACGGCGCGCGACCATTGGTTCGAGTAGCGTCCCGCTTCGTAGAGCGTGTAGCCGTCGAGGCCGATCGTGCTCGGCAGGAACGTGCCGATGAAGCGCCCGATCAGGAACGCGGTCATGATCGCCTGCCAGAACGGGTAGCGGATGCGCTGGCCCCGCAGCAGGAGATGCCACGCGTAGGCGGACGAGACGACGCCGAGGGCCTTCACCAGCATCGCCAGCAGGCCGAAGAGCAGGAAGAGGCGCAGATCGACGAACGGCAGGTACTGAATGATCGCGTCGTAGATCGGCAGCGTGCCGCCGCCCTCGACGGGGATCGGGTGGCGGAGCAAGGCGATCATGCCGACGATGGTGAAGAGCACCTTGGCGACGAGATCGACCGATCCGCGCGTCGCCAACGGCAGGCCGCGACGCCCGAACCAGAAGGCGGCGAAGGCCATCAGCAGCGCGCCGAGCGCCGGGAAGCCGAGCTGCCCGAGCCACGCGTCGTAGGTGAGGACCGCGAAGGCGGCGGCGGCGACGCCAATCGCGGGCCATGCCGCCGGCGCAGCGGAGGTGGGAGCTGTGCGCATCCTGGTGAGAACTGCCGAGCCACCGGACATAGCGGGCGGTCCCGGCACGGGCAAGCCGCGCGCGCGTTGTACCGCTTGTAGCGGCGGGCTTTAGCCCGCCACCCCTAGCGCGGGTGGCTCAACGCAATGGCGAGATCGTCGCGCGAGCGGTGGCGGGCGTAAAGCCCGCCGCTACACCGGACGCCGACCGGGAGGCGCGTCCGATTTCGCGTCAGGCCGCGACGCGCGCCTTGACCGGTGCGCGCGCTTTGCGGGTGATCGGTGCCATCTGGCCGGTGTGCTCGGGGAGGACGACGTAACCGTAGAACAGCGCGGCGGCCAGCATGAAGGGCACGCGCATCAGCAGTGGGCTGAGCCATCCGTTGCTGGTGTCGGTGAAGAGCAGGCTGAGCACTCCGATCAGGGCCGCGCCGCCGCCGAGCAGGGTCAGGTTGTCGATCTTCGCCGCCATGATCAGCACGAAGAAGAAGAACAGGTAGAACTCCTGGCTGGCGCGCGACACCAGCAGCACGGCCGACACCATCGCCGTATCGGTGATCAGGATCGGGGCCTGCATGGTGGCGTCGAAGAAACTGAAGGGCGGCACGGTGCCGAGGAACAGGTTCGACGCGATGGCCACCGCGACCAGGATCGCGATCGGTGCCGGCGAGCTCTCCTGGGTTTCCAGGAAGCCGACCGCGCCGGTGACGAAGATCAGCGCATAGCGGCAAAGGAGAAAGCGCTGTTTGCGCACGATGGCGTCGGCTTCGCGGATCATGGACACGACTCGGCATAAGCAAGCTCGATGCCTTGCGAGTCTCGCCATTTGGCATGTGAGGCGGCGGGCCGGCCCGGGACTCCAGCGTCGCGCGAGCGGCAGAGTGACGCTTCGTCGACGATCGGCGTGCGTGCCTCCATGCCAGGTGGCGCATCCGTCGCCGCGCCTTTCCAGGCCGGCGAAAGCTGTGGTAGAGCCCCGGCATTCCCCAGCGTTCCCAGACGAGGATGGCCATGGAGCAGGCGCAGCAGACCGAAGCGGAAGCCCTACGGGACAGGCTCTGGACGTTCGCCCAGTGGGGCGTGATCGGCCTGGTGGTGTTCCTGGCCGGACTGTTCCTCGGCTACCAGCTCTGGGGGCAGGCCACGAAGCTCCAAGCCCAGGTCGAGGACCTGACCGACAAGGTGCAGAGCGTGGTCAAGGAGCGCGATACGGAGCGCAGCCGCATCACCCTGATCGAGCGCGACAAGAAGGAGCTCGAGCGGCAGATCGAGGAGCTGAAGGCGAAGGTGGCCTCGGCCCCCGCCGCCGCCGCCCAGCCGTAGGCCCGGGTCGACCTGGGGCCGCCCCCAGCGGCCGCGTTGACACCCCGTAACCCCTTGGGTAGGTAACGGGTTTCCCCGGCTGTCCGGGGCTCCCTTGCCACCCGTATGTTCGACACCCTAAGCGACAAGCTCGAACAGACCGTCAAGCGTCTTCGCGGTCACGGCAAGATCAGCGAGCGCAATATCGAGGACGCCGTTCGCGACGTCCGCCTGGCGCTGCTCGAGGCCGACGTCCAGCTCGACATCGTCCGCGATTTCACCGATCGCGTTCGCCAGCAGTCGCTCGGCGCCGAAGTCCTCGCGAGCCTCACCCCCGAGCAGCACTTCATCAAGATCGTCCGCGGCGAGCTCACCGCCCTGATGGGCGGCCAGGCTGTCGAGCTGAACCTGTCGGCGACGCCGCCGGTGGTGATCATGCTGGTCGGCCTCAACGGCGCCGGCAAGACGACGACCATCGCCAAGCTGGCGCTGTGGCTGAAGAGTCAGCGCAAGCGCACGCCGTACCTCGTGCCCGCCGACGTCTATCGACCGGCCGCCATCGAGCAGCTGACGACGCTCGCTGGACAGATCGACGTGCCGGTGCACGCGACGTCGCCCGACAGCGATCCGGTCGACGTGTGCCGCGCCGGCGTCGAGGCCGCGAAGAACCGCGCCTGTGACGTCGTGCTGCTCGACACCGCCGGTCGTCTGCAGATCGACGACGCGCTGATGGCGGAGCTCGAGCGCATCGGCGCCGCGGTGCATCCGCACCTGACGCTGTTGGTGGTCGATGCGATGACCGGTCAGGACGCGGTCAACGTCGCGAAGGGCTTCCACGCGCGCGTGCCGCTCGGCGGCATCGTGATGACCAAGCTCGACGGCGATGCGCGCGGCGGCGCGGCGCTGTCGGTGCGCGCGGTGACCGGCGCGCCCGTGCTCTTCGCCGGCGTCGGCGAGAAGCTCGACGCTCTCGAGGTGTTCCATCCCGATCGGATGGCGACACGTATCCTCGGCATGGGCGACGTGCTGACGCTGATCGAGCGCGCCGAACAGGTCTACGACGAGAAGCAGGCGCTGGCGCTGCAGAAGAAGTTGCGCCGCAACGAGTTCACGCTCGACGATTTCCGCGATCAGCTGCGCGCCGTGCGCAAGATGGGCGCGGTCGGCGATCTGCTCGGCATGATTCCCGGCATGAAGAAGCTCACCAAGGGCATGGACATGTCGGGCGCGGAGACGGAGCTCAAGCGCACCGAAGCGATCATCAACTCGATGACGCGCGAGGAGCGCGACAACGCCGCGATCATCAACGGCAGCCGGCGTCGCCGCATCGCGGCGGGCAGCGGCGTGTCGGTCGCCGACGTCAACAAATTCCTCAAGCAGTTCCAACAGACCAAGAAGATGATGAAACACGTGGCGCGCTTTGCCGGCAAAGGCATGCCGCCCGGACTGGGTTGAAGACCATGCTAATTGCAGCACCCCAGGGAGAGGAGTAGGAATTCAATATGTCCGCAGTTATCCGGTTGGCTCGTCACGGTGGCAAGAAAAACCCCTTCTACCGCATCGTCGTTACTGACAAGCGAAACGCAGGCGATGGGGGCCGTCTCGAGCAGGTAGGTCTCTACGACCCTCGCCAGAAGCCGTCTCGCATCGAGTTCAAGGCCGAGCGCTTGGCGGAGTGGTTGAAGCGGGGTGCGCAACCGAGCGCCACGGTCGCGCAACTGATCAAGAAGAGCGGCGTGCAGCTCGCTCCCGATCCGGCCCCCGGAGGAACTACATGAAGGAACTGGTCCAGTACCTGGCGCGTCAGCTCGTCAACAACCCCGACGCCGTGGAAGTGAAGGAAACCCACGGGGACACGGCGTCGGTGGTCGAGTTGAAGGTCGCCAAGGAAGATCTGGGCCGCATCATCGGGAAACAGGGACGCACGGCGAAGTCGATCCGCACCATCCTCAATGCCGCGGCATCGCGCGCCAATCGCAAGGTCGTCCTCGAGATCGTCGAAGAGCAGTAACCCGGGCGCCACTATGGAGCCCACCGACCGGCCGACACGGCCGGCCGACCAGTCCGCGCACGACGACCCGCTCGTCGAGCTCGGGCCCATCGTCAACTGTCACGGCATTCGCGGCGAGCTGCGACTGCTACCGCACAATCCGGAGTCCGACGCCGCCGCCAGCGCCGACGCGTTGGTGGTGCTCTGGCCGGATGGCCGCCGCGAGTTGCTTCACGTGCGCGCCGCGCGCCGCCACAAGCGCTTCGTGCTGCTGCAGTTCGACGGCGTCACCGACGCCACCGCCGCCGAGGCGATGGTCGGTTGCACGGTGGCGGTGCCGCGCGCGGCGCTGCCGCCGGCTGGACGCGATGCGGTGTATCATGCCGACCTCCTCGGCTGCGCCGTCGTCACCACCACCGGCCAATCGCTCGGCACGGTGCGCGGGATGCTCGCCACCGGCAGCAACGACGTCTGTGTCGTGCACGACGGCACGCGCGAGGTGCTGGTGCCGATGGTCGCCGACGTGATCGAGCAGATCGACGTCGTGGCCCGCCGCATCGTCATCCACCTGCTGCCCGGCCTGCTGGACGACGAGGACTGATGCACTTCCACGTCGTGACGTTGTTCCCCGAGCTGTTTGCCTCGGTGATCGACGCGACCATGCTCAAGAAGGGACGCGAGCGCGGCGCGATCGACTTCACGTTCCACGACATCCGCACGCACGCGACCGATCGCCATCGCGTCACCGACGACACCCCGTACGGCGGCGGCGCCGGCATGGTGATGAAGCCCGAACCACTCGTCGCGGCGATCGAGGCGACCGGCGGCGGCGTCGGGCGGCCGCACCGCGTGCTGCTGACGCCGCAGGGCGCCGTGTTCGACGCCGCGCGCGCTCGCGCCCTCGCGGCGCGGCCGGCGCTGGCGTTGATCTGCGGCCGTTATGAGGGCGTCGACGAGCGCGTGCGCGCCACCGTCGACGAGGAGCTCTCGATCGGCGACGTCGTCGTCTCCGGCGGCGAGATCGCCGCCATCGTCGTCATCGACGCCGTCGCTCGCCTCGTCCCCGGCGTGCTCGGCTGCGCCGAGTCCGCCGAACAGGAGTCGTTCCAGGACGGCCTGCTCGAGTATCCCCAGTACACCCGTCCGCCGGAGTTCCGTGGCGAGCGCGTGCCCGAGGTGCTGCTCTCGGGCGACCACGGCGCCATCGCCCGCTGGCGCCGCCGCGAGTCGCTGCGCCGCACGTTGGCGCGCCGCCCCGACCTGCTCGAGCGCGCCGAGCTCAGCGATGACGATCGGCGCTTCCTCGACGAGCTGAAGAAGACCTGACGAGGAGCGTGCCGGCGCGGTCAACGCGCGGCGTCGTAGAGGACCGACGTATTGGCGGTGACGTCGCCAGGTCTGAACGTCGACTCCCAGCACCCGCCGACGTCGTTGACGAGCTGCACCACGACCGTGTCCTGCTGGGCGAAGAACTGGTCGACGCCGACCGGCAGCGGCAATTTGAGATGGACGCCGCCGCCCTGGGCGATGATCGAGTCGCGCGCCGAGGTGCGGTCGCGGAGCAGTAGCCTCTCCATGCCGTGCTGCAGGCCGTCGGCGTCGACGAAGCGATAGCCGATCGGCGGCGAGCCGACCGTGCTCCAGCACGGCGATCGGCCGCAGAAGCCGCCGGGCTCGATCGGTGCGGCAAAGACCACCCGCGGGACGTTCGCGACGGAATCGTAGATGCAGAGCGCGTAGGCGGTGGTCGTCGCCGGATCGCCGAATTCGCGGAGCGGCGCGTTGCCGCTGAGCCAGCGCCAATTGAGCGTGTCGCCGGAGGGCCCGACCTTGAGGCGAAGATCCGTGCCTGGGGCGACGCGACAGCCGCCGCGCGGCGCCGCGTTGCACAACGTCGTCGGTGTCGGGGTCGGCGTCTCGGTGACCGTGCGCGACGGCGTCACCGTGCGGGTGGCGGTATCGACGGGCGTCGGCCGGGGGGTGCGCGTGAGTGTGGGTGTGGCGGTCCGCGTCGCGGTCGCCGACGTCGTCGGCGTCGGGACCAGTGTCGCGGTGTGCGAGGCGGTGGCGGTATACGTCAGCGTCGGGGTCAGCGTCGGTGCCAGCGTGAACGTGGGCGTCAGGGTGGGAACCGCCGTCGCGGTGGCGGTCGGCTGCGGGACCGCGGTGAACCGGTAGGTGAAGTCGAGGGCGTGCGGCGGCGCCGCGAGGTTCTGCGCCGTGATGCGCACCGTCACCGCACCGGCCGGCAGGGACGACGGGTAGTCGACGGTCGCCTGCGCCTTGAACCCCGAGACGCCGAGGCTGGCCTGCGGGCTGCACGGCTCACCGGCGCCGTCCTCGCACGCCAGCAGCGTCAGCGGAACGCGTTGGGTCACGGGCGGCTGCGCAGCCTGGAAGGTGACATCGAGCGCAATCGAAGGGCCGGCGATGCCCGTCTCCGCGTCGACCACCGTGAACCGCATCGCCACGGGCGATTGCGCCTGGCCGTCCTGCGGCGGGACGTAGTCGAGCAGGAAGGGCAGCGGGTCGACCACGACATCGCCGAGATTGACGCGTGTGCCCGAGACGATCGTCACCGGCTTCGGCGCGCTCTCGTAGGCCGGCGAGGCGAGGTGCGAGAGATCGCAGGATGCAACCCCGCTGGTGTTGAGCGTGTTACAGGTCGCGGTCGCATCGCCGGGTGCCGGAGCGAACTCCTGCACGTATCCGGAGATCGTGACCGTCGCCGGTCCGACCGGGAGATCGGTGAGCACCAGGACGTCCTGGCCGGGCTGGGGATTCTTGGGCAGCAGCGCGGGGTCGACTGCAACGCAGCAGGTCTCGCCGGTCTGCGAGCGGAAGACGACGCGGCCGGTGTTGACGATGTCCGGCAGGATCGACGTGCCGACACCGGGCGTGGGCGTGCTGGCCGGGGTGTCGCTCGGCACCGCGGAGCTGGCTGGCGTCGCGTCCGAGGTGGGGGTGGGCGACGGCCGGACGGTCGGCGTTGGTGTCGACGCGCCCGGTCCGTTGCTGGAAATACCGCAGGCCGCGACTCCGCAGAACGCCATCGCCGCCAGCGCGCCGAGCGAGATTCGCCTCATCTCGATGTGGAAGGCCACGCGATCCGAGCGAAGGGGACGTCCGATCCGTGGTGCGCGAGCCAGGGCGTCCCGTCCGCACGGTCGCCGCGTCGGAGAGGATGGACTCGAGACCAGCGGCGGCGCATGCGATTCACAGTTACGCGAGCGCCGCGCTCAGTTGCAACACTGCTCTGCGTCAGAGGTCAGCCGGACGTATAGAAAACACCCAATCCCTGCCCCTAGAAGAGCAATTGGGGCGAGCGATAAGAGGGAGTTATCGTCTATGGGCCGAGGGTCGCAACGTCCGGGGGCGCCCCGACCCACCTGAGCGTGCGGCGCCGGCGGTGAGGGCCGGCGTATCCTCGACGAGCTGAAGGGAAAGTGATTTCACCGCAGAGTCGCAGAGTACGCCGAGCCCTTCCTGCGAGATCGGCGCTCTCAGCGTCTCCGCGCTGAAAATCACGTTCATGGCCAGTCTCTACCTCGCCCTGCTCCATCACCCCGTCCTCGACAAGAACGGGCAGATCGTCACCTCGGCGGTGACGAACATGGACATCCACGACATCGCCCGCTCGGCGGCGACCTACGGGGTGCGGCGGTTCTATGTCGTGACGCCGGTGAAGGCGCTGCGGGTGCTGTCGGAAAAGATTCTCGACCACTGGGAGACCGGGTACGGGAGCACCTACAACCTGACCCGGAAGGAGGCCCTCTCCCTGGTGGTCATCGAGACCGACCTCGACGGGACGCTGGTGGCCGTCGAGCGCGACGCCGACGAGCGGCCCCTGCTCGTGGTCACCTCGGCCCGCCCGTCCGCGGACGGGGTTTCCTACGAGGCTCTCCGGGAACGGCTCGGCGAGGAGGGGCCTCCCATGCTGATGGTGCTCGGGACCGGTTGGGGCCTGTCCCCGGAGGTCATGGAGCGGGCCGACCTGCGGCTGGTTCCGGTCCAGGGGCCGACCCCTTACAACCACCTCTCCGTCCGCGCCGCCGCGGCGGTCATTCTTGACCGTCTGCGAGGGACCCGATAGGTGTCCTGCTTCGCCGAAGTCACCGGCCACACGAGAGGTACCCCAATGCATCCCACCATCGAGGCGATCGAGCGCGAGCAGCTCCAGCCGAACCTCCCCGAGTTCAAGCCGGGCGACACCGTCAAGGTGCACGTCAAGGTGGTCGAGGGCGAGAAGGAGCGGGTCCAGGTCTTCGCCGGGGTGGTGATTCGCCGCAGCCGCGGCGGGATTCGCTCCACTTTCACGGTGCGCAAGGTGTCGTACGGTATCGGCGTCGAGCGGACGTTCCCCATGAACTCTCCGCGCATCGACAAGATCGAGGTGGCGACGCGCGGGCACGTACGGCGCGCCAAGCTGTACTATCTGCGCGGTCTGTCCGGGAAGGCCGCTCGCATCACGGCCGAGAAGACCGACAAGCCCACGGACAAGGCCGCCGCAAAGGCCGACGCCCCGCAGGCGTGACGGCGGCGCGGCGCGGCTCAGACCGCGTCGCCCGTGCCGTCCAGTGATTCGGGCGCCCGCAGCACGTGGATCGTCGCGCGCGGCGCGGCGACCTTGCAGTCGCCATCGAGCACCCCGCCGTCCTGCACCACCAGCGCGCGCGTCTCGAGAGCGCCGAGCAGCACCCCGCGCGGCCCGATCTCCACGCGCTCGGCGCCCAGCACGCGGCCCTCGACGCGGCCGAGGATGACGAGCGAGGCCGCGTGCACCGTGCCGTCGACGTGGCCGCTCTCCCCGATGACGAGTACGTCGCTGGCGCGCACCTCGCCGCGGAGCGTGCCGTCGATGCGCGCCGGACCGGAGAAGCTGAGCTTGCCGTTCACTTCCGAGTCCTTGTCGAGCATCGCGCGGATCTGCGGGGGCGGCGCGAGGAACTCCGGGGCCGGCGCCGCCTGCCGCGGCGCCGGCGGCGGCGGCGGTGCCGGCAGGCGTCCCGAGCGTCGATTCCAGATCCCCATCGCGCCGTCTCTCTACACCGGAAACACGTGGCACGCGACCTGATGCGTGGCGGTGCCGAGCAGCGCCGGCCGGTCGACGCGACAGCGCGCTTCGGCATGCGCACAGCGCGGATGAAACGGGCAGCCCTCGGGCGGCGTCAGCGGGCTCGGCGGCTCGCCCGAGAGGACGATGCGCTCGCGTCGCTGCGCCACATCGGTCGTCGGCACGGCGGAGAGCAGAGCGCGCGTGTACGGATGGCGCGGCGCGGCGTACAGCGTTGCGGTGTCCGCCAGTTCGACGATGCGGCCGAGGTACATGATCGCGACTCGACCGGCGACGTGTTCCACAACCCGTAGATCGTGCGCGATGAAGAGATACGCGATGCCGAAGGCCGCCTGGAGATCCTGAAAGAGGTTGACGATTTGCGCCTGTACCGAGACGTCGAGCGCGGACACGGGCTCGTCGGCGACGATCAGGCGCGGCTCGAGGGCCAGCGCCCGGGCGATGCCGATGCGCTGCCGCTGTCCGCCGCTGAACTCGTGCGGATAACGATCGACGGCCTCCTCGGACAGACCGACGCGCGCCAGCAGCGCCACGACGCGCGTGCGTCGCTCGTGGCGCGGCGCGAGGCCGTGGATGACGAGTCCCTCGCCGACGATGTCGCCGACGCGCTGGCGCGGGTCGAGCGCGCCGAACGGATCCTGAAACACCAACTGCATCGCGCGCCGCCGGCGTCGCAGCGCGGCGGCGTCGAGCGCCAGCAGATCGTCGCCGTCGAACAGGATCGAGCCGCCCGTGGGCTCGATCAGGCGCAGGACGAGCCGGCCGAGCGTGGTCTTGCCGCTGCCGGATTCGCCGACGATGCCGAGCGTCTCGCCGCCGGCCAGGTCGAACGATACGCCGTCCACGGCGTGCACGACGCTCGGCCGGCGCAGGACGCCGCCGCCGATCGGAAACTCCTTGCGGAGATCGCGCACGCGCAGCAGCGGCGTCCGCGCCGCGCCGTCGGTCACGGCGCGACTCCAGGGGTGTCCTGCGCCGCCACGCGGATGCACGCGACGCGGCGCCCGCTGGCGACGGCGCGCAGCGGCGGGTCGATGCGGGCGCAGTCCGCGATGGCCTCGCCGCAGCGGTCGCGGAAGCGACAGCCGCTCGGCAGACGAAGCGGGTCGGGGACGGTTCCCGGAATCGCCTCGAGGCGCGTGCGCCGGCCCGGCGCCGGCAGCGAGGCGAGGAGCCCGCGCGTGTAGGGGTGTAGCGGCGCCGCGAGCACGTCGGCCGCCGCGCCGGTCTCGACGATGCGGCCGGCGTACATGATGGCGATGTCGTCGGCGCGCTCGGCGACGACGCCGAGGTCGTGGGTGACCAACAGCACTGCCATGCCGAGTCGGCGCTGAAGGGCGGCGAGCAGGTCGAGGACCTGCGCCTGAATGGTGACGTCGAGGGCGGTGGTCGGCTCGTCGGCGATCAGCAGCCGCGGGCCGCATGCGAGCGCCATCGCCAGCATCACTCGTTGGCGCATGCCGCCGCTCAACTGATGCGGGTAGGCGTCGGCGCGGCGCTCGGGCTCGGAGATCTCCACCAGGCGCAGCATCTCGATGGCGCGTGCGCGCGCGGCCGCACGGCCAGCGCCGCGCAGCGCCACCGCCTCGGCGATCTGCGCGCCGACGCTGAGGACGGGGTTGAGGGCGGTCATCGGCTCCTGGAACACCATGCCGATGGCGCGGCCGCGGATGTCGCGCAGCGCCCGCTCGTCGAGTGCGAGCAGATCCTGGCCGTCGAAGCGGATGCGGCCGGCGCCGATGCGTCCCGGCGGCGGCACCAGGCCGATGACGGCGAGCGCGGTGAGCGTCTTGCCGCTGCCCGACTCGCCCACCAGGCCGAGGGTGCGCCCGGCCTCGAGCGCCAGGCTGACGCCGTCCACCGGCGCGGCCGCGCCGAACTCGACGCGCAGATCATCGATCTCCAAGAGCGCCACGCGCGCCAGGTACCCGATCGAGGTCCCGGGGTCGAGACGACGGCATGCGAGCGTGCGACGTGGGGTCGTTCGCGTCGCACGGAGGCCCACGCTCCTACGACCTTCAGTCGCGCGCTACACGAAGGCAGCGGGAATCCGATGCAGCGCTTCGCATGAGGGCAGCAGTAGCGCGGGCGTCCCCGCCCGTCGGCGCGCGGAGCGCGCCGGAGCGCGTGGGGATCGAGGCCGACACCGGCGTTTTGTCGCGCAGCGAGCTCCGCCGCCCCGGGGCGGCGACGGGCACGGAGGCCCGCGCTCCTGTGACTCTGGACCGCGCTACCCAGTTCCCGCCCGGCGTTACTCGGCGAACCGGATCCGCTCTGGATGGTACACCCCCCAGACCGTCGGCTCGTAGTTCTCCAGCGCCGTCATTGCGGCGCTGTAGCGCAGTGGGCGCACGGTCTGGATGATCGGCAGGCGTTCGAGCAGGATCTCCTGGATGCGCCAGTAGGCCTGGCGGCGCGCCTCGAGGTCGAGACTGCGAGCGCCGGTGTCGAGCAGCGCGTCGATCTCGGCCTCCCAGTCGGTCGCCGGCTTCGGCTGGTTGGGGTTCCAGACGTGCAGTGGTCCGCTCGAGCGCAGGAGGCTGCTGGCGTCGTTCGGATCGATGCTGCCGGTGAAGCCCATGAGCATCGCGTCCCAGTCGAACGTGGATTGCAGCCGTTCGATCACCGCGTCCATCTCGAGCGCCTCGACGTGGACGTGCAGGTGCAGGTGCTCCTGCCACTCGCGTTGCAGGATGGCGGCGATCTGCTGGCGCACCGGATTGCCGGCGTTGGTGGTGAGGGTGAACTCGATCGGGTTGCCGCTGCGGTCCTCGCGGATGCCGTCGCCGTCGCGATCGATATAGGCGCCCTCGTCGAGCAGCGCCGCGGCGCGCGTCAGATCGAACGCGTAGTCGGCGAGGTGCGGGTTCGCGAAGCGCGTGTTCGACGGCGACACGAACGACACGGCCGGCACGCCGAAGCCGTCGAGCGCTCCGTCGATCATGGCGCGCTTGTCGACACCGTGGGCCAGCGCCCGCAGGAAGAGCGGATCGGAGAACCACGTCAGCCGCGGATTGACGACGCCGTTCTGCCGATAGTGCGTCGGGTTGCGGTTGAAGGCGACGAACAGCATGCCCGGGTCGACGCCGAGCTCGTGCACGGCGAAGCGGCCACTGGCCTGCGCGGCGAGGAGTGCGCGCACCTCGTCGGCGGCCGGCGTGTGCAGATCGATCTCGCCGGCGAGGAAGGTGCGCGTCGCGGTCGTCTGGTCGGGCACGATGCGGATGGTCCGCTCGGCGAGATACGGCAGGCGCGCGCCCTGCTCGTCGCGCATCCAGTAGTCGTCATTGCGCACCAGGTGGATGAGGCGCCCGGGCTCGTAGCGTTCGAGCCGGTAGGGGCCGTCGCCGATGACGGTCTGGCCAGTGACGCCGGTGCGCCACTGTTGCGCGAAGGTGCCGTCGCGCAGCGCCGGGGCGAGGACGTGCTCGGGTACGATCGGCACCACCAGCGAATTCAGCAGCGGCGCGAAGGGCCGGTCGACCGTGAAGCGGACGGTGTGCTCGTCGAGGGCGCGCACCTCGATCGGCTTGCCGCCGACGGTGAGCGCCGCGTCGAGCGGGCTCGGGACCGAGGGATTGCGAATCGCCTCGAAGGTGAACACCACGTCGCGCGCGGTGACCGGCCGCCCGTCGTGCCAGAGGACGTTCGGGCGCAGCCACATCGTCAGGCTCTCGCCGTGGGGGTCGAGGGCCCAGCGCTCGGCGAGGCCCGGCTCGATGTCGCCGCTGCGTGGATCGAGGCGCACCAGCGTCTCGAAGATATCGGTGATCGCGGCGTGCGAGGCGGCGTCGCTGGCGATGATCGGATTGAACGTCTGCGGCTGCGCGATGGTGGCGGTGACGAGATGCTGCGGATGTGCGGCCGCCGCCGGCGGGGCGCTCGTCGCCGCCAGGGGTGCGGCGGCGCGATCCGGCTCCGAGTGACAGCTGGCGAGAACGAGAAGGAGAGTCAGGAGCGCCGGGGAGCCGCCCCTCACGGCCCACCCCGGTCGAGATCGACCACGGCGCTGCCCGCCGGCGTCGGCAACGCGAACACGGCGCGGTCGAGCGCCGGGTTCACCTCGACGTCGCTGAGGTCGAGGGCGATGCGTTGCTGGCTGAGCGGCAGCTCGAGGCGCAGTTGGGTCGCCACGCTGGAGGCCGTCGACCGCCGCGTACCCATCGTACGTCGCCCGCAGGTGCACGCGCCCGTCGCGATCCTGATCCTCGAAGCGCAGCGGCAGCAGCGCGGCGGAGTACCACACGACGCGGGCGCCGCCGTCGGACGTGGCGCGCCAGAGCTTGATGGCGTCGCCGTCGGCCGACACGACGCCGGGCTCGGCGGCGTCGACGGGCGGCGTGCCGAGGATGAGATCGACGGCGCCGGTGACGGGCAGATCCATCTGCGTGTAGCGGCGCAGATTGTCGGCGTTCGCGGCACCCCGGTACACGGTCTTGGCGCCGCGGTCGTAGGCGGCGAGCGCGCCGTCGGACGCGGCGAGGGCGAAGACGGCGCCGAACGGCGAGAAGATCTCCAGGCGCAGGCGATCCGGGCGTTCGGCGATCAGCAGCTGCTTGGCGCGGTGCGATTCGTCCGGCGATTCGTACGAGAGGCGCGCCCACGCGCGCAGGCTGCGCAACGCGGTCCGCCGGGCGGCGTCCGCGGCGACGATCGCCGCGGCGTCGACGCCGCCACCGGCCGCGGCGGGCGGGCCGGGCGCGTGGCGCGTCGTGCAGCCGGTCAGCGCCACCGCGGTCGCGAGCACCGCGATGGCCCTTCGGCGCATCTCAGGACGCCCCTTGGCGGGGGCGCTGGAGGTCGTCGATCTTGCCGCGCAGGCGTTCGGTCTGGTCCTTCTCGGTGGCGCGGCTCAGTGCGTCGCGGTAGATCCGCAGCGCGTCGCCCTGACGGCCGGCCTTCAGGTACGCGTCGCCGAGATGCTCGGAGATCGTCGGATCGTCGCCGGCCAGGGTCACGGCGCGCTCCAGGTACTCGATGGCGGTGACGTAGTCGCCGCGCTGGTAGGACACCCAGCCGAGACTGTCGAGGTAGAAGCCGTCGTTCGGGCTGATCGCCAGGGCGCGGCGGATCAGCGACTCGGCCTCGTCGAGCTTCACGCCCTGCTCGGCGTACGTGTAGCCGAGGTAGTTGAGCGCGGGTGCGTTGTCGGGATTGAGCTCGATGGCGCGCTGCATGTGCTCGACGCCCTTGTCGCGTTGCTTCGTCCTCGTCGTACAGCGCGCCGAGCGTGAAGTGGTAGCGATCGTTCTCGGGGTGCGCGACGACGAGCTGCTCCATCAGCACGATCGCTTCCGGCACCTTGCCCTGCTCGCGCAGCACGACCGCCTGGACGTCGATGAGCTCTTCCTCGTCCGGCTTGCGCTTGCGCGCCTCCTCGATGACGGCGGCCGCGGCGTCGGTCTGCCCGCGCTGTTCGAGCAGGTGGACGATCATGCGCTGTGCGTCGACGTACCACTCGTGGTCGGGCGGCACGCGCCCGTACTCGGCGATGGCGCGGTCGACGTCGCCGCTCTGCTCGTAGGTCGAGGCGAGGTAGTAGCGGGCGCGCGCGTTGTCGGGCTCGGCGCCGAGCACGAGACTGAACTCGTTGGCGGCGCGGTCGTAGTCGCCCGTTTCGAGCAGGATCAGGCCGATCTTTGTGCGCGTGTCCTGCGAGTCGCTGTCGCTCTTCTCCAGCTCGCGAAACTGCGCCAGCGCGTCGTCGTACTTGCTGCTGGCGCGCGTACAGCGCGCCCAGCCGCCGGCGAATCTGCTCGCGGCGCGGATTGGTCTTCAGCACCTGCTGGTAGAGCGCGATCGCGTCGTCAGGGCGGTTGGTGACCTCGTAGAGCACGCCGAGATCGACGAGCACCGGCTCGGCGTTCGGGTTGATGCGCAATGCCGCCTTGTACGCCTCTTCGGCGCGCGGGAAATCCTGCGCCGCGGTGTAGACGCGGCCGAGGTAGTACTGCCCGAGGAAGGAGCTGGGATCGCGGGTGGTGAGGTAGGTGAGCGTCTCCTCGGCCTTGTTGAAATTGCGTTGCTTCGCGTACAGGACGCCTAGCAGCAGTCGTGCCTGTTCCTGGTCTGGGTCGAGCGCGAGCACGGCTTCGTACTCGCGAATGGCGTCGTCGTCGCGGCCGAGGCTCTGCAGGACGTCGGCGAGCATCAGGCGGCTGTTGACGTCGGAGGGATCCAGCCGCACCGCTTCCTGGCTGTGGGCCAGCGCCTCGGCGAGTTGGCCCTGACGGACGTAGAGGGCGGCGAGCCGCTGGTGCAACGGCACCGCGTTCGGGTCGGCGGCGACCGCGGCCTCGAATTCCGTCGTGGCGGTGGCCTGGTCCCCGCTGTTCATCGCCAGCACGCCGGCGAGGTAGTGCCCGAGGGCGATGCTCTGCGGGTCGGGCGGCTCCACCACGGTCTCGGCGGCGCCGAGCTCGATCATGTCCGGTGTGTGGTCGGCCGGCGCGTTCCTGCGGAAGAGGGAGCAACCGGCCGTGGAGAGAGCCAGCGCGCCAAGAATGGCAACGGAAGGCGCGAAACGCGACATGAGTGGATTCTCAGTGAGATACCATAGGGTCTGAGATGGGTCTATCGACCATCCGCCGCGATGCGAGTTTCGTCGACGGCATTGGCACCAGGGCAGGGGGGAGGGTATCGTCGGCACACTGACATGCCGCAGACCGGTGCAGTGCGGGTGGCGTCAGCCGTCCTAATCGCTGCCTGGCTGGCCGCGGCCGCCCCCTTGCGGGCGGACGAGGTCGCCTGGCAGGTGCTCGAGCCCGGGCTGGAGTATGCCGAGGTGACGTCGCCCATCGCCGCCGCCGAGGGCGATTCGCAGATCCGCCTGGCGCGCATCGACCCGACCCGCTTCAGCGTCGAGCTCCTCAACGCCTCGGCTTCGCCCGACGGCACAGGGCGCACGGCCCGCGACTGGGCCGACCAACAGCAGCTCGCGGCGACCATCAATGCCGGCCTCTACCAGGCCGACTACAAGACCAGCACCTCGCTGATGCGCTCGCGCGAACACGTCAACAATCCGCGCCTTTCGCGGCACAATGCGGTGCTGCTCTTCGACCGGCGCGAAGCCGGGCTGCCGCCGGTGCAGCTCGTCGATCGCACCTGCCGCGACCTCGCCAGCGTCGTCGACCGCTACGCCGGCGCCGTGCAGGGCATCCGCATGATCTCCTGCAAGCGCGGCAATGTGTGGACGCAGCAGGACAAGCGCTGGAGCAACGCCGCGGTCGGCGTCGACGAAGCGGGCCGTCTGCTCTTCATCCACATGCGCGCGCCGCTCAGCACGCACGACTTCGCAGATGCGCTGCTCGCCCTGCCGATCGGCCTGCGCGAGACGATGTACGTCGAGGGCGGTCCGGAGGCGCAGCTCTTCGTGCACGCCGGCGGCCGCGAGTTCGAGGCGATCGGCAGCCACGGCAGCAGCGGCTTCGCCGGCCTCGCCGGCTCGTTCGCGTTGCCGATCCCGAACGTGCTGGGCGTCCGCCGCCTGCGCTAGGGGCTACGCCGGCTCGGCCAACGCCCAGAGGGAGATCAGGGGCGTCACGAGCAGCGCGAGTATTCCGGCGAACATGGCCTTGAAGAGGACGAACGCCCCGAACGCGAGCTCGTTCACCGAGAACACGTGCAGCCCCAGCACCGCCAACGGCCCGACGACGATGAGCGTCAATAGGCCGAGTATCGTGGCGCGCCGGAAGGTGCCGGGCGGCAGCCAGCCGAGCAGCGAATGCGACTCGCGCGTCCAGTCGAGCGCGTTGATGGCACCGCTCCTCACCCGGCGGCGCACCAGCGGGGTGACGATGAGCGCGGTGAAGAACGGTAGGAAGAAGCTCGTGCCCAACGTGTCGCCGACGATGCTCTGCTGTCCCCACAGCGGCACCACGTCCAGGTGACGGAAGAGGGCCCACGCGATCGCACCGTTGAGCAGGATGTTGAAAATCGCCGAGCCGATCCCCTGCTCGAGAAGAAGGAAGCGCCGATGATGGGGGTCCACGATCGGCTGTGTAAGCGAGCGGCGGGACCATTCGCAATCCGCAAGGCAACGCCAAGGATCGCCAGGCAGAATCCCGGGGGGCGGATCTGCACGACCAGGGTGCGCCAACAAATCGCTTGACGAGACCTGACTGATCGGATTATATCGGAACCGGAGTTCCTATTTCGTAAATGCCCCAGGCCGCCGAAAAGATCTCGCCTCCTCATCTCGAATGGATCCGCCCGCCACTTCAGGCGCGCACCCGGCGCACGCTTGGGCGCATGCTCGACGCGGCGGAGCAGCTGGTCGCCGAGAAGGGCTTCGCCGAGACCAGCATCGTCGAGATCGCGCGCGTTGCCGGAACCTCGGTCGGTGGCTTCTACCGCCGCTTTCACGACAAGCAGGGGCTGCTCCAGGCACTGCACGCCCGGTTCTGCGAGGAGGCGCGCGCCACCGCCGACGCCGGCCTCGATCCGAGCCGCTGGGCGGGCGCGTCGACGAGCGACGTTGTCCGCGAGTTCACGGCCTTCATCATCGGCGTCCACCGCGAGCGCGCCGGGAGCATTCGCGCCTTCATCCTTGCGTCGCTCGCCGACGACACCGTTCGCCGCCGAACGGTCGAGCTGAGCGAGCATCTGCACGGCCGCCTCGCCGCGCTGCTCGCGGACCGTCGCGACGATCTCACGCATCCCGATCCCGAGCGCGGCGCCGCGTTCGCGATCGACTTCATCAACGGCACGCTGTCGCACGCGGTGCAGTTCCAGCAGGAAGCGGATTCCGTGCTCGACGACGAGCTGCCGCGCCTCGTGCTCGCCTATCTTGGCGTCCGCGACGCTTGATCATCGATCCATCCAACGGAGGACATCACCGTGAACACGCTCTCATCACAGCCGACCCAACCGCCGGTCGAAGCGCTCCGCGTCGCGCAGGACCTGACCTACAACTGGCAGTACGACGACACCCGCGCGCGGCTGATGCGCCTCTACGAGAACGCCAAGCGCGATCAGTGGAACTCGACGACGCGGCTCGACTGGTCGATCGACGTCGATCCGCGAGTCGGAGCTGGTGCCCGACATGGGCATCGGCATCTACGGCAGCGACGATATGGGCGACGCTCACCGCCAGGCGAGCGCGAGCGCCTGCGCCACGAGGCCATCACCTGGCAGCTCAGCCAGTTCCTGCACGGCGAGCAGGGCGCGCTGCTGGCGACGGCGCAGATCGTCGACGCGGTGCCCTGGTACGAGGGCAAGCAGTACGGCGCCACCCAGGTCATGGACGAGGCGCGCCACGTCGAGGTGTACCGCCGCTTCGTGCAGGAGAAGCTGCAGCACGAGTACCCGGTGAACCCGGAGCTGAAGAAGCTGCTCGACCTGATCCTCAGCGACTCGCGCTGGGACTTCAAATTCCTCGGCATGCAGATCATGGTCGAGGGCCTCGCCCTGGCCGCGTTCGGCGTGATCCGCGACACCGCCACCAACCCGCTGCTGCGCGACCTCACCGCGGCGGTGATGGAGGACGAGTCCCGCCACGTCGCCTTCGGCGTGCTGTCACTGCGCGAGCACCTCGCCGACCTCGACGAGCGCGGCGCGCGCCGAGCGCGAGGACTTCGTCTACGAGGCCGCCGTGTTGATGCGCGACCGCCTCACCAACCGCGAGGTCTGGGAGCGATGGGTCTCGACGCCGACGCAGTGCGTCGCGATCGCGCTGCGAGTCGCCGATCGCCAAGGAGTTCCGCCGCCGCCTCTTCTCCAAGATCGTCCCCAACGTGAAGAGCCTCGGCCTGCTCTCGGATCGCCAGCGCGGTCCGTTTCGCTGCCCTCGGCATCCTCGATTTCGAGCACGAATCCACGTCGGACCAGGACCAGGAATCCGAGGAAGCGACGAGGTTGCTCGCGAACTGAGCCACGCAGAAGGCGAATGACCGCGAAGAACACCCCGGGATCGGTAGAGGTCCGACCGGGTCGTGTTCTTGGTGGTCATTGATCCGCGTTTGTGGTTCTCAGGGTCTCGATGTTCGACTGGCAGCCGTGGACCGATCTGCTCGCGGCAGTCGTCGCGACGGACGGCAAGGTCGACTACGACCGGCTGCTCGAGCGGCGCGCCCGGCTCGAGGCCGTCGTCGCGGCGCTGGACGACGTCAGCCCGGAGAGCGATGCCGCGCGCTTCCCGTCCGACGAGCACCGCCTCGCGTACTGGCTGAACGCGTACAACGTCTTCACCCTGCACGCGATCCTCGCCGAGTATCCGATCACCTCGGTGTGGAAGACGCGCGACGGCCAGTTCTTCCAGCGCCAGCGCCACCGTCGCCGGCGGCCGCGCCGTCAGCCTCGACGACATCGAGCACGAGATCCTGCGCGGCGAGTTCCGCGAGCCGCGCATCCACTTCGCCATCAACTGCGGCTCGAACGGCTGCCCGGCCCTGCGCCCGTCGGCATACGTCGGCGAGAGCCTGCAGGCGACCCTGCGCGCCGCCTCGGAGCAGTTCCTCGCCAACGAGTGGAACTGCCGCATCGACCACGCGGCGCGGCGCGTCTTCGTCTCGCGCATCTTCAAGATGTACGCCGAGGACTTCGCCGGCGCGGACGGCACCACCCAGGACTATCGCCTCGGCGTGCTGCGCTTCGTCGCCCAGCACACCGGCGAGTCGCTCGAGCGGATCGAGGACTACGAGGTCGTCTACAACACGTACGACTGGGGCCTGAACGACACCAACCGCCGGCCGCGCATCGGCCCGATCACGTTCCACGAGCCGGTCGAGCACTACAATCCCGGCGACGCCGAGCTGCGCGAGCTCCACCTCTACGAGGGGAACTTCTGCAACCGCACGTGCAGCTTCTGCACCATCAACGGCTCACCGGACGGGTGGTACCAACCGTACGCAGCCCGCGGTGCTCGACCAGGCGCTGCGCAGCGTCGCCGCCGACGGCAACGTGAAGTTCTATGGCGGCGAGCCGACCCTGCACGCCGATGCCATCATCGACGCGATGGCGTGGCTGCGCGCGCGCGGCTTCCGCGGCCTGTTCACGATCTTCTCGAACGGCGTCAAAGCCGACCGCCTGCTCGCCATCCTCGACAGCGACGCGCACAGCGAGGCGGTGCTGAACTACTCGATCCTGCACGGCCGTGACGCCGAGGCGCTGCCGGCGCACGCGCGCGAGCGCCTGGAGGCGTGGGCGGCGGCGCACCCCAACCGGCTGTTCCAGGGCTACAAGATCCTCTTCCACGCCGGCGCCGGCGCCGAGGGCGCGTTCGACCGCGACCGCGAGGCCGATTTCCATGGCCTCGGCCGCGGCTGCGTGCGCTGTTTCCCGGTCCTCACCTCGGCCGGCCGCTTCCACGCCTGCCCGTTCGCCGCCGAGGTCGACGCGCCGCACTACGATCTCGGCAGGGTCGGCAGCGACCCCGCCGAGGTGTTCGCCAACTACCGCGGCTTCCGCCGCTGGATCGACGCCGTGCTCGATCCCGCCGCGCGCGCCCGCGGCATCAGCTCATGCGAGATGTGTCATCGGCATCTGGAAGAGCTGCCGGTGTACCAGCGTGCGCCGTAGTGGCGGGCTTCAGGCCCGCCAGGCGAGGGGTTGGGGGAGATCGGTCTCCCCGCCGCGCCCCTGGCGGGCCTGAAGCCCGCCGCTGCGAGGCTCTCTCGGAATCGGCGTCGGCGTCGGAATCGGGGCCGGATCCCGGTGCGAAGGCGATGCGGAACGTAGCTCCGCTACGCTTGACCCAACCAGCGCCGATCGCGCACGCTGCCGGCCGGAGGAGTCCCATGCCCGCATGCAGTCGCGACGAGCTCGAGCAGGCGTTCCGCCGCTACTGGCGCACCGGCGCCGTCGGCGAGGACTGGGACGCCTGGGCCGATCTCTTCACCGAGGACGCCGACTACGTCGAGCACGTGCTCGGCAACCTCAAGGGGCGCGAGGCGATCCGCAACTGGATCAAGCCGATCATGCAGCAGTACGGCGAGATCTACACCGCCTACGAATGGCACAGCGTCGACCCCGACGCCGGGCGGGTGATGGTTTACATGCAAAACCGCCGCGACCATCCGAGCGGCACCGGCGTCATCGACTTCCCCGGCATCACCATCCTCAATTACGGCGGCAACGGCCTGTGGAAGAGCGAAGAGGATTTCTGGGCCGTGCCCGCGGCGACGCGCGCGTCGGAGGAGTACGAGGCCGCGCGCAAGCAGTTCGACCGCGAGCACCGGAAGAAGATGACCCGCCGCCATTGGGGCAACGGCCCGGACTGGACACGCGGCGCAGCGACGTACGCGGAGCGGAGGTAGGAGCGCGGGCCTCCGGGCCCGTCGGGGCGGCAGAGCCGCCCCGGAGCGCGCTGCAACTCACTCCGCCGCCCGGCGGGCGGCGACGGGCCCGGAGGCCCGCGCTCCTACGTCGATCGGTGACGAGCTACGCTCGCGCCAGCCAGATCCCCACCACCCCACTCCGACCGCGCAGCGTCTGCGGCGGTCCCCGCTCGAATCCCGCCAACACCGCCTCGATGCCACCGCCTTCCCCTCGCGCCCCCGCCACCACCGCGTCGCTGGCGACGATCACCGCCCCCAGCTCCCGCGTCAGCCGCTCCAATCGACTCGCGACGTTCACCGCGTCGCCGAGTACCGCGAACTCGAGGCGCGACTCGCCGCCGATGTCGCCGAGTACCACCGGCCCGTAGTGGACGCCGATGCCGAGCGCCACCGGCGCCTCGCCGCGCGCCGCGCGCACCGCGTTCCAGGCCGTCACCGCCTCGCGCATCGCCTGCGCCGCGCGCAGCGCGTTGCCGGCGTCGGCGGCGCCGGCGCGCGGCGTGCCGAAGGTCGCCATCACCGCGTCGCCGATGTACTTGTCCACCGTCCCGCCGTGCGCGAAAACCGCCGCCTGCATGCGGCCGTGGAACTCGCGCAGCAGGTCGATCACCGCCGCCGGTGACATCGGTTCGGCCAAACGGGCGAAGCCGACCAGATCGGCGAACAGCACGGCGACCTGCTGCTGGCGGGTCGGACCCAGCGGCTGGTCGGTCTGTGCCAGCTCGTCGACCAGGTTGGGCGAGAAGTAGCGCGACAGGTTGGCGCGCTCGCGCTCGGCCGCCGTCTGGCGCTCGACCAGTCGCCGCGCGCGCCGCATCAGCGCCGCCAGGGTGCCGGCGGTGACCAGGAAGACCACCACCTGGCGGCCCCAGACGTTGAGGAAGACGCGGTGCGGATCGGTCACCCGCTGCACGGCGTTGCCGGGCAGGGCGTGGCCCGGCATCGACGTGACCGTGTCGGGAAGCAGGATGACGCTGAGCGTGGCGATCGACCACGCCGTCGCCGCGCAGACGCCGGACCACAGCACCAGCGCCGGCGAGTAGGTGAACGCCGAGGCGACGATGAAGGCGAACAGGTAGATCTCGTTGCCGAAGCGCAGCCGCAGTTGCGGTGGCACGGCGTCGACTTCCAGCGGATTGGGAACCATCACCAGCACGGTGAACAGCCCCACGTCGAGCAGCGGGCAGAGGTATCGCACCCAGGGGATCGGCCGCCCTTCGCGGCGCGCCAGCAGCGGCAGGTAGCCGAACAGGGCGAAGAGCAGGAAGTACGGATAGAAGTAGAGGAACTCGGGGTACGGGTTCTCGATCGTCACCCAGGCGCCGATCACCATCAGCACGACGAGACGGACGCGGGCGGCGAGCGCCAGGCCACTCTCGACCTCCTGCGCGAACGCGGCGTCCAACCGCGCCGAGCGCCGCGGCCGTGTATCGGCGTCCATGCGACGGCGGCTTAGCGGAGAGCGCGCGCCCATCGCAACGCGCGCCGGCGGTGCCGGGCCGTCGCGACGCCGGCGCGGTGGGTGGTGACTCAATTTGATCGGCGCGGCGTTGATCGCAGCCCTGAGGCGGTTACCTGAGCACCGGGGCACCGCCGCGCGAATCAAACCGAGGCACTACCGCGCGGCGGAGCGAGTTGCAGCCCCGCGCCTCACGCCGTATGGATGCGGGCTCTCACCACGCGATGGAGCTGCACCTGCATGCAAGACAGTGACGACGCCGTCCGGCGCGCCTATGGCGTGCTCGCCACCAGCCTCAACGAGGCGCTGATCGAGACCCGCCACGCGCTCGAGCCGCACGCGGCGCTGCTGCCCAAGGGACGCCTCGGCGAGTTCGACGGCCTCCTCGCCGAGTTCGCGCGGCGACGGGTGAAGATCGCCGTCTACGGCGAGGTGAAGGCGGGCAAGTCCACCCTGATCAACGCGCTCGCCGGCAAGGAGCTCTCGCCGGTCGCCTTCGATCCGCTGACCTCGCTGCCGCTGCGCATCACCTACGGCACCCGCACCATCTGGCAGGTCGGCGCCAACCGTGTCGACACGCTCGCCGAGCTGACCCAGATCATGCGCGCCGGCGTGCGCGACGTCGCCGAGGTGGTGGTCGAGACCGAGGCCGATCTGCTCCAGCTCGGCGGTCAGGTCGACCTCGTCGACACCCCCGGCGTCGGCAGTGACGAGCGGTTCGACGCGATCAGCGCCGAGGCCCTGCGCGCCCTCGACGCCGTCGTGCTGGTCGTGCGCTATCCCTCGCTGTTCACGCAGGCGACGCGGCGACTGATGGAAGGGCTGCAGGCCGACATCGGCAAGCTGTTCGTCGTCTGGAATCTCGACGCCGACTGCGCCGAGCTCGAGAAGGACGAGCTCGCGCGACACGGCGAGACGCTGCGCGCCGACGTCGCTGGCGCGCACGAGCTGTACCTCGTCGACGCCCGCGCCGCCTTTCGCGCCCAGCAGGCCGGGGCGCGAGGCGCGCCCGCCGGCACGGGGCTGCCGGAGTTCTCCGCCGCCCTCAGCCGGTTCGCCTCCTCGGACAAGCGCGAGGTCGTGGCGCTGCGCGAGGCCGGCAAGCGCGCCGTGCGCTGGATCGACGAGGCGCAGGGCGCGCTGGGGCAGCGCCGCGGCGCGCTCGACGCCAAGCTCGGCGAGGTGCGCGAGCGGCTCAACGTGGCGCAGCGCGAGGCCGAGGCGAAGACCGCGAGTGAGCGGAGCCGGGCGAGCGAGTTCCAGGCCGCGGTCGACGCCGCCGGCCAGCAGCGCGGCGCCGCCGTGGCGAAGGCCGCCGAGACGCTGCAGGGCGCGTTGCGGACCGCGCGCCGCGCCTGGGTCCGCAGCGGCAAGGGCGAGGCGCTCGCCGCCGCCGTCAACGCGGCCGCCGAGACCTTCGCCGGCGCCGCCGCGACGGCCAACGCCGCCGCGGCCGACGCCGTGCGCGTGGCGGCCAAGCAGTTCGGCGCCGTGGCGTCGCCCGTCGCCGCCGAGCGCGTCGACGTGCGCCCTCCCGCGATCGCGCCGCCGGAGCGCCTCGATCGGGCCCGCACCGGCAACCTGACCTTGCTCCGACGGGCGTTGTGGCGGCGCTGGTACCTGCCCGGCCTGGCGACGCTGGAGAAGACCGGCATCACCGAGGCGCAGGCGACGCAGTCGGCCTGGTTCGAGTCGGCGGCGAAGAGCGCCGACGCCGCCGTGCGCGGCGTCCTCGACGGCCGGCTTGCGGACATCGCCCGCTCGGCCCAGGCGGAGCAGGAGCGCATCCGCGTCGAGACCAATTTCCTCGCCGAGGAAGGCGAGCAGCAGGCGTTGGTCGCGCACCAGCCGCTCCTCGCCAACGCCAAGCAGCGCATCGAGGACGTCAGCAAGGAAGCGCGGCGGATCGCCTCGTAGCCGCCACCGGGAGCGCCGAGCCGATCGACGGCCCGGGCGCTCTCGAGACGGCTAGCCCGTCAGCGTCACTTGCCGGCGAGGCTGTTCAACGACGCGTCGCCCCACGACTTGAGGTCGCGCGACAGATTGGCACCAAGGAACTCGGCCGCCTTGCGCGACTCCTTGAGGTACGCCGCCCAGTCGGCGCTGGCGTCCCGGGTGGCGTTCCACGCCGCCATCTCCGCCTCGCTGGCGAAGCCCACGGAAACCAGGTGGGTGACGGGCGTGATCCCACCCGCCTCGACCGCCGAGAGGTAGACCTGTCCGGGGAACTTCTTTCCGGTCGGCGACGCCATCAGCTTGTTGATGGCAGCCTGGAACGCCGCAGGATCCGTGACGTGAAACGCGTAGCCCATCCAGACGTGGTCGGTATCGGCGTGGTCGCCCCAGCTCTGCACCGTACGATAGAGGGTCGTGGACACCGGCTGGGTCAGCTTCGCCATGTCGCCCAGGAAGGTATTCCAGGCCGGGTCGGCCTGCAGCTGTTGGACGAAGGCCTCGCGCTCGGCGGCCGTCTTGTAGATCGGAACAAAGGTGTGCGTGGCTGGGTTCGCACCGTCAGCGACCTCGGCTTGGAGGAGCAGCCTCCCGGGGAACGTCTTGCCGGCAGTCGAGGCCATCAGCGTATCGGCGGCGGCGACCACCAGGGGAACGTTGGGCGCCGTCGTCGAGAAACTAATGGCGCTCCAGGTCGGCTCGGCGGCGGCGGTGTGGCTGAGGAGAAGCAGTCCAAGGGCAGTGAGTCCTATGCGTTTCATCGATGCCTCCTTCGACGGGCGGTCTGGGAAATGGACGGAAAATCCGATCCAACCGACGGCACCCGGTCGACCTCTTCTACCACCGATGGCAAGTATGTAACTACGGATTCCAGACAGATTGTATATATTGTGCTCTATCGCCGAGCGACCGCGCGATGATGTCCATCCCTGGCGGCGCGAGCAGGCTACAATACCGAGCAGCCGCCCAACGCCGCGTTGACAGCGGCCAGCAGCTCATCGATGGTCACGCTGCCGTTGCCGTTCCGATCGGCGGCGGCGCAGACGGCGACCGCCGAGCTGCCGAGGGCGATGTTGACCGCCTTGACCAGCTCGTCGATCTGCACGCTGCCGTTGCCGTCGCAGTCGGCGGTGCAGGCGCCGCTGGCGGGCGTCGCGGTCGGTGTCGGCGAGGGCTGCGCCGCCGGCGTGTCGTTGGCGTCGCCGGGGAACGTCAGGGCGGCGATCTCCTCGAGGTTGGTGAAGCCGTCGCCGTCCGAGTCCGCCGACTCGATCGGCGCGAACTGGTCGCCGGCGTTCTGGTAGGCGCTGCCGTAGGCGTTCCGCGCCGGGAGGGCGTCGTGGCAGAGGCCACAGGCGTCGATGCGGGTGCCGACGGCATCCGGATAGGTCGTTTCGAAGCTGGTGAGATGCGCTGGCACGGCGGCGGCAGGCCGAGCCCAGAGGCCGCTCAGCAACAGGACCAGCGCAGCCGCCCCAATGTGGATCGCCATGGGTCGCCAGTTCGGAAATCGGATCATGTCATCCTCCTCTGGCGAGTGGCGTGTCGCCGTTTCGGGTAGACGAGCGACTATAGCAGGTTTACGCCGTTCCGGGTGACGCCGAGATGGAGAATGCCGCGCGCCGCCAAAGCGGTCAGATCCGGATGTCGGCGACGATGCCGAAGTGGTCGCTGGCGAAGACGCCTTCGATGGGTTGGTCGGCGGCAAGGGCGACGCGCTCGATCCAGCCGCGGCCGTTGAGGTCGGCGAGGCCGACGAGGACGTAGTCGATCCGGCGGTCGGGCTCGAACATCATCGCCGCGTACGGGTTGCGGTTGTCCCAGGTGAAGCCGGGCCCGGCGCCGCGGATCCGCCAGGCGTCCTGGTAGTAGGTGCTCTGCCCGTCGAGCGCGGCGAGGCCGCACAGGTAGCGGATCTCGTTCGCGTCGGGGTCGGCGTTGAGGTCGCCGACGACGATCGGCGGGAAGTCGGCGTCGCGCGACCAGGCGCGCGCCAGCTCGTCGAGCGCGCGCACCTGCCGCTCGCGCAGCGCCCCGTGCGCGAAGCGCCAGGCGAGGTGCGCGCAGACGAATGGGATGCGGGCGAAGGGCGCGGCGATGTGCGCGGCGAGGGCGCAGCGCCGTTCGCCGATCTCCTCGCCGGGCAGGGTGTGGCGCTCGGAGGCGACGATCGGCCAGCGGCTCGCGATGGCGTTGCCGAAGCCGTCGCCGGCCGCGTCGCATGAGACGTGGCCGTCCTCGGTCCAGCGAAAGGCCGGCCCGTAGGCCGTGTGGTAGCCGAGGCCGCCGAGGACATCCTCGGCCTGATCGAACCCGTCGCGGCGAACGATGATTTCCTGGAGGCCGATGAGATCGGGATCCAGCGCCGCGATCGCGGCCCGCGCCACCGCCATTCGTGCCGCGTACGGCTCGGAGACATTCCAGCAGTTCAGGGTGAGGACGCGAAGCGTGCGCGGCGGCATGCGCGCATCATACGACGCGAGTGGCCGCGGGCCGAAGCCGGAGCGCGCCGGCCCGGAGGTCCGCACCCGCTCGACGCGGCAAATTGCCGCGCCGGCACCTGACGGTCTAAGGGTCTGTCATCGAAACCGTCCAGACTCGGCCACCCGGAGAAGGAGACGAGTGATGAGTGTTGCGGTCAACGGCATTGCCCACATCCAGCTGACCGTCAGCGATCCGGATCGCTGCGTACCCTTCTGGGAGAAGCTCTGTCACTTCCTGGAGATGCAGACGTTGGTGAGGGGCGACGACATCGTCTACTGCATCGGCAGTCGCACGGGCATCCTGGTACGGGGCGCGCCGCCGGAGAAGCGCGACAGCCGCTTCGACCAGGACCGCTCCGGTTTGCACCACCTGTGCTTCCGCGCGCGCAGCCGCGAGGACGTCGACGCCATCCATCAGTTCGTCGTCGGCGAGTTGCACGCGCACATCATCCACGCGCCGGAGGACGGCTCGCAGTTCGCGCCCGGCTACTACTCCGTTCTCTTCGAGGACCCGGACGGCGTCCGCATCGAGGTCAACCACGTCCCGGGCAAGGGCCATCTGGGCCCGGGCGGGCGGCTCGGCCCGGACGGACGCGGTCCGGCCGACAACATCGAATCCGGACGGTGATCAGTCGGCGGCGATGGGGCGTTTTTTCACCGCAGTCGAGATGGGCCGCAGGCCCAGATCGAGGCAGGTGAAAAGCCCTGTTCGCGAATGGTCCGGGGGTGGGAGCGAGCGAATTTTCACCGCAGAGGGCACAGAGTCCGCAGACCGGCGCAGAGGAAGAATACTCTGTGATCTCCGTGGTGAAAAAACGTCAAGTCTAGAGTGAACGCTTGCGCGAGCGCCAGCCGAAGGCGGCGATGCCGATCAGCACGCCGACGGCGAGGACGATTCCGAGCGGCGTGATCGCCGGCGCGGGTGCGACCCCAGCCGTGATGCCGGTGTTGTCGCCGGTCGTGCTGCCACCGCCGCCGCCGGCGGCAGAGGCGACGTTGCTGATCGGCGTCCGCGCCGCCGCCGTGACGCGGCACTTCACGAGGATGACCGGTGCCGCGCCGCCCGGCGGAATGGCGGCGGCGTAGGTGCAGGAGACCGTCGACGGCGGGCTCGAGGCCGAGCAGTCCCAGCCGGTGCCGCTGGCCGAAATCAGCGTGAGCCCAGCCGGCAGCGTGTCCGTCATCACGATCGGGCCGGAGGTCGCGCCCGTGCCCTGATTGCCGACATTGATGTCGTACGTGACGGTCTGGCCGGTGACGATCGCGCCGGTGCGCTCCTTGGTCAGGCCCAGTTGCGGAGTTCCGATCGGCGTGAAGGTCGGGGTGATCGTCGCCGTTGCCGTCGTCGTTGCCGTTCCCGTCGAGGTGGCGGTCGCCGTCGCCGTTCCGGTGGTGGTTGCGGTCGCCGTCGCCGTCGCAGTGAACGTCGCCGTGGCCGTGGACGTGGCGGTCACCGTGGACGTCGATGTCACCGTGGACGTCGGCGTCGGGGTCGGCACGACGTAGGTGTACAGGACACACATCATCGCGCTCGCCTTCGTGTTGACCTGCGTCGCCAGGTTGCCGGCGCCCTCCGCCGTGAAGATGCCGACCGCCTTGATGCCCATGTTGACGGTGCCCGGCCCGATGAAATCGGTGAGCGGTGCGTAGGGATTCTGGATGGCGGTGTCGGTGGCGGTCTGGGTCGGCGGCGACACGCCCGACGGAGGCATGAAGTCGAAATTCCCGTCGAACGCGGCGAGGGGATATGTGTTCACGTATTCGGGCACGGCGATGACCACCACGGCATTGGGTGGCGTCAACGTGATCGTCGCGCCGCCCGTCACCTTCACGCTGACGGCGGTCATATCGAGGTTTTCGAGCCCGAAGTCCTGAGCGATCGCCCCGTCGACGGTGATCTTCACGCCGGTCAGCGTACCGAGCGTCGGGTCGAACTTCGCAACGCTCACCGTCTTCATCCAGTCGGTGGGCGTGAGCACGACCTCGTCGCAGACCTGCAGTGACGAGAAGGGCGTCGCCGTCGCGGTCGGCGTCGTGGTGCTGGTCGCTGTCCGCGTGGAGGTCGACGTCACCGTTGACGAGGTCGTCCGCGTCTGGGTCGTCGTTCCGGTGCTCGTCGCCGTCGCCGTCATCGAGGGCGTCAAGGTGGTGGTCGTCGTCGGTGTGATCGTCGTCGTCGGCGTGATGGTCGCCGTCAGGGTAATGGTCGGCGTCATCGTGACCGTCGGCGTGTTGGTGACCGTGCCGGTGTCCGTCCGCGTGGGCGTCATGGAGGCCGTTTGCGTGACAGTCGTCGTTGGGCTGGTCGTCCGGGTCAGCGTGACTGTTGTGGTGGGGGTGATTGTCGGGGTTAGCGTCGTGGTGGGCGTAACGGTGACGGTATGTGTATTGACCGGTGTAAACGTCGGTGTGGGTGGGAAATACGTGTACTGCACACAGACCGTGGCCCCTGCGGTGGTATTGACCTGGGTGACGACGTTGCCGGAGCCGCTGGTGGCGAAGGTCGCGCTGCCGCTCACGGGCATGGTGACCGAGCCGGTGCCGACGAAGTCGCTGACCGGCAGGTAGGACGGGGTCGTTGACATCTTGGTGTCCATGACGCCGGTGTCGGTGCTCCCCGAGGGCGGCATGAACGTCGGGGGATTCCCGTCCCAGGCGGCGTACATGTGCGTCACCGAGTTGACCGGCATGACCGTGATGGCGTTCGCACCCGTCGGCGGCGTCACCGTGACCGTGCCGGTACCCGTGCCGGTGACGGTCTGCGGCGACGAATCCTTGCTCGCCATCTTGATCGTCTGAACCATCGTGGCGGAGAGGCTGAGGCTCACGTTGGTGAGGGTGCCGAGCGACGGATCGAACTTCGGCACCATCACGCTCAGCATGAGGTTCGTCGACGTCTGCGGAATGGTGTCACAGACCGGGTCCAGTACGATCTGCGCGCTCGCGGTCGCGGCGCTCTGCAGTACCGCCCACATCACCCCGACCGCCACCGCCTGCCAACGCCCGAACGAACCGCTCACCAGCATAGTGCTTTCTCCATGGGCGCCTACTGCCGGACCTGCGTCGGCTCGACGGGCACGTTGCCCACGATTCACGCCTTTGGAGGGGAATAGCTGACAAGCTGGACCTCGGCAACGTAAATTCGGCGCGATCGGTCAATTCGGCGTCGTTAACGGTCCGATCGACATAAAGGTATTGCGCATAAATTCCGTTGTGCTCTAATACAACATCCGCGCGGCCAGTGAATGTATATTTTACTGTTCTGACGGCGCGCGATCCTCACGCGAGTTCACCGAGGCCTCCAGCACGCGACCCGTGGCGAGCATCGTCGCGCCGGGTGGCGCGACGATGGCGGTAGCGGCGGATCGGTCAGTGCGCCGCGCACCACTCCTTGATGTGCTCGATGAACGTCGGGCCGAGGTCGTGCAGTTTGCGCTCGCCGACGCCGTAGGTGCCGGCGAAGGCGTCCAGCGACGTCGGCCGGCGGCGCGCCAGGTCGCGCAGGGTGGCGTCGCTGAAGATGATGTAGGGCGGCACGCCGCGCGCCTCGGCCAGGTCGCGGCGCAGCTGGCGCAGGTGCTCGAAGAGATCGCGGTCGACGCCCTCCCACGACTCGCCGTCGAGGCGCGGCGCCGGCGCCGCCTTGGCGCGTCGGCTGCACGAGCTGCACGCCGCGCTGGCCGCGCAGCACCTCCCACGACGCCGCGTTGAGGCGCAGCACCGGCCGATCGCCGGCGGTGCGTTCGAGCAGGCGCTGGTCGACGAGCTGGTACACCATGCCGTGACGCCGCCGCGCGGCAGTGCTCTTGAGCAGGCCGTAGGTGCTGAGCTGCTCGTGGCCGCGCCGCGCGGATGCGCTCGGTGTCGGCGCCGACCAGGATGTCGACGACGTGGGTGACGCCGAAGCGCTCGGCGCGCGCCACGCACGGAGAGGATCTTCTGCGCGGTGACGGTGGCGTCGCCGACGCCCTCGACCTCGTCCAGGCAGACGTCGCAGGCGCCGCAGCCCTCGCGCTCGTAGGCCTGGCCGAAGTACTCGGACAGCGTCTTGTGCCGGCAGGCGAGGCCGGACGCGAAGCGCTGCATGTGGCGCAGAGCTGGCGCGACGCCTCGACGCCGTCGTCCTCGGGCGCGTCGCCGTCGCCGCGCAGCGCCGCCGCCTCGCCGGCGCTGCGCTCGAGCAGGCGCTCGAGGCGCATGACGTCGGCGGCCGGAGTAGAGCAGCACGCACTCGGCCTCCAGCCCGTCGCGGCCGGCGCGGCCGGTCTCCTGCTGGTAGTGCTCGATCGACTTCGGCATCGCCGCGTGGATCACGCAGCGCACGTCGCTGCGGTCGATGCCCATGCCGAAGGCGACGGTGGCGACGACGACGTCGAGCTTCTCCTCGGCGAACGCCTCCTGCGTGCGGTGGCGCGGTCCGGTCTCCATGCCGGCGTGGTAGTGCGCGGCGCGGATGCCCTGCGCCGACAGCTGCGCCGCCAGGCTCTCGGTCTCCTTGCGGCTCAGGCAGTAGACGATCGCCGCCTCGTCGGCGTGGCGGCGCAGGACCTCGCAGCACCTGGCGCGGCGTATCGGCGCGCGGCACGACGCGGTAGGTGAGGTTGGCGCGGTCGAAGGTGCCGACCAGCACCACCGGATCCTCGAGGCGCAGCTGCGCGGCGATGTCGGCGCGCACGCGCTCGGTGGCGGTGGCGGTGAAGGCGTGGATGCTGACGCCCGCCGAGGCGCGCCTTGAGCTCGGCGAGCTGGCGGTACTCCGGACGGAAGTCGTGCCCCCACTGGCTGATGCAGTGCGCCTCGTCGATGGCGAAGTCGCGCACGCCGGCGCGCGTCGAGCCAGGTCAGGAAGCGCGGCGTCAGCAGGCGCTCGGGCGCGACGAAGAGCAGGCGGTAGCGGTCGGCCGCGAGCCCCGCTTCGACCTCGCGCACCTCGTCGAGCGACATGCCGCTGTGCAGCGCGGCGGCCGGATAGCCGCTCGCGCGCAGGCCGTCGACCTGGTCCTTCATCAGCGCGATCAGCGGCGAGACGACGACGTCGGTCCGCCCGGCGACCGCCGGCGGCACCTGGTAGCAGAGCGACTTGCCGCCGCCGGTCGGCAGCACCACCAGCGAATCGCGGCGCTCGAGCCCGGCCGCGATCGCCTCCTCCTGCAGCGGCCGCAACTCGTCGAAGCCCCAGTAGCGACGGACGACATCGAGAATCGCATCGCGCTGGGACATGCATGGCGGCTATCGGGCAGGTGATGACGAGTCAATGGCGTCGAAGGAGCGATACAGTCGCAGCGCCCAGGAGCGCGGGCCTCCAAACCCGTGGCGGCCTAGAAGGGCCGCCTGCGCTGCGGCGCATGTAACGCGCTCCGCCGCGCCCCGCGCGGCGACGGGCCTGGAGCCCCGCGCTACTACGATGCGACATGCGGAGCGCGTCGGATGCGCCGCAGCGCCGGCGGCCCTGGCGGGCCGCCACGGGCACGGAGGCCCGCGCTCCTACCCGGAAGAGCGCGTGCGACTGGAGGCCCGCGCTCCGGACCGGTAGAGTCGCGGACCATGCGATTCCTCACCCTTCTCCTGCTCCTGTTCGCGTCCGCCGCCGGCGCGGCCGACACCACCGGGCCCGCGCACGGCATCGCGATGCACGGCGACCTCAAGTACGGCCCCGGCTTCACCCACTTCGACTACGTGAATCCCGACGCACCGAAGGGCGGCGAGTTGCGGCTGGCGGGCGTCGGCACCTTCGACAGCTTCAATCCGTTCATCATCAAAGGGAATCCGGACGACGGTGCCGGCCGCATCTACGAGACCCTGCTCGTGGGTTCGGCGGACGAGCCCTTCAGCGAGTACGGCCTGCTGGCGGAGAGCGTCGAGACGCCCGCCGGATCGCTCCTGGGTGCAGTTCACGCTGCGTCCCGAGGCGCGCTGGCACGACGGCAAGCCGGTCACCGTCGAGGACGTGATCTGGACGTTCGAGACGTTGCGCAGCAAGGGCCAGCCGTTCTTTCGCGCCTACTACTCCAACGTCGTCGGGGTGGAGAAGACGGGCGAGCGGACGGTGAAGTTCACGTTCAAGTCGGGTGAGAATCGCGAGCTGCCGCTCATCGTCGGCCAGCTGCCGGTGCTGCCCAAGCACTACTGGGACGGGCGCGACTTCGAAGCCTCGACCCTCGACCCGCCGCTCGGCAGCGGCCCGTACAAGATCGGCAAGTTCGAGGCCGGGCGGTGGAGCACCTATGAGCGGGTGCCCGACTACTGGGGCAAGGATCTGCCGGTCAATCGCGGCCGCAACAACTTCGACACCATCCGCTACGACTACTATCGCGACATGACCGTGGCGCTCGAGGCGGTCAAGGCGGGCGCCTACGACCTGCACCCGGAGGCGTCATCGAAGGAATGGGCGACCGCCTACGACGTGCCGCCGGTGCGCGACGGGCTGCTGATCAAGGGCGAGTTCAAGAACGGCGTCCCCTCCGGCATGCAGGGGTACGCCTTCAACCTGCGCCGGCCGCTGTTCCAGGACCGGCGCGTGCGCCAGGCGCTGGGCTACGCGTTCGACTTCGAGTGGTCGAACCGCACCCTGTTCTACGGCCAGTACACGCGCGGCCCGCAGCTACTTCGACAACTCCGAGCTGGCGGCCAACGGCGTGCCGCAGGGCGCCGAGCTGCAGGTGCTGGAGCCGTTTCGCGGCAAGATCCCCGACGAGGTCTTCACCACCGAGTATCAGCCGCCGTCCACCGACGGCTCCGGCAACCTGCGCGACAACCTGCGCAAGGCGTCCGAGCTGTTGAGGGCCGCCGGATGGACCATCGACCCGGGCACGAAGAAGCTGGTCAACGCGCAGGGCCAGCCGTTCGAGTTCGAGATCCTGCTCATCGACCCCGTCTACGAGCGCGTCACCCTGCCGTTCGTCAAAAACCTCGAGCGTCTCGGCGTCACCGCCAAGGTGCGCACGGTCGATACCTCGCAGTACAAGAAGCGCATGGACGACTTCGACTTCGACATGGTGATCGACCGCTGGCTGCAGTCGCTGTCGCCCGGCAACGAGCAACGCAGCTACTGGGGCTCGGCCAGCGCCGACCAGCCCGGCAGCCGCAACTCGTTGGGGCTCAAGGATCCGGCCGTCGACGCGCTGGTCGATGCAGATCGTCGCCGCGCCCGATCGCGCCAGCCTCGTCGCGCGCGTGCACGCCCTCGATCGCGTGCTGCAGTGGGGCTTCTACGTCGTCCCCAACTGGTACATCGCCTACGACCGCATCGCCTACTGGGACAAGTTCGGCCAACCCGCCGTCACTCCGCTGCAGGGCGTGCAGATCGACACCTGGTGGATCGATCCCGCCAAGGCCGCGCGGCGCTCGCGGCGAGCGTGCCGCGGCCGCTGACCCTCCGTGCGCCTGGCGTACATCGCCCGCCGCCTGCTGCTCATGATCCCGACGCTGTTCGGGATCATGGTGCTCAACTTCCTCATCATGAACGCGGCGCCCGGCGGGCCGGTCGAGCAGATCCTCGCGCAGCTGCAGGGAACGGCGGTGTCGGCGACGGCGCGCGTCAGCGGCGGCAGCGGCGAGCTCAGCGGCGGCTCCGCGTCGGCGCGCACGGGCAGTGGACGCTACCGCGGCGCGCAGGGCCTCGATCCGCAGCTGGTGAAGGACCTCGAGCGCCAGTTCGGCTTCGACAAGCCGGCGACCGAGCGCTTCGTGCTGATGATGAAGCGCTACCTGCGGTTCGATTTCGGCGACAGCTTCTTTCGCAGCCGCGGCGTCATGCAGTTGATCCTCGACCGCCTGCCGGTGTCGATCTCGCTCGGGCTGTGGACGACGCTGCTCATCTACCTGATCTCGATCCCGCTCGGCGTCGCCAAGGCGGTGCGCGACGGCTCGCGCTTCGACGTCTGGACCTCGAGCGTCGTCATCGTCGGCAACGCCATCCCGAGCTTCCTCTTTGCCATCCTGCTGATCGTGCTTGTTTGCCGGTGGCAGCTACTTCCAGTGGTTTCCGCTGCGCGGGCTGGTGTCGGACGACTGGGCGCAGCTCGATTGGTGGCACAGGATCACCGACTACTTCTGGCACATCACGCTGCCGATCCTGTCGCTGGTCATCGGCAGCTTCGCCGGCCTGACGCTGCTGACCAAGAATTCCTTCCTCGACCAGATCAACCAGCAGTACGTGCTCACCGCCCGCGCCAAAGGCCTCAGCGAGCGGCGCGTCCTGTACCGCCACATCTTCCGCAACGCGATGCTCATCGTCATCAGCGGCTTCCCGAACGCGCTGCTCGGCATCCTCTTCACCGGCGCGTTTCTCACCGAGGTCATCTTCTCGATCGACGGCATCGGCCTGCTCGGCTTCCAGGCCACCGTGCAGCGCGACTACCCGGTGATGTTCGGCACGCTCTACGTGTTCACGCTCCTCGGGCTCATCACCAAGCTGATCGAGGATCTCACCTACGTCTTCGTCGACCCGCGGATCGACTTCGACCGCCGATGACCAAAAGCCTTCACCACGGAGACACGGAGTCACGGAGTTTCCGATGTCCTGATTGGCCTCCGTGTCTCCGTGCCTCCGTGGTGCAAGTTCTTTGACGCCCCTCAATCAGAGACGGCTGGCGAACTTTCGCGCCAACCGCCGCGGCTGGTGGTCGCTGTGGATCTTCGTCGTGCTGCTGGTGCTGACGCTCGGGGCGGAGCTGATCGCCAACGACAAGCCGTTGCTGGTCCGCTACGACGGGCACTTCTATTTCCCGGTGTTCGTCTCTTACGCGGAGACGGACTTCGGCGGTTTTCTCGAGACCGAGGCCGACTACCGCGATCCCGAGGTGCGGCAGCTCATCACCGACAAGGGCTGGATGGTGTGGCCGCCGATTCCGTACAGCTACGACACGGTGATCCAGGATCTGCCCGGGCCGGCGCCGTCGCCGCCGAGCTGGAAGAACTGGCTCGGCACCGACGACCAGGCGCGCGACGTCCTGGCGCGGCTCATCTACGGGTATCGCCTCTCGATCCTCTTCGGCCTCATCCTGACGGTGCTCAGCTCGATCGTCGGCATCGCCGCCGGTGCCGTGCAGGGGTACTTCGGCGGCTGGGTCGACCTGCTCCTGCAGCGCTTCATCGAGATCTGGTCGGGCATGCCGACGCTGTTCCTGCTCATCATCCTCGCGAGCCTGGTGACGCCCAGCTTCTGGTGGCTGCTCGGCCTGCTGCTGCTGTTCAGCTGGATGACGCTGGTCGGCGTCGTACGCGCGGAATTCCTGCGCGCGCGCAACTTCGACTACGTGCGCGCCGCGCGCGCCCTCGGCGTGCGCGACGCGGCGATCATGTTCCGGCACCTCCTGCCGAACGCGATGACCTCGTCGTTGACGTTCCTGCCGTTCATCACGAGCGGCGCCGTGGTCACCCTGACGGCGCTCGATTTCCTCGGGTTCGGACTGCCGCCGGGGTCGCCCTCGCTCGGCGAGCTCCTGCTGCAGGGCAAGAACAATCTGCGGGCGCCGTGGCTCGGCATCACCGGCTTCGTCGTCATCGCGCTCATGCTGACGCTGCTGATCTTCATCGCCGAGGCGGTGCGCGACGCCTTCGATCCACGGCGAACCCTCGCGATCGCCCCGGCGGTCGGTGCGCAGCCGGCGGCGGTCAACGCGACGCCGCCCATCAGCCATCCGCCACGCGCCACGAACGCGGCAGCGGTGACGCCGCCGCTGCTGCGGATCCACGACCTGCGCATCAGTTTCGGCGCCACCGACGCCGTCGCCGGCATCGACCTCGACGTCCAGCGCGGCGAGACACTGGCGCTGGTCGGCGAGAGCGGCTCGGGCAAGTCGGTGACGGCGCTGTCGATCCTCCAGCTGCTGGTGCCGGCGGCGCGCGCCACGGGCAGCATCCGCTTCCAGGATCGCGAGCTGCTCGGCGCCGACGGCGAGACGCTCCGGCGCATCCGCGGCGATCGCATCGCGATGATCTTCCAGGAGCCGATGACGTCGCTGAACCCGCTGCACACCATCGAGCGGCAGATCGTCGAGACCCTCACCATCCATCGCGAGCTGAAGCCCGACGCGGCGCGCGCGGAGACGCTGTCGCTGCTGCGCCTCGTCGGCCTCAGCGATCCGGAGCGGCGGATCGGCGCCTATCCGCATGAGCTGTCGGGCGGCCAGCGCCAGCGGGTGATGATCGCCATGGCGCTCGCCAACGAGCCCGACATCCTGATCGCCGACGAGCCGACGACGGCCGTCGACGTCACGATCCAGGCGCAGCTGCTGGCGCTGCTCGCAGGATCTGCAGCAGCGGCTCGGCATGGCGATGCTGTTCATCACCCACGACCTGTCGATCGTGCGCGCGATCGCCGACCGCGTCAGCGTCATGCAGCGCGGCCGCATCGTCGAGTCGGGTCCGGTCGAGGCGGTGTTCGCCGACCCGCGGCACCCGTACACGCAGGCGCTGCTCGCCGCGCAGCCGTCCGGCGCGCCGGCCCCCGTGCCCGCCGACGCGCGGCCGCTGCTGCGCTGCGACGACCTCCACGTGTGGTATCCGATCCGCGCCGGCGTGCTGCGCCGCACCGTCGATCACGTGCGCGCGGTGGATGGCGTCACGCTGACCCTGCGCGAGGCCGAGACGCTCGGCGTGGTCGGCGAGAGCGGCTCGGGCAAGAGCACGCTCGGCTTCGCGATCCTGCGTCTCGTGGACAGCCGCGGCCCCATCGAGTTCGACGGCCGCGACGTGGCGGCGCTGCGCGGCCGCGCCCTGCGACCATTGCGCCGCGAGATGCAGATCGTGTTCCAGGATCCGTACGGCGCGCTCAGCCCGCGCCTGTCGGTTGGGCAGATCATCGAAGAGGGCCTGCGCGTCCACGGCGTCGGCGCGACGGCGGCGGAGCGGCAGGCGCGCATCGTCGAGGCGCTGCGCGAGGTCGACCTCGATCCCGACACCCGCCATCGCTACCCGCACGAGTTCAGCGGCGGCCAGCGCCAGCGCATCGCCATCGCTCGCGCCCTGGTCCTGCACCCCAAGCTGGTCATCCTCGACGAGCCGACCTCGGCGCTCGACGTCTCGATCCAGGCACAGATCGTCGTCCTGTTGCGCGACCTGCAGGCGAAGCATCGCATCGCCTACCTGTTCATCAGCCACGACCTGCGCGTCATCCGCGCCATGAGCCACCGCATCCTGGTGCTGAAGGACGGCGCGGTCGTCGAACAGGGCGAGGCGGCTAGCGTGCTCGCGTCGCCACAGGCGGAGTACACGCGCACGCTGCTCGCGGCGGCGCTGGCCTAGGACAATCGACCCCAGAAAGCAGAGAGGCCCACGGAGCGAGCTCCGTGGGCCTCTGTGGAAATGTGGTGAACTGGGTGGACTCAGCCGGCCATCTTCCTGCCGCCGACGTGGATCGGGAAGTCGGGGTAGGCGATGGCGCCCATCTCCGGACCGTCGAGGCCTTCGAGCTCGACCTCGGCGTCGACGCGCAGCGGCGTGATCATGTCGCTGAACTTGAACCAGACGTAGGCCATCACGAAGCCGAAGATGGCGATGGTGATGACGCTGATCGACTGCGCGATGAACTGCGACACGTCGCCGTAGAGCAGGCCGCGCACGCCGTCGGAGCCGTAGGCGCTCACCATGGAGTCGCGGACGACGCCGTTCCAGCCGGCGCCGTAGGCGCCGTTGGCGAAGATCCCGAGCGACAGCACGCCCCAGGCGCCGTTGACGCCGTGCACGGAGATGGCGCCGCAGGGGTCGTCGATGCCGCGGTTCTCAAAGAAGAACACGGCATAGATGACCAAGGCGCCGGCGATGAAGCCGATCACGGCGGCCGCCCATGGATCGACGAACGCGCAGGGAGCGGTGATCGCGACCAGGCCGGCGAGCATGCCGTTGCACAGCATGGTCGGATCCGGCTTCAGCCCCTTCATCATGAGAACGAGATACGCGCCGGCGACCGCGGTGACGCTGGCGAGCATGGTGTTCACCACCACGAAACTGATGCGGAGATCCGTGCCGGAGAGCGTCGAGCCGGGATTGAATCCGAACCAACCGAAGGCGAGAACGAAGGTGCCGAGCACGACCATCGGGATGTTGTGGCCCGGGATCGCCTGCGGCTTGCCGTTCACGAATTTGCCGATGCGTGGACCCAGCACGATGGCACCAGCGAGTCCGATGATTCCACCCATCATGTGCACGACACCGGAGCCGGCGAAGTCCACGCCGCCGTGGCCGAGGCCGACGTTGAGGCCCAGCTGCGCGATCCAGCCTCCGCCCCACACCCAGTTGGCGTACAGGCAGTAGGGGAGCGCCACCCACAGGCCGTAGAGCATGAAGTTCTTCCACGCCCAGCGCTCGGCCATCGCGCCGGTCGGAATCGTGGCCGTGGTGTCCATGAACACCATCATGAAGAAGAAGAGCGTCATCACGCCGGTGTCGCCGACGCTGGAGCTGAGGAACCAGCCGGTGGTGCCGAAGAGGCCCCAACCGCCGACGCTGACGCCCGAGTTGAGGACCGACAGGCCCGGGCCGAGCGACGCGTACCAGCCCGGCGCCACCGGCCCGTTCCACCAGTTGCCCCAGCCGAGAGCAAAGCCATAGGCCCAGAACGCGATGCAGCCCAGCGGGTAGATCATGAAGTTCATGCCGGCCGTGTGGGCGGCGTTCTTGGCGCGGATCAGGCCGGTCTCGACGAACATGAAGCCGGCCTGCATGAACATCACCAGGAAGCCGGTGACCAGCGTCCACACGAAGTTGATCGAGAACATGTTGTGCGCGACGCGGTCGTACACGTCGGCGACCGTCATTTTGCTCGGGTCATCGGCACCCGACGCCGGTGCGGCCCAGACGCCCGAGTAACCGCCGCCCGCGTCCGGCCACAGCGGCGCCGCTTCGTCCGGACTCGTCGAGGTGAAGTACGGAGGGAGGGTCGGCGCCTCCTCGTCGGCTCGCACCGGCGCTACCCGCGCCAGTGCCACGGCCGTCAGGGCCAGGGCGAAAAAGAGCGTTAAGGGACGTCGGACCATTCGCGATTCTCCTTATGGGTGGTCTGGGCGGCGCTGCCCGCCGCTTTGGGTGCGGTGTACGTATTGTTAAGGTTTCGGGCGATCGGATCGGCCCACGCGAACCGGAACGCGAACCCCCGGCCAGCGCTGAGCAACGCCGATGCCATGCGTCGACCGAATGGGGCATCGCAATCGAGCGAGTCCTTTGGGCAACCCCGCCTGCCCACGAATTGGCTAGACTGCACAGGGAACAGGCAGCGAGCCGCTTGACTAGCCACCGGCATTTAACGAAATCGCTTCCGCTAATGACGGTCTGCTGATTGCTGAATGGGGCGAGGCCGCGCCGAGCCCGGGGCGGCCGGCAGCCACGACAACCAACAGGGGGAGTTGCGATGAAGTCGAACGCGAGGGTCTCGAGGTTCGCCCAACGCGCCATGGTGGCACTGGGCGGCACAGCACTTATCTGCGCAGCAGCCGCGGCCGCGATGGCCGACGAAGCGCCGGCCGCCATCGACACCGGCGACACGGCCTGGGTGCTCACCTCATCGGCGCTGGTGCTGATGATGACGCTGCCCGGCCTGGCGCTCTTCTACGGCGGGCTGGTGCGCGCCAAGAACATCCTGAACGTGCTGCATGCAGTGCTTCATCTCGGCCGGCATCGATCGGCGTGCTCTGGATCCTCGTCGGCTACAGCCTCGCCTTCGGCACCGGCAACGCCTGGATCGGCGACCTCTCGAAGGCGGGCCTCTCCGGCGTGACGATCGACTCGGTGACGGCGAACTTCGCGACGCCGCCGCGCAACATCCCCGAGTACGTCTTCATCATGTTCCAGGCGATGTTCGCCATCATCACGCCGGCGCTGATCCTCGGCGCCATCGCCGAGCGCATGAAGTTCAGCGTCTGGGTCGCGTTCATCACGATCTGGCTGCTCGTCGTGTACTGCCCGATCGCCCACATGGTGTGGTCGAGCGAGGGCTGGATCTTCAAGGCGGGCGCGATCGACTTCGCCGGCGGCCTCGTCGTCCACATGTCGAGCGGCTTCTCGGCGCTGGTCGCCGCGCTGATGCTCGGCAAGCGCCGCGGCTTCGGGAAGGAGCCGATGCCGCCGCACAGCCTGCCGCTCTGCCTGATCGGCGCCGGCCTGCTGTGGACCGGCTGGTTCGGCTTCAACGCCGGCAGCGCGCTCAGCGCCAGCCCGCTCGCGGCGCTCGCCTTCCTCAACACCAGCACCGCCGCGTCGACCGCGGTCGTGGTCTGGGCCGCGATCGAGTGGCTGCACCGCGGCAAGCCGACCGCCCTCGGCGGCGCCACCGCGGCGGTCGCCGGCCTGGTCGCGATCACGCCCGGCGTGCGGCAACGTCTCCCCGCTGGGCGCGATCGCGATCGGCATCGGCGTCGTGCTCGTGTCTCTACGCCGCCGTGCACGTTCCTGAAGCCGGCGCTCGGCTACGACGACTCGCTCGACGTCTTCGGCGTGCACGCGCTCGGCGGCGCCTGGGGCGCGCTCGCGTCGGGCGTCTTCGCCGTGACCCTCGGCGTCGGGCATCGAGAGCAACGCCCAGCAGATCATGGTGCAGCTCAAGGGCATCCTCTTCGTCGCGTCTTCGCGCCGCGTCGCGACCGTCATCATCCTGCTGCACCTGAAGATGGTGTTCGGCTCGCTGCGCGTCTCCGACGAGGACGAGGTCCAACGGCCTCGACCTGTCACAGCACAGCGAGAGCGCCTACTCGCCGGGCGGCGGCGGCTCGACCATCTCGCCCGAGATGATGCACTCCGCGCACGGCGTCGCGAAGGCGGAACGCGCGCACGCGTGAGAGTGAAGTAGGAGCGCGGGCCTCCAGGCCCGTCGGCCGGCAACGCCGGCCGGAGCGCGCTACCTCTGTCCTGCGCCGCCCTACGGGGCGGCGACGGGCCTGGAGGCCCGCGCTCCTACGCGACCCGGACCGCGATCTCCTTCGCCCAGCGGTAGTCCGCTTTCCCCGCCGGGCTCCGGACGATGCGCTCGACCACCACCACCTGCTTCGGCGACTTGTAGGCGGCGAGTCGGTCGCGGGTCGAGGCGATCAGCTCGCTCTCGGTGGCTGAGAGGCCTGTCGCTGAACGCCACGACGGCGACGATGCGCTCGCCCCATTTCTCGTCGGGGATGCCGACGACGGTGCAGTCCTCCACCGCGGGATGCAGCTTGAGCGCTTCCTCGACCTCTTCCGGGAACACCTTCTCGCCGCCGGTGTTGATGCAGACCGAGCCGCGGCCGAGGAGCGTGATGCTGCCGTCCGCCTCGATGCGCGCCCAGTCGCCGGGCAGCGAGTAGCGGACGCCGTCGATCACCTTGAACGTGTTCGCCGTCTTCTGTTCGTCCTTGTAGTAGCCGAGCGGGATGCCGCTGTCGGCGGCGACCGCCAGCAGACCGATCTCGCCGGTGCCGGCCTCGACGGCGCGCCCGTCTTCGGTGAAGACGCGCGTCGTCGGGTTGAGCTGGAACTTGGCGGTCTCGAGCTCCGCGCCGGAGGTCGAGATCATCATGCCGATGCCGGTCGCCTCGCTGGAGCCGAGCCCGTCGATGAGCATCGGCACGCCGCGGTCGAGGAACGCCTGCTTGAACGGCGGGGTCCACATCACGCCGCCGGACACGACCACCATCAGCGACGAGATGTCGTACGGCGTGCCCTTCGCTTCGGCCTCCTCGAGCGCGCGCACCATCGGTCGGGCGAAGGCGTCGCCGACGATGACGCACATCGCGACCCGATGCTCCTGCACCAGGCTCCACAGCTCGTGCGCGTCGAACGAGCGCTTGGCCAGGCTGACGACGGTCGAGCCGACCATCAGCCGTCCCATCGAGGTGAACCAGGCCATGCCGTGCATCAGCGGTGCCGCCGCCAGGCAGGGACCGGAGAGCCCCATCTCGCGCATGCGCTTGCCGAGCACGCCGGCCTCGACGGCCGTCGTCGGCACCTCGCCGATCGCCTGGTAGCCCTGCGAGAGGACGCGGAAGAGGTCGCGGTGGCGCCACATGACGCCCTTCGGCAGGCCCGTCGTGCCGCCGGTGTAGAGGAAGATGAGATCGTCGGGGGACCGTTCGATGCGCGGCGCCGGCTCGTGCGCGGCGAGGAAGGCCTCGAAGTCGATCGCGCCGGGCAGCAGTGGCACGCGGTCGGCGTCGGTCGTCGTCACCTGGATCAGCAGCTTCAGTTGCGGCAGCCGGTCGCGCACGGCCTGCACGCGCTCGGCGAGCGCGCCGTGGTAGATCACCACCTCGGCGTCGGCGTTCTCGAGCAGGTAGTGCAGCTCGTCGGCGAGGTAGCGGTAGTTCACGTTCACCGGCACGGCGCGCAGCTTGAACGCCGCCAGGCAGCCCTCCAGGTACTCGTTGGCGTTGTAGACGTACAGCGCCACCTTGGTGTCCTGGCCGACGCCGTGCGCCTGGAGCGCGCCGGCGAGGCGCGCGGCGCGCTGCTCGAACTGGCTGAAGGTTTCGACGTGCTCGCCGTGGCGCAGGGCGACCTCGTCGCCCAGCTGGTCGGCGACCGCCTCCCAGGCATCCCCCAGGTTGATCGTCATCGGTCTCTACCCCTGTTGAGTCGGAAAGGTCTTGAGCAGATCGGCGACGCTGTCGACCGCGCGCTGGTCGCGATGCGGCGCGTCCATCGCCACCGCCGTGCGGCCGCGCCAGAGCAGCACGCGGCTTGCGGCATCGTACGCCTCGACGGAAATCGTCGCCATTTCGTAGCCCAGCGAGAAGGCGTTGAACAACGGCTGGGTGCCGCCGGCGTCGTGATACTGGAAGTAGTCGCCGATCGTTTCGCTATACTTCTCGTCGACCGTCGTGCGCAGCATCACGAGCAGGTCGGGCGCGTTGTCGTTGCGCATGTATCCCTTCCCCGCCAACGCGTTCGCGGCCGCCTGCTGAACCCGCCAGTCGAAGACCTGGATGGCCGGCGTCGCCGCCTCGGCGCGTGTGTCGGGGGGCGCGGCGATCCAGGCATAGGTGCGGTAGCCGGCGAGCGTCGTGCGCGAGGACGCGTCGACATGGACGGGTGGCTTGCCCGCGCAGGCGGCGAGGAGGACGCACAAGAGGAACGGCAACAGGTGGCAGGATGAAGGACGAAAGACGATCTCGACGTGCCCTCGTCTTTCGTCCGTTCGTCCGTCGTCCATCGTCCACCTATCCTTCGTACGGCCCGTGCCCGGACAGATTGAGTGACGCGGTGAGCCCGCCGTCGATCACCACCGCGGCGCCCGTCACCGCCGACGCGTCGTCGCTGACGAGGAACGCGACGACGTTGGCGATCTCCTCCGGGCGGATGAGCCGCCCGATCGCCGAGAGCTGTTCCATCTCGGCGCGCGAGCGCTTCGCGAACTGCTCCATGAGCGCGTACAGCGGCGTCTCGACGATGCCGGGGCAGATGGCGTTGGCGCGAATGCCCTTGCGGCCGTACTCGATGGCGACGTTGCGCGTCAGGTTGACGACGCCGGCCTTGGCGGTGGCGTAGGGCGAGGCCATCATCTCGCCGCCGAACGCCTCGATCGAGGCGGTGTTGACGATGACGCCGCCGCCGCGCCGCAGCATCGCCGGAATCGCCGCCTTGCAGCCGTAGAAGACGGCGGTGAGCATCACCTGCAGGCTGCGATCCCAGATCATCGGCTCGATCTCGTGCACCCAGCCGCCGCCCGACCAGATGGCGTTGTTGTGGATGATGTCGAGGCCGCCGAAGCGCTCCTCGGCGAAGGCGACCGTGGCCTCGACCTCGGCGAGCGTGCCGACGTCGCAGTGGCGGAAGGCCGCCCGCGCACCGATCTCCGCCGCGACCTGTTCGCCGGCCTCGTCGTTGATGTCGGCGCACACCACCGCGGCGCCGTCCGCCGCGAGCCGCCGGAGCGTCGCCGCGCCGATCCCGGACGCGCCGCCGGTCACGATCGCCACCTTGCCGTCGAGCCGCATCGGTCGACAATGCCGGAAACCGCCAAGGACGCCAAGATCACGCCAAAGGAGATCGCGGGCGCTTCGTCAGAACGTCCGTCGTCAGTGCAGCAGCCGACCGATTCGCGGTTCAGCCGAGGCTCACGAGGCGGGACGACCTTGGCGTGATCTTGGCGTCCTTGGCGGTGTCCGACTCAGTTCGCCGCGCGCAGCTTGTACCGCACCGGCAGCCGCTTCGGGCCGCCGACGAACGTGGTGGCCATCAGCTCCGGCTCGCCGGCCAGCTCGATGTGCTCCAGGCGGGGCAACAGCTCGCGGAAGAACGTCTGCAACTCGAGCCGCGCCAGGTGCGCGCCGAGGCAGAAGTGCACGCCGATGCCGAACGCCAGGTGCCGATCGGCGTTGGCGCGGCGGATGTCGAAGCGGAACGCCTCGGGGAACACCTGCTCGTCGCGGTTGGCGGACAGGTAGGAGAGCAGGAACCAGTCGCCGGCGGCGATCGGCGTGCCGTCGAGCACGCAGTCCTCCTGCGCCTGCCGCATGAAGTGGCGCACCGGGCTGACCCAGCGGATCATCTCGTCGACCGCGTTGGGGAGCAGCGCCGGATCCTCGCGCAGCGCCCGGAGCGACGCCGGGTCGCGGATGAGCGCTTCGAGTCCGCCGGCGAGCGAGCTGGAGGTGGTGTCGTGACCCGCGGTGGCCACGATCGCGTAGTAGCCGGCGGTCTCCAGCTCGCCGAGTGGCTGGCCGTCGATGGTGGCGTTGGCGATCGTCGAGGCGACGTCCGTCTGCGGGTGCGCGCGCCGCTCGGTGGTGATGCCCTGGAAGTACTGCGCCAGATCGAGCAACGCGGCGAGCTGCAGCGGCGTGCCGTCGTCGGCGGCGCTGGTGGCGCTGGCGGCGACGTCGGGATCCTCGCCGCCGAACACCTCCTGCGTCAGCTGCAGCATGCGCGGCTCGTCCGTCTCCGGGACGCCGAGGATGCGCATGATCACGTGCAGCGGGTAGTAGAGCGCGATGTCGCGGGCGAAATCGCAGGTGTCACCGAGCGCCTGCATGCGGTCGACGAAGTGGCGCGCCAGCGGCGGCAGCGCCGCCTCGACCGTCTTGCGCAGGTTGGCCGGCTTGAACCAGTCGTTGGTGATCTTGCGGTGCTCGCGATGCTCGCGTCCGTCCATGTGTATCAGCGTCTTGATCACCGGCATGGCGCGGCGCTGTTCCAGCTCCCTTGCCGTGAGCAGGACCGACTCCATCGTGTTGTGAAAGCGCTCGTGATTGCGCTCGATCTCCTCGACGTGCGCGTGCCGCGTCACCGCGCGGAACGGAACGAAGCCCTCCGCCCGCACCCACGGCAGCGGATCGTGCCGGCGCAGCCGCTCGGCCGCCGCATGCCAGCGCTCGGCATCCCGGTAGGCCTGCGGGTCGACGAAGATCAGCTCGTCGCCGGGCCGTCGCGCGTCGTCCGACATCGTGCCCCCCTTTCAACCATCGGCGCGCCCCGCCTGGCAAGGTCCTCGCCCGAGAACCGCGGGCGGGGACGCGGCGTTTGTGTGTCATCCCCGCCGGCGCTATGCCCCCGCGCATCGTGCGCGGCGATCTCCGCATTCTGGGGCTGTTCTCGCTGGTGGTCTTCGCGCTGCTGGCGGTGGCCGGGCAGCAGTCGGGGATCTTCCGCGACGAGCTCTACTACATCGCCTGCGCGAATCGGCTGGCCTGGGGATACGTCGATCACCCGCCGCTCTCGATCGCCATCCTCGCGGCGGTGCGCGCGCTGTTCGGCGACTCGCTGCTGGCGCTGCGCCTGCCCGCGGCCCTGGCCGGCGCGACCACGGTCTTCCTCACCGGACTGATCGCGCGCGCCATGGGCGCCGGCCGCGGCGCCATGCTGCTCGCGGCGCTGGCCGTGGCGGCGACGCCGCAGCTGCTGGCGATGAGCACGTTCTACTCGATGAACGGCATCGAGCTCGCCGCCTGGGCGCTGCTCGAGCTGCTCGCCATCCGCATCCTCACCGGCGGACCGCCGAGCCTGTGGCTGACGTTCGGACTCGTCACCGGTGTCGGACTGCTCGACAAGTATACCGTCGCGCTGTTCGCCGCCGGCCTGGTCGCCGGCATCGCGCTGCACGCCGCAGCGCCGCCAGCTGGTCACGCCGTGGCCCTGGCTGGGCGGCGCGCTGGCGCTGCTGCTCTTCGCGCCGCATCTCTGGTGGGAGCAGGCGAACGGCTGGCCGACGCGCGAGTTCATGGCCAACGCCACCGCCCACAAGAACGTGCACCTGAACGTGCTCGAATTCTTCGGTGGCCAGCTGACCCTGAGCCACCCGCTCCTGGCGCCGCTGTGGATCGCCGGCTTGATCGGCCTGCTCACGGCGCGTCGCTTCGCGGCGCTGCGCCCGCTCGGCATCGCGTACCTCCTCGCCTTCGCGGTGCTGGTCACGCAGGGCGGCAAGGCCTACTACCTCTCGGCCATCTACCCGATGCTGTTCGCCGCCGGCGCGGTGCTGCTCGAGGCGGCGGCGCGGCGGCGCGCGTGGCGTTGGGCCATGCCGGCGACGGCGGCGCTGGTGGCGATTGCCGGCGTGGCGCTGGCGCCGCTGGGGGCGCCGATGCTGCCGCCCGCCGTGTATGTCCGGTACGCCGCCGCGATCGGCCTCGGGCCGCCGCCGATGGAGAACAACGCGCTGGGCGCGCTGCCGCAGCACGTCGCCGATCGCTACGGCTGGCAGGAGCTGGTGGCCGCGCTGCGCAGCGCCGCCGATCAGCTGTCGCCCGAGGATCGCGCGCGGGCGGTGATCTTCACCGGCAACTACGGCGAGGCCGGCGCCGTCGAAGTGCTCGGCGACGGCCTGCCGCGGGTCATCAGCGGCCACAACAACTACTGGCTGTGGGGCCCCGGCGACCTCCGCCGCGACGACCCCGTGCTGATCGTCGGCACTCGAGGCATGGAGCTGCAGCCCTACTTCGACAGCTTCGAGCTCGTCGGCCGCACCCACTGCGAGTGGTGCATGCCGTATGAGAACGACCTGGCGATCTACCTGGCCCGCGGCCTGCGCCAACCGATCGACGATTTGTGGCCCAAGGTAAAAGCGTTCATCTAGGCTCTCCAACGCGAAGACGCGGAGACGCGAAGCGGACGGAGGATCGTCGCGTCTTCGCGCCTTCGCGTTGAAGTCCTTTTCTGGGAGAAACGGTTCCATGCCGACGATGTGGCAACGCGACCTCGACGCCGACCGGGCCCAGCTCACCGCCTGGCTCGCGCGGCGGCTGCCGGATGCGACCGATGTACGGGTGACCGCCCTGGTCGCGCCGCAGTCGTCGGGGTTTTCCAACGACACGCTGCTCTTCGATCTCGAGTACACGCACGGCGGGCGCAGCGTGCGCGAGCCGCTGGTCGTGCGCATCGAGCCGACGGGCTTTCAGGTCTTCCCCGAGTACGATCTCAGCCTGCAGTTCCGCACCATGCAGCGCCTCGCCAAGACGTCGATCCCCGTGCCGACGCATGCGTTGGATCGAGACCGAGGATCGCGGGATACTCGGCGGCGCGTTCTACGTCATGGGCCAGGTGAGCGGTCGCGTGCCGCCCGACAATCCGCCCTACCACGCGGCCGGATGGCTGACGGAGGCGACGCCGGAGGAGCGCGCGCAGATCTGGTGGTCGGGGATCGAGACCCTGGCGGCGATCCACACGCTCGACTGGCGCGCGCTCGGCTTCGCGGATCTCGCCAGGCCGGAGCTCGGGGCGACGCCGCTCGAGTGGCAACTCACCTACTACGACCGCTACTTCGACTGGGCCTCGCGCGGACTTCCCGCAGCCGACCATCGAGGCGGCGCGCGCCTGGCTGAAGGCCAACCAGCCGACCGACGAGCCGACGGTGCTCGTCTGGGGCGACGCGCGTATCGGCAACATCATCTTCAGCGGCGCGAAGCCCGCGGCGGTGCTCGATTGGGAGATGGTGACCCTCGGCAGCCCCGAGATGGACCTCGCGTGGTCGATCTTCCTCGATCGCCACCACAGCGAAGGAATCGGGACCGCGCGCCTCGAGGGCTTCCCGAGCTACGAGGACTCGGTGGCGCGCTACGAGGCGCTGACCGGCCATCGCGTTCGCCACCTGCACTATTATCAGGTGCTCGCCGGCTACCGCTTCGCCGTCATCATGTGCCGCATCGCTCAGCAGCTGGTGACCTACGGCGGCATGGACGAAGCCGGCGGTCGGGCGTTCGAGCTCGACAACACCGTCACCCGGCTGTTGGCGACACTCCTCGACCTGCCCGCCCCGAGCGCGGAGTGATCCGTCGATTCGCGTCGCATTCCCCGACGACGACCTTGACGCGCGCATCGCGGGCGCGCCATATGCCGCGCACCGGGAGGAACGACCCATGGGTATGCGCAGCGGCAAGGCGTTGAAGGTCAAGAAGGTCGCCGCCAAGAAGGTCCCGAAGAAGGTCGCCACGAAGGTCGCGACGAAGAAGGCGGCCCCCGCGAAGGTCGCCGCGAAGGCGCCGCCGAAGCCCAAGACGATCACGCGCACGGTGAGCGTCGACAAGAACACCGCGCTGCGCCAGCTGGCGCAGCGTATCGTCGATCTGACGGTCGCCAACGCCGACGAGGCCTCGCTGGCGCTCTACGCGGAGAATGTCGAATCGCGCGAGGCGGCGAATCCGCCGATGATCGGCATCGACGCCATCCGCGAGAAGTTCAAGATGTGGCGCAGCATGGTCAGCGATGCGTCGTTCCTGCCGCGCTCGGTGTCGGCTGACGGGAAGACCATCGTGATCGAGTGGGACGGCCGCGTGACGCTCGCCGCGAGCGGACGCGTCGCCGAGCTCAACGAGGTGGCCGTGCACGAGATCGAGAACGGCAAGATCGTCCGCGAGCGCTTCTACTACGATCCGTCGGTGCTGCAGCCGTAAGACCGTCCGTCGCCGAGTCGGCGGCGCCCGCGATGCCCAACCTGCCGGAGCTCAGCTTTGGGCTGAGCTTTTTCGTGACGCTCTTCTCCGTCCTCAACCCCCCGCACGCGGTGCCGCTGTATCTGGCGATGGTGCCGTCGCCGACGGAGGAGACGACGCGCCGGGTGGCGCGCATCGCGGCGCTGACGGTGCTCATCACGCTCATGCTGACGCTGATGATCGGCGATGATCTGCTCGACTTCTTCAGCATCACCGTGCCGGCGTTTCAGGTCGGCGGCGGCCTACTGATCCTGCTGATGGGGCTGTCGATGCTGCAGGGCGAGACCAGTCCGGCGAAATCGACCCCGGCCGAGACCGAGGAAGCGGCGCAGTGGCGCGAGATCGCCGTCGTGCCGTTGGGGACGCCGATGCTCGCCGGCGCCGGCTCGATGAGCACCGTCATCGTCTTCGAGCACGACGCGGTGAATTGGGCGCAGTTCATCACCCTGGCGGTCGGTATCGTGCTCAACGCGCTCCTCTGCTGGGTGTTTCTCCGCTATTCGGCGGCGATGATTCGCACCCTCGGGCGCACCGGCGTCAACGTCATCAGTCGGCTGATGGGCATGATCCTCGTCGCCATGGCAATCCAGTTCATATCCGACGGCATCCACGGCCTGTTCCCGGCGCTCCCCACCCAATGAAGCGCGAGCACATGATCGGCCTGCTCGCGGGTGGGTCGTGGGATGTGATCGTCATCGGCGGCGGCGCGACCGGGCTCGGCATCGCCGTGGATGCGCAGACGCGCGGCTATCGCACCCTGCTGCTCGAGCAGCACGACTTCGCCAAGGGCACGTCGAGCCGCAGCACGAAGCTGGTGCACGGCGGCGTGCGCTACCTCAAGCAGGGCAACGTCTCCCTCGTGCTCGAGGCGCTGCGCGAGCGCGGCCTGTTGTGTCGCAACGCGCCGCACCTGGTGCACGACCTCGCCTTCGTCGTGCCGCGCTACAAGTGGTGGGAGGGGCCGTTCTACGGCGTCGGCCTCAAGCTCTACGACGTCCTCGCCGGCAAGCTGAGCATCGCCAAGTCGCGCCGCCTCAATCGCAAGCAGACCATCGAGCGCATTCCCAACGTCGAGACGCGCAACCTGATCGGCGGCGCGATGTACCACGACGCGCAGTTCGACGACGCGCGCCTCGCCTTCACGCTCGCGCACACCGCCGCCGACCACGGCGCGGTGCTGGTCAACTACATGCCCGTGGTCGGGCTGCTGAAATCCGGCGGCGCCGTGTCGGGCGTGCAGGCAATCGACGGCGAGACCGGCACCGCGTACGAGCTGCACGGAAAAGTGGTGATCAACGCCACCGGCGTCTTCGCCGACGCGGTGCGCCGCTTCGACGAGGACGTGGCCGAGCCGATGGTCGCGCTCAGCCAGGGCGTCCATCTCGTGCTCGATCGCAGCTTTCAGCCGAGCGACACGGCGATCATGGTGCCGCAGACCGACGACGGCCGCGTGCTCTTCGTCATCCCGTGGCTCGAGCGGTGCCTGATCGGCACCACCGACACGCCGGTGCCGCGCGCCGATCTCGAGCCGCGGGCGCTCGACGAGGAGATCCAGTTCATCCTGCGCAACGCCGCCCGCTACCTGAGCCACCGTCCGTCGGCGAAGGACGTGCTCAGCGTGTTCGCCGGGCTCCGGCCGCTCGTGCAGCCGACGAACGGCGGCCAGGCGACGAAGGCGATGTCACGCGAGCACGTCGTCGTCATCTCGCCGGCGGGACTGGTGACGATCGTCGGCGGCAAGTGGACGACGTATCGCAAGATGGCCGAGGACACGGTCAACGACGCGGTGGCGGTCGGCGGTCTGCCGGAGCGGCCGTGCGTCACCGAGCAGCTCCGCCTGCACGGCTGCATGGCGCGTACCGACCCTGCGCTGCCGGCCGCCGGGCACCTGCGCATGTACGGATCGGACTACGCGGAGGTCGAGCACTTCCTCGACGAGGATCCGTCGCGCCGCCAGTCGCTGCATCCGCGTCTGCCCTACCTCTGCGGCCAGGTGCAATGGGCCGTGCGCCACGAGATGGCGCGCACGCTCGAGGACGTCCTCGCGCGCCGGACGCGCAGCCTGTTGTTGGGCGCGCGCGCATCAATCGAAGCCGCGCCGCGCGCCGCGACACTCATGGCGGCCGAGCTCGGACGCGACCGCGCCTGGGCCGACGCGCAGGTGCGCGAGTACACCGCGCTTGCCGCCGGCTACCTGCCGCCGGTTTGACGCTTTGGACCGCCCGGCAGTAGTGGAAGCCTTGCGCTGGCCCGTGCGGCGACTTCAACGCCAGTCAGGGGGAGCCATGAAACAGATGCTCGTGCTGTTCGCGGTACTGTTGATGGTGGCGGGCAGGGTACAGGCGCAAGCGTCCACGCCGAAGCCGCACCCCGGCGCGGGCGGCCCGCGCTCGGACCTCGCCAACGAGCAGACGATCCGCAAGCTGTACATGGACTTCACCGCCGCGTGGAACGATCACGACCCCAAGAAGATGGCGGCCTTCTGGTCGCTCGACGGCGACACCGTCGAGCCCGACGGCATGGCTGCCAAGGGCCGCAACGAGGTCGAAAAGCACTTCGCCGAGGAACAGTCGACGGCGATGAAGGAGAGCACGCTCAAGCTGACCATCGACTCGGTGTGGTTCGTCACCGCCGACGTCGCGCTGGTCGACGGGTCCTACGTCGTGCTCAACGCCCACGACCCCAACGGCCAGCAACTGCCGCCGCGCAAAGGGCTCGTCACCTCCGTCGTGATCCGCGAGAACGGCACCTGGCACGTCGCCGCGAGCCGTTCGATGATTCCCATCCCGCTGCCGTGGCGGCCGCACTGAGTTGAACCACAGATGAACACCGCGCCCCGCCGCCCGGCCTCGCCACCCACACGGATGCATACGGAGTCCCGCCCAACTGGCGTGTCGCGCGGTGGCGATGAGCTCCGGATCGATCGAGGTGGCTGGCGGTGGGGATCCGTGTTCATCCGCGTTGCATGATCGAGCTCTACTACTGGCCCACGCCGAACGGGTGGAAAATCTCCATCGCCCTCGAGGAGATGGAGCTGGCGTACACCGTTCGCTACGTGAACATCGCGCGCGGCGAACAGTTCGCGCCCGAGTTCCTCGAGATCAGTCCCAACAACCGCATGCCGGCGATCGTCGACCACGATCCGCCGGGCGGTGGGGCGCCGATCGCGGTGTTCGAGTCGGGCGCGATCCTGCTCTACCTCGCGGAGAAGAGCGGCCGCTTCCTGCCCACCGACCTGCGCGGCCGCTACGACGTCACCCAGTGGGTGATGTGGCAGATGGGCGGGCTCGGGCCGATGGGCGGACAGGTGGGACACTTCCGCCTCTACGCGCCGGAGCCGATCCCGTACGCGATCGACCGTTACACCGATGAGGTGAACCGGCTGTACGGCGTGATGGACCGTCGCCTCGCCGGCCGCGAGTACCTCGCCGGCGAATGCTCGATCGCCGACTTCGCGTCCTGGCCATGGGTCGTCCCGCACGAGCGCCACGGCCAGCGCATCGCCGACTTCCCGAACCTGCACGCCTGGTACGAGCGCATGAAGGAACGTCCCGGCGTGCGCCGCGGCTTCGACGTCGGCGTGGAGATCCGCCGGGCGAGCGCCGGCGGGCCGGACGCCGAGGCCCGCAAGGTGCTGTTCGGCCAGCGCGCGCGCGCCTCATAGATCGATCGTGCTTTCGACGAGGTGGTGATGGACTCCGATGCGGTGCACTACGAGCAGCGCGATGCCGTCGCGTTGATCGGTCTCGACGACGGCAAGGCCAACGCCGTCTCGCCGTCGCTGGTCGCGGCGACGAACGCCGCCCTCGACCGCGCCGAGCGGGAGGCGCAGGCGGTGGTGCTGACCGGCCGCGCCGGCCGTTTCTCGGCCGGCTTCGATCTGTCGGTGATGACGGGTGGGGTCGAGGCGATGCGGTCGCTGGTACAAGCGGGTGCCGAGCTGGCGCTGCGCATGTACGCCTTTCCGCGCCCGTTGGTGATCGCCTGCAGCGGCCACGCGCTCGCCGCAGGGGCCGTGTTTCTGTGCAGCGCCGATCTGCGCATCGGCGCCCAGGGGCCGTTCAAGATCGGGCTGAACGAGGTCGCGATCCAGCTGCCGCTGCCGGTCTTCGCCATGGAGCTGGCGCGCGCCCGGCTCGCCCCGCGCTGGTTCACCCAGTCCGTGACCCAGGCGCGCATTTTCGACCCCGCCGGTGCCTGCGAGGCCGGCTACCTCGACGAGACCGTCCCCGCCGAGGCGTTGCTCGACACCGCGCTGCAGCGCGCCGCTCAGCTGGCGAGCCTTCCCGATCCCGCCTTCCGCCTCACCAAGGAGCGCGAGCGGGGGGCCGCCATCGCCGCCATCCGGGAGACGCTGGTCGCCGATATCGCCAAACTCACCACACCGGTACCGGGGTGAGCGCGTTCGCGGTGGACAAGCTGAGTCCACCACGGTAGCTTTTGCGATCGCAAGGACTGGGGGTTCCGCTCATGAGCCGCGCGTACCGTGTTCTGACAAGCCTGATCGTGATCGTCACCTTCACGGTGGCGGTCTGCGTCGTGCAGCCGCAGCCGGCGCACGCCAGCAACACCGACACCACGACGATTCTGATCATTCTGGGCGCCGTGATCGGCGGCCTCGCGCTCTTCGCGCTGATCATGACCCTGATCGTGCGCAACAACCCGGCCTGGATGCCCATCGCGCAGGGCCCCGACCTGCAACGCTACGACCGCTTTCGAGGTCCGCCGGAGAGCACCGTGCACTTCGGCCTCGGCTGCGGTGCCCGCGACGGGGCGCTGCCGTTGGTGTGTTGGTGACGCCAGCCTCGACGCGTCGGCTCCCGTAGCCGCGGCCCTTGTGGCCGCGCGGCGACGCGCCAGCGCCGCCCGGTGGAGCGAGGCGAGGCGCGACGGTTGCCGTTACCGCGCCGCCCCTTGTGATGTGGGCGTCGCCGGGCGACGCCGTCGTGGCGGGCGGGGACGCCCGCCGCTCCGGTCGCTGCGCTCTGCTCCGGTCCTACGCTCCGACGGAAGCGAGCACCTCGTCCGGCACGTCCAGCTCCAGCGTCAGCAGGCCCTGTGCGAGGGTCTTGCCCTGGTGGTCGACGCGCAGCGAGAGGGTGCCGCCACCGCCGAGCGCGTGGCGGAGGAAGAAGTTGAAGGCCAGCAGGTTGGGCAGCTCGAAGCGCTCGACCGGCCCGTGCACGAGGTCGCGGAAGAAGGCGTGCACGCGCTTGGCGCTGAGCGTCTCTCGGAGGAAGGCGTACGCCTCCGGCGAGCGCGCGGCGACGCCGACGTTGCCGTGGTCGCCCTTGTCGCCCGAGCGCGCGTAGGCGATCGTGCCGAGCCGCACGACGCTGGTGCGCGGGCGGCCGCGCTCGCCGGCGGTGGTGGGAAACTCGGCGGGTGGTTCCGGATCGCGCGCGGCGCGGCCGGGCGGCAGCGTCATCGGCACCTCGACCGGCGCCGCGTCGTCCACCGCGACGGTGGCGTTCACCAACTCGCGCGGCACCAGGGCCGGCCAGAAGCCGAACGCCTCCTGCACGTCGGGCCGGCCGCCGAAGATGCCGAGGCCCGGCGGTCCCTGCAGCGCGAAGCCGAGAAGGTTGTTGGCGAAGCGCTTCACCTTGGCGCGGTCGTCGTCGACGACCCCGATGCGGAACACCACCTCGTTGGGCTCGCGGTCGGCGGCGGCCGCACCGCCCCAGCAGGCGTTGAAGCCGATGAAGTCGGTGCGCCGATCGGTGAAGTCGACGCCGACGCGATGCCAGACCATCTCCGCCAGCCGCTCGCCCTTGGCGATGACGTTGGGGCCGGAGAGCAGCACGGTGCCGACGGCGCGCCAGCCGTTGCGATAGACCATCGAGACCTTCAGCGTCGGCGGCGCCGGCAGCCCGCGCGCGCCGGTGACCCGCACGCGGTCGGTGCCGTCCTGCGACAGGTGCAGGCTGGTGAAGTCGACGGTCACGTCGGGCGTCTGGTAGCCGCGCGGATCGCCGATCTCGTAGAGGAGCTGCTCGGTGACGGTGCGTACGCTGACCATGCCGCCGGTATCGGGGTGCTTGGTCACGACGAACTCGCCGTCGGCCTGCACCTCGGCGATCGGGTAGCCAATGTCGAGCATCGACGGGATGCGCTGCCAGTCGGTGAAGTTGCCGCCGGTCACCTGGGCGCCGCACTCGAGGAGGTGGCCCGCCGCGATGCCGGCGGCGAGACGATCCCAGTCGTCCCATGCCCAGCCGAACTCGTGCACCAGCGGTGCGAGGATGAGCGCCGCGTCGGTGGTGCGGCCGGTGACGATGATGCGGGCGCCGCCGCGCAGCGCGTCGACCACCGGCCGGGCGCTGATATAGGCGTTGGCGGCGACGACGCGGCCGCGGATCTCCTCGTAGCGCCGCTCGCCGTCCATGTGGTCGAGCCCCGCGCCGGCGGCCTCCAACGCCTCGAGGCGGGGCAGCAGATCGTCGCCGCGATGACGCCGACCGGCAACGTCACGCCCATCTCGCGACAGAGCGCCCGGACCGCCACCGCGCAGCCGGCCGGATTGATACCGCCGGCGTTGACGATCACGGTGACGCCGCTCCGCGCGATCGCCGGCAGCGCCAGCTTGAGGTGCTCGATGAAGTCGTACGCGTAGCCCGCCTTCGGATCGCGCGCCCGCTGGCGCTGGAGGATGACCATGGTGATCTCCGCAAGGAAGTCCATGGTCACGTAGTCGAGCGGACCACCGCTCACCTGGCGCAGCAGCGCTTCCGGGTCGTCGCCCCAGTAGCCACTCGCGTTGCCGATGCGTACGACCGTCTTCATTGCACCTCTCGCGCCGCCAGCCGTTCCGCGTCCCTGCCGGTGTAGCGCCGCATCAGCGCATCGAGTTCGGCGGCGTAGCGCACCGCCTCCGCATCCGAGGCGCACGGTGCCTCCACCAGCCGCCGCCGCTCGTCGAGCGTGAGCAGCGCCCACTCGCGCAGGTGCAGCTTGATGCCCACGCGATCGAGCTTGTCGCGCACGCCGCGCGGCATCAGTTCCAGGTCATCCATGAGGCAATTCAACTGCGAGACCGGCGACCGCTGGCCGGTGGAGGAAGAGGCGGGGACCGGTGACTGGCAACCGATCACCGGGCTTTGCCCACCAATTCCCTGAGCACGTTCCGTTCCCGATTGGAGGGCCGCGCTTCCGCGCGGCCGGTCGCGCGGAAGCGCGACCCTCCAGGCGCGGGATCGATCCACCAGCCGAATTGGTGGGCAAGGCCCGGATCACCGCTCACGCTTTTTTCCCTTCGTATCGAGTCACGGCATGGCGCACGATTCCCTTGGCGTCGCGCACCTCCTCGACGACGTTACGTCCGCCGCACGCCGGGCAGGGGAAGTAGTACGTGTCGCCGTCGCGGCGGGCCGTCCAGTGCAGGTCGGGGTTGAGCACGTTGCCGGCATTGACCTCGTAGGCAAGCATCCACCGGCACGCGGCATCGAGGCACCGCAGCACCTCGATATCCGAGGCCTTTTTCTTTGCCACCGGTGCGTCACCCATCGCCCGCGTCTTTATCGGGGCGTATGGGCCGCGGACAAGCGGCGGGCTTCCCGTGCGCCGATGGCGCGCATCACGGGGGCTTATTTCGTGAGAAAGAAAATTCTTGCCCGGTCCCGATGGCTCGTGCGACAAGGTGACCCTCTCGAACACGGCGGATCGCCAGGAGGGTCAGGCGATGGATCAATTCAGCATTCACGAGGAAGAGTGCATCGCTGAGGAGCGGGCCGTGGAAGCCGCCCAGCTCGGCGCCGCGATCACCGCGCGCCCCGTCAAGGCGCTGCCGACACTCAAGCAACCGGTGCGTGTCGCGCCGTCGGCCTCGATTCGCCAGGCGGTCGAGCTGATGAACGACCGCCGCGTCGGCTGCGTGCTGGTGGTCGACGACGGCCGCCTGGTCGGCATCTTCACGGAGCGCGACATGTTGCGAAAAGTGGTGACCGCCGGGTGCCACATCGACACCACGCGGGTGGGCGACGTGATGACCCCCGACCCGGAGTGCCTGACCCCCGACGACGGCATCTCGTACGCGCTCAACCTGATGAGCGACGGTGGCTTCCGCCACATCCCGCTGGTCGATGCGAACGGCTATCCGACCGGCATCGTGGCGATGCGCAACGTCGTCGACTACATCGTCGACCTGTTCCCCGGCGAGGTCCGCAACCTGCCGCCGAGCCCGACGCTCGGCATCGCCCGCGAGCGCGAAGGCGCGTAGCGCGTGTAGCTGCGGCCACTGGGCCGCCGGGGAGGGCGGCCGCCGTGCGGCATTGCGGCCGTCCGGACGTTGGTGCGCCGGTTTCGTCGGGCCGGGGGCCCCACCCCGCCTGGCGACGCTCTGCGTCGCCCGCGGGCACAGGTCCCGCGGCTACGGAGTCACCACGCGGTCCGGGTGCCGTCCGGCAGCGACAACTTTTCCAGGCGTCGCGCCTGCGGCACCGCCGCATCGTCCGCGTTGGCGGTGATCACGGCCAGCGCGTCGTCGTCGAGCCAGGCCGCGTCGACGAAGGTGGTCGCTGATTCGTTGAAGCGATGGACGTCGTTGGAGCGGGCGTCGATGACGAAGAGCTCGGTGCGGTCGTCGGGCTCGTCGACGTCCGCCTGAGCGACGACGGCGACGCGGTTGCCGTCCGGCGCCGCGGCGACGCCGGTGATGCGCGCCGCTTCCTGTACCAGGCGCCGCGGTTCGCCACCCTCGATCGGCAGCTCCCAGAGCTGCCAGTCCCAATCGCCGGGCAGGGCGACGAACAGGCGCGAGCCGTCCGACGCCCACGCCCAGAACGGCGCCGCCGCCGCCCAGGTGAAGAGCACGCGACTCTCGGCCGCGCCGGCGGGCAGCAGGCGGAGCTCCATCTCCTGGCCGCGCACCAGCGCGTAGGCGATGCCGCCGCCGCTCGGCGCGGGCAGGAGGGCGCCGATGCGGGCGTTGGGGTGCGCGATCAAGACGTGTCCGCGGCCGGCGCCCAGGCGAAGGAGCCGGCCCTCGCGCGCCACGACCGTGCCGTCGCCGTCCGCGGCCGCGATGCGATCGTGGCCGAGCGTCTGCCGGCCGCCATCGCCGAGGCGGAGCGCCAGCAGGGTCGGTGCGGCGCCAGGGGCGCTCTCCACGGCGAGGATGCGCGAGCCGTCGGCACTCCACGTCGGATCGGCCGCGAGGCCGCGATCGAGCGCCCAGGTGTGGAGCGTCTTGCCGGCCGGCGAGAGCACGCGCACGGTCGCGGGGGCCCAGGCGACCGGCTCGCCGTCCACCACCAACACCTCGCCATGCGGCGAGACGGCGACCCGTCGCGGCGTGTCGACGCGCGGCAGGACATTGTTGCTGCGGAGCATGTCGGCGACGGCGGCGAGCGGATCGAGCAGCACCCGCTGCGCGCCGACGTCGGCGATCGTATCGCCGACCGCCGTCGTCGTGCGTTCCGGCTCGCCGTTGCCGCCGCGCCAGAGCGCGATGTGCTCGGGCGGCGCCGCCGCGCGCAGATTGCGCACTGACGCGCCGCCTTCCTGCGGGTCGAGCGCGAGGTCGATCGACGCGGTGGACCGGACCCAGGTCGCGAAGAACGGGCCGAGGTCCTGCTGGCTGGTGGCCGCGAAGACCTCCTGCGCCGCCGCGTCGTCGGCGGCCTGGTAGCGGTACTTCTCGATGAACGCCCGCGCCGCGGCGTCGAAGCCGTCGGCGCCGAGCTGCTGGGCGAGCAGGTACGTGACGTAGCCGCCCTTCTGGTAGATCGTCGCGCGCGCCTGCGGATCGAGGCCGTTGTCGAGCGCCGACGTCGTGGCGAGCGCGCCGGTGGCGTCGGGATCGAAGAAGTTGCGCTGGAGGACGCGCGCGAAGGCGGGCTCGCCGAAGCGCTCGCCGACCGCGCGCCAGCCGGAGTACTGGGCGAAACCCTCGACGATCCACTCGCCGCCGGTGCCGGGCGTCAGCCAGCGCTCGGAGACGGTGGCGCCCCACCAGTTGTGCGCGAGCTCGTGCGCGACGCTCTCGTAGCCGTAGCGGCCGTCATGGAAGTAGCGCGGCGGAATCCCGAGCAGGCCGCTGCCGTCGTTGAAGGCGCGCGCCAGACGCCGGGGCACGTAGAGCGTCGAGCGGCTGAACCCCGACGGGCCGTAGTGACCGGCGAGTCCGCGCTCGGCGACCACCATCGATTCGAGCACCTTCTCGGCGTCGAGATCGACGCCGGGCGGGAGGAACAGCTGGTACGCGCGGCCGTCGTCCTCGCGCGCGTGCCGCTCGTATCGTCCGGCGACCAACGCGAGCCCGGCGACGGGCCGCTCGCTGGTGAAGCGGACGCGCGCGCTCGTGCCCTCGACGATGCGATGCTCCTCGTGGCCGTTGTGGACGAGGGTCAGGTCCGCGGGCAGCAGCACCTCGACGTCGGCGTCGAAGGCGCCCTGGACGTCGGACGGGTACCAGAAGTCGGCGGGCGTGAGGATGACGTCGTCCGTTTCGAGCACGGCGCCGCTGGCGGTGACCCCGCCCGGTTGCACCTCGCCGCCGTAGGCGAGCGTAATCTGCGCGCTGGCGCCGGCCGCGAGCGGGCGCGGCAGCGTGACGATGGCGAGGGGGCCGAGGCGCATGGTCGAGAGCGACGCGCGGTCGCCGTCGTCGGTCGCCTGCCAGGCGTCGCGCAGGCGCAGGCCGTCGTTCAGCAGGAAATAAAATCGCTGACGGCCCTCGCTGTCGGCGCGAACGGTGAGGGTCGCCTCACCGCTCAGCGCGCGCGCGGCGGGACGCAACTCGAGGCGCGCCACCACCGCCGTCGTGTGCTGGCCGGCGACGGCACGGCCGACGACGCCGACCGCGGCGCGCAGCATCGGCAGGTTGCGGCCGGTGACGCCGAGGTACAGTCCGAACGCGAGCGCGAGGACGCTCCCCGCGACGACGACGAAGCCGAAGGCGATGACCGCGCGCAGCGCCCGCCACCAGGGGAATCGCCGTCGCGGCGGGAGCGCGGTCGGCGGCGGCGCCACCGCGATGGACAGCGGCACGGCAGGGGAATCGGCGCTCGGCGGCGGCGGATCGATGGGGGAGGTCACGGGCGCAAGAGCGAAACCACAGATGGCGACGAATCGCCACCGGCGGGCGCCGCCGCGCGCGTCGGCGGCGGCCGCTTCAGCGGAGCTCCGCCTTGCGCCGCGTCAGGACGATGGCCGCCCCGACCGCGACGCCGACCCCGATCATCGCCGACACGACCCCACCGAGCACGTGACCCATGCTGGTGTCCGGATCGTTCATGCGGAAGATCGCCCCGTTGAGGACCACGTAGACGGCGTAGGCGTGTCCCATCCCGAGGGCAAAGCGGCGCATGGTCCAGATGCCGTACGCGTAGATCGTGAGGAAGATGCCGAACAACGGCGCGATGATGGCATTGGCGACGCCCCACAGGGGCGAGCCGAAGAAGATGAAGGTCTGCCCCCCGAGGTGGAGGGGTTTCAGGAAGTTCGACAGAGCGAGCAGGCCAAAGCAGACCGCGCAGAAGGTGAGCCAGGGTCCGCGCTGCGGTTCCGGCATGAAACGCCTCCTCCTTTCTCGGCACGCCCCATACGTGGCGGGAAGCGGCAGAGCAAACATGAGAAGGACATCGTGTCGGGCGCTCCGGGCCGGCTGCCGGCCCGACGGGCCTGGAGGCCCGCGCTCCCCCCGACGGGCCTGGAGGCCCGCGCTCCCCCCAACGGGCCTGGAGGCCCGCGCTACTACGACGCCAGTCCCGGGATGCCGGCGGCCTGGATGCGCAGGGCGTTGTCGCCCTCTTCGTAGGGGGGCAGGGCGCCGTTGCGCCACAGGCGATAGGCGAGGGCGGTGGCGAGGACGCGGATCGGATAGTCGCGCGGCAGTTCCTGCAGATACGGCTGGATGGTGACGAAATCGCGGGCGCCGTAGTGGTCCATGATCGAGCGCAGGCCGCCGTTGGCTGGGCCGATGTTGTAGGCGAGCAGGCCGAGGAAGATGTCCTGGTGCATCTGGTCGAGATAGCGGCGCAGCGTGGCGGCGCCGACCGAGGCGTTGTGGCGCGGGTCGGCGAGCACGATGTGCGCGGCGCCGAGCATGCGCGTCGCGTCGGCCAGAGCCGCGGCGGGCGGCGCGGTGATCTGGAAGAGGCCGAGGCCGCCGTCGCCGCTGGTGCGTGGACGGAACGACGACTCGACCGCCGCTACGCCCATCAGCAGGTCGGGATCGATCCCGAAGGTCGCCGCGGCGTCGCTGACGACGAGCGCGAAGGGCTGGCCGCGGTCGAACATCTTCTGCAGCGCGCCGCGATCCGAGCGCCGGTAGGCGGCGAAGACCTGATGGGCGATGGCGGCGCGCTCCGCGGCGGCCTGTCCGCCGACCAGGCCCTGCAGCTGATGGACGTCGCGCGCGAAGGCGGGGAGGAGCGCGAATCGCGCCGCGCCGCCGGCGGTGGCGAGGGCCACGATCAGTGGCGCCCAGGCGAGGCGGGAAGCGAGCGGCCGGCGCGTGCGGAGCCACCCAGCCAGCAAGCCGCCGACGACGACCGCGAGACCGAGCACGGCGGCGGCGAACGGCAGCAGGTGGCTCCACATCTCGGCGCCGACGAACCAATCGGCGAACTGCCCGAGGGCGGCGATCACCATCACCAGCGCGGCGCCGCCGAGGAGCAACGCTTCGGCGCCGCCGAGAATCCAGTCGCGCCAGCCGGCGGGTGCCGGCGTCGGCCGCACCCGTCGCTTCGATTTGCCCCGCAGGCGCGCTTTCGCCAGGCGCGCCGCCGACCCCGACCCCACCGCCATCGCCGGCGCATGGTAGCCGGGACGGCGGCGGATGTGGAGCGGTGAAAGCCGACCGGCGGGAAACCAACGACGCGTCAGCGCCGCCGTGCGTCCGGACGCACGTACGACGCTGACGCGGGGTCCCCCGTGCTAGTCGATGCTGTTGTCGATTTCCTCGTACGGCCGGCAGGGCTGTGCGCGGAGCGCGTTGCACGGCGGCAGATCGGTAGGAATCTCGATGCCGGGCACGACCGGCAATACGATACGCGAGTCGTCGAGCGAGATTTCAACGGTGGCGCCGCCATCGATGTGCAGCGCATCGAACTTCCAGATGGCGCGATCGCCACCCGGCGCCTCTACCGAGAGCCGGATACGCGAGCCGGCGCGGAACGCATGGGCGAAGGGGAAGAGCTCGACACGCACCAGCGTGAACTGGCCGGCCGGCAGCGGCATCGCGTCGGCTTCCTTGTGCGTGGCCACCGGGCGCAGCTCGGTGGACTGCGTCTCGTCGAGCACGCGGCGGCTGGTGCGCAGCCAGCCGTTCTGGATGTAGTTCTCCTTGCCGTCAGGTCGGATCTCGGACAGCGTGACCTGCAGATCGACGTCCGGTGCGCTGGCGCGCACCGTCAGGTCGACGCTGCCGTTGCCGATCATCACCGTGTCCTTTGTGAGCGGTGCACTCGCGTAGGCGACGGCGCGGCCGTCCACGAGCGGCCGCCAGTCCCACGGGGCGTTTGCCAGCCACGAGTCGTTGCCGTTACCGCTGGCGAGGCTGCCGCGTTGCGCATCGGTGTCGTCGTACGTGAACGTATCGACGCCGCTGCCCGAAATCTGCACGGGACTGAGCCGGCCTTCGGATGCGAGGTAGAAGGGCGTCGCCACGGTGCCCGGGATCGGCCAACTGTCGAACGATGCCTCGAAGCCCGGCTCAGGCTTGCCGGGTTGGGTTGGATCGCCGGAGCCGGACTCGAACAGCACGCGGACCGACGGTTCGCTCTCGAACGCCGCCAACGCCTGTTCGTAGGTCATGCCGGTGAAGCGGTCGGGCGGCAGCGTCAGGCCGGTGGCGCCGAAGACGTCGCTGCCGAAGACGCCCAGGATGGCACCGGCGAGTGCCGGGGTCTGGGGCACTTCCTTGCGGACGTAGAACGACAGGAACTCCATCCAGCGCGCGAAGATGGCGGGAATCAGCGGCTCGCTGTGGCCGCCGTTCACGAGGGTGAAGTGCTTCTTGTCGGTGCCCGTGAAGCGATCGAGGAAGTTCGGCGCGTAGCCGCCGACCTGCTCGTCCTGCCACGCGTGGGCGAGGAAGATGGGCACGGTGATGTTGTGGACGAACAAGGTCGGCGTCACCAGATCGGCGACCTCGGGCACGTAGAACTGATTCTGCGCGATCATCTCGAGGATGTCGGGCGACTGCAGGCGCAGCGTCTGGTTGTCGATGCAGACCTGATCGCCAGCGTCGCGGCGCTTCTTCGTCCAGCTCTGGCCGAAGGGCTGCGCGTCGTGCTTGCGCTCGGCGGCCCAGTCGGTCGCGAAGCCGTTGTTGAGGATGCCGCCCGGGTAGAGCGTGCCGCGGCCGACGTCGGAGATGGTCGAGAGCGGCGCGATCGCTTCGAGCGACGGTGGCTGGAGCTGAGAGACGAAGAGCTGGGAGATGCCGGGATAGGACAGGCCGACCATGGCGACCTTGTGGTCCTTCACCCACGGCTGCGCGGCGATCACCTCGATCGCGTCGTAGCCGTCGGTCCACTGCAACGGCTCGAAGAACTGGAACGCGCCGCCTGAACAGCCCGTGCCGCGGATGTTGATGCCGACGGCCGCGTAGCCGAGCACGCTGGCGATCAGGGTGCTCGGCTGCGGTGAGTCGGGATTGGATGGATCGTAGCCCGAGTACTCGATGACCGTCGGGTACGGGCCGCCATCGATCGGCCCCGGCAGCACGACGTTGATCGACAGCTGGGTGCCGTCGCGCGTCGTCAGATAACCGTAGTCCTTCTGCAGCACCTGCGAGCTGTAGAACGACTGGTCAGGCGGGTCGTCGATCGCCGTGACGGTCAGCGCCGGCGACGCCGAGAGGGCGTCGGGGTAACCGGCGACGACGCGGTAGCCGCCGCCCGCCGCGATGTCGCGGAAGATCAGCGCGCCCTGTGCGTCGACGGTGCCGGTCTGCTCGACCAACGAATCGGCGCCGACGAGCTCGAGCACGTCACCCTCGGTCGCGCCGGTGAGGTAGACCTGATTGACGCTGCCGTGCGCGGCGAACGTCGCTTCGGCTGCGCCGGTGAGATCGCGGAAACTCGGGTTGACCGTCGGCGTATCGGTGGCCGCGGGCGTCGCGGTCACCGTGGCCGGCACCTCCGTGGCCGTCGCGGTCGGCGGCACGGCCGTGGAGGTCGCGGTCGGCGGCACGGCCGTTGCGGTGGCCGGCGCGGTGGTGGCGGTGGATGCGCGCGTCGCTGTCGCGGTCGGCTGGACGACGGTCGCCGTCGCGGTCGGCCGCGGCTTGTTGTCGTTGCTGTCGCCGCATGCGGCGAGCAGCGGCAGAGCCGCGAGCGCGGCGATAACGATCAAACGGCGCACGTTGCGCCTGGACGTGTGCATGCGGTCCCCCCTTAAGGAGCGCGCGTCGGAACCCGGTTCCGCACACCCGCACGCCCACTGCAGATACCGATCAGTACGGATCAGCCCAAGCTATGAACGGCACGAATCTAAGTCAAACCACCGTTGCGTCATGGGGAAGTTTGGGAGCGCGGGCCTCCGTGTGCCCGTCGGGGCGACGGAGTCGCCCCGGGGCGCGCTCCGGCGCGCTGACGCGCGCCGACGGGCACGGAGGCCCGCGCTCCCACTGCGTTGAGACGCGCGACGTTGTCGGGCAACCTCCACCGATGCCTCGCGACCTCGTCATCTTCGATTTCGACGGCACCCTGGCGGATACCTGGCGCGACATCGCCACGGGGCTGAATCGCACCCTGCGCGAGGCCGGCCTGCCCGAGGCGGCGGGCGCCGACGTGCGCGACTGGGTCGGCCATGGGGTGCGCCGCCTGATCGGTCGCGCCATCGGCAGCGACGATGCAGCCCGCATCGAGCCGCTCTATCTGCGCTTCCGCGTCCACTACGCGGACTGCTGCCTGGATACGACCGGGCTCTACGACGGCGTGCGCGCCGTCCTCGACGCGCTGACGCCCCGCTGCACGCTGGCCATCCTGAGCAACAAGCCGCAGACCTTCCTCGACCGTATCGTCGAGGGATTGGCGATCCGTCCGCTCTTCGCGGCGGTCGTCGGCGGCGACGCGCTGGCGGTGAGCAAGCCGGACCCGGCGACCATCGCGCACGTGGTGGCGAGCGTCGGCGAGGCGGGCAGGGTGTGGATGGTCGGCGACAGCCCGATCGACGTCGAGACCGGCCGGCGTTTCGGCGCCCGGACGGTCGCCTGCGCCTGGGGCCTGCGGGGTCGCGATGAGCTGCGCGCGGCCGGGCCCGACTTTTTCATCGAGGGCGCCGACGAGCTGCCCGCCCTTCTGGCGTAGCGCCGCCGTCTTCGACACAAACGAGCGTTTGACAAGCGCACCCGGTCCACGGCACGCATGGGAGGCGAGGTCGGGATGGGCCGCCGGTCCATTCCCGAGGCATACGCGAAGGGCGTGCTCGCGAAACGGTCCGCGGGTGAGAGCCAACCAAACGTCGAAACAGGAGCATTCCCATGTCACACGATCTCGTCATCCGCGGCGGCACCATCATCGACGGCACCGGCGCGCCCGGCCGCACGGGCGACGTCGCCGTCGACGGCGACCGCCTCACGCAGATCGGCGGCAAGGCCGGCGCGGGCACGCGCGAGATCGACGCGAGCGGGCTGGCGGTGTGTCCCGGGTTCATCGACCCGCACACGCACTACGACGCGCAGATCTGCTGGGATCACGCGCTGACGCCGTCGTGCTGGAACGGCGTCACCAGCGTCGTGATGGGCAACTGCGGCTTCACCCTCGCGCCCTGCAAGCCGGAGGGACGCGACCGCATCATGCGCATGCTGGAGCGCGTCGAGGGCATGAGCCTGCCGGCGTTGCGCAGCGGCATCACCTGGGACTGGGAGACCTTCCCGCGAATATCTCGACGCCGTGGCGCGCGATGCGGCCGGCGCTCAACGTCGGCTCGCTGTTCGGCCACTCGGCGCTGCGCTACTACGTGCTCGACGACGCCGCGGCCGAGCGCGCCGCGACGCGCGAGGAGCTGGCGCGCATGCAGGAGCTGGTGCGCGAGGGCATGCGCGCCGGCGCGCTCGGCTTCTCCACCTCGCAGGCGCCGACCCATTTCGGCGGCGACGGCAAGCCGGTGCCGAGCCGCTGCGCCGAGCGACGACGAAGTGCTCGGCGCTGGCGTCGGTGCTGCACGAGTTCGGCCGCGGCGCGGTCGCAGATCACCACCAAGCACCTGACCGACGTCGAGCGTCAGCATCGAGGCGGCGCGGCGCAGCGGCCGGCCGGTCACGTTCCTCGGCGCCATCCGTCCGGACGGCGACCGAGAAGCTCGACGCGGCCCGCCAGCGAGGGGCTGCAGCTCGCTGCCGCAGACCAGCTGCCGTCCGACGCATGACCGACTTCAAGCTCTCGGCGATGGGCATCTTCGAGCAGCTGCCGCAGCTGGTCGCGCGTCATGCAGGCGGACAAGACGCGATCTGCCGCGCGTCTTCGCCGACCCGACCTTCCGCGCCGCCTTCCGCCGCGACGTCACCGGCGAGATCGAGGGCTATCGCCTCTTCAAGGGCGACTGGGACGGCGTCAAGGTGCAGCTCGCCGAGACGCCCGCGCTCGCGTCACTGATCGGCAAGACGGTCGCCGAGATCGCCGCCGAGCGCGGCGGCGATCCGTTCGAGGTGTTCTTCGACATCGCCCTCGAGGACGATCTGCACATGGAGTTCAGCTACTGCCTCGCCGGCGACCTGCAGCGCCGGCCGAGCCTGCTCGACGACAACTACCTGATCGGCCTCTCCGACGCCGGCGCGCATCTCACGCTGCTCGCCGACCATGCGTACGCGACGTACTTCCTCGGCCGCTGGATCCGCGAGCGCGGCCTGATGCCGATCGAGCGCGCCGTGCGCAAGCTCACCGCCGTGCCCGCCGCGCTCTTCGGCATCAAGGAGCGCGGCACGCTGAACGAGGGGTGGTTCGCCGACCTGGTGCTCTTCGACCCGACGCGCGTCATCGACCGCGAGACGAAGCTCGTCTACGACCTGCCCGGCGGCGGCCCGCGCCTGCTCACCAAGGCGGACGGGATCGAAGCGGTGATCGTGAACGGCTCCGTCGCCGTCGAGCGCGGCGAGCTGACCGGAGCGCGTTCCGGCCAGGTGATTCGCGGCTGAGTGGAGTGCGGCGCGTGAGCGCCGCTGTCAGATCGCCGCGTGAGCGGCGCTCACGTTCCGCACTCCGACTCTTCGTCTTCCAGCTCCAGCTCGCGCACCCAGACGATGACACCGCCGTCGGCGCCGCTGGCGTCGGGGCGGCGCTCCCAGCGGCGCACGAAGCGGCGGCCGTCGCCGTCGAGCCAACTCGGGATGACTTCGCGGAGGACACCGCGGCCCTCCGGGCTCCGCTTGCCCTTACCGTAGACGATCCGCACCGAGCCCAGACCATCCTCTTGTGCCTCGGTGAGGAACTGCTCGGTCTCCCGCAGAGCCGCCTTCACGCCGAGGCCGTGCAGATCCACCGTCGGTATGACGCCGAGGGCCTCGCGCACCAGGCGTCTGATCTCATCGAGGGCCATGGAGTCCACAGATGAACACAGATGGCCGCAGATGAACACAGAAGAGAGAGGGCGATGAAGGACACAGAATCAGGATGGGACCGGGATGTGTCCACTCTGGCCCTTTGCCCTGGTCCCTGATCCGCCTTCTCGAGCCATCTGTGCTCATCCCTGGATTTCTGGTAGGCGCCCCGCATGGTTCACTGGGCTGAAGACCTCGCCGACCTGGTTCTCGCCGGCGGCACCGTCGACCGTGACGCGGCTCGTCGGGTGCTGAAGGCGTCCGACGCCGAAGTGCCGGATCTGCTGCGCGCCACGGCCCGGGTGCGCGAGGAGCACTGCGGCAAGCGCGTGAAGCTCTGTCAGCTGCGCAACGCGCGCAGTGGGCTCTGTCCCGAGGATTGTCATTACTGCTCGCAGTCGGCGGTCTCCGAAGCGGACATCCCTCGCTATCGCCTCGACTCCGTCGCCGAGTTGCTGGCCGGCTCGCGGCGCGCCGCCGCCGCCGGGGCCCGCCGGTTCTGCATGGTCACCAGCGGCCGCGGGCCGAGCGAGAACGACATCGCCCGCTTCTGCGCCGCGGCCCGTTCGATCAAGGCCGAGCAACCGGAGATCGAGCTGTGCGTCTCCGCCGGCCTGATGGACGAGGCGCAGGCGCGCGCGCTCAAGACGGCGGGCATCGACTTCGTGAACCACAACCTCAACACGAGCGCCCGCCATCACGGCCAGATCTGCACCACGCACACGTACGAGGACCGCGTCCGCACCGTCGAAGCCGTGCGGCGCGCCGGTCTCGCCACCTGCTGCGGCGGGATCCTCGGGATGGGTGAGACCGCCGAGGACGTGATCGACCTCGCCTTCGCGCTCCGCGAGCTGCAGGTCGATTCCCTACCAGTGAACTTCCTCATCCCGATCGACGGGACACCGTTCGAGGGCCGTCGCGAGCTGAGCCCGACCGATTGCCTGCGCGCGCTCTGCCTCTTCCGTCTCACCAACCCCGCGGCCGAGATCCGCATGGCCGGCGGCGGCGAGGGCAATCTCGGATGGTTCCGGCCGCTCGCTCTGCACGTCGCCAACTCGATCTTCGTCGACGGCTACCTCACGACGCCCGGTCAGGCGTTCCAGGAAGCGCAGTCGATGGTCACCGAGATGGGGTTCGAGATCGAAGGCGTGACCAGCGATCGGTAACCACCGACCGGTGGGGGCGGGGTCCGATCACTGGTCTATTTCACCGGTCACGGCTTTGCGAGGGCTTCCCCGTACACCGCCATATCCGCGTCGCTGAACAGGACGAAACGGACCAGCGCGATCTCCGGGTGGTCGCGAAGATACGCCTCGACGGTATCCAGGGCGATGCGAGCGGCGTCGCGGATCGGGTAGCGGTAGGCGCCGGTGCTGATCGAAGGGAAGGCGAGGGAGTGCAGGCCGTGGGCGCTGGCGACCTCGAGGCTCCGCCGATAGGCGCGGGCGAGCAGCTCGGCCTCGCGCGCGCCGCCGTCGCGATAGACCGGGCCGACGGTATGGATCACGTGGCGGGCGCGCAGGCGTCCTCCGATGGTGATCTTGGCGTCGCCGGTGGCGCAACCGCCCAGCTCGCGACACGCCTCGAGGATGGCCGGACCGCCGGCTCGATGGATGGCGCCGTCGACGCCGCCGCCGCCGAGCAGGGTGGTGTTGGCGGCGTTGACGATGGCGTCGGTGTCCTGCTGCGTGATGTCGCCGCGCAGCAACTCGATGCGCCCTGCGAGATCACCGGTCATGTTCGTTCCGGTCGCGGTAGCGCCTCGCCGTCTGGGAATCAGATGTTCCTTGCATGAACGTCACCGGCGCGGTGATTGTGGTGGATGTGCAAGTGCGGGCCTTGTGCGAATGCAAGCGCGCGACCGGGTGGGAAGCCACAAAAGCCCAGTGTTACTGGGGCTTTTGCGCGGCACGATACGTGGAATTCGTTTGACAAACTCGAAGCCCGCAGTGAATCTTAACCTCGTTGCATCCCGTTCGGAGCCTTCGGCTCCCGACCATCTCGTCAACACGAAAGAGGGGTTCTGCATGGTTCGTCCTCGCGTTGCGCTCGGCGCGCTGCTGTCCACGCTCTTGATCGCACAGTCGGCTCTCGCCGGCATCAATTTCGTCGGGGCCGAGACGACGAGCGTACCGCCGCAGGCCGACTACATGGCAACCGGCGATCTCAACAATGACGGCCTGGCCGACATCGTCGTGGTCAGCCCCGCCAGCAAGGACGTCTCGACCTACCTCGCGTCGCCAGGCTCGCCGTCCCGCTTCGCGCCCGCCCGCTCGGTACGCGTCGGCGACACCCTGCGCGGTGTGGCGATCGGCGATCTCAACCGCGACGGCCGCCTCGACGTCGTTGTCGCCGATCAGGCCGCCGACGGCGTCCACATCCTCCTCGGCAAGGGCGACGGCACGTACCTGGATTCCTACCTGATCACCGTCCCGAACTCGCGCAACCCGTACGGCGTCGCGATCGCGAACCTCGACGATTCCGGCGGCCCGGACCTGGCGGTCATCGACCGCCGCGAGAACAAGGTCTTCATCCTCCTCAACGACAACGGCTCCCCGCCGCGTTTCCGCCGGGGCGGCGACTTCGTGGTCGGCCTGAGCCCCGAGCAGATCCTCGCCGTCGACCTCAACAAGGACGGCCATGACGATCTGGTGACCCTCGATCTCGGCGGGCCGCGCGTCAAGGACGTCTCGGTGACGCTGTTCAAGCGCGTCCAGCAGGGATTCCCCGAGTTCGAAGAGCCGACCCAGTTCGTCGTCGGCGAGAACCCCAGCAACATGATTGCCGGCGACTTCAACAACGACGGCACCCCCGACATCGCCATGCTGAATCGGCCGAGCGGCACGGGCCGGGTCAGCGAGATCGACGTGCTCATCGCCACCGGCACCGGCGCACTGCTGCCGCCGCCGGGCATTCCGGTCCCGTGTCCGTTCTTCACCAACGGCCAGCCCTGCAAGGGGCTCGCACTTACCGAGGGTGACTACGACGGTAATGGCACGGTCGACCTCATGGTGGCGGTCACCGATCCACGCTCGCGTGGGTCGAACGTCCAGCTGGTCGACGCCATGCAGGCGTTCGGCGGCCGCGGCGACGGCGGCTTCGTGCCGGGGCCCGTGTTCGGCATTCAGAAAGCCCCGCAGTCGATGGCCAGCGGCGACATCAACGGCGACGGCAAGCCCGATGTCATGATCGGCGCGCAGCGCTCGCTGAGCCTGCAGGCGTTCATCAACGTCGGCTCGCCCGGCGGCTCGGCCAACGGCGACCCCTGCCTGACCGGTGACGAGTGCCTGTCCGCTCGCTGCACCAACGGCGTCTGCTGCGGCGCGCCGTGCGAAGCGAACGAGCTCTGCAACATCCCGGGGCGCGAGGGTACCTGCGTGCCGGAGTCGGACAACACGTTGATCGACTGTCAGGACCCCAGCGACTGCCCGGACAACAAGGGCTTCTGCGTCGACAACGTCTGCTGCGACACCGCCTGCGATGGCGGCAGCTGCAGCAAGCCGGGGTACCTCGGCGTGTGCGTACCCCTGCTCGGCGACGGCGCTGACTGCGTCGAGGACGACGCGTGCGCGACGGGTTTCTGCAGCAGCGATCACTGCTGCCGTGAGCGCTGCGACGGCGGCTTCTGCAACGACCAGGGCATCTGCTCGCCGCTCGCCAGTGGCGGCGACGACTGCATGCAGGACGCCGAGTGCGCGTCGAACGTCTGCGACGCGTACGACCTGATCTGCTGCAACCACAAGTGTACGATCGACGAGTTCTGCAATCCGGACGGTTTCTGCACGTCGTTCAACCCCACGCCCGGCACGCCGACGCGCACCCCGTCGGGCGGCGCGTCGACGGAGACGCCGACCCCGACCGCCACGCACCGTTCGACGCCCGCGCCGACCGGTGATCTCTGCTCGGTTACCAGCGATTGTCAGTCCACGTTCTGCGTCGACGGCGTCTGCTGCGCGCTTGACTCCTGCGACATCGATCAACACTGCGCCGAGGGCAGCGGCCAGTGCGAGGCGGGCGGCACGCCCACTCGCACCTTCACGCCGACGCGCCTGCCGACGACTGTGCCGACGAATCCCTGCCTGCCGAACCCCTGTCCGAGCGGCCAGAAGTGCGTCGTCAGCACGAGCGGCGACCCGATCTGCGTCTCCGCCAGTTCGAGCAGCGGCTGCTCGACGACGGGCACCGGCGGCTCCGGCAACCTGCTGGTGGTCGCGGCCATGCCGTTCCTTCTCTGGTTCGGCCGCCGCCTGCAGCTGAAGCGCGCCACCGTGCGCGCCCGTCGCGCGCGCCGCTAGGCGCGCGATCCACTGCGTCATCAACGAGGGCGGGCCCGTGAGGGCCCGCCCTTTTCTTTGGCGATCTCGGCTACGCGGCGCTGCAGCGCTGGACGATCGTCTCCAGCGCGACGCTCCATTCCGCCAGCTGCGCCGTCACCGGCACCTCTTCGCTCAGGCGGAACACGTAGCCGTCCGCTCGCCCCGGCTGCGCAGCCACGCGGCGAGGATGATCGTGCCCTCGACGTCCTCGGGCTGGAGGGCGCGCTTGCCGGGCAGGGCGAGCTCGCCCTGCACGCGCGCCGCGAAGGCGGCGAGATCCGCCGGGTGGCTGGCCGCGGCGCGGGCGATCAGACGGCCGTGGGCGACGGCGTAGAGCAGCGCGCGGCCGCCGTCGGCGGCGGGCTGCATCACCGTGAAGTGCTGCCGCTCGACGATCCAGCTCATCGCCCGCTGCCGGCGGCGCATGCGCCGCACCAACTCGAGGTCGCGCTGCGCCCGGGCGGCGGCCTCGAAGCGCTGCGCCGTGCTGTGTGCCTCGCGCCGTCGCTCGATCTCGCGCTGCGCGGCGCCGATCTCGCCGTCGAAGAAGCGCGCCGCGGCCGCGACCTGCGACGCGTAGCCGATGCGATCGACCCGCGCCGCGCAGGGCGCGGTACAGGCGCCGATCTGACCGTGCAGGCAGGGGGCGACCTCGGGGGCCGGCCGAAGCCTGCCGGTGCACGTGCGCAGGCGGAAGAGGCGTCCGACCAGGGCCTGCGCCTCGATCGCCGACAGCCGGCTGCGGAACGGGCCGAAATAGCGGCCGGCGCGGCCGCTGAGGCGACTCACCACCGCCAGGCGCGGATAGGCATCGCCGAGGGTGAGCTTGAGGAAGGCGATCTGCGGCAGGTGCTTGCTGAGGCGGTTGTAGGGTGGCTTGGTGCGGCGGATCTCGTCGGCCTCGTGCAGCGACGCTTCGAGCTCCGAGCCCGCCACCTCGACCTCGACGTCGTGGATGTGGCGGATGAGGTCGAGCACCTTGCCGCGATGCGTCGCGGCGTTGGTGGTGTAGCTGGCGACGCGCTGGCGCAGGTTCTTCGCCTTGCCGACGTAGAGCAGGCGTCCGTCGGCGTCGCGAAAGCGATAGATGCCGGGCGCCGCCGGCAGCGCCGCCACCCGCGCGCGCGGCAGCGCGCAGACGAAGCGCCGCCCGTCGCTGGCGCTGTGTTGCAGGTCGAGCAGCTCGGAGACGCGCTGGACGCCGCGCCGCTTCGCCAGCTCGAACAGGTGGAACAGCACCTCGACGGTGATGCGGGCGTCGCCCATGGCGCGATGGCGGTCGACGAGCGGAATGCCGAAGTGTCCGCCCAGCGCGTCGAGCGACTTGCGCCGCAGCTGCGGCAGCAGCCGGCGGGCGAGCCGCAGCGTGCACGCGTGCGGTTGATCGAAGGTGGCGCCCGACAGGTGCAGGCGAGCGGCGTCGAGGAAGCCGAGATCGAAGCCGGCGTTGTGCGCCACCAGCACGGCGCCGGCCGCGAAGTCGATGAAGCGCGGCAGCACCGCGTCGATGCGCGGCTGGTCGGCGAGCATCGCCTCGGTGATGCCGGTGAGAGCCGTGATGAAGGGCGGTAGCCGCCGGCCGGGATGCACGAGCTGCGCAAACCGATCGACCACGCGGCCGCGCGTGACCTTCAGCGCGCCGATCTCGATGATGCCGTGGCCGGCCCCCGGCGCGCCGCCGGTGGTCTCGAGGTCGACCACCACCCAGGTCGCCGCGTCGAGCGGCTGCGCCAGCGCCGCGTGGGCGGTGGCGATCCAGCGATCGGTCGGCTGGCTGAATGCGAAGCGCTCGTCCGCTCCGAGCAGCGTCTGGAGGAAGCGCGGCCCGAACTCGTTGTCCGCCCCCGGCCGCGTGAAGATCAGGTCGAGGAGCTCGCGCGGCGTCGCCCCCGACGGCCGCTCCATGAGATAGCGCGTGGACCTTCTCGCGCATGGCCGGCGGCCCCATAGCACGAGCGAAGAAAGAGCGAAAGCCAAATGCTTCACCGCAGAGACGCAGAGGCGCGGAGATGTTTGAGTAGCGAACCCTCCGTGTCTCGGCGCCTCTGCGGTGAAATCTCTTTCTCAGGTCGGGGCGGTGCCGGCGGTCTGTTGCAGGTACTCTTCGATGAACGGATCGATCTCGCCGTCGAGGACGGCGTCGGCGTTGCCGATCTCCTTGCCGGTGCGGTGGTCCTTCACCAGGCGGTAGGGGTGGAGGACGTAGGAGCGGATCTGGCTGCCGAACGCGATGTCCTTCTTCGTCTTGTTGATGGCGGCCATCTGCTCGCGCTGCTTCTGCTTCTCGAGCTCGTAGAGGCGGGCGCGCAGGATCTTGAAGGCCATCGCCTTGTTCTTGTGCTGCGAGCGCTCGTTCTGGCAGGCGACGACGATGCCGCTCGGCATGTGGGTGAGGCGCACCGCGGAATCGGTCTTGTTGACGTGCTGACCGCCGGCGCCGCTCGACCGGTAGGTGTCGATGCGCAGATCCTTCTCGTCGATCTCGACTTCCACCTCATCGTCGATCTCGGGATAGACGAAGACCGAGGCGAACGAGGTGTGGCGCCGGGCGTTGGCGTCGAAGGGCGAGATGCGCACCAGCCGGTGCACGCCGACCTCGCTCTTCAGGTAGCCGTACGCGTAAGGCCCCTCGACGGTGAACGAGGCGCTCTTGATGCCGGCGCCCTCGCCGGGCTGCACGTCGACGAGCTCGGTCTTGTAGTCGTGCCGCTCGCACCACCGGAGATACTGGCGTAGGAGCATCTCGCACCAGTCCTGCGCCTCGGTGCCGCCGGCGCCGGCCTGCAACTGGACGATGGCGTTGCCGGCGTCGTGCTCGCCGCCGAGCAGACGCTGCAGGTCCATCTGATGCAGCGCCTCTTCGAGGCCGGCCAGCGTCTTCTCGGCTTCGACGAGTGAATCGGCGTCGCCCTCGGCGACCATCTCGAGGTAGAGCTGCGCCTCCTCGAGTCCCTCGGCCTGCTTGCGCCAGCCGGTGAGCGGCGCGGTCAGCTGCGCGCGTTCACGCGTGACGGTCTGCGCCTTCTCGGGGTGGTTCCAGAAGTCCGGCTCGGCCGAGAGCGCGTCGAGCTCCAGGATGCGTGCCTCCCGTCTGGGGAGGTCAAAGATACCTCCCGAACGCCTCGAGGCGTTCGCGCAGCGACGCGATGCGGTCTCTCAGTTCCGATGTCTCGATGGCCATGATCCGCGCAATCTAGCGCCTTCGCCGGCCCGGGTCGACCGGTGTCGCGTCGCGGTCCGGGTGTTTGTGGACTCCGGATGTAGCGGCGGGCTTTATGCCCGCCACCCCTAGCCGCGCGACGTCACAACAACGGCGAAGCGTCGCGCGGCAACGCCGGCGGTGGGTGAGTTTTCACCGCGGTCCGGCGCGCTCCGCGCGCCGACGGGCACGGAGGCCCGCGCTCCTGTCGATCGCTCTATGGAGCGCGCTACATGGCTCCGGGTGGGCGCGCGGGCGTCCGTCGGGCCAGAGCCGCTATTTCTTCAAAAGCTCGACGTCGATGGTGATGTCCACCGTGTCGCCGACCAGCAGGCCGCCGCCGTCGAGGGATTTGCTCCAGTTGAGGCCGAAATCCTTGCGGTTGATGTTCGTCGTGGCGCTGCCGCCGAGCTTGGTGTTGCCGAACGGATCCTGCATCGGCGTCGGCGAGCCCTCGACCTCGAGCACGGCCTCCTTGGTGACGCCGTGGATGGTGAGATCGCCGGTGAGCCGGTAGTGGCCGTCGGCGGCTTTCTCCACCTTCTTCGAGGTGAACGTCAGGCTCGGATACTTCGCGACGTCGAAGAACTCGGGGCTGCGCAGGTGGTCGTCGCGCTTCTGGTTGCGCGTGTCGATGCCGTGGGCGTCGATCGACGCCGTGACCGTGGACTTGGTGGGGTCGGCGTCGTCGATCGTCACCGTGCCGGTGACCGGGCCGATGGTGCCGCGCACCGTCGAGACCATCATGTGCTTGATCGCGAACTGCGCGCTCGTGTGGTCCGGATCGATCTGCCAGGTCGTGGTTCCGGCGCGGGCCGGAGTGGCCAGGAACAGGGCGAGCGCGGTGAGCCGAAAGATGCGGTGCATGGTGTCCTCCTGAAGGGTGTGGGCCGCGTGTCCGGGGTGGCGCCCGGCAGCGCAAGGCGCTAGGCCGGCACCCTGAAGGCGAAGCCGGCGGTGCTGGTGTTGGCGACCATCGACACTTCCATCGGCGTCTCCGCCGGCGTGGCCGCCGCATCGATCACCACCTGCCAGGCCGCGCGCTCGGTGCCGCGTGGCGTCGCGATCTCGCAGCGCGCGCGCGGGTTCACCGCCTGGACCGTCGCCGTCAGCGCCGCGGTCGCCGCGTCGGCCGGCAGCGCGTACCAGCTGTACGCATCGCCCTCGCGCACGGCGGCGCAGTCCTCGATCCACAGCCGGCCGCGATCGATGCCGGCATGGAGATACCCCGGCACGAAGGCGGGGTGGACGGCGAGCACGGCGCTGATCGCGTCGACGTCGTCGCCGGGTACGCCGAGCGCGCGCCGCAGGCGCGTGGCGGCGACCGCGCCGGCACCCATCCACTGCGCCGCGGCGATGCGCTGCGCGGCCGCGTCGTCGGCGCGCTCGGCGACGGCGATCATCAAGGCGCGCACCAGCAGGTGGTTCTGCACGAGGAACTCGCGGCAGACGCGGACCAGGGCCGGCCGCGACAGCCGTTCGAGGGAGAAGTCGGGGTCGAATGCGCCGCGGTAGTCCTCCCAACCGCCATCGGCGTCCGCCGCCGGCGCCTCGAAGCGGAAGGTGGCGAGGCGCGAGGTCGCGACGCGCCGCGTGATCGCCGATTCCTGCACCGGTTCGGCGCCGGCATCGATGAACACCTCCCAGTGACAGTGCGGCATGCGATCGGCGGGCGTGCGCGGCGGGCGGTGCACCGGACGGCACCGGGCGCGCGGGTTGCTGGCGACGGCGCTGGCGTCGAAGGTCGGATCCTCGATGTGGTGGCACATCGAGACGACGGCTCCCTCGCCGTACTTTTCGACCTCGAGCAGCGCTCCGCAATGCGGCAGCCAGAAGGCGCCGCGCTGCGGCCCTTCGAGGCGATAGCGCACGTCCATGTACTGGTGCGGAAAGCCGACGTCGAGCTGAAAGCCCTTGAAGATCGTCTCGACGGTGTCGCCGGCGAAGCCCATCTCGCGTTGCATGCGGCGCGTGTAGACCGGGCTGGCGCCCATCCACTCGTCGATGGCGATCGCCTCGCGTGCCTCGGCGCCGATCTGCAGGTGTACGTGCGGCAGCGCGGCGCGGTTGAGGAGATGGCCGAACAGCATGTACTCGCGGCCGAGCACGGCGAGCTGGGCGCGCGTCAAGCGGGCGACGTCGATCACGGTGCCGGCGTACCATCACCGCAGCGGGGCGCGCTACCGCCGCCGGCGAGTGGCCTTGTCGCGGAGGAGAGGCTAGATTTCACCCGCGTCGCCATGTCCCGCTCGACACCGCCGGTCTCCCGGGCCATGCGACCCCTCCTCCTGGCACCCGGTGCGACGACGCTCTTCGTCTTCAGCCACCCAAACCACGAGCTCGCCGTGTTCGGGCTGCTCCAACGGCTGCGGCCGCGGCTCGTCTACCTGACGGACGGCGGCGGCGAGCAGCGGGTGGCGCAGACGCGGGAGGGACTGGCGCGGATCGGGCTGGCCGACCAGGCGACGTTCCTGAACTACGCGGAACAGACCTTCTACGACGCCCTCCTCGCGCGCGACGTTCGCCTGTTCGAGGACGTCGCCGGGCGCGTACGCGAGCAGTGCCACGCCGTCCAGCCGCGACAGGTCTTCTGCGACGCCGTCGAGTTCTACAATCCGCTCCACGACCTGTCGCTGCCGATCGTCTCCGCCGCGCTGCGCGAGACCCCCGAGGCGGTCTTCGAGGTCCCGCTCGTCTACCAGACCGCGGCGAGCCGCGAGACGTACGCCGTCCAACGCCTGCCGCCCTCGCGGCGCGACGGCCAGATCGAGCTCGCGCTCTCGGCGGAGGAGCTCGCCGGCAAGCAGCATGCGCGCGCCCATGGCTACGCGATGGTGCAGCAACAGATGGGGCCGGTGCTCTCCGAGCTGACGGACGAGCATCTGGCCAGGGAGATCGTCGTGCCGGCGCCCGTGGCGCTGCCGACCCCTGGACCCGATTGCACCCTGCGCTACGAGTGGCGCGCGCAGCGCCTCCTCGAAAGCGGTGCGATCGCGCGGGCAATCACGTACGCCGACCACTATCTCCCGGTTGCGTCGGCACTGTTCCGGGCGTCATGACAGCGCGACGTCGAATCCGCAGTGCGCCCGCGCGATCTCGATCTCGCCGCGATGCAGGGATTCCGTGCAGAGCTCCCGCGCCCGTTGTGAGTGGCCGCCGTTCAGCTCGCGCGTGATCCGCTCCTGCCGCGCGTGCATCGCCGCGCGAAAGCGCAACCGCGCCGGCGCACTCAGCCCGGTGTCGGCACGGCGCGTCAGCGACGCGCCGTGCGACCGCCACGACGACAGCACGTGGGGCAGGTTGCCGATGTCGTGGAAGCGCGTCAGCCGCCAGTGGAAATCCGAATCCTCGCCGAACCCGCCGATGCCCGGGTAGCCGCCGAAGTCGCGAAACAGGTCGGTGTCGATCATTTGACAGCCGTGCAGGCACACGCTGTTGCGAAGGTAGTGGAAGGCGGATACGTCCGCGCCGCGTTTCGCGATTGCGGCGGGTCCGATCTCGTTGCGCTGCCACGCGCGCGCCCAGCCGTCTGCCGGGTCGCGCTCGCGCCCCGTCGTCTGGCGCGCGTGCGTCAGGAAGACGACCAGCTCGTGCAGGTCACCGTCGGCGTCCAGCGGCGGCTCGTCGCGCGTGTGCGGCGCGATATCGGGGGGGAAGAAGTGGTGCACGCACGCGCCGCTGACGCGAAAGCGATGCCGCGCCATCCAGCGGGACTGCACCGCGATGCGCGTCGGATGACTGACATCGTCGGCGTCCTGCCAGGCGATCCATCGCCCGCGCGCGAGCCAGCCGCCGGCCCAGTTGCTGATCTGGAACGGGCCGACGTTGCGCGCCAGCTCCACCGCGCAGAGACGGCCGTCGCGCCCGAACAGGTCGACGACGCGGTCGTAGGTGTCGTCGGAGCTACAGTCGTCGACACAGAAGACTTCCAGGTTGCGATGGGTCTGAGCGAGCACGCCCTTGAGACACGTCTCGATCCACGCGCTGGCGTTGAACATCGGCACGACGACACTGACGAGGTCGTCGGCGACGATCGGTGGCCGCGACGACACCACCGCGGCGGCGGGCAGCTGCTCGATCCAGCGCAGGAGCCGCGCGCACCGTTCGAGCTCCGTGCGGGGATCGACGGTGCGGATATCGGGCGCGCGAACCAGCTCGGCCGGCGCCTCGACAGGCACCTCGCGGATTAACGACATCGCGGGGCGAGCTGCTCGGTGACGTCGAAGCCGCTGTGCATGCGCTGCACGGCGATGTCGCCGAAGTAGAGATCCTGGATGCAGAGCGCGCGCGTGCGCGCCATGTCCCCGCTGACAGCGGCCTCGCGGATCGAGGCCACGCGCTGCGCGCGCTGCTCGGCGTATTGCCGGCGCGTCGCGGAGGTGAAGTTCGTCTCCGGATCTTGCGTCAGCGACCGCGGGTGGAATCGCCGCGAGTAGAGGACCTGCGGAACGTTGCCCAGCGCGTGGAAGCGCACGAGGCGTTCGTTGAAATCGGAATCCGCGGCGACGCGCGTACGCCCGTCGAATCCTCCGAACTCGAGGAAGAGCGCCCGTTCGATCATCTGCGTCCCATGGCCCGCCAGCACCGTTTCGTAGAGTTTGTACGGCCCCTGGCGGCAGACACCCCAGAACTCGGACCCGGCGCGAATCGGATAGCTCGCCGACAACTGCGGCGCTGCCAGGTCCGCCTCGATCGTCGGGAAGAACGCCAGGTTGTGGTGGACGCCATCGATGGCGACGGGTGCGCCGGTGCCCGGACCCAACGGGTCATCCGGGAAGAAGAAGTGATGCGCGCACGTGCCGCCCATCCGCTGGTCGTGCGCGCGCATCCAGCGCCGTTGCGTGGCGAGGCGCGGCGGATGGCTGATGTCGTCCGCGTCCTGCAGCGCGACCCACGCGCCGCGCGCGAGCGAGCCGATCACCCAGTTCTTGATCTGGTACGGACCGACGGTGGCGTCGAGTCGAACCGCGCAGATCCGGCGGTCGGCACCGAACCGATGGACGACGTGATCGTAGGTGTCGTCGTCGCTGGCGTCGTCGACGCAGAAGATCTCGAGGTTCGTATGCGTCTGCGCCAGCAATCCCCTGAGGCAGTCGTCGATCCAGCGGCGCGCGTTGTACATCGGCACGACGACGCTGATCAGATCGTCGTCGGCCCGCGGCGGCGTCGAGCGCAGGAGATCCACAACCGGCAGCGCGTTCAGCCACGCGTGGATCCGCAGGCAGCGCTCGATCTCGGCCCGCGCGTCGCAGACGCGGATGTCCTTGATGTCCAGAGCGTCAGGCGGACACGGCACCGGCGTCGTCATTTACTGCTGTCGAGCTACCACGCCGAATCGACGGGGCGAAGCGGCCCGCCGCGGCTGGAAAGCAAATGCGTATGGTCCTGCCTTTCCGGTCGGGTTTCCCGATTCGGCAGAACTTACCGCCCCACCGCAGGTATTTCCCGTCGGCTCAGCCCCCGCCCTCTCGTGGCACATCGGTTGCAAACCTTACCGAATGGGCTTGGGCTCCGGAGGGTGGTGACCGATGGGTTGGGTTGGAAAGACGGGAAACAATCGTAGACGAGCGGTGGGCGCGGCGCTCGCGACAATCGCGCTGCTGCCCGGTCTGGCCGCGGCGGCAGCCGTTCCGCCACCGGCGCGCCTGAAGGTGTGCTTGGTGTCGCTGAACGAGCCGAACGAGGCCGAGGTCTTTCGCCGGAGTCTGGATCCGAAGCGCTTCGAGTTCATCGACGTGCGCGCGGCGGCCAACGCCGCGCATCCGCCGAGAATCGACGACGGCGCCGATGCGCCCTGGTTGGTGAACGCGTGCACGGCCGACGTCCGCTGCGACGTGATGGTGTACACCGCCGAGTTCGCCGGCCGCTTCTTCGGCAAGCTGGGCTCGCTCGGCCTGCAGGAGATGGAAGAGGCGTCCTGTCAGGCGCGTTGTGACGGCCTGTTCCGGCAGCCGGCGGAGGTGTTCCTGCTCGCCTGCAACACGCTGGCGACGAAGAGCGAGGATCGGCGTACGCCCGAGCAGTACCTGCAGGTCCTGTTGGAGCACGGCTTCGACCGCTCCTCCGCCGAGCGGGTCGTCGAGCTGCGCTACGGGGCGCTCGGACCCAGCTTCCGCGAGTCGCTGCGCCGCGTCTTCGCCGGCGTGCCGCGCATCTATGGCTTCTCCTCGGTCGCGCCGCGCGGCGAGATCACCGCGCCGATGCTCGCGCACTATCTGCGCGGCCAGGGCGACTATGCCACGGCGCTGCGCCGCGCCGGACGCACGAGCGATCGCAACCAGGCGCTGTTCACGTCGTTCAAGGGCACGGCCCTGACACAGACGACCGGCCTGACGCCGGGCGAGGCAGCGGCCGTGGACCGCAAGGACATCTGTTCCCTGTACGACGAGTCGCGCCCGGTGCTCGAGCGTCTGCGTATCGTCTATGGCTTCCTCCTGCGCGGTGACGCGCTGCGCTACGTCCCGACCCTGCAGGTGTTCCTGGCGCGCCATCCGGCGAAGAGCATGACCGAGCTGGAGCGCTCCGTGCTTGCCGAGATTCGTGCGCTCGACGGCGCGCGCGACGCCGTGATGGGGCTGGTCGAGCGCCTCAACGTGTCGGCGCTCAAGCTCGAGTTGGCGCATTTCGCCGCCCTGGTCGGATGGCTGCATCCGCGCGAGCTGCACGCGCTGGCGCTGGATTCCGCGAATCGGCTGATGCACGAGCCGCTGACGCCCGAGGTGGTCGACATCATGTGCGAGATCACCAAGCACGCGTCGCTGCGCCGCGACTTCACGGCGCGCAACATTCCCAACGAGGTATACGGCGACCCCCAGGGCCTGCGCCTGGTCGCGTGCCTGGCGCCCACCGACCCGCGCGTCGCCACCCGCGTCGCCGCCGCGCTGGCGACCTCCGACGGCCCGCGCCGGCAGTGGGCCGCCCATGCGCTCACCCGCCTGCGTCCGACCGACGAGGATCTGCTCGAGCAGCTCGTGCCCTACCTGCGCGATCCGTCGCCCGAGGTCGCCAGCCGCATCTCCTGGCTGCTCGAGTCGAACGGCCGGATGCCCCGCAAGGTCCGGCGCGCGATCGAGGAACAGGAAGAGCAGGCACCGAAGAACGCCTCCCTCCAGCAGCTGACGGCGCGCTGATTACAAGCCGCGAGCCTACCGCCGGCATCGCGCATCGTGATTGAGGCGCGCACGACGCGACGCTGGTTCGTGAGGCGCTAGAGCTGCGGGCGCGCCGCCCGCGCTCCCAGCTGGCGAACTCGATGGCGCGCGCTGCACGGTGGCAGCCGCCTGGGAGCGCGGGCGGCTCGCCCGCAGCTCTAGCGCCTCACGAGCGATTTCCACGATCTTCGGTCGTGTAAACGGCGTCCGCGGAACCCGGAGAACTTCGACCGGGACTCTCTCGGTCCGATCAGCGCGACCAACGCGCCGTGCCACCACGCCAACCGAGCTGGCTGCCCGCGGACGCCAGCTGAGCGCCGCCCGCCGGCGGCCCCTCGCATGCCCCCCCTCGCGCGGCCCCCGGCGGTCGCGCGGCCGCCGGCGTGCGTCCGACGCCCGCGCTCGGTTCCCGGCCGCGGCTCACTGGCCGCCGCCAGGCCCGCTCGGCGGTCCGATTTCGCCTTGCCACGCCCTCGGCCAGGCGGTACCCGCATGCTCAGCCGCGCGGGGGATCGTCAGCGGCCACGTCCGGCTAGATCGACCTACCGAGCTAGGTCGAACTACCGACTTCGTCCGCGGGCCCCGCCGGTAGACCGTTCAGAATGGCATCGAGCATTCCGCGGCTCCTGAGGGTGGCTACGCCCCGAGTTGAAAAGTGCAATCGGGAGCCGTCGTTCACGAAATGATGGCTGACGGTGCCCGCGTGGATGGGTTGCTTCGAGATCTGATAGGCGCCGCTGAGGCGATGCGCCTGCGCTCTGCCCAACATGACTGCATAGAGCGTCTGCTCATGTCGATCCAGGCAAGGTATGGGTGAGGGAAAATAGGCGAAGTAACGCTCGATCAAGTCCAGGTCGAAATGTCTTCGACTCATTGCGACGAGGCCAGCGTTGACGCGTGGGAGCGGCAGCGCCCCGAGCGCAGCGAAGATCGCATCGGCCGAAGCCGTGTAGGCATCCTGATAATCGGAATTGAAGCAGGCGACCGCTGCGTTCACACAGTTGAGCAGTTCGTCAGGGCGGCGAAAAAACAAGATATCGCTGTCGACAAGGACCAGCAGATCACTGGCTGAAACAATCCAGGGATCGAACAGCTTCAGCGCACAGACAAAGGTCGGGGACTGCCGCATCGCGAGGCAACGCGGATGGGCCCGCAGCGCATGCGCGACGCGACTGTCGGCGGTCCGCCGGGATATCACGGTCGCTCTCGCCAAATGACTCTCGAGCAGCGCCGAATCCTGCTCAGTCAAGGTACCGTCGTCGTGGATCACGATGGCCGGGGAACACTGCGATGCGTACGCGAAAGACTTCAAGGCCCAGAGAGCCATGTCGATGTGCTCGTGGCACAGTAACATGTGGAGCGAAAAGTCCGCCGCTGGATACGTCAATCGCCTCGTATTCCGGATCGCGTGGACGCGGTTGGCCGTCGCCGCGCACCGGCGAATCAAGTGCTGCACCTCGCCGCGAAAACGCCCCCCCAACCTGTGCAACGCGTTCATTCTGCCGGATCGGAGACGCTGCGATGGTCGAGATTCCGCGCTGCCGTTTGACTGCGACCCGGGCCTTTCAGCAATCGCGGAATACCTTCCGAGATGAAGAATCCACGCAAGGAACCGACGTAGTGGGTTGATATCGAAGCAGCCGGCCGGAGGCCATCCCGATTCGCCACGTGGTATTCCGGCGGGAGACTGTCCATGCCCGCGACCCGGGAGAGCCGGCCGTAGAGGCGCTCTTCGATCAGCCAATCATCAGGGCGCTCGTGACCGGACAGCCACGACTCGATTGCGTTGAAGCAAATCGAGGTCCGGGTGACGAGGCCCAGTCCGCTGTTGAGCTCTGGCGCCGGGGGGTCTTCCATCTTCGGCCCCATTCCCTCGCGATTCGCTGCCGGTGTTGTGGCCACTCCGGATTCGACGTTCCACCGGTTGACGCGGCTCGCCGGCTCGTCGAGCCAGTGAAGAACTTCCCCCGGCTCGCGAAAGAACAGGACATCGCTGTCGAGAAGAATCAAATCGCCCGTCTTCTGAACGATCCACGGATCAAAAAGCTTGAGAGTGAGAACATTTGACTGCCTCAGTCGAAGGCACTTCGGCAGGTCGGCCAGCTGTTCCCGTGCCAGGCGATCGGCCGCGGCGCGCGTGACCACGCGCACTCCAGGCAGCGCAGAGCTCAAGAGCGCAATGTGCGAAGGCGTCAGGCTGCCGTCGTCGTGAATGAAGACCGGTAGCGGGCGCTTCAGACGTTCGAGCAGTGACCTGCACGCCCAGAGCGCGAAAAGGCATTCGTTGTGCTTCGTCAGGACATGGACACAGACATCGCCCGGAACTGCTTCGGGCACGGGCAGAGGCGGCTCCTTGAGAATGCGCCGGAGCAGCGACGCTCCGAATATCCGGATCAGCACCCGGTAGCCTGTGATGCAGCGGAATGGCGCTCGTCGGTGCAGGCGCAGGTAGGCACGCGAGATCTGGTCTACGACCCAGGCGAGCAGCCGGTCCGAGATCAACATAGAGTGCGGATGATACCTCACGCGGCCGCCACCCGTCCTGCTGATGGCATCCGAGCCCAGGGAGCGGATAGCCCGCATGAAGCTGGCGATTCGACATAACCGGAGAGTATCGGACGGCTACGCTGGCTGCGGCCCCTATCTCGCCGGCGAGACGTACTCGATCGCCGACATCGTCGTCCTGCCCTTTCTCGCCGTTATCATCGACGGCCTCGGCCTGCCGGCGGCGGAGTGTCCCAACCTCCACGCCTGGTACGAGCGCTGCAAGGCGCGCCCGAGCGTCGCCAAACAGCCCTGGTTCGAGGCCTTCGCCGGCGAGAAGCAGAACAGCGAACAGCACGTGCTGGCGAGGTAGCGAGAGGGGCTCTCGGCGGACGGGGAGGACGCGGATTCCGCGCGCGGAGAGGTGGGTCGCCGTCCGGCGGCTGGGTTCTCGGACTCGCGATCGCGCCACCGCCCAGCAGCGCCACCGCGCACGCGTTGCTCGACGCTGCCGTCCATGTCACTTGGTGCCAGCCGGCGGGTCTGGCAGCCGGCCGCGCCGGCAGGGGAACGTCATGACGGAGCCCGAGCATCCGCGCGCACCAGCGCAGGAACTGCCCCTCGCCTTCCACGGCACCGCGGCGGAGTACTTCCGCATCTGGATCGTCAATTTCTGCCTGACGCTGCTGACGCTCGGCCTCTTTTCCGGCTGGGCCAAGGTCCGGCGCAAGCGCTACCTGTACGCCAACACGACGCTCGACGGGACGCCGTTCCAGTACCTCGGCCGACCGCTGCCGATTCTCCTCGGGCGGCTGCTCGCGGCGCTGATGCTGACCCTCACCTACATCGGCTGGCAGATCAGCCTGCGCCTGCTCTTCGGCGTGCTGCTGCTCGCCGCCAGCATTCTCCCGTGGGCGATCGTGCGCTCGGCGGCGTTCGCTGCGCGCTACTCGGCCTTTCGCGGCATCCGGTTCACGTTCGATGGCACGCGCAAGGAGCTGTTCCGCGCCATGAACGCGACCGGCCTCGTCCCGGCGCTGCTCATCGGCTCCGCCCTCAACCGCGAGCCGGAAGGCGCGCTGGCGGCGCTGATCCTGCTGGTGGCCGCGTGCACCGTGCCGTTCGCATACGCCGCGCTGCGGCGCTTCCTGGTCACGCACACCAGGTTCGGCGGCTGCCGCGGCGAGATGCGCGGCCTCGGCCGCGCCGCCTTCGGCATCGTCGCCGTCGCGGTACTGGCGCTGCTCGCCCTCATGGTCGGGATCGACGTCGGCTGGCGCGTGCTGCTGAACGTCTTCCACGTCGACCGCGCGCTGCTGCCCGCCTATGCCGTAGTCTTCACCAACCTCGCCTACGTCGCCGTGTACGCCCACGTGCAGGCGCGGCTCGCCAACCTGATGTGGAACAACACCCGGGTTGGACCGATGGTCCTGTCGGCCACGCTCGACCCCTTGGCCATGCGGCGCCTCTACCTGACCAACGCCGTTGCGGTCGTTGCTTCGCTGGGACTGCTGACGCCGTGGGCGGTGATACGCACGCTGCGCTATCGCATCGCCAACCTGCATGTCCGGCTCGAGAGCGACCTCGGCGAGCTGCGCGGCGAGCCCGCGACGGCGGCGCCCGTCGGCGGCGCTCGCGGGTTGCTCGACATTGAGTTCTCCCTATGAGCGGCGGCGCAGTGCGTGCCCTGGGGTCCTACCACGACGCCCAGCGGCCGATCGCCTCGCCGGTCGAGGTCACCGTTGACGGCGACGAGGCACAGTTCGTCGGCGCGCGCCTCGCGTGCACGCATCCGCTGCACCGGCTGCGCGTGTCGCCACGCATCGGGCGCAGCGACCGCTTCATCACCCTGCCGGACGGCGGTCAGGTGCAGTGCGGCGACGACGCCCTGCTGGCGCGCCTGCCGTCGGCCGCCGGCGGTCGTGTCGTCGATTGGCTCGAGCAACGCTGGCCGGTGGCGCTGGTCTGTGTCCTGCTGAGCGCGGCGGCGCTGCTCAACGGCTACCTGTACGGCCTGCCCGTGGTGGCCCAGGCGCTCACCGATCGCATCTCCCTCGACTCCGAGCGGGCGCTCGGTGAGGGCTCCCTGGCCTGGCTCGACGACAACGCTGTGCTCACGCCCAGCGCCCTGTCGGCGGCCGAACGCGACCGGATCCGCGATCGCTTCGGCGTGCTGAGCGCCGGTCAGCCCCTGCAGCGCTATCATCGACTGGAGTTCCGCGCCTCCGAGTCGCTCGGTGCCAACGCCTTTGCGCTCCCCGGCGGCATCGTCGTCATCACCGATGCGATGGTGCGCCTGGCCGCGTCGGAGAACGAGATCGCGGCCGTGCTGGCGCACGAGTTGGGCCACGTCGAGCATCGGGATGCCCTGCGCGAACTGCTGCAAAGCTCGGCGCTCGGACTGATGGCCGGCGGCCTGACACTCGACGCCGGGGCGGTCGGCTCAGCATCGACCGCGGGGCCTCTGCTGGTCGTCACCGCGGGCTATTCACGCGCCTTCGAACGCGACGCCGACGACTTCGCCTTCGAGCGGCTGCGCCAGACGCACGTACCGCCGGCGGTGTTCGCCGCGCTGCTGGAGCGGCTCGAGGCACAGCCCGAGCATCAGGAGTCGGCGTACGTCACCTACCTGTCGAGCCATCCCCTCACCGCCGACCGCGTCGCCCGCGCCCGCGCTGCCGACGCGCCGAACTGAGCGGCCAAGGCAGCCCGGAAGGGAGTGCGGCACCCGCACCCCGTCATCGCGGTGCTGCGGAGCCACACGTCGATCGACTTCGACGAGTCTGGCCCCGCCGGCCACCGCCGTAGCGCACACCGCTTCGCGGAGGGCGAGACGCTCGGAGAGTCTCGGACGGTCGCCTGGGCGGCGCGGCGGGCCTCATCCCAGAACAGCGCCCTGCGCGTGAGAGGCGCGCCGCGGCAAAGCCGAGAAAGGCCGTAGAGGTGGAGGCGAAGAAGGCGAGACTGGTCACGGGGCCAAGGCTCGGCATCGCGTTGGCGCCGAGCCACGAGCGGAGCTAGCGCACCAGCGCGAGGCACGTCAGGACCGTGAGCCAATCGACCAGGAGGAGGACTGCAATAGCCGCAAGCTCCGGCGTCAGGCGCGCCCGAGGGGAGACGTTGTTCCAAGGAGGGTTCTCCGCGGCGGACTGTGCCGCCAGACCGGGGTCGAGCGGTGCCGTTCCCTCTCGGACATGAAGCGCTCATAGTCCACACGTGTCCGGGCTCAAGATCGGCCGTCGCGCCGGCCGGGCGCCCACTCGTAAATCTCGAGCTGATCGATCGTCGCGATGCGCTCCGCCGCGCCGACCGCCTTACCGCGCAAGCGCTCGACCCGCTCGCGATGGATGCGGTCGTCGGAGCGCGTGATGAACAGCACGCAGGAGCGCGACCGCAGAGCGGCGTCGATCTGCGCATCGGGGATGAAATCGGAGACGACCGTGATCCTGTCCGCCAGCTGCGGCGCGAAGAGCGCGAGATGGGTGGACTCCCAGTTCATTCGCGTCAGGAGGATCGCGCAGGCGCGATCGTCTCGGCCGTGCATCCAGTCGGCCACCCTCATCATCGCCGACGGGAACGAGCGGGTGATGGGCAGGTTCGGCCAGCGCCTGTCGATCGCCAGCACGCCCGACAGCAGCAGTGCCGTCATCAAGAGGGCGCGACGGCGTGGCGTACGCAGGTACGGCTGCGCCCAGGGCAAGAGGCTGTAAGGCAGGGCGAGGACGAGGGCCAACGCGATGTAGCGATCCCACACCGTATCTGCCCGCCGCATTGCGAAGACCAGCAGAACGATCCAAACCGTCGCAGTGGCGGCCAGGTGGAGTGCCTGCTCCGCAGTCAGGCGACCCCGGACGAGGCGGATCCTTCCCCGGCAACGCCGGCGAGCGCCGCCAGGAGAACTCCCCAACCGGCATGAGCCGTAACCAGCAGCGCCAGGTTGCGCGCCGCGGTGGGGGCGTCGACCGGCGCGATGGACCAGTCCACGTCGAGCGAATGGACGAAGCCGAACAGCGCCTCACCGGACTGCCGATAGTTGCCCGTGGACCAGGCAAGCGGAAATGCGCTCAGAGCGACGACGAGCAGGAGCCCGACCCGCGCGCTGCGCGTCTTGTAGACTGCATAGATGGCGAGCAACGAAACCACGATCCAAGACTCGTAGCGCGACATCTCGCCGACAACGCAGAACCCGAGGAAGGTCGATAGCCATCCGCTGCGCGCGCCGCTATCAGCCTCGAGGTGAGTCACCGCCCACAGCGCTCCGATTGCGCCGAAGAGCAGCAGCGGCTCCGTCAGGCCGCTTGCGCTGAGGCCGATATGAAGCGGCAGGACGGCGAGAAGCAGCGCACTGCCGAATCCGACCACGACACCGTGGATCCGTCGCACGGCGACGTACAGCAATAGCACCGAGAGCGTTCCGAGCATCACATTCAGTAGGCGCGGCACGATGTAGGAGGGACCCATGAGCCAGCAGAGAGCCCCCGCCAGCACGGTGTAGCCCGGGAGCCAGCCGCCGAACGTCGGCCACGTCGGGTGCGCTGCCCACGCGAACGCCAGCGCCACATGGGTTGGGCCGTCTCCCGGCCGATCGATCGTGTACAGGAGCATGCCGAGGCGCAGCCCACCGGCAAGGACCGCGAGGAACCCCAAAGTCAGCAGATCCCCCGACGCCCGCCCTGCCGCGCCTGCTCCCGCGCTCACGACCTCTGGCGGCGAAGCCAATTCTTCACCCAGGCGGGCAGCTGGATCGACTAGGCGCGATCAAACCATGGAGCAGCTGCAAGCCGGATTTACGCATGGGCGACGCAGTCGCCCTTACGGCAGCCGCGCGGGCTGCGCAATACGCACTCGAGACAGAGCTCGACGGCCCTCGTCTCGCCCTCGCCCTTGACGAACCGCGTCGCCTCGATTTGATCCGAGAGCGTGCACTGCGCCGGCTGCGGACAGGAGACTCGTGAAGGCCGGCAGTGCTGCGCCGGCGGCGGCACGCAACCTGCTCCGCTTGTGGCCACCAGAACCGCGCGGCGCGGGCGCGTCGCGGGGAGCCGGGGGGAGTTCAAGCCTTAGGGATTCCTCGAGCTGCTCGACGCGGCGCCCGGTGTCGAGGTGATGCCCTGGCGGATGGCGAAGGTCTGCCGCGTCGCAAACGTGATGCGCCCCTACCTCGAGGCGCTCGCGTGACGAAGACGCCCATCCGAAATGTCGCCGCCTCGGTTCGGCGGCGCCTCCTGAATCTTGTCCAAGAACGCGGCGAAGAATTTCAGCTCGTGTTCACGCGATACGCCATCGAGCGGGTCCTCTATCGCCTCTCCATTTCCACGCACCGCGATCGCTTCTTCCTCGAGGGCGCGACGCTTTTCGCGGTGTGGACGGGCACGCCGCATCGCGCCACCCGGGATCTCGATCTGCTCGGCCTTGGAGACAACTCACCGACTCAGCTTGCGGAGGTATTTCGCGAGTTCTGCGCGCTCGATGTCGGTAATGAGGGCCTGACGTTCGACCTTGACGGCGTGCGCGCTGCGCCGATCCGCGAGGACAACGTATACGGCGGCATCCGCGTCGAATTCGAGGCGCACCTCGGCTCCGCCCGAATCTCGCTGCAAGTCGATGTCGGCTTCGGCGACGCTATCACGCCCGAGCCCGACCAGCTCTCCGTCCCCGTCCTTCTGGACTTTCCGCCCCCGATCCTGCGCGCGTACCAGAAGGAGACGGTCGTCGCCGAAAAGTTCCACGCGATGGTCGGGCTCGGCATGACGAACAGCCGCATGAAGGACTTCTTCGACATCGCGTGGCTGGCCGATCATTTCGCGTTCGACCAAGCGAGGCTCGGTGACGCCATTCGCGCGACGTTCGCCCGCCGACCGACGCCCATGCCACGCGCGCTACCGCTCGCCCTTTCGGGCGAGTTCTCTGAAGACGCAACGAAGCAGGCCCAGTGGCGAGCCTTCGTTCGGAGAATCAATCTGCGCGTAGTCCGGATGAGCTGGCGATTTCACACAACCGCCGAGTATCGGACGTGCCGGCTGCCCGGCCCCCGAGTCACCGAACCGGTCCTAGCCCGTGACGGCGAACGCGCCAATTGGATTTGGCGCGTCCGATCTCACACCACAGAGGCCACAGGGGGGCACGGGGAGGCAAGCGGTGAACCTGCATCTTCCCGTGTCGGGCAGAGGTTCATCGCAAGCGGCGCCTACGTTCTCGAGCCGGTCGACCGGATGTGTCGGCTGTCTTCAGTTGCAGTCGAAGATAAACGCCGAGTTGCTCCAGCAGTGTTCGATTCGCGCCGCGCCGATGCTGGCGGGGCACGCCCCGTACTCATTCGCGCCGCCGCCCAGGGTGAGGATCGTATCGCCATTGTTGCAGCGGGCGGACGCGATGCCGATGCCCTCGCGCGGACATCCGTCGGGAGGGGTCACCGACGCGCTCAGATTGGCGCCGGATACCGGAACGGGCGGCAGCGGCGGGGCGGCGACCTGGAGGCAGACCATCTCGCCGTCGAAGGGGACAGTCGTCGGGAGGATCTGCGACTGGATCCCGACGCTGGCCAACCAGGATACCGACGATTGCGCAGGCACGGTGACGAAGAAATCGCGCACCAGGCAGTCCGAGTCGGCGTCGACGAAGAAACAGTAGGCGGTGAGCGCGGCGCCGCTCAGGTTGGCGACCGTCAGGGTGGGATCGATCGTCTGCGTGACCTGGATCCCTCGCACGCTGACGATTGCGGCGCCCGCGGGAGGGTTGCCGTCGGCGAGTCCCTTGAAGAGACACCCCAGTCTGTTCGCCGCCACGCCGACGGCATGTTGGATGGCGGCGGCATCGCCGCTCGTGGGGCATTCCGTGCCAAACCTCGTCTCGGTCCTCTCGAACGCCCGCGTGTGCCGCGTTGTGCACTTGCTGAAGTCGATCTGCTCCCCCGTCTTCTCGGCCGCTGCCTCCGCCTGCATTCGGCAGAGCGAGTATTTTCCCGTCGCCGCGATCTTCAAGACCGCGCACTGTTCTGCATCGGTCGACGCGCCCCGGGCCGGTTTGAACGCCGCCATGATGAGCGCGGTGATGATGCACGTCACGATCAGGACCCGCTGCAGCGAGTCCTCCTCCGGGTGGCGAACGTGAGTACTTGGGTCACAGGAGGACTGCGCCGCGGTTACGCTGTGGTTGGCCGACTTCATAGAGATTTCTCCTTCTGGCGCGATGTGCGCTCACCCACCGACTACGCAGGGGTGCGGCGAAAGTTTCCGACCGATCGATCGAGATCGATCCGGTGACTTTCTTTCGCGGACGGAGAAACCTTGCTCGCGCCGCTTCGTATCCTGGCTTGGGGAGAATGCCAGGTGTGGACGGCTGCAGCGGACTCTATGGTCATGCCGGCGCCGGACCTCGAGCCCTGCGTCATGAGACAAATCCGGGGCGCAGGACGAGCGATGAGCTGGCGGTCCCGGTCGGTCCCCCTGGGCCGTCCCGCACCAATCTTAACCGCAATGCTTACCGAACGGGCATGGCTCTCTGCCCGCGTCCTTTCTAGCGTGCCGGACATGTGGACGGGGGGTCCGAGACACAACCTGCGGGCAAGCGCCGCCGCTGCGCCTGATACCGCGAACGCGCATTGCGCGGATCCGAGCGTTGACGGCGCGGATGCGGCCATGGAGCGCTACGCCACCGGCGACGATGCCGCGTTCGCCGAGGTGTACGATGCGATTGCGCCGCGTCTGCTTGGCTTCCTGCGCAAGGCCACGGGCGATGACAGCGCCGCGCAGGACCTGATGCAGCAGACCCTCCTGCAGATGCACCGGGCGCGCGGGTCATTCATTGCCGGTGCCGCAGTGACACCGTGGGCCTTCGCGATTGCGCGGCGTCTGGTCATCGATCGCGCTCGACGTCGCCGCGTGGAGCGGCGCCTCTTCGCGGACGCTCCCGCCGACGCCGACCAGACGGCGTTTCAACCGATCGCCGCGACGGCTGCCGCCGATGAGCTCTTGCACGCGAGCCGTTTGGAGCGACGCGTACTCGAGCGGCTCGAGTCCCTCCCCGAGATCCAACGGACCGCCTATCGACTCCTCCAACAGGAGGGCTTGAGCCTCAAAGGCGCGGCGGACGTCCTGGGAACGTCGGTGACCGCCGTGAAGCTCAGAGCGCATCGCGCCTATAAGGCGTTGCGCGCCGTGCTGCGCGAGGAAGTAGGAGAAGCATCATGAGCGCGGGACTCAGGGCGCAGGTGTTGGCGGCGGCCGCGGCGGAGGCGTCGCCGACGCGCGCGTTGGTCAAGCGCCGCAACACGATCATTGGCATGGTCGCGGCCGTCAGCGGCGTCGGCGCGTTTGTGCTCTTCGCGGCGCTCATGTCGGAGGGCGAGTTGGTGCGGCTCGGCGGTGAGGTCGCTCAGCGACACCTCGAGCGATCGCCCTGGCTCGTCGCGGCGACGGCGGGCGGTGCGCTGGCCATCGCCGCGGCGGCCCTGTGGCTCGCACTCGGCAGAGGCGGATCGATGCTCGGCCGGTCTCGCCGCTGGCTGCTCTACGGATGCGTGCTGATCCCGATATCCCTGCTGGCCTGGAAGGTGGGCTGCAGCCTGGCCTTCGGGGACGCGATGGGGAGATGGCCGGAACGGATCGGGCTGCGGTGCCTCTCACTCTCGATCGTCGCCGCGGCCGGACCGCTGTGGGCATTCCTGAGCATGCGCCGCACCGCGGTCCTGCATCCCGCTCTCAACGGCGCGACGGCTGGACTTGCCGCCGGCGCCTGCGCGTGGGTCGCGGTGGATGCGTGGTGTCCGGTTGCCTATGTGCCGCACCTGCTGCTCGGCCATGTTCTGCCGCTGCTGGTGCTCGCCGGTGCGGGCGCGCTGCTCGGGCAGGCGATGCTTGCGCTCCGGCATCGCTGACCCGAATCGGGAGCCTTCACCACAGAGATCACAGAGGCCTCCGTGCCCTGATCACGGCCTCGAAGCCAGGCGGCCGGTTGGATTGACCGACATCTCCCATGCAACCGGCGCTACGGAGCGGCGCCCCCAGTCACGACTGCTGTGGTAAATCGCGTCAGTCTCTGGTCCTGACGATCGCAGCCTCGAAGCAGGCGGCGAGGGGTCCCGGCTTTAGCCGTACGTCCAGGTCGAAGCGCGCTGCTCGCGCAGGGAAGTCACGTTCGCTGCGAAATAAATTGATTTGGGTGCTTCCGCCGGGACAGGAAGGCCGCAAGCTCGAACTTTCAGCTAAGATTATTGCTGGCGCGATCACGGCGAACGGGACGCCCATCACGCCGAGCGCAAGTGGTCTCCGCGCTTTGGGCAGCCGGGTGACCGAGACCCCGGGGAGGTCTGAGGCCATGCGGCGACCAATCGGCTCGACGATGCGGACCATCGCGTCGCGGTACATCGCACTCGCCACAGCATCGATGCGCGCGGTACGCGAATGCGGCACGCTGACGCTGGCGGTGATGGCCGCCGCATGGATTGCAATGCACGCGGTGGCCGCCGACGCGGAGATCACGTCGGTCACCCCGTCCAGCTCGCTCACGTATAGCTTCGACCCAAGGTCGGGTATCAACGGAGGCGCGTAGTCCGGATGAGCTGGCGATTTCACATAACCGCCGAGTATCGGACGTGCCGGCTGCCCGGCCCCCGAGCCACCGAACCGGTCCTAGCCCGTGACGCAGGGCGTTCGCACGGGCGAATGGGCCCCCGCGCAGCGGCCCGGGCGGTGGCCAATGCGCAGCGGCAGGGCAACGACGCGGGCGCGGGGCGCACGCGGGCGGCCGCGCCCGCTCAGGGAGCCGGGTACGGGTGGGCCGTGCGGTGAGATGGCGTTCAGCTGGCGGCCGCGGACAGCCAGCTCGGTTGGCGCGGCGGCACGGGCCGCGGCGGCTCCAGCGGCAGCCCGAGGTGGGCGAGGATGCGGACGATCACGCGCCGATCGGCGATGGTCGCCACCAGACGCAGGCGCCCGCCGCAGGCGGGGCACGCCAGCACGTCGAGGCCAAAGGTACGCCGCAGGAAGCTCGGCCCAGGCGACGTGACGCGGACGGACATAGCCGACCGGCGGCGGCGCGCGCGGGCCGGTCGGGCCGACGGCCGCGGCGGGCGATTGGGGCGGCGACGGCGGCGAACCCGGCGTGGCGGCGGGCAGCGCGGCAGCGGGCGCGGACGAGCGCTCGGCGCGCGGGCCGGTGGCCCGGGCGACGCGCCAACACCCACGGGCGGCAAACGCCCCGTGATAGAGGAGGAGGTTGGCGCGCGGCCGCGGCACCAACGCCGCCAGCTTCTCGAGCAGCTCACTCGGCTCGAAGCGGATCGCCCGCGTGCCGTCGCGCCACGGCCGGCGCAGCCGCAACAGCACCCGCCCCTCCGCCGTCAGCTCCAGCGCGTCCTGCGCGACGGGTGGTCGCAGCACATAGCGGCAGAGCCGTTCGAGCCGGCGCCGGTCGCCGGCGCCCACGGCGACGTCGGCGTGCAGATCGAACCCCTCGCGGTGGGCGTGGCGCGGCCCGGCACTGCTGACCACCGGCGCGGTGGCATCGGCGCCCAACCGCAGCACGAGATGACCGGCCCGTGGGCCGGTCGCCACCCGGCCGACCACCGACGCGCCGGCGATCGCTGCCAGCGCAGGCTCCGCCAGCGCCAGGCTGTCGGCGGTGACGCCGTCTCCCTCGCTCCCATCGACCACAAGCCCATGACGGCGCACCAAGCGTACGATCCGGCGCTGGACCGCCGCCAGCAGGCGGCCCACCTCGACGTCGGTCGGCGCCCGCGCCGCCGGTACGAAGCGCACCGCGCCGTCCGGCGCCGTCACAAATACGCCCTCCGCCACCAGGGTGTGGAAGTGGACGTTGGTGTTGAGCGCCGAGCCGCAACGCTGGATCGCCGTGACGGCGCCGCCGCGCCCAAACACACCGCGCGCCCGCGCCCGACGGCGCTCGAACGAGAGCAGCGCGCGGACGAACACCCCGAGCACGGCGCGGCACAGCGGCGGGTCGTAGGCGAGCGCGTAGCGCAACCGGTGCGGCAGCGTCAGCACCCACTGCCGCACCGGCAGGTCGCCGAGGACACCGTCGACCAGATGGGCGGTGAGCACCGCCATGCGCCGGCCGCAGCAGGAGGGGCAGAACCCACGCCCCTTGCAGGAGAAAGCGACCAGGATCTCGCGCGCGCAGCCCCCGCAGCGGAAGCGGGCGAAGCCGCTGGCCATGACGCCGCAGCCGAGAAAGGCCCGCAGCTCTCGCTCGACGAAGCGCGGCAGTCCCGCACCGCCGCCACGGTGACGGGCCTCGGCGAGAAAGGTCTCGAGGTGCTCGCGCACCACGCGCTGCAGGACGCCGTGCTCGGGGTGGCGACGCACGCACGCGCGTGGGCCCCGACCGGGGGACGGCCGGAGCGTGGATGGACGTCCTCCCGAGTCGATCGCCATGGGACGCCGGCGGGACCGAACTTCCCGGGCCGGCATCCATGATGGGTTACCCCGTGGCCAACGGCCGCGGGCGGGGCCGCAACACGCTCGTCGCGGAGGGGTGCCTCGGTCGCGGGGCGAGTCGCCCGGCCTGGAAGACCGGCACCTCGTTTGGTTTCCGCGATGCGTGGGCGGTCGGCATCGGCGGCCGCTTCGCGCTCGGCGTATGGGTCGGCAACTTCGACGGCACGCCCAATCCCGCCTTCGTCGGGCGCGAGGCGGCCGGACCCCTGTTCTTCCACATCGCCGACGCGCTCAAGGCGCGCGGCGAATCGTTCGCGATTCCGCCGCCGCCGAAGGGCGTCGTGCCGGCGTCGGTCTGCGCGCTGTCCGGCGCGCCCCCCGGCGACCACTGTCCCGGACACAAGGACACGTGGGTCATCGCCGGCCGCTCGCCGATCGCCACCTGCAGCGTGCACCGCGACGTCGCCATCGACGTCGACACTGGCCTGCGCGCCTGTCCCGACCAGATCGCGCACGTGCGCCACGAGGTGTACGAGTTCTGGCCGTCGCACCTGCTGGCGCTCTTCCGCCGCGTCGGCGTCGCGCGCCGCACACCGCCGCCCTACGCGCCCCAGTGCGCCAGCCGCCCCACCGCCGGCCGGCCGCTGCGCATCGACTCGCCGCAGGCGCGGCTCGTCTACGCCCTGCGCGACGGCGCGCACGACGAGATCCCCTTCTCCGCCGTCGCCGACGCCGACGGCCGGCGCGTCTCCTGGTTCGTCGACGACGCCTACGTCGGCCAGTCGGCTGCCGGGACGCCCTACTTCTGGCCCGCCCGCCCAGGCCGCTTCACCCTGCGCGCCGTCGACGAGCAGGGACGCTCCGTCGCGCAACCGCTGGCGGTCGAGGTGGTCAGTGACGGGCGCCTGCCGCAGTGAGCGTGGCAGCCGAAGAACAAGAGAATCACCACGCAATCCGTGTCAGCCGTGGTTGGTCTGGGATTGCCGGGCGGCGCGGACCGTCGCCGCCCTCAGCGCGCCTGGGCGAGTTCCCGGCGCCAGACGGTGGCGAGCCACGGCTGTTGTGCGCGCGGCGCTCCGGCGGGGCGGTAGTAGTGCGCCAGCTCCGTGAATCCGGCCGCCGACACGTGGTCGCGCCAGGTCTGCGGACGATAGAAGGCGCCGTAGCGTCCGCCGCTCCAACCCTCTTCGTCGTCGCCGTGCGGGTTGGAGCTGAAGAGCACGCCACGGGGTTTGAGCGCGGCATGCAGCTCGCGGAGCACGCGCGGCAGCTCGCGGCTGGGTACGTGAAACAGCACCGCGTTGGCGAACACGCCGTCGAACCGGTCGGGCGGCAGCTCGAGGGCGAGAAGGTCCTGCCGCAGCACCGTGCAGCCGCTATAGGCGCTCGCCATGGCGACGACGCGTGGCGCGCCGTCCAGGCCGACCGCGTGGTGCCCGAGATCGGTGAAGGTCTTCAGGTCGCGCCCTGGCCCGCAACCCAGATCGAGGATGCGGTACGGCGGCTCGGCTTCGATGTGGTCCAATAAGGCGTTGACGTTCTGGCTCACGTCGTGGTCGCGCGTGCCACGCCAGTAGTCCTCCGCATGCTGCTCGTAGTGCGCCAGCGTCCGCCCGGTGAGCGACGCGAGATCCCGATCGTTCGGCACCGTCTTCCGGTCCAGGTCCGATCGGCGGCGTCAGGAGGTGCGGACGGCGCGGACGTAGCTGTCGCCGGTCTTGATGCCGGCGCCGGCAACCAGGCCGTCGTTGAAGATCACGTTCCACGCCAACGTGGGATCGGACGCGTTGGTGGTGTTGGACCAGTAGCCGCTATCGGTCCGCGTCGGGCCGAAGATCGGCGCGATGCAGGGATCGGTCGCGCAGGGGTAGGGCATCGCCGTCAGGCTCGAGAGCTCGTCGATCGTCGGCAATCGCCAGTCGCAGTGGCCCGCGAAGCCGCCGGTGACGGCGCTGCCGTTGCTGCTCTCACAGTCGTTCAGCGCCGGCAGGAAGTCCGAGAAGATGGATCCGGTTGGCGCCGTGCCGTCGGTGCTCCAGCTGTAGACGTTGTCGACGTCGTGCGGGTTGGTGGGATCGGCGACGCCGCCCGCGTCGACCTTGAGCTCCCACGTCAGACCGGTGTGCCGATCGGTGACGGTGCCGTCGCCGTTGTCGACGAAGCGCGGGCCGTCGTTCGACCCGCAGGCCGCCAGCGCCAGGACGAAGAGGATGACGAGCGTCGCTCTCATGGGCTGCTCGACGCGTCGGACGTTACCTGTACCGACCGCCGGTCGCGGCCTTCCACTCCTCGATGATCTTGTCGGTCTCGCAGCGATTGTAGATGTCCTCCTGGAAGGAGAATTGGCCGTTGCCGGCGTACTCCATCGCGGTGATGCCGGCGAATTCATAGAACGAGCCGTCGGCGCGCTGGCCCGGCAGGCGGTTGAGCCACTTGTGCACGACGCGATTGCCCTCGATGACCACCCACTCGACCGGGTACGTCCATCCCTTGCAGTACTCCATCACCGGCACGAGCCATGCGAGGATCGGCTGGCGGCCGCGGAAGATGCCGTAGTGATGCTCGTGGTAGACGGCGTCCTCGGTGAACGTCATCCCGAACCCGGCCCAGTCGTCGGCATCCTGCAGCTCCATGCGGCGCTTCCACGCGGCGTGGATCTCATCTCGGCTGAACGTGCTCATCGCATCTCCTCACTGACCGGTCCGTTGCACGGCCTCGGCCGCCCATGGCATTCGAGATCGCCTCATATGGCGTCGCCTGGTCGCGGCCAAGAGCCCTCGCGGTCGCATCCAGCGCGACGAGAATCCACCCTGCGCAGCGAAGGAGATCGCCCATGGCCGATGCGGGAACGCGAATGCGCCGCTGGTTCGACGAGATCTGGAACCGCGGCAACCTCGATGTGATCGACGAGTACATGGGACCCGAGACGGTCATTCACGACGCCGGCCCGGAGCCCGGCGACATCTCCAGTCCCGAGGTGTTCAAAGGCATGGCGGCGGCGATGCGCAGCGCGTTTCCGGATCTGGTGGTGACGATCCACGAGACGGTCGTGCAGGGCGAGCGCACGGCGCTGCGCTTCACCGCCACCGGCACCCACAAGGGCCCGTTCCTCGGCGTCGAGGCCACCGGGCGGCCGTTCGCGATCTCCGGCATGGCGATGGGCGAGTGGCGCGGTGAGCGGCTGCTGCGCGGCTGGAACAACATCGACATGCTCAGCTTGTTTGCGACGCTGGGGATCGTGCAGCGTCCCTGACGCCGCCGCCGCGTCGCGGACGACGGGCAGCGACTAGGCGCTCACGGTCACGTGCAGCATCTTCACCGGCGTCGTCGGACGATCGTTTGCGTCCGTCGGCGACGCCTCGATCTTGCGCACCACGTCCAAGCCGCTCGTGACCTTGCCGAACACCGGGTGCTTGGACTGGCCGGGCGTGAACCAATCGAGGAAGGCGTTGTGCTTGGTGTTGATGAAGAACTGCGCGCCGCCGCTGTTGGGGGCGCCGGTGTTCGCCATCGACAGCGTGCCGATCTCGTTGGACGCCTTGAACGATGCCGGGTGCTCGTCCGTCACCCGACCGAGCGGCGAGCCGCCGGTGCCGCAGCGCGAGCTCTTCGGGTCCTTGCTGAACTCACAGCCGAACTGAACCATGAAGTCCTTGATCACGCGGTGGAAGTGCAGGCCGTCGTAGAAGCCCTGCTGCGCCAGCGTGATGAAGTTGTTGGCCGTGACGGGCATCTGATCGCGGTAGATCTCGGCCGTGAACGTGCCCAGGGAGGTTTCGAACGTCGCTGTTGGATTCGCCATCCCCCTTGGCTAGCCGCCGGGCGCGGGGATGCGCAAGCCCTTCCGTGGGGTCGAGACCGCCGCGGTCTCGACCCCACGGGCGACTACTGGCACACGAACGAGCTGCGCGAGAGGAGGTCGCCGGTGACTTGGTGCTCGAACAGAGCGAAGGCCCCGACCAGGTTGAGGCCGGCCAGGTTTCCGCCGGCAACGGTCGCGCACGCGAGCGGGGTACCGGTACTCGTGTCCGCGCCGCCGGATGGAATCGTCTGACCCGCGTTGTGGTTGGCGTTTTCGAGGACCGAGGTGCTGGTTGCGGTGGTGAGCGGCAGGCACATTGGACCCGAATCGATGCTGGGGATCTTGTCACCGCAGACGCCGTTGGCGCCCGCCTCGAACGTGAAGCGCACACCGAGGTTGCAGGCCAGCGTGCCCGGAGGGCTGGCGGCACCGAGGGCGCTGCCGCCGCACTGGCAGTTGCACCGACCGGCATGCACGGAGCCTCCACCGTCGGCGCCAGCGCAACTGCCGCCCGGGCACTGCGTCGTCGTCGTGCAGGCCGCTCCGTCGTTGCCGCCACCGACGCAGAATCCCTCGCAACTCGACGCGCGGACCTCGTAGGTCGCGCCGAAGCCGCCGCAGACCGTCCCGCACGCCGCGGCGCAGTCGGCGCTGCTCGCGCAGGCGCCGATATCGTGGTCGGCGATCAGATCGATCCCGTGTGGGTCGCCACCGTCACAGTCGATCGCTCCGCTCGGGCAGGATCCCGCGTCAGTGATGCACAGCTCGCCGATCGACGGAAAGATGATGGGCGCGACGCTGCCGAGGTCGCACGTGCAGGACGCCGAACCATTCACGCCGATCGCGCCGCACGTGAGCGTTATCGTTCCGCTGGAGATGGACACCGCGGGAAAGCCCGCGAAGGGGAAACCGGTCTCCGACGACGTGCTCGCCAGCGTGCAGATGGGCGCGCCGAAGGTTCCCGTCGGACAACTCGCCGGCGCCGGCGCGTTCTTTCGTTTCGTCAGCCCCGCCGCGTTCTTGAGCTCCGTTCCGCCAAAACTGGCGCAATAGCGTTTCGACGCGTTGCCGACGGTCAGCACGACGCCGACGCTGTCCGTAAACGGTGGCGTGAGCGTGACCGCCGCGCCCTTGCAGATCGCCTTGACGACGGTCGGCTTGAGCAGAACGGTGCGGCAGGGGTCGGCCGGGCCGCCCTTGTACCTGAAACCCAGGCTGCCGGCCGGACTGCCGAGGGCCTGCCAGCCGGCTGCCGGCAACTCGTAGGTGTTGCTGCCGGCCCCCGCATCGGAGGTGTCGAACACCAACAGACTGGCGCCGGCCGCTGTCGGATCGTTCGCAGCCGACGGCATCGGGATCGTGCCCTTCGCCACGAACCTGACGAGACTACCGGGTTTCACCGAGAGCAGTTTGCCGGCGAGGAGCGAGTCCGGTTCGTCATCGGCCCACGCCGTTCCACCGCAGATCGCGATCGCGAGCCCAACCAGCCAACAGCGCGACTTGGTCATGCTGCACCCCCCTGAGGACTGACCACGGCCAGCGGCCCACCGCCGATCGCGAGCCGACGCTAACGTCGCGATCGATGCCGGGTCAAGACGTTTCGTAGTTGGCCGCGGAGTGACGCGGCGCGCGACAACGGCCCAGCGGCCTTCACGTAGCGCGCCACACGAGAACTCGGAGGAGCGCCGGCCTCCGTGCCCGTCGCCGCCCAGAGGGCGGCGGAGAATGTCGCGTCACAAGTTGCGACGGTTCGGTTGAATCCATCGCGCTCCGGCGCGCACCGCGCGCCGACGGGCGGGGACGCCCGCGCTACTGCGAATCTCCGCTTCAGTGCGCGACGGCGGTGACGGCCCTGGTCGGGGGCGGCAGCGTGGCGATCTGGGCTCGGATCCACGCATAGAGCTGTTTCACCCATGGCGCCGCCGGCTGGTACGCCGGGGGCAGCGCGCTGCGCCGGAAGTCGACCGGGCTCACCACCACGACGCCCTGCTCCAGTCCCGCGTCGGCAGACAGGACGAACAGATCCTCGGCCGCCTGATCGCCGATCGCCAGGCATCCGACCGAACGCCAGCCGCCGTGGATCATGATGTCGCCGCCCAGGTTCTCGCTCGCGCGCCCGTCCTCCGCCGCGTGCGCACGGTCGAAGTCGTTGGGGTAGCCGAGGGCGAGCGACAGATGGGCGATGCTGTTCGGGTTCAGGTACAGGATCGAGTAAATGCCCTCGGGGACCTGGCGGTCGCCCTCGCGCAGCTTCGGTCCGAGTCCGCCGCTCGCGCCGAGCACGGGAAAGGACCGGATGAACACGAGGTCTTGCGTCGGGCCCGCCGCGTAGAGCTGGAGCTCGCGCTCTCGCTTGAGGCCGAGCAGAAGGAAGCGTGCCGGCGGATACGGTACACGGGCGGCCGCGAAGAACGGCAGCAGCCGCGCCCGGGCCGCTGGTCCGTACTGCACGACGCGATCGGCGATCGTCGGCAGCTTGGGCGGGAGCGGTAGCAGCGGCGGTGGGGGCGGCGGTGGCGGCGGCGGACGGCGGGGGGCGGCGCGACCGCCGCATCCGGCGAGAGCCACAGCCACGGCGAGCACGACCAGCAGTCGCCACACCAAGTGGCGAGCGACCGCATCACGGCCTGCCGGTCCGCGCCTCATGACGGGCACCAAAGAGCAGCGCGCCGGGCAGTGCAAGCGCCATCGCACACCTCGCCGGTCGGCGGGCGGGACTCTGGGCGTGGCATCGCGGTCCGTCCCTCGCCGCTCGTGCATGAGGTCGCACGTGATGCCCGGTGCGACGCCGCGCGCCAAGCGCTGTCAGTGCTTGCCGAGCGTCGCCAGCAGGGCGCGCTGCTTGCCGAACATCCGCCGCGCCTCGGCCGGCGACCGTTCGTGGTCGTAGCCGAGCAGGTGCAGGATGCCGTGCGCCAGCAGCACGCGGACCTCGTCGGCGAGCGCCGCGTCGCGCGCGGTGGCCTGGCGGGCGGCGGTGTCGACGGAGATCACGACATCGCCGAGCACGTCGGGATGGATGCTCGCGTCCTCGCCCTCGCGCAGGGCGAACGCGAGCACGTCGGTGGGGCGATCCTTGCCACGGTAGTCGCGGTTGAGGGCGTGCATCTCGGCGTCGCCGACGAGCGCGATGCTGAGCTCGCCGTCGACGCCGAGGAGAGCGAGCAGTCGGATCGCGTCGCGCCGCACGTCGGCGCCGCGCAGGCCGGGAAGACGACGGCGAGAGGTCAGGGCGACGGATCCCAACCGCTACTTCCCCTGGTCGGTCCCGTTCTCCGCCCGGTCGTACGCCGTGATGATGTCGCGCACCAGGCGATGGCGGACGACGTCGCGCTCGTCGAACTGGCAGAAGCGGATGCCGTCGACGCCGGCGAGGATCTGCGCCGCGTGCTTGAGGCCGGAAGGTTTGCCGGAGGGCAGGTCGATCTGCGTCACGTCGCCGGTGATCACGGCCTTGGAGCCGTAGCCGAGGCGGGTGAGGAACATCTTCATCTGCTCGGGCGTCGTGTTCTGCGCCTCGTCGAGGATGACGAACGAGTCGTTGAGCGTGCGGCCGCGCATGAAGGCGAGCGGCGCGACCTCGATGGCACCCTTCTCCAGCATCTTCTGGGCGCGGTCGAACTCGACCATGTCGTGCAGCGCGTCGTAGAGCGGCCGCAGATACGGATTCACCTTCTCCGCCAGATCGCCGGGCAGGAAGCCGAGCTTCTCGCCCGCCTCGACCGCGGGACGCGTGAGAATCATGCGCGCGAAGCTGTCGCGCATCAGCGCAGCCACCGCCATCGCCATCGCCAGGTAGGTCTTGCCGGTGCCGGCCGGACCGATGCCGAAGACGATGTCGAAGTTGCGGATGGCGTCGATGTAGGCCTTCTGCGCGACGCTCTTCGGTGTGACGACGCGCTTGTGCGAGGTGATGTAGATCGAGTCGAGGAAGATGTCCTTGAGCTTGGCCGAGCGGTCGCGCGACAGGATGCGGACGGCGTAGTCCACGTCGCTCGGGTAGATCGGATAGTCCTTCTCGATCAGCCCGTAGAGCTCCTTCAGCACGCGGCCCGCGAGCTCCCGTTCGACGTCGTCGCCCTCGATGATCAGCGTCCGGTCGCCGAGCCCGATGCGCACGCCGACGGTGCGCTCGACGGTCTTGATGTGCTCGTCGTGGTGACCGAGCAGCTCGTGGAAGCGGTGGTGATCGGCGAACTGGACTTCGAGGGTCTCTGCCATGTCAGATTCTTCACCGCGGAGGCGCAGAGACGCGGAGATGCGGTGACCCTGCCGTCAATGGGCAGCCTCCGCGTCTCTGCGCCTCCGCGGTGAAGAACGTTTTCACGAGACCAGCTCGACCGCGCGCGCCAGCGCGGCGTCGATCTGCGAGGCGTCGCTGCCGCCGGCCTGTGCCAGCTCCGGGCGGCCGCCGCCCTTGCCGCCGACGATCGGCGCGATGGCGCCGACCAGCTTGCCGGCGTGCACCTCGCCGGCGAGGTCCTTCGTCACCGCCGCGAGCAGGCGCACCTGGCCGTCGTGCGCGCCGGCGAGGACGACGATGCCGGACCCGAGGCGCTCGCGCAGCTGGTCGGCGATCTCGAGCATGCGCTTCGGATCGGATTCGTCGACACGCGCCGCGATGACCTTGCGGCCCTTGATGGTCTGCGCCTGCGACAGCAGGTCGCCCGACTGGTTGCCGGCGACCTGGCGCTGCAGCTGCTGAAGTTGGCGCTCGAGCTGCTTCTGCTGGGCCAGCAGGCGCTCGACGCGCTCGGCGACGTCGTCCTCGCTGCCGCGCAAGAGCTCGCCGACGCGCCGCAGCGACTGCTCGGAGGCGCGCACCCACTCGAGGGCGCCGACGCCGGTGATCGCCTCGATGCGGCGCGTGCCGGCGGCGACGCCCGCCTCGCCGCGCAGCTTGAAGAGGCCGATGTCGCCCGTCCGGTGGACGTGCGTGCCGCCGCACAGCTCGGTCGAGAAGTCGCCCATGCGCACGACGCGCACGCGATCGCCGTACTTGTCGCCGAAGAAGGCCAGCGCGCCGGCTTTGACGGCGTCGTCGTACGCCATCTCCTCGGTCGTCACCTCGGCGTTCTCGCGGATGTGCGCGTTGACCTCTGCCTCGATGCGCGCCAGCGTCTGCTCGTCGATGGCCGTCGGCTGGGTGAAGTCGAACCGCAGGCGCTCGGGCGTCACCAGCGACCCCGCCTGGCGCACGTGGTCGCCGAGCGTCCGGCGCAGCGCTCCGTGCAGGATGTGGGTGACCGAGTGGTTGAGCCGTATCGCGTCGCGGCGCTCGCGATCGACCTTCAGTCGCGCCGTCTGGCCGGTGCGGAGCGCGCCGCGCACGACGGTGCCGACATGCACGGTGAGGTCGGCGCGCGGCTTGAGCGTATCGGTGATCTCGACCAGCGCGCCGTCGGCGGTCTCGATGACGCCGCGGTCGCCCGCCTGGCCGCCCGACTCGCCGTAGAAGGGCGTCTCGGAGGCGACGATGTGGACCGTGTCGCCGGCGCGCACTTCGTCGCGCGTGTCGCCATCGACGGACAACGCCGCGATCGGCGACTCGTGCTCGTAGACGCGGTCGCCGACGAAGCGCGACGACGCATTGCTGCCGACGATGACGCCTTCGCCGGCCGCCTTGCGGGCGTCGCGGGCACGCTGCTTCTGCGCCGCCATCGCCGCTGTGAAGCCCGCCTGGTCGACCGTGATGTCGTGGTCGCGCAGGATGTCCTCGGTCATGTCCACCGGGAACCCGAACGTGTCGTAGAGCTTGAAGGCGACGTCGCCGGGCAGGACGGTCTGCTTTCGTTTCTGCAGGGTCTCGCGCTCGGCATCGAGGAGTGCGAGGCCGCGGTCGAGCGTCTCGACGAAGCGCTCCTCCTCGTTGCGCACGACCTCCTCGATGTAGGCGCGCCGCTCGATCAGCTCCGGATAGGCGCCGCCGAGCACGGCACACACCGGCTCGGACATCGCGTAGAGGAACGGCTGCTCGAAGCCGAGCACGCGGGCATGGCGGGCGGCGCGGCGCAGGATCCGTCGCAGCACGTAGCCGCGCCCTTCGTTTCCGGGCACGACGCCGTCGGCGATCATGCAGTTCAGCGCGCGGCTGTGGTCGGCGATGACGCGCATCGCCAGGTCGCTCTCCTCGTGCGCGCCGTAGCGGCGGCCGGAGCGCTCCTCGACGAACGCGATGAGGCGGCGGAAGAGGTCGGTGTCGTAGTTCGACGGTACGTGCTGGAGCACGGCGGTGACGCGCTCCAGGCCCATGCCGGTGTCGACGTGCTTGCTCTTCAATTCGACCAGCGCGCCGCCGGGCTGGCGGTCGTACTGGATGAAGACCAGGTTCCACAGCTCGATGTAGCGCGCGCAGCCGACGTTGACCGCGCAGACATGACCGGCGACGTGCTGCTTGTCGCACGCCGCCGGCCCGCGATCGATGTGGATCTCCGAGCACGGGCCGCACGGCCCCGTGTCGCCCATCTCCCAGAAGTTGTCCTTCTCGTCGAAGCGCAGCACCTGGGCGGGGTTGATGTCGGTGTCGCGCTTCCACAGCGACTCGGCCTCGTCGTCGGTCCGGAAGACCGTCGCCCAGAGCTTGTCCTTGGGCAGCTTCCACACCTCGGTGAGCAACTCCCAGGCCCAGCCGATCGCTTCCTTCTTGTAGTATTCGCCGAACGACCAGTTGCCGAGCATCTCGAACAGGGTGTGGTGGTACGTGTCGCGCCCGACCTCCTCGAGATCGTTGTGCTTGCCGCTCAGGCGCAGGCACTTCTGCGCGCTCGCCGCGCGCGGGTTGGCGCGCTGTTCCTGGCCGAGGAAGACGTTCTTGAACTGCACCATGCCGGCGTTGGTGAACAGCAGCGTCGGATCGTTGGTCGGGACGATCGAGGAGCTGCGCACGATCTCGTGGCCGCGGGCGCGAAAGAACTCGAGAAAACTGCTGCGGACGTCGGCGCCGGTCATCATCCAGGTCACGCTAGAGCATGGGTGGGAGGCGTTCAACACGGATGGACACCGATGGCCACCGATGGACACAGACCCATCTCCACCCCGCCCCAATGACCGGTAAGAACACCAAGTCCCGCCACCCCAAACAACAGTGGACTCGTGGTCGTTTAGGTGGGGCGGGGCCGGGTTTGTGTTCCGATCTTCTTCGGCGAGGGCGGGGGGTCTGTGTTCATCGGTGGCCCTCGGTGTCCATCTGTGGCTCGAGCGCCCGGTGGCAGGCTACGACGGAATCCACGTGGCGTGGAAGCCGTGCGGGACGCGGCGGGGCAGGCGGATCTCCGCGACGGGGCCGTCGTCGGGATGGTGGGCGTCGAGGATGCAGAGATCGGTGGCGTGCTCGGCCCGATCGTAGACGAGGGAGAGCAGCCAACCGTCGCCCTCGCCGCTGCCGCCGGGGACGAAGAACGCCTCGCCGGCATGGCGGTTGAGGCCCGGATCCCAGCGCCGCACGTGGCCGGTTCGATAGTCGACGCGCGCGATGCCGGCGAGGTCCACGGTGTCGGGATTCTCGCGCGTGGTGACGAACCAGCCGTAGCGATGCGGCCGTCCGGTGATGCGACGATCGTGCGTCGGCAGCTCGAATTCCTCGTCGACCACCACCTCGTCGCGGAAGGACAGCGCCGCGCCGCCGGTGTCGATTCGCCAGCGCCGGACGGTGAGCATCGTGTCGTTGAGGTCGTTGTGGTCGAACATGCGGTCGTGGCGGGAGACGTCGATGACGATCTCGTCGCCGGCGCGGTACGCGTTCACCTCGTGGAAGACGTAGCAGGGATCGATCTCGACCCAGCGGATCTCGCTGGCGTCGCCGCCGAGCGGCAGCACGCCGAGGCGCGCGCCGTAGTCGGGCTGCCAGGAGAACGGGTTGGCGGCGCCGTTGAGCGCGGCCTCGAGGCTGAACAGCACCGGCAGCTCCCAGAAGATCGCGTCGCGCTCGGTGATGGCGAAGGAGTGGATCATCGTCGTCGCCGAGACCGGGATCGGCTGCGCGTGGATGACCTGACCGCTCGCGTCGGCGACGTTGTAGGTGAGGTACGGCGGGAAGAACCAGTAGCCGAAGAAGTGCAGGTAGCCGGTCGCCGGATCGATCTTCGGATGAGCGGTGAAGGACGTCTTCAGCGCGCCGTCGAAGTCGTAGACGCCGATCGTCGAGAGGTCGCTGGGATCGATGTGATACGGGAAGGCGATCTCGCCGGACGTCAGCAGCTTGCCGGCGTGGTAGACGGCGCTGACGTTGCTCTGGTTGTTGCCGCCGATCGGTGGCAGGCCGGGCTCGTTGAAGCCAACGCCCATCTCGTAGAGCGGCGTCTGGACGTATTTGTTGCCGTACCAGACGGCGCGCCCGTCGCTGAAGCGGATCCCGTGCAGCATGCCGTCGCCGAAGAACCAGTGCGGCGAGTCGCTGTGCTGCGGGTTGGACCCGTTGCGGACGTAGAGCCCGCTGAGCTGGCGCGGGATGCGGCCGCGCACGCGCAGGTCGCCGGTGGACAGCTCGTCGAACACCGGCTCGAAGCCGTTCTGGAGCCACCACGGCACGTTCGGATCGACGGTGAGCGGGATCGCCGCCTCGCTGCCGGCGCTGCCGCCGTCGTCGCCGCAGCCGCCGAGGAGCGACGCGGGGAGCGCGAGGCCGGCGACCGAGAGGCCCGCGGCGCGCAGAAACTCGCGCCGTCCCCAGGTCGGTACGGCGGCAAAACGGCTGGCGTGCTTCATCGATCCCCCCTTGCGACGCTCCGTGGCCATCCGCCCATGGGGGACCGCGAGTTGCAAGCGGCCGTCCGACTCGCGTCCGCCATCGGTGTATGGCGTCAACACAGATGGACGCAGAGGGCCACAGATGGACACAGACCCATCCCGCCCCCCGCCAATGACCACCAAGAACACCAAGTCTCTCCCATAATAGAAAGTCTTCAACCACTCGCAGGTGGGTCGCGGCTTTCGTGTTCTTGGCTCGTCATTGGGTGGGGAATGGGTGGGGTTCGTGTTTCCTTCGTGGGGCGGGGATCTGTGTCCATCGGTGGCCATCTGTGTCCATCTGTGGCTTAAGCGCGCCCGATGTCCGAACCGACGCGCGTTCGCCAACGCGTACTCGCCTTCACGTTGGCGTTGACGGCGATCGCCTACCTCGACCGCGTCTGCATCTCGATGGCGGCGCCGGCGATGAAGGCCGATCTGGGCCTCAGCGACGTGCAGATGGGGTGGGTCTTCAGCGCGTTCACGTTCGCCTACGCGCTGTTCGAAGTGCCGAGCGGCTGGCTGGCGGATCGCTTCGGGGCGCGCCTGATGCTGACGCGCATCGTCGTGTGGTGGTCGGCGATGACCGCCGCCACCGGCGCGGTCGACGGGCTTCGGCTCGCTGATCAGCGTCCGCTTTCTCTTCGGCGTCGGCGAGGCGGGCTGCTTTCCGAGCATGGCGCGCGCCTACGCGCGCTGGCTGCCGGCGCGCGAGCGCGGCCGCGCCTTCGGGCTGACGCTGATGGCGGGAGCGCTGGGCGGCGCGGTGACGCAGCCGCTGGTCGTCGCGCTGCTCGAGTGGATGCACTGGCGCCACACCTTCATGGTGTTCGGCGTCGTCGGCCTCGTGTGGGCGGTCGCGTGGTTCTGGTGGTTCCGCGACGAGCCGCACGGCCATCCGGCCGTCAACGCGGCCGAGCTGCAGCTCATCGGCAGCGACCCCCCGGAAGCCGCATCGCCGTGTCCCGTGGGCGGCGCTGCTGCGCCGACCGCAACCTCGTCGCGCTCTGCGCGATGTACCTGTTCGCGATCTACGGCTGGTATTTCTATCTCACCTGGCTGCCGACCTATCTGCTGCGCGCGCGCGGATTCGATCTCCAGCAGGTCGGCTGGCTGGCGGCGCTGCCGCTGCTCAGCATCGCCGCCGGCGTGCTGATCGGCGGCTGGCTCAGCGACGTGCTGTCGCGGCGCTGGGGCGTGCGCGTCGGCCGCCGGACGCCCGGCGCTGATCGGCCTGCCGCTGGCGGCGGCGGCGATCGTCGCGGGCATCGTCACGCCGACGCGGCACCAGCTCGGCGCTGTTCTTCGCCGCCGCGGCCGGCCTGGCGGCGCTCGGCGTCAGCCCGGCGTGGGCGGTCTGTCTCGAGATCGGCGGCCGCCACGCCGGCGTGGTCAGCGGCACGATGAACATCTTCGGCAATCTCGGCGGCGCGCTCAGCCCCGTGGTGGTCGGCTTCACGCTCGAGCTGTCGGGCAGCTGGACGCCGTCCCTGCTGTCGATCGCCGTCTGCTACCTGCTCGCCGCCGGCTGCTGGATGCTGCATCGACCCGGAGCAGCCGATCGCGGATTGCTGACGACTAGAGCCTCAACGCAGAGACGCGGCGGCGCGCGAGCCTCACAGAGGCAGATCCCTCTGCGAACGCTCGGCGACTCTGCGTTGATTCCTCAGAAGCGCTCGATATCGAGGCTGCCGCGCGGTCGTCGGCGCCGTCGGTGCCGTCGGTCTTCTCGAAGTTGTCCCAGCGCGAGTCGCTGGTCGAGGCGATGCCGCGCACCTTCAGCTCGAAGTCGCTCGGGTTCGAGCAGTGCATCAGCGCCTCGTTGTAGCGTGATCAGGCCGGCGCGGAAGAGCGACATCAGCGACTGATCGAAGGTCTGCATGCCGTAGGACGTGTGGCCCTGGGCGATGACGTCGTGCAGGTCGCGCGTCTTGCGTCTTGTCGGCGATGTATTCCTTCACGCGCGCGGTGGCGATCAGCACCTCGACCGCGGGCACCATGCCGAGGCCGTCGGCGCGCGGGATGAGGCGCTGGCTGACGATGCCGCGCATGACGCTGGCGAGAATCAGTCGCGCCTGGTCGCGCTGGTGCTCGGGGAACACCGAGATGATGCGGGTGATGGTCTCCTGCGCGTCGAGGGTGTGCAGCGTGCTCATCACCAGGTGGCCGGTCTCGGCCGCGAGGATCGCCGTCTCGATCGTCTCCAGGTCGCGCATTTCGCCGACCAGGATGACGTCGGGATTCTGGCGCAGGGCCGACTTGAGCGCCGACGGGAAGTCGACCGCGTCGTAGCCGACCTCGCGCTGGTTGACGAAGCTCAGCCGGTCGGCGTGCTCGTACTCGATCGGGTCCTCGATGGTGATGATGTGCGCCTGGCGGGTGCGGTTGATGTAGTCGATCAGCGCCGCCAGCGTGGTGCTCTTGCCGCTGCCGGTGGTGCCGGTGACCAGGATCAGGCCGCGGCGCTCGGTGGCCAGGCGCTCGACCGACTGCGGCAGGTTGAGCTCGGCGACGTTGCGGATCTTGCTCGGGATGACGCGGATGACCAGGCTGAGGAAGCCGCGCTGGCGGAAGATGTTGACGCGGAAGCGGCCGAGATCGGGATGCGAGTAGGCGAGGTCGACCTGCAGATCCTGCTCGAGCTTGCGCCGCCGGTTGTCGTCGAGCATGCCGTCGACGATGCGCTCGAGCGCCGGGCCGTCGAGCGGCGCGGCGCTCTCGAGCGGCAGGAAGTCGGCGCGCACGCGGAAGGCCGGCGGTACGCCGGCCTTCAGCAGCACGTCCGACGCGTCGTTGCGGATGGCCTCGGCCAGGATCTCGTTCAGCTCCATCGCTCTCGCTGCTCCTCTGTTGCGCGCCGGGCCGACCTGCCGAGGACGGTCCGCGCTACGAGGTGGCTTTGCTCGCCTTCTTTACCTCGGGCTCGGCGCCGCCGGCTGGCGTCTGCCGATCCGCCGATCCCGAGCTGGCTGCGCAGTTGTCGATCGATCTGCTCGGCGGTCTCCGGATGCTCGTGCAGGAACTCCTTGGCGTTCTCCCGTCCCTGACCAATCCGCTCGCCGGCAAAGGAATACCACGCTCCACTCTTCTCAATGATTCCACGATCCGTGCCAAGGTCGATCAGCTCGCCCTCGCGGGAGATGCCCACGCCGTAGAGGATGTCGAACTCGGCCTCTTTGAACGGCGGCGCCACTTTATTCTTCACTACCCGGACCCGGGTCCGGCTGCCGACGACGTCCTCGCCCTGCTTGATGGCGCCGATGCGGCGGATGTCGAGGCGCACCGAGGCGTAGAACTTGAGCGCGTTGCCGCCGGTGGTGGTCTCCGGGTTGCCGAACATGACGCCGATCTTCATGCGGATCTGGTTGATGAAGACCATGATGGTCTGCGAGCGCGAGATGGTGCCGGTGAGCTTGCGCAGCGCCTGCGACATCAGGCGCGCCTGCAGGCCCATCTGCGGCTCGCCCATCTCGCCCTCGATCTCGGCGCGCGGCACCAGGGCGGCGACCGAGTCGACCACCAGCACGTCGATGGCGCCGCTGCGCACCAGCGTCTCGGCGATCTCGAGCGCCTGCTCGCCGTTGTCGGGCTGCGCGATGAGCAGATCCTCGATGCGGACGCCGAGCTTGCGCGCGTAGCCGACGTCGAGCGCGTGCTCGGCGTCGACGAAGGCGCAGATGCCGCCGTCGCTTCTGCGCGCAGGCGATCACCTGCAGCGCCAGCGTCGTCTTGCCGGACGATTCCGGTCCGTAGATCTCGACGACGCGGCCGCGCGGCAGGCCGCCGACGCCGAGGGCCAGGTCGAGGCCGAGCGAGCCGGTCGAGATCACCGGCACGTCGGGCATCGGCGGCGTTGTCGCCGAGCTTCATGATGGCGCCCTTGCCGAACTGCTTCTCGATCTGGCTGACGGCGAGGTCGAGCGCGCGCTCGCGATTGGCTGTCGATGGCCATGGTCTATCCTCCTCCTAGCAGCCGACGACGGGCGGCGACCGCCGGGCGTCTCGTCCCATGCGGATACGCGCGCCGTCGCCGGTTGTGCAAAGGCGTCCGCGCATCGAAGTCACCGCTCTAGCCTCCGAATGGGATCGACCACAGCTTCGTATACAGCGCGCCGTCCGGGCGCAAGTCGCTGCGGAAGGCGACCAGCGCGTCGAACGTGCAGGCGCCGAAGTCGCTTCGTCCGCTGCGCGCGGTCAGCGCGCCCGTCAGCGCCGACGCGCGTGCGTCTCGGTGACCCGTCCCGAGCGTCACGTGGGCGCGAAACGCGCGCGCCTCCGACGCGAAGCCGAGTCGTGCCGCGGCGGCGTCGCTCGCCGTCGCGACGGCGGTCAGCGACGGGCAGTCGACGCCCGCCCAGACCGACGCGCGGCCGCCGCGCATCGGGAACGCCCCGAGCCCGCGCACGCGGCGGTCAGCACCGGGGTGTCGCGCAGCGGCCGCGGCCAGCGCTTCGTGCAGCGCCGCCATGGTCGCCTCGGCGACGTGCCGAGGAACTTCACCGTGACGTGCAGGTCGTCGTCGCGCACCCAGCGCACCGCGCCGGTGCCGGGCCAGCTCGCGCTTCACCGCCGACCAGCCGCGCGCGGACGTCCGGCGCGATCTCGACGGCGAGAAACGCGCGCATGTGGAGCGCGGCGCCTCAGCGCCGCTGAATCGGTTGCCGCGCGTCAGCGCGACTGACGCCGCGCCAATACCGACGGCGCTCACGCGCACTCCGCGGGTCATCGCCGGAGGATGGCCGATTCGGTCGGATCCTCGCCGAGCTGGACGCGGCGCACCCAGTCGAGCGCGATCTGCGAGGTCAGCAGCTTCACCCAATCGCGCGTGCCCCAGAGCTGGTAGCGGCGGCTGCGGATGCCGCTCGGACCGTCGAGCGCGATGCACACCGTGCCGACCGGCTTGTCGGGCGTGCCGCCGTCGGGGCCGGCGATGCCGGTGGTGGCGAGGCCGATGGTCGCGCCGAGCAGGCGCCGCACGCCGCGCGCCATCTCCTCGGCGGTTTCGCAGCTCACCGCGCCATGCTGCTCGAGCGTCGTCGCGCTGCACGCCGAGCACGGACTGCTTGACGGCGTTGCTGTAGGCGACGACGCCGCCGCGGACGTAGGCCGAGCTGCCCGGCACGTCGGTGAGGCGATGGCCGATGAGGCCGCCGGTGCAGGACTCGGCGACGCCGATGGTGGCGTTGGCGGCGGCGAGGAGCTTGCCGACCTCCGCCTCCATCGTCGTGTTGCCCTCGCCGTAGCAGTACGCGCCGATGCGCTCGCGCAGCGCCGCCGCGGCGGCGTCGAGGCGGCGGTCGACCTCGCCCGGCGGGCCCTGCACGGTGACGCGCAGGGAGATCTGCGGGAAGGCGGCGCGGAACGCGAGACGCGCCTCGGCCGGGTCGACGGCGCCCACCACCAGCTCGTCGAGGGCCGACTCGCTGATGCCGAAGGTCTGGAAGGTGTGGCTGCGGTATTCGTCGACGCCGCCGCGCGCGGCGCGCAGCCACGGCAGCACCTCGTCGGCGAGCATCTGCTTCATCTCGCGCGGCACGCCGGGCATCACGATGCCGTGACACCGGGCCGTGCTCGGTCGGCGACCGTGAGGCGGAAGCCCGGGGCGGTGCCGAGGCCGTTCGGGATGATCGTCGCACCCTCCGGGAAGAGCGCCTGCTTGAGATTGTTCTCCGGCATCGTCCGCCCCATGGCGGCGAACATCTGGCGGATGCGGTCGGCGACGGCCTGCCTCCATGCGCAGGGCGACGCCGGCCACCGCCGCGACGGTCTCGGTGGTCAGGTCGTCGGCGGTCGGGCCGAGGCCGCCGGTGCAGAGCACGACGTCGGCCTGGGACAGGGCCTGGCGCCAGGCCCAGGCGATGCGTTCGGGATAGTCGCCGACGACCAGCATCCCGACGACGTCGATGCCGATGCCGATCAGCTGGTCGGCGATATAGTTGGCGTTGGTGTCGAGCGTCCGGCCGGTGGTGAGCTCATCGCCGGTGCTCAGAATGACGGCGCGCATGTCGGGTCCCTCGCGAGCAGAACGCCGCGCGCGCCGTCAGCGCCCGAGGCGATCGGTCAGGTGAAGAGCCAGGCCGCCAGGACGCGGGTGGCGAGGTTGCTGTACAACCCCGACACGACGTCGTCGAGTACCACGCCGGCGCCGCCCGGCATCTGCCGGTCGATCCAGCCCGCCGGGAACGGCTTGAGCACGTCGAGCGCCCGGAAGATGAAGAAGGCGAGCAGCGTGTGCTCCCACGTCGGTGCGAGGAAGAGCGTCGCTCCGAGGTAGCCGACGATCTCGTCGATGACGATCTTATGGCTGTCGTGTTCCCGGACGAGCGCTTCGGCGCGACCGGCGATCCATACCGCGCCCGCCACCATGAGCACGTAGGCGATGAGATACAGCGCGATGGATGTGTGTCGCCACGGTTCGTACAACCAGAAGAGCGGAATGGCGACGAGCGTACCAAATGTTCCCGACGCGACGGGAATATATCCAACGAACCCGCCGGAGGCGAGCAACAAGATGAGACGGCGCGTCGGCGCTGCCGTCTCCGCCGCCTCCGGCGAATGGGGAGGGGGTGCGTCCGTCAACGCGCCACAAGCCGGCGGATCACCGCCACGCGCTGATTCTCGCGACGCAGCTGTACGATCTGTTCCTCGAGCTTGCGAATGACGCCGGCAACTTCCTCCAACGCCGCCGCCGCGCGTTGCACGACGCCGTGTGCCGCGCCGCCGCGCCCGCCCGCCAACCGGCGGCGCCGGGGCGCCAACTTCGTGCCCTTCTGCCGAGCAATCCGATAGTAGTTTGCGGCCACCGTGCCGGGCTGACGTCCCGACTTCTGCGCCAGACGACGGAACGCTTCGGTGCGTCCGATCTTTTCGGCCGCGACCATCTTCTCGATCTGCGCGAAGATCTCGGGCCCCACTTCACCGCGTTTCGTACGACGCTTTTTGGCTGCCATGTAATACTCTCCTTACTCGGTAGGATACGGAGTAAATTCGAGGATACAACAGCACATATCCTATGATGCAATGCAAATTTACGGACCTAAATATTTTGCCCTCCTGGCGCGCGTGCGCGCCGGGATTCGACGCCACCCGCCCGGCTGGCATCCCGCCGCGTCTTTCGGCTAGAGTGCGCCGCTGTTGAGCGGAGTGGAGATGAGTACCAGCACGATCGTGCGCCGGGTTGCCGAATGGCTGGCAGGGGCCACCCCCCAGTCGGTCCCGCGGCGCGTTCTGGAGGAAGCCAAGAACCAGGTGCTGGGCATGATCGCGGCGGTACATGCCGGCCATTTCAGCGACACGGGCCGCGTCGTCAGCCGCACCGTCAAGGATTGGTCGGGCAGCAAAGAGGCCACGCTGCTGCCCTCCGGCGAGCGGACCGGCGTCCATGCGGCGATTGCCGGGAACGCGGCGCTGGCGCTGGCGCTCGACTACGACGACTACCTCTTCGGCGGCCGCACCGGGGCGACGGCCGTGCTGGCGACCCTCGCGGTGGCGGAGAAGGTCAACGCCGGCGGCAACGAGTTCCTCCTCGCCCAGGTCGCGGCCAACGAGGTCGGCGGTCGACTCGGTCTGGCGACCTCGCTGGGTGTGCCGGAGCCGGCGCTGGCGGGGTACGTCCATCTCGCCGGGGGCGCGGTCATCGGCGCGGCGCTCCTCAAGTTGGACGCTGCGCAGACCGAGCATGCGCTCGGTCTGGCGCTCGCGCAGACCGGTCCGTTGTCGCCCTCGGCGGCGTACGGATCCGAGGCGCGCATCCTGACGGCGGCGCTCACCGCGCCGGTCGGTGTGCAGGCCGCCGAGTTCGCCGCCAACGGCATCCGCGGCGCCTCCGATCCGCTCGAGGGCGACGGCGGGTTGTTCCGCCGGCTCGATCGCCCGCCGCTGCTCGGCGCGTTCGCCGGTCTCGGGACGCACTGGCTGACCGAGAGCCTCGGCTACAAGATCTACCCGGGCTCGCTCTATCTGGCGACGATCATCGACTCCGTTCTCGGCCTGGTGCGCCAACACCACATCGACCCGCGCAAGGTGCACGCGATCCACATCGGCGCCGGTCCGCACGCGCTCGCCATGGACGGGCGCTCCGCGCCGTATGTCCGCACCGTCGACACGCTGCCCGTGACGCTGACCCAGACCGTGGCGTTTCCCGTCGCCGCCGCATTCATCGAGCGCGAGCTCTCACCGCGCCAGTTCGGCCGCGACCGCATCGCCAATGCGGCGATCTGGGAATTGGCGACCAAGGTGCGGCTGTCGCTCGACGAGGACATCGCCCGCCGCTCGCGCGAGCGCTCGCCGCTGCGCGTCGTCGGCGACGACGGCGCTTCGGCGCACCTCTTCGACCTCTCCACCTGCGATCTCAATGCCTACAAGTCGACCGTCGGCTCGCGCGTGCGCATCGAGCTCGAGGGGGGCCGCAGCTTCGAAGCGGAGCAGGACGTGCCGACCGGCAGCGGCGCGCGGCCGTTCGACGACCGGCGCAAGGCGGTCGAGGACAAGTTCCGCCGCGAGACCCGCTACACGCTGCGCAAGGAGCGGATGGAGAAGGCGATCGACATCGTCCACCACCTGGAGGACGCGAACGCCGCTCAGGTCCGCGAGCTGGCGCGGCTGTGCTGCTCGGAAAAGACGTGAGCCGGTGAGCCAGGTGCGCCAGTTGCCGGCACTGGCTTACCGGCGCACTGGCTTACTGGCTCACTTCCGAAGCTCCCACTGCTCCCCGTCCCGCGCGACCACCCCTTCGCGCTCCAGCTTCCGCAGGTGCGCGTTGACCGACATGGCCGCGGCGGCGTGCAGGAACTCCGGCACGTCGACGTAGATGCGGCGCACCAAGGTGGCAACGTCCTGCGGGCGGGCGCCGAGGCCGTCGAGGATCTGCTGATCGCGCAGCGCGCGGTGGGCGAGGTACGACTCGATCTTCTCGCGCGGCGTGTGGATGGCCGGTCCGTGCGCGGGATAGATCACCGCGACGTCCAGCTCGAGCAGACGGCGCAGCGAGTGGAGGTAGTCGGCGAGATCGCCGTCGGGCGGAATGACGGTGGTGCCGGCGCCGAGCACGACGTCGCCGGTGAACAGCGCGCGCTCCTCGGGCATGTACCAGCACAGGTGATCCCACGCGTGTCCCGGCGTCCACAGCGCGCGCAGCGTCGCGCCCTCGGTCTGGATCTCGGCGCCCTCGTCGACCGGCGCGACGTCGAGGGTGCCGTCGAGCTTCTCCCACGGCTTCTTGGCGACAGGCAGCGGTCCGAAGCGGGCGCGGATGCCGGCGACGCCGCCGATGTGGTCGGCGTGCCCATGCGTCAGCACGATCTGCTCCGGTGCCTCGCCGCCGCGCGTCTCGAAGAGACCGCGTTCGAGCAGCGGCAGGTATCGCGGCACGCCCTGGCCGGTGTCGAGCAGCAGTGGGCGCGCCCCGGTGCCGATCAGGTACGTGTTGGTGCCGGGGCCGGTGAACGGCCCGGGGTTCTGGCCGAGCACGACGGTGACGCGCTCGGACCACACCGCGATGTCGGGCATGGCGAGCCCGATCATGCTGTCGGTCACCACTCGGGTCGGACGCTCCGTCATCATCAGCGTTGCCTCGGCAGGCCGAGCACCCGCTCGGCGATGATGTTGCGTTGGATCTCGGACGAGCCGGCGGCGATGGTGCGGCCGCGCGAGTAGAGCATGAGATGCGGCCAGCGGCCGTCCTCGACCGCGTGCGGCGAGCCCTGCAGCAGCGCGCCGAACGGTCCGAGCAGCGCGACGAAGTGCTCGAGCGTGCGCTGGTACATCTCGCTCCAGAAGAGCTTCTCCACCGAGCCCTCCGGCCCCGGCGCGCCGCCACGGAGGACGGTCGTCAGATTGCGCAGCGCGGTGTAGCGCATCGCCTCGCTGTCGATCACCGCCGCCGCGAGCTGCTGGCGGGCGAGCGGTTGGCTCGCCAACGGCGCAGACGCCGGCCAGCGGCGCGCCAGCGCGAGCAGCTGCTCGAGGGCGACGCGCGACTGCAGCTGGCGGCTGTACGTGAGGGTCTGGCGCTCGTGCATGAGGACGGTGATGGCAATGTCCCATCCGCTGTTGACGGCGCCGACGACGTTGGCGCGCGGCACGCGTACGTCCTCGAAGAACACCTCGTTGAAGTCCTCGTCGCCGCTGATCTGCTTCAACGGCCGCACCGTGACGCCGGGGCTGTGCATGTCGACGAGCAGGAACGTGATGCCCTTGTGCTTCGGCGCGTCGACGTCGGTCCGTACCAGCAGCATGCACCAGTCGGCATAGCGCGCGAAGCTGGTCCACACCTTCTGGCCGTTGACGACGAAGTCGTCGCCGTCCGGCACGGCGCGGGTGCGAAGCGCCGCCAGATCCGAGCCGGCATTGGGCTCCGAGAAGCCCTGGCACCAGATCTCCTCCGCGGAGAGGATCTTCTGCAGGTAGCGCTGCTTCTGGGCCTCGGTTCCGTGCGCGATCAGCACCGGCCCGCCCATGGTCAGCCCGGCGAGGTTGATGAGCGGCGGCGCGCCGATCCGCGCCATTTCCTCCTGGAAGATGATCTGCTCGATCAACGACGCGCCGCGGCCGCCGTAGGCTCGCGGCCAGCTGACGCCACACCAGCCCGCCTCGTAGAGCCGGCGCTGCCACGCCTTGCCATGGGCCACCCAGGCGCCCATGTCGACGGGCTCCGGCGTCAACGGGTTGACCTCCAGCCAGGAACGCAGCTCGCCGCGGAACCGCTCCTCTGCCGGGGAGAACGCCAGATCCATCCAGACTGTCGGTAGCCCGCGCCCCCCCACCGGTCAACGTCCGGTTCCGCATCACCGCAAATCGGCGCGGGTTTCGCGTCGCGCGCCTGCACCGGCCGTCATCGATGTGGCGCTCTGACACTGAACGCATGGCGTCCGCCACGTGGGCCACGAACCGGAGGGTCGCGGCGCGGGCACGTGCGGCCCCGGATACGCCCGGCACGCGGCGTGCACCGGACCGGCTCCGGAGGAGTGCTGACCATGACCGCCGACCCTGTCGCCACACCCGATGCCAGCGCCCAGTCCGAGAAGCGCCGGCTGCTGGTGCTGCTCCGCACCGGCCTCACCCTGGCGATAGGCTATCTGCTCATTTTCAGCAGCCCGGACTCGCTCCCGCCACCGTCGCTGATCGCGTTCGTCCTCCTCTACCTGGCCAGCAACGTCGTCATCGCGCTGCTCCCGGAGCGGGTGCTCGGACGCGCCGGTTTCGACGTCGGCCTGATCCTCACGGATACCGCCGCCATCTCCTTCGCGCTGTCGCTCATTCCCGACGCCAACACCGACGTCTTTGTCTTCTACTTCACCATCATCCTGCTGGCGTCGATCACCGACCGCACCTCGCTGAGCCTCCTGTCGCCACTCATCACGAGCGGCGCCTACCTCGCCTTCCTGCTGGCCCGCTACGGGGTGCAGGAGGTGATGCAGCCGTCGATTCTGCTGCGCGTGCCCTTCTTCCTGCTCACCGGCACGTTCTACGGCTTCTTCGTCGACCGTGTCCGGCGCGGCCAGATCGCGGTCGCCGCGGCCAAGCAGCGCGCCGCCGCCCGGACGGAGCTCCTGGCGATGATCACGCACGATCTCAAGCAGCCGTTGTGGGTGGCGAGCGAGTCGGCCGCCATGCTCTTCGACCGCTTGGCCCGCGACGGCAGCGGCGCGCGCGCGCTCGCCGCGCAGGTGATGGTCAGCCTGCGGCGCATGGAGTCGCTGACCCTCAACTTTCTCGACCTCGGCACCATGGAGTCACGCGGCCTCTGCGCCCTGCCGCAGCGCACCTCCCTGGCGCGCGTCGTCGACGATCTGCTCGACGCCGCCCGGCCCGCCTGCGACCTCAAGGGCGTGCGCCTCGATCGGGAAGCGATGCCGCCGATGCCGCTGGCGTGGATCGACCCGATGCAGACCGAGCGCTGCCTCGGGAACCTCATCGACAACGCCATCAAGTTCACGCCGGCCGGCGGCACCGTCACCGTGCGCGCCGTGGCCGACGACGACGGGCTCAGCGTGATCATCGGCGACGACGGTCCCGGCATCAGCCCCGACCGCGAGGCGCGACTGTTCGACTCCTTCCAGTCCGGCGCCAACGCTGGAGGTCGGCGCAGCACCGGACTCGGGTTGCACATCGCCGACGCGCTGGTACGCGCCATGGGCGGCAGCATCGCGCTCGATCACAGCCGTCCGCGCGGCGCCTGGTTCGTCGTCCGCCTGCCGATCGCGACCGAGCCGCAGAGCGCGCCGCTCGCGGTCACCGCCAGCGCGGCGTAGGCGCGGCGTCAGTGTAGGAGCGGCGGCAGCTCGGCGAGAACCGTATCGCGGCGCAGCCACGCGCGTCGATGCGGCGCGTGGCGCAGATGAGGCTGCACGCCATTGCCGCGCAACGCGTGCAGATCGTCCTGCATGGCGCGCAGCAAGCTGCTCTCGATGCCGACGATCAGCACGTCGACCACCCATTCGCCCGGCACCGCTTCGGTGAGCCGTCGGATGGTCTGCATCACCGTCCCGAGGACGGCGTGATCGATCACGCCCGCGTACGTGTACAGCCATTGCGGGCCGCTCGGCACGAACCGCCACACACGCAAGCTGATGCGGTTGGAACGGGAGTGCGGCGGAATCTGGGCGATCGAGAGCGGCATCTGATGGCTCACACGTTGCCGATCCATCTGAGCAACCCGAATGCCAGGACGGACAACGCGACGTCGCCCACGCAGCGAAAGGGAAGTGTCACGCGACGCGCTAGGCAGCGGGACCGCGCGCGGCGTCCCGCTGCCATGGCACGAATTCGCCGCCGTCGAGGCGCATGGCATGTGGCTGTCGTGATCCGCGCAGGCGCGCGGCAGTGCTCCGCGACGCCGCACTGTCATTGCCCCGCGAATTGCCGCGTCGCCCGGCGGGCCGCGCTCCGTGCGTCCGTGCGGGCACAAGGCCCGCGGCTACGACCGTATCGCGCGATGCTGTAGCTGCGGCACCTGTGGCCGCGGGCGGTGCGCAGCACCGCCGGGCGGCGGGGAGCATGGCGCCGTACCGCCGCCCTCCCGGGCGACGCGTTGCGTCGCCGGCGGCCACAGGTGCCGCGGCTACACCGTCGGGAACCCACCACCGCCGGGTCGCATCCTCAATACCCGATCGCGCAGCCGTCCTTGCGCGGATCCGATCCGCCCCAGTACGCGCCGGTCGCGGGGTCCACGGCGATCGCCTGGGCGCCGCCGAAGCCGCCGGCCATCAGTGCCGCGGACTCGTCCTCGACCACATGCCCGCGGCGCGCGAGGTCGGCGCCGATGCTCGCGGCCAGCGCGGACTCGAGTGCGACCCGATCGCCGGCGAGGAAGTTGAAGCGCGGCTGCTCGATCGCCTCCTGCACGTTGCATCCACCGTCGAGCAGATGACTGATCACCTGCAGGTGCCCCTGGGCCTGCATGTCGCCGCCCATGACGCCGAACGACGCCAGCGGCTTCCCGTCGCGCAGCAGCATTCCAGGGATGATGGTGTGGAACGGGCGCTTGCCCGGGGCGATGCAGTTCGGGTGCGAGGCGTCGAGGGTGAAGCCGAAGCCGCGGTTCTGCAGCGCGATGCCGGTGGGCCCCGCCACCATGCCCGAGCCGAAGGCGAGGTAGAGGCTGTTGATCAGCGACACGATCATCCCGTCGCGGTCGGCGGTCGTCAGGTAGACGGTGTCCGACGCCGGCAATGCGCCGCTCGCGACGCGCTTCAGCGCCGCTTCCGGCTTGATCAGCGCCGCCCGTCCCTGCGCGTAGGCCTTGTCGAGCAGCGCGCGCACCGGGACGTCGACGTGAGCGGGATCGGCGATGTAGCGGTTGCGATCCGCGAAGGCGAGCTTCACTGCCTCGATCTGGAGATGCGCGCGCACGTCCGGCGCGGCATCGGCGAGATCGAAGCACTCGAGGATGTTCAGCGCCAGCAGCGCCGCAAGGCCCTGGCCGTTCGGCGGCAGCTCGCAGACCTCGACGCCGCGGTAGTCCGTGCTGATCGGTTCGACCCACGTCGATGCGTGTGCCGCGAGATCGGCTTCGTCGAGGAGCCCGCCGTGGGCGCGCGAGCAGTCGGCGATCGCCCGCGCCAGCTCGCCGCGATAGAACGCGTCGCGCCCGCCGGACGCCAGCGCGCGCAGGCTGGCGGCGAGCGCCGGCAGCCGCATGACCTCGCCGAGCCGCGGCGGGCGTCCGTCGACCGTGAAGGCCCGCCGCGCGTCGTCGTGCTGGAGCAGCGTGGCCGCGAAGCTCCACTGCGTGGCGATGATCTCGCTCACCGGGAAACCGCCGGCGGCGTAGTCGATCGCCGGCGCGAGCGCGTCGCCCAGCGAGCGGCTCCCGAAGCGCGCCAGCGCCTCGCACCACGCGTCGACGGCGCCGGGCACGGTGACGGAGAGCATGCCGTGCATCGGCATGCTGGTGTGGCCGCGTTCGAGCAGCGCCTCGCGCGTCGCCGCCCGAGGTGCCCGCCCGCTGCCGTTCAGGCCATAGAGTTCCTGGTCGCCGGGATGCCAGACGAGCATGAAACAATCGCCGCCGATGCCGGTCATGAACGGCTCGACGACGCCCAGCACCGCCGCCGCGCACACCGCCGCGTCGAGCGCATTGCCGCCGGCGCGCAACGTCTCGACCGCCGCCTGCGAGGCGAGCGGCTGACTCGTGCAGGCCATGCCGTGCTGCGCCATCACCACCGAGCGGTGGGCGCCGCGGCGCGGATCGAGGCGATGGGTGGAGAACATGTTGGGGGAGGTAGCAGATCGCGGAGTCGCGCGGCGAGCGTAGGAGCGCGGGCCTCCGTGCCCGTCGGGGCGGCGTCGCCGCCCCGGAGCGCGGTGCCTCTCGCTCCGCCGCCCTGCGGGCGGCGACGGGCACGGAGGCCCGCGCTCCTTCCGCGGTTGCAATGACTGGATCCCGCCCGTGTAATGCGACGATGGCTCCGCGACGTTGCCGCCCCATCCTGCTTGCGCTGGCGACGCTCGTTCTGCCGCATGCCGCGTCGGCCGTCGCCGTCGGCGCCGAGCTCATGGCGCGCGCCCAGCGCGAGGGTGAAGTCTCCGTGCTGGTGGCGCTGCGGCCCGCCACCGGCCGCGCGACCCCACTCACGGACTCGCCACCGGCCGGCGTCCAGATCGTCCACGCCTACCGCACCGTGAACGGCTTCGCGGCGCGCACGACGGCGGCGGGGCTCGCCGCGTTGGCGGCGCGGCCGGAGGTCGACGCGGTGGAGCTCGACGGCGTCGGGACGGTCGCGCTCGATCACACCGTCAAGCAGATTCGCGCCGACGGGGTACACGCGCGCGGGATCGATGGACAGGGAGTCGTCATCGCCGTGATCGACACCGGCATCGACGCCGCGCACCCGGACGTCGCCGGCGCAGTGCGTCAGGAGGAATGCTTCTGTCGCGGCGGCGCGATCGGCGACGGGACGCGCCGGGCCTGTTGCCCGAACGGTGAGGCGCGCCAGTCCGGACCGGGCAGTGCCGAGAGCGTCGATCAGCACGGCCCCAACGTCGCCGGCATCGCCCTGTCGCGCGGCCGCGTATCGGCGCCAGGCGTCGCGCCGGGCGCCGGGCTGGTGGCGGTTCGCGTGCTCGACGAGCACGATCGGGGTTTCTTCTCCGACTGGATCGCGGCGCTCGACTGGATCGCCAGCGAGCGGCCGGACGTGCGCGTCATCAACATGAGCCTGGTCAGCGCGCGCGACTTCGGCGGCGACTGCGAGCGCGGCTGCAGCGGCCAGACCGGCTGCACCACGAACCGGATGTTCGCCGACGTCATCGACCGCCTGTGGGAACGCGGCACGCTGGTGTTCGCCGCCAGCGGCAATGATGGCCGCACGAACGCGATGAGCGCGCCCGCATGCGTCTCGCACGCGGTGTCGGTGAGCGCCGTCGACGGCGATGACGTCGTCGCGCCGTTCAGCAACCGCGGCGCGACGCTCGACCTGTTCGCGCCCGGCGTGAACGTCGTGTCGGACGGCCTCAACGGCGGCCTGTCGGTGCTGTCCGGCACGTCGATGGCGTCGCCGCACGCCGCGGGCACCGCGGCGTTGGTGCTGTCGGCGCGTCCGGGCCTCACCGCGCAGGGCGTGCTCGACCTGCTCACGGACAGCGGCGTTCCGATCACCGACTCGGGTCGGCAGACGCCGCGCATCGACGCCTTCGCGGCGCTGCGCGGCGCGATGCGCGCGCCCGAGCTGGTGCGCGGCGGCGGCAGTCGCGCCACCGACTGCCTGCTCGAGTTCAGCATCTTCCCGCCGGAAGCGGTCTCCGCGTCGGCCGGCGCCGTCGTCCGCTGCACCGACAACGACCCGCAATGCGACAGCGACGACACGCTCGGCCGCTGCACCTTCGGGGTCGCCGTCTGCGCGAACATGCGCGATCCGCTGCTCCGCCAGTGCGCGACCGACGAGCCGCTCGTGGACTTCGCCATCCTCGCGCCGCCTGTCAACGCGCCGCGGGGGAGCGTCGACCGCGCCAACGTCGACAATCTGGCCTTCGTGCTGCCCGACTTTCCCTTCACCGGCACCAACGTGTGCAGCCTGCAGGTCCCCTTCGTGGTCGAGCGGCCGCGCGCCGACGCGCCGGGCATCGGCGAGATCCGCATGCGTCTGTCCACGGCGACGCGTCCGGACTATGATCGCATCCGCTTTCGTTGTGATCCGCCATGAGCGTCGTTCGCCCTTCCCTCGTCTGTGCCGTCCTCGCGCTGGTGATCGCGCCGCCCACAGTGCTTGCGCAGCCCGGGTCGTTCGGCCTCGGACAGGACCTGCGCCTGGAGGGCATCGTCGAGCCCGCCGAGGGCGCCCACACGCTCGGCACGATCAAGATCCGCGCCGGCCGCGGCGTGCGGACGTTCGGCGTCGTGCGCGCCCAGACGGCGCGCGTCGACGGCATGAGCCTCTTCAATCGCAGCGAGCTGCATCCGGAGCAGCTCCTGCTCAGGGGCACGAAGGACCAACTGTCGACGTTCACGCACGCTCCGGCCGGCACGACGCTACGCATGCTCGGCCGCTATCAGGGCGACAACTACCTGCTGGCCGAGATCAAGGCCGGCGACGCGACGCCGGCGGCCAGCAAGTAGCGCCGCCGGCCATCAGCCATCCGCCACCAGCCAAGGAGCCCTCATGCGCATCGGCATCGGCATCGGTGAGATCAGCAACGATCGGCCCGCCATCGACGGGCTGATCGAGCAGGCGCAACGCGCCGAACGCGACGGCTTTGCCAGCGTCTGGTTCGCCAACATCTTCGGCGTCGACGCGCTGACCGCCGCGGCGCTGTGCGGTCACGCGACGACGCGGATCGCGCTCGGCACGGGGGTCGTGCCGACGTACCCGCGCCACCCCTTTGCCATGGCGCAACAGGCGCTCACGACGCAGGCGGCATGCGGCGGCCGCTTCGTCCTCGGCATCGGGCTGTCCCACCAGGTCGTCATCGAGACGATGCTCGGGCTGTCGTACGCCAAGTCGTACTCGCACATGCGCGAGTACCTGGCGGTGCTCGCGCCGCTCATCCGCGAGGGCGCCGTCAGTTACAGCGGCAGCGAGTACCGCGTGGCGGCCAACCTCACCATTCCCGGCGCGACCCCATGCCCGATTCTGGTCGCGGCGCTGGCGCCGAAGATGCTCGCCCTCGCCGGCAGCGTCGGCGACGGCACGATCACGTGGATGACGGGGCCGAAGACGCTGCGCGATCACACGATCCCGCGCATCCGTGAGGCGGCCGCCGCGGCCGGGCGCCCGGCGCCCCGCATCGTCGTCGGTCTGCCGGTCGCGGTGACGAACGATCCGAAGGCGGCGCGCGAATCGGCGAGCCGCATCTTCCAGGTGTACGGCGGACTGCCGTCGTACCGCGCGATGCTCGATCGCGAGGGCGCCGAGGGGCCGGCCGACGTCGCCATGGTCGGCGACGAGTCGGCCGTCGGCGAGCAGATCGAGCAGCTGCGGTCGATCGGCGTCACCGACTTCCTCGCGTCGCCGTTCCCGGCGGGCGGCGATGCCGCGGCCTCGCTGGAGCGGACGCGCGCCGCGCTGCTGCGCGGCATCAAGGGGTAGCGCCACTCGTGGCGGATGCGGCGAATCGCGTGCACGCCGCACTGGCGGCGCTGACGACCGGCATCTACGTGCTGGCCACGCGCGATGGCGAGGTGCGGCACGGCATGTCGTCCTCGTGGGTGACGCAGGTGTCGGGTACGCCGCCGCTGCTGATGGCGGCAGTCGACGCGGGGCATGCCTCGCACGCCCTGATCGAACGCACCCGGCGCTTCGCGCTCAACGTGGTCGGCGCCGGCGCGCGGCACCTCGAAGACTACTTCTACTCGCCGGCCTCGCGACACCCCGACAACCTCGCCACGATCGCCTGCGAGGAATCGCCGGCGGGACTGCCGTACCTGCGCGACGCCGCCGCCAGTCTCGAATGCCGCGTCGTCTCGCACCACGCGGCCGGCGACCACACGCTCTTCGTCGCGGAGATCACCGACGTGGTCCTGCGCGGCGACGATCGGCCGCTGACGTCGCTCGATCTGGAGTACGTGTACGTTGGAACGGTCATACGCCGCTGAGTCACCTGAGGATGCGAGCCTCCGTCCTGGGTTGTTCTGCTAGCCTCGCCGACGTGAGCGACGACGGATTTCTCGTCGAAGTCGACGACGCCACCATCCGGCGCGAGCGGGCGAAGGCGCGCGAGTTGCGAGCTACGTCGTGGTGGAAGGGGCGCTGCGCGCCTGGCGTGTGCCACTACTGCGGCGCCGAGGTCGGCGCCAAGGCGCTCACCATGGATCACCTGGTGCCGATCGTGCGCGGCGGCCGCTCGAGCAAGGACAACGTCGTCCCGGCGTGCAAGCCATGCAACAACGCCAAGCGGCACAAGCTCGGCTTCGAGTTCCAGCCGTAGCGTGGGCGGGCGGAACCGCCAAGGGCGCCGCTAGTGGACTGTATCAGTTGACTCGCTAGCACCATCCCATTCCCGCCCACCCTGAGTAGCGAGCGCAGCGAGCGTATCGAAGGGGCAGCCTGCCACACACCGCTCCCTAGCGCCCCTTCGATACGCTCGCTGCGCTCGCTACTCAGGGTAAGCGGGAAATCAAAGGGCTGGCGGAGATTCAGCGCACGGAGCTCCTACCCATCCGCTCGTTGCAAGCCGCTAGAGGTCCCGGTATCCGATCAGCTCGATGCCGGCCGCGTCGATGGCGGCGCGGACGCGCGGGCTGCACAGCGCGGCGAGCTCGGCGTCGCTGCGGTAGTCGGCGGGGCGCCAGCGGCGCGCCTCGTCGTCGACGACCGCGGCGGGATGGCAGTACACCTCGCTCGTTCCCGGCGGCAGGCCCGCGAGGACGTGCAGCAGATAGTCCTCCGTCACCGCGCCGGTCTGATGCATGCCGAACATCCGATCGGGCACGCGCAGGCCGGCGGCGGCGAGGCGCGGCATCGCCCATCGCGCCAGGCTGCCGAAGGCGACGCCCTCGAACACCTTGCGCGCCGCGTGGCGGCGATCCCATCGCAGCGCCGCCCGGAGCGGATCGCGCGGCACGCGCACGGCGCGGACGCCATAGCGGTCGGCGATCTCGAGCATCACTGCCATCACCGTCGGCTGCATGTGGATCGTCAGGTGTCCGTCGACGTGCGACAGCGGCAGGCCGGTCGCGGCGAACGCCTCGAGTTGGGCGCCGATCTCGCGCCGGAGCTGCTGGCGGATGCCGGGAACGAAGTAGTAGCGCATGCCGGTCCACACCGGGTTGTCGCTGAAGCGGCCCTCGGCATCGACGAGCAGCGGAATCTCGGCGGGCGGCGCGGTGCAGTGGCCCTGCAGCAAGGTCAGGTGCAGGCCGACGCCGAGGTCGGGGGCGTCGCGCGCCAGCGCGACGGCCTCCTGCGACGGCGGCGCCGCGCACCATCAGGCTCGTCTCGGTGAGGATGCCCTCGCGATGGGCGCGCAGGATGCCGGCGTTGACGCCCGGCGACATGCCGAAGTCGTCGGCGGCGACGATGAGGCGTCGGCGAGCGGTCACGTCCGTGCCGCGCGCTTGCGGGCCTGATGGCGGGCGAGGACGACGAGGCCGACCAGCGACCAGGTCAGTTCGCGCAGACGCCGCACGATACCGAGCACGAGCCCCTTGGCAGGATCGAAGCCCAGGATGCTGAAGATCAGCGCCTTGCCGCCCTCCTGCACGCCGGCCTTGGCGGGAACGAAGAAGAAGAGCGCGTCGATCGCCACCGACAGCGTCTCGACGGTGAACGCCAGTCCCCAGGTGGGCGCGAGCTGCAGGCAGGTCATGATGATGTAGACCTCGACGGCGCCCATGCACCAGGCGCCGAAGAAGCCGCCGACCGACGCGGCGAAGGACCACGGCGTCTGGTAGAGACGCGCGATCTCGCGGTCGAGCCCGGCCACCTGCTCGTGCAAGCGCTCGGGGACGTGCACGCCGACGCGCGCCGCGAGCCGCGCGGCGGTCCCGAACATGCCGCGCTGCTGCAGCGCGATACCGAGCAGCAGCCCGGTGGTGATTGCACCGATGCCGATGAACAGGCCCCGACGGAATCCCTCCGGCAGCGGCACGTCGCGCACGAGGACGAGCAGACCGACCAAGACGAAGATCATCTGCGCCGCGGTCTGACTCAGCTTGGCGACCGCGACCGACGCCCAGGCGGTGTGCGGATCGCAGAGGCCCTCGAGCATGCGGGCGCGCACCACCTCGCCGCCGATGGTGGCGGTCGGCGTCAGGTTGTTGATCGCCTCGCCGCCGAGACGCGCCGCCAGCAGGCTGCGAAACGGAATCGGCGGGCGCGGCGACGGAAAGGCGAACCGCCAGCCGAGCGTGTTGAGGCAGTAGGACACGCCTTCCTGGGCGAGGACGAGCAGGAAGCCCCACCCCACCATGCGCAGGTTGGTCCACACCTCGCCGGCGCCGAGGCGGCGGACGAGAAAGACGAACAGGACGATGCCGGCGACGAGCAGGCCGCGCTCGATCCACCACATCACCTTGGAGAATCGCCTGGGCGCGACCGGCGGACCCATCGTGGGCGACATGCCTTCGACGGGTGCGTCCGAACCGTCGGTCCAGCCCGACCGCGGCGCCGCTTCACGCGCGCTCATCGCGACGCCGTCCATGTCCGGTCCGGTTGCTGGCGGCGGCCTGGCCGCGTCGTCGCTGGGTCAGTCCGCATCGCGCCAGCGGTACACGAGCACCAGGGCGCCGGCGTACACATAGGTGCCGAAGGCGGCGCCCCAGAGGAACCAGTGCAAGCTGGCCGAGCAGCGCCAGCACCACGAGGATGTAGGCGAAGTCGCGGTTCATCAGCGCTTCGAAGCCGCGCAGCAGGCGCTGGCGCCACCGGCCGCGCGCGCGTGCGCGGCGCGCGGCTGGTCGGCTCGGGCGGATCGGGCACCAGCAGGGTCATCGTCGCCGCGGTGGCGGCGATGAGCCCGCCGACCAGCAACGCGCCGAGGATGAGGAACGGCTGGCTCGGGTCGGCGCGGTACAGGCCGATGCCGAGGCCGACGAAGATCGCCGCGTGGACGATGTTGTCGGTGGTGACGTCGTAGAGGTAGCCGAAGCGCGATCTCCTGGAACTTGAGGCGCGCCACCTCGCCGTCGCAGCCGTCGATGATCACGGCGAACCAGAAGAGCAGCACGTGCCGAGCAGCGCCCCACGCGTAGCGTGCCCTGCGCCAGGCACCAGGCGCCGGTCAGGCCGATCAGCGTGCCGATGGTGGTGATGTGGTTGGGCCGCAGCGGCGTGCGCACCAGGTAGCGGCTGATGCGCGTCGAGATCGCGCGGTCGAAGCGCGCGATCGGTCCGTCGCTCGGCGAGCCGAGCGTCGCGAGCAGCGCGCGCTCGGCCGCGTCGGCGTCGGCGGCGTCGGCGACCGGCAGGCACAGCTCGCCGTCGAGCGACGATGCTGCGCCGTCGGCGTGCGCGGCAGCGGCCGCGCGACGATGCGCGCGCGGCGCCGACGCACGATGCCGCGCGTGCGTCGCCGACAGCGCGTAGGCAGCGGTGGCCGTTGATCTGCGCGTGACGCACGCGCGTCAGCGTCGCGGCGGTGACGACGCAGTCGGACGGGATCAGCGCGACGCCGCTCGCTGGCGATGCGTTGCGCGCGTCATCGACGATGCGGAATCGCGGCCGTACGCGGATCGCGTGGCGAACAGCGCGCGCAGCGGCGCCGCCGTCATCCGGCGCCAACGCCACGACCGCGTCGAATCCGCCGCGCAGCGCGCTGAGCGCCATGCGCTGCACGAGCGGCAGGCCGGCGACCGCGTGAAAGCTCATCGCGCGTCGGCGGCAGGATGACGGCGGTGCAGCTCGGAAGCGTCGCCGCTCATCGCCCGCCCGCTTCCATCGCCAGCCGCACGTCGCGGCGACCGCGGTCGGTACCGCCAAGGGCCGTCCGCCCTGCGCGCCGGAGTCGTAGGCCAGCGCGGTGAGCAGCACGCAGCACTCGGCCTCGGCGAGGTTGCGCCCACGCCGCGTCGGTTCGTCGATCTCGGCGGCGAAGTCGTCGATCACGGCGTCGAACCAGTCCGGATGGTGCGAGCCCTCCGACAGCGATCCGCCGAAGGTCAGGTCGCGTCGCGCGGCCGCCGGCGCGCTCGAGCTCGCCGCGATCGTCGGCGAGGGTCACGCGTGCCCTCGATGCCGCCGACCGCCCAGCTCGTGCGGCGCGCCTCGCCCGCCCAGGTGAGGAAGATCTCGCCGGTGCAGCGACGGGAACTCGATCCGGCAGGTGGCGGTGTCCTCGACGTCGGCGGCGACGTAGCGGCGCCGCTCGATCGTCGCCTGCGATGCGCCGCGGTCGCTCGCCGGCCAGGCCGAGCAGGAGATAGAAGGCGTGCCAGCCGTGATCGACGAGGATGCCGCCGCCGGCCAGCTGCGCGTCGCCGCGCCACTCGCTGCCGACGCTGACCGCGCGTCCCGGCGCGAATGGTCTCCAGACGAATGTGCTGCGGGCGGCCGACGGCGCCGTCGGCGAGCAGCTGGCGCAGCGCGGTGAACTGCGCCGAGTGCTTCCAGTTGTGCACCGTGCACAGCGCGACGCCGGCGACGCGCGCCGCCGTCGCGCATGGCGTGGTAGTCGGCCAGCGTGGTGGCGAGCGGCTTCTCGCAGAGGACGTGGCAGCCGGCGCGCGGCCGCGGCGACGACCAGCGGCGCGTGCAGCGCCGGCGGCGTGGCGATGTCGACGGCGTCGAGTCGCTCCGCCGCGAGCAGCGCCGCCGCGTCGGCGTAGATGCGCGCGTCGGGCAGCAGCGCGCCGCCGCGACGGCGCGACGCGCCGGCGTCGGGCTCGGCGACCGCGACGACCGCGGAAGTCGTCGCGCGCCAGCCAGGCGGGCAGGTGCCCGTGCTCGGCGACGTGGCCGAAGCCGAGCATGCGCCGTGCGCCGCGGCCTCATGCGCGATAGCGGCCGTCGCGCGCGACCTCGGCGAACACCTCGTCGAGGATCGCGACGCCGTCGCGCGCTTCGCTGCTCGGTCAGCACCAGCGGCGGGTTGATGCGCACGCGCGAGAAGTAGCCCATCAGCAGCAGGCCGCGCCGCAGCGCGCCGAGGAAGATCGATTCGGTGACCTTGCTCGGCAGCGGCTCCTTGGTGGCGCGATCGGTGACCAGGTCCATGCCGATCAGCAGCCCCGGCCGCGCACGTCGCCGATGAACTCGTACTTCTCCTGCAGCCCGCGCAGCCCGTCGAGCAGCACCGCGCCGACGCGCGCGGCGTTCTCGACCAGGCCTTCGTCGATGATCGTCTCGACCGTCGCCAGCGCCGCGGTGGCGCCGAGCGGGTTGCCGCCGTAGCTCGACGACGACGAGCTCGGCTTGGCGAACGGCAGCGAGCTGGTGATCTCGTCGGTGGAGATCAGGCCGGTGACCGGGAAGCCGCAGCCGAAGCCCTTGCCGATGGTCATCACGTCGGGCTCGATGCCGGTGTGCTCGCACGCCGAACATCTTCCCGGTGCGGCCGAAGCCGGTGATCATCTCGTCGGCGATCAGCAGCGCGTCGTGCTCGCGCGCCAGTCGCGTGCATCGCCGGGCAGGAACTCGGGCGGCGGCACGACGTTGCCGGCGGTGCCCTGCATCGGCTCGACGATGATCGCGGCGATGGCGCCGGCGGTGGTGACCTTCAGCTGCTCGCGCGCGAACTCGACGCAGGCCAGGCCGCAGCCGGGATAGCTGAGTCTTGAACGGGCAGCGGTAGCAGTCGGCGTACGGCACCTGGTGCGTGCCGCCCGGCAGCGGGCCCCACTTCTGCTTCCAGTTGTCGCCGATCAGGCCCATGACGCCGCCGGTCTTGCCGTGGAAGCCGCCCCAGAAGCCGACCACCTCGAACTTCTTGGTGTACGACTTGGCCAGGCGGATGGCCGCCTCGACCGCCTCGGCGCCGCCGCTGTAGAGCTGCGTGCGGTTCAGCGCGCCGGGCGCGAGCTCGGCGAGCAGCTCGAGCAGCTCGAGGCGCGGCGCGCTGGTGAAGCTGCCGACGACGCTGCTTCTCGAGCTGCGCCTGCATGGCGCTGCACGAAGCGCGGATGCGAATGGCCGAGGCTGGCGACGGCGACGCCGGCGAAGAAGTCGAGGTACTCGTTGCCGTCGGTGTCGATCAGCGTGAGCCGCGTGCCGCGCTCGATGGTCAGCTCCGAAAGCTGGGCGATGCGCTGCAAGCCGGGGGCGATATAGGCCTGTTCGGCGGCGTAGGCGGCGCGCGAGCGTCGGTCCGGGGACCGCGGCGGCGCGCTCCTCCGCACGGTGTGCGGTCTTCACGTAGTTCCTCGCTTGCTGGACGTAGCGAGGCGATCGCCTCGGCGGCCCCGAAACGGCAGCGACCGTAGCTAGGCCAGTCATTCAAGTCAATCAACCATAAGCTGCCGTTGCGCGTCGCGCACGCAGTCGCCGCCGAATACTTCTAGCTCGAGAGCTCGCGGCGCCGGCTTCGCGCGAGCGCGCGCATGCGCGCGCTCGGTGTCGAGATCGACGCGAACGCCCTCGGCGCCGTGACCACGGCGAAGAAGCCGCCGGCGCGCACGGCGTAGAACTTGATGACGTCGCCGGCGACGTGGCGCTGCACGACAGCGGTGGCGATGCCGCGGCGAGCGAACGCCGCGAGCGCGGCGCGCGCGGCGACGCGATCGGCGACCTGGACGACGTCGTCGGGCTCGGTGGCGTGCACGTCGCCGCGCTTCAGCCACGCGCCGGCATCGACCCAGTCCGGCAGTCGCGGCGGCGTCGGCGGTGTCGAGCACGACGCTCTCGCGGATGCGGTACGCGTCGCGCGCGAACGCGGCGAGCATGCGGCGCCGGTGCGCGTTCTCGATGCCGGCGACGGAGTTGATGATGCGCACGCCAGCGGCCTCCCACCGTCGCAGCGTGGCGAGCGCGTCCGGGCCCTGGCACATCGCGAAGACCACCGTCGGCGGCGCGACTGTCGGGCAGCGGATCGTCGGCGCTGACGACGCGTCACGCGATGGCGGGCGCGCGAGCCGCTCGGCGACGGCGTCGAGGATGGCGCGGTCGTCCTCCACCTTGCCCGGCGAGTAGACGCGCTCGCGGGCGATGCCGAGGAAGTCGGTCACGAGGCGAACCCGCCGCGGACGAAGGCCTCGGCGGCGGCGATGTCCTGCGGCCGATCGACGTCGAGCGTCTTGCCCATCGGCGCGCCGGCGATCCGATAGCCGCGCGCGCAGCAGGTGGGCGAGGAACTGGCGCAACGCGGTGAAGCGCGCCGGCGCGGGCGGCGTCGATCTCGGCGAAGACGCGCGGGTGCGAAGACGTAGAAGCCCGGCGGTGACCAGGCGCTGCCCGGCCGCCGGCGGCGCCGATCGCGGTGACGCGGCCGTCGGCGTCGCGCGCGACACGCAGCGGCTTCTCGTCGTCGATGAAGTCGGTCACCGCGAGCACGGCGTCGGCGTCGGCGTGGCGCGCCGCGGCGGCGAGGAAGTCGCGCAGCACGGCGGGCGCGAAGACCGCGTCGACGGTGAGCAGCAGGAAGCGATCGTCGGCGAGCTGCGGCGCCAGCGTGAACAGACTCTCCATCGAGCTCGGCGTCGTGCGGCGGACGATGGTCAGGCGCGGCGCGCCGGCCGCGCGACAGGCAGTGCGCCTCGACCGCGTCGGCAGGTGGCTCGGCGTTGAAGATGCAGGCCACCTCGTCGATGCCGGCGGCGGCGACGGCGTCGAGGACGTGATCCACCAGCGCCTTGCCCGCGACGCGCACGAGCGGCTTCGGCGTGTCGATACCGCCCGCCTGCAGGCGCTCGCCGAGCCCGGCGGCGATCAATCCGGCTTTCATCGCTCATCTTCTCGCCGCAGAGACGCGGAGGCGCGGAGTCATTCGCCTCGACCTCCGCGGCTCTGCGTCTCTGCGGTGAGAAGGTTCTCGAGCTCGGTCAGCGAGGTGATGACGAGATCGGCGTGCGGATCGCGGTTCCCGTTGGGCGGGTACCAGCCAGGCGGTGCGGAGGCCGAGGGATTTGGCGGCGCGGACGTCGCGCTCGTGCGAGTCGCCGACGTGCATCGTACGCCCGGGGGCGCTGCCGAGCGCGGCGAGGGCGTGGTCGAAGATGCGGCGGTCGGGTTTCATCGCGCCGATGCGGTTGGAGTCGGCGACGACGGTGAGCAGGGGCGCGAAGCCGGCGTCGGCGAGGATACGACCGACGTTGCCATAGAAGTTGGAGACCACGCCGAGGCGGTAGCGAACGGCGAGATGCTCGAGGACCGCGCGGCTGTCCGCCAGCGCCGCGCCCGAGTGGGCGACGAAGGCGTCCGTGAGCCGGCGGCGCAGCCCGGCATCGTCGATGCCGAGACACTGGTGCTGGACGCCGACGTGGAAGTCCATCATCTCGGGCAGCGACATCTCCGCCACCGCCGGATCGGCATACGCGGCCTCGTCGGCGGCATAGAAGGCGGGCTTCAGCCGTTCGATGGGCAGCTCGGCGCCGGCGTCGCGGTAGAGCGCGACGAAGCGATCGAGCCAGTGACTCGCCGGCCCGTCGAGCGTGCCACCGTAGTCGAAGAGGATCGCGTCGAGCACCACCGGCGAATGAAAGCCGCCGTGGGGGAGCGGGTCAAGTAGGAGCGCGGGCCTCCGCGCCCGTCGCCGCCCAGAGGGCGGCGACGAATCTTGCGGGATCAACGCCGGGGGTGGGTTGAGATCATCGCGCACCGGCGCGCTCCGCGCGCCGACGGGCGGGGACGCCCGCGCTACTGCGCTCGCGGGACGGCGGAGGGTGGCTGCGCTCTTGCCCGTCAATCCCTGGGCGGGCGGTAGGGCTTCTTCAACCGTGGTTCGATGTCGAGATACGGCTCGAGCCAGCCGTGGCCGGCGTTGGGCCAGGCGTCGATGTCGGGGACGTACGGCTTGATGTCGAGGATGGGCGTGCCGTCGAGCAGGTCGATGCCGCGCACGTGGACGAGGCCGGCGGCCATCTCGACGCCGGTGAGCGCGACCGTCGTGAGACCGAGCGGCGACGGGCGGTTCGGCGCGCGCGTCGCGAGTACCCCGCGCTTCGGTCCGCCGCGCGGCGGCTTCACGGTCGGCGCCCAGCCCTTGCTGCGGTCGAAGACGAAGAGCAGCCAGATGCGCCCGAAGCTGTCGAGATCGGCGAGGGCGGCGCGATACGGTTCGTCGACGACGATCGACCCGATCGCGTCCGGCGCCGCGCTCGGCTGGTGCGGCGCGTCCTCGCGTCGCCGCCACGGCGTCTGCGCGCGGCCGATGATGGGCAGGGCGATGGTGTCGCTCACGTCACGACGGCGCTTTCTTCTCCACCAGGTCGTCGGCGTGGCGGTGGAGGAGCTTCCACGCGCCGTCTTCGCGGCGATTCTCGCCGCGAACGGCCGACCGCCATCAGCGCCACTCGACGACGATCTTGCCGGTCGAGCCGCGGCCCGAGAGCAGCTCGTGCGCGTCGCCGATCTGCGCGGCCGTGAAGCGGCCGCCGACGGTCGGGCGGATCTCGCCTGTCAGCGCCAGGTCGACGACGCCGTGCATCACCCGTCGCAGGGTCTCGGGACGGTGGTCGGAGATGCGCAGCATGTTCACGCCGATCAGCGACTTGCTGTTCATCAGCAGCGGGATCGGGTGGACGAAGCCGAAGGAGAGCGCGAAGCGGATGTCGCGCACGAACTGCAGTGGCCCCGCTTCGCGCTCGGCGGCGCCGAGGCAGACGATGCGGCCCCCGGCGGCGAGCAGCTTGAGGCCCTTGCGCACCGCGGAGCCGCCCAGCGAGTCGAAGATCACGTCGAGTCCGGCGTCGCCGCGGACGCGGCGCACGGCCTCGGCGAAGTCGTCGCGGCGGTAGTTGATCGGATGGTCGACGCCGAGCGTGCGCAGGTAGTCGAGCTTCTCGTCCGAGCCGGCGGTGCCGTAGACGACGCAGCCGTGCCGCTTGCAGAGCTGCACGAGCAGCGTGCCGACGCCGCCGGCGGCGGCCTGCACCAGCACGTGGTCGCCGGGGTGCAGCTGCACCATCTCCTCGGCGCAGTAGTAGGCCGTGCCGCCCTGTGTCGGCAGCGCCGCCGCCAGGCCGGCGTCGAGGTCGTCGGGGATCGGGACGACCGCACGGGCGTCGGTGACCGCCGACGTCGCGTAGCCGCCGAAGCGGGTCAGCGCGACGACGCGTTGGCCGACCGCGAGCGTGTTGACGCCCGCGCCGAGCGCGTCGATGCGGCCGACGACCTCGTAGCCGAGCACGCAGGGAATCGGCGGCGCGTCCATGTACGTGCCCTGGCGCGCCGACACGTCGGCGTAGTTGAGCCCGAACGCCTCGACCGCGATGCGCACCTGCCCGGCCGCGGCCTCGGGGGTGGGTCGTTCCTGGATCTCGAAGGCTTCCTGCGGGCGCCCGTAGCGGGTCAGTACGATGGCTTTCATCGGACCCCCATAGTTGGGGATGGGGCGCGAGGTCGAGCGAATCGCTCCGCGACTGCGGCTACCGGCGTCCGCATAGCCGCGGCGCTTAGGCGACGCGTGGCGTCACGGTGCGGGCACAAGGCCCGCGGCGGCGACGTTCGAGCCACGCCGCGCCCCACCGGGCGACGCGGGGCGTCGCCGGCGGCCGCAGGTGCCGCGGCTACGGCTCGTTGCACTCCGACGTCACGCCATGAAACCCAGATCGCGGTTCGAGAAGCTCGGCAACGTCGGGAAAATGGTGTCGAGGTCGGTGTCGCTCGCGCCGAACCAGCGGGCCAGGGTGGCGCCGTATTGCGACAGCGATACGCTCGGCAGCATGACGCCGCGGTTGTCGGCGTAGTCGTCGTTCGATGCGTTGAACGCCGCGTAGTTGGTCATCAGCGGGTAGCGGCCGTACATGCGGCCGCCGCGCACGGCGCCGCCGACGAGCAGATGATGGTTGCCCCATCCGTGGTCGGTGCCGGACCCGCTCGGTTGGAGCGTGCGGCCGAAGTCGGACAGCGTGAACGCCGTCACGCGGTCGGCGAGGCCGAGCTGCACGGTGGCCGCGTAGAACGAATCGAGCGCCTGGCTGACCTGCCGCAGCAGATCCCACTGCTGGTAGCCCTGGCCGCTGTGCGTGTCGAAGCCGCCGAGGCTGCAGAAGAACACCTGCCGGCCGACGTTGAGCTGGGCGTTGAGGGCGATGACGCGCGCGATCTCCTGCAGCTGCTCGCCAAGGTCCGTCGAGGGGAACGCCTGCTGAAACGTCGTGCCGGTCTGCGCCTGCTTGAGCAGCGGGTTGAGCGCGCGGGCATCGGCCATCACCTTGTTCGCGGCGTCGATCATGGCGTTGCCGCTGCTGGCGGTGACGATCTGGAGCTGCGCCGCGGCGCGCGCGGCGGCCGCCGCCGGCGGGTACAGGCTGAGGCCGTTCTGGTCGAGGGCGTTGCCCGGGCGGAGGCTGACGTCCTGGACGATCGCGCCGTCGCAGAAGAGCGCCGGCCGTTCCATCGAGATCGCGACGGGAAAGCTGGTCGTGGCGTTGTAGCCGTAGTTGTACGTCAGCACGTCGAGTGTGCGGCCGCCCCAGCCGTTGCTGCCGGAGGCGTTCGGCACGCCGGTCTGCATCTGCACGACCTGGTCGGCATGCGAGCGCAGGTTGAGCGGCAGCGGATAGTTCGCGGCGTTGAACTGCGTGTAGCTGGTCGGCTGCACGAGCATGCCGACGTTGGCGAGGATCGCGGCGTGGCCCTGGTTGTAGAGCGCCTGCAGCTCGGGCAGCCCGTAGTGCAGGCCGAAGGCGCCCTGCGCGGTGTCGGAGATGCCGAGCAGCTGATTCTGCGGCAACGCGAGCGCGCCGCGGGCGTTGACGTAGGCGGCGTACTGCTGTGCCTGCAGCGGCACCACGACGTTGTGCCCGTCGTTGCCGCCGAACAGGAAGATGCAGACCAGCGCCTTGTAGTCCGAGGTCGTCGCGGCATTCGCCCAGTCGAAGCGGCCGAGGCCGAGGAGCATGCCGAGGCTGGCCCCGAGCTGCAGGAAGCCGCGGCGCGAGATCGTCTGTGTCGTCGTCATGTCGTCCCTCACGGCGCTCACCGCTGCACCAGATATTCGCCCGACATCGACGTCAGATAGACGGTGGTGAGGACGCGGGCGTTGTTGTCGGGCATCGCGGGCAGCGCGGCGAGCAGCGCCGTGCGTGTCGCGGGCAGCATCCGTCCGTAGAGCAGTGCCTGGTCGACGGCGTTGACCAGCGCCGCCGAGTTGCCGGCGACGGTGACGAACGGTTGCAGCGCCGGGTTGATCGGCCACGGACTGTACATGAAGAGGTAGAAGAGGTTGCCGCGGTTCACGGCGTCGCTGGCCGAGTAGATCTGGAACTCGGGACCGAACAGGCCGGTCACCGGCATGCGGTACATCGGCGAGTAGTGGCCGAACACCGAGGGCGCATCGAGCAGGCCTTCGTTCATGTCGTAGAAGAGGTAGGCGAACTGCGACGGCGTGCCGAGGGCGAGGTTGAGGGCGCGCGCCAGCGCGATGGTGTGCTGCATCGGCGTGCGCAGGCGCCCGAAGGTCGACGGCGGCGAATCGTTGCGCGCCTCCGGATCGAGCAGCACGGCGCGCAGCACGGTCTGCATGTCGCCGCGCACGGGACCGCTGAAGGCGGCGGCGACACGCGAGATGTAGGCGGGCGACGGGTTGCTGGTCACCAGCGCGCGGATCAGGCGAATCGCGAGGAACGGGCCGACGTTGGGATGCTGGAAGATGACGTCGATGGCGGCGTCGAGATCCTGCGTCGCCGTCTGGTTGGCGCCGAGCGCGTGACCGAGGAGCGTCTTGGCCGATTTGTCGTGATACTTCTCCACCGGCAGCATCGGCCCCGGATAGTAGTTGGAGTTGGCCCAGGTCGGCGGGATGCCGCTGGGATTGCCGTACGTCCAACCGGTGAGCGCCTTGGCCATCTGCTGCACGTCGGTCTGCGTGTACGTCGGCAGCGGCGCGCCCTGTGCGTCGCGCTGCACCGAGCCGTCCTGGTTGAGTTGGTACAGGCCGATCGAGAAGAGCTGCATCACCTCGCGCGGGAAGTTCTCGTTCGGCGCGCCGCCGAAGAAGCCGCTGTTGGCGAGGTCGAGGAACTTGCCCATCGAGGCATCGAGCGCGATCTCGCGCAGCAGCGTGCGGTAGTTGCCGAAGGCGTTTCGGCTCAGCAGCTGCAGCCACGGGATCATGTCCTCGTTGTTGGTGTTCTTGTTGCTCGCCTCGACGATGATCTCGCTGAGCGCGAAGATCACTCGCTGGCGCAGTTGATCCGCGCCGCTGAGGGCGTTGTTGAAGAAGGCGTCGACCACCTGGCTGCGATCGGTGCTGGTGACCGGCGGCCAGGGCGACTCCGGCATGGCGAACTGTTCGTTGAGGTAGGCGGGGATGCCGACCTGGGCAAGGTGCGCCATCGACGCCTGGGTCGGGCCGAAACTGGTCTGGTCGAGCAGGCGGCCGTCGGTGATGGCGAGCGGATCCTGGACCAGCACGATCGCCATGCCCCTGGCGGCGGGATTGACCGCGCTGATCGCGGCCACCGTGACCGAGCCGCCCGCCGGCACGGCCGCCGGCGCGGTGTAGAGTCCGCCGGCGTCGATCGTGCCGACGGTCGCGTCGCCGCCCGTCGTGTTGTTCACGGTCCACGTCACCGACTGATCGGCGTTGCCGCTGACGGTGGCCTGGAACTGCTGGGTGGCGCCGGCGGGCAGCGAGACGTTGGCCGGCACGACGCTGACCGACAGCGCCGGCGTCGCCGTGGCGCCGCTGCCGCCCGGCGTGCGCGTGCGCGTCGGCGAACGGCTCGCTTCGGTGCGCGCCGTCGGGCTCGGTGAGGGACTGCGCGTCTCGCCCATCGTCGAAGGCGTCATGGTCGGCGCCATCGTCCGCGTCTCGGTGGGCCGCATGGTGGACGAGGGCATCGTGGTCGACGACGGCATCGCCGTGACGGGCGTCGTCGGCATCATCGTCGGTGGCCGCGTCTCGGTGGGGCGCGTGGTGGACGACGGCATCGCGGTCGATGTCGACGTTCCGGTCGGTGGCACCGCGGACGCCGTCGCCGTCGGTACCATCGTCGGCGGCCGCGTTTCGGTGGGACGGGCCGTATTCGTCGCGGTGGCGACGCGGATCGTCGCGGTCGGCCGGGGCGAAGCCGTTCGCGTCGCGGTGGCGGTGGGCGTCGGGTCCGGCCGTACGGTGAGGAAGCGCTGCAACGAGATCGCGCCCGGGCCCGGATTGGCGACGGTGACACGGACCGAGCCGGCCTCCGTCGCGGTTCCCGCTGCCCGCAGAAAGGTCGCGGAGACGAAGGTCGTGGCTAGCGGCGCGCCGTTCCACACCACTTGGGCGCCGGCGACGAAGCCGCTGCCGTGGACCTCGAGATCGAACGCGCCAAGCGGCAACGAGCTCGGGCTCAGGTCGGTGAGGACGGGCGCCGGGTAGCGAACGGTGATGGCACAGGTGCCGTAGGCGTTGGGATTGGCCAGGCTGGCGGCCCGCGCCGTGACCGCGAACCCGGCGGGAGGCACCGCGGGTGCCACGTAGCGGCCGACGCGATCGATGGTGCCGACGGTGGCATTGCCGCCGGCGACGCCGTTCACCGACCAGGCCACGCGCGCACTGGCCACGCCGTTGACGTACGCCGTGAGCCGGCGCGCCGCGCCCACCGGCACACTGGTCGAGGTCGGCGAGACCTGCACCGCCGCCGCCGCCGGCGCGGCCAGCGCCAGCAACAACACCACCGCGATCCCCGCCGATCGCTGCGCATGTGCCTGCATACTCGCTCCCCTCACACGCATCTGAACGCGCAGCGCCGATGCACGATGTGTTCCGCGCGCGATTCTCCCGTTTGGGCACATGCCGGTGGCGCCGGCGGAGGCAGTCGTCAGTTTTGTCGCGCCACGGCATCATCTCGAAGACAAACTGCGGCGCGCCTTTGCTGCCCGCGTTGCCGCACGCGACGCACCGTGTAGCGGCGCGGCCGGCATGCGACGTCGCGGATCGGCGGAGGGCGCCGCTCGGTCGGCGCCCTCCGCGGTCATCCGCATTGGCCCACAACGCCCGGTCAACGGTCGCCATTTTGCTCTTGCATCCGACGGTCGATCCGTTCTACCAATCCATCCGGATTTACGGATGAATACCAACGCCCCCGCGCCGATGTTCGGCTGGATGACGTCGCTCGCCGACGCGACCCGTGCGCGGCTGCTGCGCTTGGTCGAGCGCCACGAGTTGGCCGTCGCGGAGCTGTGCACCGTCCTGCAGCTTCCCCAGTCCACGGTCAGCCGCCACCTGAAGGTGCTCGTGGACGACGGCTGGCTGACGGTGCGTTCCGAGGGGACGAGCCGGTTCTATCGGCTCGCGGCCACCCAGCTCGATCCCGCCGCGCGACGCCTCTGGGCGCTGCTGCGCGAACAGACGGCGCAGGGCGGCGCGGCCGAGCAGGACGAACGGCGGCTCGCGACGGTGCTCGCCGGGCGGCGCACGCGCTCGCAGGCGTTCTTCGGCAGCGCCGCCGGTCAGTGGGACAGGCTGCGCCGCGAGATGTACGGCGAGCGCTTCGATCTCGTCGGCCTCGCCGGCCTGCTCGAAGCGGAATGGGTCGTCGGCGATCTCGGTTGCGGCACCGGTCAGATCGCGGAGACGCTCGCGCCGTTCGTCCGGCAGGTGATAGCGGTCGAGACCTCACGCGCCATGCTGGCAGCGGCCAAGCGCCGGCTCGACGGGCTGGCGAACGTCGAGCTGCGACGCGGTGAGCTCGAGGCGCTGCCGATCGACGACGGGGGGCTCGACGCGGCGGTCATCTGCCTGGTGCTGCACCACGTGGCGGAGCCGCCGGCGGTGTTGAGCGAGGCGGCGCGCGCGTTGCAGCACGGCGGGCGATTGCTGCTGATCGACATGCTGCAGCACGACCGCGTCGAGTACCGCGAGCAGATGGGACACGTCTGGCAGGGATTCGCGCCGGCGCAGGTGAGCGAGTGGCTGGCGCAGACCGGATTCGAACAGGTGCGCGTACATCCGTTGCCGGCGCCGCCGGCGACGAAGGGACCGGCGCTCTTCGCCGCCGCGGCGCGGCGAGCAGCGCGGAGCTGAACGACACATTGGAGGGCGCCGCTCCCGCGGCGCCGGCCGCGCGGAAGCGCGGCCCTCCAGCAGACCACCACACACACGGAGGGCATGACATGAGCAGTGCAGCGAAGAAGCAGACAGAGGCGGCCGGCCGGCTGCCGTTCAAGGTGAAGGACCTGGCGCTGGCCGAGTTGGGGCGCAAAGAGATTCGTCTGGCCGAGCAGGAGATGCCCGGCCTGATGGCGCTGCGGGCCCGGTACGGCGCCAGCAAGCCGCTGAAGGGAGCGCGCGTCGCGGGCTCGCTGCACATGACGGTGCAGACCGCGGTGCTGATCGAGACGCTGGTGGACCTCGGCGCCGACGTGCGCTGGGCGTCGTGCAACATCTTCAGCACGCAGGACAGCGCCGCGGCGGCGGTCGCCGTCGGCCGCGACGGCACCGTCGCCAACCCGAAGGGCGTCGCCGTGTTCGCGTGGAAGGGCGAGACGCTCGAGGAGTACTGGTGGTGCACGAACGAGATCCTCGCCTGGCCGGACGGCTCGGGGCCGGATCTGATCGTCGACGACGGCGGTGATGCGACCCTGCTGGTGCACAAGGGCCTCGAGTTCGAGAAGGCCGGCAAGGTCCCGGCGTTCGACGCCGACAAGGAGCCGGAGGAGTGGGGCGAGATCCTCGCCGTCCTGCGCCGCCTGCAGCAGGAGGAGTCGGGCCGCTGGCAGCGTCTCTCCAAGGCGATCCGCGGCGTCAGCGAGGAGACCACCACCGGCGTGCATCGCCTCTACCAGATGGCGAAGGCGGGGACGCTGCTGTTCCCGGCGATCAACGTCAACGACTCGGTCACCAAGAGCAAGTTCGACAACATCTACGGCTGCCGGCACTCGCTGGTCGACGGCATCAACCGGGCCACCGACGTGATGCTCGGCGGCAAGGTCGCCGTGGTGTGCGGCTTCGGCGAGGTCGGCAAGGGCTGCGCCGAGTCGCTGCGCGGCCAGGGCTGCCGCGTCATCGTCACCGAAATCGACCCGATCTGCGCGCTGCAGGCCGCCATGCAGGGCTACGAAGTGAAGACGCTCGACGACGTCGTCGAGTCCGCCGACCTCTTCGTCACCGCCACCGGCAACCACAACATCATCACCGCCGACCACATGGCGCGGATGAAGGACAAGGCGATCGTCGGCAACATCGGCCACTTCGACAACGAGATCGACATGGCCGGCCTCGCCAAGCGCAAGGGCGTGACGCGCGTCAACATCAAGCCGCAGTACGACGAGTGGGTCTTCCCCGACGGGCACTCGGTGCTGATCCTCGCCGAGGGCCGCCTGCTCAATCTCGGCTGCGCCACCGGCCATCCGTCGTTCGTGATGAGCGCGTCGTTCACCAATCAGGTGCTGGCGCAGCTCGAGCTGTGGGACGGCGCCGCGAAGTACCAGAAGCAGGTCTACATGCTGCCCAAGCAGCTCGATGAGGAGGTCGCCCGCCTCCACCTCGAGAAGCTCGGCGTTCGCCTGACCAAGCTGACACCCGACCAGGCCGAGTACATCGGCGTCCCGGTCGACGGGCCGTACAAGCCCGATCACTACCGGTACTGAGATCCGGAAACCGCCAAGGGCGCCAAGATCGCCAAGGAGAAGCAGGCCTCCCGCCCCGGTTCGGGGGTAGCGTCCTCCTTGGCAATCTTGGCGTTCTTGGCGGTTTCAGATGTGAACGCTCAGCGCGACCGCTCCGCCAGCACGCGCTCGCGGAGGGCGCGGCGGAGCAGCTTGCCGCTGGCGTTGCGCGGCAGAGGCTCGTCGCAGATGACGACCTGCGCCGGGACCTTGTACGCGGCGAGTTGGCCGGCGACGTGGCGGCGGAGATCCTCGGGATCGAGGCTGCGGCCCGGCTTTGGATAAACGGCGACCGCCAGCTCTTCGCCGAGGCGTTCGTGCGGGAGGCCGAAGCAGGCGCACTCGTAGGTGTCCGGGTACGCGTACACGACGTTCTCGACCTCGGTGCAGGAGATGTTCTCGCCCGCCCGGATGACGATGTCCTTGGCGCGGTCGACCAGGAAGAGGAAGCCCTCCTCGTCGAGGAAGCCGAGGTCTCCGGTGTGCAGCCAGCCATCGTCGGCGAGCACCTCCGCAGTCTCCTTCGGCTTGTTCCAGTACCCGCGAAAGAGATGCGGCCCGCGGAAACGGACCTCGCCGACCTGCCCCGTCGCGACGGGGCTCCCGCTCTCCAGCTCGGTGACGCGAATCTCGCAGATCGGTACGACGCGGCCGGTGCTGGCGGGCTTGCGGACGTAGTCATCGCCGGTGTTGCCGGGGCCGAACGCGTTGGTCTCGGTCATGCCGTAGCCGATGTTCGGGCGCCCGCGGGTGAAGCTGCTCTCGATGCGCTTGACCAGCTCCGGCGGCGCGGCGGCGCCGCCGCCGCCGACCGACTGCAGGCTCGAGGTGTCGGTGCTGGCGAACGTCGGCGACTCGAGCAGATCGTGCGACTGGGTCGGCACGCCGACGAAGGTCGTCACCCGCTCGCGCTCGATGAGCTCCAGCGCGCGCTCCGGCGACCACTTGTACATCAGCACCAGCTTGGTGCCGCCGAGGGTTGCGCCGAGCATCACCGGGACCAGACCGGTGACGTGAAACAGCGGGACGATGAGGATGTAGCAGGTGGGGAACGGGTGCGGCTCGCGCGGCGGCCGCGCGACCGACATCGCGATCGCACGGCAGGCGAAGGCGAAGAGCGATTGCATGATCGCGCGGTTCGTCGACACCACGCCCTTGGGATGTGCGGTCGTGCCCGACGTGTAGAGGATCATCGCGTCGTCGTCCGGATCGACCGCGACGTCCGGGAGGCCCGCGCCGGCGAACTCGGCGAGGACGTCTTCCCAGCGGTCGACGCCGGCGGCCGTCGCGCCGGTCCGCACGGCGACGACGCGGAGGCCGAGCGGCGTGAGCTCTGCGAGGAGCGGCCGCACGCGCTCCAGTCGCTCGGCGTCGGCGAGCAGGACGCGCGCGCCGCAGTCGCGCAGCCCATAATCGAGCTCGTCGGTCGTCCACCAGGCGTTGATGCCGACGGCCACCGCGCCGATCGACGTTGCCGCGAAATAGCCGACGATCCACTCGGGGTAGTTGCGCATCGCGATCGCGATGCGATCGCCACGGCCGATGCCGTAGCGCCGCACCAGGGCCGCCGCCAGCGCGTCGACCTGCGCGAACACCTGCGCGTACGTGTAGCGCTCGTCCTCGTAGACGAGGTACTCGGCCGCGCCCTTGGCGCGCGCGCCGGCGACGAAGTCGCGCAGGGTCGCCGGCGCGGTCCGAAAAAGCCGCACCGGCTGGCCGCGGACCGCGCCCGCGACGATCGCGAACGGGCCGTCCGGCGCGGTGAGCGCGGCGAGGGCCTCCTCGTAGCTCGGCATGCGTGTCTCTCCGATGCGATCCGTCAGGAGGCAAACCGTCGCGCCGCCCGCGCCTTGGCCTTGGCGGCCTCGACCTCACGATTTCGCGGCGTCCCGTTCGATTCGAGCGAGGCGAGCAGGTGGTGCGCGATGTGGGCGATCTCGTGCACGGCGGCATCGAACGCCACGGCGTTGGCCTTCGACGGGCGCGTGAAGCCGCTGATCTTGCGGACGAACTGCAAGGCCGCGGCCTCGACCTCCTCTGCCGTCACCGGCGGCTCGAAGTTGAACAGCGTACGGATGTTGCGACACATGATCACCTCTCGCAGATGTGTTCGGCCGATGATTCCGCCTTTGGCGCCGTTTCGCCAGAGCCGCGGCCGCCCTCCGTGTGCTCCGTGGCCTCGGGTGGACTCTTCGGCGCCGCGTTGACTTCGCCGTTTGGGCGATGAGACAGTGGCCCGGATCGCCATGTCGCGCCCCGCCGAATTCTCGCACCGCACCCGCGCCCGCAACCTCCGGACGCTCGGCGAGGGCCGCTATGATCTGGTGGTCATCGGCGGCGGCATCACCGGCGCCGGCGTGGCGCGCGACGCGGCCCTGCGCGGGCTCTCGGTGGCCCTGGTCGAGCGGCGCGACTTCGCCTCCGGCACCAGCAGCTCGCTCGTCGAAGCTCGTGCACGGCGGGCTGCGCTATCTGCAGCAGGGCGACGTCGGCCTCGTGCGCGAGGCCGCGACCGAGCGCTACGCGGTGCGCCGCCTGGCGCCGCATCTCGCGCGCCCCGTGCAGATGCTGTTCCCGATCTACAGCCGCTCATCGTACGCGAAGATGAGCGCCGGCCTGTGGACGTACGATCGCCTGGCCAGCGTCTCCGACGACGAGCGCCATCGGATGCTCAGCCGCGAAGAGGCGCTCGCGCTCGAGCCGCGCCTGCGCGCCGAGAAGCTGTACGCGGCCGGCCTCTACTACGAGTACCTCACCGACGATGCGCGCCTGGTGATCGAAGTCATCAAGGCCGCAGCCACGCTCGGCGCGGTCGTGGCCAACTACTGCGCGGTCGAGGATTTCCTGTTCGATGGCGAACGTCTCGACGGCGTGATCGCGCGCGACCAGATGACCGGCGACGTGGTCGAGGTGCGCGGTCGGGTGATGGTGAACGCCGCCGGGCCGTGGGTCGACGCGGTCCGTCTGCTGAGCGAGCCCGACGATCAGCCGCGCCTGCGCCTGACCAAGGGCATGCACCTCGGTATCCGCACCGAGCGCATCGGGCTGTCGCGCATCGTGGTGATGAATGCGCCCGACAAGCGCGGCGTGTTCGCGATCCCGCGCGGTGGGGTGACCTATCTCGGCACCACCGACACCTTCTACGACAACCCGGAGGACTATCCCGGGGTGACGTTGGAGGACGTCGCACTACCTGCTCGACGTCGGCCAATCGCACCTTCGCGGTCGATCCGGTGCTCACGCCCGACGACGTCGTCAACGGCTGGGCGGGGCTGCGGCCGCTGCTCCTCCAGGAGGGCAAGAAGCCGTCCGAGCTGTCGCGCAAGGACGAGGTGATGGTCGGCCGGCAACGGCCTGATCTCGGTCGCCGGCGGCAAGCTCACCACCTTCCGACGCATGGCGGAGCGCGTCGTCGACATGGCCGCCGAGCGCCTGCAGGCAGCAGGGGGTCGCGACGCCGACGCGCCGTGGCGACGAGCGAGGCGGCGATCCTCGGCAGCGGCGAAACCGGTCGACGACGTCGACGCCTTCGCGGCGCGTCTGCGCGAGCGGTGGCCGCGGCTCGATGCGGCGACGTCGTCGATCGGCTGGTCCCCCTCTACGGCAGCCACGCCGAGCGCATGGTCGACGCGATCGCCGCCGATCCGGTGCTGGGCGAGCGCTTACGACCCGGCGCTGCCGGTGACGCGTGCCGAGGTCGAGTACGCGATGCGCGAGGAGATGGCGTTGACGCTGGAGGACTTCCTCGAGCGGCGCAGCCGGCTGCTGCTGTGGGAGCCCGACATCGGCCGCAGCGTCGCCGACGGCGTCGCGCGCGCCATGGGTGCGCAGCTCGGGTGGGACGCGACGCGCGTGCGCGACGAGGCGCAGCGCTATCGCGAGCTCGCCGAGCACCTGCAGCACGTTCGAGGCGAGCGGGCCGAGCGGCGCAGGTCGCGCATGGCTGAGGCGATCGCCGTCCGCACGCTCCGCGACGAGCTGGCCGCCGCTCTCGGCAAGGATCGCGTCGAGTGGAGCGACGAGAGCGCTCGCCGCGCACGCGCACGACACCTGGCCGCTGTCCGCTGCTGCGCATCCATCAGCGGCGCCTGAACGACGCGCCCGGCCTGCGTCGTGCGGCCGTCGTCGACCGACGAGGTCGCGACGGTGCTGCGCTACGCCAACCAGCGTCGCGTGCCGGTGGTCCCCTTCGGCGGCGGCTCCGGCGTCGGCGGTGGCGTGCTGCCCGACGGTGGCACGATCGTCGTCGACCTGCGCCGCATGAACCAGCATCCTCGAGCTCAACGAGACGGCGCTGCAGGTGCGCGTGCAGGCCGGCATGTTCGGCCATCACTTCGAGGACGCGCTGCAGGCGCGCGGCTACTCGATGGGTCACTGGCCGCAGTCGGTCGCACTCTCCACCGTCGGCGGCTGGGTCGCGACGCGCGCCGCCGGCCAGTACTCGACGCGCTACGGCTCGATCGAGGACATGCTGCTCGGCCTCGAGGTGGTGCTGGCCGACGGTCGCGTGGTGCGCGTCAAGGCGACGCCGCGGCGCTCCGCCGGCCCCGATCCCGCGCCACCTCTTCCTCGGCGCCGAAGGCACCGCCGGCATCGTCACCGAGGCGACGCTCAAGGTCTTCCCGCTGCCCGAGAGCGCGCCGCATGATGTGCTTCGCGTTCCCCGACTTCGACTCCGGCCTGGAGGCGATCCGCCACATCGTCCGCGCCGGCTGGCGGCCGCCGGTGACTGCGGCTCTACGACGCCATGGAGACCGGCCGCCACTTCGGCCAGTGGCAGCAGGACGATCGCTGCTTTCTGCTCTTGGTCTCGGAAGGACCGGCCAGCCTCGCCGCGGCCGAGGCCGAGGCCTGCATCGCCGCCTGCACCGGGCACGGCGGCGAACCGATCGGCGACGCGCCGGTGCAGCACTGGCTGGCCGAGCGCAACAACGTTCCGTCGCTGATGTCGTTCGTCGAGCGCGGCTTCGTGCTCGACACCATCGAGGTCGCGGCGGAGTGGGACCGCATCCACGCCCTCTACGCCGAGGTCGTCGCCGGCGATGCGGACGGTCAAGAACCTGATCGTCGTCTCCGGCCACAGCTCGCACAGCTACCCGCAGGGCACGAACATCTACTTCACCTTCGTCGCCAAGCCCGGAGGATCCGGCCGCCGCCGAGCCGACCTACCTGGAGTGCTGGAAGCGGGCGATGGAGGCGACGCTGCGCGCCGGCGGCACCATCTGCCACCACCACGGCATCGGCCGCCTGCGCGCGCCGTGGATGGCGGCCGAGCACGGCACCGCCCTCGATCTGCTGCGCGCCGTCAAGCACGCGCTCGATCCGAACGGCATCATGAATCCCGGTGTCCTGCTGCCGTAGCGCGGTCCGCGGTCGCGCGCGCGTGGCGCGTGGCCGATGGCATAGGGTTCGAACCGACGTCCGCCCTTTTCAGCCCTCAGGCCCCCAACCGTAAGCCACCCGTCACATGCCTCTCGTACTCGCCATCGACGAAGGCACCACCGGCGTCCGCGCCATGGTGTTCGACGAGCGCAGCGTGCAGCGCGGCGCGGCGTACGAGGAGATCAGCGCGGCGTATCCGCGGCCGGGTTGGGTGGAGCAGGACCCGCTGCACATCTGGGCGGCGACGCAGCGCGTGATCGGCGATGCGCTGCGCGCGGCGAACGCCAAGGCCAGCGACCTCGCAGCGGTCGGCATCGCCGTGCAGCGCGCGACCACGGTGGTGTGGGAGCGCGCCACCGGGCTGCCGATCTACCCGGCGATCAGCTGGCAGGACGCGCGCACCGCGGCGAGCGCGTCGCCGAGCTGCTGGCACAAGGCATCTTCACCAACACGCTGGCCTCGGCGACCAAGCTCGAGTGGATCCTGCGCGAACGCGGCGCGCTGGCGCGCGCCGCCGCCGGCGAGCTGTGCTTCGGCACCGTCGACAGCTGGCTGGTGTGGCAGCTGAGCGGCGGGCGCGCCCACGTCACCGATCACTCCAACGCCTCGTGCACGGGACTCTACGACTTCCTCGGCGGCGGCTGGGATCCGACGATCCTCGGTCCGATCGGACTGCCGGCGGCGGTGCTGCCGCGCATCGTCGAGTCGAGCGCCGTCGCCGCCGACGACCGATCCGGCGGTCTTCGGTGCGGCGGTGCCGATCGCCGGCATCGCCGGCGATCAGCAGGCGGCGATGTTCGGCGAGCTCGGCACCGACGTCGGCGCGGTGAAGATCACCTTCGGCACGTCGGCGATGGTCGACGTCAACACCGGCGAGTTTCCGGTGCTGTCCCAGCACGGCGCCTATCCGCTCATCCTCTGGGGCATCGGCGGCGCAGCGCCGCTGCTGCCTGGAGGGGACGGTGGTCACCGCCGGCGCAGCGGTGCAGTGGCTGCGCGATGGTCTCGGCGATCATCGCCAACGCCGCCGAGTGCGGGCCGCTCGCCGGCTCGGTGCCGGACAGCGGCGGCGTCTGGGCGGTGCCGGCGTTTCAGGGGTTCGGCACGCCGTACATGGATCTCGGCGCGCGCGCCGTGATCGGCGGCCTGTCGCGCGTCGACGACGCGCGCGCACGTCGTGCGCGCCGTGCTCGAGGGCATCGCCTTCCGCACCGCGAGGTGCTTCGAGGCGCTGCTCGCCGATGCCGGCGCGTCGCCGCCGGCGCGGCTGCGCATCGACGGCGGCGTCGCGGCGAACGACGTCTTCCTGCAGTGCCTGGCCGACGTTCTCGGCCAGCCGGTCGAGCGTCCCGAGACGGTGCAGGCGACGGCGCTCGGCGCCGCCTATCTCGCCGGGATGGGCGCGGGCGTGTGGGGTGGCCTCGACGACGTGCGCCATGCCTGGCGCTCGGGCGGCGTCTTCGAGCCGCGGCTCGAGCGCCGATCAGCGCGCCGAGCGGCTCGCCACCTGGCAACGAGCAGTGCAGGCAGCGCAGCTCGGCGCCGGACCACGCCCGGCATGATCGCACGCCTGGCGCTGCTGTTCGCGCTGGGGTCGGTCGCCGCCGGAGTCGTCCCGGCTCGCGCCGCGGTGTTCCCGGCGCAGCTGCGCTCCTACCAGGACAAGTCGACGCTCGACCTGACCACCATCGGTCGCAAGTCCGGTGAGGCGCGCACCGTGACGATCTGGTTCGTGGTCGACGAACAGGGCCGGCTCTACGTGCAGTCAGGTCAGGACGGGAAGACCGACTGGTACCAGAACCTCATCAAGACCCCGGCCGTGAAAATCGCCATCGGCGAGCTGGGTATGGGCGGCGTCGCGGTGCCGATCGAGGATCTGACGGAGATCGCCCGCGTGCACGACCTCTTCCGCCAGAAATACCTGCGCGCGCGCATCGCCGTGTGGTTCGGCAGCGATGTCGGATCCGGCAGGGTCGTGCAGCTGACCGAGCTGAATCAGTTGCCGTAGTTCGTTCGACGGTACGGCCAATCACCGAATGGAGGGCCGCGCTCCCGCGCGGCCGGTCCGTGGGGATTCGATACAATCCGCGCGGCCAACGTCGCCGGTGTGTCGCACCGCGTTGCCAGGCGCTGCGGGAGCAGCGCCCTCCATTCGAGGATTGAGTCGCGACGTCAGCGAACGATTCGACCCGTCACAGAGTTGGACTCGCCGACCGCTACCGCCAGCGGGACATCCAGCGGCGGCGGAGGAGGGCGGGGACGATCACCATCAGCACCAGCAGCGCCAACGCGCTGATGAACTGTGGAGAGCCGACGTCGAAGAGCGAGTCGCCGAAGTAGGAGTAGGCGAAGGCGCGCGGCGTCAGGGCGCCGAGCACGGCCAGCACGTAGTGTCCGAGGGACACGCGTGAGAGACCGGCGCCGTAGTTGACCGCGGTCATCGGCACGATGGGCACGAGCAGGAGGAGGAAGATCAACCCCGCGCCCCACTCGGTCTCCTGCAACTCCTGCATGCGCGGCGGCAGGCGGGCCTGCACGAAGTCGCGTCCGAGCGACCGCGCCAGGAGGAACGAGACGATCGCGGCGATCACGCCGCCGATGACCGCATAGACCGTTCCCATGACGGGTCCGAACGCGAGACCGGCGACGATGAACAGCACCGTGGACGGGAAGAAGATGAACGGCCGCAGGGCGACGATCGTGATGTACGCGATCGGCGCCCAGGCCCCCCAGCCCAGGACGCTCGCGCGCAGGCCGTCGGGCGTGAGCGAGACGCCGCCGCGGAGGTTGAGATACGCGACCACCGCGCTGACGACGAGAAAGGCGATGAAATAGGCGAACCGGCGGCGCATCCGCGCGGCCCTCGCGGCATCGACGTTCCCGGCGGCATCCACGACTCTGTGAGTAGGGGGCGTGACGCGGTAGGGCAACCCACTTGCCGACCGGACGCGTGGCGGCCCCGGGCCTTGCCGGCGTCAACGCCCCACAGTACATTCGCCCCGCGTTCCAGGGCACTCTGATGTCGCAGTACGTCCCAGAGACGGGCACGTCGCCGGAAATCGCGCAGCGCGACCAGCTCATCGAGTACTTCGTCAGCTCGACGCAAGCCGCGGCGAGCAATGGCGCATCGGCACCGAGTACGAGAAGGTCGCCGTGCGGCGCAGCGACGGGCAGGCCGTGCCGTTCTCGGGGCCGCGCGGCATCGAGGCGCTGCTGCGCCGGATGGCCGACCGCTACGGCTGGGAGCCGCTCGAGGAAGACGGGCGCATGGTCGCCCTGCAGGGGCGCAAGGCGGCGATCACGCTCGAGCCGGGCGGGCAGGTCGAGCTGAGCGGCGAGGTCTGCGAGAGCGTCCACTGCGCCGCGGCCGAGTTCGCCGAGCACATCGACCAGATCGTCACCGTCGGCGACGATCTCGACATCGCCTTCCTCGGCCTCGGCATGCAGCCGGTGACGCGCCTCGGAGGAGTTCGAGCGCGTGCCGAAGAAGCGCTACGGCATCATGTGGCCGCACATGGCGCGGGTCGGCACGCTCGGCCAGCGCATGATGACGCAGACCGCCACGGTGCAGGTCAACGTCGACTACGGCAGCGAGGCCGACGCGATGCAGAAGCTGCGCGTCGGCATGGGCACCTCGTCGCTGTTCACCGCGATGTTCGCCAACTCGCCGCTCAGCGACGGCGACCTGAACGGCTATGCCTCGTTCCGCGGCCACATCTGGACCGACACCGACAACGCGCGCAGCGGCCTGCTGCGCTTCGTCTTCGACCCCGCCGCCGGCTTCGAGCACTACGTCGAGTGGGCGCTCGACGTGCCGATGTACTTCATCGTGCGCGACGGCGCCTGGATCGACATGACCGCGCACACCTTCCGCGATTTCTGGACGCACGGGTTCCAGGGGCAGCGGGCGACGATGGCCGACTGGTGCGGCGCATCTGACGACGCTGTTCCCCGAGACGCGCATGAAGGGCTACATCGAGCTGCGCGGGGTCGACAGCCAGTCGCCGGAGCTCATGCTCGCCGTCCCGGCCCTGGCCAAGGGCATCTTCTATGACGCCGACTGCCTGCAAGCGCCGTGGGACCTCGTCAAGGCATGGACCTGGGACGAGCGCCTCGAGCTGTGGCACGCCGTCCACAAGCAGGCGCTGCAGGCGCGCATCCGCCGCATCCGGCTGGCCGAGATCGCGCGCGAGTTGGTTGCGATCGCCACCGAGGGCCTGCACCGTCAGGCGCCAGCTCGACGCGGCGGGACGCGACGAGTCGATCTACCTCGAACGCCTCGAGCACCAGGTGGCGCGCGGCCGCTGCCCGGCCGATGCGATCATCGAGCAGTGGATCGGCGTCTGGAACGGCGACGTGCAGCGGCTCATCGAGGGGAGCTCGTACCGGATCGCCGCGTGAGCGTCCGCTCCGTCCGCCCGTGGCTGCGTGCTTCGGCCTCGTCAGCGCCGCCGCCGCCCTCGCGTATGCGCCGTCGTTCGAACGTTCCATTCCAGTTCGACGACTACGCGCGCATCATCGACAACGTACCGCTGCAGGAGGGCGCAATGGATCGGCGCCGCTCTACTGGCTCGGCGGCTCGCGCATCCTGCCGTCGCTGACGATCATCGCCAACTACGTGGCGGCAGGCGATCGCGTCCTCGGCTATCACCTGGTCAACTTCGCCCTGCATCTCCTCGCCACTGCCGGCGTGTTCGTCCTGGCGCAGCTCATCTGCCGGGCGCCGCGCCTGCGCGGCTCGCGCGTCGCCGAGCAACCGCTGGTCGTTGCGACCGTCGCCGCGTTGATCATGGCCTGTCACCCGCTCCAGACGCAGGCCGTGACCTACATCATCCAGCGCGCCGCGGTGATGTCGGCGCTGTTCTACGTGTGGACCGTCGTCTGTTACCTGCGCGGCCGGCTGGCTCAGACGGGCGAGCCCCCGGGACGGGCGACCGGCTGGATGGTTGCCGCGGTCGGGCTGGGTGCGGCGGCGCTGCTGTCGAAAGAGAATGCCGTCAGCCTGCCCCTGGCGTTGCTGCTCACCGAGATCGTGCTGGTCGGCGGCCGGATCAATCGGCGGGCGCTGGTGCTCGGTGCGGTCGTGTGCGGCGCGCTCCTGCTGCTCCCGCTCGCCTGGAAGGTCGCCACGTTTCCTCGACCGCGCGGTGCGGCCGCGGGCTCCTGGCTCACCTCCGCCTGGACGGCGATCCTCGCGCAGGGCACGGATCCGTCCGAGGCGACGCCGTACACCTACCTGCTCACCCAGTTCACCGTTCTCCCCGCCTACCTGCGGCTGAGCCTGCTGCCGTGGGGACTCAACGTCGACCACGACGTACCGATCGCCACCGGGTTCACCCCGCCGGTGCTGGCGGGGTTCGCCCTGTTGGTCGTGCTGTTCGCGACGGGGGTGGTGGCGGCGCGGCGCGCGCCCCTGGTCGGATTCGGAATCCTGTGGATCTTCGTGGCGCTCAGCGTCGAGTCGAGCGTGCTGCCGATCAGCGACGTCATGATGGAGCATCGGGTCTACCTGGCGATGCCCGGCATCGGCCTGCTGGCGGGCGCGGCCGTCGCCGGACTGTCCGCTCGCCTGCCGCGCGCCGCGACGGCCGCGACGGCGCTGGTCGCCGTACTGCTGGTCGCCCTCACCTTCGCTCGCAACCTGGTCTGGCAGTCGCCGGTGTCGTTGTGGCTCGATGCGGCCGAGAAGTCGCCTCGCAAGGCGCGCGTGCTGGTGAACTACGGCGTGGCCCTGCACGGCGCGGGTCAGCTCGATGCCGCCACGTACCAGTACTGCCGCGCCATCGCCCTCGATCCGAGCCTGACGCTCGCCGAGGAGAACCTCGAGCTCGCCCTCGACCAGCAGGGCAAGCTCGAGGACATCACCGCGCGGCTCACCGGAGCCAAGCTCGGCAAGGGCAATCCCACCGGCAGCGTCGTCCTGGAGATCGATGTCCCGGGCGCCTACTGCCCAAAGGCGGATGCGACGCCTGGAAGCTGAGCACAAAAAAGAAGAGAAAAAAAGGGGGAGAGGCGTGGCCTCTCCCCCTTTCGTCCCGCCTCAACTGCCCGAGGCGGGTCAGCCGATCACGGAATGATCGTCTTCGTGGCGGGCACGCAGAGTAGCGATGCCTTGCCCTTCACGGCGACCTGGATCGCGCCGAACTGATCGACGAGCGCCGCATTCGCGCCGAGACCCTTCGGTCCCTTCACCTTGTAGCAGCTCAGGTGAGTGGCCGGGTCGACCAGAGCCGAACCCTCGACGCTGGCCGGAGCGCATACGTAGCCCGGCTTCTTGACGTCGAAGACGCCCGACAAGAACTGGTCGCTGACGTTGCGCGTCGTGGCGACGAACTTCGGGTTCTTCAGATCCTTCGCCTTGTAGCACTGGTAGTTATCCAGCGCCGCCGAGGCCGTGCTGGCGGTAAACGCCAACCCCATTCCGGCAATGATCAATGCAACTGTCCGCTTCATACTATCCCCCTTTCGAAAGGTTGTGGTGGGCCCATTGGCCTTCTGACATGGGGTTTTCCCCAAGTCAACTAAGTAGTTTCCGCAGTGACAAAGATAGTTCACTCATTTCAGCGCGAGCAGTAAATACACGAATTACAGAGGGAATCCTCGATTGGCAGCCGTCGTGACAACCCTCTGTTCGTGTTCACTTTGGGCCCCTTGAACGCTTGCCATCCCCGGCCCGGGAGGGCAGGGTTGCCCCTTGTTGCGGCAGGGGAGCGAAGGAATGGATCGAGCGATCAGAGGGGTGATTCTGGCGGGGGCGATCGCCCTGGTGGGCTGTCGGTCCGACAAATCGACCCCGCCGGCAGTGCCGTCGGCGACGCCGGTCGCGGTGAGGACCGTAGCGCCGCCGCCGGTGTCAGCGGCCAGTCCGGCGCCGGCGCAGCCCAATGCGGCGGCGGCCCAGACGCCGGCGGTGGCCGATCCGCCCCTGATCGAGGCGGCGCGGGCGGGAGATACCGCGGCTGTCACGCGTCTGGTGAAGGGTGGAGCGGACGTCAACGGCACCAACGCCAGCGGCTCGACCGCGCTGATGGTGGCGGCCCAGGGCGGCTATCGCGAAACCGTCGATGCGCTCCTCGCGCTGGGCGCCAACGTCAATGCGCACGACCCAGAGGGGGCGACGCCGCTCCTGCGCGCCGCCGAGGGGGGGTCCCGAGACGTCACCGCGGCGTTGATCGCCCACGGAGCCGAGGTGAACGCGAAGAGCCCGAAGGGGTGGACGGCGCTGATGGCCGCCGCTTGGGCAGGTCATACCGGCGTGGCCGAGGAGCTGCTGGCGCACGGCGCCGAGATCGACGCCGCCGACGAGTTGGGTCCGACCGCGCTGGTGCGCGCCGCCGGCAACGGGCACCTCGAGACCGTCAAGCTGCTGCTCGCCAAGGGCGCCGACATCAACAAGCGCGATCAGCAGGGCGTGTCGTCGCTGACGCTGGCGGCGCTGAAGGGGAACATCGCCGTGGTCGAGGAGCTGCTGGCTGCCGGCGCCAACGTCAACGACCGCACGACCGACGGCTGGACACCGCTGATGGCGGCGGCGAGCAACGGCCAGGCGATGACCGTCGCGAAACTCCTGTCGCACGGCGCCGAGGTCAACGCCGTCCGCAAGGACGGCTGGACGGCGTTGATGCTCGCCGCCGATGACGATCACGCCGACGTCGCTGCCGTGCTGCTCGCCAACAACGCCGATTTCCACCTCAAGAACGAGGACGACGAGACGGCGCTGGACATCGCGGAGTCGTGGGACAACGACGACACGATCGAGGTTCTCACGCAGGCGGGCGCCAGCGCGACGCCGGCCGCGGGCGCGAAGCCCGCGCTCAAGAAGGACGGGGGCAAGAAGACGAAGGACGAAGGGCCGACGAAGCAGTAGCTGCGCGGCGACGTCCGTCGTCCGGCCCTCGCGTATCGCCCCGGCGTTCCCATGCCCGGTCTGGTCACCCTGCTCACCGACTTCGGCACGCGCGACGCCTTCGTCGGCATCATGAAGGGGGTCATGCTGTCGATCGACCCGACGCTGCACCTGATCGACCTCACGCACGACATCCCGGCGCAGGCGGTGGACGTCGGCGGGCTCGTCCTGCGAAGCGCCGTGCCCTACTTCCCGGACGGGACGGTGCATCTGGCGGTGGTCGATCCCGGCGTCGGCACGGCACGCGCGCCGATCGCCGTGCGCACCGACCGGGCGCTGCTGGTCGGACCCGACAACGGCCTGCTGGCGCCGGCGGTCGCGGCCCTCGGCGGCGCGCGCGCCGTGCATGTCATCGAGAACACGACGCTCACGCGCCAGCCGCCGAGCCGGACCTTCCATGGGCGCGACCTCTTCGCGCCGGCCGCCGCCCATCTCGCGCGTGGCGCGGCCATCGCGTCGCTCGGCACCGCGCGGCCCGCGGTGGCGCCGGCATCGCTTCCCGAAGCGGTCGTCTCGACCGACGCGGTGCGCGGCGCCGTCGTCTACATCGATCGTTTCGGCAACCTGCTGACCAACGTCGAGCGCCATGCCGTCGACACCTTCCGCCATCTATCCCTTTCCGTTAGGGTGGCCGAAATGGTCACCGTCCCGCTGTGCGCGACCTACGCCGACGTCGCCCCGGGCGATCTCGTCGCCCTGTGGTCGAGCTGGGACACCATCGAGATCGCGGTGCGGGACGGCAGCGCCGCGGCCCGCCTCGGCGTCGCCCGCGGTGCCGTCGTGACCGTGGCCGGCGGGTGAGCCGGTGTCCGACCCGATCAGCCTGCGCACCCGTCCGTACGCCGAGGACGAGCTCACCCCCGGCTATCGAGTCGCCGAACAGACGCTGCGGCTGCGGCGGCGCAGCCGCCCCGGCCTGCACGTGCTGCTGTTCGCGGCGACCTTCGTCACCGCGGCCCTCGCGTACACGATCAACTTCAGTGACGCGAACCCGTTCGACGACTTCGGCAGCATCGCCATCGGCGTGCCGTATGCCCTGGCGCTGTTGACCATCCTGTTGGCACACGAGTTCGGCCACTACGCGCTGGCTCGCGTACACGACGTCGAGGCGACGCTGCCGTTCTTCATTCCGGCGCCACCGCTGTTCTTCATCGGCACGCTCGGCGCGTTCATCCGCATGCGCAGCATGCCGCGCGATCGCAAGGCGCTCTTCGACGTCGGGGCCGCGGGGCCCTGGGCAGGGATCATCGTCGCCGTGCCGCTGCTGATCCTCGGCCTCGCGCTCTCGGAGGTGAGGCCGGCCGTGCCGAGCCCCACCGGCGAGTTCTATCTCGGCGAGTCGCTGCTCCTGCGCGCGTTGATGTGGATGGTGCTCGGCGTCTCCAGCTCCGACGTGACGATCGTGCTCCACCCGATCGCGATGGCTGGTTGGGTGGGTCTGCTGGTCACGGCCCTCAACCTCATGCCGGTCGGGCAGCTCGACGGTGGTCACATCGTCTATGCGGCGCTCGGCGCCCGTTGGCACCGGTGGATCTCGATCGGCACGGTGACGGCATTGGTCGTGTTGGTGGCCGGTGGCGTGACGAGTTGGCTGGTCTGGGCGGTGCTGCTCGTCGCCCTCGGTCTCCGTCATCCGCGGATCATCGACAACGACACGCCGCTCGATCCGGTGCGCCGCTGGAGCGCCGCCGCCTCGCTGCTGCTCTTCGTTCTGACGTTCACGCCGGAGCCCCTGCGGCTCGTCCCGCCGCCGATTCCGCGCTCGCCGGACGCGATCCCGGTGTCGGTGCCGGCGCCGCCGGCGCGGAGCGTCCCGCTATGAGCGACACCCGACCGAGCTGGGACCAGTACTTCATGACCATCACCCGCCAGGTGGCGGAACGATCGACCTGCACGCGCGCCAAGGTCGGCGCCGTGATCGTGCGCGACCGCAGCATCCTCGCGACCGGCTACAACGGCTCGCCGGCCGGGCTCCCGCACTGCCTCGACGTCGGCATGTCTGGTCTATCGTTCGCAGACCCCGAACGGCGACTGGGAGGAGAACTGCTTCCGGACGATCCACGCCGAGATCAACGCCATCGCGCAGGCGGCGCGCCACGGCGTCGGCATCCGCGACGCGGCGATCTACATCACGCACACGCCCTGCATCCATTGCTTCAAAGTGCTGATCAACACCGGCATCACGCGCATCTGCTACGAGAAGCCCTACAAGCTCGACACGATCGAAGAGCTGCGGCAGTACGCGCCGCAGGTCGCCCTGGTCGGCATCGCCGCCGCGCCGGCCTAAAGACTCTACGTACGGCGCGCGGCGGGCGCCATTTCACGGCACCGTCACGGCGCGCTCATCACCTCCAATAGCCGTCGTTCCCGGCGAATCGGTGACGCTGGACGCTGGGCTGCCGCGCACAGAGTGGTCCGCGCGCACCTTCGCATCGCATGGCATGCCGCGTGCAATCCGCTGAAATAGCCCGCCATGTCTCTGCAGGCAGTTGCACACCCCCCCGCCGCTCCGCTGTACCAGGCCGCCGCGGTGCCCGGCATCGGGCCGCCGCCGGCCGCGGTGCCGGCGCCCGGCGCCCTCGACGCCACCCTGCGCCGCCAGCGCCCCTGCTGGTGCGGGGGTACTCGGGCGGCATCGCCCTGTTCGCGCTCGGCTGGTGGTTGTTTCTGGGTTGGGTCGGCGCGGCCGCTGACGACGCCCCCCCCTCCTGCTGCAGCGGATCAAGAGCGATCCGCGGTTGCAGCCCCTGCCGGTGATCATGCTGACGTCCACCCACAACCAGAGCGAGATCGACCGGTGCCATCAGGCCGGCGCCAGCAGCTACGTCTCCAAACCGGTCAGCATCGCCTCGCTGGGCGAGAAGCTGGAGCGTCTGGGCATGTATCTCGAGATCGTCGAGCGGCCCGTGGTGGCACGGCGTGACTGCACCCCCGACCGAAGGGCCGCTGATCCTCATCGTCGAGGACGACGAAGGGCAGGCCCGCCTCACCGAGCGCGTGCTGCGCAAGCACGGGTTTCGCGCCGAGCGCGTCGGCACCGGGGCCGACGCGCTTGCGGCGCTGCAGCGCGGGCTCGACACGGTGGTGCTCCTGGATCTCGGTCTGCCAGACATGCCCGGCATCGACGTGCTCGAGCAGATCGTGGCGCGCAGCGAGGAGACGCCGGTGATCGTGGTGACCGGCGTCGACGATCTCACCGTCGCCGTCGACGCGATCCGCCGCGGCGGCTGGGACTACGTCGTCAAGCGCACCGACCTCGGCCATCTCAACGAGCTGCCGCACGTCATCCGCCGCAACCAGGACCGCCAGCGACTGGTGCGCGAGCGCAACCTGTTCCGCTCGATGCTCAGCCACGACATTCGCAATCCGCTCAACGTGATCTTCAACTACGCCGACATGATCGGCGACGAGGCGGGGCTCAGCACCGGCGCCCGGCAGCTCCTGCAGCGGATCAAGGACAACGCCGCCAGCACGCTCAACCTGGTGTGCAACTTCGTCGAGCTCGGACGCATCGAGGGCGGCACGCTGGCCCTCGACCGCCGACCGATGTGTCTCGTGGCGCTGGTGCGCGAAGTGATCGCCCGTCAGGAGGCCGTCGGCGCGTCGCGCGGCGTGACCCTCTCACTCGCCGCCACCAACGAGATGCCGCACGTGCCGGCGGACAGCGCCTACATGGAGCGCGCCCTCACGAACCTCATCGGCAACGCGCTCAAGTTCTCGCCCGACGGCGCCACCGTGACGGTGCACCTGGCGCGGGAAGACGGCTGCGTCGCCATCTCAGTGTCCGACACCGGTCCCGGCATCACGCGCGACGACATCGGCCGCATCTTCGAGAAGTACCGGCGCGGCCGCGCCACGGCGTCGGTCGAGGGCAGCGGCCTCGGCCTCTTCATCGTCAGGTCGGTGGTCGACGCCCACGGCGGTACCATCGACGTGCAGAGCGAGCCCGGCGCCGGCGCCACCTTCACGATCCGCGTGCCCCTGGCCGTTCAGCCAGCGAGCGGTCAACTGCGCGCCGTTTCGTAGGACAGTGTCGGAGTAGCGCCGTTTGCCGGGAGCGGCCGCGCGAATGGGCGCACGCTACGGCTGCAGCCTCGTCACCCGCCACCCGCTGCGCGTCCGCGTGAACAGCTCGCGATCGTGCATCCGGAACGGGCGGAGCGTCCAGAACTCGACCGTCGCCGGGACGACGCGGAAGCCGGTCCAATGTGGCGGCCGCGGCACCGCGGCATCGCGGTAGCGGCGATCCAATGTCCGCCAGCGGCTCAGTAGCGCCGCGCGACTGGCGATCGGCTCGCTCTGGTCCGAGGCGGCGCCACCCAATTGGCTCTCGCGCGGTCGCGACGCCCAATAGGCGTCGGCCTCGGCGGCGGACACCTGCACGACCCGCCCCTCGACGCGCACCTGGCGGCCGAGCGACTGCCAATGGAAGACCAGCGCCGCCCACGGATTGGCCGCGAGCTCACGCCCCTTGCGGCTCCTGGCGTTGGTGTAGAAGACGAATCCATCGGCATCGGCGTGCTTGAGCAGCACGACGCGCAACGACGGCCGCCCGCGCCGATCGGCGGTCGCGAGCCCCATCGATTCGGGCTGCGGCAACTTCGCCCGCTCCGCGTCGCGAAACCAACGGCGGAAGCGCGCGATCGGATCGACTGGCATGTCGGTTACCTTAAATGTCCGCGTTGCCCGGTCAACCACACGAGACGGCGGCAGTTTGCCGATCGTGCACCGGACGCTCGCGGTCCCAGGACGGCTACCTCAACGCCTACACCTCGCCCAATCCCTCCACGAAAATGGCTGCCGCCTCCTCGTGCCCGAGGATCCGCGTCACCCGCCGCGTGATCAGCCACGACCCGCCGATGCGTTCCAGCTCCCAGCGGTTCATGCTCACGCGGTAGACGTCGATCCCGTCGTCGCCGCGCAGGTAGACCCGCGAATAGCCCAGCGCGGTGGCGCGGTCGCCATCGACGCGCACGACGGCCGGCCCGATCTGGTGCGCGCAGCGTCCGACCATCCCCTGATGCCGATCGGAGCGCACCATGTCGGCGACGTCACCTCGGCCGCGCATGAGCCGCACGTCGGCATCGTAGATCCCGTCGGCGCTGAACACCGCCGCGGTGCGCTCGGCGTCGCCCGTGTCGACCGCGAGGCCGTAGCGCACGATCAATCGATGGATGGCCAGCTCGTCCTCGACCGCCTGCAGGCGGCGTTCGAGCGCGGCGAGGCGTCGGGTGACGTCATCGGTCATGGCGGTGCTCCGTGGGGGATATCGCGGGCCTGGAGACCCACGCCACGATCAGCTGGAGCGGTCGGGGCGCCAGCGCAGGCCGAGATTGACGATGCGCTGCAGCAGCTCGGGGTAGTGGATCCCGGCGCGCTCGGCGGATTCGGCGAAGTCTTCGCCGTAGGCCAGCTGCGGATTGGGATTGGCTTCGAGCACATAGACCTTGCCTCCCTCGTCGAGGCGCAGGTCGATGCGCGCGTAGCCGCTCAGGTCGAGCGTGCGATAGACGCGCTTGCACAGGTGCTGCACCTGCTCGGCGACACCCTCGGGCAGCTTGGCCGCCGCCGTCTTGATGCCGCGCTTCTTCTGGTAGACGCGGCTCCACTTCACGCGGTCGGTGGCGATGTGCCAGAGCTCGTCGGGCATCTTGGTGAACAGCAGCTCCCACACCGGGAACACGTCGCAGCCGCTGGTTGCCGATCACGCCGACGTAGAGCTCGCGCCCGTCGATGTAGCGCTCGACGATGGCGTCGGTGCCGAGCGTCTCGTGGATGAAGCGCACGCGCTCGGCGAGCTTGTCGTCGTCCTCGACGACGCTCGCCTGCGAGATGCCGGCGGACGCCTCGCGGGTGAGCGACTTGACGATGAGCGGGATACGACATCCGCTTCGGCCGCCGCGCCCGCCGGCCGATCGGGAAGACGACGAAGTCGGGCACCGGGATACGGTGATAGGCGAGCAGCTTCTTCGACAGCCCCTTGTCGCGCGCCAGCATCAGGCCGCGCGGATTGCAGCCCGTGTAGGGAACGCGCAGCAGCTCGAGGTAGCTGACGACGTTCTGAGTCGAACAGCGGCACGCCGTGGAAGTGCTCGAGCAGGTTGACCACGATGTGCGGCCGCTGCTCGTCGATGGCGCGACGGATGACGCCGAGGTCGTCGCCGACGCCGAGCACGCGCACCTCGTGACCGAGCGTTGCGCAGCGTGACGGTGACGTCGAACTCCATCTTCCAGTCGACCTCGGTGGTATCGACCCCGGCGACGTCGTCCGGCGGCACCAGGTCTTCGTGCACCAATGCCAGGATCCGTAGCGTCTTCATCAGAGCCACACCCGGTGCCGGCCGCTGTGCAGGTAACTGCATCGTCTGCACGGCGACGAAGATGGTGAAGTCGATCTTGGCGCGCTCCGCCTCGCCGGCGACGCGCAGGTTGAGCTCGCGGCAGCGCTTGTCGATCTCGTCGATGACCTGGTTGATGGTGTACTGATACTCCCCGGTCCAGCGCGCGACGAGCACGCGCACCTCGCTGCCGGACGCGGCGGATGAAGCGCGGCGGCGGTCGGGTTGGCGCGCGCCTCGGGCGCGTCGGAGAAGAGACGGCGCAGGTCGCGGTCGAAGACGTTCGAGTAGTCGATGCCGTAGCGCTGGCGCTTGTCGCGGTAGTGCTCGCGCAGCGTCTTGTGGAGGCCGGACAGCGGGTCGACGGTGCGGCGGTTGGCGACGCGCGGCGGTTGCGGACCGATCTCGCGCATGCAGCCCGTCGACGTACTCGAGCTTCTTCAGCGCCGGCCAGTCCTGATAGCGCGAGCGCCACGGCGAGTCCGGCGTGAGCCATACGGCGAACGTCTCGGCGAAGTCCTCGTCCGGGTGGCTCTGCGCGTACCAGGGTTCGAGGTGCAGGACGAAGCTGCGGCTGTACGGACGCGGCGTGTAGTACTCGGGGTAGGGCTTCGAGGAGAGGCCGAACAGCTGCTGGCGGCGATGGCGACGGCGCAGGAGGTAGGCGTTGTCGAGCGCGTGCCCGGCCTCGTGGCGCAGGATGCGCAGGCACCACTCGGGCGTGCCGCCCTCGACTTCGAGCATCTGCGCGAACTCGAGCTTCGCGAGGCGCGGATGCGCCATGTAGAACGGGATCGCCACGCCGGGAACGCCGTCGGGCGTGTACCAGTCGTCCGACAGCCAGAAGTGCGGCCGGAAATGTCGGAAGCCGGCGGCGCGCAGCTCGCGGTAGAGCTGCTTGATGCGCGGCTCGAGCTCGCTGCCGCGAATGCGGAGGCCGAGGTCGCTGAGGCGCAGGTCGAGCAGCTCCTCGTCCGACCGCGACTCCCATTCGGGGGGCGTCGCCGTCCGCGCCGCGCGGGCGCTGTGCGGGGGCAGCGCCAGGCTGCGCTCGGGCTCCGCCATGCTGGCGGGCACCGTTGCCGGGCGGGCCACGGGTCGTCAAGCGCATGCGCAGGTTCTTTTCGGCTGCACCGGCGCGGCCGCTGTGGCACAACCGTCGAACATGGCCGCGGCGCCGCGCATCGCTTTCTTCGATCTCGACAAGACGCTGATCAGCCGCAACTCGGCCACCTTGTGGTTGCGCTCCGAGCTCGCCAGCGGACGGCTGTCGCGGCTGCGGGCGCTACACGCCTTCACCTACGTGGTGCGCTACAGCCTCGGCCTGGTCGACATCGAGGACGCGATCCGCCGCAGCGTCACGACCATCGCCGGGCAGGACGAGGCCGAGATGGCCGGACGCGCGGTCGACTTCTATGGCGACTTCATCCGCCCGATCTTCCGGCCCGGCGGGCGCGCCGCGCTCGACGCGCATCGCGCCGCCGGCGATCGCCTGGTCCTCCTCACGTCATCGTCGAACTACGTCGCCGAGCAGGTGGTCAGCGACCTCGCCCTCGACGAGTACCTGTGCAGCCGCTTCGAGGTGGACGCCGCCGGCCGCTACACCGGCCGGCTGATCGAGCCGCTCTGCTACGGCCGGGGCAAGGTCGAGCTCGCCAGCCGCTGCGCGGTCACCCACGGCGTCGACCTCGAGGCGTGCGCCTTCTACACCGACTCGATCGCCGATCTGCCGATGCTCGAAGCCGTCGGCGAGCCCGCCGCGGTGCATCCCGATCCGAAGCTGCGCCGCGTGGCCCGGCAGCGCGGTTGGCCGGTATTGGATTGGGGCGCATAGAGACCGAGACCAGCCGCGGAGACACGGATCCCACGGATTTCACGGATCTGAGGATACGACCAACGACATCTCTCCTCTGAAATCCGTGCGATCGGTGTAATCCGTGGTCGGTCTCGGATTGCCGGGCAGAGCCTCGCTCTCCAACCCCGGCACCGGAAACCGCGCGCAGAACGACTCGACCTCGCCGCGCAGCGCCGCGAACGCCGCGTCATCCTCGCGGACCCGACACGCGTCGACGATCCACCCCGCCAGCCGCGCCATGTCCGCTTCTCGCATGCCGCGCGTCGTCGCGGCCGGCGTGCCGATGCGGACACCGCTCGGACGCAGCGGCGGATTGGGATCGTCCGGAATGATCTGCTTGTTGGTCGCGATCGATACGCGGTCCAGCGCGGCTTCGGCGCGCCGGCCGTCGATGCCGAAGCTGGCCACCGTGTCGAGGACCAGCATGTGGTTGTCGGTGCCGCCGGTGACGAGCGCGCAGCCACGCGCCAGCAACGCGTCGGCGAGCGCGCGCGCGTTGCGCAGGACCTGCGCCGCGTAGTCGCGAAAGGCCGGCTCGGCCGCCTTCCGCAACGTCACCGCCGTCGCGGCGACGACGTTCATGTGCGGCCCGCCCTGCAGGCCCGGAAACACGGATTTGTCGATGGCCGCCGCGTGCGCGGCGCGGCACAGCACCAGCCCGCCGCGCGGGCCGCGCAGGCTCTTGTGCGTGGTCGTGGTGACGACGTCGAAGCCGTCGTCGAACGGATTGCGCAGGGCGCCGCCGGCGATCAGGCCGCCGACGTGCGACACATCGGCCATGGCAATCGCGCCGACCTCGTCGGCGACGGCGCGGAACGCGGCGTAGTCGTAGTCGCGCGGATAGGAGGTGTAGCCGCACAGCACGATGCGCGGCCGCGTCTCGCGCGCCAGGCGCCGGACCTCGTCGAAGTCGATGCGCCCCCCTTGGTCGGGGCGCGTCCGGTAGCGCGCGAAGCGGAACACGCGGCCCATGTGCGACACCGGCGCGCCGTGCGTGAGATGGCCGCCGTGCGAGAGGTCCATCGCCAGGATGGTGTCGCCGGGCGCGCAGAACGCGAAGTACACCGCCTGGTTCATCGGCGACCCGGACAGGGGCTGAACGTTGGCGTGATCGCAGCGGAAGAGCGCCCGGGCGCGGTCGCGCGCCAGCTCCTCGACCGCGTCCGTGTGGCGCTGGCCACCGTAGTAGCGCCGCCCCGGGTAGCCCTCCGCGTACTTGTTCGTGAAGACGGTGCCGAGCGCCGCCAGCACCTCCGGATAGGTATAGTTCTCCGACGGGATCAGCTCGATGCCGCGGCGCTGGCGCGCCTCTTCGCCGACCACAGCGGCGTAGACGTCGGGGTCGGAGGCGGCCAGTTGGGCGCGATGGGTGTCCATGTCGCTTGATACGCGATGCCTGCTTGGTCAGCCAAGTTAAATAGTCTAAGGAAGTTGTTTAGTGAAACTGAAGAACCTGGATCTCAACAAGCTGCACGCGTTCGCGACGGTTGCCGACCTCGACGGGGTCGGCGCCGCCGCGGCGGCGTTGGGGCGGACGCCGTCGGCAGTGAGCCAGAGCGTCAGCGGATTGGAGCGCTCGCTGGGCGTGCAGCTGTTCGACCGGGTCGGCAAGCGCCTCGTGCTCACGCGCGGCGGCCAGGCGCTGCATGCGCGGCTGCGCGACTACCACGGCGCGCTGCAACAGACGGTCGACGCGCTGGTCGATGCCGACGGCGAGATCCACGGACTGGTGCGCGTCGGCGTCTACCTCGGCTTTCCCCGCCTGCGCCTGGCGCAGTTCCTGGCGCGCTTCGCGGCGCGCCATCCGAAGGTGCGGTTGCGCGTGGTCTATGCTCCGCAGGAGGACCTCACGGCACGCCTGCTCAAGAACCGCCTCGACGCCGTGCTGGCGCTGCGCGAAACGGCCGAGGCGAGCGAACGCATCTCCTCGACGCGGCTGTTCGAAGAGACGCTGATCCTGGTCGGCCGGCCCCGCTTCTTCCGCCGCGGCTTCCGGCTCGCCGCCCTCGGCGACACGCCGATCGTCGACTACTACCAGAGCGATCCGCTGATTCGCCGATGGCTCGCGCATCACGCGGCCGGGCAGGCGATCGAGCCGACGGTGACGATCTGGGCGGCGACGACGGATCTCGTGCTCGATCTGGTCCTCAACGACGCCGGCGTCGCCGTGCTTCCACGCGGCGTGGCCCGCCCGGCACTGCGCGCCCGCCAGTTGGTCGAGCTCCGCACCCGCGGCGCGCCGTTGACCGATCACATCTGGCTGAACGAGCTGCGCGGCGCCTATCGGGATCGGACCCTGACGACGTTTCGGGAAGCGGTGCTGGCGGAGCTGGCGTAGCTGGGCCAGCGCCGACGCGACGAGGGCCGTAGCCGCGGCACCTGTGGCCGCCGGCGACGCGCGCGTCGCCCGGAGGGGCGGGGTGGTGGCGTTGGGGGAGCTGGCGTCGCCGGGCAAGCGCCGGCGCGACGAGGCCGTAGCCGCGGCACCTGTGGCCGCCGGCGACGCGCGCGTCGCCCGGAGGGGCGGGGTGTTGGCGCCAAGCTCCCCGCCGCCCGGCGGTGCTCCGCACCGCCCGCGGCCACAGGTGCCGCAGCTACACCCCCGCGTAGCGTAGGTTTCGTATTGGGGGGCGCTCGCGCGTCTGCCTACACCGCATCGCGCGCCCGGCCACCCCGCCACCGGGCGACGCTCGCGCGTCGCCTTGCGGCCACAAGGGCCGCGGCTACGGCTCTTCGGATTGGGCTGCGCGCTCGGCCAACTCACCGCGCCGGAACCGCCGTCAGGGCATTGCCGATCCGCGCGCCGCCCGTTGCGATCAGCGCCAGTGCGATGACCACCAGCCCGAGGGCCGCCGGTAGGCCGATCCACTCGGCGACGAAGCCGATCAGCGGCGGGCCACCGAGGAAGCCGGCGTAGCCGGCGCTGCCGACCGCGGCGATGCCTTGTGCCGCAGCGATGCCGGGGACCACGGCGGCGGTACGGAAGAGCACCGGGATGACGTTCGACAACCCGAGGCCGACGGCGGCACAGCCAAGCAGCGCCGCCAACGGATGGCCGACCAGCAGGGCGATGGCGAGCGCGGCGGCCGCGAGCGCGCCGCTGACGCTGAGCAGGCGCGCGTCGCCAAAGCGGTGGGCGAGTCGATCGCCGGCGAACCGTCCAGCCGCCATCGTCGTCTGAAAGGCCGCGAAGCCGAGGGCCGCGACGCTGGCGCTGGTGAGCAGCCATCGGCGCAGATACACGGCGCTCCAGTCGCCCATCGCGCCCTCGGAGAGCAGCGCCAGCGCCGCCAATGTGCCGAGCGCGAACAGGGCGCCTCCCGGCCGAACGAGGCGCGGACCCTCGGGACGCACATCCTCCGACGGTGGCAGCAGCGTGCGCATCGCGGCCGCGCAGCCGATGCCTGCGATCAGCGCGGCGCCGGTGGCGTGGGCGATCGGCGAGAGCCCCGCATGGAGGGCGAGTGCCGCGATACCCGCCCCGGTCAAACCGCCAACGCTCCACATGCCGTGGAACCACGACATCACCGGCCGCTGCAGGTGCCGTTCGACCAGCACCGCCTGCGCGTTCATCGAGACGTCCATGGCGCCGTTGGCGGCGCCGAACAGCATCAGCGCCGCGATCAGACGCGGCAGGTCGGTGGCCAGCAAGGGCACGAGCAGCGACGCGCAGAACAGCAGTCCACTGATGCGCACGACCGGACGGCTACCGAACCGCGGAATCGCCCAGCCGGCCAGGGGAATGGCGAGCAGGGCGCCGGCGGCCATGCCGAGCAGCGCGACGCCGAGCGCCGACTCGCCCAGTGCGAGGCGCATCTGCACCGCCGGGATGTGCGGTACCCAGCTGGCGAGCACGGCGCCGTTGAGGAAGAAGAGCGTCGCGACGGCGCGGCGATGGTTGGGCATGCGGATTCGATGTGGGGGCAGGCGCGCGGTTCCGGCAACGCGTCAGACGAGACGCAGGGTGGTGCCGCAGATGCGGACCCAGTCCGATCCGTGCGCGAGCCCGCGCGCGGCGGCGGCCGCCAGCGCGGTGGGACGGTCGATGGTCTGCAGATCGACCGCGACGACGCCATCGTTCCCCGGCGCCGCGCCCGGCATGAAGCGAAGACGGCCGGCGTCGAGGGCGATCTCGTGGGTGTCGCCGACCGCGCGCACGGGGCGTGCCAGCAGCGTCGCCCATCGCGCCGCCGTCTCGGCCGGATCCGCGCACGCCATGTCGACCGCGGCCAGGCCGTTCACCACCGCGGTGCGGACGTGGACTGGCCAGTCGGGCCCGGCCCACCGCCAGGCCGCCGCCGGGTGCGGCGTATCGACCGACAGCAGGGCACCGCCGAGATCGCGCGGATGGAAGTGGGTGCCGCTGATGTCGTCGAGGTCGATCGACCACACCACCCGCGCGTCCTGCGCCGCGGCGCGATCGCGCGCGGCGACGGTGTCCTCCACCTGCACCATCACCATGTAGCCGCAGTCGCCGCCACGCCGCTTCAGGTAGCGGCCGCCGGCGGTCTCGGCCTCGGTCGGCGAGACGACCTCGAGGAACGCGTCGCCGATCGGCATGACCGCGTTGCACAGGCCGAACGCCGCGACCCCCGGGTCGTTGAACGAGACCTCGATGCCGAGCACCGCACAGAGATCGGCAACCACCGCGTCGCGATCGTGGGCGGCAAAAGCGATTTGTCTGAGGCGCACCGTCAGGGAGAAGGCCACATCTCGGGATGGAGTGCCAGTCAGCAGGGATAACGGCCTTTCAACACGGAGACACGGAGCCACGGAGACCGGAGGGAGAAGAAAACCCAGTCTCTGAAACTCCGTGAGCCTCTGTGTCTCCGTGTCTCCGTGTTGAAGGGCCGTTATCCCCACTTTTCATTTTGTTTCCGTTTCGTCTCCGCTCACGGCTGATTGCCGCTCTCGAAGCGCTGTGCTTCTGCTCGCCTGGTGGATGCAGACCTTACCGATCTCGATCGCTTCGCGCACGGCTTTCCGCATGAGACGTTCACGGCGCTGCGACACGAGCGGCCGGTGTGGTTTCACCCGCCGACCGCCCATGCGCCGGGCGGCGAGGGCTTCTGGGTGCTCACGCGCTACGACGACATCGTCGCCGCGGCGACCGACGCGGCGACGTTCTCCTCGCACACCGGCGGCGGGCGCGACGGCGGCGGCACGCTGATCGAGGACCTTCCCGGCGGGTTCGCCGCCGGCGTGCTGCTCAACATGATGGACGATCCGCGCCATCGGCTGATCCGCCGGCTCGTGGCACCCGCGGTATCGCCGCGCATGATGCGCGAGCTCGAGGAGGAGCTACGCCAACGGACCAGCGCGATTCTCGACGACGTAATGGCGCGCCCGACCTGCGATTTCCTCGTCGACGTCGCCGCCGAGCTGCCGCTGCAGGCGATCGCCAAGCTGCTCGGCGTGCCGCAGGCCGATCGCCATCAGCTGTTCGCGTGGGCCAACGCGTCGCTCGACTACGACGACCGCGACCTCGGCGGGCTCAGCGACAAGGCCGCCGCGGCCGGCGCCGCCATGTCGGCCTACGGCAGTTCACTGATCGAGGAGAAGCGGCGCGCGCCGAGCGACGATCTGCTGTCGGCGGTCGTGCACGGCCAGCTGTCGGCCGGCGAGCCGATGACGGACCTCGAGCTGATCATGTTCTTCAACCTGCTGGTACACGCCGGCAGCGAGACGACGCGCAACTCGCTCGCGCTCGGCGTGCTGGCGCTGACCGAACGGCCGGCCGCGTGGCAACGGCTGCGCGGCGCGCCGGCGCTGCTCCCGACGGCGGTCGAAGAGATCCTGCGGTGGGCGTCGTCCACGCCGTACAACCGCCGCACCGCGACCCGCGACGTCGTGGTCGGCGGCGAAACCATCCGCGCCGGCGACAAGGTGACGTTGTGGTGGGCGTCGGCCAACCGCGACGAAGCGGTGTTCGCCGCGCCGTTCCAGCTCGACGTCGCGCGCGCGCCGAACCCGCACCTCGCCTTCGGCCACGGCAGCCACTTCTGTCTCGGCGCCGCGCTGGCGCGCCTCGAGATCCGCGTCGCCCTCGAAGCGCTGGTCACCCGATGCCGCGTCATCGAATCGGCCGGACCGGTCGAGTGGACGCGGAGCAACAAGCACACCGGGTTGCGGCATATGCCGGTGGCCCTCGGCTCCTGAGGTCGCTGAACGGACGAAGGATGACGACGGAAGACGAAGGGTCATTCGTCTCTGATCCCTCGTCTTCGCTTGACGATCCGACGTTACAGCATCACGGCCGAAGGCCAGCCGCGCCCGGCCGAGGCCCATGGGCGCGTCTGCAGAGGCGTTGCCAAGAGGGGGGAGGCGAAACCAGGCGCGGCGGGGTCACATCAGAGGGGCCAAGGAGAGACGCCCATGCAAGCCATCGTTCGACTCGCCACCGCCCTGAACGCCCTCGCCACCCGGATCGCCGGGGCCCTCATCTGGCTGCCGCCGACCCTGGCCCGCATCGTCGTGGGCGTCGTGTTCGTCCAGTCCGGCTGGGGCAAGCTCAATGACATCAACAAGGTCATCGACTTCTTCACCAGCCTGAACCTGCCGAGCCCGGTCTTCCAGGCCTACCTGGCGAGCACCAGCGAGTTGGTCTGCGGCGCCCTGCTCCTCGTCGGCCTCGCCACCCGGTTCGCCGTCGTGCCGTTGATCATCACGATGATCGTCGCCATCCGCACGGCGCTGTGGGATCAGGTCGACGGTATCGCCAGCCTCTTCACGATGATCGAGTTCCTCTACATCGTGTTCTTCGTCTACCTCGGCGTGAACGGCGCCGGCCCGATCTCGCTCGACGCGTTGTTGGGGCGTTTGAGCGCGCCCGAGCCGAGTCGGAACCTGCAGCGGGCAATGGTCTGATCGAAGCGACCCGAGGACGAAAGACAAAGGACGAAGGTGTGGGGCCTTCGTCCTTCGTCTTTCGTCCGTCATTCCCTCAGAAGAGCACCGACGGCAGAAACGCCCCGTTCGCTTCGTTGTACAAGCCGAGACTCATCAGCGTCAGCGGCTGTGTGACGCGCAGGCCGTGCGCGAGGCACCAGCGGAACAGGTCGCCGTTGCGGGTCGGCACCAGGAAGCCTGGTCCGATGAAGATCTGCGCCGCCCCGATCAACGCCTGGAGATCGGGGTTGGTTTCCGCGACCGCGTGTCCCGGGAAGCCGATCAGGGTCGCGTACCCGGTGAGGCGTCCGTCGCGCTCGACCACGGTCGCCAGCCCCTGGCGGATCGCGTCGGCGACTTCCGGCTGACGCGTGTGGCCGTGGACGCGGAAGTGCAGCACGTTGCAGCGCTCCGCGTCGTCGGCGTTCGCCTGCCGCACGGACAGGCCTGGCATCGTCGAGCCGAGCGGCTCGCCCTGCATGCAGACCAGCGGTTCGCGCACCTCGAAGCCGAGCTTGGCGTAGAGCGCCATCGAGCGGCTGTGATACGCCGCCTGGACGAGGCGCACGCCGACGAAGCCGCGGTGCGTGGCCGCGTCGAGCGCCTGCTCCATCAACTGCCGGCCGACCGCGCCGTCCTGGACGGCGGGTGAGACGGAGATCGGACCGATCGCCGCGATCGGCCCGGTATCGGTGACGAAGCAGCTGCCGACCACGGCGCCGTCGATCACGGCCGCCGTCGCCGTGACCTCTTCGTGCGCCAGCATGCTGGCCAGCACCGATTCGGCGAACTCGGGCGACGGAAAATCGGGAGGAAAGTTGTGCTGCGCCGCGATGCCGGCGAAGGCGTCGTAGCAGATGCGCCCGCACGCGGCCGCGTCGGCGGCGGTGACCGGTCGCAGAATCGCGCGCGACATGCGGCGGACTATGCAGGGGAGCGGGAGGAGAGTCGAGGGGGCCAGAAGCGTGCGCCGGTGCGCCAGTGAGCCGGTGCGCCAGTGGTTTCGACGCCATCCTCGTCGACCACGAACGCCGGCGCGGCGACCGGTCGCCCGGATGGCTTCTGATCGCGTGTCGACCGCCGGCCCGGCGAAATGCTAGACGCGCGGCATGCCGCAGGCCGACCTCTTCCAGTTCGACCCGCTCACCGACTTCGAGCGCCGCGACCTCACGTTCCTCGACGAGACCCGCCGGGTCTACGTCATCGGCAGTGGTCCGGCGGTGATCGTGATGAGCGAGATGCCGGGCATCCATCCGCACGTGTCGCGCTTCGCGCGGTGGGTGCGCGATGCCGGCTTCACCGTGTGGATGCCGCACCTCTTCGGCGACGACGGCCGGCCGCCGACGCTGTTGTACGGTCTGCGCAGCATGGTGAGCGGCTGCATCAGCCGCCAGTTCCGCGCCTTCGCCGCGAACGAGTCGAGTCCGGTGGTGGACTGGCTGCGCGCCCTGGCCGCGCACGCGTTTCCGCTGTGCGGCGGGAAGGGCGTCGGTGCGATCGGCATGTGCTTCACCGGCAACTTCGCCCTCTCGATGATGCTCGAGCCGGCGATGCGCGCGCCGGTGTTGTCACAGCCGTCGCTGCCGATCATGCGGCGCGGCGGCATGCACATCGCCCCGGACGAGCTCGCGCAGGTCAAGGCGCGCATGGAGAAGGAAGACCTCACGGTCATGGCCTACCGCTTTGCCGGCGATCTGTTCTGCCGCGCCGAGCGCTTCGCCGCCTATCAGGAGGCGCTCGGCGACCGCTTCGTCGGCCGCGTCCTGCCCGACTCCTGCGCCAACCCCGATGCGCCCATGAAGAACCCGCACAGCGTCGTCACCATTCACCTCATCGATGGTGCCGGTGAGCCGACGGTGCAGGCGCGCGACGAGATTCTGGAGTTCTTCAAGATGAGACTGCGGTAGCCTTCCGCGGTCCGACGCTGGTGCCGCGGCTACAGCATCATGCGATTCGGCCTGTTCGCGGCGGGGATGGGCGAGGCGTGGCTGATGATGCCGTGCGGCCACAAGGGCCGCGGCTACACATTCCGACGCCGTAGGCGCGGCGTCACGCCAGCACTTCTTCCCGCCCGCCCAGGTCCGCCAGGGCGCGGGCGCGAAGGTCGTCGAGGGTGCCGGCGGCGACGGCGTCGAGGACGTCGAGGAAGGCGCGCGCGGTCTCGAGCCGCGGCATGACGACGTAGTCGGCGCCGGCGGCATACATCTCGCGCGCCTGTGCGAGCGTCTCGGCGCAGACGACGACGCGCGCGTGCGGATTGATGCGGCGCACCACTTTCAGCAGCGTCATGTTGCTGGTGCTGCGCAGGAAGTCGTCGGAGACGGTGGAGAGGACGAGGCCGGCGTGCTCGACGCCGACGTGCTCCAGCGTGTCGAGATGGCTGATGTCGCCGTAGGTGATCGGCACCTGCATGGCGCGCAGGCGTTGATAGACCTCCGGGCTGAAGTCGACGATGTGCATGCCGGAGCCGTTCGGGCCCGAGCGGGCGGCATGGAGCAGCGAGCTGGCGACGCGGTGGAAGCCGAGCAGCACGATCGACGCCGACGTGCCGGCGCCGGCGGGCGTGGCCGCTTCGTCGCCGGCGTGCTCGTGCAGGCCGAGACGCGCGAGCGCGTCCACCGCGAGGCGCGCGAGTCGATGGTTCGACATCACCATGTACGTGGACAGGGTCGAGGTGATGACCAGCGTCAGCGCCATCACCGACGTGATCTCGCGGTCGATGTGGCCGAGGGCGAGACCGATGCTGACGATGACCAGCGCGAACTCACCGGCCTGGCCGAGCGCGATCGCGGACAGGATGCCGACGCGCGATCCGTAGCCGGCCGCCATCAGCATGGGCGTCACCGTCAGGAAGCGGCTGGTGATGACCACGGCGGAGAGCACCAGCGCGGCGAGCAACACCCGCGGCGCGCCGAGCTCGAGCTGCATGCCGAGCGCGACGAAGAACAGGGTGACGAAGAAGTCGCGCAGGCCGCGGATCTTGGCGACCACGTCGAGCGTGTAGGGCAACGTCGACAGCGCCACGCCGGCGATCAGCGCGCCCATCGCGATGGAGAAATCGGCGAGGATCGCGAGGTACCCGATCAGCAGACACCAGGAGACGGCGGAGATGAGGATGATCTCCGGGCTCTTCGCGGCCCAGTTGAAGACCACCGGCAGGACGTAGCGCGCCACGAGCAGCGCGCCGGCGACGAGGCCCAGCCCGGCGATCAGCGACAGCAGGATCGGCGCGAGCGACGGGTGTTGCAGGTTCGGCTGCAGCGCCAGGACGACGATCGCGAGCACGTCCTGGACGAGCAGAATGCCGAGCGTCAGGCGCCCGTCGACGGTGTCGAGCTCGCTCTTGTCGGAGAGGAGCTTCACGACGATCATCGTGCTCGAGAAGGCGGACGCGACGCCGAGGTACAGCGCGGGCAGGCCGGAGAAGCCGAAGAGGATGACGGCGCCGTAGGCGATCAGCGCGCAGAGGACGACCTGGCCGACCGCGACCGGCACGCCGACGCGCCCCGAGCTGACCAGCTTCTTCAGATCGATCTCGAGGCCGACGATGAACATCAGGAAGGCGAGGCCGAGCTCCGAGAGCTCGGCGATCGTCTTCTCGCTCTGCACGATGCCCAGGCCCCGCGGCCCGATGAGCAGCCCGGCGCCGATGTAGGCGAGCAGCAGCGGCTGGCGCAGCGCGCGGGCGACGTAGGCGAGCACCGTCGCGGCGAGGATCGCGGCGCCGATGTCGGTCAGTATGCTCTCACCATGCATGGTGCGTGGCTGCCACTAGGCCAGCCCGCATGGCACGCGTCAATCTGGAGGAGCGCGGGCCTCCCTGCGAGTCGCTCCTACGCCGCGCGTCCGCGCACCAACACCCCGGGACGCGCGCCGGTCGGCTCGCCGTCCTCGAAGGTGACGGCGCCGGACACGACCGTGTAGCGATAGCCATCGACTCGCTGCGTGAGGCGACGGCCGCCGCCGGGCAGATCGAAGACCATCTCCGGCGCATGGAGGCGGAGGGCGTCGTGGTCGATGACGTTGAGGTCGCCCTTCTTGCCCACCTCCAGCGTGCCGCGGTCGCGGAAGCCGTAGACGGCGGCGGTGTTGCCGGTCTGCAGCCGTACCGCCTGCTCGAGCGGGATGCGCGCGCCGCGCGAGCGGTCGCGCGCCCAATGGGTGAGGAGATAGGTCGGCATGCTGGCGTCGCAGATCAGGCCGCAGTGCGCGCCGCCGTCGGAGAGACCGAGCACGCTGCGCGGATGCACCATCATCTCGCGCAGGGCGTCGAAGTTCGTGTCGACGTAATTGGCGAGCGGCGCGAACAGGAACTGGCGGCCGTCGCGCTCGAGCATCCAGTCGTACACGACCTCCTCCGGCCGGCGTCCCTCGCGCACCGATACGGCGTAGGCGCTGGTCTCGGCGGTCGGCTCGTAGTCGGGCGGATCGCCGAGTGGGAACATGCCCGGCCAGTTCATGATCAGCATCCGCGCGATCGGGTGCTCGATGGCCGGCTCCTCCGCCAGGATCCGCGCCCGCACCTCGGCTGTGCGCATGCGCGCGACGCGCTCGGCCAATGGCAGCGCCGCCAGCTCGCCCGCGTAGGTCGGATGCGAGATGAACGGATGCAGCGAGCTCTGCAGACCGTACAGCATGCCGGTCGGTCGGGTCGGCACCTGCGGCACGACGTGCAACCCCTCGGCGGCGAGTTGGTCGGCGCGCGCCAACGTGTCGCGCCACGCCGTCGGCTGCATCGGCGTCTGCGCGATCGCGAACGTGATGGTGCGGCCGGTGCGGCGACAGAAATCGATCATCCACGACAGGTCGGGCTCCTGTCCCTGGAGGTCCGCGACCATCTCGAACACGCCGTGCCCGGCCGCGCCGAGGGCGCTGCCCAGCGCGAGCAGCTCTTCCGGCGTCGAGTTCGTGCCCGGCACGAGGCCGTGCTTGGAGCGGTGCAGAATCGTGCGCGACGTGGTGAAGCCGACGGCCCCCGCGCGCATCGCCTCCTCGGTGAGGCGCGCCATGGCGGCGATCGCGTCGGCGTCGATCTCGTCCTCGTGGGCGCGGTCGCGGAGCACGTAGGCGCGCAAGGCGCAGTGCGGGACCTGCGCGGCGACGTCGAGCACACGCGGCATCGCGGCGAGCGCGTCGAGGTATTCGGGGAACGACTCCCACCGCCACTCGATGCCCTCGTGCAGGGCGGTGCCGGGAATGTCCTCGACCCCCTCCATCAGCTCGATGAGGAAGTTCTCCTCCCCCGGCCGCCGCGGCGCGAAGCCGACGCCGCAGTTGCCCATCACCAACGTCGTCACGCCGTGCCAGCTCGACGGCGCCAGGATGGGATCCCAGGTCACCTGGCCGTCGTAGTGCGTGTGCACGTCCACCCAGCCGGGTGTGACCAGCCGGCCGGCGGCGTCGATCTCGCGCCGGCCGCGCGCCGCGACGCTGCCGACGGCGGCGATGACGCCGTCGTCGATGGCCACGTCACCGGTGAACCGTTCGCGCCCCGTACCGTCGACGACGGTACCCCTGCGGATGACCAGATCGTGCATGGCGCCAATCAACCACAGAGGCACACAGAGAGCCACAGCGGACGCTGTGGTCCTGCGTGCGTCTCTATGGTCAATGTGTCCGCATGCTCTTGGCCTTGCTCCTGTTGGCCGCGGTGCCGTCGAACGGCCGCTTCTACTTCTCTGGCGACGGCATGTTGCGGATGGGCAACGCGCACTTCGCCGAGACCCTCGAGGTCCGCTACCGCGACGCCGAGGGCCGCTATGACGACGAGGCGTTGGCCAAGATCGCGCGCTTCTTCCGGTCCCGGACCGACGGACGGAGCGGGCCGATGTCGCTGCGGCTCATCGAGCTGCTCGACTACGTCGAGGACCACTATCACCCCCGCCGGCTGATCCTGGTCTCCGGCTACCGCAGCCCGGAGTTCAACCGGGCGCTGCGCGCCGGCGGCCATCGCGTCGCGCAGGCGTCGATGCACACCGAGGGCATGGCCGCCGACGTGCAGCCGGTCGGCCTGGACCTGCGTACACTGTGGAACGCGCTGCGGCGCGAGGAGATGGGCGGCGTCGGTCTCTACCAGTCGGAGGGCTTTGTGCACCTCGACACCGGCAAGCCGCGCTTCTGGGAGGCGGCGACGTCGAAGGTCGAACAGAATCTCGCGAAGGAGAACGCGCGCCTCTTCGCGCGCTCCGACTTCGACCGCTACGAGACGCTCGCGGGAGCGGTGATCAGTCTGCACTCGGTCACGGCGTTGCCGATCGCGGTGCGCAAGCGCGCGCATGTCGGCGACACGACGCTGACCCTGGCGCCGCGCGACGCCGCCGTGCATGCCGACGGCGACTGCTGGGTCTTCGCCGAGCCCATGGATCGCTACGAACTGGCGATTGTGACGGCCGGTCCACCGCCGGCTCGCGGTGAGCCCATCGTGCTCGAGACCTGCGCGCCGCGCATCGGGGCGACGCCGGCGAAGATCCTCAGCAACCCGGTCGAACGAGTCGCGGGGAGTCCGATTCGGTAGATTCTTCCACGTCGCGTGTAGGTTTCACCTGCTGCGGCATCCATAGGGCGTGTCTTTGGGGTCCCGGAGCGGTTGGCACCGGGCTTGTTGTAAGGTCTTCCGAGCAGCTCAACTCCGAGTTGTCTCCAGAGCAGTGGCTCATCACCCGGGAGGTGAACGCATGACCACACGCATTCTGATCGTACTCGCCCTGTTGGTCTTCAACACTCCGGCCGGTGCCAGCGACCGCGTTCTCAGCGGCGAGCTTGTCGTGCTGAACGGCAGCGCCTCGCAGTTCCGGCTGGTCGGCACCGATGGCACCTTCACGGCGCCGGCGGGCACGCCATTGACGGAGCTCGACGGCAAGGCGGTGACGGTCGAGGTATCGAACGGCAGCGTCACGCAGATCACCGAGCAGCATGTTCCGATCACGCCCGTCACGAGCGGCTTCGAGACGGTGCGCGGCCAGCTCGTGCTGCGCGAACCGGCCGCGCGAACGTTCGGCGTCGTCGGCGACACGAGCACGTATGTGGCACCGGCCGGTGTCGCGTTGGAGCCCTATGTTGGCAAGTGGGTCGAGGCGTCGATCGACGCGAACGGCCGCGCGTCGCAGATCACGCTGCTCGCCGACAAGCCGCCCCCGGCGCCCGCCGTGATGCCGATGGGCGGCGCGGCGGCCGCGACGGGCGCGACCTGCATGGTTGGCGACGCGACCGTGGCCAGCGGCTCGTCCGTCTGCCGCGGCGGCATCACGAACCGCTGTGACAACGGCGCATGGGTCAGCTTGGGAACCGCTTGTCAGTGAAGCGCTTCGTTGCGGGCGAGCCGCCCGCGCTTCCAGTGGTGCAGTTGCTGGGAGCGCGGGCGGCTCGCCCGCATCTCTAGCACCGTTCGTCGTGCCGACGTTCCGCCAGTAGACCCGCTCCCGTCCGCATGCGAAGAGCGGGCATGGCTACGTCTGCAGAGTTCCGCGCGCGGTATGGCCCGTGCGCACTGGTCGCCGGGGCCGCAGTGGGTCTTGGCGCCGCGTACTCCCGGCAGATCGCCGAGCACGGTCTCGATGTGATCCTGCTCGATCGCGACCCGGAGCCGCTCGCCGCCACCGCAGCCGCGATTCGCGGCGCGCACGGCGTCGAGGTGCACGAGCTCGTCGCCGATCTTGGACACCGCGACATCGTCGAGCACGTCACCGCGGCCGCAAAAGGGCGCGAGATCGGCCTGCTCGTCTACAACGCCGCGCTGGGAACGGTCGCGCCGTTCCTCGAGATGGCGCCGACGCATCTCGACGCGATGCTCGCGGTCAACTGCCGCGCCCCCGTCCAACTCGTCCGCGCCCTGGCGCCGGCGATGACCACGCGGCGGCGCGGCGGCATCGTGCTGATGTCGTCGATGTCGGGCAACGTCGGTTCCGCGCAGCTGGCGATGTACGCGGCCTCGAAGGCATTCGCCCTCGTGCTCGGCGACGCGTTGTGGGTCGAGATGCGCGAGCACGGCGTCGACGTGCTGGTCGTCCAGCCCGGCTCCACCCGCACGCCAGGCTGGGAATCGTCGCAGCCCGCCGACGGCACGACGCTGCCGGTCATGGAAGCCGACGACGTTGTCCGCGAAGCCCTCGCCACGCTCGGCGTCGAGCCGCTGGTCATTCCCGGCGAGATCAACCGCCAGGGCGCGGCCGGCATCGCGGGCTTGTCGCGCCGTCAGGCCATCGAGTTCATGAGCCAGTTCACGGCGAGACTGCTGCGCAACGACCGGTGAGTGCGTGGCGCTCGCGCGCCCGCTCAGATGAACGGCCGGCGATCCAGCACCAGCCGCAACGGCACCGCGCTCGGCAGCAGGCCGGGCACGGCCTGTTGCAGCGCGGCGAGCGCGCACAGCACGCCGAGGAGCCGGTGCAGATCGTTGAAACCGGGATCCTGGTGCTGGTCGAGGTCGCGCAGAAAGCGTACGTAGCGGTCGGCGAGCGCGCGCAGCGCTTCGTCGGTCTCGCGCAGGCGATGGGAGCTCTGCCGGGACGCGTGTGACAGGGTGTAGACCCAATCGATCTCGGCGAAACCGACGCTGGCGCCGAGCGGCGGAAACAGCCCTTCGGACGTGATCCGCAGGCAGGTGTCGACGAGGCGCGCCGGATGGCGCAGCAATCGGTGTCGGTACTCGTGGTTGAACAGGTAGTGGAACGTGCCGGCGAGGTGGTGAAAGAGCATGGCGTCGCCGCCGGCCTCGATGCAGCCGGCCCGCCAGAGACCGGTGTCGCCGTCGGCGCGGTTCCACAGCCAGCCGAAGTACGCGGCCTCCCACGCCGGCGTGGTCTCGCCGCTGAGCGCCAGGGCGGCGAAGAGCCCGGCGCCCTTGTGCGACTCGCCCCACGGGTTCCACCGCCAATCGAGTCCCTCGAGGAAGGCGGCGAGGGCGACGTCGTCGCGCAGATACGCCAACGCGGCGAGCGGGTGGCGCGGGCGCGCGTCGAACAGCTGCAGTGCCGCGATGCAGTGCGCCGTGGTGTGCAGCGGATCATGGGTCGCATCGGTGAAGAGGCCCGACGTCGAATCCTGCAGGCCGGCGAGGGTGTCCACCCAGCCGGCCCGCTCGTCCGACGCGGTCGGCAGCCGCCCGAGCGTGTAGAGAATGTTGGCGGCGTCGGCGCAGCCGTACGGATCGAGATCGTCCAGCGGATCGCCGTCGGCCGCTGCCGCCCCGCGCCGGTAGGCGCCGGTCGGTCCGAGGGCGTGCCGCGTGACGACGGCGAGCGCGGCCTCGATCAGATCGTCGATGGCGAGCAGGCGACACCCACGGCGGCGCGCCGACGCGCTGGCTCGTCCATTGTCACCCCACCGGCCGCGCGCGCTCGATGATGCGGGTGAAGTGAAATCCCGGCGGCAGCGTGCCGAAGGCGAGCCGATGCTGACCGGCGAGGCGCGACGCGCAGAAGGCTTCGGCGACGCCGGAATCGCCGTCGCGCACCAGCAGCGAGCCCTGCAGCGCCAGCGCCATGCGCTCGACGAGATCACGCGCGCGCGCTTCGATCGCCTCGGATTCGCCCAGGTCGTCGCGCAGCGCGACGACGAACTGGTCGAGGCGCGGATCGGCGCCATGCGCGCGGTCGACCTCGGCAAAGAACGCCTCGACGACCTCGGGGCCCTTGGCCATGGCGCGCAGCACGTCGAGGCAGATGACGTTGCCGCTGCCTTCCCAGATGCCGTTCAGCGGCGACTCGCGGTACAGACGCGCCAGCGGCGCCTCCTCGACGTAGCCGCTGCCGCCCAGGCACTCGAGCGCTTCCGCGGCGTGCGGGGGCCAGCGCTTGCACACCCAGTACTTCACCACCGCCGTTGCCAGGCGCGCGAACAGGCCCTCGCCATCCTCGCTGCGCGCATCGTAGGCGCGCGCCAGCCGCATCATCACGGCGGTGGCGGCCTCCGACTCGACACACAGGTCGGCGAGCACGTTCTGCATCAGCGGTTGCTCGATCAGCCGCTTGCCGAAGGCACTGCGGTGCTGGGCGTGGTGCGTCGCCTGGGCGACCGCCTGACGCATGCCGGAGGCGGCGCCGATGACGCAATCGAGGCGCGTGTGGTTCACCATCTCGATGATGGTCGGCACGCCACGTCCCTCGGCGCCGATGCGGCGCGACCAGGCGCCCTCGAACTCGACCTCGCTCGACGCGTTCGAACGGTTGCCGAGCTTGTCCTTGAGCCGCTGGATGTGGAAGCGGTTGCGGGTGCCGTCGGGCAGCCAGCGCGGCATCAGGAAGCAGGTCACGCCCTTCGCCGCCTGCGCGAGCACCAGGAAGGCGTCGCTCATCGGGGCCGAGCAGAACCACTTGTGGCCGGTGATCAGCCAGCCGCCATCGCCCTTCTCGGCGCGGGTCGTGTTCGCGCGCACGTCCGAGCCGCCCTGCTTCTCGGTCATCGCCATGCCGCAGATCGCGCCCTGTTTCTCGGATGCCGGCTTGAAGTCCGGATCGTAGTGCGTCGAGGTCAGGCGCGGCTCCCACTCGCGCGCGACTTTCGCCTCGACGCGCAACGCCGGCACGGCCGAATAGGTCATCGAGATCGGGCAGCCGTGGCCGGCATCCACCTGCGAGGTCAGGTAGAACATCGCGGCGCGCGCCACGTGCGCCCCGGCGCGCGGCTCGCGCCACGGCAGCGCGTGCATGCCGTGGCCGATCGAGAGGCGCATCAGCTCGTGGTACGCCGGGTGATACTCGACGACGTCGATGCGGTGTCCGTAGCGATCGTGCGTGCGCAGCACCGGCGGCGACGCGTTCGCCTGCACGCCGAGCTCGATCACCTCGGGGCGCCCGCAGATGGCGCCCAACGCGGTCGCTCGCGGCACCGCCCACCCGGCGCCCTCGCGTTCCATCGCCTCGCCCAACGCCCGGTCGCAGGTAAAGAGGTTGTAGTCGCGCAGCGGTGGCGGTTGGTTGAGCACCTCGTGCGTGGGCATGAGTGTTCTTGGAACGGCAGCGCGTCGCCGTCAACCGGGGGCGGGAGCGCGGGCCTCCGTGCCCGTCGGGGCGGCGGGAGCCGCCCCGGAGCGCGCTGCGTGCTCACACCGCCGCCCTGCGGGCGGCGACGGGCACGGAGGCCCGCGCTCCTACGACCAATGCGCCATCGCGCGAGTCCGTGATACAGACGCAACTCGTGGAGGACTTCCTATGCTGATCGTGGCTGGGCGAGTGCCGGTCAGGCCGGATCGCCGCGACGAGGCGGTGGCGGCGGCGGTGAAGATGGCAAAGGCGACGCAGGCCGAGGCCGGCTGCCGATCGTACGGGTTCTACGCCGACCTCGCCGATCCCAACACCATCCTCATCTTCGAGGAGTGGGAGAACGAGGCGGCGCTGACGGCGCACTTCCAGACGCCGCACATGGCGGAGTTCAACTCGGTCATCTCGCAGTTCGTCGCCGGCCCGCCCTCGATCAACCGCTACGAGGTCGGCGCCGTCGTCAAGATGATGTGAGCGGTCGCCAATGGATGTGAAGCGGGTCGACGTCGCGGTCATCGGGTCGGGAACGGCGGGACTGCGCGCCCGCCGCTATGCGGCGGCGGCGGGCGCTCGCGTCGTTCTGATCGAGTCGGGGCCGTACGGCACGACGTGCGCGCGGGTCGGCTGCATGCCGTCGAAGTTGTTGATCGCCGCCGCGGACGTCGCGCACGAGGTACACGGGGCCCGCCGCTTCGGCATCTGCGTGCCGGAGGGCGTCCGCATCGACGGCCGCGCCGTGATGGAGCGCGTGCGCAACGAGCGCGACCGTTTCGTCGGCTTCGTCCTGAACGACGTCGAGGCGCTTCCTCCCGGTCAGCGGTTGCGCGGGCGGGCGCGTTTTCTGGCGCCCACCGTGCTGGCCGTCGACGATCACACCCGCGTCGAAGCGCGTGCCGTCGTCATCGCGACCGGCAGCAAGCCGAGCATTCCGCCATCGCTGATGGGCGTGAGGGACGGCGTGCTGGTCAACGACGACATCTTCGAGCTGCGCGACCTGCCGCGCTCGCTCGCGGTCGTGGGCACCGGCGTCGTCGGTCTCGAGATCGGCCAGGCGATGCATCGTCTCGGCGTGCGCACGGTGTTCTTCTCGCACAGCGACCGCCTCGGGCCGAACACCGACCCCGAGGTGCAGCAGGCGATCCGCGCCGTGCTCAGCGCGGAGCTAACCTTGCACCAATCGACCGAGATCGCCGTGCGGCGCGACGGCGAGGCCTTCGTCTTCGAGTGGCAGGACCCGTCCGGACCGCAGCGCGAGCGGGTCGAGGCGGTGCTTGCCGCCACCGGCCGCTGGCCGGACGTCGCCGACCTGCACCTCGAGCAGACCGGGCTGCAGCTCAACGAGTGGGGCGTGCCGCGCGTCGACCTGCGGACGATGCAGTGCGGCGACGCGCCGATCTTCCTCGCCGGCGACGTGACCGACTATCGTCCGGTCCTGCACGAGGCCGCCGACGAGGGACAGATCGCCGGCTCCAACGCCGCCACCTATCCGGTCGTGCGTGCCCAGACGCGGCGGGTGCGGCTGGAGATCGCCTTCACCGATCCCAACATGGCGATCGCCGGCGCTTCCTGGGACGAGCTGCCGCACGACGCGACCGTCATCGGCGCGATCTCGTATCACGACCAGGGACGGGCGCGAGTCATGGGTCGCAACGCCGGATGCGTGCGGCTCTACGCCCGCCGCTCGGACGGCCGGTTGCTCGGCGCGGAGATGTTCGGACCGCGCGTCGAGCACATGGCACATCTGCTCGCCTGGGCGGTCCAGTCGCAGGTCACCGTCGAGCAGGCGCTCGCCATGCCCATCTACCATCCCGTGGTGGAGGAGGGGCTGCGTACCGCGCTGCGCGAGCTCGCCGCGGCACTGGCCCACCGCTAGTCGCGTGGTATCGTCGGGGCATGGGACATTCCACGCCGCCCGATGCCGATGACGGGCCGGGCGAAGACCAGATCGACGAGACGCTGGACGAGTCGTTTCCCGCCAGCGATCCGCCGCCGTGGCCCGCCGGGCGGGATCACGCTGCCGCGCCCGCAACGGACGGTAGGGTGGCGGTAGCCAGGGCCGAGGCCGAATGGACCGGGACGCTGAAGGCAGGCGCCGGCCGCATGACCATCGCGAGCGGGCTGCTCGACGGGCCGTTCACCTACAAATCGCGCTTCGAGGGGGACGCCAAGGCGACCAATCCCGAGGAGCTGCTCGGCGCCGCGCACGCCGGCTGTTTCTCGATGTTCCTTGCCGCGCAGCTCACGACCGCCGGCTTCCCGCCGGTGCGCGTCGCGACGCGCGCCACGGTGCACCTCGGCGCCGGCCCGGCGATCGTGAAGATCGAGCTCGACACCGAAGCCCACGTGCCGGGCATCGACGCCGCGACGTTCGCGCAAAAGGTCGAGGCATCGAAGAAGGGCTGTCCGGTCTCGAAGGCACTCGCCGGCGTGCCCGACGTGACGGTCAGCGCGCGTCTGGTCAGCTGACGCGCGGCTCGTCCGACCGCTCGCCCCGCGAAACGACCACCGCCGCGGCGAGATCGCCGGTGACGTTGACCGTCGTGCGGCACATGTCGAGCACGCGATCGACGCCGAGGATGATGCCGATCCCATCGGGCGGGATCCCGATCATGCCGAGGATCATCGCGATCACGGGGATCGAGCCGGCCGGTACGCCGGCGGTGCCGATGCCGCCGAGGATGCAGATGAACACCACCAATACCTGCTGCGGCAGGGTCAGCGGCACGCCGTAGAACTGCGCGAGGAACAGCACGGTGACGCCTTCGAAGAGCGCCGTGCCGTTCTGGTTCGCGGTCGAGCCGAGGGTGAGCACGAAGCGGCTCACCTGCGGCGGCAGGTGGAGGTTCTCCTCGGCGACCTGCAGAGCGGTGGGCAACGTGGCGTTGCTCGACGCCGTCGAGAACGCCGTGACCATGGCCGGGCGGATGCCGCGGTAGAACCGTTGCGGGCTCATGCCGCCGAGGAAGCGAACGGTGAGGGCGTAGACGCCGAACTGGTGGATGGCGAGACCGAGCACGACGGTCAGGACGAACCAGCCGAGCTGCCGCAGGATGTCGTAGCCGAGGCGCGCGGTGAGGCTGAACAGCAGACACGCGACGCCGTACGGCGCGAAGCGGATCACCAGGCCGAGCATGTGCATGGTGACGTCGTAGAGCCCTTGCAGGCCGCGTTCGAAGGCGCGCGCTGCGTCGGTGCGCGTGACCACGATGCCGACGCCGAGGAAGAGCGCGAAGACCATCACCGCCAGCATGTCGCCGTCGGCCATCGCCTTGATCAGGTTGCTGGGGACGAGCTGGACGATGAAGTCGACGCCGCTGGCGTCCCCCGTGAGCGCTCCCGCCGCCGGCGCCGCGGCGCGCGCCGTCAGCTGCACCCGCAGCTGCGGCGAGAGGCCGTCGCCGGGGCGGATGATGTTCACCAGCGTCACGCCGATGATCACCGCGACCGTGGAGACGAAGACCGTGTACGCGAGCGTCTTGAGGCCGATGCGGCCGAGCTCGCGCAGGTCCTTCAACTCGGCGACGCCGAGCGCCAGCGCCGACACGATCAACGGCAGCACCAGCATGAACAGCAACCGCAGGAAGATGCGGCCGATCGGCTCGGTGCCGTAGGCGACGAGCGCCTCGAGCTGGGCGCTGCCGCCGAAGGCGAGGTTCGCCAGGACGCCGAGGACGGCACCGACGGCCAGGCCGATCAGCATGCGCTTCGAGAGGCCCGGCTGCATCCGGGGCAGTATGGGCGGCGCGGTACGGCGGCGCAATCGGGGCGCGCATTGATCGGCTACAAACTACCGCGCAAGCGGCACGTCGAGGACCTCGTACTGTTCCCAGCCGTTGGCGTCGAAGTGCCACCACTCCGTCGGCAGGCCGGTGAAGGCGGCATCCATCATCAGGCGCTCGAGCGTGGCGCGATTGGCGAGCCGGTCGGGCGGCAGGTCGGTGTAGTCGCGATGGGCGCGGGCCGAGAAGTCGTCGAAGGCGGTCGGCATCGGCAGCTCGACGCCGGCGGCGTCGACGAGCGTCACGTCGACCGCGGCGCCGCGGTTGTGGCGCGAGCCCTTGGCCGGATCGGCGACGTAGCGCTCGTCGGGCACCAGCGTCCACATCGCGCGCTGCACGGCCAGCGGTCGGTAGCAGTCGTACACCTTCAGGCCGAGGCCCTGCGCGGCCGCGGCGGCCTGGGCCTGCGCGAGGCGCTCCGCGACGGCGGGGCGCAGCAGGCACCGCGCGGCGGGGTAGAGCGCGCGGCCGGTGAAGTTGTGGGCCGTCGCGTAGCGGATGTCGAGCCGCAGGCCGGGCGCCAGCGCGGCGGCGTCGACCAGCGGCGCCGGCCTTGCGACGGGGGCCGGTGTCGCCGGTGCGACGACGGCGGCGAGCAGGAGGAGCCCGAGCGGTAGCGCAGTGCCGCTCATTCGTAGCCCAGGGCACGCAGGTGCTCGCGCGTGGCGTCGTCGGGCTCGACGCGGGCGGGTTTCTCTTTCAGCGAGCTGGTCCACTCCTCGAACACGTGGCGGAGGCGGTCGACCTGTTCCGGATGCGCGTCGAACTGATCGTGCTGCTCCCCCGGATCGTCGCTCGTGCGGTACAGCTCGAAATAGGTCTTGGGATCGCCGAGGTTCCACCCGGGCGGGCCGTCGTGTCCGTGATCCGGCGTCTTGGCGAGGAGCTTCCATTCGCCGTCGCGCACCGCCAGCCAATGCGTCGAGTCGTCGTTCTCGAAGAAGAAGCGCATGTGGAAGGCGTACGGATGGCTGCGCTCGGTGCGCGCGCCGGTGAGGATCGGCACCAGGCTCTCGCCGCGCACCTCCGGCGGCACCGGCAAGCCGGCGAGCGCGGCGATCGTCGGGAACAGGTCGACCAGCTCGACCGGGGCGGCGACGCGGCGCGGTGGGAACACCGGGGCGCCGATCAGCAACGGCACGCGCAGCACTTCGTCGTACATGACGTCCTGGTGGCCGGTGAGCCCGTGCTCGTCGCCGAACGCCTCGCCGTGGTCGGCGATGACGACGACGAGCAGATCATCGCCGATGCGCAGCGCGGCGAGCTTGCGCATGATGCGGCCGATCAGGTCGTCGCTGTTGCGCACCTCGGCGTCGTAGCGTCGCCAGCCCGGCGTGGTGAGCCACGGATTGCCGGCGGTCTGCGGCAGGTGCGGGCTCATGTCGTGGATCCAGACGAAGAAGGGCTCCCGGGCGTGCGCTTCCAGCCACGACATCAGCCCCGGCTCGGTGCCCGCGAACGAGGCCTTGTGCTCGCCGGCGACAAGCGGGACGAGATGCTCCGGCACGACGGTGTCGAAGCCCTGGCGAAACCCGCCGCGCTCGCTGACCAGCACGGCGTGCGTGTTGAACATGGCGGTGGCGACCCCGTGCGCGTGGAACAGCTCGGCGAGCGTCGTCGCGTCGGTCGTGAGCGTATCGGCGTTCGTGTAGGCGCCGACCTCGACGGGGTAGCGGCCGGTGTGGACGGCGGCGAGCGACGGGATCGTCCACGGCGCGGCGGAGAAGGCGCGATCGAACACCACCGACTGCTGGGCCAGTTGGTCGATGTTCGGCGAGGTCGGCAGCGTCTTGTACCCGTAGGTTCCGAGGCGGTCCGCACGCAGCGTGTCGATGCTGATCAGCACGACCTGCTTGGCGCGCCAGCTGGCCGCATCGGGCTGCGACAACATGGCACGAATGCTGAGGGTGGCCGCCACGATGACGACCACGGGCATCAGCAGACGGCGCAGGGTTATGGGAGAGGCGGGCGGTGAGGCGGGATTCACTGGCGTGGCGGACGCGCGGCATCCATCGATCGGACCCTAGCGGATCGGCACGTGAATGGGGAATGGCGGCTGGGGGGAGGGTGACGTGTTCCCTCGAATCTTTCGTCGCGTGAAAAAGCCGCGAATAACTTCACCGCGTGGGGCGTCGGTAGCGACGTTCCGATGGGTAGCGGTGGTGAATGAAGGTTCTTCTTCGGCGAAGCAGCAGGGTGCCGGTTCGCCGCATCTCAATCCGCATACACCGCCCGCAGCAGAGGTTTGGGAGGACGACATGGCATACGCATCCCCCGCGTATCGGCGCGTGTTGTGCCGGGATTTGGAAGCACTCGAAGCGGAGCTCGAGCTGACCGCAACCGCGGGTGCACGCTCGCCATGGGTCGAGCGCCTGCGCGACCGCGTCCGCGCGGTCCGCGAGCGCCTGCAAGGTGAACGCACCGAACGCTGAACGGTGTCCGCCGTCCGGGCGGAACCTCGATCAGTAGTGTCGCCGGGAGCGGTGGGCCAGCGTGGCCAACCGCGCTACCCTTCGCTCCAGGCGCGCACAGCTCCCAGCGCGCCGCGGAGGTGCGATGGGCAAGGTCGAAGTCTTCAGCGAGCGACGTCTGCTCGACGACTTTTTCCGGGTCGATGAGGCGCGGGTCAGCTTCGAGCGCTTTGACGGGTCGATGACGCCGCCGGTGCGGCGCCTCGTCTTCGAGCGCGGCGACTCGGCGGCAGCGGTGGTCTTCGATCGCGACGCGAACGCCCTGCTGTTCACCGAGCAGTTTCGCTTTCCAGCCTACCGCAAGGCCGGCGGGTGGCTGCTCGAGATCATGGCCGGCATGGTGGATGCGGGCGAGATGCCCGAGGCCACGCTGCGCCGCGAGCTCGCGGAGGAGCTGGGCTATCGCGCCGGTACTGTCGAATCCGTGGCGACGTTCTTCGTCTCGCCGGGCGGATCGTCCGAGCGCATCCATCTCTTCTACGCCGAGGTGACCGCGGCGATGCGGGCCGGCACGGGAGGCGGCATCGCGTCCGAGCACGAGGATATCCGCATCGTGCGCCGATCCGTCGACGAGGCGCGCCTCGCGCTGGCTGAGGGACGGTTCGCCGACGCCAAGACGATCATCGGCGTGCAGTGGTTCCTGGCGCGGCGAGGTTGAACCGCCAAGAACGCCAAGATCCCGCCAAGGACCCTATCGATGCGCCACACGTGAATGCACGGCGATGGTGGCCCTGAGTCGGTCACGCACCAACATCGATGCCGTAGCCGCGGCACCTGTGGCCGCGGGCGGTGCGGAGCACCGCCAGGCGGCGGGGGGCGTGGCGCCGGATCTCCGCCACTCCCGACGACGCGACGCGTCGCCAGCGGCCACAGGTGCCGCAGCTACAGCCTGTGTCTGAATTCGGAGCACAACCGGCGGCGGGGAGGCTGTGGTTCGGTACACAACCCTCGCCCACACGTCGGTACGAACGTGGCGACGCCGTCGGTGGTGTGTCCCGCGGCGCGATGGTAGGCGGCGCCGATGGCCGCATCGGACCGTTCCTGGACGCGCGCCGGTCTCGACGACGCCGCGCACGCGGCGCTGCGCGAGACTCTGCAACCCTCGGCGTTGTGGTCGCTGCTGCTCGACGTGTTCGCGCACCGCGCCACGGAGCGCCCACCGGCGGAGGTGCTCCGCCAGTGGGAGCGCGATGGGTTCCTGCGACCGGCGCCGATCGATCAGCGCACGCTGCTGGCGCTCGACGGGCATCTGCTCGCGGCGGCGGCGGCGTTTGAGGCGCTCGAGCTGTCGCCGCTGGCGCCGCTCGGTGCGTGCTCGACCGTCGGCCCGACCAGCCAGAACAAGATCGTGTCGGCGCTGCGCGGCACGGAGGTCGTCTCCGATCCGACCAGCGTCCTGGCGCTGGAATGCGCGCGCCGGCTGCGCGGCGACGCCGCCGCGATCGTCCGGCTCGCCACGTGTCACCGCTGCGTGCGCGCGCAGGAGGTGCCCCAGCAGCCGGGATTCGCCCCGCACTTCCGCATCTTCTGTCTGGTCACCGCCGGGCGCGAGCGCGCCGATCATGCGCTGGCGGCCGAGGCGCTGACCGAGCACATCGCCACCCACCTCGCGGCGTTCGATCGCCTCGAGGGCGACGGCTACGCCTTTCCGGATCGCCGCGTCGCCGTGCTCGCGACGCCGGAGCGCGCGGCGCTCGCCGACCGCGTCGCGGCGTCGGTGTCGGGCGTGCCGGTGGCGCGCGGCGTGCTGCAGCACGCCTACTACGACGGCATCCGCTTCCAGATCAGCACGCGCAGCGTAACCGGCGACGCCGTACCGCTCGTCGACGGCGGCGCATTCGACTGGCTCACCAAGCTGACCTCGAACCGCCGCCTGGTGATGATCGCCAGTGGCATGGGCGCGCAGCTCGCCGCGTATCGATTCCGCCCGTTCATCTGAGTTCCCGCATGGAGGGCCGCGCTCCCGCGCGGCCGTATCCCCGACCTCTCATCGGAAACACCGAGCCCCGAAGCAGCGCCCCCCATGCGGGAATGGCACTCACCCGTTGCTGTCGGCGGTGATCATCCCGAACAGGCCATTGTCCTCATCATCGGGCCCGGCGGTGTAGTAGAGCGCGTCGGTGCTGCCGGCGCTGGCGCCGTTGCCGAACTCCAGGCCCCACAGTCCCTCGATCGCGATCGTGCTACCGCCGGCCATCTTCAGCTCACCCTGGAAGGCGCCGGTGCTGGCGTCGAACGCATTGATGTGGCCGTTGCCGAAGTTGCCGATGAGCAGCGAGTTGCCGAACTTGCCGAAGGACGACGGCGCCTGCACGATCCCCCACGGCGAGTTGAGGCTTCCGCGTGACGCGAAGCGCTTCAGCAGGTTCCCGGCGCCGTCGAAGACGTCGACGTACCCATTGCCGCCGCCAGGCACGTCATCCTCCTTGTCCTCGTCCTGCTTGGCGTAGGTGACGTAGATGCTGCCGCCGACGTTCTGGATGCCGAACGGCGCATAGCCGGCCGGGATGTTGGGATCGGTGAAGGCGCCGGCGCGCACGACGTCTTCGAAGTCGCCATCGTACACGTCCACCGTCCCCGCGTGGAAGTTGGTGGCGTAGAGCCGATTGGCCGTCCCGTCCGTGCCGATCGCCAGCCCCTTGTAGATCGCGCCTTCGTCGGACCCGTCGTGGGTGATCTCGGCAACGGTCCCGCGATTGAGGTTCCAGCCCGCGAACGTGCCGTCCTCGGTGGAGAAGATGAAGGCCGCCGGCATGCCGTTCGTCAGCACGAAGTCGGTCGTCGCGTTGAAGACGATGCCGGTCGGCGCGCCCGCGGCACCGGGCGGGGCGCTGGGCGGCGGTGGGACGGTGACGACCAGCGGCGAGCCGATCGGAAACGGTGTGCCGTTGCCGTCGTACAGCGTGCTCGAGCCGGAGTGATTGTTGGCGACCCACCAGGGGCCGGCGGGGGCGCGTGCGATGCCCCAGGCGTTGACCAGCTCCGCGTCGGTGACCGGGGCATGGCCGGCTTGATTGGACACCAGCTTCGTCGCCGTGAATCCGCCGCCGTTGTTGCTGTCGTCGCCGCAACCGACGGCAAGTGTGACCAGGCCCAGCAGGCCGGCCCGCATCATCCAGTTGCGGCGCCGTCGCCATCGTCGAGTCATGTGCGCTCCTTTGTCCGGCCGCCGCCGCGGCGACGTGCGCCGCGGCGGCGGGTTCTGGGGGAAGAACCCGGCACCATGCCGGGTTCGGGTGGGGCCATTTCAGGGGCATCCATCCAGCAGGCTCGCGACCGCCGTGATCAACTCGCTGATCGCCACCTGGCCGTCGCCGTTCGCGTCCATGGACGGACACTGGTCGACGCCGGCGCCGTCCAGCGCGATGCCCACGCCGAGCACGAGCTCGTTGACGGTGACGCTGTCGCTGCCGTTGCAGTCGCCGCGACACGGGCCGCCGGGCGTCGAGGTCGGTCCGCGCGTTCGCGTGAACACCGGCGTCGAGGCGGCCACCGCGGTGGCGGTCGCCGACGGCGGCAGCGGCGTCGAGGTCGGCGTCGCCGTCACGGCGTCGACCACCATCACGGCAAATGTCGTGGCGCTGGCCCTGTCGCCGGTGTCCCGGCCGTTGCCGTTGACGCTGTTGCCCGCGCCGAAAAGGGTGGCGGCCTGCGGCGTGTCCGGCGCCGTCCAGGAGAAGTCCCAGCCGACCGTTGCGTCGGTGGTGCTCTTCGGCGCCGTGTGGGTGAGCTCGGGGCCGAGGAGCTGTTCCCCTTGGCCGGAGACGATCGCGAGTCGGCCGCTGCTGACGGCGACGTTGAAGCCGGCGGCGTTCTGCGCGGCGCGCGCCGACTCGACGTTGAAATGGTAGGTGACGGTTGCGCCCACGGTGACCGTGTCCGGTCCCGTGAACGCAACCGTCGGAGCCATGCCGCCGCTGTGACACTCGTTGCAGATGGCGCCCTGCTTGCCGGAATGACCCGTCTCGCCGGTCGAGTGCGCGTGGGCCGTGGCGGCGCCGCCCAGCGCCGTCGCCAAAACCACCGCCGCCATCAGTGCTCGCCAGCGTCTGCCCATCTGCGTCATTCCTCCGCGAAGAGTGAAACAGGGAAAATTTCCCTTTTCCCGGCCTCATCTAGCCCGACGGTCCGAGCTGCCGCAACCCGTCGGGAGGGATTTTCTTCCTTTCCGTCATTGAGCGTAACGAACCGCGTCGCTAGGGTGAGCCCGCATGAGCGATCTCGGTCCGCGCCTGGTTTCCGCCGCCGCGCAGGCGTTGCTGCCGCTGGTCAAGCGCCTGCTCGCCGCGGGCGTTCCCTTCGGGCAACTCGAAGGGCGCCTGCGCGAGCTGTTCGTGGAAGTGGCGGAGGCCGAGTTCGCGTTGCCCGGACGGCGGCAGACCGACAGCCGGGTGTCGCTGCTCACGGGCATCAACCGCAAGGAGGTGCGGCGCATCCGTGCCGCCGAGCGCGGGCAGCGGGGTCCGACCTCGTTTGGGATGAATCACGCGACGAGCCTGATCAGCCGGTGGTTGACCGATGCGCGCACTGTCGACCGTCGGGGGCGGCCGCGGCCGCTCCCGTATCAGGCGGCGCGCGGTCCGAGCTTCATGAAGCTGGCGCGCGCGGTGACGGCCGACCTCGCGCCGCGCGTCCTGCTCGACGAATTGCTGCGCAGCGGCGCGGCGGAGCTGCGCGACGGCGACGTCGTGGCCCTGCGCAGCACCGCCTATGTGGCGCGCAGCAAGCCGGACGAAGCATTGCGCATCCTCGAGGAGGATCCGCGCGAGCTGATCGAGACCATCCTGCGCAACGTCTTCGCCGAGGGCGACGAGCGTCTGCTCCAGCGCAAGGTGTATTTCGACAACCTCGGCAGCCACGCGGCGGCCCAGGTGCGCGCCGAGATGCGCCGCGAGGGGGAACGGTTCCTGCAGCGCATCAACGGCCTGCTGGCGCGTTACGACCGCGATCGCAATCCGCGCGCGCCAGGGGGCGAGCGACACTACGCCGGCGTCGGTGTCTACTTCTTCGAAGACGCCCCGCCGCCCGCGGCCAGCGCCGCGCCGGCGCCCCGGCGCGCGCCGCGCCGCACGAGCAAGGAGCCGAAGCGATGACCTGGACACACCCCGCGCTGCTGTCCCTGCTGGTTGTGCTCTCCGGCTGTGCGGAGGGCGGGATCCGCGGCAGCGGCATCTCGACGAGCATCCTCGGCAACGTCGTCAGCAGCGGCACCGTGCAGGGCATCGGATCGGACGACCTCGCCGGCATTCGCGTCGTCGTCGAAGGCAGCACGGCCTCGGCCAAGACCGACGCCGACGGCAACTTCTCCCTGGTGGGCCCGTTCGACGGCATGGAGACCATGCGCTTCGAGCCGCCTGGCGGCGGCTCGGCGCAACTGGACATCAACGTGCCGGCGGCCGGTACATTGACCCTCAACAACGTCCGCCTCGATCTGGCGGAGGGAACGGCCTCCGCCGAGAGCCGCGACGTGGACTTCGACGGTGTCGTGGTCTCGACCGACTGCGGTGAGCACACGATGGTGATGAACAGCGCGAAGCAGGTGGCGGGTGACGTCGACGACTACCTCGTCGACCTGGCGACGTCGACGCTCGAGGACGCGCAGGGCCACGAAGTCGCGTGCGCCGCGGTGCACGCGGGCGAACCCGCCACGTTGTCCGGACACGTGTATCCGAACGGGACCTTCGGGTACGCGCTCATCGTGCTGTCGCCGTGATGGACGTCACCCGTGCGGGTTCGCGTTGGGATCCATGTAGACCAGCTCCCAGAGATGCCCGTCGACGTCCTGGAAGCCGTGCTGGTACATGAAGCCGTGATCCTGTGACGGCCGCGGCGCCGTGCCGCCGGCCGCGAGCGCCTTCGAGACCAGACCGTCGACGGCGGCGCGATCCTCGACCGCCAGGCAGACGATCGCTTCGGTGCTCTTCGTGGCGTCGCACAGCGGCTTGGCGGTGAACGTCTGAAAGAACGGCTCGACGAGCAGCATCACGAAGATGTTCTCGCCGACGATCATGCAGGTGGCGTTCTCGTCGGTGAACCGCTGGTCGAACGTGTACCCGAGCGTGCTGAAGAACTCGACGCTGCGCGGAAGACTCTTCACCGGCAGGTTGACGAAAATCTGTTTGGCCATGTCGCTCTCTCCTTCGGTTGGGGGCTTTTGAAGGAATGTCGCGCGAGGGAAAGGCGTTTCGACATGGTCGAACCGATCGGGGCGAAAAAGACGAAGGACGGAGGAAGAAAGACGAAGGCGAAGGACGCAATCATTGGTCCTCTATCCCTGCGTCCTCTGCCCCCTTCCTAGAACGGGTTGTCCGGGATCTCGCTCGGCGGCTCCGTCCAGCCCTGCTTGGCGAAGAAGGTCTGCAGGTTGCGAGCGACGGCGGCGGAGAGGCGGCCGGCGTCGGCGGACAGGGTGTCGCGAAGCTCCTTGGCACCGGCGGTGGCGGCGGCGACCTGCACGGCGGCGCCGGCGCCCATGGTGACCGCGGCGCCGGGGATCGGCGGGCTGGTGCCGGTGGCGGTGAAGTCGAGGAGCTGGCCGGCGCTGCGCGACCCGGTGACATGATAGAGCTGCACCGCCGCGCTGACGCTCGACTGGCCCTGGTGGAATCCGATCGCCATGCGCTTGAGGCGATTGCCCTCGTCGAGATCGACAAACTGCCCGGCAACGGCGATGGCGCCCTCGGGCGGGAGTTGATCGCGGGTGATCCGCTGGGCCGGAAGTCCCATGGCGGTGATGCGCTGCACGAGGTCCTGCGCGACCTGGTCGGCGATCTGGTGGCCGGTCGCGATCATCTGTGGATCCTGCTGCGGCTGGTCACTCTTGTTGCCGCCGCTCAGCAGCCCCCCACCCAGCAGGCCGCCGCCGTTGCGCAGGCGTTGCAGCGGCCCACCGGGATCGACCTTCATCTCGGATTGGTCGACCGCAAAGTCGTACACGTACACCGTCGACGGCTTGGCGAGACCGACCGCGTCGGTCTCCTTCGTGATGCGCACCGACGAGCTGCAGGCCGCAAGCGAGAGCCCGGCCATCATGCCTGCCAGGGCGGCGCGAATGCGGCGGCGCATGCCGGGTCCTTTCAGAAGCGCGCCCACCAGGGCGTCGCTTCCTGGGCGTTGCGCGCGAGGGCGACGCTGCGGCGATCGAGGAGCGTGCCTTCGGAGAAATAGAGCTCGGCCAGCAGGATGTTGTAGGTCGTCAGCGCGGAGATCTCGGCTTGCTGCGCCTGGGTGAGACGGTCCTGGAAGTCGATGAGATCCTTGGTGGTCGCCAGGCCGACGTCGAAGCGCGCCTTCTGGTTGCTCACGTTCTCCTCCGCCAGCTCGCTTGCCACGCGCGTCGCTTCGATGCGGCGCAGCGACGCCTTGAGGTTGTTCACCGTCTGGGTGATCTCGAGGGTGACGTTTTCCTCGGTCTGCCGCAGCGACAAGCGGGCCGACTCGGCGTTCACCTTGGCCTGGGTGTAGTCCGCCTTGGCGGCGGCGTTGTCGATCGGGATGACGATCTGCGCGCCGACCAGGTACTGGTAGTAGCGGCCGTCGGTGAGCAGCTCGAGCGAGCGGTTGTAGCCGCCCAGCACCTGCGGGTTGGGGAGGAACTGGAACGCGCCGGGCGTCGGTGTCGGCTGGCCGGGGGGGCCACCGGCGTCGGTTGGACGAGGCCCGCGTCGGTGCCGCCGAGGCCGTTCAGGCCGATCGAGGCGATGAGGTCCAGGCGCGGCAGCAGGCGGTTCTCCGCGATCTTGCGCTCGACCTGGCGTCCGTCGACGTTGGAGCGCGCGGCGAGCAGCTCGGGCCGCTTCTCGTAGCCGACGCGCAGGCTGTCGTCGAGGTTGAAGGTGGTCTCGGTGACCCTCGGCTTGTCGGCCGGCGCGATCATGATGAGCGCGTCGCCGTCATCCTGTCGCGCGTTGATCAGCGCCCGCAGATTGTCGCGCGCGATGCGTTCGAGCGCGCTGGCCGTGACCAGGTTGGCCTCGCGGCGCGCGACCTCCGCCTCGGATTCGAGCACCGCGGTGCGCGGCAGCGAGCCGACGTTGAAGCGGCTCTGGTTCTGGCGCAACAGCTCCTTCGCGAGGTCGAGACCGTTCTGCTCGACGCGCACGTTCTCGATCGCCAGCACGTAGGTCCAGTAGGCGCGCTCGACGTTCTCGACGAGGCCGGAGACCTGCGATCGATAGATCTGATAGCTCTCCTCCTCGCCGATGCGCGCGACGTCCACGACCAGCAACGCGAAGCGCCAGCCGAAATCGCGGAGGAGCGGCTGGTTGATGCCGACGCCGAGCGTGGTGACGTAGTCGGGGTTGACGAGGTTGACGACCGTCGGGTTGCTGGCGAGCTTGCTGTTCGCCCATTGCGCGTTCAGCACGCCGCCGGTGAGGAGCTGCTTGCGAATGCCGGCGTTCCACTCGACCTGGTCGTTGAACAGGCTGAGCTCGGAGTTGTCGCCGAGGGGATCCTGGTTCGTGAAAGGGCTGATGGTCTGCACCGGGGTGTTGGAGCGCTGCTTCGAAGTGTCGCCATAGAGCTCGGGATCGAACTGGGCGTAGGCGCGGCGGACCTGGTTGGTCGCGGCGATCGGGCTCAGCGCGTTGATCTGCAGGCCGGTGTTGTGCTCGATCGCCAGCGCGATGCTCTCGGCGAGCGTGATGGGCCGCTCCGCCGCGTTGTCGGCGAGCAGGCCGTAGTTGTTGCCCTGCACATCGTACGGCCCGGTCGGAACGCGACCGCTCCATTGATGCTTCAGGATCGTCGGGAAGTTCGGGACGTCCTCGAGCAGATACTCGCGCGTGGCGTCGCCGTTCAGAGGTTCGTCCGCGCACGCCAACGACGCGACAGCACAGATCGCCGACGCGAGGAGCAGCCGCTGCACCTTGCCCACCCTCATGGTCAGTCGCCGCATCTAGCACGCCCCCTCGTGGGGGTCACGCCGGACTGCGTCCGTTGGTCGTCACGCGGCGCCAGCGGCTGGGTACCAGCCGGCCCAGGCGGCGGAGGGGGTGGGAATGGGCCAGGTCGTCGAACAGCGAGTACGCCACCGGCGTCATCAGCAGGGTCAGCAGCAGGCAGAGCGTCTGCCCGCCGATGATCACCTTGGCCATCGAGGCGCGGCTGGCGGAGCCGGGGCCGCGGCCGAGCGCGATGGGGATCATGCCGGCGACCAGCATCACCGTCGTCATGAGGATCGGGCGCAGGCGGACGTGGTTGGCCTGCAGGATCGCGGCGTCGCGCGCCATGCCCTGGGCGCGCAGCGTGTTGGTGTAGTCGATCTGCAGGATGCCGTTCTTCTTGACGATGCCGAACAGCATGAAGAGGCCGAGGATGCTGTAGATGTTCAGCGTCTCGCCGAGCAGCCAGAGCGACAGCAGCGCGAACGGCAGCGTCAGCGGCAGCGCCAGCATGATCGTGATCGGGTGCAGGAAGCTTTCGAACTGCGCCGCGAGGATCATGTACATGAAGATGAAGCTGAGCAGGAAGGCGAGGAGGAAGTTGGTGTTGCTCTCGCCCAGCGACTTCGCGCGGCCGCTGAACATCACGCCGTAGGTCGGCGGCATGTCGAGGTCGGCGATCAGCTTCTTCACCCGCTCGACGGCGGTACCGAGCGGAATGCCGTCGAGGTTGGCGACGAGCGTCACCTTGCGCTGGCGGTTGTGGTGGTCGACCTGTGCCGGGCCGCGTTCCTCGCTGAGCATGGCGAGGTTGGCGAGACGGACGAGCTCGCCGGTCGGCGCCGCGATGGTGACGTCGCCGATCGCGCGCGGATCGTTGCGGTCCTGGAGCCGCGCGCGCAGCCAGACGTCGATCTGCTCCTGCTCCTCGCGATACGTGCTGATCGGCTCGCCGCCGATCAGTGTGCGCAGCGCGCTGGCGATGTCGCGCACGTTGATGCCGAAGGTCGACGCCTTCTCGCGCTGGATCTGTACCTGCAGCTCGGGCTGGCGCACCGACAGGGTCGTGTCGACGTCCACCAGGCCCGGCGTCTGCTTCATGCCCTCCATCACCTGGTTCGAGTACTCCTCGAGCTTGGCGAGGTTCGGGCCGGCGAGGTCGAACTCGAGGTCGCTGAAGCGGTGGCCGCCGCTGACCAGCAGGTTGACGCCCTGCACGCTGGTCCGCAGGTCCGGATAGTCGGCGACGATGGCGCGCGCCATCTTCATGATCGCTTCCTGCGAGAGCTCGCGATCCTGCAGCTCGGTCAGGCGGACGTAGATCGAGCCTTGCGTGACCGGCCCCTCGCCGGCGCGCAGGCGGCCCGATGTGTCGCCGATCGTCGTCAGCTGATGCGTGACGTGCGGCAGCTGCGACACCCGCGCCTCGATGGTGCGCAGCGCCTCGTCGGTGCGTTGCAGGCTGAACCCTTCCGGCGTCTGCACGACGATCTCGAACTCGCTCTGGTCGTCGTGCGGCATGAAGTCCTTGCCGACCAGCCCGAACAGCGGGACGGTGCTGAAGAACACCGCGATCGAGAGCACCATCATCACCCAGCGGTGGCGCAGCGCCCAGCGCAGCACGCCGCCGTAGGCGCGATCGACGGCGCCGTAGATGCCGCGCTGGGTCTGATGGCTCTGCGGGCTGACGGTGAGAAAATGCGCGCACAGCATCGGCGTCAGCGTGAAGGAGACCACCAGCGACACCATGATCGCGACCGCGACGGTGACGCCGTAGCTGTTGAAGAAGCGGCCGACCTGGCCTTCCATGAAGGCCACCGGCAGGAAGATCACGACCAGCGAGAGCGTCGTGGCCATGACCGCGAGGCTGATCTCGCCGGTCGCGGCGCTCGCCGCTTGGCGGGCGCTGACGCCCTTCTCCTCCATGTAGCGGAAGATGTTCTCGAGCACGACGACGGCGTCGTCGATGACGATGCCGGTGGCGAGCACCAACGCCAGCATCGTGACGTTGTTGAGCGTGAAGTCGAGGTACCGCATCACCGTGAAGGTGGCGATGATCGAGGTCGGAATCGCCACCGCGGCGATCAGGGTGGCGCGCAGGTTGGCGATGAAGAGCATGACGGTGAGGCTGACCAGGATGCCGGCCAGCACGAGATGGAGCTTCACCTCGTCGATCGACTTGCCGATGAAGCGCGACTGGTCGCGCACCATCTGGATGTCGATGTCGGCCGGCAGGGTCGAGCGGATGCGCTCGAGGCGCTGCTTGACGGTGTCGATGACGGCGACGGTGTTGGTGCCGGTCTGCTTGCGCACCAGCAAGGTCACGGCCGGGTGGCCGTCGAGACGGGCGAGCGCGCGCGGCTCGACGGCGGCGTCGTCGACGTGTCCGATGTCGGCGATGCGCAGCGGCCGGCCCTGGGCGCTGCCGACGATGAGCTCGCGGAAGTCCTCGGCGCGCTGGATGCGCCCCATGGTGCGGAGGATGAGCTCCTTCTGGCCCTGGTCGACGCGCCCGCCGGGGATCTCGACGTTCTGCGCCCGGATCGCGTTGCGCACCTTGTCGATCGACAGGCCGTAGGCGGCCAGCCGATCGGTGTCGAGGACGATGTTGATGGCGCGCTCGAGCCCGCCGATCAGCGACACCGATCCGACGCCGCGCTGCGTCTCGATGTCTTCCTTGATCTGCCGCTTGGCGATCTCGGTGACCTCGCGCAGGTCGCGGTTGCCGGAGACGACGATGCTGAGGATCGGCGTGCTCTCGATGTCGAACTTGGCCACCACCGGCGCGTCGGTCCCCTCGGGCAACTGCGACAGCACGGTGGAGACCTTGTCACGCACGTCCTGGGCGCCGGCGTCGCCGTCGCGCGACAGGCTGAAGAAGACGATGACCGTCGACAGGCCCTCGCTGGTCGTCGACGTCAGCTCGTCGATGCCCTCGATGGTGTTGATCGCTTCCTCGAGCGGCTTGGTGACGCTGGTCTCCATCTCCTCGACGCTCGCACCGGAGAGCGTCGTGGTGATGGATGTGATCGGGAAGTCGACGTTCGGATAGAGATCGACCGAGAGCTGCCGATACGAGAACAAGCCCAGCACCACCAGGAAGGCGATGAACATGGTGGTGGCGACCGGCCGCCGGATGCAGGCGTCGACGAGCTTCATGACTCAAATTCTTTCTTCACCACGGAGGCACGGAGACACGGAGAAATCATTGGCGTTGGTGCTCCGTGTCTCCGTGCCTCCGTGGTGAAAATCTTCATCCCTCGCCCTTGCGGATCGTCACCGCTCGCCCGTTCTCCAGCTTGGCCAGCCCCGACGTCGCCACCATCTCGTCCGGATGCAGGCCCTCCAGGACTTCGACCAGGCCCATGTCGTCGCGGGTGCCGATGCGGATCTGGCGCTCGTAGGCGATGTCGTCGCGCACCACGAACAGCTTGGTGACGCCGGCGAAGGTGACGACGGCCGTCTCCGGCACGACCAACGCCTCGGCGTCGGAGCGGGTGACGATATTGGCGGAGGCGAAGAAGCCCGCTTTCAGGCGGCGGTCGGCATTGGGCACCGTGGCCTCGACGGTGATCGAGCGGTTCTCCGGATTGGCGGCGGGACTGATGCGCACCAGCGTCCCGTCGAAGACGTCGTCGGGATAGGCGTCGACCTTGATCTGCACCGGCTGGCCGTCGGCGATCTCGTCCGCGAAGCGCTCGGGCACGTCGCCGCGCAGCTTCAGCGGGTCGTCGTCCACGATGTCGAGCAGCGGCGTGCCGGGCCGCACGTATTCGCCCACCGACACCAGGCGATGCACCACCGACCCGTCGATCGGCGAATGGACCTGCTTGTGCGCGAGGGCGACCTTCATGCCGTCGCGCTGCGCTTCGGCCACCGTCACCGCGGTCTGCATGGTCTCGTGCTCCTGCGGCGAGATGACGTTGCCCTTCAAGAGCTCGCGGCCGCGTGCCTCGTCGGCGACCGCTTTCGCCAGGCGGGCCTCGGCCTCGCGCAGTTGGGCGCGCGCGCTGGTGTCGTCGACCTCGAGCAGCAGCTGGTCGGCTTTCACGCGATCGCCGAGATCCACGGTGATCTTCTCGACCTGCCCCTCGACCTGGCTCGACAGCTTCACTTCCTCGTTGCCGAAGAGCGTGCCGACGAACTTCAGCAACCGCTTCGTCGGCCGCAGCGCGACGGGCGCGACGGTGATCTGCAGCGCTTCGACGGGCGTGGCGGTGGCGGCGGCCGCGGTGCCCTCGGGGGAGGACGCTTTCGAGCAGGCGTTCAGGGACAACAACGCGAGCACGGCGACTGCCAGGAGTGCTGACGTGCTGACGTGTGGACGTGCTGACGTGCGGCGCGTTTTGCGAACGTCAGCACGTCCACACGTCAGCACGTCGGCACTCCTCTCTCTCACCCCGCTCACCGCTTGTCCCCAGCGGCCCGCTTGCGCGGGGCCGGTGCCGCGGCCGGCGCCGGATCCGCCGCCCGCACGCCGCTCAGGAACGTGCGCGTGACCAGCCGCGCCAACTGGTCGGGCTTGGCGCGGTCGTCGCGGTACAGACAGACGGAGCGGATCATTCCGAACAACATCTCCACCGCCAACCGCGGCTCCACGCGGGTGCGCCCGAGCTCGGCCGCGATGCGCGCGCCGATCTGCTCGACGACCGCTTCGCGGCGCTGTTGCCACTCGACCCGCTCGTCGGGGTCGATCTTGGTCTCGTGCCGGTGCAACAGGACGAAGAAATCGCGCCGCTGCCAGAAGTAGCCGATGATGGTGCTGGTCAGCGCCTCGATGACCCGCTCGAGCGGCTCCGACTCGCTGAGGACCGCGTCGATGGCTTCCTGCATCCCCTGAAGCCCGTCCACCAGGGTCGCGAAGTAGAGCTCTTCCTTCGACGGGAAGTACCGATACAACGTGCCCTTGCCCATCTTCAGGCGCGAGCTGATCTCGTCGGTCAGGACCTCGTGGTACGGCCGCTGCGAGAAGATCTCGGCCGCGCAACGCAGGATCGCCGTGCGCGTATCGGCGCTCTTTTTTCGCCCTCGCATAACCCCGGAATTCCGATACTGACCGGTCAGTTCTACCAGCGAAACCCTGCCAGTCAACCACGGTCCGCGCCCCATCTGAGTCCCCGAATGGAGGGCCGCGCTCCCGCGCGGCCTGGCAGTCCGGTGCCTGCCATCACCGCAGCGAAACCCTCCCAGTCAACCACGGTCCGCGCCCCCATTTGAGTCCCCGAATGGAGGGCCGCGCTCCCGCGCGGCCTGGCAGTCCGGTGCCTGCCATCACCGCCGTCGATCAGCACCGTGGCGGATCAACGTTCGCCGCGGTACTCCACGACGCGCGTCCCCACCCATTGGCGCGCGCCGGAGCGTGGTGAACGCAGTCTGCCGCTGCCGTTTTTGTAGCCGAAAGAGTCTCCGCCGCCCTGCGGGCGGCGACGGGCCTGGAGGCCCGCGCTCCTGCGCAGAGACTTTTCGGAGCGCGCTACGTCACGCTGCCGATCGCTCTACACGGCCAACATGCGCTGGGCGGGATGTGACATCAGCCGCGGGGGCTCGGCCGGCCGACGCTCGACGCGCTCGTCGTCACCGAGCAGCTCCGCGTAGACGTCGAGATAGCGCCGGCACATCGCCCCGGAGGTGAAGCGACGCTCGAAATCGGCGCGGCAGGCGCGTCGATCGAGCGTCGCGACGCGCGCGACCGCCGCCACCAGCGCGTCCTCGCTCGCGGCGATGATGCCGGTGACGCCGTCCGTCACCACCTCGGGTACGGCTCCGCGGGGCCGACCAATCACCGGCGTTCCGCAGGCGAGCGCTTCGATCGTCGCCGGACCGAAGGGCTCCGGCGAGTCGCTGAGGCAGAGCAGCGCGAGCGCGCCGCCCAGCAGCGCCGGTCTGTCGTCCTCGCCGACCTCGCCGAGGAGCTCGATCGACGGGTGGTCGAGCAGCGGCTGGATCTCGCGCTCGAAGTACGGGCGATCGACGGCGTCGACCGTGCCCGCGATGCGCAGCCGAGCGCCAGCGCGCAGGGCCACCCGGATCGCGAGGTCGAGCCGCTTCTCGGGCGAGATGCGGCCGAGAAACAGCAGATAGTCGCCCGGGTCCGCGACGAAGGGATAGTCGTCGGCCGGGATCCCGTGGTGGACCGTCGCGAACCACGTCGCGTCGGGCAGCGGCCGGCGTTGCGCGTCGCTGACGGACACCAACGGGATGCCACGATGCATCGCGTAGAGCGGCGCGAGATCGGGGATGTCGAGCCGCCCGTGCAGCGTCAGCAACGTCGGCGTGCGGGCCGCGCTGGCCAGCGGCAGACCCAGATAGTCGGTGTGACAGTGGATGAGGTCGAACTCGCCGGCGCGGCGATAGACCTCGGACAGCATTCGCACGTGATGCGCCAGCGGATCCGCGCAATCCGGATCGAGGCGCAGCGCCCGTGGTACCATCGGCACCAGTCGCGCCGCGGTCCGCGAATCGCCGCTGGCGAAGAGGGTCACATGATGACCAGCGCGCACCAGCTCTTCGGTCAGGTGCGAGACGAGACGCTCGGTGCCGCCCCGCGTCGCCGACGGCACGGCCTCGTAGAGCGGTGACACCTGCGCAATGCGCCACTGCCGCCCGCCGGGGTATCCAGGTCGTCGCTCGCCGTGATCGATCATCGCCGTCCCTCGTGGCCGGACGCCGATGCAAAGTCGGGACCAGACAGCCGAGCGACGGAGAACCATTGCAGCCGATCGCAGCGCTGTAAGATCCTCGCTTCGAGGGGGTGGATCTTACAGGCGATGTCCGTTTCTCACCTCGTGGCGTTGCCGGGCGGATCGCCACGCCACACTCGGCGGCTAGAGCTGCGGACGGGGGCCGCCGCGCTCTAGCGCCGAACGTCCTGGAGCTACGCGGTCGTCGTCGCGCTCGCCCACGCCTCGTGGGTGTTGCGCACGGCCTGGGTGGCGATGCCACGGTCGGCCGAGACCGTGCCGTCGGTGGCGAGCTCGTCGATCAACACCGCGGGGAGCGCGTCGCCCAGCGCCATGATCAGCGGCGCGTACTCTTTCAGGTGCGTGATCGCGAGATCGGCCGTCTGGCCATCCTTCATCGCCAGGGCGGTGGTATGCAGCATTTCGTAGCCGATGGTGGCGAAGCTCAGCGCCGCGTAGTCGTCGCGGAGCACGCGTGACACCGTGGCGTCCGAACGGAGCTTATCGTACAGGCCGGCCGCCGCCCCGAGGACGCCGCCAACCGCCTTTTGCAACGTCGACTCCTCGGTCCCGAGCCGCTTCAGCACGTCGCGCAACGCCGCCAGATGGCGGTCGATCGTATCCTCTGTGCGCTCGACGATCTGATGCGCGGCAGTGAACCGGCGCAGCTCGGCGTTCTCCTTCTTCTGTCGGCGGAACGCCTCATGCAGCTCGGATTCCACGGCCAGCATGTCGTTCACGTATCCCTGCAGTGATTTGATCTGATCGGTCATCGTTGCCTCCTCTGCGAATTGTGACCGTCAGGCAGCAACATCGGGACCACCGCGTCCGGGCGCGGCACGCGCCGCGGCGCGCAGAAATACGTGGCGAGCGAAACAGTGAATCTTACGGGGTCGTAAGGTCTGCAGGCGATTTGTGCGCACGTCGGCGGAATTGACGCGCGCGGAGCCGCGAATCAGGCGTGCGAGCTCGCCGCCAGATCCATGACCTGGGCAAGGGCCGGCACGCTCGAGCGGCCACCGAGTTGCGTGCAGGCGAGCGCCGCGGCGGCCGTGGCGAAACGAAGCGCGCGCGGCGGCGGCCATCCCTGCAGCAATCCGTACAGGGCGCCGGCGTGGAAGCAATCACCGGCGCTGGTGGTGTCGACCACCGGCACGCGGAGCCCGGCGACGTAGTGCAGGACGCCGCCGTGGCAAGCCAGCGCGCCGCCGGCGCCGAGTGTCGCCACCGTCAGGCGCGGGCCCGCCTTGCTCATGCGCCGCAACGCGATGCCGAGGTCGGCGACCCCGGCGTGGCGCTGCGGAAATCCATCGGTGACGATGGCGACGTCGGTCCGCGCCAGCAACGCGGCGGTGCGCGGGCCCGGCTCGTCGACGTCGAGCATCACCAGCGCGCCCGCGTCCTGAGCCACCGCGGCGGCGAGGAGCGCGGTCTCGACGTCGTCGGCGTCGAGCAGCAGCGCGCGACCGGCGGCGAACAGCGAGCGATCGAGCTCGTCGGCGCGCAGGGCGAGCTCCGGCGGCCGTTGCCAATGGACCGTGCGCGCGCCGGTGACGGCATCGACGAGAATCACGGACGTGTGGCTGCCGACGCCGGGGCGCAGCATGGCGCCGCGCAGGTCGACGCCGGCTTCGCTCAACGCGCGGCGTTGCAACTCGCCACCGGCGTCGTCGCCGAGCGGCCCGACGTAGGCGGTGCGGAGCCCCCAGCGCTGCAGCGCGACGAGCGCGGTGGGCACCTGACCGCCGGGCAGCTGGCGGTAGGCGCGCGCGCGCGCTTTACCGTCGGCGACCAGCGGGCGGTCGACGAGGCAGACGTGATCGATCGTGTTGAAGCCGAAGCCGACGACGTCGAAGGCCGGCGCGCCGCTCATGGGACGCTCCCGGTCGCGGCGGGGGTCGTTGCCATGGCGATGGTGCCGGCGATCGGCACCTCGATCACCGGCCGCCGGGCGCTGGTCGTGTGCACCCGCACGACGGTCTGGAACGGGCCGGGCGGCGCGTCGGCGGCGGTGTCGAGGACCAGCGCGCGGCCGTCCTCGACGTCCTGCACGCGCGCGCGCAACTGTGGCGCGCCGCCGTCGGCGCCGACGAAGCGGACGCCGTCGTTGCCGGCGCGCAACGCGACGACGCGAACCGCCTCGCCGCCGGCCGGCACGGCGCCGAGATACACCCGCGGCGGATCGGCGGCGGCTTCGAGCGCGACCGTGCCGGTGACGACGAGCACCAGGGCGCGATGCTCGGGATCGTTGCTGTACAGCGTCACGGTGCGGCGCTGTGGTCCGGGCGTCGTGTCGGTCGCGCAGCGCAGGTGCAGCGCGGCGCGCGCGCCCGCCGGCAGGTCGTGCGGGCCGTCGAGCGTCGCGGCGCAATCGCAGGCGGTGCGCAGGTCGATGATGGTCAGCGGCGCGCCGCCCTCGTTGCTGAGGTCGAACACGTGCTCGATCGGTACGCCCTGGGGCACCTGGCCGAAGTCGAACGCCGGCGCCGCCACGACGAGCCGCGGCGGCGCAACGGGCTCCGGTGCGGGGCCGCAACCGGCGAGCGCGATCGCGGCCAACAGCGCTACGGATGGATACCGATGGCCACGGATGGACACGGATCCACGAACCCGGCACCGCCCCGCCCCAATCAACACGAAGAACACCGAGCGCCGACACTCCCCTCCCAACTCATTGGTTGGGGCCGGGGGGATCCGTGTTCATCGGTGGGGACGGGGGAGGGGATTCGTGTGCAGCCGTGGATCGGAGCGTCCGCGTCAGGGCAGGACCGCGATGGCGCGCAGCGGACCGCCCGAGCCGCCGGCGATCGGCATCGGCAGTGCCACCAGGGTCGCGCCGGCCGGCGGGACGCGGTCGAGGTGGGCGAGGTTCTCGAATCCCGGCTTGCCGGCGCCGTTGATGACGCGGTGGACGATGAAGTCGGTCGACGGACCGTAGTCGATGCTCGCCGTGTCGACGGCGATGCCGTTGATGTCGCGCTCGCGCACCAGGAACTCCGCCGCCTCCTGCGAGAAGCTGGGGAAGTGCAGATGCGCGACGTCGCCGGCGACGTCGGTCCCGAGGTAGCGCTTCGCATCGGGCCAGCGCGCGCCCCAGCCGCTGTACATCGCGACGATCGCGCCCTTCGGGATGCGGCCGTGCGCCTGCTCCCACGCCTCGAGATCGGCGCGGGTGACGCGGTAGTCGGCGTCGCGCGCCGCCTGCGCGCTCACGTCGACGCGCACCAGCGGGCCGATGCCCGCCGTCACCGGCACCTGATCGGCGCTGGCGCCGCCCTTGGCGAAGTGCACCGGCGCGTCCATGTGCGTGCCGCCGTGCTCGGCGGCGCAGAAGTTGTTGGCCTCGTACCAGTAGCCGCCCGGCGTATCGCCGCGGTGCACCTCGTCGAGCGTGAAGTGCTGCGCCGTCGGCCAGTAGATCGTCTGCGCGTCGAACGGGTAGGTGAGATCGACGACCTTCGCGGGGTCGATGTCGATGGCGCCGGCCGTCGACGCTGCGAGGAGGGCGATCGAGATCAGCGCGCGAACCATGACGCGCGTACTTCCACAGATGGCCGCGGATGGCCACAGGGGTCTTCACCTCACGCCATGAGCGGGGTGGGGGGATCCGTCTTCATCTGTGTTTCTGCGTCTGCCGCCGCCGCTCGGCGCGACTCGCGACGACGGCAGCCGGTGTCGGCTCTTTCACCAGGCCGGTGGGCAGGAGTTGCCGCAGATGGATGCCGGCCCAGATGACGAACGGAAAGAGCTGCGTGTCCCAGCTCTGCACGAAGGCGTCGAAGAACTGGTAGATGCGCCCGGACAGCCAGCTGAACGAGCCGGGGAACGTGGTGGCGTAGAACGACTTGATCGAGGAGACCATGTCGAACACCTGCAGCACCAGGGCGATGGCCAGCGCCAGCGCGAGCCGGCCGAAGCGCGCGCGCCAGGTCGGCGCCGGCGTCGCCAGCATCAGCGGGATCAGCAGGACCAGGTTCGCCATCACCCATTCGGCGGGAATGCCCTGCGGCGGGATCCGGACGACGGACGGGTTGGCGCGCATGTAATCGAGGATCGGAACGCCGGCCGGGGGCGGCGACGCCAGCATGAGGTGCTGCTGCACGTAGAAGATGTACGTGGGGCTGCTGTTGGGATCGATGAACAGCGCGGTCGCGTGGCTCCACTGCGGGTCGGTCGAGAACTCGGTGAGCCACATGCCGACCTGCGTCGCGCGCAGCAGTACCTGCGCATACGCCGGCGCGACCGGTTTCCACGCGTAGTACGTGCAGATCAGGAAGACGACGAGCAGGGCGAGGAAGCGCAGCGGGTTAATGCGCAGGCGCATCGGCGTACCGCGTCGCCCAGAACAACCACAGCGCCACGGCGACGCAGACCACCAGCGCCTGCGCGACGTAGACGTGCGTGTCGTGGAAGATCTCGTGGAAGAACAAGCCGATCAGGAACAGCACGGTCACCCGGAAGATGTTGACGATCTGGATGGTGACGATGCCGAGCACCGCGCCGATGGCGCGCGAGCGCCAGGTCGAGGGATACGCGAACACCGCCGCCATGTAGATGCTGGTCGGCACCGCGCCCGAGCAGGCCGGCGCGACGTCGACCTCGAAGTTCCCCGAGCCCATGATGGTGTGGATGCGGTGCACCGGGAACCCGCCGATGGCGCCGATCACCTTGAGCACGCCGTAGCTGAGGATGGCCGACACCTGCGCGAGACCGGCGCCGAGGTCGATCACCTTGAGGATGGGGTCGTAGGTGAGGATGAAGAAGAAGACGGTGATCAGCAGGAGAAAGGTGCCGATCACCCGCACCTGCAACCATGTCGACATGTGGCTCCGTGGCTAACGGGGGGTCCGGTGGGAGTCAAGGCGACGGACGCGGCGTGCGTCGCGCGCGTCAGCCCCGACGGTCCGCGACGAAGAGCGTGTGGCTGCGGCGCTTGGCCGTCGCGTGGGCCTTCGCGCCGACGGCGTTGGCGCGGAAGCCGGCCGCGGCGAGGCGGCGCAGAAAGGCGGGGTCCGGCGCCGCCGACCAGAAGACCGCTCGCCCGCCGGCGCGCAGCGCGCGCGCCGTCGCGCGCAGGCCGGGCGCGCCGTAGAGGGGGCCGTTGCCGCCGTCGACGAGCGCGAAGGGCCCGTTGTCGACGTCGACGAGGACGGCGTCCCAGCTGCCGGCGGCGGCGGCCGTCAGCACCGCGAAGACATCGGCCACCAGCACCTCGACCCGCGGATCATCGAGCAGGCCGCCGTTGACGTCGCGCAGATGCTCGCGGTTCCAGCTCACCACCTCGGGCATCAGCTCCGCGACCTGCACCCGCACGTCGGCGGGTGCGACCTCGAGCACGCGACGCAGGGTGAATCCCAGGCCGAGGCCGCCGATCAACACCCGCCTGCCGCCGGTCGCGCCGAGGCGCTCGCAGGCCAGCTCCGCCATCTGCATCTCCGAGCCGGTGGCGGTCGTACTCATCAACCCGAGGCCGCCGATCCGCAGGTGGTACTCGCCGTCGCGTCGGTGCAGCGTCAGCGTCGCCCCGTCCGGGGTGGTCGTCGAGGCCAGCAGGACCGACGGTTTCACGCGCGCGGCCCGCTCGACGCGCTCACGCCTTGTCGTCGGTGCTGGTCAGGATCTCGTGGACCTCGAGGACGTTCGGCCCGGCGAACATCTCCTTCGGCGGGCGGTCGTTGTGCGCCTCGGCGAAGGCCGGGCTCTTGGTCCACGCGACGAAATCCTCGAAGGTGCGCCACCACGTCTTGATCTCGTAGTAGCCCTGCCCCTCGGGATCGTCCTTCCAGCCGCCGCTCTCGTGATCGAACTTCATCGCCCGCGGCCGATGCACTTCGTTGCGCACGAACCCGTGCGCCCGATCCACCAGATGCGCCCGCCGCCGGAAGCGGTCCTCGAAATCGATCTCATGCCCCTTGGCCACCGGAATGCGATTGGTCACGACGATCATGAGAAGGTTTCTACACCACAGCGACGCACAGAGGTACACAGAGACCCACTGTGGCCTCTGTGTGCCCCCGCGGTGTAGTGCTCTCACATGCGCCCGCGTGATCTCGCCGCGCTCGATTTTCCGCGCGTCGCGGCGCGGGTGGCGGACTTCGCGGCCTCGACGGCGGGGCAGGAGCGTTGTCGCGCGATCGCGCCCACCGCCGATCGCGCGGCCGCCGACCGGGCGTTGGATCGGGCGTGGGAGTTGCACCGGCTGCTCGAGCAGCACGGCGATCCGCCGTTGCCGGCGTTCGCCGACGTGCGGCCGTATCTGCGCAGCGCGGCGCACGAGGGCTTCGTGCTCGACGGCAAGACCCTGGTCGCGGTGCGCGACACGCTGGCGGCGATTCGCGCCGTCGGCGCCTTCTTCCGCCGGCACGCCGAGACCGCGCCGGCGCTGGCCGGGCTGCCGGAGCGGCTGGTGGCGTTTCCGAGTCTCGAGGCGGAGCTCGGGCGCGCGCTGGACGACGAGGGCCACGTGCTCGACGCCGCCAGTCCGGCGCTGGCGCGCGTCCGCGCCAGCATCCGCCGCCTGCGCGACGGGCTCCAGCGCAAGCTCGAGGAACTGGTGGCGCGCCGCGGGCTCGCCGACGTCATCGCCGACGACTACGTCACGCTGCGCAACAACCGCTTCGTCGTACCGGTGCGGGCCGCCGCCGTCGCCCAGCTCCCGGGCGTGGTGCAGGACCGCTCGGTCTCGGGCGAGACCTTCTTCGTCGAGCCGCTCTTCGCCGTGGAGATGAACAACGAGCTCCTGCTCGCCGTGCGCGAGGAGGAGATCATCGTCCAACGCATCCTCACCGATCTCACCGGCCTCGCCGGCGCCGAGCACGAGGCGATCACCGCGAGCATCGACACGCTGGTCGAGGTCGACTGTCTGGTCGCCGGCGCGCGGTTCGCCCGGACCTACCGCTGCACGCGGCCGAGCTTCAGCGAGTACGCGGTCGAGCTGCGCGACGCCCGCCATCCAGGCCTGCTGTTCACCGGCCGGCCGGTGACGCCGATCGACGTCCTGCTGCCCGCCGACCGCCGGGTGCTGGTCGTCACCGGGCCCAACACGGGCGGCAAGACCGTCGCGCTGAAGACGCTCGGCCTGTGCGCGCTGATGGCGCAGAGCGGCCTGCTGATCCCCGCCGCCGAGGGCGCGCGCCTGCCGTGCTTCGCGGCGATCTTCGCCGACGTCGGCGACGAGCAGAGCATCGAGCGCAATCTCTCGACCTTCTCCGCGCATGTCGCCAACCTCCGCGAGATCTCCACCGCCGGCGCGCGCGGTGCGCTGGTGCTCCTCGACGAGCCCGGCGTCGGCACCGATCCGGAAGAGGGCGCGGCGCTGGCGGTCGGCCTGTTGCGCTGGTTCGACGCGCAGGGCGCGCACCTCGCGCTCACCACCCACTACACGCCCGTGAAGCTCCTGGCGCTCGACGATCCGCGCTGCGCGGTGGCGGCGGTGGACGTCGACGTCGAGTCGCTCACGCCGCGCTATCGCCTCGTCTACGACTCGATCGGCCGCAGCCTCGCCCTGCCGATCGCCCGCCGGCTCGGCCTGCCGCCGGCGATTCTCGACACCGCCGCCGGCGTGCAACCGGAGCACGCGCGCGTCCTCAACGCGGCGCTCGAGCGGCTCGAGCGCACGCGCGCCGCGCTCGACGAGCGGCTCGCGGAGGCCGCGGCGCAGGCGCGCACGCTGACCGACAACGCCGCCGAGTCGACCCGGCTGCTCGGCGAGCTGCGCGACCGGCGGCGCAGCGCCTGGCAGGAAGAGGTGCGCGAGGCGCGCGCCTTCCTGCGCCAGGTGAAGGCGGACGGGCGCGCGCAGCTCGAAGGATTGCGCGGCGTGGCCGAGGCGCGTGCCGCGCTCGACCGCTTCACGCGCGAGCAGGAGGCGGCCATCGCGTCGCGCGAGCAGCTCGAAGAGGTCGCGCCGCCGCCGCGACCGGACGCACCGGCGCCCGGGGGCCGCGTGCAGATCGGCGACACGGTGGCGGTCGGCGACCGCGGCATCGAGGGCGAGCTGCTCGCCGTCGACGGCGCCCGCGCCTGGATCCAGCGCGGCACCATGCGGTTCGAGGTGCCGGCCGCCCAGCTCCGCCGCGTCGCGCCCGGCGCGGCGCCGCGCACGAGCGTCGCCCTGGCGCCCGCGAGCGAGGAGAGCGGCGCCGGCGAGCTGAACGTCATCGGCCTGCGCGCCCGCGAGGCGCTCGAACGCCTGGAACCCTTCCTCGACCGGGCGCTCCGCGCCGGTCAGGAGACCGTCCGCATCGTCCACGGCATCGGCAGCGGTGCGCTGCGCCGCGCCATCCAGGACCACCTCGCCACCTCTCCGTACTGCGCCGGCTTCCGCGGCGGCGAATCGAACGAGGGCGGCGCGGGAGTGACGGTGGCGACGCTGCACTGAGAACGCCTCCGCACGTGAGGGTGGTCATGGGATTCCGACCGCGGCGCGCCAATTCGCGCGGCGCCCTCCCGGCGGGTGGTGACTCAATTTGATTGCCTTGGCGGCTATCTGACAGCGGGGCACCGGTGCACCAATTCGACTGAGGCACTACCCCGGCGGACCACCTTGACCGCTCGTCGCGTCGCCAATAGGAGATGCAGATCATGTCCGCCGGAGCTTCTCAGGCCTTTGCGCTGATCCGCGTGCCGCGCGGCGACGCGCGCCCCAGTGACGATCAGCTGCGCGCCGCCCTGAAGGCCGATCGCGAGAGCATCAATCACCCGGCGCCGCTGGCCCCCACCGAGATGGAGGTGGCGGGTCCGTACCATATCCTCGTCGACGGTGCCGAGCTCGACGAGTACGTGGTCTGGGAACGCTGATCGATTCCGGCGGCGCGCCCGCGGCGTTCGTAGGCGCGCCTCGGTGGTGAATCGGTCTACGGCGTGAGCCGCTCCAGCATGCGCGGGAAGGGGATGGTCTCGCGCACGTGCGGGATGCCGCACAGCCAGGCGACCATGCGTTCGATGCCCATGCCGAAGCCGGCGTGGGGGACCGAGCCGTAGCGGCGCAGGTCGAGGTACCAGCTGAAGGCCGCCTCGGGCAGCCCGTGCTGGCGGATCTTCGCCTCGAGCGTCGCCAGATCGTCCTCGCGTTGGCCGCCGCCGATGATCTCGCCGCAGCCTTCCGGCGCCAGCATGTCGACGCACAGCGCGACGCGCGGGTCGGCGGGGTCGGCCTTCATGTAGAACGCCTTCATCTCGATCGGGTAGCGGTGGACGAGCACCGGTCGGTCGAACTCGCTGGAGATCGCCGTCTCCTCGTCGGCGCCGAAGTCGGCGCCCCACTCGACCGGGAATCCCTTGCGCTGCAGGAGCGCGATCGCCTCGCCGTAGGTGATGCGCGGGAAGGGCTTCTGCACCCGTTCGAGGAGGGTCACGTCGCGCTCGAGCGTCTCCAGCTCGCGACGGCGGGACCCGACCACGCGTTGGACGACGCTGGCGACGAAGTCCTCGGCGAGGTCCATGTCGCCGGCCAGGTCGAGGAACGCGACCTCCGGCTCCACCATCCAGAACTCCGTCAGATGGCGGCGCGTCTTCGACTTCTCGGCGCGGAAGGTCGGACCGAACACGTACACCTTGCCGAGCGCCAGCGCGCCGGCCTCACCGTACAACTGGCCGCTCTGCGTGAGGTAGGCGGTCTCGTCGAAGTACGGCGTCTCGAACAGCGTCGTCGTCCCTTCGCACGCGGCCGGCGTGAGGATCGGCGCGTCGAAGAGCACGAACCCGCGGCTGTCGAAGTATTCGCGGCAGGCGCGGATCACCTCGGCGCGGATGCGCAGGATGGCGTGCTGGCGCGCCGAGCGCAGCCAGAGATGCCGGTGGTCGAGCAGGAAATGGACGCCGTGCTCCTTCGGCGTGATCGGATACTCGGCCGCTTCGTGCACGACCTGGAGATCGACGACGCCGAGCTCGTAGCCGAGCGGCGCGCGATCGTCCTTGCGCACGACGCCGGTGACGATCAGCGCCGACTCCTGTCCGAGATGATCGGCGCGCGCGAACTGCTCCTCGGGTACGTCCTTCTTGAACACCACGCACTGCAAGGTGCCGGTGCCGTCGCGCAGCAACAGGAAGTGCAGCTTGCCGCTCGACCGCTTGTTGTAGAGCCAGCCCTTGAGGGTGACCGTCTGTCCCTCGTAGCGACCGATGTCCTCGATGTAGACCCAGGGACTCATGGAGGTCCGTATAGCGCAGAGGCCACAGATGGACACAGATGGACACAGACCCCCCTCCCCTCCTTCCCAAAGGGAACACGAAGAACACGAAAGCCGCCCAGCGCCCCCGCAGTGAAGGAAAGGGGGGAGGGGCTTCGTGTTCGTCGGGGAGGGGAAGGGCGGGGATCGGTGTTCATCTGTGGCTCTGAAGAATGCTTGACTCATTCCGCAACCCAACATACTGAACGTTCAGTATGGCCGCGTCGACACGGCCCGCACGCTTGGAGAACGGGCGGCGGGACCTGATGGACATCGCGATCGACTGCTTCGCGCGCTACGGGTACCAGGGCGCGTCGATCGACCGCATCGCCAAGGCAGCTGGGCTGACCAAGGGCGCGATCTACTATCACTTCAAGGACAAGGAAGAGCTGCTCTTCGCGGCGGTCAAGAACCGCGTCGGGCAGTTCGAGCGCCGGGTGATCAGCGACATCGGTGCCGTGAAGGATGCCACCGCGGCGCTCCGTCAGGTGACCGAGGTGTGCTTCGAGCACGCCACCAAGAGCAATCACCGCCGCATGATCATCACCCTGATGGTCGAGGCGTTCGGCACCAACGCCCGTCTCTCGGCGCAGTTCCGGGAGATGATGCGCCGCTTCCGGGCGTTCCTGCGCAGCATCATCGAGGTCGGCCAACAGCAGGGCGTGTTCCGTGCCGACGTCAACGCCGTCACCGCCGCCGGAGTCTACGCCGGCGCGGTGATGGGCGCCGAGATCGAGTACTACCAGGATCCCGCCACCGTGGATCTCGGCGAGCATCTCCAGACGTTTCTCGATTCATATCTCACGTGGCTGGCCAGCCCCGCGAAGGCGCCGGCCCGCAAGAGGAGGTAGCGATGGTCGATTTCGAGCCATCCGACGATCAACAGTTGATCCGCGACACGGTGCGTCAGTTCGCCGTGGAGCAGATCCGGCCGCTGGCGCGCCCGACCGACGAGAGCGGTGTCGTGCCCGACGCGCTCGTGCAGCAGGCCTGGGATCTGGGGCTGGTGCAGAACACCATCCCCGAGAGCTACGGCGGTTTCGGCGCCGACCACTCGGCGATGACCAGCGCCCTGCTCTGCGAGGAGCTCGCCTGGGCCGACCTGTCGATCGCGCTGCACATCCTGGCGCCGCGCCTGCTCACCGAGCCGGTGCTGGAGCTCGGCAGCGACGCGCAGCGGAAGGCCGTGCTGCCCGCCTTCACCGGCGCGCGCTACGCCGCCGGCAGCGCGGCGATGGTCGAGCCCGCCTTCAACTACGATGTCAACGAGATGCAGACGACGGCGGTGCGCGCCAACGGCGACGTCGTCCTCAACGGCGCCAAGTGCTTCGTGCCGCTCGCCGCCGACGCCGAGCAGATCCTCGTCTACGCGCGCGGCGAGCAGGGCGTCACCGGTGTGCTGGTCCCGCGCGACGCGCGCGGCCTGAGCATCGGCGAGCGCGAGCAGAACATGGGCCTCAAGGGCCTCGCCACGTACGAGCTGCAGCTCGACGACTGTCACGTCCCCGCCGCCAACCAGCTGCAGGGCGATTGCCGGCCGCTGCTCAACCGCCAGCGCATCGCCAGCGCGTCGCTCGCCGTCGGCGTGGCGCGCGCCGCCTTCGAGTACGCGCGCGAGTACGCCAAGGAGCGCAAGGCGTTCGGCGCTTTCATCGCCCAGAAGCAGGCGATCGCCTTCATGCTCGCCGAGATGGCGATCGAGATCGACGCGACGCGTCTGCTGACCTGGGAAGCGGCGTGGAAGATCGACCGCAACGAGGATGCCACCCGCGAGGCCTGCCTGGCGCGCCGCTACGGGGCCGCCATGGCGCTCAAGGTCACCGACAACGCCGTGCAGGTGCTCGGCGGCCACGGGTACATCCGCGATCACCTCGTCGAGCTGTTCCTGCGCAACGCGCGTGGGTTCGCCGTCATCGACGGCCTGGCGATGGCGTAACGGCTGCACGCCCACGGCGGAAAGCGAAAAGTGAGGTTGCCATGATCGATTTCGAGCTCTCTCCCAGTATCGAGGCCTCCCGGCAGATGATCCACATGATGGCCGAGCAGACGATGCGGCCGATCTCGCGCGAGTACGACGAGCGCGAGCACGAGGATCCCGTCGACTGGCACAACATGATCTGGAACGTCTCCAGCCAGAGTCCGGTGAGCTTCGGCGGCGGCAAGTCGAAGAAGGACGACGGCCCGTCCGAGCGCAACCTCACCAGCGTCATCTCCATCGAAGAGCTGTCGTGGGGCGACGCCGGCCTCTACCTGAGCATTCCCAACCCGGGCCTCGGCGGCGCCGCGGTGGCGGCGGCCGGCACGGCCGAGCAGCGTAAGCGCTTCCTCGCTCGCTTCGCCGAGGGCGCGCCGAAGTGGGCGGGCATGGCGATCACCGAGCCGCAGGCCGGTTCCGATTCGGCGGCGATCACGACCACCGCGACGCGCGACGGCGACGAGTGGGTGATCAACGGCACCAAGATCTTCTGCACCAGCGGCCACCGCGCGCTCGAGAAGTCCGAGGGCTTCGTCGTGGTCTGGGCCACCGTCGACAAGAACGCCGGCCGCGCCGGTATCAAGGCCTTCGTCGTCGACCACGGCACGGCCGGAGCGACCGTCGTCCGGGTCGAGGACAAGCTCGGCATCCGCGCCTCCGACACCGCCGCGATCGTCTTCGAGAACTGCCGCATCCCCTTCGACAACATTCTCGGCGACCCCGAGGTGAAGGGTGAGGGCTTCAAGGGCGTCATGGCGACGTTCGACGCCACCCGCCCCGCGGTGGCCGCCAGCGCCATCGGCATCGGCCGCGCCGCCGTCGACTTCGTGCGCGAGGCGCTCGCCAAGGCCGGCGTCGAGATCCGCTACGAGGCGCCGATGCACAAGCTGACCGCCCTCGAGCGCGATTTCATGGACATGGAGTCGCATCTCCAGGCGGCCCGTCTGCTGACCTGGCGCGCCGCCTGGATGATGGACCGCGGCATGCACAACAACCTCGAGGCCTCGATGTGCAAGGCCAAGGCGGGGCTCGCCGTCACCCTGGTGACCCAGAAGGCGGTCGAGGTCCTCGGGCCGCTCGGCTACTCGCGCAAGCTGCTCGTCGAGAAGTGGATGCGCGACGCCAAGATCAACGACATCTTCGAGGGCACCCAGCAGATCAATCTGATGATCGTCGCCCGCCGTATCCTCGGGTATTCCAACAAAGAGCTGAACTGAGCGATTGCGGGATTCGCCGGCGCCGTCGCTATCGGCGGCGCTGGCGACACCGCTGACCGGTGGCGCCGCATGGGCGGGCGGCGCGGCAGGGCGGTGTCACGTAACGCCCCTGGCGCGCGACGCGCTGCGCCGCGCCCACCAGCAGTTCGCGCACGATGGCCACCTCGCGGACGTCGTGCTCGTCCCACGGATGGATGCCGCAGCGATGCAGCGCATCCAGGACGCGGGGCCGCAGCGCCGCTGGTAGCAGGGTCACGAAGTCGGTGTTGTAGCGCTCCTGAAAGGCCAGGGACAGATCATCGAGCGCCGCCAGATCGCGCGGGTCGAGGGTTGGCGCCAGCCGCCGCGCGACGTCGGCGCCGATGTGTCGCGCAATGTAGAGCAGCCGCATGTCGGCGCTCGTCTCGCTCCCGAACACCAGCGGCGACGCCGGCCAGGTCAACGAGTCGGCAAAGGCGCGCGGATCGCACCCGCCGCGCTCCACGAGGTATCGCAGGATCAAGCCCTTGGTGATGTGCTTCTGTGAACCCGGCGCGGCTGCGGCTCTGAAGCCCGCCTCCAGCAAGCGCGGCGCGCGCTCGACGAGGATGCGCAGCAGGCCGGGGGTGTTGAGCAGGCGCGCCAGATGCAGCTCACCCAATCCGCCGGCGGCGTAGGCGGCCTCCTTGCGCACGAACCACGGTTGCTCGCCGCGGGCCAGCCTGCGCATGCCTTCCAGCTCCTGGCTGAACGGGTCGCCGCTGGTCAGGGCGCGCAGGTCGAGGTAGTCGGCGAACAGCAGCGGCACGACGGCGTTGAAGCGCCCGACCCGGTCGAGCCGCCGCGCGCGCAGGTCGGTCTGGCAGACGAGATCCTGGCGCGCATTGGCGTAGCCCTGCCGCTCGTACGCGAAGACGCCGCCATAGTCCGACGAGACGACGCGGATCGGTTCCTGCATCACCTCGCGCAGCAGCACCACCAGCGCGGTCGAGTCCAGCCCGCCGCTGAAGTTGACCGCCAGCCATCTGCCCGGCGCCCGCGGCGCCAGCGCCGGGTCGAGCGGGCCGACGTCGTCGAGCCCGTAGTGCCGGGTGAGGATCTCGGCGCAACGCTGCGAGATCGGAAAATTGAAATTCACGATCGACGCCCGATGGCCTGCGAACATCATCAACGCGGCGGCAACGCTGTCGTTGTGCGTATGGAAGTCGGGCGGCACGCTGAAGCCTGCCTCGGTGACGCGTGAGATACGGCGCTCGTCGTCGAGCCGGACGATGCGCACCCCCAGGCGGCCGCTGGAGAAGTCGCCGGTGACATGGCTGGATTCGAGGACGAAACGCATCACATCCCCGGTACTCCACCGGCGAGCCCAATTAAATGTTTTCAAGCCGCAGACGGGCAGACCTCCCCGGGGCCGACGGCGCCGCGGCGCGGCACCGCTGCACTTGAAAATCTTTCGTCTGGGGGAAACAAGAGTGGTTTGAGATAGCGCAAAGGGGCGTGCTACACAGTCTGGCTGAAATGGCGACGTATTGGATCGGCACGTCGGGCTACAGCTACAAGGCGTGGAAGGGCCCCTTCTACCCGGAGGAGCTGCCCGACAGCGACATGTTGAAGTACTACGGCGAGCGTTTCAGCGCCGTGGAGATCAACTATACGTTCTACCGCTTCGCCACCGTCCGTCAGCTGCAGAGCTGGGCGAAGGAAGTGCCCGAGCACTTCACGTTCACGCTCAAGGCGCCGCGCCGCATCACGCACGACATGCGCCTGCGCGACGCCGCCGACGTCGCCGCCGACTTCTGCGACACGGCGCGTGCCCTGAAGCACAAGCTCGGCGCGCTGCTCTTTCAGCTGCCGCCGTTTCTCAAGCGCGACACGCCGCGCCTCGAGGACTTCTTGCATCAGATGCCGGAGGGCTTCCGGGTTGCGTTCGAGTTCCGCAACCCGACCTGGTTCACCGACGAGGTGTACGAGACGCTGCGCCGCTTCAACGTCGCCATGTGCTTCGTCGAGGCGCCCGAGCGGACGGTGCCCTTCGAGGCGACGGCGGACTTCGGCTACTTCCGCCTGCGCCAGCCGACGTACGACGACGCCGAAATGGCGGCGCTCGCCGAGCGCATCCAGGGGGCCGCGAGCGGATGGCGGGACGTCTTCGCCTACTTCAAGCACGAGGACGACGGCGTCGGGCCGGTGCTGGCGACGCGTCTCCGCACCCTGCTCGAAGGCTCCTCGGCCGCCGTCGCCGCGACCCGCTGATCGGCGCGGCGTCATGGCCGCCGCCTCCCGCCGCTTCGCCGTCGACGGCGGCACCGTCTCCGGCGCCGTCACGCTGCCCGACGGACCGCGCCGCGCCGCGACCGCCGTCGTCGCGCACGGCGCCGGCACGGCGATGGATCACCCGTTCCTCGTGGCCTTCACCGACGGCCTGGCGGCGCGCGGCGTCGCCGCCGTGCGCTTCAACTTTCCCTACACCGAGCGCGGCGACCGCGCCCCCGACCGCGCGCCGGTGCTGGAAGCCTGTTACCGATCGGTCCTGCGCGCCGTGCGCGCCGAACCGACACTGGCAGGGCCCCTGGTGATCGGCGGCAAATCGATGGGCGGCCGCATGGCCTCGCACCTCGCCGCGGCCGGCGAGGCCGTGGACGGCCTGGTCTTCCTCGGCTACCCGCTGCATCCGGCCGGCCGCCCCCGGCAGCTGCGCGCCGCCCACCTGCCGCGCATCGCCGCGCCGATGCTCTTTCTCACCGGCACCCGCGACGCGCTCTGCCCACTCGAGGCGCTGCGCCCGGTGCTCGCCGGCCTCCCGTCCGCCACGCTGCACGTCGTCGAGGACGGCGACCACTCCTTCGCCGTGCGCAAGAAGAGCGGCCGCACGGCACCGGCCGTGATGGAGGAGTTGGTTTCGACGACCTGCGCCTGGCTGGAGACGATTCTCAGGTGAATCGCCGTACCAGATGCGACACGATCACCGACTGGAGGGCCGCGCTCCCGCGCGGCCTGTCCCAGGCGGCGCATCACAATCACCGACCCGGACCGGCGCCGGCCCGCGGCGCCCCCCTTCTCTAAATGCTACTCTGGGCGCCCCCTCCCGCGCGCATCACAATCCCGCAGCGGGGGCGCCCCCATTGTCCTCGACAGATGCGTCACGACATGATGAGGGGCCTCCGGCGGCCTGTCCCAGGCGGCGCATCACAATCACCGACCCGAACCGGCGCCGCGGGACCGGCGCCCTCCATGCGACGATTGAAGGGCAGGGTGTGAGCCGGACCCGCTATCTCTCGCCTTGACAATACGAGGCTCAACCGTGCTAGCGCTGGGCTCTCACTGAACATGATGGCTCCGCCGCTGCGGGGCAGGGGGGACGGCGCGCATGCTCGAGCGGGGGAGCGCAGCACGCTTCGCGATGGTGATCGCGCTCGGCGCGATGCTGCCGGCACTGCCGGTCGCGGCGCAGACGATCACCGGCGTCGTGGCCAGCAAGAACGCCGGCAACAGCGCCGACGAGTACTTCAACAATCCCAGCGTCAGCTACGAGCGCGAGAGCACGCTGGCGGTGACCGGCGCGACGGCGACCTCGATCAACACCCGCTACTTCGGCCTGGCGAGCGCCGACTCCGGCCTCTTCGGTACGGCGCGACTCGAGGTCCTCAACTCCAACTACACGCTCAGCTTCACCGTGACGGCGCCGGGCGCCTACCGACTGACCGTGGCGGCGCAACGCAAGGGCGATCTGCATCTGGTCGAGGACAACATTCTCGCCGCCGACCACTACGCCGACATGACCGCGCTCACCGGCAGCGCCGTCGGCGGCACGGTGACTGCCGGGACGCTCAACCTCGCCGACCCTGGCCGCGCCAACGACATCCCCCTCGTGTTCGATCCGATCTCGGTGGCGTTCAACCAGACCAGCAGCGCGACGATCTTCGGCGTCAGCAACGGTGGCGGCATCGCCCATTCGCTGACCTTCGTGTGGTCGCAGGAAGCGTACTCGCCCGCCAGCGGCGACGAGGCCGCCGTGCGCCTCGGCGGCACGTCGGACGATCCCAGCGAGACGGCCGCCGACTATCCCGGCGTGCCGCCGCGCACCCAGAGCGAGGACGGACACTTCGTGACGGTCACGCTCGTTTCGCTGTGCGGCAACGGGGTCGTCGACGCCGGACCGTCATACGCCGAGCAGTGCGACGATGGTCCGCTGACCGGAACCGCGTCGTCCTGCTGCGCGGCGAACTGCACGCTGCGCTCGGCGGGCGCGTCCTGCCGCCCGCCGGCAGGCCCGTGCGACGTCGGCGAGTCCTGCACCGGCGCCAGCGGCACGTGCCCGCCCAATACGTTCGCGCCGCCGAGCGTCGTCTGCCGCGCCGCCAGCGGCGGCGAGGTGTGCGACGTGGACGAGCACTGCACCGGCGCGAGCGGCGCGTGTCCGGCCGACCTCGTGGCGACGAGCGGCACGCCGTGCCGTGCCGCCAGCGGCGTGTGCGACGTCGCCGAGAGCTGCGACGGCATCGCCAAGACCTGTCCGGCCAACGGCTTCGTCACCGACGGCACACCGTGCGGCGATGGCCAGTACTGCAACGGCGACGAGACCTGCCAGTCGGGCGCCTGCGCCGCCGGTACAAACCCCTGCGCGCTCGGCTGCGACGAGAGCCTCGACCAGTGTCTGACCGGCGCCTGTCCGCTCGCGGCCCAGACGTGTCGCACGGCTGCGAAGGGGCTGCTGCTGCTCAAGAACAAGGACGACAGCGCCAAGGACCAGTTGCTCTGGAAATGGATCGCGGGCGCATCGACCACCGGCGCCGAGTTCGGCGATCCGCGGACGGATGCGGACTACGCACTGTGCGTCTACACCGGCGGCGCGGGGTCGCTCGCCGCCGAGATCGACGTCGCCGCCGGCAGCCAATGGACCGCGGCCGGATCGTCCGGATTCAAGTACTACGACAGCGCCGCCACCACCGGTGCGCAGCGCATCGGCCTCAAGGGCAGCGCGGCGAACAAGTCGAAGATCCTCTTCAAGGGCCGCGGCGCCGCGCTGCCGGATCTGATCGACAGCGCCGCCGCGAATCTGCCGGTGACCGTGCAACTGCTCAACCAGCGCAACGGCCAGTGCTGGGGCAGCACATTCACCACGGCTTCGCCCAACGACACGTCGCGATTGAAGGCGCGCCTCCCCTAGCCACGTTCGCCACGGAGGACCTCGGCGGCGCATGGCGGGCGGCCACGGACCGCGCCCCCTGTGGACTCCGTGGCCTCTGTGGTTGAATAGGGAGGGGGCTTCTTCGGATCGCATGGGTAAGGCCGCACGCCGCAAGCACGACGACACACCCGCCGCCGCGGTGCGCGCGGCGGCGCCGCGGCGCGCGCCGGTCGCCTCGGCGGGGATGCCGGGCTGGCTGCGCCTGGTCATCGGACCGGCCTGCATCGTGGCGCTCGGCTGGCTCATCTACGCCAACAGCTTCACGATTCCGTTCCTGTTCGACGACTACTTCGAGATCGAGCAGAATCCGACGGTGCAGCAGCTGGCGCCGCTCACCAGCTACTTCACGCGCCTGCGCGGGCTGACTGCGCTGACGTTCGCGCTCAACGTCCGCACGGGCGGCATGAACGTCTGGGGCTTCCACTTCGTCAACGTCGCCATTCACGTCGTCAACGCGCTGCTGGTCTACGTGCTGGTCCTGTGGACCCTGCGCCTGGCGTGTTTCGCCGACCGCTACCGGACCTCAGCGCCCGCTCTCGCCACCCTGGTGGGGCTGATCTTCGTCGCCCACCCGCTGCAGACGATGGCGGCGAGCTATCTCGTGCAGCGCGCCGAGAGCCTGGCATCGTTCTTCTACCTCGCGAGTCTCCTCTGCGCCGCGCTCGCCCTCACCGCCACCGGCGCGCGTCTCGCCGCCTTCGCCGCCGCGGCGACCGTCGCGGCCGTGCTCGGCGTCGTCAGCAAGGAAACCGTCGCCACCGTGCCCGCCGCCGTGGCGCTCTACTGGTTCTGCTTCCTGCGCGGCGGGCGCGTCGGATCGCCGCGGCGCTGGGTGTTGCTGCTGGCGGTGCTCGCGCTGCCGCTCGCCTACGTGCTGCTGCTGGCGCGCAGCTACCTGATGCCCGCCGGACCCGCCGATCCGCTCGCCGGGCCCCGCGCCTGGCTGTTCATCCCCACCGCCGGGTTCGGCGTCGAGGGCATCGGCCCGTGGCAGTACCTGATCACGCAGTTCGGAGTCGTCACGCACTACCTGCGCCTCTTCCTCCTGCCGGTCGGCCAGGTGTTCGACTACGGCTGGCCCTTCGCCGACACCGTGTGGCGCGCCGACGTGCTCGTGCCGCTCGCGTTCCTGATGGCGATCGCGGCGGCGGCCGTCCTCGCCTTCCGCCGCTACCGTCTCGCGACGTTCTGCATCGGCTGGGTGTTCATCACGCTGGCGCCGACGTCGAGCATCATCCCGCTGCGCGATGCCGCCTTCGAGCATCGCATGTACCTGCCGATCGTCGGCCTCGCGTGGCTGCTGATCGTCGGCGGATACGACCTGCTCGCCGTGCTGGCCGCGCGGAGCCGACAGGCGCCGCGCACGCTGCGGCGCGCCGCCGCCGGAGTGGCCGTCGTGTGGATCGTACTGCTCGGGACCGCCACCATGCAGCGCAACGCGGTATTCGCGGACAGCTTTCGCTTCGCCGAGGACAACGCGCTCAAGGTGCCGGAGCATTGGCGGGCGCAGTACGCGTACGGCGAGGCGCTGATGAAGCGCGGCCAGCAGGACCAGGCGATCGCGGCCTACGAGGAAGCGCTCCGCCTCAATCCCGATCAGGGCTCGGCCCGCATCGCCCTGGGCGGCCTCTACATGAAGCAGAAGCGCCTCGACGATGCCGAGCGCGTGCTCGAGCCGGCGACGAAGCATGCGGAAGAGAGCGTCGTCGCGGCGGCGCTGCAGAATCTCGCGTACATCTACCAGACGCGCGGCGAGAACGACCGCGCCGAGGCGGCGTTGCTGCGGGTCACCCAGTTGAAGCCGCAGTGGACCTCGGTGCAGCGTCAACTCGCCGGGATCTACAGCCGCAAGGAAAACTGGATCGCCGCGGCGAAGACCTACAACGACGCAATCAAGGCCGATCCACGCCTGCGCAGCCAGGTCGCGGCGCCGGCGGCGGTCGCCAACTTCAAGGCGGGCATCCTCTTCGCCGACCAGCGCCGGTTCGACGTCGCGATGAACCTGTTCGACCAGGCGCTCGACTACGATTCAACGTTGTGGCGCGCCCGCGGCTACATCGCCTACGTCGCCACCGTTACCGGAGACTGGACGCGCGCCGAGTCCGAGATTCAGCGCATCGAACGGGAGCACCCGGGCGACCCGTGGACGGCGACCGCCCTCGGCCGGGTTCAGGAGGGCCTGCCCGTTCTCCCACCTCCGCCGGCGTAAGATCCGACCCGGCGTCGATTTGTAAGGCGCGAGAGATGCGGGCGAGCCGCCCGCGCTCCCAGCCACGGCCTTCAAGCAGCGCGTTCCCTCGAGTTCGAAGTGGTGGGAGCGCGGGCGGCTCGCCCGCTCTGTCGCGCCTCACGGACTGACGACCTCCCTGCGCCGCACGATTGCGCTGCTCCCCCCGTCGTGGAACACCGGCGCATGGCCGACGACACACTCACCGCGCAACAGATTCAGATCCAGGTCGATCCGCATCAGGGCACCGGGGTGTATTCGAACCTGATGATGATCAGCCACCGCCAGGAGGAGTTCATCCTCGATTTCCTGTTCCTGCAGCCGCAACGCTCGCCGCAGGGACAGGCGGTCGCGACGCTGCGCTCGCGCGTCATCACCTCCCCGGAGCACGCCAAGCGCATCCTGCGCGCGCTCCAGGAAAACGTGCGTCGCTACGAGGAGAGCTTCGGCCCGATCGCGGAGGCGACGGATCTGCCGAAGGTGACCCACTGAGACGACGGGAACCCGACGGGTGCTGACGTGCTGACGTGTGGACGTGCCGACGTGGAGTCGGAGGCGGACCGTGTCCGCTGAACCCACGTCAGCACGTCAGCACGTCGACACGTTCACACGCCCCTCCCCCGAGCCCTCCCGCCACCCGCGCGACCGCCTGAAACGCGAGCTGTCGTTCTCCGACGCGACCATGCTGGTGGTCTCGTCGGTGATCGGCGTCGGCATCTTCCTCACCCCCGGCTCGATCGCCGAGTCGCTGCCGGCGCCGGGGCTGATTCTGGCCGCGTGGCTCGTCGGCGGTGCTGCTGTCGCTGGCCGGCGCGCTGGCCAACGCCGAGCTCGGCGCGATGTACCCGCATGCCGGCGGCGACTACGTCTACCTGCGCGAGGCCTACCATCCGGTGGCGGGCTTCCTCGTCGGCTGGCTGTCGTTCTTCGTCATCTATGCCGGCACGGTGGCGACGCTCGCGGTGGGCTTCGCCGAGGGGCTCGCCCACTTCGTGCCGATCAGCGGCGGCGCGCGCATCGGCGCTGGCGGTGGCGATCACCATCGGCACGTCCTGGATCAACTACGTCGGCGTGCGCACCGGGGCGCGCGTCAACAACGTCACCGCGGCGATCAAGTTGGTGGCGCTCGCCGGACTGGCGTTCGTCGGGCCGCTGCTCGGCGGCGGCGACCTCGGCCACTTCGATCCGCTGCTGCCCGCCAGCGGCGTGCCGTGGGCGGCGTTCGGCCTGGCGCTGTCGCCGGTGCTGTTCAGCTACCTGGGCTGGAACGCGTCGGTGTACGTCGCGAGCGAGATCCGCGATCCGCAGCGCAACGTTCCGCGCGTCGCTGTTCGCCGGGCTCGGCGTCTGCACGGTCGTCTACCTGGTCGTCAACTTCGCCTACCTCTATGCCCTGCCGGTCGACGCGTTACGCGGCAACCCGCGCGTCGGCGAGGCGGCGGCGCAGGTGTTCTTCGGCACCGCCGGCGGCGCGCTCGGCGCGGCGCTGATCCTCGCGTCGATCGTCAGCTGCCTCAACGCGACGATCCTGGTCGGGCCCGCGCATCGCCTACGCGATGGCGCTCGACGGCCTGTTCTTCGCCGGCGTCGACCGCGTGCACGCCGCCATCAGACCCCGCACATCGCGATCCTCGCGCAGGCCCTCACCGCCATCGCGCTGATCGTCGTGCTGCGAGCGGTTCCCGAGCGTGCTCGACTACACGACCTTCGCGATCGTCGTCGCGACGATGGCCGACACCACCGCCCTCTACGCGCTCCGCCGCCGGCAACCCGACCGGCCGCGCCCCTACCGCGCCTGGGGCTATCCGCTGGTGCCGGCGCTCTATCTGGTCGCCAACGGCGCCATCGCCGTCGCGATGATGGCCGGCCGGCCGCTCGAGTGCGCCATCGCTCTCGGCGTCACCGCCACCGGCCTGCCGTTCTACTATTGGTTCTCGCGAGTGCGGGCGTAGGCTCAGATGGAGGGCCGCGCTGCCGCGCGGCCGGCCCCGCGGAAGCGGGGCCCTCCAGGGCGCCGCTCGGCGGCGGCACGTTCGTCACCGGCGTCGCGGCCGGACGAGGGCGGCGCTTCGCGATTTGACCGAGCGGCCCCGACCGCTAGCATGGCTCGGACCATGGCCGGCGAGCCGTTGTTCGATCTGGAGCTGCTCGGCTACCGCAATGATCTGGCGCGGGAGCGGGTGCTCGCCCTGTTGCGTGGCCTGCCCGAGGTCGCCGCCCAGGTGCCGTTCGACCGCGACACGCCGCTGCCCCACCGGCTGCCCGCGAGTCTGCCGCACGCCCAGGGCCTGCGCCTGCTCGGGACGCTGCGCGACGGCGGTGCGCACGTGCGCCTGGTCGCCGCGGCGGCGACCGCCGCGCCGCCGGCTCCGCTGCCGCCGCCGTTGCCCGCCGCCGCGCCGCCGGCGCGACCGCGCGAAGCCCCGCGGCTGGTGTTCGGGCTGGCGCTCATCGCCGCGGTCGCGGCCCTGTTCTTCCAGATGCTGCCGCCGCTTCCGCAACGTCCACTGCGCCCCGCGGAGCCGATGTCCGCACTGCTGCCGCTCGACGGCGCCAGCGTCACCGAGGGCGGCGGCATGGCGACGCACCGCCTCAACGACGAGGCGGTGGAGCTGAACGCATCGGGCCGCTTCGAAGCCGCCGCCGAGCGGCTGCGGTCGGCGATCGTGAGCACGCCGGACGAGCCGGCCCTGCGCCGCAACCTGCGCACGGTGTTGCAGAACTGGGCGGTGGCCGAGCTCAACGCCGACCATCCCAAGAACGCGGTGCCGTTGCTCGAGGAGGCGCTGGCGATGGGTGAGGACGCCAGCGTGCTGAGCGCCCTCGGCATCGCGCACGTCCGCCAGGGCGACTTCGAGGTGGGCCGTGACATCCTCGAGCGCGCCGACGAGCAGGGCGCGCGCGACCCCGCGACGCTCACCGCGCTCGCCAGCGCCTACCGCCAGCTCGGCGACCGCGCCGCCGCCGTCGACGCGCTCCACCGCGCGCGCGAGTCCGGCGCCAGCGGCCCCGACTTCGACGCGATGGTGTCGCGTGCCGAGCGCGAGATGGACGCCGAGTGGGACTTCGACGAGACGCGCAGCGCTCACTTCACCATCGGCTTCGCCGGCGGCGAGCGCGAGAGTCAGGCCGCCGCCGACCTCGTCGCGCACGGTCTCGAGAACGCCTACTTCCACGACGGCAGCAAGCTCGACCTCTATCCGAGCGAGCGCATTCCCGTCGTGCTCTACGCCAGCGAGGACTTCCACGACGTGACGCAGACGCCGAGCTGGACGGCCGGCGTCTACGACGGCCGCATCAAGCTGCCGGTCGGCGGCCTCGTCGAGACCGACGAGGAAGTGCTCGGGCGCACCCTGCGACACGAGTACGGCCACGTGCTGGTGCATCAACTCACCCACGGCCGCTGCCCCGTCTGGCTGAACGAGGGCGTCGCCATCTGGTCCGAGGAGCAGCGCGACGGCGAGCGCGCCGACTGGGCGTTGCAGGGCATCGCCGGGCAGCGGCTCTTCCGCCTCGCCGACCTCGTCGGTCCGTTCACGCGGCTGCCGGCCGAGCGTGTGCAGGTCGCGTATGCGCAGAGCTACCTGGCGGTGCGCGCGCTCGTCGACCGCCACGGGGCCCACCGCCTGCGCGCCCTCCTCGAGCAGATCGGCAACGGGGCGAGCTTCGAGCGCGCCTATCACGACACCCTCTACGGCGATCCGGCCGCCTTCGAGGAGGAGCTGTTGCGCAAGCTGACGGGCTGACGCCGCTGACTGCCGTGGTGAATAGGCCTCCCATTCATGCTAGTGCCGCGCGCATGCAGCCTTCGCGCACCGGCATGCTGACCGAATCCGAGCTGCGCGACCTCGTGGCGCGCGGCGAGATCGACACCGTGCTCGTGGTGTTTCCCGATCTCTACGGGCGCCTCGTCGGCAAGCGGTACGATGCCGACTTCTTCTGCGGCGAGGTCGCGTCGGCCATGGCATGCACGCCTGCGACTACCTGCTCGCCTGCGACATGGACATGGACCCGGTGCCCGGGCTACCGCTTCACCTCGTGGGAGAAGGGCTACGGCGACGTCCGCTGCCGCGCCGACCTCGACCACCCTGCGGCGCGCCGCGTGGATGGAGCGCACGGCGCTGGTGCTCTGCGACGTCCACGCCGACTCCGACGGGTCGCTGGTCGACGTGGCGCCGCGGTCGATCCTCAAGCGCCAGCTCGAGCGCGCCGCCGCCGCCGGCTACGTGCCGATGGGCGCCTCGGAGCTCGAATTCTTCATCCTCCGCGACAGCTACGAGCAGGCGCACGCCAAGGGCTTCGACGGTCTGACGACGGCGGGCTGGTTCATCGAGGACTACCACACGCTGCAGGGCGCCAAGGTCGAACCGCTGGTCGGTGCCATCCGCCGCGCGCTGAAGGCCTCGGGCGTCCCGGTGGAGTCGTCGAAGGGCGAGTGGGGTCCCGGCCAGCACGAGCTCAACGTGCTGTACGCGCCCTTCCTCGAGATGTGCGACCGCCACGTCATCTACAAGCAGGCCGCCAAGGAGATCGCGATCCAGCAGGGCTGCGCGGTCACGTTCATGGCGAAGTTCGACGAGCAGCTGGCCGGCAGCTCGATGCACCTGCACTCGAGCCTGTGGGCCGACGGCGGCGCGCGCGCGGCGTTCGATGCGCCGGCGCCATCGCCGGGTGCGCTGCCCGACCTGTGCCGCTGGTGGCTCGGCGGCCTCATGCGCCACGCCCGCGCCTGCGCGTTGCTGTTCGCGCCCTACGTCAACTCCTACAAGCGTTTCCGCGCCGGCTCGTTCGCGCCGACCGCGATCGCCTGGGCGCACGACAACCGCACCGCCGGCTTCCGCATCGTCGGCCGCGGGCCGTCGCTGCGCGTCGAATGCCGCATCCCCGGCGCCGACGCGAACCCCTATCTCGCCTTCGCCGCGACGCTCGCCGCCGGGCTCGACGGCATCGCCCAGAGGATCGAGCCGCCGGCGCGCTTCGACGGCGACGCCTACGCCGCCGCCGAGCTGCCGCGCGTGCCGGGGACCCTGCCCGAGGCGATCGCCGAGTTCGAGGCCTCGCCGATGTTCCGCACCGCGTTCGGTGCCGAGGTGGTCGAGCACCTCGTCCACTTCGCCCGCACCGAGCAACGCAAGTTCGACGAGACCGTCACGACCTGGGAACGTCGGAGGTACCTCGAGCGCGCATGAACTGCTCCGCACCTCGTCGCATCACCGCCACGCAACCTCGACCTCGTCGGCATCTCCTCCTACGCGCGCGCCGGCGAGCGCGTCTCGGCCTTCTCGATCCCGACCGGCTACGTCGACGCCGTCGCGCGACGCCGGCGGGGTGCCGATCATGCTGCCGGTCGGCGAGCCGGAGCCCGGCAAGTTGCTCGAGCTGCTCAACGCCCTGATCGTCTCCGGCGGCGGCGACATCGATCCCTCGGTCTACGGCGGCCGCACGCACGAGATGGTGTACTCGGTGTGCGAGGAGCGCGACGCGCTTCGAGTTCGCGCTGACGCGCGCCGCGCTCGCCGACACGCGCGTGCCGATGCTGTGCATCTGCCGCGGCCTGCAGGTGCTGAACGTCGTCTGCGGCGGGACGTTGCACGTGCACCTGCCCGACGCGGTGGGCGAGCGCGTCGGTCACCGCCTCCCCGAGCGCCGGCCGACGGCACACCAGGTCCGCGTCGATCCCGACAGCCGCCTCGCGGCCATCCTCGGCACGACCGAGTGCGAGATCGTGTCGTGGCACCATCAGGCGATCGACCGCCTCGGCGACCACCTGCGCCCCGTCGCCTGGGCCGAGGACGGCGTCATCGAAGCCGTCGAGCACGTCGTCCACCCCTGGTGCATCGCCGTGCAATGGCACCCGGAGATGCAGCTCGGGCACCCGGTGCAATCGCGGTTGTTCCGCGCACTCGTCGGAGATCCACAGATGAACACGGATGGCCACAGATAGACACGGATCCCAGCCCCACTCCCCTGGGGGCGGGCTGGGGTGGATCCGTGTCCATCTGTGGCCATCCGTGTTCATCTGTGTTTCTTCTCCTCACCCATGACGGCACGACTCGACGAACAAGGTGGCGCTGATCACCGGCGCCGGCGGCGGGATCGGTCGCGCGTCGGCGCGGCGTTTCGCGGCGGAGGGGGCGAAGGTCGTCGTCTCCGACTTCGATCGAGAAGGCGGGGCGGGCGACGGTCGACGAGGTGAAGGCGGCGGGCGGCGAGGCCGACTTCATCGGCGGCGACGTCACGCGCGCCGCCGACATCCAGGCGATGGTCGCGTTCGCCGAGACGCGCTACGGCGCGCTGCACGTCCTGTTCAACAACGCCGGCATCTTCCCCGACGAGGACGGCTCGGTCACCGAGACCGACGAGGCGGTCTTCGACCGCGTCATCGCGGTGAACCTCAAGGGCGTCTTCTTCGGCTGCAAGTACGGCATCCCGGCCCTGCTGCGCGCCGGCGGCGGCTCGGTGATCAACACCGCCTCGTTCGTCGCCGTGATGGGCGCCGCCACCTCGCAGAGCGCCTACACCGCCTCGAAGGGCGGCGTCCTGGCGTTGACCCGCGAGATCGCCGTCGAATTCGCCCGCAAGGGCATCCGCGCCAACGCCCTCTGCCCCGGGCCGGTGAACACCCCGCTGCTGCAGGCATTGCTCGCCGACCCGGCCGCGCGCGCCCGCCGCATCGTTCACCTGCCGATGGGCCGCCTGGCCGAGGCCGAAGAGATCGCCAACGCCGCCCTGTTCCTCGCCTCCGACGAGTCATCCTACGTCAACGGCTCGACCTTCATGGTCGACGGCGGCACCTCCGGCGCGTATGTGACCGCAATTTGAAGACGTTGGGGGCGGGTAAGGCCAAGGTCCCCCCGCACCACCGTCCTTCGTAACGCCCCCCGCCCGATTCCTCGGTACACCTTCGTACGAGGCCCCGTACGCGATCGTGCGTTTTCGACGCAGCAATAGCTCCGATCCGCCGTTCCGCCGTGGCACGCGGCTTGCCTTAGCCCTCCCCGAAGATCGTGGGGAGGGGACGGACGATGCAGCAGCAGGTGATTGCGACGGGGAAGTGGTCGAAGGCGCTGAAGCGCTGGCAGATGGTGGTCGCGATCCGGCGGCCGGGGAAGGACGTGCCGACGGCGCGTCGCCAACCGCCCACCCGCCCGGCCAAGTAGCTCGCTCCGGCCGGGAGGGGCCAGGGGAGAAGGGCCGAACGACTCTCCTCCCGTTTGAGCGCCGCACCCTCTTCGGGGCAGAGTGACCCGCGGGAGGCGTGGCGGTGCGACTGTTATGGGTCTGTCTCGGCGGGGCGTTCGGGAGCGGCGCGCGCTATCTGTTGTCAGGCTGGGTCCTCGAGCGCTTCGGCCCCGCTTTTCCCTCCGGCACCCTGGCGGTCAACGTCATCGGCTCGTTCCTCCTCGGCGCACTGATGTTCCTCGGCATCGAAGCGGGAATGCTGTCGCCGCCGCTGCGCCTCGCGCTGACCACCGGCGTGCTGGGCGGATTCACCACGTACTCCACGTTCAGCTACGAGACGATGCGTTACCTGCAGGACGGCGCCTGGATGCTGGCACTGCTCAACGTGGCGATCACCGTCGTCGCCTGCCTGCTGGCCTCCCTGCTCGGCTGGGGACTCGGCCAGTGGCTGGCGGGGATGTCGGCCTGAGAGGAGAATCCAGTCATGCGGACGCTCACCGGCGAACAGGTCCTGGTGCGGATTTTCATCGGCGAATCGGACAAGTGGCGTCATCAGCCCCTGCATATGGCGCTGGTCGAGCGCCTGCGCCGCGAGGGCTTCGCCGGCGCGACGGTCTTCCACGGCGTCTCCGGCTTCGGCGCGCGCAGCGTGCTGCACACCGCCAACATCCTGCGGCTGTCGGAAGACCTGCCGGTCGTCATCGAGGTGGTCGACACCGCCGAGCAGGTCGAGCGCCTGCCGCCGATCCTCGACGAGATGGTGCACGAAGGCCTGGTGACGATGGAGAAAGTGCAGGTGCTCAAGTACGCCGCGGGGCCCGCGTAGGCCGCTGCCTTTTTGGCCGCGCGTCAGGCGCGCCGTGCTACAGCGCCCGCATGGAGCTCAATCCGTTCTCCTACGATTTCCACGCCGACCCGTACCCGACGTACCGGTGGCTGCGCGACCACGCGCCCGTCTATCGCAACGACGCGCTCGGCTTCTGGGCGCTGTCGCGCTGGGATGACGTCCTCGCCGCCTCGCTCGCGCACGACACCTACAGCTCGGCGAAGGGGACGGTGCTCGAGATGGACGCCGACGCCATCGAGGGCTTTCCGATCATCATCTTCATGGACCCGCCGCGCCAGACGCGCCTGCGGCGGCTGGTCAGCAAGGCCTTCACGCCGGCGCGCATCGGCGCGCTCGAACCGTTCATTCGCCGCACCGCCGTCGAGCTGGTCGAGCGCATGCGCGACGCCGGCCGGTGCGACTTCATCGCCGACTTCGCGGCGCGCCTGCCGATCGCGGTGATCAGCGCCCTGATCGGCGTGCCCGACGCCGACCGCGAGCAGATCCGCGAGTGGACGGACGAGTCGCTCAGCCGCGACGCCGACAATCCGCAGATTCCCGCGCGCGCCCTGGAGGCCAACGCGCACCTCTTCCGGTACTTCTACGCGCTCTCGAGCGAGAAGCGCGCGCATCCGGCCGACGACATGATCAGCCTGCTGGCGCACGCCGAGTTCGTCGACGACGAGGGCGTTTCCCAGCGGCTCACCGACGCCGAGCTGGTCGGCTTCTGCAGCCTGCTCTCCGCCGCCGGCAACGAGACGGTGACCAAGTTGCTCGGCAACGCGATCGTCCTCCTCGCGCGCCATCCCGAGGAGCGTCGGCGGCTCGTCGAGAATCCCGGCTGTATTCCGAGCGCGGTCGAGGAGTGCCTCCGCTACTGGCCGCCGTCGCAGTACCAGGGGCGCACGCTGATGCGCGACGTCACGCTGCACGACGTCGCGATGCCGCGCGGCGACTTCGTGCTCCTCCTCACCGGCGCGGCCTGCCGCGACGAGCGCCAGTTTTCCGACGCGGACCGCTTCGACGTCGTCCGCGACGTGCCGCTGCAGCTCGCCTTCGGCCACGGCGCCCACAAGTGTCTCGGCGCCGCGCTGGCGCGTCTGGAGAGCCGCATCGCGCTGGAGGAGCTGCACGCGCGAATTCCGGAGTACGCGGTCGACGAGGCCGCGTGCACGCGCGTGCACATGAGCAACGTGCACGGCTTCGCGTCGGTGCCGCTGACGTGGTAGCCGGGTTGTGGATCTGACAGGATGACATCATGGCGGCGCAGGTGGTGTGCATCTCGCGGACGCAAGCGGCGCTGGGCGAGGAGGTCGGCAGTCTCGTCGCTGAGCGGCTGAGCTTCCGGTATGTGGACGAGCAGGTGATCGAGCTGGCGGCCCGGTTGGCGCGCGTGGATCCCAAAGTGGTCGCAGCGGTGGAGCAGCGCCAGACCTTGCTGCGCGGGCTGGTGGACAAGTTGGCGGCGGCGCGCGACCTCATCGGTCCCGCGACGCGCATGAGCGGGGTGCCCATCCGCACGGCGCTCTTGGAGGCTGCGATTCATCGGATCACGCCGGAGGATCTGCGCCTCCTCATCCAGGAGGCGATCGAGCACATCGCCAGCGACGGCCGCGCGGTCATCGTCGCGCACGCCGCCTCGATGACGTTGGCGAGGCGCCCCGACGTGGTGCGCGTGCTGGTGACCGCTTCAGTCGAGACCCGGGCCAGTCGCCTGGTGACGGCACACCACTTCACCGAAGAGGCGGCCGCTGCCGCCGTCGCGACCTCCGATCGCGACCGGCGCGACTACTTCCGGCGCTTCCACGACATCGCGCAGGAGCTCCCGACCCACTACGACGTCGTGGTCAACACCGACGTGCTCACGCCTGCCCAGGCGGCGCAGGTGATCGTCAGCGCCGCCGCGGCTCGATCCTGATCGAGCCGCCGGCCGGACCGCGCTTCACCGCTGGCAACAGCGCGAGCCCAACGACTCGCCACGCGAATTGTCGCGCGGCCTGCATCGGACGACCGCCGGCAATCACCTCCGCGTCTCGTTGCGGCGCGTACACCACCTCGCCCGGCGCCGAAGCGCTCACCTACTCGAGCCCGGCCTGGCGGAGGGCGGCGTTGCGGCGGGCGTCGACCTCGGGGCGCGAGACCCCGAAGCCCTGTTGGATCATATCGAGCGACACGTCGGGTTGGACGCGACGCGCCTCGGCGATCGCCGCGCGCGCCTCGTCGAGACGACCGAGCGAGACGGCGTCGAGGGCGAGATAGACGTAGCCCCAATAGTAGGTTGGGCGCGCCGCGGTCAGACGGCGCGCGGCATCGATCGAGGCGTCGTAGTGCCCCGTCTCCCAGTTGGCCAGCGCGATGTTGTCGTACGCGATCGACGTCGTGGGTCCCTGTGGGTTCAGTTCCAGGGCGCGCCGGTTCGACGCGATGCAGCCGGTCGGATCGCCGCTCAGCAACTGGGCGTAGGCAAGCGAAGTCCACGCCTCGGGCATGCTCGGGTTCAGGGCCACGGCGCGCTGCGTCGATTCCAGTCCACAATGGACGTCGCCCGACATCAGACAGGCGAATCCCAGCGCGTTGTGGGCGGCGGGGTCGCGTGGATCGAGCTCGACCGCGCGGCGGGCGGTGGCGAGCGCCGTCGCGACCGTTTCTTTCGGGGTGTGGCTCCAGCCGAGGCTCACCTCCCACAGCTTCGCGAACGCGAGGTGCGCAAGGGCGGTCGCGAAGCGAGGATCGACCGCCACCGCACGCTCGAAGAACCGCTGGGCCGCGGCGTTGTCCTCGCGCGTCCACCGGTCGTCGTGCTGCAGGCCCAACTGATAGGCGCTCCACGCTTCGAGGTCATGGGTGCCGCGTTGGTGCGCCCGCTCGCCCTCCGCCCGCGTGACGTCCGTCGCGATCGAGGCCGCGATCGTGGCGCTGATCTCGTCTTGGAGGGCGAACACGTCGGTGATCTGGCGGTCGTAGGTCTGGGCCCACACGTGCTCGCCGGAGGGCGCGTCGATGAGCTGCGCGGTGACGCGGATGCGATCGCCGTCGCGGCGGACGCTCCCCTCGACCAGGTAGCGCGCCCCGAGCTCGGCGCCGACCTTCTTGAGGTCGAGATTGCCGCCGCGGTACTGGAAGCTCGAGTTGCGCGCGATGACGGGGAAGTCGCGCCAGCTCGAGAGTCGCGTGATCAGGTCCTCGGCGAGGCCGTCGGCGAAGAACGCCTGCGCCGGGTCGGGCGAGAGGTTGTCGAGCGGCAGGACGGCGATGGCCGGGCGGCCGGCGATCGCGGGGATCGCCAGCGCGTCACCGGCCGGCGTCGACGCCGCGCTGGCGGGCGGGGCTGCGGACGGCGCGCCGCCCGGAAGCGTCTCGGCCGGCGCGTGCAGCAGGTGATCGGCCGCCGCGCCCAGCACCACCAGCGCGCCGACCGCCGCGGGGAGCGCCCAGCGCCGCCGGGCCGTCGACCTGGCCGGCCGCGCCGGCGCCGCCTTGTCGCTCGCCACCGGCGCGACGAACGGCGCGACGCCCTCGATGCCGACCTCACGAATCTCGAGCGGCTGGTCGAAGCCCTTGAGCCGATAGCTGCCGTGCGCCTGCCAGCGGATCGGATGGGCGAACTCGGCACCGTCGAGCCGCGGCCGGGCGCTGTCGGCCACCGCCGCCGACAGCAGCACCTGGGCCGGTCGCGCCAGGCCCGCGATGCGGGCGGCGAGGTCGACGGCCAGGCCCTCGACATCGCCGCCCGAATCCGGCCGCTCGTTCACCTCGCCCATATGCATGCCGGTGCGCACCGCGGGCAGGTCGGGCTCGCCGGCGTGCGCCTGCTGCAGGCGCAGCGCGAACAGCACCGCGGCGCTCGGCATCTCGAAGATCAGGAAGCCGCCGTCGCCGGCCCAGCTGATCACCCGGCCGCCGGATTCCGCAGCCAACCGCTGCACATGCACGCGATGGCGGGCGATCAGCGCGGCGATGGCCTGGTCGCCGTGTCGCGTCTTGAGCGCCGTCGAGTCGGCCAGGTCGGTGAAGACCAGCGTCAGGATGCGCGCGCCGCCGGGCCCGTCCGTCATGCCGGACTTCCGATGGTCAGGGCCTCGGTCCGTTCGCCGAGGACCAGCTCGGCTTCCGCGCGCAAGGTGAACACCGGGAGGGAGGATCGCACGCGGCGCGCGGCGCGCGCCAGCCGGCCCGTGCTGGCTGGCCCGTGCTGGCGCTGGTGGATCCGAAGGTGGTCGCGGCTGCGGCAGCGCCCCGGCTGCGGAGGTGATCGCCTGCGCCGCCGGTGGCGCGGCGTCGCCACTCAGAGGGTGACCAGATGCTTTCGCTCGGCCCCCTTGATGGCGGTGCGCGGGATGGCGGAGTCGAACGACACGAAGGACCCCCCCTGACGCACCGCGAGCGCGAGCAGGTAGAGGTCGGTCACCTGGCGCGGCCCGTGAATGCGGTTGCAGTCGGCGACGCGCGCATCGAGCAGGCTGATGTCGTCCGCCCAGAACTGGTGACGGTCGGTCGCGATCGCTTCGCCCAGCCGTTCCATGATCGCCCCCACCTTCAGCGGGTTGGGATAGCTGGGGTGGGACATGATCCGGACGCAGCCGTTCTGCGTGATCGGACAAGACGCCCAGCCGGCCACAGCCTTGGCCGCGAACCAGCGCGCGGCGGGCTCGTGCATCGAATGATCCTGGTCGAGGAGCGCGATGAGGACATTGATGTCGAGCAACGCTCGCATCAGAACGCGTCCTCCTCGCGCAGCTTGTCTATCTGGGCGTTGGTCACGATGCCCCCGCGCCTGGGAAACGGCCGGAAACCGTGCACGGCCCTGGGCTTCCGGGCGGCCGCCGGCGGCGCGGTCAACGCCCGTCGCGTCAGTTCGGAGATGACGGCCCCGGCAGTCTTCTTCTCTCGCCGCGCCAACTCCTTGGCCGCGCGCAGCACGTCGTCGTCGATGTCCAATGTGGTGCGCATGCATCTGATGCTAATGCATCACCGTGTGACCGTCAAACGCGCCATCGCTGTGCCGGAAGCGGCGGGAGACGGGCGCGTCGGAGCCGTGAGCCAGCGTGCTCGAACGAAACACGCGCGACACCTTGCCATCGGCTGCTCGAATACGCATTGAGCTAGTTGGAACAGGGACCGCCACGCGGGCTCCAGGCCGCAGGAGGTGTAAATGTCGGCCCAGACGTCGTTGCAGCTTCGACACGCGCGAATCCACGGCCACGACATTCGCTACCGAATAGCGGGCGAGGGCCCTGTAATCCTGTTGATCCACGGCATGGCGGGCAGCTCACTGACGTGGCGCGCCGTCGCGAAGCACCTCGCGCGCGACTACACCGTGATCGCGCCCGATCTGCTCGGACATGGCGAGTCGGCCAAGCCGATGGGCGACTACTCGCTCGGCGCCTACGCCAGCGGCTTGCGCGACCTCTTGGTGGGCGCGCTCGGCATCGAAAGCGCGACGGTCGTCGGGCAATCGCTCGGCGGCGGCGTCGCGATGCAGCTTGCGTATCAGCATCCGGAACTCTGCCAACGGCTGGTGCTGGTCGCGAGCGGAGGCCTCGGTCGCGAAGTGAGCTGGGTGCTGCGCGCGCTCACGCTTCCGGGCGCCGAGTACGTGCTTCCGCCGCTGTTCCCGCGATGGGTGCGCCGCGCGGGCGACAAGGTGATGCACTCCTTGCTCGATCGCGGCGTGCGCGCGCCGCACATCGCCGAGATGTGGAGCGCGTATGCGTCGCTCACCGAGACGCCCAACCGCGACGCTTTCATCCGCACGCTGCGCGCGGTGATCGATCCAGGCGGCCAGAGCGTGAGCGCCCGCGACCGCCTCTACCTCGCCGCGGCGGTCCCCACGCTGATCGCCTGGGGCGACTGCGACGACATCATCCCGGTCGCGCATGCGCATGCCGCACACGCGCTGCTGCCGCAGAGCCGCCTCGAGATCTTCGAGGGAGCAGGGCACTTCCTGCACGTCGAGTATCCGCAGCGCTTCGCGGAGCTGCTGCACGACTTCGTCCGCAACACCAAACCCGCGCATCGCGACACCGATACGTTCCGGAAGGCCTTGCTGTCGCAAGCGAGCTGAGCGTCAGCGACGCCGCCGCGCCACAAGTCCGGCATCGCGAGCTCTCCTCCACGCCCCTGCCTTCATCACGCTTCCAACGGTGCGCGCGGCATCGAGATCAACGTCTCCGCGTTCGCTCTTCTTCCCCGCTGAATGTCGACGGGCGCTTACTTCTTCGCCTTGAACTGCGTCGCGTCGTTCCTCTTCTCGTCGTCGACGGTGAACGTGCTCTCCAGGCACAGAGCCGAGCCGTCCTGGCGGAGCTGCACCGTCACCGGGTAGCGAGCGGCGGAGTCGGATCCGGGAGAGCCTCGCCCTTCCCGTAGTACCCCTGCACCATCGACTGACCCTTGGGCGCACCACCTCGCGTTCGGCAACGCACCGGCCGGCGCCGGCGCCCGGTTCGCCGCGCCTCTGTGGTCCTCCGTGTTTCTCTGTGGTGAAGAGACCTGCCGCTACGCGAGGATCGCGCCGATCGGTCGCGACGTCTGCAGGGATCGCGATCCCCATTCGCTGACGGGCACGCCCATGACCTGCTGGACGGTGAGGCCGATGCGCGAGACGGGCTCGCCGTTGCCGGCGACGTGGATGCCGGTGCGGATCCGGCCGCCGGCGCGGCCCGCGATCATCGCCGGCAGCGTGGTGACCTGGTGCGACTTCGCGAACGAGCTCTCGGAATGCGCCGAGCACCAGACAGTTGTCGAGCAGCGTGCCCGCGCCCTCCGGGGTGGTCGCGAGACGCTGGACGAAGCCCGCCCACGCGCCCATCGACTCGAGCACGAACGACGTGGCTTCGGGCTGATATCCCAGGACCTGATCGACCAGCTCGTCGTGGGTGTACTGATGATGCGCGGTCTGTGCGCCGCTCTTCCGCAGCTCCGACGTGCCCCAGGAGAAGAGCATGCTGAAGACGCGGGTCTGATCGCAGAGCAGCGCGAAGACGAGCAGCTCGGTCATGAGCCGATGCGTGCTCTTCGCCTGCTCCAGGTCGGTGCCGACGTTCTCGCCCGCCGGGGCGCGCGGCTCGCATGCACGCGGCGAGATCGGGCGGCGAGAGCGAGACCTCGATCTGGTTCTCGAGCTGGCGCAGCGAGGTGAAGTACTGATCGAGGCGCTGGCGATCGTGGGTGCCGAGCGACGCCTCGAGGCGCGTCGCGTCCTCGCGCGACCGCCGACAGCACGCTCTTGCGCAGCACCGTCTTCGGATCGGGCACGAACGGCCCCTCGCGCGGATCGAAGAAGTCGGCGCCGAAGACGCGCCCGTAGAGCTCCAGCGGCGAGACGGTGCTGGCGTTGACGATGCTCTCGCTGGCGCGGCTGTAGCTCTGTCCCGGCACGCCGGTCGCGTTCACCTCGAGCGAGCGGAACCGCGTCGTCGATGCCGATCCGTCCCGAGATCAGCACGTCGAGCGTCGGCGCCGGCACCTCGGGCTCGACGCTCCGGCACCGAGCCGGTGAGGGTCGCCATCACGCCGGTCCAGTGCGGGAGGTTGGGGCGGCCGTCCAGGACCGTGTTGAAGCCGCTCAGCACGCTGATGTGCTCGCGCACCGGCGCGATCGCCTCGAGCTCCGGCGACAGCTCGTAGTCGGCGCCCTCCGTGGTCGGCACCCAACGATCCGGGTTCATGCCGCATCCCCAGAACCAGGTCCCGAATCGCACCGGCAACGGCGAGCCCTGCGCCAGCGCGGTGCCGTTGCCGTTCAGAAAGCAGTCGAACAGCGGCAGACCGACCGACACCGCCGCGCCGCCGAGCATGCCGCGCAAGCACCGTTCGTCTACTGATCCGTTTCGTCATCGTCCGTCCTGTCGGGCCTATGGTTGCGCCCCGGCCAGAATCCATTCGCGAATCGAGTCGATCTCCGCCTCGCTGAGCGGCGATCCGACCAGCGGCATGCGCGAGCCGAACATCGCGCTGCTCGGCTGCGTGAGCTTGAAGAGCAGGAAGCTGTTGTCCGGCGACGTCGGGATCGACGCGCAGGATAGCCGGCGTTGCGCGCCGCGGCCAGGTTCGGCTGGACCCCCACCAGGTTGTCGTTGCCGCCTCGCCGGATTCGAGGACGAGACCGCCCGACTTCGCCGTCGCGCTGTGACAGTACTGCGTGGCGCAGCGCGGACGTGAAGATCGTCGTCCTGCAGCTGCTGGAAGGTCACGCCCCGGCGGCGTCGCGGTGGCGTTCGGCGGCGGCGACGTCGATCGGCGTGGCGTTGGGATCGCCGGCGGTCGGCGTTCGCGTCGGCGCCGTTGGACTCGGGGCGGTCGTGCCGGCGGGACTCGGCGTCGCCGTCGGCTCCTCGGCGTGGCGCGCGCCAGACGTGGTGCGGAACGCCTCGCTCATCACGATCGTGCGCAACAGATCGCGCCAGCGATAGCCGGACGCGTCGGCGTCCACCTCGACACCGGCCAGCCAGGCGCGCTCGCCGCGGCTCGATGTCGCGGCCGACGGCGTATTGTAGAGGCTTTCGACGAAACACGGTCCCGAGCCGCGGATCGCGCGACAGCACGTCGCCGAGATCGGCGGCGTCGGCGAACGTCACGCCGTTCAGCTCGCCGGACGGATCGATCACCGCGCCGTTCTCGGTCTCGCGATAGGCGCCGATCCCGTCCATCTGCTCGAGGCCCAGGCCGATCGGATCCATCAGGCTGTGACAGCCGGCGCAGACCTCGTTGGTCGCGTGCTACCGTCAGGCGCTCGCGCGCGGTGCGCCGATTCTCGCCGCCCTCCTCGGCGAACATCGAGAAGTCGATGTCGCCGGGCGGCGGCGGTACGTCGGTACAGAGCAACACCTCGCGCACGAACTTGCCGCGCAACGTCGGCGAGCTGCGGCCGGGATGCGAGCGCAGCGCCAGCAGGCTGACGTGGGTCAGCAGCCCGGCCGCGCGCGCTGTCGGCGGGGAACTGGAAGGCCTCCCAGCCGTCGGCGGCGCGCACCGGCACCTGGTAGACGACGCCGAGCGCCCGCGTCATGAACGAGCTGCGGGTGGTGAACAGCTCGCGGTAGTCGCCGTCCGCGTCGAGCAGGTGGTCGGCGATGACGCGCAAGGTCTGCTCGCGCGCGTCGTTGATCAGCGCCTGGCTGAACGCGGGGAACAGCGCCGGATCCTTGCGCACGAGGCCGTCCTCGATCTGGTCGAAGCCGCAGGAGATCGGAGAAGAAGGCGCGCACCGCCGCCTCCAGGCGCGGCGACGCGAGCAGCCGATCGACCTGGCGCGCCAGGCCGGCGTCATCGACCAGCTCGCCGCGCTCGGCGGCGTCGAGCAGCTCGGCGTCGGGCGTCGGTGTTCCACAGCAGGTAGCTGAGGCGCGCCGCCATCGTCGCATCGCTCAGTCGCTGCCGCTGCGGGACCCGCGGATCGGGTTCGGCGGTCTCGACGCGGAAGAGGAACTCGGGCGACAGCAGCAGGCTCGTCAGCGCGGTCTCGAGCCCGGCGTAGAAGTCGCCCAGCGCCGCGCCGGCGGCGCCGGCGAGCGCGACGTCGGCGGCGACCTCGTCGCTCGCTCGAGCGGCCGCCGCAGCAGTCGCCTGCCGATCGCACGGATGAACTGCCCGGCGCACGCGTCGTCCGTCGCGGTCTGCGGCTGGCAGGACAGCAGCGCGCCGCGATGCGCCGGATCGAGGGCCTGCTCCGCGACGGTGCGGGCGATGGCTTCGTACTGCTCGAACCCGGCGCCGGTCACGCTGACGTACGACGATCCCGACCGCCAGCAGCCCGGAGCGCCGGTTGTCGGGCTCGATCCGACCGGCGACGACGATGTCGTCGCCGAGCACGTCGGCGATGGTGGCCTTGTACTGCGCCGTGGTGAGGCGCCGCATGGCGAGCGGTCCGCCGACCACCGCCGGTGACGCGGTGGGCGTCGCGGGCGGGGGGGCGGTCGGCGTCGCGGTCGGGTTCGATGTCGGTACGTCGGTCGGCGCCAGGCTCGCCGTGGGCGTCGCCGGTGCCGCGGCCGTCGGCGTCGGGATCGCCGTCGGCGCGGCGGTCGGCGTTGGACGCGCCGTGTCGCTGTCGCCGCATCCCGCCGCGACGATCAGCAGGGCGCCGAGCGCCAGCCACAACGGCCGTCGGATTCGATCGGGCATCGGACCGCTCGGCATCCGCTGCTCAGCGCGCGATGAACGCGGGCACGGCGTCGAAACGGTAGCCGCCCGACAGCGACGTGCAGCGCCCGCTCGCCTCCTCGAAGTCGCCGTCGGCCTGTGACGCCAGCGCGGCGTAGAGGCCCGAGCAGGTATAGCCGAGGGCGGCGGCGCCGTCCGCGCCGGCCTTGGTGCCGAAGATGTCGTACAGTTCCGCGGCGGGCTGGAATCCGAGCAACACGCCCTGTGCCGTGCCGTCGGGCAGGATCTCCATGCGCACGTGCGCCTTGTGGAACGTCAGGGTCGCCGGCGACGATCTGAATGTTGATCCGGACCTTGAGATCAAAGGGTCCCGCTGTGAGCACCCCGTCGACGATCTTCCCATTGCCGACCGTACTGCGGAACTGCGGATCGCTCTCCGCGCTCAACGTGCCGAACGGCAGGACGCTCCCGTCGGCGCCGACTGGCGGGGCGTCCGGGCTCGCGAACACCTGCACGCGCACGTCGTCGTCGTTGCGGGGATCGTCGATGCCGCGGACCTGGAGGAGGATGGTCATCGAGCCGTCGCGGACCGCCTGGTTGATGACGGTGTCGGCGATCTCGCCGGGTTGGAAACCGCGGATGCAGCCGACGGCGCGCCAGTACTGGAAGTCGACTCCGGGCGCGCCGGCGGGGCCGGTGAAGTCGTCGTGCGCGCACGCACCCGGCGTGGCGGCGCTGGACGTCATGCCGTCGAGGTCGATGCCATCGATCGTGCCCGCCGCCGTCACCGTCTTGAAGAGCGGATCCTGCGTCGCCTCCGGATGGTTGCAGTCCTCGACCAACGGCGGCACCTGCTGGCTCGGGTTCAGGTTGAACCCTCCCGGGCACGGGTCGGTCGCGAAGGTCGGCGCGATCGAGGCAAGGCCCGAGAAGACGAAGCTCCGCACGTCGTCCGGCGTGTCGTTGACGTCATCCGCGTGCCGATAGCGCAGCGTGATGTCGCCGAACGCGCCGGCGATGCCGTCGCCGAGGCCGACCGGCGGATCGTCCATTCCGAATGCGGCGCGCAGATGCGCGACGGTGAAGTGCTGAACGACCTTCCAGAACTCGGCCGGCGCGAGGTTCTCGGGACGACAGCCGTCGATGGCGAGTGCCAGCAGGTCCGCCGGAATCGGGAATCCCGCCGCCACCAGCTTCTCGAGGAAATTGTTGCCGCCCCAGATGATGGCGCACTGATCGGTGAAGCTGTTGTGAGCGGCGTGGTTGATCGCCACGAAGCGCTTGATCGGCGAGAGGTCGTCGTACGCCTGCTCGAGTCCCGCCGCCCCGCCGTCCTCCGCGCCCGCGAGCAGAAGGATCGGCTTGCCGGCGACGCCCCTGCTGGATGCTCCGGTCGCGAACCCGAGCATCGCCTTCACCTCCGGACGATCGGGCAGCGCGAAAGCGGCGCGGCCGCCGGCCGAGTGCCCGGCGGTCGCGATGCGGGTGGCATCCACCCCGCCGGACAGCGGCGAGGTTGGGTTCGGCGCTCGCGGTGGCGAGCGCGTCGACGGCGGCGAGCACGACCTCGCCGGGGTCGCGATTGACGCCCGGCGGCAGCAGTCCGACCTGCGCGAGCAGGCCCCACTCGAGGTGATCGAGCGAGGCGACGACGAATCCGTGCGACGCGATGCCGGTCAGCAGTCCGGAATAGGCTTGGCGGAAGCCGCCGGCGCCGTGGCTGAACGTCAGGATCGGGAACGGCCCGGCGCCGCTGATGTGCAGGTCGCGGTACGCATCCATCGGCACGATGATGTTGAGATCGGGCGGCAGGATGGCTTGGATCTCCGGGGGCAGCACAGTGAACGACGCGTAGCTCGCCTTCTCCACGCCCGCCTCTGTGCCGGGATCGAGCGGGTACCAGACCTCGATGTCGCGATCGCCGATGTTGAGTGTTGTCACGCCCACCGTGTACGGTCCGTGCCCGGCGTACTTTGCCAGGGCTGATTCGTCCGGCGTGCTCGTCGGCGTGGTGGACGGCGTCGCGGAGGGCGGCACGGACGTCGCGGTTGGTGGCTGCGGCGGTGTCACGGTGACCGTCGATCCCGCGGTCGCGCTCGGGATGGCCGAGGCGGTGCTGGTGGCGACCGGCGCGCTCGTTGCGGTTGACGCCGGCAGGGTCGGCACCGCCGTTGGCGTCGAGGCCTGGTCGGCGCTGTCATTGCCGCAGCCGCCCAGACACAGCAGCACCGCTACGGACGTCGCGCACGCCACGAGGCGCGAGCTACTCGACATACAGGTGATCCCCCCTGCCATCGAGTGAGAGCACAGCGCGCCTCGATATGACAAGGGCGACAGGCGATCGGCTCGACCCGATTCGGCGATCGCGCGCGCCGCGCAACCTGGACACGTCCCTGAAACTGCTTGCGCGAACGACATCGTTTGGCACTATGCCGCGCATGGCAGACGAGACCATGCAGTCATCGGTTCCGCTTCAATTCGACACGGTGGAGACCAGCGAGCCCACGGCGGGGCTGAGCTGCGCAGCGTGCCGGGTTCCGATCGGCGACACCTACTTCGAAATCAACGGCAAGGTCGCGTGCCCGAACTGTCAGAATCAGATCGCAAGCGCGGTCGCCAGCGGCGGCGGAGCGCTGCCGTTCGTCACCGCCGCTCTCTTCGGCGTGGTGGCCGGAGCGGTCGGTGCGGCGATCTGGTACTTCGTCCGCGAGGTGACGAAGCTCGAGATCGGATTGATCGCGATCGTGGTCGGGATCCTGGTCGGCAATGCGGTGCGCCGTGGATCGGGCAATCGCGGCGGTCTTGCGTACCAGGTGCTGGCCGTGGTGCTCACGTACCTGGCGATCGTCTCCGCCAACGTCCCGGCGGTGTGGGGCGGTCTTCGCATGGGCATCTCGAACTCGGTCGCCGAGGAGATCGCTTCCCATCTGCCCCAGGGCGAGCCCGCGCCGGCCCCCGACTCGGACCAGGTGCAAGCCAAGGTCGATGAGATCGTTGCGCATCTGCCGACCAGCGTCTGGGGATCGATCGGGTTGGTGCTCTTGGAGAGCCCGTTTCTCGAGGGCGTGTCGAATGTGATCGGCTGGTTGATCATCTTCTTCGGGTTGCAACAGGCGTGGCGATTGACCCGGGCGACGCCGGTGCAGCTGACGGGCCCGTTCTCGCTGGCGCAGCGTGGCGCTGCCGGATAGCGCGACGGGCGCCGCCTGTCCCGGCTGCGGGGCGGCGCTGAGTCCGTCTCTGCTCGTCTGCCCTGGGTGCCAGCGGCTGCGATACGGAGAGCGACTGAAGCAGCTCGCCGCCGCCGCCGATCAATCGGCGCAGCAGGGCGCGCTGTCGGATGCCCTGCAGGCGTGGCGGGACGCGCGCGACCTGTTGCCGGCCGGCTCGCGACAGCGCGTGGTGGTGGACGAGAAGATCGCCGCGCTGAGCAAGACGGTCGGCCAGACCGGGGCACAGTCGACGCCGCGTCCACGCAGTCTGTGGGGATGGCTCGTCGCCATCGCGGCGCTCGTCCTCTCCAAGGCGAAGCTGCTGCTCGTCGGTTTGACCAAAGCCGGTACCCTGCTGTCGATGCTGGCGGCGTTCGGCGTCTACTGGACCGTCTGGGGATGGAAGTTCGCCGCCGGCTTCGTGCTGTCGATCTTCGTCCATGAGATGGGGCACGTCGCGGCGCTGCGTCACTTCGGCGTGCGCGCCACCGCGCCGATGTTTCTGCCCGGGATCGGCGCCGTGGTGCGCTTTCGGCAGGACATGGAACCGGCGGCGGAGGCACGCGTCGGCCTCGCTGGACCCCTCTGGGGCTGCGGCGCCGCGCTGGCCGCCCTCGCCGTCGCCTGGGGCACTGGCTCGCGCTTGCTGGCGGCGATCGCGCACACCGGTGCCTGGGTCAACCTCTTCAACCTGCTGCCGATCGTTCCACTCGATGGCGGGCGTGGATTCCGCGCCCTCGGTCGCGGGCACCGGCTCGCCATCGCGGCGGTGATGGCGGGAGCCTGGTACGTGACCAACGAAGGGTTGCTGGTCCTGCTCCTGGTCGTCGCTCTCTGGCGCGCGTTCGAGGCGAATGCGCTGGAGACCGATCCCCGCGCCTTCGTGCTCTTTGCCGCCCTGGTCGCGGGGTTGTCGTTCATCTCCTACGCCGCGGGACCGCTCGGAGCGCCGGAGGCGGTCGGGCTGGCGATTGGCGGGCTCGTCGTGGCCGGCGCCGGCAGGGGAGCGGTCGTCACCACGGCGGCCACGGAGGACCACCGACGCGACGCGACCGGGTAGCCCGGGCTGGCATTTCTCGACGTCGGCATGGTCTTCGACCTGCATCTGTGGAATCCGATAGGCATGGAGCTGGCGAGCGATCACGAAGCGAACCTGGGCTTCTACGAATCGCTGTGGGAAGGCGCGGACCTCGTCGAGGCCGAGCGCTTCAATACCTGGCCGCTGATGCAGCGCCTGTGCGCGGCCGCGACGCGACGGCTGGAGGTCGCCCCGGGTCTGCGCCTGCATCTGCCGATCGCCGGCACGCAGTTCGTCGAGCTCAGCGCCGCCGCGCTCGCGGTGCTGCGCGCGCGCCGTGCCGCCGCCGTGCGCGGCTCGATCACGGCGTTGCCGCTGGCGTCGGCGGGCTTCGACCTGGTGTGTGCGTTCGACATCGTCGAGCACGTCGACGACGACGACAGCGCGCTCGCCGAGCTGGCGCGGGTGACCGCCCCCGGCGGCGCGCTGGTCTTGTCGACGCCGTTGCATCCGGCGCGCTGGACGCCGTTCGACGCCGCCGTCGGACACCGGCGGCGCTACGAGCCGGCACCGCTGCTCGCCAAGCTGGCGCGGCACGGGCTGGCGGTCGAAGCGAGCGCGCCGTTCGGCATGCAGCCGCGCGCGCCGCGCCTCGTCGCCTACGGCATGGACCAGCTGCGGCACCATCGCGGCCGCGCGCTGTGGTGGTACAACCACGTGATCATGCCGCTCGGCCTGCGGCTGCAAGGGCCATTGGCCCTGCGGCCCGGCGTGATTCCGACGGCCGACGTCGACGAGGTGTTGTTCATCTGCCGCAAGCCGGCGTGAGCTCGGCTCGCGTCAGGGGGCGTCGTGGCCGGAGTTCGGGGGATATCGACGCCATGAAGTCCCAGCTGCTGGAGATGGGTCCGCACGGGGGTGGCCGCGCGGGAGCGCGGCCACCCATTCGGTGATTGCGCCCGCGCGGCGGCTCAGACGAGGTCGAGGGCCTGGCGCAGGTCGGCGATCAGGTCGTCGGCGTCCTCGATGCCGACCGAGTAGCGGATCAGCGAGTCCTTGATGCCGACCTGCAGGCGCTCCTCGGTGCTCAGCTCGTAGAAGCTCATCAGCGCCGGCTGCTCGATCAGGCTCTCGACGCCGCCCAGCGACGGCGCGATGCGCGGAATGCGGCAGGCGTCGACCAGGCGCGAGCCGGCGGCGAGGTCGCCGTGGATCTCGAACGAGACGACGCCGCCGAAGCCGCGCATCTGTCGTTCGCCGCGATGGCGTGCTCGGGATGGCTCGGCAGGCTCGGCGTAGTGCACGCGCGCGACCTTCGGATGGTCGGCGAGGAACGCCGCCAGGCGCTCCGCGTTGTCGTTCTGCCGCGCGACGCGCAGCGCCAGCGTCTTGATGCCGCGGATCAGCAGATAGGCGGCGAACGGATCGGGCACCGCGCCGGTGATGCCCTGCAGATCGCGAATGCCGCCGATCAGCGGCGCGCTGCCGAGCACGGCGCCGGCGAGCAGGTCGTTGTGGCCGCCGAGGTACTTGGTGGCGGAGTGGATGACCAGATCGATGCCGAACTCGAGCGGGCGCTGGTTGATCGGCGTGGCGAAGGTCGAGTCGATGATGCGTCTTGACGCGATGGCGGCGGCCGATGTCGGCGACGCGCTCGAGATCGAGGATGCGGTTGTACGGGTTGGTCGGCGACTCGCTGAAGATGCAGCCGCGTCGTCGGGCGGATCGCCTCCTCCATGCCGATCGTAGTCGCCGGCCGGCACGACCGTGACCTCGACGCCGTAGCGGCGCAGGGTCTGAGCAGGAACTGCCGCGTGCGCCGGTAGGCGTCGTCGGTGACCACGACGTGCGCGCCCTTCGACAGCATGGCGAACAGCGTCGTGGTGATCGCCGCCATGCCGCTCGAGAACAGCAGGCCGTCCTCGGCGCCCTCGAGCGCCGCCAGCTTGCGCTCGGCGACGCGCTGCGTGGGATTGCCGTAGCGGCCGTATTCCTCGCGCTCGATGCGGCCCTCGAAGTAGTCGGCGAGCTCGGCGGTGTCGGCGAAGGTGTAGGTCGCCGTCTGCACGATCGGCTCGGTGACGGCGTTGGCGAGCTTGGTGCGCGCCTCGCCGCCGTGGACGGCGCGCGTGCTCGGGCCGCCGGCCGTGGGACGATCGGCCGACACGTCACTGACTCCAGCAGCTTGACCTTGTCGGCGAAGCGCCGGATCGCATCGATGACCGTGCGCAGCTCGGCCTCGATCTCGACCGGCCGATTCGCGTAGCGCGACGTGGATGCCCTCGAGCTGGCCGAGGTGGTAGGCCGTCTTCTGCTCGGCGAACTTGAGCCCGTGCGCGGTCGAGATCACCACCACGCGCTGCTTGGGGCGGATGATCTTGCGATCGACGAGCTTGCGCAGCACCGCCAGCGCGACGCCGGTGTGCGGGATCGTTGAACATGCCGGTGCGGTCGGCGAGCGCCGCCTCGTTCGCCAGCTCGGACTCGCTCGCCTGCTCGACGACGCCGTCGAACTGCTTGAGGACGCGGATCGGCGCGCTTGTACGCTCACCGGGTTGCCGATCTGGATGGCGCTCGCCAGGGTCTTGCTGCGCCTCCACCGGCTGGAAGTTCTCGAAGTCCTCGAGATACGAGCGGTAGAGCGGGTTGGCGTTCTCCGCCTGCGCCACGGCGATGCGCGGCAGCTTCTGGATCAGGCCGAGCTCGCGCATCAGCAGGAAGCCCTTGCCGAGCGCGCTGACGTTGCCGAGGTTGCCGCCCGGGATCACCACCCAGTCGGGCACCTCCCAGTCGAACTGCTGCACGAGCTCGATGGCGACGGTCTTCTGTCCCTCGATGCGCAGGCTGTTCATCGAGTTGGCGAGATAGACGGTCCGCTCCTTGGTGATCTCCTGCACCAGCGCCATGCAGCCGTCGAAGTCGGTGTCGAGGCTCAGCACCAGCGCGCCGTTGGCGAGCGGCTGCACGAGCTGCGCCGGCGAGACCTTGTTGCGCGGCAGCAGCACCACCGCCGGAATGCCGGCCGCGGCGCAGTAGTTGGCGAGCGCGGCGGAGGTGTCGCCGGTCGAGGCGCAGGCGATGGCGGCGATCTGCTGGCCGTCGGCGATCATCTGCTTCACCACCGACACCAGCACCGTCATGCCCAGGTCCTTGAACGACCCGGTGTGCGAGTTGCCGCACTGCTTCACCCACAGGTCCTCGACGCCGAGCAGCTTGCCGTAGCGCTCCGCCCACAGGAGATTCGTGCCGCCCTCGTACGTCGAGACGATGTTCTCGTTGGCGAGGAACGGGACCACCCATTCCTTCTTGCCCCAGACGCCGGAGCCGTAGGGGAACTCGTTGCGCCGGTAGCGCTCGTCGAAGAGCTGCATCCAGGACGCCGCCGGAGCGGCGGCGCAGCGCGTCGACGTCGTGCACGACGTCGAGCAGGTCGCCACAGTGCGGACAGCGGTAGATGACCTCGAACAGGCTGAAGTGGTCGGGGCAGCCGTTCACGCACTCGAACCAGGCCGAGTATGCACTCATGGTTTCTTCTCCGGTTCGCACGACCCCATACCGGGGCGCTAACACGCGCCTCCGCGGCGGCGCAATCGACCTTGACGGCGGATGCCGTTCCATGGCCGTCGAAAACGCGCTGCGCGGTGCCCCGCACGGCGACGGGCACGGAGGCCCGCGCGGCTTCCTAACCGAAAAGTTTACCGTGCGGCGCTCGCTCCTTACCGCGACGCCGCTTACGGTGGCGCAATCAGTCAGACACCAAGGAGGTCCATCATGAGCAAGGCGACGGTCTACAAAGGCAGCTGCTTCTGCGGTGCGGTGCAGTTCACGGTCACCGGCGAGCCTGCCGGGATGGGGTACTGTCACTGCGAGTCGTGTCGACACTGGTCCGCCGGGCCGGTGAACGCCTTCACCCTGTGGCCGCCGACGGCGGTGCAGGTCGTGCAGGGCGCCGACAACATCGGCACGTACAACAAGACGCCGCGCAGCTTCCGCAAATGGTGCAAGACATGCGGCGGCCACATCTTCACCGAGCATCCCGGCATGGGGCTCATCGATGTGTACGCGGCGATGATTCCGGAGCTTTCGTTTCGCCCCGGCGTCCACGTCAACTACCAGGAGACGAAGCTGCGGATGAAGGACGGGCTACCGAAGATGAAGGACATGCCCAAGGAGATGGGCGGCTCGGGAGTCACCGTCGAGGAATGATGCCGACGGTCGTTGCGTTCTGGGCTCAGCGGCCCTGCCGCCCAATCGGACGGCTCGACCGATCCCCGCTTGGAGGGTCGCGCCGACGCGCGGCCCTCCAAGTCGGAACGAAAGCCGCGCGACCCGTGTCGATCGTCTGACTCGCGCTTGCCAGCACCGCCACGCGCGGCTACACAGGCGCCCGCAAGCGACGGCGGCTCGAACAGCGGTTGCGGGCTCCAAGGCTGCTGACGACGACCGGGACAATCGGCGGAAGGGGGAGGCGTGAAGGGACGGAACAAAGGTCTGATGGTGGTCGGTCTGGTCCTCGCCCTCGCTGCCTGGCTGGCCTGGAAGGTGCTCCACACCACGAGCACGCTCCCGACGCCGGTGCCGGTCACGCAAGGCAACGGACAATAGATCGGCGCCGGCGGGCGCGCGGCGCGGCGACGCGCGAGGTGGGCGTGATGCAGAGAATGAGTTCGCCGGGGATGCGCGGTGCGTTCGTCGCGTTGGTGGGTGCGATGCTGTTGATCGGGCCGGGGCTGTCGGCGACGCGCGCCACGACGACACCGGTGGGAGCGTGTTGTCTCGCGAACGGACAGTGCGTGTCGGTCAACGAGTTCGACTGCGACGGCCAGGGCGGCAACTTCATCGGCTCGAGTACCTCGTGCGTCATGATCGAGTGTCCGACGCTGTCGGTCGGCGCACCGGTGCTGTCGATCTTCGGTCTGGTGGCGGCCGTGGGCGCGCTGGGCGCTCTCGCCCTGTATCGCCTGGTGATCCGGCGCGCGGGGTAGCGTTCAGCGCACGCCGCCGTGGTGCTCGTCGGTGCGCGGGCGACTCCGGTCGGCGCGCTCCTTCGGGGGTCGACCACGGGCGCCGCCGCTGGACGGATCAGAGATCGAGGACGACGTCGTCCTTGGGTTGGGAACAGCAGATCAGGACGTTGCCCTGCGCCGGCGCGTCGATCGGCTCGGGGCTGTGGGCGACGGCGCCCGCGAGCAGGTTGGTCTCGCAGGTGTGGCAGACGCCGGTGCGGCAGGACCAGCGCGTCGGCACGCCGCAGGCCTCGGCGAGCTCGAGCAGGCTTGCGTATTGCGGACTCCAGTTCACACGCAGACCGCTGCGCGCGAACGCCACCGCCGGTCCCGCACCCGGCGCGCCGGCGGGCGCGTGCGGCGTCACCGTGGCGGCGGCGATGCCGGGCGTGAGCGCCGGCGGTGCGCCGAAGATCTCGCTGTGGACGCGCGCGGCGTCGAGCCCCAGCGCGTGCAACGCGGCCGACACATCCTGCAGAAAGGCAGACGGACCGCAGAGGTAGGCGTCGGCGTTCGACGGCAAGGCGAGCGAGCGCAGAAGGTCCGCCGAGATTCGTCCGACACTCGTGTAGTCGCGGCCCAGCCGATCGCCGGGAGCTGGGCGGCTGTAGCGGACGTGCGCGGAGGCGTTCGGCAGTTGCGCCAGCAGGGCGCGACTCTCCTTCGCGAAGGCGTGCTCGCTGGCGTCGCGCGCGCCGTGCACCCACCACACGGGCCGCGTCGCGCGGGTGGCGACGAGCGCGTGCAGCATGGCCAGAACGGGCGTGGCGCCGATCCCGGCGGATAGCAGCGCCACCGGGGTGTCGCCGCCGCCCAGGGTGAAGGTGCCGCGCGGCGCCGCAACGTCGAGCGCATCGCCGCTGTGGACCTGCGTGTGCAGGTAGCCGCTGCCGGCACCGTGCGGCTCCCGCTTCACGCTGATCCGATACTCCGCCGCGCCTGGCGGGCCCGACAACGAGTAGTTGCGAATCACCGGTGGCGCGCCGCCGCTCGGATGGAGACGGACGGTGATGAACTGGCCGGGCAGCGCGGCCGGGAGCGGCGCGCCGTCAGCGGCGGCGAGGCGCAGGGACGCAACGGTGCCGGTCTCCGCCTCGATCCCGACGACGCGCAGCGGGCGGAATCCCGGCCACGCCGGCGGCGCCACGCCGGCGGCGGCGCTCAGGCCGGTATTGCCGCCGCCGCGCCCTCCGTCGCCCGTCTGTTCGAGCAACGCCCGCAGCGACTGCTGCCAGCCCGGGCTGAGCGCCGGGATGCGCAGCGCGCGCTCGAGGGCCGCTCGCGGATGGTCCGGCAGGTAGAGCAGGGCGTCGATGTCGGCCACGCTCATGCGCTCGGGGCCGTCGGCGATCTGCACGATCTCGTCGCCGGCTTCCACCTGGCCCTCGGTGATGACGCGCAGGTAGAAGCCCGGACGGCGGTGGGACGACCAACAGCGCCGCCATCCGCGGCTCGTTCAGCCGCAGGCCGACGCGATAGCAGGTGACGCGCGGTTGGGTGACCTCGACCTCCGCCGCTGCCGATGCGGAAGCGGTCGCCGATACACACCGCGTCGTCGGCGAGACCCTCGATCGTGAAGTTCTCGCCGAACTGTCCGTAGGTGAAATCGTCGCGGCCGAAGTGTTGCTGCCAGTACCGGTACGACTCGATCTGGTACACGAGCACGGCCCGCTGCTCGCCGCCGTGGCCGCCGAGGTCGCCCTGGCCGTCGCCGTCGACGTTCAACCGCCGCACCATGCGCGGACCGACAACCGGCGCCTTCCACACGCCGGTGTGCACCGTCCTGCCGTGCCAGTCGACATCGCGCGGCAGACCTACGTTGACCGACAGCAGTCGAGCCATGCAACCCTCCTCACGCGCGCACAGTACCTCAAATGCGTCGCTTGGCCCCAATTCGCTCCCACTCGGCGCATGCCATCACCGAATGGAGGGCGCCGCTTCCGCGGCGCCGTGGTCCGCTGGTGCTTGCGACACGCCATTCGGGTCTGGCCGCAGGAGCGCGTCCCTCCAATCGGTGGCCCGGCGACGGCGGCGCGGCCCCTTCGCGGTGCGGATAGCCCGCGCGCATCGCTCGACCCGGTGCCCGCTCGAGATGCTCCGCGGCGCCCCTACTCCCGGAAGCGCAGCAGGCGATCGAGCAGGCCCTGGCCCTCGACGCGCTCGCCGCGCAGCGCCATGGCCAAGAGCTCGCCGCCCAGCACCTCGGGCGAGAAGATGAGGTCGGGCTGCACGCGGTTGACGCGAGTGAGGTTCTTGGCGTCGTTCACCACCGCAACCGTCTTCGGCGTGCCGGGGAGGTCCTTCACCGCCAGGATGACGAAGGCGTTGTCGGAGTCGTCGGCGCTCAGCGCCAGCACCGCCAGCGCCTTGTCGGCGCCCGCCAGACGCAGGACGTCGACGTCGCTGGCGTCGCCGACGACCACGTCGGCCTGGTGGAGCAGTCCCTCGCTCGGCGGGTGCGACAGGATCACCGTCACCGGTTGATCGCGCCGGCGCAGCTCCTGGAACGTGTTGCGGGCGAGGGCGGTGTCGCCGACGATGATGTAGTGATTGGCGCGCGTCATTTCGGAGTCCCTCGGGCGGAGAGCGCTCTGCATGCGGCGTGTGAAGAGGGGCGTCAACAGCGCGCTGAGCGAGGTGGCGAAGACGGAGATTCCGGCGACGATCACGGAGAGCGCGAACAGCCGCGCCTCGGTGTTCTGCGGGACGATATCCCCATAGCCGACGGTCGCCATGCTCACCACTGAGAAGTACAGGGCGGTGACGAGGTCCTGGATCGGCGGCTTGAAGCTCTCGCCCAGCGCGTAGCTGCCGACCACCGCGTAGACCAGCAGCGACGAGATGCTGACCACGGCGAACAGGCTGGCGGCGGCGAGGCTGGTGCGCTGGAAGCGCCGGTGGCCGAGCAGCAGGGCGAGGAGGATGATCGCGTTGAACGCGCTCAGGAGGGGACGGTCGGCCAGTTCGCGGGTGGCGATGGCGATCGACAGGCTGGCGATCGCGGTGAGCAGCGTGGTCAGCCAGGCCAGGCGCGAGCGCAGCAGCAGGCCCACAGACATGACGATCAGGAACGCGCCGGTGACCACCTGCGGCAGCCCGCGCACCGACAGGCCGACGAGAGAGGTGTTGGCGAGGCTGAGCTCCCGCGAGAGGAGCGACACGCCGAGCGAGCGCTCGAGCGCCGGCAGGAGGCGCAGGACGCCCAGCACGCCGACGGCGATCGCCAGCGGCACCTGCGGAAACCAGGCATCGAAGCGGAGCCAGATCCGCGCCGCCGCGCGGGCACGCGCCAGATAGGCAGGCAGCCCGCCGGCGCGCGCGGTCGACCAGTCGTCAACGCTCACGCAAAGGCCTCGCGCTCGTCGTAGCAATCCGGGAAGACGATGTCACCGGTGCGCGGCGCCCGCCGCTTCCGCCCGCAGCGGGGTGTCGCACGGCAGGCGCCGGCGGCGTGGGGGACAGCACCGGTCCGCGACGTGCCCCCGCCTCGCGCCACGGGGGAGGCCCCGCCTCGGTGGGTCGGCGCCCGTGCGGGGCCACGCCCGATACCCGGGTCAGGTGAAATCGCCAGCTCGTACCGACTACGCGCGCGCTGCCGGCCGCACCGGTTGCGCTACGCGCTCGCCTACGACCCGCCGCTGTGCCGCGCCGTGCTCGAGGTGTTCGAGGCGCGGTGACGGCGATCCTGCGCTGCGGCTCGCGCCCAGGACCCAAGCGCCACACGTTGGCGCGATCTCGCGGCGAATGATCGTTGGCCGACTTTGTGCAAACCATGGGAGGTTCTGTCATGCGGGTGCCCATGCTGATGTTGCCACTTCGAGTGAAACGCCTCCGGCCACTGCCGGGGACACCGACGTGAGCGAGTCGCCAAGCAGTCGCTCCTCGCTGGCCGCGCGTGTTCCGCTTGTCGCCGACGTCCTCCAGATCGAGGACCTCGTCGGCCTTTTGGAAGGCGACGCGCGCGCGCGTCTGGATGAGGAGGGGCCGAACGAGCTCCCCGCACAGCAGCGGCGCAACCTGCTCACCATCGTCCTCGAGGTCGTGCGCGAGCCGATGTTCCTCATGCTGGTCGCTGCCGGCGTCGTGTACCTCCTCATGGGGGAGCCGACCGACGCGTTGATGCTGCTTGGCTTCGTGTTCGTCGTGATGACGATCACCATCGTTCAGGAGCGGCGCACGGAACACGCGCTCGAGGCTCTGCGCGATCTCTCGAGCCCACGCGCCCTGGTAATTCGCGACGGCGCACGGCGGCGAATCGCCGGTCGTGAGGTGGTGCGCGGCGACCTCGTTGTCCTTGTCGAGGGCGACCGTATCCCTGCCGACGGTCTCTTGCGACGAGCACTGCACCTCTCCGCCGACGAGTCGCTGTTGACCGGAGAGTCGGTGCCAGTCCGCAAGGTGCCATCCCTGGATGCTCAGGTGCTTGACCGGCCTGGCGGCGACGACTTGCCATCGGTGTTCTCCGGCACTCTGGTGACGGCCGGACAAGGCATCGTGGAGATCGCGGCCACGGGGCCGCGCGCGGAGCTGGGCAAGATCGGCAAGGCGCTTGAGCAAACCAAGCCTGAACCGACGATGCTGCAGACGGAGACCAGGCGCGTCGTTCGCATCCTGGCCATTGCCGGGCTCGTGGCCTGCGTGCTGGTCGTGGTGGCATTCGCGTTCACCCGCGGCGGTGGCGCGGACACCTGGAAGCAGGGGTTTCTCGCGGGCATCGCGATGGCCATGGCGATCCTCCCCGAAGAATTTCCCGTCGTGCTCACGATTTTCCTTGCGCTCGGCGCATGGCGGCTCTCGCGCCGCCAGGTACTCACGAGGCGGATGTCGGCGGTCGAGATGTTGGGCGCCGCCACCGTCCTGTGCGTCGACAAGACGGGCACGCTCACGCAAAACCAGATGACCTTACGAAAGCTTGCCACAGCCGGCGGCACCATTGACCTGGCCCGCCTCGAGGGGGACCTCCCTGAAGAGCTGCACAGCCTCCTCGAGCACGCAATCCTGGCGAGTAAACGCGACCCTTTCGATCCGATGGAGCGAGCGCTCCACGAGGCGGGGGACCGGCTCATCAAGAACACGGAGCACCTCCATCCGAACTGGACGCTGGTGCGCGAGTACCCGCTTGCGCCCGGCCTGCTCGCGGTGACCCACGCTTGGCACGTCGGCACCAATGACGACGTCGTGGTGGCGACCAAAGGAGCGCCCGAGGCCATCGCCGACCTCTGCCATTTCACGGCGGGTCAACGCGCCGCGATGGCGCGCGACGTGCTGAGCCTTGCATCACAGGGCCTACGCGTTCTTGGCGTCGCGCGTGGCACCACGCGCGCGGAAGCGCTTCCTGTCGAGCACCACGACCTTTCCCTCGAGCTTGTAGGCCTATTGGGCTTCGAAGATCCGCTGCGGACCAAGGTGCCTGGCGCCGTGGCCGAGTGTCACGCTGCAGGCGTGCGCGTGGTGATGATCACTGGTGACTATCCCGCCACTGCCCAGAGCGTCGCTCGACATGCCGGACTCGTTGACTGCGAGACCGCGCTCACCGGGCTCGATCTCGAACGGATGTCCGAGGAGGAGCTCGCCCGGCGGGTGTCGAACGTGCAGGTCTTTGCGCGCGTCGTCCCTGCGCAGAAGCTGCGCATCGTCAACGCGCTCAAAGCGAACAACGAGGTGGTCGCGATGACCGGCGACGGCGTGAATGACGCCCCCGCCTTGAAGGCCGCGCACATTGGCATCGCGATGGGGGGGCGCGGAACTGACGTTGCCCGCGAGGCAGCGTCCCTCGTGCTGCTCGACGATGACTTCTCTTCAATCGTCGGCGCGGTGCGCCTCGGCCGACGTATCCATGACAACATCAAGAAGGCCATCGTATTCATCGTAGCCGTGCACGTGCCGATCGCCGGCTTGTCGATGCTACCTGTCTTCTTCGCCGACTGGCCGCTCCTGCTACTGCCCGTCCACATCGCGTTCCTTCAACTGATCATCGACCCATCGTGCACGCTCATTTTCGAGGCCGAAGAGGCCGAGAGCGACGTGATGCGGAGGCCGCCGAGAAGGCGAGATGAGGGGCTCTTCTCGAAAGAGACCCTCGGCATCGCTGTCCTGCAGGGACTCAGCATTCTCGGCGTCTGCCTGACCGTCTTCCTGCTCGCACGCAGGGGGCACTCCGCGGAAGCTGCTCGCGCTCATACCTTCGCGACGCTGGTGGTCTCTTTCGTCGTCGTCATTCTGGTCAATCGTTCTTGGACCCGGTCCGCCGTCGCGATGCTGCGCGTTCCCAACACCGCCGTGCGCTGGGTTCTACTCGGCGCTCCTACCTTTCTCGCGCTGGCTCTCCTGGTCCCGTTCGCGCGGCGGCTGTTCCGTTTCGCTCCGCTCCACCCGACGGACGCCCTCCTCAGCCTGGGGGCCGGATTTGTGTGTGTCCTTTGGTTCGAGGTCGTGAAGCGCGTGAGACGGCGCGCCAAAAGGCCAGGATGAGTCCGCTCAAGCCGATGAGCGTTCTCGCGGTGTCCTTATGCGTCGCCGCGGTTGAGCGCCACACCCTGCGCCGTATGGCGATCAGCCGGCCAATAGGGACCGGGTAGGTCCTGAACCTACGGTCGGCGGTGGTCTCGCTTCAGCGCGCGCTTCTTCTGTTTCACCGACTTCGACACGCGCCGTGGCCCTACCGCCACTCACATCGCCGCCGCTCATCGGCATCGGCAACAGCGATGGCGGCGTCGCGGCCATCCGCCGGAGACCGCCAGATCATCCCGCGGCGCTCTACCGCCTCGGCGCTGGCGCCGCCCATCCGGAGCAATCCCCAGGATCGCGGAATTGGACCGCCCGGCACTCGACTGCCACCGCGTTCGGCGGGTACCATAGGCCATCAGGCAAAGGGACTGCCGCCACCATGCCGGACAGCAGATCAGGCGAGCCTGTCGAACACCCGCTTCCAGCACCTCCGCCGGCGGACGGCGCGGAGCGCGGCGGCGGCGCACCCACGGCGCATTCCGACGCGGCGACACCCACGACGCCACGGCGCGGCGGCGCGCGGCGATGGTGGGTGTGGGTCGCCGGCGGCGTCCTGGCGCTGCTCGTCCTGTTCGAGGCCATCCCCTGGCTCATCACCGCCTTCACCACCGTCTCGACGGACGATGCGTTCGTGAACGGCCACGTCACGTTCGTCGCGCCGCGCGTTCCCGGGCAGGTCCAGCGGGTCCTCGTCGACGACAACAACCGCGTGCACGCCGGCGATCTGCTCGTCCAGCTCGACAAGGAGCCGTACGACGTCCAGGTCGCGATCGCCCAGTCGGCGGTCGACACCGCACAGGCCGACCTCGTTGCGGCGCAAGCGCAGGTCCGCGGCCTGGAAGGCCTGGCGCGCAGCCAGCGCTACAACCTGCAACACGCGATGGAGGATCTCGACAACGAGACCGCCGAGCTCCAGTCGAGAGTTGCGGAGCTCGAGTCGCAGAAGGCGATCGTCAACAGGGCGCGAGCGGACTACGCCCGGGAGCAGCCACTGGTCAGGCAGGGGGCGGTGTCGAGGCAGGAGTTCGATGCCATCACCGAGGCCCTGTCGGTGGCCGAGGCGCAGCGCGAGAAGACCGAGCAGGAGGTCTACCAGGTGCGCGCCAGCCTGGGCCTGCCGCGAAAACCCGATACCGACGACAACCTCGCGGCTGTTCCCCCAGATCTCGACCAGACCTATTCCGCCGTCAAGGAAGCGCAGTTCCAGTTGATGCAGACCGCGGCACAGCTTGGAGTGGTCCACTCGTTCAACACCTCGCCGCGGCAGATGCTGGCCGACTTCTTCAAGCGCGACCCGGAGGGCAACATCGACCGCATCTTCGCGCAGCTGCTCGAGGACGCGCCGGCGGTCAAGCAGGCGGAGGGCAAGCTCGGCGAGGCGCGGGCGAATCTCGACCAGGCGCAGTTGAATCTGCGGTACTGCGACGTGGTGGCGGAGATCGACGGGGTGGTGACGCGCCGCACCGTCAACCCCGGCGATCACGTCCTGGCCGGCGAGTCCATGATGGCGCTGCGCTCGCTCACCGACATCTGGATCGACGCCAACTTCAAGGAGACGCAGCTGGGCGAGCTGCGGATCGGACAGGCGGTGGACGTGGACGTCGACATGTACGGCGATAGCCACCGCTTTCGCGGCCGCGTCTCCGGCTTCACGATGGGTACCGGGTCGACGCTGGCGCTCTTGCCGGCCGAGAATGCGACCGGCAACTTCGTCAAGGTCGTGCAGCGCCTGCCGGTGCGCATCGATCTCGAGGACTACGATCCCGACCAGGCGCCGCTGTTCGTCGGACTCTCGGTGACGCCGTACGTGCACGTCAACCAGAGCCCCACCGGCCCCGATGCGGGCAAGGTGCTGCAGCCGTATCTGGCCGGCCCGGCCGCCGCGCCGCCGCCACCTCGATGACCGCCGCCGCGGCCGTGGTCGCCCTGCCGAGGCGCGCGGTCAGTCCGTGGCTGGTCGCCGCCGCGGTGGTGATCCCGACCTTCATGGAGGTGCTGGACACCACGATCGCCAACGTGGCCCTGCGCTACATCGCCGGCGGGCTGTCGGCGCCCGCCACCGACAGCGAGTGGGTGATCACCAGCTATCTCGCCGCCAACGCCATCGTCCTGCCGATCTCGGGCTGGCTCGCCCTGCGGCTCGGGCGACGCAACTACTTCCTGCTCTCGATCGCCGTCTTCACCCTGGCCTCGGCCCTGTGCGGAATGGCCACCGGCCTGGGGGCGTTGATCGCCTTCCGCGTCCTGCAGGGCCTGGCCGGGGGCGGCCTCCAGCCGTCGAGCCAGGCGGTGCTGCTGGACGCCTTTCCGCAGGAGAAACAGGGCGCGGCGATGACGATCTTCGGCGTCGCCGCGCTGCTCGCTCCGGTCGTCGGGCCGACGCTCGGTGGCTTCATCACCGACAACTACGGCTGGCGCTGGATCTTCTACCTGAACGTCCCGGTCGGCCTGCTCGCCCTGTTCATGTGCCGCGCGGTGGTCGTCGATCCGGACTATCTCCAGGCCGAACGGGCACGTGCCCGCGCCCGGCGCCAGCCCTTCGACACCCTCGGGCTGTGCCTGCTCAGTGTGACGATGGTGTGCTGGGAGATCGTCCTCAGCAAGGGACAGGAGTGGGACTGGCTCGGCGATCCGTTCTGGCGCGTGCAGACCCTGCTGCTCCTGTTCGGCGGCGGCCTGGTCGGCCTGATCTACCGCGAGCTGCGCATCGCCAACCCGCTGATCAACCTGCGGACGCTGGCGGACCGCAACTTCCGCGCCTGCTGCATCATCATCTTCTGCGCCTACGGCTTGCTGTACGCCAACACCGTGACGCTGCCGGCGTTGCTCCAGTCGCTCTTCGGCTACGACGCCACCACCTCGGGCCTGGTGTTGTCGCCGGCCGGGCTCTTCGCGGTCGTCATGCTCCTCATCGTCGGGACGATACTGGCGCGCGGCGTCGACGCCCGCTTCCTGATGGCCGGCGGCCTGCTGACGATGGCCGCCGGCAACTACTGGATGGCGCACCTCACCCTCGACGTCGGCCCCTGGCAGGTGGTCTGGCCACGGGTGGTGGTGATCGCCGGGCTGTCGATGCTCTTTGCGCCCCTCAATGTGGCGGCGTTCCTCTACATTCCAAAGGAGATGCGCGGCGCCGCCGTCGGACTGCTCGCCCTGCTGCGCAACGAGGGCGGCAGCGTGGGCACCTCCGTCGCGCAGATCATTCATCAGCGGCGGGAGCAGTTTCATCTCCTGCGGCTCAACGAGCGCCTCGACGCGCTGAACCCCGCCGTCAACCAGTTGCTGGCGCGGGGCGAGCAGCTGTTTCTGCATCACACCGGTGACCCGGCCCGCTCGCATCAGATGGCGCTGCAGGTGCTGGAGCGGTTACGGGAGCAGCAGGCGCTGTCGCTGGCCTACTTCGACGTGTTCGCGTTCTCGGCGGCGTTCGGCGTCGCGCTGGTCTTCTTCGTGCTGATCATGCGGCGCTCGGTGGCGGAGAAGGGCGCCCACATCGGGGCGGAGTGATCCACCGTTCAAGGTCGACGTCGATCCCGCGCTGGCCGTTCCGCCCGCCGAGCGCGAGCGCGACGCCGTGCGAGGCGGTGGAGGGCGAGACCCCGGCTTTGCCCACCAATTCCCTGAGCACGTTCCGTTCCCGATTGGAGGGCCGCGCTTCCGCGCGGCCGGTCGCGCGGAAGCGCGACCCTCCAGGCGCGGGATCGATCCACCAGCCGAATTGGCGGGCAAGGCCCGAGACCCCCGACAGGCGCCGGCACGAAACCCACGTGGACTCGTGATCGCGAGCATGGCATTTCGAACGCAGGCGACTTGGATCAGAGGAGGAACACCCCATGACCGGGCGCGTCGCAATCGTCACCGGCGCTTCGAGCGGGATCGGGTTGGGGATCACCCGAGCGCTTCTCGAGCGCGGCTATCGCGTTGTCGCCAACGCGCGCACGATCAGTGACTCGAAGGATCTGCAACCCTCCGCGAGTCTCGTCCTCGTCGACGGAGACATCGGCAAGCCGGAGACGGGCACGCGGGTCGCCGATGCGGCCATCGAACACTTCGACCGTATCGACCTGCTCGTCAACAACGCCGGGATCTACCTTCCGAAGCCGTTCACCGACTATACGCCGGAGGACTTCGAACGGATGATCAGCACGAACGTCGCCGGATACTTCTTCGTGACCCAGCAGGCGGTCGCGCAGATGCGCAAACGGGGGTCCGGTCACATCGTGGGCATTTCGACGACGCTGACCGATCAGCCCTTGGCCGGCGCGCACGTCGCGCTGCCTATCATCACCAAGTCCACGATTCCGGCGTTCAGCCGCGCCCTCGCCATGGAGTACGTGGCGGACGGGATCCGCGCCAACACGATCTCGCCCGGCGTGGTCGACACGCCGATGCACGGCGACGACGATCGCGAGTTCCTGAAGACGCTCCATCCCATTCCGCGCCTGGTGCAGATCTCCGAGATCGTGGACGCGTTGCTCTACCTGGAGTCGGCGCCGATGGTGAACGGGGAGAACATCCGGATCGACGGGGGAGCGCATGCCGGCGCCAAGTGGTAGCTCGGGTGCCGCCGGCGGTCCGACCTCGCGTCCCCGCGAGCTCGGAATCGTGCTGCCTGTACCGCGGACACCGCCGGTGGCGGATGTCGAGTCGTCGACGGCCGGCGCTCTGCTCTTCCTCGGTGGAATGCGGCCAGGCCCGCGCGACGTACGGCGCTACAGTACGCTGGCGAGATACTCGTCGGTGCGGGCGCGGATGCGGGCGGCGCGTTCCTTCGGGTCCTCGACGACCAGCGTCTCGTCGGGCTCGACCTTGAACAGCGGCTGGCCCTTGCGCACGACGACGCCGGCTGTCCTGCACCAGCACGTCGGTCGACGGTGCCGGCGAAGGGCGCGTAGACCTTGTTGAACATCTTCATCACTTCGATGATGTAGAGCGGCTGGCCCTTCTCGAAGTGGCGTGCCGACCTCGACGAACGGCGGCAGGGTCGGCGCCTCGCGGTCCCAGTAGACGCCGCCCATCGCGGCGACGATCTCGTCCGAGCGCGTCGCCGGCGGCGGCACCAGCACCTTCTTCATCGCCTCCTGCAGCGCCGGGTCGTGCAGGCGCTCGGGGATGATCGGCGCCAGATCGTCGGCCAGGCGCAGCTCGAAGAAGCCGGCGCGCGTGCCGATCAGCGGCAGGAAGGCGAGGATCTCGAGACCGAGCTGGTGGCCGACGTGGCGCGGCGCGGACGCGCGGCCACAGCGTCGGCGTCGAAGCCGAACGCCGGCTCGCGCGCCGCGCAGCGCGCGGTCGAGCTCCGCCCACGCAGTGCCGGCGGGGACGCGTTCGCGCGAGCGCGCGCGTAGAAGGCGAGGGCGGTGTCGAGCAGCTCGCGGTCGTGGCTCCCAGATGCACTCGGCGGCGGGCGCGCCGTCGTCGTCGATCATGTCGAGCAGGTGGTAGGTCTCGGCGAGCACCTCGACCGGGTTGCGCCGCCACGACGACGCGCCGTCGCTGACGGCGAAGTCGCGCCGTGTGCTGCGACAGCCACGCCGACAGGAAGTGCGGCTCGCGGAAGAGCATCGCGCAGCGGCCGTTCGAGCAGCGTCTCCTTGAGGTCGAAGCAGAGCGCGCGCCTCGGCGCCGATCGTCGGCGATGCGGCGGCGCTCGATCTCGTGGAAGGCGTACTCGAGGTCGATCGCCTGCGCCTCCTGCGCGAGCAGGCCGACCAGCGGTGAGGTACGGCACGACGAACTTGGTCGTCGGCTTCGCCCAGGCGTCGCGGCCGAGGAACCAGTTCACCAGGCCGAAGTGGAACTCGCAGGTTGGTGGCGAGGTCGATGCCGCGGAGGCGTCGTGCGGCGCAGGACCTCGGCGATGCGCGCCCAGCTCTCGTCGCGGTCGGCGCCGGTGGCGAGCAGCAGCGCGACGTTGGAGTCGTAGGCGCCGGCCAGGCGGTAGCGCATGAACAGCCCGGTGTCGGGGTTCTTGAGTGCAGATGCCCTGGTCGTCGCGGATCTCGCCGTCGATCGGGTCCGACCACGACATGATCACGCCGCCCGCGTGCCGGCTGCAGCGCGCCGTCGGTGGCGTTGAGGCGCACCTCGAGCGCGGCGCCGTCGCGCGCGACGCGCGTCGGCCTCGGCAGGCGCGCGCCTGTGCCTGGCGATCAGCGCCATCGCCTCGATCAGCGAGTGCACGTCGAAGGCGTCGTTCGGGTCGTCGGGGTTGGTGAAGCGCAGCGCGTAGCAGAGCTCGGAGACGCGGTGCTCGACCTGGATGCGGGTGTTCACCTCCATGAAGTAGTGGCGGTCGCCCTCGACGATGCACTCGAAGGTCGAGGCGCTAGTCGAGCTGCACGGCGCGTGCCGAAGCGCTCGGCCTCCGCCTCCATGCGCTGCGAGCACGTGCGAGGTCGGCGCTCCAGGACGCGTCGCCTTGCGTTGCGTCGCCGGCGGCGCGCGCCCGCTCGATGGCGTCGCGCAGCCCTCCTGGGTGATCGACACCTCGACCAGCTTCTGCTCGTGCATCTGCAGCGAGCAGTCGCGGCCGCCGAGCGCGACGCACCAGTCGCCGTTGCCGAGCATCTGGATCTCGTTGTGGCGCGTCTGCTCGACGTTGAGCTCGATCAGCATGTTCTTGTTGTCGCCGACGCCGGTGGCCTTCACCTCGGCGAGGATCTCACGCACCAGGCCCGGCACGTCCGTCGGCCTCGGAGAAGATGCGCTGGCCCTTGCCGCCGCCGCCGCCGATCGCCTTGAGGCGGAACCGCCGGCCGGGATTCTCCGTGATGAGGCGCGCCGCCTCGTCGCTGGATCGCGGTCGCCAGCTCGTCGATCGAGAAGAGGTCGACGTGCGCGTCGTACGAGGCGTCGAGCAGCGCTTCGGCCAGCGGCCGCCGAGATCGCCGTCGCCCGTCGAGCGCCGGCACGTCGAGGCGATGCTGCTTGGCGCACTGCCGCAGCGCTGGCGCGGTCGGGATACTTGCGCAGCAGCGTGCGCGCGGTGGCGTTGTTGATGCCGGGGGTGACCGATACCTGGTTCTCGATCGCGGTGCGTTTGGCCTCGTCCTTGGCGCCGGCCGCCGCCTGCGTGTACGAGCCGGGGCCGATGAAGCGAGGCCGGCCTCCTCGAGGCGCGCACGAAGTCGCGCGTCCTCGGCCATGAAGCCGTAGCCGGCGAAGACGTAGTCGTAGCCGTGCGTCGCGGCAGATCTCGATGATCTGCTGGATGCGCTCCACGCGCTCCTCCTTGGTCGGCGCCGCTGTAGTCGGGCACGCGGTGGACGTGGCTGCGGATCCATGATGCGCAGCTCCGGGCGAGAGCGCGCGCGCGATAGACGATGCTGTCCTTCTCCGAGAGCAGCATGCCGACGTCGGTCATGCCCATCTCGCGGAAGACCTCGATCGCCTCCTTGCGGACCGGGCCGCGGCAGACGATCAGCACCCGCATGTCGTCGCAGGCGAAGCGAGCGCACCCACGCCGAGCGGCGACGCGCCGAGCCGGCGGTCGCGGTGGATCGAGCGGGTTGTTGCGTGTACGGATCGAACGGTGTCGGCGTGGCCATCGGAACAGCCCTAGCGGCGCGAGTCGCAATCTGTCATCAATGGAACTCGCGCTGCGACCGACTGCCATCGGGCGCCGGGCTTGTAGCGGCGCAGCAGGAACGTTCAGGTTGTCGGCCGAGCACGTCGCGCAGGTCGGTCGGGCATGACGATCTCGGAGATCGAGCCCAGGCGACAGCGCCTCGCGCGGGTTCATCAGCTCGCGCTCGTAGCGCTGGTTGATCTCCGCCTCCTGCCGCCTTCAGCCAGTCGTCGGCCTGGCGCTCGGCGCCTGCCGGTCGCTGCGCGTCGCGCGCCAAGGCGGCGGCCTTGGCGCGCACGCTGCGCAGCTCGTCCTTGTAGACGTACTCCTTGCCGGCCGGGCCCATCACGGCGACGCGCGTGGTCGGCAGCGCCAGCACCAGGTCGGCGCCGGTGGCGTAGCGAGTTGAACGCCGCGTAGGCGCCGCCGAAGGCGTTGCGGAGGATCAGCAGGATGCGCGGCGTGCGCAGGTCGATGATCGAGTCGAGCATGGCGCGGCCGGCCTGGACGATGCCGCGGCTCTCCTGCTCGCGGCCCGGGCAGGAAGCCGGTGGTGTCCTCCATGAAGATCATCGGGATGTTGTAGATGCTGCAGAAGCGGACGAAGCGGGCGATCTTGTAGGCGGCGTCGATGTCGATCTGGCCGCTGGCGACCGCGCTGTTGTTGGCGACGAAGCCGACGACGTTGCCGCCGAGGCGGCCGAAGGCGGTGATCGCGTTGCGCGCCCGGTCGGGCTGCAGCTCGAAGTAGTCGCCGTGGTCGCACAGCTGCTGGATGATGATCGAGACGTCGAGCGGCGTGTTGAAGCCGGTCGGCGAGTTGAAGGCCTTGCGCAGCAGCGTGTCGATCTCGGTCGTGCGGCGCTCGATCGGATCGCAGGTCTGCTGGAAGGGCGGCGCCACGCCGTTGTTGAGTCGGGCAGGTAGGTGAGCAGCCGGCTGCGCGGTGCGCAGCGCGCGCGACCTCGTCCGGCGACGGTGATGTCGGTGACGCCGCTGGCGCCGTGCACGCTCGGGCCCGCCGAGCTCGTCGGGCGTGACGTCCTCGCCGAGCACGCTCTTCACGACGCCCGGGCCGGTGAGGCCGAAGAAGGTGTCGTCGGGCTGGATCATGAAGCTGCCCTGGCGCGGCAGGTAGGAGCCGCCGCCGGCGTTGAAGCCGAACATGCACATGATGCTCGGCACCACGCCGCTGATCTTGCGCAGCGCGGTGAACGCCTCGGCGTAGCCGTCGAGGCCGCCGACGCCGGCCGGGACGAAGGCGCCGGCGCTGTCGTTCATGCCGATGAGCGGGATGCCGCGGTTCGCCGGCCAGGTAGATGAGGTTGCGCCAGCTTGCGGCCGTTGGTGGCGTCCATCGAGCCGGCGCGCACCGTGAAGTCGTGGCCGTAGATCGCCACGTCGCGGCCGTTGATGTTGATGATCGCCGGTGACGATCGAGGCGCCGTCGAGGTTCGTGCCCCAGTTCTGCCAGAGGACGGTCGGCTGGGCGCCTCGTCCTGCAGCACGTCGATGCGCTCCCAGACCGTCATGCGCCCGCTTGCGCGTGCTGGCGCATGGTCTGGACCGGCCCGGCCGCCGTGTACGGCCGGCGTCGCAGCTCCTCACCGGCGCGCAGGGCCGCGTCGTATGGGGGAAGGGTGCCCTCGGGGCCGGCGGCTGGCGCCTCGGCAAACGGATTGTCGAGGGCCGGCTTGACGGTTTCGGCCGGCTTGGCCTTGGCGGCAGCTCTCGTCGTCATGGTCGATTCGGCTCGGTCGGGGGTCCGGTCGCTCGTCGCTCGGCAGGCCCGCGGGGCCCCGAGGCACCTTGGGCAGGTACCACATCGCTGCCGGTTTCCAAACGAGGGGTGGGGGGGCCGGGCGAGCCCGCGGCCGACGGCCAACGCCCCGTTGCTGGCGCCGGATGTCGATGGGGTTGCCGCGGCTCCGCGGCGGTGCGATCGTCGGGCCGGTCAACATGCAAGTCGTCCGCGCCATCCTGCTGCTGGCAGCGCTCATCGCCGCGGTCGCGCACGCCGGAGCGGTCCGGCAGCAGCGGTTTCATCTGACCGGCGCCACCTGACAAAAGGGTGCCCGCGCGGTGCAACTGGCCCTGGATGGGCTGGCAGGCGTCGAGCAGGTGCGGGTACTGCTCGCCGCCCATGAGCTGCAGGTCACCTACGATCCCGATCGGGTGAGCCGCGAGGACATCGAGCGGGCGGTGCGCGCGGCGCCGGCCGCGGGCGAGTCGGGCGACTACGATCTCACCGCGATCGATGCGCCGGCGACTGCGGCGCCGAGCCCGTGACGACGCGCGCCGCGATGATCCGCCGGCCTCCGGACGCGGCGGCGCGGCTTTTCTCGCCCCGCCCCAGGCGCTATCAGCGACGCCGATGGCCGAAACCACCGCGCTCGTGCTGTTGTCCTTCGACGAGCGCGAGGCGCTCGAGCGCCTGTTGCCGCGCATCCCGCTCGAGCGCTTTGATCGCGTGCTGGCGATCGACCCCGGCTCGACCGACGGTACGCTCGACCTCTACCGGCGGCACGGCATCCCGGTCGCCCTCCAGACGTCGCGCGGCCGCGGCCACGCCTTTCAGCTCGCGCAGGCGGTGGCCGGGACCGATCGCATCGTCTTCTTCAGCACCGATGGCAATGAGGATCCCGCCGATCTGCCGCAGATGCTGCGCCATCTCGACGACGGCTACGACCTGGTGATCGCCGGCCGTTTCATCTTGCCTGGCGCCACCAGCGACGACAGCGACGATCCCTTGCTCGTGCGCAAGCTCGGCAACATCGTCTACAGCCTGATCGTGCGGCTGTGCTGGCGCTCCGGCGTCTGGGATTCGATCAACGGGTACCGCGCCCTGCGCGTCGACGCCATGCGCCGCATGCGGCTCGACGCGCCGCTGCACGAGATCGAGCTGCAGAGCACCATCCGCGCCGCGAAGCTGCACATGCGCATCAAGGAGTTCGCCACTCGCGAACAGCCGCGCCTCGGCGGCGTGCGTAAGGCCAGCGCGGCGACGTGGACGCTCGGCCTGCGCATCGGCGCCTTCCTCCTGCGCGAGCTGGTGATCGGGCGTCGTTTCGCGCGGGCGGAGTGACGCGTGCGCGCCGCCGCCCTTGCCGCAACGCTGCGGCGGCACTGGGCGGTCGGCCCGCTCCTGGTGGCGGCCGGCGTCATCTACGCCCGCACCCAGAGCGCCTACGGCATGCTGATGTGGGACGAGGCGCAGTATTCCTCGCTCGCGCGCTCGCTGGTGCGAGGAGACGGCTACACCATCGCCGGAGCGCCGGAGCACCTGCGCCCGCCACTGCTGCCGTTGGCCGGCGCCGCGAGTCTGTGGCTGACCGGCCGTGCCGACGACGGCGCCGTCCATGGCGCGACCGTCGCGTGTGCCCTGCTCGCCCTGGTCGTGGTCTACGCGGCGGCGGCGCGCGTGTACGACCGCCTCACCGGTCTCGCGGCCCTGGTCCTGCTGGGCAGCGCGCCATGGTTCTGGGAATCGACGGCCAACTTCCTCAGCGAGATTCCGCTGCTCGCCCTGTTCGCGACCGCCGTGTTCTGCTGGAGTTGCGGCCTGTACCGCGACGCGCGCTGGTTCCACGCCAGTTGGGCGTGCGCGGGCCTGGCGCTGCTGACCCGCTACACGACGTTGCTCTTCGCGCCGTTGGCGGCGCTGCTGACGCTGGTCGCGCTGGCGACCGGCGACACCGAGGTGCGACGCCGTCTCGTCTCCGGGCACAGCCTCCTGGCCCCGCTGCTCGCGCTGGTGCTGGTCGCGCCGTGGCTCGCGCATCAGGCGCTGACCAACGGCGATCCGCTGGTCGGATTCCGCGAGGCATCGTCGCAGTTGCAGGTCTACATGCCCGGCATCTCGATGCCGTGGTGGCGGTATCTCACCGGCCTGCCGGCCATGCTGTCGTGGCCGACCACCGGGCTGCTGCTGGTCGGCGCGCTCTGGGCGCTGCGGCGCGGCGACCGCTTCGCCATCCAGTGCCTCGTGACGATCGTCTTCGTGCTCTTCTGGTTCAGCTGGTATCGCTACAAGGAACCGCGCCTCGTATCGGCGATGCTTCCCGCTGCCGCGCTCGTCGCGGCCGTCGGGCTCACGCGCGGGGTGATCAGTCGTCCGCCGCGCGAGGCGGTGGCTGGGCTCGCGCTCGCGGTGGTGTTGTTCAACTGGGGCGCGACCCAGGCCCACTTCGACAGCGTACGCACGCTCGGCTATCCGTCGTTCCTCGAGGCGATGACGTTCCTACGCGAACAGACTCCGTCGGATGCGCGCATCGTCGGTCCGAACCCACCGCAGATCGTCTGGTACGCCGATCGCAGCGTCGTCGACTTCCCACCGCGGAGCGAGTTGGCGGAGCGGCTGGCGCACGCCGACTGGGTCGTCGTGACGAACTTCGAACGCGGTCAGCCGCCGTACGTCGGCGAGGTGGCGGCACGGCTCCCGGACGCGGCGTTTCAGGCCGGCGACGCGGTCCGCTTCGCCGACGCGAGATACTGGACGCTCGTCGTGCGCGCCGATGTCCTGCGCGCGCTCCTCCCTGACGACGCGTCGTGAGGCGGCGTTCTCTCACCGCCAAGCACGCCAAGATCTCGCCAAGGACGAACTGCCGACGCTGGTTGCTCGCTTCGGGCGGGCCCTTGGCGTGATCTTGGCGTGCTTGGCGGTTCTCTATCCGATCCGAGACGACCGCTCCTCGGATTCCCACCAGTCGATGGTGCGCCGCAGCCCATCGGCGAACGACGTCTGGGCGCGGAAACCGAACAGCCGCTCGGCACGGCTGACGTCAAGGCAGCGGCGCGGCTGGCCGTCGGGCTTGCTGTGGTCCCAGACGATCTCCGCCTCGACACCGACGAGCGCGGTGATCTGCTGGACCAGGTCGCGGATGGCGATTTCGATGCCGGAGCCGAGGTTGACCGGCTCGCTGTCGTCGTAGCGCTCGGCGGCGAGCAGAATCGCGTCGGCGGCGTCCACGACGTAGAGGAATTCGCGCGTCGCCGCGCCGGTGCCCCACACGGTGATCGACGCCGCTTCGCCGCGCACCGCGGCGCGGCGCGCCGCGCGCGCCTTGCGGATCAGCGCCGGAATGACGTGCGAGGTTTCGGGCTCGAAGTTGTCGCGCGGCCCGTACAGGTTCACCGGCATGAGGAAGATCGAGTTGAAGCCGTACTGCGCGCGGTAGGCCTGCGACTGCACCAGCAGCATCTTCTTCGCCAGGCCGTACGGCGCGTTGGTCTCTTCGGGATAGCCGTCCCACAGCGTCTCCTCGCGAAACGGCACCGGCGCCAGCTTGGGGTAGTCGCACACCGTGCCCAGCGCCACGACCTTGCCCACGCCCGCGCGCCAGGATTCGTGCAGCATCTGCGTGCCCATCAACAGGTTGTCGTAGAAGAACTCCGCCGGGCGCGCGCGGTTGGCGCCGATCCCGCCGACGCGCGCCGCGAGGTGCAGCACCAGGTCGGGCGGTCGCGGCGCGGCGCAGTCCGCCAGCAGCCGCCGGATCGCGCCGACGTCGCGCAGGTCGTAGTCGCGACTGCGCGGCGCGATCACCGCCGCCGCGCCGCGCGCCCGCAGGGCCGCCACGACGTGCGAGCCGAGAAAGCCGTGTCCACCGGTCACGAGCACCCGCTTGTCGTCCCACCAGCTCACGCCGGCGAGCGTAGCGCAGGGCCGCGCGCCGACGAAAGCCGCGCCGGCGTCCGTGTGTCCCCGTGACCTCCGTGGTGAAGAGGCCGGTCGGTCGTGCTACAAGGCGCGCCGTGCGAGTGGTCCTCATCGTCCTCCTGTCGCTGATCGCGGGCTGCGCCGGCCTTGGGCCGAGTGTTCCGCGGGCGCCCATGAGCGCGATCGTCACCCAGCTGAAGGTTGGCAACGCGCCGACCCTGCTCGCGGCGTCACCGGATGGGCGGCGCGTCTACGCGGCGTCGAACGGCTCGATCACCTTCATCGACGCGGCCACGAACACGGTGGTGAAGACGCTGAAGGACGATCCCAACAGCACCGGAATCGCCGTCGCGCCCAACGGCGCCCAAGCGTACATCACGCACCTGTTCTCGATCGACCTGACGGTGATCGACGCCGCCACGGACTCGCTGGCCAAGCCGGTCGTGATGTTTCTCCAGCGCCTGCGCGGCGGCTTCGGCTTCCTGGTCGTGGCGCCGGACAACCAGACGGTCTACGTCGCGAACAAGGCGAACGAGGCGTTCGGCATCATCGATCTCAACGGCGGACCGGGCAGCCTGCTCAAGCCGACGGTCTGGCCGGTGGACGTCGCGATCTCGCCCGATGGTCGCACGGTGTACGGCGCCGGTTGCAAGCAGATCTGCACCCCGGGATTCGTGCAGGTGTACGACGTGGCGACCAAGCGGTTCACCAAAGAGATCCAAGTGGACGGCAGCCCGTACCGCATCGTCGTGTCGCCGAGCGGCGCCAACGCCTACGTCGCCAACCTGAGCGGCCCCAGCGTCTCGTACATCGACCTCGCGACGCGCGCGGTCACCGCCACCGTCGCGGTACCGCCACAGCCGACGGGCCTCGGCATCAGTCCCGACGGCGCGACGTTGTACGTCGCCAGCCAGACGGCCGGCACGCTGAGCATCCTCGACGTCGCGACGGCGTCGGTGCGGGCGCAGCTCCCGGTGTACCAGGCCCGCGACGTCGCCGTGAGCCCCGACGGCCGTCACGTCTACGTGTCGTCGGGCGAGGCGGTGCTCGTGCTCGACGCCGGCCAGCTCTGATCGTCTTCCGTCCGACGAGTCATCCGATCGCCAGGCGGCGCAGCTCGTCGATCTCGCCGGCGAAGGCCTCGCGAATCGACGGCTGACCCGGCAGCTCGGCCAGCGGCGCGACGCAGCCGATCATCGGCGCATCGGGATGGACGCTGATGCGCACGCCGCGCCCGCGCGCCATGAGGACGAGCGGCCAGTGCCGGCAGGCGCGCGGCTTGACCGCCGCGACCGCGCGGCCGCTCTGGATCGCCACATGGTGGATCGCGCACAGCGCCCTGCCGCGGGCGCGAAAGAGAAAGGGGCACGTGCCCCGCTCGTCGCGCGGCTCGATCTCGATCGCACCGGCGTCCTGCGCGAACACGTTCGCGTACCCGCCCCCCTGGCGCAGGGCAGGCACCAGCCGGCTGACCTCGTCCATGAGCGAGTCGATGACCCGCATCTCGCCGCGCGACACGCTCACCACCAGTCCGACGCAGCAGGTGCGATCACGCGGACAGCCGTTCGGATGACAGCGGTACGCCAGCCGCGCCAGCACCGGATCGACGTCCACGGGTAGGCGTTCGGTGCGAGGCGTCATGGCGGTGGTCAGTCGACCACGCGGCAGGCGATGTCAACGAAAGCGACCCGGCCACCACCGATCCGTCGGGGAATCCGTCGCCACTGATCACCCACTCAACCGCAAAACAGAATTGACGCGGGGGGCGGGGTTGCCATACGAGCGAGCTGAGACGCGACGCCGTGCCCATAACCCAGAAGCCGATCGAGATGATCCTGATGCGGCAGCTCGCGAGCAGCCTCGTGATGCCGATCTTCCTGGTCGACCCGGCGGGCGTGCTGATCTTCTACAACGAGCCCGCCGAGCAGATCCTGGGCGTGCGGTTCGACGAGACCGGCGAAATGCCGGCGAGCGAGTGGGCCACCCGTTGGGAGCCCTCGGCCGCCGACGGTACACCGCTCGCCGGAGAGACGCTGCCCCTGATGGTGGCCCTCGCCGAGCGCCGGCCCGCCCACGGGACGTTTTGGATCAAGCAACCCGACGGCCGGCGGCGCGGCATCCAGGTGACCGCCATCCCGCTCGTGGCGATGCCCGACCGCCTGCTCGGCGCCGCCGCGATCTTCTGGGAGGAAAGCAAATGAGGGTGCGGCTCTGGGGCACTCGCGGCTCGCTCGCGGCGCCCGGGGCCGAGACCGCGCGCATCGGCGGGAACACGTCGTGCGTGGAGGTGGATGGGCCCGGCGGCACCATGGTCGTGATCGACGCCGGGACCGGCATCCGCCGTCTCGGTGCCGCGAGGCGCGGCACGCTGCGCCGCGTGGACCTGCTGCTCTCCCATCTGCACATGGACCACATCCAGGGGCTCGGCTTCTTCGAACCGCTGTTCGACCCCACCGTCGAATCGCACCTGTGGGGCCCCGCGAAGACGGCGCAGGACCTGCGCGTTCGCCTGGCCCGCTATCTGTCGCCGCCCCTGTTTCCCGTCCATCTCCGCGATCTACCCAACCTGACGCTGCACGAAGTGCCGCGCGAGTCCTTCGCGGTGGGCGAGTTTCAGGTGCTCGCGGACCGCACCTGCCATCCGGGATTCACCGTCGGCTACCGACTCGAGAGCGAGCAGGGCGCGATGGCCTACCTCTCCGATCACGAGCCCGCCCTCGGCGTGGAGCGCTTTCCCCAGTCCGCGGACTGGACCTCCGGCTACACGCTGGCGCGCCGCGCCGATCTGCTGCTGCACGACGCGCAGTACACCCTCGCCGAGTATCCCGCCCACGTCGGCTGGGGGCACAGCGCGATCGATCACGCCATGGCGTTCGCGAGCCTCGCGGAAGTGGGCCACCTGGTGACGTGCCACCACGACCCCGGGCATTCGGACGATGACATCGATCGCCTGACGAGCGAGGCGACGGTCCGTGTCCGCCCGCGGTACCCGGTCACGGCCGGCGCCGAGGGCGCCGTCTTCGACATCGGCGCCGCGGCCTGACGACGCCAGCTCCATCCTTGATCCGCGGAGCGACTCGGTGTCCTCTGCGCGCATGGCCGACCTCGTCGCGCGCGTCTGCGCCGCCTACGCCTGGCAGCGCGCCCTCGGCAATGAGGTCGTCGAGCATCCGCTCTGCCGGATCGTCCGCGATCCCGCCCATCCCGACGTGTGGGACGCCAACCATGTCAGTGGCGTCCGCGCCGTCACCGCCGCCGAATGCGCGGCCGTCTTCGCTGCCGTCGAGGTCGCGCTGGCGCACTGTGCACATCGCCTCTTCGCCGTCGACCCGCTGACGCCGCCGCCCTTCGTCGCCCGGCTGGCGCTCGACGATTATGCCGAGCTGTCGCCGGTGATTCAGCTCGTGCTCGAGGGACCGCTGCGCGCGACGCCGCCCGCCGTCGACCTAAGGGCGGTGGCGAGCGACGAGGACTGGCAGTCGATGGCGCGCCTGCTCGCCGCCGACCACGCCGAGGGCGCGCGCACCGTCGGGGTCATGCCCGCGCACGTGACCGAGGGCATGCTCGCCACGTATCGCGCCAAGGCGCCCGCGTATCAGTTCTATCTCGCGCGGGTAGACGGCGCCGATGGCGCGTACGGCGCCGGGGTGCGGTGCGAGGGCGACGTCGGCATGATCGAGGACCTCTTCACGCTCCCGCACCTCCGCCGCCGCGGCATCGCCACCGCGATAATCGACCGCGCGGTCGCCGACCTCCGCCGCCGCGGCGTCGCCCCGGTGCTCGTCGGCGCGCACGCCGACGAGCCGCCCAAGCGCCTCTACGCGGCGCTCGGCTTCGCACCGGTCTGCGTGACCCGCCAGTACATCCGTCACTGCACGCGTTGATCCGCCGACCGCCAAGAACGCGAAGATCACGCCAAGGTTGCCGCGGTGCGCGGACATCGTCGCGGTCCGCGGCAACCTTGGCGTGAGCTTGGCGCCCTTGGCGGTTTTCTCGGGGTCGGTCCCCCACTCGGTCGCCGCTGGCGGAGCGCGAGCACCGCATTGACGAACCGCCCTTGATCGCATTCGCAACTCGGTGTCCTCTGGAGCGTCGTGACCTGTCTCAATTGTCATCGAGTGAATCGCGGCGACGCGCGCTTCTGCGACAGCTGCGGGACGCCGCTCGCGGCGCAGCCGGCGGCCGCCGAGCCGACGGTGGCGCGCAAGGTGGTGACGATCGTCTTCGCCGATCTGATCGGCTCGACGGCGCTGCACGAGCGCCTCGACGCCGAGTCGGCGCACGCCGTCATGGACCGCTACTACCAGGCGTTGCACGGCGCGGTGACCGCCCACGGCGGCACGGTGGTGAAGCTGCTCGGCGACGGCGTCATGGCGGCCTTCGGCGTGCCGCGGGTGGCCGAGGACGACGCGATGCGCGCGGTGCGCGCGGGGCTGGCGATGCAGCGCGCCTTCCGGGCGATGGTCGACGCCGACCGCGCGGTGGTCGGCGCGCTCGGTCTGCGCGTCGCCGTGAACACGGGCGAGGTGGTGGTGAGCGCCGACCAGACCGACGTCGTCGGCGATCCGGTCAACGTCGCGGCGCGCCTGCAGCAGGAGGCCCAGGACGGCGACGTGCTGCTGGGCGAGTCGACGCACCGCCTCGTCGCCGATCTGGTCACGTTGGCGCCCGTCGGCGAGCTGACCCTGCGCGGCCGCGCCGAATCCGTCGCCGCGTATCGCCTGGTCTCGCTCGAGCGTCCGGTGGGCGCGGCGGCGACGGCGTTCGTCGGCCGCGACGACGAGCTGCGCCGCCTCCTGGCCGTGTACGACGACGCCGTTCGCGCGCGCCGCGCCCGCCTGGCGGTCGTGCTCGGCTCGCCCGGGCTCGGCAAGTCGCGGCTCCTGAGCGAGCTCCGCCGCCGCTTCGGCGACGCGGCGGCCGTGCTCGACGCGCGCTGCGACGCCGCCCGCGGCGCGACCTTCGCGCCGCTCGCCGAGGCGCTGCGCGCGCACCTCCGTCTCGACGATGCCGCCGCCGGCGATGCCGTGCGCGCCGCGATCGAGGCCGTCCTGTCCGGCGACGACGCCGAGCGCGCCCGCGTCGTCGCCGGGATCGCCGCCCTGCTGGCCGGTGCGCCGGCCGCGCCGGAGGAGACGTTCTTCGTCGTGCGCCGCCTCCTGAGGGGTCTCGCCGCGCGCCGGCCGGTGGTGCTGATCGTCGACGACGTGCAGTGGGCCGAGCCGCTGCTACTCGATCTCGCCGAGCACCTCGTCGAATGGAGCGGCGACGCGCCGCTCCTGGTGCTCCTGGCGGCGCGTCCCGAGCTGCGCGAGAGCCGCCCCGGGTTGACGCGACCGGGGACCGTGGTGCGCGACGTCGTCACCCTGGCCGGCCTCGACGCCGGCGCCGCGACGCGCCTCGCCGCCAACGTCGTGGGCGCCGACGAGCTGCCGGCCGCCCTCGCCGGGCGCGTGCTCGCCACCAGCGAGGGCAACCCGCTCTTCGTCGGCGAGCTCGTGCGCATGCTGGTGCACGACGGCGTGCTCAGACGCGACGGCGATCGCTGGACGACCGCCGTCGAGCTGGCGGCGCTGGAGATGCCGCCGACGATCCACGCGCTGCTGGCAGCGCGCATCGAGCGGCTGCGCCCGGAGGAGCGCGCCGTGCTGGAGCGCGCGGCGGTGATCGGCCGCAGCTTCTCGCGCGCCGCCGTCGAGGCGCTGCTCCCGCGCGAGGCGGTGGACGGATTGGAGGAGTGCCTCGACGCGCTGCGGCGGAGCGAGCTGATCGAGCCCGATCCCGCCTGGTACCTCGGCGAGCCGGCGCTCCGCTTCCACCATCTGCTGGTCCGCGACGCCGCGTATCGCCAACTCCTCAAAGGCACGCGTGCCGAGCTGCACGGCCGCGTCGCGGAGTGGATCGTGGCCCGTAGCGGCGCCGCCGGCGAACACGACGAGATGATCGGCTGGCACCTCGAGCAGGCGCACCAGCATCTCGCCGAGCTCGGTCCGCTCGACGCGGCCGGCCGCGCGATCGGCGCGCGCGCGGCGCGGTACCTCGCCGCCGCCGGTCGCCGCGCGTTGGCGCGCGACGACATGCCGCCCGCCGCGTCGCTGCTCGGGCGCGCGCTGGCGCGGCTCGATGCCGACGACGGCGCGCGCGCCGACCTCGCCCTCGACTGGTGCGAAGCACTGCTGGCGGCCGGCGACGTCGGTCGGGCCGCCGCCGCGATCGCCGAGCTGGCACGCTTCACGTCGGTCTCGCCACGCCTGCGCGCGTGGCACACCTGCTTCGTCGGCCAGCTCGCGGTCTTCATCGATCCGCAGGCGCTGCGCGCCACCGCCGACGCGGCGGCGGCGGCGGCGCGAGTGCTGGCCGACCAGGGCGACGCCGCCGGCGAGGCCAAGGCGCACGCCGTACACGCCACCGCCTTGGCGCGCCTCGGCGCCATCGGTGCCGGCGAGGCCGCGCTCGACAAGGCCCTGGCGGCGGCACGCCGCGCCGGCGATCGGCGGCGCGCCAACGCGGTGCTGGCCGGCGCGCCGCTCGCGGCGCTCTGGGGTCCGAGCCCGGTGACACGCGCCAGCGGCCGCTGCCTCGACGTCGTCCGCGTCCTGCGCATCACTCATGGCGCGCCGGCCGTGGAAGCGGTGGCGCTGCGCTGCCAGGCCGTGCTCGAGGCGCTGCGCGGCCGCACCGACGCGGCGCGGCGCATGATCGGCTCGTCGCGCCGCCTCGTCGAGGAGCTCGGCATCACGCACCGGCTGCTCGAAGCCGATCTCTTCGCCGGGCTGATCGAGCTGCTCGACGGCGACGCCGGTGCCGCCGAACGGTGCCTGCGACCGGCGTACGAGGGCCTGCGCACCCAGGGCCACGGCATCGACGCGGCGCGCGCCGCGGCGTTTCTCGGCAGCGCGCTCCTCGCCCAGGGGCGTCTGGAAGAAGCCGAGGCATTGAGCCGGGAGAGCGAGGCGCTCGCCGGCGACGACCTGCAGGCGGCCATCGCCTGGCGCGGCGTGCGCGCCGAGGCCCTGGCGCGGCGCGGCGAGCCGACCGCGGCGGTGGAGATCGCGCGCGCCGCCGTGGACATCGCCGCCGCCACCGACGCGCTCCTCGACCACGCCGACGCGCGCCTGGCGTTGAGCATCGCGCTGCGTGCCGCCGGCCTGCCGGCCGAGGCCGCGGCCGAGGAGGCGCGCGCCGCCGAGCTGTGGGAGGCGAAGGGCGCCACCGTGCTCTCCGCCCGCATGCCGCGCACGTCGACACCGGCCGACGCGCCGGCGGCCGGGTGGCCATCGCCGGTCGCACGTCGCGTGCGGGCCAACGCGGCCACCGAGAATGCCGCGCGCGTCGACGCGGCCGTCGGCGCTCGTGACCTCGACGCCCTCGCCGCTGCGATCGGCGAGGGTCGCATCGTCCATCATCCGACCGGCCGTCCCTATGGGCGCGACGAGATTCTCACGGCGTTCACGACGCTGTTCGCGGCCAGCGATCTGATCCACACCCACGTCGTGCTGGCCACGCTCGGCGACTCGCTGGCGCTCATCCGCCTCACCGTGTCGGCGAGCGAGACCAGCATCGCGGCCCTCGAGACGGGCGCGGGGGAGTTCGAGGCGTTGCTGTTGTCCGAGGTCGATGCGCGGGGGCAGCTGCTACGCGGCGAGCTCTTCGCCAGCGAATGCCTCGGCGAGGCGGTCACGCAGCTCTACGCGCGCTGCGCCGAGCAGCTGCCGGACGGACCGGCGCGCACCCGCGGCGCCGCGATCGCGCGCGCGGTCGCGACGTTCCTTGGGCCGCTGAACCTCGACGACGTCGCCGCCGTGATCACGCCCGACCTGACGTTCGTCGATCACCGGCGCGCCGGCTTTCCCGCCGGCCGCGGGGCCCATGCCTATCTGCGCGGACTCCACTCGTTGTTCGACGCGGCCAACCCGATGGAGCCCCGCCCCGTGGACGTCCTCGCCCAACATCCCGATGCGCTGCTCGTGCGCTGCGCGGCCTCGGGCATCGAGCCGGTCGGCGGCGGCGCCTTCGAGGTGGAGTTCTGCCAGCTCCTCGTCTTCGACGCCGAGGGCCGGGTGACGCGGACGGAGCTCTTCGACGTCGATCGCGACGCCGAGACCCTGGCCCGCTTCGATGGGGTCGGCACCGCGGACCGCCTCGAGTCGTACGCCGAGAACACCGCGGTGCGCACCGGGCGGGCGCTCCGCGCGGCGTTGGAAACCCTCGATTGGGAGCAGGTGGGGTCGCTCCTCGCTCCCGGGTTCCACGGCGCCGACCGCCGGCATACCGCCAGTCTCGAGTCGGGGCGCGAGGACTGGTTGGCCGCGGTTCGCCTGATGTTCACCGAGCGCGCGCATTCGCCCCTGGCGGTCGAGCCGCTGGCGACGCGCGGCGATCGGCTGGCGCTCGTCCGCGCCCGATGGGCGGCGAGCGGCGCGTCGGTCGGCCCGAGCGAGAGGACCTGGCTCCAGCTCATCGAGGTCGATGACGCCGGCCGCCTGGTCGCCGAGGTGTCGTTCGATCCCGACGCGCTCGACGCCGCCTACGACGAGATCGATGCGCGCTTCATCGCCGGCGAGGGCGCGCCGCACGCCGCCTTTCTCACCGCGTTCGCGGCGTACCGGCGCGCGTCGGAGGCGCGCGACTGGGACACCGTCGCGCGCCTCCTGCCAGACGACTTCTCGCTGATCGATCGTCGGCCGCTGGTCGGAACGGAAGCGCCGGTGGGCCGCGACCAGTACCTCGCCACGCGCGGCCGTCTCGACGACCTCGGCTTGCAGGGCGCCCTGCGCCTCGATCACATACCGCGTCTCTCGCACACGGCGATGCTCGCCGTGATGGCGTGGTACGGCACGGTGGCCGGCGGCGACTTCGAGAGCGAGTATCTCGCCGTCTGTCGGCACGACGGTGTGCGCATGCACGCGGTCGAGCTGCTCGGCCGCGGCGACTTCGCCGCGGCCGAAGCGCGCTTCGCGGCGTTGAGCACGGCGGCGACCGCGCCGCGCATCGAGAACGCAGCGATGCGGTCGATCGAACGCTTTCAGGCGGCCTGGAAGGCGCGCGACTGGGCGGGCGTCGAAGCGGTGTTCGCGCCCGCCTACCGGCACTGCGACCGCCGTGCGCTGGTGCGACTGGAGCTCGATCGCGACGGGATGCTCGCTTCGCTGCGGCCGGCCATGGAGATGGACACGACGATCCCGCTGCAGCTGGGCGAGGCGCTCGCCACCCGCGGTGACCGCTTGGCCCTGGTGCGCGGGGGCTTCCAGACGGGCCACGGCGACGTCGCGCCGCGCGCGCTCGAATGGCTCATGGTCGTCGAGGTGGACGAGCGCGGCGACCGCATCGCCGGCGTCAACTTCGACGCCGACGATCTCGACGCCGCCATCGCCGAGCTCGACGCCCGCTACGCCACCGGCGAGGCGAAGCCGTTCGCGCGCATCCGCGCCGCTATGCTGGAGTTCCGTCGCGCTTTTGCCGCCCGCGACTGGCCGGCGCTCACCGCGATCCTGTCCCCGGATCTGGAGATGCACGACCACCGGCCGCTGGGCTGGGAGCCGTCGCATGGACCGGAACCGTACATCGCCGCGCTGCAGTCGCTGGTCGACCTCTCGCCCGATGTGCAACTCCGCCTCGACCACGGCGAGATGTGCGCGCACGGCTATCTCTCGCTCGTCACCTGGGCGGGCACGCACGAGGGCGGCGTGTTCGAGGCGCCGAGCTATATCGTCGGCGAGATGGACGCGCAGATGCGCGCCCGGCGTTTCGACCAGTACGACCTCGATCAGCTCGACGAGGCCTTGGCGCGCTTCGCGGCGCTGCGCGCCGACTCTTGCAACTCTTCGCCACAGGGGTCACGAGGAGCTCTGTGATCCTCCCTGGCCTCCGTGGTGAAGTTCGATCGGTTTGCCTGCTGTGGCTCGCGCTGCTGCTCTGGGCGGCCGAAGCGGCAGCGGCGCCGCCGCCGCTCAGCGACGGCTACGGCATCCACGTCGAGGCCGTCCAGTCGCTCAGCGACCGACAGGTCAACGTCCACGTCAGCACCGCGGCGCTCGAGCAGGCGGTGGACGTGCGCATTCTGCTCCCCGCCGACTACGATGCCGAGACGCGCGCCTATCCCGTCCTGTATCTCTTCCACGGCACCAGCGGGCGCGCCTCGGATTGGGTGAACGCCGGCGATGCGGAGGCGAGCACGGCCGGGCTGCCGCTCATCGTCGTCATGCCCGACTGCGGCTTCAACGGCGACGGCGGCGGCTGGTTCGCCGACTGGTTCAACGGCGGCGCGTTCGGCCAGCCGATGTGGGAGACGTTCCACATCGCGCAGCTGATTCCCTGGGTCGACGCCAACCTGCGCACCATCGCCAGCGACACCGGTCGTGCCGTTGCCGGGCTCTCGCAGGGCGGCTTCGGCTCGCTCAGCTACGCCGCGCGACATCCCGACCTGTTCACCTCGGTGGCGGCGTTCTCCGGCGGTTGCGAGATCGACCGCGACCCCGACGCGATCGCGACCTCCACGATCATCATCGAGTTCACCACCGGCGTCTTGAGCGGCAAGGATCCCGCCGCGATCTTCGGCCCGCGCGACCAGTATCCGCTGAACTGGCAGGCGCACGATCCGGCGACGCTGGTGACCAATCTGCGCGGCAAGGACATCCATCTGTGGACCGGCGACGGCGCGCAGGGCCCCTTCGATCCCGGTCCGCCGACGGCGCCGCTCGACCAGATCGAGGTCGCCACGTTCGGCGCCACGCGCCTCCTCCACGGGCACCTGGACGACGCCCACATCGCGCACACGTACGACTACTACGGCGCCGGAACGCACAGCTGGCCGTACTGGGCGCGCGACCTGCGCGAGTACATGCCGTTCCTGATGGCGCGCTTCGCGCACCCGCCGGCGGCGCCGCGCGCGATCAGCTACCGCTCCGCCGACGACAGCTGGGAGCACTGGGGCTGGCGCGTCACCCTGCAACGCGACGCGCGCGCCTTCAGCGCGCTGCACTACGCCAGCCGGCGCGGCTTCGCCATCACCGGCACCGGCGCGGCGACGGTGCTGACGCCGCCGTTCTACGCACCGAACGGGGCGGTGCGCGTGTGGATGCGCGGCCGCGGCGTCCGCTCCGTCGCCGCGCTGCACGCCGACGCCAGCGGTCGCCTGCGGCTCGATGTGCCCCTCGGCGACGGCGCTCGCGCGCGGACGACGCGCGTGAGCATCCAGGCGACGACCGACCGCTCGCGATCGGCCCTGCGGCGTCAGGTCGCCGCTGTCGGCGTCTCGCCGGCGATCAGGAACCGATAGAACCGCCGCGGCTCGCCCACCGGGAAGTCGCCGCTGGCCTTGTGCTGGACGGCGGCGTTGTCCCAGATCAGCACGTCGTTGGGGCGCCAGCGGTGCGCGTGGCGCGGCGCGTTCGCCTCGGCGTGATCCTGCAGGCGCTGGAGGAGGGCGCGTCCGTCGGCGATCGGCAGGCCGTCCACGTGCGTCGCGCGGTCGAGGTCGATGTAGAGTGCGGCGCGACCGGTCACCGGATGCCGGCGGACGATCGGATGCCTGACCTCGACCAGCGCGTCGTTCGGACCGGAGGCGGAGACGCGCGGCGGGAACGCGTCGTGGTTGTTGTACGCGTACACGGCGAACCGTCCCTTCAGCTGCGTCCGGGTTTCGGCATCGAGCAGATCGTAGGCGGCGCGCATGTCGAGAAAGCGCGTGTCACCGCCGCCGCTGCGGGGGAGCTCGCGCGCGCTCAGGATCGTCGCGGCGGCGGGCCGTTCCACGTAGGTGTCGTCGACGTGGAAGGTCTCGAACAGGCCGGGGCGCTGCGCATCGCCGCCGAACGTGACGCCGCCCAGTTGTTGGCGGAGCTCCTCCGTCAGCACGAATCCCGAGTCGATCACCTGCATCTCGACGTCGTACGTCAGCTCGGCGCCGTCGCGCGTCCGACCGACCGGGATCTTGATCGGACCGAACATCTCGGCGACGCGGCGGAACGTCGTCGTGTCGAGCGTCTCGTCGAAGCGCACGCAGGCCACGCCGTGCACGGCGAGCGTCTCGCGCACGGTGGCGCGGGCGGCCGTGTCGTCGGGATCCCGTGCCGGGTTCAATCCGACGATCTCCGCCGCGCCGAAGGGCTCCGCCAGAGCCCGCACTGCCAGCGACGCCATCGGGCCTCCGTCTCAGCCGTTGAGCTGCGTCATCAGTCCGAGCGTGTCGGAGAAGTGGACGTCCTCGGCGACCAGGCCGTCGCCGCCCATGCGGGTGAAAGTGGCGCCTTCGATGCGCACGCGACTGCCGGTCGGGGGCATGCCGAACAGCTCACCGCGATGCGTGCCGCTCAGGATCCACCGATCGGCGTGGCGGTCGCCGTCGATCACCAGCGCGACGCGCTCGAGCGTGAGGTCGGGAAACGCCGTCAACAGCGCGACGGCACGGGCGCGCACGCCGGCTCGTCCGCGCGACTCCTGTCCGGTGCCGATCTCGCGCACGATCGCGTCCTCGGCAAAGACCGCGGCGATGGCGTCCGCATCGTGCGCGTTCCAGGCGGCGTAGGTGGCGTCGTTGACGGCGAGCGCGCGGCGGCGATGGTCGTCCATGCGCGGGGGATACTGCGAACCGCCAAGGACGCCAAGCTCTCGCCCAGGCACCCTTGGCGCGAGCCTGCCGCCCTTGGCGGTTGCAGGCGCGCGCATCCAGGGCCTCGGTGTCCCTCTGTGGTCAGACTTCCGTTTCGGTGCTACGCGTCGCGCCACCATGACCGCCGAACAGCAGCGACTCGCGGACGCCCGCGCCGGCACGCCGTGGCGCAAATGGGGGCCCTACCTGAGCGAGCGGCAGTGGGGCACCGTGCGCGAGGACTACAGCGAGGACGGTGCCGCCTGGGACTACTTCACCCACGACCAGGCGCGATCGCGCGCCTACCGCTGGGGTGAGGACGGTCTCGCCGGATTCTCGGACGACCACAGCCGCCTGTGCTTCGCGCTGGCGCTGTGGAACGGGGCCGACCCGATTCTCAAGGAGCGCCTCTTCGGTCTCACCAACTCCGAGGGCAACCACGGCGAGGACGTGAAGGAGTACTACTACTACCTCGACGCGACGCCGACCCACTCGTACATGCGCTGGCTCTACAAGTATCCGCAGCGCGCCTTCCCATACTCGGATCTCGTCACCACCAATCGCGCGCGCGGCCGTGACGAGCTCGAGTACGAGCTCCTCGACACCGGCGTGTTCGCCGAGAGCCGCTACTTCGACGTGGAGGTGGAGTACGCCAAGGAGACGGCCGAGGACATCGCCATCCGCATCACCGTGCACAATCGCGGCCCCGAGGCGGCGCGGCTGCATCTGTTGCCGACACTGTGGTTCCGCAACACGTGGTCGTGGCAGGTGGACGATCGGCGGCCGCGGTTGCGCGCCATCGCCGGCGGCGTCGAGGCGGCGCATGCCGACCTCGGGACGCGGTGGCTGCTCGTCGACGGCGGGCCGACGATGCTCTTCACCGAGAACGAGAGCAACGCCGAGCGCCTGTGGGGACAGCCCAGCGCCTCGCCATACGTGAAGGACGCGTTTCACCGCTACGTGGTCAACGGCGACACCGCGGCGGTGAACCCGGCCGGCTCGGGCACCAAGTCCGCGGCGCTCTACGTGCTCGATCTGCCCGCGGGCGGCAGCGCCAGCGTGCGCCTGCGCCTGACGGACGCCAGGCCCGCGCGCGCGTCGGCGAAGATCGCCGCCGGCGTCGACGACGTGATCGCGCGCCGCCGCGGCGAGGCCGACGCGTTCTACGACAGCCTGCTCGTGCCCGGCGTCGGCGCCGACTCGCGCCAGGTCTTTCGCCAGGCGCTGGCCGGCATGCTGTGGAGCAAGCAGCACTACGACTTCAACCTCGACATCTGGCTGGAAGAGCACGGCGCGCATCCGTTGCGGGGCGGCAAGTCGCGGGCGGTGCGCAATCGTGACTGGTTCCACATGGTCAACGACGACGTCATCTCGATGCCCGACAAGTGGGAGTACCCGTGGTTCGCCGCCTGGGACCTCGCCTTCCACTGCGTCGCACTCGCCGTCGTCGACGTCGACTTCGCCAAGCACCAGCTCGAGCTGATGCTGCGCGACCTCTACCTCCACCCGACCGGCCAGATCCCCGCCTACGAGTGGAACTTCGGCGACGTGAACCCGCCCGTGCACGCGTGGGCGACGCTGCTCATCTACTTCACCGAGAAGGCCGCGACCGGGCAGGGCGACGTCACCTTCCTCAGGTCGGCGTTTCAGAAGCTGCTGGTCAACTTCACCTGGTGGCTCAACCGCAAGGACCCGAGCGGCCGCAACGTGTTCGAGGGCGGGTTCCTCGGTCTCGACAACATCGGCGTGTTCGACCGCAGCGCGCCGCTGCCCACCGGCGGCTCGCTCGACCAGGCCGACGGCACGGCGTGGATGGCGCTCTTCGCGCAGAACATGCTGGAGATCTCGCTCGAGCTGGCACAGCACGATCCCGATGTACGGCGAGATGGCGCTCAAGTTCGCCGAGCACTTCCTGTGGATCGCCGCCGCCATGGATCGCGTCGGCGACAACCAGGACGAGCTGTGGGACGAGACCGACGGCTTCTTCTACGACGTCCTGCGCTTTCCCGACGGTTCGGCGCAGCGCCTCAAGATCCGCTCGATGGTCGGCCTGCTGTCCCTCTGTGCGACGACGGTGATCGAGAACGACGTGCGCGAGAAATTTCCGCAGCTCGCCGAGCGGTTGCGCTCGTTTCTCGCGCGCCACCAGGAAGTGTCCGCGACCATCGCGCCGATCACCCGCCCCGGTGTCGCCGACCGGCGCCTGCTGGCCGTCCTCGACGAGGGCAAGCTGCGCCGCATCCTGCGCTACCTCCTCGACGAGAACGAGTTCCTCGGCCCCCACGGCATCCGCGCCCTCTCGCGCCACCACCTCGATCACCCGTTCGCCTTCCAATGGGGCGCCGACTCGTGGAGCGTGACGTACGAGCCGGCCGAGTCGACGTCGGGGACTGTTCGGCGGCAACTCCAACTGGCGCGGGCCGGTGTGGATGCCCGTGAACCTCCTCATCCTGCGCGCGCTCGGCCAGTTCTACTCGTTCTACGGCGACGCCTTCACGGTCGAATGCCCGACCGGGTCGGGCCGCATGATGAATCTGTTCGAGGTGACGCAGGAGATCATGCGCCGCCTGATCGGGACCTTCCTGCGCGGCGCCGATGGCCGGCGACCGGTGTTCGGCGGCTGTGAGACTCAGCAGCGCGACCCGCACTGGCGCGACCACCTGCTGTTCTACGAGTACTTCCACGGCGACAACGGCGCCGGCCTGGGCGCCAGTCACCAGACCGGTTGGACGGGAATCGTCGCCTTCCTGATCCAGACGTCCAGCGCCGTCGCCCGCGAACAGATCCTGGCGGCCGGACTCCGCGGCGCCGTCATCGCGGGCGAGGCCGCGCTCGACGCTGCCGGGGCTGCGCATGCACGGCCGCGCGCGAGCGGCTCTCAGGCCGAGCCACGGGGGGGAAGCGATGGCTGATGCAGGGATGCGGATGTTCGGATCGACGGCCGCGACGGGGACTTCGAGATGACGCCGAAACAACGGGCGCACCTCAAGACGTTGATCAAGCGCTACCGGATCGACCACGGGAAGCACTTCGCGATCGGCAAGATCAAGCCCGGCGATACGCACGGCATCGCCTCGAAGGCGCGTGCCCAGGCGTTGTTGAGCGAAGGCGTCGACCTCCTGGCGGAGATGCAGGACAAGCTCTACGCGCAGGACCGCTGGGCGGTGCTGCTGATCTTCCAGGCCATGGACGCGGCCGGCAAGGACGGCACGATCAAGCACGTCATGTCGGGCGTCAACCCGCAGGGCTGCCAGGTGTTCTCGTTCAAGGCGCCATCGGCCGACGAGCTCGACCACGACTATCTGTGGCGCACGATGCAGTGCATGCCGGAGCGCGGCCGCATCGGCATCTTCAACCGCTCATACTACGAAGAGGTACTCGTGGTGCGCGTCCATCCCGAGATCCTCGAGCGGCAGAAACTGCCGGAGGCGCTGGTCACCAAGCACCTCTGGGCGCGAGCGCTTCGAGGACATCAACGCGTTCGAGCAGCTACCTGACCCGCAACGGCGATCGTGGTGCGCAAGTTCTTCCTGCACGTCTCGCGCGCCGAGCAGCGGCGCCGCTTCCTCGCGCGTCTCGACGAGCCGGAGAAGAACTGGAAGTTCTCCGCTCGCCGACGCGCAGGAGCGGCAGCACTGGAAGGACTACATGCACGCCTACGAGGACATGATCCGCCACACGTCGACGCCGCACGCGCCGTGGTACGTGGTGCCCGCCGACAACAAGTGGTTCACGCGCGTCGTCGTCGCCGGCGCCGTCGTCGACGCGCTCGCCGACCTCAATCTGCACTACCCGACGGTCGACAAGGCGAAGCGGAAGGATCTCGACGCGGCCCGCACCGCGCTGAAGGCGGAGTAGCCCTTCGGGCGCCGCCGGTGACGAGGGCGGCGAAGCGATCGGCCACCGTGGCGCCGACCGCCGCGAGCGCCGCGCTCGGCGGCGGTCGGCGTCGGTGAGGATGGCGTTGGGCGGGAGTCCCAATGACCGCGGCCAACACGCGCGCCGGGTTGGGTGGGCGCGGCGCGCTGGGTCCGTCGACGGCAGTGATCGTCGCGCCAGTCCCCGCCGCTCCAGGCGGTGCGCCGCACCGCCGGCGGCCACGGGTGCCGCGGCTACACGCGCGCGAAATCGATGTACCCGCGTTCGGGGTCGGTGCTCACGAGCTTCACGCGGACGCGGTCGCCGACGTCGAGGCCGGCCTCGCCACGCTGGACGCGGCCCTCGATCGGCGGGTCGAAGATGCGCACCCACGTGCCCTTCGACGACGCGCCGGTGACGATGCCGTCGAACCGCTGACCGATACGGCCGCTCAGGAGACACGCGGCGGCGGCTTTGCGCACGAGCCGCTCGACCTTCTGCGCGCCGTCCTCCTTCTCCGTGCACGCCATCGCGATCGCGGTGAATTCGTCGCGACTGTAGGGAATGCTCTCCTTCGCGAGCGCCGCGTGAACCAGGCGCTGCGTGACGAGGTCGGGGTAGCGCCGGTTGGGAGCGGTCGAGTGCGTATACTCGGTGACCGCGAGCCCGAAGTGGCCGACGGCGGCCTGTCCGGGAAAGCTCGGCACGTATTCGCCACGTCCGAGCAGCTTGATGATCGTCAGCGAGAGGTCGGGGAAGCGCAGCGGATCGGCGGCGCGCCGCTTCAGGAGAAACGCGTTCAGCGCCGCCGCGTCGGGCATGCCCGGCAGGGACTCGCCGAGGTCGGTGGCGAGATCGACGATGCGCTGCCAGCGCTCCGGCGAGCGCACGACGCGACGGAGGACGGGAAAGCGCTGGGCCTCGAGAAAGCGCGCGATGATCCCGTTCGCCGCGATCATGAAATCCTCGATCAGATCCTTGGCGCGGTTCCGCTCCTCCGCTTGCAGCGATCCGACCGCGTCGCCGTCGAACTGCGCTCGCACCTCGACCGTCTCGAGCTCGAGCGCCCCGTGATCCTGGCGGCGCACCTTCAACGTCTGCGCCACGCGGTCCTGCAGTTTCAGATTGTCGGCGAGGCCCGCGACGGCCGCGACCGCCGGCGGCATCGGCCCCTCGTCCTGCAACCAGGCGCCGAGGGCGTGGTACGCGAGCTTGGCATGGTTCCGCACGACCGCGCGGTAGACGGCCGACTCGCCGCACGCGCCGTCCTCGCCCACCGAAATCTCCGCCACGACGGCGAGGCGATCGACATCCGGATTGAGCGACGTGAGGTTGGTGCTCAGACGCTCCGGCAGCATCGGGAAGATCCGCGGCGGGGTGTAGACCGACGTCGTGTTGGTGCGCGCGTGTCGATCGATGGCCGTGTCGCGTGCGACGGTCGCGCTCACGTCGGCGACCGCCACCCGAATCGTGGTGCACGCCCCGGCCGGCGCGTCGGCGACCGTGAGCTGATCCAGATCGCGCGAGTCGTCGTTGTCGATCGAGCACCAGAGGAGCGCGCGCAGGTCGCGCACGTCGCCGCCCGGCGAGCCGGGGGCTTCGGTGAGCGCGCCCGCCTCGACGAGCGCCTTCGGCGGGAAGTCCGGCTCGAGCCCGTGCTCGAGCATCGCCTGCCGCGCGACGCGCAGGAGCAGCGCGCGCTCGGATTCCCGCGATCCGCTCGTCATGGCTGCGGCGGGCAGGTCTTGGAGTGGGCGAAGGCGGGGGTCGCGTCGGCGCTCTCAGCCTCGAGCCGGTCGCGCAACGCCGCGAGGGCCGCCGCCGGGGAGTCCACGAAGTGCAGGAGCGCGAGGTCGTCCTCGGCGATCATCCCGTGCCGCGCCAGCGCGCGGAAGTCGACGATCTCGTGCCAGTAGCTCGTTCCGTACATCAGCACCTGAATCGGCCGCTCGAGTTTGCGTGTCTGGCACAGGGTCAGGATCTCGAACAGCTCGTCGAGCGTCCCGAAGCCGCCGGGAAACACCACGATGGCACGCGCCAGGTGCGCGAACCAGAGCTTTCGCATGAAGAAGTAGTGAAACTCGAATCCAAGTCCGGGGGTGATGTAGGGATTCGGGCGTTGCTCGTGCGGCAGGCCGATGTTGAGGCCGATGGTGTCTCCACCGGCGTCGCTGGCGCCTCGATTCGCCGCTTCCATGATGCCCGGCCCACCGCCGCTGCAGACGAGGAAGCGCTGGTCGGGCGTCGCCAATCCGCGCGACCATTCCGTGACCAGGCGCGCCAGCTCGCGCGCGTCGGCGTAGTAGCGACCGAGCGGTCCGTCGGCGCTCAGTCGCGCCGAGCCGAAAAACACGATGATGTCGTGGACCCGCGCCCGCTCGAACGCGTGGAGCGGTTGCAGATACTCCGCCAGGATGCGGATCGGGCGCGCGTCGGCGCTGTCGAGGAACGCCTGGTCGCGGTACGCGAGGGTCGGATCGGTAGGAGTCATACGCGCGGGATGTTGGCAGAACGTCGCGACGCGCGGCAAACGAAGGCAACCGCCAAGGGCGCCAAGTTCACGCCAAGGCCGTACGGATCGGCGGTGCTGGCGTGGATCGCGGTCAGGCCTCCGCCGTCAGCCCCTGCAGGCGCTCGACGGCTTCGACGTATCCCGTCACCAGCTCCTGCATGACATCGCGCACGGTGCGCGACTGGTTGATGTGGCCGATGACCTGGCCGGCGGGGTTGAACATCACGTCCTTGGCCTTGTCGGCGTAGCGGTGGCCGCGGCTCACGGCGTCGGCGGTGACCATGAACTGCAGCGGCATGCCGAGCGTGCCCGGCGAGTCGGGCCCCTCCCACGCGTCGGTCCAGTCGTTCTTCAGCATGCGGCAGGGCTTGCCCGTCCAGCTGCGCGATCGCACCGTGTCGCGCGTCCCGGCCTTGAGATACGACTCCATCTGCGCCGGCGGCACATCGGCTTCCTGCACCGTCAGCCACAGCGTGCCGGTCCACACGCCCTGCGCGCCCATCGCCAGCGCCGCGGCGATCTGCTTACCGGAGCCGATGCCGCCCGCCGCCAGCACCGGCGTCGGCGCGACGGCATCGATCACTTCGGGCCACAGCACCATGCTGCCGACGTCGCCGGTGTGGCCGCCGCCCTCGGTGCCCTGGGCGATGATGATGTCGATGCCCGCCGCCTGGTGCGAGCGCGCCTGCTTGCCGGCGCCGCACAGCGCGGCGACGAGGCGGCCGCTGTCGTGGATCTGCGTGATGATCTCCTCCGGCGGCGTGCCGAGCGCGTTGGCGATCAGCTTCACCTTCGGATGCTGCAGCGCCACCTCGACCTGCGGCGTCGCGGTGGCGGCGGTCCAGCCGAGCAGTTGTGTCGCGCCCTCGCCCTCGGGCAGCTTCGGCACGCCGTGGTCGGCGAGGATCTTGTCGGCGAACTTGCGATGCTCCTCGGGAATCGCGGCGAGCAGCATCTGCTCGAGCTTCTGTCGGGTCGACCTCGCCCATGCCCTCGTATTTGCCGGGGATGACGATGTCGACGCCGTAGGGCTTGTCGCCGATGTGCTCGTCGATCCACTTCAGCTCGACCTCGAGCTGCTGCGGCGAGAAGCCGACGGCGCCGAGGACGCCGATGCCGCCGGCCTTGCTGACCGCGACGACGACGTCGCGGCAGTGGCTGAAGGCGAAGATGGGGAGCTCGATCCCGAGCTGGTCGCAAACGGGGGTGTGCATGATGGGTCCTTTCTGGTCTGGAATTCTCTACCGCTGAGACGCAGAGGCGCGGAGACGGCCGGACTTCTCCGCGTCGCTGCGTCTCTGCGGTGAAACATCTCGCAGATCACCGGCCAGGCCGGCGATGAGGTGGCGGAGGCCGAATTCGAAGACGCGGTCGGCGTCGCCGATGTGGGTCTGCTCGAGCACCGCGTAGGCGGACGACTCGCCGTCGGCGGGGCGCTGGCGGCGCAGCGTCGCCTGGATCTGGCGGTGCACCGGTCCGCTCGAACGGCTCGCGGCGAGGAACGTGAAGCCGATCACGTAGGTCGTCAGCGAGGTGATCGCGAAGCCGGTCTGCGCTTCGGAGAACCCGGCACGGCGCAGCGGGGCCGAGGCGGCGCCGATGAAGCGCAGGGCATTGGGGCCGTGCGGCGTGCTGTAGGCGAAGAGCGCCGCCAGGCGCGGCTTGCGTGCGAAGCGCGCGCGCAGGCGACGCATCAGCTCGGCGAGCTGCTCCTGCCACGGCCCGTCGGCGGGCGGCAGCAGATCGCCCATGACGTCGTCGAGCACCAGCGCCAGCAGCGCCTCTTTGCTGCCGATGCGACGGTACAGCGCCGGCGCCTGCACCCCGAGCGCGGTCACGAGGGCGCGCATCGAGCACGCTTCCATGCCCTTCGCCTCGATCAGCTTGCGCGCCGCGCGGACCGCGGCGGCCGTCGTCAACGGGGCGCGCCGTCGCGCGGAAGGGGGTAACGTCGCTACCATGAAAGCGTAACACCGTTACCACGGCCCGTGTCGCGCCGGCAAGGACTCGACAGCGGATTGTCCGTGGCGCGCCGGCCGGATAAGACCCTGGGAGCCCATGCTGCTGCCGATCTTCCTCATCGTTCTCGTCGACATCCTCGCCTTCACGCTGGTCATCCCGCTGTTGGCGATCTACGCCGAGCACCTCGGGGCGACGCCGTTCGTCGCGACCCTGCTGGTGTCGGTATTCGCGGTGTGTCAGCTCTTCTCCGGGCCGCTGATCGGCCGCATCTCCGATCGCGTCGGCCGCAAGCCGATGTTGGTCATCAGCCAGGTCGGCACGCTGCTCGGCCTGCTGGTGATGGGCAGCGCCAACACGCTGTGGCTGCTCTTCGTCGGTCGCATCCTCGACGGCGCCACGGCCGGCAACCTGTCGCTCGCGCAGGCCTACATCGCCGACAACACCAAGCCCGAGGATCGCGCGCGCTCGTTCGCGATCATCGGCATCGCCTTCGGGCTCGGCTTCTTCCTCGGGCCGTCGATGGCCGGCTACCTCTCGCAGTACGGGCTGCACGTGCCGTTCCACGTCGCGGCGGGCCTCTCGCTGCTCAGCATCATCTGCACGATGGTGCTGCTGCCCAACCAGCAGCCGGTGGCGCGTCCGGCCGGTGCCGATATCGGGCCCGGCGGCCAACGCCTCGCGCTCACCGACTGGGCCACCTACGCGCAGTACTTCGAGCGTCCGGTGCTGGCGGGGCTCCTGCTGCAGTTCCTGCTCTTCGGCTTCGCGTTCACGACGTTCACCTCCGGCTTCGCGCTCTTCGCAGAGCGCACGTTCCGCTGGCACGGTCAGCCGTGGACGCCGCGCGAGATCGGCTACCTGTTCGCCTACGCCGGCTTCCTCGGCATCATTCTCCAGGGCGGGCTGATCGGCCGCCTGGTGAAACGCTTCGGCGAGCCCGTGCTCGTCTACGCCGGGTTCCTGTCGATGGGCGCCGGGTTCATCCTCCTCGGCTTCACCGATCAGGTGCCGCCGCTGGTCGGCGTGGCGACGCTCGTGGCGTTCGGCCACGGCGTGTTGCGGCCGACGCTCACCAGCCTGATCAGTCAGAGCGCCGATGCGAGTGAGCAGGGGGTCGTGCTCGGCCTGACACAGTCGCTGACGTCGATCTCGCTGGTGATCGCCCCGCCGCTCGGCGGATGGCTGATCGGCCTCGGCCATCTGTCGACCTGGGCGTTCGTCGCCGCGCTGGCGTCGGCGTTGGGGTGGCTGGCCGCGGGGTGGGGCTCGTCCCGGGCGCTGGTGCTGACGTCTCCGCCGGCGACGACGACTGAGTCGTAGGAGCGCGGGCCTCCGGGCCCGTCGGTGCGCGGAGCGCGCCGGAGTCCGATGAAGCTGTCTCCGCCGCTCTTCGAGCGGCGACCGGCCTCCAGGCCCGCGCCCCTACGCTCGTCGCGCGCGAGCAGTACACAACTCAGGGGATCTATGGTCAGCTGTCCACCGTGATCCTCACCCTCAACGCGGGTTCCTCCAGCCTCAAGTTCGCGCTCTTCGACACGCCCGCGCTCACCAGGGTCACCGGCGACACGATCGAGCGCATCGAGCGCGCCGACCATGCCGCGCACCTGCCCGAGGTCTTCGCCGCCATCGGCGCCGCCGAGGTTACCGCCGTCGGGCATCGCGTCGTGCACGGCGGGCCGCGCTTCACCGCGGCGGTGCGTATCGACGCCGGCGTGCTCGCCGAGCTCCGCGCCCTGATCCCGCTCGCGCCCGAGCATGCGCCGGCGGAGATCGCCCTGATCGAAGCGTTGACCGCGCAACGTCCCGACGTGCCGCAGGTCGCGTGCTTCGATACCGCCTTCCACGCCGATCTGCCGGCGGCGACGCGCCTGTTGCCCATCCCGCGCCGCTATGTGGCGCGCGGCGTGCGGCGCTACGGCTTCCACGGCCTTTCGTATGCCTACCTGCGCGACGCGTTGGCGCAGCTCGATCCGGCCGCGGCGCGCGGCCGCGTCGTCCTGGCGCACCTCGGCAACGGCTGCAGCCTCGCGGCGCTGCGCGACGGGCGCGACGTCGACACGACGATGGCGCTGACGCCGGCCGCCGGTCTGGTGATGGGTACGCGCAGCGGCGATCTCGATCCCGGACTCGCCGCCTACCTGTCGCGGGTCGAGGGACTCGACGCCGCCGGCTTCGACGCGCTGGTCAACGGCCAGTCGGGCCTGCTCGGCCTCTCCGAGACCAGCGCCGACATGCGCGACCTGCTCGCGGCCGAGTCCAGCGATCCGCGCGCGCAGGAGGCGCTCGAGGTGTTCTGCCTCGCCGCGCGCAAGCACGTCGCCGCGATGGCCGCGAGCCTCGAAGGCCTCGACACGTTGGTGTTCGCCGGCGGCATCGGCGAGCACGCGGCGCCGATTCGCGCCCGCGTCTGCGCCGGTCTCGCTCACCTCGGCGTCCGCCTCGACGCCGGCCCGCAACGCCGCGCACGCGCCGGTGATCTCCGCCGACGGCAGCGCCGTGACGGTGCGCATCATCCGCACGGATGAGGAGCATCAGATCGCGCGCGAGACGGCGGCGCTCCTCGGCACATAGAATCACCCCGCTTGGGTGGACACGCGTCGCGCGGCGCGGCAGTCATGGATCTCAGGCCGACACCGCGCGCGCCGCCGCGCGCGTCACCGAGGAGGTGGACGATGACCGAACCGCAGCCGCTGTCCGACGATCTCCTGCGGCGGATGGACGCCTGGTGGCGCGCCGCGAACTACCTCAACATCGGGCAGATCTATCTGCTCGACAATCCCCTGCTGCGCACGCCGCTGCGGGTCGAGCACATCAAGCCGCGCCTGCTCGGACACTGGGGGACGTCGCCGGGCCTGAACCTCGTCTATGTCCACCTCAACCGCCTCATCACGCTCTACGACGCCAACGTCATCTACATGGCCGGCCCCGGACACGGCGGACCGGCGCTGGTGGCGAACGTCTACCTGGAAGGCACCTACAGCGAGTACTTTCCGAACATCACCGCCGACGAGCCGGGGTTGCGCAAGCTCTTCCGGCAGTTCTCGACGCCCGGCGGCATCCCCAGCCACGTCAGCGCGCCGACGCCCGGCTCGATCCACGAGGGCGGCGAGCTCGGTTACGTGCTCGTGCACGCCTTCGGTGCGGTCTTCGACAATCCGGATCTCGTCGTCGCGGCGGTGGTCGGGGACGGCGAGGCGGAAACGGGTCCGCTCGAAGGGAGCTGGAAGGGCGTCAAGTTCCTCAACCCGACGCGCGACGGCGCGGTGCTGCCGATCCTGCACCTCAACGGCTACAAGATCGCCGGCCCGACGGTGTGGGGCCGCGAGTCGGACGAGAACATCGCCGCCTTTCTGCGGGGCCACGGCTACGAGGCCCACTTCGTCGAGGGCGACGATCCCCTGGTCGTGCATCGGCAATTCGCCACCGCGCTCGAGACCGCGTACCTCCGCATCCGCGCCATCCAGGACGACGCGCGCCGCAACGGCTTCCGCGAGCGGCCGGTGTGGCCGGCGCTGGTGCTGCGCACGCCGAAGGGGTGGACGGGCCCGAAGGTCGTCGACGGGGTGCCGGTCGAGGGGACGTTCCGCGCCCACCAGGTCCCGCTCGCGACGGTCCGCGAGAATCCCGAGCACCTGCGCATGCTGGAGGCCTGGATGCGCAGCTATCGACCCGAGGAGCTCTTCGACGAGGGCGGGCGATTCCGCGCCGAGTACGCGTCGCTGGCGCCGCGCGGCGAGCGCCGTATGGGCGCCAACCCGCACGCCAACGGGGGCGTGTTGAGCGAGCCGCTCGATCTCCCCTCGTACGACGACTACGCGGTCGCCGTGCCGACGCCGGCGACGACGCATCTGGAATCGACGCGCGTGCTCGGCGCGTTCCTGCGGGACGTCTACAAACGCAATCCGAGCAGCTTCCGCCTCTTCTGCCCGGACGAGACGAACTCCAATCGCCTCGGCGCGGTGTTCGAGGTGAGCGACCGCTGCTTCGTCGGTCGGCTGATCGACATCGACGATCACGTGAGCCACGAGGGCCGCGTCATGGAGGTGCTCAGCGAGCACAACTGTCACGGCTGGCTGGAGGGCTACACGCTCACCGGCCGGCACGGCCTGTTCGCCACCTACGAGGCGTTCGCGATGGTCGTCGACTCGATGGCGATGCAGCACGCCAAGTGGCTCGAGCACTGCCAGGACATCCCCTGGCGCAAGCCGGTGCCGTCGCTCAACTACCTGCTCACCTCGACGTGCTGGCGCAACGACCACAACGGCTTCAGCCACCAGGGGCCGGGCTTCATCGACAACATCGTCAACAAGAAGGCGGCCGTCGCGCGCGTCTATCTGCCGCCGGACGCGAACTCGCTGCTGTCCGTCGCCGACCACTGCTTCCGCAGCCTCGGCTATCTGAACCTGATCGTCATCGATAAGCAGCCGCAGCTGCAGTGGCTGAGCATGGCGGAGGCGCGCGCCCACTGCGCCCGCGGCGCCGGCATCTGGGAGTGGTGCAGCACCGACGGCGGCCGCGATCCCGACATCGTCCTCGCCTGCGCCGGCGACATCGCCACGCTCGAGACGGTCGCCGCGGCATGGCTGCTGCGCCAACATCTGCCCGAGCTGCGCGTGCGCGTCGTCAACGTCGTCGACCTGATGGCGCTGCCCGCTCCCGACCGCCATCCGCACGGCATGGATCCCGCGACGTTCGAGTCGCTCTTCGGCCTCGAGCTGCCGGTCGTGTTCGCATTCCACGGCTATCCCGGCGTCATCCACCAGATCATCCACGGCCGCCCCGACACCGACCGCTTCCACGTCCGCGGTTTCGTCGAGGAGGGCACCACGACGACGCCGTTCGACATGGTGGTGCTCAACCACATGAGCCGCATCGACCTGGCGCGCGACGCCGTCCGCTATTCGCCACACCTCGCCGGCCAGCAGGCGGCGCTGTTCGCCCGTGCCGACGAGATGCTCGCCCGCCACCGCGCCTACGTGACCGAGCATTTCGAGGATCTGCCGGAGATCCGCGACTGGACGTGGACCTGATGATTAGCCGCCAAGGACGCCAAGGGCGCCACGTCCGAGATCTTGGCGCCCTTGGCGTCCTTGGCGGCCAAATCTCTTTACGTCCCCCGCCGCGGTGCTAGAACTCACCCATGCGGTGGGAAGACCAACGGCGCAGTGACAACGTCGAAGACCGCCGCGGCATGGGTGCGCCGCGCGGTCGCGGCATGGCGATCAGCGGCGGTGGACTCCTCCTGATCCTGGCGCTCGCCTTCATCACCGGCGAGAACCCGCTGACGCTGCTCGAAGCCGTGAGCGGCGGGCCTTCGGCATCGGTGAATGGCCCGCAGGAGAGCGGCCCGCATGGCGCGCCGAGCGACCAGCTCGGGCAGTTCGCCTCGACCGTGCTCGGCTCGACCGAGGACGTCTGGACGCAGCAGCTCGGCGGCCGCTACGAGGCGCCCACCATGGTGCTGTTCTCCGGCGCGGTCGAGTCCGCGTGCGGCTTCAGCAGCGCCGCGGTCGGCCCCTTCTACTGTCCGCTCGACAACAAGCTCTATCTCGACCTCTCGTTCTTCGACGAGCTCGAACGGCGCTTCGGCGCGCCCGGCGATTTCGCCCAGGCGTACGTCATCGCCCACGAGGTCGGCCATCACGTGCAGAACCAGCTCGGCATCGCGCAGAAGGTGCAGAATGCGATGCAGCAGGCCTCGCCGGAGCAGGCCAACGCGCTGTCGGTGCGCATGGAGCTGCAGGCCGACTGCCTGGCCGGCGTGTGGGCGAAGCAGAGCAAGATGCTCGAGGCCGGTGACGCCGAAGAGGGTCTGCGCGCCGCCAGTGCGATCGGCGACGACCAGATCCAGCGCCGCTCGCAGGGCTACACCGTGCCGGAGACGTGGACACACGGCTCGTCGGAGATGCGCACGAAGTGGCTGCGTCGCGGCCTGGATTCGGGCGACATCAAACAGTGCGACACGTTCGCGGGACAACCGTAGCGGTCGGTGCGCCGGTGCGCCGGTGCGCTGCCGGCCGGTGACCGGCTCCGCGCCTGGCTCACGTCCTCTCCTCCACCTGCGCCTCCGACACCGACTCGTCCCCCATCAGGAGCTGGCTCACCGCGATGGCCGCGAGACCGGCGATGGAGATGATGACGCTGCCGCTCTGCTCGCCGATCCAGAGCATGCCGGCGATCGGCAGCCGGTAGCCGGCGGCGAGAAAGCAGGCGGCGCCGAGCAGTGCGAGGAGGTGGGCGTGGCCGCGGCCGATCGCCTCGGCGACGAGCTGGCCGATGAACGCGCCGTTGCAGGCGAGGGAGGTGAAGACGCCGCCGCCGCCGCCGCCGTACACGCAGATCAGGTTGCCGGCCGCGCGCACCGCGAGCACGGCGCCGATCAACCAGACCGGGTGGGCCGCCTGGGTGAGCCAACCGGCCGCCACGTATCCCGGGCCGAACGTGATCCATGCGCCCGACAGCGCGTAGCCGCCCATCGCGAGCGCCATCAGGGCCACGCCGCCGATGGCGGCGCGTCGCAGGCGCGTCTGCCGCCGGCCGATGGCGCGCAGCCGGCCCTCGACGACCGCGAAGAGGCGCGCCCCGAGACCGCAGCCGATCGCGACCGCCGCGCAGGCGACGATGTACATACCGTCGATCGGCGGCAGCGGCGCGAGCGCCAGCAGCGGATGGACGCCAATCAGCGCGTCGCGGACGAGATACGCGCTGACGGCCGCGATCGCGCACGGCGCGAGGCGAGGCGCGTCGACGTCGCGCCGGTACGGCACCTCGATCCCGTAGAGCGCGCCGACGGCCGGCGACGAGAACACCGCCGCGATGCCGGCGCTGGCGCCGGCGGCGAGCAGCGTGCGGCGCGCGTCATCCGACGGCGACCACCGCGCCAGGAGCTGACTCCACGACGCGCCGATCAGCGCCGACGGCGACTCGAACCCCTGCGACCCGCCGAAGCCGACGGTGGTGGCGGCGGCGAGCAGGCGGCCCGGCACCTCGCGCAACGGCAGCCGCCCGCCCGGCGTGAGATAGGTCTGGATGTAGAGCTCGGAGGTCGCCGGCGTGAAGGTGCGCGTCACCCAGCGGCCCACGGCCCAGGTGGCGAGCAACGCCAGCGGCGAGAACAGCGCCGGCACGAAGCCGGGCAGCGAGGCCAGCCGCGCCAGCAGCTGCCCTTCGACGAGCCCCGAGGCGACCGAGACGCACGCGCCGGTGAGCGCCCCGACCAGCGCCGGCGCCGAAAACTGCCAGACCAGCGTCCGCCTCATGCGCCGCTGGCTCTCAGATTCGCAGCGGAGAAACAACTCGGCGCTGCGGAGGGCCAATCTGATTGGCGCGGCGGTGATCGCAGCCCCGAGGCAAAACCGCCAAGGACGCCAAGGGCGCCAAGCAGCGCTGCTTGGCGCCCTTGGCGTCCTTGGCGGTTCGCTGAGCAGCAGGGCACCGCGGCGCGAATCAAACTGCGGCACTACCCGGAGGAAAGTGCGGTGTTCCTCCGGGGCTCTCTGTGGTTGAATGCCCGGCATGCGTCAGGTGGATCTCTGCGTGATCGGGAGCGGGCCGGGCGGGCAGAAGGCGGCGATCCAGGCAGCCAAGCTCGGCAAGCGGGTGTGCATCGCCGAGCGGCGCGAGCAGGTCGGCGGCGTCGCCGTCCATACCGGCACGATCCCCTCGAAGGCGCTGCGCGAGATGATCCTGCGCGCCGGCGGCATCCGCAGCGCCGCGCCGCGCCTGCAGGACTTCCTCGCCGCCGGGCGCACCGCGGCGCTGAAGCAGCTGTGGGCCTACTACGACAAGGTCATCCAGACCGAGACGCAGATCGTCCAGAAGCAGCTCGCGCACAACCAGATCGAGGTCGTCTACGGCAACGCCCGCTTCACCGATCCGCACACCGTCGAGGTGATCGGTCAGACCGCCACCGAGATCATCACCGCCGACGCCTTCGTCATCGCGGTCGGCAGCGTGCCGGCGCGGCCGCCGCAGGTGCCGTTCGACGGCGTCAACGTCTTCACCACCGACGAGGTCTTCTCCCTGCCGGCGATCCCGCATTCGATGGTGATCGTCGGCGGCGGCGTCATCGGCACGGAATACGCCTCGATGCTGTCAGTGCTGGGCGTCCGCGTCACCCTGATCGAGGGCCGCGCGCGCCTGCTCGAGTTCCTCGACGGCGAGATCACCGAGGCGCTGCAGTACCACCTGCGCCAGCACGGGCTGGCGCTGCGTCTCGGCGAGCACGTGGTGACCATACGGGTCGTGCCGGCAACGGGCGGCAGCCGCTCCACCACCGGCCAGATGGTCGAAGTGGTCCTCGAGAGCGGCAAGACCGTCGTTGCCGACTGCCTCATGTACTGCGTCGGCCGGCAGGGCGCGACCGAGGGGCTCAACCTCGCCGCCGTCGGTCTCGAGGCTGACGGGCGCGGTCGACTGAAGGTCGACGAGAACTATCGCACCGCCGTGCCGCACGTCTGCGCGGTCGGTGACGTGATCGGGTTTCCGGCGCTCGCGTCGACGAGCATGGAGCAGGGCCGCGTCGCCGCCTGCCGGCTGTACAGCACCGCCTGCGATTCGATGGTCGACCTGCTGCCGTACGGCGTCTACTCGATTCCCGAGATCGCCACCGTCGGGCGCACGGAGGAGGACCTCACGAAGGCCGGCATCGCCTACGAGACCGGCGTCGCGCAGTACCGCGAGATCGCGCGCGGCGAGTTGCTTGGCGACGAGATCGGCATGCTCAAGCTGCTGATCAAGCAGGACACCCACGCCGTGCTCGGCGCGCACGCCATCGGCACCGGCGCCACCGAGATCATTCACATCGCCCAGGCGGTGATGGCGCTGAACGGCACCGCCGACTATTTCGTCGACGCCGTGTTCAACTACCCGACGCTGGCCGAGTGCTATCGCGTCGCCGCGCTGAACGGCTTGAACAAGCTGCGCAACGCCTGACAGTCGCCCGCCCTCGCGCGTGGCATCGCTGTCGGATCCGCGCTAGGAGCGCCGTGTGACGCGTCGCGGCCTGTTCACCGTCCTGTTGACGGCGCTGGTCCTGGCCGGACCGGCGCGCGCGGCCGATCCGACGGCCGCCTCGCCGCCGGTGCCGACGCCGACGGCCGTCGCGCCGATCCCGCTCGCCGACGTCGCCGCGAAGAGCGACGAGCTCGGTGTCTATCTGTCGCAGGTCGAGGAGCGCTGGCAGCCCAGCGCGGACGTCGACACGATCGCCAGCCAGCTGCCCGCCATCAACGCCCAGGTGCACGACAAGGCGGCTGCCACGCACCGGTTGCTGTCCGGCAGCCCGACCCTGCGCGACGTCGACAACCTCGCCGAACGCTGGCGGCAGCTCCGCAGCCAGCTCGACGGGTGGAGCGACCTGCTCACCAAGATGGCGACGGCGCTCGACAAGGAGCTCGGCGGGCTCGACGAGCTGCGCGCGATCTGGAAGGCGACCGGCGACCTCGCGCACGCGCAGAACGCGCCGCCCGCCGTCCTCGAGCGGGTCGACGCCGGGCTGGCCAGCATCGCCACGACCCGCAAGGCGGGCGAGGAGCGGCGCCAGCAGCTGCTGGAGCTGCAGAACGCCGTCGTCGAGCAGGCCGCCGCCACCCGCACGCCGTTGCACGACCTCGCCGGCATTCGGCGGCAGAGCTTCGGCCGCCTGCTGGTGGCCGACCGCGGGCCGGTGTGGAGCACGTATCCCCGCGAGGGCCTGGGGCCGTCGTTCGCGGCCGCGATGGCGGCGACGCGCGAGGAGTTCGTCCTCGCCCGCCAGTATGCCGCCGAGCATCTGCCGCGCGTGCTCCTGCAGCTCACCATGTTCCTGCTCCTCGCGATCCTGATCCGGCGCGCGCGAGGCCGGATCGCCAGCCTGGTCAGGGAGGACGAGAGCCTGGCGCGCGGCGGGCGGGTGTTCGAGGTCCCGGTGTCGGCGGCCGCCGTGGTGACCTTGATCGCGACCGGCTGGTTCCTGCCCGACGCGCCACTCCTGATTGTCGACATCATCGGGCTCGCCGGGTTGGTGCCCAACCTGCGCGTCCTGTGGCGGCTGGTCGATCCGCCAGCGCACCCGGCCCTCTGGGCGATCGGCATCTTCTACGCCGTCGACCAGCTGACGCGCTTCCTGTCGTCGCAGCCGTTTCTCGAGCAGCTGCTGTTCACGCTCGAGCGCATCGGCGCCATCGCCTTCCTGATCTGGTTCATTCGCAGCGGCCGCTTCCGCGCCATGTGGTCGCGCGAATCGGTGTGGGCCGCGACCATCGAGCGCGCCGCGCGCGGGTTGGTCCTGCTGGTCACGTTCAGCACGATTGCCGGCGCGCTCGGGTTCATGCAGCTGTCGCGCTACGTGCAGGAGACCATGATCGACAGCGCCTACGCGGCGCTCGTCCTCTACGGCGGCCTGCAGGTGATGGAGGCGCTCTGGGCCTATCTGCTGCGCACGCGGGTGGCGCGCAAGCTGTTCATGGTGACCCGGCATCGCGCGCTGCTGCAGCGGCGTGGCGAAACGCTGCTCGGCTGGATCGCGGGGATCACCTGGGTGCTCGTGGCGCTGCGCAACGGGCGCGTGCTGGAGCCGATCACGACGACGGTACGCGGCGCCCTCGACGCGCGAGCCACCGTCGGGTCGCTGACCCTCTCGCTGGGCGCGGTCATCGCCTTCGCCGTCACGGTGTGGCTGAGCTTCATCATTTCGCGTTTCGTCCGCTTCGTTCTCGCCGAGGACGTCTACTCGCGGGTCGTGCTCACGCCCGGCATGCCGTACGCGCTCTCGACGCTGCTGCACTATGCGGTGCTGCTGACCGGGTTCCTCATGGCGCTGGCCGCCACCGGCATGCAGCTCGACCGCTTCGCCATCCTCGCCGGGGCCTTCGGCGTCGGCATCGGCTTCGGGCTGCAGACGATCGTCAACAACTTCGTCTCCGGCCTCATCCTGCTCTTCGAGCGGCCGGTGAAGGTTGGCGACACGATCCAGGTGGCCGACTTCTACGGCGAGGTGAAGCGCATCGGCATCCGCTCCAGCACGGTGCGGACCCTGGATGGCGCCGACGTGATCCTGCCGAACGGGGATCTGGTCGCCAGCGCGGTCACCAACTGGACCCACTCCGATCGCCTGCGGCGCCTCGACGTGCCGGTCGGCGTCGCCTACGGCACCGATCCCGAAAAGGTGCTGGCGCTGCTGCGCGGGGTCGCCGTGAACCATCCGCTGGTCGTCGAGCTCCCGGCGCCGATGACGTTGTTCACCGGCTTCGGCGACAGCGCGCTCACCTTCGAGCTGCGCTGCTGGACCAGCACCTTCGACCGGTGGATGCAGACCCGCAGCGACCTGACGGTGGAGGTCAACGCCGCGCTCAAGGCCGCCGGCATCCAGATCCCCTTTCCGCAGCGCGACGTGCACTTCGTCGGCTCGCCGCTCGCCGCTCGCCTGCTGCGCGAGGACGAGCCGAAAGGATGACGTGAGAGGGACACGCCGATCCCCGCCATCGGGAGCGCCGGCATGAACGGCCGCGTGTTGCTCACCGGCGGCACCGGTCTGGTCGGCGGCAGTCTGGCGCGGGCGCTGGTCGCCGGCGGCCGCTCGGTGCGCGCCGTGGTGCGCTCGCGCGAGCGCGCCCGCCAGGTGCTGCCGGCGACGGTCGAGCTGGTCGAGGGCGACGTCACCGACGCGGCGTCGCTGCGCCACGCCGTCGATGGCTGCGGCGTCGTCTACCACGCCGCCGGCCTGCCCGAGCAGTGGTTCGCCGATCCGTCGATCTTCCACCGCGTCAACGTCGAGGGCACCGCGAACATGATCGCCGCGGCGCTGGAGGCGCGCGTCGAGCGCTTCGTCTACTCGAGCACCATCGACATCTTCGCCGCCGCGCCCGGCGCGGAGTACGACGAGACGGTGATCGATCGGCAGCCCAAGGGCACGTACTACGAACGGTCCAAACAGGACGCCGACCGCCTCGTCGTGCAGGCGCTCGAGCGCGGTCTGCCGGCGATCTTCGTGCATCCGTCCGCCGTGTACGGTCCGGCGCCGGCGGCATCGCCGGGGCTGAACGATCTCATCGCGCGCCTCCTGCGCGGCCAGATTCCGATGCTGCTGCCGGGCGGCATGCCCGTCGTGTACGCACCCGACCTCGCGGTCGGCCACCTGCTGGCCGAAGCCAAGGCCCCGGTCGGCTCGCGCTACATCCTGAGCGAGTCGTACCATTCGCTGGTCGAGATCGCGCGGGCCGTCGTCGCCACCGCCGGCAAGGGTCGCGTCCCGCGCGTCATGCCCCTCGTCATCGCCCGCGCCGTGTCGCGCGCCGGCGAAGTGATCGCCGGGGTGATCAAGAAGCCGCCGCTCATCCCCGCCGGCCAGCTCCACTTCCTGCAGTGGCAGGCCCGCCCGAGCAGCGCCCGCGCTCAACGCGAGCTCGGCTGGAAGCCGACGCCGTTCGCGTATGCGCTCCCGCCGACGATCGCATACGTGTCGTAGCGACGCGTTCGAGTATGGACGCGCCCGCACGTGGGCGTTCGGAGCGCGGGCCTCCGTGCCCGTCGGTGCGCGGAGCGCGCCGGAGCGCCTTGGGCCGGCGATCCGACGGTCGCGACGAGAGTTCGCGCGATCCAGACTGTCGAGATCGACTCCGTGAAAGCTCGCCAGTCCCGTCCCACATCCCGCGAGATCGTAAGCGCGCGGGCCTGGAGGCGCGCGTTCCTGCGTGTGCTACACGGGCAGCGCGAGGAGGGATCTCCATGGGCCGATTCACCGATCGCGTCGCGGTTGTCACCGGGGCGGCGTCCGGGATTGGGCGGGCGACGGCGCTGCGACTGGCGAGCGAGGGGGCGCGGATCGCGGTGGTGGACCGCGATGCCGCGGGCGCGGCGCGAACCGCCGCGGAGATCGCGGGTGCCGGCGGCACGGCGCTCGCCGCGCCCTGCAACGTCGCGGACAGCGGCGAGGTGCGCGAGGTGGCGCGGCGCGTCGAGACCGAGCTCGGCGGGATCGATGTGCTGGCCAACGTCGCCGGTGTCGGTGACACGGCCGGCATGGAGGGGATCGAGGGCATCGACGACGCGCGTTGGGCATTGACGCTGGCGGTCAATCTCAGCGGCCCCTTTCATTGGTGCCGGGCGCTGCTGCCCGGGATGGCGGCGCGCGGCCGCGGCGCCGTCGTGAACGTCTCGTCGCTCGCCGGCCGCTCGAAGAGCGCCAATGGCGGGCTCGCGTATTCGGCGAGCAAGGCCGGTCTGCTCGGCCTCACCCGGCATCTCGCGTTCGACTACGGGCCGCGCGGCGTGCGCATCAACGCGATCTGTCCCGGCGGCGTCGACACGCCGATGCTGCGCGCCGGCGGACCGAACCGCGCCCAGTCCGAAGCCGAGGCGGAGCGCCGTCGCGCGCGCGTCGCCGCGTACGGCTACTTCATGCCGATCAAGCGCCTCTCACAGCCCGAGGAGCAGGCGGCCGCGATCGTGTTCCTCGCGTCGGACGACGCGTCGTACATCAACGGGGTCTCACTCGACGTGAACGGCGGGCTGTTCATGGCCTGAGGGTGCGCCCTTCTCGATCTCCCAGAGCTCCCCGCCGCGCGCGCCGGCGACGACTCGCCGGGTCGCGCCGCGCGTCGGCAGGCGCACCGCGTAGCTGTCGCGCTCCTCGTCGAGGACGAGCATCCAGCCGGTGCCGCTGAGGCCGTCGAGCCAGGCGTCGAAGACGTCGCCGATCTTCGGGCACGGCTCGATGCAGATGGTCGCGTCGGCGAAGCGGCCGCGGGCGTAGTAGAGGAACGACTTGCTCGCGTACATCGACACGAACATCGGCGCCTGGGCTGGCACGATGCGTTCGGCGTCGGCCAGCAACGCGTCGACGTCATGCAGGATGTCGTACCTGAAGTACGCGTGCAGGTCGTTGCGATATGGCGGCAGGCGGTGGGCGATGGCCATGGCGCTCCACGCCAGCGAGAGGGTGAGGGCGGCGACGAGCGCCAGCGTCTGGGGATGGGCGCGCCAGCGGCGGCCCCCGGCGTCGAGACCGGCGGCGGCGGCGAGCAGCAGCGGCGGCGCCGCGAAGAGCAGCAGGCGGCCCTCGGCGAGCAGGTAGCGGTCAGCCAGCGCGGCGCCGACCGCCAGGGCGCCGGGGGCGGCGTAGTTCCACCACAGCAAGGCCCGGCCGCGGCGCGGCCACACGGCGGCGCCGAGCGCGGCGACCGGGATCAGGAAAGGCCAGGCGCCGGCGAAGAGAAAGGTGGTGCTGAGCCACAGGTATCGCCAGGTGGCGATGAGCACCTTCCAGGGGACGCTGTCGCGGCGGCGGCGGAACATCCACGGATGCCAGAAGTGCCGGAGGGTCTGGCTGTTCGCCTGTCCCCGCAGGGCGTAGCTGTAGGCGGCGGCGAACGACAGCGCGAAGACGATGCTGATGATCAGCCAACGGCGGCGGGTGGTGGCGTCGGCGCCGGGCCACCAGCGCAGCCAACCCCAGGCGAGCGTGGCGCCAATCGCGAACTGGCCGCCATAGGAGCACCACGGCGCCAGCGTGACCAGGACGACGAACGCCGCGGCCGCCGCGGCCGGCGACAGGCCGCCGCCATCGGCCGCGCGGCCGGCGCTGCGCAGCGCGAGCAGCGGCGCCAATGCCGCGCACAGCGCATCGAGGCCGTGCGGCTTGAGCTCGCGCGAGTAGTAGACCAGCGCCGGAATGCCGGCGGCCAGCCAGACCACCAACAGCGGGATCGGCGCGGGCGCGCCGAGCGCCGAGGCGAGTCGCCCCAGCACCGGCACCAGGGCGATACCGGCGAGCAGCGCCGGCAATCGGTATCCCACCTCCGGCCGCAGCGGCAGGGTGCCGCCGAGCTGCGCCGCGGCGATGAACCCCACCGGCGCGGGTCGCGGCAGCTCCGGGTCGAAGAGCGGTAGCGAGCGGCCCTCGACCAGCAACGCCACCCATGCCTCGTCGCGCCAGAACGGCTTCTCCGCCAGCAGCGCGCCGCGCACGAACACCGCGACCAGCAGCGCGGCGACGTACAACCAACGCACGCGGGACCTTCTGGGGGCGGGTGCGGTGTCCATGGCGAAGGCGAGTTGATAGCAGACTGCCGATGGGAATCGATGCGCGTGCCGCGTACACCGTGCGGCTGGCCGAGCGTCGGCGGCGCGCCGCGGCGCTGGCGTTCGCCGAGCGCCGCATCGGGACGGCGCGGCTGGCGCTCTTCATCGCCGGCCTGGCGCTGGCGTGGCTCGCCTTCGGGCTTCATCTGCTGCCGGGCTGGACGGTGGCGCTGCCGGCCGTGGCATTCGCCGCGCTGCTGATCCGCCACGCCGCCGTCATACCGGCGCGGCGCGCCGCCGATCGCGCCGTCGCGTTCTATGAGCGCGGCCTGGCGCGCCTCGACGACGCGTGGGCGGGCGGCGGCGTCGGCGGCGCGCGCTACCTCGACGCCCGCCATCCGTACGCCGGCGACCTCGACCTCTTCGGCGAGGGCTCGCTCTTCGAGTTGCTGTGCACGGCGCGCACGCGCGCCGGCCAGGATTGCCTCGCCGAGTGGCTGCTCGCGCCGGCGCCGCCGGACGAGGTGCGAGCGCGACAGGCGGCGGTCGTGGCGCTGCGGCCGCGCCTCGATTTGCGCGAGGATCTCGCGGTGCTCGGCGACGCGGTGGGCGATGCACTGCACGCCGACACGCTCGCGGCCTGGGGCACCGCGCCGCGGCGCCTGCCCGGCGGGGCGGCGCGCCTCGCGTGCGCGCTCGTTGCGCTTGTCGTGGTCGGCGCGGCGGTGGCATGGGGCGCGGACCTCCTTGGCCCGGCGCCGTTCTTCGCGGCCGCCGGCGTCGCGGCGGCCGCCGGCGCGGCGTGGCGCGCGCGCGTGCGCGAGGTGGTGCGCGATGTGGAGCAGGCGGGGCACGATCTGGATCTCCTGGCGACCCTCCTGGCGCGCATCGAGCGCGAGCCCGCCGACGTGCCACGCCTGGCCGTGTTGCGCGCCGCGCTCGACACCGACGGCGTGTCGCCGTCGGTGCGCATCGCGCAGCTCGAGCGCCTGGTCGGACTGCTCGACGCGCGCCGCAACCAGTTCTTCGCGCCGCTCGCGCCGCTCCTGCTGTGGCAGACCCAACTGGCGATGGGGATCGAGGCGTGGCGCGCCGTCTCCGGTGGCGCCATCGCCCGCTGGCTGGTCGCGCTCGGCGAGTACGAGGCGTTGCAGGCGCTCGCGACCTACGCCTACGAGCATCCCGACGATCGCTTTCCATCGCTGGTGGAAGGGCCGGCGCAGATCGAGGGCGAGGGACTCGGCCATCCGCTGCTGCCGCCGGCGCGCTCCGTGCGCAACGACGTGCGGCTGAGCGCCGCGTGCGCGGTGCTGGTGGTCAGCGGCTCGAACATGTCGGGCAAGAGCACGTTGCTGCGCACCCTCGGCAGCAACGCCGTCCTGGCGCAGGCCGGCGCGCCGGTTCGCGCCGCGCGTCTGGTGCTCAGTCCGCTCGCCGTCGGCACCTCGATGCGCGTGCACGATTCGCTGCAGGCCGGCACCTCGCGCTTCTACGCGGAGATCCAGCGCCTGCGGCAGCTCGTCGACCGCGCCGCCGGCGCACCGCCGCTGCTGTTTCTTCTCGACGAGATCCTGCACGGTACCAACTCGCACGACCGCCGCATCGGCGCCGAGGCGGTCGTGCGCGGTCTCCTCGCGCGCGGCGCCGTCGGCTGCATCACCACCCACGACCTCTCGCTCGCCGGCATCGCCGACGCGCTCGCGCCGCGCGCCGCCAACGTCCATTTCGCCGACCACCTCGAGGACGGCGTGATGCGCTTCGACTACCGCATGCAACCCGGCGTCGTGCAGCACAGCAACGCGCTGGCGCTGATGCGCGCCGTGGGGTTGGAGGTGTGAGAAGGCGCTCCGCGTGCAGCCTTTCGCGGACGAGCGTCGCCATGCGCGGTGGCGCCTCGCCCGCATCTGTGGTTGCGTCGCCGCAATGACGACCACGCCTCAGGCAACAGGTAGCTCTCGGCTGCGCCTCGCCGTCACCGTCCTCGGCGGGCTCTTCACGCTGCAGGGCCTCGGCTGGATCCTCGCCCCCGGACGCGCCGCGGCCGGGCTCGGCATGCCGCTGCTCGACGGACTCGGGCGCAGCACGCAGGTGGGCGACTTCGCCGCCTTCTTCCTCGTCGCCGGTCTCACCATGATCGCCGGCAGCCGGCCGGGCCGGGCGCAGTGGTTGCGCTTCCCCGCCGCCTTGATCGGCGGCGCCGCGATCACCCGGACGCTCGCCTGGCTCCTGCACGGCGCCGACTTCGCCGCGCTGTTCATCACCATCGAGATCGCCACCGGTGTCCTTCTCGTGCGCGCGGCCGGGCGCCTCGACGCCGCGGAATGATGGTTGTCGGGCGCGTCGCGCGCGTGTCCGTCCCGGGCGCAGCTACGATCTGAGCAGCCTATTCGCGGCGCGCGGTAGCCACGGCACCTGTGGCCGCCGGCCGCGTATCGCGCGGCCGGAAAGGGAGGGGTGTGGCAGGTGGAATTCTCGCGCCACTCCCCTCCACCGCACGGCGGTGCTGTCGCACCGCCCGCGGCCACAGGTGCCGCAGCTACAGTGCGCCGGTGTCGGTACGCCTCGTAGCCCTGTTGGGAGGCGTGGCCGTCGAATCCTCGCGCCCGGGGCGACGACAGCCGCGGCTACGGGCCGCGTTCGGCCAGGCCGCGTTCGATCATCGCGGCGATGCTCTCCGTGCTGATCCCCAGGTGCGAGAGGGTGAGGATCTCGTCGCAGACGCTGGCGCCAAAGATGGTGAAGTCGTCGGTGTTCACGGTGACGGCGACGCCGGCGGCGAGCAGATCCCTGACCGGATGGGCGTCGAGGCTGGCGCAGACGCCGAGGGCCACGTTGCTGGTCGGGCACACGTGCAGGACGGTGCCGCGCGCGGCGAGCAACGCGAGAACCTCGGGATCCTCGGCGGCGCGCACGCCGTGGTGGACGGCCTCGAGACCGAGTGCCTCGACGGCGGTGCGCACGCTGGCGGCGTCGCAGAGCTCGCCGGCGTGCGCCTTCCGTTTCAGGCCGTGCGCCGCCGCGAGATCGTAGAGCGGCGCGAACGCGGTCGCGTCGGCGAGGCGCTCGTCGCCATAGAGGTCGATGCTGCGATACGCGCCGGTGGCGATCCACTCGCGCGCCAGCGGCAGGACGGCGTCGGTGGGCAGCGCGCGGTTGACGCCGATCTCGAGCGCCACGGTGACGCGATCCGCGACGCGGTGCGCCTCCTCGCTGAGCATCGCGGCAAACTGCGCGGCCGACAGGCCGAGCGCCTGCGGCAGGAGCAGGTCGAAGCTCATCTCGGCATAGACCACGCCATCGTCAATCAGCCGCTCGAAGGCGCCACGGGCCAACGCGCGCACACTGCGCGGGGTGCTCAGCGCCGGCCACAGGTTCTCGACGATGTAGCGGGTGAAGTCGGCGAAGTCGCCGAAGTGCCGCGGCGGCGCCATCAGGGGCCGGCCGATGACCTGCTCGTACACCGCCCGCGGCGCCGAGAGGAGGCCGTGGCAGTGCAGGTCGGTCTTGGGGATCGACGCGAGGGCGCGCGCATCGTCGGCGGCGAGGGCGCGTTCGAGCTGCGGGAGCCAGGCCGGGGCGGTCAGGGGAATGCCTCTGTCAGACCACAACCACACGCGGCGCGCGTGGCGGCGCCGTCACAGCGCGTCGGCCAGCGCCGTGACCGCGCTCCACTCGACGATCGGCGTCAGCCGCCGGCGCTCGATGAGGTCGTGCGCGAGCGCGAAGCCGAAGGCGCCGAAGGTCGTGGCGTGGTCGGCGATGTCGAGCACGAGGACGACCTTCCGCTCTTCGTTCGAGAACCACGGACCGGCAACCTGCCTGACGCCCTCCGGGTACGGGAAGTCGCCGCGCGCCATCCCGCCGAACTGCTCCAGCACCTGCTTGGCACGGGCGGGCGAATCCCAGGTGAGCCAGATCTCGTCGAGGTAGAGGGGCACGGAGACTCCTTTGGGAAGACGAAGACTGTAGCCGCGGGAGCGCGGCCGGGCCCAGGGACTAAGCACGAAGGACAAAGGGACGAACGTCTTCAGCGGCGGAGCCTTCCGTCATCCGTGGTCCTTCGTCCTTCATCCCGTGGCCACCCGTCACGTCGTCGTCTTCACGATCTTCGCCTTCAGCTTCGCGAAATGCGCTTCGTAGTCGGCGCGGCTGCGGTTGATGACGTCGTAGGCCTCGTCGCGATCGTAGACGTCGGTGATCTCGACACGCGGCGGCGTCGCGCCGGGCACCTGCTTGTAGGTGAGGAAGTAGTGGCGCAGGCGTTCGATCAGCGCTGGCGGCGCGTCGTGCAGATCGCGCCAGCCCCCGTACATCGCGTCGTTCTGCAGCACCGCGATGATCTTGTCATCGGCCTCGTCGCCGTCGATCATGCGCAGGCCGCCGATCGGGATCGCTTTGAGGAGGATGTCGCCGTGCGAGATGTTTTTCTCGGTGAGCACGCAGACGTCCATGGGATCGCCGTCGCCGACGACGCCCTGACGACCAGTGCGCGCCCCACAGAACGCGCCAACGCGTTCGCCGCAGTATGTCTGCGGAATGAAGCCGTACAGCGATGGACAGATGTTGGAGAACTTCTGCGGGCGATCGACCTTGAGGTAGCCCGTCTCCTTGTCCAGCTCGTACTTCACCGTGTCGGTGGGAACGATCTCGATGAAGCAGGTGACCGTACGCGGCGCATCATCGCCGATCGGAATGCCGTGCCAGGGATGCGGCTTGAAGAGCAGCGGCAGGTGGCGGAGGTCCGACGCCATGCTCCAGCGACCTACCAGAGGGATCCGCGAATGAACACTCAGGTCCACGACGAGCGCGAGGGGCTCCAGCCCGCCACGATGCGTCGGCGTTCTTCGCGGTCACCCGTGTTCCTCGTGGTTCCGATCAGTGCGGGGCCACGAGCGGCAATGACACGGTGAAGCTCGAGCCGGCGCCCGGCCGGCTGTCGACGGCGATGGTGCCCCCGAGGGCGTCGGTGAGTCGCTTCACCAGGTAGAGGCCGAGGCCGACGCCGCCGCCGCGCGGCGGTCCGCTGGTGCCCTGGCGGAACATGTCGAAGATCCCGGCGAGGTCCTCCGGGGCGATGCCGTCGCCGGTGTCGATGACCGAGAAGTCGACGCGGCCGCGCCGGCGATCGGGGAGGGCGCGCACCGTCACCGAGCCATGGCTCGTGTACTTCAGCGCGTTGTGGACGAGGTTGCGCAGGATGAGCTCGACCTTGCCGCGGTCGCTGTGCATCGGCGCGGTTGCGTCCTGCGCCTCCCAGTTCAGCGCCACGCCGGGCCGGCACCACGCCGCCGGGAGCCCGTTGCGCAGGCTGTCGAGCGCGGCGGCGATGGGAAAATCCTCGCGCACCAGGGAGATACCGCCGGCCTCCATCCGATTGAGGTCGAGCATCGACTGGATGAGGTCGAGCAGCTGGCGCGACTGTTGATGGATGCGGCTCAGCGCGTCGAGTTGCTCGTCGGCGTTCGGAAAGGCGCCCTCGATCAGCAGATCGGTGTAGCCGACGATGATGTTCAACGGCGTGCGCAGCTCGTGTGAGACGGTGGCGAGGAACTCGCTCTTCGCCGCACTGGCGCGCGCCGACTCAGCCGCGTGGCGATCCGCTTCGGCGGCTTCGCGAAAGGCCGTGAAGCGGTACGACTCGAGCAGGTGCGCGCCGATGACCGTCATCGTCGCGTGCGACGCGAGCGCGAACAGCCCGTAGGGCAGTGGCAGCGCCGACACCGCGCCGATGTGCAGCGCCCACAGGTACGCGACGACGGCGCTGAGCGCCGCGAACATCTGGCCGCGCGCGCCCCACGGGAACTGGACGACCTCGCCGGTGAGGAATCCGATCATCGCCAACAGCGTCAGCTCGCCGCTGCCGTGGACCAACGCCAGGTATGCGGCGAGCGCGAACGCGAGCGCGACGCTGCCCAAGAGGGTGGCCTCGAGGGCAAAGAGCGGCCACGCGCGGATCGCCCGATTGCAACCCATCACCGTCGCGGCGAACGCGAGGTAGCAGAGTGACAGCGGCACCCACCGCGCCGGAAAGTAGAGCCACTCGATCAGGTAGGCGACCGCCATGAAGCCGAGGAACAGGGCGCCCGCGATCGGAAAGCGCGCGGCGATCAGCGCGCGCGTCTCGGCATCGTAGGCCGCCTTGATGCCTTCGAGCGCACCGTCGGGCGAGGGTCCGCCAGCTTTCCGCATTGCGGGACAACACGGTAGCAAAGGGGCGCCTCGGCGCAGCCAACAAATGCGAACGCGCCGTCCCAGCGCAGTTGACCCCGGCGAGCGAGTTTCGTACAGAACAGTACGTACTGATGTTGCCGGTGTGAGGCTGCCCGAACCGTCCGCCCTGAAACCGCCTCGCGTACTGGCCATCTGGGAAGCGCGTAACAACACCGCGAGGCCACGGGGGATTTTGCGATGAACGTCACGACTGCCGTCGTCACCGGCGCGGGCAGCGGCCTCGGCCGGGCCATCGCGATGCGCCTCGCCCGGCCGGGCGTGAAGCTGCTCCTCGCCGACATCAACATCGAGGCCTGCCAGGAGACGGCGCGCATGGTCGAGGGGCGCGGCGCCACGGCGCACGCGCAGACCGTCGACGTCAGCGATGCGGCTCAGGTCGCGGCGCTCGCCGACGAGGCCGATCGCCGCCTCGGCCGCATCGATCTCGTCGTCAACAACGCCGGCGTCGCCGCGGCCGGGTTGATCGGCGACGCGCCCCTCGACGACTGGCGCTGGATCATCAGCATCAACCTGATGGGCGTCATCCATGGCTGCCACGCTTCGCGCCGCGGCTCGTCGCGCAGGGCGGCGGCGCGATCCTCAACACCGCCTCGATGGCCGGGTTCGCCTGCGCGCCGACGATGGGCTCCTACAACGTCACCAAGGCCGGCGTCATCGCGCTGAGCGAGACGTTGGCGGCGGAGGTGGCGCGACAAGGGTGTGCGCGTCACCGTCCTCTGCCCGGCGTTCTTCAAGACCAACCTGCTGGAGACGGCGCGCGCCGCGGATCAGCAACTCCTGGCGATGGGGCGCAGCGCGTTCGAGCGCGCGACGATGAGCGCGGACGACGTCGCCGCCGCGGCGCTGCGCGCCGTCGAGCGGGGCAAGCTCTACTGCCTCCCGATGCGCGAGGGCCGCATGATCTGGCGCATCAAGCGCCTCGTGCCCGAGCGCTTCGTCAAGTTGGTCTCGAGCGCCCGCGTCCAGCGCATGGTCCGCTCCCAGGCGGAGTGATCGTGGGCGTGAACGCCGCATCGCAGCCGTAGCTGCGGCACCTGTGGCCGCGGGCGGTGCGGAGCACCGCCGTGCGTGGCGGGCGCGGCGTCATACCACCGCCCCGCCGGGCGATGCAGCGCATCGCCGACGGGCACAAGTCCCGCGGCTATGTCCGCGATGGTGGGCCGGACCACGGTGATCGCCCTGCGGGCCCGTGACCGGTTATCGGACGCGCGCGATGATGCGGCGGGCCGCGCGCCCCAGGGCGTCGCGCAGGACCTGGTCGCCGAACAGCCACGTGCCGGTACCGACCAGGGTGATGAAGGCGGCGCCGCCGGCGATGAACGCCAGCAGCGCCGACACGGCGTCCGGCGCATCGGCAGGGATGGCGAAGCGGATCGCGGCGGCCGCCGGAACGGCGATCAGCGCCGCGCGCATTGCGGTCGAGAGCAGCGCGCCGAGCGACGGCGCGCCGTGCAGCCGGCGTGCCCAGATGATCATCAAAGCGGCGTTGATCGACATGCCGATGCATGGCGCCAGCGCCAGCCCGCGGACGCCGTAGGTGCGCCCGAGGTGGAGGTAGAGCGGGATGGCCCCGAGCGCGATGGCCGTGCCGAGGAGCATCGGCCGCCAGGTGTCGGCGCGGGCATAGAAGGCGCGGGCGATGATCTGCTGCGCGATCCACGCCGGTACCGCGAAGCACAGGAGCGAGAGGATGCCGACCACGGCCGCGGTGTCGGCGGCGGTGAAGGCGCCGCGCTGGTAGATGAGGCGCACCAGCGGATGCGCCAGCGCGAAGCAGCCGGACGCGGCGACCACCGCCAGGGCCAGGCCGGCCTGCAGCGTGCGCAGCACCGTGGCGTTGAGATCGTCGCGGCGGCCCTCGGCGTAGAGGCGAGACAACGTCGGCAGGGCCGCGGCGGCGATCGCCTGGCCGACGACCGCCACCGGTACCTGCATGAGGCGGATACTGTAGCTGAGATGGGAGACGGTGCCGGCGCCGAGCAGCGCGCCGAACCAGCGCTGATACCACTCGTCGACCGTGAGCAGCGTCTGACCGAACATGAGTGGCGCGGCGATCGCGAGATAGCCGAGGAACGCGCGGTCGAACGGCGCGATCCGCACGGCGAGCCGGATGTGCCGGCGCGCATAGAGGAGCGGCGCCAGGAACGGCCCGAGCAGCGCGCCGACGAGCGCGCCCCATGCGAAGCCCTCGACCGGCACCGGCAGCAACGGCGCGAGGAGCAGGCCACCGGCGATGATGCCCGTGTTGTACAGCAGCGGCGCCACCGCGGCGGCGCCGAAGCGGCCGTGTGCGAAGAGCGTCGCGTTGATGATTCCACCGCTGATGAACAGGATCTGCGCCGGCAGGACGATGCGCGTCAGGTGCACGGTGATGGCACGCGTCGACTCGTCGAAGCGCGGGAACTGCAGCGCGACCAGCGGCTCGGCGAACCACCACAACAACACCGTCGCCACCGCGGCGACGGCCGTCAGCGTGCCGAGCACGGTCCCCAGCAGCCGATTGGCGCCCGCCTGATCGTCGGCCGCGAGGTGGCGCGTGTAGAGCGGCAGGAAGGCGATCGACAGCGCACCGCCGGCGAGCAGGTAGTTGAGCAGATCGGGAATCTGGAACGCGGCGTAGTACGCGTCGGTGGTCGGCCCCGCACCGGCGCGATAGGCGAGCAGCGACTCGCGGGCGTAGCCGAACAGGCGCGACAACAAGACGCTCGCGGCGAGCAGCACCGCCGCCGCGCCGATGCGCGACGCCTGAGGTCGTTCCGCCTGCTCCACGTCCACCGCGCCCACTCCCGGCGCGCAGTATGCCCGAGCAGGCGCGATCTGCGGAAGGGCGGCGCCTTCTCGTCCATCTGTGGCCGCTGTGCACTCTGCGGTGACAGGCTCCTGCAGTGCCGCGCCGCATCAAACAGCGACACGACCGCCCTCCTCGCCTCCGTGGTGAAGATCGGGGCGGCGATGCGGTATCGTAACGGATCCGCGCCATGTCGCCGCTACTCCGCTACGCGCTGTTTCAGCTGCCCGGCCTCGCCGTCGCCGCAGCGCTCGCCTACGCCCTGTGGGAGTGGGCGCGGGTGCCGGGCTGGGTCGCGATCGCCGGCATCGTCGCGTGGGTGGCGAAGGATGCCGCGCTCTATCCCTTCCTGCGGCGCGCCCACGAGCCCACCCGGGAGGGCGCCGCGGCGCTCGTCGGTCGGCGCGGCGTGACCCGCCGTCGACTCGACCCGCGCGGCACCGTCGCGTTCGGCGTCGAACTCTGGCGCGCGGAGACCGAGCCCGCCCGAGGACCAATCGAAGCAGGTGCGACGGTGCGCGTCGTCGACGCGCGCGGCCTCGTCCTCATCGTTGCCGAGGACGACGTGGACCGGTTGACCCGATGATCGGTGCCCGCTATCGCGCCCGGGTGCTGCGCATTCTGTTCGCGCTCCTGTGGCTGAGCGCCGCGCCGGCGGACGCGCAGCCGACCGCGATGGGCACGGAGGTGCTGGCGGTCTATCCACATGACCCCCGCGCCTTCACGCAGGGGCTGCTGCTGCAGGATGGTGCGCTGTTCGAGAGCACCGGTCTCGTCGGCCGCTCGAGCGTGCGCCAGGTCGAGCTGACCACCGGCAAGGTGTTGCGGCAGAAGGATCTGCCGCCGCCGCTCTTCGGCGAGGGGCTGGCGTGGGCGAACGACGAGCTGGTCCAGCTCACCTGGCAGAATCAGCGCGCGCTGCGCTGGGCCCCCGCCACGTTCGAGACGCGCGGCGAGTGGAAGTACGACGGCGAGGGATGGGGCCTGTGCTTCGACGGCAAGATGCTGGTGCAGAGCGACGGGAGCCACCGTCTCTTCTTCCGCGATCCGAAGACCTTCGCGGTGCAGCGCACGCTCGCGGTCACCGAGAACGGTCAACCGGTGACCCGGCTCAACGAGCTCGAGTGCGTCGGCGACACCATCTACGCCAACGTCTGGATGACCGATCGCATCGTCGCGATCGCCGCGTTGAACGGCACGGTGCGCGACGAGATCGACGCCAGCGGTCTGCTCACCGCCGAGGAGCGCAAGGCGATCGGCAGCGAAGCGATCCTCAATGGCATCGCCTTCGATCCCTCCGACCGCACATTCCTCCTCACCGGCAAGCTCTGGCCAAAGCTCTTCCGCGTCCGGTTCGTTCCGCGCTGAGCCCTGGGCGCTGATTCGGTCGCCGGCTTGCCCGCCAGTTCCGGCCCATCAGGCCGGGATCGGTCGAATCCGCCAAACGGGCAAAGCCCGCTCACCGGCGCGCCGAAACACCGGCCCCGCCGGTTCGCAGGGCAGGTCGCAAAGCCGCGGTTTTTCCTCTTTGCGAGGGAAATACCCCTTGACTATACACCGGGTTCTGGGAGACGACTCACCAGCGGACGGTGGCGAGCCTGGCGAGGATTCTGCCATGCGGGCCGTCGGACAGAGTTACTGATTCGGCACTGATTGTGATCGGCGGGGACAGGCAGCGCGGGGGGGTGGACGCGGTGTTGCAGGGGGACGCCGGCGCTGCGGGAGTACGATGGAGCTTCGGGACGGCGCCGCGACGCGGGCGCTCCGTCCGGTGATCGATATGGGGGGCACGACGGGGATCCGGGAACGGCGGCGCATCAGTGCCCCTCTGCTGGCGCTGTGCGGCGCGGCGTTGTGGATCCTCGCCAGCGCGCCGGTCGCGCAGGCGCAGTTCACCCAGACGATCTATCGCGCCGCCGACGGCACGGCCTATCAGGTGGTGCGCGTCGTGCCGCCGCTGGGCGCGGGTGCCGAGCATCAACGCGTCACCAGCATCATCGGCTCGGCCACCGGCTCGGGCGGCTGCAGTGTGTCGGGAAGTGTCTCGGGACAGGTGACCGCCGCGGTCGTCGGCGCCCTACCGCCTCGCCAGGCCGTGCACACGTACGACGACATCAAGCGCACCGCGATCCTGCTACCCAACAGCGTCACGGCGCTGAACTTCGACGCCAACAACGGTGGTCGCCTGACGCTCGGGTCCGGCGGGACGGCAATCAATGTCTGCCGCGTGCCGTCCGATTGCCCGGGCGGCATCAGCTCGGCAGTCGTGCCGTTGAGCTCGAACACCGGCGGCGTTCCGTCCGCCTGCATCGCCCAGGACATCAGCACCGCCTGCGATTCCACCAACAAGCGCGACCTGATCGCCTTCGGCATGCCCGCCAGCGGCAGCCCACCGGTGTGTGGCAGTCCCAACGTCGTCACGACCTCAACGCTGCTCTGCGCGCCGGAGCCAGCCGACGGATTCTCGTTGGAGGCCAACCAGGCGATCGTCTTCATCTACAACGGTACGCTGAGCGGCCTCGGCTTCAGCCTCGGCGCCGGTGGCTTCGGTGTCGACACCAACGGCTCGAACTCGCCCGGCTGCGGTCCCAACAGCGTCGTCAGCGCCGGCGTGAGGCTCGACGGCAGCGCCGCCCCGCCGCTCCCGACCTGGACGCCGACGCCGACCGAGACGTTCACGCTGACGCCCACGCGCACGTCGACCTACACCGTCACCGCCACCAACACGCGCACGCCCACCAACACCGCGACGTTTACCAACACGCCGACCCCGAGCGCGACGCCGACGCAGACCCCCTTCTGCGGCAACGGCATCGTCGAGGGCCCGGAACAGTGCGACGACCACAACAACACGAACGGCGACTGCTGCTCGGCGACCTGCCAGTTCGAGTCGCCCGGCTCCCCGTGCGCGGATGACGGCAACCAGTGCACCCTCGATCAGTGCAACGCCACCGGCGTCTGCCAGCATCCCAACGCGCCCGGCGGCACCGGCTGCAACGACGCCAACGCCTGCACCACCGGCGAGCAGTGCGTCGCCGGCAGCTGCGTCGGCGGGTCGCCGACGGTGTGCAACGACAACGACGACTGCACCACCGACACCTGCGAGCCCGCCATCGGCTGCCTGTTCGACGTCGCGGTCGAGAGTCCGGAGTGCGATTCGTGCGCTGACGGCATCGACAACGACGGCGACGGCGTGATCGACGCCGAGAACCCCAACTGCTCGACGTTCTACCAGCTGCAGCGCTACGCCATCATCGGGACCGCCGTGGACGGGCTGCGCAGCCTGCGCCTCGGCCGTGAAGCGAAGGTGATGGAAGCCGACGCGGCCATCGCCGAACTCACCGGCACCATCCGCGCCGGCGCCTGCGGCGTCGACATGAAGGCGTCGATCGGCGTGCTGGTCACCGGCGCCGTCGCGCTCGAGGGCAACGTCCACTTCAGCGGCGGACGCCCGGCGATCCGCATCCTGCACGAGTTCGTGAACGACAACCCGTCCGCGGGTGCGGTGGTCGTCGGACAGACGGTGCCCCTCGTCGGCCGGCCGGCGATGTGCACCGGTGGCTCGATTCCCTGCCACAACGACAGCGAGTGCCCCACCGGCCTCAAGTGCGAGACGCAGCTCACGATCGACAATCCGGCGAATCCCTACGTCGACAAGACCGGCACCGCGCCCGAGTTCATCCGCTGCGAAAACACGATCGCCGCGGTGCCCAACACCGAGCAGACCATCTTCGCGCTGGCCTCGACGCTGAACCTCGGCGAGATCCGCCTGCGCGCCGGCCAGTCGCAGACGATCACGCTCGGCCACGGCCAGCAGGTGGTCGACATCGATGCGCTGCGCATCGGCCAGGACGGCGGGCTCACCATCAAGGGCTTCGAGGACACCATCGTCGTCTTCCGCGTCGCCGGCGTCTTCCGCATCGGCACGCGCTCGCACGTCGTGCTCGAGAACATCAAGGCCGAGAACGTCCTCTGGATGGTCAGCGGTGCCGGCCGCTTCGTCCGGATCGGTAGCCACACGCAGAGCCCGTTCCCGGGCACGCTGCTCGCCGCCAAGCGTCCCAAGGTGTCGATCGGCGCGTTCTCGACGATCGAAGGGGCCTTGATCGGCAAGCGTATCCGCATGGGCCGCGAGTCGATCGTGATGCACCGTCCGTTCACGGCGCTGCTCCAGGGCGCCATCGTCGAGACCCCGAATCTGGCGGTGCGCCAGGTCAACCTCACCGTCAGCAACGCCAATCGCAATACCGGCAGCATGCGCCTGCGCGCCATCGTCGACGACAGCACGGCGCAGACCTTCCGCACGGATCTGCTCGCCGGCGCGGTGTCGCTGAACGCGCAGGACAGCGTCTCGTTCAATGCCTCTGCGGCGCTGACCGGCTGCGTGCGGCGCAGCGTCCGCGTCTTCAAGTGCCGCTCCGGCGACGGCGAAACGCGCGCCATCATCAAGGTGCTGCGCGACGATCCGAACATCTTCAACCTGACGCTGACGCGGCGCCACCTGCCGCGCGCACAGACCGGCGTGCCGCAGCCGACCGGCCCGGTCTCGGTGTCGATGCAGCAGGCCGCGATTCAGCGCGCCGGTGCCATCGACGTCTGTCGCAAGAAGGGCAACTTCAGCCTCTCGTGCCGCATGCCGTAGGCGCATCGCGCCCGCGGCTCACCACCCCGACCGGGCGGCCGAGAACGGTCGATCGCGGACCGCGACGCCGCCGTCGCGCGGTCCCGTCAGGCGGGTTGCACCGCGATGGCGGATCAACCATCCTCCGCACGCCATGACGTCAGGACCGATCTCGAAGTTCATCACCCACCACTACCGCCACTTCAATTCCGCCGCGCTGGTCGACGCCGCGAAGGGCTACGAGGCGCATCTCGGCGCCGGCGGCCGCATGCTCGTCTGTCTGGCGGGCGCCATGAGCACCGCCGAGCTCGGCCTCTCGCTCGCGGAAATGATCCGCCAGGACAAGGTGCACGGGATCTGCTGCACCGGCGCGAACCTCGAGGAGGATCTCTTCAACCTCGTCGCCCACGATCACTACGTGCGTATCCCCAACTACCGCGAGCTGACGCCGCAGGACGAGCAGGCGCTGCTCGACCGCCAGCTCAACCGCGTCACCGACACGTGCATCCCCGAGGAAGAGGCGATGCGCCACCTCGAGCACAACCTCGCGCAGGAGTGGCACGCGGCGGACCGCGCCGGCGAGCGCTGGCTGCCGCACGAGTTCTTCTACAAGCTCATCCGGAGCGGGCGGCTGGTGCCGTCCTACCAGATCGATCCGCAGCACAGCTGGCTGCTCGCCGCCTGCGAGAAGAACCTGCCGATGTTCGTGCCCGGGTGGGAGGACTCGACCCTCGGCAACATCTTTGCCGCGCACTGCATCGCCGGCAAGGTGAAGCGCGTCGAGGTGCTGCGCTCGGGCGTCGAGTACATGATCGCGCTGGCGAAGTGGTACGAGGCGGAAGCCGCGCACGGCATCGGCTTCTTCCAGATCGGCGGCGGCATCGCCGGCGACTTCCCGATCTGCGTCGTGCCGATGATGGAGCAGGACCTGCGGATGGAAGGCATCCGCAAGTGGGCCTACTTCTGCCAGATCAGCGATTCGACGACGAGCTACGGTTCCTATTCCGGCGCCGTGCCGAACGAGAAGATCACCTGGGGCAAGCTCGCCGTCGAGACCCCGAAGTTCGTCATCGAGTCCGACGCGACCATCGTCGCGCCCCTGATCTTCGCATACGTGCTGGGCTGGTGATGACGCGAAAGACGGATGTCTGAGGACGCTCCCCTAGCCGGTTGACCGCTGGGCGCGGTACGTCGACGGACTGACGCCGAACCAGCGCCGGAACGCTTTGCCGAAGGCGGCGGGATCGGCGAAGCCGACGCGCGCCGCGACCTCGCCGATGTCGAGCCGCGGATCGGCGATCAACCGCTCGGCCAGCGTGCGGCGCACGGCGTCGACGACGTCGCTGAAGCGCTGCTCCTCGTCGGCGAGGCGGCGCGCCAAGGTCCGCCCGCTCATGCCGAGCACGCGCGCCAGCGTCTCGCGATCGGCACACCGGCCGCTCGCCAGTGCGGCGTCGATCGCGGCGGCGAGCCGCGCCGTCGCGGTGTCGGCGCGGTGCGCCGGCGCGTGCGTCAGGCCGGCGGCCAGTGCCGCCGCGGCTTCGGGATTCGCCGTGCGCAGCGGCCGCGCCAGATCGTCGCCGTGTAAGGTGAGTCGATTCGCCGGTTGGCGAAACCGCACCGGGCAACGCAACGCGTGTTCGTAGTCGCGCGGCGCGGTGCCGGGCGCGTGACGAAAGCTCACCTCGACGGCCGCGGCGCCGCTGCGGCGCAGCAGGATCGCGGTGCGGGCGACGAGGAACTCGACCGCGTGCCGCGGCATCGCCGGATCGACGCGAAGCTCGACCGTGGCGTGCGCATCGCGCCGCTCGACGCGCACCACGTCGTCGGCGCCCCACGCGTCGGCCGCGAAACGCTGAAAGGCGTCCAGCCCGTCGCCGACCGTACCCTGCGCGCGCGCGAGGTACGCGAGCACGCCGCGCGCCGGCACGCGCTCGGCGACGTGCAGCCCGAGCAACGGGTCGCCGGTCATGCGCTCCGCCTCCGCCAGCACCCGCGCCAGCTCCTCGGGCCCGAAGCGCAGCGCGGCGTCGTGCGGCGTCCGCGGATCGATGCCCGCCGCGACACACACCGCCTCCGGGTCGAGGCCGACGGCCGCCAGCCCGGAGAGGATCACGCGGAACGCGCCGTCGAGCGACATCGGGTTGGGGTGTACAACGCCCGCACCACCGAGTGTAGCCGCGGCGCTTGTCGCCGCACGGCGGCGCGGAGCACCGCCCGGTGGTGGGTGCGGAGCGGGGCGAGACGATGTGACGCCGCCGGCCATGTGCGGCACCACGCCCCCCACCGGGCGACACGGCGCGTTGCCGGCGGGCCCGGATCCCGCAGCGACGGCGTTTCCGACCGGAGACGGATGCCAATGACCGCCAGTGAGGACCGGCCTGTCCGCCACGGACCAGTGGTTGTCCGCCGCCGACCAGGCATCCTGTCCCCCAGTTGGTGTACGGATCACCGATGCGTCTCGCTCTGTTACTCCTTCTCGTCGCTGCACCCGCTCTCGCCACGCCGGCGGACGAGATCACGCCGCGCACGCTGACCATTCCGCCGGTCACGACCTGGCGGCCGTCCGGATGCCGGACCGTGCCGTTCGTCGATCCGGTGCTGGCGCCGCGGACCGCATTCCGGCGCGCCCACGGCGACCTCGGGAGCAGCGACGAGGTGGAGCTGGCCTACGCGCCCGTGTTCGCGCGCCAGTGGGTCGCCGAGCCGTCGCTCTACCAGGTGACGACACCGTCGTTCGACGACGCCGGCAACCTCTACATGACGCCGCTGCTGCCGCACGAGCCGATCCTCATGGTGTCACTCGACGGGCAGACGGGCGCGCGCCGCTTCGTCGTCCCGCTGGGCGACGGGCAGCGCGGCGGCGGCGCCGTGCCGCTGGTGCTGCGCGACCCCGACACGGGCGGTGAGGTCGTGTACGCGATCAGCTACGAGCGCATGATCGCGACGCGTACCGACGGCACGCCGGTGTGGGACGTGCCGACGGGTCTGGGCAGCGCGTCGGCGGGCGACCAGTCGCCGATCGGCCTGTCGTACGTGCCCAGCGCCGACGCCATCGTCGGCCTCACCCGCGACGGCTTCGCCTTCCTGCTCGATCGCCGCACCGGGGCGCCGCTGTTCGCGCCGGTGCAGTTGCCGGGCGCACCCACGCCGCCCGCCCCGAGCAACGTGACGCCCGCGCTGGCCGCGACGGTCAATCAGCTGCTCACACCGCTGGTCGCCTTTCCGCCCCAGTTCGGCGTCGCCGAGCTCATTCAGGTGCTGCTCGGCGGCAACAGCAAGGTGGCGAACAACCTCTCGGTGGACGCGCGCCGCGGCCGCCTGTGGATCGCCGCCAGCGCGCGCGACGAGGAGGACGGCCAGGCCGACGGCGTGTCGCAGCTCGGTGCGGTCTACCGCTATGACGTCGTGCGCGCCGGCAGCACCTGGGCGTTGTCGGAGATCTGCCATCGCAACTTCGAGGGCGGCTCGGCCTCGACGCCGACCCTCGGACAGGAGGGCGATCGCGTATATCTCGGCGACGCCTTCGGTGCGCTGATCGCGATCGATGCCGAGACCTGCGGGCAGGCGTGGACGGTGCCGCTCGACGCACAGATCTTCGGCTCGGTGGCGGCGGCGTCGGACGGCGCGGAGGTGTTCGCCGCGTCCGCCAACGGCATCTTCCAGGTGTTCGACGAGGGCGACCACGGCCGGCGCGGCTGGACCGCGGCGCTCGACCTCTACGACATTCCCGCCGATCTCACCGGCTACGCCGGCATGAACCTGCTGCTGACCGGCGTCGGCGCCAACGGGCTGCTCATCCACACCGGCGCGGGCCTGATCTCCGGCGCGCAACGACTGCCGGTGCGCACCGGCATCGCCCACATCGACCGCGCCACCGGGACCGCGCGCTGGTTCGCCGACGGTCTCGAGGAGTCGCTCGGCGCCATGAGCACCGGCAAGGACGGCGCGCTGTACCTGCCGCACGCGCCGCTGCGCCGCGCCTTCTCGCTGGCGCTCGGCCTGACCACCGAGCCGCTGGTCGGCGGCGTCAGCAAATGGGCGTCGACGCGCGACGATCTGCTCGCACGCGACGCCGCGTGCGCCGCGGCCGACCGCGCCGCCAACGCCGCCACCCTGCGAACCACCTGCCCGGAGTCGGCGATCGCCGACGCGACGCAGGTGGACGCCCTCCGTCGCCAGATGCTCGACGCCGCCGCGCACGCCGCAGGCGCCGCGTCGATCGACGTGGCGCTGGCGCGGCGCCTGCGCTGGCTCGGCGACCGCGTTGGAGAGGCGCCGGCGCGCCTCTCCACCATTCCGGCCGTGCGCTACGACAGTCGCATCGCGCGCTACCACCGCAAGGCCGCGCGCGGTCTCGGCCGCGCCTGCCGGCTGCTGACGTCCGCCACAGGCGGCTGATCTCCGACGCGGGGCGATCGGGGATCCGGAAGACAGGCTTCACCGCGGAGACGCCGAGGCGCGGAGACAGGAGGAATCGGCATCACCGTTTGCCCATGCCCTGGGCGTCTCTGCGGTGCAGATCCCTCTCACAGGTCGTTCGCGCTGATCGGCGGTGATAGCGGCTGGCGCAGCGTACCACCGCCACCGCGATTGGCTTCGGTGTTGTTGTCCAGCCAGGTCAGGTTGGCGCCGATGATCTGGAGATCCTTCCAGTCCGCCGGCGCGGAGCCCTGCTGGTCCCAGCGGATCTCGGTGTTGCCGAGCTCCGCGAGGATGGTGAGCCCGTTGCCGCCGCGGTCCACGACGTAGGCGCCGTAGTCCTGCATGGCGCGCGCGAGGATAAGGCCGCGCGACGAGAGGCCGAGGGTCGCGAGGTTGACGTTGGCGGGGATCGCGAGCAGCGATCCCATCGGCAGCGTCCCCGTGTAGCCGGAGTTGCGGTCGATCGTGTACGCGGGCCAGCGATAGGCCTTGGCCAGCAACGTCGTCGGGACGAGCATCGCGAGCGCGTGTGGGATGCGGCCGCCGTTGATCTCGCCCTTGCGGATGAGGCCGGCAAACGACGGCAGCATGCTGGCGCGGCGGCCGTTCCACCAGCCGGTGCCGTCGCCGCGCGCGTCGATCCAGCTCGCCATGCTGCTGACGACGCGGTTCCCGGAGACGACCACGCCGTTGTACATGTCGAGGACCCATCCGTCCGGCTGGATGACGGCCATCAGCGCGTCGGTGTCGGGCGACGGGCAGGCGCCGACCGGAAGGCGAAAGGTGTCGCGCCAGTCCTGGCTGGCGTGATGGTAGCTCGCCGGCATCTGCGAGATGCTGTCGTCCCAGGTCGCGATCGTGGAGTAGAAGTTGCCGTCGTGCGACGGCGGCGGTGGCACCGCGTCGGCGAGCAGCGCGGCCTCGACGGAGGCGCTGTTGCCGCAGGTCAGGCCGCCGGCGTTGAAGAACTCCCACATCGCGTTCGGTCCCCAGCTCGGCCCGAACAGGAACGCGTTCACGGGGTGCTGCGTCGTGGCGACGGCCACCGCCGAGGTCCAGCGATCCTGGTAGTTGATGCCGATCGGCAACTGCGTGAGCACCGACATCGTCTTGTAGTGCGCGCCGCTGCCGATCGGATGGTTCCACGGCGAGTGGCGATCGAATGGCCACGTGCGGAAGTCGCGGGTCGGAATCGGCGTCGCGGTGAACGTCGGCGTGGGCGTCGGCGTCGAGGTTGACGGGCGTACGGTCGGCGTCGCGGTTGGCGGGATGCCGTACTGGGCGGTGCAATCGCCGAAGGCCAACGCCACAAAGTCCTGTCCCTGCGCCATCGATGCGAGCGGCGCGAACGCGATCGTCCCGGGCGAGCAACCGGGCACGGTCTGCGGCGGCGAGACCTGCTGATTCGGCGCGTTCTGCGCCGTCGGGATGAAGGCCCAGTCGGATCCGCACCTGTCGGCAACCGGCAGGTGCGCGCGCTGGCCGGCGAGGAACTGGAGGATACGGGCGCTGTCGAGCGCGGTCACTTTGCCGTCGCCAGTGACGTCGGCGGCGAGCTGCTGGTAGCTGTCGAGTGGCTGCTTGCCGACGGCCGCGGCCAGCGCACAGGCCGCGTCGAGTGTGGTCACCGCCGCCGTCGTGCCGCCCATCTTCGACGGGGCGACCTGCCAGTTGCCGATGCCCGGGTCGCCGAACGCGTAGCTGCCGTCGCCGCCGGTGGTGGCCATGCTCTGCGTCGCTCCGGAGAGCGCCACCGAGACCGCAGGCATCCCGGCAAGCCCGTCGTAGTAGCGGACCGTTCCCACCACACCGTTGGACGCCGCGTGCGCCCGCGGTGCTGTGGCCAGGAGGATCGAGGCGGTGAGGCCGGCGAGAGTGGCTTGCCACCTCACCTTGAACGTCCCACCCTGCCGATCCACTTTGTTCTCCGACGCACCGCTGCGTATTGAGCTAGAGCACTTGCGATGCCAGCGGCGAAGGCGTTTTGCAGGCTGTCGTAAGGGGTTGCGGCGGCGTTGCAGGCCGGTCGGCGAGCGACGGCCGGGCGACGGTCATCAGGCCGAGGGTGGGTGGCGATCAGGACCGTCGATGCTCCGCCCCCGACAGTCTCGCCGTTGCCCGGCTTCCGTTATCGCCGGTTTGAGATCAGCTGGCGCATTGGCGCACGGAGCCGAGCCGAAGCCCGCCGGCCGGGCGGCGGCGCCGATCGCCCACGTGGCCGATCTGAGCAGGAGGACCAATCGCGTCTCCGCCAGCCGCGGATCTGCGTGGGAAGGCGGTCCGATTTCAGCGCTGTTGTCTAGCGCAGTAACTTCGTCCGTCCGTCAAGAAAAATAGCTCAACGCACCGCATCCGGCATACGGGTTTTTCCTAATATACTTGGGCACTACGACGCGCTAAGCGATCAGTGTCCGTGAGAGGGTCGACAGCAGCCCACTCACACGGTGGCGCCGCCTGCCCCCCAAAGCGGCGGCGCCACCACCCCCCCCTACCGCACAGCCACGGAGGCCAAACACGCCCTCGTGCTCCGGGATTACCCTTCCGGATCGGCCCGATCACCCGCTGGCATGTGAGGTCGCTATGGTCCACATTGTTGTGAATTGGTTCCACAACACGGGGGTCCCATGAGAAATTCGCTCTGGTCGTTCTTCGCGCTGACACTGCTTATCGTGTCCCCGGCATGGGCTGCGGACACGGCCCGCTACATCCTGCCGCCCGGTAACTTCGGCGGCGCGCCGTTCACGGTGAACTCCACCGATCAGCTCCCCCTCTACTCGGGGCTGACGCCGCTGCGGGACAACATCACGCCCGCCGACATCGACCACTTCTACCTGCCCGAGGACTTCCAGCCGATCGGCGCCACCCACGAGGAGGCGACCGGACGCGCCGGGCTGCAGATCCTCTACGACAGCTACGGCATCGCCCACATCTACGGCCAGACGCGGGCCGATACGGCCTTCGGCGCCGGCTGGGTGACGGCGCGCGACCGCGGCCTGCTGCTCCAGGTCGGACGCGGTCCGGCCCGCGTCGCCGTCGCCGACGTGCCGAACATCGACGCCTTCTCCCTCGTCACCAGCCTCCAGACCTTCGTCCCCGAGCGCCGAGGCCGAAGCGCTGGTGACGCAGCAGGTCCAGCTCCTGAAGGATGTGTACGGGGCGGTCGAGGGCCAGCAGATCATCGACGACGCCCAGGCCTACGCGGACGGCATCAACGCGTACTGGGCGGCGAACAACATCGTCCAGCCGACCGTCACGGTGAACGACGTCGTCGCGGTGACCGCGTTCATCGGCTCGATCTTCGGTGCCGGCGGCGGCGGCGAGGCGGCCAACTCCGACCTGCTCGCCAAGCTCCGTCTGCAGCTCGGCGCCGACCAGGGCTACAAGGCCTGGTCCGACGTGATGCTGGCCGACGATCCCGAAGCGCCGACGACGATCGACCGGCGCATTCAAGTATCCGGTGATCACCTCGAATCCCGTCACCGGGTCGGTGATCCTCGATCCCGACTCGATCGAGAGCATCGACCCGCGCCAGCCGGCGGCGCTCGCGGCGGCGGCCCCGCCCCGGATACGCGCGTCGAACTTCCTCATCACGGCTCCCATCGCGTTCCGCGTCCGGCAATTCGCTCGCGGTCATGGGTCCGCAGCTCGGCTACTACTACCCGGAGATCGTGCAGCAGATCGACCTGCACTACCCGGGGTTCACGGCGCAGGGCGCCGCCGTGCCCGGCCTCTCGATGTACATCCTGATCGGACGCACGCCGGACTACGCGTGGAGCCTGACCTCGGCCGGGCACGACGTCCGCGACGTCTTCGCCGAGCGCCTGTGCGAGCCGGACAATTCGCCGCCGACCCGCGCCTCGACCCACTACATCTTCAAGGGTGAGTGCCGGGCCATGACCAGCTTCACCGCCGGCGTGCTGGGCACGACCCCGCTGACCTACAACACCACCGTTCACGGTCCCGTGTTCGCGACCGCCACCTCATCCGGACAGGTCGTACGCGCTCTCGCGCCAGCGCTCGACGTTCGGCCGCGACTCGCTCAACCTCGGGGCCCTCAAGCATATGACCGAGGGCAAGGCGGGCTCGCCGCGCCGCTTCTGGCGCATCGCGAACGAGTTCGGCTTCACGTTCAACTGGGGATACGTCTCGCGCCGCGCGACCGCCTACTTCTCCTCCGGACTTCTGCCGAAGCGCGCCGCCGGCCTCGATCGCCGTCTGCCCACGCTCGGCACCGGCGGCTACGAGTGGCACGGGTTCATCTCGGAGCGCCGCCACCCGCATGCGGTCTTCGGTCCTGGCGGGCTGCTGCTCAACTGGAACAACCGCTCGGCGCCGGGATTCATGCATGGCGACGACGAGCCCTATGGATCGGTCCAGCGGGTGGAGATGTTCGATCGCTTCCCGACCGACGTGCGGATCACCGACAACGTCGGGATCATGAATCGTGCGGCGAGCGAGGACGTCCGCTCGCCCGTCTGGCCGATCGTCAGCCGGGTGCTGCACGCCGGCACGGCTCCGTCCGCCCGTGATCAGCAGATCGTCGATCTTCTCGACGACTGGGTCGATCGCGACGCGCCGCGCCTCGATGCCGACGACGACGGGCTGTACGACGAGGCCGGCCCGGCGATCATGGACGCGATGTGGCGGCCGATCGCGAACGCGGTGATGGCGCCGGTGTTCGGCTCGCTACTCGACGACCTGGACCGCGTCCGCGACCTCGACGGTCTCGAGGGTGCTTCGTACGTCGACAAGGACCTCCGTCGCCTGCTCGGCGACCCGGAGGTCGGTCCGTTCAACCTCACCTATTGCGGCGCCGGAGTGCTGGCGGATTGCAGCGAGTCGCTCTGGCAGGCGATTCATGCCGCCGCGGATGCCACGGCCACGCAGATCGGTCAGCCCGACCCGGCCTTGTGGATCAAGACCGCGCGGCGGACCGGCTTCATCCCGGGACTTCTGCCGGACACGTTCCCCTTCACCAACCGCCCGACCTTCCAGCAGGTGCTGGAGTTCGAGCGGCACTAGCGAGGAGCTCCGCCGGCCGCGCCCCGTCGGCGCGGCCGCGCTTCGCGCACCACCGGGGGCGCGGGTCCTGAGACCCGCGCCCCCGCCCGCATTTGGTTCCCAGCGCGCGACTCAGCACGCCGTGAGCTCTCGCTGCGCTCAGGCTGTCGGCATCCCTCGCCGGCGGCGCCTGCGCGCTCGATTGGTGCAATCGCCAGGCGAAGATCGGGACACTGTGCCATGGCGAACGTGACTCGACACAGCCGATGCGCACCGCCGATGCCCGCACGCCGAATCCTCGACGGCGCCGCGCTGTTTCGGTGCTTTCGAGCGATCCTCGCGGCAAGAATCCAGCATCCCGTTGCACCTGTCTCATTGAGGAAATCTCACGCGAGCGCACCACGCAATTGGACGTCCGCCGAAAAGGGGATTCTCATGAGGACCGTCGTGATGTCATTGCTCTCCCTGTGCGCGGCTCCGGCCTTCGCACAGACGGCCACCTTCACGTTTGGTGCGGCACAGAGCTGCCCAACGTACTGTGCCGGCTTTTCAACGGACAACCCCGACTACACCGTCGACTTCGTGAACCCGAACTACGCGGGGCCGTCGTGGCAGACGATCATCGCAGTCAACGGAGTGTATTACCGTGGAACTGCCTCGTACGTCACGACGGGAGCGATTGGCAGCCATCTGATCTGGCAGGAAACCAACGTGCCCTGCTACGCGCCGGACGGCAGCTCAATCCTGCTGACGATGACGGTCGAGCATTGGGTGACGAGGGTGAACTCCGGGCGCGCCCACTACAGCATCCAGCACAACGTGGTCCTGGGCGGATCGGTGACGATCCCGTGAAGCCCGGCATTCCCGATACGACTGATACAGGCCACTAGTGGCCTGTATCAGTTGAATTGGTAGCGCCATCCCATTCCCCGCATACCCTGAGTAGCGAGCGTAGCGAGCATATCGAAGGGGCGGCCTGCCGAGCGCCGCTCCATATCGCCCTTCGATACGCTCGCTGCGCTCGCTACTCAGGGTATGCGGGAATGGTGGAGCTGGCCGAGATTCGGCGCACCGAGCTACTACCGATCCGCTTGGTACAGGCCACTAGTCGTTCGGCGGAATGTTGCTGGTGCGGGTCGCCGTCCTCGTTGCCGTCGACGTGGGCGTCCGAGTCGTGTCCTGGACGTTGCCGAACTCGATGTTCACGAGCTGCCCGCACTGTGCCGTGAAGATGTGAGGCGCCCCTGCCGGCGGGAAGGTTTGCGTCCAGCCGTTCTGCGGGACCTCGGAAACGGTGTACGCGACCGGCGCCGGCACGCCGATGCAGAACGATCCCTGGGCGCCCGTGGCCATGTTGGCGACGACGGTCATGTTGGGATCGGTGACGTGGATCGTCCAGCCGGCGAGCAGGGGCTCGCCGGGATCGTGCACGCCGTTGCCGTTCAGATCGTTGAACTTGAACACGCAGAGCTCGGCGGAGCACGGCGGCGTCGGCGTGGGAGGCGTCGGCGTCCGGGTGAGCGATGGCGTCGGCGACGCGGTGCGGGTGCGGGTCTGGGTCGGCGACGCCGTGCGGAGGGGGGCGGCGTCTTGCACTTGCCTGACGAGCCCGAGCCGGCGAGGGCGGCCACCTCTGACGGGCTGAGCGCGCGGTCGAAGAGCTCGACTTCGTCGATCGCGCCCACGAACGCTACGCGGCTCACCTATGCCTCACCGATGCGGATGCCGACAAACGGGGGCGGTGGACTGCTGGCTCCCGCCTGCGGATCGAATGTGAGCACCAGCACCGCCGTCCGCATAGAGCTTGCCGCCGGCGCTCGATCTCCGATCGATCGTCACGGCGACGTGGTGCCAACTGCCGTCGCTGAGCATCGGCCCCGCAGAAATGTACTGTGTCGGATCTCCATCCCCGAACGCGAAGGCGAGGTTGCCGTTGAGGAGGAATAGATAGTAGCGCCCGCCGCCGAGACGATGGCGGGATATCCGGAGTTGGTGGTCTGGATCCATGCGTCGATCGAGAAATTTCCGTCAAGCGCGAGGAACAAGTCGAAAAACACCATCTCGACCCACTCGTACTGCAGTCGCGAGGCTGGATGATAACGAGAAGGCGGCGCCCACCTTGCCGCTCGTGTACGCCTTTTGCGTCGCCAGGTGGAACCAGTCGAGGTTGTGCCCGTAGCCCGTCAGGTCGGCGGTCGTATTGTCTCCGGTCCACCAGGCCACCATGTCCGTGGGCGGCGTGATGCACGTCGCCGTCGCGGTGCTGCTGGACGTTCTGCTCGGCGTAGGCGTCGATGTTCGAGTCGCCGTGCGGGAGCTCGTTGGCGTTGCCGTCCCGGTCCGGGTCGCGGTCGGCGTCGCGAACGGGGTGCGCGTCGCCGTGCGAGTCGCCGTCGCGGTCCGCGTCGGCGTGGCGGTCGGCGCCGGCGTGGGCTTGCACTTGCCGGCCAGCGCCGAGCCGATTGCCTGGATCTCCGGCTGGGTCAGCGCGACGTCGAAGACCTCGATCTCGTTGAGCGTGAACTCGACGAAGCTCGGGGCGTGCACCGTGCCGTACAGCCGCGTGCCGCCGAGCCACAGCGGATCGGCGGTGTTGACGGCGGGCGGCGGGACGAAGTCGCTGTTCGCGAGGTGGTTCCCGTCGAGGTGGAACGCGCCCATCTGCTGACTGCGATCGATGGTCACGGTGGCGTGGAGCCAGCCCTGTGGTTGCGGCGAGAGGATCGACGGCGGCGTCGGAAACGGGAAGACGGTCCCGCTGCCGGAGTAGATGGGGTCGCTGGTCTTGATCGTCAGGCCGGCACCGTTTCCGAGCGCCAGAGCCAAACGGAACTCGGTCGTCGATGCGGCGCCGCTGGGCGGCGGCTGTTGCCCCGCGGGCGGACACGTCTGACAGGTGGTCCGGACCTCGACGTAGAAAGCGTAGCCGGTGTTTGCCACGAGGTTGAGCTTGTCGACGATCGGATAGACGTGCAGATCGTCGCGTCCCGCCGACCACGGCCCGGGCAGCGGTTTCACCCAGGCGTCGATGGTGAGGTCGGAGTTGGCGAGGTTGAGCTCGCTGCTCGACGGCACCGCCACGTAGGTTTGCGGCGTGTAGAAGAACAACGCCGTGTCGACCGGGTTGGTGATCAGGTTCCCGGCGACGGACGCCGGCCCGGAGCCGCCGGGCGGAAACGGATCGATCGCTCCGGGTTGTGGAGCGCCGTTGTTGGGCGGCGGGGCGATGTCGACCACTGTCGTCGCACCGGCCGCCTCGTCGAGCGGCCACCAGGCCACCATGTGCGACGGCGGCGGCACGCACGTGACCGTGCCGACCGGGGTCGCGGTTGGTGTCTGGGTGGCGGTGTTGGTTCGGGTCGGCGTGCTGGTCCGGGTGCCGGTGTTCGTCGCGGTTGGGGTGGGCGGTGCCGTCGGCGTGATCGTTCCGGTCGCCGTCGGCCGGATCATGTTGGTGAACATGCACTGCAGCGAGGACCCGGGGTCGAGATCGAAGACCACGCGGTTGTCGCCGGGCTCGAATCCAACGGTGGGACCGATGGTGGCGCCGACGATGCTGAAGTTGCCGGAGCCGGGGCCCAAGACGCAGGCGATGTTCGACAGCGTCGAGCCCGCCTGGGGCAGCTCGAAGACGTCGAAGATCGAGTAGCAGGACAGCAGCTTCTGCGTGCACACGCCGTCATCGAGGGTGATGCCCTGGAGCCCGCCGTAGGCCGAGCTGAAGGCGAACCCCGTTCCCCCGGCGGGAGTCGTCTGCTTGCAGATCACCACGCTGCACGGGCCGGGGCTGGGGCTGGGCGTCGGCGTCCTGGTCGGCGAGGGGGTTGGGCTGGGCGTCGCGCAGTTACAGAGCCGGTAGACCAGGTCCACGTAGTCGACGCTCGAGTCGTCCTGCTCGTAGACGTCCAGGAAGCGCTGCGTATCGAGCGCCGGCAGCAGGCTCGTTCCCCCTGGCAGAGCCCCGACGTCGAGGACGAAGGAGGCGCCGGGGCTGGGGTAATTGCCGGGGATCCATTGCTGCGGCATCAGCGTCGGAGACCCCGTGTTCCCGCTGCCGAAGTAGGCGGTCCACGGGCTTCCGGTGAACTGCCCGGCGGGGCTGACGAAGCCCAGTCGCAGCACGTCGTTCCTGCTCCCCGGCGACGGATTGCCGGAGATGGGACGGGCGCGCAGGAGCACCTTCGCGGCGGCGAGGCATTGTCCCTGCGGCAGGGTGAAGCTCTGCCCGAAGAGCCGATCGATCGACGTTTGATCGAAGCTTGCCGGAGTCTGACCGGCGTTCTGGATCAGGCTGAGCAATCCCGGGCTCTGCGAAGAGGGCTCGACGCCGTTGGCGAAGCTGTCGTTCACCCCCGCGTGGAGCACGGCGTCCTTGCAGAGGACTCGGTCGGCGTCGAACGCGATCGGCTCGTCGTCGGGGTGCTCCAGAAACAGGATCGCAATGCTCCGCGCCGGATCGGTCGGCAGGCGCTCGTAGCAGAAGCAGTCGCCGCGCGGGCTCTGCACGCAGCGGCCCGTGCAGGTCGCGAGGCAATCGTCACATGACCCCGCTTCGCGCGGAGCGAGGACGTCGATCTGCTCGATGCGCGCGGATGCGACGCCGAGATCCACCAGCAACGCCGGCAAGAGCGCGCGCAGCTCCGTCTCATCGCGCGAGCCGATCGTTTCGAGCGCGGCGACGATGGCCGCCGCTTGCGTCAGGCGGACGACGCTGGTCGGATAGGCGATCTGGTAGCCCGCGCCGGCCAGCGCACCATACTCGCTCGGGCCCTCCGCGCAGCCGCCGAAGATGCTGCGCACCGCCTGCGCGATGTCCTCCTGGGTGATGCGGTCATCGTCGCCAATGCCATCGGCGCTGCATTCCGCCAGCGCTCGGTTGCCCGCGGCGATGTCCGACATCAGGACGAGGTCAGCCGCCGTGACGTGACCGAGATCCTCGCAGTCACCGACACACGACCCGCTCATGGTCGCCGGCCAGGCGACGACCACGAGTGCCAGCGCGCAGCCCCCAATCGCGCCCATCCTCGTCGCCCGAACCCCGGCCGCCGTCTGCGTGCGATTCATGGACGCGGTTTGGGCGTGCCGGATGCGCGCCGCGCTGCGAAGCCGATGGGCTCGCCGACGGAATCGCGCGAGCCGCGCGTCGGCGTGACTTGGGCTTCGACGATCGGGATCTCGGCGACGCCCTCTCGCGAGCCGGCGGGTTCGCTGGCCCGGATATCGATATCCGCGTTCCCAAGCGCGCCGGACCCTCTCGTCGGTGACATCGTGCCTCTGCAAACACCATAGCTCCGCAGTTGCGAAATGCCCTAGCGAATATGCTCTCCGGCAGTCAGCGCGCTCGCATGTCCAACAGTGAGCATCCACTCAGTACGGACGCGGCGAGGTGCTGCGCGGATGCGCGAAACGCCCGAGGTCGGATTCGCGACGCGCTGGATGGCGGGAGTCGGCGTAACGGGCCGGATCCGTCTACCACACCAGCTGCCGGATCGGCGGATAGTACGGCACGCACCAGCCGAGGAAGAAGACCCACACGGCGGCCAGCGCCACCCAGCGGCTGCGGCTCATCGACGCGAGGAGCGCGCCTCGGCCGGTGACGGCCGAGCCGGCGTAGATGCTGAACAGCGGCATCCAGGGCAGCCGAAAGCGCACCGTCCCATTGGTCAGCACGTGGACCAGTACCGAGCTGCCGATGACCAGGCACGGCAGCAGCAGCCGCCCGTTCCCCCGCGCCGCCGCCATGCCGAGGGTTCCGACGAGGAACACGAGGACGTAGGAGACGACTGCGACGGCGATGAGCACGTTCGTCGCGCCGAGCGACAGCGGTCCGTAGGTGCCCAGGCCGATCTTGTAGAGCAGCGACGAGTCGGGGGTGAACAGCTGGGTGCAGTTGCGCACCAGCTTCTTGAAGATCCAGGTCGGTTGCTCGGCTGCGATCCGTGCGAGCGTGTAGCGGCGCGCGAAGTCCATGCGCTCGAGCTCGCCGGGCGTCGCGTTGTAGGCCGCCTTGAAGGCCGCGCGCCTGGGTCCCCAGGTGAGCATCCAGTCCGGCTCTTCGAGCGTATTGCCCTCGGCGGCGGCGAACCAGCCAATGGTGGAGACCGGTACCGCGCGGCCGAGGACCTGGTAGTTGCGCAGCGTCCACGGCACGACGCACGCGGCGGCGACCGTGCACAGGAGCGCGCCCTTGAGGAGCGCCGGGCGGCGCTCCGACGTCGCGGCGGTCGCCAGCCACCACACCGCGGCCATCGCGCCGACCAGCCACGCTGTCTCTCGCACCAGCGCGCCGACGCCGAACACCACCCCCGCGGCCACGGCGTGAGAGAGTCCGCGCGCCCGCCGGCCGGCGACCACGATCAGCAGCCCGCTCAGCAGGACGACGGTGTAGAGATTCTCGCTCCACAGGTAGTGGCTGAAGGCGACCAGGCTGGGATCGACGGCCGCGATGAGGCCGGCCGCGAGGCCGGCGCGACGGTCGAAGAGCGCCTGGCCGAGCAGAACGGTCAACAGCACCACAACCGTTCCCAGCAGCACCTGCAGCAGCAGCATGCGATGCAGCGACGCCTGAGGGGGATCGCCGGGATCGCCAGCCTTGATCAACAGGGACAGCAGGAACGGATGCGCAGGTGGCCGCAAGGCGCGCGTGTCCGCGGATCGTGCCACGCCGTCGCGCGCGAGGTTCTCGGCCACGTCGACGTAGTACAGCTCGTCGCCGGCCAGGCGGACCGGGAAGGTCCACTCCATCGCCGCCCAGCGCAGGCTTCCGCCCAGGACCACCACTGCGAGTAGAGGGATGATCGCCGTCTTGCGCTCCATAGTCCGCACTCTGGCGCGGGCTGGCCATCCGCTCGCGGTTTCCGTGGCGACACCTTAAGCGAAGCCCCACAAACCGCAAAGCGGCAAGCCGGCGCCGCCGGTGACGATCGTATCCCCGGCTGCGAGGAGGTGAACGCCATACGCGCCCGCCGTCAGATACAAGTCGAGGACATGATACGCGGGGTCGAGCGCGAGTGGACCCCGCCCGGTAAGGTCGAAGCGCTCACCCCCGATCCGCACCGCGCTCGAAAACTCGACAGGCGTATCGCCCCCGTACAGGGTCGAGGCGATCGCGCGCCCGATCGCCGCGCAGCCCGACTCGATCAGGACCGTGCCCGACACCAACCGCAGTGCTTCGACACGCACGGCGAAGTACGTGTTGGGCGAGAAACACTCCGACACGAGCAGCATACCGCGCAGTGGTTCGACGGACCCATCGGGCAGGGTGATCGAGCTCTCACCGGCCAGCCGGAAGACCACCTGTTCTCCTGGCGTCGGTCCTTCCGTCGGGCCGTCCAAGCTTGAATCGCACGCAACGAGCGGTGTCGGCGTGGCGCGCGGGCAGCCGAGCAGGGCGTTGTTCACCGCCCTGACGAGCTCCGCGACCGTCACCGCCGCCAGGCCACCGGGATCCTGTGCGCACGCCAGGCAGGTATTGAGGTCGTGGACGCCCAGCACGATGCCGACGCAGGTCACGAGCTCGTTGATGCTCACCCCGCCGCTCGCATCACAGTCGCCGAAACAGGCGCCCGCCGGCGGGGTGGGCGTCGCGCACGAGCAACCGATCCCGCATCGCCGATCGCGGCAGACGATCGCTCCAGGGGAGCAGGTTGGCGGAGTGCTCTCGCCACACGTCGCGGTCGGCGTCAGCGACGGCGACGGGGTAGCCGTGGCGCAGAAGCAATCGACCCGGCACGCGTCGCGGCAGAGGTAGGTCGTCTCCGCCGCACAGGTCGGCGCCGCCGGTGGGGGCGGACAGGTCGGTGTCGCGCTCGCTGTGGGCGGGGCGGTCGGACACGCGCAACGCTGATGGCAGCGCTCATCTTCACACACCAGCAACGTGGGCGAGCACCCGCCCGGCGGAGGGCTCATGGCACAGGTCGCGGTTCGCGTTGGCGTCACCGTCCCGAGCGTCGGCGGACAGCAGTCCGACGTCGGTGTCGATCGGGCGATCGGGGTCGCGGTCCGCGACGGCGTCCGCGTCGTGGCGAACGCCGCCGACGCGCCGAGCATGCACACGGCGATCAAGCTCAGTCCCGAGCGGCCGATCCCGTTCACGACAGGCTCCTCCGCGCGCATCCTCTCACGGCCGCAGCGATGACGGGAACCATAGAAGAGGCGCTCGCGGACCTCTTCGCGGTTGCGTCCCGGCGGTCCGGGGCGGCGGGGCCCGCCGGTGAACGAGACGTTGGTGCTGCCCGCGACGGCTCAGGGCACGTCGGTGCAGAGCAATCCGTGTAGCTTCACCGTCGCCGGCTCACCGGCCGCGTACACGTTGCACTGCGCGGTTCGGTCGGCGGCCGCAAACGTCCCTCGACACCTGTAGCTTCCCGCGGCGTTGCAGAGAAACGTCTACCTGACGGGACTCGGGGTCGGCGACGGATAGGTCTGGCCGACGAGTCCGGTGATCGTGCAGAACGTGGTCGCCTCGAAATCGAACGCCGGCGTGCACGACAGATTCCCGCCCGTGGGAAGCGGCATCCCCAGACCGGCGAACGTCGTACAGGACCCGCCCTGCACGAAGGCCAGCGGCCGGACGTTCTGCTCGGTCCAGGCGAACTTCAGGTAGACGCCGCCATTGATCGGCCCGACGCAGACCTGCGTGAGCACGAAGTCGGCGTTGTCCGGCGTGCGATACACGACGGTCGCCGCCCCGCCGGACACGTCGGCGCTCGCCGTCAGGGGCGTCGAGAGCCGTTGCAGGCGATTGATGTTGCTCTTCGAGAGGTTCAGGTTCGACGTCGCCGAAGCGCTGGTCGCCAGGACGAGCAGCGCGACGACTTGCACTGCGGACTGTCGCATCAGGTCCCTCCGTGTTGCCGCGGTTGCTCCGCGGCGATCGCCACTTCGCAGAGGGCGGGCGGCGGGTGTCGCTCGCCGGGATTCGCTGTCTAGCCGATATTAGGGCACCAAGCCTCGACAAGGACAAGTTGAAAATTCACCTCCGCAGGTGTCACTCCGCAGGTGAGGCGGCCGGAGCATCGTTTGTATGCTCCATTCGCCACCGGCTATCGAATCGCCAGGGGGGTCGGAGAGCGGACATGAGTCGAGGGATCGCGCCGCACGCCGGTGTCGGTCGTGTCGGTGTCGCGATGGTGATGGTGGCCAGCCTCGTGTTTGGCCTGTGCACCGTCGGTGGCTGCGGCGACGGCGGGAGCAGCGGCACCGAGCCGCGATACGTCGCCGGGTCGGTGGACGTCATCCCGGCGCCGGCGCGGGTCGAGGTCGATCGCGACGGCGGCGTGTTCGTCTTCGACCGACGCACCGAGGTCGCCGTCCGGCGCGATGCACCGGAGGCGGCGGGCGCGGCCGATCTGCTGGTCGAGCTGCTACGCGGTCCCTTTGCCGATCGCGACGGACCGGTCGCCGTCGGTGCCGGGCCGCAACCGGCCGGCTCGGTGCTGCTGACCACCGCTGCCGCCGATCCGCGGCTGGGGCGGGACGGCTACGCGCTGGAAGTCACGTCGGATCGTGTCACGCTGCGCGCCCTCGCACCGGCCGGTTTCGCGCACGGCGTACAGACGCTGCGCCAGCTGCTGCCGCCGGAGATCGAATCCAGCGCGCCGCCGGTCGGCGTGGTCTGGTCGGTGCCGAGCGTGCGCATCCGCGACGTGCCGCGCTTCGGCTGGCGCGGCCTGCTGATCGACACCAGCCGCTTTTTCATCCCCAAGGACCTGCTCGTGCGCGAGCTGGAGCTGATGGCGCTCTACAAGCTCAGCGTGCTGCACCTGCACCTCACCGACGATCAGGGATGGCGTCTCGAGATCGACGCCTACCCGAGCCTGCATCAGCTCGGCTCGCAGTGGGATGCCGAGCGCGCGCCCGGCGAGCGCGGCGGCTATTACACCAAGGACGACATCCGCGAGATCGTCGCGCGTGCCGCCGCGCTCGGCATCGAGGTGCTGCCCGAGATCGACATGCCCGGCCACATCGTCGCGGCCCTGCACGCCCTGCCCGAGCTCGCGTGCCGGACGGCCCCCGACGTGCCGCGCACCGCCGACGAATTCCCGATCGTGCCGGTGCTCGCGCGCCAATTCCCGCCCAACATCCTCTGCGTCTGCGACGAGGGCGTCTACGATGTGATCGCGGCGGTGCTCGACGAAGTGGTCGACCTGTTTCCCGGCCCCTTCGTCCACGTCGGCGGCGATGAGGTGGTGCACACCGACGAGTGGGCGGCGGGCTATCTCTGTCAGGGATTGATCGAGCAGGGGGCCGTCGCCGGCGTCGACCGGCTGCAGGCGTACTTCGAGACGCGCCTCGAGGGGCTGTTGCGGGCGCGCGGCCGCCGCTTGATCGCCTGGGACGAAGCGCTCGCGAGCGAGGACCCCGACACGCCGAGCGAACGGCTCTCGAGCGACGCCGCCTTCATGTACTGGCGCGACTTCATGCCGCCCGCGCCGCGGCTCTACGATCGCGATTGGGTGGCGACGCCTTTCACGCGGCTCTACCTCGACTACCCGACGCCGATCGACCTGATCTACCAATTCGAGCCGGAGCCGGCCGGCCTCACGGCCGAGCAGCGCGCGCACCTGCTGGGCGCCGAGGGCGCGATCTGGACCGGCTACCCGAACGCGCGCTCCGACGACGGCTTCGAGAAGCACATCTTCCCGCGCCTGCTGGCGATTGCGGAGCTCGGCTGGACGCCACGCGAGCAGCGGGACCTCGACGACTTCCACCGCCGCCTCGCACTCCAGCAGCGCCGCCTCGAGATCCTCGGCGTCCGGCAGGGACCCTGAGCCGCGCCGCGTCGCCCGCGTTCGCGCCTGCGCGCCGTCAGCTCGACGGCGACACCTCGAGAACGTGGGTGGGACGCGCGGGCAACGGCGCTGGGAGCGGGACGATCAGATCGTCGCCGTCACGCCAACGGCGCAGAGGCTCGTCGCGGCCGTGCAGGCGTACGTCCGTGACGAGCGACCGCCCTAGTTCGTCGCGGCCGAGAAGAGCTGGGCGGAGTTGACCCGTGCCGCGTTGAAGTCCGCCTGCCAACAGTCGCCGTTGCCGTTAGCGCAGGTGATACTGTCAGCGCCCTCGGACGCGATCACCTCACGGCGCTCGTCAAGTTCCGATCCGCAGACGAGGGCCAGCGCCGCAGGGATCGTCGGCGTCGAGCTTGGTGATCGCGTCACCGTCGGCGTCGCCACTTCGCCCGGGCAGCCATCGAGTGCGTGGCCCACCGCCCGCACGAGACACTCGATCGTGACGCCCGAGTTTTGGCAGAACGAGCCAGGTCGGCAACCACACAGAGCAGCAAAGCAACCGGTGGGATAGAAGTCACCATTCAGCGCCATCGTCACAGCAGTGACGATTTCATCGATGGCAACGACGCCGTTTCGGTCGCAGTCGCCTGTGCACGCGCAGTCGCAGCCCACGGCACAGCGGTATTCGGAGCACACCGCGGTTTCGCCATCGTCGCACGGCGGCGGTACGGTGGGCCGACACTCCCCTGTGCTCGTGGGCGACGGCGACGGAGTGGGGGTGGCGGTGGCGCAGAAGCAGTCCACCCGACACTCGTCCCGGCAGAGGTAAGTGGTCCCCGGCGCGCAGGTCGGCGCCGCCGGGGGTGGCGGACAGGTCGGCGTCGCGCTGGGTGTGGGCGGAACGGTGGCACACGAGCAACGCTGGTGGCAGCGCTGATCCTCACACACAAGCAGCGTGGGCGAGCACCCGCCAGGCGGAGGGCTCATTGAACAGGTCGCCGGCCAGAAATTCCCGACGGGCGCGTCGCGCGTCCCGACGCCGAAACGCTCGCCCTCGGCGCCCCATCCGTGCTTTCATCGCCGCCATGACGCAGCCGTACGACTTCAAAATGCCGTTGGAAGACGCCATGTTAACGCAGCGGGCGATCCGACGATTGAAGACAGACCCGGTCGATGACGCGGTGGTCCTCCGCCTTATCGAGCTCGCGCTTAAGGCGCCGACGGGTTCCAATAGCCAGAACTGGGAGTTCATCGTCGTGCGCGATCCGGCGGTGAAGGCGAAGCTGGGGAAGATGAACCGGCAGGCGTGGAACATCTACGGCGGCATCGGGCGGCGGATGGCGAACCGCGCCGGGGACGCGAAGATGGGCAAGATCCTCGACGCGGTGCAGTGGCAGGCGGATCATTTCGAGGAGGTGCCGGTGATCATCGTCGCGTGCCTGAAGGCGATGATTCCGATCTGGCCGCCGGCGGCGACGGCGAGCCTCTACGGCTCGATCTTTCCGTCGGTGCAGAATCTGCTGCTCGCGGCGCGCGCGGCCGGTCTCGGTGCGGCGCTCATCACGTTGCCGCTGTGGAGCCGCTTTCTCGCGCGCCGCGCGCTCGGCCTGCCGTGGGGGATCGCCCCGTGCGCGGTGATTCCGCTCGGTTGGCCGAAGGGCCGTTATGGTCCGACGACGCGGCGTCCGGTCGGCGAGGTCGTGTCGTTGGATCGGTACGGCAACCGCGCGTTCAACTGATCATCGCTGCGGTCGCGGAGGGACACTGAGGTCATGCCAATCGTCGGTCGTGTAGTCGAGGTCTGGCGCTATCCGGTCAAGTCGATGGGGGGCGAGTCGCTGCCGCGCGCGGCGGTCGGCGCGACGGGGATCGCCGGCGACCGCGGCTGGGCGCTGCGCGACGAGGCGGCGGGCGAGATCCGCGGCGCGAAGAAGATGCCGGTGCTGATGCGCTGCGCGGCGCGCTACGATCGCGAGCCGAGCGAGGGCACGGTGCCGCCGGTGACGATGACGCTGCCCGACGGCGCGACCGTGCGCAGCGGCGACGCCGACGCTGCCGAGCGGCTCTCGGCGCTGACCGGCCGCCGATTGACGCTGTGGCCGCGCCAGCCGGCCGAGCGCGCCGACCATTACCGTCGCGGCCTGCCCGACGATCCCGACATGGACCGCGAGCTGCGCCAGATCTTCGGCCGGCTGCCCGACGAGCCGCTGCCCGATCTGTCGGTGCTGCCGCCGGAGCTGTTCGAGTACACCTCGCCGCTCGGCACCTACTTCGATCTGGCGCCGCATGCACCTGCTGACCACCGCCTCGCTGGCGACGTTGGCGGAGCGCACCCCGGGGGCGCGCTTCGACCGCCGGCGGTTCCGCCCCAACCTGCTGATCGAGCCGGTCGGCGGCGCCACCGGACTGGTCGAGAACGACTGGTGCGGACGCACCCTGCGGGTCGGCGGCGCGGCCTTCGCCATCACCATCCCGGCGATGCGCTGCAGCATGACGACCCAGGCGGTCGACGAGCTGCCCAAGGACCCGTCGGTGCTGCGCACCATCGTCCGCGACGCCAACCAGAACCTCGGCGTGTACGCGATGGTGGAGGCGGCGGGGGAGGTGGCGGTGGGCGATTCGGTGGAGATGGAGTAGAAAAGACAAAAGGCAAAAGGCAAAAGACAGAAGGCAAAGTTCTGAGCGGGAGGGTCCGAAGCCCGTGTGCGACTGTTGTCTCTGCCTTGTGTCTTTTGTTTTTTTCTTCAGGCCATTTCTGCGCGACCCAACCTACGGAGGACGACCATGATCGAAACCCATACGAAGCTGTTCATCGATGGCACTGGGCGCAAGCCGGCGACGGCGGCGACGATCGACGTCGTCTCGCCGCACAGCGAGGAGGTGATCGCCACGCGTGCCCGAGGCGCGCGAGGCCGACGTCGATCGCGCCGTCGCCGCGGCGCGCGCGGCGTTCGACCGCGGCCCGTGGCCGCGCCTGCCGCCGCCGAGCGCAGCGACGCGATGCGAGCGCCTGCTGGCGGCGCTGCAGAAGCGCAGCGACGAGATGGCGCAGCGACCATCACCAACGAGATGGGCTCGCCGATCTCGTTCTCGCACATGGGCCAGGTGATGGCGGCGAACATGGTGCTCGACTACTTCGCCAGTCTCGCGCGCGACTACGCCGTTCGAGGAGGTGCGCGCCGGGGATGATGGGTCCCGCGCTGGTGCGGCGCGAGCCGGTCGGCGTCGCCGCGGCGATCGTGCCGTGGAACGTGCCGCTGTTCACCATCATGCTGAAGCTCGGCCCCGCGCTCGCGGCGGGCTGCACGGTCGTGCTCAAGCCGGCGCCGGAGACGCCGCTCGACGCGGTGCTGCTCGCCGAGGCGCTGATCGAGGCCGAGCATCCCCGCCGGCGTCGTCAACATCCTGCCGGCCGGCCGCGAGGTCGGCGAGTACCTGGTGCGCCATCCGGGCATCGACAAGGTCAGCTTCACCGGCAGCACCGCGGCGGGGCGGCGCATCGCGTCGCTGTGCGGCGAGCAACTGAAGCGCGTCACGCTCGAGCTCGGCGGCAAATCGGCGGCGATCATCCTCGACGACGCCGACCTCGACGCACCGTGGCCGGCCTGCTGCCGGGCATGATCATGAACAACGGCCAGGCCTGCGTGGCACAGACGCGCGTGCTCGCGTCGCGCAAGCGCTACGACGAGGTGGCCGAGGCGCTGGCGGCGGCGCTCGGCGGGCTGCCGGTCGGCGATCCGATGCGACCCGATGACCATGTGCGGCCCGCTGGTCGTCGGCGCGCCAGCGCGAGCGCGTCGAGGGCTACATCGCGATCGGCCGCGACGAGGGCGCGCGCGTCGCCGTCGGCGGCGGCCGCCCGGCCGGCGCAGAAGACCGGCTGGTACGTCGAGCCGACGCTGTTCGTCGACGTCGACAACCGCATGCGCATCGCCCAGGAGGAGATCTTCGGACCGGTGGTGGCGCTGATCCCGTACGAGGACGAGGCCGACGCCCTGCGCATCGCCAACGACTCCGACTACGGCCTCTCCGGCACGGTGTGGACCGCCGACGTCGACCGCGGCCTCGACGTCGCCCGCCAGGTCCGCACCGGCACCTACACGGTCAACATCTTCATGATGGAGTTCAGCGCCCCGTTCGGCGGCTACAAGTGCTCCGGCATCGGCCGCGAGCTCGGCCCCGAAGGCCTGCGCGCGTACCTCGAGCCGAAGACGATCAACCTGCCGATGGGCTACGAGCCCAAGACGAAGTACTGAAGAAGTTTACCGCAGAAACGCGGCGACGCTGAGCCTATGGTCTGGCGGTGTGGTCTCCGCGACTCTGCGTCTCCGCGGTGAAGAAGGCTTTGATGGACCAGATCGACGAGGCTTGGCGCACGAGCATCGTGCCGGCGCTCGAGCGGTACATCGCGATACCGAACCAGTCGCCGGCGTTCGATCCGGAGTGGCAGGCGCACGGCCACATGGATCGGGCGGTGCAGCTCATCGTCGACTGGGTGCGCGCGCAGCAGGTGGACGGGCTGCACGTCGAGGTGGTGCGGCTCGAGGGGCGCACGCCGCTGGTGTGGATGGAGCTCGGCGACGGTGCCGAGACGGTGCTGCTCTACGGCCATCTCGACAAGCAGCCGCCGATGGACGGGTGGAACGACGGGCTCGGGCCGTGGTCGCCGGTGGTGCGCGACGGCAAGCTGTACGGCCGCGGCGGCGCCGACGATGGCTACGCCGCGTTCGCCTGCGTCGCCGCGTTGCAGGCGCTGCAGCGCCAGCATATCGCGCACGCCCGCTGCGTGGTGTTGATCGAGGCGTGCGAGGAGAGCGGCTCGTACGACCTGCCGGCCTACGTCGAGGCGCTCGCCGAGCGCATCGGCACGCCGAGCCTCGTCGTCTGCCTCGACTCCGGCTGCGGCAATTACGACCAGCTCTGGGTCACCACCTCGCTGCGCGGACTGATCGGCGGCCGACTGACCGTCAGCACGCTCGACGAGGGCGTCCACTCCGGAGGGGCGAGCGGGATCGTACCGTCGACGTTCCGCATCCTGCGCGAGCTGCTCGGCGCGCCTCGAGGACGCGCACACGGGCGAGATCCTTCCCAAGGCACTCTACGTCGAGGTCCCGGCCGAGCGCCGCGCCCAGGCGCTGGCCGCGGCGCAGGTGCTGGGGCCGGAGGTCACGGCGGGCTTTCCGTTCAAGGGGCAGACGCGGCCGGTGGTCGACGATGTCGGCGAGCAGCTGCTCAACCGCACCTGGCGGCCGCAGCTCGAGATCACCGGCGCCGCCGGCCTGCCGCCGCTGGAGAGCGCCGGCAACGTGCTGCGGCCGCGGACGACGTTGAAGCTGTCGCTGCGCCTGCCGCCGACCCTCGAGGCGGGCGCGGCGACGACCGCGCTGCGGACGCTGCTCACCGCGGATCCGCCGTACGGCGCGACCGTGCGCTTCGATGCCGAGCAGGGCACCAGCGGCTGGAACGCGCCGCCGCTGGCGGGCTGGCTCGCCGAGTCCGTGGCGCGTGCGTCGCGCGATTGCTTCGGCCGCGAGGCCTGCTTCCAGGGCGAGGGCGGCACGATCCCGTTCATGGCGATGCTCGGCGAGCGCTTCCCGCAGGCCCAGTTCGTCATCACCGGCGTGCTCGGCCCGCGCTCGAACGCGCACGGCCCGAACGAGTTTCTGCACCTGGCCACGGCGGCGCGGCTGACCGCCTGTGTGGCGCGGATCCTCGCCGACCACGCCCGCGCGGCCTGACCCTCCCAGGGCGCGACGGCGCGGGATTTGCCGTCGAGGCGCCTTCGGAACCGTAGTAGAGTCCCGCCCGCATGTTCCACTGGTTCGCGGCCGGCACAGAGCTCGAGGTCGGTGTCCTTAAACAGTCCGAGCTCCACCAACGCGCCTGGGCGGGCAGCTGGTGGATTCTGGCCAGCCTGACGGTGCTCGCCCTCGGCGAGATCGCGGCGCGGCCGGGCGAAAATCCGACCGTGACGGTTCTCCAGCTCTGCACCGCGGTGGGTGTCGGCATCGCCACCGCCATCATCGCGCGCGCCGACACGGCGCCCGGCCTGGTCGGCACGGCGATGCTCACCCTGATGTGGTGCGGGCTTGGCAGCGCCGCGATCGCGGTGGCGACCGGTCACACCTCGACGTCGTTGATCGTGCTCGTCGCGTTGACCAGCGGTGCGGCAGCCTTTCTGCCCTGGGGATGGCGGCCGCAGCTCGTCGTCGCCGTCTGGAACAGCGCGATGTTCCCGCTCGAGATCGTCATCGGCGGCCACGGCACGCTGCTCGAGAGCTCGCGCGAGCTGGTCGCGCTCGCGGTGATCAACTTCGGCTCGGTGTTCGTGGCGCGCGAGCTCGAGCGCCAGCGGCGGCTGACGCGTCGCGAGCAGCGCGAACGGCTCGCCCGCGAGCGCGAGCTCGAGCGCCAGCGGGCCTTTCTCTACCAGGTGATCGACATCAACCCGCATCTGGTGTTCGCCAAGGACCGCGCCGGCCGCTTCACGCTGGTCAACCAGGCCGTCGCCGCGCTCTACGGCACGACGGTGAGCCGGCTCATCGGCAAGACGGACGCCGACTTCAACGCCGATGCCGCGGAGGTGGAGCACTTCCGCCGCGACGATCTGGCGGTGCTCGACGGTGGCAGGGAGCGCGTCATCGCCGAGGAGCGCATCACCGACGCCGCCGGCCGCCAACGCTGGCTGCGCACGATCAAGCGGCCGCTGGCGAACGACGCGGGCGCGCGCGATCAGCTGCTCGGCGTTGCCACCGACATCACCGAGCAGCGCGCCGCGGCCGTGGCGCTGGAGGAGAACGCCGCCGTCGCGGCGGCGCTTGCCCGTGTCGGCGAAGGGATCATCGCCGGCCTCAACCGCGACGACCTGCTGGTGCGGCTGTGCACCCGGACGTGCGAAGAGCTCGCCGCCGACAGCGCCCAGGTGTGGCTGCTCGACCCCGATCACGGCGCCTATCGGCCCACCTGCCACTTCGGAGAGCCACACGAGCGCTGGGAAGGCATCCGCCTGCTCAGCGCGGCGGCCGCGTCGATCGACGCGCACCTCGTCGCGGCCGAGCGCGACGGGGCGGTGTGGATCGCCGCCGCCGACCTGGTGATGCCATACCGCCTCCTCGCCGAGGGCATGCACGGCATCGTGTTGATCGCGCTGCGCCGCGGCGGCGGCCCCGCCGGCGCGCTGTTCCTGAGCTACCGCGAGGCGCCCGTGCCCGGCGAGCGGGAGCTCCGCATCGCCCGCGGCATCTCCCAGCTCGCCTCGCTGGCGCTCGAAAACGCTCGGCTGCACGACGCGTTGCAGCGCGCCAACAGCCTCAAGTCCGAGTTCATGGCGACAATGTCGCACGAGCTGCGGACGCCGCTGAACGTCATCATCGGCTACGGCGGCCTGCTGCTCGACGGCGCCATGGGTCCGCTGCAGGCCGACCAGGCGGCGACCCTGCAGCGCATGTACGAGAACGCCGTGCAGCTGCTCGACCTGATCAACGCCACCCTCGACGTCAGCCGATTGGAGACCGGTCGGATTCCCCTCGACCTCTCGACCGTGGACCTGGCCGACGTGCTCGCCGAGATCGAGGCGCGCACACGCGATCTGCGCGACGGCCGCGACGGCGTGTCGTTCAGCTGGCACATCGCCGACGGCGTCGGCCCGCTCGTCACCGACGGCGCCAAGCTCCGCATCATCCTCACCAACCTGGTGAGCAACGCCTGCAAGTTCACGGCGCGCGGCACGATCTCGCTGCACGTCGCCGAAACCGAGGATGCCGTCGAGATCGCGGTCATCGACACCGGCATCGGCATCCCGCCCGACGCCCAGCACGCGATCTTCGAGCCCTTCCGTCAGGCCGACGAGACGATCGGCACCCAGTACGGCGGAGTCGGGCTCGGACTGTTCATCGTCCAACGCCTGGCCGAGGCGCTGGACGGCGGGATCACGCTGCAGAGCCAGGTGGGGCAGGGGAGCACGTTCCGATTACGCTTGCCGCGCACCACGGCGGCATTTCGGGCGGCGTAGGAGCGCGAAGCGTGCGCACCGCCTCGCGAGCGTAGCCTCGGGCGTAGGAGCGCGGGCCTCCAGGCCCGTCGGTGCGCGCAGCGCACCGGAGCGCGACTGTGATCGTCGTACGTGTCGCGTCCATGAGCGCATGCATGCAGCGCGTAGCGATTCCACGACGCGCTCTCGTTGTCTCGCATTCGCGCTCCGGCGCGCTCTGCGCGCCGACGGGCCTGGAGGCCCGCGCTACTGCGCGACGACCCGTTGCCCTTCCGTCAGTGCCACGTCGCCGACCACCACCGTCTCTCCGCCCTCCAGGCCGGTGCCGATGCGGACGTTGCCGCCGACGTCGCCGCGCGGCTCGACCAGGCGGGTGACGACCTTGCCGTCGCGCACGATCCACACGGCCGTGTCGCCGGCGGTCGTGCGGCGCAGCGCGGCGGCGGGGATCAGCACGACGGCCTCGTCGGTGTGCACGGCCTCGGGTGGCTGCAGGAAGGTGACGCGAGCGCTCATGTCGGGGAGCAGCTTGCCGTCGGGCGCGAGGATGTGGACCTCGACCTTCAGCGTGCCTTTCTGGCGGTCCACCTGCGGGTAGAGTTTGACGACGGTGGCGTCGTACTTCGTGTCCGGATACGCATCCGGCGTCACCTGTGCCGGCTGGCCGATCTTGACACGGGCGAGGTCGGCCTCATTGACGTCCACCTCGGCACGCATGTCGGTGAGGTTGGCCATCCGGATGAGGTCGCCCGAGCCGGCAAAGCCGCCGGGGACGGCGATCTCGCCCACCTCCTTCAGCTTGGCGAGGATGACCCCGTCGGCCGGTGCGCGCAGGGTGGTGTATTCGAGGTTGACGTTCGCCTGGTCGAGCTCGGCGTCGAGCTGTCCGATCTGCGCGCGCGTCACGGCGGCGCGATTGACCAGCACGTCCAGCTCCTGCTGGGAGATGACCCCGCTCATCCGTAGCGACCGGCCGCGCTGCAGGTCGGCGTCGGCGAGCGCCATGTCGGCGCGCGCCGACGCCTGGCGCGCCTGGATCGCCGCCACCGCGGCCCTGTAATCGCGGTCGTCGAGCTGCACCAGCGGATCGCCCTTGTGCACGCTCTGGCCCTCTTCGACGAAGTAGCGGTCGATGCGGCCCGGGACGCGTACGCCGATCGACACGTAGCGGTCGCCGGTGACGACGTAGCCGGATCCGGAGAGCAGCGGGGCCGGGCCGGTCGCGCCGGCGGTGGACTTTTGCGCGACGGCGACCGCCACGGCAACAGGGCGCGAGCGCGCCACCCAGATGGCGGCGCCGAGCGCCAGCAGGAGCACGACGACGAGGGGCAGGACCCATCGGCGCTGTCGGCGAGCGCCGCTGCGCTTGAGCGGACCACGCTCGATGCGCAGCGACTGCAGGTCGGCGCGCAGCTGGTCCTCGCGTTCGGTCGTCATCGGGCGTTCGTATCACATCAATCCGAGAGGTGGAGCGCCGCGGCACTACGCTTTGCGCAGCGCCTCGATCGGCCGCAGGCGCGCGGCGCGCCAGGCGGGCCCGAGGCCGCCGGCGAGCCCGATGAGGATCGACAGGATCAGCGCCGCGAGGAGGTCGCCGGGCGCGACGGTCAGCGTGATGACGTTCGTGGTGAACGTGCGCGCGCCGAAGGCGACGCCGCCGACCAGCGCGGCGATCACCTTCGTCAGCACCAGCGCCAGCACGGCGCCGATGAGGAACCCCAGCACCGCCAGCACCAACGCTTCGAGTTGGAAGGACATCAGAATGGTGCCGCGCCCGAAGCCGAGCGCGCGCAGCGTGCCGATCTCCGCCGTGCGCGCCTGCACCGAGGCGTACATGGTGTTGGCGGCGCCGAAGCCGGCGCCGACGCCGGCCAGCACGGCGATGCCGATGACCAGGATGTAGAGCGCGTTGGCCGACTCCGCCTGCTTGGCGTAGTACGCGCTCTCCGACTGCGCCTCGATGGCGTAGCGCGGATCGTCGTCGATGCGCCGCTCGAGCGCCGCCATCGCCTCGGGGCCGGCGGCGGTGAGGCGGATGCCGGAGTAGGGGAACGGGCGCTTCGCGTCATTGGCCAGCTCGCGGACGTCGACCCACACCTCGCTCTCGTACGACGAGCCGCCCGATTCGAGCACGCCGACGACCTTCCAGCGGCCGTGGCCGAACTGCAGCTCGTCGCCGAGTTGTGTTCCCTGATAACGGCCGGTGACGCCCTTGCCGACCACCGCCTCGCCGGCGCTCGGCACGAACATGCGGCCCTCGGCGATCTTCACGTCGCGGTGCACCTGCAGCGCCATCGGCTCGACACCCCGCACCAGGACATTTTCCCGCCCGCCGTCGTGCGTGCGGAAGAACGGCTGGACCACCAGCTCGGGCGAGACCAGCGGCTGGTCGTCGGCGTCGCGGGCGATGCCGTCGAAGTACTTGATGGCCTGATACGCCTCGAGCGTGAGCTGACTCGAGCCGTCGTTGTCCGATCCCTTGCGCATCACCACCAGATTGAGTGGATCGCCGCTCGACACCAGCGTCCGTCGCAAGCTGGAGATCAGGCCGAGGAACAGCGTGCACGCGACGACCACCAGCGCGATGACGCTGGCGGTCATCAGGCTGCGCGTCGGCCGCGACGTGACGTTCTTGATTGCGTAGGACGGGCGGGAGGCTCATGGGTCTCAAGGCGTGCGCCGGTGAGCCAGTGCGCCGGTGTCGTGAACCCCATGCGGCAGGCCACCTTCGCACCGGCTCACCGGCTCACTGGCGCACTCTTCTTCAGAACACCTCATGCAGTATCTGCACCACCGGCTTTCGCGCGGCGCCCCAGGACGGGACGACGCCGGACAACATGCCGACGAAGAGCGACAGGAAGACGCCCTGCACGATCACCGGCGCGGTGACGATGAAGCTGCCGAGCGGCCCGAGCGTTTCGTTCCAGCTGGCAAAGGCGCGCAGGACGCCGGTGAGGCCCATGGTGAGGCCAACGCCGATCAGGCCGGCGACGGTCGAGAGGATCACGGCCTCGGCGAGCAGGGTGCCGAAGATGATCCCGCGCGTGAAGCCGATCGCCTTCATGACGGCCAGCTCGCCCGAACGCTCGCGCACCGCCATCGAGGCGGTGTTGGCGGCGATGAAGACGATGCACAGCGCCACCAGGCCGGTGACGATGAGCACGATGGTGACGAAGCCCTGCAGGCTGCCGAAGAAGTTGGAGAAGAAGCTCTTTTCGGTCTCGCTGGCGGTCTCCGCCTCGCTGTTGCGCGAGAGCTCGTCCACGGTGCGCATGATGGCGTTCACCTGCTCGGGACTGTTGGCGCGCAGCCAGATGACGCCGGCGATCCCGAGACCGGGCCGGCCCTGGGCCTTCAATGCCTGGTCGAGGTACTCGCGATTGAGCCACAGCATCGGCGCCCGCTCGTTGGGGATCTCGCCGACGATGCGCAGGTCGAGGTCGGCGGGCCAGACCGTCGACTTGAGCGTGATGCGGTCGCCGATCTTCCAGTTGTACTTGTTCATCGTCTGGCGGCCGACGAGGGCGCCGTCGCGGTAGCGCTGGAAGTCGGCCAGCTGTTCGGGGGGGATGGCGTAGTCGGGATAGACGGCGCCGACCTGATCGACCTCGACGGCGAAGTTGGGGAACGTGACGCGGCCCGCTTCCTCGAACGCGCCGCCGAACCAGGTCATCGCCACCGCCGCCGCGACGCCGTCCACCTGGCGGACCTTGCGGGTGAAGGCGTACGGCATCGAGTAGACGATCCCGGCCTTGTTGTGCACCGAGATGCGGGTGTTGCTGGTCAGGTTGTCGAGCAGGGAATTCAGGCCCGCCGGCATGGTCAGCAGCATGCACACGAGCGCGACCGCGAGGCTGATCGCCGCGCCGGTCAGCGCGGTGCGGAGCTTGTTGCGGCCGAGGTTGGCGCGCACCAGGCCGAACCACTTCACGGATGCACCCCGCCGACCAGTCCGCCGCCCGCCGCCAGGCGAATCGCCTCACCGGCGCGTGTCGCCGCTTCGCCCTCGAGCAGGATGCCCTTGTCGAGATGCAGCGCGTCGTCGACGAAGCGCAGCGCGCGCGGATCGTGTGTCACCATGACGATGGTTTTGCCGAACTCGTTCTTGAGCTGGCGCAGCAGGGTGAGGATCTCCTCCGCGTTGCGCGCGTCGAGATCGCCGGTCGGCTCGTCGGCGACGATCAGGTCGGGATCGGTGACGACGGCGCGGGCGATGGCGACGCGCTGCTGCTCGCCGCCCGACAGCGTGCGCGGGTAGTGGTCCATCCGCTCGCCGAGGCCGACCACGCGCAGCGCCGTCTCGGCGCGCTGCAGCCGCTCGCGCTTGTCCAGATGGGTGAGGAGCAGCGGCAGTGCGACGTTGTCGCGGGCGTTGAGCACCGGCATCAGGTTGAAGAACTGGAAGATCAGCCCGACGTGACGGGCGCGCCAGTGCGCCAACTCGTCCTCGGTGAGGTTGTTGAGGAGCTCGCCGGCGACCATCACCTCGCCATCGCTCGGCCGATCGATGCCGGAGACGAGGTTGAGCAGGGTCGACTTGCCCGAGCCCGACGGTCCCATGAACGCGATGAACCGCCCTGCCGGAATCGAGAGCGACACGCGGTCGAGCGCGTGCACCTCGTCGACGCCGCGTTTGTAGAAGCGGGAGACGGAACGAATTTCGATCAGGGGCGTCGTCATACGGAATCCACGGATGGACACAGATAGCCACAGATGGACACAGAGGAAAACCAGGGTTGGTCTCTGTGTTCATCTGTGGCCATCGGTGTCTATCTGTGGTGACGGTACGGGCAGGATAAACGTGACCGCCCAGCCGAGCACGACGCCGCCGACGCCGCCGATGGCGTAGGTCGCGTCGATGCCGATGTGATCGATGAGCCAGCCGCAGGCGGCGTTGGAGAGGATGCCGCCCAGGCCGATGCCGACGGTGGCGAGCCAGCCCTGGCCGGTGGAGCGGAGGCGCTCGGGGACGATCATCTCGAGATAGAGCGGACCGCCGAGCAGCAGCCCAGCGACCACCGCACCGTGCAGGAGCTGGATCGGGTACAGCAACGTGAGGTCGTGGCAGAGCGCGCACGCCAGCCAGCGCACGCCGCCGGCGAACACGCCGATGCCGAGCAGCCCGCGGGCCCCGACACGCCGCAGGCCGGCGCCGGACAGCACGACCAGCGGCACCTCCATCATGATCATCACGATCCACATCTGGCCGACGGTGGTGAGATCGCCGCCGCGGTCGCGCACGAAGAGCGGAAACAGCGCGATCGGCCCCTGCAGGAACAGATAGGCGCAGAGGCTGAACGCCAGCAGGCGCCGCAACGGCTGCGAGCGCAACAGGAGTCGCCACTCGCCGCGCGCCGCGCGCAGCACCGCGGCGCCGCGCCGCGGCAGCCACGGCCAGACCGCCGCGGCCGCGGCGGTGCACGCGGCGGTGACGGGGAACATCGATCGCCATCGCCGGCTCGCCCGGGGCCGCCGCGGGCGCCGAGAAGTGGTGCACGGCCCAGGGGAAGAGGGCCACGGCGACGAGGTAGCCGATCGTGCCCCAGACGCGCACGAAGCCGAACGCATGCGGGCCGTGTCCGCGCAGCGCCGCGAAGGTCACCGACAGCGACACCGGCACGATTGCCGTCGACGACGCCGCCAGCGCCGCCGTGCCGAGCACCAGCGGCAGGAAGCCCTCCAGCCCGGCTAGCGCGGCGTAGCCGATGGCCGAGGCCACGGTCAGCAGCGCCAGGATCGCGCTACGCGCCCCGCTGCGATCGGCGAGCTGTCCCCACAGCGGCTGCGCCACCATGCCGACCAGCGGAACGGTCGCCATGACGAACCCCACCTGCGTGCCGCTCAGGCCGGCGTTCTCGCGCAGATAGAGCGAGTAGAACGGGAAGAAGATCCCGAGGCCCGCGAAGTAGAGAAACCAGTACGCCGACAGCGCCGCCAGCGGAGCGGGCGCCCGGGCGAGATCCGACGGGGCGTTCACAGTGGGCCGTGCGTGAACGGCCGTGCGACGAACCACAGGGCGGCGACGAAACACACCGCGCTGACCGCGAGCGCCGCGATCCCGACGCCGCCGCGCTCCCGCCTGCCGCGGCACTGGACGATGCCGAACCAGCCGAACAGCGCCGCCGGAAGCATCAGCACAAAATAGCGCGCGGCGAATCCGATCGCGTCGCCGGCGGAGGCGGCGGCGCCGGTGCTCACGATCAGCTCGACGGCAAAGACCAGCGCGAGCGCACCGAGAATGCCGGCGCCCGCGAGGATGACGAAGAGCGCCTCGTCGTCAGGGGCGCGCGCGAGCCCTCGCCTGGCGCCCAGCCCCGTCAACAGCGGCAGGCCCAGGACGGCGAGGAGCACGACGATCCCGCCGCCGGGCTCGTCGATCCAGCGCACGCGCAGCCACGGCGGCGCGACCGCGACGAATCGATCGCCATCGAAGTGGCCCAGCAACTCGCCGGCGGAACACGGTGGCGGATGGGCGATGCCCGCGTGCAGGTTGACGCAGCGGGCCTCGGGATCGACGGCCGGCTCGCACGCGGCGAGACCCACGAGGAGCCAGACGGCCCAGACCAGAGCGACGGCCCGGGCTCGATGCTGCGATCGCCGTCGCATCCCAACCCATCAGTGAGGGGGGTGCCGTGCCCGCTCCGCAGCGCGAACATCGCCCGCAGCATGGCGCCGGCGTCGACCGGCGTGTCGTAGGGCTCGCCGCGCAGCTCGCGGTACGCGCGCGCGACGTTGAACAGAATGCGCTGCGGCTCGGTCCAGCCGGCGTAGGGGCCGAGGTCGATGCGCCGCGCCGCCTCCTCGACGGTGGCGCCGGCGTGGAAGAAGCGCGCCGCCTCGCTCTGCACGTACTGCGAGGTAGGCCTTCATCTCGCGCGGGCCCTCGACGCCGCACAGCGGGCCGTGGCCGGGAACGATCACCGCCGGATCGAGCGCGATGATGCGGTCGAGCGCCGCCGTCCACTTCGCGAAGGTCCCCTCCCAGCCGATCGGCGTGCACAGCCGGAAGAGCACGTCGCCGGTGAAGACGATGCGCTGGTCGGGCAGATGCGCGATGACGTCGCCGGCGGTGTGGGCGGGGCCGACGTAGAGCAGCTCGACGCGCAGACCGTCGAGCTCGAGGTCGAGGCGCTCGTCGAACAGCGTCGTCGGCGGCGTCAGCTCGATGCCGGTGAAGTCGTAGCTGTCGAGCTCGCGCGCCAGGGCCGCCAGCGCCGGATCGCTCGAACCGCCCTGGCGCTTGAGCGCCTGCATCAGCTTCGGCTGCTCCTTGCCGAAGCCGGCGGCGCACAGCCGATGGCCGATGATCTCGGCGCCGGTGAACAACTGGTTTCCCCAGCAGTGGTCGCCGTTGTGGTGGGTGTTGACGACGCGCCGCGCCGGCCGCTTCCAGACGCGCGCGTACTGCTCCATCATCGCGCGCGTGCGCGGCAGATCCCAGAACGTATCGACCACGACCCCGCCGTCGCGGTTGATCAGCCCGGAGTTGCTCCAGCCCAACCCGTGATCCGGCTGCAGGCAGGCGTACACGTCGGTGGCGAGCTCTGTCAGCTGCATGAAGGGCAGATAGCACGGCCAAGAGCCGCCCGTGTAGCCGCGGCCCTCGTGGCCGCACGGCGACGCAGCGCGTCGCCAGGAGAGGCGGGGTGTGGCGCCGCGCCGCGCCCAGCCCGGCGGTGCTCCGCACCGCCCGCGGGCACAGGTCCCGCAGCTACGCGGTCCAAATTGTAGCCGCGGCCCTCGTGGCCGCACGGCGACGCAGAGCGTCGCCCGGTGGGGCGGCGGCGCGGCGCCGCGACGGAAATCGCCACACCCGAGGCGTGCTCCAGCAATTCATCGACCCCTCTTGTCGATTGTGCCCGCTCGCGTTCGACTATTCCCGGAGACACCGACACCGCGACGACCACCCGGAGGAAACGATGAAATACCTGTGCCTGGCCTACGAGGAGGAGGAGAAGCTGAGCCGCCTCTCCCCGAGCGAATGGGAAACCCTGCGGGGCGAGACGCTCGCCTACGTCGAGATCCTGCGAAAGACCGGGCACCTGATCTCGACCCACGCGCTGCAGAGCGTGCGAACCGCCGCGACGGTGCGGGTGCGCGACGGCGGGCCGTCGGTGATCGACGGCCCCTACGCCGAGACGAAGGAACAGCTGGGCGGCTTTTTCCTGATCGAGGCCAGGGATTTCGACGAGGCCGTCGCCCTGGCTGCCGGCTGGCCCTCGGCGCGCCTCGGCATCATCGAGGTCCGACCGATCGAGGAGGAGCTGAGGCCGGAGGGCCGCTACTGAGCGCGGCGATGGGGCTCCCTCTTCCTCTGCGGCCTCCGTGGTGATCCCGAGGATCTTGACGTGACCGGTGCGATCCTGGCTGTTGGCAGCCCTTCCCGACCATGGCTCTCGACAACCCCGGGATCGAAGCCCACTCGCCCCTCAGCATCCTCGCGCTCGCGCCGCTGCCGTTCCTGAGAAACGGCGTGCGGGCCTTTGTGCGGGAGGCCAGAACGCGGCGCGGCCGCCCATGCTCGGACATCCGCCTCAGGCGTCGTCGGAACCGGATGCCGGAGGGGAATCCAGCAATCGCCGCACCCAACGGCGATACGTCTCCAGTGGCTGGGCGCCGATGATCGGCGTGTCGCCGTCCGCGGCGCGCACGGCGGGGACGCCGGTGACGCCGAGCTCGAGCGCCTCGTTGTGCTGGTCGAAGACCTCGCGCAGGAGCGCGGGATCGCCCGCGGTCGCCAGCGCATCGGCGGGCAGCCCGCACTCGGTCCAGATGGCGGCGAGCGTCGCGACGTCGGTGATGTCGCGGTTGTCGGTGAAGTAGGCGCTCAGCAATGCCGCGTGGATGCGGTCGAACGCCGCGCGGCTGATGCGCCCGGCGGCCTTGGCGACGAGGTGCGGCGGCACGCTGTGCGACGGCGGCCCCGCGTCCGTCTGCCACACCTGGAACGTGCCGCCATCGGGGTCGGCCGCGGGGCGCAGCCAGGATCTGGTGTACGCCCGGAACTGCTCGAGCGTGCGGGTCGGATCGGGCTGTGGACGCAGGAGGAAGCTGCGCCACTCGACCGTGACCGCGCCGGCGAACTCCTCCTCGACGCGGTGCAGTCGCACCGCCGCGTTGAAGCACCAGGGGCAGAGGTAGTCGGAGTACGCGATCAGCCGCACACGTGCTCCGCGGTGGGCCTACTCCTGTCGATCGGGGAACGTGATCGGCGCGCAGGCGATGCGCGCACCCGAGTTGCCGGACGGGTCGGTCTTGTAGTCGTCGGGGCCGGCGTGGATCACGATCGACGCGCCGTCCTCGTCGAGCAGGCCGCCGTCGCCGCGCAGCGCGATGCCGGGCATGTCGATCTGCAGCTCGAGCTTGCCGTTGGCGGGAATGGTGATGTTGTTGAGATCGCCGGCGTGCGGCCCCTTGGGGTTGTCCTTGCCGTGCTGGTGTTGAGTGGGGTTGAAGTGGCCGCCCGCGGAGTCGAACGAGGGGGGCGTGCACACGCCGATGCTGTGGATGTGGATGCCGTGCACGCCCGGCGGCAGGTCGTGCAGCTTCAGGAGGAGCATCGTGCCGCTGGCCATGTGCTCGACGCCCAGCGAACCGACGTCCTTGCCCTCCGCGTTGATAAACGTGCTGCGGCCCTCGTCCTGTGCCATCGCCGGGACCGTCAGTCCCGCGAGTGCGATCGCCACTACGGTCCATCGTGCTGCACGCTGCATGAGATCCCCCTCTCGAAATGACTGACGTCTGGAACGGTCAGCATCATTGCCGCCAGCCGGGACGTTGGCAAGGGGCACGGGGGAAGGCGAAGGGCGAAAGACCGAGGCTGAAGATGAAAGACGAAGGACGAAGACGGGACGACGATCCCCTCCGTCATCCTTCGTTCTTCATCCGGCGTCCCTGGTCCTTCACCTCCCTCACCGCCATCGCCTTGAACGTCACCCAGACCTCGCTGCCGACCTGCAGGCCCAGGCCCGCGCGCGACGGCTCGGTGATGCGGGCGCGGACGGGTTGTCCGCAATCGACGGTGAGCAGGACGCCCTCCGCATCCGGCTCGACGGCGACGATGCGGCCGTGCAGGTGGTTGCGCGCGCTCGAGACGAGCGGCGCCAGCGAGACGATGACGTCGTTGGCGTCGATCGCGACGGCCTCGGGGTGCGCTTCGGCGGGGAGCTCGAGGTGCAGGCCGGCGGACTCGAAGAGCCAGCGGTCGTCGCGCCGCACGGCCGTCCCGCGCAGCACGGTCACCACGGGCGGAGGGGCGAGGCGGCCGGCGTCGAGGGCGATGATGCCGTTCGCCAGCCGGCGCGCCTGGTCGGCGTCGTGGGTGGCGACGATCACCGTGCAGCCGGTGACGGGCAGGCGCGCCAGTGCCGCCTCGATGAGCGGCACGCTGGCGCGATCGACGTTCGCCGTCGGCTCGTCGAAGAGCAGCACCTCGGGCGCGCAGGCGAGGGCGCGCGCCAGGGCGACGCGCTGCGTCTCGCCGCTGGAGAGCGTCCGGGCGGCGCGGTCGGCGAGCACGCCCGCCCCGACCGCCTCGAGCGCGCGTTCCACCGCCGCGCCGTCGCTTGCCCCGCGCGCCCGCAGCCCGAAGGCGACGTTGCGGCGGACGCTGCCGTGGAACAGGTAGGGCGAGGCGCCGACGTAGGTGACGCGCCGGCGCAGCGCCGCCAATGCGGCGGGCTGGAACGCGACGGGTTCGCCGGCGAAGGCGATCCGTCCCGCCGCCGGTTCGAGCAGAAAGGCGAGCAGGCGAAGGAGGGTCGACTTGCCGGCGCCGTTCCCGCCGATCACCGCGGTGATCGAGGCCGAGGCGATGGCCAGCGAGGGCAGATCGAGAATGGCGCGGTCGCCGCGCTCGACCCGCACGTCGCGCAGCGCGTAGAGCGGCGCCGCGGGGATCATCGCGTGCCGGTCACCGCCACGGCGCCCACGTTCACCAGCAGGGCGACGCCGAGGAGGATGAAGCCCAGCGCCAGCGCCAGCGCGAACTCGCCCTTGCCGGTCTCCAGGGCGATGGCGGTGGTCATCGTTCGCGTCGCGTTCTCGATGTTGCCGCCGACCATCAAGGCGACCCCGAGCTCGGAGATCAGGCGGCCGAAGCCGGTCGCGACGGCGGCGAGCGCGCCGCGGCGAAGCTCGCTCAGTACCGTCCAGGCGGCGCCGACCCGCGACGCGCCGAGCGTCAGCGCCGTTTCGCGGATGCGCGGGTCGGCGCCGCTCACCAGGGCGACGGTCAGCGCCGCCATGACGGGCGTCACCAGCAAGGTCTCGCCGATGACCATGGCGCTGCGCGTGTAGAGCAGCTCCCAGGTGCCGAGCGGGCCGCGCCGCGACAGCAGCGCGTAGACCAGCAACCCCACGACCACGGTGGGCAGAGCCGTGGCAGTGTTGAGCGCCACCTCGACGATGCGGCTCCCGCGGAAGCGGCCGGTGGCGATCGCGAAGCCGAGCGGCGCCCCGAACAGCGTGGCGAGCAGCGTGGCGAGGAGGGCCACCTCGAGCGAGACGCTGACCGCCGAGACGACCTTGGGATCCCAGGTCGCCAGCAGGTGCAGGGCGGCCGTCAGCGCGTCAGTGAAGCTCATGGCGCGGACAGTGGGGCGGCACGTGCGGTGGCGTCAAGGTGCGACGGGCACCGCGGTGGGGATGAACAACGACTTGCCGTCGACCGTGAACGACGCGATCTGCTTCTGGCCCTCCGGCGAGGTCATCCAGGCGATGAACTGCATCGCGGCGATGTACTTCACCGTCGGATGGCGGGCGGGATTGGTGGCGATCATCGAGTACGGGTTGAAGAGCTCGGGATCGTTCTCGACGAGGATGACGAGATCGCCCTTCTGCTTGCGCGAGAGGTAGGTGCCGCGGTCGGTCAGCGTGTAGCCGCGCGACTCGTCCGCCATCTGCAGCAGTTGTCCCATGCCGACGCCGGCGCTGCGGTACCAGCCGCCGCTGGGCGTCACGCCGGCGGCCGCCCAGAGCTCCTTCTCCTTCACGTGCGTGCCCGACTCGTCGCCGCGCGAGAGGAAGACGGCCTCCTTTGTCGCCAGCGTCTTCATCGCCTCGGCCGCCGACTTCATCCCCTTGATGCCGGCCGGATCGTTGGGCGGGCCGACGATGATGAAGTCGTTGTACATCAGGTTCCGGCGGTTGACGCCGAAGCCGTTGGCGATGAACGCATCCTCGAGCGGCGGCGCGTGCGACAGCACGACATCGGCGTCGCCGTTCTCCGCCAGCTTGAGCGCCTGACCGGAGCCGACGGCGAGGACCTCGACCTTGACCGCGAACTGCTTCTCGAAGGTCGGGATCAGGAAGCCGAGCAGTCCCGTGTTCTCGGTGCTGGTGGTGGTCGCGAGACGCAGACGTTCCTGTGCGGCCACTGGAAGCGCGATGCACGCCAGGGTCGCGAGGATCCAGACCCGCAGCCGCATGACGGCGCCTATAGGTCGGGTCAATAGTCGGCGCAAATCGGTCCGCCCCGTCCGCGAATGGAGGGCCGCGCTCCCGCGCGGCCACACCCGCGCGGCTCGCGGCAAGCCGACGTCGGGGCAGCGCGCCAATCCAGGATTCCAGAGCCCTGAAGGGGCGCGCGGGCTACCGCGTCGGGCGGTCGAGCCACTTGAACGGCGCCGGCGGCCGGTAGGCGCGAAAGGCCGCGAGCAGCGCGTCGGGATCGCCGGCGACGAGGAGCATCGCGCGGTGTGGCGGGGCGATGAAGCGCGCCTCGACGGCGCCGTCGAGGAAGGCGAGCAGCGGGGCGAAGTATGCGCCGGCGTCGAGCAGGCCGATGGGCTTCTCGTGCAGGCCGAGTTGTGCCCAGGTGAGGATCTCGAACAGCTCATCGAGCGTGCCGAGGCCCCCGGGGAGGGCGATGAAGGCGTCGGCGAGATCGGCCATCAGCGCCTTGCGCTCGTGCATCGAGGCGACGACGCGGAGGTCGGAGAGGCCGTGATGGGCGACCTCCAGCTCGACCATCGCGCGCGGGATGACGCCGATCACCTCGCCGCCCGCGGCCAGCGTGCTGTCGGCGAGACGCCCCATGAGGCCGACGCTGGCGCCGCCGTACACGAGGCCGATGCCGGCGGTCGCCAGCGTGCGGCCCAGGTGCGCGGCCGCGTCGCCGAACGCCGGCCCCGTGCCGGGGCTCGACCCGCAGAATACGCAGATGCGGCGCAGCGGCGGCGGCGCGGCCGTCATCCGGCGGGCGTCTGCAGGCGCGAGCGGATCGCGCCGAGCTCGCCGATCTCCACCGGCACACCTTCGCGGTAGGCCACGACCACACCCGAGAACGGCGAGATGCGCGCGCCGGCGGTGACGATGCCGACGAGGTTGAGCGGATCGGCGGCGGACACCACCACGACGCCACCATCGCGTCGTCGGCGCACGCTGCGCAGCGCGTCCACCGCTTCCGGCAGCGCGAACTGCTCGCCGACGAAGCCGTCGACGAAGCGGCCGCCGCGGATCTCGCCCCGCGCCTCGAGCCGGCGCAACGCGCTCAGCATCGCACGCCACGGCGGCAGGCCGCGCTCGCGCGCCAGGAGATCGCGGAAGACGACGCCCCAGCGCAACAGGAGCCGCCGCGCGGCGCGTTCGGCCACCAACGCGCCGTCCGGTTCGCCCGCGAGCTCGCCGCGCAGCAGCGCCCAGCGGCCGACCGGCATGAGGCGTCGCGCCGCGCCGCCCGGCAGCGCTCGCAGATGCGTGCCGTGACGCGGCCGACGCTCGTGCTCGGGCAGCAGCAGCGTGCGCAGGCCGGCGATGCCGTCGCCGGTGACGAGCCCGGCGGCGACGAGCTCCCACAGGCCGTCCTCGACCTCGCTCGGCAGGCGCCCGATGGCGCGCGCCACGTCGGCGAGGAAGGAGGCGCCGCGCGCGCGCAGGTGGGCGAACACCGCCTGCGCCACCGGCGTGCGCTCGGCGAGCACCGCGGCTTCGTCGGCGAGTGGCGCGAGCAGATCGGCGAGATCGGCGCGCAGCGCCAGCGCGAGCGGCGCGCTGCGCGTCGGCGCCTGCCGGCGGCGCGCCCCGTTCGCCTCTCGGTCCGGCGTGTCGTCGGGCAGCGGCGCGGCGAGCCGTCCCCACACCACCTCGCCGGCGAGGCAGAGCTGCTCCAGGTCGGCGGGCTCGTAGTCGGCGATGCGCGCCGGCAACACGTCGCGCTCCCAGCCCGGACCGGGCAGCTCCAGCCCTTGCAGCTGTGCGATCACGAGCCGGATGCCGTCGCGTCCGCGCAGGCGCGTGCTCGGCTCGGCGTGCTGCCAGACGAAGAGGAACCGCATGAAGTCGGCCGGCGCCACCGCTTCGATCTCGGCGCGGAGTCGGTTGATCGTGAGCCGATGGATGCGCGCCAGCAGACCGCGCTCGCACCACTCGAGATCGGAGGCGCCGGGGGTGAAGCGCCCGCGCAGCACGTTGCCGTCGGATTCGAGGCGCTCGAGCGCGGCGTCGACCGCCGCCACGTCGAGGCCGAGCCGACCGGCGAGCGACGCGGCGGTGGTCGGGCCGAGGCAATCCATCCAGCCGCCGATGATGGTGCGCAGCGCGTCGATTCGTTCGGAGAGCGGCGCGCCGGAGAGGGCGGTTTCGACGAGGGCGGTGCGCTCCGCCGCTGCGAATGCAATCGCCGCGTGCTCATCCACGCTGCCGGCGGCCGACTTGGAAGAAGGTGAAGACAAAAGACAAAAGGCAGAAGACAAAAGGCAAACGTCTCCGCCTCCCCACCCTTTGCCTTTTGTCTTCTGCCTTTTGTCTTTTGTCTTTCCTGGTTCGCCAACCCTGCCGATCGCGACTACGCGCTTCTGCTCCGCGAGCTCCCCCATCCACTCCGCCCACACCGCCGCGTCCGCCGAGGGCAGTATCCCCAACGTCAACAGCGCGTCATGTACCTCCTCCGCGTCGCGCGGCACGGGCCACGCCTGCCGTCGCACGTCCGCGATCGCCTCGGCGTCGAGCGCGCCGATCCCGGCGGCGAGGTCGGGATCGGTGCGGCGCAGCGCCACGGCGCGGGCGCGGCGCTCCTCCAGCGGCGCGTCGTCGAGGAACGCGTACGGGTTGGCGTTGAGCAGCTCGTGCGACATCGGCGACGGCGTCGCGGTCTCCACCGCGAGCGTCGCGATGGCCCCCGACTCGATGCGCTCGAGCACGGCCTGTAGGCCGTCGGCATCCATCGCTTCCTGGACGCAATCGTCGAGCGTCTGGTCGACCAGCGGGTGCGGCGGCGGCACGACGGGGCCCGGATGGTTGTCGCCGCAGGCGGCCTGGGCCGGGAAGACGGCCGCGAGCAGGTCGTCGGCGCGCATGCGCTGCAGCGGCATCGGCACGCGGCGGCCGCCGGTGACGCGCGGCAGCGCCAGCGCGCGGGTGGCGTTCCAGCGCCAGCGGGTGCCGAACATCGGCGCCTGTAGCGCCGCCTGGACGAGATCGTCGCGAAAGCGGTGCGCGCGCACCATGCCGAAGACGCTGTCGAGCGGGAAGCTGTGCTGCGCGCCGAGGGAGATGACGACGCCGTCGTCGGTCGCCGCGGCCTGCAGCTCGAAGTCGAACGTGACGCAGAAGCGCTTGCGCAGCGCCAGCCCGAGGGCGCGGTTGATGCGGCCGCCGAACGGCGCGTGCAGGACCAGCTGCATGCCGCCCGCCTCGTCGAAGAAGCGCTCGGCGATGATCGCGTCCTGCGTCGGCACCGCGCCCAGCGCGGCGACCGTGCCGCGGACGTATGCGACGAGCTGCGCCGCGCCGGCGGCGTCGACATGGGCCTCGCTCATCAGCCAGCGCGCCGCCGCGTCGACGTCGCCGGCCCGCGTCGCCACCTCGCGCCGGAGATCGGCGACGGCCGCGGACAGCTCGGCCGTGCGCGCCGGCGACTCGCCCAGCCAGAACGGCATCGTCGGCGTCGCGCCGGTGGCGTCGATCACGCGCACGCGGCCGGCCTCGACACGGCGGATGCGCCAGGCGTGATGGCCGAGCTGGAACACGTCGCCGGCGAGGCTCTCGATCGCGAAGTCCTCGTTGACCGTCCCGACGCGGGCGTTGGTCGCGTCCTCGACCACCTCGTAGTCGGCGGTGTCGGGGATGGCCCCGCCGCCGGTGATGGCGGTGAGGCGAGCGCCGCGACGTGGCCGGGCCACGCCGTTGACGCGATCGAGATGCACGTACGCCGCGCGCCGGCCGCGCCGCGTCGCGACGCCTTCCGACAGCATGTCGAGCACCGCGTCGAAGATCGCCCGCGGCACGGCGCGGAACGGATGCGCGCGTTGCACGAGCGCCGCGAGCGCCTCGATGGCGATCGCCTCCTCGCTGGCGATCGTGGCGACGAGTTGCTGCGCCAGCACGTCGCGCGCGCCGGTCGGGATCTCGAGCGCGTCGAGCGCGCCGTCCTCGACCGCGCGCACCGCGGCCGCGCACTGCACGAGCTCGTCGCGGGTGAACGGGAAGAGCACGCCCTGCGGCACCGCCCCGAGCGAGTGGCCCGAGCGGCCGACGCGCTGCAGCAGCGAGGCGAGCGAGCGCGGCGCGCCGAGGTGGCAGACGAGGTCGACGGCGCCGACGTCGATGCCGAGCTCGAGCGAACCGGTGGCGACCACGACCGGCAGCGCGCCGCTCTTCAGGCCGGACTCGACGGCCAGACGATTCGCGCGCGACATGCTGCCGTGGTGCGCGCCGACCTGATCGCCGCCGAGCCGCTCGCCCAGCGCGTGCGCGACGCGCTCGACCAGGCGGCGCGTGTGGACGAAGACGATCGTCGTGCGGTGGGCGCGCACCAGCGCGGCGATGCGGTCGTAGCACCGCGGCGCGCAGCTCGTGGCTGGCGATGGCGCCGATCTCGTGGTCGGGCACCTCGATGCGCAGCCGCAGGGCGCGACGGTGGCCGCCGTCGACGATCGCGCAGCGCGGCGTACCGTCCGCGTCGCAGCGGCCGGCGCCGACCAGCAGGCGCGCCACCTCGACGATCGGCTTCTGCGTCGCCGAGAGGCCGATGCGCTGCAGGCCGCCGCCGACCAGGCGCTCGAGGCGCTCGACCGAGAGCGCCAGGTGGGCGCCGCGCTTGTCGCCGGCGACGGCGTGGATCTCGTCGAGGATCAGGGTCGAGGCCTGTTGCAGCAGCGCGCGGCTGCCGGCGGCGGTCAGCAGGATGTACAGCGACTCCGGCGTGGTGATCAGCACGTGCGGCGGGTGGCGCGCCTGCAGGGCGCGCTCGCGCGCCGGCGTGTCGCCGGTGCGCACGGCGACGCGGATCTCGGGCAGCGGCGTGCCCGCGGCAGCGGCGCGGGCGGCAATGCCGGCGAGCGGCGCCTGGAGATTCTTCTGCACGTCGTTGCCGAGCGCCTTGAGCGGCGAGACGTAGACGACGTGGATGCGCTCCTCGAGCGTCCCGGCGAGCGCGCGGCGGGTGAGATCGTCGAGCGCGGCGAGAAAGGCCGCGAGCGTCTTGCCCGACCCGGTCGGCGCCGCGATCAGCGTGTCGCGCCCGGCGGCGATGTGCCCCCACCCGGCGCGCTGCACGTCGGTCGGCGCCGCGAACGTCTCATCGAACCAGCCGGCGACCAGGGGATGGAACACGCCTCTCGTCTATCGCATCGCCCGCGACACGCCAACGTCGGATCGGCGGAGCGCGCTCCTCAAAGCCCCACACATAAGACGTCCTGCGAACTGCTGGTGGACGTCACCAGTACGCCCGCTACCGTCGCCTGGATGATTCGTCGTTGCGCGACAGCTATGGCCGCGTTCGTGCTCGGCGCGGTGCTTCTTGATGCGAGCCCGCTGCGTGCAGAAGTCACCCGTTCCTGTTCGATGTGGACGATCGGTTGGAGCCCAGTCAGGTCCTTGTCGATTCCGATTTCCTGAGCGAGATCCCGATGGACCCGTTCACGGACAGCCCGCTGCGATACGACCTGTCGCGTCGTCGGATCTCGAGCGTTGGGGACGCGAAGGTTGACGGTGGCGGTATCGAGCCGGGCGCCACCAATGATTCATCGGCCAGCGATGCGACGTGGTCGATTCCGCGGCCGCAGTAGTCGTTGATTCTACGGCGGGCGCAGCGGAGCGCGCTGCTGTTCGCTCCGCCGCCCCGCGGGCGGCGACGGGCCTGGAGGCCCGCGCTCCTTCAATCCCCCGAATGAGGCGTACTGCGAACTGCTGGCGGCGGCGTTGCGATGCCGGGCCCGTCCGATGCGGGCTGGGCGCTAGTGCACCGAGCGCGTGGCCGGCGAGGCGCAGCTTCGGCCGGCGGCGGAATCGCGAACAGATCCCTGCAGGCCTCGTCGGCCTCGTCGGGATGGTCGATCGCCAGCTGACACTCGCCCATCGCGCCGTGACAGTGCAGGCATGACGTCGCGATGCAGGTCTTGAGCGCAGGGGGAGTCGATTGGTCTTCGACTGCCCGACTCGACTCGCGTCGGTTGCCGCACCCCACCACATCCAGGCCGCGCAGCGCGCGGCCCGCGGGCACAGGTCCCGCGGCTACGGAGGACTGCCCTGCGGCGCGCTCAGCCGCCGGTGCGTTGCGGCGATGTGATGGTCGCCAGCGCGTCGGTGTTGGGCTGCTCGGGCAGGGGTTTGCCGGCGATGCGGGCGTTGATGGCGGGGGCGAGCAGGCGGACGACGCTCACCGAGAGGGCGCTGGTGAACTCGTACTTGTCGGCCTCCTGGCCGGGGACGAAGGCGGTCATCACGCCGAAGTAGTGGTCGCCGACGTAGAAGGTGAACGTGGCGGTGCGGTTGACGGCGCGCGACGACTTGAGGAAGCCGCCGCGCGCGAAGGTCTTGAAGCGGTTGTCGCCCGAGCCGGTCTTGCCGCCGGTGGCGATCGGCTTGCCGTCGGCGTCCTTGAACGCGCCGGCCAGCCGCCGGGCGGTGCCGGCCTCGACGACGGTGGCGAGCGCGCCGCGCAGCGCCCTGGCGACCTCGGGCCGCATCACCTGCTCGCCGGCTTTCGGATCGGGCACCATCACCGTCTCGTAGGGCGTGCCCTCGCCGAAGTGGAGCTGGGTGAGGCGCAGCATGGGCAGGCGCTTGCCGTCGTTGACGACGATGCCCATCAGATCGGCGAGCGCCGCGGGCCGGTCGGAGGAGCTGCCGATGGCTGTCGCCAGCGACGGCACCAGGTGCTTGAAAGGGAATCCGAGGCGCTGCCAGTACGGCGTCATGCGCGCGAAGGCGTCGCGCTCGATGTAGATGCGCATGCGCGTCCGCTGCGCGGTGCCGAGCTTGGCGCGCAGCAGCCACTGCGACACCTGACCGCGGGCGCCGGCGCTGCGCTCGAGCAGCGCGGTCCAGTTGGTGCCCGGTTCGTGCACGAGCTCGCCGACGGTCCACACCTCGAGCGGGTGCCGGCCGACGAGGTAGCCGTAGTCGAGCAGGCCGAGCGGGCCACCGTAGGCGCGCGCCAGGCGTTGGACGCCGTCGTCGTCGACCGGCGCGCCCAGGGTGCGCAGCCAGTCGGCGAGCTGTGCCGGGGTCGTGCCCATCTTCCAGGCGTAGAAGAGCATGGCGAGCTGGCGCGGGTTCTTGGCGCGCGAGCCGAGCAGCTTCGCGATCGCGGCGTCGGTGGTGAGTCCGTGGTACCGCGCATAGGCGCGTGACAGATGCTGCTGCGCCTCGTCGTCGGCGAGCTGCGCGACGATGCGCTCGCGGTCGGGATAGTGCGGATCGTTGAGCAGCGCGTTGGCGTCGTACGGCAGGCGCGCGATGTGGTAGCGCACGAGGTCGCGCATGACGCGCATGAAGACGAGGTTGTTCGACGTGCGCAGCCCGTCGCGCATCGGCAGGATCGCCGGGCCGCCCTTGGTGAAGTTGCCGAACACGTGCTGACCGCCGCCGGTGAAGAAGGTCTCGCCCGTATTGGTCGAGTACTTGCGATCGAGGGACTTCTGCAGCATCGCGTCGAGCGCGATGTCCGGTGTCGTCGCCAGGGTGTCGGCGGCCCAGGCGGTGAGCGGATCCGTGGTCTTGCCGCCCGCCAGCGCCGTCAGCTCGTCGTGACTCTTGCCGCCGAGCTCGTCGCGCAGCAGCGCGATGACTTCGAGATAGTGCGCCGTGGTGCGCATCTTGGCGGTGCTCCCGAGGTCGAGCTTGACGCCGCCGTTGATGTCGAACGGACGGTCGAGGTTGTCGGCGTTCACGCGCAGCAGGTTGCCCTGCGGCGTGTGCTCGAAGAGCATCAGGCTGTAGACGACCTGCGTCGGATCGGCGTTGCGCAGGAGGCGCTCGCCGGTGAGGCCGTTGGCGCGCACGAACTTCTCGTCGGTGAGGTTGGCGAACAGGTGCTCGACGGTGTTCTGCAGCGGCAGGTCGATGGTGCCGTCGGCTTCGAGGTGCAGGCGGTCGAGCTCGTAGAAGCTCGGCACGTCGAGCCACTGCAGCAACGTGGTGCGGATGGCGTTGGGCGCCTTCTTGTGCGCGAACGGCAGCGGCGGCGCGACGGGGGCGCGGCTGAGGAACTCGATCGGCGCGCGGCGCACGGCGGCGGCGAAGTCGGCGTCGATGACGCCGCCGCGCTCGAGCAGTCGGGTGTACTCGTTCACCTTCTGATTGAGGGCCAGGCGGTCGCGCTGCAGGTAGAAGGTTGGGGCGCGTAGCGCGATGACCAGCGCGAGGGAGTGCTTATAGGCGCTGGCGCGTTCGTCGAGCGGCGCCGACGGGTCGTTCAGGCGCGCCTTCACGTCCTTCAGGTCGAGTCCGAACCAGGCGTAGAGGGCGTCGCCGAGGCCGTAGATCTCGCCGTAGCCCGGTGCCGCGGCGAGCGGCGCGGTGTTGAAGTAATCCACGACGATCTGCCGCCGCCAACCGCGGGTGTCGGCGCCCTCGCGGTAGGCCTTGAGGCTCGCGCCGACGACCTGGCGCAGCTTGTCGAGCGGCGAGTTGGTGCGGCCGTTCGCCGAGTGGCGGTACTTCTCGAGCTGGATCGCCAGCGTGCTGCCGCCCTGGATCGGGATGTTCAGGCCCAGCTTCCTGCCGGTGTAGAGGAGGCTCGCCTTGGCCATGCGATCCCACTCGATGGCGGGATTGGAGCGCGGGTCGATCGGCGCCAACAGCTCGCGGTTCTCGATGAAGAGCAGCGTCTGGACCAGCAGCGGCGGCACGTCGTCGAAGCTGCGGAAGGCACGTTGCGAGCGCGCCGCGTCGTAGAGCCGCGCGCCGTTCATGCCGTGGATGGTCAGGCCGGCGACGAGCGGCTCCCGGTAGGGCGGGGCGATGCTCGAGGTCGAGCAGGTGGACCAGCTCCGGCGACGCCACGGCCTGCCGGTCGACGACGAAGCCGCGCTCCTCGAGCCGGCGCTGGAAGTCGCCGATGCGGGAGTAGCCGAGTCGGTCGTCGAACGGCGCGCTGCGCGGGAAGGCGATGCTCGGGCTGGGGCCGTCGCTCAGCTTGTAGGAGACCTTGGCGGTGTAGCGCGGCAGAGGTAGGCCTGCAGCGCCGAGTGCTGCAGCTCGTAGCCGACGGCGGCGGCGATGCTGATCGTCAGCAAGGCGCCCAGCGACCAGAAGAAGAAGCGGCCGTATCGTCGCCTGCGGCGGGGCGCGGCAGCGGCGCTGCCGGACGTGACGTCAGGCGATGACGGAGAATGTCCTACGAGAACGTCAGCGCCCATTGCCGTGGTTGCTTCGCATAGCAACTATGCGACCACGACCGACCTCGCGCAAGCGCGATTTGTTGGGAAACGAAATCGCGCGGCGGTGACAGAGAGCGTCACCGCGCCGCCAAGAACGCCAAGGGCGCCAAGAAGTGTCTCCTTTGGCGCCCCTGGCGGCTCGATCGTCAGATCTGGGTGCTGACCGCTTCCTCGCGATCGAGCGGCTCGGGGCGCCCCTCGATCGGCATCCAGGTGCGGGTGTCCTCGCCGACGTACAGCTGGCGCGGCCGGCTGATCTTCTGCTCGGGGTCGCGCACCATCTCGGCCCACTGGGCCAGCCAACCGGAGCAGCGCGGAATGGCGAACAGGACCGGGAACATGGTCACCGGGAAGCCCATCGCCTGGTAGATGATGCCCGAGTAGAAATCGACGTTGGGGTAGAGCTTGCGGGAGATGAAGTAGTCGTCCTGCAGCGCGATCCGCTCGAGCTCGAGGGCGATGTCGAGGAGCGGGTTCTTGCCGGTCACCTCGAAGACCTCGTAGGCGAGCTTCTTGATGATCGTGCCGCGCGGGTCGAAGTTCCGGTAGACGCGGTGGCCGAAGCCCATCAGCCGTCCCTTGCCGGCCTTGAATTCCTTGACGGCGGTCGGAACCTTGTCGACCGAGCCGATCTCCTGGAGCATCCGGATGACCGCCTCGTTGGCGCCGCCGTGGAGCGGGCCGTAGAGCGCGGCGACGCCGGCGGCGACGGCGGAGTAGGGGTCGACCCGCGAGCTGCCGACCGAGCGGACGGCGTTCGTCGAGCAGTTCTGCTCGTGGTCGGCGTGGAGGATGAAGAGCACGTCGAGCGCCCGCTCGAGGACCGGGTTGGGCTTGTAGACGCGCTCGCCCATCATGAAGAGCATCTGGAGGAAATTGCCGGTGTAGCTGAGCTCGTTGTCGGGATAGACGTAGGGCAGGCCGCGGGTCCGCCGATAGGCGAAGGCGGCCAGGGTCGGCAGCTTGCCGATCAGACGGCGGGTCTGCAGGCGGCGATTCTCGATGTCGTCGACGTTCTTGGCTTCGGGGTAGAACGTCGAGAGGGCTCCGATGGTGCTGACCAGCATCCCCATCGGGTGGGCATCGTAGCGAAACCCCTCCATGAACTTCTTGATGTTCTCGTGGATGAGCGTGTGCACCGTGACGTTGTGACGCCACATCTCGAACCGCTTCACGTCGGGGAGCTCGCCCTTGACGATGAGGTACGCGGTCTCGAGGTAGTTGCTGTGCTCGGCCAGCTCCTCGATCGGGTAGCCGCGGTAGCGAAGGATGCCGCGGTCGCCGTCGATGAAGGTGATGCGGCTCTTGCACGAGGCGGTGTTGGTGAACGCCGGATCGTAGGACATCAGGCCGAAGTCGTCCTCGGAGGTTTTGATCTGGCGCAGATCGGCGGCGCGGATCGAGCCGTGCTCGATCGGCAGCTCGTACTGCTTGCCGGTGCGGTTGTCGGTGATGGTGACGGTATCCTTCGGCATGGGCGTTCCTCCGCGGGGCCACGGCAGGGTCACCATGGCGGTCGAATCCACCCGGCATCAGTACCTGTCGGCCGCGCGCCCCACAACAGACCCGGCGCCGCCCGCCATGGGATTTGCTGATGCCGGCAATGCGAAAACGCGCTATGACCGCGCCGCGATCTCACCCCAAACGCCGTCGGGATGGGCGCAGGGCCAGACCGCGAGGTGAGACGATCTTGCTCGCGATCGGTGTGGCGGTGAGGCAAGCGAATCCTCGAACAGGAGCAGGCGACGATGACGGACCAATACAAGATCTTTGGCAACGAGCTGTCCCCGTATTCGGTGAAGGTTCGCTCGTATGTCCGGTACAAACAGATCCCGCACGAGTGGATCATCCGCACGCCGGCCGTCGAGGAGGAGTTTGCACGCTACGCCAAGCTGCCGTTGATTCCGCTGGTCGTGACCCCGGACGGGCGGGGCCTGCAGGACTCGACACCCATCATCGAGCAACTCGAGAGCGTCTTTCCCGAGCCGTCGATCCATCACCCGGATCCGGCCGTCGCGTTCCTCTCGGCGCTCATCGAGGAATACGCCGACGAATGGGGCAACAAGCCGATGTTCCACTACCGCTGGTTCTACCCCGCCGACCAGGAATCGGCCGGCGAGCGGCTGGCGCGCAGCATGATGCCCGGCCTCGACGACGATCAGGTCGCCGGCGGCGTCGGCATGATCAAGCAGCGCATGATTCCGCGCCTCACGTTCGTCGGCTCGACTGACGCCACCAAGGGGCCGATCGAGGATTCGTACCGGCGCCAGCTCGCGATCCTCGAGCGCCATCTCGCCGGCCGCACCTACCTGTTCGGCGAGCGGCCGGCGTTCGCCGACTTCGGCCTCTACGCGCAGCTGTACCAGCTCTCCACCGATCCGACGCCGGCGGCCCTCATGCGCGAATCGGCGCCGCATGTCGCGCGCTGGATCCAGGGGATGCTCGGCCCGCGCGCCGAGGGCGCCTTCGAGCCGTGGACGGCGTTGGCGCCGACGCTGATGCCGCTGCTCCACGACGAGATCGCCGGCGTCTTCCTGCCGTGGTCCACCGCCAACGCCAAGGCGCTGGCGGCCGGCGAGAAGGAGTTCACCCTCGACCTCGGCGGCACCGCCTTCGCCCAGGAGACGCAGAAGTACCACGCCAAATCCCTCGCTGCCCTCAAGGCCCGCTACGCCGCCGTCGCCGACCGGAAGGCGCTCGATCCGATTCTCGAGGAAGCGGGCTGTCTGCGGTGGCTGAGCTGATCCGCGGATTCCACACATGAACACCGGTGCGCCGGTGAGCCAGTGAGCCGGTCAGCCAGTGAGCCGGTCAGCCAGTGCGCCAGTTTGGACTCGGCCCTCACCGGCGCACCGGCTCACCGGCGCACCGGCTCACTGTCCGGGTACGTCTCCGTCGTCCGCAGCCGCCGCCACAGTTCGCCGAAGCGCATCGGCAACCGATTGCAGTACTGAATGAAGCCGGGAAGCGTCGCGAACTGGCGTTCGGCGGCAGCAAACGTCGGATTGTTGCGGAGGGTCTGCTCGCCGCGGACCGGCGGCGGGGTGTTGGGATCGAGCCGGAACTGGCGCACGTAGGCGAGCAGCCGGGCGTGGTAGTCCGGATCCTCGACGATGGCGCCGATGGTCCGGGCGCGCGGGTGGCTGCCGTCGACCATCGCCTGCACCTGGCGCTCGAAGTCCTCGAGACCGTCCGGAAACATCTGGATGAGCTGCAGGTCGTAGACCGGGTTGAGGTGTACCACCTGCATGACGTGGCCCACGATCGTGTCGCGATCGGACAGGAAGCCAGTCGGGTCGAGCAGCGAGACCGGGTCGTCGAGCAGGCGCAGGAGTTGGTGGAAGCCGAACGAGATGCCCTTCTGCTGGTAGTAGTCGCGCGAGGCGGGCTCGATCACGAAGCGCAGCATGTCGAGACCGCCGAAGAGGATCTGGAGGCGCGTCGGGCGCTGGTCGATGTACCCCTTGGCCTGCAGCGTGCGTAACCGGCGCTCGATCTCCGCCCCATCGACATAGAGGCGCAGCGTCCGCCCGAGCCGACCGACCTTGCCGGCGATCGCGCGCGGGCCGCCGATCGCCTGCGCAATCAGCTGAAAGGGGGTCGATGTGAGACGAGCACTCTCAGGCATCGGCCACAGATGAACACAGATGGCCACAGATGAACACAAACCTGTGGCCGTCGGCGCACCGGCGCACCGGCTCACGATCTTATTGACTTGTCCGCAGCCGCCGCGCGACTATCGCCCCACAACTCCGCATCAAGGGCCTGCTGCGGGCTCGCTGCACTTCGGGGGTTATTCGGGGGGGAACATGGGCACCGCAGTCCATCAGAATCATCGTTTCTGGCTGCTCGCCGGCGTGCTGCCGGTGGCGGTCGCGCTGCTGACGCCGGCGACGGCGCGCGCCATCAAGTGCACCAAGCCCGACGACCTGTGCGTCGGCAATCCGTGCGTCATCCGCCAGGTCGAGGTGGCGTCGCCGTGCGTGCTCGACTTCGGCGAGCGCATGCTGGTGATCGGCGGGACGCTGACCGTACCGAACGGCGGGACGCTGAACCTGCACGCGCGCGACATCGACGTCCGCCGCGCCGTCATCGGTCGCCACGCGACGCCGTTCTCCGGCAAGGCCGCGACGATCACGCTGTCGGCCACCAACAATCTGAACGTGCGTTGGCGCATCGACGCGTCGGGGCGCACGGCGCCGGGTCAGATCAACCTTCAAGCGGGTGGCGACGTGCAACTGCTGGCGCCGTTGCGCGCCGCGGCCAACGGCCCCAGGCCGACCGCCACCGGCGGCACCATCTCGGTCACGGCCGGCGGTCGGATCTACGCCTCGGGGCGCGCCCGCATCCGCGCCGAAGGCGCGGTCAGCACCGCCGGCGGGAGCATCGCGCTGTCGGCCGCCCGCGGCGTGCGGCTCGACAACCGCATCGGCGCCGACGGACGTGACGGCGGCAGTGTCGCGGTCAGCACCACCGGTGGCGACATCGTCACGTCGCGCGTGCTCAGCGCCACCGGCCAACTCGGCACCGGCGGCAGCGTCGTGACGTTCTCGCAGACCGGGTCGGTCCAGCTCCTCGACCACATCGACGCCCAGGGCATCACCGGCGGCGGCACCATCTTCGTCATCGCCGGCAAGCTGCTCTCCGCCAACGGCCATCTGCGCGCCCGCGCGAATCCCGGCATGGGAAGCGGCGGCACGGTCGTGGCGGTCGGCGGTACGTTGGTGAAGCTCGGCGACACCGTCTCCGCCGACGGCGCCCGCGGCGGCATCATCCAGGTGTCCTGCACCGCCGGCGACCTGCACACCGTCGCGCCGCTGCTCGCCGACGGCTCCAACGGCGCCGGCGGGACGATCAACGCGAACGCGGCGAACGCGATGATCGCCGACAGCCGGTTCGACGCCGACGGCGACACGACCGGCGGCGACATCGACATCACCGGCAACATGGTGACCATCGCCAATCGCGGCGAGCTGTACGCGCGCGGCGCCATCGGCGGCACCGTGACCGTCACCGGCGACGGCGTCGTGGTCGAGCCCGGCGCGCGCATCCTGGTCGACGGCGATCAGCCGAGCGGCCGCATCAAGCTCGACGCGACGGCCGGCGACCTGACGCTCAGCGGCCGCTTCCGCGCCCGCGGCCGCGGCGGCAGCATCGAGGGATCGGCCACCCGCGGCGTCTTCGCCGACGGCGAATTCGAAGCCGACGGCGACGGCTGCATCGGCCTGATGGCCGGCACGACCCTCGACACGAGCGGCGGCACGTTCGACGTCCCGGTGATGACGAGCTGTCCCTGAGAAGCGTGCGCCCGTGAGCCAGTGAGCCCGTGCACCAGTAGGGGCGCACTGGCGCACTGGCTCACGCTTCTGACGTCGTTCTTGCCCGCTCTCCCCGCCTGTCGTAGTTCCCGCGCATGAAGCTCTACGACAGCCAGACCGCGCCCAACCCGCGCCGGGTGAGGGTGTTTCTCGCCGAGAAGGGCATCGCGGTGCCCGTCGAGCAGGTCGACATCGTCACCGCCGCGAACCGCGGGCCGGAGTTCCGCGCCAAGAACCCGCTCGGCACGCTGCCGGTGCTCGAGCTCGACGACGGCACGTACCTGGCAGAGAGCGTCGCCATCTGCCGCTACTTCGAGGAGACACATCCGGAGCCGCGGCTGATGGGTGTCGACGCGCGCGATCGCGCCATCGTCGAGATGTGGCAGCGGCGCATGGAGCTCGAGCTGTTCATCCCGGTGGCGCAGGTGTTCCGCAACGGCCACCCCTTCTTCGCCGGCCGCATCCCGCAGGTCGCCGAGTGGGGCGAGGTGAATCGCAAGCACGCGGAGGGGACGATGGCCTGGCTGGATCGCGAGCTCGCCGGCCGCGAGTTCATCGCCGGGCCGCGCTACACGATCGCCGACATCACCGCGCTGTGCGCCGTCGACTTCGGCCGCGTCAGCAAGATCCGCATCGCCCCCGAGCTCGCCAACCTGAGCCGCTGGCACGCCGCCGTCTCGGCGCGGCCAAGCGCCAAGGCCTGAGGTCGCCATGCCGCTGCCGCTCGAAGGACCCAACGCCGAACAGATCACGTACTGGAACCAGCAGGCCGGCCCGACCTGGGTGGCCGTCCAGTCGATGATCGATCGAACAGATCCGCCCGCTCGGCCAGCTCGCCATGGACCGTGCCGCGCTGCACGCGGGCATCCGCGTGCTCGACGTCGGCTGCGGCTGCGGCGACACGAGCCTGGAGCTGGCGAAACGCATCGCCCCCGGCGGCCAGGTGGTCGGCGTCGACATCTCGGCGCCGATGCTGACGCGCGCGACGCAACAGGCGAAGGCGGCCGGCATCACGACCGCCCGCTTCGAGCTCACCGACGCCCAGACGTCCGAGTTCAAGGCCGGGTCCTTCGATCTGCTCTTCTCGCGCTTCGGCGTGATGTTCTTCGCCGATCCCGTCGCCGCCTTCACCAACCTGCACCAGGCGCTGTGCGACGCGCGGCCGCCTGGCCTTCGTCTGCTGGCAGTCGATGATGGAGAACCCGTGGATGGCGGTGCCGATGATGGCCGCGATGCCGCATCTGCCCGTGCCGCCGCCGATCCCCGCGCCCGGCGCGCCCGGTCCGTTCGCCTTCGCCGACGCCGATCGCGTGCGCGGCATCCTGACACAGGCGGGCTTCCTCGACGTCGCACTCGAGCCGGTCAAGATGACGCTCAGCGTCGGCGGGGACAACGACCTCGACGCCACCGTCGACTTCGTGCTGCGCATGGGCCCGACCGCGCGCGCGTTGCGCGCGGCGGACGATCCGGAGCTGCTGCCGCAGATCGCCGCGGCGGTGCGCGCGGCGCTGGCGCCCTACAAGACCGACGCCGGCGTCCGCATGGACTCCGCGAGCTGGATCGTCACCGCCCGCGCGTAGCTGCGGCCCTTGTGGCCGCATGGCGGTGCGGAGCACCGCCTGTGAGGTGGTGCGGCAGCCGCTACTCGGCGGCGACCTTGGGCTGTGGCTTCGAGCCGACGACGATCGTGAACGGCTGATCGTCGGCGAGCGCCGGTCCGAACCACTTCGGGTTCTCGGCCTTGCGACCTTTGTAGAAGTCGCGATAGCCGGTGAGGTACTGCACCTCGATCCCGCCGGCGGTGAACGCATCGCTCACGGTGTCGACGAAGCCCGGCGGCGTCTCGTCGCCGGCCAGCATGAAGATGCCGGACTTCACCGGGTAGGTGACGCGCTCCACCTGCACGGGCCAGCCCGCCTTCTCGAACACCTGCTGCAGCTCGGCCTGCGCCGACCACGCCTCGCGGTTGCCCTGCGCGACCAGGAACCACGCCTTTCGGCCGGTGTCCGCTTCGTTGCGCAGCGCGCTGACCATCGCGTCTTCCTGCTCGGCGGTCAGGAAGTTCGCCGGCGCCGGGGGTGGGAGATCCGCCTGCGCCGCTACCTGGGCGGCCGGCGGCGCCTCCGCCGCGGGCACCACCATCGTACCCAGACGATCGCTCACCGAGCGCAGCGCCGTCGCCTGATCGGCGGCGGGATAGAGCTTCTTCGCGATCGTCGCGAAAGGCGCCAACTGCTGCTGGGCCGCGTTGAGCTGGCCGCGGAGGTGCGTGATGTACACGACGGCGCCGACCAGACCGGCGGCCAGCAGCGCGGCAACGACCGGAGCGGCCGAGCCGCGCCGGGGAGGGGCTTGTTCGTCCATCCGTCCTGCTTGGCCTGCCGGGCTGGGTTTCGCAAGGGTTTCGAGGGGTGGAGGCGCTGACGTGCTGAGGTGCTGACGTGCTGACGTGCTGAGGTCCTGAGGTCCTGAGGTGGACTGGATCTTCGAACGTCAGCACGTCGACACGTCAACACCCCCACCACGGAACCGCTCAACACCAACCGCCTCGTGCGCTAGGCTGCGCCGATGCGAGCAGGGACTTGGGTGGTGGCCCTCGCGATCGCGGTCTGGCCGATGACCGCCGCCGGTCAGGGGCACTGCACGCGCTACGATCCCCTGCGCAGTCCGTATTTCGGCGACCTGCACGTGCACACGGCCCTGTCGCTCGACGCCAGCACCCAGGGCACGCGGACCATGCCGGGCGAGGCCTATCGCTTCGCGCGCGGTGAGCCGCTCGGCGTGCAGCCGTTTGATGCCGACGGGAGGCCGACGCGCAGCCTGCGACTCACCCGGCCGCTCGACTTCGCCGCCGTCACCGACCATTCCGAGCTGCTGGGCGAGCTGAACATCTGCAACAGCCCCGATCTGCCCGGCTTCCACTCGCTGCCGTGCCTCATCCAGCGGCGCTTTCCGCGCCTCTCGTTCTTCATCGCCAACAGTCAGGCCACCAACAGCGTGGCGCCGCATCGATTCGCCTTCTGCGGTCACGCCGGCGAACGCTGCCGCGAGGCGGCGCGCGGGCCATGGCAGACGATCCGCGAGGCGGCCGAGGCGTACCAGGATCACACCGACGCGTGCCGCTTCACGACGTTCGTCGGCTACGAATGGACGGGCGCCCCCGGCAGCAACAATCTCCACCGCAACGTGATCTTCAAGAACGAGACCGTGCCGGACCTGCCAACCAGCTACGTCGATGAGCCGCAACTCGATCTCTTTCTCACTCGCCTTCGGCACGAGTGCCGCGACGAGCTGCCCGGTTGCGACGTGCTCACGATCCCGCACAATTCCAATCTCAGCAACGGGCTGATGTTCCAGCCCGTCGAGGCCGACGGCCGGCCGTTGACGCGCGCGACCGCGGCGTTGCGTCACGACGAGGAGCCGCTCGTCGAGATCATGCAGCACAAGGGCCAGTCCGAATGCCGTCTCGGGCCCGAGACGACCGACGAGCTCTGCGGCTACGAACGCCTGCCGTACCAGAACTTCCAGGCGACGTATCTGCCGTGGCTGGCGGCGCCGGCGCCGGAGGCGAGCTTCGTGCGTTGGGGACTCAAGACCGGCCTGGCCGAGCGGCAGCGGCTCGGCATCAATCCGTTCGAGTTCGGTTTCATCGGCAGCACCGACACGCACATCGGCGCCGCCGGCGGCGTGCGCCCCGACACCTTCCTCGGCCACGGCGGCGCCGGCATGCCGCTCGATACGCCGGGCGCCGGTCTGCCCGACGACATCGAGCTCAATCCGGGCGGCCTGGCGGTGCTGTGGGCGGAGGAGAACTCGCGCGACGCGCTGTTCGCCGCGATGCGGCGCCGCGAAGCCTACGCCACCAGCGGCCCGCGCATGACCGTGCGCTTCTTCGGCGGATGGGGCTACGGCGGCGATCTCTGCGGCCAATCCGATTTCGTCGCGCGCGGCTACGCCGGCGGCGTGCCGATGGGCGGCGAGCTGCCGGCGCCGCCGGTGCGGCCGCCGGGCGCGCCGACCTTCGCGGTGTGGGCGCTGCGCGACCCCGCCGGCGAGCCGCCCGCGCCGCTGCAGCGCGTCCAGATCGTCAAGGGATGGATCGCGGACGGCCAGGCGCACGAGCAGGTGTTCGACGTCGCGGGGCGTGACACCGGCGCGTCCGTCGACGCCGCGACGTGCGAGCCGCACGGCGACGGCTTCGACGAGCTGTGCACGGTGTGGCGCGATCCGACCTTCGATGCCGCGCAGCCCGCCTTCTACTATGTGCGCGTGCTGCAGAATCCGACCTGCCGCTGGAGCGCCTACGCCTGCAACGCCCGGCACGTCGACTGCACCAATCCCTCCCGCGTGCCCGCCATGCTGGCGCCGTGCTGCGACACCGCGTATCCGCGGACGATCCAGGACCGCGCCTGGACCTCGCCGATCTGGTACGCGCCGCCGGAGGACGGCTGATGCGCCACGCCATCCGCTTCCTGATCCTCGGCGCCGTGCTCTACAATCTTCTTCCCCTCGCGCGGGACGAAGGCCGGGGAGAGGGGATCCCAGTCGACGAGGACGCGCTGCTCGCCCGCGCCGCGACCGCGATCGGCTTCCGCCGCGACGATGCCGTCATCGAGCGCCGGCTGATCCGCAACGCGCGGTTCCTCGGCGCCACCGACGACACCGCGGCCCTGCGCGACGCCGGCGCGCTCGAGCTCGACGGGAGCGACCTGGTCGTGCAGCGGCGCCTCGCCACTCGCCTGCGCCTCGCCATCGAGGGCGGCGCCCGCACCGGCGAGCCGAGCGAGGAGGCGCTGCGCGCATACATCGCGGCGCATCCCGATCGCTTCGTCGTCCCCGCTCGCGCGCAGGTGACGCAGATCTTCTTCAGCCGCGCCCGCCGTGGCGCGTCGCTCGACGCCGATGCCCGCAGCGCCCGCGCTCGGCTCCAGTCCGGCGCCTCGGTGACGGGCGATGCCCTGCCGCTGCCGTCGGTGCTGCCGCCACTGACGGCATCCGAGCTGGCGGCGATGTTGGGCGACGCGGTCGCGCGCGCCGCCTTCGCAGCGCCGTCGGGTGAGTGGAGCGCCCCGGTGGCGTCGCCCTACGGCGCGCACCTGTTGCGCGTCGATGCGCGCCAACCGTCACGAGCGCCGGCCCTCGACGAGGTGCGCGCTGCCGCCCGCGAGGGCGTGCTTGCCGAACGCGGCGATGCGGCCGTTGCCGCGGCGCTGCGTCAACTCCGCGCCGGAGGGTGACCCGATGTCGCAACGCGCCGTCCGCTGGTCGCTGTGGGTGATCTTCTGTCTGGCCCTGCCGCTGCCCTACTTCATGATCGAGAGCGGCCGCGTTCCCCTGGTCTCGCTCCTCATCTTCGCGGGGCTCACCGTGCCGCTGGCGTTCACCGACCCGGGCCTGACCACGCGCGTGATCGGCGGCCTGTTCGCGTCACAGACGCTGCTGTACGGCGCCGGGCTCTTTCTGGTCGCGCGCTGGATCGGCCGCCGCATCCCGCCGCCGCGCCGCGCCGCGGTCGTCGTGGTGGTGGCCGTGGCCCTGGCGTTGATCGCGCAGCGCGGCGTGTACGTCGCGCCACTGTCGCACGGCCCCGGTGCGACCAACTGGCTCGGGCTCTGGCCGTAGACGCGGCGGCGGCCTACCGCCGCCGGAAGTGCCACACGGCGGCACCGAGCATTCCCTGGTGGTCGACCAGCGTCATCCGCTCCGCCAGCGCCGCGAGGAACGCCGGCTCGCAGTGACGATGGCCGGCGAGCAGCCAGAGATCGGACGGCTGGCGCTGGGCGACGAGCGCCAGCGCGGCGGCGGTCTCGTGGTCGGTCACGATGCGCTTGTCGATGCGTCGCGGCGAACCCATGTGCGCGAAGTAGTAGTCGAAGTAGGTGCGGTTGCCGGTGCAGGCGAGCAACAGCGGGGCGCTGCCGGGGTCATCGTGCGCGACCACGTACGCGGCGGCCTGGCGGAACTGCTCCTTCACCGGTCGCGTGTAGTACTGCATCGCCACCACGAGGTGGACGAGAAGCACTCCGAGCAACGCCGGGGCGGTCACTCGCACGAACGGGAGTCGCGTCAGGGCGCGCGCCAGCAGCAGGTAGGCCGCCGGCGCGACGACGATCAGCGTGCGGTCGAGCAGTCGCGGCGCCACCAGCTGCGAGTACACGTAGAGGGACGCCACCGGTCCCACCAACCAGGCGACGAGCAGCAGCGTCGCCGGCGCTGGGCGCGTGCGGCGGGCAACGGAGCGGGCGAGCGCCAGCGCCCACACGATCAGCACCAGCCACGCGATGGCGTCCGAGCGATTGAAGTAGAAGAGGAACTGCGTCCAGAGCGCCCTCGCGTCGGGTGTCGGGATCCAGTCCGGACCACGCGGCGGAACGAGCCAGGCATGGAGGACGCAGGGCACGCAGAGGATGAGGATCGCGGCGTAGACCGCCGCGAGCGTCCACCGCGCGCGCGGCCGGGCGCGCACCGACACGACGGCGATCGCCGCCTGGACCACCACCGTCATGGCACCGAAGTAGTGCGCGTACACGGTCGCGCCGGCGGCGATGACGTAGGCGGCGAGGGCGACGCGGCGCGGCGTCGTGCCGGCGTGCAGCGCGGCCACGACGTCGGTGAGGGCGGCCGTCGACAGCACCGCCGCGAGCAGCAGCCAGGCGTAGGGCCGCGCTTCCTGGCTGTACGCCACCGGCAGCCAGGCGACGGCGGTGATGCCGGCCGCGATCAGCCCTTCCGCGCTGCCGTACCAGCGGCGGCCGAGCGCGAACATCGCCGGCACGGTGGCGATGCCGCACAGCGCCGACGGCAGTCGCAGCAGGGCCTCCGAATCGCCGATGGCGTGGCTCCACACATACATCAAGAGCCCATAGCCGGGCATGTGATCCGGCGGCGTGAGAGAGCCGAGCAGTGCGAGGACTCTCGGCGGGCTGAGCCTGGAGACGCTGGAGAGCTCGTCGCTCCAGAGCGACTGGACATCGAGACCGGAGAGGCGCAACGCCGCACCGAGCGAGGTCAGCGCCGCGAGCGCCAGCCACGTCGCGCCGTCGACGCGGGCCGGCCTCGTCGCCGCGGCGGAGTCGGGGGGCGCGGCGCGCGTCACGGCGCTCATCAACGAGGCAGGGGTGGAAAAGTCAATCGAGGCGGTGGCCCGTTTTCACTGTCCCGCTGATGCGCGCCGGGCTACAAGCGGCGCAGGAAGGGGAGAACCATGACCACCGATAGTCGCTACGCGCGACCGCCCGATGAGGCGCAGTGGGACGTTCCCGGCGCCTTCGACACCGCCTTCAACTGGGAGTACGAGAACGGCCGTTCCGCGCTCATGACCCTCTACGAGAAGGGCAAGAACCTCCAGTGGAACACGACCACCCGTATCGACTGGTCGCAGAATCTCGATCCCGAGAACCCGCAGGAGCTGCCCGACGAGGCCGTGAACATCTTCGGTTCCGACGTGTGGAACCGCCTCACCAAGTCCGAAAAGGCGAACGTGCGCCGGCACCAGCAGGCGTGGCAGCTCTCCCAGTTCCTGCACGGGGAGCAGGGCGCGTTGATCTGCACGGCCAAGATCGTCCAGCAGGTACCCAACGTCGATGCCAAGTACTACGCCGCGACGCAGGTGATGGACGAGGCGCGCCACGTCGAGACCTACGCCCGCCTCCTGCACGAGAAGTTCGAGCTCGCCTATCCGATCACGCCGACGCTGAAGCGGCTCCTCAACGACGTGCTCAGCGATGCGCGCTGGGACATGACCTATCTCGGGATGCAGGTGCTCATCGAGGGTCTGGCGCTGGCGGCGTTCGCGTCGATTCGCGACCAGGCAAAGAATTCGCTGGCGCGCGCCGTCAACGCCTACGTCATGCAGGACGAGGCGCGGCATGTCGCCTTCGGCCGCCTGGCGTTGCGCGACTACTATCCGCAGCTCACCCAGGCCGAGCGCGACGAGCGCGAGGAGTTCGCCGTCGAGGCCTGCTACCTCATGCGCGATCGCTTCCTCGCCGAGGAGGTGTGGGAGACCATCGGCCTGCCGGTCGAGGAGTGCGTCAGCTACGTCGACGGCTCGCAGGAGATGCGCGCGTTCCGCTCGCGCCTGTTCACCCGCATCGTGCCGACGATGAAGCACATCGGCCTGTGGGGCGACAAGATCCGCCGTGCCTACGCCAACATGGGCATCCTCGGCTTCGCGGACATCGACGCCGAGGCGCTGTCCGCGGAGGACGAACGCGTGGCGAATGAGATGGACCGGTTGCGACGGTAGACGGACTTCACGCGGATTCGATCTCCACTCCCCGCGCCGCCATCACCCGCACGGCGTCGTCGAGCAGCGCACGCGCGGCGGCGTCGCCGCGCAGCACCGCGTCGAAGTGCGCGAGGCCGAGGCCGCGGTTGAACAGGTAGCCGTGCTCGCCGGGGACGAGCTCGGTGATCGGCGGCACGCTCGGGGCGACCTCGGCGAAGGCGCCCGGCGGCGGCACGGCGCGGAACATCTCGTGCATCTCCTCGATGCGATCGCAGAAGTGGAGATGGTCGGCGTTGCGCAGCACGAACATGCGCTTCGCTCCCGGCGTGCGCTCGTGCAGCTCGCGCATGCCGCGCAGCGGCAGCAGCGAGTCGCGCTCGGCGACGAGATAGGTGGTCGGCACCTCGTGATGCCAGTCGAAGGTGAGCGCCTTGCGCAGCGGCTCGGCCGGCATGTGCGTCCACCCACCGGCCGGCGCGAGCGGCAGGGCGGCTGTGATGCGCGGCTCGCGCTCGTTCAACCTGAGCGTCGTCCAGCCGCCGAAGCTGTGGCCGCTCATGCCGATGCGGTCGGCATCGATCAACGCGGCGATCTCCGGATCGAGACCACCCAGCACGCGGTCGAGCAGGAAGACGACGTCGTCGGGCCGCAACGCGATGTACGTGCCCAGCTCGTCGCCGAAGTCCGGCAGCGGTTCGCCGCCCATCATCCGCAGCATCGTCTGCATGACGTCGGTGATCGTGTTGCCGGTGTGATCGACCGCGGCCACGACGTAGCCGTGGCTCGCGAGGTGCGTGCAGAGGAACGTGCTCTGCCGGCGGTGGCCGCCGTAGCCGTGCGAGAACAGGATCAGCGGATAGCGACCCGGCCGCGACGCGGCATCACGCGCGGCGTCCTGCGACACCGGAGGGAAGCCCGGCATGAGGTCGTACCGGTCGTGCGTCGCCGCGTCGAGATCGCGTCCGCGCGCCGTCTCGCCGGCCGGATACCAGATCTCGGCGGGCAACGAGCGCTGACGGGACGCATCGGTGAGGGCGTACGTACGCACGCCGACGGGATAGGGACCGCGGGCAAAGGGATCGTAGGCCATGGGCGGATTGGAACCACAATCGGGGGCGGTTGGCCACAGGGGAGTGAGCCGGTGCGCCGGTGCGCCGGTGCGCCGGTGAGGAGCGACCGTCCGCTGGCTGACTGGCTCACGGGCTCACGGCCCCGCGCGCCAACCGCCGGTGCGCGAGAACCAGGGGGATCGACAGCGGTCCTGCCAGTCCGGCGTAGAGCAGGGCCGCGAAGAGGACGCCGTCGGCCAGCGGGTCGGCGACGCCGGGTATCACCGGGAACAGGGACACCTTGAGGAGCAGCGCGAGGTTGGTGTTGCGGATGCTGGTCTCGATGCCGATCGCGGCGAGGTCGGCGCGCGACAGTCCCAACAGCCATCCCGGTGCGGTGCCCGCCACCTGGCACAGCACGACCAGGAGCGCGATGGCCGCCAGCGGGCCGGCGCTGTGCGCACTGGCGTCGAGTCGACCGGCGCCGGCCGAGCCGATCGCGATGCAGGCGACACCGACCAGGCTCAAGCGGATGCACCACCGTGCCATCGCGCCGCGCCGCGCCGTGGTGCCGAGCATCGCACCGGCGGCCATGCCGAGGACCAGCGGGACGAGCAGGCACGCGGCGATGTCGCGCGCGATGGCGCCGAGCGGCATGATGAAGTCGGGCCGCACGAGGTCGCCGGCCAGCACGCGCAGCACGATCGGCGTCGTCACCATACAGGCGAGGGTGATCATCGCGGTGAGCGCGATCGACAGCGCGACGTTGCCCTTGGCGAAGTAGGTCGCCACGTTCGACATCGCGCCGCCCGGCATGGCCGATACGAGCAACAGGCCGAAGGCGATGCCGGACGGCAGCCCCAGCAGCCCCGTGATGGCGAGGGCGAGGAGCGGCGTCCCGAGCACCTGCACCAGCGCGCCGATGACGAACGAGCGCGGTCGGCGAAAGACGCCGACGAAGTCGTCGACGCCGAGCGTCGCGCCCATGCCGAGCATCGCCAGCGCCAGCTGAGCGGCGGCAAACCACCACTCGTGGCGGACGTAGAAGTCGAACATGCAGGGGCGTCGAGCGGGGGTGCGATCCCGGTTCAGGCTCTGGCGCGGGCGTCGCGCACCATCTCGACCAGTACCGCGCGCGCCTCGCCCGGCGTATGCGCCGGGCGCGGGAACGCGATGCGCAAGGGGCGCGTCTCGTCGCCGATCTCCGCCCGCACGTGCAGCCCGAGGCGATCGATGCCGTCATCGTCGCGCGATCGGCGGCGACGCCGGCGAATACCTGGCAATAGAGCAGCAGGGCGTCCGCGTGGTCGGCGTTCATGTGGGCGAGGATGCCGGCCGCATGCGGCGCGAGCGGATCGGGCGCCGCGGCGCGATACGCGTCGCCCTCGATCCAGCCCATCGAACCGAAGCCGGCGACGACGTACACCGCCTCGACGGTCAGACGATGGAAGGCGAAGTCGGCGAAATCGACCCAGGCGGATGCGGCCGGGTGGCGCGCCAGGTAATCGTCGCGCCGTTCGGCGCGCTCCGCCTCCGCCACCGGCACGACCCGGCCGACTACGGTGACGCGCCCGTTGGCGAGCGGATCACCGTCGGCGGCGGCGTCGGCGATCAGCAGGCTCGCGCGCGGATCGGCCGCGAGGTTGCGCGTATGGACCGCGAGGCGGCTGATGAGCAGGATGGGTTGGCCGGCAGCGTCGACGCCGTACGGCGCCAGCGAGCCGAACGGCCCGCCGCCGCGGCGCTCGAGCACGGTCGACGAGCGTGCCGCTCCGCATCACCTCGACCAACGTGCGCGCCTGCTCCGCGAAGGAAGGTTCGTCCGCCATCAGGGACGGTACCCTACCGCGCACGCACCGCAGAGTGTAGCCGCGGGACCTGTGCCCGCCGGACGCGCGTGAGCGCGGCCGGGATGGGGTGGGGCGCGGCAATCGGGTTCCCGCGCACCACCCCACCGCGCGGCGCTCCGCGCCGCCGGCGGCCACAGGTGCCGCGGCTACAGGCGTGTGTACGTGCCTAAGACGACACGTGCCGCGCCGACGCCACCCGTGCTATCGCTCCTGACGCATGTCCGACGCCCACGATCCCATCTCGGCGCTCAACCAGGCCTGTCGCTGCATCACGTTCGACGAGCAGCGCCTGCGCGCGGTGCTCGAGACCAGCCCGATCACGGCCGGCGTCTACCGCTCGATCGTCGAGAACCAACCCAACCTCTTCTCGGCCTCGCCGGTGTTTCTCGCGCGCCACGACCTGGCGCGGATGCACGAGGTGATCGCGGCGGTCGAGGTGGTGGTGCGGACACCGGGCTTCCGCGACTGGGCGTTCGGACTCGCGCCGCCCATCGCCCGCCGCGATCACGGGCCGCGCGGCGTCTTTTCTCGGGTTCGATTTCCATCTCGGGCCGGACGGCGCGCAGCTGATCGAGATCAACACCAACGCCGGCGGTGGCCTGCTCAACGCCGCGCTCGGGCGCGCGCAACGCGCCTGCTGCGACGAAGTCGAAGCGGCCGTGGCGGGGGTGCCCGGCGGTGAGGTCGAAGCGGCCTTCCTCGAAATGTTCCGCGCCGAATGGGCGCACCAGCGCGGCGCGGCGCCGTTGCGCCGCGTCGCGATCGTCGACGAGGATCCGGCGACCCAGTATCTCTACCCGGAGTTTCTGCTCTTCCAGCAGCTCTTCCGCGCCGCCGGTCTCGACGCCGTCATCGCCGACCCGCGCGCGCTGCACCTCGCCGGCGGCGTCCTGTCCGTCGACGGCGCGCCTGTCGACCTCGTCTACAACCGCCTCACCGACTTCGCGCTCGCCGGCGACGCCTGTGCCGCGCTGCGCGAGGCCTACGAGGCGGGCGACGGTGGTGGTGACGCCCAACCCGCATCACTACGCGCTCTACGCCGACAAGCGGCACCTCACGGTGCTGTCCGATCCCGCGCGGCTGCGCGCCTGGGGCGTCGATGACGCGAGCGCCGCCACACTCGCCGCCGGCGTGCCGGCGACGCGCCTGGTCGACGCGGCCGACGCCGACGCGTTGTGGGCGGCGCGCCGCCGGTACTTCTTCAAGCCGGTCGACGGCTACGGCAGCAAGGCCGCCTACCGCGGCGACAAGCTGACCCGCGGGACGTGGGCGCAGATTCTCGCGCGACCGTACGTCGCGCAGCGCCTGGTGCCGCCGAGCGAGCGCACCATTCTCGTCGACGGTCGCGAGCAGCCGCTCAAGCTCGATCTGCGCGCATACGTCTACGACGGCGTCGTGCAGCTCGTCGCGGCGCGCCTGTACCAGGGGCAGACGACCAACTTCCGCACCGCCGGCGGCGGCTTCGCTCCGGTGTTCACCGGCCTCGCGCCGTAGCCGCGCTGATTGGGCCGCAGATCCTGACCTGGAGGGCGCGCCGGTTGAATCGATCGTCCGCGTCCCAATTCAACAGGCGCGACGGAGCGGCGCCCTCCAGACGAATCGGGGAATCGGGCCTTACACCAGGCCGAAGGCGCCGAGCACGCCGGCGACGGCCATGATGAGCAGCGGCGACACCTTGGTGCGGACGAGCAGGACGCAGGCGACCGCGGTGATGACGAAGGCCACCGGCGTGTGGTCCGACGTCTTCACCACCGTCCAGCCGCTGGAGAACAGCAGCCCCAGGCTCACCGGGCCGAGGCCGCGTTCGAATGCGATGCGCCACTTGGCGTCGCGGAAGCGGGTCCAGGTGCGGCAGGCGACGTACATCAACAGGCTCGAGGGCCCGAGGATGGCGAGCACCGCGACCAGCGCGCCGACGAGGCCGGCCGCCTTCAGGCCGACCAGGCTGACGATCATCGAGCTCGGTCCCGGGCGCGGCCTCGGCGATGGCGTAGATCGTCGGCGAACTGCGTGTCGGTCATCCACTGGTTGTCGCTGCACGGCGGCGCGGTGGATTTCCGGCAGGACGGTGTTGCCGCCGCCGAGCGAGACCAGCGACAGCGACGCGAACACCACGGCGACGCGCGAGCAGTGTCGACCATCTCGCTCACTGCCTGCGGCTCCGCGTCGCCGCCGCGTGGCCAGAACCACAGCATCGCGAGCGGCGCCAGCACCAGCACCACGATCGGCAGCGCGCACGTGCAGTACCGTCACGGCGACGAACGCCGCGGCGGCGAACAGCATGGCGTCCAGCTGGCGCAGATAGGTGCCGACGATCTTGAAGCCCATCGACAGCGCCATGCCGGCGGCCGCGGCGACGACGCCGCCGAGCGTCTGCTGGAGGGCCGGCACGGTGTGGAAGTGGAAGTACGCGCATCCCCAGGCTGATGAGGATCGCGAGCGGCACCAGGAGCAGGCCGGCGAGCGCCGCCAGCGCGCCGGGCAGACCGCGGAAGTACACGCCGACGTAGATCGCCATGTTCACCTGATTGGGGCCGGGGAACAGACGCGCGATGGTGAGAGCGCTGAGGAACTGCTCGTCGTTCAGCCACTGCCGCTGCTCGACCACCAGCCGGCGCGTCCACGCCGAGAGGCCGCCGCCGAAGCTCGACAGCGCGATCTGGAGGAAGCAGGAGGCGAGCTCGGCGAGCGTCGGCGCCGGGCGCGGCGCTTCACTCATGCGAGAAGTGCGGGTCGTGCGGCAGCTCGCCCTCGTGATGCGTGTCCGGCCGGAGCGGATCCGGTGCCTCGTACGGCTTGGCCTCGTGCCAGTCGTGATCGAAGACCTTGCGCAGCTCTTTGAGCACGTGCGCGGCCTCGGTCACGACGCCGAGCTCGCGGCGCAGGTCGAAGGCGCTGCGGTCGATGTTCATCGAGCCGACCAGGGCGCGCTTGTCGTCGACGAGCAGCAGCTTGGCGTGCAGCTTGAGGTGCTTCTGACGGCGGACCTTGATGCCGTCGCGCTCGAGCAGGCGCAGCGACGCGAAGGTGTCGAGCACGTCCCAGTCGCTGATCCCGTGCTTGCCGCCGCAGAGGAGATCGACCTTGACGCCACGATGGCGCGCCGCCGCGATGCGCTCGACGATGGTCGCATCGACGAACTTCGGGTGCTGGATGAGCAGCTGGTGCTTGGCGCTGTCGATGAAAAACGCCATGCGTTGGCGCGCGTTGTTGGCGCTCCACAGCAGGGTCGAATCCTCGGGCGGGTTGAACGGCTCGCGCTTCCAGTCGGCCTCGAAGCCGCTGATGACCTCCTCGACCTCCTGGGCGTCGGTCGTGACGATGCCGTAGTCGCGCGTCTCCGTGAAGTACTTGGTACAGAGGTTGAACGTCGCGATCAGCGCCGTCGCGTCGTCGACCACGATCGACTTCTCGTGCGTCACCGCGAACGTCGGGTTCGACCACTCGATCGCGACCTTGGCGCGCTTGAGCGCCGCATGCGTCTCGTCGTTGGCGCGGTCGCCCGACGAGCGGTGCGGATTGAGCATCACGCGCACCGCCACGCCACGACCGTGGGCGCGTTCGATCGCCTTCTGGACGTCCGGATCGGTGAGCGTGAACTGCTTGATCCGCAACGACCGCTGGGCGCCGTCGAGCAACTCCACCACCGGCGCCACGCCGTCGTCGGGTTGAATGATGAGTCGATGGACGTCGTTGGGATGTGCCATGTGCGCCCGCTTTTCTATGCGACCCCCAGGGGTTATTCAAACGGGAGTTTCGGGGCGGCGACTCCGTGCCGCGGCGTGGTCGCTGTGGTGAACATCCGGCGCTCCGGAGTAGACTCGGCCGGAAGGAGCCCCGCATGATCGATCTGTACACCTGGACGACGCCAAACGGCCGCAAGGTCTCCATCATGCTCGAGGAGACCGGGCTGCCGTACCGCGTGCACGCCATCAACCTGCGCGAGGGCCAGCAGCACACCGATCACTTTCGCGACATCAATCCGAATCAGCGGATCCCGGCGATCGTCGACCACGATCTGCCCGACGGGCCGCTCACCATCTTCGAGTCCGGGGCGATCCTGATCTATCTCGCCGAAAAGACGGGGCGCTTCCTGCCCACCGAGGTGCGCGCCCGGAGCCGCGCCGTGCAGTGGCTGATGTTCCAGATGGCCGGCATCGGACCGATGCTCGGGCAGGCGAATCACTTCGCCACCCAGGCGCCCGAGCCCATCCCCTACGCGACCAAGCGCTACTTCGACGAGTCCCTGCGGCTGCTCGGCGTCCTCGACCGGCGCCTCGGCGAGCACGACTTCCTCGCCGGCGAGTACTCGATCGCCGACATGGCGACCTATCCGTGGGTCGTCGGCGCGTGGCCGCTGTTCAAGTCCCTGCCGCCCGATCAATGCGGCCCGATGGAGCACGTGGCCGAGTGGCTGGAAGTCGTCGGCGCGCGCCCGGCCGTGCACCGCGGCATGATGGTGCCCGCCGTCTAGAGGCGCATCGCCCGCCATCCTTCTCTGGGCGGAGCCGGTGAGCGCCGCTTCTCTCTGACCTCCGCGCCTCCGCGTCGCCGCCGCGGTTTCCCGGCTCCCATTTCCCTTTCACGGTCGCCTGTGGCTAGTCAGCCTGCGTGTCAGCAGGCCGACGCGAACGCCGTACCGCGGCGCGCCACGCGCGGGTGGCAGCTCCCAAGGTCGCGCCGGCGGCGGACCAGCCCCTGTTCGAGCGCGTCTTCGGGTCGCCCTGGAGCCTGCCGGCGGTGTTGGCGCTCGCTGCCACGCTGCGGCTGATCCACCTGATCGCGATCACCAACTCGCCGTTCGCCGACGCGCTCCAGCTCGATCATCGCGCTTACGACGAGTGGGCGCGGCGCATCGCCGCCGGCCATCTGATTGGTGACGGCCCGTTCTTCGTCGATCCCCTCTACGCGTACGCGCTCGGCCTCGTCTACGCGATCGCCGGCCGCAGTCTGCTGCTGGTGCGGCTGCTACAGGTGGCGCTCGGCGTCGCCACGTGCTGGTTGACCGCGCGCATCGGCCGCCGCGTCCTCGGCCCCGGCGCCCTGCCGGCGCTCGCCGCGCTGCTGATGGCGATCTTCATTCCCGCCGTTCACTACGAGTCGGCGATCGAGAAGACGGCGCTCGGCGTCTTCCTGCTCGCGCTGGCGCTGGATCGCTACCTGGTCGGCTCCACCGGCGCGGCGGTCGCCGCCGGCGTCGCGCTCGGCTGCGGCGTGCTGGCGCGCGGCACATTGCTGATCCTGGTGCCGGCCGGCGCGCTCGGGCTGGTCGACTGGCGCGCCTGGCGGTCCAGCATGCCGCGGGTGGCCGTCTTCTGCCTCGGCGCCGCCGCGATGATCGGCCTCGCCACGGCGCACAACCTGGCAACCGGCGCGCTCGTGCTCACCACCGCCAACGCGGGCCAGAACTTCTACATCGGCCAGCAGCCGGAGAACGTGCTCGGCGTCTACACGCCGCCGCCATTCGTGCGGCCCGATCCCCGCTACGAGGAGGCCGACTTCCGCGCCGAGGCGGCGCGCCGCGCCGGTGCACCGCTCGACGCGCGCGACACCTCGAGCTTCTGGTTCGCGGAGGGCCTGTCCGCGGTCGCCGCCGATCCCGGCACCGCCGTGTCGCGCACGCTGCGCAAGCTGTACCTCTTCTGGCACCAGTACGAGACGCCGGACAACGACAACATCGAGTTGCTCGCCGACTTCTCGCCCGTGCTCACCCTGCCGATCCTGTGGATGGGGCTGCTCGCCCCGTTGGCGCTGCTCGGCGCCGTCGTCGGGTGGCCGCGCCGCCCGGTGCGCGTGCTCGTCGTCACGGCGGCGCTCTACTGCGCGGCGGTGATCGGCTTCTTCGTGCTCGCCCGCTTCCGCGCGCCGCTGGTGCCGATCCTCGCGGTCCTCGCCGCGGGCGGCATCGGGTGGCTGCGCGCCACCGCCAGGGCGGGTGACTGGGGACGCGCCGGCATCGGCGCGGGGGTCGTCGCGGCGCTGGCGTTGCTGCTCACGACGTACCCGACCTGGCTCGCCAACGCGCGCCGCAGCTCGCTGGCGATCGCCTACCACAACTACGGCGGGGCGCGGGCCGACGCCGGCGACACCGACGGCGCGATCGCGGCCTACGAGCATGCGGTGGCGATCGATCCGGCATCGGTGCCGGCGTCGCTGCGCGCGCTCGGCGAGATCTATCTGCAGCGCCGGCAGTACGATCGTGCCGAGCAGGCGATGCGCCGGGTGCTGGCGCTGCGGCCCGACAGCCGTTCGGCGCAGGATGCGTTGGCGCGTCTCGAGCGGGCGCGCCAGGGCGGCGCGCCCGCTCCGGCGCAGGCCGCCGCCGCGGCGACGCCGGGCGGACCGAGCGTCGGCGAGCTCTACAAGCGCGTGCGCGAGCTGCGCAACGAGCAGCGCTGGCCCGAGGCGATCGCGGCGCTCGAGGAGGCGATCCGCGTCGGCCCGTACAACGAGGACGCGCACTACCTGCTCGGCAATCTGATGGAGCAGCACGCGTCGCCGGACGAGATGGTGGCGTACTGGAAGGCCGCGGTGGCCACGGATCCGAAGCCGCAGACGGCCTACTACTTCTGGGCGATCGGGCTCGAGCGCGCCGGCGATCTCGACGGCGCGGTCACGCAGCTGCGCGCCGGGCTCGAGGTGGATCCCGCGCACGAGATGAGCCAGCTGCGCTGGGCACAGATCCGCGAGAAGCAGGGGCAGCTCGACGAGGCGCTCGCGCACTGCCAGCTCGCCACGACGATCTTCCCCGACTTCCGCGCCGCGCACGAGACGTGCGCGCACATCCTGCGCGCGCTCGGCCGCGCGGACGAGGCGGCCGCCGCCGACGATCGCGCGCGCACCAGCGATCCCAACACGCCGCGCCGGTTCGTCTACTGGGCGCGCTACCTCCAGAGCCAGGGCCGCACGGCGGCGGCGGTCGCCGAGCTCGAGCGCGCGCTACGCGTCGATCCGAACGACACCGAGGCGCGCGCGCTGCTCGGCCAGATCCGACCCGCCGACGCCGCCGCGGCGAACGCGCCGGTCGGCGGCGGTCTCGACGCGGCGACGCGCGCCGCGCTGGTCGCCGCGCTGCGCGTCCAGCCCGCCGGCACGCCGGTCTGGTTCGCCGTGCAGGACAGCGATGCCGGCGCCCGCCAGCTCGGCGACGCCGTGCGCGCTGCCTTCCAGGAGGCCGGCTGGACGGTGCGCGCGCAACGCGGCGTGCCCTTCTCGATCAAGCCGGGCGTCTACCTCTTCGCCGCCGACGCGACGCCGCCGGCATACGTCGACACCGTGCACGCCGCCCTCGACGCCGCCGGTCTCACCCCGAGCTACGGCTCCGACTACCGCGCCTACTACGACGAACGCCTGCGCGCCAACCCGAACTTCGGCGGCTTCCCCTTCGATGCCGACCAGACCTACCTGATCGTCATCGGCCGCCGTCCGCAGTGAGAAGACAGCCAACGCCGAGAGCGCGCAGGACGCCGAGAGGCGGCCGACCTCTGCGCGCCCGGCGTCCTCTGCGTTGAAGACATCGAATTCCCGCAGGTCCCAACCCTAGTGGCCTGTATCAATGGAATCGGTACTGGTGATTCTCGACCTGATAGATCCCCATACCCGCATACCCCGAGTGCGAGCGGAGCGAGCGTATCGAGGGGACGCCCTGGCGCCGTCGCAGATCGCCCCCTCGATACGCTCGCTCCGCTCGCACTCGGGGCATGCGGGAACAGATGAACCCGTGAAGTCCCTGCGAATCGCTGCTGCCGATTCCGCTGGTACAGGCCACTAGTTCGGTCGGTGGGGAATCGTCACCGGTTGACCGGTCTCGGCGGCTTTCCTCAGCGCCAGCGCGAGTGCCAGATTGTCGCGGGCCTCCTGGTAGTCGGGCTTCAGCGCGAGGGCGCGCTGGAAGTGGGCGATGGCGTCGTCGATGTTGCCGGCGCCGACGAGCGCGACGGCGAGGTTGTTGTGCGCGGGTGCGTAGGTGGGCCGGATCTCGAGTGCGCGCCGGTAGTGGTCGAGGGCGTCGCGCTCTCGGTTGGTGCGCTGCAGGACGTTGGCCAGGTTGTCGTGGGCCTCGGGATACACCTCGTTGAGCTCCAGGGCACGGCGGAAGTGCTCCTCCGCTTCCGGCAGGCGATCGGCGTCGAACAGCAGGCTCCCCAGGTTGTTGTGAGCCGCCCAGGCGTCCGGGTTCTTGTGCAGCGTGTCCTCGTACAGCGTCACGCCGTCCGCGTAGAGCGCGCTCTGTTGCCGCGCCAGCACGGCGAGGATGCCCACCGCGGCAGCGCCGCTCGCGATCGGCAGCCAGCGCCACGACGCGCGCAGATGCCGTCGCCACACGGCCATGCCGGCACCGGCGAGCGCGACGACGCTGATCAGCGCGAGGTGCGCATAGTGGTCGGCGACCACGATGTGCTGCCCGACACCGACGTCGGTGAAGCCCATGACCGGAAAGAGCGTGCCGCAGAAAAAGAGCCAGGCGAACAGCAACGGTCGCGACCACCTCCGCTGGTACCACCAGAGCATCGCGGTCACGAGCGCCGCGGCGCCGAGCGCCACCCACCAGCGCCACTCCGACGCGTGGACGTGCCAGTCCGGATACATGAGCGAGAGGTCGACCGGTGCGAGTGCCTTGGAAAGGTAGAACCACACCACTCCGGCGGCGCCGAGGACGCGTTCGAGCACACTGGCGTGGTCGACGACGGCCGGCGCGACGCCGCGGCCGCGGAACCACACGTTCACCCAGAGCAGGAGGGCGACGACCGCGAAGAACGGCACGATGCGCTCGACGTCGCGCCGGGTCAGCGGCCGCATCCACCAGGTGATCAGCAAGAGCACCGGCGGCACGATGGCCGCGGAGACCTTGCTGAGCATCGCCAGCGCGCAGGCCAGCAGGCTGAGCCAGTACCAGCGGTTGATCACCGGCCGCGAGCGGCTCGAGAGCGGCGGCGGCTGCTCCGCGCGCGTGAACGCCAGCGCCGCCAGGAGACCGAAGAGCGCCGCGAGTTGGCTCTTGCGTTGGGCGATCCACGCGATCGTCTCCACGTTGACCGGATGCACGGCGAACAACAGGGCCGCCAGATAGGCGCCGGGAATCGCCAGGCGATGCAGGACGCGCCAGATCAGCAGGACGATGGCGATGTGCAGCAACAGACCGGTCCCGTGGTAGCCGGCCGGCTGCGCGCCCCAGAGGTGCCATTCGATCCACAAGCTGGTGTTGGTCACCGGCCAGTAGTCGACGGGCTCGGTGGTGAACCAGAAGCGGTAGGGGCCGTCGGCGGCCTTGACCAGCGGATTGTCCGACACGAGGAGGATGTCGTCGAAGACAAATGGCCCTCGCAGTGCGGGGGCGTAGACGACGATCACCGCCACGACGATCAGCGCGATACCGGCCAGGCACCGCCAGTCGATCCCGGCCCTCGCCGGTGGGCGCGGACGCGGCTCGGGGCCCGTCGCGGCCGTCCGTCGCGCCGTCGCGGCCTGCCGTCTGGCCTCGCTTCGGCGGTCCGCGCGCGAGGTCACCGGCGCACTCGCGATCGCAGCATGCGGCGCGCCTACCACTCCGGCGCGACACCGTCGAACGAGACGAGCCCGGATACATCGTCACCCGACGGCCGGCGGCAACGACGCCCTCGGTGCCTCCGTGGCCTCCGTGGTGAATTGGCTCAGACTGCCGGCACGAGCTTGGCCTGGACGCGCATGCGCTCGGCGCGCGCCTCGCGTTGGATCTCCTCGAGTACCGAGTCCGCAACCTGGGTGAAGCTGGCGGCGGCGTCCTTCACCGCACTGTGCTCGACGGCCCGCGACAGCACCTCGTTGGTGGTCGGTCCGCGTTTCTGACCGAGGAACGGCTTGACGATCAGGTAGACGACGTCGCGCAGCTTCATGTGGCGCAGGAAGCGCCGCAGGAGCCGGAACGTCTGTAGCGGGTAGTGGCGGATCTTGTAGAGGAACAGCCGCTGGAAGCCGGCAGTGCGCTCCGCATTGATGACCGCCCCCGACAGGCAGGTCGGATCGATCTCGGAGCACTTGAAGTACTTGTACCAATCGTCCGTGTCGTTCACCAAGCCGCGTTGCAGGTACTCGTGCCACAGCGGCGTGCCGCGATAGACGCACAGCCGGTTGAAGGCGAAGGTGTCGAGCTGCAGCGTGGCCGCGAAGTCGAACGTGGCGCGCATGTCCTCGACCGTCTCGCCCGGCGTGCCGACCACGAAGAAGCCGTGCACGATTTCGATGCCGGCCTGCTTGGCGTTGGTCACCGCCGTCTCGACCTCTTCGAGCGTCTGCTCCTTCTTGAGTCGATCGAGCACCGTCTGGCTACCGCTCTCGATGCCGAACATCAGCGTGCGGCAGTGCGCCTTCACCATCGCCGGGAAGAGGTGCTGCGCGGTCGAGTCGACGCGCCCCTCGCAGCCCCACTCGATGGTGACGCCGGCATCGTTGATGCCGCTGCAGATGGCCTCGATGCGCTTCGGTTGCAGCAGGAAGTGGTCGTCGACGAAGTAAACCGCGCCATAGCCCTCGCGCGTCAGTTGCTCGAACTCGGCCACGACGTGGGCGGGGCTGCGCGACCGCCACTTGCCTTCGTTGAAGATGGGGATGTCGCAGAACACGCAGGGCCACGGGCACCCGCGCGAGGTCTGCATGGTCGTGAAGCGCTCCATCGACAGCACCGCCGGCACGTCGAGCGGCATCGACTCGACGAAGTCGAGCGGCAGCGACTCGCGGTCGGGGAACGGCCACTGATCGAGGTCGCGGTCGAGCGGACGATTCGGGTTGGTGACGACGACGCCGTCCTTCGTCCAGGTGACGCCGGCGACCGACGACGGATCGTCCAGGTGCTCGACCAGATCGAGGATGAGCTGCTCGCCGTCGCCGCGACAGACGAAGTCGACGTCCGGGCACTGTTCCTTCACCAGCAGCGCGTTGAGCGACGCAAAGACGCCGCCGAAGGCGATTGGTACAGCAGCCTCGGCAGCGCGAATCTCGCGCGTCAGCATCTTGGCGTACGGGTAACTGGTGGTGCTCAGAAAGCTCAGACCGATCAGCCCGGGACGCTGCTGGCGAATCTGCTCGATGATGAATTCGTTTGGCGTCTCGGGGTTGGCTTGATCGAACATCACGCATTCGTGGCCGGCGCGCTTGAGCACGGCGGACAGGCTCATGATCCCGATGGGCGGAAACCCCATGACGCGAATGTTGCCGTTCGCCGCCCGCGTCGTGGCGGGCAAAGCGTAAAACTGTGGGTCGCGAACATGAATGAGAAACACGCGCATCCGAGCATCCTCCTACGCCCTGGGCGTCATGCGTGGCGCCACAGGGGCTAGTCGGTGCTGAGCGCAGGTCGTGTTTCGTGGCGCGCAGACCCGTACGGGAGCTCACAATATAGCATCCTGGCGGGCCGGACGAAGCGTATATCCCGCCCGCCAAAAGCGGCGTCGCTCCGAGCGGTTACGACGTTTCGCTGTGTACCTCCGTGCGCCGCTGTGGTGAATTGGCGCCGGTGACCGACTTCGCTTTCAATCCCTTCGACCCGGAGACGCGCCGCAACCCGGCGCCGATCTACGCGCAGGCGCGTCGCGAGCATCCCGTGTATCGCCATCCGGGAATGCCGATCGTCTCGGTGTTCCGCCACGCCGATGTGCAGGGCATCCTGCGCGATCCCGAGACGTGGTCGAACCGCTTTCCGCCGCCGCCGGGCGTCGATCCCGATCGCCTGCCGCGCAGCATGCTCGGCCAGGACCCGCCCGACCACACGCGGCTGCGCAGCCTCGTCAGTCAGGCGTTCACGCCGCGCATGATCCGCCGCCTCGAGCCGCGCCTGCACGAGGTCGCCGACGAGCTCATGACCGCGGCGCTGGCGCAGGACGACGTCGACTTCGTGCAGGCGATGACCTACCCGCTGCCGGTCATCGTCATCGCCGAGATGATCGGCGTGCCGCCGGCGGAGCGCCCGCAGTTCAAGGAATGGTCGGACATCGCCGTCGCCGGTCTCGGCAGCGGGCTGTTCGCGCCGCCGGACATGGCCCGCCTCGAGACGCTGCAAGGGGTGTTGCGCGACATGGGCGTCTACTTCAGCGCGCTGGCCGACGAGCGCCGCCGCGCGCCGCGCGAGGATCTGCTCACGGGTCTCGTGCAGGCCGAGGTCGAGGGCTCGAAGCTGTCGCACGCCGAGATGATCACGATGCTCGTGCTGTTGCTGGTGGCCGGCAACGAGACGACGACGACGTTGATCGGCAACGCGGTGCTCGAATTGCTCGACCATCCGGCGGCGCTGGCGCAGTTGCGCGCCGATCCGACGCTGCTGCCGAACGCGATCGACGAGGTCCTCCGGTACGCGTCGCCGGTGCAGCTCGATCCGCGCCGCGCGGCCCGTCGCGTCGAGCTGCGCGGCGAGGTCATCGAGCCCGACCAGATCGTCGTGTCCTGGCTCGGCTCGGCGAATCGCGACGAGGACGTGTTCGCCGACCCCGAGCGTTTCGACATCACGCGGGCCGATACGCGCCATCTCGCGTTCGGCCTCGGTCCGCACTACTGCCTCGGCGCCAACCTCGCCCGCCTCGAGGCCCAGATCGCCATCGGCGCCCTGCTGCGCCATACCCGCACGTTCGAGCGGACGACCTCGGACCCGCTGCCCCTGCACCCGAGCCTGGTGTTCAGGGGCGTGACGGCGTTGCCGCTGCGGCTCGAGAAGAGGTGAGCCGGTGCGCCAGTGAGCCGGTGCGCCAGTGTGCCAGTGAGCCGGTACGCCAGTGAGCCGGTGCGCGAGTGGTTCTGGCCTGGCGCACCGGATCACCGGATCACCGGCTCACCGGCGCACCGGCGCACCGGCTCACCGGCTCACCGGCGCACCGGCGCACCGGCTCACCGGCGCACTGGCTCACCGGCGCACCGGCGCACCGGCTCGCTGGCTCACCGGCTCGCTGGCTCACCGGCGCACCGGCTCACTGGCTCACTCGCTCACACCCTTCAGCTCCACGGGTACCGCTCGTACGGAAACGGCTTGCACTCGGGAACCGCGTCGTACTCGGCGCGGGTGAAGCCGCGGCCCCAGCGCGCGAGGTCGTGGTAGATCGCGCAGCGGTCGCGGGAATCCCGGAGGCGTGGATCTTTCGCGAGCTCGGTGTGCAGGCGGTCGAGCGTGACGGTGTCGGCCGACATGCGGATACCGCCGCCGGCGGCGGTGTCGAGGATGAGATACTTCGGCGCGGCGGGGGCGCTCGGGTCCCACGCCAGCCACTCGACGCCGTCGGCGTCGCCGCCGCGTCCCGGCGAGCCGGTGCGCGCGAACTCCGCCCAGTAGCCCATCATCGCCGCCGAGAGCTGCTCGCGCCCCGGTTTGTTCTCGTCGGTCCACATCACATTGCCCTGCGGGCCCAGGTCGAAATGACCGAACACGAACGGAATCTCGAAGCCGTGCGCGGCGCCGAGCATGACGCTGAGGTCGGCGCCGAGGACGTGCGGCTGCTCGTCCCAGTCGAAGCGGTACACATAGACGTTGTCGGCGTTGCCGCGCATGGCGGCGGCGGGCATGTCGGCACCGGTCGCCTTCCAGTTCCGCGCCAGGTACTCGGACGTGGCGCGGTAGAGCGGCTCGTTGCGCAGACGCGGGATGATCCACAGGTAGCGCTTCACCCAGTGCGGATCGCCGAACATGAAGAGGCGGTTCTCGTCGTGGTTGGTGCCGAGGATCACCGGCACGTGGTTCCAGCCGTCGGGCTCCGCGAAGCGCGTCATCAGGTCGCCGTCGGGCAGGACCGCGCCGTCCTGGAACACCTTCGGCATCTCGATCATGCCGTTGCCGGGATAGGGCTCGTAGACGGCGAGCACGTCGGCGGCGCTCTTGCCGCGCAGGTAGGCGGCGATCTGCGCCGGCGACATCGCCGCGAGCTTGGCCTTGGCGGCGGCGCGGTCGCTGGCGCTGCCGTCGCGTTGCAACAGTGCGAGGAGCGTCTCGTTGGAGCTGTGCGGGTCGCCGGGATCCGCGTCATCGGCGAAGTGCTCCGCCTGCGCGGGCGTGGACATCCAGAGTCCGCCGCTCTGCGAGATGGCGCGGTGGAAGAGGCCCTTCGCCGGCGGCGCGACGAGCAGCGAGAAGACGTTCTGGCCGCCCGCCGACTCGCCGAAAATGGTCACGTTGTCGGGGTTGCCGCCAAAGGCGGCGATGTTGTCGCGCACCCACTGGAGCGCGCGGATCAGATCGAGGGTGGCGAAGTTGCCGGACTGCTCGTCGGCCGCGGCGCCGTCGCGCAGCGCCGCGTGACGCAACCAGCCGAACGGACCGAGGCGATAGTTGGTGGTGACGACGATGACCCGCTCGTCCGCGGCCAGCTTGCCGCGGATGATAGAACCCGGCCTCGCCGATCGAGTTGCCGCCGCCGTGGATCCACAGCATCACGGGCAGCCGTTGCGCGCCGGTCGGGACGTCATCGGTCGCGAAGCGCGGCGCGTAGACGTTGAGGTAGAGGCAGTCCTCGCTGCCGACGACCGCGCCGTCCTTGCCCGGCACGCCGCCGAGCGGGCTGGCGTACTGCGGGCACGGTGAGCCGAAGGTCAGCGCCTGGCGGGTGTCGGTCCACGGCGGCAGCGGCAGCGGTGCGCGCCAGCGCCGGTCGCCGGTCGGCGGCTGGGCGTAGGGGATGCCGCGCCAGACGTGCTCGCCGGCGTCGCCGGCAGCGCCGACCAGCGGACCGGACGGTGTCGTCCGCGTCGACGTCGCATCCGCGGTCGGCGCCGGCGGGGCGGCGTGTCCGCACGCGCCGGCGATCAGCGCGACCAGCGGGACGAGCAAGCGCAGTCGGTGCATGGAATCCCCCTTCTGATGCACTCGCGGGAGCATAGTCCGCGGCGCGGGCGGTACGCGAGTGCGCGCGGCCGTCGGTTCTCCACGAGCGTGCGCGGGCGTGGGAGGCTGACAGGTGCGGACGAACGTGGCGGGAGCGCGAAGGCCACGCCTGCGCGCGCCCGCGTCACATCACCGGTTCTCGGCGCGTTGCGGCAACGGCGCGAGCTCGATCCAGTCGAGCTCGGCGACGGCGCGCGACTTCGTGTACTGGCTGTTGCTGGTCACGGCGATGATTGGCTCGTCGGGGATGTAGCCGAAGGCGCGTTTGAAGTCGTTGGCGATGTTGCGCTCGTCGGTGCGCCAAGCGTCGGTGCCGTCCCTCTGGTTGCGCAGGGCGATCCAGTGCACCTTGACCAGTCCGGCGCCGTAGGTGGCGTCGCCCTCCGTGCCGACCGGCGTGTCCGTCTCCCAGCGGTAGGCGATCGAGCGCTGGCCGAGGATACCGCCGGCGCTGATGTAGATCCCGATGGCCTGGTCGTCGCGATCCGCCACGCGGCCGTCGGCATCGTGGGGAAAATCGAGCACGCGCCAGCGCCAGCGCAGGATCGGCGTATCGCGGAGGTTGACCGTCTTGAGCTGCGTGGCGAGCGTGGCGCTGGCGTCGTCGGCTTCCATCACCAGCACACCGGCGCCGTTGGCGCCGCGCGGATCGGCGCGGAACTTGGTGACGTCCGTCCCTGGGACGGTGCGCACCTCCCACGCTGGCGGGATGGTGTTGAACTCCTCCCGCCACATGTCCTGCGCCGCCGCGCCAGAGGCGGCGGCCAGCACGACGACGGCGGGCCACAGGCGCATGCTTCCGTGCTACCGGTCGCTTGGTGGGTGTGCAACCGGCGCCGCCCGCCAGGGCTTGCCACGGTGCGGCCGTTCCTGCTCTGTCGGACCAAATCGATTTCGGAGGATACGCTGATGTCGAACGAGCCGAAGGGCCACGGGCTGGGCACGCTGGCATTGCACGCGGGGCAGGTGCCCGACCCCACCACCAACGCGCGCGCCGTGCCGATCTACGCGACGACGTCGTACGTGTTCAACGACACGCGATCACGCCGCCAAGCTGTTCGCGTTGGCCGAGTTCGGCAACATCTACTCGCGCCTGATGAACCCGACCAACGACGTGCTGGAGAAGCGCCTCGCGGCACTCGACGGCGGCGCGGCGGGGCTCTCCTTCGCCTCCGGCCAGGCGGCGATCACAGCGGCGCTACTGACCATCTGTCACAGCGGACAGAACTTCATCTCCGCGACCGTCGCTCTACGGCGGCACCTGGACGCTGTTCACGCAGACGCTCGCCAAGCTCGGCATCGAGGTGCGCTTCTTCGATCCGCATCACCCCGAGCAGATCGCCACGCTCGCCGACGCGAACACGCGCTGCGTCTATTTCGAGAGCCTCGGCAATCCGAAGAACGACGTGCCGGACTTCCGCGCCGTCGCCGACGCCGCGCATGCGTGCGGCCTGCCGGTGCTCTGCGACAACACCGTCACCACGCCGATGCTGCTGCGCCCGATCGAGCACGGCATCGACATCGTGATCTATTCGACCACCAAGTTCATCGGCGGCCACGGCGTGCACATCGGCGGCGCGATCGTCGACGGCGGCACGTTCCCCTGGGCGAAGGACCCACAGCGCTGGCCGGAGTTCTGCGCGCCGGATCCCGCCTATCACGGCATGGTGTTCGAGGAGGCCCTGCGTCCGATCGGCAACATCGCCTACATCCTGCACATCCGCACGCACTGGCTGCGCGACACCGGCGGCGCCATGAGCCCGTTCGCGGCGTTCCTCTCCCTGCTCGGCCTGGAGACGCTGCACCTGCGCATGGAGCGGCACTGCGAGAACGCGCTGGACGTCGCGCTGTGGCTGCAGCAGCACCCGGCCGTCGAGTGGGTGAACTACCCGAGCCTCGCCGAGCCATCCCGACCACGTGAACGCCCAGCCGCTACCTCTCGCACGGCGCCGGCGCCATCGTCGGCTTCGGCATCAAGGGCGGTCGCGCCGCCGGCATCCGGCTGATCAACAACGTCAAGCTGGCGAGCCACCTCGCCAACATCGGCGACGCCAAGACGCTGGTCATCCACCCCGCCTCGACAACCCACTCGCAGCTCACCGAGCAGGAGCAGCGCGAGGCCGGCGTGACGCCCGAATACGTGCGACTGTCGATCGGGATCGAGGACGTGGCGGACATCATCGCCGATCTCGAGCAGGCCATCGCCGCGTCGCAGCAGTAGAAGCACACCTCACGCCGAGAACGGCGCAACGGAGGCATTCCGATTGACGGACGCCGTCTCCGTTGCTCCGTTCTCCGTGTGAATCGTTCTCGAATGACTGACGCCTTCAAATCGAGCGACAGCGTGCGCAGCAGCGCGCCGCTGAAGTACGCCCGCTCGGTGACGTTCGACGAGCCGCTCACGTTGGCGTTGGGCGGGACGTTGCCGGAGGTGACCGTCGCGTACGAGACCTACGGCGAGCTGAACGCGCGGCGGGACAACGCGGTGCTGGTCTGCCACGCCATCAGCGGCGATTCGCACGTCGCGCGGCACGATCCGGCCGACGCGCCCGGCTGGTGGGATCTCCTCGTCGGTCCGGGGCGGCCGGTCGACACCGACGCACTGGTTCGTCATCTGCGCCAACGTGCTCGGCGGCTGCCGCGGCACGACCGGCCCGAACAGCATCGATCCGCGGACCGGCCAGCCGTACGGCGCGGACTTTCCGACCGTGACCGTCGCCGACATGGTCGCGGCGCAGCGCCGCCTCGTCGACCATCTCGGTATCGACGCGCTGCACGCGGTCATCGGCGGCTCGCTCGGCGGCCATCAGGCGATGACGTGGGCGCTGCATGGATCCCGAGCGCGTGCGCGGCTGTGTCGCGCTGGCGAGCTCGCCGCGGTTGACCAGTCAGGCGATCGCCTTCGACGTCGTCGGCCGCAACGCGATCCTCAATGATCCGGGCTATCAGGGCGGCCAGTACTACGACCGCGGCGTCGGGCCGGCGACCGGCCTGGCGCTGGCTCGCATGCTCGCGCACGTCACCTACCTGTCGCGCGAGGCGATGACCGCGAAGTTCGATCCGGGCCGTCTGCAGCCGCGCGAGGTCGCCACCGCGTTCGAGCAGAAGTTCTCCGTCGGCTCCTACCTGGCGTATCAGGGGCACAAGTTCGTCGAGCGCTTCGACGCCAACAGCTACGTGACGCTGTCGATGGCGATGGACCTGTTCGACCTGGGCGAGACGCCGGCGGCGTTGCGCGCCGCCCTGGCGCGCAGCCGTTGCCGCTGGCTGGTGGTGAGCTTCAGCAGCGACTGGCTCTTTCCCGCCGAGCAGAGCCGCCAGCTCGTCGATGCGCTCATCGCCGCCGATCGCGGCGTGTCGTACTGCAACGTCGTCGCGTCGGGCGGCCACGACGCCTTTCTGCTCGAGGAGAAGATCGCCACGACGGGCGGACTCATCGAGGCGTTTCTCGCGCGGCTCAATGCCGCCGTGCCGCCACCCGCGGGGCTGATCGACGAGGACACGGCGCCGACCAGCATCTTTCACGACCTGCGGCTCGACTACGATCGCATTCTCGAGCTCGATTCCCCCGGGCGCCAGCGTGCTCGACGTCGGCTGCGGTGGCGGCGAGCTGCTGTCGCGCCTGCGCGCCCGCGGCCACGACCGGCTGCTCGGCGTCGAGCTCGCCGAGGACGCGCTCCTGGCCGCCGTGCACCGCGGTCTCGACGTCGTGCAGTGCGACCTCGAGCACGGCCTGTCGCCTTTTCGCGACGGGCAATTCGACGTGGTGGTGTTGTCGCAGACGCTCCAGTCGGTGGTCGATACCGAGCGCATCGTCGACGAGACCGTGCGCGTCGGCCACCAGGTCATCGTCAGCTTTCCGAACTTCGCCTATCACAAGCTCCGCCGCATGCTCGCGGAGGACGGCCGCTCGCCGAAGTCCGAGGGCCCCTACAGCTACGAGTGGTACAACACCCCCAACCGCCGCTTTCCGTCGATCGCCGACTTCGAGGCGTTCTGCCGCGCCAAGGGCCTGCACATCGACCGCCAAGTGTACCTCGACAGCGAAGCGGGGCGTTGGGTGACGGACGATCCGAACCGGAACGCGGATATGGCGATCGTGGTGGTGAGCCGGTCGTGAATGCATGCGCGGCAGCCATGGCGCTGCCGGTGGGTTCGCGGTGTTTGGCTCGGTGCCAATCTACCGTCGTGCGCCCTCTCGCAACCTGCGTCTCGATCCTGATGTCTATCGCGAACCGGGGCGTGTGATCTTCGTCACGGTGCGGGCGACGGTCGGACGGGCGCCGTTTCGGCGCGTGGCATTGAACGACGAGGTCGTTCGGAGTCTCTGCGAGGAGCGTGATCACGGCGGATGCGACGTGTACGCGTTCTGCCTGATGCCGGACCACCTGCACCTCGTCGCCGCGCCGCGGTCGACGAGTGCCAGCGTTCTGAGATTCGTGGATCGCTTCAAGAGCGTCTCAACTCGAGTCGCGTGGCGCCATGGCGAAACGGGTCGGCTGTGGCAGCCGCGGTTTTACGACCACGTGGTTCGCGTCGAAGAGGCGCTCCTCGCCATTTGCGACTACGTCGTGATGAATCCCGTCCGTGCGGGTTTGGTCGCACAACCCGAGGACTATCGATGGGGCGGATTGTTGGATCCGGTGCCGCTGTAACCCGTTGCCGGGCCCCGCCCCACCCGGCAACGCTTCGCGTCACCCGCGGGCACAGGTCCCGCGGCTACAGCCCGATCCGGTCGCCACGTTCCTCGGCGTAGCCGCGGCACCTGTGGCCGCCGGCGGTGCGGAGCACCGCCCGGTGGGGGGCGGCGCGGCGTCACGACTCAAATCCTCGTGGTTCGCGTCGAAGAGGCGCTCCTCGCCATTTGCGACTATGTCGTGATGAATCCCGTCCGTGCGGGTTTGGTCGCACAACCCGAGGACTATCGATGGGGCGGAGTGTTGGATCCGGTGCCGCTGTGACCCGTTGCCGGGCCCCGCCCCACCCGGCAACGCTTCGCGTCACCCGCGGGCACAGGTCCCGCGGCTACAGCCCGATCCGGTCGCCACGTTCCTCGGCGTAGCCGCGGCACCTGTGGCCGCCGGCGGTGCGGAGCACCGCCCGGTGGGGGGCGGCGCGGCGTCACGACTCAAATCCTCGTGGTTCGCGTCGAAGAGGCGCTCCTCGCCATTTGCGACTATGTCGTGATGAATCCCGTCCGTGCGGGTTTGGTCGCACAACCCGAGGACTATCGATGGGGCGGAGTGTTGGATCCGGTGCCGCTGTGACCCGTTGCCGGGCCCCGCCCCACCCGGCAACGCTTCGCGTCACCCGCGGGCACAGGTCCCGCGGCTACAGCCCGATCCGGTCGCCACGTTCCTCGGCGTAGCCGCGGCACCTGTGGCCGCCGGCGGTGCGGAGCACCGCCCGGTGGGGGGCGGCGCGGCTCACGACTCAAATCCTCGTGGTTCGCGTCGAAGAGGCGCTCCTCGCCATTTGCGACTATGTCGTGATGAATCCCGTCCGTGCGGGTTTGGTCGCACAACCCGAGGACTATCGATGGGGCGGAGTGTTGGATCCGGTGCCGCTGTGACCCGTTGCCGGGCCCCGCCCCACCCGGCAACGCTTCGCGTCACCCGCGGGCACAGGTCCCGCGGCTACAGCCCGATCCGGTCGCCACGTTCCTCGGCGTAGCCGCGGCACCTGTGGCCGCCGGCGGTGCGGAGCACCGCCCGGTGGGGGGCGGCGCGGCATCACGACTCAAATCCTCACTCCACGAAGCGATTCGACTCCAACCACCCAACCGACGCCGGCGCACCATCTGGGATCACGCGGATCAAGCTGCGCCGGTACACCGACCGGCGGGGGGGCACGAACGTGTGGGTGATGTCGATCTCCGCCGCGGTGATCGGCTCGATGCGGCCGGACAACCGCGCGCCGCCGTCGGCGGTGAAGGCGAACCGCCCGCGGACGGGTCGGGTGACGTTGGCGTCGTCGAAGGCGAGGTCCAGCGTCAGCGCCGTCAGGTGGTGCGTCTCATTGCCGACGTGCAGGTAGCCGGTGTCGATCTCCGATGCGCCGGGGATGGTGACGTGCGCGGCCTGGAAGCGGTAGGCGTCGCCGTGCGCGACGCAGAAATTCCACTCGATGTTCCACCAGCGCGGGCCCCACGAATGATCGCGCTCGCCGCGTCCCTCGATGGGCCGCGCCTCGTCGGCGATCGTGTACTGTCCGCGCACGCGAATGGGCTGCTCGAAGCGGCTCACCGAGTACCCCTCGGCGCTGTGGCCCGGGATGTGTTGTTGGCCGAGCGAATGGGCGGCGCCGACGGTCTCGACGTCGAGCTCCACCGCGACGGGCAGGATCATGCCGGCGCGCGGGCCGCACAACACCCGCCCGAAGCCGCGCGCGGCGAAACGCCCGCGGCGCAGCGCTTCGCCGACGACGTATGAAAAGGCCAGGCCCCAGCCGTCGTCGTACGCGATCGCGGGCAACTGCAGCGACGCCAGCGGCAGGCGCGGCTCCTCGATCGCCACCCACTCGGCGCCGTTCCACAGAAAGAGCCACATCCAGACCCGCTGCTGGTTCGGATGCCAGCCGATGCGGCAGTGGCCGGCGTTCGCACCGTCGGCGTCGTACCAGTCGTAGAACACCGACTCGTTCCACCACTCGTAGTCGGGACTGAACGGATGCGGGGACTCGTCCTCCGGCGTGATGCCGAAGCGGGTGAGCTCTTCCAGCGACGGTGTCGACATGCGGGGCACCTTAGAAGAAGCAGGACCAGGGACGAAAGACGAAGGACGAAACGCCCGGCCTTCATCTTTCATCCGGCATCCTTCATCATCACCCCATGCTCGCCGACGGCATCGTCGAAGCCCTCCGCCTGCAGGCCCACTTCAGTGGCGAGTTCGGATCGCCGATGTACGGCGAGCTCATGGCGCGGTGCGCCGACGACGTCGAACAGGGTGGACCACTGGCCGCGCTGCTCGACGGGTGGGACGGCAAACCGATGTCCGACGCGCTGCCGATGCGCATCTTCGGCGCCGTGCATCGCCTCGTGCTCGACGGTGCCGTACCGGCGTTGGCGGCCTTCTATCCCACCGTCGGCGGCACGCCCCGCTGGCCGGACGCCTGGACGGCGTTCCGCGGCGTGCTGGCGACGCATGCCGCGTTCATCCGCCCCGAGCTCGACCGTCAGGTGCAGACGAACGAGGTGCGCCGCAGTGCCGCGCTGCTCGGCGGCTTCCTGACGATCGCGGCCGGCACCGGTCGCCCGTTGCGCCTGCTCGAGATCGGCTGCAGCGCCGGCCTCAATCTGCGCTGGGATCGCTATCGGTACGAGCTGCTGGCGTGCGGGCCGCAAGCGCCGCCGGCGGACGGCGCGGCGATCGGGCCGACCTGGGGCGCGGCGGATGCGTCGATGACCGTGCGCACCGGTTGGCATGGACCGGTCACCGTCTTGAACGGCAGCGCCGCCGTGGCCTCGCGGCACGGCTGCGATCTGGCACCGATCGACGTCACCGATCCCGACCAGGCCCGCCGGCTCGAGTCCTTCGTCTGGGGTGACCAGCCCCAGCGCCTGGCGCAATTGCGCGCCGCGATCGCCGCCGCACGCCTCGACCCGCCCCAGATCGAGCGCCGCACCGCCGCCGAGTGGCTCGCAGCGCAGCTCGCGCGACCGGTCGCCGACGTCGCCACCGTCGTCTTCCATTCCGTGATGTGGTGGTACCTGTCCGAGCCGGAACGCGAACGCGTCACGGCGCTCGTCGAAGCGGCCGGCGCGCGCGCCACCGCCGCTTCGCCGCTGGCGTGGCTGCGCTTCGACCTCTTCGGCCAGACCCACTACGAGGTCCAACTGCACACGTGGCCGGACGGCGAGATCCGACGGCTGGCGTACGCGTGCCCGCACGGGCGGTGGGTGGATTGGCTGAATCCGTGAGCCGCTGAGCCAGTGAGCCGATGAGCCAGTGTTCCAGATCAGCACCGGCTCACTGGCTGACGGGCTCACCGGCTCACGCCCTTCTGTGCTACCCACCTCTGCATGCAGTGCCCCGCCTGCAGCCACGACAACCGTTCCGACGCGAAGTTCTGCAACGAGTGCGGTGGGCGGCTGCGCAGTGAGACGGCCGCGGCGGCGCCGCGGCCGTATACGCCGCGCCATCTCGCCGAACGGATCCTGACCAGCCGCGCGGCGCTGCTCGGCGAGCGCAAGCCGGTCACCGTGCTGTTCGCCGACGTTCAGGGCTCGATGGCGCTGGCCGAGCAGGTGGACGCCGAGGAGTGGCACGCGATGATGAATCGCTGCCTCACGCTCCTCGCCGACGGAGTCCATCGCTTCGAGGGCACGGTGAACCAGTACACCGGCGACGGCGTGATGGCCCTTTTCGGCGCGCCGCTGGCGCACGAGGATCACGCGCAGCGCGCCTGCCACGCGGCGCTGCACCTCACCGCCGCGCTGCGCGACCACGCCCAGGCGCTGCGCCGCGAGCGCGGCCTGCAGTTCTCGGTGCGCATGGGGCTGAACTCCGGCGAGGTCGTGGTCGGGGCGATCGGCGACGACCTGCGCATGGACTACACCGCGCAGGGGCACACCGTCGGCCTGGCGTCGCGCATGGAGCAGCTCTGCGAGCCCGGGCGCGTCTACCTCACCGCCGCCACCGCCGCGCTGGTCGACGGCTACTTCGCGCTCGAGCACCTGGGACCCTTCACGATCAAGGGCGTGCGCGAGCCGGTGCACGTGTTCGCGCTCGCCGGACACGGCAGCGCGCGCACGCGCCTCGACGTGGCACGCGCGCGCGGCCTGACTCGTTTCGTCGGCCACGACGCCGAGTTGGCCATCCTCGAAGCCGCGTTGGCGAGCGCCGCCGGTGGCCGCGGCGCGGTGGCTGCGCTCAGTGCCGAGGCGGGCGTCGGCAAGAGCCGGCTCTGCCTCGAGCTCGCGGAGCGCGCGCGGGCACGCGGAGGCCTCGTCGCCCAGAGCGTCGCGCTGGCGCACGGCGCGGCCGTGCCCTACCTCCCGATCCTCGACCTCCTGCGCGATCTCCTCGGCATCGGCGAGCGCGACGCGCCGCCGATCGTCCGCCAGAAAGTCGCCGGCGCGCTGCTGCTCAGCGACGAAGGCTTCAAGCCCCAGCTGCCGCTGCTCTTCGACTTCCTCGGCGCCGGCGATCTCGATCGGCCGTCGGCGCCGCCGGCCGGCGCCGACGCCTCCGCCGCCTCCTCGTCGACGTCGTCCTGACGCTCCTGCGGGCGCGCGCCGGGCGCGAGCCCGCGGTGGTGGTCATCGAGGACCTGCACTGGCTCGACCCGGCGAGCGACGCCGTGGTGCGCGGCGTCGTCGACGGCCTCGGCGAGGCGCGCGTGCTGATCGTCCTGGATTATCGGCCGCACTACGAGAGCGATTGGCTGCGCGCCGCCGGCGCGCGCCTCGTGGCGCTGGAGCCGTTGCCGGCGGCGGACATCGGCGCCCTCCTCGACGATCTCATCGGCACCGACGCTTCGCTCGCGCCGTTGCGCGCGCAGATCCTCGCGCGCGCCGGCGGCAACCGCGGCGCACGTGCTCGCCGGACGGCCGCGCGAAGGCATCGCGCTGCTCGAGCAGGCGACCGAGGACAAGACCTCGTTGGGGACGCTCGAGTGGTTCAGCCTGCCGCTGCGCGCCAACGCCCATCGCGCATGCGGCGAGCTCGCGCAGGCCCTCGCGCTGGCGACGCCCGCGAGCTCGCGCAATCGGCCGGGGCGCTCATCGCCGAGCTGTCCGGGCAGCTCGCCCTGGCGGCGGCCGGCGAGAGCGGCGATCGCGTCCGCGCCGAGGGCGCGCTGGCGCGCGCGGCGACCCTGATCGACCTCTCCGGCGCGGAGGCGTTTCGGCCGCGGCTGCACTTCACCGCGGCGCTGACGCGGCGGGCCGCCGGCGACGAGCGCGGCTTCGCCGAGGAAGCCGCCCGCGGCCGCGCCCTGTGCGTCGCGCTGGGGATGGACGAGCTCGCGGACCTGTCGGCCCGCGAGCTCGCTGGGGGGGAGGGGGGGAGTGAATCAGCCGCGCGCTTGGGGTCGCGCGGTACTACCGGTCGATTGCGGCTTCGTCATCATCGGGGGGGAGAGTGACGAGTCGCTGCGAGGGGCGCTGCACGCAGGAGCAACCGAGCTCGGGCAAGCGCGGTTGTTCCTCCGACGGAATGTCGGTGACGAGCAACGCCGGCGCGACCGCCGTCGCGCCAAGCTGGATCTCACCACAGGTCAACGGGAGTGCCCCAGTGCCGGGCCGCCGACGGTGAGGCGCGGCCGCGTGAACGTGCGAGTCCAGTTGCGCAGCGCGCGAGAGGCGGGTTCCGCCAGCAGCGCGAGCGCCGACATCACCAGCAGCGCGTTCATGCCGTACAACAGGGGCGAGAGTTCCGCCGTCATGTCGATGACCATCATTCCAGCCTCCTCGAACGGCGAGATGTGTTTGCAATCCACGTGCCCGGCGTGACGGCGTCGACGATCGGACCGTCTCGTGGGGCGGAATGCTCCAACTGCAAAGTCTCGACTGCGGCCGCAGTGCGCGAGCTGCACATGATGGTTGGCACTGCAAAGCCGGAAAGGCAGGACGAGCGCGACGACGGGTGAAAGCTGAAGGCTCAAGGCTGAGCGCTGCACGCCGACCGCGTCCCTCCACAAACGTCGGCGACTGTGATTGTCAGCGACGCATGGATGTCTCGGTACAGCTGGTCTTTCAGAACTATGGCAATTGGCTCGACGATCGTGAGCATCTCGCGGCGGAGCGGCGGCTGGCGGAGCTCGCGGAGCCGCTGGGCTATGGCACGGTGTTCGTCGTCGAGCATCACTTCTTCGACTACTCGGCCTGTCCGGACAACGCGCAGTTCCTCGCCTGGCTGGCGGCGCGCACGTCGCGCATCCGGCTGGCGACCGGCGCGTTCATTCTGCCGTGGAACGACCCGCTGCGCGTGGCCGAGAAGATCGTGTTGCTCGATCATCTCTCCGGCGGTCGTGCGGTGCTCGGCCTGGGGCGCGGACTGGCGCGCCGCGAGTACGCCGGGTTCGGCGTCGACATGAACGAGTCGCGCGATCGCTTCGACGAAGCGGCGCGCATGATCCTCGACGCGTGCGAGACCGGCGTCATCGCCGGCGACGGCCCCTACTATCCGCAACCGCGCACCGAGATCCGGCCGCGGCCGCTACGCGGCTTCCGTGATCGCCTCTACACCATCGGCATGTCGCCCGAATCGGTCGAGCAGGCCGCGCGCATCGGGGCGCGTCTGGCGATCTTCTCGCAGATGCCGTGGGAGATGTGGAAGGAAACCAACTACGCCGCGTATCGCAACGCCTGGCGGGCGGCGCACGACACCGAGCCGCCCCCGCCGCTGACCAGCGACATCATGTACTGCGGCGAGAGCGATGCCGAGGCGGAGGAGATGGCCCGCAACCACATGGTCGAGTACTACCTCTCGGTGATGGAGCACTACGAGATCATGGGCGATCACTTCAAAGGCGTGCGCGGCTACGAGATGTACGCGCAGGCGAGCGACATCCTGCAGCACATCGGCAAGCAGGATCAGGCCGAGGGCTATCTGATGGTGCAGAGCTGGGGATCGCCGCGCCGCATTCTCGAGAAGCTGCGCGAACGCTGGGAGACGATCGGGCCGTTCGAGCTGAGCGTGATCCCGCGCTACGGCACGCTGCCGCCGGCCAAGGCCGAGGCCAGCGTCCGTCGGTTCGCTGAACAGGTGCTGCCCGAGCTGGGACGTTGGTGAAACACGGCGCGGCGCCGCGTAAGGTGGTCGGCATGCGGCGTCTCGTGCTCTTCGCGGCCTTCGTCGGCGTGCTGCTGGCCGTCTTGGTCGGCGGGCACCTCTATCTCGCGCAGCGCCTCGTGTGGTCGCCGGTGCTGGGCGAGCCCTGGCGCGTCCTGGCCCTGGCGGTGCTGACCGGCGGTGCGTTGTCCCTGCTGCTGCAACCGATCGCCGAGCGCGTGCTGTCGCCGCGCGTCGGGCGGTGGATCGCCTGGCCGGCGTCGCTCTGGATGGGTGCCGCGTTCTACCTCTTCGTCGCCGCGGTCGTCAGCGACGGACTGGCCGCGCTCATGGGCGCGATGACGCCGGGCATGTCGTCGCCCGGAACCGCCGCGCGGGCGGAAGCCATCCTGATCGTCGGGCTCGCGCTGGCCGGACTCTGGCGCGGTGCGCGCGAGCTGCGCGCCGGCCCGCAGGTGACGCGGCTCACGGTGCAGATCGCGAACTGGCCCGCGGCGCTGGACGGCTTTCGCATCGTGCAGATCAGCGACGTGCACATCGGCCCGATTCTCGACCGTCGGTTCGCGGCCGAGGTGACGGCTCGGGTCAACGCGCTGACGCCGGATCTCATCGCCGTCACCGGCGATCTCGTCGACGGCGACGTGCGCCGCATCGGCGACGAGGTCGCGCCGTTCGCCGCGCTGCGCGCCACGAACGGCGTGTACTTCGTCACCGGCAACCACGACTACTACTCCGGCGTCGATCCATGGGTGGCGCGCGTCACCGCCCTCGGCTTCCGCCCGCTGCGCAACCAGCGCGTGACGATCGGCAGCGGCGTCGCCGTCTTCGATCTCGCCGGCGTCGAGGACCACCACGCCCACCTGGTCAGTGCCGCGTATCGCTCCGACCTCGCCGTGGCGCTCGCCGATCGCGATCCGACGCGACCGCTGGTGCTGCTCGCGCACGATCCGCTGACTTTCAAGGAGGCCGCCACCCGCGGCGTCGACCTCCAGCTCTCCGGCCACACCCACGGCGGCCAGATCTGGCCGTTCCGCTATATCGTCCGCCTCAGCACGCCGTTCGTCGCCGGCTACTATCGGCGTGGCACGTCACAGCTGTACGTGAGCCGCGGCACCGGATTCTGGGGGCCGGCGCTGAGGGTGTTCGCGCCGGCGGAGATTGTTGAGATTACGATCGTGAGCCGGTGAGCCGGTGCGCCAGTGCGCCCGTCAGAACCGGCTCACCGGCGCACTGGCTCACCGGCTCACGCTGTCGATCACTGCTCCTGCCCCTTCACCTGCTTCTGCCCATCGGTCGGCACCCGCGTCTGGATCCGGGCGATGAGGTCGCCCTCGTAGAGCAGGGGCTGCCGGCGGATGCCGCTCAGCAGGCCGGGGAACGGGGCGCGGACTTCGGCGTGGCGTTCGCCGGAGAATCCGTCGAAGACCTGGCCGATGAGCGCGCCGGCCTGCAGCCAGGTACCGACCTGCATGTGCGTGACGAACAGGCCGGCGTGGTCGGAGACCAGCGACAGGGTCTGGTCGACGCCGAAGTAGTGCGTGTCCTGGTCGTCGGCGGCGAGGTCGATGCCGGACACGATGCCGGTGTGGTGCAGGAACGCCATGAGCGATCGGAACAGGCGCTCGCAATGCGGCAGCTGCAGATCGCCGGCGCGGCCCGCCTGGATGACGAAGCTCTCGCCGCCGCAGCCGCGCCAGGCGTGGCCGAGCGTGCTGGTGAAGACCTGGTCGGTGCGGCGCTCGATCACCGCCGGCAGGCCGAACAGCATCGCCGACGACCGCTCGTCCTCGCTCGGCTCGTAGAGTCGCACCTGCGGCAGCTCCTCGAAGTCGAGGTTGGAGCTGTGCACGTCGACGCGGTAGCGCGCGGTGCGCGTCGCCTGGAAGACGGCGTTGGCGATGCGCTGCGTCGTCTCGCCGGCGTCGTAGCCGGGGAACATGCGGTTGATGTCGGTCTTGTCGAACGGCCAGCGCCGCGAGCGCGTGTTGACCCCGAGCACGTTGACCGCCGGGACGACGACGATGCGTCCGCGCAGCTCGTGCCCGGCCTGGCGGCCGTCGGCGATGCGCGGCGAGAAACTCGGCGAGCCGCGACAGCACGAAGATGCCGTTGAGCTCGTTGCCGTGCAGCCCCGCCACCAACGCCAGCGAGGGCTTCTCTGCCGTCGGACCGAAGTCGTGGTACGGGATGGAGAAGTCCTCGCGCAGCGGCGCGGTCATTTCGAGCAGCGTCGGGGTGGTCATGCGGCGGAGGGGATCCTCGTTGGCGGTGGATTCGATTCGCGTGCTGACGTGCTGACGTTCTGACGTGCTGACGTCGAGGGAACGAACCGCGGCATTCCGAGTCTCGCCAATCCTTCACGTCCTCTCATTGTCATTCTCAAACGGCAGCACGTCAGCACGTCACGTGGCCATGATCCGCGCCATCAGCGACCCCTCGTACACGGCCGGGTACTCGCGCAGCGTGAAGAGGACGCCGTCGACCGGCGAGCGGACCTCGGCGAGGGTGCCGCCGTGCAGCGGCGAGACGATGCGGCCGAGGGTCTGGCCGCGCGCGACCGCCATCCAGTGGTCGACGTCGGGGACGAACAGGCCGGAGGTGGCGGCGTTGAGATAGTGGACGTTGGAGTCGTCGGCGACGCAGCGGCGTGTGACTGACCGGCGGCAGCTCCAGGTCGGGCGCCAGCACGCCGAGCGACCGCCAGACGTTGAGGATGCCGACCAACAGCTGCTCGGTGAAGACCGGCGTGATGCGCATGCCGACGCCCATCTCGACCACCAGGCAGGGCGTGCCGCGGCTGTTGAGGCTGTGGGCGATGGTCGCCTCGAGGACGGTCACCGCGCCGTGCAGCCAGATCAGGTCGAGGTTCATGCCCTCGGCCAGCGGCACCAGCGTGTCGGCGAAGTCCTGATTGATGCGGACCTGCGGGATCTCGCGCAGGTAGATGTTGCTGGCGTGGATGTCGATCACCAGCGCCGCGCCCTCGAGTGCCGCCATCGCGCCGGCGGCGATGCGCTGCGGCAGCAGGCCGTCGCGGTCACCGGGGAAGTTGCGGTTGAGATCGGCGTCGAACACCGGCACGAAGCGCTCCAGCGTGTCGATGCCGAGCGGGTTGAGCGCCGGGACGAGGTCGACGCGCCCGCGCAGCGCGTGCGGATGCGTCTCGGCGAGCTGCTCCAGCCACGCCGCCAGGCGATGGCAGACGTACAGCCCCTCGAGCTCGTCGCCGTGGATGCCGGCGATCACCGCGACGCGCGGCCCGCTGCCGCCGATGAAGCTCGTGCGGCGCACGTGCAGCATCTCGCGGTAGGGCAGGGCGAGGGAGACGATGTCGTCGTGGAGGATGTCCATGGGGAAGACGAAAGACAGAAGACAAAAGACAAAAGGCAATAGACAAAAGGGAAGACGAGAAGGGACGGTATCGGTCGCGGCCGGGGGCCGGTGACGGGTTCCATTCCTTTTGTCTTCTGCCTTTTGTCTTTTGTCTGCTCTTCTAGGTGAGGCGTGCGCACGCCATTACTGTTCACCACGAACCTCCACCGCCGATGCCTTCGCCGGCTCGGCGCCGCCCTTGCAGGCGGAGCGCACCGGCGGGCAGTCGAGCGCGTCGCGGCCGGTGGCGACGGTGACGTAGGTGTCGTTGGTCACCAGGCCGGTGCAGGGATCGAGGCCGCGCCAGCCGGCGCCGGGGACCAGCATCTCCGCCCAGGCATACAGCGCCTGCTCGGCGTCATCTTCGAGGTAGCCGGATCGCGATAGCCGCGGACGTAGCGCGCCGGCGCGCCCCAGGCGCGCGCGACGCAAATCAGCAGATGCGCGAGATCCTGCGCGTCGACGGCTTCGGCGCGCAATCGCATCGGCGAGCGTCGCGGTCGGCGCGACCGTGTCGGCGAGCTCGAAGTCGCGGCGCATCCACTCGAGCACGGCCTGCAGCGCGACGAGCAGCGGCTTGCCCGGGTCGCGGCGCCGGCACCTCGAGCCCTCGAGGCTGGCAAGCGCGGGCGTCACGGGACTGCGGTGCAGCAGGTAGTCCCACAGCCGGGGCTGGCGCTTGCAGGGCCTCGGTCGATCCAGGCGCGTTCGCTGGCGGGCGCGACGGGGGGGAAGTCGAACGGGTTGGCGAGCGTCGTCTCGACGACGGCGCGCACGGTCACGCTGGCCTTGTCGTGCGGCGCGATCAGATCGAAGGCGATGCACCTGATTGCCGAACCCGTCGCGATAGGTGCGGACCTCCGCCTGCCGGTTCGACGGTCACGGCGACGCTGCGCACCTTCTGATGGGGCGTCGGGCTGCGGCGCCACGCGCAGCTCGCAATGGTGCTCCCACACCGGCGCCGATGCGGTGAGCCGCACGGCGTGGGTGATGGTGTACTTCACCGGTCGTCCCCGAGATATTGCTCGAAGTACGCGCGCGAGACGGCGCCGTTGAAGGCGCCGACCTTGGCGAGGAATTGATCGAGGTACTCGTGCAGGCCGATGGTGAAGACCTGCTCGGCGGTGGCCTCGGCGAGATGGGCGTCGAGCTCGCGCAGCTTCGCCGCGGCGCGGTCGTCGGCGCCCTGACGCCGAGCTCGCGCAGCGCGTGGCCCATGCGATCCACCGAGAAACGCAGCGAGCGCGGGAAGCCGCGTTCGAAGAGCACGAACTCGGCGATGTCCACCGGCCGCAGGCCGGCGTGGTAGTGGCGGCGGAACTCCTCGAACGCCGACAGCGATTTCAGCAGCGCCGCCCACTGGTAGTAGTCGAGCGGCGACCCGACCATCGCCACGTCGGGCAGCAGCAGGTGGTACTTCACGTCGAGGATGCGCGCCGTCATGTCGGCGCGCTCGACGCAGGTGCCGAGGAGATAGAAGCCGAACGCCTCGCCGCGCATCATCGTGCTGACGGAGATGCCGTGGAAGCGCGCCACGCCGTTGCGCACCTCGGCGAACAGGCTCGGGGAGCGCTCGGCGCCGGCTGCGCTCCATCATGCGATCGATGTTCAGCCACATCTCGTTGATCGCTTCCCACATCTCGTTGGAGATGCGGTCGCGGACGACGCGGGCGTTCTCGCGCGCCAGCCGCAGGCTCGTGCGGATGCCGTTCGGGTTGGTGCGCTCGCGGGTCATGAATTGGATCGTTCGCGCGGCGGTGACGTCGGCGCCGTCGTAGCGCACCTGGTACGCCTCCTCGCTGCAGCCGATCGACAGCAACGGCCGCCACTGCGCCGCCTCGGGCAGCGCATCCTCTGCCTCGAGCAGGTGGACGAGGTTGATCTCCACCAAGCGCGCCGTGTTACCGGCGCGTTCGAGGTAGCGAGACATCCAGATAGAGCGAATCCGCGATGCGACTGAGCATGGAACGAGCGACCCCCGGCTGACCGACGCACCCCACCGGTGCCACGCCGGGCCGGCGCATCAAAGGGCAAGCCCCATGCCACGGCGTGGCAGTCGGTCGAGCGAGTAGGGCTTGGCGACCGGCGACGCGCGCTGCCTTCGAATTGGGCAGCGGCGATTGAGGGATGGGCAAGCGGTGGCTCGAGTTCCAACCGGAGCGGAGGTGCGGGATCGAGATGGGCGGTCGGCACCCGGCGTCCCGAACCCGGGTCCGGAGGCCCGGCCCCCTCACCAAAGATCGCGCTTTACTGCCTGCCGGCCGCCGCTACGATGCCATGCCGGCTGCATTGGTGGAGTCAGTGGAACACGTATCGGGGCCGAACGCCCTCCAGGTATTCGCGCCACCGCGCGACGCCGATTGCGAGCGACTGCGCGGCGGGGGCGGTCTGGAGGACGCCGCCACCCAGGGCCGGCGTCATGCCGAGGTGCTGGAGGAGATCGGCGCGCTGCAGCGCGGGACGGTGAGTTGGATCACAGGCGCATTGACGGTGTTGGTGTCGCTGGTGCTCTTCCTTGGCGCCGGCGCAGCGGTCTGGACGGTGACGATTGGGTTGGTGCCGGTGCTCTTGTTCCACGAGCTCGGCCACTACGTTGCCATGCGGGTCTTTCAGCATCGCGACCCGCGGATGTTCGTCATTCCATTCTTCGGCGCGGCGGTGACCGCCCGACAGTCCAACGTCGCCGGCTGGAAGCGGGCGATCGTGTCGATGATGGGGCCCATGCCCGGCATTGTCGCCGGCGGCCTCATCGGCCTGGCCGGCCCACCGCTGGGTCTCGCCTGGGCCCGCGAGGCCGCGCTGCTCCTGCTCGTGATCAATGGGCTCAACCTGTTGCCGCTGCTGCCGCTCGACGGCGGCTGGGTGGTGCACACGCTGCTGAGCGCGCGTCACCACGTGCTGGCTGGAGCGTTCCAGCTGCTCGCCGCGGTCCCCCTGGCGTTCGCCGGCATCACCTTCAACGATCCGCTGCTCGGCCTGCTCGCGGTCGTGCTGCTCGGCGGCGCGAGCCACTCGTATCGGCTGGCATGCATCGCCCGTGAGTTGCGCGCCGGCGGTCTGTCGGCGACGGCTCCCGACGATCAGACGATTCCGCCCGCCATGGCGGATAGCATCATCGACCACGTCAAAGCCGCCTTTCCGAAGTCCAATGCGCGCGTCCTTGCGCAGCGCACGCTGCAGGTGTTCGACATCATCAACGCGCGACCACCCCGTTGGCCCGTGGCCGTGGCGCTCGGTGCGGTCTACGTCGGCGGTATCGGAGCGGCGCTGGTCCTGGCCGCGGTGGTGACCGTCGGGCCGACCCATATCGCTGCCAGCGTCGACCATCTGTTGGCACCCCCCTGGTCCCTCGACACGGGGGGCGTGCGTGGCGACGAGCTGGCCGGGTTCCCCGGCGCCGGCCCCGGTTCGACGATCGTGGCGACGTTTGCCAGCCCATCCGAGGCCCGCGACGCTTTCGTCGCCGCCGATGCGCGGCGCGCCAGCGGGGCCTCCGCCGCCCTGTTCGGCCAGTCGCTGGTGCTCCACGGCGGCGGACCGCTCCTGCCGGCGTGGTCCGCCGCCGCCGCGCAGGGCGCCCGCGACGTGTTGGTCGCCACGGCGGCGACGCGGGTGGATTTCACGCTGACGTGCACCGCACCGACCGCTGCCGCCGCCGCCGCACTCGCGGCGACGACGGGCGAGTTCTTCCTCCTGCCGGCCGATCTGCGGCTGATCCCGCCCTGGGCGTCGCCGGACCCCCGGACCCCCGAGGTGCGCGCCCGACACTTCAGAGCCCGCCAGGCGTTGATCCGCCCGGCCTCGGCTGGCGATGGGGCCGCCAACGACGCGGCGTGGCGCAACCCCGTCCAGTCCATAAGTGCCATCGAGCCGGCCGATGAGGCCGGGCGGCGGGTCGACGCGCCGACGCTCGGGGCCCTTGCGGCGAGCGGGCCCGCGGCCCGACAGTTCGCGACCGCCGGCAATGCCTGGGCGCGGGGAAGGACCGTCCGGGTCGATTCGGTGCGGTTCGAGGACCTGTTCCACGGCCCTGCCGCCCTGGCCGCGTGGCTGCGAGCCAACGGCTGCGCCCGTCCCCACTACCGTTTCCAGGCACCGGACCGCTCCCAACCACCCGCCAGCCCTTCCTGATTTGGGTTCTTTTGGTCCTTGGCAGAGGGACCGGAGAGCTGCTACAGACGGCTCGATTGAAGAGCTTTCGGTCGCGGAGAAGCCGCCTGTACCCATTGGCGTCGCGGGGACTGCAGTCCCGCGCATCCTGACGCTGTGGCCGCGCGGTCAGCGCCGTCCGTGTGACGGCATACGATCCGCCGCCCCGGGTTTCGGCAGACCCAGGACGAGTCGACAAACCGGTCGCTGCCGCGGCCCAACAACAGGGAGTTTCCAATGGGACGAAGGCTGTACGTCGGTAATCTCGCGTTCCAAGTGACCGACGCCGATCTCCAGGAGCTGTTCTCACAGGCCGGAAGCTGTGATTCGGCGGCGGTGATCACCGACAAGTTCAGTGGCCAATCGCGTGGCTTCGGCTTCGTCGAGATGAGCAGCGAGGCCGAGGCGCAACGCGCGGTCCAGCAGTTCGACGGGCACGAGCTCAAAGGGCGCGCCATCAAGGTCAACGAGGCCCGCGAGCGCGAAGAGCGCGGCGGCTTCGGCGGCGGCGGTGGTGGCGGCCGTGGGGGCGGCGGCGGTGGCCGCGGCGGCTTCGGCGGTGGTGGCGGCGGCCGTGGGGGTGGCGGTGGCCGTGGCGGTGGCTACGGTCGGCGCTGAGTCATCCAGCCGTGCGCCCGCCGATCAGCGATCGGCGGGCGCGGCAACGGCCCGCGCCGCCTGCTACCGCTGTTTCAAGCCTCGAGTGGCCTGCATCTGCAGCGCCATTCGCCGCGTAAACAACCGCACCAGCGTCACCATCCTCCAGCATCCGCGCGAGCGCTTTCACGCGCTCGGCACGGTGCGCATCGCGCGCCTCGGGCTGACGCGCGCGCGGGTGGAGTGGTGCGCGCCCTGGGAGGATGCCGGGGGTATCCGCGACCGCCTGCCGGCGGGCACCGCGCTCCTCTATCCGTCGCCAGGGGCCCGCGACCTCGCCACGCTGCCCGCGGCCGAGCATCCCCGCCATCTGGTGGCGATCGACGGCACCTGGTTCCTCGCGAAGAAGATCTACGACGCCCATTCCTGGCTGCACGACCTGCCACACGTTTCACTGACCCCCAGTCGCCCGAGCGCCTATCGCATCCGCCGCGAGCCGCAGCCGCACTGCCTGGCGACGCTCGAGGCCCTCGTGGACGCCCTGCGAATTCTCGAGCCGGACACCACCGGCTTCGACGGCCTCTTGGCGGCCTTCAACGCGATGGTCGACCGCCAGGCGGCCTTTCTGCCGGCCTGAGGGCAGCGCGCGCGGTTCGGCGTGCGCGCCGGTTGGCGCGCCGCCGATGCGCTCACTCGCGCACCCGTGCACGCGTAAAGATTCTGCCAATTGCGTTCGCTTTCTCCTCCGTGAGATCGCCGCAAGAGACGACCACGGCCGTGGCGTCTTGTGACCACCTGGGGGGAAACCAATGGTCGGCAGTGTCTGGAAGGGAGCGCTCCGCGCCGTCTGCGCGGTCGGCGTCGCGGTGTTGTGCGCGGACGCGGCGTCGGCCCAGCTGTTCTGCAGCGGCGACTGCGACGGCATCCTCGGCGTCAGCGTCGGGGAGGTGCTGACCGGCATCGGCATCGCGCTCGACGAGACGCCGCCGTCCGCGTGCCCGGCCGCCGATCTCGATCTGAGTGGCGGCGTCGACGTCAGCGAGGTCATCGCGTCGGTCAACGCCGTGCTCGGCCTGCTGTGCCTTCCGGGCTTTCCGAACTCGCCGCCGGGCACCGTGTCGATCGACATCGGCGTCGCCACCGGCACCGCCGGCGCCACGGCGAGCTTCCCGGTCATGCTCGACTCCGGCGGTCTGCCGGTGGCCGGCATCCAGAACGACATCACTTTCGATCCGCTGACGCCCATCGCCGCGACCGGCGGCGGCCAGCCGGACTGCACCGCGAACCCCGCCACCGGCAAGTCGATCTTCACCGCGTTCCGCCCGTCGGGTTGCACACCCGGCGTGAGCTGCACCGGCATCCGCGTGCTGATGCTGTCGCTGAGCGATCTCTCGCCGATTCCCGACGGCACGCTCTACACGTGCAACGTCGCCATCTCGCCGAGCGCGCCGCCGGGCACGTATCCGCTGCTGAATGGCCACCTCGGCACGTCCGATCCGGTCGGCAACGCGCAGCCGGTGAACGGGTCCGACGGCGCGGTGATCGTGCTGAGTCCGATCGACACCGACGGCGACGGCATCGTCGACGCGCTCGACAACTGTCCGCTCGACCCGAATCCCGACCAGGCCGACGCCGACGCCGACGGCATCGGCGACGTGTGCGATCCCAACGACGATCCGACCGCGCTGGTGCTGAGCGTCGCCCGCCTGCGCGTCTCGCCGCCCGCCGAGACGCACGGCGCGCTGCTCGTCCGCGCCCTGGTGAACGACAACGACTCGACCGGAACGCTGCGCAGCGACGCGCTGGCCAGTGGCCTCGGCCTGCGCGTCCAGGCGGGGGGCTTCGACGCCGCCTGGACGTTCCCGCCGTGTGCGCTCGTCGGCGAGGACCGCATCGTCTGCCGGAGCACCGATCGGGCGCGTCGCGCCACCTTCCAACCGAGCCGGCAGGGACCGTTCCTCTACAAGATGCGCGTCACGGCGACGAACCTCAGCCCGCTGGAGACGGGCAGCGCCCAGCCGGCCGGCCCCGTGCACGTCGTCCTCACCCACGGTGCGCTCGACCGGGCCGACGACATCAGTCACTGCCGGCCGTCGCGCGCGAGCGTGCTGCGCTGTGTGGAGCGGTGAAGGCGGGCCCGTGCGCGGGGGCCGACGAATCCGCGCACGCGTTCACGCGCTCACTCGGCCAGCACCCAGGTGTCCTTGCTGCCGCCGCCCTGTGACGAGTTCACCACCAGCGAGCCCTTGGTCAGCGCGACGCGGGTCAGGCCGCCCGGCACCACCTGGATGTCCTCGCCGTAGATGACGAAGGGCCGCAGGTCGATGTGGCGCGACTCGAGCTCGCCGTCGAGGTAGCAGACGTGGCGCGACAGCGGCACGACCGGCTGGGCGATGTAGTTGCGCGGGTTGCCCTTGATGCGCGCCGGCGAACTCGGCGCGCATCGCCGGCGTCGATGACGGCCCCATCAGCATGCCGTACCCGCCCGACTCGCTGACCGCCTTCACCACCATGCGCTCGAGATTGTCGAGCACGTAGCGCCTGATCGTCGGCGCTTGGTCATCTGGTAGGTGGGCACGTTCTCCAGGATCGGACCGCTCGCCGAGGTAGTAGCGGATGATGTCGGGGACGAACGGGTAGATCGCCTTGTCGTCGGCGATGCCGTTGCCGGGCGCATTGACGATGGCGACGTTGCCGGCGCGCCAGGCGTTGATGATGCCGGCGACGCCGAGCACCGAGTCGGCGCGGAAGCAGAGCGGGTCGAGGAAGGCGTCGTCGACGCGGCGGTAGAGCACGTCGACGCGCTGCAGCCCCTGCGTCGTCTTCATGAAGACGACGTCGTTCTTCACCACCAGATCGCGGCCCTCGACCAGCTCGATGCCCATCTCCTTGGCGAGGAAGGTGTGCTCGAAGTACGCCGAGTTGTAGATGCCCGGGGTCAGCAGCGCGATCTCCGCGTTGTCCTTGCCGCGCGGCGACAGTGAAGCGCAGCGCCTCCAGCAGCAGGGCCGGGTAGTGCTCGACGCGCCGCACCCGGTAGCTGGGCGAAGAACTCCGGCAGGATGTGCCGCTCGACGATCCGGTTCTCGATCATGTACGAGACGCCGGACGGCGTGCGCAGGTTGTCCTCGAGCACCAGGTACCGGCCCGGTCCGTCGCGCACGAGATCGATGCCGCTGATGTGCGTGTAGATGCCCTGCGGCGGATCGATGTCCATGATCTCGCGCAGGAAGTGCTTGCCGTTGAAGATCAGCTCGGCCGGCACGACGCCGTCCTTGAGGATCTGCTGCTCGTGGTAGAGGTCGCGCAGGAACAGGTTGAGCGCGCGCACCCGCTGCTTGAGCCCGGCTTCGATGGTCGCCCACTCGTTGGCCGGGATGATGCGCGGGATGAGGTCGAACGGCCAGACCCGCTCGATGCCCTCCTCCTTGTCGCTGTACACGGTGAAGGTCACGCCTTCCGACGCGCAGCGCCAGGTTGGCCTCGTGCACCTTCGAGCCGAGGGCGCTCTGCCCGGTCCGCCGGATGTGCTCCCAGAGCGGCCGGTAGTGCGGCGCGCGGCTCGAAGTCGTCGAGGTAGAACTCGTGATAGGGCATCACGTCGTCGCGGGTCGGTTCGGTGGGCAGGCCAAGCATGGGCGGTCCTCGCGTGGGTCTGGTGCGATTGGTCCAAGGGGCGTGCCACCCGCGTCCTCCCGTGCCCTCTGGGCCCGGCCACACCGCCGGTGTCGGTTCTGCCAAACTTCTCGGCAACGCTGCCGCGTTCGCGGGCGGCCTTACGCCGGCACGTTCCACCGCCGCTGGTTGGCATACCGGAGAGCCCAGGCGGCGGCCCTCATCGTGGCGTTCATGACGTCGCCGCGGCCGGCGCTGTCCTCGGCGGACCTGCCCATTAAGCCCTGCTCGCCAGCCACCTCGGCCTGCCGCTGGACCCCCCCCGTGCCCGGCGCCCGGCCTTGCCCGCCAATTCGGCTGGTGGATCGATCCCGCGCCTGGAGGGTCGCGCTTCCGCGCGACCGGCCGCGCGGAAGCGCGGCCCTCCAATCGGGAACGGAACGTGCTCAGGGAATTGGTGGGCAAAGCCCCGGCGCCCCCGCGGGGCCCAGCGGGCTCCCGGACGACGTGAGCTGAGCGCCCGGCGCGCGCCTCGCCCAGGCGATGGTCCGAGACTCTCCGATTATGTGAATCGCCAGCTCATACGCGCGCCTCGGCGTCCTGATCCTCCGGGGTGGCACCGCCCTCGTCCGCCGCACGCGTCCGCCGCGCTGACATCGGACGTTGACCCGGCCACGCTGACCGTCGCGGGGGCTGATGCAGGAGACTCTGATCCGCGCCGTCGAGGCGGTGGATCAGCTCGGTTTCGAGCGGCTGGCCTGGAGCGCTTTGTATTCCACGATCATTCGCAGACTGGCGATGCGCAACAGGCCGGCTGCGGCGCGCATTGCCTTGTCGACGGAATCGTCCTCGCCGCGACGGATCGCGTACGTCGCGACGGCTCGGGCGAATGCCGACTCGTAGTCGTCTGGATTCGTCCGTTGGGCCAGATAGTCGAGATAGAGATGCGGCATCGAGCCGACGCCCACCCCGGCGAGGAGGTCGTTCACCACGTTCATCACGAGCGAATGGTTGATGTTGTAGAACGGATGCGCCGCGATGAAGAGCTGATGGAACCGGGCGCACGCGCCGAGCATGGTCCGCACATCCGATGCGGCGCGAGCGCGGAGCGCGTGCTGCAATTCGTCCCGTGCTTCGTCCAGAAGCGCGCGCGGCGAATGGTCGTCGGATCCCGGCCCATAGACACAACGCAGGCCGCCGTCCTCGATACGTACCATCACCTGCTTGGCGCGCGAGACAATGGGGCCCTCCCGCACGAGTGCGCCGGCGAGGTCCAATTGCGCGACCCACGCTTCGAGGGTCCCCAGGATCGGCCGGCCGACGATGGTGAAGACTTCGAGGTCGCGCAGGCCTCCGGGCACGGTCGCAACGCCTCCGCCGCCGCCATAATAGCCGCGGCCGCTCTCGCCGAGCGTCGCCAGGCGATGGCAGCCACACAGCGCCTCGAGAAAGTCCCCGAGCGATCCGCTGCTGTCATACAGCAGAACGAGCGCGTCACGGATCGCGATCGAGTTCTCCCAGTACGCGCGCGATAGCGAGTAGGGCGACTGCTGCGGAAACCGGACGAGCTGCGCCATCGGCACTCTGCGTTCGAGATCGGCAACGGCATGCGGCAACGCGATCGCCGTGCCGAGCAGCGCCCGGCACGGCGATGCGAGGTCCGGGTGCGAGCCCGCGAACCGGGAACTCAACTGCGCCAGCGACGACCTCCCGTCAATTGCGTCGAGCACCGCCGCCAGCGCGGCGACATCGACCTCTCCAATCTCGATACGCTCGCCGGTGTGCGCGCGCACGAGAACCGTCTGCCCGCCCACCGAGCGGATCTCGACGGCGGGATCCCGCGCCAGCACGTCCGAGGCGCGAAGCTCGAACACCACCTGCGCGGGAATCAGGTGGTATCTCGCGACCATCTGCGGCGCCGCGCCGCGTTCCCACTCCTGAAACTCGGCGAGATGGTCGGCAGTGATGGGAAGCCGAAAGACCGGGTTTTCGGATAGTCGTGAACGCACTGACGCTCCGCGCCGCATCTATGGGAGGCCGGCGAGAGCGGTCAACCTCCGCCGGGCTTCAGTGGCCTCTCGGCAACGCTGCCGCGTTCGCGGGCGGCCCTACGCCCGCAAGTTCCGCAGCCGCCGGTTGGCGTACAGGAGCGCCCAGGCGGCGGCCATCACCGTGGCGTTCATGGCGTATGGTCCGATCGGGTTCATGGCGTATAGGGTCGTGCCGATCATTGGACCAACGACGTTGCCGATCACCGCGACCCCATTCACCAGTCCCGCCACCGCGCCCTGCTCGCTGGCATCCACCGACAGCGAGGCGCCGGCCGCACTGCCGGGGCGGATGAGGCCGAGTCCGACGCCGAGCAGCAGCAGCGCGACCAGGTAGGCGGGCAGGCCGTGGCCGACTGCGAGCAGGACGTACGCCGCCACCGACAGGGGCAGGCCGACGCGCAACATGCGCCGCGCCGTCGGCTTGAAGCGCTGCACGATCAGCAGCTGGGCGAAGAGGCTCGCGATCGCCAGCACGACGAAGCCGATACCAGAGAGCTGGACCGTCCGCTCGGGCGTGAGGCCGAGCGTGTCCTGCAGGAAGAAGGCGAAGGTGATCACCGTGGTCGCGCGCGTCGCCTGCACGGCGGCGGAGACCAGGACGAATGGTACGACCCGGGGGTCGAGGGGACTGAGCCGGCGCGACGGCGCCATGTCGGCGTGCACGACCGGTCGCTCCTCGGGCAGCCAGCGGCGCAGGGCCAGCCCGCTCAGCACCGCCAGCGCGGCGGACAGATACATCGGGGCGAGCAGGTCGATGGTCGCGAGCAGGGCGCCGACGCCGGGACCGAGGGTCTCACCGACGCCCATCGCGGCGCTCACCAGCGCCACGCCGGCCGTCCGGTCGTGCCGGCTGGTGCGGTCGGCGACGTAGGCTTGCGCCGCCGGACCCGTGCCGGAGCCGAAGATCGCGAACTGGCAGCGCGCGACGATCAGCAGCGGGTAGATCCACATCGCCGTCAGCCAGCCGCGCAGGCCGCTCTCGATCACCACCGCCAGCGCGAACATCGACAGCGCGTAGCCGAACAGACCGATCATCATGATCGGTCGCCGCCCGTGCAGGTCGCTCCGGCGTCCCCACCACGGACTGATGAACACCCACAAGGTCGCCGAGGTGGCGAAGATCGTCGACACCTGGAACGGCGAGATCCCGATCTGCCGCGCCGCCGGCGGCAGAATGCTGAACAGCATCGACTGGCCAATGCCGATGCAGACCAGCGACACGAACAGCAGCCGCAACGCGCGCGTGTGCTCACCCATTCAGACGGCTTTCACCGCAGAGGCGCAGAGACGCGGAGACAGGCTGCACGGGCAAGCGTCGGTCAAGCTCCGCATCATCCTCTAGAGGTATGGGCCCGGCTGTCGCATCTCAAGCCGGCGGTCTCTGCGACGCTGCGTCTCTGCGGTGCAATTCTTCTTCTCTCGTGTCCGGCGTTCGCGCAGCAGGAGGAGGACCAGCTGCAGCTCGAGCCGGTGGTGGTGACGGCGACGCGGCTCGCGCAGCCGCTGGGCGACGTGCCGGCGTCGGTCGGCATCGTCGAGGGGATCGACGTGCAGGGCGGCCAGCGCGGCAACGGCTTGCAGGAGTCGCTCGACCGCGTCCCTGGCGTGCTGGTGCAGAACGCCAACAACTTCGCCCAGGACGTCCGTATCCAGATCCGCGGCTTCGGCACCCGCGCCGCCTTCGGCATTCGCGAGGTGCGGGTGCTGCTCGACGGCTTGCCGGAGACGCAGCCCGACGGCCAGACGCAGATCGACGACATCGATCTCGGCAGCATCGAACGCATCGAGGTGCTGCGCGGTCCCGCCGGCGCACTCTATGGCAACGCGTCGGGCGGCGTCATCCAGCTGTTCAGCGAGCACGCGCCGCCGGTGCCGACGGCCGACCCTGGACCTGAGCGGCGGCTCGTATGGCTTCGGCAAGTACCAACTCGAGGGCGGCGCGAGGGCGGGACAGTTCTCGACCTACGCGTTCGGCTCGTATCTCCAACTCGGCGGCTACCGCCAGCACAGCGACACGCAGTCGGGCACCTGGCTCGCGAAGCTGCGCTACGACATCGACGACGCGACTGACGTCACCTTTCTCGCCAACGGCGTCGACACGCCGGTCGCCGACGATCCGGGCGGACTCACGGCCGCGCAGGTCGCCCAGGATCCGCGCCAGGCGCGCGACCTGAACGTGCGGCTCGATGCCGGCGAGAGCGTACAGCAGGAGCGCTTCGGCACGACGCTCAACCATCGCGGCGAGTCGAGCGACCTGAACGTCTACGCGTACGTCATCACCCGCGACTTCGACAGCGCGCTGCCGATCCTCCCGGCGGTCGGCGACGGCATCGTCACCTTCAATCGCGTGGCGCCCGGCGGCGGCGCGCGGTGGACGCTCTTCGGTCCGCTGTTCGGCCTGCAGAACACCTTTACGTTGGGAATGGATCTGCAGTACCAGGACGACGATCGGAGCCGCTACCCGAACGTCGATGGCGACCGCGGCACGCTGTCCGTCCGCCAGCGCGAGCAGGTCGGCAGCGTCGGTCCGTACGCGCGCGACGCGATCATGCTGCGCCCCGACCTCGAGCTCAGCGCCGGCCTGCGCTACGACGCGGTGTTCTTCGACGTCGGCGTCGACACGCCGTCCGACAGCCCCGCGTCGGGCTCGCGCACGTTCGATCAGCTCAGCCCCACCGGCGGTCTGCGCTGGACCTGGCTCGACGGCCGCCCGCAGGTGCTGCGCGATCTCTCGCTCTTCGCGACCATCGGCACCGCGTTCCAGACGCCGACTACCACCGAGCTCGTGAATCCCAGCGGTGTCGGATTCAACCCCGACATCCAGCCGCAGACCTCGGTGACCTACGAGCTGGGTGGGCGCGCCCACTGGCCGGGCAACCTGACCACCGAGGCGTCGACGTACTACATCGAAGTCGACGACGAGTTGATCCAGTTCGAGAGCGACACCGGTCACCAGGCCTTTCGCAACGCCGGCCACTCGCGCCGCTACGGCCTCGAGCTCGACTGGCAGGCGCGGTTGCTCGCGCCGCTGCGCTGGAGCGGCGCCGTCACGCTGATCAAGAGTGAGTTCACCGACTACCAGGTCGGCGACATGAACTTCGCCGGCAACAACGAGCCCGGCATTCCGCAATGGTGGATCTACCAGGAGCTCCGCTACGACCACCCGCTCGGCTTCTTCGCCGCGCTCGAGGCGTTCCTCGTCGACGGCTATCCGGTCAATGACGCCAACTCCGCCAGCACCCGGGCCTACGAGCTCGTCAACCTGCGCGCCGGCTACCAGGTGAGCTTCGGCGACCACTGGAGCGTCGCGCCGTACGTCGGCATCAACAACCTCGCCAGCCAGAACTACATCGGTACCGTCCGCATCAACGCCCTCGGCGGCCGCTACTTCGAGCCGGCGCCGACGCTGAACAGCTACGCAGGCATCGCGATCATGGCGCGGCTGTAGAGGCTTCCTCAATCGCCCACCGCGCGGCCCGTCTGGACGGCCGCGCGCGGTGCCGCTAACGTCGGCCAATCGTGACGGGGCGCCTCAGCGAAGACGAGGTCGCGGACTACTGGCGCGACGGCTTCGTGTGCGTGCGCGGGCTGTTCGCCGTGCGCGACGTCGCCCCGTGGCTGCGGCACACGCGGGAGCTCGCCAGCGGCGCGGTTGCGCCACCGCCGGCGATGCAGCTGGTGCGCGACGTGATGGTGGCGAAGAAGGCGTTCATCCCGCCGACGCCCGAGCACGCCATCTGCAAGATCAATTTCTTCGAGAACGACCCGGTGTTCATGGGCTACGCGCGGCACCCCGCGCTGCTCGACTGCCTCGAGTCGCTGCTCGGCCCCACGCTGACGTTCGTCAACAGTATGGTCGTCACCAAGCCGCCCGGCGTCGACGGACGCCACCCCTTCCACCAGGATCTGCTCTACTTCGGCTTCCGTCCCGGCGACGCCGTCGTCGGCACGTGGACGGCGCTGGAACCGGTGACACGCGAGAACGGCTGCCTCGCCGTGCTACCTGGTACCCACCGTGGCGAGCTCCTCGAGCACGACGTCCCGGACTGGGAGTACGTGAACTTCGGCTTCGTTGGCGTGAAGGATGTGGCTGCCGCGCCCGAGCGCGTGCACGTTGAGATGCAGGTCGGCGACACGCTGCTGTTCCACTCGCTGCTGCTGCACGGCTCCGGCCACAACCAGACGCAGGGCTTCCGGCGCGCGATCTCGGCGCACTACGCACGCGGCGGTTGCGACGATCTCTGGGGCGGACGCGACCAGCTGGCGAACCGGCCGTGGATTCCTGTGCGCGGCGCGCGCGCCGACTGACGGACCGCTGCCTGGGCCGGGGAGGGCCGTTGGACCGGACCGTTGGGCCGGCGCTCGCTCAGCTGTGGTTCGGTGTCGCCCGCGTGGCGGAGAGGCCGACGGCGCTCTCCTCCGCCGCTTCCATGGCGGCGACCGCCGCCTCGTTCACGTTGACCGGCACGTCGGCGAGCGCGGAGGCATAGAGCTTGGCGGCGCGGTCCTCGCGCTGCTCGCGGACCAACTGCTGGTGGATGGCGGTGCGCACCTCGGGCAGCGGCCGCGTCACGGCGGCGTGCACGTCGAGCAGCTTGGCGACGTAGAATCCGCTGGGCGTCTCGATCACGGGCGACATCTCGTTCGCCTCGCGCATCGCGAGGATGGCCGCCGTCACCGGCTGGTCGAGGTGGGGCGGCTCGCCCTCGGTGATCCAGCCGATGTCGCCGCCGCGTTCGCGGGTCGACTGATCGTCGGAGTACTCGTTCGCCAGGCCTTCGAAGTCCGCGCCGGGCTTCTCGGCCACCGCCAGCCTGTGCGCCTCCTCGGCGCGGTGCCGCAGCGTCTGGCGCTGCTCGGGGGTGGCGTCCGGCGGAACCGCCACGAAGATCAGCGCGGCGTGGATCGAACGCGGCAACGTGAACGCCGCCAGGTGGTCGCGATAGTATTGCTGGATCTCCGCGTCGGTCACTTCGAGCCCGGCCAGCGGCTCGTCGATCGCGTCGTGCGCGTATTGATCGGCCAACAGCTGATCGATCGCGCGGTGGACGTCGGGCCGATCGAGGTAGCCCGCCTTCCGGGCATTGGTGGCGAGCACCTCGAGGCGAATCACGTCGTCGAGCAGCGCCCGACGCTGCGCCGCCGTCGGGAAGGCGTCCTCGCCACCCCGCATTGCCATCTCGGCGCGCAGCTGCGGGGCGGTGATCGGCGCACCATCAATCGTCGCCAGCACGGCGGAGGGCCGCTTCGGCACCATGCGCAACGCGGCCTGGCCGGCGACGATCACGCCGGCCCCCGCCGCAGCCGCGATCAACAACGTCAACCAGCGCGCTTGGCCAAGCCGCCAGGCGATGGAACGTACCGCATCCACAACCGTCATGGTGATCTCCTGCCCGGGCCCGGCGCGTCCGGCCGAGCACCCCCCATAATCTGGGTCGACTCGTCGCGGGTCAAGTTTCGCCACAAGGAGGGACGGTCCGGCCGAGTATCGCCGCCGCGCACGTTGACATCGCGTCCGTTCGGGGGAGAGATGCCGGCATGGAACTGAGCGACCTGACGCAGGACGAACGCGTGGCCCTGGCCGCGCTCATCGAAGCAGTGGTCGAGTCGGACGGAACGGCCTCGGACGACGAACTGAAGGCGTTGCAGCGCGTGATCGACGGCGTCGGAGAAGATGCATACGCGGAGGCCACCGACGCGGCCGATGAGCGATTCCAGGACGAGGCCGAGCTGAAGGCGTTCCTGCCCAGCATCACCCGTCAGGAAGCGCGCGAGCTCATCTACGGCGCGGTGCTCGACGCGGCGCTTCCCGAGGCCATGGGCACGCACGAGTCGTCGCTACTCGACTGGCTCGGCAAGGCGTGGAGCATTTCGGTGCGCATCGAGGGCGCTGGCTCGATGGACGACTGAGCCGCCAGGGACGCCAGGCGCAAGAGCAGTCTTGGCGCCGTAGCGTCCCTGGCGGCTTCCCTTACAGATACACTCGGCTCTCGGCGGCCGTCGCTCACTCCTTCGGCGCGTTCGGGTTCAGCAGATCGTCCTCGGCGTGCCCGCGGCGTTCGCCGCTGATCTGCCGCTCGAGATGGTCCTGCGGCGCGATGTCGATCGCCACGGCGGGTCCCGGAGCCGGTCGCGGCGACACCGGCGCGGGCGCCTCGTCGACGGCCGCCGGCGGCGCGCCCGCCATCCGCACCACGTAGATCGGCTCCGGCATGGTGACATCGGCGGCGTCGAACGCCCGTTTCACCAGACGGATGGCCTCGCTGCGCACCTTCAGGAAGTCCGCCGTCCGCTGGTCGACCCAGCCTGCCAGCCGGATCACGACGCTGGAATCGCCGAGCGTCTCGACGGTCGCCACCGGCGGCGGGTCCTCGAGGATTCCCTCCATGTTGGCCAGCGTCTCCGCTCCCAGCCGCTGTACCGCCGCCAGATCCTGTTCCGTCCCGACGCCGACGTCGAACTGGAAGCGACGACTGGGATTGCGCGTATAGTTGACGATCACCTGTTTGTAGACGACGGCGTTCGGAATCCGCACGTGGTTGCCGTCGAGCGTCATCAGCACGGTGGCGCGCGATGTCAGCCGCAGCACCCGCCCTTCCCAGCCCTCGATGAGCACCAGGTCGTCGTGCGCGAACGGCTGCCGCAGGCTGAGCAGCAGGCTGGCGATGTAGTTCTCGACCGTGTCGCGCAGGGCGAAGCCGAGTGCCAGGCCGAGAATCCCGGCGGCGCCCAGCACGGTGCCCACCAGCGCCGTCGCGTCGAGGACGTCGAGCGCAATGACGATCCCCGCCAGCATGATCGCCCCGCGCACCACCCGCTGCAGAAGCTCGGCCAGGAAGGCGTTGCGCGCCAGCCGCCGGAAGGGCGCGTCCCAGCGGCCGACAACCCAGCCGAGCAGCCAGAACGCGCCGACGATCAGCACCGCGACGCCGAGCAGCGGGAGCCACGCGAGCAGGTGCCGACCGCGGTCGACAAGGCGGTCGACGACCGGCGCGACGCGCCGCCGGATGTCGCGCACCTCGGCGATGTGATCCTCGACCTCGACGACGCCCTGCACCTGCCGCGCCAATCGCACGGCACGCTCCCGCAGATCGCTCGAGAGGGTCTCACCCTGCAGCTCGACCACGCCGCTGCGCACGGCGATGCGGATCGCGCCGAGGCCGTCCAACTCGTCGAAGATGCCGCGCAGGCGCCGCTCGATGGCGCGATCGGTCGCACCTCCCGCCGCGGTGTCGATGCGCGACGCCGGTGCGGCCCCGGTCGGCGCCGTCGGCGCAGGCTGCTGGGCCGTGGCGGTCGCCAGGCCGACCGCGAGGGCGAGGGCAGTGGCGGTGAGAACGCGGACGCGCACCATGTGTTCATAGCAGCGCCGCGCCGCCGACGCTGCACGAAGCGTCGGGACCCCTGCGCACGCGAAGCCGCATCGGCCTCGACGTTGCGGTGAACGCCCAACCGCCAAGGGCGCGGGGTTGCCCGCCCGGCATCGCGTGGCGAAACCGTTGCGTTCCCAGGGTACTCCGCGCAGGGACCTGCCTTCGCCGCGCGATCCTTTCCCTCCAGCGCCGCCTCCAGCGGACGCTTTCCCTTGCCGCTCGCAGCCAGCAGGGACTATGTATCCGCTCACGGAGCGGGCGTCGTTGCCGTCGACGGGCCGCCCTCCACTCGCCCACCGTCATGCGCCTCCACGACGTCCTCGACCACCTCGCTCGCGAGCGCCCCGACGCTGAGCTGGTCGTCCACGGGTCGCGTCATCAGACGCGCGCCGAGGCGCTCGGTCAGGCGCACCGCCTCGGCAACGCCCTCGTCGCCGCCGGTGTTCGGTCGGGCACGCGCTTCGCGTTCCTCGCCAAGAACTGTCTCGAGTACCCCACGGTGTTCTTTGGCGGTTCGAAGGCGGGTGCGGTGCCGGTGCCGCTCAACTACCGGCTCGCGCCGCCCGAGTGGGAGTACATCGTCGCCGATGCCGAGGCCGAGCTGGTGATCGCGCGCGGGGAGTACGTCGCGGCGATGGATCCGCTACGCGCGGCCCTACCGCGCGTGCGGCGATGGATCGCCCTCGACGCGCCCGCCCCGGAGGGCTGGGAACAGTGGGACGCGTGGCTCGCCGCGCAGCCGGCCAGCGCGCCGGCGGTCGAGGTGCAGCCGGGCGACGACCTCTACCAGATGTACACCAGCGGCACGACGGGACGCCCGAAGGGTGCCGTGCTGACGCATCACGCGGTGATGACGCAGCTCTTCCAGATCGGCTTCACGATGAGCGGCCCGCCGGGCGAGCGCGTGCTCATCGTCGCGCCGATGTACCACGCCGCCGCGGCGGTCACGGCGCTGCACGCGATCGCCGCGCAAGGCTCGCTCGTCGTCCACGAGGACTTCGACCCGACGGCCGTGGTGCGCGCGCTGAGCGGGGAAGGCATCCACCGCACGACGCTGGTGCCCGCCATGATCCAGGCGTGCCTGATGATGGTTCCCGACGTGGCGGCGCGCCGCTACGACGACCTGCGGCAGATCACCTACGGCGCCTCGCCGATCGCCGAGTCCGTGCTGCGCCGCGCCATCGAGGTGTTCGGCTGCGAGTTCAACCAGGGCTACGGCATGACGGAGACCACCGCCGTGCTCACCTATCTCACGGCCGAGGACCATCGCCGCGCCCTGTCTGGCCGGCCGGAGCTGCTGCTCTCCGCCGGCCGCGCCATCGTCGGCACCGAGCTGCGCATCGTGGACCGCGACGATCGCCCGGTGCCAGTCGGGACCATCGGCGAGATCTGCGGGCGCGGTCCGCAGTTGCTGCGCGGGTACTGGAACCTGCCCGAGGCCACCGCGTCGGCGTTGCGCGGCGGCTGGATGCACACCGGCGATGCCGGCCGCATCGACGCCGAGGGCTACCTCTTCATCCAGGATCGGGTGAAGGACATGATCGTCTCGGGCGGCGAGAACATCTACCCGCGCGAGATCGAGGACGTGCTCTTCCAGCACCCCGCCGTCGCCGATGCGGCGGTCATCGGGATCCCCGACGACACGTTCGGGGAAGCCGTGAAGGCCGTCGTGGTTCTGCGCGCCGGCGAGGACGCGACCGCCGAGGACATCATCGCTTTCTGTCGCGGCCGTCTCGGCGGCTACAAACGCCCGCGCTCGGTGGATTTCCTGCCGGCGTTGCCGCGCAACCCGAGCGGCAAGGTGCTCAAGCGCGAGTTGCGTGAGCCGTTCTGGCAGGGGCACGGCCGGCGGGTGGGGTAGGCGAGACCTGCGCGCCGAGTCGGCCACGACATGCGACCGATCCCGACCGGGGGGGGCCGCTGTCGGCGGCGGCCGCGGTCGCATTTTACCTTGTCTCGTCACAACGGCCGCGATAGTCAGCCCAGTTGGGGGGTACGTCATGCAGGGGCGCGGACACGGCAGAGGTTTATCCTGGACGGTCGTTGCGCTGGCGATTGCCGTCGCCGCCCCGGCGCTGGGGCAGGGATCCTTCGTCAATTTCGAGAGCGGCCACGTCCGCCCGCTGGCGCTGTCGCCCGACGGCAGCCGCCTGTTCGCCGTCAACACGCCGGACAACCGTCTCGAAATCTACGACGTCGGCGCCGGCGGCCTGACGCTCGCCGCCGAGGTGCCGGTGGGCCTCGAGCCGGTCGCGGTCGCGACCCGGACCAACACCGGCGGTCGCGTCGAAGCGTGGGTGGTCAACCATCTCTCCGACAGCGTCAGCATCGTCGAGGTCGATCCCGGCGACGTCACCCGCACCCACGTCGTGCGCACGCTCCTGGTCGGCGACGAGCCGCGCGACATCGTTTTCGCCGGCGCCGGCTTCTCCCGCGCCTTCGTCACGACCGCCCGCCGCGGTCAGAATCTACCGGCGTCGGTGCCGGCCAACCTCATCACCGCCGGCACGCCGCGGGCGCTGGTCTGGGCGTTCGACGCCAACGCGCCGGGCGCGGCCCTCGGCGGTACACCGCTGTCGGTGATCCCCTGCCTCAGCGACACGCCGCGGGCGCTCGCCGTCTCGTCCGACGGCACCCGCGTCTACGCCGCCGCGTTCCAGTCCGGCAACCGCACGACCAGCCTCAACGAGGGGCAGGTGACGCCCAACGGCGGCCTGCCGCCGCCGCCGCCGGGATCGACGGCGAACCCGCCCGACACCGGCCTGATCGTCAAGTTCAACGCCGCGAACAGCCGATGGGAAGACGGGATCCATCGCAACTGGACCGCGCAGGTGCCGTTCACGCTGCCGGATCGCGACGTCTTCATCATCGACGCGACGGCGAATCCGCCGGCGCTGCTGGCGAGCAACAACACCGTCGTCGGTGTCGGCACCGTACTGTTCAACATGGCGGTACGCCCCGACAACGGAAAGATCTACGTGAGCAATCTCGACTCGCGGAACGACGTCCGCTTCGAACCGCTCGCCGCCGGCGGCGTGCAGGGCCACATCACCGAGAGCCGCATCACCGTCATCAACGGCACGACGCCGACGGCGCATCACCTCAACCCGCACGTCAACTACACGGTTGAGAACGGACCCCAGGCGGAACGCGACCAGAGCCTGGCCTTTCCGATGGACATGGTCTTCGCGCCCGACGGGCTGACGCTGTACGTCACCGCCTTCGGCTCGGGCAAGATCGCGGCCATCGACAGCAACGCGCTGGAAGCGGGCACCGTCAGCGAGCAGCAGGTGGCGGTGGGACGGGGGCCGAGCGGCATCGTGCTCGACACCGCCAACGACCGCCTCTACGTCATGAACCGCATCGACCACACCATCTCCGTGGTGAGCAACGCCAGCACGGGCGCGCGCGCGCAGACGGCGGTGGTGCCGCTGCGCTACGACCCGTCGCCGGCCGCGGCCAAGGTCGGGCGGCACTTCCTCTACGATGCGCTCGCCACCTCGGGGCACGGCGACAATGCCTGTGCGAGCTGCCACATCTTCGGCGACTTCGACAGTCTGGCCTGGGATCTCGGCGATCCGTTCGGCACGCCCGTTGCCAATCCCAATCCGTTCCGCATCGGCAGCGGCAGCCCGTTCCATCCGATGAAGGGGCCGATGACCACGCAGAGCCTGCGCGGCATGGCCGGCAACGGGCCGATGCACTGGCGCGGCGATCGCACCGGCGGCACCAGCGGCGGCGATCCGCTCGACGAGGATTTGGCCTTCAAGGAATTCAACGGCGCCTTCGTCAGCCTGCTCGGGCGCAGCACGCCGCTCAGCGCCAGCGAGATGCAGCAGTTCACCGACTTCATCCTCAGCGTCCGCTACCCGCCCAACCCGGTGCGCGCACTCGACGACGTCGCCAGCGCGGCGGAGAGCGCCGGCGCGACGTTCTTCACCTCGCAGGTCGTCGACGCCGGCGTGCTCACCTGCAGCCTGTGCCACGCGCTGCCGCTCGGCGGCGACGGCTTCTCGTCGTTCGAGGGCGAGACGCAGGAGTTCAAGATCGCCCACCTCCGCAACGCCTACCAGAAGGTCGGCATGTTCGCCTCGTCCGGCAATCAGGTGCGCGGCTTCGGCTTCCTGCACGACGGCAGCGTCGCCACCGTCTTCAATTTCCTTCAGGCGGGCGTCTTCACCTTCGGATCCAACGCCAACACCAAGCGGCGCAATCTCGAGTCGTTCATCATGGCGTTCGACACCGGCCTCAAGCCGGCGGTCGGCCAGCAGGTGTCGGTGACGTCCACCAGCGTCGCCGATCCCAGCGTCATCTCCCGCCTCGACCTGTTGATCGGGCGCGACGACGCCGGCAATTGCGAGTTGGTGGCGAAAGGCGTCGTCGGCGGCCAGGCGCGCGGCTGGGTGTACGCCGGCGGCAACAGCTTCCGCAGCGATCGCGCCGCCGAGCCGCTGCTCGACAAGACGGCGTTGCGCACCCTCGCGGCGGTCGCCGGCCAGGAGCAGGTCTATACGTGCGTGCCGCCGGGCTCGGGCCAGCGCATCGGCGTCGACCGCGACGAGGACGGCCATTTCGATCGCGACGAGCTCGACATCGGCTCGGACCCGAGCGATCCGCTGAGCCTGCCGGAAGGCACCGCGACGCCGACCGGGACGGCGACCGGCGTGCCGCCGACGGCGACGATGACCTGGACCCGCACGGCCACGGGCACGCCGACCGGCACCGCCACGGCGACGATCACCTCGACGCCGGCGGCGACGTCGAGCAGCACGCCGACCGTCACGCCGACGCCCACCACCGGCACGGCGCTGCACTGCACCAGCGGCGTGGTGATCGCCAAGGCGCGGGTGAAGATCGCCCGCAACGCGCCACCGGCCGGCGACGAGAAGCTGATCGTCAAGGGCGAGATGGTGTTGACCGCCCTGAGCCCCGCGATCAATCCGGTCGGCAACGGCTTCACCATCCAGCTGCGCGACCGCGGCACCGGCGACGCGGTGATGACCCGCTTCGTGCCGCCGGGCATTTCGGAGCCGGGCTGGTCGGGCGTCGCTCCGACCTGGAAGTTCTTCGATCGCGACGGCGTCCTCGCCGGCGGCATCAACAAGGTGGTGCTGAAGGACCGCAGCAGCCGCACGCCGGGCCTCTTCCAGTTCCGCCTGCGCGGCAAGGGCGACGACTTCCTGGTCGCCACCGACAACCTCGAGCTGGTGGTCGTCCTCGGCGGCCAGACCGAGCTCGGCGCCGGCCAGTGCGGCAGCCTGTCGTTCAACCCTGGCGGCACGCCCGATCCCGCCTGCGAGGTGAAGGGGACGAGCCTGCAATGCCGATGACCACGGGCTCATCGCCCCGTCGCGTCGGCATCGACCCCTCCTGAGTCAGCCGTCAGAGACGCCAAGGTCGCCAAGCGCCCACTTGGCGCCCTTGGCGGCGCTCTGCCTCCGGGCCAGGCGTCTTCCAGGCCGCGCTGCACCGTGCCCGACACCGTGACGCGGAGTGGGGTGCCAGTCATCCCCGGGCTGCAGCTGCTCGGCGACCTATCCTGGACGCACTGGAACTCCACTCGCCCGAGGGCACGTTCGACAACGGCCTGCCAGCCTTCCGCGCCGGCTGTCGGCCGATCGACGGACTCACGCTCGACCTCGGCTACCTGCACACCTTCTTCGCCGGCGGCTCGGTGAATGAAACCCTCGACCAGTTCGGCACGCCGAACGTGCGCGGCAACTACACCAACGGTACGGGCGACCTGATCGCCGCGCAGGCGACCGACGACTTCGCCCTGTGATCCGCCGGCCGCTCCGCCTTCCTCACGGATGTTCCCGCAGCACATACACCGCGAGATCGCGGCGTTGCTGGTCGTCGAACGGGAACACCGGCATCGGCGGCTGGGGAGTGCGCAGGAAGGCGGCGAGCGAGTCGACGGTGTAGCGCGCCGCGAGGTGCTCGAGCGGCTTGTACGCGCCGGGCGCCGCCTGGCCGGCGAGATGGCAGGCGGCACAGCCGTTGGCGTTCCACAGCGCGGCGCCGCGTGACCGCATGGCGGCGACGGTCGCCGCATCGAGGCCGGCGAACGGATCGGCGTGCGGCGCCGTGATCGGCGGGGCACCGTTGCCGCGCGCGGCGGCGCCGTAGGCGAGGCGAAAGACGGTGCCGGTGTAGTCGTCCGAGACGTACAGCGCGCCGTCGGGGCCGACGGCGGGATCGACCGGCCGGCCGGACACCTTCTCGTCCTTCAGGAATCCGGTGAAGAAGGGGGTCTCGGTGATGCGGCCGTCAGGTTCCCAGCGCAGCGCGACGACCTGGTAGCCGATCTTGTGCGAGCGATTCCACGAGCCGTGCTCGGCGACGAAGGCGTCGCCGTCGTAGGCGGACGGAAAGGCCGCCGGCGCCGGTCCGGCGGGTCGGCGGTAGAAGGTCATGCCGAGCGGCGCGACGTGCGGACCGAACGGATGCGCGGGCGGGATCGACGCGGCGATGCGCGCCTCCTGGCCGGCCCCGAAATCGGGATCGGGCACGCGGTCGCCGTTGGCGACGGGCCAGCCGTAGAAGCCGCCCTGGACGATCTTGTTCAGCTCGCACGGCGGGAAGTCGTCGCCCAGCAGATCGCGGCCGTTGTCGGTGGCGTACATCTGGCCCGTGCCCGGCTGCCAGTCGAAGTCGACCGAGTTGCGCAGGCCCGTCGCGTAGAGCTCGCCGCCGGTGCCGTCGAGGTTGAAACGCATGATCGCCGCGCGCCGGTTGTCGGGCTCGATGCAGACGTTGCAGCTCGAGCCGATCGACACGTACAGCTTGCCGTCAGGACCGACGTGGACGGTGCGCGTCCAGTGGTTGCCGGCGTCGGGCAGGCCGGTGATGATCCGCTCTGGCGTGCCGGTGAGCGCGCGCGTCGCCGCGTCGAACGGCACCCGGACGACGGCCGTGGTCTCGGCGATGTAGAGCAGGCCGTCGTGTAGGGCGAGGCCGTGCGGCTGATAGAGCTTGTCGATCAGGACGCGCTTGCCGTCGGCGACGCCGTCGCCGTCTGCGTCGCGCTCGACCAGCCACACCGTCCCGCTGCGCGGCGCGCTGACCAGCAGGTCGCCGGTCGGCGTGAACAGCAACATCCGCGCGTTCTCGATTCCGCCGGCGTACGTGTTGATGAAGAAGCCGCCCGGCACGTGCAGTCGCTCACGCACCTGGTGGTCCGACAGCGCGTCGGCACTGGAGCCGGGGTAGTTCACCGTCCACCCGCCGGGCAGCTTCAGATAGCCGCAGGCAATCGGCAGCCCGATGACGACGGCGAGGACGAAGACGATCAGCAGCCAGGGACGGACGCGCACGCACCACAGATGAACACAGATGGCCACGGATGGACACCGATGCCTCCGTGTCCATCAGTGGCCATCCGTGTTCATCCGTGGCCGCTGTCGAACTTGGCCGCCGAGGTGAAGAGCGGCAGGACACAGCCGGCGCAGACATAGGTGCCGGCGAGCTTCTCGTGCTCGAGCGGGCTGCTGAAGGCGCGCTCGGTGCCGTGGTCGCGCAGCACCGCGAACTGCTCCGGCGAGAGCACGTTCCGCCATTCGCCCTCGCTCATTGCGAGCGGCTCGAACGGCATGGACCGCTCGGCGGCGGTGCCCTCGGGCGGGCGGCGGCAGGCGGGCAGGGCCGCCATCAGGCCGGCGAACAGGGCGGAGCGGAGCAGGGTGCGGCGGGTCATCGAGCACCTCTAGGATGCCCCGAGCCCGCCGCGCGTGTCAGGAGACGACGGTGGCGGGGCGAGAACGGCGGCCGCGACGACGGCGGGCGCTGCTCGGCGCGGTGGCGCCGGTCGCCGGCGGCGTGTGCGCGCCCGGCGCCGTGGTGCGGTGGTGGCGCCGGCCGTCGTGCGAACGCGGCCCGTGGTGCGCGGCGGGCGTGGCGTGCGGACGCTCACCCTCGGGCGTGGCGTCGGGGAGGGTCATGCCGATGGCGCGTTCGATGTCCGCGATCAGCGACTCGTCCTCCGCCGTGACGAAGGTGATCACCTCGCCGGTGGCGCCGGCGCGCGCCGTGCGGCCGGCGCGATGGATGTAGTCGTCGGCCGTGCGCGGCACGTCGAAGTTGATCACGTGCGAGATGCCGCTGATGTCGAGGCCGCGGCCGGCCACATCGGTGGCGACCAACACTGGGAACTCGCCGCGCCGGAAGGCTTCCAGCGCCGCGGTGCGTTCGGGCTGGCTGCGGTCGGAGTGGATGCTGGTCGTCGGGATGCCGCAACGCGCGATGCTCCGCGCCAGGCGGTCGGCGTCGGCCTTGCGCTTCACGAAGACGATCGCGCAGCGCATGTCCTCGGGCTTCAGCAGGCGGGCGAGCAGTGACGGCTTGCGATCCGGGGCGACGCGGTACGTGCGGTGGTCGATGCCGCCGGCCGGGCGCTGGCGGTCGACCATGACGGTCTCCGGCTCGCGCATGATGCTGTCGGCCAGTTCGAGGATGCGCGGCGACAGCGTCGCCGAGAAGAGCAGCGTCTGGCGCGTCGCCGGCAGCACCGCCAGGATGCGCCGGACGTCGGGCAGGAAGCCCATGTCGAGCATGCGGTCGGCTTCGTCGAGCACCACGACCTCGACGTTCGCCAGATTGGCGTGTCCGAAGCGCATGTGATCGAGCAATCGGCCCGGCGTGGCGACGACGATGTCGCTGCCCTGCTTGAGCGCGTGCTCCTGCGGGCCCATGTCGACGCCGCCGACCACCGAGACGGCGCTGAGGCCGACGTAGTAGCCGAGCGCCAGGGCCTGCTCGTCGATCTGCATGGCGAGCTCGCGCGTCGGCGAGAGGATCAGCGCGCGGCAGCCGCCGGGACGCGGGCCGGCCAGGCGCTGCAGGATGGGCAGCAGAAAGGCGGCGGTCTTGCCGGTGCCGGTCGAGGCGCAGCCGATCAGGTCGCGGCCGCTGAGGATGACCGGGATGGCCTTGGCCTGGATGGGGGTCGGGCTGCTGTAGCCCATGTCCGCCACGGCGTCGGCCAGCGCCGGGATGAGGCGGAGGTCTTGCATGGATGTCGTCATAAATCCTTATGGTGTTGGGACGATTCGCACCGCCGCCCGTATGGCGGCAATCAGCAGGTCGTCCGTGATGGTGCTGTCGTCCTGTCACCCACCTCGGCTACGTCCGCAGGCTCTGCGACGCCGCACGGCAGGGGGGGTGGGGGTGAATGCGATCTCTTATGGCACGGACAGGCGACTAAAGCCAGGGATGTCTGGGGGGAGGGGGCCGCTCACCGCTGTGCTCGCAGCCGGGCGACCACCGACGGATGAGCCCGCACCCGCAGGTGCCGGCCGACCTCGTCGTAGCGCTCGCCGAGCACGCGACAGCTGGCGTGGATCTCGCCGATCAGGCGTTGCTGGGTGTAGGGGACGAGCAGCTCTTCCTCGACCATGTCGCGCTCGAAGAAGGCGACGATGCGGGCGTGCAGGGCGGCGACATCGTCCTTCGATCGCGACGACAGCAGGAGCGCGTCGGAGTGGGACCCCTCGAGCTCCCCGCGTCGTGCCGGCTCGAGCTTGTCCGCCTTGTTCAGGACCAGCAGGCGCGGCAGATCGGCGGCGTCGATGTCCGCCAGCACTTCGGTGGTGACGGCGATCTGGGCCGGGAAGTCGGGATCGGCGGCATCGACGACGTGCAGCAGCAGGGACGCCTCGCGCGCGGCGTCGAGCGTCGAGCGGAACGAGGCGACCAGGTCGTGCGGCAGCTTCTTGATGAAGCCGACGGTGTCGCTGACCAGAATGCGCGGCATGGTCTCCGGCTGCAGGGCGCGCACCGTGGTGTCGAGCGTGGCGAAGAGCTGATCGGCGACCAGCAGATCGGTGCTGGTCAGCGCGCGCATCAACGACGACTTGCCGGCGTTGGTGTAGCCAACGATGGCGACGGTCGGCTGATCGGCCCGTCGCCGCCGGCGGGTCGCGGCGTCCTTCTCGATCGCCGCCAGGTCTCGCCGCAGCTGGGCGATGCGATCGCGCACCTTGCGTCGATCGAGCTCGATCTGCGACTCGCCGGCGCCCTTGCCGCCGATGCCACCGCTCTGGCGATCGCCGCCGCCGCTCTCGCGCAGCCGCGGCGCCATATAGGTCAGGCGCGCGATCTCGACCTGCAGGCGCGCCTCCCGGCTGCGCGCGTGGCGCTGGAAGATGGCGAGGATCACGGCGCTGCGATCGAGCACCTCGGCACCCGTGGCGCGCTCGAGGTTGCGCGCCTGCGACGGCGAGATGTCGTGATCGACCAGCACCACCGAGGCCTGCGCGGGCGCCGCGTCGGCCGGCGCCGTCTGCTCGTCCGCGTTCTCCGGTGCATCGACTTCGGTCGCGTCCTCCTCGACGCGTTGCCCGCCCGAGCGCACGCGATGCGCCGGCACGCCGGACGGGATCACGCCGGTGCCGCCGGTGAAGCGCGCGAGATCCTGCAGCTTCCCCTCGCCGATCACGGCGGCGGCGGCGAGCGCGGAGCGCTTCTGGCAGATCTGCCCGACCACCGTGAGGCCCAGCGTCTTGGCCAGGCGCCCGAGCTCGATCAGCGATGCGGCGTGGGCGTCGTCGTCGACGCCCGGCAACTGCACGCCAACCAGAACGGCGCGGGGCGGTGTGTCGGCTGACATCTCGTCAGAATCACCGCTCCGGTCGGGCGAAGCAACCCGGTTGGTGCTCGGAATTCGCATGATCGTAGCCGCGGGCCTTGCGCCCGCACGGCCGCGCGGAGCGCGGCCCGGAGCGGCGGCCGTGCGGCATGCGTGCCCACCCGCCCATCCACACGGCGACGCTCGCGCGTCGCCGTGCGGTGCTGCTGCCGGCGACGCACTGGCGAACGAGACCCTGAACGCCGCCAGCGGGTTTCGTCCCCGCGCACAGCTGGCGGCCCCGTTGCCACGCCGCTCTCCCGGGCGGTGCTCCGCACCGCCGGCGGCCACAGGTGCCGCGGCTACGACGTCCGCGAACGCCACGCGTCGAGCCGTAGCCGCGGGGCCCGTGCCCGCGGGCGACGCGGCGCATCGCCGGGATGGGCCGGGTGCGGCGCTTCGGTTCGCGAGACGTCGGGCTGAAGAGCCGGCGTCGCGATCATGGCGCACGCGGCCCGGCGAAATTAACCAAAGAGCTTACCGAACGACCGTCGCTCTTAACCGGCCCTCCTCCTACCGTCCCGATCGTGAATTTCGACGAGCTGGTGCTTCCAGCCGCGGCAGTCGAGCGAGCTCCGATCGCGTCCCGGCTGCACACCGGACGATGGGCCCGTCAGGCGGTTGGGGCGACGACAATCAGAGCCCAGGCGCTCGCCGCGCTGTCGGGGCTGGTCTACGCGACGAGCTTTCCGCCGTTCGCGTGGTCGATTGCTGCATGGGTCGCGCTGGTGCCGCTGCTGGCCGCCTGCGCCATTCTTCCTCCGCGGCGCGCGGCGCTGGCTGGGATGGTGTGGACGTTGGCGACGGCGGTCGGTGTGGCGGCGTTCCTGCCGCACATGCTGGCGAGCTACTTCGGCCTCGCCGCGATTCCGAGTTGGGCGGCGGCGGGGGCGGTCATCCTCGGGCTGCACGGATTCTGCGTCGCCGCCTACGCGACGTGGGTCGCGTGGCTGGTGCGGCGGCGCGCCGCGAATCCCGTTCTTCTCGCGGGGGGGTGGCTCGTCTGCGAATTCGCGCGCGCGCACGGCGCGTTCGGTAGCCCGTGGGCGCTCGCGGCCTATTCGCAGATTCCGAATGCACGCATCATTCAAGTCGCCGATCTCGCCGGACCGTACGGCATCGGTCTGCTGATCGCTGCCGTCAACGCCGCCGCCGCGGCGGTGCTCATTCCGAGGCTGCGCGGCCGCCGGCCCTGGCTGAGCGTGACGATCGTCGCGGCAGCGCTGGCAGGGGCGCTGCTCTATGGCGGGTGGCGTCTCGGCCAGGACTTTGCCGACGGTACCGCGGTGAGCATCGCCGTCGTGCAGGGCGGTGCGCCGGCGGTCGATCCGGCGCGTCGCGCCGCGCGGCTGGCGCGCTACGTCGCCCTCACCACCGACGGCGCGAGTCGCGACGCGCGGCTGATCGTCTGGCCGGAGTACGCGCTGGAGGGTTACCTGGACGAAGCCTCGCCGGCGCGCGCGGCGGTGCTCCGCGTCGCCGACACCCGGCGCGCCGAGCTGATCCTCGGCGGCCCGCACTACGCGCCGTCGGCGGCCGGCACGCGCTACCACAATTCGGCGTACCTCGTGCGCGACGGTCGCGTCGCCGGCCGCTACGACAAGCACCGCCTCGTGCCCGTCGCGGAGGACGGCCGCTTCAGCTGGCTCTTCGGCGAGACGTCGCCGCGCTACGCGCCCGGTGAGGGACCGTTCGTGTTGCCGACCGACGCGCTGCGCGTCGGCACGCTGCTCTGCATCGAGGCCATGTTCCCCGAGCTCGCCCGTCAGGCCGTCCGCGACGGCGCCGCGGTGCTGGTCGTGCTCTCCAACGATGCCTGGTTCGGCGACGCGGCGGCGGCGCAGCAGCAGCTCGACGTCGCGACGCTGCGTGCCGTCGAACAGCGCCGCTACCTGGTGCGCGCCGCGGCGACGGGCATCTCCGCCGTCGTCGACCCGCACGGCCGCGTGCTCGAACGCAGTGCCTTTGCCACCGACGCAGTACTCAACTCGACCGTGCGCGCTTCGTATGCCCGCAGCCCCTATCAACGTCTGGGCGACGCCTTTGCCTGGGCGGTGATCGCGCTGGTGGCGGGCGCGACCGTGCGCGCGCGGTTCGACCGTTCACTCCCATCAACCGACTAGTTCTAGGAGGTACCATGAAGTCATCACACGCTATCAAGGTCGCGCTCGCCCTGAGCCTGACCATCGGGTCCGCCGGCGTCGCCCGCGCGGGCGCCCCGCAGCCCGATACGCGGGCGGGTGAGTTCGTCCACGTCTGCCAGGGCGGACCCAACAAGGGCTCGGCATGCACGGTGCCGACGCAGGACGCCGACTGCCCGCGCAGCGCGTGTGTCGTGCAGGGGCTGGATCGGGCCTTCAAGGGGCTGCTCACGATCGTCGCCCACGATACGGTAACCGATTGGAAGAACGGCGGCGCCACGAACCAGGCGGTGACGTTGCTGCTCGAGGTGAAGGGCCCGGATGGCGCGAAGCAGATGCTCGCGGCGACGTACCAGGACCTGACCACGCCGACGAATCCGCCGGAGGCCCCCGGCAACGTCGTGGCGATCCCGATGGACGAGGCGGCGGTGAAGAATCTCGCCGCCGCCGTCGGCGGCTTGCTGTTCGTCCAGCCGGAGTCGACGCTCGCCCAGACCCTGCAGACGCTGTTCTCGTCGACCGGTACGCCGGTCATCGTCGCGGCGGCGGACCGGCGGGTCGAGTTCGCCGACCACACCGGCGACGGCCTCGCGACGGTGCTGCGCTTCAAGGTGCGCATCCAGTTCGTCGAGCCGCTCTGACGCCGCGGCTCGGCCGCCGACACCCCCATCAATCCGGAGAAGCACGTGCGGAAAGTCAGAGCAGCTGACCTCGTCCTGCTGATCACCCTCGTCGGCCTGTGGATCGTCTGCGCGACGCTCCACATCGCCGAGGTGGCCGGCGGGCGGCTCGGATGGGTCGGCGTGTATGTCGACGCGGCGCCGGGCGGCGACGGCTTTCCGACCGTGCGCGAGTTCTGGCCCGGCGCACTGCCGGAGGCGCGCGGGAGTCTCGTGGTCGGCGATCGCCTCCTGAGCGCGGGCGGCGCCGACCTGCGCGGCGTCGGACCGTTCGGGTTCGCGGCGCGCGTCGCCGCGCCGGCGGCCGAGCGGCCGGACGGGGCCGTCGCGGTCACCTATGTGCGCGACGGCGTTCCAGGCACGACGGCGATCACGCGCGTGCCGCTCGTTGCGCCGTGGCGCATGCTGCCGCTGACGTTCACGCTCGTGTTCAGCGGGGCGCTCGTATTGGTACGGCGGCCCGGGACGCGGGTCGCCCGCGCCTTCTTTCTCGCCGCGGTCGCCTACGGCCTGCACTGGACGTTCTTCTTCGGCGGTCCCCCCGCGCAGAGCTATGTGTGGACGGCCGTCTTCTTCTGCGCCTCGGTGGCGATGCTGCCGTTGATCCTCCGCGCGGCGCTGATCTTTCCCGCCGAGGTCGCGCCGCCGGGCGGGCGCCTGCCGTGGTGGCCGTGGCTGTTCGCGCTCTTCGGACCGATCTCGTTGAGCTGGATCTACGGCGTGCCGCTGCCGCCCGAGCTCGGCTTTCGCGCCGTCTTCACCGTCAACGTCGTGTTCATCGTGACGCTGCTCGTCCGTGCTGACGCGCAACTTCCGCCGCGCCGGCCCGCTCGGCCGGCGGCAGCTCAGCTGGGTCGTGCTCGGGATGTACGTCGGCACAGCGCCGGTGCTGCTGACCGACGTCGTCGCGGCCATCGAGCCGTCGCTCTGGTGGCTGCACGAGGTGGCCGTGATCGCCGAGATCTGTGTCCCGGTCTGCATGCTGATCGCCATCGTCCGCTCCAACTATTTCGATGTCGACCGGCTGATCACCGGCACGGCGGTCTATTCCGTGCTCTCCATCCTGCTGCTGGCCGCCGCGCTCATTGCCGTCCCGCATCTGGCGCGCGCCGCCAGCCGCGCCGCGGGATTCGACCCGCACACGATGCAGTGGGCGTTCGCGGTCCTCGTCGCGGCCGCCGCATTGCCGATGCGGCGGTTGCTGCAGCCGCGCATCGAGCGCGTCCTCTTCCGCGAACGCCACGCGCTGCGCGCCGGCGTGGAGGAGCTGCTGCACGACCTCGCGGCGGTGTCCGATCCCGACCGGCTCCTGACGCTGATCGGCGAACGCCTCGACGCGCTCGTGCGCCCGCGGGCCTGCGTGATCTATGCGGCGCTCGGCGACGGGTACATCCCGGTCTTCGCGCGCAGCATCGACGGCGACGGCGATCCGCCGGCCTTGCCGGCGGAGGCGGTGGCGGTGGCTCGCCGAACGGACGCACTTGCCCTCGCTCGACCTGACGCGTGAGGCGATCGCGACCCTGGCGGCGCTGCCCGACGACGCGCCCGCCGCGCTCGCGAAGCTGCCCGTCGCCGCATTGTTGCCGGTGCGGCGCGGCGCCGACATCGCCGCCGTCATCTGTCTCGGCACGAAGCGCTCGGGCGACATCTACACGGCGACCGATTCGGCGTTGCTCGCGGCGGTGGCCGACAAGGTCTCCGGCGAGCTGCTGCGCTTCGACACGCGAGCTCATCCTGGACCAGGAGCGCCGGATGGGCGAGGCGCTGCGCCGCTATGTCCCGCAACCGGTGGCGGCGCGGCTGTCGCGCGGTCAGTCGATCGAGGGCGGCGAGCGCGACGTCTCGGTGCTGTTCGTCGACCTGCGCGGCTACACCACGTACTCCGAGGCACAGGCCGCGGGCACGGTCTTCTCGATGATCAACCGCTACACCGAGGCCGTCTCGGCGGTGATCCAGCGGCGCGGCGGCACCGTGGTCGAGTTTCTCGGCGACGGGCTCATGGCGGTGTTCGGCGCGCCGGAAGCGTTGCCCGATCACGCGCGCGTGTCGGTCCAGGCCGCGCGCGAGGTCGTGGCGGCGGTGCGCCGACCTGGCGCCGTCCGTCTCCGCCGCCGACGCGCCGATCGCGGTCGGCGTGGGCATCGCCAGCGGCCGCGCCTTCGTCGGCAACATCCGCACCAGCGATCGCTTCGTCTACACCGCCGTCGGCGACGTCGTGAACCTCGCCTCGCGCATCCAGGGACTGACCCGCGAGCTCGAGGCCGCCGTCGCCATCGACGCGTCGCACGCATCGCACCGCCGGTCGCTCGGCGGCGCGCTTCGCGCCGCCACGAGCGGGTCGGCATCCGCGGCCGTGCCGAGCCCGTCGACGTCTACTCGCTGCCCGCGGCCGCCGCGTAAACCCGCGCGGATCGTGACGCTGCGGCCGCGGATCCGGAGTCGCGGCCACGCCCCGCTTGCGCGCCGTCATGCCAGCGTGCTTCACACATCGGGCTGGTCCGGTGCCGAGATCGGCAACGGCGGCACCGGTCGCGGCCGTCGCATGGCACAGACGAGAAGCGGGATCATGTTCGGCCCCTACCGGCTGGACGCCGCCGAGGCGCGGCTCTGGAAGGGGGACGACCCGGTGTCGCTCCAGCCGCGCCCGCTCGCGGTGCTGTCGTACCTCGCCGCGCGGCCGGGTGCGGTGGTCGGTCGCGACGAGCTGATCGCGCAACTGTGGACGGACACCCACGTCACCAAGGCCGTCCTCAAGGTGGCGGTGCGGGCGATCCGCGAAGCGCTCGAGGATCGACGCCGATGCACCGCGCTACCTCGAGACGGTCGGCCGCGACGGCTATCGATTCATCGGTGCGCGGCGTCGTTGCGCCGCCGGCGGCCGCGCACCGGCGGGCGCGCCGCCGCCGCGATGGTCGGCCGACAACCGGATCTCGCCAGGCTGCATGCGAGCCTGATGCGCGCGACGGCCGGCGACCGGGCGATCGTCTTCGTCACCGGCGAGGCCGGGATCGGCAAGACGACGCTCCTCGATCGTTTCATCGCAGGAGGTGGAATCCGCCGGCGACGTCTGCGTGGCGCGCGGCCAGTGTCTGGAGCAGTACGGCGAGGGCGAAGCGTATCTGCCGGTGCTCGAGGCGCTCGGTCGCCTGGCGCGCGACGACGCGAGCGGGGCGTTGCGCGACACGCTCGCGCGGCACGCGCCGACCTGGGTCGCGCAGTTGCCGGCGCTCGATGCGCGTCCCGCGCAGCGCGCCGCGCCGCGGCGGCGCGCTGGCGACCACGCCGGCCCGCATGCTGCGCGAGATGGCCGATGCGCTCGAGATGTTCACCCGCCGAGCGCACGCTGCTGCTCGTGCTGGAGGATCTCCAGTGGAGTGATCCGTCCACGGTCGATCTGCTCGCCATGCCTGGCGCGGCGGCGGCAGCGGCGCGCCTGCTGGTGGTCGGCAGCCTGCGGCCGCTCGAGCGCGCCGGTCGACGATCATCCGTTGCGGGCCGTGCAGCACGAGCTGCAGGCGAAGGGGCTGTGCGAGGAGATCGCGCTCGTCGCTGCTGTCGCGCGACGACGTCGCGGCGCTACGTCGCGGCGCGCTTCGGCGGCGCGCCGGCGTCGCGCGCTGCGGCGCCTCGCGACGCGCGTCCACGAGCGCACCGAGGGCAACGCGCTGTTCATGGTCAACATGGTCAACGACCTCGTCGCCGCCGGTCTGCTCGCCTGGCGCGACGGCCGGTGGCACGTCGAGGGGTCGATCGAGACGGCGCACGGAGCGAATCCCCACCGGCCTGCAGGAGCTGATCGGCCGCAGCATGCACGCCTCGCGCCGCCGGATCCGGCAGGTGCTCGAAGCGGCCAGCGTCGCGGGCGACGAGTTCGCCGTCGCCGCCGTCGCCGCGGCGCTGGACAGCGGACGCCGGGACGATCGAGGACGCGTGCGAGCAGCTCGCCGCGCAGGGGACGCTGCTCGTCGAGGCCGGCGTCGCCGAGTGGCCGGACGGTTCGGTCTCGGGACGCTACCGCTTCCGGCACGCGCTCTACCGCCGCGTCCTGTACGAGGGCATCGCCGCGGCGCGGCGCGTGCGGCTGCATCGCGCCATCGGCCGGCGCGAGGAGACGGGCTTCGGGCCGCACGCCGGCGACGCACGCCGCCGAGCTGGCGATGCATTTCGCGCACGGGCGCGCCTACCCGCGGGCGCTGCACTTCCACGAGCTCGCGGCCGCCGGCCGCGCTCGATCGCCACGCCGCGCACGAGGCGGTGCTGCACTACAGCGCCGCGTTGGACGCGCTGGCGAATCTGGACGCGACGCCTGAGCGCGCCAGCCGCGAGCTGGAGCTCGTCGTCGCGCGGGCGACCCTGCTCATGGCGATCCAGGGCTACGCGGCGCGCGAGACCGCGCACGCCCTCGCGCGCGCCCGCGCGCTCTGCGAGGCGCGCCCGGACGAGCCGGCGCTGCATCCGGTGCTGCGCGGCCTGATCTCGTACCATCAGGTCCGCGCCGAGCTCGGCGAGGCGCGCGCCCTCGGCGATCAGCTGTTGCGCCACGCCGGCGCCCGACCGGCCGACGCGGCGCTGCGCGTGCAGGCCCACTACGCGCAAGGCGCGACGCTCTTCCATCTCGGCGCGCTCACCGATGCCCGCGCGCACTTCGAATCGGCGCTGCGCGACTACGATCCCGCCGCGCACCGCCAACACATCCTCGTCTACGGCGGGTACGATCCGGGCGTCGCCTGTTCGATCTGGCTGGCGTGGACCTGCATCCTGCAGGGCGAGTTCGCGCAGGCGGCGATCCGCGATCGCGAGGGCCTCGCGTTGGCGGAGGCGCACGGCGAGACCTTCTCGCTTGCGTGGGCCCACTACGCCACCAGCGTGTCGCGCCAACTCGTGAGCGACTGGCCGGGCTCCGAGCGTGCCGCGGCGGAAGCGGCGCGCCTGGCCGAGGAGCACGGCTTTCCGTACGTCCTCGGGATGGCGACCGTGAACCGCGGCTGGGTGTTGACGATGCAGGGCGACGCAGCGGCCGGGATTCCCATGCTGCGCGAGGGCGTCACGCTGGTGGACCGCACCGGTGCGGCGCTCGTGCGGCCGCTGTACTTCGGCATGCTGGCGGCGGCGCATGTCCTGGAGGGCGATCGCACCGCCGGTCTCGCGCGACTCGACGCGGCGCTCGCCGAGCTCGAGCGCACGGGCGAACGCGTGCACGAGGCGGCCCTGCTACTCGCCAAGGGCAACGTCCTCGCCAGCGGCGGCGAGCTCGGCCGGAGCCCCCGCGGGCTCGCCACGACCATCGAGGATTGCCTGCGGCGGGCGCTGGCCGTCGCCGACGCGCAGGGCGCGCGCCTCTTCGCGCTGCGCGCTGCGCTCGCCCTCGCCAACCACTGCCGCGATCGCGGCCGCGCCGGCGAGGGCCGGGCCGTGCTGAGCGCCGCGCACGAGTGGTTCGCCGGCCAGCCTCCCGCCGTCGCCGAGATCGCCGCCGCCCGGCAGCTGCTCGCCGACCTGGAGCCCTGACGAGTTAGGCGCCGCGCGCCCGCCGGGTGCGGATCGGCTGCGGTCCAGAAGTTCGGTCCCGATGTCCCGCGCGGTGCGCATGTGGCCGTAGCCGCGGCCCCTGTGGCCGCCGGCGACGCGGAGCGTCGCCTGGGAGGGTGGCGGTGCGGCGCCACGCCCACACCCCACCCGGCGATGCTCCGCATCGCCCGCGGCCACAGGTGCCGCAGCTACATTCTCGGCACCTCCCGGCGGTTGACGCACCCGCGGCAGCCAACATCGCGGCTGCGCTGCACCCCTCACGCCGCTACATTAGGCACGTGCGCACACGAACTGGGCATTGCGGGTGCCATCGCGCCGGCCGCCCCGTGCTGCCGTACCGACCACTCCCCACGGCACGCGATTCGCTTTTCGAAAGCGGGGCCTCTGCGCCCCGGTTTCTCCCATGAGCATCCACGTCAACCTGAATCACCGGACCCGCTACCGGTTCGACCGGCCGGTGGCGCTGTCGCCGCACGTCGTCCGGCTGCGGCCGGCACCGCATTGCCGCACGCCGATCGAGGCGTACAGCCTGAAGATCGAGCCCGCCGACCACTTCATCAACTGGCAGCAGGATCCGTTCGGCAACTGGGCGGCGCGGCTGGTGTTCCCCGAGAAGACGCGCGAGCTGTCGATCGAGGTCGACATCATCGCCGACCAGACCGTCATCAACCCGTTCGACTTCTTCGTCGAGCAGTCCGCCGACAACTACCCGTTCCGCTACGATGAGGAGCTGGCGACGCAGCTGACGCCCTACCTGGAGGTCAGCGAGCGCGGGCCGCTGCTGCAGCGATGGCTGACGGGCATCGACCGCTCGCCGCGCCCCGTCGTCGACTTCCTGGTCGAGGTGAACCAGCGCCTGCAGCGGGCGATCGCGTACAGCATCCGCATGGAAGCCGGCGTACAGAGCTGTGACGAGACGCTCACCCTCGCCCGCGGCTCGTGCCGCGATACCGGATGGCTGCTGGTGCAGATCCTCCGCCACCTCGGGCTGGCCGCGCGCTTCGTGTCCGGCTACCTGGTGCAGCTCACCGCCGACGTGAAGGCGATCGACGGTCCCGCCGGACCGAGCATCGACTTCACCGATCTGCATGCCTGGGCCGAGGTGTACGTGCCGGGCGCCGGGTGGCTGGGGCTCGATCCGACCTCCGGTCTGTTCGCCGGCGAGGGCCACATCCCGCTCGCCTGTACGCCCGAGCCGTCAAGCGCCGCGCCGGTCACCGGCTTCACCGATCCCTGCGAGGTCGAATTTACCTACACCAACCTCGTGCGCCGCGTGCGCGAGACGCCGCGCGTCACCAATCCGTATACCGACGAGCAGTGGGCGGCCATCGACGCCCTCGGTCATACCGTCGACGCCTCGCTCGTGCAGGGCGACGTGCGGCTGACGATGGGCGGCGAGCCGACGTTCGTCGCCGACGACGACATGGAAGGGGAGGAGTGGACCACCGCCGCGCTCGGCCCGACCAAGCGAGTGCGCGCCGGCGATCTGCTGCGCGCGCTGCAGGCGCGCATCGCACCCGGCGCCGCGCTGCACTTCGGGCAGGGCAAGTGGTACCCCGGCGAAGCGCTGCCCCGCTGGGCGCTCACGTGTCTGTGGCGCACCGACGGCGAGCCGCTGTGGCATGATCACGCACTGATCGCCGACGAGCGCGAGCCGCGCGGCTGCGGACCGCTCGAGGCGGCGCGCTTCGTCGAGCGGCTGGCGACGGAGCTCAACCTCGCTCCGGAGCTCGCCGTGCCGGGCTACGAGGACGTGTTCTACTACCTCTGGAAAGAGGGCAACCTGCCGATCAACGTCGACCCGCTGCAGAGCAACCTCGACGATCCGGAAGAGCGGCGCCGCCTCGCCACGCTGCTGCGCCGCGGCCTCGGCACGGTGACCGGCTATGCGCTGCCGCTGCGCTGGGAGCCGACCGTCTCGCACGGCGCCTGGGTGAGCAGCCGGTGGGAGTTCCGCCGCGCCCGCATGTACCTGGTGCCGGGCACGTCGCCGATGGGCTACCGGCTGCCGCTCGAATCACTGCCCTGGGCGCCGGACCTGGAACACGAGCGCGAGCATCCCGTCGACCCCTTCGCGCCCCGCGATCCGCTACGGGTCATGCAGTCGCCCGGTCTGCGGGACGATGCCTCCGGAGCGGCGGCGGCGGAGACGCGCGACCCGGCCGCAGCCGGAGCCGGCGGCGGTGATGGTGCGAGCGGCGCTGGCGCAGGCGTCGGCGATGGCGACACGCCGGCGGGAGCCGCGGCCGGTGCGAGCGGCGCGCCGAGCGCCGAGGACGGCGGGGCGCGCACGGCGCTGTGCGTCGAGCCGCGCGACGGCCACCTCTACATCTTCCTGCCGCCACTGCACTCCCTCGAAGCGTTCGTCGCGCTGCTCACGGCGATCGAGGCGACGGCGCGCGACCTGGCGCTGCCGATCGTGCTCGAGGGATACGAGCCGCCGCACGATCCGCGCCTGCGCAAGCTGCAGATCACGCCCGATCCCGGCGTGATCGAGGTGAACGTCCATCCCTCGCGCACCTGGGGCGAGATCACCGCGCTCACCGAGATGCTCTACGAGGAGGCGCACCGCTGCCACCTGGGTACCGAGAAGTTCATGCTCGACGGGCGTCACACCGGCACGGGCGGCGGCAACCACGTCACCGTCGGCGGCGCGACCGCGGCAGACAGCCCGGCGCTGCGCCGGCCCGACCTGCTGCGCAGTCTGGTCACCTTCTGGCAGCATCATCCGAGCCTCTCGTACTTCTTCTCCGGGCTCTTCGTCGGTCCGACCAGCCAGGCGCCGCGCGTCGACGAGGCGCGCAGCGACAACCTCTACGAGCTGGAGATCGCGATGCAGCAGACGCCGAGCGGCGAGGCCGCGAAGCCGTGGCTGGTGGATCGCTTGTTCCGCAATCTGTTGATCGACGTGACCGGCAACACGCACCGCGCCGAGTTCTGCATCGACAAGCTCTACTCGCCCAGCGGCCCGACCGGGCGCCTCGGCCTGATCGAGATGCGCGCCTTCGAGATGCCGCCGCACGCCCGCATGAGTCTGCGTCCAACAGCTGCTGCTGCGCGCGCTCATCGCGCGCTGCTGGGCGTCGCCGTACCGCGGCGCACTGGTGCGCTGGGATACGGCGCTGCACGACCGCTTCATGCTCCCGCATTTCCTCTGGAACGATCTGCGCGAGGTCCTCTGCGACCTCGAGCGCGCCGGCTATCCCGCTGGCGCTCGAGTGGTTCGCGCCTTTCCTCGAGTTCCGCTTTCCGCGCTACGGCAGTGTGCAGCTCGGCGACCTCGAGCTCGAGCTGCGCATGGCCATCGAGCCGTGGAACGTCCTCGGCGAAGAAGTCGGCTCGCAGGGGACGACGCGCTACGTCGATTCGTCGGTCGAGCGCCTGCAGGTGCGCGTCATGGGCCTCACCGAGGGACGCTACGTCGTCGCCTGCAACGGCCGCCGCGTACCGCTGCGCGCCACCGGGCGGCGCGGCGAAGCGGTCGCCGGCGTGCGCTACCGCGCCTGGCAGCCGCCGTCGGCGCTGCACCCGACCATCCCCGTGCACGCGCCGCTGGTCTTCGACGTGATCGACACGTGGAGCGGCTACTCGATCGGCGGGTGCACGTATCACGTCTCCCACCCCGGCGGGCGCAACTACGAGACCTTCCCGGTCAACGCCAACTCCGCCGAAGCGCGCCGCACGGCGCGCTTCTGGTCGTACGGCCACACGCCCGGCCCGGTGGCCGCGCCGCCCGAGGAGGCGAGCCTCGAACACCCGTACATGCTCGACCTGCGGCGCGCGGACCGCTGTGGGTGAGCGCCCGCGCGACGCTCGCTACTGGGGGAGACGGGGCCGTGGCCTGGCGGGTTGAACGTCGTGGGAACGCCCGACAGCCAATCCGCATCGCCCGAGTAGCGAGCGCGGCGAGCGTCTCGCGGGGCAGTCACCGGTGGCCGTTCGATCCCCGGTGAGATACGCATGCGCTCGGCCATGACCGACCCGCAGCCAGCGACAGGCAGCACCTCGCTGCTCACCGGATACCGTCCCGGCGGCGGATATGACGAATGCGTGCAGGCCGATGGCCGGCCGCGCCCGCAGTGGGCGACGGTGCTGCATGCGCTCGACGCGCTCGGCGCCGACGAGTTCGCGCAGCGTCACCGCGAGGCGCGTCGCCTGCTGCGCGAGCACGGCGTCGACCTACAACGTCTACGACGACCCGCAGTCCGTCGAGCGCCTGTGGCCGCTCGACCCGGTCCCCCTGCTGCTCACCAGCGCCGAATGGCAGGCGATCGAGCACGGTCTGGTGCAGCGCGCCGAGCTGCTCGAGCTGGTGCTCGCCGATCTCTACGGACCGCAGGATGCTCGTTCGCCGCGGACTGCTGCCGCCGGAAGTGGTGTTCGCGCACTCCGGCTTCGCGCGTCCGTGCGTCGGCGTGGCGCCGCCCGGCGGGCGTCACCTGCCGCTCTACGCCGCCGACCTCGCGCGCCGCCCGGACGGCGAACGCTGCGTGCTCGGCGACCGCAGCCCAGGCGCCGTGCGGCGTCGGCTACGCGCTCGAGAATCGCGTCGTGCTGTCGCGCATCCTGCCGAGCGTCTTCCGCGACGCGCACGTGCATCGCCTGCCGCCGTACCTGCGGCGCATGCGCGCGGCGCTGGCGGCCCTCGCGCCCGGCGGCAGCGACAACCCGCAGATCGTGCTCCTCACGCCCGGGCGCGGGCAACGAGACGTTCTTCGAGCAGGCGCTGCTCGCCGGCGAGCTCGGCTGTACGCTGGCGCAGGGCGACGACCTCACCGTGCGCGATCAGCGCCTGTGGCTGCGCACGCTCGACGGTCTCTCGCGCGTCGACGTCGTCCTGCGCCGTGTCGACGGCGCTTTCTGCGATCCGCTCGAGCTGCAGCCACGACTCGATCCTCGGCACGCCCGGGCTGTTGCAGACGGTGCGCGCCGGCGGCGTCGCCCTGCTCAACCCGCTCGGCACCAGCGCGGTCGAGAATCCCGGGCTGATGCCGTTCCTGCCGGCGCTGGCGCGCGCGCTGTTGGGCGAGGATCTCGCGCTGCCGTCCGTGCCGACGTGGTGGTGCGGCGACCCCGCGTCGCGCGCCTACGTGCTGGAGAATCTGGCGCAGCTCGTCGTCAAGCCGATCGATCCGCACGCGAGCCGCGTCACCGCCTTCGGCGACGCGTCTCGACGCGGCGGGACTGCAGACGCTGCGCGCGCAGATCGCTGGCGCGGCCGGACGCCTTCGTCGGCCAGGAGCGCGTGCCGCTGTCCACCGTGCCGGTACTGGTCGGACGGCCACCTCGAACCGCGCGCCATCGTGCTGCGCGCCTTCCTCGTCGCGGACAGCGACGGCTACGCGGTCATGCCTGGCGGCCTGTGCCGGGTCGCGCCGTCGCCCGGCACGTTGATGGTGTCGAACCAGCAGCGGCGGCGTCAGCAAGGACGTCTGGGTGCTCGCGTCCGAGCCGGATCGCGAGGTCGGACTGCTCGTGCCGGCGGCCGCATCCGCTGCTGGTCGAGCGCGGCGGGCAGGAAGTGCCCGGGCGCATCGCCGACAATCTGTTCTGGATCGGCCGCTATGCCGAGCGCGCCGAGATCGACGGCGCGCGTCCTGCGCGAGGCGCTGAGCCGGACGCTGGAGGTCGATACCGCGCCCTACGACGCGCATCGCACCGCCCTGCTCCGCGCCGTCACGTGGATCACCGGCGCCTTCCCGGGCTTCGACGGACAGCGGCGCTGCCGAGCGACTCGCGGCGCCCGAGCGCGAGCTGCGCGCGCTGCTCTTCGACCGCGCGCGCGTCGGCAGCGTGCCGCTTCAACCTCGAGGCGCTGGCGCGCGCCGCGCGGACGTCCGCGATCGCCTGTCGACCGATACCTGGCGGGTGCTCGCCACCATGCAGCGCGCTCTCGCCGATGCCGGGCCGCTGGAGGCGGCGCCCGAGCAACTCGAGCGCCTGCTGATGCTGCTCGCCGCCTTCGGCGGTCTCAGCGCCGACAGCATGAGCCGCGGCCAGCGCTGGCTCTTCCTCGAGATCGGCCGACGCCTGGAGCGCGGCGTCGGCGTCGTCAACCTGTTGCGCGGCCTCTGTCCGCCGGGCATCGAGGCGGCTGCCGTGCCGTGGGAGGCGCTGCTCAACGTCGCCGACGCCTCGATCACCTATCGGCGGCGCTATCGCGCGACGGCCGACGTCGGCGCCGTGCTCGACCTGCTGCTCGACGACGAGAGCAACCCGCGCTCCCTCGCGCTACCAGCTGCGCCAGCTCGACGCGCTGCTCGACGGCCTGACGACGGCGAGGGGGGCCACGCCGCCGCGTCGCCGCGCGCGAGCAAGGTGTTGCGCGGCGCTCGACGAGCTCCGCGGGGCAGGGCCGGCGACGGGCGGGCGCACGCTCGATCGCGCCCTCGACGAGTCGCTGCAGCGCGTCGGCGCGCTGCTGGTCGCGCTCGCCGAGGCGCTCGCCGCCGCGTACTTCAGCCGCGGCGATCGGCCGCAGCAACTGGTGCGCGTCGCATGAGATACCGGGTCGTCCACCAAACGCGCTACGCCTACAGCCAGCCGGTGGTGCTCGCGCACAACGAGGCGCGTCTGCAGCCGCGCGCGACCGCGGTCCAGACGCTGCCTCGCCAACGAGGTGGCGATCGATCCGCTGCCGCAGCAGCGCGCCGAGCACGACGACTGCGTTCGGCAACCGCGTGCTCTATTTCGCTCGTGCAGGAACCGCATCGAGCAGTTGGCCGTGACCGCGATCAGTGAGGTCGAGATCGGGCCGGCGCCGTCGCGCGGCGACTCGCCGCCCTGGGAGACGGCGCTGCAGCTGCTGGTCGACGAGCGCCCTGCCCGAGACCCGCCTGGCGCGACAGTTCCGCCTCGATTCGCCGAGCGCGGCGGTGTCGCCGGCTTTGCGGGCGTACGCGGCACCCGTCGTTCACGCCCGGACGCCCGCTGCTGGAGGCGGTGGCGCGACCTCAACAGCCGCATCTACGGGGACTTCACGCTTCGACCCGCGAGAGCACGACGATCACCACGCCGCTCAGCGAGGTGCTCGCGCAGCGCCACGGTGTCTGTCAGGACTTCGCCCATCTGGCGATCGCCTGCCTGCGCGCCTTCGGCCTGCCGGCGCGCTACGTGAGCGGCTATCTCGAGACGGTGCCGCCGCCGGGACAGGCCGCACCTCGAGGGCGCCGACGCTTCGCACGCCTGGTTCGCCGTCTACGTGCCGGACGACGGATGGGTCGACTTCGACCCGACCAACGATGTGCGGCCGACGGATCGCCACGTCACCACCGCCTGGGGTCGCGACTACGCCGACGTCACGCCGCTCAAGGGCGTCATCTTCGGCGGCGGCCCGCACACGCTCGACGTGTCGGTCGACATGCAGCGGTTGGGCTAGAACGCGTCGCCGGGCGCGTTGGGGCGTGGCGCGGTCGGATGCCGCCGGATTGGCGCAGGCCGCGAGTGCATTCCGACCACAGTCGACCTGTCGATCGATACGCACCACCTTGCGGAATCGTCCCGCCCGGCCCCGCCGCTCCGGGCGGTGCGTTGCACCGCCGGCGGCCACAGGTGCCGCGGCTACCACCAACATGGGTTCGATCATGATGTGCTCGGTGACACCTGCTCGTGCGCGGCCGGACTCCACAGGCGGCGCAGGCGTTCCCAGACCGGCGCCAGGGCGACGACGGGGGCGAAGCCGATAGAGCGCGGCGGTGAGGACGAGGTGGCGGTCCAACTCGCCGGTGTCGCCGTGGTAGACGGCGAAGGCCATCAGGTAGACGGCGCAGAGATAGGCGAGGGCGAAGAGGTCGACGAAGGCGAGATCGAGCGTGAGGAGCGCGCAGGCGATGGGGAGCAGGGCCAGCCAGCGCCATTGAGCGAAGGGCAGCCGCATCTCGTGCGACCAGGGATAGAAGTCCCAGGCGCTGGTCGGGAGGCGCATGCCGGCGAAGTAGTAGTTGAAAGCGAACGGCCAGTGCTTCAGGACGCGGTCCATATCAGCGACCAGCATGCGGTGTGGGTCGAGCGTGCGTATCCAGGCGATGTACGCCGGGCGGGACTGGTCATCGAGCCAGCGCTGGAACTCCGGCGTTGCGGCGACGAACGTCGGATCGTACGCCGCGAGCAAGCGGCCCCTCGCTGCGAGCAGCGCCGGCTCGTCTGGGAGCCCGTGCGCTCGGAACACACTGTGCAGATGTGGGTCCTGCAGGACCCGCGTCAGCACGAGGTTGGTCATGCGGATCTGCCAATTGTGGTTCTCTTTGTCGATGACGACGCTGAAGATGACGAACATCGCGACCGCCACCGCGCTGGCGGTGCCGATCGCGAGCCAGTGGTGGCGATGCCAGACGACGAGCACCGCGACCATCGGCGGTACGAGAAAGAAGTTCTCCACCCGCACGCCGGTGTAGAGCAGCAGGCAGGCGGTCCACAGGGCGAAGCGCGGACCCGACCAACGGCGGCCGAGGGCGAGTGTGGCGGCGATGAATGCGGCGCCGAAGCTCAGTGCCAGCGATTCCGAGAGAACCGTCTTGTTCCACAGCACCACAGGCAGCGCGCCGGCGAGGACGCCGGCGACCGCCGCGCCGGGCGCGCCGAGGGCGACCCAGCCGAGGGCGAGCCAGCAGACGAGCGACAGCAGGGTCTGCGCGAGCGGCGTCCAAGCTCCGCTCCCGACCAGCGAGTAGAAGAGGAACGGCACCGGCGGCCGGCCGTAACCCCAGGCCGTATAGCTCGGCGAGTCGGGAAAGAGCTTGATGGGCGCGGTCGGCGCATCGGGCGGCGGATAGGCGAGCCAGAGGAAGACGACGAAGAGCGCCGCCAGTGGCAGCCAATAGCCCGCCGCGCGCGCCACACGCCGTCCCATGCCGGGCTCGCTCACGCGCTTGCCGCCTCCCGTCAGGGCTGCGTCCGCGTCTGCAGATCGCGCGCGTGTCCGTCGAGGATCACCGCCAGCGCTTCGAGCTGTGTCCTCAGCGCGGGCGAATGGGCCTGCTCGGCCAGCGTGCGGAGCCGGCGGGCGGCCTGGTTCAAGCTGAAGATCGCCGCCTGCGCGAGCTCGACTTCGTCCACCGCGTCCTCGTTCGTTCGCTTCCCACCCCCGCATATCGCTGTCGTGGCGCTTGCGCCATAGGCGCGCATGGACGGCGTGCCCGCCGACCGCCTATGCTACGGCCGCATGGCGCAGCTGACGGGACGCACCGCGTTGGTCACCGGAGCCGGCAGCGGGATCGGACGCGCAATCGCGCAACGCCTCGCGGCCGACGGTGCGCGCGTGGCGGTGGCGGACATCAACGCCGCGGGAGCGGCGGCGACGGTCGCGCTGATTCGCGCCGCCGGCGGCGCGGCCGAGGCGTGCACGGTGGACGTCACCGACTTCGCGGCCGTGCGCGCCACGGTGCAGGACATGCGCGCCCACCTGGGCCCCGTCGGGGTGCTGGTCAACAACGCCGGCTGGGATCGAGTCGAGCCGTTCGTCGAGAACGACCCGGCGCTCTGGGATCGGTTGATCGCGCTCAATCTGAAGGGCCCGATCCACTGCGCCCGCGCCGTGCTCGACGACATGATCGCCGCCGGCGCCGGCGCGATCGTCAACATCAGCTCCGACGCGGCGCGCGTCGGCAGCAGCGGCGAGGCGGTCTACGCCGCGTGCAAGGGCGGCGTCATCTCGTTCTCCAAAACCCTGGCGCGCGAGCTCGCGCGCCACAAGATCACCGTCAACGTCGTCTGCCCGGGACCGACGCAGACCGCGCTGCTCGACGAGATCACCGGCGGCGCCGAGGGGGAGCGCATCATCGGGGCCATGACCCGCGCCATTCCGATGCGCCGGCTCGCCGCACCCGAGGAGATCGCCGCCGCGGTGGCGTTCTTCGCGTCGCCCGACGCCGTCTACATCACGGGGCAGGTGCTCAGCGTCAGCGGCGGCCTGACCATGGCCGGGTGACCGCGACGGTGCCGGCTGGGATGCGCCGTCCCGCATTGTCATCGAACGCCGCGTGTCGCCGGCTGGGCCAAGGCCCGCGACGCGACGTTTAGCCGCGCCGACGCGGACAGGCCGCGCGGCAGCGCGGCCCTCCAGGTGACCACAGGCGAAAGACGGGTCTCGTCAGCGAGCGCGAGTCGGGACGAAGACGCGGAACGTCGAGCCGCGGCCGGGCTCGCTCTCGACCTGCACCGAGCCGCCGAGCTCGCCGAGCAGACGGCGCACGATGTAGAGGCCGAGGCCGACGCCGCCCTGGAGCGGCACGCCCTCGCCGACCTGACGGAAGGCTTCGAAGATCGCCGGCACGAGCTCGGGTGCGATGCCGATGCCGGTGTCGGCGACCGCGAACTCGACGCCGCCGTCGCGCAGCTCGGTGCGCACGGTGATGAGACCGACATGCGTGTACTTGGCGGCGTTGCCGAGCAGGTTCTTGAGGACGACCTTGAGCTTGGTCGGATCGCTGTACAGGCGCGGCAGGCGCGGCGTCGGCGCCCACTCGATACGCACGCTGGGGAACAGGGCGAGATCGCGGCTCTCCAGCTCCACCTCGCGCAGCAGCGTGGCGGGATCGAACTCGCGCAGGTCGAGCGGCAGGCTGGCCGGACTCGAGCCGGCTCAGATCCAGCGTGGCGCTGATCAGCTCGAGCAGCGAGCGGGCGTTGCGCTCCGAGCGTTCGAGCGCGTCGCGCTGCTCCTCGGTGAGGGCGCCGAACGTCTCGTCGAGCAGCAGGCCCTGGTAGCCGATGATGATGTTCAGCGGCGTGCGCAGCTCGTGCGACATGGTCGCGACGAACTCCGACTTGAGCCGGTTGGCGTGCTCGAGCTCGTCGACCAGACGCGACGCCTCCAGGGCGAGCGATGCGATCTGGGCGATGCCGTGGGCGATGCGCTCCTCCTGCGCGGTGAACTGGCGCGGGCCACCGCGATGCGCGGCGCTCTGCAGTCCGATGAGCGCGGGACCGCGGCGCAGAGCGAGATACATGACGGCGCCGACCCCGTAGTGGTCATTGAGCGACGCCACCAGCGGGTCGAGCTTGCGGTCGAGCCTGCGTGACGTCGGCGTCGCGCAGACGCGCCAGAATGCTCTCCGCGATCGCGGACGGAAAGCGCATCGACGTGGACGCGGCCGCGTTCTCCGGCAGATCGCCGTGTCCGGCGGCGATGCGCAGCATCGGCTCCCGGTCGTCGAAGAGGAGCGTGTGGCTCTGTGCGCAGCCGAGTGCCTCGGCCGTGACCTCGCACAACCGGCGGAGCATCTCCGGGCCGCTCAGCGACGAGATCAGGGCCTGGCCGACGCGCGCCAGGACGGTCGAGACGGCGGCCTGCTCCTGCTCGGCGCGGTGCAGCTCGGCCGCGCCCAACACCAGCGCGACCTGGCGGGCGATGCCGTTGAAGAGCTGGACATCGGCATCGGCGAACGGCGGACCGTCGGGCCGGCGGATCGCCGCGATCGCCCCGGTGACGGCGCCGCGGACGATCAGGGGTGCGACGATGGTCGCGCCGGCGCCGAGCTGGTGCAGTTGCTCGACGGGGACGTACGGCTGTGCGTCGGCGGCCTCCCACACCACCGTCCGGCCGCTGCTGATCGCCCGCGCCAGGGGATGGTCGGCCTCGAGCGAGATGCGATCGGCGACGGCGGCGAATCCCGGCGCGCCGTACGCGGCCAGGCTGCGCAGCCCGCCGCGCGCGCCGTCGGCGATCCAGGTCACCGCCTGGTCGCACGGCAGCAGCTCGGCGGCGCGCCGGTGTGCGCGCTCGAGGATCGCCGTACGGTCGAGCGAGCCGCCGATCTCGCTGGCGATGTCGAGGAGTGCCGCCTTCTCGCGATCGGCGCGCGCCCGCTCGGTCACGTCTTCGAGAATGGCGACGGTGCCGATCAGGCGGCCCGGCTGGTCGAACAGCGGAACGACGAGCACGCGGATGTCGGCGCGCCGGCCCCAGTGTGATTCGTAGGCGATCTCGATGCGCTCGATCCGGTGCGCGTCGAAGACGCGCCGGAAGGCATCGCTGACGCCGGCGCGCATCAGGCGGTCCATGCGCAGGACGTTGAACTGGCTCGTCGCCGCCGCGCTCGGCGAGCCGAGGATGGCGAGCGCGGCCGGGTTCGCGTTGGTGACCTGACCGACCGGGTCGGTGAAGATGATGCCGACCGGCACCTGCTCGATGAGCAGACGCGAGAGCTGCTGGCTCTTGCGCAGCGTCTCCTCGACGCGCGCGCGCTCGCTGACGTCGCGGCTGTTGACCACGACGCCACGGACGGACGGGTCGTCGACGCGGCTGCTGCCGATGGCGTCGAGCAGGACGTAGTGCCCGTCGCGGTGGCGGAAACGGAACGTCACCGGCACGGGCTCGCCCGGCTTCGCCAGCGCGTCGCCGAAACCCCGCACGACGTCGTCGAGGTCGTCGGGATGGATCAGATCGAAGACGTGCTGGCCGGCGAGCTCGTCGGGGGTGAAGCCGAGCGCCCGCTGTACCGACGGTGTGTTGTACAGAACGGTGCCGTCGGTCCCGAGCACGGTGACGATGTCGGACGAGTATTCGACCAGCGCGCGGAAACGCGACTCGTCGTCGCCCAGCGCCACTCCCGCGGATGGTCCGGCCGCCCGTTTCATGTTCTGCCGGTCGCAGTCCGCGGCGGCAGCACCCGCTGCCCGCCGGAACGGAAGGCGCCCGTCCCTGTCTACACCAGCGAGCGGCGGGCGTCAGTCACGAATTTGCTTCCCTCGCCGAGGGCGAGCGGGCCCGACCGGTCTCGCGACCGGCCGGTCGGGCTAGTTCGAGAGCAGGGCGCGGACGCCGGCGCTGATCTCGGGACGGGTCAGGGCGACGGTGGCCAGGGCCAACAGTGCAATGCCCACGCTGGCGATCAGCCAGGGAGGGTTCCCGAAGTAGGTCTCTGTGATTTCGGGGTCGACGCTGGCCAGAATGACGCCTGCGAACACCAGCATCAGGGCGACCATGCCCCAGAATACCGGGGCAAACGCGGTCGTGGCGATTTCGAACTCCATGGGGGGCCTCCTGTTTGCGATTGCCTTCTCATCAAGGGCAATTGCCGTGCCGCGACCTCGACCGGCCCGGTGGCGTTTCCGGCGCTCCGACGCTGTATAGGGCAGGTGACAGTGCTGAGTTGCGCTGCCCGCGGGTATTGTCAGGGAAACCCCGCATGCCGGCCCCGTGCGTGTCCGTTGGAGGCGCCGCTCCGTCGGTGATGGCGCGGACGCTCCATGCCGCAGGCGCCGACGGAGCGGCGCCAGGCCCCGGCGGCTCGGACTGCCGCTCGCCCGAGCGGGCCGCGGACGGCCGTGTGCGACGTGAATGGCGCCGAACGCAAGTGGCGCGCCGCCGGCCGTAACCACTGGCCGGCGCGCGTCGCGCGCGGTATGGCCGCGGCGTGATGGAGGAGAAGCGATGATGGCGCTCGCCGAGGTGCTGCTCTTGGGATCGCTGGCCGCGATCGGCGCGTTCGTCGGTGCCAATCTCGCCGAAGGCGCTTTGCTGGTGCCTTACTGGCGCAGCCTTCCGGCGCCGGCGTTCTACGCGTGGTACCGCGCCAACGACCGGCGCCTCCTGCGCTTCTTCACGACGCTCACGGTGGTGGCGGTCGGCAGCACCGCCGCGGCGGTGCTGGGCGCGTTCGCCGCCGGACATCCGGGGCGCTGGCTCGCCGGGCTCGCCCTGGCGTTGCTCGCCGCCGCGGCGGCGATGTTTCCGTTGTACTTCCAGGGCGTCAACGCGCGCTTCTCCGCCGCCTCCGTTGCGCCGGCGGACCTACCCGACGTGCTGGCCGGGTGGGCCAGGTGGCACCACGTGCGGGAGCTCATCATCGCTGGTGCGCTCGTCGCCGTCGGGTGCGCGGCGTACGCGCGCTAGTTCACGTTGACTTACGCCGTGGCAGCCGCCTAGGCACGGGAATGGTTCGCACGCTGCTGCTCGCGCTCACGCTCGTCGCTTCGACCGCCTTCGCCGCGCCACCGGATCCGGGCTACGACAGCTGGGGCGGTTGGCTCGGCGTCACGGCGACGGCGACGGGGCGCTTCCGTACCGAGCGCATCGACGGCGTGTGGTGGCTGATCACGCCCGACGGCCACGGCTTCTTCTCGGTCGGCGTCGATCATCTGCGGCCCGGCGGCGACTTCTCGCCGCCGCATCAACCGCGCGCCCTACTACGACAACATCATCGCCCGCTACGGCAGCGAGGCCGGTTGGGCGACGGCGACCCTGCCGCGTCTCCACGATCTCGGCATCAACACCATCGGCGCCTTCAGCGAGCCGACGCGCTTCCCCAACGCGATCGCCTACACGGTCACGCTCGCGCTGGCCGCCGAACGCGCCGGAAGTGCCGGGTGTGCCGCCGCCGCTGGTGGCGCGCGTCACGCGCGACTACTTCGATCCGGCCTTTCCGACCGGCGTCGCCGCGACGGTGGCGACCGCCGCGGCGCCGTGTGCCGCCGACCCGTGGTGCATCGGCGTCTTCACCGACAACGAGCTCGGCCTCAACCAGAGCCTCGCGCTGACGCTGCCCTACCTCGACGCGTATCTCCTCCTGCCGGCCGGCGCGCCGGGAAAGGTGGCGGCGCAGGCGTTTCTCGCCGCGCGCTACGGCGGCGACGTTGCCGCGTTCAACGCCGTGTGGGGCACGGCGCTGACGACCTTCGACGACGTCCAGTCGCTCGCCGCGCTGTCGCCCGCGCCGGCCTCGGCGCTCGATCGTCCCAGCGGTTCGCCCGCGCAGATCGCCGATCGGCGCGCTTTCGATGCCCACGTCGCGGCGCGCTTCCACCAGGTCACGTACGACGCGCTGCGCGCCCTGTCGCCCGATCTCCTCATCCTCGGCAGCCGGCTGCTCATCCTGTCCACGCGCCCCGAGGTGGTGGCGGCGATCGCGCCGTACGTCGACGTGCTCACGGTGAACTACTACGAGATCGACGCCTCGATCCTGGTCCTCGCGCCGTTCTATCCCGAGGACTACGGCATCCCGTTCACGCGCATGTTCGACGACCTCGACACGATGCAACGCATCGCCGGCAAGCCGCTGCATGATCGGCGAGTTCAGCTACCGCGCCGCCGACGCCGGTCTGCCGAACACGCTGCCGCCGTTCTTTCCGACCCTGCCGACGCAGGTCGAGCGCGCGCAGGCAGCTCGGCACGTACCTGCGACGCGTCCTGGCGCGGCCGTACCTGGTCGGCGCGCACTGGTACCAGTACATGGATCAGCCGGCGACCGGGCGCTTCGACGGCGAGAACCAGAACTTCGGATTGGTCGACATCGAGGACGATCTGTGGCCGGCGGTCACCGATCGCCTGCGCACGGTGGCCGTCAGCGCCGCGCCGCGCCGGGCGCTGGCGCCCGGTTTCGCCGGCCGCGCCGGCAGCGATTGCCTGGTCGAGTGGACCAGCACCGCGCCGTCCATTCCGATCAACCGGCCGTCGCCGCGCTCGCGCTACGTGTGCCGCGACGGCGATCCGCTCGTGCGACACCGACGCGGTGTCCGGTCAGTGCACCATCGAGGTCCAACCGTGCGCGGCCGGCGACGACGCGCGCATCGCCTGCGCGGGCGAGTCCCTCACCGCCGTGAGCGTGGGCAAACTCTCGCCGGCCAGCCCCGCGATCGCGGGCGCGCTCCAGGCGAGCCTCGACGCGCTGCTGGCGGCGGGCGCCGCACCGGGCACCTGCGGTCCCGCCGTTCCGGTGGTCCTGCCGCTGAACGGCAGGCGCACCAGCCGCCTCGCCGTGCGCACCCGCGCCGCGGCCGGCACGCGCTCCGACGCCGACGTCGTCCGCCTGACCTGCCAATCCGCGCCCTGATGTCGACGCGGTGGCGCGCCGCACACGTCACCGAATGGAGGGCCGCGCTCCCGCGCGGCCTGTCCGCGAGGATTCGACTCAACCCGCGCAAGCCGACGCCGCGTGATGTTTCGCACCGCGCTGCCAGGCGCCGCGGGAGCGGCGCCCTCCATTCGAGGATTGGCCGGTCGACGCTCAGCCCATCAAGCGCAGGAACTCGCTCCGCGTGCGCGGTGCGACGGCGCCCGCCTGACCTGCCAATCCGCGCCCTGAGGTCGACGCGGTAGCGCGCCGCACACGTCACCGAATGGAGGGCCGCGCTCCCGCGCGGCCTGTCCGCGAGGATTCGACTCAACCCGCGCGCGCCGACGCCGCCTGATGTTTCGCACCGCGCTGCCAGGCGCCGCGGGAGCGGCGCCCTCCATTCGAGGATTGGCCGGTCGACGCTCAGCCCATCAAGCGCAGGAACTCGCTCCGCGTGCGCGGTGCGACGGCGCCCGCCTGACCTGCCAATCCGCGCCCTGAGGTCGAGGCGGTAGCGCGCCGCACACGTCACCGAATGGAGGGCCGCGCTCCCGCGCGGCCTGTCCGCGAGGATTCGACTCAACCCGCGCGCGCCGACGCCGCGTGATGTTTCGCACCGCGCTGCCAGGCGCCGCGGGAGCGGCGCCCTCCATTCGAGGATTGGCCGGTCGACGCTCAGCCCATCAAGCGCAGGAACTCGCTCCGCGTGCGCGGTGCGACGGCGCCCGCCTGACCTGCCAATCCGCGCCCTGATGTCGACGCGGTGGCGCGCCGCACACGTCACCGAATGGAGGGCCGCGCTCCCGCGCGGCCGGTCCGCGAGGATTCGCCTCAACCCGTGCGCGCCGACCCCGCGTGATGGTTCGCACCGCGCTGCCAGGCGCCGCGGGAGCGGCGCCCTCCATTCGAGGATTGGCCGGTCGACGCTCAGCCAATCAAGCGCAGGAACTCTCTGCGCGTGCGCGGCCCATACGCGAGGTGCGATCGCGTCGCTTCGGGCCCGCCGAGGGCGCGGCGCGCCTGGCTCAGGCGGTCGGCGTCGATGACGTTGCGCCGCTCGCTGACCGGCACGCGATAGAGCCGCGCCGCGTTGAGGCCGAGGATCTGGCGCTTGGTGCTCTCGTCGAGCGGCGGGTAGCCGAACTCCTCCTGCATCGCCGGCGGAATCGTGAGCGCCTTGAACGCCTCGATCTGCCATTGCGGGGATCCCCACCAGATCGAGTCGGTGCCCCACACGACGCGGTCCGGCCCGAGCACCTGGAGCAGCGAGCCGACCAGGTGTGCCGCGGTCATCGGACTCTCGGTGAAGGCCACGGCAAAGGCGCTGCCCACCTCGGCGTAGACGTTGCGGCGATGGCGGATGGAGCGCACCACGTCGAGGAACTCGCCGTTCCCCTCACCGGGAAAGTACCCCGAGTGGTAGGCGACGAACTCCAGGCGCGGCCAATCCGCCGACACCTTCGGCAGGTCGCGGCTGCGCACGTAGGTCTCGGCCATCGAGCCGAGCAGGGCAGGGAAACCCTTGTGCACGTTGATCACGCGCAGGCCCGAGGCGCGTCGCTTCCTCGAGCATCGGATAGGCGACCGCTTCGTCGTCGAGCCACCAGCTGCCGTTGCCGGTGTAGCACTTGAGCGCCGTCGCCCCGAGCTCGCGCACCTGGCGCTCGAGGCTGTCGAGCGCCGTCTCCGCGCCGGCCGGTCGACGCGGATCGCACATCGCCTGCGAGAGCGCGCGCGGCGAGCCGGCGAGCTCGTTCACCAGATCGCGCGTCTGCGCCATCGTCTCGACCGGCAGCGGCGCGCCGTTGGGGACGCCGCTGATGACGCCGACGGCGGTCTCGCTGTCGACGAACACCTCCTTCACCATGTTGAGCTGCGAGAGGTGCGCGAGGCGTTCGTCGGCGGGGAGATTCGGCTCGAGGAACCGCAGCACGGCGTAGCAGCGGGGAGTTGAAGTGGTCGAGGTCGACGTGATGCAGCTGCACGTCCATCACGAAGTAATCGGCCGCGAAGATCGCGCGCGCGGCGGCCGGGTCGTCGCACTGCGCGGCGGTCACCGGCAGCACCGCGGCATCGCCCGCCGACGCCAGCGCCGTGCACGGTGTTGAGCACCATGTAGGCGGTGGCGGTGCCAGCGGCGGTGCGCAGAAACGCGCGCCGCGACATCCCGAGGCGGGCGGCGCGCCGCCCGGCCTCCTCGAGCAGCAGCCGCTGCGCCGCACGTTGCGCGCCGTTCGGTGGGCGCGGACACCACTCGCCGTTGGAGACGTCGGAGAGCGGGAACGGGAGCTCGTCGTCGCGATCGTTGTGGTCGGCCATCACACGCATCCGTTCAACGCCGCGGCGACGGCGGCGATCAGCTCGGCGATGGTGACGCGGTCATCGCCGGTGGTGTCGAGCGCGGGGCAGGTGGCGGCCGAGGTGTCCGCCAGCGCCAGGGCGACGCCGCCGACGAGCTCGTCGATGGTGACCGTGCCATCGCCGTCGCAGTCGCCGGCGCACGTCGAGGCCGGCGCCGCGCGGGCGAAGACGCCGAGCCCGTCGCCGTCCGGCGCGGGGCCCTGCAAGCGGAGGCTCTGCCAGGCGACGAGCAGCGCGCCGGCGGCGTTGCCGGCCGCGGTCACGCCGCCGCCCTCGTCGGAGACGGCGCCCTGGGTGCCGGCGGTGGCGATGTTGACCAGTACTTCGGGGCCCAACGCCTGACCCGCCCTGGTGAAGCGGCGCGCGAACACGCCGTAGCCGTCGCCGTCGCCGGGGCTCGACCACGCCACGGCGACGCCGTCCCCGCTCGCCGCGACCGCCGGTTGCTCCTGACGGTAGGCCGCGACGGAGTTGACCTGGATCTCGCCGTCGAGCGGCGTCAGGCTCGCGTCGAGGCGACGCGCCACGATGCCGCTCTCGTCGCCGTCCTGGCCTTCGCTCTCCCAGGCCACGAGATAGCCGCTGTCATCGGGCAGCGCGGCGATCGCCGGCAGGCGCTGGTCGCCGGCGGCGGTGGTGTTCAGCCGTTGCTCATCGCCGGCGCGATCGTCGGCGGCGACCCGGCGCGCCACGATCGCCCCGCCGTCGCCGTCCTGTCCGCGACTCTCCCAGACGACGACGAAGTCGCCCGACCGGCCGCAGGCGATGGCAGGGTGCTGCTGCGAATCGGCCGTGGTCGAGTTGATCGGCATCTCGCCGCCGCGCGCCGCGCCGGCGGCGTCGAAGCGCCGCGCGACGATGCCGTAGCCGTCGCCGTCCTGGCCGTAGCTCTGCCAGGCAACGACGAAGTTCCCGGCAGCGTCGTTGCAGACCGTCGCCGCCCGCTGGCGACCGGCGGTGGTGGTGTTGACCGCGATCGGCGGCACCGGCGGGCCACCGACCCGGACCGGCTGCGCGGCGATGTCGAAGTCGTCGCCGTCGCGCCGTTCCCACGCCACGACGTAGGCGCCCTCCGGCGCGCAGGCGATCGCCGGCGCCTGCACCAGTCCGCCGTCGACGGTGTCGAGGATGGCTTCGTCGCCCTGCGCCACGCCGGCGCCGTTGAACCGGCGCGCCCGTACGGTGCTGACGCCGTCCACGCGCGACTCCCACGCCACCGTCGCGGCGCCACGCGCATCGACACACGCGGTGGGATAGCCCTGATCGCCGGTGCCGCCGGCGTTCACCTGGAACTCGGAGCCCGTCGGCAACGCCGGACTCGCACTGGCCGTGGCCAATACGAGCCACGCGCCGAGCAGCGGAAGCGGCCGCATGCGACGGTTCTCGGCCGCGGCGGCGGGAAGAGTCAAGGCGAGGCCGCCGTGCTCCTGCGCGGCCGCCGTGGCGACCGCCGCTCGCGCTGCGCGCCGCGAGCGCTTAGAACGGAAATCGGATGGCCGACACACCGCATCGTCTGAGGCGCTCGCTGCTCTTCGTGCCGGGCAGCGAGCCGCGGCATCTGGCGCGGGCACGCGATGCCGGTGCGGACACGGTGCTGTTCGACCTCGAGGATGCGGTCGCCGCCGACGCCAAGGCGCGGGCCCGCGATCTCGTCGTCGAGACGCTGCGCGCCGGCGGGTTCGGTGACAGCGAGGCGGCGGTGCGTATCAATGCGCCGGGCACGCCGCACTTCGACGCCGACCTCGACGCCGTGGTGGCCGCCGGCGCGGAGGCGCTGATGGTGCCCAAGTCGGAGCGGGCCGAGGATCTCATCCGCATCGCTGACGCGCTCACCCGTGTGGAGCGCGCCGCTGGCCGCCCGGCGGGTACGGTCCGCATCCTGGCGTTGATCGAGACCGCCGCCGGCGTCGCGGACGCGCTGGCGGTGGCGGTGGCGACGCCGCGCCTCGACGCGCTGTGCTTCGGACACGCCGACTTCGCGCGCGACATGCGGCTCGCATCGGCGGAGGCGTCCGACGGCGTCATCCATCACGCGCGCTGCACGATCGCGATCGCCGCCCGCGCGCGCCGGGTGCAGCCGATCGACCGCGTCTGTCTCGCCGTGCGCGACGCCGACGCGATGCGTGCCGACACCGCGCTCGGCCAGCGGCTCGGCTTCGACGGCAAGCTCTGCATCCACCCGCAGCAGGTCGCGATCGTGAACGAGATCTACACGCCGACGGCCGAGGAGGTCGCCCATGCCCGCCGGGTCGTCGCCGCGTGGCGAGGGGCGGAACGCGAGGGACGCGGCGCCTTCACGCTCGACGGCGGCATGGTCGATGCGCCGGTGGTCGCGACCGCGCGGCAGATGCTGGCACGCGCGCGCCGCGCCGGCGCGCTGGCAGAGGGCGACGAGGACTGAGCGCGCGCCGCCCGGCGCGCGCAGGAGCGAGGAGGACTCAGATGACGGCTTCCACGGAGACCACGACGCCGACGGGAAAACTGGGGCGGCATTTCCGCTTTCACGCGCGGCATTCGCATCTGGCGCCGACCTTCGGCGAGGGCTGGTTCGGCGGAGCGGCGGAGCGCTTCGCGCGCTTCTTCGGCACGCCGACCTTCCTCGTCGGTCAGACGATCATCGTCGCGTTCTGGATCCTGGCGAACGTCGTCGGTCTGGTGCACTTCGACCTCTACCCGTTCATCCTCCTCAACCTCGCCTTCAGCCTGCAGGCGGCGTACGCCGCGCCGCTGATCCTGCTCGCGCAGACCCGGCAGGCCGATCGCGACAAGGCGCACGCCGATGCCGATGCGCTGCACCGCGAGGACCTGGCGCGGGCGAGCATCGAGCGCCAGGAGCTCGCCGTGCAGGAGACGTCGAGCCTGAGAGCGCTGATCGATCAGAACACCGAACTGACCAAGATCACCCAGGATCTGGCACGGCGCATCGAGGAGCTGACACGCGAGATCCACGACCGCGTGTTGGCACAGTAGCCACGCCGGACCGGTTCACGCGTCTTTCTTTTTCAGCGATCCCTCGTTGAGGCGAATGAACTCACGGATCTCGTCGTTGCGCTCGAGCAGCTTGAGCCACTGCTCCTGGTAGAGCGTGACCGGGAAGCGGCCGAGCCCGTACACGCTCACCCCGCCCTTCTCGCTGACCTTCAGGCTGATCTGACCCGGCTTGGCTTTCGACTGCTCGCGCAGCGCCTCGTTCTCACGCTTGAGCCGCTCGAGCTCTGCTGTGACATCTTCATCCGACATGCGACTGCCTCCGATCCGCAGGTGATCCCCGTTCTCTCGCGGAGCGGGCGGCCAAACGCAACATGCCGCCCGTTCCCGAGATGTCGAACGTCCTCGACCGATGCGGCCTGTTCTCGAGATGCGGCCTGTCCTCGAATGGAGGGCCGCGCTCCCGCGCGGCCGGTCCGCGACGGTTCGGCTCGTCTCCGCGCCGACCGCGAATCCGCCGCGCGCTGCCCGGCGCTGCGGGAGCAGCGCCCTCCATTCGGTGATTGGGTCGTCAGGTCAGAGTCCGCGCCTCTGCGGAACGGGGCCCAAACGCAACATGCCGCCTGTTATGGATCCTCGACCGATGCGGCCTGTCCTCGAATGGAGGGCCGCGCTCCCGCGCGGCCGGTCCGCGACGGTTCGGCTCGTCTCCGCGCCGACCGCGAATCCGCCGCGCGCTGCCCGGCGCTGCGGGAGCAGCGCCCTCCATTCGGTGATTGGGTCGTCAGGTCAGAGTCTGCGATGGTTCGGTTCGTCGCCGCGCCGGCGTGTCGTCAGGTCAGGAGATGCCGGGCTGGTGCCACGTGAGGGCGCGGCGTAGGAACGCGCCATGCCTATCTCGGAGTATCTGCGCGATCTGCGCGCGATGGTCGGAACGCGGCTGTTGCATGTTGCGTCGGCGGCCGGCCTGATCCGGGACGGCGACGGACGAGTCCTGCTCGTGCAGCACGCCGCCGCCGGCGGCATCTGGGCCTGTCCGGGCGGCGCCATCGATCCGGGCGAGGCGCCGCAGGACGCGGTCGTGCGCGAGGTGTGGGAAGAGACCGGTCTCCTCGTCGAGCCGCACACCCTCTGCGGGACGTTCGGCGGCCGCGAGTTCTTCGTTCGCTACGACAACGGCGACGAGGTGAACTACGTCATCACCGTCTTCGCGTGCCGGCCGGTCGGCGGCACGCTCGTCGCCGACGGCGACGAGACGCTCGACGCCCGCTTCGTTCCCGTCGACGAAATGAGTCGCCTGCGCCTGTCGGCGTGGAGTCGAATCGTGCTGCCGACACTGCTCGGCGGCACCGCGCCGTGGATTCCGCCGGTGACGTGGGCACCGCCGGCGGGGTGACGGCCGCCGCCGCCGGTGTGCCCGCCGCTACATCCCGCCGTACTGGGCGCCGAGCAGGGCGAAGGCGATATCGCGCTGCAGGCAGACCAGGCAGTCGATCAGGTCGCCTTTGTTGTTGGCGCAGGCGGCGAGATTGGTGGCGTCGGTCTCACTGCAGGCCGAGCTGATCTTCGACGAGAGCTTGCCGGTCGCCTTCACCACCGCCGCGGCGACCTTGGGGTCCGTCGGCGGCACGAAGCCGCCGCTCATCGAGCCGATGCACAGGTCCGCGCCCGACCCGGCGGTGCCATTCGCGTTGCGGACGTTGAGGCACTTGTCGCTCGCCTTCAGGTACGCGTTGAGGAGGCCGGCGCCGCTCTTGCCGATGGCGCCCTGACAGCGGCGCGCGTCGGGATCGGCGGTCGGCTGCAGCGCGCCGTACTCGCCGGTGATGGCGTCGACGATGCCCTGGTGGTGCGCGGCGAGCACGCAGTCCTCGAGGCCGGCCTCGGTGGCGGCGCACAGGCCGAGACCGGCGACGGTGGTGTCGTCGCACTTGGCGGCAATGAGCGCGCGCAGCTTGGCGGCGGACTTCGCGAATGCGGCGGCGGCCTTGGCCTCGCCCGGAACGGAACCGGCGGCGCTGCCGGCGCAGAGGCCGATCGGCTCGCCGGCGATGGTGCCGGCCTGCAATCGTTTCAGGCACACCTGCGCCGCCTTGAGGCTCTTCTTGGTGTAGAGCGAGGCAGCCTTGGCGATCGACTTCTGACAGGCCTGAGCGTCCGCGCCGGTGACGAGTGGTGGATCGAGCGGGGCGATGTCGACGCACGGGTCGGGCCCCGGCGTCGGTGTCGCGGTCGGCGTCGGCGATGGAGCGGTGGAGCCGATGTCGAGCGTCGACAGCGCGGCGGCGTCGCCGAATTGGGTGTGGTCAGCGTTCACGTTGTTCCCCCAGCCACGCAGGGTGACGGTGCCGAGGAAGGTCGGCGGTGCCGTCCACTTGAAGCTGAACTCGATGATGTCCATCACGTCGCCCTGCTTGGGCGTCGTGTGAGTGATCTCACCGAGGCCGGCGAGGCCCGAGATCGTCTGCGTGCCGGCGGCGAACGGGCCGCCGGTCGACAGCGTGCCACCGTTGGCGGAGACGTTGAAGCCGCCGTGCGTCTGCGGCGGTGTGCCGAAGATGGTCAGCGTGTAGTCGGCGGTGGAGCCGGGGGCGACCGTCGTCGGACCGCTGAGCAGAACGCTCGGGGCGACGCCGCCGGAGTGACAGAGGGGGCAGCCGCTCGGACCGAAGACCGTGCTCGGAATGCCGGTAGAGAATGCGCGGCTTGCGGCGGGCTGGGCGACGGCACATGCCACCGCCAGGGCGATCAACACGAAGCGCCGCCCGATCAAGCTCTGCATGGTGCGATCCCCCCGAAAAAAGACTGCGTCAGTACGCCCCGTCCGTGCATGTCCCGGCGCGCTCGAAACGGCGGCCCGCCGCCACGTCGATCGGCGCCGCCGCGGGCGCCGTCACCGCGAGCAACCCCACGGCCGGACGTGTTGCGAGTGGCATTCGTCGTTCCCCCGGGACCCGCCACGCATAGCACGGCGATCGCGATGTAAGGAGAGGTTTCAGCGGTGCAGTGGAATGCCGACAGCTGACAGCCGCCAGGCTTCCCTGCTAACCCGTGCATATGCGCGCGACCCTTCTCGCCGTGCTGTTGAGCGGTCTGCTGGCAGGCGGGGCGGCTGCCGCGCGGGAGCCGGCGCGGGTCGAATCTGTCGCAGACGGCGATACGATCCGCGTTCTGCTGCGCGGCGAGCGAATCAGCGTTCGGCTGATCGGTGTGGACACGCCCGAGCTGTCCGATCACTACGACCGCGGTGCGCCGCCGCAGCCCTTCGCGCGCGAGGCGGCGGACTTCACCCGCGCGCGCCTGCGCGGGCGCGAGATACAGCTCGAGTACGATCAGGGCGACCGCCGCGATCGCTACGGACGCACGCTCGCCTACGTGTTCCTGGCCGACGGCACGTTCTTCAACCGCCAGCTCCTGCGCGAGGGATACGCGCGCGCGTACACCCGCTTTCCGTTCCGCTTCCGCGAGCAGTTCCTCGCCGACGAGGCCGCCGCGCGCGCGGCGCGGCGCGGCCTGTGGGCGGACGCGAACGGTCCGGTGGTCGGCAACCGCCGCTCGCGGCTCTACCATCTGCCCGGGCAGCCGCGGGCCGCGGACGTGGCGCCGGCGAACCGCGTCTACTTTCCGAGCGAGGCCGCCGCTCGCGCCGCCGGCTATCAGCCGGCACGCCGCTGAGGCGACGAGCGTGGAGCCGATCTCCGTCCTCGACGCCGCCGACGAGCACGGGCGCTTCGCGGTCGAACTGCTCGCGGGCCTGGGCGCGCACGTCGGGCGCGCCGCCGTTGAGCGAGACGGCGCTGCAGCGCGCCGACGTCGCCGTGGTCGGGCGCGCCGCGCACGACTGGATTGCGCGCCGTCGCGAGTGGCCGCGACTCGTCATGGTGGCGGTGACGCCGTTCGGGCTCGTGGGTCCACGCGCCGCCTGGGTCGGCGATGAGCTCACCGCCCAGGCGGCCGGCGGCATGGTGTGGCCCAACGGCGATCCCGAGTCGCCGCCGTTGCGCCTGCCCGGCGATCAGGCGACGCGCTGCGCCGGCCTGCACGCGGCGCTCGGCACGCTGCTGGCGCTGCTGGCGCGCCGGCGCGACGACCGCGGTCGGCTCGTCGACGTCAGTCTGCAGGAGAGCGCGACCGCCGCGCTCGAGCACGTCGCGGGCGAGTGGTTCGATCATCGCCGCCTGTCGACGCGTCAGGGCACGCTGCACTGGAGCGGCTCGTTCCGCGTCGGTCGCTGCCGCGACGGCGCCGCGCTGCTCTCGCACGTCGGCGACTGGACGGCGTTGTGCGAGTGGTTGAAGGCCGACGGCGCGGCGCAGGACCTTGTCGCGGCACGCTGGGACGACGTCGACGAGCGCTGCCGCCACGCCGCGCACGTATTCGACGTGCTCGATACCTGGGCCGCGCGCTACGCGGTCGGCGATCTCGTCGGGCAGGCGCAACTGCGGCGCCTGCCGTTCGCGCCGGTCTGGGACTTCGCGCGGTTCGCGAACGAGCTGGAGACGATTCCGGGCGCGGAAATCCTTTCGGGCCATGGCGGGAAGGGTCGGTGCGCGAATCCTCCTCCGCCGGCACGGAATCGAAGCGCGAATTGGCGCACAGAGTTCCCTCTGCAGGGAGTCCGCGTCATCGACTTCACCTGGGTCGTTGCCGGGCCGCTCGCCACGCGCGTGCTCGCCGACTTCGGGGCGGAGGTCGTTCGCGTCGAGCGGCCGGATGCGCCGATGGCGGTCGGCCACAGCGAGGCGAACCTGCGTCGCGGCAAGCACGGGGTGACGCTCGACCTCGGCACCCCGACGGGCATCGCCGCGGCACGGGCGCTGCTGCGCGACGCCGACGTCGTGGTCGACAACTTCAGCCGCCGCGTGTTGCCGAACTTCGGGCTCGACGACGACGCGTTGCAGGCGCTGAACCCGCGACTCATCATCGTGCATCTCCCCGGCTTCCCCGCCGCCGACGTGCGCGCCGACTGGGTTTCGTACGGCCCGACGATTCAGGCGATGGCCGGGCTCGTCGCGGAGATGCGGACCGCCGACGGATCGCCGGCGGGACCCGGCTTCGCCTACGCCGACACCGCCGCCGGGTGGGCGGCGGCGCTGGCGATCGTCGCGGCGTTGTGGCGCGGCGGTGGCGCACGTCTCGACCTCAGCCAGCGCGACGTGATGGCGCTGATGCTCGGCCCGCTGCTCGCGGCGGCGCGCGACGGCGCGACACCCTCCGCGGCCACCTCGGGCATCTACCGGTGCGCCGACGTCGACGAGACGGAGCGATGGTGCGCGATCGCCGCCCCGCTCGACGTCCGTCAGATCGCCTCGATGCGCGAACGAGTCGCCGAGGATGTCGTCGCGCACTGGCAGGCCGCCGGCGTCGCCGCCGCCGTGGTGGCGACGCCCGCCGACCTGGCCGCCGACCCGCAGCTGCTGGCGCGCGGCTGGTGGCGGCCGACCGACGGGTTCAGCCGCGACGGCGTCGTGCCGCGACTGGTGGAGTGAACCCCCTCTGGAGTGAACCCCTCTTCGGAAACCGCCAAGAGCGCCAAGATCCCGCCAAGAACGTTCCCGACGCTGGCGTTTCTCTTGGCGTCTTCCTTGGCGTCCTTGGCGGTTTCCCGTCGTTAGGGGCCGAGCGGAGCGAGGTGCTACACGAATCCCAACGGAGGAGACGCGCATGTCGGAGACGCTGAAGACCATCCTGTGCTGCACGGACTTTTCCCCCGAGTCGGAGCACGCCGTCGACCACGCGGTGCGCCTGGCCAGGTCGACGAATGCGAAACTGATCCTCGCGCACCTGGTGCACGTGGCGAGTGGCGACGTGTCCTCGCACGATCCGCACGGCCCGACGAACCTGACGCTGACGGACGCGCGCGATCGCGCCATGCACCTGCTCGAGGAGCTGCGCGCGAAGCGGCTCGGCGACTACGCGAACGTCGAGCTGGTCGCGAAGTTCGGCGCGCCGGCGGAATCGGCGATGACGCTCGCCAGGGAGCGCGGGGTGGACATCATCGTCACCGCCGTCAGCGACCGCCACGCCCGCAAGGAGCTCTCAGAGATCCTCCACGACAGCGTCACGCAGTCGCTCACTCGGCACGCGCCGTGTCCGGTATTGGTGGTGCCTCCTCACGCCAGCTGAGCCGCCGCACCATCACCTCCTGGTGGGCGCGCGACACCTCGCCGCCGAACAGGATGATGCCCCAGGCGATGTAGATCCACGCCAGCAGGATCGGCAGCTGCCAGAGCGCGCCGTACACCGCGCTGTAGCGCACCAGCCGGATGACGAAGAGCACGTAGGCCCACTGCGCGAACTGCCACAGCGTGCCGGCGACCACGGCGCCGAAGACTGCCGAGCGCGTGCGCACCTCGGTGTTGGGCAGCAGCGTGTAGAGCAAGGTGAAGCTCAACCAGAGCAGCGCGTAGGGGACGAGACGCAGGAAGACCAGCACGACGCTGCCGAGGCGCCACGTCTCGAGAAAGTCGTAGATGCCGTGCCCCGGTTGCAGCATCGTGGTGAGCGTCAGCGCGAGCAGCAGCAGCAGTGGCGCCGCGACGCAGAGCAGGACGAAGGAGCGGAACTTGCGCCGCCACGGACGGCCGGCAACGCCCCAGATCTGGTTGAAGCACAGCTCGGCGTTTCCCATGATCGCGACCACCGCGGCCATCGCGCCGAGCGCCGCGAGCATGCCGACCGCCTTCAGGTTGGTGTCGTCGATGAACTTGACGATGTCGCGCGCCACCGCCGGCGAGCCGGCACCGACCGTGCTGACCACGAACGGCGTGAGCTGCCGGTGCAGCCCGAACAGTTTGATGAGGGCGAAGATCGCGGCGGAGAGCGGCACGAAGCCGATGAGCGTGTAGTAGGCCAGCGCCGCCGCCCACTGGATGCACTGATGGGCCAGGAAGCGCACCAGTGCCAGCGGCAGGACGATCAACGTCGACGGCACCCAGGGGCGCAGGAAGCGCTCTTCGAACCAGGACTCGGCGGCGAGCGGGGTACCGTTCATGGGAGAGGAGGGAGCAAGGATGAAAGGCGAAGGGTCGGGGACATGTCGGAAGAGGGTCTGGCTTTTTTCCTTCGTCCTCTAGCCTTTGTCTATGCCTTGCAGAAGTCCAGCACGAACGCCTCCAGCCGGATCCGCGGGTCGGTCGGGGTGCTCTTGAAGGCGATGTCGAGCGCCTGGAGCGCGAGCATGCCCCGCTGCAGGTGGGCGCCGCTGGTCCGGCTGGCGTTCTGCAGGCACTGATAGAGCACGAAGGGGTGGATGCCGCCGAGGGCGGTCTGCTCGTCCTCGCTCAGGGTCGGCAGGAGCCGGTCGCGGAAGGTGTTGTACGTCGTCCGCTGCGTCCAACTGCCGGCGAGCGAGCCGCGCAGGCAGTCGCGCGCCAGGAGCAGCAGGCGCAGCTCCCGGGCGATGAGGGACAGCAGGCGCAGCGGATGCTCGCCCTGGGCGAAGAGCGCGCGCAGCTGGCCGACGGCGGCGCCGGCCTGGCGCTGCGCGAGGGCCTTGGTGAAGTCGAAGACCCAGGACTCGGCGAGATCGCGGACGCTGTCGCGTACCGCCGCGTCGTCGATCGTCGCCGCATCGCCGGCGTACAGGCAGAGTTTCTCGAGCTCGCCGGCGAGGACGCCTGCCTGTGTCCCCGCGCGCTGCACGAGGAGCTGGCGAGCGGTCGGGGTCAACTTCTTGCCCGCCGCGTTCAGCACGCCGGCGATGAGCCCGTCGACGCTCTCGGCGCTCAGGGCACCGGAGCGCTCGCGTTGCACGGTGAACTCGATGACGGCGCCGCTCTGCTGGACGGCCTTCACCACGCGCTTGCGCTTGTCGGCGGCGCTGGCGGTGAACAGGACGACGCTCTGCGGCGGCGGCTCGCCGGCGAGGTAGTGCTCGAGCTGGCCGCTGTCGTCGCGGAAGGCGCTGACGGTCAGGCCGCGCTCGGCGCAGAGCCCGCGCAAGGCGTCGAGCGTCTCCGCCTCGCCGGACTCGAGCCGCCGGCCGAACAGCGCGCTCTGGTCGGTGCCGCTCATCGCGCCCCAGTCGGCGGCGGCGAAGTCGGCCTGGCTCCACCCCGCCAGCCCCGCCACGACGAGCAGCTTCTCGGCCGCTTCGAGGGCGCGGTTGTCGTCGGCCGCGGCGAACAACGCCTCGCTGAGATCGGCGCGCTTCTCGCCGGACAGGAACAACGTCGGCTCGCGCACCCAGACCACCTTGGTGCCGCCGAACAGGCTCGGCATCCGCAAGCTGTCGAGGATCGGGCCGATCGATGTCGAGCGCCCGTCGTACTGCTCGAGGCTGAAGCTGCGCTTGTCGGGCGGCACCAACAGGTCGATCAGTGCTCGCGCCGCCGCCTCGGTCTGAAACGGCTCGCCGATGAACAGGTACACCGCCTGTGGGCGTTTCGCGGCGGCATTGAGCAGCGCGTCGAGCTCGGCGGCCATCGCTCACCGTTCTAACCGGACGCGCCGGCCGACGCCACGCTCCCGACCGTACTCGTGCGGTTTGGAGCGCCCCCCGCCGCATGGTACCCGCCCGAGGCATCTTCCCCGCGGAGGCCGTCCCCATGTCCCCACGCTCCGGCATCACGATCCTCTCGATCGCGCTTGTGCTCTGCGGCGCGGTCCCGGTGCGTGCGGCGTCCCCGGCCGCATCGATCCTGCTCTTTCCGCGCGTCGTGGTGGACGATGCCGAGGACACCTTCATCCAGATCACCAACGTCTCGAACCGCGAGGCGTACGCGCGCTGTTCCTACCTCGACGCGAGCGGCGCGTCCGTCGCGCGATTCGAGCTGGCGCTCGAAGGCCAGCAGTCGACGCACTGGGTCGTGTCGCGCGGACGGCTCGTCGACGACGGCGACCCGACCTGCTCCCGCACGCAGCCCGATTGCGACGGCGCCGGTCTCGATCCCGGGGATATTCCCTCGGTCGTGTCGCCGTTCGCCGGCGCGCTGATGTGCGTCCAGCTCGACCGCTCCGGCGCGCCGCTGAGCGGCAACGCGTTGGTCGGCCGCGCCACCCTCAACGCCGCCGACGGCGATGTCGCCTCCTACGCTGCCCTCGGCCTGCAGGGGCTTCCCGACAACGACGCCGACGATGTCCTGTGCGTCGACGGTGTGCCGAACGCCGCTTGTACCGTCCCCGAATACAGCGCCTGCCCGACCGAGTGGCGTGTCTTGCACGATGCCGACGGTGCGCCGGCGCCGCTCGATCCCGCGCACCGCGTCGTGCGCGGTGCGCTGACGGCGCTGCCCTGCGCGCTGGCGTTCGGCGGCGCGCCCGCCGCGTCCGATCTGCAGATCACCTCGACCGACGAAATGGATCAGACGTTCACTGCCGCCGGCCAGCTCGCGCCGTTGACGACGACGGCGCTCAGCGATCTCAGCGCCGTTCTGGGCAGCGCGACCAGCGGAAGCGCGCGCAACACCCGCCTCGCCGGTACCGCAGGATTCGCGCTGCTGGCCGAGAGCGATCGGCGGCTCGACGGCGACGCCACTGCGCCCGCCGGACGCGCGATGGGCGGCGTCAGCGACGCGACGGATGGCGCGGCCGTGACCATGCTGCCGTACCTGCTGGTCGATGCCGCCCGCGGCGTCGATACCATCGTCGACATCGCCAACACGTCGGACCAACCGTTGCACGCCCGCTGCGCAATCGAGGCGACGACGTCCGTCTGTGTCGGTGGCGGCGCGGCCGACAGTTGCCTGCCGGGGGGCATCAGTTGCTCGGGGAGCTGCGAGACGAGTCGCAGCACGCTCGCGTTCGGCCTGACGTTGGAGCCGCAGCAGCCGCTCGGATGGCGGATCGGTAGCGGTCTGACGCGCGCCGCGGCCGTCGAACTGGCGGCCGTCGAGGTGCCGGCGATGGACGACCAGTCGCTTGGACTGCTGCGTTGCGTCGCGGTCGATGCGGTCGGCCGACCCGTGGACCGGAATGCGCTCGTCGCAACGGCGAGCGTCGAGACCTTCGCGGCGACCGAGGGGAATTCCGCGACGGACCACGTCGACGCCGCGCGATACGACGGCATCGGCCAGCAGGCCGTCGATGGCGCGGTCGATCGCGACGCCTTCCTGGTCCTCGGCGGCGAGGCGCCGGAGTACGTGCCGTGCGGCACGGTGCTGAGCCTGTCGCACGTCTTCGACGGCGCGATGCTGCGCACCGGGGCACGAGCGGATACCGTCGGGACGACGCTCGCCCTGGCGCCGTGCAGCGCCGACCTCGGTGTCGCGGAGCCGGCGCAGGACGTGGTGCAATTCCTCGTGTACAACGAGTTCCGGCAGCGCTTCAGCACCAGCAAGCCACTGGCGGGGCAGATGGTCACGCCGCTGTCACTGATCGACACCACCGACCTGACCCGCTCCATCTTCAGCGTCGGCGTCGTCGGCACTCTGGCCGGCCAGACGCGCGTGTCGAGCACCACGGGTGGCCTGATGGGAGTGGCCATCGAGCGCCACGCCGGCGACGACGCCACCCGTCCGTATAGCGCGGCGGTCGCGCTTCAGCCGGAAGGACGCACCGCGGTCGATGTCGTCGCCCTCGACAGCGGGGGCTGCATCGGCGACTGCGACGGCAACGGCCAGGTCGGTATCGACGAGCTGCTGCGCGGCGTGAACATCGGGCTCGGCGCGCTGCCGCTCGCGCAATGTGGCGCATTCGACAACGACGACGACGGAACGGTCGGTGTCGCCGAGCTGATCCAAGGCGTCAGCGCCTCGCTGTCCAGTTGTCCGTCGCGCGTGCGCCCGACGCTCCCGCCCACACCCACGCCGGGCCCGACACCGCCGATACTCACCGGCGGGCCCGACATCACCTACTTCGGTCTCGTCAGCGGCGACGATCAGGCGGTCGCGCCGATCGGGACCGACGGCGAGGGACGCCCGATCTTCGCCTGGCCGCGGGGGGAGGGCTTTGGCATCGTCGTCGAAGCGCGCCCTGGCCTGAGCGGGCGCCAGGTCGGCCAATCGACGTTCGACCCCGGCGGAACCGGACTGCCCGACCTCCAGCTCATCGCCGATCGCGCGCTCGGCGATGGCAGCGAGGCTGTCTGCGACGCCGACCAGCCGAGCGCCGGCGGTGTCCCGGCCACCGCGCCCTTCGCCTTCGACGCGCCGAACGCCGTGGCGACCATCAATGACCTCGGCTGCCGCTTCGACGACGGCACCGCCCAGCCGCGGGGCGGCGCGGCGATGACCGCCGCCTGTTCGCGGACCGGGTTCCTTGCCCGCGCCAGTAGGACCAGCTTCTGCCTGCCGGTCGACCACGCGTGGAGATTCCCCTCCGGCGACACCGTCCTCGCCGTCCGCATACGAGAGTTGGGCGGCCAGATCGGGATCGTGCGGCAGATCGTGGTCCGGGTGCCGTAACCGCCCGCGATCGCCAATCGACCGGTCTTTCGGCCGTTGGCGCCAAATCACGTTGTCTGTCCGCGGCCGGCCATGGTACGCCCGCCACAGGACTCGTTCGGGGGGGGCCAATGCAGCTGAGTTCTATCGCCGCGCGCGGGGCGGCCTGGATCGCGCTCGCGCTCGTCGTGCCGGCGATAACCGCTGCGCAGGGGTCGTTCGTCAACTTCGAGAGCGGCCACGTGCGGCCGCTGGCGCTGTCGCCGAGCGGCAGCCGCCTCTTCGCGGTCAACACGCCGGACAATCGGCTGGCCGTCTACGACGTCGGCGCCGGCGGGCTCACCCTGGCGGCCGAGGTGCCGGTCGGTCTCGAACCGGTGGCGGTGGCGACGCGCACCAACCAGGCCGGCCGTGTCGAGGCGTGGGTCGTCAACCACCTCTCGGACAGCGTCAGCATCGTCGAGGTCGATCCCTCCGACGTCACCCGCTCGCACGTCACGCGCACGCTACTGGTCGGCGACGAACCGCGCGACATCGTCTTCGCCGGCAGCGGATTCAATCGCGCCTTCATCACCACCGCCCGACGGGGGCAGAACCTGCCGGCGTCGACGCCCGCCAGCCTCACGACCCCGGGCATCGGCCGGGCGCTCGTCTGGGCGTACGATGCCGACAATCTCGGCGCCGCGCTCGGCGGCACGCCGCTGTCGATCGTCACGTGCTTCAGCGACACGCCGCGCGCGCTGGCGGTGTCGCCGGACGGGACGCGCGTCTACGCGGCCGCCTTTCAGTCCGGCAACCGCACGACGTCGATCGTCGAAGGCGTCGTCTCCAACAACAGCAACCCGAACGGCATGCCGCCCGCGCCGCCGGGCTCGACGCCGAATGCCCCGCCGACCAGCCTCATCCTCAAGTTCAACACCAGCAACAACCGCTGGGAGGACGTCATCGGCCGCAACTGGACGGCGAACATCCCGTTCACGCTGCCCGATCGCGACGTGTTCATCATCAACGCGACGGCCAATCCGCCGGCGCTGCTCGCCAGCAACAACAACGTCGTCGGCGTCGGCACCGTGCTGTTCAACATGGCGGTGCGCCCGGACAACGGGAAGATCTACGTCAGCAACCTCGACTCGCGGAACAACGTCCGCTTCGAGCCGCTGGCGGCCGGCGGCGTGCAAGGGCACATCGCCGAGAGCCGGATCACCATCATCAACGGCACGACGCCCACCGCGCGCCACCTGAACGGGCACGTGAACTACGGCGCCACCACCGGCTCGCAGGCGGAGCGCGACCAGAGCCTGGCGTTTCCGACGGACATGGTGTTCGCCCCCGACGGCCTGACGCTCTTCGTCGCGGCGTTCGGCTCCGGCAAGATCGCCGCGATCGACACCAACGCCCTGGAGGCGGGGACGGTCAGCGAGCAGCAGGTCGCCGTCGGGCAGGGCCCGAGCGGCGTCGTGCTCGACACCGCCAACGACCGCCTCTACGTGATGAACCGCATCGACCACACGATCTCGGTGGTCAGCAACGCCAGCAACGCGTCGCGTGTGCAGACGGCGGTGGTGCCGCTCCGCTACGATCCGTCACCCGCGTCGGCCAAGGTGGGCCGGCGTTTTCTGTACGACGCGCTCGGCACCTCGGGGCACGGCGACAACGCCTGCGCGAGCTGCCACATCTTCGGCGACTTCGACAGCCTGGCCTGGGACCTCGGCGATCCGTTCGGCGCCGTCGTCGCGAATCCGAATCCGTTCCGCGTCGGCAGCGGCGGGCCGTTCCATCCGATGAAGGGCCCGATGACGACGCAGAGCCTGCGCGGTATGGCCGGGAACGGGCCGATGCACTGGCGCGGCGATCGTAGCGGCGGCACGACCGGGGGCGATCCGCTCGACGAGGACCTCGCGTTCAAGGCGTTCAACGGCGCGTTCGTCAGCCTGCTCGGGCGCGGCAGCCAGCTCAGCGCGGCGGAGATGCAGCAGTTCACCGACTTCATTCTCGGGGTGCGGTATCCGCCCAATCCGAACAAGCCGCTCAATGACGTCGGCACCTCGGATCAGGCCACCGGCGCGAGCCTGTTCGTGACGCTCGGCGCCGACGGCGGACTCAAGTGCAACTTCTGTCACGCCCTGCCGTTCGCCTCCGACGGCTTCTCGTCGTTCGAGGGCGAGGCGCAGGAGTTCAAGATCGCGCACCTGCGCAACGCCTACCAGAAGGTCGGCATGTTCGGCATCGGCCCGGGCCTGCCCAACGCCACCGGCCCCGTCGGCGACCAGGTGCGCGGCTTCGGCTACCTGCACGACGGGAGCTTCGCCACGGTCTTCGCCTTCCTCAGCTCGACGGTGTTCACGCTCGACAATACCCAACAGGCCCAGCTCGAGCAGTTCGCCCTCGCGTTCGACCCCGGGCTCAAGCCGTCGGTCGGCCAGCAGGTGACGGCGACGCCGGCGACGTTCAACGACGCCAACGTCATTACCCGCATCGACGATCTGATCGCGCGCAACAACGCCAGTCACTGCGATCTGGTGGTGAAGGGCGTGCTGGCCAACCAGCAGCGCGGGTGGGTGTACGCGGGCTCCAACATGTTCCGCAGCGACCGCGCCAGTGAGCCGCTGGTGGACAAGACGACGCTGCGCCAGCAGGCGCAGACCGCGGGGCAGGATCTCACCTACACCTGCGTGCCGCCGGGCAGCGGACAGCGCATCGGCGTCGACCGCGACGAGGACGCGTTCCTCGACCGCACCGAGCTCGATGCGGGCTCCGACCCGGCCAACCCGGCGAGCGTGCCGGGGCCGCCGACGCCGACGATCACGGCGACGCCGACCATCACGTTGACGCCGACGCCCGCGAACACCGCGACGGCGACCGCGACCGCGGCCGACACCGTCACGTCCACGCCAACCATCACCGTTACGCCGGGCGGGCCGACCGCGACGATCACGGGCACGTCGACGGCGACGCGCACCGCGACGCGGACCAACACGGCGACCGTGACGCCGACGCAGACCAACACCAGAACCATCACTCCGACCGGCACCGCGACGTGGACGCCGACCCCGACGGGGACGGCGACGGGCACGACCACGTCGACGCCGACCATCACGGCGACGCCCGCCGTCGATTGCATCGGCGGCGGCGTCATCACCAAGGCGAAGATCCACGTCCTCAGGAACGACGCTCCCGCTGGGGACGAGATCATCACGATCAAAGGCCAATTCGTGGTGGCGACGCTGCAGCCGGCCCTCGATCCGATCGCCAATGGGTTCACGGTCATTCTCATCGACCGCGCCACCCACGCCGTCCTCGTGCAGCGCACGCTGCCGCCGGGCTTCGCCACGCCCGGCTGGACCGGGGCCCCGCCGCGCTGGAAGTTCAGCGACCGCGATCGGCAAACCAGCGCCGACGGCATCATCAAGGGGCTGGTGAAGGAGCGCAGCAACCGCACGCCGGGGTTGGTGCAGTTCCGCCTGAAGGGGCGCGAGGCCGACTTCCAGGTCGCCACCGACAATCTCGAGATGGTGGTGGTGGTCGGCGGTATCCCGCAGGGCGCCATCGGCCAGTGCGGCCGCGTGCAATTCGCCCCCGGCGGCGTCGGCGACCCGTCCTGCGACCTGTCATCGAGCAACACGGTTCTGCGCTGCGATTGAGATGGAGAGCGCGGCGGAGGTGTAGCGAACCGTCGGGAACCGGCCGCGCGGGAGCGCGGCCCTCCATTCGGTGACACCGCGCACCGATGCCGAACAATCACCGAATGGAGGGCGCCGCTCCCGCGGCGCCTGGCAGGGCGCCGCGGGTTGTCACCGGCGGATGTTCCCTTCACCCCAACGTGAAGTAGAACGTCGCGCCGTTGCCGATGCTGCTCTCGGCCCAGACGCGGCCGCCGTGGCGGGTGGCGATGCGGCGGACGGTGGCGAGGCCGATGCCGTGGCCGCCGAACTCGCTGGCGGCGTGGAGGCGCTGGAACGGGCGGAAGAGACGGTCGATCTGGTCGGGATCGAAGCCGACGCCGTTGTCGCGCACGAAATAGGCGCGGCCGTCGCCGTTGGTCGTCGCGCCGACGGCGATCTGCACGCGCGGGCGCGGGCGGGAGAACTTGATCGCGTTTCCGAGCAGGTTGTCGAGCAGCGCGCGGAGGAGCGTCGCGTCGGCGTCGGCGAGGAGACCCTCCTCGACGGCCACCGCTATCCTCCCGTCGGGCTCGCCGCGTGTGGCGTCGGCCGCCACCTCGCGAGCCAGCGCGCTGAGATCGACGGGCTGCCGGCGCAGCTCGCCGCTCGTCGCGCGCGAGAGGACGAGGAGCTTGTCGATCAGCACCCCCATGTCGGCGGTGGCGGCGCGCACGCGCTCGACGTGCGCCAGCGCCTCGGCCGGGAGGGCATCGCCGTGATCCTCCATCAGCGCCTGACAGAACCCGTCGATGGTGCGCAGCGGCGCGCGCAGGTCGTGCGAGGCGGAGTAGCTGAAGGCCTCCAGCTCCTGCGCCGTCGCCTCGAGCGCCGCGGTGCGCTCGGCGACGCGCGCCTCGAGCTCGGCGTTGAGGTCGCGCACCGCCGCCTCGGCCTGCCAGCGTTCGGTGATGTCGAGAAAGCCGAACAACACGGCCGGTCGGCCGGCGAACGTCATCGGCGCGCAGGAGGCGAGCACCTGTCGCTCGGTGCCGTCGCGGCGGCGCAGGCGGATCTCGCGGCGGTCGACGCGCATCGCGCCGCCGTGCAACACGCCCAGCGCGGTCTCGAGGGCGGCGCGATCGTCGGCATGCGCGAGGAGGCGCGCGAGCAGGTCGGGCGTCGGCAAACGCGTGAGCTCGTCGATCGCGTGGCCCAACAGGTCCGCGGCCGCCTGATTGGCCATCAGCACGCGCGGCCCGCTGACCACGAGCAGGCCTTCCATCGAGCGCTCGAACACGGCGCGATACGCTTCCTCGGCGCGCCACCGATCGGTCAGATCGGCGACGGCAACCAATGCGGCGGGCGCGCCGCAGTGCGTGACGATCGACGTCTGCACGTAGAGCAGCCCCTCGGTGCCGTCGCCGCGCCGGATGCGGAACGACAGGCGCGGCGGCACCTGGCCGATCGCCAGCCAGCGGTCGAGCTGCGTGCGCAGCTGTTCGATGTCGTCGGGATAAATCAGGCCCGCGATCACCTCGGGCAGTGTCTGATCCAGGACCGTGGAGGGGAGGCCGATGATGTCGCCGATCGCCGGGTTCGCCATGACGATGCGATCACCCTGGATCAGCACCATGCCGTGGATGGCGCCCTCGAAGATGGTCCGATACCCCTCCTCGGCCTGCCAGCGCTCGGTGTCGTCGACGAAGGTCACCAGGCGACCGGGCTCGCCGCGGTAGGGGAAGTCGGCGCGTCGGCCGACGACGTGCCGCACCGAGCGGTCGGGCAGGACGATGCGGAACGCGAACGGATCCTCGCCGTGGTCGCCGTCGAGGAATCGGCGCGTCTGTCGGCGTTGCTCCTCCACGTCGTCGGGATGCACGAGCCGCTCATTGAGCGCGTCCACGGGAGTGTTCGTCAGCTCGTCGAGCGAGCGGCCGGTGATCGCGGCGAGCGCCGGGTTGGCCAGTCGGATGCGATCGCCCTGCACCACCGCCAGCCCGTTGACCGAGCGTTCGAAGATCGTGCGATAGGCCTGCTCGGCCTCGATCTGGTCGGTCACGTCGGTCATCACGCCGCGCAGGGCACGCCACTTCCCGTCTGCATCGAAGATCGGGCGCGTCGACGTGCGCACCCAGTGCACGCCGCCGCGCCCATCCACCACCCGGTACACGAGCGGCTCGCGCGTCCCGGTGAGGGTGCGCGCCAGGCTGTCCAGGACCGCGGGCAGGTCGTCGGGATGGACGAATTCGCGGAACGGCCGGCCCACGAACTGCTCCGCCGGCTCGCCCGACAACGTCGCCACCGTCGGGCTCACGTACGTGAGCCGCTCATCGGCGCCGATCTCGAACACCACGTCGTGGAGCGACTCGAGCAGCTCGCGGTAGCGCTCTTCCGATTCGACCAGCGTCGCCTCCGCCCGGCGGCGCCCGCGGCGCTGGAGCGCCTCGGCGGTCTCGCGCTCGATGGCGGGCACGAGGCGGGTGAGACGGTGCTTGCTCACATAGTCGTGCGCGCCGGCCTTCATGGCGGTGACCGCCACCTCCTCGCCGACCTGCCCGGAGACGATGATCACCGGGAGATCGAGGCCGCTGCGGCGCAGGAGCTTCAGCGCCGCGAGGGCGCTGAACTGCGGCATGACGTAGTCGCAGGTGACGACGTCCCACTCGCCGTCGCCCAGCGCCGCGGTCAGCGTCGCGGCGGTGTCGACGCGATGATGGACCGGCTCGTACCCCCCGCGGCGCAGCGCGTGCAGGATCAACTCGGCATCGTCCTCACTGTCCTCGATGAGCAAGACGCGCAGCGGCATCGCCATACGAGTCACCAGACAAAGTCTAGCCTGGTCCCGATGTCGTGCAAAGCCGCGCGGCCTGTTTCCTCCACGCGCCCCACTCGGACGTGCGCGAACGCAACGCGGATGCGCCTCGCGTCTCTACGGATCTCAGCGCTTGCCGCCGAAGAGCGCGCCGAGGACGCCGCGCACGATCGAGCGGCCCGCCTGCGTGCTCATGGAGCGGACCACACTGGTGCCGATGGAGATGGCCGCCTTCGTCAGCTCGTCCTGCGTCGTGTGGCCGCCGCGCGTCGCCGCCGGCGCGTCGACGGTGGCGCGCTCGGCGCGCTGGGTCAGGCGCTCGAAGGCCGACTCGCGATCGACCGTCCGTTCGTAGTGGCCGCGCAGGGTCGACGCGCCGATGATCGCGGCGCGCTGGTCGGGCGTCAGCGGCGTGAGCTGCGTGCGCGGCGGGTAGACGAAGGCGCGCTCGACGACGCTCGGCGTCCCCTTCTCGTCGAGCACGGAGACGAGTGCTTCGCCGACGGCGAGCTCGGTGATCACCGTCGCGACGTCCAGCTTCGGGTTCGCGCGGAAGGTCTCGGCAGCCGCCTTGACCGCCTTCTGATCCCTGGGGGTGAAGGCGCGCAGCGCGTGTTGGACGCGGTGGCTCAGCTGGCCGAGCACCGAGTCGGGGATGTCGAGCGGGCTCTGGCTGACCAGGTAGACGCCGACGCCCTTGGATCGCACCAGGCGCACGACGCGCTCGACCTCGTCCACCAGCGCCTTCGGCGTGTCGTCGAACAGCAGATGCGCCTCGTCGAAGAAGAACACCAACTTCGGCTTGTCGGGATCGCCCACTTCCGGCAGGCGCTCGAAGAGCTCGGCGAGCAGCCAGAGGAGGAACGTCGAGTAGAGCGCCGGGCTCTGCATCAACTTGTCGGCGGCCAGGATGTTGACCACGCCGGCGCCGTCGACGGTCTGCATGAGATCGTCGAGATCGAGCGCCGGCTCGCCGAAGAAGCGTTCGCCGCCCTGTTGCTCGAGGGCCAACAGGCCGCGCTGGACGGCACCGATGCTGGCGGTCGAGACGTTGCCGTATTGCGTCTTGATCTCCGCGGCGTGGTCGCCGACCTCCTGGAGCATGGCGCGCAGGTCCTTGAGGTCGAGCAGCAGCAGGCTGCGGTCGTCGGCCACCTTGAAGACGATCGACAGCACGCCGGCCTGGGTCTCGTTGAGGTTGAGCAGGCGCGACAGCAGCAGCGGGCCCATCTCGGAGATGGTCGTGCGGACCGGGTGTCCCTGCTGGCCGAAGAGATCCCAGAATACCACCGGACAGGGCGAGGGGGCGAGCGCGAGTCCGAGCTCTTTCGCGCGCTCGACCACCTTGGGGTTGTCGCCACCGGCGCGCGCCAGACCCGACAGATCGCCCTTCACGTCGGCGAGGAAGACCGGTACGCCGATCCGGCTGAACGCCTCGGCGAGCACCCGCAGACTGACGGTCTTGCCGGTCCCCGTGGCGCCGGCGATCAGGCCGTGGCGGTTCGCCATGCGAGGGATCAGCTCGATGACGTGCTCGCCCATGGCGAATGGCAGCGCGGCGTCAGGGCTCATGGACTCTCCTTTGTGTGTCCGGCATTAGGCCGCGCAGCGGGGGCGGTCAACGCGCCGCGCAAGGGGACAGAATCGCTGTCAACCTCTTGTTCAATTCATCTCGACTTGTATTTAGCGTTGCGAGTGGGCGTCGGGCCCGCGATCACGGCAACGGGGGGAAGCAATGAGCAGAGGTGGACTCGAGAGGAGACGTGGCTGGCGAACCGCACTGCTGTTCGCTGCGACCGCACTGGTGACGACAACGGCACTGGCGGACGATGTCACGTCCAAGGGCACGGTGTTGAAGGGCAAGGTGACCGGATTGTCGGCCGACGGCCTGACCTTCGAGCCCGAATACGGCAAGGGGTCGCTGGCCATCGACTGGAAGGACGTCGAGGACGTCAAGACCGAAGAGCCGATGCAGGTGCTGTACGGCGACGGCTTGGAGGCCGATGCACCGCTCCAGGGCTTCAGCGACGGCAAGGTGCTGGTCGGCGGGGCTGCCGAGACGGCGACCGCCGTTCCGATCGCAGACCTCCATTCGGCGGTCGCGATCGGCCCCGACGGACTCACCTGGCAGGACGAGATGCGCAGCTACTTCCGCTACTGGGACGGCAGCGCCGATCTCGGCCTCAATCTGCAGCAGTCGACCACCGATACGTTCGGCTTCCTGATCGGCATGCAGACCACGCGCACCAACGCGCCGACGCGGTTGATCCTGGGCGCGGACTACCGGTACTCGACGCAGCAGCAGAACAACCAAAAGAAACAGACCATCGAGGACCGCGCCTTTGGCAGTATTCGCGGCGAATACGACATCATCGATCGCCTCTACGGTTTTGGAGCGGCTGACGCGACCTACGATGCGATCCAGAAGTTGAGCATCCGCGCCATTCCCAAGGCCGGTCTCGGATACACCGTCTGGGAGGAGAAGCTGGACGAGGCAAAACGCAACTTCCTTGCCCTCGAGGCCGGCGGTGCCTGGGTGTATGAGAAATACTTCGGCAGCACGTGCCGCAACGCGGGCGTAACGATCCCCGGATGCGACACAGAGAACAACTACTTTGCCGTCGCCTTCGGCGCTGCCGCGGCTTACAACCTGCCGTACGGCGCTCTCATCGGTGGGCGGGTCGACTACCTGCCCGCCGTCGACGACTTCGTCAACGACTATCTGCTGCGCAGCGCCCTCGAGCTCTCGGCGCCGATCGTCGGTCCGGTGAGCGCCAAGTTCTCGCTGCTCAACGAGTACGACAACACGCCGGCGAAGGGCACCACCTACAACAGCTTGTACCTGGCCTTCGGACTGTCGGTCGGCTGGTGAGCTGCGCCGGACAACGGTAGGGATCAGTGGCGGCAGCGACGTGGCGCGAGCGATTGCACCGTTGGCGATGGTGGTTGATCGCCGGCGCCGTGCTGCTCGTCGTGCGCGCCGCGCTGCCGGAGGTGCTGCGCCGGGTCATCATCAGCCAGGCATCGCAGGCGCTGAACGCGCGCGTCGACGTCGGCGACGTCGACCTCAGCCTGTGGCGCGGCGGCGTGGCGCTCGAAGACGTCGCGGTACGCGCGAAGGGCGCGCCCACCCCGCCCCCGCCACCCAAGGATCTGCCGAAGGACGCGCCGCCGCCGCCCGCGTTCGACGCCTACAGCCCGATCATCGGGTTCAAGCGCTTTGCGGTCGAGCTGCACTACCTGCCGCTGTTCAGCAAGACGATCCAACTGCGCGACATCGAGTTCGAGGCGCCGCGCGTGGCGCTCGACCGCCTGGCGACGGGCGACCTCAACGTGATGGCGTTGGTGCCCAAGCAGCAGGTCGCCGTCGAGGCGGGCGGAACCCCTGGCGCGGTCGCATCGCCGACCGCGGCGACGCCGGCGGGCGAGAGCTCGCCGTGGTCGTTCGGTCTCGACACGTTCATCCTCACCGACGGGCGCATCCGCTTCCGTGACCTCGCGCTCGAAGGCGCCGAGCCGGTCGAGCTGGGGATCGACCGCATCTCCGTCAATCAGATCGCGCTGACGCCGTCGGTGTACGGCAAGCCCGCGACCATCAACCTGAAGCTCGGCGTGGACGAGGGCACCATCGACGTCAAGGCGGACCTGACGCTGGACGGCAGCAAGGTGAGCGTGACCACCGACGTCACCGCCGAGAAGCTGCCGCTCCGCCGCGCTCGCCTGTACGTTCCGAAGGTCGGCTGGAGCGATCTGGAGGGCGAGCTCGACCTCGCCCTGACCTACGAGCTGGTGCCCGAGCAGACCAACGCGCTGCACGGCACGATCGGCCTGCACGACGTGTCGGTGGCTGTGCCGAGCCTGAAGGATGTCGCCGTCGGCTGGAAGAGCCTCGGTGTGTCGCTCGAGCGCATCGACCTGATCAACCAACGCGCCGACGTGCAGGAGGTGACACTCGACGGTGCTGTCGTCGCGCTCCACGCCGAGGGCGGCCAGCTGCTCCCGGCGCTGGCCCCCGGTGTGGCCGCGGCCGCGGCCACGCCGGAAGCCACGCCCCCCGGCGAGGCGGCCACCGCCGCGCCCGATGCCGCGGCGCCGGCCGAGCCGGAACCGACCGGCGACTCGACGGCGACCGGCGATGCGGAACCGACTGCGACGCCGTCGGCCGCCGAGCCTTCACCGACGTCGTCCGCCGCCGAGACGGCCGTGGCGGTTGAAGGCGAGGCGTCGCCGACACCGACGGAGACGCCCGGCGAGGGCACGTCCGCCGCCCAGGAGTCACCGCCGCCGGCGGAAGCGACGCCGCCGCCGAAGCCGTGGGGGTGGCAGGTCGCGGTCATCAAGATCACCGATTCGAAGCTCCGCGTGGTCGGCGACCTGCCGACGGTGGACGTCGGCCTGACGCTCGACGCGGCCAAGCTGACCGGCGACGCGGACGCCATCGGCCACGTCGCCCTCGGCGTCGCGTTGGAGTCGGGCACCGTGACACTCGACGGCGACGTGCGCATCGCGCCGTCGCCGGCGTTCGGCGGCACGCTCAAGATCGCCGATCTGCCGTTGCCGAAGATGCCGGTGGTGCGACGGATCCTGCCGTCCGACGCCTTCCCGTCGGGCAACCTCCGTTCCGACCTCGTCATCACGGCCGGGCTGCCGGCCGCCGCCGGCGGTCAGGCGGCCGCGGATCGTCTCGGTATCAGCGGGACGCTCGGCCTGGCCGCGCTCAAGCTGTTGCCTCCGCAGGCACCGGGTCTGTCGCTCGACCTGTCCGATCTCGAGCTGCGCCTCGATCGCCTGGTCGTTCCCGGCGTCATCCCGCTCGGCGAGAAGGCGTCCGCCGGCGCCGCCATCGACGTGGCCGCGTCCCTGACTCTGCGCGACCCGCACGTCGTGCGCAGCGGCGACCAGCCGCTCGACGTCGCCGCGCAGTCGCTCGTGTTGACGCTGCCCTCGGTCACCGTGCCGGCCGCCCTCGCGAAGCTCGGACCCGGCGACTCCGTGGCGATCGTGACCGGCGACGTCGGCCTCGATCTCGGCGCGCCGCGTGTCACGATGGGCGAGGCGATGGCGTTCCAGGCCGACACCGTCGCTCTGCGCGTGACCGACGCGAAGCTGCCGGTGCTGAACGCGCCGCCCGCCGTCGCGCCCGTGCCGATCGAGCCCGCAGGCGAAGGCGCGCCGACTCCGGCGATCGAAGCGGCCCCCGCCGCACCGCCCGGCGTGTCCGTCGCGGCGCCGCCGGCGACCCTCGACCTGAAGCTCGACGTCGCCGCCGCAAAGTTCACCACCGCGCAGGGGAAGGAGCTCGACGCCGGCATCCAGACGGTGGCACTGCAGCTCACCGACATCACGGTGCCCGGATTCGTCGCCGGCGCGCCGATGGCGGCCAGCACCGAGCCGTTGCAGGCCAAGGGCACCCTGGCGCTGACGCAAACGCGGGTCGCGCGCGCCGACGGCAAGGAGTTCGCCATCAGCGCCAAGTCGATCAGTGTGCCGTTGCAATCGCTGGCGCTGCCCGGCGTTCCCGGCGGCCTCCCGCCGGGTGCCGCCGCGCAGCCGCTGCGCGCATCGTTCGGCGAGATTCGCCTCGAGGCGCCGGCGATCCGCGTCACGCGCACGAAGGACGGCATCGTCCTGCCCGCCACCGGTCCGACGGCGGAACCGGGCAAGGGGCCGGCGCCGCCGACGCCGGCCGCGCCGCCCGCCGTCTCGCCGAGCGCGACGCCCGGCCCGCAGATGGCGCTGCAGATCGCCGCGCTGCGGATCCTGCGCGGCGGGCTCGATTTCACCGATCGTGCTGTAGAGCCGCCGGCGTCGATCCAGTTCGCGCCGATCGAGGTCGACGCTCGCAACATCTCGCTGCCGGGCCCGAAGGTGAAGCCGCTGAAGATCGACATCTCCAGTACCGAGCAGGGGAAGATCAGCGTGCGCGGCGATCTCGATCCCGACGGCAGCCACCTGGAGCTGAAGGTGGACGAACTGGCGCTGGCGCCGTTCAACTCCTACGCGACGACCTACTCGTCGTACGGCATCGCCGACGGCGCGCTGACCATCGACGTCAAGGCGGACGGGAAGGGCGGCCAGTACACGATCACGAACGACATCCGCCTGCACCAGTTCGACCTCAGCGGCGCCGAGGGCGACTCGCTGTTCGAGCAGAACTTCGGTGTTCCGCTCAGCCTGGCACTGGCGCTGCTGCGTGACATTCAGGGCAACATCGATCTGAACGTGCCGATGCAGATCGACCGCGAAGGCAAGACGCAGATCGACCTCATGGCCGTCGTCCGCAGCGCTCTCAAGCAGGCGCTCGCCGGCGCGATCACCTCGCCGCTGAAGATGCTCGGGGCCGTCGCGGGAGGCTCCGGCGCGCCCATCGCACCGCAGCCGATCGCGTTCCGGCTCGGCCGCGCCGAGCCGACCGGACCGGGGGCGGAGAGCGCGACGCGCCTGGCGGCCTTTCTCGCCAGCCGACCGGCGATGGGTGTGACGCTCGCGAGCGCCGCCACGCCGGACGACGCGCGCTGGCTGCACGAGCACGCGCTCCTCGCGACGTGGGCGGAGGAGGGGTTCTTCGAACGCTCGCTCGCCTTCGTGACTGAGCGTGGGCCCCGCGAACGTATCCGCGCCTACCTGGAGGCGCGGGTCGAGGATCAGAAGCCCGAGCTGTCCGCCGAGGATGCCGCCACCCTCGACGAATGGCTGAAGGAGATTCCGGAGCCGACGCCCGAGGCACTGCAGTCCCTCGCCGACGCCCGCGTGGCAGCGGTCGAATCGGTGCTGCACGACAAGGGGATCGACGCGTCACGCATCAGCCGCGGCGAGGCGCCGGCGGCTGCCACGAAGCCGATCGTCGGCATCCATCTGCGGACGGCGAAGAGTCCCGAGGACCAGGAATGATCGGACTGTTGCGCGGCGGAGTGGGGGTGCGACAGCACCGCTGCGCCGTTGCGCCGTGTCAGCGGCGCCGCGCCGCGACCCCACAGCGGTGCTGACGCACCGCACTCCACTCAACCAAGGAGGAGCAGGACATGCTGAAGGAGTTCCGCGATTTCGCGGTGAAGGGCAACGTGGTCGACATGGCCATCGGCATCATCATCGGCGCCGCATTCGGCCGGATCGTCAGCTCGTTCGTCGCGGACATTCTGATGCCCCCGTTGAGCATGGTGATGGGCAAGGTGGACTTCACCAACTGGTTCGTCAGCCTGACCGGCGGCGACTACACCACCCTGGCGGAGGCGAAGACCGCCGGTGCGGTGACCCTCAACTACGGTGCCTTCCTCAACGCGGTGATCGATTTCACCATCGTCGCCTTTGCCATCTTCCTGCTCATCAAGCAGATCAACCGTCTCAAGAAGGAAGCCCCGCCGCCGCCCGCCGAGCCGCCCGCGGAGGAGAAGCTGCTGACCGAGATCCGCGATCTGCTGGCCCGCCGGGCCTGATCTGCTAGACGTTCCGCGGCGCGGACCGCTCCGCGCCGCGGAATTCACACATGGACGCCAGCTGGATCGCCGCTCCGATCTACCTGTTCGCCCTCTTCATCGAGGCGCGCCGATTGCGCGGCGCCGAGCGCCGCGGCCTGCGCGGCTACGCGCGGCGCGACGCCTGGACGAGTGTGCTCTGCGGCGCGACCGCGACCATCGCCTGGATTCCGCTCAACCTGCTGATCTTCGGCCTGGCGTCGTGGCTGTGGACGTATCGCCTGTTCGATCTCGGCACCGGCCCGCTGGCCTGGGCGGTGATCCTGCTCGGCTGGGATTTCAGCTTCTACTGGCAGCACCGCTTCGAGCACGAAGTGCGCCTGTGCTGGGCCGGCCACGTCACCCACCACTCGAGCCAGTACTTCAACTTTGCCACCGCGCTCCGCCAGTCGTGGACGCCGTGGACCGGCCCACTCATCTATCCGTGGTGGGCGCTGCTCGGCATTCGCCCCGAGATGATCCTGCTCGCCGGCGGCTGGAACCTCTTCTATCAATTCTGGGTCCACACCGAGACGGTCGATCGCCTGCCCGCGTGGGTCGAGTCCTGGCTCAACACGCCCTCGCACCACCGCGTCCACCACGGCGCCAATCCGCAGTACCTCGACAGGAACTACGGCGGCGTCCTCATCGTGTGGGACCGCCTCTTCGGGACCTTCGAGCCGGAACGCGCGCGCGTCGTGTACGGGCTCACCGCCAACATCGACAGCTACAACCTGCTCTGGGTGCAGGTGCACGAGTACCTGGCGATCGCCCGCGATGCGCTGCGCGCACCGCGTCTGCGCGACCGCCTGTGGCTCACGTTTGCATCGCCGGCGGCGATCAGCGCGAGAGGCCGGGACGTGCGCCGGTACGCCAGTGAGCCGGTGCGCCGGTAGGACTGCACGGGCTCACCGGCGCACTGGCTCACCGGCGCCCGCGCTCGTCATTCTCCGGTGGGCCGTCGCTCCGACCACGGCACCGCCTGCTCCAACTGGGCCGCGACGCGGAGCAGCAGATCTTCTCGTCCGAACGCCGCCACGAGCTGCACACCGACCGGGAGGCCGGCGTCCGTCCAGTGGAGCGGCAACGAGATCGCCGGCTGACCGGTGACGTTCCAGGGCATCGTGAACGCGCTGATGCGCGCGAAGCGACGGCCGATGGCGAGCGGGCGCGAGGGATCGGGCGTGAGCTCGTCGAGCCGCGGCGGCGGCTCCGAGCTGGTCGGCGTGAGGAGCAGATCCCAACCGCCGCTCCACCACCGCGCCACCCGTACCGCGTAGTCCTGCTGTGCGCACAGTGCGTCGACGTACTCGGCGCCGCTGAAGCGCTTGGCGTATTCGGCCGTCGCCCAGGTGTAGGGCTCGACGTCGTCCGCCGTCACCGGCCGGCCGAGCAGGCGCGCCACGTCGGCGACGCAATGGGCGGTGTCGACCGCCCACAGCGCGGCCGTGCGCGGTCCGATGTCCGCGTCGAAGAGCGCCTCGGGCCAGCCGGCCTCGACGTGATGGCCGAGCGCCGCGAGATGCTCGCGCCGCGCGCTCGACGGCGCGCGTGCACTCGGCGTGCACGTCACCGAGTGGCGAGCGCGTGAGGAGTCCGATGCGCAGATGACCGGCATCGGCGCCGATCTCGCGCGCGAAGGGGCGCGCCGGCGGCGGCACGGCGTAGAGATCGCCGGGCTCGGGGCCGTGCACGGCGTCGAGAGCGGCGGCGACGTCGCGCAGCGAGCGCGCCACGACGAGCTCGGCCGTGTTGCGGTTCACCTCGGTGGTCGGCAGGGGGACGCGACCACGCGACGGCTTGAGGCCGACGAGGCCGCACCAGCCGGCGGGCAGGCGGATCGATCCGCCGCCGTCGTTGGCGTGCGCGATCGGCACGAGACCGGCGGCGACGGCGGCGCACGAGCCGCCGCTCGAGCCGCCGGGTGTGTGATCGAGCTGCCAGGGATTGTGGGTGGCGCCGAAAGCGAGCGGTTGCGTCGTCGGCTGCGGCCCGAGCTCGGGGACATTCGTCTTGCCGAGCGTGATCAGGCCGGCGGCGCGGAAGCGGGCGCCGAGCGCGGTGTCCGTGGACGAACGATGCCCGGCGTCCCGCAACGCGCCGTTGCCGCACCAGAACGGCGTGCCGGCCTGTTGGGTGGTGAGATCTTTCAACAGGAAAGGCACGCCGCGCAGCGGTCCCTCCGGCAGGCTCGGCGAATGGGCCGCGTCGCGGGCCGCGTCGAACAGCGGCGCGATCACCGCGTTGAGGTGCGGATCAAGTCGTTCGATGCGTGCGATCGCCGCGTCGACCGCCTCGAGCGGCGTCAGTTCACGCCGTGCGATGCGTTCCGCGTGGCCGACCGCGTCCAGCCAGCGCAGCTCGTCGTCCATGGGCCGCCCATAGGACGCCTCGCCTGAATTTCAAAGCGCACCCGTGCCACCCCTCTTCCATGTTCTGGGCGGGGGAGCGGGGCTGGGTGTTCATCGGATGGGGATCCGTGTTCTGCCCTGGATGGCTGTATGGCTGAATCGCCCGTGAAACTCTGACATCGTCTTGTTGCCCGGCCCGTCTGGTGGGAATACTGATCGTCTCATGGGAGGGTCTGGAATGCAGCGTGGTGCGACCCGGCGGATCGTGATCATCGGCAGCGGCTTCGGCGGCCTGGGCCTGGCCATTCGTCTGAAGCGCGCCGGCATCGAGACCTTCACGCTTCTCGAGCAGGGCGACACCCTCGGCGGTACGTGGCGCGACAACAGCTATCCGGGCGCCGCCTGCGACGTGCCGTCGATGCTGTACTGTCTGTCGTTCGATCAGAAGGTCGACTGGACGCGGAAGTGGTCGGGGCAGGCCGAGATCCGGCAGTACATGGAGGAGTGCGCGCAGCGCAACGACCTGCTGTCGCATGTGCGCTTCGGCGTGCGCGTCGTGGGCGCGCAGTTCGACGATGCGTCCGGCACGTGGACTGTCCGCACGGCCGCCGGCGAGGAGCTGATCGCCGACGTCGTGGTGAGCGCGGTGGGCCAGCTGCACCGTCCACGGACCCCGGCAATTCCCGGCCTCGAGACGTTCCGCGGCGCGCAGTTTCATTCGGCGCGCTGGAACCACGACGTCGATCTCGCCGGCAAGCGGGTCGGCACGATCGGCAATGCCGCCAGCGCCATCCAGTTCATCCCGGAGATCGCGCCCGCCGCCGGGAAGCTGACCATCTTTCAACGCAGCGCCAATTGGATGATCCCGCGCGGCGACCGCCCCTACTCGGAGCGGGAGCAGTGGCTCTTCGCCAACGTGCCGGGCCTGGCGGCACTGTACCGCGGGTGGTTGTGGCTGCGCGGCGAGATCTTCCTCTACCCGGTGATGCGCCGGCACCCCTGGTCGAGCCGCAAGATGACCGAGACGGCGCTGAAGCACATCGAGGACAGCGTGAAGGATCCGGCGCTACGAGCGGTGCTGACGCCCGACTATCCGATCGGCGGCAAGCGCATCCTCATCGCCGACGACTTCTATCCGGCGCTCAACCGCGAGAACGTCGAAGTGGTCGCGTCGGCGGTCGAGCGCGTCACCGCGGATGGCGTCGTCACCGCCGACGGCCGTCACCATCCGCTCGACGTCTTGATCCTCGCCACCGGCTTCGAGACCAATCCGTTTCTCGCCACCATCCGCGTCGAGGGCCTCGGCGGCCGCACGCTGGCGGAGGACTGGGCGCACGGCGCGCGCGCCTACTACGGGCTGACGGTCTCCGGCTACCCGAACTTCTTCATGCTTTACGGGCCGAACACGAACCTCGGCCACAACTCGATCATCTTCATGCTCGAATGCCAGTTCGCGTACATCCTGGGCGCGATCGAGACGCTGCAGGCCGAGGATCTCAGGTATCTCGACCTCCAGCGCGTGGTGATGGACGCGTTCAACGCCGAGTTGCAGGAGGCGTTGCGCGGCTCGTCGTGGGCCGCCGCCGGCGAGAGCTGGTACAAGGACGCCGAGGGCAACATCACCAACAACTGGCCGTGGTCGACCTTCGTGTACTGGCTGCGCACACGCACGTTCAATCGCGCCGCGTACCGCGCCGCGCGACGTGCCGCGAACGCCGCCGTGGCGCCGGATTCCGGCGGCGACAGGCAGGCGGCGTAGCGGCGGCTCATACCGGCGCCTGGCGCAGGGCGGGGGTGGCGATGCGCCCGCGGTGACCGGCCGCGCGGAGCGCGGCCGTCCTTTCGGGGATGGTGACGCACCCGGTGATCCGTCCGCGCCTATGCTACGCTGGACCCTGGCGATGACCCCTCTCGCACGTGCGCTGCGTTGGCAGCGCCTCTGGTTGCTCGCGCTGGCAGCCTTTCTGGCGGTGGTGGCGCTGGTCCTCGGGGCGAGCGGCAGCCGCCGGGGGTGGCTGCTGGCGGTGCTCGTTCCGACGGCGTTCGCGCCGGTTGCGTACGCACGCTTGCGCCTCTTCGGGCGCCTGCTCGCGCCGCTGCGGACGCGTCCGCCGGCGGTCTGGGCGGCGGCCGGCCTTGCGGTTGCCGCCGACGCGATGATGGTGGCGCAGCTGCTCACGGCGCGCGGCGGCGACGGCGTGTCGATCCTGCAGGCGAGCGGCGTACAGTGGATCGGGCCTGTATGGTTCAGCACTCACGCGCTCGCCGCGCTGGCCTACGGTGCGCGCGGGGTGGTGCGCCTGGCGATGCGCCCGATCCGCTGGGCCGCGTCGGCGGTGCGGCGGGGCGAAGCCGCGAGCGACGCCTCGGCCGGCGCGCTCGGCCGGCGCGAGTTCCTGCAGCAGTTCGGGATGCTGGGCGCCGCGGCGCCGTTCGCGGTGTCGCTGTCGGGCGTCCCGCTGTCGTACGACTTCCGCGTCGACGAGCACGAGGTCGAGCTGCCGCGCTGGCCGCCGGCGCTCGACGGCCTGCGGATCGCGCACCTGTCCGACATCCACGTCGGCGGTGCGATGGATCGCGCGCGTCTGCAGCAGGTCGCGGCGCTGACCGCCGCCGCGCGCCCGGATCTGATCCTCCACACCGGGGATTTCCTCACGCATCGCCGCGGCGACTTCGACGCGCCGCTCTACGAGGCGCTGGCGAGCCTGTCGCCGCGCTACGGGCAGTACGCGTGCCTCGGCAATCACGATTTCGACGACCCCGACCGCCTCGTGGAACGCCTGCGCGACGCCGGCGTCATCGTGCTGCGCGACGCGCTGACGACGATCGCCGTCGGCGCGCAGCCGCTCGAGATCGGCGGCCTCGACTTCGGCTTCAACCGCGATCAGCGCGCGGCCGACGCGGCGCGCCGCATCGCACGGTGGCCGGCGCGCGTCGCGACGCCGCGCCTGTTGCTGGTCCACGACCCCAGCGAGTTCGCGCAGCTTCCCGAGGGCTGTGCCGACCTGGTCCTCTCCGGCCACACCCACGGCGGCCACATCGGCCTCCAACTCGGCCCCGAGCGTGCCATCACCATCGTCGGCCTCGCCGGCATCCCGGACCAGGGCGTCTTCCGCCGCGGCGACATGCGCCTCTTCGTCACCCGCTGCGTCGGCTTCTACGGCTACCCGATGCGGGTCGGCATCCCGCCGGAGATCGCCGTCGTGACACTGCGGGCGCCGCGCGGCGCCACGGTTGCGTAGGTGGCGGGGAGATCGAGACCGCCCATTTCGGTGACCAAAGGATACGACGCGGCGCGTGCCGGGTCGATTCGAGTCAGCGGGCTGCGACGCGGGCGTCGCAGTTGATGAAGCGGGAGCTCTGGAGCCAGGCGCGGTCGGGGTAGTAGGCGAAGACGGCGCTGCCGCCCTGGATGCGGTCGATGACCCGCTGGTTGGCTTCTTCGGGCAGGGCCGGGCAGCCCCAGCTGCGGCCGAGGCTGCCGAAGGTGGTGACGGTGGCGGCGCTCACGTACGGCGCGCCGTGCATCACGATCGCGCGCTCGCGGGCCTTGTCGTTGAAGCCGGGCTCGAGGCCGGAGAGGCGCAGCGAGAGGCCGTGGCGGCCGTAGTACGTTTCGTCGGTGCGGAAGAGGCCGAGGCTCGACTGGCGTGAGCCGACGCGGTTGGAGAAATTGGACGCGTACGTGTCGCCGCTGTTGGCGCCGTGCGCGACGAGCTCGTTGAAGAGCACGCGGCGGCTGGCGAGGTCGATGACCCACAGCCGCTTGCTGGTGGACGGCATCGAGTAGTCGATGACGGTCAGCAGCGGCTGCTGGTTGAACTCGCCCTGCGAGCGCCCGCACTGGTAGGCGCGCATCGCGAGATCGAGGACCTCACGGCGCGGCCAGGCGACCGGGCTGGTCCGGGGCCGCGCCACCGTGCGGGTCGTATAGCGAGGAGGGGCCGCGGCGCACGACGGCAGGAAGCTGGCGAGCAGCACCGCTACCCACATCCGCTTGCGGGCCGACATCCGCAACACCTCCGCCACCCACCGCATCATCAGTACGGAAATCCCTTCGCCAGTTGGCGTCGAAGGCTAGCATCGTGACCGTAAATGTCATCAAAAAAGTGCACCTGGCCGGCGTCGTCGGCCATGGCTGTGGCGTAGAGGAGATAGACCGGAATCGGCGTCGCGAGCGGGACGTGACGGTCGTCCGGGCCGCTCTGCATGGCGCGGTCGATGCGGGCGCGGTCCCATCCGGGCGTCTCCGACAGGACGAACTCCGCCAGCGCCGGCGGGTTGGCGACGCGGATGCAGCCGTGGCTGAAGTCGCGCCGGGTCCGCGCGAACAGTCCCTTCGACGGCGTGTCGTGCAGATACACGTGGTGCGGGTTGGGGAAGATGAACTTCACCAGGCCGAGCGAGTTGCGCGGTCCGGGCTTCTGGCGGATCCGCCCATTGCGCACCTCCATGCTGTTGCGGTCGAGATACCCAGGATCGTTGGCGATCTTCGGCGCGAGCTCCTTCTGGATGATGCTCGTCGGCACCATCCAGTACGGCCGGAAGACGACGTACTGCATGTCCGCCATGAGCACCGGCGTCTTGTGCTTGCGGGCGAGCTCGGCCTCGCCGACGACCACGTTCATCTCCAGCGGCGGCGTACCGGCGTTGGCGGTGTAGGCGCGCAGGCGAAACTCGGGGATGTTGACGACGATGAAGCGGGGTGGCCACTCGTACGGGAGCCAGCGCATCCGCTCCATCGCCAGCTCGATCTGCTCGACGCGGTCGGCGAACGGCACCTGGAGCGTCTGCAGCGTGCCCGCGCCGATCACGCCGTCCGCGGTGAGGCCGTTGCGGTCCTGGTAGTGCTTCACCGCTTTCACCAGCGCCTCGTCGTAGTGATGGACGTGCTCGGGGCTCGGCGCCGGGGCGTCGGCGGGCAGGTCGCCGCGCGCGGTCAGCTGTGCGCGGAGGATCGGAATGCCGGGATCGGAGTCGCCGGGTTTGAGCTTGGGCAGCCGCGGGATCGGCGCGAGATCGGTGCGCGCTCCAAGCTCGCGATAGCGGTGGAGCGCATCGCGCAGGCTCGCGAATTGGGGGAAGGGGGGATCGAGCTGGGCCAGGCGTGTCAGGGGCTCGGCGCCGTCGGCGATCTCGCGGGCGACCGTCGCCGGATCGAAGCTGCGGCGCGGCGCGTCGTACGGGAAGTCCACGCTGCGCGGATCGATGCGCCCGACGTACGTATCCGAGACATAGCGCAGTGTGGAGATCGACAACGCCGTGTCGAAGAAGCCGATCTCCTCGTCGCTCGGCGACGACGTCGTGGCGAGGCGCTGGGCGGCGTCGCGGAGCGTCGCCACGTCGTAGTCCTGACGCGCCAGGCCGCGGTCGTCGGCGGTGTCGAAGGCGGCGATCATCGCACCGGCCTGCGCCGTCGGCTTGCCGTGGTGCACCCAGATCGGTTTCAGCTCCGTGCTCTCGTACAGCCGACGCAGCGGCGGCGCGAAGCCAGGAAACACCTTCGACCGCAACCATGGATGCGCCTGGCCGACGACGACGCCGTAGATGACGAGAGCGATCGGGTCGCTCGGCCGAACCAGCGTCGGCGTGGCGGTCGCGCTGGGCGAGGCGGTGGACGTGGGCGTGAGCGTCACGGTGGGCGGCGCCGGCGTCGCCGTCATCGTCGGCGGGCGATGCATGGTCGCGGTCGCGGCGCCGATCTCCACGCGCGGCGTGTCGGTCACCTGCGCCCGCGCGAGCTGTGGGAACAGGGCGACGAGCGCCACGACGAGGAGCCGCCCGGCCCGTGCCGTGGTCAGCCGGTGACGAATCTTTTTCCGCATGGTGGGGGGGCTGGTCCGCCGCGAACCAACAGCGGAAGTTTCAGCAGAAACACGCGGCTCGGGAAAGATGAGAGAGGGGCAATTCGTCGCTGCCCCTCTCTTTTTCGTGGGGAGCAGTCGGCCGGGCCGGCCCGAGACGGGCCGTCCCGGCAGGTTCCCGGTTACGACGCCGGCCCGAAGCCGCGGACGATCTGGCGAAGGGCCTTCACGACCTCGGGCTTGTTGGCGAGATCGGGGTTGGCGGGCATGAGGACGCTCTTCCCGACCGACGACCCGCCCCCGACGATGATCTTCTCAATGTGCTCGTCGGTCACCGACTTCTGCCACTCCGGGTCCGTCATGTTGCGCGGCTTGGGGGTGAGGGCCATGCCCGCCGGGCCGTCGCCCTTGCCTCCCGGACCGTGGCACATCGTGCATCGCGTCTTGAAGATGTCCTGTGCCTCTTTCTCCGCCTCGGGTGAGATCTGGTCGGCAGCGCGCGCCGCCGCGCCGCTCAACAGCAGCGCACAGGCCACCGTCGCCACCCCGCTGAGTATCCACCTCGTCGTCATGGGACTTCATTAGCAAGCGGGGATGCACCGTGGCGAGCCTCCCTCCGTGGCCTCTGTTTCGAAAATTCACTCGCGCTCACCCCGGACCGATCGCGAGCAAGGCCTTTCACATGTCTCGATCCGGGCCTGCGGCCCATCTCGACTGTGGTGAATCAGAGAGCGGGCTCGTCCGATTCGTGATGGGTGACGGGCAGCGACTGCCAGCGCAGCAGCAGGAGATCGCAGGTCAGGCCCGGGCCGATTGCCATCACCAGCCCGAGGTCGCCATCGCGCGGCGTCTGCTCGGCGATGCGTCGCAGGAGGTGCAGTGGACCGACGGCGAGCGTGTTGCCGTGCTGGGCCCAGGTGGCGCTCGGCGCCTCGAGCGCCTCGGCACCGAGGTCGAGGTGGGCGATCATCGCCCTGGCCAGGTCGAGCTCGCTCGGGTTCACCGCGACGAAGGCCAGGTCGGCGAGCGACAGGGACTGCCCGCGAAGGAACTCGCCGACGGTGCGGCGAAGATTGGCGACGACGGCGCGCGGCAGCCGCGGCGAGGCGATGTGGCGCGGTCCGGTCGTGGTGTGGATCGCGCCGCGCGCATCGAGGCTGTCCGTCCACAGCGTCGATTGCCAGGCGAGAATCTGCGGGCCTTGCGCGGCCGCGGAGGCGTCGAGCACCAGCGCGCCGGCGCCGTCGCCGAACACCATCGCGGCGCGCAGATCGGCCGGACTCGGCTCGCCCGCCGGGAGCCACAGCGAGCTGAGCTCCACGGCCACGACGAGCGCGACGCCGGCGCCGTCGCGGAGCAGATCGGCAGCGGTACCAACGGCACGGAGCGCCCCAGCGCAGCCGAGATCGTTGAGGCTCAGGTGGCGCGCCGTGCTGGACAGGCCGAGCCGGGCGGAGAGCTGGTAGTCGAGCGTCGGCACCATGTGACCAGTGGACGACGCGACGAGTACTGCCGCGACGTCGCGCGTCGACGCGCTCGCCCGCGCCAGGGCCGCGCGGGCGACGCGCTCCGCGAGGACCGGCGCCAGCCGGTTGTACAGGGCGTGGCGAGCGCCGACGTCGCCGAGGCGCGCCAGCCCGAGCGGCCGCGCGACGGCGCTGCGGCGGCGGACGCCGCTCTGCGCGATCGAGTCGCGCCACTGGGCGGTGTCGCGGCCGTCGACGGCGGCGAGCAGCGCTACGGTGTCGGCCTCCGTGACGGAGGCGTGCGGATGCTCGGTGCTGAGACTGCGCAGTGTCGTCATGGCAATCACTCCCATCGTAGGGCGGCGGCAGGCTCCAGCCGCGCGGCCCGGCGGGCCGGTAGCAGGGCGGCCAGAACGCAGCTCACCGCGGTGGCCAACGCGATCACGAGAACGAAGCCGACCGGCACGTGCAGGTCGACGATCCAACCGAGCAGCAGCGGGACGGTGGTGCGCACCCACAGCCACGCCATGCCGCCGCCCAGGGCGGCGGCGAGCAGCAGACCGAGGACCACGACGATCAGCGCCTCGCCGACGACCAGGCGGCGCAGCTGGCCCTGGCGGACGCCGGCGGCGCGTAGCGTGCCGAGCTCGCGCGTGCGCTCGACGACGCTGGCGCCGAGGTTGTCGGCGATGCCGAACAGCACCACCGCCAGGATTACCACCGCGAGTGCGTACAGCGACGCGAACGCGCGGCGGATCTCGCCCTCCCAGTAGGCGACGAGCTCGCCGGAGGAGATGACGCGCCAGGCGCCGCCGATCGTCGCCAGGCGCTGTTGCAGGCGGCCGCGCAGCGCCGGGTCGGCGCCGTGCGCGCCGGTGCCCTGCACGAAGAAGCGCGTGACGCGGCCGTCGTTCCAATACTCGCGATAGAGGGCACGGCTGATCTCCACCGTGCCGCGCGGCGAGGCGAAGTCGGTGGTGATGCCGGCGACGAGCAGCGGCAGTGGTCCGCGCGGTGTCGACAGAGTGATCGTGTCGCCGACGGCAACATGGATGTTCTGCGCGAAGTTGCTCGACACCACGACGGCGCGACCGTCGGCGACCGCGTCCCATGCCCCCTCCAGGCGCTCGCCGTGCAGCGGCCACCGCCCGTAGGCGGGATTGTGGAAGTACGCGGGGTCGAAGGCGTCGAGCACGATCGGCTCGCCGTGGTGCTGCCAGTTGGCCAGCCGAACGCCGATCACCGTGCCGACGCCCTCGACGCTGCGGAACGTCTGCGCCAGCGCATCGTCGACCGGCATCTCGAGCGCGCCGGCTCCCGTGTGCGCCGAGCTGACGACGTAGTCGGCGCGCATCGCCTGCTCGAAGACGCGCACCGCCGTGCGTTCGAACGAGAACGCGACCAACGCCAGCCAGATCACCGTGCCGACGCCGATGCCGACCATCGCCACCGCCAGCGCTGCGCGGCGTAGATCGTGGCGCAACATCCGGAGCGCGAGGTGGCCGACGGGTCCGAGACCCGGCACCGACCACCGCGCGGCGGCACGTGCCGCGAGCGCCACCAACGGTCGCGCCAGGAAACCGGTCAGCGCGACCAACGCCGCCGACGCGACGAGCCCGGCCGCCGGCGCCGCGAACGCGCGCTGCGCGACGATCGCGGCGGTCGTGAGCAGCGCCAGCACCGCGATCGCGGTGCCGCCGCGGCTCGCCGCATCGACGGCGAGACCGGCACCGCGTCCGCGCAAGGTCTCGGCGACGTCGACGCTGGCCGCGCGCCACGCCGGCGGCAGCGCCGCCGCCAGCGCCGCGCCGAGACCGAGGGCGGCGGCCAACACCAACGCCCCGGGACGCACGCTCAGCTCGCCCGGCGGCGCGACGGTCCGGAAGTTCAGCGCCATGGTGGTCGCGACCAGCGGCAGCAGCGCCCGGCCCATGAGCACGCCGACCGGGAGCCCCAACGCGACGCCGGCCAGACCGAGCAGTTGGCTCTCCTTCAGCAACTCCCACCAGACAGCGCGGCGGCGCACGCCGACCGCGCGCAGCACGCCGAGCTGCCAGCTGCGCTCGGCGAAGCACATCGAGAGGCGCGAGAAGGCGATGATGAAGGCGGCGCCGAGCGCGACCAGGCTCACGCCCTGCAGCAGCACCTGCATCGAGCGCAGCACGGTGCGCAGGTCGGCCTTGCGTTGTGCCACCGCCTCGACCCGCAGTCCTTCCGGCAGCATGGCCTGGACGCGGCGCGCCACCGCGGCGGTGTCGGCGTCCGGCGCCGTAACGATGTCGAGCCGGTTGATCATGCCGGGGCTGGTGAACACGGCCTGCGCGGCCTGGACGTCCATCAGCAACAGCGTGCCGCCGAACGCCCGGCCGATGCCCTGCGGATCGACCAAGCCCCGCACCGTGAACGTGCGCCGGCCGCGCGACGTGTCGAGCGGCAGCGCATCGCCGCGGGCAAGGCCGTGACGCGTGGCGAAGTCGTGCGTGACGATCACCGAATCGCGCGAGTTGAGGAACTCGAGGGGGTCGTCGACGATTGCCGCCGGGGCGTCGGCGGGCTGGTAGACGCGAACGGCGTCCGGATCGGTGACGTCGAACCCCTGCACCGTCAGCGATTCGGGCGGCTCGGTGGCGGTGAACGCGGTGGCCGAGACGACCGCCACCACCTGGCGAATGCCGTCCACCGCCGCGACCTCGCCCGCGAGCGTGTCGGGGAAGCCGCCGCTGTCCTCCACCGACACCTCCAGCGTCGCGCGACCGGCCATGCCATCGATGATCTCGACGAAGCCGAGGAGCACGGCGCGGTTGACGAGGTCGAGCGCGCACACCAGCGCTACGCCGCAGGCCAGCGCGACGATCGTCCACGCCAGACGTCCGATGCCGCCGCGCAGGAAGCGGCGGGGCATGCGCAGCGAGAAGGTCATCGATTCGGCGCGATAGCGCCGCGTCGCGCGCGCGGTCAATGCGATCGTTGCATGACTGCGACGCATCGATGTCCGGGAAAATGTAGCGGCGGGCTTTATGTCCGCCACCCCTAGCGCGGCCGATATTGGGTTGGGGTTCCGAGCAGCTGCGACGCATGTAGCCGCGGCGCTCGTCGCCGCACTGCGGTGCAACGCACCGCCCCGGTTGGGCGGGGGCCTGCGCACGGATCTCCGTGCCGCGCCCCTCTCCTCCGGGCGGTGCTCCGCACCGCCGGCGGCCACGGGTGCCGCAGCTACACCCAGCTGTAGCCGCTGGACCTGTGGCCCGCGGGCGGACCCGGAGCGTCGCTGAGTGGGGGCGGGACGCGGCGCGCTAAGGGCGTCGAATGGCGTCGCGCGAGCAGGAACGGACGCGCCGTCGGCCCGGGCGGACCGACGGCGCGCGGATGGTGTTGACTAGTGCTTGGCTTTGAACTGACCGGGCACGTTCTTGATGCTCGAGGCGAACACGCCTTCCCAGCAGAGGCCGGACTCGCTGTTCACCATCTGCACCGTGACGGGCAGGACCAGCGGCGGCGTGATGTCGGGCAGGTTCACGCCCTTGCCCTTCACCAGCGCCTTGGACTTGTTGCTGGTGCTGGCCTTGAGAATGATCTTCTGGATGCCGTCCTGGGTGCCGGGCTTGTTGAGATACTTCCAGCCCTTGGTGCTGATCGTCGTCCAGCCGGTACCGGGCGCGACCGCGGCCTCACCGACCTTGCCGGTGTTGTCGTAGACGCACAGGGCGATCGTCGCGGTGCCCATCACCTCGTCGCCGAATTCTGCCGTCGACGTGTTGGCGCCCTTGATCCACTTCCACACCAGCTTGTCCTTGGTGTTGTCGGCGTTGTCCTTGACCACCAGGACCGACTTGATCGACGTCCGGCAGCCGACCGCTGGTGCCACGGCGCACAGCGAGTAGGTGACCTGGATGGAGATGTGATCGACGGCAGCGGTGTCGACGTTGTCGTCCACCGACAGCGCGAAGCCGAAGCCGGGGTTGTTGATGTCGGCCGGCGTCCAGGTCGTACCCCACAGGTCGGCGGGGGTGCCGTAGGTCACGGTGGCGTCGGTGAGCGGCCAAACGGGGCCCAGCGCGCGCTCAGCAGTTCCGACGACGCCGCCTTTGACGATGCGGGCACGGCTGTCGAAGATCGTGCCGACCGCCGAATGCCGCTCGACCAGGACCTCGATGCCGAGGACGATCGCCGGGGACGGGATCACGAAGCCGAAGTTGGTCGCCTTCAGGTAGTGGGTCGGTGAACCGCCGGGCGCGGTCTGCGCATACATGTTGTCGCTGGCGATGGCGTTGGCCGCTGGAAACCAGCCTGCGCCGCCGAACGAGGCGTCATCCACCACCGCCCCCGGGCTCAGGGGCCCCTGGGTCAGTGTCTGTCCGTAGCCCGCCCGAGCCGAGATGACGGCGACGCCCGTGACCGCGACGATCGCGATCAACAGCGACGCGGTGCTCCGACCCCCCTTGGCGCACGCATGGTAACGCATGTTGCCTCCATTGTGTTGTGTGAATGGGGGCGGGTACCCCTCGCGCGTCCTGAAACGCTCCCCCCCGCTATGCCAGCCGTATTGAAGCACTGTGACCAGTCATTTGTCACGGAAATCTTTGCTGCGTCCACCCCCCAGGGATACGGCTCACACAGCATCCTCAGGGACTGGTCACCTCTCCCGGTCGATCCTGCCAGCGGGCTGGATGGCTGCCGAGCGGCGCGGGCGGCAGCGTCCAATGGGGCGGGGTCGCCGACATCCGCGCGATCGGGCCGATCCGCTTCAGCACGCCCCAGTCGGTCTCCATGGTGATCCACCAGGGACCCAGCTCCGCCGGATTCAGCCCAGTCGGAGCCAGATGGGAGGCGACGCGTGGCAGGGACAGCAGCCACATGGCGGTGCGCGTCAGCGATACCTGTACAAGCCAGCTGCCGCCGACGGCGGCGCGCCGGGCCAGGGCGCACATCACCCCCAGCGCGGCCAGGTAACCGGTGGTGTAGTCGGTGACCGCCGCCTGGACCACGGCCGGCGGCGTGCAGTGCTGCTCCTGGGCCATGCCGCTGACTGTCTGGGCGAGCTGTTCCCACCCGGGTCGTTCGCGCCACGGTCCCTCATGTCCGTAGCAGTTGATGGACGCGACGATGATTCCCGGCCGGAGCGACGCCAACGCCTCCGGCGCCAGACCGCGCCGGGTCAGGGCGCCGGGCCGATAGCCCTGGGCGAAGACGTCGGCGTCCCGCACCAGCGCCCGCAACTGGCGCGCATCCTCGGCGCGGTCGAGATCGAGATGGCACGAGCGCTTGCCGGCATTGGTGTCGACGACGAACGGCTCGATCGACGGCAGTGTCGGACTGCGCACGTGCAGCACGTCGGCGCCGTGCTCGGCGAGCGTGCGCGCGCACGTCGGGCCGGCGAGCACGCGCGTCAGGTCGAGCACGCGCACGCCGCTCAGCGGTCGCGCGCCCGCCGCACCCGCCGGCGGACCGGGCAGCGCTTCGGCCGGCGCGGTGCCGATGCGGGTCAGCGTCACCAGCGGCGCCGCATGGAGGGCCGCGCCCTGCGGGTGCGCGCGCCATTCGTCGGTGGTGCGCAGCCGGGCACCGCACAACCCACGCTCCGCGAGCGCGTCCTCGAGGGCCGCCGCCTCCCACCGGCGCACGGCGCGCGCGATCGCGTCGGCGTCGTCGGCGCAGTCGAGCAGCGCCAGCGTGCCCGCGTGCAGTGCCGGGAAGCCGCCGTGCAGATGGATCCACTGGCCGTCGGCCGCCTCGAAGAAGGCGATGGTCGCCGCCGGTTGGCGCAGCGCCACACCGGCGGGTGCGCGTTGCAGGGCGAACGACAGCAGCGAGGCGGCGGCCGCGCGGACGTCGACGTCGATCGCCTGCGGCGCTCCGCCGCGCAGGCACCAGAGGTCGGCGGCCGCCATCGCCTGCGCCGCCAGCACCGCGGCGGCCGCCTCGCCGGCGCGCAGCGCGGTCGGCAGGATCGGATCGGCGTGCGCGATCGTCAGCCGATGCGCCGGCGCCTCCGCCGGCCGCCCGAGCGCGGCGAGCAGATCGTGGGCGAGGGACCGCGCCGCGCTCGCGTCGGCACCCACGGTCATTCCAGGAGTCCGAGCTCCAACTCGTAGGTGCCGGTGGCCGGATCGGTGTTGGATCCGATGCCCACGACATAGGCGCCGGCCTGTTGCAGATCGATCGCGGCCGGGTCGCTGCAGCCGAGGCACGAGTCGTTGATCGTGTTCCCGTCGGGGTCGAACAGGCGCAGCGAGATGCCGCTCATGCCCGGCGAGCTGTCGACGATGTGCAGGGATACGCGCGCGTGCGCGGGGACGGTGAAGGCGTAGAGGTCGGAGACGCCCGGGGACTCGATCTCGCCGGCGCCCGGCCCGGGCTTGCCCGGGCCGATGCGGACCGTGCCGCTCAGCGCGCCGAGGTCGAAGTGGGTCGGCTGCGGCACGCTCACGACTCGCATCGCGTACGCGCCGGTTGCCGGATCGGGATTCCCACCGATCGACAACGTGTACGCGCCGCCCGTGCGCAGCTGCACGACGCCGGGGTTCGTGCATCCGAGGCAGGAGTCGACGAGCTCCTCGCCGTCGGCGTCGAGGAGCGCGAGGCGCAGGCCGCTCATGTCCCGGCCGACGCTGTCGACGTAGAGGCCGATCGACGTCTTCGGCTGTGCCGAGAAGGTGTAGAGGTCGCGCGCGCCCGCCGCTTCGATGACGCCGGCGCCGTGGGCGGGCACGCCGTCCGCGATCTTGATCGGCTTGTCGCCGAGCTCGACCGGGAACCGATCGGGCGGCGGGACGCGCGTCAGCCGTAGCGAGTACGTGCCGGTCGCGGCGTCGCCGCCGCCGACCGTGAGCGTGTAGCGCCCGCCGTCACGTAGCTCGACCACGCCGGGGCTCGTGCAGCCGAGGCAGGTGTTGAACAACTCTTTGCCGGTGCCGTCGGTCAGCTTCCAGACGATGGTCGACAGGGCGGACTCGATCTCGCGGGCGCGAAAGAATACCGACTCGCGCGGCGCGGCGTCGAACACGTAGGCCGTCTCTGCGTAGGCGGCGGCGATCGTGCCGGCGCCGGCGACGGGAACGCCGTCGTCGATGGGATCGCCGATCGTGATGGGGATCGCACCCCGCGGTGGCGCCGCGGCACTACCGGCCGGCGCGCTCGCCGCGGCGCCGGCCGGCGTCGGCGTCAACGCGGGCGGTGCCGCGGCCGCTTGCCGCGCGGACGCGGGTGTCGACGTCGCGAGTCTGGTGGCAGTCGGCATCGCGCCCTGCCGGTGCGACAGCATCCACAGCCCGGCCGCCGCGAGCCCGGCGCCGACGACGACCAACCTCCACAAGCCGCGGCGGGCGGGCGCCGGTTGGGGCGGGGGCGGGGATGGCGGCGCCTGGCCGCCGCTCCCGAGCGCGCGGATCGACTGGACGAGGTGCTCGAACTCCTCGTTCGCCTCGCTGGCCGTCCATTGGGTGAGGTCGGCGGTCTGGACGCGCCGGAATTCGAGGGGAATCGGAACCTGGTCGAGCAGCACCGGCACGAGGCAGTTGCGATCGAGCGCCGCGGACGCCTCGGTGCGGACCCAGCGCGACGCGATCGAGTGCTGCGTCCAGATGACGATCACCGAGCGCGCGGACGCCAGGGCGCGCTCGATGGCGTCGTCGAACGTCGCGCCGGGCGGGATGTCGCTGTGGTCGATCCAGATGGAGAACCCGCGCGCCTCGAGGGCCTGCACGAGCGCCTGTACGCGCGTCCGGTCCTCACGTGAGTAGCTGACGAAGACGTCGTCCATGTGCCGCGTCCGCTCCCCTGTCCGGGTCGTTCAACGTCGCGCCGACGCTCCGCGCCGCGCTCGCTTCAGCGTGGCGCCTCGTATGCCGCGCGGGGCGCGATCGTCAACCCCGCCCGCCGCTGCCCCTGCACTTTCGACAAGGGCACGGAAAGAATTGCGGTGGAACGGCCCTTCGAAGGGTTATCCGAGGCCACCATCCCGGCCCGCCAACATGGCGCGAAGGTTGCTTTGAACCTGGCCAAGGAGGGCCGAAAATGAATCGCCTGAACGACGAGAGCGGACGAGTTGGTTACTTGGTGCTGTACATGATGGGCGTGCCCATTGGGCTGCTGCTGCTGATGTGGGTCGTGCTCGGCAACAATATCTTCGGGGCGGGGTGAGCGCCCCCAACACGCAGAGAGGGGCCGCGCTGACGCGCGGCCCCTCTTCCCACTGTCGGCGCCTCGCGCGCAGATGCGCGGGCTGCCTCACGCCGACGCCGCGGCCTGAACCGGCGACGCCGCGCTTCGCAGCGGCTGTACCATCGTGTGCACGAACGCGAGCTTCTCCCGCACCGTCGGGGAGATGATGAACGGGTACGCGTCCTCGAGCCCCATGCTGCGGTTCAGGGCGTTGAGGGCCACCGTGAACTCGATCCACTCGCTCATCAGCACCTCGAAGTCGTTGTGGGCGCGCTCGCCGTCGGCGGCGGGAGCCGCCGCGGTGAGGCCGAAGTGATGGGCGGTCTCCAGCGTATCGACGATGTGCAGGTAGTGGGCGAACGTCTCGGCCCAATCCTCCCACGGGTGCGACGCGGCGTAGTGACTGATGTACGCATCCGAATCGGGTGCGGGCCAGTCGCTCGCATAGTGCGTCTGGAGGGCCTTCTGGTAATCGGCTTGCTCGTCGCCGAAGAGCCGGCGGAACGCATCGAGCGCCGAGCTGTCACGGACGAGGCGATCCCAGAAGTAGTGGCCGATCTCGTGGCGAAAGTGGCCGAGGAGTGTCCGGTAGCGTTCGTTCATGGCCACGCGGACCTTCTCGCGCGTGACCGCATCGGCCTCGGTCGCGTTCAGCGTGATCAGCCCGTCGGCGTGGCCGGTGAGGATGTGCTCCGCGCCGATCTCGGTCTTGATGTCGAACGCCAGGCCGGCGGCGGCGTCTTCCGCTTTGGGGACCAGCGGGAGTCCGAGGCGCAGCAGCGAGTACACCAGACGTCGCTTCGCGCTCTCCACCTTCGCCCAGCGGTCGCGGCTCTCGGGATCACTGAGGTCGGGGATGACGTTGTTGAGCCGGCACGCCAGGCAGAGCGTCTGCGCATCGGCGGCGTCCACCATCCAGTTGCAGACACCGTGCTCGGCGTAGTTGGCGCATTTGCGATAGCGGCCGTTCAGCTCGGGGGCGCGGTAGCTGTTCTCGGCGTCGGGCTCGATCGCCGTCAGCAGTAGCGTGTCGGGGACGAACCCGAGCTCGCGCCCACAGGCGAGACAGCTCCGGTTGTCGAAGAAGATGCGCGCCCCGCAGGCGCAGCGAAAGGTTCTCATGATTGGGGTCCATCCCTCAGCGAGAATCGGGCCGTGACGGATCGCAAGCGCGCGAAACACTGTCCGGCGCATCTCCGAGGTAGCATCTGCGCCGCGAGGCGCCCGGGGGGTAAATTCTGCCCATCCACGGCCGCCTTGCGGCGGGCGGGCGAATGGCGGAGAGATGGCGCGCCTGTCAGTTTTTGGGGGACATTGGTTCGAATGATGAGCCGACGGTTGCGTATCTGGATCGATTTGTCGAACACCCCACACGTCCTGTTCTTCGAGCCCGTCATACGGGAGCTGGAGCGTTGCGGGCATACGGTCGAGGTGACGTCGCGACGGTTCGCGAACACGCTCACGCTCATCGCGGCGCGCGGCGTCCGGGCGCGGCGGATCGGCGCCGGCTTCGACAAGGGCCGCAACCGGGTGCTCAAACAGGTGGCGCACCACGCGCGCACCGCGCGGCTCCGCGCCTTCGGCCGCCGGGGGTTCGACGTCGCCGCCAGCCACTTCTCCTACACGCAGGCGGCGGCCGCTCTGGAGCTCGGCATCCCGGTCTTCGGCACGATCGACTACGAGCATCGGGCGCCGACCGTCTTCCGCCGCGCCCACCGCTTTATGGTACCGTCGCTGATGTCGGCGGCGGCCGTCGCGCGCCTGGACATTCCGGCGGGCATCGTCCGCTCGTACGACGGGCTGAAGGAGCACGTGTACCTGGCCGATTTCCGGCCGGCGAACGGAATACGCGAACAGCTGGGCGTCGGTGCCGACCAACCGCTGGTCACCTTCCGGCCGATCGCCGATCACGCCATGTACACCGATCATAGCGCTGATGGCGTGCAGCGGCGGCTGCTCGAGCATCTCGCGGCGGAGCGAGGCGCGTGCGTGTTCGTCCTGCCGCGCACGGTGCACCAGCGACGACACTACCAGCGGTTGGCGCGTCTGCTCCCGGCTCTGCACGTCGGCGACGCCACGCTCGACGGCCCGTCGCTGATCTGCGCCTCGGATCTCGTCGTCTGCGGCGGCGGCACGATGTTGCGAGAAGCCGCCGTCCTCGGCGTGCCGGCGGTGAGCGTCTTCGCGGGCCCACACGGCGCCGTGGATCGCTGGTTGGCGGACACGGGGATGGTGACCCTGGTCCGCACCGTCGCGGATGCGCGCCGCGTGCGTCTGGAACGCCGGCGGCCGACGGCGCCGCCCCCCGTCAGCCGCGCGGCGCTGTCGCAGATCGTCCAGGGGATCTGCGAGACGGCGGAGCTGCGGTGATCGCGCAGCGACGGCGCGGCGGCGGCGTGTAGCGGAGACATCCTGAAGGGCGGAAGGGATGAACGGTATGGGTGCCCCACAGGGCGCCGGCTGAAGCCGGATCGTCAGTTCGCGCAGGCGGAGTGGTTGCAGCCGCAGCGATCCGATCGCGCGGCGTTCTTGTTCTGCTCGCAGTGATCGCTGCAGAACTGCTGACCCGGCCGCGCCTCGCACCTGCACCCGGAGTGATTGCACTTGGTTGCCATCGAACGTACCTCCTGCTCACGTTCGCAGCGAGAATCGCGCCAGGCTTTCCCGGTTCCTGCGTAGCGCACTCTCGCGGAGGCAGCGGAACAACCTACCGGTGGCCGTGTAGAACAGGCCGGCGGGCGTCCGGAAACCGCCAAGGACGCCAAGGTCTCGCCAAGGAGCGAGCGCAGGGCCGAACCCCGGAAACGAGCAACGCGTCTCCCTACGTCCTTGGCGTAGACTTGGCGTCCTTGGCGGCGTCCGGACGTGCAAGGCGTTCATTTCGCATCGGTGTCCGTACCGATCGTCGTGGACGAGCGATTGCCCATCCTGGCGTGGTCGAGGCCGGGCAGGATCGCCTTGAAGAACGCGTTGCGGACGAGGTTGAAGACGATCTCCCAGGTGCTGAGCTGCGGCGCGTCGGTCCTACCCTCGACGGAGGCGCGTGTCGCGGTCTCGGCGTTGCGGTTCTCCAGCAGGCCGGCGAGGCCGCCGACCAGGCCTTCGTAGACGTGCTGTCCGAAACTGTCGCCGCGCTCCTGGCGCGTGTCGTAGACGTCGACGTCGGCAAAGAGCGGCTTGATGTAGCCCTCGATGTGCCCGCGATTCAGATACAGCTCAGAGAAGAAGGAGAAGCGGCCGGCGACGACGTCGAAATCGCCCTGCGCGCGAAACAGATCGTTCATCGTGCGCATGTCGGTGTCGCGTATCTGGATGGCGATGTTGGCATCGGCGGCCTGGGGGTCGGCGACGAAGGACATCCAGACATCGCTCGGTCCCGATCCCATGAAGCGGCCGCGGAGCATCACCCAGCCACGGCCCTGCGCCGGCTGATTGGAGACGTTCAGCACGTGCACGTCGGCGTGATCGACGAACACGCGGTAGTTCGGGTCCGTGGTGGTATCCACGACGCCGACCGTTGCGTCGACGACGTGCAGATCGTCGACGTCGATGCGGACGCCGGGCTTGGCGGCCAGCTCGGCGGTGGCCGTGGCGGCGCGCGCGGCGCGCTGGGTGGCCGCGGCGCGCGGCGCGTGCACGTAGTCGATCTTGATCCCCTCGATGGTCGCGGTGCGCAGCCGCGCGTGCTGGTGGCCGGCGATGGCTTCGAACGTACCGGCGGCGGTCAGCGTGCCGCCCTCGATCTTCAGGTTCACGTCGTCGGCGACCGGTGCGGCGCGCAGCAGGGGGATGCCGCTCAGATCGATGGCCGCGCTCACGGCCGGATTCGGAGACGCGAGATAGTCGGCGGCCCCGTCGATCGCCAGGCGGCCCGTGCCGAAGGCCGTCGCGCGGAGCCGCAGGGGCGACGGAAAACTCCCCGGCTCGCTCCGCACGTTGCGGATGTTGGTCGTCAGCATCTCGATGTGAGTGAGCTCGACCGGCCGGCGCGGGTCGTCGATGTACGTGACCGAACCGTCGGAGATGCGCACCTCGTTGAACTTCAACGGGTAGATCGACTCGATCGCCTCCTGCCATCCCTTGTCCTGAACCGGCACCGCATCGCCCGCTTCGGATGCCAGAATGCGGCTGTCGAAGTGCACCCGCGGGCTCAACACGTCGAGGTCGGCGACGAGCCGCAGTGACAGGAGGGCGCGCCAATGCACGCCGGCCGTCATCTCCCGCAGCTCGAGGACGGGGGGATCCGGATTTGCGATCTGACGGACCGATAGACCGAGCAACGTCAGCGAAAACGACCACGGATGCAGCGAGACGCCTGGCAGCTGCACCGTATAGCCCTGCATCTCCGCGTTCAGCGTCGTCTCCAGGCGACGGCGCAGCGGTTCGTTCAGGAACGTGGGGCTCACGATGATCAGTGCCGCGAGCATCATGACCACGATCGCGACGATGGCGGTGCGGCGTGGGAACCGCCACGACCGCCCCCGCGCACGGGCTGGCGTTACCACGGTATCGGACACGGGCTCGGAGACTGCCAAAGGGGTGCCAGCGCCTTCGCTAACGGCGCCACACGTCGAGAGCGGGTTTCATGCACGCGTTACCGGAGGAATTTACCGAGGTTCCCCTCGGGTGACCGGTTGAGCGGAGCGCGCGGCGCCCCCCGCGGACATGGCCTCTCGATTGCTGAATGCTGCGGTATGAGCGTCGCAACCGTCCTTGCCCTTTCATGAGCCGCGTCGATATGTGCCCCGTCGATCAGGTAGATCGCTCGTTCTGGGCATGGCGGGCCGACGATCGTGCCGCCGTCACTCGACTGCGGGCAGACATCGACGTGGTGGTTGCCGGCGGCGGAATCACGGGCCTTACCGCCGCGCTTCTCCTGGCCAGCGATAAGCGGCGCGTCGCGCTGCTGGAAGCGCGCCAACTGGGCGCCGGAACCACTGGGTCGACTTCCGACGTCCCGCCACAAGGCGTGGCGCTCGAATGACCGCAACGACGAAAACCGATCGCGACGCAGAGGTGCGCCCGGGGCGCCGTCCTGAGCGCCGTATGGAAATTGCCGAACGCGCGGCGCGCGCCGTCTCGCGATTCACCGGCAGTACGGCCGCTTTCATGCTGGCTCTGTTCGCCGTCGTGGCCTGGGGCGTATCGGGGCCACTGTTCGGCTACAGCGAGAATTGGCAGCTGGTCATCAACACCAGCACGACGATCATCACCTTCCTCATGGTGTTCCTGATCCAGCGCAGCCAGAACAAGGATTCGACAGCCGTGCACCTGAAGCTGAACGAGATCGTCGCCGCGTTGGGCGGCGCGAGCAACCGCCTCGTCACGGCCGAGGACCTGCCGGAGCACGAGCTCGAGGTGCTCCATCGACACTACAGCGCGCTCGCCGCCGCGGTGGTCAAGCAAGACCTGCGCGGCGCGCACTCCGTGGACGAACATGCCCGCCCCCGATCCGCGCGCCGCAGCCGCGCGTTGTCGCCCGCCCACGCCCAGCGCACGACGCCCCGCCGACGAACGAAAACCCGGTAGAGCCGCGGCCACCGTTCCCCGTCGCGTCCTTCGGTCACCGCGGTCTCGCGTCGAGTCGATCTGCCAGGCGCGGCGGAGCGGCGCCCTCCATTCGAGGATGGAAGGTGCGGTCGGTCCGCCGCGTTGCGTCGCCGACCGCGTTCGGTACTGTAGGTGCCAATCCGCTGAGGACCGTGGGCATCACGCTTCATTTGAAGAAGGATGAACGTATGGCGCCGAGCCCTGATACGAAAGCCGCTCCCAGCGACAAGCTGATCGCGGATCTGCTGGCAGCGTTCGACAAACTGTTCGGCCTGCACCCAGGCCACCGGCCCGTGCATGCCAAGGGCATCATGTGCGCCGGAACGTTCACACCGGCGGCCGACGCGACGGCGCTGACGAAGGCGCCGCACGTCACGCGCCCGTCCACCCCCGTCATCGTGCGCTTCTCGAACTTTGCGGGGGTACCAGGAATTCCGGACAGCGACCCGGCCGCGCGTCCGCACGGCATGGCGGTCCGTTTCCAGCTCGGCGAGCACACGCACACGGATATCGTCGCGCATTCGGAGAACGGATTTCCGACGCGCACCGGCGAAGAATTTCTGGAGTTTCTCCGCGCCCTGGCCGCCAGCGGGCCGAACGCCGCCAAGCCAACGCCGATCGAATCCTTCTTCGCGACGCATCCGAAGGCGCGGGAGTTTCTCGAGGCGCCCAAGCCAGTGCCGACGAGCTTTGCCCGCGAGAAATATTTCGCTGTCTCGGCCCTCCGCTTCACCAACCAGGCGGGCGCGAGCAAATATGGCCGGTTGAAGATCCTCCCCCAGGACGGAACCGAGTATCTCTCGGCCGAGGCCGGCGCGAAGGTGGCGGCCGACTTCCTCGCCGATGAGATCGCTCAGCGGCTTGCCGCGCAACCCGTGCAGATGCGCGTCGTCGTGCAGATGGCCGCGCCCGGCGACACCGTGGCCGACAGCACGGTCGGGTGGCCCGACGACCGTCCGCAGATCGAGCTCGGAACGATTGCGTTGACGGCGCGCGTGAACGACGCCGAACCGGAGATGCGCAAGGTCATTTTCGACCCGATTCCGCGCGTCGACGGCATCGACCCGTCGGACGATCCGCTCTTCGACGTGCGCGCGGCGCTCTACCTGCTGAGCGGCCGCCGGCGACGCGCTGCCGGCGGGCAGTAGGCATCGTCAGGCGGCGCTGCGCTTGCCGGCGCGCTTGCGCCGGGTGGCGCGGGGCGGGCGCGCCGCCTTGCGGCCTCGCCCTTCGAGGCTCTGTTTGAGACGCTCCATCAGGTCGACGACCTGGGCGTCGTGTGGAGTCTCCTCGCTCTCGAGGTGGGGCTCCTTGCCCTTCACCTTGGCCTGGATGACGCGCATCAGGTTGGCGCGGTAGTCGTCCTTGTACTGGTCCGGTTCCCACTTGGCACTCAAGCTGTCGATGAGCTGCTGAGCCATCGACAGCTCCCGGTCGCGCACGAGCTTCGCGTCGGGGAAGCGGAACCGCTCGGTATCCACGAGCTCGTTCGCGAACCGCATCATCGTCAACACGAGGGCGTCGTCGACGGCGCTCAGCTCCGCCAGATGCTGGGTGTCGCGCAGCACGACCTTGCCGATGCCGACGCGTCCGCTCTTGCGCAGCGCCTCGCGCAGCACGGCGTAGCCGCGGTCGGCGCCGGTGCCGGGCAGCGCGTAGTACGCGTGGTCGAAGAAGCGGTCGTCGATCGCCGACGCCTCGACGAAGTCGAGGATGTCGATGGTCTTCGTCTTCTCGACCGCGGCGGTCCGGAAGTCGTCCTTGGTGATGACGACGTAGTGGCCCTTGGCGTACTCGTAGCCCTTCACCAGATCGTCCCAGGCAACGGCCTTGCCCTCGCGCTCGCAGACGCGGTCGTAGTGGACCGGCGACTTGTCCTTGGCGTGGAGGAGGCGAAACCGCGGCCGGTCCTCGCGTACCGCCGGATGCAGCTCGACCGGGATCGTTACCAGTCCGAACGCGATGGTCCCCTTCCAGATCGCTGCCATGCTGTTCCGTGAGCAATCAGAGGGCCAGTGAGTACGGATCGGCGGCGTCCGTTACCGCGCAATTTGTGCAGCCGCGCCCGGTAAGAATTCCCGGTGCCGACCGACGGTTCTCCCCATCGGCGCCCGCGGTCGGGTAGAGGAAGGCGTGGCATTTCTTTCGCTGCGCCCCGCCGGTGTGGTCGACCTCGTGCCGAGACTCTTCGTCGTCTCGCCGGCGGACTGCTCTGGCAAGCGAGCGCAGATGTTGCGGCGCCCCGAGGCCGACTTTCCGCTGGCGCGGGCGCTCCAGCGCGGCGCGGCGCCGCTGGGCGAGGTCTTCAGCTTTCTCAGCGGCCTCTATTTCCGAGGCAAGCTCGCATACGCGACGCGCTTCGGAACCGCCGGGCCATTGATCATCACGCCGGCCGACGGGTTGCAGTCGCCACAGCTCAGGGTCGGCGCCGCCGACCTGGAGCGGTGGGCGGCCACGCCGATCGACCTCGGGAACGCCGCCTACCGTCAATCGCTGACGGCCGACGCCGAGCGGCTCGCCGCGTCGCGTCCACGCGCCGCCACCATCGTGCTGCTGGGCAGCCTGGCGACCCCGAAGTATCTCGGGATCCTCGCGCCTATCTTCGGACCGGCGCTGCTGGTGCCACGCGAGATGCTCGGGCGCGGCGATATGAGTCGCGGCGCGCTGTTGCTGCGGGCGGCGCGGGCAGGGCTCGAGCTCGACTACCTGCCGGCGTCGGCGGTACCGCAGCGCAGTACGATGCGGCGGGTCGCGTGACGGCTGCCGTTCGGACGCGATCCCCCGCGCGTCGGACCGCCCGCAACCGTCCCGTTGCCGGGGGGCGGGGGCGCCGGCTGGTGCTGCCGCGCGACGTCGACGACGTCACCCTGCGCTTCGGCGCGCATGCGCTGCCGCTGACCAACCTGCGCAAGCTTTTCTGGCGCGATCCGCAGATCACCAAGGGCGATCTCCTCCAGTACTACGCCGACGTCTCGCGCTGGCTGCTGCCGCACATCCGCGACCGTCCGATGGTGATGAAGCGGTACCCGGACGGCGCCGAGGGCAAGTTCTTCTTCATGAAGCGCGCCCCGACGCCGCGCCCCGACTGGCTGGCACTGTGTCCCGTGGATCACAGCGCCGGCAACCGCGTGGACTATCCGCTCATCCAGGATCTGCCCTCGCTGCTCTGGGTCGTGAACCTCGGCTGCATCGATCTCAACCAGTGGTACGCGCCGTGCGACGACGTCGACCGGCCCGACGCGATCAACTTCGACCTCGATCCCGTCGAGGGCACCGACTTCGCCCGCGTGCGGGAGACGGCGCTACTGGTCCACGACGCGCTCGCCGAGCTCGGTATGCCGAGCTACGCCAAGACCACCGGCGCCAGCGGCATCCACGTCTACGTGCCGATCGTGCGCGGCCCGACGCAGAAGGCGGTGTGGGAGTTCGCCAAGCAGTTCGCGGTGGCGCTGGCGGCACGCCATCCGAAGCTGATGACGATCGTCTACCGGGTGGCGGATCGGCCGGCGAAGCACGTCTTCCTCGACTACAATCAGAACGCGTGGGGCCGCACCCTGGCGAGCGTCTACTCGGTGCGGCCGCAGCCGCGCGCGACGGTGTCGACGCCGCTGCGCTGGTCCGAGCTGTCGCGCGGCGTGCGGATCGAGGACTTCCGCATCGACAACGTGCCGCGCCGCCTCGCCGCCGTCGGCGACCTGTGGGCGCCGCTGCTGGCGCGGCGCGGCCGCTTCCGTCTCCCGAGCCTGCCGTGACGCGGCGCGGGGGCGGCGCGCCATCCTCGCGCCAGGCGGAGCCGAAGAGCCTGCGCACCTATGCCGGCAAGCGGCGGTTCGACGTCACCGCCGAGCCGCCGGCGGTGACGCCGCGGCGGCCGCGGCGTCGCGCGCTGCGCTTCGTGGTGCAGAAGCACCGTGCCTCGCATCTGCATTACGACTTCCGCCTCGAATGGGACGGCGTGCTGCTCTCCTGGGCGGTGCCGAAGGGACCGTCGCTCGATCCGAAGGTGAAGCGCCTGGCGATGGCGGTGGAGGATCACCCGATCGCCTACGCGGGCTTCGAGGGCATCATCCCCGCCGGTGAGTACGGCGGCGGCACGGTGATGGTGTGGGATCACGGCACCTATCAGCCCGAGGAGCCTGACGTCGGCGCCGCGCTGCGCGCGGGCGAGATCAAATTCGCGCTGCAGGGTGAGAAGCTGAGCGGCGGATGGGTGCTGGTGCGCACCCGCGGCCGCGACAGTCGCAGTTGGCTGCTGCTGAAGCGGCGCGACGCGTCCGCGCGTAGCGGCGACGTCACCAAGCGGGCGCCACGCTCGGTGCTCTCCCAACGACTGATGGCGGAGATCGCCTTCGACGAGAAGGGCGACCTCGCCACGGCCGCCAGCGCCGATCCTCCGGAAGCGATACGGGCGTTGATCCGCGCGCGCCGGCCCGCGCCGGCGCGACCCGCCGGCACTCAGCGCAGCGGCAGAGCCCGTCGATAGCGGGCGCGAAAAAACTCCGCCGCCGCTTCCCAGCTGTGGAACAGTTGGGAGCGCGCTTGTGGCGGCGGCGGCCGGAGGGGCCTGCCGCGCAGGTGCGACCAGGAGATGAAGCGCCAGGCGGAGCCGTCGTACGCGAGCGTGAGTGAGATCCAGCGCGAGATGCGCAGCGACAACCGCGTCGAGCGGGGGGGCGGGGTCGTGGACATCTCGCGCCGGATCCAATGGGCGGGTGACTCACCCGCGCCGTCTGCCGCCACGCCAGCCGCGCAGGGCGATCAGCAGGAGGGGCAGCAGGCCGAGGCTCCATGCCGGTTGCTGACGCGGCACGATGGCGCAGCCGTCATCCTCGTTGCTGCGGCTCGGCGTGCGCGTCCCCAGCGTCCGCGTGGGCGATGCCGATACCGTCGTCCTGGCCGTCGGCGTACCGCCGGCGGAGGTCGGCGTGACGGTGCCGCCGCTACCGGTGGCGGTGGGAGTGCCGCCACTGCCTGTCGCAGTCGGCGTGCCCCCATTGCCGGTCGCGGTGGGCGTGCCGCCGCCGCCGGTGGCGGTGGGGGTGCCGCCGTTGCCGGTCGCAGTCGGGGTGCCGCCGTTCCCGGTCGCGGTAGGCGTGCCGCCGCCGCTCGTGGGGGTGGGGGTGCCGCCGTTACCGGTCGCAGTCGGGGTGCCGCCGTTGCCGGTCGCGGTAGGCGTGCCGCCGCCGCCAGTGGCGGTGGGGGTGCTGCCGTTCCCGGTCGCGGTCGGTGTGCCGCCGTTGCCGGTCGCGGTAGGCGTGCCGCCGCTGCCCGTGGCGGTGGGGGTTCCACCGTTACCAGTCGCAGTCGGGGTGCCGCCGTTGCCGGTCGCAGTCGGGGTTCCACCCTCAGACGTGCTGGTCGCCTCGGCAGTCGGAGTGGTGGTGCCGTCGCCGGCGGTTGCCGTCGCGGTTCCGTTCGGCGAGGCGCTCCCAGTGGGCGTCACTTCCGGAGAGGCGGTCGCGGTTTCCTCGCTTGCCGTCGGGGTCGGCGTGAAGGTCGGCGTCCCCGGCGTAAAATCCGCCGGCGTTCCGTTCCCTTCGAGCGTCGCCGTCGGCGATGCGGTGGCCGTCGGCGTATCGGGCCCCGGCGTCGGCGACCCGACTCCCGGCGGCAGCTTCGGCGGGGTGATCGAGATGGGAGTGAGGAAGGCGGGCATCGCCGAGGAGACCCCCGGTATGGTGGCGCCAACGATGATGAGCGAGGCGAGCAGCAGGCGTCGGGTTGTGGGCACGAAGATCTCCTTTTGGGTTGAGCGCGAGGACTTCCACGCTTCGTGCCACGTTCGCCGCTGCGATCGCATTGGCGAGTTTTGCGGACTGCAACAGCGCCGATCGGTACGATCTACAGGAGGCCAGCGCTGGTCTTGCAAAGACGGTCGAATCACAACGTTTGAAACGTGATCGCGCGCATTGGTGCAGCAGATCGCGGGATCTGCTGTCGCCATTGCACGGCAGGCCGCGCAAGCGGATCGCGATGACGACTCACCGACAGAGAAACCGGTAGACTTCCAGGTTGCGCTGGCTTCGGCTCATACGGCGCGCTGCACGCCGGCCGCCCGCGGCGAGCAGCTGCTGTCGGCGGGGCGCGTATCGGCCCGCATCACCCGCTGCATCTGATCGAGCACGTACGTGGTATCGGACGCCTGTTCGGAGGCGACGCAGTCGGCGGGCACGATGAGGCGGTACCCGCGCATGTGGGCGTCGTTGGCGGTGAAGAAGACGCAGATGTTCGCCGCGAATCCCGTGAGGATCAGCGTGCGCGCACCCAGGTTGTCCAGGAGCAGCTCCAGACTGGTGCCATAGAAGCCGGAGTGCTTCGGCTTGAGGATGAAGAAGTCCCCGGGGGCCGGCGGGAGGAGCCGGATGATCGGCTGGCCGCGGTTGGCGGTGCGCTCGAAGAGCGCGACAAGCTCGCGGAAGCCGAGATCCCAGTATCCAAAGTTGTCGTTCACATAGATGACCGGTACGCCCTGATCGGCCAGTTCCGACTTGAGGAGTGCCAACCGCCGTGCGGCGGGAATGGCCTGCGCGAAGAGCGCATCGCCGCCGTCGAACTCGAGCGGGTTGATCACGTCGATCAGCAGCAGGGCCGCCTTACTTGAGGGCGGATCACCGCTCGGGGCGCGACCAAGACGGCGGGAGTGAGGGGCCATAGGACCATAAGCAACAGCGCCGCCAGTCCGTACGAATGTCGGGCCGTCAAGCTGATTCCAAACGTGGTGCGCAGCAATGCAAGACTTGCTCGCGGGCGGACGGGCGAAACTGCAATCGATGCAGCGAGCAGGCGATCTCGGAAGACTTTACGCGAGAGCCTCCGGCGCTCTGCACGATGTGCCGGCACTTCAATCCCCGAATTTTGAGAACCGTCTCTGATCACGTTGCCGCGTGACTGGCTCGGTTCTCGCACTGGTGCAGTCTCGCGTTCCACACATCCACGCGGGAGGAAGCAATGACGAGAGGATCAATGGTGGCTTTCGCGGCGGCACTCGCGCTCGCGGGCGCGGCATGGGCAACCGACGCGGACAACTCCGCGGTCAACCAGCGAGACAAGGATGGGACGACGTTGACGGCCTTCGATCAAGGCGAGAGCGCCGACGATCGGCGGATCACGGCGAGCCTGCGCGAGATGGTCGTGAAGGACGGCTCGCTCTCCGTTGACGCGCACAACATCAAGATCATCACCGTGTCCGGAGAGGTGACCTTGCGCGGTCCGGTGGCGAGCCCGGCGGAAAAAGCGTCGATCGAGACGAAGGCCAAGTCCGTACAGGGCGTGACCAAGATCTCCAATCAACTCGAAGTGGCTCAGGGAGGAAACTGACCATGAGTGACAAGGCGGCATTGTGCCTCACGACGTCGCGCGAGCAGGCGGCCACGATCGTCAACGATCTGAAGGTCGCCGGATTCTCCAACGACGACATCTCCGCACTGTTTCCCGATACCACCGGGTCGCGTGATCTCGCCCACACGGCGGCGACCAAGGCGCCCGAGGGCACGGCGGTCGGCGCCAGCGCCGGCACCGTGCTGGGCGGCGCGCTCGGCTGGCTGGTCGGCATCGGCGCCCTGGCGATCCCCGGCGTCGGTCCCTTCATCGCCGCGGGCCCGATCATGGCCGCACTCGGCGGTGCCGCCGTGGGCGGCGCGACGGGCGGATTCACCGGCGCGCTCGTCGGCTACGGCATTCCGGAGTACGAGGCCAAGCAGTACGAGGGCAAGCTCCGCAAGGGCAACATCCTGCTCTCCGTGCACACCGACAACGGCGATCAGCTATCGCGCGCGAAGGACATCTTCAAGACGCGTGGGGCAACCGACATCTCCTCGACCGGCGAAGCCGCTCCGCCGCGCCACTAAATTCTTTCGCCACGTCAGATCCCGGTCGTCGCGCCGGCGGCGGACATCGTCGTCGGCGCAGCGCCGTTCTGGCTCGCGGAAAGGGACAGATGAAGAAGGACAACCACAACGGCGGGCCGGCAGCGAGCCAGACGGGTGCCGGCGGCGAGACGCATCAGCGCGCCAGTCGCCCTGCGCAGACCCTGACGACCAACCAGGGAATTCCAATCGCGGACGAATCAAAACTCGCTGCGCATCGGCTCCCGCGGCCCGACTCTGCTCGAGGATTTCGTCCTTCGCGAGAAGATCACGCACTTCGACCACGAGCGCATCCCGGAGCGAGTGGTGCATGCGCGCGGATCGGCCGCGCACGGCTACTTCCAGCCGTACGCGTCGCACGCGGCGCTGACCAGGGCGGCTTTCCTGCAGAATCCGAAGACGCGTACACCCGTGTTCGTCCGCTTCTCCACCGTGGCCGGCGGCGCTGGATCGGTCGATCTGCCCCGCGACGTCCGCGGATTCGCGGTGAAGTTCTACACCGAGGAGGGGAACTTCGATCTGGTCGGCAACAACATCCCGGTGTTCTTCATCCAGGACGCGATCAAGTTTCCCGATCTCATCCACTCGGTGAAGATGGAGCCGGATCGCGGGTTCCCGCAGAACGCGTCGGCGCACGACACGTTCTGGGACTTCGTCTCGCTCACCCCCGAGAGCATGCACATGCTCATGTGGGTGATGTCCGATCGCGCGATTCCCCGGTCGCTGCGCATGATGGAGGGGTTCGGCATCCATGCGTTCCGCTTCGTCAACGCCGACGGCCGCGCGACGTTCGTGAAATTCCATTGGCGGCCGAAGCTGGGAACGGCCTCGGTGCTGTGGGACGAGGCGGTGAAGATCAACGGAGCCGATCAGGACTTTCACCGCCGCGATCTCTGGACCGCCATCGATCAGGGCGACTTTCCCGAGTGGGAGTTCTCCGTCCAGGTGATCAGCGAACGCGAAGCCGAGGCGCTGCCGTTCGACATCCTCGACCCCACCAAGCTGATCCCCGAGGAACTGGTGCCGCTCAAGCCGCTCGGCAAGCTGGTGCTGGACCGCAACCCCGACAACTTCTTCGCCGAGACGGAACAGGTGGCGTTCTGCCCGGCGAACATCGTGCCCGGCATCGAGTTCAGCGACGATCCGCTGCTCCAGGGGCGCCTGTTCTCGTATCTCGACACCCAATTGACGCGCCTCGGCGGCCCGAACTTTCACGAGCTCGAGATCAACAAGCCGAAGTGCCCCATGCGCAACCTGCAGCGCGACGGGCACATGCGCGGTCTGGTCGCGCAGGGCCGCGTCGCGTACGAACCCAACAGCCTCGATCCGGGCGGACCGCGCGAGAATTCGGCGCAGGGCTTCCACAGCTGTCCGGCGGTCGACATCAACGGCGGCGAGAAGGTGCGGGCCCGGTCCGACACCTTCGCCGATCACTACAGCCAGGCGCGCCTGTTCTGGCGCTCGATGACGGCGCCCGAGCAGGATCACATCGCCAGCGCATTCGCGTTCGAGCTCGGCAAGGTCGAGACGATGGCCGTCCGCAGTCGCATGCTCGGCCATCTCGCCATCATCGACGACGACCTTCACACGCGCGTCGAAGGCGCCCTCGGCATGGAAGGGCAGTCGGCCGCCATCGAGCCGGCGCGTCCGCCGATCGATCTCGATCCCTCGCCGGCGCTGAGCATCCTGCAGAAGGCGGCGCCCACGTTGGCCGGGCGGACGGTCGGCGTGCTGATCGACGATGGGGTCGATGAAGCCCTGATCGATCGCCTACGCGATGCGGTGAAGAAAGCGGGCGGCGGCATCGCCGTCGTCGCCCCCAGGGTCGCAGGCACCGTCGGATCACATGGCAAGCCGGTCGCCGCCGACCACGCGCTCGCCGGCGCGCCGTCCATCCTCTTTGACGCGGTGGTCGTCGCCGCCGGAGGCCTGGAGACGCAACTCGCCGCTGTGGAGTGGGTACGCGAGGCGTTCGGCCATCTCAAAGTGATCGGCCACGTTCCTGCCGCCGCCGATCTGATCGCCGCCGCCGGCGTCACCGCGGACGGCGGTCTGGTCGAGCTCGTCGGAGCGAAAGCCACGGAAGCCTTCGTGGCCGCGGCCAAAGGTCCGCGCATCTGGAGTCGCGCGCCAGGCGCCAGGCCGCCGGGCAAAGACTCCAAGCGCCGCAAGCACGGATCGGAGAGCGAAGTCCGTCCCTGAGAGTTCGACGAGGACAGCTGTGAGTGCAATCACCGAATGGAGGGCGCTGCTCCCGCAGCGCCTGGCAGCGCGCGGCGGGCGTCACCGGGCTCGGCGCTGAGCCGAATCGTTGCGGAACCGCCCGCGCGGGAGCGCGGCCCTCCATTCGGTGACAGGCCGAATCCCTCAGCCGGCCGAGGGATTGTTTGGCAGCGTGTCGAGCAACGTCATCAGTGCGTCGACGTCGACTGGTTTGACGAGGTGATGGTCGAAGCCGACGGCTTCGGACTTGCGGCGGTCCTCGTCCTGGCCCCAGCCGGTCAGTGCGACCAGCACCATCGGGCGGCCCCACGGTTGCTCGCGGATGGCACGCGCGGCGTCGTGACCGCTGAGCTTCGGTAGACCGATGTCGAGGAGGACGACGTCGGGGCGAACGAGCTTGGCCATCGTGATCGCCGCTTCGCCATCGTAGGCGAGCGACGCCTCGTGGCCCGAGAGCTGGAGAAGGGTGGCGAGCGACTCCGCCGCGTCGACGTTGTCGTCGACGACGAGGACGCGGCGTCGGGTGCCGGGCTTCTCCGATACAGCCGGCGGCGCCGCAGTCGTGCTGGTCGCGGCGGTCGCGGCAGCGGCCACCGGAAGCCGCACCACGAACTCGCTGCCGCGCCTCACGCCCTCGCTGTGGCCAGTGACACTGCCGCCGTGCAACTCGACCAGGCGACGCACCAGGCTCAGTCCGACGCCGAGTCCACCACGGGGGCGCTCGGGCGCCTGATCGACCTGGGTGAACATCTCGAACACGCGCGACAGCATCTCCGGCGGAATGCCGTGGCCGGTATCGCGAACGGAGACGATCGCTTCGTCCCCTTCCCGCCGGGCTGCCAGCGACACGCGGCCCCCCGGGTCGGTCGACTTACAGGCGTTGTGCAGCAGGTTGCTGAAGACCTGTGCCAGGCGCATGGCGTCGGCGTTCAGGAAGATGGGATCGGCGGGCACGTCCACGGTCAGGATCACGCCTGCCGACTCGGCCATCGGCTGGGCCATCTCCACCGCGTGGCGGACGATGGATGCGAGGTCGACGCGATCGCGCCGCAGCATGAGGTGATCGCGACTGATGCGGGCGATGTCGAGCAGATCGTCCACCAATCGCTCGAGGTGGGTGAGCTGCCGATCGATCGTGGCGCGGGAGCGCTGCCGCAGGGGTTCGTCGCTGTCGGCGCGCTTCATGATCTCCAACGAGTTGCGCAGCGGCGCGAGCGGATTGCGGAGCTCGTGCGCGAGCACGGCGAGGAACTCGTCCTTGCGCCGGTCGGCGTTCTTGAGCGCTTCTTCCGCCTGCCGTTGCGAGGTGATGTCGGTGTTGGTGCCGAACCAGCGGGTGACCTGGCCGGCCGCATCGCGGATCGGCACGGCACGCGAGAGAAACCAGCGATAGCTGCCGTCGGCGCCGCGCAGGGGAAAAGTGTCCTCCCAGGGAGTGCCGCTGCGCAGGGCGCGGCCGAACTTCTCGACGACCGACTCGGCATGGTCCGGGTGGTGGACGGCGAGCCAGCCCCAGCGGTCCATCTCCGCCTGGGTGGTGCCGGTGTACTCGAACCAGCGGCGGTTGTACCAGAACATGCGCCCGTCGCCGTCGGCCATCCACGCGAGCTGGGCGATGTTGTCCGCCAGCGTGCGGAAACGCTCCTCGCTGTCGCGCACGGCGCGTTCGGCCTGCAACTCGCGGGTGATGTCGCGCGCCATCTTCGAGGCGCCGATGATGCGGCCGCGCCCGTCGCGGACGGGGGACACGCGCAGCGAGATGTTGATCAGGCGTCCGGACTTGGCCAGGCGCATCGTCTGGAAGGGCTCGATGCGCTCGCCGCGGCGGATGCGATCGAGGATTCGCGGTTCCTCGTCGAGCCGTTCGGCGGGGATGAGCATGGTGATGGGTCGTCCGACCGCTTCGGCGCGGGTGTACTCGAACAGCCGCTCGGCGCCGGCGTTCCAGGAGGTGATGACGCCGTCGAGGGTCTTGGTGATGATGGCATCGTCGGAGGACTCGACGACGGCGGCCAGCAGCGCGTGCGCCTCGTCGGCACGATTGCGCGCCGTGACGTCGAGGGAGAAGCAGCGCGTGTGCAGGAAGCGGCCGTTGTCCCACAGCACGCTGGAGTTGATCAGCACGTCCCTGATCGAGCCGTCCTTGGCGCGCAGGCGCGCCGGGTAGCCGTGCAGCGTCTCGCCGCCGCTCAGGCGGGCGAGGATGTCGCCGATCACGTCCTGGTCGACGTGAAAGTCGGCAATGTGCCGGCCGACGTATTCCTCGCTCTCGTAGCCGAGCATCTCCAGCTCGGCGCGGTTGGCGCGCTGGATGATCCCGTCCGGGCCGACCCAGTGGAGCGCGACGTTCGCGTTCTCGAAGAAATCGTTCAGCTCCTGCTCGCTCGTGCGGATCCGGGATTCGGCGGCGCGGCGCGCGGTGACGTCGCGGAACACCAGGACGACGCCGGTCACCTCGCCGGACGGCTGGCGGATCGGCGCGGCGCTGTCGTCGATCGGCCGCTCGGTGCCGTCGCGCGCCACCAGCACCGTGTGGTTGGCGAAGCCGACGACGCGGCCCTCCGCGAGGGCGCGCATGGCGGGGTTCGGCGTCGGTTGGCGGGTGTCCTCGTCGATGATCCGGAAGACCTCCTCGAGCGGATGCCCAACCGCCTCGCCCGGCGACCAGCCGGTGAGCTCCGCCGCCACGGCGTTCATCGACGCGACGCGCGCGTCCATGTCGGTGGTGATCACGGCGTCGCCGATACTGCTCAGCGTGACCTGCAGCCGTTCCCGGTCGGCGGCCGCCACCTCCGATTCGGTCTCCGCACGGCCGCGGGCGCGCCACATCGCCCCGCCGATCGCGGCGATCCCGAGGCTGACGCACAGGTACAACGCGAGGCCGCCGGTGGACTCGGGGTTCTGCAGCACCAGCTCTCCACGCGGCGCGACGAGCAGCCACACCGACAGCACCGCGCCGCACGCGCTGGCGAGGAGCGCTGGGCCGAACCCGCCGAACCATGCGGCGATCAGGACGGCGGCGAACAGCGTGGCGAAGGGAAAGCGGTCCCCGAGAATCGGGTCGAGCGACAGGCGCAACACGGTGGCCGCGACAGTTGTCCCGACCGCCATCGCATAGCGGACGACGGGGGCGTCCCGGTCAGGCATCCGCGCAAGCCGGCTCGCGCCAGCGGACGCCGCGATTGAACGGCCGGTAGGCACGCATGTGAGCAGCGTACCACCCGTCCAGGCGTTGTCGACTAGTTGAGCCCGGTATTGGGCGCCAGGCGTTTGCCAGCGGGGTGGCCATTCCTCATGCGGGCCGCCGCGCCCGCCAGGTCCGGCGTTGCGAGAATGAAGACGCCTCGATGGACGCTCGGCGCGTGCGCCCGACCGCCTGACCGGTTACGCTCGGTCTGCATGTCGTCTCGCCGCGCCGCAACCCGCCGTGTGCCGCGCACGGCCGCGCCGCCGCCGCGGCGATTCGAGCCGCAGCTGGCGCGTCTCGTTACGACGCCCCCGAGCGGCGACGGGTGGGTGCACGAGCTCAAGTACGACGGCTATCGCATCGGCTGTCGCGTCGACGGCGACGCGCAGCTGCTGTCCCGCAACGGCAAGGACTGGACCGCGCGCTTCGCACCGGTCGCGGCGGCGGCGCGGGTCCTGCCGGTGCGGACGGCGTTGTTCGATGGCGAGGTGGCCATGGTGCTGGCCGACGGCCGCACCAGCTTCCAGGCGCTACAGAACGCCTCCCTCGACACCGGTGCGGCGGCGCTCGCGTACTTCGTCTTCGATCTCCTCTGGCTCGACGGCGGCGACCTGACGGGCTTGCCGCTGCTCGAGCGCAAAGCCCGACTGGCGAAGGTCTTGCGCGGCGTCGAGCCGCCGTTTCGCTACGCCGATCACGTCGACGGCGACGGGCGTCGCGCGTTGGCGGCGGCCTGCCGGGTCGGCGCCGAGGGCATCGTCTCCAAGCGCGCCGACCAGCCGTATCGCAGCGGACGCGGCCCGACGTGGGTGAAGAGCAAGTGCACGGCGCGTCAGGAGCTCGTCATCGTCGGCTTCACCGAGCCGCGCGGATCGCGCAGCGGCCTGGGGGCGTTGCTGGTCGGTACGTACGATGCGGCCGGCACGCTGCAGTTCGCCGGCAAGGTGGGCACGGGCTTCAGCCAGCAGTCGGCCACCGAGTTGCGCCGCCGACTCGACGCGTTGGCGCGTCCGACCAGCGCGCTCGCCACGCCGCCGCGCGGCGCCGCGTGGCGGACGGTGCACTGGGTCGAGCCCCGCCTGGTGGCCGAGGTGGCGTTCACCGAATGGACCGCCGACGGCAAGATCCGCCACCCGTCGTTTCAGGGATTGCGCGAGGACAAGGACCCGCGCGCGGTGCGCCGCGAGCATCCGGACTCGAAGCCCTGAAGGGAAGTCTCACACGGAGGCACGGAGACACGGAGCGAGCATCGGCACTCCGTGTCTCCGTGCGAAGACCATCTGGGTTCACGCCGCCTGCCGGGCGTGCGATTGGCGCGGCGCGAGGTGGCTCCGCAGCGTGTCGTTCAACCAATTGCGGAGCTCGGGTTCCCAGGCGAACGACAGGTGCGTGCCGCGGTACCAGTTGCAACGGGGCCTGCCCCAATGCTGCCAGAGGCGCCGAGCCTGGATGATCGGCACGATGCGGTCGGCCGTGCCGGCGAAGAGGTACCGGCGAGCCCACGGGACGCGCGCCGGCATGGCGAGCGGTGAGATCACCCGATAGAGACGCTCAATGGCGGTCCAGTCGACGCCGGCCTGCGCGGCGTCGGCCAGCAATGTTGCCGGCAGGTGATGTTGCCCGAGCTCGACGAAGTTCGAGGCGGGAATCCCCGCTACCACGCACGCGAGGCGCGGCTCCAGCGCGGCGATCAGGGCGGCCGTGTAGCCACCGAGTGACAGCCCATACACGCCGATCGCGCGGCCGCCCTCGGCGCGAATCCAGGCGATCAGTCGCCGCACGTCCCACACCGCTTGTGCCTGCGCGTGGAGCGTGTCGAGACAATCGCCGGCGAAGTAGCCGTCGCCGCTCATCCAACCCGTGCGGCGCGGCCCGTGGAGTGGGAGGACCGGCACCGCGATGTTGACGTTCAGCTCGCGGCCGAGACGCACGGCATCGAACGCCGTGAGGTCGACGACCGGCGCACCCATCCCGTAGCCGGGCACACAGACGAGCCAGCGGCGTCCGGCTTCGCGGCGTCGCAGCAGCCAGGTGTGCGCGGTCGTACACGGCGCGTAGGCGCCCCAACGGGCGCCGCCCGGCTCGTCCTCGGGCGCGGCGTAGCCGCTCGCGAATTGCAGATGCTCGAAATCCACCTTCATGGCCCGCGCGGCGACGATGCTGATGTCGCGCGGTGCCGCCGGGGTCGAATGATACGCGGCCGGATCATCGCGCCAGCCCCGCATGCGATGCAGCGCGTCGGCGTCGGCGATCTCAGCAACAATGCGTTGCCACTCGCCAGTGGGAAGCGTTCGTGTGCGCCAGCGACGGAACATACAGGCCGCCTCGTCCGCCGCTATCTTGCTGAGCAACCATCCAGACATCGGCCCGAGCGAGAGCAACCGTCGCGCCAGTTCGTTTCGAGGCCCGCGCGATTGGGAACTTCCAACAGGCACCTAACCGGAGGGTTGTACATTCTGCACACGAGTAAATTTGAGATTCGCGGCAACGATCGCCCGACTCCCGGGGCACAGCGCTTGCTTGATGACCGGAGGAACATGATGGCGAAGCCGATACCGGACCCGCGTCCGAACGAGAAAGACCCGCCGCTCGAACCCGAGATACCGCCGCCGCCGCGCGAAGAGCCGATCCTGCCGCAGCCCGCTGGCGATCCCCCGTCGAAGACGCCGCCGATCAAGGCGTGTAGCGGGCGTCAGACTGCCGCGTTTGACCACGAATAGTACGCGTCGAACCACGGCGCGTGCTGCGGATCGACGGCGGCGACGGCGTTCCACGCCGCTTTGCTGATCCATTCCTCCGCGGCCGCCCACGATTTCGTCTGCCGGTCCGCCAGGCGCGTCAGGACGTCGGGGTCGAAGCGGATGCGCCGAGCGCCGGTCGCGGCCATCAGGCGGTCGAGCGATGCCGGCGTGTACCCTTGCAGGTACGGAAAGCTGAGCAGGTTGTTCCACGCGAGGGCGGTGAAGATGAGGTGGCCGGCGGCGGAGGGATAGGCGCGGGCGGCGGCAATCGCGGCGCGGAAGGCGAGGCCGTTCGGCACGCGCAGAGCCAGGACTCCCGACGGACGGAGCCAGCGGCGGGCCGCGGCAAGGGTTGGCCGGGGATCGGGCAGCTGATCGAAGGTGTTCCAGATCGCCACCAAGTCGATCGAGCCTTCCGGGACGAGCGCCTCCGGCGCGGTCGATTGCTGGACGGTCAAGCCGCGCGCGCGACAGAACGCGACGACTTCCTCGCCGGGATCGATGCCGATGGCCTCCCATCCGTACTCACCGGCCGCGGCCAGGAATCCGCCGACGAAGCTGCCGACCTCGACGGTGCGCGGTGCGTAGGTGTCGAGCCGGGCGAAGATCTGAGGCAGCTTGTGGCGGAACTGCTCGAGCTGCGAGTCGAACAACGCGGCGAGCCGTTCCGCGCCGTAGGTGTCCTCGGCGTACGTGTCGGCGGCCGCGTCGGTGGGAGGACGCCGGGCGCGAAAGACGTGGCCGCAGTTGCCGCAGGCGACGATCGCGGTGACCTCATCCTGGGTGAACGCGGCGCGATCCGCCAGCGCCTGTCCCTTGGCGCGCCGCAGTCGCTGTCGATGAAATCGCTGCAGAAATTCCTGGTGCGCGACGATCTCGTCGGCGCTGCAGACCGCCGTCGTGGTCTCCGAGCCGCACACCGTGCATCCCGGCAGCGCCGCAAGGGTGGCCGCGGGCTGTCTGGCGGCGTGCTGGTGGGACATCGCCTCAGCGTGTCAGCAAGCACGAGGCCACGGGCGGGGCGACGCCGACCTCGCCCCGGAATCCGAGCGAGGTGCAGAAACAGGTCCCGGTCCGGTAACCGTTACGGGCCGAATCGGGAACCCGACGCTCATCGTCTAATATTCATGTTGCGCTGCGAGGATGGTCCAGAGTAAGAAGCCGTCGGGCTCGCCCGGTGTCGGCATCAGGGCCCGCCTCTGGCGTGCCGGGGGAGTGTTGCGACGAGGGTCGGGCTCGTGCCCGGCCCTCGTCAGCCTTCCCGACGGCCGCTGAGACGACCGTTGATCTGGGCAACGGGGGTGAGCATAGTCGCACCTCCGATCGAACGGGACGGTTCTGGGGGCGCCATGACAATGCAGCTCGCGGGGGACGATCGCGACGCTGCGGCGGAGCAACCACAAGGGCGCGCCGACTCGCCGCGCGAGGTCGCCACCGCTCATGCGCCGCGCGGACCGCTGCTCGCGCTGGCCGTCGGGGCGCTGGGCGTCGTGTACGGCGACATCGGCACCTCGCCGCTGTACGCGCTGCGCGAATGTTTCGTCGGCACGCATGCCCTGGCCGTCACGGCGCCGAACGTCCTGGGCATTCTCTCGCTGGTGTTCTGGTCGCTGACGATGGTCATCTCGGTGAAGTACCTGACCTTCGTCATGCGCGCCGACAACGAAGGCGAGGGCGGCATCCTGGCGCTGCTCGCCCTGGTCGAGCAGCGCGGCGCGAACGGCGGTCGCAACGCCCTCATCCTCGTCGGTCTGTTCGGCGCCGCGCTGCTCTACGGCGAGGGCGTCATCACGCCGGCGATCTCGGTGCTCTCGGCGGTCGAGGGGCTGCGGGTCGCCACGGTGGCGTTCGAGCCGTTCATCGTGCCGATATCGGTGGGGCTCCTCCTCGCGCTGTTCTCCATCCAGCATCGCGGCACGGCCGGCATCGGCGCGGGTCTTCGGCCCGGCGATGCTGGTGTGGTTCCTCACCATCGGCATCCTCGGCACTGACCGCCATCCTGACGCAGCATCCGCAGCACGCGTCGGTGCTGTCCGCCATCAATCCGCTGCACGGGCTGCACTTCCTCGCCGAGCACCGCATCCACGGGTTCCTCGCGCTCGGCGCCGTCGTGCTCTGCATCACCGGTGCCGAGGCGCTGTACGCCGACATCGGGCATTTCGGCGCGCGCCCGATCCGCCTCGCCTGGTACACCGTGGCGTATCCCGCCCTCCTGCTGAACTACTTCGGGCAGGGGGCGCTGCTGCTCTCGGCGCACGAGCCCGTGGTCAATCCCTTCTATCGAGTTGGCGCCGAGCTGGGCCCTGTATCCGCTGGTCGCGCTGTCGACGGTGGCGACGATCATCGCCTCCCAGGCGCTGATCTCCGGCGCGTTCTCGCTGACCCAGCAGGCGGTGCAACTGGGCTTCGCGCCGCGGCTGGCGATCGTCCACACCTCCGAGACCGCCGTCGGCCAGATCTACATGCCGGAGATCAACTGGGCGCTGATGATCTCGTGCATCTTCCTGTTGGTCACCTTCAAGACCTCGAGCAGCCTCGCCGGCGCGTACGGGATCGCCGTCACCGGCACGATGACGGTCACGACGACACTGTTCTACGTCTTCCTGCGCGAGCGCTGGCAGTGGTCGCGACCCGCGGCGATCGCGCTGGTCGCGATGTTCCTGGTTTTCGACCTGTCGTTCTTCACCGCCAACATTCCGAAGATCGTCGATGGCGGCTGGTTCCCGCTCGTCGTCGGCCTGAGCGTCTTCACGGTGCTGACGACGTGGAAGCGCGGCCGCGCCGAGCTCGGGCGTCTGCTCGCGCGCGCCAGCCTGCCGCTCGACGTGTTCCTCGAGGACGTCGCCGCGAGTCAGCCCTATCGGGTGAACGGCACCGCGGTGTTCATGACCTCGGCGTCGAATGGCGTTCCGTCGGTCCTGCTGCACCACTTCAAGCACAACCACTCGCTGCACAAGCGCATCGTCCTGTTGTCGATCGCGTCGGAGAAACGGCCCGAGGTGCCCGACGCCGAGCGCCTGGAGATCGCCGACCTGGGGCAGGGGTTCTACCGCGTCATCGCGCGCTTCGGCTTCGTCGAGACGCCGCGCATCAGCCACGTGCTGCGGCTCTGCCGGGCGCAGGGCCTTCCGTTCGAGGTGCAGACCACGACGTTCGTCCTCGGCCGCGAGACGCTGCTGCTCTCCGGCCGCTCGCACATGGCGCGCTGGCGCAAGCGCCTGTACGCCTTCCTCGCGCGCAACGCGCCGTCGCCCACCGCCTACTTCGAGATTCCACCGAATCGAGTGGTCGAGCTGGGCGTGCAGATCGAGCTGTAGGCCGCCGGGATGACGGCTCTTCGACGCAGCGACGTTGAGGACGCAGAGGGGCGCCGGCACGATCCCGTCGTTGCCCTCGGCGCGCGCCCAGCGTCCTCAGCGTCTCTGTTTCGAAAGCGCACTCGCGCTCACCCCTGGACCGATCGCGAGCAAGGCTCTTCACATGTTTCGATATGGGCCTGCGGGCCATATCGACTGCGTTGAAAAGAAATCCCCCGCCTTCTCGACCTTGCCGGCAATCGGCGTAGCGTCAGAAGACGATGCAGACCGCTGGCGTCCCGGCTCGGGGCTTTCTCCGTCGCAATCTGCGCGCGCTCCTGCACCGTTCGCCGTCGGCGACGCAGGTCGCGCGTCGTCTGCAGGGACAACCGGTCGTCGCGCCGCCGCCGGGGAACAACTGGCCTGTCGCGCCCGACGAGGCGGAGCGCCGACTCTCGCAGGCGCCACTCGACATCGTCTCGCTCGAGGCGACGTCGCAGGGCGTCGCCGGCGCGCAGAAGGCGAGGATCGCGTTTCCCGACGACGGCCGGCAACTCGAGGCGAAATGGAAGGCGGCTCCGTCCGGCACGCTCGACAGCTGGAACAACAATCCGCGCAAGGAGCTCGCCACCTACGTCGTGCAACGCTGGTTCCTGCGGCCGGAGGACTACGTCGTACCGACGGTGGCAATGCGCGCCGTCTCGATCCACGCCTATCGCCGTCTCGTGCCGAAAGCGGAGCCCAACGTGGACGGCGTGCCGTGCGTGCTCGGCACGCTGGCCCTGTGGCTGCGCCACACCAAAGAGCCCGAAGCGGTCTACGACCCGACGCGGTTCAGCGCCGACGCCGTGTACGCGTACCACCTCGCGAACTTCAACGTGCTGGCCTACCTCGTCGCGCATCGCGACGGACGCCTCGGCAACATTCTCGTGGCCGACGACGATGCGGATCGCCGTGTCTTCGCCGTCGACAACGGCATCAGCTTCGGCGGATGGATCTACAACTTCCTGACGACCAACTGGAACGTCATCCGAGTGCCGGCCATCCGGCGCGCGGTCGTCGAGCGGCTGCGCGCATTGGATCGTACCGCCATCACCTCGACGCTGGCGACCCTCGCGGAGCTCGCCAGCGACGCCGGCGGCGTGCCGCATTGGGTACCGCCCGGCGCGCCCATCGATCCGCAGCGCGGGGTTCGCACGGTCGGAAACCGGATTCAGTTCGGTCTGACCACGGCGGAAATCGACGACGTGTCGCAGCGCATCGCGTCGCTGCTCGAGCGCGTGGACCGGGGAACGCTCGCCGTCTTTTGACGCCGCGTCCGGGGCGGTACTGGTTCGTCTGCCTCGCGTTGCTCGACCCAAGCGGAACAGCGCGTGGCGACGAAGGCGCCTCGCCCCAGAGCGCCGCACGCTACCCGGTGATCGCCGCGCCGGCCAGCGGATCGCCGCTGCGCGGCCTTCACCCGGTGCTCGATGTCGACGACCGATCTCGGCGAGAGGCGTCGGGCGTGTGGAGAGATGCGATTGGCAACGTCGGACGGGATCGCTGACCCAGGAGGTCCCGCATTGCGGTGACCGCCCCCGCGACACCGCCACGACGCGCGAGCTCCGTCGCGTCGTAGGACTGCCGAGCCACAACCGTGGCGCCCTGCGAGGCGACCGTGCAGTATTCCTGGCCCTCGACGTAGGCGATGATCACGTAGTCGACGCCACCGTCCGTGAACTCTACTCGCTCCAGCAGAAGTGCCATACCGCCCTACTCTAGACGCAGTAGGCGCGGAATGCCCGTAAAGGATGTTCGCATCCTTCGGAGGACGACGGCTCGACACCGCGCGGCGTTCAGTCACCGTGTGCGTGCGCCTCGGCCCGGTGGCTCATTCTTCAGCGCGCCACCGCGAACCGCCGGCCGGCTGCCGCCGGCCTCTCCGCCGCGAGCAGAAGTCCGTACGTCTGCCGTGGTCGCTGAATCAGCTGCATGCCCTCTGCGGCTTTCACGTCGTCGCGATGCGGCACCGTCGGCTCGTCGGTCCACTGGAGCCTCATCGCGACACCACTTCGAGCTGGCTGGTCACTTCCTTCACCCCGCCGACGCTGCGCGCTTTGGCCTCGATCGCCGCCTTCTCCTCGGTCGAGTCCACCGGACCCTTGAGGACGACGATGCCGCCCTCGGTGTTGATCTCAACGTTGTGCGCGTTGCTCGACAACGACGGATCGCCCGCCACCTGCGCGCGAATCTGCGCTGTGATGAGGTGATCGAGGTCGTCCTGATTTTGCGGCGATACCGGACGCGGCGTCATCATCCGCACGTCGCCTGGTTCGATCGCCACCGCCGTCGCGGCCACGGCAAGCGAGCACGCAATGAGTAGACCGACGCGCATCAGCCGGCGGATCCAGCCAAAACGGGGCCAACCTCGCTGGTCCGTCTGCAGCACGCGGCCGGGCCGGGGGGCGGCGCGGTGATCGCAGACTTTACGAGGTCCGGTCACCAGCGTTCGTAGGTTTTGCTCGAGTCTACCGAGCGCAGTCGGCACGCGCCCTCTCGAAGTCCGCGCGCATCCGGGTACGATCCCGTGTGGAGAGAGGCGCGACGGAACGCCCGCGGGAGCAGGCGATCAGCAGGCACCGGCGGCGGCCATCGCGGCGCAACAAATGACGACACCGCTGGATCGACCGCTACGGCGAGAGGTGCTGATCGACGGGGCGCCGTACGTCGTCACCCTCACGACTGAAGGTCTCCGTGTCGTACCGAAAGGACACCGCAAGGGCGTCGAGGTGACGTGGCAACAGATCCTGGCGGGCGAGGTGACGCTTCACGCTCAGTTGGCCGAGTCGCTTCAGCAGCCCGAGCCCACCGGCGGAGGCGCCCGGGAGATCCGCCGCCCGAAGGCATCCACGCGATCGAAGTAAGAGCTCCGGCGCGGGCGTGAGTACAACCTATCGGTATCACCCGAGTGGCGGTGGCATCCGCAACAACCGCAGGGCGTCGTTGACGGCCGGATTCAGGTCGATCGTCGTCGTCGAGCACCCCGAGATCAGCAGCGCCACCAGGAGAAACAGGCCGATCGCGCCAGCGATGCGAGGGAGGGTTGGTCGATGGCCCGCCGCCATCACGCGCAAGCGGGTGGTCGACGGGCGTTTGCGCGCCTGGCGCCGTGCGGTGACCTTGGATCCGCGCAAGCTCACCACCTCGCGCGGATGCCCGCGGCGCAGCGTCGACACGGTCTTGAGGCCGCGCAGCATGACTCCGGCCGTCGATCGCTCCGCGCGGCCCTTCGGCTCGGTGCGGTGTCCCTTACCTTGGGACGATTTCACGACGCGTGTCGCCTGGCGCCGACGGTCATGCGGCACCGCCAGCCACCCGATGACCTCGCAGCGCCCGTGAATGGCCTCGGGGAGACTCGAACTCCCACGCCCTTGCGGACAACAGATTTTGAGTCTGTCGTGTCTGCCAATTCCACCACGAGGCCGTGCAGGGTGGGCGCCGCTGGACTACTGCGGCGGCGGTTGATCCTGGTGCAGGAAGCTGTCGAGCGGTTGCTTGGCTTCCGTGTTCTTCACGGACTGCTGGTAGCGCACCTTGGCGGCGGCTTCGCGCGCCAGGCGTTTGAGGGTGGGATGGGCTTCCTCACCCGCCAGCTTGTCGAGGAACTCGACGGTGGACGGGTCGGCGATGTCGCCGAGCGCGAAGATGGCGGTGCCGCGCGTCGCGTTGTCGAGGTCGCGGCCGAGGAACTCGACGATCGGCGGGGCGGCGCGCTGGTCGCCGATCTTGCCGAGGGCGGCGAGGATGCGCTGCTCCACTTCCGGGCTGGTGCCGCGCAGGAAGAGCATCTGCACCAGTACCGGCGTCGCGTCGGCCGCGCGTGCCGAGCCGCAGGCGTCGATCGCCTTGGCCTTCACCCGCATGTCGCCGTCGCCGAGGGCCTGCACCAGGTAGGGCACGGCGGCGGGATCGGTCGACTCGCTCAGCGAGCGCACGCCCTCGAGCCGCTCGAGGGGGTCGTCGCTGTTCATCTTGCGCGCCCACTCCTCGACCCCGGCGCCCTTGGTCTGTTTGTCGTAGCGCTGCTTCACCTGGTCGGCCGAGATCTGCGCCAGCGCCGGCGCGGCACTGAGCGCGAGGGCGACGGCGATCGTCCGAAACAGATGACGGGGCATGGCGGCGAATACCTTAGACTGCTTCCACTCGAATTGCTTCACGGCAGAGTGTCACGGCGCGTCGCCTCGACCCTCAGCTGGCGCGATGCGCCCACGGGCGGCGGTTGCTGGGTTCTCGGATGCGGACCATCACCCAGTCGGCCATGGGAAAGACCTCGAACTGCGGCACGTCGTCACCGGCCAACTCGAGGACAACCTGGAGCACGCCGATCTGCCGGACGAGTTGCACCTGGGTGACGAGATCATCGCCGCCCGGGTAGGACTCGGCCGCGGTCTCGGAACCGGTCGGCCCGGCGATGTCGAGGATGATGCGCGGCGGCGCGGTCTCGCTGTGAGAGGTGACGCCGGTCGGCAGGCGGGACAGCTTGAGGAACACGCCGCGGTACCCGCCCTCGCCGGCGACGACGTCGAACTCCCGCACATCCAGGGGAATCGCGGCGCCGGGTCCCTTCGCCGCCAGTGCCGACGGCTCGCCGGCCAGGTCTTGAGACGGCTTGCGGGACGCGCAGCCGGCCAGGGCGAGCACGGCCAGCGCGCCGGTGGCAGCAACGCGAAGACAACCCATCACCCTCAGCGGATACAGGAGCGCAGCCGGCGCGGCAACCTTCGCCGCGGCGGGCGGCGCGCGTTCCGCGCCGCTGCGCGGTCTCTGGAAAGGGCTGGAGGCCCGCTCGATCCGCCTCTCGGAACGGTGCGGCCACGCCTCGGCAAACTTGACTACCCCCATACCCGCCGATACAACCCCTAGATTATTCACGTCGACGTCAGCATCGGAACGAGCGGAGGTAGCAATGCGTAGGGCTGCTGCGGTGGTGGGGGCGCTCTTGCTGGGCGCGATTGCGTGCAGCACGCAGAAGTCCACGAGTGAGCCAGCGCCCGTGCCGGTTGCGGCGGCCGCACCTCAGCCCGTGGTCGGCGTGTACACACCGACCCCGCGGGCCGGTGACGCCGACGCTCCGCCGACCCTCGCGGTGCGGCCGGTGGCCGATGCGGCGGCGGCCAGCGCCGCCAAGCGCGCCGGCAAGGACATCGGAGCGGTCGTCACGTTCGCCGGCATCGCGCGCGCCGACGGCGGCAGCGTCGCTCCCGTCGGCAAGACCGCGGACGGCACGCCGATCTTTCACCACCCGGTAGGGTCCGGGTTCATGCTGGTCGTCGAGGGCAAGCCCGGCATCAGCAACGTCGAGAACGGGCGCAGCATCTACCGTTACAGTGCCGACGATCCGACCCAGCGGCCCGACCTCGAGATCGAGGTGACGCGCCCGCTCGGCGACGGCAGCGTCGCCGTCTGCGACGCGCGCCGGCCGACGATCGGCGGCGTGCCGGGGATCGACCCGCCGAGCTTCGCCGACACGCCCAAGGTCAGTGCCGCGATCAACGACCTGTCCTGCCGCTTCGAGACCTTCATCGAGTCGAACTCGTCGTGCACGATCAACCAGTACGGTGACTTCGAGTTCCTCAACAAGAATTCCAAGGTCCAGTTCTGCATGGTGGTGGCGCGTTCCTGGCAGTTCCCACAAGGCGACACGCTCGTCAGCGTGCGGTTGCGCGACACCGACGGCAACCCGGGTCCGGTGAGCCGCTTCGTGCTGCGCTACTCGCCGAATCCGACGCCGGCCAAGAAGTCGATACCGCAGGCTACTCCCACCGCACCGAGGCGACGTCCATGATCACACTCTCACGCTCGCTCGTCCTGCTCGCCGCGGCCACCGCCTTCAGTGGCTGTGGCGGCTGCAACGAGAACAAGGCGCCGACGACCGCGCCGGCTGCTCCCGCGCCGACCGCCGCCGCGCCGGCACCGGCCCCGCCCGCGGAAGCTGCGAAACCCGGCGCGCCCGCGAGCGACTCGGAGGTCGATTGCTTCGTCATCGTGGACGCCGAGCCCGATTTCGGCGCGCCGCCGCTGACCGTGAACTTCGTCACGGAGATCGACTGCACCGGCCAGCCGGTGACGTACAGCTGGGACTTCGGCGACGGCGAGAAGGGCGGCAACGATCCGAAGCCGAGCCACAGTTACGCGAAGGCGGGCGATTACGTGGCCACCGTGACGGTCAGCGCGCCGGACGGCGGCACGGGCTCGGACGAGATCGACATCACGGTCGATTCCGACCTGTCGGACTGACGGTGGCCGCGGCGTCCCGCCGCACCCGTGCCCGAGCATTTCCATAAAGCGTCGGGCCAGCGCATCTTTGCGAGCGGACGCCATCGATGACGCGCCTCCTCACCGTCCTCCTGCTGTGCGCTGCCGTTCCGGCCGCCGCGCAGTCCTATCGCGACGCCAACTGCAACGGCGCGGTGGACGAGAGCGACCGCGCCGCGATCGTGCGCACACTGTTCGCCTCGACGGCCTCGAACTGCCAGGCCGCCGACGCCAACCGCGACGGGCGGCCGAACGCCGGCGATCTGGTCGCTTTCGCGCGCGGTCCCGGCGTCACCTACATCGGGATCGCCAGCCCCGATGGCCGGCCGGCCCCGTTGCTCGGCGTCCTGGAGGACGGCACGCCGGTCTACTTCCGCAATTCGGGCTTCGGCTTCCTGCTCGTCGTCGAAGCCGCCACCCCGCCGAGCGGCGCGCCCATCGGCACCACGCTCCTCGATTCGGTTGCGGGCGACCCGAGCCAGCGGCCCGACTTCCAGCCGATCGTCGACCACACGCTCGGCGACGGCAGCCGCGAGATCTGCGACGAGTTCGGCGTGCCAGCGGACGCCGCGCTCGACTTCTCAGCGCTCACCCAGCCGCTGGCCGACGCGATCAACGATCTGTCCTGCCGCTTCGAGATCGCGACCCGCTCCAACGCCGCCTGCACCCAGAACGCCTTCGGCCAGCTCGCCTTCGTCTCCAAGGCGACCCGCGCCCAGTTCTGCCTGTCGGTGAGCTCGGGCATGGCCTTCCCCAGGGGCGACACCCAGTTCGCCGTGCAGCTGCGCGACGAGTCGGGTCTCGTCGGGCCGGTGCAGAAGATGATGCTGCGCGTCGACAGCGGGCCGTTCCCGCCGACATTCACGCCGGTGCCGCCGACCGACACGCCGACGCCGACCGATACCGCGACGCCGACGCCGACCGCCTCGCTCACGCGCACGGCCACCAATACGCCGACCGCGACGTTGACGCGCACGACCACCCGCACGGCGACGCCCACCCGGACCTCCACCGCGACGCCGTCGCCGTCCGTCACGGCGACGCGCGCCAACACGCCGACGCCGTTCCCCACCGCCACCCGCACGCGGACGGTGACGCCGGTGGCGACCCACACGCCGACCGCCGCCGGCACGCCGACCCGCACCCCCACCGGACCGACCGTCACCGCGACCCGCACCGCCACCCGCACCGCCACCGGCGCCGCGACGGCGACCCGCACCGCCACGCGCGCGCCGACCACTCCCGCTGCCACCCCGACGCGCACCCGCACCGCCACGCCGGCCGGCACGCCGACCCGCACCGGCACGCGCACGCGCACCGGCACCGCCACCCAGACGGCACCGCCGTCGCCGACGATCACCCGCACCCGGACGATCTCGCCGACGCCGACCCCGACGTCGAACGCCCGCGGCCCGCAGATCACGTTCTACGGCCTGACCCGCGCCGACGACATGCTGCTCAACCCAATCGGCATGGAGAACGGCATTCCGGTCTACGCGCCCTCCTTCGGCTTCGCCTTCTCGATCGTCGTCGAGGCGAAGCCAGGTCCGTCGCGCGGTCGCGTTGGCGGCTCGACCTTCACGGACGGCGGCGTGCCCGATCTGCAGATTCAGGTGACCCGCCCGCTCGGCGACGGCAGCAGCCTGGTCTGCGACGACGCCCCGCCGACCCTGGGCGGCGTTCCGGCCATCAACCCGCCGAGCTTCGACTCGAGCCCGGCCATCGCCGACCGCCTGAACGATCTCGCCTGTCGCTTCATCGATGGCGGCGGCAACAAGATCGGCCGGGTCTGTGGCGAAAGCACCGCCTGCGTGCTCGGCGAGGACGGCACCTTCGGCTGTGTGGCCGCCGACACGACGGTGCAGTTCTGCGGCTTCATCGGCCAGGCGTTGACGTTCCCGCCAGGCGACACCCTGGTGACCGTGCGCGTCCGCGACGTTCAGGGCAACCTCGGCGCGCCGCGCCAGTTGCTGGTTCGCCTGAACTAGTGGCGCGCGGCGCCGCCGGTCGCGCCTACAGGGAGCGGAGGCGGGTCGCGCAGAGGCGCACGGCGTCATGCGCCGCGACGAGCGCCGTCGGGCGTTCACGGCCGTCGTAGTGCCCGAACACGCCGTCGGCGACTGCCGGCAGCCGCCGCGCGTCGGGACAGCGATCGCCAGCCGCCAACGCGCGGCGCGGTAGGCGGCGGCCGACCAAGCGGAGGACCATCGCCGCGAGGTCGATCGTCGTCCGGCGGAGAATGGGCGAGCGTCAGTAAACCGTCGGCGTACCGATCCGCGCTTGAAGGGTCGCGCTTGCGCGCGACCGGCCGCGCGCGAAGCGCGGCCCTCCATGCGGTGATCGTGACGCGTCGGGGGTGCGGTCAGTGCACCGTCGGTAGACGGGTCGCGCCGCGTTGCGTGAGCTGGTCGAGGACGCCGCGCGCGATGGCGACGAACGCGGCGGTCTCTGGGCTCGCCGGCGCGTCGACGACGATCGGCGCGCCGCGGTCCATGCCTTCGCGGATCGCCCGCACCAGGGGAATCTCCCCGAGGAACGGGATCTTGAGATTCTCCGCCATGCGGTGGCCGCCGCCGTGGCCGAAGATCTCCGCTCGGTCCCCGCAGCCGCTGCACACGTGGAAGCTCATGTTCTCGACGACGCCGAGCACCGGCGCGTTCACCTGCTGGAACATGGTGATGCCGCGTTGCACGTCGAGCAGCGCCACGTCCTGCGGCGTGGTCACGATCACCCCGCCGGCGAGCGGCGCCTGCTGCGTGATGGTGAGCTGCGCGTCGCCGGTGCCGGGCGGCAGATCGAGCACCAGCACGTCGAGCTCGCCCCACTCGACCTCGTAGAGGAATTGGGTGAGCAGCTTGGTGATCATCGGTCCACGCCAGATCACCGGCTGGCCGGGCTGGATGAACGAGCCGAGCGAGATCGCCTTCAGACCGTAGCGCTCGAGCGGCACGATGCGCTCGCGCTCGCTGCTCTGTGGCCGCTGGTCGAGGCCGAGCATCAGCGGAATGCTCGGACCGTATACGTCGGCGTCGAGCAGGCCGACGCGCTTGCCCAGTGTCTGCAGCGCCAGCGCGAGGTTGACGGCGACCGTCGACTTGCCGACCCCGCCCTTGCCGCTCGCCACCGCGATCACCTGTTCGACGCCGGGGATGCCGGGCGCGCGCGGCGCCGCCGCCGGCTTCGGTTTCTCCGGCTCCTGGATCACCACCTCGATGGTGCCGCCGCCGACCAGCGCGTGGACGCGATCGCGCACGGCACGTGAGATCAGGTCGACCGCGTCGGCCTTGGCGTTGCCGATCGCCAGCGTGACGGTGACGCCGGTGCTGCTGATCTCGATGTCGCGCACGATGCCGAACGAGACGATGTCGCGCGAGTACCCCGGGTACTTGATCTGCTTCAGATCCTCGAGGATCTCCTGCGGCGTGGGCATCAGGCGGACCCTACCCGCTGGGCTCGGGCGTGGCGAGAGGGGTGGACCCGGTGTAGGAGCAGCGCATGATCCCTGCCGTCCGCTTCGGACTGTTCGTGCCCCAGGGCGACGTGCCGCCCGCGACGCTGCGCGCCATCGCCCAGACCGCCGAGCGCGCCGGCTTCCATTCGCTGTGGGCCTACGACCACCTCGACGACTATCCCTCGCCCGAACTGCCCGACGTGCTGGAGGTGTTCACGCTGCTCGGCCTGCTGGCGGGTTGGACCGAGCGCATCCGGCTCGGCTCATTGGTGCTCTGCGACGGCTACCGCAACCCGGCGCTCACCGCGAAGATGGCCGCGACGCTCGACGTCCTTTCGGGCGGCCGTCTGGAGTTCGGCTACGGCGCCGGCTGGCACGAGCGCGAGACGCGCGCCTACGGCTACGCGTTCCCGTCGCCGGCCGCGCGCATCGCGCGGATGGAGGAAGGGCTCACGATCATCCGCGGCCTGTGGAGTGGCGAGCCGACGACGTTCGCCGGCGCGCACTACCGCGTCGACGCGGCGAAGTGTCTGCCCCGCCCGCCGCAGCAGCCGCATCCGCCGATCACCATCGGCGGCGGCGGCGAGCAGCTCCTGCTGCGCGCCGTCGCGCGCCATGCCGACGTCTGGAACTACTTCCCGATGCCGCTCCCCGCCTACGAGCACAAGCGCGCCGTCCTGCACGCGCACTGCGCAGACATCCAGCGCGATCCCGCCACCCTCGACCAGTCGTTGATGGTGCCCCTGGTCACCGCGTGGCGCGAGAAGGAGGTGCGCGACCAACTCGAAGCCGCCCGCCAGCGCGGCGGCACCTTCGCCTACGATGACCAGCTGGTGCAGGGAACACCCGACATCGTCGTGCCCCGCCTGCTCGACTACGTCCGCCGGGGGGTCACGCTCTTCATCCTCGTCCTGCCCGATCCGGCCGATCTCGGCCACATCGAGTTCGTCGCCCGCGAGATTGTGGCCGAGATGACGTAACCGGCCTTCTCGCAGCACGGCTCTTTCATTTGTGGGTTTCTCGCGTTCTGATACACGCACGCGGCGCTGGTGCCGCAACTTTCTCGAGGTCCACTCGTTGATGACGTATCTGTCCCGCATCGGCTGTCGCATGATTCTCCTGACCGGGCTCGTACTTGGAGTCGTTGCCCGCCCCGCCGCGGCGGCCCCCTCGAGCTGTCCCGGCGATTGCAACGGGGACGGCGAGGTCACCGTTGACGAGCTGGTACGCGGGGTGAACATCGCGCTCGGTAGTCTGACCATCGTCGCCTGCCCGGCTCTCGATCGCAACGGCGACGGGCAGGTGACGATCGAAGAGCTCCTCGCCGCGGTATCGGTGGCGATCAACGGCTGTGCCCCGGTACCGACCGCGACGTCGACAGGGACCGCGGTCGAGGCGACGCCGACGATCACCGGCACGATCATCGTCGAGGCGACGTCGACCCCGACGATCACCATCACCGGCACGATCGTCGCGACGCGAACGGCGACTCCCGATCACACCTTCGCTGCGACGGCGACCTCGACCGCGGAGCCGACCGACGCCGCGACGGCGACCTCGACGGTCGAGCCCACCGCGACCGCCACCGGCGAGGCCACCGAGACCGCGGAGCCGACCGAGATCGAGACCGAGCCGCCGACGCCGACCCCGATCCAGACGCCGTCGGGCGAGCCCTCCGACCTCATCGTCGTCATCGACGGCAGCGAGGTGCGCCTGGCCTGGACCAACGCGGATCCGTCCGGCGGCTACACACAGGCTCTGGTGCTGCGCCGCCTCAATGCTCCGGTCGACGGGCCGGAAGACCCGCAGGCGACGCTGGTCTTCATCGGTCAGTCGGCGACGGCCACCCATCTGCTCACCGACCTGCTGCCGAGCGTCCACGAGCAGACTCGCGTCTACCACTACGCCGTCTTTTCCTGCACCGCGCAGGGCGAGTGCGGCAGCGAGGGGGCGGCGGCGACCTTGTCGCCGACGTTGCCCGAAGTGCTGCGCGGCGGTGGCTACGTGCTGCACTGGCGAAACGCCTTCGCAGACGTCTGCCGCGATCACACCGAGCTCGGGACCGCCGCCAATCCGATCGTGCCGGACTGGTGGAAGAGCTGCGAGGACGACTGCGCCCAGGCGTCGGCGCAGCAGTTGAGCGACAGCGGGCGCGCCCAGGCGACGGAGATCGGCCGCACTTTCGACATCCTGCGCGTGCCGGTCGGCCGCGTCGTCTCGACCGAGTTCTGCCGCGGCGTCACCACCGCCGCGCTGATGGACCTCGGGCCGCCGATCGAGCAGTCGCCGAGCCTCACATATTTCGTCTACGACGAAGCCCAGCGCTGCGCCGACTCGTACGCGCTGCTCCAACAGACGCCCGCGGCCGGCACCAACACCGCCCTCATCGGCCACGCCAGCTTCGCGCCGCCCTGTCCGGTACTCAGCACCCTGGCCCAGGCCGAGGCCGCCGTCTTCAAACCGGACGGCCAGGGCGCCACGGCGTTCGTCACCCGCGTCGCCGCGAGCGAATGGAACGACCTCCTGCCGTCGGGGCCGAGCGCCCTGTCGGCGAACCTCGACACGACGCACGTGCACCTCACCTGGGCGAACGGCCCGGCCTATCCGACGGTCCGCCTGCTCCGGCGCCTGAACGCCGCCGTTGACGGACCGAACGACCCCGACGCGCAACTGGTGTACGCGGGCGTCGCCGACACCGTCCTCGATCCGCTCGTGGCACTCCTGCCCAACACGCCGCAGACGTCGCGCTTCTATCACTACGCGGTCTACGGCTGTGTCGGCGCGAGCTGCGAGACGGTCGGCAGCCAGACGATCATCTCGCCGACCATCGTCGACGCCCTGCGCGCCGGCGGGTACGTGATCTTCTGGCGCCACGCCACCGCCGTTCTCTGTATGGACCGCACGGATCTGGGCACCGCGGACACGACGACGGTGCCCGACTGGTGGAAGAGCTGCGACACCAATTGCCCGGCGGAGAACCCGACCGCCACGGCCCGCCAGCTGTCGGACGTGGGCCGCGACCAGGCAACGACGGTCGGCGCCGCCTTCGCGACGCGCGGCATCCCGATCGGTCGCGTGCTCTCGAGCGAGTTCTGTCGCGCCGTTCAGACGGCGGAGCTGATGGACTTCGGTCCGTCCATCGAACCGTCGCAGGCGCTCACCTACTTCGTCTACGACGAGGCCGATCGCTGCGCGGACACCTTCCAACTCCTGGCGCAGGAGCCGCCGTCCGGCGGCAACACCGCACTCATCGGCCACGCCGGGAACACCTGTCCGCCGCTCAGCACCCTCAGCATGGGCGGCGCGGCGATCTACAAGCCGAACGGCTCCGGCGCGCCGATCTTCATCGACTCGGTGAGCTCCGCGGAGTGGGAGACGCTGCCGTGAGGTACGGCGGCTAGGATCGGTCGAGCCCATCAAGCAAGAGCTCCAGGCCGAGGCGGAACTCGCGCTCGGCATCGCTTCGCGTGGCGGCGGTCGCGATCTCGATCAGGCGGCGGTACCGCGCCTTCGGTAGCGCGCGCATGCGGCTGATCACCGCGGACGGGTCTTCGCCCGCTTCGACGGCGAGCGGGCCGGCGAGCTCGGCCTGAGCGAAGCCCATCACGAAGGCGGACACGGTTCGGAACGCCACGAGCAGGCGGCGGCGGGAGCGGCCGCTGCGCGCCAACGCGTCGAGCAGCGCCTCGGCGACGTCGAGCGCCGCGGGTGAGCGGCCGCGGCGGGTGAGGATCAGCGGAATGGCGTGTGGATGCGCGCGCACGGCGCGCCACATCGCCGTGGCGATCTCGCGGACGGCACGCCGCCAGTCGCCATCCGAGCGCCGTCGCGGCCAGCGCGCCTGCGCGACGACGGCCTCGACCACGAGCGCTTCGAGGTCGGCGCGGTGGGCGACGTGGTTGTAGATCGTCATCGGTCCCGTTCCGAGGGCCGCGGCAAGGGCGCGCATCGAGAGCCCCGGCAACCCGTGCTGGTCGAGCAGCGCCAGCGCCGCCGTCTGCAGCTGTCCACGCGAGAACTTCGCCGGCCGTCCCATGCGATCCCCCTTGACCCAACGGGTCGATTGTCGTTTACGTACAGTGTACCCAAACGACAGGGGCGGCGTCCAGCGCTGCCAGCGAGGAGGGTGAGATGACCGGAACGATGCTCGGCGTGATCGCGGCGGCGATCCTCGCCGTGGCCGGCGTGCACTGGCTGCGGCTGATGCAGGAGGTGCGCCTACCGCGCAACGCGGCGCCGTATCTGCTGGCGAGCGGCGCCGCCGCGGTACTCGGCATCGCCGCCCTCGTGGCCGGCACCGGCGCGCTCGGCGGCATCGCCGCCGCGGTCGCCATCGCCGGCGGCGCGGCCTTCCTGGCGCTGTTCGCGGCGAGCGGGCAGCGGCGTGAGCCACCGGCGGTGACGGTGGGAGGACCGGTGCTCGACTTCGTGGCGGCGGACGATGCCGGGCGGCCGTTCGCGCTCGCGAGCCTGCGCGGCCGGCCGTTCCTGCTGAAATTCTTCCGCGGTCACTGGTGCCCGTACTGCGTCGCCGAGCTGCGGCGCTGGGAGGAGTTGCGACCCGAGCTCGACGCTCGCGGCGTCGCCGTCGTCACCGTGTGCGCCGATTCCGCCGAGGTGATCCGTCGCGGGCGCGGCAAGCACGGCCTGCGGGCGGTGATGATCCCCGACCCCGAGCTCGAGGTGACCGACCAGTACCAGCTGCGCAATCCGAGGAACTTCGCCCTGAAGAGCGGGGTCATCGTGCCGTTGCCGATTCCAACGACGATCCTCGTCGACGCGACCGGAACCGTCCGCTGGATCGACCAGGCCACCGACTACATGCGGCGCTCCGATCCCGAGCGGGTGCTCGGGGCGATCCGCGAGCTCGACACCGAGGCTGTCGCGGAGCGCCGCGCGGTGTAGCCGCGGCGCTTGTCGCCGCACGGCGGTGCGGAGCGCCGCCAGCGGGGTGGGGGGTGCGGCGCCGCGCCACCGCTCCCCCGGGCGACGCGATGCGTCGCCGTGCGGCCACGAGGGCCGCGGCTACGCGGCGCACGATCGCCGAGCCGCGGCATGGATGCGTCCACCGCGCGCGGTCGGCACGGGTTCAGTCGTGCATCAGCTCGCGCATCTGACGCTGCAGGTCCTCGAGCTTGGCGCGCTTCGCGGTCACCGCCGCGAGTTGCTCGGGCGTGAGGATGGCGCGCAGGCCGAGGGCGATGGTCAGGCCGTGGTCCATCAGCTGCTGGCGCGCCTGTGCGACGCGCTCGACGTCGGGCTTGAGCGCGGCGGCGTCCACCGGCCCCGGGCCGACGAGCCGGCTCGCCAGCGCATCGTTGGCACTCTCGAGTTGCTTGAACAGCGTGCGCAGCTGATCGTGGTTGGCGCTCATCAGCGCCTTCACCTGGTCGCGCTGGTCCGGCGTCAGATTGGTGCCGCGCAGCATCAGCGGAATCACCATGCCTGGGGCATCGCCGCCCCCCGGCATGCCGCCGGGCATGCCGCGCATCATCATCGGCGGCGGGCCCGGCCTGTCGGGCGGCTGCGCGTACAGGATCGCCGGTGCGGCGATGAGCGCGGCCAGCGATGCGATCGCAATCGAGATTCGGGTCGACATCGTCATCTCCTTGGGTCGTTCATTCGTAGTCGGCGAGCAGCACCTCGGCGGTGCAGTCCTCGCCGGTGTATCCGCCGGTGCAGAGCGTTCCGCCGTTGAGCGCGGTCTCGAGCTCCCAGTCCGTCGATCCCGGATCGGCGGTATCGAGGCTGGCGTCGGCGAAGAGCGCGTTCGAGAGCGCCACCGCGAAGTCGGTCTGGGGCTCGGCGGTGGCGACGCTGGTCGGGCTGGATACCCCGCCCGGCATCAGGGTGAACACGAAGAGTGCCGCCGCCATCGCCGCCGCGGCGGCGATGGGGAGCCAGGGGCGTCGCGCGACCGCGACCGTGGCGGGCGCCTCGCTCAGGGCGGTGCGCAGCATGGTGAGATCGCGCTCGAGCGCGGTCAGCCGGGTCGCGCACGCCGCGCAGGCGGAGACGTGCGCCCGGGTCGCGGCGTCGCCGTCGCCGGTGGACAGCTCGACGAGCTGTCGTTCAGTCACACACGTCGTCATGGCGTTGTGCCCTCCAGCGCCAGGCGCAGTTGGCGGATCGCGCGGAAGAGGTGCTGTTTGACGCTGCCGGTGCTGAGCTCGAGCAGCGCGGCGGTCTCGTCGGTGGAGCACCCCTCCAGCTGGCGGAGCGCGAAGACCTCGCGCTGCCGCGCCGGGAGGGCGCGGATGGCGCGCCAGATGCGCCGCCGCGTCTCGCCGGAAATGACCGCCTGTTCGGGGCCGAAGCGATGGTCGGGAATGTCGTCGTCATCGAGTGTCTCGTGGCTGCGCAGCCAGCGCCACCAACGTGAGCGGCGTTGGTCGCGGCAGGCGTTCAGGGTCACCGTCGTGAGCCAGGCCTCCCAGCGGACCGGCGCGCGCTCGTCGTGCAGGGCGCGGTGCAGTTTCAGAAAGACTTCCTGGCAGACCTCCTGGGCATCGTCGGGGTCGCCGAGCATCACGCGGCACAGGCGCAGCACTCGGAGCCGATGGGCGCGGTACAGGTCGTCGTAGTTTCCCGGCGCCGCCGAGGGCGCCACCGAATCGTCTGCCAATGCGTTTCCCGCTCGGTGCATATGATGCCACAGGCGCTGTTGTCGCTGCAGAGCCGCGCGCGCCAGGCCGCTATTCGGGTCCACGGCGCGCGCGGCTCGGGGAGCGACACCCTGTTGGGGGGTCAGGGCGTCGGGGGGTGGTGGTCGCAGGGGTGGTCGGCGGGCGGCGGCGCGGCGGCGGCCGCGGCCAGTTGATCGGCGGAGAGCATGCCGCGCACGGCGAGCGCCGTCGCGACCTGCTGGTCGAGCAGCGTCGCGCGCAGGCCGGCGATCTTGTCGATCGAGGCGCGCAGCGCCGCTTCGTCCGGCGGCGTGCTGCCGAGGAGCTGCGCGGCGAGCTGTTCGTTGGCGTCGTGGAGCGCCTCGAACGTCGTGTCCGCCGCGGCGCGTTCCGTCTTCAGGCGGTCGCGCACCTGATCGTGCTGCGCATCGCTCAGGTCGCCGTCGTGCAGCATCGCCATCACGGCCCGGATCGCCCCGTCGCCCATGGGGGGCGGGCCGCCGCCGTGCGGATGGGCCTGGGCTTGGGTGACCAGCAGCGCCGCGCCGGCGATTCCGCCGAGCAGCAACATCATTCGTCTCATGTGAGACCTCCTTGCCCTCTATGACGACGGGCGGGAGGTTTGGTTGACACGAGGTGGGACGAAGGGTGTCCGGGGACGTAGCGGCGGGCCTTGTGCCCGCCGCCGCTAGCGCGGTCGACGAATTGGGAGACCTATCCCCTGATGCCGGCCCCGTCCCCGCCCCTGGCGGGCCCAAAGCCCGCCGCTACGAAGAACACCCAGGGGTGGGCCTAATCGATCAGGTCGGCCAGGTGGCTCCGGTGGTATGCGCCATCACCGAGGAACATCTGGTTGTGCTGCTGGCGTTTGAACCAGAGGTGGACGTCGCACTCCCAGGTGAAGCCGATGCCGCCGTGGAGCTGGACCGAGCGGCCGGAGCAGAAGGCGGCCATGTCGGCGGCGCTGGCCTTGGCCATGCGCGCGTAGCGCTCGGCCGCGCCGGGCTCGCTGTCGATGGCGCAGGCGGCGTTGTAGACGCAGCGAGCGCGCCTGATCGATGGCGAGCATCATGTTGACCAGCGGGTGTTTCACCGCCTGGAAGAAGCCGAGCGGGCGATCGAACTGCTTGCGCACCTGCGCGTAGGCGGTCGTGGTCTGCAGCTGCCATTCGCCGGCGCCGCACATGTCGGCGGCGACGATGGTGAGCAGCGCGGGCAGGGCGCGGCGCAGCGCCTCGTCGCCGGCATCGCCGGTGCGGCGGCGACGCGGTCGGCCGGCACGCGCACGTCGCGCGAACGCGACGCGCGCCTGGTCGCGGGTCAGGTCGACGATGTGATCGGGCACGGATGCTCGACGCCGGGGGCGTCGGCGTCGACGACGTACAGCCCGACGCCGCCGGCGCGCGCGCGCCGCGACGACGAAGGCGCCGACCTTGCGCGCGTCCTGGACGAACGCCGCGGTGCCCGTCGAGCACCGCGCCGTCGGCGGACGCGGTCGCGCTCACGTCGGTATCGTCGGCTCCCACGAGCCGTCGGCATTGGTGATCGCCAGCGCCATCGGCGTGCCGGCGCCGATGCGCTCGAGCGCCGCCGTCGCGGCAGGCGCTGTCGCCTCGCGCAGCGCACAGGTGGCGAGCAGGGTCGTGATGCAGCGGCGAGACCAGCGCCGCGCGCCCGGCCTCTTCGGCCAGCGCCGCCACCGCGACCATCTTCATGCCCGTGCCGCCGGCCCGCTCGGGCACGCCGAGGCCGGTCCAGCCGAGCTCGACCATCTGCCGCCACAGCCCCTCGTCCCACGGCGCCGGCGGCACCGCGCTCTCGTACGCCTCGCGGTGATCGCGCGCCACCAGCCGGCGCAGCGCCTCGACGCCGGCGTTGTCCGCGAGAAACTTGCGGGCGGAATCGCGGAGCATCGTCTCGTCTTCGCCGAAGCCGAAGTTGCGGGGTTGCGTCATGAGGTCCTCTCAGAGAAAGGCGTGAGCCCGTTAGCCAGTCAGCCGGTGAGCCAGTATCCGACGCGCTACCGGCGCACGGGCCCACGTCTCATCACTTCGTCTTCGCCAGCCCGAGCACGCGCTCGCCGAGAATGTTGCGCTGGATCTCGCTCGTGCCCGCGGCGATGGTGATGCCGTACGAGTTCATGTAGGCGAGCGGCCATTCGGCGCCGTCGGGGGCGCGCTCGTCGCCGAGGTAGAGCGAGGCGAAGGCGCCTTCGATCTCGCAGCGCGAGGGCGGCGATGTCCTGGTTGAGCTCGCTGATCAGCAGCTTCGACGACAGGGCGATGCGCATCGGGTGGTCGGTGAGCGCGGCGACGCGGGCGCGGCGGAAGGTCTGGCGGAAGCCCTCGACGCGGATGGCGAGCTGCATCAGGCGATCGCGCAGCACCGGATCGTCCCAGGCCGGCGTGGCCGTTGCGCTGCATGCGTCTTGGCCAGCGCGATCAGCGCCGCGAGGCGGTCCTCGACCGACTGACCGCCGCCGCTGCCGGCGCCCTCGGCCGCGCCGCGCTCGTGCAGCAGCGTGGTCATCGCCACCTGCCAGCCCTTGCCGACCTCGTCGACGCGCAGCGTGTCGGGGATCACGACATCCTCGAACAGCACTTCGTTGAAGCCGGTCTGGCCGGTGATCTTGATCAGCGGCCGCACCGTGACGCCCGGGCGCGCCGGCGATCGGGGCGATGAAGTAGGTGAGGCCGTTGTACTTGTCGGCGTTGCTGTGGCGCGCCAGCAGGATCATCCAGCTGGCGAAGTGCGCCAGGCTGGTCCACACCTTGTGGCCGTTGATGATCCAGTTGTCGCCGTCGCGCACCGCCGAGGTCTGCACGCTGGCGAGATCGCTGCCGGCGTTGGGCTCCGAGAACCCCTGGCACCAGATCTCCTCGGCGGAGAGCAGCGGCGGCAGGTAGCGGCGCTTCTGCTCCTCGGTGCCGTGATGCAGGATCGTCGGCGCGGCCATGCCGAGGCCGATGACGTTGATCAGGTAGGGCACGCCGGCGGCCGACATCTCCTAGCTGGCGATGCGCTGGAAGCCCTGATGGCCGCCGCCGCCGTACTCCTTCGGGTAGTCGCAGCCGACCAGGCCGGCGTCGTAGACACTTCTTCTGCCAGGCGCAGAGGTAGACGCGCTGCTCCTCGGTCATCACCTCGATGGCGTGCTCGGGCAGCGGAACGACGGCGCCGCCGGCCGGTTCTCCGGCCAGCCAGCGCCGGCAGTACTCGCGGAACTCGGCCTGCTCGGGCGTGTCTCGACGGCCTTCCATGATGCGGTCTCCTCGTGGATGAACGATTCTTCATAGCAACGCAGCCCGGTTTGGGAAAGGGCGCAGCGTCCACGCGACGATCGAGTCCAGCGACGCACTTGCGTTGCTGCATGCGGCCGGAAACAACGAGCGGGATGACCGCCGCCGATGCGCCGACGCGCCAGGAGCGATTGAACCTGTGGGCCACGTGCGTGGCGCAGTTCCTCACGCTCGCCGGCATGACGGCGGTGCTGCCGCTGCTGCCGCTCTATCTGCAGCACATCGGCGTCAGCGACCGCGCGACGCTGAAGTACTGGACCGGCGTGCTCGGCGCGGCGCCGTTCGCGGTGGCGGTGTTCGCGACCCCGGTGTGGGGGGCGCTTGCCGATCGCCTCGGCTACAAGCCGATGGTCGTGCGCTCGGTGTTCGGCCTCGCGCTCTCGACCGTCGGCATGGGCCTGTCGAGCACGCCGCTGGCGCTCCTCGCCTGGCGCGCCGTGCAGGGCGCGGTGAGCGGCGTCTTCCCCGCCGCGGTGGCGCTGGTGTCGGCGATGACGCCCGAGCGGCGCATCGGCCGCTCGCTGGCGCTGCTGCAGTCGGCGCGCGCCGGCGGCGCGCTGTGCGGGCCGCTGATCGGCGGCCTGCTCGCCGACAGCATCGGCATCCGCGGGCTGTTCTTCGGCGTCGGCGTCATCGCCGGCGTCGCCGGCATCGCCTGCGCCGTGCTCGTGGTCGAGCCCGCGCGCGCCGCCGCGCCGCATCCTCGGGACGTCGCGGCGATGGGTTGGCGGGCGCTCTGCTCGGGGCTCGCGCCGCTGCTCGGCATGCTCGGGCTGCTGACGGTCTTCCAGGCGTCGGTGATGTGCTCGTGGCCGACGTTGGCCCTCGTATCGTCGGGCAGCTCGGGGTCGCGCCCGACGCGGTGGCGACGACCACCGGCGTCGTGGTCTTCGCCGCCGGCCTGCCGGCGATGCTGATGGCAACGGTCTGGTCGCGCTGGGGGCGGATCATCGGTCCGCTGACCGCGCTGACGATCTCGCTCCTGTTGAGCGGGGCGGCGAACCTGGCGATGGGCGCGGCGGTCAGCCTACCGGCCGTGCTCGCGCTGCGCGCCGTCGCCGGCGCCGGCGTCGCGGGCTTCGTGCCGCTCACCTTCGAGTGGATGAACGCGCGCGCGCCGGAAGGGGCGCGCGGCCGCATGGCCGGATTGGGGTCGACGGCGATGATGGTCGGCAACGTCATCGGCCCGCTCGCCGGGGGTTGGCTGGCGGTCCACGTCGGGCTGGCGGCGACGTTCTGGGTGCCCGGCGCGATGGTCGGCGCCGTCGGCCTCGTGCTGCTCGGCGCCCGCCGCCCGTGGTCCGCTTGAGCGGCCGGTGCGCGTAGGCATTATGGACGGTGGCGCGCGCGAAGCGCAGAACAGGAGATGCAATGCGACTGATGGGCGGAATGTTCTTGGCAACGCTACTCTGGGCGGCCGCCGCCGGGGCGCAGGCGCCGGACCAGGCGTGCGCGGGCGACATCCAGAAGTTCTGCGCCGATGTGAAGATGGGTGGCGGGCGCGTCATGCACTGCCTGCGCGATCACGGCTCGGAGCTCTCGAAGGGCTGTAAGGACGCCTTTGCCGCCATGGCGCACGCCGGCGGCCAGCCGGCGGCGGGCGGCTGGTACAGGAGCTGCGAGGCGGAAGTGGCCAAGCTCTGCAAGGACACGCCGCCGGGTCGCGGCCGCATCGTGGAGTGCCTGGACAAACACCCCGATCAGCTGTCGGCGACCTGCAAGGCCGCGTTGCAGAACCGGCCGCAGCGTCAGGCGATGCCCGGCGCGACGCCGGTCGCCGCCAAGTAACGCGGGGTCACCCGCCGCGGTGCGCGGCGATCACCTCGGGCGGCGCCTGGACGAGCTCGATGAGCACGCCCTCGCCGCCGATCGGTGACTGTTCGTTGCCCTTCGGGTGAATGAAGCAGACGTCGTAACCGCCAGCGCCCTTGCGGACGCCTCCGGGAGCGAAGCGCACGCCGTGTTCGGTCAGCCACGCGACGGCGGCGCGCAGATCGTCGATCCACAGGCCGATGTGATTGAGCGGCGGCTCGTGGACCTTGGGCTTCTTCTCCGGATCGAGCGGCTGCATCAGATCCACCTCGACCTTGAGCGCGCCGCTGCCGGCGACGGCGATGTCCTCGTCGACGTTCTCCGACTCGCTGCGGAACGTCCCCGTCGGCGTCAGCCCGAGCGTGTCGATCCACAGCCGACGCAGCGCCTGCTTGTCCGGTCCGCCAACGGCGATCTGCTGGACGCCCAGCACGGCGAATGGTCGCGACGACATGGTCACCTCCCCTGAATCCACAGATGAACACAGATGGCCACAGATGCACACGGATACCCAGCCACCCGTCGCCGGACGTCTCCGCGTTCATCTGTGGCCAGCTGTGTTCATCTGTGGCGTTTCTACATCGCGGCCCAGATCAGCAGGCGTTTGAACGGGTAGAAGTATGGGCGTTCGTCGGCGAGCTCGGGGAGGAGGCGGGCGCGGTAGCGCTCCATGAAGCTCGGCCAGCGCTCGGCGGGCAGGCGGCGCTCGTAGGCGGTGAGCAGGGTGCCGCGCACCCACTCGATGACCTCGTCGCGCGCGGCGAGGACGTGGGGGTAGACCTGCACCCGTACGTGCTGGCGGGTGAAACCGAGGTGGTGCAGCAGGGTCGCGTACCACTCCGGCGTCTGCACCGGGCGGGTGATCGTGAAGCCGCCGAGCGCGTCGCGAAACGGCGCCTCGCCGGCGACCTGCGCGGCGACGGTGTGCGACGGGTGGTCGTAGTTCATCGGCATCTGCACGGCGAGCTGGCCGCCGTCGGCGAGCCCGCGGCTCAGGCGCGCGAAGAGCTCGGCGTGGTCGGGCAGCCACTGCAGCGCGGCATTGGAGAGGATCACGTCGTACTCGCCCGCCGGCGCGAAGGCGGTGATGTCGGCGCGCGCGAAGCGCAGGCCCTGCGTCGCGAAGGCGGCGCTGTCGGCGAGCATGGTCTCGGAGCTGTCGAGGCCGAGCGTGTCGGCGCCGGGCAGACGGTCGTGGAGCAGGCGGGTCATCTCGCCGGTGCCGCAGCCGAGATCGACGACGCGCGGGTGGGGCCGCGGCTCGATGAGCGCGATGAGGTCGAGGAACGGTTGCTGCCGCTCGGCGCGAAAGCGGTTGTACTGGGTCGGGCTCCAGGGGCTGTCGGGCATCGATCGCGTCGTACCGCCGCCGCGTGGGGAAGGCGAGGGACTTCGCCGCTCGTGTGATTCGCCGCGGAGCCAGCTAGCGCTTTCTCGCCGCCAGGATCGACTGCACCAGACGCTCGGGGACGGCCTCGGCCGCGTCGACGTCGCGGCCCGCCGCCTTGGCGAGGCGCACGGTCTGCTCGTAGGCGCGCAGATAGCGCACGCACTCGTCGCAGACGCCGAGGTGGCTTTCGAACGCCGCCCGCTGCGCGGGATCGAGCTCGCGGTCCAGGTATGCCATCAGGAATTCCGCCACGTCACGACACGTCAATTCGTTCATCGGGGTTGTCACCGCGTGCGCCCGAACCGCGCCGCGGGGGATGCGTGCGCGTACCGGCCGTCGAAAGGGGAGGACCATCATCGCCTCTGCCGTTACCGTTGCAGGGCCATGAGGCCGTTGAAGACCCGCTTCACCGTCGGCGTGAGGCGGGTGCGATTGAACATGTCGCCGACCTGGCGGATCGCGTCCGCCTGCGTCGGGTACGGATGGATGACGCTGGCCAGCGTGCCGAGGCTCACCTTGGCGACCATCGCCAGGGTGAGCTCGGAGATCATCTCGCCGGCATGGCGGGCGACGACGGTGGCGCCGAGAATCTCGCCGCCGCCCTTGCGCGTCAGCACCTTGACGAATCCGTCCTCCTCGCCGTCGGCGATGGCGCGGTCGACCTCCGCGAACGGGCGCACGTAGGTGTCGACGGCGATGCCGCGCTCCTGCGCGTCGCGTTCGTAGAGGCCGACGTGCGCGATCTCGGGATCGGTGTAGGTCGCCCACGGCATGTGCAGCGCGCTCAGTCGCTTGCGGCCGAAGAAGAGCGCGTTCTGGATGACGATGCGCGCGGCGAAGTCGGCGGCGTGGGTGAACTTCCACTTCATGCACACGTCGCCGCAGGCGAAGATGCGCGGGTTGGTGGTGCGCAGATGATCGTCCACCGTGATGCCACGTCCGGGCTCGGCGGCGACGCCGACGCGATCGAGGCCGAGGCCCTCGACGTTGGGCGCGCGGCCGGCGCCGACCAGGATCGCGTCGACGCGCGTCTCGTGCTCGCCGCCGTCGCCGCGGCGGAAGCGCAGCACGGCGTCGAGGCCGTCGCGGCGCACGTCGAGGATCTGCACGGCGAGCTCCAGCGCGATGCCCTCGCGTCCGAACTGCGCCTGCACGATCTCGGCGGCGTCGGCGTCCTCGCGATCGAGGATGTGGGCGTGGTCGTGAAACAGCGTGACCTGGCTGCCGAGGCGCTGAAAGGCCTGCGCCAGCTCGCAGCCGATCGGGCCGGCGCCGATGACCGCCAGGCGGCGCGGCCGCTCGGTGAGTGCGAAGACGGTTTCGTTGGTCAGGAAGCCGACGTCGGCGAGGCCGGGGATCGGCGGCGCGGCGGCGCGCGCGCCGGTGGCGATCACCGCCTTCTTGAAGCGCAGCGTCTGGCCGCCGACCGCGACCGTGTCGGCTCCGGTGAAGCGGGCGTCGCCGAGGAAGACGTCGACGCCCTTCTCGTCGCGGTAGCGCCGCGCCGAGTCGTTGGCGCTGATGCGCGCCCGCAGGCCGCGCATGCGCTGCATGACGGCGCCGAAGTCCGCCTCGGCCCCGTCGCCACCGCGCACCCCGAACCGGACGGCGTCGCGGGCGTCGAAGACCGATCGCGAGGCGCGGATGATGCACTTCGAGGGCACGCAGCCGACGTTCAGGCAGTCGCCGCCCATGAGGTGGCGCTCGACCAGCGCGACCTTCGCGCCGAGGCCCGCCGCACCCGCCGCGGTGATCAGGCCGGCCGTGCCGGCGCCGATCACGACCAGGTTGTAGCGCCCCGCCGGGGTTGGGTTCTGCCAGTCCGGCGGATGGACATTGGCGACCAGCGACTGGTTGAAGTCATCGTTCGGCAGCACCCACGCCTGCTCCATGATCGCATCCTCCCCGTGTCCGACGGGGGTCGTCTTCTCACTCATCGCCTGGGTCCGCCAGCGTCTGAGATGTCCCCGCGCCCCAACCGGTTTCGCGCGCCGCACGACGGCCGGGGCACAATTCCCGACGAAGGGCCGCGCTCCCGCGCGGCCTGTCCCGGACGGTGCATCGCAAACCCGACCGCGCTGCCAGGCGCCGCGGGAGCGGCGCCCTCCATTCGGAGATGGAGGACCCGCGCTGCTACTCCGCCAGGACCAGCCGATCCAGCCGCAGGAGCTCGCCGAGCGACCAGGCCTGGAGGGGGCACAATTCCCGAATGGAGGGCCGCGCTCCCGCGCGGCCTGTCCCGGACGGTGCATCGCAAACCCGACCGCGCTGCCAGGCGCCGCGGGAGCGGCGCCCTCCATTCGGAGATGGAAGACCGCGCTGCTACTCCGCCAGGACCAGCCGATCCAGCCGCAGGAGTTCGCCGAGCGACCAGGCCTGGAGGGGGCACAATTCCCGAATGGAGGGCCGCGCTCCCGCGCGGCCTGTCCCGGACGGTGCATCGCAAACCCGACCGCGCTGCCAGGCGCCGCGGGAGCGGCGCCCTCCATTCGGGGATGGAGGACCCGCGCTGCTACTCCGCCAGGACCAGCCGATCCAGCCGCAGGAGCTCGCCGAGCGACCAGGCCTGGAAGGGGCAGCCCCGGGGCGTGTGCGGAGCGTCGCCGTCGGCGATCTCGGAAACATGGCCGAGACCTGCCTGGTCGAGGTGGGCGAGCAGCGGGGTGAGAAAGCGCGCCCGGGCCTCCCGTTTCGCGGCGGAGGCGCCGCCGTGGGTACGCACCCACGCCTCGACGAACGGGCCGAGGAGCCACGGCCAGACCGTGCCTTGGTGATAACGGCTGTCGCGGCTCCGCCCGTCGCCTTCGTAGCGCCCTGCGTAGCCGGGCTCGTCGGGTGCCAGGGATCGCAGGCCGAGGGGCGTGTACAGACCGCGTTCGGCCGCCGCGACGATGCGCGCGCCGCGATCGCCGTCGATCAACGCCAGCGGCAGGCCGCCGACCGCGAGGATCTGGTTCGGGCGCACGGTGGGATCGTCAGCGCCGGCGCGATGGTCCACGTCGACGACGTCGAAGAGACAGCCGCGCGACTCGTTCCAGAAGCGGTCGGCGAAGGCGGCGCGGCCGCGCGCCAGCGGCGCGGCATAGCGCGGTGCCCACTGCGCGGCGGCCCACAACGCGTTGAGCCACAAGGCCTGCACCTCGACCGGCTTGCCAATGCGGGGGGTCACCACCCAGTCGCCGATGCGCGCGTCCATCCAGGTGAGCTGCACACCGGGCTCGCCGGCGGCGAGCAGGCCGTCGGCGGCGGCGCGGATGCCGAAGCGGGTGCCGGCGGCGTAGCCGTCGAGGATCGCCTCGACGGCCGTGCGCAGCGTGCGCGCGTCGTCGGCGGCGACGTGGCCGAGCTGCAGGTACTCGTGGACGGCGACGGCGTACCAGAGCGACGCGTCGACCGAGTTGAACTCGGGCGACGCGCCGGAATCCGGAAAGCGGTTGGGCAGCATGCCCTGCGAGACCGTGCCGGCCCAGGCGAGCAGGATGCGCCGCGCGTCGTCGAGGCGCTCGCCCGCCAGGCAGAGGCCGCGTAGGGCGATGAATGTGTCGCGACCCCAGTCCGTGAACCAGGGATAACCGGCGACCACGGTCAGGCCGTCGCCGCGGCGCACCAGGTAGGCGTCGGCGGCTCGATGCAGCCGCGAGGGGAAACGACGGCGCTGTCGTTCCTCCGCCGCCAGGCGATCGGCGAGCGCCATCGCCGACTCGGTCGGGCCGCCGATGGCGGCGTCGGTGGCGAGGATCCACACGGCATCGCCGGCGCCGAGGTTCCACGTCAGCACGCCGGGCGAGGCGAGATCCTCGACCGCGTCGAGGCCGCGTTCCTGCTCGGCGGTGTAGAGGAAGTTGCGATACCAGCTCGGTTCGGCGGTGTAGCCGGCGTTCGCGAGCGAGTGCACGGCGGGCACGCCGTCGTAGGGGCGGAAGACGAGATGCTCGCCGCCGCCATCCGATGCGAAGCGGAAGGCGGGGTTCTCGTGGTGCAGTGAGTGATAGTCGCGTCCGGAGAGGAACGGCCGCAGCTTCAGCGTCGCGCCGGATACCGGGTTGGGCAGGTGCCAGCGCAGCACCACCGCGGCCCGGCCGTGGGGGACGAAGATCTCCTGCTCGACGACGGTGCCGTCGGAGAGCCGATATCGCCAGCGCGGCCACGGTTCGAGGTCGAAGGCGTCGATGTGCGACAGGCCGTCCGGGTAGAGCGCGTTGGGCGTGTACCGCTGCGTGCTGAGCGCCTGCTGTCCGCCGGCGGTCTGTAGCCAGGCGTCGAAGCCGTTGACCAGCACCGTGCGTCCGGTCGGCGGCGTCGTCGCCGCCAGCAGGAGCGCGTGATAGCGCCTCGTCCGCACGCCGGTGACGGTGCCAGAGGCGAAGCCGCCGAGGCCGTCGGCCTCGAGCCATTCGCGGGTCTCGTCGGTGAGCGATGGCATCTCCGCGACTGATGCATGGCAGGAAATATGAGTGTCGAGCCAGCCGATCGAGAGAAGGCAAAAGACAAAAGACAAAAGGCAAAAGGCAAAAGGCAAAAGTTCCCCTCCCCCGTTCCCCCTTTTGACTTTTGCCTTTTGATTTTTGCCTTTTGCCTTGCTTCTTTCGGCCCCGCCCGGTCCCCCCTGAAACCCTCTCGCTTCCGAGGCATCAGAGCTTCAGAACCGGCGTGGTGCCGGACACAACCCACGAGAGGAGAGTGAAGAAAATGCAGAAGAAGACGAACAAGATGCTCCTGGCGGCGGTGGCCGGCCTGCTGTCGGTCGGTGCGCTGGCGGCGACGACGGCGACGAGCGCGCACGCGGCGGACAAGGTGAAGTGCTACGGTGCCAATGCCTGCAAGGGGAAGGGTGGCTGCGCCGGCGCGGGCCATGGCTGCGCTGGCAAGAATGCCTGCAAGGGCCAGGGCTTCGTCGAGACCGACAGCAAGGAAGCCTGCATGAAGATGGACGGCGGCCGCCTCACCGAGAACTCCCCCCCGAAGTAAGTCGCCGGAACCACGGAGAACCGCGCGCATGCCGTCGCTCGATTGGCCCAGACTCGGCTACGGCGTCGGCTTGCGCGCGGAGCACTACGAGCACGTCCTCGCGGAGCGCCCGCCGGTCGATTGGTTCGAGGCGCTCACCGAGAACTACCTCGACACGGGCGGGCGCCCGCTGCACGTCCTCGAAGACGTGCGCCGCGACTATCCCGTCGTCCTGCACGGCGTGGCGTTGTCGATCGGTGGGACGGACCCGCTCGACCGCGCCTACCTGCGGAGTCTGCGCGGTCTGATCGATCGCGTCGCGCCGGCGCTGATCACCGATCATCTGTGCTGGACCGGTGTCGACAACCGCAGCCTGCACGATCTCCTGCCGCTGCCGTACACCGAGGAAGCGCTGCACCACGTCGCGGCGCGTCTCCGCGACGTGCAGGACGCGCTCGGACGCCGCATCGCGCTCGAGAACCCGTCGACCTACGTCGCCTTCGGCCACTCGACGATGTCGGAATGGCAGTTCCTCGCGGCGCTCGCCGAGGAAGCGGACTGCGGCATTCTGCTCGACGTCAACAACGTCTACGTCAGCGCCCGCAACCTCGGCTTCGATCCGCACGCCTACCTCGCGGGAATTCCCGCCGAGCGGGTGCCCTACATCCATCTCGCCGGGTTCTCCGATCTCGGCAGCTACCTCTTCGACACGCACGACGCGCCCGTGCACGAGGACGTCTGGGCGCTCTATCGTCACGCCTGCGCCCGATGCGGCGCGCGCTCCACGCTGATCGAATGGGACGCGAGCTGCCGCCGTTCGCGCGGCTGCAGGAAGAATCCGACGCGCGCCCGCCGCGAGGCACACCATGAGCCGGCCCGACCAGCCATCACGACGCCCCGTCGCTGCGTGAGCTGCAGCGGCAGGTGGCGGCGCAGATCCTCGGCGCCGATCCGCGCCCGCGCGCGGCGCTCGACCGTTGGCTGGCCGTCCCGCCCGGCGCCGAGCCGAGCGACCGCTTGGCGGTGTACGTCGACGGCTACCCGGCGCGCCTGCACGACGCGCTCGCCGAACAGTTTCCCGCCGTTGTCCGCATCGTCGGCGCGACGCGCTTCCACGCCCTCGTCCACCGGTTCCTGCACGCGGCGCGTCTGCCCTCGTACAACCTCAACGACGCCGGCGCGGAGATGAGCGCGTTCCTGCGCGCCGATGCGCTGGGCCAGGAGCTGCCCTTCCTGCCCGACCTCGCCGACCTCGAGTGGTCGGTGGCGCGTGCCTTCCACGCGTTCGACCGCACGCCCCTCGACGGCGACCGACCTCGCCGCCGTCGCCCCCGAGGATCTGCTCGGCGGCGGCGTGCGCTTTCAGCCGTCGGTCGCGGTGCGGACGTCGCCGTGGCCGATTCACACGCTGTGGGACGCGCGCGAGGCCGCGCCCGGCGCGATCGATATCGATCTCACCGTCGGTGAGCGCGGGCTGGTATGGCGCGACGGCCTGTCCGTCGCCTGCACGCCGATCGACGGCGGCCGCGCCGCGGCGCTCGAGTCGTTGCTCGCCGGCGAGCCGCTCGCCGACGTCGCCGAGCGGGCCGACGATCCGACGGCGGTCATCGCGTGGCTGGGCGAGTGGCTCGCGGCCGGGATGATCGTCGAGGCTGGCGTGACGCGTCCGTAGAGAGACGGGCTTTCCGCAGTCGCGTTCAATCACCGAATGGAGGGCCGCGCTCCCGCGCGGCCGGTCCGCGGCGGTGATTGCCAGCAGTCGTCCGGGGCAGGCCGCGCGGGAGCGCGGCCCTCCATTCGGTGATTGTCACGCGTCCTTCTCTTGACTGGCCGCGGGCATCCTGGGCATTGAAGCGCCGAAATGCCGAAGTCGACTCCTCTCCTCAATACCGCCGATTTCACCAGCTACCTGAACGAGAAGTGCATGCAGCTGGCGCCGGGAGACGTGAAGACGTTGCTCGCCCAGGCGTCGACGATTCGCCGCCGCTCGAAAGAGCTGGCCGCGAGCCGGCCGCGCATGCATCGCCAGATCGACTTCTCGTTGATGCTGGTCGAGGAGCACAGCAAGGGGCGGTGTCCGCAGATCCCGTACTACACGATCGCCACGCTCGCGGTGGCGCTGCTGTACTTCAGCGACCCGGTCGACGTGATTCCGGACTGGATCCCCGGTGTCGGCATCACCGACGACGCGATCGTCTTCGAGCTCGCCTTCGGCATGGCGCGGCCCGGCATCGACCGGTACTGCGCCTGGAAGAGCCTGCCGATGGCCGATCTCTACCCGCCGCCGCCGGATCGGCCGCCGGCGCGCCGGGCCGCGGCAGCGCGGCCGGCCAAGCGCCGGGCCGCAGCGGCGCCCAAAGCGCGCCGCTAGACCGCGCCTGCGTCAGGCGCGGCGGTGCAGCAGGACCTTCGGGCCCTCGCTGAACACCACCTCGATCTTGTTGACGTCCTTCAGCAACGTCACCAGACCGAGGCCGAAGGTGGCGTGATTGATCAAATCGCCGACCGCGAAACGGTCCGTCGTGGCGTACTTTCGCGCCTTGGCGGGGTCGCGTCCCTTCAACAGGTTCGCATAGTTGGGCGGTTTCGGCTCGGCATCGCGCCGGACGCGCGGTTTGGTCGTGCCGGGCGCGGCGGGCGGCTTCGCGCGGTGCGCGTGCTGGCCGCCGCAGGTGTTGCAATGCACCCGGGTGATGCGACCGCCGACCACCGACTCGACGGTGTGCGCGAGCATCAGCTTGCACTTCGTACACCAGCTATCGACGTCCTTACCGACGACGGGGGCGGGAGCTGCCATGAGCAGAGGTACTTAGCAGGGGAGATCGGCGGAAGCCAACCACCGGGGGACGCCGGGGGTGAAGAACGCAGGGTGAAGGACGAAAGACGGGATTGGCTCTCGGCCGCTATCGTTCGTCCGTTTCCCCTTTCGTTGACACACAACGAAGCGCGGGAATACAGCTCGAAGAGAGCGTTTTCTTCTCGGGGGGGGAACCATGATGCGATCGTATCTTGCGCCGCTGCTGCTGGCGGCGATGGCGCTGAGTGCGCCGGGGGCGTTGGCCGAGATGCCGTATCCGGCGAACCCGTCGCCCTGCGACGACGCCACGGTCGATCCGCCGTGCATCCCCGCGACGAGCTTCGCCGACTACCTGTTCCTCTCCCCGGGTACGCTGCCCAACGACTACCAGGGCGGCGACGTGTGGAAGTTCACGAGCGGCACGACCGGCGATCCGCAGATCGACGCCAGCGCGCAGGAGCTGTTCGGCGTGACCGGCGCCAGCATCGACCGCGCCTGGCAGACGACCACCGGCCGTCCCGACGTGCGCATCGCCGTCCTCGACTCGGGCATCCGCTGGGCGGAGGTGGAGAGCGATCTCGTCGACAAGTTCTACCTCAATCGCGGCGAGCTGCCGGTGCCCGAGGGCAGCGCCAACGCGGACGATCCGTACGACCGCAACGGTGACGGCGTCTTCAATCTCGCCGACTACCGCGCCGACGCCACGCACGCCGCCGACAGCCGGGTCAGCGACCAGAACGGCAACGGCATCATCGATCCCGAGGATCTCATCTTCCTCTTCTCCGACGGCATCGACGCCGACGGGAACGGCTACATCGACGACATCAGCGGCTGGGACTTCTTCGAGGACGACAACGACGCGCTCGACGAGGTGCGCTACGGGCACGGCACCGGCGAGTCGCACGACTCCAGCGCCGAGGCGAACAACGGCTCCGGCTTCCCCGGGAGCTGCCCGAACTGCGTCCTCATCGAGGTGCGCGTCGGCGACAGCTTCGTCACCGAGGTCAATCACTTCGCCCAGGGCGTCATCTTCGCCGTCGACAGCGGCGCGCGCGTCATCCAGGAAGCGCTGGGGACGTTGAACCACACGCGCTTCGGACAGGAGGCCATCGACTACGCCTACGCGCGCGGCGCCGTGGTGATCGCCTCCGCCGCCGACGAGGAATCCAATCACCACAACTATCCGGCGAACTACAACCACACCGTGCAGGTGAACTCGGTCACTCGCTTCGCCAACGTCGAGCGGCATCCAGCAGACGCCGCAAGTCCTACCTCTACCTCAACGGCTGCACGAACTACGGCGCGCACATGGCGCTCGCGGTCCCCTCGTCGAGTTGCTCGTCCGAGGCCACCGGCCGCAGCTCCGGCGTCGCCGGACTGGTGGTGTCGGCGGCGCTCAACGCCGTCGACCACGGGACCCTGACGTCCTATCCGCGCGACGACGGCACGCTCGCGCCGTTCCCGCTCTCGCCCGAGGAGATCAAGCAGATCCTCACGTTGACCGCGGACGACATCAACTTCGACGCGCGCACCGACGTCCAGCCGCCGCTGCCGCAGAACTACTCGACCACGATCCCCGTGCCGGGCGTCGCCGGCAGCGAGCGCTTCCGCTCGATCGCCGGGTTCGATCAGTACTTCGGCTACGGCCGCCTCAACGCCGACACCGCCGTGCTGCGCGTGGCGTCGGGCCAGATCCCGCCGGAGGCATCGCTGGAATCGCCGGACTGGTTCGCCACCGTCGATCCGGATCGCACACCGACCCTGGTCGTGCGCGGCCGCGTCGCCGCCAATCGCGCCACGTCGTTCAGCTACGTGCTCGAGGCGGCGCCGGGCGTGCAGCCGGCCGAGGGCGACTTCGTCGAACAGGCGAGCGGCGACGGTCTCACCGCGGCGCTCGACGGCGAGCTCGGGACGATCGACGTCGACCTGCTCGCCGGCCGCCTCCGGCCGGCCACACCGGGCCGGCCACCAATGACGACGGCAGCCCCGATCCCGATCGCTTCACCGTCACGATCCGCGTGCGCGTCGTCGACGACCACGGCAACGCCGGCGAGGATCGCCGCGCCTTCGCCCTCCACCACGACCCCGACCTGCTGCCCGGCTTCCCGCTCGTTGGCGTCGCCGACGGCGGCTCCGGCCCCGCGACCGCCGATCTCGACGGCGACGGCGCCGAGGAGATCATCCTCGGCGACGCCGACGGCGCCGTCCACGCCTGGCGTGCGGACGGCAGCGAGCTGCCCGGCTGGCCGGTGCACACCGAGGCGCTCGAGGTGCACGGCGACTCCGCCGGCTACGCGTCCGGCCTCGTCGACTATCCCGTGCACAGCTCGATCCTCGGCGCGCGTGAGCGTCGGCGACCTCGACCGCGACGGCACGCTCGAGGTGGTCGCCAGCGATCTGCAGGGACGCCTCTACGTGTGGGAGCGCGACGGTGCGTTGCGAGCCGGCTTCCCCGTGCGCACGCTGCCCGAGTACTCCTTCGCCTTCCGCTCCGAGCGCGATCTCGGCACGCCGGACGGGCAGGTGCCCGACCGCACCAACCGCCACGACCGCAACAACCGCCTCGGCCGCGCCCTGCTCGGCGGCGCCGCGCTCGGCAACCTCGACGGATCCGCCGACGGCTCGTTGGAGATCCTCGCCGGCGCCTACGATCGCCACCTCTACGCCTGGTACGACGACGGCACGCCGGTGCCCGGCTGGCCGGTGCTGCTGAAGGATCCCGCCAAGGTGATGGCGGTCGATCCCGAGACCGACGAGGTGACGCTCCTGCCCAACAGCGGCGCCGCCATCGGCACGAAGATCATCGTGCCGCCCTCGCTCGGCGACATCGACGGCAACGGCACGCTCGACGTCGTCGCCGCCGTCAACGAGGAGTACATCGAGCCGCCCAACGCGGTCTTCGACAACCCCATCATCCAGCTCTTCCAGGCCGTCGGTGTGCTCGACAGCGGCAACACGCGCGTCTACGCGCTCTACGCCGACGGCGCGATGCACGGCGCGAACGGCGTCGAGCGCGGCTGGAATCCGGACGCGTTCCTTCCCGGCTGGCCGGTGAAGACGGCGCTGCTCACCACCGAGCTGCTGCCGACCGTCGGCACCGGCAGCAACGGCCCGCCGGCGCTGGCCGACGTCGACGGCGATGGGACGCTGGAGATCGGCACGATGTCGGCGATCGGACCGACATACGTCTTCCGTCACGACGGCGTGTCGTTCTTCGGCCGCCATCCCGGCGGCGAGGACCGCACGCTCGAGACCGAGGTGTTCGGCCCCGGCTCCAACGCGTACGACATGCCCAGCTTCGGCGGGCTCGGCGCCGTGACGCTCGCACAATTCGCCGGCACCGCGGCCGGCTATCAACTGCTGGCGCCGGCGGCTGGGCTCGGCAAGCTCATCGACAATCAGATTCCGGCGCGGCAGTTCCCGGCCGAGAATCATCTCGCCGCGTGGGCGATCACCGACGCCGACGGCGCGCCGAGCGACCGCCAGTTCCTGCCGGCGTTCCCGCGGCAGGTCACCGATCTGCAGTTCCTCGCCGGTCCGGTCGTCGCCGACCTCAACGGCGACGGCCTGCCCGAGGCCATCGCCGGATCGAGCGTCTACGACGTGCACGCCGTCGACGCCGAGGGCCGCGAGGCAGACGGGTGGCCGAAGTTCACCAACGGCTGGATGGTGCAGGCGGCGGCGGTCGGCGACCTCGACGGCGACGGTCGCCTGGAGGTCGTGGTGACGACGCGCGAAGGCGACCTGTTCGTCTGGCGCACGAGCGGCGACGAATGCGGCTTCATCCCCTGGCGGCGCTGGCACCATGACGAGTGGGGCACCGGCAATGCCGGCACGGATGCGCGGCCGCCGGCGTCGCTGCGCGCGCACGAGATCTCGGCGCGGGCCATGAATTCCAATCGCATCCGTCTCACCCTGGCGCGCGTGCCGGGCGACGGGCTGTACTGCGGCACGGCGTCCTTCGACGTGCGCGTCGCCGAGCAGCCGATCGTCGACGAGGCGGGGTTCGCCGCCGCCGATCCGGTGACCGTCACCGACGCCGACCCCGGCTCACGCTTCCCGGGCGAGATCACCGTGCGCAGCGGCAGCCTCGCCGGGCGCACACTGTACGTCGGCCTCGTGGCGCGCGACGCGGCGGGCAACCGCTCGACGCTCGTCGGCACCGGACCGGTCAGCGTGCCCGAGCGCGAGCCCACCGACACGCCGACGCGGACGGCGACGGTCACCGTGACCAGGACGTGGACGCCGAGTCCGACGCGCACCCCGACCAATGCTCCGACGATGCTGCCGACAGACGCGGTCTCGCCGACGCTGACGCCGACAACCGTGGCGACGGCGACGGTGCCGCCGACGGTCACCGTGTCGGCGGCGACGGCGACGCCGACCACACAGCCGACGACTCCGATCGCGACGCTCACTGCCACTCCGACCTTCGATTTCGTCGAGGCGACGGCGACCCGCACCGCGACCTCCACGGCGCCGCCGACGGCGACATCGACCCGCAAACAGCCGAGCGACAGCGGCTGCGCCGTGGTGTCGCCGAACGAGTCGGGGACCGCCTGGTGGGGATTGGCCGTCGGGGCGCTGCTGTTGGTCGTGCGATTCCGGTCGCGTCGTTGAGGTGGCGTCCCGGGAGCGCGGGCGGCTCGCCCGCAGCGCAGCGCGGCGAAGTCCATTTCCGACGCGCTAGCACTGCGGGCGAGCCGCCCGCGCTCCCAGGGTGCGCGCGCTGCGGCGCGCGCGATCGTGCGGAAATTTCTTGATCGGCGCGAAGCTGGCGTGGGAGAACTCTCCTCGGGGGGCACGCCCGTGACGCACACACGCAACAACTCGAAGCTCTGGCCGACGGCCGCCCTGGTGGCGCTCGCGTGGGCCTCCACCGCGCAGGCGTTCTCCGGTGGCATCGCCACGACCAGCTTTCCGGTCCCGGCGCAGGCCTGCAACTTCTGCCACAGCGGTGGGCTGGTCCCGACGGTGACGTTGGAATGCGTCGACTGCGGCGGCGACCCGCCCGTCGTGATGCCGCTCTCCGTGCACGAGTTCAAGTTCACGGTGGTGGAGATCGGACTGCAGGATCACGCCGGGCTCAACGTGTCCTCACCCCTGGGCACGCTCGCGACGGGCGGCGGCTTCGCCGCCAACACGCAGACGATCACCGGCACCGGCGGGCTTCAGGAGATCACCCACACCGCGCCGAAGGCCGCGGCCGGCGGTGTCACCGAGTTCAGCTTCCTGTGGACCGCGCCGGCGGCGCCGGGCGGTGCGATGCTGACGGCGTGGGGGAACGCCGTCAACTTCAACGGCACCACCGGCGGCGATCGCGCCGGCACGACCGCGCTCGGCGTCACGATCTTCGGCGACACGCCGACGCCGACCGACACGCCGACGGCGACGCCGGAACCGCCGACGCCGACCCCGACGCCGCTCGGCGGCTGCCCGACGACGCTCGACGCCGGCTGCACGACGGGATTCGCCAAGGCGCTGCTCAAGCTCGACGTGACCGTTCTGGCGAAGTCGAAGCTGGTGGCCAAGCTCATCAAGGGCCCGGCGTTGGCGCAGACCGACATGGGCAATCCGCTCGACGCCGGTCAGGGTGGCACCGGGACGGCGTACTCGCTCTGCTTCTACGACCAGCTCGGCGCGCTCGCCGGCGGCGTCGAGGTGAACCGCGCGGCGGACACCTGCGACGGCAAGCCGTGTTGGAAGGCAGTGGGCCACGCGCCGAACGATCCGCACGGGCCTGGCAAAGGCTACAAGTACAAGGACGGCGCGCTGGCGGCCGACGGCGTCAAGAAGATCCTCTACAAGGGCGGCGCCGCCGGAACGTCGAAGGCCATCGTCATCGGCAAGGGGGCCGGGCTGCCGGCGGGCGTGACCGCGGCGCTCCAGTCGGCGACGCAGGCGACGATGCAGCTGCGCAGCAGCAACGGCACCTGCCTGTCGGCCGATCTCACGTCGATCAGCGAGGAGACGGCCACCTCCTTCAAGGCCAAGGAGTGACGCCGGGCGCCTCCGCGGCCGAATGGATGCGGCGAAACCCCCATATGGGTGTTTCGCCGCGGCACGTGTTGACAGAGCCGGGATGCGATGCGTGACTGATGATTGGTTGGGAGGGCAGCCATGATCAGGGGGATCGTTGGTAGGACCCGCCTTGCGCCGGCAGTGCTTGCCGGATTGCTGACGGCGGTGTGGCTAACGGGGTCGGCGTTCGCTGCGCCGCAGTCGACCGATCAGCAGCGCTGCCTCAACAATCTCACCAAGGCGGCGGCGGACGTCGCGAAACAGCAGGGCAAGTCGGACTGGAACTGCGTGCGCGATGCCGGACGCGGCAAGACCGACGGCCTCGGCGATCCGGGCGACACGCTGACCGCGCAGGCGTGCCTGACCAACGACCCCGGCGACAAGGTCGCCAAGAAGCTGCAGCGCACGGTGGACCACGACCTCAAAGACTGCTCGGGCCTGGACGCCCCGAATTTCGCGTACGTCGGCGCGGCGGCGATCAACGCGGCCGCGAGCACGGCATCCCGCGACATCGTCGCGGCGCTCTTCGGCGCCAATCTCGACGCGGCGATCGTCAACGACGACGTCGACGGTGACGGCGCGGATTGCCAGGCCGAGGTCCTCAAGGGCGCCAACCGCATCGTCGACGATCTCTGGCGGGTGACCCGCAGCGGCGTCCGCGACGGCCTCAAGGGGCGCAACCGCATCGCTGGTGCGAGTCCGGACGCGCCGGTGTACTCGGCCGACAACCTGACGGGCGAGATCCTCTCGCAGACGTTCGACGACCTGAAGGGCAAGATCCAGGGCGAGATCGACCGCTTGGCCGGCAAGGCACAGTCGCGCTGCGCCGGTGCGCTGACGCCGCTGGCGCAACTGTTCCCGGGAAGCTGCACCGGCGCCGGAACGATCGCGAATCTGGCGAACTGCGTGGCCGGCGTGGCGCGCGCGCATTTCTACGCCAGCCTCGCCGGCACGCACGGGCTGACGATCGAGTGCGATCTGACCGACGACGGGGTGCACGACGAATCGTGCGTGTCGCCGGCGCAGCAGCGGCATCTGCTCGACCGCATGGGCTACGGTCCCGATCCCTACACCATCGGGCGCCTCCAGGCGCTCGGGCCTGAACGGCTACATCGACGAGCAGCTCGCGCCCGCCTCGATCGACGACAGCGCCGTCGAGGGCGTTCTCGCCAGCACCTATCCGAGTCTCGCGCTCAGCGTCGTCGAGGTGCGCGACTGCTATCCGAAGAACGGCGGCGGTACCTGCCCGGGGCTGATCGGCGCGAACAAGGGCGACGTCTGGAAGGAGATGGAGGAGTCGGAGCTCTACCGCGCCACCGCCTCGCGGCGTCAGCTCGAGGCGGTGCTGGTCGACTTCTGGTTCAACCACTTCAACGTCACCGGCAGCATCGGCCAGCAGAAGTGGAACACGCCGTCGTACCTGCGCGACTCCATTCGCCCATACGTGCTCGGCAACTTCGAGGAGAGCGTCGTGCGCGATGGCGCGTGGCTCGGCGATGCTCGACTATCTCGACCTGCGCGACAACCAGATCGGCGTCCCGCCCGGCACCGGCTACAACGAGAACTTCCCGCGCGAGCTGCTCGAGCTGCACACCATGGGCGTCACCGGCGGATACACCGAGACCGACGTCAAGCAGATGGCGCGGGCGCTCACGGGCTGGCGCGAGGAGTGGAACAACGAGGCCAATTTCGAGCCCGGCTATCCGGGGTTCCGCTACCAGGACAGCCGCCACGACTATCTCGGCCCGAAGACCATCCTCGGGCAGGTCATCGACTCGGTGGACGGCGAGCAGGAGGGGCTCGACGGCATCGCCCTCGCGGCTCGGCATCCGAGCACCGCGACCTTCGTCTGCAGCAAGTTGGTGCGGCGCTTCGTCGGCGACGACCCGCCGTTCCGCCTGGTCGACGCCTGCGCGGCGGAGTTCATCGCCACGCAGGACTTCGGCGACCAGCTCGAGCAGGTGATGGCGCTGATCCTGAAATCGCGCGAGTTCCTGCTCTTCCCCGAGTACCGGCGCAACAAGGTCAAGCGCCCGGTGGTGCTGATGCCGAGCCTGTTGCGCGCGGTCGGGGCCAATCCCGATCCAGGCGGTCACCAACTATCACCTCATTCGCCAGACGCTGGCGTCGTCTGGGAGAGCGCATCCGCAACGCCGATCCGCCCACCGGCTATCCGGACCTGTCGGTGAACTGGGCCAGCCCGGGCGGGCTGGTGCAACGCTTCAACATCGTCGAAGGAACGGCGGAGTCGTACGCGGCCAGCTGGGGCGTGTCGGGCGCGCAGCCCAACGCGAACGTCGTCGACGGCGTCATCGCGGTGCTCTTTCCGGTCGCCGGCGTCTCACCGGAAACCCGCAGCGCCGCGATCGCCTATCTCGGTTCGATCGCCGCGAGCGACCCGCAGAAGGTCGAGCAGGCGGGCGCGTTCCTGCTGTCCAGCCGCGACTTCCTCACCCACTGAGGGAAATGCGATGAGGCTCACCCGACGTGAACTGATCAAGACCGGCGCCGCGCTCGCGACGGCGTACTTTCTGCCCAGCGGGGCGCGCCGCGTGCTGGCGTCTCCGGGATCCAACAAGGTCCTGGTGGCGATCTTCCTGCGCGGCGGCGCCGATGCGCTCAGCCTGGTCGTGCCGGCGTTCGACGCGACCTACTATTCGGTGCGCCCGGACATCGCCGTGCCCGCCGGGGTCGAGTTGCAGCTCGGCAGCGGCGATTCGCACGGCTTCGGCTTCTTTCCGCTGCTGCACCGATCTCAAGCAGATGTACGACCGACGGCGAGTTGGTGGCGCTGCATCTCGCCGGCAGCACCGACCCGTCGCGTTCGCACTTCGATGCGCAGGACTTCATGGAGAAGGCCGCGCCCGGCAACAAGTCGATCACCGACGGCTGGCTGAATCGCTACCTCGGCGCCATCGGCAGCAGCGAGTCGGTGGCCGGCCTGTCGCTCGCGGACGAGCCGCAGCTCGCCATGCGCGGCAGCGCTCCGAGCGTCGCGTTCGCGGCGATCAACGAGTTCCTCGTGCAGGGCGACTTCGCCACGGCGCGGCGCACGGCGCTGCAGAGCTACTATGCCGCCGGCAACGCGGACACGCTCGGCACGGGCGTCAACGAGGCCCTGTCGGCGGTGGACATCGTGCAGTCGGTCGGCACGGCGACGAGCGTCACGTATCCGAGCAACGCCCTGGCCAACGCGCTGAAGGACATTGCCGCGATCATCAAAGCGCAGGTCGGCGTCAAGGTGGTCGCCGTCGACCTCGGCGGTTGGGATCATCACACCAACCTCGTCAGCCGGCTCGGCGAGATCGGTGGCGAGGACGGCGACGGCAACGCCGTCGAGCTGAACGGCGCGCTCAAGGCGTTCCGCGACGATCTCTTCAACAACGGCGGGACCAACTACCTGAACACGACGCTGACGCTGTGCATGACCGAGTTCGGCCGCCGCGTCGTCCAGAACGGCGGCGCGGGCGCCGACCACGGTCACGGCGGCGTCATGTTCGCGATCGGCGGCGGCGTCGCCGGCGGCCGCCTGATCCTCAAGAACAACACCTGGCCCGGCCTCACCCCGCCGAACCTCTTCAACGGCGAGGATCTGCAGGTCACCACCGACTTCCGCGACGTGTTCGCTGAAGCGCTGTACGCGCACATGGGCATGAGCCTCAGCGCGATGGGGCCGGTCTTCCCGGGCTTCACGGCGAAGACCAGCAACTTCGCTGGGCTGTACACGTAATCTGGGAGCGCGGGCGGCTCGCCCGCCTCGCAGCGCGACGCGTGACAACCATCCCCGCAGCGCGCTGCGGTGCGGGCGAGCCGCCCGCGCTCCCAGGTCAGGCGCTGCGCAGGACGACGATCGAGCGGGCACGGACGGTGATCCGGTCCGCGACCGGCTCCTCGCTGCCGGGCGCGAGGATGTCGCGCGGCGGCGGCTCGGCGGTGTCGACGACGCGCAACCAGCGCGCGCCCGGAGGCGGAGCGGGCAGCGCGAACACGAGGTCCCGCTCCCACGCGTTCGCTGCGAGGTAGATGTCGCAGTCCGGTCGCGGCGCGTGCTCGCCCGCCAGGTGCATGGCGAGCGAGCGCGACTGGCTGCCGAAGTCGGGCCGGTCGAGCTCGACGCCGTGCCAGGCGACGTCGGGGCGGTCGAGCGGCCCGCGCCGCGCGCCGGTGAGGTAATCGCGGTGGCCCAGTACCGGGTGGGCGGTGTGGAAGGCGATCAGCAACTTGGTGAAGCGGAGCAGATCCTGATTGGTTTCCGCCAGACGCCAGTCGACCCAGGAGATCTCGTTGTCCTGGCAGTAGGCGTTGTTGTTGCCGCGCTGGGTGCGGCCGAACTCGTCGCCGGCGACCAGCATCGGCGTGCCCTGGGCGCTGAACAGCAGGGTGAGCAGGTTGCGCGACTGGCGCCCGCGCAGGGCGCGGATCGCCGGATCGTCGCTCTCGCCCTCGACGCCGCAGTTCCAGCTGACGTTGTCGTCGGTGCCGTCGCGATTGTTCTCGCCGTTGGCGAGGTTGTGCTTCTCGTTGAACGACACCAGGTCGGCGAGGGTGAAGCCGTCGTGGCACGTGACGAAGTTGATCGAGTGCGACGGCGTCAGGCCGGCGCGGGCGAAGAGGTCGGCGCTGCCGGCGAGGCGTGAGGCGAGCGCGGCGCTGAACCCGGGGTCGCCGCGGACGAAGTGGCGGACGTCGTCGCGGAACGGCCCGTTCCATTCCGCCCAGCGGCGGAACGAGGGGAAGGTGCCGACCTGATAGAGGCCGGCGGCGTCCCATGCCTCGGCGATGAGCGTCGCGTCGGCGATCACTGGATCGTTGGCGATGCGCTCGAGCACCGGCGGATTGGCGAGCACCTCGCCGTTCTGGCCGCGGCCCAGGATCGACGCGAGGTCGAAGCGGAAGCCGTCGACGTGCATCTCCGCCACCCAGTAGCGGAGCGCGTCGATGATCAGGTTGCGCACGACCGGATGGTTGCAGTTGAGCGTATTGCCGCACCCGGAGAAGTCGAGGTAGGCGCCGGTGACGGGATCGACGAGGTAGTACGTCGCGTTGTCGAGGCCGCGCAGGGACAGCGACGGCTCGTCGAGCGGCAGCGGCGCCTCGGCGGTGTGGTTGAAGACGACGTCGAGCATGACCTCGAGGCCGGCGCGATGGAACTCGCGCACCATCGTGCGGAACTCGGCCACCTGGGCGCCGTCGAAGCCGACCGACGCGTACGACGCCTTGGGCGCGAAGAAGCACAGCGGACTGTAGCCCCAGAAGTTCAGCAGGCGCTGGCCGGTGGTGGGGTCGACGGCGCGCGGCTCGAGCTCGTCGAACTCGTACACCGGCAGCAGCTCGACGGTGGTGACGCCGAGCTCGCGCAGGTAGGGGATCTTCTCGATCAGGCCGTAGAAGGTCCCCGGGTGGGCGACGCCGGCGGAGGCGTGGCGGGTGAAGCCGCGCACGTGCAGCTCGTAGATGACCTTGTCTTCGAGCGGAATGCGCGGCGGCCGCGTGCCGTCCCAGTCGAAGGCGGTGCCGACGTACAGCGAGCGGCGCCGCGGCCAGCGGCTCGCGGTCGGCTCGCCGTCGCGCGGCTCGATCGTGCCCCAGCGGCTGCCGCCGGTGAGCGCGGTGGCGTACGGATCGATCAGCACGTTGTCGGGATCGTAACGATGGATCGGTGCGTCGCCGCCGACCCGCGCCGCGCGCCAGCCGTAGCGCGAGCCGGGATCGAGGCCGGCGATCTCGGCGTGCCACACGTGCCCGGTGCGATGGGTATCGGGATCGAGCGGCAACTCCAGCACCGGCGCGTCGCGGCGGCGCCCGAAGAGCACGAGAGTCACCGCCGTCGCGTGCTTGCTGAAAACCGCGAAGTTGAGCCCGCGCCGCGTCTCGGTGACGCCGAACGGCAGCGGATGGCCCGGCAGGACACGGAGCTCGCCTCCGAGCGCATCGCGCAGCAGGCGCGGCGGCCGGTCCCTAGGGGACGACGTGAGCGACGGGGGCGACGACGGGCTCATCTTGGTCATGGCTGATGGCTTCGAGCTCTTGCTGGTACGTCTCCGGCAACGCCAGGAGCGCGCAGGCGGCGATCAGCACCACCATCGAGATCCAGCTGGTGGATGTGGCGATCTCGCCACCGACGAACGACACCAGCACGAGACCGAGCGCCCATCCGAGGGTCTGGATGAGCGACAGCCACGCCGCCGAAGTGCCGCGGTACGAGGTCGGGAACAACTCGACGGAAAACGCGCGCACGATCACGCCGCCGGCCGTGTTGCAGAAGACGAACAGCGCCCAGGCGATCGGCAGCACCCACCCGGGTCCGTGGTAGAACAGCCAGGCGAAGAGCGGGAAGAGCGCGAGGAAGACGAAGCCGACGATGCGGCGACCGACGCGATCGCCGATGCGGCCGGCGACGATGTTGCCGATGATGCCGACGCCGCCGCCGAGGATGAACATCAGCGCGAAGTCGCCGGGCGACCAGCCGTGCACCGTGAGCACGAAGTAGGCGGTGAACTGGAAGACCGCCGACTCGCCGATCGCCATCAGGCCGCCGACCACGGCGATGCCGAGCGCGCGGCCGGGATAGAGCCGCGCCAGGTTCACCAACGGCCGCAGCCAGCCGTCGAGCAGGCCGTCGGCGTGTCCGTGCGCCAGCTTGGCGGCGCGGTGAACGGTGAAGCGCTCCGTCTCGGGGACACGCCGGCGCAGCAGCGGCACGAGAAAGAGCGGCACCAGCCCGACGACGTAGAGCGATCGCCAGCCGTACGGCAGCGAGTCGATGGCCGCGAACAGCGCCGCGCCGAGGCCGTTGCCGCACGAGGCGAGGGCGCCGAGCATGCCGATTGCCCAGCCGCGGTGAAGGGCGGGGAACTCCTCGGTGACGATGACGAAGGCCACCGCCGAGGCCGTGGCCATGAACGTCCGCGTCACCGTCTGGGCGAGGACGAACTGGTACGCGGTCTGCGCGAAGGCGGTGGCGAGGGTGCCGAGGCTGAAGAGCAGGACGCCGAGGAGAAAGAGGCGCCGCCGGCCGAAGCGGTCCGCGAAGGGCACGATCAGGAACGCCGGCAGGGCGCCGAGCTTGACCATGCCCAGGAACGTTCCGAGCTGCTCGGGCGGGATGTCGAGGTCGGCGGCGATGTGCTTGAGCGCCGACGTCAGCATCGAATTGTCGTACTGCTCGAAGAACAGCGCCAGGGCGACCAGGCCGAGGAGCGACACGAGCCGCGGCTCGACGTCGGGCACGCCGCCGAGCACGGGCGGGATCCACCACGGATTGGCGCGCACCGAGCGGAATTCGGACATCGGCGGGCATTACACCACAGAGGCCACGGCGGAACAGGGAGGCCTCCGATTGCCTCGGTTTGTTGGCGCCGCGGTGCCCCGCTGCTCAGATGGCCGCCAAGGACGCCAAGGGCGCCAAGCAGCGCTGCTTGGCGCCCTTGGCGTCCTTGGCGGTTTGCCAGGCTGCGATCACTGCCGCGCCAATCCAAATTGCGTCACCACCCTCCGTGCCCTCGGTGGTTTATGGGAACTTGGCATGGTACTGCAGCCAGCGACGGGGGTTGTCCTGCAAGAGGCTCGTAAACTCGAGGTTCGGAGCGGTGCCGTAGCCGGCGCCGGCGTGTTGGTGCGGGACGTCTGGCAGCTGCTGCGTCCGACGCAGTGGGCGAAGAACACCGTCCTCTTCGCGGCGCTGATCTTCTCCAAGCACCTCTTCGTCTGGGCGGACACGGTGCGTGTCCTGCTGGCGTTCGTCTGCTTCTGCGCGGTGGCCAGCGGCGCCTACGTGATGAACGATCTGCGCGACTGCGAGCGCGACCGCCAGCACCCGCTCAAGTCGCGCCGCCCCCTGCCGTCGGGGCGCGTGTCGCGCGGCGTGGCCATCGTCATGGCGTTGGCGCTGATGGCCGCCGGCATCGCCGGCGCGGCGCTGCTCGGCAGCGGCTTCGCGGTGCTGGTCATCGGCTACCTGCTGCTGCAGGTCGTCTACACCTTCTCGTTCAAGGAGATGGTGATCCTCGACGTCATGTCGATCGCCGCCGGCTTCGTCATCCGCGCCGCCGCCGGCGGCGTGGTGATCGGCGTGCCGGTCTCGCCGTGGCTGATCATCTGCACCTTCCTGCTGGCGCTCTTCCTCGGCTTCGCCAAGCGGCGCCACGAGCTGGTCCTGCTCGAGGGGCGCGCCGAGGAGCATCGCGCGGCGCTGCGCGAGTACAGCCCCTACTTCCTCGACCAGATGATCGTCGGTGGTCACCGCGTCGATCGTGGTCGCCTACGCCAGCTACACCGCGTCGCCGGAGGTGCAGGTGAAGCTCGGCACCGACAAGCTCTACCTGACCATCCCCTTCGTGCTGTTCGGCATCTTCCGCTACCTCTATCTCGTGCATCAGAAGGAGGAGGGCGGCAACCCGACGCAGCTGCTGCTGTACCGATCAGCCGCTGCTCATCGGACGTGGTCCTGTGGATCGTCACCGCCGCGCTGGTGCTCTACTGGCGCGGTATGACCGACGACGGCAGCCTGCGCGGCGAGCGGATCGACAAGCCGTGGGGCTACGAGCTGATCTGGGCCCACACCGATCGCTACGTCGGCAAGATCCTGCACATCACCGCCGGCGAGTCGCTCAGCCTGCAGTACCACCGGCATGAAGGACGAGACGCTGTACGTGCTCTCCGGCTCGCTCGAGCTGGACGCTCGGCGAGCGTGAGGATGCGTTGACCACGCAGGTCCTCGAGGCGGGCGATCAGCGTCCACATCTGGCCCGGCCGCCGTGCACCGCTTGGCGGCGCGCAGCGATTGCGACGTGCTCGAGGTGTCGACGCCCGAGCTCGACGACGTCGTGCGTCTCGCCGATCGCTACGGCCGCGCTCGATTGAGCGCGGCACGCGGCGCGGCCATGCGAGCGCTCGTCACCGGCATCGACGGTTTCGCCGGCCGCCATCTCGGCGGCGCTGCTGCGCGGGCGTGGCGACGAGGTCCACGGGACGGTGCGCGACGCCGCGCGGCGGCCGCGCACTTCGCCGACACTGGGAATGCTCGCCGGACGGGCTGCATGTCGCTCGATGTCACGGACGCCGCGGCCGTCGACGCCGCCGTCGCCGCCGTCGTGCCGGACGTGCTCTTCCACCTGGCGGCGCGCTCCGTTCGTCCCCGCCGCCGCCGCCGATCCCGCCGGGGCGTTCACCGTCAACACGCTCGGCACGCTGCATGTGCTCGCCGCGGCGGCGCGCCACGCGCCACGCTGCCGCGTGCTGGTGGTAGGCTCGGCCGACGTGTACGGGGTCGTGCCCGACGCGGCGCAGCCGATCGCGTGAGTCGTCGCCCGTTGCGCCCGCTCAGCGCCTATGGCGCCAGCAAGGCGGCGGCCGACCTGCTCGCCGGCCAGTGGGCGCGCGGGGAACGGCCTCGACGTCGTCCGCGTGCGGCCGTTCAACCACACCGGGCCGGGACAGCGACGCCCGCTTCGTCTGCGCCGACTTCGCGCGGCAACTCGTCGCGGTGCGGCGCGGCGCGCAGCCGCCGCGCATCGCGGTCGGCGACCTCGACCCGGTGCGCGACTTCAGCGACGTGCGCGACGTGGTCGCGGCATACGTCGCCGTCGCCGAGCGCGGCGCGAGCGGTGCCGTCTACAACGTCTGCTCCGGCGTCGGCCGCTCGATTCGCGCCGTCCTCGACGCGCTCATCGCGGCGGTGGGCGTGCCGGTCGACGTGGTGCCGAGCGCGGAACGGCGGCGGCCGACGCAGGTGCCCCGCCCTGGTCGGCAGCGCCGCGGCGCTCACCGCCGCGACCGGCTGGCAGCCGCGGATCGCGTGGGAGCAGACGCTGGCAGACGTGATCGCGACCATGGAGTGCGGCGCGTAAGCGCCGCTCATGCGCCGCCCCGATCCAAGCGGCGCTCACGCGCCGCACTCCACCGTCAGTTCAACTGATACGTCACGCGGAACGACGCCTGATCGCGGTCGCGGAAGAAGCCGACCGACTGGTACGCGCCGATGATGAAGACTGTAGTCGGCCTGGAACAGCAGCCAGTCGTTCCAGCGGTAGGTGAGCGTCGGGTGCAGGGCGGCGGTGCCGCGGATGAACTGAATGTAGGTCAGGCGCGGCGACAGGCGGCCGTGCAGGTAGTCGGTCTGCAGGGTGATCTGTCCCTGCGCGTCGAGCTCGTAGGAGTTGACGTAGTCGTTCTGGAAGTTGCCGCGCTGCCGGAAGACGTTGCAGCTGGCCGTGCCCGTCACCCTGGAAGCACGACCGGGCCCGGCTTGAGCTGGCCCGTGGAAGCGGAAGTGCTTCGCCGGGTCGCCGTTGTCCGCCGAGGCGTTGCACGAGCCGACGATCGAGCTGCTGAGAATGAAGCTGTTGGTCGGGTTGAGAAAGCGGGCAGAAGAAGAAGCGGTCGAAGCCGATCTCGTAGCGCAGGATGTCGGCGTAGGGGATGTTGCCGGGGCTGCGAGATCGGATTGGGGCGGAGGTTGGCGCGCTTCGGATATGGCGCGCACTGTCCCGGATGCTGCTGGTCGATCGGGCAGATGTTGAGGTTGTCCTGCGGGATGAAGCCGGCCTCGTGCTCGAAGAACTGGGCGTTGAGGCGGATGATGCCGTCCATCCACTCGGAGAAGAACGTGCCGGCCAGGCCGTAGACCATCACCGGCTTGTGCTCGAGCGACGACGAGGAAGAAGTTCGTGCCGTTGATCCTCACCGGCTGGCTCGGGGTATCCTGCGAAACCGATCTTCACCGGCACCGGGTCCCTGCGGATAGGTGCGATAGACCCAGGTCTGCAGCGTCAGGAAGCGATTGACCACGCTCTGGAAGCGGATGCCCCAGCGGCTGCTGGTGATGTCCTGCGGCAGCGTGTGATCGAAGTACAGGAACTGGAACGTCGGCGGGAAGACGCCGCCCGGCAGGCCGGCTCTGCAGTTGCGGGTCGATGCCGCGCGGCGAGTAGGGGCTCGCGCCGGCGATGAGCGGCACGTGGCAGTGGTGGCGTCGATGAAGCCGGGCACCCAGTAGCCTTCGACGAAGCCGCTCGACAGCGGTCCGAGGACGTCGAAGACGTTGTAGCTGGTGCGCAGCGTGTAGAGCGGGATGCGCGCCTCGTCGATGTCCTCGAAGAAGCCCGGCGCCGCAAGGGTGATGTCGAACGGGTTGCTCTGGTCGAGCAGCGCGATGGTGTCCGACTCGCCCCAGGAGATGCTCTGCTTGCCGAAGCGCAGGAAGAACGGACCCTTGGAGTAGCTCAGGTAGAGCTCGTTGACGCGCGCCTGGTGGCGTAGATGTTGCGCGGCACCATACTCGCTGAAGCCGGGGAACACCTGGCTGAAGGTCGTCGCGCTGGTGGGCGGTCTTCGGCAGCTTGATGTTCTGGCACCGCGGGCGTACCACCCGTCCGGTGCGGCGGGTTCATCGCGCGGCACGTCTGTGGTTGAACGTGCTCGTTGATGCTGCTTCTGCTGCGTCGTGAACTGCGCCGAGCCGTAATCGTAGATGCCGTCGTAGAAGGCCCACGCCGGCGATGCGGAAGCGGAGGTCGTCGGGCGACATCCAATCCGCCAGCCGCCGTTCATCCAGTTCAGGTACGACGGTCAGCTTGGCGTCCAGCTCGGGGTTGAAGAAGTTGCGGTTCTGCACCAGCTGGCCGGTGTACGTGTCCGGGAAGGTGAAGACCTGCGAGTCCTCGCTGCGGACCGCGACCTGACTGTAGATGCGGGCGCGCAGCGTGATGTTCTGATCCTCGTCGAGGTAGATCGCCTAGCGCGCCGGACGCCGATCAGGATGCCACGCCGCCAGCCAGCCATGCCAGCCAGGCTTGCCGTCTCGACCATTTCCCCCCTCCTTTCGGACCGCGGAGCTGCGCACGTCGCCTGCCCGCGTCGTACGGCCCGAGTGCCCACCGCACTCGCGCGCTCTTGCGCACGCCGATCACTCGGTCGAATCAGCGACGCCGCGTTTTAGGCTCCGCTTTTCTGACTGTCAAGCGAGCGCTGACGCGGCGCGACGTGCGTCGCGCCGCCGCGTCCGACGCTGACGTCGAGCGAACCGTCGGCATCGATCGCGACGGCGACCGCGCCGTCGCGATCGGTGCGCCAGAGCGCCACGCCGCGCGTCGCGTAGGCGGCGGTCGACGGCGGATGCGGGAAGCCGAAGCGGTTGTCGGCGCCGGCCGAGACGACCGCCACGCGCGGCGCGACCGCGTCGAGCAGGACGGACGAGCTCGACGTGCGGCTGCCGTGGTGCGGCACCTTGAGCACGTCGCTGCGCAGCCCGTCGCCCCAGCGCCGCGACCAGCGCTGCCTCGCCCGCCGCCTCCAGGTCGCCGGGCAACAGCACCGCCCGTCGCGCCGTACGCAGGCGCACGGTCAGCGAGCGGTCGTTGTCGCCGCCGCCGTCGCTCGGTGGCGGGATGCAGGACGCGCACCGCGACGCCGTCGATGCGGGTGCCGCGCCGAGCGCCGGCGGGACCAGCGGCGACCACGCGTCCGTCGCCGCAGCGCCCGCTGCAGCGCGGCGAAGTGCGCGCCGTGCGGCGGGCCGGCCGTTCCACCAGAACTGCCGCGGCGCGAAGGCCTCGGCGAGGAACGTCAGGCCGCCGTAGTGGTCGAAGTCGGCGTGCGACGAGCGCGAGCGCGTCGAGGCGGCGCGATCTTGCGGCGCCAGAGCAGCGGCGCGACGACGCGCTCGCCGACGTCGAAGTGCGCGCCGGCCAGCCCGCCGCCGTCCACGACCAGACGTGCGCGCCGGGGAACTCGACCAGCGCGCAGTCGCCCTGACCGACGGAGATGAACGTGACGCGCAGCGTCGCCGGCGCGCGCGGCGCTCGACGGCCCAGGCGGCGGCGTCGACGGCCAGTCCGACGCAGGCAGGCGGCGACGGCCGACGCGCCAGGCTGCGCCGGCCGCACCAGGAGGCCGCCGAGCGCGCCGTAGCAGAGCACCAGCTCGAGCAGCGACGGCGTCGGCACGCGCACGCGGCCCACGGCAGCGCCGCGAGCCAGCCGGTGGCGGTGTCGGCGATGCGGCACCGCGACGCCGACCAGCGCGAACAGCGGCGGCGCCGCGGCCGGCAGCGAGCGCGACGGCCGCGTGCCGAGCCAGTCCGACGCCGACCGTCAACGACGCCGAGAAGCGGGACGACGAGCGGGTTGGCGAGCGGCGCGACCAGCGAGATCTGGTTGAAGTGCCATGCCGTCAGCGGCGCGGTCGCCGAGCACCGCGCAGACGCGTCGACGGCCTGCGAAAGGACGAGCCAGCGCAGCCAGCGCCAGCGCGGGCTCGCGCAGCCGGATCAGCTGCGCCTCCTCCCACGCGTCCCACCAGGCGGTGAGCGCGCGGCACGCCGAGGACGATCGCCAGCACGGCGACGAACGAGAGCTGGAAGGAGATCTCCGCCGCCGCCCCCGGCCGGACGAGGAGGATGAGCGCCGCGGCCGCCGCCGACAGCGGCGCCAGCCAGTCGCGCGGCCGGTCGAGCAGCAGGCCGCCCGCGACCAGCACGCCCATCACCTCGGCGCGCACGGTGGCGACGTTGCCGCCGGCGATGCGCGCCGTAGAGGCCGCACCGGCGCGAGGCTCGCGGCCACCGCCAGCTTGGGCACGCTGACGGTGAGCAGCAGCGCGTTCGCTGCGCGCCAGCAGCCAGCGGACCAGCGGCGTAGGCCGCGGCGGCGACCAGGCCGACGTGCAGGCCCGAGATCGACAGCACGTGGCTGACGCCGGCGCGCGCGTAGCGCGTCGCGCAGCCGCGTCGCTCGAGCCGCCGCCAGGTCGCCGATCAGCAGCGCCGATGCGATGGCTGCGCGTCGGCGGGCGGCAGCGCGGCCGAGAGCGCCGCGGCAGTCGCGTTCGCGCCAGCGTCGAGCGGCGACCAGCCGTCGTCCGCCGCCGCCGTCCGCGCCCAGCCGGTATCGGCGGCGGCGAAGGCGGTGGCGCTGATGCCGCGCCGCGCCAGGTAGGCGTCGTAGTCGAACTCGCCGGGATTGCCGAAGTTGCGCGGCGCGCGCAGCGCCGACCAGGGCCTCGATGCCGTCGCCGCGCCGCCAGGCCTGCGCGGCGTCGCTCGACGCTCAGCTGCAGCCGACCGCGCGCCGTCCGCCAGTCGGCGCCGCGCGCGCGCGGCGCCCACCTCGATCACCAGCCGCAGCTGTCGGCGGAAGCGCCGCGGCTGTTCGACGACCACGCCGCGGATCCACGCGCGCGATACCGGCCAGGGCGGCGACGTCGCCATCGCCCGCATCCGCGCAGGCAGCGCACGTCGCACCTGCCATGGCCGACCGCGAACGCCGCCGCGGCGAGCGCCAGCGGCAGGAGCACGGCGCGCACGTGCCATGCGTCGCGCGGCCAGCGCCGAGCACGCCGCCAGCGAGCCCGCACGCGGCCGCCACCATCGCCGCCGGTCGCGCCGCCGCCGCGAGCTGGCCGATCAGCAACCCGGCGGCGAGCCAGTAGAGCGGCGTCGGCAGCGATGGCGGCGTGTGCGCGCATGGCTGCAGCGAAGTCGCTGCGACGCAGGCAAAATAATAGCGCCAGTCAGATATCGAATTAATTTACATACCAGCTCGCGGCTGCTGCTACGCCACGAGAACGTCCGGCTCCCGCGGGACGCACACGGACCCGGCGCTGCGCGCGCCGACCGACAAAGGAGGACTGCATGAGCAACGATCACGCGGACGGTTGTGGCGGCTGCTGGTGGCGCTGGTGCTGTGCTGCGGCGCAGCCGGTTCGCCGGGACGGCCCCCATCAATTTCAACACCGCCTCGGCGACCGAGTTGGCAGCGCCTGAAGGGCATCGGGCCGGCGAAGGCGCAGGCGATCGTCGAGCACCGCGAGAAGAACGGTCAGTTCAAGAGCGTCGACGACCTGAAGCTGGTGCGCGGCATCGGCGACAAGATGCTCGAACAGCTGCGCCCCCAGGTGACGGTGGAGCGGCGCCGCCGCCCCGGCGCGCAGCGGCCGGGCCAGCGGCCGCGACGAAGTAGTTTCATCCAGCGCCCGCGGGAGCCGGGCAAGGACCCTTCACCACGGAGACACGGAGGCGCGGAGTTCTGAAGAGTACTGATTTCCTTCTCTTCCTCGTCCGGCCTGCCGCGTCTCCGTGCCTCCGTCGGTGAGAGCCTTTGTCTTCCTCTCTTCCTTGACTTCGCCCCGTCCGCTCCGGCAACTGGCTAGGCATTGATTGAAAATCCGGGAGCGGGGATGGGCAATCTCAGTCGGGCAAGTACGCCATCGTCGGCGTCGGGCACGTCGCGCTTCGGCAAGCTGCAGGGCGTCAGCACGATGGGCTTCACGCTCGAGGCGAGCAAACGCGGCGCTCGAGGATGCCGGCATCGGCGCGCGACGCGATCGACGGCGTGCTGGTGATGATGCCGGCGATCATGGGCGAGCAGCACGGCTGGGCGGCGCGCGTCGCCGGCTACCTCGGCATCGAGCCGACGTTCTCGGCGACGATGGACATGGGCGGCGCCACCGCCTGCGGCTCGGTGCAGACCGCGATGGCGGCGATCGACGCCGGCTACTGCACGAGCGGTGCTGTGCTGCTTCGCGACGCAGAACTGGCCGCAGGGCGTGGCCATGCAGCTCTTCGGGTCGGAGTTCCAGGTGCCGTACGGCGACGTCGGCGCGCTGACGCTGATGGGTCACATCAAGCGCCGCCAGATGCACGAGCACGGCTACACCGAGGAGCAGTACGGCCGGATCGCCGTCACCTGGCGGCACGCACGCGCTGCAAGAACCCTGACGCGCAGATGAAGAAGCCGATGACGCTCGACGCGTACCTCGCGTCGCGCTGGGTGGTGGAGCCGCTGCGCCTCTTCGACTGCTGCCCGAACACCGACGGCGGCGGCGCCTGCATCGTCACCTCGCTGGAGCGCGCGCGCGATCTCGCGCAGCGTCCGGCCCGTCATGCTCGGCGCCGGCCAGACGCACGCGGCCGAGATCATCCATCCCGACCGGCCGCGATCCCGAGCGGCATCTCCGGCAGCCGCGCCGCCGATCAGGTGTACGCGCATGGCCGGCGTGACGCCCGCGCGACGTCGACTGCGCGCAGCTCTACGATGCCTTCACGCCGCGCGTCATGCACGACCTGGTCGCCTACGGCTTCTGCGCGCCGGGCGAGGCCGGTGCGTTCGTCGCCGCCGGCAACTGCACCTACGGCGGCAGCCTGCCGAGCAACACCGCCGGCGGCCTGATCTCCGAGGGGCACCTCTCGGGGTTCGGCCACATCCGCGAGGCGGTCCGCCAGGTGCGCGGCACCGCCGGCGAGCGCCAGGTCGACGAGTGCGAGCTCTGCCTGGTCACCGGCTACGGCGGCGCGCCGCACGAGGCGCCGCCGACGGTCAGCTACAGCGCGCTCCTGCTCGGGCGAGTAAGGAGGACTCGTGTTCGGTGCCATCGAGAAGCCGCTGCCGCGTCCGAGCGAGGACAGCGCGCCGTTCTGGGAGGCGGCCTTCAAGGGCGAGCTGCGCATGCAGCACTGCGGCGGCTGCGGCCACGTCCGCTTCCCGCCGTCGATCCTCTGCCCCCGCTGCCTGTCGGAGGATGCCGAATGGGTGCAGATGAGCGGGCGCGGGACGGTGTACAGTTGGGTCGTGGTGCACCAGTCCCAACATCCCGCCTTCAATCCCGACGCGCCGTACAACGTCGTCATCGTCCAGCTCGACGAGGGGCCGCGCCTGCACGGCAACCTCGTCGGGACGCCCAACGATCAGATCCGCGTCGGCATGCCCGTGGAAGTGGTGTTCGACAAGGTGAGTGACGACACGGCGCTGGTGAGGTGGAGGAAGATCTAGAAGACTTCACCACGGAGGCACGGAGTCACGGAGGAGGCAGAGACATCTCCGTGGCTCCGTGCCTCCGTGGTGAGAAAGAGATTGGCAATGGCGATTGCTTCGAAACGCAAGCCAAAACGACCGGTGGCGCGGAAGAAGAAGGTGGCGGCGCGCGCCGCCGTCGATGCCGTCACCGCGGAGATCATCCGCGGCTGCATGGAGACCATCTGCTACGAGATGGCGACGCACGTCAGCCTGACGGCGACGACGCCGATCCTCAACCAGTCGAACGAGCGCAACGCCACGATCCTCGACGCGCGCGGCGCGCTGGCCGCGCTGTCGGTCGGCATTCCGCAGTTCATGCTGAGCTCGACGCTGCCGGTGCGCTTCGCGCTGGAGTTCTTCGGCGCCGACGGGCTGTACGAGGGCGACGTCCTGGTCGCCAACGATCCGTACCACGGCGGCGGCCACCTGCCGGACTACAACATCTTCGCGCCGGTCTTTCACAAGGGCGAGCTGGTGCTGATCGCCTCGATCCAGTGCCACCACGCCGACACCGGCGGCGGGATGCCGGGCGGCTACAACGTCGACGCGCAGCGACATCTGGGCCGAGGGCGTGCGGTTCCCGGCGGTGAAGATCTTCGAGAAGGGCGTCGAGCGGAAGGACATCACCTACTTCATGAAGGTGAACAACCGCACGCCCACCTTCATCGGCGACCTGCGCGCGCAGATCGGCGCGGCGCAGCTCGGCGCGCGGCGGCTGCACGAGGTCATCGAGCGCCACGGCGTCGCCGCGGTGCGCGGCGCGTCGCAGTACATGATCGACTACGCGGCGCGGCGCTTCCGCGCCGAGGTCGCGTCGTGGACGGACGGCACCTACGAGTCGGACGTCTACGTCGACCACGATCCGAAGGGGAACCAGGACATCCACATCCACTGCGCGGTGACGGTGAAGGGCGACCGCCTGACGGTCGATTTCACCGGCTCCGACACGCGCGAGAACCTCGCCGCCTACTCCACCTTCGGCAACACGCGCGGCTACGTCGTCGCGCAGATCGCCACCATGATGGATCCGTCGATTCCGAAGAACGAGGGGTTCTTCGACTCCATCGAGCTGATCGTGCCGCCGGGCTGCTGTCTCAACCCACCGCCCAACAAGTCGGTCGCGGCCGGCACGCATCACCCCGGCACCGAGGTCGGCGAGGCGATCGCCAAGGCGCTCGAGCAGGTGATTCCCGAGCGCTGCTGCCCGCAGATCTACAAGATGGGCATGCCGACGGTGATCTTCGGCACCAACCCGCGCACCGGCCAGCTGTTCATCGACCACTCGGTCGACACGTTTGGCGCCTATTGCGGCGCGGTGAAGGGCCAGGACGGCTGGGGCGCGATGAACGTCAGCTTCGGCAACCTCATCCGCGCCACCGGTGAGATCAACGAGAGCATCTTCCCGGTCCGTCACCTGGCGCGCGACTACGCCACCGACACGGGCGGACCCGGCCAGTGGCGCGGCTGCCCGGGCACGCTCTACGTGAAGCAGATCCTGGCGCCGTCGCAGATCTACACCTACATGGTCGGCCGCAAGTACCCGATGCCGGGCATCGCCGGCGGTGGCAACGGCGCGCCGAACGAGCTGAAGCTGCGCGCCGGCACCTCGCGCGAGATGCTGGTCGAGACCACCGCCTTCTACGTCCCGCACGAGCCCGGCGATCGCTACGAGTACCGCTACGGCGGCGGCGGCGGCTGGGGCGACGCACTCCTCCGCGACCCGCAGGCGGTGCTCGACGACGTGCTCGACGAGTACGTGTCGATCGAGGCCGCGCTTCGCGACTATGGCGTCGTGCTCACCGGCACGCTGGAAGCGCTGGATCTCGCGATCGATCATGCCGCCACGACCGCGCTGCGCGCCGAAAGAAAATCTTCACCGCCGCGACGCTGAGACGCGGAGACCTAGGATTCGATATGCGCGACCTCTGCGTCTCCGCGTCTCTGCGGTGAGAAATCCATGAGCTCCTACCGCATCGGCATCGACGTCGGCGGCACCTTCACCGACCTCGTCCTGGCGCGCCCCGACGGGTCGATCGCGCTCGCCAAGAGCCCGACGACGCCGGACGATCAGTCGCGCGGCGTGCTCGACGGCATCGGCCTGCTGGCCGAAGGCGAGGGGCTCGAGCTGGGAAAGCTGCTGGCGAAGACCAGCGCCGTGGTGCACGGCACCACCACCGCTGACAACACGATGATCGAGATGAGCGGCGCCGTGACCGGACTCATCACCACCGGGGGCCATCGCGACGAGATCGAGCTGCGGCGCGGGTTCAAGGAAGACATCTGGAATCCCGCCATGGCGCCGCCGCCGACCCTCGCGCCGCGCCGCCGTCGCATCGGCGTGCCCGAGCGTCTCGACTTCGAAGGGCAGGTGGTGACGCCGCTCGATGAGGCCGCCGTCCGCGCCGCGCTGCGCCGCCTGGCGCAGCAGGGCACGGAGTCGCTGGCGGTGGTCTTCATGTTCTCGTTCATCAATGCCGCGCACGAGAAGCGCGTGCGCGAGATCGCCGCCGAGGAGTGTCCGAACATCGTCGTCTCGTTGTCGCACGAGGTGATGCCGTCGGCGCCCGAGTTCGAGCGCACCAGCACGACGCTGGTGAACGCCTACGTCGGGCCGAAGATCCAGCGCTATCTGCAGCGCCTGGTCGATCGACTCCGCGCCGCCGGTTATGCGCGCGAGCTGCTGGTGATGCAGTCGAACGGCGGCATCATGACGCCGGAGTACATCGTGCACCGACCGGTGACGACGCTGAGCTCCGGGCCGACCGGCGGCGTCATCGCCGCCTGCGCCGTCGGCCGCCAGTCCGGCACGCACGACTTCGTCTGCGCCGACATGGGCGGCACCAGCTACGACGTCTGCCTGATCCGCGGCGGCGAGCCGGAGGTGAAGTCGGGCTGGAATTGGCATCACCGCTATCTGGTCGGCCTGCCGATGGTGGACATCCACTCGATCGGCGCCGGCGGCGGCTCGATCGCGTCGGTGGTCGAGGGCTCGCTGCAGATCGGCCCGCGCAGTGCCGGCGCTCAGCCGGGACCGATCTGCTACGGACGCGGCGGCCGCGAGATGACGGTGACCGACGCGAACCTGCTCCTCGGTTACCTCAACGCCGGCGACTTCTGCGCCGGCCGCATGACCCTCGACCCCGCCGGCGTGCGCGAGGCGCTGGAGGCGCAGGTGGCGAAGCCGCTCGGCCTCGACTGGGTCGAAGCGGCGCAGGGCATCTACCGGCTGGTCAACGCGCACATGGCGAACGCCATCCGCCGGGTCGCCGCGGCGCGCGGCGTCGACCCGCGCCGGCTGACGATGGTGGCCTACGGCGGCAACGGGCCGGTGCACGCCACGGCGCAGGCGGAGGAGTTGCGCATCGCCGAGGTGCTGGTGCCGAAGCTCGCGCCGGCGTTCTCCGCCCTCGGCCTGCAGCTCTCCGACCACCTCGTCGACGAGATGCGCGCCTACATCGCGCCGGTCGGCGAGGTCGATCTGGCGCGCGTCAACACGCTCTTCAGCGAGATGGAAACGGCGGCGCGGAGCGTCCTGGGCGGACGGCGCGGCCAGCACACGCGGCTCGACGTGCGGCGCTCGATGCAGCTCTGCTACCCGGGGCAGACCTTCGACATGACAGTCCCGCTGGCGGCGGCGAACGGACGTCTGACGGCCCGCGACCTCGCCGCGACCGTCGAGCGCTTCCACGCGCTGCACGAGGAGCTGCACACGTACGCGTCGCGGGACGAGCACCCGATCCTGCGCGGGGTGCGCCTGACCCTCGTCGGCGTGACCGAGAAGCCGCAGCTCCCGCGCGTCGGGCGCTCCTCGTCCAAGCCACCGCTCAAGGGCCGCCGCCAGGCCTACTTCGGCGGCAGGTTCGTCAACGCGCCCATCTACGACGGCCCGCGCGTCCGCGTCGGGCACAAGATCAACGGCCCGGCGATCATCGAGGAGCCGTTCACGACGATCGTCCTGCACCCCAAGCAGTCGGCGACGTTGGACCGCTGGGGCAACTACCACATCGCGGTGCGTTGAACCCGGCGGGGGGAGTTCGCGTAGTGGGTCAGTTCGAGATTCGCGCGCAGTCAGTGTGGGTGATCGGCGATCTGGGCGCCCTGACGGGGCGCGCCCTGCGCGGTCTCCGCGGGCGTCGCCCCTTCAGGGCGACGATTCAATTGTGATCCGCTACCCAGGGCACCGCCTGCGGCGTTGCCCTGGGCTCTAGACCGGCGCCCCTTCAGGGCGCACAAGCGGGGACCAATGCATTGCGCGTGCAAACTGACCCACTACCGGAGTGTGAGATCCAGCTGGGCGCCAGTGCCTCGCTGCTCTGGTCAGATGACGATGTCCGCAGATGGATCGAGGCCGTGACATGTCCGATCGCACCGGCGACTACGAAGCCACGATCCGGCGATTGCCGCCCCCAACGCTGGCGCAGACCGAACGCTTCGCTCGCTATACGTCGCGCGCCCACAGTTGGTACAAGCACCTGAAGATCCGCCCCAAGGTCCCGTTCGTCTTCTTCCTGGACCCCGCAGCCGGCAAGCGCCGCGTCCAGACGGACGCCGGCGAGGTGGCGCTCGTCGACATCTCGGACGACAGCCCGCGCTTTCACTACACTTGGATGCCCACGCAGGAGTACCGCCGCCGCTTCGGCTACTGGCACTACCATGCGCCCTACGGCACGAGTTTCTTGCTCGCCGGGGAGGGAGGCGTGGTCAGCACTGAAGGGCCGGGACTGAAGATCCTGACGGATGCGGGTGGGTGGGCGAGGGTGCCGCGAGACTTGATCGAGGCCGGCACCGCCTACGTGAGCGCGGTGGCGTACGGATACTCTCCCTCGGCTATCGGCATCTGGGCGTCCCATCCCGATCGATTTGGACTCGGCGAGATCGGCGACGCTCGTCGAGCCGAACAGCAACCGACCTGGGAGGCGACGCTCCACAGCCTCTCGCGCGTGTTTCGCGAGGAGTGTTCGGGTCCCCCACTGCGAGAGCGGCTCCCTCCGTTGGCGCTGGAATCGCTGCAGACTCTCCTGGCCGGAGCGCCTCGAATGCTTGGAAGCGATTGGCCTGACGAGGGATGGCTGGACGATCTCGGCTCCTCAGGGATCGTACCGGAATGGCTCCCCGTGATCGTGAAGTGTGTCGACGCCGAGTGGACGCGGCGATTGATGGCGGTCAGCAGGGAGGAACCGGAAACGGTGGCAACGCTTCGCACGACCCTCGTTCCGGAAGTGCGAGGTCGCCAATTGCTCGCCATGACCGAGGCGATGAATCGGTTTGCCGCGGCTCTCAACGCGGGGAGAGGCGTTCGGTGATGCGGGCGGAGGAGAACGACCGTCCCCCGCGCCTTCCAGTGTAGTTCAGGGGACGGTCGCTACCGCTTCAGCCCGCCCCAGAAGATCGCCTCGACCAGTCGCTCGTCGGTGCGGCGCAGGCGCTGGGCCATGCCTTCGAGGAGCCCGACGAGGACGTTGACCACGATCGACGGGCTGCTCTCGGCGAAGTTCTGGAGCTGGGTGCGCGACAGTTGCACGAGCTCGCCGTTGGTGGCGGCGGCGACCGCCGCGGTGGTCGGGCCGGGATCGAACAGGCTGATCTCGCCGAAGAACCCGCCCGCCTCGACGCGGCCGAGCAGCACCTGTCGCCCCTCGGCCTGGCGGCGCACGTGCAGTACGCCCTGGGTCACGATGAACAGCGTCGGATCGGTGACGCCCTGCTCGAGCACCACCTCGTCGACGCGGAACGTACGCTTGGTGCCGGCGGCAAGGAGCGCGTCCACCTCGGGAGGTGTCAGGCGTGACAGCGGAACCGCGAGGGCCGTGCTCATGGACTCGTCGATCTCCCGGCTCAGCTGGCGTAGCGCAGCGCCCTGCCGATCTTCTTGCGGTCCTTGTTGATCTCGCGCAGGTGCGCCATGCCGGCCTCGGCGACGTCGGATCCGACCACCTCGTCCGACTCGCCCGCGAGCTCGTCCATGTCCACCCATGCCGCGTACATCGGCTTGGTGCGGTCGGTGATGATGCCGGCCTTCAGCAGCGTCTTGATGAGGACGCGGAAGATGTTGGTGCTCTCGGTCATCAGGCGGCGACGGTCGGTGTCGGTGAACGCTTCCATGACGGCGCTGCGCACCCACTGCCAGTCGAGGCCGAACTGGGCGTAGATCGCCTGCTTCTGCTCGGCGTTGACGAGGTTGAAGAGCAGGGTCTCGAAGCAGCGCGCCGCCCAGGACTCGACTTTCTCGTGCTCTTCCTCGCTCAGCTTCGGCACGGTGCGGTCCGCCCAGATCTTGCCGAACTTGTGGTGGAAGGCCTCGTCGGTCATCACCATCTGGACCAGCCGCTGGAGCAGCGGATCGTTGGTGCGCGAATGGATGGTGGCGAAGGCGCCCATCGCCAGGCCCTCGATCAGCATCTGCATGCCGACCAATTTCTTGTAGACCTCCGGCGCGAGTACGAGCTCGGTCATCAGCGTCTTGAGCGTGTTGCCCACCGCCAACGGTCTGCCCCAGCGCCGCTCGATATACTTGGCGAAGCCGGTGACGTGCCGCGCCTCCTCGCGCGCCTGGTTGGCGGCATACTCCTGCGCGCCGGGGTCGCGGAGGATCAGGCACAGGCTGGCGGACAGCGACAGCGCGCCCTGCTCGCCGTGCAGGATGCTGGAGAGCATGAAGTGCGTGTTCTCGTTCGCCAGGTGGACCTTCTGACCTTCGTCCAGCCGATCGGCGACCGCGCAGTTGAGCTCGATGGCCATCGAGCGTGGCATGAGCGTCTCGCTGGCGAGATCGAAGCCCTGCGCATAGTCGAGGTAGGCGGTGTCGGTCGGATCCCAGAAGTGATCGTTGGTGGCGGACACGATCTTGTCGAACGCATCGGTGCGCTCGCCGTAGCGGTCCACCTCGATCAGCGAGGGAAACGCGTCACGGTCGACGGTGTTGTAGATCGGATCGTGGGTGATGTGCTCCGCCATCGTCGTCTCCTTCCGGGGCGCCTGCGGTCGTCGCGGTGCCTCATAGGAAGGGATGCCGCGGCGTTCGTCAACCCTATGTCGGGGCAACACCTGGCTATTTCCCATTCCCTGACATAGGAATTTGGCAGTGCGACAACGGGCGCCGCGCCGGCGCGGCCGGGGTTCTGCGAGGTGATGGGGCATGCTGCGAAGCGCGACGGCATTGCTGCTGGGCCTGTTGCTCGGCAGTCAGACATGGGCGGCGGACGACGGCGCGGTCAACGTGGTCGAGAGTCTCCACGCGACGCTCCTCGGCGCGATGAAGGAAGCGACGCAGCTCGGATATGAGGGCCGCTACGCCCGCATCGCTCCGGCCGTCGAGGCGGACTTCGACCTCGATTTCATGGCCAAGTTCGTCCTCGGGCCCGACGGGAAGGACCTCAACGCTGCCGACCAGAAGCGCTGGCGCGACGCGTTCGAGCGCATCACGGTCGCCACCTATGCCGGGCGTTTCACCGGCTGGGGCGGCGAGTCGTTCCAGACGCTCGGTGAGGAGCCGGCGGCGCAGGACACCGTCTTCGTGAAGACCATGCTCGACCGCCCCAACGCCGAGAACGTCCAGCTGACGTATCGCCTGCGTAAGAGCGACGCCGGTTGGAAGATCGTCGACGTCTACAACAAGGGCACGGTGAGCGAGCTCGCGCTGCGCCGCTCCGACTACTCGTCCGTCCTCAAGCGCGAAGGCTTCGAAAAGCTGCTGCAAACGGTCGACGCCAAGGTCGCGGACTACGCGTCGGGCAAGCTCACCAGCTGAAGTCAAAATCCTCAACGCGAAGGGTCGCGAAGACGCGGAGGCCCGAAGAGGCTTGCTCTCTTCTGATCTTCGCGCCCCCGCTCCTTCGCGTTGATCTCATTTCGGGGTGGCCTCTTCCTCGCCTGCGATCGCGCGGTGGGCGTCGCGGCGATCCCAGATCTCGGCGATGCGGGTCTGGTAGTACGCGTTGCGCAGCGCCGAGTAGTAGTCCACCGACGAGGAGCGCAGGGCGGTGATCCCTTCGCTGTACGCGTCGCGCGCGGCGAGTCCCGTCGAGAGGCCGAGCGATCCCTCGTACACGAAGAGCTGGGCGAAGGGCAGGATGTAGAGCATCGGCTGGAGGAAGAAGTCGACCACGGTGCCGCCCGAATCGCGCGCGTTCGACGGGCCGGCGAGCGGCAGCACCAGGTAGGGGCCGCTGCCGACGCCGAACAGCGCCAGCGTCTGGCCGAAATCGGAATGGTGGCGTTCCATGCCGAGGGCGGCGGCGGGATCGAACAGACCGCCGACGCCGACCGTCGAGTTGATCGCGAAGCGCTCGGTGGTGATGCAGGCGTCGCCCCATTCCCGCTGCAGCAGGTCGTTGATCAGGATCGACACGGAGTTCAAGTTGAGCGAGAAGCGGCGCACGGCGCGGCGTCCCGGCGGCGGCACGATGAACTGATAGGTTCGGACCAGCGGGTCGATGAACCAGCGATCGGCCTGCTGATCCACCCAGAGCGCCTTGCGGTTGCTTTCCTCCATCGGATCGGGGAATCCGCTCGGCGCCTCCTGATGCTCGAGCGCGAAGCTGTCCTCGTCGAGCGGCACCACCTCCAGCTCCGGCGTCGGGCTCGCGGGGGACTCCGCGCGCGCCGGCCGCGCCGCGGCGGCGGCAAGTGCCGCGCCGAAGGCGAGGGCGAGGGCGAGGCGGCAGACGATGGCGGATCGGGTCATCGGCGATTCGACCGCGGCATCACGGCCGGCACCCTATACCTCGTCCCCGCCGGCGCCTAGCCGCGCAGACCGAAAAACGCGGCCCGCAGCTCCGCGTGGCACCGCGGCCATGATACGATGCGGACAGCCGACGGATCGCTCTACTGACGGGTTCGTCCTTCGTCTTTCCTCCTTCGTCATCCTCTCCCCGTTCGCCCCGCGGAGGTGCCCCATGCGCTTTGGTCTGTTCGGCATCAACATCGGTCCGTGCGCCAGTGGCCAGACCGCGGCACGGATCGCGCGGCTCGCCGAGGCGTCCGGCTTCGAATCGGTGTGGACGGGTGAGCACGTCGTGCTGCCGGATCCGCAGGTCCCGCCCTCGCCGATGCCGCCGCAGGCGCCGATCCTCGATCCGGCGGTCGCGCTGGCCGTGGTGGCGACGGCGACCACGCGCATAAGGCTCGGCACCGGCATCATCATCCTGCCGCAGCGCAATCCGCTGGTGCTGGCCAAGGAGCTCGCCAGCGTCGACGTCGTATCGGACGGCCGCCTGATCTTCGGCCTCGGCATCGGCTACCTGAAACCGGAGTTCGACGCGCTCGGCATTCCGTTCGAACAGAAGGGCGCCCGCGCCATGGAGTACCTCGAGGCCATCCTGGCCGTCTGGACGGAGACGCATCCGGCCTACGAGGGGCGCTTCGTTGCGTTCCGCGGCATCGATGCGCAGCCGCGACCGGTCCAGCAGCCGCATCCGCCGATCGTCATCGGCGGACGCACGCCGGCCGCGTACCGCCGCGCCGTGCAGCACGCGAACGGCTGGTATGGATTCTCGCTCGACCTCGCCCAGACGGCGGAGTGCCTCGCCGGCCTGCGCAGCGCCCTCGCCGAAACGCCGCGCCCGGCGGCGCTCGGTGAAATGGAGATCAGTATCACCCCGCGCGGACCCATCGATCGCCATACCGTCGAGCGCTTTGGCGAGCTCGGCGTGCACCGGCTGATTCCGTATTGGCCGCTGCCGACCGCCGACGCGTTGACCGAGCGCGTCCAACGCTTCGCCGAAGAGGTCGTCGCCCACGGCTGACGCGCGTCCACCGGCGGGGTCGATGCTCGCGCGGATTTAGCGCTTTCCCAAGCCTGCCACGCCTGTATACGCTCGACCCATGGGAGGTTTCGACGAGACGGATGCCCGCTGACCCGCCATTGCCGGTCGAATCCGGCCAGGAGCCCGACCCCTCGGAACCGGCGATGGGCCGCCTGCAGGCCGTGTGGCAGGTGGCGCGCAGTGTCGGCGGTGTGCTCCTCCTCGTCGCCGGCGTCCTCGGCCTCGTGCTGCCCGTCATCCCGGGCGTGCCGCTGCTCATCGCCGGCGTCGCGCTGCTGGGGCCGCAGCATTGGCTGGTGCGCCCCTTCGCCGAGTACATCGAGCGCTGGCGCGCGGCACGGCGAGCGGATCGGCGAGAGTGAGCCGGGCGCGCATCGCCGCCGCGGTGATCGCGCTCGGCGCCGTGGCGATTCTCGTGGCGGTCGGGCTACGCCACTTCCACCGCGCGCCTCCCGCCCTTACCGATCCAGCCTTCGCCGAGCTGCTCGGGCGCGGCGATCGCCTGGCGGAGCTCGGGCGTCCCTATCGGGCCGTCGAGTACTATCTCCGCGCCCAACGCGTGGCGCCCGACGATCCCGAGCTGTGGCGTCGACTGGCCGATGCCGCGCTCGCGGCGGAGCAACCCGAACACGCGCGGCAGGCCGCCGAGCGTGTGCTGGCATTGACGCCGAACGACATCGCCGCCGTCGCGATGCGGGACGCCGCTGCCGCCCTGCCGACACCGTCGAGTGACCGTCTGGGACGCCCGCGCGCCCTGACGCGGCGGCGGTGCATGGCGGCCAAGCGCATGGTGGACCGCGGCCAACTCGACGATGCGGCGATCGTGCTCGCTGCCGCCGCGTGGCTCGACGAGCGCGCCGCGATGCCCCAGAGCGACCTCGCCAACGTCGCCTACCTCCAGGGGCACCTCGCCGACGCGCTCGCCCATCAGCGCATCGCCGTCGCCCTCGCCCCGCGCAGCGAGCTGCAGCGCCGTCACCTCGCATCCCTGGAAGCGGCGCTCACGCCGACACCGGGCAATTGACCGCCGCGTCCCGCTCCCGCAGGGGAGGTCCCAGGGTGAGGGGATGAGACCGGCCGTCAGCCGTCAGCCGTCAGCGATCAGCGTTCGGCTGACCTCCGCGCTGCTCGCGCTGCTCCTCGTCGGCGGCTGCGCGCGCGAGGCCCCGCCGGGGCGCGTCATCGTGCTGGGCCTCGACGGCGTCGATCCCGACGCGGTGGAGCTGCTGATCGCCGACGGCCAACTGCCGCACTTCGCCGCGCTGCGCCGCGACGGGGCGTTCGGCCGTCTGCGCAGCAGCAAGCCGTTGCTCAGCCCGATCCTGTGGACGACGATCGCCACCGGCAAGCCGCCCGATCAGCACCAGATCGGCCACTTCGTCGCGGTGAATTCCACCACCGGCGAGCAGCTGCCGGTGACCAGCCGCATGCGCAAGGTGAAGGCGCTGTGGAACATCGCCACGGCGGCGGGGCGGTCGGTAGCGGTGGTCGGCTGGTGGGCGACGTGGCCGGCCGAGCCGGTCACCGGTGCGATCGTCAGCGACCACACCTGCTACCACTTCCTCTTCGACGAAGGTCTGCGCGGCGGTGGCGAGCGCAGCGCCAGCGTCTATCCGCCGGCCCTCGCGGATCGTGTCGCGGCGCTCGTCAAGCGCCCCGGCGACCTGACGCCGGCCGATCTCGCGCCCTACGTGCACGTGGATGCGGCGGCGTTCGCGCGGCCGTTCGACTTCGACGATCCGCTCGCCCACTTCAAATGGGCGCTGGCCACGGCCGAGAGCTATCGCGCCATCGCCGAGGACCTGTGGCGCACCGATCGGCCCGATCTGCTGATGGCGTACATCGAGGGCACCGACTCGACCTCGCACCTGTTCGGGCATCTGTTTCGCGCGCACGGTCTCGTCGGCGAGCTCGCCGAGCAGCAACGGCAGTACGGCGGCGCGGTCGAGGCGATGTACGGGTTCGCCGACCGGCTCATCGGCGAGCTGATGGCGATGATGGACGCGAACACGACCCTCGTCGTCCTGTCCGACCACGGCTTCGCGCTCGGCGCGTTGCCGGACGATCCCAGCGTCACCCGCGACATGCGCCGCGTCAGCGAGCGCTACCATCGCGACGACGGCATTCTCTACTTCTACGGTCGCGCGGTGCGGCCGGGGACGACGATCACCGGCGCGACCCTGCTCGACGTCGCCCCGACGGTGCTGGCGCTCATGGGCGTCGCGGTGCCGCAGGACATGTCCGGCCACGTGCTCACCGACGGTCTGCGTCTCGCCGATCCGCCGCGCGTGTTGGCGAGCTACGAGACCGGCGACGTCGCCGCGAACCCGACCGGAGACAATCCAGCAGTCGACGCCGCGGTGCTCGAGCATCTGCGCAGCCTCGGCTATCTCGACACCGAGTCGCCGAAGGGTGCGCGCAACCTCGCCGCCGTGCTTTTCCAGCAGGGCAAGTATGCCGAGGCGGCGGACGCCTACGCGGCGCTCGTGCGTGCCAATCCGGACGACGGCGGGCTGCGCGCCAGCTGGGCCGGCGCGCTCGGCGCGCTCGGCCGCTACGACGAGGCGCTGCGCGAGATCGATCGCGCGATCGCCGCCGCGCCGTTGAATCCGGAGGGCTTTCACAATCGTGCCGTCATCCGTGAACGGCAGGGCCAGCGCGAGGCCGCGATCGCCGACTACCGGACGGCGCTGCGCTACAACCCCGCGTACGATCCCTCGCGCGACGCGCTCCGCCGCTTGGGCGTGGCCGTGGCTGCCGCCACGCCGCTCGACGCCGGCGAGCGCCAGGCCGCGGTGTTGGCCGAGCAGGCCGCCGACCTGGCACGACGCGGCGACTACGCCGGTGCCATGCGCAGGCTCGACGACGCCGAGCGCGCCGCGCCGCGCAGCGCGTTGGTGTACCACTACCGCGCCAACGTGGCCTTCCTCATGGGCGATCGCGCCGGCGCGATCGCGGCGTTGCAACACGCGCTCAGCATCGAGCCGGACAACGCGCTGTTCCGCGAGAACCTGGCGCGACTCCGGGGCACCCCAACGCCGTAGCCGCGGGCCTTGTGCCCGGGCGACGCGGACGCGTCGCCCGGAAGGTGGTGGCCTGGCGCGAAAGGGGCGGCGAAGGCCAGCCATACGAAACAATCATCGAATGGAGGGCGCCGCTCCCGCGGCGCCTGTCGGCGCGGTACGACACATGATCTCCCGTCCACCGAGGATCGAGTTGGATCTTCGCGGACAGGCCGCGCGGGAGCGCGGCCCTCCAGTCGGCGATTGGCCGAGTCAGACCTGCAACACCGCAGCGCCCTCGAAGCCGTCGTGCTTGAGCTGGCGCAACGCGTCGTTGGCGTTCTCGAGCGGGAACGGGACGGTGCGTGGGCGAATCGGGATCTCGGCGGCGATGCGCAGCAACTCGCGGCCGTCCTCGCGGGTGTTGGCGGTGACACTCTGGAGGGTGCGCTCGTAGAAGAGGTGGCGCTCGTAATCGAGCGGTGGGATCTCGGTGAGATAGATGCCCGCGAGGGCCAGCGTGCCGCCGCGGTCGAGGGCGGCGAGGGCAGGGGGGACGAGCTCGCCGGCGGGCGCGAAGAGCACGGCGCTGTCGAGCGGCTCGGGCGGCGTATCGGTGGCGCCGCCGGCCCATTCGGCACCGAGCGCCATCGCGAGGGCGCGGTGGCGGGCCTCGCGCGTCATCACGAAGACGCGGCAGCCGAGGTGCCGCGCGACCTGGATTGCGATGTGCGCCGACGCGCCGAAGCCGTAGAGGCCGAGCCTGCCGCCGGCGCGGACATTGGCGCGGCGCAGGGCGCGGTAGCCGATGATGCCGGCGCACAACAGCGGCGCCGCTTCCGCGTCGGCGATGGTGTCGGGCAACGCGTAGGCGAAGTCCTCGCGCACGACGGCATACTCGGCGTAGCCGCCGTTCGCGTGCCAGCCGGTGAAGCGCGCCCGCTCGCAGAGGTTCTCCGCGCCGCCTCGGCAGTGCACGCAGGTCCCGCAGGTCTGGCGCAGCCAGGCGATGCCGACGCGCTGCCCAACGGTGAGCTGCGTACAGCCGGTGCCGAGCGCGTCGACGACGCCGACGACCTGATGGCCGGGGACGATACGTGGCGTCTGCGGCGGCAGATCGCCTTCGACGACGTGCAGATCGGTGCGGCAGACGCCGCACAGGTGGACGCGGACACGGACCTCGCCCGGTGCGGGGTCGGGAATCGGCAGATCGACGAGCCGCAGCGGGCGGCTCTCGACCGGCGCCGGCGCATCCAGGACCAGGGCGCGCATACCTCGTGTGTAGCGCGTTCGGCGGCGGCGGCAAGTGAACGCGTGCCGCTCGCTTGCCCGCCGCGGACCGGCGGTGCAAGCATCGGCACGCATGGCGGCTCGCGCGCGCTCCAAGGCGGTTCCGAGGCCACGCGTCGTCGCGCCGGCGCCCGTCGTCGACGCCGGACCGGCCACGTGGAAGGTCGCAGGAGCGCTCTTTCTACTGCTGTTCGCGATCTACACGCTGAACTTCCGCCAGCGCGGCGCCGGCGACAGCATCCCCACGCGTCGGCTACCGTTCAGTCTCCTGCGCGAGGGCAACCTCAACCTCGACGAGTTCACGTGGGAGCGCAACGAGCGCGGCGCGCTGCCGTACTACGTGCACTACCACGACGGGCACATTTATTCGGTGACGACGGTCGCGACCTCTCTCGTCGTGACGCCGCTCTACGTGCTGCCGGCCTGGTGGTTGTCGCACCGCGGGCTCTCCTACGACGACGTGCCGGCGCGGGTCATCGAAGTCATCATGGAGCGGCTCGCCGCGGCGATGATCACGGCATTGTCAGCCGTATTTCTCTTCATCGCCCTGCGTCGTCTGACCACGTGGCGCTGGGCGGTCGGGTTGACGCTCATCTACGGTCTCGGCACCAGCGCCTGGTCGATCTCGAGTCAGGCATTGTGGGTGCACGGCGTGGCGCAACTGACCCTGGCGATGCTGTGCCTGATTCTCATCGCGCCGTCGCCATCGGCGCGCGCGCTGGTACTCGCCGGCCTCGTCACCTCGCTGTCGGTCGCCAATCGACCGCAGACGGCGGTGTTGGCCGCCGTGGTGTTTCTCTTCCTCGCCATCCGTCACCGCTGGCGCGTCCTGTACTTCGCCGGCCTGCCGGCGCTCGCCGGCGTGGCGTTGCTGGCCTACAACTACGCGATCTTCAGCACCGCGCTCGGCGGATACGGCAGCTTCTCGCATTTCAGCGGCTCGCTGCCGGAGGGCGTCGCCGGGCTGCTGGTCAGCCCGAACCGCGGGCTGCTGATCTACACGCCGATCATGGCCTTCGCGCTCTGGGGCGCCGTGCGGGTCTGGCGGGTCCCCGCGCCGCCATGGCTGCGCTGGTTGAGCGTCGTGCTCCTGCTGCACGTGCTCGTCTATGGGCTCTTCAAGGAGTGGTGGGCGGGATACACCTACGGCCCACGCTATTTCAGCGACGTCCTACCGGCGCTGATCATCTTCCTGGTCTACGGACTCGTGCCGTACTGCCGCACGCCGCCGATGCGCGCGATGGCGGCGGTCCTGGCGCTCTTCGGCGTTGCGGTGCAGGCGATTGGCGTCTACGCCGCCGATGACGAATGGAACCGCCAGCCGAAGGCGCTCGAGCTTGCGCCGCATCGGGTGTGGGACTGGAGCGACCTGCAGATCGTGCGCAGCCTGCGGAACGGGTTCCATCCGCTGGAGCTGTGGCGCGTCCTGGCCGACGGCCTGAGCGATCCGGTCGCGGCGCACGTGGGGCCGATCGATCCGTCGCAGCTCAGCGGGGCGATCGCGGGGCTCTACATCCCCCGGTCGATGCTGGCCGGAGAGTCCAAGCGCGTGCAGCTGCGCATCACCAACGCCGGCACCGTCGCCTGGCCCGCCTTCAACGGCGAGGGGACGATCAACGCGCGGTTTCTCACGTACCTCTTGGTGCGCTGGTACATGAACGGCGAGGTCGTGCCGGGCCTCGGCGACGTGATCCTCCTGCCGGAGAACGCCGCACCAGGCGAGCCGGTACGGATGGCATTCTACCTCAAGGCCCCGTCGCGTCCCGGCGACTACGAGGTGGAGATGCGCATCACGCAGGCCATCGACAAGCAGAGCGGCACCGTCGGGCTCGCCGTGCAGCGCCGCCACATCCTCATCAAATGAGGCGCGGCAGGGCCCGCTCGAGACACGCTTTGATCTCGTCGCGGCACGCGGCGAACACCGACTCGTCGCGGCCGGCGGGATCCTCGATGTTGCCGGTGCCGCCGGCGAACTCGCGCAGCGTATAGATCTCCTTGCCCGCGGCTTCCGGCCAACCGTCGCGCAGCATGCGGATCTGCTCGTCGCGTCATCGCGAGGATGAGATCCGCCTCGTCGACCAGGTGGCGGTTGCGTTTGAGGTCGGTGGCGACGCTCTCGGGCGGCAGGTCGATGCCCTCGTCGCGCAGCACCAGACGCGCATCGAGCGAGACCAGCGCGCCGTCGCGCGCGAACGGTGCGACGCCTCCCGACTGAACGCGGTAGCGGTCGGCGGCGCCGTGCTCGCGCCAGCATCTTTCTCAGCAGCGCCTCCGCGATGACGCTGCGGCTGGTGTTGGCGTGACAGATGATGAGGATCGGTGCGGGGCACGGGATGGGAGCGGGACGATGCGGGGCGACCGCTGCGGCGGCCGCGCCCGCGCTCGCGAAGCGAATCAGGCGCTCAGCGCCTCGGCCATGATGGCGCCGATGTTCTCCTTGGCGGTGATGCCCTTGGCGAGCTCGGCCTTCAGCTTCTCGCCGAGCGCCGCGGGCTCCCAGACGGCGCGCTGGCTGACACCTTGCCGACCGAGTGCCAGCCCTGCATCAGCCACACCGTGCCGCCGCCGACGCGGAACACCTCGCCGTGCACGTTCTTCGGCGTCGTCGCTCGCCAGCCAGGCGACCAGCGGCGCGATGTTGCGCGGATCGAAGACGTCGAACTTGCCCTTCCTCGACCTGCTTGCCCATGAACGCCGCGGTCGACGGCGTCGCCTCGACCGTCAGGCGGGTGCGCGCGACCGGGGCGATGGCGTTGCAGCACACGCCGTACTTCTGCATCTCGGCGTCCATGACGATCGCCATCAGCGCCACGGCGGCCTTGGCGGCGCCGTAGTTGGCCTGGCCGACGTTGCCGAGCAGGCCGGCGTCGGAGGCGGTGTTGATGATGCGGCCGTTGAGGACGTTGCCCTTCTTGTGCTCCTCGCGCCAGTACTCGCAGGCGTGGCGGCTCATGTCGAAGGTGCCCTTGAGGTGCACGCCGATGACCGCGTCCCAGTCCTCCTCGCCCATGTTGAAGATCATGCGGTCGCGCAGGATGCCGGCGTTGTTGACGACGATGTTGAGCTTGCCGAAGTGGTCGAGGGCGCACTCGACGATGCGCTTGGCGCCCTTGAAGTCGGTGACGCTCTCGCCGTTGGTGACCGCGTCGCCGCCCATCTTCTTGATCTCGTTGACCACCTGCTGCGCCGGGCTGTCGTCGGCGCTGCCGGTGCCGTCGAAGTGCGCGCCGAGGTCGTTGACCACCACCTTGGCGCCCTGCTTGGCCATCAGCAGCGCCTCTTCGCGGCCGATGCCGCGGCCCGAGCCGGTGATGATCGCAACCTTGCCTTCGAGCAAACCTGCCATGTGAATGTCCTCCTCCTGCGGTGTGTATGTGGGGTGTGGGGTGACCCGGCCGGCGCTCGTGCGAAGAGCGCTGCAAGCGGTGCCGGAAACCGCCGATAATGTGCCCCGAAAGACGCCGCCAAGTCAAGGTGATCGCGGCGCGGCGAGGCCCGCGAGCACCTCGGCGTCGGTCGGAAACGCCAGCGGCGGCGGTGCCGCGAGCGGGAAGTAGGCGAGCGCATCGAGGTCGTCGCCGGGGACGCGCCGCGCCGCCGATGACGCGGCCCGCGAACCAGACGCCGACGGTCTGCCGGGCGCGGTCGTGGAAGTTCGAATGGACGGCCGACGACGTCGCCGAGCGCGCACCTCGAGGCCGGTCTCCTCGCGCAGCTCGCGACGCGCGGCGGCACGGACGTCCTCGTCCCACTCGACGTACCCGCAGGGGACGCACCAGCAGGCCGGCATAGGGGCCGCGCGCGCGCCGGCCGAGCAGGACCGTCGCCGTCTTGGCGGAGCGACCACCGCGACGCCGACCGACGGGGTTGCGGTAGACCGCTCGACCGCAGCTCGGACACCAGCGTCGACGCCGCCGTCGAGCGCCCTCGAGGCGCAGCCGCGCGCCGCATCGACCGCAGAACAGCGGTTCGGTCGTCAGGTCCGACATAAACAGTTTGTAAATCAGACATTTCTGAGCGCGCAAGCCGTCCAGGTTTTTTGGTTGATTTCGCCTCCGTCGCACACCTAGTATGCGCGCCGGATTCACGCATGCTTGCGAGTGACATCGATACTGCGGCGGTTCCGCCGCGCTCGGCATAGCCGTCGCGGCCGCGCTGACGCCGGCGCTGGCGCGGATGCGCCGCCGCAGCGCCTGCCCTCGGCGGTGCTGATCTACCCGCTGATCGTCGTCGAGGGCGGCGGCGCGACGGTCGATACGCGGGTCGAGATCGTCAACCTGACCGCGCGGCCGATCGACCTGAAGTGCATCTACGTCCCGGCCCAGACCTGCAGCGGCCTCGACTTCCACGTCCGCCTGACGCCGAACCAGCCGCTCTCCTGGCTGGCCAGCCGCGGGCTCTTCAGCGGCTTCAGCTCCACGGCGGTTCCGCCGTTCAGCGCAGACCGGCGAGCTCAAGTGCATCGTCGAGCCCGAGCAGGAAGGGCGTCGACGTTCCACAACGCGATCCAGGGACGCGCGGCGGTGTTCGGCGCCGACGGTCAGACGATCGGCTACAGCGCAGTCGGCTTCCTGCGCCTGTCGGACGGGCCGCTCGAGCGACACCATCCAGCTCGACGGCGTGACCTATTCGCAGTGCCCGGACGAGCAGCACTTCGTCTTCCTCCCAGCGACCGGCACATCCGGCGAGCGAGAGCGAGATCGTCGTTGGCGCCGTGCACCGAAGACCTCGAGAATCTCGGTCGCCGACCGACGACGACGGTGCAGTTCCTGGTCGTCAACGAGTTCGAGCAGCATCTGTCCGCCTCGACCATCGTCACCTGCTACGCGCGCCGGACGCTGCGGCAGATCAGCCAGTCGTTCACCCGCGCGACGCTGGGCTCGGAGACCGGCCACCTCATCGTGCGCGGCGTGCAGTCGCCGGTGCTGGCGATGCTGGTCGACCACTTCCAGACGCCCGGCGGCGCGCCGGCACGGCCGGCAACGAGCCGGCGCTGCGCGGCGGTCGCTCGGCGGAGATCCGTCTTCCCATGAACGCGGCGTGCGCGCGATCTGCGATCGGTGCCGCGTTGGCGTGGCGCTGGTGCTCGCGCCCAGCCGACGCAGGCGGTGACGACCAGCGGCGATCGACTGGAGCGCCGTGCTCAAGGCGCTCGGCGGGCGCGCTCGACTCGTGGCGGCTGTCGCCGTTCAGCGCCACGCACGCCGACGCCGCGGCCGCCGACCCGCACGCCGACGACGGCGCCGCGACCGTCACGCCGACGCGCATCGGCACGGCGACGCGCAGCCCGACCGTCACGGCGACGGAGACGCGACCCGCGTCCCGACGCGCACGGCGACGCCGCACGCCGCACGACCGACGCGCCACGCGCGTGCCGACCAATACGCGGCCGCCGACGAATACGTCGACGCCGCGTCCGACCTCGACGCCGGTGCCGACGCACGTCCAACGACGGCCAGATCGCCTTCGCCGTCGCCGAGGGTCTGCCGCCCGCGCAGAAGCTCGCGTCGGCGTTCATCGTCTTCCCGTACATCGTGTCGAGCGCGACGCAGGACACGCGCATCGAGCTGATGAACATGTCCAACCAGCAGATCGACCTGCAGTGCTTCTACGTGCGCCAGTCGGACTGCATCGAGGTCGGCTTCTTCGTGTCGCTCACCGCCAACCAGCCGCTGTCGTGGCTGGCCGACGATGGCGCCAACAATCCGCTCACCTTCACCGCCGTGCCGCCGTTCGACCGGCGTCGGCGAGCTGAAGTGCGCCGTCGCCGCCGCGCGCCCGAGCTCGAGCGCCCACAACGCGCTGCAGGGCCGCGCGCTGATCTACGACCGCGTCAGCGGCGAGACCGTCGGCTACGACGCGATCGGCTTCCAGACGCCTCTCGCCGGGCGCGCTACACCGGCGTCATCGATCTCGACGGCTTCACCTACGAAGCGTGCCCGGATCGCCTGCATTTCCCCGTGCTGACGCGTCAGAGCGGCGGTCCGGTCAGCGAGCTGATCACGGTGCCGTGCGCGGAGGATCTGCTCACCCAGACGCCGACCGAGACGGTGGTGCAGATGGCGATCATCAACGAGTTCGAGCAGGTGTTCTCGTCGTCCTACCGCTTCAGCTGCCTGGCCAGCCAGCGCGTCCTTCGCAAGTTCAGCACGCTGAGCAACTCGACGCTGGGCACCGATACGGCGCACCTCGTCGTGCGCGGCGTCTCGATCGCCGCTGGTCGGCCTGGTGATCGACCGCTTCCTGGGCCAGAACAACACGCTGCACACCACCGCCAACGAGCCCTTCCTCGAGGGCGGGCGGCCGTCGACCGTCATCTTCCCGTGACCGACGCCCGTCGGCCGGCGCTCCGGCGGGCGTGGCAAGCGGCCGAATGCCCCAGGCTGAAGGCTGGACGGTCGAGGCGCAGAAATCGCCGTTGCGACGCCGCCGGCGAGGCCTATACTCGGGGCGTGCGCGAGTTCTTCTACGGCGTGGTCCTGGGTGCGGCGGCGATGTGGCTGTTCATCGTACTTCGACGCGCCCGGCGTGCTCGCCTTCCTGAACAGCGCGACCGAGTCAGCCGTGCAGTCGACGCACGGCTACACGCACTGAGCCGAGCGGCGGCGCGAGTCAGCCCATCGCGAGGACGCGGCGCCCGCATCCGGAGCGCACGGCGTCCTGCAGGAGCAGGCGGATCTCGCTCCTCCCGACTTGCCGCCCTGGCGCAGCGGCTTCAGCGTCGCGCGCGACGCATTGTACGTAGGCCCGCTGGCTCGACCACTCTTCGTCGGTGCGTCGGGCCGTCGCACGGGCACGCCTGTTCGAGCGGCGCAGCCGTCGGCCAGCACCGGCGTGTCGGCCGGCGTGTCGGCGCAGGCGTCGCAGGCATCGCCGACGCCGTCGCCGTCGCTGTCGAGCTTGGTCGGCGTTGGCCACGGTCGGGACAGTTATCGATATCGTCGGCCAGGCCGTCCCCGTCGGCATCGGGCGCACCGGCATGCTCGGGCACGGCCACCAGCGTGACCGCAAAGCCGTGCTCAGCCCCTTCGGCGAGGTCAGCTGCAGGCGGATCTCGTCCGCCGGCGATCGCCTGGCGACGGCCGCTGGTCAGCAGCACCGGGACGCCGTTGAAGCGCGTGTCGAGCACCATCGGCGGCACGCTCGTCGCCGAAGCGCTGGAGAAAGCCGGATCCCGTGATTGCCAGCGATCCGCTCTGCCAGGCACGCCGGTGATCGCGTCGACCGCCATAGGCGTCGCCCGGCAGGACGCTGACCTCGAAAGACCCGGTGCAGCGGCTGCGCTGCGTCGATTCGGCCGGATCGCAGGACTGGCACGACGTGGTCAGCCGGCTCTCCGCCGTGAGCACGTAGTGCACGGACTGCGCGTGCGGCGGGAGCAGCGAGCGACCCCCAACCCGGCAACGAGCAGCCCGACAAGGACTCGACGCCAGGGCATCGCCAAAAGGACGATACGCGGCGAACCACGATGGAGCAAGGTGAAAGGGCGCTACTCGCGCGACGCGCTGCGGCGTGCGCGCGCCTCGAACTGCTCGCGCTGGGCGTCCAGTCGCCGGTGTTGTTCGGCGACGCGCTCGCAGGCTTCGACGCGTGCCTGCGTGGTGCGGAAGGCGGTCGCGACCTCCTCGGCGGTCTGGCCAAGCTGGCGCGCCGACAGCAAATCGTCGCACGTGGCTCGGTCTGCGGCAGCCGGACCGGCGACCGCCAACCGTCATGGCGGCGGCGAAAAACAGCGAGCGGCAAACGGATCGAACGCATGGCTCGACCCTAGGGCGCCGCGCAGCGGAATGTCAACGCGCGATCGCGCCGACGCACGGCGCGGTCGGCGTCGCAATCAGTCGATCGCGTGCGCGCTTCGGCTTGGTGACGACCACGACTTCCTGGCCGTTCACCCGCACCGTCCGGCGATCGTTCGACCGCCGTCTGCCGGACGGTCTGCTTGCGCGCCCGGTCGGCGCGCCAGCGCCGCAGCTCATCCTCGAGATCGTTGCTCTTCAACATTGGCCACCCTCCTCCTTCTCCCCACCACCACCGTGTCACGATCGAGCGGCGCAGCGTCCTCAGCTGCCAACGAACGACTCGATCGAACGGGCGCGGCTCGGATGCCGCAACTTGCGCAAGGCCTTGGCCTCGATCTGCCGGATGCGCTCGCGGGTGACCGCGAACCGCTGGCCGACCTCCTCGAGCGTGTAGTCCGACTTCTCGCCGATGCCGAAACGCATGCGCAGGATCTGTTCCTCGCGCGGCGTCAACGTCGCCAGCACCTTGCGCGTCTGCTCCTCGAGGCTCGTGTACACCGCCGCATCGGCCGGCGACACCGTCTGACGATCCTCGACGAAATCGCCCAGCGAGCTCTCTTCCTCGTCGCCGATCGGCGTCTCGAGGGAGACCGGCTCCTTCACGATGCGCAGCACGTTGCGCACCTTGTCGAGCGGCATCTCCATCTTCTGCGCGATCTCTTCCGGCGTCGGCTCGCGGCCGAGCTGCTGCACCAGATAGCGCGACGAGCGCACGACCTTGTTGATCGTCTCGATCATGTGCACCGGAATGCGGATGGTGCGCGCCTGGTCGGCGATGGCGCGGCTCACCGACTGGCGAATCCACCACGTGGCGTAGGTCGAGAACTTGTAGCCGCGCTGGTACTCGAACTTCTCCACCGCGCGCATCAGGCCGATGTTGCCTTCCTGCACGAGGTCGAGGAAGCCGAGGCCGCGGTTGGTGTAGCGCTTGGCGATGCTGACCACGAGTCGGAGGTTCGCCTCGATCAGCCGCTTCTGCCCGTCCTGCGCGCGGAACTCGCCCTTGCGGATGACGCGCAGGGTCTGCGTCAGCTGCTCGAGGTTCATGCCGACCTCGGCTTCGAGGTCGCTGATCTGCTTGCGCGCCGCCTTGAGGTCGTCGACCTGCCGTCGCGCTTCCTCGACGCCGAGGCGCAGCTGCCGCGCCGCGGCCGACGCGGAACGGCTGTCGTCGCCCTTGATGCTGCGGCGCGAGGCGCAGGATCTGCGCCGCGCTCTGCTTGGTCTTGCGCTCGACGGCGGCGATGACGTCCTGCTGGCGGTCGAGCACGCGCTCGGCCTTCTTCAGCTTCTCGACCACCGTCGTGATGTGTCGCTTGCCGAGCTGCAACTCGTCGAGGACTCGGCGCACCTTCTGCTCGGCCGTGGCCAGTTTGCGCGTCGCGGCGGGCGTCGGCTTCTTGAGCTTCCGATACGCCTCGCGCGCCTGGGTGCGCTCGACCGACACCTTCCGCAGCTTCTCGAGGATCTTCAGGATGGCGCCGTCGCTGGCGTTGGCCTCTTCGGCACCTTCCTCCTGATTCTCGTCGGAGTGGTGTCGGGGCTTCCTCGTCCTTGAGCTCGCGCTCGCTCAGCTCGCCCGCCTTGATGCGATCGGCAATCTCGAGCAGGTAGTTGATCAGGAAGGGGTGGTTCAGGACGTTCTCGCGAACCTGCTTCTCGCCTTCCTCGATCTGCTTGGCGATCTCGACCTCTTGTTCGCGGCTGAGCAGGGAGACCGCACCGATCTCCTGCAGATACATGCGAACCGGGTCGGAGGTGTCCTCGGCGAAGCTCGCCGACGAGGCCGCGGCAGCGGCGACCGGCGGGCGCTCCTCGCGCTCCTCCTCGGTCCACTCGCCTTCCTTCTCGGCCACTTCCTTGCCGAGTCCCGCCTCGGCCAGCGATTCGACGCTCTCGACGTCGATCTCGCCCAGCATGGAGATCACGCCGTCGATCTCCTCGCCTCCCGCCTCCGCCCCAGGCAACCGATCGCCCATCTCGTCGAACGGGCGCCCGTGCGCCTTCGAATCGTCCGCCAGCTTGCGCGCCTTGGCGTGGGAACGGTTTCGCTGCATCGCTTTCACCTACTCAAACCCTCCCCACAGGGGCACCAGTCGTGTCCCATTCGCAACGAACCTCGCGCGGCCAAGCCCTAGCGCACGCGCGCGTGCGGACGCGTCAGAGAGAGAAGCACTCGAAATTGTTGAAAATACTGGGATATGCCAGCGGTCGCCATCCGGCTGGAGAGGCCCACAGAAGATTCTACCGGGCAATGAACGTCTTAAAGGGCGGCAGGTGTCGAGTCAAGGCCGATGTCGGAAAGCAAGTGAAAATTCCTTCCATCTCGACCGGGGTTACGCTGATCGAGAGGCCGGCGCGGCGTCAGTCGTAGTACTCGAGCCCGAGGTGGGTGATGAGCTCCTCGCCGCGCAGGTGGCGGAGGGTGTTCTTGAGCTTCATGAGCTGGATGAACAGGTCGTGCTCGGGGTAGAGGCCGGGCGCGGTCTGCGGGCTCTTGAAGTAGAACGACAGCCATTCCTGGATCCCCTGCATGCCGGCGCGGCTGGGCGAGGTCGAGGAAGAGGGCCAGGTCGAGGACCAGGGGGGCGGCGAGGATCGAGTCCCGGCAGAGGAAGTTGATCTTGATCTGCATCGGGTAGCCGAGCCAGCCGAAGACGTCGATATTGTCCCAGCCTTCTTTGTTGTCCCCGCGCGGCGGGTAGTAGTGGATGCTGACCTTGTGGACGTAGTCGCCGTAGAGCTCGGGGTGCAGATCCTGACGCAGGATGACGTCGAGGACCGACAGCTTGCTCTCTTCCTTGGTGCGGAAGTTGGCCGGTTCGTCCAGCACCTCGCCATCGCGATTGCCGAGGATGTTGGTCGAGAACCACCCGTCCAGTCCGAGCATGCGCGCCTTCAGGCCGGGCGCGAGGATGGTCTTCATCAGCGTCTGCCCGGTCTTGAAGTCCTTGCCGCAGATCGGCACGCGCTGCGCCTGCGCCAGCTCGAGCATGGCCGGGATGTCGACCGTCAGATTGGGCGCGCCGTTGGCGAAGGGCACGCCGAGCTTCAGTGCGGCATAGGCGTACAGCATGCTCGGCGCGATCGCGGGATCGTTGCTGCGCAGTCCCGCCTCGAACGCGCTGCAGCGACGCATGCACCGGCTGCGGGGTGAGGAAGCTCTCGGTGCTGCCGCACCACACCACCACCAGCCGGCTCGCGCCGCTGGACGCCTTGAAGGCCTCGATATCCGCCATGATCTGCTCGGCGAGCCCCATCTTGGTGCTCGCCTGCTTCACGTGCGGGCCCTTCAGCCGCTTGACGTATTCGGGGTCGAACGCCGCCGGCCACGGCGCGAGCGCCTCGAGCTCCTCGCGTACCAAGGCCAGCTGCGCCGGGTCCAACACGCCCGCCTTGCGCGCGCTCTGGTAGCAGTTGTCGGGGAAGATGTCCCAGGCGCCGAAGACGAGATCGTCGAGCGCGGCGAGCGGAACGAAATCTTTGATCAGCGGTGCGCGGTCGTCGGTGCGTTTGCCGAGGCGGATCGTGCCGAGTTGCGTGAGCGAGCCGATCGGTTGCGCGAGCCCCTTGCGCGCCAGCTCGACGCCGGCGACGAGGGTGGTGCTGACGGCGCCCAGGCCCACCAGGAGCACACCGAGGCGACCCTCGGCGGGGGCGATCTGCGCGCCGGCCATGGCGCGAGGTGTTAAAGGGTTCCCCCTGGCAAGGCAAGGTGAGGTTCGCATCCTTGACTTGGCGGCAGGCATCGGGAAGCGTCTGCACATGCGTTGGCGGGGTGGCAGCTGGTGAGGGGAGCGCTGGTATTCATATTGGCGCTCGTGGTGCTCGCAGGCGTCGTGTGGTGGCTGAAGCTCGAGCCGGGGCCGCCGACCGTCGAGTTCGCGCAGCTGCACGAACCGATCGGACGCACCGCGAACGGCGAGATCGTCGTCCGCTCCACCGGCCGGCCGGGTCTGCGCTATGTCGAGGTGCGACTCGTCGCCAACGGACAGCCCATCACGCTGCACAACGAGGAGATTCCCGCCAGCCCGATCGTCAACGAGCGGCGCATCGTGCTGGACACCGATCTCACCTCGACCGGCGCGGTCGAGGGGCCGGCGAAGCTGGAAGTGATCGCCGGCACCTACGCGTGGCATCTCTTCGGCGGCGAGCGCGAGACGGCGGCGTCGCGCGACGTCGCCATCGACACGACGCCGCCGCACGTCGAGGTGATCACCACGCAGAACAACATGCGGCTGGGCGGCGTGGCGCTGGCATTGTTCCACGTCACGCCAGACGCCACCGACGTGTCGGTGAAGGTCGACCAGTACACGTTTCCCGCCGTGCGCGGCTATTTTGCCGATCCCACCGTCGCGCTCGCGCTGTTCGCGGTTCCGCAGGACCTGTCCTCGGCCGCGCGGCCGATCGTGCGCGCGGTGGATGCGGCCGGCAACGTCACCGAGGTCTCGCTGCCGGTGTCGATCAAGTCCCGCACGTTCCCCGAGCGCCAGCTGCAGATCGACGATGCGTTCCTGCAGCGCAAGGTACCGGAGATCCTCTCCAAGTCCGGCAAGCCGGTGCCCGCGGATCTCGTGCAGGGCTACCTGACGGTCAACCGCGACGTGCGCAAGGAATCGGAGGATCGGCTCGACGTGATCACCGAGCACTCGGCCGATGTGCCGCTGTGGACCGGCGTCTTCCACCGACAGACGAACGCGGCGCCGATGAGCGCCTTCGCCGACCGCCGCTCGTACATCTACAAAGGCGAGACGATCGATAAGCAGACGCATCTCGGCTACGACCTCGCTTCGCTCAAGCGCGCGCCGGTCGAGGCCACGCAGGCCGGCGTCGTGTTGTTCGCGGGGTATCTCGGCATCTACGGTGACACGGTGGTGATCGATCACGGTCTCGGCATCGCATCGCTGTACGGCCACCTGAGCAGCATCGGCGTCACCGAGGGACAGAAGGTGCAGGCCGGCGAGATCATCGGTCAGACGGGCGAAACCGGCCTCGCGGGCGGCGACCATCTGCACTTCTCGATCCTGTTGCGCGGCGTCCAGGTGGATCCGGTCGAGTGGTGGGATCCGAAGTGGATGCGCGAACATCTCTCGGATGAGCTCACCAGTCTGCCCGCGGCGAAGCCGGTCGCCGCCGCGTCCGCACCGCCGCCGCCCGCGCCCGCGGCAGCGGCCGGGGCCGCCGATCAGATGGCTGATGGGCAAGCACACCCCTGACCCTCGCCAGACCGCCGGCGAGCGCCTCCTCGCCGACTGGAAGGTGCCCGCCGACGCCGACGTCACGGCGCTGACGGCGATCGCCGGCCGCGATCCGTCCGCCGACGTCGCCATCGCGCATCGTCTCGGCGGCATCGCCAGCGAGGCGAGCGCGCACCAACTCCAGCAGCTCGAGGCCTCCACTGCCGACAAGCTGGTGCGCAAGGAGGCGAAGCGGGCGCTCTATCGGCTTCAGCAACGCGGCATCGCCGTCGCCGGCGCTCCGTCCACGCCGCCGGCGCCGGCCCAGACGCCGCCGTCCAGCCTGCTCGAGGGCCTCGTCTCGTCCGTCGACGGCCGCGGCGATCAGCTGGTGTGGCTGATCCGCCCGCAGCCGGGTGGCGTGCTGCACCTGTTCGCGGTGATCAACGATCCCGACGGCCTGCGCGAAGTGGCGCTGCACACCGCGACCCGCAAGTCGCTCAAGACCCTGCGCACCGACCTGGAGCAACGGCACGACGTGCGTCTCGCGACGCTCGACTGGCGCCACGCCGACGCGTTGGTGCGCCGCGCCTTCCATGCGGCGCGCGCCAGCGGCGCACGCATGGAAGGCGACTATCCGGCCCTCCGTGCGCAACTCTGGCGGGAGCCGCCGACCGAAGCGTCGCCGCTCCCGCCGCCGCGCGACGACGACGCCGCGCTCGCGCGCTCCGCGGATGTGCTCGGCGAGCCCGAGTTTCGCACCTGGTTTCGCACCGCCGAGGACCTGACGTCCTATCTGGAGGAATTCGGCAGCGTGCAGGACAGCCCGCTGGTGCTCAACGAGATGCAGCAGCGCGAGCGCTTCGACGACATCATCGCGCGCGCGATCGACGCGACGTTCGGAGGGGCACACCGCGCCACGTGGTCGCGGCGGGTGGCGGAGATGGCGCGCTTCTTCGCCGCGACGCGCCGTCCCGAGCGCGCTGTCGAAGCCGAGGCGGTGGCGGCGGCGCTCGCCGGCGACGTCGCCCCGCGCGACATTCCGATGTGCAGCCAGCTCGTGCGCGCCAGCTTCGCCTACTTCGTCCAGCTCGCCGCCCAGCACGAGGCGGAGCGCGCCAAGGGCTCGTTGATCATGACGCCCGGCGAGGTCGCCCGCCGGCGCGAGCCGCGATAGGCCGCGGCTTCAGAGGTCGATGACGAGGCCGTCCGAGGCGATCACTTCGCTGATCTCCTCGCGATGTGCGAGGACCTCGCGGCCACAGTGCGAGAGCACCAACGCCGGCAGCCGAACCGCGGGCGCTGCGCGGCGAGTCGCGGATAGTCGAGGTGGAAGTCGACGCGCGTCTCGTAGAAGCAGCACTCGCAGATGAACAGGTCGGCGCCTTGCGACTGCGTCACCAGCGCTTCGGTCCAGCCGGTGTCGCCCGAGTAGAGGACGACCTTGCCCTCGACGCTCAGGCGATAGCCGAGCGAGAGATCGTTCAGTTGGTGCGGTACCTCGAACGACAGCAGCTCCGCCGGGCCGATGCGCGTGCGCACCCCGTCGGCGACCTCGACGTAGTGCACCGGGAACGGCAACGACTTCGCCGCCAGGTCGCGATACATGGCGCGAAAGAGATCCTCGACGCGCGACTGGGTTCCGGGCGGCCCGACGATCGTCAGCGGACGCCGGCGCGGGACGTCGTACGTCGCCGCGATGAAGAGAAACGGCAGGCCGGCGAAGTGATCGCCGTGCAGGTGGCTCAGGCAGACGGCATCGAGCTGATCGATGTTGACGCCGTCGCGCTGCATGGCGAGCAGCGAGGACGCCCCGCAGTCGAGCAGTAGCGTCGTGCTGGATCCGCTGACCAGATAGCTGGCGTGACACCGTCCGCGGTTGTTGAACGCATCGCCGGTGCCCAGAAATCGGACGGCCACACTCACCGAAACATCCTCATCGCACTCAAACCGGGCCGCATTATGCCGCCGCTTCGATACGATTACTACGGTCTTCCGCTGCTGCCGGCGCTTTCAATCAGCCGATCGATCTCGCGCATCAGCACCAACAGTGCGGGCAGGGGGGGACGGGCGACCGCCTTGAGGTCGTGCGAGAGGCCGAGGATGACGTCGACCTGATCGCGACGCGCGTCGCAGAACGCGGCGACGCGATCGGCCGCGCTCGCATCGGCCGCGGGCTCGGCGAGCACGTCGAGCGCCAGGCGCCGCCGCGTGGCGCGCAGCCGATCGAGCAGACCGGCGGCCGCGCGCGCCTCCCATCGGTCTTCGGCGGAGAGCGTGTCCGGCAGCGTCCGGCGCAGCCAGTCGAGATCGAGGGCGGCCGCGATCTCGCCGTACACACCGGCGGCGCCGGGAAGCGACACGTTGGCCGCCGTCGCGATGTGGCTCACCTCGATTGCATCCGCCAAACGCCCCACCTGTGCGACACGTTCAGCCAAAGCGGTCGGAACACCCGCCCCTTCCAGCGTCCCGACCTCGGCGGCGTGCGCCTCGGCCTGGCGCGCGCCCAGCCACTCCGGTCCCTGCGCGAGGAGCGCCGAGACCGACTCTCGCAGCGGACGCACGATGGCGTCGAGCGGCTGGCCAACGCGTACGGACGGAACGAGGCAGGCCACCGCGTCCTCGAAGGCGCTTTCGAGGCGCAGGGCACACCGGGCATCCGCATCGCCGCTCAACCGTTCGTGGGCGGCGGCGAGCTCGGCGTCGAGACCGTCACCGTCGGCCAACTGCCGGGCCGCCAGCCATGCCTGCACCACCGGCAGCAGGTCGCGACCGGTGTCGCGCACGGCGCGGACGAGGAACGCCATGCCCATCGAGTCGACCAGCTGATTGGCGAGCTGGACGGCCGTGATCTCGCGGCGCAGCGGGTGTTGCAGCGCGGCACGCGGGAAGCGGTCGTGCATGGCGGCCGGAAAGTAGCTCTGCAGCAGCGGCTCGAGGCTCGGGTCATCGCACAGCGCCGAGTGGAGTAGCCGGCGTTGCAGGTCGAGCTTCGTGTGGGCGAGGAGCACCGCCAGCTCCGGCCGGGTCAGACCGGTGTAGAGGCCGCGACGCATCCGCAAGGCCTCGCGCGTCGGCATCTGCGATGCCTGCCGCTCCAGGTCGGCTTCGGCCTCCAGGATGCTCATCAGGTCGCGGAACACGGCCAGGCGGGTGCGCGAGCGCGCTTGATCGATATGCAACGCGCGCGCCTGAGCGCGACTGTGTGCCAGCACCGCGTCGCAGACGGGCTCGGCCAGCTCGGCCAGCAGCGCGTTGCGCGTCGCGACATCGAGCGTGCCGTTGGCGACCAGCGGCTGCAGCGCGATCTTCAGGTTGACCTCGTGATCGGAGCAGTCGACGCCGCCGGAGTTGTCGATCGCATCGGTGTTGATGTGGCCGCCGGCGAGGGCGTACTCGACGCGCGCGCGCTGGGTGAGGCCGAGGTTACCGCCCTCGGCGACGACGGTCGCGCGCAACTCGCGCGCGTCGATGCGCACCGCGTCGTTGCTCGGATCGGCGACCTCGAGATGCGTCTCGTCGCTCGCCTTCACGTAGGTGCCGATGCCGCCGTTCCACAGCAGGTCGACACGCAGGCGGAGGATCGCGCGAACGATCGTCTCGCCCGCCGGCGCGGGATCGTCCAGCTCGAGCATCGCCCGCGCCTCCGGCGACAGCGGGATCGACTTCGCGTCGCGGGGGGAGACGCCGCCGCCGGTGCCGAGCGCCGCCGGCGCATAGTCCGCCCAGGTCGAGCGCGGGAGCGTAAACAGTCGCTGCCGTTCGCGAAAGCCGCGCTCGGCGTCGGGCTGCGGATCGAGGAAGATGTGGCGGTGGTCGAAAGCGGCGACCAGCTGCACATGGCGTGAGCGCAGCAGCCCATTGCCGAACACGTCGCCGCTCATGTCGCCGATCCCGACCACGCGCACCGCGTCGCGATCGAGGTCGCGCCCGAGCTCGCGGAAGTGCTGGCGCGCACACTCCCACGCGCCGCGCGCCGTGATGCCGAGCGCCTTGTGGTCGTATCCCTGGCTGCCCCCCGAGGCGAAGGCGTCGCCGAGCCAGAAGCCGCGGTCGACCGCGAGCGCATTGGCGACGTCCGAGAACGCGGCCGTGCCCTTGTCCGCGGCGACGACAAGGTAGGGATCGGGCGGATCGTAGGCGACGACGCCGGCCGGCCCCTTGGGGGCGCCGCGATCGACGGTTGTCCGTGATCGACAGCAGCGCGTCGATGAAGGCGCGATATGCGGCCTCGACGCGCGGCGGATCGATGATCCCGCGGGCGGCGTCGGCGATGACGAAGCCGCCCTTGGCGCCGACGGGTACGATCACGGCGTTCTTCACCACTTGTGTGCGCAGAAGCCCCATCACCTCGGCGCGGAAGTCGTCCGGGCGGTCGCTGAAGCGGATGCCGCCGCGCGCCACGCGTCCGGCGCGCAGGTGCACGCCGCGCAGGCCGACGCCGTCCACCCAGACCTCGATCGAGGCGGGCGCGGACGCCGGCGGCAGCTCGGTCAGATCGAGCTTGAGCGCGATCGGCGCGCCAGGGGCGAGCGCGTACGCGTTGGTGCGGACGGTGGCGGACATCGCAGCGCACAGGCTGCGCAGCACGCGGTCGTGGATCAGCGCGGGCACCGCCGCGATGCGGTCGCGGAGGACGACCTCGGCGGTTGCCACCGGACCGAGCAGGCGGTCGCGCGGCGGCTGCGCCGAGGCGTTCGGATCGAACCTGGCGGCGAACAGCTCGACCAGTCCCTGCGCGCAGGCGGGATTGGCGTTCAGCGTCTCGATGATCGTCAGCATGGCGCCGTCGCCGGTCTGGCTGGCGCGGCTCGCGTACGCGCGCAGCACCGCGACGGCCTGCCAGTCGAGCCCGGCCGAGACCACGAGCGCGTTCAGCGGGTCACTGATCGTGCGGTGGGCGCGTACCGCGTGCAGCGCCGCCACCAGGCGCGGGCCGTCGCGGTCGGCGTCGAGCGCGACGCCGGCCGCCGCCTCGACGCCGAAACGGTGGATCGAGACGCGTGCGCCGGCCGGCATCGTCAGGGTGATCACGTCCTCGCCGAGCACGCGCAGGCCGAGATGCTCGAGCACCGGCACGAATTCGCTGAGCACCAACGTCTCGTTGCTGGCGTACAGATTGAGGGTCGGCGGCATGCCCGGCGCCGCGCGCGCCAGCTCGATCTGCGCCTCGCCGCTGGCCCGCAGCGCCTCGATGCACGACACGTCGCGCGCCGCGGCGGGGATCTCGGTGCCGGCCCTGTAGGCGGCGGGGAAGGCCGCGCGGTAGCGGGCGACGAGCTCGGCGTGCTGGGCGCGCGGCACGAGGGCGGCGAGCGCGTCGGCGAGGGCGTCGTCCCAGGTGCGGAGCAGGCCGCCGAGCTCCTCTCGCAACGCGGCGATCGCGGCGGAAGGAAGCGGCAATGGCTCGACGGCGACGTGGTAGTGCAGGCGCGCGACGATGCGATCGTCGAGTGCCAGGTGATCGAGGAGGATCGGTCCGTCGAGATGGCGCGCCACGGCGGCGGTGATGCGCTCGCCGAGCTCGGTCGAGTAGCGGGCGCGCGGCAACAGCACGTTCACGAACACGCCGCGCCCGGCGGTGTCGGCATGGCAGCAGAGATCGACGTGCAGCGCCGACTCGGCGGCGACGACCGCGCGCATCGTCGCGAGCACGTCCTCGACGCGGCTGGTGAGCAGTTCCTCGCGCGGGACACTGTTGAACAGGTCGGTGAGATTGCGCGCATCGTGGGAGCCCGCGACCACGCCCTGGCGCGCCAGGATTGCCGCCAGCCGCTGGCGCAGGATGGGGATCTCGCTTGCCGCTTCGCCTTCGGCGCGGAAGGTGAAGAGGCCGAGCAGACGGCGCACGCCGACCACCGCCCCGTCGGCGTCGATCTCCTTGATGGCGATGTCGTCCATCGCGTCCGGCCGATGCACCGGGCTGGTCGCGTTGGTCTTCGACATCAGCACCAGCGGAGCGCCATCGATGCGAGCGGCGATCGCCGGCGGCACGTCGGCGCCGCTGATCCAGCGCGACGACGACGGATCGCGCAGCAGGCCGAGCCCGTGGCTCGCCCGCGCCGTCGCGTGCAGCGCGCCGTCGTGCTGCACGCTGTACTCGCGATAGCCGAGGAAGACGAAGCTCTTGCTCGACAGCCAATCGAGGAATGCCGCCGACTCTTCGCGCTCGACGTCCCACGGCTCGGGCAGGGGCGCGGCGCGCAGGCCGGCGGCGGTGTCCACGAGCCGCGCGCGCATCGCGGCGTAGTCGTCGTTGACCGCGAGCACGTCGTCGAGCCGGGCCGCGATCCGCTGCTGGAGCGCGGGGGAGGGCGCGAGGTTGGCGACCTCGACGTGCACGAACGACTCGAGCGGCAGCCCCTCGTCGGCGGCGGCGATGCGCTGCAGGCGGCCGCTGGCGTCGCGCTCGACGCCGAGGATCGGATGCAACAGGAGGCGGATCTCACCGCCGTCGCCCTGCAGGAGCTCGCGAAGCGTGTCGACGATGAACGCGCGGTCGGCGAGGGCGGTCTCGATCACCGTGAGCGGACTGCTCCAGCCGTCGCGCGAGTGCTCCGGCGTGAACACCCGCAGCTTCACCGGCGCCGTGCGTTCGCGGACGAAGGCGAGGGCGCTGGCGGCGCGCGCGATGGCGTCGGTGTCGGCGGTGGGCGGACCCTCCGCCCCGTACAGCGCTTCGGCGAACTCGGCGACCGACACGGCCTCGATCGCGGGCGGCGAGGCGCCCGGCGCAGCGCCGGTAGTGGCATCACCGTCCCCGCCATCGGGCGGCGTGGGGCGCTGCTCCGCGCGGCCCTCCATGAGCTGCGCGATGGCCTTTTGGAGTTGCGCCATCCGAATGCTGCGCGTTACTCGGCCGGTCCGGGTATTTCAACCCGAAGGTGATCGCCGACCGCGCGGGCGCCGAGACGGGCGGCGAACGCCTGAGCCGACAGATCGTGCGCCGGCTCCCGCCAGTCGATAAAACGGCACCCGCGCCGCCGGGCGCGCTCGACGACCAGCCCCGCCAGCGCCGCGCCCGCGTCCCCGGCGCGCTGATCGGGGGCCACGAGCAACAGCTCGACGGTGGCCCGCTGGCCGTCGAGCAGATGGCGGGCGTAGGTGACGTGGACCAGACCGACGATCATGTCGTCGGCGACCGCGACGTAGCAGTCGGCGCCCAGATCGGCCACCAGCTGGCGGAAACGATGCCGGCCGGCGCGATCGCGTTCCGATCCGGGTCCGCCGTTCCCCGCGAGCAGCGCGAACACGGCGTCGGCGTCGGGTCGCCGGGCGCGCCGGCAGCGGATGGGGCGGCTCTCCATGGCAGCAAAGGACGGTAGCATACGGGCTGTCCGCCGACAGACCCGGACGTGCCCCCGGGATCCATGGGACCGATCTTTTGTGGGCGGCGCAGGGGGGATGTGCTAGCCGCAGCAGTCATGGCCGCGGACGAAGAGAGGCCGTCGCACGTGGTCGTCACGACCGGCGAGATGGCGTACGGCGCGCACGCCGTGGCGCGGGTGGACGGAAAGGTGGTGTTCGTCCGCGGCGCCGCCCCGCACGAGGAGGTGGAGGTGGTGCTGCGCGAGCAGCACGAGCGCTATGCCTTCGCCGATGTGGTGACCGTGCGCAGCCCGTCGCCGGCGCGGCGGCCGGCACCGTGTCCGTACCTGCCTCGGTGCGGCGGCTGTCCGTGGCAGCACATCGACTACGATGCGCAGCTGGCCGCCAAGCAGCGCATCGTGACCGACCAGCTCCAGCGTCTCGGCGGGCTGACGGTCGCGGTGGCCCCTCCGCTCGCCTCGGCGCGTGCGCTCGGGTACCGGCGCCGCCTCAAGCTGCGCGTGGCGGACGGCGTGGTCGGATTTCATGCGGCGGCGTCGCACGACCTCGTCGCCATCGAGCACTGCCTGCTGGCCGAGGTGTCGGTGGATGCGGCGATCGTCTGGCTGACGGACCTCGTCGGCGCGCTGCGCACCGACGTCCGCCGCCTCGAGATCGCCGCCACCGGTGACGGCGAGCACGTCGTCATCGTCGGCGAGGCGCAGGGGCAGTGGGAAGAGGTGGACGACGAGGCGTGCCGCGCCTGGCGCGCGGCGCACGAGCGCGTGGCCGGGGTGCTCCTGCGCGGACGCGGTTGGACGCGTTCGTGGGGCGACGGCACCGTCGCGGTCGCCGCCGCCGACGGCCCGCCGTTGCGCGTGCGCGCGTTCGGATTCACCCAGGTGAACGACGCGGCGAACCGGCTGCTGGTCGAGCAGGTGGTACGCCGCGTCGCGCCGTGTCCGGGCCTGCGGGTGCTCGATCTGTATGCCGGCGCCGGCAATCTCTCGCTGCCGTTGCGGCGGGCGGGCGCGATCGTCACCGCCGTGGAGCAGGATCGCGGGACCGCGGCCGACGCGCGCGCCAACGGCGAGCGCGAACCCGGTCCGCCGCTGCGCGTCATGGCGATGCCCTCCGAACGGGCGGTCCGCCAGCTCGCCGATGCCGGCGAGCAGTTCGACGCGGTCGTGCTCGACCCGCCGCGCAGCGGCGCCGCCGCGTGCGTCGCCTCATTGGTGCGCCTCCAGGTGCCACGGCTCGTCTACGTTTCATGCGATCCGTCGACCCTGGCGCGCGATCTGAAGGCGTTGTCGCGCGTGTATCGCGTCGACGACGCACAGCCGATCGATTTCTTCCCGCACACGTACCACGTCGAGACGGTGGTCGGGGCAACGCTCGCTTGCGACCCCCATACCCCTGGTGTAGCGTCTGCGCGGCGTCAGGACTCGCCCGATCCGCGGACGCGTCACCGCAGGCGGCGCCGCATGTCATGACGCACACGCAGCGTGTCGAGGTGTAGAGCCCTGATGGCCAAACCGCCGAAGACCCTCGCGCCCAAGATCACCATCATCCCCGGGCGGGGCGTCTCCCAGACGATCAACTACCTGCTGAAGGACCGCGACGAGCTCGAGTGGTTGGTGGCCGTCGGCCGCAACAAGGACGGCGAGATCTTCTTCTACGACACGGGCGGCGACATCATCGAGGATCTGGGCACGCTCGAGTATCTGAAGGAGCGCATCGCCCGCGCCCATTTCGGCGACGAGCCGGAGTAAGGACCGCGGCGGCCGAGGGCCGCGCCGCGTCACCCGGCGTCACTCGGCTGACGCCAACACGTCACTCGCAGTGCCATCTCCCCGGTCGTTCGACCATCCGTCCACCGACAGCACGGCGGCACGCTTTTGGCTTTTTCGTGACCGCATCCGCGGACGGGAGGCTACAGGAACGATGGAAGATCTGCGCAAGCAAGCCAACGATCTGTTGGTGTTCTACGGGAAGATGCAGAACCGGCTCTCGCAGGCCGGGGTCAACGACACCAGTTCGTTGGTCGGCATGTTCAAGCAACTCGAGCGCGGCCTCGAGGCCGTTGCCCTCGAGGAGCTCGACCCGGCGATTTCGGAGGTGACGCGGCTGATCGAGTCCCTCAATCGCATGCAGGCCGACCTCCAGGTCATCAAGGAGCTGAAGATGCGGGTCGACAAGACCCGGGCGGCCGTCGGCAACGGCGTCCGTGCCGACGACCCCCTGTCCGGCAACGGCCGGCGCGCCGCCTGATCTCGGCGTTCAGTTCTTCTTGATCGCGTGCGGGACCGGCGGCACCTGTGCCGCCGCCGGTGCGGCGGGCGGCGGCTCGAGCAGATCGGCGAGGCGCACCTTGCGGTATGACTCGGGCACCGCGAACGTCGAGGCCGGCACGTCGCGCTGGTCGACCGACGTCGCGGTGCGTTCGAACGTGCCGGCGACGTGGTGCGTGACGGTCTTCAGGATCGTCGCCTTCTCGGTGAGCCGGCGGTACTCCGGATCACGGTAGATGGCGTTATACGAGTCGGCCGCCTTCCCCTGCATGGCGGCGCTGTTCTTCAGCTGCTGCGCCAGGAGGTGGTCGTAGCTGAGGTCCGCCGAGAGATCGAGCGGTGCGATCCAGATCTCCTCGAACAGGTCGCCGTCGACGCGCACTTCGTACTTCTCCGCGTCGTAGCCGGCGATCTTCTCCTTGGCCCCGGTCGGCGCGATCGATACGGGCGGCAGCTTGCTGACGTCGATCGGCTTCGGCGTCCGGTCGGATATTTCCGCGCCTGCCTTGTCCCCCTTCGGGGGCTTCCCGGTCAGGTTGCCGATCTTCTCGCGCATCGCGGCGTCGCGGGCGCGGGTCATGTCGCGCACGAAGTCATCGGTCGTGCCGCTCCAGAAGTACTGCTTCGTCTCGTTCAACATGACGAAGCGGTCCTTGTTGTAGTCGATGATCGTCACGATTTCCGGCTGATCCAAGCGCACCTGATTCTGCGAGATCGACTGCGTCGCCTTCTGGGTGGGCATGCTCTCGCCCTTGCTGTCCGAGGCCGCGGTGGACCACTGCACCACCCAGCCCGCATGGGCCAGGGAGGGGCTGAGCGCGAGGGTCGCGAGAACGGCGAGCGTGCGAAGCGTGTTGGGCATGAGTCGATCCTTCCGCGTGGGTGTCAACGCGCAACCTTACCGGCACGTCGGGAGCGGGTCAATTTTGGCGGCGTCAGCGGAGCGCGCTGGCGGTTCCGACGATGGTCGGCGTGCCGTCGTCCTTCGCGCACCAGACATCGACGAGGACGCGGCGCTTCGAGCCCTCGCCGGTCTCTTCGCGCAGGCGTCCCTCGGTCCGCACGGCCTCGCCACCCCACAGGACGTTGACGAGGTTCACCGACAGCTGGCCGCCGCGGAACCATCCCTCGCCGAACGCCGCGGTCATGAGCTCCGCGATCAGGCAGACCGAGAGCATGCCCTGGACGACGACGTCGGGGAACCCGAGCGCCCGCGCCATCTCGCGATCGGTGTGGTAGTTCCGCACCGGTCCCGAGAACGCCTCGCACATCGCCAGTGTGACCACGCGGCGAAAGCCGGGCAGCGATTCGCCGGTGGTCGGCGGCTCGAACCGGCGCTCCGGGCGACGCTCGCGCTCCTTGTCGACCACCATCGCGTCGCCGGGGTCGTCGGCCAGGAAGCTCTGGTGCGTGCGGCTCCGCTGCAGCCAGCGCCCGTCGTCGTCGGTGATCAGCACCTCGTTGACGACGTAGTCGCGGTTGCGCTTGCGGTAGCGGCCGACGATCGTCGAGCGCGTGCGCACCGCCGTGCCGAGCGGCATGGGGGCGAACAGATCCCACTCCTGCTTGGCGTGCAGGTTGCCGATCAGGTTGGGCAGGTACCAGCCGAGGTCCCGATACACCTCGGAATGGTAGAGCAGTGCCGGGCCGATCGGGCCCCCGAACGGAGAGCTCCCCGTGTACCAGGGGTGCCGGTCGCCGGTGCCGTCGCCGTAGCGATCGACCTCGGCCGGCGTCACCACGGTGCGGCGTCCACCGAGATCGCGGCCGACGAAAACCTCGCTGGTCGGGAAGAACTCGATCGGCATGGTGGCGACCATACGGGCGGCCGCGCGACGCCGTCAACGCCGTGGCGGGGTTGAAGGGTAGCGGCGCTCCGCGCTAGCAGGGCTTCGTTCCCGCCATGCTCGTCACGCTGATCGGAGTCGCCGTCCTCGCCGTTTCGCTCGGGGTCCTGGTCTACCTGGGCAGCGTCCTCTGGGGAGCCGCGCGCGGCCCGCTGGGCGCGTTCTTCGAGCGCCAGCAGTTCGAGCGCCATGCGGCGCGGATCGAGCGGGTGGACCGGCTGCTGCGCGAGGGGGATGTTCCCGGCGCGCTGCTCGAGCTCGAGGCGGCGCTGTATCCGCATCCGCCGCAGACCGCGGCCATGGCGCGCGCGGTGGCCAACCATCACACCGGCCTCCTGAGCCGCCTGATCGCGGCGGCGGACTCCGTCCAGGGGCAGCGCGTGCGTTTGATCTCGCTTGCCAAGGCGGACCGTCTGTTTCACGAGCGGGCCGCGCTGCAACAGCGCTACGTCGCGCTGCGCCAGAGCGGCTCGCGCCAACGCCTCCGGCAGCTCGAGCAGGACTTACGCGGCAACACCCGCGAGCTGCGCGCCGCGCTGAACGCCCTCAGCGCCGAAATTGCCAGCACGCGGGCGGTCCGCTACCACTGACCGCCTATGTGGGAACGGGAACTGGAAGTCGCCGTCGACGCCGCACGGCGCGCCGGCGAGATCGTGCGCGAGGTCTACGGGCGCGCCTTCGAGGTGCAGGAGAAGTCGCACGACAATCCGGTCACCGAGGCCGACCTGCGCGCCAACGAATGCATCCACGGCTGCGTGACGACGGCCTTTCCGGACTACGGGTGGTTGTCGGAGGAGACGGCCGACTCGCGCGAGCGGCTGAGCCGCCGGCGTGTCTGGATCGTCGATCCGCTCGACGGGACCAAGGAATTCACCCAGCACATTCCCGAGTTCTGCATCTGCATCGCCCTCGTCGACGACGGCGAGCCGGTGGTGGGCGTCAGCTACAACCCGGTGACCGACGAGCTGTTCGCCGCCGGGCGCGGGCTCGGCGTGAGCGTCAACGGCGCCGCGGCCCACTGCACCAGCACCGCCGACGTCGCGGACGCGCGCGTCCTCGCCAGTCGCTCCGAGGACAAGCGCGGCGAGTGGGACCCCTACAAGTCGCTGATGCGCGTCGAGCTGACCGGCAGCGTCGCCTTCAAGCTGGCGCTGATCGCCGGCGGCCGCGCCGACGGCACCTTCAGCCTGACGCCGAAGCACGAGTGGGACGTCTGCGCCGGCGCGGCGCTGATCCTCGAGGGCGGCGGCCGCATGACGGACTGTCACGGCGTGCCGCTGCGCTTCAACAACGAGAAGCCGCTGCTCCCCGGCATCATCGCCACCAACGCGCCGCTGTTCGATCCCATCCGCGCCGTGATCGCGCGCGTCGGCAAGCCGGCGCCGAAGGGCGAGCGCGGCTGACGCTCAGCCCGCGGCGCGGCGGTTGACCGCCGCCGCGACGAGTCCGGGCAGGTCCGTTCGAGGTCCAAGAGGCGGTCGCTGGCGGCGGCGTCGTTGATTCGTCCTTCGGGGGCGATCGCGCGGCGTCCGTTGAACACGCGCCGCGCCGTCGTTGACCTGAAGACAACGCATGGCGGATGCCGTGCGCCGCGACGTCTTGCGCCGGGCCCCGCCCTTGCCTACGCTCGGCACCCACAATTGGTCTGGCGAAAGGAGTGCGCGATGAAGCATTTCGTTTTCCTGGCAGTTGTCCTCGCGCTCACGGGACTGGCGGATCCAGCGCACGCCGGCAGCAAGCTCTTTGTCGGCGGTCTCTCGTGGGGAACCACCTCCGAACAGGTCGAGCGCCACGTCGCCCCCTTCGGTACGGTGACGTCGGTCGTGATCGTGGCGACGGACGAGAACGGTTACCGATCGGCCGAGGCGACGATCGCTTTCGACGAACCCGAGGCGGCCCAGCGGGCGGCGTTTGCGCTCGACGGACGCATCGTCGACGGCTCGCCGATCTCGGCCAAGCCGAAGGAGATCGTCGTGGTCGGCTCGAAAATCAAGGAAGTCGTTCGAGAAGCCGGCCTGCGTACCGACGACGCGCTGGTCGAGGCGCTGTCGGACCAGGTTCACGAGATTCTTGCGGCCGCGGTCGATCGCGCCAAAACAAACGGGCGCAAGACCGTTCGACCGTACGACCTGTGAAACGCATCAGCATCGCCCCGGTTCGCTCTGCGCCACCGCTTTCATCGCCACTCGTACCGCGCGGCGCGTCAGGAACCGGGCACGGCCGATATTCTCCCATCGTGTCGGTCGCCACGGCACCGTCGCCGTTGGTGTCGATGGAGGCGCAGGCGTCGACCGGCGCGCTGCCGCGGGCGATCTTGATGCAGCGGATCCACTCGGCCACCCTTACGGCGCCGTCCTGATCGCAGTCGCCGCCGCAGACCGGTCGCCGACCAGCCATGCCGAGCGGACGCTCAGCCCGCGGCGCGGCGGTCGACCGCCGCCGCGACGAGGCCGGGCAGGTCCGACATCACGCCGTCGACGCCGAGGTCGAGCAGGCGCTCGATCTCGGCCGTGTCGTTGATCGTCCAGACGTGCATCTCGAGCCCCACGCGGTGCGCTGCGGCGACGCTGCCCGCGGTGACGATGTCGATGCCGGCGTGCGCCGGCGGTACCTGCAGGGCCGCGCCCGGCGGCGCATAGCCGCTCCAGTCGTCGCGCATGAGCCGGTCCATGAACGTCATCACGTCGCCGACGCTCATGCCGGTGACCACCTCGTCGCCGACCGCCGTTCGAATCGCCGCCATGATGTCGTCGTGCTCGGCCGCCAACAGCGTGCGCGGCAGCGCGCCCGCCTGGCGCAACACGTCGAGGGTGGCGGCGACGATCGGCGGATCGGCCTGCTTGATCTCGATGTTGAGCGGGATGCGGGGATGCGCGGCGAGGACATCGGCAAGGCGCGGCACGCGCACGCCCTGGCCGCGATAGGGGAACGAGCGGCCGTCGTGGGTGAAATGCCACCCGGCGTCGAGCGCGGCGACGTCGCGCCAACGCCGGTCGCGCACCGGTCCTTCGCCGTTGGTGGTGCGGTCGAGCAGGGGGTCGTGCAGCACGACGATCTCGCCGTCGCTCGTGGCGTGGACGTCCAGTTCGAGGTAGGTCGCGCCGAGCACGACGGCGAGCGCGAACGACGGCAGCGTGTTCTCGGGCGCGACGCCGGCGGCGCCGCGATGTCCGAAGACGCGCGGCCGCGACGCCGCGAGGTACGTCGACGCGGTCAAAAGGTCAGCGTGATCGGCCCGACGCCGCTGGCCATCGCCAACGCCGGCAGTCCCATTTCGGGCGCCGTCGGAGCGACCGGCGAGTTCTGCGGCACGGCGCGCAGGCGCGCCGAGAGCTGCCGGCGCAGCGCCGAGGTGTCGGCGATCTCGACCCTCCCGAGACGCGGCGGAAACGTGATGGTCAGCGGATCGACGTACTGCCCGTTCTCGAAGATCGCGAAGTGGAGATGCGGCCCGGTGGCGAGGCCTGTCCGACCCACCCAGCCGATCAGCTGACCACGCGCGACGTTCTCACCGGCCGCGACGCCGGGGGCGATGCGCTGCAGGTGCGAGTACGCTGAGACGAACCCCTCGCCGTGGTCGATCTCGATGTGATTGCCGAAACCGCTCTGCGCACCGCTGAATTGCACCGTGCCCACGCCGATGGCGCGCACCGGCGTCCCGGATGGCGCGGCGAAGTCGACGCCCAGGTGCGGCCGATTGACGTGCAGGATGGGGTGCATGCGCGCGTCGGAGAACGCCGACGTGATCTGCGAGAACTCGAGCGGATAGCGCAGCGGCGCGCCGTCGAGGGGCTGCCCCTCCTCGTCGATGTAGGTCGACTCCTCACCGGTCTCGAACAGATACGCGGCGGCGCTGTCGGAGCGCCCCTCGTACTCGACCGCGACGATGCGACCGGGTTTCAGCAACCGCCCCTCGAGCGAGGTGCGTTGCTCCCAGAGGATGCGGAAGCGATCACCGCGGTGGACGTCTTCCTTGAAGTCGAGGCGCCAGCTGAGGAGGTCGACCAGTTGCGAGATGACCGGCGCCGGGATGCCGGCGCGCAACGCCGCGTCCTTGATGCTGCCGCCCACGGTGACGCGCGCGCCGATCGTGCGCGCGCGCACCGGCAGCGGCTCGCGGCGGGCGAACGGCCGGCCGCGCTGATCGAGGTCGACCGCCAGGCGTTCCTCGCCCGCCAACTCGTAGTTCATCGCCAAGAGCCGCCCGTCGTCGTCGAGATCGATATGCACGATGCGCCCGTTCTCGAGATGGCGCAGGTCCGCCAGGGGCCGCGCCGCGCGCTGCCAGCGGGCGCTCTCGGCGCGTGCCACGCCCTGGCTGCCGAGCATGCTGTCGATGGTGTCGCCGGGTGCGGTCTGGAGCACGACGTGGCGCGCCACCAGCGGCAGCGACGACGTCGTCATGCGACTCAGTGCCGGCGCATGCACCGGTACACCGACGAGCAGCACGCTCGCCACGAGCAGCCAGCGCCGCACTGCACCTCTCGCCACAGCACACACACCAGCTGCCGAGCCGCATCGCTGCGACCCGCTCCCACGCAGCCTTGTCCGCATTGAGTGTGCGGCGACCCTGCCAGAGGTCGCCGGCGGGGTCAACAAAGCCGGCGCCGCGCATTGCGGATTGTCCGCCGTCGGGACAGTTGGTAGCGTGGCGACGTGTTGAAGCGGATGGCACGCGCACTGGCGCTGGCGTGCCTGCTCCTGCTGCTCATGGGCGGCGGCGGTGCGTGGTGGGCGTGGCGCACGTTGCACACAGCGGTGGCGCCCGCGACGCCCGGCATCGTCGTGGTGGTGCCGACCGGTGAGAACTTCCGCGCCGTGGCGGCACGACTGCAAGCGGCCGGCGTGGTCGCACAACCGTTGCTGCTCCGCGCGTACGCGCGCGTCACCGGCCTCGATCGCTCGGTGCGTCGCGGCGAGTTCCGTTTCGAGGCGCCGATCTCGCCGGTGGCGGTGCTGGCGCTGCTGCAATCGTCGGGCGACGCGGAGCGCCAGGTGACGATTCCCGAGGGGTTCACGGCGGACCAGATTGCCGCGGTGCTCGAGGAACGCGGTTACGGCGGGCGCGATGCGTTCCACTGCGCGATGGAGGATCCGGCACTGTTGCTCGAGCTGCACCTGCCGGCCAGCGGCGTCGAGGGATTTCTGTTCCCGGACACCTACGCGTTCGACCCGAGCGCGCCGGCGGCCGACATCGTGCGCGCGATGGTGCAGCGCTTCCGCACCCAGACCGCGGATCTCGCCGCGAAGCGCGCCGCGGCAGGCCTCAGCGAAACGGCGATGGTGACGCTCGCCTCCGTGATCGAGAAGGAAACCGGGCAGGCGGACGAGCGTCCGCTGATCTCGGGCGTCTTCTACAATCGACTGCGCCTCGGCATGCCGCTGCAGTCCGATCCGACCGTGCTGTACGGGCGCGGCAACGGCCGCGCACCGCTGACCCGCGCCGACCTCACGAGCGTTCAGCCCTACAACACCTACGTCCACAAGGGCCTTCCGCCGGGGCCGATCGCCAACCCCGGCCGCGCCGCGATGGAAGCCGCGGTGGCGCCGGCGCACACCACGGCGTTGTACTTCGTCTCGCGCAACGACGGGTCGCACGCCTTCTCGGAGACGCTCGACGAGCACAATCGCGCCGTGCGCCGCTTTCAGCCCAACCGCGATTGAACGCGGCGCCGGTCACGCCCGCTCGAGGCGCTCGAGCTTCGCGTAGAGGGCGTCGATGTCGCGCTTCAGCTCGGCATAGCGGCTGAAGAGCTGCTGCGGGCTGTCATGCGTCTGGTAGAAATCGGGCGCGTTGATCACCGCGGAGATCGCCGCGAGGGCGTCTTCCTTGTCGGTGATCTCCTGCTCGAGCCGGGTCTGATCGCGCTCGCGGCGCGCCGCGGTGCGCGCTTCGGTCTTGGCGGTGGCGTGCCGCGCGGCGGCGGACGGCGCGGGCGGCGGCGCCTCGTCGCTGGTCGCGATCGTGTCGTCGTGCACGGCGATCGGCGGCGGCAGCTGGCCGTCCATCTCCGCGGCTTTGCGCCGGACGTAGTCCTCGTAGCTGCCGAGGTACCGCGTCGCGTGGCCGGCGCCGACCTCGATGATCTCCTCCGGCAGGTGATCGAGCACGTAGCGATCATGGGCGACGAGCACGAGCGTACCGGTGTAGCGCTGGAGGGCGCCGAGCAGCACCTCCTTCGCGGTCATGTCGAGGTGGTTGGTCGGCTCGTCGAGGAGCAGGCAGTTGGGCGGATGCAGCAGGAGCAGGGACAGCGCCAGCCGGTTGCGCTCGCCGCCGCTCAGGACCCGCACCTTCTTGTCGACGGTGTCGCCGCTGAACAGAAAGGCACCGAGCAGCGAGCGCACCTGCGGCACGAGATCGGTCGGCGCGGCCGCCGTCGCGAGCTCGAGGACGGTGCGATCGGGATCGAGCACGCGCGTCTGATCCTGCGCGAAGTAGCCGACCCGCACGTTGTGCCCCAGATGGCGCGCGCCGCCGCTCAGCGGCTCTGTTCCGGCCAGCATCTTGATGAGCGTCGACTTGCCGGCGCCGTTGGGGCCGACCAGTGCGACCTTGCGCCCGCGCTCGATGGTCAACGACAGATGATCGTAGATCGCGAGATCGCCGTAGCGCTTGCTGGCGCCATCCAGACGCAGCACCTCGCGGCCGCTGCGCTCACAGGGGGGGAAGCGGAAGTGGATCGACGCGCTACCGCCGTCGGGTGGCGCGACGCGCTCGAGCTTCTCGAGGAACTTGATGCGGCTCTGCACCAGCGTCGCCTTCGATGCCTGATAGCGGAAGCGGCTGATGAACGCCTCGATGCGCGCGATCTCCTCCTGCTGGTTCTGGTAGGCGGCGGCCTGCTGCGCGCGCTGCGTCTCGCGCGTCTCGAGATAGCGGCTGTACGGAGCGGCGTAGTCGGTGAGCCGGCCACCCGAGACCTCGGTGATGCGGGTCACGGTCACGTCGAGGAAGTAGCGGTCGTGGGCGACCAGGATGACCGTGTGCGGATACGCGGTGAGGAATTCCTCGAGCCAGTTGCGGGCCTCGAGGTCGAGGTGGTTGGTCGGCTCGTCGAGCAGGAGCACGTTCGGCCGGCGCAGCAACAACGTCGCCAGCGCGAGGCGCATCTGCCAGCCCCCCGAGAACTCGCCGGCATCGCGGGTGAAGTCGGCGGTGGTGAAACCGAGCCCGTGCAAGACGCGCTCGGCCTGGCTCTCGTAGTCGTAGGTCCCGTGCGACGTCCCAGCGCGCCCGCGCATCGCTGTAGCGCGCCAGCAGGGCGTCGTGCTCCGGGTCGTCGGCGGGGAGGTGGCCGAGCGCTTCCTCGAGCTCGCGGCACTCGCGTTCGAGCGCGACCACGTGGGCGAAGGCGTCGAGCGCCTCGGCCATGATCGTGCGGCCGCTGGTGGTGATGCCGTCCTGCGGGAGGTAGCCCACTGCCCAACCGCGCGGCAGGCTGATCACGCCGTCGTCCGGCTCGTCGAGCCCGGCGATCATGCGCAGCAGCGTCGACTTGCCCGAACCGTTGGCGCCGACGAGGGCGACGCGTTCGCGCTCGGCGACGGTCCAGCTCGCGTGGTCGAACACCACCTGGCGGCCGAACTGCCGGCACAGATTACTGACGCTCAGCACGATCCCGCCGTCTATCGGCCGCCCGGCGCACAGGCAAGGTGGCTGGCGCCGGCTTGCACTCTGGCGTCGGCTTCTCTATCGCCGCAGCGGAGTCGACTCGCGTGTCCCCGATCCTGCGCATTGCGGCGATCTATTCGCTCGGTTGGGCAATCGCCCTGGCATCGCCCAAATGGCTGCCGGGCGGTGCCGCGGCGGACGGTGCCCAGCGCGCGGTGATGTACGCGCTGGCGATCGCCAACGTCGGCTATGCGGGCCTGTTCTGGACGGCGTCCCGCGCGCCCGCTTCCCACCGCGCGATCCTCTATGTCTCGCTGGTGGTCTTCGGCCTGCGCGGCGCGATCGGAACGTACCTGGTGTTGTACAGTCTCGACGGCACACCGGCGGTGCTGCAGCTCATCGACATGGTGTTGAGCGTCGCCGCTTTCGTCGGCGTGCTCAACTCCCTGCCGGGCGTGCTCGGGGCCGGACGCCAGCGCCAGCCCTGAACGCGGCGCGGCCGGATCAGGTCGCGAACGACGACCCGCAGCCGCAGGTGCGGGCGGCGTTCGGGTTGAGGAACTTGAACCCGGCGCCGTGCAGACCAGTGACGTAATCGACCGTGACGCCCGCGAGGTGCTCCTGGCTGATGGCGTCGATGAAGATCCGCACGCCGTGCTGCTCGAGGATCATATCGTCGGAGCCCGGGGCCTCTTCGAAGGCCATCTGGTACTGGAACCCGGAGCATCCGCCACCGACGACGCCGACGCGCAGGCCGAAACCGGAGACCTTCTCCTTGGCCATGGCCACTTTCACCATCTCGGCGGCCTTGTCGGTCAGGGTCACCACGGATGCCTGGGTGGCGGTCGGGGCGCTGGCAGCCGGCGCCCCGGCGTTGTCGGCCGACGGCGACGGTGAAGCTTTTGCTTGGTCGAGCGTCACACTCCACCGCTAACGGTGTGACCGGGTGCAGTCAAGCGCCTGGTTGCCCGCAACCTTGAACTCACAGGGGGCATTTGCCTATAGATGCGCGGTTTGCGCGACATGTCGTTCTCCCCACGATATCTGGTGGTCGTCAACCTGTTGCTGCTCGCCCTCGCCGCCTATTCCGCCTCGTCGATCGTGGGGACCGCGCTAGCCGCCAGGCTGATACCGCCGCCCGACGTGGACATCAGTCCACCGCCGGCCCCACTCGAGATCGAACCCGCCAAGCCCGCGAACTATTATGCCGTCATCCCCAAGCGGGACATCTTCAATTCGGCCAAGCCGACGCCGGCTCCGGTGGTCGCCGAGAAACCGGACGCGGCGCCGACCCAGCTCAAGCTCAAGCTGTGGGGGACGGCGGTCTTCGACAAGGGCAACTCGTTCAGCATCATCGAGGACTTGGGCGCCCGCAAACAGGGCGTCTACGGGATCAACGAGACCGTGCCGGGCAACGCGACAGTGAAGGCCATCTCGTGGGACCGCGTCATCCTCTCGCACAACGGCAGGGACGAGATCCTGGAGCTCGAGGAGGCCAAGAACACCGCCGGGCCGCACCCCGCCATGGCGGCGGCGCCGGCGGCCCCAGGCGCGGCCAGCGGCATCCAGCAGGTCTCTGAGAACGAATTCACCGTGCCAAAATCCGAGGTCGACAGCGCGCTGGAGAACATGAGCCAGCTCTTCACCCAGATTCGCGCCGTGCCGCACTTCGAGGGTGGCCAGTCGATCGGGTTTCGTCTGTTCGCCATTCGCCGCGGCAGCCTGTTCGATCGCATCGGCTTGAAGAATGGCGACATCATCCGCAGCATCAACGGCAACGAGATGACCGACCCGAGCAAAGCGATGGCGCTGCTGCAGGAGCTGCGCGAGGCCAGCAACCTCGACGTCGACATCACCCGCAATCAACAGCCGCAGAAGCTGACGTACAACATCCAGCAGTAAGCCAAGCCGTGCGAGGGACTATGCAGTGGTTGCGCTCGGGGCTGTCGCTCCTCGGCTTGTTTGCCGTGGTGTCGATGCCCGTCATCGTCGCCGCGCAGCCACCGGCTGCGCCCCCCGCCGGCGCGGGTCTCAACGCACCGCCAGCCGGATCCGCCCCCGCCGCGCCGCCGCCAGGCGCCGTGCCCGCGGCACCGCCACCCGCGCCGCCGCCAGCGCAGCTCGTCGCGCCAGGTGCACCCGCGCCGGCGCCGCGCACGACGAAGGCCGCCGCCGGACAGAAGGAGACGGCCGACAACGGCATCGTCATGAACTTCCAGGACGTCGACCTCGACCAACTGGTGAAGTTCATCAGCGAGATCACCGGCCGCAACTTCATCCTCGATGATCGGGTGAAGGGGAAGGTCACGATCATCTCGCCCGGCAAGATCTCCGTCGACGAGGCCTACGCGGTCTTCAACTCCGTCCTGCAGGTGAAGGGCTTCACCACCGTGCCGAGCGGCCCGGTGATCAAGATCCTGCCCTCGCAAGAGGCGAAGAGCTCGACCGTGGACACGGTGTTCCCTGGCGGCGCGAACATGCGCGGCGACGAGTTCATCACCAAGCTGATGCGGCTCGAGAACGTCGACGTGAACAACATGCTGGGGATCGTTCAGCCGCTGGTGTCGGCGAACGGTCTGTTGGCGGCCTACACGGCGACCAACACGATGATCATCATCGACAGCGCCTCGAACATCGACCGCATCTCGAACATCCTCAAGGAGCTCGACGTCGACGTGAAGGATCGCGGCGTCGAGGTCGTCCGGCTGAACTACGCGTTCGCCGGCGAGCTCGCCGCGACGCTGGCCCAGGTGCTCGAGGATCCCAACCAGGGCGGGACCGTTGCGGCGGCGCCGCGCGCCGGCGCCGCCGCCGCCCAGGCCGCCGCCGCCGCGAGAGCTCGACCCGGCGCTCGCCGGCCGCCGCCGCCAACGCCCAGCCCGTGCAGGGTGGCACCGGCGCGGCGTCCTACAAGATCATTCCGGACGAGCGCACCAACGCGCTGATCCTGGTCGCCGGTCCGCTCGAGATGCGCAAGATCAAGGATCTCGTCGTCCGCCTCGACGTGCCCCTGCCGTTCGGCACCGGCCGCATTCACGTCTACTACCTGAAATACGCGAACGCCTTCGAGATCGTGCCGGTCCTGTCCGACCTGATCGGCGGTGGCGGCGGAGGCGCCGGCGGCCTCGGCGCCGGATCTGCTCGGCCGAGGCCTTGCCGGACAGACCAGCTTCCGCGGCGGCCGACTCGGCCAACAGGGTGGGCTCGGCGGCGTCGGCAGCAACTTCGGCAGCGGCAACCGCGGGCAGGGGTTCGGCGGCGGGCGGTGGCTTCGGCGGCGGCGGTTTCGGGGGCGGTGGTGGCGGCCTCGGCGGCGGCGCCGCTGGCGAGCCTGCGCGGCGGCCGCGGCGGGTTCGGCGGCGGCGGCCTCGGCGGCGGCGGCGGCGTGCAGTCGATCGCCGGCGGCGGCGGCGGCGAATTCGAGGGCGAGGTGCGCATCACCGCCGACCCATCGACCAACGCGCTGATCATCAACGCCTCGCCGCAGGATTACGAGACCCTGAAGCAGGTCATCGTCCAGCTCGATGTCCGGCGTCGCCAGGTCTATGTCGAGGCGATCGTGATGGAAGTGCGATTGGAGACCAATCGCGATCTCGGTATCGAGCTCCAGGGCGCCGCCGGCACCGGCAACGGCGTCCTCCTCGGGCGCGTCAACTTCTCCCATTTGGACGCGATCAGCAATCCGACCGCCCTGGCCAGCTTGCCCGGCCTGATCGCCGCCGCGGCGAGCAATCAGACCATCCGCCTGCCCAACGGCACGGTGGTTCCGGCCCAGGTCGCTCTCATCTCGGCCTCGGAGGGCAACTCCGACGTCAACATCCTCTCCGCGCCCGAACATCGTCACCACCGACAACCAGGAAGCCGAGATCGTCGTCGGCCAGAACGTACCGTTCATCTCCTCCACGTCCACCAGCGAAACCAACCTCGGGCAACACCTTCAACCAGGTCGAGCGCCGCGACGTCGGTATCACTCTGCGCATCACCCCGCAGATCTCCGAGGGCGGCATGGTGCGCCTCGATATCTTCGAAGAGGTGTCGGCGTTGGTCGCCAACGCATTGGTCAACGCCGCGCAGCTCGGTCCGGTCACCACGATCCGCTCGGCGACGACGTCGGTGGTCGTGCGCGACAAGCAGACGGTGGTCATCGGCGGCCTGATTTCCGACGGCACCGACAACAGCGAGAACAGCGTGCCCTTCATCAGCGACATTCCGGTGATTGGCAATCTGTTCCGCAGCACCTCCGGCCACCGCGAGAAGATCAACCTGTTGATCTTCCTCACCCCGCACATCATTCGCGATGCCGCCGAGCACCGCGACAAGTCGCTCGAGGAGCGCGACAAGCTCAAGGCGTTCATGGAGGAGCGCGGCATTCGCTACCGCAAGCGCAAGATCCTGGACGCGCCGTCCTGGACCCCCGACATCCCCAAGGACGGGGAGACGACCGACACGACGGAGGACCGCGCCAAGGGCGCGACGATCTACCGCCCACCGGCGCTGCCGGGTGCAGGTGCGGGCACGACCCAGGCGTCGACCGAACCGGCCGGCCAGCAGATGGCCGCCATCGACGTCACTCGCCCGGCCGTCGAGTCGATCCGCGACGAGGGGCAGCCCGCCCTGCCGCGCCCGCTCGCGCGCTACGTCCTGCTGGCCGCCTTTGCCGAGCTGGGCACCCCGCCGCCGGGGCTGCAGTCGAACAGTGGGCTGGTGGCGGTCGAGCTGCCCGAGAACTCGCAGTCTGTCGACCCTCTTCCAGGCCGGCACCCAATATCGGTTCACCAGCGACAAGTACGAGGGCTACTACCGCGTTCTGGAAGCGTATCCGACCGCGCAAGAGGCCCTGCTGGTCTACCCGGAAGGCCTGCCGGTCGACGCCGCCAAGGGCGACTACCTGCACTGGCGAACGCTCGACGACTCAACCTCCGCTGACGCAACGGCCTGGACTGCGCTACAATAGAGATCCATGGCGGTAGCGGCCAAGTCACTCGAAGCTTGCCTGATCGAGCAGGGCGCCGTCTCCGAAGCCATCATCGAGAAGGCGCGCGAGCGCCAGCGCGACGGCAAGCGCCTCGGTGACGTGCTGCAGGAGATGGGCGCCATCGACGGCCAGGCGTGGGCACGTGCGATGGCCAGCCACTTCGGGCTGCCTTTCGTCGAGAAACTGCCCGACGACGGTACCGCCGCCGAGTGCGTCAGCAAGCTGCCGATCAACTTCGCGAAGCGCTACCAATTGCTGCCGGTGCAGCGGAAGGGCGACACCATCGTCGTCGCCACCGCCGATCCCGAGCCAGCTCGGCCCGCTCGACGATGTGCGCCTGCTGCTGGACAAGCCCATGCGGGTCGTCGTCGCCCCGGGCGTCGTGATCCTCGAGGCCATCAACCGCATCTACGACGCCGCCTCCAACACCGCCTCCGACCTCATGGAGGGCCTCGACGAGGACCGCCTCGAGATGATGGCGACCGACTTCGAGGAGACGCAGGACCTCCTCGACGCCGACGAAGAGGCGCCGATCATCCGCCTGATCAACTCCGTGCTGTTCCAGGCGGTGAAGGACCGCGCCAGCGACATCCACATCGAGCCGTTCGAGCGCGACCTCGCCATCCGCTTCCGCATCGACGGCATCCTCTACGACATCATCTCGCCGCCGAAGCGCTTCCAGCCGGTCATCATCTCGCGCGTCAAGATCATGGCCGGCCTCAACATCGCCGAGAAACGCCTGCCGCAGGACGGCCGCATCCGCATCAAGCTGGCCGGCAAGGAAGTCGACATCCGCGTCTCGACCGTGCCGACCGCCTACGGCGAGCGCGTCGTCATGCGTCTGCTCGACCGTTCGGCGACGATCCTCAAGCTCGAGGAGCTCGGCCTCAATCGGCCACAAGCTGGGGCTCATCGACACGCTGATCCACCAGTCCCACGGCATCGTCCTGGTGACCGGCCCGACCGGCAGCGGCAAGACGACCACGCTCTACGCCGGCCTGTCGCGCATCAACAGCCACCGACAAGAACATCATCACCATCGAGGACCCGATCGAGTACCAGCTGCACGGCGTCGGCCAGATCCAGGTGAATCCGAAGATCGAGCTGACCTTCGCCAGCGGCCTGCGGTCGATCCTGCGCCAGGATCCCGACGTCATCATGGTCGGCGAGATCCGCGACTCGGAGACCGCCAAGATCGCCATCCAGGCGGCGCTCACCGGCCACCTGGTGTTCTCCACCCTGCACACCAACGACTCCTGCGGCGCGATCACGCGGCTGATCGACATGGGGATCGAGCCGTTCCTGGTCGCCTCGTCGCTGATCGCCGTCATGGCGCAGCGCCTGCTGCGTCGCGTCTGTCCGGTCTGCCGGGTGCCGTACCGCCCGTCGGTGGAGGAGATGCGCCAGCTCGGGGTCTCGACCGACGACCTCGAGGGCCGCCAGGTCTATCGCCCCGGCCAGGGCTGCCCGGAATGCAAGCAGACCGGCTATCGCGGCCGCCTCGGCATCCACGAGTTGTTGATCATCGACGACGAGGTGCGGAATCTGACCATGAAGGCCGCCGATTCCTCGTCGATCCGGCGCGTCGCCGCCGCCAAGGGCATGAATTCCCTGCGCGAGGACGGCGCGGAAAAGGTGCTGAGCGGCCAGACCACCATCGAAGAAGTCCTGCGCGTCACGCAGGAGGATCTGATCTGAGGCCGGCGCCGGGCGGCGGAGAGTGAATCTCCGGCACTGCCCGAACGTCGGAAGCTGCGTCAGTATGCCGGTTTACGCCTACAAGGGGCTCAACGACAAAGGCCGCAACGTCGGCGGCATCGTCGATGCCGACACGCCCAAGAACGCGCGCCTGAAGCTGCGCCGCCTGGGCGTCTTTCCCGACCGAGTTGAACGAGACCCGCGATCGCTCCGCCGCCGGCGGCGGCTCGACACGGATCGGCGGCTTCAACCTCAATCTCAGCAATCTGTTCGAGCGCGGCATCACGCCGCAGGACCTGGCGCTCGTCACCCGGCAGCTCTCGACCCTGGTCGGTGCCGGCCTGCCGCTGGTGGAGTGCCTGGGCGCCCTGGTCGAGCAGGTCGACAGCCCGCGTCAGAAGAAGGTGCTCTCGCAGGTGCGCGAGCTGGTGGTCGAAGGCGGCACGCTCGCCGACGCCATGAAGCAGCACCCCACCGTGTTCAACGACCTGTTCGTGAACATGGTGCGCGCCGGCGAGGCCAGCGGCGCGCTCGACATCGTGCTCATCCGCCTGGCGGAGTACACCGAACGCGCCGCCGCGTTGCGCGGGAAAGTGCGTTCAGCGCTGACCTATCCGGTCTTCATGGGCATGGCGTCGATGGGCATCCTGTTCTTCCTGCTCGCCTACGTGGTGCCGAAGGTCACGCGCATCTTCGAGGAACGGAACGCCAAGCTGCCGACGCTGACGATCGTCCTGCTCGCCATCAGCGGCTTTCTGTCATCGTACTGGTGGGTGATCCTGGCCGTGATCGTGATCGTCGTCATCGCCGTGCGCGTGTCGATCCGCACGCCGACGGGCCGGCTGCGCTTCGACGGGCTCACCCTGCGCGTCCCGTACTTCGGCAAGGTGCTGAAGAAGGTGGCGTTGGCGCGCTTCGCGCGCACGCTGTCGACGCTGCTGCTCGGCGGCATTCCGCTGCTGCAGGCGCTCGACATCGTCAAGCACGTCGTCAGCAACATGGTGCTGAGCAACGCCATCGAGGACGGGCGCAACAGCATCCGCGAGGGCCACAGCGTCGCCGATCCGCTGAAGAAGAGCGGCCTGTTCCCGCCGCTGCTCGTCCACATGATCGCCGTCGGCGAGAAGAGCGGCGAGCTCGAGCAGATGTTGTCGCGCGCCGCCGACGCCTACGACGGCGAGGTCGAGGCCTCGGTGTCGGCGCTGAGCAGCATCATGGAGCCGGTGCTGGTGATTTTCATGGGCGGCGTGGTGCTCTTCATCGTCCTCGCGATCCTGCTGCCGATCTTCGATCTCAATCAACTGGTGAAATAAATCTGCGGGCAACGTCCATTCGCCCGCTCCGGAGGTTTCCCATGCGTCGTCTTTCAAGTAACCGCGGCTTCACGCTCATCGAGATCATGGTCGTGGTGCTGATCCTCGGCCTGCTCGCCGCCCTGGTCGTGCCCAAGATCGTCGGCCGTACCGACGATGCGCGGGTCACCAAGGCCAAGTCCGACATCAAGGCCATCGAGTCGGCCCTCAATCTCTTCAAGATCGACAACGGCTTCTACCCGACCTCTGCCGAAGGCCTGGCCGCGCTCGTCCAGGCGCCGCCGCGGGCCAAGAAGTGGAACCCGGACGGCTACCTCGAGAAGATGCCCGTCGACCCGTGGCAGAACCCGTACCTCTATCAGAGCGATGGCCGGCAGATCGTCGTAGCCTCGTTGGGCGCGGACGGCGTGGAGGGCGGCGAAGGCTACAATGCCGACATCACCAACCTCAACATCGAATGAGCGTCGGCGCCGCGAGGGCGGCTTCACGCTCATCGAGATCGGCCTCGTCCTGCTGATCATCGCGACCGTCGTCGCGCTCGTGGTGCCGCAGTTCCGCGACCAGTCCCTCGAGGAGCTCCAGGCCCAGACCCGCAAGCTCGCCGCCACCTTCCGCTTCCTCCAGGAGGAAGCGATCCTCAATGGCCGCGTCTATCGCATCAACTTCGACCTCGACCAGCAGCGCTACTTCGTCACCGAGGCGGATCTCGAAGAGGAGTCGGCGTTCAAGCAGACCAGCAGCGGCGTCCTGTCGCGCGACGTGACCCTGCCGTCGACCGTGCAGATCGCCGACGTCGATACGCCGGAATCCGGCGGCAAGCTCTACGAGGGCGTGGCGCTGGCGCACTTCTTCCCGGACGGATTCGTCGAGCCGATGGCCATCCATCTCCAGAACGGCCAGAAGTTCTACACCCTCTACGTCGCCAACGGCCTGACCGGACGCGCGCACGTCGCGGCGGGATACATCGACCTTGGCGCCTCGAGCTGAGCGGCGGCGCGGCACCGCCGGATTCACGCTCATCGAGGTGATGGTGGCGATCACCATCATCGCCTTCGCCCTCGTCGGCCTGCTCGGCCTGCACAACCGCAACCTGAAGATGATCGGCGACGACCAGAATCTCACCCAGGCCACGCTGCTGGCGCGCCAGTTCATCACCGAGATGGAAGTCATCGAGCAGTGGCCCGATACCGGCACGTCGCACGGCGAGTTTCCCGAGATGCCCGGTTTCTACTGGGAGCGCGACGTCGCAGGATACCGAGCTTGCCACCGTCCGCCGCGTCGTCATCCATGTATTCTGGGACGAGCGCAATCCCAATGCCGTCGAGCTGGTGTATTTCATCCGTGACCGACGTGAATCACCCGACACGTGAGCGCGGCGCGGGCGGCTTCACGCTGCTCGAGCTGCTCCTCGCCATCGTCATCCTCAGCCTGATCACGGCGACCGTGTACGGGTCGCTGTCGCGTACCGCCTCGTCCAAGAAGATCGCCGAAAGCCGCTCGGAGCTCTACTCCGCCGGTCGCATGGCGGTGACGAAGATGGGTGGCGACATCGAAGGGGCGCTGCCCCCGCCCTCCGGCGACCGCATCTACTTCCGCGGCGCGCACGGTGGCAGTACGCCGCCAGAGATCGAGCTCGTCACCATGAACCGCGGCGGCTTCGGCACGAATCGCGTGCGCCCCGGCCGCGTGCTGGTGGTGTACAGCCTGGTGCCGATACCCAAGCGCCGCGGGCAGTTTTCGCTGTTGCGCGAGGAATACCTGTACAAGGCGATGCTCGACAAAGCCGACGGCGTCGAGCCGCAGGAGTCGTCCAGCCTGGACGGAAGCGACGACGAACAGGACAACGCGCCGAAGGAACAGGCGTCGTTGCTGCTCGAGTGCGACGACGTCCAGGACGATCTGGACCTGCCGGGCGCCTGCCTGCCGGTGACCGGGCTGACCTTCCGCTACTTCGATGAGTCGGTCGGCGACTGGCGCGACGAATGGGACAGCACCCAGGACAACGGCGCCACCTTCGGGCGGCTCCCCTCTGCGGTCGAGATCACGCTGACGATTGCCGACGAGGACGGCTCCCCGCATCCCTTCTACACCGTGGTCGACCTGCCCCTGGCGCGTGGCCAGCCGACGCCGTCCGCGTCGGGCCAGGGTGACACCAATGTGCCCGGAGCGTCGCATACGACATCGACCGGCCCTGGCGACGCACCACCGGAAGATCCTGAATGAGCGCACGCACGAATAGACGTCGTCGCCAGGCCACGCCGCGGTCGCTCGACAACGAGCGCGGGCTGGCGCTGGTGATCGTCCTCGCCGTGGTGGCGCTGCTCACCATCATGGTGACGGAGTTCACCTTCAACACGCAGCTCGACCAGCACCGCACCCGCAACGCGGTGCACGCGCTGCAGGCGCAGCTCCTCGCGCGCTCCGGGATCAACCTGGCCGAGGGGTTCCTCATGCTCGACGAGGAGCCGGCCTACGACGCCTACACCGAGGACTGGTTCGTGCAGATGGTCGAGTTCTGTCGCGAGCTCGAGATCGACCCGACCATGCGGATCCGCTGCACGGTGCGCGACGAGAGCGGCAAGATCAACGTCAACAACACGCGCGAGCCGCTCCGCAAGGTCGAGTCCCAGACCGTGACGGCGAGCGCCGTGCTGCGCGACGCCATGCGCTGCATGTTCGAGCGCCGCGGCATCGATGTCGAGGTCGTCGACAAGCTGGCCGACTATTGGCAGCAGCAGGGACCGCCCCGGGACGACGGCACGGTGTCGCCGATCCCCGATTTCACGTCGATCGAGGACTTCGCCGCGACCTTCCGCATCCACGGGGCGGAGTTGTTGAAGCTGCGTGCCGTGCTGACCGCTCAGCCGCGGGCGCTGCTGCCGCGCATCAACGTCAACACCGCACCAGCGGAGGTCCTCGCCGCGGTGCTGAACGCCGAGCAGGAGGGGTGTCCACCGAGCGACGCCGTGGAACAGATCGTCGAGCGTCAGCGCGATCCCGATCAGCCCTTCCGTGCCAGCGGCGATCTGTCGGGCATTATCGGGAGTCTCGACAACGCCAACATCAAGACGACGCTGTTCGGTGTGCAGAGCCGCCTCTTCCGGCTGGAGGCCAGCGCCCTCACCAATGTCGACCCGGACAATCCCGACAGCGGCGGCATCGGGCAGACCGTGAGCAGCCTGGTGGCGCGGCAGACGTCGCTCAAACCGAAGGTCGGCAACAACAACAGCGCCCCGCAGGTGGGCGCCAATGGAAAGCCGCTGCCCAACTGGACTTTGCGGCCGCTCGACTGGCAAAAGGAGGGGGGCGCGCGCCTCTTCCGTCCGACGCCCGGCGAGGATGAGGATCAGCCCGGCACTCAGGACGAGGAGAATCAGCCGAGCCGGCCAGCGCGGCTGACGCAGCGGCATGCCACAGCGTATATTGTCTCTCGAGATCGGCGACGCCGAGCTCAAGGCGGCGGTCCTGCAGACCAGCTTCCGCGACTACAAGGTCGCGGGGTTTTTCCGTGAGGCGCTGAACGGCGGGGCGGACGAGCAGCTCAAGCAGTTCGTCGCCGCGCACACCGAGCCCGGCGACACGATCCTCTCGGCGCTGCCCGGCGAGCAAGGTCACCTGGCGGACCTTCTTTCTCCCCTTCCGCGACAACAAGAAGCTGGCGCAGACGATTCCCTTCGAGCTCGAGAGCAGCGTCCCTTTCGGCCTCGATGAGGTCGTGATCGACTACCAGGTGCTCCAGCGCGACGGCTCCGGGTACGACCGTGCTGGCGGCGCTCGTCCAGCGCGACGATCTGGAGAAGCATCTCAAGCTCCTCCAGGAGAGTGGCGCCGATCCGAAGGTCGTCGGCGATCGGTCCGCTCGCGGCGTTGAACGTCCTCAGCCTGATTCCCGACCTGCCGCCCACCTTCGCCTTTCTCGACTTCGGCACCGCCGCGGTGACGGTGGCCCTGTATCGCGAACGCGAGCTGGTCGGCCTCCGCAGCGTGGCACGCCATGTCGCCGGGGCCGAGGCCGAGACCGAGACCAACGGCAGCAGTCCGCACGCCGGCGCGGGCGAGGATCTGGTCGCCGACGTGCGGTGGACGCTGCTGGCCCTGAACGGCGCGGCGCTCGACGAGGATCTGCCTGCCTATGTCGGCGGCGACTCGGCGCCTGGTGGACACCCTCGAGCGGCCGCTCGCGGCGCTCGGGCTCGGCGTGCGCCGCCTCGATCGCGTCGGCATGAACACCTTCGCGCCGGACATCGTGAAGCAGGCGCCGGGCTTCAGCTCCAGCCTCGGGCTGGCGCTCCGCGAGGTGTCACCGAACGCCGCCCTCGGCATGAACTTCCGCCGCGGCGAGTTCACCTTCCATCGCGGTCAGGTGGAGCTGCGCCGGGCGCTCCGCACGGTCGCGCTGCTCGGCGTCGTGGTGCTGGTGCTGACCGTCCTCGACATGTTCGTCAAGTATCAACAGCTGCGCGCGCAGGCCGCCGCGATCGACACGCAGATCCAGAAGGTGTTCGCCGCCACGCTGCCCGACGCTCGGGCGGCCGCCGAACCCGAAGGGCGCGCTGCAGCAGGAGACCGACGCGCTGCGCGAGCGCGTCGACCTGGTGACCGACATCGTGCCGGTCAGCACGTCGACCAGCATCGACATCCTGCGCGCCGCCGCCAGCGCCGTGCCGAACAACATCCGTATCGACTGCGAAGAGTACGACGATGGACCCCGACGCGGTGCGGGTGCGCTGCAACACCGAGACGTACGACCACGGTCGACGACATCAAGGCCGGCCTGCTGAGACACCGGCTATGTTCAGCCGACGTCGAGGTCAAGGACGCGAAGCCGGATCCCAAGGGGCGGCATCGACTTCCGCATGACGATGAAGCTCAACAAGTCCGTCCGGCCGCCGAGCGGCGGGGGACGCGTCGATGAAGTTCGATCTGGCGCGCGATCCCCGCGCTCTACCAGCGCCTCTCGCCGCGCGAACGCGTCGCTCGTCGGCCTCGCCGGCGGCGCCCTGCTGGTGATCGCGCTCTATACGCTGATCTGGGAGCCGCTCGAGGACGGCCGTATCGCCGCTGGCGCGCCGCATCGCGGTGAAGCACCAACGAGCTGCACGAGATGCAGCACATGCGCGAGGTCTACCTCGACCTGCTCAATCAGTTCGAGCTGCGGCAGAAGATCATCGAGAAGGCGGATCCGAAGTTCTCGCTGTTTCCGCACATCGAGGCGACCGTCGGCCAGGTCGTCGGCCGCGACAAGATCGCTTCGATGAACCCGCAGAACAAGGAGCTCGGCGGCGGCGCGTATCGCGAGGAGTCGGTCGAGATCAAGCTGACCGGCGTCACCCTCGAGCAGCTCACCGATCTCATGTACCGCATCGAGAAGTCGCCGCAGCCGCTGCGCTTCACCCGCATGCAGGTGAAGAAGCGCGCGCGCGAGCCCACCACGTTCGATGTGACCGCGACGGTGTCGATGCTGCGCGCCCAGGCCACCGGCGACAACGCCGCGGGCGGGAGCGCGGGGACCTGATGCGCATGCCCGCACTGCGGTTGCCCGCGTGGCGACCGTCGCTCGACTGGACCGAAGGCCTCGGCTCGCGCAGCACGATCCTCTACGCGCTGTACACCGTGGTCCTGTTTTGCGTGTTCCTGTTCGCCAATTTTCCCCACAAGGTTCTCGTGCAACGCGTGCTGCGGTCGGTGCAAGTGCCCGGTCTCCGGCTCGACGTGGGCGACGTGCGGTTTGCGTGGTGGCGCGGCTTCGAGCTCCAGCACGTCCTCGTCGCGCCGAGCGACCCCTCGCTGCCGGCGTTCTTCGAGTCGCCGAGCCTCTACGTCCGGCCCGCCATTTCCGACCTGGTGCGCGGCAAGATCCAATCCGTCGACCTCAGTGGCCCGCTGTACGGCGGGACCCTCGACGGGACGCTCAGCAGCGGCGACGTGAACCGCGTCACGCTGAACGTCGCCGGCCTGCAGCTGCAGAGCTATCCCTTCTTCGGCACCCTGCTTCAGGGCGGGCAGTTGGCGGGACGTCTCTCCGGCGCGGTGAGCGTCGAGGCCCACGGCTCGGACATCGCCGATGTCCGCGCCGCCGGCGATCTGCAGCTGACCGATGCCAGCCTCGCCGATGCGAAGTACAACCAGTTCCCGCTGCCGCCACTGCACTTCAAATCCATCAACACCCAGCTTCGACCTCCAGGGGGGCCGGCTCGACCTGCAGGAGTTCAAGGCCGACGGCCAGGAGATCACCCTCGACTCCAGCGGCCAGGTCGCGATGCGCGAGCCGTTGTCCGACAGCGTGCTCAACCTGAAGGTCGCCCTGGCGCCCGGCCCGGATGCGCCGGACGACGTGAAGACCCTTCTCTCGGCGCTGATTCCGCCGCCGGCCAAGGGCGCCAAGGCGGACGCGCCGCGCACCCTGAGCGGCACCCTCGCCAAGCCGCGCCTGCGCTGACGCGGTGCGCCCTTTTCGGCACCGCGCGCATCGACTAGAACGGCGCGCATGAGCTCGCCGACCATCACCGTCCTCGATCCCAGCGTGCTCGGGCCGGCCGAACGCATCGCCCTGCCGGGCCGCCTGCCGACGGCGGATGGCCGCGTGCTGGGCATCCGCGTGGACCGCGCCTGGCCGTCGTTCCTGCGGGTCGCCAATCGCTTCGCGGCCATCGCGCGCGAACGGCTGCGGGTGCGCGACGTGGTGACCTTCGACCCCGACATTCGCATCGGCACCACCGAGGAAGAGCGCCGCAAGATCGCCGGATTCGTGCGCGACATCGACATGGCGATCGTCGGCCTCGGCACCTGAGGGTCATGCACGTCGTGGAGTGTCCACGACACGATCGAGGTACTGCGGTCCGGCCGACCGGCGGTGGTCGTGGTGACCGAGGTGTTCGTCAACCTCGCGCAGACGGCGGCCCGCGCCCGCGGCGTCGATCCCATCCCCATGCTCGTGCTCCCGCACCCCATGGAGGGCCGCCCGCCCGACGAGATCGATCGTATCGCCGAGGCGAGATTCGACGAGGCGATGGCGTTGATCGTCGACCACGGATGAACACGGATGGCCACGGATGAAGACGGCCTGATCCGCGTCCATCTGTGGCCATCCGTGTTCATCTGTGGTTTTCCGCTTGGGCATGCGCGGCACCCTTACGTCCGATTCGTTCGCCGCTCCCGCCGAGGCGGAGGAGTTCTTCGCGTTCGCCGAGGAGCGGGGATGGGGCGACGGGCTGCCGCTGATTCCGCCGACCGAGGCGCGCGTGCAATCGCTGCTCGAGACGGTGGACGAGGCGCCGGAGACGGTGATCGGCGTCGTCGAGCCGCGGCGCGGCGAGGCGACCACGGAAAAGATCGCCGTCAACGCCGTGATGGCGGGATGTCCGCCTGCGTGTTTCCCCGTCGTGGTGGCGGCCGTCCGCGCCGTCTGCGATCCGCGCTTCAATCTATACGCGCTCAACACCACGACGTGCTGCGCCGCGCCGGCACTGATGATCAACGGACCGGCGCGCACGGCGCTCGACATTCAGTGCGGCTACAGCTGTCTCGGCAACAACGGCCGCGCCAACGCCACCATCGGCCGCGCGCTGCGCCTGGTGATGCGCAACGTCGGCGGCTCGATTCCCGGCGTGGTCAGCAAGTCGACGTACGGCCAGCCGGGCCGCCTGTCGCTCTGCTTCGGCGAGTGGGAGGAGCGAAGCCCCTGGGCGCCGTTCCACGTCCGCCGCGGCTTCGCGACCGAGCAGAGCGTGGTGACGGCGCACTGCGCCACCGGCACTCAGGACATCGCCGACATCTGGGCTGACACCGGCGAGGAACTCTGCATCCTTCTCGCGCACTCGATGGATTGGATCGGCAACAACAAGGTGCTGGTGCCGCAGGCCGATGGCGAGGTGCTGCTGCTGATGTGCCCCGACTTCGCCGACAAAATGGCGCGCGACGGCCTGTCGATGCCGGACGTGCAGCGCCTCCTCTGGGAGCACACCCGCACGCCGCTCGAGCGCTGGCCGCGCGGCTACTGGCCAAAGCTCGAGCAGCGCGGCTACGTCGAGGACGGTGTCGTGCCGTTGTGCAGCACGCCGGAGCAGTTCCTCGTCGCCGTCGCAGGGGGCGATGGCGGCCACCACGCGCTCTACTTCTGCAGCTTTGGTCTGACCTGGTCGGTATCGGTGCCCTTCCTGCTCGAGCCCAGCAGCGTCGCCGGTGAAGTGTGCGAGCTGCCGGCACGGCCGTGAGCGCTCCCGCCACCCTCGAGGCGTTGCTGCGCGACTGGGCGCGGCGCTGGGGCGATCAGCCCGCGGTGATCGGCGGCGGCGCAAGCGTCTCGTTCGCGGCGCTCGACCGAGCCGCCGACGGCTGGGCCGCGGACCTCGAACGCGCCGGATGCGCGTCCGGCGCGCGCGTCGCGCTGCTCGCCGCCAACCAGCCGGCGTGGCTGGCGGCAGCGTTCGGAGTGTGGCGCGCCGGAGGAACCCTGGTGCCGATCTCGACCTTCGTCACCCCGCGCGAGCTCGGCGAGATCCTCGCGCATGCCGATGTCGAGGCGATGATCGTGCAGGGGCGCATGGGCCAGCGCGATTTCCTCGCGATGGTCGAGGGGCTGCCCTCCGACGTCCGGCCGCGCGCGTTGCTGCCGCTCGCCCCGGCCCCGGCCGCGGCCGACAGGCGCGACGGCCCGCGCGTCGAGCGCGATCCGGAGTCGATCGCGTGCATGCTCTACACGTCCGGCACCACCGGACAGCCCAAGGGGGTGATGCTGTCGCATCGCGCCATCCTCGCGACCGTCCCGCCGACCGCCGCGCGCGGTGGGCTCGGCCCCGGCGACGCCATCCTCTCCACGCTGCCGCTGTTCTGGGTGGCGGGCCTGGTGATCCGTGCCCTGCCGACGCTCGCGTCCGGTAGCGCGCTCGTCCTCCTCGAGACGTTCAGCCCCGACGCCGCCCTCGACGCGCTGCGCGCGCACCGCCCGACGGCGCTGCATCTGCGTCCGCCGCAGGTCGGCCAGCTGCTCGCCCATGCCGCGTTCGACGCCGGACTGTTGGCCCAGGTGCACCGCGGCGGCGGAAGGGTCGATTGGTTCGCGCCACACCTCGACGCCGAGCGGACGCGCTTCATCACCGGCTACGGGATGACCGAGACCGCCGGCTACGTCACGGCGCTCGACTGGCGCGACAGCGCCGCCGATCGCGCCACGGCAATCGGCACGCCGCTGCCGGGCGTCGAGCTCCGGATCGTCGACGGCGACGAGCAGACGTGTGCACCCGGCGAGATCGGCGAGATCCGCGTGCGCTGCCCGGGTCTCTTCAGCGGGTACTACAAGCAACCGCCGGCGACGGGGCTCGATGACGCCGGCTACTTCCGCACGGGCGACCTGGGCTGCATCGGGCCCCACGGCGGGTTCAACTTCACCGGGCGCAGCAAAGACCTGCTGCGCGTGAAAGGCATCAACGTCTCGCCGGCCGAGGTCGAGGCGGTGCTGATGACCCACCCGGCGGTCGAGGCCGCGCACGTCGTGGGCCTGCCGGTGGACGCGCTCGAGCAGGACGTCGTCGCGTTCATCGTCACCCGCGCCGACGAGCCGCTGCCGGACGAGTCGCTGCGCGCCCACGCCGCGGCGGCCCTGTCCCCGTACAAGCGGCCGTCGCGCTACCTCCGCATCGGCCGCGAAGAGGTGCCGCTCGGCGGCACCTCGAAACCGCAGCGCGCCGCGTTGGCGGCGCTCGCCGCCACGCGCGTCGGCGGTCACACCTGACGGGCGCCTGTGGGCGCGCGCGCGGTCGGCGCGATCGGGCGGAGGGCGTCATCGAACCCGCCATTGACCGGGGGCCACGCATCATCGATCCTCGGGGCTCACCACGGGAGAACGCACCATGGCATACGACCAGATCGAGACGAGCCGCGACTGTGACGGAGTGGCCATTCCGCAGGGAACGGCCGTCCGCATCCCCGCCGGCACCACCGCCGTGATCACCCAATCCCTGGGCGGGAGCTACACGCTGCAGATCCCCAGCATGGGCGGGCTGTTCCGCGTCGCCGGACGCGACGCCGACGCTCTGGGCCTCGTCGCGGACCTCGGCGATGACTCCGTCGACGCCGGCGATGGACCGGTGAACGCGGACACGATCTGGGCGCAGCTGCGGAACGTCTACGACCCCGAGATCCCGGTCAACATCGTCGACCTGGGCCTCGTGTACGACATGCAAATCCTACCGCTTGCGAGCGGCCGCAGCCGCGTCGAGGTGAAGATGACCCTCACCGCCCAGGGCTGCGGCATGGGCGGACCGATCTCCATGGACGCCAAGCACCGCATCGAGAGCCTTCCCGGCGTCGACGAAGCCGACGTGCAGGTCGTCTGGGACCCACCCTGGAACCCGCACATGATCTCGCCTGAAGGTCGCGCCAAGCTCGGCATGGAAGAATAGCCCCGCATCCTTCCCAGGATTTTCGCACCAGGCAATTTCCTCCTTTCCTCATCCGCTCCCGGCGGATAGGGTGGGGAGATTGCAGCCGGCCGATATGACGTAAGTACTGGCCGGTCAACGTTTAATTTCATCCGTCCCGCGTGCGGAAGCCTCGCATTCCCCTGTCGCACCTGTTTCGAAAATTTATCTCAGCAACCCCTCTTGCGTTCATTTTTTGTTTGTGGACGCACCACGTCTATGATAAGTCCTGAATAACTGAACCACCGTTCTCCACAGCAATTCTAATCTCACGCGGAGCGCGACTTAATGAGCGCGCATCGGCCGAGAGCCGAAAAGGCGGTCATAATGGTTCCCAAGATGTCGCCGGTTGTCATCCCGGAGGAATTCGATCGCCTCCGAGCCGGCCCTTCCGTTGCAGTTCCACGACATTTGGCACCGGACGCGGTACACCTCGCCGGAACGCTCCCTGGTCCTGTCGGTGGTCTGGCAGGCGGTGATCGACCTGCAGAAGTACCGCTTCGCGAAGCGCCGCCGGCAGCAGCGCCTGTACATGGAGGCGTATCGCTGGGTGGCGTCGACCGATCGCCAGTGGCCGTACTCGTTCGAGAACATCGCCGAGATGCTGAACGTCGACCCCGAGCGCCTGCGCGAGCAGCTGATCGGCAACTCGATCCCGGCTGGTCGCCGCCGGCGACCGAGCCGCAGCCGCAGCCGGCCGAGGTTTCCGAGGCAGCGTGACGGTCGTCCCCTGCGGCACTCAGAAGGTGCTGCAGGGAACGGCGCGAGATTCGGCGACCGGCGTCGCGCGTCCACCACGCGCCGGTGCCGCGTGGCATCGCTGAAGCGATAGCGCCAGAACGCGATCCGCACCGCCGTCGGGCGGGCGGGCAGCGGCGTCGCGAACAGCGGCTGCACGGCTGCGGGATCGCGGCACAGCCGTTCGAGCAGCGGCCACGTAGGCCGGCGTCCCGTGCTGGAAGCGACAGGCCGTAGAACCAGAGCTGGAAGTCGACGCGCGGCTGGTGTGGCGCGACCAGGTCGGGCGCGCGGCAGCGGATCGCCGGGCTTGTGCCACAGCTCGAGTCCCAGCCACCCGCCGTCGGCCTCGACCTCGAACTCGCGGCTCGATCCGCTCGCGCGTGATCTGCGCGAACAGGTGGTAGGTGTTGACCAGCCGCCACGGCTCGTCGACGCCGGCGGCAGCGCGCCAGCATCGACTCGCGCGGCTGCCGGCATCGGCACGAAGGCGAGCAGCCGCGTCGGTGATCGAGAGTCCGACGTAGAGTGCGATCACCACCGCCGCGCCGATGCAGCGGAGCCGGCGCGGGCGCCGCCGATGCTGGTGCGCGAACGCGAGCGGACGGCCGGCCAGGCGACGTGCGAGGCGAGCGCGCGTCGAGGTCGGCGTCGGTGAGCAGGAACACGTGCAGCGCCAGCGCCAGGTAGACGAAGAAGCCGTAGTTGGCGGTGGCCAGGTTGATGAGCTGGAAGCCGCGTAAGCACCACGCACAGCGCCAGCCGCGCCGCGCGCGGGCCGAACGCGAGCGCAGGGCAGCACCAGCTCGACGACCAGCGTCGCCCGGCTCTCGAAGTGATGCCACCAGACCGGCAGGTGGTGCGCGTACCAGGCCGGCCAGACCGGCAGCGGGGCGGTCTCGTAGTAGAAGGTCATGGCGCTGCCGTCCTGCCAGTCGCCGAGATGCGACTGCCACTTCGCCATGTCCCGACTCCCAGTAGAGCTTGAACAGCAGCACGCGGAACAACAGGTGGATCCAGCGCGCCGGGCGATCGGTGCGGCAGGAAGACCGCCAGCGCGCCGCATTCGAGCAGCAGGTTGTCCCACTGGAACGAGAGGAAGGTCCGCGCCGCGCGTCGCGTAGCTGAGGTACAGCAGCGTCGCGAGGCCGAGTGCACAGGCGCGGCGCGATCCCGAGCAGCGCCGCGAGCGAGAGCAGCGCCGCCCGACCCAGACGCCGGCGTGCAGTGCGGCGTCGCTGGCGTCGAGCCAGAACACGCGTCGGCAGCTGCGCCGATACCCGGCGCCGCTCCGTCGCGTGCGACGTCGAGGATACGGCGGCGCCGGCAGCAGGCCGCGGCTGCCGATCAGCACGTCGAGCTGCCAGCCCGAGCGACAGCCAGGCGACGCAGAAGATGGCGGCGAGCAGACGCGGTGAAAGAGCGCGGGCGACGGCCGGGCCGGAGTCGCCGTCGCCGGATCGAATTGCCAGCCGCTACCCGGACCGCTCACCGGCGCACGGCGGGCCGCTCACCGGTGCAGGAAGACCGGGCACTCGGCGTTGCGCAGCACGTACTCGGTGGTGCTGCCGAGCACCATCTCGATGATGCGGCTGTGGCCGTAGGCGCCGATGAAGAGCAGGTCGTGGCCGCGCTCGCGGATGAAGTTGGCGATGCGCTCGGGCGCGTTGCCGGTCTGCTGCAGCTCGTACCGCGTGGTGCAGCCCGTACGGCTGCAGGTACGCCTCGGCCTCGCCGAGGACCCGGCGTCCCTGCTCCTCGTCGCGGTTGACGGTCAGCACGGTCAGCGGCAGCTGCAGCGTCGCGCAGAACTCCGCCGCCTGCTGCATCACCGCGGCGGCGCGCGCGCTGCCGTCGTAGGCGAGCAGCGGCGCGCGGCATCTCGCTGAACGCCATCGGCGAGATGAACACCGGCTTGGGGCACTTGCGCGTGACGCTCTCCGAGGTGCCGCCGAGCAGGCCGGTGGAGAACCGCTCGTTCACGCCGCGGTGGCCGATGACGACGAGATCGGCGGTGCGCGCCCGCTCGACTGATCTCGTTGGCGACGATGCCCATCGCCGAGCGACGGTGTCGGCGCGCACGCCGCGCTGCGCCGCCTGCTCGGCGAACGCGTCGAGCAGGGCGCGGCCGCGCTCCTCCAGCACGCCGCGCATCTTCGACGAGAAGTCGAGATACGGCTCGAATCCCAACGAGCCCGAGATGTCGTGGAAGAACGAGCCCTTCGATCGAGACGATGTCGACCACGTGCAGCCCGACCACGCAGCCGCTCGAGCCGCTCCGCCAGCCACAGCGCGTAGCGCGCCGCCGTGCGCGCGTGCTCCGAGCCGTCGATGCCCGACCAGAATCGTCTTGATCACGATTGCGGCGTAGCACGGGGTGCGCCGGTCGAGCCAGTGCGCTGGTCCCGCGATCGGCCGCCTCGCCGATGTCGTACTCGATACCGGCGCACCGGCGCACCGGCGCGTGCGCCGTCTCCGCCGCCTTTACAACCGATCGCCCCTCTCCTACGTTTCGCGCCACATGGCGGCCAAGAGCGGTGCAGCGCCGGCGGCGCAGGTGGCGTTGCTGCGACGAGCTGAAGGCGGCGGCGGAGAAGGTGGGGCTGCGGGTGCGCGAGGAGCGGCTGCTGCGCGAGGTCGGCTATCGCGTGCGCAGCGGTCGATGCCGCCTGGTGGACGACGAGATCCTCTTCCTCGATCGCGACGCTGCCGATCGAGGCGCAGATCGACGTGCTGGTCGACGAGCTGGCCGGCCGCGCCGCTCGACGACATCTATCTCTCGCCCGCGGCCCGCGCCCTGGTCGAACGCGCCGCGGTCAAGGAGCCGCGCGATGGCGGACGCGAAGCGCACAGCGGATGATCGCTTCGCCCGCTTCAAGGAGCACCTGCGGGCTCCAGCGGCTGAAGTCGACGGCGCAGCGCGACACGATCGTCAAAGCCTTCCTCGACAGCCAGCGCCACATCATCGGTCGAGGAGCTCTACAACGAGGTCCGCCGGCGCAATCCGCGCATCGGCTACGCCACCGTCTACCGCACGATGAAGCTGCTCACCGAGTGCGGCGTGGCGGCCGAGCGGCACTTCCGCGACGGCGAGGCGCGCTACGAGAGCGCCGAGAAGAAGCACCACGACCACCTGATCTGCGAGCGCTGCGGCAAGATCGTCGAGTTCGAGGAGCCGCGCATCGAGAGCGCTGCAGGAAGAGACCGCCAAGCGCCTCGGCTTCCAGTTCACCGGCCACAAGATGGAGCTCTACGGCGTCTGCCGCGACTGCCGCCGTCGCGCGCCCAGCAGCACGCCGCCAGCTGACGCCGCGCCGCCTTCTCATCTTCGGCTTGACGTCGCGCGCCGGCATAGTTGAAAATGATTTTCAGTATCGGCCCATGTGCTGCCGCCCATCGCTTTCGGCCCCCGTCTGCGCTCTGCGCGGCGGTGCTGCTCCTGGCGTGCTCGCCGCGCGCGCCGCGGTCGTCACGACGGCGCCCGCGGCTGCCGACATCCGGCGCGCCCTGACCCTGCTCAACGTCGTCGGCGAGGAGTACCGCGAGGGCGTCGTCGACGGGCAGGTCGTCCTGCCGATCGAGTACGGCGAGGCCAGCGCGTTCCTCGATGAGGCGCGAGTCGCGTCTGCGCGGCGCCGCGCCCGACGCCGCCGACCGCCGACGGCCGGACAGTTCGCCCAGGCGCGCGCAGCGATCGGCGCGAAGGCGCCGACCGAGCAGGTGCGCGGCCAGCTCGACGCGCTGCGCGCCGCGATCATCGACCCGCACCGGCATCAGCGAGCCGGTCTTCCCGCCCGCCGCGCCGTCGGCCGTCGCGCGGCCGCGCCCTGTTCACCGATCACTGCGTCGCCCTGCCACGGCGACCGCCGCCGACGGTCGTCGGACCCGCACGCGGCGCGCGCTCAAGCCGCCGCCCGGCCAACTTCGCCGATGCGGCAGTTCATGCGCGGCGAGACGCCCTTCGACTTCTTCCACGTCATCAGCGCTCGGCAAGGGCCCACCGGCGCCATGCCGGCCTGGGGCGACGTGCTGTCGCTGCAGGATCGCTGGGATCTGGTCAGCTACCTGTGGACCGTCGCGGGCACGCCGGCGCATTTCGCGGAAGGGCAGGGCGTCTACCTCTCGGCCTGCGCCGGCTGTCACGGCGCGACCGGCGACGGCCGCGGCCGACTACGCGTCGCGTTGCCGCGCGCCGGTCGCCGCCGCTCGACGATCCGGCAACCGTGGCGCGCGCGAGCGACGCCGACCTCTGCGCGCGTGGTCGCCGACGGCGCGCCGGGAACGGCGATGCCGGGCTTTGCCGGGCGGCTGAGCGACGCGCAGATGCGACGCCGCGGTCGCCTACGTCCGCCTGCTGTCGCTCGGCGGCGACGACGGCAGCCGACGCCGTGGCGCCGACGACGGCGAGGCGACGCGCTTCGCCGGGCTGCTGACCCTGCTCGGCGGCGAGTACCAGAAGGCCGTGCCCGCCGGCGGCAGCCGGTGGGCGAGCAGGAGCTGGCTCGAGAGCGAGATCCTGCTCGAGCAGGTGCAGCGCCAGGCGCCGCGCGTCCAGAGCGGCGCTGGCGGCAACGCGACGCCGGCCGCCGCCGATCAACTGGCCGGCGCGGTCGCAGCAGACTCGGCGACGCCATCGCGCGCCGCGCGCCCGCCGTCGACGTCGTGGCCGCGACCGGCCGCGCCGAGCAGACTGCTCGAGGCGCACTTCCCCACGGCCGCGGCGGCCGCGCCGGCAAGCGCGCCCGACGCGCTGGTCCAGGCGCAGCGCCTGCTCGACGCAGGCGCTGGCGGCGTACCGGGCTGGCGATCCGCGCGCCGTCTACAGCGTCTCCGACGCGTACTTCCTGTTCGATCCGCTCGAGAAGCCGCTGGCGCTGTCGAACGCGCGCGCTGGCGCGCAGCATCGAGGGCCGCTTCGCCGAGCTGCGCGGCGTGATGGCGCAGCCGGGCCGCGAGGCCGAGGCCGCTGCGCTTGGTGACGGCGATGGACAGGCCGATCTCGACGACCGCGCGCACCGCCGCTCGCGCCGCGCGATCAGCAGCGCGAGCCTGGCGTTCCAGTCGGCGTTCATCATCCTGCGCGAAGGATTCGAGGTCGTGCTGATCGTCGGCGCGCTGCTCGCCTACGCGACGCAGAGCGGGCAGCAAGGCGATGCGCCCGCCGATTCTCTGGGGCGCCGTCGCCGGCGTCGTCGCCAGCCTGCTCACGGCGTGGGTGCTTCGTGCGAGCTCTTCGAGCGCCACCGGCGCCACCGGCGAGGTGCTCGAGGGCGCGACGATGCTGCTCGCCGCCGGCGGTGCTGTTCTTCGTCAGCTACTGGCTGATCTCCAAGGCCGAGGCGGAGCGCTGGCAGCGCTACATCCAGGGCAAGGTGAAGTCGGCCGTCGCCACCGGCAACCTGTTCGCGCTCGGCCGGCGCCGCGTTTCTCGCCGTCTACCGCGAAGGCGTCGAGACGGTGCTGTTCTACAAGGCGCTGCTCGGCGGCGCCGGGTCGCAGGCCGGCGCGGTGGTGCTCGGCCTCGGCGTCGGCGTCGCCGGCCTGGTCGTCGTCTACATCGCTCTATCATGCGGCTCGGCCGACGGCTGCCGATGCGCCAGTTCTTTCTCGTCACCGGCGGGCTGCTCTACTACCTGGCGGTCGTGTTCGCCGGAAAGGGCGTCGCCGAGCTGCAGGGCGCCGGCGTGGTGCCGACGACGCTCGGTGCCGTGGGCGCCGCGCATCGACGCCGCTCGGGGTCTTTCCCACCGTCGAGACGCTGGCCGCGCAGGCGGTGCTGCTGCTCTGCGCCGTCTATGCGGCCTCATCGCCATGCGCCGCGTCCGCGCCCGACCGAGGCGGCGATCGAGGATCGGCGCCGCGCGAGGGGCGCAAACTCTAACCGTGCGGACGTCGCCCGCCGCTCCACATCCATGTCTCGCGCGCTGCTCGTCTCGCCCTCGCGCTCGCGCTGTCATCCGGCGCGGCGCACGCCGAGGTGTTCTACGCGCAGCGACGAGGCGCTGCATCTCGCCTTCCCCGATGCCGACCGCATCGAGGCGCGCGACTTCTTCCTCACCGCCGGCGCAACGCGACGCAGATCGAGGAGCGCGCCAAGTCGAAGCTCGACTCCGATCTGCTCACCGTCTACGTCGGCCAGCAGGACGGCGACCAGGTGCATGGGCTACGCGATTTTCGACACGCACATCGTGCGCACGCTGCCGGAGACCTTCCTCGTCGTGCTGACGCCGCAGGGCAACGTCGCCGCCACCCACCTGCTGGCGTTCTACGAGCCGCCCGAGTACGCCCCGCCGGCGCGCTGGCTGGAACAGTTCCACGACGCGACGCTGACCGACGATCTGCGCGTCGGCCGCGGCATCGTCGCCATCACCGGCTCGACGCTGACCTCGGAGGCCGTCACCGGCGGCATCCGCCGCGCCCTGGCGATCTACAATGTCGCGTCTGAAGGGCTCGTGAGCGATGCGCTTCGTCGTCACCGGCGAGTGGACGCGCAACCGCCTGCTCCAGGTGATCGTGTGGTGCTTCCTCGTCTACACGCTGATCCTGTGGGTGACCAACGCCGGCCTCTACTTCTCCAAGATGAGCCTCACGCCGAGCTCGGTGATCGAGTACTACCGCGGCAACGAGGAGAAGTTCCTGCCAGCCGCGCTCGCTGCAGGGCCTGCTCGAGACCCTGCACTTCCACGCATTCGCCATGGGCATCCTGCTGATGACCCTCACCCACCTGGTGCTGTTCGTGCCGATCTCGATGCGCACCAAGGCGATCGGCATCGCCACCGCGTTCTCCTCCGGCATCGTCGGCGAGCTCGAGCGGCTGGGGCGTCCGCTTCGTGCACCCCGGCTTCGCCTATCTGAAGATCGCCTGCTTCCTCGCTGCTCGAGGGCTCGATCCTGTGGCTGGTGATCGCGGTCGGCCGCGCGCTGCTCATGCGCTCGCCGAGCGCCTACACGCAGAGCCAGGCGCGCACCGGTGCGGCCGGTGACGTGAGGGAGGACGAAGGACGAAGGACCAAGAAGGAAGGTCGCGAGCCAACTGCGGCCTGCGTCCTCCTCCGTCTTACATCCATCATTCTTTGTCTCTCGTCCTTCGCCCTGCCTGCCCGCTCGTCAGCCGCGACGGTACGGCTCGGCGAGCCGGTGATGGGCACGGTGCTGCAGGTCACCGTGGTCGCCGGCGACGAGCGCCAGCGCGCGCGCACGCTGGCCGCGGCGGCGATCGCGGAGGCGCGTCGCTGGGACGGCATCCTCACCACCTGGCGGCCGGACGGGCGAGCTGGCTCGGCTCAACGCGCGCGCGGGCAGCGGCCCCGTCGAGGTCAGCCCCGATCTTGCCGCCGCCCTGCGCGCCATGCTGACGTTGTCGGCGGCGACGGGCGGGACGTTCGATCCCGCCGTCGGGCCGATCGTCGAACGCTGGCGCGGCCCGCGACCGCCGGCGCCGCCGCCGGTCGCCACGGCCGCGACGCGCATCGCCACCGCGCTGACGCTCGTCGATCGCCGCGCCGGCGTTGACCGCCGGCGCGGCGCTCGATGCCGGCGGCATCGGCAAGGGCATCGCGCTCGACGCGATGGCGGTGCTGCTCCGCCGTGGCGGCGTGCGCACCGCCTTTCTCGATTTCGGCGGTTCGAGCCAATTGGCGATCGGTGGGCCGGAGGCGGAGCCGCTCGGCTGGCGCGTCGCCGTCGGCGGCCTCGCGCCGGGTAGCGTGCTGGGCGAGATCGCGCTGCGCGACGCCGCGCTCTCGACCTCGCGCGCCAGCGACGGACCGACGCCTGCCGGGCCGATCATCGATCCGCGCACCGGCGCGCCCGTGCTCACCCCCCGCCTCGCCACCGTCCGTGCCGCCGATGCCACCAGCGCCGAAGCCTGGACCAAGGCGCTCATCGTCGACGGCCGCGGCGCCCTTGCGCGGGCGCGCGCGCACGGCATCGAGGCGCTCATCGACGACCACGATGGCGTCCGTGCCGACGGCCTGCAGCTGGGGCACTAGGCCCGCGGTGCTGCGCTGGGCGCCTCGGTGGTGATAAGGCACGCCGCCATGGCGATCGACTTCTCCCTTCCGCTTCTCGGCCTCGGCACGTGGGCGTGGGGCGACACCGCGACCTGGGGCATGGACGGCTACGATCGCAGCTACGACTTCGACACGATCCGTGCCGCCTACCGGGCCTCGATCGATGCCGGCGTGACGCTGCTCGACAGCGCCGAGATGTACGGCGAGGGCGAGAGCGAACGCATCATCGGCCGCCTGCTGGCCGAGGATCCATCGCGCGCCAGACGCGCGATCGTCGCGACCAAGTTCATGCCGTTCCCCTGGCGCGTCCCGTTCGCGCGGCGGCTGCGCACGGCGCTCGACGCGTCGCTCGAACGCCTGCAGCTGCGGTGGGTGCACCTGTACCAGACTGCACGGGCCGATCAGCCTGCGATCGCCTCGCACCATCGCCGCGGCGCTGGCCGGCCCCTACCGGGACGGCCTGTTCAAGGCCGTCGGTGTCTCGAACTACTCGGCGGACGAGATGCGCGCCATCCACGCGGCTCTGGCGGCGGACGGGGTGCCGCTGCGCACCAACCAGGTGGAGTTCTCCCTGCTGCGCGCCATGCCCGAGCGCTGCGGTCTCCTGGCGGCCTGCCGCGAGCTCGGCGTGACCGTGCTGGCGTATTCGCCGATCGCCATGGGCCGGCTGAGCGGCAAATACACGGCGGCGAATCCGCCGCCCGGCAAGCGCAACTTTTCCGCCTATCCGATGGCGGAGGTCGAACCGGTCGTCGCGGTGCAACGCGAGATCGGCGCGCGCCACGGCGGCAAGACCGCGGCGCAGGTGGCGCTCAACTGGCTCATCCGCAAGGGCGCCGTGCCGATCCCCGGCGCCAAGAACGCCGCCCAGGCCGCGGAGAACGCCGGCGCGCTCGGGTGGACGCTGTCAACCGATGACGTGGCGACGCTCGACGCCGTCGCGAAGTTCGGCCAGCGCGCAGTGTTCAACCGCGTGTGGCAGCACGGGTGAGACACGTTCAACGCGGAGACGCCGAGACGCGGCGTCCGGCAGAGGTGTCCGTTTCCGTCCGCGTTGACGCGTCAGCTGCCCAGCGCCTTCTGCAATGCCGGTCGTGCTTCGAGACGCGCCAGATAGGCAGCGAGGTTCGGCCGATCGCCGAGCAGGCCGAACCACTTCGTCAGCAGGAGGCTGTAGCCCATCATCACGTCGGCGGCGGTGAACTCGCCGCCGCACAGGTAGTCGCGGCCGGCGAGCGCCGGCTCGACGGCGGACAGCCAGGTCTGGATGCGCGCCTGCGCATCGGGAATGACCGCCGCGATGCGTTCGCTCTCCGGCTTGAACATCGTGTGCTGCGCCAGCTCCGAAATGGGCGGCATCGCGCTCGCTTCGCCGAAATGCAGCCACTGCAGGTACGTGGCGCGCGCCGGGGTGCCGGGAGCGGGCGCGAGTCTGCCGTTGCCGTACTGCTCGACCAGGTATTCGACGATCGCGCCGGACTCGAACATCTGCACGTCGCCGTCCTGGATCGCCGGCAGCTTGCCGAGCGGATTGATGCGCAGATACTCGGCGCTCTTCAGGTTCTCCGCGGTGAATGGAAGCGTGCGCAGCTCGTACGGCGTGCCGAGCTCCTCGAGCAGCCACAGCACGCGCAGCGAGCGGGTGCGCGGCGAATGGAAGAGCGTGACCATGCGGCCTCCTAGCGCGGAATGTCGGGCAGCCAGGTGGCCGGCTGCTGGCGGAACAGGGTCGGCGCGTCCCAGTAGTCGCGCCACAGCGTGATCAGGCCGTCGCGGAACTTGAACACCGCGGCCACCGGCAGGGTGGCGCGCTCGCCCGTCGGATGGTGCCAGACCTCGGTGCGCTCGATCATGATCGTGTCGCCCTGTTCGAGCAGCTCGTGGATCGTCGTCGGCAGGCGCTCGAGCGTGCCCAGCCCCATCGCGAGCTTGGCGCGGATCGCCTCGCGACCGACCACCGTCGCCTCGGCGTACGGCACGTCCTCGTAGGAACAGTCCTCGGTGCAGTGGTTGGCGACGGCGACGAAATCGAGCCGCTCGAGGTCGACGAACAGCTGGCGGAGGCGATCGGTATTGCGCGACATGCGGACGCCATACTGCAGCCGCGGGTGGTGCGACAAGGAAGCCGCCAAGAACGCCAAGATCTCGCCAAGGCCTCCTCCGCCGATTGCGTAAGCCTTGGCGAGATCTTGGCGTCCTTGGCGGCTTCTAGGACGTCAGCGCCGCCGCCAGCCCGTCGATGGCCGCCGGCGGCGCGCCGGTCGGTTGCAGCGCGGTCTTCCACTCCGGCGTGGTCGACGGCGGCAGGCGATCGAGCTCGCGGCAGATGGACTCGTCGATGCGTCCGAGCGCGGCGCGCAGGGTGTTCAGCGATGGACCATTGCTCCGGTAGGGCGTTGGGTGGCTCTGCGCCGCCTTCGCCATTTCGATCAGCTGCGTGTAGACCGCGACGGCGCGATCCGGCGCCGACGGAACCGCGCGGCGGGCGCGGTCGAGCACGCGCTTCTCCTGCTCGGGGTCCTGGATCGGCAGACGGGCTTCGCGCTTGGCGGCGGCGATGTCCGGCATCAGCGCGAGGCGCAGGCGGACCAACGCCGCCACCGCCTGACGAGAGGCGCCGGCGGCATCGAGCGCGGCGGAGGGCCCGAGCGCGCGCACGCGCTCGGCGTCCAGCCAGCCATCGGCTTCGCGCGCCACCAGCCACTCGTCGATACGCGCCGCGAGCTCGGCGCGGTCCACCGGCAGCAGCGGCGCCTTGTCGTCCACGGTGAGCGGCGGCAGCGCGATCGGTTTGGCCGGGTCCGGCCAGGCGGCGAGCTCGGCGCTGTCGGTGACCACCGCGTCGGTGCGGCGGTCGGTCAGCGCGACCACCAGGCGGTTGTTCGCGACGGTGGTGAGCTTCGCGCGCGGAAAGCTCGCGCGCGCGACCTCCTCGAGATGTCCGCCGGCGTTGACCGCGATGTGCACGCTGGAACGGTTGAGATCGGCGACGGTGCGCCAGCGCTTCGCGTCGGCGGGTCGGATCACCACGATCGCGCGCGTGCTCGCGTATGGTCGGACGTAGCGACCGATGATGGCGCGGTCGGCGGTCATGGTCACGCCGCTCAGCGCGACGTCGAAGTCGCCGCGCACCGTCGCGTCGGCGAGCTCGGGCCAGGAGAGCGGCACCCACTCGAGCGGTAGGCCGAGGTCGGTGGCGAGGCGCGTCGCGATGGCCACGTCGAGGCCGCTGCGCGCGCCGTCCGGCGCCTCCATGCTGAAGGGCGGATAGTCGCCGCTGGTGGCGACGCGCAGCGTCGAGTGCGCGGTGCAGCCGGCGAGCAGCGCCACCGCGAACAGGGCGCGCCGCATCGACCGCGCGACGCGCGTACGCCGTGCTGGCAGCGGATCGGTCATGCGTGCGAGGGTCGGATTGACACGCCGAGACACCACAGGCAAGAGCCCATCGATGGCAATCCTGACCCAAGCGGAGTTCGGCGACCTCGTTCGCTGTCTCGCCGATGATCTCGGCGTGCAGCGTTTGCGCGACAAACTGGTCGCAATGCGCGGGCTGGTGACGCGGCGCGGCGCTCCGAACGCTGATGCCCTGGCGTCGCAACTCTGGCAGCTCACCGGCGGATTGCGGCGACAGGTGCCGGCAAGCCTTGCCCTGCAAGGGCTGTGGGCCGAGCAGGTCGGCGCGAAGCTCGGCGAGGACGGCGAGAAGGAGCTCGAGAGCATCGCCGAGCAGATCAACGCGTGCCTCGGCGAGGGCGACGGCATCGTCGAGGGCAAGGAATCGGAGCTCGACGAGTTGCTCCGCACGTATCAGGCGAAGCTCGCGGAAGTGCTCGGCGCCGAGCGGGCGCGCGTCGACATGCTGCTGAAGGCCGTGCCCGCCGTCGCGGCGCGCCTGCGCACCGGCGGCGAGTCCTCGGGCGGCTGACCTCGCGCCGATGCCATCGCTGCGCAGCCTGCTGCCCGCCGAGCGCATCGTCGCGGCGCGCGGGCCGCTCGATGTGCAGGTCGAGCGCGTGATCACCGACTCGCGCGCGGTGCGGCCGGGGGACGTCTTCGTCTGCCTTCCCGGCTATCGCAGCGAAGGGGGCGAGACGCGCGCCGACCGCCACGACTTCATCCCCGCCGCGCTCGCCGCCGGCGCGACCGCACTAGTCGTGGACCGCGAGATCGCGGCGCCGCCGGCGGTGACCGTGGTGCGCGTCGCGGATCCGTGGACGGCGGTCGCCGAGATGGCGGCGGAGCTGCACGGTCATCCGTCGCGCCAGCTCACGGTGGTCGGGGTGACCGGCACCAGCGGCAAGACTTCGACGACGTACTTCATCGACGCCGTGCTCACCGCCGCCGGCCGGCAGGTGGCGCGGCTCGGCACCATCGACTACCGGTTCGGCGCGCGCACCGTACCGGCGGCGCAGACGACGCCGGAGGCGCCGCTGCTGCAGGAGCTGCTCCGCGCGGCGGTCGATGCGGGTTGTACGGCGGCCGTCATGGAGGTGTCGTCGCATGCGCTCGAGCTGCGGCGGGTCGCGGCGGTCGACTTCGACGTCGCGGTGTTCACCAACCTGAGCCACGACCACCTGAACTTCCACCCCGACATGCCGCACTACCGACGCGCCAAGGGGCGCTTGTTCGAAGGCCTCTCGCAGGGCGGCAAGCGCGGCACCGCCGTGGTCAACGCCGACGATCCGGAGAGCGGGTACATCATCGGCGTGAACCGCGGCGCGCTGATCACCTACGGCGTGACGAGTCAGGCGGACGTGCGCGCCCGCGACGTGCAGGTGAGCCTGTCCGGCGTCCGCTTCACCGCCGAGACGCCGCGCGGATCGGTCGCCGTGCAGCTACGCCACCTCGGCAGCTATTCCGTCTACAACGCGCTCGCCGCGCTGGCGGTGGGCGAGAGTCTCGGGCTGGGGCTCGACGGCATCGCGCGCGGTCTGGCGGCGGCGCCGCCGGTGCCGGGTCGGTTCGAGCTGGTCGAGGCCGGGCAGGACTTCGTCGTCGCGGTGGACTACGCGCACAAGCCCGATGCATTGGCGCGCCTGATCGAGAGCGCCCGCGGGCTACGGCCGCGCCGACTACTCACCGTCTTCGGCTGCGGCGGCGACCGCGACCGCGCCAAGCGCCCGGTGATGGGCCGCATCGCCGTCGCCGGCAGCGACCTGACGGTGATCACCTCCGACAACCCGCGCAGCGAGGACCCGGCCGCCATCGTCGCCGAGATCTTTGCCGGCGCGCGCGCGCTCGATCCGCGCGGCGATCGCGTCGTCGTCGAGGTGGATCGCGCCGCCGCCATCGCCCTCGCCATCGACCGCGCCGGTCCCGGTGACATCGTCCTCATCGCCGGCAAGGGCCACGAGCCCTACCAGCTCGTCGCCGGCGTCCGCCACGACTTCGACGACCGCCTCGTGGCCCGCGACGCGCTGAAAGAGAGACAATCGGTTCACGTGGAGAACGGCGGAATGGAGAGGTCCTGAATCCCTCCGTTCAGCCGTTCGCCGTGTGAAAGTGTGCTCGGGGTTCAGACGCGGTAGACGTCGAACGCGGACGCCAGCGTCTCGACCAGGCCATCCGGCGCGAGCCCGCCGCGGCTTCCGAGCATGCGCACGCCGGCGGCGAGGAAGGCTTCCTCGCGCGGCTGCGGCTCGGCGTCGAGCAGGAACAGGATCGGGATGTCGCGGGCGATGTCGGCGGCGCGCAGACCGGCGATGGCGCGGAACACGTCGACGCAGCTCGGCGACAGATGCAGGACCGCCGCTTCGGGCCGGATCGTCGGCACCAGATCGAGCGCCTGCCGGCCGTCCAGCACGACGGCGGTCGAGATGCCGACCCCGGTGAGCTGCGTCCGCACGTCGCTCATCACGTCGATGTCGTTGCTCATCGCGATGCACGCGCTTCACCTTCGGCACCAGGCGATTGAGCAGTTGCGGCAGGTTGACCTGACTCACCGGCAGCGGCACGAAGTCGACCGGCCCCAGCCAGAAGCCCTTGCTGGCGTTGTCGGCCATGGCGTAGGCGATCAGCGGGATGCGCGGGATGCTGCTGCCGCTGCGCAGGTGGCGCACCAGGCTCCACGCCTCGGGCGCGGCCAGGTTGACCGCGGCGCCGGCGATGGTGCGCTCCTTGACCGCATCGGCGGAGGCCGGCGTCGCCGCCAACGCGCTGACGCGATGGCCGAACTCGGCGAGCTTCGCCGCGGCGGCGGTGGCGCTGTCGCCGGCGTCGAAGAGGAACAGCTCGCCGACGTCGGCTTCCACCTCGTCGGCGACGACCAACTCGCCGTCCGCCGACTGGGCGGGATCCGGCGCGTCGCGATCGATCTCGAGGACGTCGTCGTCGCCGTCGAGCTCCTCGCCCGCCGGGATCTCCAGCACGCCCAGGTTCTGCTCGGCCGACTGTAGCAGCTCCGCCTGCTCGGCGAGCTGTTGGGCGAGCCGTTCCTGGTCCTCGTGTTGCGACGCCAGCTGTTCGCTGCAGCTGTGCCAGCTCTTCGGAGTGGCGCGACGCGGCCTCCGCGGCCGCGGTCTCGGCAGCGCGGGCCTGCTCCTCCGTCGCCTGCCGCGCCTGGGCGCCGGCGAGATGCTCGTCGCGGAGCGCGGCGAGCTCGCGCTCGAGCGCGGCGATGCGCGTCTGCGCCTCGGTGTGGGCGCGCGCGAGCTCTCCGTGCACGGACGTGGTGCTCTCGACGCGGCTGGCGAGCTCGGCGCGCTCGGCCGCGAGGCGCTCGCTCGTCGATTCGAGGCGAGCGCGCTGTGCCGACATCTCGGCGAGCGCGCGCTGGTGCGCGGCGGACTCCTGTTGCGTGGCGGCGAGCGAGCGCTGCAGCTCGTCACGGGCGCGTGCCGCCTCGGCGAGGTCGACGCGCAACGCGTCGAGCGTTGTGTCGGCATCGTGACGCGTGCGGGTGATTTCGTCCGCGGCGGTGTTGCGGGTCGCCTCGAGCGCCGAGCTGAGGCGCGCGATGTCGTTCTCGAGCTGGCCACGCGCTGTTCGGCGGCGGCCAGGGTCGTGCGCTTTTCGTGCTCGAGAGTCTGACCTCCGGCCGTCAACGCATTGGATGCGGGCCTGCAGCTCGCGTTGCTCGGCGCTGAGGCGCTCGCGCGCGGCGTGCTGGGCCGCGAGATCGCTCTCCAGCTTCCCGCGGGCGTCGGTGGCGCTCCGCAGGTCGGCTTCGAGCGCGCCCAGGCGCTTGCCGAGATCGGCCCGCTCGGCGTCGGCTCTGGCGATGGCAGCGCGAGCGGCCTCGAGATCCGCCTGCTGGGCGGCGACCGTATTGGCGCGCTCGGACAGCGCCGCGGCCTGCCGCGAGACCTCGTCGCGCACGCCGGCCAGATCGGCGGTGATGGCATCGCGTTCGCCCTCCAGCTCGGCGATGCGGGCGCGAGCGCTGTCGGCGGTCGCGGCCAGTTCGCGGCCGTCGGCGGTCAGCGACTCGCGCGTCTTCTCCAGCTCGGCGGTGCGCGCCGCCAGGGCGGCTTGGAGCTCGTGCTGCGCGCCGCGCAGCGTTTCCAGCTCGGCGCGGGCCGTCTCCAGTGCGGCATGGGCCGTCTGGGCCGCGTCGAGCGACGTGCCCAGCTGGCGGCGATCGTCCTCGCTCGCCGCCAGGGCGCTGGAGGCCTGCTCCAGCGCCGCCTCGGCGCGGCTGCGCTGCTCGTGCGCCGCAAGCAGCTCCTGGCGCAGGCGGGCGATGACCGTGTCCGTTTCGGTCCGCGCCGCCTCGGCGGCCGACAGCGCCGTCTGCAGCTCGCCCAGCTTGGCGGCACGCGGCGTCAGCTCCGCGACTTGCGCGTGGAGGGTCGCGGCCTCCTCGCCGCGGGCGCGCGCGGTGTCGAGCGCCTCCTGCAGTTGCGTCTCGAGCGCGGCGCGTTCGGTCTTCAGCGCCGTCAGCGCGGCATCCTGGGCGGCGGTGCGTTGCTCGGCCTCGGCCACGACGGCGCGGAGCTGCGACACCTCGGACTGCGCCGTGTCGGCGGCCTCGGCCGCGGCCGCCAGGCGGCGGCTCAGGTTGTGGACCTGCTCCTCGATCGCCGGGACCTGCTCCTGCGCGGAGCGCAGCGCGGTGATCTCCTGCTCGAGCAGCGCGGAGCGTTCCTGCGCGGCCTTGAGGAACGACTGGGCGGTGACTCGCTCGGCGGTCTCCAGGGAGCGCTGGCGCTCCGACTCCTCGAGGGCCTGCGGTGAGGCGCGCCAGCTCGCTCTTGAGCGCCGACAGGCCGCGCAGCAGCGTCGGCTGGGTGGTGGTCGCCTCTTCCTCGACGACGCGCGCCGTGGCGGCGGCGGAGAGCGGCAGCTCGCTCAGGGCCAGCGCGCAGACGCGCAGCGACTGGCTCAACGTCTTGAGGAGGCCGTCGGCGAAGCCGCGCGGCGTCGGCGAGAACAGCACCACGACGCCGACCGGCGCGTTGGCGTGGAAGAACGGCACCGCGGCAATCGTCAGCCGGCGCGGGCTGATCGCGACGAGCGGCTTGGGAACGAACGGATTCTCGTGCGCCGATTCGATGACGTTGATGCGGCGGTTCCGGATGCTGCGCAGCGGGATGTCCCAGGCGCTGCTCATCGCATCGCCGCTCAGCACCTGCTCCGCGTCGGGCTCGAGGCCGACATGGCCGACCAACTGCATGCGCCCGCCGCGTTGCTCGTAGGTGAGCAGCGCCGCGGCCTTGGTGGTGGTGGCGCGCGCGATCAGCTTGATCGCCTCTTCGGCGAAGGCGTCGCGCGACGGGCGGATGGCGTAGAACTGCTGGAGGCTGTCGCGCAGCGTGGTCAGGCCGGCGTTGGCGCCACGGGCGGCGGTGGCTCCGAGGGTCGCCACGGCGGGCGCGGGAGACGGCGCCGGATCGGGTTCGCTCGGCTCGCCCGGCTCGCGCTCGTGCAGCGGCTCGGCGGCGGCGGTTTCCTCCGCCGGTGGCGGAGCACCCTCAGCGGCGGATGGGGCCGCCGACTGTCGACGGACGCGGGAGAACAGGCCCATCGGTCAGCCAGCCGCGGATGCCGATTGTACCTCCGACCAGCCGGGCTGATCGCCGGTATCGACGATCAACTCGAGGCGCTGCTCGGCCGACAGCTCCACCCACACCAGACTCGCCTGCAGCGTCATGCTCTGTCCGTCCCTCTCCAGCACAAAGATCAGCATCTCGCCTTCCGGCGGATCGCCGAGCACGTCGGCATCCACCTGATTGGGGGTGCACAGCGCGCTGAAGACCGCGAGCCCCGATGGCGAGATGGACTGCACCTCGAGAATCAGGGTCGCGTCGCGCGCCAGCTTGCTGGGAGCGAGCGAGAGCCGGACCGGCGCCTGCTCGGGGCGGCCCTCTGTTCGGGGACCTGTGTGTCGCGGATCCACCTGCACGAGCCCAGCTGTCGCAATTCGCATACCACCAGCGCGCGCAGCGCCGCCCCTTCCGGCGCCGGGACTCCGTCGCGACTCGGGCGGTGCCGGCGGCGCGCTGCGGCGATTTTCCGACACTCTCACATCACTTCGCGTGCGCCCGGCACAAGGAACCCCGCGGGTCCCTCATAAGAGCCGCTGAACCGGCGGATCCCACACGGCGCGTCCCATCCCCGGGCGCGGCGTCGCACTTCCCGATTGGAGGGCCGCGCTCCCGCGCGGCCTGTCCCGAACGGTGCATCGCAAACCCGACCGCGCCGCCAGGCGCCGCGGGAGCGGGCGCCCTCCAATCGGTGGTGGAGGCCCCCGTACGGCCCTCTCCGCGCCTTCGGGAACCGCCTCTTGCCGGCAGCCAGAATCCCCGACCGCACAATGCCCCCTTGCGGCTACGCGGCAGGAATGAAAAACCCAAGCATCGTGAGGTGGATGTGCGATCGCATGCGGAGTGATTCGGTACGAGAGAACCTGGCGGGCAGCCAGCCGTGCCGGCGACGGGGGACGGAGTGCGGGCTGCCGATGTGATCGCCTCGGGCGGCGTGCTGCTGCGGCCCGCCTGCGGTTCGTTCGAGGAAGCGGTGCGCGGCCTCGTCGACGTGCTCATCGCCAACGAGTGCATGCCACCGGACCTGCGTGACGGCGCGACGCGCGCCGTGGTCGAGCGCGAGCGCATGCAGAGCACGGCGATCGTCGAGATCGGGGTCGCCGTTCCGCACGCGCGCGTCGAGGGCGTCGGCGGCGTGGTCGCCGCGATGGCGGTGTCGCCGACGGCCGTCTACTACGCGATGGCCGGCGTGCCGATTTCGATCGTCGTCGTGGTGTTGTCGGCGCCCGAGCTGGTGGGCGACCATCTCGACACCTTGGCCGGCGTCTCGCTGCTGCTGCAGAGTGCCGACACGCGTCGCGGGCTCGAGCATGCCGCCGACTCCGGCAGCGCCCTGCGCGTGCTGCGCGGCGGCAACGGTCGCCGCTGAATCGCCGCCGCCCGCCGGCAGTCGCGATGAGGTGAGGCGCCGGTGAAGACGATCCTCCTCGGCGCCGCCCTCGTCGTCGTCGCACTCGCGCTGTCGTTCCTGCGCACGTTCAGCGCGGCACCCCTGCCGCCACCGCCGCCGCTCGACGCCGCGCTGCCGCCAGCGTCGCCGCCGGCCGACATGGCCGTGTTCGCGCTGCCGACCGGCGTGACGCACCGCAGCGCCGCGTTCGCGTATCGCGGCGGCTCGTTCGGCGACAAGCGCGACTTCGCGATGGCCGCGGTGCTGGTCCGACATCCGCGCGGCGACGTGCTGATCGACACCGGCCTCGGCCGCACGATCGAGACGCAACTGCGGTTGATGCCGATCTGGTTCCGCGCCGCGACGCCGTACACGCGCGCGAGCCCAGCCGCCGACCAGCTCGACGCGGCCGGGTACGACCGCGGCCGCCTGCGCGCCATCCTCCTCACGCACGCCCACTGGGACCACACCAGCGGTCTGGCGGATCTCCCCGGCACACCCGTCTGGGTGACGGCCGAGGAGCACCGCTTCATCGCCGACGGCGGATGGATCACCGCGGTGGCGCGCAGCGCCGCCGGCGCGCGCTACGAGGAGTACGCGTTCGACGGCGGTCCCTATCTCGGCTTCGACCGCAGCCACGACTTCTACGGCGACGGCTCCATCGTCGCCGTGCCGGCGCCGGGCCACACGCCGGGTTCGGTCGTCGTCTTCCTGACCCTGTCGAACGGCACCCGCTACGCGCTGGTCGGCGACCTCGTCTGGCAGCGCGAGGGCATCACCCAGCGGGAGGAGCGACCGTGGCTCCAGCGCACGCTCGCCGACGGCGATCCGGCCGGCGTCCGCGACAACATCCTGCGCATGGCCGCCGTGGCGGCGCGCTTCCCGGAGATCGTCATCGTCCCGGCGCACGACGGGCGCGGCTTCGCCGAGATGCCGTCGTTCGGTTCCGCACCACGATGAATCCCCGCAGGCATGGAGAAGGATGGGGCCCGGTGGTCCTCCCGGTCTTCAAAACCGCGTGGTGTCGCGCAAGCGGCACGGAAGGTTCGACTCCTTCCCTTCTCCGCCAACAATAGAGTTGGCTACTTGTGGCTTCGCAGGCGGCGGTCGCACTCCGACGACGGGGTGCGAAACGCCAGATTGCTAACCAATTGTTAACGGACTCGGGGCAGTACCGGCCAATAGCGGGCTGTCATTTCGCCTTCCTCGGGTTGCGCAGTACCTGATCGAGGCGGCGAGCCGCGTCCTCGGCGTCTCCGAGTCCGGCTACGACGAGTGGCGCAAGCGACCCCCCTCGACCAGGGCACTGCGCCACGCGCGACTACCGCCGTGATCCGCCAGATCCACGCGGACTCCCGCGGCGTCCACGGAGCCGGGCGCGTGCATGCGGAACTCACTCCTCCGGAAAACCCGGGGCGGTTCAGATGTCTTACGGCATTTGGCAGGTCGCTCTGAGGCTTTCAGTCACAGCGCGCATCAGGTCTGCCAGCCGCGGGTCGACGCGGCGTCGGGGGTATAGGTGCAGAAGGTGCCCGTGCGCAGGCAGCGGCTGAGGTGCTGCGCGAGCTCGGGATGGTTGTCGCTGATCTTCTCCATCGCGCGCGCGATCGAGCGCGTGACGTTGATTCGCGCCCGTTCGACGCTCGAGCCGATGCGGCGGTCGCGGCCGCCGAGCCCAACCGCCGTCGTGAGCTCGTCGGTGATCGCCTCTATTTCCCGCTGCGCGCGTCCGGCTCGGCCGCTGTCGTGGAACGATCGCGCCTCCGTTAGCTCTGCCTCGAGCTCTGTCAGACGGCGCCGGTACTCGGCCTTGGCCTGCGCGTCGAGCACCACGCTGCCGTCGCTGAGGCCGCGTCGGACCGTGGTGGACGGGTCCACTCGGTATGCGGCTGAGTCGCCGATCTCGCCGTCGCCAAGGCTGATCAGTTCGGTGACGTGGAGCGGTCGGGCGGGATGACGCAACAGCAACGCGATGTACTGAAGTCCCTTCGTCTCGTGGATCCTGCATGTGCGGCCGGCGAAGTCGATCGTCCAGTACTCACCCTCGAGGCGAAATACGCTGCAGACTGTGGGTGGCGGTGATTGGGGTTCCAGCTGCTCCGCTGGCGGCGCAGGGGCGATGGGCGCGGCGAGGTAGTCGCGTGGGTCCGACTCCGCCGCGGGGGCAGAGGCGTGCAACCGGTCCTCGCAAAGCATCGCGCGCATCATGCCGTGCGTGAATCGGCAGGGGCTGTCGCCTGCTCCGCCCTGGATGAGCCCGAGCTCTCGTGCCGCCGCCAGCGATGCGGCGAGCCGCCCGGCCGATGCGCCGTCGGAAGTGGCCAGCGCGGCGACGCTGAATTCCGCGCCGCGCACGGCCGCGCTCTGCAGCACGGTGCGATCCTCGGGCGCCAACAGGGTCAGCCGCTGCCCGAGCAGGACGCGGAGCTCCGCGGGAATCGGCAGCGGGGCCAGGGGGTCGTGGGATGCGGCGCCGTCGCTGCCGAGCTGACGCAGGCATTCGATTGCGAAGAGCGGATTCCCGCCCGTCCATTCACGCAGCGCCGCGAGCCGAGCCGCGGACGGTGGGTGCCCGCCCATCTGGCGGGCAAGGTCCGCGACCTCCTCGTTGTCGAGACCGGCCAGCGCCACGCGCTCCGTCCCAGACTCACGGCTTGTCTCGAGCAGCGTCTCGGTCAGCGCCCGGTTGGGCGCGGTGCCGGGGGCGCGATAGGTGCCGACTATCAGCATGCGCCGTTCGCGCTGCTCCTGGGCGAGGAATTGCAACAGCAGCAGCGACGGAGGGTCGGCGCGGTGGAGGTCTTCGAGAATCACCACCACGGGGGTGCGCAGTGCGAAAGACTCCATGAAGTGGGCAATGGCGTTGAACAGCCGAAAGCGTGCCGCCGGCGCATCGGCCTGGGGCAGCTCTTCGTCCGGCGACGGGCGCAACGGCGCCAGCAGCGTTGTGAGTTCGCCGCCGTGCGGGCCGACCAGCTCGGGGAGCGTCTGGTCGTCGACGGTCCGGAGGCAACTCCGTATCACCTGCCGCCATGGCCACAGCTCTGGCGCCCCATCGCCCGCCCAGCACTTTCCCCAGACGACCGCCGCACCGCCGGCGCGCGCTCGACCCGCGAGTGCCTCAGCGAGGTGCGTCTTGCCGCTGCCAGGCTCACCGCTGAGCAGCACCAACCGTCCGCTGCCAACCAGCATTTGGCGCAACGCTGCGTCGAGGCGCTGCAACTCCCTCACCCTGCAGCCCGCGACAGGCGAGGCCGCGCCGGGGGGTTCCCCGCCGCTCGTGACGAGCCCCAGCGGTCTGTCGGGCGATCCACTCATTCGCCCAGGGCTGGCCCTTCGGGTTGGCAGCCGATCCTGCTCGGGACGAGCGTGCTGCGCTGCCCAATGATGGATGAGGAGTCCGGACGCCCGAAGCCGAGCGGCCAACCCACTGATCCTCGAACAGACGACAGCACCCCAGCATCCCCCAGACGATGCCGCTAGCTATTGGGCGGGAATTGGTCAATCAAACGGAAGTCCAGGAAGCAGAGGATCGAGCGCCGAACGGCGGCCGTTCCTCGCCGCGGAACAACTGTTCAGCACCCCGTCACGCCGATTGGTGCGATGGAGCCGAACCCCACGACCGAAGCAGCGCCGCATGAGCGGGGCGCGGGAGGACTGTACCTCTCCCGCGCTTCGGGGAAACGCTGGACGCTGGAGTTCGATGGTCAGACCTGCCGGCTGGAGCAAACTGGCGGGGTGGACTTGCTGGCGACCCTGATCGCCCACCCCGACGAGCAGATCTCGGCACTGGTACTCGAACATAACTTCCTGCATCTCGTCGGCATGCCGCCGCCGTCGGCCCGACTACTACTCCACGACGCTCGCGAGCGGGCACGCGCGGCCGTGAGTCGGGTGATGGAGGAGACGCTCGCCGCGATCGCCATCCAGCACCCCGCTCTCGCCCAGCATCTGCGCGCGTCGCTGCGCATCGGGACAAGCGTCGCGTACGCTCCCAATTCGTGCACGTCGATTCCCTGAACGCCCCCTGGGAGGCATCCCCGCCCGGCGCCCCCCAGGGCGGTGCTTCGTCCGACGTCCAGGCGCCGGTGGCCCCTCGCTGAGCTCGTGGCTGTTGGGGCCGAGCCTCATCAGCCGCCCGGTACGTGCGAGGAGCATGCATGCCACGCCCCGTGTCGCGCTCCTTGCCGCCCACGCGGTACGCCGTTCTGTGTACCGTGCAGCCGCAAGGAGTTCTGGAGGGATCGCTTCCTGCGGCTGCTGACGGCTGCGCGGAGATTCGGTCGGCGAAGGGCGGCGGTCCATCGAGGCGGGCGGCGAGCTGAAGGGACTCTCGGCCGCGCCGCCGCCCGGCCATCGCTACAGCGCATGCGGGCAGCTTGCCGGCGGCGGCGCACCGCTGGACTTGAACAGGCCGGACTGGCCGTTGGCGGCAGGGCGGTCGGCGGTGACGGTGCCACCAAAGTGGGTGCAGAGCTTGAGGGCGCCGGTGCCGGCGCCGAGGCGCAGCGCGGCACGCAGGCCGTTCTGTGTCGTCTCGTTGAGCGTGAAGGTGATTTCGGGACCGCGGCACTTGGCCTTGAGCACGCGGCCGGGCTTGAGCAGCGCGAGGCGGCACGGGCCCGCGCTGCGCGCGGTGTCGCGGTACTTGTAGCCCTTGCTGCCGGCAGGGCTGCCGAGGCCGCGCCAGTGTGCCGCCGGCAGGGCGACGAACGCGCGCTCGCCGGTGGTGTCGTTGAACAGTTCCAGACGCGCGCCGCCGATGGTCGGGTCCTGCGCGCCGCCGGACGGCGCCGGGATGGCGTTGTCGTTGGCGATGACGATCAGCGACCGCTCGTCGGTCGTGGCGCTGTCCTTCAGAATCAACTTGGTGCCGGCGAGCCGGGCCGCGTCGAGGCCGCAGTCGGCCTCGCAGCCGTCGCCGCCGGCGGTGTTGCCGTCGTCGCAGTCCTCGCCGCCCTCGGCGATGCCGTTGCCGCAGGTCTCGGCGTCGCAGGCGTCGCCGACGCCGTCGCCGTCGCCGTCGGCCTGGGTGACGTTGGCGACCTGCGGGCAGTTGTCGAGCACGTCGGGCAGCTCGTCGTGGTCGAAGTCGTCGGCGGTGGCGCGCACCAGCTCCGCTTCGCACCACGCCGCCGGCGGGCAGTCGGCATCGCCGGCGCAGGCGCCGTGCTGGCGATGGCAGAGGCCGCCGACGCAGAACTCGCCCGGCTCGCAGTCGGTCGCGCTGGCGCACATCGTCGCCAGGTTCTCGGTGCAGCGTCCGGCGCCGGTGAACACGGCGGCGCCGTCGCCCTGGTCGGTGAGCGGATCCATCAGCCGCTGAAACGCCTGCCCGCTGTCGCTGCAGGTGGCCGGGGCCGTGCACTCGGCGTCGCTGCGGCAGGCGTCGCCAAGCCCGTAGCAGGTGCCCTGGCCGGGCGAACCGAGCATGGGCTGGCAGAACTGTCCGACCGGCGCGCAGCCACTGCCGTTGACCGCGTTGCACGGCGTGCCGAGGTCGCGCACGCAGCCGCCGGGCGGCACGAAGCAGGTGCCGGCCGGGCAGGCCTCGTCGCCGGCGCAGGCGGCGCCGGTGTCGGTGCAGATGCCGGCGCTGGTGGCGGCCAGCGCGTGGCAGCCGCTGTGCGGCCCGCTCGCGGAGCAGGCCTGGCGCACGTTGAGGACCTGCAGCACCAGGTCGCCGAGGTCGCCGTCGCCATTGAGATCCTGGCCCTGGTCGGCCTCGAGGGTGAGGAAGGTGACGGTGTCGTTGCGCACCCGGTAGGGCAGGCGCGGATCGCAGGCCTCGAGGCGGCAGGGCGTCACGGCCTGGCCGCTGTTGAGCAGCGTGCCGCTGGCGGCGTCGTAGACCTGCAGCACGCCATCGTCGGCGTCGCCGTCGCCGTTGAGATCGACCCCGCCCTGCGCCGCCTCCGCGGTGCGGAAGGCGATCAGGCCGGTGGCACCGAGCACCAGCTCCTCGGCGGCCTGGCCGATGTTGGTCGCCGTCGCGTTGGCGGCGTCGTAGGTCTGTACGACGCGATCGTCCGCGTCGCCGTCGCCGTTGAGGTCGCTGCCGCCCTGGGCGCCTTCCGGCGTCAGATAGGCGACGCGGGCGCCGGCCAGGGCCAGCGTGTCGGCGGCGTTGCCGACGTTGGTCCAGGCGCCGGCGCCGGCGGGATGCACCTGCAGCACGGCGTCGCGCCGGTCGCCGTCGGCGTTGAGATCGGTGTCGCCCTCCGCCGCTTCCGGGACCAGCGCCGCCAACCAACTCGGCGACAGGACAACGGCGCTGGCGGCGCGGCCGAGGTTGAGCGTCGTGTCGCCGTCCCACAGGTGCACGACCTGATCGGCGGCATCGCCGTCGCCGTTCAGATCGGGCGCGCCGCCGACCAGCGGCGCGCTCGGGCAGGCGGCTAGGGCGGGAGTGTCGCCGGCCGCCTCGGGACGCAGGAAGGCGGCGCGCCCGGCGGCGATCGACACCGCGCCGGCCGGGCAGAGGTCGATCAGCGTGCTCGGCGGGCCGCTGCTGGCGTCGAGGACGCGCAGCACGGTGGCGGTCGCGATGCCGTCGCCGGTGATGTCGCCGGCGCCCGCCGCCGCGCCGCGCACGAAGACGTCGTTCTGGCCGTTGCTGTCGCCCACCACCAGGTTGGTGGCGCTCGACTGGAAGGCGACCGTGCTGCCGTCACCGGAGACCGCCACGGCGGGCACGAACGGCGCGTCGGCCGGACCGCCAGACGGGTCGACGTACAGGCGCGTGGTGAGGCGGGTGGCGCGGTCGTGCAGGTAGGGCCGGGCGGCGATGGTGTCGTCGTTGGCCACCAGGTTGCGGGCGCCGCTGCCGAAGGCGACGACGCGGCCGTCGGCCGACACCGTGGGTGCGCCGGAGTTGTCATTGCCGACCCGTCCGGCCGGCGAGACGGTGAGCACCGTGATGCGGCGCGTCGCGCGGTCGTAGGCGAACACGTCGCGGAAGCCGTTGGTGTCGCCCGGCACCAGGTTGCCCGCCCGGCTGGTGAACACCACCGTGCTGCCGTCGGCCGAGATCCGCGGCTCGTAGCTCTCCGCGTCGGGCTCGCTGTCGGCGGTGGCGCCGATGCGGATCGTGCTGGTGGCGCCGGGCTCGTCGAAGATGCCGTCGGCGTCGACGTCGCGGTCGCGCAGGAAGACGTCGCTGGCGGCGTTGGTGTCGCCGCCGGTCGTGCAGTCGCCGGGCACCAGGTTGCAGGCGGCGCTCTCGAAGGCGACGAAGCGGCCGTCGGCGGAGACGGTGGCGCTCTGGCTGGCGCCGTTGGCGTCGCCGCCGTTGGCGTCGACGCTGATGCGCACCGTCGCGCGCTCGCCGGGGCCGGTCTCGTCGAAGATGCCGTCGGCGTCGGCGTCGCGGTCGTGCAGGAAGACGTCCTCGAGGCCGTTGGTATCGTCCGCCACCAGGTTGGTCGCCGCGCTGGAGAAGGTGACGAAGCGGCCGTCGGGCGAGATGCTGCCGATGTCGTTGCGCGACGGACCGTCCGCCTGCGTGCCGTCGCTGGCGACGCTGACCCGCACCATGCCGCGCTCGCCGGGGCCGGTCTCGTCGAAGACGCCGTCGCCGTCGGCGTCGCGATCGTGGACGAACACGTCCTGGCAGCTGCCGATCAGCCCGGAGGGGCAGAGGTTGGTGTCGCCGGCGACGAGGTTGGCGGCGTTGCTGGAGAACGCGACCCAGCGGCCGCTGGCGGAGATGAACGGCGAGAAGATGCTCGGGCCGCTGGCGTTGCCGCCGCTGGTGCTGATGCTGACGCGCGCGGTCGTGCCGGCGACGCGGTCGTGGACGAAGACGTCGAAGACGTTGTTGGTGTCGTTCGGCACCAGGTTGGTGGCATGGCTGATGAAGGCGACGTGGCGGCCGTCGTACGACAGCGACGGCACCTGGGCGCCGAAGAGTCCGCCGCTCGCCTGGGCGCCGCCGCTGTCGACGCTGGCGCGCGTCGTTTCCTGCGCCGCGCTGGCGGCCTCGCTGCTGCGGAAGAAGATGCGGCCGTCGGAGATCGCCAGGCTGCGGCCGTCGAGCAGCGGCGCCGCGTCGGCGCTGAGCGGCGCCAGCGGCACGGTGACGTCGCCGGCGCCGAGCCGGTAGGCGCGCAGCACGGTTTCGTAGACGCGGCCGTTGCCGGTCGCGTCGCTGGCGCCCTGCCACGGCTCCGGTTCGAGGAAGGCGAGGAGATCGTCCTCCACCGCCAGGGCGGGAAAGCTGAACGGCGGTTGCTGCACGCGCGCCACGGCGCGGCCGCGGCTGCCGCCGCTGCCGATCGGCTCGCCCAGGCCGGAGACGCGATCGGCGATCGTGATCACCGGGTCGAAGGCGTCGCCGTCGCCGTTGAGGTCGGCGGGCGGATCGGCGATCGCCTCCTCGATCACGAAGGCGTTCAGCGCCGCGCTCTGGTGCAGGCCGTCGAGCGGCACCGGATCGAGCGCGGCCAGGGTGAAGGCGCCGCACTGGCCGCCCGGGCAGTCGGCGTCGTCGCTGCAGGCGGCGTTGGCATTGCCGCCGCCGAAGCAGGCGCCGAGGCGCAGCAGCACCGGACCGGCGCCGTCGAACAGGCGGGTGGAGAAGTCGAACAGGTCGGGGCCGCACTCGCCGCCGGGGCAGTCGAAGTCGGTGCTGCAGGCGGCGCCGGCGTCGGTGCCGCCGACGCAGGTCGGCGCGACGCAGGCACTGCCCGGGCAGTCGCTCGCCGCCGTGCAGGGCAGGCCGGCGTTGGCGCCGCCGGCGCACTGGTCGACCGGGGTGCGGTGGCGCGCCAGGCGCAGCACGGTTTCCTCGGCGTCGGTCGAGCCGAAGAAGGTCGCGCTGCCGGTGGCGGTCGGATCCTCCTGCGGGTCGAACAGCGGCGGCAGCTTGATGCCGCCTGGCGAGTAGGAGCCGAGGCTGTCGAGATCGGGGACGCGGATCGGCACGCCGTGCCCCTCGAAGGCCTCGACGTTGACGCTGGCGCGCAGCAGGCGGGCGACCGGCACCGCGTCGCGGTCGACGCGGACGCCGCGCCAGTCCATCGGCAGCAGCAGGTTGCCGGACGCGTCGATGGTGAAGCGCAACTCGTCGACCGCTCCCGTACACGGCGGCGAGGGCGCCGTGCACAGCGCCTGGTAGTCGTTCGGCGGCGGCAGGGCGGTGAAGTGCCTGAAGGTCGCGTGCGGCTGGGCGTTGCAGGTGCCGTTCTCGGCCCGCAGCTCGTCGACGCAGGCGAGCAGGCCGGCGACGCGCGCGCAGGGCAGGCTGGCGAGGCCGCAGGGCAGCGGCGCGCCGGCGGCGCTGACGGCGACGGTCGCCGGGCCGCTGAGGGTCAGGTCGTCGTCGGCGTCGCGGACGGCGCCGTCGGTGTCGGGGAAGCGGAAGCGCAACGTGCGCGCGTCGATGCGCTCGAGTCCCGGCGGTCCGCCGCCGTTGACCGTCAGGCAGGTGGCGGTGGCGACGTCGGCGCGTGCCGCGCAGCTCGCCGTGTCGACGTCCGCGCAGTGCTCCGCCAGCGCCACGACGTGGCGCGGCCCGCCGGCCGGCGGGGTGAAGACGATGCTGACGACGTGATCACCGCTGGCGGCCGCGAAGCCCGGCGAGCCCCGGTGGCAGGCCGGGTCGAGCGCCACGCGCACCCAGTCGCCGGGCCGCGCGAACGGCCGGTCGGTGCTGCCGAGCGTGCCGCGGAAGGACTCGACCGCCGGCGGGATGACGTTGCACCCAGCGTAGGACGGGCGAGCGGCCGCGGCGATCACCGCCGTGGCGACCACGAAGGTCGCAAGCTTTCGCAATCTATCGCTGCGCATGACATCCGTGTCGATGCGAGCGCTCCACCGACAGGCTGAAATAAGCCGAGATGGCGCCACGAGAGTCAAGCCTCGCCTGGGACGGAAGTATCGAACGGAGCATCACCGCCGTTTCTCCGTGACCGGGGAGTGAACAATTGTTCCATCCGATGGAACACTTTTCGTAGTGCGGCGGGCAGGGGGTGCGGTGCGTGATGGAACACTCATTCCATGGTACGTCACGCCTGCGAGTCAGAGACATGACGGCACGATGCCATGAAGGTTGAGCACGGCGATCGACAGGCCGACCTTGCGCCCGATCCGCGCGCGGCCGTGCGCTCGCCGTTGGTCGGGCGCGAGGCCGAGCTGCGGCTCCTGCGCCAGCGCCTGGCGCGGCTGGTGCGTGGGGAGGGCGCCATCGTCGGCTTGGTCGGCGAGGCCGGCATCGGCAAGTCGCGGCTGGTGGCCGAGGTGTTTGCCGCCGAGGAGGCGGAGCGCGCCCGGCTGCTGGTCGGCCGGTCGTTGTCGGTCGGCCAGCGCCTGAGCTTCCATCCCTTCACCGACCTGTTGCGCGGCTGGGCCGGAATCGCCGGCGGCGCCGAGGATGCCGAGGCCCTCGTGCGGCTCGACGAGGCGGTAGGCGAGGTCGCCGGCGCCGAGGCCGAGGAGATCGTGCCGTTCGTCGCCGCCCTGATGGGGCTGCGCCCCTCCGGCGCGCACGCCGAGCGCCTGCAGGGCATCGAGGGCGAGGCGCTGGAGCGGTTGATCCTCCATGCCGTGCGCGCCCTCTTCCGGCACCTCGCCGCGCGCGACCCGCTGGTGCTGTTCTTCGAGGACGTGCACTGGGCCGACCGCTCCTCGGTAAAGCTGCTCGAGCACCTACTGCGGCTGGTGACCGAGCGGCCCATCCTGTTCGTCCTCGCCCTGCGACCCGAGTACGCCGAGACCGGGCAGCACCTCCTCGCCGTGGCGCGCAGCGAGTATCCGCTGCAGCAACGGGTCCTCACGCTGGCACCGCTCGACGCGGAGCAGAGTGTCGAGCTGACCCGCAACCTGCTCGGCGCCGCCGCGTTGCCGCCGCCGGTGTTGGCGCGCATCGCCGAGCGGGCGGAAGGCAGCCCGTTGTTCGTCGAGGAGGTGGTGCGAGCGCTGCTCGACGACGGTGCGCTGGCGCAGCGCGACGGCCGGGTGGTGCAGGTCGGCGACCTCGACGCCCTCACCGTTCCCGGAAACGTGCGCGAGCTGATCGCGGCCCGCATCGCGCGCCTCGATGCCGCCAGCCGCGGCGTGCTCGACGTCGCGGCGGTGATCGGCCGCGCCTTCCTCGGCCGCGTCCTGACCGCGGTGCTGGGCGCCGACGACGGGCTCGACGAGCGCCTGCGGACGCTCGCCGAGCGCGGCCTCCTGCTCGCCCGCCGGACCCGCCGCACGGCCGCGCACGCACGGGTGACGTTCGCCGCCGAGACCGAGTACGTCTTCCAGCACGCGCTGGTGCAGGAGACCATCTACGCCGCGCTGGCGCCGGAGCAGCGGCGCGAGCTGCACGCGCGGGTCGCGGCGGCGATCGAGGCCGTGTTCGCCGACCGCCTGGGCGACTTCCACGGCATGCTCGCCTACCACTACGGGCGCGCCGAGCGCCTCGACAAGGCCGAGGCGTATCTCTTCACCGCCGGCGAGGAGGCCGCGCGCGCCGCCGCGTCGCGCGAGGCACTGACCTACTTCGAGGAGGCGGCGCGCCTCTATCTGCGCCTGCACGGCGACGGTGGCGACCCCGCCCGCCGCGCCCTGCTCGAGCGCAACATCGGCCTGGCGCTGATGAACACCGGCCAGCTGGCCGAGGCCATGCCGCACTTCGACCGCGCCCTCGCGCACCTCGGCGATCCCATCCCGGCGCGCCTGCCGGCGGCGCTCGCGCAGGGCGTCGGCGACGCGGCGGCGGTGCTGGCGCGGCTGGTCGCGCCGCGCCTGTTCGGCGCCGCCAGCCGGGCGGACGCGCCACCGCGACGACCTGCAGGTGCGCTACGCGCGCATCAAGGCGCAGTCGACCAGCGACCCGACCCGCCTGGTGCTCGACTACACGCGCGCCGTACGGCTGCTGAACGACACCGATCCGGCCGCCGTGCCGGAGCAGGTGATCGGGCTCTACGGCGGCTTCGCCGCCATGTTCGCCTACTCCGGCCTGTCGTTCCGTCTCGGCCGCCGCTACCTGGCGATCGCCGATCGCCTGCGCCGGCCGGGGCACGCCAAGGACCAGTTCGACCACGACTGCCTGGTCTGCATCTGCAACTACCTCGAGGGGATCTGGGACGACGCCGCCGGCACCGTGCCCGACGAGGTGGTCAGCGCCGCGCTGCGCCACGGCGGGCTGTGGGAGGTGAACACCTACCTCGGCCTCGACGCCGACCGGCGTCTACGGCGCGGCGACTTCGCCGGCGCGCGTCGCCGCATCGACCAGCTCGCCGACCTCGCCGACACCTACGGCTTCGCCTTCGCGCGCACCAACCAGATGGCGGAGACGACACTGCTGTTGCTCGAACAGCGCCGCCTCGACGATGCCCTCGACGCCGCGAACCTCTACCACGCGGACGTGCAGGACCCGCCGTTGCGCGTGCTGGCGCTCGGCAGCCGCGCCAAGGCGCAGGTGCTGCTCCGCGATCTCGACGGCGCCGCGGCGACGCTGGCCAGCGCCGCGCAGGTGGTGCAGGCGGCGCCAATCGTCCCGCCGTGGCACCTCAGCGCCTACGTCGTCGGCCGCCTGCGTCACGATCTCGCGCTGCTCGCCGCCGCCGGCGAGGCGGATCGGGCGGCGGCGGCCGCCGCCGCCCGACGCAGCGCCCGCGACGCGCGACGTGTCGCCGCGCGCGTCGCCGTGCAGCGCGGCGAGATCTACCGCCTCTCCGCTCGTCTGCACTGGCTGCTCGGTGACGTGCGCCGCGCCGCCGCCGGGCTCGCGACCGCCATCGCCGAATGCGAACGGCTCGGCGCTCTGCCCGAGCTGGCGCGCGCCCACCGCGACGCCGCGAGCTGGAGGCTCGATCTCGGCGACGGGCGCGACCAGTCCGCCCACGCCGCCCGAGCCGACGAGCTGTTCATCGCCTGCGGTCTGGCGCCGTCCCCCGCCGCCCGCCGCGCCGCCTGACTGCAACGCATCCGTTCCGGCGCGTCTCGCTGGTGACGGGAGCGCTGCGCGGACCAACGGCGCGTCAGTGCGGCTCGCTGTCCAGCGGGAGAGCGCCGGACATGTCGGTCCGCATCGGCGGTGCTGGTGACGAGGGGTTCCAGCGAGCGGCGCGCGCCTGTCGCACCCCACTGGGCCGACGTCCTCGATGCTCACGGCATCGCGGCGGTCGAGCCCGCGCCGGTGCCAGATGCCGCCGATCATCGGGTGCCAGCCGCGGCGGGTGGCGTAGGTGAAGTAGAGCTGTTGGGTGAGCATGCCGGCGCGGGTCGCGGCGGGCAGGCCGGGCACGGCGTGGAAGGTGACGAGCGACCACGCCAGCCGCCGCCAGGTGAAGAAGCAGCGGTAGGCGTCGTGGTACTCCCGCGCCAGCGCCTCGGCGCTCAGGTGCGGGTGGGCGTGGACGACGTGCGTCGAGTCGTAGGCGTTGAAGTCGTCCGTGGTGAGACGGCCCGCGGCCAGCGCCGCGTCGTAGTCTTCGGTACCGGGGAAGGGCGTATGGATGAAGAACGAGGCGATGTCGACGCCGATGTCGGCCAGGGCGCGCGCCGCGGCGCGGCCGCAGCCCGGACCATCATGCGGCAGGCCGATGATGTAACCGCTGTGCACGCCAATGCCGGCGGCGTGCCAGTTCGCCACCACCCGGCGGTAGCGTGCGACGACGCGCTCGTGCGCCGCCGCCGGATCGGCCGCGGCGCGCCGGCGGTCCTCGCGCTCCTCGTTGTGGAACTTCTGCACCCGCTCGAGGTTGGCGGGGTCGAACGACTCGAAGCCGATGAACACCTCGAAGCAGCCCGCCGCCGCGGCGAGCTCGACGAAGCGTCGGCTGCGCGCCGAAGGCCCCACGTCGGCGAGTGTCCGCGGGTCGTGCGTGGCGGCCTCGAGATCGATCTGCAGGATGCAGGCGAGGTCGGGGCGCGTGCGGCGCAGGGCGGCCATGCCGGTGAGGATCGGCTCCCAGCGTGGCGAGCGGTAGAAATCGTCGTCGACCACCAGCAGGTTGCGGATGCCGTGGCGGTCGTAGGCGTCGCGCACCCAGGCGACCACCGCGTCCGGGTCGCGGCTGCGCATGGTGCGCCCCATGACGTTCTTCACCGAGCAGTACGAGCAGGTGAACGGACAGCCGCGCGAGGTGTCGAGGGTCGAGAAGGTCGGATTGAAGAACCGGCGCACGTAGCGGTCGTCGATCGCCGGCAGCGGCGCCGCCTCGATCGTCGGCACGGTGATGTCGGCGCGGCCGGTGCGCACGCGCAGGCCGGTGTCGACGCGATAGACCGGCTGCAGCGCGCCGCGCCGGTAGTCGTCCAGCAGGCGTGGCCAGGTGTCGTCGGCCTCGCCGAGCACCACCGTCACGCCCAGCGACGCCAGCTCCGCGCAGCTCGGCGGATGGCTGCTGACGTGGAAGCCGCCCATCAGCACGGTCAGGCCGCGGTGGCGGAAGCGCCGCGCCAGGTCGCGGCCGCGCGGGTACTGGTTGGTCTGCACGCCGGCGAGGCCGATCAGCGGCTCGACGTCGTCGGCGGCGGCGCGCGTCGCGATCGACGCAATGACGTCGTGGGTCAGCACGCCGTCGACCAGCTCGTCCCACAGCACCGTCTGCAGGTCGATCTCGGGATGGGCGGCGGCGTACGCGGCGTTGAGCCCGGCGAGTGCGATGAGCGTGTTGTTGGGGATCACGCCCCAACGGAAGGCGAGCACGTCGCCCGCATCGTCGTAGCGCGACGGGCGGATGAAGTAGACGCGGAGCGTGCGACGGCCCGGCGCTGCGGGCGGCAGCCCCGCGTCGGGCGCGGGCGCGGCGAACGCCGGCGGCGCGAAGCCGCCGCGGTGCGCCATGCGAGCGAACATGCCGCGCTCACTACGCCAGTCCGCGCGCCCTGTCACCCGTGGCGTTCTTGGCGGGTCAGATTGCGGGGATGTCGCAGCGCGACGAGCAGCAGGGCCAGTGTCGCGACGCCGCAGGCGTACGCGAACAGGTCGCCGACGCGTTCGTACGGCGTCACGATGCGCTGCGGCGTGACGGTCTCGCTCAGCACCGCCTCGGCGTCGAGCGGCGTGGTGCCGCGGACGCGGCCCCAGGGGTCGATGAAGGCCGAGATGCCGGTGGTCGTGGCGCGGACCACCCAGGTGCGGTTCTCGACCGCCCGCAGCGTGACCATCGCCAGGTGCTGGACCTGGCCGACGCCGCGCCCGAGCCAGACATCGTTCGACAGGTTCACCAGCAGCCGCGCGCCGGCGCGCATGCGGGCGCGCACGACCTCGGGGAAGATCGCTTCGAAGCAGATCAGCACCGCCGTCGGCCCGGCGCGCGTCTCGAGCAGCACGCCGTCGTCGCCGGGGGTGAAGGTGCGCACGCGCTCGAAGTGGCGGCGCAGGAAGGCGAGGAAGCGCAGCGGGAAGTACTCGCCGAAGGGCAGCAGGTGCACCTTGTCGTAGCGTCCGCTGACGGTGCCGTCGGCGCGCATGTGGAAGGCCGAGTTGAAGTAGTCGGCCCCCTGTTCGTGGTGCGGCGCGCCGAACAGCAGATCGGCGTGGACCTCGCGCAGCAGGTCGCCGAGCGTGGCGCGACGGCCCGGCTCGTAGGCGGGGAAGAACGTCACCGCGCTCTCCGGCCAGACCAGCAGGTCCATGGGCGTGTCGCGTGCCGCGTCGCGCGACAGCGTCGCATAGCGCTCCAGGCCGGCGCCGTAGAGCTCGGGCCGCCACTGGCTGCCGACGTCGTTGTTGCCCTGGACGAGCGTGACGCGCAGCGGCGGATCGTGCGGAAACCGCTCCGCCAGCCGCCATGTTCCGTACCCGCCGAGCCCGGCGAGGAGCAGCAGTGGCGGCGCCAGCAACCGCGCCGCCAGGCGCCGGCGCGCCGCCGCCGGTGCGAGCACCAACTCGGCCAGGGCGGCGTTGGTGAGGATCGCCACGAACGACAGCAGGTAGACGCCGCCGAAGTCGGCCGCCTGGATCAGGCGCGCACTGGGCGCCAGCGCGTAGCCGAGCAGCATCCACGGCTCGCCGGTCAGCAGGCGGGCGCGCGCCAACTCGCACGCTACCCACAGGGCGGCGGTGGCCGGCGGACGCCAGGCCGGCGCGAGCCGTGGCAGGACGACCGCCGCGCCGGCGGCGAACAGCGCGTAGTAGAGTCCCCAGAGGATCTGGCAGCCGACCAGGCAGAACAGCAGCCCGAACCACCACGGCTGCTGGTAGTAGACGGTGAGCGCGTCGGCGACCCAGTAGCCGACGCCCCAGATCGCCGCGCTGCCCCAGAGGTGCCCGGCCAGCGCCGCCCGCCCCGGTGACAGGCCGCGCAGCGCGACCAGAAAGGGGGCAACGGCGCAGAAGGCGAGCGGCACGACCTCCCAAGGGGGAAAGGCGAGCGCATGCAGCGCCGCGGAGACGAGGATGAGGACGACGCGCATGGCGGCGCTCCCTGCTGCGCGATCGTCGGGCGCAGGGTCAAGGACGGAGGCGTCGTGCGCCCAGTTGCGGCCGCCGAGGCCGCTGAGATCGGCCCGGCCAGCCGGTCCTGCCAGGGCCGTCGCGATCGGCCGCCACCCATGCCGAACGGCGCGCCCGTGGGGCCGGCCGAGCGCCGCGCAGGGCCGTCTTTCGGTCAGGCGTACCGTTCATGGAACAACTGTTCCGCGCCGTGCCACGCTCCGCAGATTCGAGAGGAGACCGAGCAGTGGCCGGCGACGATCCCACGCCATTGGACGGGCTGCGCCAAGTCTTTCGACGTGAGAACGAGGCGTGGACGATCGTCTTCGCCGGACGGCGCTGTCAACTACGCGATACACGCGGTATGCGCTGTCTCGCCTATCTGTTGGTCCGCCCGCACCAGCCGGTGACGTCGGTCGAGATCGAGCAGGTCACGCGCGACGACGTCCCGCCCGCCGAGACCGCCGATAGCCCGTCCGCGGCCGAGCGCGCGCGGGTGAACGTCACTCGTGCCCTGTCCGCGGCGCTGCGCCGTATCGAGCCGCACCATCCCGAGCTCGCCCAGCACCTGCGTGCCACGGTGCGCGCCGGGTCCTCCTGTACGTACAGCCCCGATCCCCGCCTCCCGTCGAGGTGGGAATCGTGACGCGAGTCGGCGCCCGCCCGGCGAGCCGTGGCTCGGCCAAGCGGCTCCTGCGCGAGCCGCTCGCCGGGATCCTCGCGACGCCGAGCTAGTTGTTCAGGCCGAACGTCTGCGCCGCGGGCGTCCAGTCGGCCGACGTTCTGGTCGCCGCGCCGCTCTTGCGCTGGACGCTGGTGCCGATCGCCGAGGGGCCGGCGGTCGTCCAGTCGACCGAGATCGTCGCGTCGGACGCGAGCGGCGTCGACGCGTACGAGCAAAGCGCGCCACCGCAGTCGGCCGGCAGCCACTGGCCCGCGGCCTGGATGGCCTGCAGGTCGGCCGGGTAGCCCGACGGCGAGGTCGTCGACACCTTCGCGAACGGGACCGCGTCGGCGACGGAGTTGTCGGGCGCGACCAGGCGCAGCACGCGGTTGGAGAACGTGATGCCGGTGATGCCGCCGTTGACGTCCCACGCGCCCGCGTAGCAGCCGCCGTCGGTGCAGTCGCCCTTCGTGCTGGTCTCGGTGGTCGTCGTGTCCGGGGCCAGGTGGATGACGATGAGGTCGCCGGCCGCGACGGTGACGTTGGGCAGCGTCGCGAGCGTGACCGGCGCGGCCACGTCCTGCTGCAGCGTGACGCCGTTGATGCTGCCCGCCGTCGTCGCGAGCAGCTCGACGAGGTCCTTGCCGCCGCTGATGTTCGGGTTGACCTCGTTGATCAGCAGCGTCGCGAGCTGCTGGGAGCCCGCGGTCGGGGTAGGCGTCGCCGTGGGGGGCACCCCCGTCTCCGTGGGCGTGCTGGTCTGGGTAGGCGTCCCGGGAGCCACGCATGTGCTGGGCCCTACGCAGGTTCCCCCCGGGATGAAGACGCCTTGGTTCGGGCACTCGGCGCTCGTACTATTGGCAAGACATACCAGCAGTCCCGCACAGCAGCCGAGCACGGGTGTCGCGGTCGGCGTGGGAGGCGGCACGGTCGGCGTGGGGGTCCCAGGGGCGACGCATGTTCCGTTGCCACCGCCCCCGGCGCAGGTTCCCCCCGGGACGAAGATGCCAGGGAACGGGCACTGAGCGACGGTGAGAGTCGCGGAACACGCCTGTGGCACCCCTGAACAGCAGCCGAGCACGGGAGTCGCGGTCGGCGTGGGGGGCGGCACGGTCGGCGTGGGCGTCCCGGGGACCATGCATGTGCTCTGGCCACCAGGAGCCCCGGCGCAAATTCCCCCCGGGACGAAGACCGCCGGGAACGTGCACTGACCGATCGTGACGTTGGCGGCACACACCTGCGCGAGCCCCGAACAGCAGCCGAGCGCAGGTGTCGGGGTGGGCGTCGGGGCGCACGCGCCTGCCGCGGCATCCTTGACGAGGAATTTGCGGCCGTTTCCCGTGCCGCTGAAGGTCATGCAGTAGGTGTTGGTCCCACCGTCGAGGCTGAGGGTCACGCCGATGGTGGCGGCACCGTTGGGTACCGCGAAGGGCAGGTCCTTGGCGACGACCTTCAATCCGCCGGACTTCACCTTCGCAACCTTCACCGGCGAGGGGCCGCCAGGCGCGGCGCCGTTCTTGTACTTGAGCACGGCTCCCGAGCCGGACGCCGCCCAGAGCGTCTTCGGCAGGCTGAACGACACCGCACCGCCGCCCGCGTCGAAGCTGACCGACGAATCGGACCCGTTGACCGGATCGGACCCGGCGATGCCGATGCTTGCGTCCTTCGAGAGCAGAACGAGTTTGCCGTTCTTGAGCAGCAGCTTCTTGCCGGTGACCGCCTGATCCGCCGCGTGCGATTCCGTCCCGGACAGGACGACGGTGGCCAGCGCGGCACCAAGACAAGCGCCGATCACGCGGAGGGTCTGATCCCGCGTCCATCGGCGCAGCGAAATGCCTCCCGGCAGGGCCCTTCTCATCGGTGACCTTCCTCCTCGGCTATGGTGCGCCCGCAGCGTTGCGCGCTCCCGGCCCGACACGGCTCGCGAAGGATGTCGCCCCACGCGACAAGCGATACGCGCTGCTGCATGGAGCGGTGCATAACCGAGCCCTCCGCGGGCCGACAATTCCTCTAAACAGAGGATTCGGTCTCGACGACACCTGCGACTGCCGTGAACGCCGCGGAAGTGGCGCCGCGCGACGAGGCGTGGGTGGCCCCACGCTTCGCCCTCGCCGGCAGCGCAGCGACTTCGACGCGGGCGGGAGCGGCAGCCCCGCCGCAGGCGGGCCAGCAGCGCTCGTGCCGCCTGGCGTTTGGGTCACGTCCGGTCGGTGCGGGCCAGCAACCGATTGCGACCGGACAGCCTGGAACGCGGCCGACGGCAACGACACGCAACGGCCGAGTGAGGCCGAGCAGCCCAGACGCCACAACGCCGCCATCCGGCGTCGGCCGTCGCCGCTGGGTCATCGGGTGAGTATCGATGGGCGTTTGATCACGGCGCGGGGTAGGCCCGCGCGACCGTCATCACTGGCGCCGGTTCGTCGAAGCCCTTCAGCATGCGTTTCCCGGCCGGCTCGAAACGAAACGTGTCCACCGCGATCTGCGCCGCGACCGCGGGAGTGACGAGTACCTCGTGAGGCACGGCTTGGTCGGCCAGCCGCGCAGCCAGGTTCACGATCGGGTCAGAACGCCAGGAATATCTCGGCATCCTCGTCGGTGAAGACGCGCTGGTTCGGCAATCCCGGCGCAAGTCCGGTGGCGAGACTGATCTCGCGTACCTGTTCGGTAGGAATCCCGACGCGCGCGGCGATGTCCTCGATCGTCAGCGACGGCCTCGGGCGCAGCGCGAGATCCCCGGCCAGCGACGCCAGCGACGCCTCTCGCGCGGCCTCCACCATCTGGTCGATGGTCGCTCCTTGCGAGGCGAGCTCCAGGCGCTCCGCCGCGTTGGGCGACGCCGCGTCATACAGACCGGCAGCCTCGAATTCGGCGGTCTTCATGATCCGCGATGGCCAGATCGCGTGACGGGCGTCAAGGCGGAGAACCGGCGTCGGGAAGAATCAATCGGAAAGAAAAAGTCGACTCCGGCTTGAAAGGGTCGGCGGTCCCAGCCGCCAGGAGATCCTCGACAACGACCAGATGAATCCCCTGTCGCCGGTCGGAAGGGGATCACCTCGGCGCTGCACGCTCGGATTGAACAGGCCCTCAGCCGATCCGCTAGACGCTCTGTTCTGGCGACCGCGCTTTCTTTCCGTCCGCTCGCGTTCGGTGACGGCCACCCTGCGTGACCTCACATGCGCTCCTTGATGCCACTCCGCACGAGCCACCAGTTCACTGGGTAACTGGTGAGGAATCCGACCAGCATCGCGATTTGCATCATGAACCAGAAGACCGGATCGGCGCTCGAGAGCTCGTGTCCGACAATCACGAAGATCACGATCGCCATCCATCCGTACATTCCCACCTGCCAGGCGAGCAGCGAGAGCGAATCTGCCTTGAGGGCAGCGACCAAGCCGTCGCGCCACGCGAGGTTCCGCATCGGGGCGATGGTGAAGAACTGAAAGGCGATGCCGAAGGCGAAGGCGAAGGCGAAGGCAAGCGTCCAGGTGGCCAAGATTGTCGAGCCGAGGATCGCCATCGGGACGAAGGCGGCGCAGCCTTCGGCCAGCAGGTCGCCGAGCGTGCAGCCGGCGCCGCAGTGGGTGGTGGCCAGGGCGACCGTCTGCCACATCGGCCTGCGCCGGGACGGCGGCATCTGGCCAACCCGATGGGCATGCCGAACGGCGTCCCGCGTCGAGGCCCGCCCCAGCGTGAAGTACGCCCACAATGCCACCGGCCCCGCATAGAGCCCGGTGATTGGCCAGACCACGTTCATCACCGCCATATGCTGACGATGGCCCGCCACCAGGTCGATGACGATTACCGATGCACATGCACCCGCGATGATCAGCCACGGAACAGCTGCTGCGGTGATCCAGTCCGGCATCCGAGACCTGCCTTCTCCGACTGCGACGCCGCGAGCTGCAGCAAAGCATGCGCCAAGATTCAACGCGGCGCTCCGGGGAGGATACCGCCGGCGCGCCGCGACAGCGGCAGCGACGCCGTCCTGCGTTGAGATTTAATAGCGAGCAGAGGCCCAGCTCTTCGACGCTCTCTTGGCCTTCCGCAGGACCGGGACGAACACGCTACTCGTGGCAATCTTGCACGACAGGCAAGAGGCACCGGTAAGTTAGGCAATTTCGGTCCCGTTCGCCTCGCGAATGCGGCGTCGGGGCGTTTCCTCGCGTGGCTCAGCCATTGCACGCGCCGTGAACACCTCAATGGCGCTGTTCCCGCCCTGGAGTAACTCGGCTTTCCGCGCGGTGCTGCTCGGAGCGGTGATGGCGATCCTCGGTCTTCCGATCGTGTTGATGGGATGGGTGCGGACGGAATACGCGCGCGGCCAAAACAATCCGATGACCCAGCCCGTCCCCTTCGATCACCGGCACCACGTCGTCGACGACGGGATCGACTGCCGCTATTGCCATCGGCTCGCCGAGGTCTCGAGCACCGCCGGCTTCCCCCGGCCGAGCTGTGCATGAACTGCCACAGCCAAGTGTGGAAGGAGAGCCCGCTGCTGGCGACCGTGCGCGACAGCTTCTTCCGCGACGTCCCGATCGCCTGGCATCGGGTGTACGTGCTGCCCGACTTCGTCTTCTTCAACCACGCCATCCATGTCCACAAGGGCATCGGCTGCGAGAGCTGCCACGGACGCGTGGACGAGATGGCGCGCATCTACCAGGTGCCACCCTTGACCATGCACTGGTGTCTCGACTGCCACCGCGATCCGGTCCCCAACGTGCGCCCGCATAGCGCCGTCACCGAGATGGGCTGGCAGCCACCCGACCCCGCGGCGCAGGCCGAGCTGGCCAAGGCCTACCACGTATCGCCCGAGACCAGCTGCAGCACCTGTCACCGCTGAGAGCGAGGAGGTGTCGTGACTAGCCGAGCGCCGCACCACCAGACGGACGCGGGCGGCGACGCCCTCGACACCGCCCCGGCCGGCATCGCCCGCCGGGAGTTCCTGCGGCTGATGGTCGCCACGGCATCGTTCGCCGCGGCGGCGGGCTGTGGCGGCACCGGCGCCGGCGGCGAGCAGGCGCTGCCGTACCCGCGCGAGGTCGCGGACGTCACCCCCGGGATTCCGCGTCTCTACGCCACCAGCATGGTGCTCGACGGCTACGCCACCGGTCTGCTGGTGCGCAGTCGCGAAGGTCGGCCGGTGAAGATCGAGGGCAATCCCGATCACCCCGCCAGCCTCGGCGCCGCCGGCGCCTATGAGCAGGCGTCGATCCTCACGCTCTACGACCCGCACCGCGCCAGCGGCATCCGCCGCGGCGCGGCGCCCGCCGACTGGGCCGACGTCGACGCCGCCTTCGCCCGGCGCGACGATCGCGGCGCCGGGCTCTGCCTCCTGCTCGAACCCACCACCTCGCCGCTACGCGCGACGCTGGTGGCGCGCCTGCTCGAGCGCCATCCCCGCGCCCGCGTCCACTCCCACGCCCCATGCGCCGCGGTGGAGCCGCTCGAAGGCCTGCGCGCCGCGTTCGGCCGACCGCTCGTCGCCCACGCCGATCTGCGGCGCGCCGAGCGGATCCTCGCGGTCGGCGCCGACTTCACCAGCGCCGGGCCGTTCGCCCACCGCTACGCCCGCGAGTTCGCCAGCCGGCGCATGCCTCGGGCGCCCGGCGAGGCCATGAACCGCCTCTACGTGGCGGAGAGCCTGCCGACGCCGACCGGCTCGCTCGCCGACCACCGGCTGATGGCGCGCGACAGCGAGCTGCCGTGGCTGCTGCTCGCCGTCCTCGACGAGCTCGGCGCGCCGGTCGGGGCGCTGCCGGCCTCGCGGCCCCTGCCTGACACGCACCGACAGTGGGTGCGGGTGGTGGCGGCCGATCTCGCCGCCCACCGCGGCGGGGGCGCGGTGCTGGTGGGACCGCGCCTGCCGGCGGCGGCGCACGCGCTCGCCGCGGTGGCCAACGAGTGGCTCGGCAACGCCGGCTCCACGATCTGGTACGCGGACTCGCCGCTGCTCTATCCCTTCGCCGGCGACCAGGCCCTACGCGCGTTCGTCGACGACTGCGCCGGCGGCCAGGTCGACACGGCCGTCATCCTCGAGGGTAATCCGGTCTACGGCGCGCCGCCCGACCTGCACGTCACCGAGGCGCTGCGCCGGGTGCCGACCACCCTCTACCTCGGGCCGTACGACAACGAGACGGCGGCCTGCGCGCAGTGGCGCCTCGCGGGCCATCACTACCTGGAGAGCTGGGGCGACAGTCGCGCCTACGACGGGACGATCTCGTTCATCCAGCCGCTGATCGATCCGCTGTTCGACGGCCACGGCGTCGACGACGTGCTGGCGGTCTTCGCCGGCGCGGAGCCGGTCGACGCCCGCGGCCGCCTGCAGGCGTTCTGGCACCAGCGCGCGGCGCGACACGGCGGTGCCGACGACCCGGCGCGCTGGTGGACGGCGACGCTCGAGCGCGGCCTGCTCGACGGCACGGCGCTGCCGCGCATCGGGGGCGCCGCCAGGCTGGCGGCCGCCGCGCCCCTGATCGAGGCGCTGCCGGTGCCGACCGCGGAGACCATCGAGGTGACGCTGCGGCCCGATGCCTCGGTCTACGACGGGCGCTTCACCAACAACGCCTGGCTGCTCGAACTGCCCGACCCGGTCACCAAGCTGACGTGGGGCAACGCGGCCCTGCTCTCGCCCGCCAGTGCTCGACAGCTGCAGGTACGCGACGAGGATCTGCTCGAGATCACCGCCGGCGGGCACCGCGTGCGCCTGCCCGCGCTGATCGTTCCCGGCCACGCGGACGCCAGCGTGACCCTATCTCTCGGCTATGGACGGACGGCCGCGGACGAGCCGGGAACCGGCATCGGCGTCGACGTCTCGGCGCTGCGCAGCCTCGATGCGCCGTGGACCGTGCGCGACGCCGCCGTCCGCCGCCCGGCCGACGGCGGGCGCGTGTTGCTGGCCCGCACCCAGCTCCACCAGCGTCTACGCGACCTGCCGATCGTGCGCGAGGAGACGGTCGACGGCTACCGCGCCAACCCCGAGTTCACGGCCGAGGATCGCGGCCCGGTCGACAGTCTCTACACGCCGCCGCCGCGCACCGCGCCCGAGCAGTGGGCGATGACCATCGACCTGTCGGCCTGCACCGGCTGCAGCGCCTGCATGATCGCCTGCCAGGCGGAGAACAACGTGCCGGTGGTCGGCGCCGAGGGCGTGCGCAACGGCCGCGAGATGCACTGGCTGCGCATCGACCGCTATCTCATCGGCCCGGCGGAGCAGGCGCGCGCGGTGCACCAGCCGATGCTCTGCCAGCAATGCGAGAAGGCGCCGTGCGAGTACGTCTGCCCGGTCAACGCCACCGTGCACAGCAGCGACGGCCTGAACGACATGGTGTACAACCGCTGCGTCGGCACCCGCTTCTGCCAGAACAACTGTCCGTACAAGGTCCGGCGCTTCAACTGGTTCGACTACAACGAGGGCCGGGCGCCGCTCGAGACCCTGGTGCTCAACCCCGAGGTCACGGTGCGCGAGCGGGGGGTGATGGAGAAGTGCACCTATTGCGTCCAGCGCCTGCGCCAGGTGCAGCTCGCCGCCCGCATCGCCGAGCGGCCGGTGCGCGACGGTGAGGCGCGCACCGCCTGCCAGGAGGCGTGCCCGACCGGTGCCATCGTCTTCGGCTCGCTCCGCGATCCGCAGAGCGTGGTGGCGCGCAGCCGCGAGAATCCCCGCCGCTACGAGGTGCTGCACGAGCTCGGCACCCAGCCGCGCACGCAGTACCTGGCGCGCATCCGCAACCCCCATCCCGACCTGGCGGCGGTGACCTGATGGCCGGCGCCGTTGCTGCCCCGCCGCCCGCGGAGATGCCGCTGCCGCGCGGCGACCGCGAGCTGACCGACCACTTGCTGGCACCGATCTGGCACCCCCCGGCGGCGTGGCGCTGGCTGCTCCTGCTGGCGCTCGCTGGCGTCGGCCTGCTCGCCAGCGCGGTGACTTACACCTTCGCCTCCGGCATCGGGGTGTGGGGCAACAACATCCCCATCGCCTGGGCCTTCGCGATCATCAATTTCGTCTGGTGGATCGGACTCGGCCACGCCGGCACCTTCATCTCCGCCTTCCTGCTGCTGCTCGAGCAGCCCTGGCGCGGCTCGATCAACCGCATCGCCGAGGCGATGACGCTGTTCGCGGTGATGAACGCGGGACTCTTCCCGCTGCTGCACCTCGGCCGGCCGTGGTTCTTCTACTGGCTGATCCCCTACCCGGCGACGATGGGCGTGTGGCCGCAGTTCCGCAGCTCGCTGCCGTGGGACGTCGCCGCGGTGAGCACCTACTTCATTGTCTCGCTGCTGTTCTGGTACGTCGGCCTGCTGCCCGACCTCGCCTCGGCGCGCGACACTGCGCCGAGCCGCGCCCGCGCCCGCTGCTACGGCATCCTGGCGCTCGGCTGGCATGGCTCCGCCCGCGACTGGAGCCGCTACCGCATCGCCTACGGCCTGCTCGCCGGCCTCGCCACGCCGCTGGTCATCTCGGTGCACAGCGTCGTCAGCTTCGATTTCGCCATCGCCCAACTACCCGGCTGGCACTCGACGATCATGCCGCCCTACTTCGTCATCGGCGCCATCTTTTCCGGCTTCGCGCTGGTGCTCATGCTCGTCATCCCGATCCGTCGCGTCTACCACCTGGAGGGCGTGATCACCGCGCACCACCTCGACGCGATGGCCAAGGTGCTGCTCGTGACCGGCTCGCTGATGCTCTACTCGTACGCCATCGAGACCTTCCTGGCCTGGTACGCGGCAACCACGCCCGAGCGCTACATGATGCTCTTCTACCGGCCGTTCGGACCCTATGCCTGGCTGTTCTGGGCGATGATCGGCTGCAACGCTGTCGTTCCACAGCTGCTGTGGATCCCGCGCCTGCGCCGCTCGCCGCTCGGCCTCTTCGCCGTCTCGGTGCTGGTGTTCGTCGGCATGTGGGTCGAGCGCTTCGTCATCATCGTCACCTCGCTGGCGCACGACTTCCTCCCCTCGAGCTGGGGCTACTACACACCGACGTGGGTCGATCTCAGTATCCTCACCGGCACGCTGGGCCTGTTCGGCTTCCTCTTTCTGCTCTTCGCCCGCTGGATGCCGATGATCCCCATCTACGAGCTGAAGCAGCTCCAGCACGAGATCGCGGAGCACCCGTGAACCGCTTCGTCGATCCCCGGCAGTTGGCGATCGCGGCCGAATATCCCTCACCCGCGGCGTTGCTGGCGGCGGTGCAGGCGCTGCGCGGACACGGCTACGATCGGCTCGACGCCTACACGCCGACCGAGATCGACGGGCTCGACGAACAGCTGGCGATCCCCCGCAGTCGCATCCCGCTCGTAACCCTCGTCGCCGGCGTCCTCGGTGTCGCCGTCGGCTATCTCGTTCAATGGTACTGCAACAGCGTCAGCTATCCGCTCGACGTCGGCGGGCGGCCGATCCACTCGGCGCCGGCCTTCATCCCGATCACCTTTGAGACCATGATCCTGTTCGCCGCCGTCGCCACGACCGCGGCTCTGTTCGTCACCCTCCGCCTGCCCGAGCTGTGGAATCCGCTCTTCGAGGTGCCTGGGTTCGAGCGCGCCAGCGTCGATCGCTACTGGATCGGCCTCGATCGCCGCGATCCGCGCTTCGAACAGCAGCGGACGCGCCAGCACTTCGTCGCCACCGGCGCCATGCGGGTGGTGGACCTGGGGGAGGTCCGGTGAGCCGCTGCAGACACCGCCCGCCCCCGCCGTCGGGCGTCGGTGTGCTCGCGCTTGCCGCGCTGGTGGCGTTGATCGCCGCTGGTTGCACCCGCGGCGAGGGACCGTTGTCGCGCTTCGAGCGCATGTGGCACCAGCGGCGCGTCGACCCCTACGACCCGAGCCCGCTGTTCTCCGACGGCGCCGCCATGCGGCCACCGCCGGCGGGTGCGGTCCCGCGCGCGGTGCAGCCGGCGGCCGCGGCCGCGGCGGACGCCACCCGCGGCTTTCCCTTCCGCGTCACCCGCGAGACGTTGAGGCGCGGCCGTGACCGCTTCGACATCTACTGCTCCCCCTGCCATGGCGTCGCCGGCGACGGGCAGAGCCCGGTGGCCCGCTTCATGACCCTGCGACCGCCGCCCTCACTACTCAGCGACCGCGTGCGCGCCCTCACGCCCGAGCGCGTCGCCACCGTCATCGACTCGGGTTACGGCCTGATGCCGTCCTACGCCACGGCGCTCGCCGTCCACGATCGCTGGGCGGTGGTCGCCTATGTCGAGGTCCTCCAGCTGCGCGACCGGATGGCGCTTGCCGACCTGCCCGCCGCCGTGCGCCGCCGCGCCCTCACCCAATTGCCGGCGGCCGCGGCGGCCGCCGCGGAGGCGCCATGAGCGACGAGCTCGCGCGTCCCGTGCATCTGCAGCCGCGGACAGTGGGGCCGCTCGCCGTCGTCGCCGCGCTCGGCTGGATCGGCCTGGCGATCGGCCTCACCGGCGATCTGCCGCGCGCCTGCTTCGCCTACCTGGCGGCCTATGTCTACGTCATCACCACCGTGCTCGGCGCGCTCTGCCTGGTGATGATCGCCCACGCCACCGGCGCCCGCTGGCTCGTCCTTCTGCGCCGGCTGGCGGAGACCATCGGCGCCGCGCTGCCGGCGCTGGCGCTGCTTTTCATTCCGATCGCGCTGACCGTCCCGCAGATCTATCCCTGGGCGGGTCCGTCCGCCGCGCTCGACCCGCACACCCGGATGCTCGTGGCGCGCAAGGCGGCCTACCTGAACGCGCCGTTCTTCCTCGTCCGCGCCGCCTTCTACCTGCTCTGCTGGTCGGCGCTGGCGCTCGGACTGCGGCGCTGGTCGATGCGCCAGGACGAGCTCGGCGAGACGGCGCCGGCGGCCGTGGTCGGCATCAGCGGCGCCGGCCTGATGCTGTTCGGCTTTACCCTCACCTTCGCGGCCTTCGACTGGGTGATGTCGCTGGCGCCCACCTGGCAGTCGTCGGTGTTCGGCATGTACATGTTCTGCGGCGCCATGACCGCGGCGCTGGGCCTGCTGATCGTCGTCACCCGCTGGTTCGAGCGCCGCGGCGATCTCGCCGGCCACGTCGCCGCCGCGCACTACCATGCCCTCGGCCGCCTGCTGCTGACCTTCGTCGCGCTGTGGGCCTACCTCGCCTACGCCCAGGGGATGCTGATCTGGATCGCCGACATTCCCGAGGAGGTGCACTTCTATACCCTGCGCCTGGTCGGCGGCTGGGGCGCGATGCTCCTCCTGTTGGCACTGGGACACTTCCTGCTGCCGTTCCTGGCCCTGCTGTCGCGGACCATCAAGCGCGACGGCCGCGCCCTCGCCCTGATCGGCGGCTGGATGCTGGTGATGCACTACGTGGACGTCTTCTGGTTGGTCATGCCGGCTTTGCACGCCCAGGGGACCTTCCACTGGCTCGACCTGCCGGCGCTGCTGGCGGTCGGCGGCACCGCCGCGCTCGCCGCCGCCTGGAGCCTCGTCGGTCATCCGGTGGTCCCGGTCCGCGACCCGCGGCTGCCCGCCGCGCTTGGGTATCAGAGCCGATGACTCCCAGCGGCGACACGTCAGGCCCCGTCCCCGAGTCGGCGGCGCCCGCCGCACCGCCGCCGACTCCGACGCGGCTGCCGCAGGAGGAGGATCACCTGCGTGTCCGGCAGGTGGTGAGGTGGATGATCGCCTCGCTGGTGATGGTGGCGATCGGCGTCGGCTGGCCATGGGCGATGATGGCCTGGCGCCATGCGGCGCCACCGCTGCGCCTCGGCGACGGCGCAGCCCCGGTCATGGCCGCCTTCAGCGGCGGCCTGCACACGGCGCCGTTCCCCGGCAACGGCGCCGCGGCCGCCGCTGATGGCGCCGCGCCGGACCTCGAGCATTTTGCCTGGGTCGACCGGGCAGCGGGCGTCGTCCGCCTGCCGATCGACGACGCGATCACCGTCTGGCTGGTGCGCCACGGCGAGCCCGGTGCCAGAGACGAGGAGGCATCGCCGTGAGGCGATGGCCATTCAGCCGCCGCGCGCGGTTTGGCACGCTCGTCGGCATCTTGGTCGCTGCGGCGCCGCTGCGCGCCGACATCGGGCCGCCGCCGGCGCTGCGCGCGGTGCGGATCGAAGAGCACCTGGGCGATCCGCTGCCGCTGGATCTGACCGTGACCGCCACCGACGGGCGCCAGCGCTCGCTCAAGAGCTTCTTCGACGGCCACCGGCCGGTGCTGCTGACCCTCTTCTACACCCGCTGCCCGATGCTCTGCGGCCTGGTGCTGAACGGAGCCTCGCACGCCATGGCCGGCGCGCACCAGCGGCTGGACGCGGACTATCGCGCCCTCAGCCTCAGCATCGACCCGCACGAGCAACCGGCCGACGTCGCTGCGCGGCGGACGGAGTTGTTGCGGGTGGTACCCAACGCGCCGGCGGACGCCTGGCCATTTGTGGTCAGCGACGAGGCGTCGATCCGGCGGCTGACCGCGGCGCTCGGCTTCGCCTATCAGTACGATCCGGCGACGCGGCAATTCGCCCATCCGGCGGCGATGTTCGTGCTGACCGGCGACGGGCGCATCAGCCGCTATCTCTACGGCTTCGATCCCAGCCCCGACGATCTCGACGAGGCGCTCACCGCCGCCGCCGCCGGGCGGGTCGGCCAGGGCGGCGTCCAGCAGTTCCTGCTGCAGTGCTATCGCTACGTCCCGTCGCTGCGCCGGCACGCCGGCGCGGTACGGGCACTGCTCGTCGTCGCCGGGATCCTCATCCTCGGTGCGGTCGCCCTCTGCATCGGCGTCAGCCTGCGCAGTCGGCGGCGGGCGGAGGCCGGGCAATGAGCGTCGTCGCCGTGCAGCCGCTGGCCGACTTCCTCGCCTGGTGCCTCGGGACGATCCGGCTGGCGCTGCACCTGCCCGTACAGGCGTCGAGCATCGCCGCCCGGGTCGACGCGCTGCAGGCGCTCGAGATCGCCGCCTTCGGCGCCATCGGCGCCGGGCTCGTCGCCTTCGCTGCGTGGTGCATCCTGCGCTTCATCCGCCGCTCCCCGCCCGCGGCGACGCCGCGGGTGGTGGCGCCGTTGTGGATGGAAGCGGCGCTGGTGGGTGGCCTGCTGAGCATGTTCGTCGCTTTCTGGGTGATCGGCTTCCATCAGTACATCGCGCTCGCCACGCCACCGCCGCAGGCGGTGACCATCTACGTCACCGCCCGGCAGTGGGTGTGGCAGTTCGCCTATGCCGATGGCCCGCGCAATGCCGGCATGCTGGTGGTGCCCGTCGATCGGCCGGTGCGGCTGGAGATCACGTCGCGCGACGTCATCCACTCCTTCTTCGTGCCCGCCTTCCGGATCAAACAGGACGCGGTTCCCGGGCGATTCACCCAGGCCTGGTTCCAGGCCAACCGGCTGGGCCGCTTCGACGTGTTCTGCGCCGAGTTCTGCGGCACCGAGCATTCGCGTATGCGCGCCGAGGTGGTGGTGGTGTCGGCGAGCGACTTCGAGCGTTGGATGGCGACGGCGAGCGGCAGCGATCGCGACGGGCCCTTGCCGCCGCCGCCGCTGCTGCGCGACAGCGACGCGCCGGTGCCGCCGCCGCCGGCACGGCTCGCCGCCGTCGGCATGCGGGTCGCCGCCGACCAGGGCTGCCTGCGCTGCCACACCACCGACGGCACGCCGCACATCGGTCCAACCTGGAAGGGACTCTGGTTGAAGCGGCAGACGATGCAGGACGGCAGCCAGGTGGCCGCCGACGCCGCCTACATCACCCAATCGATGATGGATCCCCAGGCGCAGATCGTCGCCGGCTACCAGCCCCTGATGCCGAGCTATCAGGGCCGCATCACGCCCGCCGAGACGGCGGCGATCATCGAGCTCATCCGCTCGCTGCAGTTCACCTCGGCCGGCAACGCACCGCCCGACGCCGGGGTCACGCAGTCGAAGCTCGCCGGCGGCGACGCCCCGCCGCCGGCCGGCGACGGAGGCCATTCATGACCAGCGGACCCGGTCCAGCCGCGGCGGCCCCTGCCGCCGACCGGAGCAACTACCTGACCTGCGATACCAGCCTGTGGTCGTGGCTGTCGACCACGGATCACAAGCGCATCGGCCTGCTGTTCCTCGGCGGCGTCTCCGCCTCCCTCGCACTCGGCGGCACCTTCGCGCTGCTGATGCGACTCGAGTTGCTCAGCCCCGGCCCCGACATCATGACGCCGCAGACGTACAACCGCCTGTTCAGCCTGCATGGCGTGGTGATGGTCTGGCTGTTCATGATTCCCTCGATCCCGGCCACCTTCGGCAACTTCCTTCTGCCCCTGATGATCGGCGCCAAAGACGTCGCCTTTCCGCGCCTCAACCTGGCCAGCTTCTACATCTATCTACTGGGAGCCGCGGTCGTACTCGCCGGCATGGTGCAGGGCGGCGTCGACACCGGCTGGACGTTCTATCCGCCGTACAGCGTCAGCTCACCCACCGCGGTGGCGACTGTCGGCATCGGCGTCTTCATCCTCGGCATCTCGACGATCATCACTGGCCTCAACTTCATCGTCACCGTCCACACGCTGCGCGCCCGCGGCCTCGGCTGGATGCAACTGCCGGTCTTCGTCTGGACGATCTACGCCACCAGCATCATCCAGGTGCTCGCCACCCCGGTGTTGGGCATGACGCTGGGCCTGGTGGCCTTCGATCACGTCTTTCAGGTCGGCATCTTCGACCCCGCCAGCGGCGGCGATCCGCTGCTCTACCAGCATCTGTTCTGGTTCTACTCGCATCCCGCCGTCTACATCATGATCCTGCCGGCGATGGGGGTGATGGCGGAGGTGGTGAGCACCTTCTCGCACAAGAACCCCTTCAGCTACCGGGGCCTGGTGCTGTCGTCGCTCGGCATCGCCTTCGTCGGTTTCCTCACCTGGGGACACCACATGTTCGTCGCCGGGGTATCGACCCTTGACGCCGGCGTCTTCGGCCTCCTGTCGATGTTCGTCGCCATCTTCTCCGCCATCAAGGTCTTCTCCTGGGTCGGCACGATGTACCGCGGCTCGATCGATCTCTCGACACCGATGCTCTACTTCCTCGAGTTCCTCTTCCTCTTCGGCGTCGGCGGCACCACCGGCGTGGCGCTGGCGAGCATGTCCCTCGACGTCCACTGGCACGACACCTACTTCGTCGTCGCCCACTTCCACTTCATCATGGTCGGCGGGACCATGACTGGATTCCTCGCCGCCCTGCACTACTGGTTCCCCAAGATGTTCGGCCGCCGCTACCCGGAGCGCTTCGGCACCATCGGCGCGCTGCTGGTGCTGATGGGATTCCTCGGCACCTTTGTGCCGCAGTTCCTGCTCGGCAACGCCGGCATGCCGCGCCGCTACGCGACCTACCCGGCGCAGTTCCAGACCCTGCACGTCATCTCCACCGTCGGCTCCTGGTCGTTCGGCGCCGGCCTGTTGCTCATCCTCGGCTACCTGGTGTGGTCGCTGCGCTGGGGCGAGATCGCCGCCGGCAACATCTGGCGCTCGCGCAGCTTCGAATGGGAGACCGCGTCACCGCCGCCGACCCACAATTACGACGAGGTGCCGGCGTTCGTCTCCCGCACCCCCTACGACTACTACGCACCGGAGGCGTCGCCCGCCCCGGTCGCCGGCGAGGTTCCATGGGCCAAGCCATAACCCAGCTGCGCCACCACGCCGCGCCAGGCCCCCACGGCGAGCGGCTGCACGAGCACTACGAGACCATGGAGAAGCAGACTCACGCTGCCATGCTCGGCACCTGGGTCTTCCTCGCCAGCGAGGTGCTGTTCTTCGGCGCCCTGTTCACGCTCTACGCCGCGTATCGTGCCGACTATGCCGATGCCTTCCGGTTGGCCGCGCAGTCCACCGATCTGACCCTCGGCACGGTCATGACCTACCTCCTCCTCACCGCCAGCTTTCTGGTGGCGATCGCGGTCGGGGCGATCCGCGCCAACCGCGCGACTCCTGCGACGTGGGCGCTGGCCGGCGCGGCGCTGCTCGGGTGTATCTTCCTCGGCCTCAAGGCGCTCGAATGGAAGCACCACTTCGCCGACGGTATCTACCCCGGCGCCTACCTCACCGACCCGGCGCTGACCGGGCGCGGCGCGCGCGCCTTCTTCACCCTCTACTACCTGATGACCGGCCTGCACTTCCTGCACGTCAGCGCCGGCGTCGTCCTCCTCGCGGTGCTCGCCTGGCTCACCCGGCGCGGTGCCTACGGCGCCGCCTACCACACGCCGCTGGAGGTCGGCGGTCTCTACTGGCACTTCGTCGACATCGTGTGGCTGTTCCTCTGGCCCATGTTCTATCTCTGGCGCTGAGGCCGCGATGCGGACCTACGCCTACACCTTCGCCGGCCTGCTGCTGCTCACCACTCTGACATTCGCGCTCTCGTTCGCGCCGTTGGGCGCCTGGCACGTGCCGGTCGCGCTGCTCATCGCCGCTGCCAAGACGCTCCTGATCGCCTGCTTCTTCATGCACCTGATCGAACAGCGGGCGAGCAACTGGATCGCCCTCGCGGTGGCCGTGCTGCTGCTGATCGTATTCGTCGGACTCTCCGTGCTCGACGTCGTGACCCGTGCGCCGCCGGGCGCATGAGGAGAGGACGCGCGGTGTCTCGACGGGCCATCGCCGCCGCCTGCCCAGCTCAGGTCTCGTCCACGCCGTTGCCGGCGAGCAGCAGCGTCGAAACGCCAACCTGCAGAATGGCCGCCGTAGGCACGGCGATGACGGCGCCCAGAACGCCCAGCACCGCCGATCCGATAGTGACGGCGATGATGACGACGGACGGCGTCAATCCGACCTGGTGCTGCATGAGCTTCGGCACCAGGATGTGATTCTCGAGTTGCTGCTGCGCCAGGTAAAATGCCGATACCGCCAACGCCGTCTGCCAGGACAGCGTCGCCGCCAGGAGAATCCCCGGCACCGCGGCGAGGATCGGGCCCGCGTACGGCACCAGTTCGCCCACCGCCGCAAGCGCGGCAAGCACGTAGAAGTATGGCAGGCCGAGCAATCCCAGCACGAGCGCCGTCGTCGCGCCGATGATACCGCTCAACATCAACTGCCCCATCATCCAGGCGCCGATGCGCGCCGCGATCGCATCGACGGCCGTCCGCACCTGGCGGCGTCTTCCGCGCGGTACGAGCGACAGCAGGGCGGCGCGCAGCGGCTCGGCGTCGTGCAGCAGGTAGAGTGACAGGACGAGAATCAGCAACAGTCCGAATGCGCCGCCGATCACGTTCCAGAACTGCTGCAGCACCGCCGTGCGCAGGTCGATGGGGATCTGCAAGAACAGATCGTGCATCGACATCGGACGCGTGATGAGGCCATGGCGGACGAGGAAACGCTGGGCCTCCTCGAAGAACGAGGGCGAGCGCTGGGCGAGATCCTGCGCCTGGTCGATCAGGGGCGGCAACACCGCCACGGCCAGCGCGACCAGGATCGCCCCGACGGTCGCGTACACCAGCAGTGCCGCGAGCCAGCGCGGCGGATGGGCAGTCGTTCCCGGGATGTGCAGCTGCTCGATCCAGCCCGCGAGCGGACTGATGCCGATGGCAATGAGCGTGCTCAGGTAGACGAGCAGGAGGCCCCAGCGCGCCAGGTAGGCCAACGATAAAATTACCACCCAGGCAGCGGCCATCGCCACCACGCCCGCAGCGACCGACAGCGGAGACGCACCAGCGCTCCGCGAGGCCGTTTTCGGATCGACGCCTGCTTTCTGCTTCCGCGCCGCGAATCGAGCAGTCGGCGTATGAGGGCTGTGAGAAGTCGTGCGAAGCAGAGCTTTCAATCGCCGTGCCTCCGCGGGCACCTCCGCTGGGGCGTCGCCGACGCCGCGTGACGGGTGCAGGTTGTACAAACGAGCGCGATCTTTACCGGGCGAGCCGTTTGCGGGACGGGTCTCGCCACGGGAGACTCAGCCGGTAAGCTGGAAGGGGTGATCTTCCGCAGCGCTTCGGACTCGACCATGGCCAGCTTCAGCCCACGCACGTGGCTCACGCGCCTGTCGCTTCTCCGCGGGCGCGACCTGTGGGAGCGTGACCTCAACGATTTCGGGTGGCCCCGGCGGGCCGCAATCACCGCCTTGCGCATCGTCGTCGCGGTCCGTCGCGGCGTCACACGCCATCAACTCGCGACCCGCGCCGGCTCGCTCACCTATGTCACGATCTTCAGCCTGGTGCCGACCCTTGCGGTCGCCTTCGCCATGTTCAGCGCCTTCGGGGGAATGCAGAACGCGCGGGACATGCTGCTCTCCCACATCATGGACTATCTCGCGGTCGGCGTACGCGAACAGGTGACGACCGGCATCGACCGGATGTTGCACAACATCAACGGCGGGGCCATCGGCGCGACCGGCTTCGTCTTTGTCATCTTCTCGGTGTTCACGCTGTTGAGCAGCGTCGAGGACGCGTTCAACGACATCTGGGGCGTCAAACGGACCCGATCGTATCTGGAGCGCCTGACCCTGTACTGGACGGTGGTGTCCATCAGTCCGACGCTCATCGTCGTCGGCCTGTCACTGCCTGCACTGGTGGACCAGGTGCTGCCGCTGCGCTGGATGCTGGAGCAGACCGGCACCGGTGACGTGTTCTTCGCGCTCCTGATGCCGTGGGCGTTCGTGACTCTCGGCTTCATGCTCCTCTATTCCCTCATGGTCTCGCGGCGGATGCCCATCTCGGCCGCTACCGTCGGCGGGCTGGCCGGCGGCAGCCTGTGGTTCGGCGCGGCGCATGCCTACGCCTGGTACGCGCGATCGACGGTCTACTATGCGAGCATCTACGGCTCTCTCGCCGCCATCCCGGTCTTCGTGTTCTGGATGTACCTGTCGTGGCTGCTGGTCTTGATCGGCGCCGAGGTCGCATTCGCCTGGCAGAACCTCGAGACGATTCGCGAGGAGTTCCTCGCCGTGGGCATGGGGCCCGCGGCGCGGCAGCAGATGGCGCTGCGCATCCTCACCGACGTGGCGCGACGCTTCGTCCACGGCCTGGCGCCCGTGCGCGTCGACGAGATTCCGCAGTCAGTGCAGACATCGGCCCGCGCGGTAAACGACATCGTATCCGAATTGGTGGCGCTCGGCTTCCTCGTCGAGTTCGGCGATGACCGCTTGATCATCGCCTGCGACCCGCGGGCCCTGACGCCAGGCCACGTGCTGCACCGACTCCGCCACGACGACAACGGGGATGCCGCACCCGATAGCGACGTTCTCATGCACCGGATTCACACGCACTATAGGCGCGCCATGGATGCCGCCGACAATTCGTGGAACGACCTCACTCTGGCCGACCTCGCCGACGGCAGCCACGCGGCGAACGACGACACGGGCGGCGGTCACCGCTCGTCTTCGCGCCGGCGCTGACGCGCCGGGCGCACTTGTCCGGGGCACGACGCCATTGGCAGCGCCGCGCGTGGCCGCCAAGGACGAGTCACTCGATGCCGAAGCGGTGAGCGGGAAAGATCAAGCCGTCCGTCACTGACTGACGGTTCTTCCGACGCTCTGCCTCGGCAAAGAGCTCTTCCAGCGCGGCGCCAGCGAGCACCTGCCGGGCCCAGGGAAAGATGGCAGCCTCTCTCGCCGCGTGTCGCCCAACCAGGGCGCGGAGGGTGCGCAGTGATCCCCGCCACCCATCGTTTGGCTGGGGTATCTCTTCGTGTAGTTGCGCGAGCGCCGCCAGCATGGCGCGTTCTTCCTCTCGGTACAGCCGAACCGCCTCTTGCGCCTCGGAGGAACTCTCCACCGCCCGGTAGAATACGGCGTGGTCGATACGGCTGTTGTGCGTCACCACCGCCTGGAGTCTGGCTTCGATATCGTTCGTCGAGCCGTCGCCCATCAGGCGGTCGATCAGCTGCTCGACCTCCTCGTGATCGTGCTGCAACAGTTCCAGGATCGTCATACGCCATCCTTCCCCAATCTACGCTGAGCGGCCCCGCTCCTCGGGCCGCGCGGCCTCACGCCCGCCCTCCGGGCGTCCGGCGGTACCGCCCTTTGCCCTGAAGTGCCGGTCGACGGTGAAGCGCGCTGCGAGCGACAGCGGCTGATCGTCTTCTCATTACTCGCCATCGCCCCCCAAGACGTCCAAGGCTCGTGCCACTCGGGATGGTGCACCGTGGTTGCGACCCGGCTTTCGAGGGTTTGCGCACCGACAATCCATCTTGCCGATTGCCGGTAAGATATAGCCTCTCCGTGGCGCGCGGTTTGAACTATCGACCGGTATGCGCGGGAGCGCTTGCCAGAGAATGGGGCGTCGGCTGCGTCGGGCGAATGGAACAATCGTTGCTCCCTAAATCAGCGATTTCAACGCACGAAGGGAGTTATCAATGGCCGCGAGTCTCGCATCAGATGAAAAGTCGATTCCGACGCTGGTCGCCCAAGTCGTCAACGACAGCGCCAACCTGATCATGAAGGAGATCCAGCTGGCGAGAATCGAAATCATCGCCGCCGGCCGGGATCTCGGCAACTCGCTCGTCGCAGTGGCCGTCGGCGGCGGGGTGGCATTCGCGGGCCTGATCATGCTGCTGATCGCGGCGGCCATCGGGCTGAATCTGTGGCTCATGCAGGCGTGGCTGTCGGCACTGATCGTCGGCGCCGTCGCCTTGGCGGTCGGCGCCGGTCTGGTGATCGGTGGGCGGCGGTCGGCGCGCCAGGTGGCACTGATGCCGGAGCGGACGCTCCACCTGCTCGAAGGCAGCGACCTCGGTCAACGGCGGGTCGGCACGTGACCCAGGAGGAACTCATGGATGGCATGGACGGCAACGGCACCGGGCAGGCGGAACAGTTGGAACGCGAGATCGATCAAACGCGCAAGAATCTCGACCACACCTTCGAGGAGCTGGAAGAGCGTCTGACGTTGGACCATCTCGTAAGCGAGGCCCGCCAGCGGTTCACGGCGGCGGCGCAGTCCGTCGTGGCGGTGGCGAAGCAGTACCCGCTGGGCACCGCCGCTCTGGCGGCAGTCGGCGGCGGCGCGCTGATCCTTCACCGGCGTCGTGCCACGCGCTCGCGCGCCCTCGTCAATGGCGACTCGTTGGCCGATATAGTGCGTGCGCTGGCGGCGCGCGTGTCCGAGGCATCGCCCCGCGTCAGCGAGGCTGCACAGGATGCGTCGGTCAACATTCGCCACCGCGCGGGCGAGCTCATCGAAGGCGTCGATGACGGTATCGGCGAGCTCGCACGTCGCGCCCGCGCCAATGGTCAGGCCGCGGAGCGGCAGATCGGTGAGTTCGCGCGCAGCCAGCCGCTGCCCTTCGGCCTGCTGGCGCTCGCGCTCGGTGCCGTCATGGGGCTGGCGCTGTGCCGCGGCAAATGAGCGGACCGCGATTTGGGCGAGTGTGGGTTGGTTCCCTTTGGAGCACCAGGCCGGGACGCTTCGCCGGTTCCCGCGCACTCGTCACGTTTTCCGCGGTGCCCGATGAGTGGCAGCGGCATCTGCATCGCGGAGTGAAGCAGCGCGCCGAAAGCGACAGCGCGATAGCGACATCGCCGGTTCGATTTGTCGGGGAACCGACGGAGGTCCAATGAGCGGTGTGGCGCAAGACGAACTCCGCCCCGCGGATGCAGAACGCGGCAGCCGGCTCGAGGCACCTCCCCAGCCCGATACGGACGTCGAGGCGCTGGCGGCCGCGCTGCGCCACACCGTGCGCGGCGAGGTGCGGTTCGACGACGGTAGCCGGGCGTTGTACGCCACCGACGCTTCCAACTATCGGCAGACGCCGTTAGGCGTCGTCATTCCCCGCGACGTCGAAGACGTCGCGACCACCGTCGCCGCGTGCCGCCGTTTTGGCGCGCCGCTGTTGTCGCGCGGCGGCGGCACCAGTCTGGCAGGTCAGTGCTGTAACGTCGCTGTGGTGATCGACTTCAGCAAGTACATGCATCAGGTGCTGGAGGTCGATCAGGAACAGCGAACGGCCCGTGTACAACCGGGGTGCGTGCTGGACGATCTACGCGCCGCGGCCGAGCGGTATCACCTGACGTTCGGTCCGGATCCGGCGACCCACAATCACTGCACGCTCGGCGGCATGATCGGCAACAACTCCTGCGGCGTGCACTCGGTGATGGCGGGACGTACCGCCGACAACGTGCACGAGTTGGACATACTGACCTACGACGGGTTGCGCATGCGCGTCGGCCCCACCAGCGAGGGCGACTTCGCGGCGATCATCCGTGGCGGCGGGCGGCGGGCGGATATCTATCGGCGGCTGAAGGCTTTGATCGAGCGCGTGGGCGGTCTGGTGCGCGAACGCTATCCGCGCATTCCCCGGCGCGTCTCGGGATACAATCTCGACGAGCTGCTGCCGGAGAACGGGTTCAACGTCGCCCGCGCTCTGGTCGGCACCGAGGGCACGTGCGTCGTGGTTCTCGAGGCCCTGCTGCAACTGGTCCACAGTCCTCCGCATCGCAACCTCCTCGTCCTCGGCTATCCCGACATCTACCAGGCTGGTGCGCACGTCGGGGCGGTGATGGCGCACGGCCCGACGGGGTGCGAGGGAATCGACGACGGCCTGGTCGGGGACATGAAGACCAAGGGCATGCACCCCGGCGCGGCGCAGTTTCTTCCCCCCGGGAAGGGCTGGTTGCTGGTCGAATTCGGCGGTGAGACACGCGAGGAGGCGGACGACAAGGCACGCCGTCTGATGGACGCACTGAAGCGCGCACCCGATCCGCCGAGCATGAAGCTGTACGACGATCCGGACGACGTCCACCTGGTGTGGGAGATCCGTGAATCGGGTCTCGGCGCGACGGCGTTTGTCCCCGGGATGTCGCCCACCTGGCCAGGGTGGGAGGATGCGGCCGTACCGCCCGAGCACGAGGGAGAGTATCTGCGTCGGTTTCGCGCCCTGCTCGATCGTCACGGGTATCGCGCCGACCTGTACGGACACTTTGGCCAGGGCTGCATTCATACGCGCATCGATTTCGATCTCGTCAGCGCCGACGGGGTTCGCCGCTATCGGAGCTTCATCGACGACGCGGCCGATCTGGTCGTGTCGATGGGTGGCTCGCTTTCCGGCGAGCACGGCGACGGCCAGGCGCGGGGCGAGTTGCTGGTGAAGATGTTCGGCCCCGAGTTGGTCGATGCCTTCGCCGAATTCAAGGCGATCTGGGATCCGACCAACCAGATGAATCCTCACAAGGTCGTGACCCCCTACCGCGCGACGGAGCACCTGCGCCTCGGTGCGGGCTACAACCCACCCGAAACACAGACTCACTTCCACTACCAGGACGACAAAGGCAGCTTCGCCAACGCCACCATGCGTTGCGTCGGGGTGGGCAAGTGCCGCCGCAAGGAGGGCGGCACCATGTGCCCGAGCTTCATGGTCACGCGTGAGGAGATGCACTCCACGCGAGGGCGCGCCCGCCTCCTGTTCGAGATGCTGCAGGGGCAGTCGATCGACGGCGGCTGGCGGGACGAACGGGTGAGGGAAGCGCTCGACCTCTGCCTGGCCTGCAAGGGGTGCAAGGGCGACTGCCCGGTCAACGTGGACATGGCGACATACAAGGCTGAGTTCCTGTCGCACTATTACGCTGGCCGTCTGCGTCCGATGCCCGCCTACGCCATGGGGCTGATCCACTGGTGGGCGCGGCTGGCCGCGCCTGTGCCGCGGCTGGCCAACGCACTGGCGCATGCGCCGCTGCTCGGCACCCTGGCCAAGCGCCTCGGCGGGCTCGCCATGGAGCGCGAGATTCCCCACTTTGCGCCAGAGTCCTTTCAGCGTTGGATGCGACGACGGCCACGGCGCAATCGCGGGCGGCCACAAGTGCTGCTCTGGCCCGACACCTTCAACAATCACTTCCTTCCCCACACCGCGCGCGCGGCGGTCGGTGTTCTGGAAGCCGCGGGATTCGAGGTTGTCGTGCCGCAGCAGGCGCTCTGCTGCGGCCGCCCGCTGTACGACTACGGCATGCTCGACACCGCTCGCGGCCTGCTCGAGCGGACGCTGCGGACGCTGCGTCCCCAGATTGCGGCCGGGATTCCGGTCGTCGCCCTCGAGCCGAGTTGTGGGGCGGTGTTCCGTGACGAGCTGGTCAACCTGTTGCCCCACAATCGCGACGCGCAGCGGCTGAAGGATCAGACGTTTCTGTTCAGCGAATTCCTCGAACGCCATGCGCCGGAGTTCCGTCCGCCGCCTCTCCGGCGCCAAGCGCTCGTCCATGGCCACTGCCACCATCGCGCCGTAATGAAGCTCGACAGCGAGCGCGCGGTGCTCGACAAACTCGGTCTCGACTACCGGATCCTCGATTCCGGATGCTGCGGCATGGCCGGCTCGTTTGGCTTCGAGCAGAAGCATTACGACATTTCGATGCAAGTCGGAGAACGCGTGTTGCTGCCGGCGGTGCGCCGCGCGCCGGCGGAGACGCTGATCATCGCCGACGGGTTCAGCTGCCGGGAGCAGATTCGTAGCGCCACCGATCGTCAGGGGCTCCATGTCGCAGAGGTAATGCGACTCGCGCTCGGCGAGCGGCACGAGGGCCCGTATCCGGAGCGCCACGTCCTGCCGAGAGCCGAAGACAGCCATTCGCCAGCAATGGCCGCGGCCATGCTCGCCGCCGCGGTGCTCATCGGCGGCGCGGCGCTCTGGCGCGCGACGCGCCCCGCCTGATCACCGATTCCCTGAGCACGTTCCGTTCCCGATTGGAGGGCCGCGCTTCCGCGCGGCCGGTCGCGCGGAAGCGCGACCCTCCAGGCGCGGGATCGATCCACCAACCGAATTGGCGGGCAAGGCCCATTGGAGGGCCGGTCGATCTCTTCGTGTCCGGGCGAGCTCGCGCCCGCCTTCGGCGTGCCAGATCAATCCCGAATCTCATCAGGCGGCGTATCGCGCAGCGTCCCGGCGTTTCAGGGTCATCCCCATGCCGGGGAGAGATCGGTCGGGCCGCAGCGATCCCTCGATCGGTCGCAACGCTCCGTCGAACAACAACTGCTCGATGCGTACGTGGTCGTGAAAATACTCGACGTGGCGCAGCGGAATCTCAGCGCAGCCGACGTGCGCATGCAGCGTCGGCGCGGTGTGCGCTGACAGTGGGACGTGGTGCGCGCGGCACAGCACGGCGGCGCGGCGAAATCCGGTGAATCCGCCGCAACGGGTGGCGTCCGCCTGCAGGACGTCGACCGCGCCGGCGTCGAGCAGGCGGCGGAAGTCCGCCAGGCGATACCCGTATTCGCCGGCGGCGATGTCCATGCCCGCGGGTCCGCGATCGCGCAGCAGGCGTAGGCCATCGAGGTCCTCCGAGGACACCGGCTCCTCGAACCAGCAGACCCCGAGCTCGGAGAATTCCTGGGCGTGGCGCAATGCCTGTTTGCGATCGTAGGCACCGTTGGCGTCGACGAACAGCTCCGCCTCGCCGATCGCCTGCCGCGCCGCGCGCACCCGGCCGACGTCAGCCGCTGGCTCGCGGCCCACCTTCATCTTCACCCGCCGAAGGCCGCCCGCCACCCAATCGCCGAGCTGGGCGCGCAGTTCCGCGAGGGTGTACGAGGTGAAGCCGCCGCTGCCGTACACCGGCGCCGCATCGCGTACGGCACCGAAGAGGTCAACGAGCGCCACCTGCAACAGGCGCGCCTTGAGATCCCACAGCGCGACGTCGACCGCGCTGATCGCCATCGCCGCCGCGCCCGGTTGGCCGAGGTTGCGACAGGCGACCGCCATCGCTTCCCATGCGCGTTCCACGTCCATCGCCGAGGTACCCACCACGGTGTCGCGCAACACCTCGTCGATCAGGCGGGCCACCGCCGGCGGTCCGTAGGTGTAGCCGAGTCCTTCGGCATCCCCGCCGCGCGCTTCCACGACGATGATCGTCGTCGACGCCCATTCCAAGGTGCCGTCCGACTCCGGCCGGTCCGTCGGAACCGTGTACGCGCACACGTTCACGGCCTCGATGCCTGGGTCGATCATGTCGATCCGCGCCCGGCTTCGGCGCTGTCGGCCGAGGCGTCCCCCTCATTCACCGGACGAACTCCTCGAGCTTGCCGCGGAACGACTGCCGCACGATCGCTCCGGCGTCTGGATCACCCTTCAGCAGGGAGGATAACATCGCCTTCGCCTCGTCGAGCGAGACGTGCGGTGGCAGCGGCGGCACGTTCGGGTCGGTGATGGCGTCGATGAGCACCGGCCGATCGGCGCGCAGCGCGTCATCCCACGCGGCGCCGATCGCATCCGGATGGTCGACGCGAATGCCCTTCAAGCCCACAAGGTTGGCGTAGGCGGCATAGTCGAGGTCCGGAAGGACCTGGGATTCCTCGTACTTGGGAATGCCCTCCATCGCCCGCATCTCCCATGTCACCTGGCTGAGGTCGTTGTTGTGCAGCACCAGGATGATCAGCCGCGGGTCGCGCCAACGGCTGGAGTACTTCTTGATCGTGAGGAGCTCGTTCATCCCGTTCATCTGGAAGGCGCCGTCGCCGACCAGGGCGATCACTGGACGCTCGGGATGCGCAAACTTCGCGGCAATGGCGTACGGCACGCCAGGCCCCATAGTGGCGAGCGTACCGGACAGCGAACCGCGCATCCCAGCGCGGAAGCGGAGATCTCGGGCGTACCAATTCGCCGCGGTTCCCGAATCGCACGTGAGAATGGCGTCGTCGGGAAGGCGCGAAGAAAGCTCCCAGAAGACACGCTGCGGATTGACCGGATCGGCGTCGTTCATCGCCCGCGCTTCCATCACCTCCCACCACCGGCGCACATCCTTTTCGATGCCGTCTCGCCATCCGCGGTCGGCTTTGCGCTCGAGCTGGGGAATGAGCGCCTGCAGGGTGCGCTGGGCATCGCCGACCAGACTCACCTCCATCGGGAAGCGGATGCCGATCATGCGCGGATCCAGGTCGATCTGTACGCCGCGCGCCTGATCCCATTCCGGCAGGAATTGCGAGTAGGGAAAGCTGGACCCGATCATGAGCAGTGTGTCACAGCCGATCATCATTTCGTAGCTCGGCCGCGTGCCGAGTAGGCCGATCGAGCCCGTGACGAACGGCAACTCGTCCGAGAGAACATCTTTGCCGAGCAGCGCCTTCGCCACGCCGGCGCCGAGGAGCTCCGCCACCTGGGTCACTTCCTCGCTCGCACGCCGCGCCCCCTGTCCGACCAATATGGCCACCTTCTTGCCAGCGTTCAGGACATCTGCCGCACGGCGAATCTCCTCCGCCGGCGGCTGCACCTCGGGCGCCACATAGCCGACACCGCCAGGAGTGATCTTGAAGGCGTGCGGTGGTTCTTCGACCGCTGGCAGATCCTGGACGTCGGCGGGCAGGATGATGCAGGTCACCGTGCGCTCGGCACGTGCGATGCGTACGGCCCGATCGACGACGGCAGGAAGTTGTTCCGGCACCGTGACGGTGTGCACGTACTCGCTGGCCACGTCCTTGAACAGATTCTGAAGGTCCACCTCTTGCTGGTAGCTGCCACCGATGGCGCTGCGCGGCTGCTGGCCAACGATCGCCAGCACTGGCTGATGGTCCATCTTGGCGTCATACAGTCCGTTCAGCAGATGGATGGCACCGGGACCGGAGGTCGCCACACAAACGCCGAGCTCCCCGGTAAACTTGGCGTGACCGCAGGCCATGAACGCGGCCATCTCCTCGTGTCGAACTTGGATGAATTCCAGCCCGTCGCCGTGACGCTGCAGCCCCGCCAGGAGGCCGTTGATGCCATCGCCTGGGTAGCCATAGATTCGGTCGATGCCCCACGTGCGCAGGCGCTTGACGAGAAAATCGCTGACGGTATCGCTCATAGTATCTCCTTAGTCGCGCGCTCGGCGACTCGCCTCATCCCGGGTAGGCCACCGTACTCAGTAGGGCGTTCTCCGCTTGGCGTGAGTCGAGCCGCGTATGCTGGACGACGATCGCCACGTCGGATTCGATCACCGAGGCGTAGTCGGTCGCGCGAGGGATCGGCTGCGGATCATCGAGATCGTTGAATCGCAGGTGCAGCGTGCGGCGCGCGGGTACGCACACTCGAAATGGACCGATCGGCTCGCGATCCGCGAAGTAGACGGTGATCGCTACGTGCGCATCCGCGTCGGTGGTGTTCAGCAGACAGGCAGCTTCGTGGCTGATCATCTCCGGCTCGGGTCCATGGCTGCCCGCTGGGATGTAGCCTTCGGCTATCGCCCATCGCTTCTGTCCAATCGATTGCGGCATGATGAGATGTTTCGTGCCGCAAGAACTGCGCCAGCATCGTGTTGGGTTGCGGCGCCCCGCAATCTGAGACGCCGCTTATGCCCGTGCAGAATCTTCACGGAGATCTCTACACGGCCCCTCGGTTTGCCGGTCGATTTGGATGTGAACGCATCGCGATGAGTGGCGTTGGCGATGCCGTCGAGACACGGAAAATCTTCGGCGGTGGTTTGCGAGTGGACCCGCGGGGCGCATGATTGACGCGTGGGGTTCGGCACGTGCCCGCCCGGGCGTGGCGGGGTGCTCGCCGGGCGGCAAGCTCGACGGGATCATTCGATGTTCGGTTGCGTCGTCGCAAAGAATGGCCCGCCCGGCGACGGGCCGATCCGCCCCCCGGAGATGTTGTGCCGTCTCTGCTGTGAGCGCGGCATTGCCGACACGCATGGGGGGCGAGCTGCGGTTGCCGGAGCCCACACAGCACCTGAAGCCTGCGGTGTCGCCGGCATCCACGAACGCGCGGAACCCGGAGGCCTCCCTGTCGAAGCCGAGCGCCAGCAGCCAAGGGGGCGCGAAGCTCGAGTCGCGAATCCAGCTATAGCGACAGTCCCAATTGCTGGGGCCGCCGACCACCTTAGGCATCTGCTCGACGTCTCACGGCTCGCCGCCGAGAGCGGCGCAGCGTCCGATTCGAGTCATTGAGTGAGTGGCAAAAGCGGTCCCGTCATCCCGACGGCACATCGTGCACGACCCGGCCCGCGTGTCGCCGCCGCGAGAATCGGCCATCGGCCGGCCCGATCCGATCCGGCGGCTGGCGTGTTTGCGCCGGGACGCAACTGTTGGCGCGTCGCTCGTGCCCGCCGTGCGGCAGTGCTGATCGACGGCGAGGCGTACTTCGGCGCCTTCGCGGAGGCGGTCGAGCGCGCCGCTCACTCGATCATCGTGCTCGGCTGGGATTTCAACAGCCGCGTGCGCCTGCGCTCGCCGCACGGCGACGACGGCGCCGCCGATCGGATCGGGGCGCTGCTCGACCGCGCCTTGCGCGAGCGGCCTGGTCTGAACGTGTACATCCTCGAATGGGACTTCTCCGTCCTCTACGCCTGGCAGCGCGAGCTGTTGTCCGGCTGGCGATTCGGCCAGGCCAGCCGCGACCGCCTGCACTTCCGGCTCGACGACCGGCATCCGCTCGGTGCGGCGCGGCACCAGAAGATCGTCGTCATCGACGACGCGCTGGCCTTTGTGGGTGGCATCGACTTTGGCCCCGGTCGCTGGGATACGCCCCAACATCGCGCCGACGATCCGCGCCGGATCGATCCGAGTGAGCACCGCTACCCGCCGTTTCACGACGTCCAGATGGCCGTCGACGGCGACGCTGCGGCGGCGCTCGGCGGGCTCGCGCGTGCGCGTTGGTTGCGGGTCACCGGAGCGCGGATTGCGCCAGCCTCCGCCGGTCTCGATCCCTGGCCGGCACTGGTCTCGGACTTCACCGACGTCGATGTCGCCATCGCCCGTACTCGGCCCGCGTATCGGTCGATGCCGGAAGTGCGTGAGGTCGAGACGCTCCATCTCGACGCCATCGCCGTGGCGCGGCGTTGGCTCTATATCGAGACCCAGTATCTGACGTCGGACGCCATCGGCGACGCGCTGGCGGTGCGCCTGCGGGAACGCGACGGCCCCGAGGTCGTCATCGTGCAACCGCGGCAGTGCGAGGGCTGGCTGGAACAGACGACGATGGGCCCGCTGCGCGGGCGTCTCGCCCAGCGCCTGCGCGCCGCCGATCGCTATGATCGCCTGCGCCTACTCTATCCGCACGTGCGGGGGCTTGCCGCGGGACAGCGGTTGACCGTCCACGCCAAGGTCATGGTCGTCGACGAGCGGCTTCTCCGTATCGGCTCCGCCAACCTCAATAACCGTTCGATGGGCCTCGACAGCGAATGCGATCTGGCGATCGAGGCGGGCAGCGACCCGACCCGAGGCGCGGAGATCGCAGCGATCCGCGATCGCCTGGTCGGCGAGCACGTTGGGCAGTCGCCGGCCCTGGTGGCGCGACTGCTGAAACAGACCGGTTCGCTGATCCAGACGATCGAGCGGCTGAACGGCGACGCGCGCGCGTTGCGCCCGCTCGACATCGACGACGAACCATGGCTCGCGCAGATGGTCTTGGATGGGTCGACGGTCGATCCCGACTGCGCGCCGCCTGAGTTGAGCCAGTTGGTTTCCTCGGCCTTCCGGCTGCGGCGAGGCAGGCACCGCGTCTGGCCGCTGGCGGCCGCGCTCCTCATCGCCGGCGCGCTGGCGTATGGCGCTGTTCGGGCGCGTCGCTGAGCGGCGAGACCTGACGAGAGGCGGCGCTTCCGACGACGATTGGAATCGCTATGGTTTCACGCCGCGCCGGCGACTTCACCTGCTTCGCGGCGACCAGAGCGTTGCAGATGGCCCGACCGTGGCGCTTCGTCGCTCGTGTCCTACCCGTGTCGATGAGTTCGCCTCGTCAACGGCATTGTGGATCAGATCGTGGACCGCCTCGAGGTTTGGTCCGAGCACCCACACGTGAAGGTTCGAACGCAGCATCGCCTGATCCTCAATCTCAATGTCGAGCTTCGGCAGCGCCAAGATCACCTGCAATCCCGGCGATCGCGCGACCAGCCGATCGAAGTTCTCGATCAAGCCGTGAGGCGGCGGTGCGAACAGCACCGCCACACGCATTCCGTGAACAGCCGCGGCCGCGTCAGACCACGTTTGCACCTGCGCGATGGGATGTGCGTGACAGCGCCCCAGCAATTCATGCAACAGCGCCGTACGGGCGCTTCGGCCGATCAGAAGAACCGGGATCTCCCGGCACGCACGTCGGCCCCCTGCTGAGACGTCGTTGCTCATTTCTCCCGGTGCTCACGTGCCGTGGGCGACAATGTCGTTCAGCTTCTTCGCTTCTGCGAGGTGGTGCTCGAGGGTTGGAAGAGTCTTCGCAGCAAAGGTCCGAAGGTTCGGATCGAGATCCGGACTCTCGCTCGCCTCCTGGAAGAGGGCGACGGCCCTCTCGTGATCCTTCACCATCTGAGCCGCGTAGGCCGTGTCAAAGTCTCCGCCCGACTTCCCGGCCAGCTTCTCACCGACAGCCCGTTGTTCGGGGGTGGGCGCTTTCGGCAAAGCTATCTTGTCGTCGTGTGCGACGGCCTTGAGCTTCGCGGCGGCGGCGGTGTGGTCCTTAACCATCATCGCCGCGAACTGCTTGACCGCGGCGTTGCTCGACTTCTGTGCGGCGAGCCGCCCGAGCTGTATCTCCGCCAGACCCGCTGTTGCCGCGTCAGTGCCAAACGACTGCGACGTGAGCATCGCCGCTTTAGCCATACCTGCCGCGCTCAGTATTGCCACGGTGACGATCAGTGCCTTCATCTGCGGTTCCTCCGTCACAGTGGAGGCGGGAGCAAGAACCACACCGGTTTTGCGGCGCGCCCTGCTGCGTTCGCCGGCATCCAGGGACGGTAAGTAGTACACGGCCCAGCGGCACGCCTTGCACGGGGGTTCAGACTCGGTCAGCGCCGTTCGTCCAGTGGGCGCGCCCGAGTGCAGGCGGCCTCAGCCTCCGATCGCGGCGCGCCTGGGCCGCACCAGGGCCCGACGAGCCGAGCCGCGAGCCGCAACGCGTCGTGCGGTGCGTTGGCCTCGTAGTCGTTGTCGAAGAAGACGTAGACGTCGCGCCCGCGGTGGCGCGCCGGTGGGCGGGCGCTGATCCGCCGCCGATCGGGCGGTTCGCTGCCGGCCTGCCAGCAGCGGATGCGTTCCGCCCAGCGGTCGAGCGCCGCGTCGCTGTAGCGGCTGGCGTACTTGCGCTCGGCGCCGTGCAGCCGCAGGTAGACGAACCCAGCCGACAGCTCCTCGACCAGCGGCCAGTCAGGCGCGTCGGAGACGACAATGGCGATGCCGTGGCGACGAGCCAGGGCGGCGAAGGCGGGCACCAGGAACGACTCGCCGCGTACCTCGACGGCATGGCGAAGGCGGCGGTTGGTCCCCGACTTGGTCCAGCTGCGGCCCGTGACGCGGTGGTCGTGCCGTCGCGCCAGCCGCGCCGCGGCGACGGTGGTACGCGGCAGCAGCGCGAAGAAGGCGGCCAGCCGATCGGCGTCGTAGCGCGCCGAGGCCGGCAGCTGCCAGACGATCGGCCCGAGCTTGTCCGCCAGGCGCAGTACGCCGGAGGCGAGAAAGTTGGCCAGTGGCCGCTCGGCGTCGGCGAGCTTCTTGTTGTGGGTGATGAAGCGACTGCCCTTCAGTGCGAAGACGAATCCCGGCGGCGTCTGGGCATACCAGCTGGCGTAAGTCGTCGGGCGCAGCAGGCCGTAGAACGATCCGTTGACCTCGACCGCGTTGAAGCGCGTGGCATTGTAGGCGAGCGCGCCGCGGCGGGCGACGCCAGCGGGATAGAAGACGCCGTTCCAGCCGGGATACGTCCACCCCGATGTGCCAATCCAGATGCGACCCGACATTCCCAAAGCCCGCGCTCAGCCCTCGCAACGGTCGCGCCAAGACGCGGCGTTGAAATTTCGGGGACGAGTCGGACGCGACGTGCCCACTTTACACGCGCGCTCGGTAGGAGGTGCCACTCTCGTCTCGGCAGACGCCGACGCACTCACCCGCGAGCGTCGTCGCACGTTTGGACGGGGAAGAACGAGATGCCACGAGGAGCTCATCGTTGGTCACCAGCGGGGACTGAGCTGCAGACTGGTAATGGTTCCAGGTCTGTAGACAACACCGGCAAATGCGACCGCGCGTGGACGAACTGACTCCGACGAGCGGGAAGCGGTCGGCGAAGTGTACGCAGCCTTTGCGCTTCGCCGTCGATTCAACCGGTCGCGTGTACCGATGGGAGGGCGCCGGTTGCGATTCTGTAGGCTCGGCGACCGCCGCGCACAGGCATGCATCCTGCTCTAGCCCCAGCCACAGTCATCACGCGTCTCACACGCGAAAAAAGGAGAATGACCATGAAGAACGACAAGTGCATCGAAACGCTCAACGATCTGATCCAACTCGACGTCGATGCGGTGCATGCCTACGGTCAGGCGATCGACGCAATCGACGTAGCGGCGGTGAAAGATGCGCTGATCCAATTTCAGGGTGATCACCAGCGCCACATCGACACTCTGTCTGCCGAGGTGCGTCGGATCGGCGGAACCCCGACCGAACCGTCGCGCGACTTCAAGGGATTCCTCATCGAGGGATTCACGGCGGTGCGAAGCATGACCGGCACCGAGGGCGCCCTCAGGGCAATGGTTGGCAACGAGGAGACGACCAACAAGGCGTACAGGGAAGCCCTCGAGGAGGAGCTCCCCCCCGAGGCTCGTCGGATCGTCGAGCGCAACTACGAGGACGAGAAGCGGCACTTGAACTACGTGCGCGGCGCCCTCGAGAGCCGCGCTTGGGAACGCGCCGCCTGAAGCGACGCCGCGTAACACCGCCGGCGGGCTCGTTCGAGCGCCGCCGGCGCGCTTGCGAAATCGGCGATCACGCGGCCCGGCTTCTTCCAGCGCCGACAGTAGTACGGCGCGCGATGTGGACTGAATGAGAAGGGGAGGGACCGTGCCCTCGAAGCGCAAAGGCGGATCGGCTCGACGCAGCTCATCCTCGCGCAAGCAGATTCGGCGACCAAGCGGTCGACGCCGGGGCGGCGATTGGACGGTGCGCGAGAAGACTCCGGCACAGGCTGCTCCGGCATGAACAGGCCGTTACGGCTTTGCCGCTCGCAGTTCGTTTCCCGCGGGCGTGTACGCCGGCGGGAGATACAGATTCAACGTACGTAACGGTGTGCGGCCATCGTTCCGGATTTCGTGTCGATCTCCGCGCTCGATGACGATCAAGGTCCCCGGCCGCAGCACGTAGCGCCTGCCGTTGATGCGCGCCGTTCCCTGTCCATCAACGACGAAGAGCCACTGGTCTGCTCCGCCATGTCGATTGTTGGCATCACCCTCACCACGGCCCGGCGGAATGACCATTTCGGCCGCCTGCGCTCGCTTCGTGCCGAGCACCACACGAAACCCCTCCCCGAACCGTAGGTGCGTGCGCTTCATGGTCGACCTCCTGTGTTCTTTCCGATCCGGGCTGCCATTTGGCGTCCCATCGAGCTGACTGGAGCAGGACGTGTGCCCGCCATCCCGGCCGGGACGGTTGCGGGCCGCGGCGCCCAAATGGGGACATCACTTTCGTAAGTTCGCGGCGACTCCGTCCACCCGATCGGTCAAGGTTACTGTCGGAACTCTGCGGAAGCGGTGAAGCTACCGCTTCCGCCCCTCGAGCACCCTTTCCACAAAACCCAGTCCGCGCAGGATGACGAAGACGGCGCCTGTCGCCAGCGCCGCCGGTACGTACAAGCCGAGCCCGCAAGCGGCGCCGACCGCGCCAACGACCCACAAATCCGCGGCGGTGGTGACTCCGGTGGGCAGTCCTCGTCGCATGATCTGTCCCGCGCTGAGAAAACCAAGGCCGCCAACCAGGCCCTGCAGCACACGCGCAACCGATGTCGGCCCGGACGGCGCCGCCAGTATCAGGAACATCGCCGCCCCGACGGCCAACAGGATATGCGTGCGTAGACCGGCGGCTTTTCCCTGGACCTCGCGGTCGAATCCCACGATCGCCCCGCAGAGGGCCGCCGCGAGCAAACGCTCGCCGACCCCTAACGCCGGGAGATCGAGTGGTGGCACGCCGGACCCTTCACGCGGCGAGCAACGCCGCGCACCCGCGCTCAGCATGCGTACTTGGCAGCGCCGATCGCTTCATCGAGCAGGTGATGGGGAAGCAGTTCCGTGTCTGGGTTGCCGAGCGTTGCGAAAGCCCTGGAGGCCCAAAGCGACGATCGTCAGCCGGCCTCGCCATCCCCCAGCAGTAGATCGCGAAAGAACGCGATCGCATCCTCGGCGGTGGCGAAGCGGCAGTTGAGCGCGTCAGTCGGTGGAGCGGCCCTCGCTACCTCACTGTGTGCGCTGACGACTTCCCAGGAAACAAAGCGCCATCCGTTGTTCTCTTCGGCAAAGGTACCGGAGACGTCTATCGTGAGTTGAGTGGCGAGGACCCGCATGTTGCACTCCGCCCGCCGACAAGACGGCAACCTTCCACGCCCACCTTCCTCACCTCTCCCTGAATTCGAGTCTACCCGCGGCGAAGCCAATGTCACCTAGCCGCCAATTGCCGCGGCCGCAGCGAATCCGTACCACCCGCCGGGCAGGCGACGAGGCGACGGCGTCCTTGGCTCCCTCCGGTCACGCCTCCGTCTGGCCGAAAAACGTCGCCGACGTGTTTCCAGCCCGCCACCTGGCGAGTAGTCTTTGGACCATCCGGATCATCTTCCGGCGCAGACCAATTCTGATGCGTTGACACGTTGAGTCGCGGTCACTAAGTGCTGCGCCGTTCCGGTCGCCCGGAATGCGTCGTCTGAGCTGGCCTGTCTCGCCACTTCGTCCTTAGCACTGCGGAGGTCTCCAATGCCGCGCCCGTCGCCGGTTCTCGACATCCTCACCACGCACGAAGCCACCGTCCTGTCGGAATGGGTGAACTACCAGCTGGCGGCGACGACGCGGCGGCGCGATCTCATCGACGACGCCACGTTGACCGAGCAGTCGCGACGCTTCCTCACCGCCCTGCGCAACGACTTGCAGCGCAACGGCGGTACGGACGCGAAGGCGGGTGCCTGGGACGAGGCGCGCGAGGTCCTCGCGGAGTTGTCGCGCACGCGCGCCCAACAGGGCTTCTCGCCGTCCGAGACGGCGGCCTTCGTCTTTTCACTCAAGCAGCCGCTGTTCGATCGCCTACGGAAGGACCTCGGCACCGATGCCGCGGCTCTGGGCGACGCCGTCTGGAACGCCTCCGTCCTGCTCGACGCGCTCGGCCTGTACACCACCGAGGTGTTCCAGATGGGACGTCAGGAGGTCATCTTACGCCAGCAACAGGACATGCTCGAGCTGTCGACGCCGGTGGTCGAGCTCTGGGAGGGCATCGTCGCGTTGCCGTTGATCGGCACGCTCGACAGCGCTCGCACGCAGGTGGTGATGGAGACGCTGCTGCAGCGCATCGTCGACACCGGTGCCGGCATCGCGATCATCGACATCACCGGCGTGCCGACGGTCGATACGCTCGTCGCGCAACATCTCCTCAAGACCGTCGCCGCCGCCCGCCTGATGGGGGCCGAGTGCATCATCAGCGGCATCCGGCCGCAGATCGCGCAGACGATCGTGCACCTCGGCGTCGATCTCGAGGACGTGATCACCAAGGCCACGCTCGCTTCCGCGTTCGCCATCGCGCTGACCCGCAGCGGGCGCGCGGTCGTCGCCGCGCGCCCCGGCTGACCATGGAACGGATTCCGATCCTTCGGCTGGGCCAGTCCCTCATCGTCAGCATCCAGGTCGATATGCACGACCGGTTGGCGATGAGCCTGCAGGACGACCTCACCGAGCGCATCGTCGCCACCCGGGCGCGCGGAGTCCTGATCGATATCTCCTCGCTGGAGATCGTCGACTCCTTCATCGGCCGCATGCTGGCGAACATCGCGGCCATGGCGCGCATCCTGGACGCACGCACGGTCGTCGTCGGCATGCGGCCGGCGGTGGCGATCACGCTCGTCGAGCTCGGCCTGGCGCTGCCGGGCGTACAGACGGCCCTCAACATCGAGAAGGGCATGGCGCTGATTGAGCGTGCGACGGTCACTCCGTCGCAGGATGATGGCGGAACCGAGGGCTGAGGTGCGCGCCGTCCGCAGCAGCGAGGACGTCGTCCTCGTGCGCGGACTCGTCCGCGAGGCGGCGGTCGCGGTCGGATTCAGCCTGGTGGACCAGACCAAGCTGGTGACCGCCGCCAGCGAGCTGGCGCGCAACATGGTCGTCTACGGCGGCGGCGGCACGCTGCACGTCGCCACGCTCGACGGTCCGCGGCGCGGCGTGCGCCTGATCTTCGAGGACCGCGGGCCTGGCATCGCCGATGTGGAGCAGGCGCTTCGCGACGGCTTCTCGACGGGAAACGGCCTCGGGCTCGGCCTGGGCGGCGCCCGCCGGCTGGTCAACGAGTTCGAGATCCACTCCCGCCTCGGGGAGGGGACGCGGATCACGGTGGCACGATGGAAATGATCGAGACGCAGGTCCGCCTCGCCGACGCGAGCGGCGTCGGTACCGCGCGCCGCCGCGTCGACCAGATGGCCCGCACCGCCGGGTTCGACGACACCGACGCGGGGCGCGCGGCGCTGATCGTCACCGAGGCCGCCGGCAACGCCGTCAAGCACGGCGGCGGCGGCGAGTGCTTGCTGCGCGCCGAACGGGATGAACGAGGGGCGTCGGTCGAGGTCGTCGTGCTCGACAGCGGCCCCGGCATCGCCAACGTCGCGCAGGCGTCGCGCGACGGCTTCTCCAGCGCCGGCACGCCCGGCACCGGCCTCGGCGCCATCGCCCGCACCGCGTCGGCGCACGACATCTACTCACGCACGGGTCAGGGCACGGTGGTCTACGCTGCCGTGTGGCCGACCGGCACTCCCGCGCGCGGCGGCGCATCGCTGATCGGCGCCGTGACCGTGCCGCACCCCGCCGAAACCGTCTGCGGCGACGATTGGGCGATGATGGAGGCCGGGGGCCGTTCCCTGGCCCTGGTCGCGGATGGGCTCGGCCACGGGCCGGAGGCGCACACGGCGGCGCGCGCTGCACGGGAGGCGTTCCTCGCGGCACCCGCCGAGCCGGCGCTCGAGATCCTCGAGCGCATTCATCTGGCGTTGCGCCCGACGCGCGGCGCCGCCGTGGCCGTGGCGGAGATCGACCGGGGTCGCGGCAGCCTGCGCTTCGCCGGACTCGGCAACATTTCCGGCACCGTGGTCACGGACGGCAAGACGCGCAGTCTGGTGTCGCTGCACGGCACCGCCGGACACGATGCCCGCCGCCTGCGTGATTTCACCTCGTCATGGGCCGCCAGCGACGTGCTTGTCATGCACTCCGACGGCATCGCCACGCGCTGGGCGCTCGACGCCTACCCGGGCCTGCTCGAGCGCCATCCGGTGCTCGCGGCCGCCGTGCTCTACAGAGACTTTCGGCGGGGCCGCGATGATGCCACCATCCTCGTGGTACGGAACGCCGCGTGAAACTGTCGATCCTCACCCTGGCCATCCACTACGAGCGCGACGTGGTGCTGGCGCGGCAGCGGACGCGGCAACTGGCGGGCCTCCTCGGCTTCGACGGTCAGGACCAGACCCGGCTCGCCACTGCCGTGTCCGAGATCGCGCGCAACGCGCTCACCTATGCGCGCCGCGGCACGATCGAGTTCGGGCTGGAGGGCAGCACCGCGCCGCAGGTGTTCACCGTGCGCGTGACCGACCGCGGTCCCGGCATCCCGAACCTCGCCGCCATTCTCGCCGGCCGCTACCGCTCGACCACCGGCATGGGCCTGGGTCTGATCGGTGCGCGGCGGCTCATGGATCACTTCCACGTCGAGACCACCCCCGGACAGGGGACGCGCGTCGACCTCAAGAAGACCCTGCCGCTGCGCACCGCGGTTGATCGGCCCTCCGCAGCTGGCGCAGCTCACCGCGGCGCTGGCGGCGCCAAATCCCGACGATCCTTTCGACGAGGTGCAGCGTCAGAACCAGGAGTTGCTGCGGGCGCTCGACGAGCTGGCACGGCGACAGGAGGAGCTCACGGCGCTGAATCGCGAGCTCGAGGACACCAACCGCGGCGTCGTGGCCCTGTACGCCGAGCTCGAGGAGAAGGCGGATCATCTGCGCCGCGCCGACGAGCTCAAGTCGCGCTTCCTCTCCAACATGACCCACGAGTTCCGCACGCCGGTGAACTCGATCCAGGCGCTCGTCCGCATGCTGCTCGAACGCAGCGACGGTGACCTGACCGGCGAGCAGGAGCGTCAGGTGGTGTTCATCCGCCAAGCGGCCGACGCGCTCGCCGAGCTGGTCGGCGATCTGCTCGACCTGGCCAAGGTCGAGGCTGGAAAGACCGTCGTGCGCCCGATCGAGTTCGACGTCGGGCATCTCTTCGGCGCCCTGCGCGGCATGCTGCGCCCGCTGCTGCTCAACGAGTCGGTGACGCTGGTCTTCGACGAGCCGGAGACTCCGGTCGTGCTGCACACCGACGAAGCGAAGGTCTCGCAGATCCTGCGCAACTTCATCTCCAACGCGTTGAAGTTCACCGAGTCCGGCGAAGTGCGCATCAGCGCCGAACGGCGGGGCGACGCCGTCGTCTTCCGCGTCGCCGACACCGGAATCGGCATCGCCCCGGAGGATCAGGAGCGCATCTTCCAGGAGTTCACGCAGATCGAGAGTCCGGTGCAGCGGCGCGTGCGCGGCACCGGCCTGGGCCTCCCCCTCTGCCGCAAGCTCGCGGAGCTGCTCGGTGGCCGCGTTGTGATCGAGAGTGCGCTCGGCCGCGGCACGACCTTCACGGCGGAGATCCCCGTCCTGTACGCGGCGCGGATGCCCGAGGAGCCCACCTGGGAGCTCGAACCGAACCGCATCGCCGTATTGGTGGTCGACGATGGTCCCGAGACGCTCCTCGCCTACGAGCGTCTCCTCGCCGGCTCGGTGTTCCAGATGCTGGCGGCGCGCACCGTGCGCGAAGCGCATCTGGCCCTGGCCGCCTTTCGCCCTCGCGCCATCGTGCTCGACATCTTGTTGCGCGGGGAAGACACATGGGCGTTCCTGGCCGAGCTGAAGCGGCGCCCCGACACGCATGCGGTGCCGGTACTCGTGGTGAGCACCGTCGACGATCCCGGCAAGGCGTTGGCCCTCGGCGCCGATGCCTACTGCGTCAAACCCATCGAGCGTCAGACCCTGCTGCACGAGCTCCTCCGCCTGGTCGATCCGCAGAATGTGAAGCGCGTGCTGGTCGTCGATGACGAGGAGATTTTCCGCTACGTCCTTCGCCAGCATCTGGTGACGCCGCATCACGCGGTCTTCGAAGCGTCGAGCGGCCGCGAGGCGCTCCGCCTCGTCCAGGTCGAACGTCCCGACGTCATCTGCCTCGACCTGATGATGCCCGAGCTGGACGGCTACGAGGTCCTGCGTCAGCTCAAGAGCGACCCGGCGACGCGTGACATTCCCGTCGTCCTCATCACGTCAAAGGCGCTCGATAACGGCGAGCGAGACGAGCTGCTGGCAGCGGCCTGGGCGATACTACCCAAGGATCGCGTTTCGCGCGAGGAAGCCATCGCCGCCGTCGACGAAGCGCTGCGCGCCGCGGCCGAGAGCCGAGCATGACCGACGGCAACATCATCCTCGTTGTCGACGACAACGAGTCGGGGCGGTACCACAAGGCACGCACACTGCGGCGTGCCGGCTTCGAGGTGATCGAGGCGGCCAACGGCGGCGATGCGCTCGTGCTCGTGGCGCTGCGCAAGCCGCGCGTCGTCGTCCTCGACACCCAGATGCCCGATATCGATGGCGGCGAGGTCTGCCGGCGCATCAAGAACGATCCGAATACGGCCTCGGTCATCGTGCTGCAGATGTCGGCCACCTACGTGCGCGAAGAAGACACGGTGCGGGCACTCGAGGGCGGCGCCGACGCCAGCCTCACCGAGCCGGTCGAGGGGAACGTGCTCATCGCGACGGTGCGCTCGCTGCTCCGCGCGCGCGCCGCCGAGGATGCGCTGCGCGACTCGTTGGCGCGCGAGCAGCTGGCGCGCGTGGCGGCCGAATCGGCGAACCGGATCAAGGACGAGTTTCTCGCCACGCTGTCGCACGAGCTGCGATCGCCGATCGGGGCCGTGTTGACGTGGGTGACCCTGCTGCGCTCGGGTAGAATCGACGAAGCGCGTGCCACGCATGCGCTGGAGGCAATCGAGCGCAACACGCGCATCCAGGTGCAGCTGATCGAGGATCTCCTCGACGTGTCACGCATCATCTCCGGGAAGCTTCACCTCGAGATGGCGGCAGTGGACCTCGGTGCGATCGTTGCCTCGGCGTTGGAGGTGGTGCGACCCGCGGCGCAGGCGAAAGGGATTCGCCTGGTGGCGGCGCCACCCCCGCGCGGGCTGCCGGCCATCTCGGCCGATGCTGCACGTTTGCACCAGGTGTTGTGGAACCTCCTGAGCAACGCGGTCAAGTTCACACCGAAGGGCGGCCACGTCGACATCGCCATTGGTCAGGTCGGTTCGCACGTCGAGATCCGTGTCGCCGACAGCGGTCACGGCGTCGAACCCGCGTTCCTGCCACACATCTTTGAGCGATTCCGCCAGGCCGACGCGTCGAGCACCCGCCGCGAGGGCGGTCTTGGACTGGGGCTGGCGATCGTCCGTCACCTGGTCGAGATGCACGGCGGCACGGTACGCGCCGATAGCGCCGGCCTCGATCAGGGCGCCACCTTCACCGTGCGCCTGCCGCTGCCCGCCATCGCCATGGTGGCGCCGATGCCGGCCGAGGTCGCGCCGTCGATGCAGGTCGGGGGTGCCGACGGGCCGCACATAGACGGCCTGCGACTGCTCGTCGTCGACGACCAGCAGGACGCACGCGAGGCGGTGTCCGCCGTACTCGAACAGTGCGGTGCCACCGTGATCACTGCCAGCGGTGCCGACGAGGGACTTGCCGCGCTCGCCACCAGTCCGGTCGACGTCCTGATCAGCGACATCGGGATGCCGGTGACCGACGGCTATGGACTCATCCGACAGATCCGCAGCGACCCCGACCAACGCATCGCCCGGCTTCCGACCCTCGCGCTGACGGCGTACGGCGGCCTTGAAGACGAACGCCGCGTCTTCGCGGCTGGCTTCGACGCCTACCTGCCGAAACCCGTCGACGCGACCCAGCTCCTCTGGGCCATCGCCCGCGTGGCCGCCCGTCGGCGGGCGTAAGCGCTCTCCTCGCCCCGCGCCGTACGGGTGGCGCACCGACGGCCGAGGAGCCCGGAAACGGCCTACTCTGATCCGGAGCCGCGCTCGCCGTAGCCGCCTACGGACGGCCGTCCGGCAGCAGGCGAATCGCCGTGTCCTCGTCGAACACATAGAAGCCATGCCCGCAGGAGAGACAGGCTGAGAAATAGGCCGCGACGATGCGGCCGACCGATAGGTGCGCGGGCAGTTCGCCTTCGCTCTCCTCGTATCCAGGCTTTACTGCGCGATAGCGATACACGTGCGGTCGAACGCTCCAACTCTTGGCTTCGAATTCCACTGGACTCGCGCCCACGTAGCGCTCGTTCACGTAGATCGACGCCCCAGGAGGGTTGGTCCGAATGACCGTCGATTCGCTACACGCCGCGAGCGTGAAACAGGTGAGCACGAGCAGCGACCGTTTCATGGTCTCCCGTACCGGGATCACTCCGCCAGCGAATGCACTGCTGAAAAGTCGCGAGCTACAAGGCAACGCAGGCAGAACCTCTTCCTCGTAGGACCGGACGGAACCCGATTTAATCCGGGCCGGCCTGGTCGACGTGGACGCGACCGGCCAATGCAGGGCGTCGTCGCCGTCGCCCGCCGCGTACCGGTGGCGGCGGCTCGGCCGGTGGGCGGGACCGCGCCGCCGTCGGGAGGCGACTGCGGCGTGAGGTCGCTCGTCCCAAGCCCATCCCGGCCTGACACAACAGCGCAACGCCCTACGACCGGGCTTCCTCTCGATGCTCTTCCACCGTGGGGTGGGCACGCCCACGATTGCCGCGCTACTTGGCCGCCAGCTCGCGCTTGCGCTCGGCCAGTCGGGCACCCAGCTCTTTCAGGTCGACGCCGGAGCGCCGAGCCTTCGGAAACATATCCGTGTGCTCCTCCTTGACGTGGTGCTTGATGTACTCGCTGAGCACCGTGACCTTGGCATCGTAGAGCGCGTCGTCAGGCTCGGCGGCTTGGATCTCGGCGATGAGCTTCTTCGCACCGGCATGTTCGACGGTCGCCTCGTCCATGAGGTCCTCCTCGCCGATCGCCTGCCTGACCGCGGGGTAGAAGATCTTTTCCTCGATGGCCATGTGGACCGTCAGGTCGCCGCAGATCTGCCCCGCCAACTTCTTCTTCGCCGACGCCAGTCGACTGTGATCGTACTTGTCGAACATTGCCGACACTTTCGCGTGATCGGCCTTCAGCAACGCGACGGCGTCGGGAGGCGACGACCGCCGTTTCGATTTCGTTCTAATCGGCATGACATTTCTCCAGTATTCGAAAATTCAGAGGTCCACGGACGTGCGCGGTGCGTCCGAACGGGACGGCAGTCCGACCTTCTGCAGCAGCCGAAGTGTCAGCCGAAACAGACGCGGTCACGTGCAACCACGCAGCACAAAGAACAACAGCAGGAGCGGGATGGGTATCCCAAGTAGCCACAGGAAAGCCCATCCTGCCGCACCCTTTTCATCGAGCTTCGCTTTCACAGTTCCTCCTCGCAGGTTGGCGGGCGGAGGCCGTGGATTTTCACCAGCCTCCGCCCTGCCGCCATCAGGCGCCCTTCACGGACGACTCGCCCGTGTAGGAGATGTCTTGCGCGCCCTCGCGCTTGAAGATCTCCTTCGCCTTGTCGACTTCCTTGCCGTCCTCGGTGTGGACGGAGATGAGCATGTTGCCCTTCATGATCTTCCCTTCGTACTGCTTCGCTTCGTACTCCGGGATGCCGAACCCAACGAGGCCGCCCGTCAGCCCACCGGCGGCCGCGCCGGCGGCGGCGCCGGCCAGCGCTGCCATGATCGGACCAGCCGCGATGAAGGGGCCGACTCCCGGAATGGCGAGGGCGCCGATGCCGACGAGCCACCCCAAGCCCCCGCCGACAACGCCGCCCGTTCCGGCGCCCGCCGCCGCACCTTCCGGCGCTTTGGTGTGCTGCTCGTGGGCGAAGTCGCGCGACCCCGTTTTGTCGGGAAACAACACGGAAATGTCGTTACCCGAGAAGCCTGATGTTTTGAGCTGACTCGCGATCCGCTCGGCCTGCGGTTCACTCGTGGCGATACCGAACACTGCTTTGTTGGACATGTGTGCTCCTGTACCCGTCGTGCGTTCGCAGACGGGCATCTGGCGAGGTTACTTGCTTGCGACCTCGAGCTCGTTGTGGACGCGCGTCACCCCAGCCGTTTGCTGGGCCTTGGCGAGTACGGCCGCCTTCTCGTCGGCGCTGTTGACCGGGCCGCGAAGGGTGACGACCCCCTTGATCGTGACGATCTTGACGTTGTGGGCGTTCGTCGAGAGAGCCGAATCCGCCATCACTGACTTGCGAATCGCGCGAGTGATCGCGACATCCGACTCACTGTTGGACTGATCGGCGGCGGTCACCGCGGTGTCCGATCGATCCCGGACGTTCTTGCCCGAGTTGTCCGCTGGATAGGGCTGCGCTCGGGCCATCGTGGCCGAAAGCGCGAGTGTTGCGACCATCGCAACTGCGAGTGTCTTCATTGAGTCCTCCAGAAATCTCGAGATGAAAGAAATCGGTTGTGCGTGAACGGGCCGACCAGACTCCTGAGCAAGACTGGGTCCTTCGTTGGAATCGACCAAAACCGATCGCTCGTGCCGAAGGTTTGTAAACGCGCCCGATAGGCGGCCGGATGTTGCACGTCGCGCGGCTAGCTTTACGCGCCGCGTATCCGGCGAGGGTCATGAAGTCGTCGCGTTCGGTGCTCGCTCGATGCCGAGGCGATCGTCGGGCATCGTCTGGGCTTCAATCGCTTGAGGAATGTCTCTGACCCTGAGGCTTTGGATGGCCTCGGCGCCGGCGAGTGGGTCGCCCGCTGCCGGTAGAAAACGCCACGTTTGTAGGTTTGGTCCGTCCGCGGCTGGAACACTCGTCAGATACGTCAACGCGGCGATTCGGGTCAGCTTCTTGCTCTAGCCCGGTCAGATTTCTTGGGGGGAACGAAAATGCCGAACCGAACCAACAACCCTAGGCAGGGCTGGTTGACGCCCTTTCAGATTCGTCCTCTGCCGCCGTCTCGCGTACCTCGTCGTCTGGTCGCCCTGAGCATTGCGATTGAAGGGTCGATTCGGGAACGCGAGGAGCCGGTCTACTACGACGAGGTCTAGGCGCGACATGGTACTTGCGGCCGGGGGAGAGCGTTTTGCGACGGCTGAAGAGACGACGCTCCTGGGTCACCAAGAACGGGTTTGGCGTCAATTGAAGGCGACGCTGGAGACCGTGCTGGCAGGGGCCACGGAGGACGTCCGTTGCGAGGTGGTTGGGGCGATGGAGTGCCACGTCAAGCGCGTCACCCAAGAAGCGTACCTCTCGACCAACTTGCAACTTCCCGCCGACCTCACCGACGAAGAGATTCAGGCGTTGAAACGATCGGTCGCCGACCTGTGCGAGATGGTGAGTGCATGGCATCGCGGACTGCTCAACCAAATGCTGGCGGTGATTGTTCGCCTCGAACTTCGACTCGCCCTCGCGCGCGACAGCGGATACGTCGACGGTTGAGCTTCACGAGGGGAGCCATCGTCAACGTCTCGAGCACGTAGGGTCACAAGCCGGCCGCCGGCCGCGGTCGCGTGCGGTGCGCGCGCGCATCGACGTCTCGTTCATGGACATCGTCACGCCGTCGTCATCCAGGCCGTGAGCCACGGGCTGAACGGCTGCGACAACAGACTCGCCGGCGCCCCTACGCACAGCGCCGGACGCGGCGCGCGGGCGTCACGCTACTGATTCGAGAACACCGTGCAGGTGACGTTGTCGCCGATCTGCGCCGCGTCCAGCGTTGGAAAGCAGACGCCGAGCGAGCCGCCGGAGAGGCCGCCGCTGCTGCCGGGCGTCAGCTGGCTGCAGTCGAAGAGCGCGCCCGTGACCGCCGCCATGCACGGGTTGCCGAAGCAGCTCTGGTCGGCGGCGATGATCGCGCCACCCGGGGGGTTGGCGTCGTAGAGCGACGCCTCGGCTGACCCGGTGGTGGTCGGGTCGATCTCGGTGTTGCCCTTCACCAGGTCGTCGTCGGTGCACGGCAGGCAGTCGGGCCCGTAGTCCTCGTACAGGCACTTGCCGTTGCGCATCGGTTTGTTGGTCGCGCAGGCGCCGGCGTCGGAGAGCAGACCGATGGCGGTGCTGTTGACGATCAGGCCCGAGCCCTGCGGCGCCACGCCGCCCGAGAACGTGAAGACGCGCGGGCCCTGGCAGACGCCGATGTGCACGTTCTGCGGGGTCGAGCATGCGGCACCGGTGCCCTCGAGGCATGCCGTGGACTCGCCGCCACCCGGTGCGGGGCTGGTGCGGTCGCACTGCGGATCATCTGGGGTTCCCATCGTGTGGTTTCCCGGGTCGCCCGGAGTAGTGTCGTGGTCCTGGACGACGACATAGTCGACGTCGGTCAACCCCTGGTCGCCGCAGCCGATCAGGCCGCTGGCGGCGATGCCCGGACCAAAGCCTGCGACCGGAATCCCGCGCACGCAGGCGCACACCAGACCGGAGACCTTGACCGGGTCGAACAACAGCTCGCTGGCCTTGATCGCGGCCGGGATCGCCCCGGCGGGAATGCTGCCGCCGCCGGCGAGCATGGTCACGGTGGCGCGCTTGTGGCCGGTGCGGAAGGTCTGCTGGCCGGTCAGATTGAGGGTGATCGGAATCGCCTCGGTCTGCACCACGGAGACGGTCGTCGCGGGATCGAAGATGCCGACGCGCACATCCTCGGTGGTGCAGTTCGCCGCGCAGCCGTCGCCGCCGAAGGTGTTGCCGTCGTCGCACTCCTCGCCGATCTCCATCTGACCGTTGCCGCACACCGGGCCGCTCGGACACTCGGGAAGGAACGCGGCGTTCACCGCCAGGATCAACTCGTTGATGGTCACCATGCCATCGCCGTTCGCGTCGCACGCCGGGCAAGTGGTGACCGGATCGTTGCCGAGCGCGATGTTGACGCAGGTGATGAGGTCGTTGATGACGACCATGCCGTCCCCGTTGCAGTCACCAGGACAGGGAACGTCCGCTTCCCCGACGCCGCTCCACAGCAGCACCGCCATCAGGAGACCGATGCCGACGATCGGTCGACTCCAAGCACGTGTCAACGCTCCGCTGTCCATCGAGACTCTCCCTCGTTCGGACCTGACCGCAGTCGTGCGATCTGAAGTCGACCACCAAACCGGCCGACCTGTCAACGCGCAGTCCCGCGATCGACGTTCGACGGAGGGCCCGGCGCGTCCGTCAGTGCCCGACCAACTCGTCGGCGAGGGGCAGATGCTCCCGCGCGTCGTACTCGTCCTCCATGACCAATTTGAGCCGCGTCAGGCTGCGGTCGAGCCAGCGGCGCATCAGCCCCAGGTGATCCAGCATTCCCTGGGTGAAGCTGGCGGGATCGTAATGCAGCACGACGCTCATCCGCGTCCCGGCGTAGCCGATCGGATCGAGCCAGATGGTGCCGTGAACCCGCGGGCCGGAGCGCGTCGCCCAACTGATCAGCCGCTCCTCGTCGATGTCCGTGAGCTCGATCAGCCACGAGACCTCCATCCCGAGAACCTGCGCGATCCAGTACAGGGTCCGGTCGCCGATCTGTTGCACCGTCACCTCCCCCGCCAGGGCCCGGGGGAGATCCTCGAAGCTGGTCAGCGTCTCGAACGCGACCGCGACGGGAACTTCCACGTCCATCGACACGAAGATTCTCGACATCGGCTACCTCCTGGCCAGCGGAAGACTGCCGCGCCACGCGCGGGCGGGTGAGTCCATGATCGAGCATCGACCGTGCCGGCCGCGCACTCACGCCGGGCGCGAAGCGATCGCGCCGGCCGGCCGACGCACCTGAGTCCGATTCCCGCCCGAGCAGGCGCAGGTGTGGCATTGCGCCACGGGCGCTACTTGCCGCCGCGCCGCTCGGCTGCGAGCAGGTGATCGCCGTCGACGGCGGGCTCGGTCTGGCGTGATCCGCGCAGCGACGCCCGGCGGTGATGTTCATCGCCGGGCACGGCGGCCCACGGATCACGAGCGCTCGGAGCCGCGCTTTCCCAACCCACCCTCGGGTCGGGCCCTCGCGACGCTCGCTACTCGGGGAACGCGGGGAAGAATGAGCGGCTCTTGCCCAGCCGGAACAGCGGCGCTGCGCAGAGCGTCCTTGGCGTTTGCCTAGCCGCGCGCCTCGTCTTCTGGGTCAGCAGGATCCTCGTCGTCGTCGAACAGCATTGCCAGGACCATCATGGCCATGATGTTGCCAGCGAAGGTGGTGGCCGGCGGCGCAACGCGAGGGCGGCGACGGTGCGGGTACTCCCGGTCTTCATCCTTCGCCATGGTTCCACCTACTCCATCACCTCACCGGCTTCCAAACGTGGCGCCTACCGCAGCTACGGTGGCGTAGCTGCGCCACCGCCGCTCGCGACCGTTCCCGCGTCGTGGCGGTACGCAGCAATCCACAGATGGTCCGCATCAATTGTGATGCAATCAGATGCTACACGCGGTGAAGGCCGATCAACGGGCGCGTTTCGCAGGGCGCGGCCGAGGCGGCGAGGGGATGAGCCGAGCGAAGCCATCACCAAGCCGGTGGTGGTCCCTTCCCATGGTTGTCGCGCTTGGGTTGATCGCAGTCGGCCGGGCCCACGCCGGAGCCGTCCCGGGCGACGTCAACTGCGATGGCACCGTCGATGACGGCGACCTCGCTGCGGTGACGCATGCGTTGTTCGCCGGTTCCGGCTGCGCCGGCGCGGACGTGAACGGCGACACACGGCTGACCGCGCCCGACCTGATTGCCCTGGTCCAATTGCTCGCGACGGTTCCGACGGCGACGCCGGTCGGCACGGTGACCGCGCCACCGAACGCGACCGTCACCTCGACTGCGGTACCGCCCACCCTCGCCGCCGCCACCGCTACGTCGACGGCCAGTCGCACCGGCAGCACCACCGTCACGGCGACGATTGCGCCACCGCCCACGACGGCATCACCGACCTCCACCAGCGCTCCCCCGTCGACAGCCACCGAAACCTCGAGCGAGACCGCGACGGGTACGCCGCCGACCACCACCGAGACGGCCACAGGCACGCCGCCCACCTCGACTGCGATCGCGACACCGACAGACACTCCCGAGGCCACGGGAACCGCGACCGAAGTGCCGTCGGCCACCGCCACCGACGTGCCGAGCGCGAGCGTGACCGCCGCGCCGCCGTCGACGCCGACGCTCACCGTCACATCCGCGAGCCCTACGCCGACGGATACGGCCACACCCGCCCTGACGGTCGGCGTGCCGACGAACAGCACGCCGACGCGCACGGCGACGCGTACCGGCACCGCGACGCGCAGCGAGACGCCCACGCGGAGCGAGACGCCGACACGGACCGCGAGCGCGACGCGCAGCACCACACCGATGTCGACGGCGAGCTTCACGGGAACCGCGACCTGGACGATGACGCCGACGCGCAGCGCGACGCCGACGGGGACGTCCGCGTTCTCGCCGACGCCGACGCGCACCGGGAGCGCGACGTACACCGCCACGCCCACCCGCACGCTCACCCCGACCGTCAGCGCGACGCCGACGGTGACGCCGCTGTTCTCGTTCACGCCATCGCGGACGGGGACCGCGACGGCCACGCGCACGTCGACGCGCACGGGCACGACGTCGCCGACGAACACCAACACGCCGACCGGCATCCCGACCAGGACGGGCACCATCACGCGCACACCGTCGAAGACCCTGACGCCGTCGCGCACCGGCACGGTGACGTCGACGCCGACGGTTACGCGCACGCCGACGCCGACGTCGGCGCTCACGGGTCCGGTGGTCAGCTACGTCGGCGCCATTGCGCAGGACGGCTGTCCGTTCTGCTGCGAGTTCTCCTGCATGGGTACGCCGACGCCGACGCCGTTCATCAACGAGAACGGGCGCGAGGTGTTCGTTCGCAGCGTTGGCCAGTTCCTGCTTGTCATCGAGGGGCGAAGGGGTTCGTCCAACTCGAACCCCGGCACCAACCTCTTCCCCGGTGGCAGCGATCGCGGCGACCTCCAGGTGTTGCTGTCCCGACCGATCGGCGATCCCTCGGATCCCGTCGGCTTCGGTAGCACCCGGGTGTGTGACGCTGGTCCGCCGCCGACGCCATTTGGCGGCGTCCCGGGAGTCGATCCGCCGAACTTTGCGGCCGGACAGTTCATCACCGACGCCATCCGCGATATGGAATGCCGGTTCTCCATCCAGGCGACGACCGCGGCTGCGTGCACGCGTGGCAAGTTCGGTGACTTCGCATATCTCGGGAACGGCACGCGCACCCAGTTCTGCTTTCAGGTGCCGATGACCGCGGCGTTCCAGGAGGGCGATACGGAAATGGCCATCCAGTTGCGCGACCTGGCCGGCAATATCGGCCCGCGCAAGGAAATCGTCATCCGCATCCAGCCCTGAGCGATCGCGCGTTCAGTGCGCACGCGTTCCACGGAAAGAGGCCGCCGGGTTGACCCGACTGGCGGCATCGTACGGGCAACGCCTCGCCCCTCGCCCTTGGCGCGCGACTTCGACTTGCCCGCCGCACCGCGCGACGCGCGCCGTGGCCGAGCCGGCGCATGCAGGGCACGGCGATCATCGAGATCGGTGTGGCCGTTCCGCACACGCGTGTCGAGGGCGTCGACGGCGCGGTGCCGCGGTTGTGATGTTGCGAACCGGCGTCTACTGGCGATGGCGGGCGTCTCGCTGCTGCTGCAGAGCGCCGACACGCGTCGCGGGCTCGCGCAGGTGGCCGACGCGGGCAGCCTTGCGCATGCTGCGGGGCGGCAACGGTCGCCGCTGCAGCTCGGCTGGATCGCCCGGGGGAGCCGTGTCGACGGTCGAACAGGAGCGAGACAGTGGGGCAGAGTGTTTCGGGCAGTCCGTGCTGCATCAAGGATTAGCAGGGTCCAGAGGCGCGCATGCAGATCGGGCAGGAGGCGGCGCAACACCGTGGCCAGCCGATCCGCCAATCCCACGCCCGTCCCCACCGCAGCCACTGACCCGCTCGCACCTGCGATAGAGCGCTGCCGACGGAAGTGGCATCTGTGTCGATCGTAGTCGCCGTCGAGGATTTCCCTCGGGAGTCATTCGCGTCCCTCCCACCGCAACCACTGGGTTTGGGCCTCGCCGCCCATGCTCGCCCCTGCGCAACCGAGATCGTCGAACAGGCGGCGCGCGATCTGGAAATGCAGCGGACCCTCGGCATCGCTCGCCGCACGACGTCCGAACTCGAGGTGCGCCCGGGCGCGTTCGTACGGTAGGCCGAGTGCATCGCCCACGTCGATCGCCGACCGCCACTTTTTCGCGGCGCGTCGAGTATGCCCGGTGAGCCACTCGAGCAGTCCGCGCCACAGGAGATCGTGAGCCCGGCCGAGCGGGAAGCGGCGCGCGTAGCGGTGCATCGCCGCGCAAGCCTGTGAGGCGTCATCGATCAGCCCTCGTCGGGTGGGATCGTTGGGCCGGCAGCGCTCCAGCATCGTCAACGACACCTCGGCGACCGCCGCGGTGCCCTGCTGTGTCCAGAACGCGACCGGCGTCCCGGCCGCGAGGTGGGTGAGCGCGCGTCGCGCCAACTCGGTGGCGCGCTCGGGGCGGTCGAGCCGTAGCCATGCGAGGGCGAGACCGCCGAAGGCCCAGATCGCCTCGGTGCGCATTGCCGATGGGTCCAGTCGTGCGATCGCCTCCTCATACAACGGCAGACCCTCCTCGGCGCGACCGAGACGCACCAGGAGATCGCCCTTTCCGAGCAGGCTCCAGCACGCGCCCTGTTGGCTGCCGCTCCGTCGACTGAGCTCGAACGCGCTCTGTAGCGGTTCGAGACCGGGCGCGAGCGGGCCATGGTACAGAGCGAGAATTCCCGCCTGCGTGCGAGCCTCCTCGCACAACCGCATGTCGCCAATGCCGCTGGCGATCGCATCGGCGCGCCGGATGTGCGCCGCGGCTTCGTCCCACCAGCAGTGCGCGAGCTCCACGGCGGTGCTTCGGTTGAGGGCGTACGCCACTGCGCCCGGCGCGGCGGTGCCCTCGGCGATCGCCACGGCATGGCGAGACCAGCGTGCCGCGAGGCGTGGCATCGATGCCATGCCCGTCACGACGGCGAGGTACACGTATGCGTGGGAGAGGTCTGGGGAGGGACCGGCCGGCTCGGTGAGATTGAGATAGCGCAGGGTCGACCAGACGATCGGGAGCGCCCGCATGGAATAGAAGTAGGCTTCGGTGAGCAGCGTCTGCACGCGTCCTGCCGCTTCGACCAGCGCTGGATCGGCGACGACGTTCGCACGCTGGCCGACCACCAGTTGTGCGGCGCGCATGAAGAGCTCGCGCCCGATCGCCGGGATCCACCGCAGCCGTGGATTCGGCGCATGCAGCCCGAACGCCAGCAGCGCGCGCACGGCGTGGGTCTCCGAGGCGCCCAGGTCGCCGAGGCGATAGTAGGCTTCACTGATCCCTGTCTCGAGCAGGCCGCGGCGCAGACGCGGGCCTCCCGCGCGTGCCCGGGCGAGCGGATTCGCCAGACGCGCAACGAGCGGCGCCGCGACCGTTTCGCCGGATTCGTCTCCGACGTCGCCGAGGAGCTCCAACGCTCGCTCGTACCGCGCGATCGCCTCGCGATACGCGCCGCCAGTCAACGCCTGCATCGCGGAGCGCTCTTGATAGTGAAGCTCGCGCGCCTCGTCGCCGGCGAGGCGCCAGTGATGCGCCAAGGCGGTGTCGCGCTCGGTGGCATTCGGATACGTGTGCTCGATCGCCCGTGCGACGCGCCGATTGAGAGTTGCGCGCTCGTCAGCCGAGAGCTGGCTGAGGATGTGCTCGCGGAGCTTGTCGTGCGCGAATCGAGCGCCGCGCTTCTCGTGCAGCTCGAGCACCGCGGCGTCAGCACAGGTCGTGAACCACGAATCGATGTCGAGGGTGGGATGCATGTGGCGCATGAGCTCGCCGTCGATTTGCCGGCCGGCCACCGCGGCAATGCGCAGGGCCGGCACGGCGGCCGGTGGGACCTGCTCGACCCGTCGCTGCAGGACCCGCCGCATGCCGCCCGACAGCAGATATTGCGGCAGCGGCCGGGAGCCGATCTCGGCAAGCGAACCAACGCTCTCCGCCAACAACCGCACCCCCTCGACAATGAAGAGCGGAATCCCCTCGGTCTCTCGCTCGAGGAAGTTGGCCACGTCGGGCCGCGCTCCCGCGGGCCCCATCATCCCGCGCGCAAGTTGCGCGATCGCCGAAGTATCGAGGCGCGGCAGGAGCAGGATGTCGGCGCCCTCGATCTGGTTGGGAAAGTCGCGCGCCTCGTCGCTGCGGAAGCTGCCGACGATCAACAAGGGGGTGTCGCGCGCCAGGCGCGTCAACGCAGCGAGGAGCGCGACGCTTTCGCTGCCCGCCCATTGGAGATCCTCGAGGAGCATGAGCACGGGGAGCGTCTGCCGGCGCACGAGGTCCTCGACGGCCAGGAGCAGGCGCGACTGGTTGGCGGCGGTATCGACGGTCGGCGGGTCTCCCACCGGCCTTCCGAGCAGACGGGGGAGGTCTGGCACGATCGCGCACAGCACTGCCGCGGTAGGATCGCCGAGATCCTCGGCTCGGATGATGAGGCCGCTGACGATGTCGCGCCATAAATGATACGGGCTGCCGCCGTCACTCACCGCCTGCCCGCTGACGACGGCGAAGTCGCCGACCAGTCCGCGCGCCCGGAGCTCGTCCATCAGTCGCGACTTGCCGACACCGCTCTCGCCACCAACGAGGAGCGTGCCCCCGCGACCGCGCGCTGTCGCGTCGAGACGGCGCTTCAGCTCGGCAAGCTGTTGCTCACGCCCGACCAAGGGAGCGCTCTGGATCAGGCTCTCACGGGTCGCGACCGTCTCGACGTTGAACTGCTGGCCGAGCGCCGCGCCGAGCGCATCGATGACGTGACCAGCCTCGGCATAGCGCGCGGTCGGATCCGTCGCGACCAAGGTCGCGACGATGGCTTGGACGCGCGGGTCCAGCTCGGCGGCGGATAGGCGCAGCATGTCGCCCGCTCCCCGACCGGTTTCGATCATCTGCCGCAACTCCGGCCCTGACGGCAACAGGCGACCGGCGAAGAGCTCGTACGCGAGTACGCCTACCGAATAGAGGTCGGATCGCTCGCTCGGGGGCGCGCCGCGCAGCAGCTCCGGCGCCATGTACAGCGGCGTCCCGGCCAGAGGCGCGGCCTCCGGTCCGAGCAGGTCGCGATAGACCGAAAGACCGAAATCCAACACTTTGACATGGGTGCCGACCACGACGACGTTGGCCGGTTTGATGTCGCAGTGCATGATCCCGTGGCGATGAAGGTAGACCAGCGCACGGAGCAACTGCACCAGGAGATCGGCGCGCACCAGGATCGGACTCGCGCGCCCGGCGTCGACGATGCTCTGCGCGTTCTCCTGCAGGTCCATACAGAAAAAGGGGCGGCGCGCCCCGTCGAAGCCGTAGTCGAGCACGCTGACGATATTGGGATGGCGCAGCGAGGCGAGCAGACGAAATTCCTGCGCCAGCGCCAGACGGTAGTCGGATCGACTGAGGCGCTCAGCCATCGTGGAGACGTCGCCAGGCTTGAGACGCTTGACGGTCACGACCCGGCCACTGAGCCGATCCAGGGCCCGGTGGGTCGTTCCCATCGCTCCCTCGCCGAGCAGGTTCAGGAGCTGATAGCGGCCGCCGACAAGCTCAGATCCAGAGAGCATGACCGGCGTTTCGATCATCGCGGCGTCTCTTATCGCAGGATCGTGCACGGCGGCTCAAGCACCGGAGCCGCCTGGGCGGCCCGATCGAGCGATGGTCGGGCGATGCGGCTCGACGGGGCGGTACATGGGCCGCTGTTGCCACGCCCGACCAATGCCAGCGGCACCTAGCCGACCGCTCGTCCCATGCTGCGGTCCGGCGCAGGAGATCGGCCAGGCGAGGCCACGCGGCTTCGGCACGGAGCCGCCCCCACGGGCCCGCCCCGCGCGTGCTTACCGACTGGGCGCGCCGCGGTAGGGAAGTGCGCGGGCCAGTCAGGCAGCGCTGCGAGTCCGATCGGCGCCGAACGGCACCTCGCAGGTGTGGTTCGCGATTATGGTCGCCGACATCGCGGAAGTTGTCGGGAACACGGCCCACGTCGAAACGGCGTTGAACTCCGACTCCAACGGCATCCAGCAAACCAGCTCGCCAGCGCAGTTCACCAGGATCCCGCGCACTTCCTGCCCCCACGGCGCCGGTCCGTTTCGAACCAACTCTCGGGCATATTCGGTCCGGCCTGCAGCCGCTGCGGAGGGGCGGCGGCGATGCCGCGATTTGACGCCGGTCCGGGTTTGGGGCATTGGCGCGGTGCATTGGTGGGCTGTGATTGTGAGAGTGGGGTGTGATTTGAACTCACCGGAAATCCTCCGATTCCGCATCGCAACTTGTCTGGCGGCGGTCGTGGCGCTGACCGCGCTCGGGGTGCGCACTGCCGAGGGTGCCCTGGCGGGTCCACCCTCGATCAGCAAGGCGTTCGGCGTCGCGAGTCTGTCCGTCGGCGACACCACCACGCTGACGTTCACACTCGAAAACGACAACGGGTTTGCCCTCACCGGTGCGGCCTTCACGGATACGCTCCCTGCCGGCCTCGCCGTTGCCGGCACGCCGGGCGTTTCCAACTCCTGTGGCGGCACGGTGACGGCAGTCGCCAACTCCGCGAGCATCACGCTGACCGGTGGCACGATCCCCGCCGGCTTCGGCGGCACCTGCACGATCGCCGTCAACGTCACCGGCGTCACGTCGGGCATGAAAGTCAACGTCTCTGGGGCGGTCTCCGCCGACCTGGGCGGCACTGGCAACACCGCCACCGCCAACATCACCGTGGTCGACCCGACGCCGACCCCAACGGCGACCGAAACGGGGACCGTCACACCGACCGGGTCGCCGGTGCCGCAGGGTGGCGCTTGCAGCGTGTCGTCGCAGTGCGCGACCAGCTTCTGCGCCGACGCCGTGTGCTGCGACGCCGCCTGCGTCGGCCCGCTCGAACAGTGCGATCTGCCCGGTCGGGTCGGCACGTGCGCCAGCGTGACCGAGCCCGCCCCCGCGCTCACGCCGTGGGGGCTGCTCATGGCCGCGCTGCTGCTGACGACCATCGCCGCGCTCGCACTGCGCAACGCCGCGCGCGGCCGCTGAGTCGCGTCCGATTTCCACGCCACCACGGGATGGCGCATTACCTCGCGCGGCGCGGGAGCAGGTGAGATCCTGTGAGCACCGTCCGAATTACCCGGGGTTGCCGCAACACTTGCCCGGTGGGCACGAGGCGTCGGCACAGCACGTAGCGTCGATCCAGTTGCCGGACATGCGCTCGACCGGATCGGTGCAGTGCCCGCCGTTCGCCTGAACGGCGCGCGGCGAAGCGACACGCGATGCCTTCACGTTCGTCGCGCCCGACGAGGAAGACATCAGCGCCAGGCCGGGCACAGTCGCCGCGTCGCCGGCGGTGATCCGCGCTCACTACTCGCGCGTCGTTCTTCCCCCGAGGCACCAGAGGATCCGACGTCCCCCCGGGTACCACACGGACGAGCAGCACAGGTAACAGCGTCCGATGATCGGGATGCAGAAGTACACGCAGGTTTCTTCGACTAAGCCCGTCGTCAGGCGTCGCATCGCGGCGGGCTTGAGGAATTGCTCGATCGGGATCGCCGGCTTGGCTCGACGCTTTGGCCTGGCCAGCTTGCGCGCGGCCTCCTGCAGCAGGCGACTCATCTGCGGGTCGACCGGCGCCGCCTCCTTGCAGCGCTCGACCTCGATGCCGACGACCTGTCCGCCTTTGATGCGTGCGCGGAGCAGACTCGCGCAGCACCCGCCTTTGACCCTGCCGATGATCAGCCGGTGCGACCCTTTGGCGAGAGCGACACGGTCCACCGTCTTGCCGAGATCGAAGATCTCGACGTCCGGCGTACCGACCCGCAGTTGGAGCGACAGCGAGTGCTGGGTTGAGCGCCCTCTGACGACTTGTGTCATGGCAACTCCTTGGCGGCGCGCTGGCGCCGGATCCGTGCTGTTGCGGAACTCGCGTAGCCGCCACTCCCATAGCGCGAGGTAATCCTCGCGCTCAACCTTCGAGGAAGCCCGCGGCGGGAGGCCTTCCGGACCGTCCGGGCGGGGGTGCGCCATCGCGGTATTCCCCGACTGCCGCCCGGCGTCCGTTGCCAAGGCGACCGTCCGACACTTCCCGATTGTCTGAAATCGCCAGCTCACAGCGGCTATCCCCGCGGCGTCTTCCACGACCCCAAGGTCGTCGCCAAGTCGAAGAACTTCGTGATGATCCGGCCGGATGCTGACAAGAACCAGGAGCTCGGCGAGAAGTACGGGGTGGACGGCAGCTAGATCCCGCGCACGTACTTCCTGTCGTCGAACGGCCACTGATGGACGTCCACGCGCCGCACGCACACACCGGGTCTCTGCAAGCCGAATCGATGATAGAAGCCCGTTCATGTCGGCACGCGAACGCCCGCCGGTGGCTTGGCGTCTCCTGCTCGCTCTGGCCGCGATCAAAGTCGTCATTCACCTCCTGGCATCGGGTCCGCTGGCCTGGGGCTACATGACCGACGAGCTCTACTTTCTGGACAGTACCGACCACCTGCAGTGGGGGTACGTCGATCATCCGCCACTGTCGATCGCGCTCCTCGCTCTCATCCGCGCCCTGTTGGGTGATTCGATCTTCGCCGTGCGTCTTCTGCCGACGTTTCTCGGAGCGGCAACCGTGCTTGGCACCGGACTGCTCGCGCGCGAGCTCGGCGGTGGGCGCGGCGCGCAGGGGTTGGCAGCGCTGGCCACTCTGAGCGCGCCCGTCTTTCTCGCCATGGCGATGTACTACTCGATGAATCCGATCGAGCACCTGTTGTGGACGGCGGGAATGCTCGTCGTCGCGCGCATCATCAATGGCGGCGACGCGCGGTTGTGGGTCATCCTCGGCGCCGTGATGGGGCTGGGCGTGCTCAACAAGGTGAGCATGGTGTGGTTCGGCGCCGGTCTCGGCCTCGGGCTCGTCCTGACACCCCAACGCCGCTGGCTCCTCACGCCCTGGCCGTGGATCGCTGCCGCGATCACCGCCGGTTGCAGCCTGCCGTTCGTCGTCTGGCAGATGCACAACGGCTGGCCATTCCTCGAGTTCAGCCGCAACGCGGCGGCCATAAAGGTCGGCGCCGTGTCGCCGCTGTCGTTCATCGGCCAGCAGCTGCTGGGCTTGAATGTCATGGCGGCTCCGCTGTGGATCGCGGGCCTCGCCTTTCTCTTTCTCAGCGCCGAGGGCCGGCCGTACCAGCCGTTGGCGTGGATCTACGTCACGACGTTCCTACTGCTGATGTCGACCGGCAGCGCGCGTGCCCACTACCTGGCGCCGGCCTACCCGATCTTGTTTGCGGCCGGCGCCGTCGCGTTTCAGCAGCAACGGCGCTGGCCGCAGCTGACGGCGCGCACTGCCTGGGCGATCGCGATCAGTGGCGTGATCGGCGCGCCGGCCGCGATGGCAATCCTACCGCCGGACGCCACCGTGCGGTACGTGAACGCCCTCGGCCTCCAGCCGCCGCAGGAGCTCGAACGGGGCGGCGCACTGCCCATGCATCTCGGGCTCTTCTTCCATGCCGAAGCCGTGCTGCGACCCATCACGGCCGTGTACGACTCGTTGACGGAGGATGAACGCAAACGCGTCGAGATCCTCACCGCGTCGTTCGGCGAGACGGGCGCGGTGAACGTCATCGGTCGCAAACGCGGATTGCCGCATGCGATCGGACGCCACAACCAATACGGACTGTGGGGACCGGGCGCGGCCACCGGCGAGTTGATGATCGTCGTGCACGGAACGGAAGGGAATCTCGATGAGTGGTTCGAGCGTTGCGAGCGCCGGGCCGAGATCGACTGCCCCTACTGCATGGAGATGATGCAGGCCCAGGCCGTGTACCTCTGTCATCATGTGCGCCGACCGCTGCGCGAGATCTGGCCCGAAATGAAAATCTACCGGTAGGCGGGGTGTCGCTCACCATCCGCACGGACGGCCCGCACGCCGGTGGGCTCTACAGAGGGCCTGTACGGCGCGACGCCCCCGGCTGGCGGCGGGGACGTCGGTTGCAACGCCCAATCACGGTGGCATTCTCATAATGAGATGCCGAACAATCACCCGCACGCATTGATCGTCGACGACAACGACGACATCCGGGAAGTGCTCGAGTACTTCGTCAGCACCGGGGGATACTCGGTCACCGGCGCGCGCAACGGGCGCGAGGCGCTCGAGCGGCTGCAGACGGAGCGGCCCTGCATCATCGTCCTCGACCTGATGATGCCGGACATGACCGGACCCCAGTTCCGAGAGGCGCAGCTCGCCGACGCGGCGTTGCGGGACATTCCCGTCGTGATCTACTCCGCGGCCTTTGGAGTCGCCGAGACGGCCGCGCGGCTGGGGGTGGCCGCGTATCTCGACAAGAGCAGCAGCGTGATCGAGCTGCTGCAACTGGTGCGGCAGCACTGCCTGAAGTAGCGCGCTCGAACCGACTGGACGTCCCTCTCCGCGCTGGCGCTCTTTCCGCACCGGCGATCGGCGTGTACCGTCGCCGGCGTAGCGTCCGGAGGCGGCGTCGCCGTCCCACCGTACAGACGCCAGCGAGGAAAGGACGAGCATGATCGATTTGCGGGGGAAGGTCGCCGTCGTCACCGGCGGTTGCAGCGGCATCGGGCGCGGCACCATCAACGTCCTCCGTCGTGCCGGCGCGCGCGTCGCCTGCCTCGATTTGCAGGACGACAAGGGGCAGGCGCTGGTCGAGGAGCTCGGCGACGAGGCACTCTACGTCCACGCCGACGTCACATCGGAGGACGAGGTCGCGGCGGCTTTCGCCCGCGTGGTCGAGCGCTTTGGCGGCATCGACACCGTCTTCAACAATGCCGGTGCGGTCGAGCCACTGGGATCCGATCCGTTCGACCTGTCGGTCTTCGCCAGCGCACAGAAGCTGCTGGTGCACAGCGTCGTCCTGGGAATCAAGTACGCCCTGCCCTCGATGGTGGCGCGCGGTGGCGGCTCGATCGTCAACACGGCGAGCATCGCCGGCCTGCAGGCGGGGTATGGACCGTTCGCGTACTCGGTGGCGAAGGGCGCCGTCATCCACCTGTCGCGCGTCGCCGCAGCGGCGCTGGCCAAAGATGCGATCCGCGTCAACGCGATCTGCCCCGGTCTGATCCCGACGGCGATCTTCGGACGCGTGCTGGGGGAGTCGATCGCCGACGCCGATCGCCGCGCCCGCACGATCAGCGAGCGCGCGCACGGGTTCCAGCCCATCCGCATCGCGGGATCGCCGGAGGACATCGGCTACGCTGTCGCCTACTTCGCGAGCGACCTGAGCCGGTTCGTCACCGGCCAGTTCCTCGCGGTCGACGGCGGCATCACCGTCGGCCCGCGCGCCGCGTGGGACGAAGCGGCAGCGCTCGAGAACCTGGGTCTGCTCGGGCTCGATGTCGAGCAGCTGCAGGCGCTCCTGCTCGCCCGGCAGTCGTGAGTCCGTGACGGAGACGGAACAGCGGCGACGTCGCATCGGTTGCCGCCGAGGTCGATGCGCGTCGGCCGATTGCAGGTAACGTGGGAAGGTGCCAGTCGTCGTGGACGGCACGCATGAGTCATCGACACAGACTGACGGCGCTGGCCCTGATGTCGTTGCTCGGCGGCTGGGCGCGGCCGGCCAGGGCCTTCGTCACCTTCGAGAGCGGACAGGTGCGGCCGCTGGCGCTCTCTCCTGACGGGCAGACGCTGCTGGTGTGCAATACGCCGGACGCGCGGCTCGAGGTGTTCGCCGTCGGCAACGGCGACGTCTCGCCCATCGGGTCGGTGCCGGTGGGACTCGAGCCGGTCGCCGTCGCCGCGCGCACCAACGCCGAGGTGTGGGTCGTCAACCATCTGTCGGACAGCGTGAGCATCGTCGACCTCAGCGCGACGCCGCCGCGGGTCGTGCGCACGTTGCTGGTCGGCGACGAGCCGCGTGACATCGTCTTCGCCGGGCCCATCGACGCCAACGGCCATTTCACGCGCGCGTTCATCACCACCGCGCGCCGCGGACAGAATCTTCCCGCCTCCGTTCCGGCCGACCTCACGACCCCCGGTACGCCGCGTGCGCTGGTCTATGTCTTCGACACCGCGAATCTGGGCACCGCCCTCGGCGGCAGCCCGGAGACGATCGTCCAGCTCTTCGGCGACACGCCCCGCGCGCTTGCCGCATCGCCGGACGGCGGGACCGTCTATGCCGCCGTCTTCCAGTCCGGCAACGAGACCGCGACCGTGACGGAGAGCGCGGTGTGCAACGGCGGCGCGAGCGCGAGTCCCTGCAGCCTCGACGGCGTGCAGGTGCCCGGCGGATTGGCCGGTGCGCAGGTTCCGGGCGGCTTGCCCGCCCCGAATGCGAATACCGACGGCGTGCCCGGCCCGGAAGTCGGCCTCGTCGTCAGGCGCAATCCGGTGGACGGTCTGTGGGAAGATCAGCCGGGCCGCAACTGGACGAACGCGGTCCGCTTCGATCTGCCCGATCGCGACGTGTTCCGCATCGACGCGTTCGCCAACCCGCCGATCGAGACGGCGGCCTTCGCGCACGTCGGCACGGTGCTCTTCAACATGATCGTGAATCCGACCGACGGCGCGGTCCTCGTCACCAACACGGAGGCGCGCAATGAGGTGCGCTTCGAGGGGCCCGGCACGGGGGCGACCACCGTGCGCGGTCATCTGCACGAAGCGCGCATCACCGTCATCGACGGCACGGGCGTCCTGCCGCGCCATCTCAACAAGCACATCGACGCGCTGCCGCAGGGCTACCGCACCACGCCGATGCCGGCCGGCGTCAAGTTGGCCAGCCTGGCGACGCCGCTCGACATGGCGTTGGCGAGCGACGGCACGCTGTACGTGGCCGCCTTCGGCTCGAGCGCCGTGGGTGTCTTCGAGGCCGCCAGCATCGAGGACGATACCTTCGTTCCCGATGCCGGCAGTCAGATCCAGGTCAGCGGCGGTGGGCCGTCGGGGCTGGCGCTCGACGAGCCCCACGATCGCCTCTACGTCCTCACCCGCTTCGACAATGCGGTGAAGGTGATCGATACGGCGACCGCGAGCGAGGTCGCCCAGCACCGGCTGCACGATCCTGAGCCGCCGGCGGTCGTCGACGGACGGCGGTTCTTCTACGACGCGCGGTTCACGTCGAGCAACGGCGAGGCGGCGTGCGCGAGCTGTCACGTCTTCGCCGACTTCGACAGCCTCGCCTGGGACCTGGGCAATCCGGACGGCGCGGTCGCCGCGAACCCGAACCCGTTCGGACCTGCGGGCGTCAGACACCCCTTCCACCCCCTCAAGGGCCCGATGACCACGCAGACGTTGCGGGGGCTCGCGCATCAGGGACCGATGCACTGGCGCGGCGATCGCACCGGCGGCACCTTCATCGGCGATCCGCTCGCATTGAACGAGGCACTCGCCTTCGAGGCGTTCAATGTCGCCTTCGCCTCGCTGCTGGGACGCGACCAGGGACAGCTCTCCAGCGCCGACATGCAGTCGTTCACCGACTTCATCCTGCAGATCGTGCCGCCGCCCAACCCGATCCGCGGGCTCGACAATCAGCTCACCACGGCCCAGGCGAACGGGCGTACGCTCTTTCTCGACCCGAGCGCGACGACGGACACCGGGCGCCACTGCGCCGCCTGTCACACGATCGACGCGTCGCAGGGGCAGTTCGGCACCGCGGGTCTGATGTCGTTTGCCAACGAGTCGCAGGAGTTCAAGGTGCCGCAGCTGAAGAACGCGTATGCAAAGGTCGGCATGTTCGGCACGCCCCACACCCCGTTCTTCGACATCCCGGCTATCGATGCGCAGCCCCAGGGCGACCAGATCCGCGGCTTCGGGTTCCTGCACGACGGCAGCATCGCGACGATAGCCGACTTCCTGCGCAGCACCCTGTTCACGCTCACGGACGATCAGCGCCGCGACCTCGAGCAGTTCGTCCTCGCCTTCGACACCACGTTCGCGCCGGTCGTCGGTCAGCAGATCACCCTCAGCGGCATCAACAGCGCCACCGCCGGACCGCGCCTCGACCTGATGATCGCGCGGGCGGCGACTCCCTTCGTCCTTTTCGGTCAGCCCGGCGCGAGGGAATGCGACCTGATCGCCAAGGGCGTGGTCGGCGGCGAGCTACGCGGCTACCTCTTCGACCCCACCAGCGGTCACTTTCAGAGCGATCGCCGCGCCGAGCCGCCGTTGACGAACGCGCAGCTGCGCAACCTGGCGACGATCGTCGGGCAACAGCTCACGTACACGTGTGCGCCGCCCGGCGAGGGAATCCGGCTCGGCCTGGATCGCGACGGCGACGGTGCCTCCGACCGCGACGAGTTGGACGCAGGCAGCGATCCGAGCGATCCCGCGTCGTTGCCGCCGACTCCGACGCCGACCGGCAACCCGACCGCCACCGCCTCGCCGAGCGCGACCGTCGCGCTGCCGCCGACGCTGACCACCACGCGGACCGCGACCGCGACCCCGACCCCGAGCCGCACGCCAACGGCCAGCGCAACGGCGACGAACAGCCGAACGCCTTCCGCGACCGTGGTGTCGACTGCCAGCCGGACGGCCACCGCGACCGCGACATCGACCGCCGTCGCGACGGCCAGCCGCACGGTGACCGCGACCGCGACGGCGACGAACAGCCGAACGCCGACGGCGACCGTACCGCCGTCGCCGACGCGGACCGAGACAGCGACGGCCACGCCGACGGCGAGCCCGACTCCGACGAAAGCGCGACGGCGAGGCGTCTGCGACGGCGAGCGCGCGGCCACGCCGGAGCGCGCGACGAGCACGACGGTGACGCCGCCGCTCGCCGACGCGGACCGGGACCGCGACGCTCACGCCGACCGCGGCCCTGACTCCGACGAGAACCTCGCTCCCCACCGTGACGGCGACACCGAGTGGAACGGCGACGAACGTCGCGCCGACGCCGACATCGACAACGCCGCAGCCCCCCACAACTCTGACGCCGTCCGCGAGTGCCACTCCGACCGGCACCGGGACCACGACCGTGACGTCGACTCAGCGCACCACCGCGACGTCGAGTACGACATCCACCGCCAGCCCACCGCCGACGCAGAGCCGTACGCCGACGGTGAGTGCGACGCCGTCTGTCGACCCGCCGCCCACGGAGACCACGACGCCCGCTACTCCCACGACGCCCACCCCGACACCGGTGTCGACCGCGAGCGGTGTGCCAACCGCGATCGTGACGGCGACCGCCATCGCGACACCGAGCTCGACGACAACGTCCACCGCGAGCCCGGCCTCGACACCCGGCGCGACCGCGACGGCGAGCCCCATCGCGATCGTCTCCGGCGATTCCGACTGCAACGGCGTCGTCGACGAGGCCGATGTCTCCGCCACGTCGACCACCATCTTCAACCCCAGCGCCTGTAGCGCCGATTGCAATCGCGACGGCGAGGTGAGCGCCGCCGACCTGACCTGCGTCGTCCGGCTGCTGCGCTAGCAGCGGTTCATCGTCACCGCTACCGTCACCACGGGGGCCACGGAGGAGCACCGCGGCTCTGTGGCTCAGTCGTCACTACCGTCGTTGGCTACGTCACGAACGCGCCGTCCTCGAGCGGGCCTCTCGGCCCTCACTAGTGGCCTGTATCAGTTGAATTGGTAGCGCCATCCCATTCCCCGCATACCCTGAGTAGCGAGCGCAGCGAGCATATCGAAGGGGCGGCCTGCCGAGCGCCGCTCCATATCGCCCTTCGATACGCTCGCTGCGCTCGCTACTCAGGGTATGCGGGAATGGTGGAGCTGGCCGAGATTCGGCGCACCGAGCTACTACCGATCCGCTTGGTACAGGCCACTAGGCCGCGGTGGCGCGGCGCGTTTCCGGCAGATCGCGCAAAGCCGCCTCGCGCACCGCGTCGGGCGTCACCGTCAGGTACTCACAGAGATTGACGAACGAGAAGGGCCATTCGCGGTCGTCTGACATCACCCACTCATAGGCCCTTAGGTAGAAGCGTTGCTGTTCCCGGTGGCCGGCATACCGGTTGCCGCGCAGGTCGGTGACCGCGGTCTCGATCATTGCGGCCGCGAGCTCCCTCTCCGGACTGTGCCCAGAGTCTCGCCAGAGGCTCGCGAACTGCACGGGGTGAACGAGGCTCAACGACAAGCGCTCTTCCAGAGGACCCGATGGTCCGTCGGACGGGTGGAGCGAGGTGGGCGAGTTGGTCATATCCTCTTCTTTCGTTGTCAGCGTTCGAGGTCCGGTGGGCGTGGCTTCGACGGCGGTGGGCCGGGGCTACGGAAGGATGATCGAGCCTCGGCCGCGTCGTCCGCGTCCACCGATGAGCGCGGCGGCGAGGAAGACGACGGCGAGGACGGCGCAGATCCAGCCGATCTGTGCGGACAGGCCGGCGACGCCGCCGAACCCGAAGATCGACGCAATGAGCGCGACGACGAAGAACATGAGCGCATAGTGGAACATGGGTACCTCCGTTGCAGTTGGTGGACTCTCGGCGTGCCCAGATCCATCACAGGTAGAAGAGGAAGAGACGGCGGAATCCCCGCTTCCGAAAGCCGGCGGGCGCCTCTGTCCAGCAGTGAGGATCGCCATACGCGGGATGGGCACACAGGCAGCGCGTGCACGCTGGGCATATCTTCGAGGCTTCGGCGCCCCCGTGTGTGCACCAGCTGGCCGAGAACAGATCGAACGGATTGTCACAGTAGGCGCAGCGGATGAGATGCCCTGAGCAGCGGGGCATGGTTCGCAGTGACGGCCGTTGCCACCCGAGGTTCGGCGCTCGCTCGCGTCGCGTAGCGACGTCGCGCCAGGGCCGAGCTACCTGAGCGCGTCCTTGATCTTGTCAATAGCCTTCTCGACCTTCTGCTTCATCTTCCCGGCCGTCTGCTCGATCCGTCCCTCTCGCTTGAGCTTCGCATCTCCGGTCAGGGCCCCGGCGGCCTCTTTGACGCGGCCTTTCACTTCATCGGTTTTGCCACTGGCCATATCGGGTTCTCCCTCTCAATGTAGATGCGGACCACGGGCGTCGCCGCGATTTCCGCCGCGCCCGCGCCTCTTCAGCGCCATTACTTGTACAAGACTTGTACAAGCAGCCCTCTGGCAAAGTAATCTCGGGAGAGTACGCGCGTAACTATACGCGCGTAGTTGTACTCGTCGTTGTACCTCCCTCCGCCGACCGCCGCCGAGAGCGGACGCGACGACGACGTGCCGATCGTCTTCCTATCTCCACAACGGCGGTCGCGCACGCCGGCGGGTCGCGTACATACACGCGCGTAGTACCCCGAGCTTACGGCGCTGTCCCGCCTCGCGTACACACATCTGAAGCGCCGTCCTGAGACGACGCGCCTCACCGCTTCCGGCGCAGCGCCAGAAGTCGCGCGCCCTCCGGGCGCCACACCCGCAGCAATGGAGACGAACCATGAAGACACGCACAACCAGAGGAATGATCATTGGCACGTCGGTCGTCGGACTGGCTCTCGCGTTCGGGGGAACAGTCCTCGCTTCCGACGATCCGTGCTTCTACAAGGGCGCGATGTACTCCGCCGGCGCGTCGACCTGCCAGGGCGGCGCGATGGTCGCCTGCAGCGACGGCGATTGGAAGCAGAGCGGCGCGCCGTGTCAGGACTCGCCGGTGGTCGCGTCCCGCACCTGCCAGTTCGGCGGCATCTCGTATGCGACGGGTGCGGCGAGCTGTCAGAACGGGGCGCAATACCGTTGCGAAGACGGCAACTGGAAAACGCTCAACAACGTGACGTGCTCGATGGGCGATTCACCGATCAAGGCGGCTCCCTCCGGAAAGACGTGCATGTATGAGGGCGCGACGGTCGCGAGTACGTCCACGATCTGCAAAACGGGCTCGACCTTCCTCTGCAATGACGGGGAGTGGATCAACCTCGGTACGCTCTGCCGCTGAACCAGCGGGTGAGGGCGGGACTCAGCGGTTCTCGGCCGAGTCGCCGAGTCTGCCCCGCGGTTCCGGCGAGGCGTCCTCCTTATCCGCAAGGGGGGCGACCGCGCCGGAACCGTTTGGGGGATTGCATGTGCAGTGCACGGCATCGCAGGTCTTCAGCAATGTGGCGGGCAGCGGATCGTCTCCATAGTAGGATCGCTGACAGAGCTTCGCGGCGCGGCGATAGATGTTCTCGATGCGCACCGCTTCGAACTCGAGTGGTCCCGCGTCGATGCCGAGACAGTCGTAGGCGGCATGCGCGAGCTCGTGGACGAGCGACGCCGTCGGATCGCGGCGCACGGGCTTCGTCGGATCGCCGTCGCACCCCGTCTCCAGGTCCGACGTGAGATCGGGATTCCATGTGATGATCCGCGTCGGCCGCTGCCCCGGCTCCGCCGGCAGTCGGTCGAAGAGGTTGCGCGCCGCCGCGCCGCTCACGCGGATCTCATAGGTCGCGGCGGCGCAGGCGCGTACGGTCGCCACGACACCGCGCACTTCCGGCGATTCGCCACACGGATCGACGCTCGCCGCGATGCGCGCCAGCGCCGCCTCGATGGGCGGCGTCTCGGCTCCGGCCACGCCGGTGGCGATCTGCGCTTCCGTCCTTGCCGCCAGGCACACGACGAGCGCCCATCCGACGGACGTCGCTCGCGGCCTGCGTGTCGCTCGGAGGGTCACACTGCCGGGGATGATAACGGAGGCGGAAATCCCGACGCAACGAGAATCGGTGGAGTCGTCGCGCCAGGAGGGGTGGCGCTCGCCGATGCGGGCGAGCCGCCCACGCTCCCCAGCACGGCACAGCCGAACACGGCGGCTTCTGTGGTGAAGACCGTCTCGGCTCTACTTCACCATCCCGCCGCCCTCGTGGGTGAGGCGGTAGGCGAGCAGGACGGGGATGAACGTCGCGGCCATGACGACGAGGACGACGACGTTCACCTCGGGCAGCTTCTGGCCGAGGCGGATGGCGCCGAAGATCCACAGGGGCAGGGTGTTCTGCGCGCCGGCGGTGAAGGTGGTGACGATCACCTCGTCGAACGACAGCGCGAAGGCGAGCAGGGCGCCGGCGACGAGCGAGGTCGAGATCATCGGCCAGGTGACGCGGCGGAAGGTCCGCCACGGATCGGCGCCGAGATCCATCGACGCCTCCTCGAGCGACAACGGCACGCGCCGCAGCCGGGCGATGACGTTGTTGTAGACGATGACGATGCAGAAGGTCGCGTGGCCGATGACGATCGTCCAGAACGACAGGCCGATGCTCCAGAACACGAAGAACGAGTTGAGCGCCATGCCGGTGATGATGCCGGGCAGCGCGATCGGCAGGACGACGATGAACGAGACGGTCTCGCGGCCGAAGAACGCGTAGCGGTGCACGGCGAGGGCCGCGGCCGATCCCAGCAGCAGCGCGATCGACGTGGCGACCACGCTCGCCTTCAACGACAGCACCATCGCCGTGCGGATCTCCTCGTTGGCGAACGCCGAGGCGAACCAGCGCAGCGACAGGCCGGCGATGGGCCAGGTCTGGATGTTCGACGCGTTGAACGCGTAGACGAGGATGAGCACGATCGGCGTGAAGAGAAACAGCACGACGAGCCCCACCCACGCTCGCAGCGCGATTCTGGCAACCCGGGATTCCATCGCGGCGCCGCTCACATGACGTCGAACGCGCCGAGTCGCCGGGCGATCGCGAGATACAGCGCCATCATGACGAGCGGGATGGCGGCGTAGGCGGCCGCGAAGGGCACGTTGTTGGCGATGCCGACGTTGGCGTAGACGACGTTGCCGATGAAGTCCGATCCGGGCCCGCCCACGAGCACGGGCGTGATGTAGTCGCCGAGCGTCAGGGAGAAGCTGAAGATCGAGCCGGCCACGACGCCGGGCAGGGCGAGCGGCACGACGACGCGCCAGAAGGTGCGCAGGGCCCTGCCGCCGAGATCCTGCGACGCCTCGAGCAGCGACGGCGGGATGCGCTCGATGGCCGCGAAGACGGGTAGGATCATGAACGGCAGCCAGAGATAGGCGAAGACGATCCACATCGCCCAGTTGGTGTAGCCGATCTCGACGCTCTCGAGCCCGACGGCGTGCAGCATCCAGTTCAGCATCCCGTCATGCGCGAAGATCAGCCGCCAGGCGTAGACGCGGGCGAGGTACGACGACCAGAGCGGGACGAGCACGAGCACGAACAGCGCGGCGCGTTCGCGCGGGCTCGCGACCCGCACCATGTAGTACGCGAAGGGGAACGCGAGCAGGACGTCGGCGATCGTGACGGCCGCCGCCATGAAGATCGTCCGCAGCGCGATCCAGCGATACGTCTCGCTGCCGAAGATCGCGTGAAAGTTGGCGAGCGTCCAGGTGCGATCGATCTCGCCCGTGAACGAGTCGACCGTCCAGAACGCCGAGATGAAGAGCGCGGCCAGCGCCGCGCAGTAGATGAGGACGAGCCAGCCGAGCGGCAGCGCGAGCAGCAGTGCCGCGCTCACCGACGGCCGGCGCCAGAGGATTCCCCAGAGACGCCGCAGGCCGGTACGGGGGGCCTGCGGCGCTTCGGTGGGAACAGCGACGGAGCCGTCGCTCAACCTTTGACCTCCTGCCACTTCCGCTGCCAGTCGGTGTAGCCCGTGCAGTTCTTCGAGCCGTCGCTGCAGGTGGCCTGCGGCGTCTTCCAGAACTTGATCTGCTTGATGTAGGTGCCGGCCTCGTTGAGGTGGTACTTGGCGCACGAGCCCGCCTCGGCGGCGTCCATGGCGGCGCAGGCTTTGAGGTTGGCCGGCGTCTCGCCGAAGAAGAGCGCCTGGTCCGCCTGCACCTTCGGCGTCGAGGCATAGGCCATGAACTTGTAGGCGCAGTTCGGGTGCTTCGACTTCGCCGACAGCATCCAGCTGTCCGCCCATCCGGTGGCGCCCTCCGTCGGAATCAGATCCGCCACCTTCGCGTCCGCGGCCTTGAGGGTGATCGTCTGATACGGCCAGGCGGCGCCGATCACGGCGTCGCCGTTCTTGAAGAGCTCGATCTCATCGGACGCAAGCGCCCAGTACTTCTTGATGAGCGGCTGCTGCGTCTTGAGCAGCGCGACGGCGGCGTCCAGCTGCTTTGGCGTGAGCTCGTACGGATCCTTGATGCCGAGGCTCGGATCCTTCGATGCCAGGTAGAGCGCCGCGTCGGCGATCTGGATCGGATTGTCGGGCACCGTGATCTTGCCCTTGTACGCGGGGTCGTAGATCGCCGCCCAGCTCGTCGGCGCGGGGGTGACCTTCTCGGTGTTGTACAGCAACACGTTCGGCCCCCACTCGTAGGACAGGCCGTAGTGCACGCCGTTGATGGTGTTGTGCGGCGGTGCCTGCAGGTCCGGGACGAAGTTCGCGAAATCGGGAATGAGCTTGACGTCGATCGGCTGCACGTCGCCGCCGTAGATCAGCCGGAGGCTCGCGTCGCCCGAGGCCGACACGAGATCGTATTCCGATCCGCCGCCCTGGCGCATCAGCGCCACCATCTCGTCCGAGGAGCCGGCGTACTTGCGATTCACCTTGCAGCCGGTCTCGGCCTCGAACGGCTTGATCCACGCGTCTTCCGCGTAGCCCTCCCAGGCCACGATGTTGAGGGCGCCCTCGCCCTTGCCGATGGCCTTCGGATAGTTCGCCGCGACCGGCTCGGCGAGCGCCGATCCGGCCCATGCCAGCGCCGCACCGAGCAGCACACCGATGGGTACGTGTCTCGTCATGATCCCTCCGTTTCAGGCGTGTTCAGGAAAGCTCCGTCAGGTGGTCCGGCCGCCACGCCACCCACACGGTGGCGCCGGGCGGCTCGCGGAGCGGGTTCGACGTACGATCCAGATTCTGGCGCACCACCGTCACCGTCGCGCCGTCGGTGAGGGCGACGCGGTAGCGCGTGAACATCCCGACATAGACCGTCTCCAGGAGGCGGCCTTCCTCGACGTGCAGCCCGGCCTCGCCGACCGTCGAGCCGGCCGCGGCGATGTGGATCTTCTCGGGCCGCAGCAGCAGGCGCTTGCCGCCGCGCTCGAGGATGTTCGACGTGCCGACGAAGCCGGCGACGAATTCGTTCACGGGCTGCTCGTAGATCTCGTCCGGCGTGCCGATCTGCACGATGCGGCCGTGGTTGAAGATCGCGATGCGGTCGCTCATCGTCAGCGCTTCCTCCTGGTCGTGGGTGACGTAGAGGAAGGTGATGCCGACCTCCGACTGGATGCGCTTCAGCTCGGACTGCATCTCCTGCCGCAGCTTGAGATCCAGGGCGCCGAGCGGCTCGTCGAGGAGCAGCACCGCCGGCCGGTTGACGATGGCGCGCGCCAGCCCGACGCGCTGCCGTTGGCCGCCCGACAGTTGCGCGGGCCGCCGCTCGCCGTACGATTCGAGCCGCACCATGCGGAGCGCCTCCTGGACGCGCGGCGCGATCTCCTGGCGCGGCACGGCGCGCGACTCGAGGCCGTAGGCGATGTTCCCGGCGACCGTCATGTGCGGGAAGAGCGCGTAGTCCTGAAAGACGGTGTTGACGTTGCGCTCGAAGGGCGGAAGGGCGGTGACGTCCTTCTCGTCGAGCTCGACCACGCCGCGATCGGGCTTCTCGAATCCCGCGATGAGCCGCAGGGTGGTGGTCTTCCCGGAGCCCGACGGTCCCAGCATCGTGAAGAACTCGCCGCGCGCGATCTCCAGATCGACGTGCGCGACGGCAACGACGTCCCGGTACGCCTTGCGCACGCCGGTGAGGCGTACGATCGGGCCAGCTGCCGGCGCGCCCGAGCGCGATGCCGTTTCAGGCTGTGCCTGCACGAGGCCGTCCACGGTGCTGTCCAGCGCTCAGAACTTCACCATCACGTGTCGGACGACGGTGTAGTCCTCCAACGCATACGCCGACATGTCCTTGCCGTAGCCGGACGACTTCATGCCGCCGTGCGGCATCTCGTTGACCAGCATGAAGTGCGTGTTGATCCACGTGCAGCCGTATCGCAGCCGCGCCGCCGTCGCCATCGCCTTCGCGACGTCGCGCGTCCACACCGACGACGCGAGGCCGTACGGCGAGTCGTTCGCCCAGCGGACCGCGTCGTCCGGGTCGCTGAAGCGCGTCACCGAGACGACCGGGCCGAAGACCTCGCGCTGCACGATCTCGTCCGTGGGCAGCGCGCCGGCGATGACCGTCGGCTCGTAGAAGAAGCCGTTGCCCGCCCCGACCCTGCCGCCGGTCACCACCTCGACGTGCTTGGCGGCGCGGGCGCGATCGACGAAGCCCGCCACGCGCGTGCGCTGGCGCTCGCTGATGAGCGGGCCGAGCTCCGTCTCCGCCTGGTCGGGCGTTCCGAGCTTCAGCCCGGACACCGCGCCGGCGAGATCGGCCACGACCTTGTCGTAGACCTTGGCGCCGGCGAAGATCCGGCAGGCCGCCGTGCAGTCCTGGCCGGCATTGTAATAGCCGAACGTGCGCACGCCCTCGACGACCGCGTCGATGTCGGCATCGTCGAAAACGATCACCGGCGCCTTGCCGCCCAGCTCGAGATGCGTGCGCTTGATCGTCTTCGCCGCCGCCTCGAGCACGGCGCGGCCCGTCGCGATGTCGCCGGTGAGCGAGACCATGTGCACGCCGGGATGCGCGACCAGCGGCGCGCCGACCGTCTCGCCGCGCCCGAGCACGACGTTGAAGACGCCCTCGGGGAAGATCTCGGTCACGATCTCGGCGAGCTTCAGCGCCGTCAGCGGTGTCTGCTCCGACGGCTTCAGGATCATCGCGTTGCCCGCGGCCAGCGCCGGCGCCATCTTCCAGGCCGCCATCATCAGCGGGTAGTTCCACGGCGCGATCGACCCGACGACGCCGACCGGATCGCGGCGGATCATGCTGGTGAATCCGGGAAGGTACTCGCCCGCCGCGCTGCCGGTCATGCAGCGCGCCGCGCCGGCGAAGAAGCGGAAGCAGTCCACGATCGCCGGCAGCTCGTCCTCGCGGACGCGAGCCAACGGCTTGCCGCAGTTGAGGCTCTCGAGCTCGACGAACGTCTCCGCCTCGGCCTCGATCCGGTCGGCCAGCTTGAGGAGCAGCGCGGCGCGCGCGGCGGGCGTGGTCCGCCCCCAGCTCTCGAAGGCGCGCGCGGCCGCCGCGATCGCCGCATCGATCTGCTCCGCGGAGGCGGAGGGGATCGTGGCGATGCGCGCGCCCGTCGCCGGATTGAGGATCTCCTCGGCGCTGCCCTGACCGTCGACGAACTGTCCGCCAATCAGCAGATCGGTCTGCATCTCATCGCCTCCGTGCAGGCGGGAATAGCCCGGAACGTGGTGCGATGTCGACGCGATCGGCCGCGCGCGCCATGCGTCTGGCGAATGCGGGCAGTAGCGCGACGCATGCGGACGTCGCGCACGCGCGGTCAGCGCACCGTGATGCTCGTGGCGACGATGCGGTCGCCACTGTCGTGGCCGTTCACCTCGACGGGATCGCCGGCGAAGAGGTCGTTGCACGAGCCCGCTCCGCTGGAGACCACGATGTGCGTGCTGCTGGTGATCACGACGAGCACCTGGAGACCGCCCTGATCGCGGAGGTTGAACTGACCGCCGGCGCCGCTGCACTGCGGCGCGCCGACGATCACGCCACTGTTGAAGCTGATGATGAGGACGCCATCGCCGCACGCCGCCAATACGAGACTGCAGGCGATGGCGAGGCATCGGAGGCGTCGGACCATGCGGCGATTGTGCCGCCGCGCACGATTTGGTGCGAGGGGACGGCCCGAACACTTCAAGAACGTACGATTCGATCCCCGATTGGAGGGCGCCGCTCCCGCGGCGCCTGGCAGCGCGCCGCGACACATGTACGAGCTACGGATGGCGTAACCGGGCGGATTGTATCGCACCACCGCGGACGGGCCGCGCGGGAGCGCGGCCCTCCATTCGGGGATTGTGTCATTGAGGTGGCTGCAAAAGAGTGAGATGTCATCTCTAGTTGCCCGACCCGAGACGGGCGCCAGACGGCCCGAGCCTATGCCGACAATCCATGAGAGGTACCTGAGGTCGCCGGCACGGCGGGCCGTGATCGAGCGCCGCGCCGCGTTCGATCGCCTGCCGCAGCTGGCACACGGCCTCCTGCTGCTGTTTGCCATCGCGACGGTGCCGCCGTTGTTTCGCAGCGGGGCACTGGACGGGCTGGTGCTCGCCGCCGTCACCGCGATCGGGGCGCTCGCCATGGTGTGGCTGCGCCGGGCGTGCGTGCGCGGCCGTTTGCCGCGTCGCTGGGCGCATCCGGCCCTCGGTCTGTCGCTTGCGCTTGTGGTGGTGCGCGGCCTCATGGGGTGGGCCGCGTATCAGCAGATCGGCCAGATCGGCATTCTCGGGCTCATCGTGCTCGCGATCGGTTACACCTGCGTGTCGGCGGCGTGGATGTACGGGCTCCTCGGCGCGACCGCGCTGGGCTGCGTCGTGGTCCCGTGGCTCCTCGGCTTCGACTGGTCACCACCGTATGTCCCGATCCTGATCTTCGGCTCGATGCCGGTGGCGGTGATGATCCGCGAGGGGCGCCTCGCCGCGCTGTGGCGCGCGGAGGAGCAGCGGGTGCTCGATCGCGTTCGGCACGCGCGATTGCTGGCGGCCACCGAACGCGCCGACGAGAGCGAGCTGCGCTTTCGCGGCATCTTCGAGCGCATCAACGACGTCTATGTGCGCGTCGGCCTCGACGGCCTGATTCAGATGGTCAGTCCATCGGTCACGCGGCTCGGCTATCAACCGCAGGAGCTGATCGGCACCGATGCCAGCCGCCTGTTCGCGCCGAACGACCTGCAGCGGGGGCGGGCGTTGATCGGGGCGCACGCCGAGGTCGGTGATCTCGAGATGAGCTGGCGCCGACCCGATGGCAGCGAGACCGTGGTGTCCGTGTCGGGCAACGTGCTGCGCGACGCCAGCGGCACGGCCGTCGCGTACGAGGGCATCCTGCGTGACATCAGCGAACGCAAGCGCCTCGAAGAGGAGCGGCGCGAGCAGCAGGCCGCGCTGGCGCACGTGCTGCGCTTGAGCAGCATGGGCGAGATGGCGGCGGAGATGGCGCACGAGCTCACCCAGCCGCTCGGCGCGATCGTCAACTACGCTGGCGCCTGCGCGCGCTACGTGCGCAGCGAGCGCGACGAGCGCGCCAAACTGCTGCAGGGGCTCGAGCTCATCTCGGCCCAGGGGCTGCGCGCCGGCGAGATCGTGCGCCGCATCCGCTCCTATGTCACCAAGCGGCCGCCGCAGCGCGAGACGGTCGACCTGCTCGCGCTGGCCGACCAGGCCGTCCGCACGGTGTCGATGGAATCGCGCCGGACCGGACTGCCGATCGTCGTCGTCGGCGTCAGCGCGAAATGGCTGGCGTCGGTGGACGCGATTCAGATCGAGCAGGTCCTGGTGAACCTGCTGCTCAACGCGCTGGAAGCGGTGTCCGCGCCGGGCGCCGGCGATCAGATCACGATGACGGTCGGCGCGCTGGCCGACGGGTCGATCGAGATCGCCGTCTCCGATCCCGGCCGCGGACTGGGGGACGTGGCCGAACGCGTCTTCGATGCGTTCTTCTCGACGAAGCCGACCGGCCTCGGCATGGGCCTCGCGATCAGCCGCTCAATCGTCGAGAGCCACGGCGGGCGCCTGTGGGCGACGCCGAATTCCAACCGTGGCACGACCTTCCGCTTCACCGTGCCGCGCGGCGCGCCGCCGGAGCAGCTCGACGAGCTGGTCCCGGCGTCGACCCTGCACTGATGGCGTTCGCCTACGCGCGGCCGAGTTGGACCAGCGCGTGCACCGATCCGGCGGCGTGCAACAGTGCGGGGAACCGCTCGCAGATCACCCAGCGCTGGATGGTGCCGAGGTCGAGGCGGATCACGTACTTGTCGCGCTGATCGGCCCACAGCGCCAGGCGCGCCGCACCGACCGCCGTCTCCGGCGGGAAGCCCGCCACGCGTTGCCAGCCGCGGTCGGCGGGGCGCAGCTCGCCGTGCTCCTCGATGATCTCGAGCCAGCCGTGGCGCGCCGTGCCGCTGGCGTCGTAGATCCACGCCTCCGCCTTCGTGTGTCCGTTCATCTCCGTTCCTTCGTAGTCTGGAAGCGGCGGAGATTGCCAGGCACGTCCGCGCGATCGGCGCGCCTGAACTTGCCGCCAAGAACGCCAGGGACGCCACGCCGGTCAGCTGGGCGTTCCCGGAGGCGAATGACGTCCGTGCGTCCCTCGCTGCCTCACCGATAGGCGTCCGCCGAGACATTGGGCAGCGCCCACCGGCATGTCCGGCCGGCGTCGGGCGTCGGTCTGCGATCTTTCTGCCGCTGGGCGTTGGTACGCGCCTTGCCCCACATCGGATGGGGCAGATTTCCGCTGCTGAGCCGGTCACGCGCCACCCCTGAGCTGTGGAATGGATCGCGATCGAGTCGAGTCGTTGCTACGTGCCGCGGGCGAAACGGGGCACCCGTTGCGCTGGGGGCGGTTGAGCCATCGCGGCGTCGCGCGGCTGGCGCACGCCGAGGCGATCACCGCCGTCGCCTGCCCGACGTACAACCGCTCGGCGATGCTGCGCCTGCCGATGAACCTGCCGGCGGCGGCGTTCGGCGACGAGATCGCGCGCATCTTCGTCAGGCAGAAGACGCGCGAGTGGGAGCCCGACTTCTACCAGGTCTCGCCCCCGCAACCGGACGACATGCTCACGTTCCTATGAACGCGCCGGTGGCGAACGTCTTCAAAGAGCCGGCCGGCGTGTGGCCGAATACGCTGGTGCTCGCGTATGTGCTCGGCGGCTACGCGGTCGGCTGGGGGCTGGTGCTCTGTGCAGCGCTGCCCGGCATGGCGCTAGGCGTCCTGCTGCTCGCGCACGCGATGCTGGTCGCCGCCTACCTCGTGCACGAATGCGCGCACGGCAATCTGTTCCGCTCGCGCCAGGTCAACGCCGCGGTCGGCGAGGCGATGAGCTTCGTGTGCGGCGCCGCGTACGCGTCGTTCAACCGCATCCGCCACATGCACATCCGGCACCACCGCGACAAAGGCGACTTCGCCACCTTCGACTACCACCGCTGGTTGCGCGAGGCGCCGGCGTGGCTGCGGCAGGGCGTCGTCGCGCTCGAGTGGGCGTACGTTCCGGCGGTCGAGCTGGTGATGCACGGCCAGGTGATGCTGCGGCCGTTCGTTGTCCCGACGCTCGCGCATGAGCGGCGCCGCGTGCTGCTGGTCGGGGCGCTGCGCGGCACCGTCGCGGTGTGCCTCGCCGTCTACGCGCCCACGGCGCTGCTCGCGTACGGCGTCGCCTATCTGCTGTTGCTCACGGCGCTCAATCTCAACGACGCGTTCCACCACACCTTCGAGTACCACCTCGTCACCTGGGACGAACCGGTGCCGACGCAGGCGTACGACCGTCGGTACGAGGACGACAACACCTACTCCAACCTGCTCTCGGTGCGCTGGCCGCTGCTGAACTGGCTGACCATCAACTTCGGCTACCACAATGCCCACCACCGTCGCGCCAGCGTGCCGTGGTACCGCCTGCCGGCCCTCCACGACGAGTTGTACGGCGCCGCGCCGCCCTGCGTCCTGCCGGTCCGCGAGCTCCTGCGCACGTTCCATCGCAATCGCGTCCAGCGCGTGCTCGACGAGGCCCACGGCGGCGTGGCCGGCGGGCCGTCGCGCGCCGACCGCTTCGTCGGCACGCACGGCGTCTCGTTCCTCACGGTCGTCTGAGGATGGAACGCGGGCTCGCCGAGCGGCGCGTGCCGGTCTGAGAGCAAGCCGCATTCCAGGGGGCGTCCGCGGTGCCGCGAGGGGTGCGACGGCACTGCTCAACTCGCGAGCAGGACGCCGCCTGCGATCTGACCACCGTCGCGCAGCACGCCATGCATCCGCGGCGCCGCACTATTCGCGTCCATCCGACTCTCCCACACACACCACCCACCACGAGCAACTCAATTGTATTGAGAAACGCGCGCCGCCTGTGGCAAGAAGCGAGCGTCAACTGGTGCAGTAGCATTCGCAGCCCGCGTGTGAGCGCACGGCGGCGGGCAAGGGGGAACGATGACGACTCGCGTCACCGATTCGGAGGCAGCGTGGCAGCGCTGGCACCTGGGCGTGTGGGTGTTGGCCAGCGTATTGTTGACCGCGTCCAGCGGTCGCCTGGTCGCGCAGACCTGCGGCGGCGATTGTGATGGCGACGGCCATGCCAGCCCCGCCGAGCTGGCCACCGGTGTCGAGATCGCACTCGGGCGCGAGGCCCTGAGCGCCTGCGTCGCGTCCGACGCCGATCACGACGGACGCGTGAGCGTCGCCGATCTCTCCTTCTCGACGATGGCCGCGCTCGACGGCTGCGCCGCGACGCCGCCCGCTCAGCCGCGCGTCGGTGGCACGACCGTCGTCCACGTCGGTACCGGCGTCGCGCTGCCAGGACAGACGACGACATTCCCCGTGACCCTCGAGACCGGTGGTGAGCTGGTCGCCGGCGTGCAGGTGGATGTGGCGTTTGCGCCCGAGACCGCGGTTCGGCCCACCGGCGGCAATCGGCCCGACTGTACGGCGAACCCGGCCATCGACAAGCAGGGAACGTCGTTCGGCTTCCAGCCGCCGGGATGCACACCCGGCTTCAACTGCACGGCGTTCCGCGCCTTGGTGCTCTCGCTCAGCAACGTCGATCCGATTCCCGACGGGTCGCTGCTCTTCACGTGCACCGTCCAGGTGAGCGGCGGAGCGGGGCTCGGCGACTATCCGCTGGTCACGTCGAACGCGCTGACGGCCTCGCCGGACGGCGAGGCGCTGTCCACCATTTCTACCGACGGACACATCACGGTCGGGGCGCCGGGTCCCACGGCGACGGCGACCGTGCCGCCCGGCCAGCCGGGGTCGCTGATCCTGACCCGCGCCAAGCTGCGCGCCAATACCAGCGCGAACGGGAGCAACGGCAGCATCCTCCTCGGGGCGACGATCAACACCAACGCGCCGTTCGGCAGCCTGATCGATGACATCGCCGCCAGCGGGCTCACGGTGCAGGTCCACACCGCCGCGGGCGTCAACGCGACGCTCGACTGGGCGGCGCCGGACTGTCGTTCGCGCGCCGGTGGACGCGGACCGATCATCACCTGCGCGCGCGACACCGGGGGGACGCGGCGCACGATCCGCTTCCGCCCGATCACGACGCCAAACCTGTTCCAGCTCAAGCTCAAGGCCAGTGGGCTCGGATTCGCGCCGCCGCTGAGCGACGATCCGGTCCAGGTCACGTTGAACACCGCCAGCCATTCGCGCGGCGACGAGATCGGCCATTGCGAGATCCGCGGCTCGCAGAGTCAGATCGAATCGTGTCGCGAGTCCGGCGTCCAGCCGACGGCGACGGCAACCGTCACGAACACGTACACGCCGACCCGGACGCCGACGATCACCCTCACCCCGACGCGTACGCCGACGATCACCCGCACGCGAACCATCACGCCGACGCCCACCATCAGCCGCACGCCCACCGTCACCGGCACACCGACGCCAGTGGTGCTGCCGACGGGGCCGCTCGGCACCCGCGTCTTCAGCATCGCGCCCGGTTCGTCGTACAGCGATCCATCGTATACAGGCACGGGCTTGTTCAGCACCGCGCTCAGCGGCGAGAACGCCTCCTACTACTTCAGTTCCGGGCCGCTGACGCTCGCGGCGGGTGCGCTCGATGCCAACGGCGTGGCGCCGCTCAGCCTCCAACAGGATGCGCTCATCGAGATCGACGCCGTCGACGGCAGCTATCTCTGTCTCAAGCTCCTGGCCGCGGGCAGCAGCGGGAATCTCGATTGCGACGGCGGCACCGCGTATGACGTCCAGGCGTCACAACCGGCGGGTGACGTCGGCCCACTCTTCACCCTCCAGACGGGCCTCGGCTTCCCTTCCGGTCCGGGGAACGCCGTCCTGCTGGTCTCGCAGCAGGCTGAACTCGTCCCGAGCGGCACCCCCTTCTCCGGTTGCCAGAACGTCACGTTCTCCGGACCCGCACAGACGTGGGCGTACACGACCACGAACGCCACGTCCCTGAAGGGCCCGCTGTCCCTTACCGTGAGCGGTTCGCCATTCAACTGTGCCGCGTGGACGATTGGCGGCACGGGCGGCCGTCTCGCCGCCCCCGCGCCGGGTTCGCAGCCGCCGTTCGGCGACGTGGCCAACGTGTTCCGCGTGGAAGACCAGCCGGCGCCGCTCGGGCCGAACGTCTGCGAGCTCGACTCCAGCGCGAGCCGCCTCGAGATCAACTCGGCCAGCGGCGTCGATCCGCTGGTGATCCCGCTGAGCGGCGCGATCCAGCTCGACTTCGGCGCCCCGTACCAGGACTACGACGTCTACGGGACGTGCACCCTGCTGGACGTCGACCCGGTGGAGATACCAGGCATCGGCGTCGTCTGCGCCGACCCGTCATATTGCGGCTCGGGCAGCGTGTCGTGCAGCGGCCAGACGCCGCTCGATGTCGACGTCGTGACCGAGACCAACGCCGGCAGCTGCGCCAACAACTACGACTGCCAGAACACCTGCTATTACTATTGCGCGGGGCAGGGATTCTACGACTACGACGCGAGCTGCACCGGGTACTGCCAGTACTACGGGGATCTCCCGTGCAGCAGCGACGCCGACTGCCAGCCGTACTACGGCGTGTGCAACGGCCCGGATCCGGTCGGCGCCAACGGCAACGTGTGCCAGTGCACGTGCCAGTCGACCTACGGCGGCATCGGCCGACCGGGTCAGATGCAATGCAGCCTCGGCGTCGCGCTCCGCGTCGAAGCGGCGTTGCCATGCGACGGTGTCGATACGCTGACCGCCCTCGCGCCGAGCTGCATCGAGCTCACGACCGGTCAATCGCGCGACGTTCTGCACCACGCGGACTTCGGCGGTGCGGACCTGCCGCTCTCCGGCCCGGCGGAGAACGTCGGCTCGCCGGTCTCGTGCCTCGGGCTGGCGGCCGGCACCACGTCGGGCCTGGCGCTGCGCGGCGCCTTCAACGCGCTGGGCACCAACATCGGCGACCTGGCGACGGAGGTCTTCGTCACCTGCCACTGACGGCGGCGCGCCCTGCCGAAGTTTGGAAACCGCCAAGATCGCCAAGGCCTCGCCAAGGTCGCTTGCGAGCGTCCTTGGCGAGACCTTGGCGTCCTTGGCGGTTTCAGGGGCGCGCGACGATGAATCCGTCAGTCGCGGCGATTGCGAGCGGCGTGCGTCAGCGCTGCGCGAGGTGCCCGGGTGTGAGGGGCGGCGGGAGGGTCCTCGATGCGCATCCGTACGGTGGTCGTTCTTGGCGGCGAGAACCACGTCGGGCCTGGCGCTGCGCGGCGCCTTCAACGCGCTGGGCACCAACATCGGCGACCCGGCGACGGAGGTCTTCGTCACCTGCCACTGACGGCGGCGCGCCCTGCCGAAGTTTGGAAACCGCCAAGATCGCCAAGGCCTCGCCAAGGTCGCTGGCGAGCGTCCTTGGCGAGACCTTGGCGTCCTTGGCGGTTTCAGGGGCGCGCGACGATGAATCCGTCAGTCGCGGCGATTGCGAGCGGCGTGCGTCAGCGCTGCGCGAGGTGCCCGGGTGTGAGGGGCGGCGGGAGGGTCCTCGATGCGCATCCGTACGGTGGTCGTTCTTGGCGGCGAGAACCACGTCGGGCCTGGCGCTGCGCGGCGCCTTCAACGCGCTGGGCACCAACATCGGCGACCCGGCGACGGAGGTCCTCGTCACCTGCCACTGACGGCGGCGCGCCCTGCCGAAGTTTGGAAACCGCCAAGATCGCCAAGGCCTCGCCAAGGTCGCTGGCGAGCGTCCTTGGCGAGACCTTGGCGTCCTTGGCCGCGAAGTTCAGCGGCGCAGCAGGAAGTCGACGTTGCCGGCGAAGAAGGACGACGCGGCGGGGGCAACGTCGAAGCCGAAGGCGGCGTAGTCGGCGACCGGCGAGATGGTGCCCTCGGAGTGCGGGTAGTCGGAGCAGCACATCAGGAGGTCGGTGCCGCCCATCTGCTCGATGATGCGCGCCGGCGCCTCGTACGCGAACGACGAGACGCGGATCTGGCGGCGGAAGTAGTCGCTCGGCTGCAGCGGCAGCGAGTCGGCTGGCAGGCCGCTGATCTGGCGGGTGAACGCCCAGGCGCCGTCGAGCATCATGAGGAACATCGGCACCCACATCGCCGACAGCTCGACGATGCCGATGCGCAGCTCGGGAAAGCGTTCGAGCACGCCGTTCAGGATCAGGTCGGCGCAGCCGAGGGCGGCGGGAATGTGCAGAAACACCGCTTCGACCGCCGGCACGAGGGCGGTGTCCTGGTCGGTGTACCAGGCATCGGCGAACGGGCGCGGCTGATCGGCGACGTGGAACACCGGTGTGATGCCGTGGTGGCAGAATGCCGCCCACAGGCGGTCGTGCTGCGGATGCGACAGCGGCCGGCCATCCACGAGCGCCGGCGCGATCATCGCGAGGCGCACGCCGGCGCGTGACAGCGCCGACAACTGGCGCTCGAGCCACTCGGGATCGCGCAGCGTGCAATGCGCGACCGGATGCAGCGCGCCGCGGCCCTCCGCCTGTACCGTTCCACACCAGCGGTTCCACGCCGCCATGTTGCCGAGCAGCGCCGGCAGCGAGGCGTGCAACGTGCGCTCCCACAGCAGGCCGAAGTTGGGGAACAGCACGGCCTCATCGACGCCGAGCGCGGCGAGCTTGGCGGCGCGCGCCGCCGGCTCCCAGTAGTCGCGCGGCAGCACCTCGTCGTAGCGCTCGAGCGGTGGCAGACCGGCCACGGCGCGGCGATGCTTTTCGCCGAGCTCGGACGAGCGGCCGGGGATCTGCACCTCTGCGACGCCGAGCGCCTGGCCGCGCCAGCGCAGTCGCGGTGTGCCGACCGCATCGTCCTCGATGCGTATGGCCTCGTCGCGCAGGGCCGGATCGATGTGCTCCAGCCACAGCGTGCGCGGTTCGTAGAGATGCTGATCGGAGTCGACGATGCGCATCAGGCCCTCACCTCGGCGTCAGAGGGGATCACAGAGGCGCGGCGGCGTCTATCTCGGCAGATGGTAGTCCCGTCCCACCCGATAGAAGTAGGTGCCGACGGGCTTGCCGTGTCGGGTGACGGCGATCTCCGCAAGCGGATCCATCGCGTCGAAGTACGGGACCACCAGCTCGTCTCGGAGCTTGGACGGATCGTGCGCGACGAGCAGCATCGAGTGACCCGCGAACGTCGCGGGAGGATCCCAGAGGCGGAACATCAAGCTGTCCCGCCCGAACGGGTGCGGTCCGCTGATGGGTTCCGGGCTGCCACGCAGGCGCAACGCGTCCGGGAGGGTATAGAACGACAGCTCGCTCGACAGGTCGTGGGAATCCATGCCGATGATGATCGGCGCTACGCCGTGATCGCGCTCCTCCTGCTGGGCGATCGCGACGACCTGCTCGCCGAGGCTCCGCCAGCCGACGAAGCGGCGGAAGTTCGCGCTGTAGCCGACGCCGGGAAGACCGACCCCGACGTAGGAGAGGACGACGGAGTAGAGCAGTCCGAGCCCGATGAAGGTCGGAACCCAGCTCCGCTGCAGCACGCGGCGGAAGCGCGAGGCGGTCGCCACCTGAAAGCCGACGATCTGGTGAGCGATACACGGGAGCATGACGAGAAAGCTTGGAGCGGCCCAGTTGAGCTTGGTCTTCTGACGGACGCTGTAGAGCAGGAACGCAGCGAACGGCACGAGGAACGCGACCAGCACGAACAGTCGGTCAGGCCGCTGACCCGGGAGGCCCGACTCTTCGTCGCCGGTACGACTGCCCCACAGCGCGACGGCCGTGGCCGCGACGCCACTCGGGGTGAGCACCACCACGAGCTCGCGAAAATAGCGGAACACGGAGAACCGGATGCGTCCCGCAAAGCGGCGCGGCCCTTGGAACGCGAAGGACGCCCAGTCGTGGCTCGCGTTCCAGTACACGACGGGGGAGAACAACCCGAGCGCGATCAGGGCCGCGAGGTAGGGCTCGCGGCGTCGCAGCCACAGGCGCGCCGGCGGGTGCAGCACCACCACCAGGAGTGCGGTGGGAGCGAGGAGCACCATCGTGTACTTCGACAGCATGCCCAACCCGACCGCGATGCCGAAGGCGTACCAGGCGCGCGCCCGCCCACCGAGCGCGGCTCGGTGGAGGTAGAAGAGCGCGGCCATCCAGGCCGCCATCAGCGGTGAATCGGGCGTGATCGTGAAGCCGATGCCGGCGAAGATCGGCAGGATCGAGAGCAGCGCGACGCTCAGCCATGCGACCGAGCGATCGAAGAGCAGCGTCGCGAGACGATGGAGGTAGACCGCGGCGATGCTCCAGGACAGGAGCGTCCCGATGCGGACGGCGAATTCGTTGTGGCCGAAGAGCGCCCCACCGAGGGCGATCAGCCACGCCACCATCGGCGGATGATCGAGGTAGCCGGGGGCGAGGTGTCGCGCGTACAGCCAGTAGTACGACTCTTCCGGCATCAACTCGGGCAGGCCGATGAACGACACACGCACGACCAGCATCGACAGCACCACGATCGTGGCGACGGCGCCCCACGCGACCGGGTGATCCGGCGCGCAATCGGTGCGATCCAATTCGCGCAGCGCGAGCGCCCAGCAGCCCCCGCCGACCACGACGGCGGTCACGAGTGCGAGCGCCGGGGGGAGCATCCCGCTCGCGAGCATGGTGGTGAGCAACGCCGCGCGCGTGAGCACCGCGGTGAAGGCGAGACTCACGAGCCCCGCGAGTGCCGCGCGATGTCGCGTGCCACGCCCGGTGCGCAGGGACTGCACCGCGGCCGTGCGCCACAGCGCGAGCGGCCAGGCGGCGACGAAAGCCAGGAGCTGCGCGCGGATGGCCGTGACGCCCACCGCGAAGAGGAGCAATGCCAGTAGCGGGTCGAGCACCGCGGCGGCGGTGACCGGGCGGATCATCGGATCCGCAGACCGCGCAGGGGCGGGCGCGCGCGCGTCAGGCGTCATCGCGCGCAGCTCCCGCGAGCGGCTGGAGGCCCTGCGGCCGCCCCTCCACTCCGGCTCGTGCCAGGGCCCCTCGCGCTGCGCCGATCACCTGGGCCACCGTGATGGCCTGCAGGCACCGGTTGTTGCTGCACCAGGTGTGTCGATGGTTGGCGGCCGACAGGCAGGGGCTGCAGGAGTATCCGGCGAACAGCGTGGTGCATCGATCACCCAGCGGTCCGTACAGCGCTGGCGTTTCGGGTCCGAAGAGCACCACCGATTGAAGGCCCGTGAGTGCCGCCAGGTGGGCTGGGCCGCTGTCGTTGGTGACCAGGAGCGCCGCCAACTCGAAGAGCGTCAGCAGGTCGGCGAGGGTCTTGGTCGCGCCGGTGAGATCGCCGCAACGTTGCGCCCCCACACGCTCCACGAAGCGTTCCGCGAACGGTTTCGAGCGATCGGTGCCGATCACCAGCGCGAATGAGCCGGGATATTCGTCGAGCAGCGCGCGCGCGACCTCGGCGAACGACTGCTCGGACCAGCCACGGATCGGGATCGCTTCGCCCGGATCGGGATTGACGATCAGCAGGGTGCTGTCACGACCGACGCCGGGGTTGCGGCCCTGGACGAGCTCGAGCACGCGTCGCCGCTCGCTCTCATCACTGCGATGCCGAGGCAGATCGAGGAGCAGCGGACGCATGTCGCGCTTGAGCAGGGGGATCTCGCCGGCGGGGGCCTCGAGGGCGCCCACCAACGCCAGGAAGTTGAGCGCCATGTGCTGGTGGGGATTGTAGTTGACGCGGTGGGTGAGGAAGTTGCCCCGAAACAGGCCTTCGCCGGTGTGGCGGTGGAAGCCGACGCGATTGCGAGCGCCGGAGAGATAGGTCAGCAGCGCCGTGAATCGCGAAAAGAGCTCGAGATCGATCACGGTGTCGAACCCGAGCGTGCGCAGCGTCCACAGGGTGCTGGCCGCGCTCCGGACAAAGGCCGGGAAGGATCGGTCGTCGATGACGAGCACGTGGTCCCTGGGCAAGATGCCCAGCACCTCGCAGCTCTCGCGGTTGCGCTTGAAGATCAGGAACCAGGGCGGCTCGCCGCCGGCGAGCTCCCTGGCCTGCACCAGCGCCGAATGGGCGAGGATCGCGCTCCCCATCTCGCTGAGCTCGATGAAGAGGATCTTCTTGGGCGCGCACGGAGACCTGGGAATGATCGTACCGATCAGGAACTTCCAGACCGACAGCACGGCGCAGAGCGGTACGCCAATCCAGAAGTCGACGATCTGCATGAGACGAACGCGCATGAGCGGCTGGAGCTCCCATCGATTTGTCGGGGCGGCGTCCCCCGGGCCCGTGGCATAGGTGCGCGGCGATGTTGTTCGACGGCGCGCTTGGATTCAACCCGGGGCTCACCCAGATGACCAGATGGGCCGTTCCCTCGCGCGGCTCTGAGGGCTGCTCTCCCGCCGTCGTCGCCACCGGCGGTGGATGCCGCACGTGTCCGCGCCGCCCTCGAGAAACGAAGGGCGGCGCGGGTTGCCCCGCACCGCCCCGGTTGGTGGATGGGGTCGGGCACGGGCCCGACCGCTGCGCAGCTCAGAAGGAGTACTTGGCGCCGAAGACGAAGCGATTGCCGCCGGCGTTGTCCGCCAGACCGGCCTCGTCGGTGCCGACGAAGCGGAAGTCCAACTTGAAGTTGAACGGCATCGCCATGGTCAGGCCGGCGTTGTAGTCCCAGTAGTGGTGCGTGTTGGTGAAGATCTGCGTCGAGGTGTGGGTGTAGCCGCCGTTGGCGTCGAACCCGAGATCGAAGCAGTTCTCCCACTCCTTGCCGGGGAATGGGCAGGACACCGTCCCGATCGGGATCGCGAAGCCGGCGGGGATGTAGAAACCGGTTCCGAGGGAGCCGAAGTAGTCGGGCGATCCGATGAAGCCGGTGCTCACCGAGGCGAACCCGAAGTCATAGCCGCCGAAAGCGCCGAACTCCCAGTAGTCGAAGGTGGACGCGCCGGGATAGTAGAAGTACGTCGCGCTCAGCTTGTACGACAAGTTGTCGAAGGCGCCCTGGTACCCGCCGTACCAGTCGGACTCCATGTACGCGTTCTTCGTGCCCGACCCGTTGGTGAAGTTGACCGGCGAAGCCCACGTCCCGAGGAAGACGCCGGAATCGTGGTTCCAGTCGATGCCGCCCTGGATCGCCGCGTCGCGCTTGGTCTGCGAAATACCGCGGAAAGAGTAGTCGCTGTAGATGGCGACGTTGCCGGACAGGCCGCCGGGCAGCCAGCCGGTCGGCTTCGCCGCCGCCGCGTCTTCCGCCTTCACTTCAGGCGCCGTCTCCGGCTCTTCCGCCTCGCCGCCCGGCTCCTGCTCACCGCCCTGCGCCCAGGCGTGCGTGGCGTAGATCGCGAGCACGCTGAAGACGATCGACGCGATGCGTGTGGTGGTTCTCATGAATGACCCCCTCTCCGATGTTGAGTCTGTCGCGCACCCGTCCCTTTGTCGGGGGCGTTGCGCGTCCAGCCGCTAGTTTGTTTTGCGTGCGAGAGAGCAACGGCCATACCAGCGCGACGCAGAGACGGACGCGGCGCGCTGCGTCGGAAATTACGACGACGGGCAGCAAAGCTGCTTATTTCAGCGGCTCCGACCTGCTCGATTCGTGGGCAAAAAAGCGGTCGGCGGGTCAGCGCGAGCCCAGATAGGCGCGCCAACCGCCAAAGCCGGTGATGTCCTCGGCGCCGACCAGCGCGGCCGGCTCACAGAGGAACCCTTTCACCGCGGATCCGTCGGCCAGCACGATGGTCCCGATCGAGAGTGGCGGCGGGACCTCGACGACGAAGCTTCCGAAGGCGGTCGCCGACAGCTCCCAGACCTCGACTTCGATCCCGCCGCCGGTGGCAGCCGGATCGCGCACCAGACCGGGCTTGGGTGGCGTGGTGCCGGGCAGGGCATAGAAGCGATAGGTGCCGGCCGTCCGCGTCCGCGCGATCAGCGTTGCGCCGCGCTCGGTGAGCTGATGGTTGAGCGGCAGTCCCGCGAGATGTGCGCCCACGACGGCAAGACGCACGCCCGCTGCTCCACCGTTTGGTGGATGCGCCTCGGGAAGGGGTGACCGTGCCAGGCCCCAACTCGGCTCGAGGGCGCGGTGCAGGCGATCCGCGACGCGCGCCAGGTCGTCGTCGGCGAACGCCGGTGCGATCACCGTCACGCCGAACGGCAGGCCGTCGGGCCGGAACCCCGCGGGGACGGCGACCGCGCAGTAGTCGAGGAGATTGACGAAGTTGGTGTAGCGGCCGAGCGTTGCGTTGAGGCGGATCGGATCGCCGAGGACGTCGTCGACGCGTGGGATCGTCGGCGCCGTGGGCAGCAGCAGCACATCGACCGCCGCCCACTGCTCGGCGGCGCGCGCCGCCAACGCCGCGCGTCGATCCATTCCACGGAAGGCGTCGGCAGCGGTCAGCCGGGCGCCCGGCTCGACCAGCCGCCGCACGGTCGCATCGACCGCATCGCCATGCGTCGCCAGGGCCTCCGCGAGCGCGGCGTACCGCTCGGCGAGCCAGGGACCGTCGTAGAGCAGCGACGCGGTCTCGCGGAACGGCGCGTAGTCGATCTCGCGTGTCCGCCAGCCGAGCGCCGACGTCGCGGCGATGGCGCGCTCGTACAGCGCGGCCGCGGCAGCGTCGCCGTTGAAGTCGCGGTCCGCGGCGACGAGGACGCCGACGACGAGGCCCGGCTCCGGCAACCGCCGCGCGCGCATCGGACGCGAGTACGCGTCGCGCGGATCGGCGCCCTGGGCGAGCCGGCGCACCAGATCGGCTTCGGCACAGCTCGCGGCGAAGACGCTGACGACGTCGAGCGAGCGGCACGCCGGAACGACCCCGCCGGTGCCGATCAGCCCGCGCGTCGGTTTGACGCCGACGAGGTGATTGAACGCCGCCGGCACCCGGCCCGAGCCCGCCGTGTCGGTGCCGAGCGCGAAGGCGACCTGGCCGCGCGCCACGGCGACCGCCGAGCCGGAGCTCGAGCCGCCGGAGACGTAGGCCGGGTCGAAGACGCAGCGCGGAATGCCGTACGGCGAGCGCACGCCGACGAGACCGGTGGCGAACTGATCGAGGTTGGTCTTGCCGATCACCAGCGCGCCGGCGGCGCGCAGACGCGCGACGGCGGTGGCGTCGGCGACCGGCCGGTACGCGAACGGCCGACACGCGGCGGTCGTGTCGATGCCCGCGACATCGATGTTGTCCTTCACCGCGAACGGGACACCCCACAACGGCAGTCGCTCGATATCGCCCGCCGTCAGCGCCGCCGCCTCGCGCCGCACGTCGTCGCGATGCCGCACCGTGATCCACGCCGCCGGGTCAGGGCTCGCGTCGATCTGCGCGAACACCGCGTCGACGACGTCCACCGGCGAGCGGCGCGAGCGGTACTCCTCGCGCAGCGATTCAATTGTGATCATCACAAAGCCTTCACCACGGAGGCACGGAGACACGGAGTGTTTTTTCTGGGCTCCGTGTCTCCGTGCCTCCGTGGTGAGAATCCTTTCTTCACGACTCCGACGCCAGCAACAACAGGTGCTGGCCGGCGCGCACGGTCTTGCCGACCTGGCACTGGATCTCGGTCACCAGCCCCGCGGTCGCGGCGACGACTTCCATTTCCATCTTCATCGACTCGAGCAGCACCACCACCTGGCCGGCGCGCACACGGTCGCCGGCCTCGACGAGGATCTTCCACACGTTGCCCGGGATGGGCGACTCGACGGCGATGTGGCCGGCGGGCACCTCGTCGGCGGCGGGCGCGGCGGCGGTCTCCTCGCTGACGTAGGTGTCGAGACCGAGATCGCGCCAGTGCTGGCGCTCGGCGGCGAACGCGGCCTGCTGCGTCGCCTTGAAGGCGGCGATGGCGTCCGCGTTCGTCGCCAGGAAGCGCCGGTAGTCGGCGAGGCGGAAGACGCTTTCCTCCGTCCGCACCGAGTAGGCGCCGTGCGGGAACGCCTCGCGCGCCGCGGCGAGCTCGGCGGCGCTGACCGGGAAGAAGCGGAGCTGGTCGAAGAAGCGGAGCAGCCAGGGCTTGCCGCCGGTGAAGTTCGCCGTCTGCCGCCACGTGTTCCACACCTGCACGGTGCGGCCGACGAACTGGTAGCCGCCCGGACCCTCCATCCCGTAGATGCACAGGTACGCGCCGCCGATGCCGACCGCGTTCTCCGGCGTCCACGTGCGCGCCGGGTTGTACTTCGTCGTCACCAGGCGATGGCGCGGATCCACCGGCGTCGCGACGGGCGCGCCGAGGTAGACGTCGCCGAGGCCGAGGACCAGGTAGTGCGCGTCGAAGACGATGGCGCGCACGGCGTCCTCGTCGGCGAGGCCGTTGATGCGGCGGATGAACTCGATGTTGGAGGGGCACCACGGCGCGTCCGGCCGCACCAGCTCCTGATACTTGCGGATGGCGAGACGCGTGGCCTCGTCGTCCCACGAGAGCGGCAGGTGTACGATGCGCGTCGGCACGGCGATGTCGTCCACCGCCGGCAGCCCGTCGAGCGCCTCGTCGAGCACGCCGCGCAGCCGCGTCAGCGGCAGCACGCTGCTGTCGACGTGGATCTGCAGCGAGCGGATGCCGGGCGTGAGGTCGATCAGCCCGGGCGGTGCCAGTGCCTGCAGGCGCTCCATCAACACATGCACCTGGAAGCGGAGGGTCAGGTCGAGTTGCGGCGGGCCGAACTCGACGAGCAGGTTGTCGTCGCCGCTGCGGCGGAGACAGACGACTTCGCCATTCGCCTGCAACGTATCGATGACCGGGGAGTGCGGCGCGTGAGCGCCGCTGGCTTGGGGCCGCGCGTCAGCGCGGCTGACGCCGCGTTCCAATCCAGCGGCGCTCACGCGCCGCACTCCGTGATTCTGCTGGTTGAGGAGCTGATCTGCTTCCTCCGGAGCCACCAACCGGAACCGCACCGAATCGCCGGGCGCGAGCTGGCCGACCTTCCACAGCTCCGCCAGCGCGACCGTCACCGGGCAGACGAAGCCGCCCAGGCTGGGGCCGTCGGGGCCGAGGAGGATCGGCATGTCGCCGGTGAAGTCGAGCGTGCCGACCGCATACGCGTTGTCGTGGATGTTCGACGGATGCAGTCCCGCCTCGCCGCCGTCGGCGCGCGCCCACCGTGGCTTCGGGCCGATCAGCCGCACGCCGGTGCGGGCGCTGTTGAAGTGCACCTCGTAGCTGGCGCTCAGCAGGGTGGCGATGTCGTCTTCGGTGAAGAAGTCGGGGGCGCCGTGCGGACCGGAGAGCACGCCGATCTCCCACTCGCGCGTGAGCGCGGGACGCAGGGCGGCGGGCAGGGCGTCGACCAACGGCAGCGTCGCCCCGGCGGTGCGCAGGCGGAGCACGTCGCCGGTGCGCAGTACGCCGGTGGCGTGGCCGCCGAAGTGGCCGAGCGCGAACGTCGCGCGGCTGCCGAGATAGCGCGGGGCATCGAAGCCGTGGCGCACGGCGAGATAGGTGCGCTGGCCGGTTCCGGCGATGCGTCCGAGCGTCAGCACCTGTCCGGCCGCGACCGGCACGGCCTCCCAGGAGGGTACCGGCACGTCGTCGAGCGCCGCCGCCATCGCCGCACCGCCCAGGCAGATGACGGCGTCCTGGTTGAACCGCAGGGTCGGCCCGGCGAGCGTCATCTCCAGTGCCGCGGCGTCGTCGGCGTTGCCGACCACGCGGTTCGCGAGCCGGTGCGAGAGCGGATCCATCGGTCCGCTCGGCGGCACGCCGACGTGCCAGTAGCCGAGGCGGCCGGGCCAGTCCTGCAGGCTGCTCTGGGCGCCCGGCGCGAGCACGTCGACGGTCGCCGGGGTGAACGGAAAGGAGGCGAGCGCGCCGGTGCTGACGCGACCGGATGCGAAGAGGGCGGAGTCGGCGATGGCCGCGAGATACGCGAGGTTGGTCTCGACGCCCCACACCTCGGTGGCGGCGAGCGCGGCGCGCAGGCGCGCGAGCGCGATGTCGCGGTCGTCGCCGTGCACGATGATCTTCGCGAGCATCGGATCGTAGTGCGGTGTGATCTCGGTGCCGGTGTCGACCCAGCCGTCGACGCGCGCGTCGTCGGGGAACGCGACGTGCGTCAGCCGTCCGCAGGCGGGCAGGAAGTTCTTGCCCGGGTCCTCGGCGTAGAGCCGCACCTGGATCGCGGCGCCGCGCGGCGTCGGTGCGATCTCCGCGAGCGGCGCCAGCTCGCCCGCGGCCTGGCGCACCATCCATTCGACCAGGTCGACGCCGGTCACGGCCTCGGTGACGCCGTGCTCGACCTGCAACCGCGTGTTCACTTCGAGGAAGTAGAAGGCGTCGGCGTCGTCATCGTAGATGAACTCGACCGTGCCCGCCGATTCGTAGGCGACGTGCTCGCCGAGGCGCACCGCCGCGGCGAGCATCGCCGCGCGCGTCACCGCCGGCAGATGCGGCGCCGGCGTCTCTTCGACGACCTTCTGGTTGCGGCGCTGCAGCGAGCAGTCGCGCTCGCCGAGCGCCAGTACGCTGCCGCGGCCGTCGCCGAAGAGCTGCACCTCGACGTGGCGGGCGCGCTCGACGTACTTCTCGACGTACACGCCGCCGTCCTTGAAGTTGCTGCGGCTGAGGCGCTGCACCGACTCGAACAGCGGCGCGAGCTGATCGGGGGCGTGGCAGCGCTGCAGGCCGATCCCGCCGCCGCCGGCGGTGCTCTTGATCATCACCGGAAAGCCGATGCGCGTCGCTTCGCGCGCCGCGGCGGCAACGGAATCGAGGAGGCCGCTGCCCGGCAGCAGCGGCACGCCGCACGCCGCGGCGGCCGCGCGGGCGGTGTGCTTCAGGCCGAACTCGCGCAGATGCTCGGGGCGCGGGCCGATGAAGCGGATGCCCTCGGCGGCGAGGCGCTCGGCGAACGCGGCGTTCTCGCTGAGGAAGCCGTAGCCCGGATGCACCGCCTCGGCGCCGGTGGCGCGGCAGGCGGCGACGATGCGGTCGACGTCGAGGTAGCTCTGCGCCACGGGCGGCGGACCGATCGGCACCGCCGCATCCGCCATCGTCACATGGCGGGAATGACGATCGGCGTCGGAATACACCGCCGCGCAGCGCACGCCCATGCGCTTGAGCGTGCGAAAGACGCGGCAGGCGATGGCGCCGCGGTTGGCGACGAGAACAGTCGAGAACATAGTCTGATGTAGCGGCGGGCTTTCGCCCGCCACCCCTAGCGCGCTAGCGGTGGCGGGCTAAAGCCCGCCGCTACAGTCATCCGTCAGGCGTCGAAGATCAGGACCTCGATTGGGGTCGGGTTGTAGGCGTTGCAGGGGTTGTTGAGCTGCGGGCAGTTGGAGATGAAGACCCAGACGTCCATCGCGGCGCGCAGCTCGACGTACTTGCCGGGGCCGGAGACGCCGTCGGCGAACTTCAGGCCGCCCTCGGGGGTGACCGGCACGTTCATGAAGAAGTTGATGTTGTGCCCGATGTCGCGCTTGGTGATCCCGACCTCCGGGCGCTCGCCGACGGCCAGCAGCCAGCTGTCGCGGCACGCGTGCATGGTCTTCTTCTCCAGCGCGTAGCGGACCGTGTTCGACTCGGTGGCGCAGGCGCCGCCGAGGGTATCGTGGCGGCCCACCGTGTCGGCGACGATCTCCAGCATGATGCGACCGGCGGTCGAGCGCAGCGGCGTGCCGACGCTCAGGTAGACGTTGCGCTGCTGGAGCATCGTGTCGACGGCGCTGTAGCGCTCGGCCGGATCGGCGGCGGCATAGAAGAGCGTGTCGGCGGCCTGGTTGCCCTCGAGGTCGACGATGCGCAGCGTCTGGCCCTGGCGCACCTGATGCAGCCAGTAGTCCCCCGCGGGGACGACGTGCCGGTACCCCGCGCGGTCGGCGGCGAGCGGGCTCTCGCACGTCGGCGCCTCCAACGGCGGCGCCTCTTCCGAGGGCCGTGGCAGGGCGGGCGGCGTCCCCGGCGTCGCGGCGTCGAGGTGATAGATCCGATTGTTCTCGAAGCCGCGCCAATTCTCCGGACGGAAGTTGCGGCAGTAGTCGTCGGCGGCCACCGCCTCGGCCTGGACGAGCTGATAGCGCACCGGCCGCCGCGGGTAGGTCGCAGAGGTATCGAGCGGGTGGGCGCAGGTGTGGAGGAGCACCAGGGTGTCCATCTCGAAGCGCAGCGCGACGACATCGCCGGGTCGCGAGTGATGCGGATGGAAGGTCATCGCGCCGTCGTCGGCGACGCTCACCTTGCTGAACCAGTTGACGTTGGCTGCGAGGTCGCGCCGCCCGAGCCCGTACTTGCCCGCCTCCACCAGAAAGCTGTCGTACCCGTTCTGGGTACGCTCGTTGCGCGCCTCCTGGTACGAGCGATGGCCCCAGCGCGCGGCGACGCCGGCGCGCGTCGAGCTCCCGCCGACCGTGTCGTGCCAGCCGACGCTGTCCTCGACGATCGAGCAGAAGATGCGCCCCATGTCGGAGTACAGACAGTTGCCGCGTGTCAGCTTGAAGGTGTGCTGGCACTTCAGCGTGTCGGGCATGTTGTAGCGCTCGAGCGGATTGCTCGGGTTGTAGAACAGCATGCCGACGTTCGCACCGCCGGCGACGTCGAGCAGGCGGAGGATCGTGCCGCGGCGCAGGACAAACGACCAGTGCGTGCCGCCGGCCAGCTCCTCGTCGTACAGAGCCGCCTCGGAAGCCATGGAACTCTCCTATTCGTGGTCTGTGCTTGTGCATCTCCGATCGTCCGGATCGCTGCGCGAACAGGGATTCGAGTGGCTCGTCGAGCATCGTCTCGCCGATCCCGGGCGACTGAGCGACCGTCAGCATCGATCCTCTAGTGTCCGCCGGCGAGGGCGGGGGAGCGTCGGGTCGTCCCGAGTTGGAGTCCGCTGAGGGACTCCGCATCGCGCGCCAGGTCGTCCTGGCTGGCGTTGCTGGAGGGGAGTTGCGCGGCGACCTCGCGTTCGACCTCGCGGCGCCGGGTGTCGCGCTCGAGCGGGATGTCGAACATGATCGTCGCGCCGTAGACCTCCTGCTCCTCCTCGCGCGTGCGATAGCGATCGAACGCCAGCACGCGCGTGCCGAGCTGGAAGGCCTCGCGCAGATCGTGGGTGACCATGAACACCGTCATGCCGGTTTCGTCGAACAGCCGGCGCATGAGGTGGTGCATGTCGGTGCGGATGCCGGGGTCGAGCGCGCCGAATGGCTCGTCGAGCAACAGCAGGGTCGGCCGCTTGATCAGCGTCTGGGCGATGGCGAGGCGCTGCTGCATGCCGCCGGAGAGTTGCGCCGGATACTTGTCGGCGGCGCCGTGCAGCCCGACATGGTCGAGCATCTCGCGGCTGCGGGCGAGGATCTCGCGCCGCGTGCTGCCGAAGGTGCGGCCCAGTAGCGGTGAGTGCTCCACCTCGAGCCCGAGGGCGACGTTGTCGAGCACCGTCAGATGCGGGAACACCGAGTAGCGCTGAAAGACGACGCCGCGCTCCGGCGTCGGCTCGGGTGCCAGCGGCTCGCCGTCGAGGAGGATCTCGCCCTTGCAGGGCACCTCCTGGCTCAACAGCATGCGCAGGAAGGTGGTCTTGCCGCAGCCCGATGGCCCGACCAGCGACACGAAGGCGTGCGCGCCGACCTCGATGTTGATGCGCTCGAGGACGACCTGGCCGTCGTAGGTCTTCCAGACGTTGCGAACCGACACGCTCATGCTTCACGTCCGATGTAGAGCCACGGAAACGCGCGGCGGTTCACGTGGCGCAGGCAGAGGTCCATGACGAAGGCCAGGGCCGTGATCCAGATCACGTAGGGAATGATGACGTCCATCGCGAGATAGCGGCGCACCAGGAAGATGCGGTAGCCCAGCCCGACCTCGGCGGCGATCGCCTCGGCCGCGATGAGGAACAACCAGGCCGGTCCGAGGGACAGCCGGACGCCGTCGAGGAGGCGCGGCAGCATCTGCGGAATGACCACGCGAGTGACGATCTGCCACGAGGACAGGCCGAGCGTCTGCGCCTTGATCAACTGCTCGGTCGGCAGCTCCTCGATGCGCAGTGCCAGGTCGCGCATGAGGAAGGGTGAGATGCCGATGACGATGAGCACGACCTTGGAGAGCTCGCCGAGGCCGAAGACGATGAACAGGATGGGGAGGAGCGCCATGGGTGGCACCATGGAGGCGATGGCCACCAGCGGCGAGAGGCCGGCGCGTATGTAGGGGATCAGGCCCGTGGCGACGCCGACGATGAGGCCGAGCACGGTGGCGACGAGCAGGCCGAGGCCGAGGCGCTTCAGACTGGCGGCGGTGTCGACCCACAGCAGGATGTCGCCGGTGCGCGCGTCGGGCTCGATCGCCATTCGATCCACCGCGGCGACGAACGCGCTGCCGCTGGGGAGCAGCTTGTCGTCCGGGTTCGCCGCCCGCCGCACTGCCGAGCCGCCGGCGTAGAGCATCAGCAGCAGCAGAAACGGGACGAGGCCCAGCATGAACAACTGGCCCCGATTCGGGCGGACGTTGATGAGTCGACGCGTCATCTTCAGTGCGACATTTGGACGTCGAGGACACCGACGACCACGGATGGACACCGAGTCGGAGCCTCTGTGTTCATCCGTGGCCCTCGGTGTCCTCCGGGGTTACAGCTTTCCGTCCGCGGCCATCTGCATGAACTCGCTCGTGTAGCGCATCTTGATGTTCTTCGGATCGCCGAGCGTCTTGCCGCCGGGGAAGGCGATGCCGACGGCGTCCTTGGTCTTGGCGCCCTCGCCGAGGAGGCCGTGCTCGAAGGAGAAGGTGCGCACCAGGTCCATCGTCTTGATCAGCTCGGGACTGTCGCCGAAGGCCACGGCCGCTGCCGGCTTGTAGTACATGGCGGTCGTCGCGAGCTGCGCGTCGTAGCCGGCGAGGTCGGTGCCCGACAGCTTCGCCATCGCGGTGCGCGCCGCCTTGCCGGCGTCGTCCTGCTGCGACATCAACGCGAGCGTCTCGAACCACGCGCCGACGAGCGCCTTGGCGAACGCCGGGTTGTCCTTCAGCGTGTCGGTGTGGACCACCGCGAGGTCGAGGATCTCGCCGGGGATCTGCTTGGACGAGAACACCTCGGTCATCTTCGGCATCTTGACGACCTCGCTCAACTGCGGATTCCACGTGACGACCGCGTTGACGTCGGGCGCCGCCGACGCCGAGACGATGTCGGCGTCGGAGGTGTTGACGGTCTTGATGTCGCGCTCGCTCATCTTCACGCTCGCGAGGCCGCGGGCGAGCAGATAGTGCGACACCGACAGCTCGACGAGGTTCACCTTGCGGCCCTTGATGTCGGTGAGGGTCTTGCCGTCCTTCAGGACGATGCCGTCGTTGCCGTTCGAGTAGTCGCCGATGATCACCGCCGTCGTGTCCACGCCGCCCGCCGCCGGGATGGTGAGCGTGTCCATGTTGGTGACCGTCACCGCGTCGAACTTGCCGGCGGTGTACTGGTTGATCGACTCGACGTAGTCGTTGATCTGCACGACGTCGATGGTGATGCCGTACTTGTCGGCCCACTTCTTCACGATGCCGGCGTCGGCGGCGTAGGGCCACGGCATCCAGCCGGCGTAAATCGTCCAGGCGAGGGTGAACTTCTTCTTCTCTTCGGCCGTGGCCGCGCCGCCGCACAGCACCGACAGCATCACCATCGCGCCGAGCAGCACCGTGAATCGATTTCTCATCGAGTTGCGCATTGTCAGTCCTCCCTTGTGTGGTTGCACGGGAGTACCGCTCCGGCGGGACCTCGTGTGCGGGAGGTCCAACCGAAGGATGCCCCCCTTCGGAAAATTCCTCCCGGGCTTTTGTCCCGCCGTGTGTCCGGCGCGGGCGCGCCGGATCGCGACCCTCGGACCAGTCGCCGGGTATGTGGCCGGCCGGAACCCTAGTCGCACCACGCTAGGCAGCGAGATGCATGCCACGCGGCGCCGGGCTCGCGCGGCATCGGCCGGGCGCGACGAACTCGTCGGCGTGCCCCTTCGCTAGTCAGCCCTGCCGAAAAGCTGGGCAGAGCGCGTGCGAGCGTGAAGCAGGGCGAACGCGGGCCCTCCCAACCTCGGACAAACTGCCATCGCCCCCACTCGAGCCTCGACTTCAGCCCACCTCTTGCCCGCCTCCGCGAGCTCACAGCGTGAACAACGTACCTGGACTCAACAGCTAGCGAGGCCGGTCGGGCATGCCCATCGCAGCGCGGACGGCGCCGAACTCGCGGGTCCATTGGCCGGCGGCGTCGCGGACGACCAGGGGCGCCCGCCCGGCGGGAGGTGGAGCCGAGCCGCGGCGGAACGCAAAGACGCCGAACAGCGGCGGCTTGCCGGCGCGCGGCACCACGAGCTGCCAGTCCACGACCGCGAGATCCGCCGCGGCGGCGGCAGTCGCGGTGCGCGCGACGTCCGAGTGGCAGGCGACGAAGACGCCGTCCGGCGCAAGCGCCTGCGCCGCCGCGGTGCAGTAGCTCTCGATGCCGCCGCGTACTTCGAAGTGGCACCCGGTCTGTTGGGCGCGCTGCGGAATCCTGCCGGTGCCAGGGGGCAGATACGGCGGCGTGCCGGTGACGAGAGCGAAGCCCCCGGCCCGCGCCGGCAGGGCGCGCAGATCGGCGCCGACGACGGCGCAGCGCGACTCGGCTCCGTTCCACGCGATCGAACGGCGCGCCAGTGCCGCGCTCGCCCGCTGCGCCTCGACGCCCAAGCAGCGCGCCGCCGGGAAGCGCCAGGCGAGCAGCAGCAGCACGGCGCCGATGCCGCAGCCGAGGTCGAGAACGTGCGCCGGCGCTCCGTCGCACTGCAGCGCGGCGAACCAGGCAGTGGCGAGATCGTCGAGCGACCAGCGATGGCCGCGCGCCCGCTGCAACAACCGCCAGTCGCCGCTGAGGTGGACGAGATCCTCGCCCGGGCCCGGCCACGCCTCCGGCCGATCGACCGGTGCCGCCGGTGGCGGACCGGGAGCGCGCCAGCCGGGCGGGCGGCGCGGAGTCGTCAGGAGAATGGTCTTCACCGCAGAGACGCTACGTCGCGGAGACTCAAACCATCCAAGAGCGCTTTTGGGAACCACCTTTGACGGATGGAAGTGACGACGTCTCGCGGATTGACGGTACGCGCGGAGCCCCGGGTGTACCCCCGCGAAATGCAGTGGAGTCGCTAGGCATCCCCTCGCCCTGATCCTCTTCCTGGGCCTTGCCCGCTCGGCGATCGATCCCGCGGACCGCCGCGCGGAGCGCGGCCCTCCACGGGCGGACGTGCGGTGGTGGGCGCCCCCCCGAGAGAGGGTACCCGTCCAGGGAGCGCGCTACATCGAAAGCCGACGATCTCGTCACGACGTCGACCCCTCTCTGCCGTCAAGGAGGCGCCGCGGACTCAGGGTTTGTACCTATTGATTCTACTCGAAATGCAGCACTAGGAGGGACAGCGCGCGCAGCGGTACATGGCGCGCCGGGGGGGGACGACGGATGCACGCGAATACGAAGCTGGTGCGTTCACTATCCGCGCTCGTGGTCGGCATGGCGTTGGCCGGGCGGGCGGCGGCGACGGATTTCGCGGTCGTCACCCTTTCTGGCCTCGCCGGCGGCGCGATCGAGCACAACGACGTCACCGGCGACGATCGCGGCGGCATCGCCGTGTCGAGCACGCAGGTCTTCTACACCGGCGACAGCAGCACCGGCCGCTTCGCGCTCGCCGACCTCAGCGGTGGCACCGCGCTCGGCGTGGTGCGCGACTCGCTGGTCAGCAATCTCGCCACCGGCAACGTCTACCTCCTGGCCAACGGCACGGTGCCGCTCAGCGCCAGCGGTGGGACGGCGACCATGCTGCTCGAAATCAGCGGCACCAGTGGCGCGCCGACCGGAGTCACGATTCCGCTGTCGACGTCCATCACGCTGCCGACCGGCACCGGCATCTTCTCAGGCTGGAACCGCATCATCCTGCACAACGGTGCCACGGCTTTCGCCATCGATCTGCCGTCCGGTGCGGTGACCGCGCTCGGCGGCATGGCGACCTTCGCCCACACCGGCTGCGAGAGCTGGGCGTTCTGGGGGATCGCCGAGCAGGTCGGCAGCGAGACCTGGATCGCCTACGTCGAGGACTTCAACACCATCGTGCGACGCCGCGTGCCGGACGGCCTGCGGCGGGTGATCGGCCGGTTCTCCAGCCTCTCCGATATGTGCTCGTTCACGGTCTCGCCGCCGCTCAACCGCTGGTACTTCCATCACGAGGGGACGTCGCAGTTCCGCTCCGGCGACGAGACAATCGGCTTTGCCGCCGCGACGTGGACCAACGCGGTGACCGACAGCGACGGCGACGGCCTGCTCGACCCGTTCGACAACTGCCCGGCGGTCGCCAATCCGACGCAGACCGACAGCGACAACGACGCCGTCGGCGATGCGTGCGACGCCTGCGCCGGCGTCGGCGTGCTGGACGCCGACGGCGACCTGGCCTGCGACGAGTTCGACAACTGCGTCGGCGTGTCGAACCCCACTCAGGCCGACAGCGACGGCGACGGTTTCGGCGACGCCTGCGATCCCTGCTTCGGTACCGGCACCAGCGACATCGACGGCGACGGCGTCTGCGACGGGCAGGACAACTGCCCGACGGTGCCCAACGCCAGCCAGGCCGACGCCGACTTCGACGGTATCGGCGACGCGTGTGACCCCTGCTTCGGATTCGGATCGAGCGACAGCGACGCGGACGGCATCTGCGACAGCAACGACAACTGCCTGATGACGCCGAATCCCTCGCAGACGGACTGCGACCAGGACTCGGTCGGCGATGCCTGCGACGCCGACACCTTCGATGGCGATGGGGACGGGGTCGCCGATGCCTGCGACAACTGTCCAATGCTGGCCAATTCGTCGCAGACCGATCTCAACGGCGATGGCGTTGGCGACGCCTGTGCCTCGCAGGGGGGGACCGACAACGGTGGGTGCTACCAGGTCTCGGACACCATCGCGCCGCCGGACGGCACCGAGCCGGCCTACGCGTTCGTGGACATCTCCAGCACGGGCATCGCGACCGGCCTGACCGGGCACGACGTCACCGGTGCGCTACCGATCGGATTCCCGTTCCACTTCTACGGTGCGACCTACACGCAGGCGTACATCTCCAGCGAAGGCTTTGTCACCTTCCTGCCCGGTCAGCCCGAGGGCTGTTGCGGCGGTCCCATCCCGTCGATCGGCGAGCCCAACGGCATGATCGCCGGCGTCTGGGCCCACATCCACACCAACCTCAGCACCGCGGTGCGTTACCAGACGCTCGGTGCGACGCCCACCCGCCGCTTCGTGGTGCAGTTCCAGGCGGTGTCCAACCTCTCGGCAGGCACGACCGACACCTGGGAGATCATCCTCGCCGAGGGCAGCGACGAGATCCTCGTACAGTACGCCGACGCCCACGGTGCCGGATTCAACGGCGGCAGCGCCGGCATCGAGAGCGCGGATGGCCGCCACGGCGTGCAATGGGGCGGCGTGCAGCCGATGACGCTCGTCGGTCAGGCAGTGCGCTATGCGCCCACGGCGGCCCTGCTCGCCGACGGGGACGGCGACGGCTACGGCGATTGCGCCGACAACTGCCCGACCGTCGCCAACCCCGGACAGCAGGACACCGACGGCAACGGCGTCGGCGACGCCTGCAACGGCGCCGAGGATGCCGACGGTGACGAGTGGGCGGACGCCATCGACAACTGTCCGACGGTCGGGAATCCGACCCAGGCGGACAGCGATGGCGACGGCTTCGGCGACGCCTGCGATGCCTGCTTCGGCACCGGCGCGGCCGACAGCGATGGCGACGGCCTCTGCGACGGCGACGACAACTGTCCCGCACAGCCCAATCCGTTGCAGGAGGATCTCAACGGCGACGGCGTCGGCGACGCCTGCGCGGTGCAGGGCCGGTTGGACAGCAGCGGCTGCTATCGCGTCTCCGACACCATCGCGCCGCCGGACGGCAGCGAGCCGACGTTCGCGTTCGTCGACATCTCCGGCAGCGGCACCTCCACCGGGCTCGGCGGGCACGACATCACCGGCGCGCTGCCGATCGGCTTCTCGTTCGACTACTACGGCGTCACCTACACTCAGCTCGCCATCTCGGCCGACGGGTTCCTGACCTTCCTTGCCGGCCAGTCTCAGTCCTGCTGCGGCAGCGTGCCGATCCCGAACCAGGCAGCGCCGAACGGCCTGGTCGCCGGCCTCTGGGCGCACATCCACGTCGACAGCCCGGGCTCCGTTCGCTACCAGACGCTCGGTACGGCGCCGAACCGCCGCTTCGTAGCGCTGTTCCAGGCGGTGCTCAACATCTCCACGAACACCACCAACACCTGGGAGATCATCCTCGACGAGGGCAGCAACGAGATTCTCGTCCAGTACGCCACCGCCAACGGCAATGGCTTCGAGGGACGGGCGGGCATCGAGAACGAGGACGGGCGGCGCGGGCTGCAGTGGGGCGGGGTCGCCCCCATGTCGTTGCTCAACCAGGCCGTGCTCTACGCGCCGACCGCCGCGCTCGCCGCCGACCAGGACGGCGACGGTCTGCGCGACTGTTTCGACAACTGTCCGGCCGCCGCCAATCCCGGTCAGTTGGACAGCGACGGCGACGGTGCCGGCGACGCCTGCGACGCCTGCGTCGGCCCCGGCACCAGCGATCCCGACGGCGACGGGCTCTGCGTCGACAACTGTCCGACGGTGGCCAATCCCGGCCAGGAAGATGGCGACGGCGACGGCGTCGGCGACGTCTGCGACAACTGTCCGGCCGCCGCCAACGCGTCCCAGGCCGATCTCGACGGCGACGGCCTCGGCGATGCCTGCGACGCCGACGACGACGGCGACGGCCTGCCCGACGACGCCGACAACTGCCCGCGCGTCGTCAATCCCGGACAGGAGGACGGCGAGGGGGATGGCGTCGGCGACGCCTGCGACAACTGCCTGGCCATCGCCAATCCGAGTCAGACCGACTTCGATCACGACGGCCTCGGCGACGCGTGCGATCCGTGCACCATCGACGGCGTCGTCACGCCGCCCGAGCAGTGCGACGACGGCAATCACTCCACCAACGACTGCTGCAACAACCAGTGTCAGGCCGCGCCCAGTGGCGCGCCCTGCCCGGACGACGGCTTCGGCTGCACGACCGAGCAGTGCGACAACGCCGGCATCTGCCAGCACGCGCTCGTCGCGTCGGGCGTCGTCTGCCGCGCGGCGGCCGGCGACTGCGACATCACCGAATTGTGCGACGGCGTCTCGGCGCCGTGTCCCTTCGACGCGGGGGTGCCGTTCGGCACCACCTGTCGCGCCAGCGCCGGCGCTTGCGATCCGAGCGAGGAGTGCAACGGCGGAAGTTCCTGTCCGCCGGACGCGCTCTTCGCCGCGGGCATCGTCTGCCGCAGCCCGCAGGGCGACTGCGATCTCGCCGAGCAGTGTACCGGCAGCGCGGCCGTGTGTCCGCCGGATCTCAAGCGTACCGGTGTCTGCCGCGCCGCCAGCGGCGCGTGCGACGTGGCCGAGGTCTGCAACGGCCTCGTCACCTCGTGCCCCGCGAACGCCTTCGTTCCCGACGGCACGAGCTGCGACGACGGTGCCTTCTGCAATGGCACCCGCGAATGCGCGCAGGGCACCTGCACGTCGCCGCCGCCGCCGTGTCCGCTCGCCTGCGACGAGGCGACCGACCAATGCCTGTCGGGCTGCCCGGATCACGCGCGCACTGGCTGTCGTACCGCGCAGCGCTCGTCCTTGCTGCTGAGCGACAAGTCGGATGACCAGCGCGACAAGCTGATCTGGAAGTGGACGAAGGGGCAGGCGACGGACGTCGCCGACTTCGGCGATCCACGCGCCGACACCGACTACGTCCTCTGCCTCTATGCCGGCACCGCCCACGCGTTGCTCGCGGGCGGCGCGTTGAATGCGCCGGCCGACGCGAACCATTGGGCGCCAATCCGCGACAAGGGGTTCGCCTTCAGCGACCCCGCCGCCTCCAGCGGCGCCCAGAAGGTGATCCTGAAGAGTAGTGCCGGCGACCGCGCCAAGGCGCTCGTGAAGGGCAAGGGCACCGCGCTCGGCGACCCGACCGTGCCTGTCGCCACGACGGATCTGCCGCTCGTCGTGCAGCTGATGAACAGCGACACGCCGGCGTGCTGGGAGAGCACGTTCACGCCGGCGGATGTGATCGACAACCGCGCGGGTAAGTTCAAAGCGAAGGCGCCGTGACGTCGCGATTCCGGAAACCGCCAAGAACCAAGATCGCGCCAAGTCCTTGGCGAGACCTTGGCGTCCTTGGCGGTTTCCGGGGATCTGCCTCAGTCGTCCACGTCCACCGCGGTCGCCACCAGCTCGCGCATCCCCAACACCCGCTCTTCCCCCTCGATCGCGAAGCCGCCTTCCAGCCGCACGTCCGCCGCCGACGCGCCGATCATCACCTGGAAGTCGCCGGGCTCGACGACGAAGCGCATCGCGGCGTCGAAGAAGGCCAGTTGACTGGGGTCGAGGCGGAACGTCACGCGTCGCGTGGCGCCGGCGGCGAGAGAGACGCGCGCGAAGCCGACCAGCTGCTTCACCGGGCGGGTCAGGCTGGCGACGGGGTCCCGCACGTAGAGCTGCACGACCTCGTCGCCGGCGCGGGCGCCGTCGTTGGCGATCGTGCAACTGATGGCGATCGGCGCCGCCGCCGAGGCGCGGGCCGGAGCGATGGTCAGGTCGGCGTACGTGAAGTGCGTGTAGGAGAGACCGTGACCGAACGGGTAGAGCGGCGTCGTCGGGCCGTCGCTGTAGTCGCCGAGCATCTGGCTGCGGCCGCCGCCTGACTTGTGGCCGTAGTACACCGGCACCTGGCCGACCGTGCGCGGCATCGAGATGGGTAGGCGACCCGATGGATTGACGGTGCCGAACAGCACGTCGGCGATGGCGCCGCCGCCCTCTTCGCCGGGCAGCCACGCCTCGAGCACCGCCGGCACGTGCGCGGCGATCCAGGGCAGCGCGAAGACGCGTCCGTTGACCAGCACCACGACCGTCGGCGTGCCGGTGGCGACCACCGCCTCGACGAGTTGCTGCTGCACGCCGGTGAGGCCGAGGTCGGAGGCATCGCGGAACTCGCCGCTGGTGCACTCGCGCAGCAGTCCGGAGCGGCCGCCGACGCAGACGATGGCGACGTCCGCCTCCCGCGCGGCCGCCACCGCCTCGGCGATGCCGCCGGCGTCGTCGCCGGTGATCGCGCACCCGGCGGCGTGGCGCACGGCGGTGCGCGCACCGACCGCCGCGCGAATGCCCGCGAGCGGCGTGATCATCGGTACGAAGTAGGGGCCCGGCCGGAACGCGACGGCGTCGGAACGTGGCAGGATGTCGTTGCCGCCTCGGCGCGCCGACGTCCCGTAGATGATCTCGACGTGCGCCGGATAGCTGTAGTCGCCCTGCAGGAGTCGCATGTCGTCCGCGGCCGGGCCGATCACCGCGATGCGCGGCAGCGACGGCGAGAGCGGCAGCAGGTCGCCGTCGTTCTTGAGCAGGACGATCGACTGCTGCGCGACGCGCCGGGAGAGCGTCCGCTGCGCCGGCGTCTGGTAGACCGCGGGCGCGGCCGCGGCGTCGACGAGCGGCCGCTCGAACAGCCCCAGGGCGGCCTTCATCCGCAGGACGCGGCGCACGGCGCGATCGACCAGCGCCATCGGCACGCGGCCGGCCTCGACCTCCGCTTTGAGCGGCTCGCCGAAACAGTCGAGCTGCGGCAGGTCGACGTCGAGCCCGGCGCCGAGCGCGATGCGGCCGGCGGCGGCCTTGTCGGCGGCGACCTGGTGGAAGGAGCACAGCAGCATCGTCGTGTAGTAGTCGGCGACCACCACCCCGTCGAAGCCGAGCTCGCCGCGCAGCAGCTCGTCGAGGATGGCGCGCGATCCGCCGCACGGCAGGCCGTCGATCTCGTTGTACGCGTTCATGATCGACGCGAGCCCCGCTTCGCGGATCGCCGCCTCGAACGGCCGCGCGTACACTTCGCGGAGCTCGCGCGCGCCGATGTGTGCGGGCGCGTGGTTGAGCCCGCCCTCGGAGGCGCCGTAGCCGAGGAAGTGCTTGCCGGTGGCGACGACGCCGTGCGCGAGATCGTCGCCCTGCACGCCGCGCACGTAGGCGACGCCGAGGCGGCTGGTCAGATAGGGATCCTCGCCGTAGGTCTCCTCGGTGCGGCCCCAGCGCGGATCGCGGGCGATGTCGAGGACCGGCGCCAGCGTCTGGCGCGCCCCGACGGCGAGCATCTGGGCGCGGATCACCGCGCCGACCTGCTCGATCAGCTCGGGGTTCCACGTGCTGGCGAGACCGATCGCCTGCGGGAACTGCGTCGCATCGCGCGCCGTGAAGCCGGCCGTGGACTCCTCGTGGATGATGGCGGGAATGCCGAGGCGCGTCTCCTCCACCAGGAACCGCTGAATGGCGTTGGCGAACGCGGCGCTCTCCGCCGGCCGAAGCCCGGTCGAGGCGCCGATCCGGGTGATGTGACCGGTGCCGTCCCGCAGCAGCTCGCGGGCGCGGTCGGGCGAGAAGGCGTCGTCGGCGACCAGGCGCGTCGACCAGACGCAGCCGAGCTGGGCCAGCTTCTCGTCGAGCGTCATTTGCTCGAGCAGGGCGTCGGTCCGTGCCGGATGCTCCATCGGCGGGTACGTACCTCTTGTGCCGCACGGAGGCCACCGCGAGCCGGCGCGCCTCCCTGGCCTCCGTGGTGCAAGCTCCTTCTCATTGACGCGCGCCTGTGGTTTGCTGGCAGCTCCGCGACTGCAGTAAATTGCCGATTTCACGGGGGTCCGCATGGCCAGTGCCGAGTTGCAGATGGTGATCGATATCCTGCGCGCCGGGCCGATCCCGCGCGACGCGACGTATGTCGAGCAGCGCGCCGCCATGGAGACCCTCACCGCGATGGCGCCGCCGGCCGAGGACGTGGTGTACACGCCGGTCGACGCCGACGGCCGGCCGGCGGAATGGGTGGTCGCCAACGGCGCCAACGATCGGGACGCGCTCCTCTATCTGCACGGCGGCGGCTACTGCATCGGCTCGATCGCCAGCCATCGGCACCTCGCCGCGGACCTGTCGCGCGCCGCTGGTGTGCGCGTCCTGCTGGTCGACTATCGTCTCGCCCCCGAGCACCCGTTTCCGGCCGCCGTCGAGGACGCCGTCGCGGCCTATCGGTTTCTCCTCGACAGCGGCTTCGACCGGCGCCACCTGGCGATCGCCGGCGACTCGGCCGGCGGCGGCCTCACCGCCGCGACGCTGCTGGCGCTGCGCGACCGCGACGTGCCGCTGCCCGCCGGCGCCGCGCTGCTGTCGCCATGGCTCGACCTGAGCCAGTCGGGCGAGTCGATGGACGGCAAGGCCGACGCGGATCCGATCGTGCAGCGCGAACCGCTGCAGCGCATGGCCGACGCCTACCTGAACGGCGCGCATCCCGAGACGCCCCTGGCGTCGCCACTGTTCGCCGATCTCCGCCATCTGCCACCGCTCCTCATCCAGGTCGGCACCGCCGAGACGCTGCTCGACGATTCGCGCCGCTTCGCCGAGCGCGCGCGCGCCGCCGGCGTCGACGCCACGCTCGAGGTGTGGGACGACATGGTGCACGTCTGGCATGCCTTCGGCTTCGTCCTGCCCGAAGCGCGCGACGCGAACGCGCGCGTCGGCGCGTTCCTCCGCCAGCATCTCGGGTGAGCCGCACCGGATGACGCGAAGCCTCGTCGCGGCAGCCGTCCTGCTGCTCGCCGGAGTGGCCGGTGCGCAGTCGCCGTCGGCCACCAGTACCCGCACCAAGACGCCGGTGGTGCCGGCGATCGTCACCGTCGGGATGGCCTCGGCCCAGCCGGGCACCGAGGTCCTGGTGCCGGTGTCGCTCGACCCCGGCGCGCAGACCACGTTCTACGCCCGCAACGACATTGCCACGGAAGCGCTCTCCGCGGTGCTCTTCAAGCGCCTCCCGAACGGCGAGCCGGACTGCAGCCTCAATCCCGACATCGCCGCCGACACCGCCATCTCGCGCGCCTGCCTCGATGTCGCCGCCGGCGGATGCCGCAAGACGCGGGTCATCGTCTTCCGGCAGAACGCGGCGTTGCCCGGCGGTCTCCTCTACACGTGCGTCGCCACGGTCGACCCCTCCGCCGCGCTCGGCACGTATCCGCTCAGCACCGTCGCCGTCGAGGTGCGCGACAACGTGAACAACCCGGTGCCGTCCGACGGCGCCGACGGGTCCGTCGAAGTCGTCAGCGAGGTGCCGCCGTCGGCGTCCGCGACGGCATCGCGGACGCCGACCATCACCGGCACGCCCACCGACACGGTGCCGCCGACCGACACGGTGACGCCGGGCATCACGCCGACGCCCACCGACACACGGACGGCGACGCCGACCCGGCCGACCGACACGCCGACCCTGACGCCCACCGAGACGGTCACCCCGACCCTGACCCCGAGCCGGACCTCGACGCCGACGCGCACCTCGCCGCAGTTCGCGACGCCGACGCCGACCGACTCGTCGTCGATGAACACCGACCCGCTCATCACGATCGGCAACGCCCTCGGCGTGCCCAGCACGCAGGTGAGCATCGGCGTGTCGCTCGATCCGGGCGACGCCACGGTCATCGGCATCCGCAACGACATCGTCTTCGACGAATTCCTCCCGGTCGCCCGGCTGGCCGGCGGCGCGCCGGACTGCGCCGTCAATCCGGGCCTCAGCGCCCTGGTGCCGCCGGTGTTCGAGTGCCTCGACGCGGGATGCGGCTCGGTGCGCGCCAACGTGTTCCGCCAGTTGGGCGCCGATCCGCTCCCGGCCACGCTGATCTACTCGTGCCACGTCAACATCTCTCCGCAGTCGCCGGTCGAGGTGAACCTGCCGCTGATCAACAACCTCGCCACCGCCTTCGGCGCCACCGGCAACGTGCTGGTCACCTCGAGCAACGACGGCGTCGTGCGCGTCGTCGCCATGCTGTCGCCGACCAGCACCCGCACGGTGACGCGCACCCCGACCATCACGCTGACGCCGAGCCTGACGCCGACCGTCACCTCGACGGCGCCCACCGGCACGCCGACCATCACCGTCACCGGCAGCGAGACGCCGACGCGCACGATCACCCCGACCCGGACGATCACCCTGACGCCGAGCATCACCGCGACCGCGAGCCACTCGCCGACGCCCACCGACACCCGCACCCCCACGATGACGCGCACGGCGACGGCGACGCGGACGCAGACGTCCACCCGGAGCACCACGCCGACGGCGACGCCGAGTTTCACGCTCACCGCGACGCGCACGGCGACCGGCACGAAGACGCAGACCGCGACGCGCACCGCGACGCCGATCATCACCGGCTCGCTGCCGCCGACCGCGACCCGTACCGACAGCCCGACCCGGACGACGACGCCGACTGCCGAGGATACCGCCACGCGTACCGCGTCGCGTACGTCAACGCCGACCATCACCCGCACCGAGACGCGCACGATCACCGCGACGCGTACCGCCACCGAGACCCGCACGCCGACCGAGACGGGGCCGCCCACGACCACCCGTTCTCCGACGGCGACCCTGCCGACCGAGGCGGCATCGGCGACCACGACCGTGACGCCGACGCCGAGCCCGACCCCGACCGAGGGCGAACCGACGACCCCGCCGACTGCTCAATCGGAGACGCCGACGCCGAGTATCACCGCCGACGAGACCCCGACGGTCACCGAGACCGTCGGCTCCAGCCCGACCCCCCTCGCCACCGACACGGTGGCGCCGACACCAACCCATACGCCGCCGCCGGGGGCGACCGACACGCCGGTTCCGACGCCGACCGACACGCCGCAACCGTCGCCGACGCCGACGATCATCGCGTGCGTGGGCGACTGCGACGGCGACGGTCAGGTGGGCGTGGACGAGCTGATCCGCGGCGTCTCGATCGGCCTCGGCTCGCAGCCCGTCTCCACGTGCCCCGCCATGGATCGCAACGACAGCGGCGAGGTCACCATCGACGAGCTCATCGCCGCGCTCAACAACGCCCTCGACGGCTGCCCGCTGTAACGCGTTCTCTCTGGGGAGTAGGAGCGCGGGCGTCCCCGCCCGTCGGGCCGGCCGGGCCGGCCCCGGAGCGCGCTGCGATTCTCTCCGCCGCCCTGCGGGCGACGACGGGCACGGAGCCCGCGCTCCTGAGCTCCGCGACTACGAACCGGATGTGATGCAGAGTGGCGCCTCCGGCGCGCCGTGCGAAGTGATCTACCATCGGCACAGCCTCGACGCCTGCGCACGGACTTGCGACGGTCGCTACCGCGCACGTCGCAACGATGCGAGAAAAACGCGGCGCGGAGGTGCCTGCTGGGGCGGCGCCACGCTCGGCACACGCCGTGCTCTTCGCAAGGCCTCATGCAACTCGGGAGGGGCGCCAGGCAGCGCGGCGTGGACGTCGAGCCGGAAGACGACGTCCGCGCCGCCTATCGCGGCGAGATGCAGCGGCTCGCGAGCGAGCGCTTCCCCATCGGGTGGGCCATCTTCCTGAGTCTCAACGCAGTCTCGAGCCTGTTCGAATGGCACTTCTATCCGGTGCGTGCGCCGGCGCTCCTCACCGGCATCGTGCTGTACACGCTCCTCGCCGTGATCATGCTGGGCCTGACGCGCTGGCGGCCGCAGCTCTCGCCGGTCTGCATCACCGCGAGTCACACGCTCATCGCGGCGATCGTCTGCCAGTACTACACGAGCTTTCAGGGCAACGGGGAGACGCTCGTGCTCGTGCTCATCCTGATCCTCAGCGCCGCCGCTCTCCTGTACCCGCTGGGCGCGAGCGGCCAGCTGTGGTCCAGCGTCGGCGCGGCCATCGGCTACCCCGTCGCGCTCGGGCTGGGTGTCCAGTCGGCGATGCCGCCTGTCTACAACCTCTTCTTCCTCTACGTGGGCATCGCGATGATCACCCTCGGCGCCCACCTGATGGAGCAGCACCGCTACACCGCCTATCGCCACGCGCACGGCGCGCAGCGCGCCAATCGCGCCAAGTCGGACTTCCTCTCGACGGTCTCGCACGAGTTGCGCACGCCGCTGAACGTCATCATCGGCTACACGTCGCTCCTCCTCGACGACGCGCTCGACCCCGCCGCCGGGCGCGACGCGCTGCGCCGCGTCCATCATGAGTCGCTGCAGCTGCTCGACCTCATCCAGGCGATGTTGGACATCAACAAGGTCGAGGCGGGCGGCACGCAGATCACGCTCGAGGAATTCCGCGTCGGCGACCTGATCGACGGGCTCCGCGGCGGCCTGCCGGCGGGATGGTGCAAGGGCGACGTCGAGCTCAGTTGGGTGGCGCCGACGCCCGACGCGCGGCTGTGCACGGACCGCGCGAAGGTGGAGATGATCGTGCGCAACCTGGTGCACAACGCCCTCAAGTTCACCGAGCAGGGCAGCGTCACGGTCACCGCCGACGCGCTTGGTGATCCGGGCCGCGTCGTCTTCACCGTCGCCGACACCGGCGCCGGCATCGCCGCCGCCGACCTGGCGAGCATCTTCGACATGTTCCGCCAGGCCCACGCCGTCCCGGCCCGCAGCCACGGTGTCGGCCTCGGCCTCTACATCGTCAAACGCTTCACCGACGCGCTGGGCGGCGAGATTCGCGTCGACTCCGCGCCCGGAGCAGGCGCGCGGTTCACGGTGGCGTTGCCGGTTCAAGCAGAGGCGTGACCGGTGACCGGTGCGCCGGTACCCGGTCAGTGCCGACGTAATGACGTTCGGTGACTCCGGCTCACGTCAACACGTCAGCACGTCAGCACGTCAGCACGGCGCCCTCCACGGAACCAATCGGATTGGCGCACCACGCCTGGTCACCGGTCACGCCTTTTCGGGGTCGTGCAGCAGATTCATGTATTCCACCAGGACCCGCTCGGTCAGCGCCGGCGGCAGGGCATTGAGGACCTCGTTGACCTCGGCCATGCGGCCGGGGAGGGCGTTGCCGCCGGCGCCGGCCATGGCGAGCATCTGTTCCAGCATCTCCGGAGTGACCTGATCGGGCTGCACGTCGGCGAACGCGTCCTTGATGCCGGCGGCGATGGCGCCGCTGGGGATCGTCTTGGCGATCGCCGTGCAGGCGCGCAGGTCGGCGAGGAAGGGCTCCACCCAGCGGGCGCTGGCGGGGTTCACCGACAGGTGGATGTTCTCCTTCGAGCCGTGGAAGCCGAGCTGCGGCTGGATGTACCAGCCGCGCGTCTTCATCTCGTCGATGATGTGGAACACGTTGACGGTGTCGGAGGTGAAGGCGATCAGGTTCATCTGGGGTCGGCCGAGGACGCGGAGATCGTCCATGGCATCGATGCCCGCGACGATCGCCTGTGTGGCCTCGAGCGCCTGGCGGGCGAGGGCGAGATATCCCTCGTCGCCGAAGTAGTGCAGCACCGCCCAGGCGCCGGCGAGCGGGCCGCCGGACTTCGCGCTCTGCACCGTCGGGTTGACGATCGAGTATCCGGTCCACTGCGCGCAGGCGTAGATCTGATGGCGCCGGAGGTCGCGGTTGCGGTGCAGGATCACCGATGCGCCCTTGGCGGCGAACGCATACTTGTGGAGATCCATGGAGATCGACGACACGCCGGCAACGCCGAAGTCGAACGGCGGGACGTCGACGCCGAGGCGGCGGAAGTAGGGGAGGAGAAAACCGCCCATGCAGGCGTCGACGTGCAGCAGCAGCCCGCGCTCGATGGCGAGCGCGCCGAGCGCGGGGATCGGATCGACGACGCCGTGCGCGTACGAGACCGCCGAGCCGACGAGCAGGATGGTGTTGGGCGTGATCGCCCGGCGCACCGCCTCGACGTCGGCGGTGAACGTCGTCGCGTCCACCGGCACGAGCACGGGCCGCACGTCGAGGTAGTGACACGCTTTGTGGAAGGCGGCGTGGGCGGTCACCGGCAGGACGATCTCCGGCGCCGTGATCTGCGGGCGGTGCGCGCGCGCATGGTCGCGCGCCGTCTTCACCGCCAGGATGATGCTTTCCGTGCCGCCGCTCGTGAAGTTCCCGACCACGCCGGGCGTGCCGTTCAGGTGCGCGGCCGCCATGGCGACCAGCGACGTCTCCAGCCGCAGCGTGCTGGGAAACGCCGTCGGGTCGAGCGCGTTCTCGGTGAGATACATCATGTAGGCCTTCTTGATGACCTCTTCCGCCTCCTGGCCCGGATCGTAGACGTAGGCCCACGTGCGGCCGCTGCGCCAGTCCACGTCGTCGGCGCGAAACGCCTCGAGGCGGCGGAAGATCTCGTCCTTCGGAATGCCTTTGTCGGGTATGCGCATCGGCGAGGAGTGCCACGCCGGCGTCGCGATCAGCAAGGACCGCGGCGACGTCATTGACATCGCCGACGCGCTCGCCGCATGAGGCGGGATGGCCGCCGATGCTTCCCTTCCTCTCCGCCCACGTCGCCGTTGGCGGATCGTTCTGATCGTCCTTCTCCTCCTGGCGGTCGTCATCGTCGGCTTTCTGCTCCGCCTCGCCTGGCTCGGCGGGGTGTTCACGCGCATCACGCCGCACTTCGCCGGACACTGCCGGCTCGTCGAGGGGCCGGTCGGGCCCGAGGATCTCACCATCGACGCGCCGGCGCGCCGCGCGATCATCTCCGCCGCCGATCGCCGCGCCCTGGCCGCCGGGCATCCGGTGCCGGGCGCGATCTGGTCGTACGCACTCGACGCGGTCGACGCGATGCCAGTCAATCTGACGCCGGACGCCGGTCTCTATCTGCAGCCGCACGGGATCAGCCTCTGGCGCGAGCCCGACGGGCGCGAGGCGCTGTTCGTCGTCAACCATCCGGCGCCGGGGCACGGCTGGCCGGACAATACGATCGAGATCTTCGACGTCGCCGGCGACACGCTGGTGCATCGCGCGACGCTCACCGATCCGCGGCTCGTGACGCCCAACGATCTGGTCGCGGTCGGGCTCGATCGCTTCTACGTCACCAACACGCACGCGCACGCGCCCGGCCGCCTGCAGGATCTCGAGACCTACCTCCAGCTGCGCGGCGCGCAGGTGCTGCACTACGGCCCGGGCGGCTTCTCGACCGCGATCGGCGACCTCGTCTTTCCGAACGGCATCAACGTCAGCCCCGACGGCCGCACGGTGTACGTCGCCGCCGTCACCTGGCGCAGCGTGCTGGTCTACGACCGCGATCCGGCCACCGATGCGCTCACGGCGCGCGGCTCCATCGCGATCGGGAGCGGCGGCGACAACATCGAGGTCGACGGCGAAGGGCAGCTGTGGATCGGCGCCCATCCCAAGCTGCTGGCCGTGCCCAAGCACGCCGCCGATCCCGCCAACCTGGCGCCGGCGCAGGTGCTGCGCGTGTCCGCCGACGGCAAGACCGTCGAGGAAGTGTACCTCAACGACGGCCAGCCGATCGGCGCCGCCAGCGTCGGCGCCCGCTTCGCGAACCGACTGCTGATCGGACAGATCTTCGGGAACGGGTTTCTGGATTGCGAGATGGAGGGGGGAGGGAAGGGCGTGAGCCGGTGAGCCAGTGCGCCGGTGGCGAGTGTGCCTACTGGCTACCCGCTTACTGGCTACCGGCTACCGGCGCACTGGCTCACTGGCGCACTGGCGCACTGGCTCACTGGCTCACTGGCTCACTGGCGCACCGGCTCACCAGCCCACTCTCCTCCCACCCAACCACCGCCCACGTCGCCACCGGCTCCGCGACGCCGCGTACGGCCGTGGCGGGCATGGGTTGCAGGCGGAAGCGCGGATCGAGGCGTTCGCGCACGGCGTCGGTGACGAGGATTCCCACGTCGTGCGTGCGGGTCAGGCGCTCGACGCGCGACGCGAGGTTGACCGTGTCGCCGATGACGGTGAACTCGATCAGCGCCTGGCTGCCGAGGATGCCGGCGACGGCGGGCCCGGTGTGAATGCCGATGCCGACGCGCAGCGGCGGGCCGCCCAGGGCGGCGTTGCGCTCGGCCAGCGCCCGTTGCATCGCGAGCGCGGCGTGCACCGCGTCGTTGACCTGCCACGGATTCGGCGCGTGTGCGCCGAACACCGCCATCAGTCCGTCGCCGATGAACTTCGCCACCTGGCCGCGGTGCTGCTCGACGACGCGGCTCATGCGCCCGAAGTAGTCGTTGAGGAGCGCCACCAGCGCCTCCGGCGGCAGCGACTCGCCGAGCGTGGTGAAGCCGAAGAGGTCGGCGAACAGCACCGTCACCTCTCGCCGCTCGGCGTCGCTGGGCGCTCCGCGAGCGACGATGCGATCGACCACGGCGCCGGGCGCGAACTGGCCGAAGGCAGCCTGCATGCGCTGCAGCTCGCTGCGGGCCGCCTCCAGCCGCCCGCGAAGGCGGCGGCGCTCGGCGCCGAGCCATGCCACCGCGACCGCTGCGGCCGCGAGCGCCGCGAGGGCGATCGTCGCCAGCGGCGTCAGTGCTCGTTCCTTGCCAGATCAACCGCCACCGCCAGTCGGCAAAGGGTGTTGGCGAGGGAGGCGGCGCCGATGAGGTCGACGAACTCCTGGCGGGTGAACAGCGGCCGCACGTTGCGCGCGTGCCGCTGCAGCGCCGCCGGCTGCGGCCAGATCGAGTCGCGGGCCAGGGCCGCGGCGGCGCGCTCGCGTGGGCCGAGGGAGGGCGCGTCGAGGTGCGCCAGCGCCGGCTCGATGTCTTCGGCCGGCATACCGTCGGCGAGCAGCAGCCGCCGCGCTTCCTCTTCCGAGAGCGAGCAGCCGATGCCGCGCGCCACCACCGCGAACACCAGGGCCGTGGCGCGAGGGCCGAGCGAGGAATCGCGCAGGCAGGCGTCGATGGCGGTGCGCAGGCGCGGCGCCAGTGGCAGCCCGTCGAGGGCGTTGACGAATGGTGCAAACGGTCCCTCACGCTCGGCGGCTGACAGCGGCGGCGCGCTTCTGGTGCGCCGGGGCTGCAGAAAGGGCCGCACCAATGGTCCGAAGAAACGGAACAGCGGCCGCTTGAAGATCCGATCGGCTTCCTCATACGGCAGCGCTGGCAGCGTCGAGGCGCGATTGTAGAAGACGTTGACGGCGGCGATGGCGGCGAGCTCCTTCACCGCCGCGTTGCTCCATCCGGCCTCGCGCAGCGGCGCCGCGTCGGCGGCGGTCACCATCGGCGCCGAGCGCGCCACCCGGCGCGCGAACTGCAGCGCCGCCCGTTCGCCGGCATCGACCTCGGCGCCGATCATGTCTTCTTCGATGCGCCGGATCCGCGCCTCGGAAAAGCCAAGGACGCCGAGCATGCCGCGCGTGATGTTGAAGCAGTAGCGGCAGGCGCTCTCCTGGCTGACCACCAGGGCGACGAGCTCCGCGAGGCTCGGCGATACGTGCAACACCGGCGAGTGGGTGATGCCCAGCGCGACGGCCGCAGCCGGCCACCACGCCGAGTCGTAGAAGTAGCGCATCGCCGGCGGCACCATGCCGAGGGCCTTGCGCACGGTCCGCTCCGCCTCCGGATTGTGCACCGGCTCCAGCAGGCACGCTTCCCATTCAACGGCGTCGAGGACGGGCATGGGCGGTTTGGGTGCTGACGTTCTGACGTGAAGGCAGGATCGAGCAACCGCCCGGGTCTACGTCAGTAGGTCGGCACGTCTTCTCACAACGCCTTCTCGATCGCGTTCGTGACCTCCGCCGACTCCGGCGTATCCGTCGGCGGGAAGCGCGCGATCACCGTTCCGTCCTTGCCGACGAGGAACTTGGCGAAGTTCCACTGGATGTCGCCCGGGCCGTCGGGGTGGGTCGCCTGGCTGGTCAGGAACGCGTAGAGCGGGTGGCGATCGGCGCCGTTGACGTCGACCTTCGCGAACATCGGGAAGGTGACGCCGAACTTCGTCTCGCAGAAGGTCTTGATCTGGCCTTCGCTGCCCGGTTCCTGGCCGCCGAACTGGTTGCAGGGGAAGCCCAGCACGGCGAGGCCGCGCACGCCGTACTTCTCGTGCAGGTGCTGCAGCCCGGCGTACTGCGGCGTGAGCCCGCACTGCGACGCGACGTTGACGATGAGCAGCGCCTTGCCCGCGTAGTCCTTCAGCGGTTTGGCGGTGCCGTCAATGGTGGTGGCGGTGAAATCGTGTGTGTTGGCCATGGGCGTTGCATACACCGGTCGTTGGGGAGCGCCAAGGTTTGGCGCGGCGCGCCTTGACCAGTCAGGGGTGGCGACCGTATCTACCGCCCGTGTACCGCCATCGCGCGCCGTTCAGTGTCGCGAGGTATCGGTCCGCCGCTCGGGCCGCGCTGTCGTTCCTCATCCTGTTCGGTTTCGCGGGATGCGGCTCGCCGACGATGGAGGTGCAGGTCGTGCGCTATCCAGAAGCGATCGGCGTGACGGCACGGACGTCCGGATGCGAGGTCGCGCTGCTCGACGAGGGGCACGCGCTGCCGAGCGGCTGTTGCGAATTGGGCGACGTGTTCGTCGGCGACACTGGGTGGACGAGTCCCTGCGATCGCGACCGGGTCGAGAAGGAACTGCGGAAGCAGGCCTGCATCATCGGCGGCGACACGGTGGTCATCCGACAGGTGAAGGACTGGCAATCGAGCTGCTTCCAGGTCCGCGCGCGGGTGCTGCGCTGTCCGCCGCCACCGACGGCCGAGACCGACTGATGGCGGCGACGACGATGCGAGGGACGGTGCTTGCGCTCGTGCTCGGCGTTTCCGGATGCGCGACCGTCATTCACGGCCAGCGACAAACCATCGCGTTCGAGTCGAGCCCGCCCGGTGCCACCGTGACGATTCTGCCGGAAGGCGTGACGTTGCAGACGCCGAGCGAGGCGGCCCTCCTGCGCAAGAAGGTCCACACGGTGCGAGTCGCGCTGGATGGCTACTGCACGGAGACCCTCTACATCGATCGGTTCGCCTCGCTCGCGACGAGCGGCAATATCCTGATCGGTGGCTTGATCGGGGCGACCGTTGATACCGAGAATGGCGCCGCGTTCGCGTTGCAGCCCGAGGCCGTCTCGATCACGTTGCGGCCGGTGACGGACGACGTGATGTGCTCCACCCCTGTCTGTCAGTAGCCCGTGTCGCGCGCCGCGTTGACCGCGCACGCGCGACAGCGATACATCCGACCGCATGGCTATGGTTGGAATCCGCTTCGATCTGCGCGTGCCGTCGTTCGCGAAGACGACACACGCCGAGATGTACAAGGCCTGCCTCGATCAGGCCGAATGGGCCGACAAGCTGGGACTCGACATCCTCGTGCTCTCGGAGCACCACGGAGTCGACGACGGCTTCATGTCGTCGCCGGTGACGCTCGCCGCCGCCGTCGCCGGCCGCACCAAGACCATCCAGATCAACATCGCCGCGATCCTCGTGCCGCTGCACGACCCGGTGCGACTGGCCGAGCAGCTCGCCACCGCCGCGCTGGTCAGCGGCGGCCGTGTCGGGTTCGTCGCCGGCCTCGGCTACCGCCACGAGGAGTTCGAGATGGCGGGCGTCGACCGCAAGCGCCGCGGGACGCTGATGGAAGAGGCGATCGAGGTGATGCGCAAAGCCTGGACGGGGGAGCCGTTCGAGTGGCGCGGGCGCACGGTGCGGGTGACGCCGGCGCCGCCCTCGCCGCCGATGATCCTGATCGGGGGGTCGACGGAGAAGGCCGCCAAGCGCGCCGCCAAGCTGCGCGCCGGCTTCTTCCCCGCCATCGGCGATCAGCGCCTCGCCGACATCTACACCGAAGAGTGCGCGCGCGTCGGCTTCCACGGCGGGTTCGTCAGCATGCCCAACGGGCCCGGATTCGTGCACGTGTCGGAGAACCCCGAGCGCGACTGGCAGCGCATCGCCCCGCACGTCCTCTACGACGCGCAGACGTACGCGTCGTGGCAGACCACCGATCAGCGCTCGCAGATGCACGTCGAGGGCAACACGCTCGACGACGTGAAGAAGAGCGGCGCCTACACCGTGCTCACCCCCGACGACACCGTGAAGCTCGCCGAGGAGACCGGCCGCATCATCCTCCACCCCCTGATGGGCGGCATGGAGCCGGCGCTCGGGTGGGAGAGCCTGAAGTTGTTCGAGGAGAAGGTGCTGCCGAGGATCAGATGACCGCGTGCGCCAGTGCGCCCGTCAGCCGGTGAGCCGGTTCGGATCGGTACTGGCTCACCGGCTCACTGGCGCACTGGCGTACTGGCGCGCGCAGTTTGGAGTCGCCCATGTCCGATCTCGACGATCTCGCCCACCGCATCCAACGCCTCGAGGACATCGAGGCCATCGGCCAGCTCAAGTATCGCTACTGGCGGCACCTCGATCTCAAGCAGTGGGACGAGCTGGCGGAGCTGTTCATCCCGGAGGCGACGGTCTCGTACAGCTCGGGGAAGTACGACTTCAACGGGGTCGAGCAGATCATGCGCTTCCTGCGCGAGTCGCTCGGCTCCGAGCGCGGTCCGATGACCATCCATCACGGACACCATCCGGAAATCGCGATCACCGGGCCCACCACCGCCACCGGAACGTGGGCGCTCTACAACTACATGTTCAACGTGCGCGAGAACCGCGGCATCCGCATCGGGGCCTACTACGACGATCGCTACGTGAAGGTCGGCGGCGCCTGGCGGTTCGAGCACATCGGCTACCGCTCGCTCTTCCACGAAGAGTGGAAGCGCGACGACATCCCGAGCCTCGCGCTGCGCTGACGCTGCCCGGCCGCCTCAGTGGTTGAGCACCTTCGGGAAGATCGCCCGTGACGACGGTGCGTCGGCCACCTGCGCGGCGACCGTCCCAGTGGCGGTCGCGGGCGCATACGCGCGCCAGGCGAACGCCGCCGCGCTGATCCCCAGCGCCAACACCACCAATCCGATCACCAGCGGCTTCGTCATCGCATCCCCTCCCAGAGCACCAGCGGCACGGCTGCCAGGCCGCCCGACACGCCGACCGTGCGTGCGTCATAGCGTCGCCGGTTGCGCCCCTTCAAGTGCCTAGCATCCCTGCTGGGCGCGGTTGACGGCGGCGATCAGCTCGTTGATGCGCACGACGCCGTCGCCGTCGGTGTCGACGACCCCGCAATCGCCGACGGCCGCGTTGCCGAGGGCGATGTTCACCGCCGCGATCAGCTCGTTGATGGTGACGCTGCCATCGCCGTTGCAGTCGCCGGTGCATGACGCCGCGGTCGTGGGTGTGGCGGTTGCGTCGACGCTGACGGTGCCGCTGGGCGAGATGTGCGGTGTCGCCGTGAGGGTCGCGGCGGGCGTGCCGGTGACGGTCGCGGCGGGCGTGCCCGTGACGGTCGCAGGGGGCGTGCCCGTGACGGTGGCGGGCGCCGTCCGCGTGCGGGTGGCCGCCGGTGCGCTGGTGGGGGTCGCGGCGGCGGTGGACGTCGCAGTCGGGTTGGGCGGCGGCGACGCTGTGGGGGTCGGCGTGCGCGTCTCCGTGGCGGTCGGCGTTGCCGTGCGCGTCGGCTCGGCGGCGGCGAGATCGACGAAGCCGATCTGTCCCAGGTCGAACAGGCCGAAGAACAGCCGCCCATCGCGGCGGCCGGCGATGCCGGTCGGGTTGGACTGCGAGACCGGCAGGTCGAACTTGGTGATGCGGCCGTCCGGCGCCAGGCGCCCGAGGCGATTGGCGCCGCTCTCGGTCCACCACATCGCGCCGTCCGGGCCGAGGGCGATGTACTGCGGGAACGAGGTGAAGATCGCGGTGCCGAGCTCCTCGACGTCGCCGGCGGTGGTGATGCGAGCGATGCGGCCGCCGGTCTTCTCGGTGAAGTAGAGATTGCCGTCCGCACCGGCGGCAATGTCGAACGGCCCGGTGCCGGCCGTCGGGATGGGGAACTCGTCGACGTGGCCGTCTGGCGTGATGCGACCGATCTTGTTGGCGGTCATCTCGGTGAACCACAGGTTGCCGTCGGGACCGAGCGCGATGCCCTGCGGTCCGCTGGCGTTGGTGAGCGTCGGGAACTCGGTGATCATGCCCTGCAGCGTGATGCGACCGATCTTGCTGCCGTTGTGCTCGGTGAACCAGAAGTTGCCGTCGGGTCCGCGCACGATGTCCTGCGGGGCGCTGTTCGGCGTCTCGATGCGGTACTCGCGGAACTCGTCGCTGGAGTTGACGCACCCGATGGTGTTGGCCTCCTGGTTGGTGAACCAGGCGTTGCCGTTGGCGGCCACGGCGATGCCGACCGGGGTGTGGCCGCCGCCGAGCTCGTGCTGGACGAACGAGCCGTTGGGGCCGATCCGGGTCACCTTATTGCCGCCGGCGTCGGCGGCCCAGATGCTGTCGTCGGGGCCGTGCGTCAGGTCCAGCACGGCGCTGTCGGAGATGGTGAGCGCGCCGAACGCCAGGCTCGCCAGCCGCCCGATCGCGTTGGCGTTCGGCTCGGTGAACCACAGCGCGCCGTCGAAGCCGGTGGTGATGTCGGCAGCCGCCCCATTCTCGTCCAACGGCAGGATCTCCACGCTGGAGCCGGCGAGATTGAGGCGGGAGATGCCGCCGCTTCCGTGCGTGATCCAGAGATTGTCCTCCGGGCCACGAGTGATGGCGAACGGCTGCGCGTCGCGCAGGACGTCCTCAAAGTAGGTGATGACGCCGTCGTTGCCGATCCGCCCGACGCCGGAATCATTGCTGTCGACGGTGAACCACATGGCGCCGTCGGGTCCGGCGGTGATGTCCTGCGGGTCGCCGTCGACGGGGAAGTACGTCGCCTCTCCGTTCATGGTGAGGCGGCCGATGGCGTCCGAGGTCGTGAACCAGAGGTCGCCGTTCGGAGCGGCGGCGATGAGGTACGGACTCCTGTCGACCGGGAACTCGCTGATCGTGCCGCCCGGCGAGATGCGGCCCACCCGTCCGTTGGCGGCGCCGGGCAGAGCCGCGGTGAGCTCCGTGAACCAGACGTTGCCGTCGATGTTCGAGGTGATGCCGATCGACAGGCTGGGCTGGCTGGGCGTCGGAAATTGTTTGATCGTGCCGTTGAGCGTCACGCGGCCGATCGCGGCGGCCCCGAACTCGGTGAACCACAGGTTGCCGTCCGCCCCGGCGGTGATCAGGATGGGCCGCGTGTCGTTGTTCGCGGTGGCGTTGGTGGCGTTCAGCCCGATGGGGAACTCCTTGATCTCGAAGTCCGAGTCGAGGCGGCCGATGCGGTTGACATACTGCTCCGTGAACCAGATGTTCCCGAAGCGATCGGTGGCGATGCCGGTCGGCCGGCTGTCCGGCGTCAGGACCGGGAAGATCCTCACCGCATGGGGCAGGATCAGCCCGGGATAGGCGGCATCCGCCATCATGGCCACCACCACCCCGATCGCGATCTGCCGCAGCGTCACCATGGCGCCACCCATAGAGGCAGGCGAGCGGTGATGTCTACGGGATTCGAGTACGTGAGACTGTGAGCCAGTGAGCCAGTAAGCCAGTGAGCCAGTAGGCCGGTGTGCGGGTGCGCAAACATGGGTGACCGGCTCACAGGGCTTTGCCCACCAATTCCCTGAGCACGTTCCGTTGCCGATTGGAGGGCCGCGCTTCCGCGCGGCCGGTCGCGCGGAAGCGCGACCCTCCAGGCGCGGGATCGATCCACCAGCCGAATTGGCGGGCAAGGCCGGCTCACAGCCTCACCGGCGCACCGGCGCACCGGCGCACCGTCTCACCTGCTCCACTCGCCGAAGAATTCCCCGACCACCAGGTCGTGCCACGGCAGCCGGCTGTCGCGCATATGGAAGCCGACGTGGCCGCCGCCGGGGCTGAGAGCGCGATGCAGGCGGGGGTTGTCGGCCCAGCGCACGCGGCGGTAGGCGCCGGGCGGGATCCAGGGATCGTCGAAGGCGTGCACGACCAGCGTCGGGACGCGGATCGCCGGCAGGAACTGCTCGGACGAGTTGCGCGCGTAATAGTCCGCGGCGCCGGCGAAGCCGTTGCGCGGCGCGACGAAGCGATCGTCGAACTCGACGATGGTACGGGCCTGCTCGATCGCCAGGCGTTCCGACGGCGCCAGTTCGGCGGCGGGCGACGTCGCCTCGATCTTCATCGCGCGGAGGAGGTTCCAGTGGTAGACGCCGTTGCGCCGCATGAGGATGCGGCGGGCGGCCGCGGCGAGGTCGATCGGGGCGGATACCGCCGCCGCCGCGCGCACCGGCGCGTCGGTGCCGTCCTCGCCGAGGAACTTGAGCAGCATGATTGCCGCCCAGCGAGAATCCGACGATCAGCACGCCGTCGGCCGTGAGGCCGGGATCGAGCGCGGCGAGCGCATCGCGCAGGTCGGCGGTGCGCCCGGCGTGGTACTGGAAGCGGCACAGCGGGCGCGACGGACCCGCACCCCGCAGGTTGAGGCGGACGACCGGATGGCCGCGCTCGAGCAGCGCCGCGGCGCTCGACCTGCATATAGGGGCTGTCCTCGCCGCCGGAGAGGCCGTGGATCAGCACCACCAGCGGCGCCGCGGCGCTCCGCCGGGAGGTGGAGCAGACGCCGCGAGCCGGTCGCCCGACGCCGTCGGCCATCGGCAGCACCAGACGCTCGCCGCCGAACCGCCGCAGCCGCGCCCGTCGGCGGCCGCAACATGTTGCGCAGGGTCTGCAGATCCGGCCCGAGCCAGGGCGCCCGGGCGGTGAAGGTGGGAAACATCGGCGCCCACGCGTAGCGCGGCCGCGCCCTGTGGCGCGACACCGCCGCACCCCCGCGTTCGCTCCCAATGGAGCGCCGTGCTACATCCGACCGGCCGATGCCGCTGCGCGACGGCACCTGGGACAGCAGGCGCTTTCGCCGCATTGGTCGCCCTGGGCCTTCTGGGCCTCTGGCTGGCGGTGGCGGACAAGCTCGACCGCTCTCGGCACCCCCAACGTCGGCTGGATGCTCGACGGGGTCTACGTGTCGCCGACGCGGCACGACGCGTCCGAGGCCGGCCTGCGCGGCGGCGGCCGCGTGCTCAGCATCAACGGCATCGCGCTCCCGCCCGGGTTCCAGCACGGCCATACGACGGGGCCGGGGCTGCACACCGAGGACGGCGCGACGAACACCCTGCGCCTGCGCACGCCGCGCCGGCGAGGAGCGAGAGATGCACCCTCCCGGTGCGGCCTGGGTGTGGGACGACTTCGCCTTCACGCAAGGGGCGTCCGACCTCATCGGCGTGCTCTTTCTGGCCATCGGCGTGATCACCTTCGCCCTGCGTCCGTACGAGCCGCCGAGTTGGGCGCTGCTCAGCCTCTCGCTCGCTGGTGAGCGGCACGTTGCTCACGACGTTCGTGCCGCTCGACGACGCGCACCCCTGGGCAGCGCAGTACTTCCTCATCCTCGTCGGATTCGTCGCCTACGTGCCGGTGCACACGGCGCTCGCGTTTCCGGTCGTGCATCCGCTGCTGGTGCGGCGTCCGCGCATCCTGTGGCTGATCTACGCCATCGGCGCCCTGCAGGCGGTCGTCAATCTCGTGGCGCTGGTACACGCACTACGCCGGCGGTGTTCGCCTACACGCGCACCATCGGGTCGGCGGCGATGCTGATCGGCATCGCGGCGATCATCGGCCGCTGTGCGGAGCTGGCGATGCACACCCGCGATCCGCTGGTCGCGCAGCGCGCCCGCATCCTGCTCGCCGGCGCCGTGCTCGGCATCGCGCCGATCGCGCATCGTCGCAGTTCCTGCGCGAGGGCTTCGGCGCGCTCGAGATCGACAACCGCTTCCTGTTCTGGCCGCTCGGCTTCTTCGTCCTCGCCGCTGGCGCGCGTCACCGTGCGCCGGCGCTGCTCAACGCGCGCATCGCGGTGCGCCGGGCCGTGCTCTACACCGCCGCCGTCGCGATCCTCACGACGGCCGCGCATGCTCCTCATCTCGGTGCGGCCCGTACGCGGTGGCCGTGCTGCTCTTTCCGCTGCTCTACCTCTGGCCGCGCTTCGACGCGCGCCTGCAACCGTCGCCTCTATCCGCAGCGGGCGCGCTTTCCCGAGCTGCTGCGCGAGCACGGCGACGAGCTCGGCGCCGCCGGCAGCGTCGACGGCCGTGCTCGACGTCCTTGCCGCCGCGCCGGCGCGTCTCTGCGACGCGCGCAGCAGCGTCGCCTTCCTGCTCGCCGGCGGCATCGGCGGCATCGAGACGGTGCGCGGCGCGGGCGGCGTGCCGCGCCGACGCCGAGCCGGCCGCTCGCCGACGAGCTGCTCGTGCAGCTGATGCGCGCGACGCGCCGGGAGATCGCCGCGCGACCACCTCGCGGTCGAGCCGCAGTACGCGAACATCCGCGCCGAGTGCGACGCCGGCTTCGATCGCCTCGGCGCCGAGCTGCTGCTGCCGCTGGTGCACGACCAGCGCGTCGTCGGCGGCCTCGCGGTCGGCCGCGCGCGCCAGCGGCGACCCCTACGAGGCGGCCGAGTCGACGCGCTCGACACCGCCGGCGCAGCAGGCCGTGCAGGCGCTCGATGCGCGTCGACGCCACCGAGCGCCTGCGCGCGCGCGAGCTCGAGTTCGCCGACCTGAAGCGCTTCTTCCCGCCGCAGATCATCGACCAGGTGATGGCGCGCGGCGGCGCCGCCGAGCTCGGCAGCAGCGCAAGCTGGTCACGCGTGCTGTTCGCCGACCTGCGCGGCTTCACGTCGTTCTCCGACAGCGTCGAGCCGGAGGAGGTGATCGCGACGCTCGACGAGTACCACACCGCGATGGGCGCGCGCATCGCCGAGTTCCGGCGGCACGCTCGAGCACTTCGCCGGCGACGGCTTCATGGTGTTCTTCAACGATCCGCTCGATCAGCCCGACCACGCCGAGCGCGCCGCGCGCATGGCCCTGGCGATGCGCGACGACGTCGAGCGGCCTGCGCGCCGATGGACGCGCAAGGGCTACAACGATCCACGTCGGCATCGGCATCCACAGCCGGCTACGCCACCTGCGGCTTCGTCGGCTACGAGGGCCGGCGCGACTACGCGGTGATCGGCAACGTCACCAACCTCGCCGCGCGCCTCAGCGACGCCGCCGCGCCCGGCGAGATCCTGATCTCGGCGCGCAGCTACGGCGAGCTGCGACGGGTTCCTCGCCGAGCCGGTCGGCGAGCTGACGCTCAAGGGCTTCCACCAGCCGCAGCCGGCGTTGCGGTTGCTCGCCCTCGCCGGCGCTCAGACGCGCGTCGGGCTGAATTCACCGACGGGAGGATCACGAGAGGCCTCCGTGTCCTCCGTGGTGTATAGGTGCGCGCCATGGCGCAGCCGCTGTTCACGGCGGGAGATGTCGACGGGTTCTTTGGGCTCGCGATCGACAACCTGATCCAGTTCCTGCTGATCCTCGGGCTCTGCACCGGTGTGCTCGGGTTTCCGCTCGAGCTGGTGCTGCGACCGTGCTGCCCGGGCGCGGCGCTGTCGATCGTCGTCGGCAACCTCTTCTACGCGTGGCAGGCGCAGCGGCTGTCGGCGCGCGAGCGGGCGGCAGCGACGTCACGGCGCTGCCCTACGGCATCAACACGGTCTCGCTGTTCGCGTACGTCTTCCTGGTCATGCTGCCGGTGAAGCTGGCGGCGCAGGGCGACGGCATGAGCGAGGCCGACGCCGCTCGCCTCGCCTGGCAGCTCGGGCTGGCGGCGTGTCTGCTGTGCGGCGTCATCGAGCTGGTCGGCGCGCTGGTCGCCGAGTCGCGTGCGGCGCGTGACCGCCGCGCGCGGCGCTGCTCTCCACTCTGGCCGGCATCGCGGTGAGCTTCATCGCCATCGACTTCGCGATCAAGACGTTCGCCGCGCCGCTGGTGGCGATGCTGCCGCTCGGTGTGATTCTCACCACCTATTTCTCAGACCAGCGGATGCCGTGGCGCATTCCCGGCGGCGCCTGGGCGGTGGCGCTCGGCACGCCTGGCCGCGTGGCTGCTCGACGCCGCTCGGCGCGCCCTCGCCGGTGAGCGCGGCGCGGCTGTCGGCCGCGGTCGCGACCGTGGGCGTCTACTGGCCCGTGCCGGTGCTCGGCGACCTGCTCGTCCGGGCTCACGCATCCGCTGCTGCGCCAGTACCTGGTGCCGGTGGTGCTGCCGATGGGCCTCTTCAACATCCTCGGCTCGCTGCAGAACATCGAGTCGGCGGAAGCGGCCGGCGACCGCTACCCGACGCTGCCGTCGCTGGCGGTCAACGGCGCTCGGCTCGATCGTCGCCGCGGCGTTCGGCTCGTGCTTCCCGACCACGATCTACATCGGCCATCCGGGCTGGAAGGCAGCTCGGCGCGCGCTCCGGCTACTCGATGCTGAACGGCGTCTTCTTCGCGATCATCGCGCTCGGCGGCCTCACCTACCTGATCAATGCGCTGGTGCCGATGGAAGCGGGCATGGCGATCGTGCTGTGGATCGGCATCGTCATCACGGCGCAGGCGTTTCAGGCGACGCCGTCCGAGCACGCGCCGGCCGTGGCGATCGGGCTGTTCCCCGCGATCGCCGCCTGGGGTCTGCTGGTGCTGACGCAGACGCTCGGCGCCGCCGGCGTCGTCAGCGGCGACCGCGGGCTCGCGGCGCGCGTCCTCGCCGAGCCCGCCGCGTTCGCGCAGAGCGGCCTGCACCTCGACGGCCTCGTCGCCCTCGCGCAGGGCTTCATGGTCACCTGCATGGTGTGGTCGGCGATGAGCGCCCATCTGATCGACCGCCAGTTCCGCCGCGCCATGGGGTGGGCCGTCTGTCGGCGCGATCGCCGCCTTCTTCGGCTTCGTCCACGCCGGCTCGATCACACCGGCCGGCGGCATCTACGACATCGGCTTCGGCACCGGCTGGCGCTGGGCGATCGGGTATCTGCTGTGCGGCGCGTTCTTCGCCGCCATGCAGCGCTTTCAGGGGCCGAGCGAACGGTAACGGCGGCGCCGCGCGGCTCAGCCCAGCAGCACGGCGACGACGGCGGCGATGAGCAGGACACCGCCGACGGGTACCAGCAGGATGCCGAACCCCGGATCGCCGGCATAGATGAAGGCGCCGCCGAGCAGAAAGCCGGCGGGCAGCAGGACCGACGCGGCGAGCAGGCAGCTCGAGGCGATGTCGAACCGCCGCGAGGGAACGGGCGCGCGCAGCGCCACCGTGGCGGCGAATCCGAGGTTGAGCACGCCGAGCAGCACCCCGTGGGCGTGCGCGAGGGTCCACATCAGGCGGCGCGTCTCACTCGCCACGCCGACGTACCAGCCGACCTTGAAGCCGTTCAGCCCCTCGATCGCCAGGCCGAGCGCGGCGAAGCCGAGGACGCACAGCCAGCCGGCGCGCAGGTGCCTGGCGACCAGCGTGGCGCGCGCATCGGGCGCGGCTGCCGGCGATGCGGTGCGGCGCGCGGTCATTCCTTGAGTGCCACCGGCCGATCGTCGCGTCGGCCGCGGAGCGCCTGCAGGGCCGCGCCGTCCAGCGCGCCGCCGTCGGCGATGAGCAGCTCGGGCCGCGCGCTCGGCGCGCGGGGCTGTTCGGCGGCGATCGCCGCGGCGCGCTCGGCAACCTGCCGGCGTCGCTCCGCCGGCGCGACGTAGTCGTAGGCGAGCCCCTCGTACCCCGGGAGCGAGCGCAGCGATCGCCAGGCGTTGAAGCGGACCGCGGCGTACGGATCGTCGAGAAGGGGGATCAGCATCGGCGCCATCCATGCCGACCCCGACGCCTCGCGCGCCGCGGGCCACGCCGAGCTCCACGCGGCGAGCGCGCGTTGCCCGGCATCGCCGCGCAGCAGCCAGAGCACGCCGGCGGCGGTGGTGCGCTCGTCGGCGTCCAGCGCCGGGAGCGGCGTCCCGAACCATCGCTGCAGCGCGTCGGCGCTCCAGGCGAGCGTCCGGTCGAGGTGGCAGAGGTTGCACGCGTTCGGACGCCCGGTCGCCTCGGTCGCGGCGATGCTCGGGCTGTCGATCAGATGGCTGCGGATCGCTTTCAGCAGCCCGAAGCGTCGTGTAGGGCATGTGGCAGTTCTCGCAGCGACTCCCGGCGGAATCGGCTGGGTGGTGGGTGTGTTGCGAGACGGCGGCGAGGATCGGCGCGTGACAGGGGGCGCAGCTGTGGTCGCCGGCGCGCGTCGGTTTCAGCTGATCGTCGGCGGGCGCGTCGTGCATCGAGTGGCAGGATGTGCAGGCGAGGCCGCCGCGTTGGAAGCAGGCGGAGGCGGCGAGCCCCGAATATTCCCGCCCCGACACCCGAACCATGCCGTCCGACCAGAAACGCTCGGCGAGAAAAGTCGCCGGCGGATGCGGCGATCCCGCAAGCGGGTTGCGCGGGCTGATGAGGTAGCGATCCACCGACAGGTCGTCGCCGGGACGGTACCGCGGCCCGGTCTGTTCCCACTCGGCGGTGTTTTTGAAGACGAAGACCGAGTGACACTGGCCGCACACCTGCGATCCACGCTCCGCCGAGAGCCGGGCCGGGTTGACGATCGTCGGATCGCCCTCGCTGCTCAGGTGCTGCGCGTAGCGCTCGACCGGGTTGGTGTGGGCGCGCACGTGCTCCGCGGCCGGGCCATGGCACCCCTCGCAGGCGATGCCGAGCTCGCCGACGCGGGTGTCGGCGCCGCCGCCCCCGGTCGGTCGCTGTTCGTTCATCACGCTGTGGCAGTTGGCGCAATTGCCGTTCCACAAGCCGGTGTTCGACGCCATCGGCACGCCCGGCGGCAGCAGGAACACATCCTGCGTCGGGACCCAGCGACCTTCATCGAGCAGGTAGTTGAACGGCAGCAGATCGACGGCGCGTCCGGCCTCGCTCTGCAGCCAGTACAGCTGTTGGTGGTGCGACCCCGTGCTGAGCACCACCCGGCGTGTCCGTTCCGAGGAGCGCACCCAGAGCTCGTCGCCGCTCCGCCCGAGTGTGTAGTCGGTGCCGCCGGCTGTCAGGACGGTGCCGTCGAACGGCGCGAGGACCGATTGCGGCGTCGGTCGCTGTGTCATCGTGCGGTGGAACGTCGCGTGCCACGAGGCGTACTGGGCCGGATGACAGGCGCGGCACGCCTCCGAGGTGACGAAGCCGTCGCGGCCGACCGCCGGCACCGTCGCGTCCAGGCGTGCCGCCGCGGTGCGCCGCGTCGCGAGTCGCTCGGCCGCGTCCCAGGCGATTCCGGTGGCGGCAAGCGTCGCGGCGGCGGCGATGGCCACCCGCCGCCCGGACGGTCGCGTCCACCCCAGACCGACCGCCAACGCCCCCAGGACGGCGACGACGAAGAGGACGACCTCGATGATCACGAGCGGATCGAGTGCTGAGCCCAAGCGTGGAGGAATGAATCAGTCTGCCTGTGCAACATTGCAGCCCCGTGGCAGCCGAGTGAAATCTTCGCTGACGGGCAGCGGACGGCACGCGCGGGAGGGAGGGAGATCGCTTCCCTCGGCCGTTTGGAGGGCGCCGCTGCGTCGGCGCCTGTTGCATGGAGCGCCCGCGCCACCACCCAACAAGCGCCGACGGAGCGGCGCCCTCCACATGGCGGTGGTGGGGTCGATGATCGCGGGTTGCGAATCCGGCGCCACGCGGAGGTCTCGCCGGCCCCGTCCTTGCCTGTGCGACGGAATCCTGTCATGAACTGAGCATGCTCAGAAATGAGCCTGCTCACAAAACGCGGCGGGGCCGCAACAAGCTCGACAAGCTGGCGCGCATCGAGAAGGCGGGGCGGGTCCTGTTCGCCCGGCGCGGCTTCGACGCGACCACGACGCGGGCGATCGCCGAGCGGGCCGACATCGGCATCGGCACCTTCTTCCTCTACTTCGCCAAGAAGGAGGACCTCCTGGTGCATCTCTTTCACCGCGATATCGGCGCGGTGGTGGAGGAGATGTTCGCCGGCCTGCCGGAGCGGCCGCTGCGCGCGCAGCTGCTGCACATGTTCGACGCGCTCTACGCGTACTACGCGCGCGATCCGGCCCTGTCCCGGGTGTTCATCCAGGAGCTGCTCTTTCTCGACGCGACGCGCCGCGACCGGGTGACGGCGTTCACGCTCGACTTCCTCCAACGCATCGTCGCGCTCATCGAAGCGGCGCAGGCGCGGCGGGAGATCGTCGCGGCGCTCGAGCCGCGGCAGCTCGCCTACTCGGCCTTCGGCCTCTACTGCTTCACGCTCATCAACTGGCTCGGCGGGATCCTCGAGGACCGCGACGTGGCGCGCGCCCAGCTGCGCGCGAGCATCGATCTCCTGCTCGCCGGCCTCACCGAACGGGAGACGCGATGATCACCACCTACGACGACACCATGAGCATGGGCGCGGCGCGCCAGCGCTACTTCGATGTGAACGGCTTCGACGGCGCCTACAGCGAGCGCTGGGTGAAGCTGAAGGCCGGCCCCATCAACATCTACTTCCCCAACGCGGAGGGCCGCCGGCGAGCGGTCAAGTTCCACGACCTCCATCATATCGCGACCGGCTATCAGACCGACTGGACCGGCGAGGCGGAGATCGGCGGTTTCGAGGTTGGCGGCGGCTGCGGTCCGTTCGTGTGGGCGTGGATCCTCAATATCCAGGCCATGGGCCTCGGCCTCCTGATCGCCCCTCGGGCGCTGTTCCGCGCCTTCGTGCGCGGCCGTCACAGCCGGACGCTCTACCACCAGGGCGATTTCCAGGACGCGATGCTGACCCGCTCGGTCGGCGAGATCCGCCGCGACCTCGGGCTCGACCAACCGACGCCCGCGACCGGCACGACCGACGTCGTCGCCTTCATGGTGTGGAGCGCGATCGCCCTCGCCTGGACGTTCTGGCCACTGGCGCTGATCGCGTGGTGGCTGGCCTGACAAAAGAGAAACCGCCAAGGACGCCAGGATCTCGCGGGGCCACATTGAGCCTTGGCGAGATCTTGGCGTCCTTGGCGGTTCCTCTTCACACCTCGGCGCTCGGATCGCGGTGGCGGCGGTACATGTCGCGCACCCAGGCGGCGCCGGGATGATCGGTCCAGCGGTCGATGAAGTGGCGGAAGGTCGGTGAGAGGGGTTGTGGCGGCCGGTACGGGAACTCGTCCGGCAGCACGGCGGGGCTCAGGATCGCGGCGGCGGCGAGGTCGGCGATGGTGAACCGGTCGCCGACCAGATAGCCCTGCGGACCGGCATTGGCGACGACGAAGTCGAACGCCTCCTTCGCCCGGTCAAGGCCCTGCTCGGCGCGTTCCGCGGTGAGCCCCATGTCGCTCCGCATCGCGACCCGGATCAGGGGAAAGCTGGCGCGGTAGAACCCGCGCGCGATGGGGCTGGTGTGGCCGGTGAAGAGGGCCACCATGTAGCGGCTGTCGGGCAGCCATTCCCGGAAGGCCGCCACGCGCACCGGTGCGCCGACCTCCTCGTCGAACCACCGCTGCACCTCGAGGGCGCGCCGGCGCTCCGCCGGATCGGCGGGCAAGAGCGCGGGTTCCGGATGCTGGCGTTCGAGATGATCGATGATCGCCGCCGAGCCGGGGAGCGTGAGGGCGCCGTCGCACCACACCGGCAGCTGCTTCTGGCCGGTGCGTCGCAGCATCGGCAGGATGTGCATGCCGGGCAGGTAGGAATGCCGATGATGCGGAACGCGTTTGTGGTCGAGCACCCAGCGCACCTTCTCGTTGAAGTGCGAGAAGCGGAACTGGTGCAGCGTGGGCGTGCTCATCGGTGCCACGGATCATCGCCCTTCGGCGCGGCGCACTGCAACCATTGCCTGGGACCCACATCTCACGGAGGAGCGAAACCCCGTAGCCGACGACGCGATTTCCCGCTATGAAATCGTCAGTTCGTTTTCGGGGGGGACGCGAGCACAAGCCGGGAGGGAACAACGATGGCGATGGGCGGCATCTCCAACGAAGCGATCCAAGAACGCGCCTACCACATCTGGATGCGCGAAGGCTGTCCGCACGGACGCGACTTCGAGCATTGGGTGCAGGCGCAGGTCGAGCTGGAATCCGAGCGGAGCTCCAGCAATGGCAGCGGCGCTCCGCCCAAGGTGAAGGCGGCCGCGCCGCGCGCGGCCGCGCCGAAGAAGGCACCGGTCAAGGCGAAGCCGGCTGCCAAGCCGGCGGCGAGGCCGAAGAAGAAGTAGCCAGGTTGCCGTGTCGTTGGGTTGGTAGCTGTCAGGGGCCGGCGCCCCCGCGACAACAACCCTCGGACCTAGCAACCTTTCTTCTCTACCTCCGCCATCACCTCTTCGGTGTGGGCTCCCAGGCCTGGCGCGGGATCGAGTCTCGCGCTGAAGCCGTCGATGCGAATCGGGCAGCCCGGGACGCGGATGTCGCCCCATTGCGGGTGATGGTGGTCGACGATCATGCCGCAGGCGCGCAGCTGTTCGTTGGCGAGCAGCTCGGCGGTGTCGAGCACGGCGCCGCACGGCACGCCGAACTTCGAGAGGTGCTCCATCGCGTCGAACTTGTCGCGCGTGACCGTCCAGGCGCGGACGATCGCGCGCGTCTCCTCGGGGCGCGCGTTGCGCGCCGACTGCCGGACGTAGCGCGGATCGTCGAGCAGGTCCTCACGGCTGATCGCGCGCAGCAGGCTCTCCCAGTGCTGCTTGGCGGCGAGGAGAATGTAGAGATAGTCGTTGGGGCCGCCCGGCCGGCAGGGATAGAGGTCGCTGGGGACCGACGTCACATACGCGCTGCCCGTACGTGCCGCGGCGGCACCGGCCACGTAGGTGGGCGCCATCGCGTTGCGCATCAGATTGACGATTGCGTCCTGCAGCGCCACCTCGACGCGTCCGCCCTTGCCGGTGCGTGAGCGGCGGAAGAGCGCCGAGAGGATGCCGACGGCGAGATGCAGGCCCGTGCCGCTGTCGGCGATCGTGACGCCGACGCGCGTCGGCGGCCCGTCGGCGTCGCCGTTGACGCTCATGGCGCCGCCGACCGCCTGGGCGACGAAGTCGAGCGACTTGAACGATGCCCACGGCCCGCCGGGTCCGTAGCCGCGCACCGACGCGACGATCAGCTCCGGCTGGTCGCGCAGCAACTCGTCGACCGGCAGGCCGAGGCGTTCGAGCGTGTTCGGCGCGAAGTTCTCCGCCAGCACGTCGGCGCCGCGCACCAGCGCGCGCAGCCGCGCGCGATCGGCGTCGGTGGCGAGGTCCAGCACGACGCTGCGCTTGCTCTGGTTGAACAGCACGAAGACGATGCTGTCGCGCGCGTCGTCGCCGCCGATCAGGTGTCGGCTGGGCTCGCCGCCCGGCGGCTCGACCTTGATGACGTCGGCCCCCAGCCAGGCGAGGATCTGGGTCGCCGCCGGCCCGGCTTCGTACTGCGTGAGATCGACGACGCGGATACCCTCGAGCGGTCGCGGTTCAGCCATGCGGTTTACCTTGAGGGAAGTGGGTGGAATGTAAAGTCACGACGGTTTGTAGCGGCGGGCTTTAGCCCGCCACCGCTAGACTGATCGCGCTAGGGGTGGCGGGCTAAAGCCCGCCGCTACATGGGCCGGGCTACAGCCCGCCGCTCCGAAGAACCGGAGCCGGAACGCACGATCAGAACGAGCGACACCAGCAACGCCATCACCGACACCGCCACCCCTGCGCGATGGCTGTTCGGGCGGTAGCGGAACACGATGTGGTGCGTGCCGCGATCGACGAATACCCCGCGGGCGAAATAGTTGGCGCGCACGATAGGCGTCGGCGCGCCGTCCACGTCGGCCTGCCAGCCGGGATAGAAGGTGTCGGTCAGCACCACCAGGCCGGCGGTGTCCATCGTCGCGTCGAGCTCGACCTCCTCGGCGCGATAGCCAGTCAGCGTCACGGTGCCGCGCATCCGCTCGGGGATGCCGCCGAGGGGCACGTCGCCGGCGCCGACCGCGACGCGCGCCGCCGGCGCGGCGGCGGTGCGCAGGTAGGTGATGGCGTCCTCCGCGTGGCCCACCGGCTCCACCTCGGCCGGAACGTAGGCGCGCGGCGAGACACCGGCGACGCGGTACACGTACGCGTCGATCGGCGACTGCGGCGTGAGGATCGGCTCGAGGCCGGGATAGCGGCGCAGGTCCTTGTCGCTGGTCACGTAGGCGGTGTTGAACGCGGCGAAGAGCGACGCGACGCGCTCCGGCGGCACGGCTTCCGTCAGCTCGGCGAGCCGCTCGTGATCGCGCAGGTTGATCGAGGCCGGCGCATTCAGGTTGGCGATGGCGAAGAAGTTCGCGACCTCCATCAGCAGGAGGTTCTGCTCCTGGAGGAAGCTGTCGGGAAACGGCGCCACTGGCGGACGGCCGACGCCGTCGCTGTAGATGCGCAGCGGATCGTCGCCGCGCGTCATCACCCGCACGGTCGGCGGCACCCGGCGCAGGTCGTCCCAGGCGACGGTCGGCAGCAGCTGACCGTTGACGCGGTAGAGATCGATCGCGGCGAGGAGCAGGAGCGCGACCGTCGCCGCCGCCGGCCGCCGGCGCCCGAGCAGGGCGAGGCCGGCGATGAGCAGCGCGAGGCCGGCGGCGAGGCCCAGATCGGTGCGCAGCAGGTCGCGCGCGAAGCTCGGCCGCAGCGACACGATGCCCGCGGCCGCGCCGCAGGCGGCGGCGAGGACGAGCGCGGCGGCGATGATGCGGCGGAAGCGCGCCGGATCGCGGCGCGCCGCGTCGAGGCCGAGCGCGGCGACCACGGCCAGCAGGCCGTGCACGACGAGCAGGAATTTCTCCGGATGCCGCGCCGCGCGCAGCAGCGGCAGGTGGGCGATCGTCCAGCGGTAGCCGGGCAGCGCGTCGCCGCACGCCAGCGCCAGGAAGCCGACGCCCAGCGCGGTCCACAGCCAGGCGCTGACGCGCTCGAGGCGGGCGGCGGCGGCGACGGCGAGCAGCGGGCCGATGTACAGGCTCAGCGCCCACGGTGCGTCGGAGAAGTCGCCTTCCCAGAGCGCGGCGGTCTCGTGGAACGCGCCGCCCACGTCGACGTAGTGGCGCGGCAGCAGGAATGCGAAGACGCCGAGCGGGCGCAGCGACAGACGCATCACGCTGTCGAGGTTGAGCCCGTCGACGCGCGACGAGTTCAGCAGGTACTCGGCGGTCGGCAGGAGCTGCGCCGCGGCGAGCGCGATGGCGAGCGCGTTCGCGGCGACGGCGGCGCCCGCGGCGCGCGCCAGGGACGGACCGCCGCGCCGGCGATGCTCGAGGATGAGGGCGACGAACAACACCTGCTCGAAGAAGAAGACCTCGGGCATGCCGCCGAGCAGGGTCAGCGCGAGACCGCCGGCGGTGGCGATCAGCCAGATCGCGCCCGGCCGGTCGCACCAGGCGTCGAAGGCGAGCAGCGTCCACGGCAGCCAGGTCGACGACTGCACCGCGTTGCTCATGTTGTCGAAGGCGACGAACAGGCCGCCGAAGCCGAACAGCAGGCCGCCGAACGCGGCCGCCTCGCGCCCGACGTCGCGGCGCCGCAGCAGCGCGTAGACGCCGACCACCGCGAGCCCGTGATGCACCGCCAGCGACGCGTTGTAGCCGAGCGGGAAGGGCAGCAGGCGGAGGACCCAGTTGAGCGGGTAGTACACCGCCGCGAGCGGGTCGGCGGCGAGCGGCTTGCCGAGCACCTGGAACGGCGTCCACAACGGCGGCCAGTTCCACTGCGACAGCAGCCGCACCACCCAGTCGAGCGCCAGCAGGATCGTGTACTGGTCGCGGAAGACCGTGACGCGCCGTTCGAACAGCACATCGCGGTAGAAGAACAGCGTGAAGGCGAGCAGCGCCGCCGCCAGCACCGCGGTCGCCCGCCGTCCGCCCCACCACCCCGTCATCGCGGCGATCGTGCCCGATCCCGGGAAAAGATCAACGCGAAGGCGCGCCGGCGCGGAGCGGCACGGAGGGTTTCTCGCTGGTCCTCCGACGCTCCGCGACTCTGCGTCGAGGTCTCCTGATTGATGGGTTCAGTCACCGCGGTCGAGCGCGTCGAGCGCGGTTTCGATCAGGGACGCGGCGTTGCGGCCGAGGGCGGTCAGCGAGTCCTCGACGTCGCGCGACGGCGCGTAGGCGCGAGCGGCGAGGCGGACGCTCCCCTGTGGGGTGATCGTCGCGACGCCGGCGCGCACGAGCTCATCGAGCACCGCGCGCGGCGGAATGTCGCCGCCCAGCTCCGCGACCAGTTCCACGAAGCAGGCGCGGTCGTCCGCCTCGTAGGGAAGGATGTAGGGTCGGCCGTCCGGGGCGGTGTAGGGCGTCCCGCCGGCCCAACGGCTGACGACGCGCGCCGGCAACGTGTCGTCGAGGCCGATGCGTTCGCTCGGCGGGGGCGTCTGGCCGCGGCGGATCTGCCCGATCTCCTTGCGGGTGATGCCGGTCACCAGCGCCACGCGGCTGTCGGTCTGCTTCTTGAAATCGAGGGTGAAGTGGCGGGTCCCGACCTCGATGTAGACCTCTTTCACCAGCCGGCTGAACGCCGGGTAGGTGATCCCGTAGGCGATGAGCTGGCGCACCAGTGGGCGCAGGATCGCCCGCACCGCGTCGAGCAGCGCCTGCCTGGCCCCCGCACCCACCATGCGCCGGCGTATACCATGCGGCTTCTCGGGATTTCTCGTGGTGACCCAATTTGATTGGCGTCGGCGGTGATCGCGGCCCCGAGACAAACCGCCAAGAACGCCAAGGGCGCCAAGCAGCGCTGCTTGGCGCCCTTGGCGTTCTTGGCGGCTATCTGAACAACGGGGGCAGTAGCGCACAACTCAAACTGGCACTCCCGGATTTCTTCACCGCTTTTTCCTGCCCCGCCGGCGCGCTACAACAATGGCGTGGAACCGACACTGCGCGTCATCCACGGCGGCCGCGAGCCCGCCCGCGAGCCGCACGCCGAGCCGGGTCTGACCGAGCTCAGCGGTTGGGGGATGTATCCGCGCGTGCAGGGCCGGGAGCGTCTGTCGGAGAACCTCGAGCGCATCACCGACGGCGCGGTGCTGACGCGCGGCCTCGGTCGCTCGTACGGCGACGCGTCGCTGCCGGCGCCCGGCGGCGCCCCGGTGGCGGGATCGGTGCTCGCCGACCGCCTCCTCGCGTTCGATCTCGAGAGCGGTCAGGTGCGCGCCGAGGCGGGTGTGACGTTGATGCGGCTGAACCATCTCTCGCTGCCGCGCGGCTGGTTCACGCCGGTCACGCCGGGCACCCATTGGGTGACGATCGGCGGCATGGTCGCGGCCGACGTCCACGGCAAGAACCACCATGTCGCGGGCACCTTCGGCGAGCACGTCCGGTCGCTGCGCATGCGCCTCGCCGACGGACGCCTGATCGAGTGCAGCGACGAGCACGAGCGCGACCTCTTCCGCGCGACGATCGGCGGCATGGGGCTCACCGGACACGTGCTGGAGGTGACCTTCCAGATGACGCGCGTCGCGACGCCGTGGATCTGGCAGGAGAGCGAGCAGGTGCCGAACTTCGAGACGGCGCTCGAGCGCCTGTCCGAGGCCGGCCGGCACTGGCCCTACACCGTCTGCTGGAACGACCTGCTCAGCGACGGCGCGCGCCTCGGCCGCGGCCTGCTGATGAAGGGCCGGTGGGCCGAGCCGGGCGAAGCGCCCGGGCCGACGCCGCGCTGGCGCGGCGCGCCGACGTTTCCGTTTCTGCTCCCCAGCTGGGCGCTGCAGCCCTGGATGCTCCGTCTCGGCAACTACGCCTACTACGCGATGCACGGCGCGCGCCCGCAGCGCGGGATCGTGCACCCGGAGACCTGCTTCTATCCGCTCGACGTCGTGCGCGAGTGGAATCGGGTCTACGGCCGGCGCGGCTTCACGCAGTACCAGGCCGTGCTGCCGGGGCCGCACGACCATCCGCGCCACCGGCGCCTCATCGAAACGCTGCGGGCGCGCGGCGGGTCGGTGTTCCTCTGCGTGATCAAGGACTGCGGCCCCCAGGGCCGCGGCGTGTTGTCGTTTCCGCGGCCAGGCGTGTCCTATGCGTTCGATCTCGCCGTCGGCCCGGCAACGCAGGCGCTGGTCGACGCCCTCAACGAGCTCGTGCTCGCCGAGGGCGGCCGGATCTATCTCGCCAAGGACGCCTTCACCCGCCCCGAGCATTTCCGCGCCATGGAGCGCGACCGCCTGCCCGCCTTCGAAGCGGTGCGGCAACGGTGGGATCCCGAACAGCGCCTGAAGAGCGCATTGTCGGTGCGTCTGTTCGGGGACACTCCGTGAAGGTCGCGCTGCTCGGCGCGAGCAAGGGCATGGGGCGCGCCGTGGCGCGCGTGTTGGCCGAACGGGGAGACGCGCTGTGCCTGCTCGGCCGCGACCGCGCCGAGCTCGACCGCTGCGCCGCCGACCTGCGCGTGCGCGGCGCCGCCGGCGACGTGGGGATCGCCAACTGCGACCTGCTCGAGCCGACGACGTTCGCGTCCGCTCTCGACGGCGCCGTGCGGCACCTCGGCGGGCTCGACGCGGTCGTGGTCACCGCCGGGCTCTTCGCCACCCAGGAGCAACTCGAACGGGACCCGGCATTGCGCGCGCGCCTGCTCACCGCCGACTTCACCAACACGATCCAGTTCTGCGAGGCCGCCCGCGAGCGGCTGATGACCGCCGGCGGCGCCAAGCGGCTGTGCGTGTTCAGCTCGGTCGCCGGCGACCGCGCCCGCAAGCCGGTGATCCTCTACGGCGCCGCCAAGGCCGGTCTCTCGCACTACCTGACCGGCATCGATCACAAGTTCGCCGGCGCCGGCCTCAAGGTCACGCTCGTCAAGCCCGGCTTCGTGAAGACGTCGATGACCGCCGGTCTGCCCGTGCCGCCCTTCGCCGGCGAGCCCGAACCGGTCGCGCGCCGCGTCGTGCGCGCCATCGACCGCGGCGCGCCCGTCGTCTACGCCCCCGGCATCTGGCGCTGGATCATGGCGGTGATCCGCCTGCTGCCGCGTACCGTGATGCGGCGGATCGGGTTCTGAGTCGTCGCGGGGTCTGCCGCGTCGGTGCCGTCGCCGTGCGACGGCGCGCGCTCGCTCCGAGAACCGCAAGGGACGCCGAGCGAGGATCCCAAGATGACCTTGGCGGTCTTGGCGTCTGCCTTGGCGTCCTTGGCGGCAAGAGGCCGGTACACCGATGCCGGCCGAGCCCACCACGGACGTCCCCCGATAGACCCGAGCCCCAAGGATGTGCAAAGGGAGATTTTCCCTCTTAGGAATCGGGGAAATTCAGGTGCTTCAGCTCCGCACTCCAGCGTTGGGCGGCGGCGGTGTCGCCGATCCGCTCGTTCAGGGACACCAATGCGGCGACGATGTCGCGGTCGCCGGCGGCGCGGCGGTGCGCCGTCTCGAGCGTGCTGATGGCCTCGGCGTGGTGGCCGGTGGCGTCGAGCGTGAGCGCGTACACGTAGGCGTAGCGCGGCATGTCGGGCGCCCCCTGCACGGCGGTGCGGAGCGGAGCGAGGGCGTCGTCGCGCCGCTGCTGGCGGATGAGCAGCAATCCGAGCGCGTAGTGCAGGGCGGGGTCGTCGGCCTTCTTCACCCCCTCCTGCAGCACCGCTTCGCCCTCGGCGTCGCGCCCGAGTTGCCGGTAGACATCGGCGAGGTTCACGTAGGCGGGCGTGAAGTGCGGGTCCGCCTCGATGGCGCGCCGGTACGCCGCTTCGGCGGCGGCGCCCTGGCCGAGGCGGGCGTCGAGCGCGCCGAGGTTGAGCCACGACTCGGCGCGATCGGCATTGAGCATCTGCACGGCGCGATACTCGGCGACGGCGCGGTCGAAGGCGGCGCGCTGGGCGTCGGGCATCGTCACGGCGGCGGCCGCGTCGGCCAGCGCGTCGACGGCGGCCAGGCGCACGCCGCGCACCGGATCCTCGAGCAGCGGCGCGCCGGTCTGCCAGCGGCGCGCCGCGTCGACGGTGACGAGGAGCCCCAGCGCGGCGCGGCGCACCTGCGGGTCGGGATCGCGCAGCGCCTGCTCGAGGCGCGGCATGTCGCGCGCCGCCAGGTAGGGCGCGTACAGATCCAGCGCGGTCGCCCGCGCGATGCCCGGGATGGCGGGATCGGCCATCGTGGCGAGCAGCGCCGGACCGGCGGTGGCGGCGCGGGCCCGGCCGGCGGCCAGCGCGGTCGCGAAGCGCGGGCCGCGGCGCCGCTCGGGTCCGAACCACTTCGCCACGGCGTCGGCGGCCCAGGGTGCCGAGCGATCGTGGTGACAGTCGGTGCAGGTGTCCGGGGCGCCGGTCGCGGCGGCGAGATCGGGGCGGGGGACGCGGAAGCTGTGATCGTGGCGCCGATCGATGACCATGTAGTCGCGCGCCGGCATGTGGCAGCTCACGCAGCGCGCCGCGTCGCTGCCGGCGGCGTGATGGTGGTGCGCGGGCGTGTCGTAGACCGACGCGCGGTGGCAGGTCGCACAGAGCGCGTTGCCCTCGGCGCGCAACTGGCCGCTGTGCGGATCGTGACAGTCGCTGCACACCACGCCGGCGGCGTGCATGCGACTCTGCAGGAACGAGCCGTATTCGTAGACCTCGCCGTGGATCTGGCCGTCGGAATGGTAGAGGCCTTCGTCGAGGTCCGCGACGAGGTGCGTCTGCGCCAGGGGTTGGCCGCGCGGGTCCTCCTCGGCGATCTCCGTCGCGCGCGCGTGACAGCGGCCGCAGGTGTCGAGCTGGGCACGGCTCTCGCGCGGCGCCGCGAGATGCGCGATCGGCTCACCTGCGCCGAGCACCCAGGCGCCGCCGCGGGGCGTCAGGTCGACGGTGAGGCCCTTGCTTGCGTCGCCGGCGCGGTCGGCGCGTCCGGCCCAGGCGACGTGCGCCGCGCCGGGGCCGTGACAGGCCTCGCAGGAGACATCGACCTCGCTCCACTGCGTATCGAAGCGCCGCGCCTCCGCGTCGTAGCGGCGGCGCAGGCCGGTCGAGTGGCACGGGGCGCACATGTAGTTCCAGTTCTGCGCCGGCGCCGTCCAGTGCAGTTGGTCGCGGAAGTCGATGCGCTCGTCGGGATAGAGGGGAAACCAGCGTTGCCCGCCGGCGGCGGCGGGTCGGGCGTCCCAGGAGAGGCTCAGCGCCTGCAGGCGGCCGCCGGGCATCTCGATCAGGTACTGCTGCAGCGGCTCGACGCCGAACGTGTAGGCGACGCGGTAGTCGTGCAGCGCGCCGTCCGGGCCGTCGGTGCGCACGACGAAGGCGTCGTCCTTGCGCAGGAAGGTCGAGGTGACGCCGTTGTAGGTGATCTGGCGCCCGTCGAACTTGCCGAGCACGGTGTCCGCCGTCGCCGGCTGCATCGCCAGATCGTGGTGCGACCCTTTGTGCAGCCCCACCTCGCGCGCGTGGCAGCCGGCGCACGCCTGGCGGCCCACGTACCCCGGCGGCGCGGCCGCGGCGAGCGGCGCGGCGCAGAACAGCATCGCGAGGAAGACCTTCAGCACAGGGGACACGGAGGCACGCAGGGGTCCCTGTCTACCTCTGTACGCTGTGTGGTGAAAGCTCCGGTTTCCTTATAACGCTGCGCATTCATGCCTCGCGCCGGCCGTCTGTTACGCCTCTTCACCGCGCTGCTCCTGATCGTGGTCGCGATCGAGACCGCCTATCTGGCATGGCCGGTGGCGCGCGACGTCGTCATGCCGCCCTACGCCAGCGACGTCGATCAGGGCCGCGTCATCGCCAGCGAGCTCGGGTGCTTCAACTGTCACGGCCCCGGCGGCCGCGGCGGCGTTCCCAACCCGGGGAGCAAGGGCGGCGAGATCCCGGCGTTTCGCGAAGGCACGGTCATGATGTACGCGCACGACGATCAGAGTCTGCGCGAGTACATCCTCGACGGCGCGCCGGCGAAGAAGCGCGCGCGGCCGGCGTACCAGGAGGAAATGAAGGCGCAGGCCATCCATATGCCGGCGTATCGCAGCGTCGTCACTAGTCGCCAGGTCGATCTGCTCGTCGCCTTCCTGCGTGCCGCCTCGGACCTCCTCGCGCCGACCGACGAGCCCGCCGCGCACGGCGCCGAGCTGGCGGCGAAGAACGGCTGCTTCGCCTGCCATGGCGAGATGGGCAGCGGCGGGTTGCCGAACCCGGGCTCGCTGAAGGGCTACATCCCAGGCTTCGGCGGCCCGGACTTCGACGAGCTCGTGCGCAACGACGAGGAGCTGCGCGGTTGGATTGCCGACGGCGGCATCCCGCGCCTGCGCGACGACAGCGCGGCCCGCTTCTTCATCGACCGCCAGCGCATCCAGATGCCCGCCTTCGGCCCGCACCTGAAGCCCGAGGAAGTCGACGCCATCATGGCCTACGTGCGCTGGCTTGTGGCGGGGGAGTGGCGAGAAATGCCGCTACAGAGCGAATGAGGGAAAGGCGCCACCGCGTGACCGGTGACCGGTGGCCCGTGGCCGGGGACCGGCAGGTGTGGGTATGGACACGCCCCGCCGTGCACTCTCCCGGTCACTGTTCACCGGTCACGCCTGTGGCCCCCAAATTGACTCAGCCCCGCTCGCTGCCAATATTGACCCGATGAACATCCGAGAGATCCGGCACGTCTGCTTCGAAGTCACCCGGTGGTTGGCGCTCGCCAGCCTGGTCGGTCTCGCGCCGGCGGTGGCGGCGCCGCGGGCGGGTGCCCAGGAGGCCGTCACGGTCAGCGGCGAGGTGGTCGACCTGGCCTGCTATCTGTCGAAGGGCAGCAAGGGGAAGCGCCACAAGCAGTGCGCCGAACTGTGCGCCAAGAAGGGAATGCCGCTCGGCGTGCTCACCGATTCTGGCGACGTCTACCTCCTGCTCGAGGATCACGACGATCCGGGTCCGTACGACACGGTGAAGGGACTGGCGGGCGAGCGCGCCACGGTGAGCGGCAAGAAGTTCGTGAAGGGCGGCCTACAGTCCGTCCTCGTCGCCGAGACCAAGGGCGAGTAGTTGCGTGCGGCGCCGGTGGGCTCTCGCAGCGCTGCCGGCGGCGCTGCTCTTGTACGGGTGCGCCGGTGACGGACCACCGCCGAGCACGGCGAGCAGCGCCTACGACGTCATCCAGCAGCAGATCTTCAACCAGCACTGCCTGTCGGCGGGCTGCCACAACAGCACTGCGCAGGCGGGCAACCTGAATCTGACCACCGGCGTCTCCTACGGCGACCTCGTCGGCGTGACCCCCGACAATGTCGTCGCCGACGCGAACGGCCTGGTGCGCGTCGAGCCGTTCAATCCCGGCACCAGCTTTCTGCTCATCAAGCTCACCGGTCCGGCGCCGGGGGAGGGGACTCGCATGCCGCAGGGCATGCAGCCCCTGTCCCCAAGCGACATCAACATGATCCAGGCCTGGATCGCCGACGGCGCGCCGCCGCCGAGCACCGCTGGTCCCAGCGCGACCCCGACCCCGTCGCCGACCGACACCGTGCCGCCGACGGCGAGCGACACCGCGACCGTGACGCCGACGCCGGTCGATACCGTGACGCCGACCTCCACCGGCACCGGCACCCAGCCGCCGACTGCGACGGTGACCGAGACGCCCACGGCGTTACCGACCGAGACGCCGCTGCCGTGGCTGGTCCTCATCCAGACCACGATCTTCAACCCCAGCTGCGCCGTCCTCAATTGCCACGACGCCGGCACCGCGTCCGCCGACCTGGTGCTCGCCGAGGGCTCGTCCTACAGCAACCTGGTCAACGTCCCGCCCGAAAACTTTGCCGCCCTCGACAAGGGCCTGCTGCGCGTCCAGCCCAACGACCCGGCGAACAGCTTCCTGATCGTCAAAGTCACCGAGCCCGGCGTCGGCGAGGGCAGGAGAATGCCGCTTGCCAGTCCGCCCCTCAGCGCCGAACAGATCGCCCTCCTCACGGCGTGGATCGAGGCGGGAGCGCCGGATAGCTCAGCGCCCGCTGCGCGGGTGCGGTGAGCCGGTACGCCAGTGAGCCGGTGAGCCGGCTTTGCCCGGCAATTCCGACTCTGGAGCTTGAGATCCGAGTACCCCGAGTAGCGAGCGCAGCGAGCGTATCGAGGGGAGGATGCCACTACGGTGGGGGAACTGCTGGAAGTGGGCAGTGTCAGGCGCCCCTCGATACGCTCGCTGCGCTCGCTACTCGGGGTACTCGGATTCGACGCGAAGACGGCGAAATCCAATTGGCGGGCAAAGCCCGGTGAGCCGGTGAGCTTGACGCGGCGCGCCACCTGCTCCCACTGGCTCACTGGCTCACGCCTTTTCTTCTCAGAAAAACGCGTGCAGCTCGAAAATCCACAGATCCTGATTGTGCGTCGTGTTCGTCTCGATGCCGTTGCTGCAGCGGTAGAAGAAGCGGGTCTGGATGAAGCGGGCGAGGAAGGGCTCGAAGCCGACGCTGACGCGGTTCTCGGCGTCGCTGCCCTGGCGCGGCAGGGTGCCGTCGTAGTCGGCGTAGTCGAAGGCCACCTTCATGTTGAGCCAGTTGAAGAAGAGGTAGTTGGCCTCGCTGTAGGTGATGAAGGCGCCCGGCTTCACGCGCTGGTTGGAGAGCGGGTCGACCAAGTTGAAGAATCCCCAGTCGACCTCGCCGAGGTAGGTGAAGGTGCCGAGGTTGGTCTCGTTCCAGAAGAAGGGACCGAGGTTGAAGCCGGTGAAGGCGCCGACCCACGCGTTCGAGCCGTCCGACGTGCCGGCGTAGGTCCACGACTGGCCGAGCAGGAAGCTGCTGATGACCGGCACATCGGTGAACAGCGAATAGATCGTGCCGGTGCCCTGCACGTCGCGATCGTCGACGATCCCCTGCGAAGCGCTGGCGGCGAATGAGATCGGACCCGGCTCCCAGCCGATCTCGAACGCCGGCTGGCTGACGTTGAAGCTGAAGCCGGTGGTGGCCGACCCGTTGCGGCCGCCGCGGATGAAGGCCGTGTCGTCCTGGAGCTGCAGGCCGTACGGCAGGAACATCTTACCGGCCTTGATGTAGGCGTCGTACGGCAGCAACGCCATCGCCCATACCTCGCGCGTGTCGAGGCTCGGCGCGAAGCGCTGGTCGATGTAGAAGTTGATCAGATCGGGGATGAGGTTGACGTTGAGGTAGGCGGTCGCCTGGTTGACGTTGACGTCGAACGTTTCCAGCCGGCCGCGGAACGCGACGTTGTTGTCCACGACCGGGCCCTTGTCCTGCATGGTCGCCGTCATGTCGACGCGCAGGTCGGCGCCGATGCCGACGTACTGGTTGATGTCGCCGGTGAAGGCGTCCGCCGGCTTCGTCAGCTCGGGCAGCCAGTTCGGATAGCGGAGAATCTCCTTGGCGTGCGCCGACACGAAACTCGTGCGCATCCCCCCACCGGTCATGTTGACGTGGCAGGCGCTGCACTTCTGGCCCTCGCGCACGGCGAAGTACGGCTCGGCGGAGGCCGCCGCGGCCCATCCCACCACCGCGACGCATACCCCCAATACCCAGCGACTCATGCCTGCCTCGTCCCCAGCCCCTGAAAATAAGGCGGCATAATCGGCGCGCGGGCGCGCAGCGTCAAGCGCCCGCGGGGGTGAGCCTGGGCACCGCGCGAGTCGGATGCTAGACGAGAAGACCAGCCGATGACCTCCCCTCGTCGCAAGCCCGCCCGCCCGGTTGCTTCTGAGCCGGAGGACCGCGAGGTGGCCGCATCGTCCGCACCCCCGCTGCGGGGGCTGCTCGACCAGGTCCATGACGCCGTCGTCGCGACCGACCTCAACGGCACGGTGCTGACCTGGAACGCCGCTGCGGAGCGCATCTACGGCTACACGGCGGCGGAGATGATCGGCCGAGCGGCGACGGAGCTCTACTTTCCGGGGGACCGGTCGCCGACCGCCGAATGGACGGCGGAGCAGTTGCGTGTCAGTGGCGTTGCCGAAGCGGAGTTGCGGAGCCGTCGCAAAGACGGCAGCGAGATCTTCGTCGCCTTGCGCGTCACGCTGCACCGCGACGACAGCGGCGAGCTGATCGGGACGATCGGCTGCGCCAACGACGTGACCGAGCGGTACCGGGCCCGCTCCGAGGAGCGCCGCCAGCGCGAGGAGTTGCGCGTCATCCTCGACCACATGCCGGCGATGGTCTGGTACAAGGACGGCGACAACAACATCGTCCGCGCCAACGCCGCCGCGGCCGCGTCCGTCGGCCTGTCGACGACCGACATCGAAGGCCGTTCGACGGCCGAGCTCTTCCCCGACCATGCGGAGAGGTACCACCGCGACGATCTCGCGGTGATCCGCTCGGGCGTCGCCAAGCTCGGCATCGTCGAGCCGCTGCAGGTGGCGGGCGGCGCGACCCGCTGGGTGCGGACCGACAAGCTGCCCTATCGCGACGAGCGCGGCGAAATCGTCGGCGTGCTCGTCTTCGCCGTCGACATCACCGACCAGAAACTGGCCGAGCGCGCGTTGGAGCAGGCCCGGGACACCCTCGAGCAGCATGTGCAGACACGCACAGCGGAGCTGGCGGAGGCGGTCGCGCACCTGCGCCGCGAGGTGGCGCAACGCCAACAGGCTGAGGAACGCCTCGCAATGGCGTTGTGGGCGACCGACCTCGGCATGTGGGATTGGGACGCGCGTACGCGCCTGTCGGTGTGGGATGCCCGCTTGATCGAGATGCTCGGGTTCACGGCGGACGAGGTGCCGCAGCCCAACGACCTCTGGGAGACGCTGACCCATCCCGACGACCTGGCGGTGACGGGCCGCGCCTGGCACGCCCACGTGACGGACGGGCGGACCGCGTTCTACGAGGTCGAGCATCGCCTGCGCACCAAGAGCGGCGAGTACCGGTGGATGCTGACGCGCGGCAAGGTGGTCGAACGCGCCGCCGACGGCAGGGCGCTGCGCCTGGTCGGCACCAATCGCGACATCACCGCGCGAAAGGAGATCGAGGAGCAGGCGGCGCGCCATCAGGCGGAGCTCGCGCATCTGCTGCGCCTGCAGACGGTGAACTGCCTCGCGGCGGAGCTGGCGCACGAGATCAATCAGCCGCTCGGCGCCATCGCCAACTACGCCAACGGGCTGGCCGAACGGCTGCGCCAGGGACAGATCGATCGCCTCGCCATGCTCGAGGCGGCCGAGCACATCGGCGGCCAGGCGATGCGCGCGGGGACCGTGCTGCAACGGCTGCGCGAGTTCGTCCGCAAGGACTCGCCGCGGCAGCGCGTCGAGGATCTCAACCGGCTGATCGCCTCCGCCGTCGGCTTCGTCGAGCCCGAGGCACGACGCCTGAGCATCGCGGTCGTCCTGCAGCTCGCGCCGCGGCTGCCGCCGGTGCGGGTCGACGCGATCCAGATCGAGCAGGTGCTGGTGAACCTGCTGCGCAACGGCCTCGACGCGATCACGGACACCGGCGCGGCGCATGGCGAGCTGACGGTGACGTCCGCCGCGACGGACGCGGGCGGCGTCGAGGTGCGCGTGCGCGACACCGGCGGCGGCGTGCCGGCGGCGGTGCGCGACCGGCTCTTCGAGCCATTCTTCACCACCAAGGCCGAGGGGCTCGGCATGGGGCTGTCGATCAGCCGCTCGATCGTCGACGCGCACGGCGGCGCGATCCACGTCGAATCGCACGACCGCGCGGGAGCGACGTTCTCGTTCACGATCCCCCCTGACTCCATGCAACCGTTGCGCTGAGCGCGGCGCCTCGCCCCGCCGCGCTGATTGACGCGCGACGCGCGAACCTGCTGAGACGGGAGCGCCTCAGGAGGTGCCCGATGTCGCGTGTGGAGGGAGTTCGTGGTTCACGGTCGTGGCCGTCGCGGGCCCGGGCCGCCGCCGTCGCGGCCGTCGTGCTGCTCGCCGGCTGCCATCGTCAGCCTACCGCCGCGCCGGCCCCTGGCGCCGACGCCCGGGGCCACGGCGCGGCGAGCGCGTCGACCGTCGCGCACAACGCCGAGGTGGCCGCCGCCCTGCCGCTCGCCGAGCAGCAGGACTTCGCCGACGCGCGCCGCGGCCTGATCGCCGGCGACGGCGACGTCGTGATCACCCGCGCCGACGGCTCGACGGTGTGGGATACCACCGCCTACGCGTTCGAACAGAGCGAGGCGCCGCCCAGCGTCAACCCCAGCCTCTGGCGGCAGGCGGCGCTCAACGACATCCACGGACTCTTCACGGTCGCGGACGGCGTCTATCAGGTGCGCGGCTACGACCTCTCCAACATGACGCTCATCCGCGGCGCGACCGGCTGGATCGTCGTCGATCCGCTGACCAGCGTCGAGACGGCCAGCGCCGCGCTCGCCCTGGCGCGCGAGCACCTCGATCCCGCGCCGGTGGTGGCGGTGATCTTCACCCACAGCCACATCGACCACTTCGCCGGGGTTCGCGGCGTCCTTCCGGAGGATCCGGCGGCGCGCGCCCAGGTGCGCATCATCGCGCCGCGCGGCTTCGTCGAGGAGGCGACCAGCGAGAACATCCTCGCCGGCATCGCCATGGGCCGGCGCGCCCAGTACATGTACGGCCTCAACCTGACCCGCAGCGACCGCGGCCACGTCGACACCGGCCTCGGCAAGCAGCCGGCGAGCGGCTCGCTGAGCTTCGCCGTGCCCACCGAGCTCGTCGATCACACGCCGCAGCCGATGACCATCGACGGCGTGGACTTCGTCTTCCAGTACGTGCCCGACTCCGAGGCGCCGGCCGAGATGGCCTTCTACCTGCCGGCGCAGCGCGCCTACGGCGGCGCCGAGATCGTCACCCACACCATGCACAACCTCTACACCCTGCGCGGCGCCAAGGTGCGCGACGCGCTCAAGTGGAGCGGCTACATCGACGAGGCGCTGGCCCTCTTCCCGGACGCCGAGGTGGTCTTCGCCAGCCACCACTGGCCGGTGTGGGACCGCGCGCGGGTGCGCACCTACCTCGCCCGGCAGCGCGACACCTACCGCTACCTGCACGACCAGACGATGCGTCTCGCCAACAGCGGCGCGACGCCCCAGGAGATCGCGGAGCAGCTCGACCTGCCGCCCGCGCTGCGCACGGTGTTCGCCGACCGCGGCTACTACGGGACGGTGCGGCACAACGCCAAGGCGATCTACCAGAACTACTTCGGCTGGTACGACGGCAATCCCGCCCATCTCGACCCGCTGCCGCCCGCCGAGGCGGCGACGCGCTACGTCGAGGCGATGGGCGGGGCCGCGGCCGTGCGCGACAAGGCGCAGGCGGCCTACGACCGGGGCGAGTATCGCTGGGCGGCGATGCTGCTCGACCACGCCGTCTTCGCCGACCCCGACGACGGCGCGGCGCGGGCGCTGTTGGCGCGCACCTACGACCAGCTCGGCTACCAGCAGGAGTCGGGTCCGTGGCGCGACGAGTATCTCTCGGGCGCCGACGAGCTGCGCCACGGCGTCACCGAGAACTCCCTCACCAAGCGCGCCGCGGCCGACCTGCTGCTGAACGTGCCAGCCGAGCAGTTCCTCGTCGCCATGGCCGCCCGTCTCAATGGCCCGAAGGCGGACGGCAAAACGGCGACGATCAATTACATCTTCACCGATCTCAACGAGAGCTACGTCCTCACGCTGGAGAACAGCGTGCTCCACCATCGCCGCGCCGATCCCGATCCCAATGCCGACGCCACCGTGCGCCTGACGCGGCCGCTGCTGGTGCGCCTGGCCACCGGTCAGGCCGGCCTGCGCGAGCTGGTGTTCTCCGACGAGCTGTCGGTCGAGGGGAGCCGCCTGGCGCTCGTCGACTTCCTGCGGCTGTTCGACAACCCCGATCCCAACTTCCCGATCGTCACGCCGTGACGGGACGCGTGACGCCCCCGGGCGCGACGACGAAGAACAGCGCCGCCTCCTCGGCATAGCCGTCGTGCGTCTCGCCCGGCGGCGCGAAGAAGTACTCGCCGGCGGCGACCGTCGCGTCGGCGAGCGCGGCGCCCGTCGCGTCCGTCCGGTGTGCGATGCGCAGCCGGCCGGCGAGCATGTACGTCTCTTCGCCCCCTGGCTGGTCGTGCAGCGGCGCGTGCGCGCCCGGCGCCATGCGAATCAGGAAGGTCATGCCGCGATCGGCATGCCGGCGGAGCACGCCGAGTTCCACGCCGGGGGCGATGGGCTGGAAGACGGGCATGTCGGTCTGCGTGGAGCGGTGGGGGGTCGTCATGGGCGCACAGTGACAGGCCTCGGCTCATGTGGGAAACTCATATTCATCATCAGTTGATGAGGGAGACCGATGGCGGGATCGATGCTCGAAGTGCGCCACCTGCGGCTGGTGCGCGCGATCGCCGACGAGGGCGGCCCGACGCGCGCCGCGGCGCGGCTGCATCTCACGCAGTCGGCCGTGAGTCATCAGCTCGCCGACCTCGAGGGACGGCTCGGCGTCCGACTCTTCTCCCGCGTGCGGCGCAAGCTGAGCCCGACGCCGGCCGGCGCGCGCCTGCTGGACGCGTCCCGGCGCCTCCTGGCGGACCTCGATCAGCTCGAGCGGGCGCTGCACTACGCCGGTGCCGAGAAGCGCGAGGTGCTGCGGCTCGCGGTGGAGAGCTTCACCACGTATCACTGGCTGCCGCCGGTGGTCGCCGCGCTGACGCGCGAGCATCCGCAGGTCGACGTGCGCATCGTCGTCGAGGCGCATCGCGCGCCCGTGGCCGCGCTGTTGCGCGGCACCGTGGACCTCGCGATCGTCAGCTCGGCGGTGCGCGATCGCGCCCTGGTGTCGGCGCCGCTCGGCGACGACGAGTGGACCGTCATTCTCGCGCCGAGCCACCCGCTCGCCCGTCGCCCCTACATCAGCGCCGCCGAGCTCGGGGAGCAGACCCTCTTCGCGCACGACGCGCCGCGCGGCGACGTCGAGCGCCTGCGCGACATCGCCGCGGCGGAGCGGGCGCCCCTGCCGCGGGTGACGAAGGTTCCGCTCACCGAGGCGTTGGTCGATCTGGTGCGCGCCGGTCTCGGCGTGGGGCTGGTCTCGCGTTGGGCGGTCGCGCCGTTCGCGGCGCGCGGCGACGTCGTCATGCGCCCGTTCACGCGCGCCGGGCTGCCCGAGCGCTGGGCGGCGGTGTACCGGCGCGACGCCTGTGACCGCCTGCCGCTGCCCCGCGTCGTCGAGCTCCTGCAGGCGCACGTGCACATGCCGGGCGGACGCCGGAAGGGCTACAGATCGCCGCGCCGGTAGTGTAGACGTCCGCCAATGCCCCGTGCTCAGCAGCTGCGCCTCGCCGGTCGTTTCCTCCGCCATCGCTTCAAGCCGGTGCATCCGTTCGAGGTGCAGGCGGTGCTGCTCAACGCGTGCAACCTGCACTGCGCCTACTGTTCCTGTCCGGACATCGAGACGCGTCTGATGACGACCGAGCAGTGGCGCGCGCTCATCGCCTATCTCGGGTCGGTCGGGACGATGCGGCTCAAGTTCCAGGGTGGCGAGCCCACGCTCCGCAGGGACTTCCGCACCCTGACGGCCGCGGTCCAGACGGCGGGGATCATCAGTGCAGTCGTCACCAACGGGACGATGATCGCCGAGGATCCGAGCCTGCTCGACCACCTCGACGAAGTGGTGTTCAGCTGCGACGCGGTCGATCCGCTCATCAACGATGCGGTCCGCGGCGAGGGCACGCACGCGGCCATTCTGCGCGGCATCGAGGTCGCGCGCCGCGCCCCGCATCGGCCGCGGATCTTCATCAACATGGTGGTGATGCGCGGCAACCTCGACCAGATCGAGCCGATGCTGCGCTTCTGCGAGGAACGCGGCATCGGGCTCAACGTGCAGCCGGCCGTGTTCGGGCTGCCCTACTACAACGACACCGCCAAGCCGCTCGCGCTCGACGAAGCGGAGACGCGCGCGCTGTATGTGCAGCTGGCGGCGCTGAAGCGCCAGGGCCGGGCGTTGATGTTTGCCGCGTCGAGCTACGAGCATGCAGTCGCGTGGCCGGACTATCGCGTGCTCGCGAGCCGCGTCGAGGATGGCGCCACGCCGTGCATCATGGGGCGCGTGTACGTCCACGTCGAGCCCGACGGCGACGTGCATCCGTGCGTGCAGACCGCCGGCACCTTTCGTCCCAAGAACATCGTCCGCGACGGGTTCGAAGCCGCGCTGTCGCACGTCCAGAGCCATGACTGCGGCGACTGCTACAGCGCGTACCTCACCGAGCGGAAAGCCCTCTTCGCCCTGCGCCCGACGGCGCTCGTCGAATACCTGCGCCGCGGCTGAACCCGCCGGTGGCCTGCGTCGCGCCGGAATGGTAGCGACGAACGAGCGCGTCCCATCGGAGGGGTGGCCGAGTTGGTCTATGGCACCGGTCTTGAAAACCGGCAGCCCGCAAGGGCTCGGGGGTTCGAATCCCTCCCCCTCCGTTGTTTCCTTTCCGGTCGTTGTGCGGCGCTCGTCACGCTCGGCCGGTCCGCGTCCAAGCGGTTCTGCAAATTTCTGCAAAATGAGTCGGAAGGGCCGGATCTTCTCGACGACCGCCCGAAGCTCGGTTATCCGCTATAAGGTTTGTCATGAGCGCGCGCAGCGGCCGGTCTCTGTTCCCCTATGGCGCCCGAGCGCTTGACTTCATTCGGCACCTCCCGCAGTTCATCCGATTGTACTGGCGTCTGCTTTGCGACCGGCGGGTGTCGATCTGGCCGAAGGCCCTGCTGATCCTCGGGCTGGTGTACGTCGTCTCGCCGCTCGACTTCATTCCGGATGTGATTCCGGTGCTCGGAGAAGTCGACGATCTGGTCGTCCTGATCGTCCTCAGCCGCCTGTTCATTTACCTGTGTCCGCCCGAGGTCGTTGCCGAACACGTTCGCCGACTGGGTGCCGAGAGCCGTTAGAATGTCGTCGCCGGAATCCCTCTCGACCGACGGAGTGACGGCCGTCAGATGAAGCGCGCGGTTCCTGTCGTTTTCATCCTCGTCGCCGTCATCATCGCCATTGCGGTCACGCTCGCGGCGGCCAGCGGGATCGTGGTCGATTGGCTCTGGTTTGGGTCGCTCGGTGTCGGCTCTGTCTTCTTCACCATCTGGGAGGCCCGAGTGGCGGCGTTCGCCGCCGCCACGATCCCCACCTGGGTGATCCTGACGGCCAGTGGTCTTCTGGCGGCGCGCACGAAGGGGCCACCGGCGCGGCGCCTTCGCATGGTGCAGGTTGGCACAGACCCTGATGGGTTGCCGCAGATTCTGGAAGTATCTTTGGATCGTGTTCCGTGGCGCCTCGTCGTCGTAGGCGTCGCCTCGCTGCTCAGCCCCTTGATCGGACTGGGATACGCCGGCGACTGGGAGACTTTGCTCAAGTGGTGGTACGCGGTGCCGTTCGGGCAGGCGGATCCCATGTTCGGAAACGATCTGGCCTTCTACGTGTTCACGTTGCCGGTGTGGAACGCGGTGCGCGACTGGGGCCTGCTCGTCGTCGTCCTGGCTGCGATGGTGGCCGCCGGCGTCTACTGGGGGCGAGGTGCGATCGATACCCGCCAGGGCCGGCCGAAGTTCTCCCCCGCGGCCATCCGGCACCTCTCGCTACTCCTGGCGGCGTTCTTTCTCGTCAAGGCGGTCGACTACCTGCTGCAGCGGTACGGTCTCCTGTTGAGCAACAGCGGCGTCGTGTTCGGCGCCGCGTACACCGACGCACACATGCGGCTGCCGCTGCTCGCGCTGTTGGCGGGACTGTCTGTACTCGCCATGTTGCTATCGGCGGTCACGGTAGCGCGTGCGGACGCTCGCCTGCCGGTCGCCGCGGTCGTGTTGGTCCTCGGCGGCTCGTTGATCGCATGGGTTCTGCCGCCGCTCTTCCAGAGCTATCGCGTCAAGCCCGACGAGTTGCGGCTCGAGTCGCCCTATATCGCCAACGACATCGCGCTCACGCGCTATGGGTTCGGACTGGATCGGGTCAGCGCCAAGGAGTTCCCCGCCAAGGGGCGGCTCACCCCGGAGGTCCTCGCCGCCAACGACGCGACCATCCAGAACCTTCGCTGGTGGGATCCGCGCCCGCTGTTGGAGACGTATCGGCAGCTGCAGGAAATTCGCCTCTATTACGACTTTCACGACGTCGACATCGATCGCTACATGCTCGACGGAACATACCGCGAGGTGATGCTGGCGGCGCGCGAGCTCGATCAGGGGCGCCTGCCGCCGAACGCCCAGACGTGGATCAACCTCCACTTCAAGTTCACGCACGGCATCGGGCTGGCGATGAGCCCGGTGAACAAGTTCGACTCCGAAGGGCTTCCGGTGTTCGTCGTCAAAGACATCCCTCCCGTTTCCTCGGCCGGACTGCGGATCGAGCGGCCGCAGATCTACTTCGGAGAGAAGACTTCCAACTACATCGTCGTGGGCGGAGGGACGAACGAGTTCGACTATCCCAGGGGGCAGGACAACGCGTACTCCACCTACGACGGCGCCGACGGCGTGCCTCTCGACAGCATGTGGCGCCGGCTGCTGTTCGCCTGGTACCTCGGCGACGTCAAGCTGCTGATCAGTGACAACGTTACCCTCTCGAGCCGTATTCTCTTCCGCCGTCTGCTGCAGGATCGCATCCATCGCGTCGCCCCGTTTCTCGCGCTCGACCGCGATCCCTATCTGGTGGTCAGCGATGGCCGGCTCGTATGGGTGCAGGACGCGTACACGACGAGCGACTCGCTGCCGTATTCGCATCCGGCGGACGGGACCGGCATCAACTACATCCGCAACGCCGTCAAGATCGCCGTCGATGCTTACGATGGGACGCTGCACTTCTACGTGGTCGACGCGCAGGACCCGATCGTGCGAACCTACCAGCGCATCTTCCCGTCGCTGTTCGAGCCGATGGACCGCATGTCGCCGTCTCTGCGCCAGCACCTGCGCTATCCGGAAGACCTCTTCGTCCTGCAAGCCAGCATGTACAGTACGTATCACATGAGCGACCCAGAGGTGTTCTACAACAAGGAAGACCTGTGGAGCTTTCCGGAGGAAACGTACAGCGGGCACACGGTGCGGATGGAGCCGTACTACACGATCATGCGCCTGCCGGGGGAGACGCGAGAAGAGTTCATCCTGATGCTGCCGATGGTGCCGAACACGCGCGACAACATGATCGCCTGGCTGGCGGCGCGCTGCGACGGCGAGAGCTACGGCTCGATGATCGAGTATCGCTTCCCGAAGGAGAATCTCATCTACGGCCCATCGCAGATCGAGGCGCGCATTGATCAGGACACCACGATCTCGCAGCAGCTCTCGCTGTGGAATCAGACCGGCTCGCGGGTCATCCGCGGCAACCTGCTCGTGATTCCGATCGACGATGCGCTGCTCTATGTCGAGCCGCTCTACCTGAGCGCCGAGAACCGTCAGTTGCCCGAGCTGAAGCGGGTGATTGCATCCGCCGGCGATCGCGTCGCCATGAGCGATCGCGTCGAGAGTCTATTCGCGGCGTTGCTCGGGGAAGGAAAGCCGGGCCCGGCTCTGGTCGCCGCGAGCAAGCCGCCCGAACCCGCAGCACCGGCGCTCGGCGCCAATGAGACGGCCACGGCACGGCAGCATCTGCAGCACGCGCTGGAGGCACTTCGCGGCGGCGACTGGAAAGGATTCGGCAGCGAAATGGACGCGCTGCAAAAGTCGCTCGAGGGTGGATGATCCGGAGCCATCTTGCGTCGGCTCGCCTCACGCGAGGCCCCCGGAACCACTGCAAACGCACGCTGTCGCGCGTCATGCGGAGCTGCCCGGCCTCGGCGGTTGAAGAGGCCATTTCGGCCGAGCAGAGCGTGCGCCAAAAAACCTCACACCGCTGCCGAAACAAACCGATTGGTGTGTGATCTCCGGTACCGACCGATTCGCCGACCGGGTGTTGTCGCGAAACGGATCGGGCGGCGGTCTCGATCTGCAAGTGCTCTGCAAAACCGTCAGGAGCCCTTCATCCCGGAACCGCTGCAGGACTGAAGATGGCATCGCCGCAGTCGCAATCGGTCGCATGGGCTACGATACGATAGCTCAACGCGGCGGGACGCGGCGGTACGGCGGGGCATGCACAGACACGGCGGCCGTGCTCACGCCGCATTTCGCGGGCACCGAAGGCACGCCGAGGGGCGCCGCAACACCCGCCCCGGCGCACTTGAAAACCGGCAGCCCGCAGGGGCGCGGGGGTTCGAATCCCTCCCCCTCCGTTGTTTCGCCTCAGTCCCTCGCGGGGAGGGTGCGCGACGGGCGACCCTGGGTCAGGCCGACGCCTTCAAGAGGACCTGGTTGCGCGTGCCGTTCCCGCCCGCGGAGGGTGCGGCCCCGGCCCTCTTTGGCGGCACGGCGCCGCTGGTCGCCACCACCCTGGTCGATCGCTCGGGCTGGGCACCGGCCCCGGGCCTCTATCTGGCCGCGGCGGCGCTGGTGCTGCTGGTGCTGATCCGTTTCGTCGCGCCCGACCCGACGCCGCGCGGTGCTCCGTGACGGCGGACGAGCGGCGCGGCTTGCCGCGCACGGCGCATTCCACCTAGCATCGCCCACCGCCGGCCGAGACGATTCGCATGCGAGAACGCGTCTACTTCAACCGCGATGGCAGTCCGAAGCAGGACATGCTCACCACCGGGCAATCCGCCCACGCTGCATCGGCTGCGCGCCACGGCGTCGATCCGGCGACGGTCGCCTCGCTGCTCGCCGACGTGGATGCCCGCGGCTACGTCGTGCTCCCGGAGCTGGTGCCGCCGGAAACCATGGCGGCGGTCAAGGCCGCCGCCCGTCCTTTCCTGACCCACGACGGGCGCAACGAGATCGAGGGATACCGCACGCGCCGCATCTACTCGGTCATCGAGAAGACCCTGGCCTGCAACCCGCTGGTCGAACATCCGTTGGTCCTGGCGTTGCTCGACCAGCTCCTGATGCCGAACTACCTGCTCTCGCAGCTCCAGGTCATCGACATCAAACCGGGCGAGGTCGCGCAGCCGCTGCATCACGACGACGGCTTCTACCCGCTGCCGCGGCCGCGCCGTGCGATCAGCGCGGCGACCATCTGGGCCGTCGACGATTTCACGGCGGAGAACGGCGCCACGCTGGTACTGCCGCACAGCCACCGGTGGGACGATCGCCCGCCCACCGACGCCGATCGCCGCGAGCTGGTGCCCGCCGTCATGCCGTCGGGATCGGCGATCTTCTTCGTCGGCACCCTCTGGCACGGCGCCGGCGCCAATCGCAGCGCCGCGCCGCGGATGGCGGCGACGGCCCAGTACTGCGAGCCGTGGGCGCGCCAGCAGGAGAACTACAGCCTCGCCATCTCGCGCCAGCGCGCCCGCCTGTGCAGCGACAGGATCCGGGCAATGCTCGGCTACAGCATGCACTTCCCCTTCATCGGCTTCGTCAACGGCCGCGACCCCAAGCGCCTCCTCGACTGACCCGGCCTACCTGGACTTCTTGCGGACCACTCTCGCGGACGGTGACGCGGCAGACCGCGGTCTGCCCCGACCGCCAGGCGGGGCCGGGATCGCCGGCGCGATGACGCCGTGCAGCAGCGTCTCGACGATCGCCTCGACGCGGCGGTCGCTCACCTGCGCGCTCTCGCCGGCGAGGATGAGCAGGCTGTAGGAGACGAACACCTCCGCCACGACGTGCGCCATGTCCTCGAGCGCGAGGTCGCCGCGCACGTCGCCGCGGCGAACGCCCCGCTCGAGGATCCGCTGGAGGAGCTTGGGGAGCAGGTTCCGGTCCTCCGCGATGACGCCGCCGACCGCCGAGCGCACGAGGCGCGCGTCGCGCAGCAGGAGTCCGCGCAGCACGGTCCGGCTGCGGGCGAACTCCAGGCACGCGGCGAGGACGATGCGCAGCGTATGCGCCGTGCCCGGCGTGGCGCGCGCCGCCTCGGCGACCAGGACGGCGTTCCACTCCCGGAGAACCCGATCGACCACCAGCTGGCTCAACGCCTCCCTGCTCACCCTCATCCGGCGGCGCCACGAGACGCGGACGCGCGCGGCGGTGTATCGCGAGTTCCTGATCGTCTGGATGATCAGCTTCGCGATGACCAACCTGCTGTGGGAGTGGCCCTGGTTCCTGTCGTCGAAGTTCATCTTCCACGACCTGCACACGATCGGGGATTGGATCGGGCTCGGCGATCGCATCCGCGCCCACATGTGGCTCTGGCCGCTCGCCTCCTTCGGTGCGCGCGGGTCTATGGCCGAGCGGCGCGGGATCTGGGTTCGCCTGCGAAATTCCGTGCGCCGTGGTGACCAGAGACCGCGCCCAACCGCGCACGTAGCGTTACGCGCGTCTTGGTCCCGGCTGGCGGCGCTGCTGTTTCATGGCGACGGGAAGGGCATCTGCATCTCTCGAGTTCGTGCTGCTGATCGCAGCCGTCCTTGCTGCGGCAGCCGAGTTCGGCCGCCGCCCGGGATCCCCTCGATCCGGCCTTGCCCACCAATTCGGCTGGTGGATCGATCCCGCGCCTGGAGGGTCGCGCTGCCGCGCGACCGGCCGCGCGGAAGCGCGGCCCTCCAATCGGGAACGGAACGTGCTCAGGGAATTGGTGGCCAAAGCCCCTCGATCCGCCACCCGGCGTGTGTTGCCGCCTCTATGGCTGGAGATGAGATCACATGGCCGCTGGAGGGGGCGCTCGTTCGCTCCACCCTGACCACGGGCCGAGCTCACGCGCCATTTCGAGGGGGGTCGTTGAGAGTGCGGCGCAGTAGCCAGGCTCCGATGCCGGTTGTCAGGCGTAGGGGGACGCCATGCCCTGACCCGCCCCGCCGGTGCGGGTGGGCCGAATTGCTACAGGCCGGGTTCGATCTCGTGCTACATCCTCGCGAATGGTGCGTACTCGTCGGGGATGCGACCGAGCGATGGCGCGCGGTCACGCGCCCCGCCGGCGGCGGGATGCGGCTGCTCGCCGGCCGCATCCCGGGCGCCCCGGCGTTGCTCAGCGCCAACTGCTATCTCACCCAGCGTTGCAACCTGCGCCGCGTGTACTGCAGCGCCCCCCTGCGCGGCACGGGCGAGCACGACCACCGCTGCCCGGCATGCTTCACTGTGTGCACGGTCGAGCAGAACAGCATCTTCTCGCTGCGACCGGGCCCGCTTCCGCAACTTGCCCGCCGCCGCCTGGGACGGCTCGCGTAGGGGTCGCTGCACGACGAGCTCCGCCCTTGCCCGTGCAGTCGCCCCCCGAGACGATCCTCGCCGAACCCTAAGATCGAAGAGGTCCGCCCATGCCTGACAGTCCCTTGCGCATCGAGCGACGTGATCACGTCGCGATCCTCGAGAATCAGGATCCGCCGCGAAACCGGATGACCTTCGAGTTCATGGACGCACTCGAGCACGCGATCGTGGGCATTCGCGCCGATCCTGGGGTGCGGGCGGTGGTCATTTCCGCTGCCGGCGAAGAGCACTTCAGCGTCGGCATGGATCTGAAGCAGCTGGTCTCGGGCAGCGATGCGCGCGGCGGCTTCGAGGCGGTGCTCGACCAGCGGCTGCGGGTGCTGTCGATGATCGAGAATCTCGACAAGCCGGTGATCGCCACGCTGTTCGGCTATTGCCTGGGCGGCGGACTCGAGCTGCCACTGGCGTGCCACTTCCGGCTCGCGGCCAGCGAGGGGGCGCGGATCGGATTGCCCGAGCTCGACCTCGGCACCGTCCCGGCCTGGGGAGGGACTGCACGCCTGACACGCACGGTCGGGCGCGCCCACGCCCTGGACATGATCTTGCGCCGGAAGAAGATCGACGGGCCGACCGCGTTGGCGATGGGCCTCGTCCACGAGATCCACCCCATGAGCGATCTCAAGCTCAGAGCCACCGAGCTCGCGGCAGAGCTCGCGGCGCAGCCTCCGCTCGCCGTGGCTGGGGTGCTGCGGGCCGTCGTCGGTGCCGAGCACCTGCCGCTCGAGGTCGCCCTGCGCATCGAACGCGATGCGGTTCGGCGGTGCAGCGCTTCGGCAGATCAGCTCGAGGGCATGACCGCCTTCATGGAGAAGCGACGGCCGGTGTTCCGGGGCCGTTGATTGCGTCCCTCGGGTTGCGGTTGCTTCTGGCGATCGCAGCGATCTGCACGACGCGTTGGCCGCGATCGAAGCGGGCATGCGCCTCAACTTCGCCAGGGAAGGTGCCCGGTTCCAGGCCCGCGAGGTGAGCGCCGGCGCAAGGGATGCCCCAGCCCAGGGCAAGATCGGCGTCAAGTTGACGGCCGCTGGCTGCCTCGGGTACAGACCGCGCTGCGGAGGGGGTTTCGGTTGAAGATCGTAGTCGCGACCGTTCTTGTGTTGGTGCTCGCTCTTGCGGCCCACGCGCAGCCCCCGCCGAGCGGACTCTGTCCGCCTGGAGACAGCGAGCAGTTCAACGTCAACCGGCCGGGCTGCACCTTTTGCTTCGCGCCGACCGACTGCTCGATCCAGTGTCTCGGTCCTCCCTCCTGCTTCTGCGAACCGGGTGATAGCGCGTGTTGCGACGCCCAACCCTGCTGCTTCAACTGCCCAGAGCCCAAGCCGCTGATGTGCTCGACCTCGAGCTGCATCTGTGAGCCGGGGAGCTGCTGCTCGACTGTCTGCCCAGCTCCGGCGCCGGCGCCGGCCAGCTCCGCGGGCGGATTGGCCGTCCTTGCCACCGTCCTCGTCGCCTTCGGCATCGGGGCAGTGCGCGTCGCAACCCGGCGGCGTTAGCCGCCGCGAGCGGTCCGGGGCGGGGAGCGAACGGCCACAAACAGCGGCCTTCGCTGTCGGTTCGTCGCACGCAATGCGGGCCGCGACATCAGCAGCGCTGATCAGCCATGTGCGTTCCTCGCTCGGCGTCGAGCGACGCGTGTCCACTGCGACCAGGGCGAACGAATCATCGCATGCGGTGACGGCCTCCTTGAAGCTGATGCCGTGCTTCGCGCGGGGTCGTCTCTGTCTCAGTGCCGCTGTGGCGAAATCCTGTTCTTGGCGCAGCGCTGCATCGCGCGGGGCGAGCATGGCACCGATTCGAATCGACGGAGCGCCGCGTGCGACGCCGACGTGCCGACGTCATTCAGTGGCAAGCGACGTCTGTCGTGCGGGGCCGTCGATCGGCAGCTCGATGCGAAAGGTCGTTCCCCGGGGATCGCGGGGGAAATGCTCGATCACGCCGCCGTGCGCCGCGACGATCTGCTTGGCCACCGCCAGGCCGATCCCGGTGCCGTCGGCCTTGGTCGTCTCGAACAGCTTGAAGACGTCGACGCCGTCGGGCACCCCCGCTCCGCTGTCCCCGACCGCGATGCTGATTCTTCCCGCCCTGGGAAGCGCGGTCTCGATCGTGATTTCGCCCGGACCGGCGGCGATCGCCTCGACCGCATTCTTGATCAGGTTGTCCAGTACGCGGTGGAGCATGACCTCGTCGCCGCGCAGGCGGCGCGCCTGAGCGCGATCGACGAGCCGTAGGGTGATGCCGCGTTCGGCCGCCAACGCCTGCCAGAGATCCAGGAGCGACCGCAGGAACGCGGCGACGTCGAGGTCGGTCGGGGCGAGACGTTGGTCGCGGGCGAAGTCGGTGAACTCGCGCACCAGGCCCTCGAGGCGCCGCAGCGTCTGCAGGATCTGCTCGGCGGGCTGCTGAACGGGCGCGACCGGCTGAAAGTCGCCGCGCCGCGCCCGGCGCAGAATGAGTTGGGCTTGCATGGAGAGCGCCGCGAGCGGGTTGCCCAGGTCGTGGACGACCTTCGCCGTGATCGCTCCGATGTCGGCCAACCGCCCCCGCTCCTGCACCGCCCCCTGCAGCGTGCGCAGCTCGCGCTGCGCCGCGAGCCGCTCGGTGAGATCGGTGCCGATGCACAGGAGACCGGACACCCGCCCGTCGGCGTCGCGCAGCGTCTTGGCTCTCCACTCGATCTCCCGCTCGGCGTGGTCGGCGGTCACGAGCGCCGCCATCGAAGGCCGCAGCTCGCCGCTACTCGCCGCGGCGGCGCACTGCGCACGTAGGCCCGTTCCGTCCCGCGCCGCGATGAACGTCGCCACCCAATCGGCGCCCACGACCTCGTCGAGCCGGCGTCCCGACAGACCCTCCATGTAGGCGTTGTAGCGAACGATGCGCCCCTCCGAATCGACCACCAGAACGATGACCTCGGCGGTGTCGATCAGCCGCTCGGCGAAATCGCGCTCCGTGCGCACCGCCGCCTCGGCCGCCACCCGCTCGGCGATGTCGCGCAGAATGGCCGTGTAGAGAATCTCCTCGCCGATGCGCGATTCCGACACCGACAGTTCGAGCGGAAACGTCTCGCCGCTCCGGCGTCGCCCCTGCACGGTGCGAATCCGACCGATGGCGTGGCGCTCGCCGGTCCGCTGGTACCGACGCAGATACTCCGCGTGCTGCGCGCTGTAGGGAGCCGGCATGAGCATCGTCACGTCCCTCCCCACGACCTCCGCGGCCGCGTAGCCGAACATCGCCTCGGCGGCCCGGTTGAAGAGCGTGACCACACCCGCGGCGTCGATCGCGATCACCGCGTCGCGACTGGTGGCCAGCACCGCCTGCCAGCGCGCGTCGGAGACGCGCAGGGCGTGGAGCACCTGGGCCGCATCGGGCGGATCGGGCTGGATCGTCATATCCGGCGTGCCGCAGAGAGGAGGCCGTCGCCCCGGGTCCGATCGGCGACGGCGCCCGTCGTCGTCGTGACGGCGTCGCTGTAAGGAAACCACATCCGAACCCAGCGCGCGGCCTAGTGCTGCCGATGTCTCTCCTGCGCCTCCGCGCAGACGCGACACAGCGTGGCGGTGGCATGCGCGCGCTGGCGCGCCGGCTCGATCGGCTCGGCGCAACCCTCGCAAAAGCGGTAGCGCCCGCGGCGCATGCGGGCGAGGGCGTGATCGATGGCGATCAGCTCGGCGCGATCGTGTTCATCGAGGCGGGCGAGCGCGTTGGCCAGCGCCTCCTCCTGACCTTTCTCGATCAGCTCGACCGCGATGTGTCGCTGCATGGTGTCGAGACCGCCTTCCAGCCGCCCCACCTGGCGGAGAAGCTTTTGGCGGCGATCGAGCAACGCCTGCTCCATTGCGACGATATGCGGTCGACGCGTTGTCATTACGGACTGCGGTCGACGAGTCACTGCAGGGTTCATGGTGTCGCCTCCTTCAGCCAGGCTGCTTTGGCCTGGACCGTCGCGAGATAGCCGGTGATGTGCACCACTGTGGTGGGCGCCGCCGTCTCCGTTTGAGCGCTGTGCCCTCTTGTTTGATCAGCCATGGCCGCGGGCGCCCTCGCCGTGGCACGCGCTGCAAGCCAGAGGGACTGCCAACAGTCGCAACCGCCGATAGCATCTGGTGCTCATGTGACCTCCTCCGTCGCCATCACGGTGGAGTGATTCCTCCGCAATTTGCCTGCCAGATGCGGTCTGTCGCGCGTGGCGCACGCGCATTGCCGGACTCTCGCAAGTTCGGGAATCGTTCCCCGTCCTTCCGGCGCAGGTTTCGGAACCGAGCTCCGACGGGTCCAACGGCATGCGGTAAGCGGTCGTCCGCGTGGCCCTCACCCCGGCCTGCTGGTCGGTCGCGAGACCGTCGGCGTCATCGACGAGCTCGGCGCCGGCGTCGAGGGATACGCGATCGGCGAGCGCGTCCGGTCACGCGGCCGCGCGGCACCCTGGTCGCGCGCGGGAGGCAGGCGGTGGCGGTGCTCAGCTGGTGTTCGCGGGCAGCCAGCTCGGTTGGCGCGGCGGCATGCGGGCTATCCGTACGCAGTGGTCTTCGGAGCCACCGCCCGTGGCGTGCAGGTTCGAGTCCTGTTCCCGGCACCACGCCCCGCGCGCAAGCGCGCCCACCGGCGCTATGCGGCTTCCGTTTCGATGATCCACTCGTTGATCCGCTCTGCGACCCAGCGGTCCTTGATCTCCGGGTCGAAGTCCTCATGAGGTCGTCGTGTACGCGCAGCGAACCGTTCACTTCCGTCGATTGCGTTCCCGCCGTCACTCGCGCAGAGAAGGGCCGATGCCGGCGCGCTCGTCCTCGCTCGTGAACGCGCTCGGTCTGCTGGTGCTGATCAGCTGCATCGGCGTCGCCGGCTACATGATGCTCACCGACATGAGCTTCATGGATGCGTTCTACATGACGGCGATCACCCTCTCGACCGTCGGGTATCGCGAGGTCGCGCCGCTCACGCCGGCGGCGCAGCTCTTCACGATCGGCCTGATCTTCACCGGACTCGGCGTCGTGCTCTACGGCGCTTCCCTGGTCGCGGGTGATGTGATCGAAGGGCGCCTGCAACGCGTTCTCGGGAGGCGCAGGGTGGAGCGACAGATCGAGCACCTCGCGGATCACTACATCGTCTGCGGCTTCGGGCGCATGGGCCGCATCGTCTGCAAGGAGCTCGCGGCCAAGCCGGTGCCGTTCGTCGTGGTCGACCGCGATCCCGAGGCGCTCAAGCGGGCCGACGAGGACGGCTGCCTCTCCGTCGACGGCGACGCGACGGAGGATCACGTCCTGCAACACGCCGGCATCGCCCGCGCCCGCGGTCTCGTCAGCGCGCTCTCGCGCGATGAGGACAACGTCTACGTCGTCCTCTCCGCCCGCCAGCTCAACCCGGACCTGCTCATCGTCGCCCGCGCCGAGGACGAGCGCAGCGAGAGCAAGTTGACGCACGCCGGCGCGACGCGCGTGGTGTCGCCGTACGTCCTCGGCGGCTCGCGCATGGCCGGCGCGTTGCTGCGCCCGGCGGTGATCGACGTCATCGATCTGGCGACGCACCACCGCAGCATCGAGCTGAAGATCGAGGAGTTCGCGGTGACGAGCGGCGTGTTCACCGCCGGCGGTACCCTGCGCGACTCCGGCTTGCGCGAGGAGCTCGGCCTGATCGTCATCGCGATCAAGAAATCGACCGGCGAGATGGTCTACAACCCCGCCGCCGAGGCGGGCATCGACCCCGGCGACAGCCTGGTGGTGATGGGCCCCGCCGCCAGCCTGCAGCAGCTCGAACGTCGGCTGCGGACCGCGGGCACCGCGTAACGTCGTCAGGCAGCGGCTGGCGAAAAATTAGCCGCCAAGGACGCCAAGTGGATCTTTCAAGCCTCCACTTTGCGTCCTTTGCGCCTTGGCGGCCCGGCATCCGGCCGATTCACTCCCCGCTGCCCCTCTTCAAAGCGGGGGTGTGCGTTTCTCAGGTTTGCGAAACGTCCGTCTTCACCGGCTGCCTCGGGCGCGGGCTCCGCCCTGGCAAGCGAATTGCGTCAGGGGTGAGGCAGTGTCTCTTCCTCTGACAACGATCGACGGCAACGAAGCCGCGGCCTCGGTCGCGTACCGGTTGAACGAGGTGATCGCGATCTATCCGATCACGCCCTCTTCGCCGATGGGCGAGCTGGCCGACGCCTGGGCCGTCGAGCGGCGGCCCAATCTCTGGGGCAGCGTTCCCGCGGTGGTCGAGATGCAGTCCGAGGGCGGCGCCGCCGGCGCGGTGCACGGCGCCCTGCAGGCGGGCGCGCTGGCGACCACGTTTCACCGCCTCGCAGGGCCTGCTGCTGATGATCCCCAACCTGTACAAGATCGCCGGCGAGCTGACGCCGTTCTGCATGCACGTCGCGGCGCGCGACGTTGGCGACGCACGCGCTGTCGATCTTCGGCGACCACTCCGACGTGATGGCGGCGCGCCAGACCGGCTTCGCGCTGCTCGCCTCGGGCTCGGTCCAGGAAGCGCAGGACCTCGCCTGCGTCGCGCACGCCGCGACGCTCGAGTCCGCGCATCCCCTTCCTGCACTTCTTCGACGGCTTTCGCACCTCGCACGAGGTGGCGAAGATCGCTCCGCTCTCGCGACGACGACCTGCGCGCCATGATCGACGACGACCTCGTCGCGCGCCCACCGCGCCCGCGCCCTGACGCCGGATCGGCCGGTGCTGCGCGGCACGGCGCAGAACCCCGACGTCTTCTTCCAGGCCCGCGAGGCCTGCAACCCGTTCTACGCCGCCTGCCCCGGCATCGTGCAGGCGGTGATGGACCGCTTCGCCGCGCGCACCGGCCGCCGCTACCGGCTGTTCGACTACCTCGGCCATCCGCGACGCCGAGCGCGTGATCGTGCTGATGGGCTCGGGCGCGGAGACCGCGCACGAGACCGTCGACTGGCTGGTCGACCGCGGCGAGCGGGTCGGGCGTGCTGAAAGTGCGGCTCTATCGCCCGTTCGACGTCGCCGCGCTTCGTCGCCGCGCTGCCGCCGAGCGTGCGCGCGATCGCCGTGCTCGACCGCACCAAGGAGCCGGGCGCGATCGGCGAGCCGCTCTATCTCGACGTGCGTCGCGGCGCTGCACGAGGCCTGGCCGGCGCGCTCGAGGCCGGCGCGTCGCTGCCGACCGTCGTCGGCGGCCGCTACGGCCTGTCGTCGAAGGAGTTCACGCCCGCCGCGGTGCACGCGGTGTTCGACGAGCTCGGCGCGGCGCGGCCGCGCAACCATTTCACCGTCGGCATCGTCGACGACGTCACGCACGGCTCGCTGCCGCTCGACCCGGACTTCGACATCGAGCCGCGACGACTGCGTCCGGGCGGTGTTCTACGGCCTCGGGCGCCGACGGCACGGTCGGCGCCAACAAGAACTCGATCAAGATCATCGGCGAGGAGCACCGACTACTGCGCGCAGGGCTACTTCGTCTACGACTCGAAGAAGTCGGGCGCGGTGACGATCTCGCACCTGCGCTTCGGCCCGCGCCCGATCCGCTCCGCCTACCTGATCGGGCGGGCCAGCTTCGTCGCCTGCCACCAGTTCGACTTTCTCGACCGCTTCGACGTGCTCGAGACCCTGCGAGCCCGGCGGCGTCTTCCTGCTCAACGCGCCGTATCGGGCCCGAGGCGAGGTCTGGGACCACCTGCCGCGCGAGGTGCAGGCGGCGCTGGTCGAGAAGCGGCCGCGCTTCTACGTCATCGACGCCTACGCGGGTCGCGCGCGCGGCCGGGCTCGGCGGCCGCATCAACACCATCATGCAGACCTGCTTCTTCGCCATCGCCGGCGTGCTGCCGCGCGACGAGGCCATCGCCCGCATCAAGGAGGCGATCGACAAGACCTACGGCAAGCGCGGACCGCTGGTGGTCGAGCAGAACTTCGCCGCCGTCGACGCAGACGCTGGCGCATCTGCACGAGGTCGCGCTGCCGGAGCAGCGAGACCGCGACGCGCGGCCCGGCCGCCGATGGTCGCCGCCGAGGCGCCCGACTTCGTCCAGCGGGTCACCGCCGTGATGCTGGCCGACAAGGGCGACGCGCTGCCGGTCAGCGCCTTTCCGGTCGACGGCACCTGGCCGACCGGCACCGCGAAGTGGGAGAAGCGCAACCTCGCGCTGGAGATCCCGGTCTGGGATCCGGCCCTCTGCATCCAGTGCAACAAGTGCGCGCTGGTCTGCCCGCACGCCGCGATCCGCGCCAAGGTCTACGACGGCGCGGCGCTGGCGGGCGCGCCGGCGACGCTTCGCCTCGACGCCCGTACCGCGCCGCCGATCTGCAAGGGCCTGACCTACACCATCCAGGTCGCGCCCGAGGACTGCACCGGCTGCCACCTGTGCGTCGTGGTGTGCCCGGCCAAGGACAAGGCCAACCCGCGCCACAAGGCGCTCGACATGCAGCCGCAGGCGCCGCTGCGCGAGCCCGAAGCGGGCCAACTACGAGCTTCTTCCTCGACCTGCCCGAGCTCGATCGCACCCGGCTGCCGCGTCTCGACGCCAAGGGCAGCGCAGTTCCTCGAGCCGCTGTTCGAGTACTCCGGCGCCTGCGCCGGCTGCGGCGAGACGCCCGTACATCAAGCTGCTCACCCAGCTGTTCGGCGACCGGCTGCTGATCGCCAACGCCACCGGCTGCTCGTCGATCTACGGCGGCAACCTGCCGACCACGCCGTACACCACCGACCGCGCACGGCCGCGGGCCGGCGTGGTCGAACTCGCTGTTCGAGGACAACGCCGAGTTCGGCCTCGGCTTCCGCCTCGCGCTCGACGCGCAGCGCGACCACGCCGCGGTGCTGCTGCGCGAGCTGGCAGCGACGGTCGGCGACGAGCTGGCCGCGGCGCTGCTCGCCGGCGCCGACGCGCGCGACGAGGCGGCGATCGCCGCGCAGCGCGAGCGCGTCGCGCTGCTGCGCGAGCGGCTGGCGCGCTGCGACGGCGCCGGTGGCGCGCGCGCTCGAGGCGGCTGGCCGACTACCTGGTGCGCAAGAGCGTCTGGCTGGTCGGCGGCGACGGCTGGGCCTACGACATCGGCTACGGCGGCCTCGACCACGTCCTCGGCCAGCATCGCGACGTCAACGTGCTGGTGCTCGACACCGAGGTCTACTCGAACACCGGCGGCCAGCAGTCGAAGGCGACCCCGCTCGGCGCCGCGGCCAAGTTCGCCAGCGCCGGCAAGGCGACGGCGAAGAAGGACCTCGGCATGGTGATGATGAGCTACGGCCACGTCTACGTCGCCCGGGTCGCGTTCGGCGCCAAGGTCAACCAGGTCGTGCAGGCCTTCGCCGAGGCCGACGCCTACCCGGGCCCGTCGCTGATCATCGCCTACAGCCAGTGCATCGCGCACGGCTACGACCTGCGCGACGGCGCCGAGCAGCAGAAGCCTCGCGGTGGACAGCGGCGTCTGGCCGCTCTACCGCTTCGACCCGCGCCGGGTCGCGGCCGGCCAGCCGCCGCTGCAGCTCGACTGCACGGCGCCGCAGCGTGCCGGTCGACGACTACATGCGCAACGAGACACGCTTCCGCATGGTCGAGCGCCTCGACCCGGTGCGCTTCAAGCAGCTCGCTGCGGCCGCCCAGCACGAGGCGACGCAGCGCTTCGCGGTCTACCAGCAGCTCGCCGGCGTCACGCTGCCGCGCGACGCGGACGACGAGAAGCAAAGGAGTGACCGATGGCCGGTGGCGAGACGATTGGACGAGTACGGAAGAGGATATGCGATGCTTGACGGACGGCCTTGCTCAGTAGTTCTGTCGGACGTTGGGCCGCCAAGGCGCAAAGGACGCCAAGTGGATCTTTCCGAACCTCCACTTTGCGTCCTTTGCGCCTTGGCGGCTAATTCTTGCCAGAGCCCGGTCACCGATCACTTCTTTCAGGACCACTGATGGATCTCACCACGACGTACCTCGGTTTCACGCTGCCGCACCCGTTCATGCCGGGCGCCTCGCCGCTGGTCGACGACCTCGACACCGTCCGCCGGCTCGAGGACGCCGGCGCCGCGGCGATCGTCATGCACTCGCTGTTCGAGGAGCAACTGGTCGGCGAGCAGCTCGCGCTTCGTCGCATACGCCGACGAGCGCGGCGGACTCCTCCGCCGAGGCGATGCTCGTACCTGCCGCGCCCGCGCGGACTTCGCGCTCGGCCCGGACGAGTACCTGGAGCAGGTGCGCCGCATCAAGGCGGCGGTCGCGGTGCCGGTCATCGCCTCGCTCAACGGCCGCACCGCGGGCGGCTGGCTGCGCTACGCCCACCTCCTCGAGCAGGCGGGCGCGGACGCGCTCGAGCTCAACATCTACGAGCTCGCCACCGACCCGCGAACGAGAGCGCCGCGGCGATCGAGGACGCGTCTGCTGACCATGGTGCGGACGGTGCGCGCCGACCTGTCGGTCGCCGCTGGCGGTCAAGCTGTCGCCCTTCTACACGCTCGCTGGCGCAGCCTGGCGCGCCGCCTGGACGAGGCGGGCGTCGACGGCCTGGTGCTGTTCAACCGCTTCTACCAGCCCGACATCGACATCGAGGCGCTCGAGGTGGCGAGCGGACTCTGCAGCTGTCGAGCTCGGCGGAGCTGCTGCTGCGCCTGAGCTGGCTGGCGATCCTCTCGGCGACGCACCGGCCTGTCGCTGGCCGTCAGCGGCGGCGTGCACACCGGCACCGACGCCGTCAAGGCGGTCATGGCCGGCGCGCACGCGGTGCAGACTGGTCTCGGCCCTGCTGCGCCACGGCGTCGAGCACCTGCGGACGGTGCGCGGAAGCCGCAGCGCGCTGGCTCGAGGAGCACGAGTACGACTCGCTGCGCCAGATGCAGGGCAGCATGAACCTGGCAGCGCTGCCCCGACCCGAGCGCCTTCGAGCGCGTCAACTACGTCCGCGTCCTGCAGAGCTGGCGCTCGGCGGCGGCGCAGGCGGGGCGCGAGGGCCAGCGTGATGCTTCGCAGATCAGGCCTGAGATCGCGCGGGGCGAGCATGGCACGGATTCACATCGACGGAGTGCCGCATGAGACGGTCGGCGACGAGACCCTTCTCGAAGCCCTGCGCCGCCTCGGGCACGACGTGCCGACGCTCTGCAACGACGAGCGCCTGGTCCCGCAAGCGGTGTGCCGCCTGTGCGTGGTGGAGGTGTCGGGTCTCGCGCACCCCGTTCCCGCGTGCGCGACACGCCCGGAGGAGGGGATGGAGGTCCGCACCCGCTCGCCGGAGATCGATCTGCACCGCCGCATGACGCTCGAGCTGCTGGCGCATCGGCATCCGCCCGAGGCGCTGCACGACCCGCTCGAGCACGACTTCATCCGCCACGTCCGCCAGCACGGGCTCGCGGACGCGCTGCAGGGCCGGACCGATCCGCTCCTCGTCGACGACTCGCATCCCTACATCCACGTCGACATGTCGCGCTGCATCGACTGCTACCGCTGCGTCCGCATCTGCGACGACGTGCAGGGCCAGTCGGTCTGGAAGGTGTGGAACCGCGGCGACCAGACGCGTCATTCGGCCCGACTCGGGCACGACGTTGCTGGCGAGCTCCTGCGTCGCGTGCGGCGCGTGCGTCACGGCGTGCCCGACGGGGGCGCTGGAGGACCAGACGATTCTCGCGCACGGCGCGCCCGACGGCGCGGACGCGGACGACCTGTCCGTACTGCGGCGTCGGCTGTGAGCTCGACGTCGGCACCGCGCGGCGGGCGCATCACCCGGATCCTCCCGGCGATGGACGCCCCGGTGAACAAGGGCCACCTCTGCGTCAAGGGCCGCTACGCCTTCGACTTCGTCGCCTCGCCCGATCGGCTGACGACGCCGTTGATCCGCACGCGCGAACGGATGGCGCCAGGTGGCGTGGGCCGAGGCCGTCGCCTTCATCGCCGAGCGGCTCGCGACGTCCTCGCGCGCCACGGCCCGGACGCCGTCGCCGTGCTCGGTTCGGCGCGCTCGACCAACGAGGAGAACTACGTCGCGCAGAAGTTCGCCCGCGTCGCGCTCGGCACCAACAACGTCGACTGCTGCGCGCGGGTCTGCCACGCGCCGTCGGCGCAGGCGCTCTCGAATCGTGCTCGGCGCCGGGGCGGCGACCAGCTCGTTCGACGACATCGAGCTGGCGCGGACGATCCTGGTCTGCGGCGCCAACGCGACCGAAGCGCATCCGGTGATCGGGGCGCGCATCCGGCAGCAGGCGCTGCGCGGCGCGAATCTCATCGTCATCGATCCGCGCCGCATCGAGCTGGCGCGCGTCCCCGGCGCCCTCCACCTCGCCGTCAATCCCGGCGCCAACGTTCCCGTCCTCAACGCGATGGCGTGTGCGATCGTCGAGGAAGGGCTGGTGGACGACGCCTTCCTGCGCACCCGCGTCGAGGGATGGGCCGCGTTCCGCGACCACGTGGCGCGCTTTCGTCCCGAGGACGTCGGACCGCCGGCGGGCGTGGCGCCGGCGCTGCTGCGCGAGGCGGCCCGGCGCTACGCCCGCGACACCCCGTCGATCGCGTTCCACGGCCTCGGGCTGACCGAGCACGTGCAGGGGACCGACGGCGTCATGGCGCTCGTCAACCTCGCGCTCCTCACCGGCAACATCGGCAAGCCCGGCACCGGGGTGAATCCGCTGCGCGGCCAGAACAACGTGCAGGGCTCGGCGCACATGGGCTGCGAGCCGGGCTCGCTGACCGGCTCGGCGCACGTGGCGGAGGCGCCGCCGCGCTTCGCGCAGGTCTGGGGCGCTCCGGTTCCGACCCGGCCGGGGCTGCGCCTGCTGGCGATGATGGAGGCGGCGGAGCGCGGCGAGCTCAGGGCGCTGTGGGCGATCGGCTACGACGTGCTGCTCACCAACCCCAACGCCGACGTCACCCGCCGCAGCCTGGCGGCGCTCGAGCTGCTCGTCGTCCAGGACATCTTCATGAACGAGACGGCGCGCGAGCTCGCGCACGTCGTGCTCCCGTCGGCGTGCGCGTTCGAGAAGGACGGGACGTTCATGAACGCGGAGCGGCGCGTCCAGCGGGTCCGCAAGGCCGTCGAGCCGCCCGGCGAGGCGCGGCCGGACTGGGGGCCGCTGTGCGACGTCGCGCGGGCGCTGGGGCACGGCCGCGGTTTCGAATTCGCATCGGCGGAGCAGATCTGGGACGAGATCCGCGCGGTCTGGCCGGCGGGGCGCGGCATGACCTGGGCCCGCCTCGAGCGCGGCGGGCTGCAGTGGCCGTGTCCGGACGAGGACCACCCGGGCACGCTGCGCCTGCACGCCGAGGCGTTCGCCTCCAGCCCGCGCGCATCGCTGCGCTGCCTCGAGTCCGTGCCGTCTCCCGAACAGACCTCACCCGACTATCCGTTTGTCCTGGTCACCGGGCGCTCGCTGTACCAGTTCAACGCCGGAACGATGACGATGCGGACGCCGAACCGGGTGCTGCGGCCGACGGACCGCCTCGGCGTCTCGGCCGAGGACGCGGCGCGCGGCGGTTTCGCCGAGGGCGATCGGGTCCGCCTCGTGAGCCGCTACGGCGCGGCGGTGCTGCCGCTGCACATCGACGAGGCGTCGAAAGCGGGCGAGGTCTTCGCCACCTTCACCGACCCGGCGGTCTCGCTCAATCTCGTCACCAGCCCGTGGCGCGACGCGCACACGGCGACGCCGGAGTACAAGCGCACTGCCGTCCGGCTCGAGCGGGCCTAACTAACGGATCGTCCGCGAGGGTTCCCCTCTGCCGCACCACTGGCGCGGGCGCGGAGAAGACAAAAGACAAAAGGCAAAAGACAAAAGGCACAAATGGTGGGGGGGGGCATTTTTGCCTTCTCTCTTTTGCCTTTTGTCTTTTGTCTTCCGGTGCGGGAGTGGAAAACCCCTCGCGGACGACGCGTCTGGTGACTTTGGGTGCAAAGCACGCTGAGGGCTGAGCGTTCGTCCAGTCGAAGCGAGCCTGCCAGCTTCCCCCGATTGGGAAGCCGTGCTGCCGCACCCCAGCAGACTGCTCGGATCGGCCGTGGCAGGGAACTTGGAGGAGAACGGGCTGGGGATCCATGCTGAAGCAGCGTCGGATCCGGGAACGATGTCCTGACTCGCACTATGAACGGCTCACGGCGGCGGACGAGGTGTTCCTCGACCTCGAGGGGCCGGCGACGCATATGCATGTCGGCTGCGTCTGTCTCTACGATCTGGCACCGCTGCAGACCGCGGCAGGTGGGCTCGATTTCGCCCGCGTCGTACGGCAGACCGAGGCGGCATTGTCCTGCGTGCCGCGATTTCGCCAGCGGCTCAGTACCATCCCGCTGTTGGGGCGGCCGGTGTGGGTGGACGACGAGCACTTCAACCTCCGCTACCACCTGCGTCACACCGCGTTGCCGCGCCCCGGCGACCTGCGTCAGCTGAAGCGCCTGGCGGCGCGCATCCTGTCGCAGCAGCTCGATCGTGCCCGACCGCTGTGGGAGATGTGGTTCATCGAGGGACTCGACGGCGGGCGCTTCGCCGTGGTCACCAAGGTGCACCACTGCATGCTCGACGGCGCCGCCGGAGCGGACCTCCTGGCGGCCCTGATGGCCGTCGATCCCGAAGGGCACCCCGGCGTCGACCCGCGCTGGCGCCCCCGTCCGCACCCGTCCGGCGTCGAGTTGATCGCCGACGAGCTCGGCCGCCGCACCGCCCTCCTACCGGCGGCGCTGCGCGCCGGCCGCGAACTGCTCCTGCGCCCGCGCAGCAGTCTGCGCGCCGCGACCGATGTCGTGAGCGGCCTGGTCGAGTTGGCCGGGGCGACGCCGGTCTCGCCCTCGCCGATCAACGTGCCGATCGGGCCGCACCGCCGCTTCGACTGGACGCGCGTCGATCTGGCCGCCATGCGCGCCATCGGGCACCGGCTCGGCGGCACGGTGAACGACGTCGCGCTGGCGGTCGTCACCGCCGCCCTCCGCACCGTGTGGCGGCGCGAGCACGCGGTCGATGACATGGACTGTCGTGCCCTGGTGTCCGTGAGCCTGCGCTCGGCGGACGAGCGCGTCGCGCTGGGCAATCGCGTCGCCACGCTGCTGGCCGCATTGCCGATGGATGAGCGCGACCCCGTGCGGCGAGTGCAGCGCGTCGCCGAGACGATGCGCGCCGCCAAGGCGTCGCACCAGGTTCTCGGCACCGAGGTGGTGGAGGAGCTCAGCGACTGGACCTTCGCCAGCCTGCTGACCGGCGTCGCCCGCCTGGCGTTGCGCAACCACTCCTACACCATCGACGTCACCAACATCCCCGGGCCGCCGGTGCCGATGTCCCTGCTCGGCGCCGAGCTGCGTGAGATCTACGCCCTGACCCCGTTGGTCGACGACCAGGCGCTGGCGCTGGCGCTCTTCAGCTACAACGGCGCCATGCACTGGGGCTTCAACGCCGACTGGGAGGCGGTCCCGGAGCTGCACGCGTTCGTGCGCACCGTCGAGACCGAGTTCGTCACCCTGCAGCGCGCGGCCATCGGCCGCGCCCCCGACGTCGCGGTGCGCGCCACAGCGGATGGCCACGCCGGTCGGCGTCCGCGTCAACCCGTCAGGCCCGCGCGCCCGCGCGCCGGGCGCAACGCGCGCCGACGCAAGCCGAGCTCGTAGTCGCGTCCTGCGACCGCGGATGGCTGCGTGGCAACAGGTTCGGCATCCGCGCAATCCGTGGTGGATTGGATGGCGCGACCGACCTCCCGACTCAGTCGGCGGCCAGCGACGAAGTTGTAGCGGACGATGCGCCCCTCCGAATCGACCACCAGAACGATGACCTCGGCGGTGTCGATCAGCCGCTCGGCGAAACCGCGCTCCGTGCGCACCCGCGGAGAGAAGAGACCGTCACCTCGGGTTCGATCGGCGATGCGCGCGTTCGTCGTCCGCCTCAGCAACCGGTCTGCGCGTTGACGACCGCCGTGATCAACTCGTCGATCGACACGCCGCCGTTGCCGTCACGATCGAACGACGGGCAGGTGTCGAGGGCGGCATTGTCGAGCGCGATGTTGACCCCACCGATCAGCTCGTTGACCAGGACGCGGCCGTCGCCGTTGCAGTCGCCGGCGCAGGCCGGCACCGGCGCCGTCGCTGTCGCAGACGCGGTCGGCGACCCGGTCGCGATGAGGGTGGGTGAAGCCGTCGCGGTGGCGGAGCTGAGCGGCGTCACCGACAGCGTCGGGGTGGCGGTGGCCGTCGCGGTGACGGTCGCCGTGGCGTTCGGAGTTTCGGGCGTGCTGGTCGCGGTGGCGATGGGCTCGCCGCCGGCGATGATCATCGTATAGGCCTTGGTGACCTGCACGGCGTCGGCATCGGTGGCCGAGATCGTGAACGAGAACTCCCCGGCGGCGGTCGGGGTTCCCGACAGGACGCCGGTCGGAGAATCGATGCCCAGGCCCGGCGGCAACGAACCCAACGTGACGGACGTGACGTAGGGCGTATTGCCCCCGACCACGACGGTCCGCATCGTGTAGAGTTCGTCGAGATCGCCATCCTGGACGTGGTCGACCAATCCCAAGACGGCCTCGACGTTGAATCCGGCCATCTGGGCGCCGATGTAGTCGCCGAGGACGGTCACCGTCGCCGGATCGCATTCGGCCTTGTAGTGCCGGTCTCCGGGATCCGAGATCTGCGGGTAGTTGTCGCAGCTCGCTTCATTCGATTCCGGGTCGAGCGGTCCGGTGTACTTGTAGAACTCGTAGCGGCGGGTGATGACTTCGTCGCCGTGCGGCAGATCCTCGTTCTTGCCGGCGAGATCGTTGTTGACGCCGGCGGGATTGCTGAATTCGGTCTGCAGGATGCTCCATTCCACCTCGACCTCATCCGGCTCGCCGTTCGCCCAGTTCGCGTCGTTGGGATCGTTCGGGTCGTCGGACACCAGGTGCCTCAGCTCGACGACCCGATTGTTGTGCGACGTCGTCACGATGGACTTCACCCACACGGCATCGCCGAATTCGTGCACCGGAACCTCGGGAGGCGGCGGCGCCAAGATGACCGCTTGCACCTGCGCCATCGGCTGGCCCGGTCCCGGCGGGTAGTAGGTCCACGTGGGGGTCGACACATTGACCGCCGGGCCGTGGATCAGGTTGCCCGGCGCCGACGGATCCTCGACCAGCCAGTTGTAGCGGACCACGGTCGGCGCACCGTAGTACCCAACGCCGAAATGCTCGCAGCCGAAATTGACCGCGGGGTTCGTGCACTGGTGGCCGTCCGTCGCCGCCGGCGGCGTTGACGGCATCGCGGTGTAGGCCGAGAAGCTGCTCGTGTTGGCATCGAACGTGGCGGCATAGCGAACGAAGACCTTGGGATGAGCCGCGTCGGAATTGTCCTCGCTGATCCGCGGCGCGCCGTAGTGATTGTAGTCGTATGTATAGGTGATGTCGGTGCTGTGGACGTCGTCGAGCTCGATCTCGAAGCCGTGGCAATCCGTGCCCGTATCGTTGAAGACGTCGAAATTGTTCAGATCGCCATACGAGGTACTGGCGACGGCAGGCGTCGCGGTGAACGCCGTCAGGGCGGCGATGCACGATCCCGTCGCGATGATCGCGCGCTTTACCCAAGCCGAACCGGTCATTGCTGTGTCTCCTTCAATCCGTCGTTGATCGGTGCTGCCGCGTTCGGGCGCGCGTCGTGACGGCGTCGCTCAGGGAAACCCCATCCACCCCCACCGCGCGGCCTAGTGGTGCCGATGTCGCTCCTGCGCCTCCGTACAGACGCGGCACAGCGTGGCGGTGGGAACGGCGCGCTGGCGCGCCGGCTCGATGGGATCGGCGCAACCCTCGCAGAAGCGATAGCGTCCGCGGCGTATGCGCGCGAGGGCGTGATCGATGGCGATGATCTCGGCGCGATCGTGGTCATCGAGGCGCGTCAGCACGTTGACCAGCGCCTGCTCCTGACCTTCCTCGATCAGCTCGACCGCGACGTGTCGCTGCAGGGTGTCGAGATCGCCTTCCAGCCGCTCCACCTGGCGGAGCAGCGCCTGGCGGCGATCGAGCAACACCCGCTCCATCGCCAGGGCATGCGGTAACGTCACGACGGACTGCGGTTGACGACTCACTGCGGCGTTCATGGTGTCGCCTCCTTCAGCCAGGCTGTCTTGGCCTGGACCGTCTCGGGATAGCCGGTGATCTGCACCACTTTGGTGCGCGCCACCGTTTCCTTCTCGAGGGCTGGGCCCTCTTGCTCGCTCAGGAGCGCGCCCCAGACGGGCATGTTCGGATCGCCGTGGGTGCGAACGGTCTCGCGACCGTCGATCACCGCCGCGACCCGGTCGAACGGGAAGGGGCCGCCGGCCTGTCTGGCGAGCGCCGTCAGGTCGGGCGGCCGCGGTTGCATGAGCGGCGCGACGATGCCGTCGCCGCGGGCGCCCTCGCCGTGGCAGGCGCTGCAATAGCGGAGGTAGAGGCGGCGGCCGCTGGCGATGGCCTCGTCATCGAGCCCATGGGCTGGGAGCGGCGACGCCAGGCCGGCCATGGCGGCTGCCCACAGCCACAACCTCCGATCGCATGTGCTCATGTGTCCTCCTTCGTCGCCGCCGTGGAGTGATGCCTCCGCAATTTGCCTGCCAGTTGCGGTCTGTCGTGCCTGGGCGCACGCGCGCACCGGACTGTCGCAAGTTCGGGAATTGTCCTTCGTGCCTCCGGCGCAGGTTTCGGAACCGAGCTCGAGCCGGTCCGACGCCAGGCGGTAAAGGGTACGGGCGCCCGCCGGCCGCCGGCTGGCACTCCGCTTGGAAGATGCGGGCAGAGGAGATCACATGCGCGCCAACGTCTTTCGCGGCATCAACCAGTTCGGCATCGAGGATGTGCCGCGGCCGCACGCCGGTCCCGGCGAGGCGGTCGTCCGCGTCACCCTCACCACCATCTGCGGCACCGACCTGCACATCGTCCGCGGCGAATACCCGGTGCGACCCGGCCTGGTGGTCGGTCACGAGACCGTCGGCGTCATCGACGAGCTCGGCGCCGGCGTCGAGGGGTACGCGGTCGGCGAGCGCGTCCTGGTCGGCGCGATCACGCCGTGCGGCCAGTGCGGCGCCTGTCTCTCCGGCCAACTGTCGCAGTGCGGGCACGGCGCCGGTCACGCCGCCATGGGCGGCTGGCGACTCGGCAACACCCTCGACGGCGCGCAGGCGGAGTATGTCCTCGTGCCGGCCGCGCAGGCGAACCTCGCCCGCATCCCGGACGAGCTCAGCGACGAGGCGGTGGTGCTGTTGGCCGATATCGCCTCGACCGGCTTCAGCGGCGCGGAGTCGGGCGGTGTCCGGCTCGGCGACACCGTCGTGGTGCTGGCGCAGGGGCCGATCGGCCTGTGCGCCACGCTCGGCGCGCGCCTGATGGGCGCCGCCTGCGTCATCGGCGTCGACGGCGACGAGACGCGGCTCGCGATGGCGCGCCGCCTCGGCGCCGACGCGGTGATCGACTTCCGCCGCGAGGACGTCGGCGCCGCCGTGCGCCGGTTGGCGCCGGGCGGCGTCGACGTGGCGATCGAGGCGCTGGGCACGCAGGACACGTTCGAGCACGCGCTGCGCTGCCTGCGTCCCGGCGGCACGCTGTCGAGCCTCGGCGTCTACTCCGGCAAGCTGCAGCTGCCCTACGACGCCTTCGCCGCCGGCCTCGGCGACCACCGCATCGTCACCACCCTCTGCCCGGGCGGCAAGGAGCGCATGCGCCGGCTGATGGAGCTGGTGCGGCAGGGGCGCATCGACCTGACGCCGCTGATCACCCACCGCTTCGCCCTGGACGACATCGCCGCCGCCTACGAGCTGTTCGGCGCCCGTCGCGACGGCGTGCTCAAGGTCGCCATCCGGCCCTGACGGAAGGCGAGTGACAGAGTGACGGGTGCACAGGGCTTTGCACAAGAATTCGGGATAGGTCCGCGCTCCGGAGCCCCGAAGGGGCGGGACCTCGTCAGCCCAGGGCGAAGCCCTGGGTGCGGCCGACCACAACGTGAACCGCCCTGAAGGGGCGGGCGCAAGGCGCTGGAACAATCGAACGTCGGTCACCGGAATCGCGCGCCCCTTCAGGGCGCAAGGCGGTGTGCGGCGGCGGGCCCAGGGCTTCGCCCTGGGCTGACGAGGTCCCGCCCCTTCGGGGCTCCCAGAGCGCGGCCTCAAGCGCGGCGCTCGCGATGACCATCTGCGTGGACGCGACACTAGGCCGGTAGCAGCCCGGCGGCGTGCAGGGCGCTGTACGTTGCGTAGCCGCCGGACAGATTGGCGGCGTCGTAGCCGTGCTGGCGCAGGAAGCGCGTCGCGTAGTAGGCGCGCTGGCCGACGCCGCAGTAGAGCAGCAGTCGCCGCTCGCGCGGCAGCTCGCGGTAGCGTTGGCGCAGCGTCGACAACGGCAGGTTCACCGCGCCGGGGACGTGACCGGCGGCGTACTCGTTCGGCTCGCGCACATCGACCAGCGCGCCGCTCGCCGAGCGCGCTCCAGTCGGCCGAGGGGCATGAGGCCGTCGAGGTGATTGACCGCCACCATCCCCGCCAGGTTCACCGGATCTTTGGCGCCGCCGAACTGCGGCGCGTAGCAGAGCTCGGCCTCCGCGAGGTCGCGCACCGTTGCCCCCATCTGGATGGCCATGGCGATCACGTCGATGCGTTTGTCGACGCCTTCGAGCCCGATCGCCTGGGCGCCGAGCACCCGCCCGTCGCTGGGCGCGAAGAGCAGCTTGAGATGGATCGGTGTGGCGCCCGGATAGTACCCGGCGTGATGACCGGGATGGAGGTAGACCTTCTCGACGTCGGTGACGCCGGCGCGGCGCAGTCCCTTCTCGCTCGCGCCCGTGGTCGCGACGGTGAGGCCGAAGACGCCGACCACCGCGGTCGCCTGTACGCCGCGAAAGGCGCGGGCGCGTCCACAGATGGATTCCGCCGCCACCCGGCCCTGACGGTTGGCGGGCCCGGCAAGCGGCACGATGACCTCCTGGCCGGTCAGCACGTCGGTGACCTCGATCGCATCGCCGACCGCCCAGATGTGCGGATCGTCGGTGCGCATCTCGGCGTCGACCGCGATGCCGCCGCGCGGCCCCAGTGCCAGCCCGGCCGCCTGCGCCAGCGCGGTCTCCGGCCGCACGCCGATGGCCAGGATCACCAGGTCGGCGTCGATGCCGCGTCCCGACTCCGTCCGTACGATGAGGCCGCCACTCGCGGTCGGCTCGAACCCCGACAGCCCGTCGCCCAGGTGGAGGGAGACGCCCTGCGCCAGCAGGTGCGCGCGCACGGGATCGGCCATCTCGGCGTCGAGCGGTGGCATCACCTGCGGCAGTTTCTCGAGGATCGTCACCTGCAGGTCGCGGCGCGCCAGGTTCTCGGCCATCTCGAGGCCGATGAAGCCGCCGCCGACGACCACCGCGCGCGCCGGACGGCGCGCCTCGATCCAGTGCCGGATGCGCAGCGAGTCGGGAATCGTCCGCACCGCGAAGATGCCCGGCAGATCGATGCCGGGCAGCGGCGGACGCATCGGTGCCGCGCCCGGCGAGAGCACCAGCGCGTCGTAGGGCTCGTCGCGCTCGGCGCCGTTCTCGTCGAGGGCGCGCACGCGGATCGAGCGGCCCGCTCGGTCGATCGCCGTCACCTCATGGCGCGTCTGCACGCCGATGTTGAAGCGCTGCTGAAAGAGCTCCGGGGACGCCACCAGCAGGCTGCGCTCCTCGGAAATCACGTTGCCGACGAAGTACGGCAGCCCGCAATTCGCGAACGAGACGTGCGGCCCGCGGTCGAACAGCACGATCTCCGCCGCTTCGTCGAGGCGGCGCAGGCGCGCCGCGCACGACGCTCCGCCAGCCACCCCGCCCACGATCAAGACTCGTTTCGTCATACGGCCAAAACCTCAATCCATCGCCCGTCAGCCGCGTCATCCGCGGTCGATCGGCTCGGCTACCGTCTGCTCCGCGCGCCGCGCCCGCGCTTCGCCCAGCCGTCCGTGGTGAACAACGTCCGCGGCAGCCGGGGAACGCGACCGGAGGCGGGGAGCACGATCTTCATCGTGGTGGCGTCGAGCACGTCGCGCCGCAGGTCGATGCCGGGCATGAGGCCGACCAGCGCGACGCCTCGTGCGGTCAGCCGGAACAGTCCGACGTGCGTGGCGTAGAAGACGTGTTTGCCGGCGGCCAGGGCGCGCGGTCCGGAGAACGTGATCTCGTCGACCCGATCGACGAACTTCGGTGTCCCGCGCTGAGCGATGTGCAGCCCATCGGCGTCGGCGCGCACGTCGGCGTGCGCCATCCATGTCGACACGAAGACGATCGTGCGGGCGGCGGTCGTGAGGTCGATGAAGCCGCCCGGCCCGACGGCGTTGCCCGGACCATCGCCGCGTTTCGAGACGTTGACGTTGCCTTCGCTGTCGACCTGCAGGGCGCCGAGACAGGTCGCGTCGAGCCGTTCGTACCAGAGCCGGAAGATCTCCGCCGAGGAGATGATGCGCTCGGGATGCAACGCCGCGCCGAAGAAGACCCCGGGGGCGGGCAACCCGCCGAGCACGCCGCTCTCGATCGCGAAACGCACGTCGGCGAACCGACCGGCTTCGAAGATCACCCGTGCCACCTCTTCGGGAAGACCGATGCCGATGTTCACCATGGCCCGCTTCGGAACGTTGGCGAGGAGGGTCCTGGCGGCCAAGCGGGCGACGATCTCGTCGGCCGCTGTCCGCCGCGCGGTCACGCCGACCAGTCGGTTGATGAAGCGCGCGCGGGCGAGCGCGTCGTCGATCGACCCCTCGGCCTCGGTGGTCAGGGCCGGCCAGTGCTCGCGGTGGAACGTGCCGGCGGTCTGCTCCGTGTCCGGGTAGTACACGACGGCATCGATCATCTCGGCGGGCAGGAAGATCTCGTCGTAGCCCTCGTCGACGATCAGGCCGACGTTGGCGATGACGCGACCGCCGTTGCGCTTCGCCGCGCGCGCGATCTCGCGGCTCTCGCCGAGAATCGCGCAGTTCTTGACGTACAGGTTCCCCCGTCGGTCGGCGGCCGGGACGTTGAGGAGGCCGACGTCGATCGGCGGCAGGCGATAGCGCAGTCGCCCGCGCTCGACGCGGACGAGCGCCTCGCGGGCCGTGCCGCACACCGGCGAGCCGGGGCCGACGCGAGGATCGATGAACGTGCCGACGCCGGTCTCGCTGAGCAGCGACTGCCGGCCATGCCCCAACCCGTCGAGCAGCAGCGTCAGCGTTCCGAGCGGAATGCACTGCAGCTCGCACTGTCCCGCCGCGGCCAGAGTGAGCATGGCACGGAAGGTTTCGAAATGGCCGGTGATCAGGCGCGTGCACAGGCCGGGCTGGCCGAGCTCCTCCAGCGTCCCCGGCGCGACGCCGCGGCCGCCGCAACCGCCGACGTTCACGATCGTGAGCCCGGCCGGATGGCGGGTGGCCTCGAACGTCTCGCGAATGGCGCAGTAGAGGATCGACGCGCGCTGATTGGCGCCCAGCCCCGAGGTGGCGACCACGTCGCCGTCGTGGATCAGCCGCACCGCGTCGCGCGGGCTGCGGAACTTCGTGTTGCCCGGCAGCGGACTCGGGTACGACGTGTCGCGGCGCAGCCAACTGATGCCCCACCGCGCCAGTTGGCCGAGGACGCGCGCGTACTCGAGCGGCGCCATCGCGGTCATCGGAGACTCCCGGCGCGCAGAAACGAGGCGATGACGGCGTGCGTCTGCTCGGGCTCCTCGATCTGGGGCACGTGCCCGCAATCGAGCTCCAGGTGGTGCGCGGTCGGCAGCGCCTCGCGCACGTGGGCCGCGAATCCGATCGGCACCAACCGATCGCGCCTGCCCCAGACGAACAGCGCCGGCGGCTGCAGGTGCGCCAGCCGCGTCCAGAACCCCTTCGCGCCGTGCGGCTCCTCCAGGTAGATCTGGCGCGCGGCGGCGTAGAACGCGACGCGCCCGCGCGGCGTCAGGTAGGCGCGCAGGAACTCATCGACGCCGGCGCGTACCCAATTGCTGGTGGCGACGGGCAGGATCTGATGCGCCACCCCTTCGACCGCCCAGCGGGGGGCGAGCTGGACCAGGCCGAGCTCCGGGCGCAGCGCGCGCACCAGCGGGGCCCACGGTCGGCCCCGGCGCCAGGCCAGCGACGGTGCCAGCAGCGCCAGGCGCCCGACCCGCTCGGGATGGCGGAGGCCGACCTCCAGCGCGATGCGCCCGCCGAGACTGTTGCCGATGAGATGCGCGCGGTCGAGCTCGAGGGCGTCGAGCACGTCGACCACCGCGCGCGCGAAGAATGGCGGATGGTACGGCGCGGTGAGCGGCTTGTATGAGTCGCCGAAGCCGGGAAGGTCGAGCGCGATCATGCGGAACGACGGCGCCAGCGCCGCGACGGTTGGTAGAAAGGAGCCCTTTGTCGCCCCGAGCCCGTGCAGCAGCAGTACCGGGTCGCCGGCGCCGGCGGTCATCAGTGAGACCCGGCCGCGGCGGGTCTCGACGTTCGCGAACCGGAGCGCCGCGGGGCCGGCGTCGGCACTGGTGGCGGCGAGGAAGCCGAGGCCGAGATGCAGGTTGTGGCGCACGGTCAACCGGCCCTGACGGAAGGCGTCCATACCGCTGCGCAGATCGGTGGCCATCGACGCCCACACCGCGCGGTCGGCGGTGATCAACGCGTCGGGCGCGCGGCGCTGGTCGGCGTCGTCGAGATCCGCTCGGTCGCGCTGGATGACGACGTCCCACGCGCCCTCGTCGGTCACCTGCAGACGAATGCGCGCCGCGTGTCCCGGCACGTCCATCGCCGTACGATCGAAGCGCTCGATCAGCGTCTCGAGAAATTCGGGCAACGCCGACGAGCGGTTCTGCACCGTCATCCTAGGCACAGGCTCCGCACCCGTCGCCCTGGGGCGTTCGGCGAGCTTCAACGACGCACGTCCGCTCATCGCGACGTCTCCGCGGCATAAGATGATTCCCCGCCATCGGCATGCGTGCCCTCGAGCATGGAACGGTCGTACGCAAGACCCTTACCAAACTGAAAATGACATGCGACCGGGTGGCATTGCCCGCCGTCACCCCGCCGTGGTTGCCAGCGAGAGGGGTTCTTTCTCAGAATTGGGAGACAGCGCAGTCACGCAGTTGCCGCGCCGGACCTCCGTTGACACCGCGGCGCCGTCGTTGCCGATTCCATCAGTGCCCACCCGGACCGCGCCGTTCTCGCCGGTGAGAATCTCCGCTGCGAAGTATTGGCCTGGACAGCCGCGAAGGTTCTGGCACGCGCATCGCTGTACGGCATGGGACGACTGGAGGACGGGACATGAGACGTTCCACGACCGCATCCACACCGGGCACCGTTTCCGGCGTGTCACTCTTCGGGGAAGCGACGCTGCTTCCCGCGCAGTATTGCGACGTCTGGAACAGCGCGCAGCGGCGGCCCGAGCGCGAACTGGCCGCGGCGGTGCTCCAACAGGCCAGGGCGGATCTGCGGAAGTACCGCTACGCGTACACCCGGCACGACCAGCGCATGTACTGGCAAGCCTACGAATGGGTCGACTCATCGGATTGCGAGTGGCCCTACTCGTTCCTCAACATCTGCGACGCCCTCGGCCTGTCGCCCGAGGCGATCGGCACGGCGTTGCTGGACGACCGAGGCTGCGAAGCGACGGCGGAAGCGGCGTAGGGCCCCCGCTGTTAGCTTTCTGAGCCGCGATCGCGTGCCGGATCGAGCAGGCGCTGCAGATGCTCGTACGGCACCGGCTTCCGCAACAGCGACAGATAGGACATCGCGGCGGCGGAACGGGTGACGTGATCTGACGCGTAGGCGGTCACCAGGATGATCGGCACGGTGGGGTGCACGGCGTTGAAGCGCCGGGCGAACTCGAGGCCGTCTTCGCCGCGTCCCAGTTGGTAGTCGGTGATCAACGCTGACGGCGCCGGCAGATCGGACAGCGGCGGCATCTCGGCAATCGATCCGTATACCGTGACCGCGTGTCCGTCGTCGCTCAGCAATTCGCTCAGCGCCGTTCGAAACGTCTCGTCGTCATCCAACAGAAGGACCATGGTTCCCTAGACCGCGGGCCCGCGAACCGGAAGGTCGACATTGAAGACGGTCCCATGCGGGAGTCGCGCCTCGCAGTGGATGTTGCCTCCGTGGGCCAGGACGATCTGTTTAGCAATCGCCAGCCCAAGGCCTGTACCGCCGGGTTTCGTCGTTTCGAACAAGCCGAACACGTCAACATTGGGAGGAATTCCCGGCCCGGTATCCGCAACTGAGATACGAATGCGGGCGGAAGCCGACTGAGCCGCCTGGATCGTGATGCGGCCGGGGCCCTGATCGATGGCCTCGATGGCGTTCTTCACGAGGTTCTCGAACACCCGCGACATCTTCTGCCCGTCGGCGTGGAGCACGATTTTCCGTTCGGGCAGCTCCAGGACGAGATCGATCGAGCGACTGGCGGCGAGCGGAAACCAGAGGTCGCGCAGCGGCCGCAGCAGATCGTTGATCGACACATCCGTCAGCTGGAGCCGTTGCTCGCGCGCGAAGCTGCCGAAATCCTGCATGATTTCGTCGAGCCGGTGGATCGAGCTCAGCACCCGCTCGGCCGTCGGCAACAGCACGCTCGCGTCGGCGCCTTTCGAGAGTCGGCGAATCAACAGTTGCATCTGCATCGAAAGGGCGGCGAGCGGGTTGCCGAGATCGTGCACCACCTGCGCGGTGATGGCGCCGATGTCCGCCAGGCGTTCCCGCTGACCGGCCAGCTGCTGGAGATCGTGCAGCCGTGCCTGGGTGCGCACGCCGCTCGCTGACGTCGCGCAGGATGGCGGTGTAGATGCGCTCCTCTCCGTAGCGCCCCTCGGACACCGACAGCTCGATCGGAAAGATCTCGCCGTTCTTGCGGCATCCATGCACATCGCGGATCCGCCCGATCGCGTGGGCGATGCCGGTGCGCTCGTAGCGCGCCACGTACTCCGCGTGCTCGTCCCGGTAGGGCGCGGGCATCAGCACGATGAGGTTCCGCCCGATGACCTCCCGTGCGTCATAGCCGAACATGCGTTCGGCGGCGCGGTTGAAGATCGACACCGTGCCGTGCCGATCGATGCTGACGATGGCGTCCTGGGCGCTGTCCAACACCGCCTGCCAACGCGCTTCATGTAGGCCGAGGGCGGCGAGCGCGTCGGTGGCAATGGGTGGTTTCGGCGGCGGCATGGCAGGCGTCAGGCGAGACTCGCTGTACCCTCGGCGACGCCAGGTTTCCATCCGTCGGGCCTTGCCCGCCAATTCGGCTGGTGGATCGATCCCGCGCCTGGAGGGTCGCGCTTCCGCGCGACCGGCCGCGCGGAAGCGCGGCCCTCCAATCGGGAACGGAACGTGCTCAGGGAATTGGTGGGCAAAGCCCATCCGTCGACGTCCACCGTCGTCGCGACGCGCCCGGGCTCGATCGTCGAGAATCGGCCCCTCGCCTTCGCACGGCGTGGAATCGGGACCGCTGCGCCCGGTCATCGATGAGAATGTCGGGCGGATTCGCCCGGAAACATTCTGGACCAACGGACGGAACAGCGCTTGCTCCTTCGAGTGCATCAACTTGGGGAGAGGAGTAGACGTGATGCGCAACGCCCTCAGACTTCCGGTGTTCGTTCTGCTGGTCATCGGCGCCATGGCCTGTCCGGTTCATGCCGTGCCGGCCTATCTCACCGCCTTTGAGACGGCATACCCCGACGCGGCCGGAAGCCGGATCGACAGCTGCAACCTGTGCCACAGTGCGGTCCCGCAGCGGAATCCGTATGGCACCGCGTTCGGCAATGCCGGCAGGACCTTCCCGCCCATCGAACCGCTGGACTCGGATGGCGATGGCGCGACCAATCTCGAAGAGATTCTGGCTCTCACTTTTCCCGGCGACCCGGGCGACGCACCTCCACCCCTCCCCTCACCCACTCCGACCGAAACTCCCATCCTCGCCAGCCCGACGCCGACGGCGACGGTCGGTGCGGGCGCGTGCGCGGGTGACTGCAACGGCGACGGATTCGTCACGATCGACGAGCTGCTGAAGGCCGTCAACATCGCGCTCGGCACGGTCGGCGCGGAGGTGTGCCCGACGGTCGATCGCAACGGCGACGGCGTCGTCACGATCGACGAGTTGGTGCTGGCCGTGAGCGCGGCGCTGAACGGTTGCTAGTGTCCCGAGTCTGAAGTTCGCTGCCTATTGCGCGCAAGACACCGATGGCCGCAGAGGCCGCCAAGGACGCAAAGTCGAAGTTGTTCAGTCGACTTTGCGTTCTTGGCGGCCTCTGCGGCCAATGTGTTTCGCACGCCAAAACTACTCGTCGATCCGTTCGTCGCCGCCGCGCACGCCGAGCTCTTCGATCTTGCGATAGAGCGACGAGAGCGACATGCCCAGCCGCTCGGCGGCCGCGCGCTTGTCGTGATTCGCCTTGGTGAGAACGGACTGGATGTGCGCCTTCTCGTAGGCGCGCATCGCGTCGCGCAGGCCGTCGCCGACCATGGCCGGCACCTCGGCGGTGTCGCGCAGGCCGCGCGGCAGATCGTTCACCGTCAGCCAGTCGCCGTCGCCGAGGATCATCGCGTGCTCGATGAGGTTGTCGAGCTCGCGCACGTTGCCCTTCCAGGGCAGCGTCATGAGCATCTTCACCAGGGTCGCGTCGGCGCCCTTGAAGCGCTTGCGCAGCTCGCGGTTGTGCAACCGGATGAAGTGCTCGATCAGCGGCGGGATGTCCTCGCGCCGCTCGCGCAGCGGCGGGATCTCGATGCCGAAGACGTTGAGGCGGTAGTAGAGATCGTCGCGAAATCGGCCGGCGTCGACCTCGCGGCGCAGCTCGCGGTTGCTCGCCGCGATGATGCGCACGTCGATCTTCAGCGGCGTGGTGGCACCCACCGTCATCACTTCCTTGCCCTCGATCGCGCGCAACAGCTTGACCTGCAGGCCGATCGGCAGCTCGCCGATCTCGTCGAGAAAGATGGTGCCGCGCCGGGCCCGCTGGAACAGCCCTTCCTGGTTGCTCACCGCGCCGGTGAACGAGCCGCGCAGATGGCCGAACAACTGGCTCTCGAGCAACTGCTCGGGGATGGCGCCGCAATTGACCGGAAGGAAGATGGCCTCGCGCCGGTCGCTCAAGTGGTGGATGGCGCGCGCCACGACCTCCTTGCCGACGCCGCTCTCACCGGTCACCAGCACGGTGGTCGGCACGGGCGCCACGCGCTTCACCAGCGTCATGACCTCGCGCATCGCCGGCGACTGTCCGACGAGGTTGTCGAAATCCCACTGGCGCTCGACCTGGCTGCGCAGGAACTGGCGCTCCCACGCGAGCTGGCGATGCTCGATCAGCATCGCGACCTTGTGCAGGAGATCGTCGAAGACGACGGGCTTGAGCAGGTAGTCCTGTGCCCCGCCGCGGAGCGCATCGACCGCGGTGTCGACGGTGGCGTGGGCGGTCATCAGCAGCACGAGCGTCTGCGGGGCCACTTCGCGTGCGTGGCGCAGGACGGCGAGTCCGTCGGCGCCGGGCATGCGCAGGTCGCTCAGGACGACGTCGAACTCACGCGCGCCGATGGCCGCGATGGCGGCCGCGCCGTCCGCGGTGGCGACGACGTCGTACCCTTCCTCCGTGAGAACCTGCGTGAGGCTGTCGCGGATGCCGTCCTCATCCTCCGCAATCAGGATGGCCCCCCGGCCTCCGGTAGCCGGACTCGCCATGGTCGGATGGTAGGAAAGCTCGCTCCGGCGACGCAATGCTCATGGCACAGGTCCACCGCTCGGTTCGGGTACGAGCAACCACGACAGCAGGCGCAGGCAATCACTCTCGCTGAGCAATCCCACCAGTTGGCCCGCATCGACGACCGGCAGACAGCCGATCCGCTGCTCGATCATGAGGTCGACCGCCCGGCGCAGCGGCCAGTCGGAGCGCGCGGTCACCACCGGCTGGGTCATGACCTCCGCCACGTGAATCTTGTGCAACCATTCGCGCTCGGCCGCGGGGCGCAGCTCGAGCACCGACGCGATGGCGGCGCGGAACAGATCGCGCTGCGTCAGCATGCCGACGACGGCTCCGTCGGTCAGCACCGGCAGATGCCGGATGCGACCAAGGGTCATGATGTCGTTGGCCAGGTCGAGGCGTTCATCGGGGATCAGCGTGACCACGTCGCGCTGCATGGCATCGGCCACCTGGAGTGCTCGGTTCGTCATGCTCCCGTGCGCTTCAACTTGCGTGCCGTCACGGTCGGAAGAGCGCTCCTGAGGATCGCGCGCAGTTCTCTTCCCCGACGCGAGGCGATCCAACGGGCCGCTTCCCGATTCTGGGAGCGTGCCGAGGGGAGGCGCTCCCACGACTGCGAAATTCCCGCGGCCCCGGTGTCGATAGCGAGAAGGACCTTGCCGGTGGCACCATCCGGCACATTGAATCGCCGCTGGCACCTCGGTTGCACGTCCTGATGCCCATGACCGCGGAGATGCGCAAGGCGAAGTGGCGGGGAGTCGAGGGACGGTTCGTCCCGACTCGGACGCGACCCGGTGGGACCCGCGGCGCCGCGGATACCGTCGCCGACGCGCCGACGGGAGCCGCCGCTGACGGGCGCGCCCAGGGCGTGTCCCCGTCGCCGACCGCGACGCCGTCCCAGGGAGAGAAATGATGGCCAACGCAACGTATGACCGACTGACGGCGCTCGATACCAGCTTCCTGACCCTCGAAGACCACGATGCCCATATGCATGTCGGTTCGGTGGCGATCTTCGACGTCGGGCCCCTGCGCGGACCGCACGGCGGGCTGGATATGGACCGCATCCTCACCCACGCCGAGGACGCGTTGACGGCGCAGCCGCGCTTCCGCCAGCGGCTCGCGGCCGTGCCGCTGCTCGGCGACGCGGTGTGGGTCGACGACCCGCACTTCAACCTCGCCTACCACGTCCGTCACGCGGGGCTGCCGGCGCCCGGCGACGAGCGCCAGCTCAAGCGCCTGGCGGGGCGCATCATGTCGCAGCAGCTCGACCGCGGGAAACCGCTGTGGGAGCTGTGGTTCGTCGAGGGAGTCGCCGGCGACCGCTTCGCGGTCATCGCCAAGCTGCACCACTGCATGGTCGATGGCATCGCCGGCGCCGATCTGATGGGCGTGCTGATGCGGACGTCGCGCGAGGTGCCGGCGGCGTCGGGTGCGCCGTGGGTCCGGCGACCGCTGCCGACCGCAGCCCGCCTGGTGGCCGACGCGCTACTGCGGCGCGCCGCGGTGCCCTTCGGGCTGCTGCCGCATCTCGCGTCGGCGCTGCGCGCGCCCCTCGCGACCGTGGCGTCGGCTCGCGATGCGTTCGCGAGCGTCGGCGAGGCCTTGCAGGCCGCCCTGACGCCGGCGTCGCAGACGGCGCTCAACGGCCATCTCGGGCCGCACCGTCGCTTCGACTGGCTGCGCGTCGACCTGGCGGCCGTGAAGGCGGTGGCGCACCGCCACGACGCCACCGTCAACGATGTCGTACTGGCCATCACCGCCGGCGCGGTCGGACGCTTCCTGCGCCGACGCGGGGAGCCGATCGACTCGCTCACCTTCCGCGCCATGATCCCGGTCAGCGTGCGCGCCGCCGACGAGCGCGGCGCGCTCGGCAACCGCGTCTCGCTGCTCGTGGCGCCGCTGCCGATCGCCGAGCGCGACCCGGTGCGCCGCCTCGCGACGGTCGCCGAGACGATGCGAACGTTGAAGCGCTCCAGGCAGCGCCAGGGCGCCGAGCTGCTCGATCATGCGAGCGACCTCCTCTTCAGCGGTTTGTTCGCCCAGATCGCGCGGCTCGGTGCGCGCCTGCTGCCGTACAACGTCGTGGTGACCAACGTCCCTGGACCGCCGCTGCCGCTGTACATGTTCGGCGCCCCGCTCCGCGCCGTGTACCCGCTGGTGCCGCTGTTCACCCAGCAGGCGCTCGGCATCGCGTTGTTCAGCTACGACGGCGGGCTCCATTGGGGGTTCAACGCCGACTGGGATGCGGTGCCGGACCTGCACGAGCTCGTCAGCGCCGTGGCGCGGGAGTGCGCCGCGCTGTCGACGCGCGGCACGGTCGTACGCGCCGCGGACCGCGTGGCGCGCCGACGGAAGGCTCCGATAGCGGCGCGCGCGCGGGCACGGCGCCGGCGAACGGCCTGAAGCGGCGCGCGGTCACTGATCCCAATCGACCGCGGATGACGCTGACGAGGGAAGTAAGCCGCCGCGCGGGTCTCCCGGAGGCTCCATACGTTGGAAGAGAGGGAGCGCTACGCAAGATCGCCGCCCCGGCCATGCCCCTCGCCGCCGCTTTACGGAGTCGCCCAGCCGTCGCTCGCCGGGCGCTGCTCGATCTCGACGTCGACGCAGAGATCCGGCAACGGTCCGCAGCCGATGCCCGGCACCTGGCACACCTCGATCGGGTTGACGACGCCGGGCAGCAGCGCCACGTTCGCGGCGGCGCACTGCTGGCGGCTGTCGGGGCATGTCAGCGGGCAGTCCGCCGGTTGGTACAGCTCGACCGACTCGCCGTTCGGTCCGGTCACGCTGACCAGGCTCGATGCGTAGTAGATCCCGCAGAGGTAGATGGTCTGCGCGTTCGCATCGGTCGGCGAGGTGACGGGACCCACGATCGGCACGACGGCGCGACAGCTGGTCGGCGTTGACGCTGGGGTCGGCGGGATCGTCGCCGGCGGGATCGGGGTCTCTGTCGCGGTGGCGCCGATCGGCGGCGGGCAGCCCTCCAGCGCGGCGGCGACGGCGGTGATCAGGTCGTTCACCTGCACGGTGCCGTCGGCATCGACGTCGGCCGCCGCGCAGCGCGACGCGGGTGCCTCGCCGAGGGCGACGGCGACGCTGAGGATCAGCTCGGCGATGTCGACCGTGCCGTCGTCGTTGCAGTCGCCGGCACAGAACCCCTCGCGCTCGCCGGGGCAGAGATCGGCGACCACTTGGTCGGACTCGACGTGGACCGGCTGTTCGCGCCAGCAGCCGGACGCGTTGCACAACGGCGTCACTGTCAGCGTGTAGTCGCCGGCCGGCACCGCGTCGAAGACGAAGACGCCATCGCGCCCGATCTGCATGGTACGACCGAGCGGCTCGAGGGTGACCGTCACCCCCGCGGCGTTGCCGACGCAGGCGCGGGTCGCGGCCACGTGTCCGCTCACGCTCGGCCCGGCGGGATCGCGGATGGTCAGCGGGAAGACCGGCGAGCTGGCGTTGCGGAAGTAGAACGGGAACGGGTCCCCCGGACAGCCACCGCTGGTCTCGTAGTTGATGAAGAGCTGCAGGGGGGCGGTGCCCGGGCAGTCGGCGTGCAGCTCGAAGACGACATCGCCGAACGGACCACCGCTCTGCTGGAGATCCCCGCTGAGGAACGGACCGGCACCGGCGAGCGAGTAGTGGGGAATCCCGCCGTCGCCGGACACCGAGAAGGTCAGGCGCACCGTGTCGCCGAGCAGCGGCTCGGCGGGCTCGGTATGCAGCGAGACCACGGGATCCTGCGGCTCGAACGCCGACGTCGCCATCCCGTCCGAGCACCACAGTGCCAGAGGCGCGCCGCCAGCCGCGGTGGCGTTCCCGGCGGCGCAGGTGAGGGCGTGCTGGCAGGTGTCGGCCGGCGCCGCGGTCAGCGCGACCCGGCAACGGTAGACGACGCCGCCGGCGACAATCGGATTGTACTGCGCCCCGATGTCGGCTGCGATCGCGTCGCAGGTTGCGGTCTGCAGGCATCCGTCGGGTAGAAAGCGAAAGCCGCCCGAGTCGGCGAGGGGACCAGGCTCGCAGTCCGGAACGCCGTCACCGCGATCGGCGATCGCGGCCTCGGGGGCGAAACCGATCTCGTGATGCAGGCTGTCGACCGCCAGGCCGAGGGGGTCGAGCGTGACCTCCATCTGCGCACTGCTCCCCGGAACCGCGCGCACGGAGCCGACATTCACCGCGATGGCGTCGGCCGGCACCAACGTCAGCGCAACGGTCGCGAACGTGTTGCCGCCGAAGGTCGACATTTCGAACTGCACCGTCGCCGGCGTCGCCTGCGTCACGCTCGGCGCCACGAACGTGGCGATGAACGAATCGGCGTGCTCGATCGGCAGCGCCACGTCGCCGAAGGTCTGCGACCAGTGCGGCGCGCTGCCGGCGCTGCCGGTGGCGTCGAGGGTGACGCGCTGGCCGCTACGGGCCGGGTTCGGAAAGACGGTGACACTCGGCCACGGCGGGGGCGGCGTACCGGTCGCGGTGACGGTCGGGGCGACGGTGTTGGTGGGCGACGGCCCGTCGGTCGGCGTCGGCGTCCGCGCCGACGCCGCGGAGGCGATCAACGCGATTGCTGCCGCCACTGCCACTCGCCTGCTCGTCGACGCTGCATCGGTCATCGCGGATGCCTCCCTGCGGGCCACGTAAACAAGTTTTGTTAGTTCGTCAATCAAATTATCGTTTGCCGCCGTCACGGCGCGGGCTCGACGATGGGCAGACCCTTCTCATTGCCCGCCAGTACGGTGACCGAGACCCTCAACGTCGGAGAGCGCGCGCTTCCGACGCGGGTGGCGGGGGCGGAGATGATGGAGCTGGATACGAGGGAGCTCCCGGGGTCTCGCGTCATCCGAGATCGGTCGCAAGCGCGGATCGTGGCCGGCGTGGATCAGCCGGGCAGGTGGGCGCGCACCTCGCGCCAGTTCACGCGCCCAGCGCGATGTCGAGCGGCACGATCGGGAAGTCGAGGTAGCGATTGTTCTCTGCGATCGCCGCAACCCGAGCGCGTTGGAGGTCCGCGGAGAGTCCCTGTGCGGCGCCGCAGCTCGTACACCTGCAGCAGCTGCGACAGCAACGGCGACAGGGTCAGCAGGATGATGCCGATGGGCTGACGGTCGCGGTCAGTTCCGCGAGAGTCATGCCCCGCGATCCGGGACGGCGGGGGTTGAACCAGCCCGTGTGGCGATACGTTCCTGGCATCAGTGTCCTCAAGCTGCACCAGTGCGCGTGCGAGAGGACCGAGGGCTCGCAGACGCGCGGCTTCGCCGCGCTCGCGCACCTCGCCGAGGGGAGAGCGGTTCTCCGGCGAGGAGCGCGGTCGATCTCGCGTTACCTGGGAATGGCTCTTCGGCTGCCGAGCTTGGCGGTCGCTTCGCGGGGCGACGACGCCCGTCCGGGGCCGGTGGGCTCGCGACGAATGATGGCGCGACCGACCTGCCGGCAGGGCTGAGGCTCGCGCGTCCACCCGACCGGCCGGGCGCAAACTTCAGGGAAAGCGAAAGATACCGCGCTCGTACGCTTCCGTCCGCGAAGGGCGGGAATGGTGTGCTGAGTATGCGATCACTATAGGCGCGCCAACTAAGTACCGTAGAGAGCCTACTAAGGGGCTGTGCTTTAGTCTAAAGATAACGAGGGGCCGTGAGTAATTGGAGACATCCGCTCCCCGATGGAACTTGAGATGCGGCCGATGATGCGCTCGAAAGAACTCGACGAGGCGCGGCGTTCGGCGGAGCGCTATCGCAGCGTAATCGTGCTCGCCGACGCGCAGACCGCGCGGCTGTTCGGATACAACCGTCAGGAATTGATCGACCAGCCGATCGAGACGCTGGTGCCCGTCCGGCTGCGGCAACGCCATCTGCTGCACCGCTCGGGTTATGCGTCCGATCCACGAGTCCGTGCGATGGGGGCCAACCTCGAGCGCTACGGCTTCGACGTCTACATCGCCAAGCCGATCGCGCCGGAGACCTTCGTCCAGCAGATCGAGGCCGTGGCCCGCGCCGCTGGATGCGGGGTCCGAGGGTGATCGCGTGGCGACGATCCTCGTCGTGGACGACGTACCGTCGAACCGGGAATCGCTGGTGACGTTGCTCGGCTCCGGCGGCCACCAGCTGCTCGAGGCCCCCGACGGCGTCGAGGCTCTGGCGCTGACCCGGGAGGCGCGTCCCGATCTGATCATCGCCGACATTCTCCTGCCGACGATGGACGGCTTCGAGTTTGTGCGTCAGCTGCGCGACGACCCGGCCATCGGGGCGACTCCGGTCGCGTTCTACACGGAGCACTATCTCGAGCGCGAGGCACGCGATCTGGCGGCGCAATGCGGCGTGCACCACCTCCTCACGAAGCCCGCCGATCCGGAGGTGATCCTGCGGACGGTCGCCGCCGCGCTCGGAGAGGCCAAGCATCTCGCGCCGCCGCCGCCGGAGCCCGACCACGAGCCCCTCCAATTGGTGTGCGACACGCTGTCGCGCAAGATCGAGGAGCTCGAGATCGCCAACCGTCGGCAGACGGCGTTGGTCGAGGCCAGCGAGCAGTTGGCGTCGGAACGCGATCCGCTGCGCCTCTTAGAAGGGGTGGTGCGTTCGGCGCGCGCCGTGGTCGGCGCGCGTCACGCCATACTCGCCGTGCGCAGGCACGGCTCCGAGCAGTGGCAGCACTGCGTCGCCAGCGGCATTCCCACTGCCGTCGCCGCCAGCCTCCCCGCCGTCCCGAGTGAGGGACTCCTCGGCCGGCTGCTCGCGGACGAAGTGGTCGTGATCCGCGCCGGCGCCGAGCTGGTCGGTCTGGAGACGGGACTGCCGGCGTCGTACCCGCCGTTCACCGCGCTGCTCGCGGTCCGCGTGTCGTCCCTCCAGCGTACGTATGGATGGCTGTGCCTGACCGACAAGCTGGGGGCGGGGAATTTCAGCGCCGCCGACACACGCCATGCGCTGACCATCGCCTCGCTCGCCGGACGCGTGTACGAGAACGGCAGCCTCTATCAAGAGGTCAAGAGCGCGGCGGACGCCCTGACTGCGCTGAACGCCGAGCTCGAACGGCGCGTGGAGGAACGGACCGCCCAGCTCGACGCGGCCATGCGCGAGCTCGAAACGTTCAGCTACTCTGCGTCGCACGACCTGCGCGCGCCGTTGCGGCGCATCGAGGGGTTGAGCACTTTGATGTGCGAGGATTATGCGGCCCATCTGGCACCCGAAGGCCTGCGCCACCTCGACGGGATCCGCGTCTCCGCCGAGCGCATGAGTCATCTGATCGACGATCTGCTGAGCCTGGCACGGTTGAGCCGCCATCAGATGTCGCGCATTCCGGTCTCGCTCAGCGCCTTGGCCGCGGCCGTCGCCGGTGACCTGCAATCGGGCGCGCCGACGCGCCACGTGACGCTGCGCGTCGCGCCCGATCTTACCGCGGTCGGCGATCCGCATCTGCTGCGCATCGCGCTCGACAATCTCCTCGGCAACGCCTGGAAGTACAGCAGCAAACAACCGCAGGCGACGATCGAGTTCGGCGCCGAGGAACGCGAGCACGAGACCGTCTACTTCGTCCGCGACAACGGCGCCGGCTTCGATCCGGCTCACGTCGGGCGGCTGTTCCTCCCCTTTCAGCGCCTGCACTCGGAGGCGGAGTTCGAGGGGAGCGGCATCGGCCTGGCGACCGTCCAACGCATCATCGCCCGCCACGGCGGTCGGGTGTGGGCCGAGGGGCGTCCAAATCAGGGGGCGACGTTCTATTTCACCCTCGGTCGGGGCGCGCACGGCGGCGCGGAGTCGGAGCGGTGAGGTGACGCAGGCGCTCGGTCCCATGGCTCTGCGCGTGTTGCTGGTCGAGGATTCCGAGATCGATGCCTCCCTGGTCGTGGCGCAGTTGCGACGCTGCGGATACGCGCCATCGGTCCACCGGGTGGAGACCGAGTCCCAGTTCCGGGCGGCGCTGACGGATCGCAGATGGGATTGCGTGCTGTCGGATTACCACCTGCCGCACTTCAGCGGACTCGAGGCGCTGCGCGCATTGCAGGAGCTCGACTACGACGTGCCGTTCCTGATCGTGTCGGGCGCCATCGGTGAGGACACCGCGGTGGCGGCGATGAAGGCCGGCGCCCACGACTACGTCATGAAGGCGTCGATGGCGCGGCTCTGCCCCGCCATCGCGCGCGAGCAACGCGACGTCGCCGTCCGGAACGAGCGGCGGCGCGCCGCCGCGAGCCTGCAGGAGGACCACCAGGTGGCCGCGGCGCTGCATCGGGTCGGACGGAGTCTGATCGCCTCGCTGGCGTCTCCGACGCTGCTCACGACGCTGTGCGAGGTCACGGTCGCCGCGCTGCGTTGCGACTCGAGCCACACACTCCTCTGGCAGCCGGGCGCCCAGGTGTTCCGACCGATCGCCAACTACGGCGCGACACCCGAGGAGCAGGCGGCGGCGCGGGCGACCGCAGTGCCCTTGTCGATGATGAAGGGGCTGCTGGCGCGCTTCGAACGCGGCGACGTGGCGCAGATCGCGCCGACGGCGGCGGACCTGCTGTGCACGCCGGAGCACCTCGCCAGCATGCAGCTGTGCATCGCGTTGCGCTGCGGGACCGAGCTGATCGGCATCCAGGTCGCGAGCCGCCGGGATTCGTTGACGCCGTTCGCGCCGACCGACTATCGGATCGGCCGCGGCATCGCCCAGGTGGCGTCGTTGACCCTCGAGCATGCGCGCGTGCGCCGCGAGCTCGAGCAGTCGAATCGTCTCAAGTCCGACTTCGTCGCCACGATGTCGCACGAGCTGCGGACGCCGCTGAACGTCATCCTCGGGTACGCCGACCTGTTGCGCGACGGCGAGTTCGGGGCGCTCAGCGCCGACCAGCGCGACGTCATGCGACGCCTCGAGGGGAGTGCCAACGACCTGCTGGAGATGGTGAACGCGACGCTCGACCTCAGTCGCCTGGAGCGCGGCCTGACGCCCATCGACGTCGAGCCGATCGCGCTCGGCGAATGGCTGGCCGAGCTCGGCCGGAGCACCGCGCCACTCGGGTTGAAGTCCGGAGTGCCGCTCCGCCTGGCGCTGGCGCAGGGGCTGCCGGTGGTGCACACCGACCCGGTCAAGTTGAAGGTCATCGTCCGCAACCTGATCTCCAACGCGTTCAAGTTCACGGCCGAGGGCGCCGTGACGCTCGGCGCGCGACCCTACCTCGCCGGCGTGGAGATCGCCGTCACCGACACGGGGTCGGGCATTTTGCCGGAGGTGCTGCCGATCATCTTCGAGCCCTTCCGCCAGGGCGGCGCCGTCGAGACCGGGCACGTCCCCGGCGTCGGCCTCGGTCTGTATATCGTCCACAAGCTCCTCGACCTCCTGCACGGCTCGATCAGCGTCGACAGCGCTGTCGGCGTGGGCACGACCTTTCGCGTCGTGCTGCCACGCGCCCTGCCGTTCGCCGGGCGGGTTGGACCAGACGCCGACACCGGCGCGAGCGCCGCGGGTCCGAATGGCGGCGTGGCGTGAGATGTATGTGGACGGAATAGGTCGGGCAGGCGGTCGGACAGCTGGTGTCGACGACGGTTGAGGGAGCTCGCTCGATCAATGTGAAGCGTTGGCAGCGCGAAGGTTACCTGCGTCGCACCGGATCGTGTGCGGTCCCGCCGGGCGGCGCACCGGGCCCTTCAGGCGGTGGAAGATTTCCAGACGCTGAAGGCCGCCGATCGCGCGGCTGTTCGGGACTCAATGGAGAGCCTCTGCGCCGCGCGCGGAGGAGACGAGCAAGAGTCGGATCAAGCCGTCCGCTAGACATTCTGCAAATCAACGGCGCGGCACGGAGCGGCGAGCGACCTCTTGGCACGATGCGCAGCGATCGGGTCCTGCGTCCCGGACACGGCGGCACCACCAGGCGTCGTGCATCCGGAGAGTGAGCGAGTACCGCACGGGTGCGCTGGCCGCCCGCCGGACGCGTCGGCGGCCGGTCGGGGAATGCCCCGGACCGGCCGCCGCGCGCCCGCTGCGACCGCGTGGCCTATGCCGCGGGAGCAGGCCGCGCCGCCCGCAGCGCTTCCAGACCCCCGCCGCCCGACGGCGGCAGCGTGATGCCGGCGTGATCCGCGACCTGGAAGTCGGGGTAGGCCGGGGCACCGTGTTCGCCGACGTCGAGGCCTTCCTCTTCCTCCTCCGCCGTGACGCGGATACCGATCGTGGCCTTGAGCGCCATGAACAAAGCGAAGCCGGTCACCATGCACCAGGCGAACACCGCGAACACGCCGACGGCCTGGTGGACGAGGAGCGAGGCGCCGCCGCCGAAGAGCAGGCCGTCCCCGGTCGTACCAGGGGAGAAGACGTCCTCCGCGAAGAGGCCGAGCGCCAGTGTGCCGAAGGAACCGCAGACCGCGTGCACCGACACCGCGCCCACCGGATCGTCGACCTTCAGCGTCCGCTCGACGAAGACCACCGACAGGACGACGAGGACGCCGGCGCCGACGCCGATGAGGATCGAGCTGCCCGCCGACACGAAGGCGCAGGGAGCCGTGATGGCCACCAGTCCGCCGAGTGCACCGTTCAACGTCATGCTGGTGTCGGGCTTGCCGAACATGAACCACACGGTGAACATCGCCGCCATGGCGCCTGCGGCCGCGGCCAGGTTGGTGGTGACGGCGATGTGCGCGATGGAGATGTTGGCGGCCATCGTGCTGCCCGGGTTGAACCCGAACCATCCGAACCAGAGGATGAACACCCCGAGCGTCGTCAGCGGGATGTTGTGCCCGAGGATCGGGTTGGGCTTGCCGTCCGCCCGATACTTCCCGAGCCGGGGACCGAGCACCGCGGCGCCGGCAAACGCCAACCATCCGCCCGTGGAGTGGACCACGGTCGAGCCCGCAAAGTCCCACATGCCGAGGCTCGCGAGCCAGCCGCCGCCCCAGATCCAGTGACCGACGACAGGGTAGATGACGAGCGAGACGATGAAGCTGTAGACGAGATAGGTCGTGAACTTCGTGCGCTCGGCCATGGCCCCCGAGACGATCGTTGCTGCCGTGGCGGCGAAGACGAGTTGGAAGAAGTACTTGCACTCCAGTGGAACGGACGTCCAGGAGAGCGAGTCGAAGGTGCCGCCGGCGTCGTTCAGGAAGAACCCACTGGTCCCGAAGAGCGCGTTCCCGGCGCCGAACATGATGCCAAAGCCAACCGCCCAATAGGCGATGGACCCCATGCAGAAGTCCATGAGGTTCTTCATCATGATGTTGGAGGCGTTCTTCGCCCGTGTGAGGCCGCTCTCGACCATCGCGAAGCCGGCCTGCATGAAGAAGACGAGCACGGCGGTCAACACGGTCCAGACCGTGTCCGCGATCGCTGGATCGAACGGTTTCACTTCCGCCGCTGCCTCTTCCGCGAACGCGCTGTGGCCGAACGCCAGGTGTGCCACCACGATGGCTCCAAGCATGACTGACGACCGTCGAATGGTGCTGATGTTCATAGGTCCCCTCCCTCTATCGCTAGATGTGATTTCCGCCGCAGCGCGATTGGACTGCTTTGGCAGTGTCTGGGGAACCCGTAGCAAGTCGCTCGCCTGCCGAATGACGCGTGTTTGCGGAGTTCAGGGCTCGTTTTGCCGCAGATCTAGGCAATCCACTGCCCAGATACCGGGCTGCTGCCGGACCGTCGGGCAGTCTCCGCGGGGACCTCGGCGGACACACCGGGATCAGCCTGTGAGACGAACACGGTCGTGCATGAAACCGAGATCGGCGCTGATCGGCAGCCCGGACTGAGCAGGAGGCCGGAGGTCGAGCGGCCGATTCCCGGCATCACTCGCGTGGTTCTCCCGCGACCGCGGAGCGCGTCAGCGCGCCGGCGCCGGGCGGGCGCGGTCCGTCAGCGCCGGCGTGGCGGGTCGTCCCAGCGCTGCGGCACGCGTTCGATGGTGGTGGTGTCGTATCCCCAGGCGTCCAGCTGCGCGACCAGCCGCTGGTAGTCGGCCTCCGGCATGGTGGGCGTGCGCGCCATGATCCAGACGTAGTCGCGCTGGTTCCGGGCCACCACTGTCTGCGTGTAGTCGGCATCGAGGTGGACGATCAGGTAGTCGGCCTTGATCGGCCAGACGAACTGCATGCCCCAGACGGCGTTCGATCCGTCGTCCTGCACATAGCCGGTTGGGTGGTACTGCTTCAGTGCGCCGTCGAAGCCGTCCTGGCGGAAGCTGAACGTCGTCGCGATCGTCCCGTCGGGGTTGCGCGCATACGTCTCTACGGCGTTGTGGGCGCCGCGCTCGATGAAGGTGGGGATGTTGCCGATCACGTACCAGTCGCCCATGAAACGTTCGAGGTCGACATGCGCGACGGTCGGCAGCGGTGGCGTCGCGGCGCCGCAGCCGCCGAGCAGGCCGAGGGCGCTCAACGCGACGCCAAACACGCGAATGGATGTCTGCATCCCCGGAGGGTACTGCGCGTCGACGCGTTGAGAAGCCCCCGCGTCGGTTTTTGCGCGGAGAACCGGTCGCGCACCACCGCAGCATGTTGAAACAAATGCGTGAGATAAATTCACAGACACGCAGCACATCATGCTTGCAGCAATGATGATCAGTCGCCGCACCTCTCCCTCGACGAATGCGTGCTGCCGCAGCCCATTGGGCCGCGAGGAGCAATTCTGGCACGAGTAGTTTGATCCCGGGCTACTCCACGCGCCGACGCAGATGCGAGGAGTGGTCATGGGTGCGAAGAACAGCGAGACAAGCGGCAGGTGGCAGACGGCGCGTTGCCTCGCCGCGCTGGTCGTCGTGATGACGGCAACTCAGGTCGCAGCGTTCGACGCTCAGGTGGGGTGGACGAGCGTCGCGAGCGCCACAGGCTACCGGCTGTATACGCGCCAGAGCGCCGAGGCATACGGCACCGGGACCGATGTCGGTCTCCCTGCGGTCGGCGGCGATGGCGTCGTCCGCTACGTGGACCGCGGCCTGCCGACGAGCACCCTCATGTTCTTCGCCGTGACGGCGTACGACGCCGCGGGTCGCGAGAGCGCACGGTCGAACGAACTGTCCCTGCTGGTCGCCGGCGTGCCGACGCCCTCCGTATTCCCCACTCCGTCCAGGACCCCGACCAGCGTTCCACCACCGACGGCGAGCAAGCCTGCCACGCCGACCCGCACGCCGACAGCGTCCAGCACAGTCGCGGCGTCGCCGACACCCACCGCGCGCGCCACCGCCACCCGCTCCACTCCGCCGACGGCGACCGTCACGCCATCGGCCACCCCGACCGCGACTCCGCTGGCGAGTTGGAAGGTGAGCATCCCGACCAACGCGCACGCCAAATCAGCGATCGCGGTGAGCGTACCGGTGCGGATCGCGGCCGGCAGCGACATCCGACAGCTGGCGGTCGACGTCAGCTTCGATCCCGACGTGGTCGCGGTGCAGGACGTCCAGCTGTCGTCCACGGCCGGTGCGGGTACGCTGTCTGCCGACTTCGCAACGCCCGGCGCCCTCAGCGTGTCGACCACCCTGGCGCAGCCGATGAGCGCGGGCGGACCAGTCCTCAACATATGGTTCGCCGCGGTCGGGGCCTGCCGTTCCTCGACGGTGCTGCGAATGACCTCCTGCGTCCTGGACGCTGGGGCCGTCGGCTGCGCGCCCAGCGACGGCCGTATCGTGGTCCGCTGCAGGTAGGACCGCTTGCGGCACGCCGCCGGCGCCGCCGTCTTCGCCGTTACGCCGTCGGGCGAATTCGCGTGTCCGCGGCGCGCGAGCCCAGACGATCTCGACGCGCTCGCGGTCCTGTCGATCGAGAGGCGCGACATTGCCGCACGCTGCCGCAGCAAACCCAGCGCAGCGAACACGATGAAGTAGCGCTGAGCCGCCACCAACAGAAACACGCCCAGGTCAACTCGCGCGCCGGCCCGCGCTGACTCCATGAGCCGGCATCTACACCCCGACCGCTGACGTCGGGGCGGCGCGCGCCCGCTCGAGGAACTCGAGTATCCACTCGACGTTGAGGACGAAGCCCAGCGAGGGGACATCGAGCGGCGACTCGACGCGCAGGGCGCCGTCGAGGGCGCTCGCGTCGAAGAGCGGAAGGGCCGCCGCGCGCGCGAGCGAGAGGCCCGCCGCGTCCGCATCCCGGAGGAGGTGCGCGCGCACGGCGGCCGCGCCGACCGGCACCGAGGGGCCGCCGCGGGGACGCCGGGGCGCCCGGGTCGTGACGTTCGCGGCCGTGTCGGGCGGCATCCCCGGATTGTCGCGCCAGAGTGCGGCAGGCGACCGCCCACTGTCGAGGGGCAGCGCCGCGAGCGCCGGATCGATCGCTTCGAGCATCGCTGCCGTCAGGCGCGAGCCGCGCTTGTCGCGCGCCGTCGTGCGCCGGGCGACGGCGAGGAATCGCGGATCGAAGAAGGGCGACAGGTCGATGCGGTGCATCGACGTGCGACTCAGCTCGATGCCGACCCAGCCCGCCATGCGCTGGCACAGGTAGAACTCGTCGAGCGCGTCGAGCCACGGGAGACCCGTCGCGGCGAGCCAGGCGTGCACCTCGTTCCGCAGCGCCTCCTCGAGCGGCTCGCGGTACGCCGGCGCGAGCAGGCGCGGCGCGACCTGCTGGGCCGACAACCGGCGCAATTGCATGAGCGCCGCGACGCGCTCGGCAGTGACACCGCCCGGCGCCGGCTGGCCGCCATGGTAGTACCCGCGTGCGAACTCGCCGTTCTGACCATGCAGTCGCGGCGTGCCCGGCAGCGCCGACTCGGCCCAATCCAGGACGGCGGTGGAGAGCGGATTGGCGCAGTGGTTGCGGCGGAGCGACGCGCCCCTTGCAAGCACGGCCGCGCGTGCGCGCGGAAACGCGCCGACGTCGACGACGGTCGGCGCGAAGCCGCAGAGCGCCGCGACGCGCCGCACCAGCGGGGCGTCGTCCTTCCCGGGCGCGTCGATGCACAGCACCGCCAGCGCGGCGCGCCGTTCGGGTGGGAGCGCGGCGAGCACGAGCCGGCTGTCGAGCCCGCCGGAGAGCGAGATGCCGAGGTGCGCGTGCGCCGCCGCGAACGATCCCAGGGCGGCGCGCAGGGCCGGTGCACCGGCTTCCACCGCTGCCGCGAAGCTCGCGAAGGCGGGCTCGCGCCGTGGCGCATCCGCCCAGACGGCGACGCGGAGGGCGCCCGCCGCCAGCGTACAGGCCTCACCGGGCCGTAGCCTGCGCACACCGGACATCGGCGTGCGCGCGCCCAGGTAGAAGCCGAGCCGGCCGTAACCCGCGAGCGATTCGAGGTCGAGGCCACCGTCCTCCAGCGCGCCGAGCGCCAGGCACGACGAGCTGCAGGCGGCGAAGCCGGCGCCGGCGGTCACGTAGACGTGGAAGAGGCCGCAGGCATCGGTCCCGGCCTCGAGCGGCGCATCGCGCCGCGTGCGGAAGAGCGCCGCAAAGGGCGGCGTGAAGTCGGCCAGCGCCGCCGCACCCGATTCGCGCAGCTTGACCAGCAGGCGCCGCGCATCGCACGCCCGCTCGCTCCGCCAGTCGGTCCCGCCAACGCCGAAGCTCTGCGCGAAGGCACCGTCTGCCGCGACGTGCCGCGGGCCGTGGCCGCCCGCTTCGAGCACCAGCAGCTCCCCGTGCTCGCGGCGAACGCGAGGAAGGGCGCCATCGCACAGGAGTGCCAAGGCCCGGCGCGCGCGCCGTTCGAGACGATCCCGCGCTGCCGCCGCGAGATCGGGCGCGAACGACAGCGCCAGGATCGCGCGGTGCAACGAACCGCGATCCGATGGGTCAGACACGATCGTCAGCTGCCGGCATGGTCCCGACCCGTCACTCGACCCCGGGTTCGACGCTTCCTGACATGGCGCCCAGCTACACGGCGCGCAGGCCCTCGGTGGCGCGCCGGAGCGCGTCGAGCCTCGTCAGTTCCGCCTGCACCGCTTCGTGGCCGGCGTCATGCTGCGCGCGCGCTCGCGCGAGGGCGCGGTCCGCCGAGTCCGTGATCTGCTCGAGCGATGCGCGAATCTCGGATTCCAGCTGGCGCCGACTGTTGATCACGCGGGCATCGAGGTCGTCCGTGACGCGCCCGGCGTTCCGGCGGATGAGCGTGGCGAGAAACGCGCGCGCGTCCCGTTCGACGGCGCGCCGCGCCGCCGCCGGCGAGCGGACCGCGTCCAGGAGCCAGCGGCCCGGACGCCGTGCGGTGACGCGCATCATTGCCGTCGCCACGAAGCGGCGCTTGGTGCGGAAGCCGAGCGCGGGACTCACGGTGCGCGGCAGCGCGGCGAGCCCGCCGTCGCTGGCGAGGCGTTGCAGCAGCGCGTTGGCGAGGTCGGCGAAGCGCTCGGCGGCCTGGCGATAGAGCGCCTCGGCCATGGGCTCGGTCTCGGTCAGCCAGCGCAGGACCGAGCGGTCGGCGATCTCTCGCGCGACCGTCAACGCCTGGCGGCGCCGGGCGCCGCGCCTCCCGACGGTCGTCCGCAGCGCCGTGGTCAGCTCGGCATCGGCGACGGGAAGCTCCCGCTCGACGAACGTGTCCAACTCCAGGGCGTAGCGATCGCGGAGTCGCTTCTGCTCGGCGGCGAAGAGAAAGCCGAGCTCGTGGAGGGCGCGGCCGCCGTCGGCGACGCAGGCGCCGAGCGCCTCCACGTGACGCTCGGTTTCGACGATGGGGCGGGCGAGGGCGGTGCGTTGCTCGTCGATGTCGTGCAGCAGCCGCTGCGCGAGCCGCTCGAGGCCGCGCCTTGCCGCCTGACCGACGAGGGCGCTGCCAGCCGAATCGGAGAGCGTGCGCAGGGTCCGCTCGAGCGCGTCCCAGTCCTCGGATGCGCGCCCGCTGTCGAGCCGTTCGATGGCGCTCACCTGCAGGACGGCACCGGGCTCCCTCCGCAGCCGTTCGGCCAGCACGCGCTTCGTGAAGGCGATGGCCTCGCCGCGTTCCGCCGCGCTCGAGCGATCGGCCTTGCTCAACACGAAGAGCAGCGTTCCCACCTGCGCGGCGGTTTCCTCCACCAACGCCAGCTCCTCGCCCGAGATGGGCGGGTCGGTACCGATGACGACGAGGGCGGCGTCGATCTGCGGAACGAACTGTCGCGTCGCATCGGTGTTGGCGCGGATGACCGAACCGACTCCGGGCGTATCGACCAGACACATCCCGTGCGCCAGCAGCGGGCTCGGGACGAAGACCTCCACCAGCGACACCCCCTTGCGGTTGGCGGGATTCCGCTCCTCGGACACGTAGACGGCGAGGTCGCCGACCGCGATCTCCTGCCAGTCCCCTTCGAGCCGGACGCGGGCGGTCGGCGCGGGCCCCCAGCGCAATACGGTCACGGCGGTGGTGATGGGGACGATTCCCGCGGGCAGCAGCGGCTGTCCGACGAGCGCGTTGAGCAACGTCGACTTGCCGCGTTTGAACTGTCCGATGCACGCCACGTAGAAGCGGCCCTCCGCCAGCCGGTCGACCAGCGCCGAAGCCTCGACGGCGATCTCCGGCGCCCCGGCTTCGTTGGCCAGGCGCACGAGCGAGACGAGCTGCTCCGACGGTCCGCCGAGACCAGGCGACGGCGACGCATGCAGTGGGTCCAACTCGCGGTGCATTCCCTCTCTCTGGGCTCAGCCTGGGCGCGGGGCAGCGGATGTCGACCGATCGATGACCGCAACGGTCGAATACACCGTTGGTCACCCGCGAGCGACGCAGGGAGGTTAGTGCATGAGCAGGATGGGCCGGTCGCTGCGCTCGAGGACCGCGTCGGTGCAACTGCCGAAGACGACCTCGCGCGTCCGAGAGCGGCCGTAGGCGCCCATCACCACGAGATCGGCGCCACACTCCTCGGCGACGGTAGCGAGCGCCTCCGGGACGCCGTGGCGGCTCGGCGGGACGACCCGCACCTCGGCGCCGCGTTCGGCGACCTGTCGTGCGACGGCGCCCATCGCGTCGGTCAGGCCGTCGTCGCGTTTCGCGACGCTCACGAACACGACTCGCCGTGCCGCGGCCAGAAACGGTGTCGCGGCCGCCACCGCGCCGGCGGTGCAGGGCGAATCCTTCCAGCACACGAGGATCGTGTCGGTGAGGGTGCGTGGCGCGGTGGTGGCCGCCACGAGGATAGGGCGCCCGCACGCGCGCACCAGCGACTCCAGCGTGTAGGGAGACAGTCCCTGCTTCTGCCCGCCGCGCCCGATGACGATCAGGTCGCTCTGGCTCGCATGGAAGGTCAGGCGCTCCAGCTCGTTGCTCTCTTCCTCGCGGAAGGTCGCCGTCACGCACTGGCCGGTCGGGTCGCACATGTCGATTCCCGCGCCCGTGCAGAACGATCGGACATTGCCCGCGGCCAGCCCCGCGAAGACATTGCCCTCGCTCTCCAGTCGCTCGAGCACATGCCGGAGCCCCTCACCGGTCGCGAACTCGGTATGCGCGTAGCGCGCCGCCAAAACGGGCGGCACGTGCGCGTGCAGGCAGTCCAGATGCGCCGACAGCGGGCTCGCCGCGGCCAGCGCTGTCTGCAGGATGACCTTGTCGCGCTCACTGCCGCCGACGAATGTCAGTATGGTCTTCACCGGGTGTCACCGTCCGCTGTCGCGGGGGACGCGTAGTACGGATCAGCCGAGGTGACAATCGGGAATGCGGCGCGGATCGTCGGCGCGGGCGATGCGCTCGCTCACTCGAGGCTGGCGACGAGGGTGCGGGCAGTGGCGAGATCGTTGGCTGGCCCCCCGCGCTCGAGGATGCCGACGGCGATCGCCGCCTGGGCGCGCGCCTCGTCGCGTTGGCCGACGGTCTGCAGGACGTTCGCGAGCATGAGCCGCATGCGCGGGTCGGCCGGTTCCAGCTTCACGGCGCGCCGCAGGAGGCGCTCGGCCTCCGCTCGGTCGCGGCCGAGCAGGCGCGGTAGCTCGGCGAGCATCTCGCCCTTGGCGGCCAACGCCCCCGGGTAGTCCGGCTCGAGCGCCAGGGCGGCGTCGACCTCCTCCTTCGCGCGGTGCAGATCGCCAAACGCGGTCAGCAATCCCCATCCCGTCCGGTTCATCAGCTGCCGGCCGAGGTTGCAGAAGATGGCGAAGTGCGCGCCGGCATCACGCGGATTCTCTTTCACCGCCTCTTCCGCGCGGGCGAGGCCGATCGCCAACAGCGTCGGGCGCTCGGACGGCTGCACGCGGTCCGCCTCCTGGCAGATGGCGATCGCTTCGCGGGCTACCGGACCGACAGACTCAGGCTCGCCGCCGTGAGCGGCGGCCGTCCACACGAGGAGCGCCGCGACGCCAATACCCTTCGTCGTCCTTCCAACAATCGCACGGGGACACATGAGCAACCTCGAAACCGCCGCGAGCCTGTCCCGCGGTCGGCCGAACTCGGAGTCTGAGTGGAGTGGGGGTTCACTTCATAAGAGAACAGAAGCGAACCGCATTGCCAGGCTAATCTATCATGCCTTGCGAAGTTGTCTCTGGGGGCGACGCGCATCAGCGCCGCTTCTCCGATCACGATGGGGTCGCGCCGAGTTGTCGTTGACGCGAGGCCGTCTAGTGCTTCGACCACGCCCAGTTCGTGATCAACCATCCACCTGGAGTTTTCTGGAGGGCGGCCGTGATCGTCGATCCGGCCTCCTGAACCTGCTTGCCGTGTGCCTTGTACGTATAGGTGGCGGGCAGGACGACGTACGCATGCTCGCCGGTGATGTCGACGTGCCGCGGCTTGCCAAAGGTCGCGATCGACTCCGTGATGCCATTCGCCGTGTTGTAGGCCTCGAACGCGCTGGCCCAGTCGGCGCAGGCGGTGGCACTCTGCCACGCGTACGGCGGGAACTCATCGATGATCGACGAGGGCGTGGCGCACACCGACAGCGCGGTCTTCGCATCACCTTTGTTCAGGCTGTACGCGATCGCGGCGGTCTCGAAGGACATCTCTCTGAAGGTGAGCGCGCTGGCGCGGGAGCGGATGGGAGGGCTGCAGAGCATCGCCGCCGAGCCGCCGACGCCGCGCGTGACGGTCGTCGGCCACCGCTGGGACACGGCCTGCGGCGACATCCGCCGGTTTCTGGGTACCACCCCGGCGGCCACGCGTAGGTGGCCGCGACGGCGCGCGCGTTCGAATCATCCGTCGACCGCGCGGCTCGATAAGGGGGGAGCGCCCGCCTACTGGGTCGCGATGGCGACGGCCGCTTCCCCGGCGGGATCGAGGAAGGGCGGGCCCTCGACCTCGACGACGACCCGCTCGATCACGCCGGTGAAGGGGAATGGACCGTCGTAGTCGTCGGTGACCGCGAGCGCGTGGCCGTGCCCGCACGTCAGGCCGGCGCCGGTCAGCGAGAATCGCGTCGGCGTGAAGCGCGGAATCTCCGCGCTGCCGGCGGCGACGTCGTCCACCCACAGCGTGACCTCTCCACGGTGCTCGCCGCTGCGGATGAAGCCGAACCCGAGGGTGTGCGGGCCGGGCGTCAACTCGGTCGCGGACGCGACGCGCTGCGTCTCCAGCCCGACGAGGTTGTGCACGTAGCACAGGCGCGCGCGCCGCACGTACAACGACCAGCCGCCGAGCAGCGAGCCCTGCGCCGCGAGCACGCCTTCGGCGCCGGCCGCCGGGATCTCCACCGTGGCCGTCACGCGGTGCGAGCGGTTGCGCACGTTGACCGCCGCCGCCTCGGGGATCGCGGCCATGCCCGGGTAGTAGACGTAGCGCGCCCGGGGAGGGACCTCGGACGGGCGCTCGAGCACGAGCTCGGACAGCGCGCGACCGTCGAGCGGCAGCACCTGGTAGCGTTCGGCTTCGACCCACCAGCGCGCGATCAGATCGCGGAGGGTGTCGGGATGCACGGCGGCGAGGTCGTGGCATTCGGTGGGATCGCGCCGTACGTCGTACAGCTCCCACTGATCGCGCTCGAACGAGCTGAGATCCTGAATGGGGCGGTAGGTCACCGCCTTCCAGCCGCGGTGGTACAGGGCTCGGCAGCCGAACATCTCGTAGTACTGGGTCTCGTGTCGGTCCGGGGCGTCTGGTGCGTTGAGGCTGTACGCGAAGCTCGTGCCTTCGATCGGTCGCTGGGCGATGCCGTCGATGGTCGCGGGCGGAACGACGCCGACCGCTTCGAGCACGGTGGGGGCGATGTCGATGGCGTGCACGTACTGACGCCGCAGCTCGCCGCGCGCCGCGATGCCCGCCGGCCAGTGGACGATCAGCGGATCGGCGACGCCGCCCTCGTGCACCTCGCGCTTCCAGCGACGGAACGGCGTGTTCCCCGCGACCGTCCACCCCCACGGATAGTTGTTGTGGCAGCGCGGACCGCCGATCTCGTCCATCCGCGCGATGATCTCTTCGATCGGGTGCGCGATGAGATTCCACGGGCGCAGGTCGTTGAGCGAGCCGTGCGGACCGCCTTCCGAGCTCGCGCCGTTGTCCGACACGACCATCACCAGCGTGTTCGCCAAATCGCCCGACCGCTCCAGGGACGCGAGCAGGCGTCCGAGGTGATGGTCGGTATGGCTGAGAAATCCCGCGAACGCTTCCATGAAGCGCGCGTAGACGCGCCGTTCGTCGGCGGAGAGCGCGTCCCATGGCGGCACCCAATCCGGGCGCCGCGAGAGCTCGGTCCCCGGCGGCAGGATGCCGGCGGCGATCTGGCGGGCGAGCGTCTCGGTCCGCCAGGCGTCCCAGCCGCGATCGAAATGTCCGCGGTAGCGCTCGATCCAGTCGCGCGGCGCCTGATGCGGCGAGTGACAGGCGCCGGTGCAGAAGTACAGGAAGAACGGCTTCGCATCGTCCACCGCGCGCAGGTCGCGGACCAGCGCGATGCCGCGATCCACGAGATCCTCCGTGAGGTGATAGCCCTCGGCGCTGCTGCGCGGCGGCTCGATCTGATGGTTGTCGTGGACGAGCGCGGGCGCGAACTGGTGCGTTTCGCCGCCGAAGAATCCGTAGAAGCGTTCGAAGCCGCGGCCCAACGGCCAGCGCGCGCGCGAGGCGGCGAGGTGGCACTCGTCCTCGGGCGTGAGATGCCACTTGCCGACGGCGTAGGCGGCATAGCCGTGCGGCACGAGCATCTCGGAGAGGAAGCCGTTCTCCCGCGGAATGCGCGCGTTGTAGCCGGGGAATCCCGTCGCCAGCTCGATGACGCGCCCCATGCCGTTGGAGTGGTGATTGCGTCCCGTCAGCAGGCAGGAGCGCGTCGGCGAGCAGAGCGCCGTGGTGTGGAAGTTCGTGTAGCGCAGCCCGCCGGCGGCGAGGCCGTCGAGCACCGGCGTGGCGATGTCGGAGCCGAAGCAGCCGAGCTGGGCGAAGCCGACGTCGTCGAGCACGACGAGCAGCACGTTGGGCGCGCCGGCGCGGGCACGGCGCGAGGGCGGCCACCACGAGGTCGACTCGTCGTGGTAGCGACCGATCTTTCCGCCGAACGACTCCGCCATCAGGTGTCCTCCCAAGAGAGGACCACGGATTACACGGATTTCACCGGCCGGAGGATGGCTTGTTCAGCGTGCAAAACAATTCTTGTTCGGTCAGCCCCGGCCGTGCTACGGGCGGTCATGTCGAAGCCATCGTCTTCACGCAAGGTCGGTCGCGGCGTTGCGGTCGCGACCGTGGTGGTTCTCGTGCTGCGCACCGCCGCTGCGGCGGCGGCGGCCGTTCCGACACCCACCCCGACGCAAGCGACGTGGGCGGAGTGCTGGCTCTCGCCAATGCCCGACACGGCCCCGCCGGGAACGACCGTTGGGCTCGTTGGCACCTGCTATCCGATCCATTCCGGACGGCCTGGCGCGATCTACTTCGACGATATCCTCATGGCACGGGTCCGCGGCGACACGCCGGGCAGCTACAGCGCCGGCGTGGTGGTGCCGGCGGACGCGACCATCGGCACGCACGAGATCACGCTGCGAGCGGGAGAGGACGACGGCCCGATCGTCGGCCGCGTCGCGTTCGACGTGCTGCCGTTCTGCCGCGGCGACTGCGACGGCGACGGCCGGGTCACCGTCGCGGAGGTGCTGTTGGGCATCAACGTCGCGCTCGGCCGGCAGAGCACCGGCGCCTGTCCGATGGCGGATCCGGATCAGGACGGCACGGTCAGCATCGACGAGCTGATCGTTGCCGTCGAGGACCTGCTCAGCGGCTGCATCGTCGAGTTCACGCCGACGCCGACCCCGCGCGACACGCCGACGCCGGTCGCGCTCGGCGGCCCCTGCCGCGATACGGGCGAATGCCAGGAGGCCCGACTGCTCTGCCTCGTGCCCGGCCGCTTCGCGGGATGCGTGGAGTGCCAAGCGCTGACGAGCGAGTGCGTGATCGATGCCGATTGCGCCGGCCGGGGAGCGGGCATCGTCTGCGCGGAGCGGCCGATGCTCGGCCGCGATTGTCTCTGCGCGCCGGCCGCGCGCTGCGTTTCCGCGTGCAGCGGCGACGACGGCTGCGAGGACGGCCAGCGGTGCGATGCCTCGGGGCACTGCACGGCTCGGACGTGCGCGTCGGACGACGAATGCCCGGCGCAATTCACCTGCTTTCTCTATGGCGACACACAGACATGTGTGCGCCGCTACTGCCAGGGGCGAGATGCCGATTGTCCGTCCGGGTTCTGTGTGGATCAGCGCTGCCATGACAGACGGGGGACGTGCGAGCTGCGTCCAGGGACGTCGTTCGAGTAAGAGGGTCTCGCGCCAATTGCGTTTCTGCCCGCGCCATAGTTTGCACGGGGCATGGCGGCGTCGCGATGGTGGCTCTCGCACGAGTGGTATCCGCGGATCCTCTTCGCGCTGCTCGTCGTCTTCTCGATCGTCCTCGGCATCGCGCCGCACGACCGCTCCGATTGGCTGCTCGAGAACGCACTGCTGTTCGCCGGCGTGGCTGTCCTCGTCGCCACCCACCGGGCGCTGCCGCTGTCGCGCGTGTCCTACACGCTGATCTTCGTGTTCATGTGCCTGCACGCGGTCGGCGCGCACTACACGTACTCGCTCGTGCCGTACGATGCGTGGCTCGAGCGGCTCACCGGTCGCACCATCGCGGGCATGACCGGATGGGAGCGGAACTACTACGATCGCCTCGTCCACTTCTCGTACGGGCTCCTGCTCGCCTATCCGGCGCGCGAGGTGTTCCTGCGCGTCGCCAACGTGCGCGGCTTCTGGGGCTACTACCTGCCGCTCGACGTCGTGATGGCCACCTCGATGCTCTACGAGCTGATCGAGTGGGGCGCCGCGGAGGCGTTCGGCGGCGAGCTCGGCGTCGCCTACCTCGGCACCCAGGGCGACATCTGGGACGCGCAGAAGGACATGCTGGCGGCCACGGTCGGCGCGGTCGTCGCGATGCTGATCACCTTCGCCATCAACTGGCAGTCGCAGCGCGACTTCGCGCGGGAGTGGGCCGAGAGCCTGCGCGTGAAGAGGCACGACCCGCTCGGCGAGGATTCGCTCGCGAGCCGGTTCGCGGATTGAATCGGCCGCCCGCGCGCGGCGCGATCGCCGGCGCGGGCGGCCGTGAAATCTACGACCGCAACTCGAACACCAGGTTGAACGGCGTCTCGGTGGCGCGGCGGAAGTGGCGTGAACCCGGCCTTGGTGGCGACGTCGTGCAGGCGCGCCTCGCCGGCCTGGGCGCCGAGGGCGGTGCCGACCTCCTGCGAGAGCGACGCTTGCGTGCAGACCGAGCGTCGACACCGAGTAGAACAGGCGGCCGAGCGGGTTGAGGTTGTCCTTCGACGTGCGTCGTGGGCGAACGGCTCGACCAGCAGCCAGGTGCCGTCGGGCTTCAGCGACTCGCGCACGTGCGTCGCGGCGCCCGTCGGATCGCCCATGTCGTGCAGGCAGTCGAAGAAGGCGACGAGATCGTAGGTGCCGGGATAGGTCTTCGCGGTCGCGACCTCGAAGCGCACGCGGTCGCGCGACGCCGGCGGCGCGCGCCGCTCTCGCGTCGCCGCGTCGATCGACGGCTGGTGGTAGTCGAAGCCGACGAAGCGCGAGCTTCGGGAACGCCTTGGCCATGATGATCGTCGAGGCGCCGTGGCCGCAGCCGACGTCGGCCACCGTGGCGCCCTTCTCGAGCTTCTCCTTCACGCCGTCGCAGCGCCGGGATCCACTCGCTCGACGAGATTCGCGTTGTACCCGGGACGGAAGAAGCGCTCGGTGCCGGCGAACAGGTCCGGATCGTGCTCGTGCCAGCCCATGCCGTGGCCGTGACGGAACGCCTCGGCGACCGTCGGCGCCGCCTTCATCGCCGCGGTCATGCCCTGGAACCCGCCCAGCACGCAGGCCGGGCTCTCCTCGTCGGCCAACGCCACCGCCTGCTCGGCCGGCAGCTCGTAGCGCGCCGGTCTTCGCGTCGTAGGTGACGTACCCCGCCGCCGCCTGCGCCGACGAGCCACTCGCGCACGCAGCGCTCGTTGGTGTCGGTGCGCTTCGCCAGCTCGGCCGAGGTCAGCGGTCCTGCGCCCGCCATCGCCTTGTAGAGACCGAGCCTTGTCGCCGATCACCACCAGCGCCGCGGTCAGCGCCGATCCCAGATCGCCCACCGCCTTGTGGACGAAGTTCTCGAGTTTCGCGTTGTCGATCATCGCTTCGATCCTCCCTGGTTGTTGGTTGTTCGCGAACCGTTGCCAGGACGTAGGGCACGACGCGTGCCAGCCAATCGTCAACCGGCCAGAGCGGGAAGGCTACGAGACGGAGGGGCCATCTGTGGCCGGTGGGCCAGCGGATGGCCCAGGAATGTGGCCGATGGCCTCAACTCGGCGTATGGCGGCGCCCTCCACGGCTGGCCCGAGTGCTCGCGCGAATTGGCGCACCCCGTCACCGGTCTCGGTCCGGGCCCGACGGCCGGTCGTTCAGCGACCAGTCGTAGTCGAGGTACTCGACCTGGTAGTCGGCGACGTCGCTGCCGGCGTCGAGATAGCGGGCGACGTACGCGGGCACCGATCCAGCCGCCGCCGTGAAGTCGGGGCTGAACCACTTGAAGATCGACGAGAGGAAGAGCGTCCGCGTCGCCGGGTCGACGCGGTTCTTCGTCGGATCGCGCAGGAAGACGCGGGCCTGATCGTCGAGCTGCCGATCGAGGTCGGCGCCGCGATACGCCTCACCGCGGAGCGGCGGACAGCTCACCGAGGCGCATACCAGGGCGAAGTGGATGCGCGGCTCGCGAAACGCGCTGCGCAGCGTGTCGTTCTCGATGTCGTTGAGCGAGATCGTGCCGCCCTTCAGGCCGTCCATCGGGATGAAGCGCTCGCGAAACGCCGCCAGCGGCAGCAACCCGATCGAGCGGATCGACGCGAGCGGGTAGTGGTCGAGGATCAATCGCACCGTGAAGGCGTTGTAGGCGTTGAGCCAGAACGCGATCCTTCGCATCGCGGTCCCAGCTCGCGTAGTCGTCCGCGCAGGTCGCGGAGAGCGCCGCCAGGTACGCCGCGAGCGCCGGCTGTCCGTCGCGCTGCAGGCCGGCGTAGTCGACGCGGCCGTCCCGCACCCAGCGCGCGAGGATCGCCGACCACTGCGCATGTGTCGGGTCGGCCGGTGCGCACGCGGCGTGCGCGACCCCGGGCGAGAACCAGACCGCCAGCACGAGGCCGGCAAGGGCGCAGCGCAGCCAAGCCATCGCATCCGTTGGATGCCGGGTGACACGCCGACGTTTCCGGCGGAAATCCACCGAGTTTCCCGTGCTCTGTACCTGCAGCTTGAGCGGCACCGGCAGCGCCGGTGAGGGTCGCCCGATGCCTCAGGACGCCGAGCGGGCGAGAATCTGCGACGCCGCGCGGACGGCACGCGTCTCGAAGCCTTCCACGAGCCGTCCGTACAGTACACGCAGGGCGTCCCCGACGAACCCGCGGTCAGCGGCGGCGCATGATCGCCACTGGCTCAGCAAGAGTCGGAGCTCCAGCCAGAGCGCCCCCTGCGCACGAGCCACCGCCAGCCCCGCGGCGAATGCATCGCCGGCACGTCGTGTGTCGCCAAGCGCGCCCAGCATCTCGGCGCGCAGCCGGTGCAACTCCGCATCGTGGAAGCGGTCGATGTTCGGCGCGTAGGTCTCGAACACATCGTCGACCACGGCCACGCCTTCCTTCATCCGCCCGGCGTGACGGAGAGCATCGGCGTAGTATGTGGCGCGATGCCCGTAGGGGTCAGGGCGCCCGTGGCGCGATAGCGAGCGAGGCCGTTGGCGATCAACTCCAACCCCGCATCGACTGCCCCGCCGTGCACCAGCGCCCAACCACGTGCGGATTCGGCGATGGCGCCCCAGAAGTCCAACCCCTTCTCTCGGCACAGCGCGATGACTTCGTCGGCGAGCACGAGGACCATCTCCGGTTCGTCGACGTCGTGCCAAAACGCCACGCTGTGGTTCGCGACTCGGCAAGAAACTGCACATTGCCGCTGCGGCGCGCCCGCTGGAGCGTCTGTTCGAGGATCGTGCGGGCGCGGTCAGGGTCGCCGGCGTACAGGCGGACCAGCCTAGATACAGCGGTGCGTTGACGAAGGCGCGTTGGTCCGTCTGATCGATCCGTGCCTCCCCTGTCTCGGACAGAATCGCAGTGGCACGCTCGAGCAGGGGAGCGCCTCACGCTGAGCTCCGGAGAAGAATGCGGTAAGGCCCAACGCGTGCAGCGACGCCAGGTCGTGGAGTGGATTGCCGGTCGCACGCGCCAGTTCACACTGCCGTCCGGCGTATTCTCGCGTCCGCAGAGCGTCCCCCGCGCAGCATGTGGTAGGCCCACAATCCATTGATCGCGGAGAAGAGTCGAGGCAGGTTGCCGAGCGTTTCGCAGCACCCGTGCGCGCGCGCAAAGATCGCCTGCGTGCGCCCCGACGCATAACCCTCGAAAGACGCGACGGTTCGCCCGAGGCTCAACTCGAGATCGAGCTGGCGCTCCGCCCGCCCCGGCGAGTACGGTAGCCGCGGCAGCAGCTCGAGCGCGCGCGCGAAATGTTGCGCGGCCTCAACTTCGGCCCAATTCGCCATCGCCCGTTCGCCGGCCAGGCGCCAATAGGTGACCGCGTCGTCCGTGAGCTCGGCCCGCTCGAGGTGCAAAGCCAGAAGCTCCGGCCGTTGCTGAACCGTCTCGGCGAAGCCGTCGCGCAACACGCGTGACACCATTTCGTGGGCGCGCTGCCGCGCGGACACAACCATGCATTCGTAGGCCGCGTCGCGCAGCAGGACGTGCCGGAAGGCCCAGGCGGCACCGCGGTTGCCTGGGGTCCGGACGATGAGACCGACAGCGGACAGTTCGTCGAGAGCACGCTCCAGCTCGGTCGACGGTCGCGCCGCCACGGCGCTCAGGAGCGGCTCACCGAACTCCCGCCCCAGCACCGCCGCAAACTGCGCGATGCGGCGCGCTGCCGCCGAGAGAGTGTCGAGGCGCGCGATCGACAAGTCGCGCAGGCTGCCCGGAACATTCACCGCTGCATCGGCCGCGCCGAGGTTTGCGCCCAACCCCGAGACCACGCGGAGCATTTCCTCGACAAAGAGCGGGACCCCGTCGGCACGGCGGATCACCTGTTCGACCAGATCCCGCGGAAGTTTCGGGGCAGGGGGAACACGGGCGGCGATCATTTGTGCGACGGCGGACTGGGACAGACGGTCGAGCCGCAGGGTCGCCATCTCTGCGATGCGCAGGGGCAGCGCGGTGCCCGGCCGACTGGACAGCAGCAGGACCAGACGGATATCGGTCTTGTCCTCGAGCGACAGCGCGGAGCGGACGTCGCCCAGCAAGGCGGTGACCAGCTCAAGGGTCGTCGGATCCGCCCAATGCAGGTCTTCGACCGAAAGGACGGTTGGACGCGTACGCGCGCGGTTGACGATCAATGAGAGAAGCGCCTCGAAGGTGACCGACTTCCGCTTCTGGGGCGGGACCTCCATTTCGTTCCTTTGCGCCATGGCCAGCAGCCAACTCAGCGCCGGCCTGGCGCTTGAGCGATCCAGGTTCCAGCGCTCGACCACGCAGTCCAGCGGCGTGTCGCCGACGAACTCTCGCAACCAGTCGATCACCGGCCGCAGCGGACTGCCGGCGGTCTCCGAAGCACACCGCCACTCGATCCACGCCTCGTCCGCGACGTCGCGCCGCAACTCGTCGAGCAGACGCGACTTTCCGATTCCCGACTCCCCGACGACTAGCAGGGCCTGCGGCTCGCCCGCCTGGGCGCGCCGCCAGGCGTGCTGCAGAACGCGCAGCTCTTCATCGCGGCCGACCAACAGCGACGCCGTCGAGCGCGGCGCGCGGCGCCGCAGGGCGCCGCGCGCGTTCAGGCGGAATACCGCGACCGGAATCGCATGCCCCGGGAGTAGGGTGGGCTCGCCGGGCAAGACGTCGACAACGTCGCGCAGCAGGGCATGCGCAGGCTCCGACAGCAGGATCTCTCCAGGTCCTGCGAGCGCGTCGAGATGCACGGCGGCATCAAGTACCGCACCAGTTGGCTCGGCCCAACGGCTGGCGGCGACGGGAACGATCGCCAGGCCAACATGGATTCCGACGCGGGCAAGCACCCGTATCCCGTTTCCTGGCGCCATGGCCGCAACTGCATTGAGAATCTCGCCGGCAGCTCGCACCGCGCGCCGCGCGGCATCCTCCTGCGCGCTGGGATATCCGAATACCGCCGTCAGTTGCCCGCTCGAATCCTCCGATCGCCAGCCCGCCACAACGTTCAGCCGCTTGGACGCATCGCGCCCGCGCATCGCGAAGCACGACATCGATGGTCTCCAGGTCGGCTGCGCCGTCGATCGGTGGATGCGCAGACAGCCGGTAACTCATGACTGTGATCTGCCGCCGCTGCAGGCGATCGCTCGCCGGTCTCTGCGGTGGCCGTTTGGGCCCTGGTCCCGCGACCCGATCCAGAACGGCCGGGCTCGAAGGCGATTCGAGCAGACGCAGTAGTTCGGCAAGTGATTTGGAGCGGAGATCGGGATCCTTGGCGGTTACGCACGCCAACAATTCCCCAAGCGGCTGCGCATGCAGGGAGTCGGGGATCGAGATCGCCTCTCGGCCGAGCTGTTGGTGCAGGACCTCGTGCACCGTAGCGCCTTGGACGGCCGGCTCGCCGGTCAGACACTCGAGCAGCACCAAGCCCCATGAGTAGAGGTCGGAGCGCGTCGTGGTCGCCTCGCCCCGCAGTTGCTCGGGAGCCGCATAGCTCGGGGTTCCCATCAGGTCCTGGCTCCGGGTCAGACGTGGGTTCACCCAATCGCGATGGCCCTCGACGAATCCGCCTAGCCCGAAGTCGAGCACCAGCGCGTTTCGCCGCGCCCCGCTGTGGGTCACAATGATGTTGGCGGGCTTGAGGTCGCGATGCACCACGCCCTTGCGATGCGCGCAGGCGAGCGCGTCGAGGACTTGCGAGAGGAAGTGGACTGCCTCTCGTTGCGACAATGCTCCTTCCTCGGACAGGATCTGCTCCAGCGTGCTGCCCGACACGTACTCGAACACGGCGCAGAGGGCGCCGTCGCGCCTCTGACCCGAATCCAGCAGACGCACGATGTGCGGATGTGAGAGCTCGGCACACAGCCGCATCTCGCGCAGAAAGCGCTCGGTCAGCCGCTCTCGATGCTCTGACGAGTCGTCCGGCAGGAAGCGAATTGTCTTCAGCGCCACCAACTGTTCGGTCGACCGTTGGCGGGCCTTGTACACGCGTCCGAAGCTGCCGGCCCCGATCTCGGCGATGATCTCGTAGCGGTCCTCGAGCGGCAATCCACCAAACTGGTCAGTTGGATGATGGGGGCCCGACATCGCGTCCTTGGAAGGCCCTCCGTCTAGCACGCTGGCTCCCGCGACAGCCACCAAGCGGCGCAGTCGTGCGCGGACACCTTCCGGCGCGAGCCACTGCGCGGCGTGCCAGTCGCGCCCGCCCTCAGCTTCGCCCGGACTCCCATGGCCCCTGGGCCAAAAGTGGTCTATCCAGATCTTTCAATGCCTTCGGCCCACCATCCCACCGACGCGATCCTCGGAACCGCGGGTTCGATCGTCGCCCTCCGTGAGCAGGTGCGGCGCCTCGCGTCGTTCGACGCGCCCGGCAATCCGCACGTCCCGACGGTGCTGCTGCCGGGCGAGACCGGCACCGGCAAGGGGCTGCTGGCGCGCGTGATCCACGACAGCGGGCCGCGCGCCGTCGGCGCCGTTCGTCGACGTCAACTGCGCCGCCATTCCCGAGGCGATGCTCGAAGCGGAGCTGTTCGGCTTCGAGGCCGGCGCGTTCACCGACGCCAAGCGCAGCAAGCCGGGCCTCTTCGAGGCCGCCTCGGGTGGCACGCTGTTCCTCGACGAGGTCGATTCGCTCTCGCCGCCGGTGCAGAGCAAGGTGCTGAAGGCGATCGAGGAGAAGCGCGTGCGGCGGCTCGGCGCGGTCGAGGCGCGCGCCATGGACGTCAAGCTGGTCGCCGCCACGCAGCGCGACCTGCCGGCGTTGGTGGCGAGCGGGGCGTTTCGCGCCGATCTCTACCATCGGCTGGCGGTGCTCGTGCTCGCGATCCCGCCGCTGCGCGAACGCGCCGGCGATGCGCTCGCGCTCGCCGAGCACTTCCTGGCGACCTACGCGGCGGCGCATGGCGTGCCGTCCAAGCGACTCACCGACGACGGGCGCGCCTGGCTCACGCAGCACCCGTGGCCGGGCAACGTGCGCGAGCTCAGCCACCTGCTCGAGCGCGTCATGCTGTTGGCCACCGACGACACCATCGGCGCCGACACGCTGCGCGGCCTCGCGCTGGTTCCGGCGCCTGCCGCCGGCACGCCGACCGCATCGACGGCCGTCGCGCCGCCGCGCACCGCGCGCGCGACCGGCCCGGACCAGGCCGCGGGCGACGACGAGGCCCAGCGCATCGAGGCGGCGCTGGCGCGCGCCGGTGGCAACGTCGTGCGCGCGGCGCGCGCCCTCGGGCTCGGCCGCAACGCGCTGCGCTACCGCATGCGTCGGCTCGGCATCGAGCGCTCGGTCGTCGACGACGCCGCATACGAGCCGCCGGCCGCGGCACCGGCGCCGCGGCGCGCCGAGGCGGTCGCCGAGCCGTCGGTCTGGGAACAGAAGCCGGTGGCCGTGCTGGCGCTCTCCCTCACCTTCACGGTCGATCCGCAGACCGCGGGCTACGAGCCGTGGACGACCGCGCGGCACTGGCAGCGCGCCATCGCCGAGCGCGTCGCCGGCTTCGGCGGCGTCTTCGTGCAGACGACCGCCTCGCGCGCGCTGCGCGATCTTCGGCGTGCCGCGCGCGCTGGAGCAGGCCCCGCAGCGGGCCGCGCAGGCGGCGCTGAGCGTCTGCCGCGCCGCCGCCGACGAGGTGGCGAACGGCGCCGGAGATCCGCGCCGCGGTGCACGTCGGCGAGGTGCGCATCGACGGCGCAGCCGTCGACCCCACGACAGAGCTCTTTCCGCTCGGCGACGTCTTCTCGCTCGCCGAACGGCTGCTCGGTCACGCCGGCGCTGGCGAGGTGCTGGTGTCGCCGGCGGCGGCGCGGCGCACCGAGCGCGATTTCGTGCTCGTCGAGCGCATCGTGCAGCTCGGCCCGGGGGAGCGCGATCGCGTCGTTGCCCACGCCGTCGCGCAGCGCGCGCCGCGGCATCGCCGCCGATCGCCGACGACGCAGTTCGTCGGCCGCGGCCGCGAGCTCGATCTCCTCCTCGATGCGTTCCACCGCGCCGCCGGCGGCCAGGGGCGCGTCGTGCTCCTCGCCGGCGAAGCCGGCATCGGCAAGTCGCGCCTGCTCGCCGAGCTGCGCCTGCGCATCGCCGACGAGCCGCATCACTGGATCGAGGGCCGCTGCGCCTCGTACGGCGCGACCACGCCGTTCCTGCCGGTGATCGACGCGCTTGCGGCGCGACGCGGGCATCGACGACCGCGACGACGAGCGCAGCGCCAGCGCCAAGATCGAGGCGGCCGTGACCGCGCTCGGCGACGACCTCGACCTGGACGCTGCCGTTCATCAAGCAGTTGCTGTCGCTGCCGGTCGCCGACGAGGCGGTGCGCGCGCTCGACGCCGGCAGCCGCCGCAGCGAGCTCTTCCGCGCCCTGCGCGCGCTGCCTCCTGCGCGCCGCCGAGCGCGCGCCGCTCGTGGTCGTGGTCGAGGATCTGCACTGGGCCGACCCCGCGTCGGTGGAGTGGCTGGTGTTCCTCAGCGACGTGATCCCCACCACGCGGGCGCTCCTCGTCGTCTCGCACCGCACCGGCGCACGGCCGCCGTTCCCGGATCGCTCGCTACCACGTGCACGTCGGCCTGCCGCCGCTGTCCAGTGACGACATGGCCACCATGACCGGCGCCGTGCTCGGCGCCGAGACGGTGCCCGAGACGCTACGCGAGCTCATCGCCAGCAAGGCGGAGGGCAATCCGTTCTTCGTCGAGGAGCTGGTGCGTTCGCTGCTCGAGGACGGGACGTTGCGTCGCGAGGGCGACGGCATCGCCCTGGCGCGGCGGATCGAGGACGTGGCGGTGCCCGACACGATCCAGGACGTCCTGATCGCGCGCATCGACCGGCTGGCGGAGGACTCGCGGCGCGCGATCCAGGTGGCGTCGGTGATCGGCCGCGAGTTCGCGCTGCGGCTGCTGGCGCGCATCAGCGAGAGCGGCGACCGCATCCGCACGCAGGTCGAGGATCTGCGCAGCCTGGAGCTGATCTACGAGAAGGCGCTGCACCCCGAGCTCGCCTACATGTTCAAGCACGCGCTCACCCACGACGTCGCCTACGAGAGCGTCGTCGCCGAACGCCGGCGCCAGCTGCACGGGACCATCGGCCGCGCCATCGAAGAGCTGTACGCCGACCGCCTCGCCGAGCACGTCGAGACGCTCGCGCATCACTTCGGGCGCGCCGAGGACTGGGCGAGCGCGCTCGCGTATCTCGAGCTCTCGGCCGACAAGGCCGGCGAGGCGCACGCCAACCGCGCCGTCGTCGATCACTGCCGCGCCGCCCTGCTGATCGCGGCACGGGCCGACAGCACGGCGGACGATGCGCTGCGGGCGCGCTTCGAAGCGCGCCTGGGGCTGGCATCCTGCTACCTCAACGACTTCGTGGCGTCGGCCGCGGCGTACGAGGACGCCGCCGGTCACACCGCCGACGAGGAAACGCGCGCCATGCATCTCGCGGCCGCCGGCTACAACTACTTCTGGGGCCATCGCTATGGCGACGCCCAGCGCTGCAACGATGCCGCGCTCGCCCTGGCACACCAGCACGGGCTGCCGGCGCCGGAGGCGTTCGCCACCACGCTGCACGGGTTCTACCGCGGCGTGGAGCGCGGCGAGCTCGACGAGTACGCGGCCGAGTCGCGCACCGCGCTCGAGATCTGCGCGCGCCATCCGCATCCGCTCGTCGAAGCCTACGCCTCGTTCCACCTCATGGAAGTCAGCGAGTGGACCGGTGACTACCCTGCCGCCGTCGCCTACGCGGAGCATAGCCTGGTCCTCGGCCGCTCGCTGCGCCGGCCGGAGGTGCTCATCTTCAGCAATTGGTTCCTCGGCAAGGCGCGGTGCTGCGTCGGCGATCTCGGCGGCGCGCTGGCGCTGCTCGGGAACGCCTACGATCTGTGCGACCGGATCGGCGACCGCGCCTGGAAGAGCCGCATGCTCAACACCCTCGGCTGGTGCTACGCCGAGATGCGCAGCGTCGAGCGCGCGCGCGAGTACAACGAGGCGGGCGCCGTCCTGGCGCGCGAGATCGGCGATCCCGAGATCCTCTCCAACGCCGACATCAATCTGGCGCTCAACCATCTGGCGCTCGGCGCCTGGTCGCAGGCCGACGACGTGGTCGGCGCGCCTCGAATCAGCCCTGGCGCATCCGGGCGATCCGTGGATGCGCTGGCGCTACGGTCTGCACGTCCACGACGCGCGCGCCCGTCTCGAGCTGGCGCGCGGGGCGCCGGACGTCGCGCTGGCCGCGCTCGAGCGCGAGCTGGCCGGTGCGCGCCGTCACCACGCCGCGAAGATCGAGGCGCGCGCGTTGGTACAACGCGGCGTCGCGCTGCTCGCACTCGAACGTGCCGACGAGGCCGAAGCCAGCCTGCGCGACGGCCGCGGCGTCGCCGAGCGCATCGGCTACGTCCGCGGGATCGCCGATGCCGTCTCCGAGCTCGCCACCCTGTCGCACCGCGCCGGCCGCGCCGCCGAGGCCACCACGCGCGCCGCCGAGGCCGCGGCCCTCCTCCGCCGCCTCGCCGCGACGCTCACCGATCCCGATCTCCGCCGCCGCCTCGAAGGATCGATGCCGCGGTGGTGATGGGAGGGGGGCGGACACCGCGCCACACCACCGCCCCACCGGGCGACGCGCCGCGTCGCCGGCGGGCACAGGTCCCGCGGCTACGCCGGAATCGACTACCGCGCGTCGTATTGGACCCGGTGTAGCCGCGGCACCTGTGGCCGCAGGCGGTGCGCAGCACCGCCGGGCGGGGTGGGGCGGCGCTACTCCACCCCATCGCCGGGCGACGCGCCGCGTCGCCGTGCGGGCCAAGGCCCGCGGCTACGCCGGAGCGAGCAGGGGAGGTGGGGCACGGCGCCGCACCACCCCCGCCGGGCTATACGCGCGATCGGGCTCCGCCTCGGTCAGCGGCGGCCGAGGAAGCGTTCCTCGGTGTCGCGCCAGCTGTCGTCGTGCGTCACGGTGAGGAGCGCCTCGTTGATCTTGTTGGCGAGCGGGCTCCGCTCGGGCAGGGCGACGGCATAGAGCAGCGGTTCGAGCGCGATCGGCGACACCTGAAGACGGCCGGTCCACGACTTCGAGACCAGCGAGCGCAGCACCGGCAGGTTGGCGACCACCGCGTCGATCTTGCCGGCGTCGAGGCTGGTGAGCGCTTCCTCATAGGTCGGATAGGTCGCGAACGCAGCGTGGCGGTGGGTGAGGTAGTCGGCGGCGGCGCCGCTGTCGACCACCCCGAGGCGCAACCGCAGCAGGTCGGCCGGGTGCTCCACTGCGCCGCGCAGATGGGCGATGGTGAGCACGGAGGTGACGGTGGCGGTCAGGAACGCGACCCCGATGACGCCCACGAACATCCACACGAGAGCGAGCGCGCGACCCGTGGTCGTCTTCGGCGTCGCGTCCCCGTAGCCGACGGTCGTCATCGTCACCGCCGCCCACCACACGCCCATCGACACGCTCTCCTTCATCGAGCCGCCGAAATCCGTCACGTGCGATTTGCGTTCGACGAGGGCGATGACGATGCCGACGACGAGCACGCTGGCGATGATGAGCGAGACGAGCATCAGCAGCCGCGAATCGAAGATCGTCCGCAGGAGCACGCTCCAGGGAAGGACATCCTGGGCGCGCTGCGCGAAGCCGAGGCCCGTCACCAGGTAGGGCTCGCTGTAGTCGTGGACCGCCTCACCCTCCGGCGAGACCGGCCAGCCGCCGATCACGGCGTCGACCGTGTGGTCCCTGAGCGCGGCCTCCACCTCTGAGAAGGCGAGCCGCCGGTACTCGTACTGGAGTCCGAGTTGTCCGGCCACCTGCTCCCACAGCGCCACGGCGAGACCGGACCAACTGCCGTCGTCGTTGGCATACGTGAGCGGTGGCGAGTCGGTGATGCCGACGACGAGGCGTTCCGGGATCGGCGGCGGCACGGTCGCCTGCGCCGACACCGCGATCGGGCCGATCAGCAGGGCGAGCGCGAGGAGCAGGGCGGCGCGACGCATCGACATGCCGCCGTTACTCTTCCGCGGCGCCCGCCACAAGCGAGATGGGTCCGTGTTCCTCGGCCGGCTCCGTGGTGAGCCATCATATTGACTGCCAGCCAAAAAAATATGTTCTCATCGGGAACTGAAAGTCCCATGCCGCCGCTCCCTCGATCCGGGCTCTTCCGCGCATGCTGACCGGCTCACGCATTCTGGTCACCAATGCGAGCGGTGAGCTTGCGCCGTTCACCCCCTTCGCGCCGATCCGCTCCAGTGCCGGCCTGGGCTGGCAGGGCATCCACCTGGAGGAGCACGCGACGCCGCCGACCGAGCTCACCTCGACCGCGCCGCACGAGGACCTCGTCTGGCTGCAGCTGAGCCCGCTGGTCGACCGCGAGTTGCGCCACAACGGCGATTGGCAGGCGTTGCGGACCCCGGCCGGCACCATCGGCGTCCGCCCGCGCGGCGTCGTCCACGACGGGCGCTGGCACAGCGAGGTGCGGGCGGTGGTCGTGGCGATGCACGCGGCGCTGCTCGACAACGCCGCCGATTCGCTGGGCGTGCGCCGGACGGGGCTGGCATTCGCCACCGGCGTCGACAGCGCCGCGCGCCATCTCATCCTGGCGCTGCGCGACGAGGTCGAGAGCGGCGGCGCCGGCGGCCTCCTGTTTGCCGAATCGATCGGGATGGGGCTCGCCATCCACCTGCTGCGCCGCTACGCCGCCGAGTCGCCGGTCCGTGCGGACCGGAGCGGCCAGCTCAGCGCCCCGCAACTGCGCGCGGCGCTCGACTTCATCACCGCGCACCTGGGCGACAATCCGTCGCTGGCGCAGGTCGCCGCCGCGACCGCGCTCAGCCCGTATCATTTCGCACGCCGGTTCAAGGCGAGCCTCGGGCTCAGCCCCCATCAGTTCATGGTGCGGGCGCGCGTCGAACGCGCCAAGACCCTGCTGGCCGACTCGCGCCACAGCCTGGTGGAGGTCGGCCTCGCCACCGGCTTCGCCAACCAGAGCCACTTCACCACCGCATTTCGCCGCGTCGTGGGCATGACGCCGAAGCGCTATCGCGATAGGCTCTGACATGCGCTGCCAACATCTCTCGTCGATTCAACCCGTCACGCCCCACAGCAAGGGATGCGAGGAATGCCTCCGCATGGGCGATACCTGGGTGCATCTCCGCCTGTGCCTGTCATGCGGCCAGGTCGGCTGCTGCGACTCCTCGAAGAACCGCCACGCCACGAAGCACTTCCACGCCACGCAACACCCCATCGTCCGCTCACTCGAGCCGGGGGAGGACTGGCGCTGGTGCTACGTGGACGAGGCAGTGGTGTAGGGCCGTGCGCTGTCAGCGTTCAGCGCTCCGCCGCCGCGGGTTGACGGCGCGAGGCTGAAGGACCAGAGCCGAACAGCGCATGGCCGACGAGCGCGATCGCGACGAAGCCGCCGGCGGTGAACCGCCGGCGCACCATGCGTATCCGCACGACCTGGCGACGGCGGCGCTGGCCGAGCTGCGGCGGCGCGGCGAGAACGTCGTCGACTCGCCTCTCCTCGAGCCGGCGCGGCTGGAGTCACTGCTCTCCACCGCCTACCAGGCCAGCCTGATGCGCGACGAGGGGCGGTTGGTGATCTTCCGTCTGCTGGTCGCGCCGCCAGATGTGGTGCCGGCGGACGGCGGGCCGCCGACCGGTCTGCACGTGATGCAGTTCCCCCAGCGGCGCTTCTGCGACGTCACGGAGCTGCGTCGACTGGCCGCCGCCGCGCCGTATCACCGCGCCTTGATCGGCGCCTGCATCGACGCGCGCGGCCGCCCGGCGCTCTGGGGCGTGATCCACGCCGGCGCGCGGTGGCTGCGCGTGCAGACCGGCGGCCGCCTGTCGGCGCCGCCGCTGCCGCACGCGTTGGTGGTCAGCGTCGGCGGTCCGGGCCGCATCGAGGTGGAGCTCGGCGACTCGCCGCTCGCGCGTCTCGAGGCGGGGCGCATCGGCGGCACGACGCTCGACGTCTTCGCCTCGGAGTGGCTGACGCGACAGTTCGCGCCCATTCGCGCCGCGCTGTCCGCCCGGCACAACGCCGGCCTCGAGCGCGCGGGCGTGCCGTGGGCGCCGCTCGACGAGTCGCTGATGCGCGGCATCGGTCAACACATGGTGCGCCAGCTCATCGCCGTCATCCGCTCCGCCCGCCACGGGGCGACCCTGCTCGTCGTTCCGCCCGAGGCGGAGAAGGTGCTGCTGGCGCCCGACTCGTTCCTGCACGTCCACTACCGCCTCGCCGACAGCGAGGCGCGACGCCGCTACGGCAGCCTGGTGATCCGGATCATGGACCGCCTCGCCGCGCTCCACGCCGGACCGCTGGCCGAGGCGGTCGGCTGGCCCGAGTACCAGCACAGCACCAACGAGGAGATCGCGGCGCTCGACGAGGCGCTGTTCGAGGTCGCGCATCTCATTGCGGGGTTCGCCTCCGTCGATGGCGCGGTGCTGCTCACGCGCAGCTTCGAGATCCTCGGCTTCGGCGCCGAGATCGCGGGCAACCTGCCCGACGTGCCGATCGTCTACCGCGCCAACGACGTCGAAGGCCGTTCGCGCACCGCCGAATCGACCGAGCGCGTCGGCACGCGCCACCGCTCGGCCTACCGCCTGTGCCAGGCGATGAAGGACGCCCTCGCGGTGGTCGTCTCGCAGGACGGCGGCGTCCGCTTCGCCTGCTGGCAGGCCGACGCGGTCACGTACTGGCACTACCTGTCCGGACACCTGCTGGCGGCGTGATCACCACCGCGAGCACGGAGGATTACAGAGAATCGCCGTGCGCCTCTGTGTCCCTCCGTGGTACACGCGTGAGGGCATGGTTCAACTTCCACTCGTCGGCGGGTGCCAATGCGGACGGTTGCGGTACGAGATCACGCAGCCGCCGCTGATGATCTACAACTGCCATTGTACGAACTGCCAGACGATCGGCGGCGGTGCGTTCTCCACGCCGGCGACGGTGCTCGAGGCGAGCTTCGCGTTCACGAAGGGCGAGCCGCGGACGTTCGAATGGAGCTCCGACGCCGGGAACCGGCGCTTCGGATGGTTCTGCGGCGATTGCGGCAGTCGCATCGCGCATGGCCAGATCCCGGCGGCCGGCGTTCTCAGCGTGCGGAGCGGCACGCTCGACGACACCAGCTGGGTCGAGCCGGTCGGCGACATCTGGACGCGAAGCAGGCAGCCGTGGGTCGATCTCTCCGACGACCGTCTCAGCTCCGAGCAGCAGCCGGGAGACTACGCGCCGTACATCGAGCGCTTTCGGCGCCAGGGGCGGTTCGCCTAGGGCCGCGCGGTCGCGCGCCGGCGCGTCGTCTCGCCCGCGGAGTTGACCCAGCGCCGATGCGCCCCTCCAGGGCGCGAGTCGCAACGAGCGTTGGTCGCTGTCCAGTCTGCGGTGCGGCAGAACATCGCGTCCAAGTCATTGCGGAAGCCGACATGGCGGGATGTCGACTCCGGCCCGCGCGGCCTGACGCGATTCGACCCCGAAGGGGTCGGACTCATCAGCCCAGGGCAACGCCCTGGGTTCTCGCCAGCACAATTCCCAAGCCGCCCTGACAGGGCGGCGGCTTCGCGTAGGCGCGAGCGTTCAGGGCGCTGTTGATGCGAATTCTCGTGCAGGCCGCGCCGGAGCGCGGCCCTTCAATCGGGAATTCAATCGGCGACCTTCGCCGTGGCCGGGGCGCGGCGGCGCTCGCGCCAGGTCGAGATGCGGCGCAGCGTGACGTAGAACACCGGCGTCAGGAACAGGCCGAGGATCGTCACGCCGAGCATGCCGCTGAAGACCGCGGTGCCGAGCGCGCTGGCGCATCTCGGCGCCGGCGCCGGTGGCGCGCGCGAGCGGCAGGACGCCGAGGATGAAGGCGAACGAGGTCATCAGGATCGGCCGCAGGCGCAGGCGGCAGGCCTCGACGGCGGCGTCGAAGCGGTCCTTGCCCTGCGTCCTCCTGCTGCTTCGCGAACTCGACGATCAGCACCGCGTTCTTCGCCGCCAGGCCGATCAGCACGACGAAGCCGATCTGGGTGATCAGGTTGTTGTCCATGCCGCGCAGCCACAGCGCCGAGCGAGGGCGAACGGCAGGCACATCGGCGCGATCAGGATGATCGCCAGCGGCAGCGACCAGCTCTCGTACTCGGCGGAGTGCACCAGGAAGACGAACAGCACGCAGAGCGGGAAGATGAACAGCGCCGTGTTGCCGGCGAGCTTCGCCTGGTAGGCGATGTCGGTCCACTCGATGCGCGATGCCCGGCGGCAGCGTCTGCTCGGCGAGCGCGCTCCATGGTCGGACATCGCGGTGCCCAGGCTGCCGCCGGGCGCGGCGTCGCCGCTGATCTCGGCGCGCGGGGAACATGTTGTAGCGCACGACGCGATCGGGGCCGTTGCGCCACTGCGACGTCGAGCACCGAGCCGAGCGGCACCATGCCGCCGGCGGCGTTGCGCGTCTTCAGGCGGCGCGATGTCCTCGGGCTCGGCGCGGAACGTCGCCCTCGGCCTGGGCGCGCACCTGGAAGGTGCGGCCGAAGAGGTTGAAGTCGTTGACGTAGACCGAGCCGAGGTAGACCTGCAGCGTGTCGAAGATGTTGGCGATCGGCACGTCGAGCTTGTTCGCCTTGCACGCGGTCGACGTCGGCGAAGAGCTGCGGCGTCGTGGCGCGGAAGGTGGTGAACACGCCGCTGACAGCTCGGGTCGTGCTTGCGCGGCGTCGACGAGCTGCGTCGGTCGCCTCCTGCAGCGCCTGCGAGGCCGCGCCCGCCGCGATCCTGCACCAGCATCTTGAAGCCGCCCGACGTGCCGAGGCCCCGCACCGGCGGCGGCGGGATGACGAAGATGTCGGCGTCGGCGATCTCGCCGAGACGCTTCTTGCAGCGTCGTGCAGCAGCTGCGTCCGCGGTCGGGCCGTCTGATGCGCTCCTCGAACGGCTCCGGGCCGACGAAGATGGCGCCGGCGTTGGACGCGTTGGCGCGCGTCGCGCCGGAGAAGCCGGCGAAGCGCGACCGCGTAGCGCGACGCCGGGCGTCTTCGAGGATGATCTCGCTCGCGCTGCCGCACCACGGCGTCGGTGCGCTCGAGCGACGCGCCGTCGGGCAGCTGGATGGCGACGATCAGATAGCCCTGTGTCCTGCGCCGGGATGAAGCCGGTCGGGATCGACGTGAAGCCGAAGCCGGTGAGCGCGAACAGCACGGCGTAGACGGCCGAGCGGCAGGCGCGCTGCGGCGCAGCAGCCAGCCGACACGGCGTCGGCGTAGCCGTCGCGTGAGCGCGCTCGAAGCCGCGGTTGAAGCCAGCGGAAGAAGCCGCCGAGGACGCGATCCCAGACGCGGCCGAACCAGTCCTTCGGCGCATCGTGCGGCTGCAGCAGCAGCGCGCACAGGGCCGGGCTCAGGGTCAGCGAGTTGAACGCCGAGAGCAGCGTCGACGACGGCGATCGTGAGCGCGAACTGGCGGTAGAACTGGCCGGTGATGCCGCTGAGGAACGCGGTCGGCACGAACACCGCGCGACAGGCCGAAGGCGATGGCGATGACCGCCGGCGTCACCTCGTCCATCGCCTTGCTGCGCGGCCTCGCGCGGCGCGCAGGCCCTGCGGCGATGTGGCGCTCGACGTTCTCGACCACGACGATGGCGTCGTCGACGACGATGCCGATCGCCAGCACCAGGCCGAACAGCGACAGCTTGTTGAGCGAGAAGCCGAACGCCGCCATCGCGGCGAAGGTGCCGATCAGCGACACCGGGATCGCGAGCAGCGGAATGAGGCTGGCGCGCCAGGTCTGCAGGAAGAGCAGCACCACGAGCACGACCAGGACGACGGCCTCGAAGAGCGTGTGGATGCACCGCGTCGATCGACTCGCGGACGAAGACGGTCGGGTTGTAGACGATCTCGATACTCGAGCCCGTCGGGGAAGCTCTGTCGAGAGCTCGTTCATCGTCGCCTGCGACCGCCTCGGCGGTGGCCAGCGCGTTCGAGCCGGGCCGCTGGAGGATCGCCATCGCCACGGCCGGCTGGTCGTCGAGGTAGCTGTTGACCGCGTAGTCGCGCGCGCCGAGCTCGATGCGGGCGACGTCGCGCACGCGCGTGATGCGGCCGTCCGCGCCGGTCTTGATGACGACGTCGCTCGAACTGCTCCGGCGTCGAGCAGGCGGCCGAGCGTCGTGACCGGGAGCTGGAAGGCGTCGCCGGCCGGCACCGGCGGCTGGCCGATGACGCCCGAGGCGACCTGGACGTTCTGCTCGCGCAGCGCCGCGACGACGTCGCTGGTGGTGAGGCTGCGCGCGGCCAGCCGCTCGGGGTCGAGCCAGACGCGCATGCTGTACTCGCGCAGGCCGAACAGGTTGACGTCGCCGACGCCGTCGATGCGCGCCAGCGCGTCGCGCATCTGGATCAGCGCGTAGTTGCCGATGTAGAGCTGGTCGTAGCGGCTGGTCGGGCGACAGCAGGTGCACGACCATCAGCAGGTCGGGCGACGCTCTTGAGCGTCGTCACGCCGACGCGCCGCACGTCCTCGGGCAGGCGCGGCTCGGCGATCGCGACGCGGTTCTGCACCAGCACCTGCGCCTTGTCGAGGTCGGTGCCGAGCTTGAACGTGATCGTCAGCGTCATCTGCGCCGTCGGTCGTGCTCTGCGACGACATGTAGAGCATGTCCTCGACGCCGTTGACCTCCTGCTCGATCGGCGTCGCGACGGTGTCGGCGATCACCTCCGGCGGCGCGCCGGGATACGACGCGCGCACGACGATGGTCGGCGGCACGACGTCCGGGTACTGCGCGACCGGCAGCGATCGGTAGGCGATCGCGCCGATGATGATGGTGACGATCGAGATGACCGCGGCGAAGATCGGCCGGTCGATGAAGAAGCGCGACACGTTCACGGATCGCTTTCCGGTCGGCGTCGGTGGTGCCGGCGTCGGTGGGGCCGGTGTCATCGCCGGAACCGACGCCGACGGCGTCTCGGCGATCGGCACCTCCTGCGCGTCGACCGAGCGCGCCGGGCTGCGCCGCGCTGCACGCCGCCGACGATGACGCGATCGTCGGCCGACAGCCCCTCGCGCACGACGCGCAGGCCGTCGATCATCGGCCCGATGGTGACGGCGCCGTACCGGGCGTGGTTCGTCCGCGTCGACGACGTAGACGAACTTGCGCGACTGGTCGGTGACGATCGCCTCGTCGGGGATCAGGATGGCGCGGATACTCGCCGCTGCCGATCAGGCGCAGGCGCGCGAACAGACCGGGGCTGAACAGCAGGTCGGGGTTGGCGAGCACGGCGCGGCCGATGATCGTGCCGGTTGCTCGGGTCGAGGTGGTTGTCGACGAAGTCCATGTAGCCCTGGTGCGGAAAGCCCTCTTCGTCGGCGAAGCCGACCTGCACCGGGTTGCGCGTGTTGCGCGAGCTCGGACGTTTGCCCTCCTGCGCCAGGCGCGTGTACTTCAGGTAGGCGCGCTCGTCGGCCTCGAAGTAGACGTAGATCGGGTCGAGCGAGACGATCGTGGTCAGCAGCGTGCCCTGGGTGCCGGAGCCGCCGTTGATGAGGTTGCCCTCGGTGACGAGCTTGCGGCCGACGCGGCCGCTGATCGGCGCGCGCACCTCGGTGAACTCGACGTCGAGCCGCGCCGCTTCCACGCGCCGCTGCCGCCGCCTGCACGCCGCCTCGGCCTGGCGCGCCTCGGCGGCGCGGGTGTCGGCCTCCTCCTGCGAGATGGCGTCGCGCGCCACCAGCTTGCTGGCGCGGTCGAGGCGCTTGTCGGCCAGGTCGAGGCGCGCCTTCGACGACGCCAGGTCGGCCTCGGCGCGGCGCAGGATCGCCGTCGTACGGGCGCGGGTCGATCGTGAACAGCAGGTCGCCCTTCTTCACCATGCACGCCCTCGGTGAACTTGACCGCCTCCAGGTAGCCGCTGACGCGGGCGCGCACCTCGACCGAATCCACCGCCTCGAGGCGCGCCGGTGTACTCGTCCCACTCGACGACGGTGCGCGCCACCGGCTTGGAGATCGTCACCTTGGGGGGCGGCACGGTGACCGGCGGGGGGCCGCCGCCGCAGGCGGCGACGAGTGCGACGAGGAAGATGGCAGCGAGCCGGCGCCACGGGCCGGCGCCGCGCGTGTTGATTGGAGCGCGGGCCTCCGTGCCCGTCGCCGCCCAACGGGCGGCGGAGCGAGAGACAGCGCGCGCCGCCGCGCTCCGCACGGCGACGGGCACGGAGGCCCGCGCTCCTCCGACGAACAGCCTCACTGCGCACCTCCCGAACCCGCCGCCACTTCCGCCAGATAGGCGTGCAGCAGTTGCACCGCGGTCGATCCCTCACCGACCGCGGCGGCGACGCGTTTCACCGAGCCGCTGCGCACGTCGCCAACCGCGAACACGCCCGGATGGCTGGTCTCGAGGCGCATCGGCGGCCGCGTCAGCGGCCAGTGCGCGGCGCGCAGCGCGGCCTCGTCGAGGTCGGAGCCGGTGCGGATGAAGCCGTGCTCATCGAGCGCGACGCAGTCGCTCAACCATTCGGTGTGTGGCTCGGCGCCGCAGAAGAGGAAGACGTGCTCGATGTGATGGAGCTCGGGTTCCTCGGTCTTGTGCCGCCAGCGGACGCCCCTGAGCGACTGGTTGCCGACGAGGTCGACGATCTCCGTCTCGGTGCGCAGCGTGATGTTCGGCGTCGCGTCGATCCGGCGGATGAGATAGTCGGACATGCTCGCCGCGAGGCCGCTCGACCGCACCAGGATGTGCACGTGGCTGGCGCGGGCGGCGAGGAACACGGCGGCCTGGCCGGCGGAGTTACCGCCGCCGACGATGATCACGTGCTGGCCACTGCACAGATTGGCCTCCATCGGGGACGCCGCGTAGTAGATGCCGCGCCCCTCGAACTGGGTGACGTTGGGCAGCGCCAGGCCGCGGTAGCGCGCGCCGGTGGCGAGCACCACGCTGTGCGTGTGGATGCGCTCGCCGCCGTCGAGGATCACCACCGTGGCGCGCTCGTGCGAGCACTCGAAGTCGACCGCCTCGCGCGGGATCGCCACCTCGGCGCCGAACTTCTGCGCCTGCACGAAGCCGCGGCCGGCGAGCGCCTGGCCGGAGATGCCGGTCGGGAAGCCGAAGTAGTTCTCGATCTTCGAGGTCGAGCCGGCCTGCCCGCCGGGTGCCTTGCCGTCGACGACCACCACCGAGAGTCCCTCCGACGCCGCGTACACCGCGGCCGCCAGCCCGGCCGGGCCGGCGCCGATCACCACGACGTCGACCTCGCGACCGTCGAGATTCGGGGGTGAGGCCGACGGCGTCGGCGAGATCGCGGATGGTCGGATGGCGCAGCACCCGACCGTCGACGGTGATCGCCACCGGCAGCTCGTCGGCGGTGACGCCGACGTGCTCCAGGATGGTCGCGGTGTCGGCGTCGTCGTCGAGGTCGAGATAGACGTGCGGCTGGCTGTTGCGCTGCAGGAACTGGCGGAGGCTGTGGGTGGCCGCCGCCAGGCGCGAGCCGACGATGGTGACCCCGGCGCCATCGTCCTCGAGCAGCGCGACGCGCCGCAGGATGAAGGCCCGCATGATCAGCTCGCTCAGCTCGGCGTGGCTCACCACCAGCCGGTGCAGCGCCGCCTCGTCGATGATCAGGACGCGCGAGTGCTCGCGCGCCCGCGCCGACGCGATGGCACCGCGCCCGGCGAGCACGCCGACTTCGCCGCTGAACGAGCCCGGGGTGTGGGTGACGATCAGCACCTCGCCGTGCTTGGTGCGCCGGACGATGTCGACCGCGCCGACCAGCACCACCACCATTGGCACGTGGCGGTCGCCCTCGGCGTACAGCCATTCACCGGCGGCGTACGACCGGTGCTCGCCGAACGGCAGGAGAGTCGGCCAGCTGCGCATCGCTGAGGTGCGGGAATACCTGCTCGCCGCGCGTCGTGAGAATGGAGTTGCGGGGGGGCTCGCTCATACAGTGGTCTCGTCGAGGTAGCACCAACGCCACGACTCGCCGTCCGCCATGGACTGAATGACGGGGTGGCCGGTGGTGCGGAAATGGCGCAGCGCGTGTTGCGGGGCCGACGCGTCGCAACAGCCGACATGGCCGCACGCCACGCACAAGCGCAGGTGGATCCAGGTGTGTCCGATGCGGCGGCAGCCCTCGCAGCCGTCGCTGAGCGGCGCCGCCGGCACGATGCCGACCAGGTGCTCGCACGTGCCGACGACATCCGCCGGCGCGGCGAGCGCCGTCGCCTCGATGCCGATGGCCGCGCAGACGGCGCCGGCGGCGGCGAGCGCGGCGGCCAGGAGCGCGACCGCGCGGAACGCGTCGACCAGCGCGGCGCGCAACGCGCGCTCCAGCGCCGGCGCGGCGGCCCCGGCCGCGGCGGGGACGTTCGCGTCGCCGAGGTCGCGTCGGGCGTTCATGACGGATGCACGCACCGCCGGCGCGACGTCGACGGCATCGACGCGCGTGCGCACCGCGCCGCCGAACACCGCGAGCGCTACCGCCCCGGCGACGGCGACGGCGAGCAGCGCCGCGACGCGCGCGACCGTATTGTTGACGCCGGATGCGACGCCGGCTTGCCCGATGTCGACCGCGCCCATCACGACGGCCGTCAGCGGCGGCGCGGTGATCGCCATGCCGATGCCCATCAGCGCCATCGGCGGAAAGAACGTCGCCCAGTACCCGCCGTCGCCGAGCGGTATGGCGAGGAGCAGCAGGCCGAGCGCGGTCAGCGCCGGGCCGAGCACCAGCGGGCGCCGCGCGCCCCAGCGGTCGACGAGGCCGCCCGCCCAGCGCGAGAGGAGTCCCATCGCGGCCGCGAAGGGGAGAAAGACCGCGCCGGTGAGCGCCGCCGAGTAGCCGTAGCCCTGCACCAGGGCGAAGGGGAGCAGGAAGAACGCGGCGGACAGCGCGAAGTAGACCAGCAGGGTCACCAGGTTGGCGGCGCTGAACGCGCGCGAGCGAAAGAGCGCCGGCGGCATCATCGGCGCGGCGCTATGCGCCTCGACCCACAGAAAGGCGAGCAGGAGCGCCACGCCGCAGAGCAGCAGGGCGACCGATCCGCCGCCGCTGCGGCCGGCGGCGGCGATCAGGCCCGCGGTCAGCGTCGCGAAGGCGAGCGCCGCGAGTGCGGCGCCGACGAAGTCGAGCGGCGCGCCGCCGCCCGGCGCACGGCTCTCGGGGACGCGCGCGACGACCACGGCGAGCGCCGCGAGCGTGGCCGGCACGCCGAGCAGGAACACGGCGCGCCACGAGACGAGATCGACCAGCCATCCGCCGAAGAGCGGCGCCGCGCCGCCGGTGAGCGCCGCCGCCGCCGACCAGATGCCGAGGGCGCGGCCGCGCTCGTTGCGCGGAAACGCGGCGCTGAGCATCGCCAGGCTGTTCGGCGCGACCAAGGCGGCGCCCACGCCCTGGAGGGCGCGGCCGGCGATCAGCGCGACGCCGCTCGTGGCGAGGCCGGTGGCGAGCGTCGCGACGGTGAAGAGGCTCAGCCCCGCGATCATCACCTGGCGCCGACCGCGGCGATCGCCGAGCGCGCCGCCGATGAGCGTCAGCGAGGCCAGCGCCAGCGTGTAGGTGTTGGCGATCCACTGCATCGTCGTCACCGGCGCGTCGAGGGCGTGCTGGATCGCCGGCAGCGCGACGTTGATGACGGTGGCCTCGAGGAAGACGACGCTCGAGGCCAGCACCGCGGCGCCGAGCACCCAGCCCTTGGCGTGCGCGGCGCACCCCGGGGTTTCCGGCGCGACGCGCGCGGCGGCCAGTTCGCACGGCGGTGGGAGCATCGCCAGCGTCATGGGGTGGGGCCCTCGGGCGCGGGGGCGGGCGCGCCCGGTTCGTCCGCGATCGGCGCGGTGGCGACCGCCACCTTGGGCGCTTCCGTATCGGCGGGACTCTCGGGATCCCAGCCGCCGCCCAGCGCGAGGTAGAGTTGCACGACGCTGCGCACGACGTCGCCGTCGACGCTGGCGAGCTGCTCCTCGAAGAGCAGCAGCGTTCGCTGCGCGTCGAGCACGTTCTGGAAATCGACGGCGCCGTCCTTGTAGAGCAGCGTCGCGAGATCGAGCGACTGGCTCGACGCGGCGACCGCGTCGGCGACGGCGCCGCGCTCCTCGCGCGTATGCCCGTACGCGGCGAGGGCGTTCTCGACGTCCTGCAGTCCGACCAGCAGCTGCTGCTCGTAGCGCGCCAGCGCCTGCGCCGTCACCGCCTCCGCGGCGTTGAGCTGGGCGCGCAGGCGGCCGGCGTCGAAGACGTTCCACACCATCGCCGGGCCGACGGTGAAGGCGCGGCTCGGGCCTTCGAACAGGTTGGCCACCTGGGTCGAGTCGAACGCGAACGTGCCGAGCAGGACGAAGCGCGGGTAGAGATCGCCGACCGAGACGCCGATCTGCGCCGTCGCCGCCGCGAGATCGCGCTCGGCGCGGCGGATGTCGGGCCGCTGGCGGAGCAGGTTGACCGGCAGGCCGACGGCGATGGTCTCCGGCGGGTGCGGGATCGGGGCGCTGTCGGCGAGGCGGTCGCGCAGCGCTCCCGGCTGCTGGCCGAGCAGGACGCTCAGGCGGTTGAGCTCGATGGTCAGGGCGAGCTCGAGGGGCGGGATCAAGGTGCGCGTGCTCGCCAGCACCTGCGAGGCCTGGGCGACGTCGAGTCCCGACGCCAGGCCCAACTCGAATCGCGTCTGGGTGAGCTTGAAGATGCCCTCCTGCGAGGACAGATTCTGCTGCGTGACCGCCAGCCGCTGCTGGATCGTGCGGACGCTGACGTACGACTGTGCGACGTCGGCGCACAGGACCACGAGCACGTTGCGCCGGTCGTCCTCGGTCGCTTCTTCCACCGCGGTCGCGGATTCCACCGAGCGGCGCACGCGGCCGAAGACGTCGAGCTCCCAGCTCGCTGCGAGGCCGACGGTGTAGTGGCCGTAGACCTGCGGCGTGACGCCGAGGCGGGGAGCGTCGGTCGTGTCGCCGCTGAACGTCGGGCCGTTCTGACTGGCGAGGTTGCCGGTCACGCTGGAATTGGTGTCGAGGAGCGGAAACAGGGCGGAGCGCGCGACGCGATACCGGGCGCGCGACTCGTCGACGCGGGCCACGGCCTCGCGCAGGGGCAGGTTGCCCTTCACCGCTTCGCTGACGAGCTGGTCGAGCGTCGGATCACCGAGCAGCGTCCACCAGCGGGTGAGATCGCCCGGCCCCTGGACCACGCCGCTCGACATCTCCTGCCAGCCGGCCGGCATCGCCGGCTCCGGCGGATGATAGTCCGGGCCGACGGCGCATCCGGCGAGGGCAAGCAGGACCAGCGCTGCGGCGGCGTCGGTGCGGCGGAGCGGGAATCGGAGCATGGATCGGCGTCGTCGGCGGGCGCGCATGCATCGCGTCCCTCGTCGAAGGGAGCATATTCCGCATCGGCGCGACAGCCGTCTATCCGGATCCTGCCCCGCCGTTGCGGATTCTTGCGGTCGGACGACCACGAGCGTTGGTGGGAGACGACAGGCGACACTTAGGAACAGCCGTAGCCGCGGGACCTGTGCCCGCCGGCGACGCGCGAGCGTCGCCCGGTGGTGGCGGGAAGCGGCGGAACGATTGCCGCACCCCGCGCCCCCGGGCGGCGCTCCGCACCGCCGGCGGCCACAGGTGCCGCGGCTACAAGGCGCGCCACGGTGTCGCACCAACCGAGGCCCATGCATCGACACCCTAGCCGCGCCGGCGAATCCCTGCTTCTCTGTCCACGAACGGAGCGAAGGGTCATGACGACGGTCGCGGAATACCACGAACGCACCAAGCACTCGCCGGCGAGCGTGCGGGCCAACGCGCACATGCTCGACTGGGAGATCCAGCCGCTGCCCTTCAAGATCTACGACAACGTTCCCGCGCTGGCGTTGCCGCGAGAGCTCGGGGTCTCGACGATGCCGGCGCTCAGCGCGCTGGGGGCGCCGGCCGGCGGGGACGTCACCATTCCCGACCTGCGCCAGCTGGCGCGCCTGCTGCACTTCAGCGCCGGGATCACGCGCCGCAAGGAGTACCCCGGTGGGCGGGTGATGTACTTCCGCGCCGCGGCGTGCACCGGGGCGCTGTACCACATCGATGTGTACGTCGTGTGCGGCGAGCTGCCGGGCCTGGCGGCCGGCGTCTACCAGTTCGGACCGCACGACGGCGCGCTGCATCAGCTGCGCGCCGGCGATCACCGCGCGCGCCTGGTCGAGGCGAGCGCCGGCGAGCCCGCCGTCGCCGCCGCGCCGGCGACACTCGTCTGCACGTCGACGTTCTGGCGCAACGCCTGGAAGTACCAGGAACGCGCCTATCGCCATTGCTTCTGGGACTCGGGCACGCTGCTGGCGAACCTGCTCGCGGTGGCGGCGGCCGATGGGGTTCCCGCCCGCGTCGTGGTCGGCTTCGTCGATGCCGCCGTCAACGATCTGCTCGGCCTCGACACCGAGCGCGAGGTGGCGCTGTCGCTCGTGCCGATCGGCCGTTCCGCGTTGACGCCTCCGGCCGCTCCGCCGCTGACGCCGCTCCATCTGGCGACGCGACCGCTCTCGAGCCGCGAGGTGGACTATCCGCTCATCCGCGCCGCCCACGCCGCGTCGTCGTTCGCCGACCCCGCCGCGGTGCGCGCCTGGCGCGAGCGTCTCGCCGTGCCGCCACCGGGCGCGCCACCTGCCGACGGCGTCGCATTGCCGGCCGTCGCGTCGCCGCCGGCGACCCCGATCGAAGCGGTCATCCTGCGGCGCGGTTCGGCGCGGCGCTTTTCCCGCGAGGCGATCGACGCCGAGGGGCTCTCCGCGATGCTGCGCACGTCGACGCGCGGCATCCCGTTCGACGGCGGTGCCGACGGCATGCGCCTCGCCGAGCCCTACCTCATCGTCAATGCCGTCGACGGCGTCGCCGCCGGCACCTACGCAGTCGACCGCGCCGCGCCGTCGCTGACGCCGCTGCGGCGCGGCGATTTCCGCACCGTCGCCGGACACCTCGATCTCGGCCAGGAGCTCGCCGCCGACGCGGCGCTCGACGTCTACCTCCTCGCCGACCTCACGCATCTGCTCGCCGCCGGCGATCGCGGCTACCGCGCCGCGCAGCTTGCCGCCGCGATCGCTGGCGGCAAGCTGTACCTCGCCGCCTACGCCCTCGGCCTCGGCGCCACCGGGCTCACCTTCTTCGACGACGACGTGATCGAATTCTTCTCGCCGCACGCCGCCGGCAAGGACGTCATGTTCCTCGTCGCCGCCGGGCGGCGCGCCGGCCGCGGCGGAAGGGAGTCGCCATGATCGCACGCCACCTGCTCGCCGCCTGTCTGCTCATCCCACTCATCCCGCCGGCCGCCGCGCTGGCGGCGCCGTGTGAATGCGATTGCAACGGGGACGGTACCGTCAACATCAGCGAGCTGATCACCGCCCTCACCGCCGCCATCGGCGAGAGCACGCCCGGCTGTGAGAATGCCCCGCAGTGTCCGCCGGGGGAAGCGTGCCTGATCATCGCCGCGCTGGTGCAGTGTGTCGGCAACGCGCTCAACGGCTGTCCGCCCGAGCCGACCCCGACGCTGGTGCCGGGCGGCGCCACGCTGCCGGCTCTGCTCGACGCGGTCGCGCCGCAGATCTGCGCCGACGTCGTGTCGTCGACACCCGGCGGTCGTTTCGACATCAGCGCGCAATCGGACACGGGCGAAGTGCAGTGCGGCAGCTTCACCGGCCACACTGGCTGGGTGCGATTGACCCGATACGCGTCCGTCCAGGCCGCCACTACGGCCTTCGGCGACGCGGACGTCGACGAAGATGTCGACGACGTCGTCGGCGGTCCCCTGCGCATCCTCGTGTCGCGGGATTCGAGCTCGGGCGGCACGTTCCAGGACTGGCGCTGGCTGCGCGGTTGCTGGATCACCACGGGCCACGCCTTCGACGACACCGAGTTCCGCATTGCGCCCCAGCCGCACACCTCGGTCGCCTTGATCGCCGCCTCGCCGTTGTTCGCGGATCTACTGGCGGGATGTGAGGGGCTGTCGCAGTCGTAGCGGCGGGCTTCAGGCCCGCCAGGGGAGGGGCGGGGTTTGCCTTCCCCCGCCACTCCTGGCGGGCCCGAAGCCCGCCGCTACGCGTCGCTGCTGCGACCGATCCAGGCGCGGCGCAGGTGGGCGGCGAGCGCCGCTGGCGGCGTCGCGGCGTTCCGACCCGACGTGGACGGCATGAGGTAGGCGTCGCAGTCGCCGAAGCCGCCGGTGATCCATCCCGGCACGGCGCGGCGGTCGATGGCGGCGCGCCAGCCGTCGAGGCCGACGAAGCAGATCGCCTTCGGCCGATAGAGGCGCGCCAGCGCCGCGACGCGTGTGACGCCGGCGGCGTACTCGCGCGCCGACAAGACCGACGCGCCGGGCGTGGCGCGCTTGACGAGATCGGTGAAGCCGACGCCGCGGCGCAGCGCCGCGCGTGGATCGCGTGGCTGCGTGACCAGGCCGGCCGCGATCGCCGCGGGCCAGAAGCGGTTGCCGGGCCGCGCGAACGGCACGCCGGCGTCGGCGCTGTAGACGGAGGGGTTGAGGCCGCAGATCAGCAGGCGCATTCCCGGCCGCACGAGGTCGGGCAGGGTGCGGGCGCGGCGCGCCGAGAGGTGCAGCCAGAACGCGTCCGATACCTTCTCGACGCGAACCCCGGTGAAGCCGGCGCCGATCAGCAGCGCGCGGGCGCGCGTCCGCGACACGGCGGTGAAGAGCCGGGCGGGCAGTGGGGTGCCGGTGACGCGGTGCTCGGTCTCGGTCGCGCGCGACGCGCGCCTCGGCCGTGGCAGCGCCTCGATGTCGGCCAGCGTCAGCGCCACCGGGGCGCCCGGTCGCAGGGCCGCGTGGAGATCGGCGAGCGCGAGCGCGAGTTGACGGCGCGGCACATGCGCGTAGCAGTTCAGGGCCCAGGCGCCGGCGAGCGCGTGGCGTCCGAAGGGCAGCGCGGCGAGGTCGCCGCGGACGCGCAGCGCATGCGGCGCGCGCCGGCGGGCGACGGCGAGCATCGCCGCGCTGACGTCGAGGGCGACGACGCGTCGGCCGTTGCCGCGGATGGCCGCGGCGTACCAGCCCGGGCCGCAGCCGAGATCGGCGATCCAACCGGTGCGCGGCAGGCGCCGCAGAAACGCGGCGAGGCGTCCGTCGGCGATCGCGCTCGGACCGCGGCGCGCGATCCACGTCGCGGCGCCGCGTTCGTAGGCGTCGGCGGTGCGGCGATCCATGCCGGCGCGCCCGCTGCTTAGCCGCCGCGCGGCGGTTACGGCGCCGCGAGGGGACGCCCGCAGCGATCCTCGGTCGGCGCCGGCGTCGGATCGGCGTCGGCGATCATCGCCGAGACCTGCGGTTTGACGCTGAGCTCGGTGGCCGGCTCGGGCGCGAGTTGAAAGTAGCCGCCGGTGACCGTGTCGAGCACGCCGGCACCGATCCACCAGACGCCCTCGAGCGTCCCAGCCGCGCCACTGAACAGCGTGACGCCGGGGCCGAGGAGGGCGATCTGCCACGGCCACCATTCCTGGGTGTTCCAGGCATACTCCGCGCCGCCCGCCATCTGGCGAAACGGGAGGATCGGCCCGTTCACGATGGCGGTGGGCCCGCGCAGCATGTCGCTGGGGCCCCACTGCTCGACGCACCCGCCGCCCGCGTCGACCACCCACGCCCCGCGCGCAGCGGTCGCGAGCAGCGCGACGGTGAGGATCAGAATCGGCAGACGGCACACTCGCGCACGCTTGGCGAGCGGCGCACTCCCTGTCAAGCCGCACGACACGGCCTCTCCGCGCATGGAGGGCCGCGCTCCCGCGCGGCCGTTTACCGGACGGCGCATCACGAGCAGGGACGCGCTGCCAGGCGCCGCGGGAGCGGCGCCCTCCAATCGGGAATGGGCGGTGGCATCCCCCTTCGTCTGGAGTTCGCGCCGGGATCGTGGTGGGTTGCGCGCGTGAGCTTCCCCAGCGCGGCGCGGATGATGGAGTGGATCGCGGCGATCGTCGCGCAGGGCATTCGCCGGCCCGGCTATCCGGCTGATCGGTGGGCCGAGGGCTGGGCGGCGGAGCGGTGGCGCGCGATGGGGCTCGACGACGTGCGGCTCGAGCCGGTCGAGCTGCCGTACTGGGAGCCGCACCGCGCCGAGCTGCGCGTTGGCGACGAGACGTTCGTCGGCTTTCCGCTGCCGCACGCCGCGGCGGGCGATGTCGAGGGCGCGCTCGTGCGCGAGGACGGGGCGCTCGGCGGCGCGATCGCCGTTGCCGAGGTCGACCTCCTGCGCATGCCGCAGTCGGGCTTCCGCCTCCTCGCCACCGGCACGCACGATCCCGACGGGGATTTCGACACGCTCGAGCAGGTGCTGCCGTTCGGCGCGCGGTTCCGCGAGGTGATGGATCCGGCAATCGCCGCCGGCGCCGCCGGCTTCGTCGGGCTGCTGACCGGCTTCCCGTGGGAGACGCGCGACTACTACGTGCCGTACGACGCCATCGCGCGCCCGATTCCCGGCCTGTGGCTGTCCGGCGGCGACGGCCGCCGCCTGCTGGCGCGCTTGGCCGACGGCGCGCCGCGCGCCCGCCTCACCGTGGAGGTCGATCGCCATCCCGTCACCTCGCACAACGTCGTCGGCGTCCTGCCCGGCCGCGGCGACGAGTGGGTGATCATCGCCTCGCACCACGACGCGCCGTGGGCCTCGGCGGTGGAGGATGCCTCCGGCATCGCGATGGTGCTGGCGCAGGCCGCGTACTGGTCGGCGGTGCCGCCCGCCGAGCGGCCGCACAATCTGCTCTTCCTGCTCACCGCCGGCCACATGGCGGAGGCCGCCGGCACGCGCGCGTTCATCGCCCGCCACGCGGCGCTGCTGCCGCGCGTCGTCCTCCAGGTTCACCTCGAGCACGCCGCGCGCCGCTGTCTGCCGGAGAGCGGCGGCCTGGTGCCGACCGACGAGCCCGAGGTGCGCTGGTGGTTCACCAGCCGCATTCCCTCTCTCGAGGCCGCCGTCGGCGCCGCGCTCGTTGCCCACGACCTGCGCCGCTCGCTGATCCTGCGCCCCGACGTCTTCGGCCCGATGCCGACCACCGACGGCGCGTACTTCCATCCCGCCGGCGTGCCGCTCGTGCATTTTCTCACCGCGCCGATGTATCTGTTCGACTCGTGCGACACCCTCGACAAGATCCACGTCGCCAGTCTCGAGCCGGTGGGGCGGGCGGTGACGGACATCATCGCTGCCACCGCTGGCGTGTCGGCGGCGGCGATGCGGGCCGCGGCGCCGTGAGCCTGCCGCGCGCCGTTGCGCCGCTGGCCTGCTGCGCGCTGTTCCTCGCCGCCTGCGCGGGGAGCGGGCCGTCCAAATCGGCGACGCCGACCGGCACCGCGACCGCGCTCGCCACGCCGTCGGCCACCGCGTCGCCGCCGGCGGCCGCGACCGCCACCGCGACCGCGCCGCCGACCCACCGCGACCGTATCGCGGACGGCGACCGCCACTGCGCCGCCGACAGCGACGGCGAGCCCGCCGCCGACCGCCACCGCGACCCCGTCACCCTCGGCGACCGTGACCCCGACCCTCGACGACGAGCTGCCGCCGGCGCTCGACAACGGTGCCGACGGTCGCAATCCGTTCAACGATCCGAACGACGTGCGTCCGATCGACGCGTGCACCGACACGCTGCACGCCAGCGATGGGTCGCTGGTCCTCCGCATCCTCCCGCGCGGTCCGTTGAACGACAACGGCGGTCTGGCCTTCACCTCGGGCGCCTGCGTCTACCTGCCGCCCGGGTACCTCGACAGCGGCCTCGCCTACCCGGTCATCTATCTCCTGCACGGCGGCGGCGGCGACTCCGCCGATTGGATCGCGCAGGGGCACGTCCAGCAGATCATGGACGATGCCATCGCCGCCGATCCGAACGCCGCCGCCATCGTCGTCACGCCCGACGGCAGCGACGCGCAGTGGTACGACAACATCGACGGCAGCCTGCAGAATCAGACCTACGTGCTCGACTACCTGGTCCCGTACGTCGACCGGCACTTCCGCACCATCCCGGCGCGCGTCGGCCGCGCCATCGACGGGCTGTCGAACGGCGGCTACGGCGCCCTGCACCTCGCCGCCAAGGCGCCGGATGACTTCGTTGCGGCCGGATCGATGTCGGGCAATCTCGCCGCGCTGAGCTTCGTCGGTCTCGCCGCCGGCACCGCCCCGGCGTTCGCGCACGGCAGCCTGCCGATCGATCTCGCGACCAATCTCGACGGCGTCGATCTGACGATGGACATCGGCACGGAGTGCATCGGCGACCAGGCGATCGACAACTGCCTCGCCTATCAGTTCGAGCAGGTCTTCGTGCCGGCCAACCGGGCCTTCACCGCGCAGATCGATGCCGTGCGCGCGGACGGCGATGGCGTGCTCGAATACCGCGAAGGCGAGGGCGCGCACGCCTGGCGCTGGTGGATGCCGTGGCTGCGCGATCGCCACCTGCCGTTCCTGCTCGCGCGGCTCGCCGATCCGCTCCCGCTCGAGACGGTCGATGTGTCGCAGGTGCCGCGGTCGAATTTTCGCTACCGGTCCGTTGCCGCGTCGTTCGCAGTCTGGGGCTACGAGGTCGGCGTCACCCGCGACGTGCGCGAGTTCCTCGACCTGCGCGACGTCAGCGCCGACGGCTTCGAGGTGCAGGGATCCGGGCACGTGAGCATTCTGACCGCGCCGATCTATACGCCCGGGCGGCTGTACAGTGTCGTGAGCACCGGCGGCGACCACCAGAGCATCGTCGCGGGACCGACGCGGCGGCTCCGGATCGATGTCGACCTCGGTCCATCGCACACCTTCGAGCAGTTCACGCCGCAGGCCAACGCCGCCGAGGCGGCGGGCGACTACTGGACCGTGCGCCGGGTCGCCATCGTTGAAAAAGGCCCGCCGAGTGTCGGGGACCATGCGGCGCCGTGAGTTCCTGCGCGTGGCCGGGCTGAGCGGCGTCGCCATGGCGAGCGGGCTCACGATCGGCGGTCGCGCGCGGGCGCTGGCGCCGCGCGGCGGCGGTGTCGCCAGCCCCTACGGACGCTGGGTGCGGCGCGGCGGCCTGCCGGCGTTCGTCTATTCCGCCGATCAGGACACGCTCGCCGGGGCCGAGTGGGATCCGATCCTGTCGCCGCCCACGCGGCGTCACTGGGTGATGGTCGGCAACCGCGCGATCCGCATGCAGGTCGCCAACGACGGCACGGTCGGCGTGTTCGACGAGGGCGACGGCCTGCGCTGGCTGACCGCGCCCGACCCGAGCGGCACCGGCATCTCGGTCGTCGTCGAATCCGACGACAGCACCTGGAGCACCGACTACAGCGCGCGCGCCGGCGCCGCGCCGTCGCTGCGCACGTTCGGCCCAACCTGGTTCTCGGTGGCGGATGCGCGCGACGGTCTGAAACTGGAGCGACTCATCCTCTGCCCGGAGGGCGAGGTGCCATGGCTGCTGGTGCGGGTGCGGCTGACGCTCGCCGACGACGCGCCGGTGCGTGCCGTCGACCTCATCGAGCGCTGGGCATTGCGGCCGCGCTTCTGCAACTTCCTCGAGACGGCCGAGTTGCGGCGACAGCGCGCCGAGCTCGCGGTCACCTACCAGATCGCGACGCCAGCGAACGGCGTCGGCGTGCTGGCTCACGAGCGGTTCGCCGATCCCGATGCTGGCGGACCGGTCGGTGAAGCGGCGAAGTTGTTGTTCGGCGGGCCGGCGACGCTGTTGCTCGAGCCACTCGGCGCGGGCATGGAGATGGCCGTTGCCAGCGCCGACGGCGAACCGCACCCGACGTTGGAGGTTCGGCTGCCCGTGAGCCTGCAACCGGGTGAGCGTCGCGACCTGTGGTTTCGCTTCGGCCTCGCCGCCGATGCTGTCATCGATCCGGTGGCCACTTTGCGCGACTCGCGCCGAGCGCTCGCGCGCCGTCTGCCGCAGGCCGGCGCAGCGGCGGCTCCCGAAGCACGCCACGAGATTCCCTGGCACGCAGCCTTGCTCACCGGCGGGCTCAGCGCCGACGCGCGTGCTCGGTGGCCACACGCTCAACCAGGGCTCGGCCTACGAGTACGTGATCGGCTTCAATGGCGCGGCGCGCGACCCGCTCCAGCACGCCCTGCCGCTGGTCTACCTCGATCCCGACCGGGCGCTCTCGGTGCTGCGCAACACGTGCGCGTGGGCCGACGTGAACGGCGACCTTCCCTACGCGCTCGACGCCGCGCAAGAAGCCCGCCACGCTCGGCTTCCGGCCGTCGGATTCGAATCTGTGGGCGCTCTGGCTGGCCGCCGAGTACGCCGCCGCCACCGGCGATCTCGCGGCCTTCGACGCGGATCTCGCCTATCATCCGTCGCGCAACGCCGACCCGGTGCCGCTGCGCGAGCATCTGCGTCGGCAGTTCCGCTTCTTCGTCGACTTCGTCGCGCGCGGCGAGCGCAACCACGTGCGCATCCTCAACGCCGACTGGAACGACGTCGCCATCTCCGACTCCGGCGTCGACCGCCAGACGATGATCGATCGCGGCGGCTCGGTGCTCAACTCGGCGATGGCCTCGTGGGTGCTCGGCGTGTTCGCCGGTCTCGCCGACCGCCTCGGCGAGACGGCGCTGGCCGTCGAGTCGCGCGCCCAGGCCGACGATCTCCGCGGCCTCGTCGCGCAGGCATGGAACGGCCGCTGGTTCCATCGCGCCTACGCGCCGGGCGTCGGGCCGGTGGGCGATCACGATTGCTGGCTCGAGGTGCAGCCGTGGGCGCTGCTGTGCGGCGCCGCGGATGCGACGCAGGCGGCGTCGCTGCTCGCCACCATCGACCAGGGCCATCGCGCCGGATCACCGGTCGGCACGCGCCTGCGGTGGCCGGCGCCGCCCGATCAAGTCGCAGCCGGGAAGTGGGGCGACGGCACCAGCGGCGGCATCTGGTTCGCCATCGACATGACGCTCGTCTGGGCGGCGGCGCGCATCGATCCCGACCTCGCCTGGGATGCGTGGCGGCGCATGAGCCTCGCCGCGCACACGGCGGCGTATCCGTCGATCTGGGAGGGGACGCTCTCCGGACCCGATTCGTGGAACGGTCCGGAGTCGACGCGACCGGGCCGCACCTGGGCGGCGGCGCCGGTCATCGCCATGCAGTCGTATCCCGTCAACAACAATCACAGCCACGCACAACCGCTGCTCGCGTACCTGCGTCTCCTCGGCGTCGAACCGCACCGTTCGCGGCACGCTCGCGGCGGGCGCCGGCGGCCGCTTCCGCAGCCCGACCTTCCAACTCGGCAGCGACGGCCACGGCAGGCTGAGCGCGCGCGGCGAGGTGACGGTGGAGAGCGCGCACGGGACGGTGAGCGGGGGCAGCGGCGTGGTGCGGTGGTAGCGGCTCCTGAAACCGCCAAGGGCGCCAAGCTCACGCCAAGGTAGCGCTCGTCGGCGCGGGCCAGCCCCAAAATTTGTCTAGCGGGTTTGGAAGGGTCGCTGGTTCGAGAGTTCCTCGGTCTCGCAAGGGCCCTTGGCGAGACCTTGGCGCCCTTGGCGGTTTCAGGGGATCTCTCTTGCACGCCCCCCGCCGCCGGCGCACAACACCTGCATGGCCGCCGTCAACTCGACGATGCTCCCGCTCGGCACGCCGGCGCCGGATTTCCGGCTGCCGAACACCGACGGCGCGCTGGTCGCGCGCGACGACTTCCGCGCCGCGCCGGCGCTGCTGGTGATGTTCATCTGCAACCACTGCCCCTACGTGATGCACATCCGCGCGCGGTCTCGCGGCGTTCGGCCGCGACTACCAGGCGCGCGGCCTGGCGATGGTCGGCGATCAACAGCAACGACGTCGGCGCCTACCCGGACGACCGGCCCGGAGAAGATGGCCGAGGAGCGGACGCGCGCCGGCTACGTGTTCCCGTACCTGTACGACGCGACTCAGGCGGTGGCGCGCGCCTACCGCGCCGCCTGCACGCCCGACTTCTTCCTCTTCGACCGCGACCGCCGGCTGGTCTACCGCGGCCAGTTCGACGACAGCCGCCCGGGCAACGATCGCCCGGTCACCGGCGCGGACCTGCGCGCCGCGGCCGACGCGGTGCTCGCCGGCCGGCCGCCCGGCGACGAGCAGCGCCCGAGCATCGGCTGCAACATCAAGTGGAAGCCCGGCGCCGCGCCGGACTACTTCGGTCGCTGAGCGCCGCGCCGCGCGCCGTTGCGTCGGGCGTCTCGCGCGCCTACGAGCAGCGGATGACGAAATCACTCCTCGGACTGTTGCTCGCCTTCGCCATCGGCGCCGGTTGCCGGCTCTTCGACGTTCCGGTGCCCAGTCCCCCCAAGCTGATGGGCGCGCTGCTCGTGCTGACGATCACCGTCGGCTACGTCGCCGCCGACCATCTCCTCGGCGGCGCCGACGCGGCGCCGGTCAGCCGCGCAGACCCGCGTGGCGGGTGACCGGCGCGCGGCCGCCCTCCTGGTCGCCGAGGACGGTGGCGGCGAGGCCGGAGAGGTAGCGGCGCCAGAGCTGCTCGGCGTCCGCTCCTCGACCGGCGGCGATGGCGGCGGTGACGTCGCGCTGGGCGCGAATGAGGCGGCGGCGCAGGCGATCGCGGCCGGCGTCGTCGACGTCGATCATCGGCATGCGCGACACCGCCTGGCGCGCCACCAGATCGTGCAGCAGGCGGACCAGCAGCACCAGCGCCGGATTGCCCGGACGCCTCGACCAGGGTCTCCTGGAAGCGCATCGCCATGCGCGGCGAGCGATTGCCCCTGGTCGACGATCCGCTCCTCCTCGGCGATCACCGCCGTCGAGCGCGCGGGCCGCCTCGCGCGGCGCGCGTTCCGCCGCCAGCCGCGCCGCCGCCGGCTCGAGCATCAGGCGGACCTCGTAGACGTCGGCGATGGTGGCGCCCTGCAGCTGCAGGAGCAGGGCGCAGTGACCCGAGGCGGCGCGGATGTCCGGCTCGCGCACGCGGGCGCCGCCGCGCGCGCCGCGCACGACTCGACCAGGCGCTCCGCTTCGAGGATGCGCAGCGCCTCGCGCACCGTCGGCCGCGCCACGGCGAAGTGGCTCATCAGCTCGCTCTCGTTGGGCAGCGGGCTGCCCGGGCGCATCTCGCCGCGCGGCGATCTGGGCGCGGATCGCGTCGGCGATCAGCTCCGCCGCCTTCGGCACGCGCACCGCCTGCCGCAGCCGCGCGCACGGCGCCGGCGCGCTGTCCGCCGTCGTCGTTCGGGCTTGATCGCATGTGTAAATCGTATAATTCGATAGCGAATTAGGCAAGCCGAACGAGGGCTTGCCACTCGCATGGTGCAAGTCGTATAATTCGATAGCGAATAATCGACCGGGCGCGGCCGCGATGCGATCGGCCGCCGCGGCGGGCACAGCAAGGAGGAAGGCCGGACATGGCACGAGAGTACAAGCTGATCTCGGCGGACTCGCACGTTCTCGAGCCGCCGCACCTGTGGACGACGTACATGCCGAAGAAGTTTCACGACAAGGTGCCGCGCGTGGTGTCCGACGGCGAGGGCGGCGAGGCGTGGCAGTTCGCGCCCGACATCCCGCCCGCGCCGATCGGCATCTACGCCTCGGCGGGCCGGGCGCACGAGGACATCCGCTGGACGGGCGTCACCTTCGCGGCGGCGAACCAGGGCAACTTCCGCGGCGAGCCGCGGCTGCGAGGAGCAGGACGCCGACGGCATCGACGCCGAGGTGATGTTCGGCTCGGCGCGCATGATGAGCCACTTCTTCTCCGACCCGGATCCGGAGTTCCAGCTCGCCGGCGTGCGCGCCTACAACGACTGGATGGCGCAGGAGATCATGAAGGTCGATCCGAACCGGCTGATCGGTCTCGCCTGCATGCCGGCGCTGTCGGTCGAGGCGGCGATCGCCGAGATGGAGCGCTGCCTGAAGCTCGGTTTCAAGCGGCGTGTGGCTGAACACCATGCCGAGCGTCGGCGCGACGATCCGTCCCGAGGACGATCCGTTCTGGGCGGCGGCGCAGGCGAACGGCGTCGCCGTGCACTTCCACGTCCGCGTCATGCGCCAGCTCGCCAAGCCGAAGCCGAAGGGCGTGCGCGGCGACGACCTGATCGGCCTGGCCAGCGTCGGCGCCGCCAACATGATCATCGACATGGGCGAGATCATCCAGTCGGGCGTCCACGACCGCTTCCCGAACCTGACCTGGGTGATGGTCGAGGCCGGCTCGGGCTGGATCCCCTACATTCTCGAGCAGCTCGACGACCGCTGGCACCGCAACCGCTCACTGGCTGCCGGTGAAGCTCGCAGCACGAGCCGAGCTACTACTACCGCCGCAACTGGCGCTCGACCTTCATGGTCGACCGCTACGCGGTCGAGAACCGCCACCACATGGGCGTCGACAACCTGATGTTCTCGACCGACTACCCGCACCACGGCTGCGACTGGCCGCACACCCGCGAGACGGTCGAGAAGCTCTTCGCCGGCGTTCCCGCCGACGAGCGCTGCCAAGATGTGCGCCGGCAACGCGGTGAAGCTGTACGGGCTGGGGTGATTGCTGTTCTTCGGATGATTGACGCTACGGGACAGGCCGCGCGGGAGCGCGGCCCTCCATTCGATGATGTTGGGATTGGCTACGGCAGGACCGACGCGGCGTCGATCTCGGCGGCGGAGGTGAACAACCGCCCGCAGATGGCTTCGGCGACGGCGCGTGCGCGGCCGGTGCTGTCGATCGTGCCGGTATGGAAGTGCACGGGGAACGACAGCGCGGCGAGGGCGCCGAGACGGAAGTCGCGCACGGCCTCGGCGTAGGGGTAGTCGGTGACGCCGGCCTCGCGCAGCGCCGCGTGCCACGCGCGCAGGATGCCGAACTGGTGCCCGCGGCGCTCGGGGGGAAGCTCGCTGCCGCCCATCAGGCGGGCGACGTCGAACGCGCCCATGCTGCGGACGGCGATCTGCCAGTCGACCACCAGCACGGCGTCGGGCGTCCCCGCCGGGCCGAAGAGCAGATTGTCCGCCCGCAGGTCGCTGTGGACGATCGTACGCGGGCGGCGCTCGATCTCGTTCTCGACCCACGCCGCGCCGCCGCCGAGCAGCCGTTCGCCGACGGCGAGACCGGCCGGTCCGACGAAGCGGCCGTAGTGCTCGACCAACGACGGCCACTTGGCGTCGTAGTCGCTCTCGACGTGATTGCTGGTCGGCATCCAGTCGAGCGCGTCCAGCGCCGCGTTGTTCCAGAATCGACCCTGCAGTCCGCCGATGAGCCGCACGGTCGCGATCACCTGCGAGGCGTGCATGCCGGCGACCTGATCGCCGGGCGTCGCGAACCCGAGATCCTCCATGACCAGCGCGCCCTGGGCGTCCTGCACGTCGGCGAAGTACAGCCGTGGGAGCCGTACCGGTACGACGGTGGCGACCTCGCGGTAGAAGCGGATCTCGCGTTCGAAGGCGTGCAGCTCGTCGCCGAATCTGCGGAACTCGCCCGCATCGGGCTCGAGCTTCACGACCACCGACCGCGGTGCGCCGACGCTCGGGCCGTCGTACGTCAACGCGACGCGAAGCACGCGGCTGAGGAATCCGACACCCTGGCCGATGACGGTGCGCTGGCACGCGACCACGGCGGCGTCGTCGCCGATCGCCGCGCTGCCGCGCAGGGCGTGGGTGAGCCACTCGGGCGTCACCGCCTCGGCGTCCTGGGGAATCGGCAGTGCCGGCGTTGGCAGCGCGGCGCGCGCGGAAACGGCCATGCGCGCCACGATACGGACCGGCGGCGGCGCCGCAACAGGAGTTTTGCGCGCGCCGCCGCCGCGGTGCTCAGGCCTTGCGGTCGCCGACCCAGCGATAGGCGAGGCCGCCGGCGGCACCGCCGAGAATCGGCACGACCCAGAACATCCACAGCTGCGCCAGGGCCCAGCCGCCGACGAAGACCGCCGGGCCCGTGCTGCGCGCCGGGTTCACGGAGAGGTTCGTGACGGGAATGCCGATCAGATGGATCAGCGTCAGCGCCAGGCCGATGGGAATGCCGGCAAATCCGGCCGGCGCGCTCGCATCGGTCGCGCCCATGATGACGAAGAGGAAGATGAAGGTGAGGACGAACTCCGCGACGATGCACGCCTCGAGCGAATAGCCGCCCGGCGAGTGTTCGGCGTAGCCGTTGGCGGCAAAGCCGTTGGCGAGCGTGAATCCCGCCGCGCCGCTGGCGATGACATAGAGCACCGCGCTCGCGAAGATGGCGCCCGCCACCTGCACGGCGATGTACGGAACCAACTCGGAACTGCTGAAGCGTCCGCCGGCGACGAGCCCAACCGACACCGCCGGGTTGAAGTGCCCACCGGAGATGTGGCCGACGGCGTACACCATCGTCAGGACGGTCAATCCGAACGCCAGCGCGACACCCAAAAAGCCGATACCGAGGTTGGGGAAACCGGCGGCCAGCACGGCGCTGCCGCATCCACCGAACACCAGCCAGAACGTACCGATAAACTCTGCCGCCAACTTGCGAGACAATGGCATAGCGACTTCTCCTCGCGCTCAATCGGGGCTCGGCGCCGGCGCGAATTTCGCGCCGCTCGCCGAGCACGTTATCCTCGCCGCCGTCTGACCTGTCGCTGGAACCCCCGAGCCCGCGATATCGCGCGCTCACGCCGGCCAATAGCAGGCGCTGGCTACTCGTCAATCAGTCGCGGCAGCCAGCTCGCGCACAAGGCCGGCCATGCCGAGCTCGTCGGCGAGGCGCCGTGCATGGCGTCGCGGCTCGGCCGGATCGTGGCCGGCGCGCGCGCGCAGCATGGCCTCGTCGCGCAACGTGTACGCGAGCCACGGACGTGCGCCCATGCGCTCGTGCACGAGGCGAGCGGCGGTGCAGTGTCGCAGCGCCTCGTCGACGCGTCCCAGCGTTGCGGCGAGCAGCGCCAGATAGCGCGCGCCGTGGCCCAGCGAGGCGACACCCGGCCCGGCGCCGATCACGCGGTCGGCGAACGGCGCGAAGAGCGCGTCGAGGACGGCGGCACGGCGGCGGTCGCCGACGGCCGCGCAGACCTCGACAAGATGACTGAGGGTGATCAACCAGACGCTGTCGCGCGGGATCGCGGCGAAGTCGTCGGCGGCGAGGAGCGCCAACTGGCGTTGCGCGGCGCCCGCGTCGCCGCCGCGCAGCAACGCGTGCGCGAGCTGGGCGCGCAGCAGCCGTTGTCCGGTGGCCCGCGCGAGGTAGCGGTCGAGCCGGGTCGCCACCTCCTCGTAGCGCCCCTGCAAGAAGTGCAGGGCGAGCAGCTGGGCGCCGAGGAGCGGGCGGACGTTCGGATGGTCCATGCGCTCCCCGAACGCCGCCGCCTCGTGGGCGCTGCGCTCGGCGTCGTCGAAGCGGCCGTCCTGCAGCGCGTACATCGCGCGCAGGCGCAAGGTGAACCAGCGGAACCAGGGGATGCCGGCCTCGTCGGCGCGGCGGCCGAAGCGGTCGAGCAACACGCGGGCGTCGTCCATGTCACCGAGCTCGGCGAGGTGGCCGAGCTGCAACAGCTCCAGGTGCAGCGCCTGCTCGCTGCCGGCGGCACGCGCCGCCAATCCGGCCAGCTCCGCGGCGGCGGCGCGCAACTGGTCGGGATCGCCGTCGCCGTTGAAGCCCCAGCGCGCATACTGCAGCACGCGCAGGCGCGTCTCGACGTCGCCGACGCGGCGCGCCATCGCCTCTGCTTCGCGGCGCAGCGCGGTGCGCCGCGCGTGCGCCGCCGGGGCCGACGACAGCGCCGCGTCGAGGCGGGCGAGCAGGCAGGCGCGCTCGGGGCTGTCGCCGGCGGGCAGCACCGCCACCGCCTCCTCGAGCACGGCGGTGAGTTGCGGCTCCGCCTCGCCGACGAGCTGGTGGCCGCGGCCGAGGCCGAGCGCCGCGCGCGCCAGACGCGCCGCGTCGCCGGCACCGCGCGCCAGTGCGGACGCCTCGGTGAACGCCTCGGCGGCGCGCGTCAGTTGGCCGTTGCGCTCGCGCGCCTCGCCGAGCGCGATGAGGATCTCGGCGTGCCGTCCGGCGTCGCGGTCGGGGAGGAGGGCGAGCGCCGCGGCCGCGCGCTCGTAGTGGGCCGCCGCCTCGGCGAAGGCGAGCAGGTCGCGCGCGCGCTCGGCGGCGCGCAGCGAATGCTGCACCGCCTTGGCGGCGCCGCCGGCGTGGAAGTGGCTGGCGACCTCGGCCGGGGGAGCGCCGGCCTCTTCGAGCCATTCGCCGAGCCGGCGGTGCAGGGCGACGCGCCGGACGCTGGCGACGCCGCGGGCGAGGACGTCGCGCTGCAGCGTGTGGACGAAGCCGTAGCGCTCGCTGACGGCGCCGCTCGACAGTTCGACGCTGCCGAGCGCGTGCAAGAACTGGCCGCGCCGCGCGGCGCGCTCGCAGATCGCCTCCACGTCCTCGTGCTCGACCGCGAGCGCCGCCGCCACCGCGGCGGCGACGAACTCGTCGCCCGCCAGGCTGGCGGCGGCGAGCACGTCGAGCGTGTCGGGTGCCAGCGCGGCGAGCTGCTGCTCGATCATCTCGCGCAGGCCGTCGGGCAGCTCGGAGGCAATGCGCGCCGCCGGCACCGCGAGGGTTGCGCCGCCGTCGGTGGGGAGGAGCCAGCCGCGCTCGATGAGATGGTCGACGAGGCTGACGACGAACAGCGGCTGGCCCGCGGTACGCTCGAACACGGCGGCGGCGAGGTCGGCCGGCGGTGACGTCGGGCCGAGACGCTGCCGCAGATAGGCGTCGACGTCGGCGGGGGTCAGCGGCCCGAGGTGGATCTCGCCGCAGAGCCGCTGTTGCGCGAGCCGCTGGCTTACGGCGCGCAGGCGATGTTCGGCGATGATCGCCTCGACCGGGCGATAGGTGGCGACGATCAGGAGGCGCGCGGACCCGCGGCGATGGGCGATCGCGGAGAGCAGATCGAGGGTCGACGGATCGCTCCAGTGCAGATCCTCGAAGACGAGAACCAGCGGCGCGTCGGCGCTCAGGGCCTCCAGCGCTTCCGCCATCTCGCGCAGCATCCGCTCGCGCGTCGCGTCGCCGCCGCCGCCGGTCTCGCCCGGCGGCAGCAGCCCGGCGAGCGGTCGCAACCAGGCCGGCGCCTGGCGGCGCAGCACGTCGAGCACGGCGGCGCCGTAGGGCTGGCGCGCGAGGTGCGCGAAGGCGTCGAGCACCGGTAGGTAGGCCTCGCCGCTGCCGTAGTGGTCGAGGCACTGGCCGATGCCGATCCGGGTCGCCGGCGGCAGGCCGGCGACGAACGCTTCGACCAGCAGCGTCTTGCCGATGCCCGCCTCGCCGGCGACGAACACCACCTGGCGCTCGCCGCCGGCGGCGCGCGCCAGGTGCGCGGTGAGGGTCGCCAGCTCCGCCGCGCGACCGATCGGCGCGGGGGGCGCGGTCGCGAGCGGTGCGACGAAGCGGTAGCCGCGGCGGTGGACGGTCTCGACGTAGCGCGGCTGCGCGGCGTCGTCGCCGAGGGCCGTCCGCAATTCGCGGACGAGCACCTTCAGCGTCCCGTCGCCGACGTGTGTGTCGGGCCAGACGGCGGCGATCAACTCCTCCTTGGCGACCGTCTGCCCGGCGCGCGCCGCGAGCAGGCAGAGCAGGTCGAAGCATTTCGGAGCCAGGGCGACGCGGTCCGCGCCGCGCCAGAGCGCCGCGTCGGCGACGTCGAGCCGATAGGGGCCGAAACAGAGCGGAGCCGTCACGGCGAGGTATGTACACCGTCTGCCGTTGCGTGGAAGGGCCAATTCCCGACTGGAGGGCCGCGCGCCCGCGCGGCCTGCCCGCGGCGGTTCCTTCAACACCGGGTCCGGAACCACCCGACCGCGCCGCCAGGCGCTGCGGGAGCAGCGCCCTCAATCGGGGATTGGACGCGGCGACGGGATCCTAGTGGCCTGTACCAAGCGAATCGGTAGTAGCTCGGTGCGCCGAATCTCCGCCAGCTCCACCATTCCCGCATACCCTGAGTAGCGAGCGCAGCGAGCGTATCGAAGGGCGATATGGAGCGGCGCTCGGCAGGCCGCCCCTTCGATATGCTCGCTGCGCTCGCTACTCAGGGTATGCGGGGAATGGGATGGCGCTACCAATTCAACTGATACAGGACACTAGTGCACCGCCGTCGTCATTGAATCAAGATGACTCTTCGTCGTCCAATGTGGCATGGGACGGCGGCGGATGGTGGTGGAGCTGACAGCGAAGCAGCGGCGTGAGCTGGAGCAACTCGCGGCGAGAGCAACCGACGCGGCACAGGTGATTCGGCGCGCGCACGTCGTGCTGTGGAGCGCGGACGGCGTGGCGGGCACCGAGATCGCGCGCCGCCTGCAGCTGTCCGCCGAAGCGGTGTCCCGCATTCGTCGGCGGTTTCTCGCGGGCGGCGTCGCCGGACTGAGCACGCGGCCGAAGGGCGGGCGCACCGATCATGCCGTGCCGGGCGCAACGGTCGAGCGCGTGATCGAGTTGGCCATGGGGCCGCCGCCGGCGGGTCGCAGTCGGTGGACGACGCGCCTGCTGGCGAAGGACGTCGGCCTGACCAGCGGCTGCGTGTCCGATCTGCTGCGCCGCCACGGCCTCAAGCCGCATCTGGTGCGGACGTATAAGGTGAGTCGGGACCCGGAGTTCGCGGCGAAGGTCCGCGACATTGTCGGGCTCTATCTGAATCCGCCCGAGCACGCGATCGTGCTCAGCGTGGACGAAAAGACCTCAATCCAAGCGTTGGAGCGCACGCAACGGCCGCTCCCCCTGCGCGCGGGGCGCGCCGTTCGCCATACCCACGACTACAAGCGCCACGGGGTTGTGGATCTCTACGCTGCCCTCGAAGTGGCCACCGGGAACGTTCTCCATCGCGTGACCGACCGGCACACCGCCAGCGACTTTCTGAAGTTCATGCGCCAGGTGGTGCGTGCCTATCCGGACCAGGAGCTGCACGTCATCCTCGACAATTCGTCGACGCATGGGACGCCCGCCATCCGCGACTGGCTCACCGCGCATCCGCGGGTGCACTTCCACTACACGCCGACGAGCGCCTCGTGGCTCAACCAGGTCGAAGGCTTCTTCGGCATCTTCGGCAAGCAATCGCTCAGCGTGACCGACTTTCCGTCGAAGAAGGCGCTCCGCGAGCACATCGCTGCCTACATGCGCGCCTGGAGGAAGCACCCCGCACCTTTCGCGTGGACCAAACCCGCCCAGGCGATCATCCGCTCCCACCGCCGGATGCTTGAGCGCATCTCGACGGCGGTGCACTAGCGGGCCTGGTGGATGCTGACGGCCGCGGGCAGGGCGGCGCCGTAAAACTGTGCGGCCCAGGTGCGGTACTTGCCGATCGGGCCGTCGCCCTGGGCGAGCGCGGGCGGGTGGACGTAGCGCTTGTGTTGCCAGATGGCGAAGTCCTGCTTGGCGTCCACGCTCAGGGCGAAGAGCAATCCGGCGCCGATCGCGCGAGCGCGCAGGCGGCGCGGGATGGGGCGCAGCCACGGATGGGTGTCATCGGCGGTGCCGTCGCCACTGGCCGCCAGGTACAGGCTGATGCGCTGCGCGTCGATCGGCGTGGGCAGCACCCACAGGCGGGCGCCGATGTCGAAGCCGCGCACGCGGACGTCTACCTGCGAGTAGCCGAGTCCGTGGATGTGGGTCTCGAAGTCGAAGTCGAAATGGATCGACGACCAGCGGCTGAGCAGCGGCATCGGCCGGTGCGACGCGTAGGCGGTGCTGAGGTAGGGCCCCTCGGTGACGACGTCGCGCAGCATGTGCACCGCGCCATAGCCGTGCACGTGCGAGAAGTGTCCGAGGTCGACGCTGTTCTCCGTCGTCTCCTGCGGGTGCGCGTTCAGGACGAAGCGTCGAAAGACGGGCGCGCTCCAGCCGCGCGCCTCGAGGGCCGGGACTTCCCAACTCGGCGCAGCGCCGTCGGCGCCGTGGTAGACGAGGATCATGCCGTTGGTCTCGCGGACCGGCCACGTCGAGACGTTCGCGGTCGGCGGCGGCTTGCTGCCGTAGCCGGTGGCGACGCAGCGGCCCTCGGAGTCGAAGCAGAAGCCGTGGAAGGCGCAGCGCAGCTGCTCGCCCTGCACGCGTCCGCCGCGGCCGAAATGCGCGCCGAGGTGGGGGCAGTACGCGTCCATCGCCGCGACGCGTCCGGTGCCGGTGCGCAACAGGACCAGCTCACGGCCGACGAGTGGCCGGGTCAGCAGCGTCCCGGGCGCGAGCTTGCCGCGAGAACGCCAGCACGTACCAGCCGCTCGGATACGGAGGCAGCCCGCGCGCGGTCGAGGCCATTGCGCCAGCGCGTATCGCATTTCCGGTCACAAGTGGAGTCCGTCGGCGGAGGGCGTTTGGACGTCCGGGGCTTGATCTGACGATATCTAGCCGCCAAGGGCGCCAAGAACGCCAAGTGGAGCGATCGTTCGAGCCCGGTCTCTGCTCCTCGCGCCAACCCGATTCGCGATGACGGGTACGGACGATGCCAGGTGCGCAGTGGTGCCGGCCTTCGACGTGGCGTCCTTGGCGGCCAGAGCCTGCGGCCCTGACCGCCAACAGCCCAACCGCGTCAGGGCCTTCCGGTCAGCCGGGATCCGGCGACGGCATGGGCATGCCCTCGCGAATGCGGGCCGAGAAGTCGGGCGCGTTGCCGGCGGCTCTGGCGCGCGTGCTGACGTAGCTGCGCTCCTTCAGCTCGGCGAAGGGCAGCTCGGTGTCGATGATGCCCTGCTCGTAGAGCAGCTCGTCGATGTAGCCGTTGACCAGCAGGCGCCAGTCGAACGGTCGGGCGATGCCGATGTGCTGCACGTGGGCGCGGATGGTCGTCGTGCAGTTCTGGGTGGCCGCGTTGTAGAACGCCGGCGTCGCCGCCAGGGCGTTCATCCGCTGCACGTAGTCGAGCAGCAGGTCGCGCATGCGGGGGATCGAGGTGCGGAGGCGATACACATAGGTGTCCTCGCCGCGGAAGTTGGTGCGGACCCCGATCACGTCGCGCTCGTCGGCGGCGACATAGTAGAGCTCGTATTGTTTGAAGAAGCCGGCGACGGACGAGTACGACTCGCCGCGTTCCTTGCGGGTCTCGATCGAGATCGCCAGGTGCTGCCCGTCGCTGAAGGCCCAGCTCATGATGGTGTGGGCGATGGCCGGCGAGCCCCAGTGCGACAGGACGAGATCGAGGCCGTCGAGCTTCGACAGGTCGTAGGTGCGCGTTTCCCAGTGCGGCGTGACGTCGGTCTCGGAGCGGTAGTCGAAGTTCCGCACGTCATGGACGGTCAGTAGGTCGCCCTGCACCTCGGCGGTCGGCGGGCGCGCGACGTCCTCCTGCCAATCGCGATCGTTGCGCGGCTCGAGGCCGTGCCACCAGAGCAGCAGCACGCCGACGAGCGCGGCGACGGCGACGAACGCGCGCCAGAGCGGACGCACCCAGATCAGCAGCGCGACGCCGGCGGCGAGGAACGCGATCGGCAACGCCGTCGCCAGCGCGGCGGGTCCGGCGAAGTGCAGCGCCGCCGCGCCCCACGCCAACACCAGGACGGCGCCCAGCACCGCGATCGCGGTGACGATGAAGCGAACCATGTCGCGCCTTCCTCTCATACCCGCGCGCGACATGCAGCGACCGACCCGCGTTTTTCGCAGCCTGGTTCCTTTCAGCCGACCCCGGAACCGGTCGGTTCCTAGCGGCCACCTCGCCCTGCGCCAACTGGAAAAACCCGTGTGGGAGAAGGCTTTTTGGGGTCTGGCACAGGCGCTGCAATTCACCATTCCCGACTGACTGAGCGTGCCGGTGAGACAGAGCGCCGGCAAGGAGTGGAGGAGACCATGCAGCACGCCCCGGTAGAAATCGTGACCAACGACCCCTTTGTTGCCGACGACGGCCCGATCGTGAGCCCGTTCGTGCGCGAGCAGCTCGAGGATCTCCTCGGCGGCGTGCGCGCCAACGGTGTCGGGACGCCCGAGCGTTCGCTGATGCAGGCGATGCTGCAGGACGCGGTGCTCTGCCTGATGCGTCAGGCGGCGCCGATGAACGAGCGCCCGCAGCTCTATGCGGAGGCGCGTGCCTGGGTGGAATCGCACTCGCACGGCTGGGTATTCGCGTTCGAGAGCGTCTGCGACGCGCTCGGCATCAACGCCGACTACGCGCGTCGCCGGCTCCTGACGATTGCCGACAAGCCGGCCGACGAGTCGGGCGGACGCTGCGCGCTGCGCTCGCTGCGCAAGGGCGGCGGCCGTCGCCGCAAGGCCATCCACTTCATGGTGACGCGGCGCCGCCGCATCACCGCCGAATAAGCCTCCTCCCCAACCCGCGCTCTCGGTTCATTCCCCCCTGACGGCCGAGAGCGCGGGCCTCCCCGCACTGAACGGTGTAGCGGCGCCGCCGCGTCACCGCTGAACAGGCTCCTCCGCAACCCGCGCTCTCGGTTCGGCCCCCCCCTTCGGCCGAGAGCGCGGGCCTCCCCGCCCGGCGTCGGTTTGCGCCTGAGCGGCGGCTCCCGATAAGCGCGACCCGGAGACGGGACGCGCGCCGCCACGGCGGCGACCCCCGCCCGGAGGGACTCGCCGCATGTCTGAAGCTCGCAGAGCCGTTTTCGGGCGCGCCTTCGCGCGCGAACTCTGGCGGCTGACCCGCATCTACTGGACGTCGAGCGCGGCGCGCGTGGGTGGACTGATGCTCGCCGCCGCGGTCGCGCTCGAGCTCACCACCGTCTGGGGCAACGTGTTGCTGTCGGACGCCCAGCGCCAGATCTTCGACGCGCTGGGCGACCGCGCTCCGAGCGACTTCGCGAAGGGGCTGACGTTCTTCCTCGGTGCCGCGCTGCTGGCGCTGTTCGCAGGGACGTTCCGCATCTACCTCCGCCAGCGGCTGGAGATCCACTGGCGCGAATTTCTCACCCGCGACTACGTGCAGCGGTGGGTCGGGACCCAGGCGTACTGGCAGGCGGAGCTGCACGAGGGCACCATCGACAATCCCGACCAGCGCATCGCCGAGGACATCCGCGACTACGTCGCCAGCGCGCTCGGTCTGTCGCTGTCGCTGCTCTCCGCCGTCGTGACGCTGGTCTCGTTCGGCGGCATCCTCTGGAGCCTGTCCGGCCGATGGCCGTTCCACATCGGCGGCGTCGAGTACACCGTGCCCGGTCTGATGATGTGGGTGGCGATCATCTACGCGGTGTTCGCCATGTGGGCGACGCACCTGGTCGGCCGCAAGCTCGTGCCGATCAACTTCGATCGCCTGCGGTGCGAGGCCGACTTCCGCTACGGCCTGGTGCGCTTCCGCGACCACGCCGAGGCCGTGCTGCTGGCGCGCGGCGAGAGCGTGGAGCGGCAGTCGCTGGGGACCCGTTTCGACTGCGTCGTGGCGAATTTCCGGCGCCTGATCGGCGCCCAGCGGGATCTGACCCTCCTCACCAACGGCGTCAGCCAGGCCAACAGCATTATCCCGCTGCTGATCGCCGCGCCGGCGTTCTTCGCCGGCAGCCTGTCGCTCGGCATGGTGGCGCAGGTGCGCGTCGCCTACGCCGAGGTCTCGGGCGCGCTCACCTGGTTCGTCAACGCCTATCAAGAGATCGCCCGCTGGCGCGCCAACATCGAACGTCTCACGACGTTCGGCGCCGGAATGTCGACGACCGCCGAGGAGGTCGATCCGCGCCGCGCCGGTCTCTGCATCGTTCCCACGACCGGGTCGGCGCTGCGCCTCAGCGACGTGCGTCTCGACGCGCCCGGTGGACGCGTTCTCATCGATGGCGCCAACGGCACCATCAAGGCCGGCGAGCACGTCGCGATCCAGGGATCGGCCGGCGCCGGCAAGACCACCCTCTTCCGCGCCATCGCCGGCCTGTGGCCATTCGGCGCCGGCCGGATCGAGGTGCCGAGCACGGCGCGCATGCAGTTCATTCCGCAGCGCGCCTATCTGCCGATCGGGACGTTGCGGGCGGCGGTCACCTATCCGTCGCCGCCCGAACAGTTCCCGCCCGAGCGGGTGCGCGAGGTCCTCTCCCTGCTCGGGCTCGAACACCTCGTGGCCCGGCTCGACGAGAGTGCCCACTGGGAACAGCGCCTGTCCGGCGCCGAGCAGCAGCGCCTGGCGATCGCCCGCGTCTTCGTCCAGTGCCCCGACTGGGTCTTTCTCGACGAGGTCACCTCGGCGCTCGACGAAGCGAGCGAACGACGCATCTACGAGCTGCTGGCGGAGCAGCTGCCGAGCGTCACCGTCGTCGCCGTCGCCCAGCGACCGATCGCGTTGGAACACTTCCCACGCCGCTGGCAACTCGCCGCCGACGCGGGCGGCCCCGCCACCCTCCAGGCCGCGTGAGGGTAGTGTCCAGTTTGGATGGCGCGGCGGTGCCCCGCGGCTTGCCAGGGTTGCGATCACCGCCGCGCCAATCGAACCCGAGGCACCACCCGCGTGACCGAGCCGTGGACCGCACCGACCGATCCGCGCTAGAGGCAGGACAGGAGGACAACGCATGGGCCTGATCTGGACCGTCATCATCGGCTTGATCGTCGGCGTGGTCGCCAAGCTCGTGCATCCCGGGCGCGACAACCTCGGCATCCTCATGACCATCATCCTGGGCATCGCCGGCTCGCTGGTGGCCACCTTCCTCGGCCAGGCGATCGGCTGGTACCAGGCCGGCCAACCCGCCGGATTCATCGGCGCCGTGATCGGCGCGGTGATCCTCCTGCTCATCTACGGACGCCTGCGCGGCGGGACGCCGGCCTGACGGTCCCGACGTAACCAAAAGCAAACCGCCAAGGACGCCAAGGTCTCGCCAAGATCGCCTTGGCGAGACCTTGGCGTCCTTGGCGGTTTCGCTTCGGTTACATCACCACCCGCCATGAACGATCGCATCATCGCCGCGCGCCTGAAGCTCCGCGAGCGCTTCCTGGCGCGTAGCGCCCAGACGCCGGCGATGTCGGATCCGCAGCCGCTCGGTAGCGGGCCGCCGAATCGGCACGGCATGCCGAAGATTCCCGTCGGCCAGACGCCGACGGCGCCGGGCAAGTGGCCGGTGCTCGATCTCGGCATTCATCCGATCATCCCGCTGCATCATTGGTCGCTGGTGGTCGACGGCGCCTGCCGCAACCCGACGCGGCTCAGCTGGGACGAGTTCAGCAGCCTCGAGCAGGTGGACGACGTCAGCGACTTCCACTGCGTCACCGGCTGGTCGCGGCTCGACGTGCCCTGGCGCGGCGTGCGCCTGTCGACCATCGCCGCGCTCGCCGACCTCGAGGATGACGCCGACGTGGTGCTCTGCCACGCCAAGGACAGCTACACCACCAACCTGCCGCTGGCCGAGGCGCTCAAGGACGACGTGCTGCTGGTGCACACCGTCGACGGGCAGCCGCTACCGCGCGAGCACGGCGGCCCGGTGCGCGTCATCACGCCGCAGCTCTACGCCTGGAAGGGCGCGAAGTGGGTCACGCGCCTCGAGTTCCTGCGCCAGGACCAACGCGGCTTCTGGGAAATTCGCGGATACTCGAACAGCGCGCATCCCTGGAAGAACGATCGGTACTCGTGAGCGGAGTGCGGCGCGTCAGCGCCGCTTGCGGTGCCGCGCGTGAGCGCGGCTGACGCCGCGCCCCAATCCAGCGGCGCTCACGCGCCGCACTCCGACGCTGGACCAACCGATCGCGGTGTGCTGAATCGGCCGGCATGCCTCTGCCGCTCCCGGTTCGCGCTTTCAACGCCGCCGGTGGTGCGCTGCGCGCCGCCGGGCTTCCCCTCGTGCGCCTCGACGCGGCGACGCTCTGCGAGCGGGCCCGCCGCGCCACCGGCCTGGAGGACTTCGGCGACCCGTGGTTCCGCGAGCCGCTCGGCGTGCTGCTCGACGCGCTGGAGCGCGAGGCGGCGATGCACACGCTCGGCCGCGTGATCGCCCGCACCGACCTCACCCGCCTGCTCGAGAACCGGCTGCGCATGACCGATGTCATCGCGCGCCACCCCGAGATCGCCGCCGCGCCGATCACCCGGCCGCTGTTCGTCGTCGGCCTGCCGCGGACCGGCACCTCGATCCTGCACGATCTGCTGGCGCAGGATCCCGCCAACCGCGTGCCGATGACGTGGGAGGTGATGCACCCGTATCCGCCGCCGGAGCGCGCCACGTACACCACCGACCCGCGCATCGCCGCGCTCGACAAGCACCTCGCCGGCGTCGACCGGTTGCTGCCGGAGTTCAAGAAGATGCACCCGATGGGCGCCGAGCTGCCGCAGGAATGCGTGGCGCTCACCGCGCACGACTTCGCCAGCATGCTGTTCAGCACCACCCATCGCGTGCCCAGCTACCAGAACTGGGTCGACCGCGCCGACAAGCGCCACGTCTATGCGTCCCACCGCCGCCAGCTCCAGTATCTGCAATGGCGCTGCCCCGCGGAGCACTGGGTGCTCAAGTCGCCGGGCCACCTGTGGGCGCTCGACGCGCTGCTCGCCGAGTATCCGGACGCCTGCATCGTGCAGACGCACCGCGATCCGCTGAAGGTCATCGCCTCGCTCGCCAGCCTGGTCGCGACCCTGCGCACGATGGCCAGCAACGACATCGATCAGGCCGCCATCGGCATGGAATGGACCACGTTCCTCGCCGACGGACTGACGCGCGCGGCCGCCACGCGCGACCGCTGGCCGGCCGGCACGCCCGAGCCGTTCGACATGCAGTTCGGCGAGTTTCTCGCCGACGGGATCGGCACGGTGCGGCGCATCTACGCGCACTTCGGCCGCGAGCTCGGCGAAGACGCCGAGGCGCGCATGCGCGCCTTCCTCGCCGCGAACCCGAGGGACAAGCACGGCGCGCATCGCTACACCCTCGCCGACGCGTCGCTCGATCCGGCGACGGAGCGCGCGCGGTACGCGGCGTATCAGCGTCGCTTCAACGTGCCGTCGGAGCCGTAGCGCTCCAGGTGGCAGGAATTGCCGTAAGAAGGTCATTGCCGCCATAACCGCCGCCGCCTAGTGTGCGGCGCATGACGAGGACCGCAAGCGGGCGGCGGCCGCGCCGGGTGGTGATCGTGATCTTCGACGGGCTCCAGTCGCTCGACGCGACGGGTCCGTTGGAGGTGTTCGCGCTCGCCGACTTCGAGCGCCAGCAGATCGATCCGGGGGCGTCCCCGGCCTACACGGTCGAGGTCGTGGCGCCGCAGGCCGGGCCGGTGACCTCGCACTCCGGCCTGCGGATCATCGCCGACCGCGGCTGCCGCGACGTCGGACCGGGCGTCGACACGCTGATCGTCGCCGGCGGCGACGTGCGCGCGGTCGCCGCCGACCGCGCCGTGCGGCGCTGGCTGCTCGCCTGCTCGCGTCGCGTCCGCCGCCTCGCCTCGGTGTGCACCGGCGCGTTCGTCCTGGCCGAAGCCGGATTGCTCGACGGCAAGCGCGCCACCACGCACTGGCGGTCGGCGGAGGCGCTCGGCCGGCGGTATCCGCGCGTGACCGTCGAGCCCGACGCGATCTTCGTGCGCGACGGGAAGATCTGGACCTCGGCCGGCGTCACCGGCCGGCATCGACATGGCGCTCGCCATGGTGGCCGACGATCTCGGTCACGCGCTGGCGCTCGCGGTGGCGCGCCGCATGGTGGTGTTCCTCAAGCGGCCGGGCGGTCAGTCGCAGTTCAGCAGCCATCTCGCCGCGCAGACGCCGGCGCCGGGTCGGCTGCGCGACCTGCCCGCGTGGATCGTCGACCATCTCGCCGACGACCTCGCGGTCGAGCGCCTCGCCGAGCGGGTGGCGATGAGCCCGCGCACGTTCGCGCGCGTGTTCCATCGCGAGACCGGCGTGACGCCGGCGAAGTTCGTCGAACGCGCGCGTCTCGACGCCGCGCGACGCCTGCTCGAGGACGAGGGGCTCGGCCTCGAGGACGTGGCGGGTCGCGCCGGCTTCGCGTCCGCCGAGCAGATGCGCCGCACGTTCCGCCGCCACCTGCGCGTGCTGCCGTTCGACTACCGCAAACGCTTTCGCCGCGACGCCGTCACGGCCGCCGCGGCGCCACCACCACCCCGAAGGAGACTCGCATGACCACGTCCACCGCGCGGCGCCTGGGCGCGCTGCTGTATCCGGGTTTCGAGTTGCTCGACACGTTCGGGCCGCTGGAGCTCTTCGGCCACCTGAGCGGCCAGATCGATCTCGTCACCGTCGCCGAGCACGCCGGGCCGGTCGCCAGCGCTCAGGCGGTGCGCGCCGTCGCCGACCACGGCTTCGCCGACGCGCCGCCGCTCGACCTGCTGCTCATTCCCGGCGGTATCGGCACGCGGGCCGAGGTCGACAACCCCGCCCTCATCGACTTCCTCGCGACCCGCGTGCCCACGACCGAGCTGACGATGACCGTCTGCACCGGCACCGCGCTGCTCGCGCGGACCGGCCTCCTCGACGGCCGGCGGGCGACCACCAACAAGGCGGTGTTCCACTGGGTGACCGAGCAGGGCCCGCGCGTCGAATGGGTGCGCGCCGCGCGCTGGGTCGAGGACGGCAAGTACTTCACGTCGTCCGGCGTCTCCGCCGGGATGGACATGTCGCTGGCCGTGATCGCCAAGCTGATGGGCCAGGACATCGCCGACGCTCTGGCGACCGGCGCGGAATACGACTGGCACCGGGATGCGAACTGGGATCCGTTCGCGAAGGTGCATGGGTTGGTGTGAGCTCTGAATGTAGCGGCGGGCTTTAGCCCGCCACCTCTAGAATGATCGCGCTAGCGGTGGCGGGCTAAAGCCCGCCGCTACATCACTCACCGGCCGCGCGGCGGCCTCACCCCTTCGTCGCCCGCCAATACAGGTACGCGCCCATCACGGTGGCGCCGATGATCGCCGGGATGATCGGCGCCCCCATCCACATGATGGCGACGGAGGTGCCGAGCACGATGCTCGATGCGAGGATGGCGATCTTGCGGTGATCCACGCGATTTACGTGGCGGAAGCGGATCGGACAGTCAATCAACCCCCGCGATAGCCCACTGGAGCCGCGCGGCGTTCGCACGTATGAATGGGCGCCGCATGGGTCACGACGCCATCGCTGAATCCGTCGCGCTGATTCTCGCGGCGGCGATCATCGCCTACGCCTGCTTTCGCGTCGGGCTGGTGCCGATCGTCGGCTTCCTCGTCGCCGGCGTGGTCATCGGCCCGCACGCGCTCGGCCTGGTGCGCGACCAGGCGATGGTCGACGCCGCCGCCGAGGTCGGCGTCATGTTCCTGCTCTTCACCATCGGCATCGAGTTCAGCCTCGAGAAGCTCGGTCGCATCAAGCGACTGATCTTCGGGGGCGGCGGTCTGCAGGTGGTGACCGCGTCGCTCGGCATGATGCTCTTGCTGATGGCGTTCGGCGTCGACTGGCGCGCCGGCCTCTTCACCGGCTTTCTGGTGGCGCTGAGCTCCACGGCGATCGTCCTCAAGCTGCTCGCCGACCGCCTGGAGACCAACAGCCCGCACGGCCAGGTGGCGCTGGGGCTGCTGATCTTCCAGGACCTGGCGGTCATCGTGATGGTGCTGCTGGTGCCGATGCTGGCCGGCGGCGGCGGCTCGATCGGCGCCATCGCCTGGGCGCTCGGCAAGGCCGGCGCGATCATCGTCGTGGTGCTGGTCGTCGCCCGGCGCGTGATGCCGTTGGCCCTCGAGCAGGTGGCGCGCACCTGCTCGCCGGAGCTCTTCCTCCTCAGCGTCATCGCCATCTGCTTCGGCACCGCGTTCCTCACCAACCTCGCCGGCGTGAGCCTCTCGCTCGGCGCGTTCCTGGCCGGACTGGTGGTGAGCGAGAGCCGCTTCAGCGAGCACGCGCTGGGCGAGATCCTGCCGCTGCAGATCCTCTTCAGCGCCGCGTTCTTCGTGTCGGTCGGCATGCTGCTCGACCTCGGGTTTCTGGTCACCCATCTGCCGCTGGTGCTGGCGGCCGTCGCCGTCGTGCTGCTGGTGAAGGTGCTGACCACCGCCGGCAGCGTTCGCGCGCTCGCCTATCCGCTGCCGGTCGCGGCCGCCACGGGCCTGATGCTGGCGCAGGTCGGCGAGTTCTCCTTCGTCCTCGAGCGCGCCGGCCGCGCCCTCGGCCTCACGCCGGCCGGGCTCGGCAGTGACGGGTCGCAGGTCTTCATCGCCTCCACCGTGCTCCTGATGGTCGCGACGCCGCTGCTCACCTCGCTCGGCGTCGCCTTCGGCAACCGCGTCGGCAAGCTCGAAGAGGTGCGCGTCGAGAAGACGGCGCCCGCGTCGTCGGAGTACGCGGGCCTCGAGAACCACGTCGTCGTCGCCGGCTACGGCGACGCGGCGCGCCGCCTGGTGCGGGTGCTGCACGGCTCGCACATTCCGTACGTCATCACGACGCTCAATCCGGCCGGCGCCAACGAGGCGGAGCGCGACGGTCTGCCGGTGCTGCGCGGCGACGCGACCAAGCTGCATACCCTGCAACTCGTCGGCGCCGATCACGCCAAGCTCCTGGTCATCGCCGACGACGACCCCGGCACCGCGCGCCGCATCGCGGCGGTGGCGCGCACGATCAACCCGACCATGCGCATCCTCGTGCGCACCGCCTACGTGTCCGAGGTCGAAGCGCTCGCCGCGGTCGGCGTCGATCGGGTCATCGCCGAGGAGCTGGAGAGCGTCGTCCAGCTCTTCACCGATGTGATGCGCACCTACAGCATCGACAGCAACGAGATCATGGAAAACGAGGCGAACATCCGCAGCGCCGGCTACGCCGCCTTGCGCAGCCTCGGGCCGCCGGCCGATGCGGTGGCCGAGTGCACGCTGGGACCGGACTGTCTCGATCGGCGCACGGTCCTCGTCCGCGACGGCGCGCCCGCCGTGGGCCAGACGCTGGCCGAGCTGAATCTCGACAACCGCTTCGCGATCAGCGTCGAGGCGCTGCACCGCGGCAGCACGCGCATCGACGAGCCGGGTCCGGGCACGAGCGTCGAGCCCGGCGACGAGCTCCTGCTGGCGGGATCGGCCGCCGCGTTCGCGCAGGCGGCGCCGCTCTTCCGCGTCGGCTCGCTGTCCGAGGCGGAGACCGCGGCGATGGATGCCGCCGAGGAGAGTCGCCGCGTCGACACCACGCAGACGATCGAGCTGCACCCCGCACCCAACGCGCCGTGCGAGCATCTCGACCGCATCAACCCGGTGCGCCCGCACACGCCGGGCTGCGAGGAGTGTCTGCGCAACGGCACGCGCTGGGTGCACCTGCGCCTCTGCATGAGCTGCGGCCACGTCGGTTGCTGCGACTCGTCCCCGTACAAGCACGCGACCGGCCACTGGCACGAGACCCAGCACCCCATCATGCGCTCGCTCGAGCCCGGCGAGACGTGGGGCTGGTGCTTTCCCGAGGAAGTACAGCTCTGATCGGTTCCGAGGTTGGGCGGCGAGGGCTCGGCTCAACAAGGATCAACCACGGATCCTCACGGATTTCACGGATGGAAGACGGGGACTGCTACGAATCCTGAAATCCGTTTGATCCGTGTAATCCGTGGTGATCCTTTTCTAGGGCAAGGACGGCACCCGCGCTCACGCCGACGGTCGCAGGCCGTCGAGCACGGCGTGGATGGCGAGCGTCCAGCGGCGCTCGACGGACGCCTTCGACGTGCCGAGCCAGCCGGCGATCTCGGTCGCGGCCAGGCAGGATGTAGACGGCGCCGACGGTCGGCGTTGGGATGGCGGGACGAACACGGTGAGGCGGCCGTCGTCGAGCTCCGCGACGATGAATGCGGGCACGAGCGCGTTCTCGATCTCGGGGAGCGCCGGTGCCGTTCTGCTCGTCGCCCTCGACTGCCAGCGCGACGACGCGTCGGCCCGGGCCGCCGCCGCGTTGCGCGCCGCCGTCCGGGTCCACTAGATTCCCCCGCGCCGCTGCGCCAGGGATGCGGGGGAAAGGATCGATCACGATGACACGTTTCACAGAACGGGTGGCCGTCGTCAGCGGCGCCGGCTCGGGGCTCGGCCAGGCCGTCGCGGCGCGGCTGGCACAGGAGGGCGCGCCGACGGCATGCTTGGACCTCGCGATCGACGCCGCCAACGCGACCGCCGAGCAGATCTGCGCCGCCGGCGGAACGGCGCGCGCGTATCAGGTGGACGTCGCCGACCCCGCCTCGGTGAAGGAGGCCGTCGGCGCCGCGACGCGCGACCTCGGTCCGCCGCGGGTGCTGGTCACCTGCGCCGGCATCGGCCGCTTCGCCAACGCGCACGAGATGCCGTTCGCCGACTGGTCGCGCATCATCGCCGTCAATCTCACCGGCACCTTCCTCATGGCGCAGGCGGTCCTGCCGGCGATGCTCGAGCACGGCGGCGCGATCGTCACCGTCGCCTCCAACGCCGGCCTGATGGGGCAGCCCTACAGCGCCGCGTACTGCGCGTCGAAGGGCGGCGTCGTGCAGCTCACCCGCGCGCTCGCCGACGAGTACCTCTACACCAAGAAGGTGCGCGTCAACTGCGTCGCCCCCGGCGGCATGAAGACGCCGCTGCAGAGCGCCTTCCACCAGCTCCCCGACGGCGCCGACGCGACGCGCCTCGGCAAGCTCCGCACCCCCTGGGGCACGGCGAGCACCGACGAAGTCGCCGCGCTCATCGCCTTCGTCGCCTCCGACGAGGGCCGCTACATGACCGGGTCGATCGTGTCGATCGACGGGGGACTCACGATCTGAGGAGAGGACGTGAGCCGGTGAGCCAGTGAGCCCGTGCGCCAGTCGGATCGACACTGGCTCACGGGCTCACCGGCTCACCGGCTCACGCCTTTGAGGCGCACATGAAACTCGGACTGCAACTCGGATACTGGCAAGCCCACCCCACGCCCGGCTTCGTCGAGCTCGCGCAGGAGGCGGAGCGCCTGGGCTACGATTCGGTGTGGACGGCGGAGGCGTGGGGCTCGGATTGTTTCTCGCCGCTCTGCTGGGTCGGTGCGCACACCTCGCGCATCAAGCTCGGCACCTCGGTGTGTCAGCTCTCGGCGCGCACGCCGGCGGCGACGGCGATGCATGCGCTGACGATCGACCATCTCTCGAACGGCCGCATGATCCTCGGCCTCGGCGTGTCGGGCCCGCAGGTGGTCGAGGGCTGGTATGGCGTACCGTTCGCCAAGCCGCTGGCGCGCACGCGCGAGTATGTGTCGATTCTGCGCAAGGTGTGGAAGCGCGAGGAGCCGGTCACCAACGACGGGCCGCACTACCCGCTGCCGTACCACGGGCCGAACGAATGGGGCCTGGGAAAGCCGCTGCGCAGCATCACCCATACGCTCCGCCCCGACATCCCCGTCTTTCTCGGCGCCGAGGGGCCGAAGAACGTCGCGATGGCGACGGAGATCTGCGACGGCTGGCTGCCGCTCTACTACTCGCCGTTCCGGCCGCAGGTGTACGCGGAGTCGCTCGCCGGCATGAAGCCGGGCTTCGAGGTCGCGCAGTTCATCATCGTCAACATCACCGACGACGTCGAAGCCGCCCTCAATCCGGTGAAGGCGATGCTCGGGTTCTACATCGGCGGCATGGGCGCCAAGAAGCGCAACTTCCACAAGGAGCTCATGGGCCGCATGGGCTTCGCGGACGAGGCGGAGAAGATCCAGGAGCTGTTCATGGCCGGCGACCGGTGGGGCGCCGTCGCCGCGGTGCCGAGCCAGTTCGCCGACGAGATCTCCCTCGTCGGGCCGGTCGAGCGCATCAAGGAGCGGCTGGCGGAGTGGAAGAAGACGCCGGTGACGGCGCTGCTGCTCGCCAATCGCGACGTCGAGACGCTGCGCACCATGGCGGAGTTGTGTTTGTGATGGTTTTCAACACGGAGTCACGGAGGCACGGAGCCCGGAAGGGAGTCATTTCTCCGTGTCTCCGCGCCTCCGTGGTGAAGGAATAGAATGGAAAAGATCGTCTACCTGGTGTGGCGGCGCGAGGGCGACGCGATCGAGGCGTTTCGCGATCGCCTCGTCGGCGACGTCGGGCAGCAGTTGCTCGCCGGTGGGGCGCTGTCGCTGACGGTGAATGTGTCGGACCTCCGCGAGCAGGTCGGCAAGGGGACGTCGCAGTATCTCGGCGAGGGAAAGAAGATCGCGGCGTCGGTGTCGGTGTGGGTCGATTCCCTCGACGAGCGCGGCAAGCTGGAAGAGGCGTTGCGCTCGATTGCGTCGCGCGTCGACGGCTATCTCGTCACCGAGTCGATGCCGCTGCGCTGTCCCGACCGCGACTGGGCGGACGGCACGCGCAGTCCGGGCGTGACGCTGTGGACGGCATTCCCGAAACCGGAGCGCCTGAGCGACGAGGCGTTCTACGAGCGTTGGCACGGGCATCACACGCCGCTGTCGTTCGAGATCCACCCGCTGTGGGAGTACACGCGCAACGCCGTCGCCCGGGTGCTGACGTCCGGCGCGCCGCCGTATCGGGCGATCGTCGAAGAGCGCTTCCGCACCCTCGACGACCTGGTCGATCCCAACCGCTTCTTCGGCGCGCCCGAGAACATCCAGAAGGTACTGGTGGATATCGCGACGTTCACCGACTTCGAATCGATCAACACCGCGCCGATGAGCGAGTGGATTCTGAAGAGCTGCTGAAACAAGTCTTCACCACGGAGACACGGAGGCACGGAGGTCGATCCCTGAGGTTGACGGTCTCCGTGTCTCCGTGTCTCCGTGTCTCCGTGGTGAAAGTCTTTTCTGGAGGAACTATGGCGAAACTGTGTGACGGACGGGTCTGCATCATCACGGGCGCGGGGCGGGGGATCGGGCGCGAGTATGCGCTGATGCTGGCGGCGCACGGCGCCAAGGTGGTGGTCAACGATCTCGGTGGCTCGCGCGACGGCAGCGGAGGGGCCTCGCTCGGTCCCGCCGAGGAGGTCGTGCAGGACATCACCAAGGCGGGCGGCGAGGCGATCGCCAATGGCGACGACATCAGCGACTTTGCCGGCGCCAAGCGACTGATCGACGCGGCGATCGCGCGCTTCGGCACCCTGGACGTGCTCGTCAACAATGCCGGCATCCTCCGCGACCGGATGCTGGTGAACATGGACGAGGCGGAGTGGGACGCGGTGATCAAGGTACACCTGAAGGGCACCTTCGCGCCGGCGCGTCACGCCGCCGCCCATTGGCGCGAGCTGGTGAAGCAGGGCCAGAAGGTGGACGCGCGCATCATCAACACCACGTCGGTGTCGGGCATCTACGGCAACGCCGGCCAGACCAACTACGGCGCCGCCAAGGCCGGCATCGCGACGTTCACCATCATCGCCTCGCGCGAGCTGCGCCGCTACGGCATCACCGTCAACGCCATCGCGCCGGGCGCGCTCACGCGCATGACCGAGGATCTCGGCATGGGTCAGATGAGCGACGCGGACAAGGAGCGCATGCACCCGCGGTGGATCGCGCCGATCGTCACCTGGCTCGCGAGCACGCAGTCGGCCGGCGTGAGCGGCCGCGTCTTCGAAGCGTCCGGCGCGGTGCTTGCCGTCGCCGAGGGCTGGCATCGCGGCCCGACCGTCGCGCCGGTGGAGGATCCGACCAAGATCGGCCCGCTGGTCGAGGAGCTGATGCGCAGCGCCCGCAAGAACGCGGGCATGGACGGCAAGGACCTCGACTGAACGCTCGGCGATCGATGCGGACCCTGCACCTCAAGCTGCCCGAGACGTTGTGGGCGGCGCTGGAGGCGCGCCAGCGGAGCACCGGCGAACCGATCGCCCACATCGTGCGCGCGGCGCTGGCCGACGAGCTGCAGGTCGATCACCACACGCTCTACCAGGTGTCGACGTCGACGGCGCTCGTCGAGGGGATCTACCGCGGCGCCGTGACCGTCGGCCAACTGCTCGAGCACGGCGACTTCGGCCTCGGGACGTTCGAGGGGCTCGACGGCGAGATGATCGTGGTCGACGGCCGGGTCTTTCAGGTGCGCGCCGACGGCGTCGCGCGCCCCGCGTCGCTCGACGACGCCAGCCCGTTCGCGCTGATCACCCGCTTCGAGGCGGAGCACACGATGACCGTCGCCCGGTGCGGCGGGCTGAACGAGTTGCTCGCGGCGATCGACCCGCTGCGCGGTTCGGAGAACGTCTTCTACGCCATTCGCGTCGACGGCGCGTTTTCCACCGTGCACACACGGGCGATGTGTCGCACCGAAGAGGGTGTGCCGCTGGTCGAGGCCGCGGCGCACCAGCCCGAGTTCCATCTGCGCGACGTCGCCGGCACGATGGTCGGGTTCTGGGCGCCGCCCTACACGCGCGCGCTGGAGGTGCCCGGCTATCACCTCCACTTCATCACCGCCGGTCGCGACGCCGGCGGCCACGTTCTCGACTGCGCCGGTCGGAACCTGCGCGTCCAGGTGCAGGAGGTCCGCGACCTGCGCGTCGCGCTACCCGCGAACGAGGAGTTCCTCCGCGCCGACCTCACCCACGACCCGGCCGCCGCGCTGGCCAAGGCCGAAACGAAACCGCGATCGTAGACGCCTGCACCCCGGAGGGGTGCGACCCACCAGCCCAGGGCAACGCCCTGGGTATCGTCGTTCGTGACCGTGGAGCCCTGAAGGGCGGTACCCCTTGCGCCCCTTCAGGGCTCGACGTTGGTGGGGAGCGTAACGCGCGCCCCAGGGCGTTGCCCTGGGCTGGAGGGTCCGACCCCTTCGGGGTCGACGGCGTGGTGCGGGAGGTGGCGGCGTGCTGAACACGCGTCGCGGCTACTCCCCATCACCCGTCGCGGTTACGCGGGCGGACCGCCCAGCGCGCGGTCGCGCAGGCCGTCCAGCCAGATCTGGTGGTAGCGCCACATGCGCCGCGGCATCGCCAGCGCGCCGAGGCGGGCGAGGAAGCCGTGCTGCGTTTCCTCGGTGAGGACGTGGCAGCCCTCGGCGGTCGGCGTGATCAACCAGGCGTGGTAGGCCGCGACGCCGAACGAGTACGCGTCCCACGCGAGGCGGTGCGGCGGCGCGAATTCGCGGACCGTCGACTCGATGCGCACGCCGAAGGTGCGCCAGCGAAATCGCGTGGCCGCGGCAAGGTCGGGCGGCGGTCCGGCGAGGAACGTGACGTCGGCCGCGTTCGGATACCAGGCCGGCCAGTTCTGCGCGCGCACGAGCCACGCCCAGACGCGTTCCGGCGGCGCCGCGATGGCGATCTCGTTGCGGACGTGGATGCGGCAGTTCGCCGGCGAGAAGTGCGCCGGCCAGGCGATGGTGGGGGTCACCTGGCCCTAGTGCTCAGTCGCGCTAGAGATGCGGGCGAGCCGCCCGCGCTCCCAGGGGCGAGAATCGATCCAACGTGCTGCATGCGAGCAGCCCGGGAGCGCGGGCGGCTCGCCCGCATCTCTAGCGCGCCCCATTTCGTGTGCGACGTCATGCATGCACCGCCGGCCGCTGGTTGCGCCACGGCGCGGTGTTCTCCAGTTGTGCGGCGACCTGCAGCAGCAGGTCCTCGCGGCCGGTGGCGGCGACGAGTTGGGCGCCGACCGGGAGCCCGTCGGCCGTCCAGTGCAGCGGCACCGAGATCGCGGGCTGCCCGGAGAGGTTGAATGCGGACGTGTACGCACCGAACGCCGCCGCGCGCATGAAGCCGCGGAAGGGCTCCTCGGGCGTCGAGCTGAGATAGCCGAGCTCGGGCGGCGGCGCGGCCGTCGTCGGCGTCAGCAGGAGGTCGAAGCCGCCGGTCCACCACGCGGCGAGGCGGCGGCCAAAGGCGTGCACGTATTCGAGGCTGGCGAGAAGCTGGGTGGCGCTGATGTCGCGACCGCGCGCCGCGACGGCCCAGGTGAGCGGCTCGACGTCGCCCGGTTGCAGCGTCCGGCCGAGCTTCTCGCCGGTCGCCTCGAGCACGCGCGCGATGTTGGCGGCGATGATGCCGACGAAGTTGGCCAGCGCGCCGACGTCGTCGAGCGCCTCCGGGTGCGACTCCTCGACGGCATGGCCGAGCGACTCGAGCAGCTGCGCGGCGCGATCGACGGCGGCGCGGCACTCGGGGTCCAGATCGTAGCCGCGCTCCGGCGGCGCGCTGCGCATTACGCCGACGCGGAGGCGCCGCGGCGTCGTCTGATACGCCGTCAGATACGACTGCGCCGGCGGCGCCGCCGCGTACGGGTCGCCGGGCATCGGGCCGTTGGTGACGTCGAGCAACGCCGCCGCGTCGCGCACCGATCGGGTGACGACGAACTCGGCCGAGAACCCGTTCCAGCGCTCGCCGGCGGCCGGGCCAAAGGAGTTGCGGCCGCGCGTCGGCTTGAGCCCGACGAGCCCGCAGTGCGAGGCTGGAATGCGGATCGAGCCGCCGCCGTCGCTGGCGTGCGCCGCCGGCACGATGCCCGCCGCCACGGCCGCGGCCGAGCCGCCGCTCGACCCGCCGGGGCTGTGCGTCGGCCGCCACGGATTGCGGGTGGCGCCGAAGGCCTCCGGCTCGGTGGTCGGCAACAGGCCGAGCTCGGGCGTGTTGGTGCGTCCGAGGATCACCAGGCCGGCGGCGAGGAACTTGTCCGTAATGTAGGCGTTGGTGCGCTCGGTCCAGTTGGCGTCCTTGAGACAGCGCATGCCGCCGGTGTAGCGCCGCCCCGCCTCGACGCCGCCGAGGTCCTTCATCAGGAACGGCACGCCCTGGAACGGCCCGCGCGGCAGACCGCCGATGGCGCGCTCGCGCGCCTGCTCGAGGGCGGGCAGCGTGACGGCGTTGAGCGCCGGATTGAGGCGCTCGCAGCGGGCGATGGCGGCGTCGACCAGCTCGCGCGGCGTCAGCTCGCGGCGCCGCACCAACTCCGCCTGGGCGGTGGCATCGAGGAAGGCGATTTCGTCCAGCATGCCGGCGCTTAGAGCACAGACCGCGCTGACCGAGAAAGCCGCTGGCCGACCGGTGATCCGTGAGAGTCAGGCTGGTTCCGATCGCGTACGATAGTGCGGCTGGACTGCGGTTGATCTAGCGCCATCTGCAAGCCGCCGCGAGCCCCTGTTGTCACACTGCGCCCGTCCTCCAGTGATCTTCAGGCTTGAGGCTTGTGACCGCGGTGGGCTATCGGGTTAGCCAGTCTCGCTTCGCGTAGGAGATCAAAAGACCAAATGGCCGAGTCCGTCGCCACCGTTGTTCCCTTCACCGAGCCGATCGTCATCGCCGGCAGCGTCTTCCAGGGCGGCTACGAGATTCTCGAGCGAATCGGCAGCGGCGGATTCTCGACCGTCTATCGCGCCCGTCAACTCTCGACCGGTCAGGAGGTGGCCATCAAGGCGCTTCGCGCGCTGCGCGGCGTGCATGGGGACGACGGCGGCGAAAACGCCCGTTTCCGCCGCGAGATGCAGCTGTGCGGCGAACTCTACCATCCACACATCGTGCCGTTGATCGACTGCGGCGAGACAGAGGACGGCCATCTCTACGCGGTCTTCCAGTTCGTACCAGGCCAGACGCTGCGCCACCTGCTGACGACGGAGGGCCGCTTCAGCCTGGCGGAGGCCGAGGACCTGATGGTCGACGTGCTCGACGCACTGAGTTGCGCCCACGCGCGCGGCATCGTGCACCGCGACATCAAGCCAGAGAACATCATGGTCGCGCACACCGGTGCGCGGCGCCATGCGCTGGTGCTCGACTTCGGCCTCGGTGGCTTCGTGCACGACCTGCATGAGCAGGTACTCCCCCGTCTCACCGCCGACCGAGATCTGATCGGTACCCCGAGCTACGCCGCGCCCGAGCAGCTGCGGGGCGAGCTGCCTTCCACGCGCTCGGACCTCTACTCGTGGGGACTCGTCTACCTCGAATGCCTCACCGGCGAGATCGCCATGCGCGGTGGCTCGCCGCACGAGGTCCTGTTGCGCCAGCTGGGCACCGAGCCCGTGCCGATCCCGCCCGAGCTGTCCGACAGGCGCCTGCGTTCGCTCCTGGAGACCGTGACGGCGAAGGCGCTGGAGAAGCGCAACGTCTCCGCGGCGGGACTGCTCGAAGCGCTCGGCGCCATCAGCCAGACGAGCGCTCCGGCCGGCGCGCTCGAGGTCGAGCGACGCCAGCTGACCATCGTCAGCTGCGAACTGACCCTCGCCGCCGAGGCTGAGCCGCCGGGTGACATCGAGGCACTCGACGACCTGCTGCATACACAGCAGGCGCTGCTCGCGGAGGCGGCGCGCCGCGACGGCGGTCACGTCGTAGGCATTCTCGCCGATCGCCTGGTGGTGGCCTTCGGCTACCCGCAGGCAGACGAGCACGACGCTCGACGCGCCGCGCGCACCGCCGAGCGACTGCGCGGCGATGTGGCCGCCGCTGTGCCGCGCCATCGCGCCACCCACGGCGCGTCCCTCGAGATCCGCATCGGCGTGCATACCGGCGTGGTGGTCACGCGCGAGCAGCGCGTCGGCGGCGGGTTGGGCCTGCGCGAGTTGTCGGGCCTGGCGGCGCAGACCGCTTCCGCGCTGGCGGCCAGGGCCGCGGCGGGCGAGGTGCTGCTGAGCGCCGATACCTTCCGGTTGTTGCGGGGCGAGTTGGCCTGCGAGGCGCTGCCTACGTCCAACGGGGCGCGGCAGGGAACGGTGTATCGCCTGGTCGGCGACCGTCGAGGGACGGCGTCGGATCCCGAGAGTCCATTCGTCGGCCGCCTGGGCGAGCGCGCGGCCCTGGCCCAGCGCTGGGAACAGACCACCGCCGGGCGAGGCGCGGCGATGCTGGTGGTCGGCGAGCCGGGCATCGGCAAGAGTCGTTTGGTCCACGAGATCTGCCGAGCGCTGCCGCCAGGAACGGTGCTCGAGAGCCGTTGCACGCCCGAGCACACCGACAGCTCGCTGTACCCGATCGTCGAGACGTTGATCGGCGCCGTCGACTCGCTGCCACGGCTCCTCGAGGACAACGGACTCGACGTGGCCGAGCGTCTGCCGGCGCTCGCGCGGGTGTGCGGCCTGCCACTCCCGCCGGAGCACGACGGTCCGCGCCAGTCGCCGGAGCGTGAAAAGGACCTCGCGCTCGATACCATGGTGCAGATCCTGGCGCGCCTGGCATCCCGCCAGCCACGAGTGCTCGTCATCGAGGATCTGCACTGGGCCGATCCCACCACCGTCGAGCTCGCCGGCCAGCTGGTCGCGGAGCTACAGAGCGGCGCCCGGGTCGGTGCGGCGTCGCAATGGCTCCTGCTGCTCACCGCGCGCGGCGAGTTCGCTCCGCCGTGGCCGGCGGACACCGTGACGGTGCTGCCGCTTGAACCGTTGGCGCCGGAAGAGGTGACCGATCTCGTGCACGCTGCCGTCGGCGGTGTGACGGTCCCGGCGGCGCTGCTCGACCAGGTGGTGGAGCGCGCCGACGGCGTGCCGCTGTTCGTCGAGGAAGTCGCCCGCGAGCTAGTCGAGTCCGGCGCCGTGGGCGCCGAGGACCCCGGAGCCTTGGCGCGGGTCGTGATCCCCTCCACGCTGCGCGATCTCCTGGCCGCCCGTCTGGACCGCGTATCGTTCGGCGCCCGCGAGACCGCCCAGATGGCCGCCGTCCTCGGCCGCGAGTTCCGCTACGAGTTACTGCACGCCGTCGCCGGTCGGCCGGAGCGGGTGCTGCGCGACGAGCTGCGTGAGCTGGTGCAGAGCGGCCTGGTCTTGCCCCGCCGCAGCGCGCGCAGTGAGTCGTACGTGTTCAAACATGCCCTGGTACGCGACGTTGCCTACGACGGCATGCTGCGCGCGGCGCGCCTCCAGGCGCATCGCCGCGTCGCGGCCGCCCTCCGCCACCGGTTTGCGGACCTGGCAACCCAGCAGCCCGAGGTGGTGGCGCAGCACCACGAGGCGGGGGACGAAATCGAAGATGCCGTCGACTACTGGACCCTCGCCGGGGACCGCGCCACGGGGCGCGGTGCGTACCGCGAGGCGATCCAGGCGTTCGAGCGCGGATTGCGCCAGGTCGAGTCGCTGCCGCCGTCCCGCGAGGCCGCCGTGCGAGAGTTGGCCTTGCTGACCTCGCTCGGAACCGCGCAGTTGGCGACGCAGGGATACGCCGCGCCGGCGGTCGAGGACACGTTCATCCGCGCCCAGCGGCTGTGCGAAGCGCTGGGGGCCGACGTATCCGCTCGCGTCCTGCACGGCGTCTGGGGCGTGGCCATCATGCGCAGCGACCGCGAGCGGACGGCACGGCTCCTGCCCAGCTTCGAGCGCCTCGCCCAATCGAACAACGCCGTGGATCTGATCACCAGCCATGCGACGCTTGCGGTACACGCCTTCTTCCGCGGCGAGTTCGGCCGCGCGCGCGACGGGTTCGAGCGCGCGACCGCCTGGTATCGAACGAAGAGCTATGAGTCGTTCCTTGCCGAATACGGCTACGACGGCGGCCTCTACGCGTACGGGTACCTGATGTGGTCGGAATGGATGCTCGGGCGACCGGCACGTGCCCTCGCCGTGCGCGACGACATGTGCGCCCTGGCCGCGGCGCATCACACGCCGTACGGCCAGGCGATCGCGATGACGTTCGTCGCCAACCTGGCCCACAACATGGGCGACGCGGAGCATGCCTACGCGGTGACCTCACGGGACATCCCCGTGTTGACCCAACAGAAGTTCTACTTCTGGCTCGCCTCGGCGATGGTGAACCACGGTTGGGCGCAGGCTCTTCGCGGCGAGGTCGACGCCGGCGCCGCCAACGCCCAGGGCGGTCTCGCGCTTCTGCACAACATCGGCGTCCGCGCCGCCCACCCGTTCCGACTGGGTCAACTGGCGGAGATTCTCCTGCAGCGCAACGCCGTGAGCGAAGCACTCGCCGCGGTCGACGAGGGGCTCGGGCTGTCGAGCGAGCTCCTCGACTGCATGTACGTGCCCGAGCTGCAGCGCCTGAAAGGCGAATGTAAACGGCGCAGCCAGCAGGCGGTCGCCGCCGAGGCGCATTTTCGCACCGCGCTGGAACTGGCCATGGAAAAGGACGCGAACAGTTTTGCCCTGCGCGCTGCGATCAACCTCGCCGAGCTGTGGGCTGACGACCGGCGCGGGCGCGGGCGCACCCGCGCCGTGCTCGAACCCATCTACGAGCGCTTTACCGACGGCGTCGACACCGCCGACCTGCGCGCCGCGCGGGCGCTGCTGGCGTCCCTCGATTGATGCGGAAAAGCCTGTGGCGGCGACGAGGTGTCAGCGGTTGTTGTTCTTCTTATTCTTCTTCTTGGTAGGTCGCGGCGGGTTGGGAGCTCTGGAGTTGTCGGACGGCGGCGGTGAGCCGCCCTGAATGTCGACGATCACCTGCACTAGCGGCCGTTCGTCCAGGTGAACGATCGCCTGGTAGGTTCCAGCCGCTGGCCGTTTCAGGTCAATCAGCTTGACGGTGATCTGGTCGCGAAAATGCGTTATTTCGACGTCGGCCTTCGCGGCCAGCGGCTCGCCGGTGCCCACCCGCACGATGGGCGTAATGCGTGGATCGCTGGTGCCTGGCACCGCGATCTTCAGGTAGTTGCTGTGGGCTGACGAATCGGCTCGGCAGCTGAGGAACAGCACCGGCAAGACCGGCGTGCCGTTGGCCAGCAGTGAGCTCCACCATCCCTCGACGGCGTCCGACCACCAGGAGGTCATTCGGCTAGCGATGACCTTGCAATCCAGTGACTCGTTGCGGATGTCCTCGCGAGTCGAGCGCCACAGCGCCACGGCGTCCATCCCGAGGGTGCTGTAGTAGCTGATCATGCTTTCCAGAAGTAGGTCGCTCCGTGCCATTCGTTCCCCCTTGCGCGGTATCAGAACACCGGGCTCATCAAGCTGATGTCGTCCACCCACAGACTCAAGGCCGCTCCAATAGTCGAGTTGACCGACTGCCCGAAATCGTAGCGATTGCCGGGATCGTTCGGCGTCAGATCGCGCACGCGGATCCTCTTTTCTACCTGGATCCGCGACGTTTTTCTGTCGATCGCCGTGACGCTGGCGAAACCGTCATCGCGCTGGAGTCCACCATCAACGCCCAAGAATCCGACGATGGTCTTCAGACAGTCCACCAGACGGTACTCCACATAGATTTCCTTCGGCGTCACGGAGAACTTGTCGATCGCCAGAATGTTCTCGAACGACGCGATTTCGGATCGCGCATACTCGAAGAGCAGGTTCGGCCCTTTCCACGGGCTGCCCAACGGCTGATTGAGATCGTCCTCGAAGGGCTCGTATGCCTTGTTGCGCTCGATCACCCTGAACGCGACGTCGATGACGCCCTTGCTCAGGCCCCAGCCGCGCGGATCCACGAACGGGATCATGACCTCCACGGGGACGTCGATGATCGCCGACGCGGAGATCGTCGTGAGCTTTTCGTTGGCGTCGAAGGTCGTCACACACCTGGGCTCGCGTAGCTTGGGCTTGCCGAATGCGCTGCCCTTGATCATGCTGCCACTCGCGGTCGCGACCGCCTTCCCCCGGCTCGGCGGAGTTTGCACGCCGGCCGCTGGCGCGCTCTCCAAGGTCTTCCGTGTTCGGCCGTAGCGTACCAGGCTGTCGCCGTTCGAATCGCTGCCAACCGGCGCCAGATAGCGCGGTCTCGCACCCAAGCGTCGCAAGGTATCGCGACCGAGATCCTTCATGTCTCCCAATGCGATGCGATCCACCCGCTGGGGATCGCTATCGGCGAAGTACGGCGAGCGTCGGGCAAGCGGCTGACGGCGATCCATGAGGCGATCGAGTATCATGTTGGACGAGCAACTTTGAAGCGCCATTGCGTGAATATAGGTGTGAAGATTTATTCACACCGAGGGGTGTGGACCGCATCGCGAACAATCATGCGCGCGATAGCACCCAGGTGGTGAGCGCCTCGATGAACTCGCGATCGCGCGAGGGCGTCAGCCCAGCCAGGGCATGCATGGCCTCGTGCTGAGCGGCGCCGGCGAGGGCGTGTGCGACCTGGCGCGCGTAGTCGAGGCAGTCGTAGGCATGCAGGCGCTCGTGCACCCAGGCGACGTCGTCGGCGTGGTGATCGCGGCGCGACTTGGCGAGAAACTCGGCGAGTCGCAGGCGTTCGTCCCGCGTGCAGACGCGCAGCAGGTGGATCAGCATCAGGGTGCGCTTCCCCTCCCACAGATCCCCGGCGAGTTCCTTGCCGTAGCGCACCGGGTCGCCGGCGACGTTGAGCAGATCGTCGACGATCTGGAACGCGGCGCCGAGAAAGAAACCGAAGCGGAGGAAGCGCTCGGCGTCGCCGGTGCCGCGCGTGCCGATCAGCGCGCCGGCGCGCAGCGGAAAGATGGTCGTGTACCAGCAGGTCTTCTTGAGGACCATCTCGAGGTAGTCCTGGTCGCTGAGCGCCAGGGCGTTGTCGCGCCGCCAGCCGAGCTCGATGGCCTGCCCCTCGACCGACTCGCGCGCCATGCGCTCGGCCTCGCCGAGCAGGGTGAGCGTCAGGCGAGGCCCCAGGCGCGCGTGATTGTCGATCAGGGCGCGCAGCCCGAGCAGCGTCAGCGCGTCGCCGACGTTGACCGCCATCGGTACGCCGTGCAGCGCGTGCAATGTCGGCTGTCCGCGGCGCTCCTCGCTCTCGTCCTCGACGTCGTCGTGGACGAGAAAGGCGTTATGGAGCAGCTCCAACGCCACCGCCGAGCGCACCGCGTCGTCGGTCGATGCGCCGAATGCGCGGGCCGCCGCGATGCACAGGCTCGGGCGCAGCATCCGGCCGCCGCGGCGCGGATAGTCGGCCACCAGCGCGTAGAGGTGGCGGTGCGGCTCGCGCGGACGCAGGTACTCGCAGAGAGCAACGCGGGTGCAGTCGCCGTACTCCCGCAGGATGCCGGTGACGAGGTCGTCGGCCGCGGTCGCGTCGAGAATCATCCGCCGATACGGACGCTCAGGGTGCCCACCGGGCGGTTGCTGGCGGCGTCGATGACCAAGCCGTTGTAGATGCCGGCGGGCTGGTCGTCCGGCACGACCAGGCGCAGGATCAGCGGACCGCCGTCGGGATCGCGCACGAAGGTCGCGCCCACCAACGGCGGGAGCTCGGCGTCGGCGGAGCGCAAGCGTGCGCGACGAGCTCGGCGCTGCCGGCCTCGGGGCGCAGGTCGACCGCCACCTCGACGGGCCGACGAGTGGAGAGCGCGAGGCGGACGCGCGTCGTGGTGGCGTCGGTCGTGACGGCCGCCGGCGGCTCGGCCGCGCGCGTCGGCGGTGGCGCCCCGAAACCGGGCATCACCGGCGTGCCACCGGCCGTCGTCATCCCGAGGAGCTCGAGCCAGATGCGCATCCCGTCGGAGGCGAAGCGGGTCATTTGCGTCGCGGCGTCCTGCATGTCGCCGGTCGACGGCATCGCGGCGCCGTTGCGGCCGCTGAAGCGCTCGGCGGCGCGTTGCCCCTGCCGGATATACTCGTCGACCACGCGGTAGGCGAGATCGACCGAGCGCTGCACGACGTCGGCCATGCCCGTCGCCGGGGCGCCGTCGCCGTTCGGAACGCCGCCCAACATCGATGACCAGTTGCGAATGGGCTCGGTTCGTTCTGGGCGCGGCCGCCGCACTCGTTTGCGCTCGGTCATGTGTCCTCCAGGCTCGCGGTCGGAACGGTCGTCAGGGATGGTCGTAGCCGACGATGTCCTCGAGCGGCGGCGACTGCGCGAGGGCGTGCGCCGCCAGCCGGCCGGACATCACGGCGGCCTCGACGCAGCCGGCGTTGAAGCCGCAGGCGGTCCAGTCGCCGGCGATCGTCAGGTTGTCGTAGGTGTCGTCGAGGGGCGAGATGCGATAGGCGCTGCTGCCCGGCAACGACAGCGCGTAGCGGTCGGACGGGTTGACGTTGGCGGTCCAGAACTGTGACCGCAGCGCGCTCGGCCGTGGTGCCGCTGGCGCCCTCTGGATCGGCGAGCAGCTCCCAGCGGAACCCGCCACCTGCCGCGGCGGCGCGCGGCCACAGATGCGCGACGTCGCCGCTCGAGGAAGCGCACCGCATTGGCGCGCACCTGTTCGCGGGCTCGCGCTGGATACTCGGCGTCGTTGCGGTCGTCGGCGCCGCGGGCGTCAGGCAGCACGCTGCAGAAGTAGGCCAGCGCTCGCGCGGCCTCCGGCCATCGCTCCCGCGCCAGCAGGTGGCGCATGTCGGCCCAGGTGTCGAACGGCTCGACGAAGCCCGAGAGATTGATCGGCGGCGCGGTCCAGCCGAGCGACGCCATGTCCTCGCGCATCCAGACCTGGAACGCCTGGGTGGCGACGGTCTGGACGTGGTCGACCATCGCGCGCCAGCGCGGGATCGCGCGCGACGAGCTCGCGGCGACGTGCGGCACGGCGCCGAGCCCGACGCCGAGCACGACGAGGTCGAAGTCGTCGCCGACGCGCAGCGTCGTCCGTCGAACGGCTCGGCGGTCCCAGAACGACTCGAAGGCACCCCGGCGGTCCGCAGACGCGCGCCGTCGACGAGCTGCTCCCAGTCGGGCTCCGACGGCCAGCAGGGCAGGCCGCCGACGTCGACCAGCGGCCGGTACGTGTCGTCGCGGACGTCGGCCTGGACGTCGAACTCGAGCGCCGTCACGTGCGGCGGCTCGCCGCCGCCCGCCGGCGAGAGGCGCAGGTGCTCCAGCCGATGGAAGAAGTCGAAGCGCACGCCGCGCCGGTGCGAGCACCTCGTAGAGCGGCGCGAACACGATGTCGCCCATGCCGGCGTTCATCCGCCAGAAGAACGCGCCGCGATAGGTGAAGAACGCGCGCACCATGCCGCGCAGCGCCTGCCCGGCGGCGATGCGCGGCCGCTCGAGGTCGCCGTCCTCGTAGGAGAAGCCGAGGTCGTAGAGGCCGCGCAGATAGCCGGAGTCGAGCGACAGCTCCGACGGCGCCGTTCAGGCGCAGCCACTCGCGGCAGTCGTAGTCGTCGATGGCGTCGAAGCCGCGCGGGATCGGTGGCGAGCCGGAAGCGCACGATGCCGCGCAGCGTCGCCAGGGTGAGGTCGACGATGTTCCAGACGCGGCGCACGTCGAGGTCGAGCGCCGCGCGCGCTTCGAGCAGCGACGCGCGCTTGGCGGCGAGCGCGTCGAGCAAGCGCAGGATCAGGTTGTCCGGAGAAGCGGCCAGGTCGCCGAGCATGGTCTCGAGCAGCTCGACGCCCTCGATCAGCGCGGCCAGCGTCGCGAGCTCGCCGAACTTGAGCAGTTGCGGCGACGCGGGCGGCAGACGCGTCGTCCGCGCCGAGCGTCGCGCCGAGCGCCGCCGCGGGGTCTCGCGGCGCCAGGCAACGAGCTCGAGCAGCGCGCGCAGCAGGCCGACGACGCGGCCGATGTAGTCGGTCACGTCCAGCGCGATTGGCCGCGCGTGCGCGCTCGCCCGGCAGCCCCTCGATCGGCGGCAGATCGGCCGCCCACGGCATCCAACGCGCCGTCGGGTCCGCTGTTCGGCCACGCCGACGTACGGCGCCGGCGAGAAGGCGTCGCGCCAGGCGGCGATCGGGCACGTGCGCGGATCGCGACCGAGCTCGGCGTAGCACTCGCGCATCAGGCGGAAGGCGTTCTCGTAGAACCCCATCCAGAGGTGCAGGCCGTGCTCCTCGATGCGCCCGCCGCGCCGCGTCCCGACGCGCCCTTGCCGCCGAGGCGCCAGCCGACCTGATAGACCGTGACCTCGTAGCGGCCCTGCAGCTCCGGGCGCGTCAGCTCGAAGGCCGGCCATGGCGGCGCACCCGCCGCCGACGATGGCGACCTTGATCGGTCCCTGGTCTGTCACGTGATCAACGCGGTCGCGAAGATGCCGCGGCTGCTCGTACCAGAGGAGGCCCCGGCGCGCAAAGGGCCATGCCAAGCGGCTCAGCCCGGCGACGTTGCGGCGCGACCGTGATCGCCATTCGTCAGATCCTCTCGCCGCACGCCGGCGAATCCGAGCACGAAGTCCGCGCCGTACACCCGGCCCGGTGTCTGGAAGCCCGGTTCGAGTCGCCGCGGAGCACGCGCCGGGCGATCGCCGGCGCCGCGAGACCGGTGAAGGTGTACGCCTCCGGGGTGTGCAGGCGGGCGCGTGCGATGCGCCCAGCCGCGTCGCTGGCCTCGGCGACGATCACCATCTCGCGCGGACTCCGCTCGGCCTCGCTCGGTCCCTCGGGCAGAAGCGCCGCATGCGCTTTGAGCCATGCCTGCCAGGGGCCGGAGCGCAGCATCCAGCCGAGCGTGCGGCTGGCGAGCAGCATCGCCTCGATCGTCGGCGTCGCCTCGAAGTACACGGCGATGTCGGGGATGCCGGTGGTGTAGTAGGCGGCGGCGACGTCGCCCCAGCTGACGTTGCAACAGTCGCGCGGCCCGTCTCCGAAATCGAAGCGCTGGCGCAGCGCTCCGGGTGGGACCGGCGTGATGACGCCGCCGCGGCGGATGTTGACGCCGATCCCGGCATGCTCGGCGAGCGTCGCTCGCCGAGCCGCGGGTCGCGAAGGCAAGGCCGGTGAGGCCGATGCGGAGCGTCGTCGCATCGACCACACGCGCGGCGACGTGGGCGGCGAGGCAGTCGGTCGGCACGACGTCGAAGCCGACGCCCGGCATGAGCATGACGCCGCGTTGCCGGGCGTCGCGATCGCGGTGCGCCAGCGCTCTCGATCACCGGGATCTCGCCGGTGATGTCGAGGTAGTGTGCGCCGGCGCGCAGGCAGGCAGACGACCATCGGCACCGCGGTTTGCGAGAATGGTCCGGCGGCGTGTAACACGACCCGCACCCCGGCCAGGGCGGCGTCGAGCTGGGCGGCGTCGGCGAGACTGGCGGCGCGCCACGGCAGGCCGAGTGGGTCGGCCAGGGCGGCGAGCTTGGCGGCGTCGCGCCCGCCGAGCACGGGGCGCACGCCGAGTGCCAAAGCCGATTCGAGGATCAGTCGCCCGGTGAACCCGGTGGCGCCATAGAGCAGAAGAGGGTCGGGCATGGGTTCAACCTCTGGTCCGACGAACCCGCTCGCGACAGGTCGTGACGCTGCTGCGTCTCGATTCCCTTTCCGGCACTGCACGGCTAGGACTCCCGCTCACCCTGATGTCGATCGTCCCGCCGCGCGCCGCCTTTTCTGGTCCCTCCCTGCCGGTCGAGCGGGCCCGCGCCACCGATGCCGGCCAATCGCGGTTCGACGGGTGCCTGGCGGCGATCGCGCTACCGCGCGCGCAGGTGGCGACCCTGCTGCCGGACGAGATCACGCTCGCCGCCAACGCGGATGACTGCGGCACCCACCCGCTCGTGGTGATGTTCGGTGAACAGATCGACTGCGCCATGATCGTTGGCGGGCTCCTCGTGCCGACGCGCCTACGCTATTGGGAATGGTGTCTGGCGATTCCATACGTCGTGCGCCGCGGTGGGCGCTACCTGCACACGTTCGTGCCACGCATGTACTCGAGCTGGGCGCCGGTGGTGTGGGACGGCAACGCGCGCTTCGGCTATGCGAAGGAGCGAGCCGACATGGGTTGGGACGGCGATCAGTTCATCGCGACCGCCGACGACGGTAGCCTACGCTGGCACGCGGGACTGCAGCCCGACGGTGCTTGGGGACGCGCCGCGCCGCCGGGCCTCGATGCGCTCCGCGAGGCAATGGCACTCCCGATCGCCGGCCGTCGCGCCGACGGCTCCTGGATCGAGTCCTACTTTCGTCTCGGCTTCGGCGATGCGCTGCTGCGGCCGACGCGCGCGGTGCTGTGGTTCGACACCGCGCTGATCCCCGGGCTCGCACCGCGAATCTGCCACGCGCCCGCCGGCGCCGCGTTCGCCGTGCGTGGCATGACCTGGCGCATCACCCACCCAGGGCCCTGCCGGTGGTGAGGCGTCGATCGGCCGCCCACCGCGTTCGAGACCGTGGCCTGTCGCTGCACCGCCGTGCGCGGGCGCATGACGAGCGCCGTTACTCGACCCCGAGCGCGTTCGCCAGCGTGTGGAAGAGGTCGGTCTGGTCGCTGATGCCCAGGACACGGAACGCGCCGGGGCCCTGAGCCGCGATGCGGACCTCGGTCCCGGTATGGTTCTGCGAGCGGCCGTTGAGGTTGGTCGCGTAGTTCACGACCATCGGCTGCCGGTCCGCCGTGATCAGCGTGGCGATCGCGCCGGGGCTGTGGTCGGCGGCCGTCTGCGGCTCCACGATCTCGCTCGTGTGGGCGTGGTCGGCGGTGACGACGATGAGCGTGTCGGGATTGTGCCTGGCCCAGTCGAGGGCGACCTGAATGGCGCGGTCGAGCTCGACGGTCTCGCCGATCTGACCGCAGGGGTTCTGCGCATGGTCCTGCTTGTCGATCGACGCGCCCTCGACCTGGAGAAAGAATCCGCGGCTCCGCTGCCGCTTCACCTTGGCGGACAGCAGCGCGAGGGCTTTCGCGGTCATGACGGACAGGTGCGGCTGGCTCGCCGGTCGCGCGGTCGACACCGTGCACGTGGTCGGGTCCGGCCCGGGGTAGGGGGCCGCCGCCGGACCGGTCCATTCGAGATCCATGTTGCCGACGGCGAACAGGCCGAGGAATTTCCTGTCGGGCACGGCGGTCTCGAGACCGGCCTGGTCGGTCGCGATCTGGTAGCCCACCTGCTCGGCCTGTTGGGTCAGCGTCATCCCGGCGAAGGGTCCACCGGTGACGCTCTGGTCGAAGCGCTGCTTGCCGCCGCCCATCAGCACGTCGACCCCGTGATCGACGGTCTGCTCGGCGATCGAGCCGAGACCGCCGGCCTGCTTCGTTTCGTTCGGGCAGAGCGCCATGTCGCCAGGGCCGTGGCAACCGCGCGACGTGACGTGGGCGTCCAACACCGCGGGGGTCGCGTCGGTCAGCTCGGCGGTCGTGACGTTGCCGGTCTTGAAGCCGGCGCGCTGCGCCAACTCCAGAATGGTCGGCATCGGCGCGAACGTCACGGGATCGACGGAGATGGCGTTGTTGTAGGTCTTGTGACCGGTGGCCCATCCCGTGCCGGACGCGGCGGAGTCGGTGACGTAGTCCGGTACATCGCGGGTGCCCCTCCGCACGGCGTAGGTCGTGTACTCGCCGGTCAACGGCAGCGTATCCATCGACAGCCGACCGGCGGCCCCCTTGGCGTAGTTGCGCGCGATGGTGATCTCCGAATCTCCCATGCCGTCACCGATGAACAGGATGACGTTTCTCGCGCGCCGGCCGTCGATGGCGCGTCGCAACGCACTGGCGCGGCTCGCGTCGTCGGCCATCTTCGCGACACTCGTGGCGGGAAGGTCGCCCACGATCGCCGCCACGCCGAAGGCACAGAAACACAGGATCGCTCGCCTCATCGCACCGCACTCCAGCCGCTCCAATGGGAAGGACACGCAGTCCGGAGATGTATCGCCACGCCAGGCGGGTGCGCTAGTCCAGTGAGGGGGACGAAGGAGCAAGGACGAAGGACGAAGAGAAGACCACTACGACCTTCGTCCTTCATCCTTACGTATTTCATTCTCATTCGCGCTTGCTCGACCCTCGCGGTCAGGCAACATCACGCGAGATCAGCGGGGTGAGGGAGGCGGGATGTTGGCGAAACGTGTGGTCGGTCTGGGGCTGCTACTGGCGATGGTGGGTTGCGGTGGGGGGAGCGGCGGCGATGGCACGGTCACGGTCGCCGTGATCGCGCCGCTCGACGCCGGGCTGACGCAATTCGGGCGCGGCATTCGCAACTCGGTGCAGCTCGCCGTCGACCAGGCGAACGACCGGCGCCTGCTGCCCGGCAGGCGGATCGTCGTGAAGGCCGTCGACGACTCGTCCGATCCCGACGTCGGCGTGCGCAACGTGCGCCGCCTGCTCGCGGATCACACCGTGGTCGGCGTGGTCGGCACCTACAACTCCGGCGTGGCCGCCGCCGTCGCGCCGCTGCTCGCAGAGGCGGGCATCGCGATGATCTCGCCGGGCAACACCAATCCGACCCTGACGCTCGGGCCGGATCCCGACCATCCGGTCCGGCAGTTCGCGAACTATTTCCGCCTGGTCGCGAACGATGCGCAGCAGGGCGGTTTCCTCGCCCGCTACGCCGCCGAGGATCTCGGCGTCGAGACGGCCTCGGTCATCGCCGACGCCAAGCCGGTGAGCCAGGGGCTGGCCAACGACTTCCGCGATGCGTTCACCGCGGCCGGCGGGACCATCGCGTCGTTCGAGATCGTTCCCGACGGCGACACCGACTACGTGCCCTTCGCGCAGCGGGCCGCGGCGGCGCAGCCCGCTCTCCTCTTCTTCGGCTGGCGAATACGATCACGCCGCGCTGGCGAAACGGGCCGCCGTCAACGCCGGCCTCACCGTGCCGCTGATGGGCGGCGACGGCATCCAGGCCGACGAGTACATCGCCGCCGCCGGCGCGATCGCGGAGGGCGACCTCGCGAGCTCGGTGGGCGCGCCCATCGCGCAGGATCCGCGCGGCGCCGCGTTCCTCGACGCCTACGACGCGCGCGGGTTCGCCGAGCCGCCCAGCAACTTCGGCCCCTACGCCTACGACGCCGCCAACATCCTGCTCTTCGTCGCGCGCGATGCGCTGGCCGGACATGGACGGGTCGACGCCGAGGTGCGCGCCGCCGTGATCACCGGAGTCCAGGCCACGACCGACGACCTCCTCGCGCCGCTCGGCGGCGCCGTCACCGGCGACATCGGTTTCGACGCCTTCGGCGACACGCTCAATCCGGTCCTCACCGTGTATCGCGTCGAGAACGGCCAGTGGACGCCGCGCGTCACGAAGCGCGCCGATTGACGGGTCGCGCCGCGCGCCGCGATCAACCCGCGCCCGTCAACAGGGCGATGACCTGTTGGACGCGTTGGCCGTGGGTTGTTTCTTCCTTCCCGTTCTGACGCAGCAGGCGCTGCGCCTCGGGGTCGCTCTCGCGCTCGGCCCAGCGGTGGTAGTCGGCGTCGCCCGCCAGCTCGCCCTGGACGATCAGCGGCAGCAGGCTGGCGTCGATCGTCGGCGGCAGCGGGATGGCGTAGCGGGCCGTATCCTCGGCGGTGGGCTCGTAGTTGTGGCCCAGCTTGATGCCGATGACGCGGCGCACGCGCTCGGCGTGGGCGCGCTCCTCGCGGCCGTTGCGACGCAGAAGGTCAGCCGCCTGCGGATTGCCGATCTTGTCGGCGAGCTGGTTGTAGAAGTCCTCGCCCGAGCACTCGATGCGAAAGAGGCGGCGAAGGGCGGCGATATCGAGCTCCTCGAGACCGCCCAACGACGTGACCGCGGCGAAGAAATCGTCCTGCTGTTCCATGTCCGTCCTCCTGACTCGAATACGATCCGTACCGGCCAACTGGATGCATCTACCACAGAGAACACGGCCTGCCACGGAGCCTCTGTGCTCTCAGCGGCCCGGAAGTCGTCGATCACCCTTGTGAATCGGGTCTGCCCAACGCCAAGCGCGAGAAGCGGGCCAGGTCGCGGTTCGCGTCGGCGCGCTGGCGGCGCTCGGCGAAAGTACGGCTCGGACACAACGCAGAGGCGCCGAGCCGCGGAGCGCGCAGAGAACGCCGTCCCACCGACTTTCGCCATTGACTCACCTCCGGCCATCGTGACAACGGCCGATTCGGAGGAAGTCGATGCCCTGCCGAGCGCTCGTGGCCGCTAGAGGCTTGTTGTTGATGGTCCTGACCACGATGCTCGCGAGCCTCCCGGCGGCAACGCCGGCCGAGGCGGTGGGAACCAGCTTCACCTACCAAGGTCAACTGAGCGTCAACGGCGCTCCGGCCGACGGCGTCTGCAACCTGCAGTTCGCCTTGTTCGCCGTGGCGAGCGGCGGCTCGGCATTGGCGACCGTCGGGCCGCTCGCGGTGACCATAGACAAGGGGCTGTTCACCGCCGCGCTCGATTTCGGCGCCAACTTCCCCGGCGCTGATCGCTGGCTCGAGATCAGGGCCGCGTGCCCGGGGAACGCGACCCAGGTGCTCGCCCCTCGCCAACCGATCACCGCGGCGCCCTACGCGCTGTTCGCCAACACCGCCGGTACCGTTCCCGATGCGAGCCTCACCGGTGCCAAGATCGCCGACGGCGCGGTCACCAGCGCCAAGCTCGCCGACGGGACGATCGCCACCGCCAACCTCGGCGACAGCGCGGTTACCAGCGCCAAGATCGCCAACGGCACCATCGCCACCGGCGACCTCGCCAACGGGGCGGTCACGACGGCGAAGATCGGCGACGGCCAGGTCACCGGCGCCAAGCTCGTCACCCCGCTGCGCCTGACGTCGGCGGCGGCGAACACCACCATCGGCGCCCTCGACGGCACCTCGACCGGCTCGAACGGCGTCGGCGTGAGCGGCAAGGCCGGCACCGGCGTCAATTCGGCCGGCGTGTTCGGCTCCGCCACTGCCGGCGCCGGCGTGCGCGGCGAGAGTCTCGACGGGATCGGCGTGCTTGGTGACGGCGCGGAGTTCGGAGTCAAGGGAACCAGTGCCAGCGGCGAGGGGGTCATGGGCGTATCCACCGCTCCTACCGGCACCGCGGTGGTCGGTATTGCGAGCGGTATCGGGATGCCGACCGGTGTCAGGGGCGAAAGTTCGTTTTATGGCGTGACCGGCTCGGGCGACTACCGCGGTGTCTCCGGTTACGGCCGGACGGGCGTTGAGGGCATCACCGACGATTCCGACGGCACCGGCGTGGCTGGAGTGAGCCGGGCCGCGAATGACGCCAACGGCGAAGGCGTGAGTGGCAGCGCCAATCAGGGTATCGGCGTGGCAGGTTCGAGCATCGATGGCACCGGTGTGAATGGCAGCAGTAGGAACGGCACCGGCGCGATCGGCCGGAGCACGAACGGGGTGGGCGTGATCGGCAGGAGCGACGCGAGCTACGGCGTTCACGGCATAGGGCAAGCCCAGGGCATCTTCGGCGACGGCGTGCGCGGGACCGGCACCGGGAGCAACAGTAACGGCGTGCACGGCATCGCCGACAACGGCCCGAACGCGTATGGAGTCTACGGCGAAAGCAGCTCCGGCTACGCCGGCTACTTCAACGGCAAGGTGACCATCACGGGAACACTCTCCAAAGCCGCCGGCTCGTTCATCATCGATCATCCCCTCGACCCGGCCAACAAGTATCTGTCGCACTCCTTCGTCGAGAGCCCGGACATGAAGAACATCTACGACGGCATCGCCGTGCTCGACGCCGACGGCCGCGCCGACGTCGAGTTGCCGGATTGGTTCCAGGCGTTGAACCGCGATTTCCGTTACCAGCTCACCTGCGTCGGCGCCTTCGCGCCGGTGTACGTCGCCGAGAAGATCCACGACAACCGATTCCAGATCGCCGGCGGCGCTGCCGGTCAGGAGATCTCCTGGCAGGTGACCGGCATTCGCCAGGATGCCTACGCCAACGCCCACCGCATCGTCGTGGAGGAGAACAAGCCGGCCGAGGAGGTCGGCCACTACCTGCATCCGGTCGAGCTCGGCATGCCCGCGTCGATGAGCATGACGGCGGTGAAGGATTCACCGGCGAAGCCGTGATCGTCGCCGGCCGAGCTGCTGCGGATGGTGAACATCGCCCGCGGCTACGGGCGCTACGCTGGCGCGAGTGAAGGCCCGACGCCGGGCTCACAGCGTCTTTTTACATTGACTCATCTTCGGCAATTGTGAGATCGGCGGTGCGGAGGAAGCCGATGCCCTGTAGGTCGCTTGTCGATGGAGGCCTGCTGATGGTCGTGACCACTGTGCTGGCGAGCGTCCCGGCAGCCACGCCGGCCGCGGCGGTGGGGACCAGCTTCACCTACCAGGGTCAACTGAGCGTCAACGGCGCGCCGGCCGACGGCGTGTGCAACCTGCAGTTCGGCTTGTTCGCCGCGGCGAGCGGGGGGGCGGCACTGGCGAGCGTCGGACCGCTGGCGGTGAGCATCGACAAGGGGCTGTTCACCGCCGCGCTCGATTTCGGCGCCAACTTCCCCGGCGCCGATCGCTGGCTCGAGATCACCGCCGCGTGCCCGGGGAACGCGACCCAGGTGCTCGCCCCTCGCCAACCGATCACCGCGGCGCCCTACGCGCTGTTCGCCAACACCGCCGGTACCGTTCCCGATGCGAGCCTCACCGGTGCCAAGATTGCCAACGGCACGATCACCGCCGACGACCTCGGCGACAGCGCGGTTACCAGCGCCAAGATCGCCAACGGCACGATCGTCGCCGCCGACCTCGGCGACGGCGCGGTCACCAGCGCCAAGATCGCCAACAACACCATCACCGACTCCGATATCGACACCACCAAGGTACAGAAGCGCGTCAGCGGAACGTGCGCCGCCGGCACCGTCTTGAGTCAGGTGAACAGCGACGGCACGGTCACCTGCGTCGCGGTTGGCGACATCACTGCGGTCACCGCCGGTACCGGGCTGACCGGTGGCGGCGCGAGCGGTGCTGTGACGCTGAACGTCGCCGCCCCGCTCTCGCTGGTCGGCAGCGATGACGGCGGCGTCATCAACGGCACGACCACCAGAGTCGGGGGCGGCGCCGGCGTACAGGGCGCCAGCGTGGCGGACGACAGCTACGGCGTGCACGGCTTCGCCAACATCGGCAACGGCGGCATCGGCGTGTTAGGTTCGAGCATCGATGGCACCGGCATGTTCGGCGGGAGCACGAACGGGGTGGGCGTGATCGGCAGGAGCACGAACGGGGTGGGCGTGATCGGCAGGAGCGACGCGAGCTACGGCGTTCACGGCATAGGGCAAGCCCCGGGCATCTTCGGCGACGGCGTGCGCGGGACCGCCGTCGGGAGCAATAGTAACGGCGTGCACGGCATCGCCGACAACGGCCCGAACGCGTATGGAGTCTACGGCGAAAGCGCCTCCGGCTACGCCGGCTACTTCAGCGGCAAGGTGCACATCAACGGAACACTCTCCAAAGCCGCCGGCTCGTTCATCATCGATCATCCCCTCGACCCGGCCAACAAGTACCTGTCGCACTCCTTCGTCGAGAGCCCGGACATGAAGAACATCTACGATGGCATCGCCGTGCTCGACGCCGACGGCCGAGCCGACGTCGAGCTGCCGGATTGGTTCGAGGCGTTGAACCGCGATTTCCGATACCAGCTCACCTGCGTCGGCGCCTTCGCGCCGGTCTATGTCGCCGAGGAGATACACGACAACCGCTTCCAGATCGCCGGCGGCGCGGCCGGTCAGAAGATCTCCTGGCTGGTGACGGGCATTCGCCAGGACGTGTATGCCAACGCCCACCGCATCGTCGTGGAAGAGAACAAGCCGCCGGAGGAAGTCGGCCACTACCTGCACCCGCTCGAGCTCGGCATGCCCGCGTCGATGAGCATGACCGCGGTGAAGGATTCACCGGCGAAGCCGTGATCGTCGCCGCGACCTGCGTGGACTGCCGCGATCGATGATTGCCCGCCGAATAGCCGTCGCTCTCGGGGTCGCGCTGTTGCTCGCCGCCGCAACGGCGGGCGCCCAGAGTGGTGGCGCCTACGACCTGCGGCACAACACCATCGACGGCGGCGGCGCGACCGGCAGCTTCAGCAGCGCATACAAGCTGGGCGGCACGATCGGGCAAGCGGACGCCGGCCGCTTGAGCAGCGGCGCCTACTCGCTCAGCGGAGGCTTCTGGGCCGGGATCCAGGTGTCGACGCCCTACCCCGACGCCCACCCTCACCGCGACGGCGACCGCCCCGTTCACGTCGAGCCCTTCGCCGTCGCGCACGCCGACCGCGACCTTGGTACCGACGACGACGCCGAGCAACACCGCGAATCCTGCGCCCAGCCAATCCCCGACGCGCTCGCCCACGCAGAACGACCGGACCGAGCAACACGCCGAATCCCTCGCCGAGCCACATCCCAGACGGGTTCGCCCACGCCCACCATTGCACCGAGCGACACGCCGAGTCCGACGCCGTCGCCGTCGCCGACCGAGAGCCCGCGCGTCACTCCCGCGGCGGTCTGCGTCGGCGACTGCAGCCTCGACGACGCGGTGACCATCGCCGAGCTGCTGCGCATGGTGAACATCGCCCTCGGCGACGCTGCGGTCGACACGTGCGAGGCCGGCGACCCGAACCACGACCAGGCGGTGACGATCAACGAGATCCTGCAGGCGGTGAGCAACGCGCTCGCCGGTTGCGGCTGACAGTATTGAAAAGCAGGTCTGTCATTGTTGCTTGTCCTGAGTACGTCGGGTTACTGCGCCGCCAGATGACCGCCCTGCTCCGATCGAAGCAGTGTCGCGCAGCGGAGTCCACGAGCTCGGCCGCGCTGCGCGCGGCCAGGCCGGCTCGCGGCCGATCGCTACCGAAGCTCGCGCGCTGATCGCGGCGCTGGTGATCGGCGCTCGCAGCGGCGGCGGCGCGAGCCGCAGGGCACGCCGGAGTGCCCGCAGATCATCACCTGCGTGGCCGGCAACGTGTTCACCGCGCCGGGCGACGTGGATTGCAACCGGTCGATCGAACTGACCGACTTCGCCCTGTTGGTGCAGGCGCAGTTCTGCGATCCGTGCAAGGCTGCCTGGGCAAGGACGTCAACGGCGACTCGATCGTCTCGGTCGCCGACGTCACCGCGTTTCTCAAGGCGTTGCCGCAGATTCTGTCGACGCCGACGCCGACGCGGTACCGTCACCGGCACGCCGACGGCGACCAGCGCGCCGGGGACGGGGACGCGCACGCCGACCCTCCGCCGACCTCCTCCTTCACGCCGACGCCGACCAGCACCAGGACGGCAACCATCACCCGCACGCCGACCGAGAGTACCGCGACCGACTACGCGTTCGCCTTACGCGTTCGGCGAGCCCGGCTTCGTGATTCAACCGCTGAGCAAGCCGAGTGGCGTTGCCATCAGCACGGACGGCCACATCTGGATCGCGGACGCGCGCGATCGGGTGCTCGAGCTCGACGCCACCGGCAAGTACGTGCACACCGTCGGCGCATCCGGCAGCGACCCTGGACGATTCAACGCGCCGCGCGGGATTGGCTTCGATGCCGGCGGCAACCTCTACGTCGCCGACGCGGGTAACAACCGCGTGCAGAAGTTCGCGCCGAACGGCCAGTTCCTCCTCCAGTTCGGAACCGCCAGGGCGGCGACGGAGAACCTCAGCGAGCCCTCCTGCGTGACGGTGCACACCGGCGTCGTGTTCGTCTGCGACACCGAATCACAACAACGTGAAACGGTTCAGCACCAGCGGTGTCTACCAGGGACAGTGGGGCGTCCAGGGCGGCGGCCCCGGGGAGTTCGAACAGCCGTTCGACATCGCCTTCGACGCCGACGGCTACGCGTACGTCGTCGACCTCGGCAACAACCGCGTGCAGAAGTTCGACGCGTCGTTCGAGCACCTGCTCGACATCGGCACGACCGGCCCGAGCGAGACCCGACTCGACGCGCCGACCGCGATCGCGATCGGCGCCGACAATCGCCTGTACGTCACCGACCTCGGCGACACGGTCAAGGTCTACGACACCGACGGCAGCTTCGTGCGCTCGGCCGGCGAATCAGGCAGCGCTGCGGGGCAATTCAACTTTCCGCGCGCCGTGGCGCTCGACGCCGACGGCAACCTGTACGTCGCCGACACCGACAATGATCGCCTGCAGAAGCTCGACGCGGATCTGCAGCCGGTGTGGACGCTCATCGATGCGCTCTTGGGGCGTCTCGTGGCGCCGGTCGCCATCGCGCACTCCCCTGCGCAGGGTGTGCTCGTCAGCGATACCGTCGGCGATCAGGCGCGCATCGCGTTCTTCAGTCCCAACGGCGAGCCCGATGGCGAGGTCCGCATCGCCACCGGCGGCAATCCCGGCCCGCACGCCGGCTCCGGCATCGCCATCGCGCCGAACGGCGGCTTCTACCTGGCCGACTCGATCAACCAGAGCATCGCGAAGTTCAGCGCCGACCGCATGCTGATCAGGGTCTTCGGCACGCCGGGCACCGGGCCGGGTCAGTTCATGGACCCGCGCGGCATCGCCGTCGATGCCGTCGGCAACCTGTTCGTCGTCGACGGCGGCAACCACCGGGTGCAGAAGCTCGATTCCGATGGCGCCTCGCTCGACCTCTGGGGCGCCTTCGGCACCGCCGCGGGTCAGTTCGATGCGCCGCAGGGCATCGCCGTGTTCGGCGATCGCGTCTACGTCGCCGACTCGGGCAACGATCGCATCCAGGCCTTCAACCGCTCGGGCACCTTCCTGACCCAATGGGGCGGTACCGGCGACGCGCCGTCGCAGTTCATGACCCCGCGCGGCATCGCGGTCGACCGCGACGGCTACGTCTACGTCGTCGACGCGGGCAACGACCGGGTGCAGAAGTTCACGCCCGACGGCGCCTTCGTCGTGAGCTTCGGCCATACCTCGCCGGGGCGTTTCATCAATTCGATCGGCGTCGCGGTCGCCGACACCGGCGATGTGCTGGTGGTCAACGCCGGCGAGAAGCGCATCGTGGTGTGGCAGGCACCGCAGTGAGACGCCCGCGTCGCGCACCCGCGTACGAAATCGGGGCGCTCCGGAACCCGCGCCGGCCCAAGGGCGTGTCCATCGGTCCATGTGGCGGCGGGCAGGGCGCCCGGGGTCACTCTGAATCAGAGTCTGCTTCGCTTTTGGCGAGAGCGAGGTGGTCGGGACGATGACCCCGACGCGTGGTACGTGACAGTTCTCCGGATTCAGGGCCGCAAAGGACGCCAAGACCGCCACGTGGAGGCGGACAGTTGTGCCTCAGCGCAGCGTGAGGGCCGTGGCGAGCCCGGTGTCGATCTGCGCCGCGAGATCACGCGGGAGCACGCCGATGCGCTGCGTCAGCTTGGCGCGGTCGAGCGTCGTCACCCGGTGGCAGAGCGCCACGTTCTCTCGGCGAAGGCCGGCGGATCCCGCGCGCAGGGCCATCACCGTCGGACCCCTCGGGCCCTGCGCGGCCGATGTCGATACGGGGACCACGATCGCGGAGCGCCAGCGACAGGTCACCAGTCGTGGAGGAGAGCTGACACCTGGTCTCCCGGTTGCCGGCTGTCGCATGGCTCGTGCACCCGGATGGGACGTGGCGGCGCCTACCAGGGCCGCCAGTCCGGGAAGGCCACCGTCACGCCGAAGCGAACGGTCGCCTGCGGCGCCACCGGCGCGAACTGACGATACGCCAGCCATTCCCCGCTGACGTAGAAGTTGATCGGCGGCAGCCCCTCGCGTACCAGCACCCGGCCGACGCCGAAGCTCACCGGCAACAGGGTCGGGGTACCGCGGTGCCAGTTGAGCACCCACGTGGAGTCGGCGGATTTCACGTACCAACCGTCGGGCAGCGCCACCAACACGATCGGCTGGAACAGGAGGGTACTCACCGGCTGGCGGTCGGACGAGGTGTAGGCGAAGGAGATCGGGTTCTGGATCAGGCTTCCGACGAGGAGCCACGGGATCCCCTTGTAGAGGGTGCCCAGGAGTGGGCCCACCTGCCACGATCCCTGCCCCGCGGTCTTGTAGGTTGCGGTCGGAAAGACGAACGCCGGCCCGACGCCGATCGCCAGTCCGTCCACCAGGTGCCACGGCAGCACCGCCGCATCGAACAGCTGCATGTCGCCGAGCTCGGTGCGCGTGGCGCTCCCCCTGCCGGTGGGCACCGTGACGAGCGAGAGGCTGGGTCGCACGAGCTGGACGAACGGCAACAGCGTGTATCGCGGCACGCGCGGGACGATTGCCCGGACGATGACGCGGTTGGCCGGCGCCTCCGTGCCGTAGTTCACCGGCGTGTAGGCGTCCTGCAAGAATATCTGCGGCAGAGTCGTCAGCGGATCGGTGAACTCCTTGGCAAGCCTCTCACGGTCAGTGGGACCCGGCTCCTCCTGGGCGCCCGCGGCGGGGCACTGGAAGAGCGGCGCGCCGCACCGCGGCGACACCGCCAGGCAGGCGACCATGGCGAGTACGGCCGCCGCGGTGCGGCCGGCGCGCGCCGCCGCCCCACAGCCTGGTCGGCGCCGCGGCGCGGCGCGCCGATCCCGTCTCCGCGGTCTCGCCATCACCTCTCGGGACGCGCCCGGCCGTGCGTGCCGGATCATCAGACCGGAGTGGCGCATGGCGATGGCAACCATTCGGTGACGATCACCCCATTTGCGGGCGCACGGACGGGACCTCGACGTCGAGGGTGATCGTGGACCGTGGGCGCGAGAGGCCCGATGCAGCGTTCATGGAGCGCCACGATCAGTTGCCGATCGGCAGCGTCAGCAGGGGCGCGTCGCCTCTGCCGCTCGCGGCCGTCAGCGAGAAGAGAAAGTTCAGCAGACCGAACGTGGCCTTCGAGCTCTGGTCATCGTCGGCGATGTAGAACCACGAGCCGCGATAGGGGACGGCGATGTAGGCCTTCTGCGGACGTTCCTGTTGCGAGTGGATGGCCATCACCTGGCCGGTGACGCGTCGCCAGTCGAACGGCTGCCCGTCGTCGTCGGTCGTGGTCGTCACCAGGTGCGCCTGGACGTCGGCCTCGGGCGGCTCGACCGATTGCGAGAGGAAGTAGAGGACGGCGAGCAGCGATCGGCAGCGCAAGCCGACTTCGCCCGGCTGCCGCTTGTACGGGTACCCGGTGAGCCGGAACTCCTGTCTACCCGGCGGCAGGTCGAGGTAGCGGCGCACCGCGGCGAGATCGGCGGCGAGCGGGCTGTGCGGGTCGGTCGGCGCGCGGAGCCAGAATTCGGGATCGCGCCCGGGCGTATGGGCGTCCTTCGCCGCGAGCTCCCAGTTGACGCCCGCCAGCCCTGCCGCCTGGAGACGGTGCAGACGCTCGGCGAAGTCGGCGAACGATTCGTAATCCGGCTTGTGCTCCGGGGTCGGGCCGGTGGCGGTAGGAGCGTTCAGCACGTCGTTCGCGCGCTGGACCATGACCAGCAGCAGGCGATCGTCCTTCCAGCCCGTCTGGGTGAGCAGCATGAGGGAGTCGAGGGGGATCGGTGTCATCATGCGGGTGGCGAACTTGTCGCCCGACAACGGCGAGTACGTCAGGGTCGGCTTCTCGCCGTACATGAGCCCGGTGCCCGCGGTGCCGCTGGAGCCCGAGCCGAACGTGCCGCTGGCATTGAGCGACGCTTCATAGCCGTACTGGGCGACGACGGAGCCGAGCTCGAGGAACACCGGCGTGTCGTTGTACCGAAGGCGGACCAGATTGAGCAGCATTTCCGCGTCGGAGGAGCGGGCGATCTGCTGGTTGTAGTCGGGCCGCTCGCTGCGCAGCGCATTGGGGCCGAGGCCGGTCGCACAGCCCCCCGCCAGCAGCGCCACGAGGTAGAGTGCGCACGTCGAGGCGACGCGTACGCAGGGCATCAGCGCGTTCGTATCGCCGCCGGTGATCGCCCGTCTCGGGACGGCGATCGCCCCAACCTGGTCGTGCATTCCGCCGATCAATTGCGTCCTCGCTCCCACGGATTCCGGCGCCCGCAGGCGGGTCATCGAATCGCCTCCCGAGGCCGTTGGCCGGCCAGCGAATCCGGCCGGGCTCAGATGTCTGCCGTCTTCTAGGTCGGCGCCGGCCCTCGAGTCCCGAAAGTTCCCCGCAGATTCCACGAAATCGCTCCCGTGGGCCGGGCGCGGCACGGCCGCCGGGCGCCTCGATCGCCGAGGTCCCGGTCTGATTTGACGGGCGCACGTGAGGAACACGCCGCCTGCGGACCTCACCCCACGTGGTGTACGCGGATCGCCCGGATGAGCTGGCGACTGCACATGACCGCGTGCTCGCAGGGTTCGCGGACGGACCAGGTCGATCGAGGGAAACGGTTGCCAGGTTGTCGGGTTGCTGTGTTTGTCGATCGTTTGGCTGCTAGGTTCTCAGGTCGTTAAAGGGGATGCGTGCGCCGCGCCGGACGCCGACAGGACAATCGAGAGGTCAGGAAGCTCCGCACCGGTTGCGGCGCCGGTTTGGGCGGTCCCCCGGCCGCGTCTGAACTGACAGCCAACGATCTCCCCCTTCTCTCCCACCTTCCCGCGCTCGCCGCAGCGGAAGACGCCGGTCGGTCGGGGACGCTCGCGCCATGATCTGCGCAGCCTGCGGCCACGACAACCCCGAGCGGGCGAAGTTCTGCCTCGAGTGCGGGACGCCGATCGCGGCGCGCTGCGCCGGCTGCGGCACCGAGCTGCCGCCGGCGGCGAAGTTCTGCCTCGAGTGCGGCGCCCGCACCGCCGCCGCGCCGGCGCCACCGAACCCGCCCGTGGGACCCCGCGACGCCGGTTCGCGCAAGGTCGTCACGATCCTCTTCGCCGATCTCGCCGGCTCGACGGCGCTGCAGGAGCGGCTCGATCCGGAGTCGGCGCGGGCCTTCATGGAGCGCTACTACCGGGCCATGCGCACCGCCGTGGACAGCCACGGCGGCACGGTGGTCAAGCTGCTCGGCGACGGCGTGATGGCGGCGTTCGGCGTGCCGACGGTCGCCGAGGACGACGCCATGCGCGCGGTGCGCGCCGGCGTCGCGATGCAGCAGGCGTTTCGCGCCCTCGCCGGCGAGCAGACGGCGAGCGAGATCGGCCTGCGCGTCGCCGTCAACACCGGCGAAGTGGTGGTGAGCAGCGACGACAGCGACATCGTCGGCGATCCGGTCAACGTCGCGGCGCGGCTGCAACAGGAAGCCGGCCTCGGGGAAGTGGTGATCGGCGAGGCGACGCAGCGTCTGGTCGCCGCACTGGTCACCCTGGTGCCGCTCGGCAGCTTCGCCCTCAAGGGACGCACCGAAGCGGTGAAGGCCTACCGCATCGAGTCGCTGGAGCGGCCGGCGACCGCGACGGCGGCGGCCTTCGTCGGGCGCGACGACGAGCTCGCGCGCCTCACCGCCGTGTACGATGCCGCGGTGGCGGCGCCGGCGGCGCGCCTGGCGGTGCTGGTCGGTTCGCCGGGTCTCGGGAAGTCGCGCCTGATCGACGAGCTCGGCCGCCGTCTCGGCACGGCCGCGGCGGTGATCGAGGCGCAGTGCGACGCCGGCGGCGGCGGCACGTTCGCGCCCATCGCCGCGGCGATGCGCCAACACCTCGCGCTCGACGACGCCGCCGCCGCCGATAGCGTGCGCGCCGCGATCGACGCGTCGCTCGCGCCCGACGACGCCGATCGCGGACGCATCGCCAGCGGCGTCGCCGCCCTGCTCGCCGGCTCGCCGGCCTCGCCCGAGGAGACGTTCTTCGCCATCCGCCGCTTCTTCGCGGCGATCGCCGCCACCAAGCCGCTGGTGCTGGTGATCGACGACCTGCAGTGGGCCGAGCCGCTGCTGCTCGATCTCGTCGAGCACCTGGTGCAGTGGGGCAGCGGCGTGCCGCTGCTGGTGCTGGTCGGGGCCCGCCCGGAGTTGCGGGACACCCGCTCGTCGCTGGTCACACCGGGCGGCCTGGTCGCCGACGTGGTGACGCTCGCCGGGCTCGACGCCGGTGCGGCGACGCGTCTGGCGGCCAACGTCATCGGCGCCACCGACCTGCCGGCGGCGGTGGCGGCCAAGCTCCTCGCCACCAGCGAGGGCAACCCGCTCTTCGTCGCCGAGCTGGTGCGCATGCTGGTGCAGGAGGGCGCGCTGACGCGCGAGGGCGAGCGCTGGATCGTCGGCGCCGGCCTGGCGACCCTGGAGATGCCGCCGACGATCCACGCCCTCCTGGCCGCGCGCATCGAGCGGCTGCGACCCGAGGAGCGCGCGGTGCTGGAGCGCGCCGCGGTGGTCGGCCGCCACTTCTCGCGCAACGCGGTCGCCGCCCTGATGCCGCACGCGGCGGGCGACCTCGACGCGCGGCTCGAGTCGCTCAAGCGCAGCGAGCTGATCGAGCCGGACAGCGGCTGGTTCCTCGGCGAGCCGGTGCTGCGCTTCCACCACGTGCTGATCCGCGACGCGGCCTACCGCCGCCTTCTCAAGGGGACGCGCGCCGAGCTGCACGGTCGCCTCGCCGATTGGGTCGAGGCGCGCGCCGGCGACGCGGTCGAGCACGACGAGACCATCGGTCGCCATCTCGAGCAGGCGCACCAGCATCTCAGCGAGCTCGGTCCGCTCGACGCCGCCGGACGCCGACTCGGCGAGCGCGCGGCGCAGCGCCTGGCCGCCGCGGGTCGCCGCGCGCTGGCCGGCGATGACCTGCCGCTCGCCGCGAACCTGCTCGGGCGCGCCATCGCCGGCTTGGACGAAGCCGACCCGACCCGCGCCGATCTCGCCCTCGACTGGTGCGAGGCCCTGCTCGCAGCCGGCGACGTCGGCCCGGCGGCGAAAGCGATCGAGCTGCTCGCGGTCCCGGACGGCGTCGCTCCGTCGGCGCCGGCTGAGTCGGAACCCTCACCTCACGTTCAACCAGCGCTGGAGGGCGCCGCTTCCGCGGCGCCTGAAGAACGTGGGGTCCGCGGCGCGACGCAACCGGCGCCGCAGGAGCGGCGCCCTCCACATGTTGACGGCGACGCGCGCTGCCAGCGCCTGCGCGCCTGGCACACCTGCTTCACCGGCCAGCTCACCGTGCTGACCGCGCCGCAGGAGTTGCAGGCGACGGCCGACGCCGTCGCCGCCGCGGCGGCGGAGTTCGAGACACTGGGCGACGCCGCCGGCGAGGCGAAGGCGCACCAGGTGCACGCCCAGGCGCTGGCCCGCCTCGGCCGGGTCGGCGCCTGCGAAGCCGCGCTCGATCGCGCCCTCGCCGCGGCGCGCAAGGCCGGCGATCGGCGCCGCGCCAACGCCGTCCTCGCCGGCGCGCCGCTGGCGGCGCTGTGGGGACCGAGCCCGGTGACGCGCGCCAGCGGCCGCTGCCTCGACGTCGTCCGCGTCCTGCGTATCACCCAGGGCGCGCCGGCGGTCGAGGCGGTGGCGCTGAGCTGTCAGGGCGTCCTCGAAGCGTTGCGCGGCCGCACCGATGCGGCGCGGCGCATGATCGCCTCGTCGCGCAAGATGGTGGAGGAGCTCGGCATCACCCATCGGCTGTTCGAGGTCGATGCCTTCGTCGGCCGCATCGAGCTGCTCGAGGGCGACGCGGTCGCCGGCGAGCGCAGCCTGCGCCGCGCCTACGAGGGCCTGCGCGATATCGGCCTCGGCATCGACGCGGCGCAGGCCGCGGCGTTGCTGGCGCGCGCCCTCCTGGCGCAGCAGCGCGGCGAGGAGGCGGAAGCACTGAGCCGCGAGAGCGAGGCGCTCGCCGGCGACGATCTGCAGGCGGCGATCGCCTGGCGCGGCGTGCGTGCCGAGGCGCTGGCCCAGCGCGGCGAACACGCTGCCGCGGTCGAGCTGGCGCAGGCCGCGGTGGCCATCGCGTCCGCCACCGACGCGCTGCTCGACCACGCCGACGCCCGCCTCGCCCTCGCCGCGGCGCTGCGCGCCGCCGGCCGCGGCGCTGAAGCCGACGCCGAGAAGCGCCGCGCCACCGAGCTGTGGGAAACCAAGGGCGCGACGCTCCTCGTCGAGCGGGCGCAGCGCGACACCACGCGGGTCGCGCCGACCGCGCGCGCCGCGAGTCGCCTCGAGCCGCCGCGCGCCCCGCACCGGCGCGTGCGCGCCAACGCGGCGACCGCCTCGGCGACGGCGTTCGACGCCGCGTTTGCGTCTGGCAGCGTCGCGGCGATCGAGCAGGCCTTCATCAACGCCGCCAGCGTGCGCGTCGTCGATCATCCGACCGAATCCACCTACGGGCGAGAGGGAGCGATCGAGTCCTACCGCCGCTTGCTCCAGCTGAAGGATCCGGTCGTGCGCCACGAGCCGCTGGCGACCCTCGGCGAGTCCCTGGCGCTCTTCCGCCGTCGCATCGCCGCCGGCGGTTCGGCGGCCCCCGGGCGCTTCGACGTCGGCGCCTTCGAGCGCGAGGAATACGTCGTCATCGAGCCGGGCGTGCTGATCGAGATCTTTGCCGCCGACCAGCTCGGCGCCGCCATCGCCCGCCTGTACGGGCGCTACGCCGAGCTGCTCCCCGAAGGACCCGAGCGGGAACGCGCGGCTGCAGGGGCGGAGCTCACGGCCGCCGTGATGCTGGCGTCCGGAGACCTGGACCGCCTGGCGGCGGTGGTCGCACCCGACTTCGAGGGCATCGATCACCGCCACCTGAGCACCTGGTCGGTGCGCGGCGCCGAGGCGTATGTCGAGCATCTGCGCGCCCTGCGCCAGGTCGCTGACGATGTCGCTTTTGCGCAGCGCGACATCCTGGCGCTCGACCCGACCGCGCTGCTCACCCGCGTGATGCACTCGGGCACCGAGCGCCGCGGCGGCGGCGCCTACGAGCGGCCCTTTCTCTCGCTGTTCGCCACCGATGCCGGCGGGCGGCTGGTGCGCGCCGAGTGGTTCGACGACGACCGGGTGGACGACGCGCTCGCCCGATTCGATGCGCTCACGACGGGCACGCCGCCGCCGCCGCCGGCTCGCCGCGTCCGCCCCAACGCCGCCACCGCCGTGATCGGTCGCATGGAGGCGGCGTTCGCGGCGCGCGACCTCGAGGCGGTCGATGCGTTGCTCGGCGAGGCGATGGCGTCCGTCGATCACCAGACAGGCACCGCGTACGGGCGCGAGGGCCACCTCGACTCGAGCCGGCGGATGATGCGCCTGCCCGACCTCGTCTTTCGTCTCGAGCCATTGGCGACCCTCGGCGAGCGGCTCTGCCTGCTGCGCCGCCTGGTCTCCGCCAGCGGCACGGCGGGCGGCCACTTCGACGTCGCCGAGTACGAGATGGAGCATGTCGGCGTCCTCGAGCTCGACGCGACCGGCCGCTGCCGGTCCTTCGAGACCTTCGCCGCCGACCATCTCGCCGACGCCGTCGGTCGCTTGTACCAACGCGCCGCCGACGCGCTGCCCGAAGGCCCCGCTCGCACGCGCGCCGCGGCGGCCGCGCGTTCGATCGAGCGGATGTTCCTCGGCCTGGTGGATCGCGATCGGCTGGCGAACCCGTTCTCGCCGACGGTGGAGTGGGTCGACCACCGGGTCGCCGGGGTCGGGACGTTACGCGGCGACGCCGCCGTGTTGGCGGCCGTCGGTGCCTTCCTCGACCTCACCGTGGACGGCCGCTGGCGTCTGGACGAGGTCCTCGCCTGCTCCGCCGAGGCCCTGCTGACCCGCGCGACGAATCTCGGCACCGACCGCGGCGGCGGCGGTGCCTTCGAGCGAACCATCTATGCGCTGATCGTCTTCGATGCCGACGGCTGCGTCGGGCGCTGGGAGACCTTCGACCTCGACCGCGAAGCCGCAGCCATGGCGCGCTTCGACGAATTGGCGGAAGCGCGGTCGCCGATCGTCCGTCGCGTGCGGGAGAACATGGCCACGGCGGTCGGCGTGCGCTTCGACCAGGCGGTCGCGGCCCGCGACGCCGAGGCGCTGGCGGATCTGCTTTCCGAGCGGCTCGAGTTCGTGCACCATCCCACCGCCGCCACGTATGGGCGGCGCGGAATGCTGACGACGTGGCGGTCGCTGTTCCGCGCCGAGCGCCTGGCGCGGAGGGCCCAGTCGCTGGCGACGCTGGGCGACTCGCTGCTGCTCGGTCGCCACGTCATCAACGCCGAAGGGTTTGCCGAGGGCCACCTCAACGCGGTCGGTCCCATCGAGCTGGAGGAAATCGGCCTCTGGGAGGTCGATGCGTGCGGTCGGGCCCTGCACATGGAGGTCTTCGCCCCCAATTGTCTCGCCGACGGCGTCGCTCGCCTGTACGAGCGCTACGCCGAGTCGCTGCCCGACGGCCCGGCGCGCGCCCGCGCCCTGACGACGGCCCGTTTCTTCGCCGCGTTGGCCGGGCCGGCGGACCTCGACGCGTGGGCCGCGACCGTGTCGCCCGCCGTCGAGATGGTGGACCGCCGCATCCTGGGATACGGGATCCTGCGCGGCGCCGACGCCGGGCGCGAGCTCTACCGCGCGATGTTCGAGCTCGAGAGCTTCACCCTGCGCTTCGACGACGTCCTGCAGGCGCAGCCGGATGCGACGCTGTTCCGCACGACGACGGTCGGCACGGCGCGCGACGGTGGCGGCGCCTACGAGCGACCGGTCCTGCACCTCTGTGTGTTCGGCGTTGACGGCCTTCTCGCGCGCCACGAGGTCTTCGACTGCGACCGCGAGGCCGAGGCGCTGGCGCGCTTCGACGAGTTGGCGGGACGCCGCCCGCCGGCGGCGGCGTCCCGGCTCGTCGCCAACGCCGCGACGCCCTTCCGGGAGCGGATCGACGCCGCCTGGCATGCCCGCGACTGGCGGGGGCTGGCAGACCTACTGGCCAGCGACTACCGGTTCTCGGACCGCCGTCGCCTGGTGCAGGTCGACCTCGACCGCGACGGGTGGGTGGAGATGACGCGCCGGCTCGGCGTCATGCGCTCGGCCAGGGCAGAGACGGATGTGCTCGCCACCCGTGGGAATCGCCTGGCGCTCTGGCGCGTGAGTATCGACGTCGCCGACGGAGACGTCGGGCCGAGCCACGTCGAACACCTGAACCTGCATGAAGTGAACGCGGCCGGCGACCGTCTCGTCAGCGGGGCCCGCTTCGACGCCGGCGACCTCGACGCGGCCTACGCCGAGCTCGACGCGCGCTACGCCGCCGATCCGGACGTCCCACACGCGCGCGTCGCCATCGGGGTCGTACGCGCGATCGCGCGGCGGGACTGGGAGGGGCTCGCCGGGCTCTGCAGCCCGACCTTCGTGCAGCACGATCATCGCCGCCTCGCCGTGCTCGGCACGACGCGTGGCGGCGAGGCCTGGACGCAGAACTTTCGCGCCCTCGTCGAGCTCGCGCCGGACTCCACCTACCGCGCCGAGCACGTCCGGTCCGCGCCGGGCGGCGCGGTGGTGGTGGGCGGCTTTCAGGGGACGCGCGACGGCGGTTCTTTCGAGATCCCGAACCTCGTCGTCATGGAGGTGGACGGCAGCGGCGCGCTCGCGCGCACGGACGTCTACGAGCCCGATCAGCTGGACCAGGCGCTGGCGCGTTTCGACGCGCTGCTGGCGGCCGCGCCGACGGTGCCGCCCTTCGCCAACGCGGCATCACGATCGATCGAACGAAACGCGCGCTGCTGGGTGACGCGCGACTGGGAGGGTGTCCTCACCATCCTCTCGCCGGCACTTCGCTTCGATGACCGGCGCCGCATGATGCGCCTCGCGATCGGCTACGCAGACTTCGTCGCGCAGTTCCGGATGCTGTTCGACCAGCCCGCGAGCCGCTGGCACGAGACGCTGGTCGCCACCCGTGGCGAGCGGCTCTGTCTGACCCGCGCGAGCTTCGAAGCCGAGGTCGCGGGGGGCGGCGCTCCGCTCGCGTTCGACGAGCACCTGAGCCTGACCGAAGTCGACGACGACGGCCGTTGGATCGCGTGCACAACTTTCGACCTCGACGATCTCGATGCCGCCTCCGGCGAGCTGGACGCGCGCTTCGAGGCCGGCGAGGGCGCGGCGTACCCCGCGCACGCCGTCATCATGCGCGCCTTCGTCGCCGCGGTGGCCAGCCGCGATTGGGATCCGGTGGTCGCGCTGTGCGCGCCGACGTTCGTCGAGTACGATCACCGCGGCCTCGCCGTGCTCGGCACGACGCGCGGCGGCGCGGCGTGGGCGCAGAACTTCCGCACCCTGACCGAGCTGGCCCCGGACACGGTCTATCGCGTCGACCACTTCCGCTCCGCCGCGCGCGGCTTCTGCTCGGCGGGGACGTGGCACGGCACCCGCGACGGCGGCCGCTACGAGATCGCGCTCATCGCCGTCATCGAGTTGGACGCCGGTGGCCGCATGGTACGCGCCGACATCTACGACGAGGCGCAATCACCGCAAGCGCTGGCGCGCTTCGCCGAGTTGGCGGCCGACACGGCGGCGCCGCAGCGCTTCGCCAACGCCGCGACCGCGACGGTCAATCCGGTGATCGCCTGCATGGGCGCGCACGACTGGCCGGGCTTCGCGCGGCTCTTCGCGGACGACTTCCACATGTCCGACCGTCGGCGGGTGGTGCAGCTCGAGCTCGACCGCGATCAGTACGTCGCCTTCACCCGCGAGGTGGCCGACAGGCGCGCGGTGCGCGGCGTCTCCGAACTGCTGGCGACGCGCGGCGAGCGGCTGGCGCTGGGGCGCTCCACCTTCGAGTTCGCCGACACCGACGTCGGGCCGAGCGAGATCGCCTTCCTCATCCTGACCGAGGTGGACGATCGCGGCCGTATCGTCGCCTACGTGCGCTGGGACGTCGACGACCGCGACGCCGCCTACGCCGAGCTCGACGCGCGCTGGGAGGCCGGCGAAGCCGCGGCGCACCCGTTGGCGGCGAAGTGGCTCGCCGCCTATCTGCGCTTCTTCGCGGCGCGCGACTGGACCGCCATGACCGCGCTCTTCGCGCCGGATCTGGTCGGGGAAAACCATCGCCTGGTCAGCTGGGGAACGCGGCACGGCCCGGCCGGTGTCGTCTCGACCCTGCAGGCGCAGATCGAGCTGGCACCGGACACGCGGGAGCGGGTCGATCACGTCCGGACCTGCTGGAACGGGGTGCTCGTCGAATACGCCTGGCATGGCACGCGGGAGGGGGGCGCCTTCGAGAACCTGTGGCTGGTGCTCGTCGAGCTGGACGCGGCGGGCCGGGCATGCCGTGCCGACGTGTGGGAGGCTGAGCAGCCCGAGCCGGCGCAGGCGCGCTTCGCCCAGCTCGCCGCGAGCGCACTTGCCCCGACCATCCCGAGTAGCCCGCGCTCCGGGCGCTTCGACGGCGCACTGGACAGGCGTACCGAGCGCTTCCCCAACGCCGCGTCCCGCGCCAACGATCGCTTCGCCGCCGCCTGGTCGGCCGGCGACTGGGCGACGATCGAGGCGCTGCACGCGCCGACCTGTCAGCTCGCCGACCACCGCCGGCTGATGCAGATGCGCCTGCCGGGCGCATCCAACCTGGCGCACCTGCGCCTGCTCTTCGACGTGCCGCGGAGTCGCTGGAGGATGACGCATCTGGCGACGCGCGGTGAGCGCCTCGGCCTCGCCCGCATGCTCTTCGAGGGCGACGTCGACGAGAGCGGCGGCGCGCTCGCCATCGAATACCTCGCCGTCGGCGAAGTCGATGACGCGGGCCGCTTCGTCGCGGTCGAGCTCTTCGACGCGGAGGAGAGCGACGCCGCCTATGCCGCTCTCGACGCGCGTTACGATGCCGCGGAGGGGCGCTCCGCATCGCTCGCCAACCTGCGCACCCACGATCGCGCGTTCGCCCGGCGCGATTGGGGCGCGATGGCGGCAGGCGCTGGTCCATCCATGGCCGTGTACGACCACCGCCTCCTCGGCTGGGGAGAGGTTCTCGCGGACGTGGACGCCTACGTCCGGTCGCAGCGGGCGCTCGTCGAGCTGGCGCCGGACGTGAGCGAGCGCCTCACCCACGCTGCGGATCTCCGGGCCGGCCCTGATCGCGGAAGTCAACCGCCGCGGCACCCGGGACGGCGGCACCTTCGAGGTTGCCTATCTCATCGTCTCGGAGGGGGATGCGCTCGGCAGGCCAGTGCGCATCGACGTCTACGACGTCGAGCAGATCGACGAGGCGCGGGCCCGCTTCGCGGCGCTGTCGTCGAGCGCGACGCCCGATCCGCTGGCGGCGATCGCCACGGGTAACGCGGCGACGGCCGCCTTCGATCGCTGGCAACTGACCGATGCCCGCAACGACCCGGACTGGGACGCGCTGCGGGCGAGCTGCGCGCCGGGACTGGTCTTCGAGGATCGCCAGGGCTTCGCCCGCCTCGCCGGCGATTGCGAGATGATGATCGCCTCGCTGCGCGAGCGGGCGGCGAGCGGCGCCCGTCCCGAGCGCCGGCTGCTGGGCACCGCCGGCGAGCGCATCGCCATCGTGCGCATGCTGTGGTCGGGCGGCCCGGCCGAGGGCCGCTTCGAGATCGAGTACATCTCCGTGACCGAGGTCGACGAGTCGGGCCTCCTCACCGCCTGCATCCTCTTCGGCGCCGACGCCGCGCGCGCCGCGCAGCGCGAGGCGTGGGCGCGCTGGGCGGCAATCGATCCGACGGTCGCGGCGATGACGACGGCGCTCGGCGAGGTCATCGACTCCTGGAACGCCGCGGACGCCGAGCGCCTGCGCGCCGCCTTCGCCGAGGATCTCGTCGTCGAGGATCACCGGCGCACCGGCACCGGGCGCAGCGAAGGGCGCGAGGCGTACATGCGGAGCGTGGTCGCGCTGTGGGAGCTGGCGCCCGAATCGCGCTTCGACGCGGGATGGCACTGGCTCGCGATCGCCCCGCATGCCGGCGTGTACACCGCCCGACGCTCCGGCACGCTACCCGACGGCGGCCCGTTCGAGAGCGACTTCCTCACCGTCGGCACCGTGAAGGGCGGGCGGTCGACGCGCGTGGAGATCTTCGAGATCGACGCCGTCGACGCCGCGCTGGCTCGCTTCGCCGAGTTGCGCCCCGACCCGCTGCGCATCCCGCCCAACGCCGCCACGCGCGCGCTCGATGACCTCGGGGCGCTGCGGCCAATGTCCGCGAGCCTGGATACCACCCGGCTGCGCGCGCGGATGACCGACGACTTCTGCTTCGACGATCGCGGGCGACGGTCCCTGGTGCGCGGCGGCTTCGACGAGTGGTTGCGCAGCCTCCAGTTCCTGCTCGAGGAGGCGCGCGCGCAGCTGGAGGTCGAGCTCGTGGCCACCGCCGGAGACCGCCTGGCGCTGCATCGCGTCCGCTGGCACGAGGGCGCCGGCGAGGCGCGCTTCGAGATGAAGCGTTGGCGCGTGACCGAGGTGGACGACGCCGGCCGGCTGCGCGCCATGATCCTGTTCGATGTCGAGCAGCGCGCCGAGGCGAGCGATGAGCTGGTCGCGCGCCATGTCGCCAGCGGCGCCGACGGCTTGCCACCGCGGCTGTCCGAGTACCTGCTGGCGTGGAACGCCCACGATCTCGACCGCATCCGCGGCCTGTTGCCGGACGACTTCGTCCACCACGACCACCGGCGGACCGGCCTCGGCCGCATCGAGGGCGCCGACGCGTACATCGAGTCGCTGGTCGCGCTGTTCGCATTGAGCCCGGACGTGCGGTGCGAGACGCTCTACGGCGTCGCCCAGGCCCCGCACGGCCGGGTGGCCATGTGGCGCCTGTGGGGAACCAACGGCGACGGCGGCGCATTCGAGTCGGTCATGGTCGGCCTCATCCAGTACCGCGGCGACGAGCTCGCCGCCGTCGAGCTCTTCGAGATCGACGACCTCGACGCCGCCCGGGCGCGCTTCGAGGACCTCCGCCCGGACCCGCTGCGCATCCCGCCCAATGCGGCGAGCCGGGCCATGGATCGGCACTTGGCGCTCGCCGCCGCCGGCGAGTGGGACGCGGTGGCGGCGTTGCACGCACCCTCGCTGGTGTTCGACGACCGCCGTCGCGGCCTGCGCACCACCACGGATGGCGCCGCCTACCTCGCCGGTCTGCGCTGGGGCACGGGAGACCCCCGCCTGCAGGTGGCGCGCACGCTGCTGGCCACGGCAGGCGACCGATTGGCGCTCTCGCACAATCGGTTTACCCGCACGCAGGAGGTTCTGCTCTTCGAGGTCGAGACCCTGGCGATGCACGAGATCGATGCCGAGGGGCGTCTGGTCGCGGTCGTCCTCTTCGATCCCGACGACCGCGCCGCCGCCGGTGCCGAGCTCTTCGAGCGCTATGCCGCCAGCGGTGCCGACGACGCGCCGCCGGCGTCGTTGGATCTCGTGCGGGCGTGGAACGCCCACGACCGCGAACGGGTGCGCGCCCTGCTGCCCGACGACTTCTACCTCGACGACCGCCGGCGCACCGGCGTCGGCCGGCTCGACGGCGCCGACGCCTACGTCGCCTCGCTGGATGCGATGTGGGACCTGAGCCGCGACCTGCGCACCGAGACGCTCTACTTCGACCGCATTGCCGCGCACGGGCGCCTGTACGTGGCGCGCTGGTCCGGCACCAACGCCGAGGGCGGCGAGTTCGATGCCGTCTACGTGTGCCTCGGACTGGCCAATGGCGACCGGCCGGCCGGCCTGGAAATCTTCGAGCTCGCGCACCTCGACGCCGCGCGCGTGCGCTTCGAGGCGCTGCGCTCGGACCCGCGGGTCGGGCGGCAGCGAAGCCTCTGACGTCGGGAAGACGATCTGCGAAAGATCGATCGCCACCGGTGGCGACTTTGCTCGCGGGTACTCGCTCTCAAGTGAAGATCCTCTGGGCCCACCATTTGTCGTAATCAGGCCGTCCCGTCACCACCGTCCCGGAATCGGGCGGCAGGCATGCCGCCCGCGCCAGTGCCGCCGGAACGGCGATGCAATCGCCGGCGCGGGCGTGCTGTTCGGCCGTCTCGACGTCGCCGCAGAAGTACACGTTGCTCCGGCAGCCCCCGCAGTAGCGCACGCCGCTCCTGTCGGTCGGAGTGAGGGTCACCCATTGCTTCGGGCACTGATACGCGAATCGAACCACCCCGTCCTGGCGCGGGGCCGCGCCGCAGTTGCGAATGCGATGGCCACGCCGGATGAGCGAGAGCCACCCGTGGTGGTCGGCCAGATCGGCGAGCAACGCGTCATAGCGGGCGCGCCGGTCGGGTGTGCTCTCCTCGCGGTCGCCGCCGGAGAGCAGTACTTCCAGGCGCAGGAACTCGGCGCGTCGCGGATCGAGCGGCTCGAGCACCGCCGTGTATGCGGACCAGAAGGCTGCCTCGGGTGATGGATCCCACAGCAGCCGCTCGACGAACTGGCCTTCGTCGCGGTCCTGGCGCATCGCGAACTGGGTCGCACCCGCGCGGATCATCGGGCTCGAGCATAGCTGGCGCGCGACCATCATTTCCATGCGCGAGGTGTCGAGGCGGCCGCTCCTCGCTGGAACCCCCGCCGGGCGCGGTCGTGTTTCTCCGGCAAAGCCGGTAGGGCGACCACTGGTGGTGGAGGAACGGATGACGAGCTCGACGATCCGATTGGGCGTGGGGCTGCTCGCCGCCGCGCTGGCGTGTGCGGCGGCGCAGGCGGCGGAGGGCGGTGGGGCACGGATGACGCCGCTGCTGCTCGCCGTCCACGATGCGCCGATACCGTTCAACGGCCCGGACGGGCGGATGCACCTCGTCTACGAGCTGTGGATGACCAACTTCTCGAGCGCAGACGCGACGGTCGAACAGGTGGAGGTGCTGGGCGACGGCGCGCGCCTGGCGACGCTCGATGCGGCGGCGGTGGCGAGGCGCCTGCAGCCGGCCGGACGACGCGATGCCAGCGACAGGCTGGCGGCCGGCGGCACGTCGCTGTTGTTCATGCACGTCACGCTCGAGGCCGGCGCCAAGGCGCCCGCGCGTCTCTCACATGGCGTGCGCGCGCACATCGCCGCCGCGCCGCCGGGGATGCAGGAGATGACGATGACGGGTGGCGACGTCGCGGTGGACAAGCGGGCCGTCGTGGTCGTCGGTCCGCCGCTGCGCGGCGCGCGCTACATCGCCGCCGATTCGTGCTGCGACGCGACCCGTCACACGCGCGCCGCGTTGCCGATCGACGGCCGGGTGCGCCTCGCCCAGCGCTTCGCCGTCGACTGGGAGCAGCTCGACGACGCCAGCCGCATCTACAACGGCCCGCGCGAGCAGCTGAGCAGCTATACGATCTTCGGAAGGGAGGCGCTGGCGGTAGCCGATGCGACCGTCGTCTCGACACTCGACGATCTGCCTGAGCAGGTGCCCGGCAAGTTCCCCGAGGCGATCGCGCTCGATCAGGCGGACGGCAACTCCGTCGTGCTCGACCTGGGTCACGGCAACTTCGCTCTCTACGCGCATCTCCAGCCCGGGAGCCTGCGTGTGCATGGCGGGGAGCACGTCAAGCGCGGACAGGTCCTCGGGCTCGTCGGGAACACCGGCAACTCCGTCGCGCCGCACCTCCACTTCCACGTCATGGACAGCCCGTCGCCGCTCGATGCGAACGGCGTGCCGTACGAGATCGACGCCTTCGACGTTACCGGCCATTCGCCCGGCACGTCCGCCTTCGACACCGCCGAGGAGACTGGCGAGCCGCTCGCCGTGACACCGGTGACACCGCCGCAGCGTGCCGAGCGGGCACTGCCGCTCGACCAGTCGATCATCGAGTTCCTGCCGTAGCCGTCGTCGACCGGCACCGCGTTCGTCACCAAATGGAGGGCGCCGCTCCCGCGGCGCCTGGCAGCGCGGCACGACATGACGTGTGTCGTGCAGGTCCCGACGGCGCGGCTGAGTCGACCCCCCGCGGGCCGGCCGCGCGGGAGCGCGGCCCTCCAATCGGTGATGACGTGATGGATTTAGTCGGCGCCCCAATGCGCGCGCACCCAGGTGGCGTTGCTGGCGTCGAGCAGCAACGCCACCGCGCCCAGCGCGGCCGATCCGACCACGCGGCGGATCGACCGGAGGATCCCGCTCGAACCGGTCATGCCTTCGCCGCCGTGTTCATCGCGGGATCGCCATCCTGCCGTCATGACAGCGGCCCGAGCCAACTATTCAACCGCGAACCCGTGCCGATGGGTCGATGCGTCCATCATCGAATGGAGGGCGCCGCTCCCGCGGCGCCTGGCAGCGCGCCACGACATGAGGCTGCGGCGGAACTTCTGCCGGCGTGGGTTGAGCCGGACCTTCGTGGACAGGCCGCGCGGGAGCGCGGCCCTCCATTCGGTGATTGGATGCGGTTGGGAGGCCGCGCGGATCCGCCTTGACCCATCAGGCTAACGTCTGATAGCCAAACGGTCGTTTGGGCAATCCCGTGACCGCCAGTCAGTCCACTCCCGGCGCCTGGGAACAGGTGCGCGAGGCGCTTGTGCGCGTCGCGAGCGACTCGCCGTTCTATCGCGACAAGCTGGCGGCGGCAGGGGTGCGCGCGGCGGACGTGCGCACGGCGGACGACTTCCGCCGGCTCGTGCCGCTGACCCGCAAGGCGGAGGTGCCGGCGGCGCAGAAGACGGCGCCGCCGTTCGGTCCGATGCTGGCGGTGCCGGCCGAGCGCATCGCGAACGTCAGCATCTCGCCTGGGCCGCTCTTCATTCCGCGCACCGCCGACGAGCCCACCGGCGTCGAGGCGCTGCACGAGAGCCTGCGCCACATGGGCGTGCGGCGCGACGACGTCGCGCACGTGACGCTGTCGTACCACATCATGCCGGGCGGCCTGCGCATGCACCGCGCCTTCGAGTCGTTCGGCTGCCGCGTGATCAACGGCGGCGTCGGCAACTCCGAGCTGCAGGCGCAGATCGCCAGCGCGCTCGGCGCGACGGTCTACGTCGGCACGCCGTCGTTTCTCGCGACGCTCGCCGACGCGGCGGCGCAGCAGAAGCTGCCGCTGCGCTACCGGCTCGGATTCTCGACCGCCGAGGCGCTGACGCCGCCGCTGCGCGCCTCGCTGCAGGAGCGGCTGGGCATCGAGCTGTTCGACCACTGCGGCGAGGCGGTGATGGGTCCGCTCGCCGGGGAATGCCACGCGCACGCCGGCATGCACCTGCACGCGCGCGAGATGTGGGTCGAGTTCCTCGATCCCGAGAGCGGCGCCCCGGTGGCGCCGGGCGAGAGCGGCGAGGTGGTGGTGACGCAGCTCGGCGAGCGCGCCATGCCGCTGCTGCGCTACGCGCCCGGCGACGTCTTCCGCACCTACGCCGAGTCGTGCCCGTGCGGGGACCCGTCGCCACGCGTCGCCTTCGTCGGCCAGGTCGGCGGCATCCGCAAGATCAAGGGCGTGCTGGTCCACCCCGCGCAGGTGAAGCAGACGCTGGCCCATTTCCCCGAGCTCGGCGCCTTCCAGATCGAGGTCGACCACCCGGCCGGCGAGCGCTACGACACCGCCGTCATCCGTATCGCTTGCGCCGATCCGTCGGCCGATCTGGCGACGCGAATTCGCGACCGCCTGAAGGCCCATGTCCTGATCAATATGGACGTGGAGCTCGTCAACCCAACAACCATTCCGGCCGACGCGCCCCCGGTGCTCGATCGGAGACAGAAATGAAGACTTCACCACGGAGGCACGGAGGCACGGAGCGATTCGTTCCCACTCCGTGTCTCCGTGCCTCCGTGGTGAAGAATTGAGATGACAGACCGCCGCTTCTATCGGCCCGAGGTGCAGACGATGCCGCGTGAAAAGATCGCGGCGCTGCAGCTCGAGCGGCTGCAGGCGCTCCTCACGCGCATCTGGGAACGGCCGATTCCGTTCTTCCGGCGCAAGCTCGAGGCGGCGAAGCTGACGCCGCGCGACATCCGATCGCTCGACGACCTGCGCGCGATCCCGACGACGGTGAAGGACGATCTGCGGGCCAGCGAGGCGGAGCATCCGCCGCTCGGCGACTATCGCGGCTCGACCATCGACGAGTGCGTGCGCATCGGCTGCTCGACCGGCACCAGCGGCAAGCCGACGCTCATCTTCTGGACCCGCACCGACCAGGCCGTCGACCTCGAAGCGGTCTGCCGCGGTCGCTGGCGATGGGGTCTGCGCCCCGGTTCGAGCCTGGCGCACGGCCATCCGTTCGGCCAGTACGGCGGCGGGATCAGCTTCTCCAAGGGCATCGAGGCGCTCGGCCTGCTCAACGTGCCGTGCGCGCCGCCGGGCAAGGGGCCGTGGACGGGCGAGGTGGTGCGCCTGCTGTCGATGGTGAAGCCCGAGCACTACCGCTTCTTCGGCAACGCCGGCGCCCAGTACGCCGACGCGGCGCGCGCCGCCGGCTTCGACGCCGAGCGCGATCTCAACCTGCACGTGCAGGGCGAGGATCCGCGGGAGCAGTACAAGTCGGTGAGCGCCGGCCTCGAAGCGCTCGGCATGCTCGGCACCGCCTGCGACGAGGACGACGGCGCGCACGTCCACGAGGATCTCGCCATCGCCGAGGTGCTTGACCGCGACACCGGCACGCCCGTCGGCCACGGCGGGCGCGGCAATCTGGTCGTGACCGTCCTCGGCAAGGACAATGCCTTTCTGCGCTACGATCTGCAGGACGTGCTGCGCGTCAACGACCAGCCGTGCCCGTGCGGCGAGACCCACAAGCGCCTGTTCTACGAAGGCCGCGTCAAGGACATCGTGCCGGTCGGCGATCGCGAGATCCTGCCGATCGACGTGTTGCTGGCGCTGCTCGACTGCGCCCCGCTCAAAGGCACCGCGATCGAGTACCAGATCGCCCGCCGCCCGAACCTGACCGCGTTGCCGCTGCGCGTCGAGCACCCGGCGGCCGAGACGACCGAGAAGACCACCGTCGCGGCCGCGATCGCCAGCACCGCGCGCGACCGCCTCGGCGTGCCCGTCGACGTGCGGCTGCTGGCGCCGGGCGCATTGCCGCGGTTTGCGTTCAAGGCGGCGCGGGTGGTGGACGAGGAATAGAAAAACGTGAGCCAGTGAGCCGGTGAGCCAGTGCGCCAGTGCACTGACATCGGTGACTGGCCCACTGGCGAACTGGCTCACTGGCTCACGACTTTGGAGGACCCATGGCAGACGTCGAATACGGCAAGATCACCGACAGCGAACTGACGCGGATCCGCGCCCGGATCGGGCAGGGGTTCGACAAGCGGCGGCCGTGGCGGACCGAGGTGACGGTCGACGCCATCTACCATCTGGCGTTGGCGATCGGCGATCTCAGTCCGCTGTACATCGACGAGGACTACGCGGCGAAAACGCGCTGGGGCACGCTGCTGGCGCCGCCGATCATGATCCAGTGCTTCGACACGCTGCGCGCCGTCGGCAGCGCCGGCCTGCCGGAAGGCCTGCCGGGCGTGCACTCGATCTGGTCCGGCTCGATGTACGAGTTCGAGCAGCCGCTCAAGCTCGGCGACCGGGTGCGCTCGAAGTCGTACCTGAAGGAAGTGCGCGACGCGGACAGCAGCTTCGCCGGCGGCCGCACCGTCTTCCAGACGTACGAGGCGGTGTACTTCAACCAGAAGGACGAGAAGATCGGCGTCCGTCAGGACACCTGGATCCGCAACGAGCGCCACACCACCAAGAAGACCGGCAAGTACGGCCAGACCGAGCTCTCCACCTGGAAGCTCGATGAGATCCACGATCTGTGGAAGTCGTACGAGGAAGAGGAGCGCACGGTCGATCGCACGTGGGACAGCGTGAAGGTCGGCGACGAGCTGAAGCCGATCCTCAAGGGACCGCTGACGCCCACCGCCGAGATCGCCTTCGAGTCGTTCTTCGGCGTCTACCTCGTCGGCAACAAGGTCGCCGCGAACCTCTACAAGCGCCACCCGAAGCTGATGATCCCCAACGAGCAGGGCGTGCCCGAGCCGCCGCAGCGCGTGCACTGGGACAACCAGTTCACCAAGAACCTGCTCGGCCTGCCCGGTGCCTACGACCTCGGCCCCGAGCGCTGCGCGTGGCTGATGCAGGGTGCCACCAACTGGATGGGCGACAACGGCATCCTGCGCAAGATCGAAGCCCAGTACCGGAAGTTCAACTACATGGGCGACGTCACCTGGACCAAGGGCAAGGTGGCGGCGAAGTCGCGCGAGAATGGCCGCAACATGGTGACCCTGGAAGTCTGGTGCGAGAACCAGCGCGACGAGGTCACCGCGAAGGCGCGCATCGAGGTCGAGCTGCTGTCGTAGACTTCACCCCACGGAGGGTTCAGAGAACACCGAGCAGTCCTGCGTTCCTCTGTGCCCTCCGTGGTCAAACGAATTCTCGACATCGCCGGCTGGTCGCTCCTCGCGATCGGCGTGGCGGTCGCGGCGCTGGTGGTGCTGCCGCTGCAGCCCGGGTTCGTTCTCCCGGGAGTGGACGACAGCTTCGCGGCGACCCTGCACTACGCGGCCGCGCATCGCGGCGAGCCCGGCACGTCGCTGATCAGCACCTACGGCCCGCTCGGGTTCGTCCACTATCCGATGTACTTCCCCGGCACCTTCGCCGCGATGACGTGGTGGCGCCTGGCGATCACGGTGTTCCTCGCCGCGCCCCTGGCGTGGCTGGGATGGGCGGCCACCGCATCGCCGTGGGGGGCGGCGCTCGCCATGGCGGCGGCGATTCCGTTTCTCGCCATCGATGATCTCCGCGGCGTTCTGCTGCCGACGCTGGCGGTCCTGATCGAGCTCGTCCCGCGGCGTCGGCCGCCCGCCGCGTTGTTGGCGACGGTCGGCGCCGGGCTGGCCGTGATGGCGTTGATCAAGGGGACGTTCCTCGTCCTCGGCATCGTCGCGCTGCTGCCCTCGGCGCTGGCGGCGCTGCGCGCCCCGCGCCGCGTCCCGTGGATGGTGATCGCGGCGCTGGCGACGGCCGTGGCGATCTGGGCCGGCCTCGGACTCGGCGGCCACGACGCCGTCGCCTTTCTCGATTGGTCGCTCACGGAGATCACGCCTGGATACGCGTATGCGATGCAGATACCGACGCGACCGGCGTTCGTCGTGCAGGCGCTGGCGGCGAGCGCCCTGATGGGCGCGATCGCCGTCGCCGTCGCACGCCGCGCCGCGGCGCCGCGGTGGGGGGCGGCCGCGGTCTTCGGCGTGCTGCTGTTCCTGGGCTTCAAGATCGGATTCGTGCGCGCCGAAGTGCACATGTACATCGCCATCGATCTGCTGATCGTCGTCGCCGTCCTGCTCGGCCTGCTCTGGGGCGGGCCGCACCCCGGGCGCATCCTCGGCGCCGCCGTCGCGCTGGCGGCGCTGCCGGTCTGGCTCTTCGCGCAGGTCCTTTCGGTCGGCATCCTTCCCGTCGCGCCGTACCGGATCCCCAGCCTCCGTGAGATTCAATCGCGGGCCGAGAGTCTGCCGAACCTCGTCGACAGCGGTCTCTATGCGACGACGCACGAGCGTTATGCGCTCATGATCAGCGCCGGCCAGCCCCTGCCGCCGGTGGAGGGGCCGGTCGACATCTACCCGTTTCAACAGGGCATCGTGCTCGCGCACGGTCTGACGCTCCGGTCCCGGCCCGTGTTCCAGAGCTACATGGCGTACACGCCGCGGCTGGCGCACGCGAACGCCGATTGGCTGGCGAGCGAGCAGGCGGCGCGCTCGATCCTCTTCCGGCCAGCCTCCCTCGACAACCGCCTGCCGGCGCAGGACGACGGCGCCTCGTGGCCGGTGCTGCTGTCGCGGTACGACCCGGTCGGACCGATCGGCGTGTACGCCGCCCTCGAGCGCCGCGCCACGCCGCGGGCGTGGCGCCTGGTCGCGCTGTCGCGCGAGCGGGCGACGACCGGCGAGACGATCGCCCTGCCTCGCGCCGCACGCGTGTGGGCGCGCATCGATGTGCACAGCGCGTTCGCGGATTCGCTCGTCGGCGCGCTCGTCGCCCCACCGACGGTGTGGGTGGCGATGACGTTCGCCGACGGTCGGACGCGGCGGATGCGCCTGGTGCCGGCCCTGGCACGCGACGGATTTCTCCTGTCGCCGTACGTGGGCAGCGCCGCCGACTTCGCGGCCCTCCTGGACTCGCCGCCGCCGCCGCCGGAACGGGTCGTCACCGAGATCCGGGTCGAGATGGGGTCGCCCTTCGGCGGGAGCTGGAGCGCGCGATCACTGACGGCCGAGTTCTTCGACCTCCAGATCGACTAGTGGCGCGTCGATGCTCGCCGATTCACCACGGAGATCGCGGCGCATCGCAGCGCGTGACGGCGCGCCTCCGTCCTCCTCGGTGACCTCCGTGGTGAAGAGATCCCCCGTGCGCGCCGCCGGCTGGGTGGTTCTGGCGCTCGCCGTCGCGTTCGCAATGGCGGCGCAGTTGCCGCTGCAGCCCTTCTTCCTCGAGACGAGCCTCGACAACAGCTTCGCCGCGGTGCTCAACCACGCCGCCGCGCAGACGGCGGCACAGCGTCCGCGCCTGATTGGCACCTACGGGCCGCTCGGCTTCGCGCAGTTCTCGCTCTATCTGCCGGAGACGTACGGGTGGGTCCTCGCCGTGCGAGCCGCTCTCGCCGCCGCACTGTGCTGGGCCCTCGGCTGGCTGGGCTGGGCGGCCTGGGCTTCGCCATGGGGCCCGGCCGTGCTGCTCCTCCTCGGCGCGCCGCTCCTCGGCAACGGCGACGCGCAGGCGTTTCTCCTCTTCACCCTTGTGGCGGCGATCGAGTTGGTGCCGGGGCGTCCGCCGCCGCGGCTCCTGCGCGTCGTTCTCGGGGTCGCGTTCGGGGTGCTGGCGGTGACGAAAGTGACCTTCGTCACCGCCGCCATCGTGACCCTCGGACCGCTCGCGGTGGCGGCACAGCGCCAGCGGCGGCTGCCGCTCACGGCGCTGACCGCGCTCGCGACGGTGGCGGCGTGTTGGCTCCTGCTCGGCTTCGGTTGGGGCGAGTGGGTTGCCTATCTCGACTGGTCGCTGCGCGAGATCACGCCCGGCTACTCGCAGGCGATGCAGCTGCGCTCGACGCGCTGGATGGTCTGGCACGCCGTCGGGGTGAGCGGGGCGCTCTGGGTGTGGTTGACGGCACTCGCGTGGCGCCGCGTGCCGTCCGGCTGGTGGGCGCCGCCGCTCGCCTACGCCGGCGTGCTGCTGCTGCAGTTCAAGACCGGCTTCGTGCGCGCCGACATCCACGTGTACGTGACGGCCTTCGCGCTGCTGCTCCAGGGGATGGCGCTCGCGGTATTGCTCGGGCGGCGGGCGGCGGCAGTCGGCGTGTTGCTGGTGGCGGCGCTGCCCGGCGCGCTGCTGTGGCACGCGTTCAGCGCCCATGGCACGCCGGGGTCGCCGGCGTACCGCATCGTGGCCCCGCGCGATCTCGTCAGGCGTCTCGCCGCCGTGCCCGAAATCGCGAGTCGCGTCGGGGTCGCGCCGGCGCATGCGGTTCACGTGCGCGACCTCCGCGGCATGATGGCGATGCCGGCCTTCGACGGCGGCGTCGACATGATCGGCCACTGGCAGAGCCTGCTGCTCGCCAACCAGTCGCCGTATCGACCGCGGCCGGTGTTTCAGAGCTACATGGCGTACACGCCGCGGCTGGCGCGTGAGAACGCCGCCTTCCTCAGCAGCGACGCCGCGCCACGCTGGCTGCTCTTCAACGCCGATACGATCGACGGCCGCTTTCCCGCGCTCGACGACGCGCAGCTATGGCCGCTGCTGCTGAGCCTCTATCAACCGGCGGGGGGGGTGGGAAATTTCGCGCTGCTCGAACGGCGCGCGGTGCCGCGCCCATGGCGTCTCGTGCCGCTCGGCGGTGCCGACTCGTTCACCGACACGGCGATCGCCGTTCCGCCGGCGGACGCCGGCCCGATCTGGGCGCGCATCGACGTCGAGGAGACACTCGCCGAGCGGCTGACGACGCTGCTCTTCGCGGCGCCGTATCAGTATGTCGACACCATCAGCGCCACCAACGCCGTCTGGCGCGGCCGCCTGGTGCCGGCCATCGCGCGCGACGGCTTTCTCCTCTCGCCGGTGATCACGAACGTGCCCGCCTTCGTCGCGCTCAGCACGCAGGGCCCGCAGGCGATTCCGAATCAGGCCGTGCGCCACATCCGGATCCACGTCGACTCCGCGTTCGGCGTGCCCGCCCCGCCGCACCGCGTGCACGTGGACTTCTCACGGCTGGAGATCGAGTAGGTCAGCGCGCGCGTACGGTGACCTGGACGGGCCCAGGGTGTCGATCGCCGCTTCGGGATCGACCCCGCGCTCCCAACGGAAGTGCGGCGCGTTCGCGAAACTGGTGGCGTCGCATCGCGCGCATCGCCATCAGCGGGGCACGGGACGGAGGACCGTGTCGAACGTCCGATCGCCGACGCGTTCGCCCTGGCGGATGCCCTCGACCTTGTCGAACGCCCAGTGCACGCCGAGGTAGACGCGGCTCTGGCCGTTCTCCTCCTCCGCCGCGCGGAGGCTCGCGAACGTGCGCGGAAGACGCGGCCGTACCGTGCCGTCCTGGTCCACCGTCGTGCCGTCGAACTCCTCGGAGACGAACGTGAAGGCGATGTCGTCGCGTCCGAAAAATCGGCGTAGCACCTGGAACAGCGCGCCGCCGAAGCCGGCGTGGCCCGATGGGTAGCTGGGGAAGGGCGGCGTGAAATTCACACCGCTGCCGTTATCCGCCTGGGCGCCGAGGGGTTGCCACGTCGGATCGCCACGGGTGTCGGGATTGCCGTCGCCGGCGCCGGTCGGACCCGTGCCGGGGTCGGACTCGCGAATGCCGCCGACCGGCCGCCAGAAGTTGTAGTAGTACTTCGATTCCCAGATCGCGATGCCGGCGTCGGCCATGGCGACGTTCGCGAGCGCCAGGAGGCGGGCGCTGTCGGCGCGCGAGAGATGGAAGCGGCGCGCCAGCTGCACGACGATCTGGTTGTAGAGCTTCACCGGCGCGCAGACGAACGGCTGCGCGTCGTATCCCCAGAAGATGCCGGCGACGGTCTGATCGGCGGTGCGGATCGTCGGCGTCTGTATGCCGTTGCCGCCGAGCGCCTTCACCTCGTCGAACGCGGCGGCGTAGTCGGCGCTGGCGAGCGCCGGCGGCGGCGGTACGCGGAACTCCGCGCCGCTCGCCATCGCGAAGGGGATCAGCGCGCCCCAATCCGGCGTCAGCGGCTTCGCGTCGGGGTGGAGGGGATCGGCGCGCCACTCGCCGGGCAGCACCCCGTACGTGTAGTCCACCGGTTGGAACGGCGTCTGCCATTCCGACCCGTCCATCGCGCGCGCCGCCAGCACGGCGGCGGCGGTCGAGCGGCCGAGGGCGATGCCGCGCGCGACGTCGGCGCGGCGCGGCGGCGGGCCGAGCGCGGCGGCGAGGTCGTCATCGAAGTCGTCGGTCTGCAGCGGGTAGAGCGCGGCGAGGACGTCGTGCGCCGCCTGCGCGACGGCGGCATCGGCGTCGGTGGACGGCGGTGCCGGAGCGGTCGGATAGTACGGCGCGAAGCGGCCGCTCACCGCGGCGACGGCATCGGCGATCGCGAGGTGCACCATGGCGAAGACGCGGCTGGTGCGGGTCGGGCCGAACTGCCAGCCGGCCGAGCGCGGGTCCTCGCTCTGCCCGACGTAGCGATGGTCGATCGCCGCGGCACGCTGGGTGATCTCGTTCCAGTCGAGGACCGTGCGGGCGGAGTCCGAGCCACCGCTGTCACTGCCGCAGCCGGCGGCGAGCAGCGCGAGGGCGATGATCGAGAAGAGGCGAGACACGTTGCTCGAAACGGATGCGCTGTGTCGGAGGTGTCTGCGGCTCGCCCGGGGCGAGGGACCGAGACTCGTGACGAAAAACCTCAACGCAGAGGCGCGGAGATCGCAGCGAGCGTCGCGGAGGCTGGAATCAACAAGAAACCTCTCATCGGCACAACTGACTGGGTTCGCAGGCCCATGACACACCCGTCTTCTCCGCGTCCCTCGGCAGCCTCTGCGCCCCTGTGTCGAGTCTTCTCCGTCGCGGGCGTCGTCATGTGATGTCTCACACGGTCATATTTGATTCAACGGCGCGCCGGCGCGGGTGGTGGGCGGTGATGGCAGGCCATCATTCGGGACAGGCCGCGCGGGAGCGCGGCCCTCCAATCGGGGATTGTGCCGCGTCCGGCGCCGGGCGCGGCTAGCCGAAGTGCGCGGCGAGGAAGTCGCCGACGACGTGATTGAACGCGTCGGGAGTCTCGAAGTACGGCGAGTGCCCGGCGACGGGGACTTCGTGAAACGCCGCACCGGGGATGGCGGCGGCAACCTCGCGCAGCACGGCCGGTGCGAAGAGGCGATCGTGGACCCCGCCGATCAGGAGGGTGGGAATCGACCATCGCTCGAGCCGCGCCGGATCGGTCATCACTTCGTGGAGCGCGATGCGTCCGAGCCCGCCGGGCGGATTCAGCGCGGCGAGCTGGCTGTAGAGAAAGGCGCGTGTCGGGTCACGCGTGAAGCTGTCGGCGGCCAGCGCCGGATGCGGCTGGTCCCACGCGGGCGCGAGCAGCTCCGCCGCGGCGCTGGCGGAGGCGATGGCGCCCAACGCCGTGGCGACCCCTGGGGTGAGGATGCCGGCCGGCGTCCCGGAGAGAACGAGCGCGGCGATGCGTTGCGGCTCCGCGAGCGCCAGCTGCAGACCCGTCCACCCGCCCATCGACTGACAGACGAGGGCGCAGCGTTCGACGCCGGCGTCGTTGAGCACCGCCGCCAGGTCGGCCGCGAAATGGCGACCCTGTTCGTGTCCGGGCGTGCAGGCCGAGCGGCCGAAGCCGCGGTGATCGAATGTGATGACCCGGTAGCGGCGCGCGAAGTGCGGGACCTGCTGCCACCACACCAGGGTATTGCCGCCGGCGCCGTGCGCGAAGACCAGCGGCGGACCGTCGCCGCGAACTTCGTAGTGGATCTCGGCCCCGGGTCGCTGGACGCGCGGCATCGCGCGGGCTCAGGTCGCCGGCACCGGCAGGATGAGCAGCGGCCGGCGGCCGTGATGCAGGACGTGCTCGCAGACGCTGCCGAGCAGCGCGCGGCGGATGGCGCCGTGCCCGTGCGAACCGAGGACGATCAGGTCGGCGTGCAGGCGATCGGCCTCGCGGACGATCGTCTCCGCCGTCGCGCCCTGCACCAGCAGCGCCGTGCAGTCGACGCCGCCCTCGCGCAACGCGGCCGACTGCTCCTGCAGGTTGCGGTGCGCGTCGTGCAGGTCGGCCGCCACCGACTGCCGCACGCTCTGCGGACCCGACTCGTAGCCGACGAAATCCGGATCCGGAGCCGCCACGTGCACCAGCCACAAGGTACCGCCGAAGGCCCTGACGAGCCTGACGGCGTGGTCGATCACGGCGTCGGAGACCGGCGAAAAGTCGATCGCCGCGAGGACGGTCTGCATGCAGAGGATGCCGATGGGGCCGAACGGAGCACGGGGGGGTGGGGTCGGGCCCCACCCCCCCATCGCTCAGCGACGATCCATGAACAGCCGGATCAGGTACCAGAACATCAGCGCCACCGACGCGAACAGCTGCATGGCGGCGGCGACGTACCGATCGTCGGGGAAGTTGTGGAGGATGTTCGACGTGTCGCGGAGGATCGCGACGCCGGCGAGACCCACCATCGCCACCGAGAACCAGGTGCCGAGCTGGAAGCCGAACAGCACCGAGCCGACGATCGCCAGCAGGGCGACGATGAACGCCCACTTGAGCAGCGCGCCGAGGAAGGTGAAGTCGGTACGGCTCACGAACGCCACGGCGGTGAGGCCGGCGAAGCCGAGCGCGGTCAGGAGACCGGCGCTCTGGATGGCGCCCGGAGCGACGTGGTTCGCGATGTACAGCATGGGCACGAAGATGATGGCCTGTGCGACGACGTAGCCGCCGAGCGCCAGGTACTGCATCGGCTTCGACAGTGACGTTGCCGCCGCCGAGCTCGCCAGCCAGCTGATGATCATGAAGCCGCCCAGCACGATGAGCCAGCTGGTGCCGAGCATGGCGCGCGCCATGACCTCCGCCGCGCCGCTGCGGAACAGCCAAACCTCGATCGCCAGGAAGAAGGCGATCGCACCCAGCAGGTGGGTGTAGGTGCGGGCGATGAACTCCGAGCGGGAGCTGACGCCGATCGACGACCGGCTGATGTCGTCACCGAGATACGGTTGGCTCATGAGGTCCTCCAAGAATGTGTTCGCCGAGTCTATCGGCCCTTCGCTGGCGGGACAACGCGAATCGGAGTTTGGTCACCAAGGCCCCCTGTGCTAGGTCGCCGCATCGCCTCGCCGACGTCGATAACGACTTGGAAGAGATTCCTGAATCCACGGATGAACACAGATCCCCCCCGCCCCTCGCCCAGACAACACGGAAGTCTCGGCTCTCTGGAGGAGTCGGCGGCCGTCGTTGGCGGTCATTGGCGTGGGGCAGGGCCTGGGCTGGCGTCCATCTGTGGCCATCCGCGTCCACCGGTGGTCTCGGTCATGCAGCAAAACGACCAACCCGCTCATCTCTCCTGGCGACCGTCACACGCTTGACCTGACGCCGAGCGAGAGCCCGCGGCCGCGTTTCGAACGCGGATCCGACGCGCAATCATTTGCCGCAGGGTTCTCCATTGCGGCGACGGCGGGAGGGGATGCCGACAATGGGACGCCGAGGACGATTTCACCTACCTGTGCTGGCCACGCTGGCGCTCCTCTCCGCCGCGACATCCGCCGACGCCCAGTGCATGGGCGACTGCGACGACAACGGCCAGGTGACGATCGACGAGATCATCCGCGGCGTCGGCATCGCGCTCGAGATCACCGATCCGTCGCGCTGCACGGTCTACGGTGAGACCGCGACGATTGATCAGATCATCACCGCCGTGGGCAACTCGCTCGAGGGCTGTCCGCCGCCCGCCGACGCGACGGAGACGCCGCTCCCCGACGATCCCACCGAGACGCCGGCCAACACGCAGACGCCGACGCGGCGCCGGACCGCGACCCCCACGCGCACCCAGATCCCGATCGGCATTCCGATCTGGACGCCAACGCGTACACGAACCACGGCCGCCACCAAGACGATGACGTTTGCGCCCGGCGAGATCACGCCCACCGGCACGCCCGCGGGCACGACGGCCGCGACGGTGACGCCGACCGACGACCTGTCGGTGTTCACGCCGACCGGCATGCCCACCGGGACGAGCGAGGCCACATCGACGCCGACCGCGACCGGCACGCCGGCCGGCACGACGTCCGCGACCGTTCCCCCCGAGACCGAGGCGAGTCCGACCGAAACCGAGACGATGACGCCGACGGGCACGCCCGCCGGCACCGCCAGCGCGACGATCACGCCGGAGGTCGCCGATGAAACGCCGACCGAGCAAGCGGAGCCGACGGCGACGGAAGCCGAATCGACGCCGACCGCCGAGGAGCTGCCGACATGGACGCCGACCGGCACACCGGTCGGCACCGCCAGCGCGACGGTGGAAACCGAAACGCCGACCGAAACGCCGACGGAAGAGGTACCAGAGGTCTGAGCAGAGACTTTCACCGCAGAGACGCTGAGGCGCGGAGAACGAGCAGCCTGTCTCTGCGTCTCATCCGTGAAAAACGCTTCAGTCCCCGCCGCCCGCGATCAACGCCTCCGCCGCTCGCCTCAGCGCGGGCTTCTCGACCTTTCCGGTCCCCGTGCGCGGAACCGCGGCGGCGTCGACGACGAAGACGTGGCGCGGCACCTTGTAGCTGGCGAGCTCGGCGCGGCAGAACTCGCGTAGCGCATCGGCGCCCTCGCCGCGGCCGGGACGGAGCACGACCAGCGCGGCGATGGTCTCGCCGCGCACGGGATCGGGCACGCCGACCACGTGGGCGCTCTGCACGGCTGGGTGGCGGGCGAGCGCTTCCTCGACCTCGGCGGCGGCGACGTTGACGCCGGAGGTCTTGATGACGTCCTTGATGCGCCCGCCGAAGTGGAGGTTGCCGTCGTCGTCGAGCCAGCCGCGGTCGCCGGTGCGGAAGAAGCCCTCGGCATCGAAGGTCTGCTCGCGCGGGACGCGGTAGTAGCCTTCCATCAGGGTCGAGCCCTTCACGAGAATCTCGCCGGTCTCGCCAGGCGGCAGGGGCCGGCGCGTCTCCGGATCGACGATGCGGATCTCCATGCCCGGCGAGCGCACGGCCGAAGGTACCGGCGCGGATCGGCTCCGGATCGTCGAAGCGCGCGGCGGTCACGCACGTGGCGGTCTCCGACATGCCGTACACGCCGATCGTCAGGTTGTCGGGGCCCAGCAGGCGCGCGGCCTGCGCGTGGTACGTTCCCTTGCGCAGCGACAGACGCCGGCGGGGAAAGTCCGGGTGCTCGAGCAGCGGACCGGCCTGATGCCAGCCGGCCATGATCGTGCAGCGCTCGGCTTCGAGCAGCGCCAGCGCGGTGCCCGGTTCGACGACTTCCTGCAGGACGACGCGGCCGCCGCCGGCGAGCGTCGCCAGCGCGCCGAGGACGAAGCCGCCGCTCCAGAAGAGCGGCATATGGCCCCACCACGCGTCGTCGGACGTGATGCCGATACACTCCGCGATCCGGCGCGCCGACGCGGCGATCGCCGCGTGCGCGTGCACGACGGCCTTGGCCTGGGCGGTGGTGCCCGAGGTGAAGAAGATCGTCGCGGGATCGGTCGGCGACACGGCGCGCTCGAGCGCGTCGAGCAGCGCGTTGTCACCGTCGTCGCGCAGGCTGTCCCAGCGCGGCAGTCCGGCGCCGCCGTCGTCGAGCAGCACGACGCGGCGCAGGTTGGGCACGGCGGGCTCGTGCAGGACGCCGTCACCGAGATCGCGCAGGCCGGGCGCGATCTCGAGCAGGCGTGCGCAGTAGTCGTGCTTCAGGAAGCGCGGCACGGCGACGACCGTGGTGACGTCGCCGTGCGCGAGCGCGTAGGCGATCTCGTCGCGCTTCCACAGTGTCGACAGCGGCGCGAGCACGGCGCCGATGCGCAGCGCCCCGAACGCGATGGGCAGCCAGTCGATGCGATTCGGACAGAGGAAACCGACGCGCGTGCCTTTCGTCACGCCGAGGCCGACGAGCTTGCGCGCCGCGGCGCGACTGGCGTCGCGCAGTTCCGCGGCGGTCATGCGCGCGGTGACGCGATCGCTGGGCGCGTACGCGAGCACCTCGCGCGCGGGCGCGACGGCGGCAACGGCGTCGAGGAAGGCGCCGAGCGTCTCCATCACTTGCCCGTGAACACCGGCGGCCGCTTCTCCACGAAGGCGCGCACGGCTTCCTGGTGATCGGCGGTCTCGCCGAGGATGCCCTGCGCGAGCGCCTCCGCCTGGGTCGCCTGCTGGTAGTCGCTGTCGGCGCCGCGTTCGAGGAGCCCGCGGGTCTGGCGGACCGCATGCGGCGAGTAGCCGGCGATGAGCGCGGCGACGGCGCGCGCGCGCGCCGCGAGGTCGGCCGCCGGGACCACCTCGCTCACCAGGCCGAGGCGCAGCGCCGTGGCAGCGTCCACCGGTTCGCCGGTGAGGCAGAGGCGCTGCGCGTTGGCGAGGCCGACGCGGCGCGGCAGCAGATAGGTGCAGCCGGAGTCGGGGATGAAGCCGACCTTGACGAAGCTGAAGGCGAAGCGGGCGCTGTCGGCGGCGAGGGCGAAGTCGCAGGCGAGGACGAAGGAACAGGCCATGCCCGCGACGACGCCGTTGACGGCGGCGAGCATGGGCTTCTCGCGGCGGAGCAGGGCTTCGACCACCTCGGCGCCGTGCAGGGTGCGCTGCCGGCCGACCAACGCGCTGCGACCGAGCCGCCCGGGCTCGCTCATGCGCTTGATGTCGGCCCCCGCTGAAAAGGCGCGGCCGGCGCCCGTCAGGACGATCACGCGCACCTCGTCGTCGAGCTCCGCGTGCGCCACGAGCTCGGGCAGCCGATCGTTCATCTCCGGCAGCAGCGCGTTCAACTGCTCCGGCCGATTGAGCGTGATCGTCGCGATGCCGTCGGCGACGGCATAGAGGATGTGATCGTCTGCCATCAGTGTCTGCAAACCATGGATGGTCGGCAATGGAAACCAGAACAAAACGACTTCACCACGGAGGCACGGAGACACGGAGCCAAACGGTGAGCCTCTATCATTCGGTCTCCGTGTCTCCGTGCCTCCGTGGTGAAAGTCTTTCTCTTCACGGTTGCTCTCCACCGAAGCGTTCGCGCAGGGCGCCGGTCATGACTTTCTTGGCGGCGTTGCGCGGTAGGGCGTCGACGAACTCGACGCGGCGCGGCTTCTTGAATCCGGCCAGGCGCTGGCCGGCGAAGTCGGTGATGGCGGCGGCGTCGAGCCGGGTGCCCTGGCGCGCGACCACGACGGCGGTCACCTGCTCGCCCCACTTCGGATGGGGGGTGCCGATCACGGCGACGTCGTCGACGTCGGGGTGCGCGCGCAGCACGTCCTCGACTTCCACCGGCGAGACGTTTTCGCCGCCGGTGATGATGAGGTCCTTCACGCGGCCGGTGATGAAGACGTAGCCGTCGCCGTCCTGCCGGCCGCGATCGCCGGTGTGCAGCCAGCCGTCGCGCACCGCGGCGGCGCTCGCGGCGGCGTCGCGGTAGTAGCCGGCCATCACCGTCGGGCCGCCGACGACGATCTCGCCCTCTTCCTCCGCCGCGGCGAGGCGGCCGTCGGGCCGTCGCACGGCGACGACGATGTGCGGATTGGGGCGGCCGACGGTGCCGGGGCGCTCGAAGACGCTGCCGCCGCGCGCCATGGTGACGCCGTCGGTGGATTCGGTCTGACCGTACGCCTCGATGATCTCGGCGCCGGCGAAGAGATCGGCGAGCGCGCGCTTGGTGCTCATCGGCGTCGGCGCGCCGCCGACGCTCACCTTGCGCACCGTCTGCCGCACCGCCGCCGGGATGTCGCCCATCGCGACCATCTCGAACGTCATGCCGCCGATCAGCGGCAGGTCGGTGACGCCGTGGCGCACGACGTGGTCGAGCAGGCTCTCGAGGTCGAACTTCTCCAGCAGCACTGTCGTGGCGCCGGTGAGGATCCGGCAGAGGAGGTGGGAGACGAATACGGGCGTATGGGTGAGCGGGCTGATGCTGGCGCCGACGCCGTCCTGGGTGTCGCCGCGCGCGCCGGCACAGGCGAGCGCCGCCCACAGCAGGTGGGCGTGGGTGAGCATGACGCCTTTCGGCGCGCCGGTGGTGCCGGACGTGTAGGCGAGCACCGCGAGATCCTGGGGGCGCGGCGCGCGCACGGCGACCGCCGGCGCGGCGGCGGCGCGTCGCGCGACGCGTGGGCGCAGCGGGAACGTCGCCTGCACCACGAACACCGGCACGCCGGCGGCACGACCGGCGTCGCGGGCGACCTCGGCGCGCGCCTCGTCACAGATCAACGCCGCCGCGCGTCCGTGTGTGAGGAGCTGTGTCGCTTCGGCGGCGGTCGAGCGGACGGCGATCGGCACGCTCGCGGCGCCGAGCTGCCACACGCCGTACGAGGCGGCGACCATGGCGGGCGCGTTGCCGGCCATGACGCCGACGTGTTGCCGCGCCCCGATCCCGCGTTTCGCGAGCCAAGCCGCGAGCGCGCGGACCGCCTCGTGCAACGCGCCGTAGGGGACGTGGCGACCGCGGTGCACGAGCCCGCCGTGCGCGCCGCGGCGGGCTGCCTGCAGCGCGAGGAACTCGGCGGCGGTGGGCAGCAGCATCATGCGTCGTTGAGCTCGGGGTGGAACTCGGGGTGGCGGCTCAGCCAGTCGGCGGCGCCGCGCATCGATGCTTCGTTCTGCTTGTTGATGAAGCGATAGATCGGGCCTTCGAACCAGCGCAGGATGGGTGTCTTCAGGTCGAACGACTCGCGAAAGCGCAGGCGCGTCCGATTGTGCCCCGCCGACTCGAGCGCGATCGACCCCGTCAGCCCGCCGCGCAGCATGACGTAGTCGTAGCCCCGATTGGGCACGAGGTTCTTCACGAGCTCGAAGGACTCGCCCGTGCGGCCCAACGGCAGCGGATAGATCACCTTGCGCACCAGCCCGTTGCCGGCGGCATCTCCGGGATAGACGACCTCGACGTCGAGCACCGCCGGCGCGTACTCCTTCCACAGATCGTAGCGCTGAAAGAGCGCCCACAACCGCGGCACCGCATACGGCAACTCAATCGAGTATTCGTGATGGCGCATCGGTCCGTACAACCCTATGGATCCCATCCTTCAGGATCGGGACCTGGAAGTTGATCAGCAATCCTAGTGAGAGCTGCGTCGCCGTTAGGTAGGAGATCATCTGCGCCACATGGACAGGTGCAATCACGCTAACGGCCTTCAGTTCGACGACAAGCCGCTCTCCGACCAGCAAATCCAGCCGATGGGTCGCGACAACTCCGCCCTTGTACAGCAGGGGAATCCCTTTCTGTTGCTCGAAAGGAATTGATCGGGATGCCAGTTCCACCGCCAATGCCGTTTCGTAGACGTTCTCCAGGAAGCCGGGACCCAACCAGCGATGAACTTCGATCGCCGCCCCGATGACGGCAAAGGCGAGACGATTCGCCTCGGGATCCGCTTCTCGGCCCATGTGATCCGCTAGACGCGATCATGGCGATGGGCAAGGCAGCATCGATAGTACGCAAGGTACCGATGCATTGGCCGCAAAGGCGCGAAGAACGCAAAGTCGAAGTCATCGTAGTTCTACCTGGCGATCTTTGCGGACTTTGCGGCTCATTTCAGGGTTCATACAGCTCCACGAACACCGTCCGCCCGCCCTCGATCTTCCGCACGAGCAGCCAATCGCCTTTGTAGGCTTTGTGGTCGTAGGGGCCGAGGCTCATGTGGGTGCGCGGGCCGCCGTTGACGGCGGGCAGCATGCGGACCTTTTCGAGGCCTTCCTTCACGCCACGCGGGGTCAGCAGATTCGCGCGCGCGATGCCTTCGGCGATCAGGCGGGCGGTGTCGTAGCCGAGGGCGATGACGGTGTGATCCTTGGTGCTTGCCGGTCTTCGCCGTGAAGCGTGTCGAGCATCGGCGCGAGGCGCGGGTTGTCCTCGCAGATCTGGTCGATGCCGTGCCAGCCTTCGAGCGCCGCCATCCACTCGGGCTTGGCGTAGCAGAACTGGAACGCCGTGGTCATGATGCGCGGCGGGTTCCATCCGAGGCGCGGGAACATCGGCCCCATGAGGATGGTCGGGTAGCCGTAGCCGAGATACGCGAGGCAGTCGGGGCCCTGGTCGCGGATCTTGCGCAGGGTCGCCTCGAGATCGTCCGGCACCTGCGTCGTGTAGGCCTCGATGAGGATGTCGAGGCTCTCGCGCGCGGCGTAGTAGCGGAAGTTCGAGGCGTACTCGACGCCGCCGGGGCTGATCTCGTGGATCATGCCGACGGTCGTGAAGCCGCTGGCGGCGGATCCAGGTCGCCATCATCGCGGCCTCTTCGGCGAGGCCGCCGTTGCCGAGGTTGAAGCAGTACTCGCCGAAGTAGCGATCGGTGCCGGTCCAGGTGACCGCCGGCACGCCGAGCTCGTTGATCACCGGCGCCAGCGCGAGCGAGTTGTCGGTGATCAGCGGGCCGATCGTGCACGAGCACGCCGGCGTCGACCAGTCGCGGTAGCCGTCGATGCTGTTCTTCGCCTCGAGACGCGGCAGCCCGATCGCCTCCTCGACCACCAGCTCGACCGGCCGGGTGATGACCTTGTGCTCCAGCGCCTCGTCGAAGGCGAAGCGGAGCGCGGCGAGGAAGTCGTCCTTCGTGCCCATGTCCATATCGATGAGCACGCCGATCTTCACCGGCGCGAAGGCGAGCCCGTGCGGGGTACTCATGTCGTGCCGGTCCTTGCGGTCATGCGCGTTCGTCGTGGATCATTCTTCGAGCCGATCGGCGTAGCCGGCCTTGACGAAGCGTTCGCGCAATTGCGCGAGCTCGGCCGGCGTGAAGGGGCGAAACACGATCGGCGCCGCGCGGGCGCCAGAAGAGCGGGTCGGCGACGCGGTCGACGAGGAACTTCTCGCGCCGCAGCGCGCGCTTGACGATCTTGTTGGTCGCCGTCATCGGCAGCTGCTCGGCGACGCGGACGAAGGTCGGCCGCCAGCGCGGCGGCAGGCCGCGATGGTCGTCGACGAAGCGGGTGAACGCGGCGGGATCGAAGCGCGCGCCGGGTTGGCAGCACGAGCGTCGCCATCACCTGATCGCCCGCTTCCGGGTCGGGGACGCCGTAGACGCTGACGAGCATGCACGTCGGGATGCTGCGGCGAGCGCCTCCTCGATCGGGCGCGCCAGGAAGTTCTCGCCGCCGACGCGGATCCACTCGGCGTCGCGGCCGGCGAAGTAGATGTAGCCGTCGGCGTCGGCGTAGCCGAGATCGCCGGTGTGGAACCAGCCGTCGCGGGTGCGCTCGGCGGTTGCCTGCTCGTCCTTGTAGTAGCCCTCGAACAGAAAGCGGCCGTTGGTGTTGACGATCTCGCCCACCGCCTCGTCGGGGTTGAGCAAGCGCCCGGCGTCGTCGAGCCGCGCCGGCGGACATTCGCCGCCGTCCTCGCCGATGATCTTCACGCCGGGCGCGCGGCCGAGGCTGCGCGGCGGATCGTCGGCGGTGCGCGAGAAGCCGACGCCGACCTCGCTGGCGCCGTAGCCGTCGATCACGTCGCAGCCGAAGCGCTCGGCGAACGCCGCGATGTACTGGCGCGGCGCTTCGTTGCCGTACGCGAGGCGCAGCGGGTTGTCGGCGTCGTCGGGACGCGCCGGCGTCTCCATGATGTAGGCGAGCGGGTTGCCGACGTAGTTGAACAGCGTCGCGCCGTAGCGGCGCAGGTCGCCGAGGAACTGCGACTTGCTGAAGCGCTGTGCCAGCGCCAGGCCGGCACCGGTGACGAGCGGCGGCGCGAAGGCGAGGATCTGGGCGTTGGCGTGGTAGAGCGGCATGGCGCAGTAGATCACGTCGTCGGCGGTGCAGCGGCACATGTGCATACGACGCGCCCCAGCCGAGCATCATCAGGCGCCCCTGACTGTTGAGCACGCCCTTCGGCGGCTCGCGTCGTGCCGGAGGTGAAGACGATCATCAGGAGCGCGTCGCCGTCGATCGGCAGCGTCGGGGTCGCGGTCGTCGACCTGCGTCAACGCCGCCTCGAGCGAGGGTGACGGGCCGTCTGCCAGCAAGATCGGCAGGCGATCGCCGCTCGCGTCGCGCAGTTGGTCGGCATAGCGCGTCTCGGTGAGGACCATCTGGCAGTCGGCGTACTCGACGTCGCGCGCCAGCGCCGCGCCGGTGCGTGTCGGGTTGAGCCCGACCAGCGTCGCGCCGGCGAGCGCACAGCCGAGCTCGGCGAAGACGAACGCCGGCAGGTTGTCCATCAGCACGCCGACGTGGAACGGGCCGTCGCCGCGGCGTGCCAGGAAGAGGTTGGCGTAGCGGCACGCCTCGCGATGGGCGGCGGCGAAGGTCCACGTCGCGTCGCCGGCGCGGAGGAAGACGCGGTCGGCGCAATCGACGGCGCGTGCGCGCAAGGCCGCCGCAACGGTGGCGGGCGGCGCGCTGGTGTCGGGCTGGGCGTGAGCGGTGGCCATCGACGTCGAACGTCTGGGCTAACAGTCGTTAGCCGCGATACCAGCCCGCGGAGCGCGCTGTCAACGCGCGCGACTCCGTGTTCCGCGGTGGGCGTTGAGGGGACAGAAGCGGCTTTGACATTCTCCGGGCGATTCCCAATGGTCCGCGGCGGCATGCTCTACCTGCACGAGATCATCGACATCGTCGGCACCGGCCAGGAATCGTACATGCAGAGCGTCATTGACCGCGGCCGCCATTCCGAGCGCGAGAGCATTTCGCGCCTGATGGGCACCTGGAAGGTGATCGGCAGCACCAACCGCTGGCCGCGGGTCGTGAACCTCTGGGAAATGGAGAGCTGGGCGCACTGGGCGGAAACGCTCGAGCGGCAGTTTCTGCCCGGCAGGGTGGACGCCGCACTGGCGCCCTGGTGGGCGAAGGCGGCCGAATGGCGCAGCGGCGGCTTCGATCGCATCTGCGAGCCCGCCGCGGGTTCACCGACCCGCGATGAATTGCGCGCGGCGGGACTGCGCGCCCTGGTGTGCGTGCACACGATTGCGCGCACGCGTCCGGGGCAGCGACCGGCCTATCTGGCAGCCGTCGGCGAGACGCTGGCGCCGCTGCTCAAGGCCCGCGGCTGTACGCTGATGGGGGCCTATTCCGTGCCGATGCGTTCCGACGAGGTGGTGATTCTGTGGGCAGCGCCGGATTTCCGCCACCTCTGTCACCTGATCGACGGGTGGGAGGCCGATCCGGCGTTACGCACGTGGCGCGAGCGCTCGGAAGCCATGTGCGTCGAGTCCGAAGCGATGTGGCTGGTCCCATCGCCGGACTGCTTCTTCCACCCGGCGGCTCAATCCTGAGGCAACGCCGGGGGCGCGGTCTTCACGGGACCGCGCCCCCGGCCCTCTCGGGGAGGAGGAAGCAGCGCCCGGTTGCCCGGAGCGCACGTGAGCGGTGAAGGAGGGGGGTCCCACCGATCACGCGAGCGGTTCGACGCGGCGGCCGCGGGTTGATTCACCGCGAATGCCGATCGCGCGCAAAAATCACCGGGTACAAATGAAAACCGGCAGCCAGGGGGGACTGGCTGCCGGCATTCGGGGGGAGGAGGCGCACGCGGAAGTTGGTTCCGCCAGTGCGCGTCGTAGCGTACGGAGGGGGGGTCCGTGTCATTCGCTACTTGCCCCTTCTGACGCCCCTCACCAGGGATTCATTCACAGATATTTCGCCGGCCGCATACAATCGCTGGCGGACGGCCAACCCACCTGATTTAAAGGGTTTCTGAAGATGACCAATCAACCCGCAACCGCCCATCCCGCCGCCACGGTCGTGCTCATTCGCGATCGGCCGGGAGGCTGTGAGGTGCTGCTCGTGCGGCGCAATGCGCAGCTCGCGTTTCACGGCGGGGCCTGGGTTTTTCCCGGGGGCCGTGTCGATGCGGCGGACTACGCGGGCGGCGACGACGTCGTGGCCGCCGCGCGGCGTGCCGCCGTTCGCGAGGCGCGCGAAGAGGCAGGGCTCGAACTGCGGGTCGACGATCTCCTGGCGATCTCGCGGTGGGTGACGCCGGTGCAGTTGCCGAAGCGCTTCGACACCTGGTTCTTCGCGGCCGAAGGCACCGACGCGCCGGTGGCCGTCGACGGCGGCGAGATTCACGACCATTCGTGGATGTCCCCGGTCGAAGCGCTCGCCGCGCAGCGCGCCGGGAAAATCGAGCTCCCGCCGCCGACGTTCGTCACCATCACCGCGATCGCGCCGCATGCGAATGCGCGCGCCGCGCTGGCGGCGCTGGGACGCGAGCCGATCGAGGTCTTCGAGCCGCGGCTCTTCCCGATCGAAGGCGGCGCGGTGACCCTCTACGCCGGCGACGCGGGGTACGCCGATGCGGAGCTCGAACGCCCCGGCCCGCGCCACCGATTGTGGATTCGCGACGAGGGGTGGCGGTACGAGCGGAGTTGACGACAGAGGCGCACTGTCTCCTCGCGGGGAGAACCGCGGATTACGCGGATTCGGAAACGATTGCGGGGATTTCCCATCCGCGTGATCCGTCTGGATCGGCGTAGCCCGCGGTTCCGTCTTCAGCGACGGGCGGGTCTATCCCTTCATTGCCGCTTCGGCGCGCTTGGCGAGCTCTTCCGGCGGCACGTCTTCTTTGTGCGTGGCGAAGAACCAGCGATGGCCGAAGGGATCGGCGAGCGTGACCGAGCGATCACCGTAGAACTGGTCGGCGATCGGTCGCTCGACGATGGCGCCGGCGGCAACGGCATGCTTCGCGAGCGCGTCGACGTCGGGAACGTACACGTGGATACCGACCGGCGTGCCGTTGAGCGTCTGCGGGCTGACAATCTTCATCTCCGGATACTCGTCAGAGAGCATGATGAGCGCGTTGCCGATCTTGATCTCGGCGTGGCCGATCTTACCGTCTGGCGCGGCCATGCGCATGGTTTCGGTGGCGCCGAACGCCTTGCTGTAGAACTCCAGCGCCTGGGCGGCGTTCCGGCACGTGATGTACGGGATCGCCTGATCGTACCCGTCGGGAATGGGTTTCACTGCGGTCGCCATGGTTCGCTCCTCCTTTTCGAGAATGTGCCGGCCAAATCACATCCGCAATACATCTACCGCCCGGTGAACTTCGGCGGGCGCTTCTCCATGAAGGACATCATGCCTTCCTTGGTGTCCTCGGACTGCGTCACCAGCGACTGCGCCATCGCCTCGTCGTCGAACGCCGTTTCCATGTCGACTTCGAGCGAGCGGTTGAGCAGGCGCTTCGACATGCCGATCGCGAACGTCGGACCCGTCGCCAGGCGCTCGGCCCATTCGCGGGCCGCGGCCGGCAGCTGATCGGCGGGCACGACGCGGTTGACCAGACCGATGCGCATCGCCTCCTCGGCGGAGAGGTCGTCGCCGAAGAAGACCAGCTCCTTTGCCTTGGCGAGGCCGATCAGGCGCGGCAGGAGAAAGCGCGCCGCCGGCGTCGATGGCGATGCCGCGGCGCACGAACACCTCGATGAAGCGCGCCTCGGCCGACGCGATGACGAGGTCGGAGGCGAAGGCGAGATGCGCGCCGAGGCCGGCGGCGACGCCGTTGACCGCCGCGACGATCGGCTTCTCCAGCTCCCAGAGCGGCGCGGATCAGCCGCTGCGACCGCGTGCGCAGCATCTCGCGCGCCGCGCCCGGACCGGTCGGGACCGCTGCCGCGGCCGGCTCAGGTCGGCGCCGGTGCAGAAGCCCTTGCCGTTGCCGGTCAGCACGACGGCGCGGATGTCGAGGTTGGTGCGCGCGTCGGTGAGCACCTGAAGCAGCTCCTCGCGCATCGCGTCGTTGACGGCGTTGCGCGCGTCGGGGCGGTTCAGCGTGATCCAGGCGACCTGTTCTCGAGCGCGTAGTGATGGCTTCGAACGCCATGGGGATCTCCGGTTGAAGGCTGAAAGCTGAAAGACGTCAGCTCAGTTTGAGGGCGCGGCGGGCGTTGTCGCGGAGGAACAGCTGCCGGACCTCGGCGGACAGGCCGAGGGCGTCGATCTCGCCGAGGACGCGGTCGAAGGGCAGCAACGGGTAGTCGGTCGCGAACAGCACCTTGTCTTGCCGAAGCTCTTCATGAAGTGGACGAACTCGGGCGGGTAGTGCTTGGGCACGTGCGCCGAGGTGTCGATGAAGACGTTGGCGTGCTTCCAGGCGACGGCGATCATCTCCTCGGTCCACGGCCAGCCGATGTGGCCGCAGATGATGCGCAGCTCCGGGAAGTCGAGCGCGACCTGGTCGATGTAGATGCGGGCGGCCGGTCTCCGACGGGTACAGCGGCCCGGTGTGGCCGACCTGGGTCTGGAAGGCGACGTCGAGCTCGACGCACTTGGCGTAGAGCGGGTAGTAGCAGGGATCGGTCGGCGGCTTGCGCCACATGAACGGCTCGATGCGCAGGCACCTTGAAGCCGTACTTCTCGACGTGCTCCTGCAGCCCGCGCACCGCGCGCCATGATGTTGGTCGGGTCGGCGTGGTACTCGCCGATGAAGCGGTCGGGATGCTGGCGCACCGCCTCGCGCACGTGCGCCGGCTCGCCGGAGATGCAGGCGATCCGCACGCCGCTGCGTCCATGTCGGCGACCATCTGCGCGACGTCGGTGCCGTTGTGGTACCAGTCGAGCAGGCCGTAGTTGCGGAAGACGTTCTCGCCGCCGGGTCCGCTTCTCGGGCGGCGTCGGCGAGAGGTACTGCGTCCACACGTCGATGATTTCCATTTTCACCTCAAAACACGTTCACCGCAGAGACGCGGAGGCGCGGAGATCGCAGACTGACTCCGCGCCCTCGGCGTCTCTGCGGTGAAGACTCTTATCCTCTCGGCAGACCCGAGCACGCGCTGGGCGATGATGTTGCGCTGCACCTCCGAGGTGCCGGCATAGATCGTCGCGGAGCGCGTCCACAACAGCTCGCGGGCCAGCTGCTCCTCGTCGACGCCGCGCGGTTCGTCGCCGGCGAGCGGCCGCGTACGGGCCGAGGAGGCCGCAGGCGGCGTCCATCAGGCGCTGCTCGAGCTCGCTCCAGAACAGCTTGAGGATCGAACCCTCCGGACCGGGCTGGCCGGTGCGCTGGATCACGGTGACGTTGCGGTAGGCGGTGAGCTTGGCGATCTGCACCTCGACCGCCAGCTGCGCCAGCTGCTGGCGCACGCGCGGATCGGCGGCCGCGGCCCGGCCCTGGCGCTGTCGGGTGCGCGCGAGTCCGAGCACGCCCTGCAGCTCGCGTCGGAGCCGCGCATGCGGGGCGGCGCCGCCGCGCTCGTGGGCCAGCGTCGTGATGACGACGTCCCAGCCCTTGTCGATCTCGCCGACGACGTTGGCGCGCGGCACCTGCACGTCGTCGAAGAAGACCTCGTTGAACCAGGCCTCGCCGGTCATCTCCACCAGCGGACGAATGGTGATGCCGGGACTCTTCATGTCGACGCAGCAGGAACGTGAGCCCGCGGTGCTTGCCGGCGTTCGGGTCGGTGCGCACGACGAGGATGCACCAGTCGGCGTACTGGGCGAAGCTCGTCCAGATCTTCTGGCCGGTGACGACGATGTCGTCGCCGTCGATCTCGCCGCGCGTGCGCAGCCCGGCGAGATCGGAGCCCGCGTTGGGCTCGGAGAATCCCTGACACCAGATGTCGTCGCCGCGCAGGATGCGCGGCAGGAAGTGCGCCTGTTGCTGCGGGCGTGCCGCACGCCATCAGCGTCGGGTCCGGTCAGGCCGAGCGCGACGGCCAGGTTGATGCTGTCCGGCGCGCCGCCGGCGGCGCACTCCTCGCTGAAGATCAGCTGCTCGACGATGCTGGCGCCGCGCCCGCCGTAGTCCCGCGGCCAGGTGATGCCGGCCCAGCCGCCGTCGTGCAGCGTCGCGCTGCCAGGCTTTCGAGGTCGTGATGCGCTCCGCCGGCGTGCGCGGCGCGCGCTGCGTCTCGACGGCGAAGAAGCGGGGCAGGGTCGGCGTCGAGCCAGCGGCGGACGTCGCCGCGGAAGGCCTCCTCGGCGGCGGTGAGGCGGAAGTCCATGGGAGGTGCTGACGTGCTGACGTGCGGGCAACCGTCGGAGTCGCTGCGACCTTACGTCAGCACGTCAGCACGTCCACACGTCGGCACTCTTCATGCCTCGACCGCCAGCTGGGCGCGTTGATCGGCGCGCTGCATGGCGAAGCGCGGGCGCAGCAGCGACACCATGGCGGGGATGAAGACCAGGGCGCCGATGGCGTGGAACACCATCAGCATCATCAGCAGGAACGCCATCTGGGCTTCGAACTTCAGCGGGTGGAACAGCCACAGGATCATGCTGGCGGTGATCGTGACGCCGGTGAACATCACCGCCTCGCCGGTGGTCGTCAGCGCGCGCCGGTTGGCCTCGTCGAAGTCGCGCGTCACCTCGTACTCCTCGACGATGCGGCTGAGCACGTAATACCCGTAATCGATGCCGATGCCGATGCCGATCGCGGCGACGGGCAGCGAGTTGATGTTGAAGTCGATGCCCATCAGGTACATCACCGCCTCGCAGAGCGGCTGGGCGACGATCGACGGCAGCATGACGATCAGCGCGCCGAGCACCGACCAGTAGGTCAGGAAGCTCAACAGGAAGATCACCAGCGAAGATCAGCGGCACGTTGACCTTGTACGACCAGTCCACCTCCTCGATCTGCGCCGCGAGGATGCCGAACAGGCCGCCGGCGAGCCGATAGCGGACGCTGTCCTCTGGACGCGTGTGGGTGGCGATGTACTGCTTGGCGCGGTCGATGGCGTTCTTGATCGTCGCGTGGTCGTAGTTCTTGTAGAAGACCGTGATCGTCGCGTTGGTGTAGTCGGGCGAGAAGAAGCGGTCGAGCTCGCCGCGCCGCGTGCCGGCCGTGATCATGAAGAAGAGCTGGCCGACGTGATCGTTGCGCGTCGGCAGCATCTCCCACTTCGGGTCGCCCTCGTGGAAGACGCGGAAGATGGTCTTCAGCATCGTCGTCGCCGTGACCGAGCCGCCGGCGCCCTCGCCCTGCTCCATGTAGCGCTGGAAGAGGTCGAGCTGGTTGAGTGTCGCCGCGTCCTTGATCGCGCCGGGCTTCTTGCCCTTCGGCGATGATGACCAGCGGGCTGTTGCCGACGAAGTAGTGGTTCGCCTTGGCGGAGGCGACGTTGTACGGGTGGTCCGGGTAGAGCAGCGCCATCCCCGGCGAGGTGTCGCCGGTGCGCAGCTGGTGCGCGAAGTACACCCCGAACCCCATGGTGACGATGAAGAACGCCACCACGGCGTACCGCATGTTGCCGATGGCGAGCGTCACCAGCTGCCGTCCGATGGCATTGGCGGCGCGGCTGAAGGCGTTGTTGGAATGTGTGCGTCTTCGGCGGCCGCACGAAGCTGAGGATGATGGGGTGCAGCGTGACGACGCTGATGAAGATCGAGACGATCCAGAAGGCGGACACGAACGCCAGCTTCTGCATCAGCGGAATCGTCGCGACGGCGATGGTCATGATCGCCAGGCCGTCGGCGATGATCGACACCATCGCCGGCGCGTACAGGCTGATGTACGAGCGCATGATCGCCGTGTGCTTGTCCTGGCAGCGGAAGTATTCCTCGTGGTAGCGCTCCATCGACTGCACCGAGTGGCTGAGGGTGCGCGCGGTGATCAGCACAAAGACGACGATCACCAGCGGGTCGAGGCTGAATCCGAACAGGCCGGCGAAGCCGAGACCCCAGACGGCGCTGAGCAGCGCCGAGAAGGTCGGGATGACCAGCCCCTGGAAGGTCCGGAAATAGAACCACAAGAGGAGCAGGATCATGACCCATGGTGCCGCAGCAGGAACCACACCATGGTGCCGACCGCCTCGTTGAAGTAGGCGAACAACACCGGCGGCCCCGAGACGTAGATCTTGACCTTCGCCGTGCGCCTCCTCGCGCGCGACGATGTCCTGCACCTGCTTCCACATGCCGGCGAGGTCGAAGTACTCCTCCCAGAAGCCGGCGACGATCTGGGTCGCCTTGTCGTCCTGCGAGACGAGGAAGCCGCGCACGCCCTCGGTGGTGTTGACCTTGCGCCGGAAGAACTCGAGATCCTCCTTGTCCTCCGGCAGCCGCGGATAGGTCAGCGGCACGGTCTTCAGGCCGGCGCCCGTGGTCAGCGTCGTTTTGACCTTCGGGTGGGTGATCGACATCACCTGCTCGCCGTTGACGCCCGGCACGTTGTGCAGCAGGTCGATGGTGATGCGGTCGACGGTCTTGATGATGTCGGGATCCGAGTAGAGGTCGCCGTCCTTGGCCTCGATCGTCATCAGCAGGACGTTCGAGGTGCCGAACATCTTGCGGTACTTCTGGTAGACCTCGATGTAGGGGTGTTTGGGCGGGATAGAGGTCGAAGAAGTTGGTGAAGATGGTCAGCTGGGCGCCGATGAACCAGACGAAGAAGGCGGTGATGATCGCGACGACCGCGGCGACGGGAATGCGGTGGCGCAGCAGGAAGCGGAGATACGCTTCAATGAAGGCTTTCGGCAGCACGCATCCCCCCGTCTGGTGATTCGACCTGACCCTGGACCACGCGAAGCCGCTCCCCAGCCGCGCCGACAATCAATCCGTCGCTGCCCGGCACCAGCGATAGGGCGCGAAACCACTTCGGTCCGCCCTTGGCCGCGCTCATCCGCCGCGTCCAGGTGCGGCCGCCGTCGGCGCTGGTGTAGACCGCGCCGATCTCGCCGACGGCGACGCCCAGGTCGCCCACGACCTGGACGGCGTACAGGGTCGGATTCTCATACGCCGAGCTGAACCCCACCTGCGCGAGTGCGTGCACCTCGGTCGAGCCGTTTTGTACCGTCCAGGTCTGCCCGCCGTCCGCGGTGTGCAGGATCAGCGCATCGATCCCGACCACCCAGCCGTGCTGCGCGTCGGGGAAGGAGATGCCGAACAGCGTCTTCTCGACGCCAGTCGTCTGCTTGGTCCACGTCTTCCCGCCGTCGGTGGTGTGCAGGACCGTGCCCAGCTCGCCGGTCGCCCAACCCTGCGAGGCGTCGACCATCGACACGTCGTTGAGGATGATGTCATCCGTGAGCGAGTGGTCCTCCCACGTGCGGCCGCCGTCGCTGGTGGTCAGGATCACCCCCCAGTCGCCGACGATCACGCCGTGCTGGGCGTCGGCGAAATCGACGCTGAAGAGATGTTTGTCGGAGCCGGCGGTCTGTGGGGTCCACGTCCGCCCGGCGTCGTCCGTGTGCAGGATCGTGCCCGAGCGGCCCACCACCCAGCCACGCTTTCCGTCGACGAAATCGACGTCGTAGAGGTTCTCGGTGGTCTTCGAGACCTGCGGGAGCCAAGTCTCGCCGCCGTCCACGCTGACGAAGATGGTGCCGAACGCGCCGACGATCCACCCGCGGTCGGGGTCGACGAACTTCGTACCGTAGAGGTTGTCCTTCAGCTGGTACGGGCCGGCGGTCGGCGTCGACGCGGCGCCCGGTGACACCGTGGCGATCGCAACGGCGAAGAAGCACAGCAGTGCCCACGCCCCTCTTGCACACACGTCTCCCACTGAATTGGACCCCGACGGAAAGCGGAGCGGCTTATAGGTCGTTTGATTGAACCGAGTCAAGGAAAGTGCGGCGCCGGGCCGACTTGCGAGACGATACCGGCGCGGCCGGACGACTTGCAACTCGGACAGGTCAGCGCTGGCCACGTTGCGCGTTGACGACTCGCCAACGCGAGAGCGCACCAACCCGCGACTCGCTTTCCAGGGCGCGCGGTGGCGCCCGCGCGGACGCGACTCCCTAGAGGGGCCGACGACCCGAAACGACGCGCACCAGAATGATCACGATCGCGACGATCAGCAGGACATGGATGAAACCGCCCATCGTGTACGAGGAGACAAGACCCAGCAGCCAGAGGACGATCAAGACGACGGCGATGGTTTCGAGCATGGTGCGTCTCCTTCCGGTTGATCGAGTTGTCCGACCCAGTCGCTGCGGTGCAGCTACGGGAATCCTGCTCCGATTGGCGGGGATTACCAGCCCTCACCGGCAAAACACCCGAGACCTGTCGCGGCCAGCGGCACGCTTCATCTGGGCCCCTCTCACAGGCGACCACTCACCGCGCCGCGTCGGCGGCCGGCCACGAGGGCCGCGGTTACACCAGAGTGCTGATGGGGGCGGCGGGTTCGTCTTGTCGGCACGACCTGGCTATGACTGTTCACCGATGGCGTTACGCCCGACCGCACTGTCGCCGGACGAGACGGCGCGCCGTCATGCGGCGGGGCACTGGGGAACGGAGCCGCTGGGCGCGTCCTTCGCACGCACCGCCGCGGCGCGCGGCGACGCCGTCGCGCTCGTCGACGCCGATCGTCGGCTGACCTTCGCCGAGTGGGAGCGCCTGTCGGGCGCCGCGGCGCGCGGCCTGCGCGACCTCGGCGTACGGCCCGGCGACGTCGTCGCCTACCAGCTGCCCAATTGGTGGGAAGCGGCCGTGGTCTTCCTCGCCGCGGCGCGCATCGGCGCCGTCGTCAATCCGGTGCTGCCGATGTTCCGCGCGCGCGAGCTGGCCTTCATCCTGCGCCAGTCCGCTGCCAGCGTGCTGGTCATTCCCGGCGAGTTCCGGGGCTGCGACTACCCCGCGCTGGTCGCGTCGGTGCGGGCCGACGCGCCCGCGCTGCGCGCCGTGCTGGTGGCCCGCGCGCCCGCGCCGCGCGACACGCGCGCGTTCGACGCGCTGCTGGCCGACGCGGGCGCGCCGCCCGATGTGGCCGTCGATGCCGACGCGCTGCTCATGTTGATGTACACCTCCGGTACCACCGCCGATCCCAAAGGCGTGCTGCACACGCACAACACGCTTCTCGCCGAAGTGCGCAGCCTCGAGCGCATGCACGCGCTCGGTCCCGCCGACCGCACGTTGATGCCCTCGCCGCTGACACATATCTCGGGCGTCATCCACGCGATCCTCACCCCGGCCGTGCTTGGCACCAGCGCCGTGCTGATGGAACGCTGGGACGCCGACGCCGGGCGCGCGCTGATCGCCGCCGAGCGCGTCACGTACATGGTCGGCGCCCCGACGTTCCTCCAGGACCTCAGCGATCGGGTCGAAACGGGCGGCACATCGCTGCGCCTGTTCTCCTGCGGCGGCGCCGCGGTGTCGCCGGAGCTGATCCGTCGCGCTCGCACCGCGCTCGGCTGCGTGGCCAAGCGCGTCTACGGGTCCACGGAGTTTCCCACCATCACCACCACCGATGCCGCCGACGCGGAGACGATGGGCGTCGAGAGCGAGGGCCGCGTGATCGCGCCGGGAGAGCTCCGCATCGTCGACGACGCCGGGGGGCAACTCCCCGCCGGCGCCGACGGCGAGGTGCAGGCGCGCGGCCCGGAGTGTTGCGTCGGCTACGCCGATGCAGCGCTCAACGCCGATGCGTTCACCGCCGACGGATGGTTCCGCACCGGCGATCTCGGCGTCGTCGACGCCGCCGGCTATCTGCGCATCACCGGCCGGCTGAAGGAGATCGTCATTCGCAAGGGCGAGAAGTTCAGCCTCAGCGAGATCGAGGCCGCGGTGGCGCGCCATCCCGCGGTGGCCGAGGCGGCGGTCATCCCCGTGCCGGATCCGCGCAGCGGCGAACGTGCCTGCGCGGTCGTGACGATCCATCCGGGCAGCGCGCTCTCCCTCGCCGACCTCTCGGCGTTTCTGCGCGCCGCCGGCCTCGCGCCGCAGAAGTGCCCGGAGCAGCTCGAGATCGTCGACGCGCTTCCGCATACCGACAGCGGCAAGATCCACCGGGCGGCGCTCCGCGCCCGCTTCGCGTGAGGCGGTCTAGCGCGCGAGGAAGGCCAGCACCCGCGCGTTCACGACGTCGGGCTGCTCCTGGATCACGCTGTGCGAGGCGCCCGGCACGATCCAGAGCTCCGCGCCGGGGATCGCCGCGGCGAGCGCCTCGGTGTGATCGGTGCGGACGACGTCATGCTCGCCGACCGCGATCAGGCACTTGGCGCGGATGCGCCCGAGATCGGCCGGCGCGAACTGCGGCTGCGTCCGCCAGAGGTCGATGATCTTCTGCATTGCCGCCCTGTAGTGCGACGGATCCGGAGCGATGGCCTCGTAGGAGCGCTGCATCTCGGGTCCGAAGCTCTCCGCGGTCGCGGTGCGGTTCCAGGCGACGTCGGGAGCGTTCAGCCCGTCCGGTCGGAAGTTCGCGCCGAAGGTCACGACATGCGTCACCCGGCTCGGGTGATGTATCGCGAGGTCGAGGCCGGTGACGCCGCCGTCGCTCCATCCCATGATCCTCGTCTGCTCGATGCCCAGCGCATCCATCAGCGCAACCACGTCCTCCGCCATCGCGTGATAGGTGAGGGCGCCTGCGCGGTCGGTGGTGCGTCCCTGACCGCACGCGTCGGGGGTGATCACACGGAAGCGCGCGGCGAAGACGGGCGTCTGTCGCTCGAACTGGCCGCCGTTTCCGGCGCCGCCGTGGAGGAGGAAGAGCGCCGGCCCCGCGCCGTGCTCTTCGTAGTACATCCGGATGCCGTTCAGCGTGCGGTAGTGCGCGCCCATCGATAACCATCTCCTTCCATCCCACCCCTCCTCTTCCATCACCAAACCTTCCCATTCTGCTTTCCATACCGCTCAGCGCCGCTGGTATGGCTCCTTCGTCACATCACACTGGTCGAGCACGTCGTCGCCCTTGCCGGTGCTGCCCGCGACCATCTGGGCGTGATTCGGCCTCAGCGAGCTGTCACCCCGAGTCGCATCAAGGCCCCGGGCGACATCCGGAGCCGCGCATCGTCGACCCCGAGAAGCGCGATCGCACGAGCAACTCCACGTCGATCTCGGACCGGGGAGCTGTTACCGAGACAACGCACATTGCTTGTGCGTCATGGTGGTGGCGCGCACGCCGCCGCGACGACCGCCTATCCGAAGCTGATCTCCCGTCGTTGGCCGGCACTCGCCTGTGGATCAGCACGCGGAAGCTCTCTCGCTTCCAACCCTCACCGTCCGCTCGAGCAGCAGCCGGTTCTGTAATACGCCGTCTCTGAGCGCGACCGCGAGATCCTGTTCGCGCGCAGCCTTGCTGCAGACGTCGACCACCCTCGCGCCATTCCCGTTGTGCACGCGCGCGCGATGACCTCGCGCGGCGACGCCGCCCGCCCTCGTCGACCACGCCGCGCTCCAGATCGGCGCCCTCGCACCCGATAGGCGCTCCGCTTCCCGTCCTCTCGCCGATAGGCCTCGCTTCATCGCGGTCCGCGCCTGCTCCATCTCGATCGCGCCTGCCCCTCGTAGTTCATCTCTCGCGCACGCCGAGCATCGCCGCCGACCGCATCGAACAGCCGACCGACACTCGACGTCAACGGCGCTTGCGCCGGCGCGCGCCAGGCCTCACGACCTGTCCCCAGCTCCACCGCGTTGCGCCGTAGCCACGGCGTGATCTACCGCTGCCGTCGCCGTACGCGCGTCGAGATAGGCGGCCGCCATCCGCCACGGCTCGCGGATCGCTGCGTTGCCGCCGGGCATCGGCACCGGCTCGAAGTGTGCCGACGCGTTCGAAAGCCGGCGAGGTCGGCGAGCAGCAACTCCCCGCCCCACAGCGTCCCGTCGGTGCCGTAGCCGATGCCGTCGAAGGCCACGCCGATCACCGGGCCCGCGACGCCGTTGCTCGGCCATGCAGCGCGCCACGTGCGCGTGGTGGTGCTGGACGCCGATCCTGCTCGACGCCGCGCACGCTCGAGCGCGTACGCGCGTCGACAGGTAGTCCGGGTGCAGGTCGTGGGCGACCACCTCGCGGCGTCACTTCGAAGAGGCGGCCGAAGTGCTCGATCGCCTCGTGAACGACGTCGCAGGCGTCTCGAAGTTCTCGAGGTCGCCGATGTGCGGCCGAGACGAACGCGGCGTCGCCGCGCCGAGGCAGAAGGTGTTCTTCAGCTGCGGCGCCGACAGGCCAGGATCGGCCGGCGCGACGCGCAGCGGCAGGCGCGAGCGGCCGCGGGCACGTGCCGCGCGAGCGCCGCGGATCAGCAGCGCGCGGCCGCGACCACGCGCGCCACCGAGTCGTCGCAGCGCGTCGTGGATCGGCCGGTCGTGCGTCAGGAAGCAGTCGGCGATGTCGGCGCAGCCGCGCGCGCGCGTCGTCGTCGTCGTAGGCGATCGGCTCGTCCGAGCCGTTGCCGCTCGTCATCACCAGCGGGCGCCGCGAGCCGCGGCGAGCAGCAGGTGGTGGAGCGGGCGTGTACGGCAGCATCAGGCCGACGCAGCGGTTGCCCGGCGCGACGGCCGCCGGCGCGAGCGCCGCCGTCGGGCGCCGCCGCACCAGGACGATCGGCCGATCGCGGACCGGCCAGCAGCGCGCGCCTCGGCCGGTCGACCTCGCGCGAGCGCGGCGCGCCGCGCGAGGTCGCGCGACCATCACCGCGAACGGCTTGTCCGTCGCGATGCTTGCGGCGCGCGCAGCGCGCGCCACCGCGTCGCTCGTCGGTCGCGGCGCAGGCCAGGTGGTAGCCGCCGAGCCCTTGACCGCGACGATGCGTGCCGGCGCGCAGCAGCGCGGCGGCGCGCGTCGACGGGTCGCCCGCTCGGCCGCCCGGCGCCGGTCGAGCAGGCGCAGCCGCGGCCGCAGACCGGGCAGGCGATCGGCTGGGCGTGGAAGCGGCGGTCGGCCGGGTCGCGGTATTCGCGCGCGCACGCGGCGCACATGCGCGAACGCCGCCATGGTCGTGCGCGGGCCGGTCGTAGGGAACGTCGCGGACGATCGTGAAGCGCGGCCCGCAGTTGCGTGCAGTTGGTGAACGGGTAGCGGTAGCGGCGGTCCTTGGCGTCGAAGATCTCGCGCAGGCAGTCGGCGCAGGTCGCGATGTCGGGCGAGATCAGCGTCGCGTGCTCGCCGGCCGTTCGGCTCTCGGTGATGACGAAGCGCGCCGCACCCATGACCGGCCGCGACGTCGTCTCGAAACTGGTCACCACCGCCAGCGGCGGCATTTCGCGCGGCAGACGCGGCGAGGAACTGGGTCACCGCGGCGCGCCGTCCTTCGATTTCGATCGACGACGCCGTGGCGATCGTTGGTGACGGTGCTCGCCAGATCCTATCGCGTCGCCAGGGCGTATACACGAACGGACGCAGGCCGACGCCTTGCACTATCCCTTCGATCTGGACGCGCTGGCGTACTCGCCTCTCGGCCGGCCTGGCGACGCTCGCGCGTCTATCCTTGCGCTCGGTCCTGCGGCACGCATCGACCCTATTCTCCGGGCGGCCCTGGCCGGCGCGGTATCATGTTCGGCGCAACGGGAAGACCTCGTGGCGCGAGTAGTTGAACGTCGGCGAACGGGCCAGGAGCATGTCGAGCTCCTCGTTCGAATCGACTTCGTAGATCCACACGCCGCCGTGAGCGCCCGGGATATGATAGCGCGCCAGCACCTTGCCTCTCTGCTCCAACGGCCCGGCATAGTCGGTCATGGTCATCACCATCTTCATCACGTCACGCGACAGCAGCGCGATCTCGATGCGCCACAGGACTAGGAACTTCATGATCGTCCCCCACGCGCCTTCCTGAGGTAGTCCATCTCCTGCGCGGTATCGCCTTCCGGTTCTCACGCCTGCGTGCCACCGGTGTACTCTCGCAGGACCGCAATCTGATTGGCTGCGGTCTCGGCATCGATGCGCTCCATCGCTAAGCCGGCATGGATCAGGATCCAGTCGCCTGCTGTGACGCCGTCGTCCGCGAGGATGCCGATGTTGATCTGCGCGTCGCGCCGGCTACGTCGACCTTCGCCAGCTCCGGATTTGTGTCATCGAAAGCGACGAGTCGATCGACGATACCCAGGCACATGCAATGCGCTCCTCTTCTTGCGCTCAGCAGATGCGCGGCAGCTGCTCGCCGAACGGCAAGTCGAGGATGCGCTCGCCGCCGATCGGGCGTGCGCAGCAGCGACCATGCCCGGATGCTCCGGCGGTGACCCGGCCGATGATGGCGCGCCGTCGCGCCCGAGCGGATGCGGCGCGCATGGCCGCCAGCACCGCGCTCGCGCGTCCTCCGGCGGGACGAAGGCGACCAGCTTGCCCTCGTTGGCGACGTAGCAGCGGGTCGAGCCCGAGCATCTCGCAGGCCCCGCGCACCTCGTCGCGGACGGGATGCGCGCGCTCGTCGAGCTCGACGCCGACGCCGCTGGCGCGCGGCGATCTCGTTGAGCGTCGCGGCGAGGCCGCCGCGGGTCGGGTCGCGCATGCGCATGGATCGCGGGGCAGGCGGCCAGCATCGCCGCGACCAGGCCGTGCAGCGGGGCGGAGTCGCTCTCGAGCGTCGCCTCGAACTCCGAGCCCTTCGCGCACCGACATGATGGCGATGCCGTGGTCGCCGATCGTGCCGGAGAGCAGGATGCGCGTCGCCGGGCCGGCGCCGCGCGGCCGAGAGGTCGACCCCTGCCGGCGACCACGCCGATGCCCGGTGTTGATGAAGACGCCTGTCGCCCTTGCCGCGTCCGACGACCTTGGTGTCGCCGGTGACGATGCGCACGCCGGCCGTCGGCGCGCGCCGCGCCGCATCGAGGCGACGATGCGCGCGCAGGTCGGCCAGCGGCAGCCCTTCCTCGAGGATGAACGCCGCGCGACAGGTAGAGCGGCGTCGCGCCGCCGACATGGCCAGGTCGTTGACCGTGCCGTGGACCGCCAGCTCGCCGATGTCGCCGCCGGGGAAGAACAGCGGCGTGACGACGTACGAGTCGGTGGTGAAGGCGATGCCGCGCCGCCGCCGACGTCCAGCATCGGCCTGATCCTCGAGCGCGTCGCAGCAGCGCGTTCGCCGAACGCCGGCAGGAAGAGGTCGCTCGATCAGCTCGGGCGGTGAGCTTGCCGCCGCTGCCGTGGCCGAGCAGGATCCCTCGCGCTGGTCGGGCAGGGCATGGCCGAACTCGGGCTCAGCGAGCGCCGGGCATCGGTGACGCGACGACGGTCCGGCGTCGATGTCGAGCGGCGCCGTCATCGCATCCGGCATCGCTCCCGGCCATCGTTGCCGAGCCGTCGAGATCCGGCCGTAGGGGTAGTAGGCGGCGCAGGCGCCCTCGGCCGAGACCATCGTCGCGCCGAGCGGCGTCTGCGGGCGTGCATGCGCTTGCCGAACGCCGGGCAGTCGTGCGGCTTCTTCAGCCCGCTGAGGATCTGGCCGCTGATGCACGTCGGCGACTCCTCGGTCTCGATCGCCTCGACCTCGAAGAGGCGCTCGGCGTCGATGCGCGCGGTACTCCGGCGCGCAGCCGGTAGCCCGCTCGCGGGATCGAGCCGATGCCGCGCCACTTGCGGTCGCAGACCTCGAACACCTCGTCGATCAGCTCGCGCGCGACCGCGGTTGCCCTCGGGCGCGACGGCGCGGGCGTACTGGTTCTCGACCTCGGCCCGGCCCTGCTTCCAGCTGCCGCACGGCCAGCAGGATGCCTTCGAGCAGGTCGAGCGGCTCGAAGCCGGTGACCACGATCGGCACGCGGTAGCGCGCGCGCGAGTCGGCTCGTACTCCGCGGTAGCCCATGACGGCGCAGACGTGGCCCGGGCCGAGGAAGGCCTGGACGCGGTTGTCCGGCGACTCGAGGATCGCCGCCATCGCCGGCGGCACGAGCACGTGCGAGACCAGCATGGAGAAGTTCGTCAGGCCTTGCCGCTTGCGCCAGCCAGACCGCCATGGCGTTGGCGGGCGCGGTGGTCTCGAAGCCGATGGCGAAGAAGACGACCTGGCGGTCCGGGTTCGCCGCGCGCCATGCGTCACGGCGTCGAGCGGCGAGTAGACGACGCGCACGTCGGCGCCGCGGCCTTGAGCTGCGAGCAGGTCGCCGCGCGAGCCCGGGACGCGGAGCATGTCGCCGAAGGAGCAGAAGATGACGTCGGGCCGCGCGGCGATGGCGTGCGCGCGGTCGATCATCTCCAGCGGGGTGACGCACACCGGGCAGCCCGGGCCGTGGACCAGCTCGATCGCCGGCGGCAGGAGTCGGTCGATGCCGTAGCGGACGATCGTGTGCGTCTGCCCGCCGCAGACCTCCATGAGCGTCCACGGGCGGGTGGCGGATCGCGGCGATCTCGGCCATGAGCGCTGCGCGCCGCTGCGCCGTCGCGGTACTCGTCGAGGTACTTCATCCGGTCGCCTCCTGTTCGTCGCGGTCGGCGCTCAGCTCGGCCGTCTGCCCAATGCTCTTCGAGGAGCGCGAGAGGCGCGCGCGGCCTCTTCGGCATCGATCGACGAGATCGCGAAGCCGACATGCACGAGCACGTAGTCGCCGACGCCGGCTTCGGGCACGTAGGCGAGGCAGACCTCGCGCGCGATGCCGTCAGAGCTCACCGTGCTCACGCGCAGCCCCTGCTCTTCTCTCACTTCTACGATCTCACCTCTTATACCGAGACACATCGTCAGCTATTTTTTTTTTTTTTTTTTTTTTTTTTTTTTTTTTTTTTTTTTTTTTTTTTTTTTTTTTTTTTTTTTTTTTTTTTTTTTTTTTTTTTTTTTTTTTTTTTTTTTTTTTTTTTTTTTTTTTTTTTTTTTTTTTTTTTTTTTTTTTTTTTTTTTTTTTTTTTTTTTTTTTTTTTTTTTTTTTTTTTTTTTTTTTTTTTTTTTTTTTTTTTTTTTTTTTTTTTTTTTTTTTTTTTTTTTTTATTATAAACAGCTCTCCCACCAGATACTCACCGCGCACCGCGGCCGGCACGGCGCGCGCAACCGCTTCGCTCAGACCGATGCGTTCGACAATCTCGGCGGGCTCGCAGCCGACGATGTACACGCGCCGAGGGGCCGCCGAGGTTTTTCACCATGCCGAGCACCACCTCCGGGTCCATGTCGTGCGCCTCGGCCGGCGCGCGCGACGTTGGACGTCGAAGTCCGGCTCGAGCACTTACACGGTGCCCGGCGCGCCCCGCGCGCCGTCGCGTCGATCAGGATCAGCGCGTCGTAGCCCTCGAGCAGCTGGTAGGCGAGGTGCACGCCGCGGATCCCGAAGTCGGCCACCGCCACGCCCGCCGGGCCAGTCTCGCCGGCCAGCTGGCGCGCCACCTCGACGCCGAAGCCGTCGTCGCCCAGGAAGATGTTGCCGACGCCGGCCACCAGCACGCGGTTCATCAGTGCCGGCTCCAGAGGGTTCGACCTCGTCGGGGGCGAAGTAGAGGATAGCGGCCGTGCCTCTGATGGAGGTCCGCCGCGGGATCGTCGTCGAGGGTCACGGCCAGGTAGTTGTGGCTCTCGACGTCGAAGGACACGCCTCGACACCGTGGCGGTGCCGGCCGTCCAGGAACATGTCCTGCGCGTCGGCGCGCCGCGCCCCGGGCGCAGGCGCACCCGGCTGCCCTTGCGCGACGGCGACGCCGCCGACCTCGACCCGGTCGGTCTCGGGGTCGACCGATGCGTCGGCGCCCGGGTCCCACCAGGTGCAGTCTCGGGTGCCGGCGTCGGCGTCGGCCGCGCGCGTCGGTCCCGTGACGGCGCGCAGCTAGCGCATCGCGCCGTGCAGGCGCTCGAGCAGCTCCGGCGGCATCGCGTCGACGCGGTCGATGATCGGCCGCGGCGCGCGCGTCGGTGGCGCGCGCCTCGCGCTTCTCGTCGTCGGTCAGGGTCATGATCCGCAGGGTCAGGATCTCGTCGATCTCGGTGGCGTCGAACAGATCGCCCGGGCTCTCCGGCGCGATCTGCGGGTAGTCGTAGAGGATGATCGGCGAGGAGAGCAGCGACGTCGCGCGCGCCGTCGTCGCCGACCAGCACCGGCCAGGTGCGCGACGTTGACGCAAGCCGCCGCCGCGTCGCGCGCCCACGGCGGGCGGATCGAGCAGCGAGATGAAGGCGCCGCCGTCGACGGCGAGCAGCGTGTGCAGCGCCGAGGAGCGAGCGCGCGCAGCGCCCGCGTCGCGCGGCCGGCGCCCGGCTCATCGGCCGGCGGTCAGGTTCTCGACGCCGCACGCGGACGCTGGCAGCCGCCGCGCCCGTCGACCCGCTCGGGCAGCGAGGCGCGACGACGCCGGAGACGCGGCCTGCCGCTCGCGGACGAAGCGGCCGATCGGTCCCCGGCGCCGGCCGCGAATCGCTTCGCCGTCGCGGCCGGCGGGGAACTCGAAGGGGATCATCCGCTCGCCGGCCGCAGCGCTGCCGAGATCGCGGCCGGCGAAGTCGACCGTCGCGCTCGACGGCCTCGTCCCAGGTCGTCCACAGCGTCGCCGTCGACCGTCGAGCGATTCGACCGGCGCGGAACCGCGCCGCCGCGCGCGACCTCGATGCGCCGTGCCTGCAGCGTGCAGGAACGCGCGCAGTCGCCGATCAGGCGCGCCGGCCCTGCGACGTCCGACGAGGCACTCGGTCTGCATCGCCCACGGCTCGCAGCCGCCGGCCTCGCTCCAGGCGCGCGGCGCGAGCGACCCCGAACTGCCAGCGCAGCTGGTTCTTGCGCGGCCGAGGCGCGGTAGGGGTAGAGGACGTAGCCCTCGTAGAGCACCGCGTCGGCGATCTTGTGGGCGCGTTCGAAGCGTCACTGCGGGTCCTCCCGCCGTCTGGCTCGAGCAGCGCGTCGACCGCGTCTGTCCCAGGTCGTCAGTGCCCGTCGCGCCTTGAACCGCATGCAGCGCGTCGAGCGTCTCGCGCTGCAGACGCAGCCAGCCGCTGCCCGGGAAGTAGGGATCCATCAGTTCGCGCCAGACCCGCACCGGCAGGCGGTAGGTGGCGTCGTTGTCCCAGGCGACCTGGCTCGACGCTGAAGCCGGTCCGGCCTCTTGCGTGAAGACCGTGCCGCTGAAGAGCAAGCAGCAGCGGGATTTCGCCGTCGTCGAGCGCGTGGAGGTACTTGGCGGCGGTGACCTCGAGGTCGTAGGTGCACGGCACCGGCAGATCGACCTCGGTCGTGCCGGTGAAGCCCGGCACCATCGTGGCGACGTGCGTCCAGAGAAACGGTTTGCAGCGTCTCGCCCCAGCGCGCCGGCGCGCCGAAGAGCTCGAGCAGCGCGGCTCCTCTCCGTGGCGGCGTAGTGGCGCCGCGCTGCGGCTCGATCCGGATCTGGCAGCGCAGCGCGATGCGCGTGCATCGCGTCGCCGCGACTCTCGGTGATCCGCAGGCGGAAGTCAGCGTCGGCACGGCGGCGTACGGGCTCCGGCGCGGGCGCCGATGCACTTCGAAGGCGAGGTCGCTCACGGTGCCGCTCGCTCGCTCAGGCTGGCGGCTGCGCTCGCGCAGCGTCGTCGAAGAAGGCCTCGATATCGCGCCACGCCTCCTCGCCGCCGTCGAAACCCTTCCAGTGGCGCCGCACGATGCCGACCAGCTCGTAGCAGGCGTCGATCGGCACGAGGTAGCAGTCGAAGGCGTCCGCTCGCGCGGGACGTACGATCAGCAGCGCCTCGACGTCAGGCTGCAGAGCGTCGGCGAGGACCGGATTCGCGGCGACGAGCTCGTCCCAGGCTTCGAGCGGCAGCAGCGGACTCGGTCGCGCCGGCCGGGCTCGGGTAGAACGCCGACGACGCCGGTCGAGCTCCGAGTTGAAGAAGAAGAATGCCATCGCCGACCGGGACTCTGCAGATCGTCCCACTGCGGCGCCGGTGAGAGCACTAACGCCCGCAGTCGAGAAGATTGCGGTCCGGCACGCCCGATACTTGCCGCCGGCGGCTCCCTGGCAGCGTGAAGAGGAGGTAGCAGGCGCCGGCAGGTGCACATGCAGGTTGCGAGCTCTCGATGTTCGACGACGTGCGAATGCTCGGCCGGCGAGGTCGGCTTGCCGCACATGCTCGCACGCGTCTTCGGCCGGGTGGGCGCGTCGCGGACCACTCGCGAACGGCTTGCGGCGATTCCGTTGCGGCGGGGTCGATTGTATCCTTTCGCCAGTATGACTAGACAACTCGCTCATCTCACCGGTACCGCGAGGATCGCCTGCGATCGTGTCGCTGAGCAGCGGCAGCGGGTCGAGATGTAGCGCGCGTGTGTCGAGCGGCGCGTACGGCGCGTGCGCACGTCTTATCCCTGGCCGCAGCCGGGGCAGGCGAGGCGCGCTGTCGTCTAGCCGATCCGCCGTCGAGTGCCGATCGCGCAGGAGGGGCAGCTGTCGCGATAGGCGTAGAGCGTGCTCGTCGAGCCGGCAGATCACGATCTGGACGCCGTGAGCGTCGGCCGTGTCGTGGTCAGGTGGTGCAGCCCTTCTGAGGCGACGAGTGTATCTCACATTGGCAGCGCGTCGGTGGGCGCGGATTGCCGTTGATCGTCGTGGCCGGCGATCGACTGGCTGTCTGCCACGCCGGTCGCTCGGAGGCCTCGTCCTCGATCCGCGTCACTTCCGGCGCCAGCTCGTCGATCGCTTCTTCGATGGCCAGCTTCGATGGTCACCGCTCGACGAGGGCAGCCTCGCAGCTGCCTTCCAGGCGGAGGTCGACGACGCCGCTCGCTCGTCGATGCCGAGGAGCGTCGACATCGCCGCCGTGCGAGCCGAGGTATGGGCGCACGCTGTCGAGCGCCCGCTCGATGCGGGTCGGCATGTCGTCGGGGTGCAGGTCGTGGAGGATCAGGAGGCTGGCGATCGTCCTGATCGTCGGTCGAGGCGCGCGCGCAGCTCGTCGCCGGCTCCGTGATCGTCAGCAAGTCTCGAGGATCCGTTCGATGCCGTCGCCGTAGAGCTCGACGATCGTGCTGCACCAGCTCTCTCGCTCCGCTCGGCGGCCGGTGGCTCGATCGTCCCGGTATCTCGGCCAGCAGATCCTCGATCCGTTCCCCGACCCGACGGGCGTCGATGTGCTGCGCTGTTATCCTCTTTCGCCGTTGCGCTCGTGCACGATGCGCATCCCGTTCGGCGCGCACCGCCGCGCTGCTATGTCTCGTTCAGCATCGCCGGGGAGTGCATCTTCTCGAGGACGCTTGCCCGTTGCCGAGATACATGTGGACGCCGCACGGCAGGCACGGATCGAAGCTGCGCACGGTGCGCATGATGTCGATGCCCTTGAACGTCTCGCGGCCGGGTTCTCCTCGAAGATCGGCGTGTTCTGCACCGCGTCCTCGTACGGCCCGGGCGTCCCGTAGATGTCGCGCGGGCTCGCGTTCCACGGCGTCGGCGGGTACGGGTGGTAGTTCGCGATCTTGCCGTCGCGGATCACCAGGTGGTGCGACAGCACGCCGCGCACCGCCTCGGTGAAGCCGCAGCCGATCGCCTCGTCCGGGACCTTGAACGGCTCCCAGGTCTTGGTGCGGCCGGCGTGGACCTCGGCGAGCGCCTTCTCGATGAAGTACAGGGCGCAGCGCGCCGCGTAGGCCTGGAAGTAGGTGCGCGCGCGGTCGCGCTCGATCGTGTTGCTCCACTGCGGGATCTTCCACTCGAACGTGACCTCGGGCTTGAGTCGCGGTCTTCGGCAGGTTGATCTTCGACGCTGGTGCCGGTCGCCTTCACGTAGCCGATGTCGACCAGGCCCGGCCAGCGCCGTCGCCCACAGGCGGGCGAGCGGGCCGCCGCCGGTGTCGAGCGGCAGGTGGTCCTGTGCCGTCGTACCAGCGCGGCGACATCACCCAGCTGTACTTGCCGTCGAAGTCGCGCTTCTGCGGCTGCGGGAGGGTGTGCTGGTTCCAGGGGTGGCGCCGGTCGACCGGGTTGCCGAGCGGATCGCTGCGTCACGAAGATCTCCTGGTCCTCCCAGTCGTCGTAGAACGAGCTGCCGAGCAGGATGCGGATGCCGAGGTTGATCTCGACCAGGTCGGTCGTCACCAGCTTGCCGTCGACGACGACGCCGGGGGTGACGAACATCTTGCGGCCCCAGTCGGTCATGTCCTGGTAGTCGAAGTCGCAGACCTCCGGGTCCTGGAAGGAGCCCCAGCAGCCGAGCAGGATGCGCCGCTGGCCGACCTGCTCGTAGCCGGGAGGGCCTCGTAGAAGAAGTCGAAGAGGTCGTCGTGCAGCGGCACGACGCGCTTCATGAACTCGACGTAGCGCATGCAGCCGGGTGAGGTAGTCGGTGAAGAGCTGGATCGTCGGCGACGGTGCCGACGCCGCCCGGATAGAGCGTCGAGGGGTGGACGTGCCGCCCTTCCATCAGGCAGAACATCTCGCGGGTGAAGCGGCTGATCTGCAGCGCCTCGCGGTAGAACTCGCCCTCGAACGGATTGAGCGCCCGCATGATGTCGCCGATCGTCCGGTAGCCGTGGGCGCCGGCGTGCGGGCGCCTCGCGTCTTCTCGGCCTTCTCCCAGACGCCGGGATTGGTCTCCGCGACCATCTTCTCGCAGAAGTCGACGCCGACCAGGTTCTCCTGGAAGATGTTGTGGTCGAACATGTACTCGGCGGCCTCGCCGAGGTTGATGATCCACTCGGCGAGGTGCCGGCGGCTTGACGCCGTAGGCCATGTTCTGCGCGTAGACACGAGCAGGTCGCGTGGTTGTCGCCGCAGATGCCGCAGATGCGGCTGGTGATGAAGTGGGCGTCGCGCGGATCCTTGCCCTTCATGAAGATGCTGTAGCCGCGGAAGATCGACGAGGTGCTGTGGCACTCGGCGACCGCGCTTGTTGCGCGAAGTCGATCTTGGTGTAGATGCCGAGGCTGCCGACGATGCGGGTGATCGGATCCCAGGACATCTCGACGAGGTTGTGCGAGTCGTGCGGCGCTTGGCTGCGTCCGGCGTGGTCGTCAGGTCGGTCGTCCTCCGTTGGACGTCGCCGCTTCGTGAAGGGGGCAGTCGCGGCGGTCAGTCGCGAGCGCTGCTCAGGCTTGCGGCTGATAACCGGTCGTCAGCTCGTGGCCGCGGTGGCGCCACTTCGGCTCCTTGTTCAGCGTGTCGTTGGTGATGCCGCGCAAGCGTGCGGATCGACGCTGCCGTACGACGCCGATCGCCGCGGTCGACAACGTGGCGCCGGGCGGCTCGTCCATGAACGGCATGAACTTGTCGGGGAAGCCCGGCATCGTGCAGCCGATGCAGATGCCGCCGACGTTCGGGCAGCCGCCGACGCCGTCCATCCAGCCGCGCTTGGGGACGTTGCACTTGACCACCGGTCCCCAGCAGCCGAGCTTGACGATGCACTTGGGCGAGCCGTACTCGGTCGCGAAGTCGCCCTGCTCGTAGTAGCCGGCGCGGTCGCAGCCCTCGTGGACCGTCTCGCCGAACAGCCAGGTCGGCCGCAGTTGCGTCGTCGAGCGGGATCATCGGCGCCTGGCCGGTGACCTGGTAGAGCAGGTAGAGCGAGCGTCTCGGAGAGGTTGTCCGGCTGGATCGGGCAGCCGGGCACGTAGACGATCGGCATGCCGGCCTTCGACTGCCAGTTCCAGCCGAGGTAGTCGGGCACGCCCCATGGCGCCGGTCGGATTGCCCGGCCATGGCGTGGATGCCGCCGTAGGTGGCGCAGGTGCCGACGGCGAGGACCGCGAGCGCCTTGGGCGCGAGCCGGTCGATCCACTCGCAGGTCGTCATCGGCTGGCCGGTCGGCGGGTCGGTGCCGAAGCCGCACCAGTAGCCTTCCTTCTTGATGCGCTTCGTTGGGGATCGAGCCCTCGACGACGAGGACGAACGGCTCGAGCTCGCCGCGCTCGGCCTTGCAGAACCACTCGATGAAGTCGTCGGCCGCCGCCCACCGGGCCGCACTCGAAGGCGATCAGCGGCTAGTGCACGTGCGACCTTCGGCAGCCCGGGGAGGGCGCCGAGCACGATCTCCTCGATGCTCGGCTGCGTCGCCGCGGTGAGCGCGACCGAATCGCCGTCGCACCACAGTCCGGCGTTGATCCAGAGGATGTGGACGGTCGTGTCCTCCGCCTTGCCAGCCATGAATGCGTCCTCCTCTCGGCAAACCACCCCGGTGGGCCCCGGGTCGCGTCAGGGTCACTGCCACAGCATCGGTCGTGCCATGCGGGTGACGGTTCGGGCCGTGCGAACGCCCTCGCGCCGAGGTGCGGACGACGCAACACCGCGCGACAAGGCTCGATCGCGCTCCGATCCGTGAAGGTCCGTCTGGTCCGTGCAATCCGGCGGTGATCTCAGCGCTGGATCGGGCGCGGCCGCCGGCGCGTTCTCCAATCGCGGCACTTCACCGAGCCACCTCGACACTGTCGCAGTGTGTCGCGCGACACGTGACGCATCGGCCGTAAAGGAAACGCGGTGTATGCGCGCCTGTGGGCGGAGCAGGTCGGAGTCAGCGGGGCGGCGGCGTTGGTATCAGCCTCGCTTCGGATCTCGCTCGTCGTCATGGTCCGCAAACTGAAGGACAGCAAACGCTGGTTGAACGTGACGCTCCGCGCCGTCGGCGACGCGGTGATCGCCGTCGACGACGAGTGGCGCGTCTGCTTCATGAACCCGGTCGCCGAGCATCTCACCGGCTGGCGTGCCGAGAGCGCGCTCGGCCGCGAGCTGGCGGATGTCCTGCGAGTGTCGATCACGGTGCTGCCGCGGCCAACGACGACCACCTCGGCGGCGGCGGGGTGGCGGAGGGCGTGCTGTACACGGCCGACGGACGCACGGTGCCGATCGAGGAGAGCAGCACGACCATTCGCGACGACCGCGGGCGGGTCATGGGCTCGGTCGTCGCGCTGCGCGACATCACCCGGCGCGCGCCCGGTGCCGCCACCACGAGTGGGATCGCGGCTCCCCGGCCATCGGATCAGCGCGCGCCGCTGCCGCCGGCGTCCACCCCCGGCGGTGACTGGGCGCTGCAGCGCCTGGTGCTCGACATCGAGGATGGCCCCGTGCAGGACATCGTCGTCGCCGTCTCGCAGTTGCAGCGCGTCATCGGCCAGCTGGCCGACGCCACCCCGGCGATCCAGCCGGCGCGCCGGGCGAAGGTGCTGCTCGAGCGGGCGCTCGGCGAGATCCGCCACGGCATCGGATCATTGCGGCCGGACTTCGAGGCGCGTCCGTTGCGCGAGATCGTCGAGCGCGTGGCGATGGAGCACGAGCAGCTCACCGATCAGGTGGTCGAGCTGACGGCGGCGCCGGACGTCGGTGACTGCCCGCTGGTCACCAAGCTCGCCATCTCTCACATCCTCCAGCACGCGCTCGCGAACCGCTACCGCCACACCGGCGCGCGCCGCCAGCGCGTACGGCTGCGACGCCGCGGCGCCCAGATCAGCCTCACGTGTCGGATCGGACGCGGCTACGACGTCGAGCGCATGCTGGCCTCCGATCTCGGCATCCACGACGACCCGTTCGGGCTGCGCGGCATCCACGAGCGTGTCGCCGCCTCGGCGACGTTTCGCGCTGACCAGCACACCGGGTCGCGGCAGCTCGCTGACGGTGACGCTGCCTGCCGAGTGAAACGTGCGGGGGCTCTGTGCGCCAAGCTCGCACGGTCGTTGCCAAACCAGCGGTGGAGGGCGCGCAGCGCGCCAGCCTCGCGGGGGCGTTCCCTACCGCGACGTGCGCGCCAGACGGCGGTAGATCGTTGACCGGTGCACGCCGAGGCGGCGCGCGGTCTCCGACACGTTGTGGTCGGCAGCGTCGAGGACGGCCTGCAGGCCCCGCATCTTCTCCTCGTCGCCGCGCTCGCGCAGCGCTCGCGCTGGCGCTGGCGCCGCCGCGGGGCGGGCTCGCACGCGCACAGGGATGCGGGCAGGTCCGCGATCGTGAGGTGATCCGTGGTCGAGGCGAGGATCGATTTCAGCAGGATGTTGCGCAGCTCGCGCGCGTTGCCCGGCCACGTGTACGGACACTGTTCGAGGACGGTCCACACCTGTTCGTCGACTTCGCCGAGGAAGTGCAGCTCCTCGCGGAGGCAGCGCTCGGCGATCGGGCGAATATCCTCGCGTCGCTCGCACAGGGGCGGGATCTCGATGACGAGGCAGTTGAGGCGGTACAGCAGGTCCGAGCGGATCAACGCGTGGCGTTCGAGATCGTCGATGCGCACGTTCGACGCCGCGATGACGCGAGTGCGCGACTGGATGGGACGGTTGCCGCCGACCCGCACGAACGTGCCCGTCTCGAGAAATCGCAACAAGACGCTCTGCGGCGTCGCCGGCATGTCCTGCAGCTCGTCGAGGAAGAGGGTGCCGCCCCGCGCGCCGTCGAAGAGGCCGGGGTGGGTGTGTCGGCCGGCGCCCGTGAACGCCCCGGGCTCGTAGCCGCACATCTCGGCGAGAGCCAGTTCGCCGCCCAGCGTGCCGCAGTTGACGGCGACGAACGGTCCCTCGCTGAGCGGGCTCGCGCGATGGATGGCGTGCGCGAAAAGCTCCTTCCCGGTGCCCGAGGCGCCGATCAGGAGCGTGGGATAGCGTCCATCGGCGGCCCGATGAGCCAGGCGCAACGCCTTCCGCAGCGGCTCGCTCCGACCGAGAATGTCGTCGAAGGAGAAACGCGCCTGCCAGGGGCTGACCGGTTCCACTTGCATCGGCGGCTCAGGCGAATCGCTGCCACATCATTATCAGTACCGCATCCGATTGGCGGGTCGTCAATCACCGCCCGCCATTTGGTCCGCGCAATGCCTCAGAACGCCGCGGCCTGCACGGCCATCCAACCGCCGATGCCGATCGTCGCGAGACCGACGACGGCTTCGAGCCGACCGGCGAAGCGATCCAGGAGTCGCGGCGAGATGCGGAACGGCAGGGCGAGCACCAGCGCGAACGCCACCATGCCGACGATGGATCCCACCGCGAAGCAGACGACGTAGACCAGCGCCCGGAGGCCCGAGCCCATCATCTGCATCGACAGCACCACCAGCGCGCCGGAGCCGGCGAGCCCGTGCAGGCTGCCGACCGCGAGCGCGCGCGGCAGCAGGCCCCGCACGTGCTCGTGATCGTGTGCCGCGGCGGTATCGTGACGGGTCTCGGGCGCGTGCGCGTGGCGCGTGCACGTGTCGGCGCGCCATCGCCGTGCCGGTGCACGTGGAAGTGGATGCGGCGTTGACGCAACCGCCGCAGGACGTCGCAGCCCAAGCCGATGAGGACGCACCCGGCGACGAGCTCGAAGCCGCGCGCGACCCGCTCGGGCAGCGCGACACCCAGGACCACCAGGGCGCCGCCGAGCACCATCAGGCTGGCGGCATGACCACTGCCCCACACCGCCGCGACCTTGACGCGGTCCACCAGGGACGCGGAACGACTGGCCAGCGACGTCACCGCCGCGATGTGGTCGGCTTCGAGGCATGACGCATGCCGACCAGCAGCCCGAGCAGCAGGACCGTGAGCACCTCGCCTCCGTCAGCTCGCCGTCATGCCGCTGCGCGCCTCGCGCAGCCAGCCGTACCACCGGTCGAGCCCCTCGCCACTGGTCGCCGAGATCGAGACGACGCGCAGCCGCGGATTGACCTGGCGCGCGTACGCGATGCAGCGGTCGGCGTCGAAGTCGAGGTGCGGCAGCAGGTCGATCTTGTTGAGCAGCATCAGGTCCGCGGCGCGAAACATGTGCGGATACTTGAGCGGCTTGTCCTCGCCTTCGGTGACCGAGGCGATCACCACCTTGCGCCCGCTCGCCGAGATCGAAGAGCGCCGGGCACACCAGGTTGCCGACGTTCTCGATCAGGACCAGCGCGCCGGCCGGCGGCGCCAGGGCGTTCGAGTCCATCGGCGACCATCTGCGCGTCGAGGTGGCAGCCGGTGCCGGTCTTGATCTGCACGACGCGACAGCCGGCGGCGCGGATGCGCTCGGCATCGCGCTCGGTCGCCTGGTCGCCTTCGATGCACGGCGATCGGCAGTTCGCCGTTCAGATCGCGGATCGTCCGCTCCAGCAGCGTCGTCTTTCCCGCTCCCGGGCGAGCTCATGAGGTTCGAGCGCCACCACGTCGCGGCCGGCGAACCACCCGCGGTTGCGCTCGGCCAGCAGGTTGTTCTTGGCCAGCACGTCCTGTTCGAGGCGCAGCGTGCGCGTCGCCGCCGCCGGCGGTTCGTGGTCGTGCGGTGGGTGGTCGTGGTGATGGGTTGCCGCCGCACGCTCGGGACGATCGTACTCGTGCGAGTGGTCGTCGCCGTGCGCGTGTGGATCGTCGTGCGGGTGGGCAGGTGCGCGTGGTGGGGCTCGTCGTGAGCGTGCGCGTGGGAGTGCGCGCTCGTGCACGGTGTGGGAGGTGTCGTCGGAGCATCCGCAGGTGGCGCACATGGTCAGGCAACCTCCACTTCGGTGATGCGCAGCTCTCGCCCGCTCAGGAACTCCAGGTTGGCGCTGCCGCATTCACACAGCGCGATCACGTCGTGCAACGCGACATCGGCGCCACAATCGCGACAGCGCGCGACGCCGGGGGCCTCGACGATCTCGAGTCGAGCCCCCGCCAGTCCGGTGCCTTCGGCACAGACATCGAAACAGAAGCGCACGGCGTCGGGGACGACGCCGGACAGCTTGCCGATCAATAGCTGGACCCGAACGGCCCGGGCGGCGCCTATCCGTGCGGTGACGGCGTCGACGATGCCTTCGGTAATCGCCAGCTCGTGCATCTCAGCCAGGCGACACCCTGGGTCGGCGTCCTGATGTGGTCGAATCGATACTCGCCTGTTCAGTAACTCCCCGCATCCGATCGCTGTCAACGGGCGCGCTGGAATTCCGATGAAAAAAGCTCACAGCGGAGACGCGCATCGGACAAGGCGAGCGGCGGTTGGCGCACGGCAGTCTTCGCCTTCTTCTCGCCGGTACTGCGCCGCCACAGTAGAGTCTTCGGTGCGGCTTGGCTGCGCGGATATTCGGCTGAGGGCTACGACGGCGGCGTCCGTGGCTCGCCGACGAACACGAGATACGTCCACGGCCCGGCTTGGGGATGCCGGCGGACCGTTTCGACGCGCGCCTGCGGGAAGCGCGCGACCAGGGCGTCGCGCGAGGCCGGCGAAAAACCGCTGACGATGAACAGGTCGGAGCCCGTGAGCTGCACGTCCTGGATGTAGGCCGCATCGCTGTCCTTGTCGTTCCGGTCGACCGGCGTGTCGGCGAGGATCAGCGCCTGGCTGTCCCATGGGCCATAGCGGAACGACCAGCTGACGAGATGGACCGTGTACCGGTTCGCGTAGTCGCGCGCGATCCACGCCGCCTCGGAGTGATCGGTGCCGTACAGCAGCGATCCCGAGTAGTACGAGAAGTAGGTCTGCAGGCTGGCGACGGCGCACAGCGTCACGAGCGCGGCGACGGTCACCGCGCGCAGCCAGTGCAGCGGCCAGGCGCGCCCTCGCCAGAGCACCGCCGCGCACTGGACGATCGCGATGGCCGGGAACACCATGCCCAACGGCAGCGCACCGGTCACGCGGTTGTGGCAGGTCGTGATCTGCAACCCCAGACCGAGCACCAGGAACCCCGCCGTCACGACGAAGGCATTGGCCGTCAGGAAGCCGCGCCATCGCGCCAACGCGAGCACGGCTCCGGCGACGAGCAGGGCGGCCGAGTACGGATCGGCCAGCGGGCGATCGATACCGTACTGCTCGCACATGTCGCGACCGAAGTGGAACGCCGCGAGCGCCTTTCCCGCCTGCCGCGCGACGACCGCGGCCGCCGAGTCGGTCTGATACAGCGCCTGCAGCTCCCGCATGTGCTGCGGCGCGAAGATGCTGACCTCCTGGTTGCGCACGAACATGATGTCGCGCGCCTGCCAGAGGGCGACGACGAAGATGCCCGCCGCGCAGACGGCGCTCACCGCGAAGATCGCGAGGGGCGCCGCGAGGGCGCGCCAACGCCGCGGCTGCAGCAGACCCAGCAGCAGCATGGCCGCAACCAACAAGGGCAGAGTGGCGAACGAGGCGTGATAGGTCTGCATGCCGATCACGCCGCTGACCCCGAGCAGCGCGGCGGCCAGATAGGTCGGCGCCGTCCACAGCCGGCTGAACAACGCGAACAGCAGCGACACGAAGAACGCGCTGTGCATGTAGGTCGACGCGATGCGCGAGTAGTGGATGTGGCAGTGGTTCGCCGCCAGCAGCAACCCGGTCACCACGGCCACCGGTGTCGTCGCCACCCGCCACAGCCCGTCGAAGACCAGCCAGACGGAGAGGATGCCGAGGATCACGTCGGGCAGGCGCGCCCAGAAGAGGTTGAGCGAACCCACCCAGGCGCCCAGTCCGGCGGGGATGAACGCCAGCGGCATGTTGGTGAAGTCGCCGTTGCCGCGCTGCACGGTGAACCAGTCGAGACCGTTGCGCAGGTACACGAGGCCGGCGCGTGCCATCACCATCTCGTCGTGGTGGACGTAGCGCGGCACCGTATCCATGTGCCAGACGCGCAGCACCGCGGCGCAGGCGACCACGCCCAACGCCCAGACGTGCACGGATCGCGGTCTCGACAGGCCCGGCAGGGATCGTGACGCGGCCCACGCGCCGACGACCAGCCACGCCGCGCCGGCAAGCCACAGCCAGGTCGCCCGATGGGGCTCGAGGCCGGCGAGCTTTCCCGCCGCCGCGCCGAGCATCAGCAGCCAGCCGGGAACGAAGCTGGTCGCCAGACGGGCCGATGGCCAGGCGAGGTGGGGCATCACGGCCGGCTCGCGCCGTGACCAGAATGGCGGCGCGGTGGCGACGACCAGGGCGGACAGGAGAAGCGCGGCGAGCCAGCGGCCGTCGGCGAATCCGGTGCGCGCCCACTCATAGGCGCTCGCCAGACAGCTCAGCGACGCCAGTCGCTGGCCGGTCTCGGCGACCCAGGCGCGTTGAGTGTCCGGCGGTGGCATGCCCGCTTTAGGGTCGACCGCCGTGCCGCGTCGCGCGAGCACCGCGCGGTTGGCGCTGCGCCGTCATGGCGCGGGAGCCTTACTCGGCGCTCGTCGGAATGTCGATCGGGACCCCCACCGATCTCGCGGCGCCGGCAACTCACTCAGCCGGCTTGTCGGACGACTTGCCGCCGGCCGGCGGCGTCTCCGGCGCGGCGTCGTCCGCCGCCGGCAAGTCGAGGTCCAGCAGCCGCCCGTCGATGTCGGCGCTCAATCGCTCGTACGTGTCCTGCCCGAGGACGCCCTGGCGCAACAACTCGATGATGCGATCCTTCTCGACCTGGAGCAGCCGCCGCTGCAGCCACTGGCGCTCCTCGCGCTGCAGCTCGCGCTCGTCGATCGGCAGGTCGCGCAGGCGCTGCTCCGACGCCTCGATGCGCTGCCGATATTGCTCGCGGATGGCCTCGAGCGCGTCGGCGTCGAGATAACGCGTGTGCGCGATGCGCTCGAGCTCTTCCTGCGCGGCGGTCGCCGCGTGGCGCTGGCCGCGGTTGAGCTCGTAGAGCATCCGGTTCTTGGTGCCCGAGACGACGCCGAGCCAGCGCAGGACCACGCCCATGGTCAGGCCCTGCACCAGGAGCGAGACGATGACGACGCCGAACGTCATCGTGATCAGCAGCTCGCGGTGCGGGAAGTCCATCGGCAGGCTGAGCGCCAACACCATCGACAGGGCGCCGCGCAGCCCGCCCCAGGCCAGCACGACGCTCCACGAGAGCGGTATCCGCTCGCGCGTCGGCCGCAACAGCACCGACGCCACGGCGATCACGGCGGCGCGCGCCAGCACCACGGCCAGGTAGGCGGCGACGATCGCCCGCCACGAGTCGAGCAGTGCGCCGATCTGCACTTCGAAGCCGATGAGCAGGAAGACGACGGAGTTCAACGCGAAGGCGATGTACTCCCAGAAGGTCTCGACGGCGATGCGCGTCGACGGCGACATGCCGACGCGGGCGCCGTAGTTGCCGCACAACATGCCGGCGGCGACGGTGGCGATGACGCCCGAGGAATGCAGGTGCTCGGCGGTCACGAAGGATCCGTACGCCGCGATCGTGGTGAGGGTGATCTCGATCATCGGATCGTCGACCTGCTTGAGGATCTCCGAGACCGCCACGCCGATGGCGGCGCCGATCATCAGCCCCATGCCGACGGCGGTCGCGAAGTCGAGGGTGAGGCCGCGCACGGTCAGATCGCCGCCGCCGGTGACGAGGCCAAGGACGATCGAGAAGAAGACGATCGAGGTGCCGTCGTTGAGCAGGCTCTCGCCCTCCAGCAGAATCGTCAGGCGGGCCGGTGCTCCCATGCTCCTGAAGAGGGCCACGACGGCGATCGGATCGGTGGCCGCGAGCAACGCGCCGAACACCAGGGCATGCTGCCAGCTGAATCCGCTCGCGAGGTTCAGATGCTCGACGATCGGCGCGAGGATGAGGGCCGTGATGGCCACCGCCGCGGCCACGCCCGGCACGGCCAGCGAGAGCGTCGCCAGCCGATTGCGCCAGAACTGGGCGGCGTCCATGTGGAACGCCGCCTCGAACAGCAGGCCGGGCAGGCAGAGGAAAAAGAGCAGCTCGCGGGTGAGGTGGGGCGGCTCGAAGGCGTGCAGGGCGCCCAGCGTCAGGCCGGCGAGCACCAGGGCGACGGTGTACGGAACGCGCATCCGTCGCGCGATGATCGCCACCGCCGTGGCGACGATGAACAGCAGAATGAAAACGATATCGTTCGCCATCTCGGCTCGGCGCCCCCCGCGCCCTGGTCGATGGTACGCCACGGCTCGGCGGCCGACCAGACGCGGTGCGCCTGGCGGGTTCCCGCGGCGCGATCCAGTCCGGCGGGATTGTGGGACGCCGCCGAACGGGCACAATGGGGGGTGGATGAGACGAGGAACCTTCACGTCTCCGCATCTCGGCTCCGTTTGTAAGACACCTCACCTTGATCGGAGAGAGAAAGATCGACGCAGAGGCGCGAAGGGGCGGAGTAGCGCAGAGAAACCGGGTCAGCGGTGGAACGATCTCTAGCCGCCAAGGGCGCCAAGAACGCCAAGTGGAGTGATCATTCGGGCCCTGTCTCCGCTCTCAGGGCAATCCGATTCGCGATGAGGTGTGCAGACGCTACCAGCCCTGCATTCGACTCGGCGTTCGTGGCGTCCTTGGCGGCCAACGAATGTCAGATCAGGGCTGGCGTGATTGGAACGCGATGAAACCGAGTTCCGCCGTGCCGAGCGTCGCTGAGACGAGAGGCGACGCGGCCTATCCGCCGATCGCCGATTACGGCCTGATCGGCGACTGCCACTCGGCGGCGCTGGTGTCGCGCCAGGGCTCAATCGACTGGTGCTGCATGCCGCGCCTGGACGCGGACAGCTGCTTCGGTCGGCTGTTGGACTGGCAGCGCGGCGGGGCATGCATCCTGGCGCCGACCGCGGCCGAGTCCGACGCGTCGCGGCGCTATCTGGACGACACGCTGGTTCTCGAGACGACGTGGAGCAACGCCACCGGCGAGGTGCGGGTGCTGGACCTGTTCACCATGCGCGAGGGCGGCCGCGAGGCGCCGCACGAGCAGCTGGTGCGCATCGTCGAGGCGACGCGCGGCGAGATGGAGATGGGCATCGAGATCGCGCCGCGGTTCGACTACGGCACGACCCGTCCGTGGATGCGGGATCATGGCGGCGGCGTGTTCACCGCCATCGGCGGTCACACCGGACTGCTCATGACGACCGACTGGACCCTGGAGACGGAGCCGTTCGCCCTGCGCGGGCGGGCGCGCCTGCGCCGCGGCGACCGCCGGCGGCTCTCGATCGAGTTCGCACGGCCGCCCACCCTCTATCCGGCCGACCCCGAAGGCGTGGCATCGGCGGAGATCGACCGCCGCGTCGAGGAGTCGATCGCCTGGTGGCGGCGCTGGGCGCGCAGCGCGCGGCCCGAAACGGCCATGCGACCGCGCGTCCTGCGTTCCGCGATCGTCATCAAGGCGTTGACCAACGCCCCCACCGGTGCCATCGCCGCGGCCGCCACCACGTCGCTGCCCGAGGTGATCGGCGGCAGCCGCAACTGGGACTACCGGTACAGTTGGGTGCGCGACTCGAGCTTCGCGTTGCGCTCGATGCTGGCGCTCGGCTTCGCCAAGGAGGCGACGGGGTTTCGCACGTTCATCGAGCGAACCGTCGCCGGCGATGCGGGGGAGCTGCAGGTGCTGTACGGGCTCGGCGGCGAGCATCGGCTGCCCGAGGTGACGCTGGCGCCGCTCGCCGGCTATCGCGACTCGCGGCCGGTGCGGGTCGGCAACGCGGCGCACGACCAGCATCAGAACGACATCTTTGGCGAGCTGCTCGACGTCGCCTGGCTCGCCGCCCGCGACGTCGACGAGGTTCCCGATCCCTACTACTGGCGGATGCTCGCGCAAGTCGTCGAGACCGCCCGGCGCGTCTGGCGGGAGCCGGATCAGGGGATCTGGGAGGTGCGCGGCGCGCCGCGTCACTTCGTGCATTCCAAGGTCATGTGCTGGGCCGCCCTCGATCGGGGGATGCAGCTGGCCGCGCGTTGGCACTGTTCCGACGAGCAGACGTTGCAGGGCTGGCGAGAGACCCGCGAGGCGGTGCGGACGGCGATCGAGACCGACGGCTACGAGCAACGTCGGGGCATCTTCGTCCGGGCCTTCGGCAGCCGCGATCTCGATGCCGCGCTGCTGCTCATCCCGCGCACAGGCTTCGTGGCCTACGACGACCCGCGCATGGTGCGCACCGTCGACGCGATTCGCGACGAGCTCGGCGAGGACGGGTGGCTGCTGCGCCGATACGCGTCGTCAGACGGTCTTGCGGGAGACGAGGGCGCGTTCCTGGCGTGCACGTTCTGGCTCTGCGAGTGCCTGGCCCATCAGGGGCGTCGCGACGAGGCGCGCGCCTGCTTCGACCGCGCCGAGGGCCTCGCCTCCGATCTCGGGCTGTTCGCCGAGCAGTACGACCCACGGACCGGCGAGCTGCTCGGCAACTTTCCGCAGGGGCTCTCGCACTACTCACACATCAGCGCGGCGCTCGCCGTCGATCTCGACGATCGCGCAGCCGAAAACGCATCCGCGCCGCGCCGGCCCCCATTGCAGCGCCCTTCCTGAGCGCTGGATCGCCTCGGCGATGAACACCCTCTCGATTGGTCCTGACACGTTCTGCTGGAGGGCCGCGCTTCCGCGCGGCCGGCGCCGCGGAGCGGCGCCCTCCAACGCTGCCCTCACGCGCGACCGTCGCGTGTGCGGGTTCTGCAATCGGCCGCGTAAGACCTTCAGAAAATCCTGCACACCCAATTTTCACCGCCGCGATCGTCGAGCGCCGCGTCTCCCGTTCGATGCTGGCGCGTTTCTTGCGCTCTGATCGCACCACGATGAACACGAATTGCCCGATCGGTATCCACGATGGGCGATTGCGGTACTCCGCGAGCAACGGCCCGGCGCCGGCGATGCTGAGCCAGAAGACGGGCTGCGCGTTGAGTATCGCTTGAACGATCAGAGAAGGGAGATCAGCCATGATGGACGTGCACGCGGACACCGAAGCCAAGGTGCTGTTCGTGACCATGAGCGGCAAGCTCACCAAGCGGGACTACGGGCCACTGCTCCCGGCGATGGAGCAGCTCATCCGGTCGGGACGACCGATCCGGATCCTCCTGGAGATGCGTGATTTCCACGGCTGGACCGCCGGCGGGCTGTGGGAAGATCTGAAATTCGACTTCAAGCACTTCAGCGACATCGAACGCCTGGCCATGGTCGGCGACAAGAAGTGGGAGTCGTACATGGCCACCTTCTGCAAGCCGTTCACGACCGCCGAGGTCCGCTACTTCGACGCCAGTGAAATCGCCGCGGCACGGGCGTGGGTCGGTGCGGCGCGCGAACCCGCCGGTGCCGCCGCCGCCGCTCGCTGATCCGCGTGCGACAACGATTCCCCGACGCGGCGCCGGCGAGATGGAGAGAGTGATGATGAACGGAAACGGACACAGCCCCCAGGTCGTTGTCGTCACCGGCGCGTCGGCCGGCCTCGGCCGCGCCATCGTTCGCGAGTTTGCCAACCAGGGCGCCAACCTCGGCCTCCTGTCGCGTGACCGCGAGCGACTCGAAGCGGCGCGCGGCGAGGTCGAGGCCGCCGGCGGGCGGGCCCTGGTGATCCCGACGGACGTCGCCGACCACGCGGCGGTCGAGGCCGCCGCCGAGGCGGTCGAGCGTGAGCTCGGGCCGATCGACGTCTGGGTCAACAACGCCATGACCTCGGTCTTTTCGCCATTCTGGGAGGTGACGCCGGAGGAGTTTCGTCGCGTCACCGATGTCACGTATCTCGGCGTCGTCCATGGGACGTACAGCGCGCTACGCCGTATGCGCCCGCGCGGGCGCGGCGTGATCGTCCAGGTCGGCTCGGCGCTGGCCTATCGCGGTATCCCCCTCCAGTCGGCGTACTGTGGCGCGAAGCACGCCATCCAGGGCTTCACCGAATCGGTGCGCTGCGAGCTGCTGCACGAGCACAGCCCGGTGCGCATCACGATGGTGCAGATGCCGGCCCTCAACACGCCACAGTTCCGCTGGGTGAAGAGTCGGCTGCCACGCAAGGCGCAGCCGGTCCCGCCCATCTACCAGCCCGAGGTGGGAGCGCGCGCGGTCGCGTGGGCGGCGGCGCACGACGAGCGCGAGCTGAACGTCGGCGTCTCGACCAGCATCGTCGTCTTCGGCAACAAGTGGGCACCGGGGTTCGGCGACCACTACCTGGCGGAAACCGGCTTCGACTCGCAGATGACCCGCGAGCCGGAGGATCCGAACCGCGCCGACAACCTCTGGCAATCGGTGCCGGGAGATGTCGCCGCGCACGGCGTGTTCGATCAGCGGGCGAAGGACAGCAGCATGCAGCTGCGCCTGGTGACGAGTGCCATCTGGTCGAAGGCCCGTGGCCTGGGCCGTCGGCTGTCCGAAACCGTGACGGGCACCAAGCCGCGCCGCACCGCGGTCGACGATCACCTCTGACGACCGGGGAGGGGACCATTCGCCGCGGTGCCCCGGACGACGCGACGGCGCCGCTGGCGCCCGAAGCCGCCTCAACGACCCCGCCATGCCGACGCCTCTCACTTGCCGCTGGCATCGTCGGCCGGGTGGCGAACCAGGATCTCGTTCTTGACCGCACGAACCCCCGGGACGCCGGCGGCGACGATCTGCGCGGTCCGTTTGGCGGCATCGGTCGGCACGCTACCGAACAAGACCACGACGCCAGCCTCAGTGTCGACGAACACGTCGTCGGCGGGGACGCGGTCGTTGGCGATCAGATGCGCCTTGACCGCGGCGGTGAGCCACATGTCGCGCGCCGGCGTTTCTTTGTTGGCGTCCGCCATCGCCCGGTTCCATGCGTCGGCGTCGGGCGCGTCCGGCGGCCCCTCGACGACGCTCGCCACGCGTCGGACGCCGGCGACGTTGCGCGCGATCCATAAGGCGCGGCGCACCTCGCCGAGATTCTGGGCGCGTCCGCCGATCACCACCGTGCCGGCGTCGACCGACTCGACGTGCATGTCGCTACCGGCCAGCAGCGGATCCTCATGCAGGGCGAGCCCGACGTTGTCGCGCAGGGTCTCGTCGCTCTGCTCGACGACCGTCCGCTCTTTCGCCGGCACGACGGCGATCAGGTTGCGCACCGTCCGCACGCCGAGCACCTGCTCGGCGACCCGTCCGGCGGCGATCTTCTCGGCGTCGGTGGACACCGTCCCGAACAGGGTGACGCGGCCCAGTCCGCTGTCGACGTGGATGTCCGTGCCGTTCACCTCCGAGCTCAGCAGGAGCGACATCTTCACCCGCTGGGTGATCCACGCGTCCGATGCCACCGCTGCGGGGCTTGGCGTCGCCAGCGTCAGCCACGCGACGATGAGCAAGAGACGAACAGCCAGGCGGCGGGCGCCCGACGGGTGCTCGGGCCGAACAGACGGATTCAAGGGCCGGTGATCCACCATCGGCACCGACAGCTCGTGCATTGCAGCCTCCTCAGTCTGTGAGGCTATTGCGCTGCAAGATTCACTCCGCTGCGCCGCCGGCCTGTGGCGCCTGACGGCGCGAGAAAGCGCACGCGGTGGAATGCACAATCTACGTGTACGCTGCAGGCGCCGCGCGGGCGCAAGCCGAGCTGGGGGATGGCGGCACTGCGACCGGGCTGGTGGCGTGGCGGGACCGCAGCGGCGAGACCGCCACAGATGAACACGCATCCGTGTTCATCTGTGGCGCAGGATGCCGATGCTCAGGGGTTGACCACCAACTCGACGCGGCGGTTCTGGGCGCGGCCCTCGGCGGTGTCGTTGGTGGCCACGGGGTTCGTTTTGCCGAAGCCCTGCGCCGTCAGCCGGCCGCCGGCGACGCCCAGCTGCTCGAGGTAGGCCTTCACCGAGTTGGCGCGCCGTTCGGACAGGCGCTGGTTGTACTCGGCGCTGCCGATCGCGTCGGTATAGCCGTTCACCGCGACGGTGAGCTGGCTCTCGTCCTGCAGCGTCTTGGCCGCCTCTTCGAGGATGGGCACGGCATCCGGACGGATGTTGTACTTGTCGAAGTCGAAGTTCACGCCGCGCAGCACGATCTTCTTCTTCATCGGCGGCGGCGGTGCGGCGGCAACGGGCGGGGGCGCGGGCGGCGGCGGTGGCTCCGGCAGGAAGCGGTGCCGCACCTCCAGGCCGGTGGTGACGAACTTGGTGTTGCTGTCGCTCGGCGTCGAATCCGTCGATACCTGATCGTAGCGCCCGAAGATGCCGAGCGCCGTGCCGCGCCAGAACTCGTAGTTGACGCCGCCGTTGAAATCGAAGCCGCCGGCGTCGTCGAGCGGGCCGCCCGTCGCCCAGTAGTAGTTGCCGCCGGCGCCGAAGTAGATCTCGGCCTCCTCGTTGTTGAGCGAGGCGCGCGCGCCGCCGCCCACCGAGGTGAAGCTCGGCGAGCCGCTGCCCGACGCGCTCGTGGTGAAGCCCGCGAACTGCGCCTGCAACAGCGGCGTGATCGTGAAGCCCGCGCTGTCGCCGATCTGCCATCCGACCCACGGGGCGACGCTGCCGCCGGGATCGGCGGTGCTGCGGAAGCCCGAGATCGGCAACGCGGCGCCGACATCGAGACCGACGACCGGCACCCCGCCAGTCACCTGGTTCGAGATGTCATTGGCGAGTTGCGCCCATCCCGCCGAGGCGACGAGCAGCACGGCACCGGCGCTCAGCCACTGGCACAGGTTCTTCGGCATGGAACCTCCCCCCCACGAACAGTTGGCGCTCTGTACCGTTTCGCTGCGGGCGTTGCAAAGCGCGCCGCCGGTTGACGGCGCGCACACCGACGGCAAGAGAAGATGCAGATGACGCAGCGGAGCTCGCGCCAGCGCGCCGAAGCGGGAGGGCCGCGCAGGCCCCTCGTGTTGCTGGCCGGCGGCGCGGTGCTAGGCGCGCTGCTCGCCGCCGCCGGTCTGACCGCGCCGGGCACCGGGACGCTGCCGCCCGACGTCGTGGCGCTGGTCAACCAATCGCCGGTGCGCACCGAGGACTACGTCCGCATGTGCGAGGCCGTGGCGAGCGACCGCCGCGCGCCCCTCGAGACGGCCGACAAGCAGCACATCCTCGACCGCCTGATCGAGGAGGAGTTGCTGGTGCAGCGCGGCCTGACGCTCGACCTGCCGCGTCTCGACCGGCGCGTCCGCTCCGACCTCACCCAGACGGTGATCGACGGCATCGCCAGCCAGGCCAGCGACCGCGAGCCGACCGAGGACGAGCTGCGCGCGTTCTACGAGTCGCACCGCGATCTCTTCGCCGGACCCGGGCGGCTGCGCGTCCGCCAGGTGTTCGTGCGCGTCACCGCCCCCAGCGATCCGGCCGCGCTGGCCCGCGCCGATGAGGCGGCGCAACGCCTGCGCGCCGGCGAGTCGATCGACGCGGTGCAGAAGGCGCTCGGCGATCCGCCCCTGGCGCCCCTGCCCGATGCGCTGTTGCCCCCCGCGAAGCTGCGCGACTACCTCGGCCCGACGGCGTTGCGCACGGCGCTCGAGCTCGACGTCGGGGAGGTGAGCGATCCGGTGCGCTCGGGCACGGGCTACCACGTTCTGCAGGTCGCCGATCGCCAGGCCGACACCGCGCCGACCCTCGACGAGGTCCGCCCGCAGGTGGTCAGCGAGTTCCATCGCCAGTCCAGCGAACAGGCGCTGCGCAACTACCTCGACGAGCTGCGCGGCGCGGCCGACGTGCGGGTGCGCGAGCCGCTGCCGTGACGCGCCTTCGCCTGCTGTGGCTGGCGGCGCTCCTGCTCGCCGCGCCGGCCGCCGCGCACGATCGGACGGTTTCGTATTCCACCTGGGAGATCGCGCTGCCGCGGGTGCGCGTCAGCGCCCGCATGACCGCGCTCGACGTGTCGCGCCTGCCGTGGGCCGCGGCCGCCGGGCCGGACTTCAACACCCGCCTCGGCCTCTACCTCAGCGAGCGGCTCACGGTGCGCTCCGACGCGGCTCCGTGCCCGGTCACGCGCGCACCACAGCGGCTGACGGCGGCCCCGGACCAGGTGGCCTTCGACTGGGAGGTGACGTGCCCGCCCGGTACGACGCTGCAGTTGCGCAGCGACGTGCTGCGCGAGGAAGCCCCCTCGCACCTGCACTTCGCGCGCCTCCGATTCGCCGACGGCGCCGGACTCGAGCACGTCCTGTCCGAGGGCGCACCGACCTGGACCGTCAGCGCGAGCGGTGGCCCGCCGCCGCTCGCCGAGTCCTTCCTCGCCATCGTCAGCCTGGGCATCGAGCACATCCTCACCGGCTACGATCATCTCGTCTTCCTGCTCGGCCTGATCCTGCTCGGCGGCCGCCTCGGCGACGTGGTGCGCATCGTCACGGGCTTCACCATCGCCCACAGCCTGACCTTGGCGCTGGCGGTGTTCGGCGTCGCCCGCCCGCCGCGCGGCGCCATCGAGGCGCTGATCGGGTTGTCGATCGCGTTGGTGGCGACCGAGAACCTGTGGCTCTCCGCCGGCCGCCGTCGTGCCGTGCGCTGGACGATCGTGTGCGTGCTACTCGCCCTCGCCGCCCTGGCCGCGAGCGGCCGCGGTGCCGTCCCGGCGCTCACCCTGCTCGGGCTCGCGCTGTTCGCCGGCTGCTACTTCGCGCTCCTCGCCGCGGTCGATCGCCCGGCGCCGCTGCGCGCCGCGGTGGCGTTCGTCTTCGGTCTCGTGCACGGCTTCGGCTTCGCCGGCGTGCTGCTCGACGCACAGCTGCCGAGCGAGCGCCTCGCCGCGACCCTGTTCGGCTTCAACCTCGGCGTCGAGATCGGCCAGGTGGCCTGCGTGCTGCTGCTCTGGCCGCTGCTGCAATACGCCTGGCGCGTGTCCGACGGCCGCTGGCAGCGCCCGATCATCGACTACGGCTCGGCGATGATCCTGACCGTCGGCGTGTTCCTGTTCGTGCAGCGCGCGTTCGGCTGAGCGGGAAGAAGCGCGTGAGTCGCCGCGCCAGTGCCGCACTGACCTGAGAAGATCGAGCCGCCAAGGCCGCCAAGGGGAGCAACACTTTCAAACATACTGTCGTCCCCCCTCTTAACCAATTCGCGATGACGGTGGCGGACACCGCGAAACGCCGCAATTGTTCGGCCTTCGACGTGGCGTTCTTGGCGGCTAAATTGTCGGATCAAGGCTCACTTGGCTCACGCCGTCGGTGAATCTACGAGCGCGCTCGCACCGCGCCCAACTCCATCAGCGCCTCCTCGACCTCGGTCGTGTCGATGCGGTTGAGGCAGTCGTAGTGGCCGAAGCGGCAGGTGCGCGCCATGCACGGACTGCACTCGAGGCGGTGGTAGAGGACGCGCGTCCGCGGTCCGAGGGGCGCCGTGCGCTGTGGGTTGGTCGAGCCGAAGAGCGCGACGGTGGGGATGCCGAGGGCGCCGGCGACGTGCGCGGCGCCCGAGTCGTTGCCGGCGAAGCCCGCGCAGCGCGACAGCAGCGCGATCATCTGGCCGACGTTGGTCTCGCCTGCCGCGATCAGCGCGCCCTGCCGCGTCGCCTGGGCGATCTCTTCGCAGCGCGGTCGCTCGTTCGGCGTGCCGAGCAGCACGCATTCGGCGCCGTGGCGCTCGGCGAGGCGATCGGCGAGGGCCGTCCAGCGCGCCGCCGGCCATTCCTTGGCGGGGCCGTAGGCCGCCGCCGGCGCCAACGCGAGCAGCGGTCCGCGCCGGCGGCGGCGCGCCGCGAGCCAGGCGTCCATGCTGGCGCGATGCCGCGGCTCGACGTCGATCGCGGTGTCGGCCGGATCGCCGGCGACGCCGAGCGTGGCGCGCAGCAGGTGCAGGTAGTCGTGGACCTGGTGCTGCTGGAGGAGCAACGCGTCGCGCCACGCCTTGCGGGTGAGCAGCGGGCCGCGACGGTCGGCGACGTAGCCGGCGCGCTGCGGCACGCGCGCCAGGGTCGTCCAGAGAGCGGCTTCGAAGCTGCGCGGGAAGAGGATCGCCAGGTCGAAACGGCTCCGGCGGATCGTCGCGACGACACGGCGGCGATCCGCCAGTCCCGCGACCGAGCGGCGGACGCTGTAGTCGATCACCTCGTCGATCCACCGCGTGCCGTCGAAGAAGCTGGCCAGCTCCCGCTTGACCAGCACCGCCAGCGCCGCGTGCGGGAAGGCGCGCCGCAGCGCGCGCAGTGCGGGGAGGGTCATCACCAGATCGCCGAGCCAGTTGACCTCTTTGACGAGAATCCGCGCCGGCGTCGGCGACAGCGGCGGCACGCGGGTGAGTGCGGCGGCCGGCCGGGTCACGGCTCCACGCGGTAGTCGAAGCGACCGCTGGCGGTGCGCTTGCCGTCCATCATGGCGGTGATCCGCACGGTGGCGATGCGGTCGGCGACCCCGTCCGGCTCGGCGATCATCGTCAGCGCGCTGCCCGGATCGGAGAACGCCCGCACTTTGTAGTCGCGCAACATCACCGCGCGCGCCGCACCGCCGAGCGCGGCGGCCGCCACCGGCGCGGCCAGCGCATCCAGCGCCGCCGCCAACAGCGTCGCCGGAAAGACCGGCCGACGCGGGAAGTGATCGGCGAAGTAGGACGCCTCGTTCGGAATCGAGAGGCGGGCGCGCCGCGTGCCGTCCGGGTCGATGGCGAGGGACGTCGCCGGCGGAAACGACGGTGGGAGGGTCCGTTGCCCCGCACCGCCGGCGCGCAGCATCGCCAACCGTTGCCGCAGCGCCTCGGGGTCGTCGAACAGGGCCACCGGCAGCAGCGGTCCGACGCAGCGCGACAGGCTGGCGACCTCCCGTCCCCCGCAGCGCGCCGTGCCGGTGTAGAGCACGGCGCGACCGTCGATGCGCTCGAGGTGCGTGGTCAGCTCGACCGGTCCGTCCGCGCGCTCGCACCAGGCGGACTCGCCGAGCCGCGCCTCGCCGACCAACGCGGCCACCGGACGGCTGGCGAAGTCCGTGCGCGCCATCGCGACCCACGCCGCGAGCTGCCCGACGGCCTCGAGCACCAACCACGGGGGCAGTGCCTCCTGCCCGGGCAGGAGATCGAGGTGTCCGCGCGCGCCGTGCTCGTCCAGCGCGTCGATCCGATCGACGAAGAGGAATCCCATGTGCGCTGCCGCCTCAGCGCATAGCAGGCCTGTTCACCACAGAGAACACAACGGTGCACGGAGGCCCCCTTCCACCGTTGCGGCACTCTGTGATCTCAGTGCGTCCGTGGCGCACGGGGTTTGGATGGTGTTGCTGATCGTGACGGCGAGCGCCGCGCAGGCGCTGCCGGTGCGGATCGCGATCGGGTCGGGCAGCGGCATCCCCGGTGGCGCGGTGAGCATCACGGTGGCGATCGACCCCGTCGACCAGACCCTGGTCGGCGGCGGCAACGACATCGAGTTCAGCCCGCTGACGCCCATTCGGATTCGGCCCGACGGCACGCTCGACTGCACGGCGAGCCCGACGCTCGCGCCGATCCTGCCGCCGACGTTCACCTGTCTGTCGCCGCCGCCGGGACCGTGCACGCGGCTGCGCGCCCTGATCTTCCGGCCCGTCGACGGCGGCCCGCTGACGGCCGGCGCGTTCTACAGTTGCGTGTTCCTCATCGATTCGAGCGCGGCGGCGGGACAGAGCTACGACCTGCGGATGCTCGCGCCGCGCGCCACCGGTCCGGCCGGCCGCGCCCTGGCCGCGGACGGCTTCAGCGGCGCCATCACCGTGGTCGCGCCGACCCCGACGGTGGCGCCGACCGCGACGGTCACGGCGTCGCACACCCTGGTGCCCACCGCGACGCCGACTGCCTCGCCCAGCACGACGCCGACGGCAAGCGCGACGGGTACCGTCACCCGCACGCGCACCGTCACGCGCACGGCGACGCCCACCCTGACGCCGCGGACGCCGTTCCCGACGGCGACGCGCACCGCCACCCCGGCAGTGCTGCTGCACGGCGGCGCCGCCGTCGCCGCCCCGGGCACGGACGCCCTGCTGACGGTCGACGTCGCCGACCGCACCGACCGCGTCTCCGGCATGACGCTCGACCTGTTACTGCCCGCCGCCGTGTTCGACGTGCGCGACGTCGCGTCGGGCTGCACGCTCGCCGCTCGCCTCACCGCGCACGCCCTCAGCGCCTCGCCGGTCGGCGACCCGCCGACGTCACCCGATCTGCGCCGCCTGCGCCTGGTGGTGTCGGAACAGACGGTTCCGCCGCACCTGCTGGGCGATGGTCCGCTCCTCACCTGCGTCGCCCCACTGCGCTCCGAGGCGGCGCCCGGCGTCTATCCGCTGACCCTCGACCGCCTGTTCGCCGCCGACGTCGACGGCAACCTGCTGCTCGGTGTCCGTGCCGTGTCCGGCTCGCTCACCGTCGATCAGGCGGCGCCGTCGGCGACGCCGAGCGCGAGTCCGACCGTGACCGCCACCGCGACCGCGCCGCCGCCGACGCGCACCGCCACGCAATCCCCGGTCCCGCCCAGCGCCACGCCGCCGGCCAGTCCGACCGTCCCGCCGAATCCGACTCCGACGTCGACGCCGCCGACGAACCCGACCGCGAACGCGGGCTGCACCGGCGACTGCAACGGCGACGGCGCCATCGCCATCGACGAGTTGGTGCTCGCCATCGGCATCGCCAACGGCAGCACGCCGATCGGCGGCTGTCCGGCCATCGACGAGAACGGCGATGGCGTCATCACCATCGACGAGATCGTCGCCGCGGTCAGGGGCGCGCTCAACGGTTGCCCCCGAAGGAGCGTCTCCGCGCCCCCGCGGTGAAACCCACTGGTCAGCCCTTGGGCGGCAGCGTGAAACGCTGGCCGTCCTCGCCCAGGACGACCGTGCCGGTGAAGACGTCGTCCACGCCGGAGAGGAACATCCGGCGCATGAGAAAGTTGCGCGGGCCCGGGACGAGATGGCTGAGCACCAGCGTCTTCACGCCCGCGTCGCGCGCCACCTCGGCCGCTTCGACCGGGCTGGTGTGATAGCCGAGCGTGTCGTTCGCCATCTTGCCGAGGCGCGGATTGCCGTGCTCGGACACGATCGTCGCGACGCGTCCCATCATGTCGCGGTTGAGCGCCTCGTGGATCAGGATGTCGGCGCCCTTGGCGTGCTCGATGACGCTGGTGCTCTTGGCGGTATCGCCGCTCACCACCACGACGTTGCCCTTGTATTCGAACCGGTAGCCGACCGCCGGCTTCACCGGATCGTGCTTGACGCGGAACATGGTCACCTTCAACCCGTTGCGGTCGAAGACCACTGCGTCCGCATCGGCCGCGTCGCCGAGGGGGATCTCGTGCGCCACCGCCGGCGCCGCGGCGCGCGGCATGTGGGCCTCGTCGTGGTGCAAGGTCCGGTAGTCGGCATCCTGTGAGTAGGCGGCGACGAAGCCGTCGACGACCTGCTTCGTGCCGACCGGGCCGTACACGTCGAGCGGCTTGTCGCGCCCGGCGATCCAGCTCTGCGTCATCGCCTCGCCGAGATCGCCGATGTGGTCGGAGTGGAAGTGGGTCAGCAACACCGCGCTCAGCTTGCTGGTCGGCACCTTGGTGAGATCGAGCGTCTTCCACGAGCCCGGCCCGGCATCCACCATCACCAGCTCGCCGCCGGCGATCACCGCCGTGCAGGCGCCCGCCCGCTCCGGATCGGCGAGCGGCGAGCCGGTCCCGCAGAGCACGACGGTCATGTTCGGCGATTCGAGCAGCGCCGTGTCGCGCTGCATGCCCTTCTCGACCTGCCGCTCCATGATGCGGTCGCAGCCGCCCATCGCCAGCACCAGCACTGCCATCGTCAGAGACGCACAACGAGTCATCAGGTCATTCCTCCGGAGCTCCGAGCTCTGTGTCCATCTGCGGCCATTCGCCATCCGTGTTCATCGGCGGTCACGGGTTCCATACCGACAGCGACCATCGCCGTTGGTCCGGCCGCGGCCGGCAGAGCGGCGGCGTGTCGTGGTCGTGCAGCCGCGAGGCGACGCGCCCGTCGCGCCACAGCGGTTCCCAGCACCCGTGCGCCTCGAGCACCTCGCGCACGCGCGGCTGTGCCGCCGCCGGCAGTGCCTCGAAGTGATCCTGAAGGCGCTCGCGGCACCAGACCCGATACCGCACCGTCGGGAGCGCGCGATACGGCGCACCCTGCACGTCGCAGTCGAAACGGCGCGCGCCGTCGCGCCACGCCGCGGCGTTGGCGTGCAGGAAGGGCAGATAGGCCTCGCCGACGTCGCGCAGCAGCGCCGCCCATCCCGCCGGCAGGGTGCCGGGCGCCGCCCAGTCGCCCGCGATTCGCTCGTGGCGCGCGTTCCACAGTCGCGCCACCCACGCGTACACCGCCGGCGCGCTGTCGCGCATCAGGCGTGCCGGCGTCGGGTCGAGGCTGAAGTGGCGGAACATCGATGCGAAGAATCCGAAGTCGGCAAGACACGGACGATCGCCGAGGAGGAACGGTTGCGTCGCGAGAACCGCCTCCAGGCGCTCCAGCGTCGCGGTGTACACGCCCTCGACGTGCGCGCGGGTCTCGGCGCGGACGCCGTCGCCGGCGACGTACAGCCGGTACTGGCGGCGGCGGATGTTGAACGCGCGCAGCCGGTGCGGCAGCGGCAGGCCGGCGAGCACCTCGCTGGCGATCCGGTCGCCGAGCAGACGCGCGTCGCGCGGGTAGCTCCAGCGGTAGTGGAGCGCCGGCCGCCACAACCATTCGTCGGCGTAGTCCTCGAGCAGCCGACAGCAGAACGCCTGCAGCGGATCCTCCGGCAGCACCGCGCCGGCCGGAAAGCGCGCCTCGAACCAGTCGATCATCGGCGTCGAGTCCTGCAGCCACTCGCCCGCCGGCGTCTCCACCGTCGGCACCTTCGCGACCCCGGTGTGGCGGCGGAGCGGCCCCATCAGCATCCGCCACGTCGCCTCGACGCGCCGATAGGGCACGCCCTTGTAGCGGAGATACGCCTCGAACTTGCCGGTGAAATACGACACGTCCATGCCGTAGAGGATGTAGTGCGTGCCCATGGATTCGGCGCGGTTGCCCACCGCCGGCCCGTGGTCTACAGAACTTGCACTATGCATGCAAGAAGTTTGGCCCGCCGCCCGCCGCGGCCCGAGGACCGGCGCCTGGCGCGCTCGGCGGCGACGCGCGCGGCCGTCGTGGAGGCCCTCCTGGCACTGCTCGAAGCGGGCGACGCCCAGCCGTCGATGCCGCGCATCGCGGCGCATGCCGGGGTGTCGCTGCGGTCGGTGTTCCAGCACTTCGCCGATCGCGAAGCGCTGTACGCGGCCGCGGCCGAGCGCCAGCAGCTCCGCATCGCGGCATTCAGCCCGCCGCTCGCGACCGCGGCGCCGCTGGCCGCCCGCGTGGCGGCGTTGGCGGCGCAGCGGGCACGCGTGTTCGAGATGATCGCGCCGGTGCGCCGCGCGGCGCTGCTCCTGGCGCCGTTCTCGCCCGCCATCGCCAGGCGACTGACGGCGCTGCGCGCCGCCCAGCGCGCCGAGGTGCTGCGCCTGTTCGCCGCCGAGTTGCGCGGAATGGAGGCGTCGCTCCGGCGGGCGCGGACCGCGGCGCTGCTGACGGTGTGCGGCTTTTCGAGTTGGCAGGTGCTGCGCGCGCACCAGGGGCTGGGCGCGCGCGCGGCGCGTCGCGCCGTCGAGGTCGCCGTCCTGGCGCTGCTGGCCCCGCCGGCGGCCGCCGGGCGACGTTCGCCGCGCCGCCGTGCGACGCGCGCGGCGTGATGCGCGTCAGGCGGCCGGCCACCGCAGCAGGCGCGCGCCGCCCGGCTCGATCGTCCAGGACAGCGGCGTGGGTGCCGGTCGCCACTGCCCACTGTCGACGCTGAGCTCGAGTGGAGGTGGGCTGCCGGCGCGGACGCGCAGCGCGGCGGTGGCGGGGGCGCGGTAGTCGCGGTTGACCAGCAGGGCAGTGAGCGCGCCGCTGCCGTCGCCGAAGAGGCCGATGGTGAAATCGCCACCCTCGACCGCTTCCAGCTGGGCGATCGGAAGTGGGGCGGCCATGGCGCCACGCGAGTCGGCAATGGCGAGGGAGCGCCAGCCCGACAGCGCGGTGCCGATGGCGCGGAGTTGTCCGTTCAGGCGCTGCGCGGCGAAGTAGTGCGCCGTCGGCTGCCCGTTGGCGAGCAGACCGTTGCGGTTGTCCCAGTCGCCGCGCGGCGGCGTCCAGTACGTGAAGTACGACACGCCGCGCGCGCCGAAGGCGAGGGCGTGGAAGGCCTGCCAGGCGAGCTCGCTCTCGGTGGGGTCGCGGTACGGACCGTGCGGCATCGCCAGGATGATCCACATGAACGGGAGCTCGTGGCGCAGCGCCGTGACACGCAGCGCGGCGAGGTTGGCGAAGAACGTCGAGCGGTCCTTGTGCTTGCCGAAGGGGTAGTAGTCGACGCTCAGCGCGCGCGGCCGGACGGTGTCGACGAAGCGCTCCAGATAGTCGGGATACGAGTCGGCGCCGAGGAGGTTCGGCGGGATGTAGTCGGGCAGGAGGTTGATGTAGGCGAGACGGTTGGGATCGTCGGCGTGCAGTGCGGCGACCGTCGGCGCCAGGGTGGCGAACTGGGCGGTGGTCGGCTCGTCGCCGACGATGTAGCCGTCGAGCGCCGGCGCGTCGCGATACGACGCAACGACCGCGGCGACGAGCCCGGCCGCTTCGGGAGCGCCGGCGGCGGCCGCGTAGAGGCGATGATCGGCGACCCAGACCCGCAGGCCATGTCGCTCGGCGAGGGCCAGCACGCGGCGATTGGTCGCCTCGTCGAGATCGCCCTCGCAGGGGGCGCCCACGGTGGTGAATCCGGCGGCGGCGATCTCCGCCATGCGAGCGTCGTCGAGCAACTGCAGCGGCGGAGCGCACCAGAAGGTGAGGATGAACGGGCGGGCCGCCGCGCTCGTGGGGCGCGGCGCGCGCACGGCGCAGGCGGAGACGAGAAGGACGATCGAGAGAAGTGCGGCGCGGCGCGCGCTGGGCGCTGGTCTGCTCGCTCGCGGTTGGCTTCCCCTCACCCTCATCCGGAGGGAAAGGTCTATGGTGAAGGCGGTACGGGCGCAAACATAGCGCCGCGGCAATGATCCCGCCGCACGCCGTCCCACCCGGCGACGCTCGCGCGTCGCCCGCGGGCACGGGTCCCGCGGCTACAGCCCCGTCCGGTCCGCGAAACGAGCTGTAGCTGCGGCAGCTGTGGCCGCCGGCGGTGCGCAGCACCGCCCGGGGGTGTGGGGCGCGGCAATCATTCCGCCCCACGTCGCCGTCCTAGCGAGCGGCGGCGATCAGTTGACCATGCCGCCGGCAGCGCTGTCGTACGTGAACGTCTTATTGCCGCCGTTCGAGGCGGCGGTGCCGGTGAAGGTCGGCTGGGCGCCGTTGTCGGCCGTCATGGTGATCGAGACGGTATTGGACAGTCGGAAGTCGGGCAGTTGGCTCGCGCACACCGCGTTGGAGCAGTCGAGATAGTCGCCCTCGATCAGGAAGTACGACTCCTGGGCATTGGCCGCGTTGCGCAGATCGGATTTCGCCTGCGCGTCGAAGGCCACCTGTCGGTAGCTCAGGATCTGTGGCAATGCGATGGCCGCCAACACGCCGATAATGGCGATGACCATCAGCAGTTCGATGAGTGTTAGCCCGCGCTCGGCGGCTCGCGGGTGGCCCTGGCCCTGGCTGCGCACCTTTCGCACGGCACTCCTCCTCGGGCCGTGTAAGACCAACAAGCGTGCCAGGAGGTGCCGTATTGCGCCCGAAGTACAAAGCGGCCGAGAGGCCCCGTCCTGCACAGCTTCGAACGACAGCGTTCGGCCAGCACTGTCAATTTGCTGACGACGCTTTGCGATCCGCGGGCGCGTTGCGTCGCCGCGGTTGCTGTGGCTTTCGCTGTGTCGGAGGCGGGTCCGCGTCCACGCCGATGGTGGCATTGGTGCAGGGCTCGGGCGCCGCGGTCTCGAGTGCGCAGCCGACGCAGGTGTCGCGGCCGGCGACGCGGCAGTGCATCAGGCCGGGGCATCGGCCGCAGAGCGGACAGCGCTCGCCGTCGATCGCCGGGCAGCCGACGAACAGCAGGCGGCAGCGCCCGATCGCCACCCGCGCGGTGCCCCATCGCGTCACGGTGTGACGAATGGTCTGCACGAGAAGCTCCCGATCGTACGGGGTCCGGGCGGGCAGGGTCAGTTGCCAGACCGTCGCCGCCCCGGCCGGCGAGGTGGCCGAGCTCACAGGTAGAAGAGGAAGAGGCGCTGAAAGCCCTGCTGGCGGAACGCCAGCGGCGCGTCCTTCCAGAAGTTTGGCTCGAGATAGGCGGGGTGTTCGCACAGGCATTCCCGGCAGCTCGGACAGATCTTCGACGGCTCACCCTGGGGATGGGCGCACCACGTGGCGGCGAAGAGGTCGAACTCCTGTTGGCACAATGGACAGGGGACGCAGTGGCTCGCTCTCGGCATCGCCATACGGGGTCGATGCGAAACGAGTTTAGTGGCGGGCGGTGACAGGGGCATGAGCCGGATGTGAAGAGTCGGAGTCGGGGTCGGGCGTCGGATGTACAGAGGGAGAGACGCAGCTGCCCTGCACTTTGCTGCTCGAAACCCGGCCGTCGGCGTTGGCGAGCTGTATGGAGCGACGGTGGCCTCGGCTGGCGCCCCGTCCGGCGGCTGTGTAGGGGACCCGGAATGCCGTCGCACCGCGTCGCGATCGCGCTGCTGCGCGCGCTGCCCACGCACGCACTGTCGCGCGGCGCGGGTTGGCTCGCGGCCCGCCGGTTGCCGGTCGCGCTGCGGGTGCCGGCGGTCCGTGCCTTCGGGCAGGCGGTGGGCGTCGACTTCGGCGAGGTCGCCGACCCGCTGGCCTCGTTCGAGAGCCTACAGGCCTTCTTCACGCGGCGGCTGCGCGAGGGCGTCCGTCCCGTCGACGCCGCGGCGGACGCGGTGGTGTCGCCGTGCGACGGTGCCTGGGGTGCCGCCGGCCGGATCGAACGGGGCCAGCTCCTGCAGGTGAAGGGGCGGCTCTACGATCTCGCGGCGCTGCTCGGCGATGCCGGCGCCGCACGGCGATTCGAGGGCGGCACGTTCGCCACGCTCTATCTCTCGCCGCGCGACTACCACCGCTTTCACGCGCCGTGCGCGGCGCGCGTGCGACGGGCGACGTATCTGCCGGGCGCGCTGTGGCCGGTGAACCGCATCGGCGTCGAGGGCGTCGACGGGCTGTTCGCGGTCAACGAGCGCGTGTGCGCCTTCATGAGCGCCGCCGGCGGCGCCGAGGATCTCTGCCTGGTCGCCGTCGGCGCGACGATGGTCGGCAAGGTGAAACTGACCTTCGACGATCTGACCACCAATCGCCCCGGCGCCGTGCCCGAGACGCGCACCTACGGCGAGGGCATCGCCCTCGCCAAGGGCGAGGAGTGGGGCCGCTTCGAGTTCGGATCGACCATCGTGCTGGTCGCCGCGCCGGACCTGCTCAGCCTCGACGTGCAACCACCGGGCACGTCGGTCCGATTGGGCGCGCGCATCGGGACGCTGATCCACGGATGAGCACGGATGACCACAGATGGACACCGACCATCCGTGTTCATCTGTGGCCCTCTGTGGTCATCCACGGCCGAGAATGACCGCACTCGTCGGCACGCTGGTCGAGCTGGTGACGAGCACGTGGTCGACGCGCGCGAGTTGGCAGGTCGAGGTGCCGCGCAGCTGGCGGACGGCTTCGATGAGGTGGTTCATGCCCTGGATGTAGCCTTCGGAGAGCGAGCCGCCGTGGGTGTTCAGCGGCAATGCGCCGTCGGGCCACAGGAGGTTGCCGTCGGCGGCGAAGCGGCCGCCCTCGCCGCGTGGGGAGAAGCCGTAGTCCTCGAGAGCGAAGAGCACGAAGGGCGTGAACGAGTCGTAGATCTGGGCACAGTCGATGTCCCGCGGGCCGAGGCCGGCCTGGCGATAGAGGACGTCGGCGGCGGAGCGGCCGGATGATTCGAGCGGGAACGGCTTGTGCCAGTCGAGCATGCGGCCGACCTGCGCGCCGGTGCCCTGCGTCGCGGCGCGCACGAATGCCGGCGGCCGGGCGCAATCGCGGGCGCGCTCGGCGGAGGTGAGGACCAGGGCCGCGGCGCCGTCGGATTCCAGGCAGCAGTCGAGCAATCGAAGCGGATCGCTCACGAGACGCGATGCCTGGTGGTCGGTGATGGTGATCGGCGCGCGCTTCTGGGCGAGTGGGTTGCGCGCGGCGTGCGCGCGGCAGGCGACGGCGATGGCGCCGAGCTGTTCACCGGTGCTGCCGTACTCGATCATATGGCGACGCATGAGCAGCGCCACCTGGTCGGCCGGCCGCAGCAGGCCGTATGGGGCAGCGAGCTGCGCGTCGTCGCCGACCCGTTGCGCGCCCTGCGCCCACGGGCGTCCGCCGGATGCCCGCTTGCGCACGCGCCAGCACACGACGGTCGTCGCCGCGCCCGCGGCGATGGCCGCGGCGGCGTGGGCGACCATCCCGCAGGTGGCGCCGCCGCCGTACGGCACCTGACTGAAGAAGCGCAGGTTGTGGACGCCGAGCGCGCGCGCCAGCGCGTGCTCGGCGGTGTCCTCCATGGCGTTCTTCACCAGCCCGTCGACGTGACGGGGCGTCAGGCCCGCGTCCCCCAGCGCCGCGACGATCGCGCGGGTGGCGAGTGCGAGGTCGCTGTCGGGGAGGTGCGCCGCGAACGGGACCTGATGGATGCCGACGATGGCGGCGGCGTCGCGCATGCGAAACCCTGGAGGGCGCCGCTCCGTCGGCGCCTGTTCGTGGGAGAGATACCTTCTCCCCAACAGGCGCCGACGGAGCGGCGCCCTCCAGGGCTAGGCCAAGCCGTAGAGCTCTAAGCAGTTCCCCGACAGGATCCGCTGCGCGCTCCTCGGCCGGGACGCCGAGGAACATCTCGTCGATGACCTTGCGCGAGTATGGCCAGTCGGCGCCGTGGTGCGGGTAGTCGGTCGACCACATCATGTTGGCGACGCCGACCGCGTGGCGGTTCTGGACGCCGTAGTGGTCGACGATGAAGGTCGTCATCCAGTGGCGGCGGAAGTACTCGCTCGGCTGGTGCTTGAGCGTGCTCTTCGCCCAGCCCCGGTTGCGCCAGTAGCGATCATCCATCTGCTCGAGGAAGTACGGCACCCAGCCGGCGCCGCACTCGACGCCGACCATCTTGAGCTTCGGGAACTTGTCGAAGAGACCCCAGAAGATCGTCTCGCCGACGATCAGCGGCATCGTGGTGAGGCCGGCGGCGCTGAAGCCGGTGAGGGCGGCCTCGCCCTTCCGCGCGATGTTGCCGATCTGCTCGCGCTGCTGGCCGCGGTGCACGAGGCTGATGTGCACGCTGACCGGGATGCCCATCTTCTCGGCCTCGGCAAAGAACGGGTCGCAGTCGTCGTCGAGGAAGGGCTTGCCGGAGGGCCAGCTGGAGATCACCACGCCGCGCAGGCCCATCTTGTGGCAGCGCTGCATCTCGGCGATCGCCGCCTCGATGCCGAGGTTCGGGATCTGCCCCTGGCCGACGAAGTGCTGCGGCGCCTTGCCGACGAAGCCCTTGCCGAGCCAATCGTTGTAGCCCTGCACGCCGGCGAGGTGGAACTCCTTGTCCTCGTCGAGCATGAAGTGACGCATCGTGCGCTGCGGCGGGTAGATGACCTCGAGCTGCAGGCCGTCCTCCTGCATCTCCTTTACGCGCGCCGTCGCCTCGAAGCAGCCCTGGTTGATGGTGTCGTAGCGCGAGCCGCCCCAGCGCAGCTCGTCGAAGTTCTTGCCACGCGTTTTGGTGACGAGACCGATGGTCATCGGCCGGCCGCCGTCGTGGAAGTCCCACGCGTCGCCGCCTTCCTCGTCCTTCACCAGTTGCGGCGCGCGTTTGCGGAAGCTGGTGGGCAGCCACTTCTCCCACAGATCGGGCGGTTCGATGATGTGCGAATCGGCCGATACGATGTCGTACTGCATCGGGGCGTCTCCTTTTGGCTAACAGTTGTTAGCCTGCGTAACAGAGCCGGCGCCGCATCGTCAAGTGCGAACGTCGGGTGGAGCCGTCTGGAACCTGAACCGCCAAGGACGCCAAGCTCACGCCAAGATTGATTCGGACGGTCGCGTAGTCGGGTCGACGCACGCCCCGACGATGGATTCCTCGGCGAGGCGCTGGTGGGTGGAGCTGTCCGGAACCTGAACCGCCAAGGACGCCAAGCTCACGCCAAGATTGATTCGGACGGTCGCGTAGGTCTTGGCGTCTTTCTTGGCGATCTTGGCGGTTGGGCATTGGCGAAACCGATCGGGTCGCTCGTCATCGCTCTCCGCCGTCTGCCGGCGGCTCCGCGCAGACCGGCGGGCGGGCCGGGTATTCCTCGGCGAGGCGCTGGTCGCCGGCGAAAAGTGCGAACGTGGAGTGGAGCCGTCTGGAACCTGAACCGCCAAGGACGCCAAGCTCACGCCACGATTGATTCGGACGGTCGCGTAGGTCTTGGCGTCTTTCTTGGCGATCTTGGCGGTTGGGCATTGGCGAAACCGATCGGGTCGCTCGTCATCGCTCTCCGCCGTCTGCCGGCGGCTCCGCGCAGACCGGCGGGCGGGCCGGGTATTCCTCGGCGAGGCGCTGGTCGCCGGCGAAAAGTGCGAACGTGGAGTGGAGCCGTCTGGAACCTGAACCGCCAAGGACGCCAAGCTCACGCCACGATTGATTCGGACGGTCGCGTAGGTCTTGGCGTCTTTCTTGGCGATCTTGGCGGTTGGGCATTGGTGAAACCGATCGGGTCGCTCGTCATCGCCCTCCGCCGTCTGCCGGCGGTTCCTCGCAGACCGGCAGGCTGGCCGGGTCACTGAACGCGTCGGGGGTGAGCGACGGCGGGTCGACGCACGCCCCGACGATGGATTCCTCGGCGAGGCGCTGGTCGCCGGCGAAGTAGGTGGCGCGATAGGGAAGCAGCAACGGTCCGGCCGGACGTTGGTCGTCATAGCGCGCGCTCGCTGGTCCGTGGGCGAGCGGCGAGAGGTCGAGCGGTCCATCGATCCACATCAGCAGCGTTTGATCGCCGAAGCCCAGTCGATAGGTCGCGCCGTCGGCGAAGCGGATCCGCAGTCCCTCGCGCGCGCCGGCGGGGAGGTCCGCCGGCGCCAGCTCGGCGACAGCGACGCCGGGGGCGTCGAGTCCGTCGAGCAGCATCACGCCGGTCCAGCGCGCGTGGCTGCGCAGCGGGGCGGCCGGGCTCGCGTCCACGGCCACTTCGGCGTCGCCGACGAACGAGCGCACGACGCTGCCGTCGAACACGTAGGTGTCGGCCTCGCCGGCGGTCTCGATGCGCCACGCATAGCGATCCGGCGCCAGGTAGGTGCGCCGGAAGCGCCACCGCCCCGGGACGCCCGCGTAGACGCGCGCCTCGGCATCCAGCACGATGCCATGCACCGGGCCGCCGCGTGCCGCGATGGCGCGCTCGAGCAGCGGGCGCGTCGTGCAGCCCGCGACGACGACGGCGAGCATCGCCAGACCTGCCGCCAAGGGCGCGCGGTGTACGTCGCGGCCGCGGTCGCGTAGCGTGGGAGGCGAGATGCACTGGCGCGAAGTCATCGTCCTGCTCGTCCTGCTCACCGGCTGCGTCACCCGCACCGGCGATCCGGCGGGGCGTGCGTCGCCACCCACCACTACCTTCCTGGTCAAAGAGACCACCCTGGTCAACGGCGCGGTGATGGTGCACCTCGACATTCCGCTGCAGCCGACGGGGCGCAAGCCGGCGGTGATCGCGTTGCTCGGCGACACCCATCCGATCGTCGAGGCGGGGTTCGTGGCCGTTACCTACACGGTCCGCTGGGGACTGCTGCGCCCCGCCCAGCCGACGCCGGCGCCCGATCAACCGGTGGCCGGCAAATGGGTGCTGGCGTCGCCGAGCGCCGACGTGATCGGCCAGCAGTATCTGCGCGACATCGCCACCACCGCCGACACCTACCTGCCGGCGATCCTCGACTGGCTGATCCAGCAGCCGGAGGTCGATCCCACGCGGCTCGCCATCGCCGGCAGCTCGACCAACGGCTTCGTCGCGTTGCGCGCCGGCGCCGTCGATCCCCGCCTGGGCGTGATCGTCGCGATCGCCGCCTGCGGCGACTACGAGCGCTTCCTGCAGTTCTCGGCGATGGGCATGGAGGGCAAGCCGCTGGATCTCGCGCCGGCATACGCGCAGTGGCTGCACAGCCAGGAGGTCATCAGCGACCCCGCGCGGCTCACCCACGCCGCCGTGCTGATGGTCAACCGCGCCGGCGACCCGCTCATCCCGGTGAGCTGCGCCGACGAGACGGCGCGCGTGTTGACCGACGCGTTCGCCCGCGCCGGGGTGCCGCAACGCTTCCGCTTCCTGCGCTTCGAGGGCGAGGGTCACGGCATGGCCGCGCCCGAGATCGATGCGACCATGGCCTGGCTGCGGCAGTGGCTGGCGTCCGCGCCGGCGGGCAGCGGCTCAGGGTGAGGGCGATCCGCCGGCGCCGTTCGACGCGTCGTCGGGCGCAAACGCCTCCGGCGGAACGTACGCGAAGCTGCCGCCGTGCGGCGGTGTCCATCCGATGCGCAGACGCAGCGTGTCGGGCACATCGCGGATCTCGACGGCGAACGGATGCCAGCCCGCCGTCAGCGGGGCCGAGGGGCGGATCTCGCGGTCGTCGACCCGCACCGTCCACGTACCGTTGGCATCGACGTCGATGACATAGCCGTCGGCGGGAACGTGCAGGCGCCCGTGGAAGCGCACGTCGAAGTGGTCCGCGAACGTCGGCGTGAGGAATTGGTACAGCGGATAGGGTTCGAGCCGTTGCACGGTGCTGTCCCGGAATTGATACTCCGCCAGCAAACCGATCGCCGGTGCGAGCTTCGGGTGCATGAGCCCTTCGCGATCCACGGGCACGAATCCCGCGACGGTGCGCGGCGGCTCCGGCCACTCGGCCAGCGGCCACCAGCGGTCGAACATCCACGAGCGCAAGGTCGGCTCGTGACGCAGCGACTGCGGACCGGCGGCCGGGTAGATGGCGCGAATCGCGGCGGTTGCGGGCAGCATCGCCTCGCTCATGATGAACAGCGCCCCGCGCTCGGGCAGTTTCTCCGGCGGCAGAATGTCGGCCAGGCTGGCGACCGGCTCGATGTCGAGATGCCAGGCGCGCGACAGGAACCGGAACGTCTCGTGCTCGGCGTCGAAGGTGTCGGACATCAGGTAGCCGGTCCAGCCCGGGCCGTAGCGGTGCAGCGTCCGGGCCATCTCGACCATCCGCTCGCCCTGGAACCAGTGGAAGACCGGGTGCGTGTAGACGCGATAGAAGTAGTACTGGGAGTCGATGAACGGGATGGCGAGGGCCAGCCCCACCGTCGCGACGCGCAACGCCGGCAGCGCGCGGACGCGCGCGACGGCCAGCATCTGCGCGAGCGGCATCGCCGCCCACACGTAGAGTGGCGGCGTCGCGAGCAGCGAGCGATAGAGACGCGGCGCGCCGCCGGAGAGGATCCCGGGCGCCAGCCCGATCGCGAGCCAGACGAGCAACAACACGTGCCGCGACTGGCGCCAGCCGAGCAGGCTGACCACCAGCCCGTGCATCAGCAGCCCGCCCACCACGACGTTGAAGGCGGGATCGAAGCCCAGCCCGAACCAGTGGTACTCGGGTCCCTGCTGGTAGTGGAACATGCCGAGCGTGCGCCACGTCGCTTCCCACAACGGCTGCCAGCTGTTGGCCTCGCGCATGGTGACCCAGATCGAGGTGGCGTTGACGCGATGGGTGAGCGCATCGGGATCGCGCACGTAGTTGACGATCGCCGGCGTCAGCGTCACGGCGAACACCAGCAGGAAGAGGAGGATCGCGCCGCCGCCGACGCCGGCGCGCACGGCGCCGGTGCGCGTTGCGCGCCGGCGTTCCCACCACGCCGCGCCGAGGTAGACGAAGGCGACGAGCGGCGCGATGCGCGTCGCGTGGTAGGTGTAGTCGCAGAGCGCCAGCGGCACCGCGGCGAGCACCACCAGCCACCGCCGCGAAGACGTCCAGCCCTGCACCAGCAGGCATAATCCGGCGAGGAGGACGAACTCGCCGGTGATGATCTGCACGAGCTGCTTGGCGTGGGTGAGCTGCGGAGGCGATGACGCGTAGATCAGCGCCGTCAACAGGCCGACGCGCGCGCCGAAGAGCGGCGCGACGATGCCGTAGAGGAGGGGCGCGCCGGCGATGCCCATCAGCACCCCGGGCAGGCGCAGCGTCCAGAGGTCGACCCCGAAGAGGCGGAACGCGCCCGCGATCGGGAAGCTCGACAGCGCGTGGAAGACGCTGTGGGCGTGCGCCACCAGATCGAACGGCGTGCGGATGACGCCGTCGAGCACGTCGAGCGCGAGCAGGCCGTTGGTCGCGTCGTCGCCCCACAGCCCGGGCTGGTTGATGTGGTAGCAGCGGAAGAACGCCGCCAGCGCCGTCACCGCCAGCAGCCAGAGGCGGCGCGCGCGCGGCGCGAGCTCGTCGGGCGGCGGGATCTGCCAGAGCGAGACCGGCCAGCGCATCAGCAGCACGCCGATGGCGAGACCTGCCAGTCCCGCCGGATGCCCCAGCGCCAGCAGCCGCGCGCCGGCGATGCCGGCGACGGTGGACAGCAGGGCGGCGACCAGCACGGCGCACGCTTACCGCCTCCGCTCCGTGCGGTCCATGTCCGCGCCGCAGCGAGGCGCGAAAGGAACCGGGGAGCGACGCCCGGTCGGGGGAAGGTCCCGGACGTCGCGCCCCGGCTGTGGGCGGCCGATCGACGGGGGAGGGACGCATCGATCGGCCGTCCGCGCGCCGCCGTGTTGCACGATCGGCGGCGCCGGGCCCTGGTTCACTGGCGGGTTCAACTCACTGGCAGCTAGCCTCCAGCGTCACCGCCAGATCCCCGAGTGTGGAGCCGAAGAAGGTGACCGCGCCGACGCTGCCCAGCCCGCTGGCCGAGCCGCCGTCGAACACGTTGCACGCCAGGTTCGTCCCCGTCACCGTGGCCGCCGCCGGCGGGACGGTGGCGGCAGTGAAGTTGGCATTGGTGACCAGCACGTCGGCCCGCTGCGTGGTCAGCGGGACGCAGGTCTGGCCGACCGGGATCAGTACGTCGCCGTCGCCGCAGGGTGCGGCGGCCTCGACATTCAGCGTCGCGCCGAGGTTGCACGCGAACGCGCCCACGCCGCCATCGCCGAAAGCCTGCGTGTCGCGGCACGCACATTGGCAGATGTCGCCGTTGCCGGCGGTCCGGACGCTCTCGGGTCCGTTGCAGGTGCCGTTGCCGCCGGCGCAGTCGGCGTCGACGTCGCAGGCCTGCATGGTGCCCTCGGTGCAGTAGCCGCTGCAGCCCGAGCTCGCCTGAGCGTAGGAGATGCCGAGGCCGTTGCAGTAGGTGTCACAGGCGGCGATGCAGTCGGCGTTGCCGAGACACGCGCCGACGTTACCGTCGGCCAGCACGTCGGCGCCCAGGGCGCTGCCGCCGTCGCAGTCGCGTTCCCCGAGCGGGCATCCCGCCGCCGCGTCGATGCACACCACGCCGATGGCCGGGATGGTGAGCGGGTCGATCTGGTTCACGTTGCAGCTCGTCACCGCCAATCCGGTGAGCGGGTCGGCGGCGACCGAGGCGAGGTCGATCTGGCCGCTCATCGGCACGGTCAGCGGTGTGCTGCCGAAGGCCTGCGCGTAGATCGAGATCTGGCTGCCGGCGCCGAGCGTGCACGCGACCTGGGTGAAGCCGCCGGTGCAGGAGCCGTCGAGGGCGCCGTTGTCGAACTCGTCACAGTCGCGATCCATGCCGTCGGCCGCGTTCAGCGTCTGGCAGACGCGGCACTCGACCCGTTTCTCGACGCAGTCGGCGAGCTCGGCCACGCTCGCGTGGCAGGTCCCGGCGGGCAGGCCCGGGAAGAGCTCGCTGAGGTCGGCGACGACCGGCGCACAGTTCTTGGCGACGTCGTCCTCGAGCTTGCTGATCTTCTTCGCGATCTTGCCCTTGTCGTCGGGGATCGACGGCGTCATGCACGCGTCGCGCAGGGTCGACGACGAGATGATCCCGCCGTCCTTCATGCCGGACTTCTTGCACTTGCGGAACTCGAGGACCTTGGTGTCGAAGACCTGGCCGGCGCGCTGGATGGCCTTGTCCTGACACTTCTGCGCGTCCTTCGATTCCGGCGTCACCGTGTCCTGCAGGATCGGATCGCCGTAGAGATCGTGCACGAGATCGAGCGCGCCCTGCACGTGCGCGTCGTTCATCGTCGTGACGCCCTGCTGGATCGGCTCGGCCCCGGTACACTTCTTCGCGAACGTGTCCTGCACCTTGCCCTGCTTCTTCGCCACCTTCCCCTTGGCATCGGCGGTGAGGCAGTTCTCGGCCGAGAGCTCCTTGCCCTTGCCCGAGTTCTTGACGCAGTTGCGGGCCTCCTTGTTCTGCGCCTTCGAGACCAGGCGCGCCTTGTTGTTCATGCCATCGATGCACTTCTGCTCGTCCTTGGTGAGCTGCCCGCTCGCCGCGAACGGTAGGATGAACAGCAGCGCTGCGACACCTCCGGCAACGTTCCGTGCTGAGCGTACCCGCATCAGAAACCTCCTCCTGTGTCCGGGAGGCATGCGCGGGCCTGTGCGGTGGCGCGGACCGCCCATTCGTCAGCGCCACCGAGCACCGGTGATCTCAGCGGGCCAGATGAGGGGCTCAGGTTCGGGAGATGAAAAGCGGGAGAAGGGAAGGAATCGGATCGAAGCGGTCCAAGTGTCGATGGGAACGACCGTCGCCAGCCCATGCCTCGATATGTGGTACTTCAAAAACTACCCGTCTGACCGCGCTCGTCAACCCTCGCGGGCCCGATTACATGATGCGTATTCCGCCCGGCGGGGACGACGTCGGGCTCGACTCGATCCACGGGCGCGTGCGGTAGCTGGCGACGCAGGCGACGTGAGGCGCGGCGGATCGGCGGGCCGAGCACCGAGCCAACGCTGCTCACCAAGATGAGGTGGGCGCGGACGCGACGACGCGGTGCCGCTGCGGCGATGACGCGGTGAAAACGCGTCAGTCGTGTGGTGAGGCGCCCTCTCGCCGCCTTGGCGACGGGTAGGTGAGAAAGCCAGGCGGCATCTGCGCGGCGGCGGGGTCTGAACTCGGTTGGATTCCGCCGGCGACCCCCACGTGCTGGAACTCCCACCCCCCCGGACTCTTGTCCTCGCCAGCGTCGCTGGGTCGGGCAGTCGCACACTGCCCGACGTCGCTCGTTCGATTCCGCCGGCGCGCTGGGAGTTCAAGCACGAGGCGATCGACCCGCGCTCCGAGTTCGTCGAAGACAATCTCGAGGACCAGGATGCGGCCTGGCTCGAGCAGCACGATCGCCGCGTAGGCTTTCGTAAAGGTCGACCGGACCAACCGCGACAACCCGCGCGGGATGCTGCGGGAGCGGCGCGCGCGCCTGCAACGATCTGGAGGAAGACTTCGCCCGGAGGCGGGAAACCCGCAGCCCGCCTGTCGGCTCTCCGTGTCTCGGTGCCTCAGCGTGAAGTCGGGTCAGATTGAGGCCCGTCAGCTGTGTCGCCGCCTGGCGAAAGCCAGTAGCGCGACGCCGGTGAGCATGAGCAGCGCCAGCAGCAAGCCGGTGCCTGACAACGACGGCGCCGCGGCGGCGGTGGAGTCGCAGACGCCGACCTCGCCCGGCAAGTTGCACGCCTGCAGCGGCTGATCGCAGGCGGTGTTGCAACAGACGCCGTCGACGCAGAACTGCGAGATGCACTGGCTCGGATCCGAACAAGACGCGCCATCCGGCTGCGGCGTGCTGGTGGCCGTCGCCGTCTGCGTAGGGGTCGGCGTGTCCGTCACGGTCGCAGTCGCGGTTGTCGTGGCGGTCGCCGTCGCCGTCGCGGTCGCCGTCGGCGTGGAAGTCGCTGTCCCCGTCGCCGTCGCCGTCGCGGTCGCCGTCGCGGTGGCGGTCTGGGTCGCCGTTCCCGTGGACGTCGACGTCCCAGTGATGGTCGGCGTCTGCGTGACCGTCGCGGTCTGGGTAATCGTCGGCGTCTCGGTGACGGTCGGCGTTTTGAATTCGCACAAGCCGGAGGCTTCACAGGAATCCCCGAAGCCGTGATCCTCGTAGACCGAGCAGCCGGTGAAGCCGGCCATTTGGCATGCCGTAAGACAGTCGCCCGTGGACTTCGTGGTGCAGCCGGTGGTCATCGTGCCATTGCAGCTGACGCACTGGCAGCAATCGATCTGCGCCTGCGCCGCGGAAGCGAGGAATCCGGCAACCAACAATACGAGAAATGTCCATCCCACAATTCGTCTACGCATGCCGCCTCCCCTCGCCGCCGGCCATTAAAGCGCGGCAATGGACAAGCGCAACTCCTGCTTGCGCCAACATCGATGGGGGGCTCGGGCATCTGGACTGGCGGCGGAATCATCCCGGAGTCGCGACTCCCGGCATCAGGCAGTCGTCGAGCGCGGCGGAGATCCTCATCCCCGCCCACTGCACGCCGCCCAAATCGAACCCGCCCGCTCAGAGCCTCGACGCCACTTCGAGTGCCGCGCGCTCTCCGCTCTCGATCGCGCCCTCGATGTAGCCGAGGTGGTCGCGGGCCATCTCGGTGCCCGCGAGGTGCACGCGGCCGAAGGGCGCGCGGATCGCGGGGGCGCACGTCGTCAGCGTTCCGGCGCCGAGCCCGCCGACCGGGCAGCCGCGCGTGAACGGCTCGAGCGACCAATCCAGGTCGCGGTACACGCGGAGGTCGTTCGCCTCGGGGCCGAAGAGCCGCGCGAAAGCGCCCGTGATGATCGCCTGACGCTCCGGCTCGCTCTTCAGGGACCACGTCCGCGCGGGCTCGCCGACGACGAACGCGACGAGCGCGGGACGGCCGCTGTTGCTGGTGGCGTCGAACGTCACGCACACGGCGCCGTCGCCGCAGACCGCCTCGCCGGACAGCCCCTTGTCTCGCCAGAACGCGCGCTCGTACGTGACGAGGCACTTGACGGTGGCGCCCATCGGCGCGCGCTGCGAGAGCTGTTCGTGCAGGACGGGCAGCGCGCCCTCGAAATCGATCGTCGCCCACAGGCACGGCGCCAGCGCCAGGACCGCGAACCGGGCGCGAACGTCTCCGCGGGTCGTCGCGACGGTGACGCCCGCATCGTCCTGCCGGATGGCGCGCGCCGCGTGTCCGAGCTTCACCGCGTCGCCGAGCGCCGCCGCCATCGCCAGTGAGAGTTGCTGCGCCCCCCCCACGAACCGGGTCGCCTGGGCGCCCTTTTCCGACTCGACGAGCGCCTCGAAGCCACCGGCGGCCTTCACGTACTGGGCAAAGTAGAGCGTCGACAGGTCATGGGGCTCGGCGCCGAAGACGACGCGAACGACCGCCGTGAAGAGCCGTCGCGTGTCATCGCTCTTCAGCCATGAGCGCATGGTGTGGTCGAGCGACACCGCGTCGAGCGCGCGCGCGCCGGTCGTGCGCATCGGGTCGCTCGGGTCGACGCGCGAAAAGAGTCTGCCCATGCGCATCATCGCGAGCTGCATCTCGATCAGCTTGAAGGGCGAGAGCCGCGGGATGGTGCCGGCGTACGTCGACACCCGTCCGCCGACGTCCATGGCGCGTCTGCCCCGCGTATATTGGGCGTAGGTGTCGACGCCGAGCTCTCGCGCGAGCGACGCGAGCCGGGCGTGGTCCTTGCCGAGCCACTGACCGCCGAGGTCGAACGTGGCGTCGTCGACCTGCGCCGAGTACGTGCGACCTCCGACGCGCGCGCGGCCTTCGAGCACGCACACCGTCGCGCCCCTCTCGCGCAGCCGGCGCGCGGTGATCAACCCCGAGACTCCAGCTCCCACGACAACGACGTCTGCATCCATCGCGCGCCACCATGCCGCAAAGCGCAGGCGCGCGGAATGGCCTCGGCGGGCACCACCGGCGCGACGTACCGCCAGATCACCGCGCAACGCCGAACTGAACGCCGGCCTGCCGTCATCTGCTGATCAAGGACAAGGGCACCACCCAGCGCAGGATCGTGTTCCTGGCCGTGGCGGTCGGCGTCGGTGTTTGGGTCAGGCGCCGCGGCCGGCGGTGTCCAGGCGGCGGTCGAGGTCGAAGGCGGCGCTGATCAGGGCCAGGTGGGTGAACGCCTGCGGGAAGTTGCCGAGGTGCTGGCCGCGCGGGCCGAGCTCTTCGCCGTAGAGCCCGAGGTGGTTGGCGTAGCCGAGCATCTTCTCGAAGTAGAACCGGGCCTTCTCGAGGTCGCCCATGCGCGACAGGCACTCGACGTACCAGAACGTGCACATGGAGAAGGTCCCCTCCTGACCGGTGAGGCCGTCGGGGGAGGCGCCGGCGCCGTCGAGGATGCGGTAGCGGTAGACCAGCGAGTCGCTGACCAGGTCCTCCTCGATGGTGCGCAAGGTCGAGATCCAGCGCGGGTCGGTCGGGGAGATGAAGCGCACCAGCGGCATCAGCAGGCACGCGGCGTCGACCTCGCTGGTCGCGGAGTGCTGGACGAAGGTCTGGCGGTCCTCGTTCCAGAAGCGGGTGAAGATGTCGGTATAGATCTCGTCGCGCACGTCGTGCCAGGCCGCCACGGGGGCCGGGAAGGAACGCTTGGTGGCGAGTCGGATGGCGCGGTCGATCGCCGCCCAGCAGAGGACGCGCGAGTAGAGGAACTCCCGGCGACCGCCGCGCACCTCCCAGATGCTCTCGTCGGGCTCGCGCCAGTGCTGCGTCACCCAGGTGACGAGGCGCACCAGGTCCTGCCAGAGGTCGTGCGAGATCGGCGAGCCGTACTTGTCGAACAGGTAGACGGCGTCCATCAGCTCGCCGTAGATGTCGAGCTGGAGGTTGTGCACGGCGTCGTTGCCAATGCGGACCGGCCGCGAGTCCAGGTAGCCGCGCAGGTGCGAGAGCTCCTCCTCCGGCCGGGACGCGCCGCCGTCGACGCCGTACATGATCCGCAGCGACCCGTCGGGCGGTAGCTCGCGGCAGCGCCCCTCGATCCAGCGCATGAACGCGCCGGCCTCGTCGGTGAAGCCGAGGCGCATGAGGCCGTAGAGCGTGAACGACGCGTCGCGGATCCACGTGTAGCGGTAGTCCCAGTTGCGGACGCCGCCGATCCGCTCCGGCAGGCCGAACGTCGGCGCGGCGATGATCGAGCCGTGCTCGAGCGAGGTCAGCAGCTTGAGCGTCAACGCCGAGCGGACGACCGCCTCGCGCCAGCGCCCGCGATAGGTCGCGCGGCCGATCCAGTGACGCCAGAAGTTGACCGTCGCCTTGAACGCTGCGGGCACATAGTCGGGCCCACCGCACGGCGTGTCCTCGCCCGGCCGGATCTCCTCCAACACGAACCACGCCGACTCGTCGGCGCGCAGCGCGAACTCGGCGACGGCGGCGCCGTCGACGATGCGCACGGGCACCGACGCGCGCAGGCGGAGCGCGATGGGGTGGTTGCCCTGGGCGACGAACAGCACCCCGTCGGGGGTCCGCTCGATCGTGTGCGCGCCGCGGCCGTAGTCGAAGCGCGGCGCGCAGTCCATGCGGAAGCGCACCTCGCCCCGCACCGTCATGGCGCGGCGCACGACGTTGTGCGCGTGCCCGGCCTCTTCCACCGGCATGAAGTCGGAGACCTCGGCGACCCCCTCGCTGGAGAGGAAGCGGGTCAGCAGGACGTTGGTGTCTGGCAGGTAGAGCTGCTTGTGCGTCGCGTCGTCGAACAGCGGCGCCAGGCGGAAGACGCCGCCGCGATCGTGGTCGAGCAGCGCCGCGAATACCGACGGCGAGTCGAACGACGGCGCGCACATGAAGTCGATGGCGCCGTCCGTCGACACCAGCGCGACGGTGTGGAGGTCGCCGATGATGCCGTGATTCTCAATCGGCGCGCGGTCGGCGCGGACATCGTCCATCACGGACCATACTACCACGGCAGTGTCGGTTGACGACCGAAACCGCGTCGTCCGCAAGAGCTCGGCCCAGGCGACGTGGCGGCTGCATTGGTGGGCCAAGCCCGGCTACAGGCAACGCACCTCGACGCGGCGGTTGAGCGACCGGCCGCTCTCGTCGGCGTTGCTGGCGATCGGTCGCGTCTCGCCGGCGCCTTCGGCGCGCACCCGATCCGCCGCCAGGCCGCGGCGCACGAGATCGTCGACGACCGCCCGGGCGCGCCGTTCCGACAGGTCCTGATTGTAGGCGTCGGCCCCCTCGCTCGAGGTGTGGCCTTCGATGACGATCGTCGCGCTGGCGCCCGATTGCAGCCCCGCGAACAGCGCCGCCAGCAGCGGCGCCGAGTCCGGTTGGATCTCGGCGGAGTCGAACGCGAAGCGAATGCCGTGGATGATCGACCCGCAGCCGAGCGCCGGCGCCGGCGGGGTGCCGCAGCCGGCCCCCTTGCCCTTCGGCGCGGCTGGCGCCGTGTAGAGGCGGAACGGTGCGCCATTGGTCGAGCGCACGCCGCGCAGCGAGCCGTCGTCGGCGACGCCGAGGACGAAGGCGCTCGGCACTTGGTCGCGGCGGCTGACGCCAGTGGCACGCAGGATGTTCCCGGTCACGGTGCCGTTGAGCTCGCCCTCCTTGTCGTAGCACCCGGAGACCACCGCGCCCTCCTGCCGGGTCTCGAGCTCGACGCCGCGGCCGCGCCAGGCGCCGGTGAAGACGTTCGCCAGCGGCGGCGCCTTCTGGTGGCCGTTGCCGATGATCTCGCTGAACTCGAGGAACATCGGGACGTCGTGCATCTCGATGCCGCCGACGAGGCGCACCTTCACCCAACGGACGGGTACCGTGGCGGCGATCGCCAGCTCGCTGACCTCGCCCGGAGCGCGATGGGTCGTGAGGGTCCCCGAGGCGAGGAGGGTGAATCCCTCGTCCGGGCCACTGGCCGATCCGTACACCTCGACCACGCGCATGAACGTCTGCGCCGGACTCGGCGTCTCGAGCACGTTGGGCACCGCGAAGCGGTCGAAGGTGGTCGGCGCCGGGAGCGCATAGACGAATTCGGTGTCGGTCTCCGCAGTCGCGCGATTGACGATGCTGAAGCCGGTCGGGTTGCCGTCGGCGATCTCCACCGCGTGCTCGAATGTGGCGCCCTGCTTGGCGCCCGCCCCGCCGACGCGCACCGGCACCGCGCCCTCGGCGAAGGTGAGATAGTCGACGCGTTGCGGAGCGCCCTCCGGTGCAGCGGCGTCCGGCGCCGCCGCGAGGGCGCCGCCGGCAGGGGCAGCGAGGGCGCAGAGGAGGGCGGTCCCCGCAATGCGGTCACTGGTGCGCATGGCCGTTCCCCTACCGCGCGTGGCGGCACGGCGCCACCCTCGGGCCGAGCCCGGTGATCTCCGGTTCCGGCGCTGCTCCGGACGCCGTCCCTGGACGCCTGCCGCGGCCGCCCGCATGTCCGCCCGGTCGGCGCCGGGGCCGCGCCGGCGAGAGGAAGGCATCGTGCGCCTCGTTCCGCCGTCAGCCACGTCCAGCGGCGGGCCGGCGCGCCGCTGGAGAAACCCTAAGATACCGACGTGTTCGCCGCTCGGCTGGCCGGCGCGCTGCGGCGGGTGCGGGCGCCGCGCACCATCCGTCTCGGGCGCCGCGCCGGCTTCGTCCCGTTGCTCACCACCCTGTTCGGACGGCTGCGCGACCGGCGGCTCGCTCTTCGGTGCGGCCTCGACGCGTTGTCGGGACCGCTCGCGCCATCGGCATAGGAAGGAGCCGCGTCCGCCGGAGATCGCGCACGAGCTGGCGAAGCCCGGCGCCTTTCGCGTCAGCGACCGGAGGTGACGAGACGCTGGTAGTCCTGCGGGGTGTCGACGTCGGTCTCGGCCTCGGGGCAGTCGACGTGGGCGGCCTGCTCGCCGGCGGCCAGGATGAGACCTTTGCAGCCCTGGTCGGGAGCGAGCGCGAGCAGCCGCGGAAACACCTCGGCGGCGAAGTACGCCGGCACGCCGACGGTGCCGGCGTAGCGCGACGCGACGATAGGGCCGCGCGTCGCCAATCGCGCGGCGAGCAGCCGATCGAGCGTCTCCGGGCCGACCTGCACCTGGTCGGCAAGGGCCAGGACGGCGCCGGTGACGCCGTGCGCCGCGGCAGCGGCGATGCCCGCGGCAATCGAGGTGCCCACCCCCTCGGCCCAACGCGGATTGTCGACGAACTCGACCGGCAGGCCGGCGAGCGCGGCGCGCGTCTCCGGCGCGTGGGCGCCGATCACCACCAACACCGGCCGGCACGCCGACGCCAGCAACACGGCGGCGGCACGCGCGACCAGCGGCTGACCGCGATGGAGCAGGAGCTGCTTCGGAGAGCCCATGCGCTGCGCGCCGCCGGCGGCGAGGAGCACGGCGGCGACGTCAGCCATTGCCGGCCGCCAGGGCGCAGACCGGGTGCTCGACCGCCGGCGACGTCGCTGCGGCGTACCCGAGCTCCACGACCGGTTCGTGGATGGATCCGCGGCGCAGGCGCATCTTGCCGCCTTCGCGGCCGCTGAGCGCCGCCTGGATCTCGGCGACCACGGCGAGCGCAATCAATTCCGGTGTGTCGGCACCGATGTCGAGCCCGACGGGCGCATGCAGATCGTGCGCGGCGCCCGGAGCGCCGACCGCGGCAAGCAGGCGGGCGGCACGTTGTTGCGAGCCGAGCAGGCCGAGATAGCGCGGACGAATCGGCAGGAGGGCGCGCAGCAGCGCGACGTCCTGGGGAAAGTTGTGCGTCATCACCACGACGATGCTCTCGGCATCGATGGTGAGCGCCGCCAGCGGGTCGTGGCGGGGCAGCAGCAGCACCTCGTCCGCGGCGGGAAAGCGGTGGCGCTGGGCATGCGTCGGGCGGCCGTCGGCGACGGTGACGTGCCAGCCCAACTGCGTGGCGAAGGCCACCAGCGGCAGCGCGTCGTGGCCGGCACCGAAGATCACGAGCGGCAGCGGCGGCGCGACGAACTCGACGAACGCCGCGCATCCCTCCAGGTGGAGGAGGCGGCTGCCGGCGGCCTCGAGGCAGTCGCGCGCCTGGCCGCGCAGCATGGGCTCGAGCGGCGAGGCCTCCAGCCCACCGCCGCACGACATCCCGCGGTGATCGACCAGCAGGCGGTCGCCGACCTGTACGCCGCAGTCCGCCGCGGCGTGGATGATCGTCGCCATCACCCCCGGCTGGCGCGTGGAGCGTCGGTCAGCAAGGAACTCGAGCGTCTCCCGCGCCCCAGGGTTGTCGAGACGCTCCAGGAGGACGTGGACGACCCCATTGCAGCCGAGGCCGAATTCCCACGCGGCGTCGTCGTCTTCCGACGTCGTGTCGTAGACCCGCACGGTCGGGCGTCCGTCCTCCGTCAACCACCAGGCCTTGCGGCAGACGTCGGTCTCGAGGCAGCCGCCACTGATCGATCCCACGTGCCGACCGTCGGAGCGGATGAGCATGCGAGCGCCCGGCCGCCGATAGGCCGAGCCCTCCACGTGCACGACGGTGGCGAGCACCGCCGTGGCGCCGCGGCCGTCGCCCTCGCGCCAGCCGGCGAGGATCGCTGCGGTCTCGTCCATGGGCGAGCCTCAGAGGCCGCCCATGCGCGCACCCGGGAAGAACGGCAGAGTGCGCAGCCGTGTGCCCGTGAGCGTGAAATAGGCGTTGGCCAAGGCGGGTGCGATCGGCGGCACGCCCGGTTCGCCGATGCCACCGATCGGTACGGTGGGATCGCCGGGCATGATCTGCACCGCGATCGTCGGCATCGAGCGCAGCTTGAGCATTGGATAGCGGTCGAAGTTGCGCGCGCTGGCCTGGCCGTTGGTGAAGGTGATCTGCCCCCACAGCGCCGCATTGATGCCATGGACGATGCCGCCTTCCATCTGGGCGACGATCGCGTCCGGATTGATCGCCCGGCCGCAGTCGACCGCGCACCACACCTTGTGTACCGTCAGCTGGCCGGTGGTCTTGGCGGAGATCTCGACGACCTGCGCGACGACGCTGTTGAAGGCCCAGGCGAGGGCGATGCCGCGGGCGTGTCCGGAGGAGACCCGGCCCCCCCAGCCCGCCAACGAGGCGGCCTGGTCGAGCACGGCGAGGCCGCGTGCGTCGTTGACCAGCAGCTGCCGCCGCAGCAGGTAGGGATCCATCTTCGCCTTCGCGGCCAGCTCGTCGACCATGCTCTCGATGGCGAACGTGTTGATCGAGTGGCCGACCGAGCGCCAGTAGCCTACCGGGACCGGCGACGGATGGACGACGTGCTCGACCAGGCGGGCGCCGAAATCGTAGGTCAGCCCCGTGGCCGTGGTCGCGCCGTCGATCGCCTGGCTGTCGACGCCGGTGAACGTCGGCCGCCGCTGCTGGGTGATCGACGGCGAGCAGTTGCGATACGTCCAGGCCAGCACCTTGCCGTTGCCGCCGAGGCTGGCGCGCACCCGCACCGCGGCCATCGGCCGGTACTGATCGCGGGTGAAATCCTCTTCGCGCGGCCACATCAGCTTCACCGGTTTGCCGACCGCCATCGCGACCTGCACCGCCTGGCTGATGAAATCCTGCTCGATCTTGCGGCCCAACCCGCCGCCGAGGAAGGTGGTGTGGACGGTGATCTTCTCCGCCGGCAGCCCGGTGATGGCCGCCGCGGTGCTCACCGTCGACAGCTGCCCCTGGGTCGGCGCCCAGATCTCGCAGCCGTCGGCGGTGATGCTGACCGTGCAGTTGAGCACCTCCATCGTCGCGTGCGCGAGATAGGGCAGGCGATAGGTCGCTTCGACGAGCGTCCCGTCGCCGAGCGCGCTCGCCGCGTCGCCGATGGTCTCGGCGACCCGCGACGGGCCGCTCGCCAGCAGCGCGTCGGCCTGCGCGAACAACGCGCCGCTCTCGATCCCCTGCGACGACGCGGGGATGGACCAGGTGGCGCGCAACTGGTTGGCGAGCTTCATCGCCTTCCAGGTGTTGTCGGCGACCACCGCGACGGCGTTGACCATGCCCGTCTGCTCGCTGCCGCGGCCGGTGCCGGCGACGACAGTGAGCGGGACGACGGCGATGGCCCCGGACGGCTTGGCGGGTGTACGGGCGAGCTGCCCACCCAGCGAGGGGCAGTGTTTGACGACGGCGTACACCATGCCCGGCACGCGCACGTCGATACCGTAGACGGCGCTGCCGTCGGTCTTGGCGGGCAGATCGACGCGCGGCATCGGCTTGCCGATGATGCGCAGCGCGTCGTCGGGCACCAGCCCCGGCGCGTCCGGCACCGGCATGGTGGCGGCGAGCGAGGCGAGTTGCCCATAGGTGAGCGTGGCGCCGGTGGTGCCGTTCACCACGGCGCCGTTGCTCGCCCGGCAGACGCCGGGCGACACGCCCCAGGTCTGCGCGGCGGCGGCGATGAACATCTCCCGCGCCGTGGCGCCGGCGAGGCGCAGCGCCTGATAGTAGCCGCGGATGCTGGAGCTCCCGCCGGTCAGCTGGGTGCGGAAGAGCGGGTTCGCGTAGGCGACACCCGCCGGCGACGCCTGGCCGCGGACGTTTTTCCAGTCGACCATCAGATCCTCGGCGAGAATCTGCGCGAGGCCGGTCATGGCGCCCTGGCCCATCTCCGCGCTGCCGACCATGATGGTGATCGACTCGTCACCGCCGATCTCGATCCAGGTACCGATACGCGTGGCATCCGCCGGCAGCGAGGCGGCGCGGCTGGCGCGGGTGGCGCCGTCGATGCTGAAGGTGAGGAGAAACGCGCCGGCAGCCGAGCAGGTGACCAGGAACTGGCGGCGACTGATACCCTCGAGTTGTTCTGCGACGTCGGCCATGGCGATCTCCTAGAGACTGCGCAGCGCGTTGCGAACGCGCTGGTAGGTTCCGCAGACGCAGATGTTGCCCAGCTCGTTGGCCACTTCGGATCCCGGTGCGCCGGCCCGCAACCTGGCTTCGGCCGCCATGAGCATCCCCGACTGGCAGTAGCCGCACTGCGGCACCTGGTGGTCGATCCACGCCTGCTGCAGTGGATGGCTGCGGTCGGGGGAGAGACCCTCGATCGTCGTCACCTTGCGACCGACCGCCTCCTTCACCTCGTACACGCAGCTGTGCTCCTCCTGGCCGTTGACGAGCACGGTGCACGCGCCGCACAGCTCGCGGCCACAGCCGTACTTGGTCCCGGTCAGACCGAGCACGTCGCGCAGGACCCAGAGCAGCGGCGTGGTCGGGTCGACGTCCGTGGAGTACGAGCGTCCGTTGACGTTGATTGTGATCATAGGTGACCTCCCCCTCCCGGGATTTGGGCGCACACCATCCGCCTTCGCCGCCCGGTGGACCGCACGGCATGAGAATCGGGATCGAGTGTGCGCATGTCGTCGCTACGTGTCGCGGCGTGCGGCTTGAGCAATGACGAGGCCAGCGACTCGCCATCGCGATCATTCGTCGTCGCGCACCGGGATGGTGCACACCACTGGCGCGATCTCGCCGCCGCGCAGAACAATGTGGTCATCGATCCGCCGCGCGGTGTCATGGCGCTGCGGGAAGAGCCGTGCGCCCTGCAGTGTCCTCGCGCAATTGCGGTGTCGCGTGCGCGCCGGCGCCGGCGGGTGATCTGTTGGCGCGATCGCGCTTGCCGGCGGCGCGCCCGATCGCACGCCGCATCCGCCTGACGCCGCGCAGTCCTCGTCGTGCCGTCCGCAACGTGCGCTCCTCCCCGCATCGTCAACCTGAGATGCAGGCCCCGCGCCACTTGCTGCGCTAGACATGACCGTCTGTCGTTTTCGCAACGCGACGACTGGGCTCCGACGTCTTTGCTGCGAAGATCCGCGAGCTCACTTCGCCACAGCGACCGACTCAACACGACCCGCGACAGCGCCTCGGACATGCGATCTGCCACGGAGCGAACACGCGTCGCCGAATGCGCGCCCTGGCCCCGACACCGCCGGGGCGGCAGTTCACTCACGCGGCCAGTTGGGCGGGCGGTTCTCGAAGACGGCCTGGAAGCCCTCGGCCATCTCGAGCGACATGATGGCGCGGCGGAACATGTTGGGGTCGGGCGCCCGCAGGCGCCGATTGATGGCTTCCTTTCGAAGTGGAAGTGGTCGGTGGGAACGAGGTCCTGCGCCAGCACATGTCCTGGGTGATCGCGGTGCGTCGGGCGGTGCGGTCGATGCGGACGTGGAGCGCGTGGTCGGCGCGTCGGCCCGCAGATATTGGCCGCCAAGGTCGATGGGCTGCACGGCTCATGCTCCTTGGGGGCGGGTAGCCCGGATGAGCTCGCGATTTCACATAACGGAGAGGTATCGCGCACGGAGCTTCCGATCCCACGCTGCCTCGATCCGCTGCCCATCACATTCTCCTCATCCGCGTCCGGCAACAGGTCGCAGGCCGCGTGGCGCGTCGATGTTCGAGAGGTACGGCACGCCCCACGGCGACGGGGCGTGCCGTACTCTCAGGTGGAACTGACGCCGACTAGCGTCGCACTTGTGTCTCGGCGGTCTCCGTCTGGTTCGTCAGTACCGGATCGGGAGCGGCCCCCACGACGGTGGCGGTGCAGCTCAGGACTCCGGTGGTCGTGGGCACGACCGTGATCTCCCGCTCGACCGTCCGGCCAACGCGCTGGCGTCCGATGGGACATGTCACGGTATCGCCAGCCACCACGCAGCGTCCCGGCGTTTCTGCGAAGCGATAGTCCACTCCGGTGCAGGACAGGGTAAGTGTCGCCGACAGCGACGCCGCCGGGCCGAGGTTTCTCACTCGAACCTTATGTTTGACCTCTTTGCCTGTCTTGACGCGATTGGGCTCGCTATCGAGCTTGAGTGAGAGATCGGCGGCCGCGACCGTCTCCTGACAATCAATGACACCGTTGCCATTGGCGTCGGTATCGGCGACTCCGCATCCGCAGACATCGGGAGTCCTCTTCGCCGGGTCACTCGGGCACAGGTCCTGACAGTCGGGAGTGCCGTCGCCATCGGTGTCGACCGCCACTGGCGTCACGGCGTTGCACGAGCCGTCACACTGAGTCGTCCCCTGCGCGGTGCTGCCGCAGGTGTTCGGCGTCGAGGCGCACGCCGCACCGTAGCCCGGCGGATTTGCCGGCGTTACGGCGTTGCACGAGCCATCACATTGAGTCGTCCCCTGCGCGATACTGCCGCAGGCGTTGGGCGTCGAGGCGCACGCTGCGCCGTAGCCCGGCGGATTTGCCGGCGTCACGGCGTTGCACGAGCCGTCACACTGAGTCGTCCCCTGCGCGGTGCTGGCGCAGGCGTTCGGCGCCGAGTCGCACGCCGAGCCGTACGCGGGCGGATCTGCCGGTGTCACGGCGTCACACGAACCGTCACACTGAATCGTCCCCTGTCCGATGCCGCCGCAGGCGTTCGGTGCGGAGTCGCAACTCGTGCCGTAACCGGGAGGGTCCACCGGGCATGCGTCGACGCAGTCCGGTGTGCCGTCGCCGTCCGTGTCGGTATCCGGCACCCCACAACCACAGACACCCGCGTCAGTCTTGTCCGGATCGTCCGGGCAACCGTCCGCCGCATCGTTGATGCGCATCGCGTAGTCCTTGGTGACCTGCACGGCGTCCGCGTCGGTGGCCACGACCGTGAACGAAAACGCTCCCGCCACGGTCGGTGTCCCCGACAACACGCCCGTGGCCGAATCGAGGTCCAGGCCATCCGGCAACGCCCCGACCGTGACCGCGGTGACATAGGGAGTATTGCCACCGACAACGACGGTGCGCGTCGTGTACAGCTCGTTGAGATCGCCGTCTTGAATGTGGTCGATCAATCCCAGCACGGCCTCGACGTTGAAACCGGCCATCTGGGCACCGATGTAGTCGCCGAGAATCGCGACGGTGGCCGGATCGCACGCCGCCTTGAAGCCCGGGCTGGCGGGATTCGAAGTCGGCGGGTACTTGTCGCACAGCGCTTCGTGTGTCTCCACGTCGAACGGGCCGACGTACTTGTAGAACTCGTATCGGCGGGTGACGACCTCGTCGCCATGGGGCAGACCTTCATTGGCGCCGGCCAGCTCGTTGTTTGCGCCACCCGGATTGCTGAACTCCGTCTGCATGATCTGCCACTCGATCTCGACCTCATCCGGCTCGCCGTTCTTCCAGTTCTTGTCGTTCGGATCAGACGGATCGTCGGAGACCAGATCCTTGAGCTCGACCACTTGATTGTTGTGCGCGGTGGTGACGATGGACTTCACCCACACCGCATCGCCGAATTCGTACACCGGCGCGGGCGGCGGCGGCGGAGCGAGAATGACGGCCTGGACCTGTGCGACCGGCCGGCCCGGTGCGGCCGGGTAGTAGCTCCAGGAGGGGGTGGCGACGTTCACCGCCGGACCGTGGATCAACGTGCCGGGCGCGCTGGGGTCCTCGATCAACCAGTTGTATCGGACCACGGTCGGGGCGCCGTAGTTGCCGATGCCGAAATGCTCGCAGCCAAAGTTGACGGAGGGGTCCGTGCACTGGTGACCGTCCGTCGGCGCCGGCGGGGCAGACGGAATCGCCGTGTAGGACGAGTAGCTGTTCGTGGCCGCGTCGTACTTGGCCGCGTAGCGAACGAAGACCCGGGGATGTGCCGGGTCGGAATTGTCCTCGGCGATCGTCGGGGCGCCGTAGTGGTTCCAGTCGTAGGTGTAGGTGATGTCGGTACTGTGGATATCCTCCAGCTCGATCTCGAACCCGTGGCAGTCGCTGCCGGTGTCGTTGATGACATCGAAATTGTTCAGATCGCCATATGCGGTACTGGCTCTGGCGGGGGCCGAAGCGAACACGGCGAGTGCGGCGATGCACGAAGCCGCCAGACGAACGAAGTACCTTGCCGACGATGAAGCACTCATTTTCGCATCTCCTATCTCCTGTCGTTAGCGAAAGTCCGGTTATCCGACGTGTCGGTCTCGACGCGGTCGGTTGACGATGCGATCAACGAAGGCCAACGCGGCCGACGACATCGACGATCTGACCCTCCGCCAGCGGGCGGGGGCGCGAACGCGTGCGGTGCGCTCTGATGCTCGCTCCTTTCGATGCTCGAGGTTGCTGGACGCTCAACGTCTGCCGCGCGCCAACCGCCGAGGCGCCTAGAGTCCCCCGCAGCCCGCCAGGGTGTCGTTGACGGCGAGCACGAGCTCGTCGATCGAGATGGCGCCGTCGCTGCCGATGTCTCCGGCGGCGCAGGTGGTGACCGCCGCGTTGCCGAGCGCGATCTGCACCATCGTGACCAGCTCCTCGATGGTCACCCGGCCGTTGCCGCTGCAGTCGCCCGCGCAGGCTGCCATTTCTGCCGTCGGGCTCGGGGTCGCGGCGCCGGTCGCGGTCGCCGCGGGGGGAACGGTGGGCGTCGCGCTCGGCTGCGGGCTCGGCGTGTTCGTTCCCTCGACCGCCACCAGGGCGACGGCGTCGATGGCGACATTCTGCGCCCCGATGAAGTCGCCGAGGTCCGAACACCCCTCCACGGGTGCGTCGGCAGGCACGGGCGCGTCGTCGTTGACGCACGCGTTGGCTTCGTTGTTCTCCGGGTCGCGCGGCCCGGTGTAGCGATAGAACTCGTAGCGGCGCACGACCGACCGTTTGCCGGCAGCGAGCGGGTCCTCTCGCACGTCGGCGTCCTCGTTCGCGCCTTCGGCATTGCCCGGCTTCGATTGAATGAGCTTCCACTCGGTCTCGACCTCGCTGTGGTCGGGCACGATACCGCCGGCGACACCGAGCAGTAGCCGGTTGAGGTCTTCCGGCTGCAGCGCCAGCTCGCTCTCGACCTTGAACACCTTCATCCACTGCGGCTCGCCGTACTGGGCGTGCTGTTCCTCCTCGACGGGCTCGACCTCGGCGCGCACGTCGACGTTGCCACCGCCGGCGGCGACGACGCTCCACACCGGAACGGGAAGGTCGACGGTCTGGGGCTCGACGGCAAAGGTCGTGTTGAGGTCGGTCGGGTCGGTGGCGATGAGCCACCGGTACGTCGTGCGACTCGGCGAGGCGCTCAAGCTGACGCCGTAGTGCTCGCAGCCGCTGCTCTCGTAGTTGCCGATCGGTCCGTTGGCGTAGCAGTCGTGTCCGCTCGGCGTGACGTTGGCCGGCGCGACCGGCGTGGCCTCCCAGCCGCTGCCGTTCCAGTGGCGATAGCGGACGATCACCCGCGGATGGGCCGGATCGACGGTTGCGTCGAGCACCTCGGGGGCGCCGTAGCGAATGTACGAGCCGCCGAACGTGTACGGGATGTCGCTCGGCTGGATGTCCTCCAGCTCGATCTCGAAGCCGTGACAGGGGTGCGTCGTGTCGTTGACGACGTCGAAGTTGCTCAAGGTCCCGTACGACGACGCCCCGGCCCGACCGGGCGTGGCGCTCAGCGCCGCACTCAGCGCGAGCAGGGACACGCCGAGCCACCGCGTCACCGGCAACCACCGCCGCGCCGATCCGGCGCGATGGGTCGTGCGGCTCCGTCCACTGGTGGAATGCATCACATGGCTCCTCTCGTCTGGCAGCCGTCGCCGGCCTGCGCTGTCGTTGTAGGGACCTCCCACGAGTTGTGTCAACCATAAGATGGGAAATTTTCCCATCTTATGGTTTTACACTGCCGGGTGCTTCGCGCTAGTAAGGTCAGGGGATGAAGCGGCAGGAAATCCAGGAGGCGCTGCTCAGAGCCGCGGTGGCGGCGATGCGCCCCTATGGGCGCCGCATGGTGGGCGCCGGCATCACCTTCGGCCAGCTCGAGGCGTGCCTGCGCGAGCTCTTCGTCGAGATCGCCGAGGGCGAGGTCGCCCAGTCCGACGCCCAGCCCAGCGACAGTCGGATCTCCATTCTCACCGGGATCAACCGCAAGGAGGTGCGGCGCATCCGTTCCCTCGATCGGAGCGCGGCGCCCCGCGTGTTCAGCCGCAGCCTCGTCACCCGCCTGATCAGCCGTTGGATGAGCAACCCGCGCACGATCGACGCCAGTGGCCATCCACTGCCGTTGCCGTACGACGCCCGGCGCGGGCCGAGCTTCGTCGGGCTGGCGCGCAAGACCACCGTCGACCTCCATCCGCGGGCGTTGCTCGACGTGCTGGTCGCGGCGGGGGCCGCGGTGTTGCGCGAGGGCGACGTGGTCGCCCTGACGCGGTCGGCCTACGTCCCGCAACGCGGGCGTCCGGAAGCGCTCGCGATGTTGGCCGACGACCCGCCGGAGCTGATCGAGACCATGCTGCACAACGTGCTCGGCAACGCCGAGGAGGTGTGGCTGCAGCAGAAGCTCGCCTACGACAACCTCGGCAGCGACGGGCTCGTGGCGCTGCGCGCGGCCTTGCGACGTGCCGCCGACCGGTTCTTGGCGCAGGCAAACGCCCGCCTGCTACGCCACGACCGCGATCGCACGCCACGCGCCCCGGGTGGCACGCGGACCGCCGCCGTCGTCGGCGTCTATTACTTCGAACAACCGCACGAAACCGAGAAGCCGCGACGGGCAGCAGCGCCGGCGCTTCGCAAGCGCATGCGCAAGAGGAGAGTCACCCCATGAGGCACAGCAGGCGCAATCTCGTAGGCGTGATCTTCGCGGCCTGGGCGGCAATCGCGGGTGGCTGTGCGGTGAGCGATGGGGGACAGAGTGGGACCGGGATCTCGGCGCTGCGCGGGAATGTCGTCGCCGTCACGGGGTCGACCCTCGGCGTGGCGGGCATCCGCGTGAGTTTCCCGGCGACGGGGCTGACGACCCGCACCGACGCCAATGGGCAGTTCGAGCTTCGCAGCAAGACGAGCGGTCAGGTCGAGCTGCGTTTCGAGCGCCAGGGCGACGGGCTCTTCGCGCAGACCGATGTCGTGATTCCCGCCGGCGGTCTCCTACAGTTGCAGCAGATCGTGCTCGACTCGGACAACGGTGAAGTGCGATCCGAACGCGAGGAGGTGGAGTTCGAAGGCGCGGTGAAGACACTCAACTGTGCTGGGGGAACGATCATCATCACCGCCAAGGAGGATCAGGCGGGGACCCTATTCACCGTCGAGGTGGCGAGCGCGACCATTCACCGCGGCACGATGCCACTCACATGCGGCGATCTGCGCGTTGGCGACTTCGTCGAAGTCGTTGCCCAGGCGACCGGGGGCTCTACCCTGATCAACGCCGACATCAACCTCGAAGACAATGAGGATGGGCCCGACGAGCAGAACGTGGAGGTGGAGGGACTCGTCACGGCGCTCGACTGCGCGGGCGGGGCGATTCTCGTCACCCCCAAAGAAGCGCACACGGCGACCGTGTTCACCGTCGAGGTGGCGAGCGCGACCATCCGTCGCGGCGACCAGTTGCTCGCCTGCTCCGACCTGCAGATCGGCGATCGCGTGCACGTCGTTGCCCTGATGACCGACGGCCCCACCCTGGTCGGTGCCGACATCGAGGTCGAGGACGGGGGCGACGGGCCCGACGACCCTCCGGACGAGCAGAACGTGGAGGTAGAGGGACTCGTCACGGCGCTCGACTGCGCGGCCGGGGCGATTCTCGTCACCCCCAAGGAAGCTCAGACGGTCGCGGTGTTTACGATCGATACGGCGAGCGCAACCATCCGCCGCGGTGATCTGGTGCTCGCGTGCGGCGACCTGCGCGTCGGCGACCGAATCCAGGTCGTTGCCCAAACGGCCGACGGCTCCACATTGGTCAACGCGGTCATCGAGGTCGAAGACACCGCAGAGGGGGATTGACGATCAGCACGAAGGCGCAACGGTGAACAGACCGTCGAACGCTCGTGCACCGCGTCCCGCCCGGAAGTCCACGTGGGTGTTGGCGCCGAGCGCAGCGCTGGATCGCCGTGACGGCGCCACCGCGCCGGTGGACCACGAGGATCTGGCGCGGCTGCCGCCGGTGCGGAGGGTAAGCGCCCCGGCTCACCGCTTCAGGGCGACGGCGCGCACCCGTTCAGCGCCGCCTCCACTCCCGCCACCAGCTCATCGATCGTCACCGTGCCGTCCGCCGAGCGGTCGAAGGCAGCGCACGTTTCGACGCCGCTGCCGGCGAGGGCGATGGTGACGCCGCGCACCAGCTCGTCGATGGTGACCGCGCCGTTGCCGTCGCAGTCCCCGACGCAGCCCGGCGGCGCCGACACGGCGACGGTCACCGAGGCCAGGTTGCCGTCGGTGTCGCCGTCTGAAGCGGTGAACGTGAAGACATCGCTGCCGCTGAAGCCGGCCTCGGGGAAGTAGCGGGCGGTGGCGCCGTCGAAGCCGACCGTGCCGTGGGCGGGTTGCTCGACGATGCGCAGGGTCACGGCGTTGCCGTCGGGGTCGCTGGCCGACAGCGGGATCGACACCGCGACGCCGGTGGCGGTGGCGGCGCTGCCGTCGGCGGCCACGGGCGCGCTTGTTCCTGTTGGCGCTCTCGCCGTTAGGGCCATTGTGGCAGTTCCAGCAGCCGACCTCGAACCCGCGCCAGAAGTGCTTGGTGCCGAAGTTGGTGTTCAGCGTTCGCTCGCCCTTCACCCGCGACAGCACGGTGCCGCGCAGGTCGGCGCCGTGGCAGGCGCGGCACTGATTGACGCGGCCCTCGGCGGCATCGGGGTGGGCGCCGACCCAGGCCTGGCCGACCGGATGCATGCCGTGCGGGCCACCGTCGATCGTGTTCGGCGACTGCGCGTGGCACGCGGTGCACTCGGCGAGCACGCCGACGTGCCCCTGCAGGGCGATGCTTTGCAGGTTGTCGTTGCGCTCGGCGCTGGGGAATATCGCGTGGGTCGAGCCGTGGCAGGCCTCGCACTGCAGGCCGCCATGGCCGGCGGAGAAGCGGTACAGTGAATGACCGGCGAGCGGCACGTCGGGCTGGGTGGCAAAGGTGGAGTCGACCGCGGTCCGCACCGCGCCGCTGTCGTCGAAGACGCTGGTGTAGCGAATGGCGCCGTTGTTGTTCACCGCGGTGCCGGTATGACAGCTCTGGCAGACCGGTTCGTCGAGCCAGCCGGTGCGCGCGCTGCTGGCGACGTCGAGCATGGTGCCGTGGCAGTTCTGGCACTGGATGGCGAGGCTGCCGTCGGCGGCCACGGCGCTGCCCATGGCGCCGCGCAGGCAGCGGGTGACCGAGCCGGGATGGCAACGGTAGCACGCCTCGCGGTTGGCGATGTCGTCGAGCCGCAGGCCGGTGATCGGGTCGGTGACCGCGGCCATGCGCTTGTGGATCGCCTGCGTCAGCGGGCTGATGCCCGGCAGGCCGCTGCCCGGCAACGCCTCGGACAGGTGGCAGCGGGCGCAGAGGATGGGCGTGCCGCCCTTCGCGGTGGCGTACAGCCCGGCCGGGTCGTAGCCGGCCGTCGCCAGCGCGTTGGTGAAGGCGGGCTTGCCGCCCTCGAGATCGTCGTGCAGGCGGACGACGTTCAGCCGCGTGTCGCGCTCGGGATCGGGGTCGTGCTCCCAGCCCTCGGCCGGCTGGGCGGCACGGCTCGCACCGGAGAGGTGGCAGGACCGGCAATTCAGTTCCTCGGACACCGGGAGGACGATGTCGGTGTGCGCCAGCTCGGCGCCGCCGCCATCGCGCGCCACCAGGCGCATGAGTGGATAGGTGTTGATGCCGCCGCCATCGTCGTGCGGGGTGAGCGGCACGCCCTCGGCGATGAACCAGCGGGCGGTGGCGTCGAACGTCATCGCCTGCGGGAGGTTGTCGGCGCCGGGCATGGCATTGCCGGCGAGGCCGACGTCGGGGGCGAGGGTGACGCCGAAGAGCGCCTCGGCGTACGACCAGAAGTTGGTCTTGCCGACCGACGAGCGGTTGATGGAGCCGTCGGGATCGGCCACCGCCTCGTAGCTGACCGTGACGCCGTTCGGCGCCCCGACCAGTTTGCCATCAGCGTCGATCAGCTGCGCCGCGATGGTGTTGAAGGGCGGCAGCAGGGCGAACACCTGGTAGTCGGGGTCCATGCAATGCATGCCCAGGTTGTTCCAGCCGACCAGGGTATAACCCGCGGCGGCGTGGGCGGCGGGTGTCAATCCCAGGGCGCTCCCCAGGATCATCAGCATTGCGAAGCGAACAGGTCTACGCGGCATCGGGAGTCCACTGCTAGGGATGCCACGCTACATGGTAAACTTGCTTGGAGATACTGTCCGGGCGGCCTTGCCCACCAATTCGGCTGGTGGATCGATCCCCGCGCCTGGAGGGTCGCGCTTCCGCGCGACCGGCCGCGCGGAAGCGCGGCCCTCCAATCGGGAACGGAATGTTCTCAGGGAGTTGGCACGCACGGGCGCACTTCGCCGGCGTGCAACAGCGGTGGGCGATGCCGGCCAGTTGCCGTTGTGCCGCACTCATCGCCCCTGTCCCAATCCGCTGGGCGGGAGAGTAGCGTGGCGCCATGGGCTGGTATCTCAAGCGGGCGTTGTGGCTGGGGCTCGCTGTGTTCGCGATTGCCCAGGCCTTTCGCATCGACAAAACGAATCCACCGGTGCAGCAGAATATGGCGGCGTCGCCAGAGATCGCCGCAGTGCTGCGGCGCGCCTGCTACGACTGCCATTCGAACGAAACCGTCTGGCCCTGGTACAGCAACATCGCGCCCGTTTCGTGGATGCTGGCACGCGACGTGCGCGAGGGGCGGCGCGAGCTGAACTTTTCGACCTGGAACGCCTACGATGCAAAGAGGCAAGCGAAGAAGCTCAAGGAGACCGGTAAAGAGGTGAGTGAAGGGGAAATGCCACCGTGGTTCTACGTCGCGGTGCACCGTCACGCGGCGCTGTCGCCGGCCGAGGTCGAGCAGTTGCGCGCGTGGGCGGCAGAGGAGTCGGCCAGCCTCGGACGCTGAACGGCGCGCTCGGATCAGGTCTGGCGGCCCGCGAAATACGGCCCGAAGATCCCGAGACACACGGGCGCGCCATGTAGCGCTCGTCGACGGCGACGGTGCTCCGCTCGTCGGTCTTGAGTTCGAAGCTGGCGATGGCGCCGGGGGATCGCCGGATCGTCGGCGAGGGGCGCGGCGACGGCCTCGATGTCGCGGCAACGGTCTGTCGCGCACCACGCCTTGCCTCGGCGTGCGCGCACGCGGCGACCGGGTCGGGAATGCCCTCGCGCGCCTGGCTCCCGCGCTTCCATGCATCCCCCCATGCGCTGCGCGCACCGCGCAGTGCACCGCGCCGCCGACACGCTCATCCACTTCTCGACGCGCTGTCGCTCCGTCGACGCTGCCGCTCGCCTCGAGGCGCCGCGCGACCACGTCGTCGCCGCCTTGCTGGCGGCCCGCCGATTGCACCGACGCCCAGTCGCGTCCGCCGAGGCGGATGTACGAGCGCCTGCGGGGCGGAGGGATTCACACGGCATGAGGCAGCAGACGGGCGGGGCGCGGCGCGGGTTGTGGCGGGAGCATCACGGCGCCCGATGGCTGCTATGCGGCGCCTGGATGCTGGTCGCCGCGGCGGCGCACGCGGCGCCGACGCCGACGCCCGGCGTCGACGACGTCACCGTGCAGGTGGTCGACGCGCTGAGCGGACAGCCTCTCGCGAACCTGCCGATCCAGGCGAAGCGCATCGACGGCGACGTCCTCACCTGGGTGAAGTCGGCGACCACCGACGGCGCCGGCCGCGCGCTGCTGCGGCTCACCGGCGTCAGCGGCGGCGTGCGCTTCGCCATCGTCGCCACCCCGTACAACGGCGGCGCGGTGCGCAGCCCCGACATCACCGCGCCCGGCCCGTTCCAGTTCGCGGTCGGCCACATGCCGGTGAGCGTCGTCGCCGGCGACGGCACACCGCTCGCCGACTTCAAGATCATTCTCAAGGAGCGGCTCGCCGACGGCACGTTGCGCAACATCACCAGCGGCCGAACCGGCGCCACCGGCCTGATCATCTTCGACCCGCCCGGCCTCGGCGACGGGCGGGTCTACGTGCTCGAGGCGCTCAGCCCGTGGGACGGCAGCACCAAGCGCAGCAACGAGATCCACGACGCCGGCGGCGTCACCTTCGTGGTCGGCAACGCGCCGCTGCAGGTGACGCTGATGGACGCCGTCACCAACGCGCCGCTGCCCAACGTCACCGTGCACGCCTACGAGCGGGCGGCCGACGGCACGCTGACCTGGCGCCGGCAGCGGCTCACGAACGCGGTCGGCCGGGCCAGCTTCGACCTCGACGGCCTGGGCAGCGGGCGGGTCTACGTGTTGCGCGCCACCGCCTTCAACGGCATCGCCTCCGACAGCGAGGACCTCCTCGCCGCCGGCGAGTTCGCCTTCAAGGTCGGCGCGCTCAAGGTGTGGGTCGTCGCCGGCGGCAGCCACCAGGCGCTGATCAACACCCGCGTCGATGCCTACGAGCGCCGCGCCGACGGTAGCAGCCAGTTCGCCAAGGGCGGCAACACCGGGGCGGCCGGGTTCATCCGCTTCGATCTGCCCGGCCTCGGCCAGGGGCGCACCTACTACCTGCACGCCAAGAGTCCAGCCGACGGCAGCGCCAAGACCAGCAATGACATCACCAAGCCGGGACCGATGACGTTCGTGGTCGGCAACGCGCCGCTGCGGGTCACCGTCGTCGACGCCACCAGCGGCGCGGCGTTGCCGGGCCTGTCGGTGCAGGCGTCCGAGCGCCTCGCCGACGGCAGCGCCGTCAGCGCCGCCTGGCGGACGACCGACGCCTCCGGCATCGCCACGTTCGACCTCGCCGGGCTGGGCAGCGGCCGCATCTACTTCCTCTCTTGCTGGCCGTTCGGCTCAGGCGTGGCGCGCAGCGACGACCTGAGCGCGGCGGGCGACCTCACCTTCCGCGTCGGCCGCCTGCGCGTCACCGTGGTGAACGGCGCCGACGGCACGCCGCTGGCCGCCGCCGATGTCTCGGCGTTCGCCAAGCAGCCCGACGGCAGCGGCGTGTGGGTCGCCGGCGGCCGCACCAACGCGGCGGGCGTCATCCGCTTCGACCTGCCCGGCCTCGACCACGGCGTCCCCTACTATCTGGAGGCGAGGAGCCCGTTCGACGGCACGAACAAGCGGTCCGACGATCTCACCGCCAACGGCGCGATCACCTTTGCGGTCGGTGCGGCGCCGCTGCGTGTGCGCGTCACCAATGGTGTGAGCGGCGATCCCGTGGCCGGCCTGTCTGTCACCGCCTACCGGCGCAATGGCGACAGCCTCGATCGGGTGACGGCACGGACCACCGACGCCGACGGCGGCGTCGTCTTCGACCTCGACGGGCTGGGCAGCGGCGCGGCGTTCGTGCTCGGCGCGACGCCCTACAACGGCGGCACCGTGTACAGCGACGACATTCGCGAAGCCGGCACCCTCGAGCTCCGCGTCGGCACGCTCGAGCTCACCGTGCTCGGCGGCGCCGACGGCGCGCCGCTGGTGGGCGTCACGGTGCGGGCACTGACCACGGACGCGAGCGGCGCCTGGGTGCTGGTGAAGCAGGGCGTCAACGACGCCGCCGGTGTGATCCGCTTCGACCTCCCCGGACTGGGCAGCGGCGCGACCTACGTGTTCGAAACCACCAGCCTGGTCGACGGGCGCACGAAGCGCAGCCAGGAGATCACGACCCTCGGCCGGCATGTGTTCACGGTCGGCACCGAGCCGCTGGTCGTGACCGTGCGCGACGGCATCGGCGGCCAGGTCCTGGCTGGCGTCACGGTGAACGTGCGCGAGAAGCTGGCCGGCGGCGAGCAGCCCTGGATCACCTCGCGCGTCACCGATGCCAACGGCCAGGTGTCCTTCGATCTCGACGGGCTCGGCGACGGCCGCACGTACGTCCTGTATGCGGTCGTGTTCAGCGGGCTGACGTCGTGGAGCGACGATCTGCACGCCCCCGGCGCCTACACCTTCCGCGTCGGCGCCCTCGCGGTGCACGCCATCGACGGCGCCAGCGGCGGTCCGCTCGCCGCGTCGAAGGTGTGGGCGTACGAGGTCCAGCCCGACGGCACCAGCGTCTCGGTCGCCTCGGGAACGACGGACGCGGCGGGCATCGTTCGCTTCGATCTGCTCGGCCTGCGCGCCGGTCGAACCTATCGGCTGCTCGCCAAGAGTCCGATCGACGGCAGCGACAAGTTCAGCGCCGACATCGTCGCCGAGGGCGTCGTCACGTTCGTCGTCGGCAACGCGCCGCTGCGCATCGCCGTGGTCGACGGCGTCACCGGCGCGCCGCTGGCGGCGCTCCCGGTCACCGCTCGCGAGCTGCTGAGCGACGGCACCACGACCTGGGTCCGCCAGCGCACCGCCGACGCCGGCGGCGTCGTCAGCTTCGATCTCGACGGCCTGGGCAGCGGCCGGCGCTACGTGCTCTACGCGCGCCCCTTCAACGCCGGCAGCGTGTTCAGCGACCCGATCGATGCGCCGGGCGACGTCTACTTCCGGCTCGGCACGGTGCCGGTCACGCTGGTCGATGCGAACGGCGGCCAGGCGATCCCGAACGGCAAGCTGATCGCCTACTGGAAGCCCGACAGCGGCGAGCGCATCTGGACCAGCGAGGGCTACACCGACGCCGCCGGCATCGTGCGCTTCGATCTCCCCGGTCTGAGCCAGACCATCAGCCGCCAGCTGCCGCCGCCGGCGCGTGCCGCCGAGCGCCTGTACGTTTTCAAGGCCGAGGATCCATTCGGCAACGGCAACCGTTACTACAGCGGCGTCGTCGATCACGAGGGCGGCCTGGTGCTGCGGGTCGACCGCGACATCGAGCCGCCGTTCGACTTCACGCCGCCGACCCTCGCCATCCTCGACCCGCCCGACGGCGCGGCGGTCGACGCCGCCGGATTCGCGCTGACCGGGAGCGCCGCCGACAATGTCGACGTGGCCGGCATCACGGCGACGCTCACCGATCCCGACAAGGGCACCGCGACGCTGCCGGTGGCCTACGACGCCGTCCAGCACCAGTGGCGCGCGGCGGTCGGCGCGACGCAGCTCAGCGCCGGGCGGACCGTCACCGTCAGCGTGACGGCGAGCGATGCGATGCAGAACCGCACGACGCTGACCGCTTCGTACCAGGCGATCGCCGACGCGGCGCCGCCGCGGGTGACGATCACCGCCCCCCTGGCGGGCGCCACCGTGCCGCGCTCGGGATTCCTCGTCGACGGCACGGCGACGGACGACATCGGCGTGCGCACGCTCACCGCCGTCGTCGACGACCCGCTGCTCGGGCGGACGGTGAACCAGTCGTTGGCCGTAGGGGCGGACGGCGCGTGGAGCTTTGCGGTGCTGAGCGGTCAGGTCAGCGAGGGACGGACGGCGACCGTCACCGTCACCGCCGCCGACGCGGCGGGACACGAGACGGCGGCAGTCCTGTCGCTGCCCGTGGTCGGCGTCGACTACCTCGCCGACCACCTGCTCAACCGCATCACCTTCGGCGGCACGCCGGCGCTGCGCGCGGAGGTGCAACAGCTCGGCGTCGACGCCTTCGTCGACCAGCAGCTCGACCCGGGGTCGATCGACGACTCGGCGCTGGCCGGGCGGCTCGGTACGACGCCCACCACCGTGGACGAGTTGCAGCGGCAGACGGTCCTGCGCGCCGTGTACAGCCGCCGCCAGCTGCTCGAGGTGATGACCTGGTTCTGGGACAACCACTTCAACACCGACCTCAACAAGCATCAGAGCGTCGCGTACGAGGTGGCGGAGAACGCGGCCTTCCGCGCCCGGGCGCTGGGGCCGTTCCGCGAGCTGCTCGCGGCGAGCGCCAAGAGCCCGGCGATGCTCGTCTACCTCGACAACGCCAGCAGCCGCGCCGGGGCGCCGAACGAGAACTACGCGCGCGAGCTGCTGGAGCTGCAAACCCTCGGCGTCGACGGCGGCTACACGCAGATCGATGTCGAGCAGGTGGCGCGCGCGTTCACCGGCTGGACCGTGGTGAACGGCGCCTTCGCCTTCGACGCCGCCACCCATGACACCGGCGCCAAGCTGGTGCTCGGGCACACCCTTCCGGCCGGTCGCGGCGTCGAGGACGGGGAACAGGTGCTCGACATCCTCGCCGCGCACCCGTCCGCCGGCCACTTCCTGTGCACCGAGCTGGCGCAGCTGCTCGTCGCCGATGCCCCGCCGGCCGGCGTGGTCGACCGCTGCGCGACCGAGTACCTCGCCAGCGGCGGCCGCATCGATGCCGTCGTGCGAATCATCCTGCGCTCGCCGGAGTTCGCCGACCCGTCGGTCTTCCGCGCCAAGATCCGCACGCCGTTCGAGACGGCCGTGTTCTGGGCGCGTGCCCTCGACGCCAGCACGGACGCCAGCGGCCTGCCGGCGGCGATCAGCGATATGGGCATGCACCTGTTCCAGAATCCCGTGCCCGCCGGCTGGTCGGAGACCGGCGACGACTGGATCAACACCAACCTGCTGCTGCAGCGCTTCAGGCACGTCAATCGGCTGGTGCGAAACCAGATCGCCGGCACCAGCGTCGACCTGCGGGCGTACTTCAGCGGCAACGGCCAGACGACCGCGGACGGCATTGTCGGCTTCCTCCTGCAGCAGCTGTTCCACGGCGAGGCCACCGCCCTCGAATACGACACCGCGGTCGGCGCGCTGACCGCCGGCGGCACGCAGCCGTTCGCCATCGACCAGGCGGACGCCGAGGCGCGCCTGCAGCGGATGGTCGGTACGGTGCTGTCCTTCCCCCAGGCGCAGTACCAATGAGTCGAAGCGGCGAGAGCGAGCAGGCGAGATGACGACGCGACGAGAATTCCTCCGTTTCCTGGCCACCGCCGGCGCGAGCACGGCGGCGTTCGCCCTCGGCGGTCCGCTGCGCCCGCGCCTGGCATTCGGTCAGGGCGCCGCGGGGCGCGTGCTGGTGGTGATCTTCCAGCGCGGCGGCTGCGACGGGCTGAACACCGTGGTGCCGTACGGCGACCCGGACTACTACGCGCTGCGGCCCTCGATCGCCGTGCCGCCGCCCGCCGCCGGGAACGCGGCCGCGGCGGTGGCGCTCGATGGCTTCGGCGCGCCGTCGAGCTTCTTCGGCCTGCATCCGGGCCTGGCGCCGCTGCTGCGCGTCTGGAGCGATGGTCACCTGGCGGTGCTGCCGGCGACGCACTATCCGGACGCGTCGCGGTCGCACTTCGACGGCCAGGGCAACGTCGAGAGCGGCGCCGCCACCGCCACCGTCGACGGCTGGCTCAACCGCCACCTGGTGTCGCTGCCGCGCCCGGCCGCGCTGCGCGCCGTCGGCGTCGGCGACGAGTTGCCGCACGCGTTGCGCGGCCCGCTGGTGGTGTCGGCGTTCAACGACCTCGCCAGCTTCCGCCTCGGCCTTCCCGCCGACGAGGAGCAGGCGCTGCTCACCGATCTCGGCCGCGTGTACAGCCAGTCCGCCGACGATGGTCGCGCCTATCGCGAGCTGGTCCTCGGGCACGGCCGCGCCGTGGTCAACGATCTGGCGGTGCTGAGCGGCATCGATCCCAACGGCTACCAGCCCGCCAACGGCGCCGCGTATCCCGCCTCGCCGTTCGGGCGGCAGCTGCGCCAGATCGCCCAGGTGATCAAGTCGGACCTCGGGTTGGAGGTGGCCGCGCTCAGCATCGGCGGCTGGGACACGCACTCGAACCAGGGCGGCGGCGAGGGGAGCGGCCAGCAGGCGCGCCGGCACCAGGACTTCGCCGGTGGCATCGCGGCGCTGTACGACGACCTCGGCGCCGGCATCGCCGACGTCACCATCCTCACCATGACGGAGTTCGGCCGCACCGCGGCCCAGAACGGCAGCTTCGGTACCGATCACGGCAACGCCTCGGCGTGGTTCGTCGCCGGCGGCGACGTGCGCGGTGGCATCTACGGATCATGGCCGGGCCTGGCCAGCGACCAGCTCTCGAACGGCCGCTACCTCAGCCACAGCGTCGACTTTCGCGACATCATGGGCGACGTGCTGAGCCACCACCTCGGCAGCAGCGACCTCGCCACCATCCTGCCCGGTCACTCCTACCAGCCGCTCGGCATCATCGCCTAGGAACCCCAGCGCGGTAGTGCCTGAGTTCGCTTGCGGCGGTGCGCCGCTGTTCAGATAGCCGCCAAGAACGCCAAGGGCGCCAAGCAGCGCGGCTTGGCGTCCTTGGCGGTTTTGCCAGCTGCGATCACCGCCGCGCCAATCAGATCGAGTCACCACCCCGCGCGGTTGTGGCGCCCGGCCCAGACGAGCGACTCGGCCTTGACTTCGCCCACGCCCGGCACGGTACAGGGAGGGCGGACCGGCAAGCGGTATGTCGAACACGTCGCGCAGGGCTCGTGGGATCGCCATTGCATTCCTCGCCGGCGTCGTCCTGTCGGTCGCGAGCGCACGGGCCGGCGAGGACGCGCTGCGCGCCGCCGTGCTGGGCGCGGTGCGCGAGGCGCTCGGCGAGGCCGTCGCGGCGTCACCCGATCTGGGTGGCGCAGCGGGCCTCGCCTGCGCGGGTGACTGCAACGCCGACGGACGCGTGTCGGTCGACGAGCTCATCCGCGCCGTCTCCATCGCGCTCGGGCTCACGCCGCTCGGCGAGTGCGCCGGCCTCGACACCAACCTGAGCGCCCGCGTCGAGGTGCAGGAGATCATCGCCGCGGTCGGCCACGCCCTCGACGGCTGCGGCGGCTCGGGTGGCGAGAGCGTCTGTGGCGGCCCCATCACCTCGGCGCCCAGGATCTGCGATCTGACGATCACGCCGCGCATCACCACCGCCTTCGGCACGCTGCGCATCTCGTTCGGGCTCTCCGATCTGGAGGGCGACCTGGTGGAGATCTGCGGCGCTCTGGTGCCGCAGGGCACGCCGCTGCCGGAGCTCTCCTGCGACGCGCTGCCGCCGGACGACCAGACGATCAACGGCGTGCTCGAGGTTCCGCCGATTCAGCTCAGCGGCGCGCGCAACGGCACCTACGTCCTCTACCTGCAGGTGCGGGATTCGACGGGCGCGCGCAGCGAGATCGTCTCGGCGGCGTTCACCGTCGGCGTCCGCGCCTGACGGCGCTCTCGGCAGTCAAGCCGAAAGTCGAACGACGAACGCTGAGCGGAATCGGGTCGGCAGCCTGGCGCACAAGTGCGCCGCGGTCGTCACGCCCTGCCGATGCCCACAGACTCGAAGGCCGGTCCGCCCTTCCGGACGGACCGCTGGTGTACGGCCTCGCACCCCGGCCGGCCGGCCCGGTTCGTCCGTGCCGGCGCCTCGCGCCACGGGGTGGAACCCGGCTCGGTGGTTCGGGGGCCCGTGAGGCGCCACGTTCGATACTCCCCGGTTATGTGAAATCGCCAGCTCATGCTACGCGCACCGCAGCCGCCGCGACCTGATGGAGATCGCCACCGACCCCGGGTTCGAGCCGGCGCACGCGTACATGATCGCGGCGCTGTCCAACACCCTCGTCGTACCCGTCGTTCCCGGCAGCGTCGGGCTCGGTCCGCGAATCCGGGTGGCGCTGGCCCTCGCGCCGCTCGCTGCCCTGAGCCATCCCGCGCTCCTCGCCCGGCGCATGCCCCCAGGCGCTGGTAGGTGGCGAGATCGCGAGGCATGACGTGACCTGCCGTCGCGCGACGACTGCAGGTCTCGCGATGCTGTTCGTGTGCAGCGCGGGAATGGCTGCCGGCCCTGCCGGTGGCGGCGCCAGCGGCGCCCCGCCGACGTCCAGCGCGGTGTCACTGCTCGCGCCGCCGCCGCACGCGGGCCCGGTCCCGGTTCGCGCCCGTTTCGACCTCTACGACCTCAACGAGGTGAACGACGAGACCGAGACCTTCGAGTTCACGGGCGCCCTCACCCTCGAATGGCGCGATCCGCGGCTGGCATTCGATCCCGCCTCCGCCGGCGTGGAGGAGAAGATCTTCCAGGGCAACTACCAGTTCAACGAGCTCGCGACCGGCTGGTATCCGCAGGTGGTCCTCGCCAACGTCTCCGGGCTGTACCAGAAGACCGGCGTCGTCCTGCGCGTGCGGCCGGACGGGACCTCGACCCTGATCGAAACGCTCAACGCCGCCGCGGAAACGGAGTTCGACATGCAGCGCTTTCCGTTCGACGGGCAGCGCCTGCAAGCGGTCTTCGAGGTTGTGGGATTCGGTCAGGACGAGGTCGTGCTGGAGGTGGAACCGGGAGACGCGGCGCCCCTGGCCGGCGCGGTTCGGGTTCCGCAATGGACCGTCACGGGCGCCACCGTATCCGTCGATGGGCGTGCGGCATCGCTGGGCGAACGCCGGGGGATGGTGTCGGCACTCGTCCTGACCATCAGCGTGCAGCGCGAGTCCTGGTTCGTGCGGCGGCTGGTCGTCGGGCCGCTCGTCATCATCGTCCTGCTCTCGTTTTCGGTGTTCTGGATGGATCGCTCGTCGCTCGGCGACCGGCTGAGCGTTTCGTTCATCGGCATCCTCACCGTCGTCGCGTTCCAGATGGTGATGAGCGAGCAGCTGCCCCGCATCGCCTACGTCACGTTGATACACGCGTTCCTGAACATCAGCTTCCTCACCATGTGCGCGACCGTCGTCGTCAACCTCGTGGTCGGCAGGCTGGACCAGCAGGGACGGCGCGAGCTCGGCGATCGCATCGATCGCCTCTGTCGCTGGCTGTTCCCGCTGGCGTACTTCGGCCTCATCTGCGCGATGCTCGCGGCGGCGTTCCTGCTCTGAAGCGGATGATTCATGAACTGCCAAGGGAGCGTCCGTCCCTTGGGCCCCTGGGCAAACCTGAATAGGGAGGCGAGGAGTGCGATCCTCGGCGATTCGACGGGCGCACGCAGCGAGTTCGTCTCGGCGACGTTCCCGTCGGCGTCCGCGCCTGACGGCTCTCTCGGCAGTGAAGCTCAACGCTGAGAATTGAACGACGAACGCTGAGCGGAATCGGACAGGCAGCCTGGCGCACAACGTGCGCCGCGTTCGTCACCCCGTCCCGATCAGCATCGCGCCCCAGGCGATCATGGCGGCGCCGGGGATTCTGGCGACCCACGGGCCGGGCGGCAGCAGGCGCTCGGCGAGGATGAAGACGCACAGGACGGCCATGGTGAGGACGCTCATCGCGCCGCCGACGAACATCAGGAGCATCAGCATCCAGCAGCAGCCGACGCAGTAGAGTCCGTGCCGCAGCCCCATGCGCAGGGCGCCCGAGGCTCCCGGCGACCAGTGCTGGAGGAAGAAGCCCATCGGGCTCCGGCAGTGGCGCAGGCACGCGGCCTTCCAGGGCGTGAGTTGATAGACGCCGGCGACGAGCAGCAAGAGACCCGCCCCCTGGGCGCCGACCGCCAGCAGATGTCCCTCCAGCAGGCCGCGCGTATGCAGCCAGAGCTGGAGGAGAGCCGCCAGCACCGCGAACAGGGTCCACGCGAGCAGATAGCCGCCGGCGAACAGCAGGGTCGCGCGCTCCGCATGCGGCCCGCGATGGACGCGGCGCAGGACCAGCGTCATCGGCACCACCGCGGGCGTCATCATGCCGATCATCATCACCGCCCACATCAGCGCCGCGGCGCCGACGTAGAGCTAGCCCCCGCGACGGCTGCATCATGAGCTGCATGAGCGCCGCGAGCGGGCCATCCCCGGCCATGCTCGTCATGGCCGCTTCGCTGCGCACGAGGAACGCCCACGCGATCGCGGCGATCGCGAGGAGCGCGGCGAGCGTCAGCCCCTGGCGCAGGCGGTGGGGAGCGGAATCGGGAGGGGCATTCACGCCGCCCCGCCCTGCCAGTCGAAGGCGGCGAAGTGGCCGTTGTTGCGGTTCGGCGCCCCCGTCCATTCGATGCCGAACGCCTTGATGACGTTGCGCAGGGCCGTCGCGAGGTTCAGGCGTTTGTTGACGGGGTGGAACGTGTTGTCGATGGCGACGCATTCGCCCGGCACGGTCACACTGTCGACGCCGGCGATGCTCTGGTCGAGCAGGCCGGCGATCCGGACGCTGACGGTCGTCCCGTCCTTCGCGAATTCGATCGGATGCCGCTCGACACCGCGGAAATCGCCGAGCAGCGCTGCGAACATGGCGAGCGGTCCGCCGGCCGCGCCGCTGGCGATCGCGCCGACGGCCTCGGCCTGGGCGTCGCTGGCCGCCGCATCGACCACCACGCCCCCGATCCAGTCGCCCTGCGACATTACCGCCTTGGACTGGGCGAAGAAGACGAAGCGCACCCCGTCGAGCGGGACGTCGCCGTAGTGCCCGGCGTCGATCGCGAACGTCAGCGCCACCTTGCAGAAGTCGTGGGTTGCCGGCGTCGTGGCGTTCTTGGGAATGCACGGGCAGAGGAAATCGCAACTGCAGGCTTCCATGTACTGACCCCTGACCGCCCACTGTGCCATCGGATTCTCCTCTCTGCGCGCTGTCTGCCGATGACCTTCGCGCCTCTGCAACACACCGTCAAGGCGCGTCAACCGATCCTCGTCAGGCAGCGGGTGGGCGGCGCGCTGAATGATCGTCACGCGGCTTCCGAAGCGACGGAAACCCTGTCCGCGCTCGGTCGAGCCGCCACACCCGGGCGGTCCCTGCGCCGCCCAGGCTCTCCAGACCGACACGGACGTCCTTCTCGGAACGGCGACTTCGCCGGGCCCCGCGGCGGCCGTCGACGCCGCGCTTCGTCGCCAGGCCCTCGTAGGCGAGGCGGGAGCGTTGAAACGCGCAGCGACGGTCTCGGCGTAGCAGTTCACGCATCCCGGTGACACGCGCGAGCATCCGCGCACCGGATTCCACGTGACGTCGGTCCATTCGATGTTGGTCATGCTCTCCTCGGCCGCAGTGCGGTACGGGAGTGTCCTAACTGTGCGATGCGCTGCCGGGCGCGGTAGTCTGCGCAGACATCACAACCACAGAGGGGGAACAGGTCATGAAGCACGGGATGTGTATTGTGGGGATCGCGGTGTTCTGCCTGGCCGCAGCTCTCCCCGCCCGAGGCGAGCAAGGCGGTTGCAAAGAGGACAGCGACTGCGTGCCGCAGCAGTGCTGTCATCCGACGACTTGCGGCCCGAAGTCTTCTGCGCCGGACTGCTCGGGGAAGATGTGTACCGCGATGTGCCAGCCGAACACGCTGGACTGCGGGGGCCGCTGCCTCTGTGTCGAGGGTACCTGTCAGGCGCAGTTGAATTCGACGTCCGATGCGGCTCCGGCAGCAGCGGGCGCCGCCAAGCGCTGTGGCGGTATCGCGGGCGTGAAGTGCGGTGAGAAGGAGTACTGTCGCTTCGACGACGGCTCGTGCGGGGTGGCGGACAAGGAAGGGCTGTGCGCTCCCATTCCGCAATTCTGCCCGATGGATTTCAAACCCGTCTGCGGTTGCGACGGCAAGACCTACAGCAACGCGTGCCACGCGCACGCAGCAGGACAGAACGTCAAACACACCGGAGACTGCAACAAGTAGGTTCCGGCGTACTCTCTCGCCGACACAGAGCGCGCGGCGGTGGGTCGACCGATCCCCGCTGCTGCGCACCCGCATCGACCTCATCGCGCCTCCAGGACGAGGATCGACCGCGCTGCACCATCCCCGTCGCGGGTAGTCCACCAGGTCGAGCGACCGGAGACGCCCGCGCGGGTTGTTGTACGCACTCGCGCCAGCCGTGTAGCCGGGGGCGGCGGCGAGGTCCTCATTCGACATCGGGCGCGGGTAGGCGGCTAGGAGCGGGCGCAGTAGCCGTCCCCCAGGCGACCGTCCGATACGCTGTCGTTATGTGAAATCGCCAGCTCATGCGGGCTGCTATGGCGCTCCCTGTCCAGGGGTAACCGGAGCCGTTCTTGCGCAGCGATGTTCAAGCGCGAGCGCTGCGCGTGGTTCTTGTAAAGCGGCGGAGCCGAGCCGAGGGATCGCGAGTCTGTTATTCGAGCGCGTTCGTGAGAGAACGGCCACCAAGTGTTCGTCCGTGGCTCTTCATTCCGGGGAGCTTCCTCCTCGAGCTTTGAAGTTGCGGCACAACCTCTCTGCCCCAGGTGTCCCCGGGTGAACAACGTACGGTTTCGGGTGTCGACCGCTGACGACCGCGGCGCCTCGCTCAATGCTCTGACGGAGCGGGATCGGCGCGACGATCCAGGTTGCCGAGCAACTGCGACAGATCCGGGGCGATGCCGCGGCGACGCAGCCAGGCGACGATCAGCTTGAGGAGCAGATCCACATCCCGGTTGAGGGCCGGGTCCCCGAGGTCCTCGTGGGAGATGTCGATGGTGCCGACCCTGGCGAAGCGCGGCTCGGGTCCCGACGCCTTGAAGCGCACCCGCATTCTCGTCGACCCGCGCGAGAAGTCGGCAATTGCAATCTTGTCCCGCATTTCAAGGTCGATCGCGTTGACCGTCCAACCGGTGACCGCCTTGCCGGGCCGGAGGCCGGATCGCCGAAACAACTCGCGAACGAGACCGCGGGCGAGCGTCGCCGCGGCTTCGTCAGTTGCCGCCGTGTTGGCGGTTTCCGCATCTACGCCGGGCGCCACGTCGATCACCGGTGACGCGGCGACCGCTGATTCGCCGGCGTCGAAACGGTCGAGAGCGCCGCTGTGGCGCGCCAGGTCCGGGGCTCCGTGGTGGGGAGCGTAGGGAAACAGCCAGAGGTATTCGCCGGTGTATCCGGAGCCGTTCGCGGTCGCCGTCTCGACGTAGCGAGAGGCTTCGGCGAGGTCGTCGCGGGTCCAGCCGAAGCACGCTTCCATCTTCAGGCTCTGGGGATTGTATTCGAGCGCGAAGTGCTCCGGGGCGTGGCTCATGAGCGCCGACGGCAGGACGACCGCGTGGAAGACGCGCAGCGCCGCCGGAAGCTGCAGCGCCCGTTCGAAGGTCTGCTTGAACTTGTCCAGGTCGTCGCCGGGAAGACCGAGGATGATCTCGACCGTCACATCCGCGATCGCAGCCAGCTGATGGACCCGTGCCGCGAAGCGCGGCTCGTCGAAGGGGCGATCGAGGTTGGCCAGCACCTCGCGGTCCCACGCTTGCAGCCCGATGCCGATCTCCGGGCGAGGGCTGCGCTCGAGAAACTGCATCTGTCGCTTCGTCAGGTGGGTCGGATAGACCTCGCAGCGCAGCGGTCGTGTCGCCAGCACACCCGTGCGCTCGACCGCGGTGCTGAGATTCTCGAACGCCACGCTGTTGATGTTGAGACCGGCGTCGATGCACAGGATGCTCTCCGCCTCGGCCGCGGCCATCGCTTCGAGCTCGGCGGAAATGGCATCGGCGGACTGGACGCGCTTCGGGTCGTCGAGCGGGCCCCACGCACAAAACGAGCACTTGTATGGGCAGCCGCGGTAATGGTGCACGATGCCCATGCCGCCAACGCCGCGGTGACTGAGCAGCCCGAGGCGATAGGGGGATGGCAGCGCATCGAGATCTGCCACCGGCGGCCGTGCGGGCGAGCGCTCCCAGCGGTCCGCTTGCCACACGGCGACGCCCGGAATGCGGCTCAACCCGGCTCTGCTGCGGTCGCTGGTGCGGACGACGTCGACGAAGGTCATCTCGCCCTCGCCGAGCACGAGCGCGTCGACATGCGCCGCGGCGTGCCGAAACGGCTCCTGGCTCAACATCCGCGGATGGGCCGAGGGGCCCCCGAAGACGATCACCCGGTCGCTGCAGTTCGCCTTCAGCCGCCGGGCGACCTCGACGAAGGTGGGAAAGGACCAGCGATCCGTCGAGCAGCCGATCTCTTCGGCGTCCATCGCCTCGACTCCGGCCACGAAGGCGTCCACGTCAGTCGCGCGAAGGTCGAAGATCTGCAGCTCGAGTCCCTCGAGCCCGGCACTCCGCACGCTCGCCTCGACCATCCGCACCCCATAGTTGGGTATGTGCTCGCGCGGCGACGCCGGATCGTACGCAGGGTAGAGCGCGAGTAGGGCGACACGGCGCCCCGACCTCGAATGGGCGGGCAAGGCCATAGCTGCAACGGATACCCGACCCGCGACTCACCGCTCGCGGTGGGCTGACTGTGTCGGAGCCCATCTGGCGAGTCAAGAACATTGCGATGGTTGGCCCCTCCGGTCGGCTCCAAAGCTCCAGGTGCAAGCCGCGATCGCGTCTAGACTTTGCTTGACCGAGATTCGCCGGGTTTGTTACGAATCAGCCCGGCACTTGGTTCGGACCGCAATGCCCCCTGTCGACGACATCGCGTGGTACGATCGCTTCGACGACGCGCTCGACTTGGCGCGGCGGAGGCATCGCATTCTGCTGGCGAAGCCGGCCGGTCAAGGGCTCATTCAGCGCGGCGGCGTCGAGTTCTGGTGCCCGGGCGCGAACTACCAACGCGCAGTAGCTCTCTCCGATCCGGCGGTCGTCAGCCTGATCAATGATCGCTTCGTCGCCGTGCGCTTTGCCCTGTGGATCAACGGCGATGGGACGGACCTTTCGGGGCTGAAGTTCATCTCCGGGCATCAGTACGTCTCGCCGCCGGGACTTGCCGCCTATCATCCCGATGGTCACCTGCTCGGCCGCACGCAAGATACCGACGGCGCCCAGCACACCCTGAATTTTCTCACGCAGCTGTTGATCGAGAATCCCGACCTTGCGGACGGCTGGACGCCCGACGCCGACTACTACCCGTACGAACAGACCGATCCAGAACAGGCGCGCGTGCTGGCGTTGGAATCGCAGATCCCGAACGCGGCGGAAGATGAGCAAATCGGCATCGAACGCGAGCTGGCGCAGTTGTTCGCGTCGCTCGTGGAGCGCCAGCCCGACGCCGCCGCCCTGGCCGGCGTCCTCCTCGGCGATAGCCGGTTCCACCTGAGCGATTTTCGGGGCGCGAATGCCGCGTGGGCGGAAGTCGTCGAGCGGTGGCCGCATCATCCCCTCTCGCATCGGGCACGCCACAACATGCTGGACAAGTCGTCATATCCGACGGCGTGGCATCCGTCCCTTCGCTCGGCGCGCAAGCCCGAGTGCGGTTGAGTTCCCCACGGTGATTCCCTTTCCGGAGGTCCGCAAGCAGAACCTCGAACAGGTGGCGCGCGATCCGCGCTATCGAATGCTCATCGACGGCCTACCCTTCGTGCGCGTCCCGGCTGGGACGTTTCTCATGGGGGGCTCGCCGGCCCGCTTCCGTCGCGAGTTGCCGGTGCGCAGGGTCACGATCTCCCGCTCGTTCTGGATGTCGGCGTGGCCGATCACCAGAGCGATATGGCTGCGCTATCGACCGGACGCCTGGTCCGGCGCGGAGCGCGAAGGGCTCGAGCTCGAGCTGCCGGCGGGCGACATCAACTTTCTTGAGGCCGCCGAGTACTCCGCTTATCTGGCGTCGCAGACGGGCCTGCCGTTCGAGTTGCCGTCGGAGGCACAGTGGGAGATCGCCGCTCGGGGTGGCATTGAGAGCGCGCAGTACCCCTGGGGCAATGATCCAATCGACGCCACATATGCCAACACGGACCGGCCGCGCTTGGTTCCGGCCGCATGTTATCCGCCGAACGCCTACGGGTTGTTCGACATGGTCGGCAACGCGGCGGAATGGACGAGGGACATCTTCCTCGATGACGCATACGCCCAGACGCCGTACGAGGTGACCGACCCGGTGGCGATCGGCGACAGCCTCGACGATCCGCTCGCGCCGCCGGCCTCCCGGCGCTCAAGACGCCGCACGATGCGGGCGTCCTTCTCGGGTAACGAGTTCTGCCACCAGATGGCGCGCAACAGCTTCCGGCAGGGCATCGACGAGTGGGTCCGGGCGCCGGGGCTGGCGTTCCGGCTCGTGGTCCCCGCCGACGACTAACCGGCCTGGTGCCGACCGCCACCGCCGCGCCGGCGAGCGTCGCTCGCCCGTGAGCGTCGGTGGGGGCTCGATCTCAGCGCAGACGCACCGGCAGCGACGTCATCCATGGGTGTGGTTTCCCAGGGCAGGGCTGCAGCGTGGGCAACGCGCTGGCGGTTGCCCGCGCCGTCGCGTCGGGAACTGCGGCCGTGCTGGGCGGCAGGTGATGGGCTCAGTGGCCGTAACCGAGGGCGCGCAGCCGCTCGCGCGTCCCGTCGTCGAGCGTACGTGATGCGGCCGGCGCCGCCTGGCGCTTCGCGGTCGCGACCGGGGTGGTCAACGCGTCCTGGAGCGACGCTCTCGCGGCCGGGTTGGTGACGGACGAAGCCTCGCCCGGATGGGTGGCCAGGTTGAATACCCGATCCGGTCCCGTCGGCGGAGTGTGTCGGCGAGCATCACGATGACGTTGGGGCGGCGCGTCGGTGCCGAGGGTGCGCACCCGACCGCGAGCAGCGAGAGTAGGGCGGCGACCGTCGCGCGCCAGTCGGAAGGCTGACACCGACCGGCAAGCTCGTCGCGATTGGCCGGGACCACACCGAAGCACCTGGCCTTGTTTCCGACCTGGTAAGCCGGAGGATTCGTCCCGATCCGGCCCCGAAGAGATCGAGCTTCGCGCGGTCGCCGGGGTGACGGCGACGTTCAGCCGGCGCTCTCCGCCCTGGCGGTTCATCGGTCCGAGTTGAGGGTGATGCGACCGGTCGCATCCCGACCGAGCCGTTCGCGCCACTCCCCGCCGCTACAAGCTCACTCCACGACCGCCGATCCGACCGACACGGGGGGAAGATCGATCTTCAATCCTCGTTCGCGGCTGCGCAGATATTCCGGGCGAAGGTAATTCCAGCGAACATCAAACTTCGTCGGGTGCGCTCCAGATTCGATCGGTACGTCTACGAGGTCTTCCGATGGCTGACCAGGGTCGAGGACGCGGCGGTATACGACTTCGACCGCGTTCCAATACCGGCGGTCTTTGATCACGTTGCCGGCGGCATCGATCGCATTCACGCCGAGTGTCGTGGGAAGCGCGAGGGGCAGCCCGTCTTCACCGAGGCCGCCGTAGTGACCTACCACGCGGCCCGTCCGATCATAGGCGGACACTTCGAGATAACCCTTGATTCCTTCTCCCGATGGAAACGAATGGCCAATACAGGCGTTCGTGGTCTTTATGGAGAGGCGTGCGTTTTCGCGATCGAGCCCGACGAGCGAGGCCTCGACCGAAAGAAGATCCCGACGGGAGACGCCTCCGTTCGTCCCATTGAACGGGTTGTCGGGTCCGCGCGTTCGTTGACCGTACCGATTCAGATCAACGCCGTGGTCGTTGTAGAGAGGCGTCTGCGTATCCGACGGCGCGACCTCCCCGGCGTTCAGGTTGTCCAGACACAGCGGCAGGCCGTCCGGTCGGATGTCCAACTCGATACTTCCCAAGCCTGAGAGGAAGCCGATGGAAATGTCGCGCAGCCTCTTGTCCGGACCGGCGTCGTCATACGGAAGTGACGCACCCGAGCCGAGATAGCTGTGTGCGTGTACCGCGTACCCATCCGCATTGACGAACACCTGCTGGTGACAGGATGAGCAGGTTTTCGACGCGCGCCCATAGGGCGAGCTCACGAACGAAGTGTACTGATCGATCGTCGCGCGCTCCGTTTTGTCGGCGGCAAGCGGCGCCGGCAGAGAGACAACATGGCACGAGCCGCAGATCGGCTCCCAATCACGGACGCGGAACATCTGTACATGCTTATCCAGATTGCTCGCAACGAAGTCCTCCATCGTCTGCGATTGGAGGAGGGGCCAAAAGTCCTCGAGCCAGACCGGCCGGATGGTGATCGAGGCGTTTTTCGGATCCGCGGGCGCATTGGGTCTGGCTCTGTGGCAGACGATGCAACCCACGCCGAGTTCGAAGGAAGGTTCTTTGGTGGTCAACGGATCGATTGCGCCGTCGCCAGCTGCCGGGAACGCAATGACGCCGAGCGGCGCGTGGCAGCCGAGGCAGTGATCGGCAGCGAGACGGCCACGGTCGTCGATGAAATGTGCGAGCTCCACCTTGAAGGCGCCATTGTCCATGGAGTGCGCGTGGGCGGACAGGTTGTGTTGCTCGGTGATCGACGGATGACAGTCGTAATTCGCGCAGTTCGCAGTCAATGGAACGAACCAGTCCGGGTTCGCCCCAGAAGGGGTGGCATAGCCTTGTAGCGCGGAAAATTTCGACACCTGTCGCGGCTCATCCGAAATCGCAAGTGCCTCCTGCAGATGTTCGAAGCTGCGCAATCGCATGAATCGAGCGACATCGATTCCCATAGTAACGGCAAAAGCTGCGACGAGTGAGATGGACAAGGCGCGACGGCTCGCACTGGGTAGTCTCTTGTACGACAGCCAGGTGTGTCCGAACGCTGCCGCGGCGAAGGCGTACCCAGTCAAGGCATGGAGCAGTATGTGCTGCTTGCCGTCGTTGTGGGAATTGCCCCCGTACACGGTCGCTGCCAACATGCCTCCGCCCATCGCGGAATAGAGCAGGAACCACGCAACCAGGCGCTTCGGACTGTACCCGTCGGCCCCCAGGTTGACGGCAAAATAGAGCGGCACGAGCAGCCAGAAACAAAGCGTCGCCCGCGTGTCGTGCATGGGCGTGAACGAGATCACGATCGAAAGCAGGAGCGCCAACAACATCGGCGCGTCGGTCGGCAAAAAGATATAGCTATTACGGCGAAAGCGGTAAGCCGCATAAGAGAGTGAGAAGATCGGTACGACCACGCGGGCGGCGGCGTTCAGATCCACCATGAAAACGACGGCGGCACATACGGCTACCAGTCGGATGAACTGCTGCAACAGACGGCGCGTCGTGTTGCGGTGCGATGGGTAGTGAAAGAAGAGATGTAGCGGGTAACTGATTACAACGAGCCCTAAGAAGATGAAGCCGAGCTTCCAGTGCCCGAGCGCGAGTGCCCGCTGCCCCGAGATGCCGGAGCCGAGCACCGCCTGCATGGCGGCACCCACTGCCAGCCAGAGCAGAATCCCCAGCAGAAGACCTTCAAGCGAGGCCCCGAATACCTGCAGGCGGACTTGCGTCCACAACCCGCCCCGACCTCCCAAAACGACGCGCTTCGACTGGTGTCGCGCGGACCCTGTCGATGGGTTTGAGCCAACCATTTGATAGGGTGAAGTAAAATCGTTAACCGAATCGAAAGAGGCGAGCAAGAGAAAGCCGACCGCCTGGTGGAAGAGGCAACCGCCGGCGCGCGCCTCGATTCTCTTGGCGCGCTTGGCGTTCCTTGCGGCCACCCGATCGCCCCGGTGGTGTTCCCTGGCGGCGCCGGCCGCGACCACTTAAACTATATGCCAACCATCACCAGGAGGAGGCGATTCATGGCAACCAAGGCAGCGAAGTCCAGGGGACGGAAGAAGGGTGCGGCGAAGCGCGGGCGTCCGGCCATGCCGCGCGAGGTGCGCGCCGCCTACGGCGAGATCCGACAGGGCGTCCGCCACCTCGACCGCTCGATCGCCGACCTGCGCCAGGGGCTGCGCCGCGCGGAGACCAGGATCGAGGCCGATGCGCGCAAGCGGATCAGAGCGCTGCGCACCGAGGCGCGGGCGCAGATGAAGACCCTGCAGGCGCGGCAACGCGAGGCCACGCGCAGTCTCGATCGCCTCGGCGCTGCCGCCGGCGAGTCCTGGAAGGAGATCAAGCGCTCCGCCGATTCGATCCTCGGCGACGCGCGGCGGACGGCCCTGGCGGTGGGCCGGCGCTTCCGACAGGCGCTCAAAGGCTGAAGCGCGGCGGATCCCGGGGCGTCCTTTCGGGGCCCCGAGATCCGCGATCGCTGCCAGGGATCCGGCTCCAGTCGGACGGGGCTTCCGCCCCGCCCCACTGGAAGCCGAGATGTCCGGACCAATGGCCGGTGCCGGCACGATCGAAATCAGTTGGTAGAGGCCTGGCGCAGGCGGTGGGCAGCGGAATCGGGAGGGGCATTCACGCCGCCTCGCCCTGGCAGTCGAAGGCGGCGAAGTGGCCGTTGTTGCGGTTCGGCGCCCCCGTCCATTCGATGCCCAACGCCCTGATGACGTTGCGCAGGGCCGTCGCGAGGTTCAGGCGTTTGTTGACGGGTGGAACGTGTTGTCGATGGCGACGCATTCGCCCGGTACGGTCACGCTGTCGACGCCGGCGACGCTCTGCTTGAGCAGGCCGGCGATCCGACGCTGACGGTCGTCCCGTCCTTGGCGAATTCGACCGGATGCCGCTCGACACCGCGCAAGTCGCCCAGCAGCGCTGCGAACATGGCGAGCGGCCCGCCGGCCGCGCCGCTGGCGATCGTCGCCGATGGCCTCGGCCTGGGCGTCGCGAACACCAATGGCCACGAAGGACACCAGGGCCTTCGCGTTTTCTTGGTGGTCGTCGATGTCCTTTGTGGCCTCGGTCGGGGTTGTCTGAAGTCCGTCGCTGCCGTACTGCTGATGACGTGAGACGCGCATGGGTGGTGGTGTTGGTGGTACTGGCGGCGGGGTCGGCGCGAGCGACCTGTCCCGGCGATTGCAACGGCGACGGCGTGGTGACGGTCCCCGAGGTGGTGACGGTCGTCAACATCGCGCTCGGCAGTCTGCCGCCATCGGCGTGCCCGGCGGCGGACGTCGCCGGCGACGGCAGCGTTGGCGTCGGCGACGCGATTCTCGCCGTGCAGGCGGCGCTCTCGGGCTGTCCCGAGCCGCCGGAGCTGTGTCCGGCGATTCCGGTCGCGACCGGCAGCGGCGTCACCGTCCTCTCCGGACCAGGGCTGCTGGTTCAGCCCGGCGGCGCCTTCGCCGTCGCCACCGGCAGCACGGTCGTCAGCGGCGGCGCGCAGTCGCGCGCCCAGGGCGAGGCGCACGTATACCGCTACAGCAACGCCGGCGTGCTGCTCGGCGACACGCTGCTCGCCAGGCGCCAGCAGGTGATCGTCTCGCCGGCGCTGGCGCGGCTGCCGAACGGCGGCGGCGTGGCGGTGTGGGGTGAAGCCAACCCGCGCCAGTTCCAATCGCCGATCACGCGCCTGGCCGTGCGCCGCTTTGGTTCCAACGGCGGCGCGCTGGGCGGCGTCGCCCTCGCGGCGAGCGCCGCCAACGGCCACACCTTCAATCCGCCGAGCCTGGCCGCCGACCCGGCCGGCAACGCGCTGATCGCCTGGATGGACCTCGAGAATGCCGGCGGCAGCTCGATCTTCCAGGCGATGGTGCGCCAGCAACGCCCGTCGGGCCTGGTGGCGCCGCAGCCGTTGAACTGTTTCGGCAACCCGGTCTCGCTGGCATCGAGCACCGCGCTCGGCGCGGTGTGCGTCGCCTTCGACATCGAACCGGCGCAGCAGATCGCCCTGCGCGCCTTCGTCCTCGCCCAGAGCGCGGTGGTGCCGCTGTTCGACTTCGCCTCGGCGCCGGCGCCGTTCAGCGCCGTCGCCGCCGCCGCGTCGGACGACCGCATCGTCGCCGCCTGGCGCCAGCCGATCGACGGCACCAGCCGCGGCCGGCTGATCGCCCAGGTCGTCGGCACCGACGGCATGCCCATCCTCGGCCCGCTGGAGATCGACACCACGCTGCAGACCGAGGCGGCCCCGGCGGTCGTCGTGCAGCCCGACGGCGGCTTCGCCGTCGCCTACGGCGAGAACCCGCTGCTGCTGCGCCGTTTCGCCGCCGACGGCAGCGCGCTCGGCCCGCCGCTGGAGATCGCCGACACGTTCATCGACGACCTCGCACTCGCCGGCGACGATGCCGGCAACCTGGTGGTCGCCTGGCGCTGGCAGAACGTCTACGCGCGCCGCGTGCCGGCGCCGGGCACGCCCTGCCCGTAGCCGCGTTGGCGCTCCGCGCGTGCAGCGGGTCTGGAGAAAGGCCAACGGCACGACGCGCCACCGCGTCGATGGCACGCGAGGAGGGCGTCGTTCGGATCACCGTCAGTCCGACTTGGCCTTGAAGGTGCCGACGCCGTTCACCGACGGATGGCCGAACGTCGCTTCCCAGCAGATGCCGTCTTCTGACTGCAGCTGCGCGCGCAGCGACGGCGGCAGCGGTGGCAACGGCAGCGGATCCGGGCGGTTGGTGAGCAGGGCGCCCTTGCCCTTCAGCAGCACCGACGCGCGCCCGTCGGCGCCGCTCTGCAGGCGCAGGCCGCCGACTCCCTCGGGCGTGGTGCCGCGGTCGACGTAGGTGAGCTGGCGGCTGTTGCGGCGCCAGCACGAGAGGTTGTTGCACAGCTTGCCGCCCGGCACGGTGGCGGCGAACAGCAGCGCCGGCGACGCCGCGGACTGATCGAAGACGCAGAAGGTGTAGTCGTCGTCGAGCTCCGGCGTGCCGAGCTCGCTCATCGACGTCGCCGCGCCGCGCCGCCACTTCCACAGGACGCTGGGCGTGCCGACGCCGGCGCGATGGCGGATGCGCAGCAGCGCATCGCCCGCGCCGGTGGTCTTGCAGCCGCTCTGCGGGCGCACGACGCAGCCGAGCTGCGGATCGCAGGCGGCGCAGCGGCCGCAGGGCGGCGAGGGGCCGGACACGCAGGCGCCCGCCGCGCACGCATCGCCGACCGTGCAGGCGTTGCCGTCGTCGCAAGCGGCCGTATTGTTCGGGTGGCCGCACTGGCCGGCGCCGTTGCACACATCGTCGGTGCAGCCGTTCGCGTCGGCCGTGCACGCCGTGCCGGCCGCGGCGGCGCAGGAGTCGGCGGTCTCGTTGCAGGTGCGGTTGCACTCCGGACCGCCGGCACACGGGTCGCCGGCGTGCAGGGCGCAACTGCCTCCGCTGCACGTGTCGGCACCGTTGCAGAACAGCCCGTCGGTGCACGGCGCGCTGTTGGCGGGGTGGCTGCACGCGCCGCCGCCGTTGCAGCGGTCGTCGGTGCAGCCGTTGCCGTCGTCGGTGCAACTCGTGCCCGCCGGCGCGGCGCAGGTATCGGCGGCCTCGTTGCAGGTGCGGTTGCACTCGGGACCGCCACTGCACGGATTGCCGGCGTGCAGCGCGCAACTGCCGCCGCTGCAGGTATCGACGCCGTTGCAGAACAGTCCGTCGCTGCAGGCGGCGCTGTTGGCCGGATGGCTGCACGTACCGGCGCCGTTGCAGCGATCGTCGGTGCAGCCGTTGCCGTCGTCGGTGCAGCTCGTGCCCGCCGGCGCGGCGCAGGTGTCGGCGGCTTCGTTGCAGGTGCGGTTGCACTCGGGACCGCCGGCGCAGGGATCGCCGGCGTGCGTGCCGCAGACGCCGGCGGCACACGTGTCGGCGCCGTTGCAGAAGACGCCGTCGTCGCACGACGCCGTGTTCGCGGTGTGCACGCACTGGCCGGTGCCGTTGCAGACGTCGGTCGTACAGACATTGCCGTCGCTCGCGCACGGCCCCGGCGCCTCCGCCTCGCAGGTCGCCGAGCAGCAGTCGCCGGAGACGGCGTTGCCGTCGTCGCAGGCTTCACCCGGATCGAGCTGGCCGTTGCCGCAGGTGGCCAGCGCCGTCGCGACGACGTGACCGACGAGGTCCGGCGCGTCGGCGTAGAGGGCGCGGGTCTTCCACCACAGGTTGGCGGAGTGGTTGTTGCTCGCGTCGTGCGCCTGCTGCCAGCGGTAGCTGCCGTTGCAGGTGGCGCCGTTGGTGACCGAGATCTCGCTCGTCGCCACGACGTGATCGTCGCCGTCGAAGAAGCCGGGATGGTGGCAGACGCCGACGACGTCGACGCCCGGGCCCTTGGTGCCGGCGGTGACGGTGTCGTCGACGGTGCCGGCCGGGCACGAGCGTGCCCATCACGAAGGTGGCGCTGAACTGCCCGTTCGCGAGCGAGGCGGTGGCATTGGTGCCGCTGTTGGCGACGCGCGGCGCGGCGACGAACAGCCAGTCGAGCAGCCGCTGCCGCGCGGCGTCGCGCGCAGCGGCGTGCTGGGCGTTGCCGGCGTTGGTGATGTCGCTGTGGCAGAAGGCGCCGTACCGCTCGCCGTGCGACGGCCGCCAGGTCTGGCCCGGCGCCGGGGTCATGTCGAGGCCGACGGCGAGCGGGCTGCCCTGGGCATCGTACGGGAGCGAGCCGTCGCTCTGTCCGGTCCAGGCGCTCGGCGAGCAACTACCCCAGGCGGTGAGCATCAGGGCGCGCTTCTGCTGCGCCACCCAGTCGGCGGCCGGGAATCCGTCGACGCGGCCGGCGTACTCGCACCAGCCGTTGCCGGGCGCGCAGGAGTCGCCGAAGCCGACGATGGCGTCGCCGTTCTTGCAGCCGGTCTCGAAGCTGGTGGGTCCGACGAAGTTGTAGGTGCTGTCGCCGATCGCATCGAGCATGCCGTGCACGGTCATGACGCCGGCGATGCGGTTGCTGACGCCCCAGTCGAAGGTGTTGACCGCGCCGCCCGGCCCGACGTTCGCCGCGACTTCCATCGCCGTGCGCGCGCCGGTGCTGTGGCCGATCAGGATGACGTTGCCCGCCGGCGCCGGGTAGAGGCGATTGATCTCCTGGGCGAGGCGATAGCGCCACTCGTAGGCGGTGGTGCAGGGATCGCCCTGCTGGGTGGCCGAGCAGCCGGGATCGCCGACCTCCCAGTCGTCCATGTTCAGCGGATCGGGAGAATCCGACGGATGCACGCCGGACGGCGTGGCGGTGTAGAGGTTGGCAGCGGCGCTGTGCACGACCACCGTGATCCCGGGGTGAGCGGCCTCGAAGGCGGCGATGCGCGCCGGCAGCGCCGCGTTGACGACGCCGGCGAGGTCGGCGAGCGAATCCTCGGCGTTCTGCCGGGTGGCCGGGCAGTTCTTGACGCCGTGGACGTAGAGCAGGTTGAGCTCCACCGTCAGCGCCCGCGCCACTGCCGGCAGCGCAATCGCTGCCAGCGCCGCGGCGAGCAGTCCCATTCGTCGGCCAGCAGTCCGCATGGTCCCCCCTTGCGCCCATCGCAGTGCCGCTCCGTGAAGTCCAGTAGCAAGCGGCCGAAACCGCGAGGTAGCGGTGACCACGAAGGAACACCGAGTTCGAATTGCGGGTCTCCGCGAACACCTCGAGACCTTTCTTGCCGAGACCCGGCGCTGCGGCGGCGGCGAGGGGCTGCCGTGTTGCAGGTGATCCGCGATGTATCGGAGCTGAGCGGTCCCCGTCAGGCCCGCTCGGTCGGTCTGAGCCTGCGCGTTGCCCGATCGCTGGGCATGTTGCGCACAGTTCGGGCAACCGCGCGCCGCCGGCCGCGCCACGCACCGTCGGCGTGACTGCCCGATCGCATTGGCATTGTCCTTGTAGCCACGGTGTGCACAGGACCTGGGTCCACACCGGGGGGATAGACAGTGAGTGTAGTCCATCGACGCGCGGCCCGGGCGGCCATTGTCTGGCTCGTCTGCTTTGCCGCCTATGCCGAGTCGGCGGCAGCCCAGTTCACGTTCACCGAGGCGTCTGGCAGCGTCCTCGCCGGCCAGTCGACGAGCGACTCGTCGTCGACGACCATCGACACATCCGGTCAGATCGCCCTGCCGGGCAAACCGAGCGTCACCACCATGCGCGTCGCCTGGAACACCAACGCCGATGCCGGTCCGGGACTGGTCGCCCCGGAGGTCAGCATCCTTTTATTCACGGTCGGTTTCGGCCTCGATCACCCCGCCAGCTTCAACTTGCGGCTCGACTTCAACCTCGACGGCGGGCTGCTGCGCATCGCCGATCAGCCGGAATGCACCGCGTTCGTGTCCCAATCGGACGTCTCGATTCCGACATTCGAACGGCTCGGTGATCGAGCGGCCGCGTTCGCGATCGACGTTGTCCTGCCTGGCGAGACGTTGGAGAACGCCGGCAACACCGCTGGGACCAGCGTCAGCCGCCAGGCAAGTGCCCGGCTGCTGTTTCGCGACGAGCCGGTCGAGTCGACCCTCTACAGGCTCCAGTTCATGGTCGCGGCCACCGCGATCAGCCAGTCCTGCGAGGTGTCCGCTCGCTTCGGCGCGCAGAACGGCAGCACCACCGGCTGCGACGCGTGCGTGTATCCCGGCGCCCTCGAGCGCATCCAGGAGCGCGATGGGCTCGTCGTCACAGCGATCTTCGAGAATCTGTGCGGTAACGGCACACTCGATCCGGGAGAAGAGTGCGATGCGGGCGAGGCGAACGGCGCCGAGGGCACCTGCTGCGACGGATCCTGCCGCGCGGCGCGGGCGGGATCCGCGTGCGGCGACGATGGCAACCTCTGCACCGTCGACGCCTGCACCGCCGGCGGCACCTGCATCCATCCGCTGACCGCCGATGCGACCTGCGACGACACCACCTGCGTCTGCGACAACGACAGCCTGTTCTGCAACGGCAAGGTGCAATGCGCTCGCAACGGCGGACTGTGTGTCGCCCTGCCGGCGCCATGCGCCGAGGACGACACCTGCGACGAGGCGAATGACACCTGCCTGACTCCGTTCGGCACGGCGACGCCGGCGCTCGACACGCCGACGCCCACCTCCACCCCCACACTGGGCGCGGCAACGCCGACCGCCACACTAGGCGCGGCGACACCGACCGCGACACTCGGCGCGGGGACGCCAACCGCAACCGCGGTCGGACAGGCCTGCACCGGCGACTGCAACGGCGACGGCATGGTGGTGATCAACGAGCTCGTGCTCGGCGTCAACATCACGCTCGGCCAGCAGCCGGTTTCCGCCTGCCCCGCGTTCGACGCCAACCGCGACGGGAGTCTGGTCATCAACGAGCTCGTCGCCGGCGTCAGCCGACTGCTGGGTGGCTGCGCGCCCTGACTGGCGGACGCCGGCACGGGAAGAACGCTGCAGAGGGAGTCCGCCTTCCGAGCCGGATGCGTCCAATGCGGCCGCATCGGGCTCGACCGCACCGCTCACCGGTTGGCCGCTTGCTTGCCGCGAGCGTGCTGCTGGCGGCAGTGCGGGTCGTCCGGCGACGCCCGGCCGCCCGCAGGCGACGCCATCGGCGCCGTGTTCAACCAGATCTACGACACCAGGCTCGGACAACGCGAGCTGAGCACGCGCCGCCTCCTCCTCGCCGCGCCGCTGCCCCCTGCGTCCGCCCGCCGTCTCAACCGGGTCCTACCGGTGGCCGTCGCCCGTGCGCGGGGTCGCCGGCGCCGGATTCGCCGCCCGCCACCCGGGGACGTGTCGCCCAGGCGACCATCCGAGACTGCCGTTGTGTGAAATCGCCAGGTCCTTCGGGCTGTCCGCAGTCCCCATCCGACAATTTGCGCGCAGGGGGGCGCGATACCAACTTTTTTTGGTTCCGCACCACGCGCGGCTTGAAAAAACCCTCTGTCTCACTGCAAGTCTCTGAGGAATGCCGAAATCGTTCGTCAGGTTCGCCGTGGGGGTCGGCTGCGGTGGCGTGCGTCGTGTGGGCGTCGCCGGGCTGCTCGCTGTCGTGGTCTGCGGTCTGCCACCCCAGCGAGCCGGCGCGCAACTGTGCCCGACCATTCCGAAAGTCTGCGTGGAAGCTGAGACCGGGCAGCTCAATGTCATCAAACGCCACCACCATTCGGCCAAGCTCAAGTGGAAGGCGGCGACGCTGGACATCGGGATCGACGATCTCGCCGACCCGACGGTCGATACCCCGTACGCATTCTGCATCTACGCCGGCACGGCGGAAGCACTGGTGAAGGAGATCGACATCGCCCCCGGCGCCGGGTGGAAGGGCAATCGCACCGGCTACTGGTACCGCGGCGACTCGGGTGCGGCCGGCGGGCTGCAATCGCTCCGCGCTCTGCCCGGCCTGGTCGACAACAACGCGCAGCTGAGCGTCAAGATCCGCGGCGATCAGCTGCTCGACATCGGATTCCCCCTCGCGGACGACAAGTTCCCGCTGCTCGTCCAGCTGGCCAATGGACAGCAGGACATCTGCTGGGAGACCACGTTCGAGAAGACGATGTTCGCCCGCAACGGCGTCAACCGCCGCGGCACCCTGCGCACCGCTGCCGTGCTGCGCCCAGAGCGCTGCCGCGAGGAATCCGGGTGTGCCGTGGAGCGACCGCTGGTCGGTGCCGCACTGTGCCGCGACCGCGTCGCCGCCGGCGGCGGCATGGCGAAGCGGATGAAGATCAAGATGGGCGACATCACCCGCTGCCGCCAGCGCGAGGCGGTCGGCAAGACCGACGGGGCCTGCGATCCGGGCCTGTGCCCGTACGCCGATGCGGCCTGCGCGGTGCTCGATTCGAACCTGCAGAGCGGCGTCATGCGCGCCATCGGGCACTACTGGACGAAGCTCAACGCCGCCTGCGACGACATCAGCGTGGCCGCGGTGCAGGAGAGCACCCCCGGGTGGGGCCAGCCGTGCTCGACGGCGCGCTCGGTGCCGAACCTCATGGAGTGCCTCGAGAGCGATGCCTGGAGCGAGTACGGCAACCAACTCGGCGACACGGTCTTCGGATCGCAGGGAGCGCTACCCGAGGATCTGCAGCGCTGCCGCAAGGAGATCGCCAAGCAGACGCAGAAGTACTCGTCGAAGTTCAACACCATCCTCTACGCCTGCCGGCGCTCGCCGATCGTTCGCGGTCGCGAGTGCCTCGAGGATCCGGTGATCACCGGCCAGACGATCTTCGACAACTACGTCGCCAAGCTGCACAACACCTGCACCGATGCGATGGTCGCCCGCCTGAGCTTCGGCGCGCCGTGCAACGGTGCGCACACGATCGCCGCGCTCACCGACTGCCTCGGCGCCGTCGCCCGCGACCTCGGCTTCCGCGGCGTCGCGCTCTCGTATCCGTGAGCCGTCGCTGAGCGCCGCCTCGCGCCAAATGCGTGCGACGACGCGGACGGAGCGGGAAGCAAACGCCCGGTCCGGGGCGGGGTCGCGTCTCAGGCAAGGCCCACCGCTTGCCCTCCATCGGCGGCGGCCGCCTCGCCGCCCCACGCCGCCGCGGCGGCCCAGCGGGCGGCCGGACGACGCGAGCTGAGCACGCGCCGGCGCCTCCTCGTCGCGCCGCTGCCCCCCTCTGCGGCCGCCCGCTGCGCCCACCGGGCCCCAGCGGCGGCCGTCGCCCGTGCGCCGCTTGACACGCGTTTGTGTGTGCCCTACGCGAAGCGCCAGGGCTTCCGAACAGCGACACGGAACGCTTGATTCATCAGCGGCGGGACGCCCCAAAACGGAGACCCACCCCGTCTCCGAAAACGATGGAAAGGGGCCGGCATGACGGCGTTCCGGTACGGTGGCAACCGAGCGTGTCGACGCGGGAAGCGCTCACCCCTGGGTGCGCTCGCCCTGGTGTGTGCGAGCGTTCTTGCTCTGGCCCTGGTCGGATGCAGTGACAATGAAGGCACGGCCGTCAATCCCGAGGCGGTCCAGCACGAGGTCCGTTTCAGGGACGGGAAGGTCGCTGCCGTCTTTCTGCGGCGAGTCCGGGACGGAAAGCTCGTGTACAAAGGGTTCCCGCGCGGACTTGGCTTCGCCAGTCAGGCCGGCCCGCCGACGCTGGTGGGCCACGACGAGTTGCACGACATCCTGGAACGCGACGGCGCATCGCAGACCGCGGCCGCGCAGGGCGGCTCGACCACCGCGCCTGCGCCCCGGGTCGCGCGCGCCGCCGTCGACAGCTCGACGTACGTCCAGGGTTTCCCGGCCGGCTATCTCCCTTCGATCGGTGCGGTTCAAGGCGACTGCTTCAATTACACGCTCTCCCCGCCGAACTCCTTCACCGCGTTCAACAGCAGCCTCACCATCAATTCGTCCTCGATGAGTCAATCCTCCTCCTTCAATGCAACCGCCTCCATCAGCGGCGTCTACGAGGGGTACAGCGGCTCGGACGATTTCACCTACAGCGACACCTACAATTCGACCCAGAACTCTGCGGCCTTTCTGACGGCGTCCTATATCGTCTACGCACTCGAGCCGGGGCTCGACACCAGCAACGCGCTCAACGCAGAAGGAAACTCGGAGCAGGAGGCGGGTACCTTCGGCCAGATCTGCGGTACGGATTTCATCCAGCAGGTTGCCGCCGGAATGCTGATCCAGGCCGAGATCACCGTCTCGTCCGACACCGCAACGGCCGTCACCGCGTTCTCGAACAAGATGAGCGGATCCGAAGCCGGCGTCGCGTCGCTCAATGACGCCGTCAGCGAGGCCAACTCCGTCTCGGGTGCGAGCAATACGTTCACCCTGACCATGTCCAGCATCGGTGGCGGCACGATGGCGACGGGCGCCATTTCGGACGCGGTGTGCGAGGCCCAGACGGAGGGGATCGTCACGCAGTGTTGGGACGAAACGGCAGCGCAAGCGAGCATGCCGAACCCTCCCTGCGCGACGTACGCCAGCCTCCTCCAGAGCGCTGCCACCACGGCGATCAACGAGGTCGAGGGAATGGTGAGCCAAACTCCATTCCCCACGAACCTCGACTTCCTGGCGGGATTTCCGAACGGCCTTCAGGTCACCCTCCCGTCCGGCCAGAGCGTGGCGCCGCTCATCGCCGTTCCACTGTCCAACCTCGTCCCGGACTTGGACTTCAGCGATCCTTACGAGCCCTACGAGACCCAGTTGGTCACCTACGTCAACCTCATGAATCAGATCTCCACGCTGAACCAGCGCGCTCTCGCCATTCAGAGTCTGTTCACGCTGTATCCGACGCTCCCGGATCCGCCGCAAATCGATCTGATGAGTCAGTATCTGGAGACCATTCAGGGGATCTACGGCAACGACATCGCCACGATGGTCGCCAATCTCCGCACCTGCCTGACCATTCCCGGCAGCGTCGAAGACGTGTGCGCGCCGATCATCAACAACGTGCTTCCGGACACGACCACGCTCATCAGCGACGCCTACCAGTGGTACTCGTCCACCCAGAACCCGAATCCCAACTTCCAGGTGCAACAGAACACCATCGGCCTGCAGTACACCGTCAACAACTTCTCCAATCGCGCCTGCGACGGGCACGCCTGCGGAGACGAGAACAACCCGATGGATGCGATGTACGTCCAATCGCTGCCGAACTTCGAAAACACGATCGGGAACAATCCTGCGCTGGTCGCGTTCGCCGACCAGCCGTACACCGGCACCAACGGCAAAGGACACCCTTTGCCCGGTCAGACGGGTCCATGGATCATCTTCATCCCCATCGCGTCTTCGACCGATACGATGACCGACATCTACGCGGCGACCGATCCCGCCCAGTTCTGGGGAATCATCAATGAGAACTGGTACTGCGAAAACTGCTACCCGAATACGCATTGGTCCAGCACGACCAATCCGGCGTGTGCGCCGACCGTCGACGAGTCGTGTTCCTTCAGCTACCAGTCGAACTTCGACAGCAGCGGAAGGGGCGAGCTCTCTCTGCAGTTCAACCTGATCCCGAATTTCTTCGGCCAGGGCGTCGCCCTTCCCTGAGCCCCCCTGGATCATGGCCGCGCGGAAGCGCGGCCCTCCAGTCGGGAAGCCCGGCGCGCTGCGACCGAGCAGGTACGACACAGTGCCTCCGGCACCCAGGACTGTCGCCGGAGTCGCCGCGCCCCGCGGCGGTGCGAGTCGACCGCCGGCGACGACGACCTCAGGGCCAACGCGATCGACCCGTGCGACAAAGGCCCTGCTGTGCGGCGCTGGCGGCGCCGAGTCGCGGCCGCGCGGAAGCGCGGCCCTCCACCCAGTCGGGAAAACCAGCGCGCTCAGCCGGGCGCCATCTGCCGCCGCTGGTCGATGACCAGCGGCAGCACGAAGCAGTTGCACCGCGTCGAAGACCCCGTGGGCGACGATTGTCGTCGCGAAGACGAGCCCTGAATCTTGCCAGCGGAAGCCGGCGAGCAACCGCTCCTCGAGCTGTCGGACGCGATGCGCTCCGGAGCACGGCGACAGCGAAATCCGCTACAGCGGGCGGGCTATCCGCTCGCTGTGGTGCGACTCCCGTTCGGGCGCGACCGTTACTGCGACTGCAGCTGGTTGCGCGTCAGCGCGATGAGCTGGCGGCGTGTGTCCTGCAGGGCGCGGAACTGGTTGCCGTAGTTCTCGATCGCCGCCGCGTCGTGCTGCTGGCGGGCCTTGAAGAGCTGATGCTGCACGGTGAGCAGTTGTCCATCCACCTGCTGGAGCATCGCCTGTTGTTCGTGCGGCCAGCTCGGCAGCCCCTCGCCCGTCGCCGCCCCGGCAATGCCCACGGCCAGCACGAGGGCGATCCCACCCATCAGGCGTCCGCAGCGGTTCACAGCACCTCCTGCCAGGCCACCGCCCGCATCGGCCGCGGAGTGGTTCCATTGGCGGCGTCGATGTTGTCGACCATGCGCATGCACGCGTCGCAATAGTCGATGATCGCACTGCCGCCGACCTTGATGTCGAGATGGCCGGTCCACAGCGAGCCGAGAATCGTCGCGTTGCCGAGGACGGTGGTGGCGTCGCCGGCGGTGCCGGAATTCACGACGGTGGCGCCGCGCACGATGATCCAGCCGACGAAATCGAGCGAGCCGCTGATGTTGATCGAGCCGTCCGCGATCAACACGCCGGCGCCCGACGCGTTGCCGGTCAGCTTCACGTCGTTGTCGGTCATGTGCGTCACCTGCGGGTGATCGATCGAGCCGAAAGTGCTTTGGCCGCTGAAGGTCCTCTGACTGGTCGAGGCGACGTTGGGCAGGCTGAGCAGGTGCGAGATGAGGTCGTTGAGGTCGTCGACGCTCGGTCCTCCGGTCGGCAGTATGCTCGGCGTCAACGGGTCGGTACTGAAGCCGAGACCGCGGATGTTGTCCTTCTGGCCGGCGGTGAGGCTGCCGGCGATGCCGCTGTTCGCCGTGTCGTTGCGGGTGGCAATGCCCGGCTTGATGGGGCCGCTCGGCACCGAGTCGCCGAGGATGCTGTGATCGTTGCCGTCGACCTCGAAGGCGTTGCCCGAAAACTGGCTGGTCACACTGTCGGCGGCGAGGTAGATTGCGCCGGGCGCACCCGCGAACTGTCCCTTCTGAACGGTGACCACGACGGCGCGCCGGGCGCCGAGCGGAGCGAAGCCGGTCGAGGTGATCATGCCGCGCGTGGTGGGGTTGGCCGGGTCGGCGGCCACCGTGACCGTGTAGCTCATCGTCGGCACGCTCGGGATCGACTTGGTCGAGGTCCCGTACAGGATATCCCAGCGGTTCACGATGTCGCGGCGGAAGTCGACGGCGCCGGTCTGGTTCATGGCGCTCATGGCGTGGAGGACACCCGCCTCGGCGGCGGCGAAGGCGCGGTTGCCGGTGTCGTAGTGCGACGTCGAGCGCAGGTCGAGCGTCGTATAGAGCGTGCTCGCGGCGGCCAGCGTGAGCAGCACGAGGAGCATGAGGCAGACGGCCAACAAGGCGAAGCCGCGGGAACCGAGGAGTCGACGGCGTGATGCGGTCATCCCAGCCTCCATCAGGAGCAGCCGGTGACGCCGACGAAGAAGCGGTTGCGCAACTCGACGTCGGTGGCCGCGCGCGCGGTGAGGTCGGGCGCGCCGGAGCCACTGCGGGCAGGGACGCGCACGTCCAGCTCGAGACGGACGCGGCGGATCAACGCGCGCTGCGCCGCCGTCAGGCTGGCCGAAGCCAGCAGCTCGAACCCGGCCGCGTCAAAGTAGCGAATGCGGGAACCGGAGAGGTCGACGTCCTCGAGCAGCGGCTCGACCGTCGTGCCCTGGCCGCGCTCGACCCGGACGCCGTCAACCAGGCGATAGAGCAGGTCCTCGCTGGCGGCGTCCACTGCGCCGTTGGAATTCAGGTCGGCCTGGAAACGCAGCGCGGTCGGGCTGGCGTCGACCACCGCCGTGACGTTCTTGGCGCACGTCGGATCCATGCCGGCGCGCCGAACGTCACGCGCGAAGACGTCGACGATCGCGCGCGTACTGGTCTGGATGTCGAGTTGCGCGACCTGGTCCTCCATGGCCAGGAACTGTGTCCGCCCGAACCAGGCGACCGTCGCGGCCACGCCGACGCCGATCAGCATCGCCACCAGGATCTCGATCAAGGTGAAGCCGCCACCGCGGCGCAGGCGTGAGGGGCGTACGACGCTCAGGTACATGTCGCGCTCCGACATACGTAGGTGGCGCCCCGCAGCGTGCGCGGAACGCCATTGTTCCAGGTGATGGTGATGACGACCACCGACAGGCCGCGGCGGGGAGAATCGGGCGTGACCGTCCAGGTGCGCCGGAAGGTGCCGCCGATGCCGCCGAGCGCGGTGAGAGGATTGCTCGGGTCGGCGTGCTCGCCGGCGCGCAGATCGGCGGGGGCCGCGATCGGGTCGAGGGCCCGCAGCTGCTCGATCTTGTCGTGAATGAGGGCGGCGGCGGAGGTGACCTCTCGGCTGGTATTGTTGCCCTTGATGGTGGCGATCGCTCCCACCGCTGCCCCGCTGGCGATGATCGCGAAGATGGCCACCGCGGCGAGCACCTCGATCAACGAGGTACCGTCCTGGCGTGTCCATCGGGTCATGACATGGTCACCCGTCCGAGGACGTTGATCGACAGCGTGTGCGAGCCCGCTGGCCCGCTGACGAACAGCGTCGTGCTCGTCGCGGCCAGGCCCTGGCGATTGAAGGTCGGCGCGCCGGTCTCGCCGGCGGTCACCTGCTGACCCGCGGGGAGCGACACCGGAGGACCATCGCTGACGAAGGAAACGCCGTCGCTGCTGTGTTCGCGCACGTACTGGTCGACGGCGACCAGTCGGATGCGGACGAAGACGTTCTGGCCGACGGCCTGCATCCGCGCGCGGGAGACCTCGAAACTCAGCTGCCGACTGGCGGCCTGGAGCCGGTGATGACCGACGATGACGCTGGCTACCGGCACCAAGACGGCGGAGAGCAGGCTGCAGAGTCCGACGACGGCGATCAGCTCGCCGACGGTGAATCCCAGAAACGTTCGCAGGTAGCGCATCATCACCACGAAATCAGGCGCAACCCGCGAGCCAGTGGCGATCCGTGCTCTGCAGCCGCTTTATCGGTGGAGGATGGCCTCGCCCCACGCGCCGCATCGACGCTTCGGCACCCGGATGCCGACGCCACACTGCCAGAACGACGGTGCGCGATATGCCTATGCCCCCGTCTGGACAGCCGGAGCGGGCCCCGAACCGCCTCTCCCTCGCGCCGCCGCGTTCGCGCCGGTCGCATCGTCCTCGACTGGATTGCTGAAGATGCTGCTTATCGAGCGGTATGGAGGACGGGGGATGCTTCAAGGCAGAGAAATCTCTACGACCGGCGCACTGGCTCGCGCGCCGGCTTCGATACCTCTCACGTCAGCGACGTCGCGTGGGGATTGGCCGCGCCGTCGACCATGTGTTTGAGCCGCACGCGGTCGACCTTGCCGGTCGGGTGGAGCGGCATTTCGGCGAGGAAGACGATCTCCTCCGGTGCTTTGTAGGCGGCGATGCGTCTGCGCACGAACTGGATGAGCTCCTGCGCCGTCGGGCGCCGCGCCGGGTTGCGCGCCACGACATAGGCGCGCACGGTCTCGCCGTGCAGGAGGTTGTGGATGCCGACCACGCCGGCCGACTCGACGGCGGGATGCTCGAGCAGCGCCTCCTCGACCTCCTGCGGCGCGATGTTCGAACCGTCGTGGATGATGAGCTGCTTCTTGCGGCCGCGGAACCACAGGTAGCCGTCGGCGTCGGCGCGCATGATGTCGCCGGTATCGATCCAGCCGTCGCGCAGGACTTCCGCGGTGGCTCCCTGGGCGTTCCAGTAGCGCACCATGGCGCTCGGCGTGCGCACCCACACGCGTCCGTCGGCGCCGGGCCCGACCTCGCGACCGTCGTCGTCGCGCAATTGCAGCTCGAAGCCGGGGCAGACCATGCCGACCGAACCTTCACGAATCGGTCCGGCGATCGGGTTGCGGGTCGCCATGCCGATCTCGGTCATGCCGTAGCCCTCGTCGATCATCCCGCCGGTGAGCTCGAGATACTCGCGCTCCAGCTCCGCCGACACCTTGTCGCCGCCGCAGACGCAGACGCGCACCGAGGCGAAGTCCTGGCGCGTGGCGTGGTGGTCGCGCACCAGCGACAGCAGCGCCGCCGGCAACATGATCAGGATCGCGGGCTGCGTCTGGCGCAGCAACGGCAGCAGCTCGTCGCCGTCGAAGCTTCGCGCCACGACCACTTGCGCGGCACTGACCAGCGACGCCAGGCTGAAGAGGATCGCCGCGATGTGCGACATCGAGGTGGCCGGCAACACCACCTCGCCCGGCTGGAGATCGAAGGCGGCGGCGCAGCTCGCCACCATCCAGCCGAAGGACCGGTGCGTGTGGGTCACGCCCTTCGGCATGCCGGTGCTGCCGGAGGTGAAGAAGATGAAGGCCGGCGTATCGGGTGACGGCTCGGGGAGGATGCGCGCGGTGGAGCGTTCGACGAGCTCCTGCAGCCGCGGCCCGGACCCGGCCGGCTCGCCGTGCCAGACGACGCCGCGCGGCAGCCTGGCCGCGGCGGCGCTGCTCTCGACGTCGGCCCGCCGTTCACTGGCACAGACGAGCAGCGACGTTGCCGAGGTCTGCAGCGCATGGTCGATCTCGGGGACGGCATAGCGATAGTTCAGCGGCGTGGCGATCAGCCCGGCCTTGAAGCACGCCAGGTAGTGCACCAGCAGCTCGGGCGAGTTGGGCATGAACGAGGCGACGCGATTCCCCGGCGTGAGGCCCAGGTCGAGCAGACCGGCGGCAAGCCGCCCGGCGGCCGCGTCCAGCTCACCGAACGTCCAGCGCCCCTGCGCCGACAGCAACGCCGGCGCGTCGGCGCCGGCGGCGAGCCCGGCAGCGAGGACGGTGGCAAGGCGTGCGGGACGGTCGGGTGACGGACCTGCGAGACTCATCGGCACCTCCGGCAACGGCTCGAGCCACACATGACCCGGACCTCATGCATACAGCACCTCAGACATAATCCCCACCTGCTGTGGAAGTGTGTCCTCTGATCGCAGAGTGCCATCCGCGTCCCAAAGGATGTGAACCACGGATCACACGGATGACAGGGATGAGGAAGGAAGATCACAGCGGTCGGATTGTCAGGTTCCTACCCGTGTGATGGGTGAAATCCGTGGTTAGTGCGGCTGGTCTCCAGCAGGATCTTCGCTGTAGCCCAGAATCACCGCCAGCGGGTTGCGCAGGTCGTGCGCCGCCATCCCGAGGAACTCGTTCCTCTGCCTATTGAGCGCGTCGAGCTCGTCATTCCGTTGCGCCAGCTCCCCCAGCGCTTCGGCGAGCTCGCCGTTGAGTCGCATCAGCTCGTCGAGCTGCCGTGACTTGTTGGTGCCGGCTGCGGGCGTCTGCGGCACGTGCGTGGACGACCTTCATCGCGGCTCCCGCACGTGAAGGCGTTGGGGATCTCTTCGTCGCATGCGGGTTGGTGAGCAGGACGCGTGGAGTCTCGGGGGGTCATTTCGGCGTAGCGCGCTTCCCAGCACGGTTGCGCCTGACGCCATCGCGGTGGCGTTGAATGGGACAAGTCATTCTTACCGACCATCCGGGCACTGGCGCTGCGCCACTTCGAAGAGAGCGTCGCATTGTCGTCGTTCGGACCGCTCTCGGCATTCTCGCGCTGCGTCAACCACAGTGAACCGTCCGTGCCGCCGCGCGGGTGCGTGGATGGATGTCCTGGCGCGCGCGAACACTCAGGCCACCCCGCGCTGCTCGCCGCGAGCACCGCGTCGAGATGTGGTCGTTCGGATCGGACTCGCCAATTTATCGAAGCCGCTTCGCTGTCTCGTGCGATCACAGTGGCGTCGCCCATTCGAACGCCGGCATCGAGACTCAACGCAGCACTGCCGACGTCTGCGCGGTGGGAATTCCTCTGTGTCCTGCTCGCACTTTCAGTCCGCATCGACCGCCGCTTTCGCAGCCGATGGTGGCCCGACCGCGGATACACGCGACGCGATGGCCAACGCTTTGGCATGGCATGGCATGCAACTGGCACCCCCTGTCGTTCATCATGTGTTGCACGCCAATTGTCGCGCGCCTGCTCCTCGTCTTCGGCATCGGGATCTGCGAGGTGTCTACGGCAAACGCAACGACATTCGTCCGTATGGACGAGCGCGATCTCGCTGCTCGCGCGACGGTGGCGGTCATCGGCGTGGTTCAGTCTGTCGGTCAGTCGGCGGACGCGCCGACTGTGACTCGCGTGGTGATCGAGCCCGAGCGCGTCGTGCTCGGCGAGCTGCCACCCGGACCGCTCGTCCTGGACGAGCCCGGCGGCCGCGGCGCCAACGGCGTGGTCGAGCGCATCTTCGGCGCGCCGGTCTATCGCGCTGGCGAGCACGTGCTGGTGTTCGCCACCCGGCGAGCCGACGGCAGGTGGCGGACGACCGCCATGGCAATGGGGAAGTATGAGATCGAGGCGGGTGATCAAGACGCCGCGCGCCGCTTCGAGAGCGAGGTCATGGTCATCGATCCCGACGCGAGAACGATCAGCGCCGGCCCGATCCTCGAACGCTCGCGCCTCACTACCATCATCGCCTCAATCGAGAGCTACGCTCGTCTCCACTCGGGCGGTGCGGGTCACGCCTCGCCGCAGGCGTCGAGTCTCGGTCGCACCACCCCGATCGCCGCGACGCCTTCCAAAGGGGCGCTCATCGGGGATCCCGACTATGAAGCGTTCACCTACCAAGGCGATCCGTCGCGCTGGTTCGAGCCGGACGATGGCCTCCCCGTCGTCTTCCAGATCGACCAGCGCGGCGACAGTGCCCTGGGCGCGGCGGCATCGGTCGGCGCGGCGGTCGATGCACTCGCGTCCTGGACCACCGCCGGCGACACGTCGTTGCTGCTCGCCGATGCTACGCTCGGCATGGCGGTGCCCTTCGAAGGCTGCGAGGGAGAGAACCGCATCGTCTTCGACGACCCATTCGGCGAGATCGACGCGCCATCTGACTGCCGCGGCGTACTCGGGGTCGGCAGCTACTGCTATGTCGACGAGCAGCGGACGATCAACGGCACCGCCTTCAATCGCATTCAGCTCGGAAAGGTCGCCATCGCAGATGGGTTCGGCGCCTGCGACTTCTGGACCCCGTGCAACCTGGCGCAGATCATCACCCACGAGGTCGGTCACGCCATCGGTCTGGGCCACTCCCTCGACGCCGGCGCCACCATGGCGGCAACGGCACACTTCGACGGGCGCTGCGACGGTCTGGGCGCGGACGACATCGTCGGGGTGCGGTTCATGTATCCGCCGGTGCCGCGCGCGACGCCGTCCTCGACGCCGAGCTCCACGGTGCGGCCGTCTACCGCGGCCGCGACGCGGACACCCACTGTGACGCCGTGCCCGACCAGCACCCGAACCAGGCGGCCGATCAACGCCACACCGCAAGCGGCACCGTATCGCCTCACCGGGCGCATCTCGTACTACAGCAGTGGCACGATGGTCCCCGGAGTGGACGTCGCAACGAGCGGCGGGATGCAGCAGAACACGGCGACGTCGACGCACGGGGCGTACGCTTTCACCAATCTCCCCAACGCCGGCATGGTGGTTTGTCCATCGAAGGTCGGCGAGACCAGCCGCCCGAGCGCACTCGACGCCGCAGACGCGCTGCAGGGCGGCGCGATGGATCCCGTACGGCAACTCGCCTGCGACGTCACCGGCGACGGTCGTGTCAACGTCCTCGATGCTGCAGAAATCCTTCAACGCGTCGTCGGCCGCATCACGCAGTTCCACGGCGCGGAGCTCTGTGGCTCCGAATGGTTGTTCGTTCCCGACGCCGCCCTGGTCGCAAACCTTGATTCAGTGACGCCGTCCATGGCTCCTGGAGCCTGTCACGTCGGTGCACTCTCGTACGCGCCGCTGCAATCCGACGCGACCGAGCAAAACTTTCGCGCCGCCGTGCTCGGCGATTGCACGGGAAACTGGCTGCCCAAGGGCGACGAGCGCTCGCTCGAGCCCGTGCTCGCGCCACCCGGCTCGGCGCTGGTGGTCACGCCTCTCCGGCGCCGCCCAGGCAGACGCTGGCGGCTGGCCATCGGTGTACAGGCTCCCGACGCGATGCGCGCGCTCGAGCTTCAGCTCCGCTACGACGCCGTGCAGCTCGCACCGGCGCATGTGCGTACCGTCGGGGCCGGCAAGACTGCCCTGGTCGACAGCAATGTGCCCATCCCGGGTCGGTTGAGCATCGCGCTTGCCGGCGGTGTGCCGATCCCAACCGACGGACGCGCAGTGATTGTGGTCGACTTTTCTGCCCTCACCGACGACATCCCGCGGAGCCCGGTACGGCCGTATACGGTCGTCATCGACGCGCGCGCGGTGCCCTAGAGCGTGCCGACCCCACAACTGGGATTTCCGAGTGCGGCGCGGCCGAGTGGTGGTGGCGCGCACGCCGACCTGTCGAGACGCCGGTCGGCGCTGGCGGTTCGCCGCCTCCCCTAACGGCTCAGGAGCCGACCTTGGCGATCAGAACGCGATAGCCGTTCAGGTCGCTGACCGCGCGCAGGAGCTGATCGACCTGCACGGGCTTGCGAAGAAAGGCGACGGCGCCCTGCTTGTATGCGCCCACCATGTCGTCGTCCTCTTCGGAGCCGGTGAGAATGATGACCGGAATGTGGCGCAGGCGCTTATCCGCCCAGATACGTTTGAGCACCTCGTGGCCGTCGATCTTGGGAAGGCCGAGGTCGAGCATGATCAGGCCGATGCCGTCACGCCCGTGCATGGCCTCGTCGTACAGAAGATCGAGGGCCTGCTGCCCATTGTTCACGACCGTGAGCGCGTTGCCAATGTTGGCCCGATCCAGGGCGCGTTGAGTGATCAGGACATCGTCGGGATCGTCCTCGACCAGGAGGAGGTGCGGAAACTGGATTCCGGAATCGCCGATCGCTCCTGTGCTACTCATCGGATCCTCTCTTCCACCAACCATTGGTTCAAAAGGCTCGTAGGGTCACAAGCCGCAGGCAGCGGGCAGGCTGCGGTCGCCCAAATCGCGGCACATCCCGCTGGAACGATCCATTGCTGCGCTGACCGCACGGAGGCTTGTGTCATTGTGCGCCGTCGAGTTGTCCCGGCAGGGTGACCCGAAAAGTCGACCCCTGGCCGAGCACGCTCTCGACGATGATACTGCCGAGCAGCGGATCGAGAAGCTTGCGGACGATGTAGAGCCCGAGGCGGATGCGGTGGCCGCGTTGCCGCCCTGTCGGAAGGGCTCGAAGATAGTCGGTAGGACGTCGGGGATCGATGCCGCTGACGATATCCCGTTGGACGCAGCAATCATACGGACTAATGGCAGTGCCGCTAAAGGAAATACCCGCCCCGGCGACAATCCTACTGATAGAATGCTCAACGAACATTCTCTCGAACGCCGAAATTGGGTGCCAACTGGCTCACGCTTCCGGATGCCGCCGTGGCCTCGAGCCTATCCATCTCCGGCATCTGCAGTTCCATCAGCCCCAGTCGAACTCGGTTTCGTACGGCGCCACCAGAGCATTCGGCGTCGACGTGCGCGCCTGTGCGGACTGTGGCGGGCGGTTGCGGTTGGTGTCGACCATCGCCGACCCGCGTGTGATCGGGACGATCCTCGCCCATCTCGGCCTGCCGCTGGAGTCCCTACGCCGCACGCCGCCGCGGCGGCCCAGCGCGGGCTGCGGGACGACCCGAGCTGAGCACGCGCCGGCGCCTCCTCGCCGCGCCGCTGCCCCATGGCGATGATCGCCCGCACCTTCGTCGGCCAAGATCCTTTCGAGGTAGTGGCGACACCGGTTGCCGTCCGAGCGTCGTGCGGGCTGTTCAGCGCGGCCGCATGGCGGCGACGACGTCATCCGTGGACAGCACCGCGTGTGCCAGAAAGCGGTAGTTGATCATCGCCGCCTCATAGCCGTCACCCCACTCGGGATGTCGCGGGCCGGCCGTCGCATCCTTGACCACGGCGACCTCGAAACCCTGCTCGAGCAGATCGCGCAGGTGCGCTCTCGACGCACATGTTCGCCAGCATGCCGCCGAGAATGATTTTGCTGATGCGGCGCTTGCGCAGCTGCAGGACGAGGTCGTTGGTCTGCGGACCCCAGACGCTTGTGCGGACTGACCACGACGGTCTTGCCGTCCTCGATGTAGGGCTTGAACCGCTCGAGCCAATCGGCTCCCGAGCCGACGAACCCGTCGAGATTCAATGACGCCACGGCGGGCGAACATCCTTGGTCTCGTGCATCATCCGTCTCGAGCGGCCCGCTGAACCTCCAGCCGCTGGTCGGTCGGAAAGAAGTAGTGGGGCGAGATGAAGACCTCGAAGCCGTCGCTGCTTCGCGGCCTGAAAGAGACGCTCCATATTCTCGACCGTGTTGTTCTCCTTGACGCTCGTCGCCGACCAGCCGCCCAGGAGACGCCCTTCTCGCTCAGGACGTCGTTCTGCGGATCGATGAAGACCAGGGCGGTGTCGGTGCGATCGATGTGCATCTCATCTCCTCCGGTCTGGGCCGACCCGCGCGACGGTCGGCGCGGGCGACTACTTCACCGCGACGTGTTTGCCGAGGAAGTCGCGCATCAGCTTGGCGATCTCGTCGCCGTTGGTTTCCAGGGCGAAGTGGCCGGCGTCGAGCAGGTGGAACTCCAGCGTCTTCAGGTCGCGCTTGTACGGCTCGGCCCCGGCGGGCGGGAAGATCTGGTCGTTCTTCCCCCAGACGATCAGCATCGGCGGCTGGTGCTTGCGGAAGTACTCCTGCCACTTCGGATAGAGCGGCGGGTTGCTGCCGTAGCTGAGGAACAGGTCGAGCTGGATCTCGTCGTTGCCCTTGCGGTCGAGCAGGAACTGGTCGTGGGCCGCGCCGTCCGGGCTGACGAGCTCGGGGTTCTTCGCCCCGGTCGTGTACTGCCACTTGGTCGCCTCGTAGGTGAGCAGCGCTGCGGATGGCGTCGCGCTTCTCCTTGCTCTTCGGCTCCTTCCAGTACGCCTTGATCGGCTTCCAGAAGTCGTTGTCGAGCCCCTCGTCGTAGGCGTTGCCGTTCTGCACCACGATGGCGGTGATCCGCTCCGGGTGCTCGACGGCCAGGCGGTAGCCGACCGGCGCGCCGTAGTCCTGCACGTAGAGGGCGTACCTCGTCAGGCCGAGCTTCTCGGTGAACTCGTCGATCACCTTCGCCAGGTTGTCGAAGGTGTAGGCGAACTTGTCGTGCGGCGGCATCGAGCTGTGGCCGTAGCCGGGGTAGTCGGGGGCGACGACGTGGTACTTGTCCGCCAGCGCCGGGATCAGGTTGCGGAACATCTGCGAGCTGGTCGGGAAGCCGTGGAGCAGCAGGATCGTCGGCGCGTCCTTCGGCCCGGCCTCGCGGTAGAAGATGTCCAGGTCGCCGACCTTCACGGTCTTGTAGAGCACCGTCGCCGCGTCCGCGTGCGAAAACGAATGCGCGGACGCATTCTGTTTGGCCGCCGCGCGCCCGGTTGCGCAGACCGACAACACGGTGGCGGCGAGGAGCAGGGCGGCGACAGTAAATTTCCGCATGGCGGTCATCATTGCGTCTCCTTGGGATCGTGAATGCGCGGAGCATAACAGCGACGTTCCGCGCCGCATATGCGCCGTGGTAGAGAACCATCCTCTTGAATTCTGGGAGGACCGAATGGATCGCTTCGTGGGCATGTCGGTGCTGATCGCAGTCGTCGAGGCCGGCAGCCTCTCGGCGGCGTCGCGGCGGCTGGGGATGCCGCTGCCCACGGTGAGCCGCAAAGTCCTCGAGCTGGAAAAGCATCTGAAGACGCGGCTGCTCAATCGATCGTCGCGGCGCGTCACGTTGACCGACACCGGCCGATCGTATGTCGAAGCGTGCAAGCGCATCATCGACCAACTCGCGGAAGCCGATCGCGCGGCGGCGGGCGAATACCGCACGCCGAAGGGCCACCTCACGGTGACCGCGCCGGTCGTGCTCGGCCGGCTGCATGTACTCCCGATCGCGATCGAGTTTCTGCGCGCCTATCCCGAGATCGATTTGCGGCTCGTGCTGAGCGATCGCATGCTGACCTTCGCGGAGGACCGACTCGACCTCGCCCTCCGCATCGGCATCTTGCCGGACAGCAACCTGGTGGCGATCCGCATAGGCTCCACTCGCCATATCCTCTGCGCCAGCCCGGAGTACTTCGCGGTCCGCGGGCGTCCGCGAAAGCCGGAGGACCTCGCCGGCCACGATTGCATCGCGGTCGAGAATCTTGGGTCACCGTCCGGCTGGGCCTTCAAGAGCGGCCGAGGCGAGCGCGTCGTGCCGATCCGCGCGCGGCTCGTCGTCACGACGGACGAGGCGGCGATCGACGCGGCGGTCGCCGGCCTGGGTATCACCCGCTTGCTCTCGTACAAGATCGCGGACGCGAGACGCGCCGGCCGGCTCTCGAGGGTGCTGGAGGCCTTCGAGCCGGCTCCGGTGCCGATCAATCTGGTGCATGCCGGCCAGCGGCCGCTGCCGCTGAAGCTGCGGACCTTCGTCGAGTGCGCGGTGCCGCGCCTCAAGGCTCGCTTGAAGTCCGCCGAACGGTAAAGGCTGGAACCGCGGCTGACGGGGATCGACGACCACGCTATGGGCTCCCTTGAGCCTGCGTGGGCGATCGGCGATCCATGCCGCGCCGGAGCGACCCGCCGCCGGCGATCGTTGGGACGTCAGTCCGTCGGGCGCGCCGTCAGGGCCGCGCGCGCCAGCCACAGCAGGGCGGCCAGCGCCAGCAGGACGCCGTACGGGCCGAGCGGCGGTGCCGGTGCAATGGCGGTGACCAACGCGGAGGGGCCGATCAACGGCGTGCCGAAGCAGTAGTCCACCGCGTAGACGCGCTCGCCGGCGCGCAGCGGCGGGGACACGGCGACGTCGAAGCTGCCGTCCGGACGCTTGCTGCCGGTGCCGATCAGGACATCGTCGCCGTCGTAGCAGACCGGCGGTTGGCCGGGACCGCAGTCGAAGATCCGGATGATGTTCATGCCGGGGCAGCCGGCGGCGCTGGTGCCGATCACGTGATTCGATCCGGCGACGTTGCCACCGGTGATCATCGGTGGCCGCGGCGTCGAGGTGGGCGTGGTCGTGACGGTGACCGTCGCCGTTGGCGTCGCGGTGGCGGTGGCCGTCACCGTGCCAGTGGCGGTCGACGTCCGCGTCGCGGTGACCGTCGCCGTGGCCGTCGCGGTCGCCGTGTTCGTGCCGGTGGCGGTGATCGTGGCCGTGTTGACGCCCGTTGCCGTCGGCGTCGAGGTGACCGTCCCGGTGCTGCTCGCTATGGCGGTAGTGGTACCGGTGGATGTCGGCGTCGACGTCACGGTGAACGTCGCCGTCGGTGTCGCGGTCGTCGTTCCGGTGTGCGTCGCCGTTGCGGTGACCGTGCCGGTGCTGGTCGGCGTATCCGTCGCGGTGACCGTCGCCGACGGCGTATCGGTCACGGTTCCCGTCGCGGTCCGGGTGGCGGTGGCGGTACCGGTGTGTGTCGCCGTCGCGGTGGCGGTGCCGGTGTGAGTCGGCGTCTCGGTGACCGTGCCGGTGGCGGTCGGCGTTTCGGTCGCGGTGAACGTCGCCGTGGGCGTCTCGGTGACCGTGCCCGTGGCGGTCGGCGTGTTCGTCACGGTGAACGTCGCTGTGGGCGTGTCGGTGACCGTGCCGGTCGCGGTGGGGGTGGACGTGACCGTCCCGGTGTGGGTCGCCGTCGCGGTGGCGGTGCCGGTGTCAGTCGGTGTCGAGGTGACCGTGCCGGTCGCGGTTGGTGTGTCGGTCACCGTGAAGGTCGCCGTCGGTGTGTCGGTGACCGTGCCGGTCGCGGTGGGGGTGGACGTGACCGTCCCGGTGTGGGTCGCCGTCGCGGTGGCGGTGCCGGTGTCAGTCGGTGTCGAGGTGATCGTGCCGGTCGCGGTCGGCGTGTTCGTCACCGTTGGCGTCGCAGTCGGCGTCGAGGTGACCGTTCCCGTGGACGTCGCCGTGGACGTCGCGGTGCCGGTCGCCGTCGCTGTCGACGTGGCCGTGCCGGTCGCGGTGGCCGTGGGTGTCGCCGTCGAGGAGGCCGTTCCAGTCGCCGTTGCCGACGGCGAGTTCGAGGGCGTCGCGCTGGGCGTGTTGGTGGCGGTCGGTGTCGCGGTGTTGGTCGGAGTCGCCGTCACGGTTGCCGTGCCGGTGTGGGTGGCGGTGGGCGTCGACGTGGGCGTCGAGGTCGGCGTGAACGTCGGCACGACCAGCATGTCGCTCGCCGGCAGTGTGCTGCTGCCGGCGTTGGTGCTGGCCAACACCGTCGAGGTGTTGGTGTAGACGCCGCCGGCGGGTGCGGTGACGTTGACGGCGATGGTGCAGCTGCTGTTCGCCGCGATGGTGCCGTTGTTGTAGCGGATGCCGACGTCTCCGGCGCCGAGCGAGCCGTTGCTCGAATCGTTGAGCGTACCGCCGCAGGTGTTGGTGACCGTCGCGTCGGCGATCGTCATCGCTCCGGGCGTGATCGGGAACACGTCGCTGAAGGCGGGGTTGCCGAGCGTCACGGCGACGGCGTTGCTGTTGCTCAGCGTGAAGGTCAGCGTCGAGGTGCCGCCGCCGAAGATCGGGTTCGGCGCGAAGACCTTGCTGATCGTCGGACTGGCCGACACCACCGTCAGCGAGACGCTCGGGCTGGCGGTGCCGGCGGTCTGCGTCTCGTTGGTGGTCACGCCGGAGCTCTGATTGGGGTAGGCGCCGGACACCGTCGAGGTGACGGACACCGTCACCGTGCAGGTGCCGGGAGACCCGGCCGGAATCGTCAACCCGGTGAACGAGAGACTGGTCTGGCCGGTGGTGAAGGTGTTCGCCGCGGCCCCGGTGCAGGTGCCGCCGGAGGCCTGGTTGGCGTCGATCGACATGCCGGTCAGCGTGTCGCTGAAGCTGGCGTTGGTGAAGCCATTGGCGAGCAGGCTGGCGCTGTTGCTGTTCGAGAGTGTGAACGTGATGGTGCTGCTCGATCCCGCCTGGATCGACGCCGGCGAGAACGCCTTGCCGATCGTCGGCAGCGCGACCACGCGCAGGACGGCGCTGGACGGATCCGGGTTGCTCGATCCCTCCTGTGTCATCACCGTGTTGGCCGGAATCGTGTTGGTATAGGAGCCGATAGCCGCCGACACCGGCACGGTGATGTCGCAGAAGGCGCTGGCCGGCAGCGTGCCGCCGGACACGCTGATCGTCGCGCCGCCCAGCGGCGCGGTCACGGTCGCGCCGGCGCACGTCGTGGCGGGCGCGCCGGCCACGGTCAGGCCGCTCGGCAGATTGTCGACGAGGCCCGGTGCGCCCAGCGTGCGGTTGACGACGTTGCTGTTGAATAGCCGCAGCGTCAGCACGCTCTGGGTGCCGACCTGCACCGGGTTGGGGGCAAACGACTTGGAGACGTTGACATTGCGCAGGATGGTCAGCGTCGCCGACGGCTCGTTGTTGTTGGTGACGCCCTCGGACGAGGTGACGGCATTGAGCGGGACGTCGTTGATGTGATTGCCGTCGACGTAGCCGGTGACCTGCACCGCGATCGTGCAGGTCGCGTTGGCGGCGATCGACGCGCCGGCGAGGCTGAACTGGCCGCTGCCGGGGACGGCGGTGACCGTGCCCCCGGTACAACCGATGCCGGTGAAGGTCGCGTTGGGGACGCCGTACACCTGCACGCTCGTGGGCAGCACATCGGTCAGCCCGACATTGGTCAGCAGCACCGCGTTGGGCTGGGTGTTGCCGATCGTCACCTGCGCCGTGACCGGCGCGCCGCCGTTGCTCACCACGGGCACGAACGCCTTGTTGAGCGTGACGGCCGACGTCTGGCGCGTCAGGGTGGCGGTGGCGGCGGTATTGTAGGTCGCGCCCTGCGTCGTGGTGAGCGCGTTGGCAGCGATCGTGTTCGTGGCCGCACCGGCGCCGGCGGGTGCCTGCACGTCGACGCGAATCGTGCAGCTGGTCGCGCCGGTGCCGAGCGCGCCGCCCGTCAACGTGATGGTGCCCATCCCCGCCGTCGCGGCGACCGAGCCGCCGCAGGTGTTGGCGATGTTCGGCGGCGCCGCCACGACGTGTCCCGAGGGCAGTGAGTCGGTGATGCCCATGCCGGTGAACGCGACGGCGCCGTTGGTGTGGGTGATGGTGATGGTCAGGCGCGAGACGGCGCCCCCGACGATCGTCGCCGGTGCGAACGCCTTGCTGACGCCGGCGTTGCGGTTGACGGTGAGATTCGCCGTCGCCGCGTTCTGGTTGCTGCCGATGTCGGTCACCAGTCCGCCGGCGGCGATGGTGTTGGTGCGCGAGCCGTTGGTGGCCGTCTGCGACGTCGCCACCGAGAGCACGATGGCGCAACTGCCGGAGGCCGGGATCGTGCCGCCCGACAGGCTGACCGACGTCGCGCCGGTGGCCGCGCTGAGCGAGCCGCCGCACGAGGTGGACGCCGGCGGGCTGCTGCCGACGGTGAAGCCGGTGCCCATGGTCGTGAGATTGTCCGTGAAGGAGGTGATGAGCGCCGGCGTCCCAGCGGCGTTCGACAGGGTGATGGTGAGTAGCGAGCTCTGCCCCTGCACGAGCGAGGTGGGGCTGAACGCCTTGGCCACCGTCACCGGGCTGGCGAGCACGGTCAGCGTGCCGCTCGTGACGGCGTAGTTGATGCCGTTGAACGCCGCCGCCGGAACGCCGTTGACCAGCGCGCCGGCGGTATCGCCGCGCACGGTGGCGGTGAGCGTGCAGGTGCCGGAGCTGTTGGCGTTGGCGTTGGTGGCGGCGGGGATGGTGCCCCCCGTCAGCTGCACCTGGCTGGCGGTGAACGCGGCGGTGCCGCCGCAGGTGGTCGCCGCCGGTCCGAGCACGGTGATGCCGGCCGGCATGACGTCGGTGATGTCGGCGGCGGTGATCGCCGTGAGGTTGTAGTTGCGCAGCGTCAGCGTCAGGGTCGAGTTGCCCGATTGGAAGACGGTCGCCGGCGAGAAGGCCTTGGTCACCTGCGCGCCGGTCTGCACGGTGACGTTGCCGCTGAAGGCGGCGCTGTTCGACACGCTCTGCGCGGTGGTGATGGCACCGACGGCGATGGTGTTGGTGACCGCCGCGTTCTGCGCCACGCTGACGCGCGCCGGGGCGACGGTGACGCGCATCGTCACCGTGCAGGAGCTGTTCGCCGCCAGCGTGCCGCCGGTGACGCGGAAGCCGAGGTCGCCCGGGTCGAGGCTGCCGCCACCGCCGTCCGTGAAGGTGCCACCGCAGGTGCCGCCGGTGACCACGGGATTGTCGATGACGATCGGCACCGGCAGCGTGTCGGTGAAGGAGAGGTTGGACAGCGCGCCGATGTTGGGGTTGGTGATGGTGATCGTCAGCAGGCTCGAGCCGGTGACGTGGATGGTGGTCGGACTGAACGACTTCGTCCCCGTCACCGGCAGCGCGTTGGCGACCGTCAGCGTCGCGTTCGCCGCCAGCGGATTGGCGCCCTGACTTGAGGTGACGGCGCCGACCGGAATCATGTTGACGTAGGTGCCGGCGGTGGCCGCGGTGACGGTGACGCTGAGGAGGCACGTGCCGGAATTGAGTCCGTCCCCGGCCGGCACGGTGCCGCCGCTGAGACTCACCGCGGTGTTGGGCACGATCGTCGCCGTGCCGCCGCAGGTGTTGCTCACCACGCCCGTCACCGTCACGTTGGTCGGCAGCGCGTCGGTGAGCGCCGTGCTCGTCGCGGCGACGGTGTTCGAGTTGAAGAGCCGGATCGTCAACGTCGAGCTGTCGCCCGGAAAGATGTTGATCGGACTGAAGCTCTTGTTGACGTCGACGATGGCGGCAGCGACCGCCGGCACGGACAGCACCGCGATGATCAGCAGGCTGTAGTGTGCCCCGCGTCTCGCTCTCTCCACCGTCGCCGCCTCTCCCCGCGATGACGCTACCATGTGACTACGAGTTGCCTAGTGAGTATCCCCAAAATACCCGATGGCCGGCGCGCCTCCGCAGCGCCTTCACGCGACCGCGCATCGTCGTCGCTGTGGGCGCAACGGCGCCCCAGCAGCCAACAGTGCGAAGTCGTCCAAAAGTGCCCCAGCAGGCAGAGCCGGCGCCGCTGGCTCGTCGGACGCTGATCGCGCCCGCCGTCCCGGGTCTACCCTGCGCGGGGCGATGCCCCGCTACTGTCCGCCGTCCGGCACCTGACGGGGCAGGCGGCGTGCGCCGGCGATGCCGAGCAGCGCCATCGCCAACATCACGGCGAAGGCGAGCTGCAGGCTCGACGCCGGGTGCCAGCCGCGTGCGGCGCCGATGGCGACGAACGCGCCGCCGACTCCGGTGCCGAGCGCGACGCCCAGCACGTCGGTGAGCTGCAGCGCGGCGCTGGCGGCGCCCTCCTGCCCAGGCGCCGCGGCGCCGAGCACCGTGACCGAGATCGAGGCGTAGGCGAGACCCATGCCCAGCCCGGCAACCGACCACACCGCGACTGCCGGCCACAGCGGCAGCCGGTCGAGCGCGGCGAGCATGCCGATGACGCCGGCGGCGACACAGGCGAAGCCGGCGACCACCAAAACCCGCGGTCCCAGGCTCGACACCAGTCGCTGCTGGATCCAGGCGCCCGTCGTCCAGCACAGCGCCGCCGCCGTCAGCGCCACGCCGGACACCCAGGCCGGCTGCCCGCGGACCTCGACGAAGGTGAGCGACACGTAGGCGTCGACGCCGAAGAAGGCGAAGGTCAACATGCCGCGCGTCATCACCGCCGCCGGCATGCCAGGGGCCAATCGGACGGTGCCCGGCGGCACCAGGCGCAGGAAGGCGAGACACGCCAGCGGTGCGCCGACGGCGAGCTCGAGCGCGGCGCGCGGCGCGCGCGCGTCGCCGGCCGCGCTCAGCATCAGCGCCACGCCGACCACCAGCAGCAGCGCCAGCACCCGCCGATCGCCCCCCGCCGCGACGACGCCTGGCTGCGCCGGCGCCCGCCGATCGAGGGCTGGCGCCGTCATTGCCGCCGCCAGCGCCACCAGCGGCAGCAGCGCCAGGAACACGGCGCGCCAGCCGAATGCCGCGGCGATGGCGCTGGCCGCGGCTGGACCGATCAGGCCCGGGATCACCCACGCGGAAGCGAAGACGGCGAACATCCGCGGCCGCAGGGCGGACGGGAGGACGCGCCCCACGCTGGTGTAGGCGACCGCCGGAATGGCGCCGGCGCCGAGACCCTGGACGACGCGGCCGCAGACCAGCAGCGCCATGCTCGGTGCCAGGCCGCCGATCAGCAACCCGCTGGCAAAGAGCCCCAGGCCGAACACGAACGGCGCCATCGTCCCGCGCCGGTCGGCGGCCTCGCCGGCCAGGACGATGCCGACCAGACTGCCGAGGAAGAACCCCGAAAACACCCAGCCGTAGAGGTGCAGCCCGCCGAGGTCGCGCGACACCAGCGGCATCACCGTCGAGACGGCGAGCGACTCGAAGGCCACCAGGGTCACGGTCAGCACCAGGCCGAGCGTCAAGCGGCGGCGGCGGGGGGCCCACAGGCCGTCGACATCCGGCCCGTGCGGCGCCACGGCCGCGGCCGGGTCGACCGGCGGCGCAGCGATCTCGATCGTCATGGGCGCCTGCTAACAGTTGAAGTTCACTTCAAGTCAAGTGAAGAGAGAGGGCATGGCGACTCCCAGCGAATGGCTGACGATCGGCGAGGTGGCGTCGCGCACCGGGGTGCCCACCTCCGCCCTGCGCTTCTACGAACGCCAGGGGTTGATCGGTGCCCACCGCAGCACCGGCGGCCAGCGCCGCATTCACCGCGACGAGCTGCGGCGGATCGCCTTCGTGCGCGTCGCCCAACGGGTCGGACTGACGCTCGAGGAGATCCGCACGGCTCTGGCGACGTTGCCCGGGGGGCGGACCCCGACGGCGGCCGACTGGCAACGGCTGTCGCGATCGTGGCGGCCGCGGCTCGACGAGCAGATCGCCGTCCTGCAACGCCTGCGCGACCAGCTGAGCTCCTGCATCGGCTGCGGCTGCCTGTCGTTGCGCGCCTGTCGGCTCTACAACCCCGACGATACGGCCGCCGCGCACGGCAGCGGCCCCCGCTACCTGTTGGGCACGCGCCCGGCGCGCCGCTGACGCGGCGTGGCTCCCCGCGCGTCGCGCTGCTAAGGTCGCCCCGGCATGTCCATTCAGCCCGCCCTGCGGGTGCTCGTCATCGACGACGAGAAGAACATCCGCGCCACGGTGGCGGTGTGCCTCGAAGGCCTCGGCTGCACGGTGACCGGTGCGGCCTCCGCCGAGGCGGCGCGCGCGGCGGTGGCGGCGGGCGCCTACGACCTGGCGTTCCTCGACCTGCGGCTCGGCGATACCAGCGGCCTCGACCTGCTCCCCGAGCTGCTCGCCCGCCGGCCGGACCTCGACGTCGTCGTCATCACCGCCTACGCGACGATCGACACCGCCGTCGAGGCCATGCGCCGCGGGGCGCGCGACTACCTGCCCAAGCCGTTCACGCCGGCGCAGATCCGCCATGTCGTCGAGCAGGTGACCGACCGGCAGCGCCTCGTGCGCCGCGTCGCCGAGCTCCAGTCCGCGCTGGCCGACGGCGGCGCCCGAGGTCGACCTCGACAGCCGCTCGCCGGCCATGCGCGCGGTGCTCGACGTTCTACCGCGCGTCGCCGCGTCGGACGCGACCGTGCTGCTGCGCGGCGAGAACGGCACCGGCAAGGGCGTGCTGGCGCGCGCCGCTGCACGCCGGCAGCCCGCGCGCCGGGCGCCCGTTCGTCACCGTCAACTGTCCCGACGCTGTCCGACGAGCTGCTCGCCAGCGAGCTCTTCGGCCACGCGCGCGGCGCGTTCACCGGCGCGGTGCGCGACCAGCCCGGGCGCGTCGAGGCGGCCGACGGCGGCACGCTGTTCCTCGACGAGATCGGCGAGATCTCGCCCGGCCTGCAGGCCAAGCTGCTGCGCTTCCTGCAGGACCGCGAGTTCGAGCGCGTCGGCGAGACCGCAGACGCGGCACGCCGACGTGCGCATCATCGCCGCCACCAACCGCGACCTCGAGGCCGACGTGCGCGCCGGTCGCTTCCGCGAGGATCTCCTCTACCGCCTGAACGTCGTCGAGCTGCGCCTGCCGCCGCTGCGCGAGCGCGCCGAGGACATCCTGCGACTGGCCGCGCACTTCCTCGCCTTCTTCGCGCGTGCCGCCAAGCGCGCGGTGCCGGAGCTGTCGGCGGCGGCGGCGGCGGTGCTGACCGGCTACGCGTGGCCCGGCAACGTGCGCGAGCTGCGCAACGCGATCGAGCGCGCCCTGATCCTGTGGCCGGCTCCAGTCCTCGAGCCCGCGGCGTTTCCCGAGCGCATCGCCGGCCAGCCGCCCGCCGGCCCCGCAGCTCGGCGGCGAGGCGACCCTCGACGAGATCGAGCGTGAGCACATCCTTCGCGTCCTCGCCCGCAGCGCCACCCTCGACGACGCCGCGCGCATCCTCGGGATCGACGCGTCGACGCTGTGTCGGAAGCGGAAGCGGTACGAGGACGGGACGTGACCGGTGACCTGGCTTTGCCCACCAATTCCCTGAGCACGTTCCGTTCCAGGCGCGGGATCGATCGACCAGCCGAATTGGTGGGCAACGCCCGGTGACCTGTCAGGAAGTGATGGCGTTCTCACCGCACCGGGCTCTGCACGAGAATCGGGATGGGTCGACGCTTCGGAGCCCCGAAGGGGCGGGACCCTTCAGCCCAGGGCGAAGCCCTGGGTATGGCCGAACACCGCGTGAACCGCCCTGAATGGGCGGTCGCGATCTAGGGCTCAAGGGGTCCAGGGCCTCCCCGGAAGACCATCGGTCTTCCTTCCCTGATCACCGCGGCGCCAAGGTACAAGGGCGCCGCTTGGTCCGACAGCGCCGAATTGCCGCACGAAGCGCGGTCACCGGATCAGCTGACTACGCCTTCATCCCCAGCGGCACCGTGAACCAGAACGTGCTCCCGCGGCCGGCCTCGCTCTCGACGCCGATTGTGCCGCCGTGGGCGGCGACGATCTCGCGGGCGATCGACAGGCCGAGGCCGGCGCCGCCGGGGGCGTCGGCGCCCTGGGAGAATTTGTCGAAGATCACCTCGCGCCGGTCGGGGGCGATGCCGGGGCCCTCGTCGCTCGACCTCGAAGCGCATCGCCGCCGTTGGCCGCGGCACGCGAACCGTGACCGAGGCGCCGGGGGGCGAGTGGCGGATGGCGTTGGTGAGCAGGTTGGCGAAGACGAGCTGCAGGCGGTCCGCGTCGACCGCCACCTCGGGGAGGCCCGGCGCGACCTCGGCGGCGAGCGACCACCTGCCGTTCGGCGGCGATGGTGCGCTGCGCATCGAGCGCGCTGTCGACGAGCGTCGCGCACCGCCACGGGACGCCGGTGCAGCTGGCATGCGTCCGCCCTGCAGCTTGGCCAGATCGAGCAGCTCGTCGACGATGCGCTGCAGGCGCTCGCAGTCCTCGCGCGCGGCGTAGCAGCAGGTCGGCCTGGCGGTCGGTGAGCGGGCCGGCGGCCTCCTCGAGGCAGAGGTGGATGGCCATGCGCAGCGAGGTGAGCGGCGTGCGGAACTCGTGCGCGACGGTGGCGACGAGATCGTTCTTCAGCTGGTCGAAGCGATGCAGGCGGGTGACGTCCTGCAGGACCACGGTCGCGCCGGTGACGCCGCCCTGCTCGCCGTAGACCGGCGTCGCGCGCGCCAGGAAGTAGCGAGTCGCCGTCGCCGTCCGACGGACGCCGCACAGCGTCCTCGAAGCCGCGCGGCACGTAGGCGCCCTTGCCGCTCAGGACGTGGCTGCGCGCCGCCTCGATCGCGGCGCGCAGGCGGCGCCTCGAGCCGCGCCAGCGCCGCGTGCGTGTTGCCGGCCTGATCGACGCCGAGCAGCGCCTCGGCGGCGCGGTTGACGATCAGCACCTCGCCCTCGGCGTCGAAGACCAGCACCGGGTCGGGCAGGCTGTCGATGGCCGACTGCGCCGCCTGCTGCGCGAGCAGCAGCTCGCCGAGCGAGCTGCGCCGGTAGCGGTCGATGCGGTCGGCCATGGCGTTGAACGTCGCCGCCAGCTGCGCCAGCTCGTCCCGGCCCTCGACCGGCGCGCGGGCGCCGAAGTCCCCGCCGCCGATGCGATCGACCGCGGCGCGCAGGGCGCCGAGCGGCTGCAGCAGGCGCGTGGTGAGCAGCGAGGAGACGCAGGACGCCGAGCAGCGAGCGCGGCGAGCGGACGACGCAGCAGCGCCGACACGTGCGCGCGGCCTGGGTGCGGGCCCGGTCGCTCTTGCGCAGCATCGCGTCCTGGTTGAGGTCGAGGATGCGCGTCGGCGGCGGCGCGGACGGCGACGAAGCCGGGCGCGAGCGCGTCGAGGTAGAGCGTGCGCGCCGCGCGCGGCGTCGAGCGCCGCGCAGGGTCGCGATCCGCTCGCGGTACCGCTCCCAGCTGCTGGCGCAGGGCGTCGGCGGCCGCCGCGCTCGCCGGTCTCGGTGATGTTGCCCTCCTCGACCGCCAGCTCGGACTCGAAGCGCTCCGTGTCGGGCGCGATCGCCGCGGCGTCCAGGGGCTGGATGCCGGTGAGGTGGAGCAGCGCGGCGCGATCGAGCGCCTCGATCGCCTCGCCCATGCGCTGCGCGGCCAGCACGCTGCGGTAGTTCTCGTCGAGGATCGCGGTCGGCGCCGACGCCGAGCGAGGTGGTGGTGCGCACCGCCACGCAGGGCGACCACGAGCAGCGCGACGGCGAGCGGCGCCTGCGCGAGCAGGACCTTGAGGCGGAAGCTCATGCGCCCTCCTCGCGCTCGAGCGAGACGATGTGCAGGTCGAAGCCGTCGGCCGCGTCGCAGCATGCGGTGCACGAAGGTGAGGCCGAGGCGCTGCCGCCACCGCGGCTGCGTGCGAGCGGCCGACCAGGATGTGCGCGACGCCGTGGGTGCGCGCGAACTCGAGCAGCGCCGGCACCGGGTCGCGCGCCTGCAGCCGGCGCACCTCGGCGCCGAGCTCGCGGGCGCGCTCGATGTTGTCGATCAGATGCGCTGCGCGTCGGAGGCGATGCGGGTCGGCGCCTCGCCGGGCGTCTCGACGTAGACGACGAACCAGTCGGTGTTGAGCCGCCCGGCCATGCGCGAGCCGCGGCGCAGCAGCGCGGCGGCGCGCGGCGACGCCGAGGCGAGGCACACCATCACGCGGCCGGCGGTCGGCGCGCGCCGGCGTCGCACGCCCCGGCGCGGCGGTCGCACGCGAGTCGAGCCGCTCGGCCACCTCGCGCAGCGCCAGCTCGCGCAGGCTGGAGAGGTTCTCCGGCTTGAAGAAGTGCTGCAGCGCCCACTCGACCTTGTCGGCGGCGTAGATCTTGCCGGCGCGCAGCCGTTCGAGCAGGTCCTCGGCGTCGAGGTCGAGGTTCACCACCTGGTCGGCCTGCTTGAGGAAGCGTGTCGGGCACGGTCTCGCGGATGGTCACGCCGGTGGCGCGCTCGACGACGTCCTTCAGGCTCTCGAGGTGCTGGACGTTGAAGGCGCAGATGACGTTGATGCCGGCGTCGAGCAGCTCGAGCACGTCCTGGTAGCGCTTGCGGTTGCGCGAGCCGGGCACGTTGGTGTGGGCGATCTCGTCGACCACGGCGACCTGCGGGTGGCGCGCCAGCACCGCGTCGAGATCCATCTCCTCGACGGCGAGGCCGCGGTACTCGATGCGCCGCCGCGGCACCGCTTCGAGGCCGTCGAGCAGCGCCTCGGTCTCCGGCCGCCCGTGCGTCTCGACGAAGCCGAGCACGACGTCGACGCCGCGCGCGCTGCAGCGCGTGGGCCTCCTCGAGCATGCGGTACGTCTTGCCCACGCCGGCCGCCGGACCGATGTAGACCTTCAGCCGCCCGCGCTTGGCGCGCTCGACCAGCTCGAGGAAGTCCTCGGGGCGGCGGCGCTCGTTCACAGCGATTCCGCTGCTCGTGACGTGGACGTGGGGTACGGGCGAAGACCGAGGCAAAGGCAAGGCAAGGCAAAAGGCAAAAGGTGCGGCGGGGACTTTTGACTTTGATTTGTGCCTTTTGCCTTGCCTTGAACGGCGCAGGGCGCGGCGTTGCGGTGAGAGCGGCGCTCATCGACTCAAGGCACGCGCCCGAACTGTCGATCGAGCGCCAGGTTGACCAGCAGCACGTTGACCCGCGGCTCGCCGAGCACGCCGAAGGTCCGTCCTTCGACATTGCGCCTCGACCAGCGCCCGGACGCGCTCGGGGGCGACGTTGCGCGCGCGGGCGATGCGCGGCACCTGCCACAGCGCGGCGGCCGGCGAGACGTGCGGATCGAGGCCGCTCGCCGAGGCGGTCACCAGCTCGGCCGGGATCGGGCCCGTGGCGTCGGGGTTGGCCTCGGCTGCAGCCGGGCGATCTCGGCGGTGATGCGGTCGCGCAGCTTCTGCGAGGTCGGGCCGAGGTTCGAGCCGCGACGAGGCGCGTGGCGTCGTAGCCGTCGGCGCCGGCCGCCGACGGGCGCGGCCAGAAGTAGCGGGGCGGGTGAACGCCTGGCCGATCAGCTCCGAGCCGACCACCGTGCCGTGCGCGTCGGTGACCAGGCTGCCGTTGGCGCGGTACGGGAACAGCACCTGGGCGACGCCGGTCATGGCGAGCGGGATAGGCGAGGCCGGTCAGCACCAGCGTCACCAGCGTGGTGCGCAGCGCGATCGACGATGAGCGTTGCTCATGACGTCTCCTCCTAGACGAGCCGACGGCGGTCAGGGCCATGTCGATCAGCTTGATGCCGACGAACGGCGCGATGACGCCGCCGACGCCGTAGATCAGCAGCGAGCGGCGCAGCAGCGCCGCGGCGCCGAGCGGGCGATACTGCACGCCGCGCAGCGCCAGCGGGATCAGCAGGATGATGATGATGGCGTTGAAGATCACCGCCGACAGGATGGCGCTCAGCGGCGAGGCGAGATGCATGATGTTGAGCGGCGCGATCTCGGGGTAGGCGACGACGAACATCGCCGGCAGGATGGCGAAGTACTTGGCGACGTCGTTGGCGATCGAGAACGTCGTCAGGCAGCCGCGCGTCATCAGCAGCTGCTTGCCGACCTCGACCACCTCGAGCAGCTTGGTCGGGTTGGAGTCGAGGTCGACCATGTTGCCGGCCTCCTTCGCCGCCTGCGTGCCGGTGTTCATCGCCACGCCGACGTCGGCCTGGGCGAGCGCCGGCGCGTCGTTGGTGCCGTCGCCGGTCATCGCCACCAGCTTGCCCTTGGCCTGCTCGGTCTTGATCAGCTGCATCTTCGCCTCGGGCGTCGCCTCGGCGAGGAAGTCGTCGACGCCCGGCCTCGCGGGCGATCGCCGCGGCGGTGCGCGGGTTGTCGCCGGTGATCATCACCGTGCGGATGCCCATGGCGCGGAAGCGGTCGAAGCGCTCCTTGATGCCGCCCTTCACCACGTCCTTGAGGTGGATGATGCCGAGCAGGCGGTTGCCGTCGGCGACCGCGAGCGGCGTGCCGCCGGTGTCGGAGATGCGGTGGACGATGGCGTCGAGCCCGGCCGGGCGACGTGCCGCCGAGCGCCTGCGACGTGGGCGACGCACGGCGTCGACCGCGCCCTTGCGGACCTGGCGGCCGTCGAGGTCGCAGCCGCTCATGCGGGTCTGGGCGCTGAACGGGATGAAGTGCGCGCCGAGCTCGCGCACGTCGCGGCCGCGCAGCTGGTACTGCTCCTTGACCAGCACGACGATCGAGCGGCCCTCGGGCGTCTCGTCGGCCAGGCTCGCGAGCTGCGCCGCGTCGGCCAGCTCCTCCTCGCGTCGACGCCGGCGACGGGCATGAGCTCGGTGGCCATGCGGTTGCCGAGCGTGATGGTGCCGGTCTTGTCGAGCAGCAGCGTGTCGACGTCGCCGGCCGCCTCGACCGCGCGGCCGCTCATCGCCAGCACGTTCTTGCGCAGCAGGCGGTCCATGCCGGCGATGCCGATGGCCGAGAGCAGGCCGCCGATGGTGGTCGGGATCAGGCAGACCAGCAGGGCGACGATGACCGTCACCGACAGGGTGATGCTCGAGTAGAGCGCGAGCGGCACCAGGGTCACGCAGGCGATCAGGAAGATGATCGTCAGGCCGACCAGCAGGATGTGCAGCGCGATCTCGTTCGGCGTCTTCTGCCGCGCCGCGCCCTCGACCAGGGCGATCATGCGGTCGAGGAACGACTCGCCCGGGATCGGCGGTGATGCGCACGACGATGCGGTCCGACAGCACCTTGGTGCCGCCGGTGACCGCCGAGCGGTCGCCGCCGCTCTCGCGGATGACCGGCGCCGACTCGCCGGTGATCGCCGACTCGTCCACCGAGGCGATGCCCTCGATGACCTCGCCGTCGCCGGGGATCAGCTCGCCCGCCTCGACGACGACCGTGTCGCCCTTGCGCAGCTGCGACGCCGGCACCGCTTCCTCGCGGCCGTCCGACGCAGGCGGCGCGCGGTGGTGTCCTTGCGCATCTTGCGCAGCGTCGCCGCCTGCGCCTTGCCGCGGCCCTCGGCCACCGCCTCGGCGAAGTTGGCGAAGAGACCGTGAACCAGAGCCAGAGGCTGACGCTGGCGGTGAACCACAGCGGCGCGGCGTCGGACGCCGGCGCGATCAGCGTCGCGCAGCACAGACCAGCGTGGTCAGCGCGCTGCCGATCTCGACCACGAACATGACCGGGTTCTTCGCCACGTGCCGCGGCGCCAGCTTGCGCAGGCTGGCGATCGCGGCCGGGCCGAGAATCTCGGGATCGAACAGTGAGAACTCGCGTTCCTTAGCCATCGTATCCTCAATCCTTCACACGGAGAAACGAGGACGGAGACGACACGCTCTGCTCCGTGACGCCGTGCCTCCGTGTGAAAATCTTGATCATCAGAAGAATCGCCCCGCGTTGGCGAGGAAGTGCTCGACGATCGGCCCCAGCGCCAGCGCCGGGAAGAAGGTCAGCGCGCCGACGATGATGATGACGCCGATCAGCAGCACGACGAACAGTCGCGCCGTCGGTCGGGAAGGTGCCCGCCGACGGCGGCACGATCTTCTTGCCGACCAGCGAGCCGGCGATGGCCAGCACCGGCACGATCATCAGGAAGCGCCCGGCGAGCATCGTCGAGGCCGAGCGTCGTGTTGTACCAGGGCGTGTTGGCGTTGAGGCCGGCGAACGCCGAGCCGTTGTTGCCGGCGCCGCTGGTGAACGCGTACAGGATCTCGCTCAGCCCGTGCGGGCCGGCGTTGTTGAGCGACGAGAGGCCGTACGGCGCCACCGCCGACCACGCCGAGAAGCCGAGGATGAGCAACGGGAAGATCAGGACGTACAGCATCGCCAGCTTGATCTCGCGCTGCTCGATCTTCTTGCCGAGGTACTCGGGCGTGCGGCCGACCATGAGGCCGGCGATGAAGACCGCGAGCAGGACGAAGACCAGCATGCCGTAGAGCCCGGCGCCGACGCCGCCGAAGATCACCTCGCCGAGCTGGATGTTGACCAGCGGCACCAGGCCGCCGAGCGGGGTGAAGCTGTCGTGCATCGAGTTGACCGCGCCGCACGACGCGTCGGTGGTGACGGTCGCGAAGAGGGCGGAGTTGGCGACGCCGAAGCGGACCTCCTTGCCCTCCATGTTGCCGGTGCGCTGCTCGACCGCCAGGCCCTGCATCACCGGATTGCCGCCGGCCTCGAACGTGGTACGCGACGCCGACGCCGACGAGGAACAGCACCGCCATGGCGGCGAACAGCGCCCAGCCCTGCTTCTGCTCGCGCGCCATGCGGCCGAACGTGTAGGTGAGCGCCGGCCGGGATGGCGAAGATCAGCCACATCGCGAGGAAGTTCGTCAGCGGCGTCGGGTTCTCGAACGGGTGCGCGGCTGTTGGCGTTGAAGAAGCCGCCGCCGTTGGTGCCGAGCTGCTTGATCGCCTCCTGCGACGCGACCGGGCCGAGCGCCAGCGTCTGCTTGCGCACCTTCGAGCGTCGTGACCTCGACGATAGGGGCTGAGGTTCTGGATGACGCCGAGCCCGATCAGCACGATGCCGACCACTATGCTGAGCGGCAGCAGCACGTAGAGGATGGTGCGGATGAGATCGACCCAGAAGTTGCCGATGCCACGGCCGCCGTCGGCGGCCGGGCGTCGCGTGAGCCCGCGCGCCAGCGCCAGCGCCGACGCCGATGCCGGCGGCGGCCGAGGTGAAGTTGTGCCAGGCCAGCCCTGCCATCTGGGTGAGGTAGCTCATCGTCGATTCGCCGGCGTAGCCCTGCCAGTTGGTGTTGGTCGTGAAGCTGACGGCCGTGTTGAACGAGCGAGTCCGGGCTCACGGCGGGGCAGGCCCTGCGGGTTGAACGGCAGCACGGCCTGCAGGCGCTGGATCGCGTAGGTGACGAGCACGCCGAAGGCGCTGAAGACGAGTAGCGACAGCGCATACTCCGTCCATGCTTGCTCGCGGCGCGCGTCGACGCCGCACAGACGGCACAACGCGCGCTCGAGCGGTCCGAACATCCGCGGCAGCGGCTGCCGCGCGCCTTCGAGCACGTCGTACATGTAGATGCCAAGTGGTTTGGTCACCGCGAGAACGGCGAGCGAGAAGAGCGCAATCTGCGACCAGCCGACGAGGTTCATCACATGTTCCTCAGAAGCGTTCGGGGCGCAGCAGCGCGTACACGAGGTAGGCGCCGATCAGGACGGCGAGCACGCCGCCGACGACGTAGTCCAGGGCCATACCGTCCTCCTCAGAGCTTGTCGCAACCGCGAACGTACGCGGCGGCAATGGCGAAGAACGCCACGGTCACCAGGATGAAAATCAGGTCTGCCATTCGTCAGCCTCCGAATCCCCGTTCAGCAAGCGCGGCGCCAGCGCCGCGGTTGGCGGGCGGAATGGAACCGCGGCGTTCGCCACGTGCAGGCTGCACGATCGGTGCTGGGACAATCGTCTAACGCGACATCTCAGCGCCGGAATCCGTCGTCAATCGAGAAGTTGGCGTAGTGCGGAACGCCCGCCGGGCCATCTGGGACGCTGCCGTGGCATGCACTTCGCCACGGACTGCATCCGTCGTCGCGGGGTGGCGACGAAAGCGCGCGGCGTGGATCGGTCCTTGCTCCGAGCGGTCAATGGATTCCAAGGACGCGATGTTCGATTGACCTGCGGGGCGTTGCGCATCCGCGTCGCCTCCGCACCCGGCAGCAGCTGCGCTGCGGATCGATTGCCTTCGAGGGCGAACCACCAATTAGCAACGGAGGACCGAGCCAACAGCGACCCTGATCAAGTCTCACCATCGCCGTGCAGTTTGCACGAGAGGCCGCGCGATGCCTCGGCGCCGAGGTAGATCCCGACCAGGAACCGCAAACATTCGATAAGTTGCGGTCGTGCATTTCGCACGTTTGGACGCCGGCGCGCGGCGCTGGGGCGTGTAGCTACGCTCTGCGCACGGGGGCGGCGGTAACAGTCGGGAACCGCGATCGGCTGGAGTGATCCTTGCTCCCGAGCTAGCGATGCCCGACATCCCCTTGTTCGCGTTCCCCCGCTGGCGGTGTTGATGCTCGCGCCCGTACACGACCGCGAGTACGTCCATCTAGGCACTGACCCGATCGAGCTCTCGAGGGAGGCGGAAGACGCCGCGCCCCGGGGTAAGCGCCTGATGATGCTCTCGCTGACGGCGTTGGGCATCGTCTACGGAGATATCGGAACGAGTCCCCTCTACGCCGTCCGTGAGTGCTTCTACGGCTCGCATCGTGTCCTCGTGACGCCCGCCAATATCCTTGGCGTGCTGTCGCTGATCTTCTGGTCCTTGGTGATCGTCGTCACCGTCAAGTACCACGTCTACATCATCCGGGCGGACAACCACGGCGAGGGCGGCATCCTGGCACTGATGTCGCTGGTGCGCGCCAAGGTGGCGGGACGGGCGCAATGGCTTGTCGTCATCCTCGGCTTGTTCGGCGCATCCCTTCTCTATGCCGATGGCGTTCTGACCCCAGCCATCTCGGTTCTCGGAGCGGTCGAAGGGCTGGTGGTGATCAATCCAATCTTCAGCGAGTACGTCACGCCGGCCAGCGTCGTGATTCTGATCGGGCTCTTCCTCTTTCAACGCCGCGGCACGGCTGGCGTCGGCGCGGTGTTCGGACCCGTCACGCTGGTCTGGTTCTCGACCATCGCCGTTCTCGGCATCGGCGGCATCGTTCAGAACCCCGGTGTCCTGGTGGCGGTCAACCCGCTCCACGCGGTACGCTTCTTCATCGACAACGGTCTTGGCGCCTTTCTCGTTCTCGGGGCGGTCTTTCTCGTCGCGACCGGTGGCGAGGCGCTCTACGCGGACCTCGGTCACTTCGGGGAGCGGCCGATTCAGATCGACTGGTTCTGCCTCGTCGGTCCGTCGCTGCTGCTCAACTACTTCGGTCAGGGCGCGCTGTTGCTGGCCCACCCGGAAGCGGCGCACAATCCGTTCTTCCTTCTGGCCCCGGAGTGGGGACGCTTCCCGCTGCTGATCCTGGCCACGCTGGCGGCCATCATCGCCTCCCAGGCCATCATCTCCGGCGCCTTTTCACTGACCCGGCAGGCGGTACAGTTGGGGTACCTGCCCCGTCTCACCATCATCCACACCTCGGCGACCGACATCGGTCAGATCTACGTCCCCGGCATCAACTGGGCGCTGATGGCGGTCACGATCTGGGTGGTGATCCACTTTCGCAGCTCGAGCGACGTGGCCGGCGCCTACGGCGTCGCCCTGACGATGACCATGCTGATCACGACGCTGCTGTCCTTCGTCGTGGCCCGTCGGCTGTGGGGCTGGAGCCTCTGGCTCGCGACTGCCGTCACCGCAACCTTCCTGGTGGCCGACGTCTCCTTCTTCGCCGCGACCATCGTGAAGATCTTCGCCGGCGGCTGGTTCCCGATCGTCATCGGCGCCATCGTGTTCCTGTTGATGACGACCTGGCGGCGCGGGCGGCAGATTCTGGCCCAACGCCTGGAAGCCGGGCAGTTGCCACTGCCGGATTTCGTAGTCGACCTGCAGGCCAGCAATCTGCCCCGAACGAAGGGCATGGCCGTCTTCATGACCGGCAACACCGACGGTACGCCGCAAACGCTGCTCCACCACATCAAGCACAATCGCATGCTCCATGAGCGGGTCGTCCTGGTGACCGTCGTGACGGAAGAGATTCCGCATGTCCCGCCGGCGCGGCGGCTCGAATTCACGGCGCTCGGCGGCAACGTCTTCCGCGTCATCGGGCACTACGGCTTCATGGAGGATCCCGACGTACCGGCGCTGCTGGCGGGGTGCGCCCAGTACGGCCTCGACTTCGACCCGATGACGTCGTCGTACTTCCTGGGGCACGAAACGCTGGTGACCACCAAACGTCCGGGCATGCTCGCCTGGCGGGAGCAGTTGTTCGCCGTCATGTCCCGAAACGCTCTGCGGGCGACCACCTACTTCCACATTCCACCCAACCGGGTGGTCGAACTGGGCGCCATGGTCGAGTTGTAGGCCGCCGGCCTCGAGTCTGGCCCACCCTGTCGTGCAGACTGCATGGCGCGCCGCGGAACGGTTCGGCGTGAGGCGAATCGCGACCACGAACCGTGCTGAATCAGAGAGTTGTCGCCGGGCATCTCGCACCGTCGGACCCCGGGGCTGGACGACGCTGCCCGCATCGTGAGCGGGGCAAGCGAGCGGCAAGAGGCGGCCGGGAGGGGGCGGCGGCTGGTGTGGTCCTTGCTTTCGATTGGGACTGGAGCGGAGGAACCCATGATCGACTACACGCTGTTCGCGTTGACGATGGCGATCCTGCTGGTCGGCATCTGGTACGCCTGCACCAGCGCAAACATCTCCGGCAGAGACGACGTGGAAGACGACGGCCGCGGCGATCCCAAGCCGCCGTCGATCCTGCGTTTCGGTCCGCGGCGGCGAGCCGCCGCCAAGAATGGCAAGCGGACCAAATCAGCGGAGTAGCGCCGTGCGGTGCTGGCGGCCCTGCCGCCCGGCGCGCTTACCGGCGCGCCGGGCGACGAGTCGCGCGAGCCGCTCCACCCCGATGCGAATGTCGCGTTCCTCGAGCGCCGCGTAGCCGAGCAGGAGTCCGGCGCGCGGCGGGGGCGCATCATAGAAAGGCGAGACGGGGTAGATCCCGACGCCGATCTCGGCCGCGGCGCGCACCAGGGCGCCGATCTGTGCCGCGGGCAGATCGCGCAACCACACCACGAGGTGCATGCCGGCGTTCGCGCCGCAGACCTCGACTGCGTTGCCGAGCTGGTGTTCGAGGGCCCCCAGCAAGGCCGCGCGCCGCGCCCCGATGCGGGTGCGCGAGCGCCGCAGGTGGCGCTCGAAGTCGCCGCTGCCGATGAAGTCGGCGAGGGCATCCTGCTCGAGCACGGGCGAGCCGCCGTCGGCGATCGCCTTGGCGCGCACCAGCGGCTCGACCAACGCCGGCGGCAGCACCGCGTAGCCGATGCGCAGGGCGGGAAACATGACCTTCGAGCAGGTGGCGACGTAGAGCACGCGGCGCTGCTCGTCGAGCGCCTTCAGCGCTTCCAGCGGTCGGCCGGCGAAACGGAACTCGCTGTCGTAGTCGTCCTCGATCACCCACGCGTCGGCGCGCGCCGCCCAGTCGAGCAACGCGACGCGGCGGCGGTACGGCATGACCCCGCCGAGCGGATACTGATGTGCGGGCGTGACGTAGGCGAGGCGGGCGTTGCGCCCGGCGCCGGTGAGGACCGCCGGATCGAAGCCCTCGTCGTCCACCGCGCCCCACACGAGCGCGGCGCCGGCGGAGCGCAGCGCGTGGCGCGCGCCCTCGAAGCCGGGCTCTTCGACGACGGCGCGGTCGCCGCGGTCGAGGAGGACGCGGGCGCTGAGATCGAGCGCCTGCTGCGAGCCGTTGACGATGAGCAGCTCGTCCGGCTCGCAGGCGATGCCGCGGGCGCGGCGCAGGTAGCCGGCGAGCGCGGCGCGCAGGGCCGGCGATCCCTGGCGATGGCCGTAGTCGTAGGCGCGTGCCGCGGCGCGACGCGCCCGGCGGCCGAGACAGCGCTGCCAGGCGCGCAGCGGAAAGTCCGCCATCGACGGCGCGCCGTAGCGGAAGTCGTAGGGCAGGTGCGGCCGCTCGCTGGTGTAGCCGCTGTAGAGCGGGCGCCGCCGCGCCGCGCTGATCGCCGCGCCCCACGCCGACAGCCGCGGCGGCCGCTCGGCGGCGCGCCGCGGCGCGGCCGCGCGCGTCGGCGCCGGCGCCGCCTGCACGTAGCTGCCGGAGCCGTGGCGCCCGGCGAGATAGCCCTCGGCGGCGAGGTGCTCGAAGGCGAGCAGCACCGTCGTGCGCGACACGCCGAGCTCGTCCGCCAGCGCGCGCGTCGCCGGCAGCTTGGCACCCGGGGCGAGGGTGCCGTCGACGATGGCGGCGCGCAGCGCCCGGTAGAGCTGGCGGAAGCGCGGACCTTCGCCGTCGAGGCGGAGCCAGAGGGTGGTCATGCGCGCGTACGCGGTGCGTGGAGGGCGCCGCTCCGTCGGCGCCTGTTGCATTGGGGTTCCTGGCTCCATTCAACAGGCGCCGACGGAGCGGCGCCCTCCACGCGGTGCAAAAGTGGACTCCTGATTTCCGCCAGAAGTGGATATTCCCGCATACCACTGTGGCTCGTACCATGCGCCCCGATGGAGCGACAACCGCAATGAGCCGGGTACAGATCGGCGTGCTGCTGCCGACGCGGGAGATGGCCATCGCTGGCGAGACGGACGCGCGCCGGCTGCTGCGTTTCGCGGCGCGTGCCGAGGCGCTGGGCTTCGACTCGGTCTGGGCCGGCGACTCGCTGACGGCGCGGCCGCGCTTCGAGCCGCTCACGATCCTCGCCGCCGTCGCCGCCGTCACCGAGCGCATCCACCTCGGCACCGCCGCCCTCACCGCCGCGTTGCGCCCGCCGCTGCTCAGCGCGCACGCCCTGGCGACGCTCGACTGCGTCGCCGGTGGCCGGCTGACCCTCGGCCTCGGCGCCGGCTTCCCCTATCCGGCGACGGCCGCCGAGTTCGCGGCGCTCGGCGTGCCGTTCGACGAGCGCATCGGCCGCCTGGTCGATACCGTCCGCGCCTGGCGCGCCATCTGGAACGCCGCCGCGGGCGACGCGCCGGCCGCCTACGCCGGGCGCTACTTCACCTACGAGGGGATCGAACAGCTCCCGGCGCCCCACCAGGCCGGCGGCCCGCCGCTGTGGCTCGCCGGCAGCGACCTGCCGGCCGTGCTGCGCCGCGTCGCCCGCCACTTCGACGGATGGTTGCCGTATCCGCCCGACGCCGACACCTATGCCCGCGGCTGGCGGCAGATCGGCGCCGCCGCGCGAGCCGCAGGCCGCGATCCGTCCCGCATCAGCGCGGGACTCTACGTGACGGTCCACATCGACCCAGACCGCGACGTCGCCGCGGCGCGGCTCGACGAGTTCGTCACCCGCTACTACGGCCTGCCCCTGGCGATGATGCAGGGCCTGCAGGCGTTCTACGCCGGCACTCCGACCGACTGCGCCGGTTGGCTCGCCGGCTATCTGCGCGCCGGCGCCCGCCATGTCGTGGTACGCGTCGGCGCGATGCCGGCGGAGCCACAGCTGGTCGCGATCGCCGACGCCCTGCTGCCGCTGCGCGACGAGCCACGGCACGAGGAGGAACAGACATGGATCAGACCCGAAGCCTGATCGAGACCTTCATCGCCGGCGCGCCGTATGCGCGGAAGCTCGGCGTGCGGTTGGAAGACCTCGAGGAGGATCGGGTGCGGATCCGCCTGCCGTACGTCGACGAGAACACGACCATCGCCGACGTCGTGCACGGCGGGGCCATTGCCTCGCTGGTCGACGTTGCCGCGACGGGCGGATGCTGGGCGAGCCCGCGCGTCGCGCCCGGGGCGCGCGGCACGACGATCGGCTTCTCGATCAACTACCTCACCGCGGGGCGCGGACAGGATCTGGTCGCCACGGCCACCGTCATCCAGCGCGGCGCGTCCATCTCGGTCTGCGACGTCACCGTGCACGGCGTCGACGGCACGTTGGTCGCGCGCGCGACCGTGACGTACAAGGTCGCGTCGGCGTCGCCGGCGCGCTGAGCGGGAGGCTACGGATGTCGGACCGCAAGCATCTCCAGGCCCTGGTCGAGGGCTACGCGCGCGCCAAGGGGCGCGCCGACGTGGACGGCGCGCTGGCCTTCTGCCATCCCGACTTCCGCCTCGAGACCGTCTGTTTCGACCTCGCCTCGCGCGACCGCGCCGACGCGGCGGCGCACCTGCACGCGTTCTTCCAGGTGTTCCCCGACTATCATCCGACCCTCGACGCGATGGCCTTCGCGCCGCACGCGGTGGCCTGCTGGGGGACCGTGCGCATGACGATGCACGGCGACCTCCTCACCGTGCCGGCCACCGGCCGGACCGCGGCGCTGCCGTTCTTCAGCGCCTTCGCCGTCGTCGAGACGCAGCTGATCGAGGAGCGCTTCTTCTTCGACCTGGCGACACTGTGCGACCAGCTCGGCATCGCCGTGCCGGGGGTGCGCGAGGCGTTGCGGATGTTCCGCGATGCCACCGCCGTCGTCGTGCCCGACGCCCTGACTGCCTGAGGAGGATCCCCATGCGCCGAACCGTCTTTCGCGCCTGCACGCTCTGCGAGGCCTCGTGCGGCCTGAAGTTCGAGGTCGACGGCGACCGCATCGTCTCGGTGCGGCCGGACGAGGATGACGTCCTGTCGCACGGCTATGCCTGCCCGAAAGGCATTGCCAGCGCCGACGTGCACCACGATCCCGATCGCCTGCGCCAGCCGCTGATCCGCCAGGCCGACGGCTCGTTCGCGCCGGCGAGTTGGGACGAGGCCCTGTCGCTCGTCGCCGATCGACTGACGGCGGTGCGCGTCGCGCACGGCGCGGACGCGATCGCCGTCTACATCGGCAATCCGATCGTCCACAATCACGGCGCGCTGATGCTGCGCGCCGGGTTCCTGCGCGCCATCGGCTCGCGCAACTGCATGAGCGCCGGCTCGCAGGACACCAGCCCGCGCTTCGCGACGTCGTGGTATCTGTACGGCAGCTCGCTGTCGATTCCGATCCCCGACGTCGACCGCACCGACTACCTGTTGGTCGTCGGCGCCAATCCGGTGGTCTCCAACGGCAGCTTCCTCTCCGCGCCCAACATGCGCGGCCGTCTGCGCGCCATCCGCGAGCGCGGCGGGCGCGTCGTGGTGGTCGATCCGCGGCGCACCGAGACGGCGCGCGACGCCGACGAGCACGTCGCCATCCGGCCGGGCGCCGACGCCATGCTGCTGCTCGGCATGGTGCAGGTGCTGGCGGCGCAGGGCCGGATCGACCGCCCGGCACTCGAGCGCGCGACCCGCGGCTGGGCGGCGGTGGAGAAGGAGCTCGCGCACTTCACGCCGGCGCGCGTCGCGCCGCACGTCGGCGTCGACGCCGCCACCATCGAGCGTCTGGCGCTGGCGTTCGCGGCGGCGCCGACCTCGGTCGCGTACTCGCGCATCGGCGTCTGCAACAACGCCTTCGGCACGCTGGCGACCTATGCCACCGATCTGTTGAACATCGCCGCCGGGCGCCTCGGCGCGGTGGGCGGTGCGCTCTTCGCCAGCCCGGCGATCGACGTGGTCGAGTTGTCGCGCATGATGGGCGGCGACGGCCACGGTCGCTGGCGCAGCCGCGTCCGCGGTCTGCCCGAGACGCTCGGCGACATCCCCGCCTCGGTGCTGGCCGAGGAGATCGAGACCCCCGGCGAGGGCCAGGTGCGGGCGCTCGTCTCCTTCGCCGGCAATCCGGTGTTGTCCACGCCCAACGGCCGGCGGTTGTCGGCGGCGCTGCCCGGGCTCGACTTCATCGTCGCGATCGACATCTACGTGAACGAGACGACGCGTCACGCGCACGTCATCCTGCCGCCGGCGTGGAGCCTGGCGGAGGAGCATATCGACGTGATGTTCTCCAACTTCTTCGCCCGCAACGTCGCCCGCTGGTCGCCGGCGATCTTCGCCCGCGGCGCCGACGACCGCGCCGATTGGGAGATCCTCCTCGAGATCGCCGAGCGTCTCGGCGGCGGGCCCACCGGACAGCCCGTGCTCGACCGGCTCTTCCGCGTCGGCAAGCGGCTCGGGTTCGGCTGGACGCCGGAGCGGATGGCGGCGCTGTCGCTGCGCACCGGCCGCTACGGCGATCGCTTCCTGCCGTGGCGACGCGGTCTCAGCCGCCGCCAGCTCGCCGGCGCGCCGCACGGCGTCGACCTGGGCCCGCTCGAAGCCGGGGTGACGCGCCGCATCTTCCACGCCGACAATCGCGTGCACCTCGACGGCCCGCCACTGCTCGACGCGATGCGCGCCCTGGCGCGCGACACCGCGCGACCGCCGGCCGACGACGAGCTGCTGCTCATCGGCCGGCGCGAGATCCGCACCAACAATTCGTGGATGCACAACGTCCGCGCCATGGTCGCCGGCCGCGAGCGCTGCACGCTGCTCGTCCATCCCGACGACGCCCGCCGCGCCGGCGTCGCGGACGGCGAGGTGGCGTTGCTCGAGAGCCGCGTGCACCGCGGCCAGGTGGCGGTGCACGTCAGCGACGAGATGCGGCCCGGCGTCGTCAGCCTGCCGCACGGCTGGGGGCACGCCGCAGTCGGCGCCGTGGCAGCGCGTCGCCTCGAGCCGCCCCGGCGTGTCGGCCAACGACTGGACCGACGATCAGCTGGTGGAATCGGTGGTCGGTCAATCCGTGCTCAACGGCGTACCCGTGCGGCTGCACCGCATGCTCGCCGGCGAGCGCCCGGCCGCCGCGTCGTGAGCAGCCCCGAGCTGACGTTCGCCGAGCAGTTCGCCGCCGGCTGGGCGGCGCCGACGACGGAGCGGCTGCTCGCGCTCCTCACCGAGGACGTCGTGCTCTACCAGCCCCACCTGCCGCCGCTGCGCGGCAAACCCGCCGCGCGCGCCGAGTTCGATCGCCTGTTCCGCTGGCTGCCGGGCCTGCACGGCGCCGTGCATCGCGCCCGCGGCGCCGACGGCGTGGTCTATATCGAGTGGACGATGCGATTCCCGATCGGCGCCGGCGTGGCGATCGACGCCGTCGATCGCTTCTTCCTGCGCGACGGCCTGGGCGCCGAGCGGATGGTGTTCTTCGATCAGATGCCACTGATCGCCGGCGTGCTGCGTCGGCCGGCGGCCTGGACGGGGTATCTGCGGTATAGGTTTGCTTAGGAGCGCGGGCCTCCGGGCCCGTCGCCGTCCGCAGGACGGCGCGAGCGGCAGCGCGCTCCGGCACGCTCCGCGCGCCGACGGGCCTGGAGGCCCGCGCTCCAGCACCGAAGCGCAGAATTCGGTTGTCAGCCGAGCGCGCCCTGCTCGCGCAGGCCGCCGATCTGCTCCCAGTCGTAGCCGAGCTCGAGCAGCACCTCTTCGGTGTGCTGGCCGAACTCGGGCGCCATCGCCGGGGTGGTGCACGGGGTGCCGGCGAACTCGGCCGGGCTGGCGACCATCTCGGCCTCGCCCTCGGCGACCGCGACCGGCGTCAGCACGCCGCCGGCGCGCACCTGCGGGTCGGCGAGCATTTCGCCGATCGTCTGCACCGGCGCCCACCACATGCCGGCGGCGTCGAAGGCGGCGGTCCACTCGGCCATCGGCTTGGTGGCGAAGATCGCGTCGAGCATCGTGACGCATTCGGTGGCGTGCTCGCGGCGGACGCGGATGTTGGCGAAGCGCGGATCGTCGCGGAGCGCGGCGGAGTCGAGCGCCTTCACGAGGTCGGGCCAGTGGCGGTCGGCCTGCAGGCCGAGCAGCCAGAACCACTTGCCGTCGCCGGCGCGATAGCAGTTCACCAGCGGGTTGGGGATGTGGCGGCGGTCGTACGGCGACTCGACGCGGCCGAGGCGCAGGCGCGTGTTGACGTCCCAGCCGAGGATGTAGACCCCCGTGCGCAGCAGCGACGTGGAGACGAACTGGCCGACGCCCGTGCGTTGGCGCGCGACCAGCGCCGCGCACACCGCGCTCACCGCGGCGATGGCCGTCGTGTGATCGCCCATGCCGCCGCGCTGCTGCGGCGGCTCGCCGCCCTTCGGCGTCAGCGACATGCCGACGCCGGCGCGCGCCCAGAAGGCGCCGACGTCGTACGCCGGCCGATCGCGGTCCGGTCCGCTCGTGCCGTAGCCGGTGAGGTTGCAGTAGACGAGGCGACGGTTGAGCGCGTGCACGCTCGGGAAGTCCAGGCCGACGCGCGCCAGCGCGCCCATGCGCAGGTTGGTGACCAGCACGTCGGCGCGCTCGATCAGCCGCGCCGCCACGCCACGCCCTTCGGCGTGCTGGAGGTTGACGGCGATGCTGCGCTTGCCGCGGTTGTCGAGCTCGAACGGCGGATTGATCGGCACGTCGACGCCCGCGGCCGTGAGGAAGAGGCCGCGCATCGGATCGCCGGTCGGCGGCTCGAGCTTGATGACCTCGGCGCCCCAATCGGCGAGGATCCCCGCCGCCGCGGGTCCCGCGACCCAGAAGCCGAGCTCCAGGACGCGTATACCTTCCAATGGACCAGGCATGATTCCCCCAAAGATCTTCACCACGGAGGCGCGGAGGCACGGAGGTGATCCGAGATCGCTCCGTGCCTCCGTGCCTCCGTGGTGAAGATCATTTTCCGATCCTCTCCCATCCGCTCGCCGGCATCAGGCTGGCGCAGAAGCCGGGTTGGATCAGACCCGCCAGCAGCTCGGCGCTGTCGATGATGCGCGGGCCGGGGCGGTTGAGATAGGCGTTGCCGTCGACGGCGTAGGCGCGGCCGTTGCGCACCGCCGGCAGCGCCTGCCACTCGGGCCGCGCGTCAGCGCTGGCAGCTCGCGGCGCGTCTGCTCGAGGGTGAAGCCGCACGGCATGACGATCACCACGTCGGGCGCGCGGCGACCAGCGTCTCCCAGGTGATCGCCGGGCTGTGGGCGCCAGCCGCGACCAGCTCGTAGGTGCCGCCGCCCAGCTCGACCATCTCCGGGAGCCAGTTGCCGGCGACCATCAATGGCTCGATCCACTCGATGCAGGCGACGCGCGGCCGGCTGCGCGCCGGCGTGACGGCGCGGCGGACACGGTCGAGGCGCGCGCGACTCGCCGCGACCAGCCGCTCGCCGGCGTCGGCGACGCCGGCCGCGTCGGCGACGCGGCGGAAATCGTCGAGCACGTCGTCGAGCCGATTCGGCCGCAACGAGACGATCGCGCGCCGGCGTGTCGAGCAGCGCCTGCGCGGCCGCGCTCGACCTCGGTGAACGACACCGCGCACACCTCGCACTGGTCCTGGGTGACGATCAGATCGGGACGCGCCGCGCGCAGGCGCTCCGCCTCGATGCGGTAGACGCTCAGCCCGTCGCGCACCAGGCGCCGCACCGCCGCGTCGATCTCCGCCGAGCGTGCCGCGCGGGTCGATCTTCGGCTCGGTCAGCACCGGCCGGCCGACGATCTCGGGCGGGAAGTCGCACTCGTGCGAGACGCCGACGATGCGCATCGGCGAGGCCGAGGGCGCAGACGATCTCGGTGGCGCTGGGCAGGCAGCGAGGCGATTCGCACAGAATGACTCACCACAGGGGGCACCGAGGCAGGCACGAGGCCGCTGTCAACCGGACTTCGGGGCTTCGGGTATATGTCGCAGTCCCATGCCGTCCGTCTACATCGAAACCTACGGCTGCCAGATGAACGTGGCCGACACCGAGCTGATGCGCGGCCATCTGGCGCGCTCCGGCTACACGGCGGCCGACGATCCGGGCGAGGCGGACGTCATCCTGCTCAACACCTGCGCCATCCGCGAGCACGCCGAGGAGCGCATCTTCGGCCGCCTCGGCGCGCTGGCGCGCACAAGCTCGCGCAAGCCCGCACGTGCAGATCGGCCTGGCCGGCTGCATGGCGCAGCACTTCCGCGACCGGCTGCTGCGACCGCCCTCGACTTCGTCGTCGGCCCCGACGCCTATCGCCGCCTGCCCGAGCTGCTCGAGCGGCGATCCGTTCGTCGACGTGCGCCTCGACCGCGACGAGACCTACGCCGACATCGCGCCGCAGCGCGCCGCCGGCGTGCGCGCCTGGATCACGATCATGCGCGGCTGCGACAAGTTCTGCACCTTCTGCATCGTGCCGTACGTGCGCGGCCGCGAGCGCAGCGTGCCGGCCGCGGCGGTGCTCGACGCAGGTGCGCGACGCCGCCGGCGCAGGGCTACCGCGAGGTCGTCTTCCTCGGGCAGACGGTGAACGCCTATCGCGACGGCGACACCGACTTCGGCGCGCTGCTGCGCGCGCGCCGACGCCATCGACGGCATCGCGCGCATCCGCTTCACCTCGCCGCATCCGAGCGACATGAGCGACGAGCGCCATCGCGGCGATGGCCGAGTGCGCGCAAGGTCTGCCCGCAGCTGCACCTGCCGGTGCAGTCGGGCTCCGACGCCGGTGCTGGCGCGCATGGAGCGCGGCTACACGGTCGACGAGTATCTCGCGCTGGTCGAGCGCCTGCGCGCCGCCGTGCCCGGGCATCGCGCTGCAGCACCGACATCATCGTCGGCTTCCCCGGCGAGAGCGACGCGCGACTTCGAGGCGACGCTCGCGCTGATGCGCGAGGTCCGCTACGACAGCGCCTTCATGTTCAAGTACTCGCGCCGCGACCACACCAAGGCCGCGAAGTGGGACGAGACGGTCGCCGAGGACGAGAAGGGCGCGCCGCCTGCAGGCGGTGATCGCGCTGCAGGAGGCGATCGCGGCGGAGATCAACGCCGGCTGGATCGGGCGCGAGGTCGAGGTGCTGGTCGAGGGTCCGGCGCGCCGCCGCGACGGCTGGCTGGCGGGCAAGACGCCGCAGTTCAAGACCGCCGTGCTTCCCGGCCGGCGCGGCGCGGCCGGGCGACCTGGTGCGGGTGCGGGTCGCCGACGCCACCGCGCACACCCTCATCGCCGCCGCCTGAACCCCCGAGGACACAGAGAGCGCAGGGACCTGTGTGCTCCCGTGGGTGCATTCCGCAGCAACCGCGCGCTCGCCGAACAGAAAAATTTGAATCTCCGTTCGGCTGCGGCGTCATCTGGCTCTGTGACGGCGGCGCTACCCAGGTAGGGGCGAAGAGGATGGGGATGCGGGTAAGGAGGCAGGCGAAAGCTGGCCTCAGGCATCGCCAGGCGTGGCCACGTGGCCGTGCGGCCGCGGGTCTGCTGGCTCTCCTGACCGTCGTCAGGGCGCCCGCGCGGGCGGAAATCGGTCCTGGGCTGACCCCGGACGACTACCAGGACGAGAGCCGCCTCGCGGCTGCCGTGTGGGAGCGGTCGCCGGATGTCATCGACGCGCGTGCCGAGTCGGCCGTGGCGGCGAGCGAGGAGACGAAGGCGCACCTGTTGCCGAACCCCCAACTCGATGTCGCCTGGGGCACGATTCCCGTCGGCCCCACGAATCCGCGCGATCTGAACGATCCCATCGGCAACGTTCCCAACTACACGGCCGGCCTTTCCGAGCTGGTCGAGTTGGGGAAGCGCGGCCCGCGCCAGGCCGCGACGGCCGCGGAGCGTGAGGCATCCTCGTGGAAGGCGGTCGCCGCCTTCGCCGATCGATATTTCGACCTGCTCGCCGCCGTCGGCCGCATCGCCATGGCGGAGGAGCGCGCCAGCATGCTCGACCGGCAGGTCAGCGAGAGCGACCGCCTGCTGCAGCTCGAACAGGCACGCGCCGACAAGGGCGAGATCGCGAAAATGTCGGCGGCGCGCACGGAGGCCGAGCACCTGCGGCTCGCGGCCGAGCGCGACGGCGCGCGCACCGACCTCGAGGAGGCGCGCGCCACCTGCGCCGAGATCGTCGCCGAGCCGTGCGCGGCGTTTGGCAGCGAGGACGCGGCGCGCGGGTTTCTCTTGGCCGGGGCCAAGGCGCCGCTGCCGACGACCTGGTCGGAAGAGATCGCGGCGCGCCGTCCCGATCTCGCGGCGCTGTCCGCCGCCGAGCGCGCCGCCGACGAGCGGGTCGCGCTCGCCAAGCACCAGGCGATTCCCGACGTCACCCTGCGCCTGGGCTACACCTACGACACCTTCGTCGCGTCCGGCGCGCAGCGCCAGAGCCTCGGCGTCGGCATGCAGATGCCGCTGCCGATCGCCGACCACGGCCAGGCCGATGAGGAGAAGGCGAACGCCACCCTGGTCAGCGCGCGCCGCGCACGCGAGGCGCTCACCGTGTCCGGCCAGGTGTCGCTCGCCGCGGCCATCCAGCGCCGCGGCATGATCGCCGACCGGCTGACGCGTCTCGACACGGCGCTCGCCAAGGCCGACGAGCTGCGCACCACCATGAGCGGGGCGGCGCGCGAGGGCGGCGCGTCCGAGGTCGACGTGCTGCTCGCCCGCCGCCGCTACCAGGAAGTGCTGCTCGACCGCACCCAACTCGACTACGACGCCTACGCCGCCGCGCTGGCGGCGCGCCAGGCGGCGGCGTTGTTCCCGACGCCCGACACCCGACAGGCGATGAACCCGACCGACGTGTCCCGATAGGAGCTCCAAGGCCATGACCGAGAACCCCGGTGCGACGCTGCCGCGCGCTCCGCTGCACTTCACCCCCACTCGCCTGGTCGCGGTCGTCCTGGCGGCGCTGGCCGTCGGCGCGCTTCTCAGCGCCGCGCTGCGTCGCGACACCGCGCGCGCGACCAACCTCGAGCCGGCGTACACGGTGGACGGTCCGCGCGTGGACATCCGGCCCGGCGCACCCACGTGGACGTACCTCAGCTTCGCGAATGCCGGGCTGGAGGCCGCGCTCCTGCCGCCGCCGGTGCCGGGCCGCGTCGCCGTCGACGAGGCGCGTTCGCAGCCGATCGAGGCGCCGCTGCCCGGTCGCATCGACACGGTGGCGGTCAAGCTCGGCGAGCGCGTCGAGCCCGGGCAGCACCTGCTCGCGGTGCGCTCGCCGGATCTCGTCGATCTCGCCAAGGAGCTCGATCAGATCAAGTCCGAGGAAGCGGCGAAGGCCAAGACCGTTGATCGCCTGCGCGCACTGGTGGCGCTCGAGGCGGAGCCCGAGAAGAAGCTCGTCGAAGCCGAGCAGGAATTGACGCAGGCGCAGCTCGCGCGCGCCGCCGCCGACGCGAAGCTGCGCAGCCTGTCGGTGGCCACGGCGAGCGAGGGGCTCTACTGGCTGACCGCGCCGCGCGCCGGCGTCGTCGTGGCCCGCGACGCGCTGGCCGGCCAACAGGTCGGTCCCGATCGCAGCGACCCGCTGCTGGTCATCGCCGAGCTCGACGAGGTCGTGGTGACCGCCGACGTGCCCGAGACGAGCGTGCGCTCGCTGCGCGTCGGGCAGAAGGCGCAGATCTTCGAGCCGGGCGCCGTCGACGGCGGCGTCACCGGCACCATCGAATCGATCGGCGCGGTGGTCGATCCGCAACGGCGCATGGTGGACGTGCGCGTGCGCGTTCCGAACCCCGATTCGGCGCTTCGCCCCAATGCGTTCGTGCAGGTCGCCTTCGCTCCGGACGACCAGCAGCGCGTCGTCGTGCCGGTCGAGGCGGTGGTGACGGACGACCAGGAATCCTTCGTGTTCGTTCGCACGTCCGGCAGCGAGACGTCGCTCGAGCGCCGCAAGGTCGCGCTCGGCCACCAGCAGGGGACGCAGGTCGAGATCCTGAGCGGCCTGGCGCCCGGCGACGCCTACGTGACCAAGGGCGCGCTGCTGCTGCTCAACGCCGTCGACCTCGCCAGCCAGTGACGGCGGCATGTTCGAGCGTATCGTCTCCTTCTCGCTGCGCAGCCGCGGCGCCGTCCTGTTCTTCACCCTCGTCGTGGTGGTGGCCGGCATCTCGGCCTTCCGCGGCCTGACGATCGAGGCCTTTCCCGACCCGACCGACACGCAGGTCAGCGTCATCACCATCTTCAACGGGCAGCCGTCGGAGGAGGTGGAGCGGCAGATCGGACTGCCGATCGAGCGCGCCCTGAACGGGACGCCGGGTCTGGCGCGGTTGCGCAACCTGTCGCTCTTCGGGCTGTCGAACATCACGCTCACGTTCAACGACGGCGTCGATCCGTTGTTCGCGCGCGCCCAGGTGCTCGAGCGCCTGCGCGACGCCGAGTTGCCGGAGGGCGTCACGCCCGAGCTCGGCCCGTTGGCGACGCCGATCGGCGAGATCTACCGCTACACGCTCACCGGCGTCGGCGGCGACCCGATGCAGCTGCGCACCGCGCAGGACTGGATCGTGCAGCCGCGGCTGCTGCGCGTCGACGGCGTCGCCGACGTCGTCAGCTACGGCGGCCTGGTGCGCGAGATCCACGTGCAGCCGTCGCCGGCGAAGCTCGCCGCCTACGGCCTGACGATCGAGGACCTCGAGCACGCGCTCGACACCGCCTCCAGCAACGCCGGCGGCGGCATCCTGCGCCGCGGCGCCGAGCAGATGGTGATCCGCAGTCAGGGCCTGTTCAGCCGGCTCGACGACATCGCCGAGACGACGGTCGCGACGCGCGACGGGACGCCGGTGCGCATCCAGGACGTCGCCGCGGTGGCCGACGGCTGGGCGCCGCGCCAGGGCGTGGTCAGCCGCGCCGAGCAGTTCGACACGGTCGAGGGCATCGTGCTGATGCGGCGCGGCGAGAACCCCACCGTCGTCCTCGATCGCGTGCGCGCCGCCATCGGCGAGCTCAATGCGCGCCTGCTGCCGCCGGGCATGCAGGTCACGCCCTTCTACGATCGCACCGATCTGGTCGACACCACGCTGCACACCGTCGCCCACAATCTCCTCGAGGGCGGCCTGCTGGTGACCCTGGTGCTGTTCGTCTTCCTGCTCGACCTACGCGCCGCGCTGATCGTGGCGGCGCTGATCCCCCTGTCGCTGCTGTCGGCGTTCCTCTACCTCAGCCTGCGCGGCATGAGCGCCAATCTGCTGAGCATGGGCGCGGTCGACTTCGGCATCATCGTCGACGGCGGCGTCGTGATCATCGAGAACATCGTCCACCGCCTCTCCAGCGCCGACGCGGTGCCCGGCGTCGACGGCATGCGCGGTCTCATCGAGCGCGCCACCACCGAGGTCGTGCGGCCGACGATCTTCTCGCTGCTCATCATCATCGCCGCGTACCTGCCGATCTTCATGCTGCAACGGGTCGAAGGCCGGATCTTCGCGCCGATGGCGAACACCGTGGTGGCCGCGCTGGTCGGCGCGCTGTTGTTCTCGGTGACCCTGGTGCCGGTGCTCGCCACGTTCGTCTTCCGCAAACCGATCCGCCACCGCATCTCGCCGGTGCTCACCCTCGCCCAGGCGGCGTACGAGCCGACCCTGCGCTGGGCGCTACGCCACGGGGTCATCGTGCTGGTGGGCAGCGTGCTCGCGCTCGGGGCGGCGGTCTTCGCCCTGTCGCGGCAGGGCTCGGAGTTCCTGCCCGAGCTGAACGAGGGGTCGCTCTACATCACCTTCACGCTGCCATCGAACATCAGCCTCGACGAGGGTCGCACGTTGGTCCCGCGCATCACCAATCTGCTCGAGCAGAACCCCGAGGTCGAATCGATCCTGTCGCAGCTCGGGCGGCCCGAGGACGGCACCGACCCGACGCTGACGAACAACCTCGAGTTCTTCGTGCGCCTGACCCCGCCGGACCGCTGGCCGAGCGGCGTCGACACGCTCGACGACGTGATCGTGCAGCTCGACCACTCGCTCGGCGAGATCCCCGGCATCGAGGTGAACTTCTCGCAGCCGATCCGCGACAACGTGAACGAGAACATCTCGGGTCAGTTCGGCCAGATCGCCCTGAAGATCTCCGGCGACGACCTCGTCCAGTTGCAGGACCTCGCCGAGCGCTCGACGGCGGCGATCGCCAATGTGCCCGGTGTCGCCGACCTCGGCATCGTGAAGAGCAGCGAGGTGCCGCAGGTGCGCGTCGAGCCGGACCGCCAGGCGCTCGGCCGCTACGGCCTCGACATGGAGGACTTCCAGCACATCCTCCAGGCGGCGCTCGGCGGCCAGCCGGTCGGCGTGTTCTGGGACGGCGAACGGCGCTTCGACATCGTGCTCCGCTATCCCACCGCGGCGCGCGACGACATCGAGAAGATCCGCAAATTGCAGGTCCCCGTGCACGAGGCGATCACCGTGCCGCTCGAGACCCTGGCGCACGTGGACGTCGGCCTCGGCCGCGCGGCGATCAGCCGCGAGAACGGCCACCGCTACATCGGCATCCGCATGAACGTGCGCGGGCGCGACATGGGATCGTTCGTCGACGAGGCGCGCGCCAAGGTGTCGGCGGCGGTACCGCTGCCGCCGGGCGTCACGATGGAGTGGGGCGGCGAGTTCGAGAGCAAGGAGCGCGCGATGGCGCGCCTCGAGCTCGTCGTGCCGGTGGCCCTGCTCATCACTCTGGTGCTCCTGTTCAACGCCTTCGGCACGTTCCCGCCGGCCGTGCTGGTGTTGCTCAACGTGCCGTTCGCGCTCGTCGGCGGCGTCGCCGGCCTCGTGTGGATGGGCATGCCGCTGTCGGTCTCGGCGGCGGTGGGCTTCATCGCGCTGATCGGACAGGCGTCGCTGAACGGCGTGCTCGTGCTCTCGGCGGTGCTCGAACAGCGGCGCGCCGGCCGTGCCCTCGACGCCGCCATCCGCGCCGGCTGCCGCGAGCGCCTGCGACCGGTGCTGATGACCGCGGCGCTCGCCGCCCTCGGCCTCGTGCCGGCGGCGATGAGCCACGCGATCGGCAGCGAGGTGCAGCGCCCGATCGCCGTCGTCATCGTCGGCGGCACGCTCAGCGCCTGCGCGCTGACCTTGGTCGTGCTGCCGGTGATGTACGGCATGTGGGCGCGCCTCGCCGAGCGGTATCCGGTGCGCCGCATCCTGCGCTATCGCGCCGCGGCCTGAACCGCCCTGACGGTTCAGCTCGTGAGCGCGAGGAGGAGGTCGATCAGGCGATCGGCCTGCACCGGCTTCTCGAGGCGTGGGTGGTCGCGCAGGTGCTCGGGCAGGAGATCGGGGTCGTCGCCGTACCCGGTGAGGAAGAGGAACGGGACGCCGGCGTGGCGGAGGTGCTCGGCGAAGGGCACGACGCTGTTCCCGTTCAGGTTGATGTCGAGCACCGCGACGTCGGCGGCCTGCGCATCGAGGGCGGCGAAGGCGCGCGGCACGGTGGGGGCAATGGCCGTGACGACGCCGTCGTAGCCGGCCAGCAGATAGCGCAGGGCGTCGGCGAGGACGAAGTTGTCCTCGACGACCAGGATCCGCAGGCCGTTCAACGACTGGGTCATTAGCTCGGCGGTGGGATCGGCAGGTCGATGTCGCAGCGCAGACCGTCGGTCGGGAAGCGCAGCGCCACGCACCCGTCGACCTCATAGGCGAGCGCCTCCTCGATCAGGCGCGTGCCGAAACCGCGCCGCGCCGGCTCGCCGACCGGGGGCCCGCCCTCCTCGCTCCAGTTGATGCGCAGGCGCGCGCCGTCGCCGCCCCCGGCCCGCGCCGACACCACCACGCGACCGGCGGCGTTCGAGAGGGCGCCGTACTTGGCCGCGTTGGTGGCGAGCTCGTGCAGCGCCATGCCGAGCGCGCGCACGAGCTCTGCCGGGACGAAGCTGCCGTCGCAGTCGATTCGCACGCTCTCGGGATGGTGGCGATACGGACCGACGACCAGATCGACGAGCTCGCCGACCGAGAGGCCTTCGGGTTGTCGGCCGGCCAGGGCGCTGTGGATGCGCGCCAACGCCTGGATGCGGCCGGCGAACGCCTCGCGGAAGTCATCCATCGCCACGGACGAACGGAACGTCTGATCGGCGACCGACTGGACGGTGGCGAGCGTGTTCTTCACCCGGTGATCGAGCTCGCGCATGGCGAAACGCAGGGCCGACTCGGTCTTGCGGTGCTCCTCGATCTCCCGTTCGAGACGCCGGTTGGCGTCGCGCAGGCTCGCTTCGCGACTGCGGCGGTCATGCGCCGCCCGCACGCCGGCGGCGCGCTGGCGGCTGAAGGCGCGCGACAGATAGACGGCGGCGATCAAGGTCGGGGAGATGGCGGCGGCGTTGCGCAGCGACAGGAGCGGCTGAGACGAGACGACCGACACGGTCCAGATGGCGGCGACGATGGTGATCGCCATTCCCGAAAGGTGCCACCACGGTCGCCATGGGATCAGTACGGCGCCGATCACGGCCATGCCGACCATGATGAGGAGCGGCGTCGTGCCATCGTGGGCGACGATGCCGACGGCACCGGTAGCGAACACGGTGACCGTATAGGCGAGGGATCCGACGACGAGGTTGAAGGTGTCCTGCCGAGAGTCGCGCAACGCCCAGAGCGCGGCGGCGACGAGGAGAAAGTTGAGGGCCTGGATGACGCTCAGCAGCGGGAGTTGGCCGGGATTGACGACGATCCAGCCGACGAAGACGGTGGCGATGCCGGCGTTGACGAGTTGCAGTCCGAGACGCAACCGCTCGAGGAACAACCGCTCGGTGTCCTCGCTCGCCTCCTCTGGCAGGTCGTCGCGCCGAACCGCCTGCCCCAGTCCGGGTTGCGCCACGGCCGACAGCTAGCACAGGCCGCCGGTGTTCGCGCAACGCTTTGAGTAGAAGAATCTGGGCATTTTGCGCGGAGAAGCGGCGTTATGGCATCTGCTATCGCCGCGCTGCTGTGTGAGCGCTCAGTTGGGCGGGTCAGACCCCACGACTGCAGAACGCGGACCACCCGGCGCCCGTTGCCGTGGCGCTCCAACGAGCGTCGGCGTGACGCGTCGGGTTTCGGCATCGGCGACGTCGCGGCGCCGCCGAGTGACCCGCCGCGGCACTCGCGGAAAGTGCGGATTGCCGTGCTATCCAAGCCCCCGGCGGGGATGCTACGTCGGTCGGCGATGGACTATTTCACGCCCGAGCAGAAGGCCTTTCAGAAGACCATCCGCGACTTCTTCGAGCACGAGGTCAACCCGCACGTCGACGAGTGGGAGAAGGCGCGCACCTTCCCCGCCCATCAGGTGTTCAGGCGCGCCGGCGAGCTCGGCATGCTCGGCATCACCTACGATCCGGCCTACGGCGGCAGCGGCCTCGACTACTGGTGGACCGCCGCCTACTGCGAGGCGATGTCGGAAGCGTGCCCGTGCAACGGCATCCCGATGGCGATGATGGTGCAGACCGACATGTGCACCCCGGCGCTGCACGACTTCGGCAGCGACGACCTCAAGGAGCGCTACCTGCGGCCGTCGATCGAGGGGCGCATGGTCGGCGCGATCGGCGTCACCGAGCCGAGCGCCGGCTCGGACGTGTTCTCGATCCGCACCCAGGCCAAGCGCGACGGCGACTACTACGTCATCAACGGCCGCAAGATCTTCATCACCAACGGCACCCAGGCGGACTACATCACGCTGCTCACCAAGACCGACGCGGATGCCGGCCACTACGGCTTCACGCTCTTCGTCGTGCCCACCGACACGCCTGGGTTCGGCGTCGCGAAGAAGCTCGAGAAGATCGGCAACCACTGCTCCGACACCGCCGAGCTGGTGTTCGAGGACGTGCGCGTGCCGATCGAGAACCGCATCGGCGAGGAGGGCCACGGCTTCGTCTACCAGATGAAGCAGTTCCAGAAGGAGCGCATGGTGGCCGCGATCGGCGCGGCGGCCGGCGCGCAGACCATGCTCGATCGCACCGTGCAGTACACCAAGGATCGCTCGGTGTTCGGCAAGCCCCTCTCGCTCAAGCAGCACGTGCAGTTCACCTTCGCCGAGCTGCAGACCGACATCGAACTGCTGCGCCAGCTCAACTACCACTGCGTGCGCATGTACGTGGCCGGCGAGGAGTGCACTCGCGAGACGTCGATGGCCAAGCTCGCCGCCGGCCGCCTCGTCCGCAACGTCGCCGACTGGTGCATGCAGTTCCATGGCGGCTACGGCTACATGGACGAGTTTCCCGTGTCCCGCTACTGGCGCGACTCCCGCCTGCTCAGCATCGGCGGCGGCGCCGACGAGGTGATGATGCAGATCATCGCCAAGCTGGAGGGGTACGGGAACGTCTGAGCCGCCCATGACGGATTGTTCACCGCAGAGACGCCAAGGCGCGGAGTCCGGACGAGAGCACGCCGCGCACCTCAGCGTCTCGGCGTCTCCGCGGTGAATCTCTTCCATGCTGCCGCCGCCGCCACCGCGCATCCGCGTCTTCCATCCCGAGCTCTGCCAGGGGCAGGTGGCGCTGGTCACCGGCGCCGGCACCGGGCTCGGGCGCGCCATCGCCGATCAGTTGGCGGAGGCGGGCGCCGATCTGATCCTCGCCGCGCGCAACGTCGAGCGCCTGGAGCAGGCGGCGGCGGAGATTCGCGCCACGTACGGGCGACGGGTGGAGACGGCGTTCGTCAACATTCGCGATCGCGCCAGCGTCGAGGCGCTCGGCGAGACGGTGCGGGCGCGGCACGGCCAGGTGGACATGCTGATCAACAACGCCGGCGGCCAGTTCGCGCAGGCGGCCCGCGACTTCTCCGCCAAGGGCTGGCAGGCGGTGATCGACACCAACCTCACGGGCACCTGGAACGTCACCCAGGTGCTCGGCACGCAGATGCTCGACGGGCGCGGCGGCAGCATCACGACCATCATCGCCGTGGTCGGGCGCGGCTTCCCCGGCATCGCTCATACCTCGGCCGCGCGCGCGGGCCTGCTCGAGCTGGCGAAGAGCCTGGCGATCGAGTGGGGCCCGAAGGTGCGCATCAACTGCGTCGCTCCCGGCCCGATCCAGACCGAGGCGTTCAAGGTCACCTACGATCCGCAGATCGAGACGCTCTGCGAGGGCATCCCGATCGCCCGCTTCGGCGGCCCCGACGAAATCGCTTACGCCGCCGTGTACCTCGCCTCCCCGGCCGCCAGCTGGATCACCGGCGAGGTGCTGTACGTCGCCGGCGGCCAGCAGATCTACGGGCGCAATCAGGCGCTGTTCGACGAGGCTTTCCGAAGAAGCTGAGCGCCGCGAGCAAGGTGTAGCCGCGGCACCTGTGGCCGCCGGCGGTGCGGCGCACCGCCCGGAGGGGTGGCGCGCGGCATCGTGCGACACGTGATCGCGCCGCCACCTGCGCCGTTCGAAATCTCCGCAGTGTCGACACGCGCGGGACACGGCCGCGCGGGAGCGCGGCCCTCCATTCGGTGATCGCAAGAAACGGCAGCGGCAGTCGATGCGCGCCGCGTATTCTGCATTGACAGCTGCTGTGCGGCCGCCATTATCCCGGCCGTGGCACACGGGGAGTCGACGGAGCTTGGCGAGATTCCGCCCGGTGCGCCGCCGGGGCGCCCGCTGCGCGTGCTGTTGGTCGAGGATTCCGAGGACGACGCCCGTCTGATCCTGCGCGAGTTGCGCTCCGGCGGGTACGTTCCGACCGCCGATCGCGTCGATACGGCGGCCGGTCTGGCGGCGGCGCTGCGCCACCGCTGGGATCTCGTCTTCTGCGATTGCGTGCTGCCGGCCTTCAGTGGTGCCGAGGCGCTCGCGCAGATTCGAGTCCGCGAGCCGCGCCTGCCGGTGATCATCGTCTCCGGGCACAACGACGCCGCCGCCGACGTCATGCGCGCCGGCGCCGACGCGTTCGTCAGCAAGCGCCGCCTCTCGGGGCTGCTGCCGGCGGTCCTGCGGGAGCAGGCGGACGAGCCCGACGCCGGCGCACCAGCGCCGAGCGCGGCCGAGCTCGCTCGACGCTGGCAGTTGCTGTTCCGCCAGGCGCCGGTCGGTATCCTGCTGACCGATGCCGCCGGCCAGGTGACCTCCGCCAATCCCGTGTTGCTCGCGCTGCTCGGGTCGCCGAGCGAGGAGGCGTCTCGCCGGTTCAACGTGCTCGCGCTCGAGCCGCTCTACCAGCACGGGATCCGCGACGCGTTCGCGCGCGTGTTGGCGGGCGGACCGCTCGAGCATCTCGAAGCCCCGTACCAATCGGTGTGGGGCACGCGGATCGACTTGAGCATGCAGGTCGTCGGCCTGCGCGGCGCCGACGGCGCCGTCTGCGGCAGCCTGGCGATCATCCAGGACGAGACCGACAAGGTGCGGACGCTGGCGGCGTACGACCGCGCGGCGCGGCACCTGCACGAGACCGTTACGGCGCTGGCGAGCTCGCGCGAGGAGCTCGGCGCGCTCCTCAACTCGCTCGAGTGCATCGTCTGGGAAGCCGACGCCGACACCTTCACGTTCACCTTCGTCAGCGAGCAGGGCGAGCGTCAGCTCGGCTACCCGCTGGACGAGTGGACGGCGCCCGGGTTCTTCGAGAGCCACGTCCACCCCGACGACCGCGACGCCGTGCTGCGCGACTGCCGGGCCGCGGTCGTTCGCGGCGAGAATCACACGCTCGAGTATCGGATGCGCGCCGCCGACGGCCGGTGGCTGTGGATGCGCGATCTGGTGACCGTGGTCACCGAGGGCGGCATGCCCACCCGCCTGCGCGGGTTTCTGCTCGACGTCACCGCGCAGCGTGACCATGCGGCCGCCATCGAGCGGCTCAACCGCGAGCTCGAGCATCGCGTGCAGGAGCGCACGCGCGAGCTCGAATTCGCCAACCGCGAGCTCGAAGCGTTCAGCTACAGCGTGTCGCACGATCTGCGCGCGCCGCTCCGCGCCGTCGGCGGCTTCGCGCGCATCGTGCGCGAGGAGAACGAGGCGGTGCTGGCGCCGGATGCGCTCGCCAAGCTCGATCGCGTCATCACCGCGGCGAGCCGTATGGAAACTCTCATCGACAGCCTGTTCGACCTGTCCCGTTTGGCGCGCGGCCAGGTCCATCGGGGCTTCGTCGACCTCAGCGCGATGGCGCGGCAGGTGGCTGTCGAGTTGCAGCAGGCCGAGCCCGCCCGCGTCGTGCACGTGACGATCACCGACGACCTGCACGCGTCCGCCGACCCGGCGCTGGTGCACGCGCTGATCGAGAACCTGCTCGGCAACGCCTGGAAGTACACGCGCCCGCGCGGCACGGCGGAGGTGGCCTTCGGACGCAACGGGCGCGACGTCTTCTTCGTCCGCGACAACGGCGTCGGCTTCGACATGGCCTACGCGAAGCGTCTGTTCACGCCGTTCCAGCGGCTGCACCACGCGGCCGAGTTCGAGGGCACCGGTGTCGGGCTCGCCACCGTGCAGCGCATCGTGCAGCGCCACGGCGGCCGGGTGTGGGTGGAGTCGGCGCCGGACGCCGGCGCGACCTTCTACTTCACGCTCGAGCCGGCGAAGACTCCCGGGCAATCCTGACGAAGCGGGTGCGCAGGTCAGCTCCGAATGAACGCCAGAAGGTCGGCGTTGATCGTGTCGGCCTCGGTGGTGCACATGCCGTGCGGAAAGCCCTTGTAGATCTTCAGCGTCCCGTTCTTCACCAGCTTGGCGGATAGCGGCCCGGCGTCGGCACACGGCACGATCTGATCGTCGTCGCCGTGCAGCACCAGCACCGGGACCGTGATCTTCTTCAGGTCCTCGGTGAAATCCGTCTGCGAGAAGGCGACGATGCCGTCGTAGTGGGCGTTGGCGGCGCCCATCATGCCCTGCCGCCACCAGTTCCTGATCGTCCCCTGCGAGACCTTCGCGCCCGGCCGGTTGAAGCCGTAGAACGGGCCGGCGGCGAGGTCGGTGTAGAATTGCGCGCGATTCGCGGCGAGCTGCGCCTGGAGTCCGTCGAACACGTCCTTGGGCAGGCCGCCGGGATTGGCCGCGGTCTTGACCATGATCGGCGGCACCGCGCTGATCAGCGCCGCCTTGGCGACGCGGCTTTCGCCGTGTCGTCCCAGATAGCGCGCCACCTCGCCGCCGCCGGTGGAATGGCCGACGTGCACGGCGTTCTTCAGATCGAGATGCGCGGTCAGTGCCGCGAGGTCGTCGGCATAGTGATCCATGTCGTGACCGCCGGCGGTCTGGGTGGAGCGGCCGTGGCCGCGCCGATCATGGGCGATGACGCGGAAACCGTTGCGCTGGAAGAACAGCATCTGCGTGTCCCAGTCGTCGGCGGAGAGCGGCCAGCCATGGCTGAAGACGATGGGCTGACCCGTGCCCCAGTCCTTGTAGTAGATCTCGGTGCCGTCCTTGGTGGTGATCGTGGGCATGGCGACGTCCTTTCAGCTGTGTGTGGCTACCACTAGCGGCGAAACCGATCCTGAGAAACCGCCAAGGACGCCAAGGGCGCCAAGCAGCGCTGCTTGGCGCCCTTGGCGTCCTTGGCGGCTATCTGAGCAGTGGGGCACCGCCGCGCCTGTCTTCACGCTCGAGCCGACGCCGACGGCAGCTCGCTCTCGAGGAAGTCGAGCAGCAGGGCGTTGAAGGCGTCGGGATCCTCGGCGAAGATGCCGTGCCCGCGATCCGGCACGATGGCGAGGCGCGAGCCGGCGATCTGGCGGTGCAGGATCACCGAACCGCCGGCGCCGAGGAAATCCTTGTCGCCGACGATCATCAGCGCGGGGCAGCGAATCTCGGCGACGCGCGCGGTCAACGGCGCGCCGGAGAGGCTCGCCATGGCGCGCGCGACGCGCGCGAAGGTGGCGGGATCGGTGGGCGACTGTCGCGCCTGCTCGGCGCCGACGCCGAGACGACGCCGCACCGGATCCATGCCGCGCTCTTCCGCGATCGCGGCGAGGTCCTCGTAGAACTGCCGCGCGCGCTGATTGCACTCGCTGGCGGTCCCGACCAGCACCAGGCCGGCGGTCCGCGCGGGGTGGTCGAGCGCGAAACGCATCGCCACGACGCCGCCGGCGGAGTGGCCGAGGACGACGGCGCGCTCGATGCCGGCGTCGTCGAGCACCGCCCGCAGGTCGCCGGCGAGGTCCTCGATCGCGCACGGGCCCGCATTCGGGGCCGAACGTCCGTGTCCGCGCAGATCCCAGGTGAGGAGGCGATAGCGCGGCGCCAGCGCCTCGACCTGCTTCGCCCAGGTCGCCTCCCCCGCCGCCAGGCCGTGGGTCAGGACGACGGTGAGCGGACCGTCTCCCGCGACGGTGTAGTGCAGCGACATCCACGCTCCTCAGACGTCGAGCGGAACCTCGACGAAATCACGCTCCGCTTCGTGCCAGCGGAAGGCCTTGGCGTCGCGCACCTCGCCGTCGATCACGGAGACGACGATCTGCGTCGCGTCGGGATAGCTCGGCTCGTCCCACACCGTCGCCTGCTTCTTGTCCTCGGCGCTGAAGTACGACGCGTGCTGCGGATGCGAGTGGTAGATCGCGCGGATGATCAACGCGCCACGGTCATGGCCGACCAGTATCGGCGCCGCCTCGGGACCCATCGTGTACGCGATCGTCGCGTCACGCGGGAACTGTTCGGGATTCTCGGCGTGCTTCGCGTTCTGGATGTTCGTCACGCGCACGACTTCGACGGCGCCCTCGCGTTCGATGACGAAGCCGCAGGCCTCGTGCGGGAAGCATGCGCGGGCGTCGGCGTAGATGGAGTCGAGGTGGGCGGACGTGACGAAGGGAGGCATCAGAAGACAAAAGAGAAAAGGCAAAAGACAAAAGGTAAAGGCGTGGAGTCGGAACGTTTCATTTGGCGATGCCCTTGGCACGGGCGACGGATTTGGCGAGGATCGCTTTCAGTTGTCTGGATTCGTCGAGAAGGCCGGCGAGCTTTGCCGCCGGGACTAGTTGGGCTGCTTCGATCAGGCGCAACCAATAGTTGGTTTCGCGCGCTTCCTTCAAGGCGACCTGCAGTTTGTGGATGAAGTCGCCTCGCGATTCGGCGGCTTGGGCTTCCTGATAGTTTGCCCCGATCGATGTAGCGCACCGCAGCAGCTGACCGGCGATGTGTCTCCCCGCTGCGGTTCTCGGCAACGCGCCCGCCAGATGCAGCGTACGCACTCCGAACCGCAGCAGCCGATCGTCGAGGTCGCGTTCGCGCACTCACCCCTCTGAACTTCCCCCTTTTGCCTTTTGCCCTCTGTCTTTTGTCTTGTGCCTCCCGGTTTCCACCACGCGAACCAATCTCGTCAACGCCGCATTGACTGCAGTCGGAACACCCTTCGCCGCGCCGCGCTGCCAAACCGCGCCATTGATCGCATCGATCTCCGTCCTTCGCCCGTGGAAAAGGTCCTGCAACATCGACGAGCGATGGTCGTAGGTGGCGGGGACCAGGCGGCCGTAGAATTCGTTGCGATAGGCGGCGGCGCTCGTCCATTTGAGTGACACGCCTTCTGCCGTCGCGACGGCGAACGCCTCGTCGATGATGGCGTCCATCAGATCACGGCTCGAGGCATGCTCGGGCAGGGCGCCGTAATGGCGGTCGAGCAGCGCGCCGAGCGGGTTGAGCGCGGCATTGTAGAACACCTTGGCCCACAGCATCGCGGGCAGGGCGTCCGTGTAGACGGCGGGAACGCCGGCAGCGTCGATGCGTGCCGCGAGGTCGCGCGCCAGCGAGTCGCGGCGCGCATGCTGGCCGGGCGCGAGGGGGCCGATCGCGGTTGGATCGGCGAAGACGGTGACGCGGACACGCCCCGATGCGGGAATGGTCGCGCCGAAGATCACCCGTGCGCCGAGCGCCCGCGCGGCGCCGACGGTGCGCTCGACCACTTCCACGTTGCCGAGCCCGTTCTGCAGGGAGAGCATCACGCCGTCGTCAGCGAGCAGGGGCGCCACCGCGGCGGCGACCGTCTCCGTGTCGTACGACTTCACGGGCAACAGGATGACGTCAAACGGCCCGCGCAGTGCGGTGGTCTCGGTGGCGACGGCGAAGCCGCGCACGAGATGCTCGCCCCACAGGCCGTCGACGCGAAGCCCGTCGCGGGCGATGGCTTCGAGATGCGTGGCACGCCCCAGCAGCGTGACGTCGTCACCGGCGCGGCGCAGAAACCCACCGAAGACGGAGCCCAGCGCTCCGGCGCCGGCGATCAGGATGCGCATAGTTCCAAAGATCCAGCTGTGGCTCAGTCCTGCTCCCGCAGCACCCGGCGCAGGATCTTTCCCGATGGATTCTTCGGGATGGCGTCGATGAACGTCACGGCGCGTATCTGCTTGTACGTCGCCACCCGGCCGGCGACGAAGGCCATCAGCTCGTCCGCGGTGACGGTCGCGCCGGCAGCGCAGACGACGAAGGCGCGCGGGATCTCGCCGGCGTCGGGGTCCTTGCGCGGCACGACGGCGCAGTCGGCCACCGCCGGGTGCTCGTGGAGCACCGCTTCCAGCTCGGCGGGAGCGATGCCGAAGCCCTTGTACTTGATCATCTCCTTCTTGCGATCGACGATGTACACGTAGCCGTCGGCGTCCTTGCGGGCGATGTCGCCGGTGTGGAGCCAGCCGTCGCGCAGCGCGCGCGCCGTTTCCTCCGGCGCCTTCCAGTAGCCCTGCATGACGTGCGGCCCGCGGATGATCAGCTCGCCGACCTCGTCGCAGCCCATCTCTTTGCTGGGGTCGTCGGGATCGACGATGCGCTCCTCCTCGTCGGAGACGCGCAGGCCGACCGAGTCGAGTCGGATCGACTCGGGATTGTCGACGGGATTCATGTGCGTGAGCGGCGCCGCCTCGGTGAGCCCGTAGCCCTGCAACACCACGAGGCCGCTCGCGTCCTGCATGCGCCGGGCGATCTCGGGCGGTAGCGGCGCCGCGCCGCTCATGATGTAGCGCACCGAGGACAGATCGAACTGCGTGAGCTGCGGCATCTGGCTGAGCGCCAGCAGCACCGGCGGCACGGCGTAGAAGAGCGTGACCTTGTACTTCTGGGTGATCGACAGCGCGGTCGTCGCGTCGAAGCGCTCCATGATGCAGAGCGTCGCGCCGCTGGCGATCGCCCCGCCCATCAGCATGCTGCCGTAGATGTGGTAGAACGGCAGGAACAGCAGCAGGGTGTCGCGGTCGGTGATGCGCGACGCCGATGTGCACTGCAGGTGATTGCTCACCAGGTTGCGATGGGTGAGCATCACGCCCTTCGGCAGACCCGTGGTGCCGCTGGAGTAGGGCAGCGCGATCAGGTCGCGGTCGATGTCGATGGCGACCTCCGGCGGCGCGGTCGCCGGGTGATCGCGCACCACCGCGTCCCACGATTCGGTGCCGCTCGGCGCGTCGCCGATCACGAGGACGTGCCGCACCGTCTTCAGGTTGGCGCGGATGGACGCGACGATCGGGTAGCGCTCGTCGTGCACGATCAGCACGCGCGCCTCGGAGTCGTTGAGCTGATACTCGACCTCCTCGGCGTGATACGCGGGGTTGATCGGCGTCACCGTACCGCCGACCTTCGACGTCGCCTCGAAACTGATCAGGTACTCGGGGCGATTGGTCATCAGCAGCGCGACCCGGTCGCCCTTGCCGACGCCGAGCGCCCGCAGGCCGTTGGCGAGCGCGTTGCTGGCGCCCTCGAGCTCGCGGAAGGTCACCATCTGATCGTGGAACACCGTGGCCCACTTGTCGGGGAAGCGCTCGACCGTGTGCCGCAACAGCCCGTGATACGGCACGCGAGGGTAGTCGAGCTTGGGGCGCACCAGCGCCGAACGTGTGGCCGACATGCGATGACCTCCTGTGGAGAGGCGGTAGACAAAACACAGATGGGAGCCGATGTGGAGTGCGGCGCGTCGGCGCCGCTGGGTCGGGCGCGGCGTCAGCCGCGCTCACGCGCGGCGCCAATCCAGCGGCGCTGACGCGCCGCACTCCACATTCAAGTGCCAAGCGACTACTGTCCGTCCGTGCCGTCGATCGAGACCGCCGTGGTGCTCGCCGCAGGGCGCGGAACGCGCATGGGCGCGCTCACGGAGGCGACGCCGAAGCCGCTCCTCACCGTGGCCGGGCAGCCGATCATCGCCCGCGTCCTGGCCGGACTGGCGCGCGGCGGCGTGCGGCGCGCCGTGGTGGTGACGGGCCATCTCGGCGCGCAGATCGAGGCCGCTCTCGGCGACGGCCACGCGCTCGGGCTGTCGCTGGCGTATCGCCGCCAGGAGCGGCCGGACGGCACCGCGCGCGCGGTGCTGCTCGCCGCCGCGGATGTCGGCGCGGCGCCGTTCGTCGTCAGTTGGGGCGACATCCTCGTGCCGACCGCCTTCTACGGCGAGTTGCTCGCGGCCTACGCGCGTCAGCCCTGCGATGCGCTGCTGGCGGTGAACGCGGTGGACGATCCGTGGCGCGGCGCCGCGGTCTACGTCGATGCGCAGTGGCGGGTGGAGCGCCTCGAGGAGAAGCCGCCGCGCGGGACGTCGACGACCCGGTGGAACAACGCCGGTATCATGGCGTTCGCGCCGCTGGTGTTCGACTACGCGCGGCGTCTCGCGCCGTCGGCGCGCGGCGAGTACGAGCTGCCGCAGGCCGCCGCGCAGATGGTGGGCGACGGTCGCGACGTGCGCGCGGTACCGGTGCGCGGCCCGTGGTCCGACGTCGGCACGCCGGCGGATCTCGCCGCCGCGCAGGCGCTCTTCGCCGAGTCGACATGAGCGCCGCCCGCGACGCGGCGCTGATCGCTGCGTTCACCGATCGCTACTCACGGCCGCCGACGGTGCTGGTGCGTGCGCCCGGACGCGTCAACCTCATCGGCGAGCACACCGACTACAACGGCCTGCCGGTGCTGCCGTTCGCGATCGATCGTGACGTGCGCGTCGCCGCGGCACCGTGCGGGGATCGGCAGGTCGCCGTCGCCAGCCTGTCGCCGCGTTTCCCATCCCGCCGCTTCGCGATCGCGCCCGACATCGCGCACGCCGCGGCGGGCGACTGGGACAACTACCCGCGCGCGGGCGCCCAGGGGCTGATCGACGCGTTGGGCATCGACGCGTTGCGCGGCGCGGCGCTACCTCGTCGACGGAACCGTGCCGCCGGGCGGCGGCCTCTCGTCGTCGTCGGCGCTGGTGGTCGGCAGCATGCTGGCGCTGCTCGCCGTGGAGGGTCGGGAGATGGCGCCAGACCGGCTCGCCGATCTGGCGGCGAGAGCCGAGCGCTTCGTGGGTACCAAGAGCGGCGGGATGGATCAGGCCGTCTGCCTGCTGGCGCAGGCGGGCCACGCGCTGCGCATCGACTTCGATCCCCTGCGGGCGCGCGCCGGTGCCGATGCCGCCCGGCGCGGCGCTGGTGGTCTGCCACAGCCTGGTCGACGCGGAGAAATCCGGCGCGGCGCGCGACGCCTACAACGAGCGGGTCGGCGAGTGTCGCCGCGCCTGCCGTCTCCTTCATCTCGATGGTCGGCGGCACGCCTCCGGCGCATCTGGGAGATCTGCGCCGGCGTGCTCCCGAACGCTCGCTCGGCGGACTGGCTGGAGCGGCTCGGACAGCGGGTGCCGCCGGGACGACGTGCTCGCCTGCGCCGCGTCCGCCACGTGCTCGGCGAAGCGGAGCGAGTCGACGCGGCCGAAGCCGCGCTGGCGGCCGGGCGCTGGTCGGAGCTCGGTGCGCTGATGAACGCCTCGCACGCCAGCTGTCGCGACGACTACGAGGTCAGTTGCCCGGAGCTGGAAGCGCTGGTGGCGGCGGCACGCGAGTCCGGCGCCCTCGGCGCGCGCCTGACCGGTGCGGGCTTCGGCGGCTGCACGATCAACCTGGTGGCCGCGGCGGACGCGGCCGGGTTCGTCGAGAGGATCGAGCGCGACCTTCTACCGCGGTCGTCCCGGCGCCGCCGAACGCGAGCACTGTTTCGCCGTCACGCCCAGTGCCGGGGCGTCGGTCAGCCGACTCTGAAACCGGCGCGCTCACGCGGCGCTCGGAACGCGCACGTGCGAAGCGGGGCACGCCAGGGTCGGCCTTGGCGTGATCTTGGCGTCCCTGGCGGTTCTATGGTCAGGTGGAATCCGTGGACGCCGACCAGCTGCGCGAACGCCTCGAGGCCTTCATCGCCCGTCAGACGGGCAGCGTCGTCGTGGTCGACCACCTGCGCAAGCTGCCCGGCGGCGCGTCGCGAGAGATCTGGTCGTTCGACGCGCAGGTCGGGAGCGAGCACCTGCCGCTGATCCTGCGCCGCGATCCGGGCGCCAGCACCATGCAGACGCAGCGGCACGAGGAGTACCGGGTGCAGCAGGCGGCTTTTGCCGCCGGCGTGCCGGTGCCGCGCCCGTATTGGCTGTCGGCCGACGACGCCGTGCTGGGGGCGGCATACGTGATGGCGCGGGTCGAGGGCGAAACGCTACCGCGGCGCCTGTTGCGCGACGACGAGTACGCCGCGGCGCGCGCCGCGATGACGGCGCAGCTGGGCGCGACCCTGGCGCACATCCATGCGCATCGATCTCGCCGCCCACGACCTGGCCTTTCTCGCCGCGCCGGCGGCGGGCGAGTCGCCAGGCGCTGGCCGAGCTCGACCGCTACGAGCAGATCTTCCGCGGCATCGCGCCCGAGCCGCATCCGGTGTTCGAGCTGGCGTTCCGATGGTTGCGGCAGCGGCTGCCCGACGCCGCGCATCGCACCCTGGTGCACGGCGACTACCGCATCGGCAACGTGATGTTCGGCCCGGAGGGCACGCGCGCGATCCTCGACTGGGAGCTGTCGCACATCGGCGATCCGGCCGAGGATCTCGGCTGGCTGTGCGTGCGTGCCTGGCGCTTCGGCAACGACGATCTCCCCGTGGGCGGCATCGGCCGACGCGAGACGTTGCTGGCCGCCTACCGCGACGCCGGCGGCGCGCCGATCAGCGCCGAGCGCGTGCGCTTCTGGGAAGTCTTCGGCAACCTCAAATGGGCGATCATCTGCATCGCGCAGGCGAAGACGCATCTCGACGGACTCGTGAAGAGCGTCGAGCTCGCGAGCCTGGGGCGGCGGACGGCGGAGACCGAGTTGGAGTTGCTGGAATTGATCAAATCCACAGATGGACGCGGCTGAACTCAGATGACCACGGATCCACGAAGGAAGCCGGAACCCCGCCCCTCACCGCCGCCAATGACCACGAAGCGTGATCTGCCCGAACCATTGTCAGCGGTGGCGGAGGCGGGGATTCGTGTTCATCGGCGGAGTGCGGAGGGGGGATCGGTGTTCATCTGTGGCTCTGGGGAGCGTTCCAGGTGAGACGCGGCCGCCGCATCGCGCTCGGCGTTGGGCTGGCCGTGGTCGTCGCCGGCGGGGCGGCGTGGCATTGGCAGAGCGAGATCATTGGCGTCGGTGCGCGCTGGTATCTGCAACGCGTCGCGGCACGGGAGGAGGCGAGCGGGTCGCTCGAGGAGCGGCGGCGCACCGTCGCGCAGATGCATCGCATGCTGCTGCTGATGCCGCCGCCGGATCCGTTGGTGCCGGAGCTCTTCGACCTGATCACGGTGGTGTCGTCGCGTGTCGCCACCGGCGAGATCGACTGGGCGTGGGCGGCCTACGTCTACAACAGCTACGAGCGGGATCTCGTGCGCGATCGCCCGCAGGGCACGCCGCGGCGCGCGATGCCGGAGGTCGAGCGCGAGGTCGAGCGCTACGTGCAGTTCTACGCCCTGCAGAAGCGGCCGGACGGCGACGGGGTGAAGCTGCGCGACCTCGCCGGCGCGCCGGAGGGCAAGTCGTTCACGTTGGACGAGATCGAGCGGGCGGACCGCGAAGGGCGCGACCTGACGCGCGAGTAGGGATCCGTGTTCCTCTGTGGATCTTCGCCTTGCGAGGACCATAGATCTTCAACGCGAAGACGCGAAGACGCTGAGTCGAGAGCGGGTGCGTCTGGACGGAAGCAACCGAAAGTCAGTTGGAGATGGCGTTGGCGAAACCAGAGCCAGGCTTGGTTTCTTCGCGCTACTTCGCGCCTTCGCGTTGATCTTTTTCTGTCACTTCCGAGGTTAGGTCAGCCCCGGGTCCGGCCGCACCGCTTCTTCCAGCGGGATCCACGTCCGACGCGTGAACGGCGCCAGGCGGATCGGGCACGGGTCGACGTCGCAGCCGGCGCAGAACTGGCGGTGGCAGGGGTCGACGTGGAACGCGATCTCGCCATCGAGATCGAGGCTGCGCATGATGCGGCGCTCGAAGGTGTTGCCGAAGTCGTGCGCTTCCTCGACGCTCCAGAACTCGGGCACCACGAGGTGCGCGTCGACGTGTGTGAAGCGGCCCGATCGGACGGCACGGAGGAAATGGACGCGCACCACGCCAGGGATCAGGTTGCCGTTGATCGCCTGGACGACCTTCTGCAGGAGCGGCGTGTCCTCCTCGTCGAGCAGGCCGCCGGCGGCATGGCGGACGAGGCCGAGGCCGGTCCAGATCAGATTCAGGCCGATCAGCCCCGCGACCAACGCGTCCAGCCACGTCAGCCGGGTGAGAATCACCAGCCCGAGGCCCACGCCGGTGGCGACGCTGGTCCAGAAGTCGGCGAGAACGTGCGTACCGTCCGCCACCAGCGTGAACGAGTGATACTTGCGGCCGGTCTGCACGAGGTAGATGCCGAGCGCGGCGTTGGCGAGGCCGGCGCCGATGGTGATCAGCAGGCCGAAGGTGATCTGCCGCACCTCGTGCCCGAAGAGCAGGGCCTCGCCCGCCTCCTTGATGATCACCACGGCGGCGAAGGTGATGAGGCCGCCCTCGAACACCGCGCTGAAGAACTCGATCTTTCCGTGTCCGTGCGGATGGTTGCGATCCGCGGGCCAGCCCGCCACGACCAGCCCGCCGAGCGCGAAGAGCGCGGCGATGACGTTGACGATGCTCTCCAGCGCGTCGGCGAGAATCGCGGTCGAGCCGGTGAGTTGGAAGGCGAGGTACTTCAGGCCGAGCAGGAGGGTGCCGACCACCAGCGACACCAGGCCGGCGCGCAGGCGGACGTTCGCGGGGGCTTCGAGCTCGGCCTCGACCGTGGCCGCGCGCTGCTCGGTCACCAGCCACGGCTCGTCGGCCGGCGTATCCTTCGCGACCATTGGGGCATTCTGCCCCGTTGGCCGCTGGTGAGAAAGGGTGGGGGGTCAGCGAGCGTTGAGCCGCACGCAGCGCCGGCAGAGGTGTTGCGCGCCGACCGTGAAGTCGACGCGATCGATTTGGCGCTGACACTGTGCGCACGCGGCGATCGGCGCGCGCGCCGGGCGGATCAACAGGGCGACCGAACTCAGCTCGAGGCGTACCTCGCCGTGCCGGCGGGCACAGGATTCGGCCTCGTCGAGCACCAGCTCGCGATCGTAGCCGCTGCGCGCTGGCATGAGACGCTCGCCACCGCTGAACTTGAGTTTCGCGATTCCGTGCATCTCCGACTGTCCGCTTGTTGAGGGTGGAGGACCGGCTACGAACCGGGGCCCGTATTGTGCGCCTTCTGCGGACCAAATCAACGAGGAAATCGCGCTCGTCGGACCGCTCGTGATGCGCGATCAACCGCTGACCACGGGCGCCGGGCCACACGGAGGAGAAGGTTTGACAGGTGTGGAAGTGCCCGGTACGTAAGTGGAATCCGACCAAAGCTTGTTTGATACCGACAGAATCTGCGACTCGCGCCGGCGACCGGTGAATCGGAGCACTCCGCAGGCCGGCCCGAAGCGGGGGGTGCGGCGCCCGAGCGATCGCACCATTCGCGTGAAGAAGGAGACGCCCGTGGAGGGTTTGAGCGTTCTGGAAATGATTCAGAAGGGGTGGCTGGCCACATATCCCCTGATCATCTTCTCGGTCGTCACGGTGAGCATCGTTTTCGAGCGCATGTGGGCGTTGCGCAACATGGTGACCGAGACCTTGCAGCTGTCGGGCGGCATCACGCCGAGCCTCGAGAAGGGGCAGGTCAGCGAAGCGCTGCAGACCGCGCGCTCGAAGGTGACCACGCCCGCCGGGCGCATCTTCACCGACGTGCTGGCTCGCCACGCCAGCGATTCGCTCGAGTACCTCTCCGATCTCACCGAGGAGAAGCGCTTCGAGGAGGTCGAGGCGCTGAAGGGCCCGCTCTGGGTGCTCGGCACGGTCGGCGCCAGTGCGCCGTTCATCGGCCTGTTCGGCACGGTGGTCGGCATCATCAAGGCCTTCCACAACATGGCGGTGATGGGCAGCGGCGGCTTCTCCGTCGTCGCGGCCGGCATCTCCGAGGCCCTGATCGCGACGGGCCTCGGCCTCGCCGTCGCGATCATCGCCGTCATTTTCTACAACTACTTCACGACCCGCATCGAGCGCATCGAGGCGGCGCTGACCATCGCGTCGAACCGCGTCCTCGACGCCATCCATCTCGGCCGGCAGGCGCATGGCGCTCGGTAGCCTGAAGAAACGCGGCCGATCTCCGATCATGGCGGAGATCAACATCACGCCGCTGACCGACATCTTTCTCGTCCTGCTGATCATCTTCATGGTCAGCAGCGCCGCGATGATTGATTCGGGTGCCAAGATCAGCCTGCCCGAAGTGGACAGCACCACCGCCCAGCCGCGCGAGATCACCGTCACCGTCACCTCGGCGGATGAAATCTACGTCAACGGTCAGCCCACCTCGATGGATCAGATCGAGGATGTGTTGCGCGGCCTCATCAGCGGAAAGCCCGACGTGCCGGTGGTCCTCGAGGGCGACCGGCAGGTGCTGTTCGGCGAGGCGGTGAAGATCCTGTCGATCGCGCAGAAGGCGGGCGCGGGACAGGTGGCGATTGCCGCCCAACGCAGCAAGGCGGAGAACTGAGAGTCCGGACATGACCGAGGAGCGCCCGCCGAGCTCCGATCAGAATGACGACCCCGCCCGTTTCGATCCGTGGTCGGGCAATCAGTATGGCGGCGCCCGCTTCTTTGCCGTCTCGACCGTCGTCCACATCGCGCTGCTCCTGATCCTGGCCGGCATCTCATTGACCGTCATCCACAGCGTCCAGTCGATTCCGGTCAAGATCGAGGACGTCGGCGTCGAGACCGAGGGACAGCCGTCGACGGAGGACTACGCCGGGCTGCTCGAGGTGACCAAGGCGCCGCGGCGCGACGCGCAGCGGCCGCAGGGCCCGGTGGTGCACAACGTCAAGGCGCCGCGTGTGCCGACGTTGGCCAGCATCGGGCCGAAGCTCGGCACCGGCCCGGCGGTGGACATCAACACCGCCGCGCTGACGCTCGGCGGCGGCGGCATCGGCGGCCTCGGCGGCAACTTCGGCGACTACGTCGGCGGACTGCGCAAGACCGGCCTCGACGTCGTGCTCGTCATCGACACGACCGAGAGCATGCAGTTCGTCATCGACGAGGTGAAGGAGCATGCGTCATCGCTCGTGCGCGCGATCCAGCGCATGGTGCCGACGAGCCGCGTCGGCGTGGTCGTCTACCGCGATCAGGGCGACGAGTACGTCACCAAATGGTCGGACCTGAGCTTCAAGACCGACAAGCTGACCAGCTTCATCTCCACCATCACTGCCTCGGGTGGTGGCGATTGGGAGGAGGCGGTGCTGGACGGCGTCGATGCCGCCATCAAGGAGCTCAGCTGGCGCAAGAAGTCGAAGAAGATCATCATCGTCATCGGCGGCTCCCCTCCGCATCCTGAGGACGTGAAGCCGCTCGAGGCGTTGATCAGCGAATTCCGCAAGGACGGCGGCACCCTCAGCACCATCGACGTCACCGATCATCTGCACCTCGAGTTCAGCCGCGCGATGTGGAAGTCGCTCAACGGCAACAAACCGTTCGAAGCGCCGCCCAAGCCGGAGTTCTACGCTGACGTGACCCGCATCTACGGCAACCTCGCCAAGGACGGCGGCGGCGACCTGGTCGAGCTCGCCGACGACAAGACGCTCATCCGCGATGTGCTGGTCCTCACCTTCGGCTCGCGCTGGAAGGTGGAGATGGCCGAGCATCTCAAGGAACTCTCCTAACCCGATGCGGTACGCGGTGGCGGTGGTCGCGACAGCAGGGCTGCTGGCGGTCGCGGTGCGGCCCGCGGCGGCCCTGTCGACCGGGGAGATCCGCGCTCAGGCGCGCGGCATCGCCGGCGCCAGCGGCGACGCCGCGGGCGAGCAGCAGCGCGTCGCCCAACTCGGGCAGCTCGTGCTGGCGTTCATCGACCAGAGCGACAGCGCCGCCCGCGCCGGCAACGAGGGCGCGCGGCGCGAGGAGCTCCGCGGCGCGTTCGAAGCGATCAACACACCGCTCGAGTCGATCTACACGTCGCGCTCGAGCCGCCTCGAGGCGCTGACCAAGGGCGTCATGGATCAGGACGGCGATCTCGACGCGCTCTACGAGACGGCCGAGTTCAAGCAGGCGCAGGCCGTGGCCGCCGCCGCCCTCTACTACCGCAACTGGCTCGACTACTACGGCGCCCGGCTCTACGACGGCGCGCGCCAGAAGGAGCTGCTCACGGCGTCGGAGAAGGGGTTCTCCGAGTTCGCGATCGGCGACCAGTCGGGCGAGCTGAAGACCGAGAGTCTGCTCGGGCGCGGACTGGCCTATCTGGAGCTCGGCGACGAGGCCTCGGCGCTACGCGACTTCCAGCTCGTCGTCGACGCGCCCAACGCGTCGGCGGAGCGCAAGGTCAAGGCACGCCTGGCGATGCTCGACGTCTATTCGCGCACCAATCGCACCCAGGACGCGTTGCGCTACTCGGACGAGCTGCTGCGCGGCGGTCAGGTGCCCGCCGCCGACCTGCCGCTGGTGCGTTACGTGCGCCTCGAGACGCTGTTCGACGCCGCCGACAAGTCCAAGGGCGCCGATGCCGAGCGCTACCGCCGCGAGGCGTCGAGCCTGATGGACACCCTGCGCGGCGCCGGCAAGGGCTGGTCCGACAAGGTCGACTCGTTGATGGTCTCGCGCGTCGACGATCCCAGTGCCTGGGCGGGCAAGACGGACTCGCCGCGCGTGCAGTGGGAGCTGGCGCGCATGATGCTCGTCAAGAACGACTACGCCGGCGCGACGCCGCTCCTCCAACAGCTCGTCGCGAGCACGGATGGCGACGCCAAGGATCTCCAGCCGGAAGCGCACTACTGGCTCGGCGTCGGTGCGTTCAAGAGCAACGACTTCACGACGGCGGCCGCTGAATTCGACACCGCGCTCGCCGCCGGCGGCGGCGACTGGGCGGCCGAAGCGCGCTACCTGCGCTTCAAGGCGCTGGAGAGCCTGATGGCGCAGCCGCAGGTGGATCCGGCCCTGGCCGACCGCTACCGGGCGGCGCTGCACGAGTTCCTCGAGAAGAATCCGGACCATCCGCTCGCCTACGAAGCGCGCTACCGCTCCGGCGAGCTGCTGCAATCGAGCAACGATTTCACCGGCGCCATCGACGAGTACGCCAAGGTGCAGGGCGATCCCGCCTACGTGCTGCGGGCGCGCTTCGGCACGCTGCAGTCGCGCTTCGAGCTGCTGAAGACCGACACCGCGCCGCCGGCGCGCGCCGCGCGCCTGGCGGCGATCGGCGCGGATCTCGACGCGGTCGAGTCGCAGGCGAAGGCACTACAGACGCAGAAGAACGCCGGCGTCGCGCTGCCCGAGATCGAGGCCAAGGCGACCCTGCTGCGCGCCGTCTACATCAGCCTGACGAACGACAAAGGCGAGGAGCAGGTCGTCGTGCTCCTCGCCGACTTCGACACGCGCTTCCCCGACCAGAAGGATCTGTTGCCGCAGGCGGTGCGCCTGCGCCTCGGCGCGCTGCTGCAGCTCCAGCGCTTCGCCGAGGCCGAGCAGGCGGTCACCCAGTTCGGCCCCGCGCTCGCGGCCGAGCATCGCGGCGAGCAGCTCTCGACCCTCGCGAGCGACTTCCGCAGGGCCTCGGGACGCCGCAAGGCCGACGGCGACGCGGCCGGCAGCGCCGCGGCGGCGCGTACCGCGCTGGCGCTCTACGCTCTCGTCGGCGACCAGGACGGCGGCGCGCGACGGCAGATGGAGACGGCGCAACTCCAGGAGGCGACCGGCGACCTCGCGGCGGCGCAGGCCGCGTACGCGCGTATCGTCGCCGCCGATCCCAACGCGATGCTGGCGCTGCGCAGCCTCGCCCGCGTGACCGAGGCGCGCGGCGACCTCGCCGGCGCCAAGGCGCACTGGGCCGACTACACCAAGAAGTCGCGCGCCGGCGATCAGGGCTGGTTCCAGGGCGAGTACCAACAGGCCCGTCTCGAAGTCGCGTCCGGCGACAAGCAGGGCGCCTGCACGCGACTCGACGATCTGCGCGCCTCGATGCCGGCGTTGACGGACGCGGATCTGCGGAAGGACCTGAGCACGTTGTACGACCAGGCCTGCAAGTAGCGGCGGGCTTTACGCCCGCCACCGCCCGCGCGGTCCAGCCGGGAAACGAGTTCGATCGGTCGTCCGCGTGATGGCGGGCATAGGGCCGCCGCCACGTCTCCGAGCGAAAGACCGATTCCGAGCAATCACGGCGGCGGGTTTCCCCGCGTCGAAGCGCGCGGTAGGAGCGGACCATGCCCACCCACAACGACACCATCGTCGATCAGTTCACCCGCCAGGCGATTCCGTTCGCGACCGCGGCGCCGATTCGCGACGCGGCGGCGATGCAGCTGATCGTCGACGCGGCGGCAACGACTGCCGGCGACACGGTGCTCGACGTCGCTTGTGGGCCAGGCCTCGTCGCGTGCGCCTTCGCGCGGAAGGCGAGGCACGTCACTGGCATCGATCTCACCCCGGCGATGCTCGAACAGGGGCGGGTGCTGGCAGCGAAGGAAGGTCTCGGCAACGTGACGTTCGAGCAGGGCGACGTGCTGCCGCTGCCGTACGCCGACGCCTCGTTCTCGATCGCCGTGTCGCGCTTCGCGTTCCATCACTTCCCCGATCCGGCGGCGGTGCTGGCCGAGATGCGGCGCGTGTGTGGACCGACCGGTCGCGTGGTGGTGGCCGATCTCATGGCGTCTTCCGATCCGGCGAAGGCCGCCGCGTTTCACCGCATGGAGATGCTGCGCGATCCGTCGCACGCGCGTGCCCTGACGCTCGACGAGCTGCGCGGCCTGTTCCGCGCCGGCGGATTCGCCGCGCCGGCCGAGGCGTACTGGAACATGGAGATCGACGTCGAGGATCTGCTGAAGCGATCCTTCCCGGTCGAGGGCAGCGAGGCGACGATCCGCCAGCTGTTCGGCGATTCGATCGCCACCGACGCGATGGGGCTCACCACCCGCCGCGAGGACGGGCGCGTGCGCTTCACCTATCGAAACGTCGTGCTCGCCGCCGCGCGCTGACGCCCAGATCGGGTGGTGACTCGTTTCCTTGGCGGTCACCTGAGCAGCGCGGCACCGCCGCGCGATTCAAACCGAGGCACTACCCCAGATCGCGGTACCATGCCGTGGCGGGTAACCACCGAGCGACGGCGCTCACGGCCCGTGGCTCGGACGTCGACGCGGTGGCGCGGCGGCACCGCGTCCGCGCGCCGTGGCGCCGTCAGTTGGTGCAGATGGTGAGCGGGTTGGACACCGCCTCGCCGCCGTCGAGGACGGCGCGGCGCACGCGCACCTGGGTGGGCGCGGTGCAGGTGAGCGGCGAGCGCACCATGACGAAGGTCGGAGTGACGCCGAGGACGTCGGCGGCGGGGGTCCAGACGCCGTCGACCATGAACTCGACGCAGGTGCCGTGCAGTGGCGCGCAGGTGTTCGTGGTCGCGAGCATGGCACAGTCCGCGGGGGTCAGGCCCTGGACCCCCGACACGGCGTCGAAGCCGCTGCCGGTGAGTCCGATGAGGCCGCCCTCCGCGACCCGCGCCGGCGACGCGGCGGTGAGCGTCACCGCGTCCTCGGCCTGCTGCGGCTCCGGATTGCGCACGTCGACGAGGCTGAACGAGCCCGCGGCGTCGTTGGTGTCGTCGGTGGCGATGGCGTCGACGTCGCAGCTCCCGGCGCTGCCGCCGCTCGGTGGGTAGCAACTCTGCCACTGGTTGCCCTGGGCGAGCACCGTCGCGGCCGGGTTCATGTTGTTGAACACCTGGCGCTGGGCCGGATTGCCGGCGAAGGCGTTCTGGCCGGCGTCGTCGCCGCCGTCGTTGCCGAGGTCGATGGCGACCGTGCGCCGCACTTCGACGCCGCTGCCGCCGTTGAGTACGCTGGCGGTGCCGCGCACCACGGCATCCTGCGCGTCGCCAGCCCGCCGCTCGCTGAGAATACCGGCGTCGGCCATGCCGCAGACGAAGGTGTCGCTCAGCGTGCCGGTCGAGCCGACCTGCCAGTAGACGCCGCTGAGCGGGCCGTGACGGACGACGTTGCCGTCGAGCGCGAAGGTCGTCCCGGTGCCCTGGGCGGAGACCTGTGGCGCGTCCGGCCGCGTCACGACCTGGTCGCGGCAGTCCGGCGGCGCGCCGCGCGGACAGTTCATGCCGTTCTCCTCGATCAGGTTGCCGTCCACCGCGATGTTGCCCTGCGGCACGATGGCGAACATCGCGCAGCGCAGGTTGTTGTGGATCCAGTTGTGCGAGAGCAGCAGGAAGTCGTCCTGCACCTTGGCGCCGCGGTCGAGGCAGTAGCTGATCTCGCTGTTGGTGACGACGACCGGCTGCGCCGGCGTCGAGCCGGTGCGCTCCGGCTTGATGCAATCCTTGCTGGTCGCCTGACCGGTGCGCCCCATCGGCGTCACCGCGTCGGTGATCTCGCGCCCGCCGCCGTCGAGCAGACAGGTGTCGACGCGCCCCTTGAGCGCCCCCTTCCCAAGCTCGATGAGCGTCTGATCGCCGCAGCAGATCTCGGCCTGCGGCGGATAGGTGCGATTGACGTGCAGACCGACGAACACCACGCCCGGCGCGCCGGCGAACAATGTGCCACCGTAGTCCTGGGTACACGGACAGGCGCCGGACGGGCCGCCCAGCTGCGCCTTCTTGGTGCCGCGCAGAGTGATGCGCGCCGGGAAGGTGCGTTGAGCGAAGTCCACCACGGGCGAGGGATCGCCGTTCTCATCGGTGCCGTCGATGGTCAACCCGGCCGACTGGATGAAGATGCGCTGGTCGAGCGAGAACACCTGCGACGGCGTGCCGAGCTTGGCGTGGTCGAAGACGACCAGCACGGGCGCCGCCGCCATGTTGGCGGTGGTCACCGCGTCGCGCAGGGTGCAGGTGGCGTCGCAGTCGCCGTCGCCGGTGTCGGCCGCCTGGTTGACCGACAGCACGGTGGCGAAGACGGTCCACGCCAGCGCGTTGGGCGTCGCCGGATCGTCGAGCACCAGGGCCTGGCGGTACTGCTGTTGGCCGGTGGCGGTCACCTCGATGCGGTGCAGCCAGATGCCGGGGGCGAGCGCCGGCACGCCGACCGTCGCGGCGCCGTGCCCGTCGACGGATTGCGTAAGCGGGCCGTACGACGTCGCCCGAGCGTCCGCCGGACCGCTCAGGCGGTTGCCGCTGAGCATCGCCTGCTGCGTCGCGGCACCGCCGTTGGTCAGCGCCAGGACGACACCGGCGCTGGCCAGCGGCGTCGGCGTCACCGTTGGCGGCGGCCCGCCGAGCTCGGTTGGTGTGGTGCGGCTCGCGCCGCCCCCCGCGTCGTCATCGCCGCAACCGGCCAGCGCCAGAAGCCCGGCCAGCACCAGCCCCACACCCCAAGGTCCGCGCATGGACGCGCGGTGTAGATCAGCGCGGCGGCGCTGCCAAGTCCCGCCGCGTCCGATCGTCGATTCCGACCTGTGGTGGACCCCCGGCGATCGACGCTACTCCGATCGGTCGGCGCGGCCGCGTCCCTCGCTGGGGGCCTGCAGCGCGACGCCGACGTCGCGCGAGTGGCCGGCGCGCGAGACGGTCAGGCTGACGACGTCGCCGATGTCGCGCTGCTCGAGCAGCAGCAACACATCGCCGGCGGACGCGACCGCCTGGCCGTCGACGGCGGTGATGACGTCGCCGAGGACGAGACGCCCGCGCTGGTCGCGCCGCGTCGGCTGCAGTCCGGCGCGTGCCGCCGTGCTGGCCGGGACGACGTCGAGGATGAGCGCGCCGCGGATCCCGAGTTGCTGGGTGACCTGATTGTTCGCCAGTTGCACGCCGAGCGTTGGCCGCATGACCCGCCCGTGCTGAATCAGATCGGGCACCACCCACTGGACGGTGTCGACCGGAATGGCGAAGCCGATGCCGGCATACGCGCCCGACGGGCTGTAGATGGCGGTGTTGACGCCGATCAGGCGTCCGCTGCTGTCGAGCAGCGGGCCACCGGAGTTGCCCGGGTTGATCGCGGCGTCGGTCTGGATGACGTCGCGGATCGGCACGTCGGCGGCCGAACCGATCTCGCGGCCGAGGGCGCTGATCACGCCGGTCGTCAGCGTGTGGTCCAGCCCGAACGGGTTGCCGATCGCGAACACCTGCTGGCCGACCATCAGGTCGTTCGCGGCGCCCATGGGCAGGCCGTGCAGCTGCTCCGCCGGCGCCTCGATCTTGAGGACGGCGAGATCCTTCTCCGGCGCGGCTCCGACCAGCTTCGCGTCCCAGGCGCTCTGGTCGGCGAGGGTGACGCGGACAGCTTGCGCGCCCTCGATGACGTGAAAGTTGGTGACGACGTGGCCCTGATCGTCCCAGATGAAGCCCGATCCGGTGCCGCGCGGAATCTGCGTCACGTCGAGGCGGAACATGTTGCGGCGCAGCTCCAGCGAGGTGATGAACACCACCGACGGGGCGGCGTGCTGGAAGAGGTCGACGGTGGCGCGCTCGTCGCTGTTCAGGCTGCCGGCGGCCGTGGGCAGGCGCCCGCTGCGCGTTGCCACGCCGACCGCCGGCGCGAGGGCGTTCCAGGCGAGGCCGCAGAGAAATCCGAGCGTCGCCAGCCCCACGCCGGCGAGGATCCGTGAGCGATTCATCGGTGTCGTCCCTTCGATCAACCCGCGCTCCAGCCTACGCGTCGAGAACGGGAAAGTCGCGCCGCGGCCGGGAGCGCGGGCGGCTCGCCCGCATCTCTAGCCCTTCTCGTCGACTGCGCCCGGCGAGGCGCCTCACCTCTTCACCAACTGCCCGCCTCGTGCGATGAACCAGGGCCATGCCGGTCGAGGAGACATTGCTGCGCGCCCTGGAGGCCAAGGTGGTCGATCGCGACGCCGAGGAGGCCCGTGCCTGGCTGAAACGCACGGAGTCGTTTCTCGAGTGGGTGTCGCGCCATCCGAAGCTGGTGGAGATCAACGCCGAGGCCGCGCACCTGTTGGCGCGCTACCGGGTCGCGAAGCGGCGCTGACCGTCTCGGCAGCGCGATCGCGCCGCGACACGCCCGGGCTGCCGGCGAGGTAGAAGCGCCACGGCAGCTCGGTCGCGCGGCGGATGCCGATGCGGGTCGTCTGCACGATCCCCTCGCGAGGGCGGCCGCGCTCGATCCACAGACGGTCGCCGGCGGTCAGATCGATGCCGTTCAGGCCGAGGTCGATCCCCAGCACCTTGCAGAGACGCCCCGGTCCGTTGGCGCCGGCAATGCCGTCGAGCCCGCGGATCAGCACCGCGCCGGGCTCGCCGTGGCGCTCGGCGACGACGTTGAGGCAGTGATGCATACCGTAGGTGAAATACACGTAGGAGTGGCCGGCGTGGCCGAACATGACGGCGTTGCGCGGCGTGCGCCGGCGCTCGCGGCAGTGCGAGGCGGCGTCGTGCGTGTAGGCCTCGACCTCGACGATGCGTCCGCGCACCACCACGCCGTCGCGCTCGCGGCAGAGCCAGGTGCCGAGCAGCGCGCGGGCGAGGTCGAGGGCGGGCCGGGCGTAGAATCGTCGCCCGAGTGGGCGACCGCTCACTCGCCGAGCACCTTGATGACGACGCGTTTCTGCCGGCGACCGTCGAATTCGGCGTAGAAGACCTGCTCCCACGGGCCGAGGTCGAGGCGCCCCGCGGTGACGGGCAGGATCACCTGATGGTGCACCAGCGTACGCTTGAGGTGGGCGTCGGCGTTGTCCTCACCGGTGCGGTGATGCATGTAGTCCCGTCGCGCCGGCGCCAGGGCGTCCAGCCACTGCTGAAAATCCTGCTTGAGGCCATCCTCCTCGTCGTTCACCCAGATGCCGGCGGTGATGTGCATGGCGCTCACCAGGCACATCCCCTCCTGGATGCGCGAGCGGCCGACGATCTCGGCCAGGCGGTCGGTGATGTTGATCAGCTCGCGGCGCTGGCGGGTCGTGAACGTCAGGTATTCGGTGTGTGCCGTCATGGCTCGTCGCGGAAGCGGCGCTCGAGGGCGTAGTGGCGGTCGAGGTCGATCAGTTGGTTGAACTCGTCGAACGTCAGCAGGCGATCCAGGGCGCCGCGCATCGTGCCGGCGCGCCGCAGCTCGGCGTAGGCATCGCGCACCGCGCGCGCGGCGGACAGCAACGCGGCGAGCGGCGTGACGATCAGGTCGAACCCGAGCGCGTGCAGCTCGTCGGGCGCCAGCAGCGGCGTCTTGCCGCCCTCGACCATGTTGGCGACTTTCGGCCCGGGGATCTCGCGGGCGATGCGCTCCAACTCGGCGATCGATTCGGGCGCCTCGATGAACACCGCGTCGGCACCGACATCGCGCGCCGCCTGGCCGCGCGCGATCGCCTCGTCGAGGCCGATCGCGGCGCGCGCGTCGGTGCGCGCCACCAGGAAGAGATCGGTGCGCTCGCGTTGCGACACCACCGCGCGCAGCTTGCTCAGCCACTCGCGCCGCTCGACGACCTGCTTGCCCTGCATGTGCCCGCAGCGCTTCGGCCACACCTGGTCCTCGAGGAACAGGCCGGCCGCGCCGGCGGCGTGGTAGAGCTCGACGGTGCGCAGGACGTTGAGGGCGTTGCCGTAGCCGGTGTCGGCGTCGACCAGGACCGGCCGCGTCGTCAGCCGGCAGACGCGGCGGGCCGCGTCCGCCATCTCGGTCTGCGTGAGGTAGCCGAAGTCGGGCTCGCCGAGGAGCGTCGCGGCGACGCTGAAGCCGCCCATGAACAACACCTCGAACCCGGCCTGCTCGGCCAGCCGCGTGGTGAGGCCGTCGTACACGCCGCCCATGACCAACGGGCGGTTCTCAGCGACGAGGGCGCGAACGTTTTGAGCGGAGGTGGTCATCGGGGTCGCTAGACCACAGATGGACACTGATGGCCACAGATGGACACAGACCCCACCTCGCCCCCCGCCCATGACCACGAATGAACACGAAGCCCCCCGAGCAACGACGGAAAAGGTGGGGCGGTGGATCTGTGTTCATTGGGGAGCGGGAAGGAGTGGTTCGGTGTTCATCTGTGTTTCAGGAAGGAAATCGAGCTCGCAGCCACCCGACGATGTGCTCGCAGGCGATCGGGGCGCCGGTGCGGTCCTGGGTGCCGACGCCGAAGCCGTAGTGGTCGCCGGGGGCGCTCGCGAAGTGCTTGTCGGCGGCGCCCAGCGCGGTGAAGGCGGTCTGCGCGTCGCCGGGAAAGATGGCGTTGTCGCCGGTGTAGCTGACGACGAGCGACGGCACCGTCACGCGCGGGGCGTTGCGCTCGACGGCGGCGTGCGACGACAGGCCCGACCAGGTGCTCAACCAGGCGCGCGGCGTGGTCGTGCGGGCAAAGCCGAACTCCATGTAGTTCGTCAGGTCCGGCCGGTACGAGAACAGCGTGCCGGAGTCGCGCTCGGACGGATCGAGCGAGAGATCGAGGGCGCGGAGATCGGCCTCGGTGCGGAAGACGAGCATGTGCGGGTGGGCCACTGCCGCGCGCAGCGCGGCGGCCTGTTCGCCGGGCGGGCGGGCCGAGAAGTCGGGCGCGCCCAGGCCGGCGCGCGCCTCGTTGCGCGCCGCGATGCGGGCGCGGGCGACCGCGTCGAGTCGCGCCACGCGATGCCCGCTGCGCGGCGCGATAGCGCGCCACGAACGCCGGTGCGTATGCGCTCGACGCCGGCGGCAGGCGGTAGCCGTTGTCGGCGTTGTACGGGTCGAGCGCCGGATCGCAGGAGAGCGGATCGCCCTCGTCGGTGATCGACGGATCGATCATCTGCATGAGGATGCGGCCTTCACCGAGATGGGCGGCGAGGAAGACGAATCCGTCGACGGCGGGCAGGTCATGGGCGTTGAGGTCGAGGGGGTCGCCGGCGGCGGTCTCGCGCAGGCGTCCGGGCGGTCGAGTCGAGGCCTCGGCGATGTAGAAGCTGTACAGCGAGCCGCCGCCGCTGTTGCCGGCGAGGATGACCCGCTCGAATCCGCGCTGGCGCAGGAAGCGCACGCCGGCAGCGACGTCGAGCAGGAGTTGCTCGTGTACGCACAGCGCGTCGTTGTTCAGCCAGCGGCTGTTCTGTCCGAAGACGGCGTAGCCCGCCGCGGCCAGATACGGCGTCGCGTAGTGCCGGCTCATGTCCGCCTGCGGGTGCATGAAGCAGACGACGGTGCGCGGGCGGCCGGCGGTGTAGAGGATGCCGGTCGAGAGGCCGCCGTCGGCGGCTTCCAGCGCGACAGGCTCGCGCGCGATGTCGGCGGGCAGGCTGGCGAACGAGACGCAGCGGTAGGGGTTGTCGTAGCGGGCGAGCCGCATGCTCAGCGCGGGGCGGCCGCCAGCTCGCGTTCGACCAGCTCGCAGATGATGTGACCGATGACGCTGTGCGTCTCCTGGATGCGCGGTGTCATCGTCGTGCCGTCGACGCAGAGGAGATGGTCGACGCGCGTCGCCAGCGCACCGCCCTTGCCGCCACAGATGCCGACGGTGACGACGCCGCGCGAGCGGCAGGCGTCGACGGCGCGGAGGACGTTGGGGGCGTTGCCGCTGGTCGAGATCGCGAAGGCGACGTCGCCGGGCCGCGCCAGCGCCTCGACCTGCTTGCTGAACACCTGCTCGTAGCCGAAGTCGTTGGCGATGCTGGTGAGGGCCGAGCTGTCGGTGGTCAACGCGATGGCCGGGAGCGGGGCCCGGTCGAGCAGGTAGCGGTTGGTGAACTCGGCCGCCAGGTGTTGCGCGTCGGCGGCGCTGCCGCCGTTGCCGAAGAAGAGCAACGTCTTCCCGTTGCGCAGCGCGGCGGTGGTGACGTCGATCACCCGCGCGAGCGCATCGACGTGGCGGGCGACAAACTGCCGCTGCGCGTCGGCGGTCGCGGCGAAGATGGCGCGGATGTCGTCGTGCAGCACGGTCGGCCTATAGCCGAGCCTGGGAAGGTGGCGCCAGCGCGGGCGCCGAAAACGAGAACGGCGCGGAACCTGAGTTCCGCGCCGTTCGATCGTCGTGAATGGCCGTGATTACGGACGCTTGAAGAGCGTCTGCATCTTCATCGCCAGGCCCATGTCGCCGGCGATCTTCAGCTTGCCGCTCATGAAGGCCATCTGGCCATTGAGCTTGCCGCCGATGAGGTCGACGTAGTCCTGCGCGGCCAGCGTCATGGTCATGTTCGGCGAGGGCGCGGTGCCCTGCGAAACCTTGGCCGTGCCGTCCTTGATCTCGACGTAGTAGTCGCCGCCGCCGTCACCCGTCAGCTTGAACTGGATGGTGGAGTTCATCCCCTTCGCCGCGTCAGCGTTGATCTGGGCCGGCATTGCGTCGAAGATTGCCTTGATGTCGTCTGCTACTGCCATCGTACTATCCTCCTCTGGAAATTACGGGCCCTAGGGGCTGCCCGAGTCTGAAAATTGTGAGGGTAGACGGAGGGGTTCCAACCGTCCCAACCCCACCGCCGTTGGCCTACCTATGCGAGTGGGGTGGCCTTGTCAATCACTCGCCCTAGTCGGTGAGCGAAGATTCAGGGACGCACGCGGGGAGGCGAAGTCGGCGCAAGATCGCTGGGCAGATTGAGGGTTCCGCCGACGTTCGAATAGGGGAAGTAGCGCGCGCAGACATGCGCGTGCAGCGGAACGCCGGGCCCGTCGTGCACCTCGTAGTCGAGCGGCAGCGGGCCGAGGATCTGCAGCGCCTGGTGCAGAAGGTCGGCGAAGGCGGCGATGGTCGCGGCCGGCATCTCGGTGATGACGCCCTCGGCCTTTGGGCAGACCACCTCGTAGCTGCGCGGAAAGATTCCGAAGGGGCAGAAGTACAGGTAGCAGCCGTCCCGCTCGGCGATGAGGAAGCCCTCGTCCGCGGCGAAGGCGAGGATCTCCTGCCAGATATCGGGCTCCTGCGCGAGGCAGGCGCGCTCCTGGTCCACCGGCGGGAAGGAGGTGTCGGTGCCGATCACTTGGTTGTGCAGGTGCGGTTGCGACGCGCCGGACTCGCGGCCCTGGTTCTTGCGGATCATCACGGCGCGTACGGCGGGGTTCTCGTACGCCATCCGGGCGACGGCGATGTCGGCGCGTATCACGGCGCGGAACTGCGATGGCGGCAGGAGTGCCGTGTAGAGGAGCTCGTCGTGATGCCGGGCGCCATCGGCGAAGTGGCGCGGGTCCTCGACGACGACGTACGACTCGTTGCGACCGCCGGTGCAGATCTCCGGAATCCGCGGGAACAGGTTGCGGAACGCGCGGATCTGCCACGGCGAATCGGTCGGCGCCGCGTCTGCGACCTCGTCCGGCGTCACCCGCAGCACCTCCGCCGTCGTCAACGACTCGTTGCCCGGACAGAAGGGGCATTCGCGCCGCGCCGCCTCGAGCTCGGCCATGCGTGCCGCTCCCGCGGCGCCCCAGTCGGGCGGCGTGGACGCGGGCATGACCTGGGTGCGCCGGGGGAAACCGCTCTGCTTGCGGTGGATCTCGGTGAAGTAGGTGATCACGCCAGTGAAGGGACTGCGGACCCAGACCAGGCGCCCATCCTCTTTGCGGAACTCGATCGGCATCGGCGACGTCCCTTCGTAGACCACGCGCGTCACCGTGGCAAACCAGGAAAGACGCTTAAAAACAGCATGTTACGAGGTTGCTACCAGGGCGACCTGCGATCAGGCAGTAAATTGGGCTGGCAAAACATCTCCTTGGGTGAAATATCCCACAAGCGAGACCGGTCACGCCACGGAGGGGTGGTGCGACGGGCTCCACATCCAAGAGGAGGGAATGGGCATGATCGGAAAGCACACTGCGTTGAGCGCGATGGCGGCGGTTCTGCTGCTGCCGTCGTTGGCATCCGCCCTGCCGGGAAGAGGCTTGGCGAATCCGTTGAAGAACCGGCGCTGCATCGCCGCGTGCCGCGTCGAGACCAACACGTGTCTCGCCGACGCGCGCCAGACAGTCGCGCCCTGTTTCGACGGCTGCAAGGAGCTGGTGATGGCGGCACGCGCGGCCTGCGTGCCAGCCGCGACGGTCGAGGACTGTCGTGCCGCCGTCGCGGCGGCGCGCGCGTGCCTCGATCCGTGCCAGGCGGAGTTGCGGCCGCTCGTGCGCGCCTGCGTCGCGGACGGGCATGACTGCGCCGTGCAGTGTCCCTTCGTCGGCGAGTCCTCGTGCGTCACGAAGTGTCGCGCCGATCACGTCGCGTGTGTCGGCGACACGCGCATGACCTTCAACGAGTGTCGTGCCGGATGTGCCGACGAGGTGACGACCGCGCGCATGGCCTGCGCGGATGATCCCGCGAGCGACGCCTGCACCGCGGCCAAGCACGCCGTGTCTGAGTGTCTCGTCCCGTGCTACGAGGCGGCGCGCGACGGGCTGCGTACGTGTCGCGAGGCGCGACGCGCCTGCGTCGGCGCGTGCGGCGACGCCGCGCAATAGGCTTCCGTCAGCGACCGGCCGCGTCGGTCCTTCCGCGCCAACGCGAGTTGCCGGCGGAGGGGCCGGGTGGCAGAAGAGCGGCGCGGCGCGCGGCAGATCCTTCCGCCGCGCGCCGCGCCGGCGTGATGTTGAATCGAGCCCTGAAGACCCAGTTCGCCGCCGCCCTGCGCCGGTTGCTGCACCCGATGGTGCGCCGAATGATCGCGTACGGAGTGTCCTATCCGGCCTTCGCCCAGATCGCGAAGCAGGTGTTCGTCGAGGTGGCCGAGGCCGAGTTCGGTCTCGCGTTCAAGCGCCAGACCGACAGCCGCATCGCGCTGGTGACCGGGCTCACGCGCAAGGAGATCGCGCAGCTGCGCCGTCGCCGCGCGGCTGCTGGTGAGCTGCCGGAGGTCGAGGAGACGGTGGTGACCCATGTCATCGGCCGCTGGATGGCCAGTCCGCCCTACGCCACGCCGGACGGCATTCCGCGCCGTCTGCCGTACGAATCGGCGGCCGCCAACGTCCCCAGCTTCGCGCGCCTGGTGCGCGAGATCGGCGGCGACATCCCCGTGCGGGCGGTGCTCGACGAGCTCCTGCGCATCGGCAGCGCGCACCTCGCCGCCGACGGCGAGGTCGAGCTGCGCCGCGAGGTCCACATTCCCACCGAAGCCGCCGAGGGGCGTTTCACCCTGCTCGGCACCGATCCGGGCGAGCTGTTCGCCACGATCACCCACAACATCGAGAACCCCGACGCGGCGTGGCTGCAGCGCAAGGTGTCCTACGACCATGTCGGCGCCGACGCGCTGCCGGCGTTGCGCGAAGAGGCGCGGCAGGCGGGTCTCGACTTCGTGCGCCGCGCCAATGCGCTCGTGTCTTCCTACGATCGCGATCGCACCCCTGACGCGCCGGCCGGCGCCCGCACGCGCGTCGCCGTCGGCGTCTACTACTACGAAGAGCCGGCGGCGCCCGACCTCGAGCCGGAGGCACCACCTGCCGCGTCGCGCCCACCCGGCCGCATCCGGAGCAAGCCGTGATGCTGCGTCGCGCGCTGACGCTGCTGACGATCCTGTTCCTGGCGGGCTGCGCCTCCGAGGGAGGCGTCACCGGCACCGGCATCAGCGCATCGGTCAGCGGCAACATCGTCGCCGTCGACCAATCCGCTGCCGTGGGGTTGCCGTTCCCGATCCGCGTCACCGTCGCCGAGGTGCCGGAGGTGACGGCGGTTACCGACAACGACGGCACCTTCGCCCTCCGCGGGCGATTCTCGGGCGCCGTCACCCTGCAGTTCAGCAACGCCGCCAGCGGCGCGCCGATCGGCCCGCTGCCACTCGAGATTCCCGCCGGGTCGGTCACGGTGCTCGAGAACATCGAGATCACGACGACCGCCCCGGAGCCCGACCGCGTGCAGCCGCGAGCGGTGCGTCAGTTCGACCTCGCCGGTCGCATCGACCTGGCGGAATGCGGCGACGACGGCACGCTGCTGGTCACCGACAGCGCGCGCCCGCCGCGCCAATTCCTCATCACGCTCACCGCCGACACCGACATCGTGAGCCGCGACGGCACGCCGCTCGACTGCTCCGCGCTCCGCGCCGGGCGGCGCGTGCGCGTCGAGGGCTTTCTCCGCCTCCGGACCCTGACCCTCGTCGCCACCGAGGTGATCGTCGCGCCACCGCCGGCGCCGGCACCCGACGCGGCGCGGCGCGAGCGGTTCCGCGGCAGCGTCGCCGCCGTCGCGTGCGACCTCGGCCAGATCACCATCGCGCAGGCGACCGACGGCGATGTGGTTCGGCGCCGGATCCGCCTGACGCCGGAGACCGACATCGAGTGCGGCGCCGATCCGCGCCCGTGTCGCTGCGCGGCCATCGCGGTCGGCGACGGCCTGCGCGGCAACGGCACCATCTTCCCGCGCGCGCCCGGCCTCGTGATCGCCGACCTGGTGACCGTCCTCCCGCCCTCTCGGAGCACGCAAGCGCCCCTCGGCCGCTCGGACACCCTCGGCCGGCGTCCGAATTGAAGCTGCCGATCGCCTCCAGTATACAATGGGGCGATCATGAACAGCCGGAAACCGCCGTGCCCACACGCGGCGGACGTCCCGAGGAGAGGAATTCACATGCGGTTGATGGGTGCGCTCGTACTGATGCTTGCAGCTCTGGTCACACCGGCCGGCGCGACGACCGACCTGGTCAAGGACCCCGACGGCAACACGATGGCCGTCGTGGTGGACTGCAACAGCTGCCAGAATCCCGCCGCCAAAGGCGCGAAGTGCGAGACGGGGGCCGAGGACGGCTTTCTCGACGGCAAGGCGTGCGGCAAGTGCCTCCTCGATGCGAACTACCCGACCCGCATCCCCTATGCGTACGACCTGCAGTTCATGGGCTACCTGAAGGACGAGTCCGGTCAGCCGCTGAAGGGCAAGTTCGTCCGGCTCTACCTGCCCAACACCTGGACGGTGCGGACCCGGACGAGCGATGACGGCTTGTTCCGGCTGCTGCTCGGTGCCACCGTCGAACGCAAGGGCAAGTCCCTGGTCATCAATCTCGGCGATCGCATCATGCCGAAGGACAGCAAGGCGGCGGAGTACGCGCTCTTCATGCTGCCCGAGAACTACAAGCCCTGCAGCGCCGCGCCCAAGGCCGAACCGCCGAAGTAGGCGGATGGCACGTGGCTCGGGCCGGGCGGCCGGTCCGGGTCACGGATTGGCTACCCGCCACGAGCCATAGCCGATCCGCGTGGCCACCGGCGCGGATCCAGCTTGATGCCCCTCGCGTGGCGCATCTACACTGGCGTCATGGCGTTGGGGGGCGGGCGCGCCGGCGGGCGGGCGTCGACTGAGCAGATCAGCCGGGCGGTCGGTCCCTGGCTGATCATTCGCGTCGTCGAGGGCCTGATCGCCTGGCTCTTCTTCAACGAGTACTTCTCCATCCAGGCGGTGCGCTGGCTGGTGCAGGGCGCCTTCGTGGCGTACCTGCTCCTCAACCTCGCAGTGGTCCTCCGCTACCGCCAGGGCAGGGCGTCGAACGCGCTGATCGCCTTCGACATCGTCGGCAACGTCCTGACGCTCGGATTGCCGATCGCCGCCTCCGGCGGGCACCTCAGCCCGCTCATCCTCCTGCTGCCGCTCAAGGCGATTTCCTACACGCTGGTCTTCGGTCCGCCCGTCGGGGTCGCCTTCCTCGGCGCGGTGGCGGCCATGCTCGGCGCGATGGAGTGGGCCGACCGCGAAGTGGTGATCAGCGTCGTGCCGCTCAGCGACCTCGTGCAGGGCAGCTTCAACCACGTCGTCTGGTTCGCGATCGTGCAGACGATCGTCGGCGGTCCGCTGGCGACGATCTGGCTGCGCGCGGCCCTGGAGACGGTGCCCGTGCGGCCGCGCCCCTCACCCGAGCGCGAGGCGAACTCGGCCGCGGTGGCGAACGCGCTGCTGATGGTGAGCGAGGCGGTCAGCAGCCTCACCCGCCTCGACGAGATCCTCGAGAAGGTGGTCGAGATCGCGCCGCGCGCGATCGAGATGGACTACTGCGGCATCGCCCTGTGGGACGAGGACACCGGTCAATATGTCCGCACGGTCGCGTCGAATGACGCCGCGACCGACGGGCTGCAGCTGACCGCGGAACAGGTGCCGGACTTCGAATGGGTGCGCCGCCTCGGCCATTGCGTCGTCGTGCCGGTGGGGGAGAGCCTGCAGGTCGCGCCGACCGACATCCCCGCCGTGTTGATCGCGCCGTTGTCGAGCGGGCCGCGCTTCTTCGGCGTGATGGAGCTCGCGCGGCGCAGCGCCCGCGGATCGTTCACGCAGCGCGACATGACGCTCGCCGACGGCATCGCGCGACAGACGGCCGTCGCGATCGAGCGCGCCCGCCTGGTCGAGGACAGCCGCCGTCTGGTGCGCGCCGTCGAGAGCACCGAGGAAGCGGTGCTCATCACCGACGCCAAGCGGCGGGTGATCTTCGCGAATGCGGCGCTGGTGCGGACCCTGGGCGTGCCGCGGCAGGAGCTGATGGGCCGCGACGCGCTCCAGTTCGCCCGGCTCGACGAGCCGCTGGCCAACTTTCAGGACACCTTGCAGCGGCGCAGCTGGCGCGGCGAGACCACGATCCGCCGCCGCGACGGCACCGTGCTGCCGATCACGCTCAACGCCAGCCTGATTCGTGACAGCGACGGCAAGATACAGGGCGCGGTGGTGATCCTCGAGGACATCTCCGAACAGAAGCGCTTCCAGGAACAGATGCAGCGCGCCGATCGACTGGCGGCGGTGGGCGAGCTGGCGGCCGGCATCGCCCACGAGATCAACAACGCGCTGGCCGCGATCTTTGGACAGACCGACGATCTGGAGGAGCGCAGCGAAGCCAACATGCGGGAGGCGCTCGCGCGCGTCGATGCGCAAGCCCGCCGCATCGCCGACATCGTTCAGGGCGTCCTCGGCTTCGCGCGCCCGCGCCCGCCGTCGCCGGTGCCGGTCGATCTGGCGGTGTTGACGGCGAAAACGCTCGATCTCGTCCGCCACGATATCGCCCGCCAGTCGGTGCGCCTCGAGTCCTCCTTCACGCCCGACCTCCCGCCGGCGCAGGCCGATCCGCAGCAGCTCCAGCAGGTGCTGCTCAACCTGTTCGGCAACGCGATCCAGGCGATGGCGGGCCAGCCCGATGCCTGGCTGCGGGTCGAGGTGCTCGGCGTCGGCGACCAGCTGGCGCTGCGCGTCGCCGACGGCGGACCCGGCATCGCCCCCGACGTCCTGCCGCGCATCTTCGATCCCTTCTTCTCCACGAAGGCGGAGGGGAGCGGTCTCGGCCTGAGCGTCAGCTACGCCATCGCCCGCGCCCACGGCGGCGACCTGCGCGTCGACAGCACGCCCGGCGTCGGCACGACGTTCACGCTGCTCCTGCCGATCGCCGCGCCGAGCATCGGCGCCGGGGTCGAGCGCGCGCTGCTGGTCGACGACGAGCCCGATGTCGCCGAGGCGCTCACCGCGATGCTGGTGAAGGAGGGCCTGCAGGTGGTCCATGCCTCGACCGCCACCGAGGGGCTGGCGCTGCTCGAAGGCGAGTCCTGGGACGCCGTCTTCCTCGACGTTCGCCTGCCCGACCTCTCCGGGCCCGAGATCTTCCGCCGTCTCGCCGAGACCAATCCCGCGCTCGCACAGCGCGTGGTCTTCGTCACCGGCGGCGTGTGGCGCAGCGAGAGCCGCCTCCGCCAGGAGCTGCCGCCGCAGCCCGTCCTGGCGAAGCCGTGCACGCAGGACGAAGTCCGGCGCGTCCTGCGCCAACTCCGCGCCCAACGCCGGCAGGCAGCGTGAACCACGGATTCGTGTCCATCCGTGGTTCAGATCCCGAACAGCCGAACCGTGTTCGCGCTGGTCGCCGTCGCGACCCGCTCCATGGACTCGCCACGGACCTCGGCGATGACGGCGGCGGTCCGCACGACGAGGGCCGGCTCGTTGCGGCGGCCACGGTAGGGGATGGGCGCCAGGAATGGGGCGTCGGTCTCCACCATCAGGCGGTCGGCGGGCACGATGCGCGCCGCCTCGCGCAACGCGTCGGCGGTCTTGAAGGTGACGATCCCGCTGAAGGAGATGTGGAACCCGAGGTCGAGGAACCGCCGGGCGCTCGTGGCATCGCCGGAGAAGCAGTGGATGACGCCACCGACCTCCGTCGCGCCCTCGCCGCGCAGCACTTCGACGGCATCGTCGTCCGCCTCGCGCAGGTGCACGACGAGCGGCAGGGCGAGTCGGCGGGCCAGTTGCACGAATCGCGCGAAGGCCTGCCGCTGCGCGGCGCGCGGCGAGTGCTCGTAGTGGTAGTCGAGGCCGGTCTCGCCGATCGCCACCACTTTGGGCTCGGCGGCGAGCGCCGCGATCGCATCGAGGACCGCGTCGTCCACCGAGGCCGCTTCGTGCGGATGCACGCCCACCGTCGCGTGGATGACGTCGTGAGCCGCGGCCAGCGCCACGGCCTTGCGGTTGGCGTCGAAGGAGCCGCTGGCGCCGATGGTCACCATGGCGCCGACGCCGGCGGACCGCGCGCGCGCCAACACGGCGTCGCGGTCGGCGTCGAAGTCCATGTCGAGGTGACAGTGCGAGTCGATCAGCGTCACGCCGGCGGGCAGCGGCGGTAGATCGGGCTCGCTGTCGAGGGGCTTCCAGGCCATTCCGTGATCGCGTACGGCGGGTTGTAGCGGCGGGCTTTAGCCCGCCACCGCTAGAATGGCGGCGCTAGGGGTGGCGGGCTAAAGCCCGCCGCTACATTGATTCGGGACATCCCGCGGCACCTATTCTTCAATCCGCGGGAAGAGCATCTCCGGCTTGTGCGTCACGTGTCCGTCGGGGATCGTCGTGCCCCACCAGTCGCCGGGCGGCAGCCTCGCATCGCGGGGACGATCGAGCATCCCGAGGATGCGTGCGGACGTCTCCGGCAGGAAGGGCCGGACGGCGACGGCAGTCGCGAACAGCGCCTCCAGCAGATGGTGGAGGACGGCGCCAGCGCGCGCCAGCGTCGCCGGATCCTTCGCGAGCGTGAACGGCGCGGTCGTGACGATGTACTTGTTCGCGGCGTCGATGGCGCGCCACAGCGACTCGAGCGTGCGGTGGAAGGCGAGTTGCTCCATGTGCCCCGGCATCTCCGCGATCGCGGTGGCGAACGTGGCGGCGAGCGCGCGATCCTCCGCCGACCATTCGCCGAGCGGCTGCGCGGCGCCCTGGAAGTAGCGCTGCTGCATCGCCAGCGTGCGGCTGACGAGGTTGCCGAGGTTGTTGGCGAGGTCGGCGTTGACGCGGGTGACGAACGCGTCCTCGCTGAACGTCGCGTCCTGGCCGAACGCCATCTCACGCAGCAGGAAGTAGCGGAACGCGTCCATGCCGTAGCGCTGCTTCATGTCGAGCGGCCGGATGACGTTGCCGAGGCTCTTCGACATCTTGCTCTCGCCGCGCGTCCAGTAGCCATGCACGCGCAGCCCCTTGAACAGGGGCAGGCCGGCGCTCATCAGCATCGTCGGCCAGAACACGCCGTGCGGCTTGACGATGTCCTTGCCGATCAGGTGCTGCGCCTCCGGCCACCACGCGTCGAACTGGTCGGGCCGCAGGTGGCGGAGCGCGGTGACGTAGTTGGTGAGCGCGTCGCACCAGACGTAGGCGACGTAGCGATCGTCGAAGGGGAGCTCGATACCCCAGCTGAGGCGGCTCTTCGGGCGCGAGATGCACAGGTCGCCGAGCGCGTCGCCGCCGAGCATCGCCAGCACCTCGTTGCGATACCGTTCCGGCAGGATGCGCTGCGGGTTCCGCCGCAGCTCGTCGGCGAGCCGTTCCTGGAAGGCGCTCATGCGGAGGAAATAGTTCTCTTCCTCGATGTAGGTCGGCGCGACCTGATGGTCGGGGCACTTGCCGTCGACCAGCTCCTTCTCGGTGTAGAACCGTTCGCAGCCGTAGCAGTACAGGCCGCCGTAGCTGCCGAAGTAGACGTCGCCGGCGGCGTGCATCCGGCGCAGGATGTCCTGGACCGACGCGACGTGCTCGGCGTCGGTGGTGCGGATGAAGTGATCGTAGGCGATGCCGCACTGATCCCAGGTGTCGCGATAGAGTCCGCTCACCCGATCGACATAGGCGCGCGGTTCGACGCCGGCCGCCGCGGCGGCCTGCACGATCTTGTCGCCGTGCTCGTCGGTGCCGGTGACGAACAGCACCTCGTCGCCGCGCTCCCGGTGCCAGCGCGCCAGGGTGTCGGCGACGATGGTCGTGTACGTGTGGCCGAGATGCGGCTCGGCATTGACGTAGTAGATCGGTGTGGTGATGTAGACGCGAGCCATGGGGGGGAACGGCGCGACGGCGCGCCGCCGTCTAGTGCTCGGCGTCGGCGCCGGGCTTCTTCGCCACGAGATCCTCGAGCGAGGCTTCGACCTCGACGTCGTCCTCGCTGCGGCGGAGCAGGACGGTCTGCTTGAGGATGTTGTGGCGCACCACGACGCCGTCGCCCTTCGTCGACTCGACGCGCTTGCCGAGGGGCGGCAGCTCGCGACCGAGCTCGAGGTAGGTGTCGTACTCGTAGCGCAGGCAGCACTTGAGGCGGCCGCACATGCCGGCGAGCTTCGACGGGTTCAGCGACAGGCCCTGTTCCTTGGCCATCTTCACCGACACCGAGCTGAACTCCTTCAGCCAGCTCGAGCAGCAGAGCTCGCGGCCGCACGGGCCCACGCCGCCAATCAGCTTGGTCTCGTCGCGGTGGCCGATCTGCTTCATCTCGATGCGCATGTGCAGGGTCTGCGCGAGGTCGCGCACCAGGTCGCGGAAGTCGACGCGATCCTCGGCGAAGAAGAAGAAGACCATCTTCGAGCCGTCGTAGGTCGACTCGGTGTTGATCAGCTTCATCGGCATGCCGCGTTCGTGGATGCGGTGCAGGCAGATGCGCTGCGCGTCGGCGGCGCGACGCCGGTTGGCGTCCTCGCGCGCGAGCTCGCGGTGGTCGGCCCGCTTCTGGACGCGCGGGAGGTGGCGGGCGATGCGGGCGTCGACGGGGTGGGGCGGCACGACGACGACGCCGAGCGCGCTGCCGCGCGCCACCTGGGCGACGACGCGATCGCCCATGCGCAGCGGGATGGAGCCGGCGTCGTAGTCGGCGACCTGTCCCGTGGCACGGAACTGGATCCCGACGACCGCGACGGTCGCCGGTGCGACCGGTTCCTCTGCGTCGAACGGATCCATCGACGTCAGCCGCGCGCCAGCCGCAGCGCCAGGCCCTCGGTGAGCAGCGTGCGATTCGGGTTGCGCCGACGCAGGGTCTGCACGGCCTCGGCGGCGAGCTCGCCGCGCCGCACGGCGCGCGCGAGCCGCACGGGATCGCCGGCGGCCATCGCCGCCACGGCGTCGTCCCGACAGGCAGCGAACAGCCCGTCCAGTCGAGCCGCCGTCTCCTGCTCCGTCTTTCCGAGGGCCTTGCTCATAAGGAGCACCGACCCATATCGACCCCCTTCCAGAGCCGCAAGGAGGGCGTGTACCTCCGCCTGGTCGTCCGCCGCCCAGGTGCTGCGTAGCGCCAACGCACGTCCGGGACTACCCTCGGCCCGCTCGACCAGCCCCGCCGCTTCGTCGGGGGCGAGCCCGGCGCCGGCCAGCGCCGCCCGAACCTCGGTGTCGGTGAGGGGTTGAAAGGCCACGCGCTGGCAGCGCGACCGCACGGTCGTCAGCAGCGCGCCCGGACTGGCGGTGACGAGGATCAGCAGGGCCTGGCCGGGCGGTTCCTCCAGCGTCTTGAGGAGCGCGTTCTGCGCGGCGATCGACAGCCGGTCGGCGTCGTCGATGATCGCCAGCTTGCGCGGCGCGGCGATGGCTTGGAGGGCGACGAAGCGCTTCAGCTCGCGCGCCTGGTCGACGCCGATCTCCTTCTTGGTCCGTGCCTCGCGGCGTCCGCCGGCATTCGGCGCGCCGATGAGGCGCAGATCGGGGTGGCTGCCGGCGGCGACCTGGAGGCATCCGGGGCAGGCCCCGCACGGCGCCGGCTGGCCGGTGCACGCCAGGCGCGCGGCCAGACGTTGCGCGACCAGCGCTTTGCCCACGCCGGGCGGACCGAGGAACAGCAGCGCGTGCGGCAGGCGGTCGACGTCGACCAGCGCCGCGAGCCGTGCCCACGTGCGGTGATGTCCGTGCACGACGGGCAGGCTCACGGCTGCTCCAGCGCCGCGCGCACCGCCGCCAGCACCGCCGTGTGGACCGCGTCGGCCGGTGCCGTTGCGTCGACCGTCTTCCAGGTCGCCGGCGCGGCGGCGGCCAGCGCGTGGAAGCCGTTGCGGACGCGCTCGTGGAACGCCTCTTCCTCGGCGTGGAAGCGGTCGTTCTCTCCGCGCGCGCGCTGCAGGCCGACGCGGACCGGGCAGTCGAGCAGCAGGGTCAGATGCGGTGCGACGCCGCCGCGCGCCCAGTCGTCGGCGCGGGTGACCAGATCGAGATCGAGGCCGCGCCCGTAGCCCTGATAGGCGATCGTCGATGCCGAGAAGCGATCGGTCAGCACGACGGCGCCCGCCGCGATCGCCGGCCCGATGAGTTGCTGCACGTGCTGAGCGCGATCGGCGAGGTAGAGGAAGAGCTCGGCGAGTGGCACGGGAACGGTGTCCCGAGCATGCAACAGGAGTTGGCGCAGATCGCGACCGAGCGCGGTGCCGCCGGGCTCGGCGGTGGTCTCGACTCGCCGTCCGCCGGCGCGGAGGACGGTCGCGAGGCGCTCCAGCTGGGTCGACTTGCCGGCACCCTCGGGCCCCTCGAAGGCGATCAGGCACCCCGAATGGGCGGACATGCCGCTGTCTACACGCGGCCCGCGCCAGGGTCCAGTAGCCGCGCGATGAAACGCTCGACCGTGGAGTGCGGCGCGTCAGCGCCGCTGATTGGCGCCGCGCGTTAGCGCGGCTCACGCCGCGCCACAACCCAGCGGCGCTGACGCGCCGCACTCCACGGCCGCCCGGGTGAGTCGTCGCCCTGAAGGCCCGCGCTCACTCCTTGCCGGCGGCGGCGGCCTCCATGCGGTCGAGGACCAGGCCGATGCCGTAGAGCAGCTGCTTCGCCGTGCAGGGCTTGGTGATGTAGTAGTCGGCGCCGTGCTGATAGCCGGTCAGGACGTCCTCGTCCTGGATCTTGGCGGTCACCATGATCACCGGCACCTTCGAGGTGGCGTGCGTCGTCTTGATCCGCTCCAGCACCTCGATGCCGCTCATCTGCGGCATCATCACGTCGAGTAGCACCAGGTCGGGCACCTCGTGCGTCAGCAGATCGAGGGCGTCGACCCCGCTCTGGGCGGTCCTCACCGCGTATCCCTGCGTTTCGAGGATCGACCGCAGGATCATGATGCTGTCGACGTTGTCGTCGACGACGAGGATCTTCTTGCTCATGCAGCCAACTCGGCAGGCCACTCGCTCCAGGCGGCACCAGAATGTAGCACGAGAAATACCCCTCCGCAGCGGCTTTTTCGCATCAACCGGACGATCCAGACGCCATGTGAGTCGCTTGGCGAGTCCTTACCCGTTCTCGTCGGCCAGCTCGCGCCATCCGGTGACGCGTGCCCGCGATGGCAGGAGGCCGGGATAGCTCGTCGCCAGGCGCGTCGCGACGCGTTCGTCGTAAATCAGGCGGCCGTTCCCGCGCAGCAGCAACGCACCGCCCCGAGGACCCTGCACCAGGGAACCAGTGATGGCGACCGAGGCGGCAGGATCGACGGCGACGCCGGCGCTCGTCGCGATCAATCCCTCGAAGGCGAACGTTCCGTCGATCTCGAGCGGCCCGTCCACGACGAGGACGCCGCTGCCGCTGACGTCGCGTAGCCGCGTCCCGCCGGCGGCGAGAAACAGGCCGTCGCCGAGCGCACCGCCGACGTCGGCACCGATCGCGCGCATGTCGGACCGCCGCGTCGCCGCGCCGAGCAACGCGTCGAACGCGGGGATCGCGGCGACGCCGATGGCGGGCGCTCCGCCGGGCCCCGCGAGGCGAGCCCATTGGTCGGCGTCGAGCTGGGCGCTCAGACGATCCGCCGCTTCGGCGCTACCGACCGCCACGGCCGGAAGCCCAGCGACCCCTTCGATGCGCCACCCGGCGCCGAAGAGCAGGTCGACAACGGCCGCGTCGGACGCGATGGCGCCCGGCAGGTACGGGAGGGCGCTGCGCACGACGGCGGCGGCGACGCCGCGCACGCTGGCGAGCTGGCCGTAGCCGCGCGAGACGATCTCGATACGGTCGGCGGCCTGGGCGGCGACGCGCACGTCGTAGCGGAACGGCGCGGCGGGAAAGAATGCCGGCGGGGGCGCGGCGAACGGATACTCACCGTCGTCGGGCGTGCCGGCGCGCCGATCGGGTCCGGCGAGCAGGCGGTCGAAGCGCGGATCGCGCGCCAGGTCGGCGAGCGCGTGCTCGAGCCCGGATTCGGCGACGACAAAGGTCTCGCTGGCGGCCCGGGTGTAGTGTTGGACGAGGAAATCGAGTCGCGCCTGGAGCACGGCGAACGCGCCGAGCGGCAGCAGCAGCGCGGTGGCGATGAGCGCCGTGATCAGCGCGTGGCCGGTCTCTTGGCGCAGCCGGCCAGCGGGGCGCTCAGCCATTGCGCAGCACCACCGTGGCCTGCTGCTCGACGCGGAGCGGGCGCGCGTCGGCGGGGTTGGGGTTGGGCACTTCGACCGCGAAGCGCACGACGACGCGGCGCACGAGCGCGCGCGCGGCTGCATCGAGCTCGCCGGCGGCGAGTGGTGCGCCGTCGGAGCCGAGGAAGGTGAGCCGCAGCCCACCCGCGGGGACGTCGTTGAGCAGGGGCTGCGGCGGCGCGCTGCCGGGGGCGCGCAGCAGGCAGCGCCGGTCGGCGGCGTACTGGTAGGCGACCGCCTCGTTGGCGTCGTCGCTGTCGCCGTCGCCGTTGAGATCGCGCACCAGCGCGACCGCGTCCGGCGCGGCCCGCCGCAGCCCGTTGCCGAGCGCGCCCGTCGGACTGAAGCCGGCGTCGCGCAGGTCGCCGGCGATCAACTGCACGCCGAGCCGCGCCGTCTCCTGGGCCTCGGCGGCGGCTTCGAGCACGCGCACGCCGCGGAGCATCGTGCGGGTGAACTGCTGCACGCCCGCGGCGAAGAGGGCGAAGGCGACCACGCCGGCGAGAAGCTCGACGAGCGTGAAGCCCCGCTGGTCGGCGACCGGACGGGTGAGGGGCTGTCTGCTCCGGCGCATCACCTGATCCTCCTCAACAGCCCGGTGAGCGTGAACCGCTGGTGCCCGCGATCCTCCCAGTCGACACTCACGTCCACCCGGTCGAGCTCCGGTGCGCCCTCGAACGGCTCGCTGTGCCAGGAGCGCGTGAAGTCGCCGATCGGAGCCGGGTCGGCGCTGCGATCGCCGCCGCGCAGACGCTCGAAACGCTCCTCGGCGAGACCGACGGCGCGCCCCCAGCGGGCGCTCGCGGCGCGTACCCGCTGGGCGACGACCAGCGTCTCGGCGACCGCGGCGGCGCCAAGCGCGAACAGGCACATCGCGATGATCACCTCGATGAGCGTGAAGCCGCGGCGGCCGCGCATCACTGCACCCGCATGCGGCCGGCGATGTCGACCACGACGCGCCGCTCGTCGCCGCTCGCGTTGCGGAGGGTCACCGTGCCGAAGGTCATGGCGTAGCCGCGCGGACGGAAGCCGATGCCGTCGCCGGTGGCCGTGCAATCGACCACCCGCACGCCGTCGGGCAGTCGGGTCGCCGGCGCGATGGCGGCATAGCTCCCACCGGGCCGCTGCCGCTCGAGCTGATACGTGCCGCCCGGCACGGCGAAATGGACGCGCTCCGCCGCGCCGCCGGCGATGGCACGGGCGCGCGCCGACTTGAGATCCATCACCACCTGTCGCGCCGCCGCGCCGATCCTCCACAGCGCAATCTGGCGTTGGACCGACGGCACGGCCACCGCCGAGAGGACGCCGACCAACGCGACCGCGATCACCAACTCGAGCAGCGTGAACCCGCGCCGCGACATGCGACCGGGCGTAGGACGCGCGACGCCGCGGCGTCAATTGCGTCGCGGCATGGAGGCGATGAGAAGAGGCGATGACGGTCGAAGGACGATGGATGAAAGCTCGATCCTTCGTCCTGAGTCATTCGTCCCGTGTCTGGGTCTCAGATCGGCCTCGCCAGATTCAGGTACCACTCGATCAGTGTGTCGCCCCAGAAGAGCGCGCACACGGCGGCGGCGGCGAGGAACGGGCCGAAGGGGATCGCCATCTTGGTGTCGCGACCGCGCAGCGCCATCAGCGACAGGCCGATGATCGTGCCGAGCAGCGAGGCGAGGAGCACGGTGACGGGAATCGCCCGCCAGCCGAGGAAGGCGCCGATCATCGCCAGCAGCTTGATGTCGCCGCCGCCCATGCCCTCGCGGCCGGTGAGCCATTCGTAGCCGGAGGCGATGATCCAGAGGATGCCGCCGCCCAGCGCGATGCCGGCCAGCGACGACAGCCAGGTAGGGTGCCCGAGGAGCAGCGCCGCGGCGAAGCCGACGAAGATGCCCGGGATGCTGATCGCGTCGGGGATGATCTGGTGGTCGACGTCGATGAAGGTGATGACGATCAGCGCCGCCAGGAAGGCGAAGATGAGCAGGGCCTCGGCGGTGGCGCCGAACGCACAGACGGCGCCGACGGCGGCGATGCCGCCCAGCATCTCGACCAGCGGGTAGCGGAGCGCGATCGACGCCGCGCAGTGCCGGCAACGCCCGCGCAGCACGAGGTAGCTGAGGATCGGGATGTTGTCGTACGGCTTGATCGGCTCGTGGCACTGCGGACAGTGCGACGCCGGGAAGGCGATGGACTCACCGCTCGGGATGCGGTGGATGCAGACGTTGAGGAAGCTGCCGACGAGAGCCCCGAAGACGAAGACGGCAAACGTGAGCATCAGCAATCCGCACCACCCCTCCGCGCCGTTCTACCCGGCTTCGGCGGGCAAATCCACGTGGCTCTCCGGCCAACTTTCACCACGGAGGCACGGAGGCACGGAGAGTTCAGTGTTGGCTTGCAAGCGCCAAGACTTGCCGCAAGCCCATTTACAATGAGGCTCGGTATCAGGGACTCGGCTCTCCAAGTCAGTGTTCTCCGTGTCTCCGTGTCTCCGTGGTGAAACTTCTGTCGGATCAAGGCCAATGCTTCGAACGGCCGCGATTCCCGGATGCAAAGCGGAAGGCTTTGCCGTAGGAGAGGCGCGTGACGCGGATGTCGGCGGGCTTTCAGGCGGCGCTGCTGGGCCTGTTGGCGGCGGCGCTCTACCTGCCGACGTTGAACAACGGGTTCGTCAACTGGGATGACGACCGCCTGCTCCTCGACAACCCGGCGGTGGCGCGCGCCGACGGTCTGTCGATCATCTGGTCGCGTCCCGAGCTGCCGGAGGGGTTTCCGAACTATCCCCTCACGTTCACCACCTACTGGATCGAGCATCGCCTGTGGGGCTTGACGCCCGCCGGCTATCACGCCGTCAACCTGCTGCTGCACGCGTTGGCCACGGCGCTGGTGTGTCTGTTCGTGCGCGCCCTCGGCGGTGGCGCGTGGGTGGCGGCGCTGACGGCCGCGCTGTTCGCGGCGCATCCGATACAGGTCGAGTCGGTGGCCTGGGTGGCGGAGCGGAAGAACGTGCTCGCGGCGGTCTGGTACCTCGCGGCGTGTCTCGCGTTCCTCCGTCATCGCCGCACGGGCAGCGAGACGGCGTACGTCCTGTCGCTGGTGTGTTGCGCCGCCGCGTTGCTCAGCAAGACGGCGACGATCACCCTGCCGTTCTCGCTGCTGCTCGCCGACCGCGTGCTGCGCGGCCGCTGGGAGTCCGCGGCCTTCGCGCGCCTCGCGCCGATGCTGCTCCTCGGCGCCGCGGCGGCACTGCTCACGCTCCACGCCGAGGCCCAGCCGCCGCCGATCCCGTTGCTCGAGCGACCGCTGATCGCGGCATCGGCGCTGTGGTTCTACGCGCGCCAACTCCTCGCGCCGGGGTCGCTGATCCCCGTCTATCCGCGCTGGGCCGTCGACCCAGCGGCGCTGCGCTGGTGGCTGCCGCTGATCGGCGCGTCGATCGTCGCGCTGCTCCTGGTGCTCCGACGGCCGCCCGGTCTCACCCACTGGGGCGCCGGACATTTCGCCGTGACGCTGCTGCCGGTCCTCGGCCTCGTGCCGTTCGGGTTCACCGAGTACAGCTTTGTCGCCGATCGCCACGTCTATCTCGCCAGCATCGGCGTGTTCCTCATCGCCGCCCTGGGGCTCGATTGGCTGCGGCAGCGACAGGCGCGGTCGGCGACGGTGCTCGCGGTGGCGCTGGTCGCGCTGCTGGCGGTGCGGAGCGCGCACCAGATCGCCGTCTGGCGCGACGGCGAGAGCCTGTGGCGGTACGAGTTGGTGCAGGTGCCGGAGAGCTGGCTGGCGCGCAACAACCTCGCCAAGGTGCTCATCGACCAGCAGCGACTGGACGAGGCGACGCCGCTGCTCGAGGAGGCGTTGGCGTCGCGGCCGAACTACGCCGAAGCGCACAACAACCTGGCGCTCGTGCGCTATCGCCAGGGCGATTTCGCCGCCGCCGAGCAGCACAGCCGCGCCGCGGCCGCGCTCAAGCCCTACGACGCGGGCCTGGGCAAGAACTTCGCCCTGACGCTGATCGCGCTCGGACGACGCGAAGAAGCCGAGCACGAGCTGCGGAGCGTCCTGCGCCAGGTCCCGGACGCGGCCGAGGTGCGCTACGTACTCGCCGATCTGCTCCTCCAGGAAGGTCGCGACGAGGATGCCGTGCACGAGCTGCAGGCCGCGGTGACCGCACGCCCCGACTGGGTGGACGCGCGACAGAAACTCGAGGCCGCCACGGCGCGCCGCAACGCAGACACGTCTCCACCGATGGACACAGATGGCCACAGATGAACACGGATCCCCGACCCCCCTCTCCCAATGAACGGCCTTGCCCGCCAATTCGGCTGGTGGATCGATCCCGCGCCTGGAGGGTCGCGCTTCCGCGCGACCGGCCGCGCGGAAGCGCGGCCCTCCAATCGGGAACGGAACGTGCTCAGGGAATTGTTGGGCAAAGCCCCAATGAACACGGAAACCACCCCGCCTGAGTGAGCGCAGGGAGGAGTGTGGAGATCACGAGGGAGACGGGCGGCGGGGTTGCGTGTTCATCTGTGTCCATCTGTGGACTCAGACGAACTCGCGCCGCGAGAAGAGGGCGACGCTGATGCAGCAGCAACGCGCCGGCGTAGGCGCACGCGTACCCGACGAGCGCCGCCATATAGGCGGGCGGCAGCATCTGGCCGTAGACGAGCTGATCGGCGACCGCGTAGTGGTCGAGCCGCGGCAGCGCCCAGTACAGGCCCTGCGCCACGACGCGCATCGCCGGCGGATGGTCGTCGGTGAGGAAGTAGAGCAGGTAGCTCGACGAGCGCCCGGCGACGAAGGTCGCCGCGGTGAACATCCCGGCCAGCGACGGCGTGACCACCAGCGACGAGAAGAACACCGCCACGGCGATGATGATCATGATCTCCAGCAGTGCCGCGCCGGACGCGACGACCAACCCCCAGTCGAGTGCGCCGGTGAAGAAGGCGAAGGCGCCGACGACACCGGCCGCCATGCAGCCGACCACCACCATCAAGGTGCTGAACAGCCCGAGGAACTTGCCGACCAGGAACTGCCAGCGCGCCACCGGCTTGGAGAGGATGTTGACGATCGTCTTCTTGCCCAGCTCCTGATGGAGCAGGTTCACGCCGAGGACGACCGCGATGATGACGCCGAACAGCGAGACGCTCATCAGGCTGAAGTCCTTCATGTACTTCACCTGATCGCCGATCGAGGCGGCGCCGAAGACGGCCGAGATCCCGACCATGAGCAGCGCGAAGAAGAGGATCGAGTAGAGGATCCGATTCCGGATCGCCTCGCGCGCAGTGTTGAGGGCGATGGCTCCGACCTTTCTCATTGTACCGCGACCTCGATCTCGCGCCGCGCTTCCGCCACCAGCGCCACGGTGCTCTGGTCGGGGGGCGGTGCGACGTCGTCGAGCCGCGTCAGCGCGACGCGCGCGCCCCAGCGATCGCCCTGCGACAGTCGCGCCGCGGCGAGGTTGACGAGCAACAGCGGATTGTCCGGCTCGCTCTCGAGTCCGGCGGCGAACGCCGCTTCCGCGGCGGGGTAGTCGAGCCGGCGCTGATAGAGCATGCCGAGCTGGAGGTCCGCCTTGGCGAACTCGCCGTCCCGTTTCAGCGCCGCCTGGTACCAATGCAGCGCCGTCTCGTCGTCGCCGCGCAATGTCGCGACGTGGCCGATGCCGAACGCGGCCGCCGCATAGTCGGGGTAGATCGACAGCGCCCGCGCGTAGTGGGCGACAGCGCCGTCATAGTCGCCGGCGCGCTGGAGGGCGACGGCGAGGTTGTGATGCGCCTTGGCGCTGTCCGGCGCCGCGCGCACGGCGGCGGCGTAGAGGGTGCGCGCGTCGTGCCAGTCGTCGTTGCGCACCCACGTCCGCGCGCCGAGCAGGATGAGGAGCGCCGCGACGGCGACGCGTGCGCCGCGCGGGCGTTGCCCGGCCCACCGCGCCAGCAGCCAGCCGGCGATCAGGCAGGCGCCGGCCGACGGCAGATAGAGCAGCCGCTCCGCCTTGATCGTGCCGATGGGGAACAGCAGGTTCGCCGTGAGCGCCAGCGGGATCGCGAACAGGGCCGCCGCCGTCGTGAGCTCCGGGCGGCGGCGCCAGAGCGCCAGCGCCGCTGCCGCCAGGCCGCCGAGCAGCGTCGCTGCGGCCAAGACCCGCGGCCCGAGCCAGCTCAGCTGCAACGGTACCTGGTTGAAGGAGTAGTCGCAGGACAGGCGTACGGGGGCGATCAGCATGGCGAGGTAGTCCCAGAGGACGACGAGGGCGGTGCGGACGCGGGTGGCCGCGTCGACGTGCGCGAGCGGGTTGTCGAGCGCGTCCGCCGATGCCGGCAGACCGAAGGCGCCAACGACCAGAAGACGGAGGGCCAGATAGGCGACGCCCACGAGGACGTACGGTGCCAGTACCGCTGCCCGGCGGCGCAGGTCGTCTCGCGGCGCCACACGCCAGTGCACGACCAGCACCAAGCCGATGGTGGTGAAGGCGCTCTCCTTGCACAGCAGGCCGATCGCGAACGCGCCCAGCGAGACCGCCATCCAGCGATGCCGTGGACCGCCGGACAGCGGCAGGGCGCGGACCATTGCCAGCAGGGCGCCGAGAGCGGCAAGTGCGGCCAACAGCTCGGCTCGTCCGACGATGCCGCTCACCGCCTCCGTGTGGACCGGGTGAACGGCGAACAGCCCGGCGGCGATCCAGGCGGCGCGCGAATCAGTGAGCAGCGCCAGCGCCAGGGCATAGAACGCAAGGGCGACGACGACGTGCAGCACCAGGTTGACGGCGTGGAACCCGATCGGGCCGCGGTCGACGCGCGCGTTTGCGACATACGAGAGCATGGTCAGCGGCCGGTAGAGCGCGCCGGGTTGATAGACCGTGGTGAACACCCGCCACGCCGGGCCTCGCTGCACCACGGGATTGTCGCGGACCACGTCGACGTCGTCGAAGACGAAGTCGCCACGCAGCCCGTTCAGATACGGCAGCGCCGCGAGCACGGCGATCGCGGCGGTGCACAGCGCGCGAGCCATGCGCATCACCCCCGTGCCCAGGTGGTTGTTACGAGCGGCGCGCCGCCCGGAAGATCGGCGGCCATCAGTGAAGAAGCCCCATGCGCATGCTCAATCCAGCGGCCGGTCGACGCCGACGTGGGCGAGGAAGCGTTCCTCGAGGGACGGATGCGCGGGCACGAGGCTCTCGACCGTGCCGCCCGCGGCGCGAACGAGGTCGAGGACGGGGCCCACCGCGGCGGAGTCGGGGAGGCGCAGACGCCAGCCCGCGCCGGCGGCGACCGGCGCCGTGCCGGCAAGGCGTTCGAGCGCGGCCAGGGTGTCGGCGGGCAGGACGCCGACCACCAGCTGGTAGACATTGGTGCTGCTCGCGCGCACGTCGACGATCTCGCGCAGCCGGCCGCCCGCGAGAATGGCGACGCGATCGCACAGCGCCTCCGCGTCGGGGAGGATGTGCGACGAGAAGATGATCGTCGTCCCGGACGCGTGCAGCGCGCGCACCAGCTCGCGCATGGCGTGCCGTCCGATCGGATCGAGGCCCGACATCGGCTCGTCGAGGATCAGGAGACGGGGGTGGTTGAGGATCGCCTGGGCGATGCCGACGCGTTGCAACGTCCCCTTCGACAGGGTGCGGAGCGGCGCGCGGCGCTTGTGGCCGAGCTGGACCTGGTCGATCACCTCGGCGACGCGGGCGCGTGCCGCGGCGCCGTGTTGTCCGTACAGGTGGGCGTACAGCGACAGCGTCTCCGTCACCGTGAGGTAGTCGTAGAAGTACGGCTGCTCGGGCAGAAAGCCGATCGCGGCACGGTCGCGCACGCCGAGCGGCCGTCCGTCGAAGAGCACGCGGCCGGCGCTCGGCCGGAGCAGTCCGAGCAGGCATTTGAAGGTCGTCGTTTTGCCGGCCCCGTTGGGGCCGATGAGGCCGAGGATCTCACCGTGGCGCACGACCAGATCGAGCCCGTGGAGGACGCGCAGCCGTCGCATCGTCCAGTTGTGGCGGTAGTCCTTGCTCAGCCCGCACAGCTCGAGCAGCGGCGCGGCGCCGGCATCGGGACCGGCCTGCGGCCACGGCTCGGCGAGCGACCGATCATCCGCGGCGACCAGCATGGGGCGCGGCGTCATGGCTCGCGGACCGACTCGCCGCGCAGCGCGCGCGCGCGGACACGGCTGTCGTGCAGCGCCGACGGCACGCGGCCGCTGGCGGAGCGGACGGCGCCGGTGGAGGGGTCGAGCTCGTATCCCTTCTCGAACGGGTCCGGCGGGATCGAGGCGATCAGGCCGGTGTCGACCAACGACTGCAGCGACGTCGGCAGCGTGCCGGCGCGTAGGCGGTAGGTGTCGACGGCGCCCTGCAGCTGCTTGAGATCCGCCGCCAGGTGCGCCTCGCGAATCTGCTCCAGGACCACGCCGCGGACTTCGCCCGATTCGGCGTTGTCGGCGAGCTCCTGGAGGAAGGCAATCGTCGTCTCGGGGTCGTACTGATGTTGGGCGAGCACCGCCGCCAGGCGTGCGAGTGCCGGGTTGGAGTCGGGCAGCGCCGTCGCCTCGCGCAGCGCGGCCAGCGCCGCGTCGATGTCGTTCTTGAAGAAATAGTAGTGGAAGCCCAGGTGGTAGTGGAGGATCCAGTCGTCGGGGAATTGCCGTACGCCCTTCTTCAGGAGGGCGATGCCGGCGTCGACCTGATTGGCCTCCCACGGCAGGATCACACCGCCGAAGCGATAGACGTAATAGGCGCGTGGATCGAGGTCGGTGACGAGCTCGCACATCGCTGCCAGCCACGGATAGGTGTGATCGCGGCGGTAGTGGGCGCCGAAGTAGCTGATGGTGCGGAACCACAACACGTCGGCCAGGGCGTTGTGCCAGCCGAGCGTCATCGGGCGCAGGTACTCGGCTTTCGGCAGATAGATCGGCTCGCGCTCCTGGGTCGCCAGCGCGGCGCCGTCGAGTCGCCGATCGCTGAGCGTCGCGGCGACGATGAGCAGGAAGAGCGCGAGCACCCAGATGGTGCCTCGGATCGCGTTCGACACTCGCATGACATGTGGCAGGTTAGCGACGACCGGGGGGCTCGTCGACGTGAATTTTGCTCCTGATGCGCGGCCCAGCCGCTGAAATCCGCGACCGCTTGGAGACCAAAAAAAGGGGGGAGGGCATTCGGTTAGCCCTCCCCCCGGTCTCATCCGAGCGACGACTGCTTACTGCATGCCGCCGAGGGTGCTGTCGTACGAGAAGGTCTTGTTCGAGCCGCTGGTCGAGGTCGACGTGCCCGTGAACGACGGGTTGGCACCGGCCGCCCCGGCCATGGAAATGGTGACCGTGTCGGACAGCTGGAAGCCCGGCAGACACGGCGGCGCGGAGCTACCGACCGGGCATTCGCAGGCGGCGTCCGCACAGGTGTTGTAGGCCTGGTTGGTGGCGAACGTGGCTTCCTCGGAGGTCGCCGCGTTGCGGAGATCCGAGTTGGCGCGGGCGTCGAAGCCGCGCTGGCGGTACGAGGCGAACTGCGGGATGGCGATGGCGGCCAAGATGCCGATGATCGCCACGACCACGAGCAGCTCGATCAGGGTGAATCCCTTGCTGTCCTTGAGTGCCTTCATTGCTCTCCTCCTGCGGTTTGGGTCCGAAGACCAAGTTTGATGGGTCAAAACGATCTCATCCTTGAATCTGTGAATTCGATGGTGACGTCGTTGGCTCGGCCGTCACGGCGGACTGTGCGCACGAAGCAATCGACACCTCCTGTCCGTCCCCTTCTGCCCGGGGACCCGGCGACCAATTGGCGCTCCGAGTTGCTCTTCGACGTGTCGCCTTCCACGGCTCATCGAAGGTGCAAGCGGTGTACCAGGTAGCCTCCTGCGTGCTTCCAGCAGCAGGAATTGGGAGGGTTCGCGCGAAGCGTTACGAAGTGACGGTTTGCGTCGATCCTCGCCGCCAATTCGACGCCGAAAGAGCCGCTGGGTCCGTCACCGACTATCGGCTTCGATTGCGGCTGGAAGGGCATCGCGCAGCCGCCCGGACGGGGCTGCGCACAAAAAAGGGGGAGGGCGTCACGCCCTCCCCCTCGTCTCGTTGGCAGGCGACTGGCTTACTGCATGCCGCCAAGGGTGCTGTTGTACGAGAAGGTCTTGTTCGAGCCGCTGGTCGAGCTCGACGTGCCCGTGAACGACGGGTTGGCACCGGCCGCCCCGGCCATGGAAATGGTGACCGTGTCGGACAGCTGGAAGCCCGGCAGACACGGCGGCGCGGAGCTACCGACGGGGCATTCGCAGGCGGCGTCCGCACAGGTGTTGTAGGCCTGGTTGGTGGCGAACGTGGCTTCCTCGGAGGTCGCCGCGTTGCGGAGATCCGAGTTGGCGCGGGCGTCGAAGCCGCGCTGGCGGTACGAGGCGAACTGCGGGATGGCGATGGCGGCCAAGATGCCGATGATCGCCACGACCACGAGCAGCTCGATCAGGGTGAATCCCTTGCTGTCCTTGAGTGCCTTCATTGCTCTCCTCCTGCGGTTGTGGGTCCGGTGGACCGTTATGGGTGATGGGAACGAGCTCAACGACTCTCGATATGCGGCTGTGTCATGACTGCGTTACCCAGATGCTTGAGCAAGGTGCGTACCAGCAGCCGCCAGGGTCGGGATGTCGCGGCCAGCGCTGTGGCGATTGCGATGGCGGACACCGTGCGGGCGGGCAGTGACAATGCGTGTCACCGCTGGCGCGTGATTTTTGACGCTCGGATCCTACGACGCCATGGCCTGATCGTCGTAGGAGTCGCTGAGGCCGTACTTCTGCAGCCGGTGGCGCAGTGAGCGGTAGTTGATGCCGAGCATCTCGGCGGCGCGCTTCTTCACGCCGCCGGCCTGATCGAGCGCGCGCAGCAGGATCGCCTTCTCGTACTCGGCGAGATCGGCCTCGAGATCGACCGGTTCGGCCGAGGTCGGGATGCGCGGCGGGGCGGGCCAGGCGGTGGGCCGCGCATCTGACAGCATCGACGGCAGCGCGTTCGGTTCGCCCGGCGGCATCGCCGGTGAGCGCATGGGCATTCGCCGGTCAGATAAGGAGGCAGATGCTCTTCGGTGGCCGTCTCGCCGTCGCACAGCGCGACGGCGTGCTCGACGATGTTCTCGAGCTCGCGAATGTTGCCGGGGTAGTGGTGCTGGAGCAGCACGCGTCCGGCGCCGACCGAGAACCGGCAGCACGCGGCGCTCGTGCAGGTCGGAGAACTGGCGCAGGAAGTGGCGGATGAGCAGCGGGATGTCCTCGCGGCGCTCGCGCAGCGGCGGCAGCTCGATGGTGATGACGTTGAGACGGTAGAAGAGGTCCTCGCGGAACTGGCCGGCCTGCACCTGCGCGTGCAGGTCGCGGTTGCGTGGCGGCGATGATGCGCACGTCGACGGCGACGTTGGTCTCGCTGCCGACCGGGCGGAAGGTGCGCTCCTGCAGGACGCGCAGCAGCTTGACCTGCAGGTGCAGCGGCAGCTCGCCGATCTCGTCGAGGAACAACGGTGCCGCCGTCCGCGCTGGCGGAAGCAGCCGGGGCGATCGGCGACCGCGCCGGTGAAGGCGCCGCGGACGTGGCCGAACAGCTCGCTCTCGATCAGGTTCTCGGGGATGGCGCCGCAGTTGATGGCGACGAAGGGCTTGTCGCGGCGCGGGCCGCGCGCATGCATGGCGCGGGCGACGACCTCCTTGCCGGTGCCGCTCTCGCCGGCGATCAGCACGGTGGCGTCGGAGCCGGCGACGCGGTCGATCAGGTCGCGGATGCGCGCCATGCCGGGGCTGACGCCGTACAGGCCGTCCGCCGCCTCGACGACGTCGTCGGCCGCATCGAGCGTCGAAGCGGCACGATGTCCTCGATCGGCATCGGGCGGCGGCGGCTCGGCGGCGAGGATCTCCTCCTTCAGCTGGGTCACGTTCTGGAGCACGTAGAGCGCGCCGATCGGGAAGCCGAAGGTGCTGGCCAGCGGCGCGGCGACGCAGCGCAGGTGCAGCGGGCGATCGTCGTCGCCGCCGTGCAGGAACTCGATCGGGCCCGAGGCCGCGGACGACTGCAGAAACGCCAGGCGCGCGGCGCCGGTCTGTCGCAGCGGCGGGAAGATCGAGCCGATCTCCTGGCCGACCAGCTCGCTCGCCGGGCGGCCCGCCGAGCTCCGCGGCGACGGCGTCGGCCGAGGTGATGCGCCCCTCCGCGATCGGTGGTGAGCAGGCCGCTGCCGATGGTGCGCGCCAGCGTGTCCTGCAGCAGGACCAGGTGATCGCGCTCGGCCTGCTTTTCGCGCAGCAGCCGCTCCGCCGCATCGAGCCGGCGGGTGAGGATGCTGGCGAGGAAGGCGATCAGAACGAAGGTCAGGTTGGTCGTAGCCGATGCGCAGGCCGACCTGCAGATCGAAGCGCTCGGCGTGCGTCCGGCGCCGACCGAGCGTCAGGCGAGGATGAACAGGAGCCCGTCGTAGGCGATCGCGGCGGCGATCGCCGCGAAGCAGCGCCCCCTCACCGAAGAGGAGCACGGCGGCGTTGATGATCGGCAGGCTGTAGAGGAACGGGAACGGGCTCTCGACGCCGCCGGTCAGGTAGATCACGCCGGTGACGAGGAGGACGTCGAAGCCGATCTGCGCGAGGGCGAAGAGACGCAGCCGGCGCGCGTGCGTCAGCAGCAGGGCCGAGACCGCGGAGAAGGCGTAGGTCACCGCGACGACGAGCATCAGCTGCTGCACCGGCACGTCGTAGCGCTCGCGCGCCGCTCTGCAGATACGACGACGCCGACGATGCCGAGGAAGCACGAGATGACCGCGACGCGGCCGAGCAGGAACCACTTCAGCCGGCCGCGCAGCTCGTCGGACGCGTGTCGGAAACGGCCTCCGACATGGCGATCACTGGATGACCGACCCGAGCTTGAAGATCGGCAGATACATCGAGATCACCAGGCCGCCGATGATCGATGCCGAGGAACAGGATGACCAGCGGCTCCATCAGGGTGGTGAGGTTGGCGACCATGTTGTCGACCTCGTCCTCGTAGAACTCGGCGATCTTCTGCAGCATCGCATCGAGGGCGCCGGTCGACTCGCCGACCGCGATCATCTGGCAGACCATGGGTGGGAACACCTTGCTCTGCACCAGCGGCTCGGCGATCGAGTTGCCCTCGCTGATGCTCAGCGCGCGTCGCCAGGATGGCGCGCTCGACGACCTTGTTGCCGGAGGTCTTGGCGGTGATGAGGAGCGCGTCGAGGATCGGCACGCCGGAGGAGACCAGCGTGCTGAGCGTGCGCGTGAAGCGGGCGATCGACGACTTGCGGATCAGGTCGCCGAAGACGGGCATCTGGAGGATGGCGCGGTCCATCGCCATGCCGCCCGTTCTCGGTCTTGTAGGAGTAGCGCACCGCGACGGCCGCCGCGACCATGCCGAGAATCAGGAAGTGGAAGTAGGCGATGGTGAAGTTGGAGAGGTTGATGACGAACTGCGTCGGCGCCGGCAGCGCCTGGCCGAAGCTGGCGAAGAGCTCGGCGAACACCGGGATGACCCAGATCAGCAGCACGGCGGTGACGCCGCCGGCGACGGTGATGATCGTCGCCGGGTAGATCATGGCGCCTTTGATCTTCGCCTTCAGCTTCATGGATTTCTCCATGTAGACCGACAGGCGCTGGAGGATGGTGTCGAGGATACCGCCGATCTCGCCGGCGGAGATCATGTTGACGAAGAGGTCGTCGAAGACCTTGTTATGCTTGCGCAGCGCCTCGGTGAAGGTCGAGCCGGATTCGACGTCGTCCTTCAGCTGGCGGATGATGCCGCGAAACTTCTTGTTCTCGGTCTGAGCTCGCGAGGATGTCGAGGCACTGCACGATCGGCAAACCGGCATCGATCATCGTGCCGAGCTGGCGCGTGAAGATGACGACGTCGCTGCGTCTTGACGCTTCTCGCCGAAGCCGGGGAGGGCGATCTCGCGGTCGAGGCCCTTGCCGCGCTCACGGATCTTGGCGGGGATCGGCTGAATGCGCTGGGCGCGCAGGCGGGCCAGCACCGCGTCGCGGGTCGCCGCCTCCATCTCGCCGCTGATCGTCTCGCCTCGAGGCGAGACGCCCTGCCACCGATAGATCGCCATTTTTTTGACCTCCACTCCAGCCCGCAGGCGCGGGTTTTCAACGACTTGGCGTCGAATGACGTCCTGTGTCCGCTGAATGAGCACGGCCTGTGCCACGATGCGCCCATCGCCCGGTCGACTGCCCTGTCACCGCGCTTGGCATGTCATCTGCGTTGTGTTGATTCGCGGACAACGACGGACGACGAAGAGCAAAACAATTCGGCCGGCAAAGGTCGCCAAGGTCGCGAAAGTTGTCTTTGGCGGCCTTGGCGACCTTGGCGGCCAGGACGGCCGGGCGTCGGGACCGGGGTGAGGTCAGGCGCTGCGGGACATGCGCCCGGGGACGCCCAGCATGGGGCGCAGCTCGTCGGGCTCGGTCGCGTGGCCCATCGCCTCTTCGTAGGAGATGAGCTTGCGCGTGTAGAGGTCGAGCAGCGACTGGGTCATCGTCTGCATGCCGAACTTCGACTGGCCGACCTGCAGCTGCGAGTAGAGTTGGTGGACCTTGTTCTCGCGGATCAGGTTGCGGATGGCCGGGTTCGGGATCATCACCTCGACCGCCAGCACGCGGCCGCGGCCGTCGTGGCGCGGGATGAGCTGCTGCGAGACGACGGCCTGCAGGATCAGCGACAGCTGGGCGCGCACCTGCGGCTGTTGCTGCTCGGGGAAGATGTCGATGATGCGGTTGATCGTCTGCACGGCGATGTTGGTGTGCAGCGTCGACAGCACCAGATGGCCGGTCTCCGCGACGGTCAGCGCGGACTGCACGGTTTCCAGGTCGCGCATTTCGCCGATCAGCACGACGTCCGGATCCTGGCGCAGCACGTGGCGCAGCGCTTCGTTGAAGCTGTGCGTGTCGGCGTAGACCTCGCGCTGATTGACGACGCAGTTGCGGTGCGGGTGGACGAACTCGATCGGGATCCTCGAGCGTCATGATGTGCTCGTGGCGCTCGTGGTTGATCTTGTCGATCATCGCCGCCAACGTGGTCGACTTCCCGCTGCCGGTCGGCCCGGTCACCAGCACGAGGCCGCGCGGCAGCTCGGGTCAGCTCCGCCACCACCGGCGGCAGGCCGAGCTCTGCGAGCGGGCGCGCCGAGTAGGGGATGGTGCGGAAGGCGCCGCCGACGGCGCCGCGCTGCACGAAGAGGTTGCCGCGAAAGCGGCTCAGGCCGCGGATGCCGAAGGAGAAGTCGAGCTCCTGCTGCTCCTCGAAGCGGTGCTTCTGCGTTTCCGTGAGCACGCTGTAGCAGAGGTGCTTGGTGTCGGTGGACGACAGCGGCGGAAACGGCAGCGGCCGCAGCTCGCCGTTGAGGCGCATTACCGGCGGGCTCTCGGCGGTGATGTGCAGATCGGTGCCGCCCTTCTCGGCGACGATGCGCAGAAAGTCCTGCAGCGTCGGCGCGCCGGAAACGGAGGTTTCGCCAGTGTCGCTCATACGGCCACCTTTGGCGTTGGCCGCAACGAGCGCCGAGGACGCCACGTGGAATCACGCTGATCTTCGACTCGGCGTCCTTGGCGTTCTTTGCGGCAGGTTCGGTCCATGGGTAGCTCAGTCCGCCATCGTGACGCGGATCGACTTCCTCGATCGTCGTCAGTCCCTGGCGCAGCTTAGCAGGCCGCTCTGGCGCAGGGTCATCATGCCGAGCGTGATCGCCGTCTTCTTGATGTCGGTGGCCGAGGCGCCGGTCAGGACCAGCTCGCGCAGCTCTTCGCTCACCGGCATCACCTCGTAGAGCGCGACGCGGCCGCGGTAGCCGGTGCCGCCGCACTGCGGGCAGCCGCTGCCGCGAAAGCAGGTCGACGGTGCGGCGTCCTCTTCGGCTGACGCCGAGCTCGATGAGCGCCTGGGGCGGGATCTCGACCGGCTCGCGGCAGGCGCTGCAGATCAGCCGCGCGAGGCGTTGGGCCAGCACCAGGTTGACCGACGAGGCGACCAGGAACGGCTCGACGCCCATGTTGAGCAGGCGGTTGATGGTCGACGGCGCGTCGTTGGTGTGCAGCGTGCTGACAGCACCAGATGGCCGGTGAGCGCGGCCTTGATGGCGATCTCGGCGGTCTCGAAGTCGCGCACCTCGCCGACCATGATGATGTCGGGATCCTGGCGCAGGAACGAGCGCAGCGCGTTGGCGAAATTGAGGCCGATGTCCTCGTGGATCTGCACCTGGTTGATGCCGACCAGGTTGTACTCGACCGGATCCTCGGCGGTGGAGATGTTCTGAGTGATCTTGTTCAGCTCGGACAGCGCCGAGTACAGGGTCGTGGTCTTGCCGCTGCCGGTCGGGCCGGTGACCAGCACCATGCCGAAGGGCTTGTAGATCGCGTCCTTGAAGTCCTTGAGCGCCGCCTCCTCGAAGCCCAGCTTGGTCATGTCGAGCTGCAGGTTCGACTTGTCGAGGAGGCGCAGCACGATCTTCTCGCCGAAGATCGTCGGCAGCACCGAGACGCGGAAGTCCATGTCCTGGCCGGGGCCGAACTTCAGCTTGATGCGGCCGTCCTGCGGCAGCCGCCGCTCGGCGATGTCGAGCTGCGCCATGACCTTGATGCGCGAGGTGATGGCGTTCTTCAGCTTGAGCGGCGGCTTCATGATCTCTTCGAGCACGCCGTCGACGCGGTAGCGGACGCGGAACATCTTCTCGAACGGCTCGAGGTGGATGTCGCTGGCTCGCCGCTTGATCGCGCTGGTGAGGATGGCGTTGACCAGGCGGACCACCGGCGCGTCCTCGGTGGCGCGCTCGAGCTCCTTGACGTCGATGTCGTCCTCGCTCTTCGACCAGCTCGACGTCTTCGTTCTCCACCTGCGCGAGGACGTCGTTGTAGTCGGAGCCCTCGTCGTAGAGGCGGTTGATCGCCGGCGGTGACCGAGCTGGTGGCGGCGACGGCGACCTTCACGTCGTAGCCGGTGAGGAACTTCACCTCGTTGATGGCGACGAGGTTGGACGGATCCGACATCGCCAGCGTCAGCGTCGAACCGGTGAGGCTGATCGGGACGAGGTGGTGGCGCCGCGACAGGGTCGCGCGGCACCAGCCGCACGACCTCCGGCGGGCACCTCCATCGCCGCCGGATCGACCAGCGGCAGGCGGTACTCCTTCTGCAGGAACGCGGTCAGATCGGCGTCGCTGAAGATGCGCAGCTTCGACCAGGGCGGTGCTCAGCGCGCCGTTCTCCTCGCCGTCGGTGTGCTCGATCGCCTTGTCGAGCTGGGCCGGCGTGATCAGCCCGCGCTTGACGAGCAACTCTCCGAGCCGAGTGCTCATTGGACGATCGACAATCACCAGTCGTCGCGCCGCACATGCGGCGGGGTCCGACGGTAGCGGCGGCCTCCCAACTGGTCAACTCGGGATTTTGACTGCTGCAGCACACTGCGCATGACGGCGAGTGGCGCGCGCCGGCCCGTCCACAGCGTGAAGGCGCGCGCGCCCTGATGCAGCAGCATCTCTCCGCCGTCGACCCGCGCCGACCGGCGCGGCGCGCGCCGCGCAGGAACGCGGTCGCGCGCCCGTACAGCAGGTCGAAGAAGAGGCAGTCGCCGGCGACGCGTCGCGGCCAACGGCGGGAAGTCGCCCGCGCTGCAGGCCCAGCGAAGTGGTGTTCACTACGAGCGAGACGTCGGCGAGCAGGGCGGCGTCCGCCAGTGCCTCCAGGGGCACCACCCGCAGCGTCGCGGCCCGGCGCACGCGCCGGCCGAGCGCCGCGGCGCGCGCTGCTGTGCGGTTCGCGATGGTGATCGCGTTCCGCGCCGGCCTCCGCCACGGCGGTCAGCACGGAACGGCGCGGCGCCGCCAGCGCCGATGACCACGGACGTGGCGTCCGCGCAGCGCGGAGCCGCTGCTGGCGCAGCGTCATGGCGAAGCCGTGCGACGTCGGTGTTGTCGCCGAGCAGCCGGCCGTCGCGGTTGACGATGGTGTTCACCGCGCCGACGCGCCGCGCCAGCGGGCGTCAGCGCGTCGAGATGCGGCAGCACCGCTTCCTTGTGCGGCACGGTGACGTTGACGCCGGCAAGGCCGAGCGCCCGAACGGCGGCGACCGCCGCGGCCGACCTCGGCGGCGCGGACCGGCAGCGGCACGTACACCCAGTCCAGCCCGAGCGCCGCGAATGCGGCGTTGTGCATCGCCGGCGAGCGGCTGTGCGCGACCGGATCGCCGATGATGCCGACGACCCGTGTGCTCCCCGGAGACCGGCAGGTGGCTGTGTCATGCGGCTATGCGCCGGTGATCACGGACGACTGATGACAGACTGAAGGCTCCGGCTCTCATCGCTGGTCGCTTCGTCTGTCATCACTCCTGCGTCCAGCCAGGGCGGCGTGCGCGGCGGCCAGGCGGGCGATCGGCACGCGGTACGGCGAGCAGGAGACGTAGTCGAGCCCGACGCGGTGGCAGAACACGACCGACTGCGGATCGCCGCCGTGCTCGCCGCAGATGCCGATCTTCATGCTTCGGGCGGGCTGGCGCGGCCGCGCTCGACGGCGATGCGGATCGAGCGCGCCGACGCCCTCCTCGTCGATCGTCTCGAACGGATCGCGCGCGTAGATCTCGAATTCGGCGACGTAGGGGACGAGGAAGCGGCCGGCGTCGTCGCGCGAGACGCCGAGCGTGGTCTGCGTGAGATCGTTGGTGCCGAAGGAGAAGAACTCGGCCTCGGCGGCGATCTGGTCGGCGGTGAGCGCGCCGCGCGGCACCTCGATCATGGTGCCGACCGCGTACGCCAGCTTCGCGCCGCTGCGCCTTGCATCACCTCGCGCCGCGACCCGGCGCACGATGGCCGCCTGCAGCTCCAGCTCCTTCACGTGGCCGACGAGCGGGATCATCACCTCGGGCTGCACCTTGATGCCTTCCTGCTGCACCTGCGGCGGCGGCCTCGAAGATGGCGCGCGCCTGCATCTCGGTGATCTCGGGATAGATGATGCCGAGGCGGCAGCCGCGGAAGCCGAGCATCGGGTTGAACTCGTGCAGCGCCGCGACGCGCTCCTGGACGCGTGCCAGCCGGGATGCCGAGGTGCGTCGGCCAGCGCCTGCTGCTCCGCCGTCGTCGTGCGGCAGGAACTCGTGCAGCGGCGGGTCGAGGGTGCGGATGGTGACCGGCCGGCCGGCCATGGCGCGAAAGATGCCGGCGAAGTCGGCGCGCTGCAGCGGCAGCAGCTTGGCGAGCGCGGCGCGCCGCGCTTCGAGCGTCTCGGCGAGGATCATCTCGCGCATCGGCCCGATCTTGTCCTCGCCGAAGAACATGTGCTCGGTGCGGCAGAGGCCGATGCCCTCGGCGCCGAAGGCGACGGCGGCGGCGCTCTGGTCGGGCTGGTCGGCGTTGGCGCGCACGCGCAGCGTGCGCGCCTTGTCGGCCCAGCTCATCAGCTGCGCGTACAGCTGGTAGGCGGGCGCGTCCTTGGCGTCGAGGCTGCGGTCGATCAGCACGCGCACGACCTCGCTCGGCTGGGTCGCGATGCGGCCGCGGAACACCTCGCCGGTGGTGCCGTCGATCGACAGTCGTCGCCCTCGCGCAGCATGTCGTCGCTGCCGTCGACGCGCAGCGTGCGCGGCTGCTGTAGTCGATGCGCAGCGCTTCGCAGCCGGCGACGCACACCTTGCCCATCTGCCGCGCCACCAGCGCCGCGTGGCTGGTCATGCCGCCGCGCGCGGTGAGGATGCCCTGCGCCGCGTCCATGCCGCGGATGTCCTCCGGCGACGTCTCGATGCGCACCAGGATCACCGCCTCGCCGCGCGCCGTCGGCGGCCTCGGCGTCCTCGGCGTTGAAGTAGATGCGCCCGGTGGCGGCGCCGGGGCCGGCGTTGAGCCCCTTGGCGAGGCGCCGGTGATCCTCGCACGGCGCGCGTCTTCTCGGCCGGCGTGAACGTCGGGCGCAGCAGCTGGTTGAGCTGCTCGGGCTCGACGCGCAGCAACGCGTCCTTCCAGCGCGATCAGCTTCTCGCCCACCATCTCCACGGCGATGCGGATGGCGGCGGCGCCGGTGCGCTTCCCGACGCGGCACTGCAGCATGTAGAGCGCGCCCTGCTGGATGGTGAACTCGATGTCCATCATGTCGTGGTAGTGGCGCTCGAGCGTGCGGCGGATGGCGAGCAGCTCCCCGTAGACCTTGGGATTGGTCGCGCTCGAGCTCGCGGATCGGCAGCGGCGTGCGCGTGCCGGCGACGACGTCCTCGCCCTGCGCGTTCATCAGGAACTCGCCGTAGAAGACGTTCTCGCCGGTGGCCGGATCGCGCGTGAAGGCGACGCCGGTGCCGGAGTCCTCGCCCAGGTTGCCGAACACCATCGCCTGCACGTTGACGGCGGTGCCCCACGACTCGGGGATGCCGTTCAGCTTGCGATAGGCGATGGCGCGGTCGTTGTTCCACGAGCCGAACACGGCGCCGATGGCGCCCCACAGCTGCGCGTGCGGATCCTCGGGGAAGTCGATGCCGCGTCGCTCGCGGATCGCGGCCTTGAACTCGGCGACCAGCTCGCGCAGGTCGTCGGCGGTCAGCTCGGTGTCGAGCGTCACGCCGCGCGCGTGCTTCTTGCGCTCGAGGATCTCCTCGAACGGGATCGATCTCGTCCTTCGATCTCGGGCTTGAGGCCGAGCACGACGTCGCCGTACATCTGCGACGAAGCGGCGATAGGAGTCGTAGGCGAAGCGCGGGTTGCCGGTGAGCGGCGATCAGGCCGCGCACGGTCTCGTCGTTGAGGCCGAGGTTGAGGATGGTGTCCATCATGCCCGGCATCGAGGCGCGGGCGCCGGAGCGCACCGAGACGAGCAGCGGGTTGGCCGGATCGCCGAAGCGCTTGCCGACCAGCCGTTCGACCTGGTGCAGATGGCGCGCGACGTCGTCGCGCAGCGCCGGCCGGGTAGCTGACGCCCGTGCGCGTAGTAGTAGCGTGCAGACCTCGGTCGAGATGGTGAATCCGGGCGGCACCGGCAGTCCGAGGCCGGCCATCTCGGCCAGGTTCGCGCCCTTGCCGCCGAGCAGGTTCTTCATCGCCGGCGTTGCCGTCGGCGCGTGCCGCCGCCGAACGCGAAGACGCACCTGCGCCCGCCTTCGTGCCGGCCGCTTCGCGCCGGTCTTGACCCGGGCCGCCGGCCGCTTCGCCGCGACGCGCACCACCTTCTTCGAGACTCGTCCACCCATGTCGTGCCTCAGCAAGGAAAGGTTCACACGGAGGTGCGGAGCCACGGAGAGGACTCCGCGTCTGCGCGCCGCCGTGTCGCCGTGTGAAACTATCTGCTCCAGCGGCCGCGGCGCAGGCGTTGCGCGAGCTCGCCGACCAGGCGGTCGATCGGCAGCGCGCTCCTGCTCCATCGAGTCGCGGTCGCGCAGCGTCACGGTCTCGTCCTGCAGCGTCTGATGATCGATGGTGATGCCGTACGGCGTGCCGATCTCGTCCTGCCGCCGGTAGCGCCGGCCGATGGCGCCGGCCTGGTCGTAGTCGACCGAGAAGTGCGGGCGCAGCATGTCGTAGACCTCGTGCGCCTTCTCCGGCTGGCCGTCCTTGCGCAGCAGCGGGAAGACGGCGGCCTTGATCGGCGCCAGCTGCGGGTGCAGGCGCAGCACGGTGCGCGCCTCGCCGTCGGCGACGTCCTCGTCGTACGCGTCGACCAGGAAGGCCAGCGTGGCGCGGTCGGCGCCGGCCGCCGGCTCGATGACGTACGGCATGATAGTGCTCGCGCGCCTCCTCGTCGAAGAAGCGTCAGGTCCTTGCCGCTGAACTCGGAGTGGCGCTTGAGGTCGAAGTCGGTGCGGTTGGCGATGCCCTCGAGCTCCGACCAGCCGATCGGGAACTCGTACTCGACGTCGGCGCAGCCCTTGGCGTAGTGCGCGAGCTCGTCGGCGGCGTGCGGCCGCAGGCGCAGCTTGTCGGGCCGGATGCCGAGCGCGATGTACCAATCGCAGCCGCGTCGCGACCCAGTACTCGAACCACCGTGTCGTCCTCGCCCGGCTTGACGAAGAACTCCATCTCCATCTGCTCGAACTCGCGCGTGCGAAAGAGGAAGTTGCCGGGCGTGATCTCGTTGCGGAATGACTTGCCGATCTGCGCGATGCCGAACGGGATCTTGTGTGCGCGCCGTCGTCTGCACGTTCTTGAAGTTGACGAAGATGCCCTGCGCGGTCTCCGGGCGCATGTAGACGACGCTCGCCGTTCCTCGACCGGTCCCATGAAGGTCTTGAACATGAGGTTGAACTTGCGCGCCTCGGTGAGGTCGCACTTCTCGAACTGCCCGGGCGCCTTGCTCGGCTTCAGCGGGCACTGCGCGTCGGCGATGTGATCGGCGCGGAAGCGGCCCTTGCACTCGCGGCAGTCGACCAGCGGGTCGGTGAAGCCGGCGAGGTGACCCGACGCCTCCCACACCCGCGGGTGCATGAGGATGGAGCAGTCGATGCCGACGATGTCGTCGCGCATCTGCACCATGTCGCGCCACCAGGCGTTCTTGACGTTGCGCTTGAGCTCGACGCCGAGCGGACCGTAGTCCCAGCAGCTGTCGAGGCCGCCGTAGATCTCGCTCGACTGAAAGGTGAACCCGCGCCGCTTGGCGAGGTTCACGATCTTTTCCATCGTCACCGGAGTCGTCATTGGGGGGCGTGCCGCCTGCGTAGGGGGTGAGCCGCAAAGCTCTAGCACGCCGCGTCCGCAGCGGCAATTAGCCGCTGGCCGTACGTGTCCACGCGTGCCGCGGGACCCTGATCACAGCGGCGTCCTTGTGTCAGCGAATGGAGGGCCACGCTCCCGCGCGGCCGGTCCCAGGCGTACATCACACGCACCCTCGGAACACGGCGCCGCGGAGCGGCGCCCTCCATTCGGGTATCGAGGGCGACGTCCGAGGTCAGCTGGCGCGGGACTGCGCCGTTCGGGCCAACTGGTCGATCAGCTTCACCGACAGCAGCGGGCGGACGAGGTGCAACGCCAGGAGCCGGCCGGTGAGCACGCCGGCGTCGGCACTCAGCGTCCCCGAGCCGGCCTCGCCGGCAGGCGGAGAGGGACAGATCCTTCAGGCCTCGAGGCGGCGCAGGACGGCGCCGGACACCGGCTCGGTGGCGTCCTCGGCGCTGCGGCAGGTGTCGCACGCCACGCGTGCCGTGACTGGCGTGGCGATCCACGCGCGTTCCTCGTCGATCCATGGCCGCCGGCACCGGGTACAGCCGTCGAGCTGCGGCTCGAACCCGGCGCGACCGAGCAGCTGGAGCTCGAAGCCGCGCAGGAACGCCGTCGTTGCCGGTCCGCAGCTCGAGCTCGGCCAGCGCCTCGCTCGAGCAGCGCGTAGAGGTCGTGCGACGGGATCGCTCCTCGACCGTCAGCGGTCGGCGAGCTCGGCCAGGTAGCTGCCGTAGGCGAACCGCGTCGGCTCGCTGAACGGCGCGGTCGGGGCGAGCAGCTCGCAGCTCTCCAGGAACGCCAGGCCGGCGCCGGGCTGCTGGCGGAAGTGGACCCGCACCCGCGCCAGGGGCTCGAGCGAGTTGGCGAAGCGGCGCGCGCGAGTTCTTGGCGCCTTTGGCGATGCCCGGTCAGCTTGCCGAAGTCCTCGGTCAGCAAGGTCGCGATCTTGTCGCTCTCGCCGTAGGATCGCCAGCGGAGGACGACGGCCCGGCTGCTGCGCGACTCGGCCACAACCGCAGCTAAACATTGGTCCGTTCGGTTGACAAGGGAGTCTCGAGGCTTAGCTTGCCGCTGCTCCCGGCGACCTCCCCAGCCTCCGCTGCCGAGTCCGAGAGGCACAACCAATGATCGTCAGCGAGAAGATCGCCAATGACCGCCGGCGACGACCCGGCCGACTGAGGCCGACCGAGACCCGTCGGCCGACGGGATTGGCGGCGGAGCTCGACTGGCCGCAAGACGCGCCGAGGCCGAGCGATTGCCGCGATCTCTACCTGCGCGAGCGCGCCGAGTTGGAGAACTTCAAGAAGCGCATCGCAACGCGACCAGGCCGAAGCGGTGCGCTACGCCGCGAGCGCATCTGACCCGCGATCTGCGCCGACGTCATCGACAACCTCGAGCGCGCCGTCGAGCACGCCGCAGGGCGGCGGCAACGGCCAGCCCCTGGTCGAGGGGGTGCGCCTGGTGTTGCAGGCGCGCCCTCGACGCGCTTGCGCGCCACGGCATCACCCGCATCGAGGCCGACCGGCGAGCTGTTCGATCCCACCCGACATGAGGCCGTCGCCAGCGTAGCACGTGCCCGACATCGAGCCCAATCGGGTCGTCCGCCAGTTCCTCCCGGCTACGCCCTGCACGATCGCCTCGCTGCGCCCCGCGCAGGTCAGTGTTTCCGACCAAGGCGCCGGTTGAAAGCCCGCCGGGCGATGATTAACTCCCGATTGCCGTGTGCGCTGATGCTTTCAGCGCGAAGGAGATGATCCCAACATGGCAAAAGTGATCGGCATCGATCTGGGGACCACGAACTCGTGCGTCGCCATCATGGAGGGCGGCGATCCGAAGGTGATCGCGAACTCCGAGGGAAGCCGCACCACGCCGTCGGTGGTCGCTTTCACCGAATCCGGCGAGCGCCTGGTCGGCCAGATCGCGCGCCGGCAGGCGATCACCAATCCCGAAAACACCCTGTTCGCCATCAAGCGCCTCATCGGCCGCCGGTTCGAGGACCCGGAAGTGCAGAAGGCGATCAAGATCTCGCCCTTCAAGATCGTCAAGGCCGACAACGGCGACGCCTGGGTCGAGATGCCGCGGCAAGAGCTACAGCCCGCAGGAGATCTCGGCCATCATCCTGCAGAAGATGAAGCAGACCGCCGAGGACTACCTCGGCGAGAAGGTGACCGAGGCGGTCATCACCGTCCCGGCCTACTTCAACGACAGCCAGCGCCAGGCCACCAAGGACGCCGGCCGGATCGCCGGCCTGAACGTCCTGCGCATCATCAACGAGCCGACCGCGGCGGCGCTCGCCTACGGCCTGGACAAGAAGAAGGACGAGAAGATCGCCGTCTTCGACCTCGGCGGCGGCACCTTCGACATCTCGATCCTCGAGCTCGGCGAGGGCGTCTTCGAGGTGAAGTCCACCAACGGCGACACCTTCCTCGGCGGCGAGGACTTCGACCAGCGCGTCATCGACTACCTGGCCGACGAGTTCAAGAAGGACCAGGGCATCGACCTGCGCAAGGACCGCATGGCCCTGCAGCGCCTGAAGGAGGCGGCGCGAGAAGGCCAAGATGCGAGCTGTCGACCGCCATGGAGACCGACATCAACCTGCCGTTCATCACCGCCGACCAGAGCGGGCCCGAAGCACCTCACCATGAAGCTCACGCGCGCCAAGCTGGAGGCGCTGTGCGCGCGATCTGCTCGACCGGCTCGACGGCCCCTGCCGGACGGCGCTGCAAGGACGCCGGCCTGTCGGCCAGCGACATCGACGAGGTCATCCTGGTCGGCGGCATGACCCGCATGCCGGCGGTGCAGGCGCGGGTGAAGAAGATCTTCGGCAAGGAGCCCAACAAGGGCGTCAACCCGGACGAGGTCGTCGCCATCGGCGCCGCCATCCAGGGCGGCGTGCTCAAGGGCGAGGTGAAGGACGTCCTGCTGCTCGACGTCACCCCGCTGTCGCTCGGCATCGAGACCCTCGGCGGCGTCTTCACCAAGCTGATCGAGAAGAACACCACCATCCCGACCAAGAAGAGCCAGGTGTTCTCCACCGCCGCCGACAACCAGCCGGCGGTGACGATCCGCGTCTTCCAGGGCGAGCGCGAGATGGCGGCGGACAACAAGCTGCTCGGCCAGTTCGACCTGGTCGGCATCCCGCCGGCGCCGCGCGGCGTGCCGCAGATCGAGGTGACCTTCGACATCGACGCCAACGGCATCGTGCACGTGCACGCCAAGGACCTCGGCACCGGCAAGGAGCAGTCGATCCGCATCACCGCCTCGAGCGGCCTCTCCGAGGACGAGATCAAGAAGATGGTGCGGACGCCGAGGCGCACGCCGACGAGGACAAGAAGCGGCGCGAGGCGGTCGAGGCGCGCAACCAGCTCGACAGCCTGGTCTACCAGACCGAGAAGAACCTCGCCGAGCACGGCGGCGAGGTCGACGCCGCCAGCAAGGCGACGATCGAGGAGGCCCTGAAGGACGCCAAGAAGGCGCTCGAGGGCAACGACGCCGAGGCAGATGAAGTCGGCGATGGAGCGCCTGAACCAGGCGCAGCACAAGCTGGCCGAGGCGATGTACGCCAAGGCGCTCGGCGGCGCACGGCGCGGGTCCAGGCGGCCCGAGCGGCGACGGCCGGCCGGGCGACGAGCCCGGCGGCGGAAGCCCGACGACGTCGTCGACGCCGACTTCGAGGAAGTGAAGGAATAACCGCGCCGCGTGCGCAATGGAACGTGAACAGGAGCCCTCCCTCGACTTGCGGGGGAGGGCTTTTGTACTCTCGAGAATTGCCGACGATCGCGCGACGGAATCGCGTGTGGCAGCGAAGCGCGACTATTACGAGGTCCTCGGCGTCGGTCGCAGCGCCAGCGCGGAGGAGATCAAGAAGGCGTACCGCAAGGTCGCGCTGAAGCACCATCCCGGACCGCAATCCCGGCGACAAGGCCGCCGAGGACAAGTTCAAGGAAGCCTCGGAGGCCTATCAGGTGCTCTCCGACCCGGAACGGCGCGCCCAGTACGACCGTTTCGGCCACGCCGCCTTCGAGCAGGGCGGCGGTTTCGGCGGCTTCGACTTCACCGCCGGCGGCTTCGAGGACATCTTCGGCGACATGTTCGGCGACTTCTTCGGCGGCGGCCGCCGCGGCCGCACGCGGCGCCCGGCGCGGCGAGGATCTGCGCTACGACCTCGAGATCACGCTTCGAGGAGGCCGTCTTCGGCGTCGAGAAGAACGCTCGCGCGTCCCGCGCCTGTCGGCTGCGCCGACTGCAACGGCAGCGGCATCGAAGGACGGCGCGCCGCGCGAGACCTGCACCGCCTGCCGGGGCAGCGGTCAGATGCGCTTCCAGCAGGGCCTGTTCAACATCGCCAAGACCTGCGGCCAGTGCCAGGGCCAGGGCACGGTGCTGCGCGACCCGTGCCGCGACCTGCGGCGGCGGCGGCGCGGTGCAGCACCCAGCAGTCGCTGAGCGTCCGCATTCCCGCCGGCGTCGACACCGGCTCGCGCCTGAAGCTGCGCGGCGAGGGCGAGGCCGGCTACAACGGCGGCCCGGCCGGCGACCTCTACGTCGATCGTGCACGTGCAGCGAGCACCCGCTCTTCACCCGCGACGGCAACGACGTCATCTGCGACGTGCCGATCGGCTTCCCGCAGGCGGCGCTCGGCGCCGAGATCGACGTCGCCACCCCGCACGGCAAGGTGAAGATGAAGATCCCGGCCGGCACCCAGTCGGGCAACGTCTTCCGCCTCAAGGGGAAGGGCGTGCCCGACCTGCGCGGCTACGGCCACGGCGATGCCCTGGTGCGGGTCGTCGTCGAGACGCCGCAGCAAGCTCACCGCCAAGCAGCGCGAGCTGCTCGAGGAGTTCGCCCGCCTCAGCGGCGAGGAGGTCCATCCCCTCGCCGAAGGGGTTCCTCGACAAGGTGAAGGAGATGTTCGGCTAGCTCCGGCTGGCCGCGTTCGCCGAGCCCGTCTCAACCGACCATCATGACACGTCATGCAGCAGAGCACGTCGACGTGCTCATCGTCGGCGCCGGGCTCTCCGGCATCGGCGCCGCCGTCCACCTGCACGAGCACGTGCCCGGGCAAGACGCTACCTCATCCTCGAGGGCCGCCCGTCGATGGGCGGCACCTGGGATCTGTTCCGCTATCCCGGCATCCGCTCCGACAGCGACATGCACACGCTCGGCTACCGCTTCAAACCGTGGCGCGAGGCGAAGGCGATCGCCGACGGCCCGTCGATCCTCAACTACGTGAAGGAGACCGCCGCCGAGTACGGCGTCGACCGAGCACATCCGCTACCAGCACCTCGCGACGTCGGCCTCGTGGTCGAGCGCCGACGCCGCCTGGACCGTCGAGGCGCGGCGCGAGGACACCGGCGAGACGGTCCGCTTCACCTGCAACGTCCTGCTGATGTGCGCCGGCTACTACAGCTATCGCCACGGCTACACGCCCGAGTTCGCGGGCATCGAGCGCTTCCGGGGCACGCTCGTCCATCCGCAGCAGTGGCCCGACGGATCTCGACTACACGGGCAAGAAGGTCGTCGTGATCGGCTCCGGCGCGACGGCGATGACGCTGGTACCGGCGATGGCGCGCGGACGGCGGAGCACATCGTGATGCTGCAGCGCTCGCCGACCTACGTCGTGTCGCGTCCCGACACGCGACGTCATCGCCAACGCGCTGCGCAAGGTGCTGCCCGAGCGCTGGGCCTACGCGATCACGCGCTGGAAGAACGTCGCCCTGCAGCAGTTCCTCTATCGCCGCACGCGCACCCATCCGGCGACAGGTCAAGCAGAAGCTGCTCGACCTGGTGCGGAAGGAGCTCGGCCCGGACTACGACGTCGAGACCCACTTCACGCCCGCGTACAACCCGTGGGACCAGCGCCTGTGCCTGGTGCCGAACAGCGACCTCTTCGCCGCGATCCGCTCCGGCAAGGCGTCGGTCGTCACCGATCAGATCGAGCGCTTCACCGAGATCCGGCATCCGACTCGCCTCGGGCAGGCAGCTCGACGCCGACATCATCGTCACCGCGACCGGCCTCAATCTCGTCGTGCTCGGCGAGATGCAGTTCGAGGTCGACGGCGCGCCCGTCGATTTCTCCGCAGACCTGGACCTACAAGGGCATGATGTACTCCGACGTGCCGAACCTGGTCTGCACGTTCGGCTACATCAACGCGTCGTGGACGCTGCGCGCCGACCTCACCTCCGAGTACGTCTGCCGCCTGCATCAACCACATGGACGAGACGGGCACGCAGCAGGTGACGCCGCGCCTGCGCCCGACCGACCGCGACATGCCGGCGCGCCCGTGGATCGACCAGTTCTCGTCCGGCTACATGCAGCGGATGATGCACCGCTTCCCGAAGCAGGGCGACCGCGAGCCCTGGATCAACCCGCAGAACTACCGCGCGACAAGAAGATGATCCGCTTCGGCAATCTCGAGGACGGCGCGCTCATCTTCACCCGGCGCGGCGCCGCCGAGACCTTCGTCGCGCCGCCCGCGCTGCACGCCGCGCAGTAGCCGACGGATGCGCGCGCCGGCGCTCTCGCATCGCACAGCGGCTGCATTTGCGCCCCTTGGCGGAGAAGAGATACACCCCGTCGCGAAGAGGTTCGTCGACACCGTGAAGGAGAAGGTCGGTCCGTCGCCGTTGGCCGTCTGTCACGCATGATGCTTCCGCTCCGCGCCCGGCCGGCTGGCCACCCATGTGCGTCGCCCGCCCAACGACGCGGCCGCGCCGCGATTGCGCTGCTCCTCCTCGCCCTGCTGGCCGCCTGCGGCGGGCGAACCGTTCCGCTCGAGGACGCCCCGCTGCCGTACCGCCAGGCCGAGGACAGCTTCCGCCTCGGCAACTACGAGAAGGCGGTGCGCGCCTACCAGATCTTCCTCGACAGCGAGTCCAGCGACGACTACCCGGAGCTCGTCCCGCGCGCCTACTACCGTCTGGCGCTGTCGGAGTATCGGCGCGGCCGGTACGCCGAATGTCTGGCCGCCCTCGACAAGATGGAGCGCCGCCTGCCCGACAAGGAGTGGCCGCAGGTCTACACGCTGCGCGGCGACGCCGAGCAGGCGCGCGGCAAGACGATGGCCGCGCTCCGCTGGTGGGAGCAGGGGTGGGAGGTGTCGAACGGTGAGGATCGCCGCGACGCCAAGCAGCACATCGCCGACGCGCTCGATCGCATGGACGCGGCGTCGCTCACCCGTGCGCGCGACGTGCTGACCGCGCCGCCGCTCCAGGCCCTCGTCGACGAGCGCCTGCACGGCGGTCCGCGTCCGGCGAAGCCGGTGACCAGTACCGCCGCCGCCGTGCCCCCGCCGTTGCCCGGCGCGGTGCGGCCGGGTTCGGCTCCGCCCGCGCCGCTCGGTCCGCCGGTTCCGCAGGGCGCGCGTCCGGACACGCCCGTGCCGGCAACCGCGCGCATCGGCGTGCTCCTGCCGCTGAGCGGTGAGTTCGCCTCGTACGGACAGCGCTCGTTGAACGGCCTCAAGCTCGGCGTCGGCAGCCTCGCCAGTCAGCTCGACGTGCGCGACGACAAGGGCGATCCCGCGGTCGGCCGGCAGGCGTTCGATGCGTTCATCGTCGATCCGAACGTCATCGCGGTCATCGGTCCACTGCGTAGCAAGGTGGCGGAAGTCGTCGCCCCGCGGGCCGAGACCGCCGGTGTGCCCATGATCCTTCTCTCGCAGCAGGACAACGCCACCGGGCAGTGGGTGAAGCAGCCGGCGATGACGTCCACCAACCAGGCCACCGAGCTCGTCCAGTACGCGTCCTCGCAGGGGCTGCACACGTTCGGGATTTTGTATCCGAACAACCCGTACGGCGTGTCCCTGTCGACCGCGTTCCGCGACGAAGTCGCTCGTCGCGGTGGGACGGTGGTCGGATCGATCGTGTACGATCCGAACCAACGTGAGTTCAACGTCGAGCTGCTCAGCGTCGACAAGTGGATCAAGGACGACGGCCTCCAGGCCGTTTTCATTCCCGACTTCGCCGACGGCGCCATTCCTCTCGCCACGCAACTGCGCATCGCCCATCCCGACGTCGCCCTGCTGGGCAGCAACGGCTGGAACGATCCCGGCGCGCTCGGTCCCGCCTCCGCCGATCTCGAAGGCGCGGTCTTCGTCGACGGCTTCTTCCCCAGCAGCACGCGCCGCGCCACGCAGGAATTCGTCGCCGCCTACCGCGCCGCGAACGGCGGCGCGACGCCGGAGATCCTCGAAGCGCAGGCCTACGACGCCGGCATGCTGATCGCGCGCACGTTGCAGGACGGGGCGCGCAGTCGCCAGCAGGTCGCGCAGTCGCTGCAGCGGCCGCGCACCATCGAGGGCGCCGCGGGCGTGATCGGCATCCTGCCGCAGGGCATTCAGCGCCAGCTCTTCCTGCTCAAGCTGAGCAACGGCACCATCAGCGAGATCTCCGGCGGCCGCGCCGCCGCCGCGCCGCCCCCGTCGCGGGAGTCGCTCGCCGGCGCCACCGATCGGGAATAGCCGGAGCGAGGCGCCGTCCGTTGCCGACGCCACGGCGGGCCGCGCGATCGTCCGGCCGCGCGCTCCGCGCGACGGGCGAGTTCGGCGTGCTCACGCAACTGCTGCCGACGCTGCCGGCAGGCGGCCGCGGCGTGATCCTCGGACCGGGCGACGACTGCGCCGTCGTCGCGCCCCGTGGCCGCACGCTGCTCGTCACCGTCGACGCGTTGGTCGAGGGCGTGCACTTCCGACGCAACTGGCTGACGCCCACGGAACTCGGGCGCAAGGCATTCGCGGTGAACGCCAGCGATCTCGCGGCAATGGGCGGCACGCCCCGCTGGGGCGTGGTGCAGATCGCCGCGCCGTCGCACCTGCCCGCGGCCGACGTCGTCGCGATCACGCGCGCTCTCGCGGCCGCCGCGCGCCGCGCCGGCGCCGGGCTGGTCGGCGGCAACCTGTCGCGCGCTCGCGAGCTGTCGGTGACGCTGACCCTCATCGGCGACGCGCCGCCGCGGCCGGTTACGCGCGCTGGGGCCCGGCCGGGGGACGCGCTGTACGTCACCGGGCGGCTCGGCGAAGCGGCGCTGGGCGTGCGGCTGCTGCGTAGCGGGCGCGCCGCGAGCGGCCCGGCCGTCCGCCGGTTCCGCACCCCCACGCCGCGACTGGCGGCCGGCTCGCTGCTGGCGCGGCGCGGTCTGGCCTCCGCGATGATCGACGTCAGCGACGGTCTGTTCCAGGACCTCGGCCACCTGTGCGCCGCCAGCGCCGTGGGCGCGCGCATCGAGCTCGCGTGCGTACCGTGCTCACCCGCGGTGCGCCACGCCGGGATCGCGCTCGCCCTGACCGGCGGCGAGGACTACGAACTGCTGTTCAGCGTGCCGCCGCGCCGGGAGGCGGCGCTGGCGCGCGCCGCCGGCCGCTTCGAGTGTGCTGTGACGCGTATCGGCGAGTGCACGCGCGGCGGCGGAATCACGGTGGTGGACGCCGCGGGACAGGAACGAGTCGCCGAGGCTAGCGGGCACGACCACTTTCGGAAGTGAACGGACGATTCGTCCGGGGATGTAGCCGCGGCACCTGTGGCCGCCGGCGGCGCGTCGCGCCGCCCGGTGGGGTGTAGCGCGGCACACGGGATGCGCACGGTCGGTGCGATGCGTGCGGTCGGAACGACTCACCGGGTCGGTGAGCGCGCCTCGGAATCATCCGCCGCGCCGCCGCTCCTCCCGGCGACGGTCCGGCGGCGCCCGCGGGCACAGGTCCCGCGGCTACGGCTCGGGTCCCACCGCCGAGCGCGTGCCGCGCGGCTACCGCGCTGTTCGCTGGCGTGCGACAATCGGCGGCGCATGACGGCGGAGAGCCTGCGCAAAATCCTCGAGCGCGTCGCGCGCGGCGAGCTCGATCTCGATGCGGGACTCGCGGCGATCAAGCACCTGCCGTTCGAGGATCTCGGCTTCGCCAAGGTCGATCATCACCGGGCGCTGCGCGTCGGCGTGCCGGAGGTGGTGTTCGGGGCCGGCAAGACGGCGGAGCAGATCGTGGCCATCGCGCGCGCGTTGCGCGCCAGAGACGAGAGCGTGATGGTAACCCGGCTCGACGCGGTATCCGCGGCGGCGCTGTGCAGCGCGTTGCCGGAGCTCACGTACGATCCGCACGCGCGCCTCGCCTACTGGCGCCGGCCCGACCTCGTCGGCGGCGGACGCGGGACCATCGTCGTCGCCGCCGCCGGTACCGCCGATCTGCCGGTCGCCGAGGAAGCGGCGCTCACCGCCGAGCTGATGGGGAACGACGTCGACCGCGTCTACGACGTCGGCGTCGCCGGCATCCACCGGCTGTTCGCGCACCACGAGCGCCTGGTGCGCGCCAGCGTGCTGATCGTCGTCGCCGGCATGGAGGGTGCGCTGCCCAGCGTCGTCGGCGGGCTCGTCGACCGGCCGCTCATCGCGGTGCCGACCAGCATCGGCTACGGCGCCAGCTTCGGCGGTCTCGCGGCACTGCTGGCGATGCTGAATTCGTGCGCGGCCGGCGTGACGGTCGTGAACATAGACAATGGCTTCGGCGCCGGCGTCGCCGCGAGCCTGATCAACCGCGCGGCGTGAGCCGGCTCACGACAGCGGCGACGGGACCACCGGGATCAGCTTGAACTGGAACGCCGCCTGCTCGCCGTTATCGGGGCGGACCGGGACGTAGAGCAGGTCGAGCTCGAGCTTGATCGGCAGGGTCCCTCCCAGCTTGAGCACCTTGCCGATCGACGGCCCGAGGGGAAAGGTCACCTGCTGGCCGCTGGCGGCTTCCCAGTTCACCTTCATCGTCGGTGACGTGCCGATGCTCCATCCGTCGCCGAAGAACCAGCTGGCCAGGTACTGCAGGTGCAGCTCGGATACCGACTTGCGATCGGCGTCGCCGGCGTACGAGAACCACTGCTGCAGGATGACGCCGCCGAGCCAGGTGTCCGAGCGGTAGCCGAGCACGCCCGCCGGGCCGATCTGCCACTTGCCCTGACCGGTCTGCTCGACGCTGGCGGTGGGGAAGACGAAGGTCGGTCCGAACGCCACCAGCCAGGGCGTCGAGCGCGGGCCGAGGACCAGGTCGAGCACCATGTCGCCGAGGCCGGTGGTGCGGCGCAGCGCCCCGGCCGAGTCGGTGTAGGGCTTGTCGTCGACGAGGGTGAGCTGCGGCCGTGGGATCACCTTTAGATGGTCGCCGAGGATGATCGGCAGCGTCGGCTGGATCAGCAGCGTGTTCTCGACCTCGGTGCCGTGCCCGTCGATGTCGAGCAGCTTGAGATCATTTTCCAGCTTGATCGACCAGGTCGTGCTGACCGGATCGGTGACCCGCTTGTTGATCTCGGTGGCCGGGAGACGGCCAGGGTCCTGGTGACCGACTACCCCGCCGGGGCCGGCGGCGCGCGCGGCGAGCGCCCAGCAGAGGACGCTCGCCGCGATCGGCGCGATGGCGTGCGACGGCCGTCGGTGGTGATGCGACGGGCCGCAGCCCGTCGATTGGCGGACCGTCACCACCGGAGCCGTGCGCCTACTCGCTCGTCTTGTTGTTGCGCTGGCTCTCCTGCATCAGCCGCTTCTCGTCCTCGGGCGTGAGCTGTGGCCGGTCGAGCTTGAGCGTGAGCTTGGCGAGCTTGCCGGTGAACGCGAACGGCACCTGATAGTCCTGGTCGTCCACCGGCGTGCCGGTGTCGGAGCCGATATCGAAGGTTTCGTCCCATTGCAGGATGAGGGGCAGCGTATGCTCCATCTTTTGGGTGGCGACGGCGGTGCCGTCCACCTTCAATACGCCGGTCCCGCCCTGGCCGATGCCGCTCATGTTGTTGAACGCGAGTGTCGCCGCGCCGAGGCCGTCGTAGGTGAAGTCGAACTCGACGGTGTGCTTCCCGGGCGCCAGCGCGTCGGGCGCCTCCCAGCGCAGGCGCTTGAGGTCGACCAGGTTCCACAGGAACACCGGCTTGCCCTTGAGCAGGTAGAAGCCATACCCGCCGAAGCGGCCGCCCGAAGTCAGCAACATTCCCTCGGCGCCGCCCTGCGGCACCTCGACATCGGCCGCGATCGAGTACGACGTGTTGAGAAGCAGCGGCGAGTCGCCCTGCGGGATGCCGGTCAGCGGCGCGGTGTAGACGAACTCGGACCGGCCGGCGGTGATGTTCGGCCGCGGCGCGACCAGGCGGGTGGCGACCGACGCGTCCAGCGGGAAGACGTTGTACTTGGTCGCCTCGGTCGCGAAGAGCCGCTGCAGCTCCTTCACCTTGGCGGGATTGGCCGCGGCGACGTCGGTCGACTGCGTCCAGTCGGTGTTGAGGTCGTACAGCTCCCAGGTGACGTTGTTGGTCGGGTCCTGATTGACCGGCCCGACCACTTCCCACGGCGGTCGGATTACCTTCGTGCTCAGCATCCACCCGTCGTGGTAGATCGCGTGGTCGCCCATCATCTCGAAGTACTGCGTCCGATGGCGCGACGGGGCGGACGCGTTGGACTGGGGGAAGGTGTAGGCGAAGCTGACGCCCTCGATCGGCTTCTGCTTGATGCCGCGAACCGTCTCGGGGGCGCGGACGCCGGTGGCTTCGAGAATCGTCGGGGTGACGTCGATGATGTGATGGAACTGGTTGCGAATGCCGCCGCGGTCGGTGATGTGGCCCGGCCACGACACCGCCATGCCCTGGCGCACGCCGCCGAGATGCGAGGCGATCTGCTTGGTCCAGCTGAACGGCGTATCGAACGCCCACGTCCAGCCCACCGCCATGTGCGGATAGGTCTGGTCCGACCCCCAGACGTCGTAGAAATACTTGAGCTGATCCGCGACCGGCACCTGGACGCCGTTGAACATCGCGACCTCGTTGGGCGTGCCGATCGGCTGGCCCTCGGCGCTGCCGCCGTTGTCGCCGCTGATGTAGATGATCAGCGTGTTGTCGAGCTTGCCGATGTCCTCGACCGCCTGGATGACGCGGCCGATCTCGTGATCGGTGTAGGCGAGGTAGGCCGCGTACACCTCGACCTGGCGGATGAACATCTTCTGATCGTCGGGCGTCAGCGCCGCCCATTGCTTCAGGAGATCATCCGGCCACGGCGTCATCTTGGCGTCCGGCGGGATCACGCCGAGCTTCTTCTGGTTGGCGAAGATCTGCTCGCGCAGCGCGTTCCAGCCGTTGTCGAACAGGTGCATGTCGCTGATCTTCTTGATCCACTCGGGCGTCGGGTGATGCGGTGCGTGCGTTCCGCCGGGGACGTAGTAGCAGAAGAACGGCTGGCTCGGATCGATCTGGTTGAGCTGATGCAGCCAACCGACGGCGTCGTCGGCCATGGCGGTCGTGAGGTTCCAGTTCGGCTGGCCGACATAGGGGTAGATCGGCGTCGTGTTGCGGAAGAGGTTCGGTTGCCACTGACTCGTGTCGCCGCCGACGAAGCCGTAGAAGTACTGGAAGCCCATGCCGATCGGCCACTGGTCGAACGGCCCCATCTGGCTGGCGGAGAACGTCGGCGTGTTGTGGTCCTTGCCGAACCACGAGGTGCTGTAACCGTTCTCCTTGAGGATCTCGCCGATGGTCGCGGCATCCTCTGGGATGATGCTGTTGTAGCCTGGGAAGCCGGTGGACTGTTCGGAGATCACGCCGAAGCCGCTCGAGTGATGGTTGCGGCCGGTGATCAGCGCGGCGCGGGTCGGCGAGCACAGGGCGGTGGAGTGGAAGTTGGTGTAACGCAGGCCGGCGGTGGCGATCCGGTCGAGGTTCGGCGTCGGGATGACACCGCCGAAGGTGCTCGGGGCGGCAAAGCCGACGTCGTCGGTCATGATCAGCAGCACGTTGGGGGCGCCCTTGGACGGGACGACGCGCGGTGCCCACCAGGCCTTCGACTGGGCGGCGTTGTCCTTGATGACGCCGCCAAACCTCGGCTGCGGCGGCGGCAGTTGGCGGCCGTCAATGGTGGTGGTCGCGCTCGCCGAGCCAAGCACGCCCGTCACCTGCTGGGCATTGCCGGCGAAGGGCGTGGCCAGCATCAACAGCGCCACCATCGCCGGCGCTACCAGGACTCTGCGTCTGGAATACATTGTTCCTCCCTTGTTCTTGCGGATGGCGGGACGCCCACCCGGATCGTCGGCGGTTCTTATCCCACGGCCCCCGGCGAGTCCCGAAAGTTCGCCGCAATTTCTCGGACTCCGATCGGCGGCGCAATCCGACCACCCGGCACGCCGAGGAACATCGCCTCGATCATGCTCCAGATGCGCACCGCGACGGCCGCTGACGGGCGCCGGTGCGAAGCCCGGCGAGACCGGCTCTACGTGACCGGCCGCTCATCGCAGTGCCGACCAGCATTGGCCACGGCGCCAGCTTCGGGGGCCTCGCGGCGCTGCTGGCGATGCTGAACTCGTGCGCGGCCGGCGTGACGGCGGTCAACATCGACAACGGCTTTGGCGCCGGCGTCGCCGCGAGCCTGATCAACCGTGAGCCCGTGCACCGGTGAGTCGGTGCGCCCACGGCAGCGGTGAGGGGAGGGCGTCAGCTTGAACTGGAAGGCCGCCTGCTCGCCGTTGTCGGGATGGACCGGGACGTAGAGCAGGTCGAGCTCGAGCGTGACCGGCAAGGCGCTGCCGAGCTTGACCACCTGCCAATCGACGGTCCGAACGGAACGTCACCTGCTGGCGCCGTCTCGTCGCCACGGCTGCGCTCGTGGCGGGTCGCGCGCCTCGAAACGTGCAGGCCGTGGCATGATGACCGGTTGCCGCGCCGCGCCAACCGTGGCAATCGCCACCGCGATGGCAGCCGTTTGCGCGCCCGTCGCGACCCGGTGTCTCCCGTACCTTTCCTCCAACGGGTACCTCGGCCTTGCCCGCCAATTCGGCTGGTGGATCGATCCCGCGCCTGGAGGGTCGCGCTTCCGCGCGACCGGCCGCGCGGAAGCGCGGCCCTCCAATCGGGAACGGAACGTGCTCAGGGAATTGGTGGGCAAAGCCGGGTACCCCGGTGCCAGGGTGAGCGGGTGTCCCGGGTTCACCGAGCGTGCCGCGAACCCCGCCAGAGGTCCGGACCGTCTGCCGCAACTTCCCGGAAATCCGTGCCGCGGGCCCGGCCGCGGTCGAGTCAGAGAGCGGAGGATTCTCGAAACTTTCAGCGTTCCTTCGGGACCCAAGCGCTTCCGCCTGCCATAGGAAGCATCGCCGTCACCAGCCGGAGAGTTGACCGTTGCCTAGCGACTACAATCGCCCCCTCGACGATCCGTCGATGCTCGCCTGCCCGGACTGCGACCTGGTGCAGCGGCTGCCGCGGCTCGCGCCCGGCGGGTCGGCGCGCTGTCCACGCTGTGACCGCGAGCTGCGACGCCGGCGCGAGGATCCGCTCAACCGGACGCTGGCGCTGAGCCTGGCGGCCGCCGTGCTGTACGTGGTCGCCAATGCCGTGCCGATGCTCGGCCTGACGGCGGTCGGGCGCCAAGCCTCGACGACGGTGATCGGTGGCGCCCAGCAGCTCTGGCACGATGGGCGCCAGCTCGTCGCCGCGCTGGTGTTCTTCACCGCCGTCGTCGCTCCCGGACTGCAGATCGGGATGATGCTCACCATCGTGCTCGGCGCTCGCCGCGAGCGCCCGGCGCACTGGGTCGGTGTCCTCCTGCGCCACCACCCGACCACCCGCATCTGGAGCATGATCGAGGTCATGCTGCTCGGAGTGCTGGTGGCGCTGATCAAGATCGCCGACTACGCGACCGTGATCCCGGGCGTGGCGCTGTATGCGCTCGGGGCGCTCGTCTTCCTCTTCGCCGGCATGCAGGCCAACTTCGATCCGCAGGAGGTCTGGCAGCGGGTCGAATGGGCCGCCGACACCGACCCGGTTCTCGCGGGCGTTCCGGCGGCGGAGCCGTCGCCGTGAGCCACGCTGCGGCGAGCGCGCTGGCGCTCGGCCTGCAGAGCTGCGAGGGCTGCGGCCTGCTGTCGCGCCCGGCGCCGGGCCATGAGCACGGGCACTGCCCGCGCTGCGCTGCGGCCCTCGAGTTCCGCAAGGCGGACAGCCTCCAGCGCACCTGGGCCTGCCTGATCGCCGCCGCCATCTGCTACATCCCGGCCAACCTCCTGCCAGTGCTGACCACGACCACTGCCGGCGGCGCCGAGTCCGACACCATCCTGCAGGGAGTCGTGCTGCTGTGGTCGCCGACCGGCTGGCCGCTGTCGCTGATCGTGCTGATTGCCAGCATCATGATCCCGAGCGCCAAGATCCTCGCCCTGGCTTACCTGCTGGTCACCGTCCAGCGCGGCTCGACGGACAACAACGAGCAGCGCGTCCGCCTCTACCGCATGGTGCGTTTCATCGGTCGCTGGTCGATGGTCGACGTCTTCGTCGACACCTTCACCGCCTCCCTCGTGCAGCTGCAGCCGCTGATGTCGGTGCAGCCGGCATCCGGGCTGCTCTTCTTCGCCGCCGTCGTCGTGCTGACCATGCTCGCGGTGGAGTCCTTCGACCCGCGCCTGATCTGGGACGCGTCGCCTGTTCCCGAGGTTCGCCATGCCTGAGACCCCGCCGTCGATTCCCGAGTCGCGCGCCGTCAGCCCGCGCCGCACGCACCTGTCCTTGGTCTGGGTGATTCCGATCGTCGCGGCTCTCGCCGGCGCCTGGATCGCCGTGACAAGGGTCCTCGGCCAGGGGCCGACCATCACCATCACCTTCCACTCCGCCGAGGGGCTCGAGGCCGGCAAGACGACGATCCAGTACAATGGCGTCGAGGTCGGCACGATCACCACCATTCGCCTCTCGGACGACCATCGGGGCGTCACCCTCACCGCGCAGATGGCGCCGAAGACGGAGGGCCTGCTGCTCGACGACACCCGGTTCTGGGTGGTGCGGCCGCGCATCTCGGGCGCCAACATCTCCGGACTGGGGACGCTGATCTCGGGCGCCTACGTCGGCATGGAGATCGGCAGCTCGCAGAAGACGCAGCGCGCCTTCGTTGGCCTGGAAACGCCGCCGGTGGTGACCAGCGACGTGCCCGGCCGCTATTTCGTGCTGAAGGCGCCGACGCTGGGCTCGCTCGACACCGGCACGCCGCTCTTCTTCCGCCGCCTGCAGGTGGGCGAGGTCGCCTCGTACGCGCTCGACCCGGACGGCCGGGCTTTGACCGTCAAGGTGTTCATCAAAGCGCCGTACGACCAGTACGTGAACGCGAACACGCGGTTCTGGCAGGCGAGCGGGATCGACCTGTCGCTGTCCGCCAGCGGCCTCACGGTCCAGACCCAGTCGATGCTCTCCATCCTGGTCGGCGGCATCGCCTTCGAGACGCCTGCGTCCGGACCGCTGCTGCCGTCGGCCGAGGCGGACACCGTCTTCACCCTGTTCGACGATCGCGCCAGCGCCTTCAAGCTGCCGGCGCAGAATCCGCAGACCTACCTGCTGGTCTTCACCGACTCGGTGCGCGGGCTGACGCCCGGCGCCCCGGTGGAGTTCCGCGGCATCCCGGTCGGCGAGGTGGTCAGCCTCACCGGCACGCTCGATGTGCAGAGCATGCACTTCTCCGTTCCGGTGATGATCCACCTCGACGCCCAGCAGCTCGGCGTCAAGATCTCCAACCTCCCCACCGGCACGGATCTGGTGGCCCTGCAACACAAGCTCGTCGACACCATGGTGGCGCACGGGGTGCGGGCCCAGCTGCGCACCGGCAGTCTGCTCACCGGGGCGATGTTCGTCGCCCTCGACTTCTTTCCCGACGCGCCGCCGGCGACGGTGGACTGGTCCCAGGATCCGGTGCAGCTGCCGACCATTCCGGGCGAGGTCCAGGCCATCGAGGCCAGCGTCGTCAGCATCATCAAGAAGCTCGACCAGGTCCCGTTCAAAGCGATCGGTGACGACGTGCAGAGCCTGTTGAAGAAGCTCGACGCGGTGCCCTACCAGGGCATCGGCGACGATCTTCGCAAGACGATGGCAGATCTCGACCAGACGCTCGGCAGCGCCAAGACGACGCTCGACAGCGCCAATCGTCTGGTGGCGCCGGATTCTGTGCTCGGCGAGCAGCTGGGCACGACGCTGGAGGAGGTGAGCCGGGCGGCGCGCGGCCTGCGCGTCCTCGCCGACTACCTCGAGCGCCATCCAGAGGCGCTCATCCGCGGCAAGACAGGGGAGGCGAAATGATGGCCGGCCGGTTCGCGATTCTACTCTCGGCGGCGGCTACGGCATGCCTCGTCGCCTGCTCCACGGCGCCGTCGCGCTTCTACACGCTGAGCTCGACCGCGACTGCCGACGGCGCCGCCGCTGCGCCGTTCGCCGTGCTGGTGGGGCCGGTCACCGTTCCCGCCGCCGTCGATCGCTCGGAGATCGTCGTCCAGGTGGAGCCCAACCGGGTCGACGTCGACGAGTTCAACCGCTGGGCGGCGCCGCTCAACGACGCCATCGCCCGCGTCGTCGCCGGCGATCTGACGGTGCTGCTGGCGACCCCGGACGTCGCCGCGGCGCCGCTGGCCAACTTCCGCCCTGACTACCGGGTGACGATCAACATCCAGCGCTTCGAATCGCTGCCGGGACAGTCCGTGCTCGTCGACGCGGTGTGGGCAGTGCATCGCACCGCCGACGGGTCGACGCGCTCGGGCCGCACCACCGCTCGCGAGGCCGTGCAGGGCGGGAGCTACGACGCCATCGCCGCCGCCCACAGCCGCGCCCTGGCGCAAGTCAGCGGCGACATCGCCGCCGCCATCCGCGCCGCCAGCGCCGGCTGACGGCGGCCCCTACGCGCCCCTTGCCGAACGGTCCTCCGTCATCTCAGCCCACCTGCCACCGAGCACCCCTCCGATGCCGACGCAGCACGATCCCGACCCCTCCGCGCCCAGTCGATCGCGCCGGATGCTGCAAGGCGTGCGCTCACACGTGCGTTCCGGCTCGTTCCCCCTGCTCCTCGCCGCGACCCTGTTCCTCTATCTGCTCAACGGACTGGCGGTCGACTCGCCGGCGGGGGCGTTGCTGGTGATGATCGGTCGGGTGGGCGTGCTGGGCGCGAGCGTCTACGTGCTGAGTGCGAATCGCATCACGTTCTACCTCGCGCTGCTCATGGTCGGCTTCATCATCGTCTTCGAATTTCAGGCGGTGCACCTGGATCCGCGGACGAGCCGCGTGCTCCAGGATTCGCTGACGGTCGGGTTCCTGCTCTTCGCGCTCGTCGTCGTGCTGCGCGAGATCTTCCGTCGCAGCACCACCGAGCTGGACGCGGTCATCGGCGCGCTGTGCGGGTTCCTCCTCCTCGTCACGGTATTCATGCGGATGCACGGCCTGTTCGAGGCGTTGTCCCCGGGGGCGTATCTCGTCCAGGGGGCGCCGCTGGCCGCGCACTCGGACGCGGAGCTGGTCGCCGCCTTCCAGTACTTCAGCACCGTGACCCTGACCACGGTCGGGTTCGGCGACATCGTGCCGGTTGCGCCGGCCGCGCGGCTGGCGACGGGGCTGGAGGCCATCGTCGGCCAGCTCTACCTGGCGGTGGTCGTCGCCACCCTGGTCGGACGCGTCGCCGCTCGCCGGGACTGACCCCATGCACGACGCACCAGGCACCTCATGTCCTCGCTGAGCATCGCCGGCACCGCCCTCGTCTGCGTGTTCGGCAGCGCGTTGGCCGGCATGCTGCTGGCCGCGATCCTGCCCGACGAGCATCTGGGTCAGGATTCGAAGGACGTGGTGAAGCTGGCCATGGGCCTCATCGCCACCATGGCGGCGCTGGTGCTCGGACTGCTCACCGCCTCGGCGCAGGACACGTTCAGGACCTGGGACGGCGAGATCAAGCAGAGCGCCGCCGACGTCATCATGCTGGACCGCGTCCTGGCGCACTACGGATCGGAAACACAGGTACCGCGTTCTCAGCTGAAGCAAGTGATAGCCCTGCGGCTGGCGCAGACCTGGCCCGAAGAGGACGGCGGCGGCGTGGCGAGCTTCAACAGCTCGACGACCCCGACCATCGAGGCGATCGATGACGAGATCCGCGAGCTCACCCCGCAGAACGACCTCCAGCGCGGCCTGCAGAGCCGCGCGGCCCAACTGAACGGCACGCTCCAGGCCACGCGCTGGCTGCTCCTGACGCGTCAGGGCTCGAGCGTTCCCACGCCGCTCCTCGTGATCCTGGTGCTGTGGTTGAGCGCGCTGGCCACCAGTTTCGGACTGTTCGCGCCGCGCAACCCCACGGTCATCGGCGCGCTGTTCGTCTGCGCGCTGTCGGTGTCCGCGTCGATCTTCCTGATCCTCGAACTGAGCTCGCCGTTGTCCGGCCTGATGAAGATTTCCAGCGCGCCGCTGCACTACGCACTCGCCCAGCTCGGGCGGTAGCGGCCTGTCCCTCGGCACGCTAGTCACAGCGTTCCGTCCACTGTCAACGTCAAGCAGGAGGACACCGGCGTCGTCGATCTCGAGCGCGACGTCGACACCATCGTCCGCGCCTGCCAGCCGACTCCCAAGGAGTCGGTGTGGAGCAGAATCGAGCAGCGCTTCTGATTTCGCTTCGAGGGCCCGCGCTCCAGATCTACCGGATCAACCCCTCGTTCGCGCCCTGGAACCGCCTGTCCGGACTGGCCGCGAAGCAGGTGTCGGTGCCTTCCTGACAGATGACGACGTACGTCGTGCGCTGATTGCAGCCCTCGACGCCGATCGTGTACTCGACGCGATTCAACCCGTTCACCCACGGGCCCTGGATCGCCGGCTGGATGTAGTCGGACGACAGAACCGTCGCCGTCGCCGCGGGACAGTTCAGATCGAACCGGCCGCGCTGCAGCGCCGTGTTGATCGCGTTCGGCTGGCGCTGCTGCAACTGTTGCTGCTGCGACATGCACCCGGACGTGAGCGCGTGGCCAGTAGCCCGATGATGATGGTCGTACGCATCGCAATCCTCCTGGATGTGGTGAGCCGCCTCACGGCGCGACGACGCCGCGATAGAAGACGCCGTTGGCCCCGTACGACGGCTGATACCAGACCACGCCGCACTTGTAATAGCTGGCGCCCGCGATGGGCGTGTACACGCAGCCCGGCGGCAGTGAGCTGATGATCGCGCCGGTGGTCTCGCCGGCGGCGACCCCCGCCGCGTAGGCGTTGGCGCTGGCCTGCTGGGTCGCGGCGGCGCCGATCATGGTGCCGGCGGCGAGTCCGACCGCGGCTGCACCGGCGCTGTTCCAGCCGCCGCAGTCGTAGCAGCCGCCGCCGTAGTAGTCGTTGACCACCGTCGGCGGATGGTAGGTGTTGTAGGTGCCGCCATAGTAACGGTTGTAGCCGCCGTACACGGTGCTGTTGGTGTTGGGGTTTGTGGCGTGCCAGTAGCCGCCGCCGCCCGACGCGGTGTCGCCGCCGGCGCCGTGCGCGCTCCACGAGCCGTCGCCGCCCGACGCGGTGCCGCCGCGATAGCCGGTGCCGCTCCACGAGCCGTCGCCGCCCGACGCCGAGCCGCCGCGATAGCCCGTGGCGTTCCACGAGCCGTCGCCGCCCGAGGCGGTCCCGCGGAATCCCTGTGCGTGCCAGTTGCTGGCGTTGCCGCTCCAGTGGGCGCCGCCGCCGTGGTACCAGGCCGCCGCGGCGCCGGGCAGCGCCGCGAGCAGCAGACTCACACAGCCAATCGCGATCGATCGCATGAGGTCCTCGCTCGTCCGGTCAGGGATTCTTCGCCGGCGGCGCGGCTGCCGGCGGGGTCGGCGGTGGCAACAGCTTCACGCCCGGCGGGAACTGCGGGTCGGGGCGGGCGAAGGCAATGTGCCTGGCGCCGGCGATGCGCTTCGTCGGGGTGAAGGCGTCGGCGGGCACGGCGACGTTCAGCTTCCAGTTGGAGAGCTCGAGGTCGTGGCGCAGGCGGGCGGGATCGTCGCCGTACACGGCGCGGATGCGCCGCGGCAGATGGTCCTTGGCGCCGATCCAGATCTGCGCGAAGACGTGATGGTCGGCGATCGCCACCATGTCGGTGATCGTGCCGCCGACGACGTGTGACTGGCCGATGACGAAGGCGATCTCGAGCCCGTCGGCGATGTCGGCGTACGGATCCTTGACGAGCACGTCGGTGAACGGGAAGTAGATCGCCGCCGTGTCGTACGCCGCCTTCAGCGCGGCATCGAGTGTCGGCGGCGCGTCGGCCACGGCGACGAGATCCGGCTCTGGCGAGAAGGCGGTCATCGTCTTGCCGTCGTAGTAGAACTCCGACGCATGGCCGTCGGCGGGCGTGATGACGCGCAGCTTGTCGGGTCGCTGCATCGTCACCTCCGAGATCGTCGTGTAGGCGAGCGGCACCTCGAAGCGGCTCGGGCTCTCGTAGGTGGTGAGCGCGGTGAAGCTCATCGAGCGCGCCGCGGCGAGCGTCACGCTCATCGTCTTGAGCAGCTCGACCGCCTTCGGCTGGACCTTCGGCTCGTCCGCCGTCGCGGCGGCGGCGGACAGCAGGAGGCCGGTCGCAACCAGCAGCGCGTTCCGCAGGATGTGCGGGCCCTCTGTGTGCTCAGTGGTGCGAAGCATGACGTCTCCTAGAACCGATGCGCGACGGTGAGTCCAATCACGTTCAGCGTATTGGTCGAGTAGTTGCCCTGCAGCGTCCCCGCAAGCGGGCCGCGGGTCGTGTTGATTGGCGCGCTGCCGAGGCTGGCGTACTCGTACGCGAAGCTGAGCTGGTAGTCGTCGGTGATGTCGTAGAGGACGCCGGCACCAAAGCGCAGCTGCTGGTCGACCGGCAGCGCCGGCCCGCGGCTCGGCTCGGTCAACGCCGAGCTGTCGTAGGCGAAACCGAGCTGCAGCACGGTCGGCTTGCCCAGGCGGTAATGGCAGCCGATGGCGCCGTGGTAGGTGTCGTCGAAGCCCGCGTTGACGGCCAGGGCCTTCGGCGGCACCGAGGCGAGCGAGACGCTGTACTGCCCGAACTGGCTCCAGTTCTGCCAGCCGAAATTGGCCATCAGCGCGAGGTCGTCGGTGACCTGGCCGAAGGCGCTCAGCATGATCTCCTGCGGCACGGTCAGATCGAGGCCGAGATTGTTGCCGAGCACGCCGGATTCGCCGCAGCGCCGCCTTGAGGCCGGGGCCGATCTGCGCGAAGGACGGCACGTCGTGGAAGCTCTGGTCGACCTGCGAGCGGTAGGTGATCCCGACGCGCGTCCGCTCGTTGATCTCGAACAGCGCCCCGAAGTTACCGCCGAAGCCGAAGTTGGTGTCCTTGTAGTTCAGCCGGCCGTCGGGCAGCGAGTCGATGACGTTGTTGATCGCCGCTTCGGACTTGAGCTCGGCCCACTGCACCGAGAAGCCGGCGCCGAGCGACAGCCACGGCAGGACCCGATACGCGATCACCGGGTTGAAGTTGAAGGTCAGGAGCTCGGTCTCGGTGACGTAGTAGCGGCCGACCCAGTTGTCGTCGTAGTTGAGGCTGCCGCCGACGTACGAGTTGAGGCTGGCGCCGACCTTGAGCTCGGGCAGGATCGAGTAGACGCCGTAGATGCCGCCGGCGGGGATGAACGCCGCCGGCGTTGCCGCCGTCGGTTCCCGGCGTCGTCGTCTGCGTGCCGGTGTCGAACTCGGTCGTGACGATCAGCGGCTGCAGGCCGAACAGCAGCTGCGCGCCCTCGAGCCGGGTCATGCCGGCCGGGTTGCCGAAGGCCGTCGAGGCGTCCGCGGCCAGCGCGGCGCGGCCCGCGGCCGGCGGTGCCGAGGTCCGGTACCCCCACCTCGTAGAGACCCAGGCCGCCGGCGCGCGCCTGCGTCGCGCCCAGCACCAGGCCCATCGCTGCGGCGGCGGCGAGCGTCCACCCGTCCCTCCGTGTTGCGATCCCTCTCATCCGCTGCTCCTCCTCGTCCGGCACTCGTCCCGCACGGCGCGGCCACGCCGCGATGTCGCCCACCCAGCCGAAGATCGCAAGTGGCGGGGCCGAAGTCCGGAAGAAGCCGGGAAACTTCGCGGAAATACGGAGACCGGTGGGGCGCGCGGCTGCTGGCCGGGGTGGGACGGCGCGGCTATAACTGGCGCCATGCCGCCGGGGCGCAAGTCGAGCCAGCTCACCCGAGGGCGCGCCAAGCGCGTCCTCAAGGTCGGCGAGCTGGCGACGTCGGTGGGCTCCTCCTACGTCTGGGACGCGCTGAAGAGCCCGTTCCGCAACGAGGACCAGCGCCAGCAGGGGCTGCTCGACACCCACATCCGCAACGCCGTGCGCATCGTCGAGAGCTCGAAGGAGCTCAAGGGCGCCTTCATGAAGCTGGTGCAGATGCTGTCGATGCGCGACGACATCCTGCCGGCGCAGGCGTTGTCGGTGCTCTCGGTGGTGCAGTCGCAGGTGCCGCCGATGGCCTACGCCGAGATCCGCGCCCAGGTGAAGCGCGAGCTCGGCCGGACGCCGGAGCAGCTGTTCCGCGAGTTCGACGAGGAGGCGTTCGCCGCCGCCTCGCTCGGCCAGGTGCATCGCGCCGTACTGAAGAACGGCACCGAGGTGGTGGTCAAGGTGCAGTACCCGGGCGTCGACGAGACGGTCGAGCAGGACCTCTACAACGTCAAGGCGCTGCTGCAGATCTTCACGCTCATCGGCCGCGACGTCATGCAGCAGAAGATCGACAACCGCGAAGTCTACCAGGAGCTCGAGGAGCGGCTGCACGAGGAGCTCGACTACGTCAACGAGGCGAAGAACATCGCCCTGTTCCAGAAGATGTTCCGCGACGACGACGAGGTGGTGATCCCGCGAGGTCTATCCCGAGTACTCCTCGCGCCGCGTCCTCACCATGAGCCGGCTCGAGGGCTATCCGCTCGCCGACATCCTCAAGCCCGGCATCGACCAGGCCACCAAGGACTGGGTGGCGATCAAGTACTTCCGCGTCACCTGGCGGCAGATCTTCGAGTTCGGCACGCTGCACACCGATCCGCATCCGGGCAACTACCTGGTCACCTTCCACCCGAAGCTGGCGATCCTCGACTTCGGCAGCATCCGCATCTTCCCCGAGCAGATCCGCCGCGCCTACCACGGCCTCGCCGCGGCGCTGCTCGACGACGACGCTCCGGCCATGGCGAACGCGCTGGTGCGCCTCGGCTTCCTCGATCGCGGCGACGATCCGGCGCCGATGATCCGCATCATGCGCCTGATCTTCGAGCCGGTGCTGGTCGACCGGAAGTACGACCCGCGCAAGTACGACTCGCTCCAGCGCGGCATGGAGGTGGCGACCATCGGCCTCGAGAACCGCCTCTTCAAGGCGCCGGGCCATCGCGTCTTCCTGACCCGCGCCCTCATCGGCCTCGACGCGTATCTGAAGCAGCTCGGGACCGTCGCGAACTTCCATCGGTTGTTCGCGGAGTGCGTCGAGCGATACGGAGACTGAACCACGGAGAGCACGGACTCCGCAGCGGGCATTGTGCTCCTCTGTGGCCTCTGTGGTTAATGCAGATAATGACGGATTGGTGGCGGAAGGCGGTTTTCTACGAGATCTACGTGCGCTCGTTTCAGGATTCGAACGGCGACGGGATCGGCGATCTCAACGGGATCACGGCGCGGCTGGACTATCTGAACGACGGGACGCCGCGGTCGCTCGGCGTCGATGCTCTGTGGCTGACGCCGATCAATCCATCGCCGATGTTCGACTACGGCTACGACGTCAGCGACTACGCCGCCGTCGATCCGCTCTTCGGCTCGCTCGGCGACCTCGATCGTCTGCTTGCCGAGGCGCACCGGCGCGGGATGCGTGTGATTCTCGACCTGGTGCCGAACCACAGCTCGCATCTGCATCCGTGGTTCGCCGACTCGCGCGCCTCGCGCACCGCCGCCAAGCGCGACTGGTACGTGTGGTGCGATCCGGCGCCCGATGGCGGACCGCCGAACAACTGGGTGAGCAGCTTCGGCGGTCCGGCCTGGTCGCTCGACGCGACCACCGGCCAGTACTACCTGCACTCGTTTCTCGCCGAGCAACCCGACCTCAACTGGCGCAACCCCGCGGTGGTGGCCGTCATGGAGGAGGCGATCGACTTCTGGCTGCGGCGCGGCGTCGACGGCTTTCGCGTCGACGTGATCCACAAGATGGTCAAGGACGATCAGTTCCGTCACAACCCGCCGCCCGATCCCGACGATCCGCATCCGATCCGCGACTATTTCGGCCAGCAGCATGTCTGGGATCACGATCGCCCGGAGGTGCACGACATCATCCGCGACTGGCGGCGGCTCCTCGATCGCCACGGCGAGCGGACGATGGTCGGCGAAGTGTACCTGATGGAGCCCGCGAAGGTCGCGGCCTACCACGGCGCGAATCTCGACGGGCTGCCGCTGGCGTTCAACTTCGCGTTCCAGTGGACGCCGTGGGACGCGGCGATGTTCCGGCAGCGCGTCGAGGAGGTCGAGCGCCTCTGGCCCGCCGGTGCGCAGCCGACGTACGTGCTGTCGAGCCATGACGCCCCGCGCCACCGCAGCCGCTTCGACGATGACGCGCTCGGCGACGCGCGCGCCCGCGTCGCGGCGCTGATGCTGCTCACGCTGCGCGGCACGCCGTTTCTGTACTACGGCGAGGAGCTCGGGATGCGCGACGGCGACATCCCGCCCGAGTGCATCTGCGATCCGGTCGGGAAGCGCTTTCCGTCTCTCGGTCGCGATCCCGAGCGGACGCCGATGCCGTGGGATGCGTCGGCGCACGCCGGCTTCAGCCCCGTCGAGCCCTGGCTGCCGCTCGGTGCCGAATGGCCGACGGTGAACGTCGCGGCGCAACGCGACGACCCGACGTCGATGCTCTCGTTCTACCGGCGCGCGATCTGGTGGCGGAAGTCGTCGCCAGCGGTGCTCGAGGGCAGCCTGCGCGTGCTCGACGGACCGGACGGTACCTTCGTCTACACCCGCGAACATGGCCGCCAGCGCGTGGTGGTCGCGCTGAACTTCACGGCCGCGCCGGTGGTGGTGTCGCTTCCCGAGAGCGGCCGGGTGGTGTTGTCGACGACCGATCGCGCCGCTGGCCTCGCGAGTCGCGACCTCGCCCTCTCGCCCAGCGAGGGCGCCGTGGTGGAGTGCATGTAGCGGCGGGCTTTAGCCCGCCACCGCTAGAATGATCGCGCTAAGGGTGGCGGGCTGGAGCCGCCGCTACCCTGGCGCGGAGACGTAGGTCGGGAGCTCGGTCATGGACTGGAAACTGATTCTCTCCACCTTCGGCGCGATCTTTCTCGCCGAGATGGGCGACAAGACGCAGCTGGCGGCGGTGACTCTCAGCGCCTCGACCCACAAACCGTTCACGGTCTTCATCGGCGCGAGCCTCGCGCTGGTCGCGGTCAGCGCCATCGGCGTCGCCGTCGGCGCCGGTCTCTCGGAGGTGCTCCCGCTCAGCCTGGTGCGCAAAGCGGGAGCGGTGGGTTTCGTGCTGATCGGGATCGCGATGCTGATGGATTGGGTGTGAGGACAGGCGTGAGCCAGTGAGCCAGTGAGCCAGTGAGCCCGTGAACCCGTGAGCCAGTGAACCGGTGCCCACCTCAGCACTGGCTCACGGGCTCACGGGCTCACGGGCGAACGTTCGTACATCCACCTCGACATTCGTCTCCGCCGCCTCGTACACCGCGGTCGCCAACCGCTGCGCCTCGACGCCCACCTCCAGGCCAGGATCCGGGTCGCGCTCGTCGAGGAGGGCCTCGACGAACGACAGGTCCTGCAGCAGGTAGGGGACGCCGTACCAGTCGGCGAAGGCGTGGTCACCGCGGCCGAGCAGGGCGCGGAAGCGTTCGTGCACGGCGGGCCAGCGCACCATCGTCACGGCATCGTCGCCGCGTTGCACGGCGACGTCGCCGCGCATGTCGGCTTCGCTGGCGATGAAGCCGCGCCGGCAGAAGATCTCCAGGCGGCGGTTGGAGGGGCGCTGCAGCATGTCGTGCCAGACGTTCACGAGTTGGGCGCGCAGGCCGCTGGCGAACTGCATCTCGATGGCGACGTAGTCCTCGACGCCGTCGTGCCCGGCGTGGTTCTGCTGCCAGGCGCGCAGCGTGGCGATGGGTCCGAACAGCCAGGTGAGCAGGTCGAGATCGTGCACGCCGTGCTCGATCAGCGTGCCGCCGGCGGTCTGCCGCCGGTCGGCGCGCCAGCGCGTGTCGTGCAGGCCGCGGATGGGAAAGCACTGGTCGTCGCGGAACACCACCGCCATCGGCGGCCCGAGTGACGGATCGCGCAGCAGGTCGCGAATTTGCCAGTAGATCGCCGAGAAGCGCAGCACCAGCCCGATCTGCGCGCGAATGCCGGCGCGGCGCACCGCGTCGTGCATCGCCTGCGCCTCGGCCAGCGACATGGCGAGCGGTTTCTCGCAGAAGAGGTGGCGGCCGGCGGCGGCCACGTCGCGCACCACCTCGGCGTGATGCACGGTCGGCGTGCAGACGAACACCGCATCCACCGCCGCGTCGCGCAGCATGGCGCGATGGTCGGCGTACGCTGTGCCCCAGCCGTAGATGGTCTGGAAGGTCTCGCGCGTCTGCGGATTGGGATCCGCGACCGCGACCAGCTCCAGCCGGTCCGGCATCGCCTGCGCGATCGTCTGCAGCACCGCGGCATGGGTGCTGCCGATCATGCCGCCGCCGATGAGGCCGATGCGGACGCGCTGCATGACGCGACGCGGTAGCATCGCCGGCGTACCCCCGGCAACGCGCGGCGTTGGCGAGAACCGCGTGGCTGGCCGGCAATGGAAGGGGTGGAGGCGTTCGCCCGACTCGGCTACGCTCCGACATCCGCATTCAGATGGGAAGCCCACGATGACGCGACCAATGGTCAGTGGAGTGTTGTTCCTGGCACTCGCCGTTCCGGCGCAGGCGCAATGGCTGCGTGTCGGCTCGGCGAACGTGGCCGAGAGCGGGGACACCGCCGAGGTCTGCGTCTCGTTGGAGTCGCTCGGCAGGGTCGTCGCCGGCACCCAGAACGACCTGGTCTGGGACGGCGCCTGCGTCACTCTGGAATCCGCGGATAGCTGCGCGGTGGCTTCCGGTATCGGCAAGTCGCTTCATGGCCGGGTGCTCGGCAACAGGGACTTCGCCTACCGCGGCCTCGTCCTCTCGCTCGAAGACCTGGCACCCATCCCCGACGGGACACTCTACTGTTGCCGCTTCGTCGTCGATGCGATGCCGCACAGTTGCTGCGCGGTGTCGATCGAGAACGTCGGGCTGTCCGACGACAAGGGCAATGCGCTCGGCGTCGCTGCCGGTCCACCGGCTCGGCTGTGCGTCGGCCCGTTCGATGGTACGCCGCTCGCGGACAATCCCACGCGTATGCCGACGCCGACGCCGACGCCGACTGCGCGAACCGTTCCTGCAAATGACGGGATGAACGGTCAGGATACGGCGAGCGCGAGCGGCAGCAGTGGTGGCTGCCAGACGGCGCCGTCGTCGCCCGACGCCGCCTGGCCGATGTCGGTGATCGCGGCGCTCCTCATCCTGCGGCGGCGCGCGAGCTCGATTCTCTTCCGGCGCAGAGGGTGAGGTAGACCGGCCGCCGCCTTCCTTGCGTCGCGCGCGACGCTGGTTCATCTTCCGCCGCGATGTTCTCGAAGTACGTCACTGTCGACGAGACGGCGCTGAACTACTTCCACACGGGCGCGTCGACGCTGCCCAATGTGCCGCCGGCGTTGGATCGCGGCGAGTTGCTGCTCTTCCTCCATGGCGCCGGGTCGAACGCCCACACGTGGCACCATCAGCTGACGCACTTCGAGCCGGCGCACTCGGCGCTGGCGCTCGACTTCCCCGGCCACGGCCGCTCCGGCAGCACCGAAGGGCTGCCCGATCTGGACGCACACGTGCGCTGCCTCGACGGCTTCGCCATCGCGCTGCACCTGCGGCCCGCGGTCCTGGTCGGGCGCGCACTCGGCGGCGCCGCGGCGATCGCCTTCGCGAGCGCCCACCCGCACCGCGTGCGCGCGCTCGTCCTGGTGGCAACGCCGGCGCGCTTCGACATCCCGCAGGCGAGCCTCGACACCTGGCGCGATGTGACCATGGGCCGTGCCACCCAGCCGTTCGCGATGAATCTGTTCTCGCCCAAGGTGGACATGGCGGTGGTCCGCGAGTGCTTCATGGAGCAGGTGAAGACCGATCCGCGCGTCCGCTACACCGACATGGTCGCCTGTAACGGCGTCGACCTCGCCGATCGCCTGGCGGCGTTGCGCGTGCCGACGCTGGTGATCACCGGGCGCGACGATCACTTCGCGCCGCCCGACAAGGCCGCGGACGTCCAGCGCCGCATCGGCGGGGCGCGCCTGGCGGTGATCGAGGACGCCGGCCACATGCTGACCAGCGAACAGCCGGCCGCGTTCAACGCCGCCGTCGATCAGTTTCTGGCGGAGCTGCCGCGATGAGCGCACTCGATCGCGCCGTCGTCGCCGGCGTCTACGAGCATCCGACCCGCTGGGCGCCGGACAAGACCCAGTTCCAGATCTGTGCCGAGGCGGCGCGCGGCGCCCTCGCCGATGCCGGCCTGACCATTGCCGACGTCGACGGCTTCCTCACCGCCGGGGTCGGGACCGATCGGCATCATGACGCTCGCCGAGCATCTCAACCTCAAGCCGCGCTTCCACGATGCCACCAACATCGGCGGCTCGTCGTTCGTCGCCCACGTTCTGCATGCCGCGGCGGCCATCGCGGCCGGGCTGTGCGACACGGCGCTCATCGTCTACGGCAGCACGGCGTCGTCGGAGCGCTTCGCCGTCGGCACCGGCGGCCTCACCACCGGCGATCCGCCCGACCAGTTCGAGGTGCCGTTCGGGCCGACCGTGCTCAACTCGTATGCGCTCGCGGCGCAGCGCCACATGCACGAGTTCGGGACGACGGCCGAGCAGTTGGCGGAGATCGCCGTCACCATGCGGCGTCACGCCGGCCTCAATCCGCTCGCCAAGTATCGCGATCCGATCACGGTCGCCGACGTGCTCGCGTCGCGCGTCGTGTCGTCGCCGCTGCATCTGCTCGACTGCTGCATCATCTCCGACGGCGGCGGCGCCATCGTCGTCACTGCGGCCGACCGGGCTCGCGACCTGGCGAAAGCACCGGTGCGCATCCTCGGCGGCAGCGAGTCGCTGTGTCACACCGCGATGGGGATGCGCGATCTGACCGACATGGCGGCGAAGGAATCGGGCCCGCGCGCGATGGCGATGGCGGGCATCGCGCACGCCGACGTCGACCTGTGCATGATCTATGACTCGTTCACCATCACCGTGCTGCTGACCCTGGAAAACCTCGGCTTCTGCGCGAAAGGCGAGGGCGGCGCCTTCGTCCAGAACGGCCGCCTCGCGCTTGGCGGCGCGCTGCCGACCAACACCGACGGCGGCGGCCTCTCCTCCAACCATCCGGGCATGCGCGGCATCTTCCTGGTCATCGAAGCGGTGAAGCAGCTGCGCGGCGAATGCGGCCCGCGCCAGGTGGCGGAGTGCGAAGTCGCGCTGTGCCACGGCACCGGCGGCATGCTCGGCCTGCGCCACAGCGGTGTCACCATGGTGCTGGGGAAATGAAGGACCAATCAAAGGCCTTCACCACGGAGGCACGGAGACACGGAGTTGTGTCTGCGCTCTCCGTGTCTCCGTGCCTCCGTGGTGAAAAGGGATTGGGTACTGATGGCTGATGCGAAATACCCAAAGCCGCTGCCGCGCATCGACGAAGAGTCGAAGGGCTACTGGGAGGCCTGCCAGCGGCACGAGCTCGTGATCCAGCAGTGCGTAGGCTGCGGCGCGTTGCGGCACTATCCACGCGCGCTCTGCCCGACGTGCCTGTCGAGCGCGGTCGAGTGGGTGCGGAGCAAAGGGCGCGGTACGGTGTACACGTTCACGGTGACGCACCAGAACCAGGCGCCGGGGTTCCGCGACGCCCTGCCATATGTGCTCGCCTACGTCGAGCTCGACGAGGGCGTCCGCCTGCTCACCAATATCGTCGACTGCGCGCCCGATGTCGTGCGCATCGGGATGCCGGTCGAGGTCGTCTTCGAGGACGCGACGCCGGTGGTGACACTGCCCAAGTTCAAACCGGCCTGACCGCGGCAAGCGTCAGCGTGCGGGCTGGCGGCACGTGCGCCGGCGCCGCGTGCTGGAGCGCCCTGGCCAAGGCCTTCAAGTCCAAGGAACCGGACGCCACGCCGGCTCACGTTCGACGCCACCGCCGCTCTGCGCGACGACGCGCCGCGATGGAGGCTGGATCGGCCGGTCGAATCGTCCACAAGCCGGGTAATAACTACACGGCTAGGGGTCGTCGTCTGGTCGACTCTTCAAGGGAGTTGCCATCCGACTGAGGCACGAGGCTTGCTCAAGAAGCGACCCAGACCAAGGAGGGTCGCGATGCCCGCCGAACGTGTCCTCGAGCTCCGGACGTCCTGCAAACTGCCTATTCGGGAAGCCAGAAGCACGCAGGCGATGCAGTCGCGAGTGCTGGTCGCGCGGCGCTATGTCGAGCGCGGCTTCCTGGACGCGGCGATGCGGCTCTTCGCGCAGAATCCGGCAGCCGTCGATGCGGGCGATTGGATAGACCTGGCCGAGAAGATGATCGAGCGGGATCGCATCGATGACGCGGTACGCGTCTGCGAGACGGGCGGCGTGCCGCTGCCGCGCGAGCGCCTGCTGGCGCTCGGCGATCGGTGCCTCGACCGCCGCGACGCGAATCAGGCGATCCACTTCTACGAGAAGGCGACCGCCGACGAGGCCCGCTGGAGTCGAGTTGTCGATCTCCTCACCAACTCGCCCGACCAGGAGTTGTTGGCGATCGAGCTCGCCGAGCGGCATCTCATCAGCAAAGCGCCGGTCGGCGAGGCGCGGCCGGTCTTGAGCATCAACGAAGCGTCGTAACCGCAGGTCGCCAGTCGCGAGGCGCACCCCCCGAAACGTCGGCGCGCCGCCACTTCCACCCTTGAGCGGCGCTGCGCTCGGCGCGTCTCCACCGTGCAGCCCCTCGGGTGCTCTACTTCCCCGCGCTGCTGATCGGGACGGCGGCGATCCCGCCCCCGAGCGTGGCTCGTCCCCGGCGCCGCGTTCGCCGGCCTGTCCGTCATCGTCGAGCCGATCACCGCCAGCCTGCCGGCGCTATACCGCGGGCCAGCTCGATTCGCCGTCCTGAGGCGGCATCGGCGGAGGCACGGACGGCCGCCGAGACACGCACCTACCTTGAAGCCGGCGCCGGAACATTGATAGCTGACAACGGTTTCATGATCATAGATCTGCACGCCCATTCGGACGCCTCCGAGGACAGCCGCGCACCGCTCGAAACCTATCTCAAGTGGCTGCAGCGCAAGCGCGACCTGTTGCCGATCGACGGCATCGTGCTCACCGAGCACCGGCAGTGGGATCCGACCGCCGATTTCCGCGCGCTCGAGGACCAGTACGGCCTCCTCATCCTGCGCGGCGCCGAGGTGGAGACCGACTACGGGCACGTGCTCGTGTACGGCGTCACCGACGAGATGACACGGCGCTTCGACTTCACCAACGTGCGCCTCGCCGCGCAGGAGGTGATCAGCGAAGTGGCGCGCATGGGCGGCGTCGCCGCGCCCTGCCATCCCGGGCGGCCGACGATCGGCCTGTGCGAGCACTACGCCGCCGGCAAGCCGCCGCTCGAGGGCGTGGTGGCGGTCGAGGCGCTCAACGGCGGCAGCCGCAAGGGCGAGAACGAGCGCGTCCAGGATCTCATCGACCGCTACGGCTACGGCGCGTTCGGCGGCAGCGACGCGCACCTGGTGAGCCTGATCGGCATCTGCGCGACGGAGATCGACGACGAGGTGCGCTCGACCGAGGATCTCGTCGTGGCGCTGAAGGGCGGCCGCTACCGTCCGGTGGATTTCCGCGAGCAGGTGCGCGCGGCCCGCGGGGCGGCATGAGCGACGACAACCGCGCCATCGTCGGCGAGGAGTTCGACCGCACGACCTTCCCGGCGGTGACGGCGGAACAGATCATCGCCTACGCCACCGCCTGCGGCGAGACCGATCCGCGTTGGACCGAGATCGGTCCGGAGCTGACGGCGCCGCCGACCTTCGCGCTCAGCCTGCGCGGCCGGCACTTCATGCCGAAGAGCCTGCCCACCCATCTCGGCCGCAACTCCTTCGACGCCGGCAAGGACATCGAGATGGGCGCCCCCGTCGTGCCGGGCGATGTGCTCACCGCCACCAGCACCGTGCACGATGTCTACGAGAAGACCGGCCGCACCGGCACGATGACCTTCATCGTGTTCCGCACCACCGTGGTGAACCAACGCCAGGAGACGGTGGCGATCGTGGATCAGAAGATGATGTTCCGGTAACCACAGATGAACACCGATGACCACAGATGCACACAGATGCGCGCTGCTGACCTGCATCATTCGTTCTTCATCATTCATCGGTGTCCATCTGTGGCCATCGGTGTCCATCTGTGGATTTCCTGATGCCCTTCGATTCCATCGACGTCGGTGACGAGCTGCCGCCGCTGCGGCTGACGCTCAGCGGGGCGCAGGTGAAGGCCTACGCGGTGGCGGCGGACATGCCGGGCGGGCGCTTCATGGGCGACGAGGAAGCGCGCGCCGAGGGGCTGCCCGGGCAGATCGTGCCGGGGAATCTGAGCCTGGCGCTGTTCTCGCGGCTGCTCACCGAGTGGGCCGCGGGCGGGAAGTTGCACCGCCTGAGCGCGACCTTCCGGGCGCTGGTGCGGCCCGGCGCGCCGCTCGTCGTCAGCGCGGTGGTCACCGAGAAGCACCAGAGCGACCGCGGCAACTTCCTCGAGTGCGACCTGGTGCTCGAGAACGCCGACGGCGACCGCCTGGTGACCGGCACCGCGACCGTCGCGTTCTGAAGTCGCTTCGCATTTCCGCAACGTTTCCCGCCTCATTCCGGACTTCGTCGCCAGCGGTTTGCGATACCCCCACAATGATCTCAGAGCCATCCCGGCCGCGATCGGCCGCAGGCCCGAATCGGGAGCGTCCAGTCCGCGTCTGTCGTGCTCGCGGCGGTGAGTCTCCTGGCCGTTCTCCTGGGCGGCTCGCCGGCACGCGCGCCGACGACACCGAGCAGCTGGCGAAGGAGACACAGAACCCGGTCGCCAACCTGATCAGCGTGCCGGTGGCGCATCGGCAAGATCGGTCTGCCGCTCAACACGCAGATCGTGCCCTTCTACAACGCCGTGACGCCGGACTTCGGACCGGACTGGCAGCTGCGCTTCCAGTTCCAGTTCCTGTTCCCGCGCTGAGAACGATTCGACGCGACGGCTACGCCCGCTCCGGAACGTACACCAGGAACTCCGGCATGTCCGGGAGCCCGTCGATGAATGTCCCCTTCTTCTTCCCCTTCACGGAGAAGCGTCGCACGCGCTGCGCGAGCCGCTCGGCGACATAGAGATCGCCGTCCGGGCCGATCGCGAATCCAGAGGGGGCCTCGAGCTTGCCGTCGATGACGGGGCGCGCCTTCAGCTTGCCGAGCGGAGCCCGCTTGGGGATGTCGTAGGCGAGGATGCTGCCGGTTCCGGCGGCACCGATGTAGAGCGTCTCGCCGTGCAGGATGAGGTGCACGGGCTTTCTGAGCTTGCGCCCCTTGATGCGCGCGACAAGCCGTCCGGATTTCACGTCGAAGATCTTGACGGCATCGCCCGCCTCGTCCGCCACGTAGAGATGCTCGCGGTACACGATGATCCCGCGCACCGAGTGGCGAGGCTTGCCGTGTACGTCGAGCACGACCTCGAGGCCCTGCGGCGACGGCACGTCGCGGGGGGCGCGGTCGCCGACTTCAGGGAGCCGGCCCTGGCTGGAGGCGACGAGCGTGCCGGGAAGGAAGTTGCCGTCGGGAAAATCCTTGACGAGGTGCGTCGCCACGGGTGCCGGCTTGCGCGTCTTCGGCAGCACCGCGACGACGGTGTTGGAGTCCTGGCACGATATGTAGAGCCGGCCGTCGTCGCCGAGCTCGACGTCGAAGGGGTGGACCATCGCCGACACGTGCCGCGTGGTCACCACGGTCCCGGCGTAGTGGAACATGTCGCCGCGGCGGCGATAGCGGACGACGCGGCTGTCCCGGCGCCAGGCGTTGGCGATGTAGAGGTCGTCGCCCACGAGGGCGAAGCCGCGCGCGATACGCAGCGGGTGCGCATCGGGCGACGGGTCGAGGAGCAGCGGATGCGTCTTGCGGGGTGTGCCGTCATCCTCGAAGACGCCGATGTTCTCGACGCCGGTCTTGCCTTCACCGCGATAGCTGATCCACCACACGATGTTCCTCCACTGCCGTGGCGTTATAGGTTGCGTCCGCAGCGCGGTCGCACGGCTGCGGCCGATGCGAGACCGGGGCGCCTAGTCCTCGGCCGCCGTCTTCGCCTTCTTGGGCGGGCAGCGCCGGTCGTAGTCCGTCTGCATCCGCCGCAGCTTGAGGACGCCGTGGAACACCGCGGCGCCCATGCCCAACACCAGCAGTCCGGCGAACCGCTTTTCCATTCCATAGTCGCCCTCGCGGTTGGCCACGTAGGCGGCGATGATCAGCGCGAGAATGGCGATGTTGATGACCCAGTTCACCGGTCTGGACACGACGAAGTGCAGGGTGCCGAAGCCGGCCAGCTGGTAGAGCATGAACGGCAGGATCGCCACAGCGGGCAGCAGCTCGGACGCACCCAGCGACACGTCGACCGCGCCGGGCGCGCTGGCGTGCAGCAGCGTGCTGTTCGCGAGCTCATGGAACAACGCCGGCACGGCAGCGAGGAAGGGTACGGCCGCCAGCAGCTCGAGCACCAGCGCGCCGCTCCAGATTCCGGTCCGGGACGAGATGTCGGCGCCCCTCCCATCGGACTGGGTGGCGATGAAGAGGCCGCCGACGATGGCCGCCGCGCTGGACAGCATCAGCAGCTCCACCGAGATCCCGAAACTCGCCGGTTCGCCGGTCTTGATCAACAGCAGGGCCAGGAACCCGGGGGTGTAGAACATCACCCGGATCATTCGGGCCCATACGCGTGCGTCGCGTTCCGGCGGCAGGATCGGCAGCGCGCTCCCGTCGGTACCGATCGTCGGCCGTTCCTTTGACATGTCGATGTCCTCCAGGAGCAGGGGCTGCAGGCCGCTGCGGGGTTGGGGAGCTAGAGGGTGGAACTGCGGAAGTGCACGTCCCGTTGCGGGAAGGGCACCTCGATCGCCGCGTCGCGCAGCGCGCGCTGCAGTGCCACGGCCAGATCGCTGCGCACGCGCACCCAGCTCCGGTGGTCCGTCCATACCCGCAGCTGGAAGTCGAGGGAGCTGTCGCCGAAGCCGACGAAGAACGCGTCGGGTCCCGGGTCGCTCAGGACGTTTGGGGCTTGCCGTGCCACGTCGATCAGGAGCGCGATGACTCGCGCCGCGTCGGTGCCGTAGGCAATGCCGATGTTCAGGTCAACCCGGCGCCTGCGGTCCGAGAGCGTCCAGTTGGTGACCTTCTCCTCGAGCATGTCGGCGTTGGGAACGACGACCTCGGCGCCGTCGAAGGTCCGTATGGTGCTCGAGCGGATGCCGATCCGCGCCATTTCCCCGACCAGGTCGCCGAGCTGCACCGAGTCGCCGATCTGGACGGGGCGTTCGAAGAGCAGGATCAGGCCCGAGACGAAGTTGTTGATGATCTGCTGGAGCCCGAAGCCGACGCCGAGGCCGAAGGCGCTGACGAGAACGGTCACGTGGGTGAGGTCGAGCCCCAGGGCGCCGAGGGCGAGGAAGAATCCCACCAGCAACAGGCCGTAGCGGGTCAGGCTCGACAGCGCGTACGGCACGCCGCGGGGCAGATCGAGGCGCGCGTAGACGTCCTCCTCGAGGGCGAAGACGACGATGCGCGAGGTCAGCCAGGCGACGATCCCGACCGCCACGACGCCGAGCATCCGGCCGAGGGAGAGATTCAGCGCGCCCACCCGCAGCCGGGCGTCGAGCACGCTGCGCAGTGCCGCCGTGGCTGGGTCGAGCAGCTCGAAGAGCTGCAGCGCGGTGAAGATCCAGAACACCACCACCACGATGTCGACCGTTCGGCCGATCCCGCGCTCGACCGCCGCGCCGTGCCGCTCCACCGTGCGCAGCCGCGCCAGGGGGGTATGCGCCAGCGCGAGAACGAGCACGCCGCCGGCGGCGACGCGAACGCCGAGCAGGACGACCGCGACGAAGACGAGGTCGAGCCCGCCGCCGCCGAGCAGGTCGGCGAGATCGAGATAGCCGCACGCGGCCGCGACCGCCGCCGCCACGGCGGCGAGGGCGACGACGCGGAACACGCCGCGGAGCGCCGCGCGCAGCCAGGCCGCCCGCTCGGCGAATGCACCCGCGGCGGAGGGAAGCGCGGCCGCGACGCGGAAGAGCAGCGCCGCGGCGGCGCACATCTCGAGGATCAGGACGATCTGATCGAGCACCGGCGTCGCCAGCAGCAGCCCGCGCCCGGTCTCGACGACGAGCAGGAGGCCGAGGGCCGACACGGCCGGTATGAAGCGAGGATCGATCAGCCTCGCCAGCAGAACGGCAGCCGCCGGGTACATGATCAGGAGGAGAATCTGCCCCAGCGCCAACGGGGGATCCGGCCGCAACGGGCGTGTGACCAGCAGCGTGAGGAGGAGCGCCGTCGCCAGGGGGGCACGGAGGACGTAGGCCACCGATTGGGACAGCGCGATGCCCTCGGCGGCGTGGCGCGCGGCTCGCCAACGCGCGCGGTACAGCATGAGCGCCCCGAGGAGGACGAGCACCAGCGTGAGCACCGATCCGCGTTGGTACGCCTGGAGGTAGACGCGCAGGCTCTCGATTCTCAGCGCGGCCTCATCGGAGAGCCGCGCCAGCGCCGCTCTCCGCGTGTCAGGCGACGTCGACGCACCGCCGATCTTCCAGATCGGCGGCCCCTGCCGGGCGAAGATCCGCGCCAGCGCTCGGCGCCGGGCTTCTTGAATACGCGCGGTGGCCTCGTCACACGAGTCGATGGATCGGTTGAGGACGTCCTGCAGTGCGAGCAGGCGGGCGTTCCGCTGCTCGAGCTGGGCGCGGGTGTCGCCGATGGCCGCCAGCGTTGCCTCGACGCTGGCGACGGCGAGATCGGGGGCGCCGGCCTGGTGAGCGCGATCGAGATCGAAGCTCCACGACTGCCGCAGCCGATCCAGCGTCCGCAGATCTGCCTGGCGCTGCTGGGCGCGGTCGTCGACGACCGTTTGGAGGCCGCCGAGCTCGATGCGTGCCGTGTGCCAGGAGCTCGCCATCGCCTCGAGGGGGGCGCGGCCAGGCGTTCCCTCGAACAGGCGGTCGGTCTGGGTCCATCGGGCGGCGACGCGCTGGCGGTATTGGAAGACCTGGGTCTCGAGTGCCGAGAGGACCGACGGGTCGGAGAGCGCCTCGGCCATGACACGGAGCTGTCGCTGGACATCCTCTGCCCGCTTGCCGATGTCGTCGCTGAGCGCGAGTGCCGGTGGCGCGGGCGACGCATGTGGCGCGGCGGCACCGGTCTGCGCTTGGGCGCCTGCCGGACCGGACAGGAGACCCAGCACCGTGAACAGGACTACGACGGTGCGGGGGTCACAGACGATGCGCCAGGGGTGCGTCACGAGCCGTCGGGGTGGCCCAGCTCTTCGAGCATCCGTTCAAGAGCGGTGAAGAGTTCGTCGCGCGAGCCAAAATGCGCCCGGCGACCGGAGCTCAGGTGTTCTACCCGCCCGGCACAGCCGCGATTGAGATGCGCGGTCTCGATATCGAACTGCACGACGAACGCTTTCCACGCCGGCAGTGTCGGCTGTCCCGTCGCATCCTGCCCGTCGTCCCGTTTCATGCGCCCACCTCTGCCAGTGAACGGCTGACGAAGTCCCGAAGACGGGCCGAAAGTTTGCGGAAATCCAGCGCGCCCTCACTCCGCGCGAGGTCCGCACCGTCGAGGCGATTCGCCTCGACGACGTCATCCACTGGAATACCGCGATCCGGGGCGCTCCAGGACAGGGGTTTACGTTGGGATGCCGCGCGCCCGTTCGGTTTGTTGCACTTTCTCTTCTCGCTGACAGCGACGAGCGGCAGAGGGGAGACGCCCGTTGACGCTGCCGATCGGCAACTGATTGTTGTGACACCCATGTCGTCGCGAGCGCGCACGACAGCTGGTGCGCACAAAAGCGAAGCGCCATCGCCTATCCCATGGCCGCACACCGTCCCGTTTCATGCGCCCATCTCCGAAGTGAGCGACCGACGACGTCTCGAAAGGGCGCCGAACGTTGCGGAAATCGAGGCGTGCGCCTATCGGCGCGGCGCGCGGGCCCGAGCCGTCGGCGGGCGGGCCAGCACGGTGCGTGCGTCGTCCAGGTCGGGGCTGCTGGCGTCGCTGCCGAACCACCGGCAGAGCGGCTCGAGCAGCGCGGCGGCCTCACGGGCGCGTCCGAGCCGTTGCCAGTGGCTCGCCAGGCTGGTCGCCGCGCGCAGCTCCATGGCCTTCGCCTCGCTCGCTCGCGCCACTGCCAGGGCCCGCTCGAAGCAGTACTCGGCCTCGGTCGCCGGCGATGTCCCCGCTCCCGACGCCCGGGTCGTCAACAGCAGCTCTCCCTTGAGGCGCCAGAGCTCCGGCCAGTGGCAGCGGTCGAGCGTCGTCTCGGCCACCTGCAGCCCCGCGTCCGCGGCCGCCAGTCCAGCGTCGAGATCGCCGGCGCGCAGATGCGCCTCGGCGAGGAAGGCCTGGACGAGGCCGGAGAACAGGCGCGCCCCCTCCGCGGCGAGGGCATCGCGGGCGTGCGTCAGGTCGGGCAGTGCCGCCTGCGGATCGGCGAGCTGCAGGCGCGCCCAACCGCGCAGCGCGAACCCGATCGCCTCCAGAAAGGGGAAGGTGTGTTCCGCGGCGTGCATGAGCAGCTCATCACTCAGGCGGTGTACGGCCGCGGGGTTGCGGCACAGCGTCTCCACCAGGCCGGTCAGGCCGAGCGCCGCGCTGCGGGTGAAGACCGAGGCGCCGGACGCGGTGGCGGCGAGGCTCGCATGCGCGATCGTCCGCGCCCGGTCGGCGTGACCGAGGTGCCACAGCGCATGGGCGTGACCGCCGCGGCTGTCGACGATTGGATCTGGACCATAGGCCGGGGGATCCGGTGACATCGGGATGCCCAGGCGCGCCGCCAGCGGACCCTCGGCCCGGCGGCAGGCGTCGCGAAAGCGCGCCGCGTGCACGGCGGTGCGCATCGTCGCGCTGTCGGCCAGGAAGACGTAGTCCTCGCTGTCGAGCTCTCTGGCCACACGATCGAGGGCGCTCAGCGTCGGCGGCAGGCGCAACGGATCGGCGCGCATGGCGTACACGTGGCACAGCGCGTAGAGCGTCTCGAAGCGTTGCGCCGGTGTTCCGCCCACTTCTGAAAGTGTGTGGGCCGCCTCGCAGTTGTGGCTGACGGCCTCGGAGGCGAAGCCGAAGTGATGGCTCACCAGTGGCGCCAGCTGCAGCCGCAGGTCGAGCTCCTGCCGGTGGCGCGCCGCCGCGTCCGGTAGGCGAGCGGTGAGCGCCACCGCCGCTTCCAGGTAGCCGATCGCCTCGCGACCGGCGAGGCGCTGCGCGGCGCGCACCGCCGCGGCGCGCAGGTAGTGCAGCGCTCGGCGCGCATCGCCGGCGCGTTCGAAGTGCTCGGCCAGCTCGCCAGCGATGTCCGTGGCGCGCTCACCGTGTGCCGCTTCGAGCGCCTCGCCGACGCGCTGATGCAACCGCTGCCGCTTGCCCAGCGGCAGGGCCTCGTACACCGCTTGGCGGTACAGCTCGTGCGGGAAGGCATAGCGCAGCGCCAGCGTGCCGTCCGGCCACTCGGCGCCGCCGACGGCGCGCAGGAAGCGCTGCGCGCGCGCCAGTTGATCGCAGCGCGTCTCGACCTCCTCGAGCCCGCAGCGCAGCGCCGCGGCGACGACCGGCGCGGCGAAGTCATGGCCGACCACGCTGGCGGCGTGCAGCAGGTCCTGGTCGGCCGGGCCGAGCCGCTCCAGCTGGGCGGCGATCATGCGGCGCGCGTCGTCGGGGACGCCGAGATCGAGGTCTTCCGGATGGGCGGCGAACTGCCAGCCCGGGGCGGTGTCGAGGATCCAGCCGCGCGACAGCATGTGTTCGATGAGGGCGTTGACGAACAGCGGGTTGCCGTCGGTCCGCGCGTGCAGCAGCGGAACCAGCGTCGGCGGCAGATCGGCGCCCGCAAAGCGGGCTTCGAGGTAGCGTCGCACGTCGGCCTCGGCGAGCCCGTGGACCGGCAGCGATACGCATTTCCGGTGCAGCCGCAGGGCTCGCACGACCGGACCGAGCGGGTGCTGCTGGACCGCGACCTCGGCCGGCCGGTAGGTTCCGACTACGAGCAGCCGCGCCGGCTCACGGCGTTGGGCGAGCACGGCCAGGAGATCGACCGTCGACGGGTCGCTCCAGTGCAGGTCCTCCAGCACCAGCACCAAGGGCGCCTCGACGGTGAGTGCTTCGGTCAGGGTGGCGAATTCGCGCAGCATGCGGTCGGTACGCGCCGCCTGCAGCGCGCGGCGCAGCTCCTCGGCGTCGTCACCGAGCAGCCATGGCAGCTGCGCCAACCAGGTCGGCGCGCTGCGTCGCAGCAGATCGACGCACGCGGCCCCATCGGGTCGACGGGCCAGCCGGTCGAGCGCCTCGAGCACCGGCATGTACGCCTCGCGCGGGCCGTGCTGCTCGACACAGCCGCCGCGCCCGATCCGCACCCCGGTCGTCAGTGCCTGCACCGGACGCGACTCGAGGAATGCCTCGACCAGGGTGGTCTTGCCGATCCCCGGCGGCCCGGTGACGAAGACGATCTGGCGATCGCCGCTGCACGCCCGGGCAAAGCACTCGCCCAGCTGCCGCAACTCGTCGGCACGCCCGACGACGCGCGCGATGGGGCCGTCCATGTCGCGCCAGGTCTGCGAGGTGTCGTCGAAGGCCGGGGCGTTCGACGTCTGGGCGATGAAGCGGAAGCCGCGCCCATGCACGGTCTCGATGAAGCGCGGCGCACGCGGCTCCTCGCCGAGCGCGACGCGCAGCTCGCCGATCGACTTGGTCAGGGTGTCCGGGGTCACCGCGACGTCGGGCCAGACCGCGTCGAGCAGCGCCTCGCGCGACACCAGCTCGCCGGGTCGCTCGACCAGGTAGCGAAGCACCGACCACGTCTTGGGTCGCAGGGGGATCGGCATGCCGGCGCGAGTCAGTTGGCCGGCGCGCCGGTCGAGGCGGAACCCGGAGAAGACGATGGACTGCGCGACGTCATCCTCCCTGCGCTGTATCTGAGCGGTCACACCCGTGCTGGAACGCCTTGCAGCGGCGTGCGTAGCACGTCCGACGGCGGTCCCCAACCCGGCGCAACGCCGCCGGCGAGCGGCTGGTGACCGGCACCGCGACCGTCACGTTCGAGACCTTGATGCGGCGGGCGTCGCGGTGGTAGCGACGCGGACGCATGGATCTCTCGCTCAGTCCGGAGCACGAAGCGTTTCGCGTCCGTGTGCGCGCCTGGCTGAAGGCCAACGTGCCGAAGCGCGAGGTCGGCGAGCCGACCCGCGACCACGGCGATCCGGCGCGCGTGCGCTGGCTCAAGGATTGGCAGCGCACGCTCTACCGCGGCGGTTACGTGGCGATGGGCTGGCCGGCCGAGTACGGCGGCCGCGGCCTCGGGGTGATGGAGCAGACGATCGTCAACCAGGAGCTGGTGACGGCGCGCGCGCCGCAGCAGATCGGCATGATGGGCGTGCAGATGGTCGGCCCGACGCTCATCCAGTTCGGCACCGACGAGCAGCGCCGCCGCCACCTCCCGAAGATCCTCACCGCCGAGGAGATCTGGTGCCAGGGCTACTCCGAGCCCGGCGCCGGCTCCGACCTGGCGTCGCTGAAGACGCGCGCCGAGCTGGTCGGCGACGAGTTCATCGTCAACGGCCAGAAGGTGTGGACGTCGAACGCGCAGATCGCCGACTGGATCTTCTGCCTCGTCCGCACCGACGCGACGGCGCCCAAGCACCGGGGCATCTCCTACGTCCTCATCGACATGAAGACGCCCGGCATCACGGTGCGGCCGTTGGTGCAGATGACCGGCGACGCGGGCTTCAACGAGGTGTTCTTCGAGGACGTCCGGGTGCCGCGCAAGAACCTGGTCGGCGAGCTCAACCAGGGCTGGCAGGTCGCCAACGCGACGCTCGCCCACGAGCGCAACATGCTCGGTTCGACCACGCGCACGCAGCAGATGTTCAACGGCCTGCTGCGCATCGCCCAGACGCATCAGCGCTACGGCCGTCCCGCCGGGCAGGATCCGGTGGTGCGGCAGAAGCTCGCCGCGCTGATGATCCGCGTCGAGGCGATGAAGTACCACTCGCTGCGCCAGCTCACCGACGCGCTGAAGGGCCGCAAGCCCGGCATCGCGGCGTCGGTCAACAAGCTCGTGTCCACCGAGCTCAACCACGACATCGCCGCGCTGGCGATCGAGCTGCTCGGCAACTATGGGCCCTTGAGCCGCACGGCGACGCGCGTCGCCGACCGCGGCATCTGGCCCTACGAGTTCATGTTCACGCTCGGCCTGATCATCGGCGGCGGCACCTCGCAGATCCAGAAGAACATCATCAGCGAACGCGGTCTGGGAATGCCGCGGGAAGGACGGGCGTGACCGCGTGACCGGTGACCGGGCTTTGCCCACGAATTCCCTGAGCACGTTCCGTTCCCGATTGGAGGGCCGCGCTTCCGCGCGGCCGGTCGCGCGGAAGCGCGACCCTCCAGGCGCGGGATCGATCCACCAGCCGAATTGGTGGGCAAAGCCCGGTCACCGGTCACGCTCGTGGGCTCATGGATTTTGGACTGAGTGAAGATCAGGAGATGCTCTGCCGGTCGGCGGCGGAGTTTCTCGCGGCGGAGTGTCCGCCGACGTTGGTGCGCGAGGTGGCGCGCGACGACGACGGGTACCCGCGGGCGCTCTACCGCAAGATGGCGGAGCTCGGGTGGATGGGGCTCGTCATCCCCGAGGTGTACGGCGGCGCCGGGGTCGGCATGCTCGAGCTGGCGCTGCTCTGCGAGCAGCTCGGGCGCGCCGTCGTGCCGGGGCCGTTCTTCTCGTCGGCGGTGTTGGCGACGCTCGCCATTCTGCACGGCGGATCGAGCGCCCAGAAGAAGCGCTGGCTGCCGGCGCTGGCGAGCGGCGAGGCGCTCGGGGCCCTGGCGCTGCTCGAGGAGAGCGATCGCATCGACGGCGCCGGCGTGACGATGCGGGCGCGCGCGCGCGGCAGCAAGTGGGCGCTGTCGGGCACCAAGCTCTTCGTCACCGATGCGCACGTCGCCGACGTGCTGATCGTCGCCTGCCGCACGGCCGGGCGCGACGAGGACGGCGTGACGCTGTTCCTCGTGCCGCGCGAGACGCCCGGCGTGAAGGTGCTACCGCTGCCGTCGATCGACGTCACGCGGCGCCCGATGGAAGTGCGCTTCGAGAACGTCGAGCTCCCGAAGGACGCCGCGCTGGGCACGCCCGGCAAGGGCTGGAAGGCGATCGCGCGCGTCCTCGACGATGCGGCGGTGGCGATCGCCGCCGACAGCCTGGGCGGCGCCGAGCGGACGCTCGAGCTGGCGGTCGAGTACAGCAAGGTGCGCGAGCAGTTCGGCCGCGTGATCGGCTCGTTCCAGGCGGTGAAGCACATCGCCGCCGAGACGGTGAGCGAGATCGAGCCGGCCCGCGCCCTGGTATGGTACGCCGCATACGCGGCCGACGCGCTCCCGCGCGAGGCGCCGCGCGCCGCGTCGATGGCGAAGGCGTGTCTCAGCGACGTGTACAGCCGCGCCGCCAACCGCAGCGTCCAGCTGCACGGCGGCATCGGCTTCACCTGGGAGCACGATCTCCACTTCTGGTTCAAGCGCGCCAAGTGGAACGAGCTCGCCTATGGCGACGCCACCTGGCACCGCGAGCGGCTCGCGACGCTGGCCAGGTTCTGAGGGACGGGCGAACCGCCGGGGTCGAACGACGTGGGGACGGGGCAGGGCCTGCGTCCGTTCGTCGGTGGTTTAGTCGTCGCGCGCGGGCCGCTCTCGCCACTTCTCCTTGGGCACCAACACCGGCTCGGCGGGCTGCGCCTTGAAGTGGGGCGACATGATCTGGACGCCGAATTCGTTGAACGCGTCCTGGATGTTCGCGTGCAGCGCGGACAGGATGGTCGGGCGCTGCGCCGGCTGGTCGACGTGGACGAGCAGGACGTACTCGGCATAGAAGTCATCGAGCGCGCGCTGCACGACGCGCGGCGGCGGATCCTGGCGCACTTCCTCGGTGCGCCCGGCGGCGAGGCAGAGGAGGGCGTGCACCTGCCGCCAGGGGGCGTCGTAGCCGATGGTGACCGACGTCGAGACCATGGCGCCGTCCTTGTCGGCCAGACGCGAGTAGTTGGTCGTCGCCTCGCCGATCATCACCGCGTTGGGGATGGTGATCTCCTCCTTGCGCGCCGTGACCAGCTTGGTGGAGAGCAGGCCGACCTCCGCCACGAGCCCCTCGATCTCGCCGACGCGGACGTATTCGCCGGGCCGGACGGCGCGCGCGTAGACGACCACCAGGCCGCTCATGACCTGGTTCACCAGGCCGGCCGAGCCGAGCGACAGCATCAGGCCGACGAAGACGCTGACGCCGCGGAAGGCGTCGGTCTGCGAGCCGGGGATGTATGGATAGGCGACGGTGATCGCGAACATCCACACCAGGACCGTCGAGATGCGCCGCGTCGCCTCGGCCGTCTCCGACTGGATGCCCGGCACGGACAGACGCCCCGCCTCGACGCCGTAGAACAGGCTGCGCAGCACGCGCACGACGACGCGCGCGACGAGGAAAATGATGGCGATCGTGAACAGGTCGGGCAACGCCTTGACGATGCTCGCGGCGACGTTGCCCAGCGCTCGGCCCAGGCTACCGCCCAGCGCCTCGCCCCACGGCTGGCTGTAAGGGAACTGCGACAGCACGAAGGTGAGCCAGAGGTAGAGGGCGAAGGCGCCCATCGCCCAGACCGCGAGGCTGACGACGCTGTGCACGATCTGGGCGATGTAATCGCGTACCTGACGAGCCGCGGCGCCGCCGACACCCTCGGCGAGGCCGGTGATGCGCGACTCCAGCCAGCGCTGCAGGCGGATCAACACCCAGACCGCGAGCGTGAAGCAGAGGGTGGCGGCGGCGGTGAGGCCAATGCCGCGCAGCAGCACGGGCAGGTGGCGTTGCTCGACGCGCGCCCTCAACACGCCTCGCAGATGATCGGCGGCGGCCTCGCCGACCGCGTCCAGTGTCTCGTTCGCCTCCGGGTCGAGATCCTCGGGCAGAATGTTGAAGACCTGGCTGGCGCCGACGAAGACCATGAGTCCGCTGAGATTGCCGACGGTCGCCGGGATGGCCCGCGGCTCCCACTCGAGCTGGGCGTCGGTCAGCGCTTCGATGCGATCCGCCGCTCGCTGCGCGCGCTCCGCGGCGGTGGTCGCGCCGATGTTGGCGCGCAGGGTGACGATCGACCGGTTCCACACCTCGACGTCGGCCGGCTCGCCGACCGTTACGGTGGCGCGGATCGTGTCCGACAACTCGGCGGCGGCCGGCGCCGCCAGCAGGGCGAGGACGGCGATGACGGTGAGCCGCATGGCGCGGCACGCTCCGGGCGAGGCCATGCGGCGCGACTAGCGCGACGCGCCGGCGCCCGCAATGGGGCGTCGTCAGTCGCGGGTCAGAAAACCGCGCAGCGCCGCGAGCAGCTCGCGCGGCCGATCGAAGTGCACCATGTGCCCGGCGCCGGCGATCTCGACGAACTGGTGCGTGCGAAAACACGCCAACCGGCGCGCCAGATCGTCGGCGTCGAGGTACCGGTCGCCCGGCTTGCCGCGCCAGAACTCGCCCGACTCGCCGCCGTGCACGAGCAGCGTCGGCGCGGCGATGCGCCGCCACATCGCCATCGCGTAGTCGAGGTGGAAGGGGCCCGCGACCGACATGGTCGCGAGCATCGGATCGAACTTCCACTCGAGCGTGCCGTCCTCGATCGCGCGCGTGCCGAGCAGCGCGAGCTCGCGCGCCTTCGCTTCGCTGAGGCGCGGATTGCGCTCGCGCAGGCGCCGGTAGGCGGCGTCGAGGTCCTTGAGGCCGGGGTGTCCGGTGAGGGCGCGGTCGATGCGCGAGAAGCCCTGGATCGTCCAGCCGACCTCTTCCTCCATGTCGAGCGGCGGCGGCCCGAGCCCCTCGATCATCACCACCCGCGCCGGCACGTCGGGAAAGGCGCCGGCATAGTGCGCGACCACCTCGCCCCCCATCGAGTGTCCGACGAGGACCGGCCGCTCGAGGCGCAGCGCCCGGACGAAGTTGTGCAGGTCGAGGATGAAGTGCCCGAACGCGTAGTACGGCGTCGTTTCGCTGTCGCCGTGTCCGCGCAGGTCGATCGCATAGACGTGAAAGCGATCCAGCAGCCCGCGCGCCAGATCGTCGAACGAGTGCGAGTGGTCGCGCAGCCCGTGCACGACGATCAGCGGCGGCGCGCCGTCGTTCCCCCAGTCGCGGAAGTGGATGCGGAGGGTGCCGCTGCGGAAGAAGCGTTCGGAGTACATGGACAGAAGAGGCGTGAGCCGGTGAGCCGGTGAGCCAGTGGCGCAGACCGGCGTCTTACTGGCTCACTGGCTCACCGGTTCACTGGCTCACGTTCACCACAGCGGCTCCCCCTCATTCCGCACCAGCGCGTGAAACGCTTCCGTCAGCTGGCTGGTGACAGGGCCCGGCCTGCCTTCCGCGAGGGGGCGGCCGTCGGCGGTGGTCACGGGCATGAGCTCGGCGCCGGTGCCGGTCACGAAGGCTTCGTCGGCGGTGTAGAGGTCGTAGCGCGTCAGGCGCGACTCCGCCGCCGGGATGCGGGCTTCGGCGGCGAGCTCGAGGACGACGCCGCGGGTGATGCCGCCGAGCGCGCCGTCCTGCGGCGACGGCGTGAGGAGTTGGCCGCCGCGGACGAGGAACAGATTGTCGGCCGTGCACTCGGCGATGTAGCCCTCGGCGTTGAGCATGATCGCCTCGTGCGCACCGGCCTGTTGCGCGTCGATCTTGGCGAGGATGTTCTTCAGGTAGTTGAGCGACTTGATGCGCGGGTCCACGGCTTCGTGCGACACCTGGCGCGTCGCCGACGTCATCACCTTGATGCCGCCGGCGTAGAGCTCGCGCGGATAGACGCGGACGTCGTTGACGATGACGATCACGCTCGGCGTCGGGCACGAGAGCGGGTCGATGCCGAGCTCGCCGACGCCGCGCGTGACGATGAGGCGGATGTACACATCCTCCCGCTCGTTGCGCCGCACCGTCTCCTCGACCACCGCCCGCATCTCCTCGAGGCGCATCGGAATGGTGAGCGCGAGCGCGCGGGCCGAGTCGTAGAGACGCTCGAGGTGAGCGAGGTGGCGGAAGATGCGGCGGTTGTAGACGCGAATGCCCTCGAAGACGCCGTCGCCGTAGAGCAGGCCGTGGTCGAATACCGACACCTTCGCCGACTCGCGATCGTAGAACTTGCCGTCGATGTAGATCTGCATGCGATCACCCTGCGTGAGAGACAGAATTTGCCGCCAAGGGCGCCAAGAACGCCAAGTGGAGTGAGAATAACTTCCACTTGGCGTTCTTGGCGCCCTTGGCGGCCATCTTCGTCACTCTAGCAGCTTCTCTCCGTTCCCAAATCTTGCTTTCACACGCGGGGAAAGCGCGGTGGGCGCTTTTCAAGGAATGAAACCACGCCTTCGCGGAAGTCGGGGCGCTTGAAGCTGTCGAGCATCAGCCCGACGGCTTCCTTCTCGGCGGCGCCGAGGCCGGCGGTGAGGTGCTGATAGACTTGGCGCTTCATGATCATCATCGAGGTCGGTGAGCAGTTGGCGGCGATGTCCTCGACGTAGCCGCGGCAGAAGTCGAGCAGCTCGGCATCGGGGACGACGCGGTTCACGAGGCCGATGCGCTCGGCCTCGGCGGCGTCGATCTTGCGCGCCGAGAAGAGCAGGTCGAGCGCGTGGGCCGGGCCGAGCAGGCGCGGCAGGATCCAGCTCGACCCCCACTCGGCGATCAGGCCGCGCTTCGAGAACGCGGTCATGAACGAGGCCTCGCTGCCGGCGAAGCGCAGGTCGCAGCAGGCGACGATCGGCACGGCCATTCCCGCCACCGGACCGTTGACGGCGGCGATGACCGGCTTCCGGATCGAGAGCAGGTACGTGTAGGTGCCGCGAAAATCCTCCCCCATGGCGGCGTCGCCGGGGCTGGCGGCGGTGAGCTCGGCGGGGATCTGCTCGGCGCTGCCGCCCTCGCTGATCGACTTGAGCAGGAACATGTCGGCACCGGCGCAGAAGCCGCGCCCGGCACCGGTGAGGATAATGGCGACGACGCGCTTGTCCGACTCCGCCTGCGCCATGGCGTGCTTGACCTCGGCGCCCATGCGATCGGTCCAGGCGTTGAGCTGCTTGGGTCGGTTGAGGGTGATGACCGCCGCGGGCTCGGCCACCTCGTAGAGGATCTGCTCGTACATCGACACTCCTTGTTCGACTGCGGAAGACCTATGGCTTACGGTGGATCGTCCGAGCTGACAAGTTGCGCCGGGCCGTCGAGCAGCAGGGCGCGAGCGGCGGCGACGGCCGCCGGTCCGCCAGCGACCGCGAGCACGTCGCCGGGCCGCAGCGTCTCCTTGCCGGTGGGCACGAGTACGGCGCCATCGGACCGGGCGATGGCCAACACGGTTGCGCCGGTGAGCCCGCGCACGCCGAGGCTGGCGAGCGTGCGGCCGACGCCGTGGCTGCTCGCCGGCAGGCGCACCGGGACCGGATCGCCGAGGCCGGGGAGCAGCGTGCGCATCTGCGCGAGTCCCTCGTCGCCGCCGTCGGGCGCGCGCGCCTGCGTCGCCAGCGCCTCGACGATGACCTCGGCGCCGGCGCGCGCGTGCGCCTGCAGGTTGGCCGCCGTGCGCCAGAAGGCGATGCTGAACGCGGCCAGCACGACGACGAGCACCGCGGCGCCCTGGAACGGCGGCAGGAACGGTTGGGTCGCCGCGACCAGCGGCGTGCCGACCAGCAACAGGATCAGCACCTGCAGGGTCACGACGAAGACGCGCCGCGGCGCCTCGGCGATGTCCGTGCTGCCCGTGCCGGGCGCCGGCATCGCCGCCCGTCCGAGCAGGTGGCCGAGGGCGCGGGCGTTGCGGAGGATGCCGAGCCAGAACGGACCGGCGACGACGACGGCGGCGGCGACGACGAGGATCCAGCCGGCGCGCTCGGAGAGCGCCGTGGCCGCGCGCAGGTACTCGACGGCGCGCCCTCCGAACACCGAGGCGCCGATCACCACCGCGGCGGTCAGCACCGCATCGACGATCAGCAGGCGGCCGAGGCGGCGGGCCGTGGCACTGACGGTCGGCCGCTCCGGCGATCTGCGCAGCTCCTCGAGCCACGTGCCGTAGAGGGCGGTGAAGGTCTGGATCGGCTTTGGCAGCTTGCGGTCGACGAAGCTGGCAACCGGACCCGAGGCGCGGATCAACCACGGGGTCAGCAGGGTCGTCGCCGCCGACACCGCGACGGCGACCGGATAGAGATACGCGCGCGTCGCATTCAGCGAGACGCCGACGCCGGCGATGATGAACGAGAACTCGCCGATCTGCGCCAGGCTCATGCCGGACTGGACGGCGAGGCGGGTGCCCTGGCCGGTGAGGAACACCGCCAGGCCGACGGCGACGATCTTGCCGACGACGACGATCGCCGTGAAGGCGACGACCGCCTCCCAATGTTCGGCGACGAGCGCCGGATTGATCAGCATACCGACGGCGACGAAGAACACCGCGGCGAAGACGTCGCGCACCGGCTGCACGATCTCCTCGACCTGCTTCTCGACGCCGGATTCGCCGATCAGCGCGCCCATGACGAAGGCGCCGAGCGCCACCGAGTAGCCAGCGTAGTTGGCGAGGAAGGCGCCGGCGAACGCGATGCCGACGGCGGCGACCGCCGTCGTCTCCGGCCGGCGCAGCCCGACCACCATTCGCATGGCGCGCGGCACCAGCAGCAGGCCTGCCACCAGCATCACCGCCAGGAACGCGCCGAGCCGCGCCGCGGTGGCCGCCAGCCCGGTGGCGGAGAGCTCGGCGCCGGTGGAGAGCGCCGTCAGCACCGCGATGAGGAAGATGGCGATGATGTCCTCGACGATGAGGACGCCGAAGACGATGTCGGTCACCGGCCCGCGTACGCCCTGTTCGCGGAACGCCTTGACGATGATGGTCGTGCTGGAGATGGCCATGGCGGCGCCGGCGTAGAGGCTCTCGCGCACCGACCAGCCGAGGAGTTGCGCGGTGACGTAGCCGAGCCAGAGCATCACGCTCGACTGGATCACGCCGACGACGACCGACGTGGCGCCGCTGCGGAAGAGCCGGCCGAGGCTGAACTCCAGCCCGAGCGAGAACATGAGCAGGATGACGCCGAGCTCTGCCAGCGTTTGCGTCTGGTGCGCGTCGGCGAAGACGGGGATGGCGGTGTGCGGCCCCACCACCATGCCGGCGAGCAGATAGCCGAGCACGACCGGCTGATGCAGGCGCTGGAAGACGACGGTGGTGACCGCCGCCACGCACAGCACCAGGGCGAACGAGCGCAGGAAGACGTCGGCCTCGTGCATGCGGCAGCGCTAGCACGCGACTCGCGCCGACTCGACTCGGCGAACTGAACCGCCAAGGGCGCCAAGGTCCCGCCAAGAACGCTACGCGAATCAGTCAGCTCTTGGCGGGAACCTTGCGAACGAGCGCAGGAAGATGTCGGCCTCGTGCATGCGGCCGCGCTAGCACGCGACTCGCGGCGACTCGACTCGGCACTGAACCGCCAAGGGCGCCAAGGTCCCGCCAAGAACGCTACGCGAATCAGTCAGCTCTTGGCGGGAACCTTGGCGTGACCTTGGCGCCCTTGGCGGTTCAGTCTGCCGCGCGCGCGTGGCGGACGAAGGCGCGGATCAGGTCGAGGTTGCGCGAGCCGTCGGGATTCTCGATGCCGGTGTGCACGTCGACGCCCCACGGGCGCACGCGGGCCACGGCGGCGGCGACGTTGTCCGGTGTCAGGCCGCCGGCGAGGATCACCGGCACGGCCACTTCGTCGACGATGGCGCGGCTGATCTCCCAGTCGTGTGTCTTGCCGGTGGCGCCGTGGCGGCCGGTGGCGGGGTCGTAGGTGTCGAGGATGATCGCATCGACCTGTCGAGCGAGCGCACGGGCGTGGGCGATCGCTTCGGGGCCGGTGACGTGCACGGCGCGGATGATCTTCAGATGGGGCAGCCCGACGCGCACGACGGGAATCTCGTGCGTCGGAAACGGCCCGTGCAACTGGAGCACGGTGACGCCGAGGTACCGACACAGCTCGACCGCCTCGCGCGGCGTCTCGACGTAGGTGATTGCCACCGAGGCGACGAATGGCGGCAGCGCCGCGACGATCCCGCGCGCCTTGGCCTCGGTGAGCTCATCGTGCACGCCGGTCGGCAGGCGAACGGTGAAGCCGAGCGCATCGCACCCGGCATCGGCGGCCGCCATCGCCTCATCCAGAGAGGAAACGCCGGCGATTTGGACGCGAATGGTCATGGAAGAGCGGGGCGTGATCGGTGATCGGTGACCAGTGACCGGTCACGCTCCATGCGTGCGCGAAACGGGGTCTTCACCACCGGTCACCAGTCACTGGTCGCCGATGCCGCCTTTTCCGTACAGCGCACTGCGCAGATCGATGGCCAGGTTGGTGCCGTCGAGCCGCAGGTGGCGCGGGTTGTAGTCGGAGTGGTGGACGGAGACCACGAGGTCGCGCGGCGCGACGTCGGCTGGCGTCGCGAAGCCGGCGATGCCGGCGGCGTTGGTGCCGCAGCGCCGGCGACCACGCTGCTCGCGCGCGCCGAGCACGCGCACCTCGGCGCCGGCGATCGGCGGCTTCTCGCCGCTGGTGTCGGCGTCGTTGTCGCAGCACCATGACCCGCGCCGTGCGGCCGTCGGGGGCGGGCTCGACGGCTGACGTCGAGGTCGCGCAGCCAGATCATCGGCTCGCCGGTGACGGTCTTCATGCCGATGCGCTCGGGATGGCGCGCGGGATTGGCTCCCAGCGCGACGTCCTGCGCCGCCATGCCGTGATCGCGGTGAAGACGAACAGCGTCGAGTCGAGCAGTCCCTTCGCCTCGAGCATGATCGAGCACGACGCCGAGGCGGCGGTCGGTTTCCGCGACCGCTGTCGCGCAGCCCGTCGCTGTGCGGGCCGTACTCGTGTCCGGCGCCGTCGGTGAGGGTGAACTCGTGCGCCATGAGCACCGGCGGCGGGTGCGTCGGGTCGTCGAAGAGCACCAGCGCCTGCGCCAGGCCGCGGGCATCGAGCAGCGCTTCGCGGTGCACGCCTTCGTGGCCGTCGGCAAGCCAGCGGGGATTGATCTCGCCGACGAACTCCGCGGTCAGCGCCTTCAGGCGGTCGCGCGGCCCGACGACGCGTCCCTCGAGCGGCGCGTGATCGGCGCCGCGGCCCTGCGGCTCGTGGATGCTGGCGGTGAACGCGCGGCGGCGCCGCGGACGCGGTGGAACGCCTCGTACAGCGTCTCGACGCCGGCGCCGAGGTAGCGTCTCGGTCATCATCGCCTGGCCCTGCGGGGCGAGCGGCTGGCGCGCGGCGCGGTCGTAGTAGGTCGGGTTGACGATGTCGTGATGGCCGCACCAGGCGCCGGTGAACAGCGCGCTGTGGCTCGGCCAGGTGATGGTCGGGAAGTTGACCGTCGAGCCGAAGCGGAAGCGGGCGCTGCGGTCGAGCAGGCGGCGCAGGTTGGCGACGCCGGGATCGTCGCGGTCGAGCAGCCACTGCAGCTCGCTGTTGCTGAGACCGTCGAAGATCACCAGATAGGCGCGCTCCGGCGCGCGCGTCGCCGGCGAGGATCTCGTCCAGCACGCGGCCGTCCTGGCGCTGCAGGTAGACGTCCGGGCGCGACGCCGCGCTCGCTGGCGGTGCGGCCGCTCCAGTCCGTGCCGTCGATGCAGCGGGAAGCCCAGCAGGCGGCAGATCGTCGGGGCGACGTCGACGTGGCGCGGCGCCGTCGTCGTAGAGCCCGGGCCGGATGCCGGGGCCGGCGAAGGCGAGCGGGGCGCGCGACTGCACGACGTCGAGCGCGCCGTGCTGGCCGGGCTGCAGGCCGAAGGCGTAGCACTTCGGGCTGACGACGAGATCCGGCGCGAACGGGCTGTCGAAGAGCTGCGCGATGCGCTCGTAGGCGTACGGGTAGCTGAGCTGCGTCGGGCTCGATGAACGCCTGGTTGGCATCCGTCGGTCGGATGGCCGGAGGCGCCGGCGGCGCGCAGCTCCTCGGCGCAGGTGGCGACGATGTCGTGGCGCTGGTCGGCGATCGGGTTCTCGCCGATCTGCTCGACGATGCGGAATCGCTGGTGGCCGTCCGTCGCAGCAGGCGCTGGAAGCGCACCATGCCGCGCGCGCGCCCACACCTCGTACGCGTCGTCGCGCTGGGTGATCACCAGGTCGACGTGCTCTGCGACCTCGGGATCGCGCAGCAGCGCCAGGATGGCGCGGTTTCCCGACTCTTCCTGGTTGGGATCCAGCCCCTGGCCCCCCGGTCGCTCCGGACCGTGCCGCGTCGTCATCGCATGCGTCTCCCGCGCTCTCTCCACTATCCAGTGCGCCGGCACAGGGAAAGGCGCGCGGTGGTGGCGGCCGCGAAATCCATCTGGCGGCGCGGAAAAGGCGCCGGGCCGTAGCCGCGGCGCTTGTCGCCGCATGGCGGTGCGAAGCATCGCCCGGGAGGGCGGGGGCATGGCGCCGCGACCGCCGCCCGACGGGGAGGACGCGACATGGCGCGCCGCGTTCGCGAGCACCTGCTCCTCGGGCTCGGCGGCCAGTTCGAGCTGGCGCGCCCCTGGCCGCTGGCGACGACACCCTATGTTGTCTGAGGGAATTCCCTAGCGATTATGCGCTTGTGGGCGACCGCCGCGCTGCCCTAGTCTGCTCTGCTCATGGATCCCTCGAGCCTTGCCGCACGCTGGGAAGCGATTCCCTACTGCGCGGCCCTCGGCCTGCGGGTCGACGCGATCGAAGCGGATCGCGTGCGGCTGCATCTGCCGTATCGCGACGAGAACTCCAACCCGGGACGAGCGCTGCACGGCGGCGTCTCCGCTTCGCTGATCGACATCGCCGGCGTGCTGGCGGCGTGGACGGGCATCGACGACCGTCCGGGGCTCGAGACGTCGACGCTCGATATCAGTGTCAACTATCTCGCCGCCGCCATAGGCGAGGATGTCGTCGCCACCGCCGAGGTGCTGCGGCGCGGCAAGGAGATCGTCTACAGCCAGGTGGACGTGCGCACCGAGACGGGCAAGCGCATCGCCGTCGGACTGGTGACCTATCGGGCCTTCGACACCGCAGCCAATCCCCCTGCCGCCGAGCGGCAGCGCAGCGCCACCGAGACCGGCGGCGGTGCCGGCGAGAAGATCAGAGGTGCGGATCTCTTCGTGCGTGCGCCGTTCATCGGGCGACTCGGCATGACGGTCGAGGCCGCCGACGGCGGCGAGTCGGTCCTCGCCATGCCGTTCCGCGCCGAGCTCGGCGACGGCACCGGGGCGATGCACGAGGGCGCGCTGGCGGCGCTGATGGACACCACTGGCGCGCTGGCGTCGTGGTCACTGACCGGTCTCGACCTCCGCTACAAAGCATCGACGGTGGGCCTCCACGCCAACTTCCACGCCGCGGCGCGCGGCGAGGACGTCCTCGCGCACGCGCGTACGCTGCGTCGCAACAACGAGATCTTCCTCAATCAGGTCGCGGTCAGCAGTCGCAGCGACGGTGGAGTCGTTGCGGCGGGGACGGTGACGTACCGCATCGTCGTCGACTAGGCGCATTTCAACGCAGAGGCGCCGAGCTGCGGAGGCACGCAGAGCCCCAAAGTTGTGGTATTGGGGCACCGCGTTTCGCGCTTGCGTAGACCCAGGCTTCTATCGCACAGGTGGCCTCGCCGGCTACGGGCAGGGGTGTAGGGCCGGCGAAAGGGGGAGCAGACGGACCACGGCCGGGCGTCGGCCAGGTCGGTGGCGCCATCATCAACCCGACGATCACCGTCATCGACGCGGCGAGCAACAGCGTCGTTGCGCACGTCGCGTTGAACGGCAACGACCCGGACCGTTTCAAGTGCACCGATCCGGAGCTGATGGCGCTCGACGATGCGCTCGGCCGCCTCTACGTCACCTGCCAGGGCAGTGGCACGCTCGACATCATCGACACGGCGTCGCTCGTCGCCGCGAGTCCCGCGGAGCTGCGCATCGTGGCGATGCCGCTGCCCAGTGACGCGGTGGTGCCGCAGTTGTCGCTCAACGCGGAGGTCGGGCCCTTGGGCGGCAAGGTCTGCGGCCCGATGTCGCAGAATCCGGGCACCGGCTGTCTCACCGACGCGGGCTGCTTCAGCTGTCCAACCCTGCGCGAGGGCGTGCCGGTCGAGTGCTGCAACACCAACAACCCCGTCGGCCTGCACAACGGACCACGCGGCATCGCCTTGAGCCCCGATGCCAAGTCCCTCTTCGTGATCAATCAGTTCACGACGTCCGTCACGGCGCTCGCCGTCGGCCATCCCGATCCGAATCTCGACTACGTCGTGCGCACGACCTCGTTCCCGGGCGCCTTCAGCAGCGACACCGAGCAACGCGACCGGCGGCTCGGCCAGATCGAATTCTCGACCGACGTGAAGGGGACGAACACGAGCTGCGCGACGTGTCACATCGACGACCACCAGGACGGCGTCTTCTTCGAGGCCGACGTCGCCGGCCCACGCCTGCGGCGCGTGCTGTCGGTGCGCGGCACGCGCGATTTCCCGCCGCTGTTGCAGGATCAGCTATTGCCCGACCTGACCGCCTTCACCGACATCGTCGTGCACGTCGAGCGCTTCGGCCAGGTCTGCACCCCCTGCACAGAGCTCGGCAGCACGTTCTCCTGCTTCCCGGCGCCGGCCGGCACGTGCACGATGACGAGCAACAGCGAGAACCAGCAGAACGCGCTCTACGCCAAGGCCATCACGTTCTTCCCGAATCCCAACCTCAACGCCGACGGCTCGTTGGCCACCACGGTGCCCCTGCCGGGAGGCGTGACCGGGGATGCCACGCACGGTGAGGCGCTCTTCGATCAACTCGCCTGCGCGAGCTGCCATCCGGAACCGATGTTCACGCTCGATCAGTTCCGCGTCTTCGAGGTACAGGGACTCGGCGTCCAACCGCGACGCATGCGCAACGTCCAGACGCCGGTGAATCTGCCGCTGCGGGCGAAATGCCAGGACAACAACCGACCAGGTGGCGTCGATGGCAGCAGTGGGTTCGGAACGCCGACGCTGCGCGGCATCTGGGATACCTTCCCGTTGCTGATGAGCGGTTCAGCCGGCCTGCAGGTGGTCGGCAGCGAGCCAGTGTTCGGTTCCTGCACACCGGGATCGAGCGGCTGCTGCACGCAGATGCAGAGCCCGATCACGCCGGCGGGCAACGCGGTGCCGGAGCAACACCTCGACGTCAGCACGAAGGATGCGCTGCGCGCCGCTCTCAGCGCCCCGCTGGCGGTGGCCGGCACGGGGCACGGGGCTGCGCTCGGGCTCAACCCGGAGGAGCTCGACGACCTCATTGCCTATCTGCGGTCGCTCTTAAGGATCTGTCGAAAGAGGCTGAGACCATCGGTGTTGATTGGTGGAGTGAGCAGCCGTCAGCGTCGCTGCAGTCGCACCGCGGTATCGGCAAGGAAGAGCAGCATCGCCAGGGGCACGAGCCACTTGGCGAGCGGATAGCTGGCGCCGCGAGTGCCCGGCTGGCGTTCGAGGAGCTTGTCGGGCGAGGCGTTGAGCTCGCCGCCGGTGGCGCTGGTCAGGCGGCCGAGTAGGCCGAGGTCGGGCTCGCTGCGGCGGAATTCGGCGTCGGCGGCGTCGTCGGTCGCCGGCACGGTCACGAGCTGGGTCCGCTCGGTAACCGTGCCGCCGGCGGTGCGCTTGATGAGGGTCAGCGGATAGCGCCCGGGTGCGATGTCGAGCAGGCGGGCGGTGAAGCGGCGTGGCTCGCTGCGGAATGAGCGGCACGTCGCGGAACCCGGTCTCGGAGAGCTGCAGGCGGGCGGTCAGCGTCGCCGCGTCGGCGCGTCGGACCGAAGGCGCGCACGTCGAGCTCGGTAACGTCGCCGTCGCGGTGCGCGTCGATCGCCACTTCGTCGTCGCCGTGCTCGCGCGCGGTCCAGTGCGCCGAGCTGCGACCAGAACTTGGTGAACTCCGGCCACGCCGACCCACGCCTCGGCGTCGTCGCGCGGGCTGGCGGTGAACGCGGCGACGCGGCCGAGCCCGTACGTGCCAGACGGCGAGCAGCGGGTCGCGCCGCTCGAGCCGCGGCACGTGCAGCAGCACCTCGGCGCCGGGCTTGCGGCTGTCGCGTAGGCGTAGCCGGACAGCGGCGGCAGTTGCGGTTCGTCGATGCCCGTGCGAGGAGCTGACTGGTGTCGTCGATGCTGCGGGATAGAACGACTCCGTGCCCGTCGCTTCGGGGGCGAGCGCGCGCGTGGCTTCGCGCAGCATGAGGTCGGGCAGGTGCGGGCGTTCTCCACGTAGTGGAACTCGCCGCCGGTCGGCGCGAGATGTCCTGCAGCAGCTTGAGGTTCACGGTGTTGTCGCCGATGCGGATGGTGGTGACGCTGATGTGGTCGGCGGCGATTGCCGCCGTCAGCGACGCGGTACTCGTCGGGCGCGGCGCGATTGGTGTCGCCGTCGGTGAGCAGGATGATGTGCCGTCGGCGTGACGCGCGACGCGGTGAGCTGCTCGTGGGCGCGAGGCCAGCGCGTCGTAGAAGTCGGTGCCCCCGTTCTCGACCAGCCGCGGGATGCAGCTCTTCGAGCCTGGCGCGATTCTCGCCGAGCGGGCGGAGCGGCGCGATCTCGTGCGGCTGCGAGTCGAAGACGATGACGCCGACGAGATCCTGGTCCTTGAGCTGTCGGACGACGGCCAGCGCCGCCTCCTTGGCGTAGCGCAGCTTCTCGCCGTCGCGCAGCGTGCCGATGCGGCTGTTGTAGCCCATGCTGTTGGAGCGATCGATGACCAGGAACAGCGCCAGCGGCTCGCGCGATGCCGGGCGTCGGGGCGATGGGGCTCGAGCGTCACCGGCAGCAGCCGCTTGAGCGGCGTGTCGCGCGAAGCGCGGTGTCGCCGAAGGTCGCGGCCCCGCCGGCGACGACGCAGGCCGCCGCCGCGCTCGCGCACCCAGCGCTCGAGCGCGTCGAGCGTCGGCGGCGGCAGATCCGCCGGCGGTGACGTCCTCGAGCACCACGCAGTGATAGGTCGCGCAGCGCATCGAGACCGCGCACGGCGGACGGCGGCACGCACGTCGGCGCGCACGCCCTTGCGCGCGAGCGCGCGTGGCGATCGGCGAGCGCGCGCCGGGCGGTGAGCACCAGGGCGCGCGTCGGACCGCGCATGGTGATCGCCGACGTCGCGGGCGTTGTTCGCCGGCTGCGCGTCGTCGCTCGGCGCGCAGCTCGGCGCGCAGGCGGTGACTGCCCCTCGTTGACTCAGGCGGGAGGCAGCGTCAGCGCGCTGCGACCGGGCGGCAGCTCGACGGCGCTGCTGTCGGCGATGTCGCCGTCGAGATACAGGTTGAGGACGGCCGGGCGCAGCGGGCCGCCGTTGTCGTGCGACGACGCGCACCGGCACGGGGCTGTCGACGCCGACCATGGACGGGGCGACGACGCGCTCGACACGCGACGTCGCTGATCTCCGCGTGCGGCGGGACCGCGGCGTCGACGCGCACGCCGGCGGCGCGCAGCCAGGCGGATGCGGCGCTCGCTGTCGCCGCGCGTCTGGTTGCCGTCGGTGACCAGGAGGACGCGGCGCTGCGCCGTCGGCGGGCAGCAGCGCCATCGCGGCTGTCGAGCGCCGCGCCGACGTCCGTCGCCGGCGTCTGCAACGCCGGCAGCTCGTCGGGGATCGTCGTCGGCGCGCCGGGCGCCCGCAGCAGCTCCACGTCGCTCGCCGAACGTGAGGACGGCCAGCTCGTCCCCCGGCGCCGAGGTGCTGCTGGATCTGGGCGAGGTACTGCTGTGCCCAGGCGCGTCCGGCCGGGTCGATGCTCGGCGAGGTGTCGATGGCGGCGACCACGGTCAGGCGATCGGTCGGCATGCGGGTCGTCAATGCGAGGTCGGCGAGTGCGAGCACCAACGCGGCGTACGCGCCGCTGCGCAGCGCAGTCGCCAGGCGACCCGCGCGATGCGGCCGCATGACGAAGAGCGCGACGGCGAGGAGGAGCAACAGCGCCGCCGGATGGCGGAGCGAGAGGCCGAGCGCCGTGGGGTGCGCGAAGAGATAGGCGAGGTTGGGCGCGTCCATCAGGCTCGCCGTCTCGCGATCAGCCACTCGACGACCAGCAGCGTCGCGGCGGCGGCGTAGAGCGCCCAGGAGATGCCGCCCGCGGCGTGCGCCGCTTGCGGTCCCTCGCGGACGACGGGCTCGACGAGGTGGGGGCGGCTGGCGGGGCGTCCGATATCGGATTCCTCGGCATCGAAGAGGTTCGCGAAGATGCGGACCTCGGTGCCGTCGGCGGAGACGCGATACTCGCCCGCGAGCAGGGTCTCGATCAGCGGCGTCTGCTCGGCCGGCAGCGTCGTCTCGGTGCCGCGCGGATCGAGAATGTGGCGCGGCAACGCGGGCAACGAGTCGATGACGTCGACGCTGCCGGTCGGGACGATGTGGACGTTGTCGGCGGCCGGCACCAGCCAGTCGATGAGGTCGAGGAACGAGGAGCAGGAGGTCGGTGTGATCGGCGCGCAGCATCCCCTGCGAGGCCAGGTCGAAGGCCAGTACCGCTTGGCGGTGATCGTTCATCTGTCCGGCGAAGACCAGGGGCAGATCCTCGCTCGCGGTGCGCGCGCTCACCAGCGTCTCTGCCCACGGCGGCGGGTCGAGGACCTGCACGCTGGCGAACGGGAAGGGCAGGTCGAGGCGGAAGCTGCGCAACGCGGGATGGCCGAGGGCGGCATCGCTCATCGGCACGCGATCCAGGTGTCCGCGCGGCGGGAACGGTCCGTCGCGGGTCGGCGGGCGCGATATAGAGGCTCGCGGCGTGGCTGGGCACGGGTGGCGCGACGCGGTGGAAGAGGACCAGGTCGGCGTCGTGCGGTGTCGTCGTAGGCGGCCGGGGCGATCACCTCGAGCTGCAGGCCGGGCGCGGCGGCGGCGATGTGCTGGAGCTCCGTGACCAGCGTCTTGTCGTCGCTGACGACGAGCACATGCACGGGGCGCTCCGGGTGCACGTAAGCGTAGGCGAGGTTGTCGACGGCGAGCGCGTCGTCGACGTCGAGCGAGGCGCGCAGGACACCGGCGCCGGGCAGCGCCGGGACCGGAAATCCGCTCGCGCTGCGCGGCGCGATGGTGAAGCCCTGTCGTCCGAAGATGGCGCCGTCGAGCTGCACGGTGAGGAAGCCGTGGCTCTCGCGGCCGGCGTAGTTGCGGACGGCGACGAAGGCGCGCGCCGCGCGAGGATCATCGAAACGGCTCTGGTAGATTTGAATGCCGTCGATCGACAGGTTGTCGTCGGTCTCGCCGATCGGGAACACGGAGACGCTGCGCCGCCACGGTGGCGAGAGGCGATCGATGGGCGCATCGGTGAAGAGCGCGACACGAGTGGTGCGGTCGGCGCGGGCGGCGGCGCGCTGCGCCGCGGCGAGCGCGGCGTCGAGGTTGGCGCGCGTGTCGGTGGGCGCGAGCGCAGCGAGTTGACGCAGCGCTTCGGCATGGTCGCTGGTGGCCGGCACGACCACCGCCGGCTGCTGGACCGGCGGCGATGAGCATCACCTCGTCGTCGGCGGCGAGGCTGCCGATCTGTTCGCGCACGGCGCGCCGCGCCAGGTCGAAGCGCGTGTCCGGCCCTTCGCGCGCCTGCATGCTGGCCGAGCAGTCGACGACGAAGACGGCGCGTTCGCTGGCGCGGCCCGCGGGCGCGGTCGAGAGATACGGTCCGGTCAAGCCGGCGATGAGCAGCAGCAGGAGCAGCGACTGGAGGACGAAGAGCCAGTCGGGGACGAACCGCGTCGAGCGCGTCTTCGCCGGCGGGATCACCTGCCAGAGCAGCAGCGACGGCACCGTCGACCGTGCGCCGGCTGCGCTCCCAGAGATAGAGCGCGATGAGGACGGCGACGAGGCCGCCGAACAGCCACGCGGCGGGATTGGCGAAGCGCAGCATCACTGCAACAGCCCGACGCGCGGCAGATCGCTCAGCAACGGTCCGGTGAGACCGCCCGCGGTGTCGACGGCGGCGCAGACGATGGCGCGCGCGGCGCACCATTCGCGCAGGCGCGACAGATGTTGGGCGACGGCTTCGGCGTAGCGCTCGCGCAGCGCCGCTGTGAGCTCCACGTCCCGCTCCGTGCCGGTTTCCGCATCGCGGAGGCGAACGCGGCGCGGCAGCGCCGCGGCGTCGCGCTCGAGCGGGCCGATGACGCGGATCGCCGCGACGTCGTAGCTGTGACCACGCAGCGCATCGAGGGCGCTTTCGTACCCCCCCGGCTCGACGAGGAAGTCCGACAACACGATCGCGGTGCCCGGCAGTCGCGTCGTGCGCAGGTAGGCGTGCAGACCGTCGGCGAGCCGGGTTGGGCCGGCGGCCGCCAGCGGCGTCAGAAACTGGTGCAGCTCCGGCAGGCGCTGCACGTGGCGCAGCAGCGGCGAGAGGCGCGCGCCGTCGTCGCCGCCGAGAACCGCGAGGCGCACCGGGTTGCCGTGGCGGAGCGCGATGTAGGCGAGACTCGCGGCGAGGGCCACCGCGAAGGCGAACTTGCCGTCGCCCTCGGGGGCGTTCATCGACGCGGAGGCGTCGAGCAGCAGATGCAGCGGCGCCTCGCGCTCGGCGCGAAACGTTTTGATGACGCGTTGGTCGAGGCGCGCCAGCGCGTTCCAGTCGACGTAGCGGAGATCGTCGCCGGGCGCGTAGGGCTTGTGAGCGGCGAGCTCGAGGCCGCTCGGCTGCGTCACCGCGCGAGATCGGTGTCGCGCCGGGGTGCTGCCCGACGCTGCGCTGACCGGCGAAGCGCAGTCGGTCGAGCGTGCGCAGGAAGGCGGGCGCGCTGGCGAGGCGGAGAGCGGTCGGGACGTCGACGGCGCGAACGTCAGCGGTGGAGGCGCTTGGCGGCATCGACCAGCCGGTGCAATCAGCGCGCGCGGGTCGACGTCGTCGGCGCGCGCGGCGAAGTTGAGCACCAGGCGGTGATTCAGCGCCGGCACGGCGACGCGGTCGATGTCGTCGTAGCTGACGTTGACGCGTCCGGCGAGCAGGGCGCGCACCTTGGCGCCGAGCAGCAGTGCCTGGCCGCCGCGCGGGCTCGACCCGTACGCGACGTAGCGGGCGATGTGCTCGTCGGGCGGCAGCGCCGTCGGGCCGCCGGGGGCAAACTTCGAGGAGCGCGGGATCGTCGCGCGGACCAGCGTTCGCGGCGTACTCCTCGAGCTGCGGTGCGACGAGCACCTCGCGCACCAGGCCCTTCAGTTCCTCGACACGGCCCGAGGCCTTGCGGCTCTGGAAGACCGGCCGACGCCTGCGGCACGTCGCGTCCGGTCGTCGAGCCGATGATGCGCTGCATCTCGGTGGCGCTCGGGTACGGCAGAAACACCTTGAAGAGGAAGCGGTCGAGCTGGGCCTCGGGCAGCGGGTAGGTGCCTTCCATCTCGATGGGGTTGAGCGTCGCCAGGACGAAGAAGGGCGCGGACAGCTTGTGTGTGGAACCGGCGACGGTTACCTGTCGTTCGGCCATGGCCTCGAGCAGCGCCGACTGCGTTTTCGGCGTGGCGCGGTTGATCTCGTCGGCGAGCAGGACGTGCGAGAAGATCGGGCCTTTGGCGAAGACCAGCTCGCGCTGGCCGTCCTGTTCGAAGAGCATGCGCGTGCCGGTGATGTCCGCCGGCATGAGGTCGATGGTGAACTGAATCCGGTTGAAGCTGAGGTTCAGTGCCTGCGCGAGGGTGCGGACCAGCAGGGTCTTGCCGGTGCCGGGAACGCCCTCGATGAGGACGTGGCCGCCGGCGAAGAGCGCGATGAGGATCTCCTCGACGACGTCGCTCTGGCCGACGATGACCTTGCCCAGTTCGGCACGCAGGGTCGAGAACACGTCGCGAAACTCGTCAACGCGAGTTTGCGCCGTACCGGCGTCGGCCACGGGCGCCGGCGGCGGTTCACTGGCGCGGGCGGCGCGCGCCATGCGCGAGGGCACGATGCGGCTGCCGGGCGCGGGAGTGCGGACGGACGGATCCAACGCCGGTAGCGCGGCAGTCGGCTCGTCGATCGGTTCCGCGTCGGCGGGGGGATCGGCGCTGTGTGTGGGACGGTCGGTCATTCGCGGGTGAAGATACGTCGGACAATGCCTTCGTGCTCGGGGCCGACGTCAAGCTGTTGCATCGTCACGTCGGCCAGCTGTTCGTCGGCGAGCGTGGGAAGCGAGCCACCGGTGCGGCTCGCGTTGGCGGCCGCGGCGGGCACGTCTTGGTTGCGGCGTTGTGGTTCGGTCTGGCTCGGGGAGACGCCGGTGATCGCGCTCAGCTTGATCGCCATGGGCATCCCTTGGCCCGCCGCCTCCTGCGGCGCGCCGTTCGCACCGAGGACGCCGTTGCTACCACCTGTGCCGGCACCGCCGCGTCCGCTGCCGCGCGAACCCTGGTTGGCGCTGTTCGGGCCGGCGCCGGGCGTCATCTGCTGAGCCTCGGCCGACGCCGGGTCGTTGCGGTCGCCGCTCGTCGCCTGAGCCGACGAGGCAGACCCGTCGGGGCGCGGCGCGTCCTTCGCGGACTGCGTCGAGTCATCGCCCGCGCCGTTCTGGCCGTCGCGCTTCGCTTCACCGCCCTTGTCGCCCGCGGCGCCGCCGCTGCCGGGCGCCGGCGGGGCGCCGAAGGTCTCGCGGATCGACTGGCGCAGGCGGTCGAGTCCATTCTCGTCGGCGACCTCACCAGGAGCGGCGGCGGCCTGACCTGGGATTTCGCCGGCGTCGCCGCCGGCAGCCGCCGCGGCCTTCGCGCCATCTGCGCCGCCGTTGCCGCGGTGGGCCGATCTCGACGTACTGGTGCTTGCCCCTTGGGTCATGGTGCCATCGCCGCTGGCCGTCGAGAACAATCCCTCGTCTCCTGGCTTCGTCTGCACGACGGAACCGGCGAGCGGCGCGGCGGCCAACTGCACGGGCCCGGCGTCGGCGTGTCGCGTGACGGCCGAGGCCGGCGGGCGCGCGTAGAAGGCGGTGGCGGCGAAGATCGCCAGCGCCAGCGGCACGAGGGCAAGCCAGCGCGACAGGCGTTGCGGGGCGAGCGCGTCGATACCCCAGCGCCGACGGGCGGCGACGATCTGGGCGATCAACAAGGGGCGGAGCACGGGTGTCGGCGCGACGGGAGCGACGGCAAGGAGGGTCGTGAGGCGATCGTCGAGTGCCGCGTGGGTATCGGCCAGGTGTGCCGTCGCGGGAAGAGACAACCATTCCTGCCGGGTGCGCCAGGCCGCGTAGGCGGCACATCCGAGGGCGGCGAGTCCCGCCAGGCACGTGGCCACGGCGAAGAGGGTGGTGCTGCCGCGCAGGGCGGTCGCGACGACGACGGCGGCGGCAAGGAGGATGGCGGTCAGCGCCACGGCGAGGCCGCGTTGGGCTGCGAGCCCGTTTCTGCGCACACGTATAGCGGAAAGTTGCGCTTCCACCTCCGCCACGTCCGCGTTGATTGGTGCCATCGGCGCCACACCACGACCAGAGGGAGCGAGGATAGAAGAGCAACCCGGGTGAATCAACGCGCGAAGTGGGGCGGTTGAACGGCTCGGGGCGGGGCGCGATATTGGTCGCATGTCCCCGGACACCGACGCGTCCATTCCGAATGTGCTCGCCGACCGCTACGCCAGCCGGGCGATGGTGGACGATTTGGTCGCCCCGCGCGCGGATCGTCCTCGAGCGCGAGTTCTGGATCGCCGTCATGCGCGCCCAGCGGACGCTCGGGGTGGCTATTCCGCAGGAGGCCATCGATGCCTACGACCGAGTGAAGGGTACGGTCGACCTGGAGTCGATTCGGGGCCGCGAACGGGTGACCCGGCACGACGTCAAGGCGCGCATCGACGAATTCTGTGCGCTGGCGGGGCACGAACACATCCACAAGGGGCTGACCAGCCGCGACCTGACCGAGAACGTCGAGCAGGTGCAGATCCTGCGGTCGCTGCGGCTGCTGCGGGAGAAATACGCGGGCTGCCTGGCGCGGCTGGCGGATCGGGTGGCGGAGTATCGCGACGTCGTTCTCACCGGCCGCACGCACAATGTCCCGGCGCAGGCGACCACGGTGGGCAAGCGGTTGGCGATCTTTGGCACCGAGATGCTGTACGCCTTTCGGCGCTTTGGAAGGTGTGATCGCGCGCTACCCGTTGCGGGGATTGAAGGGGCCGGTCGGGACGCAACTCGATCTCCTGACCCTGTTCGAAGGTGACGCCGGCGAAGGTCGACGCGCTGGAACGCGAGCTGGCCCGCTCGTTGGGCTTCGAGGCGGTGTTGGGCGCGGTCGGTCAGGTCTATCCCGCGCAGCCTGGATTTCGAGGTTGTGGCGGTGGTCTTCCAGCTCGCGGCGGGGCCGAGCAGCCTGGCGACGACGCTGCGATTGATGGCGGGCCACGACCTCGCCGTCGAGGGCTTCCAGGCCGGCCAGGTGGGGTCGTCGGCGATGCCCCACAAGGTGAACTCGCGCAGCTGCGAGCGGATCAACGGGTTCCGCGCCGTTCTCGCCGGCTATCTGACGATGTGCGGCGAGCTCGCCGGCGGGCAGTGGAATGAGGGCGACGTCTCGTGTTCGGTGGTTCGACGGGTCGCCCTGCCGGACGCCATGTTCGCCATCGACGGTCTCCTCGAGACCTTCGCCACGATATTGCTAGAACTGGAGATATTTCACGGAAGTTATAGCTGCGGAGCGGGAT
>CAVWTK010000009.1:0-412500 GCA_963757755.1 uncultured bacterium | reverse complement strand
GTCCCCTCAGGCTGAGTGGAAACCAGCCGTCGAGTGCAAAGGCATAAGGGGGCTTGACTGCGAGAGAGACATCTCGAGCAGGTGCGAAAGCAGGTCTTAGTGATCCGGTGGTTCCGCATGGAAGGGCCATCGCTCAACGGATAAAAGGTACGCCGGGGATAACAGGCTTATCTCCCCCAAGAGTTCACATCGACGGGGAGGTTTGGCACCTCGATGTCGGCTCGTCACATCCTGGGGCTGGAGCAGGTCCCAAGGGTTCGGCTGTTCGCCGATTAAAGTGGCACGCGAGCTGGGTTCAGAACGTCGTGAGACAGTTTGGTCCCTATCCGCCGTGGGCGCAGGATACTTGAGGGGAGTTCTCCTTAGTACGAGAGGACCGGGAGGAACGCACCGCTAGTGTTCCGGTTGTGGCGCCAGCCGCATCGCCGGGTAGCTATGTGCGGAAGGGATAACCGCTGAAAGCATATAAGCGGGAAGCCCACCCCAAGATAAGGTATCCCTGGGCCGCAAGGCCCCTAAAGGCCCCTCGAAGACGACGAGGTTGATAGGCCGGGTGTGGAAGCGCAGCAATGCGTGGAGCTAACCGGTACTAATTGGCCGTGCGGCTTGACCACTATTTTTTCGTCGCTGACCAAGGCGCTTTCTCGATCCGTCCCGTATGCAATTGTCGAGAGTTCTACAGCTTTCGGTGGCTATGGCGGAGGGGTCACACCCGTTCCCATTCCGAACACGGAAGTTAAGCCCTCCAGCGCCGATGGTACTGCTGGGTCGCCCAGTGGGAGAGTAGGACGCCGCCGGATCTAACAAATGAAAAAGCCCAACCGAGTTCCGGTTGGGCTTTTTCATTTTGAGCGCCGCGAGCGCCGCAATACGGTCACAACATGAGTATCAGTGCTTGAAGTCGATCTTCTTGCCGTAGGTGACTTCGCCCTTGTCGACGCGGAGCGAGAATCCACATTCGGGATTCGTGCAGACCCAAGCCTTGAAGAGCACCGAAGCGCCCTCCTGCCCGTAGTCCGAGAGCGGAATCAACGCTCCGCGGTTGCACTTCAGGCACTTCGGGAAATCCATCTCCGCCTCCTTCCATACGCCCGTCGCACGCAGAGGCCATCCCACCCGAACGGCGGGCGACGCTACCGGAAGGACAAGTGAAAATCAAGCCGAGATGGAACGCGGGGTTATGGGGATGAGCGCCCCCGCCAGGAATCGAACCTGGACTACAGGTTCCGGAGACCTGTGTGATATCCTTTTCACCACGGGGGCGTGGCTCGAGCGAAGCCGGGTCCGCTGCCTATCACGCCCCGGGAATGGTGGTCAATGCGCCGGGACTAACCCGGGTCCTCTGATAGTAAGACCAGAATAACATTCATGTTTCCTGATGATCAGGATGGAAGTGATCTGTCTGCGCGTGAGCACCGCTGGGCGGCAGTCGCAGCGCCGGCGAAGCTCAATTTTTCCCTTCGCGTCGTCGGGCGACGCCCGGACGGCTACCATCTGCTGGATTCGGTCATAGCGCCCATCGCCTGTTCGATCAGGTGAAGGTAAGCTTCCGGCGACAAGCAACAAACGATGTGGCGCTCCGCTGCACCCCCGTGTCGGCGGCACCCGCTGGAGCGGACAATCTGGCTGCCCGAGCGGCGCTCCTCTACGTCGAGCGGGTCGGGCTCACGGCCAGGATTCGGATCGACCTCAGCAAGCGCATTCCGGCGGGCGCCGGTCTCGGCGGTGGCAGCAGCGACGCGGCCGCCATCCTGCGTCTCCTCAACGCGCTGTCCCGCCATCCGCGCCACTCCGGCTGACCTGGCGCGGTGGGCCCTTGATCTCGGTGCCGACGTTCCGTTCTTCCTCTCCGGCGGCCAGCGCCAGGATGCGGGGAGTCGGCGAGCAGCTCGCCGCAATCGAGCCGCCCATCGACCGACACTCCGCCCTCGTCGTCGCCTTTCCTGGCACGCCGCTCGACAACGCGGCATGTATATGCAAAGTATGACGATTCGTTGACAACGGCAGGCTCGGTCAGTAGAGTCCGCGGGCTTACTGTCCGGTCACGATGCCGCTGCGCGAGTGGCTCGTGAACGACCTCGAAGCGGCGGCCTTCCAGATCTTACCCAATTGTCAAACATCTGAAGCGGCAGCTCGTGCGCTCGGGGCGCGAGGCGTGCTCGATGACCGGGAGTGGATCGGCAGTTTTCGGAGTATGGGACGGTGCTGAACAGGCGAGCGCTGCGGCGCGAGCGATTGCGTGCCGATGGACTGTGGGCGCGGGCGACGTGGATCTTGGACAGACTACCGGCAGTTGAGACACATGATGCGGATGATGGGCGGTCGCCAAGCGGTAAGGCCCCGGACTTTGGATCCGGTATCGAAGGTTCGAATCCTTCCCGCCCAGTACTGTCGTTGAGGTAGATCGGTGAGGGACGAGATTCAGGTCTTCACGGGGAACTCGAACCGCCCGTTGGCCGACCGAGGTGTGCAAGCATACTCGACGTGCCACTCGGGCAGGCCGAAGTGCGTCGCTTCAGCGACGGCGAGGTCATGGTCGAGATCGCCGAGAACGTCCGCGGCGGTGACGTGTTCGTCATCCAATCGACGTGCACGCCGGTGAACGACACCTCATGGAGCTGCTGCTGATGCTCGACGCATTTCGCCGAGCGTCCGCCAAACGCATCACCGCCGTGATTCCGTACTTCGGCTACGCGCGCCAAGATCGCAAAGTGTCGCCGCGCGTGCCGATCAGCGCGAAGCTCGTCGCCGATCTGATCACCGCGGCCGGCGCATCGCGCGTGCTGACCGTCGACCTGCACGCCGGACAGATCCAGGGCTTCTTCGACATCCCCGTCGACAACCTCTTTGCGACGCCGGTGCTGCTGAAGGAGATGCAGGAGCGCCTGCGCAATGGCCCGGTCGCGGTCGTGTCGCCCGATCCCGGCGGCGTCGAGCGCGCGCGCGCCTTCGCGAAGCGGCTCGATGCGACGTTGGCGATCATCGACAAGCGTCGCGCGCGCGCGAACGAGGTCGCCGAGATGCGCGTCGTCGGCGACGTCGAGGGCCAGACCGCCGTCATCGTCGACGACATCGTCGATACCGCCGGCACGCTGGCGACTGCCGCGGCAGCATTGCGCGAAGCGGGCGCCACGGAAGTGATCGCGTGCTGTACGCACCCGGTCCTGTCCGGGCCGGCGATCGAACGCATCCGCGATTCGAGCTCTCGAGCAGCTTGGTCGTGACCGACACCATCCCGCTTGCGGCCGGAAGGCAAGGCCTGCGGCAAGATCAAGGTGCTGCCCGGTGGCGCATCTGCTCGCCGAGGCCATTCGCAGGACCCACCGCGAGGAATCGATCAGTTCGCTGTTCGTCTAGTCGAACAGCCGTGAGGAGTTGACGAGAAATGGAAACGATCGAGCTGGCAGTTGCGCTGCGTGAGAAGGGGAGCAAGGGCTCGGTTCGGGCGCTGCGTCGGAAGGGCCTCGTGCCGGGTGTTCTCTACGGCGCCAAGCGTTCCGCGACCCTGGTCGAGGTCGAGAGCAAGGAGTTCGAGACGAAGGTGGCGTCGATCGAGGGCACGCACCTCATCCGCCTAAACTCGAGCGCCGGCGATCTCGGCGGCCGCCTCGTGCTGGTGAAGGAAATTCAGCGCCACCCTGTGCAGCGCACGCTCCTCCACGCCGACCTCTACGAGGTCGACGTGAACACCAAGCTGACGCTGCGCGTGCCGCTGCACTTCGTCGGCCGCGCGGCCGGCGTCGAGCTCGGCGGCATCCTGCAGCCCATCCGCCGCGAAGCGGAGGTGCTGTGCCTGCCGACCGAAATTCCCGACTTCATCGAGGTCGATGTGTCGGCGCTCGGCATCCACGACGCGCTGCACCTCACCGATCTCCGCGCGCCCTCCGGCGTGGAGCTCATCATCGATACCGATGAGGCGGTCGTGACGGTCCTCCCGCCTGTGGTCGAAGAGGTCAAGGTCGCGGCAGAACCGGGGGCCGAAGGCGCCGCGGCGCCGGCCGAGGGTGCGGCCGCCAAGCCGGAGGCTGCGAAGCCCGCCGCATAGGGCGGCGGCATGTGGGTGGTGGTTGGGCTCGGCAATCCGGGTCCGAAATACGCGCACACGCGGCACAACGCAGGATTCATGGTCGTCGACGCTCTCGCCAGACGCTGGGACATTGCCCTCGAGGTCGATGCCGACGGGCGCGCTCGTCGCGGCGCCGGACGGCATGCCGAACATCCGGTGCAGCTGGTCCAGCCGCTCGTCTACATGAACTGCAGCGGTGAGGTGCTCGCCCCGCTGGCGGCGGACGACCACGTCATCGCGGTCTTTGACGACCTCGATCTTCCCATCGGTCGGCTGCGCATCCGCCTGCGCGGCGGCGCCGGCGGTCACCGCGGCGTCGCCTCGATGATCGAACGGCTCGGCGACGAGTTCTCCCGCGTGCGTGTCGGCGTAGGGCGCCCGCCCGAGGGCATGGCGGCGGCCGACTACGTTCTCGCACCGCTCGCCGTCGACGATCGACTGCAGCTCACCGACACCGCCGAGCGCGCCTGCGCGGCGATCGAATCGATCATTACCGAAGGGCCGGCACTGGCGATGAGCCGTTTCAACGCGGCGCCTGCCAGTCCCGCTGACCCTTGTTGAAGGAGACGTTCCAATGGTCCGACGCTACGAGACACTGATGGTCCTGCATCCCGAGCTGCCGGAGGCGCAGATCCGCGAGACGATCGATCGCGCCAAGCGGCTGATCGAGGAGTCGACCGGCAAAGTGCACGAGATGCAGGAATGGGGGATTCGCGAGCTCGCGTATCCCATCCGCAAGTTGCACCGCGGCTACTACGTGCTGGCGGAGTATGACTCGAACGCCGACGTCGTGCGCGAGTTCGAACGGACGTTGAAGATCGCCGATGAGGTCCTGCGCTTTGTCTCGGTCGCCACCGTCACCATCACCCCGAAGACGAAACCCGGGAAGACGCGCCGTCCGGCCACCGAAGCCGCCGATGCCGTGGCCACCGCGAGCGAGTGAGGAGATCAGCAAATGCCCATGCGTCGTAGACCAGAGAAGAGCACCAACCCGCGCGACGACCGCGCCGGCGGTGGCCGGCGCCGCCCCGGGCGCCGCAAGGTTTGCCGCTTCTGCGCCGACAAGGAATCGCGGATCGACTACAAGGACGCCCGCGGCCTCGGCAACTACCTTACCGAGCGCGGGAAGATCATTCCCAGCCGCATCACCGGCACGTGCGCGCGGCACCAGCGGGCACTGACCACCGCGATCAAGCGTGCGCGGACCGTCGCGCTGTTGCCCTACACGGTGACCACCGTCTGACGATGGCCGACGCCCGTCTCATCGCCTCCAGCAGCGTGTGCATCCTCGCGCTCGGCGCGGTCGGCCTGTTCGGCCCGCCGGGCTCGGCGCTCGCGCTGCTCGCCCTTCCGCTGCCGGCGCTCGTCGCCGGCGGGATCGGCGGAACACCGCAGGCCACCGCCGCGACGGTTGGTGCGGTCGGCGTCGTGGGCGGGATGCTCGGCGCGACGGTGGCGGTCGGGTTCTTGGCGCTCGTTGGGGTGCCGGCGATCCTCGCGGTCCTCCTGCTGCGGCGAGCCTGGCGGTTGGAAGCGGTCGTGGCAGTGACGATGGCGGCGACGATCGTCGGCGGCCTCGTGCTCGCCGCTTGGCACGAGCCCAATCCGACGGTCTGGCGAGACGGCTTGGTCACGCAGTGGCAATCGAGCTTCGACACGTCGTTGCAGATCTACCGCGACCTCGGCATGTCGACGCAGGCGATCGCCGATCTCGATGCCGCGCGGATCGATATCGCCGAGCGCGTCGGCATGGTCCTTCCCGCCCTGGTGATCCTCGCGACGAGCGCCCTGTGGCTGGCGAATCTGGGGCTCTCGCGCCGCTGGGCATGGTGGCCGCAGCTGATGGGCCTGTCGCGCTGGCGTACGGCGGACTGGGTGATCTGGCCACTGATCGCCTCGGGCTTCGCGCTCTTCATGCCCACCCGCGCGCTGGGCTGGGTGGCGATCAACCTCTTCATCGTCTGCCTCGCGTGCTACTTCGCGCAGGGCCTGGCGATCGTCAGCTATTTTCTCCAGCGCGTCGGGCTCCCGCGCCCGCTGCGCGCCGCGACCTTCGTGGTCATTGCCCTCCAGTATCTCGCCGCCGCCCTCGTCGTGGTGCTCGGCGTGTTCGATCTCTGGGGGGATTTTCGCAACTTGTCCGCGCGACCGGCCGATGCAACGGCGGGGCGCGACGCGGACGGATGAGAGGAATTCGAGATGGAAGTGATCCTGCGAGAAGACGTGCCGCACCTCGGAACCATTGGCGACATCGTCAAGGTCCGTCCGGGCTATGCGCGCAACTACCTCCTGCCGCGCGGCCTGGCGACCGTTGCCGACAAACGCAACCTGCGCGTCCTCGAGCATGAGAAGCGTATCGTCGACGACAAGCGCAAGCGCGCCATGTCCGCCGCCGAACAGCTCGCCAAGACGCTGGCGGCGACCGCGATCACGATCCGCGCGCGCGCCGGCGAAGAGGGCAAGCTGTTCGGGTCGGTAACCAACATCGACATCGAGCGCGCGCTGACCGAGGCGGGAATGACGATCGAACGCCGCCGCATCCGCCTCGACGAACCGATCAAGGCGCTCGGCGAGTACAAAGTGCCGGTGACCCTCTCCGCCGGCGTGCAGGCGGAGCTTCCCGTGACGGTGACGCGGCTCGAGGAAGAGAAAGAGTGACGGCGAATCGGCGGCGTCAGTAGACGCCGCCGAGCTTCGCGTGATCCCAGCTCGCGATCCGCACCGGGGTGATCTTGAGCGCGATCCGCTTCCGCGCCTGCCAGCGGATGGCGTCCTCGACGCCCTCGCCCGCCTGAAACATTCCCGACATCATCTTGTCGTTCACCCGCATGATCGTGCGGACGACGGCGTCGAGGTCGTCGAGGATCACCGCGTCGCCCCGGATGCACACGCCCTTGAGCGTGTCATAGCTATCGCCTGACTCGATGTGCAGCGCGACCTTCGGGTCGCGCGCCACGTTCACGGCCTTCTGCGACTTCCGGTAGGTCGTCATCCAGATCGTACCGTCGTCGTCGACGGCGTACCACATGGCCACCGCGTGCGGGTATCCGTGCGCTCCGTTGCTGCAGAGCGTCACCGTGCGAGCGGTCGCGATGTACTGGCGCTGCTCCTCCGGAGTTAGCGCGATCTGATTTCTGCGGCTCACGGGGAACTCCTCTCCGCGGGAAACGGCCGCGGTGCTAGTTGGCCGCGGGTGCGGCGCCCGGGCCGATGGCGTACAGCGCACCGCCAGCATTGACCGTGCAGGTGGCGTTCGGATCGTTGCCGGGGCAGGAGGACGGCGGGACTGTCGCGGTGTTGAGCTGCTGTCCGGCGCGGCCGATGTACACCGTGCCGTCTGTATAGATCGAGGGCGACGACGCGCCGATCGATGCGCCCGCCTCGAATGTCCACAGCAGCGTACCCGAGAGGCCGTCGTCGCGGATGGCGTAGACGCGCCCGTCGACCGCCACCGGCACGGTGCTACCCGTGACGGTTCCGAGGACGTCGGCGCCGAACACGACGATGTCGGCGGCGCCGCCGGTCGCCACCGCCGGCGAGGAGAGGATCGGTCCGTCGGCCTGGAACGTCCACCGCACCGCCCCTGTCGCGCGGTCGAGTGCGTAGAGCGTGCCCGCCTGGTCAGCGACGTAGAGGCGTGGTTCGGGTGCCGTGTCGCGACCCAGGGCCATCGAGGCCGATACGGGTCCGTCCGCCTTGAAGGAGAAAGCTGAGTCGAGGGCGCCGTTGGTGACCTGCCCGGCGAACACCTGTCCGTTCTGGTCGGCGACGTAGAACAGGTTGGTGCTGTCGTCGATCAGCACCGCGGCGTTGATCGTGGTCGAGGCGAAGAACGACCAGTACTGGCGCCCGCGAATGTTATAGGCGCGCACCTGACCGGCGAGCCCGGCCGCGAGAATGATTGGCGTCGACTTGTCCGGTTGGTTCGGATCCTGGGTGACGGCCGCTGTCGACTGCGTGGGAGGAAAGGCCTGTGTGTTGCGCCGAACGCCGTTCGGGCACATGGCGACGAAGTTGCCCGACAGTGTCCCGACGTAGGTGGTGCCGTCGCCGTTCCAGATGTTCGGCGACGCGGCCGCGAAGCCCGGCAGGCTGCCGTTGTTCTTGATATCGCCGTCCGCCTTGTACTGCGCGAGGATGGCGTTGCTCGGTACGAAGAGCGTTCCGTCGGCGCCGAGGAGCGGCGAGCCGGTGACTGCGCCCGCCAGCATGATAGTGCCCTCGAGCTGAGGGACCAGCTCCCCATTGTATTGCAATGCGTAGACGTTGGTGTCCGCCGAGCCCAGGTAGATGATGTCGTCGGCTAGGATCGGCGTTGTCTGCGTCGGCCCGATTGGTCCTCCCGTCAGGGGGAATTTCAACGCGCCGATGCCGTCATTGGCGCTCAGATCGACCGTACTTCGTCCGCTGTTGGCCGGGTCCGCCTGAAACTTCGGCCACGCGCTCGGAGCGAGCGAGGTGCCACCATTGAGGCTGCAGCTCTGCGAGCTGTTGTTAGAGCACGCGGCGATGACCAGCAGCGCGATCAGCGCGATGTACGTTGGGCGTCGATCGATCATTTGATGAGGTAGAGTCCCCTGGCGGTGGTGACGAAGATCGAGCCGCCCGGCCCGATTGCCGGCGACGAAAGGACGGGCCCGGGGTCATCGAGCAGCTTGATGCAGCCGCTGAGCCACGGGTTGTTCTCGTCCTCGTCGTCTCCCGGGACGGTGTTGTCCAGGTTGCGGGCACAGATCTGTCCGTGCTCCGTTCCGACCACGGCGAACAGGTCGCCCGAGAGGATGGGCGACGTCCGTACGACCACTGGATCGCCGGTCGAGACGTTCACCTGTGCTGGCCTAATGACACTGCACGTTCCATGGTTGTTGGACTTGCACGTGTCCGCGGTGCAGGACAGGTTGTTCACGGCCTCGGTGCACTTGTTGTTGATGCACTCACCCATGTTCGGCAGGCAGCTGTCGGTGCGGCACGTCTCTTGTTGGTCCGGGTTTGGGTTGGCCGGCATCGAGCAGTACTGCATGTCCCAGATCTGGCCGTCGGTGTCGCGCACTCCATAGATCTCGCCGTTGACGTCGGCGAGATAGATGATCGTTTCCGTAATGAGGTTGGAGTCGACGTCGATGGATTGCGAGGCGAAGGTTGGCGACCCGTGTACCTCGGCCTCCGGGCTGAACTGCCATCTCAACGTTCCGCCAGGGTTGATCCCGAAGAGTGCGCTGCTGGCGCCGATGGCATAGATGCTGGTGCTGATGCCGGGCGACTGCTGGAGAAGATCGAACGACGGGCTGCCGATGGGGAACTGCCAGAGGAAGCGCCCGCTCGAGTCCGCCGCCGCGAGCACGCCGTCAGGCGTGGTGATGTAGAACGGGCCGGTCGGGTCGATCGCGTTGCTGCTGGTGATCGGCAGTCGCTGCGGCGACGGCTCGAACGACCAGCGCGGCGTACCGATGCCATTGATCGCCTGCAGCGTGCCCTGGCCCGTACCGATCCACACCGACAGCAGTGAGAGGTCGCGCGGATCGACCTGCACCTGCGCCGACGAGCGAACCGACTCCGTGCCCGTGGGAAATGCCCAGCGGCACTCGACCACGGTGCGCGACCGTTCGTGCAGGTCGAATACCATGCCGAGCGTTGTCGCCGTGGCGTCGGTGCCGAATACGATGTCGCGGCCGGGTGTTACGGTCGGCGACGATTGGATCGGGCCGAACGGAATAATCTCCCCGCTCGGCAGCTGACAGCTGTCGGCAAACCAACGCACGCCGCCGTCTTGATCGAGCGACACCATGCCGTTGCGAAGCCCCAGGTAGATCTGGCTCTTGTTGTCGATCGCCGGCGTCGAGATCGTCGTTTCGCTGGTGGCGTAGAGGAGTGTCACGGCGGCCTTGTTGCTGGCGATGCCGTTGCCGACGGCACTATTGGATGAGTCGTGGCGAAAAGTGCCCCAGGCGAGGAGCGGCACGGTCGGGGTGTTGTTGCTTCCCCCGCCCGAGCACGCCGTCAGGAACATCAGAGCGGCGAGCGCCAAGCGAAAACGCATTCGACCGCGCTTGTCATAGAAGCTGTGAAAACTCAATCGAGTGTTTCCGTGTCGGGACGCCGCGCGATCAGGCGTGCGACATAGGCGGCCGCGCCATCGATGTCCACCGGTCCCTCATCATCCAGTAATGTTGTGAACGTCGCGAACTCGGCGCGCAACTCACCCGGCTCCAGGAGGAAGGCAGGGTTACGAGGGTGGCCGACGCGGGCCTGTTCGCGCAGGAAAGTCTCGAACACGATCACGCCGCCCGGAAGAACGGCGCGGCGCAAGGCGCCGAAGAGCGACCGCTGCAGGTAGCGGCTGTTGACGACCACGGCGTATCGGGCGCTCGGGAGGTGGAAACGCTCGAGATCCGCCTGGATCGGTCTGATGGCAAGGCCCTCATCGCGTGCCGTCGCGGCCAGGCGCGCCAACCCGGAGAAGGCCAGATCGATGGCCTCCACGGCGAAGCCCTGCCGCGCCAGCCAGAGCGCGTTGCGTCCGTCGCCGCAGGCGACGTCGAGCGCGCGCCCGGCCGGCAGCAGATGGCGATGCTCGACCAGTAGGCCCGACGGTGCGGCCACCGGTTCGTGGGCGCGAGTCGCATACCGCGCCTCCCATTTGCCGCGGTCGCTCACGCGGGATCGAGCGCCCGCGCGAGGACGACGGCGTCCACCACGCGCGCTCCGGCAGCACGCAACACACGCGCGCACTCGTGGGCCGTTGCGCCCGTCGTCATCACGTCGTCCACCAGCAGCACCGTCTTGTCGCGCACGCGGTCGCGGTACCGGACGGCGAATGCGCCGCGCACGTTGCGGCGCCGATCGTCGGCGCCGAGTCCGACCTGCGGTGGTGTCGAACGGCGGCGCGCCAAGGCGAACGGATCGACCGGGCATCGTCCCACCTCGCCGAGGGCGCGGGCCAGGGGCAGCGCTTGGTTGAACCCGCGCCACCGCAGTCGCTCGCGATGCAGCGGGATCGGGATGATCAGGTCGTGGTTCAGGTCGACCGGCAGGTGTTCGACCAGGTAGGCGGACAGCACCGGTGCGAGGGTGATATCCCGCCCGTACTTGAAGCGTGACAGTACTTCCACAAGGGGGCTGGGTCGGTGGCGGTCGAAGGCCGCCGGCGCTCGAGCGAGCCTGAAGCCGGGCGGGTGCAAGCGGCAGTTGGCGCAGAGGTGGTCAGGCCCGGCGCCGGCGAACGGCAGCCCGCAGGCCGTGCAGAGAGGAGAGCAGGCGCCGACGATGCGGCGACGGCAGGCGCTGCAGAAGGCCACCGTTTCGGTCCGGATACGGCAGGCGGGGCAGCGAGGCGGGTAGAGGAGGTCGACCACCGCCCGCAGGACCCGCATGGCCGGGATGCTAGGCTAGGGCGCCCACCCGCCGCAACGGCGTTCGGCGGTCGGTCGAGCTCGTCCGACGGGGAGCGGAAGGGGCGAAACACCTTTGACTGCGGTCCGATCGCCGTCTAGACTCCGCTCCGACGGGAAGCCCCGATGTTCAAACGTTTCATGATCGGTTTCTTGGTGGGGATTGCGGGGATGTATTGGTACATCCACAACAGTGAGACGGTCATGAACGACGCGGGTAGCTGGATGGAACGATCCGCATCCGCCTATCGCGACGACAAGACCCACGAGCTCGTCGACCAGCAGACCGGTTCGACGGCCACCCGACGCTGAGTCCTTTCAGCGCTACTCCTGCGGAGAGGCGGCTGTGGAACTGCCGGTTTTGCGGCGGCTCAAGAAGGAGCTCGAGGACCTTCGATTCGAGCTCCGGAACAAGTTGCCCAAGGAGATCGAGATCGCGCGCGCCCACGGCGATCTGCGTGAGAACGCCGAGTTCGCCGCAGCCAAGGAGCGCCAGGGTTTTGTCAACGCCCGGATCTATCAGATCGAGCAGCGCATCCGGGATCTCTCGCTCTACACGATCAGCTCAATTCCGCAGGCCGCTGTCGGCTACGGCAGCAAGGTCACGCTCGAGAGCCAAGAAGGCAACGAGGAGAAATACGAGTTGGTCTTTCCCGAAGAGGTCAACGCCGCGGCCGGCTTGATATCGATCGGCTCTCCGCTTGGTCGGGCACTTCTCAACAAGGAAGTGGGGGACGACGTCGAGGTCGCGACCCCCAAAGGCAAGCGCTCCTACTCGATCCTCGAGTTGCAGACGTTCCACGCTCGAAGCGATATCGAGCACCCCTGACCGGCGGTCAGGACCCTAGCGATGCAGTTTTGACGCGGCCTGCCGCCGTGGCGGGCAGCGTTCGGCCAATCGCTTCGACCCCGGCTCCCTTGCGACCTTCTCGCGGCCTGTGCTATCGAAAACGATAGTAATTTCGGCCGCAAAACGGGTGGGCCATGCGCCCACCTTTCTATTTCAAAATGGATAGTTCGGTGATCGGGCGGGTTTGGCGAGCCGTCGACCCACTCGTCGCGAATGAGGGCATGGAGATCGTCGACATCGACTACCGACGCGAAGGGCGGGGCAATATCCTGCGCTTCTACCTCGATCGTCCGGAGACGGGCGTGACCATCGACGAGCTCACGACCATGAGCCGGCGTTTGGGCGATCTCATCGAGGTGCACGAGCTGGTGCCGGGTAGCTATACCCTTGAGGTGTCCTCGCCCGGCATCAACCGGCGTCTGCGCCAGCCCGACCATTTCCGCCGCTACATCGGGAAGCGGGTCCGCGTCCGTACCGTCGAAGCCAGTGACGGGAAGCGCGCCTTCCTGGGCGTGCTGCGGGAGGTCCGGGCGGATGGCATCGTCTGCACGGTCGGCGAGAGCGAGCGATTCGTCGCTTTCGACGACATCGCCCAGGCCAACTATGAACACCAGTTTCCAGAACCGCAGGGGCGGCGCGTTTCCGGCCGCTGAACCGAGGTGAACGTTATGCAGCACGGCGGGCCCCCGGGTCTTGATTTGGCACGGGTCATTGAACAGGTGAGCAAGGAGAAGGGCATCGACCGCACGATCGTCGTGCAGGCGGTCGAGAACGCCATGCTGTCCGCTGCTAAGAAGGTCATCGGGGGAGACATGCGCATCGAGGCGCAGTTCAACCCCGAGATCGGCGAAGTGGAGCTGTTCAAGATCCTCACCGTCGTGCCCGAGGTGACCAACGCCGAGCTCGAGATCTCTCTCGACGACGCCCGCAAGAACCTCGACCCCGAGGCGCAGGTTGGCGACGAGCTGCTCGAGAAGCTCGCCCAGTCCTATGGCCGCATCGCCGCCCAGGCCGCGAAGCAGAATCTGATCCAGCGCCTGCGCGATGCCGAGCGCGACATCATCTACAACGAGTTCAAGGACCGGAAGGGTGAGCTCACCCACTCCGGCATCGTGCAGCGCTTCGAGAAGAAGAACATCATCGTCAACCTCGGCCGCACCGACGCGATCCTTCCCGAGAAGGAACAGATCCCGCGCGAGCGCTACCGTCAGGGCGATCGCATCCGCGCCTTCATCGTCGACGTCGAGATGGGGGGCAAGGGCCCGCAGATCGTGCTGTCTCGCACGCATCCCGGCTTTCTGATCAAGCTCTTCGAGCAGGAAGTGCCGGAGATCTACGAAGGCATCGTCGAGGTGAAGGGCGCCGCGCGCGAGCCCGGCGGGCGCGCCAAGATCGCGGTGGTGTCGCACGACAGCGACGTCGATCCGGTCGGCGCCTGCGTCGGCATGAAGGGGACCCGCGTGCAGAGCGTCGTGCAGGAGCTGCGCGGCGAGAAGATCGACATCGTACACTGGACGCCTGATCCGGCCGAGTTCGTGGTCCGCGCGATGGCGCCGGCGCGCGTCTCGAAGATCGTCATGGACGAAGAGGCGCACGCGATGGAGGTCATCACGCCCGACGATCAGCTGTCGCTGGCGATCGGGAAGAAGGGCCAGAACGTTCGTCTGGCCTCGCGCCTCACCGGCTGGAACCTCGAAGTGCGCAGCGAAGCCGAGGCCGAGGAGGAGTCGCGCCGGGCGCGGCTGTCCCTGGGCGCCATTCCGGGCGTGGGCGACGTGACCGCGGAGCTGCTCTTCCAGCACGGCTTCAAGTCGGCCGAAGAAGTGGCACAGGCCGACGAAGCGGCGCTCGCCGACGTCGATGGTGTCGCACCCGAGAAGATCCCCAACATCTTGCTGGCGGCGCGCAGTCACGTCGAAGAGCTGCGCCGACAGGCCGAGGCGGCCGCGGAAGCGGCGGCGGCAGCAGCCGCGGCCGCGGCCGCTGCCGCGCTCGCGGCGCCCCCAATCGTGGAACCAGTCGTAGAAAAGTCCGAGGAGCAGGCGTGAGACGCAACCCGCACGTGCCAATCAGAACCTGCATGGGCTGCGGCGTCACCGCTCCCCAGATCGGCTTGCTGCGCGTCGTTCGCACCGCGGACGGCGCCCTGCAACTCGATGCGACCCGCCGCGCCTCTGGCCGCGGCGGTTATCTGCATCGCAGCCCGGAGTGCTGGCATCGGTTTGCCGGACGAAAGGGCGCGTTGCGGTCGCTGCGGGCAACGGTCGACCGCCCGGCACGGGCCGCGCTGGTCGCCGAGCTTCAGCCAGACGCAGGTGAATGAGGAACGTGGCGATGTCGCGCAGGGTGCACGAGCTGGCGAAAGAGTGGAATGTCGAGCCCAAGGACCTCACGGCTCGACTGGAAAAGATCGGGCTGCGCAACAAGCGCGCGCAGAGCTCGTTGACCGATGAGGAAGTGCAGCGCGCGGCCGAGGAGCTCGGCTTCGTCGAGAAGCCGCAGGTGACCATCGGCGGCGAGCGCGTCGTTGTCGGCGAGACCGGCAATCAGGTCGTCGAACGCCGCGTGGGCACGAAGGTCATTCGTCGCCGCGCCGCGGCGACACCCGAGTCGGAATCCGAGCTGATCGAGCCGCTCGAACCGATCGGCATGCAGGGCGAAGTGCATCACGCCTTCGCTGCCCCGGAGCCCTACGTCGAGCCGTACGAGGTCCCGCCGCCGCTGCCACCGATGCCCGAGACGATCGTCGAGGACACGGCGCCTGAGCCGGTTCACGTCGAAGAGGTGGTCGCGGCACCCGTTGCCGAAGCCGCGGTGGAGACACCGGTGGCGGCGACGCCCGCACCGTCTGTACCGCCGGCCGTCGCACGTCCGGCGACGCCCGCGCCGCCCAAGCCGCCGTTGAGGACGACGGTGCTCGACCGGACGATTGCGCCTGCCGAGCCGTCGCTCGATCGCCCGTTCGGTCCCAAGGTGCTTGGTCGCATCGATCTCAAGAAAGCGGAGGCCGCACGCCTCGCAGCCACGCGGACGCCGACGCGTCCGACGACCGCAGCGCCCGGTAGGGGGCGGCCCGGTACCGCGACGACGGCCGCCACCGACGTGCCCGAGCTGCCGCCGACGGACGAACGGGGCAAGAAGAAGAAACGCCGCGTCATCCAGAAGCCCGAATTCGCTGAGGTCGGCGATCGCGACAAACGGTTCGGCGGCGCCCGGCTGCCGCGCAAGAAGCGCGCGATGCCCGGCAAGGAGCAGCGCCAGACCGAGATCACGCAGCCCAAGGCGAGCAAGCGTATCGTCCGGATTTCGGAGGTCGTGTCGGTCGGCGACCTCGCCAAAGCGATGGGCGTGAAGGCCGGCGAAGTGGTCAAGAAGTTGATGGAGCAGGGCATGATGGCCACCATCAACCAGGTCCTCGACACCGACACCGCCACGCTGATCGCATCGGAGTTCGGCTACAACGTCGAGAACGTGACCTTCGACGCCGAGGCGGCGGTCGAAGTCGGCCACCAGGCGAGCAGCGAGGAGCATCTCCTGCCGCGACCGCCAGTGGTGACGATCATGGGCCACGTCGACCACGGCAAGACGTCGCTGCTCGACGCGGTGCGCGAGACCAACGTGACCGCCGGCGAGGCGGGAGGGATTACCCAGCACATCGGCGCGTACATGGTCGATGTCCACGGTCGCCGTGTGACCTTCCTCGATACGCCGGGCCACGAGGCGTTCACCGCCATGCGTGCGCGCGGCGCCAAGGTAACCGATATCGTCATCTTGGTCGTCGCCGCCGATGACGGGGTGATGCCGCAGACCATCGAGGCCATCAACCACGCGCGCGCCGCGAGCGTGCCGATCGTGGTGGCCATCAACAAGATCGACAAGCCGGAATCCAACCTCGACCGCATCAAGCAGGATCTGGCGAATCACGGCCTGCAGCCCGAAGATTGGGGCGGCGACACGGTCACCGTGCCGGTATCGGCGAAGACCCGCGAGGGGCTGCCGACCCTGCTCGAGATGCTGCTCCTGCAGGCCGACCTGCTCGACCTCAAGGCAAATCCGGACAAGCCGGCGCGCGGCGCCATCGTCGAGGCGAAGCTCGATCGCGGTCGCGGTCCCGTGGCGACGGTGTTGGTGCAGGAAGGCACGCTCAAGCCCGGCGACCCGTTCGTCTGCGGCCCGTTCGCGGGGCGCGTCCGCGCCATGATCGGCGATCGCGGCCAAAAGGTCATGATCGCCGACCCGTCCACGCCGGTGGAGATCCTCGGTCTGCCGTCGGTTCCCGAGGCGGGTAGCTCGTTCGTGGTCGTCGCCGACGAGGCCACGGCGCGTCAGGTCGCCGAGCATCGCGCGGCCAAGCACCGCGAGGCCTCGCTGCTCAAGACCTCGAAGGTTTCGCTGGAGGATCTGTATCGACAGCTGCAGGCCGGCGACACCAAGGAACTGCGCATCGTCATCAAGGCCGACGTGCAAGGCTCGGCCGAAGCGTTGTCGGACGCCCTGTCGCGACTGTCCGCCGAGGAAGTGCGGCTCAACGTCCTGCATTCATCTGTCGGTGGCATTACCGAGAGCGACGTCATGTTGGCGTCGGCGTCGAATGCCGTCGTCATCGGCTTCAACGTCCGTCCGGAGTCCAAGGCGACCGCGGCCGCCGAGCGCGAAGGCGTCGACGTGCGCCTGTACGAGATCATCTACGACGCCATCAACGACGTCCGCGACGCCATGGAGGGCCTCCTCGAGCCGACCTACAAGGAGAAGGTGTTGGGACGCGCCGAGGTGCGCAACACGTTCAACATCCCCGGCGTCGGCCTCATCGCCGGCTGTCTTGTGACCGACGGCAAAATCACCCGCAATTCCCAGGCCCGCCTGGTGCGCGACAGCATCGTCGTGCACAACGGCAAGGTCGGCAGCCTGAAGCGGTTCAAGGACGACGCACGTGAAGTGCAGTCCGGTTACGAGTGCGGCATCGGCCTCGACAACTTCTCCGACGTCAAGGCCGGCGACATCGTCGAGGCGTACGAGATGGAGCAGGTGGCGCGTCGCCTCGGCGCACCGACTCGAGGTGCTGCGGCCGAGCGGTCGCTCTGAACGGCACAGCCGATGGTCGTCGGCGTGCTGAAGCTCACGCTGTATATTCCGGAGAACCACTCCCTCAAAGGCAAGCGCGGTGTGATCAACAAGATCAAAGCGCGCGTGTCCAACACCTTCAATGTGTCCATTTCCGAGTGTGAGGATCAGGACCTCTGGCAGCGCGCGACGCTCGGCGTTTCCCAGGTTGGCGGCGACGCCGGCTACGTCGAGGGCGCGCTGCGCCAGGTGGTTCGCTTCATCGAGGACCTGCACGTCGCCGAAGTCGGCGCGGACGAGATCGAGATCCTCCACGTCTGATCGCGTCCGCCGAGGGCGGTGGCGATGAGCCGGCGGACCGACCGCGTCGGCGAGGCCATACAGGCGCTCGTCGCCGGACTGTTGGTGCGCGACATCAAGGATCCGCGCATCGGCTTGGTCACCATCACCGGTGTGAGCATCTCGCCCGACCTGCGGCACGCGCGCATCTTCTTCAGCACCCTGGGCGACGACGAACAGCGGGTGCGCTCGCTGCGCGGCCTGCGCAGCGCCGCCGGCTTTGTCCGCGGACAGGTCGCCAAGCAGCTCAATTTGCGCGTGGCCCCCGAGATCGCTTTCGAATTCGATCCCAGCCTCGAAGAGGCCGAGCGCCTGTCGCGCTTGCTGAAGCAATCGCCGCCGTCAGGCGAGCAGTCGTGAACGGCATCCTGCTCATCGACAAGCCGGACGGCCTGACCTCCGCCGAGGTGGTCCGACGCATCAAGCGCCAGCTGCCGCGCGGCGCCAAGGTCGGCCACCTCGGTACGCTCGACCCCTTTGCGACCGGCCTGCTCCCGCTCTGCCTCGGCGAGGGCACCAAGATCGCGCAGTTCCTCAATACGGCGGACAAGCGCTACAGCGGGGTGATTCAGCTCGGCACCGCGACCGACACCGGCGACCGCACCGGGACTGTGGTGCGCGAGGCGCCGGTTGGCGGTCTTCACGCCGCCGCACTGGCGACGGTCTGCGAGCGCTTCACGGGCGAGATCCGCCAGCGGCCACCCATGTACTCGGCCCTCAAAAAGGATGGCGTCCCGCTCTATCGCCTGGCGCGACAGGGGATCGAGGTCGACCGCGAGGAACGTCCGGTGCGCATCACCCGTCTCGTGCTGGAGCCCACCGGGCCCGCCCAGCTGCGCCTCGAAGTCGCCTGCTCGAAAGGGACGTACGTGCGGGTGCTGGCCGAGGACATCGGCGCTGCGCTGGGCACCGTCGCGCACCTGGGCGAGCTACGCCGCACCGGCTTCGGGGACTTCTCGATCGATCAGGCGGTGCCGCTCGATAGCTTCGATCCGGCCGAGCCGCGCGGTCTCGTTGCCCTGCGGGCCGCCGTGGCGCACCTGCCGTCCGTCACTCTCGACGCGCCGAGCGTCCAAGCCGTGCGCCAGGGCAAGAGCGGCGTGCTTGCCCGCCTCACCGGAGTGACGGCCCCAGCGGCCGCGCTCGTCGATCCCGACGGGCAGCTCGCGGCGGTCGCCGTGCGCGAGCACGATCGATGGAGGTACGGGCGCGTTCTCGCCCCTGCCTTTACACAGTGAACATGTCGTGGTACCAAACGCGGTTGAATAAAACGGAGGAATGATGGGAGTCGCTCTAGCGCGTAAACAGGAGTTGGTGGAACAGTTCCGCCAGCACCCCACCGACACCGGGTCGCCAGAAGTCCAGATCGCGCTGCTGAGTGAGCGAATCGACTACCTGACGGAGCATTTCAAGACCCACACGAAGGATCACCACTCTCGCCGCGGGCTGCTCAAGCTCGTGGGGCAGCGTCGCCGGCTGCTCGATTACCTCAAGCGCGACGAGAACTCGCGTTACAAGAGTGTGATCGAACGCCTCGGACTCCGTCGCTGAGTCCTTCCTCGCCCGCGGGTCATCTCCGTCACACAGTCATCCCTCCCACGTCTAGGGCGAATCGCCCGGGAGGTTTCTAATGCAACACAAAGTTGAGATCGACTTTCACGGTCGACCCTTGTCCATCGAAGTCGGTCGCATGGCGAAGCAGGCCAGCGGCTCGGCACTCGTGCAGTACGGCGAGACCGTGGTGCTCACGACCGCGGTCGCCAGCCAGAGCACGCGTCCCGGCATCGACTTCTTCCCCCTCACGGTCGACTACCAGGAGAAGGCGTTCGCCGCCGGCAAGATCCCGGGCGGCTTCTTCAAGCGCGAGGGACGTCAGGGCGAGAAGGAGATTCTCACCTCGCGCCTGATCGACCGGCCGATCCGGCCGCTGTTCGCCGACGGCTACAAGTGCGAGACCCAGATCATCGCCACCGTGCTGTCGTTCGACAAGGAGAGCGATTCCGACACCGTCGCGATGCTCGGCGCATCGGCGGCGCTGCACGTGTCGGATATTCCGTTCCTGAGCCCGATCGCCGGTGTCCGGATCGGCCGCATCGGCGGCAAGTTCGTCATCAATCCCTACCTGTCCCAGATGGGTGAGAGCGATCTGAACCTGCTCGTCGCCGGGACCAAGGACAGCATCGTGATGGTCGAGGGCGGCGCGAAGATGCTGTCCGAGGACATCATGCTCGACGCGCTCTACACCGCGCTCGACGCCCTGCAGCCGCTCATCGCCATGCAGGAAGAACTGCGCGCGAAGCTCGGCAAGCCGAAGCGCGAGGTCGTCGTCGGCGAGATCGACAAGAAGCTGCAGAAGGCTGTCGAGGCGCTGGCCCTGCCGCGCATCGAGAAGGCGATGACGTTTGTCGCGAAGCTCGAGCGCCACGCGGCCATCTCGAGTGCGCACAAGGAAGCCCAGGCCGCGGCCTTGGAGCAGTTCCCGGATCAGGAAGCGGTCATCCGAGAGGTCATCGACGAAGTCGAGAGCCACGCCATGCGGCAGATGATCGTCAAGCAGAAGAAGCGCCTCGACGGTCGCGGCGTCGCCGACGTGCGGCCGATCAGCTGCGAGGTCAAGGTGCTGCCACGTACGCACGGCTCGTCGCTGTTCACCCGCGGCGAGACGCAGGCGCTGGCGACGACGACGCTCGGCACCGCGTCGGACGAGCAGCGCATCGACGCGCTGGTCGGCGAGCACTATCGGAAGTTCATGCTGCACTACAACTTCCCGCCATTCAGCGTCGGCGAGACCAAGCCCCTGCGCGGTCCGAGCCGGCGCGACACGGGTCACGGCGCTCTCGCCGAGCGCGCCCTCATTCCGGTGCTGCCGGACGAGAAGGCGTTCCCCTACACGATCCGCATCGTGTCGGAGATTCTCGAGTCGAACGGCTCATCGTCGATGGCGACGGTCTGCTCGGGCAGCCTGGCGATGATGGATGCGGGCGTCCCCATCAAGGCGCCGGTCGCCGGCATCGCCATGGGCCTCATCAAGGAGGGCGACGACATCGCCGTGCTCTCCGACATCCTCGGCGACGAGGATCATCTCGGCGACATGGACTTCAAAGTCGCCGGGACCAGTGAGGGCGTCACCGCCCTGCAGATGGACATCAAGATCCACGGCGTCACCAAGGAGATCATGCGCCAGGCCCTCACGCAGGCGCGCGATGGGCGCCTGCACATCCTGGACGTGATGAACAAGACGTTGAACACGGCGCGTGGCGACATCTCGCAGCACGCGCCGCGCATCGTCTCGATCAAGGTCCGCCAGGATAAGATCCGAGACATCATCGGACCCGGCGGCAAGGTCATCCGCGGCATCGTCGAGGAGACCGGCTGCAAGATCGATATCGAGGATGACGGCACCGTCTTCATCGCGTCGAGCGAAGAGGCCGGGATGAAGCGCGCCATCGAGATCATCGAAGGCATCACGATGGAGGCGCAGGTCGGGAAGATCTACAAGGGCAAGGTCGTTCGTATCGTCGACTTCGGTGCGTTCGTCGAGATCATGCCCGGGACCGACGGCCTCCTGCACATCTCCCAGATCGGACCCGGCCGCGTGCATCGCGTATCCGACGTCTTGAAGGAAGGCGACGAGATCCAGGTCAAGGTGCTGGAGATCGACAAGTCCGGTAAGATCCGCCTGAGCCGCAAAGAGGCGATGGGCGAGACAGGTCAACCCGCGGGCGGCAGCTGAGCATGGTGCGACGCTCGGCGCTGCCGAACGGCCTGCGCATCGTCTCCGAGCCCCTCGACGGGGTACCCTCGGTGACCATCGGCATCTGGGTGGAGAGCGGCTCGCGTTTCGAGCCGCCCCACCTGGGTGGCATCTCCCATTTCCTCGAGCATCTCCTCTTCAAGGGCACCGCGCGCCGCAGCGCCGCGCAGATCGCCGAGGAGATGGACGCCGTCGGCGGTGTCCTCAATGCCTTCACCGGCAAGGAGTACACCTGCTACTACGCGCGCGTTCTCGCCGAGCACGCCGAGCTGGCGATGGACCTGCTCGCCGATCTGTTCCTCAACTCGCGCCTCGACGGCGAGGAGATCGACCGCGAGCGCAGCGTCGTCCTGCAGGAGATCTCGCAGAGCGAGGACACGCCGGACGACTACATCCACGACCTGTTCAACGAGCACTACTGGCCCGGCCATCCCCTCGGGCGTCCGGTGTGCGGGACGAGCGCGACGGTGCAGACCCTTGGTCGCGACGCATTCATGGACTTCCTCGGTGCCCGCTACCGTCCGGATCGCCTGATCATCGCCGCCGCCGGCAACCTGACGCACGAGACCGTGGAAGCCTGGGCGGCCCGTCACTTCTCCGGGCTCGCCGGTTCGGCGTCGCTGGTCGACGGCGGGCCGCCGGCGCCGCGTCCCGGCATCACCGTCACCTCGAAGGCCCTCGAGCAGGTCCACCTCTGCCTGGGCGTGCCCGGCATCGCCCAGGGCGCCAGCGAGCGGTACGCGGCCTATCTGCTCAACACCGTCCTCGGCGGCGGCATGAGCTCGCGCCTGTTCCAGGAGATCCGCGAGCGGCGCGGCCACGCCTATTCCGTGTACTCCTTCCTGTCCTCCTATCGTGACGCCGGGTACCTCGGGATTTACGTCGGCACCTCGGCGGAGTGGGTCGAGGACGTCGTAACCGTCATCGCGCGCGAGCTCGGCGCCCTGGCCCGCGACGGGCTGCGTCCGGACGAGCTGGCGCGCGCCAAGACGCAACTCAAGGGCAACATGCTGCTCGGTCTCGAGACCAGCGACAGCCGCATGAGCCGCGTCGCCAAGAACGAAATCTATCACCAGCGCGACGTCCCCATCGCCGAGCTGTCGGCTGGCATCGACGGCGTGACGCACGACGACGTGGTGGCGCTGGCGACCCGTCTGGCCAAGCCCGACGGGCGCGCGCTGGCACTCCTGGGCGATCTCAGCGGCCACACGATCGACCCCGCCATCCTCGCGGCGTGATGGCGCCGAGCCGGCCCGCGACCGTCGAGCTGCGCGTCCGGCGCGTGCGGGCGAGCGAGCCCGAGCTGCCGCTGCCCGCGTATCAGACCGCCGATGCGGCCGGCATGGATCTCCTCGCGGACCTCACCGCCCCGCTGCGCCTCGCGGTCGGTGAGCGCGCGCTCGTGCCGACCGGCCTGGCGGTGGAAATTCCCGCCGGCTTCGAAGGGCAGGTCCGTCCGCGTAGCGGCCTGGCGCTGCGCCACGGCCTGACGCTGCTCAACGCACCCGGCACCATCGATGCCGACTATCGCGGCGAGATCGGCGTGCTACTCATCAACCTGGGCCAGGACGCGGTCGAGATCCAGCGCGGCGAACGCATCGCGCAGCTGATCATTGCTCCCGTCGCGCGCGCGACCTGGCGACCGGTCGACGCGCTCGGAGACAGCGGTCGCGCCGGCGGTGGATTCGGCCACACGGGCCGCTGACTCCACGGTCGTTTTCCACCGTCAAACGCCGCCCCCCGGTGGCGACTCGCGCCCGGCAAGATGCTATGGAGACGGAGCCCGGGCGGCAGTCGCCGCGTCCGTGTATCGCTGACAAGGAGAGGTGGAGTGCGAGCCAAGGTCTACGTGACCCTCAAGTCCGGTGTGCTCGATCCTGCCGGCAAGGCGATCGAGCACGCGCTGCACACGCTCGGCTTCGAAGAGGCGCACGACGTTCGGCTCGGCAAGTACATCGAGCTGCACGTCGACACTGATCCGGCGCGCGCCCAGGGGCGTGTCGACGACATGTGTCGCAAGCTCCTCGCCAACGGGGTCATCGAGGACTATCGCTTCGAGGTCGGCGAGTGATGCGCTGGGGGGTTGTCACCTTCCCCGGCTCGCTCGACAACAACGACACCCTGCACGCGCTCGAGCAGGTGCTCGGCGAGGTCGCGGTGCCGCTCTGGCACAAGGACCGCTCGCTCAACGGCGTCGATTGCGTCGTGCTTCCCGGCGGCTTCTCCTACGGCGACTACCTGCGCGCCGGCGCGCTGGCCCGCTTCTCGCCGGTCATGGACAGCGTCGTCCGCTTCGCCAACGACGGCGGCCTGGTGTTCGGCATCTGCAACGGCTTCCAGGTCCTGTGCGAGACCGGCCTGCTGCCCGGCGCCCTCATTCGCAACCGCGGTCTCAGCTTCGTCTGTCAGACGGTGCACTGCCGAGTGGAGGAGACCGACACGCCGTTCACCGGCGCGTGTTCGCGCGGCGACGTGCTGGCCCTGCCGATCAAGCACGGCGAGGGCTGCTACGTGGCCGATGCCGATGTTCTGCAGGAGCTGGAGGACAACCGCCAGATCGTGCTGCGCTACGTCGATCCCTCCGGCCGCACGACCGAGGGGGCGAACCCCAACGGCTCGCTCCGCAACATCGCCGGCATCGTCAATGCCACACGCAACGTCTTCGGACTGATGCCGCATCCCGAACACGCCTGTGAAGCGCTCTGCGGCGGCGTCGATGGCGCCAGCCTCTTCCGCTCCGTGCGGACCACCCTGACCGAGGGGCTGCCGACCCCCGCCGCGTCCGTGCCGCCCGGCCTATGACGACGACGCTGCCGCCGGTCACCGAAACCCAGGCGCTCGAGCACGGACTCAGCGCCGAGGAGTTCCGTCGCCTGTGCGACGCCATCGGGCGCGTCCCGAATCTGGTCGAGCTCGGCGTCTGCTCGGTGATGTGGTCGGAGCACTGCAGCTACAAGAGCTCGCGGGCCGTGCTGCGCGGGCTCCCGACCACCGGCCCGCGCGTTCTGCAGGGGCCCGGCGAGAACGCCGGCGCCGTGTCGATCGGCGACGGGCTGGCGGTGGTCTTCAAGATCGAGAGCCACAATCACCCGTCGTACATCGAGCCGTACCAGGGCGCGGCCACCGGCGTGGGCGGCATCCTGCGCGACGTCTTCACGATGGGCGCGCGCCCGATCGGCAACCTCAACTCGCTGCGCTTCGGCAGCTTCGACCATCCGCGCACGCGTTACCTGATCGGCGGCGTGGTCAGCGGCGTCGGCGGCTACGGCAACTGTGTCGGCGTGCCGACGGTCGGCGGCGAGATCTACTTCGATCCAGCGTACAACGAGAACATTCTCGTCAACGCCTTCACCATCGGGCTGGTGCGCGCCGACCGGATCTTTCGCGCCAGCGCCGCCGGCGTCGGCAATCCGGTGATCTACGTCGGCTCGAAGACCGGACGCGACGGGATCCACGGCGCCAGCCTTCTCGCCTCCGCAGAGTTCGACGAGACCAGCGACCAGAAGCGCCCCACCGTACAGGTCGGGGATCCGTTCACCGAGAAGCTCCTCATCGAGGCCTGCCTCGAGCTCATGGAAAAGGACGCGATCATCGCCATCCAGGACATGGGCGCCGCCGGCCTCACCAGCTCGTCGGTGGAGATGGCGGCGCGCGGCGGGCTCGGCATCGCGATCGATCTCGACAAGGTCCCCAAGCGCGACGCACAGATCACGCCCTACGAGATCCTGCTCTCCGAATCGCAGGAGCGCATGTTGATCGTCGCGCGCGCCGGCGCCGAGCACGAGGTGATGGAGATCTTCAGCCGTTGGGACCTCGACGCGGTGGTGATCGGCACCGTCACCGACGATCAGATGCTGCGCGTCAGCGCCGCGGGCGAAGCGGTCGTGGCGCTGCCAATCGATCCGCTGGCGCACGGCGCGCCGATCTACGACCGCCCCGCCGCGCCGCCGGATTACCTCGAGGAGCTGCAGCGGCTCGACCTCGGTCAGCTGCCGCTGCCGGGCGACTACGGCCAGACCCTCCTGCGGCTGCTGGCCACGCCCAACATCGCCTCCAAGCGGTGGGCCTTTCGCCAGTATGACTCGCTCGTCGGCAGCAACACCGTCGTCGGGCCCGGCTCCGACAGCGCCATCCTGCGCATCAAGGGCACCAACAAGGCGGTCGCGCTGAGCGTCGATTGCAACAGCCGCTACTGCTACCTCGATCCCTACGTCGGCGCGATGACCGCCGTGGTCGAATCGGCGCGCAACGTCGTGTGCGGGGGCGCCGAGCCGATCGGCGTGAGCGACTGCCTGAACTTCGGCAATCCCGAGAAACCGGAGATCATGTGGCAGTTCCGCGAGGCGGTGCGCGGCCTACGCGATGCGTGCAACGCTCTCGAAGTGCCCGTGGTGAGCGGCAACGTCAGCTTCTACAACGAGACGGACGGTCGGGCCATTCCGCCGACGCCGACGATCGCGATGGTCGGCCTGCTCAGCGACATCGCGCACCACACCACTCAGTGGTTCAAGGCCGACGGCGACGTCGTCGTGCTGCTCGGGCGCACCCGCGAAGAGCTCGGCGGCAGCGAGTACATCGCGCTGGAGCGGGGCCTCGTCCGCGGCACGCCGCCGTGGATCGATCTGTCGGTCGAGATGCAGGTGCAGCGTGTCTGCCTGCAGGCCATCCGCGAGGGGATCGTGCGCTCGGCGCACGATCCCTCGGAGGGCGGTCTGGCGGTGGCGCTCGCCGAAGCCTGCATGTCGGGTCCCGGCGAGCCGCTCGGCGCCGAGATCGAGATGGAGGCGGCAATCCGACCCGACGCGTGGCTGTTCGGCGAGAGTCAGTCGCGCATCATTCTGTCCGTGCGCCGCAAGCACGTCGGCCGCCTGCGCGAGATGGCGCGTGACGCCGACGTGCCCTGCACCATGCTCGGCGAAGTGCGCGGCCGGCGGCTGCGCATCGGCACCCTCATCGACGTCAGCACGGCCGATCTGCGCCACGCCTGGGCCGACGCGTTGGCCGAGCGGATGAAGGAATAGCGAGGCGACGATGGGGCCGGACCGCTTCAACGAGGAATGCGCGCTCATGGGGGTGTTCGGCCACCCCGAGGCGGCGAACCTCACCTACCTCGGCCTCTACGCGCAGCAGCATCGCGGCCAGGAGGGATCCGGTATCGTCTCGTCGGACGGCTCGGTCCTGTTCTCGCACCGTGGCCTTGGCCTCGTCGCCGACGTCTTCGACCACGAAGTGCTCGAGCGCCTGAACGGCGACATGGCGATCGGCCACAACCGGTACGCCACCAGCGGCCGGACGCTACTCAAGAACACCCAGCCGTTCGTCGTCGAGTTCGCGCGCGGCGGCCTGGCCGTGGCGCACAACGGCAATCTCATCAACGCCCTCGATCTACGCGAGACGCTGGAAGACCGCGGCGCGATCTTCCAATCGTCGGTCGATACCGAGGTGATCGTCCACCTCATCGCCAACGCGAGCGGTGAGTCGCTCGCCGAGCGGATCGCCACGGCGCTAGCGGCGGTACGCGGTGCCTACTCGCTGCTCTTCCTGAGTCAGAACGAGATGGTCGCGGTGCGCGACCCGAACGGCTTCCGGCCGTTGGTGATGGGGCGGATCAAGGACGCGGTGGTGTTCGCCTCGGAGACCTGCGCGCTCGACCTGATCGGCGCGACCTACGAGCGCGAGCTGGAGGCGGGCGAGATCGTCGTCGTCTCGGCGGACGGCATCCGTAGCCTCTTCCCGTTTCCGAAGGCACCGCTGACCCGCTGCGTCTTCGAGTACGTCTACTTCGCGCGTCCGGACAGCACGGTGTTCGGTCGCAACGTCTATCAGGTCCGCAAGAGCCTCGGCCGTCAGCTGGCGCGCGAGTGTCCGGCCGAAGCCGACCTGGTGGTGCCGGTCCCCGATTCGGGCGTGCCGGCCGCGCTCGGCTACGCCGAGGAGTCGGGCCTGGCCTTCGACTTCGGCTTGATCCGCAACCACTACGTCGGCCGCACCTTCATCGAGCCGCAGGACGCCATCCGCCACTTTGGCGTGAAGGTGAAGCTCAACGCGCAGCGCGGCGTCTTGGAGGGCAAGCGCGTCGTGGTCGTCGACGACTCGATCGTGCGCGGCACTACCAGCCGCAAGATCGTCACCATGCTGCGCGCCGCCGGTGCGACCGAAGTCCACCTGCGCATCAGCTCGCCGCCGACGATCGGGCCTTGCTACTACGGCGTCGACACGCCGACCCGCGAGGAACTCATCGCCTCGGAGCACTCGGTCGAGGCGATTCGCGAGTACATCACCGCCGACAGCCTCGGCTTCCTCAGCAACGAAGGGCTCTACCCATTCACCGGCGGCGACAGCGAGGGCTTCTGCGACGCCTGCTTCACCGGAAAATACCCCCTCCCGGTCAGCGACGAGACCAAGGCCCGCCAGCTGGTGTTGTTCGAGGTGCGAAATCCATAGCCGCCGATTGCTGGCGGCCGTAGCGGCAGCCGTTGGCCCCGCCCCCGCTAGCCGCGCTCGCGACTCGACCCGCGATGCCCTCCGGTCGCGCACAGCGAGCGGTAACGGTCGTAAAGCCCGCCGGTACAGGATCGGGGGAGCGGCGTCGGGCATGGCCGCCCCGGGCGAATCCGCGACCATCCACTCCCCGTTTGCCGCCACCCCGCCCATGCGGTAACCCTGCCCGAGCCCATGAAGTGTCCGTTCTGCCACGACCTGGAAAACAAGGTCATCGACTCGCGCCTGACCAAGGACGATGGCGCCATTCGCCGGCGCCGCGAATGCGGCAAGTGCGAGCGGCGGTTCACGACCTACGAACGGGTCGAGGAGACGCTGCCCCTGGTCGTGAAGAAGGACGGCCGCCGCGAGCCGTACGACCGGGCCAAGATCGTCGCCGGCCTGAAGAAGGCATGCGAGAAGCGCCCCGTCAGCGCCACCTCCATCGAGCACTCGGCGGACCGCGTCGAGCGGCTGGTGCAGGAGCGCGGCGAGAAGGAAGTGGTGAGCTCCGTGGTTGGAGAGGCGGTGATGCGCGAGCTGCACAAGCTCGACCAGGTCGCCTACGTCCGCTTCGCCTCGGTCTACCGTTCGTTCCAGGACGTCGGCGAGTTCATGCGCGAGCTGCAGGACCTGGTGAAGGAAGGCCAGCGCTCGCGGCGCGGCCGCGGCCAGGTGAACTCCGGCTCGGCGTGAGCAAGGACGCCGAGTACATGCGCCAGGCGATCGCGCTGGCGCGCCGCGGTCTCGGCCGCACCAGTCCCAATCCGCCGGTCGGCGCCGTTGTCGTCGCGCGCGGCCGCATCGTCGGCCGCGGCTGGCACCGCCGTCCCGGCGCGCTGCACGGCGAGGCGGCGGCGCTCCGTGCTGCCGGTAGGCGTGCGCGCGGCGCGACGCTCTATGTGACGCTCGAGCCCTGCAACCATCACGGCCGCACGCCGCCGTGCACCGAGGCGATCCTCGCCGCCGGCGTGCGCCGGGTCGTGTTCGGGGCGCGCGACCCCAACCCGCATGTGCGCGGTCGCGGCGCCGCGCGCCTGCGGCGCGCCGGTGTCACGGTCGTGGGCGGGGTCGAACGCGCCGCCTGCGAGGAGGTGGTCGCGGGCTTCACCAGCCTCGTGAAGCGCGGGCGCCCGTTGGTCACGCTCAAGCTCGCCGCGACCCTCGACGGTCGGATTGCCACGCGCACCGGCGAGTCGCGCTGGATCAGCGGACCGCAGGCCCGGGGCCTGGTGCACCGCTGGCGCGACGAGATGGACGCCGTCATGGTCGGCATCGGGACGGTCCTCGCCGACGACCCGCGCCTGACCTGCCGGCGGCGGGGCGGCCGCGATCCCCTGCGGGTCATCATCGACAGCCGCCTGCGCATCCCCCTCGGCGCCCTGGTGCTGACAAAGGAGGCGGCTCCGGCTACCCTCCTCGCCAGTGTGATTGCCCAAGGCCGAAAGCTCAGCGCGCTGCGCACTCGCGGCGCGACCGTGTTGTCCCTGCCGGGCCGCGGCGGGCGCGTCTCTCTGCGCCGCCTGTTCGACGAGCTGGGGCGGCGGGGCATCGCCTCCGTCCTGCTCGAGGGGGGCGCGACGCTCGCGGCGGCGGCCCTGCGCGAGGGGCTGGTCGATCGCGTGGCCCTGTTCGTGACGCCGCTCTGATCGGCGGCGACGGCCGGCCGATGCTCGCGTCCCTCGGCGTCCGCCGCATGGAGGACGCGCCGCGCTTGCGGATACTCGGCGCCGAGCGCGTCGGTGACGACTGGCTGCTGCGCGCCGTCCCGGAGGCGAATCGTGCCGGCTGACGGGATCGACGCGGCGCTCGCCGACCTGCGCGCCGGCCGCTTCGTGATTCTCACCGAGGCGGAGACCGGCGAGTCGCAGCTCTGCATGGCGGCCGACCTGGCGACGCCGGAGGCGGTCAACTTCATGGCGATGCACGGCCGCGGGTTGGTGTGCCTGGCGCTCACCGACGATCGGTTGCGCAAGCTCGGCATTCCGCTCATGGCGCCCGACGCGCCGTCGGTGCTGCGGCGGTCCTACGGCGCGTCGATCGAAGCGCGTCGCGGCGTCACCACCGGGATCTCGGCCAGCGACCGCGCCACCACGATCCGGGCTGCGATGGCGGCCGACGCGGGTCCGGATGACCTCGTCATGCCCGGCCACGTCATTCCCATCGTCGGCCGCGCCGGCGGCGTGCTCGCGCGGCCCGGTCTGACCGAAGCGTCGATCGACCTCACGCGCCTGGCCGGCCGCGAGCCGGCGGCGGCAGTGTGCGCGATTCTCAAGGACGACGGCAGCCTGGCGGGCGAGGAGGATCTGCAAGCGCTCGCCGACCTGTTCGAGCTGCGCATCGTCCGCATTCCGGAACTGGTCGCCTACCGGCTGCGCACCGAGTCGCTGGTCGAGCGTGTCGCGGAGCGCTCCGTGACCATTCGCAGCGGCGGTCGCTTCCGCGCCGTCGTCTATCGCAACGCCGTCGACGGGCACGAGCACATCGCGCTGGTGAAGGGCACGGTCGAGGGCCGTGAGGGCGTGCTGGTGCGGCTGCATTCGCAGTGCCTGACCGGCGACGTGTTCGGTTCGGCGCGCTGCGACTGCGGCGATCAGCTCGAGCGCGCGCTGCAGATGATCGCCGCGGCCAAGCGCGGCGTCCTCGTCTACCTCCACCAGGAGGGGCGCGGCATCGGACTCGCGAACAAGCTGCGCGCCTACGCGCTGCAGGATCAGGGGCGCGATACCGTCGAGGCCAACCTCGAGCTCGGCTTCAAGGAAGACGGGCGCGACTACGGCATCGGCGCGCAGATCCTGCGCGACCTCGGCCTCGCGAGCATCCGCTTGGTCACCAACAACCCGAAAAAGATCGAAGGCCTTGAGACCTACGGCATCGCCGTCGCGTCGCGCGTGCCGATCGAGGTGCCGCCGCACGCCGGCAACATCCGCTACCTCCGCACCAAGCAGGAGAAGCTCGGGCATCTCTTCAGCGGCCTGAAGCTGAGCTGACATCGATGCGCCAGTATCAGGCCTCGCTGGAGGGCTCGCGGCTCCGCATCGGCATGGCCGTGTCGCGGTTCAACAGCGTCGTCACCGAGCGTCTCCTCGCCGGGGCGCTCGAGGAGCTGAAGAAGAACGGCGTGCCCGACGCCGCGATCGAGGTCGCCCACGTTCCCGGCGCCTTCGAGTTGCCGTTGATCGCCGATCTCTACGCGCGCAGCCACCGGCTCGACGCCATCATCTGCCTCGGCGCAATCGTGCAGGGCGAGACGCCGCACTTCGACATGATCGCGCAGTGGGTGGTCGCCGAGCTCGGTCGCCTGAGCACGCTGCATCGCCTGCCGGTGGCGCTGGGCGTACTCACCACCAACACCATCGAGCAGGCCCTCGAGCGCGCCGGCGGCGCGCACGGCAACAAGGGCAACGACGCCGCGTTGGTCGCGATCGAAATGGCCAACCTGGCGCGCCAGTTCGAATGAGCGCGCGCCGCAAGGGGCGCGAGCTCGCCCTCCAGGTGCTCTACCAGCTCGACATGAGCGGGGAGACCTCGGAGCAGGGGCTGCACGCCTTTGCCGACAGCTTCGACGTCAGCCCCAAGGCGCGCGAATTCGCCTGGGCACTCGTGCGCGGCGTGCGCGAGCGGCGCGTCGAGATCGACGCGCAGGTGGAGGCGGCGTCGGTGAACTGGAAGCTCGAGCGTCTGGCGCAGATCGACGCCATGGTGATTCGCATCGCCATTTACGAGCTCACCGACGGCCTGCCGATGGAGATCGCCATCAACGAGGCGGTCGAGGTCGCGCGCCGCTACGGCACGACGGAGTCGGCGGCGTTCGTCAACGGCGTGCTCGACGCGGTGGCCAAGCAACTGGGGCTGGAGCGCGGGCGGAAGACCGCACCGTCTTCGTAGCGTCGGTGTAGCGGCGGGCTTTGGCGCCACACTTGGCGCGACGCTCTGGTGTCCCCCGCAGGCCTTGCCGCGCCAGCGGTGACGGGCCTTGGCCTGCCGCTACGCCCTCGTTCGGGCGACCTGCCTCCTAGAATTGACCCACCCCCTCTGGTAGCTCCCAACCGATCGCCATGCGTTACGACCCCGCCGTCATCGAGCCCAAGTGGCAGCAGGTCTGGGAGGAGCGGCAGACGTTCCGCGCCCCGACCGATCCCGCCGCGTTGGCCGCGAAGCCGAAGTACTACATCCTCGACATGTTCCCGTACCCGTCCGGCGCCGGCCTGCACGTCGGCCACCCGGAGGGCTACACCGCGACCGACGTCCTGGCGCGGCTGAAGCGCATGCAGGGCTTCAACGTCCTGCATCCGATGGGCTGGGACGCGTTCGGCCTGCCCGCCGAGCGCGCCGCGATGCGCGAGAACATCCACCCAGCGGTGATCACGCAGCGCAACATCGACACCTTCCGCCGCCAGATCAAACGCCTCGGCTTCAGCTACGACTGGGAGCGCGAGATCAGCACGTCGATCCGCCGACTACTACCGCTGGACGCAGTGGATCTTCCTGCAAGCTGTACGAGCGCGGCCTCGCCTACGTCGCCGAGATGCCGGTGAACTGGTGTCCGGCGCTCGGCACCGTGCTGGCCAACGAGGAAGTGAAGGACGGCAAGTACGTCGAGACCGGCGATCCGGTCGAGCGCCGCATCATGCAGCAGTGGATGCTGCGCATCACCGCCTACGCCGAGCGCCTGCTCGCCGACCTCGACGACCTGGACTGGCCCGAGGGCGTCAAGGACATGCAGCGCAACTGGATCGGCAAATCGGTGGGGGCCGAGATCACCTTCCGCGTCGCCGATTCCGCGCTCACCTTCCCGGTCTTCACGACGCGGCCCGACACGCTCTTCGGCGCGACCTACTGCGTGCTCTCGCCGGAGCATCCGCTGGTCGCGCAGATCACCGGCGCGGCCCAGCGCGCCGCCGTGGAACTGTACGTCGCCGAAGCGGCAGCGAAGCGTGTCGAGGGCGTCGGCTGCCGTCGACGCGAAGACCGGCGTCTTCACCGGCGCCGACGCGCTGCATCCGGTCACCGGCGAGCGCGTCCCGATCTGGATCGCCGACTACGTGCTGATGGGCTACGGCCACGGCGCGATCATGGCGGTGCCGGCGCACGACGAGCGCGATCACGAGTTCGCCGTGCGCTTCGGGCTGCCGATCCGCGAGGTGATCGCCGGCGGCGCCGTACCGGTGCAGGAGGCGGCGTACGTCGGCGACGGGCGCGTGGTGCAACTCGCAGTTCCTCGACGGGCTCGATGTCGATGCCGCCAAGGCGCGCATGATCGCGTGGCTGGAAGAGCAGGGCGTCGGGAGCGCGCGCGTTCAGTACCGGCTGCGCGACTGGCTGTTCTCGCGCCAGCGCTACTGGGGCGAGCCGATTCCGGTCGTCTGGTTGGAGGACGGCACGACGGTCCCGGTGCCGGCCGAGCAGTTGCCGGTGGCGCTGCCGCCGATCGACGAGTACCGCCCACCGACGACGGCAAGCCGCCGCTGGCGCGCGCCGGCGACGACTGGCTGATGGTGACGCCTGCCCGACGGCCGCGTCGGCGTGCGCGAGACCAACACCATGCCGCAGTGGGCGGGCTCGTGCTGGTACTACCTGCGCTATCTCGACCCGACGAACGAGCGCGAGCCGTGGTCGGCGGCCGCCGAGAACGTACTGGATGCCGGTCGACCTCTACGTCGGCGGCGTCGAGCACGCGGTGCTGCACCTGCTGTACGCGCGCTTCTGGCACAAGGTGCTCTTCGACTGCGGGCTGGTGCACACGCGCGAGCCGTTCCAGCGCCTGTTCAACCAGGGGATGATCCTCGCCTACAGCTACCAGGACGCGCGCGGCAAGTATTACCACCCGAACGAGGTCGAGGAGCGTGACGGCGCGCCGCGTGGTGCGCGACTCGGGCGATGCGGTCGCGGCGCAGATCGAGAAGATGTCGAAGTCGCGGCTCAACGTCGTCAGCCCGGACGAGGTGATCGACGAGTACGGCGCCGACGCGATGCGGCTGTACGAGCTGTTCATGGGGCCGCTCGACCAGGTGAAGCCGTGGCAGATGTCGGGCGTCGAGGGCGTCTATCGCTTCCTGCAGCGCGCCTGGCGACTGGTGGTCGACGAGCGCACCGGCGACCGTTGCGACCCGTCTCGACGACGCGCCCGGCCGAGAGTCGAAGCCGGCGCTGCAACGCACGTTGCACGTGACCATCAAGAAGGTGCTCGAGGACACCGAGGCGCTGCGCTTCAACACGGCGATCTCGCAGATGATGATCTTCGTCAACGAGGCGACCGCCGAGCGCCACCCTGCCGCGCGCCATCGTGCGCGACTTCCTGCGCGTGCTCGCGCCGTACGCGCCGCACCTCGCCGAGGAGCTGTGGTCGCGGCTCGGCGAGCACGACCTCGTCGCGCTCGCCGCCTGGCCGGCACACGACGCGGCGCTCTGCGTCGATGAGACCGTCGAGCTTCGCCGTGCAGGTGAATGGCAAGCGGCGCGACAGCATCTATCGTGCCGCGCGACGCCGACGCGGCGACCATCGAGCGCCTGGCGCTCGCCAGCGAGGGCGTCGTGCGCTCGCTCGACGGCAAGGCGCCGCGCAAGGTGATCGTCGTCCCCGGGCGATTGGTCAATGTCGTGGCCTGACATCGTCCGCCGTGTGCCGCGGCTGGCGTGCCTCGCTGGCCTGCTGCTGTCCGGCTGCGGATACGCGTTGACCGGAACGCAACTGCGCGTGCCCGGCGATATCCACAGCGTCGCCGTCGGCGAGTTCCGCGACGAGTCGCGGCAGGAGGGCCTCGCGAAGACCCTCGCCTTCGCCGTCGAGCGCGAGTTCTACGAGCACGGCGTGCTCGCGATCCGCGACCACCCGACCGACAGCGACGGCGTGATCAGCGGCACCATCCGCGAGTTCAAGACCCGCCCGGTCGCGTTCAACGCCGACGACGAGGCCCTCGAGTACGAGGCCAAGCTGACGCTCGACGTCGTGCTCACGCGTCAGAGCGACGGCGCGGTGCTGTGGAAGGGGCGCCGGATGCAGGCGATCGAGGACTACGCCGTTACCCGGCAGACGGTCGTCCCCAGCTCGTCGCAGTTCCAGCAGGGCACGCTCGACTTCGCCAACCTCGCCGACCTGACCAACATCCAGTTGGCCGAGACCGAGAAGCAACGCGCGATCCAGCGCATGGTGCGCTCAATCGCCCGCGACGTGCACGACCGGATTCTGGACGATTTCTGATGCCGCCGGGTGGCGGCGGGGTGGATCAGGTGCCGCGTTGGAGCGCGGCCACCTGCTTGCTGAGGCGACCGATGCGACGGGCGGCGGCGTTTTTGTGCACGATGCCCTTCGAGGCCGCCTTGCTGAGCTCCTTGATCGCGGTCTGGAGCTCGGTCGCGGCCGTCTTGGCATCGTTGCCGGCGACCGCTTCGCGCACCTTGCGCACTTCCGAGCGCACCTTCGCGCGCACAGCTCGATTGCGCAGGCGTCGCTTTTCGTTCTGCCGGTTCCGCTTGATCGCGGACGCGTGCCGGTTGGCCACGGGTGGTCCTCCTTGCTGGGAAACCGCACGCCTACCACGGGCCCATGGGCAAGGCAATCTGACCGCGCCATGAGCGAGAACCGCCGTATCGTCCGGGCCGCCGGCCTGGTTGGGGCCCTGACCCTGGTCAGCCGCATCACCGGCCTCCTGCGTGATGCCGTCACCGGCTATTACTTCGGTGCCGGGCCGGCGGCCGACGCGTTCTTCGTCGCCTTCCGGCTGCCCAACCTGCTGCGCCGCCTGGTCGGCGAGGGGGCGACGACCGCCGCCTTTGTCCCGGTTTTCGGGGCCTACCTGGGGGAGGGCAGGACTCGGGAGGCTGAGCGTGCCCTGCGCGCCACCGCGGCCGTGTTCGGACTGGCGTTGATCGGCCTGACGGTGCTGGGCGTCCTGCTGACCCCGGCCTGGCTGGTCCTGCTGGCGCCCGGCTTCGCGGCCGAGCCGGCGACGCGCCGGCTGGCGGAGCGCCTGGCCCGGTGGATGTTCCCCTATGCCCTGCTGATCTCGCTGGTGGCTCTCTACGGCGGCTACCTCAACGCCAAGCGGCACTTCCTCGCCCCGGCACTGTCGCCGGTCCTGCTCAACCTGGCCATTATCGCCGCCGCGTTCGCGCTGACGCCGTCCCTGGGCATCGCCTCGCTCGTGGCGGGCGTCCTCCTCGGCGGGACGGTGCAGCTGGGACTGCAGCTCCTGGCGCTGCGTCGCGAGGGCACGGCCGTGACGCCCATCTGGGAGCCCTCCCATCCGGCGTTGGGGGAGATCTGGCGCCTGCTCGCCCCGGCGACGTTGGGCACGGCGATGTACCAGGTGAACGTCCTACTGAGCACGTCGATCGCCACGTTGCTGGTGCCGGGGTCTGTGTCGGCGCTCTGGTACGCCGGCCGCCTCCTCGAGTTCCCGATCGGCCTCGTCGCGGTGGCGCTGGGAACGGCGGCGCTGCCCAGCTTCGCGGATCAGGCGGCGCGGCAGGCGCAGGGCGAGATGCGGCACAGTCTCAGCTTCGCCATCGCCCTCACGAACTACGTCGCGATTCCGGCATCGGTCGCGTTGGTGATTCTGGCGCGGCCGATCACCGCGGTGCTCTTCCAGCGCGGGGCTTTCACCGCCGCCGACGTCGACCTGACCGCGCTGCGCTCGCAGGCGTACGCGGTCGGGGCTGTGGGCGCTGGCGCTGGTGCGCGTCATCGCGCCGGCGTTCTACGCGCTGCGCGATCCGCGGACGCCGATGTGGGCCGCCGCGACTGCCTTCGTCGCCAACGTGGTCGCCAGTCTCGCCCTGGTCGGCACGCTGCCGTACGCGGCCGGCTCGACCTTCGGCATGGCGATCGGGCGCGCCGCCGATGCGCTCCGCATTGCCGACCTCGGCCACGTCGGTTTGGCGATGGCCGCGTCGTTCTCGGTGACCGTGAACGCCACGCTCCTCGTGGTGCCGATCACGCGCCGCCTGGGAGGGCTGGAGCTGGCGACGATCGCGGGTTCGCTCGTTCGTGCGGCGACGGCGGCCGCGGTGATGGCGGCGCTGTTGGCATGGAGCGTGCCGCGCGTCGACTGGACATCACCCGGGGCTCGGGCGGGCGTTCTGGCTGGCGACGATCGTCGCGGCCGGCGGGGGGGCCTTCAGCGCGGTGGCGCTGTTGTTGGGTGGACGCGAGGTCGCCGCGCTGCGTCGCACGATTGGCGAGCGTCTGCGGCGCCGGTCCTAGCTCGCGGCGTGTGGCCCGCCAGCTCGTTCTCGGAGCATCTCGCCACGGTGGCCGGGCGCTCAGCGTGCGGCGCCCTCGGCGAGCGCGCGCTTGGCGGCCTGCCACAGTGCTTCGAGCTCGTCTGGAGACGCGCCGTGGACATCGCGCTGCTCGGTGGCCAGCGCCGACTCCATGTGGCGGAAGCGCTGCGAGAAGCGGTCGGCGGCGCCGTTGAGCGCGTCCTCGGCGACGACGCCGAGGTGGCGGGCGAGCGAGGTCGCCGGCGAAGAGCAGATCGCCGAGCTCGGCGGCGGCGTGCGCGCGTGTCGCCGCGCGGCGACGGCGGCTTCCAGCTCGCCGAGCTCCTCGCGCAGCTTGGCGAGCACGCCCGCCGGCGTCGCGTCCAGTCGAAGCCGGCGTGTGCCGGCCTTCTCGCCCAGGCGCTGCGCGCGCAGCAGCGCCGGCATGGCGCGCGGCACGCCGGCGAGCGCGGACGTGTCGCCGCTGCGCGCGGCGCTCCTCGGCCTTGATCCGCGACCAGTTGCGCAGCACCTCGTCGGCGCCGCTCACCTGCACGTCGGCGAAGACGTGCGGGTGGCGGCGCACCATCTTCTCGCTGATCGCCGCGATGACGTCGGTGATGGCGAAGGCGCCTGCGCTCGCTCGCCATCTCGGCGTGGAAGACGATCTGCAGCAGCAGATCGCCGAGCTCGGTGCACAGCTCGCCGTCGTCGCCGGTGTCGATCGCCTCGGCGACCTCGTACGCCTCTTCGATCGTGTACGGCTTGATCGAGGCGTGCGTCTGCTCGCCGTCCCACGGACAGCCGCCCGGGCTGCGCAACCGATGCATGATGCGCACCAGCTCCTCGAAGGCTTCGCCGACCGTCATCCCGCGCGACTAGCCCAGCCCGGGGGTGAATCAACGCGATGGCGTACGGCTCGTGAGCGCCGCTGGGTCGTGGCGCGGCGTGAGCCGCGCTGACGCGCGGCGACGAGCAGCGGCGCTCACGCGCCGCACTCCAGGTGGTGGATTGCTCGACTGCGTTGGCCTCGGTACACATGAGCACATGCCCGCGGCGGTTCGCATCTACACCAGCGTCTCCTGCCCTTACTGCGTGCAGGCCAAGCGTCTGCTCGACCGCAAGGGCGTGCCCTACGAGCGAGATCGACGTCACCGGCGATGCGGCGCGCCGAACCGAGATGATCCAGGCCTCGGGCCGTCGCACGGTGCCGCAGATCTTCATCGACGAGCAGTCGATCGGCGGGTTCGACGAGCTGTACGAGCTCGAGCAGGGTGGCCAGCTCGACGGGCTCCTGCAGGGCCCGTCCTGAGGGCTGCCTCGGGGCCGGAAAGCCCTGCAAGATCAGCGCGTTGAGTTGGCGTCAGCGCGTGTGCTAACGATCACCTGCATCACCGCCGCAGGAGCTTCATCATGTCAGGCCACTCCAAGTGGAGCACCATCAAGCACAAGAAGGCCGCCAAGGACGCCAAGCGCGGTAAGCTGTTCACCAAGCTGATCAAGGAGATCAGCGTGGCGGCCAAGCTCGGCGGGGGCGACATCAATGCCAACCCGCGCCTGCGCACGGCGGTCACGACGGCGCGCGCCAGTAGCCTGCCGGCCGACAACATCGACCGCGCCATCAAGAAGGGCACCGGTGAGCTCGAGGGTGTCACCTACGAAGAGGTGACCTACGAGGGGTACGGGCCGGGGGGTGCGGCGGTGCTGGTCATGGCCATGACCGACAATCGCAATCGCACGGTCTCCGAGCTGCGGCACCTCTTCGGGCGCTTCGGCGGCAACATGGGTGAGTCGGGCAGTGTCGGCTGGATGTTCAGCAAGAAGGGCATCCTGGCGGTCGAGAAGCCGGGCGTCGACGAGGAGCGCCTGATCGAGGTGGCGCTCGAGGCGGGAGCCGACGACGTCGCGGACGACGGCGATGCGTTCACCGTCACCACCGCGCCGGACGCCTTCGAGGCCGTCAAGGACGCGCTCGACAAGGCGAAGATCGCGACGGCGAGCGCGGCGGTGGCCATGGTGCCGTCGACGACCGTGAGCCTCACCGGCACGCAGGCGGAGCAGACGCTGAAGATGGTCGAGGAGCTCGAGGACCACGAGGACGTCCAGGAAGTGGCGTCGAACTTCGACATTCCGCCGGAAGAGCTCGAACGGCTGAGCGCCGCCTGACGGCAGGCACGGCGCCGGCGGTGGAGGGGTGGGGCAGGTGAACCGTCGAGGCGCAACACGGGAACGGCGAGGGCGCGGGCACGCGGCCGCCGGCCGTGCGGGTGCTCGGCGTCGATCCCGGCACGGTGGTGTTGGGCTGGGGCGTCGTCGATGTCCGCGGGCTCGCAGCTGCAGCGCGTCGCGAGCGGCGTCCTCCGCTGCCAGGGCGCGCGCGCCGATCGACTGGCGGTGATCTGCGACACGATCCTCGAGATCTGCGAGCGCTTCCGCCCCGCCTCCGTCAGCCTCGAGCAGACCTTTGTCGGCGACAACGTGCAGTCGGCGTTCCGCCTCGGCGAAGCGCGCGGCGCGATCATGGTCGCCGCCAGCCGCTCCGGCCTCGGCGTGGTCGAGTACAGTCCCGCGCAGATCAAGCTCGCCGTCGCCGGCAGCGGCCGCGCCACCAAGGCGCAGATGCAGCTCATGGTCGGGCGGCTGCTGGCGGTGGCCGATGCGCTCGCCACCGACGAGGCCGACGCGCTGGGCGCGGCGATCTGCCACGCCCACGCCGGCCGCAGCGACGCGCTGCTCGCCGCGGCCGCGTCCCGCGCCTGGGGCGGCGGCGCCCGCGGCCGGCGGGTGAGCTGGCGGCGATGATCGCCCGCCTCACCGGGCGCCTCGCCCACAAGTCGCCCGAGGCGTTGATCGTCGACGTGCATGGCGTCGGCTACCGCGTGCTCGTGTCGCTCACCGCCTTCGGCGCCCTGCCGGCGGAGGGCGACGAGGTCGCGCTCAGCATCCACACCCACCTGCGCGAGACCGCGCTCGAGCTCTTCGGGTTCGTCAGCAACGTCGAGCAGGCGCTGTTCGGCGCGTTGATCACCGTGTCGGGCATCGGGCCGCGCATGGCGCTCAACATCCTTTCGGGGCTGCCCGCCGAGCAGCTCAGCGAGGCACTGGCGAGCGGCAACGTCGGCGCGCCTCGTCGCGATTCCCGGCGTCGGCAAGCGCACCGCCGAGCGCCTCATCGTCGAGCTGCAGGATCGCGTGCGCAAGCTCGTCACCACACCGGCCACCGCCGACGCGGCGGCCGGCGCCAGCGACGTGGAGGCGGTTTCCGCCCTCGTCAATCTGGGCTACCGTGCGCCCGACGCGGAGCGCGCGGTCCGCACCGCCATTGCGGCCGGCGCGCACGAGCTGGCGGACGTGATCCGGAAGGCCCTGCAGAAGCTGAGCGGATGAGCGAAGACGAGCTTCCACGCCTGGTATCGGGCGACCTGGCCGACGACGATTCGGCGCTCGATTCCGCGCTGCGTCCCACCAGCCTGGCCGACTACATCGGCCAGGCGTCGGTGAAGAACAATCTGCGCGTCGGCATCGACGCCGCGCGCGCCCGCAACGAGAGCATCGACCACACGCTGCTCTACGGCCCGCCCGGGCTCGGCAAGACGTCGCTGGCCTACGTCATCGCGCGCGAGATGGGCGTCAACATCCGCTCGACGTCGGGCCCGGTCATCGAGCGCCCAGGCGACCTCGCGGCGCTGCTCACCAATCTGGAAGCAGGGCGACGTCCTGTTCATCGACGAGATCCACCGCCTCAATCGCGTCGTCGAGGAGATCCTCTACCCGGCGATGGAGGACTTCCAGATCGACGTCATGATCGGGCAGGGCCCGTCGGCGCGCTCGATCAAGCTCGACCTCAAGCGCTTCACCCTGGTCGGCGCGACGACCCGCGCCGGTCTCCTCAGCGCCCCGCTGCGCAACCGCTTCGGCGTCAGCCTGCGGCTCGACTTCTACCTCGCCGACGAGCTCGCCGAGATCGTGCGCCGCTCCGCCGCCAAGCTCGAGGTGCCGATCGAATCGAGTGGCGCCGACGAGATCGCGCGCCGCGCGCGCGGCACGCCGCGCATCGCCAACCGCCTGCTGCGCCGGGTGCGCGACTTCGCCCAGGTGCGGGCCGACGGCGTCATCACGCGCGCCGTCGCCGACGACGCGCTGGCGCTGCTCGAGGTCGACGCGCGCGGGTTCGACCGCATGGACCGCGCGCTCCTGCTCGCCATCATCGACAAGTTCGGCGGCGGCCCGGTCGGCGTCGACACCCTCGCCGCCGCGATCGGCGAAGAGGCCGACACCATCGAGGACGTCTACGAGCCCTTCCTCATCCAGGAGGGCTTCCTCAACCGCACGCCGAAGGGCCGCGTCGCCACGCCGCTGGCCTACGGCCACTTCGGCCGGCGCCGGCCCAACAACGCGCCGCAGGGCTCGCTGTTCGAGTGACGCATGGGCGATCTCGGCCGCTTCCTGATGATCGCCGGGGGCGTCCTGTTCGCCGTCGGCCTGCTCCTGACCCTGGCCGGCCGTCTGCCGTGGCTCGGCCGTCTCCCCGGCGACATCGTCGTCGAGCGCGGCCCGGTGACGTTCTACTTTCCGATCGCGACGTCGATCATCGTCAGCGTCGCCCTGACGCTGCTGTTCTGGTTGTTCCGGCGGTAGGAGCTCTTGCGGCCTCGCGGGTGGCACCGTCACCCGTCACCAGGAGCTGCGCGTGGTGGCGTATCTCGCCAGACTGGCCCGTCAGTGAGTTTCCCGGCGAGTCGCAGCAGCTCGACACGATCCTGCGTGCGGCGGACGCTTCAGCCTCGCATCGGGCTCTCGCACCAGGTCGTCATCGAGGGAATGCTCCGGCATGGCGCACGCGAAACCGTTCAGCCACATGCGCGAGTACATGGCCGTGCTCGGTCCGCTGCTGCGTGACCGCACGGTCCCTGAACTGGCCCTTCCGGAGCTCGACAGGACACTGCCGCCAGGCAGGCGCGCCGCCGCCTGTTCCGGCGCCGGCGCGCTCGTCCGCGATCAGTTCAGCAGATCCTTCGGAATGTTCCCGCCGTTGTCGGCGAGCTTCTGGAGGACGGTCTTGTGCAGCCACATGTTCATCTGGGCCGAGTCGCCCATCTTGTCGGCCGGGCAGCCGAGCTCGGTCGCGAGTTCCTTGCGCGCCGTCAGGCTGCTGTCGAGGCCCAGCAGCTTCAGCAGGTCGACGATCGAGACCTTCCAGTTGAGCTTTTCGGGGTTCTTGGCGGCGAGGTCTTGCAGGTGGGCCACGACGTCGACGACGGCGATCGGCGTTGGAGCGACCGCGACCGGAGGTGCCTGTGGCGACGGCGCTGCCGGCGCCGCCGCCGGAGGTGGGGCGGCTTGCGCGGTTCCATGACCAAGGCCCAGCTTCTCGAGGATCTTGCCGAACAGGCTCATCGAGGACTCCTTTCGCGGCAGGGTGGGTTGGGAGGACACGATAACCGTACTCCATCCGTGCGATCGCGCCCAGAGTCTCCAGCGCAGAGGCCCAGAGAGGCGCGCCGGAGGACGCGCTTGCCCCTGATGGCGGGGGCCCCTAGACTCTCGCCACGTTGATCCCGCGGTGGCTCAAAAGGCTCCGCGTCACGTCGTCGGACCTCCCGCGCGACGAGGTGCGGCGCCGGCGGCGCGAGGCGGTGTTGATTGCCGTGACGGCGGTGGCGTTCGCCGTCTTCGCCTTCTTCCAGACCCGCCTGCCCGACTTCCAGGACAGCCCCTCGCAGTCCGGGAACATCGTGTTCTTCCTGCTGATCAATCTCAACCTCATCCTCCTCGTGCTGCTGGTCTTCCTGCTGGCACGCAACCTCACCAAGCTGGTGGTGGAGCGCCGCCGGCGGATCATCGGCGCGCGCCTGCGTACCCGCCTGGTGGTGGCGTTCGCGAGCTTGTCGCTGATCCCGACCATCCTGCTCTTCCTCGTCGCGCAGGGATTCTTCGCCAGCGTCATCGAGAACTGGTTCGGCCTGCGCGTGCAGACGGCGCTCACCGGCGCGCTCGACGTCGCGCACCGCTACTACCAGCAGGCGGCCGACGATACGCTGGTCGTCGGCGATCGGGTGGCGCGCGAGATCGAGCGGCGCGGGCTGCTCGCGCCGGCTCGTCGCGCCGAGCTGAACACGCTGCTCGCCGAAGAGCGCGAGATCCAGCGCGTCGACGGCATCGACGTCGTCAGCCCGGCCGGACCCGTGGCCACGGCGCACGGCGAGCGCATCGCCGCGCGCGGCGTGCCGCTGCCGCGCGGCGAGTTGCGGGCCGTCTTCTCGCAAGGGCAGGACTTCGCCCGCACCGAGCGCCTCGGACGCGGCGACCTGGTGGTCGGCGGCGTGCCGGCGCACGATCCCGAGGGCGCCGTTGCCGCCGCGGTCGTCGTGGCCCGCGCCATTCCGCAGCGACGTCGCCCTGGCGGCGCGCCGCACCGCGCAAGGCGGTGGACGAGTACCGCCAGCTCAAGGTGCTCAAGCAGCCCATCCGCGGCGGCTACACGATCACCTTCCTGCTCATCACCCTGGTGGTGCTGTTCTCGGCCACCTGGTTCGGCTTCTACTTCGCCAAGGGCATCACCGTGCCGATCCAACGCCTCGGCGAGGGCATGCGCGAGGTCGCGCAGGGCAACTGGGACTATCCGCGCCGCAGCCGGCGGCGACGAGGAGATCGCCACGCTGGTCACGTCGTTCAACCAGATGACCGCCGAGCTCAAGACGATCCACGGCGAGCTCGCCGAGCGCCACCGCTACATCGAGAGCATCCTCGAGAACATCACCGCCGGCGTCGTCTCGCTCGATCCGACCGGCGCCGTCGCGACGGTCAACCCCGCCGCGGCGAGCATGCTCGGCATGCGCTCCGAGGATGCGCGCGGCCGGCGATGGCGCGGACGTGTTCAGCGCGCGCCGACCTGCAGCCGGTCGGCGGAGCTGATCGAGCGCATGCGCAGCGAGCGCCGCGACCGCCTCGAGCAGCAGCTCAAACTGGCCGGCGGCGCGCGGCCGGTCACGGCCTTTGCCACCGCGACGGCGCTGCGCGACGAGCAGGGCGCGCCGCTCGGCCAGATCCTGTTCCTCGAGGACGTGACCTTCCTGCTGCGCGTCGAGCGCATGGAGGCCTGGCGCGAGGTGGCGCGGCGCATCGCCCACGAGATCAAGAATCCGCTCACGCCGATCCAGCTCTCCGCCCAGCGGCTGCGCAAACGCTACGCGGCGACGCTGCAGCGGCGAGGACGCGGCGCTGCTCGACGAGTGCACGCGCACGATCGGTCGCACAGGTCGAGCAGCTCAAACGGCTGGTCAACGAGTTCTCCACCTTCGCGCGCCTGCCGGCGCTCGAGGTGGCGCCGCACGACCTGCGCGCGGTGGTCGAGGAAGCGCTGGTGCTGTTCCGCGAGGGGCATCGCGAGGTGGCGTTCACCTTCACGGCGCCGGACGCGCTGCCGCCGGTCGATCTCGACCCCGACGCCATCAAGCGGGCGGTGATCAATCTGCTCGACAACGCCGTGCACGCCTGTACCGGCGTCGAGGGCGGCGGCCGCATCGAGGTCAGCATCGCCCACGATCGCGCGCATGGGCCTGGTGCGCCTCGAGGTCGCCGACAACGGGCGGGGCATGACGCCGGACGTCCAGGCGCGGGTCTTCGAGCCCTATTTTTCGACCAAGAAGGACGGCACCGGTCTCGGCCTGGCCATCGTTTCGGCGATCGTCGCCGACCACCAGGCCTACATCCGCGTGCGTGACAACCAGCCGCGCGGCGTGCGCGTGGTGATCGAGTTCCCGCTCCGACAACCGGATCGCCTGCGCGCGGCCGTCGGGGCGTGATGCAGTCCGTGCAGCAGGATTGGGAGGAGGGTGCGATGGCAACCGTACTGGTCGTGGACGACGAAGGAGATATCCGCGCCTCGCTGCGCGGCGTGCTGAGCGACGAGGGGCTCCGCGTGATCGAGGCGGAAGACGGCCGCCACGCGCTGAACCTGGTGCGCAGCGAGCGTCCCGAATTGGTGCTGCTCGACGTGTGGATGCCGGAAGTCGACGGCATCGAGCTGCTGCGCCGGCTGCAGGAGGAGCCCGAGCGGCCGCAGGTGATCATGATCTCCGGCCACGGCAACATCGAGACCGCGGTGCAGGCCACCAAGCTCGGCGCGTTCGACTTCATCGAGAAGCCGTTCTCGATCGACGCACTGCTCAGCGTCGTCAGCCGCGCGCTGGAGCAGCGCGCCATGACCGCCGAGGCGCGCGCCGCGGCCCGCGGCCACGCGCCCGTCCACCAATGGGCACGCCGCGCCGCGCGTCGTACCCGAGCGGACGCTCGGGAAGTCGGTGATCGCCAGTGGCCATGGCCTGCACACCGGCGTGAAGTCGGGCCTGATCCTGAACCCGCTCCCGGCCGGCCGCGGCATCGTCTTCGCGGCGCTGACCAGTGGCGCGTCGGTGCCGGCGCACCTCGACTACGTCGACTCCACCGGCTACGCGACGACGCTGCACGGCGGCGGCATGACCGTGGCGACGGTCGAGCACCTGCTGGCGAGCCTGCACTGCTACGGGATCACCAACGCGCTCGTGAAGGTGCAGAGCGAGGTGCCCGCGATGGACGGCTCGGCGCTGGAATTCTGCAAGCTCATCGAGCAGGCCGGCATCGAGGACCAGGGCGGCGGCGATCGAGCCGATCGTCATCGAGGAGCCGCTGCGCGTGGGCAGCGAGGATCCCAACGGCGAGGGCATCTCGCATCGAGCCGGCGGATGGCTTCAGCGTCCACTACACGCTGGTCTATCCGCCGCCGGTCGGCCGCCAGGAGTACACCTACACGCACCATGACGGTGACTCGTTCCGCGCCGAAGTCGCCCCGGCGCGGACGTTCGGCTTCATGCGCGACATGAAGGCGCTGGCGTCGATGGGCCTGGCCAGTGGCGGCCGTCTCGACAACTTCATCCTCATCGACGACGAGAAGGTGGTGAACACGCAGCTGCGCTTCCCGGACGAGCTGGCGCGCCACAAGATCCTCGACATCCTCGGCGACATGTATCTGCTCGGCCGCCCGCTGCGCGGGCGCATCGTCGCGCGCAAGACGGGGCACACGGACAATATCGCGCTGCTGCGCAAGGTTCACGAGAGGTACGGGCGCTGAGGCGCTGAAGAGACCGAGGCTGAAGGACATCGGACGAAAGCCCGAGCCGACGGACTTTCGTCCTTCAGCCGTCGTTCAGCGACTCGCCGTAACGACCGGCTCGACCTTGAGCGCGCGGCCGAGGGTCGCCGCTGCCTTGCGAGCCGCGTCGCGGGTGGGGAAGTTCTTCACCACCACCTGGGTCGTGCCGCCGGCGCTCGTGATCTGGGCGCGGTAGCCGTGCTTGGCGAGATCGCGGGCGACCTGTTGCGCCTTCGCCTTGCTGCTGAAACGGCCGAACTCGACGTGGTAGTGCAGGCCGGCACGCCGCGGATCCTCGCGATCGCCCTGCGCCACGACCGCCTTGCTCTTCTTCGTGCGCGTGTTGACCGCGATGTCCTTCTGGAAGGTGCGCATCGTCGGCACGCTCGCGACACGGGCGTCGCGCTCGCTGCGGGCCGAGGGCGGCGGCGCCTCGACCCCGCCGGTGCCGTGATACCAGGTCACTCCCGGGGCCGCGGGCGCCGGCGGCGGAGCCGCGGCCTCCTGCCAGCCCGCGCCCTGACGCCAGTCGTCAGACCCCGGCGCCGCCTGGGCGAGGCCGTACTGGCTGAGCAGCTCGACGTCCGCCCACAGGTTGCGCGAGCCGAGAATGGCGATGATGACTTCGTGACCGTTGGCCGAGGTCATGCCGACGAAGCAGCGCTTCGCTTCGCGCGTCCAACCGGTCTTGCCGATCACCGACAGATCGTCCCGCCACAACATGCGGTTGGTCGAGCGCAGGGCGATGCGCTGCGGGCCGCCGCTCACCGGTTCGATGACCCCAGTGGGCGTCGACAGGAGCCCGCGCATGCCCGGCGTGTTCAGGGCAGCGCGCATGATGTAGGCCATGTCGCGGGCGGTGGTGTAGTGTCCCGGCGTCGGCAGGCCGTTGGGCGTCACGAAGTTCGAATCGTTGGCGCCGAGCGCGCGCGCGGTCTGGTTCATCAGGCGCGCGAACCCCGGGACCGAGCCGCCGACGTGCTCGGCGATGACCACGCTGGCGTCGTTGGCCGATTTCATCAGCAGCGCTTGGAGGAGATCGCGGCTGGTGTAGACGGTGCCGGCGCGCAGATAGGCTTTCGTCGGCGGCATGCTGGCGGCGGCGGCACTCACCCGCATGAGCTCGTCCGGCGCGGTGTTGCGCAGCGTGACGATCGCCGTCAGCAGCTTGGTGGTGCTGGCCGGCGGCAGGGGCAGGGTCTCGTTGCGAGCGAAGTAGACGGTGCCGGTGCGCACGTCGACGGCGATCGCCGCGCGCGCCGTCAGCTGGGACAGCTCGCGCCCGTCGCTGGCCCCGGCGCGGCCCGCCACCACCAAGGTCGCGAGCAGGAAGGGCACGATGTGTTTCGCCGTCCGCTTCACGCTCACTCCATCCACCACCAACACCTGCCCCGTGTTCTGACCGAAATGCGCATTCGATTCAACCACAAACGGCCATATTGTGACGATGTTTTGCCGGGGTGCACAGCGCCTGCATCATCCGCGTCCCATTCAGCCGCCTCGCGGAGGCTGTGACAAGGCGCACTCGCGGGACTCGGTGCGGCGAGTGACTGGAACGAATCGAGGCGCCGCAGTATGACGGCGATCCGATGGCTGACGATACCTTTCGCAAGGTTCCACCGCAGAGCATCGAGGCGGAGGAGTCGGTCCTCGGCGGCATCCTGCTCGACAACGCCGCGCTCGACCGCGCCGTCGAGCTGATCATCGCCGACGACTTCTATCGCGAGGCGCATCGCGAGATCTTGCGCGCCATGATCGACCTGAGCGAGCGCCACGAGCCGGTGGACCTGGTCACGCTCACCGACGCGCTGCGGACCCGCAACGAGCTGCAGGAGGTCGGCGGCGCCACGTATCTCGCCGAGCTGGCCGAGCGCGTCCCGACCGCCGCCAACGTCGCCTACTACGCCCGCATCGTGCAGGACAAGGCGATCCTGCGCTGCGCTGATCTCACACGACCACCGAGATCGCGCTGACGCAGCTACGAGGCGCCGGCCGACGTCGAGAGCTTCCTCGACGAGGCCGAGCACCAGATCTTCGCAGCTCAGCGAGCGCAAGACGCGGCCGATCGTTCTTCCGCGTGCGCGACATCGTCGTCGAGTCGATGAAGGCGGTCGAGCAGCTCTACGAGCGCCAGGAGCTGGTCACCGGCGTGCCGACCGGCTTCGTCGACCTCGACAAGATGACCGCCGGCCTGCAGCCCGGCGACCTGGTCATCGTCGCCGGCCGGCCGAGCATGGGCAAGACCGCGTTCGCGCTCAACATCGCGCAGTACGCGGCGCTCGAGGGCAAGACCGGCGTCGCGGTGTTCTCGCTGGAAATGTCGAAGGAGCAGCTGGTCCTGCGCATGCTGTGCTCCGAGGCGCGCGTCGACCAGTCGAAGGTGCGCGCCGGCTTCGCCGCCGCAACGCGACTTTCCGAAGCTGGCCATCGCCGCCGAGCGGCTGTCGGAGGCGCCGATCTACATCGACGACACGCCGGCGCTCAGCGTCCTCGAGCTGCGCGCCAAAGCGCGGCGCCTGAAGCGCGAGCGCGAGGCCAACCTCGGCCTGGTCATCGTCGACTACCTGCAGCTGATGCGCGGGCACGCCGACCGACAGCCGCGAGCAGGAGATCTCCAGCATCTCGCGCTCGCTCAAGGCGCTGGCCAAGGAGCTCAGCGTGCCGGTGATCGCGCTCTCGCAGCTCAACCGCCAGGTCGAGTCGCGCGCCGACAAGCGGCCGCTGATGGCCGACCTGCGCGAGTCGGGCGCCATCGAGCAGGACGCCGACGTGATCATGTTCCTCTACCGGCCGATGGGTCTACGACCCGAAGAACGCCGACGAGCGCGAGGCCGAGGTGATCATCGCCAAGCAGCGCAACGGCCCGACCGGCACCGTGCCGCTGACCTTCTTCGCCGAGTACACGCGCTTCGAGAACCGCGCCGAGGATGAGGTCGAGCTTCCCGGCGGAGATCGACGAGCTGTAGGGCGCTGCCGCGCGGGTGGGCCAGATCCCTTAGTCGGGGACGGCGGCGGCGGCGCGTAGATGTCGCGTGGCCGTCGTCGGGTCCGTGGACGAGGCGATGGCGCCGATCACCGCCACCGCATCGGCGCCGGCGGCGCGCACGGCCGGAATCGTCTCCGCGGTGATGCCGCCGATCGCGACCAGCGGCAGTGGACAGCGTGTCCGCGCTGCGGCGAGCGCTGTCGATGCCCTGCTCCGGATCGGGATTCGCCTTGCTGCGCGTGGCGAAGATCGGTCCGAAGGCGAGGTAGTCGACGCTGCCGGCGCGCACGCGCGGCGTCGAGCTGCGCGAGGTGTGGGTCGAGAAGCCGATCGACCGCGTCCGGCCCGAGCATCGTCGCGGGCCGCGGCGGGCGGCAGGTCGTCCTGGCCGAGGTGCACGCCGGCTGCGCCGACCAGCCGGGCGACGTCGGCGCGGTCGTTGACGATCAGCAGCGCGCCGGCGCGGTCGGCGCGCTGCCTTCACCGCGCGCGCGAGCGCGACAGCTCGCGGGTGGACGCCTGCTTGGCGCGCAGCTGGAGGAGGCGTGCGCCGCCGGCGAGGATCGCGTCGGCGAGGCCGACGACGTCGGCGCAGCTGTCGGCGTCGGCGATGGGATAGAGCGCGTCGGAGGGAAGGCGAAGCGCGCGCCATCTACTCCTGCGCGGCGCCGCGGCGCGGCGTGATCTTCAGCGTCGGGATCTTCTTGCGCAGGGTGTTGCGGTTGATGCCGAGGATGGCGGCGGCCTGCAGTTGGTTGCCGCCGGTGCGTTCGAGCGTCAGCTCGATCAGCGGCCGCTCGACGCGCTCGATGATGAGGGCGTAGAGATCGGACGGCTCGACGTCGCCGGTCTGGCGGAAGTACTCGCGCAGCTTGAGGCGCACGATCTCCTCGAGCGACATGTCGCCGTACATCGCCGGCGTGGGCTCCTGCGCCGCCAGCGCCAGATCGCGCGGCATCAGCGTCGGGCCGGCCGCCAGCACCGCGGCGCGCACCAGGGTGTTCTCCAGCTCGCGCACGTTGCCCGGCCAGTTGTGGCGCAGCAGCAGGTCGCGCGCCTCCGGCGACATGCCGGTGATCGACGTGCCCATCTCGCGGTTGATCTTGTCGAGGAAGAAGGTGATCAGCTCGGGGATGTCGCCGCGCCGCTCGCGCAGCGGCGGCACCTGGATCGGCACGACGTTGAGGCGGAAGAAGAGATCCTCGCGGAAGCGGCTCTGCTTGACGGCGCGGTCGAGCGACTGGTTGGTGGCGGCGAGGATGCGGCAGTCGACCTTGAGCACCTCGCGGCCGCCGAGGCGGGTCACCTCGCGCTCCTGCAGGACGCGCAGCAGCTTGGCCTGCAGCTCGAGCGGCATGTCGGCGATCTCGTCGAGCAGGATGGTGCCGCCCTGGGCGAGCTCGAACTTGCCGGCGCGCTGCTCGGTGGCGCCGGTGAAGGCGCCCTTCTCGTGGCCGAAGAGCTCGCTCTCGAGCAGCTCGCGCGGAATCGCCGAGCAGTTGATCGCGACGAACGGGCCGCTCCAGCGCGTCGAGTGATAGTGGATGACCTTGGCGATCAGCTCCTTGCCGGTGCCGCTCTCGCCCTGGATCAGGACCGTCGCGTCGGTGTTCGCGACGCGGCCGATGGTCTTGTAGATCTCCTGCATCGCCGGTGCTGTTGCCGATGATCGCGACGCCGACCTCGAAGCGGCCGCGCATCTCGCGCTCGAGGCGCTTGCAGATCGGTGGTCAGGCGCGCCATCTCGAGCGCGCGGCGTGGCGACGGCGCGCACCTCGTCGATGTTGAACGGCTTGGTGATGTAGTCGTAGGCGCCGCGCTTCATCGCCTCGATGGCGTTGTCCATCGTGTTCTGCGCCGTGACGATGACGATCGGCGTGGCGACGCCGGCTTCGCGCGCCTGCGCCAGCACGGCTCAGGCCGTCGAGTCGGGCATGCGCAGGTCGACGAAGGCGAGATCGAAGCGGCTGCTCGCGCAGGCGGTCGAGCGCCTCGCGGCCGCCGCTGGCCTGCAGCACGACGTGTGGCCGGCGCCCTCGAGCGCCTTGACCAGCACCCAGCGGACCGACTGTCTTCGTCGTCCGCGACCAGAATCGTGCCGTGCAGTGCGTCCATGGCTCATCCCTTGGCGACCGGCAGGGTGACGGTGATCACCGTGCCGTACGGATGGTTGGGCGCGGCGCGGATGATGCCGCCGTGCTCGGCGACGATCTTGCGCGAGATGGCCAGACCGAGCCCGGTGCCGCGCGCCTTGGTGGTGAAGAACGGCTCGAACATCTGCGCCGGCCGTCGCGGCGTCGATGCCGCGCCCCTGATCGGCGATCTCGACGCGCAGGAAGCTTGCGCGCTCGATCGGCGGACCCGCGCAGGATGTGGAAGTCGGTCTCCATGCGCGTGCCGATGGTGATCGCGTCGCGCCCGGCCGTGGCGGCCGTCGGCGCCATCGCGTCCATGCGCGTTGCGCAACACGTTGAGAAAGACCTGGCTGAGCTGCGCCTCGTCGGCCGTGGAGATCCGGGAAGGCTGGGGTCGAAGCCGTACTGCAGGCGCATGCCGCAGCGCGCCAGCTCGGGCTGCAGCGACGGCCACGACCTCCTGGATGATGCGGTGGATGTTGATCGGGGCCGAGCCGCGGCTTGGGCGGCGCGCCGAGCGTGAGCAGGTCCTCGACCAGCGCGCTGAGGCGGTTCACCTCGCGCGTGATCACGGCCGGTGTACTCGGCCGAGTCGGCGTGCCGCGCGAGGATGCGCGTCGCAGCAGCTGCGCCGCGCCCTTGATGCCGGCGAGTGGGTTGCGCACCTCGTGCGCCAGGCCGGCGACCAGTGTGCCCAGCCGCGCCAGGCTCTCGTTGCGGCGCGCCGACTCCTCGAGCGTCTTCTGATAGCCGAGATCGTGGATCACCAGCGCGACGCCGGAGACGCGATCGTTGCTTGTCCCACAGCGGCAGGCAGGTGACGCGCACCGGCATGCTGCGCCGCCCGCGGCATGCAGCCGCTCTTCGCTGCGCGACTCGCTCTGTCCGATGCTGCTGACCCGCGTCGACCATCTCGTTGAGCAGCGGCGTCTCGGCGAATACCCTGGCGCACAGCTCGCCGAGGCCGCGGCGCAGCGGCAGGCCGGTCAGCTCCTCGGCGGCCGGATTGAACAGGACGACGCGCTGTCGCGATCCATGACCACGACCGCGTCGTTGAACGCCGCCAGCACGTCGGCCGAGCGGCGGTGCCGGAGCACGAGCGGGGTGCGGGCGTCGCGCGCGCGGAGCGGCAGGCGGAGGCGGGGTTTCATGATCGGCACGCGGATTCGTGACGGTTAACACAGGCCGGTCGAGCAGGGGAACGAGGGCACCCGCGCCGGCCAGCGACATCACCGTTGCTGATTGCCGGCCACCGCCAAGGCGAATATCGCCTGCGTTGACAAGGTCGGGGGCCCCGCATAGCGTCCGCGCCGAACCGCATGATCAGCGTCGCGCGAAGCGCTCGACCGCGTGCTCGAGGACCTGCCGCGCGTGGGCAGCGAGCAGGTGCCCGCTGACCGCGGCGCGCGGCCGGGTGCTGGCCAGGCGCATGCAGGCGCCGCGCGACGTGCCGCCCTTCCGCAACTCGGCGATGGACGGCTACGCGGTGCGCAGCGCCGACGTCGGTCGGCCGCGGCGACGGCTCCGGTCGCGCTGCGCGTGCTGGAGACCGTCGGCGCCGGGTCGGTGGCCACGCCAGCCGGTCGTTGCCGGGCACGGCGATCCGCATCATGACCGGCGCGCCGATGCCGGACGGGCGCCGACGCGGTGGTGCGCGTCGAGGACACGGCGGAGGCCGGCGGCGGCGTCGCGTCCGCGCCGCCGTCGACGCCGGGCGCCAACGTGCGCGAGGCGGGCGAGGATCTGCGGGCCGGCGAGACGGTGCTCGAGGCCGGGCGCGCTGCTGCGTCCGGCCGACATCGGCGTGCTGGCCTCGCTCGGGCGTGCCGATGCTGCGCGTGGCGCGGCGGCCGCGCGTCGCGATCCTCGCCACCGGCGACGAGCTGGTCGACGTCGGCGAGCCGCTCGGCCCGGGCCAGATCGTCAACTGCAACGCCTACACGCTGGCGGCGGCGGTCGAGGAGGCGGGCGGCGAGCCGATTCACCTCGGCATCGTGCGCGACCGTCCCGAGCTGATTCGCGCCGCCTTCGCCGACGCGATCTCGGCGCCGACCTGGTCACTGTCGACGGGCGGCGTCTCGGTCGGCAGCTTCGACTACGTGCGGACGCATTCTCGGCGAGCTCGGCTACGAGGAGCGCTTCTGGAAGGTCGCGCAGAAGCCCGGCAAGCCGCTGACCTTCGGACTGTTGCGGGCGCACGCCGGTGTTCGGCCTGCCCGGCAATCCGGTGTCGTCGCTGGTCTGCTTCTACCTGTATGCGCTGCCGGCGCTGCGCACGATGATGGGGCTCGATCGCGTGCACCTGTCGAGCGCGGCGGCGACGCTGGTCGAACCGCTGCGCAAGGCGGCCGGTCTCACCGAGTTCGTGCGCTGCCGCCTGCAGGGATCGCCGGACGACGTACGAGGCGCGCTCGACCGGCTACGCAGAGCTCGGGCGCGCTGCGCTCGTTGTCGCTCGGCGACGGCGCTGATCGTCGGGCCGGCGGAGACCACCCAGCTCGACGCCGGCGCGCGCGTGCGCGTGGTCCTCCTCGGCCGGCGATGCGGTCGCCGCGCCGCCGTTCTGATGGCCGGCCGCGGGTCGTCCCTGCGCATCGGGCAGGGCTGGGACATCCACCGCCTGGTCGATCGGGCCGGCCGCTGCATGCTGGGCGGTGTGCACGTGCCGCACGCGCGCGGCCTGCTCGGCCACTCCGACGGCGATGCGGTGCTGCACGCGCGTGGCCGACGCGCTGCTCGGCGCCATCGCGGCCGGCGACATCGGCCAGCAGTTTCCCGACACCGATCCGCGCTACCGCGGCGCCGACAGCGGCGAGCTGCTCGTCGAGGTGGTGGCGTCTGGTCACGGCGCGCGGCGGGCGCGTCGGCAATGTCGACGTCACCATCCTCGCCGAGCAGCCCAAGCTGGCGCCGCACATGCCGGCGATGCGCGCGCGTGTGGCCTCGCTGCTCGCCATCGACGAGACGTGCGTCGGGCTGAAAGCGCAGACGATGGAGGGCCTGGGCCCGATCGGCGCCGGCGAGGCGATCGCCGCGCAGGCGGTGGCACTGCTCGCGGTGTCTGCGCCGGCGCCGTCCAAACGCCGTCCGCGCCGCACCGGCAGTCGCTAGCGGGAACCCGCCGGCTCGGTAGGCCGCTCCCTGCCGGACGCGTCCGCGCCGTTCGGCGGCGCCGGCGCGAACTGCTGATTGCTGTACGGGTTCGCGGTCGGTCGGACGATGACGTTGAAGCTGAAGTGCGCCGCTGTGTGGCAGCCGTTGCAGCCGGCGGTGAGCGCGTCGTAGGCGGCGGCGAAGTCGTGCTGACTGTGCGCCGAGATCGCCGCCCGCAGCGCCGCGATCGGACCGGTGGTGAACTCCTGGATCAACTCCCCGATCGGTCGCGGCACGTCCTTGTGGCGGGGATGAAACCGGGCGGCATCCGCGAATCCCTCCTCGAGCTCGTCGACCTCGTACGACGCCAGCGGCCAGTTCTGCAGGTCGCCCGCGAACCAAAGCTTCAGGTGCCGCATCTGGTTGGCAGCCATGATTTCCCCGAGCCCCGGCACGTAGGCAGCGACGGCGTCGGCCGACTTCGCCGACGCGGCATCGCGCGGCGTCAGGACGCACGCGACCGCGATGCAGAGCCAGAGGAACCCTCGGCTCGTCGTAGCCATCGGAGCGAATTACTATCACGCCACGTCGGCGTCGTCAGCGCCGCGCGCTCATTCGGAGCGCGGGCCAGGGCCGTGATCGCAGGCGTCGCTCGCAACAGGCCGCGCGGGTGCGCGGGCCTCCAAAGCGCGGATCGTTGGGCAGCGGCAGGGAGCGGTTGCTGCCCGTGCTGGCGGCGGGCGTCGTTTCGTTAGCGGGAATCCGCCGGGGCGAGCAGCGGTTCGTCGAGCGCGATGTCGTCCGCGACGGGGCGCCGCTCGTTCAATGGGGTCTGGCGCTTGATGAGCCACAGGCGATTGGTCTGGCCGATGCGTTCAAAGCTCGCTTCGTCGACCGACGATCGGATCAGGAAAGCGCGCGCCTCGGGGCTCACGGTGGTGCCGGCGAAGGAGTCGACCGAGGGCGATCGGGCGCTCGGCCGTGGCCACGGCCAGGCCGGTCCCTCGTCGGAGACGCACACGCCGCAGCCCTCCGCCCAGATCTCGACCTCGAGGCGCAGATCGCCGTTGGTGCCGTTGGCGGCGGCGAAGACGCACGCTTCGATGACCGCGACTTCCAATTCCGCCGCAGCCACTTCACCCAGGCCACCCGCGAGACAGGCGCCGCGCACGCCGGCGCCGATGACTGACACGACGGCGAGCGCTTTTGGCGCCGACATGGTCAGAATCGTCGGTCGGGCGACGGCCTCGCTGGAGAAGAGCTCCTCGGCCGGCGACTCGCGCGCCGGGATGTCCACGACCGCGCCGCCGGACGCGCGCGGGGCGGTCACCTCGACGCCGCAGGCCTCGCAGGGGCTGTCGGCGGCACGGGTCGCGCCGCACGCCGCGCACGCCTCGCCGCGCTGTGTGTCCTTCACCGCGGCGGCGATTTCGTCCACCGACGTCGCACCGAGCCGCACCTTCTCGATCGCGGCTTCCATCAACGTGCGCGTCCCCTGCCGGCGCGCCAACCCCAGCACCTCCAGCTCGGAGGCGCCGGCGTGGATGAGGCGTTTGAGCTCGGTCGTGTTGCGCAGGATCTCGTAGATGCCGAGCCGCCCGCGGCATCCCGTGTTGCGGCAGGCCTGACAGCCGGCGCCGCGCCGCGGAAGGGCATCGCCGAGCGCCTTGCGACGAATGGCCGCTGGCGCGCCGGCGTCGAGCGGAGCCGGCGTCGCGCACTGGTCGCAGACGCGTCGCACCAGCCGTTGGGCGATGACCGCCAGCAGCGTCGAGGCGAGCAGCTCGCGCTCGATGCCCAGCTTCGTCAGTCGGGTCAGCGCGCCGACGGCATCGTTGGTGTGCAGGGTGGAGAGGACGAGATGGCCGGTCTGTGCCGCCTGCACGGCGATCTCGGCCGTCTCGCGGTCGCGGATCTCGCCGATGAGGATGACGTCGGGATCCTGACGCAGGATCGAGCGCAGCGCCGCCGCGAAGGTCATGCCCTGCCGCTCGTTCACCTCGGTCTGCGTGATGCCGGGCAACCGATATTCGATCGGATTCTCGACCGTGACGATGTTCACTTCCGGCGATATGGATCGCCTGCAGCATCGCGTACAGCGTGGTCGACTTGCCGCTGCCGGTCGGGCCGGTGGTGAGGAGCATGCCCTCCGGCTGGCGCAGGCAGGCTTCGAGCGTCATCAGCTCGCTGCGGATCGATGCCCAGCTCGTTGAAGCGGCACCAAGGCACCGGTGGCGTCGAGCAGACGAACGACGACCTTCTCGCCGTACTGGGTCGGCAGGGTGGAGACGCGGCAGTCGATGCGCCGGCCGGCGACGGCGAACGGTGATGCCGCCGTCCTGCGGCACGCGCCGCTCGGCGATGTCGAGTCGCGCCATCACCTTGAGGCGTGCGATGAGCGGCGTGCGGACGGTCGCCGACAGGCGCGCCACTTCCTCGAGCACCCCGTCGATGCGGTAGCGGACGGTGAGGCCGTCGAGCGTCGGCTCGAGGTGGATGTCGCTCGCGCGCAGCCCCACCCCCTGCTCGATGAAGCGAGCCGCCATCTTCACGATCGGGCTGTCGCTCGCCTCGGCGCGCAGTGTTTCGATGTCCAACACCGGCGGGCTGGCATCGGCCTCGGTGGCCGCGTGCTCCATCGCCCAGTGCCTGCCGGTGCACCTCTCGCATCTCGCTCAGCAGGGCGATCGCCGGCACGACGCGCAGTCCGGAGGCGAAGCGCAGGCGCTTGATCACCGCGTGGTCGAAGGGATTGACCATCGCCAGCAGGAGCCGGTCGTCGCTGATGGCGGCGGGGACGACCAGATGCGCGCGCAGCAGCTCGTGATCGAACGCGTCCGTGCCGTCCGGAGACGGGTCGACGCCGACCCGCGGCAGGCGCAGATGCTGCTGGAGGAGATCCGCCAGCGCCATCTCGTCGAGCCAGGCCGCCGTCGCACAGCGCCTCGCGACGGAGACGCGTTGGTGCCGGGCGGCTTCCTCGACGGCCTCGCGGATCGTGGGGTCGAGAGCCCCGTACCGCGTCAGGAAGCGAAACAGATTCTCGTCGGCGTCAGACTCGAACATACGCGTAGGGGCGGTCTGCCCTGGGCAGGCCGCTGGTCATCTGCTCCTGGCCCAGCATGAGACATGCCAGGGCATGTCGGTCGCTGCCTGCGCCTCGCCGGCGCGCAAAACCTGGCGCGCCGCACGAGGGCCCGTCACCCAGCGGACGACCGCGAACGCCGAAATGCCAATCGCGTGACGTCCGGCGCGGCGCTCAGCGCGCCTTGACGGTGAAGCCGCGGTCGTTGTGCACCAGCAACTGCTGCTTGCCACCGATCACGGTTTCCAATTGCACCTCCCGCTGCCAGAGCTGGTGGACGAAGGCGAGGGTGCGCTCGGCGTACTCGGGATGGAGGTCGCGTCCGTCGTGGACGTGCTCCAGGGCCAGCGAGCGCTTGCCGCCGACGTCGCCGTCGATGACGCGGATGACCGGCACGCCGTTCATGCCGACGCTGGCGATCAGCGTGTCGCGGATCTCGCGCCACCCTTCCTCGTCGGCGACCTCGGTGATGACGTAGTCGTTGCCCTTGCGCTGATACTCGAACAGGTCGAGGTCGCGGATCAGCTCTTCGTCCAGGTGCCGCCGCAGAAAGGCGGTGTCGCGGTCGCTCTCGCGGACGGCGAAGATCGCCGCGTCGCCCGCCGCGCCCCCGCCGGCGCTGCGATGGATGTCCTCCCAGACGCGCAGGCCGACATGGTACGGGTTGATGCTCGCCCTCGTGCGGGCGCACGACCTGGTTGTGACGGACGATGAACTCGATCTGCAGCTCCGGTGCCGAGCTCCAGACTGTCGAGAATCCGTTTGTGCCAGTACGACGCCCATCCCTCGTTCATGATCTTCGTTTCGATCTGCGGGATGAAGTACTGGCTCTCCTCGTGGACGATGGTGAGGAGATCGCGCTCCCACTCGGCTCAGATAGCGGTTGTGGTCGCGGACGAAGAGCAGCAGGTCCTCGTCCGGCACCATGCGGCGTGTGGCGCAGGTCCGGTTCGTGCGTGCTCCTGCGGCGCGTGGATGCGGTGGAACGGATCGAGCTGCGGCCGCGACGCGTCGATCGCCGCCTGCCGCGCATCGTCGTCGCTGCAGCTTGCGGACGGCGAGGTTGCGGCGGCACTGGAGCGACAGCGCATGGGCGGCATCGAGGATCGCCTCGACCCGCTCGAGGCCGATGCTGGGATCCTCCTGGTAGGCTGCGCACGCGCTGCGCGTGCGATTTGAAGGTGCCGATCGTGTACTCGGCGCGGGTCGAGCGGAAGGTGAAGTTGTTCTTGAAGAAGTCGTTGTGCCCGTAGACGTGCGCGATGGTGAGGATCTGCAGCAGCAGCGAGTTGTCGCGCATGAGGTAGGCGAGCGCCGGGTTGGAATTGATCACCATCTCGTACGGCAGGCCGGAGACGCCGTGATCGTAGAGCGTCTTCAGCTTCTCGAACGACTTGCCGTACGACCAGTGCGGGTAGTGCGACGGCATGCCCGAGTAGGCCATGTAGGCGAGCATCTGGTGGTGGTCGCAGACCTCGAACTCCTGCGGGTAGCAGTCGAGGCCGAACGCCTCGACCTGCTCGCGGATGCGGGTGTCCCAGACCTCGAGGTCGCTGATGTCCCAGGCGCGTCGGCATGCGCGGTCAGGCCGACGCCGACTCGGCCAGGCGCTCCTTGGCGAGCAGCGCCTTGAAGCTCGGCCAGACGTCTTCCTTGCGCTCGATGAGCACGGTCTGGAAGTTCTCGGCATCGAGGCGCCGGAAGACGTTGAGCATCGAGCTCTCGTAGGCGCGCGAGCCCATCGGCTTGATCTCGCCGTAGCCGAACAGGTTGCACACGTCGGTCAGCTCCTTGGCGGCGCGCAGCGCGTTGGCGTTGTCGGTGTCGAAGTTGTCGCCGTCGGAGCAGTGGAAGGCGTAGATGTTCCACAGCGTCGGATGGTAGCGCTCGAGATGATGTCGAGCGCCTTCTGATAGCCCGAGGAGATGAGCGTGCCGCCCGACTCGCCCTTGTGGAAGAACTCATCCTCGGTCACTTCCTTGGCCTCGGTGTGATGGGCGATGAACACGATCTCGACGTTGCGGTACTTGGAGCGGATGAACTGGTAGAGCAGGAAGAAGAAGCAACGCGCCAGGTACTTCTTCATCGTGTCCATGGAGCCCGAGGTGTCCATGATGCACACGACCACGGCGTTCGACTCCTCGCGCACGTCGGTGATGAGGTGCTTGTAGGTCAGGTCGTCGTCGTGGAACGGGAAGCGGCGCACGTCGGCAGTCGGGATCGCGCTCGCGCGTCGCCATCATGCGCTTGACGCGCGCGCGGACGGTGCGGCGCTTGTCGAGACGCTGGCGGATGCCGACCTGGCGGTAGCCCTTGCGCTTGGCGGAGCGCTCCGAGGGGATCTCGCGCATGCGCTTGCGCTCGAGGTCGGGCAGCTCGAGATCCTCGAACATCAGGTCGATGAGCTCGTCGAGGCGGACGTCGGTCTCGTAGTAGTCGACGCCGGGCCTGTCGCCGGCGCGATCCGGCTGGCCCTGCCCCTCGCCCTGCTGGCGGCCGACGACCTGGCCGGGTTGCGACTGGCCGTTGCCCTGGCCGACGCCCGGCGACGCGTTGCCGTAGATGAAGCGGTATTCCTTGATGCCGCGGATCGGGCACCTTGATGATGCGGTCGCGATCCTTTCCGATGATGGATTCCTCGGCGAGGATGTCGGCGATGTTGTCGCGGATCGCCTGGCGCACCTTGTCGCGGTGGCGGGCGCGATCGCCGGCAGCGCGGTCGCTGCGCTCGGCGTCGGAGGGGCGGAACGGTCGAAAGACGCTGTCGACGGGCGGCATCGGACTCAACGGAAGGCGGCGGCCGGCGCGGCGAACCGCGCCGGCCGCCTGCCGCTCAGTCCTTCCAGAGGTTGTTGGCCGCGTACTTGAGGACGACGTCGACGCAGCTCGGGCAGTACCCGTTGTCGATGAGATTCTGCACCATCGCGTTGTACTTCTCCGACTGCTCCTCGTCACGCGTCCGCGCCTTGGTGATGATGCGGCTGATGTCGCGTACGGAGGTCATCAGGCGCTTCTCGATCGCTTCGCGCAGCGGCTCGTAGCTCTGGTACGTGACGCTCGATCGCCGCGCCGACTCGCTGCCCACAGGTAGGCGATGACCTCCTGGCGGAATCCCTCGGCGGCCGACCCGATGATGGCGATCTGCTCCTCGATCGACTTGAGGAACGCCTCGTCGGGCTGCAGCTCTTCCTTGGTGTTGCGGTCCTTGACCCTGCGTCTTGTTCACGTACGCTTCGGCGTGGTCGAGGTAGTTCTGGAACAGCGACTCGGCCTGCTCCTGGTACGAGTAGACGAACGCCTTCGTGATCTCCTTCTCGAGGAGCTCCAGATACTCCTTGTGGAGAATGTCCTGCAGGAACTCGAGGTACTGCTTGCGCGTGTCGTCCGGCAGGTCGGTCTCCTTGACCATGTTGATCAGGGCCTCGCGGACGTTGATCGGATTGATGCACTTGCCGACGATGTTGTCGGACAGCGCGTTGTCGAGCGCCTTCATGATGAACCGGGTCGAGATGCCGTTCATGCCCTCGCGCTTGACGTCGTCGCGCAGCTCGCGCACGTCGATCTTCTTCGTGCGGCCCTTCTCGATGACCTCCTCGCCGCTGTAGAGCTTCAGCTTGGTCATCAGGTCGCACTTCGCGCTCGGCTCGAGGCGCGACAGAATGGCGAACATCGACGCCACCTCGAGGGTGTGCGGGGCGACGTGGGCGTGGAAGTCGGAGTGGCGGATGATCTTCTGGTAGATCTTCACCTCTTCCGACAGCCGCAGGTTGTAGGGCACCTTCACCACGACGATGCGGTCGAGGATCGCTTCGTTGGTGTGGTCGGCCTTGAACTTCTGCCACTCCGCTTCGTTCGAGTGTGCGACGATGACGGTGTCGACGTACACCATGCCGTGGCGGCCCGGCGCCGGAATCACCTTCTCCTGCGTCGCGGTGATCATGGCGTGCAGGTACTCGATCTCGTTCTTGAAGACCTCGATGAACTCGACCACGCCGCGGTTGCCGACGTTGAGCGCGCCGTTGAGGTCGAGGACGCGCGGATCGCCCTCGGAGTAGCGGTCGAGCTTCGAGATGTCCTCGCTGCCAATCAGCACCGAGGTGTCCTGGTTGTTCGGATCGACCGGCGGGACGACGCCGATGCCGATGCGGTTCCGCTTCGAGAACGAGCGCATGATGATCGGCACTTCCTCGTAGCGCGTGCCGAACTCTTCCTTCAGCCGATAGCGGCACACCGGGCAGAGGTCGCCCTCGATGTGGACGCCCAGCATCTTCTCGAACTCGCGCCGCAGGTGGCGCGGCAGAAGGTGCAACGGCTCCTCCTGCATCGGGCAGCCGTCGATCGCGTAGACCGGCGACAGCTCCTCGAGGCCGCGCTGCAGCCGCTCGACCAGCGAGCTCTTGCCCGAGCCGACAGGCCCCATCAGATAGAGCACCTGGCGGCTCTCCTCGCCCTTGAGGGCGGCGGAGTGAAAGTAGCGGACGATCTGCGACACCGTTCGCTCGATGCCGAAGAACTCCTCGGCGAAGAAGTTGTAGACCCGGACCGATTCGTCCTTGAACAGCCGCTTCACCCGGCCATCGTCGGTCTCGAGTATCTCCCGAGATCCCGGCGCCGTGATCATTTCGTACAGCCGGGAGTGTGCGAGCTTGGTGATGCTCGGGTCCTCGCGAACCCGGTCGAGGTATTCGAGGAAGGTTCCGCTCCAGCGGTTCGACTCCCGCGCGGCGCGGTCCTCGCGAATCATCTTTTCGAAGATGGCCTTGTCAGTCTCCATAACCCCGCTCCTTTGCCGGAGGGGCACCGCCCCCATCCACATCATTGGTGACTGGCCACCGGTGGCTGGCCACCCGGTTATGCGCGTCAACGCTCCACGTTCAGCGGCGACTCCTCACGAAACCCAGCATCCGGAGCGAACGCCCTGTTGCAAGCAATGGTTTACGAGGGTGGAGAGAGGAAGCGGGTGAGGCAGGGGTTACGCGGAGAACGGAGACCGATCGTGCGGTCGTCACGTGGACTCCTTCCCAGATGCCATCGACGTATTGCGACGCTACCACTAGGAATTGTGGGGAGTCAAATTCTATCTCCCTACATCTTGATGCGTCACCGTTTTCTCGCTGCGCCACGGGGCGCTCTGCGCGAGCGACCATGCACCTACCCCTGAGCAACCAGCGCGCCGTCACGGGCGCTACCGCAGACGCAAAGCGGATCGCCGCGCGCGCTTCGGCGCGTGCGTACTTAGTGGTCGGGAAGCGTCACCATGTCACAACATCGAGCATGCCGAGTGACAGCGAATGATTCAGTGACACGCTGGCGACGGTGCAAGGCGCGCGCGGGCGACGGGCGGGGGACGCGACGGTTGGTGGCATGCATCCTGCTGATCTGCGGAGCGGGCAAGGAGGAACAATGGGACAGCGAGCAGTCGAGCCCGTCAGCACACATCTGTTGAAGATTGGCCTCGAGGTCTTCCCGGTTTACGGCGACGAACTGATCGGATGGAGCGTGGATCCGGTGGATCTCACGCCCGACACGCCGAAGTGGCTCCGCTACGATTCGATCGACGAACTGTTCTTCGCCCTCCTCAACCTCAACTTCGCGCCCGAGGGACAGGCATAGCTCCGGCCGCGGGTTCACCACAGAGTCCATAGAGAACACAGGGACACTGCCTCCGTGTTCCGTGGCGTCCGTATGGGACGGTGAAGGAGACCCGACCGCTCGCTTGCGTCCCACGTGCCCGACGCCTATGAGGCGCGGCGGACGACATGTGCGCGACGACCATCCCCACCCGTGCGCCGTGTCGCGCATGCGATCTGACCACATGCCAGGCCGCGACCGGCCCTGAGATGCGCTTGCTTCTTACGGGCGGCGAGTTCTAGCCTGGCAGGAGACACAGCACGCTTCCTTCGACAGGCAGATGCCGAAGTATCGAGCAACGATCTACGTCAACGGCGTGGCCGGCGAGACGCCGACGGCGGCGCGCGCCGCCGTGGAAGAGCAACTCAAGCAGAGCGGCCTCGAGAACTGCCGGGTCGTCAGCGTCGATCCCGAAGGCCTCGGCGCCCGCCCGATGCACCGGCCGGTCGCGGTGACCAATACCGACACGGAATGGCGCCGCCAGTCGAACGCCGGAGGCCTGCTGCTGGTGGCCGCTGTGGCCTGGGCCATCTGGTTCTTCTGGTGGATGCTTTCCAACGGCCACGACTGATCCGCACCCCCGGCGCGTCTTCGGCCCGCCGATCGCCGCGACGACGCCTGTTGCCAGGGCTCTGCGCCCGCGCCTAGAATCATGCCATGCGCGCGTGGTGGATTCTCGGCGGTGTGCTGCTGCTGACCGTCGGCACGGCCCGCGCCGACATCTTGGTCTGGCTCGACGCGGACGGGGTGCGTCACTTCACCAATCGCGCCGACGCGGTGCCGAGCGACCTCACCGCCCAGGTGCTGGTGCGCGACAGCGCGGTGCCGTCGCAACCGGTCGCGGCCGTCGTCGTCGCGGAACCCGCGCCTCCCATAGCTGGCGCGGTCGTGGCGTCCGACATCGCCCGTCTCGACGAAGCGTACCGAGCCGGCCTCACCGCGGGCCTGACGTTCGCCGGATCCCGCGATGGCGCGGGCGGCGGCGGTGGCGGCGCCGCATCGGGCGGCACCATCGAGATCGTGGGGCCGCTGGCGGTCGCGAATGCGCGCTCGACCGACGATGGATGGAACCCGTATGGTGGCTGGCCCGGCGGCTACTTCCCATTCGTCACCACGGGCTTCGACGGCGGCCGCTCGCGTCACCAGACGCTGCGCATGCTGCTGCAGGATCAGTTCGCGATCGATCGCGAAGGTCCCTTCGCCTACAACCGCTGGGATCAGCCCGGCGTCGGCCCGGCGCTCGCGCCATTCCTGCCGCGCGGCCTGCCGCTGCCGGTGCGGCAGTACGGGCGCGTGCTCTACCGCTGATCCGCCTCTCCTCGTGAAGCGCGATCCCTTCGGCGCCGCCGCGCCCTGTGCTGACGGCTCGCCATGATGGCGCACCCGCGGATGCTCGAGCGCACGCGCGCCGCGCTCCTCGTCATCGACGTGCAGGAGGGCTATCGTGGCCACACTGTCGATCACGAGCGCATGGTACGCGGCGTGCGCACGCTGATCGACGCGGCGGCGATGCTCGATGTTCCCGTGCTGGCGACCGAGCAGTATCCGAAAGGAATCGGCCCCACCCAGCCGGAAGTCGCCGAGGGCCTGCCGCCGGCGACGCCGATCATCGAGAAGATGTCGATGAGCTGCTGCGGACAGCCGCGATTCGTCGGCCGTTCTCGAGCAGCTGGCACGTTCCCAGATCGTCGTCTGCGGCATCGAAGCGCACGCCTGCGTCAACCAGACCGTCCATGATCTGCTGGCGCGCGGCTATCAGGTGCACGTCCCCTATCGACGCCATTTCCGCGCGCTCGCGAGCCCGACCTGCGCGCCGGCTGGGACAAGATCGTCGGCTCGGGCGCGGTGCCGGCGACGGTCGAGATGGTGTGTCTCGAATGGGTGCGCACCGCCGAGTCGCCGCAGTTCAAGGCCATCCACAAGCTTATCAAGTAGCCGGCATCGCCCCGGTCTTGCGCGGCCGGCGCGGGTAGGCGAAGGAGCCCATGGATGCCGCGAACCGATCATGAGGCCACCGTCGCGCGCGAGCTCAGCGAGCTCCTGCACCGCATCGGCGTGGTGCGCTTCGGCGAATTCACGCTGAAGGACGGCCGCCGGTCGCCGTTCTACCTCGACATGCGCGTGCTGGTGTCGCATCCCGCGGCGCTGGCGCGCGTCGCGCGCGCCCTGCTGCAGCGCGCCGCCGACCTGCGCTACGACCGCATCGCCGGTCTGCCGTACGCCGGCCTGCCGCTTGCCGTCGCGATGTCGCTGATCGCCGAGCAGCCGATGATCTACGCGCGCAAGGAGGCGAAGGAGTACGGCACCAAGAAGCTCATCGAGGGCGAGTTCGCGCCGGGCGAGCGCGCCCTGATGGTCGACGACGTGGTAACCAGCGGCGGCGCCAAGCTCGACGCGGTGACGCCGTTTCGCGACGCCGGGCTGGTGGTCGAGGATGTGCTGGTGATCGTCGACCGCAGCGACGGCGGCGCGTCGGCACTGGCCGACGCCGGACTGCGCCTGCACAGCGTGCTCGACGTGCGCAGCCTGCTCGCCCACCTGCGCGGCGTGGTCCCGACCGCCGACATCGATCGCGCCGTCGACTTTCTCGGCGGCGGTCCCGCCTGAGGGCGGGAGAGACCCGATGGCGCACCGTTTCCGCGTCCGCGGACTCCGCGTCGTGCATCAGCACGAGCCCGGACGCCTCACGGCGATCGCGCTGACCGTGCGCGCCGGCGCGCGCTGCGACGGCCGCCACGCCGGCCTCGCGCATCTCGCCGAGCACATGCTCTTTCAGGGCACCAACTCGCTCGACCAGGTGGCGCTCAACCGCCGCGCGGCCGAGCTCGGCGGCGAGCACAACGCCGACACCGGCTACGAGGACATCTCGCTCACCTTCGAGGTCTTCAACGAGGACCTCGACGACGCGCTGGCCTGCTCGCCGAACAGTTCTACCGCACCGCCGTCGACGAGCGCCGCCTGCGCAAGGAACAGCGCGTCGTGATGGAGGAGATCCGCGGCCGCCTCGACGACCCGGCCGAACGCGTCTACCGCCGCGCCTGGGGGCGCATGTTCGGCGGCGCGATCGCCCATCCGGTGGCGGGCACGATCGCCAGCGTCGCGCGCATCCGCCCGCGCGACGTCGCGCGCTTTCTGCAGCAGCGCCTGACGCACGCCAATACCGTGCTCGCCGTCGTCGGCGGCGCCTCGGAGGCGCGCGTGCGCGCCAGCGGTGCGCCGGCACTTCCGCCGCGGCGCGCCCGGCGCCGCGGCGCCGGTGCGCGACGGTGCGGCGCGGGGTGGGCGGCAGCGTCCGCGTGCGCGATCGCGACAGCAGCCAGGCGTACCTCACCCTGCTCATGCCGGTGCAGCCGACGCCGCGCGCGCTGCTCGCGACCGGCGTCGCGGTCGACATCGTCGGCGCCGATCCCGACAGCCGCCTCTTCCAGGAGCTGCGCGAGCGTCTCGGCCTCAGCTACGAGGTCGGTGCGCACCTCGAGTGGGGACCCGACTGGGCCTGCGCGGTGGTCGCCGCCAGCGGCGCCCGCAGCCGCGCCGTCCGCCTCGCGCGCGCCGTCGAGGACACCTGCCGGCGCGCCGGCGCAGGAGGGCTTCGGCGCCGACGAGCTCGATCGGGCGCGCAAGAAGCTGCGCTACCGCTACGCGGTGCTCGCCGACAGTCGCCTCGACCTCGCCGTCGCGCTGGCCGAGAGCGCGCCTCTGGGGCTTCCCGACGCCGGAGGAGACCGAGCGCATCGGTGGCGCGGCTGTCGCACGCCGAAGATCGAGGATGCGCTGGCGGCGGGCGGTGCTCGGCCGCGGCGTGCGCGCGCTGCTCACCTGAGCACGGTCGCTCCACGCAGGGCGGGCTCGCGCCCGCCGCTACAGCGGCCGACGATCGTAGCGGATCTTCAGCAGCGAGGATCGCGACGCTGAGGACCAGCGTGATGGCGTTGGCGACGATCACCGGCAGGTCGTCGCGCAGCACGCCGTAGAACAGCCACAGCAGGATGCCGAGGCTGAAGGCGCTGAACATGCCGTAGGAGAGATCGTCGCGCCGACTTCGTCCGCCAAATCCTGGTGAGCTGCGGCACGAACGAGCAGGTGGTCAGCGTCGCGGCGGTGAGGCCGAGCGCGGTGAGCGCATCCATCGAGCGCTCGAACAGCGCCACAGCGGGCGGCGGAACGCAACCCGGTTACTCCATCTCGATGCGGTCGAGTGCGTCGATGCGCAGCCGCTCCGGCGCCACTGAAACGGCTCGCGCGCAGGGCGTCGACGGCGCCGGCGCGCGCCGCATCGTCGAGCGACGGATCGGCGTCGATGGCGGCGCGCTCGGCGCGGTAGGCGGCGACCCGTCGCGCCAGGCCCCGCGCTCGTGTGTCGAGCGCCGCCAAGCCGCTCCGCCGCGTCGGCGCCGACGCGCTCGCTCGCGCAGCCGCTGCACCGCCTCGGCGTCGCCGCCTGAGCCCGCAGCGCGGCCTCGTCGCGCGCCAGCCGCGCGGGCGCCAGCGCCTCGGTACGCGCGGCGCGCATCGGCTCCAGGCGCCTCGGCCAGCGCGGTCTCGAGCCGTGCGCGCGCGCTCGGCGTCGCTGAGGCTCGGGTCCTCGCGCGATGCGGTGCTCGGCGAGCGCGACGGCGACGATCGCCTCCTCGTCGGCAAACAGCGCGTCGGCGTCGGCGCGCCGAACACCTCGCGGCGCAGGCCGCGCAACGCGTCGACGCGCGCGGCGAGGTCGGCATCGTCGGGCAGCGTGGCCGCGAGGGTGCGCCCGCGCTCGCGATAGCTGACGAAGCGGGCCAGCATCGCGAGGGCGGCGGCACGGGCCGGATCCTGCAGGCGGGCGCGGATCTCGGCGGCGATGTGCGCGCTGATCCGGTCGTCGGACTCCTCGCCGCTGGCCGCGAACAAGTAGTCGAAGGAGCGGCGCAGCGCGGGCGCGACGATCAGGTGGCCGTCGGCGTCGGCGGCGAACGCGCCATCGGGCTCGGTCCCGTCGAGCGACGCCGGCGGGCTCCCACGGGCGCGGCGCGCTGGCGCCGGCCGCGCGCAACGCGTCCGCGACCGCGGCGCGATCGGGTGACGCGTCACGTCGCTCGACGCGACCCGGCCGCGCGCGAGGGGTGGCGCGGCGTCCGCAGGCTCGACGCGCGGCGGCGCCGACGACCACCGGCGCGGCGGCCAGCACCACGAGCGTCGCGCCAGCGGCGCCGAGCGCCAGCGCCGCGCACGTCAGAGCCCGGCGTTCTTCAGGCGGTTGGCGTGATTGCGGAACACCGTCGTCGGGTTCGACTCGAAGATCGACACCAGGCCGACGCACCTGGTTCACCTCGTCGAGGTGGTTCTGGAAGTAGTTGTCGCGAATGACGCTGCCGAGGTGCGAGCTGCAGCGGCCGACGAGCCCGTCGTTGGCCTCCGGATAGACGAGCGAGGAGACGCCGAGCGCCGGATCGGAGACGTCGAGCAGGTTGGTCAGCACGCCGGTTCCGCCCCACGAGTAGTAGCGGATGCCGCCCACCGTCGCCGCGCCGCTGCCGCACGCCGTGGTCGGCACGCCCTGCGGATAGTGGGCATTGAACGTCGCCAGGCCGGCGCTGGTGAGCGAGTCGAGCGCGGCGATCGCGTCCTGCGGGTTGGTGTGGCCCGACAGCAGGCCGAGCACGGTGCCGAGCGAGTTGGCGAAGAACGCGAGCACGCTCTCGCTGAACGATCCGTTGCTCACGTTGGCGCGCAGGAAGTCGGCGAGCGCCGCGCCCTTGTGCGGCGTTCCGACGCTGGTCACCGACGCGACCAGGTCGGGGCGCACGGCGGCGACATAGCGCACGTCGAGCCCGCCGTGGCTGTGGCCGATCAGGTTCACCTTCGGCTTCCCCGTGATGGCGACGATGTGCTCGATCTGGTCGATCAGTTGCTCGCCGCGCGCCTCGGTGGAGTTGAGTTGGCTCACCTCGGTGACGAACACCGTCGCGCCGCCGTCGCGCAGCGCGTCGGGAATGCCGAACCAGTATTCGTACACGCCGAACAGCTCGTTGAAGCCGGCCAGGCCGTGCTCGAGCACGATCGGGTACTTCGTCTTGGTGTAGGAGCAGTTGAAGATGCAGAAGGCGCGCGCCTGTGGCGCACTGCCGATGAGCATCCCCCCGAGCACCGCGATCGCGATCAGCCCTCGTGCGATGGTCCGCATGGTTCCCCCCCAAGTTGGACTGACGCGCCCGTAGCACGAGCCGCGCGCCGCTGACCAGCGCGAAACGCATGGCACGGGGTGAGCAGCCGTCTGGGACCGCGGGCGTCTCGCCCGCAGCGCAGCGCCTGCCGGATGCGAGACGAATCGCGCTGCGCTGCGGCCGAGACGGCCGCGGTCCCAGACGGCTGCACCCATGCGAGTCAGGACATGGATGTCACGCGTTCTTGAGCACGGCGTCGTTGATCGCTTTCTCTCCGGGGTCCGAAAAGGAGCCAGCCATGTCCCCTGCCGCCGTCTTCCTTCTCGTCGCCCTCGCCGCGCCGACCGCGCCCATGGTGCGCGAGGCGAGCCCGCGCGGTCGCTTCGTCATCGGCACCGCGGACCGACTGGCGATGCCCGGCGACCGTCGCCAACCGCGCCGCTACGAGCGGGTCGAGTCGGCGGTTGGCGCCTATGCCGACGTCGACGAGGTCGGCGATACGACCTGGCTGGCGCACGAGGTCGAGGGCTATGCCCGGCGCGCCGTGGACTGCGATGGGCGTCGGCCGGATCCGTGTCGTCGCGAGGTTCGCCGGGTCGGCGCGGCGACGGTGATTCACCTCGTCAGCGGCAACCACGCCGAACTGCTCTGGACCTCGGGGCGGCGCGCGGTGCGTCTCGGCTGGCGACGGTTGGTCACCACCCCGACCGGCACCATGACCGTCGACGAGCCGCCGGCCGACTTCACGGCCGCGCTGCTCGCCGAGCTGCCCAGCGATCTCGCGCTCCGCGCCCTCGACGGATCGGCGTGGGCGGAGGATGAGATCGACCGCCGCCTCGACCATGCCGAGCGCGCGCTCGACGGTTGCGAGCGCGCCGGCGACGCCGCGGCCGCCGCACGCCTGCAGTTTGCGCGGGCCGGTCTTCTCGCGGTGGACGACGCCGAGGGGCGCGGCGAGGCGCCGACGCCGACCACCGAGGTGACGGTGATCAGCGTCCGCACCCGCCTGGCGGCCGCGCGCCTGCGCCGCGCCGCCGCCAGGCAGTCCGATCTCATGCCCTGGTGCGCGGCACCCCAGCTGGTCGAGGCGCCGCAGCTGGCGCGGCTGCCGTAGCGCTCAGAACGGGATGTCGTCGTCCGGCGGCGGTCCGTCCTCGCCGGCCGGGGGCGAGAAGCCGCCGCTGTCGCGCGTGCCGCCACCACCGCCGCCACCGGCGCCACCGCCTGCCGCCGCCGAGGAAGCGCACGTCGCGCGCGATGATCTCGGTGATGTAGCTCTTGTTGCCGTCCTTGTCGTCGTAGCTGCGGTTGGTGATGCGGCCCTCGACGAACACCTGCCGGCCCTTGGCCAGATACTGGCCGCAGGTCTCAGCCTGCTTCCCCCACACCACGATGTTGTGCCACTCGGTCTTTTCCTGCTTCTGGCCCTGCTGGTCGGTCCACTTCTCGGTGGTGGCCACCGAGAACTTCGCGACCGCGCGCCCGCTGGGGGTGAAGCGGACCTCGGGGTCGCGTCCGAGATTGCCGATGATGATGGCTTTGTTGACCACGGTGCCCTCGCTTTCGATGCACGGACGGTGGGAGAGGGCGAGGCATGCAACGCCTCGTCGAGATGTTGACAGAGAGCGGGGACGCTAGCAACGGCTCTCCGCCGTCGTCAAGGCTGCTGCGCAGCGCAGTGCCGCATGGGTGCCGCGGTCACGCAGCGCGTTGACTCCCCAGACCGACGCGGCGCTACTCTCCGTCGCGGTGGTGTTGCGGATGGTGCGGAACCGTCACACCCGCGCAAGGGTCTGCCGACCGCTCCGCGCCAGCGCGGCGACATGGCATGACGGCAGCGGCACTCTGCGCGTCGATCCCGCTCGGCGGGCTCGGCGAGATCGGCCTCAACTGCCTCGTCCTCGAGTACGCGCGGCGAGGCGATCGCCATCGACTGCGGGGTGATGTTCCCCGACCCGAGCATGCTCGGCATCGACCTCGTCATTCCCGAGTTCGAGTACCTGCGGCAGCTCGGCGATCGCTTCCGCGGCTTTGTCATCACGCACGGGCACGAGGACCACATCGGCGCGCTGCCGTACGCGCTGCGCGATCTGTCGGTGCCGGTCTACGCGACGCCGATGGCGGCGGGCCTGATCGGCGTCGCGCCTGCGCGAGCACGATCTCGACGGCAAGGTCGACCTGCGTACCTACCGGCCGCGCGAGCGCTGGGAGACTCGGGCCGTTCGCGATCGATCCGATCCACGTCACCCACTCGATCGTCGACGCGGTCGGGCTGGCGATCACGACGCCGCTCGGCGTCGTCATGCACACCGGCGACTTCAAGATCGACTACACCCCGATCGACGGTCGCGGCCCCGGACATCCAGGCCTTCGCCGAATACGGCGCGCGCGGCGTGCTGCTGCTGCTCTCCGACTCGACCAACGTCGAGCATCCCGGATCGACCGGCTCCGAGCGCAGCGTGCGCAGCGGGCTGGAGAGCGTGTTCCAGAGCGGTCGAGGGGCGCATCTTCTTCTCGACGTTCTCGTCGCACGTCCACCGCCTGCAGCAGGTGATCGAGCTGTCGGAGGCGACCGGCCGTCGGGTCGTGGTCGTCGGCCGCAGCCTCGTGAACAGCCTGCGCATCGCCACCGACCTGGGCTACCTGCGCGCCCCGCCGGCGATCTTCGCCGAGGTCTCCGAGCTGGCCGTCGCTGCCGGCCGAGCGCGTCACCGTGCTCACGTCGGGCAGCCAGGGCGAGCCGATGTCGGCGCTGACGCGCATCTCGATGGGCGACCACGGTGCAGGTGCAGATGGAGCCGGGCGACGCGGTCGTCCTCTCCTCGCGCATCATCCCGGGCAACGAGCGGCCGATCTCGCAACATGGTGAACCACATGTATCGGCGCGGCGCTCGCGGTGTTCACCTCGCGCGACGCACGACGTCCACGTCTCCGGCCACGCCAGCCGGACGAGCTGGCGCTGATGCTCAACCTGGTGCGGCCGCGCTACTTCGTGCCGGTGCACGGCGAGTACCGCCATCTGGCGCAGCACCTGCGGCTGTCGCGCACCGTCGGTCTGTCGGAGGAGGCGACGTTCCTGCTCGAGGACGGCCAGGTGCTCGGCATTCGACGAGGCCGGCGCGCGCCGCGCCGATCCGGTCAGTGCCGGCCGCGTGCTGGTGGACGGCAAGGGCATCGGCGACATCAGCGACATCGTCCTGCGCGACCGCCGCCACCTGTCGCAGGACGGCCTGCTGCTCGCCGTGCTGGCGCGTCGATCAGCACACCGGCGAGCTGATCGCCGGGCCGGACTTCTCCGCGCGGGCGTGGTCGCCGAAGGCGACCAGGCGCGCGTACTTCGAGGAGGCCCGCGATGTGGTCATCGCCACGCTCGGCGACCTCGCGCCCGAATCGCGCACCGACTCGCTCGAGGTGAAGGAAGAAGTGCGCAAGGCCCTGCGCCGCTATCTCAGCAAGACGCTCGACCGCCGTCCGGTGGTCGCTGCCGTTCGTTCTGGAGATGTGAGATGGCTCGCGCGCGCGCCGAGGCCGCTCCGGAAGCGGCGGAGCCGAGCGAGATCCAGCGCGACAGCGGGTCTGCTCGACGAGGTCGCGGCGATCGTCGTGCCTGGCGGCGGCGGCCTTTCTGGCGCTCGAGCTTCTTCGCCTACCAGAACGATCTGCCGAGCCTGAACCTCGCCGGCAGGGTCGGGCACGGGCTCGCCGACCTGGTGGTCCAGGCGCTGGGGTACGGCGCGTATCTGTTGCCGCTGGCGCTCCTGACCGTCGCGGTGTCGCTGTTCCGCCACAGCGTCAACGGCCTCGGCCCGGCGCGCGCCGTCGCGGCCGCGCTGCTCGTACCCTGCGTGGCGATCCTGTTCGGCCTTGCCGCCGGGCCGAACCGGCCGGTGGCCGTCGCCGGCGGTTGGGTCGGGGGATTCCTCGCCGCCGTGCTCGCCGAGCCGTTCGGCGCCGGCGGGTCGTTCATCATCGTCGGCGGCATCGCCGTGCTCGCCTTCATCGTCGCCACCCATCTCTCCCTGGGGTCCATCGTGCGCGGCGTCAGCCGCGGCGTCGCCGGCTCGCTGCGGCGCGCCAAGACGGTGGCCGAGCGCGCCGAGCCGGCCGCGCAGCAACTGGTGCGCAAGCCCAAGGCGAACGTGAAGCGGATCGCGCCCGCCGACGACGACGTGGCGCCGCTGATCATTCACGAGCGGCGGCCGGCCACGCCGAAGAAGAAGCGGGTCGTTCAGGAGGAGCTGCCGTTCGGCGACGAGCGCTACACCGTGCCGCCGCTGCGCCTCCTGCACGCGCCCAAGCACGACGACATCAGCATCGACGAGGACGGCGCTGCGGCGCAGCTCGCAGATCCTCGAGGCCAAGCTCGCGGACTTCGGCATCGTCGGCAAGGTTGTCGAGGTGCGGCCCGGCCCGGTGATCACGACCTTCGACATCGAGCCGGCGCCGGGCGTGAAGGTGAACCGGATCACCAGCCTCGGCGACGATCTCGCGATGGCGCTGCGCGTGCCGGGCGTGCGCATCCTGGCGCCGGTGCCCGGCAAGGCCGTGGTCGGGATCGAGGTCGCCAACCCGCGGCGCGAAGAGGTCGCGCTGCGCGAGCTGATCGAGGCGGACGAGTTCCAGCAGTCGACCTCGCCGATGCCGATGGCGCTCGGCAAGGATACCGCCGGTCACTGCGTCATCGGCGATCTGGGCAAGATGCCGCATCTGATGATCGCCGGCGCCACCGGCAGCGGCAAGTCGGTCGCCATCAATGCCATGATCATGAGCATCCTCTACAAGGCGCCGCCGCGCGAGGTGCGCTTCGTCATGATCGACCTGAAGATGCTCGAGCTGTCGGTCTACGAGGAGATCCCGCACCTGCTGGTGCCGGTGGTGACCGATCCCAAGCAGGCGGTGTACGGTGCTCAACAACATCGTCGAGCTGATGGAAGAGCGCTACCGCCTGATGAAGAAGCAGGGAGTGCGCAACATCGACGGCTACAACAAGCTGATCGACGAGATGCGCGCCGAGGACGCCAGCAGCTCGGTGATCGAGCTGAAGGACGTGGCCGAGGATGCCGACGACGACGAGGTGCTCACGCACGACGGCGCTGCCCGAGCGCCTGCCGAAGGTCGTGGTGATCATCGACGAGCTCGCCGACCTGATGATGACCATGGGGCGCAAGGTCGAGGAGCCGATCACGCGCCTGGCGCAGAAGGCCCGAGCCGCGGGCGTGCATCTGATCGTCGCCACGCAGCGGCCGTCGGTCGACGTCATCACCGGCCTCATCAAGGCCAACTTCCCGTCGCGCATCTCCTTCCAGGTGACGGCGCGGGTCGACTCGCGCACCATTCTCGATCAGATCGGCGCCGAGCGCCTGCTGGGCCGCGGCGACATGCTCTACATGTCGTCGGGCAGCGCCCGCCTGCAGCGCCTGCACGGTCCGCTGGTCACGGAGGAAGAGATCCACCAGGCCGTCGTCGCGATCAAGAAGCAGGGCAAGCCGCAGTATGCCTTCGCCCTGCTCGAGGCGCCGGAAGGCGAGGATGAGGGCGACGGCGACGGGGACGACCTCAGCGACGAGCTGTACGATCAGGCGGTGGCGCTGGTCACCGAGCAGTCGGCAGGCGTCGATCTCCTGGGTGCAGCGCCGCCTGCGCGTCGGCTACAATCGCGCCGCCCGCATGATCGAGCGCATGGAGCGCGAGGGCGTCGTGACGGCGAGCGAGAACGGCCGGCCGCGCGAGGTGTTGGCGCCGCCGATCGAGGCGGACTAAGAATTTCACCACGGAGGCACGGAGACACGGAGGCCTCCCGGTTGAAAGCGCCGATCTGCGGTTGTCCCCTTCTTCTGTTTTGAAAGAGCTTTGAAATGCCGGTGCCTCAGTTCTCCAGCAGCTCCTCTCCGCGCCTCCGTGCCTCCGTGGTGACGATTCTTCTTGTCCTGTTGCTCGCGGCGCCGGCGTTGGCGGACGTCGCCGACAAGGTGCAGGCGCGTTACGACGCCACCAAGGACTTCACCGCCAACGTGCAGCAGGAGCTGGTGATGGCGAGCGCCGGCAAGACGATGAAGGCGAGCGGGACGGTCGCGTTCAAGAAGCCGGGGAAGATGCGCTGGACCCTGACCGAGGGCGTCTCGCAGGTCATCGTCGCGGACGGCAAGACGCTGTGGTTCTACGAGCCGGACGAGCAGCAGGTCCTGAAGGCGCCGTTCCAGAACGCGTTCCGCTCGTCGACGCCGATCTCGTTCCTCACCGGCGTCGGGCGGCTGAAGAGCGACTTCGACGTCAAGGCCGACGAGCCCACGGACGGTCGCGTGCGCTTGCACCTTCAACCGCGCGGGGACTCGGACCTCGGCGCGCTGGTGCTCACGGTCGACGCGACGTCGTACGACATCGTCGGCGCCGAGGTGACCGACCCGATCGGCAACGTCACCACGCTCCAGTTCTCCGATCTGCACCGCAACGTCGGCCTCGACGACGCCGCGTTCCACTTCGAGGCGCCGCCGGGCGTCGACATCGTCGAAGCGCCGATCGGCAACTAGGAGGTCGCCATGCCGTCGTTCGACGTCGTCTCGCAGGTCGACCTGCAAGAGGTCGACAACGCCATCAACCAGACGCGCAAGGAAGTGACGCAGCGCTACGACTTCAAGGGCAGCGACACCGAGATCGAGCACGAGGGGACGGAGATCCGCATCACCTCGTCGGACGAGTACAAGGTGAAGGCCGTCGTCGAGGTGCTGCAGGGCAAGGCCGCCAAGCGCCACATCCCGTTGAAGGCGTTCGTCTACGGCAAGATCGAGGCGGCGGCCGGCGGGCGCGCCAAACAGGTCGTGACCGTCCAGCAGGGCATCGTCATCGAGAAGGCGCGCCAGGTCGTGAAGGTCATCAAGGACGCCAAGCTCAAGGTGCAGGCGCAGATCCAGGGCGACCAGGTGCGCGTCACCGGCAAGGTGCGCGACGAGCTGCAGCGCTCCATCCAACTACTCAAGGAGCAGGATCTCGACCTGCCGCTGCAGTTCATCAACTTCCGCGATTGATCGCACACACGCTCGATCTTCCCTCGCTGGGCGCGTTGTGCCCCGGCGCTCACGCGCCGCAACTCCACAGGATGGCCGCGCAACGACACATCGCGGAGCGGCGCCACGTGGGGGCATGCAACGCGCGGTGCTGCGGGATTGACCCACTCGGGGCAGCGATATCAATTGACGATCGCCTCGGCCCCAAGGCAGATTGGGCTGACGGCCGTGCTCATCGGCGGCCGCAATCAGCAGGGGGGAAATGATGCGTTCAATCGTTGGGGGTCTTCTCGCAGTCGTCTGCGGTACGTTCGCCGTCGTGGCGGCCACGCCCGCTCTGGCGCTCGACATCGCGATTCCGGCGAAGGTCGGCGTGATCAAGCCGGCCAAGTTGGCGAAGATCGTGTCGAAGGATCCGGCCGGATTCGATCTGCCGGTACCGGCCACGGCGGAGGATCCGACGGTCGGTGGGGCGCAGCTGTCGTTGTTCGACGGTACGGTGCCGGGCGGCGGCAGCGTCAGCTTCACCTTGAACGCCATCGGCTGGAAGGGCCTCGGCAATCCGGCCGGCAGCAAGGGCTACAAGTACAAGGGGAAGAGCGACCCTGGCAGTGCCTGCAGCGTCGTGCTGATCAAGAGCACGGTCATCAAGGCGGTCTGCAAGGGCACCGCGGTGGCACTGACCACGCCGTTCGCGTCGACGTTGGGCGTCAACCTCGCGCTGCCCGCCGGCACGACCGCCGCGCGGCGCTACTGCGCCGAGCTCGGCGGCACCGACGCGAAGAACGACGCGACTGGGCTCAAGCGCAAGGATGCGCCGGCGCCCACGGCCTGTGCCGAGCCGCCGACCGGTTTCAATCCCGACGACGTGAACTTCCTCGCCGACGACTCCCTGATGGGGCGCAACAACAACACCCCGGGGTCGGTGACCGCGCAGAACTATCTGATCGGCCAGTTGCAGGCGATGGGCGCGGTCGGCCTCGACTCCGGCCAGACCGGTGACGAAACCTTCAAGCAGCACTACGTACAGAGCGGACAGACCGGGACCAACATTCTGGCGATCATTCCCGGCAGCGAGCTGCCCAACGAATACGTCATCGTGGGCGCCCACTACGACCATCTTGGGACCTGCCGCACCGTGACGCCGGGCGACACGGTGTGCAACGGCGCCACCGACAACGCCGCGGGCGTGGCGGCCGCACTGGGCGTCGGTCGCGGCATTGCGGCACTGCCGACGGCGCCGCGCCGCTCGGTGATCCTCGCGTTCTGGGACACCGAGGAAGACGGCCTGCTCGGCTCGCTCTACTACACGAACAACCCGATCGTGCCGCTGGCCAACACCGTCGGCTACATCAACTTCGACATCCAGGGCGCCAATCTGCTGCCCAGCCTCCGCGACTTCACGTTCGCGGTGGGGGCCGAGACGGGAACCGGACTGAGCGCGATGGTCAGCCAGGCGGCGAGCAGCAGCACGCTGCAGGAGCGCCAGCTGAGCTACATCTTCGGCCAGGGGCGCAGCGACTACGTCAACTTCGGCAGCAAGATGGTGCCGACGATCTTCTACAGCGACTCGACAGGCCCCTGCTATCACTCGAATGCCGACGAGCCGTCGGTGGTGGACTTCGGCAAGCTCGAGAATCAGACGCGACGCGCCTACGATCTGGCGGTCGATTGGGCCAACACCAACACGCTACCGACGTTCGTCGCGCCCCTCATGCCGGCGGCGACGTACGGCGACGCCGTCATCCTCGACCAGGTGCTGACCGCCGGACTGGCCGATCTCGGTCTCTTCTCGCCGGCGGACCAGACGTCGCTCAGCAACGCGCAGGTCACCGTCCACAACATGGTGCTCGACGGCCCGGGCAACTTCGACGGCACCGACATCAACAACCTGCTCGGTACCGTCATCAACGTTATCGACCTGCTCACGCGGACGGCCTGCGACGGGTTCTTCGCTCCGTGACAAAGCCTCCCGACGAGCGCCCCGAGTGCGGCGCCCGTCGGGATCTCAACGCGCCCGCGCGAGCTCGGGCGGATCGGGGCGCGGCAGACGCGCCGCCACTGGCGGCAGCGCCGGCAAGGGCTCGCGGCGTCCGAGCTGATACCAGTACGCCGTGCTCGAGTAGTCGTTGGCGAGGGCGTTGTCGTGGCCGGTCTCGATCGTCACCTTGATCGAGCGCTCGAAGCGGATCGGATCCTCGACGTGGAAGCGGTACATCGAGTTCTTGCCGCCCCACGGCCACGCCTCCGTTGCCGCTGTAGACGGTGATGCCGTGGTACGGCGCCGAGTACTCCTGCTTCGGGCAGAAGGCGGTGTTGAAGTAGTCCTCGGTGCCGGTGCCGTGGAGGCGCGGCGGCCAGGGCTCGCCATCGATGAAGATCATGTCGTCGCCCTCGCCGTACCAGTCGTTCACCTGCCGCTCGAAGACGTCGACGTTCAGATTGCAGCCGACGTACTGGCCGTTGCCGGCGGCGTCGAGGATGACGTAGTTGCGCGCGCCGGTCAGGTTGGGCTGCTTCCAAGGGCCCTGCACGGCGAGGCCGTATCCTGACGGCCGTGCCTCGCTGTAGCCGTAGTCGGCGCGGGTGTAGCCGTGCTCGCGCGCCGTGCCGGCGGTCGGGTCGGTGCGGTTCCACCAGGCGTGGAAGCGCCCGAGGTCGGGATCGATCGCGGCATGCTCCTCGTAGTCGATGTAGAAGAAGAACAGCCGGCCATGCGCGCCCTGGTTCTCCACCTCGAAGCGCGCGCCGCGCGCGAACGGCATCGGGAACCAGCAGTTGAAGCCGCGGCCGCCCTCCGGGCTCATCTGCAAGCGGCAGCGAGACGAAGTTGCGGCGGAGGCCGAAGCCGATACCGAAGAAATCGCCCAGTGGCACTTCGACGCTGGGCGTCGGCTCGCCGTCCCAGAACATGCGCAGCACCGTCTGGCGCAGGTCGTGCGGCTCGTCCGGCAGCGAGGCCATCGTCATCCAGATGTGCTTTACGCAGCCGGCGCCCGCGATTTCGCCGAGCACGGCGCACTGGCCCGGCTGGATCAGCAGGCAATCGCGGTTGCCGCCGCTGCGGTCCCACGACGAGAGGCGCCGGCTCTTGTAGCTCCGCAGGCGGGCGAGGTTGGCGAGCGATCCGTGGCCGATGGGCATCCGAGTCCTCCGTTGGGCGCCGGCATTCTGCCAGATGCAGACGCGCGGCGCTGCTCTCGGGGACTCGGGAGGGCTGGTGCGATCGCGCGGTCACCTCACGATGCGGCGCGCATCGCGGACGGCGCCTCGGCCTCGTGGAACCTGACGGCGGCGACGGCGCGGGTCGTCGGGCACTGCACGAGGTCTTTGGTGAAGAGCAGGTCGAGCGTCCAGTCGAGCGCGACGCGGACCTTGCGCTCGAAGCGCGGCAGCTTGAGGAGGTAGATCGTCCGCCACAGCCACCAGGCGAGGAAGCCGGAGAAGTTGAGGCCCATGATGTTGGCGACACCCGTGCGCCGCCCGATGGCGGCGAGCTGGCCGAGGGTCTTGAAGGCGAAGGGCTTCGGAGCGCGCCCGCGCATGACCGCGGCGATGTTGCCCGCCAGCACCTTTCCCTGGCGACTGGCGTGCTGTGCCGTCGGCGGAAAGACGCCGCCAGTGGTGCGGTCCGGAACGCAGGCGCAGTCGCCGAGCGCCCAGACGCCGGGCCAGTCCTGGACCTGGAGGTACTCGTCGACGACGAGCCGGCCGCGGTCCTTGTTGCACGCCAGCGCCGCGAGCAGCGGGTTGGGTGCGGTGCCGGCGGTCCATACCAGGTTGGCGGTCGGAATCAGGGTGCCGTCGGACAGGGTCACGCCGTCGGCAGAGAAGGCGCGGACCTTTGACTCGAGGTGCAGCTCGAGACCGCGGGCGGCGAGCTTGCCCTGGGCGTATCGGCCGAGCTTCTCGCTGAGCTCCGGAAGAATCACGGTGCCCGGGTGGACGAGGACGACGCGTACGTCCTCCTTGGTCAGATGCGGGTAGTGCGGCAACGCCTCGATCATGAAGTCGTGCACGGCCGCGACCGTCTCGACGCCGGCAAATCCGCCGCCGGCGACGACGAAGGTCATCATGCGGCGGCGAATGTTGGGACAGCATTCGAAGTCGCCCTCTTCGAGGCTGTCGATGATGCGGTTGCGCAGGGCGATCGCGTCGCCGAGCGTCTTCATCGTGAAGGCGCGCTCGGCGAGGCCGGGAGTCCCGAAGAAGTTCGTCACGGCGCCGAGCGCCAGGACCAGGTGGTCGTATTCCAGCCGATGCGGATGGCCGCCCTCGACGCCGTGGCTGACGACGACGGCCTTCCCGGCGAGGTCGATCTCGAGCACCTGACCGTGGAAGAAGGCGGCGCGGCGCAGAAGCTTGCGGATCGGATTGACGATGTGGGTGAGGTCGAGGTCCGATGCGGCGACCTCGTGCAGCATCGGCGTGAAGACGAAGAAATTGTCCTGGTTGACCAGCGTGATCTCGACGTGCGGGTCGCGCCCGAGGAGCCGTTCCAGCTCCCTCACGGCATAGATCCCACCGAAGCCGCCGCCGAGGACGACGATACGTATCGGGCGCTTCTCGCTCATGCGGCCTTTGATGCAGGCCGCGAGTGGACGTGTCGGGCGATCCGCCGGGCGCTAGGCGACGGCCGGTTGCGGTTGCTGCGGGGATTGCAGCAACTCGCTTTCGGCGAAGACGGCCCATCGGTCGCGGTACGGCGCGTAGCGGCCCCGATAGGGCTTGGTGCCAGCGCCGTGCAGGCTGAACGTCGGGCCTGACACCGCGCTGGCGGGGATCACGAACACCTCGTCGGCGCCGCTGCGGCGCTTGGCGATACAGACGAAGACGTCGCAGTACTTCCGATCCCACCGCCCATGACGATGGAAGTTGAAGCTCCAGCTCTTGTAGTTGTAGGTATAGCGCTTGCCGCCCACGGTGACCGTGTGGGCGTAGCGCCCGGGGAACGCGACGCGCAGTGCGACGCGGATCTCGCCGTTGACCAGCAGGTCGTACCCCTTCGTCCGGGGGACATCCTCGACGCCAAAGCCCATCGAACCGAGCTTGGCTGCGACAGCCGATCTGGCCTTATGGTGTTTGGACTGGCGATTCATCGGGGACCACGCGGGCAATCCGGTCCCGAGCCACCACACCAAAATCCCCACCGCCCTTTGTCAGGGGATAGCCCGTAGAAATTCGTATACTGTGCGAGGACTTTTCACGCAATCGTTTTCTTGCATCGTCGTCATGGGGAATACCTCGTTGACACGACGAGGGGCCATGTTTAATCTCCGGCCCCCTCAAACCCGGCCCTGGAAGGAGCCATGCGAAAGACGACGCTCAAGAACTCCAAGCAGCTTCTGATGAACATGAAGCGGACGATCCTCCGCGAGATCAACGAGGATCTGAAGCACGGTCGCGAAGGTGCCAAGGACGACGGCATGGACACCTACGACCTCGCCAGCGAGGAGCGGGACCGCGAGATCAGTTTCATTCTGAACGACCGCGAACGCGAGAAGCTCCAGGCCATTGAAGAAGCCCTCGAACGCATCGAGGAGGGCACGTACGGCATCTGCGAGAGCTGTGAATCGGAGATCGCCCCGGCCCGTCTCGAAGCCATGCCTTTCAGCCGTCTGTGCGTCAGCTGCCAGGCCGAACGGGAGAAGGAAGCCAAGCAGCAACGACGCTTCGAGGACGAGCGGGCCTACCGGCGCTTGGCCTCGGCGGACGTCGACGAAGAGAACACCTGAGCCCACCCGGCCAGCCAGCACACCTCGACGGATCGCGCGCGCCCGCCCGGCGCGATCTCGAGACCATCTTCGCCGCCGCTGTGGCGGCGGTGGATCCCATCCGGCTGGTGCGTGAACACCTGTCGGAACAACCGCTGCCGCCGGGCGCCGTGATCGTGATCGGCGCCGGCAAGGCGGCGGCACGGATGGCTGCCGGCGCGGAGCAGGTCGTCCCGCTGGCGCGTCTCACCGGCGCGGTCGTGACGGCTGCGGGTTGCGAGGTGCCGCTGGTCAAGATCGGGTCGGTGGTCGGCAGCCATCCGCTGCCGGATGAGCGAAGCGTGTCGGCGAGCGGGGCGCTGTGCGATTCCCTCGATCGGGGAGATCCGGACGCCGCGGTGCTCGCGCTGATCAGCGGTGGGGCGTCGAGCTTGCTCGTGCGGCCGCGCCCCCCGGTGTCGCTGGCCGACACGATGGCGGTCAATCGCCTCCTGCTCGCGTGCGGCGCGGACATCGTCGCGCTCAACACGGTGCGCAAGCACCTCTCCGAGGTGAAGGGTGGAGGGCTGCTGCGCTGGGCGCGCGGACGATCCGTGCGGACATTGATCCTCTCGGACGTGGCGGGCGACGATCCCCACGTCATTGGCTCCGGACCCACGGTGGCCGATCCGACGACGTTCGACGACGCGTTGGAAGTGCTTCGCCACCACCGCCTCATGACCCGCGTTCCGTCTGCGGTCCTGGCGCTCCTCGAGGCCGGAGCGCGCGGTGAGATCGCGGAGACGGTCAAGCCGACCGATCGCCTTGCCGCGGCAGCGACGGCCGAAGTGATCGGCAACAATATGACCGCCTGCCGCGCGGCCGCCGCCTGCGCGACGGGGTTGGGGTACCAGCCGATCGTCGACGACACCCTGCTGACCGGCGATACGACCGAGGCGGCGCGGCGATGGGCCGGCCGCGTGGCATCGTTGCCGCGCGGTGGGCGGTGGTGCGCCATCGCCGGTGGCGAAACGACGGTCGTCGTCCGCGGGTCGGGTCGTGGTGGACGCAACCAGGAATTCGCGCTGGTCGCGGCGCTGGCGATCGGCGACGCACCGATCGCCGTGCTCAGCGCCGGTACCGATGGCATCGACGGTCCGACCGACGCGGCCGGCGCCTATGCCGATGGCCATACCCTACGGCGGGCCCATGGGCTCGGGCTCGACCCGGAGCAGTCGCTGGCCGAGAACGACGCCTATCCGTTCTTCGACCGCCTGGGGGATCTCCTGCGCACCGGGCCCACCGGCACCAACGTCATGGACCTCAAGCTCGCGGTCGGGGTGGGTTCCGCGTGCTGAGCGGCGCGTGCTAATTCCAGGGTCCAGTGGCGGACGGATACCTCTCCGAAATCTTCCTGTCTTTTCAGGGGGAAGGCACGCAGGCGGGGCGGCGACAGCTGTTCATCCGCCTGGCGGGGTGCAACCTGCGCTGCCGCTACTGCGACACCCCTGACTCGCTCGAGCGGGTACCATCCTTCCGCGTGTTCGGTGTGGACGGGATCGCGTGCGAACACCCCAACCCGGTGTCGGCGCGCTCCGTGATCGAGGCCGTCCGCCCGTTGCTCGATGCCGAACCGGCGGTCGACGGGACGTCGCTGACCGGTGGCGAGCCGCTCCTCCAAGCCGAGTTCCTCGCCGAGCTCCTCTCGAACGACTGCTGGCCGCGACCGCGGCTGCTCGAGACCAACGGCATGCTCCCGGAATCGTTGCGGAGCGTTCTTTCCCTGATCGATGTCGTGAGCATGGACATGAAGCTGCCGTCGAACAGCGGTGAGCGCGCCTTCTGGGATCAACACGCCCGCTTTCTCTCGATCGCCGGCGACAAGGCGTACGTCAAGGTCCTCGTCGACGCCGGCACGGATCTCGACGACGTCGATCGCGCCGCCGCCCTGGTCGGCTCGCGAGCGGCGGTGTTCCTTCAGCCGATCACCGCGCCGGATGGACGCGTCGACGTCAGCCCCGACGACCTTCGGCGTTTCTTCGGCACGGCTCGCCGCCACGTGGCCGACGTCCGGGTGCTTCCTCAGACCCACAAGATCCTCGCCATTCAGTGAACGCGTGACGTCGACGGGTGGCGCGCTCTAGTCACTTTCCCCACCCCCGCGGGGCCCGCATTCTCTTTGGGTCGAAAAATATGGATCGACAAATTCGGTCAATCGACCACTTCGACGCGGCCCCTGAAGGTGAATTTGCATTCGCCGACGCTGCAAATGCTTCAGCCAGTTGCGAGAAAATGTCAACATAACAAATGGTTACGGATCAATGCCCAAATCGCAGGCACTGCTGCCGGAAACGTGTGCTGAGCGGAGATTCTGATTGACAGGTTTGGCACGGATGATGTATCCCCCTCATATCTCGTTCTAAAATTCAGAGGTTACGGCGCTTGGATCGCCTGAGGGTCTGAGGGGTCGCCCTGCGAAGATGGCCGCATATACGCAACCTGACCAAGAAGGACGCGAACGCGCTGGCGGCCGACTACGGCTTGCCAAAGGTTATCGAGCGTCCGGACAGTGCGCGAAGGATCGGTCAACACGCACTACCTGCTCGAGACCGGACGCGGCAAGTTCGTCGTCAAGATCGACGAGGTGAAGAGCGAGATCGAGGTCAAGCGCGAGCTCGACCTGCTGCTCTTCCTCCGCAAGCACGGATTCCCGTGTCCGGTCGCCCTGGCCGACCGGCGCGGTCGCCACTGCCGGGACTGGAGCGGCCAAGCAGCTCTCGGTCTATCGGCATATCGACGGCCACGCCGTCGATCCCGGACGATCTGACGCGGCATGCAGCTCGAGAACGTCGGCCGCGTGATGGCCGATCTGCACCTGATCACGCAAGGCCTACAAGAAGGGCGTCGACAGCCGCTTCAGCTTCGATCGGGTTGCCGAGATCTACGCCGGCGTACGCGGTCGCCTGCCCCACTATCTCAAGAAGATCGTCCGCACGCTCGACGAAGAGCTCGAGTACCTGCAGAACTACCTCGAGAACAAGCTGCCCAAGGGCATCATCCACGGCGACCTCTTCGCCGACAACGTGATGATCAAGGGCGAGAAGGTCGTCGCGGTGCTCGACTTCGAGGCCGCCGGACGCGGCAAGTTCATCTTCGACCTCGCCACTGCGGTCAACGCGCTGTGCTTCGAGGGCGGCCGCTACGCCCTGAAGCGGTTCGAGTCGCTGATCGCCGGCTACGAGACGCTGCGCACGCTGTCGCTGGCCGAGTGGGACGCCTTTCCCAACGAGCTGCGCTTCTCGGCGTTCCGCTTCACGGTGACCCGCCTGCGCGACTTCTTCCTCAACCCGGTCGACGAGCGCAAGCGCATCAACAAGGACTTCCAGGACTTCTACGAACGGCTGCTGATCCTGCGGCGCGAGAAGGAAGGCGGCATGGAAGCCATGCTCATGGCCATGGCCACCGGCTACGACTACCGCAAGTACCAGAAGGTCAAGGCCGTCGAGCGGCGCAGCCGCTGACGTTCGCGACTGCGCCGCTCTTGTCGAGCGCGCATCGCTCGCGTATCATCTGCGCATGAACAGCGATTCATTGGCAGCCGCACGTCCGCGACATCCTCGCCGAGCTCGGCGAGGATCCCACGCGCGAGGGGCTGCTGAAGACGCCGGATCGCGTCGCGCGTGCTCTTCGATTCCTGACCAAGGGGTACGAGGAGGATCCGAAGTCGGTCATCAACGGCGCGCTGTTCACCGAGGACTACTCAGGAGATGATCGTCCTCAAGGATCTCGACTTCTTCTCGCTCTGCGAGCACCACATGCTGCCGTTCTTCGGCAAGGCGCACGTCGCCTACATCCCGAAGCACCAAGATCGTCGGCATCAGCAAGCTGGCGCGCCTGGTCGAGGTCTATGCCCGCCGCCTGCAGGTGCAGGAGCGCATGACGACGCAGATCGCCAACACCCTGATGGAGGAGCTCGACCCGCAGGGCGTCGGCGTCGTCCTCCAGGCCGAGCACCTGTGCATGCGCATGCGCGGCGTCGAGAAGCAGAACTCGGTCGTCGTGACCAGCGCGATGCTCGGCGTGTTCCGCTCGCACCAGGAGACCCGCCAGGAGTTCATGAGCCTGGTCGCGAACGGCTTCGCATCGTTGAAGCGCGGCCGTCCGCGGGCTGCGTTGACAGCGTCCCGGACCGATCGGCTACGTCAGCAGAGCTCTCACATCGTTAGCTCCTGCACAACTGGCGCGGCGTGGAATCGACCACGGGGAAGTGCTGAACGGCAGTAGGCCGACCGCCTGGGCCTCTGGCTTGAAGAGGTTCGGGCTTTGCCCGCATCAACGTCGTGAGGCTGTCGTGATCAAGCAATTGTTGCTCGCCCCAGGTCCGACCCCGGTCCCGGCGCGCGTGCGCCTCGCCATGGCGCAGCCGATGTTCCACCACCGCACGCCGCAGTTCAGCGCGCTGTTCGGCGAGGTACGCGAGGCAGCTCCAGGAGCTGTTCCAGACCGAGCAGGACGTCCTGATGCTCGCCTCGTCGGGCACCGGCGCGATGGAAGCGTCGGTCAACAACTGCTTCGCGCCCGGCGACGAAGTCCTCGTCGTCAACGGCGGCAAGTTCGGCGAGCGCTGGGGCAAGCTCGCCGACGACCTTCGGCCTCAAGCCGATCGAGATCCGGGTCGAGTGGGGCCGCGCCGTGCGCCCCGATCAGATCGAGCAGGCGCTGACGCGAGCACCCGAACGTCAAGAGGCGTCCTGGTGCAGGCCAGCGAGACGTCGACCGCCGCCGTGCACCCGATCGAGCAGATCGCCGCCATCACGCGCAAGACGCGACGCGCTGCTGGTGGTCGACGGCATCACCGCCGTCGGCGTCTACGACGATCCCGATGGACAAGTGGGGCATCGACGTCCTGATCACCGGCTCGCAGAAGGCGCTGATGCTGCCGCCCGGCCTGGCGTTCATCGCGCTCAGCGAGCGCGCCTGGGAGCGGGTCGAGCAGACCAAGCAGCCGCGCTTCTACTTCGACCTGCCGCGCGAGCGCACCAACCAGGCCAAGAACACCACGGCGTGGACGCCGGCGATCTCGCTGGTCATCGGCCTGCGCGAGGCGCTGGCGATGATGCAGGAAGAGGGCTTCGACCAACGTCTTCGCGCGCCACGCGCGCCTGGCCGCGGCGACCCGCGCCGCCGGCGACCGCGCTCGGCCTGCGCCTGGTCGCGCCCGACAATCCCAGCCCGGCGGTCACCGGCGTCTACACGCCCGAGGGCATCGACGGCGGCAAGCTGTTCGCGTATCTGCGCGACAAGATGCAGGTCGTCTTCGCCGGCGGGCAGGACCAGCTCAAGGGCAAGATCGTCCGCATCGCCCACCTCGGCTACATCGGCGCCTTCGACACCATCACCGCGGTGGCGGCGCTCGAGATGGCGCTGCAAGCCACTTCGGTCACGCGGTCGAGCTCGGCCGCGGCGTCGGTGCGGCGCGAGGCCGAGCTGATGGCGGCGCTGCCGGCTCGCTGAGGAGGACGTCCATGGAACGCGTCCTCGTTGCGGACAAGCTCGCCCCGGAGGGGATGGCGATCCTCGAGCACGCCGCCGACGCCGGACAGCTGCAGGTCGACGAGCGCGTCGGGCTGAAGCCCGACGAGCTCGTCGCGCCGATCGGCGAGTACGACGCCCTGATCGTGCGCAGCTCGAGCACGGTCACCGCCGAGGTCGTCGAGGCGGCGGCCAAGCTGCGCGTCATCGGCCGCGCCGGCATCGGCGTCGACAACATCGACGTCGACGCGGCGACGCGCGCGCGGCATCGCGGTGATGAACACGCCCGGCGGCAACAACGTCACCACCGCCGAGCACGCCATCAGCATGATGCTCGCCCTCGCCCGCGTCGATTCCCGCAGGCGACGGCCTCGATGAAGGCGGGCAAGTGGGAGAAGTCGAAGTTCACCGGCTCGGAGATCTCGAACAAGACGCTCGGCATCGTCGGCATCGGCAACATCGGCCGCCTGGTGGCCGAGCGCGCGCAGGGCCTCAAGATGAAGGTGATCGCCTACGATCCCTTCATCACCGAGCAGAAGGCGCAGCGAGCTGGGCGTCGAGCTGGTCGACGCTCGACGCGCTGTTGCAGCGCGCCGACTTCGTCTCGATCCACACGCCGCTGCTCCCCGAGACGCGCAACCTGATCGACGCCGCGGCGCTCGCCAAGATGAAGCCGACCGCGCGCCTGATCAACTGCGCGCGCGGCGGCATCGTCGACGAGGCCGCGCTGGCCGATGCGCTGCGCAGACAAGAAGCTCGCCGGCGCGGCCCTCGACGTGTTCGAGCAGGAGCCGCTGCCGACCGACCATCCGCTGCTGCAGCTCGACAACGTCATCTGCACGCCGCACCTGGGCGCCGCGACGGCCGAGGCGCAGGTCGCCGTCGCGTGGCGATCGCCGAGCAGATCGTCGACTTCCTCGTGCACAACGTCACGCGCAACGCGGTGAACGTGCCGTCGATCAGCGCCGAGCAGCTCGAGGTCCTGCGGCCGTACCTCACGCTCGGCGAGCGAGCTCGGCAGCCTGCAGGCGCAGCTGCTCGACGGAGGCGCCGCAGGAGATTGCGGTCGAGTACGCCGGCGAGGTCGCCGCGCACGACGTGCAGCCGGTCACCATCGCCGTGCTCAAGGGCGTGCTCGGCCGCCTGCTCGAGACCAGCGTGGTGAACTTCGTCAACGCGCGCGAGCTCGCGCAAGCGAACGCGGCATCAAGGTCGTCGAGTCGAAGACGTCGCAGCCGAAGGGGTTCACCAACTCGATCACCGTGCGCGTGCAGACGGCGCAGAAGACGAGCGAGGTCGGCGGGCGCGGTGTTCGGACGCGACGTGATCCGCCTGGTGCGGATCAACGGCTTCTATCTGGAAGCGGTGCCCGAGGGTTTCATCCTGATGCTCAACAATCGCGACGTCCCGGGCGTCGTCGGCAACGTCGGCATGCTGCTCGGCGAGGCGCAAGATCAACATCGCCGGCCTGCAGCTCGGCCGCGAAGCGCGTCGGCGGCATGGCGCTGTCGCTGGTCCACGTCGACGAGCGCATCCCGCCACCGGTCCTGGACCGGCTCCGCGCAGCTGCCGAACATCGTGTCGGCCGATCTGCTCGAGCTCTGAGCGCGCCGGGACGAATCAGGGAGATCGGGGAAGGGCAGACATGCCAGCTGTCGTAGGCGTCGGTGCGCAGTGGGGCGACGAGGGGAAGGGCAAGGTCGTCGACATCCTCGCCGAGCACGCCGACATCGTCGTGCGCTACCAGGGCGGCAACAACGCCGGCCACACCCTGGTCGTCGGCGACAGAAGACCGTCCTGCATCAGGTGCCGTCCGGCGTCCTGCACGAGGGCAAGATCTGCGTCATCGGCAACGGCGTCGTCGTCGATCCCGTCGCGCTGCTCGAGGAGGTCGACGCGCTGCGCGCGCGCGGCTATCTGCAGGACGACGAGCCTGCTCAAGATCAGCGACCGCGCCCACCTGATCATGCCGTACCACCGCGCCATCGATCAGGCGCGCGAACGGCTGCGCGGCGAAGGGCCGCATCGGCACCACCGGCCGCGGCATCGGTCCGACGTACGAGGACAAGATGGCGCGCATCGGCCTGCGCTTCGCCGACTTCCTCGACGAGCGCGACGTTCGCCGACGCGCTGCGCGCCGTCGCTCGAGGAGAAGAACGCCTACCTGCGCACCATGCTCGGGGAGCAGGCGCTCGACTTCGACGCGCATCTCCGCCCAGTACAGCGCAGCTGCGCGAGCGCCTGGCGCCGCACGTCATCGACGCCAGCGTCTATCCTCGACCGTGCGCTGGCCGCCGGTCGCCGCGTGCTGTTCGAGGGCGCGCAGGGCACCATGCTCGACGTCGATCACGGCACCTATCCCGTACGTGACCTCGTCGAACACCGTCGCCGGCCGCCGCCTGCACCGGCGGCGGCATCGCGCCGAGCCGCATCACCAGCGTCGTCGGCATCACCAAGGCGTACACGACGCGCGTCGGCAGCGGTCCGTTTCCGACCGAGCTGCTCGACGACCTCGGCCAGAAGCTGCAGCACGACGGCGAGGAGTTCGGCGCCACCACCGGCCGGCCGCGCCGCTGCGGCTGGTTCGACGCGGTCGTCGCGCGCCACGCGGTGCGCCTCAACGGCCTCAACGGCCTGGCGGTGACCAAGCTCGACGTGCTCACCGGCCTGAAGACGGTGCGCGTCTGCATCGCCTACGAGCTCGACGGCCGCCGGATCGACGAGGTGCCCGCGAGCATCGCCGCGTTCAACGCCGTGCGCCCGGTCTACGAGGAGTTCCCCGGCTGGGACGAGCCGCTGTCGCGCGCCCGCTCGCTCGACGATCTGCCCTCGACCGCGCGTCGCTACCTGACGGCCCTCGAGGAGCTCACCGCCACGCCGATCTTCATGGTGTCGGTCGGCGCCCGCCGGCAGGACACCATCATCCTGAAGAACGCGTTCACGGCGTAGCGCCAGCGCGGCGCCCTGGCGCGTGCGGAGTGCGGCGCGAAAGCGCCGCTGGTTCGGAGCCATGTGTCAGCGCGGCTGAACGCCGCGCCCAATCCAGCGGCGCTGACACGCCGCACTCCACGGTCAGCTCGCTTGCCGCGCCGGCCGCAGCAAGAGGAAGAACGGCAGCCCGCAGAGCCCCGTCGCCAGCACTACGGCGCTGGTCAGCAGGCCGATGCCGATCGCCGATCGCGTCGCCGACATTGCTGTTCGACAACGCGTACCAGTAGCCCGCCTCGCGCAGCCCGATCCCGTTGAACGCTGAACGGCAGCGTGCTGCCGAAGTTGAGCAACGGCACGACGACCCAGAAGAACGTCCAGGGCAACGCCAGACCGAGCGCGCGCGACACCGCGAGCTGGCCGCTGATCTGCATCACGTGGGTGAGCGCCGCGCCCGCCAGCGATGCCGCGAGCAGCCGCCGATCGTGCCAGTACGGCGCGAGCTCGCGCTCGATCAATCGGCGCCAGCGGTTGTCCGCCGGGAGCAGGCGCGCCGCGAGCGCGTGGCCCGAGCAGCCAGGCGGCCAGCGTGAGCGGCACCGCCAGCGCGGCGAGCACGCGCAGCGGCGGCGGGATGGGCAACGAGCGCACGCCGACGACGCCGAGCGCGGCGACCCACACGAGTGCCACGAATCCCGTGGCGCGGTGCGCGACGACCGTGGTCAGGGCCAGGGCGCGGCGGCTGCCCGCGGCGAGGAACAACGCCGCGGCCGACGTCGCCCGTGACCGTGCCCGGGCGCGAAGAGGTTCATGTACATGCCGCTGAAGTAGTACGCGATGACGCGCCCGAGCGGCGCGTCGAAGCCTACGGCTCGCGTGCAGCAACCACCAGCGACAGCCGCGGCGACGAGTTGGCTGCCGACGTAGAGCGCGAACGCCAGGACGAGCCAGCGCAGTTCGGCCGCCGCCACCGCGGCGCGCATCTCGGTCGCAGGTCGGTGACGTAGAGCAGCACCGCCAGCAGCGCCGCGCTGAGCGCGAGCTTGAAGACCGCGCGAGCGCAACGCCGCACGCAGCGGTCGCGCGAGACGGATCACCAGCCGGCGGCCTTGCCGCCCTTGCGCGGGTCGGACGCGCCGTCGAGCGTGCCGTCGGGCGCCGCGCAGGACGAGCCCGACCGCGCCGACGCCGGTGCGTCGATCGACGCTTGTAGCCGAGGCCGCGCCAGCGCGCCGCGTGTCGCCGCCGCCGATGCCCGGCTCCGACCAGCAACACCGGCGGCGTCCATTGATGGTGGATGCGCGGCGCGCTGACCGCCGGCGTCGGCGTCCTGGCCGAAGACCAGCGCGTTGAGCAGGACCTGCAGGGTGCCGGTGATGATCAGCGGGCCGCCCGAGCCGCCGGCCACCGCGGCGACGCTGCCGCTCGCGCGTGACGATCGTCGGCGACATGCTGCTCAGCGGCCGCTTGCCCGGCGCGACGGCGTTGGCCTCCGTGCCGACCAGGCCGAAGACGTTCGGCGCACCGGGCTGGGCCGAGAAGTCGTCCATCGTGTCGTTGAGGATGACGCCGGTGTCGCCGGCGACGACCATCGAGCCGAAGTAGGTGTTGATGCTGGTCGTGCAGGCGACGGCGTTGCCCTCGCCGTCGACGACCGACAGATGCGACGTGCCGTGGTCATCGGCGCCGACACGCGGTCGCCGTAGCAGCGCGGCGAGAAGGTCGTCGGCGCGCTGATGCGCTGGCGCAGCGATCGCGGCCGCGCGCCGGCGACATCAGTGTCGCCAGCGGCACCCGCACGAAGTCCGGATCGCCGTAGTAAGTCGGCCCGGTCGGCGAAGGCGAACTGCAGCGCTTCGGCGAGCAGATGCAGGTAGGTGGCGGAGTTGTGCTCGAGCGCGCGCAGGTCGTCGCGGCGCATGCTGTTGAGCGCCGTCGATCATCACGCCGCCGCCCGAGCTGGGCGGCGGCATGCCGAAGAACGTCGTAGCCGTCGAACGGCGCTGAGACGGGTTGGCGCCAGACCGGTCGATAGCGATGCGAGGTCGCGCCGCGGTCAGCACGCCGCCGGACGCCCGGACCGCGTCGACGATCGCGGCGGCGACCGGCGCCGTCGTAGAACGCGCGCGGCCCGTGCGCGGCGATGCGCTCGAGCGTCGCGGCGAGTTCCGGCTGGCGCAGCGTCTCGCCGACCTGCAGCGGCGTTCCGTCGGCATGGAAGAGCAGGGCGGCCAATGCCGGGCGGGCGCGGATGACATCCACATTGCGGGCGATCGCGCTCGCCAGATGGTCCTCGATCGGAAAGCCGTCGCGCGCCAGAGCGATCGCCGGTGCCGCGATCTCCGCGAACGACTTGCGTGCCGTAGCGCTGCAGCGCGGCGAACAGACCCGCCACCTCTCCCGGTGTCGCCACCGCCAGGCCGCCGTGCAGGCTGAGCTCTGGCACGACCGTGCCGTCGCGCACGAACATGTCGCGCGTCGCCGCCGCCGGCGCGGTCTCGCGGTAGTCGAGCGCCGTGACCCGACGCGTCGCGTGGTCGTAGATCAGCATGAAGCCGCCGCCGCCGATGCCGCACGAGGTCGGGTTGACGACGCCCACCGCGAGCGAGGTCGCCACCGCGGCGTCGACGGCGTTGCCGCCCGCCTTGAGGATCTGTACGCCGGCCTGCGAGGCGAGTTGGTGCTCGGCCGCGACCATGCCGTTGCGGGCGGTGAGCGCGGTGGCCGGGGTCGCGAGAAGGACGAGAGCGAACAAGACGGCGTGCTGACGTGTGGACGTGCTGACGTGCTGACGTGCGGGAACCGCCGGCGCCGCCCGACGTCGATACCGCCGCCGCGTCAGCACGTCAGCACGTCCACACGTCAGCTCGCTCTTCTCGGGCACGTCCGGCACCCGGACTCCCTAGACGGGCGTGGAATGCGCCGCAAGCCGCGCGTTTCCCCACCGCATTCCCTGTGTTAGCATTCGCTGCTGTGACCACGCGGGCGCAGTCGGCCACCGTGCCGGCGGAGGAGTTCGGGGAGAAGGAATTCTACCTCGACGAGTTTCACTCCCACACCCTCTGCTTCGCGACGACGCTGCGCGATTGCGAGCGCACCGGCGGCTTCGAATCGCTCGGTCGCGTGCTGCGAGAGCTGATCGCCAACGAGACGCGGGTGATCGTGCTCCTCGGCGTCGCGCCGGGACGCGACGTGGCGACCGAGCTCCGACGGGTCCGCCGCCGGCTCCAGCGCTGGGTCCTGGGTGAGGACGCCGCGCGGCGCTTTCCGCTGGTGCGCGGTCGGCGCAGCGCGTCCGAGTCGTTCGTCGACCTCGACGGTGCCGCCGACGACCTCGACGGCGCGCTGCCGACGGCCTGGCTGACGCTGCGCAAGCGCCCCCTGATGGTCGGCCTGCTCGATGCCGGCCGACTGGTCGAGACCGCGCAGAAGCTGGCCGGCCGGCTGCGGGTCCACAAGCTGGTGTTCGCCCAGCCCGAGGGCGGCATCCGCGCCCCCGACGGGGCACAGCTCTCGTTCATGGACGACGACCTGCTCACCGCCGTTCTGCAGCCGGGCCAGGCGGAGTGGGCGGGACTGGCGACGCGGCGCGATACGCTCGACGCGGTCCGCGCCGCGCTGCGCGCCGGCGTCCGTTCGGTCAATCTGTGCTCGCTCGATCGGCCTGGCGCGCGAGCTCTACACCTACGAGGGCTCGGGGACGCTGTTCACGCTCGAGGACTACTGCCGCATCGAGCGCCTCGGCATCGACGACTTCGAGGAGGTCGAGCGCCTCATCGCGCGCGGCCAGCGCGAGGGCTATCTGAAGCCGCGCTCGCCGATCGAAGTCGCGCGCATCCTGCTCAACGGCTTCGGCGCCGAGATCGGCTCGCACCACTTCGCCGGCGTCTGCGGGCTGGAGACCGCCGCGTTCGCGCCCGATCGGGTCGGCGAGATCGTCGGCCTGTACACGATCACGCGCTTCAAAGGGGAAGGCGTCGGCGGGCGGCTGCTGGAGCGCGTCGCTCGAGGAGGCCGCGGCGGTCGGCCTGCGCTACGTCTTCGCCTGCACGCTCGACCCGCGTGCCGAAGCCTTCTTCGCGCGCGCGGGATTTCGTCGCGTGACGCCCGACGACGTGCCGGCGGCGAAGTGGGTCGGCTACGATCGCCAACGGCGCGCCCGTATCCGCGTACTGCGCCGGGATCTGGAGTAGCCATGCTGGGACGCGCTCGCACCATCGGCATCGTCGTCGCCGGCGATCGGCGTGGCGGTGCTGATCGGGTTCGGCATCAATCGCCGTCCGAGACAGCGGCGATTTCAACAAGGCGAAGCTGCTGCGCGAGCGCAATCCGGGCAACGCGATGTACGATCTCCAGTTCTTCGTCGCGACCTCCCAGATGCGTTCCTCGTCGGCGGGGCGGTCGCCGGCGGCCTGCTCGCGCTGAACGGCGTGACCCTGATGCTGGTCGGACGACTGGCCGAAGCAGCGGCAAGAGCGGACGATGAAGGTCACCGGCATCGACCATGTCGGCATCATGGTCGCCGATCTCGATGCCGCGCTGCGCTTCTACACCGATACCTTCGGGCTCACCGCCGGGCCGATCGAGACGCGCGAGCAACCGCCGATCCGCCGCTGTTGTATGCGCGTCGGCGACACCGAGCTGGAGCTGATCGAGACGCAGCGATCCCGAGCAGACGATGATGCGCCTGCTCCCGCACCAGGTCCCGGCCTCTACCACGTCGGCCTGCGCGTCGAGGATGTCGACGGCGCCGTCGCCGAGCTGCGCGCCCGCGGCGTGCCGCTGGTCGACGCGCGTGCGCGAGGGCGGCGACATGCGGATCCAGTATCTGCACCCCGACGCCGCCCAGGGGACGATGATCGAGCTCGTCACCCGCAAGCGGTAGGAGCGCGGGCCTCCAGGCCCGGGCGGCGCGTCAGCGCTGCCGGCGCCGCCGGGCGCATGGTCGAAATTCGCTGACGCCCCTGTAACGGCCTCGTACGCCGGGCAGCGCTTTCGCGCTGCCACGGGCCTGGAGGCCCACGCTCCTCAGTTGTTGACCTTCGCCTCGTCTTCGCCTAAAACTGCTGCCAGGCGAACAGGAGGCGAATATGCATGGCGCCCTCGGCGAAGCATGGACGATGGAAGGCACGGTCGCGCATTCCGCTGCTCGGCGAGGTGGCGGCGGGCAAGCCGCTCGAGATGTTCTCCGTCGAGGAGACGCTCGATGTGCCCGAGTCGATGTGGCAGGGGCGCAAAGTCTTCGCGCTGCGCGTACGCGGCCAGTCGATGATCGATGCCGGTATCCACGACGGCGACTACCTGATCGTCGAGCCGGCGCAGACGGCGGACGACGGGCGCACCGTGGTGGCCGAGATCGATGGACAGGTGACGGTCAAGAAGCTGTTCCGCGCCCCCGGCGGTCAGGTGCGGCTGCAGCCCGCCAATCCCGAGATGCTACCGCTCATCATCAGCGGCGATCAGGTGCGTATCCGCGGGCTCGTGGTCGGGGTGCTGCGCAAGTTCGGTTTCCGACCGGGGCCGGCGACGGCCCGGCGCGCCACCGCGACCCGCGGCGACGGCACGTCCGGCGCGCCGCCCGGCGGCCGAGGGCGAGACGTTGGATCTCTCGCTCAACGCCATCGATGCGCAGCTCGAGCGCTGGCGCATCATCGGCGAGCGGCAGCCGGCGCGCGACGCGCGCGAGCGGGCGCACCTCGCGCAGCTGGGGCGCGACCTGCAGGCGCTGCGCGAATGGTACGCGCGCACCACCAAGCCGGTGCTGCGCCGGGCGCTCCTCGCCGACGCGAACCGCATCATCCGTCGCATGCAGCGGCACGCCGCGCGCGGCGGTCTCGCGACGATCGAAGCGCTCCCACAGGGCTGACCCACGCCACCCAGCCCTTTCCACCCCCGGCCCGCTCCTCCCACCGAGCGGGCCGGGGCCCACTTCGCCCCACCGCGATGCGCGGAAGGCGATCTTGTGTGGCCCCTGATGCATCGCGTAGGGTCCGAGTCGTATGGGACGACTGGACGGAAGCGCGGCGTTGGTGACCGGGCGGATCGCGCGGCATCGGCCGCGGCATCGCGCTCGAGCTCGCGCGCGAAGGCGCCGACGTCGCGGTCAACTACCGGCGCGACGAGGACGCGGCGCGGGCAACGGTCGCCGAGCATCGAGCGGCTGGGCCGTGCGTGCCTGGCGGTGCAGGCGGACGTCGCCGAGTGGCCGGCGGTCGAGGCGATGGTCGGGCGCACGCTCGAGGTGCTTCGGGCATCTCGACATCGTCGTTGCGAACTCCGGCGTCGCGTCGCGCACTGCAGACGGTATGGGACATGGACGTCGACCACTGGCATCGCGTCATCGGCGTCGACCTGCACGGCGCCTTCTACACCTGCAAGGCGACGGCGAAGCACCTGGTCGATCAGCGCCGCGGCACGATCATCCTGGTCTCGTCGATCGGTGCCGATGTGTGCGCGCCGCTACGGCGCGCCGTACTACGTCGCCAAGGCCGGCGTGAACGCGCTGACCAAGATCGCTCGCCAAGGAGTGCGCGCCGGCCGGCGTGCGGGTGAACTGCATCGCGCCGGGGTTGATCGAGACCGACATGGGCACGCGGATGATGAAGGCCTACGGCGACGCCATGCTCAGCGGCATCCCGCTCGGCCGGCCCGGCCAGCCGCGAGGACATCGGGCGCGCCGCCGTCTTCCTGGCCAGCGACGATGCGGGCTTCGTCACCGGCAAGGTGCTGCGCATCGACGGCGGCGCCTGGATGTGATGCCGAGGCTGTTCCGATGCAACGCGAGCTCACGGTCAGCAGCGAACGCCAGTACCAGGTCATCGACCTGACCGCCGACGTGGCGCGCGTCGTCGCCGACAGCGGCCTCACCGAGGGCCTGTGCCACGTCTACGTGCCGCACGCGACGGCGGCGGTGGTCATCAACGAGAACGACGATCCCAATCTCTGCGACGATCTGCTCGACGCGCTCGACCGCCTGGTGCCCGAAGGGCAGTGGCGTCACGACCGCATCGACGCAACGGCGCCGCGCACATCAAGGCCGCGATGCTCGGTCCGGGCGAGATGGTGCCGGTGTGCAACGCGCGCCTGCAGCTCGGTACCTGGCAGGCGATCATGCTCGTCGACCTCGACGGCCCGCGGCAGCGCCGCGTGATCGTCACGGTTCGCTAGCTCGCGGTGCGGCTGACGCCGTCGCTCACTCGACCGCGCCGGCGATCGCCGCCGGTTGCTCGTCGATGTTGGCGTGCTTCGCCGCGACCGCACCGCCATCGGCGCCGTCGGCGACGGTGAATTCGAGCACGAGCAGCGTGCCGTGCCGGCGGCCCATTGGCTGGCCGCTCGCCATGGCCACGCGCAGCGTGCCCGGCGTCGGCGAGAAGCTGGTCACGATGGCGCTGTCGGAGGCGTGGCGCATGCGAGCGACGGTGGGGGTCAGCCGCGTCGCGTCGTACGTCACCTGAAGATCGAGTGCGTTGAACGTGTCGCTGCTGCGGACGTACACGGGTACCCGCGCCACGCCGTTGTGGCCCTCCGCGCGGCCGAGCCGTACGGTGGAGCCGCGGCGTCCGTTGCGCGCCACGAGCCGCTCGCTCATCGAGGTCTGCCAGTTGCCCGTGCAGTCGCCGAACAGCACGGCGCGGAAGTTCTGTTCGTCGGCTTCGGCGCGGAGGTCGTCGATCATGATCTTGCCGCCGCGGCAGCTGCCGGCGCCGACGACCGGATCGATGACCGCCTGCGACTGCGCCGGGTCGGGATCGGGAACGAACGTCCAGTTGCCCGCACAGGTGTCGGCCACCGGCAGGTGCGCGATCTGGCCGACGCTGAACTGGAGAATCCGCGCCGCGTCCAGGGTACTGAGTTGGCCGTCGCCGCTGACGTCGCAGGCGAGCTGCTGCGTGGAATCGAGTTGCCGCTGCTGGGCGATGTGCTGGAGGATGAACGCCGCATCAAGCGGCGAAACGGCCTGTCCGGAGTCGCTGTCCTTCGCCGCACCCACCTGCCAGTTTCCTTCGGGGACGTCTGCGAACTCGTAGTCGCCGTTCAGCGAGGTCTGGGTGACGGTGCCGCCGTTCCCCTCGAGGGTGACGGTCACGCCGGGGACAGCCTGGTCGGCGGCGTAGTACTGTACGTGTCCGCGCACGCGATGGAGCGGCCGCGGCGTGCTGGTCGGCGTCGCCGTCGCCGTCGCGCTGACGCTGGCGGTCGGGACCTGGGTCGGCGGCAGGGTGCGCGTCGGCGACGACGTGCTCGTGAGCGTCGCGGTACGCGTCGGGGTCTGGCTGCGCGTTGGGGTCTGGCTACGCGTCGGTGTGCCCGTGGTCGTGGGCGCCGGTACCGTCGCGGTGGCGGTGGGCACGGCGGGCGTCGATGTCCGCGTCTTCGTCGCGGTGGCCGTCGGCACGGTCGCCGTCCAGGTGTGCGACGGCGTCGGGGTCGCGGTGGGCGGGGCGGGAGAGGCGGTCGGGCTCGGCGTCGGCGACGACATGCTCGGGTACACGAACTGCAGCGCGTTGAGGTCGTCGCTCTTGAGCGACGCGCAGCGGCCGTCGAAGTGCGCGCTCGCGTACATCGTGGCCGAGACGTCGGTCGCGTGGCCGAAGCCCAGCGTGTGGCCGATCTCGTGCGTGGCCACCTCGGAGAGGTTGCAACGGTTCCAGCCGGCGCAGGACGACCAGCCGTTGTTGAATGTGACCTTGCCGACGCGGATGCGCTTGAAGCTGGTGCCGTTCACCGTGCGCGTCTCCGACGAAGAGCAGAAGCCGCCGATCGGCCAGCACGCCGCCGCAGGCGCTCGGGTCCGCGATCTCGTTGAACGGATCGTTGAAGACGATGCGATTGCCGCCGGTGCACCCGGCGAACGACACCGGCGTATCGAGGACGCCGCCGTCCACGAGGGTGAGATCCGAACCCGCGGCGTTCGTCCACGCGCCGAAGGCGTCATTGATGGCGGCGCGCGAGGTCGTCGGGCCGAGGCCGACGTCGCCGGCGCCGTCGATCAGGAAGCTGATCGGCGTGCCGTCGTCGGGCTCGAACCAGCGCGATGGCGTGCTGAGGTAGGTGAACGCCTCGCGCGGCTCGCCGAGTCGCACCTGGGTGAGCTCGGCGGGTACGAGTCGAACGCTGCGCGGCTGGCGGACGGCCTTCTGCTCCCAGGTCGCTCCGACGCCTCGCAGCGCGTCGCGCATGCCGTCGAGGGGATATTCTTCCGGGCCCGGATGCTCGATCAGCTCGCCCCGATCCGGGTCCCACACCGACGCGCCCTCGCCGAGCGTACGGGCGGCGGTCATCCGGCCGGCGGCGTCGCGGGTGATGGTGAACTTGCCCATGGCCATCGCCGTGGTGTGCAGGGCCCCGTCGCTGGCGGGCGACACGAACACCAGGACCTCTTCGCCGACCCGATACTCCGCGCTCCCGAACACCCACTCGCTCGTCCCGGCGGCGCTCCCGCCAGTCTCCCGCAGAACGATCTCGCCGGCGGGCAGGGAGCCGAAGACCACCTCGGAGCGGGTGATGTGGACGTAGGTCCGTACGCCCAAGGAGGTCTTGTCGTAGGCGGATTCGATCGCGGTCACGGTGCCGTGCACCGCCGCGACGGAGCGCGCCGCCAGCTGTGTTTCGTCCATCATGACGAAGGTGCTGGCGGCGACGCGGTGGGCGGGGAGCCCGGCGGAGAGGCCCGCCAACATCGCGAACGCGCCCCAGCTCCACCGTCTCCACACCATCGTACTGGTCGGTAGAGCGAGCGATGTGCCACCCGCCGATGCCGGTTCGGGTGGTGGGCGGCGGACGGGCCCCCGCGGCCGGCCGCGTCAGAGAATTAACGACTGCGGGCAAGGTGGCTGAATGGCCGTCATTTGCAGGCGTGAGCGCATGCACGCTCGCACGGTAGATGGCCCGGCGTCACGCCGGGCATACCGCGCGTCACCGGTCATCGCGCAGGCGACTTGCGCAGCAGCTCGCCGAGAGCGTGGCGCAGCGCCTCGACGAGCACGTCCAGCCACGACCCAGGTGTCGGCGGCGGCGTCGGAGTCGACGAGGCCGTTGCGGTCGCCGTGGACGGTGCCGTCGCGGTCGCGCTGGCCGTTCGGGTGGCGGTCGCGGTTGGAGTGGTCGTCCTGGTCGCGGTGGGTGGCGCCGTCGGCGGCGGCGTCGCCGTCTGCGTGACCAGTGGCGTCCGCGTCGGCGTGGCCGTCCGCGTGGCGGTGCCGCTGCGGGTCGGCGTGTTGCTGCGGGTCGGCGTCAACGAGCGGGTCGGGGTGGTGGTCCGCGACGGCGTCCGGGTGATGGTGCCGGTGCTCGTGGCGGTCAGCGTCGGGGCTGGCGACGGGGTGTCGGTGGGGGTGGGCGAGGGCGGCGGGGGCACCGGATAGACCGCGTCAATGCCCGCCTCGTCGTCGGACCGGAGGGACGCGCAGCGGCCGTCGAAATGGGCCATCGCCGCCATCGTCGCATCGGGATCGGCCGAGTGCCCCAGCCCCAGCGTGTGGCCGAGCTCGTGCGTGGCGATCTCGGCCAGGTTGCAGGCCGTCCACACCGCGCAGTCGCCCCAGCCGTCATTGAAGGTGACCTTGCCGGTGATGATCCGCTTGAAGGTGGCGCCGTTGACGATGCGCGTGTCGCCGGTGTTGCAGAAGCCGCCGAGGGCGAGCGTGCCCCGACAGTTGCGCGGATCGTCGAGCTCGCCGAACGGGTCGTTGAACACCACGCGATTGGAATCGGGGCATCCCGCAAACGGCGCGGGCCCGTCGTCGCCGGCGTCGAAGAGGGTGAGCGGCGAGGTGGGCAGCGATGACCACGCCGCGAGGCCGGCCTGCACCGCCCCGCGCGCCACGGTGAGGCCGAGCGTGGCGTCGCCGGTGGTGTCGATGCGGAAGCCGATCGGGATGCCGTCGTCCGGTTCGAACCAGCGCGACTGCGGTTGCAGCAGGATGAACGCCGGCCGCGACTCGAGGCGCAGGCCGGTGAGATCCGGATGCGCGCGAACGCCGCGCGCCGGTGCGGCGGACGGCGACACGCCGCGGATCGCGTTGCGCAGCGCGGCGAGCGGAAGATCGTCCTTCACGGCTCCACGCGGCGCGCCGCTCGCATCGATTACCTGCGTGTCGCGTCCGAACTCGCGCGTCGCACGCGCGCCGCCGAAGCCATCGCGCAGCGTGAACTTGCCCATCGCCATCTCGGTCGTGTGCAACGACCCGTCGGCATTGGGCGACAGGAATACCAGGACGCGTTCGCCGACCCGGTAGGTCGGGCTCCCGAAAGTCCACTCCTGGCGAGTGCCGGCCTGTCCGCCGCGCTCGCGCAGCACCAGCTCGCCGGGGCTCAGCGGTCCGAAGAGCACCTCGTCGACCGCGAGCGTGATGTACGTCGCGACCCCGCCGCTGGCCGAATCCGCCGCGGCGGCGATCGCGGTCACCTGCCCGCGCACCGCGCCGACCGACGACTCCACCAGATCGCGCGTGCGCATCGGCACGACGGTGGTCGCGCCCGCCCGTGCCGCGACGGCGGCAGCGGCGAGGAGAACGACTACGCCACTGGGGCGCCGCGCTCGTCGTATCGCCCCTGTCAGAATTCGGGGAACGGCAGCGGCTCCTCTTTGTAATACATCACGGCGATCACCTGCTTGCCCGTCTTCGGATCCTTACTGATCGAGACGTTGGTGACCATCTTGTCCTTCTTGAACGACAGGAACGACTGGGCACCGCCCTGGTACTCCTGCTCGGTCTTCCAGCCGCTGTGGCCCATGTCGCCCTTGTAGAAGTCGAACACCTTCGCCGCCTCCGCGTCGTCGACGGTGAAGACGACGTTGCGGGCGTTGTTGGCCAGCTGCTGCACGGCCGCGACCTTGGCGTCCTTGAACACCGGGATGTCGCTGGGGAAGTCCTCCGGCAACTTGGCCTCGAGGGCGGCCGTGGGCAGGGTCGGCGCGGGCCGTGCCTCTACCGGTTTGGGGGTGACGTCGTTGTGCGCGATCTCGGGGGCGGATCGCTCGCCCGGCTTCAACATGCCGAACCCACCGGGGCGCGGCGCCGCTGTCGGCGGCGCTTCCGGCGTCGAGCTGCTGCACGTGCAGGAGCTGAACGTCAGAGCCAGCAGGGTGGCGACCACAAACGGCGAAACGCGGCGGTTCATCAAAGGCAATGCCTCCTCGACCTCGATCGCAGACTGTACACGGATGCGTCGGATGGGCCAAATCTGCGTCTGCCGCAGTTCGGGCTGGTGTCAGAACTCGTCGAACGGCAGCGGCTCTTCCCGGAAGTACATCACGGCGACCACCTGCTTGCCGGAGGCGGGATCCCTGGTGATCTGAACGTAAGTAACCGTCTTGTCCTTCTTGAAGGAGAGGAACGACTGATCCTTCCCCTTGTGCTCCTGGTCGGTCTTCCAGCCGCTGCGGCCCATGTCGCCCTTGTAGAAGTCGAAGACCTCACCCGGGTCCGCCTGATCCACCGTGAAGACGACCGAATGCCCATGGTTGGGTAGCGCCTGGACCGAGGACACCTTCGCGTCCTTGTACAACGGCACGTCGCTGGGGAAGTCGTCCGGCAATGTCGTGTTCGTGGCCGCGGTGGGCAGGCTCGGCGCCGACCGCGCCTCGGCACCCTGTGGCGCGATCCGGGCCTGCGGGACGTCGGGCGCCGCGGGCTCCGCCCGCTTCAACATGTCGAGCTTGCCGCGACTGGACGCGAGTGGCGGCGGCGCGTCGGGCGTCGAGCTGCCGCACGTGCAGGAGCTGAACGTGAGGGTCAGCACGGCGACGGCAATCAGCGGTGAGCTGCGGCGCATCGACCTCCATGTCTACACGCCCGCGCAGGGCGGTCCAATGTTGGTCGGGTTGATGGGGCGGCGGTGGACGCCCGGACGAGGGAGGAGGTCGGGCCGGGAAGGCCGCTCCGGGCAAGGGCTGGGCTGAGTCGCGCTAGAGCTGCGGGCGAGCCGCCCGCGCTCCCGGGCGTGAGAGGGTCGGTTGGCAGCCTCTGGGAGAGCTGGTAGCGTTCCGCTGTTTCGCCATGGCCAATCGTTTCTGTACGCAGTGCGGCGCTTCGTTGCTGCCGGATGCGCGCTTCTGCACCGCGTGTGGCCAACGGGCCGGCGGCGGCGGCGGGCGCGTCGCATTGCGCGGGCCCGGCCTGGAGCGCTGGGCGCCCCTCGTCGTGGTGGGGACGGTGATCGGGTTGGGCGGCCTGGCGATTGCCCTCGGCAGCCGCTCCGCGGCGCCGCCGAACGTCCCGCCGCCACGCGGTCAGCAGGCACAGGGCCAAGGGCAGGCCGGAATGCCCGAGGGACATCCGCCGCTCGAGGTGCCAGAGGACGTGCGGAAGGTCATCGCCAAGATGGCCGATTCGGCGAAAGAGAAGCCCGACGACCTCGAAGTGTGGCGGCAGCTCGGCTTCGTGCAGTATCGCGCCGGTCAGGTCGATGCCGCCTATCTCACCGACGCGAACGCCACCTACACGCACGTGCTCGACAAGGCGCCCGACGATCTCGACGCGCTGCGCGCGCTCGGCAACATCGCGTACGACCGCAACGATCCGACCCGTGCGATGGAGTTCTACCGGCGCTATCTGACGGTGAAGCCCGACGACCTCGGCATTCAGACCGATCTCGCGACGATGCAGCTCGCGATGAAGCAGTACGATGCCGCGCTGGCTGGGTATCAGGCCGTGCTGCGCACCGATCCGACCTTCTTCCAGGCGCAGTTCAACCTGGCGATCGCTTACCGCGCCAAGGGCGACGACGCGCTCGCGCTCGCCGCGCTGCGCCGGGCGCGCGAGATGGCCACCGACGACGACACGCGCCAACGCGTCGACCAGTTGCTCGCTCACGTCACCGGCGAGGGGAAGGAACAGGCCGGCGCGGCAAGCGGCGGCGGCGATCTGCACAGCGACGTCGAGGCGATCTTCCGCGCCCATCCGATCGCGGGGTCGCGCATCGACCGCATCGAATGGCCCGGCGATGACAACGCGCGCGTGCTGCTGCGCGAGTTCCCGATGGCGAGCATGCCGCCGATGGTGCGCGAGAAGTTCGTCGATCGCATCCGCAGCGGATTGCGCCAGGCCAAGAGCGATCACCAGGTCACCGCCGCCGTCACCGTCGAGCTGGTCGACGTCGAGAGCGGCACGGTGATGGAAACGATCGCCGAGTAGCGATCCCCGCCGGTCCCCTCCTATCTCGCCGGCGGCGCGGGGAGTACGGAATGAGTGCAGTATGAGCGACGAGCAGCCCTACTACCTCGCCGATCGGCGACGAGGTCAGTCTCTTCGAAGCCGCCTATGCCTGCCGCCTCCCGATCCTGCTCAAGGGACCGACCGGCTGCGGCAAGACGCGCTTCGTCGAGTACATGGCGCACAAGCTCCGCGCGAAGGGCGAGGCCGGCGTCGCCGGCAATCTGATCACCGTCGCCTGTCACGAGGATCTCACCGGCAGCGACCTCGTCGGCCGCTATCTGATCAAGGGCGACGAGACGATCTGGGTCGACGGCCCGCTCACCCAGGCGGTGCGGCTCGGCACCTTCTGCTACCTCGACGAGATCGTCGAGGCGCGCAAGGACACCACCGTGCTCATCCACCCGCTCACCGATCACCGTCGCATCCTGCCGATCGACAAGCGCGGCGAGATCATCGAAGCGCATCGCGACTTCCTGCTCGTGATCTCCTACAACCCCGGCTACCAGAGCGTTCTGAAGGACCTGAAGCATTCCACCCGCCAGCGGTTCGTCACCATCGACTTCGACTACCCGCCGCGCGACAAGGAGGCGCAGGTCATCGCGCACGAGAGCGGCGCGTCGCTCGAGATGGCGATGGATCTCGCCAAGCTCGGCGAGAAGGTCCGCCATCTGAAGGCCAGCGGGCTCGAGGAAGGCGTCAGCACGCGCCTGCTGGTCTACGCCGGCCAGCTCATCCGCGCGCGGCGTCGCGCCGCGCCGCGCCTGCCAGGTGTCGGTCGCCAAGTCGCTCACCGACGACGCCGAGAGTCAGCGCGCGATCGACGATCTCGTCGGCTCCATCTTCGGCGCTGACGCGTGCGCGGCGCGCGCGGCCAGCGCCGAGCGACGAAGCCCGACGCGTGCGCAGCGTGTGGCTCGGCAGCCACCTGCTCGACGAGCCCGAGGGGGCGGCGGCGCACGCGGCGAGCGAGGCGCTCGGATCCGCGACGCATGGGCATCTGCTTGCACGTCGGCGACCGCCTCGCCGCCATCTCGGCGGTGCTGGCGCAGCGCTACTACCGTCGTGCCGCGGCGGCGTGGACGGCGTTCGGTGCCGACGGGTTCGAGCGTTGGGTGGCGCTTGGGCGAACAGTTGGCCAGCGGCGAGCCGCCGTGCCGCGACGGCGCGATGGCGTACTTCGCGCTCGCGCCGTCCGCTTTCGGCCGCGACGCGCTCGTACACCGCGACCGCCTGGTGCGCCCTCGGGCAGGATCTCGCCGTCAGCTCGCAACAAGCTCGCGGCGACGTTCTTCCGCACGACCGGCATCGCTGCTGCGACGCAGCCGACGGCCTGGCGCGTCTCGGCTCGTGGGTCGCGATCGGCCGCGAGCTCTACGGACAGCACGGCTGGCAGGGCGAGTTCCTCGCCGCAGGCCTATTTCGCCGCCGCGCCGCAGGCCGTTGTCATCCTCGATCCCGCCGCCTACCGGCTCTGGGCGGGCGCCGGCGCCGCGCTCTACCCCGCGGTGAAGGAGCGCGAGTTCTTCGCCCACCTGCCGCGCGGCGCTGCGCGGTTGGGGCGCGGACGAGCAAGCGGATCTGCTGCGCACCGTGATCGCGCTGGCGGCGCCGGCGGCGAAGGAGGCCGCGGCGCTCTACCGCGAGCTGCCCCAGTCGCTCGCGAACCTCGACGGTCCGGTCCGCGCCGGCGCTGCTGCGCGCGCTGCGTCAGGCCGGCAAGCGGCTGGCGGGCGCGGCCGCCGACGTCGCGCCGGTGGCGGGCGCGCTGGTGCTGCAGGTGCCCGAGGCGCAACGGCTCGACGCACTGGCGCAGCTCGAGCGGGTCGCCGCCGCCTGTCCCGGCCGCGACGGTCGCCGCGCTGCGCGCGCTGCCGCGGGTCTACGAGGAAGCGGCGCCGGCGATGGTGCGCGAATGGTTCGACGCCGGCCTGCGCGTCGCCGCGCGACAATGCCGATGCCGGCATGGCCTTCTTCGCGCTCGAGTCGCGCACCAGCCTCAAGGTGCTGCGCGCCAGCCTCGATCGCGGCGACCCTCGAGGAGGTGCAGGGCCTGCTGCGCAAGTACGTGCAGATGCTGAGCGGCGGAGACCGGCCAGCTGCGCTCGCTCGATACCATCCGCCTGCGCCCGCCGCTGGAGGAGTTCCCGGCGGAGAACGAGATCGCACTGCCGCTGCGCATCGACTGGCTGCCGACGCACGAGGACAACCAGCGCCTCTATCGCTTCCTCGCCGCGCAGCTCGCCGGCCGGCGCGAGTTCGGCACCTACGACTTCGTCGCCGCCGGGCGGCGCGCCGACCGACGACGCGCCGCCGGGCGGCGCGCTGTTCCAGTACCTCACCGCTCCGGAGCGGCCGGAGGCGCTCGAGGAGCTCTTCCTGCTCGCCGAAGGGGTGCGCATCCACCATCGCTTGTGCGCGCGAGTACCGCGGCCTCGCCGCCGAGGGCCGCTGGGTCGCCGATCGGCTGCTCGATGCGCTGGGCGGCGCAGCCGGCGCCGCCGCGCACGCGGCCGCCTCGACGCGGTGCTCTCGCCTGGCGCTGCGCGACGAACCGCCGTCGGCGCTGCCGCGCTGGCTCGACGAGCCGGGGGCGCGCCTGATCGCCAGCTGCGTCGCGCCGCTCGCCGATCCGCACGCGACGGTGCACGACGCGATGCAGGTCGCCGAATCGCTGGCCGGCGCGCTCGCCGCCGCCGAGCCGCGCGTATCTCGACGAGCGATCGCGAGCTGGACGGGTTCGTGCTCGACCAGATCACCGGCGACGCGCTGCTCGACATGTACGGCGACGACGAAGGGCCGCCCGTGCCGAGCGGCGAGGCGCCGCGCACCGAGTCGGCCCCAGCGACCGGCGATCGCCTCGCCGACGACGAGCGCATGCCGCTGCAGCTCTCGCCCGACGAGATGGAGGGCGCCGGCGGCGCCGTGCCGATCTCCCCCGAGGAGCTCAAGCGGCTGATCGACAGCGGTGCCAAGCTCAAGATCACGCAGGCGGCCGGCGAGGACGTCGAGGGCATCGGCCTGTTCATCACCGACCTGCTCGGCAAGCTGCCGAGCGAGCAGATCGACGAGCTGCGCAACATCGTCGGCGATCCCGAGTCGGGCGCGCGGCGCGCGCCGCCGCCGGCTGCCGGACGAGCAGCGGCGACGGCTCGTTCTTCGCGTACGACGAGTGGGACTACCACATCGACGACTACCGCAGCCGCTGGTGCCGGCTCTACGAGCTGAACATCGACGGCGACTCGGGCGAGTTCTTCACCCAGGCGCTGGGCGACTACGCGCGCCTCATCCCGGAGGTGCGCCGCCAGTTCCAGCGCATGCGGCCGGAGATGTATCGCATCGTGCGCGGGCTCGAGGACGGCGAGGACTTCGACCTCAACGCCGCCATCGCGGCGCGCGTCGACCGGCGCGCCGGGCTGGCGCCGTCGAGCCGCGTCTACGTCGCGCGCAAGCGCGAGGAGCGCGACGTGGCGACGTTGTTCCTGGTCGACATGAGCGCCTCGACCGACGAGCCGTTCGAGACCGAACGGCGGCGCGGCGCGCGCAGCGCCGGCGGCGCGCGCGGCGCATCATCGACGTCACCAAGGAGACGCTGGTGATCATGGCCGAGGCGCTGGAGGAGATCGGCGACGCCTACGCGATCTACGGCTTCTCCGGGCACGGCCGCGAGCGCGTCGAGATGTACCGCGTCAAGTCGTTCGCCGAGGCGCTGACGACGACGGTCAAGGGCCGCCTCGGCGGCATCGAGCCGAAGCGCAGCACGCGCATGGGCACGGCGCTGCGCCACGCCGTCGAGAAGCTCTCCGCGGTCAGCTCGCGCGTGCAAGCATCTCTTCCTGCTCAGCGACGGCTTCCCGCAGGACTACGACTACGGCCAGGATCGGCGCAGCAACGTGTACGGCATCCGCGACACCGCGGCGGCGCTGCGCGAGGCCGAGGCGGCCGGCGTGACGCCCTTCTGCATCACCGTCGACAAGGCCGGCCATGACTACCTGCGGCAGATGTGCGATGAGAGCCGCTACATGGTGATCGAAGACATCACCGCCCTGCCGCGCGAGCTGCCGAAGATCTACCAACGAGTGGTCCGCGCCTAGCCGCACACGCAGTCATCCCACTCGCCTGTCGCCCTCGCGCGTTCCCCGCTGCACGGGGGGCGGGAGGCGCGAGGGCAGGGGCACGCGAGCCGGCCGCGCCGATCCTTGTCACCTAGACACTCGGCCTCCGGCGGTGGTACTGCCGAAGGGCATCCGACCGTGGGCTGCGGCGCGGCGCGCCGCATCGGGACGCAGAGCGGGGGACTATGCGACAGCGGGCATGTCGACGGTGGCAACTCAGTGCTTCGTTCGCAGCCGCACTGGCCATCGCGGCCGTTGCGCCGGCGGCGAATGCCGTGCCGATCACCTACCTGCTCAGCGGCACCGGGAGCGGGACGGTGGCCGGCACACCGTTCACCGATGCGGCCTACGTGATCCGCGCCGACGGCGACACCGAAAATGTCACGATCTACATCACGTCCTTTCCTTTTCCCGCCGGCCACACGGTGGCGGTGGCGACGGTCACGGTGACGATGGAGATCGCGGGAATCGGCACCGCGGCGCTCTCGGGAGCCTCCACCCTCGCCAATACTGCGACAAACTATCCCCCCGGGTTGACTCTGACGGTCGGACTGCCGTCGCCGATGCTGCGCGTGGGGGACATGCTCAGCTATGAGATGCAGTCGTCCTTTGGTCCGCTCGTGCTCGCCGGACCGCCGATACTGTCGCAAGTCGCGCAGCCATCGGGTCTTGGCGACATCATTCTCGACAGCTCATCGGCGGTCACCTTCGAGGCGATCACCACCTGCGGCAACGGGATGCTGGATGCGGGCGAGGAGTGCGACGACGGCAACACCTCCAGCGCTGATTGCTGTGCGCCGAGCTGCCAATTCGCCAGCGCCGGCACCATCTGCCGCCAGGCGGTCTGGCCGAATACCTGTGACGCGACCGAAGTCTGCACCGGCGAGAGCGCCATCTGCCCGTCAGACGGCGCTCTCGCCGACGGGGCCTCCTGCTTCTCGACCGACATCTGCTCCGCCGGCGCCGGCGCCTGCCAGTCGGGCAGTTGCATCGCCGGTCCACGCGATTGCGACGATCACGTTCCCTGCACGCAAGACTCGTGCGACCAGTCTCTCGGCTGCGTCCACGCCGATGGCCCGCAGGCCGGCTGCCTGACGGCGCCGAAGTCGAAGCTCCTGCTCGTGCCGGCCGTGACCGCCGACCAGGCGACACTCGGCTGGCGTTGGGCGAATGGCGGGGCGCTGGCGCTCGGCGACCTGTCTGACCCGACGCTCGACGCCAACTACGAGCTGTGCGTGTACGACGGCGCGTCGGACGTCCTGATCGCCGACGCGATGTTCCCGGCCGGCGCACAATGGTCGACCGCTGGTGCCAAGGGATACCGGTTCAAGCAATCCGCGCCGAAGACGGTGGTGCGGCTGCGCAGCGGCGTCGCCGGCAAGTCGTCGGCAGTTGCCAAGGGGCGCGGTGTCGACCTCGAGCAGTCGTTCCCCTTCAGCGCTCCGGTCACCGTGCAGCTGCGCAAGCAGGGATCACCGCTCTGCCTGGAGAGCCGCTTCACGTCGCTGCACCGTAGCGATGCGACCAGGCTCACCGCGAGCACGCCGTAGCCCGAGCGACGTAGAATAGATCCACCCCCCACGGAACGGATTTCACCGCTGTGATCGGTGTGATCCGAGGTGCGTTTCGAGGAGCGTGGCGTCCGTGGTCGTCTTTCGACGACCGGTGCGCTGTGCGATGAACGGCGCTCCATGCCCGCCGATGCGAGCGCGGTCGTCCGCGTCGTTCTCGTTCCCTCGCCCGGCCGCATCGCGCCGCTCGACTATCGGGCACCGACGCCGCTCGCGCCGGGCACCCGGGTGCTGGTGCCGCTCGGCAGCCGGCGGGCGATGGGCGTGGTGGTCGACGAAGGAACGAGCCGGGAGGCGCTGCGCGACCTGATCGCGGTGCTCGACGAGCAGCCGGTGCTCGACGCGTCGCTGATGCGGCTCGCCGGTTGGATGGCCGACTACTACCTGAGTCCGCTCGGCGAGGTGCTGAGCACGGCACTGCCGGGCGCGCTACGCGTCGAGACCACGCGCGTTGCCAGGCTGGTGGCCGACTCGCCCGACGACCTGTCGGCCGCCGAGGCGGCGGTGGTGGCGCTGCTGGGAGCCGCCGAGGTGCCGGTGGCGACCGTCGTCGAGCGCCTGGGGCCGAAGGGGCGGCGGGCGCTCGCGGCGCTGGCCAAGCGCGGGCTGGCGCAGATCAGCGAGCGGCTGCAACGCGAGACCGCGCCGACCCGCCGCCAGCGGTTCTACGAGGTGGCGGCGACGGTCGACGACGCCCACCCGATGCTCGCCCGCCGGCCGGCGCTGCGGGCGCTCTATGCCTACCTGCGCGATCATCCGTTGCGACGCGCACCCGAGCTCGAGCTGCGGCACTCCTTTCCCGATATCCGCAGCAAGCTGCGGGCGCTGCTCGAGGCGGGCCTGTTGCGCGTGCACGAGGAGGAGGAATACCGGCCGGTGCTGCCGCCAGTCGCGCTGCGCGACCGCACCGTGGCCCTGACAGCGGCCCAGCAGTCCGCCGTCGACGCGCTGGCCGCCGCCCGCGACGAGGGCTTCGTCGCCTGGCTGCTGCACGGCGTCACCGGCAGCGGCAAGACCGAGGTCTACTTGCGCGCGATCGCCGCGATGCCGCCGCGGCACAAGCGCGCTGGTGCTGGTGCCCGAGATCTCGCTCACCCACCAGGTGGTGGAGCGGGTGCGAGCGCGCTTCGGCGACGCCGTCGCTGTCCTGCACAGCCAGCTCTCCGTCGGCGAGCGCTGGGACGAGTGGCGGCGCATCGCGCGCGGCGAGGCGCGCATCGTCGTCGGCGCCCGCTCCGCGGTCTTCGCGCCGCTGCGCCGGCTCGGCCTGATCATCGTCGACGAGGAGCACGACGCCTCGTACAAGCAGGGCGACGGCGTCCACTACCACGGCCGCGACGTGGCGGTGATGCGCGCCAAGCTGGCGGCGTGCCCGCATCATCCTCGGCTCGGCGACGCCGGCGATGGAGAGCCTGGCCAACGCTCGCGCCGGCCGCTATCGCCTGCTCGAGCTGCCGGAGCGCGTCGCCGATCGGCCGCTGCCGCCGGTGCGAGCTCGTCGACCTCGCGCGCCCACGCCGCCGCCCAGCCGCCGGTGCTGACGCCGGAGCTGGCGGCGGCGCTCGAGGCCAACCTCGCCGCCGGCGGCCAGAGCCTGGTCTTCCTCAACCGGCGCGGCTTCGCCAACTTCCTCCAGTGCCGCGCCTGCGGCGAGCCGCTGATGTGTCCGAACTGCAGCGTCGCGCTCACCGTCCATCGGCGCTGGCGGGCGGCTGCGCTGCCACTACTGCGACCACACCATTCCGCCGCCGCGGGCCTGCGCGGAGTGCGGCGAGGCGGCGCTGATCGAGTGGGGCGTCGGGACCGAGCAGCTGGAAGCGCCTGCTGCGGCAACGCGTTCCCGGGCGCGCGCGTGGCGCGCATGGATCGCGACACGACGCGCCGCAAGGGCAGCCAGCAGACGCTGCTCGGCGACTGGCACGCCGGCCGCTTCGACATCCTCATCGGCACGCAGATGATCACCAAGGGGCACGACGTGCCGGGTGTGACGCTGGTCGGCGTGGTGCTCGCCGACGCGGCGCCTCAACTTCCCCGACTTCCGCTCCGCCGAGCGCACCTTTCAACTCCTCGCCCAGGTCGCGGGACGCGCCGGGCGCGGCGAGAAGCCGGGGCGGGTCGTCGTCCAGACCCTGCAGCCCGAGCACTACGCGCTGCAGGCGGCGGCGACGCACGACTACGCCGCCTTCGCCGCCGCGGAGCTGGCGGCGCGGCGCGAGCTCGGCTATCCGCCGTTCTCGCGCCTCATCCTCCTCCGCTGCGAGGGGCCGGAGGCCGGCGCCGTGGAAGCGCTCGCCGCCGAGGCCGCGCGGGTGCTGCGCCTTCGCGCCGACGGCCGCTTCGGCATCCTCGGCCCGGCGCCCGCCGCGATCGAGCGCCTACGGCAGCGGCATCGCCACCACATCCTCGTGCGCGGCCCGTCGGGAGCGCTGCTGCGCCAGGTCGTCGGCGACGCCTTGCCGGAGTTGCGCGCCGCCGCCCGGTCGAAGGACATCCGCGTCATCGTCGACGTCGACCCGCAGCAGATGCTGTGAGGGCGAACGCCGTGACGCCCGTGCTTCGTTTCGGCTCCGCGCGGCCCGCGTCGGCCGCACCGTTGGGCGCCTCACAGGTCCGGCGGTTCGAGGCCTGGGTTCGGCGTTCGGGACGCGTCGAAGACGCCGCGCCCGCGGCCCAGGGTGATCGTCGACAGTGCCGCCGGCAGCGGCTACACCGGCGCCGTGCCCGCCGATGACGTCACCGCGGTCGTGCTGACCATCGACGAGCCCTACACGCCGCGGGCGCTGCAGAGCGGCTGGCCCGTTCGACTCACCCGCAACCGCCCAGCGCCGCGCCGACCGCGGCGATCAGCTCGCTGATCGAGACCATCGTGTCTTCCTGCGTGTTGACGGCCGCGCAGCGCTCGAGCGGCGCGGCGCCGAGGGCGATGTTCACGGCGGCGATCAACTCGTCGACGGTCACCACGCCGTCGCCGTTGCAATCGCCGGCGCACGCGGGCGCGGGCGCCTCGAGGGTGCGCTGCGCGCTCGCGACTTCGATCTCGATCGGCTCGCCGCTCGGCGTCGTCGTCCAGCCTTTCGTCACTGCCAGGGCGCGGAACGCACGCCGGTAGAGCAGGCGGGCGCCCACCGTGACGGTGCTGCCGGCCGGCGGGCGGGCGAAGCGCAGCGTGGTCAGGTCGGTCGCACCGGCGGCGATGTTGGTCTCCGACTCGACGCGCTCGGCATCGATGAACAGCACCGGCATCGTCTCCTCGCCGCTGCCGTTGATGCGGCCGGCGAGAATCTTGGCGAAGCCCGTGCCCGGCTGGCCGGCGTAGTCGCCGTCCTGACTGCCGGGCTCGTCGTCGTCGGCCCACCACGGCACCCTCGGTCCGTCGATCTGCGCCAGCGGCGCGCCGGCGACGTCGGCCGAGACCACCAGCAGCGCGTTGCGGATCGAGATGCCGGTGGGGAAGCTGTGCCCGGCGCCGTGGTTGGTGACGCGCGCCTCCACCACCAGCGCGTCGGCGTCGAGGCGCGCGTCGAGCGACAGCGCGATCGCCGCCCGCAGACCGTCGGCGCTGCTGCCGACGAAGGTGTGCGTGTGCCGTTGCGCCGCCGGGCGCACCAGCGACTCGGTCAGCGGCGGATCGGCGATGACGCCGTCGCTGTCGAGGCTCGCCATGTGGCAGTCCTGACAGGTGCGATAGCTCGGCCCGGCCACGGCGTAGGGCGATGCCAGCCATTCCTCGTACGTCTTCTGCCCCGGCGCGTGGGTGTCGGGATTCTCGTACTCGTGGCAGGAGGCGCAGAGGCGGGGATCTTGAAACAGCGGCTGGTAGGAGGCGCGCATGAAGCGGTAGGTGACGTCGTCGAGTGGCCCCCAGACGAAGTCATGCGTCTGGGTGCCGGCGACGCCGTCGAGCGGGAAGCGCATGGTGGCGTTGCCGAGCAGGTGCAGCGCCTCGACGTCCTCGGTGACGTGGTCGATGGTATGGCAGGCGGAGCAGTTCACACCCTCGCGCGCCGACGCATCGCTGACGGTGTCGAGCAGGATCGATCCCGGCGCGTGCGCCTCCGCCACCGGCGCGTGGCAGGTGGCGCAGAAGCCGGTGGCGTCGGCGTCGTGCGTGGCGCGGTAGACGTAGCCGGCGCCGCCGCCGGCCGTGCCGGTGCCGGAGAACAGATCGAGCACCCAGGGATCAATCGCGGCGCCGGCATGGGCGCTGCTCCGCCACTGCGCCACCTGGTCGGCATGACAGTCGCCGCAACCGTTGGGCGAGGCCGCCTTGATCGGGACGTAGCCGTCGTTCGACGTCGTCGGCAGCGGTTGCAGCTCGATCACGATGCCGCGCCCGCCGTTGCTGGCGTCGGCGCCGCCGCTGGTGAAGTTGACCGCAGCGGATGGGTCGTAGGGCAGCGCCGCCGTGATGGTCACGTCGAAGCGGGGTGACACCGCCAGGGTGAAGGATCCATCGGCCGCCGAGATCGCGATGACGGCATCGTCGGCCTGCAGATGCACGCGCGCGCCAGCGATCGGCGCTTCGGTGTCGGCGCGTCGCACGACGCCGCTGATGTCGCCCCGCGCGCCGCCGGCGGCCAGCGCCAAGCCAGTGGCCAAACCGCAGACGTGTCGCCACCACCGCCCGCCCATTGTCTCGTGCATACGGCGCCTGCCGGTTTCGAGCAATCGCGCCGTCGCGCCCTTTGGTCGCCACCAGCGGGAAGGCGTCGCTCCGCCGGCGCCCTCCCGGCCCGGTTTGTGGCGCCGGTGCCGGATCGCTTGTGATACGCGCCCCGGTTGGTCACGATCGAACGACCGCGGCGCGCCATTGCCGCCTCGGTTGCGGCTCGCGCAATAGGCGTGGTAGCCGCGCTGCACATTTCGGGGGGCGGTCGATGGTGCGCAGAACAGCCGGGTTGATCCTCATGCTGGTGGTCGCCGGCTGTGGCGACAGCGACACGCCGCCGCCCAGAGCGACGGCCACCGCGACACTCACCGCGGCGCCGACGGCGACCGCCACCGCGCCGGTACCGGCCACGGCGACGCTCGCCGCAGCGACCGCCACCCGCACCGCCGCCTCACAGCCGAGTGCCACCGGGATGCCGACGTCGAGCGCGACCGTTGCCTCGACGGCGACGGCGCCGGTGCCGACCGCGACGGAGCCACCCGCGTCGACCGCCACCGTCAGCGCGACGCCGCCAGCGCCGACCGCGACGAATGCGCCGCAGAGCACGGACACCGTGCCGCCGACCGACCGTCCCGTCGGCGACGCCGACGGTGACGCCGGTGCCCGTGCTGCGCGGTCGCGTCGCCGACGCCGACGGCACACCGCTCAGCGGCGTCATGGTCACCGCCCTCGACACCGCCAAGGCGATGAGCGTCACCGTCTTCACCGGCGCCGACGGCCGCTACGACTTTCCGCCGCTGACGCCGGCAACATACAAGCTGCGGGCGCGGCGCATCGGCTGGCGGGATACGACGCTCGACGCGGTGGTCGTCGGTGACGCCGGCGGCCAGGCCGACTTCGCCATGCCGCTCACCGACGATCTCAACGCCCAGCTGCCGCCGACGTACTTCAAGTCGCTGATGCACTGGCCGAGCGCGCGGGCCGAGGGCGACTTCTCGCGCGCCTGCGCCAACTGCCATCAGATCGGCGACTTCCGCTGGCTCGAGCCGCGCACGCACGCGGAGTGGGAGACCGTGGTCAACCGCATGCTCGGCTACGGCACGACGCCGTTCTTCGCCGAGACGCGCGCGGTGCTGCTCGACACGATCGCCGACACCTTCCGGCCCGACGCTCCCAAGCCGCAATTCGCCGTGCCGCCGCCGCCGTCGGGCGAGGTGCTGCGGGCCGTCATCACCGAGTGGGAGATCGATCCGCAGCGCAAGCCCGGCTGCCACGACCTCGAGCTCGGCGCCGACGGCGTCGTCTATACCGTCCCGGGCGTCTACACCGTCGACCCGGCCACCGGCGCGCGCGACCGCTTCCCCGTGCAGGGCGGCGGCCATTCGATCGAGCGCGACGCGCACGGCGACATGTGGATCACCGCGCCGGGGCCGGAGCAGCTGATCAAGCTCGACGTCGCGAATCAGACCTTCACGAAGTACGATCAGCCGCGCATCGGCGACGACCTCGGCTCCTACCCGCACACGCTGCGCTTCGATGCCCAGGGGCGCATCTGGTACACGCTGACGCGCTCCAATCACGTCGCCCGCTTCGACCCCGAGACGGCGCAGTTCACCTACTATCGGCTGCCGCCAGCCGATCCGGCCATCAGCGGTGTGCCGATCCCGGTCGCCTACGGCTGTGACGTGGCGCCCGATCAGAGCGTCTGGTGGTCGCAACTGTTCGGCCACATGATCGGCCGCGTCGATCCGGTGAGCGGCGTCGTGACCTCGTGGCGACCGCCGTTCGACGGACCGCGCCGCCTGTTCGTCGGGCCGGACAACATCGTCTGGGTGCCGGGCTACGGTGCCGCCGCGCTCGGCCGCTTCGACCCCGCCAGCGAGACGTGGAAGGTCTACCACCTCCCCACCGAGCCGCTCGGTCACGAGCTGCCCTACGACATCTCCGTCGACCGGCAGACCGGCGACGTGTGGATCACCGGCTCGAATTCCAACACGCTCATCCGCTTCCGTCCCGCCACCGAGCAGTTCACCGTCTTTCCGCTGCCGACCGCCGCCGACTTCACGCGCGAGATCGAGTTCGGCCCCGACGGCAGCGTCTGGACCTGTACCTCCGATCAGGAGATCTCCCCTACCCAGCCCGGCAGCGGGCGGGTGATCAAGATCGACGTGCGCGATCCCGTTGGCCGCTGCGGCGACGGGATCGTGCAGCTCGGCGAAAGCTGCGACGACGGCAACACCACCGACTGCGACGGTTGCTCGGCGGCCTGCGTGACGGAGACCGGCTGCGGCGACGGCGCCGTGTGCGGCGCCGAGGCCTGCGACGACGGCAACCGCCGCGACTGCGACGGCTGCTCGAGCGCGTGCGCGATCGAGGCCGGCGTCCAGTGCGGCGACGGCACCGTCAACGCCGCCTGCGGCGAGCAGTGCGATCCGCCGGGCGCGGCATGCACGGCGCTCTGCCAGAACGTGCCGGTGTGCGGCGACGGTGTCGTGTCGGCCGACGCCGGCGAGACCTGCGACGACGGGAACACTGCCGACTGCGACGGCTGCTCGGCCACGTGCCGGCTGGAGACCGGCTGCGGCGACGGCGCCGTATGTGGTGCCGAGGCTTGTGACGACGGCAATACCCGCGCCTGCGACGGCTGCTCGCCGAGCTGCGAGATCGAGCCCGGTGCGATGTGCGGCGATGGCGTCGTCAACGCGGCCTGCGGTGAGGAGTGCGACCCGCCGGGCGACGGCTGCTCATTGATCTGCACGGCCGGCGACGGCGTGCTGGGGACGCGCCAACTCACCTTCGGCGGCTCCTTCTTTTCCTCGGCGCTCGGCTCGGGCACCCCGCTGGGTTCGCTGAACGGCTCGTTCGACCTCGTCGGCGGCCAGATCGGCGACGACGGCAAGGCGCCCGTCGACATCAATGGACCTGTCTACTACGCCGCGCCGATCCTCGGCGGCCAGTTCGGCACCTACTGCGTGCGCATCGACGGGTGCTCGGGATTCATCGACTGCGATGGCGGCAGCGCCGTCGACACCCTGATGGTGCAGGACAGCAACGGCGCCGGGCGCAACGGCATGCCGGTGACGCTGACCACCGGGCTCGGCAGCGACGACGGTCCCGGCGCGGTGCAGCTCGATTGCCAGCAGAGCTACGTGCAGCTGATCGCCGGCGGCGGCATGGACTGCGCCGCCGCGACCTACCCGCCATCGAGCCGCGTCGTCTACACCACGGGCGCCGCCGAGGCGTTCTTCCTCAACGGCAACCCGAAGGTCGGCAACGGCAGCATCCGCGCCAGCGGCGCGCCGTTCTCGTGCAGCGGATGGAAGACCACCGACGGCCCCGGCAAGTTGGCGGCGACGTTCCTGGTCGAGGAGGATCCGCAGGCGGGCGACATTGCCAACGTCAACGTGCTGGACGACTGACGACGGCGCTGGTCGGTGCTACCGGCGGGGCGCCGGCCTTCTCACGGCGCACTCGCCTTGAACGCTCAGGGGCGAGCGCCCGCGGCGCAGGCGATCACCTCCGCCGCGTGTTCAGGGGCGAGGATATCGGTGTTGACGACGACGTCGTAGTGCGTCGGCAGCTCTTGCGCGATGTCGTGGAAGCGCCGGAAGTAGTCGCGCCGGTCGCGATCGGAGGTGGCGACGGCGGCGGCTGCGGCCTCCGCGGTGACGCCCTGTGCCGCCACCAGGCGGCGCGCGCGCGTCTCGGCTGACGCGGTCACCAGCACGCGCAGCACGTCGGTGCGCGCCGCCAGCGTCATCGAGGCGGCGTGCGCGAGAATGACCGCCCGCCCGTCACTGGCGATCTGCTCGATCGCGGCCTGGATGAGGCAGCGGAGATCTTCGGGCGTCACGCGGTGCCCCCCGCCCTCGGAGAGCCCGGCGCGGAGCGGCACGCCGACCATGAGGGTTGCCGGACCGACGAGATCGCGCGCGGTCGCCAGTTTGTCGATCAGCGCCCGCAGCAGGGGCTGGCGCTGCTCCACCGCCGCGACCACCTTGGGGTCCACCTGCGCCAGTCGCGCGGCCTGTTGGATCACCTGCTCGTCGACGTACCGGAAGCCCAGGCGGTCGGCGACGAGACCGCCGATCTCCTCGCCCAGCGCCGCATGCGCCCGCGAGATGCACACTACCTGCGCGGCCATGAGTCCTCCTGTCGGATCCCGTACTCGTTTTCCGACGTGCGCGGCAAGCCGCGCGGCTCGGTTTGAGCGCGAGAGGGCGCACGTCCCACCGCGCAGTGTCCGGATTGATTCTGCGGGCATGTGATTGTCCCCGCAGTCGGGTCGCTCCGGCCGTGCCTCGGGCGGCGGCCCTGCTGCATCATCCCAGCGTTTGCGGTAGGTTCCCGGCGATGGCCCTTCGACGCATCCTCAAATTCCCGGAGCCCGTCCTCAAAGAGACGGCGACCGACGTGACCAACATCGACGCACAGGTCGACGAAGTGCTGCGCGACATGGTCGACACCATGTATGCCGCCCCCGGCGTCGGGCTGGCCGCGCCGCAGGTCGGTGTCGGCGAGCGGATGATCGTCGTCGACGTCGATACCGAGAATCCCGGCAAGCGCCTCCTCAAGCTGATCAATCCGATCATCGCCGAGCGCGAAGGCACCATCCTCTGGGAAGAGGGATGCCTCAGCGTGGTCGACTACACGGCCGAGGTCCGGCGCAGCGCCCAGATCCTGCTCAAGGCGTGGACCGTCGATCAGCAGGAGGTCGCGATCGAAGCCGACGGCCTGCTCGCGGTGGCGCTGCAGCACGAGCTCGACCACCTCGACGGCAAGCTGTTCATCGACCGGATCAGCGCCCTCAAGCGCGACTCGTACAAGCGACGCGTACGCAAGATGATCCGCGACGGCATCGACCTCGACACCTACAAGCCGGATCACTCCGAGGACGCGGGCATCTAGGGACAGCGCTCACCGTCCGCCACCGATGGTGGATCCATGGGGCGCGCTGCGGGGGCCCCACCCGGGATCATGTGGTGGATGAATGCCGATCCCACGCCGGTGGCAGCGCGGCAGGGTCGGTGTTCATCGCCGCGCATCTGTGGTCATGTACACCCCGCCATGCGCTTTCGCGTCGTCTTCTTCGGCACACCGGGATTCGCGGTCCCCAGCCTGCAGGCGCTGATCGACGGACCGGACGAGGTCGTGGGGGTGGTCTGCCAGCCGGACCGGCCGGCCGGCCGCGGCCAGAAGATGCAGGCACCGCCGGTCAAACAGTTGGCGCAGACGTGTGGCCTGCACGTCGCGCAGCCGGTGAAGCTGAAGACCGACGAGTTTCCCGCGGCGCTGGCGGCGTGGCGGCCGGATCTGGCGATCGTCGCCGCGTACGGACGGATCCTGCCGGCGCGCGTTCTGGAGACGCCGAACCTCGGCTGTATCAACGTGCACGCCTCGCTGCTGCCGGCGTATCGGGGGGCGGCGCCGATCCAGTGGTCGATCCTCAACGGCGACGAGGAGACCGGCGTGACCATCATGCGCATGAACGAGCGCATGGATGAGGGCGACATCCTGCTGCAGCGCGCGACGCCGATCGGCGCCGAGGAATCCTACGGCGCGCTGCAGACGCGCCTCGCGGAGATCGGCGCGGCGGCGCTGATGGACGCGCTCGAGGCACTGGCCGCGGGCACCCTGGCGGCGACGCCGCAGGACCACGCGCGCGCGACGCTGGCGCCGCCGATCCGTAAGGAGCAGGGCGCGATCGACTGGCGCGAGTCGGCCGTTGTGATCGAACGGCGGGTGCGCGGCTTCAACCCGTGGCCGTCGGCGTACACGACGCTGCGCGACAAGTTGCTCAAGATCCACGTCGCCCGGGTCGAGAACGGTGCGGGCGCCGCCGGGCGGGTCGTCGACGTCAGCGACGCCATCCGCGTCGGCACCGGCGACGGCCTGCTGGCGATCGACTCGCTACAGCTCGAGGGCCGCAAGGCGATGGCCGCGCGCGAGTTCGCGCACGGTGGCGGCCTCGCGCTCGGCGATCAACTGGGCGCAGCCGCCTCCGATTGAGCGCACCCGCCCGTCTTCGCCCTGGTGCCGATGAACCGGTGCACCGATCCGATCGCGTCGCCCGGGATCGCACCCAACATCGTGCCTCCGGGCGGGGCAGCCTGCCCGCGTCGGGGCGGCGAATATCGGATCCTCGCCGCAGGGGCATTGGCGTCCAGCTGGAACGCGCGGCGCGCGGACGGTGCGCCGGACAGGGATCGGTGTTCATCCGCGGCCATCTGTGTGCATCTGTGGCCGTCTATGCGCTCACGCCTCGCCAACTTCGGCGCACCGAAACTCGCGGGCGGGCGCGCCATGGGAGAGATGCTTGGCGCATCGGGCGCCACCCGCTGATCCGCGCCGGCTCGCCTGGCGGGTGCTGACCGTCGTCGAGGACGGCGCATTCGCCGATGCCACCCTGGGCAGCACCTTGCGCGGCGCGCACCTCGAGCCGCGCGACCGGGCGCTGGCGACGCAGCTCGTCTACGGCACGATCGCCTGGCAGGGCCTGCTCGACCACGTCCTCGCGCGGCTCGGGCGCGAGCCGCGCCGGCTCGACGTCGCCGTGCGCACGCTCCTACGACTCGCGTTGTTTCAGATCATCAAGCTCGATCGCGTGCCGGACTTCGCCGTCGTCGACACCGCCGTCGACCTCGCCAAGACGATCAAGGGCGGCGCGCCGAGCGGATTGGTGAACGCCCTGCTGCGCCGCTTCCTGCGCGAGGGCCGGCCGCTGGCGCTGCCGCCGGAAACGGAACGTGCTCGGCATCTCGCGGTGACGACGTCGCATCCGCGCTGGTTGGTCGAACGCTGGATCGGCGAGCTGGGGGCCGACGAGACCGTGGCGCTGTTGCACAGCGACAACGAGCCCGCGCCCACGACGCTGCGGGTGGTCCCGTCACGCATCTCGCGCGAGCGCGTGATCGCCGCCCTTGCCGATGTGCAGGTGACGGCGCGACCGACGCGCTACGCGCCCCACGGCCTGATCCTCGAGAGCGCGGCCGATCCGATCGCGCTGCCCGGATGGCGCGACGGATGGTTCACGGTGCAGGGCGAAGCGTCGCAGCTCGTCGCGGCGATGCTCGGCGCACAGCCCGGCGGCCGCGTGCTCGACGTCTGCGCCGCCCCCGGTGGCAAGGCGCTCGCCGCCGCCGCCGCGGTCGGTGCGGCCGGCTTCGTGTTGGCGCTCGATCCCTATCAGCCGGGCCTGGCGCGGGTCGGGGCCGAGGCCGGCCGACTCGGCGTGCGCGTCGCCCGCGCCCGCGCCGAATCGACGCGACTGCCGCTGTCGGCCCGCGCACTCTTCGATGCGGTTCTCGTCGACGCGCCCTGCTCCGGCCTCGGCACGCTCCGCCAGCACCCGGAGATCCGCTGGCGCCGCCAGCCCGCCGACCTCGCCGAGCTGGCCGATCTGCAGGCGCGCCTGCTCGCCGCCGCCGCCGCGCACGTGCGCCCGGGCGGCGCGCTCGTGTACGCGACCTGCACGATCTCACGAATGGAAAACGACGCCATCGTCGACGCCTTCCTCGCCGCGCATCCCGACTTTGTCGCGGACGACCCCCGCCCGCTGCTTCCGGCCGCCGCGCACGACCTCATCGACGCCCGCGGCGCCCTCCGTACCTATCCGCACCGCGATCACCTCGACGGCTTCTTCGCGCTCCGCATGACCCGACGAACCTGATCCGAAACCCTCGGTGCTCCGTCGTGTCCCGCTGTGGTGAAGACTGCTTTTTCTCGGTATGGTCGCGGCCGTGAAACGGATCGCGGCATCGATCCTGGCGGCGGACTTCGGACGCCTCGGCGACGAAGTGAAGGCCGTGGAGGAAGCCGGCGCGGATTGGATCCACGTCGACGTCATGGATGGGCATTTCGTGCCCAACCTGACCATCGGCCCGCCCGTCGTCGCGGCGATCAAGCGGGCGACCCGCCTGCCGCTCGACGTCCACCTGATGATCACCAACCCCGAGCGTTACATCGGCGAGTACGCCAAGGCCGGCGCAACCTACATCTCGGTGCATCAGGAGACGTGTCCGCATCTGCACGCCGTCGTGCAGGACATTCGCGCGCATGGCTGCAAGCCGTCGGTGGTGCTCAACCCGGCGACGCCGTTCCACACGCTCGACAGCATCCTCGCCGACCTCGACATGGTGCTGCTCATGAGCGTGAACCCCGGCTTCGGCGGACAGAGCTTCATCCATTCGGCGCTCGCGAAGCTGGCACTGGCCGACCGGGTAAAGCGCGAGCGCGGGCTCGACTTCCTGATCGAGGTCGACGGGGGGGTGAAGACGGGCAACCTCGCCGAGGTGTCGAAAGCCGGCGCCGAGGTCTTCGTCATCGGCACCGGCATCTTCGAGACCCCGAGCTATCACGCCACCATCCAGGAGATGCGGGGCCTGATCGGCTAGGCGTCGCACGTCGCGGTTGGCAAGCCTCTGCGGCTGTGTTAGGCACCGTGGTCTTCTGTTGCAGGTCGTTCCGGCGCCGGCCGGGCCTTCGATTCGGGGTGTAGCTCAGACTGGTAGAGCGCACGGTTCGGGACCGTGAGGTCGCTGGTTCAAGTCCAGTCACCCCGACCATTCTCTCCTAATGCCCCGGACGCTTCTCGTCTGCGCCGCGCTGGCGGCGCTCGTTTCACTAGGCCCGGGGCCGGCCCGCGCCGTGCCCGCGAAGGGCACGATCAAGGGCGCCGAGGCGGTCAACGTCCGCCGCGGTCCAGGGCCCGATACCCCGGCGTTCGTCGCCGTGCATCGCGGCGACCGGGTGCAGGTCGAGGAGCAGGCCGGCCAATGGGCCCTGGTGATCCTCGAGAGCGGGGAGCGGGGCTACGTCAACGCCGCCTTCATCGACCTCGCCCCCGGGGCGACGATTCCCGCCGCGGCGCCGGCCGCGATGGCCGTGGAGACGCCGGAGGCGACGCCGGAGCCAACTGCCACAACGGTCCCGGCTGCCCCGCCGGCGATCGATCGCGAGCTGGCGGCATTGCGCGAACGGCTGGCCTCGCTCGAGGCAAGCGTGGGGCACGCTGCAACCCCCGCTGCGAATGTCCGATCGGAAGGCGGGGAGGGAGCGGCCGAGCCGCCACCGCCCGTCCCTGCCATGGTCGAGCCGCCTGCCACGCTCGACGTGGGGCCCTCGTTGGCGCTCGCCGGCGTCGGCTTCCTGGTGGGATTTCTGATCGGCACCCTCTATGGGCAGCGGCAGGAGCGCAATCGCCGCAGCCGGGTGCGCTTCTGACCGCCGGCTCGCGACTCTCCATCATTCAGAGAGTTCCCTGCCCTGTTGCTGGGCAATGCTCAGGGATTGAGCAGAGTCACAGCTCATTGGCCTCAGTGCGACCGACGATTTCGTACGGGGCTGCGTCGGCATTCGGGTTGCTCACCAATGGTCTGGGCGCTGTGCTGTGTTCTCGAGAAGTGCGTCCGGACGCATACCGACGATCCGGGCGGTCCGACGGGGATTTCCAGACGATGAGCAGAATCGAGCGGTTTGAACCGCAGGGAGCAGATGACCTGCTGTTGGCGCCGTGCCTCCGTCGCGTTTCGTCATTCGGTTCGTTCATCCGGTTGAAAGACATCGATGCCACGATGGGTCCACAAGGTCAGTGACGAGGATGGTGGGGAAGGATAGGACCTGTGTGAGCATGGCGAGCGGGCTTACCGCCTGTAACCCTCCCGCTCGCTTTACACCCCTGGGAACCTTGGCGTAGAAACCGCGACGCCGCAGGCGAGGAGAAGCCATGAAGAAAGTTGAAGCGATCATCAAGCCGTTCAAGCTGGATGAGGTGAAGGAGAGCCTGAGCGCCATCGGCGTGCAGGGTCTCACCGTCAGCGAGGTCAAGGGGTTCGGCCGCCAGAAGGGCCACACCGAGCTCTACCGCGGCGCCGAGTACGTCGTCGACTTCCTGCCCAAGGTGAAGCTCGAGATCATCGCCTCCGACGAGAAGGTCGCGGACATCGTCGACGCGATCGAGAAGGCGGCGAAGACCGGCCGCATCGGCGACGGCAAGATCTTCGTCCTGCCGATCGAGGAAGTCGTCCGCATCCGCACCGGCGAGCGCGGCCCCGACGCGATCTGAACCTGTAACACCCGTTTTCGTACCACGCACCACCCACACCCCATCACCATCATCAACCGCGCTCCCGCATAGGGAGCCAATATCCGCTATGGAGAAGGAGTAGCCGGCATGACGGCGAAAGGAAGTGATCAAGTTCGCCAAGGAGAACAAGGCGGCGTGCGTCGACCTGAAGTTCCTCGACTTCCTCGGCACCTGGCAGCACTTCACGATCCCGATGACCGAGCTCAACGAGGGATTGTTCGAGGAAGGCAGCGGCTTCGACGGCTCGTCGATCCGCGGCTGGCAGCCGATCAACGCCTCCGACATGCTCATCGTGCCCGGACCCGAGCACGGCAGCGATGGACCCGTTCTCGCGCGGAGCCGACCCTCAGCCTGATCGGCAACATCGTCGACCCGATCACCAAGGAGGACTACTCGCGCGACCCGCGCAACATCGCCCACAAGGCCGAGGCGTACCTGAAGTCGACCGGCATCGGCGACGTCGCCTACTTCGGCCCCGAGCCGGAGTTCTTCATCCTCGACGACGTCCGCTACGATCAGAACCCGCACAGCGGCTACTACTTCGTGGACTCCACCGAGGGCGGTGGAACACCGGACGCGAGGAAGGCCCGAACCTCGGCTACAAGCCGCGCCACAAGGAAGGCTACTTCCCGGTGCCGCCGACCGACTCCCAGCAGGACATCCGCAAGGAGATGGTGCTGTACGATGGAGCAGGTCGGCATCCGCGTGGAGAAGCAGCACCACGAGGTCGCCACCGCCGGCCAGGCCGAGATCGACATGCGCTTCGCGCCGCTGGTGAAGATGGGCGACAACCTCATGTGGTACAAGTACATCGTCAAGAACGTCGCCCGGAAGCACGGCAAGACGGCGACCTTCATGCCGAAGCCGATCTTCGGCGACAACGGCAGCGGCATGCACGTCCACCAGTCGATCTGGAAGGGCGAGAAGCCGCTGTTCGCCGGCAACGGCTACGGCGGCATGAGCGAGATGGCGATGCACTACATCGGCGGCATCCTCAAGCACGCGCCGGCGCTGGCGGCGTTCACCAACCCGACCACCAACAGCTACCGCCGCCTGGTGCCGGGCTTCGAGGCGCCGGTGAACCTCGCGTACTCGAGCCGCAACCGCTCGGCCGCCGTCCGCATTCCGATGTACTCGCCGAGCCCGAAGGCGAAGCGCATCGAGGTGCGCTTCCCGGACCCGACCTGCAACGGCTACCTGGCGTTCGCGGCGATGCTGATGGCCGGCCTCGACGGCATCGAGAACCGTCTGGCCGCGGGCGATCCGCTCGACAAGGACATCTACTCGCTCACGCCCGAGGAGCTGAAGGACGTCCCGGGCATGCCGGCCTCGCTGGAGAAGGCGCTCGCCAACCTGAAGAAGGACCACGAGTTCCTGCTCAAGGGCGACGTCTTCACCGAGGACGTCATCGACACCTGGATCGACTACAAGATGGAGAACGAGGTCAGCGCCGCTGCGCCTGCGTCCGCATCCGTACGAGTTCTCCCTGTACTACGACGCCTGATCGGGTCCTCCTATCCGCAGAAACGGCCGGCCGCGCACGAGCGCTGCCGGCCGTTTTTTGTTGGCGGCTCTGACGAGGGCGGCGGTAACGGCTTTCAACACGGAGACACGGAGGCACGGAGTCCGGAGGGAGATGATTCTAAAAGTCCTCTCCTTCCGATCTCCGTGCCTCCGTGTCTCCGTGTTGAAAAGCCGTTACCACCTACCTGGCGTAAGGTTCACGCTTCCTTCCCCACGAACGCCGTGCGGAAGGCCGCGCTCAACGCGCGGTCGCTTCGCCGATCGACCGCTTCCTCCACCTGCACGCGCAGGCGCGGGTCATGGCGGTAGAGCGCCATCGCGTCGATGGCAGCCATGGCGTGCGGCGCGGCGGACTCCCTGACGTGGGCCAGCAGGTAGGCGATCGCGGCGTCGCTCTTCAGCATGGCGATGGCGAGGAGCGCGGTGCGCCGCAGCGTCGCGTCGAAGGTGCGTTCCCACCACTCGCACAGGAGCGGCAGCGCACCCGGCTGGCGCGAGCCGCCGAGCGCCAGTGCCGCGGCCTCGGCGCTCTCCGGTGGCGTGCGGTCGAGGAAGCCGCCGACGAACTCGAGGGACGCCTCCGGCGCCACGGCGAGCAGCGCCAGCAGACACTCGGCCAGCACCTGCGGCTCCTCGTCGCCGACCAATGCCTTGAGACGCAGCAGCGGCTGCGCCCCCGGATTCTCGCTGTAGCCGAGCGCCTGCGCGGCGATGCGGCGCGCCGGCGCCTCGCGATCGGCGAGGAGCTCGGCCAGCGAGATCAGGTAGTCGGGGTGGTGGACCCGCACCAGCGCGAGCCCGCACGTCCCGCGCAGCTGGACAGCGGTGTCCTCCTTGCCGCCGAACACCGGCTCGAGCTGCACGTGTCGGATGCCGCGGAAGTAGACGCCCACCTCGGGCGCCGCGAGCCGGTAGAGCGCATCGGCGACCGCCGCCTTGGCCGCGCACCCGGGATCGCGGCGGATGGGATCCTCGAGAAAGTGATCGAACGCCGCCACGAGCTCCGGGGTCAGCGCGCCGATCTCGTTGCCGCCGACGATCGCCGCCGCCTGCGCCGCGGCGTGGCTCGAGCGCCCGCCGAGCACCCCGCGCAGCAGAGCGAGCGACGCCGGCGCGGTCGGATCGGTGCGCACCTCGGCCAGCTTCGCCAGCGTCGCTTCGAGGACCTTCCCGCGCGCCATGCGGCGGACCTAGCCGATCGGCGGGTGGCGCTCAAAGAGACGGGATCGTCGTGCCACGCCGCACCCCGCCCGGCGCCGCTCCGCGCCGCCCGCGGGTGCAGGTCCCGCGGCTACGCCCACCGTCACGAGTCGTAGCCGCGGCACCTGTGGCCGCCGGCGGTGCGCAGCACCGCCAGGCGGGTGGGGCGCGGCGTGGCGATTGGCGCCGCCGAACCACTCCCCGGGGCGGCTGCGCCGCGCCGGGCGGCGACAAGCGCCGCGGCTACGCGGTATGCGGCTGGTCGGCTTCGCGGCCGAAGATCGAGTGCGCGACGAGGATCGTGACGCCGATCGAGATGAACGAGTCGGCGACGTTGAACGCGGGCCACGTCACGAGCGCCAGTAGTACACGAGCAGGAAGTCCGTGACCTGGCCGAACACGACGCGGTCGATCAGATTGCCGAGCGCGCCGCCGAGCACGCTGGCGAGGGCGAAGAGCAGCCAGCGCTGCTCGGACGGGACCTGGCGAACGAAGTACACCAGCACGCCGATCGGCGACCGCCGCGGCGGCGAAGAAGAACGGCAGGCGGATCGATCTCGTGCGCGCCGGCGAACAGGCTGAACGCGCCGCCGGGTTGCGCGGCGTGGATGATGGAGAAGAAGCCGGGCACGACCGGGACGGCGTCGTGCAGCGGGAGCTCGCTGCGCACCATCCATTTGGTGAGCTGATCGAGCGACGACGATCGCTGGCCGCTCAACCAGGCCGACGAAGACGGCCTTCGTTCATGCCGGACGCCTGCGGCGCGCGGTCGACGGGCAGGCGACGCGCACGACCGGCAGGCAGCGCTCGCACAGCTCCGGGTGCTCGGCGTCGCGTGCCGACGTGCCTCGCTGAAGTTCCAGCAGCGGCCGCACTTGGCGCCGCGCGCCGGCTCGACCGACGACGCCGAGGCGATCCGGCGTCGCGACATGCGCGCCGTCGCCGAGCGCGTCGGCCAGCTCGACCTGCGAGACGATGAACAGCGCCGGCAGCGTGTCGAGCTCCGCCGCGAGCAGCGGCCTGCAGCCCGGCGCTCGGCACGAGCTGCACGCGCGCGTCGAGCGAGTGGCCGATCGACGCCGCTGCTTGCGCGCTTCCTCGAGCGCCTTGGTCACCACCGCGCGCGCCGCCAGCAGGCGCTCCCAGCGCGCCGCCAGCTCCTCGTCGACCAGCGGCGGGTCGACGCGCCGGCAGGCCCGCCTCGAACACCGTCGCGGCGGCTGCGTCCCGGCACGTACGCCCAGATCTCGTCGGCGGTGTACGAGAGGATCGGCGCCATCAGGCGGACCAGGATGTCGAGCAGCTGCCAGCAGCGTCGTCTGCGCGGCGCGCCGCGCCGGCGCCGTCCGGCGGCGAGGTGTAGAGGCGGTCCTTGACGATGTCGAGGTAGAGGGCGCTGAGGTCGACGGCGCAGAAGTTCACCAGCCCCTGCACGACGTGGTGGAAGGCGAACTCGTCGTACGCGGCCAGCGACGCGCGCGAGCAGCTGTTGGCCGCGGTGCAGGATCCAGCGGTCGAGCTCCGGCAGTCGGCTCGACCGGCACCGCGTCGCGCGCCGGATCGAAGTCGGCGAGGTTGCCGAGCAGGAAGCGGCAGGTGTTGCGGATCTTGCGATAGCTCTCCAGCAGCGGCGTGATCAGGTTCTGCGAGAAGCAGGTGTCGGCGGTGAAGTCGACCGAGGCGAACAGCAGGCGCAGGATGTCGGCGCCGTGCTTCTCGATCGACCTCGTCGGGCGCGACGACGTTGCCGAGCGACTTCGACATCTTCTTCGCGCTGCTCGTCGAGGATCAGCCCGTGCGTCAGCACGCTGCCGATACGGCGCCTGGCCGGTGGTGGCCACGGACGTGATCAGCGACACCTGGAACCAGCCGCGGTGCTGGTCGACCGCCTCGACGTAGAGATCGGCCGGCCAGCCGAGGCCGCGCTCGTTCAGCACCGCGTCGTGCGAGCAGCCGGCGTCGAACCAGACGTCGAGGATGTTGTCGTCGGGCGTGAACGCGCGTGCCGCCGCACTGCGCAGCGGTAGCCCGGCGGCAGCAGCTCGGCCGCGGAGCAGCTCGTACCAGGCGTCCGAGCCGCGCTCGCGGAAGATCGCCTCGACGTGCGCGATCACCGCCGGGTCGGCGTGGAAGCGCGCCGCAGCCGTCGCACGAGAACGCCGGAATCGGCACGCCCCAGGCGCGCTGGCGCGACAGGCACCAGTCGGGCCGCGTCTGCATCATGTTGCGGATGCGGTCGCGCCCCCACTGCGGCACCCAGCCGACGCGATCGATCTCCGCCAGCGGCGTTCTCGCGCAGGCCGGCGTGGTCGATGCGCAGGAACCACTGCTCGGTGGCGCGGAAGATCAGCGGGTTCTTGCAGCGCCAGCAGTGCGGATAGGAGTGCGACACCTTCTCGGTGTGCACCAGACGGCCGGCGGCGCGCAGATCGTCGACGATGCGCTGATTGGTCTCGAACACCTTGGCGCCCGACGTAGGGGCCGGCGTCGGCGGTGAAGCGGCCCTCGGCGTCGACCGGCGTGAGCGTCGGCAGGCCGTACTTCTGACCGACCTGGAAGTCCTCGTAGCCGTGCCCGGGCGCGGTGTGCACGCAGCCGGTGCCGGCGTCGGCGGTGACGTGGGTTTCGAACACGGCGCGCGACGGACGCGTCGAACAGCGGGTGGCGGAACGACGTCCCGTCCGTCGAGCGCGCCGAGGTCGACCGCGAAGCGGCGGCCTTCGCTGGTCGCCAGGCCGGTGGCGGCGAGGAACGCATCGGCGAGCCGGGCGGCGACGATGACGTATCTCGTCGCCGAGGTCGATCGCGACGTAGTCGAGCGTCGGGTTGAAGCAGACCGCCAGGTTGGCGGGCAGCGTCCACGGCGTCGTCGTCCAGATCACGGCCGACAGCCGGCCGGCCGCGCGCCGCGGTGCGCAGCGCATCGGCATCGCCCGGCGCGCGCGCCAGCGCCGCCGCCTCGTCGGCGCGTGCCGGCGAACGGGAAGCGGACGTAGATCGAGGGCGAGGTGTGGTCGCTGTACTCGACCTCGGCCTCGGCCAGCGCGGTCGAGCAGGTGGCGCACCAATGCACCGGGCGCAGGCCGCGATAGATGAAGCCGCGCTCGACCAGGCGGCGGAACATGCGCACGATGGCCGCCTCGTACGTCGGGCGTCATCGTCAGGTACGGATTCTGCCAATCGCCGAGCACGCCGAGGCGCTGGAACTGCTCGCGCTGGATGCGATAGTACTTCTCGGCGAAGGCGCGGCAGCGGCGGCGGATCTCGAGGCGCGACATGCTCGCGCGCCTTCGCGTCCGAGGTCGCGCAGCACCTGGTGCTCGATCGGCATGCCGTGGCAGTCCCAGCCCGGCACGTAGGGCGCGTGGCGGCCGGCCATGAGCTGCCGCTTCACGATCACGTCCTTGATGATCTTGTTGAGCGCCGTGCCGAGGTGGACGTTGCCGTTGGCGTACGGCGGCCCGTCGTGCAGCAGGTAGCGCTCGCCGCCGGCGTTGCGCGTCGAGCAGACGCTCGTAGAGCCCCTCGGCCTGCCAGCGCGCGAGGATCTCCGGCTCGCGCGTCGGCAGGTTGCCGCGCATCGGAAAATCCGTCTGCGGCAGATTGAGCGTCTGTTTGTATTCCATCGGCGGGGGAGTCCCGGATGTACCAACCCCCTACCACCAGTTCAATTGAGGCGCTGCGTCGTGCCGACGCTGTGTTCCTGCCGATGCGACTGCTGGTCGAGCTACGCATGAGTTTCGACGGACATGGGCAAGCGGATCGTCAGCAACTTCTCCCGTTCGAGCTTTCCCAGCTCGGAGTCGATCGACGAGGACGGGCAGGCCAAGCCCTGCGTCTACGGCGTGCCCTGGGTGAATCCGGACACGCTGGCGACGCTCGAGAAGCACGGCCAGCAGGCGCACCGGGCCGAAGGGCGAGCCCATCGAGGGCGACGTCGCCGGTCAAGCGCCCGCTGCGCTGACGGCGCGGGCGCCATGCCGGCCAGCCCCGATGTCCGACGCGCGCTCTTCCGCCGCGGCTGCAAGTCGCGTCGTGGTCGGGCGATCGCGGGCCTGGCGCACGGGTTCTTCGGCCGGCGCGGCGGCGTCAGCGGCGGCGAGCTCGGCGGCGCTCAACGTCTCCGAGCGGGTCGGCGACGAGGCCGACCTCGGTCGCCGCGAACTGGCGCGGCGTCCGCCGTGCGTTGCCCGGTCTGCGCGTCGTCCGCATGCAGCAGGTGCACGGCACCCGCGTGGTGCGGGTCGCGACGGCCGAGCAGCCGGTCGGAGAGGCCGACGGCATGCTCACCGACCCAGCCCGGCATCGGCTTGGCCGTGCTCACCGCCGACTGCGTGCCGATGCTCGCCGTCGCGCCCGGGCGAGCGGCGATGGCCGTGCACGCCGGCTGGCGCGGCACGCTGGCCGGCGTCGGCCAGCCGCGCTGCGGCTGGCCGAGCGCGAGCCTTCGGCATCGCGCCGTCCGAGTGGCGAGTGGCCCTCGGCCCGTCGATCGGCGGCTGCTGCTACGAGGTCGAGGCCGATATCGGCCGGCAGTTCGTCGACCGCTGGGGCGCCATGCCGGATGCCTGGCAACCGGCGGGCGACGCACGGACAGCTCGATCTGCGCCGCGCCAATCGGGCCATCCTGGTTGCCAGCGGGGTGGTCGCCGATGCAGATCGTCGACGTCGGCCCCTGCACCAGCTGCGCCCACGAGCGACTTCTTTTCCCACCGGCGCTCGCAGGGGCGCGCCGGGCGGCAGCTCAGCGTCATCGGCCTGAGCGGACCAGGCCGCCCCGCTGGCCGGTAGTGGATCTGATCCGCTACGACGCGGACGCGGGTGCGGTACGGACCCCAATCGCGGTTGTCAGGGGTCCGCGGTGGCGGCTACATCTAGTGGCCGAAGGAGTGAGTGATGAAGCGATTGATTGCGGTACTGATGGTGGCCTCGATGCTCTCGCTCGGCGGCGCGTGCGCGGCGCGGGCCGAGCGAGCGCTACGCAGACGAGCAGCAGTACGAAGACGCCTTCAGCAACCCGCTGCGCCTCGCCTACTACGTGATCCACCCCCTCGGCTTCACCGTCGAGTGGCTCGTCATGCGGCCCTTCCATTACATCGTCTCGCGGCCCGTACCTCGATCGGGTCTTCGGCTACGAGCCGATCGGCGAGGAAGGGAACTACAACCGCATGGGCGAGCACATGTGAGCCGGGCGCTGCGCGCCGATCGGCGGAGCCGAAGTCCCCGCTCGACTGCCGCAACCGGCGGCGCGCCGCGGCCCGCTCCAGGGCGAGCTCGATCAGGCGCGTGACGAGCGCCGGTGCCGCTCAGGCCGCTCGCCTCCCACAGCTTCGGATACATGCTGATCGAGGTGAACCCGGGGATGGTGTTGAGCTCGTTGATGTAGAGGGCGCCGGTGCGGCGCTCGAGGAAGAAGTCGACGCGCGCCATGCCGCTGCACTCGAGCGCGCGATAGGCGCGCACGGCCAGTGTCGCGCACGCGCTCGCGCGTCGCGGCGTCGAGCTCGGCGGGAATGCGCAGTCTGCGCCAGGCTGTCGGCGGCGTACTTGTCCTCGTACGAGTAGAACGCCTCGCCGGGCACGATCTCGCCCGGGATCGACGCCTGCGGCGTCGTCGTTGCCGAGCACGGCGCACTCGATCTCGCGCCCGTCGATGCCGCGCTCGATCAGCACCTTGGCGTCGAGCGCCAGCGCGGCGGCCGACGCGCCGCGTCGAGCGTCGCGGTGGCGGCCTCGCTGACCCGCGTCACGCCGAGCGACGACCCCAGGCTGGCGGGCTTGACGAACAGCGGACGGCCGAGATGCGTGCGCCGCGCGGCGCACCGCGTCCGGATCGGCCGCCCACTGCCGCGCGGTCACGACGGTGTACGGCACGATCGGCGATGCCGGCATCGCGCAGCAGGCGCTTGCAGACGTCCTTGTCCATGCACACGGCGGCGCCGAGTACGCCGACGCCGACGTAGGGCACGTCGAAGGTCTCGAGCAGGCCCTGCATCGTCCCGTCCTCGCCGTACGGGCCGTGCAGGACCGGAAACACGACGATCGAGCTCGGGCAGGGCGTCGAGCGGTTGGCGCGGGGTCGAGCAGGCCGCACGTGCCGCCGCGCGGAATCGGCACGACCGAGCGTCCGGCCGTGCTCGCCGACCTCGGCGTCGATGGCCCAGTAGGCCTCCTCGTCCAGGAGGTGCCAGCCGCCGGCGCGGTCGATGCCGACCAGGACGGGCTGGAAACGCTCGCGGTCGAGCGACTCGACGACGAAATGCGACGAGCGGATCGAGATCGGGTGCTCACCCGATCGGCCGCCGAAGAGGACTCCCACCGTCTGCCGGGCCCCAGTCATGGCTGGGGCCGTGTACCACAGGCGGGGGGAAGATGCCGCCGCGGCTCGGTCCGAATGGTGCCCGTGGGCGCTGCTGGGAAAGGTCGCTGGACTTGGCGTCCTTGGCGTCCTCGGCGGCCAGATATCTTCACAGCAGGCCACCAGCGTCGGCCCCGCTGGCGGCCACCCAACACGCGGTCCGGTCGTCCCGTTCCATTCGATCCGTTCCACACTCGTGAGAGAAATCATCTTGCGCACGACCGTGCTTCCACGAGTAGTTAATCGCCCATACCAATCGCGGACCAAGGACCTATTCGAACGATGCATACGCAGATCCAACATCTAATCGCCGGCGGCGGCGCGATGTGGTTCGCGTGCGCTTCGACGTTCGACTCGGTCCAGGTGGCAGTGGGCGCCAATAAGGTGCGCACGGCTATTCGACCGGCGCCGTCCGGTGGTCCAGCGGGAGGGATCTCCTAAGCAACACGACCCCAAACCTTCTGCTCAAAAAGGACCACCGGAAAACCGGTGGCCCTTTTTTTTTGGTCTCTGGCGCAAGGGACCGCGTGAGCGACGATCTGACCGGCCGGCAAGGTCGCCGCTCATGAAAAGGCGCGGAACGAACACAGACGAATCGGAGGAGGCTACGATGCAAGGGCTCGATGCAAACTTTGTGGCGGAGCGGCTGCGCGAGGTGGTGGCAGACGAGCCGAAGGCGTTCGCCTACGACATCGGCGTCAGCCTTTCGGCCATCTACAACTACATGAACGGCCGCATCCCCTCGACGGAAGTGCTCTTCCGCATCTCCCGCTACACCGGGCGTCCGATGGAGTGGTTCCTGGAGGCCGAGGTGGCGGGTGAGGCGATGGAGCGTAGCGTCGCGAGCGGCGACAACAACCTGCGAGCGGTTGCCGCCTGACGCGGGTGACCTCCGTTCAGCGGGAAGCTGAAAGGAAGGTGTGTCATGTTCTGGTATCCGGACACGGGTTCAATCCCTTACGCAATCAACTGGTCGGCCGGGTTCTTCACGATGGGTCTCGCGGGCGTCGCCCTAGTGGGCGCCATCCGCGTGGCGCTGTTCGCCCTGCGACCGGTGCACTACGGGCACGAAGGCCTGCGCTCCGAGGCCGTGTCGGTGCCGTTCGATCCGGTGTTCGAAGACCACGACCCGGAGGTGAAGCAGGCAGCCGCATGAGCTATCCGGATTACGCGGCGGGGAGTCCCCCCTCCCCGCCGCCATCCGGATCTCATGAGCGATTCGACCCCGACGACGCGCGTTGACCGTTGGCTCTGGGCGGCGCGCGCCTTCAAATCACGGTCGCAGGCGGCGGAGGCCTGCGACGGCGGCAAGGTGACGGTGAACGGCACCTCCGCGAAACCCCACAAGTTGGTGCGATCCGGCGACGAGGTCGCCTTCACCACGCCGGTGGGCAAGCGCACCTGGAAGGTGGTCGCCCTCGCCGAGCGACGCGGTCCGGCCAGCGTCGCCCGAGGCCTCTACGAAGACCTCACCCCGCCGCCACCGCCGGAGCCGGTGGCCGACCCCTATCTGCCACGCCGCGAGGCGGGCAGCGGCCGACCGACCAAGCGCGATCGGCGCCAGATGCGGAAGTTCTTCGGGTGAGCCAGGCAACTTCACTACCGCCGCAGCGCGGCGGTGATCCTCGCCTTCGTCTCCGCCGCGCACCACGACGGGACGATGTGCTGCTCGAAGTAGCGCCGGTCGGGGTCGGCGAGGGTCAGCACGCCGCCGCGCAGGGTGCGCTTGGTCGCGGCGAACGTCGTCGCCGGCACCCCGGCGAGGCGGGCGAGGGCGGTCTGAGCCACCGGCAGCGGATCGGCGGCGACCTCGTCGACCAGGCCGAGGTCGCGCGCCGTGCGCGGATCGTGGAGGCCGGCTTCGAGGAGCACGCGCTCGAGGTGGCGACGCGGGATGCGGTCGCGCACCAGCGCCATGATCATCGGCGGGAACTCGAGGCCGAGCGCCACCTCGTTGAGCCCGATGCGCACGTCGGTGCGATCGACGGCGACGCGCCAGTCGCAGCACAGCGCCAGGACGCAGCCGCCGGCGATCGCGTGGCCGTTGACGCACGCCACGGTCGGGCCGGGATACTCGTAGAGCGCCTGCATCAGCGCATCGAGCAGCTGCAGGAAGCGCGTCATCGCCGGCGCGTCGAGCGACGCGACCTCCTTGAGATTGAGCCCGGCGGAGAAGGTGCCGTCGGCGCCGGTCATCAGCAACGGTCGTCCACCCGCCTCGCGGACCTCGGCGACCAATCGCTGCATGTGGTCGCTGCTCAGCGCGTTGCGCCCCGGGGCGGAGAGCGTCAGATGGTAGGTCTCGTCTGCCATGACGCGTGCGTACCATGCCCTGGCGGCGTCTGAGAACGGCCGCGCCGACACGGACCTCGATCGATCGCCCGACGTCATCGGCGGGCTCCCCGGGCTCGGGCGGCGTTGATCGGCGGGGGAATTCTGCCATGTTCTCCGCATGGCCGGCGCACATGTCTTCGACGTCACCGACGCCGATTTCGAGGCGCGAGTCATCGAGCGTTCGCAGCAGGTGCCGGTGGTCGTCGACTTCTGGGCGCCGTGGTGCGGGCCCTGTAAGACGCTCGGCCCGCTGCTCGAGCGCCTCGCCGACGAGCATGCCGGCGCGTTCGAGCTCGCCAAGGTGAACGTCGACGAGAGCCCCGGCCTCTCCTCGGCGTTCCGCGTGCAGAGCATTCCCATGGTGATCGGCCTCCGCGACGGGCAGCTCGCCGGCCACTTCGTCGGCGCGCAGCCCGAGTCGGCGGTGCGCGAGTTCCTCGCCACCCTGCTGCCGAGCTCGGCCGACAAGATCGTCGACGAAGGCACCGCGCTCCTTGCCGCCGGCAAGGACGCCGAGGCCGAGGCGATTTTTCGACAGGTCCTCGCGTCCGATCCGCGCAGCGACAAGGCGATGATCGGCCTGGCGGCGATTCTCAGCGGGCGCGAGGCGTACGACGAGGCGCTCGCGCTGCTCGACCGCGTCGACTCCGGGCCGCAGCGCCAGGCCGCCGACCAACTGGCGGCGGCGATTCGCATCCGTCAGTCCGGCGCCGGCGACATCGCCGGTCTGCGCGCGCGTCTCGACGCCGCACCCGACGATCTCGACGCGCGCTTCACCCTCGCCCAGGCGCTCGCCGCCGCCGGCGAGCACCGCGAGGCACTCGATCACTACCTGGCGATCGTGCTGCGCGACCGCGCCTTCCGCGACGATGGCGCGCGCCAGGCGATGATCGACATCTTCGACCTCCTCGGCCCCGGCGCCGAGCTCGCCGACCACTACCGCTCCGAATTGGCCAAAGCACTGTTCCGGTAGGACCAGGGGCGTGACCGGCGACCGGTAACCGGTTGGCGCGGGGATGGGCCGGTCATCGACCGCTGGTCACCGGTCACGCCTTTCGTTGTTCATGCCGGCGCCAGGTGTGATTAGTTCGAGCCCAGCGATGGAGGGCGCATGAAGTTCGGAATCTTCTACGAGCACCAACTGCCGCGGCCGTGGGACGAGGGGAGCGAGCTCGACCTGTATCAGGAGGCACTCGATCAGGTGGAGCTCGCCGACCGCCTCGGCATCGACTACGCCTGGGAGGTGGAGCACCACTTCCTCGAGGAGTATTCGCACTCACCGGCGCCCGAGGTCTTCCTCGCCGCGTGCTCGCAGCGGACGAAGCGCATCCGGCTCGGGCACGGCATCGTGCTGACGCCTCCGCCGTACAACCATCCCGCGAAGGTCGCGGCGCGCATCGCGACGCTCGATCTGGTCTCGAAAGGCCGGGTCGACTTCGGCACCGGCGAGTCCTCCTCGCGCATGGAGCTCGAAGGCTACGGCATCGACCCGAAGAAGAAGCGCGCCATGTGGCGCGAAGCGACCGAGCAGTGCGCCAACCTGCTCGCGATGGATCCGTACCCGGGCTTCCAGGGCGAGTTCTTCTCGATGCCTTGCCGCAACCTGGTCCCCAAGCCGGTACAGAAGCCGCATCCGCCGATGTGGCTGGCGTGCTCGAACCGCGAGACGATCCACATGGCCGCCAAGCTCGGGCTCGGCGCGCTGACGTTCGCGTTCGTCGACCCCGACGAGGCGCGGCACTGGGTGGACGACTACTACAAGACCTTCGAGCGCGAGTGTGAGCCGATCGGCTGGGCGCCGAACCCCAACGTCGCGATGGTGACCGGCTTCTCCTGCCATCAAGATGTCGATGAAGCGCGCCGCCGCGGCCTCGACGGCTTCCGCTTCTTCGGGTTCGCGCTGGCGCACTTCTACCTGTTCGGCATCCACAAGCCCGGGCGGACGGACATCTGGAAGAACTTCGAGGCGGTGCGCGACTCGATGCCGGACCTGGGCCCGATCGAGGGCGGCATCGGTACGCCCGAGATGCTGCGGACGCACCTGCGCAAGTTCGCCGACGTCGGCGTCGACCAGGTGATCTTCATCCAGCAGGGCGGCAAGAATCGCCACGCCCACATCTGCGAATCACTCGAGCTCTTCGCCCGCGAGGTCATGCCCGAGTTCACCGCGCACGAGGTCGAGCGCGAACGCGCCAAGGCCGAACGGCTGGCCCCCGCCGTCGCCGCGGCAATCCAGCGCAAGAAGTTCCTGCGCGCGCCGACCGACGAGGAGATCAAGACCTTCCAGGCCTACGGCCGCGCCATCACGGAGCCCACGCAGGGCCAGGGATCGGGGCTGGCGATTCCGCGGGAGAACCCGGCCGGCTGAGCGCGTCGATCGTTCGTGGGGCGCTGCGATGCGGGCGAGCCGCCCGCGCTCCCGGCCGGCCGCGCTCCATAGAGGCGGCCCGCTGGGAGCGCGGGCGGCTCGCCCGCATCGCAGCGCGCTCCATCACGGATCGGCGGCGATGATCTCCGTGCCGTCCGACTCGAGATACGCCTTCGCCTGCGCGCCGGCTTGCGGCAGGACGAACGTGACCAGGTGGCCGTTCACATCGCCCAGACCATAGTCGGCCATCACGAAGCGCCAGATTCCGCTGCAGCCGTTGTCATCCTGACATCCGTCGGTCGCCCTGACGTCGGCCAGGCCGGCGGCGCGCACGAGATTTTCCGTCGTCTCGTTGGGCACCACGGTGTCGACGATGCCCTCGTGCACGAGGACGCGCTTGACCGGCACGTCGGGCAGGCGCCGGTCGGGATCGATGAGGAACGGCGCGACGTTCACCGGGTCGCCGGCGTCGAGCGCCCACTGCGAGGTGTTGATGAAGTTGTGCAGCAGCACCGGGAAGAACGGATCGTCGCGCGACACGCCGATGTTCTGCGCCAGGATCGGCTGAAGGAGATCGCCGATCAGCGGCGATTTGATGATGCTGGCCAGCCCGCCGCCGGGCACGCTCAGCATGCCGACCTGCACCTCGTGCACGTGGCCCATGAAGATGGTGCCCATGATGCCGCCGAGCGAGATGCCGAAGTAGCGGATGCGGGACGTGTCCAGGTGATCGAAGGGTGCCGCGTCGGCGTGGCGGACCATCGACACGACCTGCAGCATGTCGGCCACCGACTGCCGGAAGTTGTCGCGCGTCGTGAAGGGATGCAGGAAGTCGAAGAAGTCGAGGAAGTTGCCGCGCCGGCCGTGCGACACGGCGGAGATGCCGATGACCATGCCCGGATAGTCCCCGAGCGAATTGGCGATGGCGAAGGTGTCGCGCCCGCTCTGGCCGAGGCCGTGGCCGAAGAGCGTGATCGGCCAGCCGGCGGCCGGCGGCGTGCCCTTGGGAATGGTCAGGTAGAAGTCGAGTTGGTTGGTCGCCGGCGTCGTCACGCCCGAGACCTTGTCCGGATCGAATGAGCCGCCGGGGACGTCGCGGAAGTCGTACGAGGCGAAGGTTCCCACCGCCACCGCGGCGATGTTCGGCGAGGTCGGCGCGCCGAGGTAGGTGGTGAACTCCGGCGAGCCCTCGGGGAAGATGCCGATCGGCAGGTCGGGCAGCTGGGTCTCGAAGTCGGGCGCGCCCGGGACCAGCGTATCCGAGCTGAGCAGGCCGGCGATCGACGCGAGGTCGTCGGTCGTCGGCTGCGTGGTGAAGCGGTCGATGGCGACGATCGACTCCGGATCGACGCCGAGGTTGTCGTGCAGATGCTGAATCGCCGGCTCCAGACCGACGAGCCAGGTGTCCAGCGACGGTACGTCGCCGCGCAGCGCGGCCGTGAGGTCCGGATCGCGGCGCAGCGCGTGGCCGTCGGCATCGCGCGCCGCGTTGGTGACGACGTAGACGTAGCTCGTCTTCGCTTCGAGCGGCACGGTCGGCTGGATCTCGATCACGTTCGCGCCGGCGGTGCCGGCGGCGAGGCCGACGGCCGCGACCGGCTGCGGATCGAACGGCGGGTCGGCGCGCATGACGTACACCGCGCCCGCGGGCAGCGGGCCGGCAGCGGGCTCGCCACTGAGCACGACCTGGATCGGTGCGAAGGTGCTGAACCCCGTCAACGCGGAAAGCTGCGACGCGACCGTCTCGAGATAGGCGCGCGTGTCGTCGAACCGCGGATCGGCCGGCACGATTGCCTCGAGGCGCTCGGGGTTGATCGCGACGTGGCCGCTCTCGTCGAGCAGGCGATCGCTGGGAAACCAGTTGGCGGGATTGCCGGGATCGGCGCTGAAGAGCGCGACCGCGCCGACCGACGCGGTCGCCGTGGCCGCGGCCGTCGGCGTGCGGCTCGGGAGCGCCGTGGCGGTGGCGGTGGCCGCGGGCAACGTCGCGGTCTGGGTGGGCGCCGAGGTGGCGCTGGGCACCGCGCTGGCGGTGACGATCGGCGTCGCCGCCGCCGTGGCGGTCGCGGTCGGTCGGGGACCCGAATTGTCGTCGTCCCCGCACGCGGCGAGCAGACAAGCGAGCAGCAGGACAATGAGACGGCGAGCGGCAGACATCGGCGATCCCCCCATGACGTTCGGCGCGAGCGCCGACCTATGACCGACCCTGCCGGCCGGAGCAATCAAAGTGAAGGAGAAGGCGCCGTTCGGTCGCTTCCGCGGAGCGATCGGCTGTGTGGTGCCATCTTCTCAAACCGCCTGCGTGCCCCTCGGCGTGCTGGCGCTTCCGCATCGAAGAGCGGCCTATCCCCGCACCCACGACATCGCCGAGGTCGGCGGTTCTTGACTCCGCATCGACGGAGACCGAGAACCGAGGCTTCACATTCCAGCCCAGAGAGGACCCGCAACATGGAGAAGATTTCGGACAAGATCGTCGGCATGACCTTCGACCCGCTCGATTTCCAGTGGGGCTCGCGCGACGTGATCCTCTACGCCCTCGGCGTCGGCGCCACCCCGGCGAAGGATCTCGACTACGTGTACGAGAACAAGGGCCCGCGCGTCCTGCCGACCTACGCGGTGATCCCCGGCATGCTCTCCATGGGCGGCCTGATGGGCAAGGTCGAGATCAACCTCGGCATGCTCCTGCACGGCGAACAGGGCATCACGCTGCACCGCGAGTTTCCCGCCGAGGACAAGGTACAGGTGATCGGCAAGGTGAAAGCGGTGTGGGACAAGGGGAAGGCGGCGGTCGTCGAGACCGAGGGGCTCATCCAGGACAGCAAGGGACCCCTCGCCACGACCACCTCGACGCTCTTCATCCGCGGCGCCGGCGGCTTCGGCGGCGAGCGCGGTCCCTCCACCGAGGGTGTCAACGAGCCGCCCGACCGCCAGCCCGACCACGTCATCACGGATCACGTCCTGCCGCAGCAGGGCGCCATCTACCGTTTGTCCGGCGACCTCAACCCGATGCACATCGATCCCGAGTTCGCCCGGAACTTCGGCTTCGAAGCGCCGTTCCTGCACGGCCTGGGCACCTACGGCATCGTCGGCCGCGCCATCCTCGGCTCGGTGTGCGGCAACGACCCGGCCCGCTTCCTCTCGTTCTCGGCGCGCTTCGCCGATCGCGTCATGTACGAGGACGACATCATCACCAAGATCTGGGTGACCGGCCCCGGCAAGGGCGTCGTCCGCGCCGAGACGCAAAAGGGCAACACCGTCCTCTCGCAGGCGCAGGCGACCTGGAAGGACTGACCACCCCATCGCCGAGGCCGCCCGTTTCTGGTGGCCTCGGCGATGCCGGTCGCCCTCGCCACCGATGAAGCTCTACGCGCATCCCTTCTCGTCCTACTGCCAGAAGGTCCTGATCGCGCTCTACGAGAACGACACCGCCTTCGAGCTCCGTATGCTGGGAGACGAGGCGGTGGCGGCTGAGCACGCGGCGCTGTGGCCGCTCAAGCGCATGCCGGTGCTCGTGGACGCGGGCCGCACCATCGCGGAGGCGAGCGTCATCGTCGAGTACCTCGACCTCCATCATCCCGGGCCGGTGCGGTTGGTCCCGGAGGATCCGCGCGTCGCCCTCGACGTGCGCATGATGGACCGCTGCTTCGACAACTACGTGATGACGCCGATGCAGAAGATCGTGGCCGACCGCATCCGCGCGCCCGAGCACCGCGACCCGTACGGCGTCGGCGAGGCGCGCGCGCTGCTCGACACCGCCTACGCCTGGTTCGACGGCGTGCTGGCCGACGGCGAGTGGGCGGCCGGCGCCTTCGGCCTGGCGGACTGCGCCGCCGCGCCGTCGCTGTTCTACGCCGACTGGGCGCACCCGATCGGCGAGGCGTTCGCGACCCTGCGCGCCTATCGCCGCCGATTGCTGGCGCGGCCGTCGGTCGTGCGCGCGGTGGACGAGGCGCGGCCCTACCGACCCTTCTTTCCGCTGGGCGCCCCGGACCGCGACTGAGGCGGGCGCCGCTGGTTTGCGGCCGCTGATGGAAGGCCGGCGCGCCCGTGCCGGCCCGGGTGCCGCCGCGCGCCGCCCGGTCGGCACGCTGCTGGTGGCGTTCGCAGCACTGCGGTCGGCGGGTGCGGCGCTCGCCCAGGGCCAGCCGGTGCCGCCGCCGCCGGGGACGGAGCAGGACATCTCGAGGCCGAGCGCCTCGGACGCATCATCCGACGCCGCGTCGGCCGACGAGTTGGTGCGCGACGGCGTGGCGCTCACCGCCGAGAGCGGCATCCGCGGCTGGATCACCGTCCCGCAGTCCGACGGGCTGGTTGTGGGCCGCGTCATGTCGGGCGCCAGCACCGCGTCCTCGTCTCAGCCGACGTCCAACACGTGATCGAGAACCGCGCGCTCTCCAAGGATTGCCTGGCGTTGATCGCACCATGCCGGAGAAGCGCCAAGGATCCGACCCTGTTCGTCACCAATCTCGTCATTCCGACGCCGAACGAGTCGCACGTCTTCCTGAACCCGCAAGAGCGGTTGCCCCTTGGGCTCGCGACGTCGCTCGGCACCTGGATCGTCGACAACGGCAAGATCCACTACCTCGGCGCCCGCACCAACAACCGCAGCCGACGCCACCCTGAGCAGCGCAGCCGCGGACGCGTGGCTCCCGCAAGCGCGGGGCAGCCGGGCAGCGCGGCGGCCGAGCGACATCGCCGACCGTGGAATTCCTTCGCTTGCACGCTCCCGTCGCGTCTCCCATCATCGGCCGATGCTGAGCGACGCCGAGCGCTCCGCTCTCGCCGTGCACGGATTCCTGCGCCGGCAGGTCTTCACCGCCGCCGAAGCGGCGACCATGCAGGACGCCATCTGGGCAGCGGTGAGTCGAGGCCACGCGATCGATCGCGCCGATGCCGCGACCTGGCGTGTGGAGCATCCGTCACGCCTCAACCACATCCCCGAGGCCCCGACGTTTCTGCCGATCGGCGGCGACGCGATGCGGGGCGCCATCGATGACTGTCTCGGCGCCGGCACGTGGGACGTGCCGAGGCGCTGGGGCGCCTTTCACGTCAGCTTCCCGGTGCCGGGGCGCGAGTGGACGGTGCCGCACACGCTCTGGCACGCCGATTTCCCCTTCGAGCTGGCGCCGGCGCCCCTGCCCGGTGTGAAGGTGTTCGTCTTTGTCTCGGATGTGCCGACGCACGGCGGCGGGACGCTGGTGGTGGTGGGTTCGCACCGCCTGATCAGGCGCATCGCCGCGGACGCGCCGCTGGCCCTGCGGGCCGACACCCGCGCCATGCGCCTGCGAATCCTCGGCAGCGATCCCTGGCTGCGAGCGCTGACGTCTCCCGCCGACCGCCGGGAGCGCGTGCGTCGATTCAGTGACGAGGCCGCGACGATCGACGGCGTCGAGCTCCGCGTCGTCGAGTTGACTGGCCGCGCCGGCGAGATCGTGCTCACCGATCCGTGGCTGTTGCACTGCCGCGCGCCCAACGGTGGCGTCGCGCCGCGATTCATGCGATCGACCGACATCTACCGGCGCGAGCTGCATCCGTGGGGGCGGCGTGTGCCATGGAGGGACGAGCGATGATCGACCGACAGGCTCGACTGCTGCGTACCGCGTTCCTGCTCGGCGCGCTCACCGATGCGCTGGCCGTGGTGCCAATGCTCAGCCCGAGGATGGCGTCGCTGGTGTGGGGATTCGCCGAGGTCGGTGGCGCCTATCGCTTCGCCATGGGCTACGCAGCGACCTTGATGCTCGGCTGGACGGGTTTCCTGCTGTGGGCGGCGCGGCGGCCGCTCGAGCGCGCGTTCGCGGCGCCGTTGACGGTCCTGGTGATCTACGGTCTTGCCACCACCGAGATCGCCGCCGTCGTCGCCGGCGACATCGGCGCCTCGCGTATGGTGCCGACCTGGATCCTGCAAGCCGGCCTGCTCGCCCTGTTCGCGACCGCCTATCACTACCCCGTGCTGGCCGCCCGACGCGCGCCGGCCTGAGCGCCGCCCCCAGATCGCCGACGCCGCGCCGATCGTCGGCGAGGGGCGCGTCGACATCCTCGCGGCGGCGGGCGACGGCTACCGGCGCGTCGCGCGGGTCGCGACCGAGCGGGGGCACGTACCGGACCGCGGGTGCCGGGAAGGAACCGCCGGTAGGTGGCGCTGCCGCGCCGGGGACAATGCGGTTGCCGAGATCCGCGTCTGCGACATGTCGGGGTGAGGGCGCCCGGCGTCGGTCGGCGCGCCGACGCCACCGCCTCCGTGCTGGGGAGTTGCGGCGCTGGGGCGGTCGAGTCCGGCGATCGGCCGGGCCTGGCGTCAGGGACAGCCAGCCGACGCCGCGTTCACCGCGGTGATCAGCTCGTCGATGGTCACGCGGCCGTTGCGGTTGCGGTCCGCCGCCGGGCAATCGCCGAGCGGCCGGTTGCCGCTGCTGATGTTCACGGCGGTGATCAGCTCGTTGATCGAGACCGAGTTGCTCCCGTCGCAGTCGCCCGGGCAGGGCGGCGGCGTCGCCGTCGGCGTTGGCAGCGGCGTATCGGTCGGTGTCGGCGAGGCCTCCGGCGTGGCGGTTGCCGCGGGTGTCGGCGTCATCGTGTCGGTCGGGGTCGCGGTCGCGGTGGACGTGCGGGTGACGGTACCGGTGGCGGTCGGCGTGGCGGTGCGGGTGGCGGTCGCCGTCGGCGTGACCGTCACCGTCGGCGTCGCCGTCGCGGTCGCCGTCGCCGTCGGCAACGGCGCGTCCGGATCGACGAAGAGGATGCCGTTCACCGGCAGCGCGCCGCTGATCGGCAGGCCGTCGGCGTCGCCGGGCAGCACGCGGTCGACCTGCAGCTCGGACGGGCCGAGTGGCGCGTCGGTGGCGACCGGCAGGCTGCAGCGGACGAGCGTGCCCTGACGTAGCTGTTGGGGCGCACCGACGGCGTTGATGAGGACGAAGCGGAAGCGCCGCTTGCCGATCGGCACGACGGGATCGAACGCCAGGCTGACCGACACCTGGTGCGTGGTCAGTGTGGGGTCGGTGCGGCAGCGCATCGCGATCTGGAACACCTGGAACACCGAGGCGTCGACCAGGAGATCGTACGACAGGTCGTAGACGCGCCCCTCGGTGTCGGCGAGCTCGAAGCTGAGATCGGCGCTGCCGCCCGGGCGGGCGGCGCCGCCGATGGCGGCGACGCGGATGGGGATCAACGGCGTCTCGGTCGGCGTCTCGGTGGGCGTCGGCGTGGCGGTGACCGTCGGCGTATCGGTCTCGGTGGGCGTCGCGGTGGCGGTGGCGGTACCGGTCGCCGTCGGGGTGTGCGTCTCGGTCGGCGTCGCGGTGACCGTGCCGGTCTCGGTGATGGTGCCGGTCGCGGTGACGGTGCCGGTGGGACTGGCGGTGAAGGTCGCGGTAGCGGTCGCGGTCCGCGACGGGGTCAACGTGGCGGTCGGCGTCGGCGTCGGGGTGGTCGGCAGGCGGATGAGGCGTTCGGCGCGCACCGTGCCATTGGCGGTCGCCACCTCGGCGGCGACGACCACCATCTGGCCCTCGCGGCTCTGTACGAATCGCAGGCAGGTGAGCGCCGAGCCCGGCTGCGGGTTCACCTGGCGACCGGTCTCCGCCTCGTAGCTGCTGATGTCGCACCCGGGCAGCTCGTTGGTCGTGCCGGTCGGCGAGATCGTGATGCCCGCCTGCGGCGGGGCGAGGGAGAAGCTGACGACGACGCCGTCGCCGATCGGGTGGCCGCTGCCGTCCGAGATCAGTGCCGTGACGAGGGTGGTGAACGTGCCGTCGGTGTTGTCGCCGCGGCGGTCGGCGACGAGATCGACGCTGATGAGGGCGGCGCCCGGCGTGGCGGTGAACGTCGTCGTGCCGGTCGGCGTCACCGTCGCCGTGCGCGTGCGCGTTCCGGTCGCCGTGCGGGTGGGGGTGAAGCTGCGCGTCGTGGTCGGCGTTACGGTGGCGCTGGCGAACGGCGTCGCCGTGCGCGTGGCGGTGGCGGTGCGGCTCGCGGTCGGCGTGCGCGAGGGGGTGTCCGTGCGGGTCGGGCTGTCGAGCGGCGTCGCGGTGCGCGTGCCGGTGACGGTGCGCGTGACGGTGGTCGTATGGGTGGGGACTGAGGTGTTGGTGGGCGTCATCGTCCGCGACGGCGTCAGGGACGGGGTGTCGGTGCGGCTCGCCGTCGCCGTGCGGGGCGGCGTCGCGGTGGCGGTGTCCTCCTGAGCGCGGACGCCCACCGACGACAGGAACAGGGCGACGGCGGCGAGCGCCAGCACAGGGCGGAAGCGGGGCATGACGGCGGACGGGTCGCTCTACCCTATCTGTCGGAACGAGATGTGACGAGCCGCCCGTTTGCGCCGCGGCTCGAGGCCGTTCATGCGCCGATCTGCTCGGCCGCGAAACGCTCCATCGCCGGGTAGAGGTCGCTGGCCATCTTGCCGCGCGGCACGAAGCCCGGGCTGAACGCGAACAGGCGGTGCACGCCGGCGTCGGTGAAGGCGCGCACGGTGTCGCGGTCGAGGCGCACGCCGGCCGCCGTCCCGACGGTGATCTCGAAGCCGTCGGCGCTCGCGTCCGGCGGCCGCGAGATGCTGGCGCAGGGTGGCGAGCAGCGGCCGCACGCTCTCGGGGGTGTGCGCGACGCCGATCCAGCCGTCGCCGAGTGCCGCGGCGCGGCGCAGCGCCGCCGCCGATTCGCCGCCGAGGATGATCGGCGGCCCCGGCTGCTGGACCGGCTTGGGGCTGAAGCCGCTTGGCGGCACCTGGTGAAAGCGGCCGGAGAAGCTCGGCGCTTCCTCGCTCCACAGCGTGCGCATCAGACGGATCGCCTCGCGCGTCCGCGCGGCGCGATCGGCGAACGGCATGCCGACGGCGTCGAATTCATCCGCGAGCCAGCCGACGCCGACGCCGAAGACGAACCGGCCGTTGGAGAGCACGTCGAGCGAGGCGACCGACTTCGCGACCGCCACCGCGTTGCGCAGCGGCAGGACGAAGACGCCGGTGCCGAGCTTGATCCGCGTCGTGCACGCGGCGACGTAGGCGAGCGCGACGAACGGATCGTGCAGCGCCACCGCCGCGCCGCCGGGAAACTTGCCGTCGGCGGAGTAGGGATACGGACTGCGCATCTCGAGCGGCACCACCAGGTGTTCTGGCAGCCACACCGATTCGTACCCCAGCGCCTCGGCCTTGCGCGCCACCTCGCCGAGCACCTCCGGCCGCGCCGTCGAGCCGCAGCCCACCGCATGCAATGCGAATTTCATGACCGCGGCTATAGCGGGCGCGACCGGCGTGCGCCACGCTTGCTGGTTGTCCCGTCGGCGCCTGCTCGCTACTGGTTATCGGCCGCCAAGAACGCCAAGGGCGCCAAGCCGCGCGGCCTGGCGCCCTTGGCGTTCTTGGCGGCCAACTAATCGTTGACATCCCGGAGGCCTCAATGAGCAAGCGATTCATCGTCGAAGGAGGCGTACCGTCCGACGACCTCTGGCGGGTGCCTGCGCACGTGCGCCGCCTCGAGGCGCTCGGCTACAGCGCCGCGATCTCGCCGGAGACGAACCGCGACGCATTCATGCCGCTGGTCATCGCCGCCGAGCACACGACGCGGCTCGCGCTCGGCACGTCGGTCGCGATCGCGTTCCCGCGCGCGCCGATGATCGTCGCGCAGCTGAGCTGGGATCTGCAGCGTTTCGCCAAGGGCCGATTCTTCCTCGGCCTCGGCAGCCAGGTGCGCAAGCACAACGAGGAGCGCTTCAGCGTGAAGTGGACGGCGCCGGTGCCACGGATGCGCGAGTACATCCAGACGCTGCGCGCGATCTGGGACTCGTGGCAGACCGGCGCCAAGGCGTCGTTCGTCGGCGAGCATTACCGCTACACGTACATGACGCCGTTCTTCAACGCCGGCCCGCTCGAGCACCCGCGCATACCGATCGCCATCGCCGCGGTGAACCCGGCAATGTGCCGCCTCGCCGGCGAGCTCTGCGACAGCGTGCGCCTGCACAGCTTCTGCACGCGCCGCTATCTGCGCGACACCATCATCCCCAACATCGCCACCGGCGCCGCGAAGATGGGCCGCCGCGCCGAGGACGTCGAGCTGTCCGGCGGCGGGTTCATCGCCACCGGCCCCGACGATCAGAGCGTCCAGAAGATGGTCGAATGGGTCCGCCGCCAGATCTCCTTCTACGGCTCGACGCCCTCGTACGCCGGCGTGCTGGAGGCCGAGGGCTGGGGCGATCTCGGCGAGCGGCTGAACAAGATGTCGCGCGAGGGCAGGTGGGACGAGATGGCGCGCGCCGTGTCCGACGAGGTGGTCGAGGCCTTCACCGCCGTCGGCCGCTACGACGAGATCGTCCCGAAGATCCGCGAGCACTTCGCCGACGTCACCCGCATTCCGTTCCCCATGCCGCGCGAGGACGCTCGCGAGGAGGGCCTCGTGCGCGAGCTGCTGCAGGACCTCACCGGAGAGTGAAACCCAAGAGCTTCACCACGGAGGCACGGAGACACGGAGCCTGAAAGGGTTGGCCTCTCTCCGTGTCTCCGTGCCTCCGTGGTGAAAGTCTTCGTTTTGTGATTCCGTCCCGGCATGCACTTCGACGTGTTCTGGTCCTTCCGCAGCCCGTACTCCTATCTCGCCACCAAACGCCTGGTGGCGATCGCGCGCGAGTATGACGTCGACGTGCGGGTGCGGCCCGTGCTGCCGATCGCGGTGCGCATCCCGGGGTTCTTCAAGCAGGTGAACCCGCTGTGGCCGCCGTACCTGATGCGCGACACGATGCGCATCGCCGAGTACGAGGGGCTCGACTATGCCTGGCCGCGGCCCGATCCCATCGTGCAGGACTTCGCGACCCGCGAAGTCGCGGCCGAGCAGCCGTACATCTTTCGACTGACGCGGCTGGGCGTCGAGGCGGTCGAGCGCGGCCGCGGTCTGCCGTTCATCGACGAGGTGTCGCAGATCATCTGGAACGGCAAGGTCGCCGGCTGGCACGAGGGCGCGCACCTCGCCGAGGCCGCGGCGCGCGCCGGGCTCGACCTCGCGGCGATGGACCAGGCGATCGCCGCCGATCCGGCTCGCTACGACGCGAGCATCGAGCAGAACCAGCACGAGTTCGAAGCGGCCGGCCACTGGGGCGTGCCGACGATGGTGTTCGCCGGTGAGCCGTTCTTCGGCCAGGACCGCATCGAGATGTTGCTCTGGCGCATGGGCCAGCACGGTCTCGCGCCGCGCGGATGAGCGCGTCGCCCGCGCTGCGCGCCCTGCTCGTCGACGCCGTGGGCACGGTGATGCGTCTGCGGGAGCCGGTGGGCGAGACCTACGCGCGCCTCGCCGGCGTCGGCACGCCGGCGGCGCTGCAGCGCGCGTTCGTGGACGCCCTCCGCCACCGTCCGGCGATGGCCTTCCCCGACCTCGACCGCGGACGCGTCCGCGCCGCCGAGCGGGAGTGGTGGCGGGCGTTGGTCGACGACGTGTTCGCCGCCGCCGGCGTCGCGCTGCCCGCCGGCGCCTTCGGCCGCCTCTGGGATCACTACGCCGGCGCCGGCGCGTGGCAGGCGGCGCCCGGTGCGCCGGCACTCCTGCGCGGCGCACGGGCGCGCGGTTGGCGCACCGGCATGGTCTCGAACTTCGACCATCGCCTGCCGGCGGTGCTCGCGGCGCTGGGCCTTGCCGACCTGCTCGACGTCGTCGTGCTGCCCGCCGACGCCGGCGCCGCCAAGCCGGATCCGCGCATCTTCCACCTCGCCCTGGAACGGCTGGGCGTCGAGCCGGGCGCCGCGCTGTACGTCGGCGACGACGCCGACGACGACATCGCCGGCGCGACTGCGGCGGGCCTGCGGGCGGTGGATGTGGCGACCGTCAGCGATCTCGCGGGAATCCTCACGGAGTGCGGCGCGTGAGCGCCGCCGGATCGGTGCCGCGCGTGAGCGCGGCTGACGCCGCGCCACGATCCAGCGGCGCTCACGCGTCGCACTCCGCGTTGGCGGTCGCCGCGCTGATCCTGCTGCTCGTGGCACCGGCGCGCGCCGACGACGACGATCGCGCCACGGCGACGCATCGCTTCGACAACGTCGCCTACTGGGCAAAGATCTTCGACGATCCCCAGCGCGATGCGTGGCAGAAGCCCGCCGAGCTGGTCGCGGCGTTGCAGCTGGCGCCCGGCGCGACGGTCGTCGATCTCGGCGCGGGCACCGGATACTTCGAGCGCTACCTGTCGCAGGCGGTGGGCGCGAAGGGGGCCGTGCTGGCGGTCGAGGTCGAGCCGCGCCTGATCGTCTATCTGCGCGATCGCGCCGAGCGCGAGCAGCTCGCCAACGTGACGCCGATCCTCGCCTCGTTCGACAACCCGCGCGTGCCGCCGGCGACGTACGATCTCATCCTGATCGCCGACACCTATCACCACCTCGACCATCGCCGCGCCTATCTGCCGTTGCTGACCCGGGCCCTGCGCCCCGGCGGCCGCATCGCCGTCGTCGACTGGAAGCCCGGCGAGCTTCCGCAGGGCCCCGAGCCCTCGCACAAGCTGGCCGCGCGAGAAAGTGATCGCCGAGATGCAGGACGCGGGGCTCGCCCTGGTCGCGCAGCCCGACATCCTCCAGTATCACTACGTCCTGATCTTCAGCGCGAAGACGCGGAGTCGCGAAGACGATCAGAGAGCTCCGTGAGGTCGCGCTCGCGTCTTCGCGCCTTCGCGTTGAGGCTGCATCATGATCTCCCTCATCATCTTCGACTGCGACGGCGTCCTCTTCGACTCCGCCGGCGCCAACGTCGCCTATTACAATGCGGTGCTCGAGCGCCTCGGACGGCCGCCGCTCGACGAGGCGTGGGGTCGGCGGGCGCACTTCCTCTCGTCGCATCAGCTGTACGAGGCGATGTTCGGCGGCGGAACGGCCGAGGCCGCCGAGGCGCTGCGCATCGGGCGCGCGCTCGACTACGGGCCGTTCTACAAGCTGATGCGGCCGATGCCCGATCTCGAGCGCGTGCTGCAGACGTTGTCGACGCACTACCGCCTGGCGATGGCGACCAACCGCGGCGGCACCGCGGCCGGGCGTCGTGCGCGAGTTCGCGCTCGACCGCTGGCTGACGCTCACCGTCGGCGCCAACGACGTCGCCCGCCCCAAGCCGCATCCCGACATGCTGCTGCGCTGCCTGGAGCACTTCCACGTCCCGCCCACCGCCGCCGCCTATGTCGGCGACTCCGACACCGATCAGCAGGCGGCACTGGCGGCCGGCATCCCGTTCATCGGCTTCGGCCCGGCGGCGCCGGCCGCGCATCGCATCCGCGCGCTACGCGAGCTGCCGGCGCTCCTACAGGTGATGGCGCGGGCTGAGTAAAGACGAAGACAAAAGACAAAAGGCACAAGACAAAAGTCAAAAATCTCCGCCTCGACTCCTTTTGTCTTTCGTCTTTTGCCTTTTGTCTTTTGTCTTCTCGTCGTCCTCAGCCCGAGCATGATCATCCCGCCGTCGACCGGGATGCACTGGCCGGTGACCATCTTCGAGTCGTCGGACGCCAGCAAGACGGCGGTGCCGGTGAGGTCCTCGGGCTCGAGCGGGCTTCTTGATGGCCATCATCATGTTGACGATCATCTCGAGGATGTCGGCGGGGCACGCCCTGCTTCGTCGCTTCCGTCAGCGTCGGGCCCCGGCGCGATGGCGTTGACGCGCACGCCGCAGATGCCGACCGAGCCGGCCATGAAGTGGGTCATCGCGTTGATGGCCGCCTTGGTCACGCTGTAGTGGAACGACGGCAGGCCGTCGGGCATCGGCATGTTGGGGTGCATCCAGGCGGCGCTCGACGACTGGTTGATCACCGAGCCGCTGCCCTGCGCCTCCATGTACGGGAACACGGCGCGGCACATGAGCCAGGTGCCGAAGTAGTTCACGTCGAAGATCTTCTTCAGGTACTCGAAGCTCGAGTTGAAGTTGTCGATGCCGTAGAAGATCGCGGCGTTGTTGATCAGGACGTCGATGCGGCCGAAGCGGTCGTTCACCGCCTTGGCGCAGCGCTTGGTGTCTTCCTCGTTCGACACGTCGAGGCGTTCGAACACCGCGGCGCCACCGATCGATGCCGCCACGGCCTTGCCCTTCTCCTCGTTGATGTCGGCGACCACGACCTTCGCGCCCTCCGTCGCGAATCGCCGCGCGTACGCCTCGCCGATTCCCTGCCCGGCGCCGGTGATGATCGCCACCTTGTCCTTCAGTCGCATCTCACTCTCCCCTTGTGCCCGTGGCCGCTGTGGTGATTCGCTCTAGTCCCACAGCTCCCGGAACCGTGCAACGGCGCGCGGCACCACCGCCGCATAGCCTTCGGCTTCGATCGCCGGCCCCAGCAGTTCGATGTCGTACCAGCCGTCGTAGCCGGCGTCGGCGAGCGCCGCGCAGAGGCGACGCAGCGGAATATCGCCGTCGCCGATGACGGCGCGCTCGCTGGCCGCCAGCGTGCCGACCTTGAAGTCGCTGATCTGCACGACGCCGATGCGGCGGCCGCGTTGACGGATGTTGTCGTAGAGCCGACGCTCGATCCAGGCGTTGTTGAGCTCGAGCGTCACCGTCAGCCAGGGCGAGTCGAACGCGTCGGCGAAATCGAGCGCCTCGTCGAACGTGTGCAGGAACGCCAGGTCCATGCGCAGCTGGCTCGTCGGTTCGATCGCCAGCCGGACGCCGAGCCGTTCGGCGTCCGGCAGCAGCGCGGCGAACAGCGGCGTCGCGCGCGCCGCGGCCTCCTCCCAGCTGAGCGCCGGCGCGGCGCCCGGCAACACCATCAGGCAGTCGGCGCCGAGCGCCGCGGCCGCGTCGAGATGGCGGCGCGTACGCGCCAGCGCCTCGCGCTCGCCCGCTGGATTGCCGAGGGGAAAGAGTCCCGACGACGTCAGGCACGACACCGCCAGTCCCGCGCCGCGCACCAGCCCCACGGCGCGCTCGAGCCCGACCGCCTCCAGCTTGCGAATGGCGACGCCGATCCCCGGCGCGCCCGCCGCCGCGATCGCCTCGACGTCGCGCGCGAACGGCCAGTGGAGGGTGGTGATCTGGGACACGGAGAAACGGGGCACGGGGGGAGGATGAAGGATGACGGCGGAAAGATGAAGGACGGAGGGCTATCTTCGTCCCTCGTCTTCTCGGCTGTCCGCTTTCATCCGCTTGACTCCGATCTCGACCACGACCGCGTCGTGATCCCCCTCCGGCACGGCGACGACCTGGAAGTCGAGCACCTCGAGGTGCTGGACGAACGCGTGGTCGATGCGCAGCAGGCGCGGCGATCCGTGCCACGGGCCCCAGGTGGGCACCGCGCGGGCGCCGCTGCGGCGGGCGTGGATCAGGGCCGCGTCGTGCAGGTGGCCGGCCACGCGCCGGTAGAACGGCCAGAGCGGCGTCGAGTTGAAATCGCCGACGATCAGGCGCGGTCGGTGCGGGTTGGCCTTCAGGTGGCGTTCGAGGCCGCGCCATTGCCCGCGGCGGCGCGCCAGGGTCCGCCATGTGGGCGTGTTGTGCGGCGCCTCGACGTGGATGTTGACCAGCTCCACGACGACCGCGCTGCCGTCCGGCGCGCGTAGCGAGAGCTCCGCTACCCGCGCATCGCGGCGCGGCAGCGTCAGGCGGCGCACCGACAGCGGCGCGCGGCTGGCAATGCCCATGCCGTTGAAGTCGGTGGCGGGGTCGAGGGCGCCATAGGGCAGGGCGCGGCGCAGCGCGGCCGCCTGCGATGGCGAGAGCTCCTGCACGGCCACGACGTCGATCTGCAGCCGGTCGACGAGCGCGGCGAAACCCTTCGGGTTTGCGACGCCGTTCCAGAGGTTGGCGGAGAGCACGCGCAGTCGCTCCGGAAGCTCATCACCGCTGGCCACGTTGGTCGCCTAGCCGAAACGCGCGCGACTTTCACCACGGTCGGTCCGGGCGGGAGACCCAGACCGAGACCGTGAAGCGTCTTGTCGCGATCAGTCCGCGGGCGACCGCCAGCGAATTCTTCGCAACGGAGGCCGCTGTGCAGCGTCGCATCCTCTATGATAAGTGCGCACGCCCGCCGATATCTGCAGTCGAATTCATACCAGGAGGACAGATTCATGGCCGACCAACCGCCGGTTCCCGACGACATCACCCCTCAGCAGTTCTTCGAGCAGCTGCTGCCGATGGGCTTTCAGGCGCAGAGCGCCGAGGGCGGCGCCGCGCCGACCGACTTCGCCATTCAGTTCACGCTGACCGGCGACGGCGGCGGTGCCTGGCACGCGCAGATTCACGACAATCACATGCACGTGCACCCCGGCGTGCACGACGCCAATCTGTCGGTGACGCTGTCCGTCGACGACTGGCGCGACGCGGTGCTGAACCGCAACGGCGCGTCGCTGGGCATCATCCTGCCCGCCAATCGTCCGGGTCGCCCCGACAACAGCGGCCGCGCCAAGGCGCTGAAGGGCACGATGGCGTTGGATCTGGCGCGGCTGGAAGGCGACCCCTTCAAGGTCGAGCTCTGCTTCAACGGCGCGCCGGCGCCGCGCACGCTCCTGCGCATGACGATCGCCGACTACGTCGGCATGCAGGACGGCAGCCAGAACGGTCAGATGCTGTTCATGCAGGGGAAGATCAAGGTCGAGGGCGACATGGGCTTCCTCATGCAGATCGCCAGCCTCAACATGTAGCTGCGATGCGCTAGCGCTGCGGGCGAGCCGCCCGCGCTCCCGGAAAGCTGCCGTCATGCTGGGAGCGCGGGCGGCTCGCCCGCAGCGCTAGCGCGTCGGCTCCTCGCGCGGCGCGGCCGGCAGCGCGCCGGCGGGGCTGCCGGCCGGGTTCCACAGCGTCACCGCGCTGTCGAGGCTGGCGGCGGCCACGTGTTTACCGTCGGGCGCGAAGGCGACGCCGGTGGTCACGCCCTCGCCGACCGTGAACGCGACGGGTGCCCGGCCGTCGGCCGGCCAGACCTGGACTGTGCCGTCGTAGAGTGCGGCGGCGAGTTGCCCGTCGGGCGCGACGTCGATGGCGCGGATGTGCTGCTTGGATGCCGAGCGCAGGGCGTCGCCGATCGGCACGCCGTTCAGGTTCCACCGCTGCACCTCGCCGGTGAAGTCGGCCGCGGCCAGCGCCGGCGCGTTGGGCGCGAAGGCGAGCGACCGGTCCCATCCCCAGCCGACGTCGTAGTGAATCAGATTGGGCAGCAGCGCGACGTAGCGCGCGTTCGCCTCGCGGAAGGTCGCGGCGAGCCGGAGCGGCGCGTCGGGTGCTTCGCGGTGCCAGAGGCGCAAGCGGGTGTCGGCGGTTTCGGCCGCGAGCCAGTCGCCGCGTGGCGAGAAGGCGACGGCCAGAACCATGCCGCCACCGGCATCGATCGTCCCGGCCGGCGCGCCATTGAACCGCCACAGGCGAATCGCGCCGTCCTCGCCGGCCGAGGCGACGTCCGCCGGGCCGACCGCGAGACCGCGCACCGGCGCCGTGTGCTTCTCGACGCTGGTCCACACCGGCGCGCCGTTCAGCTGCCAGCGGCGGACGCGTCCGTCGGCGCCGGCGCTCACGACGCCCTGGGCGCCGGGGAGGAACCGCGCGTCGGTCGCCTGCGCGGCGATCTGGTGCTCGCCGCGTGGGTGCAGGGGGTCGTCCACCCGCCACAGGCCGACGCCGCCGTCGCGTTCGACCACCAGCAGGCGGCCCGCATCGGTGGGGTCGAACTGCACCCGCCGACCCTGGTGCACGACCTCCGGCGCCGCACCCTGGTGCTGGCAGGCGGCGAGCACCAGGGTGCTCGCGACGACCAGCCGAGCGATGCGCGCGTGCGCGGACGGTGCGCTCATTCGTAGCGGATGACGTCGACGGGCGCGAGGCGCGCCGCCTTGCGCGCCGGATACACCGTCGCGAGCAGGCAGATCGTGAGCGTCGCGGCGGTCACCGCCACGAAGTACGGCGGGTACACCTGCACGGGGACGGTATTCACGAAGAAGATGTCCTTCGGCAGCTTGACGACCTCGTAGTTCTTCAGCAGCCAGCAGCCGGCGATGCCGCCGAGGTTGCCGAGGAGCGTCCCGACGCTCCCGATGATCAGGCCCTTGTAGATGAAGATGCGCCCGATGCTGCGCCCGCTCGCGCCCATCGACTTGAGAATCGCGATGTCCTTGCGCTTCTCCATGACCACCATCACCAGCGTCGCCAGCACCGTGAACGCGGCGACGAGCACGATGAGCAACAGCACGATCGAGTAGACCGATTTCTGCAACGTCAGGGCCGCGAAGAGATTCTTGTTGGCCACCATCCAGTCGCGCACGCGATAGCCGATGCCGAGGGTGCCGGCGAGCTGCGACGCGACGCGATTCGCCTGGTAGAGATCGTGCACCTTGATCTCGATGCCGGTGACGGACCCGTCCATGTCGTAGAGCCGCTGCGCGTCGGCAAGCGAGATGTAGGCAAGGCCGCTGTCGTACTCCGGCATGCCGGAGCTGAACTCGCCGACGACGGCAAAGCGCCGGAGGCGCGGCACGCCGGCGGTGCCGGCGGCGGCCGCCGCGACGCTGACCGCCTCGCCGACGTGCACCTTGAGCTTCTCGGCCAGCGATGTGCCGAGGACGATGCCCGGCAGCTGCGCGGTCGCGCCGCGGCCCTGGCCGAGCGGCACGGCGACGGTGCGGCCGAGGTCGGCGACGTTCCCGCTCTTCATCCGACCCGCGAGATCGCTGGTGCCGGCGCCGTCGGGCGGGATGCCGCGCACCAGCACGCCGGCGAACTCCGTCGGCGTCGAGAGCATGAGCTGGCCGTAGATGAACGGATCGGCGCTGGCGACCTCGGGCACGGCGCGCGCCGTCTGCAGGACGCTGTCGACGTTGGCGATCGAGCCGAGCTGGCCCCAGATCGAGACGTGCGGGTTGAACGCCAGGATGCGGTCGCGCAGATCGGCCTCGAATCCGGTCATGACCGCCAACGTGATCGTCAGCGTCATCACGCCGATCGCGATCCCGGCGGTCGAGATCAGCGTGATCAGCGAGATGAACGCCTCACGCCGCTTGGCGCGCAGGTAGCGAAGGGCGACGAAGAGCTCGTAACGCATGAAGAGTCCTTCACCACGGAGGCACGGAGACACGGAGATTGAGCCTCCGTGTCTCCGTGCCTCCGTGGTGAATGCTCTTCTTAGGGGTCTTGCCTTGCCTACGTCCAGTCAGGCGTGGGAGGGACGCACTCTCGGAGGACACGCGATGACGGGACGGCTCGAGGGCAAAGTGGCGGTGATCACCGGCGGCGGCAACGGCATCGGCCGGGCCATGGCCCTGCGGTTCCTCGCCGAGGGCGCACGGGTGGTCATCGCCGACCTGAACGCGGGCAGCGGCGAGGAGACGATGGTGTTGGCGCGCCAGGCCGGCGCCGGCGAGCGCATCCGCTTCGTCGCCGCCGACGTGACCCGGGAGGCCGACGTCGCCGCCGCCGTTCAGGCCGCGCCCGACGCCTTCGGCCGGCTCGACTGCGTCTGCAACAACGCCGGCATCGCCGGCGCCTTCGGGCCGATCACCCACCTCGACGCCGACGAATGGGATCAGACCTTCGCGGTACTGGTACGCGCGGTCTTCCTCGGCATGAAGTACGGCGCGCGCATCATGAAGGCGCAGGGCGAGGGCGGCAGCTTCATCAACACCGCCTCGATCGCGGGTCTCTCGGGCGGCGATGGGCCGCAGGCGTACTCGGCCGCCAAGGCGGCGGTGATCAATCTCACCCGCGCGGTCGCCATCGAGCTGGCGCCGCAGCGCATTCGCGTCAACGCGATCTGCCCGGGGCTCATCCTCACGCCGCTCGTGCACCGCGGCAACGAGGAGGCGATGGAGCCGATCGCGGCCCGCATCCAGCCGTGGCCAGAGGCCGGCCGGCCGGAGTTCATCGCCGCGGCGGCGCTGTTCCTGGCAAGTGAGGACGCCCGCTTCGTCACCGGCGAGGCGCTGGTCGTCGACGGCGGCCTCACCGCCGCCGGATCGTCCGCCGCCGAGAAGATCGGCATGGGCGGCGCGCTGTATGCGGCGTCGGGAATGGACCGCGGCAGCACCGGTGTCGATCCAACCCTGCGGGCCTTGGACTGACGTCACCACCGCGGACATAGAGGACGGACCGATGTCGCATCACTACGAGTTGTTCGATCCGCTGCTCTCGCCGGCCGAGGCCGACGCCATGGTGGCGCTCTGCGAGCGCTTCGCGCGCTACCACGCGTATTCGCAGGAGGCCTCGGCGGCCGAGATCGGCGAGGGACTCGCCCAGCGCCACGACGCGGTGATGAACTTCATCAAGAGCGGCGGTCGCTTCGGGCGGCGCGAGCCGCTGCACGTCCTGGCGGCGCGCACCAACTACTTCCGCGAGGAGTACGCCTACGGCGACACCGCGCGCTTCGCCGGCATCGAGCCGTTCCTGCACCACGAGGGCTTCCGCGCCGCGGCGCGCGCCGTGCACGGCCGGCCGGTGATCGAGCCGGCGATCGTCTACGCCAACATCCTCGTGCCGGGTCAGGAGCTGGCGGTGCACACCGACGTGCCCGAGTTCCGCGGCGCCAACCGCAAGCGCTTCCCGCAGTGGTTGATGGTCGTGATGCATCACTCGCGCCTGTTCGACGCGTGGCGGATGCCGATCGTCACCGGCGTCGCCTGGTTCAGCGCCTGCAAGGGCGGCGAGTTCGTCTTCTATCCGGACGGCGCCGACGGCGCGCCGGCGGTGCTGCCGGCCAAGCGCAACACGGCGATCCTGCTCGACACCGACTCGGTCTTCCACGGCGTCGACCGCGTCGCCGGCGACGGCGAGATGGCGCCGCTCCGCCCCGGCATGCAGCTCGTCCACGACGGCGGCGGCCGCTGGTCGATCCGCGACGGCGACGCGGTGGTCGCCCGCTACGCCTGGGACGAGCTCCGCTTCTCGGTGTCGTGGAAGGCCTACTGCTTTGCCGACTCCACCGAGCGTGACGCCTGGCGCACGCACGCCGATGACCTGCAGCTCGACGCCATCCTCGACACCCTGGTCGCCGACCTGCGCGCCCGCGGCCGCCTCACCGGCGACCGCCCGGCGCCGACCGATCTCGCCCTGCAGCTGATCGACGCGTACATCCACTTTCCGGCCGCGATCGGAAGCGTAGGCCCCTCGATACGCTCGCTGCCGCTCGCTACTCGGGGTTCTCGGGGGGTGGTGGTGGTTGGGCGATTCAGTCATGTCCGAGTACCCCGAGTAGCGAGCGGCAGCGAGCGTATCGAGGGGCCCACCCGAAAACGACATCGAGCATGGGCAAACCGTTCTTTGTCTACCTGCTCATCTGCGCCGATGGCGCCTACTACGCCGGCCACACCGACGACCTCGACCGCCGCGTCGCCGAGCATCAGGAGGGCGGCAAGTGTGTGTTCACCACCGCCCGGCGCCCAATACGGCTCGCCTGGAGTGAAGAGTTCCAGACCCGCGACGAAGCCAAAGCATTCGAGTCCCAGATCAAACGCTGGAGTCGCGCCAAGAAGGCAGCCCTGATCCGTGGCGACTTCGCGGCGATCAGTCAGGCTGGGAAGAAGCGGTTCACCTCTCGCCAGCGTTAGGCCCGCCCCTCGATACGCTCGCTGCGCTCGCTACTCGGGGACCTCGGGGTGATTGGGCTCCCTCGTCCCATTCCCGAGTCTCCCAAGGAGTTGAGCGCTGCGAACCCATAGGGAGGCGGGCTTGACCCTTGCCGAACGGATGTTTTAAACATCTGTTCGACATGGCCGTTGCCGCTCGCGTCACCCCCCGGGAAACCCGCCAGCGCGTCATCGACGCGGCCAGCGACCTGTTCGCGGCGCACGGCTTCCATGGGACGACGGCGCGCGACATCGCCGAGCGGGCCGGGGTGAACCTGGCGGCGGCGCACTACCATTTCGGGTCGAAGGAGACGCTGTACCTCGAGGTGCTGCGCGCGCAGTTCGACGCCATCACCGCCGATCTCGAACGCCGCGGCGCGCGCCTGGCCGCCGGCTCGCGGCCCGGGCGGGCGGCGCTCGAGGCGCTGCTGCGGGCGCGCATCGTCGCGATGCTCGAGCTCCTGCTGGGCCCGCCGGCGGGGCTGCACGGCACGCTGATGATGCGCGAGATGTGCGATCCGAGCGCGGCGCTGCCGCAGATCGCCACGCAGTTCATCGGGCCGATGAAGCGCGAGACCGAGGACATCATCGCCGCGCTGGAGCCCGACCTGCCGCGCGCTGCCGTCGAGCGCTGCATGCTCAGCATCGTCGGCCAGGTGTTCTTCTACCGCACCCAGCTGCCGGCGTTTCCCTATCTCTGCCCGGGCGTACGCCTGGACCGGGCCGGCCTGGCGGCGATCGCCGAGCACATCGCCGCCTTTTCGCTCGGCGGCATGAAGGCGCTGCGCGCGGGGCGGAGCGGGAGGGCGCGAAAGTGAGATGGCGGCTGCTCGTGCTCGCCATCGCGCTCACCGGCTGCACCGCCGTGCGCAATGTGTGGCGACCGGAGGGCGACGGCGGCTGGAGCGCGTCGCAGCGCCGCGAGGCCGTGAGCGCGCTGGCGCCGAAGGCCGGTGTCGTCGACCCGCTCGCGGCGCCGACGCCGGCGCCGAGCCCCGCCGTCTACGACCTCGCCGCGGCGCTTGCCGAGGCGCGCGGCGGCAACCGGCCGATGCAGGCCGAGGCGCTGCGCGTCGGCATCGCCCGCCAGCGCGCCCTCGAAGCGCGCGGGCGGCTGCTGCCCACCACCACCGCCGAAGCCCGCTACACCTGGTACAGCGACGTGCGCACGACGCACGTGAGCATCCCACCGGGGGTGCTTCCGCCGGGCGCGACGCCGCCGAACTTCGACGTCGTGCTCAGCGACAGCGACGCGGGCACCGTCGACGCGCAGGTCGTCCTGCCACTCGACGTCACCGGCGAGCTGCGCCAGCTGCTCGCCGCCGCGCAGGCGGGCTACCGCGGCGACGCGGCGCAGCGCTGGGCGGTCGAGCTGCAGCAGGATCTCGCCGTGACCCGCGCCTACTACGATCGCCTCTCGGCCGAGCGGCTGCGCGAGGTCACCGAGCAGACCATCGCGCTGTATCGCCGCCAGCTCTCGGACGCCCAGGCGCGCTTCACCGCCGGCCAGGTCACCAAGAACGAGGTGCTCGAGGTCGCCGTCGTGCTGCGCAACGCCGAGCAGCGGCGCATGCGCCAGGACGTGGCCGTCGAGCGCGCCCGCTGGGCGTTCAACGAGGCGATCGGGGTCGACGTGGACGCGCCGACGCAGGTCGCCGACGTGCGGACGCGCCCCGATCTGCCGGCCATCGACGACGCGCTGATCGAGGCCCAACAGCACAATCCGCTGCTGACCCAGCTCTTCGAGCGCCAGCGCCAGCTCGAGGCCGAGCTCAGCGCGCTCGAGCGCAGCCGCTTCCCGCGCTTCGAGGCGGGCGGCGCGATGGACTACTCGACCTCGAACCTCTTCCAGCCCAACCAGATCGGCTCGGGCTTCGTCGGGATGAAGTGGGATCTCGGCACCGACACCCAGCGCGAGGAGCGCATCGGCGCCGCGCGCCTCGCGTCCGACGAGAACAAGGTCCAGCTCGAGGCGCAGCTGCGCGGCCTCGAGCAGGCGCTGCGCGCCACCCTGCGCAGCGCCGAGGAACGGCTGGCGGCGCTCGACACGGCGACCGCCGCGATCGGCCAGGCGGAGGAGAACCTGCGCATCCGCCAGCAGCTGTTCTCGGTCGGCCGGGCGCAGAGCAAGGACGTCCTCGACGCGCAGCGCCTGCTCGCCGAGCAGCGCGCCGTGCTCGCCACCGCCCTCTACGACGCCCAGACGCGGCGCGCGGAGCTGCAGGAGCTCATCGGCGAGCCGTTCGAAGCGCTGCTCGCCGGAGGAAAGGAGTGATCCATTCATGCCACGCCGGGTTCTGATCGCCGTAGTGGCACTCGCCGTGCTCGCCGCCGCCGTCGTGCTGGTGTGGCGCCGCGATCACGGGGAGCCGCACTACACCGGCGTCGTCGAGGGCGAGGAGCGCGTCATCCGCAGCGAGGTCGCGGGGCGCGTGCTCGAGGTCGCCTTCGGCGAAGGCGACGAGGTGCCGGCCGGCGCCGTGATCGCCCGCCTCGACGACCGCGACATCGCCGCCAGGATCGCCGCCAGGAGCAGTCGCTGAACGTGATGGATGCCGAGATCCGCCGCCAGGAGGAGCAGGTCGCCACCAGCGACGAGCACCTGGACGCAGGACGTCAGCGCCCGCCAGGCCGAGCTGCGCCAGGCGACCGCCGGCGCCGACGCTCGCCGACGCAGTCGTTCGCCCGCGAGCAGGAGCTGATCCGCACCGGCGCCAGCACCCAGCAGCTGCTCGACGAGGCGCGCGCCGGCGCGCGACCAGGCCAACGGCGCGCGCGATCGCGCCCGCGACATGCTCGCCCGCACGCAGGCCGAGAAAGGCATGGTCGCCGTCGCGCGCCACCAGCTCGAGGTGCTGCGCCAGCAGCGCGAGCTCGCCGAACGCCAGCTCGACGAGCTGCGCGTCACGCACGACAAGTCCCTGGTCAAAGCGCCGCCGGTGCCGACCCGCGTCGAGACGCAGTTCATCTGGCCGGGCGAGCTCGCGCAGCCGGGCACGCCGCTGCTGGCGCTGCTCGATCCCACCGACCAGTACGTGCAGATCTACGTCCCGGTCGCCGACCTCGGCCACGTGCACGTCGGCCAGCGCGTCGCCATCGAGCTCGACAGCACGCCCGGCCACCGCGTGCCCGGCGAGATCAGCTTCCTCGCCGACCGGCCAACTTCACGCCCGAGAAGATCGAGACGCGCGACGACCGCGTCGGCCAGGTGTACCGCGCCAAAGTGAAGATCCTCGAAGAGGTCGAGCGCTTCCGCCCGGGCACCGAAGGCAACGTGTACCTCGAGAGCCCTGACAGCAGAACGTTCACCGCAGAGACGCCGAGACGCGGAGATCGTCGTGCGCCTCGGCGTCTCTGCGGTGAAAGAATCCGATGAACCAAGCTCCAAGCATCGTCCTGCGCAACCTGCGCAAACGCTTCGGCGAGCGGGTCGGGCTCGCCGGGCATCGATCTGTCGCTCGAGCGGGGCGCAGCTCGTCGGCGTGGTTGGGCCGGATGGCGCGGGCAAGACGACGCTGCTGCGCTCGCTCGGTCGGGCTGCTCGAGGTCGAGGCCGACGAGGCGCGGGTGCTCGGCATCGACCTGCGCAGCGACGACGTGCGCCGGCTTGAAGGCGCACGTCGGCTACGTGCCGCAGGCCTTCAGCCTGCCGCGCGAGCTGTCGGTGATGGAGAACCTGCGCTTCACCGCCCGACTGCATCGGATCGCCCGACGACGTCTTCGCCGAACGCGTCGAGGCGCTGCTGGCGCGCACCGGCCTGACGCGGTTCGCCGCGCGGCCGGCGGCGGCGCTGTCCGGCGGCATGAAACAGAAGCTGGCGATCAGCTGCGCGCTGCTGCCCGATCCGGCGCTCCTGCTGCTCGACGAGCCGACCGCCGGCGTCGACGTCGTGGCGCGCGACGAGATCTGGGCGATCCTGCGCGAGCGCCGCGCCAGCAGCCTCATCCTGATCAGCACCAGCTACCTGGAGGAGGTCGAGGCCTGCGAGCGGCTGGTCTATCTCGACGCCGGGCGCGTCGTGGCGAGCGGCACGCCGGCGGAGCTGCGCGACGGTCTCGCCATCGAGCTCTACCGCGCCTGGGGCGACGACCCGCGCGCCATCGCGGTGGCGGCGCGGGCGCTGCCGTACGTCGACGAGGCGCGCGCCAGCGGCCAGTTCGCCCGCATCGAGGTGCCGCAGCCGCGCACGCCGGGCACCGCGCGGGTGCTCGCCGATCTCGCCGCGCTGCCGGCGCCGGTGCGCTTCGCCGAACGCGCCGCCGCTCGACACCGAGGCGACGCTGCTGGCCCTGGCCCGACGAGGCGCGGCCGGATGAGCGACCCGATCATCCTGGCGCGCGGCCTGACCAAGCGCTTCGGCGACTTCACCGCCGTCGACGCGCTCGACCTCACCGTCGAGACCGGCAGCATCTTCGCCTTCCTCGGCGCCAACGGCTCGGGCAAGAGCACCACGATCCGCATGCTGATCGGCCTGCTCGAGCCGACCGCCGGCTCGATCGACCGTCGACGGCGTCGACGTCATCGCCCATCCGCGCCGGGTGCGCGACCACGTCGGCTACATGGGGCAGAAGGTCAGCCTCTATCAGGGGCTGTCGCTGCGCGAGAACGTCGAGTTCTACGCCGGCCTCGGCGGCCTCGCCGGCGCCGACCTCGAGCGCCGCTGGGGCGAGCTGCGCGAGCGCTTCGGCCTCGCCGAGTCCGAGGACGAGCATCCCGAGAATCTGCCTGCCGGCATTCGCCAGCGCGCCGGGCTGGCGGTGGCGATCCTGCACCGGCCGCGCGTGGTCTTCCTCGACGAGCCGACCGCCGGCGTCGACGTCCACAACCGCGCCATTTTCTGGGAGCGCATCCAGGAGGAGTCGGACGCCGGCGTCACGGTGTTCGTCACCACGCACTTTCTGGAAGAGGTCGACTACTGCGACTGGGCCTGCGTCATCGACGCCGGCCGCCTCATCGCCGACGCCGCGCCGGAAGAGCTGCGGCGCCGCTACTCCGACGGCTATCGCATCCATATCGCGTGTCCGCCGGCGGCGCTGGCCGACGCCGCGCCCGCGCTCGCGCGCCGCCGGCTTCGCCTGGGGCACGCAGCGGCGACGGCGTCGAGCTGCGCGATCGACGGCGCTCACGCCGCCGGCGCTGGCCGCGCTCGACGGCGCGCTGGCGGCGCACGGCGCACCGCGCGGTGCAGGTGGCGCAGCCGTCGATGGCCGACGTCTTCCGCAGCCTGCTCGGCCGGGAGGCGCGCGCATGAGCTGGCGGCGGCTGGTCACGCTGATGGTGCGCGAGGTGCGGGCGACGCTGCGCGACCCGTTCACGCTCGGCATGCTCATCGCCGTGCCGCTGGCGGCGCTGATGGTCTTCGGCTTCACCCTCTCGACCGAGGCGCAGGGCCTCGGCCTCGGCGTCTGCGACCAGTCGCGGACGGTCGCCAGCCGGCGCGTGCTCGCGGACATCGTCGCCACCGGCGACTTCATCCTGCGTCCGTACCCGTCGCGCACCGCCATCGATCGACGCCTTTCGCACCGGCGACGTCAGCGCCGCGGTGATCTTTCCGCCCGACTTCGACCGCGACCTGCGCGAGGCGGCACCGAGGCCGCCGCGCACATCCAGATCCTCTACGACGGCGCCGAGACGGTGCTCGCCGGCAACGCCGAAGCGTCGCTGCGCGGCACTGATCACCGCGTCGATCGCGGCGCTCGGCGGCCAGCAGCGCCTAGCGGAATCGGCGCGCGGCGGGGTCGAGGTGCTGCGTGCGACGCGCTCTTCAACCCGACGCTTCGACGGCGTGCCGTACATGGTCGCCGGCACCTTCGGCTTCGTCCTCACCTTCCTCACCACGCTGATCACCGCCGTGTCGGTGGTCAACGAGCGCCTCGGCGGCACCTTCGAGCAGCTGCAGGTGACGCCGGCGACCGCGCTGGAGATCTTCCTCGGCAAGCTGCTGCCGCTGGGCGGCGTGTTCGCCTTCGACGTCGTGCTGATGGTGCTCGCCGCCGGCTTTCTGCTCGGCGTCTGGCCGCACGGCAGCATCGCCGCTCTTCGTCGCCGTCTCGTCGTTCTACGTGCTCACCTCGCTGGCGCTCGGGCTGATCATCTCGGCGACCTCGTCCACCGCCGCCGAGGCGGTGCAGAAGACCGTGCTGACCAGCATCCCGCTGGTGCAGCTGAGCGGCTTCGCCTTTCCCGATCCGCAACATGCCGGTGTTCGTCCAGTGGATCGCCGAGATCTTCCCGGCCACCCACTACATTCGCATCAGCCGCGCCATCTACCTGCGCGGCGAAGGCGCTCTTCGACCTGCTGCCGGAGCTCGCCCTGCTGGGGCTGTTCGGCGTCCTGCTGCTGCGCAGTCGCGCTGCGCAGCGTCGAGGCCCGCGCATGACCGATCCCACCGCTCGGGACCCAGCGAGCCGGCGCGCCGTCCGCCGCTTCCTCTCGAACGTCACTGGCCATCGCCTACAAGGAAGGCGTCAGCCCTGCGCCACGACCAGGCCTTCCTCGGCGCGGTGCTGATCCAGCCGGTCATGATGCTGCTGCTGTTCGGCTTCGCGCTGTCGAACAAGCCGGCCAACGTGCCGTGGGTGGTGCTCGACCAGAACCGCACCGCCGCCTCGCGCGCGCTTTCTCGAAGCGGTGCAGTCGACCGGCTACTTCCTGCCGCCGCAGTCCGGTGGCCAGCTACGACGGCCGGCCAGACGCTGCTGCAAGCGCGGCACGGCGGTCGCCTTCGTCGTCGTGCCGATCGACTTCCGCCGCGCCCGTCGAGCGCGGGCGGCCGCAGGTGCAGGTGCTGCTCGACGGCACCGACCCGATCACCGCGGCGCGCGTCGGCGGCTACATCAGCCAGGTCGGCGCCGCCTACCGCGTGCGGTCGGACGCCGACCCGCGCCGCCGCCGCCGCGTCGACCTGCAGCAGCGCTTCCGCTTCAACCCGACCCTGCGCGACCGCGAGTTCTTCCTCGCCGCGCTGGCCGGCATGCTGCTCACCAACCTCTGCCTGTCGGTGACCAGCCTCGGCATCGTCGGCGAGCGCGAGAGCGGCACCTACGAGCACATGCTGTCGCAGCCGACGACGCCGGTCGAGATCGTCCTCGGCAAGCTCGCCCCGCACGTCGCCATCGGCTACGCCGTGCTGCTGCTCGCGGTCGTCGCCGTCCGGCCTGGTGTTCGGCATCTGGCCGCGCGGCAGTTGGCTGGCGCTCCTCCTGGTCACCCTGCCGTTCGTGCTCGCCTCGCTGTCGATCGGCGTCTTCGTCTCCACCCTGGCCGCCACCTCGGCGCAGGCGGTGTTCATCTCGCGTGTTCTTCATCCTGCCGTCGTTCGTGCTCTCCGGCAGCATGTTCCCCTATCAACTCATGCCGCCGGGCGTGCGCGAGGTCGGCTTCATCCTGCCGCTTGCGCTGGTACCAGATCGCCCTGCGCCGCGTGATCGAGCGCGGCGCCGGCGTCGCCGACGTCATGATGCCGCTGCTCGCCCTCTGTCGGCCTCTTCGCCGGCCTGATGCTGCTCATCCGCTGGCGGATGAAGCCGAGGTTGGCGTGAGACGGCTCGTGGCCCCGTCCCTCCGGCCTTCCGGCCACCAGCCATTCCGCCACCCGCACTAGAAATGGGGCGCAACATCGAGATCAAGGCGCGGCTGGCGGACGTGTCGGCGGCGCGCGCGACGTCGGTCCGCCTCGGCGCGCGGCCGTACGCGGTCGAGGAGCAGGCCGACCGTACTACGAGCTCGACGGCGGGCGCCGGGTGAAGGTGCGCCGCATCAACGGCGGGCGCGCCGAGCTCATCCACTACCAACGGGCCGAGGCGAGCGGCGTGCGAGCCAGCGACTACACGATCACGCCGCTCGGTGCCGGTGCGGGCCCAGTCGGGCCGCGCGTTGGTGGTCGTACGCAAGCGGCGCGAGGTGCTGCTCATCGACAACGTGCGCGTGCACCTCGACACCGTCGACGGCCTCGGCACCTTCGTCGAGCTCGAGGCGGTGGTCGATGCGGCCCACGACGACGCCATCTGCCGCGACCAGGTCGACGCGCATCATGGCGGCGCTCGGCCTGCGCGAGTCGGACCTGATCCGCGCGTCGTACGCGGAGCTGCTCTCGTCGCGCCCCTGAAACCGCCAAGAACGCCAAGGTCACGCCAAGACACCCTTGGCGTGACCTTGGCGTTCTTGGCGGCTTCAGGCCCGTTCGATGTGCACGTCCGTCGTGTAGTCGGGCACGCCGCCGAGGGCGTCGATGACGCCGCGGCGAGCAGGGCGTTGCCCTCCGGCCAGTGCACCTGCAGGTTGCCGCGCGCGATCGGCGCGAGGTGGACGCGGCCGTCGAAGCGGCCGTGCTCGCTGACGCAGCGCGATGCGGTCGCCGCTCGCCGAGGTGCAGCGCGGCGGCGTCGTCGGGGTGCATCAGGACCGCGTCGCGGGCGGCGCCGGTGAGCGGATCGACCTCGGCGTAGATGAGCGTGTTGAACTGCTTGCCGCGCCGCGTGCTGACCGCGAACGTGCCCGGCGGGCGCGTCGTCGCGCCGGCAGCGGCACGGCGATCGAGAGCGCGCCTTGCCGTCGGCGGTGGGGAAGCGTCCGCCCGGCGCACAGGTGCGGGCCGCCGTACTGGAAGGCGTCGCCGGCGTCGGCGCAGGTGCTGGATGCCGTCGTAGAACGGCACGACGCGCGCGATCTCGTCGCGGATGGCCTGGCCGCTCTCGCAGCCGAGCAGGTCGGCGCGCTCGCGGATCGACCGCCGCGGCGAGCTCGCGCAGGATGCGCCACTCGGCGCGCGCCTCGCCGACCTGGCGCGGCATCTCGGGGCTGAACATGACGCGCCGCTCGGTGCTGGTCTGCGTGCCGCCGCCGTCCTGTTCGTAGCGCGTCTTGGCCGGCAGCAGGATCGACCTCGTCGCCCGGCTCGATGCAGCATCTGATCGGTGAGGATGATGTCCTGGTGCACGCGCAGCGGCACGCGCGCCATGGCGTCGGCGACGTAGTCCGGATCGGGCAGGGTGCGCAGGAAGTTGCCGCCGACGCAGTACAGCAGGTCGAGCTCGCCGCGCGCGGCCGCCTCGACCATCTCGGTCGCGGTGAGGCCGGGCGCGTCGGGCACGGCGAAGCCGTACTCGAGCGGACAGCGCGCCGCGCCGTTTCGGCGGTGATCGGCTCGCCGCCCGGAAAGGCCGTCGCGTAGGCGCCCATCTCGGCGCCGCCCTGCACGCCGGAATGGCCGCGGATCGGCATCAGGCCGCAGCGCTCGCGGCCGACGTAGCCCTTGCAGCAGGCCGAGGTTGAGGATCATCTGCACCGCCTCGCCGCCGAAGGCGTGCTGGGTGATGCCCATGCTCCACACGAGCACCGCCGGTGCGCGCGTCGCGGATCAGGCCGGCGAACTCCTCCATGCTCGGCGCGCGGCAGGCCGGCCTGCTGCTCGAGCGGCGGCCAGTCGAGCGCCGGCGACGGCGGCGGCGAGCGCCTCGAAGCCGGTGGTGTGCTGCGTCGACGAAGGCGCGGTCGTACCAGCCGCTGCTCGATGCAGGACCTTGATGCACGCCGTACAGGAACGCGATGTCGCCGCCCTGCGCGACGCCGAACCAGTAGTCGGCGATGTCGGTGCCGAACAGCGCGCTGCGCGGCGTCGACGGCACCCAGTAGCGTTCCATGCCCGGCTCGCGGTACGGGTTCACCATGGCGACTCGAGTGCCGCGGCGCTTGGCCTCGTCGCAGGTACTTCATCGCCACCGGCTGATCGTTGGCCGGGTTGGAGCCGAAGAAGACGATCAGGTCGGTGCCCCACCAGTCGCGGTAGCTGCAGGTGGTCGCGGCGACGCCGAGCGCGTGCTTCATCGCCCCGGTCGACGGGCGAGTGGCAGAGGCGCGCGGCGTTGTCGATGTTGTTGGTGCCGAGGAAGCGCGCGACCTTCTGCGCCACGTAGTACGATCTCGTTGGTGATGCGCGCGCGAGGTCAGATAGAAGGCGAGTGCGCCGCGGCTCGCTGGCGCGGATGCGCGCGCGCGATGCGGGCGTAGGCCTCGTCCCAGGTGATGCGCCGAAAGCCGCGCGTCGCCGCGCTCGCGCAGCATCGGCACGCGGCAGGCGGCCGAGCTCGCGCAGCTGCTGCGTTGTCGCAGCGCGCGGAGCGCGTCGACGTCGGCCGAGCCGGCCGGAGTCGAGCGCCGGCATGGTGTTGAGGCGCAGCAGGTTGAGGCGCGTCATGCACAGGTGGACGCCGTCGATGGTCCAGTCGTGCAGGCCGGCGGCGCCGAGCGCGCAGCCGTCGCAGACGCCCTGGCGTCAGCACCTGCCAGGCGTAGCCGAGGTTGTCGCGGTTCTCCCACGCGACGCTGCGCCATGTCGCGGAAGTGGTGCGGCTTGGTGCGCCCGAGACCGAACGGGATCGCCGCCGCCAGTCGGGCCTTCCAGTCGCGGCGGATGGCGTGCGTCATCCCGCACACCCTAGCTGGGAACCGCGCGCGCGGGGAATGGCCCGCGATGCACAAAACCCAAGTGTATTAGGGGTTTCCCTAGCTTGATCAGGGCTTTCCCTAGGGCGGGAATTTCTTGTTGACTCGATGCTGCTGCCTGGGGCATAGCGCCACTAGGGATATAGTCAAGAAACACAATCCGTGGGCTAGGTAGCCCAGGCTCAAACAAAAAGGGGGACGGCAATGAGGGGGAATCGAGGAATCGCAGTCTTCTGCGCGCTGATTCTGGCGGCCCTGGTGGCGCCGGCATCAGCTCAGTTGTCGTCACCGACATATTCGAACGCCAGTACGGCGGGCGAGACGGTGACCGGCAGCTGCCACTACGCCCGGCGCAGCTCGGTCGCCAACAACGGCGCCCCGAGTGGCGCCTCGTTCGCCAGTCGCTACATCGCCACGGTGACCGCCGACAACGACTCCGCCATTCTTGGTTGCTCGGCGAAGACCGAGACGCTGGCGACGGACTACACCATCAGCTTCACCGCCACCGCCCCGGCGGGTGCGCCGTACAAGCTGACGGTTTCCACCCAGCGCAAGGGCGCGATGAACACGCTCGACGACGGCACCCAGAACGCCGCCGCGTGCGACATCACCGCCGCCACCTGCTCGCTGACCAACGCCTCGGGCGTCAGCGGCAGTTGCTCGTTAGCGGATCCGCCCCCGCCAGCCGGCCTTACCGGCGGCGGCAACCAGAACGCCCCCTTCGACCAGACGGACGTGCTGATTGCCTGCGGCACCGGCACCGGCGCTCCCGTTGCCCACGCGCTGCACTTCTTGTGGTCGCAGGTCGCGACCAGTCCCAGCACCGCCCTCTTCTCAACCAACAACGCCGACGAGGCGGCGGTCCGCCTCGGGGATGACGTCGGTCTCGGCAGCGAGCTGGCCAGCGACTATCCCGGCGTCGCGTTCCCGCGTACCCAGGCACTGGATGGCCACTTCGTAGCGGTGGCGTTCGAGAGCACCTGCGGCGACGGCATCGTCAACGGCAACGAGTGCGTGACCGAGCAGTGCGACGAGGGCCCGGCCAACGGGACCCCCGGTTCGTGCTGCAACGCCAACTGCACGCTGAAGGCGAACGGCGCCGAGTGCCGCGGCGCCGCCGGTGACTGCGACGCGGTCGAGACCTGCGACGGAGCCAGCGGCGCCTGCCCGGCCGATACCTACCTGCCGCCCAGCACCGTCTGCCGCGCCGTCTCCGGCGGCGAGATCTGCGATCAGGCCGAGAACTGCACCGGTGGCAGCCCGACCTGCCCGGCCGACCAGGTGCTGCCGAACGGCACCACCTGCCGCATCTCGGCGGGTGACTGCGACGTCACCGAGACCTGCGATGGCGTCAGCAAGAACTGCCCGGCCGACGGCTTCGTCTCCAGCAGCACCGTCTGCCGCGCCTCGGCTGGCGACTGCGATCCGGCCGAGAACTGCACGGGCAGCAATGCGACCTGCCCGGCGGATGCCAAGAGCACGGCGGTGTGCCGGGCCTCGGGCGGCGTCTGCGACGTGGCCGAGAGCTGCAACGGTGTGAGCAACACCTGTCCGGCTGACGGCAAGAGCACGGCGGTCTGTCGCGGCGCCGGCGGCGTCTGCGACGTCGCCGAGGTCTGCGATGGCATCAACAACGCCTGTCCGAGCGACACGAAGGTCGCCGGCGGGACGGAATGCCGTGCCTCCGGCGGCATCTGCGACGTCGCCGAAACGTGCGACGGCGTGACCAATGCCTGTCCGGCCAACAGCTTCGTTCCGGGTGGCACCGAGTGCCGCGCCGTCGCCGATGTCTGCGACGTCGCGGAGCAGTGCACCGGGTCGAGCGCGGCCTGCCCGGCGGACGCCTTCCTGCCGGCCAGCACGGTGTGCCGCGCCTCGAGCATCGGCGAGGTCTGCGACATTCCCGAGTACTGCACGGGTTCGGGAGCCGCCTGTCCGGCGGATGTCGTCGAGCCGGCGAGCACCGTCTGCCGGCCAACGACCGTCGGCGAGGTCTGCGACATCGCCGAGTTCTGCGACGGAACGAACAAGACCTGCCCGGCCGACGCGGTGGAGCCGAGCAGCACGGTGTGCCGTGCGACCACGGTCGGCGAAGAGTGCGACGTGGCCGAGACCTGCGACGGCACCAACAAGGTTTGCCCGGCCGATGCGGTGTTGCCGAATGGCACCACCTGCCGTGCCTCGGCGGGCGTCTGCGACCTGACCGATGCCTGTAACGGATCGTCCAAGGTCTGCCCGGCGGACGCCAAGAGCACGGCGGTGTGCCGCAGCTCGGCTGGTGTCTGCGACGTCGCGGAGAGCTGCGACGGCGTCAACAACAACTGCCCCGCCGATGGCTTCGTCACCGACGGTACGAGCTGCGACGACGTCACCTACTGCAACGGCACCCAGACCTGTACCGCCGGCGTCTGCGGCGGCGGCACCGACCCCTGCCCGCTGGGCCAGAGCTGCGACGAAGCGTCCAACTCGTGCTTCGTCGGCGACTGCCCGGTCAGTCCGGTGGCCTGCGCGTCGGCGGCCAAGGGTAAGCTGCTGATCAAGAACAAGACCGACGACACCAAGGACAAGCTGGTGTGGAAGTGGACGAAGGGCGATGCGGCCACGCAGACGGACTTCGGCGATCCGGTCACGACTGCCAGCTACGCGCTCTGCTTCTATGCCGGGGCGACGCCGACCCTGATCGAGGGTCTCAGCGTGCCGCCGGCCGGTGGCAAGTGGTCGGCGATCAGCACCAAGGGCTACAAGTACAAGGACACCGCCGGGACCAACGACGGGGTCACGAAGATCATCGTGAAGGGCGGCGCGGCCGGCAAGAGCAAGGCGCTGGTGAAGGGCAAGGGCGCGAACCTGCCCGACTTCGACAGCGACCTGCCGGTGGCGATGGCGGACCTGCCGATGACCGTGCAGCTGCGCAACAACTCGAACGGTCTGTGCTGGGGCGGCTCGTTCGCGAGCCCGAAGAAGAACCAGCTCGATCAGTTCAACGCCAAGACCCCGCCGTGATCTGACACGGCGCACGCCTGACTGAGTCCGACGCCCCGGTGTTCTGCACACCGGGGCGTCGTCGTTTGTAGACTGGACAGTGAGTGGCTCGACGCGTCTGAATAGAGGAATAAGAGCTACTCAAATTGTACTGTCTTGACTAAACATCGCGCCGGTGTGCTATCGACCACCATCGGGGTAGTAGCGCGCGGCACTCGCGCCTTGAGCTCAAGGGGGAATCAATGAGGGGAATCGTTCAAAGGGGGACACTGGTCCTCACGCTCGCGCTGAGCGCGATCGTTGCATCGGCCGCGGGGGCCCAGATTTCGAGCGTTACCATCAACAACACCGGTGACGCCGACTTCATCAACGACTCCACGACGGACGGCCGCCAGTTCACCTCGCAGCGGACCGTCTCGTCGAACTCGACGTCGATCTCGGGCCGGTATGCGTGGGTGAGCGCCGCCGACAGCGGTATCTTCACGAATTCCGCGATCACGTCGAACGCGGGCTACCGGGTCAACTTCACCGTCAACGTGCCGGGCAGCTATCAGCTGACCGTCGCGACCCACTGGAGCGGCGGCCTGACGACGGTCGACGACACCACGCTGGCCACGGTGGCCGCGACCGCCGATGTCGGCCCCCTGACCGGCAGCCAGACCGGTGGCACCCTGGCGTCGGGCACCCTCAGCCTGACCGATCCCGGTGTGCGGACCTCTGGGGCGAGCGGACAGACGCCGTTTGCCGGTACCCTTTCGGCCGTGGCGACGATCAATGGCGTCAGCAACGGCGCCAACATCAACCATCAGCTCAACTTCGCCTGGGTCACTTCGTGCAACAGCCCCGGCGGCAGCGCGCTGGTCGGCGGCGACGAATGCGCGGTGCGCGCTGGTGTGGCGGCGACCATCTCCGGCCAGACCGCCGGCGCGTATCCCGGCCAGGGTGGGCGCACCATCGCCAACGACGGGCACTTCGTCGACGTGACGATCCTCTCCCTCTGCGGCAACGGCGTCACCGACGGGACCTTCGGTGAGACGTGCGATCAGGGCAGCGGCGTGAACGGCACGCCCGGCTCGTGCTGCAACGCCAACTGCACGCTGAAGACGAACGGCACGACCTGCCGCGGTGCTTCCGATGTCTGCGATGCGCCGGAGACCTGCGACGGTAGCAGCCCGAACTGCCCGGCGGATGTGTACGAGCCGCCCTCAACGGTGTGCCGCGCCGTCTCCGGCGGCGAGATCTGCGATCAGCCTGAGTTCTGCACCGGCGGCAGCCCGAACTGCCCCGCCGATCAGGTGCTGCCGAACGGCACGACCTGCCGCATTTCGGCCGGCGCCTGCGACGTCACCGAAACGTGCGACGGCTCCACCAAGTTCTGCCCGCCGGACGGCTTCGTCGCCGGTGGCACCACCTGCCGCGCGTCGGGCGGCGTATGCGACCTCGTCGAGCAGTGCACCGGCAGCGGGCCGAACTGCCCGGCCGACGCCAAGAGCACGGCCCAGTGCCGCGCCTCGGGCGGCGTCTGCGACCTGGCCGAGAGCTGCGACGGCGTCAGCAACAACTGTCCGGCCGACGCCAAGAGCACCGCGGTCTGCCGCGCCGCCGGCGGCGTCTGCGACGTCGCGGAAGTCTGCGACGGCGTCAGCAACAGTTGCCCGGCCGACACCAAGGTCGCCTCCGGGACGGAATGCCGCGCGTCGGCCGGCATCTGCGACGTCGCCGAACAGTGCGACGGCGCCAACAACGCCTGCCCGACCAACACCTTCGTGGCGGGTGGCACCGAGTGCCGTGCCTCCGCCGGCATCTGCGACGTCGCCGAGGCCTGTACGGGGTCGAGCGCGGCGTGCCCGACCGATGCGTTCCTGCCGGCCACGACGGTGTGCCGTGCCTCGAGCGTCGGTGAAGTCTGCGACGTGCCCGAGTCCTGCACGGGCACGGGTGCCAGCTGTCCGGCCGATGCCGTGCAGCCGTCCAGCACGGTGTGCCGTGCGTCCACTGTCGGCGAGGTCTGCGACATCGCCGAGTTCTGCGACGGCACCAACAAGACCTGCCCGCCCGACGCGGTCGAGCCGAGCAGCACGGTGTGCCGGCCGACGACGGTCGGCGAGGTCTGCGACGTGGCCGAGACCTGCGACGGTACCAACAAGACCTGCCCGGCGGACGCGGTGCTGCCAGGCGGTACCACCTGCCGCGCCTCGGCGGGTGTCTGCGACGTGACCGACGCGTGCGACGGGTCGTCAAAGGTCTGCCCGGCGGATGCGAAGAGCACCGCAACGTGCCGGGCCTCGACCGGCTCGTGTGACATGGCGGAGAGCTGCGACGGCGTCGGCAACGATTGCCCGAGCGACGGCTTCGTCAGCGACGGCACCAGCTGCGACGACACCAACTTCTGCAACGGCACCCAGACCTGCACCGCCGGGGTCTGTGGCGGCGGCACCAGTCCGTGCCCGATAGGCCAGAGCTGCGACGAGTCCAGCGCCTCGTGCTTCGTGGGCGACTGCCCGGTCAATCCGATGGCCTGCCGCGCCGCCGGCAAGAACAAGCTGCTGATCAAGAACAAGACCGACGACACCAAGGACAAGCTGGTGTGGAAGTGGACGAAGGGCGACGCCACCACGACGGGCGAGTTCGCCGATCCGCTCACCAGCGCAACCTATGCCCTGTGCTTCTACGCGGGCGCCACGCCGACCCTCATCGAGGGCCTCAGCGTGCCGCCGGCCGGCGGCAAGTGGTCGGCGATCGGCACCAAGGGCTACAAGTACAAGGACACCGCCGGGACCAACGGCGGCATCACGAAGATCATCGTGAAGGGTGGCGCGCAGGGGAAGAGCAAGGCGCTGGTGAAGGGCAAGGGGGCGAACCTGCCCGACTTCGACAGCGACCTGCCGATCCCGACGGGCGACCTGCCGCTGATCGTCCAGCTGCGGAACAACTCGAGCGGCATCTGCTGGGCCGGCTCGTTTGCCACGCCGAAGAAGAACCAGCTCGATCAGTTCAACGCCAAGGCGCCGTGATCGAGCCACTCCGATCCTGACTGACCCGACGCCCCGGTGTGATCCCACACCGGGGCGTCGTCGTTTGGGACGCCTCCGGATGTAGCGGCGGGCTTTAGCCCGCCACCGCTAGCGCGCCGTCGTCACGATATCCCCGCCGGCACAAACGCCAGGAACGCCTCCAGCACCTGCGCCGGCGCTTCGATCTGCGGGTAGTGGCCGATGCCCTCGAGCAGCACGACGTCGGGGTTCGGCACCAGCTCGCGATAGCGCTCCGCCATGTGGCGGCCGGAGACCGGATCGTCGGTGCCGTTGACGAAGCGCAGCGGCACCGCGCTGTGCTGCAGCGCGCCGACCCAGCGCTGGCGCTGGGCGCGGCGCTCGTCGATGTAGCGGATGATCTTCGGGGCGACGCGCAGGCCGTCGTTGTGGCGGTTGAGCTCCCACACCGTGTGCAACTCGCCCGGACTGGGCGGCGTGCGCGGGCCGAAGACCTCCGCGAATCCGGCGGCGAAGCGCCGCTCCGTCGCGAGACGCGCGAAGAGCGGTCCGAGCGGTGAGCGGAGCATCTTCTGCGCGGGGCGGGCGCGATGGCTCTCCGGAAACAGGCCGCCGTTGAGCAGGCACACCGACGCGAGCCGCACGCCGTCGGCGCGTTCGCCCTGGCGCGCCAGCAGCTCCTGCGCGACGCTGTCGCCGTAATCGTGCGCCAGCACGTGCACGGTCGTGACGCCGAGGTGGGCCAGCAGCGCCTCGTGCAGATCGGCCTGATCGCGCAGCGAATAGTCGTAGTCCGGCGGCTTGGCCGAGAGTCCGAAACCCAACATGTCGGGCGCGATCACGCGAAAGCGCGCGGTCAGCGACGGCCACAGCTTGTGCCAGTCCCACGACGCGCTCGGGAAGCCGTGGATGCAGAGCAGCGACGGCTGACCGGCGCCGTCGTCGCGAAAGAACACGTCGTGGCCGCGATACGGGAAGTGGCGGCCGCCGCGCCGCCAGGCGTCGAGCTCCATGGCGCGGGCATAGTACGCGCGCTGCCGCGCCGCCATCGGCACGTTCGGCGAAACGGCGCGCTTGCGCCGGCGGCGACGATCGCCCACCGTCCGCGCTCGGAGGTGCGGATGTATCGCCTGTACGACTTCCTGGCTTCGGGCAACGGCTACAAAGTGCGCCTGCTGCTCACGCAGCTCGGCATCCCGTTCGAGCGCGTCGAGCTCGACATCCTGAAGGGCGAGACGCGCACGGCGGACTTTCTCGCCCGCAACCCCAACGGTCGCATCCCGACCCTCGAGATCGAGCCGGGTCTCTACCTCGCCGAGTCGAACGCCATCCTCTGCTACCTCGCCGAGGGCACGCCGTTCCTACCCGCCGACCGTCTCGCGCGCGCGCAGGTCCTGCAGTGGATGTTCTTCGAGCAGTACAGCCACGAGCCCAACGTCGCCACCGTCCGCTTCTGGCTGAGCCACGACCAGCTGACCCCCGAGCGCCGCGCCCTGCTCGAAAGCAAGCGCGCCCTCGGCTACGCCGCGCTCGACGTCATGGAGCGCCACCTCGCTCGGCACCCCTACTTCGTCGCCGACCGCTATACCGTCGCCGACATCGCGCTGTACGCGTACACGCACGTGGCCGGGGAGGGCGGATTCGAACTCGGGCGTTTCGGCGCGGTGGACGCCTGGATGCGGCGCGTGTGCGCGCAGCCGGCTCACATCTCGATCACCGACGTGGTCGGTGAGCCGGTGAGCCGGTGAGCCAGTGAGCCCGTGCGCCCGTTAGCCCGTAGCGTTAGCCCGTCATTGCACTGGCGCACCGACGCAGCACGGGCTCACCGGCTCACCGGCTCACGTTCCTTGCCTCACATGTACCCCGGCACCCTCGGGTGTTTCCCGAACAGCTCGTCCTTGCGCGCCACCAGGTCGGCGGCGGTGAAGGCGGCGCCGGGTTTGCTGATCTGGTTGAGGATGTGCCAGCCGGCGACGAGCATCACCTCGCCGCCCCAGACGATGAAGCCCTGGCCGTTGAAGTCGCCGGCGGCCTCGCTGGCGAGGAAGACCACGAGTTGCGCCGGCCACGCCGGGTTGAAGGCGTCGAAGCCGCTGTCCGGCTTATCGAACATCGACGAGTTCGGCATCGTGTCGGTCATGCGCGTGCGGGCGCGCGGGGCCATGAAGTTGGCGGTGACGCCGTAGCTTGCTCCATCTCGCGCGCCGATGCTGATCGTCAGCGCCGCGATCGCGGCCTTGGCCATGGCGTAGTTGCTGTTGCCGGCCGAGCCCATCAGGCCGGCCTCCGACGAGGTGTTGATGATGCGCCCGTAGGTGCGGCCGGACGACTTGGCGATCTCGCGCCAGCGCGCGCACGCGTGCCGCGTCATCGCGAAGTGGCCCTTGCAGTGCACCTTCATCACCAGGTCGAACTCGTCCTCGGCCATGTTGAAGTTCATCCGGTCGCGCAGCACGCCGGCGTTGTTGACCAGGATGTCGAGGCGGCCGAACGTCTCGTAGGCGAGGTCGATGATGCCCCTTGGCCGCGTTCCAGTCGGCGATGTCGCTGTAGTTCGCGATCGCCTTGCCGCCGGCCTTCTCGATCTCGTCCACCACCGCCTGCGCCGGCGTCTGGTCGCCGCCCTCGCCGCTCACCGAGACGCCGACGTCGTTGACGATGACGCGCGCGCCCTCCGCCGCGAGCGCCAGCGCCTCTTCGCGCCCCAGCCCGCGCCCGGCGCCGGTGACGATTGCAATCCTGTCCTTGAGCAGTGCCATTTCGATTCCTTCCTGGCGGCGTGAGCCTGTGAGCCGGTGAGCCGGTCAGAGTCGCGACGCGTGCGCCGATGCCGTCGCCAACCGGCCAACTGGCTCACGGGCGCACTGGCTCAGACCTCGCTCACTTCTTCCCGCCAACTTCCGTGAACATCTCGATCGACGGCTGGCCGTCGAGCAGCGGTCCGAGCGTCGCGAAGAGCTGCTGGATGCGCGCGCTGGTGCCGTGCGTATCGACCGCCGCCTGGTCGGCGTACTGCTCGTACATCAGCAGCTGCGACGCGTCGCCGATGCCGCGGTGCAGCGTGTAGCGCACCGTGCCCGGCTCGTTGGCGCGCACGTACTCGACCATGTCGAGCAGCGCCTTCTCGGCATCGGCCGTCTTGTCGGATTTGATGCGCATCTTCGCCACGATGGTGATCATGCGGTGCCCCCCATACCGGTTGGCCTTAGCGCCCACGCCGCTGCGGCGCAACGCTGCGTGGCCCGCCTGATCTCTGTGGGGAGGTCGCGGTCAGGCGCCGCGCTGCAGCGCCGCGTCGAGATCGTCGACGATCCGCCGGACGTGCCCGCGATGCGGCTCGGCGAGATCCTCGACGTGCGGGCGCAGACGGGTGCGGAGGTGCTCGCGGGCGGCGGCGCGGCCGCCGTGGCTGAGGAAGGCGTCGACCTCCCAGGCCTGGGCGCTGAGCTTCAGCGGGCCGGGCGAGCCGACGGGAAAGGCGCCCTCGGGGAGGTGGCGCAGCGTGTCGCGCAACACGTCGACGAGCTCGAAATCGCGCGCGAAGACCCAGGTGCGCTCGTTGAACCCGAGGCCGCGCACCGGTCGGCCGCCGACCGTGCCCTGGATCCGCGTCGGCCCGCTCCAGTACTCGATCGGCAGGTCGTGGGCGGGCGCCGCCACGAGCGGCTCGGAGAGGAGGTCGAGCTCCCACGCCGGGATCACCAGCCGATAGCGATCGGCGAGGTACTGCGCGCCGCGCGACATGCGGCTGCGGGCGCGCACCAGATCGGGGTCGCGCACGTACGAGTGCCGCTCGATGGTGAACTCGCTGGTGGCGAAGACGCGCCCGTCTGGCGTCGCCGCGGTCGCGCCGGAGAAGGGGATCTGGCGGTTGCCGCGCAGGCGGTCGACGTGGAACCAGACGCTCATCTCCATGCCGTTGTCGAGGTGGATCTGGCGCCACTCGTGGCGGTAGCGGCGGTTGCGCCAGTCGTTGTGCGTGCCGAGATGGCGCGGCGTCCACTGCCGGTCGATCCATCCCGAGTCGCCCTCGACCTCTTCGCCGCACGTCGCCCCACTCGAGCGTGCCGCGGAAGCGCACGTCGCTCTGGAAGTAGGAGTGCGTGCCGTACTGGCCCATGCACGTCTTGACGCCGCCGGTACTGCGCGCCGCCCACCGGCATCGGCGGCTTCCGCGTGTCGAGCGATCAACGCGAGATGCATGCGCCGGCCGTCGGGGTCGCGGCCGAGCAGCGACACCGCGTAGCTGAACGGCTGAGCGATCCGTCGGCGGCGCGCCGCGTCGTCCACGTGCTGGTGCCGTCGGCGCCGCGGAAGGCGACGTCGAGATGGCCGCGCGCCACCGACAGCTTGTGCTGGCGGCGGATGCGGAACGGACGCGGCAGGTCGGTCTCGGAATAGGTCGCGTAGGTCGCCGTTCACGAGATCGAACAGCGCGAAGGTGTAGAAGTCGGTGCGCATCCGTTTGCGCACGTTGTTGAAGGTGAAGATCACCAGGAAGGCCCACTCGCGGGCGCTCGCTTTCCCGCGCAGCCGGCCGGCCACGTAGTACGTATTCGACTCGGCGCCCTGATCACCCTCCGCGGCCGGAAACGTCATCTCCGGATCGTCGGGCGTGACGACGTAGGGATAGTGTTTCCAGGCGGCCTGGCGCTCCATGCGATCGTCTTTCACCCCGGTTTGACCCTGCCGATCGGTTCGTCGTAGCAGTGACGAGTTCACCGGCCCGTTCGGGCCGCACACCGCTATTCGAGGGAGGCATTGATGGTCAAGGGCGCATGCATGTACGCATTCAACGAGCCGCTGAAGATCGAGTCGCTTCACGCTGAAGGCGCCGCGCGAGGACGAGGTATCGGTGAAGGTCGTGGCGAGCGGCGTGTGCCACTCCGACCTGTCGGTCCTGCAGGCGAAGCTGCCGATGCCGCCGCCCGTGCATCCTCGGCCACGAGGGCGCCGGCATCGTCGAGGAGGTCGGCAAGGGCGTGAAGCGACCTCAAGGCCGGCGACCACGTCGTGCTGGCGTGGGTGCAGCCCTGCGGTCGCTGCCACTTCTGCATCGACGGCCAAGCCGCATCTCTGCGAGGCGGGCATCGCAGTCGGCGATGGCGGGCGAGGAGTTCGTCTTCGAGAAGGACGGCATGCCGATCGGCCGCATGGCCGGCGTCGGCTCGTTCGCCGACCACACCGTCGTGCAGGCCACCGCGGCGATCAAGATTCCGCGACGACGTGCCGCTCGACCGCGCCTGCCTCGTCGGCTGCGGCGTCATGACCGGCGTCGGCGCGGCGATCAACACCGCGCAAGGTGCAGCCCGGGCGACGCGTCGCCGTCTTCGGCTGCGGCGGCGTCGGCCTCAACGTCATCCAGGGCGCGGCGCTGTGCCGGCGCGGCGCGCATCATCGCCGTCGACCTCGTGCGCCGCCGAAGCTGGAGATGGCGAAGACGTTCGGCGCCACCGACACCGTGAACGGCAAGGACGACCGACGCGCCGATGGCGATTCGCGAGCTCACCGGCGGCCTCGGCGTCGACTACGCCTTCGAGGTGATCGGCGCGCGCGGCGGTGATCCGCAGGCGTTCATGTCGCTCAAGCGCGGCGGCAAGGTGGTGGTCGTCGGCGTGCCGGCATGGGGACAGGACGTCAGCATCCCCGGCTTCGCGCTTGCCGCTCGAGGAGAAGGCGCGTCATCGGCTCGCTCTACGGCTCGGCCAACCTGCACCGCGACATGCTCGAAGCTGATCGATCTCTACATGCAGAAGAAGCTCAAGATCGACGAGCTGGTGTCGCGCACGATCAAGCTCGACGACGTCAACGCCGCCTTCGCCGCGATGGAGAAGGGCGAGGTGGCGCGCTGCGTGATCGCGTACTGAGCCGTCACGTGGAAGGCGCCGCTGACGGAGCGGCGCCTTCCACTGACCGCTGACGGCCACCGCCCCTCCCCATGGCCGCCGCCGACGCGCGCTTCATGCGCGAGGCCATCGCCATCGCCCATGCCGGCGTCCGCGCCGGGCAGTCGCCGTTCGGCGCGTGTGTAGTGCGCGACGGCCGCATCATCGCCCGCGCCCACAACACCGTCCTGCGCGACAGCGATCCGTCCGCGCATGCCGAGATCAACGCCGTGCGCGCCGCCTGCGCCGAGCTCGGCATCGCACGATCTCGCGGGTGGCACCGTCTACGCCACCGGCGAGCCCTGCCCGATGTGCCTCGGCTGCTGCTACTGGGCGCACGTTCCTCGCATCGTCTTCGGATCCTCCCTCGTCGATTCCGAGGCCATCGGCTTCGGCGAGTTGCCCTACGCTCCGGCCACCCTCCTGCAGGGCGCCGCCCGCCCGCTCCTCGTCGAAGGCGGCATCCTGCGCGAGGAGTGCCTGGCGATCTTCAAGGCCTGGCAGGCCCGCGGCGGCCGCGAAACCTACTGATGGAGACAAAACGATTCGTTCGTCCTTCGTTCTTGGTCTTTCATCTGCGCCTGTAACCTTTCCTCACCCTCGCGCGTGGAAGGGGTAAAGGGAGGATTCGTATGAAGCGCGCGGACGTAGTGGTCGTTGGGGCCGGGCTGGCTGGGTTGGCTGGTGCGGCCTGGGCGGCGCGGTCGGGACGGTCGGTCATCGTCGTCGAGAAGGCGGGTGGCGCCGGTGGGCGGGCGCAGACGACGCTGGCGGGCAAGTTCCGCCTGAACCTCGGCCCCCATGCGCTGTACTGCGACGGTCCGGCCGAGCGCGCGCTGCGCGAGCTCGACGTACCGATCGCCGGGCGCAAGCCCAACGCGAGCGGCGGCTATGCGGTGGCGCGCGGCGCGGCGCACGCGCTGCCGGGCGGCTTCCTGTCGTTGCTGACCACGGGGCTGTTCGGGATTCCCGCCAAGCTGGAGACCGCGAAGCTGCTCGGCAGTCTCGCGCGTCTCGACCCCGACCCGCTGCAGGGCGTGACGGTCAACGAGTGGCTGGCCCGCGACGTGCGCCAGCCGGAGGTGCGCGAGCTGCTCGGCGCGCTCGTGCGGTTGACGAGCTACACGGCGGATCACGACCGCATGAGCGCCGGCGCCGCGCTGGCGCAGGTGCAGGGCGGCGTCGGCGGTGGCGTGCGCTACCTCGACGGCGGCTGGCAGGTGCTCGTCGATGGCCTGGCGAGCGCCGCCACGCGCGCCGGCGCGACGCTCCTCACCGGCGCCCGCGCCACTGCCGTTTCATCCGACGGCGACCGCCGCATCGTGCGCTGCGCCGACGGCACCGCCATCGAGGCCGACGCCGTGCTGATCGCGGCCGGACCCGAGACCGCCGCCGACCTGCTCGACGGGGCCGCCGGTGCCGCCGCGCGCGGGTGGGCCGACACCGCGACCCCCGTGCACGCGGCCTGCCTCGATGTCGGCCTCGCCCGCCTGCCGCGCCCGCGCGCCACCTTCGCGCTCGGCGTCGATCGCCCGCTGTATCTCTCCGTGCACTCCGCCGCCGCCGACCTCGCCCCCGCCGGCGGCGCGATGATCCACGTGCTCAAGTACCTGCCCTCCGGCGGCGGCGAGGCCCGCGCCGACGAGCGCGAGCTGGAAGGACTGCTGGACCTCATCCAGCCGGGCTGGCGCGAGGCGGTGATCGAGCACCGCTTCCTGCCCAACATGCTGGTGACCAACGATCTGCCCACGGCGGTGGCGGGCGGCCTGCGGGGCCGGCCCGACGTCGCCGTGCCGCACGCCGAGGGCGTCTTCGTCGCCGGCGACTGGGTGGGACCGCGCGGCCTCCTCGCCGACGCCAGCCTCGCCAGCGCCCGCCGGGCCGCCGAGGCGATCGTGGCGCGCCCCCTGCGCACCATGGCGGCGGCATGAGAGAATCGGCGACGACGGCGGGCGCCGCGCTGGCGGCGCCCGCCGGACATCCGATGAGCGCCTCCACCGACCACGCCGCGTTGTTCGCCGACGAGCGCCGCTTCGTCTGGGCGCTCTGCTATCGGATGACCGGCATCGCCGCCGACGCCGACGATCTCACGCAGGAGACCTTCCTGCGCGCCATCGAGCGGCCGCCGGAGCGCACCGACATGCCGTGGCGCCCATGGCTGGTGCGCGTGGCGATGAACCTGGCGCGGGACGCCTTGCGCCGCCGCCGCCGCTTCGCCCAGCGCCAGCCGTGGCTGCCGGCGCCGGTCGACACCGGCGAGGAGAGCGCGCCACCGGCCTACGAGCTGCCGCCCGAATCGGGCAGCCCCACCGAAGGCCGCTACGAGCTGCTGGAGAGCGTGTCCTTCGCCTTCCTGCTCGCGCTCGAGGCGCTGACGCCCGGCCAGCGCGCCGTGCTGCTGCTGCGCGACGTGTTCGACTACACCGTCCGCGAGACCGCCGACGCGCTCGGCATGAACGAGCCGGCGGTGAAGACCGCGCACCACCGCGCCCGCCGGGCGATGGCGAGCTACGATCGCGACCGCTGCGTGCCCACCGCCGATCGCCAGGCGCGCACCGGCGACGCGTTGTTTCGCTTCATGTCCGCGCTGCAATCCGACGACGTGCCGGCGCTGGAGGCGCTGCTCGCCGACGGCGTGCGCAGCATCTCGGAGGGCGGCGAGTACGCCGCCGCGCACAACGTCGTGGCCGGCCGCCAGCGCGTCCTGCGCCTGATGCGCGGCCTGATGAAACACCTCGGCGGCAGCACGTCCGCCGCTCGCATGGTGAACGGCCTCCCCGGCGTGGTGATCGACTTCCACCGCACCGGTCCCCGCTACGCCCCGCGCGCCGTCGTGCGCTGCGACATCGACGCCGCCGGCCGCATCACCGCCATCCACACCGTCCTCGCCTCCCGCAAGCTGACGGCGGTCTGACCACAGAGAGCACGGAGGCCTTTGCCTCTGTGGTTTGGACAGAGCCCAAAACAGTTCTTGTTGACAGGCAAACAAGAATTGTTTTATGAGCCGTCCACAGTCGCAACAGGGGAGGCTCGATCGATGAGAGAGCACGTGGGCACAGGGATCCGCATCGCGATCGCGATTGGGGCGTTGCTGATGATGGGCTGCGGCAACGGCAACGACCTCGCGATCGGCGCCTCGCCGACGCCGAGCAACACGACGGCGAGCGTCACCGGTACGCCCACGCGGACCGCCACATCCACGCCGACGCCGACGGTTCGGCCGGGCACCTCCGTCGCCGGCATCGTCGTGGTCGATGACAACGTCGGCGCCGACGGCCAGGACGGCGTGACGCAGTTGCCTCCCGAAAGCCTGCCGCCGGTCAGCAAGGGCTTCGACCGCGGCCTCGGCGGCGCCGACTGGGTCGTCGACGACGGCGCCGTGCACGGCGAGACCGACGCGAGCGGCCGCTTCACGGTGACGGGCCTCACCCCCGGCCGGCACGCGCTGCGCTTCACCAAGACGGTCGACGGCAACCTGATGGAGTTCGTCGTGCCGATCATCGTCGGCGACGACGGCGCCGCCGCCGTGGTCGCCGAAGTGTCATGGGGCCTGGTGCGCGCCACCTCGACCTACACCCAGGGCGGCGACGCGCTGCGCGCCGTGTTCGCCCCCACCGGTACCTCGATCATCATCCGCGGCGATCAGGTCGTCGAGCTCGCCGACGGCTGGCGCACGCTCGTCGACACCGACGGCGACGGGCGCTTCGATCCGCAGGACTGCGGCGGTCAGCTGTACGCCTGCGACGCGAACCGCGCCTGCGCCAATTCGGGCGACATCTGCGTCTGCGTGCCGAGCTGCCCCGATTGCGAGGACTGCCCGCGCCAGGCCTGTGTCGCGCGCGACTACTTCCACACCGACATGTGCGGACCCGACGGGCTCTGCAAGCGCCTGCCGTACTCCTGCGGGGACGACAGCGCCTGCAGCGTGCCGGGCGACCAGTGCCAGTGCATCTCGTCCTGCTTCGCCTGCGACAACTGCGAGGGCTCGGCCTGCGTCCAGCCCTGCCAGCCGGGCGATCCGATCGACATCGTCTCGGTGCAGGCGTACGGACCGTCGAGCCTCGTGATCGGCCAGCCGGGCGAGGCGCGCGCCGCGGCGTTGCTCTCCGACGGCTCCACGGTGGACGTGACATGGCTCGCCACCTGGGCGTCGTCGGCGCCGGCGGTGGCGGCGATCGACGCCTGGGGTCGGATCGACGCCGTCGCCGCCGGCAACGCCGACATCACCGCGGCGATCGCCGGCGCGCCCAGCCTGCCGCTGGCGCTCACCGTCGTCGAGCGGCCGACGCTCCAGAAGATCATCGTCGAGAACGTCAGCTGCGAGAGATACGCCTATCCGGTCGACGATCCGGCAGCCGGCCCGCGTCCGCTGCCGCCGGTGGACGCGTTCCTGCCCCCGCCGTACTGCCAGCAGGTGGTCCGCATCGGCAGCACCATGACCTTCCGCGCCCTCGGCCAGTTCGACACCGGCTACTTCGACGACATCACCGACGAGGTGACCTGGGCGGTCGACCCGCCGGCGGTGGGCGGCGTGGCCGCGGGGGTGTTCACCGGCGTCGCGGCCGGGACCGCAAAGCTCACCGCGACGCTCGGCGACATCAGCAGCGACGCGCAGCCGATCACCGTCGTCGATCACGCCACCGTCGTCGCGCTTTCCGTCTATCCCGGCTCGTATCCGTATCAGTACCTCGATGGCGGTCCGGTGAAGCCGGATGACGCCGCGCCGTGCTTCGAGTGCGGCTACTTCCTCACGTTGCTCCTCGGCGACCAGGTGCAGTTCTTCGCCACCGCCCACTACGATACGGGCGATTGGGAGGACGTCACCGCACGCGTCAGCTGGCGCAGCAGCGACGCCGCGGTGATGACCGTCGACACCGCCGGCAACGGCACCGCCGTCGGCGCCGGCGAGGTGGCGGTCGATGCGACCCTCGATACGGTCACCAGCGCGCCGACCACGTTACGCGTCGTCGAGCAGGCGACGCTCCAGAGCCTCACCATCTACATGGACGGGGCCGATCGGGCGATCGCCAACGGCGCGCAGGCGGTGTTCCACGCCATCGGTTTCTACGACGTGGGCTTCGACCGCAGCGTCAGCGACCAGGTGACCTGGCACAGCAGCGACGAGACCGTCGGCGGCTTCGACGCGGCGGGCGTGTTCACCGGCCGCGGCGCCGGCACCGTCACAGTCTCGGCGGAGCTCGACGGCGTGACCTCGCCGTCGCTGTCCCTCGAGGTCTACGCGACCAGCGAGCTCGACTACTGCGATGCCGCCGCCATCAACCGCGGCACCTGGTCCGACGACTTCAACCGCGTCACACTCGAGTCGGACTGCGCCACCTACACGCTGCCCGACGTCGCCGAGCTGCGCTTCACCGTCACCGAGACGCAGCGGCCGGGCGGCATCTTCGACCCGTGCCTCGATCTCTACGCCTACCAGGGCGACCGCCTGGTGCGGACGATCCGCGAAGAGGGCTGCGGCGACCCGTTCCTCGCACCGGCCGCGCCCGACCGCGACGAGGCGGCCCTGCGGTACCAACTCAAGGCGTTCTGGGACCTGAAGGACGACGCCGGCGCGCCGGTCGCACCGGGCGAGTACGAGATCCGCGGCCGCTTCTACCTGTACTACGACCCGGTTGTGACGATTAAGGTGACCGTCGAATAGGAAGCCGCCGCCAAGGACGCCAAGGAAGACGCCAAGGCTCCCCCGCGACCGTCGCAATCTTGGCGTGACCTTGGCGTGCTTGGCGGTTTCAGCGGACAGGCGGCCGCGAATCCGCTAACTAGGGGCGGCATGTGTCCCCCGGCGGCCCGCGGACTTCTGCTCGTCGCCGCGTTCGTGACGCTCTCGGGCGCCGTGGCCCACGGCGCGTCGCCGCGCGAGCAGTACGTCGGCGCCGGCCATCTGCTGCGGCACCTCGGCTTCGGGCCCAATCGGCGCGAGATCCACGCGGTCCTGCGCCTCGGCGAGGCCGCGTACATCGAGCAGCAGCTCGCCCCCGACTCGATCGACGACCGCATCGGCGAGCGGCGCTTCCACCCGCCGCCGACCGAGACCGACGACGGGCAGGTCTGGCAGTACCGCTGGCTCACCCGCATGACGTACTCGCGCCGCCAGCTGCTCGAGAAGATGACGCTGCTCTGGCACGAGCATTTCGCCACCTCCAACAACAAGGTGGGCGCCATCGTGCTGATGCGCGACCAGGAGCAGCTCCTCCGCGCGCACGCGCTGGGGAACTTCCGCGAGCTGTTGGGCGGGATCACGCGCGACAACGCGATGCTCTTCTACCTGGACAACGGCTACAACGACGGTCGGGCGACGGACGACGCGGGCAATCCGATCCCGCCGAACGAGAACTACGCGCGCGAGCTGCTGCAGCTCTTCAGTCTCGGCGTCCATCAACTGAACATGGACGGCTCGCTGCTGCTCGACGAGCATGGCGCACCGCTGCCGGCCTACACCGAGGACGACGTGAAGGCGGTCGCCCGGGCGGTCACCGGATGGATCCCGCACTATCCGGAGATGACCGACCCCGAGAACCCGGTCGAGGTGGTGCCGGCGGCGGAGTTCAACGAGTACCTCCATGACCCTGGCGAGAAGACGATCCTCGGCGAGACCGTTCCCGCGGACGACACGGCCGGCGGCGCCTTCGACGTCGAGCGAGTGGTCGAGATCCTCATGCACCAGCCGACGATGGCGCCGTTCATCAGCAAGATTCTCATCCAGAAGCTCGCCACCGAAACACCCACGCCCGGCTACATCGAGCGCGTCGCGACGGTGTTCGCCGACCGCGACGGCGATCTGCGCGCCGTGCTGCGCGCCGTCCTCACCGATCCCGAATTCAGCAGTCCCGACGTGATCCGCTCGCAGTACAAAACGCCGATCGAGCAGTTGGTCGGCGCGCTGCGCGGCCTCGACGCGCGTGGCGGCGGCCGCACGCTGTGGTTCTGGACGATGCTGAGCGGCCACCTCGTCTACTACCCGCCCTCGGTCTTCAGCTTCTACCGGCCGGGGCAGAAAGCGGGGCTGGTCAACGCGGCGTACGTCGCGACCCGCGACGCCGCCAGCGACGTCATCGCGAATGGCTACGTCGACGACTTCTACGACGCGTCCTGGGACGCGCCGGGGCTCATTCGTCGCTATCACCTGAGCGCGCGGCCGGGGCTGGCGGTCGAGTTGCTGGCGCGCGAGCTGCTCGCGGCGCCGCTGTCGGCGGGAACGCGGCGGGTGCTGCTCGACTACCTCGGGCCGGAGGTCACGGAGACCAATCTGCGCGGCGTGGCCTGGCTGCTGCTCTGCTCGCCCGAGTACCAGGTGAACTGAGATGGCGATCACGCGACGTCAACTGCTCCGCGCCGGCGTCGCCGGCGGTCTCGCCTGGACGTCGTTCGGCGCCCTCGAGCGCGCCGCGGCGGGCGTGGGGGGCGCCGCGCGGCGCGCCGCTCGGCTCGCCACCGGCGACACCGTGCTCGTCGTCGTCAACCTCATGGGCGGCAACGACGGCCTCAACACCGTCGTCCCGCTGCGCCAGTACGCGCGCTACCGCGCCCTGCGGCCGACGATCGGCGTGGCCCGCCAGCGCCTGCTCCCGCTCGCGGGCTTCGAACAGGACTTCGCCCTCAATCCGGCGATGAGCGCCCTGGCGCGCCTCTTCACGCAGGGCCGCCTGGCGGTCATCCCGGGCGCCGGCTGTCCGCGGGATGCGCAGGGTCTCTTCGATCACGAGGCCAGCGCCCAGAACTTCCTCACCGGCACCACGTTCGGCAGCGCCCCGCCGAGTACGCCGAGCGGTTGGGTCGGGCGCTTCCTCGACGGGGTCGGGCCGGGCTCGCTCCCAGCCGGCATCAGCTTCAGCAACGCCCCGCTGCTGCTGACCGGCGTGACGTCATCGCCGCTGGCGCTGTACGCGCTGAACGGGTTCGGCGTGTACCCGTCCGACGACGGCGAGGCGCGGTATGCCGCCTACCAGACGCTGCAGCACGTCACGGCCGCGCCGGGTGTCGCCGAGCGCAATCGCCAGCTGCGCGCGCAGGTGCTGCTGCTCGGCGGGGATCTCCAGTCGATCCGCAGTGACTACGCGGTTGCCGACGGCGTCACCTATCCCGACACGTACCTCGCGTCGTCGTTGCGCGATTGCGCGGCGCTCATCGCGGCGCGGCGCGGCGTGCGCGCGCTCGACGTCAGTCTCTCCGGTTTCGACACGCACGCCGACGAGGAGCTCGGTCCGCCCGACGCGACCGCCTACCACGAGGCGCTGTGGCGGAACGTCAGCGAGTCGATCGCCGCCTTCCAGGCCGACATCGAGGGCCACGGTCTGGGTGACACGGTGCTGACGCTGGTGTTCTCGGAGTTCGGCCGCCGCCCCGTCGAGAACAATGACCTCGGCACCGATCACGGCTTCGCCGGCCCGATGTTCGCCATCGGCACCTCCGTGCACGCCAACGTGTGGGGCGACTACCCCGACCTGCGCGACGACCGCCTCGTCCTCGACGGCAACCTCGACGTCACCGTCGACTTCCGCACCGTGTACGCCACGGTGCTCGAACGCCACCTCGGCGTGGACCCGGGGCCGATCCTCGGCGGCGAGTTCGGGCGGTTGGGGTTTTTGTAGCGGCGCCGCCAACGCTGCTGGCTACGCCGCGTCGTCCAGCCACGCCTTTCCCAACGCCAGCTTCCGCCCGCGCACGGTCGGCAACACATACGGGCCTTCCGGCATGACGGCGACGTGCGGGCGCGCGCCGTAGCGGGCGCGGCAGCGCGCCAGCGCGTCTTCCACCGTCGGCGCCTGGTCGGCGAGCAGGTTGGTCGGCGGCTGCTGCGCGAGGCCGTGGCTGACGACGATCACGTCGGCCTTCCGGCGCACCTGGCAGAGGTGCTGCAGCATCCATTGGTCGACGGTGAAGAAGCCGGGGCCGGTGATGCGCGCCATGAAGTCGTCCGGTGACGCGGTCTCCGCCAGCAGGCGTTGGAACTCGTCGCTGCCGATGCCCTCGGTGATCGCCGCCGCCAGGATGATGGTGCCGCCGCGGCGGACGACGTTGAGCGCGGCGACCATTCCCTTGATCGACTGGTAGTAGGTGTCGTCGAGCGGGAAGCCCGCGGCGGAGGTGATGACGACGTCGGCCGGGCGGTCGAGCTCGGCACGCACGTGCGTCTCCACCGCGCGCACGCCGGCGGCGTGCGCCTGTTCGAGGTCGCCGGCGTAGACGCCGGTGAGGCGGCGGGCGCGGTCGATGGTGACGTCGCACATGAAATCGACGCCGACCCGCCGCGCGATGCCGAGCAGCTCCGCGTGGAACGGGTTGTCGTCGATCAGCCCGGGCCCGATATCGGCTTCGAGCATCGCCGCGCCGTGCAGGCTGCGCATCGTGTCGACGCCGGCGCAGCCCGGCGCCACCGCCTTGCGCCCACCGGAGTAGCCGGCCATCAGGTGCGGCTCGATGAGGCCGGTGACGACCTTGAGGTCGGCGTGCACGTAGCCGCGATCGATCCACAGCTCGGTGCCGCGGTCGGTGCGCCCGAGGTGGACGTGCTGGGCGGCGTCACGCGCGACGTGGTTGCGGAGTCGATAGCGCGCGACGATCCCGGGGCTGGTCATCGCCGCCAGCTCGTCCGGCGTGTTGGCGCGATGCAGCCCCGTGGCGACGAGGATCTCGATGCGGTCGTCGGGAATGCCGCCGGCGGCGAGTGCCGCCAGCACCGGTGGAAGCACGACCCCGTAGGGAATCGGCCGCGTCTTGTCGGATATGACGACGACGGCATCCCGCCGCCCGCGCGCCATGTCGGCCAGTGGGGGGCAGCCGATCGGTGCCGAAATCGCACCCGCGACGGCGCCCGATGGGTCGGAGAGGGGGACGCCCTTCTGCGGCTCGAGAACGCTGACGTCGACATCGTCGGGCAGGCGCACGCTCAGCCCCGTGCGGCCGTAGTCGAGGCGAATCTCCATGGAACACGTGTATCGCAAGAGGAACATCGGCGCGACGCGTCTGAGTAGTAGCGCGGGCCTCCAGGCCCGTCGCGACGCGGAGCGTCGCGGGTTGGGCGGGGCGGGGCGGGGTGGCGTGTGGCAACTCGAGCGCCGCGCCCCCCTCATCCCGGCGGTGCTCACGCACCGCCACGGGCACGGAGGCCCGCGCTCCTTCCAGCCGCGCCGCGCGCCGTCACTGCGTCCACGCTCGTCGACCCGCCTTGCCACCACCGCGCTCCCGCACTACTCCTCGACGCATGGCGGTCCTCGATTCGGTCTGTCCGCTCGACTGTCCCGACACCTGCAGCCTGAGCGTCACCGTCGAGGACGGGCGGCTGACGCGGATCGACGGCTCGCATCGCAATCCGCTCACCGACGGGTTCATCTGCGCCAAGGTGCGGCGCTACGACGAACGCGTCTACTCGCCGCTCCGGCTCCTCTATCCGCAGCGCCGCGTCGGCGCGAAGGGGGAAGGGCGCTTCGAGCCCTTCGGTTGGGACGAGGCCATCGCGCTCATCGCCGAGCGCTTCCGCGGCATCATCGACGCGTACGGCGCGGAGGCAATTCTGCCGTACCACTACGGCGGATCGAACGGCCTCCTCGGCGACAAGGCCGCCGACGCGCGTTTCTTCGCTCGCCTCGGCGCCTCGCAGCTGCTCACCACCCTGTGCGCGATGCCGACGGGCGCGGCCTCCCGCGCGATGTACGGCGGAATGCCGGGCGTACCGCCGGCGGACTACGCGTTGGCGCGGTGCATCATCCTGTGGGGCGTGAATCCGTCGGCAACATCCATCCACCTCGTCCCGCATGTGCGCGCCGCGCAGGCGGCCGGAGCCTTCGTGGCGGTGATCGACCCGCGCCGCACGCCGCTCGCGCGCACGGCCGATCTGCATCTCGCGCCGCGCCCCGGCACGGACGTGGTGCTGGCGCTGGCGATGATCGACGCGCTGGCGCGGCGCGGCGCGACGGATCCGGCGCAGGTGAGCGGCCTCGAGGAGCTCGCGCGCGCGGCCGCCGAGTGGCCGGTGGCGCGCGCCGCCGCCGAGTGCGACGTGCCTGCCGCCGACCTCGCGCGGCTGATCGACGCGTATGCCGCCGCCTCGCCGGCGGTGCTGCGCTGCGGGTGGGGGCTCGAGCGCAACCACAACGGCGGGCAGGCGGCGCGCGCGATTCTGGCCTTGCCGGCGGTGGCGGGAAAGTTCGGCGTGCGCGGCGGCGGTGTGACGATGAGTCTCAGCGGCGCCCACCCGATCAACGGCGAGCGTCTCCAGCGACCCGACCTGGCGCGCGGTCCGCGCCGCGAGATCAACATGGTGCAGCTCGGTCGCGTTCTGACGGAGCCGCTCGATCCGCCGGTCCAGGCGCTCTTCGTCTACAACGCCAACCCGGTGGCGATGACGCCGGACCAGAACCGCGTCCTCGCCGGCCTCTCGCGCGACGATCTCTTCACCGTCGTGCACGAGCAGGTGATGACCGACACGGCACGCTACGCCGACGTGCTGCTCCCGGCGACGACGATCTTCGAGCAGACGGAGCTGCACCGGGCGTACGGCCACTACGTCACGCAGTACTCCGAGCCGGTCATCGCGCCGGTGGGCGAATCGCTCACCAACCCGCAGGTGTTCGCCCGCCTGGCGCGCGCCATGGGTTTCGAGGAGCCGGCGGTGACGGCCGAGGAGCCGGGGCTGCTCGGCGACGCGCTCGACGCGGAGGTTCTCACCGCGGTGCGACGCGACCGCGCCGTACCGGTGCACTTCCGCGGCGGCGACGATGTGGTGCAGTTCGGCACGGTCTTCCCGGGCACGCCGAGCGGCAGGGTCGAGCTCTGCCCGCCGGCGCTCGGACCGGTAACGTACCGTCCGGCGGTCGATGACGGCAGCCTCGTGCTATTGAGCCCGGCCTCGGATCGCACGGTCAACTCGATCTTCGGCGAGCAGCAGGTGCGCCCCGCCGTGCTCGCGATGCATCCCGACGACGCGCGAGCGCGCGGCCTGCGCGACGGCCAGCCGGTGCGCGTCTTCAACGCGCTCGGCGAGGTGCACGTGCCGCTGCGCCTCAGCACCGACCTGCGCCGCGGCATCGCCACATTGGCGAAGGGCCTGTGGCGGTCGAGCACCCTGAACGGCGCCACTTCGACGGCGCTGGTCCCCGACGCCCTGACCGACATCGGCGGCGGCGCATGCTTCAACGACGCGCGCGTCGAGGTCGAGCCGCTGGCCGTGTCAGTCTGATCTGTCGCATCCGCGCGCCCCTCACCCGTACGACAACGGGCTGACCTCGCCGGGTCACCGAAGGGAGGGCCGCGCTCCCGCGCGGCCCTCCATAGCGGTGCATCGCCAGCACCCTCGGAGCACGGCACCGCGGCAGCGGCGCCCTTGATTCGGGGGATGGATGCAACGGGGGTTTGCGGTGCACGACGTCGGCGCGGTAGCGCATGGCGAAAGGAGGCGCATCGTGCTCAAATTTGCATCGGAAGAGATTGCCGCCGAGGCCCGTGATCCGGTGATCGCCGCCGCGCTCGCCGCGCGGGCGCGCCTGGACGCCGCCTTCGCCGCGCAGGACGCCGACGCCACCGCGGCGCTCTCGGCAAAGGATCTCATCGTCAATTCGCCCGTCAACCGCGTCCTCCGTCTGGAGACGGTGCTCGGCTTCTTCAAGGCCGGCCGCATGGACTACGAGTCGGCCGACGCGACGATCGAGGGCGTGGACGGGCGCGGCGACCAGGTCGTCGTCATGGGCGAGGAAGTGGTGAAGCCGAAGGCGACCGCTTCCAATGCCGGCAAGACCGTGCGCCGGCGCTTCACCGACGTCTGGCGCAAGGAGTCGGACGGCGAGTGGCGGCTTACCGTGCGTCAGGCGACGATCACGTCGGTCGACTGACCACCGCCAAGGGCGCCAAGGCGTCCTCCTTGACGCGCTCGGCGGTTCACGCTGGTGCTTCGACGAGCAGTTTCTCCGCCCGCTCCGGCGGGAGATGATCGTACAGGTCCGCGATGAGGTCCGACCTGATGGCGCGGTGGGCGGGATCGCTCCACAGGTTGTGCCACTGCCAGGGGTCGTCCTTGAGGTTGTAGAGCTCGCCCTCGCTGCCGTCGTAGCTGATGCCGCACGGCGTGGTGAAGAAATCGCCGAAGGCGCGCTCGACGCCGGTCGGCCGGCCGACGGTACTCGGCTCGTAGCGCGTCAGCAGCCAGCCCTCGCGATGCACGATCGTTCGCAGGTGCATGCCGTGGCTGGGGAACTGGCTGTCCCACTCGCACAGCACGCGCTCGCGGCTGCCGTCCTCGGCGGTCGGTAGCGGTCGTCCCTCCATCCACGCCGGCGTGTCGACGCCGGCGATGGCGCAGAACGTCGGTGCGAGGTCGACCTGTCCGACCGGCTGTTGGATCTGCGCGGGCGTGATGCCCGCCGACGGCGCCGGGCGCCAGATCATCGGCAGCCGCATGAGCGCGTCGGTGTGGAACGGGCCCTTGTAGATGAAGCCGAAGTCGCCCTGCAGCTCGCCGTGGTCGGTGGTGTAGATGACGTCGGTGTCGCCGTCCCAGCCGCGCTCGACGATGCGGCGCCAGACGCGGCCGCAGGCGTCGTCGATGAGCTCGTTCATCACATGCACCTTGGCGTTGATCTCGCGCAGCTGGTCGGGGGTCAGCGTCGGCACGCGGAAGTTCGGCGGTCCGCCCTCGGCGTTCTGCCAGCGACCTTCGTAGTAGCCCAACCAGTGCGCCGGCTTCTCGGCGAGGATCCTGCGGATCTGCGCGTCGGAGCCGGGATGGCTCTCGGGCAGCGCGAGGTCACGCCACGGCACGCGGTGCAGCTCGGAGGCTGGCGGATCCCAGGGGTGATGCGGATCGGGGAAGCTCATCCAGACGAACCAGTCATCGTCCGCGGCCAGCTGGTCGAGGAACTCGAGCGTCCGGTCCGCGACCCAGTCGGTGTGGTACCACTCGCGCGGGATCGGATTGTTCTTCGTCTCCGGTGCCCCGGTGTCGCCGCCGCCGTTGGCGTCGAGCAGCGGCGCGAAGCTCTCCAGGTGCTCGGGATGGTTCTGCTTCAGCCAGCGCCCGTAGTGGCCGACCGGCCGCCCATGGAAGGCGGCGATGTGGGTCGCGTGCACGGCGCGCTCGAAGCCGCGCCACGGGCCGAAGTCGCCGCGCCGCTGGCGCGCGTTCTCTTCGAACTTGAGCTGCGGATCCATGTTCGGCTCGAAGTGCGCCTTGCCGCACAGCGCGGTGCGATAGCCGGCGCGTTCGGCGAGGTGGGCGGCGACGCTCGGGGCGTCGACCGGCAGCGCGATGCCGTTCGCCACCACGCCGTGCGTGCGCACGTACTGGCCGGTCAGCATCGTCGATCGCGCCGGCATGCAGACGGTGTTCTGGTTGTAGGCGCGCCGATAGGTCAGGCCCTGGCGCGCCCACGCGTCCACCACCGGCGTGCGCGCGACGCGTCCGCCGGTGCAGCCGAGCGCGTCATGGCGCTGCTGATCGGTGGTGATGAAGAGGATCTTGCGTCCCATTCGGGGGAATCCTTGATCAGAAGAAAAGGAACTTTCACACGGAGGCACGGAGTCACGGAGATGAACGAGTGCCTCCGCGCCTCCGAGTGAAATTCGTTTGGTCAGCTCGAGCGCCGCGCCCATGAGGTCGACGAAGTTGTCGCAGTAGAAGCGCTGGCGCACCTGCTCGCTGGCGTCGCCGAGCGATGCCTCGAAGCGGCGGATCGGGTGGCGGCCGCCTTCGACGTGCGGGTAATCCGAGGAGAAGAGGCAGACCTCCTCGCCGGTCTGTTCGATGATCCAGCCGACCGGCTCGCTGGGATACGGCGTCACGCGGATCTGCCGCCGCACGTAGTCGCTGGGCCGCAGCTGCAGCTGGCGGAGGCGCTCCTCCGACTTGCTGAACGCCTCGACCGCCGACTCCATCTGCCGCATCCAGCTCGGCACCCATGCGGCGCCCTGTTCGATCACGCCGATGCGCAGCGTCGGAAAGTGGTCGAGGACGCGATCGAAGATCATCGTCGCGAGCGTCTGCATGGGCGGGAACGGGATGGCCATATAGTCGACCGAGCGGAAGTTCTCGGCGCCGCCGTGGAAGTCGGTGACCGTCGGCAGGCCGTTGACGAAGTAGTTGGGGTCGAGCAGGCGGCCGCCGCCGCCGACGTGGAACACGATTGGCACGCCCGCCTCCTGTGCCACGGCCCAGACCGGGAACAGGCCGGTGTGGCTGGGGGAGTGTCCGGGCGGGCAGGCGGACGGGATCATCAGCGCCTTGCAGCCCATGCGCACCGCCTCCTCCGCCATCGCGCCGGCGCGGTCGAAATCGGCGAGCGGCACGTACCCGACGGCGAGCAGGCGGCGGTCGGCGGTGCAGAAGTCGACCATGGCGCGATTGTGGGCGCGCGCCACGCCGTAGCAGAGGTCGAGGTCGCGGCCGTGCTCGACCGAGACCAGATATTTGTTGAAGAAGGTGTTGAAGACGAGCTGGCTGCGGAAGCCGAGCAGGTCGAGGGCGTGGCCGCGGTCCTCCTTCAGGAACGAACCCATCGCGCTCCAGTTCTTGCGCAGCATCACCTCGGCCTCGGCGGCGGCGCGATCGGCGGGATCGCGGTGGCGCTGCCGCCAGCGGTCGATGTGGCGCTCCTCGCCGGGCTTGACGGTGCTGACGTACACCCGGTTCATGCGCTCGCGGATCGCGGGATCGGCGAACGGCTCGAACCAGTCGGGCGTCTCCATCACGTGCGAATCGGCGTCGTGAATGACGCGGTCACCGGCGTAGGTCACGGGCAATCCTCCCGGCGAGGACGCTAGCGCCGAATGGAGGATCGGTCCAACAGGGCTCGCGAACAGCCTCGTGTCGGCCGCCACCACCGATCGGCCGTCACCATGGACCTCCCACCGCTGGCGCAGCAAAAGTTCGCCGTTGCGACGCACTGCGGCGAAGCGGCGGAGCAGCGCGTCAGCGAATCCCGCCGGCGGCGGCGAAACGATTTGCATGAGACGAGATTCCCGGTCTTTCTAAAGCGTGGCGCGCTCTGCTAGGCGTGCCGAACGGGGGCGGGGGAACACGTGGCATCCATGCTCGATCGAGTGATTCGGGCCGCCAGGCTCGATGCCAGCCTTTACGAGGAAGTAGAGGCGGATCCATCGAGCATGGGGCAGGCGACGATGGTGGTCGTGTTGGCCAGCATCGCCGGCGGGATTGGAACGGCCGGCATCGAGGGGCAACCGGGGCTCATCATCGGCCTGATCCTCAACCTGATCGGTTGGTACGTCTGGGCATTCTTGACCTACTTCATTGGCACCCGCCTGTTGCCCCAACCCTCGACCGAGGCGGACGTGGGCCAGCTCCTCCGCACGCTGGGGTTCGCGGCGGCGCCGGGTCTGCTGCGCGTGGTCGGGTTCCTGCCCTTCATCGGTCCTCTGGTGATCGTCATCAGCGCCTTCTGGTCGCTGGCAACGATGGTCGTCGCGGTGCGCCAGGCGCTCGACTACGACAGCACCCTGCGCGCCGTGGCCGTCTGTGTGATCGGATGGATCGTGCAGTTGCTCATCATCATGATTCCCTTCTTCGTGATCGGCTCGTTCAGTCCGTCGAACGCGCCAGCAGCATGACGGTGCCGACCGCCCCGCACAGCGCATTGAGACGTTTCGTCCTCATCCTTCTGGCGACCGTCGCGGTCGCGCCCGCCGTCCGGGCGAAGGGCGACGACAACCTCGGCCAGCGCATCGTGCGCGGCCGCGTCTACAACCTCGACCGCGGCGAGGGCGTCCCGATCGCGTCGGCGACGATTTCCTACCGCAACCTGCAGGGCACGGGGCCGGACGCCAGCGGCCTGGCGGTCAGCGACGTGAACGGCAACTTCGCATTCGCCATCACATTGCAGAGCCGCGACATCGTCCGCCTCACCGCCAGCGCGCCGGGCTTCGAGCCGTTCACCACCAGCGATCGCGCCGATCAGCTCGTTGGGCGCAATCCGGCGATCGAGATCGGACTCGGCGAGCCGACGCCCGGCCGCCACCGCGTGCGCGGCCACCTGGCGATGGGTACCGGCTGTGCATTCGACGCCGCCAACGTGTTGGTGCGGCTGCGTCGCTCCGGTCAGCAGTCGCGCAGCAACGCCAACGGCGCGTTCCACTTCGACGAGATCGCCGACGGCGACTACGTCCTGCGCGTCGGCCGCCTCGATCTCGAGCTGCCGGTGACCGTGGAGGGCGCCGACCAGGAGGTCGCGTTCTGCCTCGACTGCCCGCAGCTGCCGACGTTGACGCCCGAGTCGGGCCGCCCGGGGGCGACGGTTCGCATCGACACGCCCGAATGCTCGGCGTTGGAACCGCCGCAACGCATCACGATCTACTTCGACGACACCCTGGTGGCGTCCACCGACAGCGGCGTGTTCGGCACGTTCGCGGTCGACTTCTCGGTGCCGCTCGACGCCGCCGTCGGTGCGCACCGCGTGCGCGTGTTCACCGAGGATACCGCCGAGATCGCGTCGGCGCAGTTTGTCGTCGAGGAGGCCTGTGCGGGCGACTGTGATCGCGACGGCGAGGTGACCATCAACGAGGTGCTGCGCGGCGTCGCCCTGGCCCTGGGCACCACCAACCTGCCGTGTCCCGGGTACGTGACCCCGGTCACCATCGATCAACTGGTCGCCGCGGTCGACCACGCGCTCAGTGGCTGCGATCAGCGAGACGATTGAGCGGCGTGTGTCGGGCCGCTTCCGCGGCAAGAAACGGCGCGCCGCGCGCATCCCGTTCCCTATGCGCGTCTTCGTGATCCTGGCGGTGTGCGCCGTGCTCGCGGCACCCGTGTCGGCCGTGTGCGTCGGCGATTGCGGCGGCGACGACACCGTGGCCGTCAACGAGCTGATCGTCGGCGTCGGCATCGCCCTCGGCGCCGGTTCGCTGAGCACGTGTCCGTCATTGGACATGAACGATGATGGCACGGTCGCGATCTCCGAACTGGTCATGGCGGTGAACAACCTCCTGATGGGATGTCTGCACGAGGCCACGCCGACGGGGCCGCGGCCGGCGACGACGACGGCCACGGCGACGCCGAGCCCGACGCTGACGCCGACGCCGGCCATGGGGCCCGACATCCTCTATTTCGGCATCACCAACGCCGACGATTCGTTTCAGGCGCCGACCGGCACCGACGCGCACGGCATTCCGGTCTACGAGCGGCCGTTTGGCTTCGGCTTCTCGCTCGTCGTCGAGGCGCGCCACGGCACGTCCCTCCGCGATGTCGGGACGAGCGCCTACAGCGACGGTGGCGGCACGCCGGATCTGCAGGTGCAGGCGACGCGGCCGTTGGGCAACGGCAGCCCCGCGGTGTGCGACGGCGAGGCGCCGACGTTCGGTGGCGTGCCGGCCGTCGACCCGCCGCGCCTCGACGATCCCGACGCGATCGCCGACGCGCTCAACGATCTCGGCTGCCGCTTCATCGACGGCGTCGGCGTTCCCGAGGGCCGGACCTGCCAGCTCGGCTGCGTCCGCTTCGAGACCGGCGAGTTCGGCTGCAAGGCGGGCGACGACGTCGAGGTTCAGTTCTGCGCCCCCGTGCCGATGTCGCTGACCTTCGCGGCCGGCGACACCCTGGTCAGCGCGCGCGTGCGCGACAAGGTGGGCAACCTCGGCGCGCCGGCCCAGCTGATCGTTCGCGTCACGCCCTGAGCGGGCGCGCTACGGCACGACGCGCGCGAGCATCCGCGCCAGCCTCGGCACGAAGGTCGGGCGCAACAGGCGCGGGTCGAACGCCGCCATGCGCCGATCGTTCTCGCTGACGCAGACGTCGAGGAACTGGCGCGGCGAGCTCACCACGTCGAGGGAGTCCTTCACGCCCATCATGAAGTCTTCCTCGGGCGGGCTGCCCGGAGCGGTCGGGGCGTCGTCACCGCCACGCGCGGCGCTGATCGCCGTCTTGGCGCGGCTCCATACCTGCGCCGTCATCGCGCCGGCGCAGCGCGCCATGTGCGTGATCTTGCCGACGCCCGATTCGCGCGCCCGGCAATACGCGATCCAATTCACGAAGAAGAGGATGTGGCGCGCCTCTTCCTGCACGATCGGCGCGACGGCGGTGAGCAGGGCGGGAGGGAAGAACCCCGACTCGCCCGCGAGCTTGTAGATGCCGAAGGCGAAGAAGGAATCGAAGCACTCGCCGTAGCCGACGCGCATGAAGTCCCACAGCGGATCGTCGGACAGCGGCTCCTCGCGCGTCGCCGGGCGCGGGATCTCGTAGTGGCGCAGCATGTGGTCGAGCAGCGACGAATGCCGGCCCTCCTCGTAGCCGTTGAGCGCGATGGCCTCGCGCAGCTGCGGATCGGGCTCGAACGGCACCAGCGCCTGCACCTTGCGAGCGACGTCATGCTCGGTCGAGACCGCTTCGTTCCAGAACGGCATCGTGCGCAGCCGATGGAGCGTGGCGTCGTCGACGTCGGGCCACGCCACCTTGGCGGGGTCGTACGGATCGTGCGTCTCCATGAACACCCGGCAGAAGAGCGCCTTGTGCTCGTCCGAGCCGATGGTGATCGTGGGCAGCGGCGTGGAGAGATCGTCGACGGCGGCGTGCATGGGAAGGAGTTAGCGGAAACGCTCGCGGGCGAAAAGTCGGCAGACCAGGGACTTCACGGAATCCTGGCGGAGGCGGTGGTGCCGGCGGTGAAGGGTGCGCCGGTGCGCAGTCAGTGGAGGAGAGCGGCGCACCGGCGCACTGGCGCACTGGCGCACCGGCTCACCCCTCCTATCCCAGCTTCTCTCTCAAAAACGCCCGCACATCCCCAATCAACCCCACCGCCCTCGCGTCCGGGGCGATGCGGTCGAACCCGTGCAGTCCGCCCTCGACGATCTCCAGACGGTGTGGGGCGCCGGCGGCGGCGAGGCGCTCGGCGAAGCGGGTTGCCTGCGACGCGGGCACCAGGAGGTCGCGCGTGCCTTGCAGGATGAAGATCGGCGGCTGCGCGCCGTGGACGTGCTCGATCGGCGACGCGTCGCGCCAGCGCTGCGGCGCGTCCCCGGCTTCGGCGCCGAGGAAGTCGCGGACGATACGCGCGATGCCGGCGCGCTGCTCGGCGCGGTCGAGCGCCAGCAGATCGGTGGGCGGATAGAGCGCCGCCACGGCGCGCAGCCGCGCCGCGTCGGTGCGCATGCGCGGGCCGCCATAGGAAGGGTTGGTCTGCGACGTCGCCAGCAGCAGGACGAGATGGCCGCCGGCCGAATCGCCCCACAGGCCGATCGCGCTGCGGATCCGCGCCGAGTTGATCGGCGTGCGCCACCGCCCAGTCCACCGCGTCGAGGCAGTCCTGGAAGGAGTCGGGGTAGGTGGTCTGTGGCGCGAGCCGATAGTCGATGGAGACCACCGCGAGCCCGGCGGAGGCGAGATAGCCGGCCCACTTGCTGAGGCCCATCTCGAACCGCCCGCCGCGCGCCCAGCCGCCGCCGTGGATCATCACCACCAGCGGATGGGTGCCCTCACCGGTCGGCCGATAGGCGTCGAGAAGGAGGGAGCCCGTGGGCGTATTCTTGTAGGCGATGCCGCTGGTCTTTCGGTAAGCGGCCTTGTCGACCGGCAGCGGGAACCCGATCTGGCCGGGATCCGCGCCGCCCATCCATGCCGGCAGCACTGCGTCACTCATCGTTCCTCCGAAGGCCGTCAATCTTACGCGCCGCGCTTGGCGCGCGGGCGGCGGCTGACCAGACGCACCTTCGGCGTCGCGCCGACCTGGGTCAACGCCGACATCACGTCGCTGGCGGCGTTGAACGACATCGTGATCGTCGAGCCGTAATGCAGCGCGAAGGCATTCAGCGCCTCGACGTCGTCGACCTCGATGACCGCGACGCCGCGGAAGGCGGGCTCGCGATCCTTCCAGACCCATTCGCCGACGAAGCGGAAGCCTTCCGGCTGCGCGTCGTCCCACTCCAACCGCTTGGCCACGACGGTGGAGAGCGCGTCCCAGGCGAAACTGTACTCGGCAACGAACACCATGTGTCGGCCCTCAGTGGTGGGCGGCGCGGCGGCTGCGACGCGGCCCGCGGGTGGCGCGCCGGGCCTTGCCCGGCGCGGTGGCGGAACGGGTCAGCGTCGGGCGTGCCGCCGAGCGGGCGGCGAGCCAGGTCGCGGCGGGCTGCCAGACGTGGCGGGGCGCGCCGTGGCCGGCGAACACGCCCATGTGGCCGCCCGGCGCGAGACGGTAGGTCGCATCGGCGCTGCCGACGGCGTCGAGCTGCGCGCGAACCGCGGCGGCGGGCGCGATCTGATCGGTGCTTGCCGGCGAAGGCGAGCAGGTTGGCGCGCACGCGACGCAGGTCGGCCACCTTGCCGCCGAACCGCATCGTGCCGCGCACGAGCTCGTTGTGCTGCATGAAATCGCGCACGAACTGCAGGAACGCGCCCTGCGGGTAGTCGATGAACTGGCCGACCCACTGGTTCATCGCGTCGAAGCCGTTGACGTACTCGCGGTCCCACATGTTCATGAAGAGATCGGCGTAGCGAGTGACGTTCTTGGCCGGCGTCAGGAGGCTTGAACACCGCGCTCGACAGGCCGCCGGGGACGTTGCCGATGCGGCGCGCGAGGAACTCGACCTGGCCGCCGGCCATCTTGGCGGCCCAGGCGAACAGTCCCATCTTGCTGATGTCGAGCGGCGCGCCGATGGTCACCAGGTTGCGCACGCTGCGATCGGGCGTCGACGCCGAGGTACATGAGGGCGAACAGGCCGCCCATGCAGTAGCCGAGCAGCGAGACCTCGCGGCTGCCCGCCGCCTCGCGCACCTGCGCGCAGGCCGTCGGGATCCAGTCGAGCACGTAGTCGTCGAGCGTCACGCAGGCATCGGCGGCGTCGGGCTCGCCGAAGTCGACCAGGAACACGTCGAAGCCGCGGTCGAGAAGGAACCGCACCAGGCTGCGGCCGGGCATCAGATCGAAGATGAACGGCTTGACCATCAGCGGCGGGATGCACAGCACCGGCAGCTCGTGGCGCGGGGCGCTGCCCTCGGCCTGGCGGTAGCGACGCACTTCCAGCTTGCCGCGCTGGAAGACGACGTCGTAGGGCGTGCGCCCGACCAGGTGTGACGGATCGCGGATCAGCCAGTCGACGCCGTTCAGGAAGCGCAACAGCGCCCGCTGGGCCTGCACCTCGGCCAGGTGCTCACCGCGCGCCAGTAGCGTCTCGAACATCGCCGCCGCAGCCTAGTCGAAGGGGGCGCAGGCGAGCAACGACGGGGAGCGCGGGCCTCCGGGCCCGTCGCCGCCCGCCAGGGCGGCGCAGTGGTCGTGTCTCGCGCTCCGGGCGGCTCCGCCGCCCAACGGGCCTGGAGGCCCGCGCTCCTGCTATTGAGATCGTATGCCCTCCGACCCAATTCTTACCTGCCGTCGCCCGCGACGCCGTCGCCGAAGCCGCGCACCTATCTGCGGTCCGCCGTCGGGCGGCCGCAGCAGGTCGAGCACAAGTCCGCCATCGATCTGGTGACCGAGACCGACCGCGCCGTCGAGGCGCTGATCACCGGACGCCTCCAGCGCGCGTTCCCCGACCACGTCGTGATCGGCGAGGAGGCGTCGGCCGGCGCCGCGCCCAAACGGCCGCCCGCCGACCGCTATGCGTGGTATTGCGACCCGCTCGACGGCACCACCAACTTCGCGCACGGACATCCGCACTTCGCGGTATCGCTGGGCTTGGCGCGCGGCGACGAACCATTGGTCGCGGTCGTCGCCGATCCGCTGCGCGCCGAGACCTTCGCCGCCGTGCGCGGTGGCGGCGCGACCCGCAACGGCGCGCCGATCCGCGTCTCGACGATCGCCGGCGTCGATGGCGCGCTGCTCGCCACCGGCACGCCGTACGACCGCCGCGAGCGCGCCGACCACTACCTCGCCGCCATCCGGACGTTCATGCTGCGCGCGCAGGGCATCCGGCGCGGCGGCTCGGCGGCGCTCGACCTGTGCTGGGTCGCGTGCGGACGCGTCGACGCCTACTGGGAGTGGCGCCTCGGGCCGTGGGACGTCGCCGCCGGCGCGCTCATCGTGCGCGAAGCGGGCGGCGACGTGAGCGACTTCGGCGGCGCGCCGCACGATGTCTTCGGGAGCGAGACGCTGGCGTCCAACGGCCGCCTGCACGGCGCCATGCTGGCGCTGCTGGCGCCGCACCGCTGAGCGCGGCTCAGCCGCGCAGGGCGTAGACGAGGAGCGCCTGGCCGACGTGGTACGTGACGATGATCGCCACCCGCGCGCTGGCGAACGGCGCGACGAACCGGTTCCAGGCGATCATCGAATCGGAGAGCATGAAGAGCAGGGCGCCGACGATGGCGGCCGGCATGTCGGCGGCGATGGCCGACCCCGCCATCACGCCGATCACCAGCATGTAGGCGGTGACGGCGATGCTCAGCGGCGTACCGGGCGCGGCGCCGACGATGCGCAGTCCGACCGGCGCGGTGACGCCGAGCACGATCGCACTCCACACCAGGCGCCAGGTCAACGCGGCGTGGAACGCGTCGATGTACGCCAGGTGGCCGACGAGGAACGCGGCGAGGCCGGCGACAAAGAGGTTCGCCGGCAACATCAGGTAGACGTCGCCGAGCAGCGAGAAGACCAGCGCCGCGATCAACGCCCAGCTCGGCGCCGCACCGAGCGCCGCCCACAGCAGCAGCATCGCGAGGGCCGCTGGCTTGGCGATCCACTCGAGCGCCTTGTGCTCCTGCGCCACCGCGATCCAGTCGACGGCGGCCGCGACGATGAAGGCGAGAAAGACCAGCGACGACATGGCGGGGGAACCTGCCACACCGACGGTTCGAAGCAAAGGCGGCGTGATCCTCCGGTGCCTTCAATCACCGAATGGAGGGCCGCGCTCCCGCGCGGCCTGTTCCGACCGACTGCTCGCAATTGCCGCCGCTGCCCGGCGCCGCGGGAGCGGCGCCCTCCATTCGGTGACCGAAGCCGCCGCCGATACGGCCTACGCCGGCGCTGCCCGGCGCCGCGGGAGCGGCGCCCTCCATTCGGTGAACGCAGGCGGCCCTATGCCGCCGACGCGCCGTGGCGTGCGCGCGGGAAATGGCGGAGCAGCGACGGCAGCCACGGGAGGCCGGTGCGCATGGCGGCGGCGGTCGCGTCGAGCGTGCGTTCGCGCAGCGGTCCCCAGGAGTAGCCGTAGCGCTGGCGGATCGGCGCGGGCAGCAGGCCGACGGTGAAGAGGCGGGTGGTTGCGGCGAGCTGGCGCAGGCCGGGCGGCAGCGGCGGGCTGAGCAGCGCCGCGGCGATGGCGCGGCTGTCGCGGCTGACCGCGAGCTGCGGGCCGCGCAGCATCGCGCGCATGTAGGTCTGGAAGGCGTCGTAGGTCGGGGGCACGTCGGCGTCGGCGATGCCGAACAGGCGAGCGGTGACGCGCGATTCGTCGTAGAACGCGCGGCGCTCGGCCACCGTGAGCGGACCGAGAAAGCGCCGATACGCGACCAGGGCGCTGTCCACCAACGTCGCGTGTACCCACAACAGCAGCGCCGGGTCGTTGGCCTCGTATGGCGTGCCGGAGCGGAAGGGGCCGCACCGACTCTCCAGCCGCCCGCGCACGCCGGCGTGGACGCGCTCGATGCGGCGCACCGCCGCCAGCGCCTCGGCGGCGCTGCCGAAGACGATGGTCAGCGTCAGCTCCAGCGTGCGGACCAGCCGCTGCAGGGGCTCGTGCTCGAAGCGACTGTGCTGGGCGACCCCGGCGGCGACGAGCGGGTGGGCGATCTGCAGGAGCAGCGCCCGGCCGCCGCCGAGCAGGAGCACCGCCTCGCGGTTCACGCGTCGGGTGATGCTGTCGGGCGCGAAGAGGCCAGCGGTGGGGTCGACGCGGCGGCGTCCGGTGGCAACGCGCAGGCGGGCCAGGCCGGCGCGGTCGATGGCCGGTGGGCCGGTCACTGGGCGTCGCCGGCCGGCGGATTGCGGCCCCCGGGGGCCGCACAGGCGGCGACCGCGAGCACATGGGCGAGGGCGGCACGAGGGGGTCGGCCCATGGCGTCATTGTGCGAACCACCGTCGCGGGTTTGCAAGGGTCGGCTTTGACGCGTCGGGGCGATTCGACTAGACAAACATGCCTTTGTTCGAAAGGGTTGACCCACGGCACTCATCTGAATCATCACCAAACTGGGCGAAAAAAGGAGGAGTCAATGACTCAGCGCTACTTGGGGTGGCGAGCGGGGGCGCTCGTCGTAGTTGGTTGCGCGTTTGGCGCAGTGCTGGCGAGTCCGCCGGCGCAGGCACAGACGTGCGTGGGAGATTGCAACGGCGACGGCATGGTCGCCATCAACGAGCTGATCATCGGCGTCAACATCGCGCTGGGGTCCGCACCGGTCACCGCCTGTCCGTCGTTCGACGTGAACGGCGACGGCATGGTGACGATCAACGAGCTGATTCTCGGCGTCAACAACGCGCTGAACGGCTGTCCGGCTACCGCGACGCCGACCGAGCCGCTCGATACGCCGACCAGCACGCCGACGCTGCCGGCCGGCACGGCCACGGCGACCATCACCAACACGATTCCCATCGTCATCAGCACCGCGACCGTGACGGACACGCCCGGCGTCGATACGCCGACGCCCACCGCGACCGAAGTGCCGACGGCGGAGCCGCTCGGCCACAACGTGTGCACGCTCGACTCTCCCGCCGATCGGAGCAAGAGCGTGCTGGCGCTGCAGACCGTCGCGCTACCGCTCAATCTGGTCCCGACGGGCACCTATTCGATCGACTGCGGCGCGCCCGGGGCGGACGGCACCGCGCCCTGCAGTTGCAATCTGATCGGGATCGACGCCCTGGTGATCCCGGCCATCGGCGACGTGTGCGTCAATCCCGCCGCCGGCTGCGAGCCGGGCAAGATCGACTGCAACGGCGGCTCCCCGATCGACGTCAACCTGAACGCCGACCACAACATCGGCAACTGCAACAACAACGCCGAGTGCGCGACCGCCTGCGACGCGCACTGCGCGGGGTTGGGTGCGGGCTTCGCGCGCCAGAGCTTTGGCTGCGAAGGATTCTGCCAGGGCGGGACCAACGACGAGGCGGAATGCGGGCTCGACAGCGAGTGCCCCGGCGGTCAGTGTGTGGGCGGCGAGCCAGTCGCCCACGCCAACGTGTGTAACTGCGTCTGCGCCGGCAGCGACGTCGGCGACCCGAGCGTCGCCGGCGGCCTGACCTGCAACCTGGGCCTGCAGATCAACGTCGAGCTGCCCTCCAACGGCCACTGCGGCGACGTGGCCACGATCCAGTTGCCTCCGGTCTGCGGTGGCATCAGCAGCGAGACCTCGGTTGGCTCAGTGCTCAACGCCAACAACGCCGCCGGGGCCACCATCCCGTCCGCAGCGCAAGGAGGCGCTCCCTCGATCGTCGAGGGCGCCGCGGTCAGCTGCGACAACTTCAAGGCCCACAACATCACCGGTCTGAAGCTGCAGGGCCAGCTCGGGTTCTTCGACTCGACGCTGGGCGACATCCGCAGCGGCAACACCTTCGTCTGCCAGTAACCTGAACCCGGGGGCTGCGCCGTTCGGCGCGGCCCCCCCAACCTTCGTCGGCCGGCGGCGCTCTCGAGCGCCGCCGGCGCGGCGCCCGCCGGTTCCCTCCCGGCAGTTTCTTCACCCGTCGGCGGCTGATGCTGCTACGCTGGTGTCGCAGCGATACACCGGCGCTTCAGGAACGACGCGGCATCCGGCCGTGATCGCCCAGCGTCGGCCACAACGACGGAGGGGATCATGGCGAATCGGATCGGCCGCATCGCAACCCTGCTCCTGGTCGGTGTCCTCGCGCTCGGTGCGTGCGCGGATCGCGCCGCGGCGCAGTGCGTCGGCGACTGCAACGGCGACGGCGAGGTGACGATCAACGAGCTCATCCTCGGCGTCAACATCGATCTCGGCGACCAACCGGTCAGCGCCTGCGAGGCCTTCGCCGACAGCGAGGGGCAGGTGACGATGGCGCAGCTCATCCTGGGCGTGAACAACGCGCTGTACGGCTGCCGCGCGACGAGCCCGACGCCGACGGAAACGCCGACGGAAACGCCGACGGGTACCCCGGCGGCTGGCGTCTGCACGTTCCTCTCCGGACCGACGCAGAGCCACCTCGAGCTCAACGTCGGGGCTCTCGCCAATCCCGTGATCCTCGGCCTCGTCGGCTCGCTCACCATCAACTGCGATGTGCCCGGCGGTGGCAGCGAGGGGCAGTGCACGTGCGCGGCCGGGGCGATCGACCCGATTCGCATTCCCGGCATCGGCACGGTGTGTATCGCGGCGGCGCCCGATCCGTGCCCGTCGGCAGTGGTCGCGTGCGACGGCGGCGCGCCGCTCGGTGTGGATCTGCGTTCGAGCGGCAATGTCGGCGCGTGCGACGGCAACGGCGCGTGCGCGACGACCTGCGCGACGTCCTGCGCCGGCAACGGCTCGATGCCGTCGACGTCGGGCTGCACCGGCTACTGTTCACTGACCAACGATGTCGAGTGCTCGACCGACGCCGACTGCCTGCCCGACAACGGCGCCTGCAACGGGCCCGATCCAGTCGGCGCCAACGCCGACATCTGCCAGTGCAATTGCATCAACCCCGCGTCCGGTCCGGCCGCGGTCGCGGGCGACCTGCAATGCAACCTGGGGGTGCACATCACGGTCGAGACCAACCCGCCCTGCGACGGCAGCGATGTGTTCATCGACCTCGGCAACAGCTGCATCACGCAGACGACCGCCATGGCGTCGACGCTGATCACCGATGCCAATTTTCTTTCCGGCACCGTGCCCACAAGCGGGACGCCCGCCGCCAGCCACGGCGCACCGATCGCCTGCGCCCCGCTCACCAGCGGCTCGCTGAGCGGCCTCAAGCTGCGGGGCGTCGTCAACTTCTTCGGCTCTGCCCTGGGCGACCTGGCGACCCTGTTCGCGGCGGACTGCCAATAGGTGGGAGGAGGGCTTTCACCATAGAGGCACAGAGGTGTCGTCCGCTGTGTCCTCTGTGGTGACCCCTCCCTCCCAATTGACGTCGGCGGCGGGGATGGGCCATAGGCCGACGCGAGCCATGGGACGCGGTCAGCGCTGGAATCCCGTCAATCTGCGCAACCTGCGCCAGGCGTTCGGCCTGTCGCCGGAGGGTTTCGCCGAGCGGGTCGGCCGGGTGTCGGCGAGCACGGTGCGGCGCTGGGAGAGCGGGCGCCACGTGCCCATGATCCATCACCTGGAGGCGATCGCCGATGCCTTCGACATCGACCTGGCGGTCTTCTTCGAGCCAGCGAATCCGGGCCGCGCGCCCCGCAAGAAGGCTGCGCGCGACCGTCCGCTGCCCGGGCAGATCGAACTGCTGCCCAACCCGCGGGCGCGCGACGTGTCCTGACCGCCGTCGGCGTGCTGGCGGTGCGCGCGGCGCATCGGTATGAGTAGCGGATACCCTCCGCCATGGTCACCGCCTGGCTGCGGCGTCTCACGCCGCTTCTCATCCTCGCTCTCCTCGCCGGCGCCGTGGCGCTGTTGCACCGTGAGCTCAGCGCCTATCGCTACGAGGACGTGCGACGGGCGATCCACGCGCTGCGCGGCCGACAGATCGAGATCGCGCTGGCGCTGACCGCCGTCAGCTATTTCATCCTCACCGCCTACGACGCGCTCGCCCTGCGGTACCTCGGCCGGCCGCTCGCGTACCGCCGCACCGCGCTCGCGTCGTTCCTCGGCTACGCCTTCGCGCACAACCTCGGCTTCTCGGTGCTCGGCGGGGCCGCGCCGCGGTATCGGCTGTACGCGTCGTGGGGGCTGCCGCCGTCCGAGATCAGCCTGCTGATCGGTTTCACCGCCGCCACGTTCTGGATCGGCGTCTGCGCCGTGACCGGTACCGCGCTGGTCATCGACCCGATCGCCTTCGCCGGTCGCATCGGCCTGCCGGCGACGCTCGGCCGCGTCGCCGGCGGAGCGTTGCTGGCGATCGTCGTGGCCGCCGTCGTGCTGCCCTGGGTCTGGCGGCGGCCGGTCACGATTCGCGGCTGGACGGTCCCGCCGCCGCGCCCGCGCATCGCCCTCGCGCAACTGGTGGTCGGCGTCGCCGACTGGCTGGTGGCGGCGACCGTGCTGTACGTCCTGATGCCGACGAGCGCGCACATCACCTTCGCGCATTTCACCGCGCTGTTCGTGCTCGCCCAGGTCGCCGGCGTCAGCAGCCACGTACCGGGCGGGCTCGGCGTCTTCGAGACCGTCATCCTCCTCGACCTCGCGCCGCGCGCGCATTCGCCGGCACTCGTCGGCGCGCTGCTCGTGTATCGCCTCATCTACTACGTCCTCCCGCTCGCGATCGCGACGCTGCTGCTGGTCGCCTACGAGACTCGCCGGCGCAGCCGGCGGCTGGTGGCGGTCGGCGCGGTGGCCGGGCGCTGGGTGTCGGAGATGGCGCCGCGGGTGATGGCGCTGGCGATCTTCGCCAGCGGCGCGCTGCTGCTGTTCTCGGGCGCGGCGCGCCGCCACGCGGACCGGCTCGACATGCTGCGCGACGTCCTGCCGTCTCCGTCCTGGAGGCGTCGCACTTCCTCGCCAGCCTGGTGGGTCTGGGCCTGATCCTGCTCGCCAGCGGTCTGCAGCGGCGGCTCGATGCCGCCTATCACCTCGCCGTGGCGCTGCTCACCGCCGGCGCCGTGCTCGCGCTGTTCAAGGGCTTCGACTACGAGGAGTCGCTCTTCCTGGTCGCGATGCTGGGCGTGCTGGTGCCGTGTCGCGATGAGTTCAATCGCCGCGCGTCGTTGATCGGCGAGCGGTTCACCGTCGGCTGGGGCATCGCGGTGGCGGTCGTGCTGCTGGTCGCGGCCTGGTTCGGGTTCTTCGTCCACAAGCACACCGAGTACTCGCGCGAGCTGTGGTGGGAGTTCAGTCTGTTCGGCGACGCGCCGCGGTTCCTCCGCGCCAGCGTCGGCGTCGGCGTGGTGGCGCTGGCGCTCGCCGTCTGGCACCTGCTCAGCCCCTCGCGACTGCGCGCCGCGCCACCCGATGCCGACAGCCTCGCGGCGGCGCGCGCCGTCGTCGCCCGGTCGCCGGTGGCCGCCGGCCATCTCGCGTTGCTGGGCGACAAGTCGTTCCTCTTCAACGCCGACCGCAGCGCGTTCATCATGTACGCCGTGTCGGGGCGTAGCTGCGTCGCGATGGGCGATCCGGTCGGCCCGCCGGCGAGTGGGCGCGAGCTCGTCTGGGACTACCTCGAGCTGTGCGACCGCCACGACAGCTGGCCGGTGTTCTACGAGGCCAGCGCCGCGGCGCTACCGATGTACCTCGAGGCCGGTCTCTCGCCGCTCAAGTTCGGCGAGGAGGCGGTCGTTCCGCTGGCGGCCTTCACGATGGAGGGGAGCGCCCGCAAGCAGCAGCGCTACGTGCTGAAGGCGACCGAGCGCGACGGCGCGACCTTCGAGGTGTGCCAGCCGTCGGCGGTGCCGCCGCTGCTGCCGGAGCTGGGGGCGGTGTCCAACACCTGGCTGCGCGAGAAGCGCACGCGCGAGAAGGGATTCTCGCTGGGCAACTTCGATGCCGACTATCTCGCGCAGTGCCCCGTCGCGCTGGTGCGCTGGAAGGGCGAGATCGTCGCCTTCGCCAACCTGTGGTGCTCCGGCGAGCGCACCGAAGTGTCGCCGGATCTGATGCGGTACCTCCGCGCCGCGCCGCCGAGCGTGATGGAGTACCTGTTCCTGAAGATCCTGCTGTGGGCCAAGGACGAGGGCTACGGCTGGCTGAACCTCGGCATGGCACCGCTGTCGGGACTCGAGGCGCGCGCCGCGGCGCCACTGTGGAACCGGGTGGGCGCGCTCGCCTTTCGCTACGGCGAGCAGTTCTACAACTTCCAGGGACTCCGCCAGTTCAAGGGCAAGTTCGATCCCGAATGGCGCCCGAAGTACCTGGTCTACTCCGGCGGGCTCGCCCTACCGCGCGTGCTCGCGAACGTCGCCAGCCTGGTGTCGAGCGGCCTGCGCGGCGTCGTGTCGAAATGACCAGCTACGGTTTCGGCTTCCGCGCGCCGGCGAGTACGCGGCGTGCGAGGGCGTCGTAGTCGCCGTCGAAGTGGTGCCCGCCGGTGGTCTTGATGATCTCGACGCCGGCGAGGGCGGGATCGCGGCAGAGCGTGTCCTCTTCCTCGTCGCCGTAGAAGCACTGGACCTTGCCCGGCGGGATGCGCTGTACCTCGGGCAGGACGGCCGGCGCATCGGCGGGGGGCTCGCCGCCGAACCAGCCGGTGACCGAGAACTCGAACGCGGCGCGCGGCTCGATGCCGAGCAGCGAGACCTGCACGACGCGCTCGCGCGTCGCGGCCGGCAGCCGGTTGTACGCGAAGGGGAGAATGTCGGCGCCGAAGGAGTACCCGATCAGCGCGACCTGCGGCGTTTTCCAGCGGGTCGCGTAGACGTCGATGATGCGGCCCAGGTCGCGTCCGACCTCCTCCGGCGTGCGCGCGCGCCAGAAGTACCGCAGGCTGTCGACCCCGACCACCGGTACGCCGGCCGCGGCGAGCGCTTCGCCGAGCTGCTTGTCGATGTCGCGCCAGCCGCCGTCACCGGAGTAGATGACGGCCATCATTGCGCCCGGCGTGTCGGCCGGCAGCTCGACCAGCGGCAGATCGGCGAGCGCCGCCGGGGCCGCGGCCGCCGCGGTCGCCAGCCCGGCGCGGGTCGTCGCGAGGAGACGTTGCGCGGGCGTGCCGTCCGCCGTGCCCGGCGTCGCCAGCGGTTGGAGCGCGGCGGGGAGGGCGTCGTGCCGCGACACGAGCCACCAGCCCGGCAGGCTCGGCGCGCGGCCGTAGGAGAACCCGCCGTGTCGCAGCGCCGTCGCGGGCGCGCCCGGGCAGAGCGGCACGCGCGTGCGCAGATCCGCGGTGGGGTCGACGCTCACCGCGCCGGCGACCGTCGCCGCCGGCGTCTGCGCCAGGGCCGCGTAGGCGAGCGCGCCGCCGGCGCCGATGCCGGCGAGGATTGGCGTGCGGTAGATCGGGAACCCGAGGTCGCGCTGGAAACGCTTGCTGAGATCCTCGACCTCCGAGATCAGGTAGTGGCAGCCGTCGTCGCTGGCGGCCAAGCCGTGCAGGTATTGCGGGAGGTCGACGCCGATGACTGCGACGCCGTCACCCGTCAGCGCCCGCGCCTCGCCGTCGAGCACGGCGTTCCAGCCGTCGGTGTCGGAGAAGAGGAAGACGAGGCCGGCGTTGCCGCCGTTCGTCGGTGCGTACGCCCGTACGTGGCCGAATCGCCCTTCGTCCCTTTGCGACACGAGCGCCGCCTCGCGATGGCAGCCGGCGAGGCAGACGAACGCGGCGACCACGGCTGCCCGACACGACGTGCGCGGTCGCGGTCGCGCGCGGTGTTTCCGAACGAAGCCTGTGGCTCGAGGTCGCAAGGCGCGCATTGAAACGGACCGGTCTGGCGCGCGCAAGTCGGGGCGACGCATGCACGAACCGCCGCCAGTCTGCAAAAGTTGCGCGTCGCTTGTTTGGGTCGCCGGTAACGCTTGCCCGGCAATCGAGTGCGTTCCGCGTCCGCGAGGGTAACCGAAACCGCTGCGCCGACGGCGACCCAGACGGTCGCGGCGACGGAGACGGAGACCGAGGCGACGCCGACGGAGACCGAGACGCCGAGGGGAACGCACCGGGCACGGCGGCCGGACGGCCTCAGGATCGACGGCTGCGCGAACCTCGCGACGACCAACACGTGCAGCCCGCTGCGCGGCACCTGCGTGGAGTTCCTCGTCGACGGCGAGTGGACCGCCGCCGCCGACGTCGTCGGCGTCACGCCGACCGTCGTCATGGTGCGCTCGCCCTTCACCTGCACCGCCCCGACCCGGGCGCGCGTCCGCCGCGCCAGGCTCGACGGCGGCGAGGTGACGTCCAACGAGTTGACGATCTGTCAAAACTGAGAAACGAGAGGACGCGTGGATCGCTTGCTGCCTGACCAGCTCCAGCACCTCTGGAGCGAGGTCGATGCGGGGCGCCTGACCGCCGAGGCCTTCACGGCCGAGCAGGACCGCCTGCTCGGCATCTACAAGAAATGGTGGACCGAGGCCTTGCGGCGCCCGGGCGAGCCGGACCTCGAGGAGAGCCTGGTCGGGGAGTTGGCGGCCTATGCTGGTGCGAGCGACCACGAGACGGTTCGCGCCCGCTGCCGGCAGGCGGTGGCGGCGATTCGGAACGACTGGAACGACACCGTCGATCCGGCCGATGCGACGGCCGTCGAGCGCTTCTACGACAAGACGGAAGCGCACCTCTACGAGCTGATGTGGTGGCACACGCTGTCGGAAGACCTCTCGCCGCTCGCCTACGTCACGGCGCTCGATTTCGGCCGTCGCCACGACTGTTCCCGCCACCTCGACTTCGGGTCCGGCGTCGGCTCCGGGGGGTTGCTGTTCGCGCGCAACGGGTTTGACGTCACGCTGGCCGACATCAGCTCGACGCTGCTGCGGTTCTGCCGCTGGCGTTTCGCGCAGGCCGGCCTGTTGCTCCGGACGATCGACCTGAAGTCGACGCCGCTGCCCGAGGCCGCCTTCGACATCGTCACCGCGATGGACGTGTTCGAGCACCTGACCGATCCGATGGATGTGGTCGACGCCATCCACCGGGCGCTCCGCCCGGGCGGCTACCTCTTCGGCCGCTTTGCCGCCGAAGAAGACCCGATGCGCCCGCAGCATATCCTGCTCGACTTCGCACCCGTCTTCGCGCGGCTGCGCGAGCGCGGCTTCACCGAGGTCTGGCGCGACAGCTGGCTGTGGGGCCACCAGGTGTTTCAGCGGCCGCGCTAGACTGATGCGCGCGCCACGCGGCCAACGGCGGAGAGCGCAAGCCGTGCAGACAAAGTTCCGTGGGCCGAGGCAGTTCGATTCTGCCCCGGCCCACCTGAGTGACTGGAACAGTCACCAGACGGAGTGGTAGCAGCGTTCCATGAACGATGAACATGAACACGACCACGACCACGATGACGACCATGACCATGATGACGAGCACGCCCATGTCGGCCGGATCGTGCACGTCAGCTCCGGGGTTCAGGGCGGCTCCTGCAAGGTCTGTAGCGCGGTCCTGGCGAGCGACTTCGAGTCGACGGTCAACCACTACCTCGAGCACGGCGGCCTGCTGCTACACGTGGGTGCCGAATTCGACCACGACCCCGATGGGAACCCCTGGAGCAACACGGTCGCGGTCATCGGCCTCGCTGAGTGAGAGCGTAGCGGGGCACATCCCGCCGGCGCGGTAGCTCCCGAGAACCGAGACCCGCGCAGCCGATTCCGCGCTCGAGGCCGGCGGACACGGGTCGGTCTGCGCAGGTGGTTCTACGGGCGTAGTTCTCCGATCTTGAACGCCCCTCGTTTGTGGCCGATCCTCCCTGCTCTCAAGCAACCCGGTTCGATCGAGGTGTCGCAATGAAGACTTCGGAGCATCCCGTCAGGTCTGTGTTCGGCCTACGACTCGATGGCGTCAGCATCACTGTTCTGCGCGACGATCTCGGTTGGCGCTTCGGCAGCTGGTCGCGCGGTGGCATGCACGACTGCCTGTTGCCGCCTCCGGAAATCGATGTTTGCGATCAGCGATTCGGCAGTGCCCAAGTGGCAGCGGCGTATATCAGGGAGAAGTTCGGGGCGATGTTGACCAGGGAGTAGCGCCGGCCCCAAGCGCCGCCGGAATCACCGCCGGCCCGGCGTCGCGCTCGGCGGGTCCTGGCGTTCTTGGCGGTCGGTTTTGTCACACCAAGCGGACCAGTCGTCCGGTCCGCCGCGGCCGATCGCCTTGGCTGGCCGGACCGCTGCGAGCTGCGACTATTTCAGGTTGCTGCCGACACGCGCTTTTTTGACCGGTTCGACATGCCCCGATGGCGAGACACTGGCACAGCGGTGATTAGGGAATACCCTCAATTACAAACTTTGCATTTTCATTGCTGAATCCCTAGACGCCGTGGCATGAGATGAGTGGCGTATGGGCGGTGCTACGGGACGGGTTTCCACAGCGCATGCGGACGCCAGAGGGGACAAAGCATGGGCGTTCGCGAGAGTGTGAGGGGACGTTGGGCCAATCGGGCTCGGAGCCTCGTCGCCATGGCGGGCGGCGGCCGTGGGTCGCGCGCGGCGGGCCAGTCGATTCCCGCCCTGTGGCAGACGGGCTCGGCGGTCGCGCGCCGCTGAAGACGTCGAGCGAGTGTCGGAGCGAGGCCAGCGCGGGCGCCCATGAACCGCCTCACCGAAGCCAGCATGCGCGCGCGGGCACGGAGTGTGTGGAGCCCGAGTTGTGACCCGCCACCAGCCCGCGCCGGTGTTTCTGTTGTGCCCGCCCGGCGCGTCGCTGGTCGCGGACGCTGGCGCTGCTGCCCTGTGGGGTTGAGCCCGAGGCTGGCGCTGTTCGTGGCCTTGGTGCTGTGCGCGTTCCCCGCGTGTCGCGTCTACGGCGCTCCTCCTCCGCGATCCCTCTCTCGTCCTCCCGCTCCAACCCTGACGCTTCGCCTGTCCCGGCTGGTCGATTGCGAGGTGGCTCTCGCACCGCCCATGCCGGTTGAGCCCGCAGCGCCGGCCCCCGCTCCGGGGGTGCCCCGGCACGTGACGACGACTCGGCACGTGTTCCGTCGCGGCGTGCTGGAAGCGCGAAACTACGATGAGGGCACCGACATCCTGGCACATCGCGCGAGGCGCCGGGGCCGGAGTCCATTCGGCGCGGCGTACCGGGCGCGTGCACTACAGCGGCCGGCGGCTCTGTGGGCGGGGATGACCGGACTGGGAACGGAGTGCCGCGTGTCCACGACGCGCGCGCTGGCGGCCCGCGCGCCGCCGGCGTGCAGGCGCGTAGGTCCGTGCCGTGTCCTGACCGAGGTTGCCTTCCCGTCCCCTCGCCGCTCGCCCGCTCTGGGCGCGCGACCGCATCCCGTAACAATCGCATTCCGGTTCGTCGTCCCACCGCGTATACGCGCGCGGCGCGTTGATCGTGTGATGCACACGATCCCGTCTCGGTGCCGCTGTGATGCCACCGCTCGCAGCCGCAGCATCGCCTCGATCCTGTTCGGCACCGCCATTGGCGGCGTTGGCGCCGCGACCGGCTCCACCTACGCCGCTGCGGGGCTGAGCGGGCGGCCGCTTCAGGCCGTGCGCGATCAGCGGATGAAGAACGACGTGACTCAGAAGCGAGAGGCGAGAACGGGGGGGCTGCGCTTCCCGGTGCTTGGTCCAACCATGGAGGAATGAGCAGAATGGGTTCACGTCAGTCGGCCTCCCTCGCCGCCCGCTTGCTCGTTCCACTGTGGGCCGCTGTCAGCCTCACCTGGGCAACGCCCGCAGGAGCCACCGGATTCGCGCAGGTCCAAGCCGTTTTCGATGGGCTGGGGCTTGGCGGCGTCGATGCGGTGGCTGTGAGCGGCGACGGGCTGAATGTGTACGCCGCCGGGTACGAGGACAATGTGCTGACGGTCTTCTCGCGCGATTCGGCGAAGGGCGAGCTGAGCTACGCCGACTCGCAGATCGTCGAGCAACCGTCGGCCGTGGTCGTCAGCCCGGACGGCGCGTTCGTCTACGTGGCCGGGTTCGAGCTGAGCGAGATCAAGGTCTACCGGCGCAACACGACGACCGGGGCCCTCACCCACTTGCCGCAGCTGGATGTCCAGAACAACGTCCACGTGGCGGGAATCGGCGGCGTGCGCGGCCTCGCACTCAGCAACGATGCCAACGCCACCCGTCTCTACGCGGCCGGATCGACCGACAACGCCATCGCGGTGTTCAGCCGCGACGAGACGACCGGCGCTCTGGGCTGGATACAGGCGACCCGATTCCTCTCGGGCGGCTTCGACTACCTGGCGGGTGTCCGGTCGCTAGCCGTCAGTCCGGAGGCTAGCGGCGGAAACCTGTACGCCGCCGCCGCGTCCAGCAACGCCGTCGTGGCATTCGACCTGGACTCAACTCTCGTGCCGGTCAATCCGCGACAACCGATCACTTTGACCGACGGCTTGGGCGGGGCCACTTCCGTCGCTGTGAGCCCGGACGGGAACAACGTCTATGTGGCTGGGGCGGCAGACAACGCCGTCGTGACCTTCAAACGCGTTGCCGGAGGCAACCTCTCACTATTGAGCGTGAATCGGCGCGAGCAACCAGACGGTGACGGCCTGCGCGGCGCTGCTGCCGTTGCGGTCAGTCCGGATGGCTCGAGCGTCTACGTCGCCGGGAAAACGGACAATGCCGTGGTCACCTTCGACCGCGCCGCGGCCACCGGCGACCTGCAAGCACCACGAGTCACGCGGGTGGACGGCCTGGGCGGCGCCACCGCCGTGGCCATAGCCCCCAACCCACACACCGTCGGCCGCCGCAACGTCTACGTGGCGGGGATGTCGGAGAACGCGGTGGTCGGTTTCGAGCGCGACGCGCTCGGCAGCCTGTTCTTCGCCAAGGCCACATACGGAGGCTCGAAAGGCGTGGATGGGCTTGCCGGCGCCCACGCGGCGGCGCTCAGCCCGGACGATCGACAGCTCTACGTGGCTGCAATGGGCGATGGTGCGGTCTCGGTCTTCGACCGAGACCCGGCGACCGGTCTCCTGAGCTTCGCGCAGATCAAGCGGAACGGTTCCGTCGCCACGGGTCTGAACGGGGCGTCCGGCGTCGCCATCAGTCCCGACGGCGCGCACGTCTATGTGGCTGCGGACGCGGACGGTCCCGCAGGAGGTGCCCTGACGGTGTTCAGCCGAGATACCGGGGCCGACACCTCTGGCCAGCTCACCTTCCTCGAGGCAATACACAACGGCGATGATGAGGGCGGGCCGGTGGCGGGCCTGGGCGGCGCCGCGTCGGTGGCAGTCAGTTCGGACCAAGCCTCTGTCTACGTCGCCAGCCCGCTCGACGGGCCTGCCGGGAGCGCGGGGGCCGTGGCCGTTTTCAAGCGCGAGACCAACCCCGCCGCATTCACCTTCGGCAAACTGACCTTCGTCGAGGCACAGCACAACGGCGGGGTCGTGCAGGGGCTGGCCGGCGTCCAATCGGTCGCCCTCAGCCCCGATGGCGCCTTCGTCTACGTCGCCAGCCCGCTCGACGGGCCTGCCGGGAGCGCGGGGGCCGTGGCCGTTTTCATGCGGGAGAAGACCAACCCCGACGCACCGACCTTCGGGCAATTGACCTTTGTCGAAGCACGGTACGACGGCGGGTCGGTGCAAGGCGTTGGCGGTGCCGCTGCGGTCGCGATCAGTCCGAAGGGAGAACACGTCTATGTCGCGGGCTCGGCGGACGACGCGATCGCGGTCTTCTCGCGCGATGCGGTCACCGGCAAGCTCACCTTCGTCGAGGTGCAACGCGATGGCGTGGGTTCCGTGACCGGCCTGACGGGGGTGTCCGCGCTGACGGTGAGCGCCGACGGTAGCCGCATCCTCGCGACGTCGGCGGGCGACGACGCGCTGGTCGTCTTCGAGCGCGACCCCGCGACCGGACATCTCACCTTCCGCGGAGCGCAGTTCGACGGCTCCGGCGTCGGACTGGCAGGTGCCGCGGGCATGGCGACCCTCAGCGCGCTCAGCGCCGATGGCCGGGCGCTGGGTCCGTCGTACGTCTACGCCACCGGTTCGGTGAGCGATGCCGTCGCGGCGTTCCGTGTCGTCAGCTGCGGTGATGGCTTCAAGGACGGCAGCGAGGAATGCGACGACGGCGGCAGATGCATCGGCGGCACGAATGCCGGCAGCGCGTGCACGGCGGACGGAAAGTGTTCGGGCGGGGTGTGCCGGCCGGGGAGCGGCGGCTTCGTGTGTATCGGGGGCGGCAACCAGGGCACGGCCTGCACGGACGACGCACAATGCGCCGGCGGCCGCTGCCAGGCCGCCAGCGGAGCGGGGTGCGACGAGAACTGCACGCTGCGCGCCTGCGGCAACGGCGTGCGGACGCTCGGCGAGGTTTGTGACGACGGCCGCGCCTGCGTCGGTGGGGCCAACGCCGGCACCGCGTGCAGGAACTCGGCAGATTGCGGCAGCGGTTCAACCTGCTCGGCCAAGAATGGCGACGGCTGCGACAACGACACGAGCAACGGCGGCAACTGTACGGCGACGGCCTGCGGCAACGGCGTGGTCACCGCCAACGAGGCGTGCGACGATCACGATCCCAGCGATCCCCGCCCGCAGACGGGCGGCCGCTGTATCATCACCGACCCGGGTGGCCCGCCCGCTCCGGACAACTGCGTGGTCGCGACCTGCGGCGACGGATTCCTCTGCACTGAAGGCGCGTGTACCAGCGGTCCGAGCAAGCAGGCCGAGCTGTGCGACGAGGGCGGCAAATGCGTCGGCGGCAGCAACGCCGGCAGCCCGTGCACGCGCAATGCGCAGTGCCCCGCTGGCCAGTGCCGCGCCGGCAGCGGCGCCTTCGTCTGTCTGGGCAGTGCGAACGAGGGTACGCCATGCATGGCGGATACGGACTGCTCCGGCGGCCGCTGCCAGGCGGGCGATGGCGACGGGTGCGATGAGAACTGTACCCCGCGCGGCTGCGGCAACGGCATGCGGACGCTCGGCGAGCCGTGCGACAACGGCGCCGGCACCAGCAGCGGCTGCATCGTCACGGACCCCGGCGGTCCGCCCAGCGACATGAACTGCGCCCCGGCCCGGTGTGGCGACGGCTTTGTGTGCAGCGATCCGGCGACCTGCCACGACGGGCCGGGGGGCCGTCCAGAGACGTGCGATCAACCACAGTGCGCGGACAGCGCCAACGCCGGCAGCCCGTGTCACACCGACGCCGATTGCCCGGGCGGCGCCTGTCGCGGCGCCAACGGCGACGGCTGCGACGACGACGCCAGCAACGGCGGCAACTGTTCGGTGACGGCGTGCGGCAACGGCGTCACGACCGACGGTGAGGACTGCGACGACGGCGCGAACAACTGCAAGGGCCTCTGCTCCAATCACTGCAAGCTGGGTGTGGGAGCGCCCGGCGGGGCCTCCACCTGGTGCGGCAACTCCCTCGTCGAGTGCGAGGAGAAATGCGACCTCGGTCCGCTGGTCAACAGTCCCGGCAGCGGCTGCAGGCCCGACTGCCGGCCGGAGGAGCACATCAGCTGCCGCAAGCGGCTCAGCGGCATGGCGGTGGCGCCGCCGAGCACGGCTGCGTCCGACGCGGTGGCGAAACAATCGCGCAAGCGGACGAGGATCTGCCACGACGGCGACCCGCAGTGCGACGAGAGCCCGACGTCGGACCTCACGCCCGACGGCGAGTGCGTGTTCATCGTCGATTTGTGCTTCGGCATTCGCAATGCCGATCCGAAGTGCAACCCGCAGACCATCACCTCGATCGACCTGAACGGGCTCGACACCGGCCAATGCTGGCAGGCGGACGTGGCCCGCGACATCACCACCCGCCTCGCCCTGATGCAACCGGATCAACCGATCGACGTCCCCCCGCGCTGCAGCGCCGGGGCCGTCGGCAAGCTGTGCACCATGGACCGCGATTGCGACAGCGGCCTGGGACGCAACAACGGCGTGTGTGGGGTCGGGACGGGCGTCGTCTTCACGCCGCCGATGGCCGTCCCTCCGGCCCCGCCCCCCCCGGCCTCCGTCGACCCGGTCTGCGCCAGGGGGGTCAGGATCCGCGTGCCCGTCGGCCAAGCACTCCGACTGCACACGCAGACGTCCGGTGCACTGGCAGCGGACGGTCAGTCGAACGGCCAGGTCGGCGTGGACGACGACCGATTGCGGCTGGTGTGCCGACCCGCCATCGGGGTCGCCCGATACAAGGCGACGCCCCGCTGCGAGACGCCGACCGAGGCGGCGACCGCGACGCCCACGGTCACACCCACCGACAGCGCGGCGCCCACGGCGAGCGAGACGCCGACCCCGACCGACAGCGCGACGCAGACCCCCAGCGCGACTGACACGTCGACCGCAGCCGCAACCCCAACCCAGACCGCGACCGGAACGAGGACCGCGACCGGAACGAGGACCGCGACGAACACGCGGACGCGACGGCCGACTCGCACACCGTAGACCCCGAGACCCCCAGATGCCGACCCGGTTCGCCGAGAGCGCCACCAGGGCCCCCGTGACCCCCTGCGACGGCCAACCGCAATCCGGGCAAAGCGCAGGTGGAGGAAAATCATGCACATGAGGAACGCGATGCGCGAACGCACGTGTGGCCCAGACGGCCGCTCGCGCTCAGTGAGCGAGGTCGGCGCGAACTTCGCGGGCCGGCCGGGGCACCCGCGCGGCCTTCGCCATCTCGCCTTCCTGGGCTTCGTCCTCGCGGCTGCTCCGGTCGGCGCGCAGACGATCAGCGAGTATTCGATCCCGACAGCGGGCAGTGGCCCCTCGGGCATCACGGCCGGCCCCGACGGCAATCTGTGGTTCACCGAGACCGGCGCGAACAAGATCGGCAATGTGACGCCGAGCGGCACTTTCGTTGAGTATAGCGTTCCACCAGGAGGCAGCGGACCCGAGGGCATCACGGTCGGTCCCGACGGCAATCTGTGGTTCGCCGATGCCGGCGCGAACAAGGTCGGCAAGGTGACGCCGAGCGGCACCTTCACCGAGTACAGCGTCCCAACCGCAAACAGCCATCTTTTCGCAATCACGGCCGGCCCCGACGGCAACCTGTGGTTCACGGAGAACGACAGCAGCAGTCACAAGATCGGCAAGGTGACGCCGAGCGGTACCTTCACTGAGTACAGCGTGCCGACCCCAGGCAACGGACCTTGGGGCATCGCGGCCAGCCCGGACGGCAATCTGTGGTTCACCGAGCCCGTCGCGAACAAGATCGGTAAGGTGACCCCGAACGGCATCTTCACCGAGTACAGCGTCCCGACCGCCGGGAGTGGACCTCAGGGCATCACGGCCGGCGCCGATGGCAATCTCTGGTTCACGGAACCCAACGCTTCGAAGATCGGCAAGGTGACGCCGAGCGGCACCTTCACCGAGTACAGCGTTCCGACCGCAGGCAGCGGACCTGCGGGCATCGCTGCCGGCCCCGACGACAATCTGTGGTTCGCGGAGAGCGGCGCGAACAAGGTCGGCAGGGTGACGCCGAGCGGTACCTTCACCGAGTACAGCATCCCGACCGCGGGCAGCTACCCTTCGGGAATCGCGGCGGGCTCCGACGGCAACCTGTGGTTCACGGAGAATAACGCTGGCAAGATCGGTAAGCTCGTTTTCCAGGTCTGCGGCAACGGGACGCTGGAGCCGGGCGAGCAGTGTGACGACGGCAACGCGATCAGCGGCGATGGCTGCAGCGCCACGTGTACCATCGAGTGCGCCTTGGTCACCGTCGACAACAGTGGCCACATCGGGAACGAGTCCTCGCTGACGATCAATATCAACGGCTTCCCGATCATCAGCTATTATGATGGCACCACCCAAGACCTGAGGGTCGCAGCCTGCAACGACCCGGTTTGCAGCAGCCGTATAGTGTCCACCGTCGATGCCGCCGGCGACGTCGGCAAATGCACCAGCATCGAGATCGGCGGCGATGGCCTGCCGCTCATCCACTACTACGACACCAGCAATCAGACGCACAAGGTGGCGCATTGCGGCGATGCGCAGTGCAGCAATCCGGCCCTGGTCACGCGCACGTTGGTCGGATCGTCGGTCAATGGCTGTAACTCGACCGATGCCTTCACAATCGGAAGCGATGGCTTCGGGCTGCTTGCGTACTACACCGGGGGTTCCGGTTCGCTGACCCAACGCACGCTACACTGCAGCAACGCCACATGCAGTGCGTGGACCGAGACGGTGATCGACAGCGGCACGCACGGCCCTGGTGCCAGTCCAGCGGCGGTGCTGGGCAGCGACGGCAGGGTGCTGATCGCGACGCGCAACACCGGGGCGGGCTTTGACGATTTGATCGCCAATCATTGCAGCGACGTCGCCTGTACGTCTGTCACCGCTACGAATCTCGACAGCTCGGCGGCGGTTGCCGCGTATACTTCCGTCACTACGGGCAGTGACGGCCTGGGGCTGATCGCCTACAACGACCAAACCAACGGCAATCTCAAGGTGGCGCATTGCAGCAACCTGACTTGCACGAGCACGACCATCAGCACCATTGACAGCAGTGCCAATGACGTCGGGCAGTACAACTCGATTGTTATTGGTTCGGCTGGGCGGGCGATCATCAGCTACTACGATGCCACGGCGGGTGACTTGAAGCTCGCGCGCTGCGACAACATCGCATGCACGATCGCCAGCACTAGCACTATCGACAGCACCGGGGACGTCGGAAGCCTCACGTCGACTGCGGTTACTCCGAACGGCAAGCCCTACATCAGCTACCTCGACGCCACGAACCACAATCTCAAATTGGCAATATGCGGCGCGGGCTGCGGCAACGGGGTGGTCGAGCCCGGGGAGCAGTGCGACGACGGGAATACGGTGGCGGGGGACTGCTGCTCGCCGACGTGTCAGTTCGAGCCGAGCACGACGGTGTGCCGGGCGGCGGCGAGCGAGTGCGACGTGGCGGAGACGTGCACGGGGGCGAGCGGGACCTGCCCGAGCGATGCCGTGCTGCCGACGGGGAGCCCGTGTACCGACGACGGCGATCCGTGCACGCCGCCGGTGTGCGCGGCGGGGGTGTGCACCCAACTCGACTCGGACGGCGACGGGGTGGGCGATCTGTGCGACGACTGCCCGTTCTCGGCCAACCCGGCGCAGGTGAATTCGGACTGCGACGATCCGAGCTACCTGGCCAGCGGCGGTTGCAGCGAGAACCCGACGTTGAAGCCGGGCTGCTGCGACGGCGGCGACGTCTGCGATCCGTGCCCGCAGTCGGGTGACAACGCCGCCTGCAACGCGGGCGGCACGATCGGCGGCGAGGTGGGGCCGGCGGGCGGGACGCTGACGGCGCCCGACAACTCGGTCAGCCTGGACGTCCCGAGTGGGGCGGTGGGGGCGCCGGTGACAGTGTCGGTCAGCCAGAACGCCGCGCCGGTCAGCCTGCCGGCGGTGGTCAACAACGTGGCGATGAACCCGCCGACGCAGGTCTTCCAGCAGCCGGTGACGCTGACCTTCCACTGGAACGACCGCGACGCCGACGGCAAGGTGGACGTGGGCACGTGCGTGGGGGGAGCGGACGACGGCCTGTCGTGCGACGCGGACGAGGACTGCGCGGCCGGGAGCTGCACGGTGCACGACTCCGACACCCCCGAGCTGGATCTGACCCTGCAGCGCGACGGCCGGCGCTTCAGCGCGCTCGGCTTTGGCGCGGAGCCGTACACGTGCGCGGATCACCTGGCGGGGCCGGGCGCGAGCTGCGCGACGGCGGTGCCCGACTGCGCGGCGGCGGCGGGCACCGGCCGGGCGACGGTGGCGAACTGCTGCGACCCGAGCACCAACACCTGGGCCTTCCAGACCTGCAACTTCAACCCGACGATCATCACGCAGCCGAGCTCGGGGGAGCTGGCGCGAACCGCGCCGGAGAGCGCCAGCACGGGCATCGCGACGGCGGCCGTGCAGACGCGCTACGCCGCGCTGGTGCCTGGTCTGGGCAGCGCCTCGACGGACTGCCACGCGGAGTGGGGGCCGAAGGGGGCGGAGTACAACACGCCGTTGACCACCAAGCAGAAGCCGGCGGCCGCGCCGCTGAACTTGAACGTGCTGAACGCGGTGCAGACCTGTCAGAACGGCAACGGCAGTTGCGACGCAACGGCGGACAATGACTGTGTGTGCCGGTTCACCGTGAAGGTGTCGCTCAACGTCACGGATCCACGACTGCGCAAGGCGCAGGGGTGCAAACCGCCGGTGACGCTCGGGAATCAGGCCGATCCGCCGGCGCTCGGTTGCTATGCGTGCGGCCCGTCGAGCATCGCGAAGTGGACGCTGAAGAGCCCGAAGCCGACCGACGAGGTGGGCAAGGCGTTGATCGCGGCGATGAAGGGGCTCGGGGGCACATCGCAGTCGCCGCTCGATGAGCGAGCGCTGACGTTCCTGAGCCCGGTCGGCGGGACCCCGGATACCCAGGAGGTGCTGATCGACGTCCCGGTGAAGGGAAAAGGGGGCAAGATGAAGGCGGGCAAGCTGACGATCCGGATGCAGAGCGAGGCGGCTGGCGGGAAGAAGGACACCGACAAGCTGATGCTGGTCTGCCAACCCTCGGGCCACGAACCCGCGACCTGCCCCTGACGCCACTCACCACGGGGGCTCGCGTGTCGACGAAGTGCGGAGGCGCATGATGGGAATCGAGCGAGAGCAGGCGGGGGCCGCGCTGGCGGGCGCCGACGGTGACCGAGACTGGTGGAGGAAAATCGTGCAGATGAGGAACGCGATCCGGGAACGCATGCGTGGCCCAGGCGGCAGCTCCCGCTCAGGGATCGGGGTCGGCGCGAACGACGCGCACCGACCGGGCCCGCGCGACCTGGTGAGACGCATGGGACGCCCACTGCGGTACGGGTTTGTGGTGGCGAGCGTATTGCTCGCGGGCCAAGCGCGCGCCGATCTGGTGACCAACCCGAGCTTCGAACTCGGTGTGTATGGGCCGAGCAACAGCCCAACTGCCTGGAGCAACGAGTTCTTTTCAACCGGCCAGACTTCACGTGGGATAACACAGTAGGCGAAGACCGGCGCCCTCAGTGTCAAAATTGATTGCCCGACCCCGAATGATGCAAGCTGGCAGCAGGTCATCACGGTGACGCCCAACACCGCCTACCGCCTCTCTGGATGGATCAAGACCAGCAACATCGCTCATTCTCTTCGAATTGGTGGATGCCGGCGCCAACTTGTCGATCATCGATCCGGCGGGTTTTGTGTACTCCACGCCACTCTTCGGGACCAACGACTGGACGTTCGTCACGCTCGATTTCAACTCCGGGTATGAGTACCCAAATGACCATTGCGGCCCGGATCGGTTTCTTCTCCGGCACGACGACGGGCACGGCGTGGTTCGACGACGTCCACATTGCGACCTGCGGCGACGGCAATCTCGAGCCCGGGGAGCAGTGCGACGACGGGAATACGGTGGCGGGGGACTGCTGCTCGCCGACGTGTCAGTTCGAGCCGAGCACGACGGTGTGCCGGGCGGCGGCGAGCGAGTGCGACGTGGCGGAGACGTGCACGGGGGCGAGCGGGACCTGCCCGAGCGATGCCGTGCTGCCGACGGGGAGCCCGTGTACCGACGACGGCGATCCGTGCACGCCGCCGGTGTGCGCGGCGGGGGTGTGCACCCAACTCGACTCGGACGGCGACGGGGTGGGCGATCTGTGCGACGACTGCCCGTTCTCGGCCAACCCGGCGCAGGTGAATTCGGACTGCGACGATCCGAGCTACCTGGCCAGCGGCGGTTGCAGCGAGAACCCGACGTTGAAGCCGGGCTGCTGCGACGGCGGCGACGTCTGCGATCCGTGCCCGCAGTCGGGTGACAACGCCGCCTGCAACGCGGGCGGCACGATCGGCGGCGAGGTGGGGCCGGCGGGCGGGACGCTGACGGCGCCCGACAACTCGGTCAGCCTGGACGTCCCGAGTGGGGCGGTGGGGGCGCCGGTGACAGTGTCGGTCAGCCAGAACGCCGCGCCGGTCAGCCTGCCGGCGGTGGTCAACAACGTGGCGATGAACCCGCCGACGCAGGTCTTCCAGCAGCCGGTGACGCTGACCTTCCACTGGAACGACCGCGACGCCGACGGCAAGGTGGACGTGGGCACGTGCGTGGGGGGAGCGGACGACGGCCTGTCGTGCGACGCGGACGAGGACTGCGCGGCCGGGAGCTGCACGGTGCACGACTCCGACACCCCCGAGCTGGATCTGACCCTGCAGCGCGACGGCCGGCGCTTCAGCGCGCTCGGCTTTGGCGCGGAGCCGTACACGTGCGCGGATCACCTGGCGGGGCCGGGCGCGAGCTGCGCGACGGCGGTGCCCGACTGCGCGGCGGCGGCGGGCACCGGCCGGGCGACGGTGGCGAACTGCTGCGACCCGAGCACCAACACCTGGGCCTTCCAGACCTGCAACTTCAACCCGACGATCATCACGCAGCCGAGCTCGGGGGAGCTGGCGCGAACCGCGCCGGAGAGCGCCAGCACGGGCATCGCGACGGCGGCCGTGCAGACGCGCTACGCCGCGCTGGTGCCTGGTCTGGGCAGCGCCTCGACGGACTGCCACGCGGAGTGGGGGCCGAAGGGGGCGGAGTACAACACGCCGTTGACCACCAAGCAGAAGCCGGCGGCCGCGCCGCTGAACTTGAACGTGCTGAACGCGGTGCAGACCTGTCAGAACGGCAACGGCAGTTGCGACGCAACGGCGGACAATGACTGTGTGTGCCGGTTCACCGTGAAGGTGTCGCTCAACGTCACGGATCCACGACTGCGCAAGGCGCAGGGGTGCAAACCGCCGGTGACGCTCGGGAATCAGGCCGATCCGCCGGCGCTCGGTTGCTATGCGTGCGGCCCGTCGAGCATCGCGAAGTGGACGCTGAAGAGCCCGAAGCCGACCGACGAGGTGGGCAAGGCGTTGATCGCGGCGATGAAGGGGCTCGGGGGCACATCGCAGTCGCCGCTCGATGAGCGAGCGCTGACGTTCCTGAGCCCGGTCGGCGGGACCCCGGATACCCAGGAGGTGCTGATCGACGTCCCGGTGAAGGGAAAAGGGGGCAAGATGAAGGCGGGCAAGCTGACGATCCGGATGCAGAGCGAGGCGGCTGGCGGGAAGAAGGACACCGACAAGCTGATGCTGGTCTGCCAACCCTCGGGCCACGAACCCGCGACCTGCCCCTGACGCCACTCCCACGGGGACGCGGTTCGGAATCGCTGGGTAGTACCCTGGACTCGCAACCGCGGCACCGTTTCGATCGGTATTCGGCAACGACACGGGACGATATGAACTACACTAGGGGGCGCTATGAAATCGGTTCTACTTTCGCTGTCGCTTGCCGGGATTGTTGCACCAAGCGTCGCCTCAACTGATGTTCGGCCGCCGGTAGAAACCAGCAACCAAGATGTCGAACGGGCGTGGTGGTGGAACCATCTGCGCGCCAATCCGACGACCGGCAAGATTCCAGCGGGCCAGCAACTGCGGGCGTGGGTGGATTGCCAGTAAGAAGAAGGTGGGCAGGGGCAGAATCGAACTGCCGACACAGGGCAGACCAGTCGCCCGGTCCGCCGCGGCCGATCGCCTTCGTGGCGGCGGCTCCTGCGCTGTCGGGGTTCGACCGGAGGAGAAGACGCCGTCCGCGCGTGCCACTCGCGATCCCGGCGCGTCGGTACCACTCGGCGGGCGCAACGAAAGCCGACGCTGACGCCTTGCACGGACGGTCCGAGAAGCCCTGAACCCCGAGCGGCCCGACTGCGGCAAAGCCACCGAAAATCGCCGCCGCCCAGCAGCGCACCGGAACCATGCCGGTCGCTTTGGTTTCGCGGCACGAGAGCCACACCCGCTCACCTTCGGGTGCTCCCCTGGTTCGGGAGGCGGGAGGCCGCCGCGCGGGTCTCAAGCGCCAGCGCCGGCACGGCAAGGGCCGGACGCGAGGTGCGACCCGGGTTTTCGGCGCCTGCGCCAAAGCTAGCGGACTTACCGCGAGGAGAAGGTGGGCAGGGGCAGAATCGACAGCACGGCGAGCGCTGGGAAGGAGAGTCGCGGCGCTGCCGGCGCCGGCGACGTATCGATCACTGGCACGTCGTGATCTCTCGCATGGAGGCGAACCGCGTCGGAACTGGCGCAGCCGAGCGCGTTGCACTTGTCGATGCAGGCGACCCGAATGCCAGTGAAACAGACCGGCGCTGCGGTGGGGCATGGGGCAATAGGTGGCTCTGGCACAGTCGCGTGGCGATCCGGAGCGAGTGCTCCCCCACCATCTGACTTCGGACCGGCTTTCTTGTACGGTCCGGTGCGGCGATGGCGCTCCCGCTCGACACTGGCCTGCTGGCCACTCCGCGCCGATCGTCGCTGGAGCGCGCGCTCTGCCTGTTTACCGACGTTCGTCCCGGCGAAGGGCTGACGGCGTTGGTGATGGTGGCCAACGTGTTCCTGATCCTGTGCGCCTACTACTTCGTCAAACCGCTACGTGACGGCTGGATCGCCATCGCCGACATCGGCGGCTTCTCCAACGTCGAGGTCAAGGCCTATACGAGCTTCGCCCAGGCGGCGAGATCGTCTCCCATGAAGTCCTCCTCCGCCGTTCCATACCTCAGGCCGGGGGATCATTCCCTCCGACGTCAGCGGTCAGCGCATCAGGTGCCGGCCGCGCCTGCGAAAGGGTTCGAACCGGCGACGCGCCACCAGAGCGAACACCGACCTTCCCGCCATCGGCCCTCATGCACAACGATGCGCAGCGGCGTCACTGATCCTTGGCTGGGGTGCACCACCGCGCGGTTGACTCGCTCGCGGCGCGCGTGGTCGGATCGCCCGCAGCAGTGATGGTGGCGGCAGAGCCCTCTGACGATCGCGTGGACCCGCCGCCGGTGGAGCGCCAGCGCATGCTGTGGGTCATCTTCTCCACTAGCGCCGCGCTGGCCGCCGCCTCGCCGCTCTTGCGCGAGATGCGGCAGCGCTTCCCGCGCCTGGCGGTCATCGCCACGCCGCGCGCTCGCGGCGGCGCCGGAGCGGCACCGGACACCGATGCAGCGGTGATCGTGGCCGATCCGCTGCCCTCCGCCTGGCGCGCGGCGGGCGTCCTCCGGCGGCGGAACGCACGCCTGTTGCTGCTGCTCGACGGCATCGCGACGGGCGAGGCAGCGCTGCTGCGGGCGGCGCGACGGCGCCAGATCCCGATCGTGCTGCTGGCGGCGAACGGCGCCAGCTTTGACGCCGAGGCGGCCCGCCGAGTCGAGCGGTGCATCGCGCTCGATGCCGCAGCCGCGTCGGCGCTCGCCGCGGCCGGCGTCGATCCGCTGCGCGTCGTTGCCCTGGCCGATGCCGCGGCGCCGACCGCCCGAGCGGCCGATGCGTTGAGCGGGTTGCTGCGGCGCGACCTGAAGGCGCTGCGCAGCGAGCGCCGGGTTCTGCGCCGCGCGGTGGAGCGCCTGGCGCTCGCCACAGTAGAGCGACCGCGCCTGCGCGCGGTGGCCGGCCGCGGCGCCGAGCGCATCGCCACGCTCGAGGATCTGGCGGTACATCTCGGACGGCCGCGCACGATCATGTGTCTGGGCAACGGGCCGTCGTCGGAAGACCCGCGCCTGCGTGCGCTCGGCTGCGATGCATTGTTTCGCGTCAACCACCTCTGGCAGGCGCGCGGCGTTCGCACCGATCCGGCGCTGGTCTTCACCGGTTCGGCCGAGACCGTCCGGCAGGTGCGCAGCGCGCTGGTCGCGATCAGCCTGGTCCGCCACGAGGGGCGGCTGGTTCTGGCCGGGCTGACGCGCCGCGGCGCGCCGCCGTTTCGCTTCATCACGGCCGAGCGCCTCGGCATTCTCACGCCGCGGGCGGAGTGGGGCGAGGCGGTGCCCACCAACGGAGCCTACATGTTGGCGACCGCGGTGGCCCTGCGCCCGCAGCGCCTGGTGGTGGCCGGAATCGACCTGTTCCGTCACCAAGGGGGCGCCTACCCCGGCGACCCGATGACACCCAACGCCTACACGCCGCGCCATGCGGCGGAGCTCGACGAGCACGTCATCCTGACGACGCTGGCGGCCTACCAGGGTGAGCTGGTGATCATCGGCGATGTCTTGCGCGAGCTCTGGCAGGCCTCCGCGTCGCGTCAGGACGTCGTGCCGCGCCGATAGCGCGTCGCGCACGCGATCCAACCGCGAGGCGCCGCGTTGGGCGCGCGCATGCCGCGCCCGGTCCCGTTGTCAGGCCTTCCGGGTGGTTGCTATACAAGCCTGCATCGAGTGAAGCCCGCGCCAGCGGCGGCTGCAACCGGCGCGCGGCCGTTCGTTTGCCGAGGACCTTGGTGCCTTCCCAGCCGGCGCACAACTTCAAGACCACCTTTCGCGATCGCCGCCTCGGCTACCTCCTGCGCCGGCGACGCGATCGGGCGCCGGGAACGCGCCCGGAGCCCGAGGTGATCGTGCTCGATATCGCACCCGGCGCGATCGCCAGCGGGAAACCGCCCGTGCGCATCTACGTCGGTACCGAGCCGGCGCAGTTCCGTGCCGAGCGGGTGCTGCTCTGGTCGATCATGCAACATGCGGATCGGACGCGCCGCTACGAGATCCACCTGATGAAGGATCTCGACGGCTTCGACCGCCATCGCTGGAAGACCGGCTTTACGCGCTATCGCTATGCCGTGCCGGATCTGGCCGGGCAGACGGGACGGGCGATCTACAACGACGTCGACCAGATCTACCTGGCGGACCCGGGCGAGCTGTTCGATCTGGACATGCAGGGCCGGGCGCAGCTCGGGATCGACGAGCGCGAGAACTCGGTCATGCTGCTCGACTGCGCGGCGATGGCGCGTGTCTGGCGCGCCACCGACGCACGGAACAACCAGAAGCACCAACCGTTTCGCGCAGCCGTGCACGCCGCCGGCCTGTGGGGACCGCTACCGGGGGTGTGGAACGCGCGCGACGGCGAGTACGTCGCCGGCCAGACGAAGCTGCTGCACTTCACCACGTTGCAGACCCAGCCATGGCGGCCGTTCCCACGCGAGCTGCACTACCGCGAGCATCCGCTGTCGGAGCTCTGGCACGGGCTGGAGCGCGCCGCCGACGCGGCCGGCTTCACGCTCTTCACCAAGCAGCGGCCGAGCCAGCGCTTCGCGCAGCTGGTAGCGCTCAACCGCGACCTCCACGCGCAGGGCAACGAGTGGCGTGCGATGAGCGCCGAGGACACCTTCCGCGGCAAGTCGCTGCGCGAGCATATCGGTCCGGTCGCGCGTCTGATCGAGCAGCACGGCGCCCGCACGATCCTCGACTACGGCTCGGGCAAGGCGACGCTCTACGACGCCTACCCGGGTGAGCCAGCCGGCTCGCGTCGCAAGACGATGCGCGCCTGGTCCGGGGCCGAGGTCACCTGCTTCGATCCCGGCTACGAGCCCTTCGCCGGTCCGATCGCGGACGCCTACGATGGCGTGATCTGCACCGACGTGCTCGAGCACATTGCCGACGACGACGTCCCGTGGATCCTCGACGAGCTGTTCGGCCACGCGCGCGCCTTCGTCTATGCGGTCGCCGCCTGCTTTCCGGCGCGCAAGACGCTGCCGGACGGCACCAACGCGCACGTCACGCTGCAGCCGCCCGAATGGTGGTACGAGCAGCTCGCCTCGGCCGGCCGTCGCCGCCCGGGCGTCGCCTGGACGCTCTGTGTGCAGCAGTCGCGCCACGGCCGTCTGCTCGGCGGCGAACGGGTCTACCGCGGCGGTGGCGCGCGGTGACCGCCGCGATGCGCGAGCAGGCGGGCTCCCGCCAGGTCGCGCCACCGGCCGCGGCGGGCCTGGCGGACGTCGCGCTGCGCTTCGACGCGCTGCGCTTCGACTACGAGCCGTTCCCGATCGGCCTGGCGCCCGATGTGTTTGCGCCCGATGTCTATGCCGAGATGCTGCGCTGCTTTCCCACCGTCGAGGACTTCGTCGCCAAGACCAACATCGGGGTGAAGTACTCGCTGTCGCAGGTCAACAACCGCGCCGCCTACCTGCGGGTCGTCCGCCGCCATCCGATCTGGCGGGCGTTCCATCGTCAGGTGAAGAGCCGGGCGTTCATTCGCGAGGTACTGGCGGCGCTGCGCCGTCAGGGCATCGACCTCGGTCTGTACGACCGTCCGCTCGGCGAGCGGCTGCGCCAGGGATGGCGCGCGCTCAAGCGCGGCCGCCCATTGCCGCGCAAGCCACGGCTGCGGGCGCGCTTCGAGTTCTCCGCCATGCCGATCGCCGGCGGCAGCATCCGCCCGCACACCGACGATCCGGCGAAGGTGATCACCCTGGTGGTGTCGATGCTGCAGGGCGGTGAGTGGGACCCGGCCTGGGGCGGCGGCACGAGCGTGGTCTGGCCGACAGACGTGACCAAGAGCTTCAACCTGGACAACCATTATCTCGACTTCGCCGAGGTGCGCACGATCAAGACGTTTCCCTTCCAACCCAATCAATGCCTGGTGTTCGTCAAGACGCCGAGCTCGTGGCACATGGTCAGCCCGATGACCGGCACCGATCCGACCATCTTGCGCCGCACGCTGACCATCAATATCGAGGCGAGCTGACCGCTCATGAGCCGTCTCGCTGGCGATGCCACGCCGCTCAGCGCTGATCCGCCCGTGGCGCCGGCCGCCGCGCGCGCCCGCCTGGCGCCGCCGACCGTCTGGGTGCTGGCGGACGACAAGCTCGGACACACGACCCAATCGCTCGGACTGGCCGACGCCCTGGGTTGGCCCTATGCGGTGAAGGAGCTGCGCTTCAACTCGCTCAATCGGCTCAGCAACCGGCTGCTCGGTGCCGGGCTGCTGGGGCTCGATCGGCAGCGTTCGACGCCACTCGTCCCGCCGTGGCCTGAGCTGGTGATTGCCACTGGGCGCCGCAGCGCCCCCGTGGCGCGCTGGATCGGGGCGCGCGGCGCTGGCGCGACGCGCCTGGTGCAGCTCGGCCGCAAGGGCGCCGACCGCGCCGACGACTTCGATCTGACCGTGACCTGCGCCCACTATGGCATGCCGCCGCATGCGCGCCGCATCGAGACGCTGGCGCCGTTGGCGGCGATCACCGAGCAGCGCTTGCAGGCGGCGGGCGAACGTTGGCGCGATCTCTTCGGCGTCGCCCCGCGCCCGCATGTCGCCCTGCTGGTGGGCGGCACGTCGGCGCTGCACCAGCTCGACGCCGCGGCGGCGGCGCGCATGGCGCGCGACGTGAGCGCCTTCACCGCCGCTGCCGGCGGCGCCTTGTACGCCGTCACCAGTCCACGCACCGGCAGCGCAGCCGCCGAGGCCTTGCACTCCAGCCTGGCGCCTGGCGATCGGTTGTATCGCTGGCAGCCCGGCGACCCAGACAATCCATATCTCGGCTGCCTGGCGGTCGCCGACGTGCTGGTGGTCACCGGCGACAGCGAATCGATGCTGGCGGAGGCCGCGGCGATCGCCGCGCCGCTCTACATCTACCCGGTGCCGCCGCGCCGCGGCGCAGCCCGCCAGCGCCTGCGGGAATGGGTGGGAGCGCAGGCGGAGCGGGGCCATGCGGAGCATGGACTCGGGTGGCTCTGCGCGCGCCTGCTGGCGCACGGCCTCGTGCGGGCGCCGCGCGACCTGGCGGCCATGCACCGCGCGTTGATCGATGCCGGTATCGCGCGCCGCTTTGGCGCGCCGCTCGAAGCGACGCGGCGCCCTCCGCTGTGCGAGCGGGAGCGCGTCGCGGCCCACGTGCGAGCGCTCTTCGGCGGGTCTGCGGCGGGAACGGAGGCGGCCGGTGGGTGACCAGGTGGCCAGCCGGACTGCGAGCCAGGTAGCGAATGGCGGCGTACTCGTGCTGCTGCGCCATGGCGAGAGTGAGTGGAATCGCGAGAAGCGCTTCACCGGCTGGACCGACGTCGACCTGAGCCCCGCCGGCGAAGCCGAAGCCGCCCGCGCCGGCTCGCGCCTGTTGCGCGGCGGCTTCAGCTTCGACCGCTGTTTCACCTCTGAGCTGTGCCGCGCCACGCGCACCGTGGAGATCGTGCTGCGCGTCCTCGGTCTCGATCAGATTCCCGTCGAGCGGAGCTGGCGTCTCAACGAGCGTCACTACGGAGCGCTGCAGGGCCTCACCACCTGGCCGGCGATGCGCCGCCACGGCCTGCGCATGGTGCTCGGCGTCCGCTACCGCTTTGCCGCCCGGCCGCCGGCACTCGCGCCTGGTGATCCGCGCTCGCCCGCGGATGATCCGCGCTACGCGGATGTGCCGCCGGACGATCTGCCGCGCGGCGAGAGCCATGCGGACACCCTGGCGCGTCTGACGCCGTACTGGAACGAGCGCATTGCGCCCGAGATCGCGCGCGGCGGGAGGATCCTCATCGTCTCGCACAAGAACACGCTGCGCGCGTTGGCGATGCTGCTCGAGCGCCGCGGCGTATCCGAGATGCGCAAGATCCGCGTCCCGACCGGCGTGCCGCTGGTGTTCGTGCTCGGCCCTGGCGTCGACGGCCGCTGGCAGCGGGTGAGGGCCGGTTGAATCCCCCATGCGCGTCGTGACCCGCTATGTCATCCGGGAGATCGGGTCGCACGCAGTCGCCGGCTTCCTGGTGGTCGTCGGCATCTTCGTGATGACCCGGCTGAGCAGCCTGCTGAGCGACGCCGCCGTCGGCTCGCTGCCCGCCGCGGTGGTCGCCGAACTGCTCGGGCTGCGCACGCTCATGGCGCTGCCCTCACTGCTGCCCGCGGTCGTCTATCTCGGCGTCCTGCTCGGCATCAGCCGCTTGTCGCGCGACGACGAGCTGACCGCGCTGGAGGCCTGCGGCATCTCGCCCCTGCGCATCGACCTGGCCGTCCTGGTCTTCGCCGCCGGGGCGGCCGCCGCCGTGGCGGTGTTGTCGTTCAACGGCCGTCCGTGGGCGGCGACGCGCTTCAACCAGGTGCGCGAGCGCGCCATCGCCCAGGCGGGGCTCGAGAACGTCACGCCTGGGTTCTTCGTCGCGACCGACAGCGAACCCGGCTCCCACGAGGTGCTGTTCGCGGAATCGCGCTCGCGCAGCGATCCGCGCTATCTGGAGAACGTGTTCGTCCAGCGCCGCACGGACGGGGAGCTGTTGATCTTCTGGGCGCAGCGCGCGATCGAGCAGCGCGACCCGGCGGCTGGGGTCCGCTACCTCACGCTGCTGGACGGCACGCAGTACGATCTGCGCTCGAACGGCGAGCCGCGCGCCATTACTCGCTACAACACGTTCACCTTGCGCCTCCCATTGCCCGAGCTCGAGCCGGACCTGAGCGACGAGAAGACAGACTCCATCTGGGCGCTCCTCGACTCGGCCGATCTGCGCGCCCGCGCGGAACTGCAGTGGCGCGGCGCCATGCCCGTGTCGACGCTGTTGCTCGCGTTGCTCGCTGTCCCACTCGGCCGTGGCGATCTGCGACGCGGCCGTTCGGTACGGATCCTGGTCGCGCTGTTGCTGTATCTCTCCTACCGCACCGTCCTCGGCACGGCGCGGCAGTGGGTGGCCGACGGCGTCCTGCCGGCGCTGCCGGGTCTGTGGCTCGTCCACGGCGCCTGCCTGCTCACCGCGCTGGCCCTGCACTGGCGCCCGGGCCTGGCGGCGCGCTGGGTGACGGTGCGTCGCCCGCACGAGCGGGCGGTCGACTCGGCGCTGCCGTGATCGGGCCATGCTGATTCTCGATCGCTACATCGGCAGCGTCCTGGTGCGCCAGTTCGTCTATGCCCTGGCGGCGTTGGTGGCCGTCTTCACGGTCGTCAATCTCACCGAGGAGCTGCGCCTGACCGACACACCGGGGTACGGGGTGGGGCAGGTGATCGCTTTCATCCTCAAGACGCTGCCGGCGGAGGCACACCGTCTGGTTCCCGCCGCTGCCCTGCTCGGCGCGGTGCTCGGGCTCGGACAGTTGCAGAGTCAGAACGAGATCGTCGCGCTGCAAGCGGCGGGCATCTCGGTGGCGCGTCTGGTTCTGCCCGTCGTCGTCACCGCTGCGCTGCTCGCCGCGCTGGGAGTGGGATTCGCCGAAACGGTCGCCGCCCCGCTCAGCCAGCAGGCGCACCGCCAGCGCGCGCTGGCGCTCTCCGGCTTTCACTCGGTCGGCGCCGGACCCGGGTTGTGGGTGCGCGACGGGTCACGCTTCGTCAATATCGGAGTTGTGCACCCGAGCGGATCGCTGGGCGAGGTCTACGAGTTCGACTTCGTCAACGGCGAGCTGCACCGCGTCACCTATGCCGAAACCGCCGAGCTGCGCGACGGCAGCTGGGCGCTCGAGGACGTGCACGAGAGTCTACTGGGGGAGGGCGATGGGTCGGGGCGGGAGATCGCCAGCAAGGCCTGGAACCCCGGCGTCGACCCGCGCCAGCTGCAGTCGCTGTGGTTACGACCCGAGGATCTCTCGATCGCCGAGCTGAGCCGCACCATCGAGCTGTTGCGGCGACAGCGGCAGAATCCGCTCAGCTACGAGCTGGCGTTCTGGCAGGCGGTCACCGCGCCGCTCTATGCGGTGGTGATGGTACTCCTCGCCGTGCCGCTCGTGCTCGTCGTCGGACGCGGCGTGCGGATCGGCGAGCGCATCGTCATCGCCGCGCTGGTCGGCCTCGGGTTCCAATTGTTGCAGCAGACATTCACCAACATCGGTCTGGCGTCGAACTTTCCTCCGCTGGTGACGGCCATGACGCCGGCCGTGCTCGGGCTCGCCGCCGTGGCAGCCCTGCTGCGGCGCGGGATGGTGCGATGACGGCGTCGGATGCGCAGACGCCACCGGTGGGATGCGTCATCGGGCCCAGTCCGGTGCGCCTCTTCGGTCTCGACGGCGGGCAGCGCCTCGAGCGGCAGCTGCGCGCCGTCGGCCTGCGGCACGTGGTGCAGGACGGCGAGGCGCTGCCGGCGGACGGCGCGGTGCAGCTGGTGCGCGGCGACTATCTCTACGACGACCGCACGCTGCGCGATCTCGCCGCCAGTCCCGGTACGATCGTCTCGGTGACCGACCGGCGCGGGACGACGATGGTCGCCGCGCACGTCCCGGCCGAGTGGGCGGCGGCGGCGCGCGCCCTGCTGGCCGGGACCGTGCCGCCGCCTGCGATCCCCGACGTCTCGGTGCGGTCGCCGCACAGCCTGTCGTCGGCCTATCTCGGCAAGCTGCTCAAAGCGGCGCCGCCCGTCCTGTTGCCGATCAGCGCTTCAAACGCTGCGGCGCTCGAACGGCATCTGTTCGCGGGCTCGTACAAGGGGGTGACGGACCTGGTCACCAAATGGCTCTGGCCGCTGCCGGCGCGCTGGGCGACCCGATGGTGCGCGCGGTGGGGCGTCACGCCGAACGCCGTCACCGCCGTCAGCTTCGTCCTCGCCGTGCTCACCACGCTGCTGTTCATGCGCGGCCACTTTGGGCTCGGGCTCGCCCTCGGCTGGCTGATGACGTTTCTCGACACCGTCGACGGCAAGCTGGCGCGCGTCACCGTCACCTCGACGCCGTTCGGGCACATCTTCGATCATGCCATCGACGTCGTGCACCCACCGCTGTGGTACCTGGCGTGGGCCTATGGCGTGGCGGGCGATGCCGCCGGGTTGGTGCCGATGCAGGCGGCCATGGTTGCCATCGTCGTCGGCTACATCGCCGGTCGTCTGATCGAAAGCGCTTTCGAGTTCTTTCTCGCCGGTTTCTCGCTCTTCACCTGGCGGCCGTTCGACTCGTGGTTCCGGTTGATCATCGCGCGGCGCAATCCCAACCTGCTGCTGCTGACGGGGTTCGCCCTGGCGGGCCAGCCGCGACAGGGCCTGAATGCGGTGGCCGTCTGGACGGTGCTCTCCTCGCTGGTCCTGGCGATTCGACTCGTGCAGGCGGCGATTGCCCGCATCCGTCGCCAGTCGCTGCACGCGTGGCTCGAGGAGGTCGGCCGAGACCACGCCGATCTGCCATTCTACACGCGACCGTTCGTGCCCAATCCGGCCGCGATGAACCGCCTCGTGCCGTGAGGCGATGCCCGCCGGGCGAAATCCGGGACGGGGTTCGTGAGTGTCGCTTTCGTTGCCGCCTTGCTAACGAGAAGCGCTGATGCGGCTTTTGCTCGTCTTCGCGCGGACCTACCCGCGCAGCACGGCGGCGACCATGCTGTGCCTGCTGCTGGCCGGGTTGGCCGAGGGGCTGGGAGTGTCGAGCGTGCTGCCGCTGATCCGGCTGGCTGCACCGGACACGACGGCGCCATCCCTCACCGCCGGAGGGGGCACGGCGCTGGAGCAGCAGGTGGTCGGCGCCTTCCATGCCGTCGGCCTCGAACCCACCGTCCATCTGCTGTTCGGCCTGGTGCTGCTCGGCGTGCTGATCAAGGCGGTTCTGGTTTTGGTTGCCAATCGCCAGGTCGGTTACGCGGTGGCGAACATGGCGACCAAACTGCGGCTCGATCTGATCCGGGCGCTGCTGGCGGCGCGCTGGTCGTATTACGTGCATCAGCCGCTCGGCATCGTCGCCAACTCCGTCGCACTCGAGGCGCAGTCGGCGGCCGAGGCCTATCTGCGCGCCACCTTCATCCTGGCGTTCATGATGCAGGCCGCCGTGTACGCGGTCGTTGCGTGTCTGCTCTCGTGGCAGGCGACGGTCGGGGCCCTCATTGGTGGGGCGGTGATCGCGGTCGTCCTGAACGGCCTGGTGCGCACCTCCGCCCGGGCAGGCAGACGGCAGACGTTCCTCACCCGGTCACTCCTCGCCCGCCTGACCGACACGCTGCAGGCGGTCAAGCCGCTCAAGGCGATGGCGCGCGAGTCGCTCATCACGCCGGTGCTGGAGCGTGAGACGCGCCAACTGAACGACGCACTGGAGCACGAGGTGTTCAGCGGGGCGGCGATGGAGGCGCTGCAGGAGCCGCTCATCTTCGTCTTCCTGGCCGCGGCGTTGTACGGCGCGCTCACTCTGTTTTCCATGCCTCTGGCGGAAGTCGTCGTACTCGTCTTCCTCTGTGTCCGCGTCCTCGGCAGCATCGGGCGGGTGCAGAAGGAGTTCCAGCGCATGGCGGCGCGCGAGGCCGCCTTCTGGGCGCTGCGCGACCTCATCCGGCGAGCCGAAGCCCAGGTCGAGACGGCCATCGGCCAGCGCCCTCCGCAACTGCGCGAAGAGATCCGTCTCTCCGACGTCGGCTTTGCCTATGAGGACGCGTGGATTCTGCGTGGCGCTTCGCTGACGATTCCGGCCGGCGCGCTGACGGTGATCACCGGCCCCTCGGGGTCGGGCAAGACCACCATCGCCGATCTCGTCACCGGGCTGTACGAGCCGGGCGAAGGCGCGGTGCTGATCGACGGCGTTCCGCTGCGTGAGCTCGACGTGCGTCGTTGGCGCGACCTGATCGGCTACGTCCCGCAGGAGACGCTGATGCTGCATGCCAGCGTGGCGATGAACGTCACGCTGGGCGACCCGGCCGTCTCGAGCGACGATGTGGTGGCGGCGCTGCAGGCAGCGGAGGCCTGGGAGTTCGTCGCCGCCCTGCCGGACGGAATCGAGACGACCGTCGGCGAGCGCGGGCAGCGCCTGTCGGGCGGCCAACGGCAGCGCCTGGCCCTGGCGCGTGCCCTGGTGCGCAAGCCGTCGCTGCTGATCCTCGACGAGGCGACGACGGCACTCGATCCGGAGACCGAACGCGAGATCTGCACCACCCTGCGCCGCCTGCGCGGTGCGCTCACGCTGATCGCCATCTGCCATCACGGCCACCTGCCCGAGATTGCCGACCAGGTGTATCGCGTCGCGGACGGACGCATCGCCCTGCTGCGTTCTGCCCCTGCCACGGCCAGCCACAGCGCCGCCGGTTGATCAGGGCTCGACCGTCGGGCGCGCCAGGGCGACCAGGGCGGCGCCCTGGCCACCGCGTATCTTCGCCGCGCTGCGGGCGCCGTCTGCGGCGAGATCGAGATCGATCTCCGCGTCGGCCCAGACCAGTTGTGGCGCGGCGCGCAACGAGAGCAGAAAGCGGAAGGGTTGGGGCACGATGTCGAGCGGCGCCCAGCGCAGCCACTCGCGCTCGAGGCGCACCGTACCGCCCGCCTCCGGCCTGCCGAACTGCCAGCGCGCCGGCACGGGGTAGGCGGGATCGCCCGGCGGAGTCAGCTGCCCGGCGAGGCTCACCGGCAGGTCGTCGGAGCGGTAGCGGACGCCCGTGTCGTCGCGCACGATGAGCGTGCCATGCTCCCGGCCGTCGGCCAGTGTCAGGTCGGCCAGATAGACCGCCAGGTCACCGGCGCGCGCGAAGATCTCGGCGCGCCGCTGGACCAGGTCCGCCTCGCTGCGCTCCATGCGCGTGTGGGTCAGGGCGACGGTGCCCTCGACGGGCAGGGGCGCCGCCATGCCGCGCAGCCAGACCGTGCCGCGCGCCGGCGTCGGCGTCACCACGTCGACCCAATACGCTCCCGGCAGCGGCTCGGTCGCCACCGGCGCGGCGGCGCGACTCAGCTGGAGCCGGACCTTGAAGCCATAGGTGTCGCTGTCAATCTCGACCTGCCACAACGGCTGGCTCAGATCGAGCACCGCCGATGCGATCTTCAAGCGGCGCCGGTCGGGGCTGAGCTGCCAGCCGTCGCGCGCGCGGCCGAACTTGATCGGCGTGACCGCTCCGTTGGGCAACACCAGGTGTCCGACCGCGGCGGCCGTGTGGGCGCCGGGCCCCTCGTTGGTGATCAGAAAGCGGGCGAAGAACCGATGGCCGCTGTCGAGCTGCGCGGCGACGTCCCAGTACTCCATCGCCTCGGCGGCGTCGGAAAGCCGGGCAACCAGGGTGGGCGGGCTCGGCGCGGGATCCTGCGCGCGCGCCATCCCCAGCGCCAGACACACCAGCAGACTCCACGCTCCGGCGCCGCTTCTCATCGTCTCCTCGCCGCCACCCAGCCTATACTGCGCTTCACGGCACTGAGGTCATTCTTTCTAGTCCACAGATGAACACAGAACCTCGCCGCCCCACCCCCCAATGAACACAGATCCCCCACCACCCATCCCTTCTTCTTTGAAAAGGAGGTGGCGGGCCCCTTCGTGTTCATTGGTGGTCATTTGCGGGGGGGGGGGCGGACGGGATTTGTGTCCATCTGCGGCCATCAGTGTCCATCTGTGTTGAACCCGCGCTAGTCACCGGCGCCCTCGATGCGATGGGTTCAACTTCTACCGCAGGGGGCGTAAAGTGCGCGTCTTGGACGGGACGGATCCACGCAAGGGCAAGAACCAGGCGGCCGCGAGCGCCGCAGATGTTCTGTCGCCGGCGACCAGCGTCCCCGTCCCAGACGCAGGTCCGGCGGATGCCGCCGCTGCGATACCGGGCTGGCGCGATCTGTTGCGCGCCGACCTCGGGCGCCTGCAGCGCGGATTCAGCCGCCCGCAAGCACGCGCCAGCCGCCTCTTCGCCCTCCTCGCCAAGGTGTTGAATGAGAAGCGGGGGCACTACGAGATGCGTATTCTCTACTGCCCCTCGCCGAGCCTGCTGTGGAGTGCGCTGCCCGGCGACGGCTCGACCGCGTCCTTTCTGCACAAGTTCCACAGCCGCGCCGTATGGCGAGAGCGCGGAATGTTGGCGCGCGTGCGCCTGCTCGCGGCGTTTCTCATCTGGCCGCCGCTCACGGCCGCCATGATGGTCTGGTTCACCTTTCTGAACGGCCGCGCAATCCAGCGGCGCACCGGCAAGCGCATCGGTCGTCAGGTGGTCGAGCAGCTCTCCCTGGCGGTGGCGCACGATGTCTTGCCGCCCTGGTATTACATCTTCGAGCTCTTCGACGACGACAAGCGCCGCCAGGCCGCCGGCTACCTGCATCGGTTCGAGACCAAGGGGAGCATCTATCGGTTCCTCAAACGGACGCCGCGCGATGCGACGCGAACGCCGCTCGGCAACAAGCTGCACTTCGCGCGGTGGTGCCGCCGGCACGGCATCCAGACCGCGCCGGTTTTGTTCGCGGCCGAGAAGGGCGAGTTCCTGTCGGACGGGTCACCGCCGGACGCCGCGGCGTTGCCCTCTGGCGATCTCTTCGTCAAGCCGACCAGCGGTCGGGGCGGGTTCGGGGCGGAGCGCTGGCTCGACGATGGGGCAGGGCACTACCGCGACGGCCATGGTCTGCGCCTGACCGGACGCGAGCTGCTCGAACATGTCCGGCGCCGGTCCGCGGCGGACGGCTGCATCGTGCAGCCGCGCCTGGTGAACCATCCCGACATCGCGCCGCTCAGCAATGGCGCCCTGGCCACCGTGCGATTGATGACGATCGAGAGCGAGAGCGGCGGTTTCGAGGCGACGCACGCGGTGCTGCGCATGGCGGTCGGCAGCAATACGACGGTCGACAACTTTCACGCCGGCGGGATCGCGGCGCCGGTCGACATGCGCAGCGGTGCGCTGGGGCGGGCCACCGACGTGGGGCTGCGGCCCGATGTCGGGTGGTGTGAGCAGCATCCGGACACGCGGGCCCCGATCGCCGGCCGGGTGCTGCCGTTCTGGCCAGAGACGCTGGCGCTGGCGGCGCGCGCCCATGCGGCCTTTCCAGACCGGGTCGTGATCGGTTGGGATATCGCGATCCTGGCCGACGGCCCGGTCATCATCGAGGGCAACTCCGGACCCGACGTCGACATCGTCGAGCGCGTCTGCGGCGAGCCGCTCGGCAACTCGCGCTTCGGCGCGCTGCTCGCCTTCCATCTGCGCCGCGCCCTGGCGATCCGCTATCCGACCCTGCCGGTGGACCGATGAGCCAGCCTACGAGCGCGCCGCGCACGGCGACCACCGCGAGCATCATGACAGTTCCGCCCGGCGCCGATCTCGCATCGCGCAGTGTCCGCGACGATGCCCTCACAACCCTCGAGAGCGGCGGCATCGTGCTGCTGGCCGGGACGGGCTTTGCGCTGCGCGACGATGAAGCGGCGTTGGTGGGACAGTTGCGCGCGATGTTGACCAACGAGCCGCAGGTCCCGGATGGGCGACCGACGATCATCTTCGATCCGGCCCGCGGCGGCATCAAGCGCTTCCACTTCGCCTACTCGCGGGGCAAGTTGGTGCGCGCGCAGGTGCGGCCGGCTGCGCGTCCGGTGATCGAGGCGATGATGGCGCGCTTCGGCGGCTGGGCCGAGGGCGTGCTCGGCGCGCTGCTGCCCAGCTACGGCACGACGCTGGACCGCGATCGCATCACCTATCGGCCCAACCAACGCGGCGACGTGCAACCCCTGCACATGGACTCGAGCTACGGGTTCCCCACCCAGGGGCGCGGGATGCTGCGCGTCTTCAGTAACATCGACCCAGCCAGCCGGCCGCGCGTCTGGCAGGTCGGTGAGCCGTTCGCGCCCGTCGCCGAGCGTTACGTCGGCTCGCTCCGCGCACAGCGCCCCGGCCTGGGCGCCGCGCTGCTGACGCGCCTCGGCCTGCTCGGCGGCGCCAAGACGCCCTACGATCAGATGATGGCCGACCTGCGCCGCCTGGTGAAGGGCGACAAGCAGTACCAGCGCGAGGCGCCGCGCCGCACCGTCGAGTTTCCCGCCGGCTCGACGTGGATCGCGCTCACCGACCTGGTCCTGCACGGCGCCGTTTCCGGGCAGCACAGCCTCGACCAGACCTTCTACCTGCCGGCGGCGGCGATGCGCGATCCGGCCCGATCGTCGCTGCATATGCTCGAACAGATGACCGGACAGCGGCTTGTCTGAACGGGCCGCGCCGGGATCACGGATCTGACGTGAAGATCGAACCGAGTGCGCTGCTGTGGATCGCGAGTGGTGCGCCGTGGCGCTGGGCGCGCCTGCGCGACGACGTCTCGCCGGCGCACTACATCCACAGCCGATTTCAGCGCCACGACCGGCGACGCTACAGCCGCCTCGCACACATTGGCATGGGCTGCGGCTTCGTCGCCGGTATGCCGATCGTTCTCGGCCTGCTGGCGGTGTGCACGGCGCGCAACGCCGCGCGGGTGCGCCGCGAAGGTGGCAAGGGGGTCCTGCGGCAGGCGCGCGAGCAGATGGCGCTGTGGCTCGGGCAGGGGATCCTGCCGCTGTCCTACTACGTCTTCGATCTGCACCGGGGCGACGGACCGTCCACCGCGCTCGACTACCTGTACCGGTACGAGACCAAGCACGGCATCTACCCGATCCTGCGCAACACGTTCTCCTCGGCAGAGACCACCGAGGCGCTGCGCAACAAGGCGCTCTTCGCGCGGCGCTGTCGCGAGCACGGCGTGCCGGCGATTGAGGCGCTCTTCGTCGTCGAGGCCGGGCGCCTGACCCGACTCGACGCGGACGAGCCGGGTCTGCCGCAGCGCGACCTCTTTCTGAAGCCGCTCAGTGGTTCGGGCGGACGCGGCGCGGCCGTGTGGACCTATGCCGGCAACCGCCGGTACCGCAACGTCAGCGCCGGCGTGAAGAGCGAGGCCGAGTTGATCGCCCACCTCGTCACGCTGTCGCAGGATGAGGGGGCCTACGTCGGCCGTCTCTTCGTCCGCAACCATCGGCTGCTCGAAGAAGTGAGCCCCGGCGCGCTGTCGTCGGTGCGCGTCGTCACCTGCCTGGACGAGGCGGGCCGGCCGGAGGTCACCCATGCCGTGCTGCGCATGGCGCGCACGCCGGGTACGGTGGTGGACAACTTCCACGCCGGCGGGATCGCCGCCAGCGTCGGGCTCGATTCCGGCGTGGTCGGCAGAGCGACGGACACTGGGCTGAGTCGGCGCAGCCGGTGGTGGACCACCCACCCGATGAGCGGCGCCGCGATCCTCGGCCGCCAGGTGCCGATGTGGGATCAGGTCCTGGATGTAGCGCGCCGCGCTCATGCCGCCTTCGCGGATCAGATCGTGGTCGGGTGGGACGTGGCGGTGCTGGAGGACGGACCGGCGTTGATCGAAGGCAACAAGGGACCCGACCTCGACATCGTACAGCGCACCAGCGGCACACCGGTCGGCAGCTCGCGCCTGGGCATCCTGATCGCCTTTCATCTGCGGCGCGCCCTGGGTGAGGAGCAGAGCATGTCGCGACCGGGTGATGTCTCAGTTTGATTCCGGGGGTTGAAAGAGCTTCGAGAACCGCCAAGGACGCCAAGCGAAGACGCCAAGATAACCTTGGGTCTTGGCGTCTGGCTTGGCGTCCTTGGCGGTAAGAAGGTCGATTTGCCAATGCTCACCAACAACCTGGGACACTCCTCGCTACCCGGACGTCTTGAAACGGCCGCCGCGGGTATGCGCGGTTGACGACCATGGCCGAGACCGACCGCTCCAACGCGGTGCCGCCGTTGCTGGAGCTCGCCGACCCCGGCGACCTGACGCGGGCCGCAACCCGCGCCGCAGCGCTCGACGCGCTCGAGGGCGGCGGTGTCGTGTTGTTGTCGCAGAGCAGCTTCGAGCTGACCGCGCGCGAGCGCGACCTCATCCTGGACACAAAGGTGATTCTCCCCGGCCAGAAGGAACGCGACAGCCGCATCGGTCGCCCGACGTTGATCATGTACCCAGAGGAGGGCCGCATCGAGCGGACGAGGATCGCCCCGGCGCCGCGGCGCGAGATCGAGGCCATGATGCTGCGCTTTTCGAGTTGGGCCCAGATGCTGGCGGAGACGTTGCTGCCCGCCTACCGGCCGGCGCTGCAGCGCGATCGGGTCACCTACCGGCCGTGCGAGCGAAGCATCCCGCAGGGCCTGCACGTCGACACCAGCTATGGCCGCCCGAGCTGTGGGCGGGCCATGCTGCGCGTGTTCAGCAACATCAATACGACCAATCGGCCGCGCGTCTGGCAGGTCGGCGAGCATTTCGAGCCCTTCGTTGGCCACTTCCTGCCCGCCGCGCGCACCACTCCGGAGCGATCGTCGTGGCTGCTGCGCCTGTTGGGAGTCACGCGCGGGCGGCGCACCGCCTACGATCGCCTGATTGCGGACATCCGCCGGCTGGCCAAGAGCGACGCGGATTACCAGGAACGCGCCCCGCGCCGAATCACCGAGTTCCCCGGCGGTTCGACCTGGCTGGCGATCACCGATCTGGTCGTGCACGGGGCCATCTCCGGTCAGCACAGCCTCGATCAGAGCTTCTTCCTGCCCGCCACCGCCATGCACGACCCCTCGCGTTCGTCGCTGCACATCCTCGAGCGGTTGACCGCTCGCCCGCTGGTCTGAGCCAATCCGAAACGAGATGGCCGGACAGCCGCCTTCACCATCCCGCGACTCGGAGCCTGCCACGATCCTACTGATCGCCGGCCGGATGAAGATGGCCGACCGGGTCGGCCATCACGACTACGCCGGCGGTTGCGCGCTGCTCGCCGCCTCGGTCGCGCAGACGGCCGGCGTGCGCGGCATCGTCGTGCGCGACGGCTGGCCCGAGGACGAGAGCCTCTTCGACACGGTGCAGTGCATCGTCTGCTACTGCGGTGGCGGCACCAAGCACGAGCTCTTCGCGTCGCCCGAGCGCGTCGAACGAATCCATGCCCTGATCGAGCGCGGCGTCGGTCTGGTTCTGCTCCACCAGGCCGTGCGCGTTCCGGCCGAGCGCGCGTCGTCGCTGGCGGTCTGGGCCGGCGGCGTGCACGTGCCCGGAACATCTGCGCGCGGGCACTGGCGAACGCATCATCGCGAGATCCCAGTCCACCCGGTGACGCGCGGGGTCGCGCCCTGGAGTATTCGGGACGGCTGGCTGAGAGAGCTCCGCTTCGTCGACGGAATGGACGGGGTGACTCCACTGGTCTGGTCCAGCCGATCGCACGGCGGCTCGAGCCGCGGCGGCCCGGCGGATGTGGTGTCGTGGGCGTACGAGCGCCCGGGAGGCGGGCGGTCGTTCTGCTTCACGGGCCTCGATGCGCACTCGGCCTGGTCGGTCGCGCCGATGCGTCAGTTGGTGGTCAACGGCGTCCTCTGGTCGGCGGGCGTAGCGATACCCGACGCCGGTGCGCCGTGCGCCGCCGGCGCGGCGGAGCTGCGTCACCACCTGACGCCGCGTCAGCCGAAGGGCCTGTTCGGGATGCTGCTGCACCGCTTGCGCGGCGCGGCGACGTGACGAGTGTCGTCGCCCCCTGTGTGGTGCGCTGCCTCCGCCCCCGGCCGATCTTTGCCCGGGATGTCTTTCAAATCGTTCCCCAATTGCGATAGCTAGGCCCGCGGTGTCGTCGATCACCGCGTAGGCGTAGGAAAACATGCCACCGCACTCATCCGCCGGCCGGCACGCAGCCGAGACCACGCCGTCAGAGGGCCTGCCGCCGTCTCTGACCGGTGGTGTGCCGCGACGCCGGCCCCTGCGGGTGGGGATGATCAACAATCCGCTCAGCGGGCAGAACGCGCGGCGCGGCCTGCTCGACCGCGTGACCACGCTGCTGACCGCGCACCCGCGGGTGGCGCATTTCGAGGAGAACACCGTCGACGGGATGGGCCACGCCGTCGACGCGCTGCTGCGCAGCGAGACCGAGATCATCGTCGTCAATGGCGGCGATGGCACGGTCCAGGCGGTGTTGACGGCGCTGCTCCGCTCGCCGTTGCCGGCGTCGCTGCCGCTCCTGGCGGTCCTTCCAGGCGGAACGGCCAATACCACGGCGCGCAATGTGGGCTACGGGCGGCGACCGCTGGGCGCGCTCCAGCGGCTGCTCGACCAGGCCGCCAGCGGAATGCTCGCCGGTACGGTCGATCAGCGCGCCGTGGTGCGGGTGGATGTAGCTGCCGATGCGGCGCCGCAATACGCCATGCTGTTCGGTGCAGGAGCGGTCTATCACGGCGTCGCCTTCGCGCGCCGCGAGGTCGAGTCGCGCGGGATGCGCGGCCAACTCGGCGCCGCCGTGGCGGTGGGGACGGCCCTCAGCTACGTGGCGACCGGCAAGGTCGGCCGGCTCTTTCCACCGTTGCACGCCGAGATCCGTATCGATGCCCAGGCGCCGCTGGCACCCGAGCCGTACTTCGGCATCCTGACATCGACGATGGACCGGCAGGTGCTGGGCCTCAGCCCGTATTGGGGCGTCGGACCCGGCCGGCTGCGCTTCAGCTCGCTCAGCTATGCGCCGCGGCGCATCTCGCGTGCCATCGTTCCGGCCCTGCGCGGTCGACCGAGCGTGCACCTGCGCCCCGACCTCGGCTACCGCAGCGTCAACGCCGACGAGATCCATCTGATCTTCGACAGCGGCTACACGCTCGACGGCGAGCTCTTCGAACCGGCCGGAAACTCGACGCACATGACCCTGAGCGCCCGTCAGCACGCGTACTTCCTGCGGGAGCGACCGTGACGGCGAGTGAGGCGCTGCGCGCCCACATCGCGCTGGAGCTCGCACGGCCGGTCTCGCCCGGCGCCCACGCGGTGGTCGAGCGCCTGCGCGAGCGCTTCGGGCCGGCGCTGCGCGGCGTGATCTTCTACGGGTCGTGTCTGCGCCGCGGCGACGATCACGAGGGCGTGCTCGATCTGTACGTGCTGGTCGACGACTACCGCAGCGCCTACGCGTCGCGGCCGCTCGCGGTGTTGAACCGGCTGCTACCGCCAAACGTCTTCTATTTCGAGACGCGGGCAACGAACGGGGTGGTGCGGGCCAAGTACGCCGTGCTCGCGCAGCGCGACCTGGCGCGGCTGACCTCGACGCGGACCTTCGAGCCCTACTTCTGGTCGCGGTTCTCGCAGCCCTGCGCGCTGGTCTACGCGGCCGACGAGTCGGTGCGGCGCGAGGTGGCAGCGGCGCTGGCGTCGGCGGTGCTCACCACCGTTGCGCGCGCCATCCCGCTGGTCGCGCCGCGGTTCTCCAGCCGCGAGCTCTGGCTGGCCACTTGGCGCACGACCTATCGCGCCGAGCTGCGCGCCGAGAGGCCCGGGGTGGTGGAGACGCTGTGGGCCAATGCTCCGGTGCGCTACGAGGCCGTGACGCGCCTGGCGCTGGAAGCGCTCGGCCACACGGTGGAAACCGACGCGCAGACCAACGACCTGCTCTGTACGGTCGAGCTGTCGGCTGCGGCGCGGCGCCGCGCTCGGTGGCTTTGGCATATCAGGCACGTCCACGGTAAGACGCTCTTTCTCCTCCGTATCCTGCGCAATGCGCTGATTTTTGAGGGCGCGGTCGACTATGTCCTGTGGAAGATTCAGCGCCATTCCGGGGTCGAAGTGGATCGGACATGGCGTCAACGCCGTTTCCCGATGCTCGCGCTCGGGGCGCAGGCATGGCGGCTCTACCGGGCCAGGGCGTTCCACTGACTGCGCGTGCCCTTGACCTCGCGACCAGTCCCTGGCACCCGCATTGGATGTCCGGTGGCTGCCCTGTGGGTAGTGGGATGAGAGGGAGGCTGTGAAAGCGATCATTCTGAGCGCAGGTCAGGGCCGCCGGCTGCTCCCGCTGACCGCACGGATTCCCAAGTGCCTGGTCGAGGTCTGCGGCCGCACGCTGCTGGAGTGGCAACTACGCGCGCTCGCCGGTGCAGCGATCAAGGTCGTCACCGTGGTGGTGGGCTTTGGCGCCGACGATGTCGAGCGTCACATCATCGAGCGCGCGCCCGCCGGAATGGACGCGCGTACGCTGGTCAACCCGCTGTGGAACCGCGCCGACAACCTGGTGAGCTGCCTGGCGGCGCGTGGCGAGATGACCGAGGACTTCCTGCTCATCAACGGCGACACCCTCTTCGAGCCCGCGGTCGTCACCCGCCTGTGCGCCAGTCGGGGGAATCCGGTCAGCCTCGCCATCGCCAGCAAGGCGCTCTACGACGATGACGACATGAAGGTGTTGCGCGACGCGGGACGCGTCACCCGCATCGGCAAGGATCTCCCCATCGACCGGGTGGGCGGCGAGGCGATCGGGATGTCGCTGTACCGAGGCGCCGGCCCGCAACTGCTTCGCGCCGCGCTGGAAGAGGTGGCCGGCGAACCCGGGGCGGATCGCTACTGGTATCTGTCCGCTGTCGACAGGCTCGCCAGCCGCGGCCTCGTCCATGCAGAGTCGGTGGACGATCTCGGTTGGGTCGAGATCGACTATCTACACGACCTGGTGCCGGCGGTGGCGCTGACCTCGCGCTGGGATGTCCTGGACGATCCCACGGGCACGGTGCCGGAAGCCGACGCCGTCACGACCTGACCATCGCGCCGCGGCGCAGGTACGCATCGGCGACGCGGCGCTGCTCGACGGTGTCGACATCGAATCCGGCGCTGGCGGCAGACAGGTGTACGGGACGCGCGCGCAGGCCGAAGCGCATGCGCAGCAACGCCGTGAGGTCTGCCAGTGACAGGCGGCCGAGCAGAAAGCGGACCAACACCAGCGGACCGAGCAAGCTGACCATGCGCCACGGGCGCTTGCGGAACTGCTCAACCCGCATCCACAGCACCGGCGCCGCGCTGCCCGCGGCGGTGAGAAACGCATAGAGATTGCAGCCGCAGAAGGCGCCGTCGCGGAATCGGTAGTGGGTGCGCCGAATGCCTGGGAACGCCGCCGCGACCAACTCAGCCCGGGCGAGACCGAACGTGACGTCGACCGCGGCGGTGCGTGAGCCGGCGCAGAACTCGTCGATGGTCGCGGCCGTCAGCAACGGGTGATCGGCTGTGGTGATCAGCAGCGGCGGCTCGAGGGCCAGGGCTTCGATCGCGAGGGCGACGCTGGCGGCCGGGCTCGTGCCGCCGGGCGTCAGCTCGAGCGTGCGGGAGGCGCCGATCTCGCGCAGCACGGGGTCGCGCTCCGCAAGGTCCGGTGCCATGCCGCAGATGATCACGCGGCGCACCGAGGTGGCGCCGTGCAGCGCGTCGAGGACGCGCGCCAGCATCGGCGCGCCGCCCACCGTCACCAACGCCTTGTGGGCAACGCCTGCTGCCGCCGCCAGCGGGTCGCCCGTTGCCCGGGTACCGGCCAGAACCAGAGCCGTGAATGCTGGGGAGGCGGAGTCCACCGGTCAGAGCGCCTTCTTGCTCATTGCGCCCTCCGTATCATTCTGGACCGCGCCCTGCCCATCGCATCGCCGGACCGCGGTCATTCGGTCGCATCGGGGTTGATGTATGCCGCTCGCCATGATCTCGCCGGGTTGTCGAGGTGACACGAGCGATGTTGTCCGACTTGGACGAAGAGACACGGAGCGTGTGGGCGCAATGCGCGCGGTAATCGGGCGCCGTCGGTGGCGCCCGATCTCGTCAACCCACCGATGATCCGGCACTGGGCCGCGGGCCCTGGAGGCTCACAACCCGGTGTACACCACCGCGGCGTTCGTGGCGGCGTCGCGCTTCGACAGCATCGTCGCGCCGTCCATGTGTTGCGGACGTGGACCATGGCGACGCCCAAGATCAGCGGCGTCGCCGAATGCGCGTGCGCGTACTTACGGGGAAGAGAAGGTGGGCAGGGGCAGAATCGAACTGCCGACACAGGGATTTTCAGTCCCTTGCTCTACCAACTGAGCTACCTGCCCGCGCCGGGGGCGTAAGTCGGGGTTGTTAGCCGGCGGGTCCGGTTCGGTCAAGACAGCGTATCGCCGGTGTATCGCCAGACGATCGGGGGGGTGTGGAGTGCGGCGCGTGAGCGCTGCTGACCGCGGGCGCTCCACGAAGAAGGGAGCTGGGCGGTTCGCGGCGATGATTGCCGCCAAACTTCGGGGACAGGCCGCGCGGGAGCGCGGCCCTCCAAGCGATGATTGAAAGGACGCGACGGGCTACGTGCGCAGCGCGGCGATGCGCTGCTCGACGAAGTCGATCACCGGCCGCTCGAGCGTGACGCTGTCGAGGGCGTTGATCTCCTGGATGCCGGTGGGGCTGGTGACGTTGACCTCGGTGAGCCAGTCGCCGATGACGTCGAGGCCGACGAACCACAGGCCGTCGGCGCGCAGGCGCGGCGCCAGGCGCGGCGCAGATCTCGCGGTCGCGCGCCGAGAGCGGCGCGCTTCACGGTGGCGCCGCCGACGTGGATGTTGCCGCGCGTCTCGTCCTCGCGCGGCACGCGCAGCACGGCGCCGAGCGGCTCGCCGTCGAGGACGATGATGCGCTTGTCGCCCTGGCGGATCTCCGGCAGGTAGCGCTGCGCCATGATCAGGCGGCGGCCGTCGAGCGTCGCCGCTTCGAGGATGGCGTTGACGTTGCGGTCGCCGGTGCGCAGGTGGAACACGCCGGCGCCGCCGGCGCCGTCGAGCGGCTTGACGATCATCTCGCCGCCGAGCTCGGCCATGAAGGCCTTCAGGCGGGTCGTGGTCGCGGGTGACCAGGCTGTCGGGAATGACGTCGGGGAAGTGCAGCGCGTAGAGCTTCTCGTTGGCATCGCGCAGGCCGCTCGGCTCGTTGATCACCAGCGTGCGGCGCGGGTCGATCAGCGACAGCGCGTGGGTGGCGAAGAAGAAGGCGAGATCGAACGGCGGGTCCTTGCGCATGAACACCGCGTCGAACTCGTCGAGGCGCATGACCCGCTCTTCGTGCAGGAAGTGATGCGCGGCATCGTCCTGGGTCGGGCGTCGGACGGCGGCGCGGCGCGCCCGACCGTAGGGCACCGCGCGATCGATGAACAGGTCGTCGATCTGCAGGTAGTAGACCTCATGCCCGCGCCGCCCGGACTCGAGCATGAACATGAAGGTGGTGTCCTTGTCCGGCAGGATCCGCTCGATCGGATCCATGACGAAGGCGAAGCGCAGCGGCATGGGGCGATCCCTACCACAGCGGACCACCGAGGGGCACAGCGGCCGATCAGAGGTCGCCCCAGCGGAACTGGCAGAGCGCGCAGGCGGCGATGGCGGCGGTTTCGGCGCGCAGGATGCGGGGGCCGAGGGTGATCAGATGGACCCCGGCGGCGCGCGCCGCATCGAGCTCCGTCGTGGTGAAGCCGCCTTCGGCGCCGACGACGAGGAGGAGCGGCGTCGTCGCTGGGGCGTCGATGGTCGCGAGCGGCACCGTCTCGCCGTGCTCGGCGAGGAGGAGGCGCGTTGCCGTCGTCTTCAGCACATCGGCGAGGTCGCGAGGCGGCGCGACGGTCGGGACGACCGAGCGGCCGCTCTGCTTGGCGGCGCTGCGGGCGATCTGTTGCCAGCGCGCCTGGCGACCGGCCGACGGCTGCGCGAGGGTGTGCGCGCTGGCGAAGGGCTGGACGCGGGCGACGCCGAGCTCGGTGGCCTTCTCGATCACCCAGTCGAGCTTGTCGGCCTTGAGCAGGCCGACAGCGAGGGTGAGGTCGAGCGGCGACTCGCCGTCGTTGGGCGCCCGGACGGCGGTGATGCACACCGCGATGCCGTCGCGAGCGATGCGCGTCACCTCGCCCACGCAGCTGTGTCCCGCCCCGTCGAAGAGCGCCACGGCTTCGCCGACCGCCAGGCGGCGCACGCGCGCGTGCCGCCCCTCGTCGCCGGCGAGGGTGACGACCTCGCCGACGGCCGCCGGCCGGGCGATGGCGAAGCGCGGCAGGTGTCCGCTCACGCCGGCTTCCGGAACGCGAGAGCGACCCATCCCTCGTCACGCCACTCGCCGGCGGCGATGAGGCCGGCGGCGCGCCAGGCGGTGGCCACCGCGTCGGCTTCGGCGGCAAGGATGCCGGCGCCGATCGCGGTGCCGCCGGCGGCGAGTCGGCCGGCGATCAGCGGTGCGAACTCGACCAGCTGCACGGCGAAGAGGTTGGCGAGCACGACGTCGAAGGGGCCGCGGGCGGCGTCGATATCGATGCCGATGTGCAACCCGTGCACGTCGTTGACGGCGGCGTTCTCGGCGGCCACGGCGCAGGCGTCGGGATCGATGTCGATGGCGAAGATCTCGTCGGCCCCGAGCTTGCGCGCGGCGATGGCGAGAATGCCCGAGCCGGTGCCGAGGTCGAGGACGCGCGCGCCGGGGCGCGCGACGAGCGCCGCCTCGAGGAGCTCGAGGCAGCCGCGGGTGCTGGCGTGGTGGCCGGTGCCGAACGCCATGCCCGGATCGAGGACGATCGACACCCGTCCGCCCGGCACCTCGTCGACCCAGGGCGGGCGCACGAACAGTCGCTCGCCGATCGACAGCGGCGGGAAGTGCGTCTTCCAGTTCTCCGCCCAGCCGGAGTCGGTGACGGTCGCGGTCTCGACTCCCGGCCGCGGCAGCGATGGGTGCGCTTCGACGAGCCCGTCGAGGTAGCGCGCCAGCTCCGCCAGCGGCGGACTGTCGGCGAAGTGCGCGGTGATGCGCGTCGCGTCGCCGCGCTCCTCGCTCTCGAGGCCCGGCGCGCCGTGGTCGATGAGAAAACTCTCGATCGCTTCGACCAGCGGGGGCGCCGCGGTGACCGTGACGGCGGTCCAGGTGCCGGGCATTCAATCCGAGTAACACAGATGCACACCGATCCCCGCCTCCCTCACACCCCGATGCACACCGATCTTTGAACGTCAGTCCGTGTCCATCCGTGGCCATCGGTGTTCATCTGTGGCCTCTCATCCATCTGTGGTATCAGGCCGCCCATGTCCTACCTGCGCATCGCCCATCGCGGCGCCGCGGGAACGCGGCCGGAGCTGACGCGGCCGGCGTTCGAGCGGGCGATGGAGATCGGCGTCGACATGATCGAGCTCGACGTCCAACTGACGCGCGACGGGCAGCTCGTGGTGCTGCACGACCGGCAGCTCGGCCGCACCGTCGCCGGCGCGGGGCCGGTGCGCGAGCGGACGCTTGCCGAGCTGCAGGCGCTCGACGCCGGCAGCTGGTTCGACGCGAAATGGGCCGGGGCGATGGTGCCCTCGCTCGATGAGGTCCTGTCCTGGACCGCCGGTCGGGCCGAGCTCAACGTCGAGATCAAAAGTCCGCCGGCGGACTGGGAGGCGACGGCCGACGCGCTGCTCGCGCTCCTCTCCGGCCGCCAGCGGCTGGAGGGGACCATCATTTCCTCTTTTCAGATGGGGGCGTTGGCGGCGGTGCGGGAGCGGTCCCGCGACGCCCGGCTGGGGGTGCTGTGGCAGACCACCGACCTCGACCCGATGTGGATCGAGGCCGAGTCGCTGCACGCCGTCGCCGTGAATCCGCTGTGGAGCCTGGCCGACCCGGCCTTCGTGGCCGAGGCGCGACGACAGGGCCGGCAGGTGATCGTCTGGACGGTCAACGACGCCGACACGATCGCCGATCTGATCGCCATCGGCGTGGCCGGCATCATCAGCGATTTCCCCGAACGCCTGCCCCGGCGGTGACCTGCTTTGAGGATGCCGAGGCCCCCGAGTAGCGAGCGGAGCGAGCGTATCGAGGGGTGGTTGGCTTGACACCATCCGCCCATCGAATAAGAAACCTGGGTTAGGCTGCGTTCCGGCGCAGGGCTGGTCGCACGCGGCCCGGCAACGCGAATCGAGGAGGAGTTCATCACTACATGGCAGGCGTCCGAGTCAAAGAGAACGAACCCATCGAGGTCGCGATCCGCCGCTTCAAGAAGCAGTGCGAGAAGGCCGGGATCCTCAGCGAGCTGCGCAAGCGCGAGCACTTCGAAAAGCCGAGCGTGCGCAAGAAGAAGAAGATGCTGGCGGCGAAGAAGCGCTATCTGCGCCGTCTCGCCCGGGCCGGAGGCACCAGCTAGGGCAACCGGAATGCGGAGCGCGGGAGCCCAGAGGCGGTCGCAATGAGCGCCATCGACATTGCCCTGGTCGCCCTGCTCCTGTTCTGCGCACTGCGCGGCTCGTGGCGCGGCCTCTTCCGCGAGGCGTTCGGCTTCGCGGCGCTCCTCGGCGGGTTGCTGGCGGCCCTGCGCGGCGCCGAACCGGCCGCCGCCTGGCTCGGGACGTTGCTGCCCGTGGCTGACGTCAACCCGACGGCGGTGCTGGGCATCGCCTTCGTCGGCGTGTTTCTCGTCGTCAGCACCCTCGTCAACATCGTCGGCGTCGCTGCCGACCAGATCCTCGGGCGCGGGGTGCTGCGCATCCCGAGCCGGGTGATCGGTGCGCTGTTCGCCGCCGGCAAGGGCGCGGCGATCGCGGCGTGTGCGCTGCTCTTCCTGCAGCTCTTCCCCGTCGTCAAAGGTCTCGATCGCAAGATTCTCGACTCCCGCCTGGCGCGACCGTTGGTGTCGGCCGCGGAGGCAACGCTCCGTTCGGAGTGGCACAGCGGACCCGCCCAAGGGGCGGATCGCCCGGCCTGAAGCGACGATGGCGCGCCGGATCCCTGACGAGACTCTCCAGGCCATCCGGGACAGGATCAGCATCGTCGAGGTCGTCTCCGCCTACGTCAATCTGAAGCGACAGGGGCCGCAACCACCTCGGGCTCTGCCCGTTCCACGGCGAGAAGACGCCGTCGTTCACGGTCAGCGACGAGCGCGGGCTCTTCCACTGCTTCGGCTGCGGCGAGAGCGGCACCGTCTTCACCTTCGTGATGAAGATGGAGCGCATCGAGTTCCTCGACGCGGTGACGCAGCTCGCGGCGCGCGCCGGGGTGTCGCTGCCCGCGTCGGATGCGCGACGATCCGGCGGCGCGCCGGCGCGAACAGCTCTACGGCGCCAACGCCTTCGCCGAGCGGTTCTTCCGCAGTGCGCTGGCCAGTCCCGCCGGCGCGGCGGCGCGCCGCTACTTCGAGGGGCGCGGCCTGAACGCGGCGACGATCGATCGCTACGGGCTCGGCTTCGCGCCGGCGACCGGCACGGCGCTGGTCGGCGGCGCTCGAGCGCGAGAAGGTGGAGCGCGAGGTCGCGTTGACGGCCGGCCTGCTCGGCCGCCGCGACGACGGGCGCGTCTACGATCGCTTCCGCGGGCGCGTGATGTTCCCGATCCGCGATCGCCGCGGCCGCACCATCGCCTTCGGCGGCCGCACGCTCGGCGACGACCAGCCGAAGTATCTCAACTCCCCGGAGACCCCGCTGTTCCACAAGGGCGAGGGACTGTACGGCGTCGCCGAGGCGCGCGACGCGATCCGCAGCCAGGCGCGCGCCGTCGTCGTCGAGGGCTACATGGACGCGCTGGTGCTGGCGCAGGAGGGCGTGTCGTACGCCGTCGCGACGCTCGGCACGGCGCTCACGCCGGCGCAGCTGCGCGTGCTCCAGCCGCTCGGCGGCGAGGAGATGGCCGTGTTCTTCTTCTTCGACGGCGACCGCGCCGGCCGCCAGGCGGCGGTGCGCGCCTTCGCGATCTGCGCCGAGGCCGGCGTGTGGGGTCGCGCGGCCTTCCTTCCGGAAGGCGCCGATCCCGACAGCTACACCCGCCAGCACGGCGGCGCCGCGACGCTGGCGCTGCTCGACGCCGCCCCGACGCTGGTCGACTTCTATTTCGACACGCTGCTGCCGCCGGGCGCGACGCTGCCGCAGCGCACGAAGGTCGCCGACGCGGTGAAGGGCATCCTCGCGAAAGTCGGCAACGAGCTGCAGCTCGCGGTGCTGGTGCGCCAGGCGGCGGCGCGGCTCGGGTTGAGCGAAGACGTCTTCCGCCGTTCCCGCCCGAGCGGGGCGAGCCCGACACCCGCCGCACGCCCGGCGACGCCCGGCGCGTGGCCCGTCGAGGAGCGCATGCTGGTCGAGCTGATGGCCGCCGATCGCGTCGTCGCCGAGCTGATCGCGTCGCGCGACACCTTGCAGCGCTTCCGCACGCCGGAGCTCGCCGACGCGGGTCGCCGCGTCGCCGCGACCTGGGCGAGCGGGCGGCCGCTCAGCGACCTCGTCGAGGAGCTGCCCCCGGCGCTCGCCGCACGCCTGACGGCGGCGGCGCTCGGACAGGGACCATTGGGGGATGCGGCGGAGCGCCTGCGCGCCGCCGAGGACTGCGCGCAGCGCATCGAGGAGCGCGGGGCTCGCGCCGAGCGGCAGGTGATTGCGTCGGAGCTGCGGCAGGCCGAGTCGCGCGGCGACGACACGTGGCGCAGCAAGCTGGCCGACCTGAACAGCGTCGTGCGGCGGCGGGAAGGAGGAGCGGGGTGAGTAAACGAGCGCCGCGGGAGATGGGGCGGAGCGAGCGCAGCGCCGGAGCGACGGGATCGCCGCCGGCGGGTGAGGAGCGCGCCCCGGCCGTCGATCTGACGCCGGGCACGACGAGCGAGGACGTCGCCGAGATCTTCGGCCGTTCGATGTGGGAAGGGCCGGCGGCGACGGCGAAGGTGACGGAGGCCGAGCCCAGCGCCGACCCGGTGCGGCTCTACCTGCGCGAGATGGGCAAGGTGGCGCTGCTCACCCGCGACGGCGAGGTACGCATCGCCCGGCGCATCGAGGAAGCGCAACGCCTCCTCCTCGCCGAAGTCCTGCGCGATCCGGTGGCGCGCGGCTACCTCGTCGGGCTCGGCGAGCTGCTCGAGATCGAGGAGATCCGCCTGCGCGAGGTGCGGCGCGATCTCGACGAGGACAGCGAAACGCTCGAGCAGGACGAGGAGCGGCTGCGCGCCGAGGCGCTCGCGCAATTTGCCGTGGTGCGCAAGCTGGTGCGCGAGATCGAGCGCGCCGAGCGCAGCGGCAGTGAGAAGACGCGCACCACGAAGCTCGACCTGCTGCGGGTCGCCATCGAAGCGCTGCGCCTGCACGACCGCCAGATCGGCGCGGCGATCGGCGAAATGCGTCGCGTCCTCGCCGAGGTGGATCGCCAGGGGACGTCGGCGCGCGCCACGCCGCGCGTGGTCGCGCCTGCCGCGCTCCGGCGGCGATGCCGAGATCGACGCCGCGGCGCTGCGCGCCGCCGTCGGGCAGGTCACCGCGGCCGAGCGCGTCGTGCGCGCCGGCAAGAAGGAGCTGATCGAGGCCAACCTGCGCCTCGTCGTCAGCATCGCGAAGAAGTACACCAACCGCGGCCTGCCGCTGCTCGACCTCATCCAGGAGGGCAACATCGGCCTGATGCGCGCGGTGGACAAGTTCGAGTACCAGCGCGGCTACAAGTTCTCGACCTACGCGACGTGGTGGATCCGTCAGGCGATGGCGCGCGCGATCGCCGACCAGTCGCGCACCATCCGCATCCCGGTGCACATGATCGAGACCATCAACAAGCTGATCCGCGACCTCGCGCCTGCATGGTGCAGGAGCTCGGCCGCGAACCGACCACCGAGGAGCTGGCCGCCCATCTCGAGATGGCGCCCGACAAGGTGCGCAGCGTCCTCAAGGTCGTGCAGCCAGCCGGTGTCGTTGGAGACGCCGGTCGGCGAGGAAGAGGACTCGACGCTCGGCGACTTCATCGAGGACACCCAGGCGGTGAAGCCGGTGGACGCGGTGATGGGCATCCGGCTGCGCGAGCAGACGCGCCAGGCGCTGGCGTCGCTGACGCCGCGCGAGGAGCAGGTGCTGCGCCTGCGCTTCGGGCTTGGCGAGAAAACCGACTACACCCTGGAAGAGGTCGGCCAGCGCTTCGAAGTGACGCGCGAGCGGATCCGGCAGATCGAGGCCAAGGCGCTGCGCAAGCTGCGCCGTCCCACGCGGCCGTTGGCGGGCCTGCGGCGGCCGACCCAGAGCGAGGAACCCGCGGGCCCATAGCTCAGTCTGGTCAGAGCCGCCGGCTCATAACCGGTAGGTCCCAGGTTCGAATCCTGGTGGGCCCACTTCAATAGGAGATGATGGCAACGTGAACGACTCAGCACAGATACTCGACATCGATCGACTGGCGGCGCTGCAGGAGATCGACCGCCGGCTCAAGGAGCGGCGCGACCGCATGAACGCCCTCGCCGGCGAGGCGGACGGCTTCGAGCTCGAGCTGTCAGCGCAAGCGCGCAGACGGTGGCGACGCTGACGGCGGAGCGCGACAGCGCTCGAGTCCGCCGCGTCGAGATGGATCGCCAGCTCGAGCTCGAGCGGCGTGAAGATCCGCGACAACCGCATGCGCATGAACCGCGTGCGCAACTCGACCGAGCTGCTGGCGCTGCAGCGCGAGATCGACCTCAGCAAAGAGGCGAACCCGCAGAGTCGAGGAAGAGCTGATCCGCGTCATGGAGACGCTCGAGGTCCTCGTCGCGCAGCTCGCGGCGGCGCAGGAAGCGCTGCAGAGCCTCGAGGCGCAGGCGGCCGACGACGGTGGCCGACCGGCGCGCGCGAGGCCGATGCGCTGCGTCAGGAGGTCGAGGCCGAGATCGGCGCGCGCGACGAGCTGGCGCGGCGGCATGGACCCGCAGCTGCGCAGCAAGTACGAGCAGATCTTCGATCGGCGCGGCGGCATGCGCGGTCGTCGCGGCGCGCGACGGCATCTGCATCGGCTGCCACATGCGTATCCCGCCGCAGTTCTACAACGAGCTGCAGAAGTTTCGCGACATCCGCCAGTGCCCGAACTGCCACCGCATCCTGTTCTGGCGCCGAGCCGTCGAGGCCGGCGAATCACGGCTTAGTTCCTCGTGCGCGGCTGGAGGAGGATCGGCGCGAGTCGCCTCGTGCACCGGAGAGGTCAGGCGTCGCGCTGGCGGGAGGAAAGTCCGGACTCCGCAGGGCAGGGTGGCCGCTAACGGCGGCCCTGAGCGATCAGGGGAAAGTGCCACAGAAAAGAGACGGCCCCGCCGCGTGCGGGGAGTCGGTGAAACGATCGGCAACGATCCGCGGCGTCGGTGACGGCGCCGCGCGGCAAACCCCACCCGGAGCAAGACCAACACGAGGTTGCGTGGCCCGCGCTCGACCTCAGGTGTGTCGCTAGAGCCGGCGGGCAACCGCCGGTCGAGAGGAATGACTGCCGCCCCGGCAACGGGGGACAGAATCCGGCTTACAGATCCTCTCCAGCCGCTGCGACGCGGGGGTGGGCCAAAGTGGCGGGCGCGGCATCGCGGCCGATCATCGGGCTGAGCGAGGCACGCTCCCCGGTGGAGGTCGTAGCGGCGGGCTTTACGCCCGCCATTTCTAGCGCGACCGTTCTCTCATTGCGCTTGAAGCAGCGCGCTAGAAATGGCGGGCGTAAAGCCCGCCGCTACGACCTCCACCGGAGCGTTCGCGTCTGCGAAGAGCGGCACGTCCGGGGAGAGCAGCGCGCAATCTCTCGACCGACGCGACTGGTGAATCTCAGTTCACCTGACGACGGACGCACAACCTCAGTCAGACATAGAACTTTTGTATTGACGGCTACGTGCGCTCCACTGTATAGGCCGTGGCGGAAGTGGGTGAGGGTGGTTGAAGGCGGTGTAACGTGGTGGGAGTCGTCGCGTGTTCCGCGGCACATTCGAACAGACGATCGATGGAAAAGGGCGGGTGAATGTCCCGGCCAAGTTCCGCGACGTCCTGCGCGAGCTGGGCGACGATCGGATCTTCATCACCAACTTCCGCGTCCTCGACAGCCGCTGCCTGGAGGCGCGCCCGTACGCGGAATGGATGAAGCTGGAGGCGCGCATCGCGGAACGCACGGACCTGTCTCCTGCTGCCATGTCATTCTTCGACGACTTCTACCTTCCCGGCGCGCATGATTGCCAGATCGACAACCAGGGTCGACTGCTCGTGCCGACGACGCTGCGCGACTACGCGCATCTCGCCAAGGACGTCGTGTTCGCCGGCGGGCGCGGCAAGTTTCGTGTCTGGGACAAGATCGCACTGGCAGCCGGTGCATCAGGCCGGCGAGCTGAGCGCGATCAACGAGCCGCGGGTGCTCAGCGAGCTGGGGTTGTAGTGATGATGCCGACCGCCGTCGCGCGCCCCGCGGCCGCGCGCTCGTCTCGCCGATGTCGCAGCCGCATCGCCCGGCCAACGTGCGGGCGTCGGTGAGCGCGGAAGCTGCGGCGGTTGATTGTGTGGTGCGTGGCACTTGGGTGCCTGCACCGTCGTGTCTCTTACTCGGCTACGTGTGGGTGCGGTTGATGGTGGTGGAGGCCGGGTACCGACTGTCGGTCACGCGGCAGCTCGTGGAGGCGTTGGAGCGGGAGGGGCGGGAACTCGCAGTTCGGGCTGCCGCGGCCGACAGTGCGGCGCGTCTGGAGGATCTGGCGACCAAGCGACTGGGCATGCGCCGGCCGGAGCGCGGCGAGGAGGAGATCCTGCCGTGACCGGGCGGTCGATGCGCCAGCGCATCGCGGCAGTCGGCGTGTTCTTCGCGGCGCTGTTCGCCGCCCTGGCGCTGCGCGTCGTCCAGCTCACCACCGTGCAGGGCGACGGCCCTCAAGCAGCGCGCCGACCGCCAGCATCATCGCAGCGTGCCGATCGACGGCGCCGCGCGGCGACGATCGTCGACCGCTACGGCGAGCCGCTGGCGATGAGCCGCGAGTCGGCGGCCGTGTACCTGCGGCCGCGCGATTTCGCCGGTCAGCCGGACGCGATCAGCACCGTGGCGCGCCTGCTCGACGTGCCGCGCGACGTCGTCGTGCAGCGCGCGTCCGCGACGGCGCCGTTCGTGTGGCTGACGCCGCCAGGTGTCGCTCGATCAGTGGAATCGGCGTGGAAGATCTCGAAGCTGCGCGGGATCGGCAGCGAGCCGACGCGCCAGCGGGTCTATCCGCACGGCGCCGCTCGCCGGCCACGTGCTCGGGTTCACGGGCATCGACGGCCAGGGCCTGGAGGGCATCGAGCGTGCCTTGGATGCGGAGTTGCGGGGCGAGGTGGAGGCCCTGGTCGTCGGGCACGACGCGCGGGGGCGGCAGTTCGAGATGGCGGCGGTGATCGGTGGGGGTCGCTCCCGCGCGCCGGCGCACAACGTCGAGCTGACCATCGACGTCGCGCTGCAGCGCGTCGCCGAGAAGGAGCTCGAGCGCGCCGTGCACGAGTTCGAGCGCGCGCGGCCGGCTCGCTGGTGGTCGCTCGACCCGCACACCGGCGAGATGCTGGCGATGGCCAACGTGCCGCGCTTCGACCCGAATCATTTCGACGGCGTCACGCCCCGACCAGATCCGCAATCGCGCCGTCACCGACTGTCTACGAGCCCGGCTCGACGTTCAAGGCCGTGCTCGCCGCCGCCGCGCTCGAGGAGCGGCGTGGTGCGGCCCGAGGAGCGCGATCTACTGCGAGAACGGCCACTACGCCGTCGGCAACCGCACCATCCGCGACTCGCATCCGCACGGCATCCTGACCTTCGCCGACGTCATCGCCGAGTCGAGCAACATCGGCTGCGCCAAGGTCGCCGAGCGCCTCGGCCGCGAGCGCTTCGGCGCGGCGGTGCGAGCGCTTCGGCTTCGGCGCGCCCACCGGCGTCGACCTGCCCGGCGAAGCCGCCGGCCTCCTGCGCCCGGTCGACAAGTGGGGCCGCATCCACCTGGTGACGACGGCGTTCGGCCAGGGCATCGCCGTGACCCCGCTGCAGCTGGCGCGCGCCTTCGCCGCCATCGCCAACGGCGGCCGCCTGATGCGGCCGTACGTGGTGCGAGCGCATCACCGAGCGACGACGGCACCGTCCGCTACGCCGGTCGACGCCGCACGTCGAGCGCCGCGTCATCTCGCGCGCAGACCGCCGCGACGGTGACCGAGCTGCTGGTGCGGCGTCGTCGAGCAGCGGCACCGGCAAGCAGGCGCGTGATCGACGGCTTCCGCGTCGCCGGCAAGACCGGCACGGCGCAGAAGGTCGATCCGGCCACCGGCCGCTACTCCGCGCGCGACCGCATGTCGTCGTTCGTCGGCTTCGTGCCGGCCGAGGATCCCGCGCCTCGTGATCCTCGTGGTGATCGACTCGCCGCGCACCGCGACCTACGGCGGCGTCGTCGCGGCGCCGGTATTCCGCGCCGTCGCCGAGTACGGCCTCGACGCGCCGCGGGATCCTGCCGCGGTCGACGCCGGCCGAGGCCGCGCCGCCGCCCGCGCCGGCGCTGCGCCGCGCCGCGGCGGTCGAGCCGGCGCCGACGTCGGAGGCGGTGATCGAAGAGATCGCCGCCCCCGGCGGCGTGCCGAGCTTCCTCGGCCTGCCGCATGCGCGACGCGCTGGTGCGCGCCCAGGCCGATGGCTGGGCGGTGCGCGTCGAGGGCTCGGGCTACGTGGTCCACGCAGGACGCCGCTGCCCGGCGCCGTGGCTGGCGGATCGCGACGCTGACCCTGCACTTTTGCATCCAACGCGTCGTGACGCCATGGCAAGGGCGGCGGCGCGCGCGCGCGACTGAGTCCCTCGATGGGCTGGACCGGGCAAGAGATCGCGACCGCCACCGGCGCGCGTCGGCACGGCGCCGCGGCCGGCGCGCCGGTCGCGCGCGCCGTGTGCACCGACTCGCGCCGCGCTCGCGCCCGGCGCGCTCTTCGTCGCCCTGCGCGGCGCGCACGCACGACGGCCATGCCTTCGCCGCCGCCGCGCTGACGCGCGGCGCCGCGGCGGTGCTGGTCGATCATCGTCCCCGCCGGCGTCGACGCCGGCGCGCGCCCTGGTCGTCGCCGACACGCTGCGCGCGCTCGGCGATCTCGCCGCGTGCGACGCGCCGCCGCTGGGCCGGCCGCGTCGTCGCCATCACCGGCAGCAACGGCAAGACGACCACCAAGGAGATGCTCGCCGCGATTGCTCGCAGCCGCGCCTGGCCGCGCGCGCGTGCTGAAGACGCACGGCAACGAGAACAACCTGATCGGCGTGCCGCTGACGCTGCTTCCGCCTCGCCGGCGACGAGGCGGTGGCCGTGCTCGAGATGGGGATGAACGCCTTCGGCGAGATCGCGCGCCTGACCGAGATCGCGGCGCCCGACGTCGGCGTCATCACCAACGTCGGGCCGGCGCATCTCGAAGGGCTCGGCAGACCTCGACGGCGTGGCCGCGCGCCAAGGGCGAGCTGTTCGCCGGCATGCCCGCGCGACGGCGACCATCGCCGTCAACATGGACGACGCGCGGGTCGCCGCGCGCCGCCGCCGCGCTTCGCCGGGCGGCGCATCGAGTTCGGCGCCGGGCGCGAGGTGCGCGCCGAGGCGATCGACGACGCGCGGCGTCGACCGGCGTCGCGTTCACCCTGTGCATCGGCGTGCGACGCGCGCCGGTGCGGCTCCGCGCCGCCGGCCGGCACAACGTCCAGAACGCGCTCGCCGCCGCCGCGGCCGCCCACGCGCTCGGCATCGACGGCGCCGCGATCGCCGCCGGGCTCGCCGCCGCCGAGCCGCCGAAGATGCGCATGCAGGTGGTGCGCCTGGCGAACGGCGTCACGGTGATCAACGACGCCTACAACGCCAACCCGGCGCAGCACGGACGGCGGCGCTGCGACGCCGTCGGCCGCGTTGCCCGGCCGCGCCATCGCCGTGCTCGGCGAGATGCGCGAGCTCGGCCGCGGACAGCGTCGCGCTGCACGCCGGGGTCGGCGCGCACGCCGCCGCCGCCGGCATCGCCTGGGCTGCTCGCGGTCGGGCCGCAGCGCCGAGCCGATCGCCGCCGGCGCGCGCGCCGCGCCGGCGCGCGTCGCAGGTCGACGTCTGCGCCGACGCCGCGGCCGCCGCGGCGCTGATCGCCGCGCGCTGGCGGCCGGGCGACACGGTGCTGGTCAAGGGCTCGCGCGGTGCGCGACGACCGAGCCCGGCGTGCGGCGCTACGGCGCGCGCATGGCGGAAGTCGTGGCGCTGCTCGAGGCCGCCGCCGGAGCCGCCGTGATGCTCTACGCGCTCCTCTACCCGCTGCACACGACGTTATTCCGGGTTCAACGTCCTCCGCTACATCACCTTCCGCACCGTCATGGCCGCGCTCACCGCGTTCGTGGTCTCGTTCCTGTTCGGCCCCTGGCTGATCCGCAAGCTGACCGCCGCGCAGATCGGCCAGCAGATCCGCCCCGACGGCCCGCGAGCGCCATCTGACGAAGGCCGGCACGCCGACCATGGGCGGCATGCTCATCCTCTCCTCGCTCGTGCTCGCCACGTTGCTGCTCGCCGACCTCACCAACCTCTACGTCTGGCTGGTGCTGCTGGTCACGCTCGGCTTCGCCGCCATCGGCTTCGTCGACGACTATCGCAAGCTCACCGGCCACAACTCCAAGGGCCTGCCCGGCACGCACGCGTCTGCGCTGGGAGTTCGCGCATCGGCCTCGCCGCCGGCGCCTTCCTCTACCTGGTGCCGCGACTTCGACACGGCGCTGTATTTCCCCTTCTTCAAGACATCTGCGCCTCGACCTCGGCATGCTCTACATCCCGTTCGCCGCCGTGCTGCTGGTCGGCGCCTCGAACGCCGTCAACCTCACCGACGGCCTCGACGGCCTCGCGATCGGCCCGGTGATGACCACGGCCGTTCACCTACGGCGTCTTCGCCTACGTCACCGGCAACGCCACGCCTGGCCGAGTACCTGCAGATGCCCTACATCGCCGGCGCCGGCGAGCTGGCGATCTTCTGCGGCGCGCTGGTCTGCGCCGGTCTCGGCTTCCTGTGGTTCAACGCCTACCCGGCGATGATGTTCATGGGCGACGTCGGCGCGCTGCCGCTCGGCGCGGCGCTCGGCATGCTCGCGCTGGTCACCAAGCAGGAGATCGTGCTGATCATCGCCGGCGGCGTGTTCGTCGTCGAGGCGCTGTCGGTGATCCTCCAGGTGGCGTCGTTCAAGCTGCGCCGCAAGCGCATCTTCCGCATGGCGCCGATCCACCACCACTTCGAGCTGCTGGGCTGGCCCGAGCCGCAGATCATCGTGCGCTTCTGGATCGTCTCGATCCTCTGCGCCGCTGCTCGCGCTCAGCACGCTGAAGCTGCGATGACCGAGCTCGACCGGCACGACGCGCCCTGGTGATCGGCGCCGGCACGCGCCGGCCGCAGCAGCGGCGCGGCTGCTGGCGGCGCGCGGCGCGCAGCGTGCGCGTCGTCGAGCGCGACCCGGCGGCGACGCGCGGCGCCGACTGGCCGGCGGGCGTCGAGCTGCGTCGCCGGCGACGACAGGCGCGAGCGCTGCTCGACGGCATCGACCTGGTCGTGCCGAGCCCGGGCGTGCCGCGCGAGCACGCGTCTGCTCGCCGCGCGCGGTCGCGCGCGGCGTGCCGGTGTGGAGCGAGATCGAGCTCGCGGCGCGCTTCCTCGCCTGTCCGGTGCTGGCCATCACCGGCACCAACGGCAAGAGCACGACCACGACCCTGCTCGGCGCCATGCTGCAGGCCGCCGGCCAGCGCGTCTTCGTCGGCGGCAACCTCGGCACGCCGCTCGCCGACGCGGCGCTCGACCGGCGAGCGCTGGGACGCCGCCGTGGCCGAGGTGTCGAGCTTCCAGCTCGAGTGGGTGCCGAGCTTCCGCCCCGCGCGTCGCCGTGCTGCTCAACCTCACGCCCGACCACCAGGACCGCTACGCCAACCCCGACGACTACGGCGCCGCCAAGGCGAACCTGCTGCGCGCATCAGGGCGACGGACGACTGTCGCGGTGCTCAACCGCGACGACGCCTGGGTGTGGGAGCAACGCCGCCACACCCGCGCCTCGGTGCTCTCGTTCGGCCGCGACCCGGTCGAGTTCGGCACCTTCCTCGACGGCGACGACGCGGTGGTCTGGAGCGCCGGCCAGCCGCAGCGCTACGACCTCGCCGACAGCCCGCTGCGCCGGCGCCCACAACCGCGAGAACCTGCTCGCGGCGATCACCGCCGCCACCGCCTGGGGCACGCCGCCGCGCCGCCATCCGCGCCGGCCATGCGCGCCACCGCGGCCCTGCCGCACCGGCTCGAGCTGGTGCGCGAGCGCGGCGGCGTGCGCTGGTACGACGACTCGAAGGCGACCAACGTCGGCGCCGTCGAGAAGTCGCTCGACAGCTTCCCCGGCGGCATCGTCCTGCTGCTCGGCGGCTACGACAAGGGCGGCGACTTCACCGCGCTGCGCCCGCGCCTGGCGCGCGCGCGTCGCGCGCACGATCTGCTTCGGCAAGGCCGGTCCGGCGATCGCCGCGCAGCTCGGCGACGGCGGCCGACGCGCGGTGGTGGCCGACCTCGCCGCCGCCGTGCGCAGCGCCGCCGCGGCTGGCGCCGCGCCGGCCAGGTCGTGGTCCTGGCGCCCGGCTGCGCCAGCTTCGACGAGTTCCGCGACTACGCCGAGCGCGGCCAGCGCTTCCGCGCCCTGGTGGAGGATCTGTGAACCGTCTCCGCCCGCTCAGCCGCCTGCAGGAGCGCGTCGTGATGCCGCGCCTGACGCGCCCGGACGTGTGGCTGCTCGCCGCCGTCGCCGGACTGCTCGGCCTCGGCATCGTCATGGTGTTCAACGTCAGCTACTTCCACGCCGAGGACGCGCTACGGCGATCCGTACCTCTTCTTCCGCAAGCACCTGGTCGTCGGTCGGCGTGCGGCGATCGTCGTGCATGCTGCTCGTGTCGCGCATCCGCCTGGAGCTGCTCGAGCGCTGGGCGGCGCGTGATGCTGCCGCTCTGCATGCTGGCGTTGCTGCTGGTGCTGACGCCCGGCATCGGCGTCGAGCGCGGCGGCGCGCGGCGCTGGATCGCGCTCGGCGGCTTCAGCCTGCAGCCGTCGGAGTTCGTCAAGCTCGGCCGTCGTGCTCTTCCTGGCGCGCTGGATCAGCCGCAGCGCGAGCGCATGCAGCAGCTTCACGAACGGCATCCTGCCGGCGCTGGCCGTCGTCGGCGCTGTGCTGCGCGCTCATTCATGCGGCCAGCCGGATTTCGGCACGGCGGTGATCCTCGGCGCGCTGGCGCTGCTGATGCTCTTCGTCGGCGGCGCGCGGCCGCTGCACGTCGGCGGGCTGGTGCTGGCTCGGCGCGATCGGCATGGTGGTGGCCGTGCAGGTCGCGCCGTACCGCATGCGCCGCCTGCTCGCCTTCCTCGATCCGTTCGAGCACAGCGCAGGACAGCGCCTTCCAGCTCGTCCAGTCGCTGATCGCCTTCGGCTCGGGCGGCGTCACCGGCGTCGGGCTCGGGCAGAGCAAGCAGAAGATGTTCTTCCTGCCCGAGGCGCACACCGATTTCATCTTCGCCCTGGTCGGCGAGGAGCTCGGCCTGATCGGCGCGCTGCTGGTGCTGGCGCTCTTCGCGGTGGTCGCGCGTGCGCGGCTTTCGCGTCGCGGCGCGCCACCCCGATTCCTTCGCCAGTTTGCTCGCTTTTGGGCTGACCGCGGTGCTAATGCTCAGCGCGGTGGTGAACATTGGGGTGGTGTTGGGCTTGCTGCCGACCAAGGGACTGCCGCTGCCGTTTCTGAGCTACGGCGGCTCGGCAATGCTGGTCACGATGATCGAGGTCGGCATGCTCGCGGCGCTGTCGCGCATGACGGGTTGAGGATGCGGATGATCGTCGCGGGCGGTGGCACAGGCGGGCATCTGTTCCCGGGGCTGGCGGTGGCCGAGCAGTTTGCGCGGCGCCGAGCCGCAGTCCGTGCTGTTCGTCGGCAGCGCGTTCGGCATCGAGGCGCGCGTCATCCCGCGCACGCGCTTCGCCTTCCGCGCCGCTGACCGATCCGCGGCCTGCGCGGCCGCGGCTGGCGCGGCGCGCTCGGCCTCGCCGTCGCAGCTGCCGGCCGCGCGTCGCTGCGCGCCTGGCGCATCCTCGGCCAGTTCCGCCGCCGATGTCGTCCTCGGCGTCGGCGGCTACGCGTCGTTCCCGGTCGTCGCCGCCGCCTGGCTGCGCCGGGTGCCCGACCGTGCTGCTCGAGCAGAACGCGCATCCCGGGCTGGCCAACCGCGCGCTCGGCCATCTGGCGCGCCGCGTCTGCACGACGTTCGCCGGCGGCCAACGCGTACTTCCCGGCCGGCAAGGTGGTCGCTGACCGGCAACCCGGTGCGCGCCTTCGCCGCGCGCCGCGCCGGCGCCGCGCCAGGGCTTCACGCTGCTCGTCTTCGGCGGCAGCCAGGGGGCGCACCGTCTGAATCAGGCGATGGCGGAGGCGGCGCCGGCGCTGCGCGCGGCGATCCCCGACCTGCGCGTCGTGCACCAGACCGGCGCCGCCGACCGCGACGCGATCGCGGCGCGCTATGCGGCGCTCGGCGTGCGACGCCGACGTGCGCGACGTTCATCGACGACATGGGCGCGGCCTATCGCGCGCGCCGATCTGGTCGTCTGCCGCGCCGGCGCGACGACGCGTCGCCGAGCTCACGGCGCTCGGCAAGCCGGCGATCCTGGTGCCGTACCCGTTCGCCGCCGACGACCATCAGCGCGCCAACGCCGAGGTCGTGGCGGCGCAGCGGCGCCGGCGTGCTGCTCCTCGATCGCGACTGCACGGGCGAGCGGCTGGCGGCGGCGGTGATCGACGCTGGCAGCGCGATCGGACGCGGCTGGCAGGCGATGGGAGAGGCGGCGCGGCGGCTCGGCGGTGCCCGATGCGGCCGCGCGCGTGGTGGCGACCTGCCGGGCGGTGGCTGGGGGAGGAGGCGGAGGCGGATGACCAAGCTGTTCAACGAACCGCGGCGGATCCATTTCGTCGGCATCGGCGGCGTCGGCATGAGCGGCATCGCCGAGGTGCTGCTCACGCTCGGCCACCGGGTGAGCGGCTCGGACATGACGCGAGAGCGACGCGACGCGCCGGCTGACGGCGCGCGGCGCCGTCGTCACGCTCGGCCACCGCGCCGAGGCGGTGAATCGCCGACGTCGACGTCGTCGTGATCTCGTCGGCGGTGAAGTACTCGAACCCCGAGGTCGTGCAGGCGCGGGCGCTGAAGATCCCGGTCATCCCGCGCGCCGAGATGCTGGCCGAGCTGATGCGCCTCAAGTACGGCATCGCCGTCGCCGGCACGCACGGCAAGACGACGACCACCTCGCTGATCGCGGCGATCCTGGCGCGCGCCGGCCTCGATCCGACCACGGTGATCGGCGGCAAGGTGCACGCGCATGGGCACCAACGCGCGCCTCGGCCAGGGCGAGCTGCTGGTCGCCGAGGCCGACGAGAGCGACGGCACCTTCCTGCTGCTCTCGCCGGTGATCGCGGTGGTCACCAACATCGATCCCGAGCACCTCGACTACTACGGCGACATGGACCGCGTCCGCTCCGCCTACCTGGAGTTCATGAACCGCGTGCCGTTCTACGGCGTCAGCGTCCTCTGCCTCGACAGCGTCAACGTCCGCTCGCTGCTGCCGCAGGTGCGCAAGCGGGTCATCACCTACGGCACCACCGACGACTGCGACTACGTGGCGCGCGACCTGTGCGTCATCGGCATGGAGACGATGTGCGAGGTGGTGCGCAACGGCGAGGTGCTCGGCACGCTGCGCCTGCGCCTGCCCGGCCGCCACCACGCGCTCAACGCCGTCGCCGCGATCGCCGTCGCCGAGCAGCTCGGCGTGCCGTTCGAGACCGCGTGCGAGGCGCTCGGCGAGTTCGGCGGCATCCACCGCCGCTTCGAGCTGTGCGGCGAGGCCGGCGGCGTCATGGTGATCAGCGACTACGGCCACCATCCGGCCGAGATCCGCGCGACCCTGGCGGCGGCGCGCGAAGGGTTCGGGCGGCGGCTGGTGGTGTGCTTCCAGCCGCATCGGTACACCCGCACGCGCGACCTGTTCGGCGAGTTCCTCGACGCCTTCGACGACGCCGACCACCTGGTGCTCACCGACATCTACGCCGCCGGCGAGGAGCCGGTCGACGGCCTCAACGGCGAGGTGCTGTACTGGGCGCTGAAGCGCCGCGGCCACCTCGAGGTGACCTACGTGCCGCGCCGCGAGGACCTGGTGAACGAGCTGCGGCCGATGCTGCAGGTCGGCGACCTCGTGGTCGTGCTGGGCGCCGGCAACATCCACGGCGTCGCCGAGGAGCTGGTGCACAGCCTGGTCGGCGGCCAGGCGGCGACATGGACGGTGCAATAGGAGCAGTCGTGCGCGACTGGCTGCAGGAGCGCTTCGGCGTGCGGGTGCGTTTCGCGGAGCCGCTCAGCCGCCACACCTCGTTCCGCATCGGCGGGCCCGCCGACGCGTGGGTCGAGGTGCGGAGTGCCGAGGAGATCCTCGACCTGCAGCGCCTCGGCGCGCACGCAGGGCGTGCCGCTGTCGGTCCTCGGCATCGGCACCAACGTGCTGGTCAGCGACCGCGGCGTGCGCGGCATCGTCCTCAAGCTCGGCCGCGCGCTGGGCGCCCTCGACTGGCGCCAGGCCGACGACGGCAATGGCACGTCCGCGCCGGCGCCGCGGCGCCGTTCAAGAAGCTGGTGGTGGACGCGGCCGGCGCGCGGGCTCACCGGCCTCGAGTTCGCCGAGGGCATCCCGGGCTCGCTCGGCGGCGGCCTGCTGATGAACGCCGGCGCGTTCGGCGGCGAGATCAGCCACTGTGTGACCGCCATCGCAGGTGGTCGATCCGACGCACGGCGTGCGCGAGCTGCCGCGCGAGCGCGCTGCGCTTCGGCTACCGCCGCTTCGACCTGCCGGCCGATCACATCGTCACCCACGTCGACTTCGCGCTGGCGCCGGGCGACCCCGAGGCGATTCGTGCGACGATGGCCGATGGCCAAGCGGCAAGCGCGACAAGAAGCAGCCGCTCGGCTTTCCCAACGCCGGCTCGATCTTCAAGAACCCGCCGGGCGAGTTCGCCGGCCGCCTGATCGAGGCCGCCGGGCTCAAGGGCCGGCGCGTCGGCGGCGCGATGATCTCCGAGCAGCACGCCAACTTCATCGTCAACCTCGGCGACGCCACCGCCGCCGACGTCAAGGCGCTGATGGACGAGGTGGCCGATGCAGTCTGGCAGGCGCGCGCCATTCGCCTGGTGCCCGAGATCAAGCTGGTCGGCGACTGGGAGGCGCGCGAATGAGAGCCTGGCTGGCGCGCTGGCGGTGGGCCGGTCTGGGGCTGTTCGCGGGGCTCGGGTTGGCGGCGGTGGGGTGGACGGTGCGCCAGCCGGTGCTGGAGCGGCTGCGCGCACCATCCGTACTTCGCCATCAATCACGTCGCGATTCACGGGGTCGGCCCGGCGCTGACGCCGGACGACGTGACGCGCCTGGCTCGGCCTCACCGACACCACCACCGTGTGGGAGGCCTCGCCAGGGCGCGTGCGCGCGCGTCTCGAGGCGCATCCCTTCATCGCGACCGCCGCGGTGCGGCGGATCTTCCCCGGCCGCCTGGAGATCGTCGTGCACGAGCGCCAGCCGCAGGCGATCGCGGTGCTCGGCGACCTCTTCTACGTCGATCGCGGCGGCGCGACGTTCGGTCCGCTGCGTCCCGGCGATCCGCGCAACCTGCCGGTCATCACCGGTCTCGACGCCGACGCCCCGGACGGGACGCGCAACTGGATGCTGCGCCGCGCCCTGCGCCTGCTGCGACGCTGCGAACGCGACACGGCGCCCTCGGCGTGCGTGGGCCCGCTGTCGGAGGTGCACGTCGACGCGGAGCGACGGCATCGTCGTGTTCCCCGCCAACCCGCGCGTGCCGCTGCTGCTCGGCTGGGGCAGCTGGCACGACCAAGCTCGAGCGCGCCGAGCGCACGCTGAAAGGGTGGCAGGGCGCCATCGATCGGCTGGCGCGACTCGATCTCCGCTTCCGCAACCAGGTGGTCGCCACGTTGCGACCCGTCGCCGCCCCCTCGCCGCCGGCTGCCAAGGTGCCGCGGCGCGGCCGCGGGCTGAAGGCGTGATCATGGCGAAGAAAGCGGAGCTGCTCGTCGGACTGGACATCGGCACCTCGAGCGTCGCCGCGGTCGTCGCCGAGTTGGCGCCCAACGGGACGCTGAACGTGATGGGCTGCGGTACCGCGGCCTGCGAGGGCCTGCGCCGCGGCGTGGTGGTCAACATGGAGGCGACGGTGCAGGCCATCGCCAGCGCCGTGAAGGAAGCCGAGCTGCGCGCCGGCTGCGAGATCCACAGCGTCTTCGCCACCGTCGGCGGCAGTCACATCAAGGGCTTCAACAGCCACGGCGTGGTGGCGATCAAGAGCGGCGAGGTCGCGATCGGCGACGTGGAACGCGTCCTCGACGCCGCGCGCGCGGTCGCGCTGCCGACCGATCAGGACATTCTGCACGTGCTGCCGCAGGAGTTCCTCGTCGACGGGCAGGACGGCATCAAGGAGCCGGTCGGCATGTCGGGCGTGCGCCTCGAGGCGCGGGTGCACATCATCAGCACGCCGATCGCGTCGGCGCAGAACGTCATCAAGTGCTGCCAGCGCGCCGGCCTGCACGTCGTCGACCTGGTCTTCGCCCCGCTCGCCGCGGCCGAAGCGGTGCTGTCGCCGGAGGAGAAGGAGCTCGGCGTCGCGGTGGTCGAGATCGGCGCCGGCACCACCGGCCTCCTCGCGTTCGCGGGCGGCGCCGTGAAGCACACCGCGGTGCTGGCGGTCGGCGGCAACCACGTCTCCAGCGATATCGCCGCCGGCCTGCGCACGCCGTTCCGCGACGCCGAGTTGCTCAAGCGCCGCTTCGGCGCGGCGCTGGCGAACGACGGTGCCGGCGGAGGACATGGTCGAGGTGCCGACCGTCGGCGGACGCGCCCCGCGCGAGCTGTCGCGGCGCATCCTCGCCGAGATCGTCGAGCCGCGGCTCGACGAGATCTTCGCGCTCGTGCAGCGCCAACTGATCCGCTGCGGCCTCGACACCGCGCTCGCCTCGGGCATCGTGCTGACCGGCGGCAGCGTCATGATGGACGGCGTCGTCGGCCTCGCCGAGCGCGTCTTCAACCTGCCCGTGCGGCTCGGCATGCCGCACGGGGTCGAGGGCATCGACGAGACCCTCGCCAGCCCCGACTATGCCGCCGCCGTCGGTCTCGCGCGCTACGGCGCCGAGCCGCGCGGCCATCTCCCCGGGCTGGTCGACGACGGGCACCTCTTCAATCGCGTGCGCCGTCGCATGGTTGAGTGGTTCAGAGAGTTGATGTGATTCTAAAAATCCGTTATGGAGCTCATGCTACGACGGCATGGGTGGTTGAGGGAGGTTGAGGATGATTGAGCTCGTCGGCAGTGAAGGCGCCCGGCGCCTGCATCAAGGTCATCGGGATGGGTGGCGGTGGCGGCAACGCGGTCAACACCATGATCGCGTCCGGTCTGCGCGGGGTCGAGTTCGTCGTCGGCAACACCGACGCCCAGGCGCTGACCAACAATCTCGCTCCGGTGAAGATCCAGCTCGGCGAAGGGGCTGGGCGCCGGCGCCAAGCCGGAAGTGGGCCGTGCCGCCACCGAGGAGCACGCCGAGGCGATCCGCGAGCAGCTCACCGGCGCCGACATGGTGTTCATCACCGCCGGCATGGGCGGCGGCACCGGCACCGGCGGCGCGCCGGTGGTCGGCCGCATCGCCCGCGAGCTCGGGGCGCTGTCGGTCGGCGTGGTCACCAAGCCGTTCGGCTTCGAGGGCAAGACGCCGCGCCGCGCAAGCGGAAGAGGGCATCACGCTGCTCAAGGAAGCGGTCGACACGCTGATCGTGATCCCCAACGAGCGGCTGCTCGCCACGGTGGCGCGGCAGACCTCGCTGCTCGACGCCTTCCGCAGCGCCGACGACGTGCTGCTGCAGGCGGTGCGCGGCATCTCCGACCTGGTCACCGTGCACGGCCTGATCAACCTCGACTTCGCCGACGTGCGCACGATCATGTCGGAGATGGGCATGGCGATCATGGGCTGCGGCATCGCCCGCGGCGAGAGCCGCGCGGTCGAGGCGGCGCAGCAGCGCCATCTCCAGCCCGCTGCTCGAGGACATGTCATCCGCGGCGCCCGCGGCGTGCTGATCAACATCACCGGCAGCGCCGACCTCGCCCTGCACGAGATCAACGACGCATCGTCGCTGATCCAGGAAGAGGCGCACGAGGACGCCAACATCATCTTCGGCGCCGTCATCGACGAGAGCATGGGCGACGAGCTGCGCATCACCGTCATCGCCACGGGCTTCGGCATGGCGAGCGCCGCGGTCGAGCCCGAGCCGGTCGTCGTGCCGATGCCGAGCATCATTGGCAGTCGCCCGGTGGCGCATGCCGCCGCCCGCAGCTTCGGCCCCGAGTCGATCCGCCGCGTCGGTGCCACCGACCGCCCGGTGCGCCGCGTCGGCCGCGTCGTCGACGAAGGCGGCGAGCCGCACATCCAGGCCTGCGAGAACGACACCAGCGTTCCCGATGCGCCGTCCGAGTTCACCATCGACCCGATCAGCGACGACGACGCCGAGCACGACTACGAGTCGCCGGCGTTCCTGCGCCGCGCCAAGTGAGCGCCGCCTAGCGCTCGACCACATCCGACGGTCCCTCCAAACGAAGGGAGACGCCCGCTCACTCGGGGGCGTCTCCTCCCTCCTCGAACGGGAGCACGGCCGCGGAGTCCGCAAGTCGACGCGCGCCGTACCGGCGGTCTGCACGTCCGTGCCAGGTTTGCCAGCCGTCGCTGGCGACCATTCTGCGATTTCCCTAGGTAATGGCCGATGGTCCTGCGCATAGCGAGGTATGCCTCGACAGAAGCTGGAGACGTTTGGACCCGATCATCTGCGCGAAGAAGCTGAGCAGAGCGGCTTCCTCCACTGCCGGGAATGCGGAATGTTCTGGTTTGGGGGATCTGACTCCGCTACCTGCCCCGAGGATGCGCACGGTCCACCAGTGCAGGTCGCACTCCTGTGTCGGGCCTGTGATCTCGCCGTTCCCCTTGAAGACCTCGCGGAGCATCTCACCGATCGCGATCATCTGCTGAACTTGAAGGACTGAGCTGCCCGGGCCGCCGGCGGGGATTCTTCGCAACGAAATGCCTGTGCCGCCGCTCGCGGTGGTGGTACATTGGATTCCGAGAGGGATCCAAGATGTGCAAGCTACCGTTCGGGAAGATATTCGGCCCGGTGCTGGTCGCTCTCGCCATCCTGGTAATGCCGCGTGGCGCGGATGCCCAGCAGTGTATGGACGCCTGTGCGCACGGCCGCGCTCTGTGCGCCATGCAAGCGCGCACCGCGCTGGCGGCGTGCATGCAGGGCTGCAGCCTCCGCGATGACCAGTGCCGGTCCGCGTGCATCGGCGCGGCGCTCGCCGCGCGCGCGACGTGCCGGGCGGCGCGCGCCGATTGCGGCACGAGTTGCGCGATGCCGCCGCCGCGCACGCCCTCGTGCGCCGACGCCTGCAGTGTCGCCGGCAAGGCGTGCTTTGCCCACGGCCTGGCCGGCGGATCGACATGTCTGCAGAACTGCAAGGCGACCGGCGGTGCGGGGCCGAAAGGTTGCCTCGTCCAGTGCGCACACGCGATCGGTGGCAGCGGGGCGACCTGTCTCGCAACGTTCCAGTCGTGCCTGAACGGCTGTCAGGGACCGGTGGCGGGTGCGTGCTTCAGCACGGTCGCGATGCAGTGCACCACCGATCCCTGCGGCCCGGATCAGCCCTGCGCGCAGGCCGGCGAGTTCTGCTCTGAGCGCTGTGCGACCTCGAGCACAAGCGGCACATGTCTCGACCTCCGCACCGGCCAGTGCTCGGATCGGCCGTGCTCCGCGGCGCAACCATGTGGCTCACTCGGGGAAGCGTGCGTGGCAGCCTGTCCGCCGCCACCGCCACAGGGCTGGTGCTTCGACCTCGCCACCAAGGCATGCACCGACCACGCGTGCGATGCGGCGCACCGCTGTACGGTCAACCAGCTCTGTACCCTGCAGTGTCCGCCCGCGCTGCCGTGCACCACAGAGCCGTGTGACGGCGCGTGCGTGATCTCGCCAACCTGCCTGCCGGGTCAGCCATGCCCGGCGTTCCCGAGTCGGTTGGGCCGGTGTCTGCCCGACGCGGCCGGCAGTTGCGCGTGTGTGTCAGCCTCACCGCGGCCGACTCCGACCGCCGAGCCCACACCCACCGCGCAATGCGGCGGCGCCGCGTGCGGTGGCCCGTGCACCGTCGGCGGTGGGGTTTCCTGTCCGCCGGGCAAGATCTGCAACGGCCCGCTCGTCCCCGTCCGCGCAGGGCAATGCCAAGTCACGTCGAGCGGGCAGTGCGCCTGCGTTGCGCTCTCTCCCACGCCGCGGGCGACGCCGACGCCGCAGTGCGGAAGCGCGTCGTGCGGCGGCTCGTGCACCTTCGCCCCGCCGTGCCCGAGTGGCGGCGCCTGCCCGGCCATCATTGCGCTCGGCCACTGTGGCTTCGTCGAGGACGGCAGCTGCGCGTGCGTCCCCGGAGTCGTTGCGACGCCGACACCCGGGTGCGCGACCGACGCCGATTGCACCGACGACAACGGCTGCACCGCCGATCGGTGCGTGAACGGCACGTGCGAGCACTCGTGCCTCTGTCTGAATGCGGCCGGCGCGCGGACGTGCTGTCCGGGACCCTCCGCCCTTTGCGTCAAGCCCTGCGGCAGCGACGCCGATGGGAGCTGCGGCGGAGCCTGTCCGTTCGGCGCGAATTGCGAAGCGGCGACGAGCGCCGGGGGCCCGTGCGCCTGTGTGTCGGGACCCGGCGGACCGTGTGGCGGGAACGTTCTGACGTCACCACCCGTCTGCGCACCCGGGCTGGTCTGCCGCCAGTCGCTGCCGGACGTCACGGGCTACTGTGAGAAGGCGGGGTGCATCCCGCTCTTCACCTCCGGCTGTGCCGACACCTCCGATTGCTGTCAGCCGTGTGAAAACGGGACACACGCGCCCTGCGGCGTCTGCTCGAACGGCATCTGCGAGGGCGCGCCCTGACGACCTCGCCGTGACGGGGCGCAGCGGCGATCCGGTATCCCACGCCGGCGCGCAGTGGTGCCGCCGCCGCTGATCCGCTTCCCCAGACGAAGCCGCTGGTGGCGCCGAAGCGGCGGCCGACCACCGGCAACGGTCCGAGGATGGCGCCGAGCCACACGCGCTGCGCTGCGCCCGGCATGGCGCGCCGTGCATACGAACGTGCGGCGCGCCGCCGGGCTCACGGGTCGCGCAGCCGATAGTGCCACACGTTGGCCTGGATGAAGTGCTGCTCGTCGACGAGGACGAGCCGCCGGTGGAGGGTGCGCAGCAGCTCGGGTGTGCACTTGCGATGTCCGTCGAGCAGCCAGACGTCGGCGGGGTGGCGGGCGGCGACGGCGGCGAGCACGATCGCCGCGTCCGCGGCCTTGTGGACCGTGCGCTCGACCCGCCGCGCCGACCCGAACCGTTCCAGATAGTGGTTGTAGAGCTTGATGTTCCACACGCAGGCGAAGAGCGCCGCCTCTGCGGTGCCCTCGTCATGCGCGACCAGGTACGCCGCGGCCTCGCGAAACTGCTCCTTCGTGGGCGCCGTGTAGTACGCCTGCAGGCCGACGACGTGCACGAGGAAAAGCACGACGACCGCGGGCGCGCTGACCTGCGGCAACGGCAGCCGCATCAGGGCACGCGCCAGGAGCAGGTAGACGGGGGGAGCGACGAAGATCAGGGCGCGGTCGAGGAAGCGCGGCGCGACCCACTGCGAATACCCGTAGGTGACCGCGACCGGGACCACCAGCCAGGCGACGAGCAGAAGGGTTGCCGGCGCGACCGCGGCGCGCCGGATGACGGTGCGCACGACAGCCGCGGCACAGACCGCCAACGCCAGCCACACGATGGCGTCGGAGCGGTCGAGGAAGAACGCGAGCAGCCTCCAGAGGGCATCGACCTGCGGACGCTTCAGCCAATTCGGACCCTTCGGTGCGATCTGCCAGGCGCGGTACAGGACCGGGACGAAGGCCGCGAGCACCACGCCGTACACGCCGGCAAGCCGGGCGAGGCCGCGCGGGCGCCGGAGGAGCAGCAGCGTCGCCGCGGCGGCCTGCAGTCCGATGAATGCGACCCCGAAATAATGTGAGTACGCGGTGACGATGGCGGCGCCCACGTACCTGATCAGCGCCCCGCGCCCGGGCGCGATGCCCGCGCGGAGGGGGACGACGACGTCGGTCAGCCACGCCGCGGAGAGCGCCGCGCCGAGGAGCAGCATCGCGTACGGGCGCGCCTCCTGGCTGTAGTAGAGCGGCATCCACGCGACGGCCGTGATCGCCGCCGCGATGAGGCCCTCGCAGCGCCCGTACCAGCGTCGCCCGAGGGCGAACATCGCGGGAATCGTCGCAATGCCAAGCAACGCGGACGGCAGGCGCATCGCGACCTCCGAGGTGCCGACCGCGTGCGTCCACAGGTACATGAACGCCCAGTACCCCGGGACGAGGGAGGGCTCCGGGCCGAACATGAATACGTCGCGCAAGGACGGCAGTCCGACGTCCTGGATCACGCCGAGCTCGTCGTTCCACAACGATTGCCGGTCCAGCCCGTAGAGACGCAGGGCGGCGCCGAGGACGACGATGCCGGCGAGCGCGAGTCGGGTGCGATTGTCGATCGAGGGGCGCGGCATCGCGTCGGCGGCGGGATCGGTCGGCGCGTCGCGCGGCACCCGCCCATCAATCGGCGCCACCGCGAATTGTCAACCGCGCCATCGCGCACGAACGCGTCGTCGACGCGCAGTGGTCGCCGTGGTAGCCACGAACGCAGGAGGACGGACGATGTCGGCCATCGAGCTGACGGCGATCAACCACGTCGGCATCCGGGTGAAGGATCTCGCGGCGTCGCTCGCGTTCTACCGCCACCTGGGATTCGAGCAGGTCTGGTACCACGAGGCGCACCACGTGGCCGGCCTGCGCAACGCCGCCGGTATCGAGCTCAACCTGATCGTCAACGCCGACGACGAGAACGACGGCAAGAACATCCTCATGGACGCCGCCGCGCGCTATCCCGGCTACACGCACGTCTCGTTTCGCGTTGCCTCCGTCGGCGACGCGGTGAAGCGTTTGAAGGAGCACCGAATCCCGATCGCCGAGGGGCCCGTCAAGCTGGGCCGTCAGATCACCGTCTTCGTGCGGGATCCCGATCGCAACGTCGTCGAGCTCGCGGAGATCGCAGACGCGTGATCACCCTGTGGCTGAAGAACCTGCTCTTCACCCTGGTCGTGCCGGGGACGGTGGCGATCTATCTGCCGCTGCTGCTGTCGCGCGGCCTGCCGCCCGCCGGGCTCGCCGCGCGACTGCTGTCGCTGCCGATCTTCGCCGCCGGCGTCGCGATCTACGCGTGGTGCGTCTGGGACTTCGCCACCTTCGGCGGCGGCACGCCGGCGCCGGTCGACGCGCCGCGCCGGCTGGTCGTGCGTGGCCTCTACCACTACACGCGCAACCCGATGTACGTCGGGGTGCTCACGACGATCCTCGGCTGGCTCGTCCGCCATCCCCGACCGGGGCTGCTGGTGTACGCCGGCATCGTCTGGCTCGCCTTCCAAACCTTCATCGTCCTCTACGAGGAGCCGCACCTGACGCGCCTCTTCGGCGGCGAATACGCCGCATACCGATCGTCGGTCAGCCGCTGGCTGCCGCGTCCCGGCTGACGGCGCGATGGCGATCCGCCGCCTGACGGTCGACGACGCGGGCCCGTTTCTCGACCTGCGCCGCGCGGCGTTGCGCGATGCGCCGCTCGCGTTCCTGTCCTCGCCGGAGGACGACTTCGCGGGGTCGATCGACGCCGTGCGCGCGCACCTGCAGCAGGCGCCCGATGCGGTCGTGTTCGGCGCCTTCGACCCGGCGCTGGTCGGCGTGCTGGGACTCTATCGCGACCGCCACCGCAAGGCCGCGCACAAGGCGCACGCGTGGGGCATGTACGTGGCAGCCGCGCACCGCGGGCGCGGCATCGGCGCGGCGTTGCTCGCCGCGGTGGTCGCGTACGCGCGCGCGATGCCCGGGGTGGCCTGGGTGCACCTGAGCGTCAGCGCAGCCGCCCCCGCCGCCGCTCGCCTCTACGCCCGCGCCGGCTTCCAGCCCTGGGGCACAGAGCGCGACGCGCTGCGCCACGAGGGGCGCGTCGCGAACGAACACCACCTGGCACTGCGTCTCGACTGAACGAATGGGCGCCGCGCTGGCGCCGGCAATTGAGACGGAAGGGAATCGATCATGAAGCAGACGCGACTTGGAACCGCCGGTCCGACCACCTCGCGGGTCGGGCTCGGATGCATGGGGATGTCGGACTTCTACGGTCCCGCTGATCGGCAGGAGAGCCTGGCGACGATCGCCGAGGCGGTGGAGCGCGGCATCACGCTTCTCGACACCGGCGACTTCTACGGCATGGGCCACAATGAGATGCTGATCGGCGAGGCGCTGCGTACGCTGCCGCGCGACCGGTTGCTGCTCAGCGTCAAGTTCGGCGCGCTGCGCGGTCCGGACGGCACCTTTTCCGGATTCGATGCGCGACCCGCGGTGATCCCGACCTTTGTCGCGTACTCGCTGCGCCGGCTCGGCGTCGACCACATCGACATCTATCGTCCGGCGCGGCTCGATCCGTCCGTGCCGATCGAAGAAACGGTCGGCGCGATCGCGCGGTTGGTCGAGAAGGGGTACGTGCGGCACATCGGCCTGTCGGAGGTCGGCGCCGCCACGATCCGGCGCGCGCATGGGGTGCATCCGATCGTGGATCTCCAGATCGAGTACGCGCTGATCTCACGCGGCATCGAGGCCGCGATCCTGCCGACGTGCCGCGAGCTGGGCATCGGCATCACCGCCTACGGTATCCTCTCGCGCGGTCTGATCAGCGGCCACTGGAAGGCCGCCCAGCCCCCAGCCGCCGGAGACTTCCGCGCGCACACTCCCCGCTTTCAGGCGGGGAATGTCGATCACAACCTGGCGCTGGTCGAGGCGCTCCGTCGGGTGTCGGAGGCGAAAGGGGCGAGCGTCGCGCAGATCGCCATCGCCTGGGTGCTGGCGCGCGGCGACGACATCGTCCCGCTCATCGGCGCGCGGCGCCGCGACCGCCTGGCGGAAGCGCTGGGCGCGCTCGACCTGGCGCTGACCGACGCCGATCTTGCCGCCGTCGAGACCGCGGTACCAGCCGATGCGGCCGCTGGTGCGCGCTATCCGGACGCACAGATGGCGCTCTTGGACAGCGAAAAGCCCTGATCGTCGGACGCGGCGCATCGGGCTCGCCGTCTTCGCGTTGTCCCGCCCAACGGCCGCCTATTGAACCGCGGGCGCCAACCGGCGAGGCTTCGACCGCCCGACGGCAAGTCGGACCTACCGGAGCCGGGATCCCGGTTCCGCAACACACAGGAGAAGGCAATGGCGTACACGGTTGTCGGAAGCTCCATCTCTCCCTTCGTCCGCAAGGTCATGGTGTTCCTGGCGGAGAAGGGCGTGCCGTACGAGCACGAGGACGTGAACCCGTTCGCGCCGCCGGAGGGCTTTCGCAAAGTGAGCCCGCTCGGCCGGATCCCCGCGTTCCGTCACGACGACAAGATCGTCAACGACTCCTCGATCATCTGCCGCTACATCGAGCGGTTGCACCCGACGCCGGCATTCTATCCGGCGGATCCGTACCAGAGCGCGCGGGCGGAGTGGATCGAGGAGTTCATGGACGGCGGGTACACGCCGGTCAGCGGTCCGAAGGTGTTCATGCCGCTCGTGTTGGCGCCGCTGATGTCGGGCAAGGAGGCGGACGAAACCGAGCCGCGCAAGGTGATCGAGAATGACCTGCCGCCTTTCTACGACTACCTGGAATCCCAGCTGGGCGACGCCGGATATTTCGTCGGCGACGCCCTGTCGATCGCCGACATCACCGTCGCCTGCCTGTTCGTGAACACCCGCCTCGCCGGCGTGAACCCGGATGCGAAGCGGTGGCCGAAGCTGCACGCCTTCCTCAAGCGCATGCACGGTCGCCCCAGTCTGCAGGCCGTCATCCAGCCGATCCTGCCGATGGTCGGCAAACGCTGGAAGGAACTCGACTAGCCTCGAGCGAGGAGATGAAGACTTCAACGCAGAGACGCAGAGTGCGCGGAGGGCGCGGAGGCTTCTCCGTCACCTCGGCGGGCTTTGCGTCTCTGCGTTGAACATGGGTTTTCGTCGATGCTGCAGGTGCTCGTCTACGCCGACTCGCTCACGTGGGGCATCATCCCGGACACGCGCCGGCGGCTGCCGTTCGACCAGCGCTGGCCGGGGGTCATGGAGACGGCGCTGCTCGCGCGCGGGCGGCGGGTCCGGGTGATCGAGGATTGCCTCAACGGACGGCGCACCGTCTGGGACGATCCCTACAAGCCCGGTCGCAACGGCCTCGTCGGGCTCGAGCAGCGCGTCGAGGTCAACTCGCCCCTCGCCCTCGTCGTGCTGATGTTGGGCACCAACGATTTCCAGTCGATGCACGACCATACCGCCTGGCACTCCGCGCAGGGCGTTGCGGCGCTGATCGGCGCGATCCGCCGGGCGCCGATCGAGCCCGGGATGCCGGTGCCGGGCGTTCTGGTCGTCGCGCCGCCGCCGATCCACGCGCCGCGCGGCCCGATCGCCGCGAAGTTCGACGGCGCGGACGCGAAGAGCGCCGGTCTCGCGGAGGCGCTGGCGCGCGTCGCCGCCGACGCGGGCTGCGCGTTCTTCGACGCCGGCGGCGTCACGCCCGCGAGCCGGGTCGACGGCGTGCATCTCGACGCCGACCAGCACCGCCTGCTCGGCCTGGCGCTGGCCGATCGCGTCGCGGTCCTGCTGGTGGAGCGGGGAAGCGGCGCATGACGGCATCGCTGCTCGCCGCGATCTTCGTCGCCCTCGCCGCGCTGCATTTCTTCTGGGCCGCCGGCGGCGGCGCCGGGTTGGAGGGCTTCGTGCCGAGCGAGCAGGGACGGCCGCTGTTCACGCCGGGGCCGATCGCCAGCATCGCCGTGGGTATCGCGTTGCTCGGCGCGGCGTTGGTCGTCAGCTGCCGCGCTGGGCTGTTCTGCATCGGACTGCCTGAATGGATGGCGCGGACCGGGATCTGGGTCATCGCACTGCTCTTCGCCGCGCGCGCGGTCGGCGACTTCCGCTACGCGGGGTTCTTCAAGCGCGTTCGCGGCACGCCCTTCGCCCAACGCGACACGTGGATCTTCAGCCCACTCTGCGTCACGATCGCGGCGATGGCGGCGGCGGTCGGATCGGCGCCCTGAGGAGGCCGCGGTGATCAAGCACTTCGACCATCTGACCCTCGTGGTCGGCGACGTCGTCGGCGCGAAACGGTTCTTCGCGCTGCTGGGGTTCGTCGAGGACACGTCGGTGGTCATCCGGGGCGAGCCGTTCGCCAGCTACATGGGCATCGACGGCCTCGAGGCCGAGCATCACACCCTCGTGCTGGCGGACGCGACACCGCGCCAGGAGATCCAGTTGCTGCGCATCCTGCAGCCCGCGGTCCTGCCCAACCCGGATCTGGCGACGCTCCGCCAGCACGGCTTCAACCATCTCTGCCTCGCGACCGACGACCTCGACGCGGACCTCGCCCGCCTGCGCAGCGCCGGTGTCGCTCCACGCAACGCGGTGATGGACTTCCACGATCGGCGGCTCGTGTTCCTCGACGGCCCGGAAGGGGCGGTGATCGAGCTGGCGGAATGGCGCGCGTAGTCGCGCGGGCCTCCAGGCCGGCGGGTCGGCGTAGCCGACCCGGAGCGCGTTGCCATCCGCTGCGCCGCCCAGGGGGCGGCGACGGGCCTGGAGGCCCGCGCTCCTTTCGCTTGCTTGAAGAGAGAGCGAAGATAGCCGCATGAAACTCGACGTCACGATTCGCAACATGGGACCCGAGTCGACGCGCGATCTGCTGCGCACCTGCGCGGTGGCGGCGGAGGCCGCGCGACTCGATGCGCTCTGGGTGGCCGATCACATCGCCATCCCGCCCGACGATGCCGAGGGCTCGAACGGGCGCTATCTCGATCCGCTGGCGACGCTCGCCTTTCTCGGCGCGGCGACGGAACGCATCGGCCTGGGAGTTGGCGTACTCGTGCTGCCCTATCGCGAGTCGCTGCCGACGGCGAAATGGGTCGCGACGATCCAGGAGCTCTCCGGGGGCCGCCTGCTGCTGGGCGCCGGGCTCGGCTGGATGGAAGCGGAGTTCCGCGCCCTGGGCGTCGAGCGGCGGCGGCGCGGCGCGATCGCCGACGCCACGCTCGACCTCCTGAACCGCTGCTTCGCCAACGACGAGGTCGAGGCGAACGGCCAGCGCTTCCTCTTCCGGCCGCGCCCGCCGCGTCCGCCGATCCTCATCGGTGGGGCCCCGCCGCACGCGTTGCGCCGCGCCGCCCGCTACGGCGACGGCTGGATGCCGATGGGCTTCGCGCCCGACGACCTCCGCGCGCCCGTCGCCGAGCTGCACCGGCTCATGGCGGCCGCCGGCAAGCCCCGACCAGAAGTCGCGGTCTTCACCCGCCTGCCGATCGACAACCCTGCCCAGGCTCGCGAGCTCCTCGACGCCTACGAGGATGCCGGCGCCACGCGCGTGATCCACGCGGCGCGCTACACGGACGAGGCGGGGTACCGGAGGCAACTCGAGGGGTTGGTGGGGGTGCGGGCGTGAGCGGTGAGCCGGTCCAGTGCGCCAGTTCGGCCGGTGGACGCCGTGCGCCGAGTCGCGCTTCCGCGCGATCGGCCGCGCGGAGCGCGGTCTCCACTGGGACACGGATCGTCGCTCGGGATTGCCGCACCGGCTCACCGGCTCACCGGCTCACCGGCGCACGCCCCCCCCACGCCCCCCTTGAGGGTACCCCGCCCCAGCTGTACCCTCCCCCCACTTGTCGCAGCTCACCACCTCCGAGGCGCTCGCGCGCCGGCGTCGCGCCGGCCGAGCAGTTCCGCTTCGCCAAGAAGCAGGACGCGCCGCGGCGCGTCTGCCTCGCCTACGCCAACCGCTATCCGGTGGCGATGGGCAACCTCGGCTTCCAGGTGGTCTACGAGCTCTTCGACCGCGCCGACGACGTGGTCTGCGAGCGCGCCTTCCTGCCCGACGAGGACGAGCCGTCGTCACGCGCGGCGGGCTGCGCACGCTGGAGAGCGGCCGGCGCGGTCACCGACTGCGACCTGCTGGCCTTCTCGATCTCGTTCGAGACCGACTACCTGCAACGTGATCCGCATGCTCGAGCTCGCGGGTCTGCCGCGCGCGCAGCGCCGAGCGCGCGCCCGAGCACCCGCTGGTCATCGCCGGCGGCCCGGCGATCTTCCTCAACCCCGAGCCGATCGCCGACTTCGTCGACTGCTTCCTGATCGGCGAGGCGCGAGGAGATGCTGCCCGAGTTCCTCGCCGCGTGGATCGCGGCCGCGCGAGCGGCGATCGCGCCGACGCTGCTGGCGACGCGTCGGCGAGCGCGTCGCCGGCGCCTACGTGCCGGCGCACTTCGCGCCGCGCTACGACGGCGACCGGCTCGGTCGGCCTGCGCTACGACGGGCCCGGCGCGGCGCGCGTCGAGCGGCGGCTGATCTGGGATCTCAACCGCTTCGCGACCACGCACGCGCGTGCTCAGCGACGAGGCGGTGTTCGGCGACATGGTGCTGGTCGAGGCCAGCCGCGGCTGCCAGTGGGGCTGCCGCTTCTGCGCCGCCGGCTACATGTACCGGCCGATCCGCACGCGCGATCCGCGAGCAGCTGGCGCATGCGGTCGCGCGCCGGCCTCGACGAGCGCCGCACCATCGGCCTGGTCGGCGCCGAGATGGCCAGCGTGCCGGGCGTCGATCGCCTCGCCGAGCTCGCCGCGGCGCGCGGCGGGCGGCTGTCGCCGTCGTCGCTGAAGGCCGACTGCGTCACGCCGCGCCTCGCCGCCGCGCTCGCCGCCGGCGGCACGCGCAGCGTCACCGTCGCGCCCGAGGCGGGCTCCGAGCGCATGCGCCGGGTGATCAACAAGAATCTCAGCGAGGCCGACATCCTGCGCGCCGCCGAGCTGATGGTCGGCGAGGGCGTGCAGCAGCTCAAGCTGTACTTCATGATCGGCCTGCCGACCGAGACCGACGAGGACGTGCTCGCCATCGCCGACGCTCACCGAGCGCATCCGCGCCCGCCTCACCGACGGCGGCCGCGCACGGCGCCGCGTCGGCAGCGTGACCGTCTCGCTCAACGCCGTTCGTGCCCAAGCCGTGGACGCCGTTCCAGTGGGATCCGATGGAGCCGATCGCGACGCTGCGCGGCAAGGCGCAAGCGCCTGCGTCAGGGCGCGCGCGCCGCATGCCCAACCTGCAGCTCGACATCGAGTCGCCGCGCGAGGCGTACCTGCAGACCATCCTGTCGCGCGGCGATCGCCGCGTCGCGCGCTTCCTCGAGGCCGTGCACGCCGCCGACGGCGACTGGTGGCGGGTCATCCGCGCCTGGCAGCGCGACGGCCTCGCCGGCGCGCCGCACCCCGACGCCTACGTGCACCGCACCTACGGCGAGGACGAGCTGCTCCGTGGGACTTCATCGACCACCGCATCGCCAAGTCCTACCTGTGGGTCGAGCGCCGCAAGGCGCTCTGCCGCCAGGCAGACGGCGCCGTGCGACACGAGCACGTGTCGGAGTTGTGCGGCCTGCTGAGGCGGCCAGTCGGGCTGTCAGCTGGTGGGTTGACAGGCTGACAAGCTGACAGGCGCGATGATCATCGCCATCGGCACCGACGCCATCGACGTCGAGCGCGTGCAGCGCGCCGTCGATCACCCGCAGTGGGGCGAGCGCTTCCGGCACGCGTCTTCACGGCGGGGGAGATCGCCTACTGCACCAAGCGCCGGCGCCACGCGGAGAGCTTCGCGGCGCGCTTCGCGGCCAAGGAGGCGGTGATGAAAGCGCTCGGGACCGGCTACGCGAAAGGCGTGTGGTGGCGCGACATCGAGGTCGTGCGCACCTCCGGCGCGCCGCACCTCGTCCTGCACGGCGGCGCCGCCGCGCGCGCCGCCGCGCTCGGCATCACCCGCTGGCACCTGTCGCTGACCCACACGGCGGGGCAGGCGCTGGCGTACGTGATCGCGGAGAAGGCGTGAGCCGGTGAGCCAGTGCGCCGGTGAGCCAGTTCGGTGACATAGGCGCACTGGCGCACTGGCTCACCGGCTCACGCCCTCTCTCTTCGGCAACAACAGCAGCACCGCCACCGCCCAGATGCCGAAGACGAGGCCGAGCGTGGTCCACAGGTTCTTGCCGTAGCCGTTGTTGTGGGCGAAGAGGCGGCAGAGCACGGCGTCGACGATGTGGACGACGAGGTGGTGCGCAGCAAGGTCGCAGAAGTGATGTCGGGGCTGATGATGCGAAGCCCGGTTACGTAGCCGAGCACGACGTCCCACGACACGGTTGCGCCTCTGCCGGCCCGGTACTATACGAGCCGGCGATGCCGTCCAAGCCCTCGCCGCGCAGTCAGGCGCAGTCGATGCTGGCCGGGCTGGTCGGGCGCGGCGAAGAGGTCTTCGGCGTCTTCCTCGAAGAGCTCGGCAAGAACCCCAAGGTGCGCGAGCAGGTCGGCAAGACGCTCGAGCGCGCCGTCGATGCGAAGCGCGCCGTCGACAAGAACATGCAGACCGTGCTGTCGGCGCTGAACGTGCCGTCGCGCGCCGACTTTCATCGGGTGCTCACCAAGATCGAGAACCTGCAGGGCAGCATCGTCAACCTGAGCATGAAGGTCGACCGGCTCGTCGCCGCGCAGTCCGCGGAACGACCGCAGCCCGCCGCGGCGCCCGTCGCAAAGCGGGCGGCGCGTAGGAAGAAGTCGGCGCGGGCGGCCGCGACGAAGAAGTAGAGGAAGGCAAAAGGCAAAAGGCAAAAATCAAAAGGTGGAGCGGGGACTTTTGATTTTTGCCTTTTGATTTTTGCCTTTTGCCTTCCTCTACCTCCGCCTGCCCGCGAAATCACCCGACGATCTCGTCCGCCAAAGCGCCCAGCGCGCGCAGTGAAGCCGGCGGCTCTTCCAGCACCGGCACGATCGCCAGCAGCCGTGCAGCGGTGCGCGGCCGTCAGCGGCGCGCAGCGCGGCGTCGTCGCGGCGCGACAGGGCGGCGAAGTCGGCGTAGTTGGCGTGCAGCTTCTCGCGCAGCGCGGGCTTTTGCCCACGCGGCGGCGGACGTGGCGACGGGTGGGAAGCGATACACGCGGTTGGCGATGATGCCGGCGACCGGATAGTCGCCGGCGCGGAGCTCGGCGTCGAAGGCGATGCTGGCGGCGACGGTGTTGGGCTCGGGCGTGGTGACGATCGCGAAGCTCGTCGTCGGGCGCGCGCAGCGCCGCGCCGATCGCGGCGGCGCGAGCGCGGAAGCCGTCGGCGAGCTGCTCGAAGCCGGCGGCGAAGTCGGACAGATCGCCGAGCAGGCCCATGCCGGTCCAGCGCTCCAGCGCGCGCAGCACGGCGGTCAGCGTCGCGCGCGCCAGGCCTGATTCGCTGCTGCCGCCGAGGATCGACGACGGCGCCTTGAGGAACTGCACGGCCTGCGAGGCGAGCAGCTCGGTCATGCGCAGCGGCGCGGTGAGCAGATCGCGCACGTCGGCGCTCGGCGGCGTGTCGACGACGATCAGCGTCGTAGCGGTCGAGGCTGAGCAGCTCGTGCAGCTTCTCCATCGCCATGTACTCGCCCGAGCCGCCGAGCTCGCTGGAGACCTCCTGGTAGAGGCGATTGGCGAGGATGCGCTCGGCCACCGCCGGACTCGGGGCGACGCGCGTCGATCAGGTGATCGAAGGTGCGCTTGGTGTCGAGCGCCATCGCGTCGAGCGGCGCGGCGCCGGCCGCCGAGCGGGACCGGACGCGGCTCGCTGGCCAGCGCGTCGAGGCCGAGCGCGTCCTTCAGCCGGCGCGACGGATCGACGGTGATGACCGCCGTGGGCCGCCCGTGCCGCGCCGCGGCGAGCGCCAGCGCCGCCGCGGTGGTGGTCTTGCCGACGCCGCCGGTGCCGACGCAGACGATCAGGCGCTGCGCGAGCAGGCGCGCCAGCCCGGTGCGGTCGGCGCGCAGCGCCGCCTCACGCGCCATCGCCGTCCTCGAGCAGCGGTGCCAGGGTCCGCCCCATGGCGGCCAGCGCCGCCGTGTCGATGTCCACCGCCGGCCGCTCGGCGAGGGGGATGGCGGGGCGGCCGCCGTCGCGCTTCAGCCGGCCAGCTGGCGCTCGGCCTCGCGCCGCGCCGCCGACCGCCAGGCGCGCCGCGGCGACCAGCGGCTCGTCGCCGCGCCGCGCCAGCGATCGTCGTCGCGTCGCCGGCGGTGAAGCGGCGGGCCAGATGCGGTTGAGGACCGGGCGCCGCGAGCGCGACGCCGACCGGCTCCAGCGCGCGCGCGCGTCTCGAGCGTCTCGGTCACCGCCATCTCGTCGGGGATCGCCACCAGCGCGACGCGGGTACGGCGCGCGATCCTCGACCAGCGCCTGCAGCCGGGCGATGCTGTTGGCGATCGGTCCGGCCGGCACCAGCCGCGCGAGCTGCCGCGGCGTGCGCAACAGCGCACGGCGTGGCCGCTCGCCGGCCCGTCGACGATCACCACATCGTACGGCGCGCGCCGCATCAGGCGCCCGGGTTCGGTCCACTGCGAGCAGGTGCTCGAGCACGACGAACTCGATCACGCCCGGCGCCGCCGCGGTCACCGCCTGGAAGGTCGGCGCTCGCGAACAGCCGCCGCGCCAGGAACGGCAGCCGCAGGAGCCGGCGGAAGTATGACTCGACCAGCGCCCGCTGCTCGATGCGCACCCCCGAGCAGCGTCCCGCTCGAGCACCGCCGGCTCCACCCCGAGCTCCGCGTCGCCGAAGAGCGCCGCCAGGCTGCGGTCCGCCGCCGTCTCCACCAGCAGCACCCGCTGTCCGCTTCGCCGCGAGATGCACCGCCAACGCGGCCGCCACCGTCGTCTTGCCGACCCCGCCCTTGCCGGTGACGAAGAGGAGCTGGGCGGGAGGCACGGGCGGGATTCTAGGTGACCGCTCGGACCGATCAAGGGCGTGAGCCAGTGAGCCAGTGCGCCGGTGTGCCAGTGAGCCCATGCGGCAGTGGTCTCGGGAACTGGCTCACCGGCGCACCGGCGCACCGGCTCACTGGCTCACGCCCTTCCGCATCTTCCCGCCATCTCGTAATGTGCCCGCCGCCCAGGGGGACCACCATGCCGCGCCGCTACGTCTTGGCCATCGATCAGGGAACCACCGGCAGCACGGCGATGGTCTTCGACGCCGCCGGCGCGCGTGCGCGGCCGCGGCTACTCCGAGTTCACGCCAGTACTACCCGCGCCCGGCTGGGTCGAGCACGACGCGGAGGAGATCTGGACGGTCAGCCTGCAAGGTGATCCGGCGGCGCTGCGGGCGGCGCAAGCTCAAGCCGCCGACCTCGCGGCGATCGGCATCACCAACCAGCGCGAGACGACGGTGCTGTGGGACCGCAAGACCGGCAAACCGGTGCACCGCGCCATCGTCTGGCAGGATCGCCGCACGGCCGACGCTGTGCGAGCGCCTCAAGGCCGACGGGCGCGGAGGCGATGGTGCGCGGCAAGACCGGGCTGGTGCATCGACCCGTACTTCTCCGGCACCAAGCTGCGCTGGCTGTTCGACAACGTGCAGCGGCCTGCGCCGCGCGCCGCGACCTCGCCTTCGGCACGGTCGACAGCTGGCTGATCTGGAAGCTCACCGGCGGCCGCGCTGCACGTCACCGACTACACCAACGCCTCGCGCACGCTGCTCTTCGACATCCACGCGCCGCGAGTGGGACCCCGAGCTGCTGCGCTCTGCTCGACGTGCCCGATGCGGTGCTGCCGCGGCTGGTGCCGTCGAGCGGCGTCGTCGCCACCACCGATCCGAGCGTGCTCGGCGCCGAGGTGCCGATCGCCGGCATCGCCGGCGACCAGCAGGCGGCGCTGTTCGGCCAGGCCTGCTTCCGTCCCGGGCATGGTGAAGAACACCTACGGCACCGGCTGCTTCATGCTGATGTTCACCGGCGACACGGCGGTGGCGTCGCAGAAGGGCCTGCTCACCACCATCGCCTGCGGCGCCGACGGCCGGCCGGCGTACGCGCTCGAGGGCTCGGTGTTCGTCGCCGGCGCCGCCGTGCAGTGGCTGCGCGACGGTCTCGGGCTGCTCGAAGACGGCGCGCGGAGAGCGAGCGCCTGGCGCGCCAGGTCGACTCGACGCTCGGCGTCTACCTCGTGCCCGCCTTCGTCGGCCTCGGCACGCCGTACTGGGACGCCGCGGCGCGCGGCGCCATCGTCGGCCTGACGCGCGGCGTGACCCGCGCCCACGTGGTGCGCGCGACGCTCGAGTCGCTCGCCTACCAGACGCGCGACGTCGTCGACACCATGGCCGCCGAGTCGGGCAAGCCGCTCGCCGGCCTGCGCGTCGACGGCGGCGCCTCGGCCAACGACTTCCTCATGCAGTTCCAGGCCGACATGCTCGGCGCCGCCGTCGACCGCCCGAAGATCATCGAGACCACGGCGCTCGGCGCCGCGCTGCTCGCCGGCCGCGGCGTCGGCCTGTGGCCCAACGCCGCCAAGCTCGAGCGTGCTCGCAAGCGCGACCGTCTCTTCAAGCCGCGCATGAGGCCCGAGCGCCGCGAAGCGCTCTACCAGGGCTGGACGCGCGCCGTCGCCGCCGTGCGCGCGCTGGGCAGCTGAAGACTCTTCACCGCAGAGGCATGCGGAGCCGCGGAGATGAGCGATGCTCGACGATCTCCGGCCTCCGCGTCTGTGCGGTGAAAAACGCATGAAGTCGTCACTGCCACCGGCATGCACCGTGCGCTTCGGCGCCACGACGGCGCTCGATGGCGTCGACTTCGATCTCGCGCCGGGCGAGGTGCACGCGCTGGTCGGCGAGAACGGCGCGGGCAAGTCGACGCTGCTGCGGGTGTCGCCGGCGTGTTGCGGCCGCGACGCGGGACTCTGACCGTCGGCGCTCGGGACGCCTCGCCTGGGTGCCGCAGGAGGCGGAGCTGCCGGCGGATCTGCTCGGCGGCGGAGTGGATCTTTCTCGGCCACGAGCTGCGCGGCCGCGCTCGGCTGGCTGCGCCGGCGCGCCATGCGCGACGAGGCGGCGGCGGCGCTGGCGCGCGGTCGGCATGCGGCACGTGCGCCGGCGGCGCGCTGTGGCGAGCTGGCGGCGCCAGCCAGCGCAAGCAGGTGCAGCTGGCGCGCGCGCTGCGCGCGGCGCGCCGGGCTGCTGCTGCTCGACGAGCCGACCGCCGTGCTCGGCGCCGCCGAGGCGCGGCGGCTGTTCGCCGCCGTGCGCGCGGCTCGCGCGCGCGCGGCGCCGGCATCCTCTACGTCAGCCACCGCCTCGACGAGGTGCTGGCGCTCGCCGACCGCGTCACCGTGCTGCGCGACGGCCGCCGCGTGTCGCGACCGACGGCGGCGGCGGACGTCGACGCCGCACGCTGGTGCGAGCGCATGGTCGGCCGCGAGATCTCTGGCGGCGCGCGGCGCGCGCGGCGCCGCTCGGCGAGCCGGTGCTGCGCGTCGCCGGCCTCAGCGGTCGGCCGCGTGCGCGACGTCGTCGCTCGCAGGTGCGCGCCGGCGAGATCGTCGGCCTCGCCGGCCTGGTCGGCGCCGGACGCAGCGAGATGCTGGAGAGCGTCGCCGGCCTGCGCCGGCCGCGTGCGCCGGCACGATCGCGTGCGCGGCGCCGGCCGGTGCTGCGTCGCCGAGGACCGCGCCCGCAAGGGGCTGATCCCGACGCTTCGGCGTGCGCGAGAACGTCTTCCTGCCCGCGCCGACGGCTGGCGCCTGCGCCGGGCGGCGGAACGCCGTCGGACGCGCGACGTGGATCGCGGCGCCTCGGCGATCCGCGCGGCCGGCACCGAGGCGCCGATCGACTCGCTGTCGGGCGGCAACCAGCAGAAGGCTGCTGCTGGCGCGCGCGCTGCGCCAGCCAGCCGCGCCTGCTGCTGCTCGACGAGCCGACCGCCGGCGTCGACGTCGGCGCCAAGGCCGAGATCCACGCCACGATCCGCGCCCTCGCCGACGGCGGCGCCGCGATCCTGCTCGCCTCGAGCGATCTGCCCGAGCTGCTGCGCCTGTGCGACCGCATCGTTGCCCTCTACGCGCGGTCGCGTGGTCGGCGAATTCGATGCGCGCGCCGCGGCGAAGCCGCCATCGCCGCGGCCATCACTGGACGACCTCGCCGGGATCACCGAGCACGGAGTCTCAGCTTCGCATGACTCGCCGCGTCTCCGTGCCCGTGGTGAACGGATGAATGCGCTTCCGCCTGGTTCCCGGCTGGACGCGCCGCCGTCGATCCTGGTCCTCGAGTTCGCTCTTCTTCACCCTCATGCTGGCGCGGCCGGGCGAGCCGCACACCTTTGCCAACGCTCGAGAACGTCGCGCTCATCCTCAAGTACTCGGGCATCTACGGCATCGGCGCCATCGGCGCGGCGATGATCATCGGCGCCGGCGGCATCGACCTGGCGCCCGGCGCGGTGATCGCGCTGGCCTCGGTGGTGACCGGCCATCTGTTCGTCGTCGGCGCGCTGGCCGCTGCCGGCGGCGATGCGCGGCCGGCCTCGCCGTCGGCGTTGGCCAGCGGCGCGTTGGCGGCGGCGCTGGTCGTCGGCGCGCGCCTGCCGCCGTTCATCGCGACGCTCGGCATCATGGGCATCGCGCGCGGCCTCGCGTTCCTGATCACCGAGGGCCGCTTCTACGACCTGTCGCGCTGGCTGGCGGCCGGCGCCGCGCCGCTGGGCGTGCCGCTCGCCGGCCTGGCCCGGCCTGCTCATGGTCGCGCTCGCCGCGCGTCTTCCAGGTCGTCATGGTGCGCACGGCGCTCGGCCGTCACGTCCTGGCCACCGGCGGCAACGAGACCGCCGCGCGCTACGCCGGTGTGCACGTCGACCGGGTCAAGGCCTTCGTCTACGTCAGCCGGCGGCGCGCTGGCGGCGCTGTCCGGCGTCGTGCTGGCGGTGGTGCAGGGGCAGGGCAAGGCGGATCTCGCCAGCGGTTACGAGCTCGACATCATCGCCGCGGCCGTGGTCGGCGGCGCATCGCTCTCCGGCGGCCGCGCCTCGGTGGTCGGCGCGGTGATCGGCGCCCTGATCTTCGGCGTGCTGCGCAACGCCCTGGCGCAGATCCCCGGCGGCACCTTCGCCGACCGCCTCATCCTGGGCGTCGCCGTGCTGGTCATCGTCGTCATGGACCGCATCGCCGGCAACGAAGGTCTGCGCGGCCGGCGCGACGCGTGAGCGCCGCGTGCTAGAGTCACCCGCATCGGCCATGGTGATGATCGCCCGATGAGCGGGCTGCCCTTTTCGCGCATCGCCATCCTGGATCGCGGCACGGCAGCGCTGCGCGCCATCCATGCGGTGCGCGAGTACGCCTGGGAGGTGCGGGTCGATCTGAAGGCGGTCGCGCTGTATGACGAGGCCGACCGCGGCAGTTTGTGGGTGCGCGAGGCGGACGACGCGATCCCGATGGGCCCGCGGCTCGCCGATGCCGTCGCCGCGACGCGCGCCGACGCGCTGTGGGCGAGCTGGCGCCCGATCGCGCCGCTCGAGGCGATCGCGGCGCTCGTGGTGGAGACCGGCATCCCCAACATCAGCGCGTCGACGAGCGCGCTGGCGCGGCTCGCCGATCCGCTCGCCCTGACGGCGCTGGCCGACGCGGTGGAGTTGCCGGTCGCCGTCCGCGCCTCGGACGGGCAGTCCGTTCGCCTCGACGTGCTCGCCGACGCCGCCGGCACGGTCTGGGTGTTCGGCCCGCGTCTGACGATTCTGCAGCGCGACGGCCGGGCGTTGATCGAGGAGCTCGAGGCCGGCGCACCGCCACAGCGCCTGCGCGAGATCGCCAACGCGCTGGTACGCGCCGTCGATCTGCGCGGCGCGGCGACGGTCGAGCTGTGGCGTGCGCGCGGCAGCGACGACCTGGCGCTCGCCGGCTTCGTGCCGCACCTCGAGCCCGGGCACGCGCTGGCGGAGGCCGCCACGGGCCTGGATCTCATGAAGGTGCAGCTGCACATCGCCGCCGGCGGCACGCTGGCGGACGTGCCGCCGATGCAGTCGGCCTTTGCGCTGGGGGCGCAACTCGCGGTCGAGCCCGCCGGCGCGGATCGCGTCGCGCTGCTCCGCCGGCCGGCGGGCGTGGGGCTGCGCGTCGACGCCGAGGTCGGCGAGGGCGATTCGGTCAGTGGCGACATCGCGCGCCTGGTCGTCCGCGGGCGCGACCGCGCCGAGGCCGTCGGCCGCCTGCGGCGGGCGCTCGTCGACACCGCCGTCGTGCTGCGGCGCGGGCTCGCCAACAAGGCGCTGCTGCTCGACGCGCTCGGGCTCGAGCCCGACGGCGTCCCCGTGCATGCCGATGCGGCGCTGCTGCGCGCGGCGCTGGCCGCCTCCGACGACGACGAGGCCGTGGCGCAGGCGCAGTTCTACGCCGCGGCGGCGCGCGGCCGACCGCGACTGCCGGCGGAGATCGGGCGCGTCATCGAGCTCAGCCACGCCGGGCGCGCCTACCGCACGACGGTGCGGCGCGGCGGCGTCGATTGCTACCGCGTCGAGATCGATGGCGAGCGGTTGGCTCTCACCCTGCAGCGCCACGGCGAGCACGAGGCACGCCTGCGTCTCGGCCGGCGCAGCCATCGCGTCCTCGCCGTGCCGCATGGCGACGGGTATCTGGTCGAGGTCGACGGCAGTCTCGCCGCCTTCAGTCGATCCGGCGGCGCGCTCGTCCGCGCCCCGGCGCCGGCGATGGTGCTCTCGGTCGCCGTGGAGCCCGGTCGCATCGTGCGCGCCGGCGATCCGCTGCTCGTGCTCGAGGCGATGAAGACGGAAATGCCGGTGCTGGCGCCGTTCGACGGTCGCATCGCCGAGGTGCTGGTCCGCGCCAACGTCCAGGTGGATACCGGCGCGCCGTTGCTGCGCTTCGAGCCGCCGGCGACCGCGGCGATCGCCGGCGCGGAGCGCATCGTCTGCGCGCAGCCGCCAGCCGCCGAGGAGACGGCTGCCGAGCGCGGCGCGCGCAGCCTGGCCGAGCTGCGGTCGCTGCTGCTCGGCTACGACGCGGACGCGGCCGATCTGCGGACCCTCATGGCGGAGCGCGCCGTGGCGGTCGCCGCGCTGCCGGCGGACGACGCGCGTCTGTGGGCCGGCGAAGCGGAGCTGTTGGCGACGTTCGCGGACGTGCAGACGCTGTTCCGCCGCCGCGGCGGCGACGTCGAGGGCGAGGAGGGCGGCGAGGCCCTGGGCAGCGAGGAATACCTACTCGCGTACCTCCGCACCCGCGGGCGCGCCGGCGAGCAGCTGCCCGAGCGCTTCCTCGACCGCCTGCGCGCGGCGCTGGCGCGCTACGGCGTGGGCAGCCTCGATCCGTCGCCGGAGCTCGACGCGGCACTGTTCCGCCTCTACGGCGTTCCGCAGCACGCGGCGCAGGCGACGGCGGTCATGCGCGGCATCCTCGAGCGCTGGCTGGCGCAGCGCGCGGCGCTGGCGCCGCGGAGTGGCACGCCGCAGCGCCTCCTCCTCGATCGCCTCGTGGTCGTGACGCAGGGCCGCGACGAGACGCTCGCAGCCCTGGCGCGCGAGGTCCACTACCGCTTCTTCGACGAGCCGCTGTTCGCAGCGGCGCGGGCGCGCGCGTACGCCGAGGCCGAGGCGCGACTCGATGCGCTGGCGCAGGGCGAAGGCGACCAATCGGCGCACGTCGCGGCGCTGGTCGAGTGTCCGCAGTCGCTCACCGGGCGCGTCGCGCCACGGCTCGCCGCAGCGCCGGCGGCGTTGCGGCGCGTGTTCCTGGACGTGATGATCCGGCGCCACTATCGGGTGCGTCCGCTCGAGGACATTCGCGCCGTCGAGGCGGGCGCCGCCGCGTCGTACGTGCGGGGGGCCGCCGCGTCCACGTGCTCGCCACCTACCGGCGCGAGGCCGACCTGGGCGCGGGGCTGCGGGGCCTGCGAGCGGCGCTCGACGCGCGTCCGGCAGGCGAGGACGCCGCCCTCGAGCTCTACGTCGAAGCGGACGGGGCACTCGGCGACGCGGGCGCGGCGGCGACGCGGCTGGCCGCGGTCCTGGCGCACGCCGCGCCGGCCGATCTGCGCCGCGTCGCCGTGACGCGTTTCGGTCGCGACGGCGCCGACGACGGCGTGTCGGTGCAGCACTTCACCTTCCGGCCGTCGTCGCACGGCTACCACGAGGAGACGCTGATCCGCGGCGTGCACCCGATGCTCGCCAAGCGCCTCGAGCTGTGGCGCCTTTCGAACTTCGACTGCGAACGCCTCCCCTCGGTGGAGGACGTGTACCTGTTCCGCGCCGTGGCCCACGGCAACGCGAAGGACGAGCGCTTCTTCGCCATCGCCGAGGTGCGCGACCTGACGCCGGTGCGCGACGCGAGCGGGCGCGTCGTCGAGTTGCCGTACGTCGAGCGCATGTTCGCCGAGGCGCTGGCGGCACTCCGCCAGGCGCAGGGCCAGCGCACGGCCGCGGAGCGGCTGCATTGGAACCGCCTGCTGCTCTGCCTCTGGCCGCCGCTCGATCTGCGCGCCGACGAGATCAACGACATCGTGCGTCGCCTGACGCCGGCGACCGAAGGGCTCGGCCTGGAGCAGGTGAGCCTGCGCGCGCGCATGCCGGATCCGGAGAGCGGGACGTTGCGCGAGGGCGTCGTGCGCATCGCCAACCCCAGCGGCACCGGCCCGGTCATCGCCAGCGGCCCGCCGCCCGATCAGCCGCTCCAGCCGATGACCCAGTACGAGCAGCGCGTCGTGCGCATGCGACGGCGCGGGCTGGTCTATCCCTACGAGCTCATCCGCATGCTGACGCCCGCCGGCGGCGACGGCGACTTTCCCGCCGGCACCTTCGTCGAATACGACCTCGACGCCGACGAACGGCTGGTGCCAGTGGCGCGGGCCCACGGTCAGAACACCGCGAACCTGGTGGTCGGCGTCGTCCGCACCACCACCGACCGCTATCCCGAGGGCATGACGCGGGTGCTGATCTGCGGCGATCCGAGCCGCTCGATGGGCTCGGTGTCCGAGCCCGAGTGCCGGCGGATCGACGCGGCGCTCGACCTCGCCGAGGCGCTGGGGGTGCCGGTCGACTGGTTCGCGCTCTGCTCGGGCGCCAAGATCGCGATGGACAGCGGCACCGAGAACCTCGACTGGTGCGCGCGCTCGATCCGCCGCATCGTCGAGTTCACGCAGGCGGGCGGCGAGATCAATGTCGTCGTCTACGGCATCAACGTCGGCGCGCAGTCGTACTGGAACGCCGAGGCGACGATGCTCATGCACACGCGCGGCATCCTCATCATGACCGGCGCGGGCGCGATGGTGCTGACCGGCAAGCGCGCGCTCGACTACTCCGGCGGCATCTCCGCCGACGACAACCTCGGCATCGGCGGCTACGAGCGCATCATGGGGCCGAACGGACAGGCGCAGTACTGGGCGGCGGACCTCATCGGCGCCTGCCGGCTGCTGCTGCGCTACTACGAGCACGCCTACGTCGCGCCGGGCGAGCGCCTGCCGCGCCGCGCCGCGACCGACGATCCGTTCGACCGCGACATCAGCGGCGCCCCGCACGACCGCATCGAGGGGACGGAGTTCGCCACCATCGGCGACGTCCTGTCGCCGGAACGCAACCCGGGCCGCAAGAAGCCGTTCGACATCCGCAGCTTCATGTCGGCGGTCGTCGACCAGGACCACGCGCCGCTGGAGCGCTGGCGCGACATGCGCAACGCCGAGTCGGCGGTGGTGTGGGACGCGCACCTCGGCGGTTGGCCGATCAGCGTCATCGGCATCGAATGCCGGCCGCTGCCGCGCTTCGGCTTCGCGCCGGCCGACGGCCCCGACCACTGGACGGCGGGCACGCTGTTCCCGCTGTCGTCGAAGAAAGTGGCGCGCGCCATCAACAGCGCCAGCGGCCACCGGCCGGTGGTGGTGCTCGCGAACCTGTCCGGCTTCGACGGCTCGCCGGACTCGATGCGCGCGCTGCAGCTGGAGTACGGCGCCGAGATCGGCCGCGCCGTCGTCAACTTCCGCGGCCCGTTCGTCTTCTGCGTCATCTCCCGGTACCACGGCGGCGCCTACGTCGTGTTCTCCAAGGTGCTGAACGAGCGGGTCGAGGCGGCGGCGCTGGAGGGCTCCTATGCGTCGGTCATCGGCGGCGCGCCGGCGGCCGCGGTGGTGTTCGCCGGCGAGGTCGAGCAGGCGACGCGACGCGACCCGCGCCTGGTGGGGCTCGACGCGCGCATCGCCAGCGCGGTCGAGCCGGAGCGCACGCGCCTGCGTGAGGAGCGCGATGCGCTCTATCAGGCCATCCATGCCGAGAAGTTGGGCGAGACCGCCGAGCACTTCGACCAGATCCACAGCGTCTACCGCGCCCAGCAGACGGGCTCGCTCGACCACATTCTGCCGCCGGCGCGACTCCGCCCCTACCTGATCGAAGCGCTCGAGCGCGGCATCGCTCGCGAGGAAGAGACCTAGCTACCCTCGCGTTGAATCCCGCGCGGCTTCCGGCGCGACCGTTGTTGGCTGCGACCGCTTGTCCGGGTCCGCCTGCCGTGCTCGGGTGTCAGCGAACGGTAGGGAGGGCGACCATGAATCGCATCGATCGCACGGCGGTGATCACGGGCGGGAACAGCGGGCTCGGGCTCGAGTGCGCGCGGGCGCTGCTGCAACAGCGGCCGGCGTGGCACGTCGTGATCGCGTCGCGGAGCCGGGAGCGGTCCGAGGCGGCGGTCGCGGACCTGCGCGCGAGCGGCGGTCCAGGGACCGTCGAGACGCGGTCGCTCGACCTCGGTGCGCTCGCTGACGTGCGCCGGTTCGCCGACACGCTGCTCGCCGATCTGCGCAGCGCGGCCCTCCCGCCGCTGCGCGCGCTGGTGTGCAACGCCGGACTGCAATTCACCCATCGCGCCACCAGCGCCGACGGCTACGAGGCGACATTCGCGGTGAACCATCTCGGCCACTACCTCCTCACCCATCGCCTCCTCGGCGCCCTGGTGCCGCCGGCGCGGATCGTGCTCGTCGGCAGCGGCACGCACGACCCCGCGGAGCGCACGGGCATGCCGCATCCGAATTATCGCGGCGCGCGTGCCCTGGCCGAGGCCACGGCCGATGGCGGCGACGCCGATCCGGGTCGCTTCGGTCGCCGCGCGTACAGCACGTCGAAGCTCTGCAACCTCCTCTTCGCGTACGAGCTGTCGCGCCGGCTGCAGGCGAGCGGCCTTTCGAAACCCGACGCACCGATCACCGTCAACGCCTTCGATCCCGGGCTCATGCCGGGCACCGGCCTCGGGCGCGACTATCCGGGCTGGTTGCGGGTCGTCTGGAACTACGTCCTGCCGGTGATGACGCTGCTGCCGAAGGTGCACAGCGCCCGCACCTCGGGTCGCAATCTCGCCTGGGTGGTGAGCGATCCCGCACTCGAGCACGCGACGGCGCAGTACTACCGGCGGCGTCAGGCCATCCCATCGTCGAAGGACTCGTACGACGCCGCCCTGGCCCGCGAGCTGTGGGACGAGAGCGCGCCGCTGGTCGGGCTCGACGCGGACGAGACGCCGCTGCCCGTGAACGGAGCGGCGTCACCACCGTTGCCGCGTGCGGCGAGTCATCTGGAATCAACGTTGCCACCGGAGTAGACCTGACACTGGCGGCACGGACGTGTGTCCATCGCGTCGACGCCCGGGAGGCATTGGTGGTGATGATGAAGACAATCCGCGGCATGGCCGCGGCGACGCTCGCCGGGCTGCTGCTGGCGCCGGCCATGGCGCGCGGCGAGAACCCCACGCTCTCGGTGACCGGCGGCAGCGGCCGCCGTGGGGAGCCGGTCTCGGTCGTCGTCGGGCTCGCCAACGACTCGGCCAACGCCGCCGTGACCGCCGACCTCGACATCGACTTCCCGACCGACCTCGTCAGCTTCACGCCACCGGTCAGGACGAGCTGCACGATCGCGCCGCGCCTCGAGGCCACGCACCAGGTCGGCGGCACGGTGCCCACCGACGGCACGCTCAGGCTGGCGATCTTCGCGCGCGGCATGGACATCCGGCCGCTGGGCGACGGCGACCTGGCGACCTGCCAGTTCGACATCCTGCCGGACGCCATGGATTCGCCGGCGCCCCTGACCATCGCCTTCACGTTGCTGGGCAACCCTTCGGGACTGCCGCTGCCCGTCACCGCCGCTGACGGCGCGATCGCCATTACCGACGCGCCGAACCAGCCGACGCCGACCGTCGTGCCGGCCACGTGCGCCGGCGACTGCAACGGCAACGGCGAGGTGCTCGTCAACGAAGTCATCCTGGGGGTGAACATCGCGCTCGAGAACCAGCCGCTCAGCGTGTGTCCGGTCGCCGACACCGACGGCGACGGGGTGGTGCTGATCGGCGAGATCATCGAAGCGGTCAAGCATGTGATCGGTGGCTGCTGACGCGGGCATCCGCCCGACGGTGACGAGGAGGGACGATGGCGACGATGCGTGTCGCGCAGGTGGGCCGCGCCAAGGGCGCGTTCGAGATCGTTGAACGATCGCTGCCGACGCCGGGACCTGGCACCGTACGGATCGCGGTACAGGCCTGCGGCATCTGTCACAGCGACGTCATCACCAAGGAGGGCCTGTTTCCCGGCATCACGTATCCGCGCGTGCCGGGCCACGAGGTGGCAGGGGTGATCGACGCGGTTGGCGCCGACGTCACCAACTGGCAGGTCGGGCAGCATGTCGGCGTCGGCTGGAGCGGCGGGTACTGCGGCAAATGCGATCCCTGCCGGCGTGGCGACCTGTTCGCGTGCCTCACCAACCAGGTGACCGGGATTTCCTTCGACGGCGGCTACGGCACGCACATGATCGCGCCGACCAGCGCCGTGGCGCGCATGCCGGACGAGCTGCCGCCCGTCGACGCGGCGCCCCTGATGTGCGCCGGCATCACCACCTTCAACGCCCTGCGGAACTGCGGCGCGCGGCCCGGCGACGTCGTCGCTGTCCTCGGTCTCGGCGGGCTGGGGCATCTGGGCGTGCAGTACGCGGCGCGCATGGGCTTCCACACCGTTGCGATCGGGCGCGGCAGCGACAAGGCGGCGCTGGCGAAGCAACTGGGCGCCGCGGTGTACATCGACACGAAGGCGCAGGATCCGTCCGCCGAGTTGCAACGGCTCGGCGGCGCGGCCGCGATCATGGCGACGGCGACGAGCGGCGAGGCGATGGCTGCCGTCCAGGGCGGCCTCGCGATCCGCGGCACATTGGTGGTCATCGGCGTGCCCGAGTCGCTGTCCGTGTCGGCCCTCCCGCTGATCCTCGGCCGCCGTACGATCGCGGGATGGGCCCCGGGCACGGCGATCGACTCGGAGGACACGTTGACCTTCAGCGTGCGCCAGACGTGCGCTCGATGAACGAGACGTTCCCGCTCGATCGCGTCGAAGAGGCCTACGCGCGCATGATGAGCGGTGACGCGCGCTTCCGTGTCGTTCTCACCATGTCGTGACCGACCTTGACGCGCGACCCTGGGTAGTCCTCAGGCGATCCCGAGCCGCAGGGCGTGCGCGGCCAGCTCGGCGCGGCGGTGGGCGCCGAGGCGATCCATCAGGCGGCGGACGCGATCCTTCACCGCCGCGGGGCTGAGGTGCACGTCCGTGCCGATCTCGCGGTTCGAGGCGCCCGCGGCGATGCGGCGCAGGATCTCGAGATCGACGTCATCGAGGCGCAGCCGCCGGGCGACGTCGTCCTGGGTGGCGCGCTTCACGTCGACGAGGAAGGATTCGCTCGCGTCGCGCTCGGCGGTGACGCCGAAGACGATCTGCGCGATGGCGTCGTGCAGCCCGCGGGCGATGCGCATGCGCTCGCTCTGCAGCGCCGGCGCGCCGCCCGACTGGGCGGTGGCGCCGTCGGCGCGGGCGCCGTCGTCGAGCACGCGGCAGACGCCCATGCGTCCGATCATGCGCCCACCGCGCAACAGTGGGCCGCCGTGCACCTCGAGCGGGATGGCCGTGCCGTCCTGGTGCCGCGCGTCGACGCGAAACACCTGACGGTCGCGCGGGAACTCGCTGCGGTGGCGAATCGCGCCGACCGCGGTCGCGGCGGCGCCGGGCGCCAGCACCTCGATCACGGGCCGGCCGATGAACGCGCCCGACTCGTAGCCGAACACCTCGTAGGCGCGCGGGCTCAGGTAGGTGATGCGCCCGTCCAGGTCGAGCACGTAGATGATGTCGGCCGCCGATTCGACGACGGCGCGAAAGTCGACGTCGGGCGCTGGCGTTGCGCTTGGGCGGGCTGCTGGACGCGAACGACTGGCCATCCAAGGTGGAGATAGCCCGCGACCGCCAGCTTGGCCACCTTCCACAGATGAACACGGATGGCCACAGATGGACACGGATCAAAGGACCATGCGTTTGATGCCCAGGCGTGGGGTGCCGAAGTTCAGAATGAGGCCAACATGGAGGCCTGTCGCCTTCAAATAGTTGAGGAGTTGGGCTTGGTGGGACGGGTCGATGCCTTTGGCCGCTTTGACTTCGACAATGACACGCTCGTCAACGATCAGATCGGCACGGTACTCACCGACGATCACACCGTCGTAGACCACTGCAAAGGGACGTTGGGTTTCGACGCCCGCTCCTTGCTTGCGAAGCGCGTGAGCCAGCGCCCTTTCGTACACACCTTCCAGAAATCCGCATCCCAGAACCCGGCTGATCGTCATCGAGCAGCCGATGATCCTCTGAGTGAGATCGGAATCAGTGTCCATCTGTGGCCATCCGTGTCCATCTGTGGTTCGTTCAATCGATGCGAACATCGTTGGCCGTCCTCGCACTGGTGTTGCTCGCGGGCTGTTCGCATTCGGATGGGCCGCGGAAGTTGCGGTTCGCGTTCATTCCGAAGGCGCTGCACATTCCGGTGTTCGAGTATGCGCGCATCGGGGCGGAGCGGGAGGCGAAGAAGCAGGGGGTCGAGATCATCTGGCGCGGGCCGGAGAGCACCGACGAGATTCGCCAGAAGGAGATCCTCGAATCCTTCATCGCCCAACGGGTCGACGGCATCGCGATCTCCTGCCTGAACGGCGACCTCCTGACCGACGCCATCAATCGCGCCGTCGATGCGGGCATTCCGGTCGTCACCTGGGATTCCGACGCGCCGAACAGCAAGCGCCGGGCGTTCTACGGCGTCAACGACGTCGAGGGCGGCCGCGCCCTCGGCGAGGGCCTGGCGACGCTCCTCGGCGGCAAGGGCAAGGTCGCGATCATCACCGCGCTCGGCGCCGACAACCTGCAGAAGCGCCTGGACGGCGCCCGCGCGGCGCTGGCGGCGCATCCCGACATCGACGGTGGTGGAGCAGTTCGACGTGAAGGACGACGCCGTGCGCGTCGCCGAGATCATCGCCTCGGCGACGCAGCGCTATCCCGATCTCGACGGCTGGCTGTCGGTCGGCGGTTGGCCGGTATTCGTGCGCAACGCGCTCGATCCGGTCGATCCCGCGAAGACGAAGGTCGTCGCCTTCGACACCATCCCGCCGGCGCCCGACCTGCTACGGGCGGGAAAGGTCCAGCTCCTCGTCGGCCAGAAGTACTTCGGCTGGGGCGAGGAGTCGGTGAAGTTGCTCAAGGAGATCACCGACGGCCACTCGCCGGCGGAGACCTTCCACTACTCCGGCATCGACGTCGTCACCGCCGACAACGTCGACGCGTACCAGGCGCAGTGGAACGCGTGGGAGAAGGGAACGACCACCGACGAACCCTGATGGCCACGGGTGAACACGGACGCGGCGGGATGGTCTCGGCCCATCCGTGTTCATCGGTGGCTATCTGTGTTCATCCGTGGATTTTACCCTGGCGAGCAGCGCCTCGTCGGTCGGCGCGACGCCGGTGAACACCCACCAATCCTCGGGATAGACCAGCTCGCCGCCAGGCGGGATGGTGGTGAGCGGGCTGAGGTTCTCGACCTCGAGGAACTCGGCGCTGGAGTAGATCTCGATGGTCGCGCCGCCGTCGGGGTATTGGCCGGCGGGATCGTGCGCGAAACGCTTGAGGTAGAGGGTGCCGCCGAGTTGGTAGGCGGCCCAGCCCTGGGCGGAGTCGACCCCGATCTTGCTCTCGTCGCCGCGGCGCCCGGTGCTTGCCGCGGCCGGCGTCGGCGGCGCGGCCACGCGTGCGTGATCGATCGTCACCAGCCGATCGCCGAAGCGGTACCGCGGGTCGGCCATCCTGGTGTAGCTCCACAGGATCAGCTTGCGCGTCGCGTCGAAGGCGTCGAGCGCGCCGACGTCGAGCGGGACGACGGCGCGGCCGCCCGGGCGCATGACCGAGAGACTCCACGCGGCATACGTGACCGGCGCGGTGCCGATGTTGCGAATGTGCGAGCGCACGTGCAGGCACGGGGCATCGGTGGCGGGCTCGAGCTCGACCACCTTCTGGATGCCGGCCGCCGGCTGCGGCGGGCCGGTGACGCGCACGATGTGTCCGTCGACGACCTCCACCTGGCAGGCGGTGTTGTCGGGAACGTAGGTGGTGGCGCGCTGCTCGGGGGCGATCCAGAGGCGCCAACCGCCGCGGAACGTCCACGCCGGCTCGTCGTGGCCGCCCGCTTCGCTGTCGCGGACGTGGAAGAGGTTCTCCCCGCCGGTGGCGCGCAGCTCGATGACGCGCGGGCCGACGGCGGTGACCACCCGCGCCTCGATCTGGCCGTTGGCAATGCGCACCGTATCGGGCCAGCCGCGGTAGCTCTCGCGCGTGATGCTCACCGGTTCCTTCGTCTCGCCAGCGGCGCGACCGCTCGCCAGACCCACCAGCACGGCCATCACCGCGGCGAGGCGGCCGATCAGCGCCATGGCCTGTCTGTACATCGGGCGGACGGCGCCCGTCCAAGGATGCCGGGCACCTACGACGCCCTTCTCCACCGTCGCTCTCGATGGTATAGGCACCAGCGCTGGCTGGGGGCATGACGGTCAGATCTTGCGACACACGAGCAGCGACCGACGTGGCGCCGACGGTGTTTATCGTCGACGACGACCCCGCCGTGCGCGCCGTCGTCGCGCGCGCGGTGGCCTCCGTGTCGCTCGATGCGGTGGGCTGCGGCGACGGGGCCGCGGCACTTGCCACCATCGACGGCGAGCGATCGGGCTGCATCGTGCTCGACCTGCGTCTGCCCGACATGACTGGCTTCGACGTCATCGAGCAGCTCAGGTCGCGTGGCGTGCAGCTGCCGATCATCATCGTCACGAGCCACGCCGAAGTGCCGACGGCCGTGCAGGCCTTGCGCGCCGGCGTGTTCGATTTCTTCGAGAAGCCGGTCGGCGGACAGCAGCTGCTGGAGCGCGTGCAGGCGGCGGTGGCCTCCGACGCCGATCATCGCGCCGGCTGGCTGCGGCTGCTGGACTTCTCGCATCGCGTCGGGCGCCTGACCCAGCGCGAACGCGAGGTGCTGCACCTCGTCGTGGCCGGCCGCTCGAGCCGGAGCATCGCCGAGACGCTGGCGCTGAGCCCGAAGACGATCGAGACCCATCGGGCCCGGGTGATGGCGAAAACCGGCGTCTCATCGCTCGCCGAGCTGATCCGCCTCGGCCTGTTGGTGGGCATCGAGCCGCGCGTCCTTGCCGTAGCGCGTGCCGCAGCGTATGGCACCCCGCCGCAAGGGGGAACTCGCCGTTGAGACGTCTGATCGCGGCACTGGGGGCCGGGGTGGCGATCCTGGCCGTCGTGCTGGTCGCTCGCGCCGTACGCACGCCATCGAAGCAGGTCGCCGTCGCCGCCGCGGCGCCCATCAGCGTCGACGCCGACGCGGCGGCCGCACGGCTCGCGGGTGCGCTGCGCCTGCGGACCGTGTCGAACCAGGATCCGGCGCAGTTCGACGGCAGCCAGTTTCGCGCCCTGCACGCCTACCTGGCCGAGCACTTTCCACGCGTCCACCAGGCGCTGCAGCGCGAAGTGATCAACGACTACAGCCTGCTCTACACGTGGAAGGGCAGCGGTGATGACCAGCCGGTGCTGCTCCTCGCGCACCTCGACGTGGTTCCGGTCGATCCGAGCACGGAAGCGAGCTGGGTTCATCCGCCGTTCTCCGGCGACATCGCCGACGGCTCCGTGTGGGGCCGCGGCGCGATCGACGACAAGGGCAGCGCGCTGGCGATCCTCGAGGCCACCGAGGGGCTGCTCGCCGACGGCTATCAGCCACCGCGCACGGTGATGCTCGCCTTCGGGCACGACGAGGAGCTGCTCGGCGAGCACGGCGCGATGGTCATGGCCGACCTGCTCAAGCAGCGCGGCGTCGCGCCCGCGTTCGTGCTCGACGAGGGCGGCTCGATTCTCGAGGGGCTGTTCCCCGGGATCGCCAGTCCGGTGGCGTCGGTCGGCATGGCCGAGAAGGGCTACGTGAGCGTCGAGCTCACGGTGGACGGCACCGGCGGCCACTCGTCGATCCCGCCGCGCCGCACCGCCGTCGGCCAGCTGGCCGCGGCGATCGATCGGCTCGAGGCCCGTCCGGTGCCGAGCAACATTGACGCCGCGATGGGGCGCAGCTTCGAGTACATCGGTCCGGAGATGGCGTTCCCGCTCCGCCTGGTGTTCGCCAACCTGTGGCTGTTCCGCCCGCTGGTCGAATGGCAGATGGCGCGCGCCCCGCAAACCGACGCGACCATCCGCACCACCACGGCGCCCACCATGTTCCACGCCGGCGTGAAGGAGAACCAACTGCCGACCTCGGCGCGGGCCGTCGTCAACTTTCGCATCCTGCCCGGCGACACCGTCGAGAGCGTTCTCGAGCACGTGCGGAGCACGGTCGCCGATCCCGAGGTGAAGGTGTCCGTCCTCGGCCGCGGCGACGACCCGTCGCCGGTGTCGGACGTCAACGCGCCCGCGTTCGCCTACGTCAACCGCGCCATCCGGGCGACCAATCCGGACGTGGTCGTCTCCCCGTTCCTGGTGCTCGGCGCCACCGACGCCCGCCACTACGGCGGCCTGACCCCCAACGTGTACCGCTTCGTCCCCATGCGCACCCGCGCCGACGACATCCCGCGTTTCCACGGCCTCAACGAGCGCATCGCCGTCGAGAACTACGCGGGAATGATCCGTTTCTACCACGAGCTGCTGGGGAACTTGGGGTCCCTGTCCTAGCCGCCGTTCCCGGATGGAGGGCCGCGCTCCCGCGCGGCCGGGCCTCATGCGGCGCCGCGGGAGCGGCGCCCTCCATGCGGGGAATCGCCGGTCCCGAGCCACCTTGCGAGACCGGAATTCCGGTGCTAGCAAGGCGGGTCTACAGGAGAAGTCCCATGCAGGAAGCCATCCACCCGAACTACGAAACGGCCGCGGTCGTCTGCGCCTGTGGCAACACGTTCGAGACGCGTTCGACCAAGAAGGAGCTGCACGTCGACATCTGCTCGGCCTGCCATCCCTTCTTCACCGGCAAGCAGAAGCTGATCGACACCGCCGGCCGCGTCGAGCGGTTCCGCCGCAAGTACGGGATCAAGGGCAAGCAGCCGCAGGAGTAGCGCGCGCGGGCCGGATTCGGGCCCGCGTCGCAGCACCGAACCCAGGGCGTCGGGGGATTCCCCCGGCGCCCTTTTTCGTGGCCGGGCGCCGATGCTGGACAAGCTGGAAGACGTCGAACGCCGCTACGTCGATCTCGAAGAGCGGCTCATCGACCCGTCGCTCACGGGCGGCGGGAAAGATTTCGCCCGCCTCGCCAAGGAGCGCGCCGAGCTCGAGCCGATCGTCGCGCCTACCGCGAGTGGAAGGCGGTGACGCGCGACATCGAGGGCCACAAGCAGCTCCTCGAATCCGGCGACAGCGAGCTGCGCGAGCTCGTCAAGGCCGAGCTGCCGGAGCTGCGCGCGCGCGCCGAAGCGCTCGAGCAGCGGCTGACGATCCTGCTGCTGCCCAAGGATCCCAACGACGATCGCAACGTCGTACTCGAGATCCGCGCCGGCACCGGCGGCGAGGAAGCGAGCCTGTTCGCGGCCGATCTGTTCCGCATGTACAGCCGCTACGCCGAGCGCCAGGGCTGGAAGGTCGAGGTGCTGAGCGCGAATGCGACCGGCCTCGGCGGCTTCAAGGAAGTCATCGCGCTCGATCGAAGGGCAGGGCGCCTACAGCAAGCTCAAGTTCGAGGGCGGCGTGCACCGCGTGCAGCGCGTACCGGCGACCGAGGCGTCGGGCCGCATCCACACCTCGGCGGTCACCGTCGCGGTGCTGCCGGAAGCGGAGGACGTCGAGGTGGACATCGACGAGGCGAGCGAGCTGCGCATCGACGTCTACCGCTCGTCGGGGCCCGGCGGGCAGAGCGTCAACACGACCGACTCGGCCGTGCGCGTCACGCATCTGCCCACCGGTCTCGTGGTCTCCTGCCAGGACGAGAAGTCGCAGCACAAGAACAAGGCGAAGGCGCTGAAGATCCTGCGCGCCCGGCTGCTCGAGCGCGCCCAGGCGGAGCAGCACGGCGGCGGTGGCCGAGAGCCGCCGCAGCATGGTCGGCAGCGGCGACCGCTCCGAGCGCGTGCGCACCTACAACTTCCCGCAGGGCCGCGTCACCGACCACCGCATCAACCTGACGCTCTACAACCTCGACCGCGTCATCGACGGCGACATCCAGGCGCTCATCGACGGGCTGGTCACGCACCACCAGGCCGAACAGCTGCAGGCGGCGGACGGATGACCGCTGCCGCGCAGCCTGCGCGCGGCGCACCGAACGCCTGGCCGCCGCCGGCATCGACACGGCGCGCCTCGACGCCGAAGTGCTGCTCGCGCATGCGGCTGGGGATCGGCCGCGCGGCGCTGTACGCGCGGCTGCGGGCGATGCCGTCGCGGCGGGCGCTTCTGATCGCTTCGCCGTGTTGATTGAGCGCCGTCGTCGGCGCGAGCCGGTCGCGTATCTGATCGGCGAACAGGAGTTCTGGTCGCTGCCGTTCACGGTGACGCCGGACGTGCTGATTCCGCGGCCGGAGACGGAGATGCTGGTGTCGGCAGCGCTGGAGGGCGGCGCTCCCGCGGCGCCTGTTGCCTCGGGCCGCGGGGATTCCATGCAACAGGCGCCGCGGGAGCGCCGCCCTCCAGCGCTGCTCGACATCGGTACGGGCTCGGGGTGCATTGCGGTGGCGCTGGCAAGGGAGCTGTCCGATGCGAGGATCACCGCGGTCGACTGCTCGCTCGCCGCCCTCGACGTCGCCCGCACCAATGCGACCCGCCACGGCGTCGCCGAGCGCATCATCTTCCTGGCCGGCGATCTCTACGAGCCGCTGCCCGACGGCGCGACCTTCGACCTCATCGTCAGCAACCCGCCCTATCTCGCGCCGGGCGATCCCGCCTCGCCCGAGCTGGCCTTCGAGCCGCGATCGGCGCTGCAGGCCGGCGCCGACGGGCTCGACGTCGTCCGCCGCCTGATCGCCGGCGCCCCCGCCCGCCTCGTCCCCGGCGGTCGGTTGCTGGTCGAGATCGGTGCCGGTCAGGCCGATGCGGTGCAGGCGCTGGCGACGGCCGTGGGATTCCAGGTGCGGGTCGAGCCGGACCTGGCTGGTATTCCGCGCCTGCTCGTTGCACAAGGTCGGGGAACGGGTAGGGGAGGCTGATGGATACCATCCTGGTGCGGGGCGGACGGCGGTTGCAGGGTGAGGTGCCGGTCGCGGGGGCGAAGAACGCCGCGCTGCCGATCCTCTTCGCGACGCTGCTCACCGACGAAGCGTGCGAGGTGCGCAACCTGCCCGACGTCGTCGACGTGCGGACGACGCTGCGTCTGCTCGAGGATCTCGGCGCGACGGTCGAGCGCCGGCCGGGCGGTGCTCGCATCTGCGCCGCCGGCGTCCACCGCCACGAGGCAACGTACGATCTCGTGAAGACGATGCGCGCCTCGTTCCTCGTGCTCGGGCCGCTGCTCGCGCGCTTCCGCAAGGCGCGCGTCTCGCTGCCCGGCGGCTGCGCCATCGGCGGCCGGCCGGTGAACCTGCACATCCACGGCCTGCGCGAGCTCGGTGCGGTCATCGATATCGCGCACGGCTACGCCGAGGCCACCGTCGACCGCTTCCGCGGCGCCCGCATCCACCTCGACATGCCGTCGGTCGGCGCCACCGAGCACCTGATGATGGTCGCCGCGCTCGCCGAGGGCGAGACGATCATCGAGAACGCCGCCTGCGAGCCGGAGATCGCCGACCTCGGCGCGGCCCTGAGCGCCATGGGCGCGGAGGTCAGCGGCGCCGGCGAGCCGGTCATCCGCATCGCCGGAACGCCGCGCCTGCACGGCATGGAATTCTCGGTCGTCCCCGATCGGATCGAGGCGGGAACGTTCCTCATGGCGCGCGGCCATCACCGGCGGCGACGTGTTCGTGCGCGGCGCGCGCGCCGATCATCTCCAGGCGGTGGTGTCGAAGCTGCGCGAGGCCGGCGTCGCCATCGACGAGGACGCCGACGGCCTGCGCGCCCGCGTCGCCCAGCGCCTGCGCGGCGTCGACGTGAAGACGGCCGCCTATCCCGGCTTTCCGACCGACCTGCAAGCGCAGATGATGGCGCTGGCGAGCGTCGCCGACGGCGCCAGCGTCATCACCGAGACGATCTTCGAGAACCGCTTCATGCACGCGCAGGAGCTGGCGCGCCTCGGTGCCGACATCACCATCGAGGGCGCCAACGCGGTGGTGCGCGGCGTGGCACGTCTGAGCGGCGCGCCGGTGATGGCAACCGACCTGCGCGCCAGCGTGTCGCTGATCCTCGCCGGCCTCGCCGCCGAGAACACCACCGAGGTGCGCCGCGTCTATCACCTCGACCGCGGCTACGAGCACATCGAAGCCAAGCTCTCCGCGCTCGGCGCCGATGTGGAACGCGTGAAAGGTGCGAAGGGCTGATCCACAGATGGACACGGACGGCCACAGATGAACACAGATAGCGTCGGCAAGAGTGTCGTCATCGGTGTCCATCTGTGGCCATCGGTGTCCATCGGTGGATTCTGTTGATGGACGCGACGGTTCGAATTCTTCGCAGCGGCGCGCCGGGTTTCCGCAAGGCGTTCGAGGCGCTGCGCGCGACGCAAGCGTCCGACCAGCGGCGCGCCGAGACGGCCGCGGCGGAGATCGTCGCGGCGGTGCGCCGGCGGGGCGATGCGGCGTTGCTCGCCTACACGAAGAAATTCGACGGCGTCGCGCTGACGGCGCGCACGATGCGCGTTCCAGACAGTGCGCTGGTCGCCGCCGAGGCGGAGTTGCCGGCGAAGGTGCGCAGCGCGCTGCGACTGGCGGCGCGGCGGATCCGCGCCTTCCACGCGCGCCAGCGACAGGCGTCGTGGCGCTATCGCGACGCGGCCGGACTCGAGCTCGGGCAGAACATCACGCCGCTGCGCCGCGTCGGCGTGTACGTGCCGGGCGGCCACGCGGCCTATCCGTCGTCGGTGCTGATGAACGTGATTCCGGCGCGTGTCGCCGGTGTCGACGAGGTCATCATGGTGTCCCCGGCTGGGCGCGACGGCCACGTGTCGGCGGTGCTGGCGGCGGCCCGCATCGCCGGGGCGACCGCCGTGTACCGCGTCGGCGGCGCCCAGGCGGTGGCGGCGTTGGCCTACGGCACCAGGACGATCGGTCGCGTCGACAAGATCGTCGGCCCCGGCAACGCCTACGTGCAGGCGGCGAAGCGGCAGGTCTACGGACAGGTGGACATCGACTCGACCGCCGGCCCGAGCGAGGTGCTGGTCATCGCCGACGCCGCGGCCAACCCCGGCTACGTCGCCGCCGACCTGCTCGCGCAGGCCGAGCACGGCAGCGGCGACGAGAGCGCCGTGCTGCTGACGCCGTCCGCACGTCTCGCCGCCGCGGTGCAGCGCGCGATCGTCACGCCAGCTCGCGGCGCTGCCGCGGCGCGCCGCCATCGAACGCATCCTGCGCCGGCGCGGCGCGCTTGATCGTCACCCGCAACCTCGACGAGGCCGTGGCGCTGGCCGAAGAGGTGGCACCCGAGCATCTCGAGCTGCTGGTGCGCGATCCCGGCGCGCTGACGCGCCGCCTGCGCAACGCCGGCGCGATCTTCGAGGGACCCTGGGCGCCGGCGCCGCTCGGCGACTACCTGGCGGGACCGAATCACGTCCTGCCCACCGGCGGCAGCGCGCGCTTCTTCTCGCCGCTCGGCACCTACGACTTCGTCAAACGCACCAGCGTCGTCCGCGGCAGCGCCGCCGCCATCCGCCGCCTCGGGCCCGCGGTCGAAACGCTCGCCGCGCTCGAAGGGTACCAGGCCCACGCGGCCGCGATCCGTCTTCGTCTGAAGAACTAACCTTGATGTGAGATTCCGAACCGCCAAGGACGCCAACAAACGCCAAGGGTGCGAAGCCGAGCAGTGCCTCGGCTGCCTTTCGTTCAACCTCATTGCTGAAGGGCTCAGCCGTCACGAGCGTATGATCGCGCTCGCCGTTGGCGTCCTTGGCGTTTCTTGGCGCCCTTGGCGGTGGACGTTGTCACATCAAGGCTGAGAAAAGTCCTTCTCAGTCCATCAACACGACCTGCACGGTCTCGGCGCCACCGCCGAGCTGCCGACCCTGAAATTGGCAGGGCACATCTGGATTGCTTTGCGTGCCGGCCTTGCAGCCGTCGACGCCGTTGCTCTCGCAGTTCTTGCAGAGGCCGTTGCAGCCGACGAGCGGGCTCGATGGCGAAATGTCGCACGTCGGATTGCATCGAGCGACGCAGGCGTCGCAGCCGTGCGGATAGACTCCAAGTACCGACTCGTTGTCGTTCTGTCCGTTCGGCGGGCCGAGCCCGATCGGCGCGCCACTGGTCGGCTTCACGATGATCGCGATGTTGTTGGTGTAGCCGTCGACCAGGCTGACATCGAGGAGGTCGTACCAGGCAAAGTAGTTGACGTTCACGTCCGCCTTGGTTGCGCCGCAACCGACCGGACTGTCGAAGGTGAAGGTGGCGTCGAGGTGTGCCCCATCGATGGGAAGCTCCCGTTTGGCCCCGCCCGCCAGCTCGAATTGGCAGCTGAAGAGCGAGCCGGCGCAGAAGCTCTCCCAGTGGTTCTGCTTGACCTCTGAGCCGTAGGTGAAGTCGACGTAGACGGTGGTCGACCGCGCGGTGTGGTTGGCCACCGACACCGGCGTCGCCCCATGCACGTCGGGGGCGCAGCCGTCGAGGGCGGCTCTGACCGCGAGCGTGATCTCGTTGATTGCGATCACGCCATCGTGGTTGGCGTCGCCGGCCGCGCAGCTCGACAGCGGCTGCGTCTCGAGGCTCACATTGACCGCCGTGACGAGCTCGTTGATCGCCACCGCATAGTCGGCGTCGCAGTCGCCGACGCATCCCCGTGCGATCTCTGGGGGTTGGATGGTGGCGATGGTGAGTGCCGCGAGCGCGGCGGCGCGCGACAGTCGCTTTCGTGCAGTCCCGCGTCGTCTCATCGGTCCTCCGGCACGCATACTGGCGCAAACCGACCGGTACCTGGGTCGGCACCTCCATCGCCACGTGGCGGCTAGTCGCGCAAGCGGTTCAGGATACGGCTGAGCGTCCGCATCATCAGGTGGTGGACGCGCGGCAGGTGGCGCTTGACGAAGTAGAGCGCCTGGATGTCCCACGTCGGCAGCAGCAGAAAGCGGTCGCGCTCGATGGCAGCGCAGATCAGGCGGGCGACCCGCTCGGGCGGGATGGCGTGGCGGTCAAAGCGGGCGCGGAAGTCGAGCAGCGCCGGACGATCGGGGGGCACGCCCAGGATCGGAGCCGAGTGCTTGATCGGCGTGTCGACCGCGCCCGGGCAGACGACCGTGACGCCGATGCCGTGCTGCCGCAGGTCGTAGCGCAGCACTTCCGACAGCCCGACGAGGCCCCATTTGCTGGTGCTGTAGCCGGCGTGCCAGGGCAGGCCGATCAGTCCGGCCACCGAGGCGAGGTTCACGACGTGGCCGCGGTGGGCGCGGATCATCGGCGGGACGAAGCTCTCGATGATGTGGATCGGGCCCATCAGGTTGACGCCGATGACGCGCTGCCAGTCGGCGTGGCGCATGTCCTCGAGCAGACCGAACACGCCGACGCCGGCGATGTTCATCACGACGTCCATCGGCCCGTGCGCCGCGTGCCATTCGTCGGCGAGCGCCGACACCGCATCGATCTGGGTGACATCGAGGACCCGCGTCGCGGTGACCGTGCCGCCGCTCTGCTCGATCAGGCGGCGGGTCTCGTCGAGGCCGGCGCCGTCGAGGTCGGCCAGGAAGAGGTGCGGCCCCCGCGCCGCGATGGCCTGCGCGGTGGCGCGGCCGATACCGCTGGCCGCGCCGGTGATGAAAACCCGCATGCCGGGTGTGAGCCGCATCGTTCGCCACCTCCGTCCTGACCGAGCCGTGTAGTGGAATCCGTTGGCCGGAGCCACGATCGGCGAGACGGCTGCCTTGACTTCGCGGCCTCTACCAACGAGTTTTCGGCCCGGAGAGGAGCCTGCGATGCCGAAAGCGCGCACGGCGCGCGTGGCGCGCAAGACCAAGGAGACCGACATCGGCGTCACGGTGACGGTCGACGGCACCGGCACCGCGAAGGTCGACACCGGAGTGCCGTTCCTCGACCACATGCTCGACGCCTTCGCGCGCCATGGGTTCTTCGATCTGACCGTCAGCGGGCGGGGCGATCTCGCGGTCGATCAGCATCACACCGTCGAGGACGTCGGTCTCGCGCTCGGCCAGGCGTTCAAGGACGCGCTCGGCGGCAAGGTCGGCATCCGCCGTTTCGGCGAGGCCGCCTGTCCCCTCGACGAGGCGCTGGTGCGGGTCACCGTCGACCTCAGCGGCCGGCCATTCCTCGTCTACAATGTCGACATCAAGCGCGCCCGCGTCGGCCAGTTCGACACCGAGCTCGTGCACGACTTCCTCCTCGCCCTCGTCAACCAACTGGGCATGAACCTGCACGTCGACATGATCCGCGGCCGCAACGCCCACCACATCATCGAAGCCACGTTCAAAGCCTTCGCCCGCGCCATGGACGACGCCACTCGAGTCGATCCGCGAGTCCGCGGCGTGCTCTCCACCAAGGGATCCCTCTGAAAGAGCTTCACCGCAGAGACGCCGAGACGCCGAGATCTCCGCGACTCTGCGTCTCTGCGGTGAAGAATCCGGACCAATGATCGCCATCATCGACTACGGCATGGGCAATCTGCGCTCGGTGCAGAAGGGCTTCGAGCGCGTCGGCGCGTCGGCGACGGTGACGCGTGACGCGGCGGAGATCGAGCGCGCCGACGGCGTCGTGTTGCCAGGCGTCGGCGCCTTCGGGGCCTGCATGGACAACCTGCGCAGCTACGGGTTGTCGATACGGTCCGCAAGGTCGTCGAGGGCGGCAAGCCGTTTCTCGGGATCTGCCTCGGGATGCAGTTGCTGTTCGAGGAGAGCGAGGAGTTCGGGCCGGTGACAGGCCTCGGGGCTGCTGCGCGGGCGCGTGGTCCGCTTCCGCGAGCGCGACGATCCGGACTTTCGCATCCCGCACATGGGCTGGAACCAGATCCGCGCCGCGCAAGCGACGCCGGTGCTGCGCGGCGTCGAGGCCGATGCCGCCGTCTACTTCGTGCACTCGTTCTACGTCGAGCCGGCCGATCCGGCGGTCATCGCCACCACCACCGACTACGGCGGCGAGTTCGTCTCCGCGATGGCGCGCGACAACCTGTTCGCCTGCCAGTTCCACCCGGAGAAGAGCCAGCGCGATCGGCTTGACGATGCTGCGCAACTTCGCCGATCGCGTCGGATCATGCTGATCATCCCGGCGATCGACCTGAAGGGCGGCCGCTGCGTGCGGCTGCTGCGCGGCGACTTCGCCGCCGAGACCGTCTACGGCGACGATCCGCTCGCGATGGGCCGCCGCTGGGTCGACGCCGGGGCGCGGTACCTGCACGTCGTCGATCTCGACGGCGCGGTGAGCGGCGCGCCGGTGAACGGCGCGGCGATCGCGGCGCTGTGCACGCTGCCGGTGCCGGTGCAGGTCGGCGGCGGCATCCGCACCGTCGAGCGCGCCGGCGCGCTGCTCGGCCTCGGCGCCGATCGCGTCATCTTCGGCACCGCCGCGCTGGAGACGCCCGCCGTCGTCGAGGAGGCCTGCCGCCGCTTCCCGGGCCGCGTCGCCCTCGGCATCGACGCGCGCGATGGGCGGGTGGCGGTCAAGGGCTGGCTCGAGACCAGCGAGGTGACGGCCGTCGACCTCGCGCGCCGCTTCGCCGGCCTCGGCGCCGCGTGCATCATCTACACCGACATCGAGCGCGACGGCACCCAGCAGGGTGTGAACATCGCCGCCACCCGTGCGCTCGCCGAGGCGGTCGGCATCCCGGTGATCGCCTCCGGTGGCATCGGCTCCCTCGCCGACATCGAAGCGCTGCTGCCCTGCGAGCCGTCCGGCGTCGTCGCGGTGATCGTCGGCCGCGCGCTGTATACTGGCGCAGTCCAGCTTGAAGAGGCACTCCGCATCAGTGGCCAATCATGAACAAAGACTTCACCACGGAGGCACGGAGACACGGAGAGCGCAGAACGCCTCCGTGTCTCCGTGCCTCCGTGGTGAAAGTCTTTCTCTTCTCATGCTGACCCGCCGCATCATTCCCTGCCTCGACGTCAAGGACGGCCGCGTCGTCAAGGGCGTCAACTTCGTCGGCCTGCGCGACGCCGGCGATCCCGGTCGAGGTCGCGCAGCGCTATGACGGCGAGGGCGCCGACGAGCTCACCTTCCTCGACATCACCGCCTCGCACGAACGGCGGAAGATCATCCTCGACGTCGTCGCGCGCACCGCCGAGACCGTGTTCATGCCGCTCACCGTCGGCGGCGGCGTGCGCGAGATCGACGACATCCGCGACCTGCTCAACGCCGGGGCCGACAAGGTGTCGATCAACACCGCCGCCGTGCAGCGACCCGAGTTCGTGCGCGAGGCCTGCGAGCGGTTCGGCTCGCAGTGCATCGTCGTCGCGATCGATGCCAAGCAGGTGCCGGACGCCGCCGGCCGGTGGGAGGTGTTCATCCACGGCGGCCGCACGCCGACCGGCCTCGATGCGGTCGAGTGGGCGCAGCGCATGGAGCGATTCGGCGCCGGCGAGATCCTGCTCACCAGCATGGATCGCGACGGCACCAAGGCCGGCTACGACATCCCGCTGACCCGCGCGATCGCCGACGCCGTGCGCGTACCGGTCATCGCCTCAGGCGGCGTCGGCACCCTCGAGCACATCCGCGCTGGGCTCACCGACGGCGGCGCGACCGCCGCCCTCGCGGCGTCGATCTTCCACTACCGCGAGTACACCGTCGCGGAGTGCAAAGAGTACCTCGCCGATCGCGGCGTGCCCGTCCGCCTGTAAGAACTTCACCGCAGAGACGCCGAGGCGCGGAGACAACCCGCTGGTCTCCGCGCCTCGGCGTCTCTGCGGTGAAAGATCTGGGTTCAGTGCGTAATCGGCGCGCCGACCTGGCCGTGGATCATGCCGAGGCGGCGGTAGTCGGCCTCGGTGCGCTCGGTGATCAGGCCGAGGCGCTTCAGGTTCGGCACCACGGTGTGCATGTAGATCTCGCTGTTGAGCGCCGGCCACTCCGGCAGCGAGAGCGTCATCTGCACGACGTTGTCGGGGTCGAGGCCGTACTTCGGACCGAGCACGCGCAGCATGTCGAGCTGCTGGTTGGCGTTGAGGCACTCGAGGATGGAGAAGGCGAAGTCCTCCATCTCGTCCATCTCCTCCGGCGTCGACTCCTTCACCACGCGGCGCATCGTGAGGATGCCGAAGGCGGCGTGGCGCGCCTCGTCGACCTGGACGCGGCGGATGATGTCGTGGAGCAGCGGGTTGGTGGTGGCGCGGGCGACCTGGTCGAAGATGCCGACCGCCATGCCCTCGAACAGGCTCTGCATGCCGAGCGTCTTCATCTTCCAGGTCGGCGCCTGCGAGCAGGCGTGTCGAGCAGCACCTTCAGCGTCGGGTCGATCGGGTGGAGCGTGCCCATCTTGCGCTGCAGGAACTTCGAGAGCACCTCGATGTGGCGCACCTCGTCGATCACCTGCGCGCCGGCGTCGAACTTCGCGTCCATCGTCGGGCAGGCGTTGGTGAGCTGGCCGCAGAGCTGCATCGCCGCCTGCTCGCCGTGCAGGAGCTGCGAGAGCAGGTGCGCGAACTCGTCCCACGCCGCTTCGCTGGCAGGTCGCCTCGTCGGCGCCCATCTCGGTGAGGATCGACGGCAGCAGCAGCGCGCCGACGCGCGGCAGGAACCACTCGTCGCGCGGGAACGGCATGCTCCCAGTCGATGTCGGTCTCGGCGTTCCACTGGCCCTTCTTGCCCTTCTCGTAGAGGTCGCGGAGCTCCTCGACCTCGCTGCCGTACTCCCAGGTCCAGTGCAGGTCGAGCGGCACGTCGACGTCGAGCTGGGCGCGCAGGCCCGCCGACCTTCGTCCTCGTCGACGAACTCGACCACTTCGAAGTCGCCGAGCAGGCGCCGGTGGTCGGCCAGAATCTTTTCGGTCGCATGGTCAGTCCTCCTTGTGCGGTGCGCGCGGCACCACCGAGTCCGTGGTGCAGCAGGTGCTTGATCTCGTCCTTGCGCCGGCGCACCTCGGCCGGCGTGGGAACAGCGACTGGCCGAGCAGCTCGGCGCCGAACTCACCGGAGGCGAAGTGATAGATGATCAGGCCGATCAGGCTCTGCACGGTGTGCGGGATGCTGGCGGCGCGCAGCGCGCCGCTGCGCCATGCCCTCGCGCAGCAGATGCGTCGCGGCGCCGATGATGCGGCGCGAGGGTGCGCGTTCACCGCCCGCTCTTCCTCGAACGCGCCGTTGAGCTCGTCGTCCTCGAACAGCGAGCGCAGCAGCAGCCGCGCGTAGCGTCGGTCGTTGGCGCCGAGCAGGTCGGCGATCGTGTCGATCCAGCGATCGAGCCGCTCGACCGGCGTGCCGCCGGCGGCGAGCGTCGCAGGTCAGCGCCACTTCGATCGCGCGCAGGATGCGCTCGACCACCGCGGCGTAGAGCTGCGCCTTGGTGGGGAAGTGATGGAAGAGCGACGACTTGCTCGAGCCCGACCGCGTCGGCGATCTCGCTCATGCCGACGCCGGCGAAGCCGCGCCGCGCGAACAGCGCTTCCGCGGCTTCGAGAATCTTGTCGCGCGCCGAGATGTCTGCCGTTTGTGTCCGCACGAGCCGACCGACCGATCGGTCGAACCCTACCGACCGACCGGTCGGCAGTCAAGCGGAGAGTTACCGCGGGGTTGTCGTCGCCGATCGTGCCGGCAGAGGCTGGCTTCTGTTGATTTCGGGGGATACGGTCGACAGGTGTTGCGATCGCTCTCCGTCCTCGTCGTCGGGCTCGTGATCTCCCTGGCCGCCGCCAATACCGCGACGGCGCAGGCGTGTGCGGCCGACTGCAACGGCGACAACGAGGTGGGGATCAACGAGCTCATCACCTGCGTCGGCATCGCGCTCGTCGGTGGGCCGACCACCGGGTGTCCGCCGTGCGACGGCGACGGCGACGGCACGGTCGCAGTCAACGAGATCATCGCCGGCGTGAACAGCGCGCTCGACGGCTGCGTACCGGTGGACCTGCCGGATCTGGCGCCGGTCTCGGCGCGACTCCGTTCGACCACGCCGGCGTGCATCACCGACACCAGCGAGATCCAGATCCGCCTCGAGGTCTGCGTCGCCAACCAGGGCACCGTGGACAGCGGGCCGTTCAACATCGCGGTGCTCGGCGAGCCGTTCGGGCGCGTGAACAGCCTCGCGCACGGTGCGGAAACCTGTATCCAGGGCCCGTTCGTGCCGTTCTCCATCGACGTCCTGGTCGATGCCGACCACGAAGTCGCGGAGACCGACGAGTTCGACAACTTCGACACGTTCTTCGTCCCGCAACCGAGCCCGCCGCCGTTCTGCGAGCCGACCGGCTCGCCGACCGAAACACCGACGATCACCGAGACCCCGACCCCGGGCGATACCGACACGCCGACGCCAGAGGTGAGCTTCACGTCGACGGCCGAGGCGACCTCCACGTCGACCAGCGCCGACACCGAGACGCCGACGCCCGCGACGACGTCGACCGCGGTCGACACGGAGACGCCGACACCCGAGTCGACGCACACGGCCACCGCCGTCGACACCGAGACGCCGACGCCCGACGACGACGTCGACCGCAGTCGACACCGAGACGCCGACACCCGAGTCGACGCACACGGCCACCGCCGTCGACACCGAGACGCCGACGCCGACGCCATCGCCGTCGCCGACCGAGACCGCCGGGCCGAGCGCCACGTCGACGCCGATCGACCCGCCGTAGCCGTCGCCTGCGTGATTTTGAGGCGGCGCGCCGGCGTCAGCCGGCGGAGTGCTTGTGCGCCTCGAGCCAGCGCTCGGCGTCGATGGCCGCCATGCAGCCGGTGCCGGCGGCGGTGACCGCCTGGCGGTAGACGCTGATCCTGCACGTCGCCGCAGGCGAAGACGCCCGGCACGCTCGTGTAGGTGCTGCGCGCGCCTGCGTGACGATGTAGCCGGTCTCGTCGAGCTCGAGCTGGCCGGCGAACAGCGCGGTGTTGGGCTGGTGGCCGATGGCGACGAAGACGCCGTCGCACGGCGATGCTCGCGGCGCGCGCCGGTCTGGGTGTCGCTCGAGCGTGACGCCGGTGACGCCGGCGCCGTGCGGCTCGCCGTGGATCTCGGCGACACGCGCGTTCCACATCGAACTGGATCTTGGGGTTGCGCTCGGCGCGCTCGGCCATGATCTTCGAGGCGCGCAGCTCGTCGCGGCGATGGACGACGTGCACCTCGCGAGGCGAACTTGGTGAGGAAGAGCGCCTCCTCCATCGCGGTGTCGCCGCCGCCGACGACGGCACGATCCTTGTCCTTGAAGAAGAAGCCGTCACAGGTGGCGCAGGCCGAGACGCCGTAGCCCATCAGGCGCTTCTCCGACTCGATCCCGAGCAGCTTCGCCGAGGCGCCGGTGGCGATGATCAGCGCATCGCAGGTGTAGCGCTCCTTGCCGACCGAGAGCGTGAACGGCCGCTGCGCGAGGTTCGACCTCGCTGACCTCGCCGAACACGCATCTGCGGTGCCGAAGCGCTCCGCCTGCTTGCGGAACAGCTCCATCATCTCCGGGCCCTGGAGACCGTCGGGGAAGCCCGGATAGTTCTCCACCTCGGTCGTTATGGTAAGCTGCCCGCCGGGCTGCGTCCCCTCGATCACCACGGGCGCGAGGTTGGCGCGCGCCGCGTACAGCGCCGCGGTGAGGCCGGCCGGGCCGGAGCCGAGGATGATGAGTTGATGATGCGACATGGGAGGGAGGCTAATGGGCACGGGCACGGACGGCGCAAGACAGGCGGCGGCGCGGCTGACGCACCTCGACGCGCGCGGCCGGGCGCGCATGGTCGACGTCGGCGCCAAGGCGGTCACCGAGCGCGTCGCCGTGGCCCGCGCCACGGTGCGCATGCAGCCCGCGACGCTGCGGCTGATCCGCAGCGGCGAGATCGCCAAGGGCGAGGTGCTGGCCGTGGCCCGCATCGCCGGCATCATGGCGGCGAAGCGCACCGCCGACCTGATTCCGCTCTGCCATCCGCTGCCGATCGAGGTGGCCGGCCATCGACTTCGCGCCGCGCGCCGCGGCGGCCGCCTGGAGATCAGCGCGACGGTGCAAGGTGAGCGGCAAGACCGGCGTCGAGATGGAGGCGCTGACCGCGGTGAGCGCCGCCGCGCTGACCGTCTACGACATGTGCAAGGCGGTCGACCGCGGCATGGTCATCACCGACGTCGGCCTGCTCGAGAAGCGCGGCGGCCGCAGCGGCACGTGGAAGCGGAAAGTGATCCGACCGGGAGTGCGGCGCGTCAGCGCGAGCTGACGCCGCGCGTCGCGAAGCGGCGCTCGCCGCACCGGCACGTCCGTCATCGATCACGCTCATCCTCCGCTCCGGCAAGGATCGACCGGTCCGCCTCGGCCATCCCTGGGTCTTCTCGGGCGCGATCCGCGACCTCGATCCGGCGCTGCGCGCCGGGATCGCTCGTGCGCTGCTGCGCGGCCGACGGCGAGGTGCTCGGCGTCGGCTACGTCAATCCCGCGCTGCACGATCGCGGTGCGCCTGCTGAGCCGGCGCCGACGAGCCGGTCGACGCCGCCTTCGTCGCGCGCCGGGTCGCGGCGGCGCATCGCGCTGCGCGCGCGCGTCGTCGGCGCCGACACCGACGCCTACCGGCTGATCAACGGCGAGGGCGACGGGCTGCCCGGCATGCTCGTCGATCGCTACGGCGGCGTCGCTGGTGGTGCAGATGCCTCACCGCCGGCGCCGAGCGGCTGCGGCCGCTGCTGGTCGAGGCGCTGCGTCGAGCGACTGCGGCCGCGCGCGGTCGTCGAGCGCAGCGAGGGCGCGCGTGCGCACGCGCCGAGGGCCTGACGCCGCGCCAGCGGCGTGCTGCGTCGGCGACGCGCCGTGGAGGACGCGGCGGTGCGCGAGAACGGACTGCGCTTCACCGTCGTACGCCGGCGGCGGTCAGAAGACCGGCCACTTCTGCGACCAGCGCGCCAACCGCGCGCCGGGTGCGCGCGCTCGCCGCCGGCGCGCGCGTGCTCGACGCCTTCGCCTACACCGGCGGCTTCGCCGTGCACGCCGGCGCCGGCGGCGCCGCGCGCGTCGTCGCGGTCGACAGCTCGGCGCGCGGCGCTCGCCGCCGCCGCGCGCGCAACTGGGGCTGCAACGAGCTGCCGCCGGAGCGGCGCGGCGTTCGTCGCCGGCCGACGTCGGCCGGTTCCTGCGCGAGAGCGACGAGACGTTCGACCTGCTCGTCCTCGATCCGCCGGCACTGGTCAAGCAGCGCAAGGACGTGACCGCGGCGCGCGCGCCTACAAGGATCTGAACCTGTGGGCCCTGCGGCGCGCCGCGCCCGGCGCGCTGCTGCTGCACCTTCACCTGCTCGCAGCACGTCGACGCGGAGCTGTTCCGCAAGATCGTCGCCGGCGCCGCCGCCGATGCGCGCCGCGACGCTGCCGTGCTCGCGCACCTCGGCCCCGGCGCCGACCACCCGGTCGCGCTCGGCCATCCCGAGGGCGAATACCTGCACGGCCTGCTGCTGCGCGTCGAGTGACGCGTCCCGGCGCGTTTCGCGATTGTTCCCCGGCCGGCCGCGACTATACTGCGCGGCGATCAGAGGAGGAGCGCATGTCGAAATGGCTCGCCGTCGCCCTCGCGCTGATCGCTGTTCCCGCCGTGGCCCAGCCGATGCGCTGCGGCGGGCGCCTGGTCGAATCCCGGCGACACCATGGAGCCGTGCTCGAGTTCTGCGGCCAACCCGCGATCCACGCGAATGGACCGAGGTGATCCCTGCCGGTGACGACGACGAGGGCATGATGGACGCGACCCGCATCCCGATGGCGGAGTGGGTGTACTCCAACGGCGGCGACCCCGACCTGTTTCCCAACAAGATCCTGTTCCAGAACGGCATCGTCCAGGAGATCAAGAACTGATCCACGCCGAACGCGAATGCCCGCGAAGAACGCGCCGAAGATCCCTCTTCGTGTTCTTCGCGGTCATCGGTGTCTTCGTGTTCTCCGGCCGGCCACCCTGCTCGGCCTGCACGCGCGGCTGACAGCGCCGCCGCCATCGACGCCGGACGCCGCCTGCGCTAGGTCGCGCGCCCTATGGCCGATCAGCTCGCCGTAAAGCACTGGGCGCGCGCCGACCGCCCGCGCGAGAAGCTGCTCGATCACGGGGCCGCGGCGCTCTCGACGGCCGAGCTGCTGGCGGTGGTGCTGCGCACCGGCACGGAGGGCGAGACGCGTGCTCGACCAGGCGCGCGCCGTGCTCGAGGCCGCCGGCAGCGCGCTTGCGCGGCCTGGCGCACGCTGTCGCTCGCCGACCTCTGCGCGCGTGAAGGGCATCGGCCCGGCCAAGGCGGCGCAGATGCTGGCCGCTGGTCGAGCTCGCCAAGCGCTTCGGCGAGGAGGAGTTTCCGCCCGGCGAGCGCGTTCCGCGGCAGCTACGACGTCTATGCGCACTTTCGCGACGCGGCTCGCCGACGAGCGCCACGAGCAGTTCTACGCCGTGCTGCTCGACAATCAAGCACCGCAAGATCAGCGACGTCCGCGTCTCGCAGGGCTCGCTCACCGCCAGCATCGTCCACCCGCGCGAGGTCTATCCTGCCGGTGATCCGCGAGTCGGCGGCGGCGGTGATCTTCGTCCACAACCATCCGAGCGGCGACCCGACGCCGAGCCACGAGGACATCGAGATCACCCGCCGCCTGCGCGAGGTCGGCGAGCTCGTCGGCGTCAAGGTGCTCGACCACATCGTCATCGGCCGCGGCCGCTACGTCAGCTTCGTCGACGACGGGTACTGGTGAGATCGGCGCCAACGCGGCATCGATCCGGAGGGCGCACGCTCCGTCGTGGGTATGCGATCAGCCGCGGATTGGCAGCACACCGTCCCCGCGCCCGTCACCGCCGGGGAAACCGTGCCGCGAACGCCTCCCGCTCGACCCCCACCGCGTTCACCACGAACGAGACCGTGTGGTAGAAGCCCGCGAGCACGATGAGCTCGATCAGTTGCGCCGCGCTCCATTCCGCGGGCAAGCTCCACCCACAGATCGTCCGCGATCGCGGCGCGGTCGTGCAGCGCATCGGCTCAGTCGGATCAGCAGCGCGTCGTGCGGCGCCCAGGCCGGATCGTCGGCGTCGGCGGTGACGGTCGCCGCGACCGCGGTCGTCGGACAGGCCGACGCGCGCCGCGAAGAAGGCGACGTGGACGCCCCATTCGTACTCGGCACCGCAACGGGCGGTGGTACGGAGGATCACCAGCTCGCGGTCGCGCCGCTCCGATGCGTCGCCACGGTCCAGCAGATTGCTGGCGCGGACCTTGTCGAGGATCCGCGGGTTGTGGGCGAGTGTGCGGAACAGCGCGATCGGCTCCAGGCCGGGCGGCATCATGGCGGCCAGGGTGTCCGCCACCGGCGGGTCGTAGGGCGGCGTCGAGCGGGGCGATGCGAGGACATTCAGCTCTCCTCCAAGGGCTACCGATATCGTAGCATATTGCTACGGAAAGCGTAGCGCAAGCCATGCCGACGCCCCGCCCGGGCCGCCGCGCCCGCGGTTCCACGACCGGCCGCCCGATCATGGCGTTGCTCGATCTGCTCGGGCGGCGCTGGGCGTTGCGGGTCGCCTGGGAGCTGCGCGCCGGTCCGCTCACCTTCCGCGCCCTGCAGGAGCAGAGCGACGGCGTGTCGCCGTCCGTCCTCAACGCCCGGCTCGGCGACCTGCGCGCCGCCGGCATCGTCGAGCAACGCGCCGGCGAGGGCTACGCGCTCACCGCCGAGGGCGATCGATTGCTCGCGGCGCTCGCGCCGTTGCAGGACTGGGCGACGCGCTGGGCGCGGCGCGGCGGATGACGCGTATTCGCCCCGAGACTGCCGCCGACCACGCCGTCGTGGCGCGCGTCAACCAGCTCGCCTTTGGTCGGCCGGCCGAGGCCGCGTTGGTCGAGCGTCTTCGCGCTGCCGGTCGGGCCGCGCTCTCGCTGGTCGCCGAGGAGGACGGCGGGGGCATCGTCGGCCATATGCTCTTCAGCCCCGTTCGGTTGGATCCCGCGCCCGTGTCGCCACCGGCGTGGTGGGGGCTGGCGCCGATGGCCGTCCTGCCGGAGCGGCAGCGCGGCGGCGTCGGGTCGGCGCTCGTCCGCGCCGGTCTCGACGCGGCGCGAGCCGCCGGCACGACGGCGGTCGTCGTGCTCGGACACCCGGGCTACTACCCGCGCTTCGGCTTCGCCCCGGCGTCGCGGGTCGGCCTGCGCTGCGTCTACGATGCGCCCGACGAGGCGTTCATGGCGATCGAGCTGGTCGTGGGCGGCGGCGGCGGCCATCGCGGTCTGGTACGGTACGCGCCGGAGTTCGACGCGTGGTGACCGCCGTGGCATCGGCCGTAGATCCGGGCTACACGCCGCCGCGGTGATCGACTCGCTGATCAGCCACTACGGCTACCTGGCGATCCTCGTCGGAACGTTTCTCGAGGGCGAGACGATCCTGGTGCTCGGCGGTCTGGCGGCACATCGCGGCCTGTTGTGGCTGCCGGGCGTGATGGCGTGCGGCTTCGTCGGCTCGCTGGCCAGCGACCAGCTCTTCTTCTTCATCGGCCGGCGCCGCGGTGCGCAGTTCGTGGCCACGCGGCCACGGCTCCAGGCCGGCCTCGCGCGCGTGCGCTCCCTCGTCGATCGCTACGATACGTTGCTCGTCCTCGCGTTCCGCTTCCTCTACGGCCTGCGAAATGTGACGCCGCTGGCCCTCGGCATGAGCCGCATCTCGGCGCTGCGCTTCGCGCTGCTCAACATCGTCGGCGCGGCCGCATGGGCGATCGCGGTCGCCGCACTCGGCTGGTACGTCGGCAGCGCGGCCAAACAGATCCTCGGACACCTCGAGCGCTACGAGCTCGGCGTCGCCGCCGCCATCATCGCCGTTGGCGTCTGCCTGTGGGCCTGGCGCCGCTGGGTGCGCGATGCACCGGGGTGATCTGAACGGTTGCTTCAATCACCGAATGGAGGGCGCTGCTTCCGCAGCGCCTGGCAGCGCGTGCCGGGTTGCCAGCGGCGCGGATGTGCACGGATCTTCGGGAACAGGCCGCGCCGGAGCGCGGCCCTCCATTCGGTGACTGTTGCGGCTACTGCCCGTACAGTTGCTGATAGCGGCGGTAGTTCCCCATCACCTTCTTCACGTAGTCGCGGGTCTCGCGATACGTGATGCTCTCGACGAATTCGTCGGGTGGCAGGGTGCCGAAGCGCTGCTGCCAGCGCGCGACCGCTTCTTCGCCACCGTTGTAGGCGGCCGTCGCCTTGAGCGGATCGCCGCCGTACAACCGCATCAGGTCGGCGAGGTGCGCCACGCCGACGGCGACGTTGACGTCGGGCTCGTACAGATGGTCGGCGGGCGAGGGCTGCCCACGACCGCGCGCGACCCGCTCGGCGGTGCTGGGGAGCAGTTGCATCAGGCCGCGCGCATCGGCGGGCGAGCGGGCGGCGGGATCGAAGAGGCTCTCCTGCCGCATCAACGCGATGGCGATGAGCGGATCGATGCCCTCGGCCTGCGCGGCGCGGGAGACCTGCGGCCAGAACGCGAGCGGATAGAGGATCTCGGGACTCGCGCCGCGCGCGCCGGCGAGGCGGATGGCGTCGCGGTAGCCGCCCGCCGCTTGGTAGGCCGCCGGTAGGGCGGCCGCGACCGCGGAGGCGTTGCCGCTGTTCCGCTCGACCGCCCGGAGCTCCCGCCGCGCGGCGCTCGCGGTATCGGCGGCCTGGAGCTCGCGCGCCTTCTGCCAGTGGTACGCGTCGGCGCCGGCCGGCGGGTCGCCGATCGTGTCGGGCAGCGGTACGGCCACGCTGACGCGGCGCGTGGCGACACCGCCCTCGAGCCGATCCTCCGCCCAGTACGCGTAATAGCTCGCCGGCGCGGCATCGAGGAGCGCGCGATAGCCGCGCGCGGCGGCGTTGCGATCCCCGCCGCGCTCCAGGCTGCGCGCGCGCCAGTAGTAGGCATCAGGCGCGTCCGCCGGTCCGGCCCCCTGTGCCGCAGCGGCGAAGGCGCCGGCGGCGTCCGCCCAGTGGCCCTCCTGATAGGCGATCCAGCCGATCCGCCATCGCGCCTCGCGCGCCTGCCGTGAGCTCGGCGCCGTGGCGATGAGACGCCGATAGTCGCTGACGGCTTCTTCGTTGCGGCCCGCCCCCTGCGCGATGCGCGCCAGCGCATACATCGCTTCGGGTCCACCCTCGCGCCCGGGGAACCGAGAGAGATAGGCGCGGAACGCGTCCGCGGCCTCTTCGTTTCGGTCGCGGTTCCAGAGCAACGTGGCCATGCGCAGCTGCGCCTCTGGGGCCTCGGCCGATCGGGGATAGCGATCGACAATCAGCGCGAGCGTGGCGATGCCGGCGTCGAAATCGCCGGCGCCGTGCTCGGCATCGGCGCGGGCGCGCAGCACGCGGGGGTCGGGCGCGACCGCCAGCATCGTCTCAGCGGTCCGCCGTGCTCCGGCGTAGTCGCGTTCGCGCAGAAGGAGCTGGAGCTCCGAATCGAGCGCTGGACCGCGCGGCGCCAGGGCGGGCGCGCGGGTGCGCAGCTCCAGCAGCTGTCGCTTGGCGGCGAGCGCCGGCGGCGATCCGGGATGGATGCGCCGCGCCGCGTCGAGCTGCGCCGCGGCGTCGTCGAGGTTGCCGGCGCGGAGCTCGAGATCGCCCAACGCCAAGGCGGCCCCCTGGCGTACGTCCTCGTCGTCGCTGTTGCGCGCCGCCATCAGCGCGCCGGCGGCTTCGGGGTCGCCGCGTTTCGCCAGCAGCCGGCCGCGCTCGAGTTGGGCCTGCGAGAGGAGGAGGCTCTGGGGCGCGGTGAGGATCAGCGTGTTCCACGCCGCCTCGGCGGCGGCCGGATCGCCGGTGCGCGCGGCGGAGCGCGCCAGGCCGGCGAGCACGTAGTCGTCGAGCTCGGGATAGATCGGCTGCAGCACCTCGAAGCGCCGGCGTGCCAGGGCCACATCGCCATGCCGCAGGTCGGTTTGTGCCTGCGCGAACAGCTGGCGCTTGCCGGCGGAATCGCGCGGTACGGTGATGGGCTCCGGTGCCGCCGGTGCCGCCGCGGTCGAGTGCACCGCCCGCGGCGGCTGCGCGACCGCTCCGCCGCAGCCCATCATGAACGCCCCCAGTCCCACCAGCAGCCACCGCATACAGGCAAGGTACCGCGCGGCGGACGCGCGGTCCACGTCGCCGCGCGCTGCTCGTGACGACGAAGTGAGCCGCCAAGGACGCCAAGGAAGAAGGCTTCTCTTGGCGACCTTGGCGTCCTTGGCGGCTTCCGTTCGTTGACAAGCTCTCCGCCATCGGCGAGCACACCCGCATGCTCGTCCTTGGCTCCGCCTCGCCGCGTCGTGCGGCGTTGCTGCGCGAGATGCGCGTGCCATTCCGCGTCTGCTCCAGCGACGTGCCCGAGACGCCGCGGCCGGGCGAGACGCCGGCGGCGTTCGCGCAGCGCGCGGCGGTGGAGAAGGGGGAGGCGGTCGCGCAGCGCTGTGCGGGCGAATGGGTGCTGTCCGCCGACACGGTCGTGGCTGTCGGCGATGCGATTCTCGGGAAGCCGCGCGACGCCGCCGACGCGTGCCGCATGCTGCGACTCCTCGCCGATCGGACCCACGACGTCCTCACCGCCGTGGCGCTGTTCACGCCGGGCGGGGCGCGCGCCGACGCGCAGGTGGTCCGGACCCGGGTGACGTTCCGGGCGCTCTCGGACGACGAGATCGCCGCCTACGTCGCCACCGGCGAGCCGGCCGACAAGGCCGGGGCCTACGCCATCCAGGGCGGCGCGGCGGGATTCGTCCGCGCGGTGGACGGCTCGCACAGCAACGTGATCGGCCTGCCGGTCGACGAGGTGCGCATCCTGTTGCACCGCCATGGCGTCCCGATCGGCGACGCGGCGACGCGCGCATGACCGTGATCGACGTCGCCGGCAATCTGGCCGCGGTGCGGGCACGCATCGCGCGCGCGGCAGAGCGCGCCGGCCGCGATCCGCAATCGGTGCGCCTGATCGCGGTCAGCAAGACGAAGCCAGCGGCCTGGTGCGGGCGGCGATCGACGCCGGCGCGACCGACATCGGCGAGAACTACGTCCAGGAGGCGGTGACCAAGCGCGCCGAGGTGGGTGCCGGCGGCTGCTGGCATCTCATCGGCCACCTGCAGCGCAACAAGGCGGCGCGCGCGGTCGAGGTGTTCGACTGCATCCAGACCGTCGACAGCGCCCCGCTGGCGGCGGCACTGGCGCGGCAGGCCGAGGTGCGGCAGCGCCCGATCCGCGTGTTGGTGGAGGTCCGGTTGGGCGGCGAGGCCTCCAAGAGCGGCGTCGAGCCCGGCGATCTGCCGGCGCTGCTCGCGGCGCTGCGCCATCCGGCCCTGGTCGTCGACGGGCTGATGACCGTGCCGCCGCCGGGGGAACCCGAGGCGGCGCGGCGCCACTTTCGCGCGCTGCGCGAGTTGGGCGAGCGCGCCGGCTTGCGCGAGCTGTCGATGGGCATGAGCGACGACTTCGAGGTCGCGATCGAGGAAGGTGCGACCATGGTCCGCGTCGGCCGCGCCATCTTCGGCGCGCGGACGTGAGCCGCGCCGCGGCGCGGAGAAGGAGAGGGGACGCGATGGGTGGTCGTTCGGGGACGGCGAAGCGAGTGCGGCCGGCGCGTGCATCGGCGCGCATCGGCTTCATCGGTGGCGGCAACATGGCGACGGCGATGATCAAGGGGTTCGTCGCCGCCGGACTCTACGCAGCCCGACGAGATCGTCGTGTCGGACGTCGACGCGGGCAAGCGGGCGGCATTGACCCGACAATTCAAGGTCGCCGCGACCGCCGACAACGCCACCGTGGTGCGCAACGCGCCGGTGCTGGTGCTGGCGGTCAAGCCGCAGATCATGGAGGCCGTATTGGCGGAGTTGGGTTCCGGCCTCGACGCCGCGCCACCTCGTCGTCTCGATCGCCGCCGGCTGGCCGACGGCGCGCCTCGAGCGCGGACTCGGCGGGGCGGCGCGCGTCGTGCGCGTCATGCCCAATACGCCGGCGCTGCTGGGCAAGGGGATGGCCGTGGCCGTGCGCGGCCGCCATGCCACGCCGGCCGACGAGCGGCTGGTCCTGCGGCTCCTGCGCACGGTCGGCAAGGCGCGCGCGGTCAGCGACGAGCGACTGCTCGATGCGGTCACCGGCCTGAGCGGCAGCGGCCCGGCGTACGTCTATCTCTTCGCCGAGGCGTTGATCGCCGGCGGCATCGCCGTCGGACTCACGCCGGATGCCGCGGCCGAGCTCGCGCTGCAGACCCTCACCGGCGCCGCCGCGATGCTGCAGGAGAGCGGCGAGACCCCGGCGCAGCTGCGCGCCGCCGTGACGTCACCCAGCGGCACCACCTTCGCCGGCTTGAACGAGCTCGAGCGTCTGGGCTTCAGTGCCGCGGTGCGGGCGGGGATCGCCGCGGCGACGCGGCGGGCGGAGGAGTTGGGTCGGGAGTAGGCGGCCCGATATCCTTGCGCCCCTCCAGGGCCAACGGTAGGTTCGCTCCCAATCCGCGATGTTCGTCCTCTCCAATTTCTTCGTCGCCGTCGCCGGGGTGCTCAACCTCGTGCTGACCCTGTACCTGTGGATCATCATCGCGCGGGCGTTGCTCTCCTGGGTGAACCCCGACCCGCGCAACCCGATCGTGCGCTTCCTGCACAACGCCACCGAGCCGCTCCTGTACCGCGGTGCGCCGCGCGTTGCCGAACATGGGCGGCATCGACTTCTCGCCGCTGGTGGTGATCGCCGCGATCTACTTCCTGCAGATCTTCCTGGTCGGCAGCCTGCGCGATCTCGCCATCCGCATGGGGTGAGGGCGGCGGTGGTCACCGTCGGCCGGTCGGAGGTGCGACTTGCCGTGCGCGTCCAGCCGCGTGCCGCGCGTGGCCACGTCGTCGGGCGCCACGGTGACGCCCTCAAAGTGCAGGTCGCCTCGCCGCCGGTCGACGGCGCGGCCAACGCGGCGCTGATCGAGGTGCTCGCCGCCTGGCTCGACCTGCCGCGGCGCGATTTCCGCCTCGTGCACGGCGCGCGCGGGCGTAACAAGGTGGTCGCCATCGCGACCGCCGACCCCGCCGCGCTCGGCGCCCGCATCGGGCAACTGGTCGAGGGGTGCGTTGACAGCCCGGAGGCCCCTGATTAGCTTCGCCGCGGCCGGAGGACGCATGCCGATCTACGAGTATCGGTGCGAGAAATGCGGTGAGTTCGAAGTCACCCAGCGCATCACCGAGGATCCGCTCGAAGAAGTGCCCGACCTGCAAGCGCAAGGTCAGCAAGCTGATGTCCAGCACCTCGTTCCAGCTCAAGGGCTCGGGCTGGTACGTCACCGACTACGCCCGCGCGCAAGGACAAAGGCGGCGCGAAGGAAGGCGGCGGCGAGGCCAAGAGCGAGAGCAGCGCCAGCAGCGAGTCGAAAGGCGAATCGAAGAGCGAATCGAAGAGCGACGTCGACCAGCGAGCCCAAGTCGGACGGCGGCAAGAAGAAGAAACCAAGCGCCAAAGCGGCCTGAGACCGCATGACAGTCATTCCGCACGCGACGGCCGCCGTGGGAGCATCCCGCGGCGGCCGTCGTGCGTTTGGGCCGCGTGGCGTCGCCGAGGCAGACCCGCTAGACAGCCCGCATGCCGCGTGCGCAGCGCCGACTCCGCGACGCATCGGTGCTGGTCGGAATCGACACCGGCGGGACGTTCACCGACTTCGTCTGCGTCGGCGCCGACGGGTTGCACGTCCACAAGCGGCCGTCGACGCCGGACAACCCGGCGCGCGCCGTGCTCGAGGGCCTGCGCGAGCTGCTGGGCACCGGCGCTGTCCGATCGCGTCCACATCACCTACGGCTCGACGGTCGCGACCAACGCGGTGCTGGAGCGGCGCGGCGCGCGCGTCGTCGCTGCTGACCACGGCGGGCTTCGAGGACGTGCTCGAGATCGGCCGGCAGACGCGGCCGGAGCTGTACGCGCTCGAGCCGCGCCGCCGCAGCCGCTGGTGGCGCGGCGGCGTCGCATCGGCGTCGCGCGAGCGGCATGGCGTTCGACGGCGCACGTCGCTGCAGCCGCTCACCACCGCGGCCATGCGGCGCGCCGTGCGCAGCGGCGCGGCGGCACCGGCGCCGAAGTCGGTCGCCGTCTGCCTCCTGCACGCCTACGCCAACCGGCGCGCACGAGCGCCGGCTCGGCCGCGCGCTCGCGGCGGCTCGGCTGTCGACTGTCACGCTGTCGCACGAGCTGGTCGCGCGAGTACCGCGAGTACGAGCGCACCAGCACGACGGTGATGAACGCCTACGTCGCGCCGGTGATGCGCCGCCATCTGCGCGAGCTGGCGGCGCGGCGTCGGGCGCGCGACGCTGCGGGTGCATGCAGTCGAACGGCGGCGCGATCTCGGTGGCCACCGCCAGCCGCGAAGCCGTGCGCACACTGCTCTCCGGGCCCGCCGGCGGCGTCATCGGCGCGCTCGCGGCGGCGCGCCGAGTCGGGTCTCGAGCGCGTCATCACCTTCGACATGGGCGGCACCTCGACCGACGTCAGCCTGCTCGACGGCGCGGCGCGCCAGCAGACCGAATGGAGCATCGGCGACCTGCCGGTGAAGGTGCCGGCGATCGACATCCACACGGTCGGCGCCGGCGGCGGCTCGATCGCGCGCGTGCGACGCCGGCGGCGCGCTGAAGGTCGGCCCGGAGAGCGCCGGTGCCGATCCCGGGCCCGGCGTGCTACGGCCGCGGCGAGCGGCCGACGGTCACCGACGCCGACCTCGCTGCTCGGCCGGCTGGTGCCCGACGCGTTCCTCGGCGGCCGCATGCACGCTCGACGTCGCGCGCGCGCCCGCCGCGCCGTGCAGCGCGCTGGCGCGCCAGCTCGGCTGTACGGTCGAGCGCCGCGGCCGAGGGCATCGTGCGCGTCGTCAACGCGGGCATGGAGCGCGCCATCCGGCGCATCTCGGTCGAGCGCGGCCACGATCCGCGCGACTACACGCTGGTCGCGTTCGGCGGCGCCGCCGGCATGCACGCCTGCGAGCTGGCCGACGGCGCTCGGCATGCGGCGCGTGCTCGTGCCGCGCCATCCCGGCGTGCTGTCGGCCTGGGGGGCGCTGTCGGCCGACGTGCGGCGCGACTATGTGCAGACCGTGCGGCTGCGTCGAGCCGCGCCGCGCGCCGGCTGCACGCGCCGGCTGCAGCCGCTGCTGGGCGCGCGCGCCGGCGCGAGCTGCGCGCCGAGGGTGCGCGTCGCGCGCGGCGTGCGCGTGACGGCAGCCCTCGACGTGCGCTATCGCGGCCAGTCGTACGAGCTCGCCGTGCCGCTGCGCCCGCGCTACCGCGCCGCCTTTCACGCCGCGCATCGCGCGCGCTACGGCTACGCCGACGCAGACCGCCCGGTCGAGGTCGTCAACCTGCGCGTGACCGCCACCGCGCGCGAGCGCCGTGCGCACGCCCGCGGTGCCGCGCACCGCCGCCGGCCGGTCCGTTCCCGCACCGCGTTGCGCTGGAACGGCCGCTGGCTGTCGGCGCGCCGCTCGACCGCGATCACGCTGCCTCGCGCGCGCCGCATGCGCCGGCCCGCTGGTCATCACCGAGCTCAGCGCCACCACGTTCGTCGCCGCCGGGCTGGACGGCGCGCGCGCTGCCGAGCGGCGACCTCCTGCTGAACGCCCGGCGCCATAGCGCACGAGCCTTCCGATGCATCTCACCGGCCGACCTGCGAGATCGCTCCATCACCGCCTCGCCGCCATCGCCGAGGAGATGGGCGTCGCGCTCTGCCGCAGCGCCTTCTCGCCCAACATCAAGGAGCGGCGCGACTACTCGTGCGCGGTCTTCGACGCGCGACGGCGCGCTGGTCGGCGCAGGCGGCGCACATCCCGGTGCACCTCGGCTCGACGCCGCTCTCGGTGCGCGCCGCGATCGAGCGGCAGCGCGATGGCGGCCGGCGACGTCGTCATCCTCAACGATCCCTACGCCGGCGGCACGCATCTGCCGGACGTCACCGTCGTCGCGCCGGTGTTCCTGCGGCCGGCGGCTGCGTCGGCTACGTCGCCAACCGCGCCCATCACGCCGACATCGGCGGCATGAGCCCCGGCTCGATGCCGCTCGCGACCGAGATCTACCAGGAGGGCCTGCGCCTGCCGCCGGTGCGCCTCGTGCGTCGCGGTGAGCATCGACGACGACGTGCTGCAGCTCTTCCTCGCCAACACGCGCGTCGCCGACGAGCGACGCGGCGATCTGCTCGCCCAGCTGGCGGCGCTGCGCGTCGGCGCCGCACGCCTCGTCCGCGCTTCGTCGAGCGCGCCGGCGCGACCGGCGCGCGCCGCGGCGATGACGGCGCTGCAGGACTATTCCGAGCGCCTGACGCGCGCCGCGTTGCGCCGCTGCCGCGCGGCGCGTGTACGGGCGCGCGACGTGCTCGACGACGACGGGCTCGGCGCGACCGACATCCGCATCGCGGTTGCGATTCGCGTCGGCGGGCGGGCGCGCCGCCGTCGACTTCGCCGGCATCCGGCGCCGCAGGTGCGGGGCGGCGTCAACGCCAACTTCGCCGTCACCCTGGCGGCCGTGTACTACGTGTTCCGCACGCTGATCGGCGAGCGACGATGCCGACCAACGCGGGCTTCATGCGGCCGATCGCGCGTGCGCGCACCGGAGGGCGCAGTGTCGTCAACGCCGCGCTTCCCGGCGGCGGTGGCCGGCGGCAACGTCGAGACCTCGCAGCGCATCGTCGACGTGCTGCTGGCGGCGCTGGCGCGGGCGCTGCCGACGCGCATCCCCGCGGCGAGCTGCGGCTCGATGAACAACCTCGCCTTCGGCGGCACTTGGCGACGGCCGGGTGACGACGCCGCCGTCGCAGTTCTCCTACTACGAGACGATCGCCGGCGGCGCCGGCGGCGGGCCGAACGGACCCGGTTGCGCCGCGATCCACACCCACATGACCAACACCCTCAACACGCCGATCGAGGCGCTGGAGGTCGATCTGCCGGTGCGCGTCACGCGCTACGCGGTGCGTGCCGGGTCAGGCGGCCGCGGACGCCACCGCGGCGGCGACGGCATCGTGCGCGAGATCGAGTTCCTCGCCCCCGCGCAGGTCACGCTGCTCACCGAGCGCCGCCGCTCACGACCGCCGGGCGCCGCCGGCGGCGGTCCCGGAGCCGCCGGGCGCAATCAGCTCACGCGTGGGCGGCGCGTGCGCCCTTTGCCCGCGAAGGCCTCGATCCCGGTCGAAGCCGGCGATCGCATCCAGCTGTCGACGCCGGGCGGCGGCGGGTGGGGGCGCTCCCGGAGGGATGGCCGCCACGGACGCCAAGATTGAGAGCCGCTCCCGGAATGGAGCGTTGGCAGCGCGCCTTGGCGATCGTGGCGTCCGTGCCGGCGAGCGGTGACTTCGCGCGGGCTGCACCGAGCTGCGGACGACGACCCATCATCCTCCGCCACCGCGACGTCCAGTCGCCGTCCGCAGCTCGTTGCAGCCCGAGGGCCTCTCCCCCCGGTGGCGCAAGAAGGGTGGGCGCGCCAGCACGGGGAGAGAGGTTCGCCCTGGGGGGGCTTGTCGGCGCAGGCGCCTATGCGGCGCGCTTGCGCGCAGGGATCTTGCGTTCCAGATTCGCCACCCGCTTGCTCAGCCGGGCGACGTCGTGTGCCGACGCGATGTCGAGGCGCTCGCTGACCGCGGAGAGAACCGTGCGGGCACCGGCCTCGAAGGCCGACAAGATCTTGGCCGCCTCGCGCTCCAAGTTGCGAACGGCCCGTCCACCGCGGCGCTCGGCGCCGGCGACGGCCGCTTCGACCTGCCCGGCGACCTTTTCACCGCGACGCTCGACGCCGCGCAACACTTTGCGGCCGCGCGCCCGCAGCTCACCGGCGGCGCCATCGAGCTGACTGCCGAGCTCGCGGACGGCCTTGCGGGGGCCCGGCGGCAGCAGCTGCAAGGTCGCCTTGACGCCGCGGTTGATCACCTTTTCGGCGTCCGCCTGGACCTTCTCGATGCGCTTCGGCAGTGCGGCCAGCACCGGGTTTCTCTTCATTCGCTTGGTGGCCATGAGTGAACCTCCTGTGTCTCTATTTCTAACACAGTGCGTCATGAAGGCAATGCACTGCGTCATTATTTCCCGATGCGCCTGGCGATAGCCGCGCGGCGCGGGGTAGGGTCGACGGGTATGTGTCGATCTTTGCAGGAAATGGGTCTGGGACGATGGCGCCTCCTGACGGTGATCGCCTGGGCCGTGGCGATGCCCGCGCAGGCGGCCTGGCAACCGGACGGCGTGGACCTGACGCGACCGCGCATCGTCTTTCGTGCCGCCGACCTGCCGGTGATCCAGGCGCGCCTCGACCGTGAGCCGTATGTGAGCCTGATGCGTGAGGTGGTACGGCGCGGCCGCGACGGCGATGCCGTCGCGCTTGACGATCACACCATCGGGTCCGAGCGCCTCAAGGCTCGCGCGGCGAAGAGCCTGGCCTTTCTGTACGCGATCGACCGGACGGTCGCCGGCGGGAAGGTGACGCCGTTCGACACGCCCGAGGCCCGCGCCGCGGTCGGCCGGCGCGCCCACGATCTCCTGCTCGCGATGTACACGCGCTCCCGCCTGGCGGTGCCCCCGCCGCTCGGCGCCTGGGATCGCGACATCAGCACGTCGGAGGAGCTGTTCCAGTATGCGACCGCCTACGACGCGTTGCGCGGCGCCGGCTACGACTTCGGCGCCGACAACCCAGTCATCGTCGAGCACATCGTCGATCTCGCCTCCGAGCTCTACGACAACTATGTGCACCCAGAGACGGCCCAGAACTACGCGCTCCTGCACCAGAACAACCACCGGGCGAAGACGGGCGCGGCGTTGGTGATCGCGGCCGTTGCCGTGGCGGAATACGATCCGCCCGCCGGCAGCGACCCGCGTCAGGTGCGCGATCCGGCGCAGTGGCTCGCCTACGGTCTCGACCAGGCCGACCTCATCATGCGCTACGCGCTGGTCACCGGCGACGGCGCCTACGCCGAAGGGCCCTTCTACTTCCGCTACACGTCGCAGAACCTGCTGCCGTTCTGGCGGGCGTGGGATCGGTTGGTCGACGGCGCGACGTGGCTCGCCGACGGCATCGAGGTGCCGAGCCACTGGCGGCACCCGTTGCTGGCCCGGGGCGTGCGTTGGGAGCTGGACATGACGCTGCCGGACGGATCGCTGGCGCCGGTCGACGACGGCAATCCCTACCGCTGCTATTACTTCGGCGCCGCCCCGAGCGCGGATCCGGCGGCGACCGCGTGGCGTTGGGCGAACTGCCCGGCGCCGTACGACACCGACGGCAACATCACCCTCGCACCCGACGCCATCGTCACGTTCGACGACAGCGTCCCGCCGGCGCCGCCCGAGGGGTCGCCGACCGCGTTCTACGTTGAGGGCGGCAATGCCATCTTCCGCAGCGACTGGTCGCCGGATGGGGTCGTGGCGATCGTCCAGGCTGAGCACGACACCGCGTCGGAGTTCGGCCGCGGCCGGGACGGGCGCGGCCTGGCGCCCGAATCACACGAGCATGCCGAGCCGGGTGCGTTTCTCCTGCACGCGTTCGGCGAGCGCCTCGCGCTCGATCCGGGGTACTTCTCGTTCACCGATCGGCAACTGGTCGCCAAGCCGCAGGACCACAACGTCATCCTCGTCGACGGCGCGGGGCCGGTCGACTACCTCGGCGCGTCGATCAATTGGACCGACCTGCTGGGCCGTCCACCGGCGGACGGGCAGGCGACGTTGTCGGACACGCTCGACACCGACGGCCTCGACGCGGCGCGTGTGACCAGTCGCTACGGCCAGCCGGCCGCCGCCAGCGCGCTGTTCGAGCGGCGCGTCCTCTTCGCCGCCGACCGTTATCTGGTGCTCGCCGATCGAGCGTCGTCGCCGGTGTCGCACACCTACACCTGGCTCCTCCACGGCAATGGCGGCGGCGACAGCGGCGGCGAGTTCGCGGCGACGCCGAGCGGCGGGCGGTGGACCCGTCCGAGCGCCAGCCTGGATGTCGGCTTCGCCTTCGATGTCGGGCCGCCGGCCTTCGACACGACCAGCGATCTTCACGAGGAGGCGAACGGGGCGCGCCTCACGCACACCGTCCTGCGTGCCAGCGCCACGGCGTCGGACGTGCGCGCGGTCGGGCTCGTGTATCCGTCGCCGAGCGGCAGCGACGCGCCGTCGATCGCGTCGACGTCGGTGCCCGGCGGTGCCGGCCTGACCCTGCGCGACGATGCCAGCGATCGCCGCGTCGTCGTCGCATCGCGTACCGCCATCGGTCCCGAGCTGGCATTGACGCCGCCCGACAGCGACCGCGCGCTCCGCACCGACGGCGCGCTCGGACTCCTCGACGTCGCCGGCGACGGTGTCCTGCGCCTGGCGTGGAGCGAGCGACGCGCGCACGCTGTCGTACGATGACGGTCCGACGCTGGCCTGCGACGATCGCGGCGACCTCGGCCTCACCGCGCTGTCGCCCGGCCGCGTCGAGGTGATCGCCGATTGCGCCGATCCCCTCGTGATCGCGCGCGGTCTGCCCTTCGTGCCGCACGCGGCCGACGGCGCCTGCGCGTTCGCGCAGGTCGGCGATGAGACGCACCTCGTCCTCGGGCGCGAGCGCCGGGTGGTGCTCCAGGCCGGAAGCGACCACTCGCGTCCCGCTGCCGATCCCGGACCGACGCGCAGCGTGGCACCGCCGCAGGTGGTGGCGCTGGACGGGACGGGCAGCTGCGACGCCGACGGCGACGCGCTGACGCCGCATTGGGAGCTCGTCTCCGCTCCGGCCGGCAGCGCCTGGTCGCTCACCGACGCCGATGCCTGGTCACCGCGGCTCTTCGTCGACCGCCCCGGGCCGTACCGCGTGCGCCTGATCGTCACCGACGCGCGCGGCGACGTGAGCCGCCCCGCCGAGGTGCTCATCGTCGGCGGCGACGTCGACGCCGACGGCATGGACAACGACCTCGACGGCTGGATCGACGCCGACGATCCGGATGGGGAGCTCGCCAATCGCCCGCCGGAACTGACGGCTCCGCTCGCCGGGCGCCGTCTCGGCGCCGCGCCCGTCACCGTCGACCTTTCCGCCGCCTTCGATGATCCCGACGGCGATGCGCTCGTCTTCCGCGCCGCCGTCGTCGGCGACGCCGCGGTGGTGTCCGTGACCGGCACCGAGCTGACCATCGCGCCGACGCGGCCAGGCGACGCCCGCGCGATCGTCTCCGCATCCGACGGCAAGGGCGGTCGGGCCTTCGCCACCCTGACGATCGGCGTCGACGCGCCGTGCCCCGGCGACTGCAACCGCGACGGCACCGTCGCCATCGACGAGCTCACCGTGGCGATCCGGGCCGCCCTCGGCGCGTCGCCGGTCGATCAGTGCTCGAGCGTCGACGTCAACGGCGACGGCCAGGTCGCCGTCGACGAGCTCATCGCCGCGGTCCGCCGCGCGCTGTCGGGCTGTGAGGTCACCGCCTGACGTCCCCGACCTTGCCTCCCCCAAACCCGCATGGTAACCGCGGTGATTCTCGGTCGTCCGGTCCGGTCGCATAGCTCAGCTGGTTAGAGCGCCTGCCTCACATGCAGGAGGTCCCTGGTTCGAGTCCAGGTGCGACCACTCCGGATTCTCCCGCGTTTCTCGCTACTTGCTGCGCTGCCCGTGCAAAGTTCGACGAGGCCGGGAGCCCTGCCGGAGCGAAAGCAGGAGGTTCTCGCAGCAGGAGTTCTGACGGTGGCCCGTCAAATAGGATGTGCGTAGTCAGCGGCTTAGCTGAATCCGACTCACGGTGTTCGACTAACCTGACTTGCGTTGCGAGCGGCGAAAGGCAGGAGGTCCACGGCACCCTTCCCGGTGGCTGCCGTCAGAAACTGTCTCTCTTCCAGAAGGTGCCGAGTCGAGTGCGCCAGAATAGATCGTCGTTCGAGCGGACACTGTAGCCTAACTGTAGCCAATCCCTGCGCGAGAGATCCGAGAAGCCGTGGCCGCGGACCATGTCCTGGCGGATCGCGATTGCGAAAAACGCCACCGGCGAGCGTGGCCGCGACCTCGTCTCGGCATTGGCGCGGCGCTCACCGATCCCGCGAGTCGGTGGACACCTCCCTCGCGACTGGCCGGTCTTGCAGGCCCGGAGTCGGTGCACGCCCCACTGGCCGGTCTTGGTCGTGTCGGCGCATCCGCCTCGACCGGTGTGGCGACGGTCTGCGGGTCCGTACTGACGCCTCCCCGATATGGACCAGTTCCGCTTCGATGTCTCAGTCGGGGGCGGCGACCGTCAGCCCGATATGCTTGGCTGCCGTTCGCATCCGTCGATCGCAGGTGACGACTGCCCCGAGCTCACGCGCCAGATGCTGCGCGGTCGCCAGGTGGATCGCGTCGAGTGACCTGAGATCTCGTCGCAGGTGCTCCTTCACCTGCGGCGCTTTCGGTAGGTCGTCGTGGTTCGGCGCACGATAGCGACAACGTCGACATGACGACGCTCGCGGAATACATCGAAAAGGATGCGGTAGTCGCCGACGCGGCGGCGGAAGGCGGCCTCGGCGTTCTTGAGTTGCACCACGTCGCCCGTCAACGGGTTGCCGCGCATACGCGCGATGGCCGCGTCGATGCGCGCGAAGTCGCCGTCGGGCAGCCTATCGAGCTGCTTTTGCGCGCTTTTTGCGAGGCTGACGCTCCAGGCGTGCGGCGCGCTCGGCTCGATACTGCTCATAGGGGACCGTTTCGCCTGCGGCCGCCTCGGCTCGACCGCGTTTGATGGCGCGGAGTTCCGTGGCGGTCGCCGTGGCTTGAGGAACAGGCTTGTCGGTAAGCTGCTTCGGCCGAATGACGATGGTGCCGCGTTCGGCGGTGAGCTCAACGAAGTCGCCAAGGACCAACCCGATAGCCTCGCGCACGGGTTTGGGAATGCTCAGTTGGTGATTGCCGGTGAAGCGGGCAATTGCGGTAGGGTTGGACATAGCGACAGCGTATCGTACAACAGTTGTAATCTTCAAGCGCGCCGCAGAGGGGAACGGCTGCGCGTGGCACGCTAGTCCGAACACGAGATTGTCAGCATCTGAATCACAGCCATCTCACTGTAGCCAAACTGTAGCCTAACTCGCGGTCAATGACGAAAAACGGCGGACGTTGGCGGATTTATCGCCGTCGCGATTGGGCCTCGTGAAATCGACGATATAGGGCGACAGCGGACGCCGGCGGATTTCGCCCTGGGCGCTCTCACATGCAGGAGGTCCCTGGTTCGAGTCCAGGTGCGACCACTCCATTCCTGCCCGAAGTTTCAATTCCACCCGATCGCTGAGACGTTTCCTACGTCCACCGCAGGCGACACGTTGAGAAACCATCCGGGCGCGGAACGGCGAATCCGGGCACAGCCGTTGCTCCGCGACAGAAGCAGGACGGGAGGGGGGCTGAGCCCCTCGGTGGCCAGCTCCTTTTTCTGGGTTTCAAGAGCTCGGTTCCCTGGAAAGGAGACGGCTCAATGTACAACGGCGCGGCGGCTTGGGGCTTCAGCGCCATGACGACAAGCTGGCAGTGCTTTGCCGTGTAAAGCACCCGGCGAAACTCGTCATTCTTGACGGCGAGACCTCGATGTCTTTCAAAGCCTTTCATGACGACTCCTCCCTCATTCACGCACCCCCTTATTTGGCGTTTAGCTCGGACAAGCTGGAGTCGCCTATCCGACTCACCGCGAAGGGGTCCGAATGGGTCATTGTCGCGCCGCTCCAGCAGCCCCGGCGCGCGCGGCACGAGGAGGTCGCGTGGCGCACGCGCTCATAGTGCCGCCCTGGCGGCGGTGGCGATCGCCGCCCTGCTCGTAGCGGTAGCGGCAGCGGCGGCGGATGGGCGGGGGCTGTACCTGCGCGAGTGCGCGCCATGCCACGGCGTCAGCGGCCGCGGCGACGGCCCCGATGCGGCGCTTTTCGCGCTCCATCCGCGCGACCTGCACGAGGGCCTGATCGTCAACTACTCGACCGCCGAGCTGGTGCGCCGGATCCGCAGCGGGCGGCCGCTGCAATTGGCCGTCGATCCGGTGGGGCTGCGTCGGCGCCTGACCAACGTCGAGGCGATGATCGCCTACCTGCAGCGGTTGCCGACCGTCGACTGGAAGCGCGCCGACCCCGGCTGGGTGATCTACGCCGAGCGCTGCGCGCCCTGCCACGGTCCCTACGGCACGCCGCTGGCGCCGCCTCCCGCAGGAGTGCGGCCGCCGCGCTCGCTCGCCGATCCGGCCTTCCAGGCCTCGATGTCGGATGCGACGATGGTCGACGTGGTGCGCCATGGGCGCCAGGGAATGCCGGGGTTGACGCCGCGCCTGAGCGATGCCGAGGCGCGCGACGTGGCCGCCTACGTGCGGCTCTTCTCCCCCGGCTTCGAGACCTACGCCAGTAGCTGCGCCGCCTGTCACGGCGATCACGGAGTGCCGAACGGCGCCTTCGCCGAGACCACGCCGGAGCCGACGGTGATCTTCGATCGCGCCTACTTCGCCCATCACGATCCGGAGGCGTTGCGGAGCAAGATCTGGCACATGCTCGACGAGCACGAGCCCTCGATGCCACACTACGCCGGCGTGCTGACCGACGCCGAGGCGCGCGCCATCGTCGAGTACCTCAAGCGGGAGCGGTGACGCGGCGGCCGCCGCGAGGGAGCGAAGGAGGTTCGCATGTCAGCGATCGAGAGCCTGATGACCACCGAGGCGATTTCGGTAGCGCCCGGCGACAGTGTCGCCGAGGCCAGCCGGCGCATGGTGAGCAACCGTGTCGGTGCGGTGCTCGTCGTCGAGGACGGGCAGGTGCGCGGGCTGCTGTCGGAGCGCGACGTGGCGGCTCGCGTGGTCGCCGCCGGGCGCGACCCGCAGCGGACGCTGGTGGCCGAGGTGGCCACCCGCGACGTCGTCGCCATCGACGCCGAGGCGTCGCTGCGCAGCGTGATGGAGACCTTCCGCACAGGGCGCTTCCGCCACCTGCCGGTGATCCGCGGCGGCCGCCTGGTCGGCATCCTGTCGACGCGCGACTTCCTCGCCTTCGTCGTCGAGGGCCTCGAGCGGCACATCGAGCGCACCCGCTACGACCAGTCGCTGGCCGAGGGCGCCGATCCCTACGACCACTTCGGCGGCGGCTACGGCAAGTGACACCGGGGCGCAGTAGTGTCTCAGTTTGATTCGACGGCGGTGATAACGGCCCTTTCAACGCGGAGACGCGGAGGCGCGGAGGTTACGCAGAGCTGGAAGCGGACGGGTGGGTCGTGCCGACGTTGGTCACGATTGGGCCGCTGACGTACTGGTCGGTGTAGATGCCGGTCCCCCTTGTTCGAGTCCAAGGTGCGACCACTCCGTCTTCCCGAAGTTACAATTCCACCCGATCGCTGGGGCGTTTCTTACGTCCACCTCGCGCGCGAAGCCAGAGACCGGTAAATACACGTCGTGGCACAGGGCTTGCGTCGGCCTTCGTCCGATGCGGCCAATCCGAATCCTGACGTCCTCGCCCCGCTATCTGCTGGCCCTCGCGGTAGCGCTCTTTTCGTATTCGTACGGCTGCGGCCAAGGTGGCTCGGACGGCGGGAGTACTCCCACGGGTCCGCCGCCGCCGTTGCAGGACAGTCGGCAGTTCCGCGCCATCGCGGGCGTGTCGATGGGCGCGTACGGCGCGATGAACCTCGGCACCAAGCACGAAGACGTGTTCAGCACCATCGCGTCGCTCGGCGGCCCGGTCGATATGAAGCAGCTGCTGCACGACAGCATCGCGGACAACCTCGAGGTGAAGCCGCAGACGGAGATTCCACGCGTCATCGGCGACGACTTCACCTACGATCATCTCGCGCCGTATCCCGACCGCGACACGCGCGTCACGATGTTCCAGGATCTGACGATCGCCTTCGGCAATCCCTTTCTCCATCATCCCGATCCGGCGCGGCAGTACCTGGGCAGCGACTCGGAGCCGGCGCAGCTGGGCATGGACGATCAGTTCGGCTCGTTCACCGCGCCGACGGACCCGCGCGGCTTTCTGGACGGCGGCGACAAGAACGAGGACGGCCTACGGCAGACGTCGGAAGCGCCGACGAAGCGCACCGAGGTCAGTTTGCTGGCCAAGGGCTCGCTGCCGATGATCGTCAGCGGCGCCACGCCCGTCGACGTCGGCGGTCGCCTGGTCGCCGATCTGAACGGCGACGGCATCTACGACGTCGGCGAAGGTCTGGTGCTGAATCTCTCGGAGCCGTTCGTCGACGCGAACGGCAACGGCATCTTCGATGACGGCGAACAGTTCTCCGATTTCGGCCTCGACGGCGTCGACGGCACGCACGATTTCGGCGAAGGCAACGGGACGTTCGACTACGATCCCGATCGCGCCACCTGGCTGGATGAGGATCCGCTCACCCGCGTCGACGGACTGTCCGGCGACGACATCGCCAGGCAGCGCATCTACATGGACGTCGGCACCAAGGACGAGTTCGGCTTTGCGCGGCACTACGACCACTTCGTCGCGGCGCTGCAGAGCAAGGGACTGACCGTCGCGACCCGCGACGGCTTCGACGGCAACTGCACCAATCTGCCCAGCCCCGACGCGCAGTTTCTGCTGGTGCGCTACCCGGCCGGGCACATCGGCGTCGAGAGCGTCGACCCGGATGATCTCCTGCACGGCGACGTGTGCGGCAACGCCACCGTGTGGCAGCGCATCATCAGCATGATGGGCTTTCTCAACGAGAGCTTTCCCGACGGGTATTACGGGCCCGGTGGCAATATCGGTCTGCCCGCCATCGATTTCGGCGACCTCGACATCAATCTCGGCGGCATCAACCTCGACATCCGCGGCGATCTGCAGCGACGCATGATCCCGTCGCCGGCGCTCGCCGGCGACGATGGCGTGCCCCCCAAGCGCCAGGTCCTGGTCTATCGCCCGCCGGCGTTCTTCCACACCAACAAGACCTTTCCGGTCGTCTACTTCCTCGGCGGCTACGGCCAGTCACCCGACGATTTCGCGCAGATCCGTACGCTGCTGGACGGGTTGATCCTCAGCGGCCAGATGCAGAACATGGCGTTCGCGTTCCTGCCGGGCGCCGGCGGCCGCAAGGGCTCCTTCTACGTCAACCACGCGGTGCCGGATGATCAGGTGCCCGACCTCACGCCGGTCACGTCGGGACGCTACGAGGACTCGATCCTGCAGGATCTGATTCCGGTGATCGAGAACGACATCCTCAAGCAGCGCGTCCGCCACTGACGCGGCAACGTTCGATCAGCCCGATTGGCCGGGCGCGAACTGGACGTTGCCGGGGTAGCTCACCATCCACTGGACCCCAAAGCGGTCGGCGCAGGTGCCGAACTTCTCCGCCCATTGCGTCCGCTGGAGGGCCATGTCGATGGTGCCGCCGGCCGACAGCGCGCCGAACAGTCGCTCCGCTTCCTCGGCGCTCTCCGGCGCGAGCGTGATGTAGAAATTGTTGCCGACCGTCAGGCGATGCCCCATCGATGGCATGATGTCGCTTGCCATCAGCATGTTGTCCTTGCCGAAGGGCAGGGCGACGTGGGCGACGCGGTCGAGCTCACTGGCCGGCGTCCCCGGAGGGCCGCCGCCCATATCCCTGAAGCGGACGATCACGGCGATCTCGCCACCGAACACGGACTGGTAGAATCGGAACGCTTCCTCGGCGTTGCCATCGAAGTTGAGATACGGGTTCACTCCATTCATCGGTGCGTCTCCTTCGTGGTGGAGTCGATCGACACGAACCGAAATCGACAGTCCATCGTCGCCGCCGACCAAAAAGGGCGGCGGGCGGCGGCCCGGCCTCTGGGCTTCAGGCCAGGTTGGAGAACACCTTCTGGACGTCGTCATCCTGCTCGAGGGCGTCGACCAGCTCGAGCACGTCCTTCGCCTGGTCGTCGCCAACGGCGATCGGGCTCAGAGGCAGGTACTCGGATTCGGCGGACAGCGGCTTGAGGCCGCGATCCTCGAGGGCTTTCTGGAGGCGGCCGAAGTCGGCGAAGGCGCTGCGGATGAGGATCTGCGGCTCGCCCTTCTCGCCGGTGCTGTCGCCCATCTCTTCCAGGCCGTGGTCGATCAGGTCGAGCTCGAGCGCGTCGGCGTCGATGCCGGTGGGATCGAGGCGGAAGACGCCCATCCGCTTGAACAGGAATCCGACGCTGCCGTTGGTGCCGAGGTTTCCACCCCACTTGCCGAAGCGGCTGCGCAGGTTGGCGACCGTCCGGGTGGGGTTGTCGGTGGCCGCCTCGATCAAGACCGCGACGCCATGGGGCGCATATCCTTCGTAGAGGATCTCGGCGTAATCGGCGGCGTCCTGACCGGCGGCGCGCTTGATCGCCGACTCGACCTTGTCCTTCGGCATGTTCACGGCGCGGGCGTTCTGGATGACGCGCCGCAGCTGCGGGTTGTGCGCGGGCTCGGGCCCGCCCGCCTTCACCGCGATGACGATTTCCTTGCCGATGCGCGTGAACGCCTTGGCCATGCGGTCCCAGCGCGCGAACATCGTGTGCTTCCGAGTCTCGAAGATGCGTCCCATGGCGGTTCCCTCTGTGCCCCTCTGTGTTCGCTGTGGTGAATCAGGCCGAGCGCCAGCGCAGCAGCACTGCGTCGATCTCGGCGCGCACGCGCTCCAGCAGAGCGCCCCCATCCTCGCCGTCGCGGCGCGCGATGGGCTGGCCAAGGTAGACGCGCACCCTCGTGCCGAACGGCACCGGCAGGAAGTTGTGGCGCAGCAGCTTCCAGGAGTTGTCGATGGCGACCGGCATGACCTCGACGCCCGGCGCGGCGTCGAGCAGTTCGAGAAACCCCTTCGGCTTGAACTCACCCAGCTCGCCGCGCCGCGCCCGCGTGCCCTCGGGGTAGATCACCGCCGAGACGCCGCGCTCGCGCACCTGGTCGCCGAGCGCGCGGATGGCCCCGAGCGCCTGCCCGCGGTCGCTGCGATCGATGATCGCATTGCCGCCCCGCCGCAGGTTGTACGAGATGCTCGGGATCCAGCGCGCCAGCGAACGCTTCGAGATGTACTTCGGAAAGTTCGTGAACAGCAGGCCGCCGAAGATCGGGATGTCGAACATGCTCTGGTGATTCGCGACGATCAGGTACGGCTTCCAGGGCTGGATGGCATCCGACCGCTCCACCGCGATCCGCGTCCCGGCGATACGGAGCGCCCACAACAGGCTGAACTGCAGCGCGCCGACGACGATCTCCTGCGGGCGCTGTCCGAACAGGCGCGCGAGGCGCTGGAGGGGATCGAAGACGGCGAGGAGGAGCCCGAACGCCACGAGAAACGGAACGGTGAACACCCAATCGAGCACGCGATGCATCACCGCGCAGTATCTCAGGGATCGCGCGCTTGGATCAACGCCGCCGCTCCCGTGGCGCGGCTGTCTTCCTCCGTCGTTTCTGCGGTGCAGAGGGCCGCCCGGGGACCGTCGCGTCCGCGATGTCGCGGGCGATCACCGCCACGATGCCCGGCCGGTTCACCAGGGGCAGCAGCATGGCGACGACACGATCGGCGAGCCACTCCGCGTTGTCCTCGATGCGCAGCAGGTCGCCGATGCGGCGGTTCTTGACGCTGGCGAACACATCATCCCAGGCGGCGAGCACCGCGCGGCGGCTGAGATCGGCGAGCCGCGAATTGGCCGCGGCGAGGCGCAGCAGCGCGTCGAGCGACCCGCCGCCCTCGGGCGCTGCCATGGCTGCAAAGCGTCCGATCGGCATGGCCAGCAGCTGCCTGGTGATAGCGCGTACGAGGTCGATCACGGCGCGCTGGTTGCTGCGGTTGACCGCGAACGCGATCGCCTGGGCCTGCAGCATCGGCATGAAGAGACCGATGAACCCCTTGATCTGATCCTCGAGCGCGCGCGCGGCGAGGGCGCCGAACAGCGGGTTGACCTTGCGCTGGAACGCCACCAGCGCGGTGAAGATCAGGTCGGTGAACAACCCGCGCACGAACTCGCGCTCCATCAGCGCCGTGAGGAACTCGCGGCCGCGGGCCGTGAGCTCGAGGCCCGCGTCGATCGCTCCCTCGAGCTCGGCGACCAGCGACGGATCCAGCAGATCAACGAGCGAGTCACGGCGGGACGCGAGCCGGCGTGCGCCGCGTCGGTTGGCGGCGATGACGGCTTCGGCCACCACGGCGCGGTCGACGACGCGGGTGTCCCAGTGCTGGATCAGCGCGCGGACCCACTTCGGGTCGATGAGCTGCCCGACGCGTAGCCGCCCCAGCTCGTGCAACTCCGCGGCAATCCCGGCCGCCAGCGTGCGTCGGAACGCGGGTGAGGCCAGACGCTTCTTCCAGTATTGCTCCTGCGCGGACGCGCTCCGGGTCGCCATGGGCGGCATTGTCCGAGGACGCGCTGCCGAAGTACAGCGCGGCCACCGCGATCCGAAGGCGCCATACGCGCCACGAAGACGCCTTACGACGATTCGGAGGAATCGCCCCGCGGGCGGGCGTTCGGGGTGTGCCCGCAGGTCGCGCGGCGCGGCCGTCGCCGGCGTCGCGCCTGATCGGTGGACGGCTCCGCGCCCGCTTCATCCTGCCAGCAGCTGACGCCGCCCTCCTGGTCGCGGCGCTCGCCGCGCAGTCCGGCGACGAGGAACGGATGCACGCCGCGGCGGCGGGCCGCGTAGAGGCAGACGACGGGAACCTGAACGGCCGCGCGCCGGCGCGGCACCATCCGTTCCGTCGGCGTGGGGCGGTGCAGACGGCGCAGGGCGTCGCGGGACTTCGTCTGAGGCGGGCGCGGGGTGTCCCCGCCGCGTCGGGTCACCGCCATTGCGATACACCCGCCGCTTGATCGAGCACGGCCACCACCTGCTCGACGATGAGGGCGACGCGCTCGGCACACCGCGCGGCGATGCCGCGAACCTCCTGACGCAATAGGCGGTTGAGGCGGCGGCGTTCGTCGGGGTGCGCGCGGGCGCTCGCGCCGGCGTCGCTCGGATCGCACATCGCGCCGTCGACGAAGAGGCTCAGGTGCAGGAACGTCCGGCGCGCGCGCGGATCGCGCAGCGGCAGATCGTCGTCGATCAACGCAAGGAGGCGCTCGATCGGCCCGACGAGTTGCGCGCCCAGCGACGCCGGCGCCTTCGCGTCGCCGTTCTGACCGGCGGACCCGTTGGACAGCGGCCGCCGCGCCGGATGCAGCGCCGCCTCGATGAGGAGGTTCACGAGCCGCTCGCGCAGCTCTCCGAGCCGTCCGGCGAAGTTCTCCAGACGGAACTCGATGCTCTCGATCGACTGCGACAGGTCGCGCCTCGCCGCCATGGCGTGGAGCTCGCCGAGCGCCATGTCGAGCCGATGGGTGGCGCCGACCAGATCGGCCAGGGAGTGCGGCAGCGGCTCGATCTGGTCGTCGATCTCGGCGGAATCGAGCGGGTACCAGAACACGCGCAACAGCGCGGGCAGGTCGCTAGCGCCCGCGGACGGCACGGCGTCGCCGGCCGAAGCCGCGGCGGCGATACTGCGGATCGGTACGATCATCGTTCAGTGCCCTCCGACCCGGACGACCATCTCGAGCGGCGGGCCGACGCGGCCGTCGATGTCGCGCCCGCGCGCCGCCACGATCGTATCGCCCTCGGCAAACGCCCAGGGCTTGGCGATCAGCAGGCAGAGCTGGGTGGTGCTGCGGGCGTCGACGAAACCGTAACCGAACGTGTCGCGGACCGCGCGGGTACACGCAAACTGCGACGCCGGGCGCGCGACCGGCATGCCCGCGCCGTCGTCGGCGCGACAGCCGAGATCGTTGATGGCATCGACCGTCTGGTCGGCATCGGCGAAGCCGAAGGGAATCGTGGCCGGCACACCGCCGATGATCGGCGGCTCGGCGTCGCAGACGACGGCGCTGCCGTCGCCCAGGGGGCGCGACACGATGAGCTGGAAGTCGGGGAGGCCGGCCTCGCTGAACGCTTCCAGGCCAATCGGGCGCCGCTCGACGCCGGGCCGCGCCTCGACGATGAGGTAGAGGCCGTGGCCGAGGACCGTTTCATAGATCGGCCGGCCAGCTCCATCGGTGCCCATCGGCGTCAGGGGACGATTGTCGGCGCTGGTCAGGCCGAGGTACGTGAGCTGCGGGCCCGAGTCCGACGGCGACGGTGAGGCGGTGGCCGTCGGCGTCGGCGTGGAGGTATCGGACGTCACGGTCTCCGTGGCGGGGATGTTCGGTGTCGCCGTCGCTGATTCAACCGCCGTCCCGGTCGCTGCCGGTGCGGAGGGCGTGGCCGTGGGCTGGGGGCTGTCGGTCGCCCCCGGCGGTGCGGTTGGCGTCGGCGACCCCTCGACCGACGCGGCGTTGCGCACCACGATCTCGCGCGGCGCGCCCAGATTGCCGCCGTTGTCGCGCAGTCGTGCCGCGACGATGGTGTCGCCGAGTGGGAAGCCCCATTGGGCGGCGACGGGAAGGCAGAACTGCGCGGCGGTGTCGTACGAGACGAAGGCGTACTCTCCAAAGCGGTTCAGCGTGCATGCGCTGCTCGCCGGCCGGGCGGCGGGGTTGCCCTGGCCGTCGTCCACACGGCAGCCGAGGTCGTTCATCGCGTCGACCGCGCCGGCGTCATCGCTGAAGGCGAAGGGCATCACGGCGGGGACGCCGCCGATGTCGGGCGGCTGGCGGTCGCAGACCACCGTGCTGCCGTCGCCGAGCGGCCGGCTGAGGATGAGCTGCAGATCGGGCGCGCCGGTGGTGGAGTAGGCGGACGGACCGATCGGGCGCCGGCTGGGTCCCGGTTTTCCCTCGACGACCAGCGACAGCGCGAAGCCGAACGGTCGCACGTAGATGGGACGGCCGACGCCGTCGAACCCACTCGGCGCCAGTGAATAGCTGTCGGCGCGCGCCACGCCGAAGTACGTGATGATCGGGCCGGCGACCGGGACGTCCGGTGTCGCCGTCGGGGTCGGGCCGACCGGCGTGTCCGTCGCCGACGGCGTCGCGATGGTGGCCGTCTCCGTCATCGGCGGTCCGGTGGTGATGGCTTCGAGCGCGAACTCGACGGTGACGAAGGCGAAATCGGTGCCGCTCTGCCCAAGCGACTCGAAGTGCTCGGGGAGCGATGCGGGTGGCGCGAGGAAGACCAGCACCGCGAATTGCACGCGCGGCGCCGTGTCGCCGGGCAGCTGCAGGCGGACGAGCGCGTCGTAGAGAGGCGGGTCGAGCGCGGTGTCGACCGTCGGCGGCGTGGCCAACGTCCACACGCCGTCGGGCTCGCGCAGACGCGAGGCGACCTGGAACACGGCGCCGGCCGGGAAGCCGGCGGTGGCGAAGCTGAAGGTGAGGTCGCAGCTGTCGTTCAGCGTGCGGCGCGTGCAGACGACCGAGGCGCCGACGGCGACCTGCGTGTCGACGCGCATCTCCGGCGTGGCCGTCGGTCCAGACGGAATCGTCGGTGTCGGCGCGGTGGCCACCGGCGTCGGCGTGTGGGACGCGACGCTGCGCTGGTCGGCCGGGCAGAAGACCAGGCGCTGGCCGTTCACGCAGACCTGCGTGCTCAACACCTTGTCGATGATCGCGTTTTCGCGGAAGTCGAAACCGCCGGAGCCGCGCCCCCCGTCAGCGCCGGTGAGGCCGCAGCCGAGGAGCCCCCCGGCGCTCAGCAGCACCAGCAGTCGCAGGTATCGCGTACCGTCCATGACAGCGTCTCCCGTCGCTCAGAATGGTGTCGAGGTGATGAGCATGTTGAGGAACTTGCGCTGCGGCCCGGGGCCACGCGCGAACTCGTCGGCGATCTTGACCACCGCCTCGTCGAGGCGGCGTTGGATCTCGGGCAGTTGCTCCGGATCCACGTACAGATAGTGGTTGCGCAGATAGGTGCCGGTGTTCACGTCGGCGAGCACCAGCTTGTCGAGCAGCGCCTTGATGAACAGGGCGCTGAATTCGAGTCCCATGGCCCTGCGCTCAATCGCTGTCTTGGCGACGAAATGGTGGCCGCGGCGGCGCACCTTGCCGCCGCGAATCTCGACCAGTTGGCGGTCCTTGAGCGCCGTCTCGACATCCGCGATCACGGGCGGCGCCGCTTTGGCCACCGCCCGCCGGCCCCGCGACGTGGCGCGAAAGGCCCTGCGCCAGCGCGCCACGGGAATCCAGCTGCCGTCCTCCGGCAGAGCCGCGATCGCCTGGCTGACGAGCACCGCGAGCTCGGCGTCATCGATGCCGCCGATGCCCTGCGGCGCGCGCAGGACGCGACGGAGCTCGCGGCCGAACCCCTGCAGCAGCCGATCGCGCCAGAGCAGCGCCAGCATCTCCTGCGGATCCTGCTTGCGGACGGCGGCCAGCCGACGCACCAGCGCTTCGCTCGGCATGCGCGTGCCTTTCTCGATGTAGCCGAGCAACAGGGCGCTGACGCTGCCGTCCAACACCTCGGCCGCGAAGCGACGCACCGTGTAGTCACGCCCCATGAGCACGCGCGTCTCGTAGAAGACGTCCTTGATGCCTCGGCGCTGCGGCGTCGCGTCTGCGGCCATTCGGTTCGGCGTATACTCAACACAACGGGATGAAGACAAGGTAAACTTTGCTGCATTGAGTTTCAAAACAAACTTTGTTCTCCAAGCGCCCCCGCCACGGACGTGATACTCGCGACGTTGACGCGCCGGCTCGAATCCTCCTACAGTCCGCGCCTACCGTCGCCACGTCTCAGGGAGGTGCCATGCGAGATCCACGCCGGCAGGTGACGCGCGGCTCATGGCTGCGAGGCGCGATCGTTGCGCTGGCGGTCGTTGCCGCGCAACGGTCGTTGGCCGCGCCGCATGTCGAGTACCTCGCGTCCTTCGCCGCCCAGCCGACGTACGTCGTCAGCGACGTCGCCGTCGATACCGACGGCAGCGTCTGGGCGGTGGGGACCACCACCAACCACCTGCTGCCGGTGACCGCCAACGCCGTCGACACGCAGTTCGACGCCGGCGACTTCGACGAGGGCTTCGTGCTCAAGTTCGATCCGAGCGGGGCGATGGTCTACGCCAGCTATCTCGGCGGCCGCAACGTCGACGACCTCGCCGCCATCGAGATCGACGCGGACGGCAACGTCTACCTCGCCGGCACCACGATCTCCGACGACTTCCCGACCACGGCCGACGCCTATCAACCGATGCTCGCCTCGCCCGGAGCCGAGGACGCGTTCCTGGTCAAGCTCGACCGCAGCGGGGCGCTCCTCGCCGCTACCTATTTCGGCGGGAACTGCCGCGACCTCTACCCGGGCGGCCTGCGCGGAAATCCCGGCGTCGCCATCGCCCTCGGCCCGGACGACGCCCTCTACCTCGCCGGCGGCACCTGCAGCACCGACCTGCCCACCTCCGACGGGTACCAGCCGACGTACGGTGGCAACTCGCAGGACGCCTTTCTGGCACGCTTCGACCGCGGGCTCGGCTTCGTGCGGTGCACGTACCTGGGCGGCGGCGACAACGAGGGCGCCTACCGTGTCGCCGTCGATCCATCGGGAAACGTCTTCCTGCTCGGCGCGATCACTCGCTTCTTCGGCGCCCAGTGGAGCTTCCCGACCACTCCCGGCGCGCTGCTCAGCGACCCGCCGAGCGAGCCCTACGATTTCGTCGCCCGTTTCGACGCCGCCGGCGCGCTCAGCTACGCCACCTTCCTCGGTCCGAGCACCGGCGACGGCTATCTGATGCAGTACCAGGGCGACCTGGCGGTGGACGCATCCGGCAACGCGTACGTCGTGGGCGTCGCGTCCTCCAACAGTTGGCCGACCACGCCGGGCGCCGTGCAGCCGACGCTGCGCGGAGCGAGCGACCTGGTCGTCAGCAAGCTGAGCCCGGACGGCACGCACCTGGTCTGGGCGACCTACTTCGGCGGCGGCCTGGCCGAGTACGCCAACGGCGAGCCGGGGGTGCGCATCGCCGTGCACGAGGGCGGCGTCTACATCGCCGGCAACACCGACTCGGGAGATCTGCCGCTGCAGGGCGCGTTCGAGCAATCGCACACCGGCGGCTTCGTCGCCAAGCTGACGCTCGACGGGGCCCTCGAGTTCGCGTCCTTCGTGCTCCCGAAGCCGTTCGGCGTCGAGGCGCTGGTCGCCGGCCGCCAGCCCTTCGGACCGCCGGCGCCGCCGCCGTACGTCGGCGTCTACGTCGCCGGGCCGACGGCCGACCCGAGCAACGCCCTCATCGACGGCCTGGCCGTGGTCGGCATCGGCGAATTCGGCTCCGTCGGCGGCGATTGCCCGGGCGACTGCGACGGCGATGGCGAAGTGCACATCAACGAGCTCGTCGTCGGCATCAACATCGCGCTGGGGCAGACGGCGGTCGCGAGCTGTCCGTCGTTCGACCGCGAGGGCGACGGCGAGGTCAGCATCGCCGATCTCATCATCGGCGTCGGCTCGGCGCTGAACGGGTGCGCGATATCGTAGCCACCGACCCGACCGCCGGAGCGACTACTTCGGTTCCGCCGCGTCGCCGATGCGGAACAGCCGCCGGGTGCGCTCTTCCCACTCCGTCATCGGCAGCGCCTTCTGCATCTCGCGCGCCATGCGGATGATCTCGAGCTTGCTCTCGCGGTCGGTGGACCATTCCCGAGCGAACGCGCCGGAGCGGATCTCCTCGACCGTCGCCTGCATCTTCTCCTTCAGCAGCGGATCGAGGTCGAAGTAGCGCAGGCTGCGGCTGATCGTGCCGTACTGGCTCGTATGCGAGTGCAACTGGTGCTGCTTGAGGGCGCCCATCTCGCGCATCTTGAGGAAGCTGTAGGCGAGCTCGCCGGAGAGATAGAGCTCCATCAGGACGGCTTCGGGCGGAAAGCCGGCGTCGACGAGCGTGTCGATGGCGCACATCATGACGCGCCCGAAGGCCGGGCCGAAGGCCTGCTCGCTGAACAGGTCGAGCGTCGCCTCGTCGACGAAGCTCATCTCCAGGCAGCCGGCGCGCGTCGACCCGACCGCGCGAGCGAGGCCGAGCAGGCGCTCCTGTGCCATGCCGGTGGCGTCCTGATGCACGCCGATGAAGCTCGCGAAGCCCTCGCCGGATACATACCCGTCGCGCACGCCGGCGCCGATCATGCGCGGGGCGATCATCACCACGTCGATCGTCTTTGGCGGCACGATCAGTCCGAAGCCGACGTTGTAGCCATGCGCGAAGTCGAGCAGCACGCCCGGGCGCAGGGCGGGCGCGACGTCGCGCGTGTACACCTCGGGCATCACCTCGTCGGGGGTGAGCAGGAAGAGCGCGTCGGCGCGCGCCGACGCTTCGGCGATCGAGACGACGGTGAAGCCGTCGGCCCGCGCCGCCGCGCCGTAGTCGTCGTCGATGTTGCCGACGATCACGTCGAGGCCGGAGTCGCGCAGGTTGCGCGCCTGCGCGCCGCCCTGGTTGCCGTAGCCGAGGATGGCGACGCGCACGTCGCGGACCGCGTCGAGGCTGGCGTCGTCGTCGTGGTAGATGGTCGTCATCGTTCCCCCCGCGGAGGCGACGCGCTTGACGGCGCGTCGCGCCGTTCCCTACACCGGCGGTCGATCGACCGTCGAGGGTGGCGGCACCTCGGCCCGAAGGGAGACGCGGCGATGCGCAAACTGGAATCGGTGACGGGGCTCAACGCGGTGGTGACGGGCGCGTCGAGCGGCATCGGCCGGGCGCTGGCGCTGCGCTTCGCGCGCGGCGGGGCGAAGGTCGCGCTGGTGGCGCGCCGCGCCGACCGTCTCGACGAGCTGGCGCGGGAGATCGCCGCCGCCGGCGGCGAGGCGCTCGTCGTCGCGTGCGACGTCGCCGATCGCGCCGAGAGCCTCGCGGCGGTGGATCGCGTCCTGCAGCACTTCGGTCACGTCGACATCCTCGTCAACAACGCCGGCTACGGCCACCATCGCCGCTTCCTCGACTGGGACCTCGACGACATCGAGCGCATGATGCGGGTGAATTACTTCGGCGCGCTGTACTGGACGAAGGCGCTTCTGCCGCAGATGGTCGCGCGGGGGAAGGGGTGGTTGGTCTTCGTCGCCTCCGTCGCCGGCAAGCTCGGCGTGCCGGAGGAGAGCGCCTACGCCGCGTCGAAGTTCGCGATGGTCGGTCTCGCCGAGGCGCTGTCGTACGAGGTCGACGACGCGGGCGTGCAGGTGCTGACGGTGTGTCCGGGCACCATCCGCACCGAGTTCTTCGACGAAGAGGCGCTGCGGCGCATGCCGCCCGTGGCCCGGCGCATGATGGTGGAGGTCGAGCCGCTCGTCGATGCGATCATGGCGTCGCTCGCCAAGGGGCGGTACGAGCTCACCTTCCCACGCTTCATCGCCACCGGCTACGTCGTGCGCGTGCTGGCGCCCGGTCTCATGCGCCGCAACACACGCAAGCAGACGATCGATTCGCTGCCGAAGACCGGCGGCTGAGCGATCCAAAGAGAACCGCCAAGGACGCCAAGGTCTCGCCAAGGACCAGCGCGACCGCGCAATCCTTGGCGAGACCTTGGCGTCCTTGGCGGCCTCTTGATCAGCGCCGCACGTGCGAGCGCAGGTCGCCGATCAGGTCGGCGAAGATGCGCCGTTCGGCGAAGGTCCATCCGGCCGCGCCGCGTGTGAAGCGGTCGTGGTAGCGCCCGACGAGGATCGCCTGCAGCGGCAGGTCGGGGCGTGCTTGCAGTACCGTGAATGCGCAGCGGCCGGACGCGGCCGCGCCGTTCACGTCGACCTGCAGGTTGGTGATGACATGGCGCGTACACGGCGAGCCGTCGTAGAGGATCACGGTGTCGCGATAGAAGGCCGCGATGTCGGCGATCCCGTGCCGCACGGTGCCGGAGCGCTCGCCGTGCAGCGCCGCGTCTGCGAAGAGCCGGGCGACGCCGTCGAGGTCGCCGGCGTCGAGCCGTTCGGCGTAGGCGTACACCAGCGCGGCGATGGCGGAGCGGTCATCGTCCATGCGCGTCAGCGGAGCAGCGCGCCGGCGACGTCGGCGATCGCCGTTTCCAGCGCGTCGACGCTCGCGCCCCGGCGCGGGCTGACGACGAGATAGTCGAGGCCGGCGCGGGCGTAGGCGTCGCCGTCGCGGCGCAGCTCCTCCGCGCCGCCGCCGAGCGAGCGCCGCAGGCTGAGCGTGCAGGAGTCGGGCGACCGGCCGGTGGCCGCGAGCGCCGTACGGAGGGCGGTGCGGGCGGCGGGAATCTCGTCCGGGCGGCAGTCGATCAGGTGCAGTCCGTCGCCGAGCGCCACGGCGCGCCGCCGCGCCGCGGCGGAGTTGCCGCCGATCCAGATGGGCGGCCAGGGCCGCTGCGCCGGCTTGGGTCCGGTGCGCACGGCCGGCAGGCGATAGTGGTCGCCGGCGAACGCTGCGACGTCGTCACGCCACAGGCGCCGGCACACCTCGAGGTACTCGTCGGTGACGCGGCCGCGTTGTCGCGCGTCGGCGCCGACGGCGGCAAACTCCTCGCGCAGCCAGCCGACGCCGACGCCGAAGATCACGCGTCCGCCCGACAGCGCGTCGAGTGTCGCGACGAGCTTCGCGGTGACGACCGGATTGCGGTACGGCAGCACGTAGACGCTGACGCCGAGCCGAACGCGCGTCGTCGCCGCCGCGAGGTAGGCGAGCGTCACCAGGGGCTCGTAGAACTCGACCAGTCCGTCGAGCCGCGCCGGCGTCGGCGTGTCGCGGGCGTCGAACGGATAGACGCTCGCCGTCTCGATCGGCACGACGAGGTGGTCGGCGACCCACACCGAGTCGAACCCGAGCGCTTCCGCATGCCGCGCCAGGCGCACGAGGTTCTCGCCGCCGGCGAGCGGTCCGTAGTTGGGAAGGGTGACGCCGATGCGCATGGGGAGAGGTGAGCCAGTGAGCCGGTGAGCCGGTTAGCGGGTGAGCCAGTTCATCGCCTCATCGCACCGGCTCACCGGCGCACGCCCTTTCTTTCATCATGGAAGCGCACGATCAGCGACTGATTGCCCGTCGCCATCAGGTGGCCGTCCTCGCTCCAGAGGTGGACGCGGCCGTGGCCGAAGCCCTTGGCGATGCCGTGCACCTGGATGTCGGCGAGCACCCAGTCGGTCGGCACCAGCTCGAGTATGCGGATGGTGTTGTCGAGGCTGTTGCCGCCGGCCCAACGGCCGAGCGCCTGGCCGATGCCCGAGGGCACCCAATCGGCGACGATCGCGAGGCCGGCGGCCGAGCGGTCGAGCTCGCGCGGCAGGCGTACCCACAGGGCCGAGCGACCGTCGGCACTGGGCGTGCCGTCGCGTTGCGCGCCGTAGCGGCCGAGGGCGACGCGCATGTCGACCTGATCGTGGATCGTGCCCTCGCTGTTCGGCATCGCCGGCGGTTGCGGACAGTCCTCGGGTCGCGGCACGTCAGGCATGCGCGCCCACTGGCCGGTGATCTCGAGCTCGCGGCTGCCCAGCGCCGCGTTGACGGTGAAGATCTCCTGGTCGCCGACGTGCCCGATGGCGCGCGCCTGGGTGATGTTGCGGCCGGCGACGGGCACGACGACGTCGAGATCGAGCACCGCCGGCCGCCGTGCGTACGACAGATACTGCGCCGTCGCCCACACCAAAGGGCGGCCGGTCGTCTCCTCCATCGCCGTCACCGCCGCCGCCAGACCGCAGCCGCCGAAGAGGAAGCCGTCGCGGACGGTCAGCTTGCGCGCGACCGGCAGGTACCACCGGTGCGGATTGTGCGTCGCCTGGAGCCCGAGGAATTCCCGCGCATGCATCGGGGTCAGGATTAGCCGACCGACGGTTCCACGGCTACAATCCGTTGGGACGTAGCCGCGGGACCTGTGCCCGCGGGCGACGTACGAGCGTCGCCGGGTGGGGGAGGATCGGCGTTCCGATTGCCGCACTCCACGCCCCCGGGCGGTGCCGCGCACCGCCGGCGGCCACAGGTGCCGCGGCTACGACACGTCCGATGCGGTGACGACGACGGTGTGCGTTTCGCGCGTCGGGTCGGGCGGGCTCCTCCTCGGCCGTCGCGGCGCGGGTCCCTCGCAAGCGGAGCAGTCATTCGACTGGCAGCAGCGGGCGACACGTTCTAGACTGCCGTGCATGCGGATGTGGGTGGTCGTGGGGTGGTTGCTGTTCCTCGCCTCGGCGGCAGCCGCGGTGGATCGACCGTTCGATCCGACGTGGGACCGCTTGCAGCGCCGCCTGATCGCGGACGGCATCGACCCCATCACGGTTCGCGCGGCGTTCGGGGACCCGCGCATGGAGTCGTTCCGCGGCCTGGCGTTCTCGCTCGACCCGACGGAGCATCGCTCGCTGTACCGGGGCTTCCTGCGCTCCGACAGCCTGGCGCGCGCCCGCAGCTGCCGCGCGACGCATGCGCGCGCGCTGCGCAAGGCCGAGCTGCGCTTCGGCGTGCCGGCCGGTGTCGTCGGTGCCATCATGCACGTCGAGTCACAGTGCGGCCGCAACACCGGCCGGCGCCGCGTGCTCCCACAGCTCGCCAAGCTGGCGATGGCGAACGACCCGGACAACGTGCGCTGGAACATCGACCGCCACACCGACGGCGTCCCGGCACGTCGCCGCGTCGCGGTCGAAGCGCGGGTGCGCGAACGCGCGCGCGAGCTCGAGCGCATGTTCTACCCGGAGGTGATCGCGACCTTCCGCGTCGCCGCCCGCAACAGCATCGATCCGCTCGCCATCACCGGCTCCGGCGCCGGGGCGTTCGGACTGACGCAGTTCCTGCCGTCCAGCTACCTGCGCTTCGCGGTCGACGGCGACGGCGATGGCGTCGTCAGCCTGTACGACCCCGACGATGCGATCGCTTCGACCGCCAACTATCTGCGCGGCAACGGCTGGCGCCCCGGGATCAGCCACGCGGAGCAGCGCCGCGTGATCTGGACGTACAACCACTCCGACGCGTACATCGACACGGTGCTCCAGCTCGCCGACTCGCTGGAGTGAACCGCCTGCGCCGGATCCGGTGCGCCAGTCAAAAGGCGCGGATCACGGACTTCGCGTACTGCTCGATCTGGGCGACCATCTCGTCGGGTGGGCTCAGCGGAAAGAGCACGTACTTGGTGCAGCCGGCGACGACGTAGCCGCGCAGGCGTTCGACGATCTCCTCGGCCGATCCGATGGCGCAGCGCTCGTGCATCGCGGCGACCGGCAGCTTGAACGCGGCGGCGGCGAGCTCGCGCACGGCGGCGGCGCGGGCGGGATCCTCGGTGATGTAACTGAGCAGCACCGTGCCCGCCTCCCGCCGGTCGATGACGCGACCGCGCTCGGCGCCGTAGGCGACGAGCTTCTCCATCCCGCTGTTGAACTCCTCGGCCGTGATGAACGACGGGAACCAGCCGTCGCCGTAGCGCGCGACGCGCTTCAGCGCGACGTCGGTGCGGCCGCCGATCCACACGTCGAGCGGGCCGCCCACCGGCCGCGGCTCGATGCTCAGCTCGTCGAACTGGTAGAAACGCCCGCGGTGGGTGACGTGCGGCGTGCTCCACAGCTTGCGCAGCACCGCGACGCCTTCTTCCATACGGGCGCCGCGCTCCTCGACCGGGATGCCGGCGGCCAGGCACTGGCGCGGATCGTTGCCGAGGCCCACCGCCATGATCACGCGCCGGCAGCCGCCGCTCAGGTGGTCGAGCGTCGCGTAGGTGCGTGCGACGTGCACGGGATTGTGCGCCGGCAGCGTCAGCACGCTCGGTCCCATCTTGATCTTCTTGGTGCGCGCCGCGAACAGCGCCATGACGCAGGCGATGTCGAGCTGGGTGCCGGTGATGCGGTCGGACAGCCAGATGGAGTCGATGCCGAGGTCCTCCGCCCGTTCCGCGAAGGTGCAGATCTCCGCCGGCGTGGGGACGCCGGTGCGCGCGCTGCCGAAGCCGATGCCGATCTTGATGCTGCTCATGCCGTGCCCTCGCGGCGGCGATCATGCCCGGTCGTCGCGCGCATTGGGAGTGGGGCGCGGCCGCGGGCGACGCATCGGAAGCGTGGGGGTGGGCCGCGCGAGCGGTCAACCGAGAATGTCGGCGACCCGGGACAGCTCGTCGGGATCGGCGGTCGTCGGGACGAGGAGCAGCTCGTCGGTGCCGAGCGCGGCGAGGTCGTCGATGACGCGGCGCAGCGCCGCCGGCGAATCGGTGAGCACCGTGCGTGCCAGCGCGCGGGAGAGATCTGGACCCATGAAGTTCAGGTAGCGGTGCAGATAGTCGTCGAGCTGGGCGCGCGCGTTGGCGCCGAGCGCAAACCAGCAGCTGCCGACGAGGCGGGGCGGCTGTGCTCGGCCGGCATCACGCCACGCCTGGCGGGCGGCGTCCCAGGCGAACGCGACCTCATCGGTCGATGGCCCGAAGCTGAATCCGCAGATGCCGTCCGCCCAGGCGGCGGCGCGGCGGATCGAGTCGGGCGCCAGCGCGCCGGCCCACAGCGGCGGTCCGCCCGCCTGTAGCGGCAGGGGCTCGACCGGGCGGAGCGCGTCCGCGACCCGATGCTCGCCGCTCCAGACGCGCCGCATCAGCGCCACCTGGCGCTCCATGCGGCGCAGGCGCTTGCCGTCGAAGGGCGCGTCGGCGGCGCGATAGTCCTCGACGCGCGCGCCGACGCCGACACCGAGCACGACGCGGCCGCCGGACAATACGTCGAGCGTCGCCACCTGCTTGGCGAGCAGGACCGGGCTGTGATGCAGCGGCAGCACGACGACCGTGAAGGCGATCTTCACGCGCTCGGTGGCCGCGGCCGCGACCGAGAGCGTCACCATGACCTCCGGATTGGGAAACGTGATGCGCTCGCCCGCTGCCAGCGTGCTGTAGGGTCCGGCATCGATCCGCCGGCACCACTCGAGCACGGTGGCGCGATCGAGCCCGGGAACCATGACGGGCAGGTTCATGCCGATCTGCATACGACGCCGTTCTCTCACGGACGCGCGCGGCAATCGAGTAGTAGCGCGGGCCTCCAGGCCCGTCGGTGCGCAGAGCGCGCCGGAGCGCGATGCGCCGTCAGACGAAAGCCGCGCCGAGGCGCGGGGCCGCGCTTCGCACGGCCACGGGCCTGTAGGCCCGCGCTCCTACGAGATTCTTCGCCGCGCTACTCCGGCAACCGCGCCGGCCCGTAGGCCCAGGCTCAATCCCTCGACCGGCGTCCGATCCAGATTCTCCAGCCGGAAGTAGAAGCGCCAGTCGCCGGTGTCCTCGCAGGCGCGGACGGCGATGGCGTTGCGGCCGGCGTTGAGGTGGAGCTCGCCGGTCAGCGCGTCGACGAGCGTGTGGTCGGGATCGGCGACGGGCTTCAGCGTGACGCGCGCGCCGTTCACCCACACCTCGCCCGTGTCGTCGAAGCCGACGAAGACGCGCAGATCACGGTCGACGTCGGTCGTGACGAAGTTCATCGCCCAGGCACAGGCGTGGTCGGCGTTGGGCACGAAGAAGTCGTTCAGGCCCACGCCGGCGAACAGCTGATCGTGGAGGCGCCATTGGATGCCGGGCGGGTCCTCGTCCGGCGCATCCTCCGGCGTCCAGGTCGGCGGCGGTGAGGTGTCGCCCTCCGGAAACAGGCCGCCGACGCGCCAGGTGGACACGAAGTCCTTCAAGCGCGTCGCCGCGACCAGCACGAACGCGGCGCTGCCGTCGGGCGCAAAGACCCGCTCGATCACGTGCGGGTCGGCGAACAGCGGCACCTCCTCGGGCAGCACGGCGAAGAGGATGCGGCGTCCGGGCGTCACGTAGTGATCGCGCGCCTCGGGGCTGCTGGCGATCATCTTGTCGCGGTGCTCGAACGGCGGCACCTGATCCGGGCGCATGGGCTGCTGGAGGCCGTCGTAGAAGCGCAGGAAGACGTCGGGCTGGTTGCTGCGCCGCGTCGTCAGGAGCTCGAGATCGAAGTCGTCGTATCGCTCCTTGAAGACCTCGAGCACGCGCCGGTGGCCGAACTGAAAGCCCGTGTACTCCTTGGCCGAATAGAGCGGGTAGTCCTCGCTGTAGAGCCGCCAGTACGCGCGCGCCGCCGGAACGAGCACCAGCAGGCCGGCGGCGAGGAGACCGCCCTGCACCGCCCACACCACCGTCCGGCGATCGCTCACCACCCGGGCGAGGCGGAGGACGCCACCGACGCCGATCGCCGCCACCAGACAGAAGGCGGGCGCGCCGATGAACCCGCGCGAGGCGCTCGGGATCTCGTTCAGCAACGCCGCGGCGACGGGGTAGAGCGCCAGCCAGAGCAGCGGCAGCCGCAGGGCGCGGTCGCGGCGCAGGATCGCGACGAGCACGCCGAGCACCAGCAACGGTGCCATGAACGGATAGAGCTCGCCGTGGTCGCCGACACGGTGGCGGATGATGCGGTCGTTGCTCGCGCGGAAGAGGAATTCCGAGGAGAAGAACTCGGTATAGTTCTCGGCGAAGAGCCGGGCCATCGCCGGCGGCGACGCGTCGTACCCGAGCAGCGTGGTGCGCTCGAAATAACTGCCGGCGAGGTCGCGGTGGGCGAGGTCGAAGATCGCCACCGGCGCGACGGTGACGGCGAGGAGTCCCACCGCCACGGCGGTCTCGCGCCAGCGCGCGCGCAACGCGCGCCAGTAGAGCAGGGCGAAGCCGGCGGTGAAGAGCGGCACGAAGAGCTTCGCCGGCACATACGTGTACAGGCAGAGACCGAGCAGGATCGCCGCCTGCCCGAGCGTGCGCCGGCCCTGCGTCCAGCGGACCAGGCAGGTGAGGGCGCAGGTGAAGAAGAGCGGCATCGCGATCAGCTCGAAGCCGATGCGACTGAAGTGCAGGTGCCACGGACAGACGGCGAGCAGCAGGGCCGCGGCGAGGCCGACGAGCGAGCCCATGAGCGCGCGACCGAGGAAGAACATCGCGAGCACCGTCGCGAAGCCCCACAGTGCGGCGGTGAGCCGCACCGCCATCTCGGTCGGACCGAGCACCGCCATCGGCAGCATGGCGGAGTACACGAACGCGGGGTTCTTGTAGCTGGTGCCGAACGACCAGACGTAGAGCGGCAGATGCGCGCCGGTCTCGTCGCGGCCGGAGTAGAGCAGGCAGGCGGTGTTGAAGCCGTTGCCGGCCTCGTCGCAGAAGAACCCCGCCGGGAGCTCGGTCAGGCGGTAGACGCGCAGGCCGAGCGCCGCCGCGAGGACGATGACGAGCAGCGCGGCGACGGCGGCGCGCGGCGGCGCGAACATCGGCTCGCGCGCGTCGGGTCCGACGAGGCTTGTGCGCCAGCGCGCCACGCGTTCGCCGATCGGCTCGCGGAGCGCGGCGATGCCGGGGAGCGGTGGCTGCCGCCAGGCGAGCCACGCGGCGGCGAGCACCGCGGCGGCGAGCGCGGCCGCAAGGATCCACGGGGCCACGCGTTGGACGAGCCCGAGCACGCGATCGAGCACATGCCCGGCGGGGCTCAGCTCGGCCGCCTGCTTCAACGCGTCGGGCGGATCCATGGGATCGCCCGCGATCACCGGCACGGCGCCGAGAAACGCGACGTCGCCGCCCTTGCTGCGATGCGTCTGTACCTGCAGCGGCCCCACCGCCTGCTGGAGGCGATCGACGAGCCCCAGGCCCTGCGGCATGATGACGAACGCGCTGCGGCGCGGATCGAGGCGGCCCTTCTTGAGGAGCGCCTCGAGGTCGAGGACGTCCTGCGTGTCCTTCCCCCACGTGAGGTAGCTGATCGTGCCGTGGTGGATGAAGAACGCCGGCGCGCCGCCGATCATGTACGTCGTGCGCCCGCTCCCGTGGCGGTTGACGAAGTCGGCGATCTCGACCGCCGGCGAATGCCGGTAGGTGGGCGCGTAGTCGACGAAGTACGTCCGCCAGTTGATGGCGAGGATCAGCGCCGTCGCGGCGCCGAGCACGGTGGCGATCGCCCAGCGACGATAGGGCCGCGGCAGCGCGGCGGCCAACGCCGCGCGCATCTGCCAGAGCGCCAGCGCCACCAGCAGCACGGCGAAGGGCACGAGTCCGCTGATGCGCGGATAGAAGGGCGTATCGACGGTCAGGGCGGCGCCGGCAATCAGCGGCAACACCGTCCACAGCACCACCAGGCGGAGGCGCCGTTGGCGGAGGCCGAGGATGGCGAGGCCGGTGCCGAGCACGAACAGCGCGCCGCTCACCGGGTCGAGCAGCGGCGCGCCGTAGCCGTACTGGACCGAGTTGTCGCCGGTGAGGTTGAAGAGCGACAGCGCGGCGCGCAGCTGGATGGCGAGGATGACGCCGAGGCTGTCGCTGCCGTAGCCGTACGCGAGGTGATGGCGCGCCGCCGGCGTGAACATGCTGGTGTCGCGGGTGCGCTCCCAGAAGTCGGCCCAGTGGTGCGCGAAGTAGCCGAACAGCGGCGCCGCGACCGCCAGCGCGGTGACGCCGACCACCACGAGCTGGAGGACGCGGGCCCGGCGCTGGCCGCGCGGCGTCTCCGGTAGCCAGGCGAGCCAGGTCAGCACGAGCAGCGGCGGCACCAGGCGCGAGGCGTAGTAGGTCTGAATGCCGAGCCCGAGCGCGATGCCGCACCACAGGGCGGCGCCGAGGCGGCCGTCCTGCCACAGCCGCAGCAGCAGCCAGATCACCAGCAGCGAAAAGACCGGCGTGTCGACGTAGTGGTAGCCGGCGCGGCTCAGGTGGATCCAGAACCGCTGTCCGATCAGCAGCAGCGCCGCGAGCAGCGCGAGATCGGCGCTCCACAGACGCCGCACCACCGCGAAGAGGAGCAGGACACCGGCCACGCCGAGCACCGCGCTGGTCATGCGCAGGCCGAGGAGGGTCGCGCCGAAGAGGCGCAGGCTGATCGCCGTGGGCAGCGCATGGAAGCGCGGCAGCTCGAACCAGCCGGCGGCGAAGAGGTTGAAACTCTCGAGCAGGCGGATGGCGTCGAGCCCGACCTCGGCGTCGTCGCCGTGCACCTCGGCGGGGATCGATGTCAGCGCCCAGCCGAACACCACGACGGCCAGGACGAGGATGGCGATCAGCGCGCCGCGCTGCCGCGGCGTCAACGGCGCCAGCTGGGCGGGCGGCGAGGGCCGCGCCAGCGAGCGACGCCTGTCGGTCGACGAGGAGGACGGCTCGTCCTCGCTGCAAGGTGGCGTTCCACACCGACTGGGGCCGCGGCCCGGGCATCCACCACGCCAACACCGAGTACTACGTGCTCGAGGGCGAGATGACCTACGGCGACGGAGGTATGGGCAAGGGCGGCTATGTCTACGCCCCCCGGGGGTCCCGGCCGACCGCGCTGCGCTTCCGCGAGGGATCGAGATCCTGCACTACCGCGAGTACGGCGACGCCGGCTTCGACCCGGTCGACTCGCTCGCCGCCGCCGCGCTGGGCCGACGCCCGCGAGGACGTCATCGCCATCGACACCGAGGCCGTGCAGTTCGACGCCGTGCCCAACCCCGGCCCCATGCCCGGCCTGTTCATCAAGTACCTGCACGTCGATCCGGTGACCGGGTTCTACACCCGCCTCGTGCACGCGGCCGCGGGCTGGACCGACCACCGCCTCGCGCATCACCCGTGCTACGAGGAGGCGTACACCGTCCAGGGGCACATGGAGTACAACTTCGGCACCCTCGACCTCGGCACGTACTTCTTCCGCCCCGCGCGGGTGAAGCACGGCCACTTCACGACGATGGAGGGCGGCGCCACGTGGCTGCTGCGATCCGACGGCGAGCTGCTCAACTGGTACACCCAGAACGAGTGGGTGCGCTGGGGCGGCGAGGCGGTCAACTACGGCCCCGACGGCACGCGCATGCGCTGGTCGCAGTCGACGCACGACCTCGGCCGCGGCCCGACGTGGCGCAGCGACTCCGATGTGAGCGAGCTCGTCGCGTCGGCGCAGTGGCAGCGCGACCAGGGCGGCATCGACCCGGGCTACGTCGCCCACGGCCAGGGCACCGACCACTCCCTCGTCGCCATCGCCAAGGCCCTCGACGCCGCCAACCTTCAGGGCGGGCACAGCGGCGCCGAGCACAGCCACGAGGCGGGGCACGACCACGACCACAGCCACGACCACGGGACCGGCGATGTGCACGTGGCCGGCGAGGAGGGCCACGTCCACTACGGCGCGGTCGACCCGGCGCAGCCGCCGGGAGCGACTGGCTGCGACCCGCGCTCCTCGAGCACCCGGACGAGCGCACCGACGATCGCCGCCACAACTGGGGTGCGGGCCGCGTGCTGGACCCCGGGCGACCCCTACCCCGCGCCGATCCTGTCCTCGCTCCCGGTGCGCAGCCGGAGCCGCGGACGCTGGGACGCCGACGGCATGTGACCTCGAGCGCCCTGTCGACGGCGATGACGGCGGGCTAGAAGCCGCCGTCAACACGCATCGACGGCTCAGGCGCCGTCGAGGTCGATGCGCTTGAGCGCGACGTCGTCGATCTCCACCTCGGTCTTGGGGGTCGGCCAGTCGTGGATGACCGAGGAGCGCAGCACGACGTCCTGCACCGAGCGGTTCTCCCGGCTCACCGCGCACCAGAACAGCCCGATGGGGAAGACGACGCAGAACCCGGCCCGCAGCAACGCCGGGTCCAGCGCATCCGCGTCCTTTGCGGCCGACCACGCGCACTCCCATGAGGCCGGCGCCGACGGTGCGACCGCTGGTGGCGAAGGAGACCCAGAGATAGAGCGTGAGATAGCCGAAGCCGAGCAGGAAGAACTAGTAGAACGGCCATTCGGGCACGACGTAGTCGCGGGGGTCGACGAGGAACAGCAGCACGGACCAGGCCAGCCAGGTGCCGAAGGTCGTACCGATCACGAGCGCGTAGTCGATCCCGCCGGCGACGACGCGGGTCACGACGCCTGCGCGCAGGCCCTGGATCGCCCTGGCCCCGGGGGCCAACGGGTCGATGCCCTTGGGGCGCATCTCACTCATCGGGAGCTCCAGCTCTCGTGGCCGGGGTACCCGCGTTCGAGCTGGTCGGCCCCGACCCCGTGTCCGCCCCAGGCACCTCGGTACGTCGCTTCTGCCGACGCAGCAGGACCCGGTCGACCCACCGGCTCACCAGCTCGTCGCCGGAGACCGCCGACATCCCGCCGACATCGACGAACTCGGCCGCGACGCCCGTCGAGGACTCGCGGATGATCTCGGGCAGGTCCACCTCGTCGATCACCTCCTCGGCGATCCCGGCGAGGTCGACCTTCGTCCGCACGATGTCGTTGAGGTCGATGCTGTCGATCGCCGACTCGACCACCGCCTGCAGGTCGACCCGGTCGAGGACGATCTGGGTGAGATCCATCCGGTCGAGCACCGCCTCGACGATGCGCTGCAGGTCGACGCGCTCGAGCACGATGCCGGTGATGTCGACGCGGTCGAGCACCGGCTCGAGCACCGCGGGGTGACGACGTCGAGCGCCTGGCCGGCCGCGATGGTGAGAGTCCTCTCCCGCGGCGTAGCGCAGCCGGCGTCCCTGGTCGCCGAGCCGGTCGACGAGCGCGCCGAGCGTCCAGGCCTCGCGGCACCAGCGGGGGCCGTCGACGACGCTCCACGTGCCGCGGGCCACCGGACCGGCGACCCGGGCCACGGCCCCTGCGGCGCCGACCACGGGCGCGCCACGGCGGCAGCGGCACCGACCGCGACGTCGAGCGGCCCCTCGACCGAGGCGGGCAGCGTCGCCCCGGCACGGCGTACGACCGGCACGAGGTGGGTCGGCGGCTCCTCGGCCGGCACGGCCTCGTCGTCGGGCTCGCGGGCCTCGGTCGGGTTCACCGGGCCATCCTGACGCACGCGGCGCCCAGGCGGTCGCTCACGTGGGGGGGAGGTCCCACGACTCGCGCGCCGCAGCCGCGCCACGAGCACCCGCAGCATGGGCACGGCCACCTCGGGGTGCGATTCGAGGAGATCCTCGAAGGTCCACTTCGACAGCGCGAAGGTGCTCAGACCCGTGGGGCCGGCGACGACGTCGGCCGAGCGGGGCGCACCGTCGATGAGCGACAGCTCGCCGAAGTACTGCCCCGGACCGAGCGTGGTCACCTCGACCCCGTTGACGTCGACGCGCGCCCTGCCGTCGAGCACCACGTGCATCTCGACCCCGTTGCGCGCGAAAGCCTTGTAGCCCGCCACGGAGTCGCCCTGCACGACCACCGGTGACCCGGCGTCGTAGGACGCGGCGTGCCCGCTCTCGGCGATGCGCGCGAGCACCCGCGGCGACAACCCGGCGAACAGGTCGACACCTCCGAGCCGTGCGGCGAGATCGTCGCTCATCCGAACCTCCTGCTGGCGAGTGGTGCCGCGAAGGCTAGATCACCGTGCGCGCCCGCCGCAGGGCGATCGCGCACCGTGACCTCGCGGATCGGCGTACGCCGAGGGCTCAGGCGTTGCGGGCGATGAAGCGGCCCGTGGGCTCGCCCACGACCTCGCCGTCGCGGAAGCGCACCTGACCGCCGACGACGGTGTGCACCGGCCAGCCGGTGAGGTCGACTCCCTCGAAGGGGCAGTGGTCCTGCCCGGACTGGCACAGCTCGGTGGTCACGGTCTGCGTCTTGTCGAGGTCGACGAGCGCGAGATCGGCGTCGGCACCGACCATGCAGCGACCCCTTCCGACGCATGTTGTAGGCGGCGGCCGGGTTGGCGCGACGAGCCTCGACGATCCGCTCGAGCGGGATGCCGCGCTTGTGGAGCCCTCGCTGAGCAGCACCGGGTAGAGCAGCGCCGTGCCGCCGAAACCCGGGCAGCGCGGCCAGATCTTGTCGCCCTTGTGCTCCTCCATGCAGCACGCGTGATCGCGATGCGACCCAGGCGATGTCGCCCGCGGCGAGGCGCGCCCAGAGCGCCTCGACGTCGGCCTTGGTCCGGATCGGAGGGTTGACCTTGCCCCCGGCCGCCCTCGTCGAGCATGTCGTGGTCGAGGCACGAGATGGTGCAGCGTCGTCTCGCAGCGCATGTCGAGCGAGGGGTAGGCGATCGCGCCCTGACGGCGGCCCCGAGCGCCTCGGCGCTCGACAGGTGCAGCAGGTTGATGCGGCCCGTGTCGCGTGGCGATGGTCGCCGCCTCGCGGATGGCCACGCGCTCGGTCAGCGGCGGCCGCGCCTCGTGCTACGCCTTGGCGCCTGCGGATCGCCGTTGGCCTGCACCCGGCCGATGAACACGCGCATCAGCTCCGCGTTCTCGCAGTGCAGCGAGAGCCACAGCGCAGATGCGCGCGTCTCCGCCCCGTCGCGCGTCGGCGGCGGCGACCTGCTCCATCATCGAGTAGCAGATGCCCGAAGTCGTACTTGTCGTCGGACATCGTGAAGCGCGCGGAGTCCTCGGATGTCCCCGGCGAGATTGAGACCCTTGTAGAACATGTAGTACTTGAACGAGGCCACCCCGGCCTCGCCGGCGAGCCACGCGATCTCGTCGATCTGCCCCGAGGTCATCGGCGCCAGGTGGTAGCCGTAGTCGATGTCCACGCCGTGCCCGCCGGTCGCCGGCGAGCACTTCGGGCAAGATCTCGCGGTACGGCCCGCTCCGGTTCAGGTAGTGATGCGCCGGTGCGGAAGTAGGAGCGCCGCCGTGGCGCCGCCCACGAGCGAGGACTCGCGTCTCGCTCGCACGCCTCGGCCCGAGCTCGCGGTAGATGCCGAAGTGCAGGTGGCTGTCGACGGCGGCCTACGCGATCGTCTCCGCTGACAGCGGAACCATCGCGACATGGGCCGCCCGGTATATAGAGATCCGCGACGAGATGATGTTCTCACTGTCAGGAACATTGGCGACGATGGCGAACAGCGTGCCTTACAGCATCGGAGCATCGATCGCCTATCCGGGCCGCCAGGTCGTCTGCATCGTGGGGGATGGCGGCTTCACAATGATGATGGGCGAGGTCGCGACCTTGGTCAAATATAACCTTCCCGTTAAGGTCATCATTATAAACAACCATGTTTTGGGAATGATCAAGTGGGAGCAAATGGTTTTAGAGGGCAATCCGCAGTACGGCGTTGAATTACAGAACATAGATTTTGCCGCTTACGCCAGGGCCTGCGGCACGGCTGGTTTCAGGGTTGAAAAACCCGGTGAAGTGGCGTCGGTATTAAAAGAAGCAATGGAGCATGACGGACCGGCGGTTGTCGACGCTATCGTTGACGCTAATGAGCCGCCGCTGCCGGGCAACATCTCGGCGAAGCAGGCGTTGAAATTTGCCGAAGCATTGGCTCGTGGCGAAAAAGACCGCTGGGACATCATAAAAACAGTGGTCAAAGACCAGATACGCGAGGTGATCTGATGAATGCGGCAACTATGAGCAGTAAACCCGCAAAGGCGGAAGTTGCCATCGAAAAGTTAAATGTATCAGCCTATGAGATCCCCACAGATCTACCGGAATCCGACGGCACGCTGGAGTGGAACAAGACCACGCTCGTTCTTGTAGAAGCAATAGCCGGCGGTACGAAAGGGTTTGGGTTACACCTACGCGGATGTTGCGACGGCACAGCTAATAAAAACTTTACTCATAGACGTCGTCGAGGGACGCGATGCGATGAACATCACGGATGCCTGGAATGCGATGGTTCATGCCATTCGAAATCTAGGGCGTCCAGGCATCGTTTCGATGGCGATCTCCGCCGTTGATAACGCGCTTTGGGATCTCAAGGCACGGCTTCTCGATCTGCCGCTTGTTAATTTGTTGGGCGCTGTGCGTGACGGCGTTCCCGTGTATGGCAGCGGCGGCTTTACGTCATATTCACACGAACAACTCCAAAAACAGCTTGGCGGCTGGGTCGATAGCGGCATCCCCCGCGTCAAGATGAAGGTCGGAACCCATCCCGAAAAAGATGTCGAGCGCGTTGGTGTTGCTCGTGAGGCGATCGGAAGCCAGGCCGAATTGTTTGTCGATGCTAACGGAGCTTACAGCCGCAAGCAGGCGATCGAATTTGCTTACCGTTTCAAAAACGATCTCGGTGTCACATGGTTTGAGGAACCGGTTCCTTCGTCAGATCTGAGCGGCTTGAATTTTATACGTGATTCCGCCCCCGCGGGAATGGATATTACGGCGGGCGAGTACGGTTACGACATCGTCTATTTTCGCAGGATGTTGGAGTCATTCGCGGTTGATGTGCTGCAAGCCGATGCGACGCGTTGTGCGGGCATCACGGGATTTCTGCGGTGCGGCCGCACTTTGTGAGGCATTTATGGTCCCGTTTTCGGCCCATTGTGCTCCGTCAATACATTTGCATCCATGCTGTGCGATCACGCCTGTCCGTCATATCGAGTATTTCCACGACCATGTGCGCATTGAGCAGATGCTGTTCGACGGTGCTGTAAAACCGGTCGACGGCAAACTGTATCCCGACCTCTCGCGCAGCGGGATGGGACTTGAACTGAAGAAAGCGGACGCGAAGCGGTTTGCGGTCTGAACGGACCAAACGAGGTAAGAGGAGGATGAAACCCGAACTAAATATCAGAGAGAAAGGTCCTCAGATCTGGATCTCACCAGACAAATTCGACGCAAAAAGACTGGAACGACGGAATCCCAGCTCGCTCAGAACTTCAAACAAAGATCTAAAAGCACTCGCGTCAGAATTGCAAAAAAGAATCGACGGCGAAGTCCGTTTTGACGACGGCAGCCGAGCCTTATACGCTACCGACGCGTCGAATTACAGACAGGTCCCTATCGGTGTCGTTATTCCGAAAAGTGTCGAAGATGTGATCGAAACAGTCGCGGCATGTCGCAAATTTGACGCGCCCATCCTGTCGCGTGGCGGCGGCACGAGCCTCGCGGGGCAATGCTGCAATGTGGCTGTCGTAATGGATCATTCCAAGTACCTCGACCGCGTGTTGGAGGTGGATCCGGAAAAAAAGCTCGCCCGCGTCGAGCCCGGCTGCATTCTCGACACGTTGAGAGACGAGGCAGAAAAACACCAGCTCACATTTGGCCCGGACCCGGCGACGCATGACCACAATACGCTCGGCGGAATGATCGGTAATGATTCCTGCGGGGTTCATTCGATCCTGGCCGCGTTCGAAGGCGATGGTGCTCGCACCGCCGATAACGTGGAAGAGTTAAAGGTTCTGACCTATGACGGCCTTAAGATGACCGTCGGCAAAACAAGCGAAGAGGGGCTTGAACAAATGATCAAAGAAGGCGGGCGACGCGGCGAGATCTATTTCAACCTCAAAAAACTGCGAGATAAGTTTGCCAACAAAATACGCGAAAAATATCCGGACATACCACGCCGGGTATCAGGGTTTAATCTTCCTTATCTGCTGCCGGAACATGGATTTAATGTCGCACGTGCGCTGGTCGGTTCAGAGGGTACGTGCGTCACGGTCCTCGAGGCTACTCTCAACCTGATACACAGTCCACAGGCGCGTTCGCTGCTTGTTCTTGGTTATGAGGATGTTTACAAGGCCGGCGATCATGTACCCGAGATCATGAAACATAAACCGTGCGGACTCGAAGGATTAGATCACCTGCTCATCGAGTACATGAAAAAGAAGCATCTGCATCCGCAGGACCTGAAACTGCTGCCTGAGGGAAAAGGCTGGCTTCTGGTTGAGTTTGGCGGTGAGAACAAGGATGAATCCGACAGCAAAGCACAAGATCTGATCAAAGAATTGAAACGAAACGGCAACCCGCCGTCGATGAAACTTTTTGACGAAACCGGAGAGGAACAACTGATCTGGGAAATACGTGAGTCGGGTTTGGGTGCCACGGCAAACGTGCCCGGTGAACCGCCAACGCATCCGGGTTGGGAAGATTCGGCCGTGCCGCCGGAGAGAGTGGGCGAATATTTTTGCGAATTGAAAAAGCTGTTTCAAAAATATGATTACAATGCGTCGCTCTACGGACATTTTGGACAGGGGTGCATCCATTGCCGTATTCCGTTTGACCTTAGAACAAAAGAGGGTATCGGCAGGTTTCGTTCTTTCCTGGACGAGGCAGCCGATCTGGTCGTCGGCCTCGGCGGGTCTCTCTCGGGCGAACACGGCGACGGGCAATCACGTGCCGAACTTTTGCCAAAGATGTTTGGCGACGAACTGGTAAATGCGTTCCGTGAATTTAAAACGATCTGGGACCCGCAGTGGAGGATGAATCCTGGCAAGGTCGTTGACGCCTACAAGATCACCGAGAATTTGCGTATTGGCACGCATTACGATCCGCCAAAGTCCGAAACACATTTCAAATTTCCTCATGACGATGGAAGTTTTGCCGAGGCCACACTTCGCTGCGTCGGCGTCGGCAAATGCCGCCGACACGGCGGCGGCGTGATGTGTCCCAGCTATATGGCGACGCACGAAGAAGAACATTCAACACGCGGGCGGGCGAGGATGCTGTTTGAGATGCTCCAGGGCGAAGCGATCACCGGGGGCTGGAAAAGCGAACACGTTAACGAGGCCCTGGATCTATGCCTTTCATGCAAAGGATGCAAAGGCGATTGCCCGGTCAATGTCGACATGGCCACATACAAGGCGGAGTTTCTCTCGCATTACTACGACGGACGCTTGCGCCCTCGGCATGCTTACGGTTTCGGTTACATTAACCGTTGGGCTCGTCTCGCATCACTAGCACCGCTGATCGTTAATTTCTTTACACAAACGCCGATCTTTTCCGACATCGCGAAATTGGTGGCTAACGTCGCGCCGGAACGCACAATACCAAAGTTTGCGCCGCAGACGTTCAAGAGCTGGTTTGCAAAACGAGATCCGCGTCCAAAGAACACAGGTCAGAGATCAGTTATTTTATGGGCCGACACTTTCAATAACCATTTTCACCCAACCACAGCGCAAGCAGCGGTCGAGGTGCTGGAAGCAGCGGGTTTCAAGGTTAAGGTTCCGCGGGCGAATTTATGTTGTGGGCGGCCGCTCTACGATTATGGCTTTCTCGATGAAGCCAAACGCTATCTGCATAACACGCTCGACACATTACATGACGAGATCGAAAAGGGAACGCCGATAGTGGTGCTCGAACCGAGCTGCGCGGCTGTCTTTCGTGATGAGCTGGTCAATCTGCTACCGAATGACCAAAACGCAAAACGGCTGAACAAGCAGACCTTTTTACTAAGCGAATTTTTAGAAAGATATGCGAAAGATCTTAAGTTGCCCAAACTAAAACGCAAAGCCATCGTTCACGGCCATTGTCATCATAAGTCGTTGATGAAACTGGACGACGAAGAATCGGTCTTAAGCAAAATGGAGATCGACTACCTGCTGCCCGAAACTGGCTGCTGCGGGATGGCAGGAGCATTTGGTTTCGAGCGCGGCGAGCATTATGAGGTATCGGCAAAGTGCGGCGAACGCGTATTGATTCCAGCCGTGCGAGAGGCTGATGACGACACATTATTAATAGCAGACGGCTTTAGCTGTCGCGAGCAAATTTCGCAAATGACTGATAGACACGCATTACATCTTGCTCAGGTGATCCAATTGGCAATGAACGAAGATCTTCGCAATGCGGCCACGGCTCATCTTGAACACGAATATTTGGAAATGCCGACGCCAGCGTCAGAAAAGATCAAGACAGCAGCAATTGTCGGCGCCGGGCTGCTCCTGAGCGTCGGAGCGGGCCTTTGGTTATGGCAAAGAGATAAGAAATGTACCGATGAGCAGTAATAGGAAGGAAAAGATAATGAAGAAAAATAATAATTCCAATGGAAAGAGCCACGAGGCGATAGGTAGAGATAAAACAACCCGGGAAAGCAAACCGCAGGTGGTTGTTGTTACAGGGGCATCCGCCGGCGTCGGGCGGGCGACGGTACGCGAATTTGCGAAACACGGAGCGCACATAGGTTTGCTTGCCAGGGGCATTGACGGGCTTGAAGGTGCAAAACGCGATGTTGAGGAAGCCGGCGGCAAGGCGCTTGTTTTGCCAACTGATGTGTCCGATGCTGAAGCGGTCGAGGCAGCGGCGGCCAAGGTCGAAGAAACATTTGGCTCTATAGATATTTGGGTCAACAACGCCATGGCCTCGGTCTTCTCCCCTTTTAAGGAAATGACGGCGAAAGAGTTTCATCGTGTCACGGAGGTTACATATCTCGGCGTTGTTTATGGAACGATGGCGGCCTTGAAACGAATGCTTCCGCGAGATAGCGGGACGATAGTTCAGGTGGGTTCCGCATTGGCGTATCGCAGTATCCCGCTCCAGTCAGCCTATTGCGGAGCAAAACACGCGATCGCGGGCTTTACAGATTCACTCCGGTCAGAACTGATCCACGACAAGAGCAATGTTCATTTGACGATGGTACAGATGCCGGCGCTCAATACGCCGCAGTTCAGCTGGGTAAAAAGCCGCCTGCCTAATAAACCTCAACCCGTTCCGCCGATATATCAGCCGGAGGTCGCGGCAGAGGCTATCTATTTTGCCGCCCATAACAAACGGCGCACGGTCGAGGTCGGGTTGCCGACGGTTGTAGCGGTGCAGGGAAACAAGATCGTTCCCGGTTTGATGGACACCTATCTGGGCGAAACTAACTATCAGGCGCAGCAAACACGCGAACCTGACGACCCCGATCGCAAAAACAACCTTTGGGAGCCGGTTAAGGGCGATCACGGAGCCCATGGAACATTCGACGATCGTGCATATCGCTCGAGCCCGCAGCTTTGGGCTAACAAAAATCGCGGCTGGCTGACGCTTGTCGCGGGTGCGGCGGCTGCCACCTTTGCCGGGGCGGCTTTGTGGAGAGAAAAGAAAGGAGCAGCGTCGTGACGATAAATTTTTCGTGCGATCTTTCCGGAAAGACGACTGAGTTAAAGCACGTCTGGGAGCATACTCTCGGAAGCGGCCACGCCCCGCTCGCCCTTCGTGCGGACTGGCAGAGACAGCTTAAGAAATGTCACGACGACCTCGGTACCCGCTATGTCAGATTCCACGGGCTGCTTTCCGACGACATGGGGACGCTCATCTGCCAGGACGAAAAGCTGCTTTACTCGTTCTTTAATGCCGACCGGATCGTCGAATTTCTTTTATCGATCGGCATGCGGCCTTTTGTCGAGTTGAGTTTTATGCCAAGGGCGCTGTCCTCGGGCAGCGAAACTGTTTTTCATTACCAAGCAAATGTGACGCCGCCAAAAGACTATGAACAGTGGGCCGCATTGATCGGAAAATTGGTAAAACACTGGGTTGATAGTTACGGGATCGACGAGGTTCGCAAATGGTATTTTGAGGTTTGGAACGAACCTAATCTCGATGCTTTCTGGAAAGGAGATCAAAAGGATTATTTCGATCTGTATCGCCATACGGTCGAGGCGATCAAAGAGGCGGATGACCAGATCAGAGTTGGTGGGCCGGCAACGGCGCAAAACGCATGGGTCAATGAATTTCTCGAATTCTGCTCGGGAAAAAATCTGCCCGCAGATTTTATCAGTACCCACTATTATCCGACCGATGCACTTGGAAAAACCGATACGGACACGGAGACTCAACTAGCTGAGGCACCGCACGATGTCATGCGTAAGCGAGCGATCGAGACCATGAAAAGCTCTAACGGCTTACCCGTCTATTACACCGAGTGGAGCATCTCATCAAACCCGCGCGACCACTATCACGACGAACCGTTCGCTGCCTCGCTGATCACAAATATCCTTATGCACGTTGATAGTTTTGTCGACGGTTACAGCTATTGGACGTTTACCGATATTTTTGAAGAGAACTATTTTCCGTCCAAGCCCTTTCACGGGGGTTTTGGCCTGCTCAACTTGTATGGAATACCAAAGCCCGCGTATCGGGCGGTCGAGTTGCTGCATAATTTGGGCGATGAACTGCTGAAAGTAAAAGGCGAACACAAGACCGTCAGCGCCTGGGCAATAAAGAATAACCATAAGGCCACCCTGTTATTGACCAATCACGCGATGCCGCATCATGAAATTGAGACGGGCCTGGTGAAATTCGGTCTCTCAAAAGCGCGACGGCCGCAAACGGTCTACATCGAACGGATCGACGACGAACATGCAAACCCAAGACGGGTTTGGCAGGATATAGGCGAGCCCGAGTATTTGAGTCGTAAGGATGCACAACAGCTACAGGCCGCGTCTTGCCTGGCAAAAGAGCCGCAGCCGTTTGAATTTGAAGACGGCGAGATCGAGTTAAAACTATCACTTCCTCCGCATTCGGTCGCCGCTGTCACGATAGAATTTGCCGAGGTGACCCTTTAATGAAAGTCAGTGATGCTAATGAGTATAGACCAGGTGAAACGCCGAATGTAAATACGGGCAAAAATGAAAAGCTGCTCAATAACATTCAGAAAGAGGCCTTTGATTATTTCACCCATGAAGCCGATGCTGAGACCGGACTTGTCGTTGATAAAACGGCTACAAATACGCCTGCATCGGTTGCGGCTGTGGGCTTTGCCCTGGCCGCATATCCCGTAGGAGTCGAACGCGGATTCATAACTCGTGCACAAGCGATCAGACTCACGCTCAGGGCGATGCGTTTTTTTTACGGCAGCGCACAAAGCACGGATCCCAAAGCTACGGGCTATAAAGGTTTTTACTATCACTTCCTCGATATGAAAACAGGGGAGCGCGCGTGGAGATCCGAACTATCTACCATTGACACAACGCTCTTCCTCGCCGGCGGCCTAACTGCCGCAGCTTACTTTGATCGTGAAAATAAAGATGAAACGGAAATACGCGAACTCGCGGATGCTCTCTACCGCCGAGCGGACTGGCAATGGGCCTTGAACGGCGGCGATAAGGTATCGCATGGGTGGAAACCGAAAAAAGGATTTCTGCGATACACATGGGACGGCTACAGCGAAGCACTCATTCTTTACATTCTCGCCCTGGGTTCGCCGACCCACCCCATACCAAGTGAGAGCTATCAGGCGTGGACCTCCACTTACAAATGGAAAAAGATATACGGTTACGAATATCTCTACGCCGGACCACTTTTCATTCATCAATTCTCCCATATCTGGTTAGATTTTCGCGGGATACGCGATGACTTCATGCGCCGGCACGAGAGCGACTATTTTGAAAATAGCCGGCGGGCAACCTACATTCAGCAGCAGTATGCCATACGCAATCCGATGGAGTTTGAGGGTTATGAAGAAAATTGCTGGGGGATAACCGCGAGCGACGGCCCAGGGCCCTCAACTCAAAAGGTCAACGGAATCCAGAGGAAATTTTATGATTACACTGCGCGCGGTGTCCCGTTTGGAGTCGATGACGGCACCATCGCCCCGTGGGTAACCGTTAGCTCATTGCCTTTCGCTCCAGAGATCGTCATTCCGACAATTCGATATTTCAACCAGCTGGATATACGCGGAAATAACAAGTACGGGTTCAAGGCTACATTTAATCAGACCTTTCCGGCGAAAGGAAAAGACAAGTATGGTTGGGTATCACCGTTTCATTACGGACTCAACACCGGACCGATCGTACTGATGATCGAAAATTATAGAACTGGACTTATTTGGCGATTGATGGCTGATTGTCCCTATGTAGTAAAAGGGCTGCAAAAAGCCGGGTTCAAAGATATTAATAAGCGACAAAAGAATTGATCAATTTAAGGATCGTTCGGTGCGTACATTCTGAAAACCCGACCCCACCGGCGAGCTTTCCTATATTAGAGCTCAACGTCGACATTTAACCCCAACTTCGAGATCAAGTAGGCCAGGTCCCTGGTTTCTGAGCGTGATCAATATTGATGCCTGGCATTTGAGCAGTTCAAATGTCCCATTATGCGGCGCAAATGTCTGAAGCCAGAGCATCGAAATGGTGATACCGTATTTACTCTAAGACTGACAACAACGGGCTATCTATCGATAACCTATAATGAGGTGATGAAGTTTCTATGACAGAAACCACTGGAACGATATTGTTATTTTATGGCGGGCCCGATCAGTTGATCCCGATCGCGTCGTATTTGGGAGCGATCATCGGTTCCCTCTTGATCTTTGGGCGGCAATTAGTTGGGATGATGCGCCGCACCTTCAGATTCATTGGACAAAAGTTGGGAATCTCAAAAAATATATAGAGTCCCTGAACTCCATGGCCGGTAGGCGGCCGATCGTTGATCGCGAATTAGCTGTTCAATTCGCGAGAGACCTCGAATACTCATGATCTATCGGGCAGGCGGAATCAAGAAGGTTATTGTAATTGGCTTAGACGGATTCGAGCCCAAGATCGTGACAGCGTTACTCTCTGCCGGTGAGCTACCTAATTTAGCCAAACTTAGAGATAAAGGGGGCTTCTCGCGTGTTCAGACCACTTATCCTGCCCAGACCCCGGTTGCCTGGTCAACCCTTGCGACAGGCACCAATCCGGGTGGACACGGGATCTTTGATTTCATTCGCCGTGATCCCAAAACATACCTGCCTGACCTTTCAATGAATCGCTACGAGCAGCGTAGTTCGTTTCTTCCACCAAAGGCCGTGAACTTACGCTGTGGAAAGCCCTTTTGGGATATCCTGGCCGACGCAGGAATTCCTTCAGCGATCGTACGGTTTCCTTGTACCTACCCTCCCGACAATGTAAAGGGCCGAATGTTAGCCGGTATGGGCGTGCCGGATCTGCGCGGAGGATTGGGGACGTCTACATTCTATACATCCGACGAGGACATCCGTCCGGGGGAAAGCGAGAACGTTGTGGCCGTCCAGGCGGATGGCCAGGATATGATCAGAACGCATCTGATCGGCGCCCGCAATTCCAGAACCGGCGAAGACTTGAAGTTCGACATTTCAATACAGATCGACAAGTCGGCAAAGAAAATAACGATCCTCTCCGCCGGGCAGCCGGATTCGATCGAGTTAGGAGAAGGCCAGTGGAGTGATTGGTTTAGAGTGAAGTTCAAGGTTGGAATGCTCCAGTCTATCAAAGGCATGGTCCGATTCCATCTGGTACGGGTATCTCCGATCTTTGAGCTGTATGTATCACCCGTCAATTTCGACCCTGATGCCCCGATGTTCCCGATCAGCTCGCCGCCGGAATATGCCAGAGAATTGGCAAAGAACGTTGGCACATTTTACACGACGGGAATGGTCGAGGACCACGGCGGGCTGAACAACGGGAGAATAGACGAAGAAGCATATTTGTCACAGTGTGAAACCGTACTCCGCGAGCGTGAGCAAATGATGCTCTACGAACTTGATCGCCTAGACGAAGGCTTTTTCTTTTGCTTGTTTGATACTCCGGACCGCGTTCAGCACATGTTTTGGCGATTTGGCGATCTGGAAAATCCGATAAATATGGAACCGATCAGGCCCGAAATGAAACGCGTTGTTGAAGATCATTATCGTGCGTGCGACGAGATCGTTGGCCGGGCAATGAGTTTTGCGGACGAACAAACGCTGATGATCGTCTTAAGCGATCATGGGATGAACAGCTTCAGGCGGGGGGTCAATCTGAATACGTGGCTCCATGATAACGGCTTGCTTGCATTTAAGAACGGACATCAACCCGAAACCGGAAGTGGCGATTTTTTTCCTAATCTTGACTGGGGCCGCACGAAGGCCTATGCCTTAGGCCTCAGCGGAATGTACTTGAACCTAAAAGGCCGGGAAGAGCAGGGCACCGTTTCGGAAAGTGAGGCTGACACACTGAAGGCATCTTTGGTACAGGGCCTTTCGGTTCTAACTGACCCTGTCAAGGGCCGAAGGCCGATCCGCAGCGTCAAACGCCGCGAGGAAATTTACACAGGTGCATATGCACATGAGTCGCCCGATCTGGTCGTGAATTTTGATGAGGGCTACCGGGTTTCATGGAGCACCTCATTGGGCGGTATCCCCGCCGGTCAGTTTGAAGACAATGTCAAAAAATGGGCGGGAGACCACATCATTGACCCGCTGCTGGTGCCCGGGGTTCTGTTTATGAATCGGAATTTTAATGGAGAAAACGCGAGACTCTTGGATCTGGCACCAACGATCCTCGACTCCTTTGGGATCGATAAGCATGATGCCATGGAAGGCGAGACACTTTTGGTATGAAAACTTTAGTAATCGGTTTAGATTGTGCCGCGCCTGACCTTCTGTTTGGCGATGAACGTTTAACGAACATTCGCCGCTTGATGGAGGGCGGTTGCTATGGGCGGCTGGAAACGATAATTCCGCCGATCACCGTCCCCGCTTGGATGTGTATGGCGACGAGCCAGGATCCTGGTTCGTTGGGCGTTTACGGATTTCGCAATCGCAGCGATCATTCCTACAACGGTTTGAGCATCGTCAACTCCAGGTCCATTCAGGATCTGGCCATCTGGGATCAGGTGGCGCGCGAAGGAAAACGGGCCAATATCATAGGCCTGCCGCCCTCGTATCCGCCGCGCAAGGTCAACGGCGTCTGCATCGGCTGTTTTTTGACACCGGATACCAACGCTGACGAATACACGCGTCCGCCAGAGGTCAAAGACGACATAAAGCGTCTGGTCGGAGATTATCCGGTAGATGTCAAAGGATTTCGGACCGATCGTAAGGACTGGCTAAAGGATGAGATCTACACTACCACCCGCAAGCATTTTGAGGTGGTGCGGCACATGATGCAAAACTCCGAGTGGGATTACTTCCACTTCGTAGAGATATGTCTTGACCGTCTCCAACACGGCTTCTGGAAATTTCACGATCCCGAGCATGTCCTCCACCCACCGGACAATGATTATAAAGAGGTGATCAATGACTATTATCTCTATCTGGACGACGAGATAGGAAAACTTCTCGACCTTTTGGACGAAGATACGACGGTAATGGTCATGTCCGACCACGGCGCACAACGTCTCGATGGCGGTTTCTGTGTCAATGAGTGGCTCGTAAAAGAGGGTTTGTTGGTACTCAACGAATATCCGAAGCAAATAACGCCTTTCAGCGAACTGAGTGTCAATTGGGATAAGACCAGGGTTTGGAGCGAGGGGGGCTACTATGCTCGCGTTTTCTTTAATGTGAAAGGACGCGAACCGAACGGGATCATTGATCCCTCAGATCTCGAAAAGGTCCGTGATGAGGTAAAAATAAAATTTAAGGCTTTGCTCGACGACAAGGGGCAACCGATGGGCAATCTGGTCTTCACGCCGGATGAGATCTACCAAAACGTTCGCAATATTGCCCCCGATCTTATCGTGCATTTTGGCGGTCTTTACTGGCGTTCGATCGGAGGCGTGGGTTATCCGGGTTTTTACGTCCAGGAGAACGATACCGGTCCCGACGATTGCAACCATGCCCAGTTCGGCAGCTTTATTTTGGCCTCGTCAAACAACCCGCTGCGTGGTGAGGTAAATAACGCCCATATTCTTGATATGTCTCCGACACTCCTTGAATTAGGCGGTTATGATATCCCCAACACTATGCAGGGGAGATCTTTACTTTCCAGGACGAATGGCAATAGAAATGTGGGCGGCTACAATGGATATACTCAGACCGAGGAAGAGATCATTCGTGAACGACTAAGTGGCCTCGGGTATATATCATAGCTATACAGATCAGCTTAGCGCCCTGGGGTGTGGAACCTTTTTAAGAGGTTATCGAAGACTATCGAACAAATAGAGCTAACCGTAAAAAAGGAAGAGGAAAAGGCACGATCTGCCGGGCCTACAGCCCCGTTTCCGCCCCATCGAATACTCCTCATTGCCGGCTGGTTCGGTTTGATCACCGGCCTTGCCGAAGCTATCTTTTTGATCGGTCTGCGACAGTTTTACTCTCAAGTCATCATTCGGCTAACTCCGCACGTTCTGTGGATGGCACCGATCACAGAAATGATCATTTTTGTTCTCGTCGGAGGTATGCTGGCATTGCTCGCCTGGCAATTGCCCCGTTTGGTTACATTTCGGGTGGTTTGTTTCGCCTTCGTATCGCTATCGTTGCTGGCGTTCTTCTTACTCTTGCCGCAACTAAATATCTACGCAAAATGGATATTGGCCGCAGGACTATCATTTCAGTTTGCTCGCATCATTAACAAGCATCAAGAGGCCTTTTACAGACTTGTTCGCCGGACTGCGGTTTGGTTGGTTGCGGGTATGGCCGGCCTTGCTGTATGCACTTTTATGTGGGAAAGGGTGGCAGAAAACCAGTCTTTGGCAAACCTTCCACCCGCGTCCACATCAACTCCCAATGTACTACTGATCACTCTGGACACTGTTCGGGCTGAAAATTTGAGTCTCTACGGTTACGAGAGACGAACGTCTCCGCAATTAGAGCGTTTAGCTAAAGAGGGGACAGTTTTTGAGCAGGCGATCTCAACTGCCCCATGGACCCTTTCGTCTCATGCCAGTATTTTCACGGGCAGGTACGACCATGAACTGAGCGTTACATGGGAAAAAGCGCTAGATGCCACTTTTCGGACATTGGCGGAAGATTTAGACTCGCGGGGTTACGAAAGTGCGGGCTTTGTTGCCAATTTCTCTTACTGTACGAAGAGCACATGGACTTAACCGCGGGATGGTCCATTATGAGGATTACAAGACATCTTTGGGCCAGATGGTCCTCAGTGCCTCTCTGGGACGGGCGATCACCAACATCGGACTTATCCGGCGGGCTATTGGCTACCGCGATACGCTGAATCGGAAAAGTGCTGAAATGCTCGATGACGATTTCCTGGATTGGCTATCCTCTCGAGACCCAAAGCGGCCCTTCTTTGCATTTCTGAACTACTTCGATGCCCACGGGCCACTTTTGCCCCCGGCTCCATTTGATCGACAGTTTGTGCCAAATCGACCGGACGTCCTTCTTGACTATAATACAAATGACATTGACTATCTCGTCCATCGAAACTGGTCAGAGAGTGATGTTGAGAAACTCCGAAATGCCTACGACAGTTCGTTAACTTCCCTGGATCACCAGATAGGTGTGCTTTTTGATAAACTTTCCGAAAAGGGGCTATCTGACAATACAGTAGTGATAATCACGTCCGATCACGGAGAATCACTTGGAGAACATGGCCTGGTTGGGCATGGCACGAGCCTTTACATCCAGACCCTGCGGGTGCCGCTTTTGATCCGTTTTCCTTCCAGGGTGCCAAGAGGTGCCAGAGTTAAGCAAACCGTAAGTCTACGTGATCTTCCCGCGACAGTGTTGGACCTAATTGGAGCTGCAAGCCAAAATGTATTTCCCGGAGAATCACTTGGAAGATATTTGGGTGAAACCGCACGCGAGCCTGATCTCAATGAGCATCATATGATCCTCTCCGAGTTGCGCCACACCAGTTGGATGGATCCGCAGGATCCTGCCTCAAAAGGAGATATGAAGTCGCTTGTTTCGGAACAATACCATTATATTCACAACGGGGATGGAAGCGAAGAGTTGTTCGATCGAGGTGCGGATCCGGAAGAACTCCAAAACCTTGTAAGCACTGCGGAAAACCAAGAGGTGCTGGAAGAATTCAGGTCCGCGCTAAAAACTGCGGATGACTTGAAGTGATCCATTCGCAAAAAGATAATTCTGGTCGAAAAAAATCTTCCCTAACATTGGATACTTTAGAAAGGCATCGTTGGAGCAATCAGAGCAAATTGTGACAGAGCAAGAGGAAAACGCGGGTATGCCGAGCCTACGGGGCCTTTTCCTTCTCACCGAATACTCCTCATTTCGGGCTGGTTTGGTTTACTGACGGGGCTCACCGAAGGAATTTTTCTGCTTGGATGGAGGCAGTTCTATCGGCACGGTATCATCCATTTAAGCCCGCATGCTCTCTGGATGGCACCGACGATGGAGATGATCATCTTTGTCCTTTTGGGAGGTGTCTTACTATCGCTTGCGTGGCAAGTGCCCGGTATATTTACATTTCGGGTGATTTTGCTTCATTCTCGCATTGCTTTCGTTCCTGGCGTTCTTCTTACTCTTGCCGCAACTAAATACCTACGCAAAATGGCTATTGGCTGCGGGGCTTGCTGTTCAGGCAGTTCGCATTATCGGCAAGCGTCAAGCCGGCTTTTATCGATTCGTCCGCCACACCGCGGTTTTGCTGATTGCGACAGTGGTCGGACTGGCTCTTTGCGTTTTCATCTGGGCGAGGTCAGCCGAGCGGCAGGCACTTGCCAAATTGCCGCCTCCTGCGTCTTCAAGCTTCCCAAACGTGATCCTGATCACTATGGATACGGTTCGGGCTGATAGTCTGAGCCTTTATGGGTATAAGCGGCCAACGACTCCTCAATTGGAGAGAATAGCCAGAGACGGGGTCGTTTTTGACCAAGCGATCTCCACAGCCCCTTGGACACTGCCGTCTCATGCGAGTATTTTTACCGGGAGATTTCCTCACTGAGCTAGTTTTAGCTGGACAAAGCCCCTCGATACACCTTATCCGACATTGGCCGAGGAACTAGGTAAATTGGGTTACGAAAGCGCTGGCTTTATTGCAAATTACCAATATTGTGCCCGTGAGCAAGGCCTTGGTCGGGGCATGGTTCACTTTGAAGATTATCCGGTGTCTTTTGGCCAGATGATTCTCAGTTCATCCTTAGGACAGGCGATCTCTAATACCGGATATATTCGGCGGGCTATACGCTACTACGACACCCTGAATCGAAAACGTGCTGAAACAGTAAATGACGACTTTCTTGATTGGATGTCCTCCAGAGACAAAACCCGACCGTTCTTTGCGTTTCTCAACTACTATGATGCTCACGAACCACTATTGCCGCCGATCCCGTTTGATGGAAGGTTCGGCCCGACTCATCCAAGCGGAGACTTTGAATATGAAACGATTGACATAGAGTTTCAGAAGAAACATGATTGGTCCGAATCGGATTCCATGCAATATCGCAACGCCTACGATAGTTCTATAGCTTATATCGATAATCAATTAGGGGTGCTTTTCTCAAGCCTCGCCGAACAAGGCGTACTTGATAATACGGTGGTGATAATAACTTCCGATCATGGCGAATTACTTGGGGAACATGGCCTTTATGGTCACAGCACCAGTCTTTATATTGAGGCCTTGAGGGTGCCGCTCCTGATCCGCTTTCCTGCCCGGGCACCACAAGGTGTCAGAGTTCAGCAAACTATTAGTCTGCGCGATATTCCGCCGACGGTTCTGGACCTTGTTAGAGGGACGAAAAGCGAGGATCCGTTTCCCGGCAAATCACTTGGGCGATATTTTGATAACACGGAAGTCGAGCCCGAGTCTGATATGAAGCCCTTGATGTTTTGGAGTTAAGAAAGGCCAGCTGGAACCAGTCGTGGTATCCCAATTCTAAAGCTGACATGTGGTCGCTTGTCACAAACCATTACCATTATATTCGAAACGGTAACGGGAATGAGGAGTTGTACGACCGAAGAAACGATCCGAAAGAGCTAAGTAATCTTGCTCAGGCTTCGGAGAAACAGCAAACACTGGACGAATTCAGGTCCGAGCTGAAATCCGCGTCTGAATAAAATGGGTCGGGACTTAAGTTATTACTGCAACCCCAAGCTAAACGAAATGACCTCGTAGTTATTTCCCTGCTCCCCGTATGACAATTCTATCGTAACGGGTTGAAACTTTCTTTTTGGTGCGTGCCAAAATCAAACTTTGCTTTCCCCCGCTCGTATAAGCAGCCACACATCGAATTAGGACTGAAATTTGACACTTTCACAAATTAGAATTACTCTAACTATAAATCATATAATGAAAGATATTGAAGGCGTAGAATTGACGAAAAGGCGGCACTCGGTTCTCGAGGTGATCCGCGGATCCGACAAACATCTGACGGCCGACGAGGTCTTTGAGGGAGCCCGGCGGCTATTGCCGGGCATATCGTTCGCGACCGTTTATAACTCGCTTCGGTTTCTTAAGAATGAGGGGTTGATAGGTGAAGTGAGGTTTGGGACGGACGCGGCTCGCTACGACAGAAATCTCAAGCGGCACGACCATGCGATATGCCGCAAATGCGAAAAGCTTGTCGACATTGACTTGATATTCCCAAGGGGCTTGTCAGGGAGGCCGCAGAGCTTTCGAATTTTACGGCCGGATCGATCGAGTTGACCCTGATCGGCCTCTGCCCTGAGTGTAATGAATAAAAAGACAACGGTAGCTAACTAACAGATTCGTTTTCGCACGGAATAATAATCACAAGGAAGGTAAATAAAATGGGAAACAACGGAAATGACAATGGCTCCAACGGGTGTCCGGTCACCGGCGGAGCTGGCAAATTTGCGGCCAGTCGCAGATCGAACCGAAACTGGTGGCCGGAATCTTTAGATCTGAGTATTCTTCGCTCGAACTCTTCGCTTTCGAACCCGATGGGCGAGGATTTTGATTATGCAAAGGAATTTAATTCGCTGGACCCTCGATGCGGTGATCCAGGACCTTCGCGGCCTGATGACGGACTCGCAGGACTGGTGGCCGGCGGATTATGGCCACTATGGCGGGTTATTTATCCGCCTGGCATGGCACAGTGCGGGCACCTACCGCATTACCGATGGCCGCGGCGGCGCGGGCGGCGGGCAGCAGCGTTTCGCTCCGCTGAACAGTTGGCCTGACAACGCCAATCTCGATAAAGCCCGACGCCTATTGTGGCCGATAAAGCAGAAATATGGCCGTAAAATTTCATGGGCCGACCTGTTCGTTCTGGTGGGTAACGTCGCCCTCGAGTCTATGGGCTTTAAGACCTTCGGCTTTGCGGGCGGCCGGGCGGATACATGGGAACCGCAGGAACTTTATTGGGGCCCTGAGGGCACCTGGCTCGGCGACGAACGATACAGCGGCGAACGCCAGCTGCAGGAACCACTAGGCGCTGTCCAGATGGGCCTGATATACGTCAATCCCGAAGGGCCCAACGGCAATCCGGACCCTGTCGCTGCCGCTCACGACATTCGCGAGACGTTTCGACGCATGGCGATGAATGACGAGGAAACGGTTGCCCTGATAGCCGGTGGGCATACCTTCGGTAAGACCCACGGTGCCGGCGACCCGTCCTTCCTAGGTCCCGAGCCGGAAGGCGCCGTTATCGAGGACCAGGGGCTCGGCTGGCGGCAGCAAGCATGGGGCGGGCTGCGGTGCTGACACCATCACCGGCGGTCCCGAGGTCGTCTGGTCACAAACGCCGACACAGTGGAGTAATCACTTTTTCGACAATCTCTTCAAATACGAATGGGAACTCGAAAAGAGCCCGGCTGGTGCCCAACAATGGCGTGCTAAAGATGCTGAGGCCACGGTGCCTGATCCGTTCGATCAATCAAAGAAGCGTCTGCCGACGATGCTTACCACGGACCTAAGCCTAAGGTTCGATCCCGCGTACGAGAAGATCTCTCGGCGGTTTTACGAGAATCCCGAGGAATTCGCCGATGCCTTTGCCCGGGCATGGTATAAGCTCACTCATCGTGACATGGGACCGATACAGCGGTATCTCGGCCACCTCGTTCCTGAGGAAGAATTGATCTGGCAGGACCCGATCCCAGCTCGCGATCACGACCTGGTTGATGATCAGGATATCGCATCGCTTAAGGGTAAGATCCTTGACTCGGGGCTGTCCGTTTCAGAGCTCGTCTCGGCGGCATGGGCTTCGGCATCGACGTTCCGCGGTTCGGACAAACGCGGCGGAGCGAATGGTGCGCGGGTTCGCCTCGAGCCGCAGAAAAATTGGGAGGTCAACAACCCGGCCCAGCTTGCAAAGGTCCTTGAAAAGCTCGAAGGGATCCAAAACGATTTTAATGGCTCTCAGTCAGGGAATAAGCGCGTTTCGCTGGCCGATCTTATCGTCCTCGGCGGATGCGCCGGCATCGAGAAAGCTGCGAAGGATGGCGGCAGGGATGTAAAGGTCCCCTTCACGCCGGGCCGCATGGACGCGTCGCAGGACCAGACCGATGTGGAATCGTTTGCACCGCTCGAACCGAAGTCGGATGGTTTTCGCAATTATCGCCGGGGCGACCGGCTTATGGCTCCTGAAGAGGCACTCGTTGACAGGGCCGACCTTCTTAAGCTGACGGCGCCCGAGATGACGGTGCTCGTCGGCGGGCTTCGCGTCCTCGGTGCGACCGCCGGCGGCTCAAAGCACGGTGTCTTTACCCAGCGGCCGGGCACACTGACGAACGACTTTTTCGTGAACCTGCTGGATATGAGCAATAAGTGGCAGCCGGCTGGGCCCGATGGCGTATACGAGAGCCGCGATACCCAGACAGGCGAGTCCAAATGGACCGGCACACGCGTCGATTTGATCTTTGGATCACAATCTGAGTTACGGGCATTGGCCGAGGTCTACGCCTGTTCGGATTCACAGGATAAGTTCGTCAATGACTTCGTCGCAGCTTGGGACAAGGTGATGAACCTCGATCGCTTTGACATATAAACAGCGTGGTCCGACCATGTAAACTTAAGGCAAAGGGCTTGTTCGAATTATCATTTAATTCGCAAGCCCTTTTTTGGCTGCCTTTCAAATGCCCAGTAGCCGCATCGTCCGACCGTCGCGGTCGCCATTGAAATATTTGTCCAACACCGCTACGAAAATCGAACCCGAACCCGCCACGACCGAGAACAGCGTCATGGAAGACCTCAGTTTAAGGTCGTCAGGATAGCCAAAGATGTCTGCAGCCGACCGGCCATCGGTCGCGAGCAGCATTTCCGAACAGTCGATGAGCCGCGGGCCAAGGATCGGGTGTTCGAGGAAGGCACGGGCCTCGGATACCGACTTTATAGAGTAATGCCGGGATGTTGAACTCATCGCGAGGCCGTCAATTTGTGGGAAAATGAACCACATCCAGTGCGTCCGTTTTCGGCCTGAACGCAGTTCGGAAAGCGCCGTTGAATAGACGTCTCTCTGGGCATCAACAAAACGTTTCAGGTCGTATTTGTCTACCGGGTCCAAACTAATGGGTCTCGATCCTGGGAAAAGTATCAGATCTTTTACCTAAAGCCGCGAACCGCCCTCTTACCTTGATCTGATGCCCTAGGATTTGGGTTCTTGCTTCACCGCTTCGAAGTTTAGGATAACCGTGACCATATCTCCCACATCCAGGCCGCCGGCGGGCATTGGCCCGCCATAGTTTATTCCAAAGTCGCGCCGGTTTATCGTTGTTTCAGCTGAGACGCCAAATCGGGTGTTGCCGCGCGAATCCTTGACCGCTCCGGTCATGGTGAACGGGAACGAGATCGACTTCGTGACGCCCTTTATTGTGAGGTCGCCGGTGAGCATATAGGCCTTACCCTTCTTTTCGACCTTTGTGCTTTGAAAGGTCATGTCCGGGTACTTGGCCGCGTCAAAAAAATCCGCGGTTTGAAGATGTTTGTCGCGGGCTGCGACGCCTGTGTCAACGCTGTCGATCTTTGCCTTGAAATTGACCGACGACTTTGAGATGTCGTGGTCGTCAAAGACTATCGTCCCCTCAATGTCCTTGAATCTGCCTGAGATCCAGTTGATCTCGAGATGCCGGATAGAAAATCCGACGGTGGTGTGGGGCGGATCTATCCTTATAGTTTCCCGCCGGGATGGGCAGGTATTTGACCGTGTCTGGCTTGTTTGCGGCGAGTATCGCCTGTTTGCCTCCAAAAACAAGTCCACCGAAAACCAGGATCAATGCCATAAACGCTGCGGCGATAATTGCAGCTCTAATCGTTTTCATTTTTGTACTCCTTGTCTAATTACTGTCAAATGCCGTCCCACACTCCCCTGTGTTAAACGCGTTCCAGCTCACCGCGTTTCCATTTGGCGAGGTCCGCTGCCGCGGCGTATGTGGTCTGCATGAAATCCAGGACGTCCATCTCCGGCGATGGTGAAGTGCGGACGGCATCGTAAGGCAGAATGAACTCGTTCAACTCGAGGTCATAGCGTCCTGCGTCGGGCTTTACATTCGCCGTTTTCAGCCCCTCAGGTTCGGGGGCTGCGTAACCGTAAAATGCCGGTGCTGTCATCGCACCCCCACCGCACCAAAAACCGTGGCTTATGCACGCGTGCGAATAGGCCTCACGCGTTATGTAGTCTGCCTCGTCGCGTTCCGGCACCCTGGCACCGTTAAATCTGGTCACCGCCAGGTCAAAACTGCCCCAGAAGAAGTGGACCGGGCTCGATTTGCCCATGAACCGCGAGCGGAATTGTTCAAAAACTCCATACGTCCACACCAATATTTTTCTAAACCTTTCCACATACTCAGCATCGTAAGACGAGTGCACCGTGTCCTCAGTAAAGCGGATCGGGTCTGCCAACTCTACCGGCATCGTCCAGATCGAGACGTTCATAGCTAGTTCGTGAAGCTGCTTCATAACGTCAGCGTAAAAGTCAGCGACGGTGCGCGGTTTGAGTTTTACGCTGCGAGTTTCACCGTCATTGCACCTTATCAGAAGCTCGTGTGAGATGAGATCGAATTCCATCGAGAATCTTTGCCCAATGCTCTCGAGCGGCAATGTCGTAAGCCCGCGCGGTGTGACCCTTAGTGTCGAATTCCAAAAATGGTTAACGAGCGGAGACGCAGCGTTGGCGATCTTGCCCACGATCTGGGTCCACATGTGCAGGGTGTCGAGCGTGTCCTGCCACTCTGCAAGCGGTAATTCGGGTAGTTGTAACTCGCTCATACGCCTACGGTGTCTTACGGATAAAAGCTTCATTTCGAAGCATATCATTTTCGGCCGCGGGCATCAGCGCCGGCGTATGAAATGGACACTGCAAAAAAGCAGGCACCGCCTGCGATGCCCGCAATTGCTAAGTCGGATGGTTATTTAATTACTTTTTGGAATAGCCCATCAACGCTGAGTTTAACGCATCGAGGCCGGTTGGCGTTGGGATGGCGGGATCATCCAGAACAGCATGGCCGTCCATATTATAGAAAGCGTTGTTAGCATGGTTATCAGCCGTTATCACAGCTCCGCCGATAGAGGCGCCGATGAACGCTCCCTCACTGCGAGAGTAGACCAATATGCCGGCCTTAAGCGTAGCGTCTGTTCCCGCGGCCAGCGTCCTGCCGACAGGCCCTGCGGCAAAGCTCACGTCGCCGCTAAATTCCAGTTTGTCATCAGCCAGCTGTTTAAGAGCTCCTTCATTCATGAACAGCATTACATAATCTGTCTTTTTGACACCGATCTGGGCCCCAAAACTGGCCCCGCCTAAATTGTAAAAAACCGGTGCGCTCCAGCCGTGGGCCGTTCGCCTGGTTACGACACCGTCTCCGCCGCGGCCACCGACAATAAATCCGGCCTTGACCACGTCCGGGAAAATGCCGATCGCCTCGGCCTTGTCTAACAATTCTCGAGGTATGGCTTTGTCTGGCGTGTTCATTACCTCGCGAAAGACCGCCGCCGCCTTGTCGACCTTTTTACGTCCGTCTCGTTTTTCTTTGCTTATGTCTTTGGCACTCATCTTGTCCTGTGCCGGAACTGCCGCCGCGGCCAAGCAAAACAACAATGCGACGGCTAAAATGCCCGCTGCACTTTTGATCTTAAATTTCATTATTCCTCCTTTCGGAGGCGAGTTTCTCATTTCACCCGCGGCGGGATCGTTGTTTTATGGAATTCGGAAAGGCGATGGTCCGGCGAAAGAAGCGCGGCCTCGCCTCCACTAAAAAATACCGCGTCTTGCCGTCCAACCGTCCTTTCACAACCAAACGATCGCGCCCACTGGCGTTACCCCGGGGCGTCGCCGGGTTGAACATTGACCTGTCCTTTTTCCGATTAGGTAGAGATATTGCTGATCTCGCTCATGAACCGCAGCGATCGCCCTTTATAATAATTATCGCGTCTTAAGTTCGGTAAGTTTGTACTCTGGCGTACCTCGACAAAGGCCGCCAGATCATTTTGACGAGGTTTTACCGTCTATCAGCCCCCAGGCAAAGACGGCGCTCAGCAGGGCGCAGCCCGCGGGATAACAGCATCACCGTTCTAAAAGCGGTTATGAACGAACCTTCGACGGCGTCTCTTATGGCTTTCTGCGTTTCGGAGGGTAACCGCCCGTCAACGTCGACCTCGGCGAGGCGGTTTGACTGTCCGATGATGGCGTCTCGGGTTTGTTGAGGTATATCGAGAGTCCGGGCCCGCATTGTCAGGTTTGACTGATAAGTTACGGCCATCACTATTCCGAGAACAGCGACCGCCATCAGTCCGGCTGTTCGGGATACGGCGTTATTGATGCCGGATGCTACCCCTGCGTGGCGCTGATTTACCGAGCTCATTACGGTCGTGCTGAGCGGCGCGACTGTCGTCGCCATTCCGAGGCTCATGACCATTATCGCGGGAAAGAAATTTGCCCAGTACCCGCTATTGCCCGGTCCCAGAACCGTGAATAGCGCAAATCCGGCTGCCGTTACCGACGGGCCGATGATCAGCGGCAGTTTAGCACCGTAGCTGGTTATCAGTCCGCCGGCCCAACGCGAGAGCAGGAACATTGTAAGCACGAACGGCAGCAGAGCCGCACCGGCGGCGGTGGTCGAATAACCCTGAACTGCGATCAGGTTAAAGGGTAAAAAGAACATCAGCCCGCTCAGAGCAGCGTACAGGAACAGCGTCAAAAGGTTTGCACCGAGGAACGGCCGGGACCGGAAGAGTGCAAGCGGCATCATTGCTGCAGGCCCCCGACGATACTCGATGTAGACAAAGGCTGCCAATAATAACGCCCCAATTCCAAGGCTCGCAATAATGACCGGATCCGAGAATCCTCGATCCCCCGCCTCGATCAAACCGTAAACGACGCCGCCGAGTCCGAGCGTCGCTGCCGCGGCGCCGCGTATATCGACCGGGTTTTTGTCGTCCTCGTCACGGCTTTCGGGTACACGCCACCAGGTTATCGCCAGAACTACAGCGGCGAGGGGCAGGTTTATGAGGAATATCCAGTGCCATGAGAACCGCTCGATCAGCCATCCGCCAAATATCGGCCCGATGCCGGCGGCAATAGCTGTAAAGCCCGACCAGGTTCCGATGGCACGGCCGCGGTCCTCTGGAGAAAATGATGCCGCTGATTATGGCAAGGCTGCCCGGGACGAGCATAGCTGCCCCGACGCCCTGCACTGCGCGGGCGGCTATAAGTTGACCGACGTTTTGCGAGATGCTGCATGCTGCGGAGGCAGCGGCAAAGATAATGATACCGATCGAAAATATCCGCCGCCTGCCAAATCTATCGCCCAACGAACCGCCGACCAGTATCAGGGCAGACAGCATCAGGGCGTATGATTCTACTATCCACTGGATGCCCGCTATGTTCGCGCCTAGCGAACGCTGCAGGGCCGGCAGGGCGACATTGACCACGGTCCCATCGATAAACGTGATGCTGGACCCCAGGATCGTCGCCGCAAGGACCCACGGTGCCGCCTCACTCGAGCAGCGGCCGTCGCCGGTGTGGGATCTCATAATGGCCTCGTCGCACGGACTGGCGGCAACAGTGGTCAAACCGTTTCCTCCTTTAACTCATATCTTGTATATGGACTACCTAAAGCCCGATCCAAAATAGAGTTTGATAGTAGAAAATTAAGCGGCTTCGGGCAAGAAGATCAGTGTTACAGATCTGTGAAATGCCTTTTTCTATACTTCTCGCATGGTGAAAAAATCTCGCGCTCAGGCGTAGAATTATTCATAGTCCTCCACCGGCCAGATCCACCTTTTTGGTCTTTGCTCCCGTAAATACGGCATCGCGTCCATTTAACCTTCTGGCACGTTGGTTGCGGATTAACAAGTTTGCAAACCGGCCCGCGACCAAGAGGATTCGCGGTTCGCGGGTCGGGTTTTTATATATTGGCATTTTCGGGGGCGTGTGCGGCTGCTTCCGGCGTGCCCGGGGGAGCAGGTGGACGAGAAATTTACCAGCCGGTTCGAAATTGTCAGGCGTGAGGATCTCTCTGACGTCACATATCTGCTCGAGATCCGGCATCCGATGATGGCTCGTGCCGCCCAGCCCGGGCAATTCGTCATCGTGATGTCTCACGCCGACGGCGAGCGCATTCCACTTACCATCGCAGATTTTGACCGTGAGGCGGGTACCATCACGCTCGTCATACAAGCGGTCGGCAAAACAACACTTGAGATGCAGCAAATTTGCGAATTAGGCACATCGCTCCACGGCATTGCCGGCCCGATGGGTGTGCCCAGCCACCTCAGCGACGCCAAAAAGGTGGTCTGCGTAGGCGGCGGGCTGGGTGTTGCTCCTGTCTACCCACAGGCAAGGGCGTGGAAAGAGAAAGGTGCGTACGTCATCGGTGTTTTGGGATTCAGAAATAGAGATCTCGTGTTTTGGGAGGACAAGTTCCGCAGCCATCTGTGACGAGTTGATCATCTGCTCTGACGACGGCTCCGCGGGTATCCAGGGCAACGTCACCGCCGGCATCAACCTGGCCATAGAGAACCACCCGGATATCGATGAGGTTGTTGCGATCGGCCCGCCGATCATGATGAAAGCGAGTGCCGAGGCCACGCGGGATGCGGGCATCAAGACGATGGTCAGCCTCAACCCGATCATGGTCGACGGTACGGGAATGTGCGGCGGCTGCCGGGTCAAGGTCGGCGAAACGGTCAAATTCGCCTGCGTCGACGGTCCCGACTTTGACGGCCACCAGGTTGATTTTGATGACCTGATGATCAGGCTCAAACGCTATAAGGAGGAGGAAAAAGCGGCGACCGAACGCTGGTCGGAAACCTGCCGGATGGCCATGATCGATGGCGCTCTCTGTCGCCCTTTCAAACTGATAAGGACCGTATGGCAAAAAAACGGACGATCAGAAGCATTCCCCAAGAGCGGACACCGGTCCGCGAGCTTGACCCGGTGGTCAGGGCCTCAAATTTCGAGGAGGTCAACTGCGGCTACACTGAGCCCGAGGCATTGCTTGAATCTGAGCGGTGCCTGTTCTGTCCCGATCCGAAATGCATCGAGGGCTGCCCTGTAAACATCGACATCCCCGGATTTATCGAAAAGATAGGTGCTCGCGATTTTCGCGGAGCCTACGAAGTTATCACCGGAACGAACCTGCTGCCGGCGGTTTGCGGCCGCGTTTGTCCGCAGGAGACGCAGTGCGAAGGGGTTTGTGTGGTTGGCGAGAACCTGGTCCCAGTCGCTATCGGCCGGCTTGAGCGGTTTGTTGGCGACCTTGCCATTGCCAACAACTGGGTCAACCTGCCGTATATAGAGCCGACCGTGTTCCGGGTTGGCATCGTCGGATCCGGCCCCGCGGGTATGGCTTGCGCCGCGGATATGGCAAAGGCGGGCTGTGAGGTCACCGTTTTCGAGGCCTTTCATGAGGCCGGCGGCGTGCTGCGATACGGAATTCCCGATTTTCGCCTGCCAAATACGGTCGTTGACGCTGAGATCGAAAAACTAGAGGAACTGGGCGTCAAATTTCAATGCAATACGCTTGTCGGGCGGCTGTTCACTATCGAACAGATGATCAGTGAACTGGGCTTTCACGCTGTTTTCATCGGCACGGGTGCCGGCTACCCGAGCATGCTGGGAATCCCGGGCGATTCGCTAAACGGTGTGCTTTCCGCAAACGAACTTCTAACGCGATGCAACCTGATGAAAGCACGAGAGTTCCCGAACGTCGATACGCCGCTGCCGCTTGGGAAACACGTCGTGGTGGTCGGCGCGGGCAACACCGCAATGGATGCTCTCAGGGTTTGCAAGCGGCTCGGTGCCGAGCAGGTGACCTGCGTTTACCGCCGGACAAAAGCCGAGTGCCCGGCAGCGGGCCGAGGAGGTCCATCACGCGGAACAAGAGGGCATTGCATTTCATTGGCTGAGCCGCTCCTATAGAGGTCCTTGACGACGGCGAAGGCTCGGTCCGGGCGATCCGCTGTATCCGTATGGAACTCGGCGAACCGGACGATTCGGGCCGGCGGCGGCCGGTACCGGTCGCGGACAGCGAGTTTGAGATAGAGACCGACCAGGTCGTTTATGCGATAGGTACTAACGCAAATCCGATCATCGGCCAGACGTCACGCCTGAAACTAAATAAGTGGGGTTATATCGAGACCGATGACGATCTGATGACCTCGATGGCCGGTGTCTTTGCTGGGGGCGATATCGTGACCGGAGCAGCCACGGTGATAGAGGCGATGGGTGCCGGGCGAAAAGCCGCTGTTGGTATGAAGGCGTACTTGGGTATCCGCGACGTGGGGCCGGCAGATCGCAAGGAAGCTTTGTTTGGCATAGACATTCGCGAGCACAACTTTGCCCGGGTTAGGGCGGTATAAAAATGGCACTTGATAACGGGACGAAATTAGGAACGCAAGCTGCGGCCGTCGGTCGGACAACCCGGGTATCGGCACGGCTGGCCGAGCATATAGTCGAGATAATCAGCGACTCGGGCGAGGGAGCGCAGAAATGCGGGCAATCCTTTGGCTCGATCGTCGCCCGCATGGGCCACGGCGTTTGGACCGTTGAGATCATTCCGGCTGAGATCCGCCCGCCGGCCCGAAGCGTAGCCGGGGCGAGCGGCAATCGCATCCGCATCGGTGAAAAGCAGGTGACCAACGGCGGCAATGAGACCGACCTGGTCGTCGCTTTTAACGAGCAGGTACTGTTGGGACGTGTCCGTGCAAACGAGTTGAAGCCGGGTTGCACTATCCTGCTCGAGTCGATGTGGCGCGATAGCGAGGACCCCGCCATCGCCAAGTCTTACAGCCAGACATGCGAACAGTTGGTGGCAGCAGGCTATCGGGTTTACGAGATCCCGATGGAAGAAGAGTGCCACAAGCACGTTGCCGACTCGCGGAAGGGCAAGAATATGTTCGTGCTCGGCCTGTTGTGCAGTACCTACAGCCTCGATCTCCAGATCGCCCGTGACCAGGTAGCACTCACCTTTGCCAAAAAATCGGCGGAGGTGGTCAAGATGAACATCGAGCTGCTCGAGGCCGGTTTTGAATGGGCCGAAAGCAATCTTGATTTCAAATATGAGATACCGGCGACGAGTGTAAGTGAGGCGCAGATCATTGTTAACGGCAACACGGCTCTTGCCCTGGGCGTGCTTGCCTCGGGTATGGAGATCTGTGCAATGTACCCGATAACGCCGGCGACCTCGGCGTCACATTATCTGAGCGACGCTTTTGAAACTGTCGGCGGGGTCGTGCACCAGGCTGAGGACGAGATCGCCGCCTGTGCCTTTGCGATCGGGGCCTCGTATGCCGGTAAATGTACGGTGACAATTACATCGGGGCCAGGATATTCGCTGAAGCAGGAGGCCATCGGGCTGGCCGTGATGGGCGAGATACCGCTGGTCGTCGTCAACGTAATGCGGGGTGGGCCGAGCACCGGCCAGCCGACCAAGACCGAGCAGGGCGACCTGATGTCCACGATATTTGGCAGCCACGGCGACGCCCCAAAGGTCGTTATCGCACCCAGCACCATCGAGGAATGCTTCTATTCGGTCATTACCGCACGCAAGATCGCAGAGACCTTTAACATGGTGGTCGTGATCCTTTCGGACGCTAATCTGGCGACATCACAGCAGCCCTTTACCCGTCCCGAGTTCGACGAGGCGTGGCTCGCACCGCCGATAGACCAGAGTGCCGTCCCGGCCGGGGCGAAACCATACGATTGGGATGAAAAGACGGGCCTTGCCGCGGCGTTTTATACCCGGACAACCGGGCGGTATGCACACGCTGACGGGCCTCGCCCATGACGACAACAGCCACGTGGCATATGATCCTGAGACGAACCAGCGGGGGATGCGTGCCCGCAGCCTAAAGCTCGCCGCCCTGCAAAAGACGCTGCGGCCGCCAACCGTTTTCGGCGACACGAGCGGCGATCTGCTCGTTATCGGCTGGGGCAGCACCAAGGGTGCGATCGAAGAAGCCGTCGGGGAATTGCGGGAAGAGGGACGGCGGGTGTCATCGCTTCACCTCACGTTTATTCAGCCGATGCAGCCGGGTATCAGGGAGATCCTTGCCGGATTCAAAAAGGTGATCACGATCGAGAACAACTGGAGCGATCAGATGGAAGACGAGATCATCGACGAGTCAAATCGGCGGTACTCGGCCCTGGCGACCCTGCTGCGTGCCCGTTATCTCGTCGATATCGATTGCTGGAGCGAGTGCCGGGGCACGCCGCTCAAGCCAAACACGGTGCGCACCGTCATTTTGGAGAAACTCAAATGAACACCACGGCGAATACGGTCTCTGCAAGCGAGTGCCTGCTGCGAATGTACGACGAGCAACACGAGATCGAAGACTATCAGAAAGGCGTGCCGCGCTGGTGCACGGGGTGCGGCGACAACGCCATCCTGACCGCGGTCCAGCGGTTGTGCCGCGACGAGGGGCTGCTGCCGGAAAAGACCGTGTTTGTTTCGGGCATCGGCTGTTCCAGCCGTCTGCCGCACTATATGAACACCTACGGGTTTCACGGCATCCACGGCCGGGCTCTGCCCGTTGCCGAGGGGGTAAAACTGGCGAGGCCCGAGCTTAAGGTGTTTGTCAGCACCGGCGACGGCGATTGCTGCAGCATCGGTGCCGCTCACTGGATACACGCCATCCGGTACAACATGGACATGACCGTGATGCTCCATGACAATCAGATCTACGGCCTGACCAAAAAACAGGCTTCGCCGACCACACCGATAGGGACCAGGACAAATACGACTCCTCGCGGTTCTTATCTCGAGGCGCTCAATCCCCTGACGGTAACCCTAGGCGTCTCGAACGTGTCGTTCGTGGCCCAGGTCGTCGACTGGATACCCGAGGTGCTCTATCAGGTGATCTCAGCCGCCTATCATCACAAGGGGCTCTCGTTCATCCGCATCATCCAGCGGTGTCCGGAATGGCTGCCAAAGATAATGGACCCGTGGATGCACGACCCGCAGAGCGTTCTGCTGCTGCATCATGAAGATGGCATCGAGATCAGCCCCACGCTGGCGAGGACTTACACGAGAATGGAGGAGCACGACCCCTCCGATATGAACCGGGCACGCGAGATCGCCTCGTCCATCGACCCTATGCCCGTGGGCATTCTATACCGTGACGACGAGATACCGTGTTACGAGGATGTCAGGCATAACGAGCGCCTGAGGACAAAAGATCTCGTGCGGAAAGGGCTCGAGGCGGAATTTGATAAATTCACGGTCTGGCCGCATGGAGACGGGGCGGTACAACATGAGCATGCAAGGTAAATTTCAACATCAGGCAGCCTTTTATCTTACCGGCCGGCTGGCGGGTTCGGCCCTGCAGCCGTTCGACGCATCTCACCGGTCGGCACTGTTTGCACGCTGCACGGATCTCACCTCGCTCAGATACGATTTTCCTCTGGTGCTAAACCGCGACGGTGCACCGGAGCAGTCCGTGCTCTCGCTTAGCCGATTGGTCGACGAAGCGGTCAGCGTGTGGGCCGGCCACCCGGAGCGGGACCGTATAGCCCGCCATGGCTATAAGCTGGAGTGCGAACTGAGAAAAGATCTGGCTAATGGCCCCGGTGAGTTTGCAGAGATGTGGACGGCGGCGGCCGAACGCCTGTCCGAAGTGGACGAAACCCTTGCCGAGTCAGCCAAAGCTCTCTGGTCGGCATTTCAGGCAAGCGGCGACCTCGTTGAAGTCGATATCGATCTCCCGTTCCGCCTCGTCCGCCATGCGTGGAAAGCACAGCAGGCGAGCAAGGCCAGGGCATTCAAAAAAAGGACCGTCCGGATATTGCAGAAGCTCCACGACATCTTAGAGGCCGAGGCGGCCGGTTCCGGTGCGGGCCGGCAGCCCGCGAGTCTGAGGGCCAGCGTCGGAGCGTCGTTTGCCGGTACTTTCGATTTCGGAGCGATGTCGACAATGCTGGCCGAGTCGAGGCCGGGCTCACACCTGTCGGACGGGCGCCGCAGCCGGATCGAGGACCTTATCGGGGTATTGGAGCAGCAGCGATTTTACGCTGTCGGGCCCGACGAGCGCGCAGCCGTATGATTTTGCCTTTGACCGGTGCTCGGACGCTCTTGAGGCTTACCGCGAACGGCGTGACGAAGCGGCCGAATTGATCAGGGCGCTGGCCGTCGCTGATCTCGAAACCCGCGGCGAGTACCGCGAAGCTGTCCATGACATCCTCTTTGAGGACCTGGGCGCCAACGGACTCGATGCGGCCCAGCTTGCCGATCTGCCTGATTATCTGGTCTGTACGGACGCCCATTCGCTCGACGCTGCAGAGGCGGCGAGCATCATCGAGCTGTTTGCCGCTGGTTTGCCGGTAAAGGTGATGGTCCGGACCGACGACGTTCTGGAACCCTCAACCGTCGCCGAAGGGCATCTGGTTCTGGGCTCGCACGCGGCAGCTCGTCGACGCTGCGATAGGCCTGACCGACGTGTTCGTGTATCAGGCGAAGCCGCGTCCCACTTGTTTCAAAGCCGCGATTCGCTCCTGCAGGGCCTCTCATTTGGCGGGCCAGGGCTTTTCAGCATATATTCCGGCGCCGGTCTGCACACCAGCGAGGTCCCGGCGTATCTGGCAGCGGCTGCGGCAATGGCATCGCGCGCCTTTCCGGCCCTCGTTTACGATCCGTCAGCCGGTCCCGACAGGCCGACGCGGCTGAGCGCGGGCGATAACCTGTCGCCCGGTGACGACTGGCCGGTCCAGGCGTTGGGCTGGGAGGACGAGGCTCTGCAGGCGCACTCGGAGGAACTGGCGTTCACGTTTGCCGATTTTGCGGCGATGGACGATCGATTCTCGGGGCACTTTGCCTTGGTACCACCCGACGAGTGGACCGACGAGATGATACCTATACCCGAGGCGTTGGCTTCCGACGACCGGGGCATTCCCGAAACCGTCCCTTACATTTCCGTAGTCGACGACGAAGGCCGCCTCTCGCGGGCCATCGTGGACAACCGCATCATCCTCGACACACGGCGATGCCTGGCGATGTGGCACAGTTTGCAGGCGAACGGCGCCGCTGACATTCCACAGCCGGCCGAACCTCTCGCTGAAACTGAACCTGCCGCCGCAGATGCCCCCGAGCCCGCTGCAGCCGTTACCGCAGTTTTGCCTGATGAGGCCTCGGCAAACGGCCATAGCGACGAACCCTATATCGAGACACCCCGCTGCACCACCTGTAACGAGTGCACAAACCTTAACAACCGTATGTTCGCCTATGACGAGAACAAGCAGGCATACATCGCCGACCCTGACGCCGGAACATTTCGCCAGCTTGTCGAAGCCGCCGAGGGCTGCCAGGTCTCGATAATCCACCCCGGCAAACCCCGCAACCCCAAAGAACCCGGCCTCGAAGACCTCATAAAACGCGCCGCCGATTTTAACTGATCACTGATCTTATCGACATGTACGATTCTGGCCGCAAACGAAGGGCCGATCTTGCTGAAAATTCAATTTACACACCCGTCTCTGTTCGTTGTAAACTCTCTTGGGTCTATATATAGCGGATGACATTGATCGCCGGGATAGTTAGCCGAAAGTTGGGTGTTCCGGTACCCGCTGCTGCCTGCCGCTTCGCTGAAAGAGCTGATCTCGCGTAACCTGCAGGACGACGTCACTACCATAGAGAAACCCGGCGCTTTTTTTGCAAAACTCGATATCGGTGCGATTGGCGAACCGGCTGTCGTGAATGACACTGACGGGGCGGTGACGTTGGTCGCTGGTGAGCCGCTGCTGCGAAACGGTGGTGGCCGGCGCTCGGATACGGATGCTATTCACCGGGCATTTCTGGACGAAGGCATCGACCCGCTGCTTGCGACCGCTGCGGGTGTTTTCTCCGCCATTCATTACGATCCCTCAAACGGCGAGCTGACACTTATCACGGATAAGATGGGCATCCGCCCGGTGTATTACTGGGCGGGTGACGAGTATGTCGTCTTTGCCGGCGCCCTGCGGATACTCGAGGAACTCGCCGAGGTGCCAAAGGTAATGGATGTTCGCACCGTCACCGAGATCGTCGGCCTTGGTTACGCTCTTGCCGACAGGACGCCATACGCAGACATAAAAATGCTGCGGCCCGCCGAGAGGGTAAGTCTTTTTGACGGGAACATCTCTCGTGAAACTTACTGGCGTTGGGACGAGATCGAGATATCAAAGGGTTCTGAGAGCGATCTGTTGTCCGAGCTCTACAGCCGGTTCGAGACGGCCGTCGCGAGGCGAAACGGCAGCGATACCGCGACGTCGGCTTACCTGAGCGGCGGGCTCGATTCGCGGTGTATCGTTGCGGCACTGCGGGAACAGGGGGTCGAGGTTCACACATACAACTTTGCAAGGCCTAAGACGCAGGACCTCGTTTTCGGCGGGGAATTTGCCCGAGAGGCAGGTGCCATTCACCAGGAGATCCCGAAGCCGGCGGGCGATATGGTGCCGGACTATTCGCAGTTGATGGCGTCTGCGATAGCGGGCTCAAAAAATAAACAGCATTGGCCCGAGCAGCCCTTCGCTCGTCTGGAGCGGCGAGGGCGGCAGTGTTGCTCTTGGCCACGTTCATCTTTCTGAGGAGATGGTCGAATGGATGCGGGCGGGTGAGATCGACCGCGTCATTACCGAATACTTACGCCGTGAGTCTGCAGCGGTCGCACCGAAGCTGTTTACGGCCGCGGCCGGTCAAGCGCTGTCAGGCATACTCGAGGACGGGATACGAGAGGAACTGGGCAGACTCAACTCGCCCGACCCCGCCCGCAACTTTTATCTCTATCTGCTGCTCAACGACCAGCACCGCAAACTGGCGCGGCATTTTGAGGACATGGACCTTTACAGGCTCGAGTTTCAACTGCCGTTCTTTGACAGCGACTTTCTCGAGGCGATCGTCGCCATGCCGATCGATATCTGTTTACGCCATCGCCTGTATGTTAAATGGTTGTCGCTTTTCCCGCCGGCCGTGACCTCCGTGCCGTGGCAGGCCTATCCGGGACATCAGCCTTGCCCGGTACCGGTCGCGGAGAAGCTCGCCTATCAGTGGGCGGACAAATACCAGTCTGCGGAACGTTCATCCCAGCTTCGACGCGAGTCGCGTGAAGCGATAACGATGATAAAGTCGCCCGATTTTCCGGCAGAGGTGCTCAGCCGCGGCAATCTCAGGCTTGCGGCCGTTATCCACCGGACCGGTTTCCGCAATTATCAATACCTGCTTGGCCCGGCCGCAACATACCACTTTTTCTGGCAAAAATGCGGCGGCCGCTACGTCCTGCCTTAACGGAAACCCTTGTAAACGTTGGGCTTTACAGCCTGCGTCCGTCGTGCGGCTGCCTTATCGATAGGCTCCTCGGATCGGTATTTCAGCCCTCAAACTACTTGTAAAGCCCCAAAAGTAATGTTTTAGGCCTCATAATTTTGGAGCAGCTAACGAAGTATTTTTGCAGGCTTTGCGGAGTTGTTTTTGCCCCAAAATAGTTTTTTTAACGCTTGAAAAAACTATTTCGATACAAAAAGAACATGATCGGGCCTTAAATTTCTACCCGGTGAGTGGGAAAAGAGCAGGAGGCGAAAAAAGGCTTTCGCGGTCCTGAGATATGACAAGAACCGGTTTAGGGACGTTTATTGGACGGCAAAGGTATTAAGGTAATGCGGACTCTGTCACAACAGGATTATTGGGATTTACCTTTCTCAGGCGTTCGAGCACAGACTGATAATTCGTGCGGTCATTTTTTTCTTTATAGGCGAGGGCGAGGTTCTGAAGCGCCGATTCGTGGTCAGGTTCGATGCTCAGGGCGGTGTTGTATTCCTTGATCGCACGATCTATGTCCCGCGGCTCCCGCAGATAGAACGTGAGGCCATAATCTGTCCGCACGTCGGCGTTCTTCGGGTCCTTTTTGAGGGCCGTCTCGTACCACTTTTCTGCCTGTTCGTACTTTTCAGCGTCGAAATATGCATTTCCGGCCTTTATCATCGGTTCCGTCTCGGATGGCTTTAATTTTGCAGCAGCTTCGTAAAACTTCGATGCATCGTCAAACCGTTTGATCTGGTAATAGAGGTCCGCGGCGGTCATCTGTGCCTCGTAATCCTGCGGATGTGACTTTGCCTTTTCGATGGCGGCGGCAACCTGCGGCTGCGGGCCGGCCGGTGCACCGTCATCGGTGTCCGTGTCTGCGGTGGTGCCCACCGGCGGGTGGTTCGGCGGCAGGTTCTGGCTCTTTGCCTGCGTTTCGGCAGAACTGTTAAACGGCGGAACCATCTGAGCTGCTGACCGGTTAAAATTATTCGCGAATATAAAGCCAACGACGAGCCCAACGATCAGGCCAAGGACGAGCGACATCAGATTTCCCTTGTTCATTCTATTTTATGGTAATGCCGATCGACTCCAGGAACCGATTCGGCCGCTCGCCGCCTATCAGTGCAAAGACAAAATCGTTCGGTATAGTGCCGATCTCTTTCTTGCTTTTGACATCCTCGAGGACGAGTTCGTTTTCACGCATCTCCTTGATGCCGACGCCGAACTTAAGGTCGATGATGCCGTTGTCCGCACATTGATATAGTTGGAACTTGTTGCCGAATTTGACGGTCGGGGCAAGATAGTCGCGTACGAGCATCGTGACCTGGTTCATCTTATCGGGCGAGCGCGGCGTGATGGCCGAGCCGTCGCGGGTCGCTACGAGATCGACCGCAGCCTCGGCAGCCACATTGCCGCCGCCGACCACGGCTATGCGGCTCCCCCAAAAATCGCCCGGGTTCGAGAGCCCGTAGATCACCTTTTGCTCATCACGGCCCTCCCACCGGATCTTCAGGTCCTCGTTAGGCAGGCGCAGCTTGTTCGGAGCACCGCGAAGCCCAATGGCGATGATCACCCGCCGGGCCTTGTATGTCTGCGGTATCTTGTCGGCGCCCTGCTCGGTCTTTACCACAAAATAGTCGCCATCCTCGGCTTTGTTGACTGTTTTACAGCTTTCCTTTTCATTGATCCTGACGCCGCGGTCGGCAAGATTGCCCATCCAGATCGCTAGGATGTTCTCACGCTGGTCGCCGGGGATCTTGGTCTGCAATTGGTCCGCGATCTCTGCACGATAGGCGGCGAGCAATTTGTCGCGTTCCGGCAAAAAGTACGACTGGAAAAGCTTTGGCCAGTCGCCCCCGCCCTTGGAACGAAGAAAGGCGGCGATCCGCTTTTTCATTTCCTTTTCGATCTTTGCCGATAGTTGGGGTGAGAGTTCCGCCTGCAGCGATCGAGGGATCTTTGGCAGCAGTTGGGACTGCAGACTCGGCGTCTGTTCGTGCAGCAGGTCCAAAGCCTGGGCACCGAGCGTGTCGATGATCTCCTGCGTATCGTCGGCACCGTCGCCGCCGCCGTACTTGGCTTTTGCAAGCCCGAGGCCTGCGACCGAGATACCGCCAAACCAATCTTTGGTGTCGGGCTTGAAAAATATGTATTTGCCCTTGGGGTATAGATCGATCGTGGAGAGTATCTTGTCCTGTTCGATGCCGACATAACGCAGTCCCAGTTCTGCGGCTCCCGATGCCGCCGAAGCACCGCCCGGCCCGACGCCGATTATGGCAACGTCATATTCTGCCTTTGGTTCAGGCGGTGCGCTCTTTAACTCATCGGCGATGTGTGCGATCACGTCCGCACCCTCTTTGACGGCGTTCTTAATGAGCGGCACGCCCGATACGTCGCCGATGATGTAGCAGCCCTTTACGTTTGTCTCAAACGATGCTCCGTCACGTGTCGGTGTGGGCATCGAACGGACCTCTTTGGCGGTGTTGATGATGATGCAGGCCTTAGGATTCACCGGACACTCGGCCTGGCAGGCCGTGTCCTCCATGCACAGGTCGGGTGCGACCGCCGAAGCCCGCCCGTCGACTATGGCAAGCACATCGTGCGGGCAAGCATCGACACACGCCTGGCAGCCGATACACCGTTCTGGAAAAATGACGGGGTGCGGATAGCTAGGCCCCCGATATTTGTCCAGGCCGAGCTCAGAAAGCTCTGCACTCGACAG
>CAVWTK010000008.1:0-28526 GCA_963757755.1 uncultured bacterium | reverse complement strand
CCACAAGACGACCGCCTGCCGTCGCTGCCGTTCGACGGCCGTGTCTCGCGCCTGGACATCGAAGGGTTCGCCGGCGCGGTGCAGGCCGGCCAGCTGCGCGTCGGTGGATACGTCTTCGACGTCTCGCCGGCGGCGACCGCCGACCTGCCCGCCGCCGACGCGCGCGTGCGCATCGAGGCTGTCGTCGACGGCCACCGCGCCGTGATCGAGCGCGTCGGCGCCATGCCCGATCTGCCGCCGCGCCCGGCTCGACCCGGCGACGCGGCGTCGATGCGTCCGATGCATCCGCCGGCCGACAACGGCCGCCCACCCGGCGATGGCGGCGGCCGCGCGTCGGGTCCGCCGGATGGCGCGCGCCCCGACTTCGCCGCACGCCCCGATCGGCCCGACCGACCGGGCGGACCGGGAATCCCCGATCGCCCGCCGCCGATTGAGCGACCGCCCATTCCCGATCGCGTCGTTGTCCCGGAACGACCGCCGCGTATCGAGCGGCCGGATCGACCGGAGCGACCCGGGCGATAGGGGAAGGGCGACCGGTTCCAAGTGAACGAAGGCGTCAGATCTTCTTGGCGTGATCTTGGCGTCCTTGGCGGTTCATGCGGTTGCCGCGACCCGCGGTCGTCTGTCGTGGACGAGCGAACACCGCCAAGGTCGCCAAGGAGTCGCCAAGACGCCATCGGGCGTCGGGACTCCACAGCGCCGCGATCGGTTCCAAGTGAACGACGGCGTCAGATCTTCTTGGCGTGATCTTGGCGTCCTTGGCGGTTCATGCGGTTGCCGCGACCCGCGGTCGTCTGTTGTGGACGGGCGAACGCCGCCAAGGTCGCCAAGGCGGCGCCAAGACGCCATCGGGCGTCGGAACGCGACGGCGCCGCGACCGGTTCCAAGTGAACGAAGGCGTCAGATCTTCTTGGCGTGATCTTGGCGTCCTTGGCGGTTCATGCGGTTGCCGCGACCCGCGGTCGTCTGTTGTGGACGAGCGAACGCCGCCAGGTCGCCAAGGCGGCGCCAAGACGCCATCGGGCGTCGGAACTCGACGGCGCCGCGACCGGTTCCAAGTGAACGAAGGCGTCAGATCTTCTTGGCGTGATCTTGGCGTCCTTGGCGGTTCATGCGGTTGCCGCGACCCGCGGTCGTCTGTTGTGGACGAGCGAACGCCGCCAAGGTCGCCAAGGCGGCGCCAAGACGCCATCGGGCGTCGGAACTCCACAGCGCCGCGACCGGTTCCAAGTGAACGAAGGCGTCAGATCTTCTTGGCGTGATCTTGGCGTCCTTGGCGGTTCATGCGGTTGCCGCGACCCGCGGTCGTCTGTCGTGGACGAGCGAACGCCGCCAATGTCGCCAAGGAGTCGCCAGGACGCCATCGGGCGTCGGGACTCGACAGCGCCAGCAGACCATCGGATCACGTCGATCGCACGCATCCCCATCCGTGAAATCGGTGCGATCCGTGGTTCCCGCCGGTGGGTGAGCTACAGTGCCGCCGGTGGAGGGTCATGTTCGCCGCAAATGGCTCTGGCGTTTCCTCATCGCCGGAGTCGTCCTGCTCGTCCTCGCGATTGGGTTCGTGGTCGCGCTGCCGTGGTTGGCGCGGCCGATGGTCGCCGGCGCGCTGAGTGCCGCGCTCGGACGGCCGGTCACGATCGCGGCGCTGCGTTGGGACCCCGCGGCCTTCAGCGTCGTCGCGGATGACGTGCACGCCGGTCGCTCGCCCGACGAGCTGGCGGTACGCCGGATCACCGTGATCGTCGATCCGCGCAATCTCGATCGCCACCACGTCGCGATCGACCGCATCACCATCGAGGCCCCGACCGGCACCGTCGACCTCGATGCCCTGGCCGACGGGAGCGGTGGGGGCGGCGGACCTCCGAAGCTGCCGCTCGCCGTGACGGTGCGCGAGGTGGAGGTCAGCGACGCGGCGCTCGCCGTGCATCTCCCGCGCGCGGCGGGCAGCAACGTCGCCGTCACCATCGCGCATGCCGGGGCCGCCGACGTCGAGCTGGCGGATGGGGCCCTGCAGCTCACGGGCGACCTGACCGGCACGGTGGACGGCGCGCCGTTGACCGGCAAGGTCGAGCTGCGCGTGGCCTCCGATGAGCACCACGTCGTCGGCTCGCTGTCGGTGACGAAGCTGCCCGTGCGCGAGGGCGTGCTGCCGCTGCCCGCCTCGCTCACGTCGCTGACCGGTACCCTGGACGCGACCGCGCGCCTCGCCATGGGCGATGCGTCGGCGCACGATACGCTCGAGCTCGATCTCCGGGTCGCCAAGCTGCGCGCCGCGTTGAAGTCGGGTCCGACGGTGAGCGCCGCGCAGGTCTCGCTGCCGGCGGCCCGCATCGACCTCGCCGACCGACGCATCGATCTCGGCCCGGTGAACGTGCAGGAGCCGGTGGCGTCACTCGATCTCGCGGCGCCGGACGCCAAGGCGGCTCCGGCGTCCGGCGAGACGTCGCCATGGTCGCTCCGTTCCGGGCCGGTCACCGTGCGCGGCGGCGAGCTGCGGTTGCGCCGTGGCGCCGCGACGACCGCGGCGCGCATCGACCGGGTGCGCTGGGACGGCCTCCGCGACGGCGCGACGTCGCTCACGCTCACCGCCACCGCCACCACCGGCGGCACGATCGCGGTGAACGGCACCGTGCGCGTCGATCCGCTGAGCGCCGAGCTCGACGTGCGCGTCGACGCGCTCACCCTGGCGCCGTGGGCGAATCTGTTGGCGCTGCCGCTCCCCATCGAGCGGGGCGCGTTGAGCGGCAGCTCCGACGTCGTCTACCAGGACGGCCTGCGCAGCGTGCGCGGCGACGTCCGCGCCAGCGATGTGAAAACGCGGTCGCCTGACCCCGCGCACCCGACGGACGTGATGGCCGCCGCCACAGCCGCCGCGGCGTTCTCGTACACGCCGGGCGACGACGCGGCGATCGAGCTCTCGTCGGCCACGCTGAGCTATCCCTACGCGATGGTGGTGCGCCGCGCCGAGGGCACCTTCCCGTACACCCTCCTCGGCGGCGGCTCGGGCGAGGCCGGCGCTCGGACGAGCGTGCGCGTCGAGCGACTGACCGTCGTCGACGGCAAGGTCGAGTTCGTCGACGAGACGCTGCAGCCCGCGTTCTGGAGCAGCCTGACCAGCGTCGCCGCGACGGCCGAGACCATCGCCGTGCCGCCCGGCACCGTCGGTCACTTCACGCTCACGGGCAAGCGCGACGAATTGAGCCCGGTGTCGGTGGCGGGTGCGCTCACCGCGGAGGGGCTCGACGCGCGCGTCGAGGTCACCGACGTGCTGCTCGATTCGCTCAACCCCTATGTCGCGCCGCTGTTGGGCTACCGCATCACGGCCGGGCGACTGTCCACCGTGGCGACGACGAAGTCTCAGCCGCCGTTGTTGGTCTCCGTCGCCGACGTGGCGTTGAGCGGCGTCGACGTGTCGCAGATTGGCACCGACGTCATCCTCGAGCAGAGCGGCGTCCCGCTCACGGTCGCGCTCGGGCTGATCTCCGACTCGGGCGGCCGCATCGATCTCAATCTGCCGTTCTCGATCGACACCCGTTCGGGCGACGTCGCCGTCGGCTCGGTGGTCTGGCAGGCGGTGCGCAAGGCGATCGTGACGGCACTCACCAGCCCGCTGCGGATCCTCGGCAGCCTGTTCGGCACGCGCGGCGCGCCACACGCGTTTGCCGTCGAGCCGATTCCCTTTCCCGTCGGCAGCGGCGCGCTCGATACGGCCGGCCGGGCACGGGTGGACGACATCGCCCGCATCGTGCAGGCGCACCAGGGGTTGCTGCTCGTGCTGCTGCCGCAGATCACCGACGCCGATGTGCAGGCGGTCGGCGCCGGCGGGGCCGAGGCGCTGGCGAAGGCGCGCAACGCCGCCGTGCGCGCCGCCTTCACCGACGACGAAGGCGGGCCGGCGCTGCCCGCCAAGCGCGTCATGCTGGCACCGTGGGCGTCCGACAAGGACGCGCAGGCGACCCAACGCCCCGGCGTCTACGTCGAGCTGCAGGACGCGTCCTGAAAAACGGATCCGCCGAGATGCCGAGCGCGCCCAGAGCGTCTGCCTGGCGACCTGGCCGTCTTGGCGGCTCAGTGCTGGCCCATCTGCATGGCGGCGCTGGCCATCGCGGCCTGCCAGCGGCGCGGCATGAAGCGCAGGCTCCAGGTGGCGAACGCGTTCATCGCCCCCGCTACTTTGCTCGGTTTGCCGCGCAGCATCGCCGCGATGCCGATCTCGGCCACCGGGCGACTCGGCATCATCGACATCCGCTGGTAGAGCGTGCGCGCCTGACCGGCGACCTCGAGGAATTCCGTTTCGGTGACGCCCGGCGACAGCACCGACACCTTCACGTTGGTGCCGCGCAACTCGTAGCTGAGCGCTTCGCCGAAGCTCAGCACGAAAGCCTTCGCGGCGGAGTAGCTCGCGTAGGTCGGCGACGGCTGGTAGGCGCCGATCGACGAGACCTGAAGCATCCACCCGAGGTCGCGCGCCAGCATGTCCCGCACGAAGAGCTTGCTGAGGTGCACGAGCGCGATGACGTCGAGACGCAGCATCTCTTCCTCGCGCTCCCAGGGGATCTGCGTGAACGGCCCGTAGACGCCGAAGCCGGCATTGTTGATCAGCACGTCAACCGCGAGGTTGAGCGCGCGCACGCGGTCGTAGAGCACCTGCGCGGCGCCGAGCGGCGACAGGCTCATGCCGATCACCTCGACGCGCACGCCGTGTTTGGCGGTCAGCTCGTCGGCGAGCGTCCGCAGGCGATCCTCGCGGCGGGCGACGAGGATCAGGTTGCAGCCGCGTTCTGCCAGGATGGTGGCGAAGTCGACGCCGAGGCCGCTCGACGCGCCGGTGACCAGCGCCGTCCGTCCGTGCAGCACGTTCATCCTCGTCCTCCGTTTCCCGCGATAGGGATGCGTGCGACGGCTGTACCCCGGTTGGTGCGTGTGGCTCAACCGTCCACGTGAACCGAATGCGCTGGAGCTGCGGGCGAGCCCCCCGCGCCTCCAGGGGCAGCGTTGCCGGGAGCGCGGGCGGCTCGCGCGCAGCTCGAGCGCGTCTCGACTTCTATTAGCCGCAGGCGGGTGATAGCGCCGGAACGATGCATCTCGAGTCCTTGGCGCGCTTCGGCCGTGCGCTCGTCCTCTTCCTCGCCGTCGTGACCATCGCGGGAGCCGCGCGCGCCTTCAGCGGCAAGATCAACTACACCGGGGGCCTCGGCCCGATCGGGAATCGGCGACCACTGTGTATCTGCGTGTTCAAGACGCCCGAGCTTACCCAAAGCATCGGGTGTCTGCCCGTCTACCGCAACAACACCACCTACGACACCGGCGGGCTCACCGATCGCGACTACTACGTCATCGCGTTCGTAGACCTGCACATCAACGAACGGCGGGACGCCGACGAGCCCTACGTGATCTTTGACCAGCACGCTGCAACACCTGGCGATCCCATCAACGGATTGTCCACGCGTACAAACGTCGACCTGATCTTCGGCGACGAGAACCTAGCGGAGCAGCCGACGGCGAGCCCGAGCGCGACGCCGACGATCACGTTCACGCCGGCGGACACCCGACCGAGAACACGCCGACGCCAACGGGCACGCCGGCAGTCAGCCCGTCCGGGCCCGCCGCCGTCTTCGGCGACTGCGACGGTGACGGCACCGTCACGGTGGACGAGCTCGTGCGCGCCGTCGGCATCGCCCTCGACGCGCAGCCGCTCTCGTCGTGCGCGTCGGCCGATCGGGACGGCGACGGAACGGTGCGCATCGACGAGGTGATCGCGGCGATCAACGCCGCGCTCGCCGCGTGAGCGCGATCTACGAGTGCGCCCACGGGTCGTAGGTGCCGAAGCTCCACAGGCGGCCCTCGGGGTCGAGGCAGGAATAGCCACGGCCGCCGTAGTCGGCGTCGAACAGCGGAAAAGCGACCGTGGCACCGGCCGCGACCGCGCGATCGTGATGCGCGTCGGCGTCGGCGACGATGATGTAGGCGCTCTGCGTGCCGATGCCGCCTACCTCGGCCGGCGTCTTCTGCAGCTTGCCGAAATCGTCGTCCCGCTGGGAGCCGAGCATGATCATGCCGTTCCCGAACGTGAGCTGAGCGTGGGCGATGCCGCCGGCCTCGTCGGGAACGACGAGATGACGCTCGAAGCCGAAGGCGCGGCACAGCCAGTCGATCGCGGCGACGGCGTCGCGATAGCGCATGGTGGGGATGATGGACACGGGGGTCTTGGTGCTCAGGTCGGGCACGCGATTCTCCTTTGCCGGAACGATAGCGCGGGGGGTGAACCGCGTCTTGGAGAAAAGTCGTTGGGGTGACGGATGACAGACGAGAGCGGAAGGATGAAAGCTCGGAGGACGAACGCCGCCGGACGAGAACCAGAGCCGAGGCGTTCAACGGTCATCCTCGGTCTTCGCGCCTGCCTCCGGCCCATTCGACTCCCCTCGACCTTCGCGCTAACGAACCCTCACGGGAGGATCGCGGCCAATGGCGGAAGAGCCAGTCGACGTGCTGATCATCGGCGCCGGAGCATCCGGCGCGGCGCTGGCGTGGAGCCTGGCCGAGACGCGCATGAACATCCTCTGCATGGAGCAGGGCGGCTGGATGGATCCGACCCAGTACCCCGGCATGCGGACGGACTGGGAGGCGCGCCAGATGGGCGACTTCAGCTTCAGTCCCAACACCCGCGGCCGCAAGGAGGATTATCCCGTCAACGACGTCAGCTCGCCGATCCAGGTCTCGATGTTCAACGCCGTCGGCGGCAGCACGATCATGTACGCGGCGCACTTCCCGCGCTTTCATCCATCGGACTTCCGCGCCCGCACGCTCGACGGCGTCGCCGACGACTGGCCGCTCGACTACCAGACCCTGGCGCCGTACTACGACGTCAACGCGCGGATGATGGGCGTCTCCGGTCTGGCCGGCGATCCCGCCTATCCGCCGAAGGATCTGCCGCTGCCGCCGGTCGCGCTCGGCAAGCTGGGCGAGACGCTGGCGCGGGGCTTCAACGCGCTGGGCTGGCACTGGTGGCCGTCGGACAGCGCCATCACCACCCGCGACTACGACGGACGCGCCGCGTGCATCAACGCCGGCACCTGCCTGTCCGGCTGCGCGCAGGGCGCCAAGGCGAGCACCGACATCACCTACTGGCCGCCGGCGCTGCGCCAGGGGGTCACGCTCCGCCCGCACTGCCGGGTGCGCGAGATCACGGTGGATGCCAACGGCATGGCGGACGGTGTGATCTACTACGACGCCGAGGGCGTCGAGCGGCGGCAGAAGGCCCATGTCGTGGTCGTCGCCTGCAACGGCATCGGCACGCCGCGCCTGCTGCTGAACTCCACCTCGAAGCACTTCCCCGATGGGCTCGCCAACCGCAGCGGACTCGTCGGCAAGAACCTGATGTTCCATCCGTACGGCATGGTCACCGGCGTCTTCGACGAGCCGCTCGAGGGCTACAAGGGGCCGACCGGCTGCTGCATCATGAGCCAGGAGTTCTACGAGACGGATCCGGCGCGCGACTTCGTGCGCGGGTACTCGTTCGAGATCCTGCGCGGGTTCGGGGCCGTCTCGACGGCGCTGTGGGGCATGCAGGCGGGGCGCATGACGTGGGGCGCCGATCACCATCGCGCCTACGCCGACCTCTTCGATCGCACCGCCGGGATGGTGGTGATCTGCGAGGACCTGCCCGAGGCGACCAACACGGTGACGCTCGACGCCAATCTGACCGACTCGAACGGCATCCCGGCACCGAAGATCACTTACCGCCTGAGCGACAACAGCACCAAGATGCTCGCCCACGCCGTCGCGCGGGGGAAGGAGGTGCTGGCGGCGTCGGGCGCGCGCGAGTTCGTCGTCGACGCGCCGCTGCCGTTCGCCGGCTGGCACCTGATGGGCACGGCGCGGATGGGAACGGATCCGGAGACGTCGGTCGTCAACGAATGGGGGCGGTGCCACGACGTCCGCAACCTCTTCATCATCGACGGCAGCATCTTCGTCACCGCCGCCGCCGTGAATCCGACCAACACCATCCAGGCGCTGACGCTCTACATCGCCGACACGATGAAGAAGAACCTCGCCAACCTGTTCGACTGAGCCCGCGGAGACGCCATGAGCGACATCGCATTCACCGAGGCGCAGCGCCGCGTGCTCGCGCACGTTCTCGACGACATCATCCCCGCCAGCCCCGACGGACAGCGGCCGGCCGCCGGGCAGCTCGGCGCGGTCGACTATCTCGACCGATCGTTGAACGCGACGCCCGAGCTGAAGGCCATGATCGCCCAGGGTGTCGACGCGCTCGACGCCCTGGCGCGCAGCCGCCATCCGCGCGGCCTCGACGGCCTCCCGCCCGACGCGCGCGCCGCCGTCCTCGCCGAGCACGCCGGCTCCGAGCACTCGTTCCCGCCGATCCTGATCCTGCACACCTTCGCCGGCTACTATCAGGACCCGCGCATCCTCACCGCCCTCGGCATGGCGCCACGGGCGCCACATCCGGAGGGATACGAAATGGACCCCGGCGATCTGTCGCTGCTCGAGCCGGTGCGCCGGCGCGGACAATTGTATCGAGAGTGTTGATCGGCAGGCCGCGCCGCCCCGGTTGGGCGCGGTGTGGCATTGTTCCTTCGCGCCGACGTGACCGTAGCCGCGGCACCCGTGGCCGCCGGCGACGCGGAGCGTCGCCCGGGGGAGCGGTGGTGCGGCGCCACACTCCCCGCCACCTGGCGGTGCTGCCGCACCGCCCGCGGCCACAGGTGCCGCAGCTACATCTTCGGGTTGGCGCCGGCGCCACAAGGCCCGCGGCGACGAGTCGCCGCACGGCGGTGTGGAGCGCCGCCCGGTTGGGCCCGGTTGGCATTGTTCCATCCGACTGCGAGTTCCGTCCGTGGCCGCAGCCGCGGCACCTGTGGCCGCCGGCGACGCGGAGCGGCGCCCGGGGGAGCGGTGGTGCGGCGCCACACTCCCCGCCACCTGGCGGTGCTGCCGCACCGCCCGCGGCCACAGGTGCCGCAGCTACATCTTCGGGTTGGCGCCGGCGCCACAAGGCCCGCGGCGACGAGTCGCCGCACGGCGGTGTGGAGCGCCGCCCGGTTGGGCCCGGTTGGCATTGTTCCATCCGACTGCGAGTTCCGTCCGTGGCTGCAGCCGCGGCGCCCGTGGCCGCCGGCGACGCGGAGCGTCGCCCGGGGGAGCGGTGGTGCGGCGCCACACTCCCCGCCACCTGGCGGTGCTGCCGCACCGCCCGCGGCCACAGGTGCCGCAGCTACATCTTCGGGTTGGCGCCGGCGCCACAACTCCCGCGGCGACGAGTCGCCGCACGGCGGTGTGGAGCGCCGCCCGGTTGGGCCTAGTTGGCATTGTTCCATCCGACTGCGAGTTCCTTCCGTGGCTGTAGCCGCGGCACCCGTGGCCGCCGGCGACGCGGAGCGTCGCCCGGGGGAGCGGTGGTGCGGCGCCACACTCCCCGCCACCTGGCGGTGCTGCCGCACCGCCCGCGGCCACAGGTGCCGCAGCTACATCTTCGGGTTGGCGCCGGCGCCACAAGGCCCGCGGCGACGAGTCGCCGCACGGCGGTGTGGAGCGCCGCCCGGTTGGGCCCAGTTGGCATTGTTCCATCCGACTGCGAGTTCCGTCCGTGGCTGTAGCCGCGGCACCTGTGGCCGCCGGCGACGCGGAGCGTCGCCCGGGGGAGCGGTGGTGCGGCGCCACACTCCCCGCCGCCCGGCGGTGCTGCCGCACCGCCCGCGGCCACAGGTGCCGCAGCCACATCTTCGGGTTGGCGCCGGCGCCACAAGGCCCGCGGCGACGAGTCGCCGCACGGCGGTGTGGAGCGCCGCCCGGTTGGGCCCGGTTGGCATTGTTCCATCCGACTGCGAGTTCCGTCCGTGGCTGTAGCCGCGGCACCCGTGGCCGCCGGCGACGCGGAGCGTCGCCCGGGGGAGCAGTGGTGCGGCGGTACCATCCGGCGTTTCGCGACCCGCCGCGCGGATTGCGCACGCCAGGCGCTCCGGCCGATGCTCCGCGCCGCCGTGCGGGCACGAGGCCCGCGGCTACGCGCCGATCGAAATCGCGAGCGCGCCGGATCGGCGTGGGCCCCGGTTCAGGATCTCGAACGTCTCGATCTGCTCGCCGCCGGCGGCCAGCGCGGTGCGGAAGTCGGCTTCATACGTGACGCGGCCGAAATCGATCGTGGTCAGCAGGCGCAGCAGCGGCTTGAGCGTCTCGACCGCGCGCGACGGCGCGTGCTCGAAGGTCTGCGTGAAGTAGATGCGGCCGTCGGGTACGAGCAGCGAGCGCACGTGGCGCAGCGCGGCGGGCGGATCGGGCAGCAGCATGAAGCTCGCGCTGAAGTAGGCGGCGTCGTACGGACCGCCGCGGTGATCGTAGATCGACTCCAGGCGCGGCGCGACGACGTCGCCGAGCCCGCGCTCCGCGATGGCGCGGCGACAGCGAGCGATGTAGTCGGCGTCGATGTCGAGACCGGTGACGTGCATCCGCTTCTCGGTCAGCAGCGCGGCGTTGGCGAGCAGCGCGCTGCCGGTGCCGATGCCGATGTCGAGCAGCCGGCAGGCCGACGGCAGGCGCTCGAGCACGGCGCGATACCAGCCGGTGGTCAGGCCGACGATGGCCTTGTCGTAGATCAGGGCGCGGGCGTGACGAACGGGACGCATGCGCCTCCTCGCGCAGAGTCGACACGCGCTTTCAAGCGATCCGCGTCGGCCGCTTGATCCCGTCGCCGATTCTGCCTAGCTCCACCGCATCACCCAACGGAGGGACCGATGATCAAGCTCTACGGAGTTCCCGCCTCACGCGCCTTCCGCGCCCTCTGGGCGCTGCGCGAGCTCGGGCTCGAGTTCGAAAACGTGCCCACCAGTTTCGCGAACGCCGGCACGCACACGGCGGAGTTCCTCAAGCTCAACCCGAACGGCCACATTCCGGTGCTGGTGGACGGCACCACCGTGCTCTGGGAGTCGATGGCCATCAACCTGTACCTCGCGCGCCAGTACGGCGCTGGCTCGCTGTGGCCGGCCTCGACCCCCGACGAGGGCCGCGCCTTCCAGTGGAGCTTCTGGGTGATGACCGAAGTCGAGGCGACCCTGCTGCAGGTGCTCTTCCAGCGGCGCATCGCGCCCAGGGACCAGCGCGACGAAGCGGCCGCCGCCGCCGCTGAAACGAAATTGGCGGGACCGCTGACGGTGCTCGAGGGCGCGCTGCGCGGCCGCGAGTATCTGCTCGGCGGGGCGTTCACCATCGCCGATCTCAACGTCGCGTCGGTGCTGACCTGGGCGACGATGGCCGGCGTCGATCTGGGCCGCTGGCCGCAGCTCGCCGGATGGCTGACGCGCTGCACCGACCGCCCGGCATGCAAGGCGGCGCGAGCCTGAGCGCGTCCACCACACCACCCCTCGCGTCCCCGCCCCGGCGGCGGGGCGGGGACGGCGGCGGGCGACGATGATCGTCCATCGCAGCAACCGCACCGAGGTCCTCGTCGACGCCCTGGCCGAGCTGGTCCGCGTGCCGCCAGCGGATCCGTTCGCGCCCGAGACGATCGTCGTCCAGGGCCGCGGTATGGCGCGCTGGCTCGGGCTCGAGCTCGCCGCGCGGCTCGGCATCTGGGCGAATCCCTCCTTTCCGTTTCCGCGCGCCTTCATCGAGCAGGTCGCGACGGCCGTCCTCGGCGAGCCGGCCGGGGGCGCGGCGGTGTTCACGCCGGAGGGATTGCGCTGGGCGGTCGCCGCCGAGCTCCTGCGCCAGGCGTCGGCCGCGCGCTTCGCGCCGGTGCAACGCTTCCTGCGCGACGATCGGGACGGCAGTCGGCTGCTGCCGCTCGCCGCCCGGATCGCCGACCTGTTCGACCAGTACGCCGTCTTCCGTCCCGAGATGGTGCTGACGTGGGAGAACGGCGGCGGCGATCCCACCGACTGGCAACCGGCGCTGTGGCGCGCGCTTGTCGCTCGCCTCGGCCCGCTGCACCAGGCGGCGCGCGCCCGCGCTCTGCTCGCCGCTCTGCGGGCCGGTGTGCAGCCGGCGACGCCGCTGCCGCATCGCGCCAGCATCTTCGGGCTGGCGACCCTGCCGCCGATCTACGTCGATCTCCTCGCCGCGCTCGACGGCCGGATCGAGCTGCACCTGTTCGCGCTCAGTCCCTCGCGCGCGTACTGGGGCGATCTGCCATCGGCGCGCGAACGGCGGCGCGCCCTGGCGGCGGGCGGCGACCCCGCCGAGCTGTACCTCGACGCGCCGCCGCTGCTCGCGTCGCTGGGCCGCGTCGGCCGCGATTTCCAGCAGGTGTTCGAGTCGCGTCTCAGCTACGAGGACGATCCGGTCGACCGCTACCGCGAGCCGGGCGAAGGCTCGCTGCTGGCGACGCTGCAGTCCGACGTCCTCGACCTGCGCCTGCGCGGCGCCGCCGGCGAGCCGCCGATCGTGCTGGCGGCGGACGACGGATCGGTCGCGGTGCACGCCTGCCACGGGCCGATGCGCGAGATGGAGGTGCTGCACGATCGGCTGAGCGCGCTCTTCGCCGCCGATCCGACGCTGCGGCCGCACGACGTCATCGTCATGACGCCGTCGATCGATACCTACGCGCCGCTGGTCGAGGCCGTGTTCACGAGCCCCGACCGCCCGCGCATTCCCTTCACCATCGCCGACCGCCGCGCGCGCGCCACGCGCGACGTCGTCGACGCCTTCCTGCGCACGCTCGATCTGCTCGCCGGCCGGCTGCCGGCGTCGGGGGTGCTCGATCTGCTGGCGCTCGACGCGGTGCGCCAACGCTTCGCCATTCCCGCCGAAGCACTCGACACGATTCGCGGTTGGATCGACGAGGCGGGCGTGCGCTGGGGCGCCGACGCCGCCCATCGCGTCGAGGAGGGGTTGCCCGCCTGCGGCGACAACACCTGGCGCTTCGGCCTCGATCGCTTGCTGCTCGGTACCGCGCTGCCGAGCAGCGAGGAATCACTCTGGCAGGGCGCGCTGCCGAGCGGCGACCTCGAGGGAAGCGAGGCCGAGCTGCTCGGCCAGTTCGTCGCCTTCGTCGAAACCCTGATGCGCTTCCGCCGGCTGCTGGCGACGCCGCACACGGCCGTCGACTGGCGCGACCGGTTGGGCGAGTTGCTGGCCGCGGTCGCCCAGCAGAAGCCGTCCTACGCCGACCAGCACGATGCGGTGCTGGCGGCGCTGGCACTGCTGGCCGAGCGCGCCGCGCAGGGCGGCTTCGAGGACCCCATCGGCCTGACGGCGATCCGCCGGCTGCTCGACACCGCGCTCGCCGTCGAGGGCGCGCCGCTGGGCTTCCTCACCGGCGCCGTCACCTTCTGCGAGATGGTGCCGATGCGCACCGTGCCTTTCCGCGTCGTCGCGCTGGTCGGGCTCAGCGACGGCGTCTTCCCGCGCGCCCCACGGCCGCTCGCCTTCGACCTCATGGCGCGGGCACCGCGGCCCGGCGACCGCACGCCGCGCGACGACGATCGCTACCTGTTCCTCGAGGCGCTGCTGTCGGCGCGCGAGCGGCTGCTGATCACCTATGCCGGCCACAGCATCACCAACAATGCCGAGCTGCCGCCCTCGGTGGTGGTGAGCGAGCTGCTCGACGCGATCGACGCGACGGCGCAGCTGCCCGCCGTTGCGGACGCCCCGCGCAAGGCGCGCACCGCCGTCGTGCATCACCATCCGCTGCAGCCCTTCAGCCCCGTTGCCTTTCGCGGCCCCGGACCGCTGGCGAGCTACGCGCGCTCGCAGTACGCTGGCGCGCTGGCCCTGTGTGGACAGCGGCAGCCGTTGCCGCCGTTCATCTCCGCGCCGCTGCCGCTCCAGCCGGTGACGGCGGTGACGCTCGACGAGCTGCTCGACTTCTTCCGCAATCCCATGCGCTGGTTTCTGCGCCGGCGATTGCAACTCTACCTGCCGTTCGAGGAGCGAGCCTCCCGACGACCGCGAGCCCATCGAGCTCTCCTATCTTCAGCAGTGGGACCTCGGGCAGCGCTTGTTGAATGGCCTGCTGGCCGGCGCCGAGGCCGGCGCGACCGAGGTGCTGCTACGCGCCAGCGGCATCCTGCCGCACGGCACTCCGGGGCAGGCGGCCGTGGATCTGCAGTTGGGGGTCGCCGCCGGGATTCACGCCGCGGCGGCGGCGCACGTGATCGCCTCGCCGCTGGTCACCTGCGAAGTCGCCGTCGCGGTCGCCGACGTCGCCGTGACCGGGTTGATGCAGCGGCGGCAGGCCTCTGGGGTGGTGCGGGTGCAGTTCTCGCGCGTCGAGGGGGGCAGCGAGCTGGAGCTCTGGATCCGCCATCTCGTGTTGAACGCCGCGATCGAGCCGACCGCGACGTCGGTGTTGGTCGGGCGATCGAAGTCGGGCAGCAAGCAACCGGTGACCGCGGTGCAATTCACCGCGGTGCCGGACGCCGCGCGCCAGCTCGGCGCGCTGCTGGAGCTCTTCCAGCGAGGCCAGACCGCGCCACTGCCGCTCTTCAAGTCGGCGTCGCGCGCGTACGCGGCCGAGCTGCGCAAGAAGGGCGCGACGTTCGAGAAGGCGCGTACCAAGGCCCGCCTGGCGTTTGAGGGGAGCGACAACGTTCCTGGAGACGGCGGCGATGCGTATGTCGCGCTGGTCTACCCCGACCTGCCAACGGAGCTGCGCGACGATGCGGCGGCCGACCAGACCGCGGAGCTCTTTACCGTCGCGCGCGCGATCTTCGATCCGCTGCTCGATCATCGGGTGAGAACGTGAAGGCGCTCGATCCGTTGACGACGCCGCTCGCCGGCCTGCAACTGATCGAGGCCAGCGCCGGCACCGGCAAGACCTTCGCGATCACGACCCTCGCGCTACGCGGCGTGCTCGCCGACATCGACATCAGCCGCATCCTCATCGTGACGTTCACCAATGCCGCCACGGCGGAGCTGCGCCGCCGTCTGCGCGAGCGCTTGGTGCTGGCGTTGGAGACCTATGCCGATCCCGGCCATCCGGCGGCCGACGACGATCTGCGCGAGTTGGTGCGGCGGCGCATCGCGGACGGGCAGCGCGACGCCGATCGCCGGCGCGTGCGGGCGGCGCTCGACGGGTTCGACGAGGCGTCGATCTTCACCATCCACGGCTTCTGCCAGCGGGCCCTGCGCGAGTTCGCCTTCGAGAGCGGATCGGCCTTCGACGTCGAGCTGATCGGCGATCCGCGGCCGCTGTTGGCCGACGCGGTCCGCGATGTGTGGGCCGCGCGCTTGTTCGATGCCCCGCGACCCCTGGTGGCGGGGCTGCGCGACCACAAAATCACGCTGGCGACGGTCGCGAACGTCGCGGGATCCTTCGCGCTGCATCGCGATCTCCGCGTCGTCCCGCCCGTCGCGGACCCCGCGGCGGACGAACCGAAGACGTGGGCGCGCGCCCTGATGCGCGATGTGGGACCGGCGGTGCTCGAGACCCTGCAGCGGCGCAAGGACGCTGGCAACGTCCAGGATTTCGACGATCTCCTGCATCGCCTCGACCAGGCGCTGAGTGGTCCGTCGAGCGATGTGCTCGTGGACGGATTCCGGCGCCGTTACGGCCTGGCGCTGATCGACGAGTTCCAGGACACCGATCCGGTGCAGTACCGCATCTTCCGTGAGCTGCACACCCGCGCCGGCATGCCGCTCTTTCTCATCGGCGACCCGAAGCAGGCGATCTACGCCTTTCGCGGTGCCGACGTGTTCGCGTACCTCGACGCGCAGCGCGGGGCGAGCGATGCCCACACACTGCTGACCAACTGGCGATCGTCGCCGCGTCTGGTGCAGGCGGTCAACACGCTCTTCACCAATGCGCCGACGCCGTTCGTCATTCCCGACATCGCGTTCCGCGCAGCGCAGGCGGCCGTACCGAATCGCGACCAGCTGGGCGGCGCAGCCGCAGGCACCGCTCCGCTGCGTATGCTCTTCGCCAATCGGAGCGACTTCACCGACGGCGCGAAGCGACCGACCAAGCCGTCGGGCAGTGCCCATTGGTGGTACCGGTGCCTGGCTGATCAGGTGGTGCAGCTGCTCGACGACGGAACGCTCCTCGACGGCCGAGCGGTGCGGGCCGGCGACATCGCGGTTCTGTGTCGCAAGAACGACCAGCTGATCGCCGTCAGTGAGGCGCTGCGCGTCGCCGGCGTGCCCAGTGTCGCGCTCGGCGATGCCAGCGTCTTCGATGCGCCCGAAGCGCTGATGCTCGAGCAGCTGCTGCGCGCCCTCGCCGAGCCCGGCGATGCCCTGGCGCTCCGAGTGGCGCTGGTGACGCCACTGATCGGCCTCCGCAGCGAGGACGTCGTGCGGCTCAACGCCGACGAGGCGCGGTGGGACGAGTGGGGCGAGTGCTTCCAGCGATGGAACGAACGTTGGCGCGTCAGCGGCGTGACCGCCGCTCTGCGCGGCCTGTTCGACGATCTGCAGGTGCCCAGGCGCGTGCTCGGGACCCCGGGCGGTGAGCGCTCGATGACGAACCTGCTGCACCTCGGCGAGCTGTTGCAGCAGGCGGCGAGCGAGAGTCGCCGTGGACCGCACGGACTCGTCGACTGGCTGCATCGGCTGCGCACCGATGTCACGTTGCAGCGCGAGCTCGGCAGCGAGGCGGCGCAGATTCGCCTCGAGAGCGACGTCCACGCGGTCTCGCTGACCACGATTCACAAGAGCAAGGGCCTGCAGTACCCGGTCGTCTTCTGCCCGTTTCTGTGGGACTTCATCGACCCCAAGCTGGAGAAGGCCTGGCCGCGGTTCCACGATGCGGAGCGTCGTCTGACGATCGATCTCGGCATGCCGCCCGCCAACGACAGCACCATGCGGCGCGACGGGGAGTTGGCGGCCGAGGAAATGCGTCTGCTGTACGTGGCACTGACGCGCGCGCAGCAGCTGTGCGTCGTGATCTGGGGCGCGATCAACCTGTCGCAGCACTCGGCGCTCGCCGATCTGCTGCACGGGCGTCCGCGCCGCGATGCCGACGGTGTCACGCGGCGCGACGCCGATCAGCTGGGCAAGCTGACCGACGCGGAGATGCTGGCCGATCTGCGGGCAGTGGTGGACGCGGCGGCCGGCGCCATCGCGCTCGAGCCGCTGCCGCCGCCGTGCGGCCGGCAGCATCGCGAGTCGGCCGCCGACGCCGCCGCGCTCGTGGCGCCGCCGCCCGAGCCGACCATCTACCAGGCCTGGCGCATCGCCAGCTTCACCAGCCTCAGCGCCGGTGCGGAGGCCTTCGGGCTGCGCGCCGAGGAGGGCATCGATCGCGACGAGGTCGCGCTCGAGGAGGAGGCCGGCGCCGCCGCGGCGGCGCTGCAGGGGTTCCCGCGCGGGCGCGGACCCGGCACGTTGGTGCATCGCATCCTCGAGCTGGCGGACTTCGGCGTCGAGGATCCGGCCGTCATGCGCGCGCTGGTCGAACGGCACCTGACCATGGCGCGCATCGGCGCCGAGTGGATCGATCCGTTGAGCGCCGCCCTGCGCGACGTGCTGGATACGCCATTGGTCGCCGGACCCGATGCAGATCGAGGTCAATTTCTGCTGCCCGGACTCGATCCTCGCCGCCCCGCTGGTTCGGGGTTGCGCCTGCGCGACGTGCCCCGGGCGCAACGCCTCAGCGAGATGGAGTTCGCCTTTCCCGTGGCACGCGACGGCGGACATCTGCTGACCGCCGCGTCGCTGGCCGACGTCTTCGCCCGCCACGGCGGCGCGCCGCTGGCGGCCTACGCGGAACGCGTGCGCCGACTGCCGTTTCGGCCCCTGTCGGGATTCCTGCGCGGCTACATCGACCTCGTGTTCGCCCACGCCGGGCGCTGGTACGTGGTCGACTACAAGTCCAACGACCTCGGTCCGACCCCGGCCCACTATGCACCGTCGGCGTTGGCGGTGGAGATGACTCGCCACGACTACGTGCTGCAGTACCATCTCTATCTGGTCGCCGTGCACCGCTACCTGCAACGCCGCCTGTCCGGGTACCACTACGACCGCCATGTCGGCGGGGCGCTGTATCTGTTCGTGCGCGGCATGTCGCCGTCGCGCGGGCCGGCCACCGGCGTCGTGCACGCGACGCCGCCGGCGGCGTTGATCGAGGCGTTGTCGGCGGTGTTGGGAGGCGGATCGTGATCGCGTGCGGCGTGGGTCGGCGATGAGCCCACTGATCGAGTCGCTGCGCGCGGTTGGCGTCCTGTCCGACCTCGACGTCTACCTGGCGCAGAGTCTGGCGCGGCTGGCCGGCGAATCGCGCGGCGAGGTGCTGCTCGCGACGGCGTTTGCCAGTCGCGCGGTCCGTCAGGGGCACGTCTGCCTCGACCTCGCGCGCCTGGTCAGCGAGGGGCCGCCGCGCGACGACGAGGGATCGCCGGCGGCCGGCGCGGAGCTGCCGGCGCTGGCGCGCTGGGAAGCGACGTTGCGCGACAGCGCACTGGTCGGCGCGAGTGGGGCGACGCAGTCGCCGACGCCGCTGGTGCTCGACCGAGCCCACCGCCTCTACCTGCGCCGCTACTGGCTGCACCAGGAATCGCTCGCCGACGCGATCGCCTCGCGGGCCGCGGCGGCGGTGGACGGCATCGACGAGGGACTGCTCGCCGACGGGCTGACGCGGTTGTTCGGCGGCGTCGACGAGCCTGCCAGTCCGGACATGCAGCGACTGGCGGCGTCCACCGCCGTCCGGCGTCGCTTCTGCGTCATCTCTGGCGGCCCCGGCACCGGCAAGACCCACACCGTCGTGCGCATCCTCGCGCTGGCCATCGAGCAGGCGCTCGCCGCCGGCCAGCCGCCGCCGCGCATCGCGCTGATGGCACCGACCGGCAAGGCGGCGGCGCGGCTGCAGGCGGCGGTGCAGGACGGTGCCGCGGCGCTGCCGTGCGCGACGGCGGTGCGCGAGGCGATTCCCGCCGCGGCGACGACGATCCACCGCGCGCTCGGGGCAACCCGACGGGGCGCCTCGGTCTTCCGGCACCATCGCGGCGATCCGTTGCGCGCCGACCTGGTGCTGGTCGACGAGGCGTCGATGGTGGACCTGGCGCTGATGGCGCGGCTGTTCGACGCGCTGCTGCCGTCGGCCCGGCTGATGCTGCTCGGCGACCAGGATCAGCTCGCCTCGGTCGAGGCGGGCGCGGTGCTCGGCGACATCTGCAACAGCGGCGGGCCGCGGTCGCATCCGCCAACCGCGATGGCGTCCGGCATCGCGGACGCCATCGTCCAGCTGAGCCGCAGCTACCGCTTCGCGGGGGGCATCGGCCGCCTGGCCGCCGCGATCAACACCGGCAACGTCGAGGGGGTGTGGTCGGTGCTCGACGAAGGGGGCGACGTCGGCTGGCATCCGGCCGGAGCGGACGGCGGGCTCGGCATCGAGGGCGAGCGGGTGGTGCGAGAGGGACTCGAGGCCTTTCGCGCCGCCGGATCACCGCGCCAGCAATTGCAGGCGCTGGAGCGGTTCCGCGTCCTCTGCGCGCACCGGCGCGGCCCGGGCGGGGTGGAGGCGGTGAACGCGCAGATCGAGCAGCTGCTGGCCGACCAGGGCGTCATCCGTGTCGACGGTCCGTGGTACGTCGGCCGGCCGATCCTGGTGACGCGCAACGACTACCAGCTGCAGCTCTTCAACGGCGACGTCGGCATCATCACCGCCGCCGACGGCGACACGGAGCGCCGGCAGGCGGTGTTCCTCACGCCCGATGGCGGCGAGCGCCGCCTGTCGCCGGCGCGGCTGCCGCCGCACGAGACGGTCTTCGCGATGAGCGTGCACAAGAGCCAGGGCTCGGAGTTCGACGCCGTCGTCGCGCTCCTGCCGCCGGAGCCGTCGCCGGTGGTCTCGCGCGAGCTCCTGTACACCGCGGTGACCCGCGCCCGCAGCCGGGCAACGATCATCGGTCCGCGCGCCGTGGTCGAGCACGCGGTGAGCCAGGCGATCGCGCGCGCGTCGGGGTTGCGCGACCGCCTGTGGGGCTGACCGCTCAGCGGTTTCGCTCGAGTCCGAAGGCGCGGATCTTGTTGTAGACGTGCGAGCGGGCGAGATCGAGGCGCTTGGCGGTCTCGACCACGTTCCACTGCGTCTCCTCGAGCACCGACTGGAGGAGCTCCTTCTGGAAGCGCCGCGTCGCCTCCTGGAAGGTTTCGGGTCCCGCCGGCTCGCCGATGGGCTGGGCCTCGGGGAAGAGGTGCGCGCGCTCGACATGCAGCACCCCGTCACGGGTGGCGCGGAGCACGCCGCGAAGCACGAACTGGTCGAGCTCGCGCACGTTGCCCGGCCATTCCGAGGCCTCGAGCGCGCGCAGGGCGCCGGGCGACAGGTCGATGCGTGGATAGTTGTTGCGGGCGCACGCGGCGGCGCAAAAGTAACTGGCCAACTCGCCGATATCCTCGCGTCGCTCGCTCAGGCTCGGCATCCGAATCGGCAGCATCTGCAAGCGGAACAGCAGGTCCTCGCGAAAGCGCTTCTCGACGACCGCCTGCTGCAGGTCGGCGTTGGTGGCGGCGATGATCCGCACGTCGGCGGTCACCGGCGTGCTGGAACCGACCGGATAGTACGTCTTGGAATGGAGGAACTGCAGGAGCTTCGCCTGCGCGGCGACCGTCAGCTCGCCGACCTCGTCGAGCATCAGCGTGCCGCCCTCGGCCGCCTTCACCTTGCCGTCGCGGGTGACGGTGGCATCGGTGTACGCGCCCTTGACGACGCCGAACAGGTCCGACTCGATCAGCGTGTCCTGAATCGCCGCACAATTCAGCTCGACGAATGGGCGTAGGGCGCGCGGGCCGTTGTCGTGGATCAGGCGAGCGAGCTGGGTCTTGCCGGTGCCGTTCTCACCGGTGATCAGCACGGTGATGTCGAGCGGCGCGACCAGCGCCGCCTCGCGGAGCGCCGCGGCGAGGGCAGCGGAGCGGCCGATGACGCCGTCCAGCCGCAGGGTGCCGCGCAGGGCGCTGGTCGGGTCGCTCTGCCGGCGGCGCTGATGCTCATCGAGGAGGCGATCGACCAGGGGCGCCAGGTGGCGGGCGAAGCTCTCGGCGCGCCGGCGCTCCTCGTCGGAGAACATCGTCGCCTGGGCGCCGCCCTGGAGGTAGAGGACGCCGCGCGGCGGGTCCGCGCCGATCGGGGTACACATCACGGCTTCGATGCGGCTCCGCCGGACGCTCTCACGCACCCCGAACCGGGGGTCGAGGACCGCCGACGGCGTGATGATCGTCTGGCCGGTCGCCAGCGCCTCCGCGATGATGCCCCGTGAGATGGCGTTGCGGACCGTGCTCAGCTCGGGTTCGGTGAAGCCGTGCGCAATCCACCAGCCGTCGGTGCCACTCTGGTCGTCGTGGAGCTCGAGATACCCCTGACGCGCCTCGGACGCCTCGACCACCAGGGCCAGTGCCTCACGCAAAAAAGGCTCCAGGTCCCGCTGCTGACCCAGCTCGAGGAGGCGCAGCGACAGGGCGTAGTCGCGCTGCAGTTGGCGCAGATCCAGGGATTCGTCTCGCGCAGGCTTCATCGATCGGTCCTGAACGGCGGATTTACACCAGCGGGTCGTGAGGTTGTCCAGCGCAAAATACCTTTGACCCTCCCGCTGTCCACCATACAGGACACGACGCCGTCGTCGAAGCACGAAGCGCACGCCGCACGCGTTGGCACGATACGTGGTTTCCCTCGGGTCAAACCGATTGCCAGGGGGGCTCGAGATGACGTCCAAACCCACGCCAACCGTCTTCATCATCGACAACGATGTCCCCCTGCGGGCGTCGCTGCGCTTCCTGCTCGAGTCCGTCGACCTGGTCAGCGAGGGATTCGACAGCGCCGAAGCCTTTCTCGCCGCCCTCGATCCCGGACGACCGGGATGCCTGATCCTGGACGTGCGCCTGCCCGGCATGAGCGGCGTGGTGCTCCAGCAGCGGCTGCGCGACCGCGGCTGCCGGCTGCCGGTCATCGTCACCACCGGCTTTGCCGACGTCGGCACGGCGGTGGACATGCTGAAGCGCGGCGCCTTCGACTTCTTCGAAAAGCCGTTCGCCGATGAGCTGCTGCTCGATCGGGTCCAGCAGGCGCTCAGCTTCGACGACAGCCGGCGTCACGCCAGCGCTCAACGCGAGGCGGTGGCGGCGCGCATCGCCTGCCTGACCGCGCGCGAGCACGAGGTGTTCCAGGAAGTCGTGCACGGCAAGGCCAACAAGGTCGTGGCCCTGGAGTTCGGCATCAGCGAGAAGACGGTGGAGGTCCACCGCGCCCGCGTGATGCAGAAGCTCGGCGCCAATTCGCTCGCCGAGCTCGTCCGCTTCGACCTGCTGGCGCAGCAGCCCACCGACTCGCTGCTGCTGCGGGTCGCGCGCAGCGCTCTGACGGAGCACCGCGCCGTCTGAACACGGCACGCCGCTCCTCACTCCCCACCATGCAAAGTCTCGAGCCGCACCAGCTCCGCGAGCGAGCCGACCGCCAACTTCTCCATCACGCGGGCGCGATGGGTCTCGACGGTCTTGGCGCTGATCCCGAGCTCGTCGGCGACCACCTTGTTGGCCTTTCCCGTGACGACCATCGCCATCACCTCGCGCTCGCGCGGCGTCAGCCGGCCGCGCCGGCGCACGAAGACGGCGCGCTCGCGCGCCCGCTGGCGGCGCTGCCCGTCGACGGCCAGCGCCTGTTCGAGGCTGGCCACCAGCTGGTCGTCGGCGCACGGCTTCTCGATCAGGTCGAAGGCACCGCGCTGCAGGGCGCGCACCGCGACCGACACTTCGCCGAAGCCCGTCAGGACGATCAGGGGCTGCTCGAATTCGGCACCCAGGAGCTGCTCCTGGGCGACCAGGCCACGCAGTCCGGGCGTGTCGCACGTCGAGGACGACGCAACCACCGTCGTCCGCCTCGCGCGCGTTCATCAGCGCGAAGGCCGACGCGAAGCCCTCGACGTGCAGGGATGCCGCATCCAGGCTCCGCACGAGATCGTGGCGGCGCACGGGGTTGCTCGAAATCACGAACACGCTCGGGCACTCGATATCGACAGGCTGCATCGTCGTTCCTCCTACCGGCTCGGAAGACCAAGACGCGTGCCACATGCGGGAGACTCCCGATCGGCCCGGAGATCGGTGTCAGCCCTGATAACGCGCGCCCTCCAATATCGTCCAAACCGGATGAGGTCAGTGGCCGAAGTGGCTGATTTTCCGTCCCTTCGGGGGCGCATGTAAACTGGAATCGACAGTGAACCACAGGCGACATGGGATAGTGATCGGAGGCAGCTCGTGAAGGTGTCGGATGCGGAGGCGCGGCTCAGGCTGAGCCTCGAGGAACGGGCGCTGCTCTACGACCTCGGGCGGGCGATCAACGAGATCGTGGATCTCGATCGGTTGCTGCCCGAGATCATCACCCGAACGCGCTCGCTGTTCGGGGTCGAGAGCAGCGCGGTCATGCTGCTCGACGCGGCGGCCAACGAGTTCTACGTGCCGTACGTGGCGGATGTGGCACCGGAGGTCGAGCGGCGCCTCGCGGCGGTGCGCTTCCCTGCCGATCGCGGCATCGCCGGCGCGGTTCAGCAGCAGCGGTCGGGCGGAGCACGTCGCCGACGTGACCCGCGACCCGCGCTGGTTCGGCGAGGTGGACGACCGGACCGGGATGACGACGCACTCGCTCCTGTGCGCGCCGCTGCGCGTCGCCGGGGATCGCTCGGCGTGCTGTCACTCCGCAACAAGGTGTCCGGCGGCTTCACCGACGACGACCTCCGGTTGATCGCCGCGGTCGCGGACAACATCGGCCTCGCCCTCGACACCGCCCGCCAGCTCGGCGACGCGCGCGGCACGGCCGACCGCCTGCGCGGCGAGGTGGAGGTCCTGCAGCACCAACTCGCGCGCGGCGCGGCACCGACGAGATCGTCGGCCACAGCACGGCGATGCAGGGCGTCTTCCGCCTCATCGAGAGCGCCGCCGCGCTGCCAGTGACGGTGCTGATCACCGGCGAGACCGGCGCGGGCAAGGAGCTGATCGCGCGCGCCATCCACTGCAGGCGGCGCCCGCCGCGCGCGGCCGTTCGTCGCCGTCAATTGCGGCGCTCTCAGCGAGACCCTGCTGGAGAGCGAGCTGTTCGGGCATCGCAAGGGCGCCTTCACCGGCGCGTTGGCCGACAAGAAGGGACTGTTCGAGGTCGCCGACGGCGGCACCGTCTTTCTCGACGAGGTCGGCGACATGCCGCTTGTCGATGCAGGTCAAGCTGCTGCGCGCGCTGCAGGAGGGCGAGATGCTGCCGGTCGGCGACACCGCGCCGCTCGGCGTCGACGTGCGCGTCATCTCGGCAACCAATCGCGACCTGGTGGCGGCGGTGCGCGACGGCGCCTTTCGCGAGGACCTCTTCTACCGCCTGAGCGCGTTCCCGATCGCCGTCCCGCCGCTGCGCGCGCGCCGCGACGATATCCCGCTGCTGGCGGCGCGCCTGCTCGAGCGCACGACGCGGCGTTTCGAGCGCCCGACTGGCGCAGTTCACGCCCGGCGCGCTGGAGCGCCTCTGTGCCTACGACTGGCCGGGCAACGTGCGCGAGCTGCAGAACGAGATCGAGCGCGCCGTGGCGCTGGCGGTGCCGGGGACGGCGATCGAGCCGGCCGATCTCTCCGTCGCACGTGCGCGGCCACGATGCCGGCAGCGCGCCGCCGCCGCTCGCCACCGCGGGTGTGACCCTGCGGCGCGCCCGCGATCTCTTCGAGCGCGACTACGTCGCCCGCGTCCTTGCCCAGCACGGCGGCAACGCGTCGCGCGCCGCGCGCGCGCTCGGCATCAGCCGGGTCATGCTGCACAAAAAACTGCGCGCGTACGGGATGCGCCGGCATGGATCCCGTGCGCGCCAGCGCCTGAAACCGCATGTCCATGGGCCCGGAATACCGCTTCGAATGCCGTCCATTCGTCCGCACGATCCGCGTGTCGCCACTACCGGCGCCGGCGCGGGGCGCGCGGGCATGGCGCTTGCGATTGCGTAGGAAGTGATGGCGCTACTCGTCGATCCCGATCTCGTCGATCTCTCGGTCGGCGCGCCGCCGACCGAGTCGAGCTGCGGCCCGTCGATTCGTCGACGGCGGCCGGCTCCCACCCACGAGCCACGCGCGACGGGTTTCGCTGGCTCTTCAACGGTGCCGAGCATGGGCAGTGGGCGCGCGCAGGCGCCGGGGACTTCGTCGTCGTCGACGATCGCCTGGAGTCCGTTCCCGGTGACGACCTCGGACTCTTCTGGTGCACCCTGCCAACGCCGGCCGACTTCGTCCTCCGTCTCGAATGGCTGCGCTGGCGTGACGAGGACACCTCGGGCGTCTTCCTTCGCTTCCCGCGGCCGCGCGCGTGTGCCGACCGGAACCCGCGTTCAGCGCCATCTAGCGGGGCTTCAAGGTCCAGATCGACGAGATCGGGCCTCCCGGGGCCGCGGCCATCCACCGGACCGGCGCGTTCTTCGGCGAGGCCGCGCAGCTCCTCCGGCCGGCCATCGTGCGCCCGCCGGCGGAATGGAACGAACTCGAGATCACCGTACGCGGCCAACACTATACGGTGCGACTGAACGGGGAGCTGGTCAGCGACTCGACAACCTCGAGCCCGAGCGCGGCCGAGCGAGTACCGCACGGGCGCCGAGCTACATCGGTCTGCAGACGTCCCCGGGCTCGCGCGTCGCCTTCCGCCGCATCGCCATGCAAGGCGCTCTGAGCGGAAGAAACCCGGCTGCCCGCAAAGAATCCGCTTTCGCAAGTCGCACGCTCCGGCACAGTGCGCGCCGCGCGCGCGGCGCGCACGATGCTGACGATGCGGGTCGGGGTGGTGCTGGCGGGGCTGACGCGACGCTTCCCCTGAGCGTCGGGCGGAGTGCTGCCCAGCCGGTCGGGACCGCCTTTCAGGCGAACACGTTCACCGCGGGCGTCCAGGGATCGCCGGCGTGTCGAGTGCGCCGTCCGGCAACTTCGTGGTGGTCTGGCAGAGCATCGACCAGGATGGCGACTACATCGGCATCTTCGGCCAGCGCTACAATGCCGACGGCACCATTCGGAAGGGCGAGTTTCCGGCAAACTCGTTCACCGCCGGGGAGCAGTCGACGCCCGACGTCAGTGTCGGTGGCGACGGGAGTTTTGTCGTCGTCTGGCAGGGGTACGGTCCGAACGGCGACTACGGCGACGTTTTCGCCCGCCGCTTCACCAGTGCCGGCGCGCCGCCGGGTAGCGAGTTTCAGGTCAACGCGCCGGCGCGCGGCAGCTACGAAGGCGCGGCGGCGGTGGCCGACGTCACGTCGGGTTTCGTCGTCGTGTGGGACGACTACGACGACGTGTTCGCGCGTCGCTTCGACGCCACCGGCGCGCCGCTCGGCACACCGATTTCAGGTCAACACCGCGACGCCCGGCTTTCAGGGATCGGCAGCCGTCGCGGCGACCGCCGACGGCGGTTTCGTCGTGGTGTGGGAGGACGGCTACTATCGACGGCACGGCCAGGACGGTGATGGCTACGGCGTCTTCGGCACGCCGCTACGATAGCGACCGGACGCCACCTGGGCATGCGAGTTCCAGGTCAATCGACGCACCGTCGGCGATCAGTACTCGGTCGCGCCGTGAGCCGGCCCGGCCGGCGGCGGCTTCGTCGTCGTCTGGCAGAGCTACGATCTCGCACAGCCCGACCGATGCCGCGCATCTTCGGCCAGCGCTTCGACAGCGGCGGCGCGCGCCGGCAGCGAGTTCCGCGTCAACCCGCGCCGCAGCGATGACAGCCGGCGCAGCCCGCGTCGCCGCCGACCAGACCGGCAACTTCGTCGTCGTGTGGATCGCCCCGAACGCGCCGGTGCGGCGACGACGATACTGGAGCGGCGCTTCGAGGGTGCCGGCACGCCGATGGCGGGGCCGACGCCGGTCAACGTGGCGCCGACCCCGGCGCCGGCCGGGATGAGTTCGGTGCAGAGCGTTCCGCCGTCAGCGCCGCCCCCGACGGTCGCTACGTGGTCGGCCTGGCAGCGCGAGGGCGGCGACGGCTCCGATGCCGCGGTGTTCGGCCAGCGCTTCGCGGCCATCGACCAGACGCCGCAGCCGACGGCGACGTTCACGCGCACGCCGCCGCCGACCGTCACCTCCACCGGCACCGCGACTCCGACGCGCACGGCGACCGCCACCGCGACGCCGACCGGAACGGCAACCCGCACCGCCACCGCGATCCCCACGGCGACCGCGACGCGCACCGGCACCGCTACCAGTTCGAGCACGCCGACGATCACCACGACGCGTACGCGCACGGCGACCAACACCGGCACGGCGACGCGTACGGGGACGCCACGATCACGGCCACCCCGACGCGCACCGACTCGGGCACGCCGACCGCGACGCGGACCGCGCCGCCCTCCGCCACCAACCGGCGTCGCGCACGGCCACCGCGTCGCCGACCGATTCGCCACCGCCCTCGGCGACCGACACCGCGACGCGCACCGCGACCGTTTCGCCCTCCGCGTCCAGCACGCCACCGCCGACCGTCATCTCGACGGCGGTCCCGACGGACAGCCCGACGCGCACCGCGTCCGCGATCGACACCGCTACCCGTACGGCGACGGCCAGCGCCACGTCTCCGCCGCAGGCCCACGGCGACCGCGACGGCGGCTTCCAGCACCACCGCGACGCGATCGGCGACACCGACCAACAGCGCGCCTGCCAGCGCCAGCGCCTCGGCAACGGCTTCGCCCACAATGACCCGCACGGCGGCGCCGACGGCGACCGCGCCGGCAAACGCGACGCCGACGTCCAGCCCGAGCCGCACGGCGACGGCCAGCGCCGCCAGCACGCTGACCGCGACAGCGACGTCACCGGCGTCATCGACGGGCTCGCCGTCCGCGCCGTCCACCGCGACGCGTACCTCGACCGCAACGGCCACGCACACCCTGACCAGCACCGCGACCGCTCCGCCGACCGCGTCTGCCTCGCCGGCCCTCACGTCGACGGTCACGCCGAGGTCCCTGCCGACCGATACGCCGCCGTCGCCGGCCGAGTGACACCGAGACCCGGTACCGGCGACCGCGAGCCGGCGTCGGCGACGGCGACGGCAGACGGCGACGGCGAACGCGTGCGCCGGTGATTGCAACGGCGACGGGGCGGTGACGATCAACGAGCTGGTGACCGCCGTCGGCATCGCCCTCGACGATCGCGCCCCCGACGCCTGCCCGGCGATCGACGCCGGCGGCGACGGCCATGTCACCATCGACGAGCTGGTGCGCGCAGTCGCCAACGCGCTGAACGGCTGCGCGTAGGGGGCTCGCGGCGGCGGCTCAGTCGCGCCCGGGCGGCAGCGTGAACACGAACGTCGCGCCCGCGCCGGGGTTGGGCTCGGCCCACAGGCGGCCGCCGTGCACCTCGATGATGGTCCGGCTGATCGAGAGGCCGATGCGAGCCCGCTCGTCTTGGTGGTGAAGAACGGCGAGAAGATCTGGTCGAGCATCTCCGGCGCCACGCCGCCGCCGGAATCCGACACGGAAACGCGCGCCCGTCGCCGACCCGCACGATCCGTACCTCGACCAGCCCCGGCCGCTGCGCGATCGCTTCGACGGCGTTGCGCAGGAGGTTCAGCACCACCTGTTGGAACTGTACCCGATCCCCATCACGTCGGCACGTCGCCGGCGGCGTCGATGCGGCATCCCGAT
>CAVWTK010000007.1:0-1506076 GCA_963757755.1 uncultured bacterium | reverse complement strand
AAGGATCTGATCGCCGATCCGGAGCGCACCGACCGCGTCTTCGAGATCATCCGGGCGCTGTCCGGCAATTCCTTCGAAAAGGCCTGGCAACGCTTCCGCGCCCATCCCGACGGCCAGCGCATCCTCGCCGAGCGGCCCTCGCTGCTCGCCGCGCTCAGCGACCGCGCCGCGCTGCGGGCGCTGCCCGCGGGCAGCTTCGGCCGCATCTACGCCGCGTTCATGGACGAGGCGAACCTCGACGCCGCCGGACTGGTCGAGGCCGAGGAGACCGCGACGCAGACGTACGGCCGTCCGGCGGACGAGCCGGTCGATCCCGATCGCGAGTACTTCGGCGATCGCCTCCGCGACATGCACGATCTCTGGCACGTCCTCACCGGGTACGGTCGCGACGAGGCCGGCGAGGCGGCCAATCTCGCGTTCACCTACGCCCAGGTGCCGAACCTCGGCGTCGGCTTCATCGTCGTCGCCGGCGCCGTTCTTGGTCCGCACGATCTCTCGCTCTACTGGCAGCGCTACCTGTTCCGCGCCTACCGCCGCGGCCGGCGCGCCGCGCAGCTCACCGCCGTGCGCTACGAGGACCTCCTGCCGCTGCCGCTCGCGGACGTCCGGCGCCGGCTCGCGATCGCGCCACCGCGGATCGCGCACCCCGAGGGGATCCTCGTCGCCAGCCGCGGCGAGGAGCCGCGCTGGCGCGGCGGTGACGTGGTCGAGCTCGCCGGCGGGTCGAACTAGCCTCGCGAAGGCGGGAAGTTGCGCGAAGAAACCAAGCCTGGCTCTGGTTTCGCCAACCCCATCTCCAATTGACTTTCGGTTGCTTCCGTCCGGACGCACCCGCCCTCTGGACTCAGCGTCTTCGCGTTGAAGATGGGCCCCCAAGGTTGGTCGACACGATCTTCAAGATCTGGGTGATGGGGTCCAACCGGTCACGGTGAAGCTGGAGGACGATCATCTTCCGCTGGCGTGAAACGCCGCTTCCGTCATACTCCAAGGGTATGCGAAGCGGCGCATGGCTGATCGGGTTTCTCGTCCTCCTGGCACCGGCGTTGGCCGGTGCCCAGTTCATGGAGACGCCCACCCCGTTCGGCCCGCAAGGGACCTTCACGCCGCTCCGGACGTTCACCCCGTTCCGCACCTTCACGCCGGATCAGACCTTCACGCCGATCCGGACCTTCACGCCCGTCAAGACGTTCACGCCGTTCCCGAGTCCGACGCGCGTGGACCAACGCACGGCGACGCGGACGCGCACCCCGGCGACGCGGACGCCGACCGCGAACACCAGCGGGACGCCGACGGCGACCGGTCAGACGACGCCGACGGCGACGGGGAGCCCGGCGCGGACGCCGAGCCGCAGTCCGACGCGCACCATGATCCCGTCGCCAACGCCGACGCGCTTCGCCTTCTGCGTCGGCGATTGCAGCGGTGACGGTATCATCGTCGTCAACGAGCTCATCCTCGGCGTCCTCATCGCCCAGGATCCCACCGGTCTGCCGCAGTGCGCGGCGTTCGATCGCAACGGCGATCAGGTCGTCACTATCGACGAGCTCGTCGTCGCGGTCGGACTGGCCCTCGGCGGCTGCCCGCCGTGACGCGCCCGCCGCAGGTGGTGGTGATAGGCGACTCGCGCGCGCCGCGCCCCACGCTGCGCACCGCCGAGCAGATCGGCGCCTCCGTCGCCCAACTCGGCGCGACGTTGATCACCGGCGGTCGCGGCGGCGTGATGGCCGCCGCCAGCCGCGGCGCCCGCCGCGCCGGCGGCTGCGTCGTCGGCATCGTGCCGTCGACGTCGCTGGCGGAGGGCAATCGCTGGTGCTCGGTGGTCGTGCCCACCGGACTCGGCCACGCGCGCAACGTGCTGACCGCGCTCGCCGGCGACGTGGTGGTCGCCATCGGCGGCGGCGCCGGCACGTTGTCGGAGATCGCCTTCGCGTGGATGCACGGCCGCCCGATCGTCGTCGTCGAGGGCAGCGGCGGCTGGGCCGACGCGTTCGCGCGTCGCGGCGTCGACGCCCGCCGCTCGTCGACGATCACCGCCGTCGCAGACGCCGACGCCTGCGCCGCGGCGCTCCGCCGTTTGCTGCGGCGCGTCACGAAGGCACAGCGACCCTCGCCGTGGCGTGGATCGCGCGCGCCGCGCTAGCGCGCCGCTTTACTTCCCTGTCTGGGCGCACCCTATCGCATCCGCCACGGCATGCGCGTACGCCGAGCCCGGATCGTGCATCGCGCGGCGCGCCAGCGGCGCCGCCGCAGTGGCGCTCGACTGACACGGCGACGACGCTTTTCGACGACGGGTTTCGATCCCGACAGCACCTGCCACACCAGCCTCTTTGCCTTCACATCGCGCGCACGAGGGGACGGCGAGATGAGGGTCGGCATCGCCCTTGCACCGTACGCCACGCACATCAGCCCGGCGCGCCTGGGGGCGCGTACGGGGCAACAGGGGAGGTTTGTATGGCACACGTGGTTTCCGCAGATCCGACCCGCGATCCGAACGCGATCGTCACCGTGCGCTGGGCGCTGATTCTGACCTGCGCCTATCTGATGCTGATGGGGCGCAGCGGGGACGACATTCCGCCCTGGCTCGGCCCGCTGCTCATCGCGATGTACCTGGGCTCGAACCTCGTCGTCGGCCGCGCTCCGCAGCCCTACACGCAGGGGCTGAAAGTGGGGATCGCGATCCTCGACACCTGCTTCGTCGCCGCCTCGTTGTGGGTGGCCGGGCAACTCTCCGTCGAGCTCCTGCTGCTCTGCCTCGGCGTGTTGGTGCTCGCGATCGCCGGCCTGTCGCTGGCGACCATCGCCACCGTTACGATCGGCCTCAGCGTCGCCTCGCTCGCCGTGGGCTGGGTGACCGGCAGCAGCTCGCCGCTCCAGTCCGGCATGCTCCTGCGCGTCCCGTTTCTCCTCGGCGCCGCGATGGTCTTCGCGCTGCTCGTCGACGCCCGCCGCGGCGACGGGGCCCTGGACAGCGACGATCTGACGGAGAGCCTGACCGCGCACGTCACCCAGCAGAGCGACGCCATTCGCCGTTGCACCGCGGCCCTGGCCGACGGCGCGGCCAACTCGGCGCGCGCGGCGATGGAGGACGTCGTCTTCCACAACCGCCAGATGGCGCAGAAGCTCGGGCGCGGACGGCCCGAGGGCGCGCGGCACGCCGCGTGAGAACGATTGTCAGGTGGGTGGGTCCGGAGTTCGGAAACCCAAACCTACTCCACTTGGCGTTCTTGGCGCCCTTGGCGGCTAGATCTCGTCACATCAGCAACCTGAGAACTTGACCTACTCGATGTCCGCCGGCGCGCATTCCGCCGGCGCGCTGATCGGATTGCAGCGCGCCGGGCATTCCGCCCGGGATCGCCACCATGTAGCCGGTGCCGAATCGCGGATCGGGCACCGGATAGTCGGTGCTGACGAACTGCGCGCCGCTGGTGATCGCGGCCTCGCGCATGGTGGTGTCGCCGCTGCGCGCCTGCACGGTGTCCGCGTCGGAGCGGGTGCGAATGATGTATCCCTGACCGACCAGCGTCTGGATGCGGTCGAAGTCGCCGATCGGGTCGTTCAGCTTCACGAAGCCGGCCTCGTCCGCCGGCGGCGCCGAGCTCGTGAACATGATGCGCCCGCGCAGTGACGGGTGGCCGTCCAGGTAGATCGACTTGGCGGAGCCCTCGTTGTCGAAGCAGAAGAAGACCTTGCCGCGCGACATCGCCGAGCGTCGGCCAGCCGTCCTGTTCGATCGCCTCGCGCAGCGTGGCGTGCGCGCCGCGCACGTCGTCGGGCGTGATCAGCTCCTCGGGGGGAAGACCGAGCGCACCTCGTAGTCGACGGCGTCGAGCATGTCGGGGCCGATCGGGATCGGCACGACGAAGTCGAAGCCGAGGTTGGGGGGCAGGACGTCGTCCTTGGCCTCGACCTGGATCATCAGCGGTGCGTGCAGCGGATGCGCCTCGGACCACGCGCGCACCTGGCGCAGGCACTCCGTGAACGTCTGACAGCTGCGTGTAGTAGTCGATGTCCTGGACGTGCAGGACCTTCAGCCCCGGCGCCTCGAGCTCGGGAATCCGCAGATCCGGATCGCCGGTCACGATCGCCAGCCCGAGTGGATGCGCGTACAGTCCGCCCTGCGGATCGGCGAAGATGTCGAGCTCGATCTGCCGGACTCCCTGCGTGTCGAATTGCTCGGCCAGCGGCGGATGCTCGTAGTCGAGCGAGTCCGCGATCGCCTGGCTGAAGTCGGCGACGGCGCTGAACAGGGCCGGCGGCGAGTGGACGTGGTAGCTGTTGTGACTGCCGAGCACCTGCATTTGATTCAGGCGCAGCGTGGCGTCGCGCGGATACGCCGCCGGGCAGGCGTCGAGGGCGCGGCCGAGCCCGGTGATGATGTCATCGATCATGACCTCGCCGTCGCCCGTGGTGTCGGCGGCCGGGCAGCTCGCGAGCGGCTCCGAGCCGAGCGCGATGCTGGTGCCGCGGATCAACTCGTCGACCGTCACGACGCGATCGCCGTTGCAGTCCACCTCACAGGTGACCAATGCCGACGCGCCGCGCGCGCAGGCGAGTACAACGATGACGATCAGCAACCGCATGGAGGCCCCCTATCTCCCTTTGCGTATCGTGCCCCACTCCGGAGTTGCAAGGCGGATCGCCCCGGCGAGCCGGAGCGGGCTGGACGCCTTGACCCTATTGGTTACTCGCGTACGGTGCAGCCCGGAGGGTATGAGCGATGCGACGACTGCGTCTGGTCCTGGTCGGTGTCGGTGTCCTGCTCCTGGTCGGCTGCTCGATCTCTGAGAGCGTCAAGAGCTCGTTCGAGTCCAGCGCCTCCTCGTCGGGCAGCTCGTCCAGCTCCGGCAGCTCGTCGAAGGAGCGCGAGTCGTATCGCAACGACGTCCGCGACTACACCTCGGCGTACGTGAAGTCGGGCGGTCAGTTCGACAACTTCACGCGCGGCCTCGATTCGATCGCGCAGCGGCATCACGTCACCAATTGGGAAGCCGACCAGGACACCTACGTCGGCATCGGCGCGGGCCTGCGGGCGGCCAACGTCACGCAGGATCAGTTCCTGGTGTGGCAGGCGAATCTGGCGGCCGGCGACGCGACGAAGGCGGCGTCGATGCAGAAGGGCTACGGACAGGCGAAGTAGCCGCCGGGTGTGACCGTGCGCTGGCTGCCTCGCGCCGGCGGCGTCGCCGCGCTGGCCGTGCTGCTCGTCGCGGCACGGCCGGCGGGCGCCGCGACGCTCGACTATCTCTACATCGAGGCCAACGAGGGCGGGTCGAGCGGTGGACACGTCGCCCTCGGCATCGGCGACGACGTCTACCATTTCCAGCACGACGCCGGCGGCGTGCTGGCCCTGCGCCGCGATCCACGCGGCGTCTTTCGCGTCCGCTACACGCTGCTGCAGAATCGGCCGGTCCACCTCACCCGCCTGGCGACCGACGACGCCACCGCGGAGCGCGTGCGCCTGGCCTTCGCCGAGCGCCTGCTGATCGAGGACGGCGAGCGCCAGCGGCAGGCGGGGCTCGACGCCGACGTGGCGCTCTTCGGGTGTGCCGCGCAGTCGCCGTCGACCGCGGCCTGGCCGGTGCGCGCCGCCGGGTACTTCGTGCGCGACGGCTTCGCCAGCGGCGTCGAGGGCGATGGCGTGTCGCCCACGCTGGTCGCGCTGCGCCAACGCGTCACCGCGCGCCATGGCGTGGATGCGCTGGCGCACCGCCTGACGGCGCTGCGCGCCGAGCTCGCGGCGCTGCCGCTGGACGTGGCGCCGCCGTCACGAGCGGGAACCGTGAACGTCGCGCCGCCGACGGCCGCGACGCGGCTCGGGGAGTTGCTCGAGGAGATCACCGCGCTCGAGGTGCTGACGGCGGCGCCTTCGCTACGTTCCGACGCGCTCGTCGTCGCACCGACGCCGCTGACGGCCGCCGAGCGCACGGCCCTGGCCGGCTTCGCCGCGCGCACCGGCCAGGCCCTCGCCGATCTCCCCTCGTCCACCCGGCCGGACTGGGGCTGGGCGATGCTGCTGGGCATGGCCCGCCTCGCGGCCGTCGAGTCCTCGCTGGCGCAGAACCGCTTGCTGATGCTCGACGCGTGGCCTGCCGACGCGCAGCGGCCGCCGCTGCCCGACGGTGCCCAACGCGCCGCCTTCTTCGCCGCCCTGGACGAGCAGAACGCGATCGCGCTGGCGCGCCAGCGCACCGCTTCTCTGAGCGACGGGCCCTGTGCCGAGGCGGGCTACGCACTCCTCGAATCCGCCGTGAGCCGTGCCGCCGACGGGTCGCACGCGCGCGCGACCGGGGCGTCGCCACGCGTCGCGCCCGATCCCCTGCTCCCGGCGCGCCCGGCGCTGCGCCGCGACCTCGGCGTCCGGTTGCCGGCGCCCGCGGAGGCGGCGCGGCGCTGGCGGGCGGCGCGCGACGTGGCCGGCGCGTATCGCGACGCCGTGCGCGCCTGGCGCGGCTACGCCCTGGTGACGCGCAACTGCGTCACCGAGCTGTTCGCCACCGTGGAATCGGCGAGCGACCCGGGTGACCGCGCTGCCGCGCAGCGCACCGCCCTCGGCAGCGCTGTCGACCGGCTGCCGTGGAACGCCATTCCCTTCGTCGCCGCCGACGGCGTCGCCGCCAGCCCCCGCGTCGTCGCGCGCGAGAGCTGGCCCTCGTACCGGCAGCTGGCGCGGCAGCGGCGCCTGGAGCGCGAGCCTGGCGTGGCCACGTGGTTGGCCGAGTCCACCGCCATGACCGCCGCCGACTACCGCCCGGGCCCCACCGACTCGACCTTCGTCTTCTTCACCGACGACGCCGTGGCGCCGCGCCCCCTCTTCGGCACCGCCAACCTCGCGGTCGCCAGCGCGAACGGCCTGCTCGGCCTGCTCACCTGGCCCGCCGACGGCGGTCGCCGCCTGCGGTCCGGCGCGCTGGGCGCGCTCTACAGCCTGCCCGAGCTCGCGTTCTTCAACATCCGCAAGGGCAGCACCGCCTGGCTGACGGTGGACGAAGTCGATGCTCTGAGTCGAGAGCGGTAGTTCGCCAGGAAAGACAGCAGAGGAAAGACAAAAGGCAAAAGACAAAAGGCAAAAGGCAAAAGGGGCCGAGGCGGAGATCTTTTGCCTTTTGTCTTTTGTCTTTTGTCTTTCCTCTGCTGTCTAGTGCTGCGGCTTCACCTCGATCGACGTCTTCTTCACGGTGATCCAGTCGTCGATCACGTCATCGAGGGTGCCGTCCTTCTTCCACTGCTCGAGGACCTTGTTGAGCTGCGCCAACAGCTCGGGGTTGTCCTTCGGCACCGCCCACGCCAGCTCTTCGGTGGTCAGCGGCCGGTAGATCCCCTTCAGCTTGGGGTGCTCGTTCATGATGCCGCCGGTGACGCGCCACACCGCCGGCGCGTCCTGGATGAAGAAGTCGATCTGATCGTTCTCCAACGCCGCGACGCCTTCCGCCGTGTTGGTGTAGCCGTGCAGCTTGGCCTTCTTGAGATTCGCTCGCGCCCACTGCTCGCCGGTCGTGCGCGACACGAACCCGACGCGCGACTTGGGCCTGTCCATCGCCTTCGGGTCGCGCAGCTTCGGGTAATCCGCCGACCGCACGATCGCCATCTGGCCGATGGTCAGATACGGCTCGGTGAAGTTGACCTTCTCCTTGCGCTCCTCGGTGATCGACGTGCCCGACATCACCATGTCGATCTTTTTGGCTTCCAGGGCCGGGCCGAGCTGTTCCCACTCGGTGTCGATGATCTCGACCTTGCGACCCAGCGCGCCGCCCAGCCGCTTGGCGAAATCGACCTCGATGCCCTTCAGCTGGCCGTTCTGCTTGAACGCCAGGGGCGGGTAGTTGGGCGCCATGCCGACGCGCAGCGGCGGCGCCTCTTCGGCCCGCGCGCCGCCGCCAATGGCGGCGACCAGCGCCAGCCCCATTGCGGCGCGCCTCAGGGGGATACTCCACCTCGCGTCGTGCATCATCTCCTCCACTCCCCGCGCGGCTGCGCGGCCCGAGCTTTCTTGCAAGGGATCCGGCGCCCGTCAATCCGCGCTTCCGTCCGGCCGGCCGCCGAAAATGCGCTGTTGAGTGCTGCCGGCGCAATGGGGTATCCCGATCATCGTTCCCCAGAAGCCGAGCCATGCCCCAAATAGCCACGCCATCTACCGAGCCGACCGACACGAGCCTCGTCGCGGGCAGCGTCTTTCAGGGCGGCTACGAGATCGTCGAGCGCATCGGTGCCGGCACCTTTTCGACCGTCTATCGCGCCCGGCAGCTCTCGACCGGTCAGGAGGTGGCGATCAAGCTGCTGCGCTCGCTGCGTGACGAGCAGGGCGATGACGGCGGGAGCGGCACGCGCTTCCACCGCGAGATGCAGCTCTCCGGCGAGCTCTACCATCCCCACATCGTCCCGCTCATCGATTGCGGCGAATCCGATGACGGCCGCCTCTACGCGGTCTTTCAGCTGGTGCCCGGCCAGACCCTGCGCGCGCTGCTCACCGCCGAGGGCCGCCTCAGCGTCGTCGAGACCTGCCATCTGATGATAGACGTGCTCGACGCGCTGAGTTGCGCGCATGCGCGCGGCATCGTCCACCGCGACCTGAAGCCCGAGAACATCATGGTCGCCCACACCGGAGGCCGCCGCCACGCGCTCGTGCTCGACTTCGGCCTCGGCGGGTTCGTGCGCGAGGTGCGCGATGAGGCGCAGCGGCCGAGCGGTTCCGAGATGCTCGGCACGCCCGGCTACGCGGCGCCCGAGCAGTTGCGCGGCGCCCTGCCGTCGACGCGCTCCGATCTCTACTCGTGGGGGCTCATCTTTCTCGAATGCCTGAGCGGCGAGATCGCCATCCGCGGGGCCTCGCCGCAGGAAGTGCTGATGCGCCAGCTCAGTCCCGAGCCGGTGCCGATCTCGCCGGCGCTGGCGGATCGCCGGCTGCGCGACCTGCTGGAGACGGTGACGGCGAAGGCGGCCGAGAAGCGCAACGCGACCGCCGAGGGCCTGCTCGAAGCGCTCGGCGCGTTCAACGTCGTTGCCACGCCTGCGGCGCCGCTCGAGGTGGAGCGGCGCCAGCTCACGATTCTCTGCTGCGGCCTCACGATCGCGGCCGAGGCCGGCCGCACGCCCGACATCGAAGCACTCGACGAGCTCGTCCATGCCCAGCAAGCCGCGCTCGCCGAGATCGCGCAGCGCGACGGCGGCCACCTCGTCGGCACGCTCGCCGATCGGCTCATCGTGGCGTTCGGCTATCCACAGGCCGACGAGCACGACGCGCGTCGCGCCGTGCGCGCCGCCGAGCACCTGCGCGACGCGGCGGCGGCGGCGGCCGAACGCCACCGCGCCACTCACGGGGCCGAGCTCGCGATCCGCATCGGCGTGCACACCGGTCTCGTGGTCGCCCGCGAGCAGCGCGCCGGCGGCGTGCTCAGCCTGCGCGATCTGTCCGGTGTGACGCCGCAGACCGCCGTCGACCTCCAGTCGCGCGCCGCGCCCGGCGACATCCTGCTCAGCGCCGAGACGGTGCGCCTGCTGCGCGGCGAGATGATCTGCGCCGCGCTTCCCGACGCCGCCGAGGCGCGCAGCGGTGGGCTCATCCATCGCCTGCTGAACGAACCGCGCGCGGCGGCGACCAGCGCCGACAGCCCGTTCGTGGGCCGCGTCGCCGAGGTCGGGGTGCTGGCGCGGCACTGGGCGGAGACGCAGGCGGGCCGCGGCGCGGCGTTGCTCGTGGTCGGCGAGCCCGGAATCGGCAAGAGCCGGCTCGTCCAGGAGCTCTGCCGCGCGCTGCCGCCCGGCGTCCTGCTGGAGAGCCGCTGCGCGCCGGCGCACATCGACAGTCCGCTCTATCCGATCGTCGAGACGCTCGTCGGCAGCAGCGACTCGCTGCTTGAGTTGTTCGAGCAGAACGGCCTCGACGCGGCCGAGCGCCTGCCGGCCGTGGCCCGCGTCTGCGCCCTGCCGATCCCGCCGGGGTTCGACGCGCCGCGGCAGTCGCCGGAGCGCGAGAAGGAGTTGGCGCTCGACACCCTGGTGCGCGGGTTGGTCCACATGGCGGCGCGCCAGCCGCTGGTGCTGGTGGTCGAGGATCTGCACTGGGCCGATCCCACCACCGTGGAGTTCTGCGCCCAGCTGGTCGACGAGCTGCACACCGGCGCCCTGACCGGCACGCCGCCGCGTTGGTTGGTGCTGTTCACCGCCCGCGGCGAGTTCGCGCCGCCCTGGCCGGCGGACGCCGTGGCGACGATCGCGCTCGACCGGTTGGCATCGGCCGAGGTGACCGACCTCGTGCGCGCCGCCGTCGGCGATGCGACGGTGCCGGATGCCCTGGTCGACGCGATCGTGCAGCGCGCCGACGGCGTTCCGCTCTTCGTCGAGGAGATGGCGCACGAGTTGATGGTCTCCGGCGCGCTCCGCGATGACGCCGGCGTCGACGCGGCGCGCCTCGTCATCCCGAGCACCTTGCGCGACCTGCTGGCCGCGCGTCTCGATCGTCTGTCGTTCGGTAGCCGCGAGACGGCGCAGATGGGCGCCGTGCTCGGCCGCGAGTTCCGCTACGAAATCCTGCGCGCGGTCAGCGGCCGGCACGAGCGGGTGTTGCGCGATGAGCTGCGCGAGTTGGTGCAGAGCGGCCTTCTCAACTCCCGGCGCCTCGCGCGCAGCGAGACGTACGCGTTCAAGCACGCACTCGTCCGCGACGTCGCCTATGACGGCATGCTGCGCGCCGCGCGCATGCAGGCGCACTGCCGCATCGCGGCAGCGCTCCGCCACCGCTTTCCCGACCTTGCCGCCCAGCAGCCGGAGGTGGTGGCCCAGCACCACGAGGCGGGCGGCGAGCTCGACGACGCCGTCGACTACTGGACGCTCGCCGGCGACCGCGCCGCCGGGCGCGGCGCCTACCGCGAGGCGATCCAGGCGTTCGAGCACGGGCTGCGCCTGGTCGAGGACCTGCTCCCGTCGCGCGAGGGCGCGGTGCGCGAGCTGGCGGCGCTCACCTCGCTCGGCACCTCCCTGCTCTCGATGCAGGGCTATGCCGCTCCCGCCGTCGAAGAGGCGTTCATCCGCGCCCAGCGATTGTGCGAGGCGTTGGGCGCCGACGTCCCGGCCCGCGTGCTACACGGCATCTGGGGCGTGCCGATCATGCGCAGCGATCACGACCGCGCGGCCCGCCTCCTGCCGGCCTTTGCGCGACTGGTCCAGCACTCGTCCGATCCCGTGGACCTCATCACCGGCCACGCCGCGCCGGCGCTCTTCGCGTTCTTTCGCGGCGACATCGTGCGCGCTCGCGACGGCTTCGAGGTCGCGTCCGCCTGGTACCGCACGAAGGGCTACGAGGCCTTCCTCGCCGACTACGGTTACGACGGCGGCCTCTACACCTTCGCCTATCTGATGTGGTGCGAGAGCATCCTCGGCCATCCGCGCCGCGCGCTCGAGCTGCGCGACGAGGTCTACGCCCTGGCCGACACCCACAAGACGCCGTACGGCAATGCCATCGCGCTGGGCTTCGCCGCCAACGTCGCCTACGAGCTGCGCGACGCGCAAGGCGCGTTCGACATCACCGCACGCGACATTCCCATCCTGAGCGAACAGAAGATCTACCTGTTCCTCGCGTCCTCGATGGCGACGCACGGATGGGCGCAGGCGGCGCTGGGAGAGCCGGAGGCGGGCTTCGCCAACCTGAGCGGCGGTCTCGCGCTGTTGCAGACGATCGGCTGCCGGGCGCTCTATCCGCTGCGCCTCACCCAGGCGGCGGAGATCCACCTGCGGCGCGGCGCCGTCGCCGACGCGCTCGGGGCGGTCGACGAAGGGCTCAGCCTGTCCGCGGACCTGCTCGACCGCCTGAGCGTGCCCGAGCTGCAGCGCCTCAAGGGCGAGTGCAAGCGCCTCTCCGATCAACCGGTCGCCGCCGAGGCCCACTTCCAGGCGGCCATCGATCTTGCCCTTGAACAGGGCGCCCGCACCTCCGCGCTACGCGCCGCCGTCGACCTCGCCAGGTTCTTCGCCGCCGCCAATCGGCGCGGCCCGGCCCGCGCCGTGCTCGCGCCGATCTACGAGCTGTTCACGGACGGCGTCGACACGACCGACGTGCTCGCGGCGCGCGCGCTGCTGAAGGCGCTGGACTAGCCTTGATCTGACGAAAGCTAGCCGCCAAGAACGCCAAGTGGAGTAGTCGTTGGAGCCGTGTCTCCGCTGCTCAGGGCAACCCATTCGCTGTGACGGATACTGACGCGGCCAGCTCTGCCCTGGTCTCCGCCTCTGACTTGGCGTTCTTGGCGTCCTTGGCGGCCAGAGAATGTCACATCAAAACTTAGGAGCGCCGTTCATTCCCAGCGCAGCGCGACGATGGGGTCGAGGCGCGACGCTTTGCGCGCCGGGTAGAAGCCGAAAAAGACGCCGACGACGCCGGCGAACAGCAACGCGCCGGCGATCGCGTCCGGCGCCAGCAGCACCGGCCAGCCGGCGAGCGAGCCGATCAAGGCCGCGGCGCCGATGCCGAGCGCGACGCCGAGCACGCCGCCGACGGTGGCGAGCGCCACCGCCTCCACCAGGAACTGCAGGAGGATGTGGCGCGCCTTGGCGCCCACCGCCATGCGGAGGCCGATCTCGCGCGTCCGCTCGGTCACCGACACGAGCAGGATGTTCATGATGCCGATGCCGCCGACCAGCAGCGAGATCGAGGCGACGGCGAGCAGCAGGTTGTTCATGACCTGGCTCGCCATGCGCGACGCGCGCGCGAACTCCTCCAGGCTGCGCACGGTGAAGTCGTCCTCCTCGCCCGGCAGGATGCGATGGCGCTGGCGGAGGACCTTACTGATCTCCTCGGTCGCCTCGTTCATCCGCTCGGGGCTGATGGCGCTCGCCTGGATCATGTCGATCGAGCCGACGAGCTCGGTGCCGAGGACGCGCCGCTCGGCGGTGCGGAAGGGAACGAAGACGACGTCGTCCTGATCCTGTCCCCACATGGTCTGGCCGACGGAGTCGAGGACGCCGACGATGCGGAAGGGCACGTCGCGGACGCGGATGCTGGCGCCGACCGGATCCTGGCCGGGGCCGTAGAGCTGGTCGACGACCGTGCGGCCGACGAGCGCGACGCGGCTGGCGGCGGCCTCGTCGCGCTCGTCGTAGGCGGCGCCCGAGGCGATCGGCCACGGACGCACGTCGAAGTACGACGGCGGCGCGCCCTGGATCGCGGTCGACCAGTTCTTGTCGCCGGCGACCACCTGCGCGATCTCGCGCCGGAAATAGGTCACCGCGGCGAGCGCCGGCACGCTGCCGCGCAGCGCGTCGGCGTCGCCGACGGTGAGCGTCGACGCGCCGCCCCATCCCGACCGCACGCCCGCCGCGGTCGTCGCCCCGGGCACCACCATCAGCAGATTCGTCCCGAGGCTCTGGATCTGCGACTGCACGGCCGCGTCGGCGCCGCGGCCGATGCTGACCATCGCGATCACCGCGGCCACGCCGATGACGATGCCGAGCGTCGTCAACGTCGAACGCAACGGGTTGCGCCGCAATGCCCGCAACGCCGCGATCGCTGTCATGCGCAGGAGCTTCATAGAGAGCGCGTCACCACGGAGGCACGGAGACACGGAGCCAAAGCAACGGTCATGGAGCTCGTGTCCTCTCCGTGTCTCCGTGCCTCCGTGGTGAGGTCGTTTCCTGGTCGACGTCGCTGACGATCACGCCGTCGCGGAAGGTGATCACCCGTTCGGCCCAGGAGGCGACGTCGGGTTCGTGGGTGACGAGGATGACGGTGAGTCCCTGCTCGCGGTGGAGGCGGGCGACGATCTGCATGATCTCGCCGGTGGTCTGGCTGTCGAGGTTCCCGGTCGGCTCGTCGGCGAGGAGCAGGGTCGGCCGGTTGACCAGGGCCCGGGCGATGGCGACGCGCTGCTGCTGGCCGCCGGACAGCTGATTGGGGAGGTGGTTGGCGCGGTCGGCGAGGCCGACGGCGGCCAACGCGGCGACGGCGCGGGCGCGTTCCTCGCCAAACGGCGTGTCGCCGTAGACCATGGGCAGCTCGACGTTCTCCACTGCGCTGGTGCGCGGCAGCAGGTTGAAGTTCTGGAAGACGAAGCCGATGCGGCGATTGCGCAGCTCGGCGCGCTCGTCGGCGGCCAGGCCGCCGGTGTCGACGCCGGCGACGAGCACGCGGCCGCGGGTCGGACGGTCGAGGCAGCCGAGCAGGTTCATCAGCGTCGACTTGCCCGATCCCGACGCGCCCATGACCGCCACGAATTCGCCGGCGGCGATGTCCAGATTCACGCCGCGGAGCGCCTGGACCTCGAGATCGCCCAGCGCGTAGACCTTCCAGACGTCGCGCAACGCGATGAGCGGCTCGCTCATCAGCGGTAGCGCGGCACGCCGGGGATGCGCGGGCCCTCGCGGGGACCGACGGCCTTGTCGAGCGCGAGCGCGACGACGTCGCCGGGCTTCAGCGCGCCGTCGGTGATGGCCACGTGCGCGTCGTCGCGCACGCCGGTGCGCACGCTCACGTGCGCGAGCGCGCCGTCGGCGTCGAGCCGCCACACGCCGTCGCCGTCGCGTTGGTGATCGCCCTCGCCCGGCGGGACGAACGTCAACGCGCGGAGCGGCAGACGCAGGGCGTCGTCGACGTGCGCCGTTTCCAGGCGCACGGTCGCCGTCATGCCCGGCTTGAGGGCCAGGTCGGGATTGTCGACGCCGACGATGACGTCGTACGTGACCACGTTCTGCACCGTCGTCGGCGCGTTGCGCACCTGTGTGACCGTGCCGCGAAAGTCGCGGCCGGGATACGCGTCGACGGTGAATGACGCCGGCTGGCCCTCGTGCACCGCGCCGATGTCCGACTCGCTCACCGCCGTGTTCACCTGCATCTCGGTGAGGTTGCGGGCGATGAGGAACAACGTCGGCGTCTGGAAGCTGGCGGCGACGGTCTGCCCGACGTCGACGGTGCGCGAGACCACGACGCCATCCACCGGCGACGTGATGTCGGTGTAGGCGAGGTTGATGCGCGCCTCCTCGAGCTCGGCCTGCGCCTGCCGCACGCTCGCCTGCGCCAGCGCGACGAGCGCCACGGCCTGCTCGCGCGCGCTGCGTGCCTCGTCGTACTCGTTCTGCGCCACGACGTTGGTGCCGAGGAGCCGCCGGCTGCGGTCGAAGTTCGCGGTCTTGAGCTCGAGGTCGGCCTTCGCCTGCGCCACGCGCGCGTCCGCCGTCCCCAGGTTGGCCTCGGCGCGCTGCACCTTCACCTGGAACGGTGCCGGATCGATCTTGGCGACCCGCTGGCCCTTCCGCACCGGCGAGTTGAAGTCGACGTCGATCGCCTGAATCGGCCCCGAGACGTAGGTGCCGACCTGGACCGTGGTCACCGGGTTCACCTCGCCGGTCGCCGTGACGATGGCGGTGACGGGCCCGCGTTCGACGGTGGCCGTGATGTAGGCGGTGTCCTCGTCGGCGCCCCCGCGGTGCCAATAGGCCCAGGCCGCGCCGGCCAGGAGCAGCGCCGCGAGCGCGAGGACGACCACGCGGCGGGAGCGGGACGAGGGACGGACGTCGGCCATGCCGCCTGCAACGATACCAGATCGCGCCGGTCACGCACGCGATGCGCGCCGGTTGAGCGCCGTGGCCGCATCCGCTAGCTGGCCGCGGCATGAGCGATGCGGGGAGCCTGATCGTCCGGTGCTATTCCCCGCCGTGGCGCGCCCTTGCGGCGATCCTCTTCGCGCTCAGCCGCGTCAGCCTGCCGTGGATCCTCTGGCGGGTGCTGACCGCCGACGATCCGCCGATCACGCCGCCGCTACTGGCCCAGATGCTCCTCGTCGTCTGGGCGCTGCCGGGCGGGGCCGCCTGGCTGATCGGCCGCGCGTTTGCGGCGCGCGCCCGCGTCGACGACGCGGGGCTGGTCGTCGAGCGCGGCGCCCAGCGCGCCGTCCTCGCGCGCGAGCGGCTCGCCGGTGTCGTGCCGTGGCGGATCCCGCTTCCTGATCCGGGCTTCGCGGTGCGGCTCGACGACGATCGGCGGGCACCGTTCGCGGTGGCGGCGCGCGATCCCACGCCGCTGCTCGCGGTGCTCGATCCGGCGTCGCGGCGCCGCCCGGTGATGGTGTGGGCCGCCGCGCGCCCAGTCGCACCGGGGTGGGGGTACTACGTGCGCCGCTACGTCCTCTTCGCGCTGTTCCCGGCGGCGGTGCTGTTCAACGCGCATCAGCACATCGCGTATGGCGCGTTCGTCGGCGAGTATTACCTGATGGGACTGGCCGCGTGGCTCCAGACCGCCGCCATCTACTGGGCGACGCTGTGTGCCTACCTACTTCTCTACGCCAGCGCCTGGCGCGGGGTGACGGAAGCCATCGCGCTGTGCGCCGCCTGGGTCGCTCCGTTGCGGGCCGCGGCGGTGCGGCGGGTCGCCGAGCGGGTCGATCAGCTCGCGTTCTACGTCGGCGTGCCGCTGTTCCTTGCACTGCGCTTCGCGGCGTGAAGAGGTGGGGCGCGCTAGAGATGCGGGCGAGCCGCCCGCGCTCCCAGCAAGGCTGCCTTCAAGTAGCGCCGCCTGGGAGCGCGGGCGGCTCGCCCGCATCTCTAGCGCGTGGCACTGCCAAGCGACGCGAAAAAAAGGGGCACGGCGTTGCCGCCGTGCCCCTTGGAGAAACCGCGCTTCCCTGCGGTCAGGGCGTTGCCGGGTTGAACACCGACAACCCCCAGCCCATGCGCTCGTGGCCGAACTGGTTCCAGATCGGGTTCTTGCCGCCGACGATCTGGGTCGTGTAGTCGGGCGCGCCCGAGCCGGTGCCGGTGCCGCCGAAGAGGCCGACGTAGATCGTCGATCCGCTGTACGTCGGGTGCGTGTTGTCCGACTGGATGTAATCGTAGCTGGTGCTGGCGTTGGCGAAGTGGGTGTTCGCATCGCGCAGCGTGGCGCGCAGCGTGGCGGAGATGCGCGTCACGTAGGCGCTCTCCGACTCGCCCTGGACGTAGCGCAGCGCGTCCGAATCGATCTGCCCGTCGCCGTTCGAGTCGTAGTCGGCGCCCATGTACTGCGCGAAGGCGTCCGCGCACTGGAAGCCGTACGTGTTGGCGAAATTGCACGCGCGCCAGTTGCTCTTGGCGAGGTAGGGCAGGAACTTGTCCTGCTTGTTCACCTTCTGGCCGGTCTGCGAGTCCTTGCAGCTGGTCAGCGCGTTGTCGGCCGCGTAGCCCGGGTAATAGATGTTCGAGACCACCTTCAGCGTCGCGGTCGTCGCGTACTGGTTGATCGCCTGCATCGCGAGCTGCTGGTAGTTGGTGCAGTTGCTCAGCGCCGTGTCGAGGACGCCGTAGTTGCAGGTGCCGCTCTGGCCGGCGAAGCTCGAGCGCGCCTGCAGGAAGTCGTTGCCGCACATTTCGAACGTGACGACCTTGGTGTTGCTGGCCTGCATGTAGGAGCGCTCGCCGACGATCTTGTTGTTGTAGATGTCGTCGGCCTTCGCGCCCGACTTGGTGCGGCGGATCACCTCGATGTCGGTGCCCCACTTCTGCGACAGGTACTCACCGTCGACGAGCGGCGCGGCGCGCTTGGCGACGCTCGACAGCGAGCCGCGGTAGCCGGCGTAGATCGAGTCGCCGTAGCCGACGACGCGATACTTGGTCGACGTCCCCGACCGGTCGATGGTCCACGATGTGTTCTGGGTGATGGTGCTGGCCGAGGCGACGCTTCCCCAAGCGAGCGCGGCGACGGGCACCGTCAGCAGAGCACGGCCCACGTGCTTTCTGAGATCCCGAACCATGGTTCTCCCCCCACGGCTATGGGTCGCATGAGCGCGACCGATATGTTCGCCGCGCGCTAGCACACCGGGAATTTTGCGGTCAACTCAGATCTTGCGTTCTGCGCATCCCGCATGGCGGTCGCCACGGTCACTGAGGCGGGCTGGCTCCCACCGGTTCGACGACAATCTCGATCGGGCGGGCGATCGCCCGCGGCGACAGCGGGTAGGCGGCGGTGCTGACGAAGCGCAGCTGTCCGTCCACCTCGATGCGCGCCTGCAGTGCCAGACGCGACGACGGCGTCACCGCGTCCGCCGGCGCCTCGAGGGCGAAGCCGAACGGCACCTGTCCGCCCTTGGCGGCGATGACCTGCGCCGCCAGCACCCGCGCGGGCGCGTCGGCGCGCGCGACGTCGACCAGCTGGACGCGCACGATCGCGTTGGGCGGCAGCGCCACCCGCTGGCGGTAGTTGACGGTTCCGCGGACCGCGATCGGACCGCTGAATGCGGCCGGTGCCTCCGCGGGCGGCGCGGTGCGCGCGACGCACCCCGCGACCGCAACGGCGAGGGCCAGCGCGACGAACCGATGGGGGACTGATGGCATGAGGTTCCTCCGTGGAGAGGTCAGTGGCGGCGATCGCGTCCGAGCACGGCCGCCAGCAACGCCGCGCTGGCGAGTGCGGCGGCCGGACCGAACCAATCGCCCCGGCGGATCAGCAGACTGCCGGGACTCGGCCGCGCCGCCACGGCCGCGGTGATCGCGCCGCGCGCGCCGACGCCGAGCTGCTCGACGAGATCGCCGCTCGGGCTGACGATCGCCGAGATGCCGGTGTTGGTGGCGCGCACCTGCCACAGGCGCGTTTCGATGCTGCGAAACGCCGAGACGACGAGGTGCAGTCGGGGTCCACCGCCGGTGGCGAACCAGGAATCGTTCGAGAGGGTCACGATGAGCTCGGCGCCGGCGCGCGCGGCGGCGATGGCCAGCGCCGGGTTCACGGCGTCGTAGCAGATCTGCGGCGCGATGCGCAGCACGCGCCCATCGGCGAGGCGCAGCGGCAGCACGTTGGCGCCGCGGCCGGCGCGCCACGTGCCGAGCCAGGGCAGGGCGGCACGCACGGCCGGCCGGTCCATCCAGGCCGGCACGCGTTCGGTGAACGGAAAGAGCTGCGCCTTCCGGTACGCCGGCGCGGCATCCGGCGCCGCCCCCGGCTCGAGCACGAACGCGGCATTGTACTCGGCTCCCGCCTCGACGTCGTAGGAGCCGAGGATCAACGGGACGCCGAAGCGCGCCACCGCCGCGGCGATCTCGGCGTCGAACGCGGCGCCGTCGGGACTCTTCGGCGCGCCAAACGTCGTCGGATAGACGGTCTCCGGCCAGACCAGGAAATCGGGGCGCGACTCCGCCATGACCTGCGACGAGAGCGCCTCGTGCGCGTCGAGGATCTCGCGCACCGCCTCGTAGGTGCCGACCTCCACCGCCAGCCGATCGTAGTGGCTGATGTCGGCCTGGACGACGCCGGCGCGGAGCGCCAGGCCCGGTACGGCCGCGAGTTGTGCCAGCCGTTCGGCGCCGTAGAGCCACAGCGCCGCGACGAGGACCGCCGTTGCCGCGAGCGGCGTCAGCGCACGTCGCGTCGCGCGCCGGCGCCAGGCGGCGAGCACCGCGTCGTTGGCCAGCAGCAACACGGCGGTGAGCCCGCCGGCCCCGACGAGATCGGCGGCCTGCCGCAGATGATCGGCGGCGAGGAATCCGTGGCCGATCGTGTCGGCGAACAGCTTCGGCAGCGCCCATTCGGCGCCGACATAGGCGCTGGCCGACAGGGCGGCGACATGCCACTCCGTCGCCCGTCGCCGGCGCGCGAGATGGCGCAGCAGCGCATGGATGATGAACTGCGGCTGCATGAGAGGCGCGCTCGCGACGACGACCAGCAGGCCCATCGCGCGCGACGCGCCCGCATAGCCGGCGACGGCGTCGATGAACCACGGGAACACCGCGAGGGTGAAGACGATGCTCATCGCCCAGCCGGCGAGCACCGTGCCGCGCCGCGTGTGCAGCTCGTCGAGCGCCGCCAGCCACGGCACCAAACCGCACCAGCCGAGGGCGAACCACGGCCACTCGACGCGCGCGTAGAGCGCGAAGGCCGCCGCGCTGGCGACGGCGGCGGCCAACGTGCGAGCGGCGCGCGGCACGCGGGCGATCAGGGCTCGGGATCGGCCGGCTCGACGTGCGCGCCGGGCGGCGGTTGCTCGACGAACTCGACGTGCGTGTCGGGCACCTCGAGCATCCGGATCGGCATGCCGGGGGGTGCCAGGTCGGGCGGCACGACGTTATCGGCGGGCAGCGTGATCTTCCGGCCGTTCGCGTCCACCCAATCGAAATCGGGATGGAACATCAGGATGGGCGGCAACTGCTGGCCGTCGTCGGTCACCTGGTGATGGCGAACATAGCCCGGCGGCAGCTCGAAGTCGTCAGGCACGACGATGCCGGGTTTCGGCGGGTCGGTGCCCGGCGGCGGAAACAACGCGATCCCTTGCGGCTCCTCGCCGTCACCCTCGGCCCCGTCCGCTGACGGATCGGTGGCGGCCGCGTTCGCGGCGGGTGCCGGCGCGGCCTGCCGGGGCGGCGGCGCGGCACGCGGCACGGGCCTGGCTGGGCGGGTGTCGCCACCCTCGGGCGCGCCGGCCAGGCGTCGCTCACCGCCACGGGAGTCGTCATGCGCCGGCGCGGCGGCGACGCGGGATGCGTCGGCCACCGCCTCGGACGGCGGCCCACCCAGCAGCAGCGGTCGGACGAGCAGCAGGATCGCCAGGCCGACCAACGCCAACGCCGCGGCGAGCAGCCAGACGCTGCCGCGGACCTGGTCGATCCTGTCACCCCCCGCCGGTCTCGCCATCGCATCGAAACCATAGTGACGCTCGCGCGCGCCGCGCAAGGTTTCCCGTCGCAGCGGCCTATTCCCGACTGGAGGGCCGCGCTCCCGCGCGGCCGCGTTTCCGGACGGCGCATCGCAACCCGCACCGCGCTGCCAGGCGCCGCGGGAGCGGCGCCCTCCATTCGGGGATGGCATGCACCGTGCGACACCTGCGTTGCGGCGCCGCTCCGCTTGGTCTACTCCCCCCGCATGGAGCGCGTGACGATCTATCACAACCCCGTGTGCGGCAAGTCGCGCGGTGCGCTCGAGATCCTGCGCGAGCGCGACGTGCCGTGCGACGTGATCGAGTATCTCAGGGCACCGCTCGACCGCGCGGCGCTCGAGCGGGTGCTGTCCCTGCTGCCGGACGAGCCGGCCGCGCTGGTGCGCAAGGACAAGCGTTTCGCCGAGCTCGGGCTCGACGCGGCGGACTACACGACGCGCCCACAGGTCATCGACCTGCTGCTCGCGCATCCCGAGCTGATGGAGCGGCCGGTGATCATCCGCGGCGAGCGCGCGGTCATCGCCCGCCCGTCGGAAAAGGTACTCGACCTGTTCTGAGGCGTGCGGCGCTCACGCGCCTTTCACTCCTCAGAACGAGCCGCGGGTGACGGCGCGCTCGACGTCGAGCACGACGCCGCCCGTCGGGATCGACGCGCGGCGCGGCATGCCGGCGGCGTCGAGCGTGGTCTGCACGGTCGACTGGCCGTTGGACAGCTCGCAACGCTGCTCGGCGTTGTCGGTGCGCGGCATGCAGCGCATGGTCGCCTCGACCGGCTCCAGTGGCGCGATGTCCGGGTCCCACTTGGGCAGCGACAGGGTGCCGCCGTTGGGTTGCTTCGCCGCCAGACGGGCGATCGCGAGATCGTCGCGCAACGGCTCGTGCGGGCGAAGGGTGCCGTCGAGCGCCTTGCCGCCCACCTCGCCGGCGACGGTGTACGTGCCGTCGGCGGCGCGGGTGAGCTCGAGCGAGTGGATCGTTTCGCCGCCGCGGACCGTGTCGGCCGACGCCGCGGTGATCCGCCCGGTGGCATCCGCGACCGTCAGGCGCACCTGGTCGAGGCCGACGATCTCGTTGCGCGAGCGTGGTCCGATCACCACCGTGCGCTGCAGCGAGAGCCAGCCGCCGTCGTCCTGGCGATAGGCGCGCAGATCGCCGAAGCCGCAGTGCATCGGCCCGACGCGCGCCAGGTAGACCTCGAGGTAGGCGGGCGAATCCTCGTCGGTGACCGCGGCGAAGCTCAGCGACGCCAGCAGGCCGGTCAGGACGCGATGCACGGTCGCCCGGTAGCCGACGCCGACGTGCACGCAGCGCAGCGCGCCGACCCCGACCGGCGCCGCGAACAGTTTCCCCTGGTAGAACGCGTCATCGCCGTCCTGTTTGGCGAGGCCGGCGACGTCGACCAGCAGGTACGGTCGCTCGCCGACGACCGACGCATCGATGCCGGAGATCTCCTGCTGCGAGGTGTCGGCGAAGAGCTTGGCTGACGCCAGCTCCGCCAAGGTCGACCCGAGGGCCACCGGCCGCGCGGTCAGCCAGCAGCGGATCGGCGTCTCGGTGCCGATCGGCACGTCGATCTCGTAGGAGGGCGTGCCGTTCGAGTCGCCCTCGGTGACGCGTTCGATGCGCGGCTGAGCGGCCGCCTCGACCTGAAGGTGCACCTGGCCGTCGGCGGACGCGACGTCGCGCAGCGGCAGCGTCGCCGGCCCCTCGCGCTGCATCGCGTCGTGCAGCGACAGCCCCGAGTTGTGGCTGCTACACCCGAGCGCGGCGATCGTCAGCAGCGCCGCGCAGGTGCGCGCCGCGCCGAGTCGCGTCGAGGGCCAGGCCATGATGGGTTCAGCCTGACATGCGCCCCTCAGTTGTGCGAGGGGGGCCGTAGGGAAGACGGACGGCTCGTAGGGACCGAACTTTCGGTACGAAGTTGGCGGTGCGGTCGCCGAGGCGAACCGCCCTGAACCGTTGATCGGAGTCTCCCGACCCTGCACTGATTACGTCTTCACTCGGCGTCCGTGTCGGCCAGTGACTGTCCGATCAACGCGAGGTCGATGAATCGCGCTCGTTGACGCCCAGTCGCTGCCACCAGTAGGGTCGCCGCGTGCTGCGCCGCCTCCTGCTCGGCTTGCTCCTTCTCGTGGTGGCCGCGATCGCGTTGCCGCCGCTGTGGTTTGCGATGTTCCCCTATCGCGCCCCGGACCTGCCGCCAGCGGGGCGTCTGGTGGAGGTCGCACCCGGCGTGCACGTCAACGTGCTGGAGGAGGGCAGCGGTCCGCCCGTCGTCCTGGTGCACGGTCATCCGGCCACCGGCTACGACTGGGAGCCGCTGATGCACGAGCTGGCGGCGCGCGGCCGTCGCGCCATCGCCTACGATCGCGTCGGCTACGGCCGCTCCGACGGCCGGCCGGACGGGGACTACACCGTCGCGGCCAACGCCAACGAGCTGCTCGGGTTGCTCGCCGCTCTGCCGCTCGAGCACGTCGAGCTCGTCGGGTGGTCGTACGGCGGCGGCACCGCGATCGCCGCCGCGCACAAGGATCCGAGTCGGATCGATCGCGTCGTGCTCATCGGCAGCGTCGGTCCCGGCATCGAGCAACGCGACGCGCCGCCTGCCTTCGTGGTGGAATTCATGCGCGGGCCGGGTCTGTCGTGGCTCGCGAGCGTGCCGCCCGTCGGCCGACGCTTTCAAGCGCTGATGGCCGGGGTCGCGTTCAGCCCCGAGCAGGTCACTCCGGGCTACCTCGATCAACTGGCGGCGAATTTCGCCGCCCCGCACACGTTGCAGACCTATCGCTCGGAGGGGACGGATCTGGGCGGCACCGCCGACATCGATCCGGCGCCGATCGCGCTGCCGATCCTCGTGGTGCAGGGCGCCGACGATCACCTGGTGCCGGCGACCGTCGGCCGCACGCTCGCCGAGCACGCGCCGCACGCGCAGCTGTGGGTGATTCCGAAAGCCGGCCACATGCTGCCGCTGACCCGCCCGAGCCAGCTCGCCGATCGCATCGTCGCCTTCGCCGACGGCCACTGAGCGTGGCGGCGGTGCGCTGCGCACCGCACTCTCGATCCCGAGTGGTTCGAGGGTGGGGGGATCCGTGCCATCCGTGGATTTGACTTCGCCGCTGCCTTCCCGCGATGGCAGCGGCATGTCCTTTGTCGTCGTCGACCAGCCGCGCCCGCACGTCAGTCGCATCACGCTCAACCGTCCGGAGCGTATGAACGCGATGTCGTTCGACACCGTGGGGCCGCTCTACGAAGCGCTGGACGCGGTGGCGGTGGACAACGACACGTGGGTCGTCGTGCTGACGGGCGCCGGGCGCGGCTTCTGCTCCGGCCTCGATCTCGAGGACCACGGCATGCCGCCCGATTGCGACGGCCTGCCGATGTCGCGCATCGCGATTCGCGCCATGGAGTTCATGTCGAACATCGTGCCGGCGATGCGCGCCATTCCGCAGCCGATCATTGCCGCGGTCAACGGCCCGGCGTACGGCGGTGGCATGTGCCTGATGCTCGGCGCGGACATTCGCCTCGCCGGCGCGTCGGCGCGTTTTCGGAGCGCCGGTGTCACCAACGGCCTCACCGGCACCGAGCTCGGGGTCAGCTGGATCCTGCCGCGTCTGGTCGGCGCCGCGCGCGCATGGGACGTGATCCTCAGCGGCCGCGAAGTGGATGCCGTCGAGGCGGAGCGCATCGGCATGGTGTCGCGCGTCTATCCCGACGACGCGTTGCTCGCGGCCGCGCTCGAGCTCGCCGAGCAGATCTGCGGGTGGAGCCCGCACGGCGTGGCGATGACCAAGAAGGTGCTGTGGTCGAACCTGGAGACCGGCAGCCTCGAGGCCGCCATCGATCTCGAGAACCGCAATCAGCTGCTGGTGCGACTGACGACGCAGAACCTGCAAGAGGCGATCAGTGCCCGCAAGCAGAAACGGCGGCCGGTGTTCGAGGACTGACATTCACCACCGGGCTCACAGAGGAATACGGAGGCGCCTGGCGGTTTCCGTGCTCATCCTGCTGGTGTCGCGCGCCGCGCACGCGCATCCGTTGGCGCCGGCGCTGCTCGACCTGCGCGAGGTGGCGGCGGGACAGTTCGAGGTGGAGTTCAAGATCTCGGCGTTGCAGGCGCCGGGCAGCGAGCCGGCGCCGCTGCTGCCGCCGTCGTGTCGGCCGCTGAGCGCGCCGGTGGCGTCGATGGACGCCGACGCGCTGATCCGGCGTTGGCGCATCGACTGCGGCGCCGCGAGCGTGATCGGCGAGCGCCTTGGGATCGCGGGGCTCGCCGTCGCCCGCATCGACGGGTTGGTGCGGGTCGCGCTCGCCGACGGGCGTGTGGTGCAGGGAGTCGTGCGCGGCGACGAGCCCTATTTCACCGTGCCGGCACGCGCGACGGCATGGTCGATCGCGCGCGCCTACGCGCGTCTCGGCTTCGCGCACGTCCTGACCGGGCTCGATCACCTGTTCTTCGTCGCCGGCCTGCTGTTCCTGGCGCGCACTCGCCGTCTGACGGTCGAGACGATCGTCGCGTTCGTCGTCGGCAGCAGCCTCACCCTGGCGCTCGCGGCTTTCGATCTGCCACGCCTGCCGCGCGGAGCGATCGACCTCGCGATCGCGTTCAGCGTCTTCTGGCTGGCGGTTGAGCTGGCGCGCGACCACCGCGCGCAGCCAACGCTGGTCCAGCGCCGACCCTACGTCGTGGCCGGCGGGTTCGGACTCCTTCACGGCCTCGGCTTCGCCTGCGCGTTGCAGGCGATCGGCCTGCCGTCCGGCGACGTGCCGCTCGCCCTCTTCTCCTTCAACCTCGCCCTGGCGAGCGGCGTCTTTGCCTGTGCCGCCGCCTGGCTGCTCCTCTCCGCGGCGCTACGCGCGGTGCAGTGGCCGCGCTGGGCGGAGCAGATTCCCCTCTACACCATGGGTTCCCTGGGCGCCTTCTGGTTCTTCCAGCGGGCGGCGGCCCTGCTGCGGTGAGGAAAGCCGCCAAGAACGGCGATCTTGGCGCTCTTGGCGGTTCAGGCCGCGTTCAATTCCGAGGTGCAACGGCGGGCACGAGATCCCGCGGCCCCACCGGGTCGCCGCATTCGGGGCAGACCATCGTCGGGTGCATCACGTGCCCGCAGGACTTGTGTGTCAGCACGAGCGGCGGGCCGGATTCGTCGGCCATCCAGCGGTCGCCCCAGCGCAGCATCGAGACGATGACCGGGTGCAGCTCGCGCCCCTTCGTCGGTCAGGCGGTATTCGTAGCGCGTCGGCTTCTCCTGGTAGCGGACCTTCTCGAGGATGCCCGCGGCGACGAGCTTGCGCAGGCGGTCGGCGAGCAGGTGCCGCGTCACCCCGAGCTGGCGCTGGAAGTCCTCGAAGCGCCGCGTGCGCAGGAACGCATCGCGCAGGACCAGCAGGGTCCAGCGATCGCCGATCACCGACAGCGTCCGCGCCACCGAGCACGGCATGCCCTTGATCTCGTCCCAGCGCACGCAGAATAGCCTACACGAAATGCTTGCGTTCCGAAAGAGAACGGATTAGTTCTTTTCCGGAACTAACCAACCGGAAGGGCGCGCATGTCAGACCGAGCTGTCGATCCATCGATCTCCAAAACGCCGCTGCCGACCGATGCGCAGAATCTCGCCACCGTCTGCGTGCTGTGCAGCCACAACTGCGGGCTGCGGGTCGACGTCGTCGACGGCCGGATCGCCGACGTGCGGGCCGACGAATCGAGTCCGATCTCGCAACGGCTACATCTGCAACAAGGGCTTCTCGATCGGCCACTACGTCGAGCACAAGCAACGGGTCGAGCACCCGCTGAAGCGCCGCGCCGACGGCACCTTCGAGCGCATCGCCTGGGACCAGGCGATCAGCGAGATCGCCGCGCGCCTGTCGGCGATCCGCGCCGCGCATTCGCCGCGCGCGATCGGCCTCGTCGGCATCGGCGGCCAGGCGAACCACATGGACGCGCCGTACGGGCTCACCTTCCTCTCCGCGCTCGGCTCGAAGCGCTGGTTCAACGCCTTCGCGCAGGAGAAGACGCAGCACTTCCTCATCGACCAGTGGATGTTCGATGCCCCGCCGTCGACGTTCTTCCACCCCGACATCGAGAACACCCACTTCCTGTTGATGCTCGGCACCAACCCGAAGATCTCCAACCGCGGCCACAACGCGACCGACACGTTCAAGGCGTTCGCCGCCAACCCGCGAGCAGACGCTGGTCGTGCTCGACCCGCGCGACACCGAGACGACGCGCACCGCCGACCGCCACCTGCGGATCAAGCCGGGCTCCGACGCCTACGTGCTGCTCGGCATGGCGGCGGCGATCGTGTCGAGCGAGGGGCTCGTCGACGCGCGCGTCGTCGAGCAACAGACGCTCGGCTTCGAGGCGCTGCGCCAGGCGCTCGGCACGGTCGACATCGACGAGATGGCGCGCCGCGCCGGCATCCCGACCGCCGATCTGCTCGACGTCGCGCGCGACTACGCCGGCGCCGAGTCGGCGGCGATCATGTTCGATCTCGCCGTCGAGCAGAATCTGTTCTCGACCCTGACCTCGTACCTGATCCACGTGCTCTCCGTGCTCACCGGCAACGCCGGCACGCCGCGGCGGCAACATCTTCATGGAGGCGCTCACCCCGCCCGAGCACAGCCCCAAGCGCCACGCCGAGCCGGAGCGCGCGCTGGCCTCGGGCATTCCCGGCGATCAGCGCCCTCGGCGGCTACGGCATGTTCTCGCCGACGCTGGTGCCGGAGGAGATCCTCCTCGACCACCCGGAGCGCCTGCGCGCCCTGATCGTCGAGGGCTCCAACCCGCTGCTGTCCTACTCCGACACGCAGCGCTGGCTCGAGGCGCGCGAGCAGCTCGATCTTCTCGTGGTGATCGAGCCGGCGATGACCGAGACGGCGCAGATCGCCGACTACGTGCTGCCGACGCCGGTCGGCTACGAGAAGTGGGAGATCGCCGGCTTTCCCAAGGGCTATCCGCGAGATCTGCACGCAGCTGCGCCCGCCGGTGGTGCCGGGTCCGCCCGAGGCGCTGCCCGAGCCGGAGATCTACGTGCGCCTCGCCGAGGCGATGCAGCTGGTCGCCGCCGCCGCCCGCCGAGCTCGTCGACGCTGGCCGCGCGGCGCGCTCGAGCCGGACGGCGCCGCCGCATTCCTCGGCGACCGCGATGAACGCCGCCGGCGGCAACCAGGCCGAACCTGCTCTTCTGGGGCTACCGCACGCTCGGACCGCACCTGCCGTCGCCGGCGCTGACGGCGGTCTGGGCGCAGGTCCACGCCAACGCCTTCACCCGCTCCGACACGCTGCTGCGCACCCTCGGCGAGGAGTGGCGCGAGCGCGGCCCGTTCGCGATCGCCGCACGAGCTCTTCCGCCGCATCCTCGCCCATCCCGAGGGCGTCGAGATCGGCCGCCTCGATCCCGATCGCGGGCTCAGCGACATCATCGGCTTCGACGACAAGAAGATCCGCCTGTCGCCGCCGCCGATGATCGACGAGATCGCAGCGCGCCGCGCGCACCGACCTGCCGACGGATCCGCACTATCCGCTGCGTCCTCGCCGCCGGCCTGCGCACCGCAGTGGACGGCCAACACGATCCAGCGCGACCCGGCATGGCGCAAGGGGCGCGGTCCGCACTGCGCGCTCAACCTGTGCCCGGACGACGCCGCCGCGCTCGGCATCGCCGGCGGCGACCGCGTGCGTCTGGTCACCAAGCGCGGCGCCCTCGAGCTGCCCGCCGCGATCGACAAGCGCCTGCAGCCGGGCCACGTCTGGGTGCCGAACGGCTTCGGCGCCCGCTATCCGAAGGACGGCAGCGGCGAGCTCGAGGCGGCCGGCGTGAACCTCAACCAGATCACCGCCAGCGACGAACGCGATCCGTTCACCGGCTGCCCGATGCACAAGTACACGCTCTGCCGCGTCGAGCGGTGCGAGTGAACCGGCAAAGCCCAGCCCAAGACGGACGCCAAGAGGAGAGTGTGATGGCGCGCGTGGAGTATTTCTTCGACTACGTCAGTCCGTTCGCCTATCTCGCCGACACCCAGATCCCGGCGATGGTCGAGCGTACCGGCGCCGAGATCGTCTATCGGCCGTTCTTTCTCGGCGGGGTCATGGCCGGCGTCGAAGAACTCGCCGCCGATCACCGTGCCGAACAAGGGACGCTACATGTTCGCCGACATCCAGCGCTGGGCGCAGCGCTACGGCGTGCCCGCCAACCCCAACCCGCATTTTCCCGTCAACACGCTGCGGCGCGATGCGCGCCGCCGTCGCGGCGCTCGACGATCCGCACTTCCGCGACTTCCACCGCGCCATGTTCCGCGGCGTCTGGGTGGACGGGCAGAACCTTGCCGACGAGGCCGTGCTGCGCGCTTCGATCGAGGCGGCGGGCCTCGACGCCGCCAAGGTGCTCGAGCGTGCCAAGGATCCGGCGGTGAAAGAGACGTTGAAGCGCAACAGCGACGAGGCCGTCGAGCGCGGCGCCTTCGGCGCGCCGACGTTCTTCGTCGGCGAAGAGATGTTCTGGGGCAACGACCGATTGGATTTCGTCGAAGAGGCGCTGCGCGCGAAGTGATGATGGCGCGGGCAGCCCACCGCCGCGGCCGTAGCCGCGGCGCTTTTCCCGGTACGGCGCTATGACGGACACGTTGTTGGCGGGCGCCGGCGGATTGCGGTGCCGCACCCCGCGCCACCTGGCGGTGCGCGGCACCGCCGGCGGCCACAGGTGCCGCGGCTACACGCATGGGGGTGTCCGGCGAGCCAATTCACGGGGGCCGTGGCGATGACAGATCGACCGACAGTCGCCCTGATCGTCGGCGCCGGCGATGGGCTTGGCGGCGCGATCGCGCGACGCTTCGCGCGCGCCGGTTACCACGCCTGCGTCGCGCGCCGCGGCGGTGAGAAGCTGGCGCCGCTGTGCGCGGAGATCATCGCGCAGGGCGGGCGCGCCACCGCCTACGGGGTCGACGCGCGCCAGGAGGAGGCGGTGATCGGCCTCTTCGACACGATCGAGCGCGACGTCGGACCCATCGAGATCGCGGTCCACAACATCGGCGCCAACGTCGCGTTCCCGATCCGCGAGACGACGGTGCGCAAGTACACCAAGGTCTGGGAGATGGCGTGCCTGTCGGGCTTCCTCGTCGGGCGCGAGGCGGCGCGCCGCATGGGGACACGCGGGCGCGGCACGATCCTCTTCACGGGCGCGACCGCGAGCCTGCGCGGGCGCGCGCAGCTGGCGGCGTTCGCCGGTGCGAAGCACGCGCTGCGGGCGTTGGCGCAGAGCATGGCGCGCGAGCTCGGACCGGAGGGCATCCACGTCGGCCACGTCGTCATCGACGGCCCCATCGACATGCCCTGGATCCGCGAGAACTTTCCCGACCTCGTGACGCAGCGACCCGCCGACGGCCTGCTCAAGCCCGACGACATCGCCGAGACCTACTTCGCTCTGCACCAGCAGCCGCGCAGCGCCTGGACGTTCGAGATCGATCTCCGGCCGTGGGTCGAGCCCTGGTGAGAGAATCGCGCCGGCGTGCCTACCGCCCGCCGGCGACGCGGATGATCGCGCCCGGCGGACGCGGGGCCGGCGGCTACGGGCGGGTCGGGATCGCCGTCGGGTCGACGCGGGAGTAGCGCACGAGCGGTCGCTGGCCGTCGTCGAGGAGGATCAGCAGCGTGCCGTCGCGGCGCAGGCTCGCGGCGCGGGCGAGGGCGGTGAGGTAGCGCCGCTCCTGGTCCATCATCGCCGGCGCGCAGGCGCGGCGGGTGGTGGCGAGCGGTCCGAGGCGGATGGTCTGCCCTTCGGACGCGAGCGGACCCCGGAACAGGTTGCAGCCGGTGTCGCCGTCGACCTGATTGGGCGCCGCGAAGTGGAGGGTCGAGTGCGAGCCGTCGATCACGCCGCCGCCGCCGATGTCCTCGGCGATCCATTGACTGCCGATCAGATCCGCCACCTGGAGGGGCTTGGTCGGCATCTCGGGCTCCCGTTTCTGCGCGGCGCAGGCGGCGAGCGCGGCGACGAGCGCGCAGGCCAACAGGGTGCGACGGGCGCCGGGCATGGGCGTCCTTCTGACCGAAGGCCGCGACCGGCGCAAACGGCGCCGGCGCTCAGGTCAACGCGAGCGCCGCGCGCACGACGTCGCCGAGCCGTGCGGCGTGTGCGAGCAGCGGATCGAGCGCGCGGCGCGCGTCGGCGTCGAGGCGCGCCGGATCGAGCGACAGGGACGGCGCGACGCCGGCGGCGACGTCGACGTCCTGTTGGGCCAGGACGAGCTCGAGCAGCCGCGCGTGCGAACCGGTGAGGTCGTCCACCGTGGCGCGCGACATGCCGGTCAGCGACGCCGCTTCCGCGAGACGCGTGGCGGTGGGACGCGCGACGATGTGCGACGCGACCGCGAGGGCGCGTCCGGCCGCTTCGAACGCGCCCAGGACGTCGCACAGATCGATGCGCGGGCCCGCTGGCATCGGCGGCTGCGCGGCGGGAATCAACGCGCGCACCAGCGGCGCGCCGCCACCGGCGATGCCGGCGGTCAAATCGCGGAGCTCGTTGGCGAGGTCGCCGTCGCCGTGCACGAAGGTGAAATCGAGGAGGGCGGCGACGCCGTCGAGATGCGCCGGCGGGGCGCTTGCCCACGCCGCGAGCGCGGCGCGCCACTGATCCAGGCTGCGGCACCAGGCCCGATCGGCGGCGCTCGGCGCGGCCGCGTCGCCAAGTGCGCCGGCCTCGCGGAGCACATCCACCAGGGCGGCCGCGAAGGCGGTGAACCAGGCGGCCTCGGCCCCGTTGGCCGCGCCGCTCGCGAAGACGATGGCGTGGGCATGATCGGGCGCGAGCAGACATTCGCCCCGGCCGAGGCGCCCGAGTGCGAGCAGCGCGTACGGGACCGGCGGACGGCCCTCGCCGCGCCCCTCCATCCGCTTCTCCGCCTGGGCGGCGGCGCGGGCGAGGATCTCGCGGAGATCGACGCTGACGACCGCGGCGATCTCGCCGGCGCCGACGCCGTCGGCGCGCAACGCGCGCACCAGCGCCGGCAGGCCGTCGCGCGCCGCTCCCAGCTCGCGCGGCGAGCGCGCCGCGGACAGGCGATCGTCGAGCGCCAGCGCATCGGCGGCGGGGCCCGAGAGGAGGTCGCGCAGGGACAACAGCCCGACGACGCGGCCGCTGACGTCGACGACCGCGAGCCGCCGCAGGCCGAGGCGCTCCATGCGCGCCATCGCCTTGTGCAGCAGGGCGTCTGGCGGCATCGAGCTGACCGGTTCGCTCATGACGGTTTCGAGCTTGTGCGACAATGCGGCGGCCCCGCCGGCGGCGACCGCGGCGAGCAGATCGCGGGGGGTGACGATGCCATCGGCGCGGCGGGCGGCGGCGTCGCCCGTGAGCAGCGCGCCCGAGTCCTCACGGAGCAGCAGCGGGATCGCGTCGCCGATCGTCGTCGAGGGCGCCACGATGGGCGCCCGGCGCATCACCTGCTCGATGCGGTTGCGGTAGGGGATGGCATCGAGACGCGCCAGGGTTGCCGCGTCGGCGCTCGACTCGCCGGTGTCGGCGGCCTCGATCGACGTCGCGTCGTACCACCCCTCCGCCGTCTGTCGCGCGCGGATGCGGGTCTGGGCGTTGGCGCGCGCCTCGGCGTCGGCGATGGTGCGCACCCCCGCCGCTTCCAGGCGCGGGAGCAGCCGTGCGAAGACCTCCGCGGTGACGAGCGCGTCGGCGAGGGCGGTGTGGCGGTCGACGCCGATCGTCACGCCGAGCGCCTTGGCGAGCTCATCGAGTCCGAGCTCAGCGGCCTGCGGATCGAGGGCCGCGGCCAGTAGCTTGGTATCGAGGAACCGGGGCGGCTGCCAGCGCTGGCCGAGGCGGCGCGTCTCGCGCAGCAGCACGGCCAAGTCGAAGCCGACGCTCTGGCCGATCAGCACCGCGTCGCCGCGAAACGCGTCGAACGCCGGTTTGACCGCGGCGAACGGTGGCGCATCGGCCACCATCGCATCGGTGATGCCGTGGATGGCCGTGGACGCGGGCGGAATCGGCACGCCCGGATTGACCAGTGAATCGAAGGTCTGATCGGTCAGGACACGCCCATTTGAGAAGCGCACGCCACTGATCTGGACGATGCGAACCTGCATCACATCGAGGCCCGTCGTCTCGGTATCGATGACCACGGCGTCCATGCGGGCGAGGTCGGTCAGGCGGCTGGCGCGGGGCATCGGCGGCGTATCATAAGCAACGGAGCCCGAACCCGCCAACCCCGCTTCTACTCGGGAGTTCCGGCGATCGAGGGGGACCCCGACTTGCGGTCCGCGAGGCGATTCGAGAGACTTGTCCCGCGTGCGATTCCCTGTAAGAAGGGAAACTGATGCGGCCCGGTGGAGGCGGCGGAGGTAGTATGCGGATCGCGTTCGTTACCGATACATATGAGGACGGGATCTCGGGCGGTGCGGTCACGGCCGTGCGCTTCGTCGAAGCGCTGCGTCGCCGCCACGAGGTGACCGTCATCGCCACCGGGGCCCCGGCTCCCGGCAAGGTGCGCCTGCCCGGCTTCCAGGCGCCGATCCGGGCGATGCGGGAGAACCGCATCACGTTCGGCTGGCCATCGCGCGACCTCATGGCGCCGGTGTTCGCGGGCGTCGACCTGGTGCACGTGCAGTTCCCGTTCTACCTCGGCTTCGCGGCGGCCAAGCTCGCCGTGCGCATGGGGGTGCCGTTGGTGTCGGCCTTCCACGTGCAGCCCGAGAACCTGCTCTACAACATCCACCTGCGCTCGCCGAGCGTCGCCGCGTGGATGCACCGCTGGTGGATCCGCAACGTCTTCGAGCCGGCCGACGCCGTCGTCGTGCCGTCGCGCTTCGCCGGCGAGCGTCTCCAGCAGTACGGGCTCACCACCCCGACCTGGGTGATCTCGAACGGCGCGCACGTGCCGCCGCGGCCGCGCGCGGCGCGCTTCGGCAGCGATCGCCGGACGCCGCCGTACTTGCTGCTGTGCGTCGGCCGCCTGGCGCCCGAGAAGCGACAGGACGTGATCATCGATGCGGTGGCGCGCTGCCGGCATCGCGATCAGGTGCGCCTGGTGGTCGCCGGCGCGGGTCATCTCGAGACCAGCCTGCGCCAGCGCGCCGCGCGCCTCGGTCTGCCGGTCGAGTTCGGCTACGTGAGCGAAGAGCGCCTGCTGCAGTTCTACGATGAGGCGACGTTGTTCGTCCACGCCGGCGAGGTCGAGCTGGAGGGCATGGCGGTGGTCGATGCCATGGCCGCCGGACTGCCCGTGCTGGTTGCCGACGCGCCGGACAGCGCCGCGCGGGCTTTCGCCTCTGGACCGGATTTCCACTTCCGCCCCGGCGACGTGGACGACCTCGCGGCGCATATCGATCACCTGCTCGACAACCCCACCGCACTGGCGATGGGTGCGCGCCGCAGTCTCGAGCGCGCCGGGCAGCACGATTTCCAGCGCTCGGCGCGCAGCCTCGAGCACCTCTACGAGATGGTCCTGGCGAAGGCGGTGCCCCAGCGCGAGCGCACGCCGGGCTCGGGCCGCGGCGCGGCCTGAGGGACAAAACTCCTCCCCGCCTGGTGCGCGCCCGCGCGAGCGGGCGCGCCGCGTGCGGTCAGCCTTCGTATTTGAAGGAGACCCGCACCTTGGCCCGGAAGACGGCGACCTTGCCCTTCTCCAGGGTCATGTCGAGCTCGACCACTTCGGCGACGCGCAGGTCGCGCAGCGACTTCGACGCCCGCTTGACTGCCGCGGTGGCAGCCTTCTCCCACGACTCGGTGCTCGTGCCCACCAGCTCGATGACCTTGTACACGCTCTCCGCCATGGTCTGTCTCCCTTCGAGGAATACGAGTGCGCCCCCTCTATCACGGCCGCAGCATCCGTCCAGTCGACGACCTCGGCAATCACCGAATGGAGGGCCGCGCGTCCGCGCGGCCGATCTCCAGAGGCGCATCGCAATCACCGTCCGACCAGGCGCCGCGGGAGCGGCGCCCTCCATTCGGTGATTGAGCCGCGGCGTTCGATCCCGCTTGGCAATTGAGCCGCGGCGTTCGATCCGCTTGGCAATCGAGCCGCGGCGTTCGATCCGCCTGGCAATCGAGCCGCGGCATTCGATCCGCAGTGGTTCTGCGGCGGCGTCCACTCCCCTCGGATCGGGCCGCGTCGATCTCCCTCCGGAGATCGTCCCGCAGGTCGCGCCCGGCGTTCCGCCGTCAGCAGTCCGAGGCCGGTGATCTCGGTGCGCTGGCCGGCGCGTCGCTGGGGGCGACGGCCGCGTCAGGCTCGCGGCGCGGGGAGCGTGGCATGGCCCGCGGCGTCATCAAGACCGACACCCACACCAGGCCCACCAAGCGCACGGCCGCAACGCCCAACTGCGCGCGGCTCGCGCCGAGACCGGCGAGGGATCGCGAGCCGTAGAGCCCCGCGGCCATCGGCAGGAGGAACGCGGCGGCGGTGGTCATCGGCCAATGCCAGTACGGCGTCGCCAAGAGGACGAGGCCCAGGCCGGTGAGGCCGGCGACGGCGAGCGGCGACACGACGAAGTGGAACAGGCGCACGGCGCGCGCGAGGCGCCAGCCGGAGAATCCCGCGGCCGGCAGCGGGGCGCGCAAGGCACCGAAGTAGCCGGCGCCGCGCCGGCGGCGAAAGCTCACGAACTCGGCGGCGGTATGCGGGACACGCGTTTCCACCGCGCCGGCCGCGCGGCACAGGCGCACGCCGTAGCCGTGCGAGCCGGCCGCCAGTGCGAACAGGATGTCGTCAGCGCCCTGGGCATGCGGCGTATCGCGCACGGCGCGGCGCCGTATCGCGTAGCACACTCCGGAGACGACGGCCGCCGACAGCGCCTCGCCCTCGAGCCACCACAGGGTGCTGAGGAACCACCAGTAGAGGCGTTCCTCCAGCAGCTGCGTCGCGGGACGGATGCGTGCGCCGGCGACGGCGGTGGTCGGGTCGCTGATCAACAGCTCGACGAGCGCGCGGACGCAGCCGGGGTCGAGCTCGGTGTCGGCGTCGGTCGTGACGACCAGTTCCTCGTCGACGGATTCGAGCGCGTAGCGCAGCTGCTCGAGCTTCGAGTTCAGTTGCGGCGCTCGCATCAACTCGATCGGCGCGCCGGCGGCGCGCGCGGCTTCGATGCGCGCCACGGTGCCGTCGGTGGATCCGCCGTCGATGATCAGCAGCCGCAGGCGATCGGCGGGGTAGTCGCAGCGCAGCAGGTCGGTGATCTTCGCCTCGATGCCAACGACCTCGTTCAGCGTCGCCATCAGCACCACGATGGGCGGCAGCTCGCCGACCGGCGCGCGCCGCCAGCGTCGCCGGCCGGCGAGCACGAGCAGGACGAGCAGGTAGCCGAACACCGACAGCCACAGCAGCGCGGCACCCGTCAGAAAGGCGGCGAGCACCGCAGTCATGCGATCAGCCCGGCGCGATGGGGAGGCGGTGGCATGCGGGCACTCGTCAGCCGGCGGCCCGCAGCCCCGTGCGTTCGTGCAGGCTGTACAGGGTCGCGTAGTGCCCGGCGCGGGCGACCAGCTCGGCGTGGGTGCCGCTCTCGACGATGCGGCCCTTCTCGAGCACGAGGATGCGCTGCGCCATGCTCACGGTCGAGAAGCGGTGCGACACGATGATGGTGGTGCGGCCTTCGGCGAGGGCGCGGAACTGTTCGAACAGGGCGTGTTCGGCCCGCGCGTCGAGGTTGGACGTCGGCTCGTCGAGGATGAGCAGCGCCGCCTGCCGGGCGAAGGCGCGCGCCACGGCGAGCTTCTGCCACTGGCCGGCGGAGAGGTCGGCATCGCCGAACAGGCGGCCGAGGTGGGTGTCGTAGCCGCTCGGGAGGCCGGCGATCATCGCGTCGACGCCGGCGGTCCGCGCCACCGCCGCAACGCCCTCGCGATCGCCGAGCAGGCGCTGCCAGTCGCCGTAGGCGATGTTGTCCGCGGCGCTCGCCTCGTAGCGGCCGAATCCCTGGAAGACGAACGCGATGCGCCGTTGCAGCTGATCGCGCGGCAGGTCGCGCAGGTCGGTGCCGTCGAACAGGATGCTGCCCTGGTCGGGATCGTAGAGGCGGGCCAGCAGCTTCACCAGGGTCGTCTTGCCGGCGCCGTTCTCGCCCACCAGTGCGATCGTCTCGCCGGGCGCGATGTGCAGGTCGACGCCGCACAGCGCCGGCTCGGCGGCGCCGGGATAGCTGAAGTGGACGTCGCGCAGCTCGATCTCGGCGCGGCTCACCGGCGGCAGCGATGCCTGCGGTGCGTGATCGTGGCGCGGGCGCGCGTTGAGGAAGTCGATGACGTCGGCGACGTACAGCGTCTCGCCGAGCGCCGAGGTGCCGAGCTGCACGAACGACTCGAGCGTCTGGCGCATGCGCGCGCTCGCCGCGCCGAAGATCGCCAGGTCGCCCACGCTGAGGCCGCCGTGCAGCGCCCGCCAGCACACGTGGACGAAGGCGGCGTAGATCGCCGCCGTGCCGACGGTGACGAATTGCGTGCTGCGCCCGAAGCCGCGCAGGGCGAGAACCCAGTCCTGGCCGCGGAACTCCTCCATGAGGGCGCGGAAACGTGCCGTGAGCAGCGGCGCCAGGCGCAGCAGCTGCACCTCGCCGGCCGACGTCGCGCCGGTCAGGCTGCTGACGAAGTAGCCGGTCCAGCGCCGCTTGGCGGTGCGCGAGCGCTCCAGCGCGTGCTGCTCGGCGGTGAGCAGCCACTGCGCCCAGAGATACGGCACCGTCAGCGCCAACACGACCACCACCACCCACGGCTCGATCACGACGAGGATGGCGATCAGGGAGCCGATCTGCAGCGCGTTGCTGCCGGCGGAGATGGCGGTCGCGAGGAACGACGTGACGTGCCCGGCGGGATCGTCCTTGGCGCGCTGCAACGCGTCCTGCGAGCGCGGGTCCTCGAAGAACGACAGGTCGAGAGTCGCGGCGTGCGCCATGACGTCGGCCGTGAGGCGGCAGGCGAGCTCGTCGCGCAGGCGCTGCCGCAGCAGCGGTCCCGCGAGCCCACCGACGCCCTCGATCACCGTCAACACGAACCCGAGCAGCAGCCACGGCAACAGCGGACCGATCTCGTGTGCGCCCCCGTGCAGACCGGCGACGGCGCCGTTGACGATGCCACGGGCGCTGAGCGCCAGACCGGCGGGGATCAGCCCGCGGACGAGCGAAATGGCGGTGACGCCGACGAGCAGGGCGGGGCTGGTGGACCACGCCGCATGGAGCGCCCACGCGGCGCTGCGTTGGAGGACCCGGGCGCGCTGCTCGAACGACGCCGGAAAGAATCTCGACCCACCCATCAACCGCTTCGCGCTACCCCGTCTCCGCCCCGCGCGCAAGCGAGCGGGGCTCGGCGTCGCCGGTGCCTCCACCGGCGGGTTTCCACCTTGCGCGGCCGACGAGGACGCCGTAGGAAACCGCCCGGGGCCAGGAGAGAGACGCGTGCTTCGCAGCGATGATGCAGCGGCGGGGATGGTGGACCTGTCGGACGTCGTGACCGTGTTCGTCACCACCATCGACGCCCCGACGTTCGACGCCTGCATGGCCCATCTGGCCGCCCAGGACTGTCGATTCACCCTGCGCGTGATCCATCACGAAGCGCCGATGAACGTCGCGTTCCAACGCATGCTCGACGACTGTCGCACGCCCTACTACGTGCAGGTCGACGAGGACATGCTGCTGCATCCGCACGCGGTGCGCACGCTCTACGAGCGCATCACTGCCGCCCCGCCGCGGACCGCGATCTGCGTCGCCAACCTGTTCGACACGCACCTGCAGCGCTGCATCATCGGCGTGAAGATCTACCGGCACGCGATCGTGCGCCACTATCCCTACGCCGATCGCGACAGCTTCGAGCGGGACCAGGTCATGCGCTTCGAGGCCGACGGCTATCGCGTCGAACGATCGCCGGTCGGGATCGAGCCGGTGCCGGGAGAGACCCTGGGTTTGCACGGCACGCAATGGACGACGCCGCTCATCTATGAACGCTACGCCAAGCTGGAGCGCCGCCGCATCCTGGAGGCGAATACCCAGTGGTTCGCGCCGTACGCGCCCGAGTTCATGGCCCGCTTCCAGCGCGACCCGACCGAGGAGAACTTCTTCGCCCTGATGGGGATCATCGCCGGCGTGCTCGGCAGCCGTCAGGGTCCGGCGCCGCCGAAGGACTACCGGACCTATGCGAATTTGCCCGGGTTCGCGGCCCTGCGGCAATTCCTTGCGGCGTTCCCGCCGCCGCTCGACACCGCGGACGCGCCGGACACGGACGACCCCGCCGCGCCGCCGCGCCGGCGGGGCACGTGAGCGCCAGCGGACTCGGCGATGCGACGCGGCGTCGCCCGTCGGTCAGCGTCATCATCCCGACCTGCGATCGCCCGGCGCTGCTGGCGCGCGCCCTCGCATCGGTGCGCGCCCAAACGTTCGCGCCAGTCGAGGTCATCGTCGTCGACGACGGCACCGACGACGGCGCGCGGCCGCGTCCGACCGCCGAGGCGCGCGTCGTTGCGAACGACCGCGCGCGCGGGCCGAGCGGCGCCCGCAACTGCGGCGCGGCGCTGGCGCGTGGCGCGCTGCTCGCCTTCCTCGACGACGACGACGAGTGGCTGCCCGCGTATCTGGCGACGGCGGTCGCGCACGTGACGGCGAACGATCTGGACGTGCTCTGCACCGACCTGCTGTATCGCTTCGCGGACGGCTCCGAACGCGCCGGCAAGGTGGCGCCGGCGGCGCTCGACGTGCGGGATTTCCTCACGCGCAACCCCGGCCTGATCGGCTCGAACCTGATCGTGCGCGCCGGCGCCTACGCGGCGGTCGGCGGCTTCGACGAGTCGCTGGCGGCGGCGGAGGACATGGATTTCGGCATCCGCCTCAGCCTGCACGCCGGCCTGCGCTACGCGCCCCTGCGCGCGCGCCTGGTGTGCCATCATCACCACGACCGCCCGCGCCTGTGCACGCGCCGCGGCGACGCCATGCGCGCCGGTGTCCGGCAATTCTTTGCGCTGCACGGCGCGCGCATGGACGCGGCGCAGCGCGAGGAATTCGGTCTCAAGATGCGCGCCCTGTGGGGCATCGACGAGTTCGGCCGGGATCAGGAGCCGGCGCCGTGAGCGCACCGCTGCCGTCGGCGTCGGTGATCGTCGCCGTCCGCAACGGCGCGGCCACGCTGGGCGCGTGTCTCGACTCGCTGCTGCGGCTCGACTACCCCGCCGACCGCGTCGAGCTGATCGCTGTCGACAATGCCTCGACCGACACCACTCCCGACGTCCTCGCCGGCTACGGCGCGCGACTGCGCGTGCTCCATGAGAAGCGACTCGGTCCCGCCGCGGCGCGCAACCGCGGGCTGCGCGACGCCGACGGCGAGCTGGTGGCGTTCACCGACGCGGATTGCGTGGTGGACAGGCAGTGGCTGCGCCACCTCGTCGCCCCGCTCACGGATGCGACGATCGGCGTCGTCGGCGGGCGCATCCTCAGCCGCCGACCCTGCAATCGCATCGAGGCGTTCGGCGAGCACATCCACGACCACGCCCGCGCCGTGCAGCTGTCACCGCCGTATGCCATCACCATGAACTGGGCGTCGCGGCGGTCGGTGCTCGAGGCCGTCGGCCGCTTCAACGAGACGCTGCTGCGCAGCTCGGACGTCGACTGCTCGTACCGCATGGTGGCGGCCGGGTACCGTCTGGTCTACGCGCCGGAGGCGGTGATCTACCACCGCAACGAGCGCACGCCGTGGGGACTCGTCCACGAAGGATACGTGCACGCGGTGCACGCGCCGCGCGTGCGCGCGCTGCACGCGGAATTTCTGGCGCGCACGCGCGCGGCGCATGCCGCGAACGGCAGGCCGCGCCCGGCGCCGCCCACGTCCGCCACGCCGCACTGGAGCGATCCGCTCTGGCGGCGATTGTTCAACTTCGGGAAGCGGATGGGCCGCGCGCACGCCGCGTGGCGCGAGCGGCCGTGACGTGTTGGTCGCGTTCATCGGGCTGCACGCCGGCCTCGTTGCGGCGTGGTGGCGCTGGCTGAGGCCGCGCTCCGCCGGCCTGACCCGTTCCGAGCGTCTGCTCTGCGCGTCGATTCTCTGCGTCGCGCAAATCGTCGGCGTCTCGCTCCTGCTCGGCTGGTTCGGCCTCCTCTCGCCGCGCCCGCTGCTGATCCTGGTGATCCTGTCCACCGCCGCGCTGCTCCCTCTCCGGCGGGAGAAGGGCCAGCGACAGCAGGAAGGTCACGGGCGGAAGGACGACCAGGGCGAGCGGAAAGACCGGGGTGAGAAGCGAACATCGTGCCCCGTACCGGCGCCGCCAGACCCCTATCGCCTCCCCCTCACCCTCCTCGCGCTCCTGTTCGTTCCCACCCTCGTGCTGCTCGTCATCCGCGGCGTGCGCGTCCCGTCCTTCGGCTGGGACGCGCTCCGCTACCACTTGGTGATGAGCGCGCTGATGTTGCAGACGCACGGCTTCGATTTTCCGCCCGTCCACACCCCGATCATCACCGGCTATCCCAAGGTCGGCGAGATCTGGTTCCACTGGATCCTCGCCTTCTTCGGCGACGACCGCTGGGTGGGCCTGGCGCAGTTGCCATTCCTGTGCATCGCCGTGCTGGCGACATACTGCATCGCGCGGCGGCTCGGCGCCGGCCGCGGGGCGAGCGCCATGGGTGCGCTGGTGTTGCCGTGTGCGCCGGTGGTGTTGGCGCAGGTGACCGTCGGCTACACCGACGTCATCCTCGCGGCGGTCTTGCTGGCCGCCGTCGCCCTGGCGGCAGCGGCGCGTCAGACGGCGGCGCCGGTGTTGGCGCCGACCGCGGGCGCCGCACTCGGACTCCTCCTCGGCACGAAGTTCTCGGCGCTGCTGTTCGTGCCGCTGCTCTACGGCGTGTTCGCGATCAGCGCCTGGCGCGCGCGCGGCCGCGCCGCGCTGACCGGGCTGGCGCTCGCGGCTGTGGTCATCCTGTTCCTCGGTAGCGACACCTACGTCCGCAATTGCCGGCTGCACGGCAACCCCGTGTTTCCCTATCGGACAACGATTCTCGGCCAGGCGCTCCCGGGGATGATGAACGACACGCACGTGTACGGCATTGCGGCGACCAGCAAGCTGCACCCCGTGATGCGCGTGGTGCGCTCGTGGAGCGCCGTCGGCGTCGTCGCCCACTCCGAGATCTTCGGCGGGTTTGGGTTCGCCGGCCCGTTCCTGGTCGTCGTGCTCGGGCTGGGGCTGATCGCCGCCCTGGTCGCGCGCGACGCGCCGTGGCTCGAGCTCTTCGGGCTCTTCGCCACGCTGATGGTGCTCACGCCGTTGAACTTTCGCGTGCGCTTCGTGATCTACCTGCTCGCCTTCGGCGGCGTCTGTCTCAGCCGCCTGCTCGATGGCGCCGCGCCGCTCTGGCGCGCCGTCCTGGTGGCGGCGATGCTGGGCGTCGCGGCCGTCACGTGCGCGCAGATCTGGCGCGTCGAGCTCGCCGCCCTGCGCAGGGGCGGGGGCGAACGTCCCGATACGTGCCGCCTCGCGCCAAAGGAATCGGTGCGTCCGGCCTACCTCTGGATGCGCGAGCATGCCCCACCGGGCAGCACGGTGCTCGCGTTGCAGCGGAAGGAGGGACCGTTCGCGTACTGTCTGTGGACGCCGACGTTCAGCAATCGCGTCGAGTTCGTCACGGTCGAGTCAGCGGGCGACTTCGACCGCCTCGCCGCGGCGCGCCCCTCCGACCTGTTCTTTCTACCGCACAGCTCCCCCGAGTACCCCGCCTTCCTCCGCACCGATCCGACACGCTGGCGGACGCTCTTCGCCGACGCTGGCGCGACCATCGTCACGCCGGCTGCCGCGCCGGGGCTGTAGGCGCATTCGGGTGCGCTCTCTATCGATGGCGGCATTCCTCATGCGCTGCGACGATCTGGACGCCGCCGACGGAGACGTCTGAGCGATGGGGGTTACGTCACGGCGCCTCCCGACCGTCCTCCACGCCTCCTTCGACGCACCCGGCTGGGGCGGCGGCGGCACCACGGCCTACGCGCTGTTCGCGCGCCGGCAGCGCGACGGCGCCCGCGTGCACTTCGTCAACCTCGTCACCGACGGCGATGCGACGCGACTGCAGCGCATCCTCGGCCCCGAATTCGACAACCCGCGCCGACTCGCAGACGTGCACACCTGCCGCCTCACCGGGTCATGGTGGCGGGCGCACGACGAGTTGGTGGCGCTCGTCGAGCGCGTTCGTCCCGACGCGATCCTCGCGCACGGCTTTCTCGCCACCGCGTTGATGCGCTTCGCGGCGCCGCGCGTCCCGTTGGTGTTCCTGACGACCGGCTCGCCGCGGGTGAAGCGGCTGATCGAATCCGGCGAGCTGAGCGACTTCGCGGAGTTCACCCATCTGTTGAAGCGCGGCGTCGTCTTCACCGTGCCGCCCGGCGACAAGGAGCTCCAGGCGGTCGACGCCAGCGACCTGGTCATCCTGCACTCACCGCACATGCGGGTCGTCTACGAGCACCTGTTCTACGGCCGGATGGGCAAGGTCTACGACGCCCTCGTGTCGGTGGCCGATATCGTGCACGGCGAGGTGGCGCCGTACGCGTCGCTGTCGCGGCCGTTCGAGGAGCGCGATATCGACGTCATCGCCGTTGCCAGCGAGTGGACGCGCATCGAGAAGAACTACGCGGCGGTGCGGCGGGTCGCGACGACCTGCCCGGAGCTGCGCGTCCACCTCGTCGGCCTCGCCGAGCCCGACAACGCGCCGCTCCACCGCCACGGACTCCTGCCGCGCGCCGAGGTCTTCGCGCTGCTCGGCCGCGCCAAGGCGCTGATCTGTCCGTCGCTCTTCGATGCCGCTCCCGGCGTCCTCTTCGAGGCGGCGCTCCTGGGCTGCAACGTCGTCGCCTCGCGCAACTGCGGCAACTGGACGTTGTGTCCCGAGCAGCTCCTGGCGCGCTCGCCGGAGGAGTTTGCCGCGTGCGCGCGACGCGCCGTGAAGGCGCCTCTGCCGGCGAACGTCGAGCCGTTCCTCGGCGGCTACGCGGACCTGGTGGAGACGGTGGAGGCGTTCGTGGGGTGAGGACCGTGCTGACGTGCTGACGTGCTGAGGTGCTGACGTGCTGACGTGCTGAGGTGGTGCTGAGGTGGAGCCGCGGCAGAATCTCCGAGATCGACGCACTACCCGTTACGTCGACACGTCAACACGTCAGCACGCCCTTCCCCTCGCTTGCCGCGCCCTCCTCCCGTCGCATATCCCCGTCGCATGCGACGCCATCTCCGCTGGCACGTCTGGGCGCCGGCGGCGGCGGGATTCTATCGCGCGCTCGGACGGCTGTTCGGGTGGTGGCCGTTGACGGTGACGAGCGCGACGGCGACGCCACCGCGGCAGCCGGTGCGGCTCGCGTACTACCATCACGCGTTCCCGGTCCTCAGCGAAACCTTCATTCAGCGCGAGGTTGCCGCCCTGCGCGAGGCCGGGCTGTCCTTGACGGTATTCGCGCACGAAACGTCCGGACAGGAGCACTTCGACGCGCCAGCACGGGCCCTGATGGCGGAGACGGTCTATCTGCGCCAGCCCGGCACCTGGGACCTTCCACTGGCGTGGCGCGGGCTCGCGTGGCGCCATCCCCTGCGTCTGCTGAACGCCGCTCTGTGGATCCTCGTTCGCCAGCACACGCCGTACAAGTCGTTGGCGCGCGACCTGCGGCTCTTCAATCGCGCCGTGCTCGTGGCGGGCGAGCTGCGGGCGCGGGGGATCACCCACGTGCACAGTCCGTGGGCGAGTCCCGACGCCACCGTGGCGTTGGTGGCGTCGCGACTGGCGGACGCGCGCTATTCCGTGCAGGCGCGTGCGTCCGACATCCATCTGCGCGGCGCCGAGCACGGGCGCCGCGAGCGGCTCGCGGCGGCGGCGTTTCTGATCACCAACACGCGCTACAACGAGACGCTGTTGCGGGCGATGGTGCCGATCGCGCCACCGCTGCACGTGATCCATAACGGCGTCGACCTGCGCCGCTTCTCGCCGCCGGCGACGCGCCCCAACGGCAGCGGCCCACTACGGGTCCTCTGCGTCGGGCGATTGTCGGCGCCGAAGGGGATCCAGCATCTACTGCACGCGTGCGCGCTGCTGCGCGACGCCGGCGGCGGACCGCAATGCGAGATCGTCGGCGGTCGCGTCGCCAACGAGGTCAACTACTACCTGCGCCTGCGCAAGCTGCATCGCGCGCTGGCGCTGGAATCGATCGTGCAGTTCGCCGGGGCGCAGCCGTTCGACGCGGTCCTCGCGCGCTACGGGAGCGCCGACGTCGTCGCGCTGCCCGCCGTCCAGGCCGCGGACGGCCGACGCGAAGTGATCCCGAACGTGCTGCTCGAAGCGATGGCGATGGGCTGCGCCGTCGTGAGCACCCCAATCGGCGGAATTCCCGAGATCATCGAGGACGGCGTCAGCGGTCTGCTGGTGCCGTCCGGCGACGCGCCCGCGCTCGCCGCGGCGCTGGCACGGTTGCGCGACGACCCGGCGCTGCGCGTCCGACTCGCCCTCGCCGCGCGCGAGCGGATCGCCCAACGGTTCGACCTCGCGCGCAACATCCAGCAATACGTCGCGCTGTTTCGGGCGGGGGCGTAGCGGCGGGCTTTACGCCCGCCAGGGGCGGGGTGCGCCTGCGGTGGCGGGCGTGAAGCCCGCCGCTACGATTTCCTCGCCGTGGCGCGAAACAGCGCGAAGCGCGCGCGCGCCCAGGCGGCGCCGCCGATCACGCCGACGTTGCGGCGGACGCTTCCCATCGACGCGCTCCACAGCAGCTCGCGCCACAGGCGGTCGGGTGCGGGACGTTGATCGAGCCCGGCGGCGCCGAGGAGGAACGATTCCGTCGTCGCGGCATCGAGGAGCCGGCGCGGGCGGGGGATCGCGCCACCGGCGAGCGGCAGGTTGATCTCCAGCAGACGCTCGATCATGGCCAACACGCGCGCGAGGTGGGGGGCAACCCGCCACTCGTCGGCCAGCCGCCACGTCGCCGTGGCCTGATTGGCGAAGCGGGTCGAGGCCCAGGCGACGTCGACGAGATGGAGAAGCCGGAAGCCGTTGAGGAGGCAGGTGGTGGCGTGCGCGACCAGATGCAGGATCGTGGCTGCGGGGGTGAGGGTCAGCAACCGGGTGCCGCCGATGTCGATCGGCTCCGTCTGCACCCACAACTGCTCCTCGTCGACGCGCAGCCGGTGCGGCGACGCATGCCAGTGCAGGTCGACCGACAGCATCTCGCTGCCGCGCGGCGCGCGCCACGTGTGGGCGGCCAGGTGCCGTGTGTTGAAACGTCGCGTCAACGTCTGCGCGAGCGCCCGTTCGGCGTCGTTCGCCGGCGTCGCGGCAACGATCCCTTCGACACCGCTCGGGCGGTAGCCGAGGCGCGTCAGCAGCGCCTCGGTGCGCGGCACGTCCGCCTCGCGCACGACCACGTCGACGTCGGCGAAGCGGCGCAGCTGCGGGTCGCCGTAGACGCGATGCGCGAGGACGCTTCCCTTCACCACGTAGAACGGCAGCGTCTCCATCGCGCAGGCATCGGCGAGGACGGCGAGCGTCCGCTCCGCCATGCCGCCGCGCCGGGCGGCGTCGGTACGCGCAGCGGTGATGCGTTGGGGGAGATCGCCCTCGAGCGTGGCGTCGAGGCCGCACGCGGTGAGCCGCGCCGCGAGCAACGCCGCCAGCTTGTGCGCCTTGGCGGTGGCCACGACCCAGGGCCAGTCCACCTCGCCGGTGTGGGCGCGCGCCCAGTCGGCGAAGTCGCTGCCGTCGGGACGGACGGCCAGCCGCAACGCGCGCCGACTCGCCGCGGCGCGTTGCTCGGTGGTGCGGGTGCGGGTGCTCATCGCGTTGCCGGCGTCGCCGCGTGCTCGAGCGCGGCGCCGGATGCGCTCACTTCGCGCTCGTCGCGGTCGGCTTCACGAACTTGAGGACGAAACGATCGCTGGTGCCGCGCCGCTCGGCGGCGGCCGTGGGCGAGTCGTTCCAGTCGCGCGTGTCGGCCGGGTTGCGCAGGAAGGTGGCGTCGCCGACGAACTGGAATCCCGCGGCGGTCACCTCCTGCACCACCACGGGCTCGTCGATGCGATGCATGGTCTGCACGTCGGCCGTGCCGCTGCCGGGCCGGGCGCTGTGGTCGATGATGCCGTACACGCCGCCGGGGCGCAGTGCGTCGTAGACGGCGCGGTTCATCTTGGCGCGGTCGGTGCCCTGCCAGACGGTGTCGTGGTAGAAGAGCACGATCAGCACGGCGTCGAGGTTGCGCGCCTCCGGCGGCAGCGGATCGTCGAAATTGCGGTCGACGCGCACGACGTTGTGCATCGGCGGCGTCGCGAGCCGCGCGCTCCAGGGCTGCTCGGCGAAGCGCTTGAGAATGAAGTCGGAGTTCTGGGAGTACACGACGCCGGTCGGACCGACGGTACGCGCCAGCAACTCGCTGGTGTAGCCGCCGCCGGCGCCCAGCTCGGCGACGCGCATCCCCGGTCCGATGCCGAAGAACGCGAGCATCTCGGCGGGATGACGGCCGGCGTCGAGCGCGCGGTCGGCCGCGGTGCGGTCGGGCGCATCGACGACGGCCCGGACCGACGCGGGGACGACGACGGCCGCGTCAGGCTGAGCGGGTGGAGACGGTGCGGGCCGGATGCTCGCACAGGCGGAGACCAGGACGGCGAGGCACAGCGGGGCGAGAGCGCGCCGAGAGCAGGGCATCCCCCAGCGCGTACCGACCCGGCGGTGTTCCGTCAATCAGTCACGCGTGCGGGCGCCGCGTTCCATCACCGACGCGCGCGCGGCGCGTTCCATCACCGACGTGCGCGCGGCGCATTCCATCACCGAATGGAGGGCGCCGCTCCCGCGGCGCCATGTTCCCGAGGGTGCTTGTGATGCAGCCCCTGGGGCAGGCCGCGCGGGAGCGCGGCCCTCCATTCGGTGATTGTGACGCACCTGTGGTTGGCCGTCACGTCAGCGCCGGGCGTCCTTCCGGGGCCGGGGCCTTCTCGCGCGCGCGTCGCCCGTAGATGAAGGCGGGGCGGGTACGCAGCACCAGCACCGGCATCAGCGACAGGGCGGCGATGCACGAGACCGCCATGGCGAGCGGCATCAGGGTGCCGAAGAGGCGCAGGCCGAAGAAGCGCGAGAAGAGCCCCATCGTGGCGAAACCGGCGCCGATGCTGGCGGCGACGAAGACGACGGCGCGTCCGGACGTCTGCATCGCGACGTGCAGGGCGGTGGCGTCGTCGTGGGTGCGGGCCCGCTCTTCGCGCAGCCGGTAGAGGAAGTAGATCGCGTAGTCGGCGCCGATGCCGGCGGCGATGGCGAGGACCGACGACGAACCCATGTCGAGGCGGAACCCGATCCATCCCAGCAGGCCGAAGAGGAAGACGATGCTCGCCGCGATCGGCGTGATGACGTAGAGGCCGCCGAGCGGCGAGCGCAGCACCAGCGAGGAGACGAGGTAGATCGCGGCCAGCACCAACAGGATGTTGAGCACCTTGGTGTGGGTGGTGTGCTGGTTGACGGCGAGCACCGTCGGCCCGGCGCCGCCGGCGATCAGCACGTCGACCCCGGCCGGCGGCGGATGGGCGGCGACCCAGGCGCGGGCGTGGTCGACCAGCGGCCCGACGCGCGCCGAGTCGTCGTCGCGCAGATAGGCGACGAGCAGCGAGCGGGCGTACTCGCGATCCATGAAGCGTTCGAACGCCGGCGAGCCGCCGAGGAACATGAGCTGCGAGAGCAGCTCCTGGTTGTCCGGCAGGCGGTAGGGATCGGGGGCGTCGGCGTTGAAGGTCTTGTGCAGCGTCTTGATCAGGTCGACCATCGAGGCCGTGCGCCAGACGATCGGGTCGGCCTCGAGCTCGGCGCGCAGGCCGTCGATGTTCTGCAGCACCGCCAGGCTCTTGGCGCTCTCCGGAGGGCCCTCGTACAGGATCGTCATGGTGGTGGTGCCCGGGAAGTGCCGTCGAATCTGCTCGAGGTGATCGCGCGGCACGCTGCCGCGCGCCAGGTACTCACTGGTCGGGCCGTAGGAACGCAGCTGCAGCGCGCCGAGCACGGCGATCACCAGGGCGATCCCGGCGCCGATCAGCACGCTGCGGCCACCCCGGTCGAGGACCGCGTGCTCGAGCACGTCGAGGACGCGCTGGATGACGCCGCCGCGCGGCGTGCGCGCCCGCGGCGCGGGCAGTAGCGAGCGCAACGCCGGCACGAAGGTCATCTCCAGGATGACGATGCTGGTGATGCCGTAGGCGCAGGCCAGGCCGAAGCCGACGATCGCCGGGATGCCGGTCAGGCTGAGGGCGGCGAACCCGAGCGCCGCGACGCCGCCGGCGGCGATCATCACCGGCCCCATGGTCGCGGTCGAGCTGATTACGGCGGCGTGGTTGTCGCCCAGTCGCTCGATCTCCTCGATGTAGCGTTTGAGCATCTGCGCCGAGTGGCCGGCGGCGACGGCGATCAGCAGCACCGGCGTCGCGACGTTCCACGTGTCGATCACCAACCCGGTATGGCCCATCAGGCCGAGCCCCCAGATCACGCTCAGCACCGCGGTGAGCATCGGGATGACCATGCCCTGCACGCTGCGGAAGGAGATCAGCAGCATGATGGCGATGACGAGGAAGGTGGCCGGGATCCGCCACGCCACCTCCTGCGACTGCTCCACGTCGGTCAACGCCACGATCGGCTCGCCGGCGAAGTAGAAGTCCACCGGCTGGTCGCGGAACTGGTCGCGCATCGCCAGCACGCGGTGGGCGATGTCGATGCTGGCGTTGCCGTCCCAGAAGTCCATCACCAGCACCGCGCCGGCCTGATCGGGAGTGACCACCATGCCGCGCAGCTGCGGATCGTCGTCGACCTTGGCGCGCAGCGCCGCGATCGCCTCCGGCGTCTGCGGGACGTCGTGCATCAGGTAGTCGACCTCGAGCCGGCCGTCGGTGTCGTCCACCACGCGCACGCTGGGCGCCGCCAGGCTGATGACGTTCTGCGCCATGATGCCCTCGAGGTGGAGGGCGGCGAAGGTCGCCTGCTGGACGACGTCGAGCACGTCGGTGCGCCACACGTCGCCCTGACGCGGCACGATCAACCCGATGACGGTATTGTGGCCGCCAAACTGCTTGCGGATCTTCCGGTCGATCTCGACCAGCGGATGATGCGCGGGCAGGCTCGCTTCGATGTTGAACTCGGTGCGCAGCTGCCGCAGGCCCATGCCGATCCAGAGGGTCGCCAGGGCGACGGCGAACAGCACCAACCAGGCGCGGCGGACGAGAAAACGGGCGTAGGCTTCCACGATGTCTCCGATCGAGTCAGGCGTGTCGCGTCGCGCGGCGTGGCGCGTCGAGGAAGAGCGCGGCCAACTGCTCGAGCTCCTCCCGGCGGTCGGCCAGCGGTCCGGGCGAGCTGACGACGAGGCCGAACAGGCTGGAGAGAAACACGTTGGTCGCCAGCGCCGGGTCGAGCCCGCGGCGCAACTCGTTCTGCGCCGCCACGGCGAAGCGCCGCCCGACCTCCATCATCAGCGGAAAGGGTTGCTCGGCGAGATCGAGCCCGGCGGGACGGCGGATGTAGACGCTCAACATGTCGCGGAAGAGGTCGCCGGTGGCGAGGGTGGCCTGCGTCGCGATCAGCGCGTCGATGAGCGCCGCGAGCGCCGCGCGCAGCGTGGGTTGGGCGCGCACGCGTTCGACCATCTCGTTCTCGACCCGCCACTGCAGGTCGAGCAGCACCGCTTCCTTGCACGGGTAGTGGAAGTAGAAGCTGGCGCGCGAGGTGCCGGCGCGCCGGGCGATGTCGCCGATGCCCGCGGCTTCGACGCCGACGCGGCGGAACTCCGCCAGGGCGGCGACGAACAACTGCTCGCGCGTGCGCACGCCCTTCGGCCCGCGATCGGCGAGATGGGGGGCGCGCGCCGCGCCCGGAATGACTTGCTGCGTCATCGAACTGACGTCTGTCAGAAAAAACTGGCAGTTGTCAATTCGAGGGCGGGAGCCGGCAGCCGATTGCCGGGCGGTGCCGACGGGCCAGCTGGGGTGTGTTCATCGGTGCGGCCGATGCCCACCGCATGTGCGGTGCACTGCGGGCGAGCCGCCCGCGCTCCCAGCGGCTTGCGTGAAGGCCGCCGGGCTCTGGGAGCGCGGGCGGCTCGCCCGCATCTCTCGCGCGTGCCGTCGCGTCTAGGCGCTGGCCGCCGCGCTCGGGCGCGACGAGACGCGATCGAACCAGCCGTTGATCCACGTCAGTTTTGGGTCGATCGGCTGGCCGACGGTGCGGCCGAAGTCGAGGAAGGCGAACAGGAAGATGTCGGCGAGGGTGAAGCGCGAGCCGGCGATGAACTGGTTGCCGTCCATCAGGCCGTCGAGCCAGGCGAGCTTCTCGCGGGCGATCGCCTTCAGGTCGTCGGCGGCCTGCGGGATCGTGCGGATGCGGTCCTTGAAGAGCATCAGGCCCTCGGCGTAGCGGAAGCCGTTCGCCAGCGGCTCGACGATATTGAGGTCGATGCGCCGCGACCACATCCGCGTGATCGCGCGCTCTTCCGGGGTGGTCCCGACCAGCGGCGGCTGCGGGCGCTTCTCCTCGAGGTACTCGCAGATCGGCAGGATCTCGGCGAGCATGGTCCCGTCGTCGAGCTCCAGGCACGGCAGCTGGCCGGCGGGGTTCTTGGCGGTGTAGGGCGCACGGCGGTTCTCGCCGCTCATCAGGTCGACTTCGACGAGGGGCAGCTCGAGGCCCTTCTCGGCGAGGAACATGCGAACGGTACGCGGATTGGGGCCCAGCCCGGTGTGCAGCTTCATGATCGATCCTCCTTGGATGCGTGAGGGGCCGATCTATAGCCGTCCGCGGCGGCGGCTGGCCAGACGGCACGCGCGGTGGGGACCCCGAGGCGAGCGCCGGCCGCCGGTCGGCGCTCGCAGCAGGGGTTTCCCCGATTTGCGCGCCGAGGGGCGTCTCGGCTACCAGCCCGGCAGCGGTTCATTCACCGACGGACGACGCGAGAGGTTCGGAGCGAGCCGACATGCCGAAGACCGCCCCGCCCATCACCTTCGTCATACGCCAGGCGCTCGCCAGCGCCGATGACGCCACCCGCGGCGTGGCGCCCGCGCCGCGGCCCGCTGGGTTCGCGCGGGGACGTCGCAAGCAGATCGTCCAGATCGGCGCCCAGCGCGGCGCCGGTGCCGAGGCGCGCCTGGAGGCGGTGCCGGGAGAGGACGTCGTGGTACTGCACGTCGCCGGCGGTCCCGCGCTCGTGCTGCATCCCGAGACGGCGCGCGAGCTGATGCTGGCGCAGAGCGACGCGAAGCAGACGCGCGGCGCGACCGCGGCGCGTGTCGCGGCCGGCGGGGTCGAGGTGCCGGCCAATCTGCGCTGGATCGGACTCGATCGCGCCTCGACCACGCGCGGCTGGCTGGGCAACGTGATCCTCTCCGCCGTCGAGATCGTCACCGGTCTGGCGAGAGATCCGGCGGCGGACATCATCGCGGCGGGTGTCGTCAAACGCGTCGACGCGCAGGTCGACGCCGGCGTGTACCAGCTCGATGCCGACGCGCTGCCGCCGCTGAAGGGCCGCACGCCACTCACGACCATCCCCGCCGCCGACCGGCCGGCGCTGGTGCTGCTGCACGGGACCTTCTCGAACACCAGCGGCACGTTCTCGAAGTTGTGGACGCAGCATCCGGGCCGGGTGCGCGAGCTCTTCGACGCCCAACACTACGGGACGCGGGTCTACGGCCTCGATCATCCCACGCTCGGCGTCAGCCCGATCGAGAACGCGCTGACCCTCGCCCAGGCGTTGCCGCGCGACACCCGGTTGCATCTGCTGAGCCATTCGCGCGGCGGCCTGGTGGCGGAAGTGCTCGCCCGCATCTGCGCCGCGCCCGACGTGCGGCCGGCCGACCTCAGGGCGTTCGCCGGCGCCGAGTACAAGACGCAACGCGATGCGCTGCAGGCGCTCGCCGCCCTCGTGAAGCAGCGGCGCATCCGGGTCGAACGCCTGGTGCGCGTCGCCTGCCCGGCGCGCGGCACGCTGCTGGCGTCGAAACGGCTCGACGCCTACCTCTCCGTCTTCAAGTGGACGCTCGAGCTCGCCGGCGCGCCGGTGCTCCCCGAGCTGGTCGATTTCCTCGGCGAGGTGGCGCAGCGCCGCACCGATCCGGCGGTGATTCCCGGCCTCGCGGCGCAGATGCCCGAGAGCCCGCTCGTGCAGTGGCTGCACGCCGTCGACGAGCCGATTGCCGGCTCGCTGCGCGTCATCGCCGGCGACATCGAGGGCGATTCGGTCATGTCCTGGCTGAAGACGTTGCTCGCCGACGCCTTCTACTGGACCGATCACGATCTCGTCGTGCAGACGCGCTCGATGTACGGGGGCGCGCCGCGCCGGGACGGCGCGACGTTCGTGTTCGATCAGGGCGGCGCCGTGTCGCATTTCAACTACTTCACCAACGTCCGCACCGCGAACGCCATCGCCGATGGGCTGCTCGAGGACACCCCGTTGGGCTTTCGCACCATCGGTCCGCTGTCATGGGCCGGCGAATCCGCGACCGGCAGGCGTGGTGTCGACCGCGGCGCCGTGCGCGGCGGGGATGACGGCGTTCCGGCCGCGCAGAAGCCGGCCGTCTTCATCCTGCCCGGCATCCTTGGCAGCAACCTGAAGATCGGCCAGGAGCGCATCTGGCTCGGCTGGCGCCTGCTCAACGGACTCCAGCGCCTCGACTACCATCCGGGCACGCCCGACGGCGTCGAGCCCGACGGCCCGATCGGGATGTACTACGCCGACCTCGGCGAGTTCCTCGCGCGCAGCCACGAGGTGATCGAGTTCGCCTTCGATTGGCGCAAGCCGATGGAGGACGAGGCCCGCCGACTCGGTGATGCGGTCGAGCGGGCGCTGGCGGCGCGCTCCGCGGCGGGCGGCCAGCCCGTCCGCTTGCTCGCGCACTCGATGGGCGGCGTGCTGGCGCGCACCCTGCAGCTCGAGCGGCCCGCGACGTGGGACAAGATGATGCAGCGCGACGGCGCGCGGCTCCTCATGCTCGGCACACCGAACGCGGGCTCCTGGGCGCCCATGCAAGTGCTGTCGGGCGACGACACCTTCGCCAACCTGCATGGTCACGGTCGGCGCGCCCTTCCATGACCAGACGGCGCGCGATCTGATGGCGCGCCTCCCCGGCTTCCTCCAGTTGCAGGCCGGCCTCCTCGACCCGACCCTGGATCTCGGCCGCAACGCGACGTGGGCGACGCTCGCCGCCGACGATCTGGCGCGCCTGCGCGAGCGCAGTTGGTGGCACAATCTCAAGGAGCAGCTCGGGGTCTACGCGTGGGGGGTGCCGCCGCAGGCGGTGCTCGACCGCGCCGTCGCGTTGCGCAAGCGCCTCGACGCCCAGCGCGACAATCGGCCCACGGGATTTCGCGACAAGCTGGCGTTGGTCATCGGTCGCGCCGAGTTCACGCCGGACGGCTACGAGGTCGGCGAGGAGGGACTGGTCTATCTGAACGCGCCCGACCACGGCGACGGGCGCGTCACCCTGTCGAGCGCGCTGCTGCCCGGTGTGCCGACCTGGGCGGTGCCGTGTGAGCACGGCAGCCTTCCGGATTTCAAAGACGCCTTCACCGGCTACCTCGATCTGCTGGAGACCGGCACAACGCAGAAGCTCACGCGGTGGTCGGAGGGGCGCGGCGCGCGCGACGGCGCCGCGATCGCCCACGTGCCGAGCCGCCCCGCGCACGACAGCGCCAGCGGGCTGCCGCCGGAAGACGCCCGCGCGGTCGTCGCGCAGCCGGCGCGCCCGACGAAACCCGCCGGTGCGCCGCGCGACACGGCGCTGCGCATCACCGTTCGCAACGGTGATCTCTCGTTCGTCCACCAACCGCTGTTGGTCGGCCACTACCAGTCGTTGCGGTTGACCGGCACCGAGTACGTCATGGACCGGCTCATCGGCTGGCAGATGAGGGACGCGCTCGCGATGGGACACTATCCGGACGCGACCGGCGAGCACGCGGTGTTCCTCAACACCCGTGCCGCGGCGGACGATCCGCGCCAGTTGCCGCGGCCGCGCGCCGTCGTCGTCGTCGGTCTGGGCGAGGAAGGGAAGCTGCGCGCGACGGATCTCGTCCAGACGGTCCGTCAGGCGACGATTGGTTGGGCGCTGCGCGCCGCCGAGCAGGGCGATGCACCCGTCGCGATCGAGCTGGCGGCGACGCTGATCGGCAGCGGCGGCAGCGGCATCAGCGTCGGTCAATCGGCGCAGCTCGTCGCCCAGGGCGTGCGCGAGGCCAACGAACGCCTGCACGACGCGAATCAGCGATTGCAGACGCGCCAGTGGCCGCTTGTCGGGCATCTGTTCCTGATCGAATTGTACCTCGATCGCGCGACCGAGGCGTGGCGCGCCCTGCGCCTGCAGGGCCGGGCGATGCCGGGTGACTATGCGGTCAGCGACACGGTCGTCGTCGGCACCGGTGCGCTGCCGCGGCCGCTCGACTCCGGCTATCGCGGCGCCGACTACGACTTCATCAGCGCGGTGACCGTGCCGGACCGCCGGGGCGACGCGCAGATCGCGTACACGCTCGACACGAAGCGCGCGCGCGCCGAGGTGCGCGCCCAGCAGACGCAGGGAAAGCTCGTCCGCGAGCTGGTGGCGTCCGGCTCGACCGACGAGAACACCGATCCGCAGATCGGCAGCACGCTCTTCAAGCTGCTCGTGCCGGTGGAGATCGAGCCGTTCTTCAGCGGCAGCACGGAGATGCAGCTCGAGCTCGACGACGGCACCGCCGGCATTCCGTGGGAGCTGCTCGACACCGATTCCACCGGCGGCGATCCGCGCCCGTGGGCGATCCGCGCCAAGCTGCTGCGCAAGCTCCGCACCGTCGAGTTCCGCGCGCACGTCCACGACGCCAGCGCCGACGACGGTATCCTGGTGATCGGCGAGCCGGAGGCCAGCCCCGAGGCCGGACGCAACGTGACGTATCCACGCCTGCCCGGCGCACGTGACGAGGCCAACGCGGTGGCCGCCCTCTTCGCCGAGGGCCGCCAGAGCGGCGCGGCGCGAGGGCTCGGTCCGGTGCGCAGCCTGATCAGCTCGGAGGACCCGACGCGCCTCGGCCCCGACGCGCGTACGGTGATGAACGCGTTGATGGAACGCGATCGCGTCTGGCGCATCGTCCACATCGCCGGGCACGGCGAGCCCCCCGACCAGGCCGGCGCCAGCCCGGCGGACCCGAGCGATCGCGGCACCGGCCCCGGCAATCCGCGCGGCGTCGTGCTGTCCGGCGGGACCTATCTCGGCCCACGCGAGATCGCCGCCCTGCGCGTCGTGCCCGAGCTGGTCTTCGTGAACTGCTGCTATCTGGGCGCGCGCCAGACCGCCTCCGTGCTCGACGTCGCGCCGCCGGGCTTTCGACACGACCGCGCGGCCTTCGCCGCCGGCGTCGCCGAGGAGCTGATCCGCATCGGTGTCCGCTGCGTGATCGCCGCCGGATGGGCCGTCGGCGACGCGCCGGCGAAGGCATTCGCGACCACCTTCTACCGCGCGCTGCTGGACAGCCCGCCCAAGCGGTTCATCGACGCCGTGGCGGAGGCGCGCGAGGCGGCGCGCACCCTCGGCGGCAATACCTGGGCCGCGTATCAGTGCTACGGCGATCCCGACTGGATCCTGCGCCGCGGTATCGCCGACGCGCAGATGCCGCCACGCCCGCTGCAGGACGAGTTCAGCGGCGTCGCGTCGGCGGAGGGTCTCAAACTCGCGCTGCAGACGCTCCAGATCCGCATCCAGTACCAGCATGCGGCCCCTGACGAGCAGCGCGCCAAGCTCCGCCACCTGGAGGATCGCTTCGCGACGCTCTGGGGCGGAGAGGGGGCGGTCGCGGAGGCGTTCGGCGCCGCCTGGAGCGCGGCGGAGGCCCCCCGCACCGCGATCGCCTGGTACGAGCGAGCGCTGAAGGCCCAGGACGGCACCGCATCGCTGCGCGCCGCCGAGCAGCTCGGCAACCTTCGCGTGCGCGAGGCCTGGGAGGCTGCGAGGGGGCCCTCGACCGCGCCAACGCCGACCGCGGCGCGGTCGAAGCGACAGGGCGTCGTGCGCGCCCGCGGAAAGCGCGGCGACGACGCAGTGCGTGCGAAGGCACTGACCGCCGCGCGTGCGGCGATCAAGATGGGCATCGCGCAACTCGATCGGGTCGCGGCTATCGAGCCGTCGATCGAACGGTTGAGCCTGCTCGGCTCGGCGTGGAAGCGCCAGGCGATGCTCGCGGCGTTGGCCGGCGATCAACGCGACCAACGCGCCGCGATCGCCCACATGCAGCGGGCCTATGCCGACGCCACGGAACTGGCGCGGATCGGCGGCGATGCCGAGCTCTTCTACCCGGCGCTCAACCGCATCGCGGCGGACGTCGCCGGCGCGGAGGGGCGGAGGATCGCGCTCGACGCCGGCCTCGTGGAGCGCGTGCTGTGGAACCTCGCCGCCAAGAACCGCGACGCCCCGACGTTCTGGAGCGTCGCCGGGCTCGCCGACCTCCGGACGTACGAGGCGCTGGCCCGTGCCGAGCTCGCGACAGCCCTGCCGACGATCGAGCGCGAGTACGATGACCTGCACCAGCGTTGCGACGCGGCGTGGCTGTGGAAGTCCGTCGCCGACCAGGCGGACTTCATTCTGCCGATCTACGCGGCCTTTGCGTCTCCCGCGGAGCGGAAAGCGGCGGAGTCTTTGCGCGAGTCGCTGGCGAAGAAAGCCGGCGTCAAACGGTGAGATGAGTCGCGCTAGAGGTGCGGGCGAGCCGCCCGCGCTCCCGGCAAGGCTGCCATCAAGTCTCGCGCTGCATGGGGTGCGCCGGCTGGGAGCGCGGGCGGCTCGCCCGCACCTCTAGCGCGGCCAGCCGTGGAGAGCCTTACTCCGGCAGACGCGCGCCCGCCGCGCGCGCCTGGGCGACGACGGGATTCTCGTAGTCGGGCGCGAGGAACTTGCGCGGGTGGCTGGCCGTCAGTTGGCCCATGAACGGTGGGTGGATGGAGTAGCCGAGCATCTCGCGCAGCTGTTCGGGCATCTCGCGCGCGACCGCGGTGGGCACGCCCAGGACGAAGTTCTCCTGCTGTCGCGCCCACGGCTCGCAATACTGGTTGGAGAATGCGCAGCGCGGCCGGTCGCTGCGGTTGCGCCCGCCGCGATGCAGCAGCGTACCGGCGAACACCACGCAGCCGCCCGCCGGCATGGTGACCGACCGCGCCTGGCGCGCCAGCGCGGCCTCGGCGCGCTCGAGCTCCGGCGTCGTCTCGCCGAGCACGTCGAACCGGCCGCCCAGCTCCGCATCACTCCAGCGGTGGCTGCCCGGAATCATCTCCGTGCCGCCGTTCTCGGCGGTGAACGCGTCGACGGCGACGATCGTCGACAGCGACACCATCGGGCGCGGTCGCGGCAGCCGGTAGAACGTGTCGTCGTAGTGGAACGGCTGTGGCGTCTCGCCGGGGCCGATCTCGATCGCCTGGCTGGCGGTGAGCAGGAAGCCGGGCTGGAAGTAGTGCTCGCAGAGGGCGAGGACGCGCGGATCGAGCACGATCGGCCAGAAGACCCGCCCGCGCGCGACGAGCGTGTAGACGCGTTCGGTGCGGGTGCCCTCGAAGTCGTTCCGCCCCAGGTGCGAGCCGATGTAGAAGCCGAGCACCCGCCGCACCTCCGCCAACGCGTCGGGGGAGAGGAAATCCTCGATGACGGTGAAGCCGTCCGCCTCGATGCGCCGGACGTGCGCGGCCAGATCGAAGGTCGACACGACCCGGTTCCTCGCACCGGTCGAAGGAGATTTCAAACGGGGTCGGTCCCGATCCGTCAGGCGGCGAGACGGCTCGCGGCCGCACGGCTTCACGATCCGCGTCGGCGGCGCGCGGGCCATCCACGCGGGGATGAAGAAAACCGGGAAAGAAACACTTGAGATTGTCGATCCGGCGCCGTCTCGCACGACGACAGGACAAGAGGAGGACAAGCGATGCCACACGACAGCTTCATCTGGTACGAGTTGATGACCACCGATCAGACCGCGGCCGAGGCGTTCTATCGCGCGGTGGTGGGCTGGGAGATGCAGGATGCCGGTCAGAGCGGCATCCGCTACACGATCCTGTCCACCGCCAAACGGGGCGTCGGCGGCGTGACGGCGCTGTCTACCGAGGCCTGCGACGCCGGCGCGAAGCCCGGTTGGACCGGCTACATCGGCGTCGCCGACACCGACGCCACCGCGAAGCGCATCGTCGCGTCCGGCGGCAGCATTCTGCGCGGACCCGACGACATTCCCAACGTCGGCCGCTTCGCCGTCGTCGCCGATCCCGGCGGTGCCGTGTTCATGCTGCTGACGCCGCTGCCGCAAGCGGAGGAGCCGCCGCCGATCGAATCGACGAGCCCCGGGTATGTCGGCTGGCACGAGTTGTACGCTGGCAACGGTCAGGAAGCCGCGTTCGCGTTCTATTCGTCCCATTTCGGCTGGACGACGATCGAGCAGATGGACATGGGCGCGATGGGCAAGTACCGCATCTTCGGCGCCGACGGCGTGCGGTTCGGCGGCATGATGGACAAGCCCGCGAATGTGCCGGCATCGGGCTGGGGCTTCTACGTCAACGTCGATGCGATCGACGCGGCGGTGGAGCGCATCAAGGCCAACGGCGGCCAGGTGTTGATGGGCCCATCCGAGGTGCCGGGCGGACAGTGGATCGTCCAGGCGCACGACCCCCAGGGCGTCAGCTTCGCCCTGGTGGCCCCCACACGCTGACAGCGAGGAGCGAGGAAGAGCGATGTCCAAGATCACCCCCTGCCTGTGGTTCGACGGCAACGGCGAGGAAGCGGCGAAATTCTACGCCGCGCTGATTCCCGACAGCCGGATCGACAAGGTGACGCGCGCACCGTCCGACAACCCGAGTACGCCCGAGGGCGCGGTGCTGACGGTCGAATTCACCCTCGCCGGACAGCCGTTCATGGGCTTGAACGGCGGCCCGCAGTTCCCGTTCACCGAGGCCGTGTCGTTCACCATCAGCTGCGAGGACCAGACCGAGGTCGACTACTACTGGAACGCGCTCACCGCCGGCGGCGGTGCGCCGAGCCAGTGCGGCTGGCTGAAGGACAAGTTCGGCCTCTCGTGGCAGATCGTGCCGAAGCAGCTCGTGCAGCTCCTGGGCAGCTCCGACCGCGCCGCGGCTGGGCGCGCCATGCAGGCGATGCTGAAGATGACCAGGATCGACGTGGCGGAACTGCAGCGCGCATACGACCGGGCCTGAGCGTCGACGCGGCAGATCGGCGACGCGTGTTCTAGAACACCACCGAGACCTCACAGCCCAACGCCTGTGCATCGCGCCGGCTGGAGGACGGGTTGAAGAAGAACTGCGCGTCGGGTTGAACGACCAGCCACGGAGCGACGGCGATCTGGTAGGTCGCCTCGAGGGCCGTCTCGCCGCCGCCGACCGGCGTGCCGGCGGCCTGCTCCTGCTGCTGAAAGTCCTTGGTGAAGCGGAGTGCCGAGAACGCGATGCCGAGCACATCGTCCGGACGCGACGGGATGGGGCCGAACCAGGCCAAGCCGCCGTCGCCGTAGACGCTCACCACGTTGGCTCTGTCCTGTGAGCTGCCGGCGATGCGCGCGAAGGCGCCCAGCACCGGCGCGCCGCTGTCGTCGGCGATGAGCGCCTGGTCGACCATCGCATAGAGCTCGTAGTGCGCGACGCGGTCGGCCGCCGGGCCGAACTGGTCCGCTCCGCCGGTGTCATAGATCGCGCCGAGGGTGTACGTCGCCGGCAGCCATGCCGCCGGCGGGGTGGCGGCGAGCTCCCAGAACATCGTGTAGCCGGCGTTGTCGCCGAGCTTCCATTCGAAGCCGTGGTTGCCGGCCACATCCTCGCCGGCGTCGCCGGTGTAGGCGCCGAAGCGCCCCTTCAGCCAGCGGTCGAACTGTGCCGAGAGGAAGACCCCGGGGCCGGCGAGCGGATAGACCGGCGCATCGAGGTTGAGATTCTGCGACGGCAGGTCGCCGAAGGCGGCGTTGAGGAAGACGCCGCCGTAGCGCGAGATCATGAAGTCGCCGTCGGCGGCGATCTGTCCGAGCTTGACGACGAAACGGTCGTTCTCGCCGAAACTCTGCCGCAGGTAGAGGTTGTAGACGCGGAACGTCGCGGCGGCTTCCCAGCCGCTCAGCGCCATTGCCGCGACTCCGCCGATGAGGCGCTGCGTCGGCTCGCGGCCCTCGTACCAATGGAAATCGGCGTGCGCGCCGAACCCCCGCCACAAACCCAGTTGGTGGAAGTCGACGTCGATGCCGGCGTCGAGGTAGCCGTTGAGCTGCACGCCGGTGGTCTGTCCGCCGTTGACGTTGCCCCACAGCGTGCTGGTGTACACCAGGTACGGCTTCAGGCCCGCCGTCGCCAGCATCGGCCGCACGCCGAACCAGTCACCGGCCAGGTTCTGCCGCGTGAGCAGCGGCGGTGGGGGCGGCGTCGACACGCCGTCGTCCTCGGCGCGTACCGCGGACGCGAGCGCGATGACGAGCCCCACCCACGCGCCGGTTGGGATCGCCACCCGCCATCCGACCTTCCGCACCGCGCGCGGCAGCCAATGCGTCACCATGCCTTCCAAAGCCGTCCGTGGCTCAGACCAGAGATCCCGACCGACAGCCAGCGCGCCGCCGATTGCCCGACGCCGGGATCGACCAAGTTGACCGCTTCCGCGCGCGTGGCATATGACTGCTCGCCAGCTGAGCGCGTTGCAGGAAGCTTCCCGTGGTTGAGCGTGCCGCCCCAACGAGTACCGCCACGCGGTACCTGACACAGTGCATTCCGGGCTGGCCGCCGCGCGCGGGCGCCGCACGCTGTGTCGTGGGCGTGCTCCCCGGCGAAGGCATCGGACCCGAGGTGGTCGACGCGGCGCTCGTGGTCCTCGATGCGGTGGTTCGCGCGAGACGTCTCCGCTTCGACATCCGCCGCGCGACCGAGCCCGAGGGAGGCGTGCGGCTGCGCCGTTGGCTCAGGGAGGAAGGCGTCGAGTTCTGCCGGGAGATCTTCGCCGCCGACGGTGCCCTGCTCTGCGGCCCGCTCGGTGGGCGGTCGGTCTACGACCTGCGCGCGCGCTTCGATCTCTACTGCAAGCTGGTGCCGCTCCGCCCGACGGCGGTGCTCGCCGACGCCGCGATCGTTCGACCCGAACGGTTGACGGATGTCGACGTCCTCATCGTGCGCGAGAACCTCGGCGGCGTGTACGCGGGCGAGTTCGGCCGCCGCGAGGGCGGAAGAGTTGCCTATCAGACGTTCTCGTACCACGCCGACCAGGTCGAGCGGATCGTTGAGGTCGCCGCCCGCCTCGCGGTCGCACGGCGCGGACGCCTGGCGGTCACGGGCAAAGCGGGAGGCGTCCCCGAGGTGAGCGCGTTGTGGAGGGAGATGGCCGAGGCGGTCGCGTCCGATCACGGCCTCGTCGTCGACTTCCTGGAGATCGACAACGCCAGCTATCAGCTCATCGCCGATCCGCGCCGCTTCGACGTCGTCCTCGCGCCGAACTTCCTCGGCGACATCCTCGCCGATTCGGCGACGGTGCTCCTCGGCTCGCGCGGCATGTCGTACTCCGCCAACTACGGGCCCGACGGCCGCGCGGCGTATCAGACCGGTCACGGCGCCGCGCACGACCTGGCCGGCCTCGACCGCGCCAACCCGGTGGCACAGATCCTCTCCGTCGCGCTGATGCTGCGCGAGAGCTTCGGGCTGCCGGACGAGGCGCTGTGCATCGAGACCGCCGTCGAGAATGTGCTCGCCTCGGGGCGCCGCACGCCCGACGTCGCCGGCAGCGGCAGCCGGATCCTCGGCACGCGCGACCTGGCCGAATGCATCGCCCTGGAAGCCGCCGATCTGGCGAGCGAGGCCAGGAAGATCGCGTGAGCGCGCCGGAACGGCGCACGGCCGTCGTGCTCGTCGATCTGCAGCACGACTTCCTCGAGCGGCCCGGCGTGGCGCCCGACCCCGATACCCTGTGCGTCCGGGTGGCCCGACTCCTCGACGCCGCGCGGCGGCGGGGGGTGCCGGTGGTGCATGTGCAGACGGTGACGCGCGCCGACGGTGCGGACGCGATGCCGCACTGGACACGGCTGGGGCGCTCAGCGTGCGTCGAGGGCACGCGCGGCGCGCTGCCCCCGCCGGCGCTGATGCCGGCGGACGGCGAGCTCGTGGTGCGCAAGCGCTTCTTCAGCGCCTTCGCCGACGCGCGGCTCGATCCGTGGCTGCGGGAGCGCGGGGTGCGCCGCGTGCTCGTCGCCGGGGTCTACCTCCACGGGTGCGTGCGCTCGACGGTGCTCGACGCCTACGAGCGCGGCTACGAGGTGGCCGTCGTCGATGACGCCGTCGGCACCACCGAGCCGCTGCACTCGGAGATCACGCGCGCCTATCTCGTCGAGCGCGCGGCCGCGTTCGTGCGAATGGACGACGCGCTCGCGGCGCTCGGCGAGCCGGCTGCCGAGGCGGCGGACGCCTCCCGGCGTCTGCCGGTGGCGGTGATCGCCAACGCGCCGCGGCGAACGGGCAGGGGAGCCAGCGTCCGGCATCGCAATCCCTGCCGGATCGCCGAGGTGCTCGCCGACGTGCCGCTGGCGGGCGCGGCGGAGATCGACGCAGCGGCCGAGGCGTGTGAGGCCGCACGCGCGCCGTGGGCGAATGCCGATCGCTCCGTGCGGGCGGATCTCCTCGAGCGGTGGGCGCAGGATCTCGCCGCGCACCGCGATCGGCTCGTTGATCTCGTCGTCCGCGAAGTCGCCAAGCCGCGGCGTGCCGCCGAAGAGGAGGTGGGCCGCGCCGTCGCGCACGTGCGCATCGCCGCCGACCTGGTGCGCGACGCGGCCCAGTCGTCGCGTCCCATCGCCGCGGGCGTCGCGGCGCGGCAACGACCGGTCGGCATCGTCGGCCTCATCACTCCCTGGAACAACCCGTTGGCGATTCCGATCGGCAAGATCGCTCCAGCGCTCGGCTTCGGCAACGCCGTCGTGCTGAAGCCCGCGCCCGAGGCGTCGGCGACCGCACTGGCGCTGCTCGAGAGTCTGCAGCGGGCGGGACTGCCGTCCGGCCTCGTGAATGTCGTTCTCGGAGACGGCGCGACGGCGCGCGATGTGTGCCGCGCACCGCGCATCGCGGCGATCTCGGTCACCGGGTCGATCGCCACCGGCCGCATCGTGGCGGGGATCTGCGCGCTCGGGATGAAGCCGCTGCAGGCGGAGCTCGGCGGCAACAACGCGGCGATCGTCCTGGGCGACGCCGACCTCGCGCGCGCGGCGCACGGCCTGGCGCGGGCGGCTTTCGCCTTCGCGGGCCAACGCTGCACCGCCATTCGCCGGATCGTCGTCGAGGCCTCGGTCCGCGATCGCTTCGAGGCACGGTTGCGCGAGGCGGTGGCCGGCCTCGTGAACGGTGAGCCGAATGATCCGTCGACCGAGGTCGGACCGCTCATCTCGATCGAGAAGCGAGACCGCGTCATCGCGACGATCGAGCGGGCCGTCGCCGACGGGGCGCGGGTGATCGTGGGCGGGCGTGTGCCGCGCGGCCTGGAGCACGGCGCGTGGCTCGAGCCGGCGCTCCTGACGGATGTCGCGCCGCACGACCGCATCGCCCAGGACGAGACGTTCGCTCCGCTGGCGGTGATCCTGCCAGCCCGTGATCTCGACGACGCGCTGGCGATCGCCAACGGCGTTCCGCACGGGCTGGTGATGAGCGTGCACACGCACGACGAGCGGGCGCGCGCACGCGTGCTCGAGGCTGCCGAGGCCGGGATACTCCAGCTGGCGTCGGGACCGCTCGCCGTCCACCCGAGCGCGCCCTTCTCGGGCTGGAAGGCATCGGGCCTCGGGCCGCCCGAGCACGGGATCTGGGACGCCGCCTTCTATGCGCGCGCGCAAGCGGTGTACACGGACGAGCCGTGCTGACACACGAGCAACAGGAGACGCTCACGCGCGTCGGCGCGGGGACGCCGGCGGGCGAGCTGTTGCGCCGGTACTGGTTTCCGGTCGCGGCGACGTCCGAGCTGCGCGCCGGCACCGCGATGCCCGTCCGGCTGCTCGGCGAAGACCTGGCGCTCTTCCGCACCGGCGCCGGCACCCTCGGGTTGCTCGACGCGCGGTGTCCACACCGCGGCGCGTCGCTCGCCTACGGCGTCATCGACGACTGCTCGGTGCGCTGCGCCTACCACGGCTGGCGATTCGACAGGGCGGGCGCCTGCCTCGAGGTTCCGTCACTCCGCGGCGACGACGCACGGCTGCGCCAGCGCGTGCGCACGCGAGCGTATCGCGCCGAAGAGCTGGGCGGCCTGGTGTTCGCCTATCTCGGACCGGAACCGGCGCCCCTGCTGCCGCGCTACGACCTCTTCGTGTGGGACGGCGTGCTGCGCGACATCGGGCGCGCGCTGCTCCCGTGCAACTGGCTGCAGATCATGGAGAACAGCGTCGACCCGACGCACCTCGAGTGGTTGCACGGCCGTCACCTGGGCGCCGTCCGCGGCGCGGCCGGGCTCAGCGTGCCGACCCGCTACGGGCGACGTCACGAGGAGATCGGCTTCGACGTGTTCCGCCACGGCATCATCAAGCGGCGCGTGCTCGCCGGCGGCAGCCGCGAGAACGACGACTGGCGCATCGGGCATCCGCTGGTGTTTCCGTGCATGGTGCGGGTCGGCGCGCGGCGCCAGCATCGCTTCCAGATCCGCGTTCCGGTCGACGATACGCACACGCTGCACTTCTGGTACTCGTGCTACCAGCCGCGCGAGGGAGCGACCGCGCCGGCCCAGGATGCGATTCCCGTCTACGACGTCCCGTTCCGCAACGAGCGCGGCGCCTTTCTCCTCGACTTCGTCGACGGCGGCGACATCATGACCTGGGTGAGCCAGGGCGCGATCGCCGATCGCACGCGCGAGATGCTGGTCGACTCGGACAGCGGCATCGTCCTGCTCCGTCGCCTGCTCTTCGAACAGATCGAACGCGTGCGCGCCGGTGAGGATCCCCTCGGCACGATGCGCTCGCCCGAGGAGAACGCGCTGATCGACCTGCCGCAGGAGCGCGACAAGTACGGCACGGGCGACGCGTTCCTCGCGGAGTCGATCGCCATGAGCCACGTGCGCTACAGCCCGCTGCGCCCGCAGATCCTGGAGATGCTCGGCCTGCCGGCGGAGGGTGAGGGCGTGCGCTGAATGCCTCGGCCAATCACCGAATGGAGGGCCGCGCTCCCGCGCGGCCGTGTCCCGGACGGTCGATGGCAATCACCGTCGCGAACCGGCGCCGCAGGAGCGGCGCCCTCCAATCGGGGATGGGTGGGCGGCCGACGATCGTCTCAACGCTGCGCGATCTCAGGGAGCCGCCGGACATTGGCAATCTGCGCCGCAGGCGGCGCCCTCTCTGCAGCTCGCCCACCCCGGCGGGTCGCACTCCTCGTTCCCCGAGACGATACCGTCACCGCACATCGTCGACCCGCACAGGGCCGCGCCGCGCGTGCAGCACCTCCGGCAGCTCGTCGCGGTGCTGCGGCAGAGCTGCCGGCCAGCCGAGTACATGATCTTGGCCGCGACGATGCACAATTTCTTCCCGATGCCCGTGCAGCCAGACTTCTGCACCTGGAAGGCAAGGCGGAACGGGACCTGGCACGCCTGACCCACCAGCGCACAATGCTTCACGCAGGGGTTGGCGGCCCGGGCCGGCGCCGCCTGGCCTGCGACGCCAACCAGCGCGACCAGCGCGAATACGAGTAGCCCCCTGCGGACAGATCGGCCACTACCGGTTGGATTGGATACCATCGTCGATCCCTCCCGTTGCGCCAGGAGGCCAGCACGGATGCCTTGATTGGTGGTCATCGTTCTCCTTCGCCGCGGATCGGCTGATCACTCTGTGAGTGACCCCTTCATGGTGCCAGAGTGCTCACAATCTACTGCGAAACTCTTTAGTGCGAAGGTAAGGATTTGATCAGGGTTCTCGCGGCAGGCGGCGCGGCGGCCCTCTTGCCCGCGCCACCCGCGGCGGCCTATCCACCCTCGTGCTCCCCGCTCGGCCATTGGACGCGACGTCCGACCCTCTCGGGTTGTGGCGGATCCCCAGCGCATGCGGACCACGCGCCTCGGCGCGCGGCAAATTATGTAAGATGCTCGGCCTGGCGGCGGAGGGCTGACGGTGTGCGCATCTTCTGTTACGCGCAGCATCTCTCGGGCGTCGGACATTTCGTCCGCATGCACGCCCTCGCCTGCGGCCTGAGCCGCGAGCACGAGGTCCATCTCGTGGAGGGCGGGCGGCAGGTTCCGCGCGCCCCGGACCCGCCCGAGCTCCGGCTGATATCGCTGCCGCTCCTGACCCGTTCCGGCGGCAAGCTGGTCGCGCTCGAGAGCCCTGCGCCGCTGAGCGCCGTGCTCGCCGATCGCGCCGGCGCGCTGGCGCGCGCGGTCGAAGAGATCCGGCCCGACGCCGTGCTCGTCGATCACTATCCGTTCAGCAAGTGGGAGCTCGAGACCGAGATCGCCGCCGCCATCGACGCGGCGCGGCGGAGCAATCCGGCGGCGCGGATCTTCTGCTCCCTGCGCGACGTCGTCCGCCAGACGCGGTACGAGCAGGCGGACCCGCGGGCGTACGAGGCGCGCGTTCTCGACGCGCTGCGCGCGCGGTTCGACGGAATCCTCGTGCACGCCGATCCGACCTTCACCCGCATCGAGGAACACTTCGCGGGCGCGGCGGATCTGCCCGTGCGCACGGTCTACACCGGCTACGTCCCCCAGCCCATGTCGCCGGCGTCCGAGGCACTACCCCCGCAACCCTACGCGGTGCTGAGCTGCGGCGGCGGATCGGGTGCGCTGGCGTTTCTCCTCGCCGCCACGCAGGCCTTCGAGCGCGTCGCCGACGAGGGCGCGGTCGGCGCCATGCGACTCCTCGTCTTCGCGGGCAGCTTCGCGTCTCGGTCCGACATCGACGCACTCGCGGCGGTGGAACGCGGGCCGGTTCACATCCGCCGCTTCGGGCCGGGGTTCGCGGCCGCCCTCGGCGCCAGCGCGCTCTCGATCAGCCGAGCCGGCTACAACACCTGCGCCGCGCTCCTGCGCTCGCGCACGCGCGCCGTGCTGGTCCCGGACCCGGTCATGTCGGATCAGGTGTACCGCGCGCGCCGCTTCGCCGAGCTCGGCCTCGCGCGGATCGTCGAAGGCGAGCCGCCCGCCGTCGACGCCCTCGTCACGGCGATGCGCGGCGCGCTCACAGGACCCGAGCCCTGGCACGATCTCGATCTCGATGGCGTGGCCAACACCGGCGCGCTGATCACCTGAAGTCTTCACCGCGGAGACGCGGAGACGCGGAGGCGTATGACTTGAGACCGCTGTCTCTGCGCCTCCGCGTCTCTGCGGTGAAACGTCTTCTCGGAAGCTGCCTCCGAAGGCTGCGCCCACACCAGTCCCGGGCGGCGCCCTGGATACGTCGGCACGACGGGAGGGGTGCCTCGATCTGGGTGGCACGACTTCCGCGGAACCACGATCTAGGGAACAATGGTTGCCGTATGGGGATTGGTACCGACGCTTTGCGGGCGCCGTGATGCGGAAGGACCATGCCTCGATCGCCGCCGACGGCGGGGCCGACGTGTTCGTCGGCGACAGCGCCATGGCGCAGCGGATGCGCGGCCTCGACTGGTCGAAGACCCCAGTGGGGCCGGTTGCCGGCTGGCCGCACAGCCTCAAGGTGGTGGTGCGCATCCTGCTGACCTCGCGCTACGCGATGTGGCTCGGCTGGGGACCGGGGTTCACCTTCTTCTGCAACGACGCCTACCGGCCGACGCTCGGGGTCAAGGACGAGTGGGCGCTCGGCGCCCCGGCAGGCGAGGTGTGGGCCGAGATCTGGGGCGACATCGGCCCGCGCGCCGAGTCGGTCATCCAGACCGGACAGGCGACCTGGGACGAGGCCCTGCTGCTCTTCCTCGAGCGCAGTGGATTCAAGGAGGAGACCTACCACACCTTCTCCTACAGCCCGGTGCCGGACGACGCGGGCGGGATCGGCGGTATGCTGTGCGTCGTCACCGAGGACACCCAGCGCGTCATCGGCGAGCGCCGCCTGGCGCTGCTGCGCGAGATGGCTGCCGATCTCGCGGCGACGCGGACCCCTGAGGAGGTGTGCCGCGCGATCGAGGAGCGGCTCGCCGACGGCGCGCCGGATCTGCCGTTCCTCCTCGTCTACCTCTTCGAAGCCGACGGGGAGACCGCGCGCCTCGCCTGCGCGGCTGGCATCGTGCCCGGCGCGCCCGCGGCGCCCCAGGTGGTCGACGTGCACGCGCCCGATGCGCCGTGGCCGGCAGCGGCGCTGCTCGACCGCTCCGGCTCCGGCGCCACCGAGCTGACGCCGCTGGCGTTCGACGACCTGCCGAGCGGCGCGTGGTACGAGCCGCCCAACCGCGCCGCCGTGGTGCCGATCGCGCAGCAGGGACAGGAGCGGCCGGCGGGCTTCGCCGTCGCGGCCCTGAACATCTATCGCCCGTTCGACGCCGACTACCGCGGCTTCGTCGAGCTGCTGGTCGGCCAGATCGCCGCCGGCCTGGCGAACGCCAGCGCCTACGAATCGGAGCGCCAGCGCGCCGAAGCGCTGGCCGAAATCGATCGCGCCAAGACCACCTTCTTCAGCAACGTCAGCCACGAATTCCGCACGCCGCTGACGCTGATGCTGGGCCCGATCGAGGACGCGCTCGGCGACGCCGACGAGGCCATCGGCCCGCGGACCCGCGAACGACTCGGCGTCGCCCAGCGCAACAGCCTGCGCCTGCTGCGCCTCGTCAACACTCTGCTCGACTTCGCCCGCATCGAGGCCGACCGCACCCGGGCGCTCTACGAGCCGATCGACCTCGCCGCTCTCACCGCCGAGCTGGCGAGCACCTTCCGCTCGGCCACCGAGCGCGCCGGCCTCGAGTTGCGCGTCGACTGCGCGACCGGCGGCGCCCCCACGTTCGTCGATCGGGAGATGTGGGAGAAGATCGTCCTCAACCTGCTCTCCAACGCCTTCAAGTTCACCCTTGCCGGCAGCATCGAGGTGTCGCTGCGCGCCGACGCCGACGGCGCGCGCCTCACCGTGCGCGACACCGGCATCGGCATTCCGGCGCACGAGCTGCCGCACGTCTTCGACCGTTTTCATCGGGTCGAGAACGCCGGCGGACGGACCCACGAGGGCACCGGCATCGGTCTCGCCCTGGTCCACGAGCTGGTGCAGCTGCACGGCGGTACGATCGCCGTGGCGAGCACCATCGGTCAGGGGACGACCTTCACGGTGACGCTGCCCGCCGGCGCGTCCCACCTGCCGCCGGAGCGCATCGGCCGCGGCCGCACCGTCGCCTCGACCGCCGCCGCCGCCCAGTCGTTCGTCGAAGAGGCGCTGCGCTGGCTGCCCGGAGGCGGCGCCGACGAAGCCGCCTTCGCCCCGGGGGCGCAGGCGCCGACGGGGCTCTCGACGCAGGGCGCGCGGGTGCTGCTGGCGGACGACAACGCCGACATGCGCGACTACGTCGCCCGCCTGCTCGGGGCCTACTGGGAGGTCGAAACGGTCGCCGACGGCGAGGCGGCGCTCGCCGCGGCGCGGCGGCAGCGGCCGGAGCTGGTGCTCAGCGACGTGATGATGCCGCGCCTCGACGGCTTCGGCCTCCTCAGCGCCCTGCGCGACGATCCGGCGCTGCGGGCGGTGCCGATCATCCTCCTGTCGGCGCGCGCCGGCGAGGAGTCGCGCGTCGGCGGCCTCGATGCCGGGGCCGACGACTACCTCGTCAAACCGTTCTCCGCCCGCGAGCTGATCGCCCGCGTCCACAGCCACATCGAGCTCGCGCGCAGCCGCAGCGCCGCCGCACGGCGGATCGAGGAGAGCGAGCAGCGGCTGCGGGTCGCCACCGCCGCCGCCAAGTTGGGCGTCTTCCAGTGGGAGGTCGCCACCGATGTCGCCGAGACGGACGACCAGGGGTATGCGATCCTCGGCCGCACGCCCGCCGACGGCCCCCTGTCGCGACGGCTGCTCGTCGACGCGATTCTTCATCCCGACGATGTGGCGGTGCTCGAGGCGGCGCTGGCGCAGGGCATGCAGCCGGGGCGGTCGTTCCACGTCGCCTGCCGCATCCGCCGCCATGATGACGGCGCCGAGCGCTGGCTCGAGATGTGGGGACAGTTCACCTTCAGCGCCGACGGAGTGCCGTTGCGCATGATCGGCGTCGCCGCCGACGTCACCGACCATCGGCGCGCCGAGCTGGCGCTGCGCAGCAACGAGCACCGCCTGCGCCGCATCGTCGAGTCGAACATGATCGGCGTCGTCTTCTGGAGCGAGGATGGCGCGGTGCTCGACGCCAACGACGCCTTTCTCGCCATGGCCGGTCGCACCCGCGAGGACCTGCGCGCCCAGCGCCTGGATTGGCGCACCCTGGTGGCGGCGGACCGGCTTCCCGCGCACCAGTCGGCGCTGCAGGAGATCCGCGCCAGCGGCACCAGCGTCGCCATCGAATCGGCGCTGCTGCGCCCCGACGGCTCGCGGCTGCCGATCCTCTGCGCCGGCACCTCGATCAACGCCGAGCCGCTCGAGGGCGTCACCTGGGTGATCGACATCAGCGCCCAGAAGCGCGGCGAGGCCGAGCGCGAGGCACTGCTGCAGGTGGCGGACAGCGCCCGCGCCGAGGCCGAGGCGGCGAGCCGCGCCAAGGATCAGTTCCTGGCGATGCTCGGGCACGAGCTGCGCAACCCGCTCTCCGCGGTGCGCAACGCGGTGGTCGCGGCGCAGTCGAGCGAGGTGCTGCGCGAGCGCGCTCTCGAGATCGCCGGCCGCCAGACCGACCAGCTGGCGCGCCTGATCGACGACCTCTTGGACGTCGCCCGCATCACCCACGGACGCATCGCCCTCCGCCGCGAGCGCGTCGATCTCGCCGCCATCACCACTCGGGCGGCGGAAGCCGTGCGCGCCGTGATCGAAGAGCGCCGACACCGGCTGGCGATCCACGTCGCCGCCGAAGCCATCGAGCTCGATGCCGATGCCGCGCGCCTCGAGCAGGTGATCGTCAACCTGCTCACCAACGCGGCCAAGTACACCGAAGCGGGCGGCGACATCGTCCTCAGCGCGTCCCGCGAGGGAGACGACGCGGTCATTCGCGTCGCCGACAACGGCATCGGCATGGCCGCGGACATGCTGCCGCGCGTTTTCGACCTCTTCGCCCAGGCGGACCACTCCCTCGATCGCGCCGACGGCGGCCTCGGCATCGGCCTGACGTTGGTGAAGCGCATCGTCGAGTTCCACGGCGGCGCGGTGGAAGCGCGGAGCCGAGGCCTCGGCAGAGGATCGGAGTTCATCGTTCGCCTGCCGGCCCTGCCGCCGCGCACCGCGACGACCGCCGCCGGCCCACCGCCCCGCGTCGTCGCCTCCCCCGTCAGCCTGATCGTGGTCGAGGACAACGTCGACGCGGCGGAGAGCCTGGTCATGCTCCTGGAGCTGTTCGGTCACAACGTGCGCGCCTTCCACGACGGCGCTGCCGCGCTCGACGGGGCGTGCGCCGAGCCTCCCGACGTCATGCTGGTCGACATCGGACTCCCGGGCATGGATGGCTACGAGGTGGCCCGCCGCGCCCGCCGCGAGCCGCGCCTGCGCCGAGTGTCGCTCGTCGCCCTCACCGGCTACGGCCGCGACGAGGACCGGCAGGCGGCAATCGCCGCCGGCTTCGACCACCACCTCGTCAAACCGATCGAACCCAGCGCCCTGCAGAGCCTGATGGCGACGCTCGCGAGAGCGGCGTCACCCGACCGCCCGGGCGCCAGCTGAGGCGCGCCCGCGGACCGCCCGCCGGGGACTACGGCCGTCGGTATCGCAGCCGGTTGATCAGCGGCGCGTGTAGGCGGGTAGAACCAACTCACAAGCGAGAAGCGCGGATCGGTGAACACCGGGCGCCCAATCGTCTCCGCGCTCCTCGGCGTTCTCCGCGCCTCCGCGTTGAAATCTTCTACCGGTCGTCACGACGACGGACGCGCGCCTGGCGGCGACGGCCGCCGTTCGAGTTCCGGGACATAACGCGACAGGATCGGATCGAACACCTCGTTGCGGTCGTGGTAGGCGAAGTAGTCGACGCCGTCGTAGCGCCGTTTCCCCTCCATCATCCGCGCCTTGCGCTGGAACTCCTCGCGCGACTTCACCGGGTAGTGGTTGATGCGGAGGTGATCGACGGACACGGTCGAGCTGGTGATGTCCGTCGCGGCCCACGGATCGACGTAGCGCAGTGCCGGGCCGAGCAGCCCGTAGAGGGGCCGCAGCCGCTTCTTGAAGCGCGATCGCGGCGTCAGGTCGACTCGCGTCCCCGTCTCGTCGACGGCCAGCTCTCCGTTCGCGTAGACGAAGTGGTGGGGGTTGGCGGGGCGCAGCGTGCGCGCCGGATCGACGATCGACTTGACGCGGCGATTGCGGATCCACTGCGTCGGGGCGCGATGGGTGAAGCGGGCGATGACCGGCTCGGCGGCGGCGTGCTCGTGGCCGCTGGAGCCGTAGACCTGCCAGCGGACGACGACGCCCGGGAACTCCTCGAAGCGTCGCAGGATCGGAATGACCGTCGGCTCCCGCGGCGCGAAGAGGAACTCATCGATGTCGAGGCAGGTCAGCCAACGGGTGCGCCCGCGGACGCGTTCGAGGCAGTCCGCGTAGGCGAGGCGGGCGGCCGGCAGGCGGAAGGGCATCGGCCACGCATGCACGCTGACGACACCCGCGGCGACGTAAGGGGCGAGGGCGGCCAGCGACGCATCGTCGCTGCCATTGTCGTAGAGGACGAATCGCTCGACGCCGACCAGGCGGTGGAAGTCGATCCACTCCGCCAGGTAGGGCGCCTCGTTGCGGAAGATCGCGCAGGCAGCCAGATACGAATCGAGCATCGCCGTCGCCTCCCGCCTCAGACGCGGAAGCGACGCCCCATCGCGTCCGGGCTCACGTGCGTCATTACGCCGCCGAGGGCGGAGAACCCGTAGTACGTGGCGCAGATCGCCAGGGCGGCCGGCAGCTCCCAGGGCCGCAGTCCGACGCGACGCCGATCGCGCACGGCGCGGTACGCGGCACGGCGCATTCGGCGGAGCGCCTCCATCTGGCTGTGCGCGAGGGCGGCGAGATGACGACCGTCGGAGCGCGCCATGTAGCGATCGCGCCCGTCGGCGATGGCGCGGATCACGAGATGCCGCCAGCTCGACGGCGGCGGATGGTCCACGGTGGCGTTCGGGTTCTCCCAGACACGTACCCCGTGATGGCGGAGTGCGCTGGCAAGCAACGTGGCCGCGCCGCGGCTGCGCCGCCCCAGCGCGGGAAAGCCGTCCGGCGGAAAGACCCGCGAGCGGAACGCGATCGCATTGCAGAAGAAGCGGTCCTTCGGCTGGAGCTGATCCGAGTCGTCCCGGGGCGGGTACCGCCACCCCACGGCGAATGCGCGCGCGAAGAGGTCGACCGGCGCGACGTAGGTGTGGCCGCAGACGATGTCGACATCGGTGCGGCCGAACGAGCCCAGCAGGTGGGGGAGCCAGTCGTCGTCGGGCCGGACGTCGCTGTCGACGAACAGCAAGAGATCGCCGCTCGCTCGCCGCGCCCCGTGGTTCTTCAGGGGATAGTACTCCAGCCCCGCGGCGATATGGATCGCGACGTCGAAGCCCGCGCCGAGACGGGCGCGAATCTGTGCTTCGATCTCAACAGGGAGTGCCGCGCCCGATACGACGAGCACCTCGGCGCGTGGATCGAGGCGGTCGATGAAGCGGGCGCCCGCGGCCGGGAGGGCTTCCGGATGAGCCCGATCGAGGATCTGCTGCCACTGCGCCCTGAGGGCGTCGAGCATGTCCCAGGCACGCGACACCCCGTTCAGACGCGTATTCGCCCACTCGATGATGATGGAGAGCCGCAAGCGGCGGTGTTCGTCCGCCTGTTCGCGCTGGGGCGGTGCGTCGAGACGCCGGTTGGAAGAATGGGACGCCACTACGAGAGCGCCAGCTCGATGGGCGAGCCCTGTGCGCGGCGAGCTCTCAGCCAGTCCTGCGCGCGCTGCGGATAGAAGGAGAGCGTCACCAGATCGTAGACGAGCGTGCCGAGCGCGCTCATCGTCACCCGCTCGCCGTCGTCGTCGATGAGGTCCGCTCCCTTGAGGCGCGCGAGCGTCTCGGCGAAGTCGTCGTCGAGGTCGCGGCCGAATGTGGTGCTGTACAGGGAGCGGCTCAGGACCTTGCCGTCGCCCAGGCTGCGACCGATGAACTGCGTCATGCGGTCCTCGTCCGCCAGCGGGATCGTCTCGTCGACCGGGCTCAGGCCTGCCTCGATGCGCTGCAGGTACGTGTCGAGCTTGGACACGTTGCGATACACGGTCCGACCCAGATGCGAGCGGGCACTCATGCCGACGCCAAACTGGTAGCCCACGCTGGTGTGATGGAAATGGGCGAGGCGCTCGTGCATCCCGCCGATCGTGTCGAGGCGCTTGAAGGTATGCATGCGCGTCTGCGCATAGCCGAGCCGTTCGGCCGTCTGCTTCACGACGGCACGCCAGCGCATGAGGCGGGCCAGGGCGAGGCGCTCGCCGTCGCGCAGCACCTTGGAGACCGGCGTGCGATCGTTGAGATGCAGACTGTAGAGCGTGAAGGAGTGCACGCCGGTCCGCGCGACCTTCTCCATGTCGGCCAGGAAGCAGTCCTCGTCCTGCTGCGGCAGGCCGTAGATGAGATCGGTGTTGACGATGAGACCGGCGCCGACGAGCAGCGCGCAGGCGGCGAGGGCCTCTTCCGCCGTGTGACGGCGATGGACGGCACCGAGGACGCCGTCGTCGAGGCTCTGGATCCCCATGCTGACGCGTCCGATGCCGTGCCGCCGCAGGACCTCGACGTGGGCCGGCGACAGCGTCTCGGGCGACGCCTCGACGGTGTGCACGCCGTCGCCGAAGCGCACCGTCCGCTGGAAGATCGCCGTGAGCAGCTCATCGAGCAGCTCGGGGCGGAGCGCCGTGGGCGTGCCGCCGCCGACGAAGAGCTGCGCGAGCGGCGTTCCCGGCTGCACCCACTCCAGCTCCCGCCGCAGGGCGCGGACGTAGCGGGCCATGCTGTCGTCGTCGGCGCCGGTGCGGACGGCGAAACAGCAGAACGTGCAGCGATACCGGCAGAACGGTACATGGGCGTAGAGGCGCAGATGGTCGCCGGCGAGCGGTGGTCGTTGCGCCATCGGCTCCGGCAGAAACGCGGGTGCCGCGCCGGGATACTCGTGCGGCACGCAGTACGCGGCGCCGGGAACGTGCGCCAGGGCTCGCGCCACGCCCTCGAGCGTCTCGGCGCTGGGCTCGTCAATCAGCACAGGCATTTCGGTCCAACCGCCGCGGCTGTACCGGCTCCACCGAACCCGGTCAAGGCGCATTCCTGAGGGGGCGGATGCATCACAATCGCCGAATGGAGGGCCGCGCTCCCGCGCGGCCGGTTCCGGAGGGTTCGTCGCACACCGCACCGTGCTGCCAGGCGCTGCGGGAGCAGCGCCCTCCATGCCTCGGTGATCAAGTCGCGACGCCTCGGTGATCGAGTCGCAACGCCTCGGTGATCGAGTCGCGACGCCTCGGTGATCGAGTCGCGACGCCTCGGTGATCGAGTCGCGACGCCTCGGTGATCAAGTCGCGACGCCTCGGTGATCGAGTCGCGACGCCTCGGTGATCGAGTCGCGACGCCTCGGTGATCGAGTCGCGACGCCTCGGTGATCGAGTCGCGACGCCTCGGTGATCGAGTCGCGACGCCTCGGTGATCGAGTCGCGACGCCTCGGTGATCGAGTCGCGACGCCTCGGTGATCGATCGCGACGCCTCGGTGATCGAGTCGCGACGTCTCGGTGATCGAGTCGCGACGCCTCGGTGATCGAGTCGCGACGTCTCGGTGATCGAGTCGCGACGTCACCGCGACGTCGCCTCGACACCGAGTCCGCGTTGACGGCCACCGCGTGGACGCATACACGCTGGTTGGTCGAGCGGCGATGCTCTGGGCGATCACCAGCTACTTCAATCCCGCGGGCTACGCGCGCCGGTTGGCGAACTATCGTGAGTTTCGCAGCAACCTCACGGTCCCGCTGGTCACCGTGGAGCTCGCTCGCGAGACCTCGAAGCTCCAGCTACGGCCGGACGACGCCGAGATCTTCATCCAGCTCACCGGCGAGGACCGGTTGTGGCAGAAGGAGCGACTGCTCAACGTGGCGATCCGCGCGCTGCCGCTCGAATGTCGCGAGGTCGCCTGGCTCGACTGCGATATCGTGCTCGATGCCGACGACTGGCCGCGCCGGGTCCACGAGGCGCTGGCGCGGTTCCCGCTCGTGCAGCCGTTCGACCGCTTCCACGACGTGCCGCCGGACGCCGATCTGCGAGAGCGGCACCACCCAACCGGCTGGCGCGGTGGCGATTCGTTCGGCCGCCGCCTGGCCGAGGGCGTGTCGGTCGACGAGCTGTTTCGCCGCAACATCGGACACCGCCTGAAGCGCGGCCACGCCGTCGGGTTCTCCTGGGCGGCGCGCCGCGGCCTCCTCGAGCGGCACGGCCTGTACGACGCCTGCATCCTGGGCAGTGGCGACAAGGCCATCCTCATCGCCGCGCTCGGACGGTTCGACCTTCTCGACCGCCTCGAGATGAACGAGCGGCAGACGGCGCATTTTCTCGCGTGGGCCGAACCGTTCTTCGCGGATGTCCGTGGCGAAATCGGATACGCCGACGCCACGCTGTTCCATCTCTGGCACGGCGAGCTGAAGGAACGCCGGTACCGCCGGCGCCACGAGGAGTTCAGACGCTTCGGATTCGACCCCTTCGCGGACATCGCCCTCGACGCGCAGGGCTGCTGGCGCTGGACGACGGCGAAGACCGAGATGCGCGCGTACCTCGCGGACTACTTCGCCGCGCGCAACGAGGATGGAGCGCCGATCACACCGTGAGGGGCGCTGGTTCCACGCGATCGATCGGCGAGGGGCTCGGCTGGGCCAGCTCGATCCCCTCTCGTCGCTTCAGCGCTTCGAGTTGTAGGCGAATGCCGTCGATGGCCTCGTGCCGTGTGTTGTCGCGGCCACCCTCGAGGCAGGCCGCGATCTCGGCTTCCAGCTGCGCAACCACGCGTTCGATCGTCGGCCGGGCTCTTCTCTGCTCTGTCATGAGGAGAGTATGCGCTCATTCCCGCAGGATAGCGCCTGCTCGGCCAACAATTCTGTCGGACGCGTGCGCGCCGGATGTGGGCAGGCTGACCGTCAGGCGTCGTGCCGCTTGGGCGCGACCCAATGGCGGCCCGCAGGGTCGTCCCTGACGACGCTCGGGCGGTTCGTCTCGACCGGCCCGCACGGCAGTCCGTCCGGTCCCAGATGGTAGTCCGTGCCGCGCGCGAGCGTGATTCGCTGCCCGCATTCTCTGCAGCGACCTTCTAGATAGCTGACCCGCACGCCGACACAGTACACCCACTGGAAGGATTAGCGATGGTGCCGGAGCTTTTCGATCCAGCACCGGCCGCCGCGCCTCTCAGCGATGCCTTCAACGACCACGGTCCCGAACGCGTGATGAGTCCGCATTCCAAGACATCGCATGCCTTCGATGGACACCGCCGGAGCACGCGAAGTCGACGGAGCGGGTCGCCCGGCCGCCCGCCAGCGCTGCGCGTCAGGCAGGAGGCGGGACTTCCCAGACTTCCAGTTGCGTCTCGCCGCCAGGGCGCGTGTACCACCAGACCTGCCGAAGATGGTCGATCGCCGTCGGCGGTGGCGCCGCCGCCCCGACGTCGAGCTCCCGATCCACGATGAGGAACGTGGGGCGGTCCCGCGCAAGTGTGGCGATGCGGTCGGTGGTTGTCTCCCCAAGGTCGTCGAGCACGTGGATCTGGATGGGTTCCGAGCGGGTGCGATAGAGGTCGATCGCCTCCTTCGCCGGTGTTCGGCCCAAACGGACCACGTTGATCTCCGAACGCTGCGCTCTCTCGGCCAGGAACGCGGCCAACTCTGGCACTCCGTACCCCGCGCTCGCGCCGCTGATGTACTGCGAACGCTCGATCGGCGGCAGCGCCGCTCGAACCGGGTCCGTGATCAGCGTGATGTTCCGCGGCAGGCACGTTCCGATCAGCACCAGCACGGCGCCCGCGATCACGAAATGGTGAGTCAGGCGCGCTGCCGACCGGGACCGCCTCGCCACCGCACGGGCGGCCATCGACGCCACGGCGACAATGGTCCGTGCGACCAGAAGCGTGACCGGCACGACGAGAAAGAGCGCGTACCGGGGGTACCACCGCGTCGCGACGATCGCGTATGGCAGGACGGAGAGCGCGAGCAATCCGACGAGAAACGCCTCCTCCATTTGCTTGTCGCGACTCCGAACGAACGCGTGCAGGACGCCCGCCGCGGCGAGCCACACGACGGTCGGCGTGAGGAGCGGCATGAACCATTCACCTGCTGTCTGCAGGTTGGCGAAGAAGCGCTCGTTCAGTCCGGCCGCGTGCAGCGAGGCCTGGTCGGCGACGAGCCCGGTGCCGTACCCTTCCGCGAGCAGGAACGCCGCGAACACCGCTCCGCCGAGGACTGACGGAAGGCAGCCTCGCAGGTAGCTGGCACGCTCGCCACGAGCGACGAGCAGCGCCGCCACGAGCAGCGGGATCGCCAGGAACATCGCGCCGCTCGGTTTCGCGAGGATGGCTCCAAACGCGCATGCGCTGAGCGCCAGCGCCCAGCCGGGCCCCGCATGCCGGCGCATGGCGATCGCCACGAACGTCGCCCACGCGGCGAAGGCACTGACGTACACGTCCGCCAACGCGAGGCGGTCGTACAGCAGCGCGAACGGCAGCAACGCGTAGACGACGGCTGCCAGCAGGCCGACGGTGAACGAGAACAGCTCGCGGCCGATCAGCATGCAGGCGGCGAGTGTGGCGAGCCCCATCGAGACGGACGCCAAGCGGGCGCCTGTCAGCGGTGTGAAGGGCAGGCGGACGAACAGCGCCATCCACTGCACCGGCAGCCACTTGCCCACCGATACCTGGAGATCAGTGCACGCGCCGACGACACTTCGCGCCCACTCGACGTGGACCGATTCGTCGACGAAGACCGGCAGGCGCTCCAGGAACAGCGTCCGACTCAGCAAATATCCACCGACGACCGCGACGGCGAGCAGCACCTGCGACGCCGACACGGGAGTCTGCGCCGAGTCAGGGGATGGCGTTGGGGCAGGGCGGCCCCGCCGCGAGGATCGAGGCCGCCGGCGGTCCATCAGGAGGTCCACCGCGCACACGACGACAATGATCGCGATGGCGCCGCCGATGAGGCCGTGCAGACCGGGTGGCAGCAGCGGCCGGAAGTACAGCTCCGATTCGTGCGCCCGAATCAGATCGGCCAGAGCGTCGCGCAAGCCCTCCGGGGCTGGGCCGCTCTCGACGACGATGGCGAAGTACCGCGTCCGCAGCGCCGTCGGCGGGGCGTCGCCCGGATCGGATAACTGCACGACGACCCGACCCTCGCGGCACGCGTAGGTCGCGGTGATCAGGTCGGCGTTCGTGCCTCCGTCGAATCGGCAGCCGCCGGGCAACGGCGCTCCCTGGCCGAGCATCGTCATCAGCACCGATTCCTGCCCCTGGGGAACGGTGACGGCTTGGGCACGCGTCGCGCCGAACGCCAGCAGCAGTGCGGCGGCGCATGCGCCGACCCAGAATATCCGTGGGCGACCACCGGCGCGGAGGGATCTCGGTGGATGTGCGTGTCTGGCCGAGACCATCATCTGTCCGCGGTGCCCGAGTGGTTTGTTCGGTGCGACATCCGGAGCGCACGTTGCCCAAGCGGCGGTGAAATGCACAAGGGGCGCTAAGGATTAGGTGTGCCCATGGTGGATCGTCAGCTCGATCGAGACTGGAACTCGCCCATCCGCTATCCCGACCCGGCGATCGACGTTCTCGCGCCCCGTTTCGCGCGCTACCGGGTCGGCAACGCCGCCATCGAGCGGATCTGGACGGGAGGGCGCTGGAACGAAGGACCGGTCTGGTTCGGCGACCTGCGCAGCGCGTGCCGCCGATCCCTACGCTTCTCGCACGATCTCGCCGGCGACGCGCTCGCCGGAGCGGACGGCGCCGTCGATCGCGCCGTACGAGATCGACGCGGTCTCGGTGCCGGCCCAGTGCACGCGTCCGAACGGTTGACGAAGCAGCGATCCGTACGTGGTCAGGATCCCCGGCGACCAGTGCGCCATCGAGCAACCGCGCGTCCACTGTTCCTTCCACCACGGCGTCTCGACGATCGCCGACGGCGAGCCCGCCCGCGGGCCGAAGCGTTCGACCATCGCCGCGGTGAGCAGGCGGCGGCGCTCGTCGGCGTCGAGCGCGTCGAAGCGTTCGGCGATCGGTCCGAAGGTGAAGGAGGCGATCACCCCCGGCGTACCGGCGGCGGGTGACGCGTCGAGCGTGACTTCCGACACGGACCGCGGGGCGGCGGACTGGCCGCTGAAGCCGTCGGCGCGCCAGAACGGCTCATCGTAGACGAGCAGCGTCTTCGTCTCCGGACCCGCCGTCGAGTGGCGGTACAGCGTCAGGCGGTCCTCCGGCAGGACGGGATCGAAGGCGATCTCCAGAGCCAGCGCCGGTGGAACGGCGACCACGGCGTGCCGCGCCGACACCGTGAGCGCGGCGCTCTCGACGACGACGTGATCCCGCTGCTGGCGGATCGCGCGCACGGGCGTGCTCAGCCGGACGGCCGCGCCGAGCTCGTCGGCGACGCGGCGCGCAATCGACCCGGCGCCGCCGACGACCAGGTTCTCCTGGTAGCCGCCGGTGATCGACACCAAGGTGTTGAAGCCCCCGGAGGCCCGGATCAGGAACAGCAGGTTGAGGAACGACACCTGGTTCAGATCGCCGCAGAAGAGCCCGCGCACGACCGAGTCGAACAGGTCGCGCGCGATCGTCGTGCGGATCCCCGAGCGCTCGAGGAACCAGGCCACCGAGCGCGCGTCCCACTCCTCGGCGCGCTTGGCTGTCCACGGCGCATCCACCGGCAGCTGCTTGGCCATGCGATCGAGCTTGGCCTGGGCGAGGACGATCGTCAGGATGGCGGCCGGGCTGATCTTGGGAATCAGGCCGCGGTACCGTCGCGTCCGTCCCTCGCCGAGGAGCAGATGGTAGCCGTCGACGTACGTCTTGTACGTGGACACGCCCACCTCGCTCGCCAGCTTCAGGACCGCGTCGTGGCGGTTCGCGAGCCACCCACCGCCGCGATCGACCCGCGAGCCCTCCGGCAGGTCGAACGTCCAGATGCGGCCGCCGATCCGATCGCGCGCTTCGAGGACGACGACCGATTTCCCTGCCTGCGTCAGCCGCCGCGCGGCGGTCAGACCGGCATAGCCCGCGCCGACGACGCAGACGTCCACATCCATCCGCTCATCCATGGATTCGTCACGTCAGCCTTGATGCCAAAACCTCAGCGCAGAGACGCGAAGAACGTAGAGGGCAGAGAGGCTAGCGACCGCGCGGCCCGGCTCCGGCGCCCAGGTTCTCGAGGAGAAAAGCCTCGATCTCGTCGTGCTCGTCCACGAGGGGATTGACGACCGGCAACTCGACCGGTCGCAAGACGAACGGGGGCACGGCTGGCGGCTCGTACATCGACGTCTGATTGAGCACCTCGAGCATGCCGTGACTGGCCGGGTCGTAGCGGGTCACGCGCGACGAACCGGTCGCGGCAAGCATCGACTGTGTGGCGAGCGGTGCGGCGACCTCGTCGAGGCCGGCGACCTGAAACAGGATCTCCGCCGCGCCGCCCTGCCTGACGGGATCGAGCAGCAGGTACGGGGCGAGCGCGAGAGGATCGACGGGCTCGAGGATCCAGCGCGACAGGTCGATGATGGGGTTGAAGAGGAGATGCCGCTCGATCTCGTCGAAGGGGCCCTCGACGCCGAAGGCCGGCAGGAACAGGGCATCGACCAGGGGGCGGAACGCCGGCGACTCGGCGAGCGTCTGGACGATCGACCCCGGCGGGACGTTCTGAATCGCGAAGCGCACGTCGGGCTCCGCCACCAGCACCGACGCGCCCACCACGGCGCCGAGCGAATTGCCGATGAAGCCAATCCGCTGCGCGTCGAAGCCCTCGAAACCCGGCATGTCGCCGTCGCGCAGGGCTTGCGCGAGCGTGCCGTCGCGCACGACACGCACCGCGGAATCGATGTCCGCGCCAAATTGCAGGAAGGCGCCGAACGAGTAGCCGGGAAACAACTCGAGGCCGGGGGCGGCGCCCAGGAGACCGAAGACGCGGGCCGAGAGGTCGAGCATGTCGGTTTCGGCAAAGCCATCGGGGCCCGCCAGGTCGCCGCGCATGTTGTGCAGGTCGTCGTGCGCCGACGCCGCGCGTTCGCCGTGCTGGAAGGCGTCGATGGCGAGCACCGCGACGCCGGCGCGTGCCGCCGTATTGGCGGAGGCAAATCCCGTCACGCGGCTGGCATTGAACCCGTGATGGGCCACGACCACCGGCACCTCTGTGCCGGCGTGCACGGCGGGTAGCGTCAGGAGGAACGGGACGTGCTCGCGCGGGCCAGCGACGATCTCTCCCTGCTCGTCGCGCAGCGCCGTTCCGATGTCCGTGCCGGTGCCGTCGACAATGCGCGGTGCGACGAAGTATCCGGTGATCACGTCGCTGATCGCGCCGTGGGCGATCGATCGCGTGCCGGCGACGCCCGTGGCGGGCGGAACATCGATGCCGGGTCGATCCTCGCTGGGGACCCCGAGCAGCTCGTCGATTTCGTCGCCGCGTCGCCAGCGGTCGATCGCTACCTCGAACGGGGGGCCGTCCTGGACGACCTCGCGTGCCCGCTGGACGTCGCCGGTCACGTTCTCGGTGGTGAACGACGCGAGAGCGACGATGCGATTGCGGCCGATGCCGAGACGCTCGAGCTCGTCGAAGGCGGGAGCGAATACGCCGCGCGCCTGCTCGATTCGCGCGTCGCCCGAGCCCCGACGCTGTCGCACCTGATGGAATCCGTCGCTCGGGCCGAGCGGCGAGGCGTCGGCGGCGTGCAGGGCCGTGGTCAGGACGGCCGCGTACCGGCGGCTGCGATGCAGCGCGATTCCCGGCACCGGCCGGATCGCGAGCAGGTGGCTGTCGGCGTTCCACTCGACGCGCAGAGGGAACAGCCGTCCGCGATCCGGCGATTGGGCGTCGACGTCGGCCAGCAGGACGGCGTCCGGGACGGCGGCGGCGTCGCCCCCCGGCAGGGTGGCAACGTCGATCTCGCCATCGATCGGGAAATAGACGTTGCACGTCGCGCAGAATCCGTCGCGCCGCTGCAGGAGATCGCGCATGGCGGACAGCAGCGGCGTGTCGGACTTCGCCGTCGGCACGGCACCGATGCGGATGGCACCGGCCTCGTCACGATAGAGATCGCTGGGGAAGGGCACGTCGCCCCAATCCATCGCGCCGGCTGGTGACAGGGCGAAGTGCGCGACGGCGCTCGGCGTGGGAGGGACGGGACAGCCATCCAGCGCCGCATTGACGGCCGCGATGAGCTCGGCGATCGACACCGACGTGCTGCCGTCGACATCGCACGCGTCGCAGGTGCCGATGGCGTCGGTTCCCAGCGCGATGCCGACGCAGCTCACGAGCTCATCGATCGTGACGGAGCGGCTGCCTTCACAATCGCCGGCGCACTCCTGCCCGCGCGCAACGCCGCCGCCGATCGCGACCGCGGCGCCCGCGGCGACGACCAGCCCCAGCACGCACGTCCGCCGCGCAGCGCTCAACCAACGACCGCAGGTTGCTCCCCGATTCGACCACCGACAGGTGTACGATTCGAACATTCGCCGGACCCCCTCCCCCATGTGATCATTCGCTTGCGATTAACTGCAAGTGTCAAGCGCGCGCGCTGACTGCTTCGTCACGTTCGCGAACGGCTCAACCAATCCCCGAATGGAGGGCCGCGCTCCCGCGCGGCCGGTCCACGATGGTTCGCTGCAGTCCCGAGCCCTCGGTTCACCGCGGCGTTGCGCTGCTCGTGTCGGCTGTTGGACGGCGCGAGACCCCTTCGAGGCAGATCGCTTCGAAGGCGCGTCCGACGATGCGAGGCGAACAGTTCGCCGCCAGGTACGCGCGTGCCGCGGCCGGGATGCGTTGCCGCAGCGCCGGGTCGCGCAGCAGGCGCAGGACCGCTCCAGCGAAGGCATCCGCGTCGAGGGCGCGGACGTAGTGCTCGTCGGGCACGAGCGGCAACCCTTCGACGCCGACCGCCGTGGAGACGACCGGGCAGCCGAGGGCCATCGCCTCGTAGACCTTGAGCCGCGTGCCGCCGCCGCTGCGCAGCGGGACGATGCACACGTCGGCGCCGTGGACGTACGGTCGCACGTCGTCGACGAGACCGGTGAACGTCCACGCCAATCCGCGGCGCGCCGCCTCCGCGACGAGGCGCCGGGGCGGATCGCGCCCGACCACGACGAGCGTGGTGCCGGGGCTCGCGGCGACGATCCTTGCCCACGCCCCCTCCATGAGCCACTCGAGGCCGTCGATGTTCGGCCGCCAATCCATCGAGCCCGTGAAGACGAGGTTGCCGCCCGGTCGCGTCAGGTCGCCTCCACCGGGCTTCGGTGCGAAGGCGTAGTAGTCGACGTCGACTCCGGTCGGGATCGCGCGGACGTTGGCGATGCCGAGCTGGGTGCGGAAGAACTCGCGGTCGCGTTCCGACACGGCCACGACGGTGTCGAAGCGGTGCATCGCGTCACGCTCGAAGCGCTCCATCTTGGCTTGTTGGCTGCGCCAGACGGCGCGGACGAGCGCACGTCGCGCGACGGCCGCGTTGCGGCCGTGGATCTCGCTTTCGACGTTGTGGGTGAAGAGGACCGAACGCGTCGGCAACGGTCCGTGGGGCGCCAGGATCGCCGTGTGGACGAAGTCGACCACGACGACGTCAGGTCGCGACGCGAGCGCGGTCGCGACGCACGCGCGCCCCGTGCGCGAACGGTCGAGCGCGACGGACACCGGAAGGGGTGACGCGAGACTGCGGACGCTGTGGACGACGGACCGGTTGGTGTCGTCTCGCCACGAGACGAAGCGATCGCAGACCGACTCGATCTCCGCGCTCCAGTCCTTCTGGTCGGTCGGCTGTGGCGACACGAGCGTGATCTCGAAGGCGCCCCCCTTCATGCCGCGCAGCACGTCCGTCGTCCGGATGCGCCCGCCCGAGGTGCGGGGGAAGAGAAACCACGGCGCGACGAAGAGCAGGCGCGGTCGCGCGCTCACCGGCACATTCCTCGTGGGCTTTCGGGCCGGGCCAGCCATCCGACTACGCACGCGACCGATGTGCCGCCAGACACGCGGCGATGATCCCGTCGAGTGTGCGCATCGACGCGTCCCAACCGTGGTGCGATTGCACGCGCGCGCGGGCCGCCCGACCGAGGCCGTCGCGGCGCGCGCGGTCACCGAGCAGGCGGAGGATGGCATCGGCGCAGTCGCGCGGTCGATCGGCCGTGAGCAGGTGCTCGCCAGGCACGGCGTCGACGCCGCGCGCGGCCAACGCCGTGGACACCACCGGTACCGCCATCGCCATCGCCTCGAGGATCTTGTTCTGCGTGCCGCGCGCGATGCGCAGCGGCGCCACGGCCAACGCGGCGCCGCTGAGATGCGGTCGGATGTCCGCGACCGTTCCGGTGACCGTCACGCCGGGAATCGCCGCGAGCGCGCGAATGCGGCGCGGTGGCTCAGCGCCGACGATCGTCAACCGGGTCGCGGGGCGCACCGCGCGCACCAGGGGGAGCGTGTCGCGGCAGAACTCGAGCACGGCTTGTTGATTGGGATAGTAGTCCATGCGGCCGCTGAAGCAGATCGCGTCGGCGTCGTAGGCAACGCCGGTCGGCCGAAAGTACTCGGTATCGACGCCGTTGGGGAACCAGTCGAGGTGCCGTGCTGCGGCGAAGCTCGCCAGCGTCTCCAACTCCCCCCGCGTCGTGCACGTACAGACGTCGAACGCCGCCGCCAGCCGGGTTTCGGCGCGCTGCAACTTGCGCCCCTCGAGGGCATAGGCCCAGGCAGCTGGAAACGGCTTGAATCGCGCGTACGCCAGCCACTTCTGTGAATCCATGTCGCCGAAGTCGAGGATCTTCGGCGTGCCCGTCGCGTGGCTGACGTACGGGGCCATCGAGGAGGCGTGGACGATGATCAGGTCGAACGCGCCATCGCGCAGCGCCTCGCGGATGCGTCGAGCCAGACGTGGGGCGCGAAAGTAGCCCATCGTCGATGGGATGGCCGTCGGGACGCGCGCGACCGCGCGCAGGCTCCGCGTCATGCCGAACGTCCGCTCGACGATCCGCGCGCGGCAATGGTCGGCGAGCCCCTCTCCCGCGATGGCTTCGTCGGCCGTGTGGGCCAGGGAGGCCACCGTCACGTCGTGCGCGCGAGAGAGGTGGCGGATCGTGTTGAAGGGGCGGATCTTGCCGCCGCGTGTCGGCGGGAACGGGAGCCGATGGCAGACGTAGAGAATCTTCACGTGCGGAAGCGCGAGTGCGACGCGTCGACATGGGCCACAGGTGAACACCGGTGGGGATCTGTGTTCATCCGTGGATCCACCCGGGGGAAGAACCCGCCCGCTGCGCTCGCGAGGGCTCGACCGGTGCGACCGAATCGCCGGGCCAGCGGCCCCCTAGCGGCGCTTGCGGAACCGCAGCGGCGTCAGCGCGAAGAACCCGATCGCGGCCAACAGGGCGACGATGAGGAGGAGCGTCCGGTGCGATACGACCGGCGCGGGCGCCGCCGTGCTGACGCACGTGCCGCCACCGCAGGCCTGCATCGGCTGATTGCAGATCGTGTCGCAGCAGGTTCCGTCGACGCAGAACCCCGACTGGCACTGGCTCGGCACCATGCAGCTGCCGCCGTCGGCCACCGGCGTTTCGGTCGAGGTAGGCGTGGCCGTGCTGGTGGCGGTGGACGTGGCCGTCTCCGTGCAGGTCGCCGTCGCGGTCGCCGTTTCGGTGTAGACGACCCCTGCGTAGGCCTGCCAGGTGAACTGTTGGTAGGACGAGGGAATGAAGTTGAGGGCGACGGCGACGTTGACGACGACAAAGAGGCCGGCCAGACCGATGCCGCGGAAGACCCCTCTCATTTTGGCCCGTTCCTGCAACTGTTCCCTCACGCCCAGTGTGGCCTCGCTCAGGTGAGCAAAATACCAGGCAAGCGCGTACCACCGGGTTGCGGCCCCGGTCAAGCGCAAACGGGCGGATCATGGAGTTGCTCGGCGAAGCCGAGCGGGGTCGCAGGCAGGTGCTTCCCGGCCTGTCCCGAGCGGGTCACCCGTGCGCAGCGGGTACCGACATTTGGGGTCCGGCGCTCTGCGGGCGGAATCGATAGCAGTTGCAGGCCGGCACGTACTCGACGATGGCATTGACGTAGGGGATCTCGCCCTTGGCCGCGGCATACACCGGCTGCCCCGAAAGCAGGCGGCGCTCGACGAATTCGTTGCGCTCGACCTCGGTCGCCAGAAAGACGTTGAGCGTCTCGACGTCACGCCGTTGCTTCTCGACCAGCTGCAGGTAGTCGAGGACCGGGACGTCACCCCAGCCTCCGACGTAGACCGCGTGCGGCGGGAGGTAGGCGAACAGGTCTTCACCGCGCCGCCGGGCCGACCAGTCGTGACTGAGATCCACGCGATGGAAATTGATCACGAGATTGGCGGCGGCCAACATGAGCAACAGTGCCCCGACGGGTACGGCGACGGTGCCGTCCGTCCATCGCGCCACCGCACGGGCCAGCACGCGGGCGCCCAGCGCGATCCAGATCGCCCAGATGAGAAACGTCGGGACGAGCATGAGCTCCTTGTCGCCGACGTCGTAGGTGAGCACGAACGCGAGGTGCCCGAGGAAGATCGCCGCCAGCCCCAGGTGCACGGCCGGGCGCTGCCGGAAGCCGTCGACCACGCCGAGGACGCCGACCAGCGCGCTGACGCCGATGAAGTTGCTGAAGAGGCGACCGACGAAGAACGCGATCTGGCCGGGCAGCTCGGCGAGGGGAACGGCGAGCATCTCGGAGGAGAACATCTGGCCCGTCACCATCCACCAGAAGCCCTGCCAGGTCGCGACGTCGACGCCGAAGGCGCGCGCATAGTTCATCGGCGATTGGCTGCGCAGGGGGAGGTACGCATACACGCTGGCGCCCAGCAGCCCCCAGAGCGCCGCGATCGCCAGTTGGCGGAGTGACGGCAGCGCGTGCCGCTCTTCGCTGCGCAGCAGCACGGCAAAGCCCGGCGCGGCCATCGTGAGCGACAGGTGGTTGCCGAGCCCGACGCCGAAGCACAGCGCGAACGCGTACAGCTGCCACGGTCGCTGCTCGGATCGCCAGCGCAGGGAGAGCCAGATCAGTGCGGCAAGAAAGAAGGCCTGCAAACTGTACAGCTCCGCCGCCACCGCGCTGACCCAGAAGTAGTACGTGAACGCCAGCAGCCAGGCGCCCGCGGTCGCCGCGAACGGATCGCGCAGAAAGCGGAGCAACACGGCACAGAACGCCGCCATCGCCGCCGCCGCCGCCGTCACCGACACGAGGTTCACACGATAGCCGACGTCACCAATCGGCAACCACGTGAAGAGATGACCGAGCAGGAGGAACGTCGGCGAGCCGGGCGAATGCACGATGCCGAGCACGTACGACCCCGTCGTGAGCTCCGCGCTGTCCAGTCCGTACACGGTCGGTGCCACCGTGCGCAGATAGACGACGAAGGGGAGCGCGCCGGCGAGAAACACGGCGAGGTGCGCGGCTCTCGAGCGGGGCGCGGCGACGGCTCCCCCGACCTGCGCCGGCGACGGCGTAAGTTGCCGAGCCATCGCTCGGCTGCCATGAAAGGCGCGCATGGGCTGGGTTCTTTGACGGAGGCTGGTCAAAGGCAAGGGCAGACGACGAATTTGGCGACGCTCCTTGCGCGTCACCGCTGGACCCTGGCCGCCGCCCTTCTCGTGGCGGTCGTCTACGGGATCTCGCTCTCGATCCTGCCGACGCACGTCTTCTGGATGCCCGACGAAGGCGCGAAGTTGTTCGAGCTCCAGGCGTGCAGCCTGGCGTGGAAGGACCGGGGCCCGTATCGGATTCCCGTCGGGGTCACGTATCGAATTCCCTTCGCCGGACAGCGCTTGTTGCCGGGCAACGAATTTCTTCCCGGCTTCGACGTGTTTCCCGAGCCGCGAACGGCGAAGGACGGCGGCCTGTACCTGGAGTTCGACACGCCCCTCGCTTTTCCGCTGTTGACGGCGCCGTTCTTTCACGCCTTCGGAACCGCCGGTCTCTACATCCTGCCGGCGGTGAGCGGATGGCTGATCGCGATCCTCAGCGGCGTGATGGCATCCTGGTTCGCGCGCCAGATGGCGCCGGCCGCCGTGCTCCTCGTCGGTCTCGGCACGCCGGTGTGGTTCTACAGCGTCGTCTTCTGGGAGCACACGTTGGCGACGCTGCTGGGCCTGGGCGCGGTCTGCCTGCTGGTGCGCGCGCCGCGTCGGATCGAGAGCCTTGCCGCCGCTGTCCCCCTGCTCCTTCTCGCCAGCGTGTTCCGCACCGAGATGGCGGCACTGGGCGCGGCGCTGGTCGTGGCGTGGATCGCAGTCCTCATCAACGGGCCGGCTCCCGACCCGACCGGCGCGATGATCGACCATCCGCGACGGTCCACCGGTCGTTGGAGCGTTCTCCTCCTCGCACTCGGTCTGACCGTCGCACTGGGCGCCGTGCTCGACGTCTCCCTGACGTCGCGCCATCGCGGCCTGATTCGTATCCTGCCCGAGCGCATCGAGCAGGCATTCGCCGGGATTGGGAGCATTCCGCAGGGGATGTTCGAGGTGTTCATCAACAGCCAGAACCTCGGCCCGCGCGTGGGCGCGGCATGGAGCGTGGCCGCGATCACCGCCGTGCTCCTGGGATTGGTGGCGCCGCTGATCCGCTCCGTGCGCGTCCGCGGCGCGATGATCGTCGCGGCGATGTCCATGATGCTTGCCTGCACCACCGCGCTGATCCTCACCGGCGAGCCATACCGCGGGCTGCACGGGCTGCTGCCGGTGGCGCCGTTCGCGATCGTGGCGCCCTTCGCGCTCCGCCACGCCTGGCAGCGACGCGACGCGCCGTTGCTCGCCCTCGGCACCGCCACGTGGGTCTACGTGCTGTTCAGCTTTGCCGCGCTGGCCCTCACCTACATGCACCAGGGGCTGCTCGACGTCGGCATGCAGTGGGGGCAGCGCTACATGCTGACGGCGTACCCGATGCTCGCCGTTCTCTCCCTCGTCGGCCTGCGCGCCCTGCGGGCATCGCTACCCGCCGGTGGGCTGCGGACCGCCTCCATGACCCTCGTCGCTCTGCTGGTCGCCGCCGGCATCGGCCTCGAGATCCGCGGCGTGCGGATGCTGTACGGGACGCGAGGCCTGATGGCCCAGTGGGACCAGGCCATGCGCGCGGAAGGCCCGATCGTCACCACCGTCTGGTGGATCGTTCCCGCGGTCGCCGATCTCTTTCTCACCCACGACATGTTCTTCACCTGGCGCCCGGGCGTGGCGCATTGGGTCGACGTCGCGCGGCAGCATGGCGTCGCCACGTTCACCCTGGCGCATACGGAACCGGTGAAGGCGGAGGAGCTGGGTTCGCCGGCCATCCACCGCATATCGGATACACGCATGCTGACCGGCGGCCTCCTCCTGACGAGGTTCCAGATCGATCCGGTGCCGGCGCAATGAGGAACGGCCCGATTCGGACCGCGACATGATCGGCGCCGTCAAACGACTTGCGCTGTCGGCCGCAAGCGCCAGCGGCGCCTCGGCGCTCGCTCGGCATCTCACCGCCGACCGGCCGAGAATCCTCATGTATCACAACTTCTCGGGCGAGAGGCCGGCCGGGGCCGATCGGACCTCCGCGCACCTGTTTCGCCAACAGCTCCTGCATCTCCGGCGGCACTACCGCCCGGTGCGCCTGAAGGAGCTGGGAAGGCACCTGGCGGACGGGCGCGTACCGCCGGCTCCGTGCGTTGCGGTCACCGTCGACGACGGGCACGCCAACTTCCTCCGTTTCGCCGTGCCGCTGCTGCGAGAGCTCGCCATCCCGGCGACGTTCTTCGTGCTCAGCGAGCTGTCGAACAGCGGCGACTGGCTGTGGACGGACAAGTGGGAGTACGTGCGTGCGCACGCCACCGGCTCCACCGACGGCACGAGTCTGGCCGAGCTGAGACGCCTCCCGGCGCCCGAACGGGAGCTGCGCCTCGACGACTTCGCACGGCGCCTGGGCGTTCGGATCCCCGCGCGTCCACCGGCATCGTACGAGCTGGTCAGCTGGGAGGACCTCAAAGACCTGGCGAGATCCGAGCTCATCGACATCGGCTCCCATTCGCGAACCCACCGCATTCTCAGCGGTGCCGATGCCGACGAATCGTGGGACGAAATCGACGGCTCTCGCCGCGAGCTCGAGCGCCGTCTGGACGCCGAGATCACGACCTTCTGCTTTCCGAACGGTCTCCCCTCGGACTACCGCCGGGATCACCTGGAGATGCTGGCCCGGGCTGGATACTCATGCGCGGTGGCGTCGCATTTCGGCTACGTGACCAGCGCATCGAACCGCTTCGCGCTGCCCCGTATCGGCGGCGTCTTCCGCGGCATGGCCAGATTCCGCCAGGAGGTCGACGGCCTCGAGGACTTGTGGCGTCGCGTCCGTCGGAAGCGGCCGTCCCAGCTCCTATGAGACGAAACCCTTCAACGCAGAGACGCGAAGGCGCGGAGTCCGGAGGAGACATCCGTCGCGTCGCACTTTTCTGCGTCGCTGCGTTGAGCGTTGTCTGTCAGACCACGGCGAGCTCCCGCGGAAGAGTGCGATGGGCGAGATCAGAATTCGCCAGGTAGACCCGGCATTGGAGCGCGAGCGGATTCTCGCGGTCCTCGCCGCGAATCTTCCCGCCGCCGCCATGCCCGCGCGGTTCGACTGGCTGTATCTGTCGAACCCGGACGGTCCGGCGCTGGTCTGGCTGGCGGAGGACGAGCACGGCGAGGTGGTGGGCACGTCGGCCGCCCACCCGCGCCGAATGCGCGTCGGAGGTGCGGTGGTGCGCGCGCTGAACCTCGGTGACTTCGCCATCGACCGATCGCAACGCGCCCTCGGTCTCGCGCTTCGCCTGCTGGGCGCGACGCTCGCTCCCGTGCGCGATCGCACCTACGTCCTGAGCTACGATTTCTCGAACGCGTCGATGCGGGCGGTGTATCGGCGCATGCGGGTTCCCACGCTCGGGCGCACCGAGCGGTGGATGCAGCCGGTCGCGATGCGGCGGCTGCTGCGCAGCCGGTTGGGTGACGGGACGCTGGCGGCCGTCGCGGGAGTGGCGGGCGACGCACTGTGGCATGCCCGCCGTTCGCTCCACGGCCGATCCGGTGGCGTGCAGGTCGAGGCGATCGCCCAATGCGACGAGGCGTTCGACGCATTGGACGCTCGACTCGCAGTCGAGCGCCGTGTGGCCGGCGTGCGCGATGCCACTTATCTGAACTGGCACTATGTCCGGAACCCGGTGTGGGAGCACGATATCCTGTGTGCGCGCGCCGACGGCCGGCTGGTCGGGTACGCGGTGCTGCGGCGGGCCAGCAACGACACCATGTCGCTCCTCGACATGCGGGGCGAGACGCGCGTCTGCCGAGTGCTGCTGTCCGCCGCGGTGCGCTGGGCCGCCGGGCAGGCCGCCGCCGCGCTTCACGTCGAGGTGCAGGCCGCCAGCCCGGCCGCTCGCATGGTCAGGTCACTCGGGTTCATTCGCCGCGAGTCCGACGATGGGCCGGTCGTCTTCTTCCCGCCCGACTCCGCGGCCGCGACGACGCTCGCGGAGGCGCAGAACTGGTGGCTGATCGGAGGCGACCGTGACGTCTGAGGAGGTGCGTGCGAGCATCCGGAGCTTCGTGATCGCGCGCTTTCATCTGCGCGGGACGCGCGCCCTCGGCGACGAAGACTCGCTGCTCGATGCGCAGGTCATCGACTCGCTCGGCATCCTGGAATTGGTGGGATACGTGGAGGACATGTTCGCCATCCAGGTGACGGACGACGATCTCACGCCGGAGAACTTCGAGAGCATCGGCGCGTTGGCGCGCTTCGTGAGCAGGCGGTCCGAGCCGCGATGACGCAACTCGTGCACCACCTCCTCGCGCGGGCCGCGGACACCCGTCCCGGCAAGGAGGCGATCGTCGACCGAGGCCGGCGTTTCGCGTATCGGGACCTCGCCGACGCGTCGGGGACCTGTGCCGCGGTGTTGCGGGATCAGGGCCTGGAGGCGGGAGATCGCGTTGCCATCTATCTCGAGAAGTCCTTCGCGGAGTCGTACACCATCTTCGGCGCCAGCATGGCCGGCGGGGTCATCGTGCCCATCAACCCGCTGCTCCGCGCCCGCCAGGTGGCACACATTCTCGACGACTGCGGCGTGCGCTTCCTGGTCACGAGCGCGCGCCGCATCGCCGAGCTGGGCGACGCCCTGAACCGCGAGTCGCTGCAGCGCATTCTCGTCGTCGACCGTGGTAGCGAGCCGCAGCCTGACGAACGCCTGGTGCCCGGTGCGTTCGAGCGATCACGACCGGCTCCAGCGCCGCCGCAGCGCAACAGCGAAGATCTGGCGGCGATCCTGTACACCTCGGGCTCGACCGGTCTGCCGAAGGGCGCCATGGTGAGCCACCGCAACCTGCTCGCCGGCTCGCGGATCGTCTGCCGGTACCTCGGCATCCGCGAGACGGAGCGGATCCTGAGCGTGCTGCCGTTCAGCTTCGACTACGGGCTGAACCAACTGCTCACCGCCGTCGAGCAGGGCGCGACGACGATCCTGCTCAGCTTTCGCTTCGGCGGCGAGATCGTCCGCGCGATTCACGACGAGGCGGTGACCGCCCTGGCCGGCGTGCCGGGATTGTGGACCGTCCTGAGCGATGCGACGCCGGCGTTCCACACGCAGAAGCTCGCCAGCCTCCGCTACCTGACCAACAGCGGTGGATCGATGCCGCTCGCGACGCTGGCGCGGCTCCGGGCGGCGCAGCCGCACGCGAGCGTCGTGCTGATGTACGGGTTCACCGAGGCCTTTCGCTCCACCTATCTGCCCGCGACGGAGCTGGACGAGCGTCCCACCTCGATCGGCAGGGCGATTCCCGAAACGGAGGTATTCCTGGTCGACGATCGGGGCAACGCCTGCCGGCCCGGAGAGGAAGGCATCCTGGTGCACGACGGGCCGACGGTCTTTCTCGGCTATTGGGGCCGGGACGAGGACACGCGAGCCGTGCTGCGCCCGCACCCGTTCCGCCCCCGAGAAGACGGTCGCGTGGTCTGCTACAGCGGTGACCGCGTGAGGATGGACGAGGACGGCTATCTCTATTTCGTCGGGCGCGATGACGCGATGATCAAGTCATCCGGCTATCGGATCAGTCCGACCGAGGTCGAATGCGTCCTGCTCGAAGCCGGCGCGGTGAGCGAGGCCGCCGTGATCGGGATCCCGGACCCGGTCCTGGGACAATCGATCAAAGCCGTCGTCGCGTTGCGCGACGGAGCCTCCCTCGGTACCGACGACCTCCTCGCCTTCTGTGCCGAGCGCATGCCCCGCTACATGGTGCCGTCGGTCGTCGAGGTCGTCGACGGCCTGCCGAAGAACCCCAACGGCAAGGTCGACTACCCGGAGCTGCGGCGCCGCGAGAGACTGCCGCGATGAGCCACGCCGGCAAGGTGATCGATCGCTGGTTCGGGCAGGCCGCCGGCGAATTGCTCGTCGGCCGGACGCGGGTGAGCGAGATCGTCGCCGAGGTTGGGACGCCGGCGTTCGTCTACGACCGTCACGTCCTGGAGCGAAAGTGGGAGATGCTCCGCGCCGCGCTGCCGGACCGGTTCGACGTCTACTACTCGGTCAAGGCCAACCCCAATCACTCCATCCTGCAGTTCTTCGTCGAGCGCGGCGCCGGCTTGGAGGTGGCCTCGGGCGGCGAGATTCGACGTGCGTTGCGGGCGGGGTGCCCGGCGCAGATGGTTTCGTTTGCCGGGCCGGGCAAGACCGACGCGGAATTGGCGCTTGCCGTCGAGCAGGGCGTGGGAGAGATCCACGTCGAGGCGCTCCGCGAAGCGGAGCGCCTCGCGTCGCTCGCGCGGCAACGGAGCGTGACGGCCCGCGTGGCGGTTCGGGTGAACCCGGAGTCCGAGATGTCCGGCGGTGCGATGCGCATGGGCGGAAAGCCGGCGCCGTTCGGCATCGATGAGGAGAGCCTGGAGGACGTCGTCCGCCGCCTGCTCTCCGAGCCCGCCATCACGCTGCGCGGCATTCACCTCTATGTCGGCACGCAGATACTCGACCACCACGCGTTGCTGTCGCAGTACCGGCACGGCCTCGACATCGCGCGGCGCGTCGCGGCGTGGTGTGGTCGGCCGCTGTCGACGGTCGATCTGGGTGGCGGGCTGGGCGTGCCGTATTTCTCGGGCGAGTCGGAGCTCGACATCGAATCATTCGGCCGGGAGTTGCGCGCGCTGGTCGACGGCGTGAGCGGCGACGCCGTGTTCGCGGGCACGCGCTTCGTCCTCGAGCCGGGCCGCTATCTCGTCGCCGAGGCGGGGATCTACGTGGCGCGCGTGCTGGACGTCAAAACGTCGCGCGGCAAGACGTTCGTCGTGCTCGACGGCGGCATGCATCACCATCTCGCGGCGTCGGGGAACCTCGGCCAGGTGATCAAACGCAACTTCCCGATCGCGGTTGTGAACAAGCTCGATCGGAGCGCCCACGAGGAAGTCGACGTCGTCGGTCCGCTCTGCACGCCGCTCGACGTCCTCGGCCGGGGCGTGCCGCTGCCGTTGGTTGAGGAGGGCGATCTGGTTGGGGTGTTCCAGTCCGGCGCTTACGCGCTGAGTGCGAGTCCGGCCGGGTTCCTGAGCCATCCCGCTCCCGCGGAGGTCCTGGTGTCGGACGGCGCAGTGCGACTGATCCGCCAGCGCGAGCCGGAAGACGATCGACCCTAACTCTTCCCCGCGCGCGCCAGGAGCGAGGTAGGGAAAGCGTAGTGGGTCAGTTCGAGATTCGCGAGCAGTGAGTGTGGGTGAGCGGCGATCTGGGCGCCCTGAAGGGGCGCGATTCGAAAGCCTGGGGCAACGCCGCAGGCGGTGCCCTAGGCCAGAGTCCACCGAGAAGGGTCCGCGCGCCCTGAAGGGGCGCGCCCCGCGCTGTCTCCGGGATCGTCGCCCCTTCAGGGCGGCGATCCCCCGCGTTTCTGCTGCCTCGCGTCTCATCCGCCAACCCGAGGGGCAAGCGGATCGACCGTCGCTCTGCTCCCGCGCACGCGTGCCCACAGGGCGCGCAGCAGCGAGCCGTCGGGCTCGGCGATCACGGTTCCCGGCGCCCGCGCGGCCTTCTGCAGAATCACGACGACCGCCACGAGCTGATAGAAGAGATCGAAGTACGGCAGGTTGAGGAACACGCCGCCGACGACGTACGCGACGAGGCTCACGCCGATGAACCGAGCGGAGTCGTCGATCCACTGTCGTGCCGGGTCGCCGCGGGTCGCGCGGACGGTTCGCAGGAGCGTCAGGAACAGGGACACCAACAGTCCGACGAAGAGCAGCAGGCCGGTGAAGCCGTGCTCGGCGAAGATCTGCAGGAAGTGGTTGTGGGCGTCGTGATTGTCCCAGTAGCCCGGGAGGTAGCGCTCGTAGACGTCCGGCTCGAAGGGGCGGAATCCGGCACCAAGGAGGGGATGGTCGAGCCCCAAACGGAAGGCGACGTACCAGGATTTCATCCGTTTCGAGCCTGAGCTGTCGTCCTTGTACACGGTGGGCGTGATCGTCTGCATGCGCTGCACCCACTGTCGTGGCGCGGCGTAGATGACGAGACAGGCGGTCACTGCCGCCAGCAGGACCGGGACGTCCTTCGTCCGCGTCAGGGCGAGGGTGAGCGGCAGCACAATGACCAGGCCGATCAACGCCCCGCGCGACCACGTGGCGAACACGGCCACGATCGACATCGCGAACGTCGCGAGCAGCGCATGCCGGACCCACGCGTTCGTCACCAGGCGGCGCAGGAGGACGAGTATCGGCACGACCATGGTGAGGACGAAACCGAGGTCGTTGTTGTCCCCGATCGCCGACTTTGTCGGGCCGTACAGGCGATCCTGGAAACCCGTGTAGAGACCCCACAGCCCCCCGGTCACCGCGAAAAACCCGATCGAGAACGCGATGACGAGCAGCAGCAGTGTGAGCTTGCGGCGATCCTGGAAGAGCACGATCGTGGCGGCCGTCATCACCAGGATCTTCGAGATCTCCGCCAGCTTCTCCCACGCGACGGCGGGCTGCAGAGCTACCAACACGGTGGAACAGACGAACGTCACCCATAGCGCCGCGAGCAGATACACTTCGCGGGTGCGCGGCAACGCATAGCGCTCGCGCGTGACGAGGAGTCCCGCCAGCGTCGCGCCCGCCACCATCTTCGCGTAGGGCATGCTGTAGGCGAAGCCGCTGAACAGCCGGTGTGGGTTCATGTACCCGATCCAGGCGAAGACCAGCATCCCGATCCAGGGGCGCAGGAAGCACACCGGCAGCGTGGCGACGATCACCACCGTCAGCAGCATGTCGTAGGAGACGACGTCCGGCATGGCCTGCATCCTCACCTAGGCGGTTGCTCGGTCGGATGCGGGGGCCACGAGCGCGGCGAGCTCGCGGCCGATCACGCGTCCGACCGATGGCCAATCCCGTCCGCCAGCCTGCGCCGCAATGCCGGGGCGATCCCAGCTCCGCTGCAAGGCCGCCCGAAGGGCACGAACGAGTCCGTCGACGTCGCCGGGCTCGACGAGCAAGCCGAGTGCGTCCGATGCGATCAATTCCGGCACGCCCCCCACGCGCGAGGCGACGACCGGGGTTCCGCACGCCAGGGCTTCGCGGACGACGTTCGGACTTCCCTCGCGGAAGCTCGGGTGCACGAGCAGGTCGGCCGCGCGGTACCAGTGGCCGAGAGTCTCCTGATCGACCGAGCCCAGCAGGCGAATCCGATCGCCCAGACCGCGGCTCGCGATCAGGCGTTCGAGCCGCCGCCGGTAGGCGCGCATCGGCGATGGGTCGCTGCCGATCAGGACGAGATGCGGCTCGTCGGCACGGGTCTCCATCTCCGCGATCGCCTCGATGAGCACGTGTTGCCCCTTCTCGGCCAGCAGGTTGCCGACGCAGATGACGACCGGTTGATCGTCCGCCACTCCCAACGTCCGGCGCGCGGCGTGGGCGTCGCCGTACGAGAAGGTGGCGGGATCGACGCCGTTGGGCACCACCATGACGGAACGCGGCGCCGCGCCGAGCGCGACGGCGCGAGCCGCGAGATGCTCGGACACGGCGAAGATGCGGTCGGCGCGTCGCAGCGTGCGCGTGATCGCGTGGCGGCGGAGGCGGAAGCGCGGCAGCATGTCGAGATCGCCGCCGCGGACGGTCACCGCGACGGGGACGCGAAAATGGTCCGCCAGCAACGTGGCCGCCGCGCCGTCGGGAAACGCGTAGTGGGCATCGATGACGTCGAAGGGAAATTCCGCGTGGATGCGGCGCACGTGAGCGAGGACCTGGCGATACAACAAGACGCCGTCGGCGAACCGACCGAGCAGGGGCAGGGTCGTGTAGGGCGGATGGGACACCTCGATGTCATCCTGCCGCTCATCTCGGTGCGCATGCGTGGCGCCCCACCGCCGATCGCGATCGAGGATCGGTGCCACGACCCGCGTCGGACAGTTGCGCGCGACCGCCGCGACGCGGTGGCGCACGAAGATGCCCCGCAGCGGTTGTGCGGCGTTGGGATAGAGCGTCGTGAAGACGAGGACGCGCGGGCCGGACGATGCCCGCGCACCGATCGTCGGCTCGGATTCCCGAGGCGTGGGCCGCGCTCGAGCCCCGGTCACGGCCGCCCGTCCATGAAGCGCTCGTACCAGAGATTGAAGACGAGGAGACCCCACAGCTCCGTCGTGCGGTCGCGCCATCCCGCGTCGTGCTCGCGCCAGAAGTCGCGAATGGTGTCGGTCGAGAAGAGGCCGTGACCGGAGCGATCCGTCAGGACGTGCTCGTGGACGAGCCCGCGCAGATCCGTCCGCAGCCAGCTGCCGACTGGCATCGCGAACCCCATCTTCGGGCGTCGCAGGATGGCGTCGGGCACGAGCCCCGCGACCGCCCGTCTGAGGACGAGCTTGGATTGCCGGCCCTGCAGCTTGAGCGACGACGGCAGGCGGGCGGCATACTCGATCAGCCGGTGATCCAGGAACGGGCAGCGGACCTCCAACGAGTTGGCCATGCTGGCGCGATCGACTTTCGTCAGGATGTCATCCGGGAGGTACGTCTTGAAATCGATGTACTGGATGCGCGACAGCGAATCCGCGCCGTCCGCGGCGTGGTAGAGATCGCGGAACAGGTCCGCCGTCCGATATCCGCCCAGCGCCCGGCGCGTTTCGGGTGCCAGCAGTCTCGTCTTGTCGGCGTCGCTCATGCCGCTGACGGAATGGAGGTAGGCGTCCCACGGCGTGCGCGCCACGTTGCTGAGGAACGCCTTGCCGCGAAAAATCTGCGGCAGGAAGTCGGCCTTCGGATAGATCGCGCCGAGGATTCCGAAGACGGCGCCGCGAATCGGCGCGGGCACCCAGTCGCGGAGGCGGTTCTCGCGCACGTCGAAGTAGTAGCGGCGATAGCCGGCGAAGCTCTCATCGCTGCCGTCACCCGACAGCGCGACGGTGACGCGCCGTCGGGCCAGCCGCGATACGTAGTAGGTCGGGATCGCCGACGAGTCGCCGAAGGGCTCGTCGTAATACCAACTCAACGCTCGCACGACCTCCGCCGCGCTGGGGGCGACGACCTCATCGTGGTGGTCGGTTTGAAAGTGTCGCGCCGCCAGCCGGGCGTAGGACAGCTCGTCGAACGCCGGATCGGAGAATCCGATGGAGGCGGTCGCGACGGGAGTCGACACCTGCCGCGCCATCAGGCCGACCACCGCGGACGAATCCAAACCGCCGCTCAGGAAGGCTCCCAGCGGAACATCGCTCTCGAGCCGGATGCCGACCGACTCGCTGAGCAACTCCGCGACCCGCTCCGCGGCCTGCGATTCGCTCGTCGGCTCGGGTGCGAAGTGGACGTCCCAGTACGGGCGCACGGACGTCCCCGCGCGATCGGCGACCAGGTAGTGCCCGGGCAGCAGCTTGCTGACCCGCCGGAAGATGGTCTTCGCGCGCGGAATGTAGAGCAGGGAGACGTAGTCGCTCACGGCTTCGAGATCGAGGCGGCGATCGAGGCCGGGGAACGCGAGCAGCGCCTTGATCTCCGACGCGAAGATCAAGCGCTCGCCGACCGTCGCGTAATAGAGGGGCTTCTTGCCGACCCGATCGCGGGCGAGCAGCAGGCGCTGACGCCGGCGGTCCCAGACCGCGAACGCGAACATGCCGCGCAGGTGCTCGACGCAGGCGACGTCCCACTCCTCGTAGGCGTGGACGATCGTCTCCGTGTCGCTGTGGGTTTTGAAGGTATGGCCCTTGGTTTCGAGCAGGGCGCGCAGGGCGCGGTAGTTGTAGATCTCGCCGTTGAGCACCACCCAGACGCTGCCGTCCTCGTTGTCGATCGGCTGGCGGCCGGTGGCCAGGTCGATGATGCTCAGCCGCTGATGGCCGAGTGCCGATGTGCGGGTCGCAATAGCTCCCCTCGCCGTCGGGCCCGCGATGGACGAGGGTTCGGGTCATCGCCTCGAGCACCGCCATACGTTCGCCGTCCGGCGCGCCGGACGGATCGAAGATGCCTGCGAATCCGCACATCGGTCGGTTCGATGCGTCTCGCCGCTACCGATCGGCGGCGCGCTCCGCCGATCGCTCGATGGTGCTGCCGCGGCGCGCCAGCGCGTCGCGGTAGACGTCGGTGTATCCGGCGATCATCTTCATCAGCGGGAAGTCCGTCTCGGCCCGCTCGCGTCCGGCGGCACCGTGCGCCATGCGCAGCGAGTCGTTGCCGCAGTACCCCATCATCGCGCCGACGAGCGCGTCCGGGGTCGCCGCCGGGACGAGCAGGCCGGTGACATCGTGCTCGACGATCTCGGGGGTCCCGCCGACCGCCGTGGCCACGACCGGCAACGCGACCGCCATCGCCTCCAGCACCGCATTGCTCATCCCTTCCATGAGCGATGGATGGACGAAGACATCCATGATGCCGAGCCACGGCGTCACGTCATCGCACTGGCCGACGAACCGCACCCGCTCGGCCAGCCCTCGGCGCCGCGTCTCATCCTCGAGCGCGGGGCGCTCCGGTCCGTCGCCCACCAGGATGAGCCGGCTGTGGGGATGGCGCATCGATACGGCGTGAAAGGCCTCGAGCAGGCCTCGGTGGTCCTTGATCGGAACCAGACGTCCGACGCAGCCGAACACGACATCCGCGGCGCCATAGCCGTGCCGCTCGCGCACGCGCTCGCGCTGGAGCAGCGGCTTGAACCGGGTGGCATCGACGCCGTTGCGCACGACGCGCACCTTCTCCGGGCGGGCCCGTACGCCGTCGAGCATCCACCGCTGCAGGTGCGCCGAGACGACCACGTGCGTGTCGATGAACGGCGCGAGCAGGCGGCGCACACGCAGTCGCGTGCGGTGCAGCCCGTCGAGATCACTCAGATCGCGCCCATGCTCGCTGTGAATCACCACCGGAACGCCGGCGAGGCGCGCGCCGATGACGGCGTCGATCGTTCCCCAGTTTCTGGCGTGCACCACCTGGGGACGCAACCGCCGACAGAGCCGCGCAATGCGAAGAGCCAGTCCCCAATCGTGCCCCTGGCGCTTGCCGAGGAAGGTGACGGGTACCGTGAGGCGCGTCATCGTGTCGGGCGCCGAGCCGGATCCGCGCAGCGCGCAGACGGTGTGGTCGAACCGGCCCTCGGTGCGTTCGATCAGCGCCGCCGAAACCATCTCGGTGCCCCCGCTGGCAAGGGAATCGACCGCGTGCAGGATGCGGACGAGACCGGCCTGCCGCTCCGTCGCGTGCGACGTCATGCCCGATCTCGCCGATCGTCCGTCGCGGGTTGGCGGGTGCGCTCCAAAAACCCAGCGAGATCCCCGGCGACGGACCGTCGAGTATAGGGCGCCAGTTGCCGTGCGGGACGCTCGAACACCTCGGCGCCACGCCACGATCGATACGCGGCCTCGAGGGATTCCTCGACGGCAGCCGGTTGGTCGGACGCGGCCAGGAACACCCCGGCAAATGGCCGCAACAGGCGGGCGGACTCGCCGTCGGGTGTCGCCAGCGCGACGATTGGCCGCCCGCTGCGCAGATACTCGTACGTTTTGGCCGGCACGGCGTGACGGAATTCGCCGCCCTGGAGAAGCAACAGGGCAGCGGCGCTGCACATCTCCCGCAGTGCCTCCGGATACGGCACGCGTTCGCGTACGCGGACCACGCCCTCCAGGCCGAACGTCCGGGTCAGGGACTCGACGGTGCCGGTGTCGGCACCGATGAAGGACGCCACCGTGTCTTCCGGCAAGGTTCGCCGATCGAGGCACGCGCGCAGCGCCGCGAAGAACGGCTGAGGGTTGCGGTATGCCCACGACGCCCAACCCACGTGCGCAATGGTGAACCGTTGGCTGGGCGCGCACGACGCGAGTCGCAGGAAGGCATCCTCGTCGAACCCGTTGGGCAGGATGTGCATTTTGTGGGCGATGTCGACGCCGTACGACCGGCGCAGCCCATCGCCGATCTCTTCCGTGACGACCGTGACGCCGGTGCAGCATCGCAACAGCCGGCGCGCCAGCCGGCTCTCCAGGGCGTGCGACAGCCGGGCGCGTGCCGGCGGTCCGTCCCACAGGTCGCGGACGTCCGCCACCCACGGCAGCTTGGTCATCCGCTGGACGACGTGAGCGATGCAATGCGCGGTCAGCGGCGGGCCGCTGGAAAAGAGCACCTCGACGCCGCCGCTGCGCACCGCGCGCAGGGCCTGGATGACTCCCGAAGGGAGCCACGACACGTTCCGGTCGGGCATTGCCAGCAGCTGGGGGTAGCGACCGAATACCGAGAAGACGTCCTTCGAGTCGAACCCGAAGGCCCGGTAGACGCTCCGCTCCTCCGGCATCTGCCGCAGCAGGCTCGCGTCGCTCGGGGCACCGGCACCGGCGCGCATGGTGACGACGCTCGCGTCCCAGCCGAACTCGGGAAGATAGCGGGCGAAGCCGAGCGCGCGCAGCGTGGCCGGTGTGTTGGCGGGCGGGTAGTCGCGGACGACCATCAGCAATCGGTGTCGGCGCGCCGGGTTGATCGCACCCGTGGTCGCAGTGCCGCGCGGGTCTGCCGCAACCGGAGGGGAGGCGGGAGTCATCCGCTCTTCCGTTGCCAGCGCGACCACGTCCACTGCCGCACGTTCCCGTCCAGCAACCAGAACGAGAGGGCCGCCGCGACGACGCCCGCGGTCGCGCGGACGGGCAGGTCCACGAGGGAGCGCGACGAGACCGGGCCGACGCCGCACACGAGCGCCAGCATCACGACCGCGGCGAGCAGCGCGTTGCGAATCACCCGTCCATCGATCCGGAGCGCGACGACGGAGCGCGACTGCCGGTAGTTCGCGACCACCAACGCGGCGTACGCGATGGTGGTCGCCAGGGCGGCGCCCACGAGGTGCAACGGCGGGATCAACAGGAGATTCAACACGACGTTGAGGACGGCCACCGCGGAGACGTTCAGCGCCAGCCGAGCCGTGGTCTTCTGGATCGTGTGCCCCACGACGACGATGAAGTTCAAGCTGCCCAGCAATACGCCCGGCAGCAGGTACGGCGTCAGCGCCGCCGATTCCTCGTACTTCGACGAGGCGAGCAGTACGATGATCTCGCGGCTGAAGACGAGGTACAACGCCGCGACCGGAATCAGGATCGCGATCATGTAGGTGAGGATCTGCGACACGAACTGCGCGGTCGCCCGGTTTCCCTCCTCGGCCCAGAGGCGGAAGACGATCGGCACGACCGCGAGCTGTGCCGGAGCCAGCAGCGCGTCGCAGAGCCGCTCGGCGATGTCATAGGGCACGCTGTAGGTCGCGACGGCGTCCAACCCCAGGAGCCGCTCGATCACCAGCCGATCGCCATAGCTGAGGAACAAATGCGCCGCGCCGGCGACCGCCAACGGCGCCCCGTAGGCGATCGCGCTGGTGACGATGGACCGCGGCATGCGCGGGCGAGAAATGACGCCGCGCGACGCGAGATCGACGAAGCGAACCGCCACCGCGACCGCTTCGACGAGCACGGTGGCCGCGAGAACGGCGAAGGCGGTGCGTTCGGAGAAGAGCAACAGCGCAATCGCGCACGCCAGCGTGGCGTAGCGTGACGCGACCAGAATGGCGGCGTAGGCGACGGCGCGCTCCTCGGCGCGATAGATCTGGTAGAGCACGCCCGAGACGATCCGAATCAGTACCAACAGGCTTCCCAGCCCGACGCACCGCGCATAGCTGGGCGGCAGAGTGTCCATCAGCCACGTCGCGACGAGGACCGTCGCCGCCGCGGTGGTCAGCCCGAAGACGAGCGAGCCACCGACCATCGCATCGCAGACCGCGCGCAACGCCTTCGGTCCCTGCTTCCGCCGCTCGCCATGGAACCGCACCGTCGCCTCGCCGAGGCCCATGCCGCCCACCACCGCCAGGATCGTCACGGTGCCGAAGATCAGGCTCACCAGCCCGTACTCCGCTTTGCTGAGCAGGCGGGTGAGGATCGGCATCGAGATCAGGCTGGCGCCGATCAACAACGCCTGCGCGCCAAAGTAGACGCCCGACGCGGTCGCGGCGGACCGCATGCCGCTGGATTCGTTCGCCCGCGTGTCCGGTGGCTCCATGGGCATCGAGCGGGGGGCGCGGCCAGACACGCGCCTACGTGTACAACGGACCGAAACGACGCACGAGCGGCGGCCCGAGGAGCTTCGTGACCGCCAACGGCAGCCGCTGCCAACCCCAGCGGAGCCACAGGACGCCGACGTCGTCGACCGTGTGCTCCGTGAACGTATGCCCCGCTCCGGCGTGGGCGCGGTAGCGCAGCGGCTCGGCTTCGAACCCCCAGTGCCGCTTGAACTCGAAGGCGCCCGTCCCCCGCTTGCTGCGGCCGAAGTCAAACTGACGAAGGCCGCGTCGGCACGCCGACCGCATGAGCTCCCAGTACATGACGTCGTTGGCCGCCAGGCGGAAGGATTCAGGGCGGCTGCCGGCGTAGTAGGGCATGATCGTGTCGCGAAACAGAAAGCTGAGGACGGCGGCGACCGGCCGCGCGCCGGCATGCACCGTCAGAATCTCGCTCCGGCCGGGGAAGGTCTCGAGCAGGAGTCGAAAGTAGTCGCGCGAGAACACCGGCGTCCCCAAGCGCCGCAGCGTTCGGGCGTAGAGATCGTGGAAGACGCGCACGTCGGGACCATCGCGCGCGACCAGGCCGTGTCGTTGGCCGACGCGCACCATGCGGCGCTGTTTGCGCGGGATGGCGGCGAAATTGTCGTCGTCCGTCGGATGCACGGCGCGCCGGAACCGATAGTAGGTGCCCTCGCGAATCTGAAAGCCCGCGCCGTCCAGTCCGTCACGCAACTCCAGGTAGGCCGCGCCCCGCTCCGCGACGAGGGTCAGCGCCGCGGCATCGAGCGCGCGATGCGCCACGCCGTCCACCGCGCAGACCCCCGCCTCGACCGCGAACGGCAGCGACAGCAGGCAACGGCTCCGGAGGCCCATGGCCACCTCACAGAGGGGCAGCACGCCGGCGAGCCGTCCGTCGCGGCGCGCCGCCAGGTAGTGGGTGCGAAAGCCGAACGCCCGCTCGAAGACGTCGCGCCAACCGAGCAGATGGAAGAACGTGCCCGCGGCGCTCGCTTCGACGAAACCGTCCCACTCCTCTCGGCGACCCCGAAAGACCTCGACTTGCATGACGCGAGACACGAGGGCTGTGCTGCCCGGGGCAGCTCAGGGCAGCTGCGTCTCCACCGGGAGGTCTTCGGCGCGGATGACGTCCCGGATGGGCGCGAACGAGAATTCGTCGAGCAGCCGCCGCACCCGCGATTCCGTGCGGCGCAGGTTGGTGTACTGGCGGAAGCGAGTCACCGCCCCCGCCTCGAGGCGGGGCTGATCGACGTCGAGCTCCCACGGATGCATGTAGACGATCGCCGGCGCGTGGTCGTGGCGATTGATGCGCTGCACGGACATTCGGGTGAGCCAGTACGGAAAGATGCGCAGGTAGCCGCCGCCCGCGACGGGCCAGTTGCGCCCGAGCAGATGAACGGTCGACGGCGGGATCTCGACGATCTCGCCGGCCGCGCGTCGCAGCCGAACCGCGAAGCGGTTGAATCCGGGGATGCCGTAGATGTCGTGGCGGACCGGAAAGATGCTGGAGTCGTACTCGAAGCCCTCTTCGATCAGGATGTCGAGCGCCCACAAGCTCGCTTCGACGATGGAGTAACTCGCGGCGCGAAATCCCACGATGCGAGATCCCAGGCAGTCCTCCAGGATGCGCTTGCTGCGCGCGACGTCGTCGCGGAAGCGCTCCGGACCGAGCCGATACACCAGCCGATGGGCGTAGCCGTGACAGGCCACCTCGTGACCCCGGCGCGCGATCTCGCCCACGAGGTGGGGCAGGCGTTCGGCGACCCAGCCGAGGACGAAGAACGTCGCGCGCACGTCGTGCGCGCTCAGCAGATCGAGCACGCGGTACGTGTTGTGCTCAACCCGCCTCGGCAGATCGTCCCATCGCGACGGATCGACCGTCGCGTCCATCGCGTTGGGATGGAAGTACTCCTCGACGTCGACGGTCAGGATATTGGAGAAACCCCGGTCGCCGGGCGTGCGCTGTGCGGAAATCTCCACGATGCTCCCGCCCGCCGCTCACTGGCGTCTCGACGAAGCCATCGGTGTCTCACCGCCGTTGCGCCGGCTGCGGCGCCCGAGACACCCGACCCATCGAGGATTCGGGCGCGTCTTACCGGCTGCCCCACCCGAGGAGGATGATCTTGACGGTGCGCAGGAGGATGACGCCGTCGAGCCGCGCCGAGATGTGTTGCAGGTAGTAGAGATCGTACTCCTGCTTGATCCAGGGATGTTCCACCGACGCGGTGTAGGGCTGATTGACCTGGGCCCAGCCGGTGAGGCCGGGCCGCACGTTGTGACGGTAGTCGTAGTGTGGAATGGTCTTGCGCAGTGTTGCGACGAACTCGGGGCGTTCCGGTCGCGGGCCGACGAAGGACATCTCCCCGAGCAGCACGTTCCAGGCTTGGGGGAGCTCGTCGATGCGCAGGGCGCGAATCCAGCGGCCGATGCGGGTGACCCGAGGGTCGTTCACCGCCGCCCACTGCGGTCCGCTCTCCGCCTCGGCGTCCGGGCGCATGGACCGCAACTTGCGCAGCGTGAACAAGGCGCCTTGGCGCCCGACCCGCGTCTGCCGGAAGAGGATGGGGCCTCCGTCTTCGAACTTGATGGCGAGCGCCACCAACGCGCACAACGGTGCCGACGAGACGAGGAGGCACATCGCCGCAACGACGTCGACCAGGCGTTTCAGCGCGCGCGCTCCGTTTTGTCCGACGGCTTCGCTGGGCTGCCGTGACGCGTCCCAGGTCAGATCCGCCGCCGCGATTCGCCCCAGCGCCTGCTCGTTCACGGGAGTCCCACCTGTGCACGCATCCCGGGTGGCTCCTAGCGCAGGACCGTGGCATCGGGCAACACGCAGGGCGACGCCGCTGGGCTCTCGCCGGGCGGCGTCCCGCAAGCCGCTCGATCGAACGGCTCCGCCGCCATGAACGCGATCTGCGGTTTCGTCCTCCAGGACCGGCGGCGTCGCCCGACGCCACCATTCCTCCGGCGAATGGCCGAGGCGCTCCCGCTGCGCGCTGGTCAGGGGACGTTGCACCTGCACGAGCTCGCGGGCGTTGGGCTCGCCTCCTACGAGTCGGTTCCCGGGTCGGCGCCCGACGCCGACCCGCGACGCGCCTCGCTTCGAGGACCGGACCTGACCGTGGTCTGTGCGGCCGAGCTGTACAACGCCAATACGTTGCGGCGGCAACTGCGGGACGTTCTGATTCCCGAAGCCGGCGAAGCCGCGATCATCGAGGCGATGTACCGCCGCCACGGCCTCGAATGCGTGAAGCACTTGCAGGGGGCCTTCTCGTTCGCCCTGTGGGATTCGCAAGCGGAGCGCCTGCTGCTCGCGACGGATGCGTTCGGGATCCAGCCGCTCCACTACTACTGCGGCGACCAGGGCCTGGCGTTCGGGTCGCGCATCAACGCGATCCTGGAGGCGCCGGCGACGCCGCGCCAGATCGATCTCCAAGCCGTCCTTCACTACGTCTACTTCAGCTGCGTTCCGACGCCGCACACGATCTATGCCGGCATCAAAAAGATGCCGCCCGGCCACGCCCTGTCCTTCTCCGCCGCCGGGATGTCTCTCGATCAATACTGGGACATGTCCTACACCGATGGTTCCCGGCGGCTGGCGGACTGCGCACCGGCGATCTCGCAGCACCTCGCAGACGCCGTGCGGGTGCAGGCGACGTACGACGGGCACGCGGATCGCGTCGGCGCCTTTCTGAGCGGGGGCACCGACAGCAGTGCGATCACCGGTCTCCTCGGTGAGGTCCTGCATCGTCCGGCCAAGACCTTCTCGATCGGCTTCGCGGAAGAGGATTTCAACGAGCTCGCATACGCTCGCCTCATCGCCCGAGAGTTTCGCACCGAGCACCATGAGTATCTCGTGACGCCGGAGGACACCGCCGCGCTCCTCCCGCGGCTCGCTCGGGCGTACGATGAGCCGTTCGGCAATGCGTCCGCGGTCGCCACCTACTATTGTGCCACGCTGGCCCGCGAGCACGATGTGACCACGCTACTGGCGGGCGACGGCGGTGACGAGCTCTTCGGGGGCAACACGCGCTACGTCACCAACCAGCTGTTCGAAATCTACCACACCGTGCCGCGATGGTTCCGCGAGCGTTGCTTCGAGCCGGCGCTGTTTCGCCTGCCCCTGCCAGACCGCGGGATCGTGGACAGGGCGAGGAAGTACGTGCGGCGCGCCAATCTGCCGCAGCCGCGGCGATTCTTCTCCTACCACCTGCTGCACATGATCGATCTGCGCACGATGTTCACCGACGCGTTTCTCGATGCCGTCTCCGCCGACGCCCCGTTGGCGCTGGCGGCCGAGCACTATGACAAGGTCGAGACCACGAGCATGCTCCACCGATTGCTCTACCTCGATTTGAAGATCGCCGTCACCGACAACGATCTCCGCAAGGTGAGCCGCATGTGCGAGCTGGCCGGGGTGCGCCCGCGGTATCCGATGCTGGATCGCGATCTCGTCGAGCACAGCGGGAGAATTCCCGCCGGACTGAAGGTCCGGCGCTTGCGCGAACGCTACGCGTTCAAGGAAGGGTTCAAGGGGCTGCTCCCCGCCGAGACGCTGAGCAAGAAGAAGCATGGCTTTGGGGTGCCGGTCAGTCGATGGCTGCGCCGCGCGCCGCTCCGGGAACTGGCCGAGGACACGCTGCTCAGCTCGACTGCCGTTGGGCGCGGCTACCTGAAGCGTCAGTTCATCGAGCAACTGTTCGCGTGGCATCGCGAAGACGATCGGACCAACTTCTATGGGGACAACCTGTGGGTCCTGTTGATGTTGGAGCTGTGGCATCAGTCGCGCGTCTGATGGCTGGAGAGATGTTGCGCGACAATTCCGACATGGTCCTGGAGGGCGCCGCTCCGTCGGCGCCCGTTGGATCGGGGCGCCGCCGCTCCACCCAACCGGCGCCGACGGAGCGGCGCCCTCCACGGGCATCGGATGAGCTGCGCGATCCGACGACGAGCCGGGGACGGCGAGGTCGCCGTCTCGTGGGAATCGCGCTCGTTGGGTGCATCCTCGCGCGTGGAGAGCCGGCGGTGGCCGGACACCTCACCAACTTCTCGCAGGAAGAGTTCCGGACGCTGCCGCGCCGGTGTCTTGCCCAGCAGTTCATCAACGAGGAACTGGAATCCCCCGTCGTGCCCGAGGCCGAGCGCAAGGAGCTGCGCGACCAGCTCGGACACTCCTTCCTCCACTACCACCACTACTGTTGGGCGCTGCTCTACGAGCGGCGCGCCGCGAGGCCCGGTGGTGACAAGTTCGACTACCATCGCGCGGTCGACAATCTGAACTACGTGATTCACAACGCCGACCCGAGCTTCGCGCTCCTGCCCGACGTCTATCTGGAGAAGGGGAACGTCCTCGCGCGAACCGGAGAGCGAGAGGCAGCCGTGGTCGAATACCAAAACGCGCTCCGCGCGAGGGCCGACTACACACCGGCCTCCGTGGCCCTGGTGCAAGCCTATCTCGACCTGGGCGAGGTGGCAGCGGCGCGCGCCGCGCTCGCCGAAGGCTTGAAGCACGATCCGAGCTCGGCAGCGCTGGCCGAAAAGAAGTCGGCGCTCGCGGCGCAGGAGACGGAGAGGCGCTGACGCCCGTCCGCGTGTCCAGCGGCCGGTATCATTTGAACTAGTAGCACCATCCCATTCCCCGCATACCCTGAGTAGCGAGCGCAGCGAGCGTATCGAAGGGGCGGCCTGCCGAGCGCCGCTCCATATCGCCCTTCGATACGCTCGCTGCGCTCGCTACTCAGGGTATGCGGGAATGGTGGAGGTGGCGGAGATTCAGCGCACCGAGCTACTACCGCCTGGTACAGGCCGCTAGCGTACCTCCACGGTCAGTACGTGCGGCGTCTGCTCGACGTTGCCGGCCGCATCCTCCGACACGGCGGTGATCGTCAGCGGGCCGGCTTCGACGTCGGTCAGCGTCGCCTGCCACTGGAGGAAGTCGTCGTCGACGGCTTCCGCTTCCACGCCGTTGACCGTGACCCGCCGGGTCTTCACGTTGTCGCTGGTCGTGCCCTTGACCACCACTCGGCCGCCGTCCGCGTGAACGGGGATGCCCGCGGCCGGCCAGGTCACGACGGTCGCCGGGGGTTGATCGTCGATCGGCGTCAGCAGCTGGGGGAAGTCGACGTGCCCGACGTCGGCGAGACGGGATTCATCGCCGGTGATCCCTGCCTGCTCACGATACTGGAGCCCGTCCGCGCCGAAGTCCCTGGCCGCGGTGCTCTCGATCTTGGCGTCGCGGCCCGGACCGAAGAGTCCGTGCATGTACACCGGCACGCCCCGCTCCGTCGTCGGCGCGGGGCGCGGCCCGCCGCCCCGATTCACCAGCGGCTTGGCGCCGCCGGTGGTGGACTCTCCCGGCGCGTCCGTCACCGTCACGTTGCGGAAATGCGATTCGGCGTTGCCGGAGAGGTTATCGTCGCTGATCTGGATGATGGGCAGCTCCGGGTGGGAGCGGCGGCCTTCCACGAACAGTCCGTCGACGGTGATGCTGCCGTGCTGCCGGCTGTAGTCATCGAGGCCGCGGTTGAAGGGCTCGTCGCTGCGGACAATGCGGACGTTCTTGTAGACCTGGTTGTCGAACCAGGGTCGGTACACACCGTATTCGGCGTGATCCAGGGTGACGTTCTCGATCCACATCGTCGGCAGCTCCGCGTGCAGCGCGTAGTGCGTCTGCCAGGCCGTCAGATCCTTGAGCACGTGCGGGTGGCTGACATCGTCGCCCGGCCCATCGAGTGGCGTGCGGGTCGGAACGCCCTCGTACCCGAGCAGGTCGGTCGCCGTGAACGAGAACGAGTAGAGCGCCTCGGTGTGCGATTCGTTGTGCTGGAAGCGGTAGATCGGCAGGGTTCTGATGTCGACGACCGAGCGCGAGCCGTCGGGTTGGCGGATCGGCAGGTGGCTGTCGAAGCGGGCCCCGGTGCGGCTCTCGTAGCGATAGCCGTAGCGGTCGTTCTCGCAGGTGACGTTGCGGACCAGCGTATTGCGGCCGTTGGCCCACCAGAAGGCGGCTCCGTCGTTGGCGTCGTAGAAGAGCGCCTGGTTCTTCAGCCGCGTGCCAGCATAGGCGCGGATCCCGAGGTTGCGATCCAGCACGTTGTAGACTTCCGTTCCGTCCTCGAGGAAAAACCCGTGGCCCACCGATCCGAAGCCGACGCAATCGCGCACCACCAGATATTCCGTGCCGTGAATGGTGAGCCATCGATTGTCCGAATCGACGATGGCCGCGCCGATGACGCTGCTGCCGCGCATGCTGTCGGCGACGCGATGGAAGTGGATCGGGTATCGGCCCAGGATCCCCTCCTTCCCGAGATGCGCGAATCGGGCGTAGCTGATCGAGCCCTGGCTGTAGCGGTGGTACATGGTGTGGCCGCGCACGCCGTCCGGTGTCGCGCTTTCCACGATCACCGTGCGGCTCAGGTTGGCCACCTCGCTGCGATACGGGCCTGACCCGTAGTGCTCGACCTCGAGGGCCCGATCCAGCGCCAACGTGTTTCCGTCGATGGCGGTGATCCGGCGCGTCTCGGTACCGACGTAGCTCGTGTCCTGGCGGAAACCGTGCGGCACGTACTCGTGCACCGAGCCGGTGACGACGATCTCGTCCCCGGCCCGCCAGCCGACCGGAGTGTCCATCAGCGTCACGGCGGTATCTCCGGGGGCGACGGGTGCGCGCAGCTTCGACCAGGTGCGATCCATCGGGGCGCCGTGAAAGTCCATCCGCCCGCCGGGCCGGCAGACCAGCGCCGGCGCGGTGTCCTCATCCATGCCGCCCAGGCCGTGCAGGCGAATGCGAGCCGTGTATGGTGCCGGAATCGGCTGGTCCGGCGTGCCCACCGCGAGGACGCCGCCGCCCACTGCGGCAGGTGCGTGATGGTCGTGTACGTCCGACGCGCCGACGTCGTCGGGAACGATCTCCTGCCCGGCGCCGTAGACCGTCACGACGCCGACGTTGAGCTCCGTGTCGCGGTCGGCCGCGAAGGTCAACGCGCCCGCCACGGCGATCGACCGGATCGCGTCCTCGCCTCGCACATCGTAGGTCACCCGGTGCTCCGGTTCGATCAGCACCCGGTCGCCGGCGTGCGGCTGTCGCCGCGGCTGCCAGGTTCCCACATCGCTCCAGTTCCCGCTGGCGGCCGAACGAATGTCGAAGGTGTGGGTGGCGCACCCCGATGCCGTCAGCGCTGCGGCGGCGATCACGACGGAAAAGACCAGGGAGCGACAACGGGAGTTGGCGAACATCGCGCGTCTTCTGGTCCTGCCGCTGCCCAACCATGTTTCGGTCGGCTTTGCCAGGCGACCGCCTGCGGGCCGAACTGAAGCATTGTTGCCCCGCGAAATCTCAACTCCGCAGAGGCGGTCGGTGCGGAGAAGTTTCCCCTTCACGGGCCTTGTCCATTGGTCCAAGATCAACCGCGGATGACACGAATCTCCAGAGGGAGTCTCCTGGGATCCGCATCATCCGCGTGCTCCGTCGTGACTCTCATTGTTTGGGCAAAGCCGCCTCAACCCTTCCCAACGGACGATCGATCGGCATTGAGTGTTCGCATGAGAATGAGGTCGCGCCGGGTCGACGGTCTGCTTCTTGGGGCGTGCGTGCTCCTCGGCGCCTCGTCGGCACGGGCCGAGTGGAGGACCTACGCCGGGAACGCCCAGCACACGGGGCTCTCGCCGGTGGCGTCGCAGCCGCTGCAGGTGATCCGCTGGTCCACGCCGGTGGACCTGGCACCGCCCAGCGGCAACATCCTGATCCATTACGGCTCGCCGCTCGTGACCCCCGGGAACACCGTCGTCGTTCCCGTCAAGACCGGCGCCGCCGGCGGCTATCGCGTCGAGGCGCGAAACGGTCAGAACGGGTCGCTGGTCTGGTCCACGGACACCGACTACATCCTTCCGCCGCACAACTGGACGCCGAGCTACTCGCCGACGTTGACGGCCGACGATCGACTGTACTTCGCCGGCGCCGGAGGCACCGTGTACTTCCGCGACGCCGTCGATACGGGGGGGCCGGCCGCGATCGGCCAATTGGCATTCTTCGGCCTGTCGAACTACCTGGCCGCGCCGAACAGCTTCAACGCGACGGTCTTCGTCGACACACCGATCACCGCCGATGCCGCCGGCACCATCTACTTTGGATTCCGCACCAGCGGCAGCGCGCCGCTCGGTCTGCAGAGCGGGATCGCGCGCATCGATGTGAACGGCAACGGCAGCTGGGTCTCGGCGATGGCGGCGTCGGGCGGCGACGCGAACATCATTCGCGTCCCGCACCAGGCCGCCCCGGCGCTCAGCAGCGACGAGCACACCCTCTACGTCGTCGTGGCGAGTGCCTCCACCGCCACGAGCAGCTATCTGGTGGGTCTCGACCCCGCCTCCCTCGCTCTCAAGGAGTCGTCCCCCGGGGTGAAGATGCGCGTCGCTCTGAAAGATCCCCGCAACGGCGGTGGCAACAATGGCAACGCGATCGATGACAGCTCCGCGTCGCCGATGGTGGGTCCGGATGGGGACGTCTACTTCGGCGTCCTGAGCAACCCGTTCACGTCCCGCGGCTGGCTGTTGCACTTCTCCGCGAACCTCGCGCAGACCAAGACGCCCGGCGGATTCGGCTGGGACACGACGCCCTCCGTCGTCCCGGCCTCGGCGGTGTCGTCGTACGGTGGCGCATCGCCCTATCTGCTCTTCACCAAGTCCAACAACTATGCGGGCGCCGACGGCGGCGACGGCGTGAACAGGATGGTGGTGCTCGACCCCAACGCCACCATGGTGGAGCCGCATGCCTCGTCCAACGGCCTGCTGGTGATGAAGGAAATCCTGAGCATCGCGGGTGTGACCCCGGACCCGGACCATCTCGCCCAGTTCCCCAATGCGGTGCGCGAATGGTGCATCAACGCCGCGGCGGTGGACCCCGTCACCAAGGCGGTGATGGCCAACAGCGAGGACGGCAAGCTGTACCGCTGGGATCTGACGACGAACACCTTCACGGCGTCGATCGCACTGTCGCCGGGCATCGGCGAAGCGTACACGCCGACAGTCATCGGACCGGATGGAACCGTCTACGCGATCAACTGGGCGATTCTGAACGCCGTCGGCGCGCCGGTTCCGACGCCAGCAACGCCGACGGCGACACCGACGTGCATCCCCGGGACGAACAACGGCATCAGCGGCCAGGTTCGCTACTACAGCACGGGCCAGCCGGTGAGCGGAGCGACCGTGCTCCTGAGCGGTCCGGGCCCGGCGTCGGTGCAGACCGACGCGTCGGGGCATTTCGCGTTCACGGGCTTGGGCGGGTGCAACCTTCACGTCGAGGTGCGGAATCTCGGCGACGAGAACGGTGGGATCAGCGCGCTGGACGCCGCGTGGGCGCTGCAGAGCGTCGCGGGCCTGCGCACCCTGGACGGCGAGCAACGCCTGGCGTGCGACGTCACGGGGAACGGCATGATCAGCACCCTCGATGCCACGCTCATCCTCCAGCAGAGAGTAAATCTGATCAGCCGTTTTCCGGTCGCCCAGGCCTGTGCGTCGGATTGGCTGTTCGTGCCGATGCCGGCGGCGGCGGCGAACCAGCACCTCGTCCAACCGCAGAACATGGCGATGGTGAACAGCTGCCAGCCGGGTGCGATCGAGTACGCCCCGCTCGCCGGCAACGTCACCGACCAGGACTTCGCCGCGGTGTTGGTCGGCGACTGCACCGGCAACTGGCAGCCCGACAGCCCGGCACCCACCCCAACGCCCACACCGCCGGCGCCATAGAGCACCTCCGTCGTGCGCGCGAGCCGCGCGTGCTTCCGGCTGGCCGACCTGAGACGACGCGGTGGCGCGGAGTCCGTGGCCGACGCGCGTGTTCAACCGCGGCGAAATCGCCGCGCGCCGGATGCTCGATCCCTCTCGGGGAGAGAGGGATCGAGCGATGCCGACGTGCTCAGCCCATTCGATGCAGGGCGCAGAGCTTGTTGCCGGACGGATCGCGCAGGTAGGCGAGATACATCTTCCCCAGACCGCCTTCGCGCACGCCCGGAGGATCCTCGCAGGTGGTCCCGCCGTTGGCGACGCCGGCCGCGTGCCACTTGTCCACGGTGGCCGGATCCGGCACGACGAAGCCGACCGTGCCGCCATTCGCGGCGGAGGCCGGCGCTCCGTTGATCGGCGCCGTGACGGCGAAGGCGCCGGTAGACGACATGTAGAAGATGCGTCCCTTGTCGTCGGTGAACCCCGCCGGAATGCCGAGCGTCCCCAGCACGGCGTCGTAGAACCTCTTCGATGCCCCGAGGTCGTTGGACCCCACCATGACATGGCTGAACATTGCGTCTCCTCTCGTAAGGAATGTGCGCCGCCGACGGATGTCGACCGCGCTCCCCTTCATGCACGAGCGCGCAGGCGCTCGGCAACAACCCGCGCAGGGCGCGAGACCTTCCTGGGCTCGACGACCCCGAAGGGGTCGGACCCAACAGCCCAGGGGTAACGCCCTGGGGAACACGTCCGTATCGAGTCCCGTGCCCTGACAGGGTGCGACGTCACTCCCTGTACCCCTTCAGCGCCACCGACCGATGAGGCGGGACGCCGAGGCAGGGCGGAAATGGCGCGGTGCCGGAGAAGTCGCCGATGGACGTTGGGCCGACGCCATGGCTCCGGCACCGCTCTCTCACTGCCCTTCGAGGGGAGAAATCCTACGGCTCCGACAATGACGACGCGGTGTCGCCACCATGACAAACGCGATGCGATGTCGGCGGCGGAGACTGGGGGCCTTTCAACCCGGAGATCGCAGCGGACGCGAAGGCGCGCGGAGACTTCCTCGGTCGGCCGGGCCGTGGGACGCAGCGGCCCGGGCGCCTCAGCGCGGCGTCGGGGCGCGCACGACGAGCAGGTGTGCGCCCTGCGGATCGGCGACGTAGGCGTTTCCGTTCGCATCGGCGACCACGTTTCTCGCGCCGGGCACGGTCGCGACGGTGGCGACGACCGTGAAGTTCCCGTGCTCGTCGCCGCGGGCCACGGTGAGCCGAGCCGCTTTGCCGGCGGCGGCGTAGAGCAGCCTCGTGCGTGGGTCGTAGTCGACGTTGTCGAGGCCGGCACCCGTGTCGAGCTGTCCGAGCAACGCACCCCCGTGTGCGGCATCCAGAGCCTGGACGTGATCGGTGCACACAACGAAGACCAGCGCCCGAGCCGAATCAACGGCGACGCCGCGCGGGCCGTCCGCGGCGCAGTGGGCGTTCCAGACGTCGCGTATGGCGTGCGTCTTGAGGTCGATGCGCAGCGTGCTTCCCTTGTCCTCGAGATTCGTGAGGAACAAGCCGCGTGGCTCGTCGAGCGCGTAGCCCTCGGGGTCCCCCGGGAGCGCGACGGTGCTTTTCTGCCGGAGCGAGCCGTCGGGCAAAGCATCGAGGACGACCAACGACTGCACGCTGGGTGTCGTCACCCAGACCTCGTGCGTGGAGGGGACATAGGCGACCCCATCAAGCGGGGCCGCGAGCTTCAGGCACGCACCCTTCTCGAGCGAGCGCAGATCGATCGCGCAGATCTCCCGCGTCGCACGATTGCCGATGTATGCGAAGCGCTCTCCCGTCGCGCCCGCACTCGGCCCGACCACGCGCTTGTTCCCGTGTGCCTCGCGCTCAGCGGTCTCGAACCCCTCGATCCGCGTGAAGTCGCGCTTGGCGACATCGAAGACATCCACGCTGCCGCTCCCGCCCGCCGGCACCCACACTCTCGAGCGCCGAGGCTCGTAGAACAGATAGTCCAACGACACCGGCGCGCTGGCTCCAGGCAGCGCGAGTGCTTCGACGCCGCGTTCGTCAGTCGCGGGAGCCGCGCGCTCGGTTGATGGCGGGAGCGCCTCGTTGCGTTCCGATGTCGATGCGCTTGCCGCCGCGGCTCGTGTCGCAAGCGGCGTCCAGGGCGCCGCACCCGTGGCGACGATGACAGCCGCGCCCGAGAGCGCGCGAAGGATCATCATCGTGCGGGATCTCACGGCGGCATGCTCTCACGTTCGACGGATGACGTGTAGTCCTTCGCCGATACCGCCTCGGCGCGGTTCGCGGCGATTTCGCGGAAGCGCGCGGCGTCTCAGGAAGCCCGCGCGAGAGGTTCCAAAAGCTTCCACCGGACGGGGGCGGCGAGCGGGAGGCTCACCGGCTACGGCACTGCGGCGCAGCCCTGCAGGGAGGCGGCGACTGCGGCCACGACCTCGTTCACCTGCACCGATCCGCTGGCATCCGCATCGGCATTGCCGCACCACGCCACCGGACGGCCGAGCGCCAGCGCCACGGCGTGCACCAGCTCGGCGATGGTGACCGTCCCGTCGGCATCGCAATCGCCGACGCAGGCCACCGGGCCCGGCGGCGTCGGTGTGGGCGTCGGGGTGGGCGAGCCGCAATCGGCAACCTCGCCCCGGTACGGGACCGCGAAGCCGGGCCCGTTGCGAGCGGTGCTCTCCAACTGCACCGTCAGTCGGGAGGGAAACGTCTGGCCCGCAGCGCTGTAGTGGACCGGGAAAACGGCGTGCTCGCCGGGCTGCAGGGTGAGGGGCAGGGCTATGGCGCCGAGATCGGCGCTGAAGCCGGTACCGTAGTCGCCTTGGCTGTACGAGTTCGTGGCCCAGATGGTGGTGATGGTCAGCGGTTCGCCCTCGGTCGAAATGTTGGCGATCGCCACCGAGGCGTCCGCCTCGCAGGGCAAGGACTGGGCGTTGCCGGGCGAGATCTCGACCACGCCGCGCGCCGGCAGCAGGGCGAACTCGATGGGCGGCACGGTCCACAGCTGGTAACCGCTGAAGGTCCGGTCGATCGGCACATAGCCCGGCGCGGCCGCGGAGATGCGGACGCTGTCGGTGTCGTGCAGGAACAACCGGAAGGCGAACTCGCCCGCCGCGTCGGTCGCGACACGGCCCGACTCGCCGGGTGGAAAGCGCGCCACGCGCACATAGTCGATGGTCGCCCCGGCGATGCCGGCGACGTCGTCCTGCAGGGCGTCGACCACCCGGCCGCTGATCGTCTTCTCGCCGAGATCGCCGGTCCGCTGAGGCGTCGGAGCCGCGGTGGGGGTCGCGGTGAGCGCCGCGGCCGCCCCCGCCAAGGCCAGCAGCGTGGCGAGGAACGCCGCCGCGCCCAGCCCGATCAGCCAACGCCAGCCGTGCCGGCGCAGATGCCCCGCGATCGTCGCGTGATGGTCCATACTCCCTCCTCTGGTCACCGCGCCGGCCCTCCAGTCGACGCCGCCCTCGTACACCATGGGGGATGCACGGGCAAACAATTTTTGTTGCCATCGGCGCTGACAATAGTTTTGGCAGCCGCGACGCCAGCAGTTTGCGCGGGCCGAGGGCGGCCCGTGTCTGTGAGTCGGCGTGGGGTCTCCTCCCCCGATTGGCGTCGAAGCTTGACCCCCTCTGCGGAGAAGCGGAGGGACCGGGAATTCCAACCGCAAATGGCATCGACGGTGACCCGACGCAGCGCCATCGTCGATGACGTTCAGACCCTCGTTGACCCGACGCCCCCAGAGGCGCAGACCAGTGGCCTCAGGCCTCTACCAGAGCCTCTCCGTGTCTCCGTTCCTCGTACGGGAGTTTTCGGAAGGGCTCTCGCGAGAAGATCGAGTCAGGACCACCGGAGCCGCGCGCGGAGCGCGCGCAGGGCTTGTCGGTGTGGCTGCTCTTCCCAGATGTCTGCCTGCTTGAAGCTCGGCCGCGCGCGGAGGCGAGCGTAGTATTCGGCGAGGCGCGGGCGGCGGCCCCCGCCCCAAAACTCTTCGGCAAAACCGAGGAAGCGCAACCGGGCGAGCACGACGGTCCATGCCAGGTCGCCCAGCGAGTAACGCCCGGAGACGAGGAACCCCGTCTCGCCGAGTTGCGCCTCGGCGCGATCGAGCGTGGCCTCGATCTCCGCCCGGATCTCCGCGACCCGCTCGGGGCTTGCAACCGAGAGCCGCCAGCCGCAAACGTCCTCGAGCTTGTCGCTGTATAACTGCCGCAGCTCCGGGATCTCGTCACGGAGGCGGCGGAGCCTACGAACGCGCAGGGGCATGGTGACCCTGCGCAGTCCCGCGCCGAGCAGGCCGGCGATGTTCGCGTAGCTGAACACGCGCAGATCGAGATGATCCTGGGCCTCGATCCAAGCCCCCATCGCTGCACGCTCGCTCGGATCTTCTGGACTCAACGGGGGTCCCTCGAAGGTCTCGTCGATGTATCGGATGATGCGGGCCGAGTCGGTCACCACACGATCCCCGTGCACCAGGGTGGGAACGACGCCGCGCGGGTTCAGCCGCAGATACCAGGGCTCATAGTTCTGCATCCGGAGCTCGATGTCGACGACCTGCTGGCGGTGCTCAACCCCTTTCTCCACCAGTGCGAGGCGGACCTTCTGCGAGCAGAGGGAGGCGGGAAAGTGGTAGAGCGTGATCATGGGTCGTACCTCAGCGGCCGAGGACTTTGGTGACGGCCTCTCGCAGCGCCGTGACCGGATCGGCAACGCCGCGTGAACAGCGCCACGCAATGATGCGATCGGGCCGCACCAGCAGGCACCCGTCGTCGGCGATCTCCCGCAGCCGCGACCACGTGCCAAGCACGTCGTTGTTGACCTGACCCAGGCCAACGGCGACCGGCTCGATGTTCACGCCCGTCTCCCGGCTCACTTGTGCGGCCGCGTCCGCCCACGCGGACCCAGCGATACCGGTAATCAGTGTGAAGCGATCGTAGCGGCAGAGATCCAGGGTCGAGACGTCCTCGGTGCCCCGCTGCAGCCACACGTGCGGCAGGGGAGCTCCGGGATGGGTGGTTGGGTCGTAATAACGGTCGGTATCGCGTTCGGAGGGCGGGAAAGGCGTGCCGTCGTCGGCGATTGCCGCCGAAGCGTAGCGCTGTCCCATCTCCACACCGTGCGCGTTGAATTGGCCGTTCAGGAGATCGAGCGCAGCGAGCAGTGCCTGTCGCTGCCCTTCGCCGTCGGGGCCGTGGAGCCGATCGAGCTTCGCCAGCGCTTCGGCCTCCGTCTGGCCGGGCTGGAACCCCAGGGCCATGATGCACGGTCCCATCTCTGCGAAGCTCTGGTTGGCGCGGTCAACGACCCTCCGGCCCACGGGCTGGCGCTCCGCATCATAGCTGTCGAGCAGGCTTTCGTGCGCCTGCCCCGAGAGCACGAGAGCGAGCTTCCAGGCGAGGTTGTAGCTGTCCTGGATCGAGGTGTTGCTCCCCAAGCCGTTTGCCGGCGGGTGACGGTGCGCCGCGTCGCCGGAAAGAAAGAGGCGCCCTTGGCGATACCGCGCGGCGACGACGTGATTGACCTGCCATTCGCTGATCTTCTTGATCCTGATGTGGACCGACGGGTCACCGATCGCCGCCCGCACCCGGCGCATCACGGAATCCTCCGAGAGATCGGTGGCATCGAGTCCTTCCTGGAAGAAGATGGTGCTCCACTCCGTCCACGGCTCAACGCAGGTCCAGACGCTGAGCACGTCCCGGTTGCCGGGGTTGCGCACAAAGAACAGCGCACCCGATCGGTGCTTCGTGAAACGCGTGAGATCGGCTTCGATCCAGACGGTAGTGGCGTTTCCGAGCCCTGCCTGGCCCTCGAACTCGAAGCCCCCCTGCTCGCCGACGAACGAACGACCACCATCGCAACCGACGAGATAGCGGGCGCGCACCTCAAATTCGGTGCCGTTCCGCCGGTGGCGAACGCGGGCAATGGCGTTGTCCGGAGACTGACTGACCGCCACGACTTCGTGATCGAAGCGGATGTCCGCACCAAAGGAGCGGGCGGCGGCGAGTAGAATCGGCTCGAGGACGTGCTGCGGGGCGTTGCACATCTCACAGGGGCTGGCCGCAGCGTAGTCGGCGTGACGGTCGCCGGTGCCCCAGGTCATCATGCGGCAGATCTCCCGTCCGGCAAAAGACGTCGCGAAGACCTGTTTGCCCATCAAACGCTGGGGCAGTGCGCGACCCATGACTCGATCTTCGATTCCCAGGTCACGAAAGATCTCCATGGCGCGCTGGTTGGTGATATGTGCGCGCGGTGCATCGGCCGTTGCGCCGTACTTGGTGACGGTCAATGACTTCACGCCGGAGCGGGCCAGCAAGGCGGCGGCGGTCAGCCCCGCCGGGCCCGCGCCGACGACCAGCACGTCGGTTTCGAAGGTTTGCAAGTCAGTCCCCCCTCCCGGGCGATGAGCGCGGCAGGCCGGCTTCCGCGCGCCAGTTTTTCGTTAGGCGATCGACCAATGCCGTGTTGATTTTATTTAGTCAAGCGAATAAACTCTGATTCGAATGACACGCCGTGCCGCGCAACGCGAGGACACCCGCAATCGAATCGTGGTAGCGGCCGCGAAGGCTTTCTCGGAGAAGGGCTTTCGGGGCGCCAGCACCCGCGACATCGCGGCGCGCGCCGGCGTCAATCAGGGCCTGATCAACTACTACTTCCAGACCAAGCAGGAATTATGGAAGGCAGCCGCGGCGCGAATCCTCGATCAACTGCAGGAGGTATTGGCGCAGCCCGTCAAAGGCACCGATGCAGCCGACCAACGCGCCCTCGCTCGGGAGCGCATCCGTGAGTACGTCCGCTTCGCTGCCGCGCATCCCGAGCTGTTCCGGCTCATGGTGGAGGAAGGCAAGCAATCAGATGCCCGGATGCGCTGGCTCGTCGATACACACATGAAGCCATTCTACGAAGGGTTCGCGCGGCTGGCGGGGAGCACCGTAGGCGTCGCCGGAGCACTTCTGCCACACGCATTCTACGCGTTGGCAGGCGGCGCTTCGATGATTTTCGCCATCCGGCCGGAGTGTCGTCGCCTGACCGGCATTGATCCTGCCGACGCACAGGTCATCGAAGCGCACGCCGAGTTCATGGCGCGTCTGCTCGTACCGTGAAGTGAGAAGTCAGACCCCTCGACGGGGTCGAAGCGAATTGACGCCAGGATCGATTCTGAAGAGGAGAAGGTGACTATGACATCCGTACCAAACGTTGCTGGTAGGAAGCTGACGCTCAGCCACGTCGGGTTGAGCTGTTTCGATCTCGACCGTGTCGAGGAGTTCTACACGAGAGTCCTCGGCATGACCGTCACGGACCGCGGCTCCGTCCCCGGCGGCGAGCGGCTCGTGTTCCTGACCACCGATCCCGGTGAGCATCATCAGCTGGTGCTTGCTTCGGGTCGGACCGAAGGGACGGTCCTTGAGGGGCCGGTCCTCGGCGGGAGTTGGGGTGCGGCGCTCTTTCAGCTGACGTTTCGCCTCGAAGATCTCGCCACGCTTCGCCACGTGCAGGAACGCCTCGCCGCGGAGGGGAACACGAACTTCATCCCCCTGAACCACGGCAGCTCGTGGTCCGTGTACACTCGCGACCCCGAGGGCAACGGGCTCGAGTTCGTCGTGGACAGTCCGTGGTTCATCCACCAGCCGTTCGGCGAGTTCCTCGACCTCTCCCTCGACGACGCCGAGATCCTCCGCCAGACAGAGGAGATCTGTCGCGCGACCGGCGCCTGCCAGCCGTTCGACGAGTGGCGCGCGCAAATTGCCGGTCAGATCGCCGACGATCAGGCCCGACTACGCTAGGATCTGCGCGCATGCGCTCGCAAACATCCTCTCGGCGCGTATGAGCTGGCGAGTTCACATGACCGGGGAGTCTCGGACGCCGCGCCACACGGGCCCCGCGCCAGCGCGCCGGGGTCTGCCGCGTAGCGCGAGGCGGTGGCAAGGGTGAAAATCGGCCCCGTCCAGCGGATCTGGCGGCACTGGCGGGACGGCCTCGGGACTGCTTGGTAGAACGCCATGATCATCGAGAGCATCCTGCCGCTGGTCGGCTCCTTCAGGGATCAGGTGGTGCTGGTGACCGGGGCGTCGAGCGGCATCGGCCGCGAGACGGCGCTGCTGTTCGCCCAGCGCGGCGCGCGGGTGGCGCTGGTGGCGCGGCGGCGCGAGCTGCTGGACGAGGTCGCGGCGGAGGTGCGCGCCGCCGGCGGCGGGGCGTTGGTGGTGCCGACCGACGTCGCCGACGCCACTGCGGCGCGGGCGGCGGCGACGCGGGTGCGCCGCGCCTGGGGCCACATCGACGTGCTGGTCAACAACGCCGGCGTGCTGAAACCGTCGACGGTGGCCAAGCTGCGGGTCGGCGACCTCGAGGCGATGCTGCGCGTCAACCTGTTCGGGGCCCTGTTCATGATCCAGGCGGTGCTGCCGGCGATGGAGCGCCGCGGCGGCGGGGCGATCATCAACGTCGCCTCGCTCGCCGGCCGCCGCGGCGTGACCCCGCTGGGCGGCTACTGCGCCACCAAGTTCGCCCTCATCGGCCTCACCGAGGCGCTGCGCACCGAGGTGGACGCGGCGCGGGTCCACGTCGGCGTGGTCCTGCCCGGCGTGGTGGAAACGCCGATGGTGCATGACGTTGACCAGACGACGGCGCTGCCGGAATGGCCGGCGGCGCTCAACATGCCGCCGGAATGGGTCGCCGCGGCGGTGGCGCTGGCGGTGCGCTTCCGCCTGCACGAGGTGTCGGTGCCACCGGGGGCGGCGCTGCTGGAGGAGGTCGCGGCGCTGGCGCCGGGGGCGGCCGACGCGTTGATCGGCTGGATGCAGGCGGCGGGACGGCTGCTGTCGTCCTTCGGCGCTCAGCCCTCGCCGGTCAGCCCGCCTCGTAGCGGACGTCCGGCGCGTGGTCGCCGCCGCACTGCCGACACGCCAGCGCGCGGTCGTACGCCGCGCGCTGGCCCCCGGAGAAAATGAAGAAGAAGTAGACGAGCGCCGGCAAGACGGCGACCATCGCGCCCTTCTTCACCCATGCGAGCGGCTCGCGGTGGATCGGCGCATCGGCCGAGATGAGCAGCAGCAGGCCGACGCCGAGCAGGAGGCTGCCGCCGGCCAGCACGTGCGCGGAACGCGGCATCCAGAAATGGGTGCGCATCCAGTAGGCGAAGTGCGGGTAGCCCGTATCAGGCGTAGACCGTCACCGCCCGCGTGTCATCCCGCCACACCAGCACGGGCGACTCTATGCGCCGCTGCTCGAATCGCCACGCGCCGAGGACAAGATTCTCAAGTCGCAGCTCGTGCTCATCCTCATCGCGGCCGCCCGTGCAGAGGCCCAACCATCAACCGGCGATGCGCGGCGGGCGATAGAATTTCGACACAATTGGCACAGCACTCTCGGCGCCTATCTCCGTGCCTGACTCCCCCACGCCCGCAGATCATCGGTTCACCGCGACGAACGCCGCAAGGAACCCATAGCCGGCTCTGTGTGCCCAGACGCAGCACGGCCCCTGCGACGGGATGCCGCAGGGGTCGTGGGTGATGGTCAGGCGAGCGCAGTGGTCAGGCGCCGCCGCGGACGGCACGGACGTAGCCGGGGCCACCCTTGACGCCGGCGTCCACGTAACCGCCATCGAACGAGACGTACCACGCGTAGAGGTCGTTGTAGGTAGTAGACGAGTAGTAGCCGTTCACCAGCGTGCAGCTGCACGTCATCACGGTGCAACTCGCTGCGCAACTCGTGTGGAAGGCCGAGTAGGTCGCCGGACTCAGGTTCTGTAGGTTGATGAGGCTCTCCAACTCGAATCGATTCGGAATCCGCCAGTCCGTGTGTCCAGCGAAACCGCCGCCGCCGTTCAGCGCCGCCAGGAACGTCGTCACCATCGTGCCGTCCATCGGATTACCTGCGGTGTCACAGGTCCCATCGGCCGGGCTTGTATCGTTGCACCAGCTGTAGCCGTTGTCCTTGTCGTGGATGCTGCCGTCGTCGCTCTTCTTCTCCCACATCAGCCCGGTCAGGTTGTCGGTGATCGTCCCGTCGCCGTTGTCGGTGAACGAGCGCGCCGCGCCCTTCTGCAAATCACCGTCGCTGCCCGTGCCGTAGGCCGTCGTCTGCCCGGTTTTCGGCACCCCGCCGGCGGACGGCAGCGGCCCGCCGGCCAGCGCCGCCGCTACGTCGTCGGTGTGCTGGGTGATGAAGCTCTGGATGGCCGCCTCATCGCCAATCGAGGGACAATCGCCGCCTTCGTACACTGCCCACTTTGTTGAGTACTTCTCGTCACACTTGCTGTAGTCCGGCGATGCGTTCTTCCTCACCGCCTTCGACTCGGCCTTCAGCCGGCAAAGTTCGTACTTGCCGGCCGCCGTCAGCTTTCCGGACTCGCACCGATCTGCCGCGGTGAGCGCGCTGGCGCTGCTCGCCAACACAAGGCTCGCGACGGCACACCCGTACCGCAGGACATGGCCCATCTGTCTCCCCCTTTAGTAAATTCCGTTGACTCAAGAGCCGGGACCCCCGCCGGCTCGCGGCTCGGCTGTGTTGGTGCCAGACAGGTCAACCGGAAAGCAACCTGGGGAAACCCCAAGTGCCGTGACAAGTCTGTTTCTCGACTGCCGCCGTAGCAGCCCCCCGCAGCGCCTCGAAACTCTGCAGATCGATGCTGTCGAGCAGCGCGACCGTGTCCGGCTCGGTGGAGACCAACGCGAGCGCCAGGTCGTCACGGCAGCGATCGATCATCGCCTGCAGATGCGGCGGCCACGGCACGTCGGCGGACACACACTCTCGAGCCACGCTTGGAGGGCGAGCGCGTGTTCGCGGAGTTCCGCGGGCGTCATCTGTGCCTAGGTGAGGGATGAACCGAGACGCAATGCCGGCAGTGGATGGCTGCGCGGATGAGAGTCGGCGCAGCGACTGCGGAGTATACCCACAAGGCGCCGACGACGGGGCCGTGATGCGACCCTCAGGGAGCGCCGGTCATGATGGGTCGACCGCGATGTTGAGCGCGCGACCAAGGTTTTCGAGACGGGCGGCTGGCCCAAGCGGTAGCGGGTGCGAGCGTTGCGTAGAATACCGGATTCCGCATCCCTACGCAGCCGCGGCGCCATCACAGTGGCAGTCGATTCAGCGAAGCTTGTAACGGGCCTCGAGCACCGCAAGCACTTCTAGTAACCCGCTTATCAAGTCACGCGAACCCCTCCTTCCGCCGCTGCAACCACGACCGCCCGACGCGCGTAATCCCCTGGGCGGCGGCCTCGTGAGCGATCGGCTACACCAGGCGCGGTTGCCGGCGGGGAGGCGCCGAAGTGTTGAAGGTTGCGCTGTGGCGCCTCAGTGGAGGGGGACCACTGTAGCCCTTGTTCCACAGGGAAAAGAGAAGCTGGCGGGCGGATTTGAACCGTCGACCTGCTGATTACGAATCAGCTGCTCTACCAACTGAGCTACGCCAGCGTCTGGGTGGGGTTGCGGTCGATGCCGACCGAAGAGAGTGCGTATAGCCAATGCGGCGAGGGGAGGAAAGGCCGGGTCAGTGGTCGCTGTCGAGGTCGTAGGTGTCGCGCTCGAAGGGGCTCCGGCGCAGCGTGCCGGTCCGGTCGCCGTCGGCGTCGCGCAGGTCGTAACGGCCGTTGTCGAAGGGGCTCTTCTCGACCGAGCCGGTGCGCTGGCCGTCGCGGTAGACGTCGTACGCGTCGGCCTTGAACGGGTTCTCGCGGACGGTTTCCGTACGGTGGCCGCTCCGGTCGTAGACGTCGGTCTCGCCGGCGTTGAAGGGGTTCTCGCGGGCGGTGCCGACCCGGGAGCCGCCGTCGTAGATGTCGTACTGGCCGGGAATGAAGGGGCTCTGGCGGACCGTGCGCTCGCCGGCGCCGGCGACGGTGGCGAGGAGGAGGGGCAGGATGGCGAGGCGGCGCATGCGGGGATGGTAGCGCATCGTCCCACGGCGCGGCACGCCTCGGCCCAACCCTGTTCCCGCCGGAGACGGCATGTGAGCCCGGCAGGCCTGCGGGACAGGGTGGCAGTGCCCCAGTTCGATTGGCGCCGCGGTGCCCCGCTGGTCAGATGGCGGCCTTGGCGGTTTTGCCAGGGCTGCGATCACCGCCGCGCCGATCAAATTGAGGGACCGCCGACAGGGTGTCTGAGTTGACGGGATAGGTGGGCGACCCGTACGCTGGGAGATCATTGTCAGCCTTCCAGGAGGAATCATGCGTATTGGCACCATGACGCTGCTCGTTGTCGCCCTGTTGGCGACCGGTGGCTGTGATCAGAAGACGGCCGCACCGGGCGGCGCGGCAGCGCCGGCAGCGCCCGCGGCGGCAGCACCGGCCGCCGCGGCGAAGCCCGCCGCAGAGGCCGCGGCGCCGGCGGCAGCCGCATCGGCGTCCGGCGCGGCCAGCGACGTGCTCGCGAAGGCCGGCAGCAAGACGATCACGCGCGGCGATGTCGAAGCGTCGGTGAAGTCCGAGCTCGGCGAGGTCGAGGCGGCTCGGTACAAGATCATCCGCGGCGGCGTCGACGAGCTCGTCGCCACCGCGCTCTTCGAGCAGGAGGCCACGGCCCGCGGCGTCACGGTCGAGCAGCTGCAGCAGACCGAGGTGGTCGACAAGGTGCCGGCGCCGAACGACGACGAGGTGAAGAAGCTCTACGACGAGAACAAGGACCAGCTCGGCGGGCAGTCGTTCGACGACGTGAAGCAGAAGCTGGTCGACTACATGAAGAACCGCGGCGCGCAGGCGCGCTACAACGCCTACATCGCCGAGCTGAAGAAGAAGTATCCGACCACGATCGCGCTGCGGCCGCCGACGGTCGACGTCGCCCTCGGCGACGCTGCCGCCGCTCGGCCCCGCCGATGCGAAGGTGACGATCGTCGAGTTCTCCGACTACGAGTGCCCGTTCTGCAAGCGCGCCGAGGCCTCGGTCGACCAGGTGAAGCAGACCTACGGCGACAAGATCCGCATCGCCTACCGCAACTATCCGCTGCCCTTCCACAAGAGCGCGCGGCCCGCGGCGCAGGCGGCGCTGTGCGCCAATGAGCAGGGCAAGTTCTGGGCGATGCACGACAAGCTGATGGAGGCGAAGGATCTGTCGGCGGCCAACATCCAGCAGATCGCGACCGACACCGGTCTCGATCGCAAGAAGTTCGACGACTGCGTCGCCGCCGAGCACAATCAAGGAAATGATCGACAAGGATCTCGCCGCCGGACAGGCCGCCGGCGTCAACGGCACGCCGGCGTTCTTCATCAACGGCCGCCTGCTCGACGGCGCGCAGCCGTTCGAGAAGTTCCAGGAGATCATCGACGAGGAGCTGGAAGCGAAGAGCTGACCAGCGTGCGCTCAGTCGAGCCGGTCAGCCGGTGCGCCAGGTCGGATCGCTCGCGGAGCGACGGACCGGCTCACCGGCCCACTGGCTCACCGGCGCACCCGCTCTCCGCCCCACCCCCCGCCGTTGCCGCGCCTGAGCGCGTCGGCTAGATCACTGGCGGGGAGACTATGGCTTTCGACGGCGGCAGTGCGCCCAACGAAAGCACCACGCGATTTCGGGTGCTGTACGATCTCGCGTGTGCCTTCGCGGCGCGCATCGAGCTCGATGAGCTGTTCCCTTTCGTGGTGGCGCAAGTGCCGCGAGGTGTTCGACGCGATGGGCGCGTCGGTGCTGCTGCTCGACGCCGACACCAACGAGCTCTACTTCCCGTTCGTCGCCGAGGACGACCCGACCATCCTCGCCCGGCTGCTGGAGCTGCGCTTTCCGGCCGACCGCGGCATCGCCGGCTGGGTGCTGAGCCACGGCACCGCCGACCCGCGTCGACGACGTCCAGACCGATCGCGCGCTTCTTCACCGGCATCGATCACGCCACCGGCTTCACGACGCGCTCTCTGCTGTGCGCTCCGCTCACCACCTACCAGGGCGTGATCGGCGTCATCCAGGTCCTCAACCGCAAGGACGACAAGCAATTCTCGGACGACGATCTGGCCTTCCTCGAGGCGCTCGCCGGCAGCGTCGCGGTGGCGATCGAGAACGCGCGCCTGTACGCCCGCGTCAAGGCGAGCGAGGACCTGCTGCGCGCCCAGGTGGGCGCGCTGCGCCGCGATGCGGCACACCGCGACCGTTTCCACGAGATCGTCGGCTCGAGCCGCGTCCATGCTCGAAGTCTTCCAGCTGATGGAGAGCGCCGCCGCGTCGCCGATCACCGTCCTGATCGAGGGCGAGACGGGCACCGGCAAGGAGCTGGTCGCGCGCGGCATCCATCGCGCCTCGTCGCGCGCCGACGAGGCCTTCCTGGCGGTCAACTGCGCCGCGGTGTCCGAGACCCTGCTCGAGAGCGAGCTGTTCGGCCATCGCCGCGGCTCGTTCACCGGCGCGACCCAGGATCACCGCGGCCTCTTCGAGGCGGCGAGCGGCGGCACGATCTTCCTCGACGAGGTCGGCGAGATGCCGCTGAGCATGCAGGCGAAGCTGCTGCGCGTGCTGCAGCAGGGCGAGATCGTGCCCGTCGGCGACACGCGTCCGCGCAAGGTCGACGTGCGCGTGATCTCCGCGACCAATCGCGACCTGCAGCTCGAGGTGAGCCAGCACGCGTTCCGTCAGGATCTCTACTACCGCCTGGCGGTGTTCCCGATCGGCCTGCCGCCGCTGCGCGAGCGCCGCGAGGACATCCCGGTGCTCGTCGACCGTTTTCTGAAGCAGCACTCGCGAGCGCCACCAGACGGAGCTGCACGGCATCGATCCCGCCGCGGTCGACGTGCTGCAGCGCTACGACTGGCCGGGCAACGTGCGCGAGCTGGAGAACGTCCTCGAGCGCGCCGTCGCGCTGGCGCGCTCGAACGGCCTCATCACTACCTCCTACTTCCCGCCCAAGGTGCGCGGGGTCGAGGGCGAGCCGCCCGCGGGCGCGGCACCCGTCGCGCCCGCCGACGCCACCGGTGAGGCGGTGACGCCGCTGCGCCAGGCGCGCGCCAATTTCGAGGCCGACTACATCCGCCGCGTGCTGCAGGCCAACAACCGCAACGTCTCCCGCACGGCTCGAGCGCTCGGCCTGTCGCGCGTCATGCTGCAGAAGAAGATGAAAGAGTACGGGTTGCGGGACGAGTGAGGGAGCGCGGGCCTCCAGGCCCGTCGGGCCGGCGGCGCCGGCCCGGAGCGCGCTTGCCACTCGCACCGCCGCCCTGCGGGCGACGACGGGCCTGGAGGCCCGCGCTACTACAGAGAGGAAACGATGATCGATCTCAGCCGCACCGGCCCCGTCTTCGTCCTTGCCATGCAGAGCGGCGAGAATCGCTTCAACCGTCCGTTCCTCACCGCGCTGAACGGCGCGCTCGACGAGATCGAGGGGAGCAGCGGCCCCGCGGCGCTGGTGACGATCGGCTCGGAGAAGTTCTACTCGAACGGCCTGGACCTCGACTGGCTGATGGTCGTCGGGCGAGGGGCCGGCCTTCATCGGCGATTTCCTCGCCTTCTTCGCGCGCATGCTCTCGCTGCCGCTGCCGACGGTGGCGGCGCTCAACGGCCACGCGTTCGCCGGCGGCGGGATGTTCGCCCTGACGCACGACTTCCGCGTCATGCGCGCCGACCGCGGCTTCTTCTGTCTGCCCGAGGTCGACCTCGGCATGCCGTTCGCGCCGGGCATGAACGCGCTGATCACCGGCAAGCTCGGCCGTCGCACCGCCAGCGACCTGATCCTCACCGGCCGCCGCGTCGGCGGCGAGGAAGCGCTGCGCCTGCGCATCGTCGACGAAACCGCCGCTGCCGACGACGTCCTGCCCCGCGCCATCGCCCGCGCCGACGCTCTGTCCAGCAAGGACCGCGCGGTGTACGGACGGCTGAAGAGAGACGTCTTCGCCGAGGCGATCGAGTTGTTGGCGAGTCGGAAGATGCCGTGAAGCGGTCAGCCTGGGTCCGACTGAAGACGATTCGCCCGGAGGACCGGAGCAACCAAGAGCGGTCTCTTCCTCACCGGCCTCCCCGTGTCTCCGTTCCTCCGTATGAATCCTTCCTTCAGCCCTGCTTCCCCGCCACTCGCGCTACCACCGCCGTCGAAACTTCCTGCGCCGCTTTGCTCATCGCCTCGGCGAACGATTGCGGATCGCCAGGAGTGCAGGGTTGATCGCTCGCGAAGACGTCTTCCCAGACGACCTGACGCGGGCCCTTCGGGTCGATGCGCACGAAGAGGGCGCGCAGGCGGAGGTGGGCGGTGCATCCGCCGGTCTCGCGCTCGTCGAGCTCCTCGACGCGGCCGCTCAATTCGTAGTCGGGCGTCATCGCCGAGGGGCCCTGCAGGACCGCTGAGGCGGCGCGCGAGGTGGCGAGGTCGCGCGCGATCAGGTCGGCGAGCATTCCAGCCGGCGGCGCGATCCAGGCGTTGTAGTTGTCGACGCCCACGCCGTACGTGCCCTCGCGATAGGTGAAGCCGAGGCGATCGTACGCCTGCGCGCTGCTGAAGGGGCCGACGCGCACGATGCCCACCGGTGTGTCGTAGGCGGGCGGCGGAAACGGATAGGCGAGCCGGTAGCTGTGCGGCTCGGGCGGGCTGGCGCGAAAGGCGGAGCAGGCGCTGATCGCGAGGGCGAGGGCGAGTGGAAATAGGCGGCGCATGGAATCCCTCAACGCCGCGGCGTCGGCCGCGGCGGCGGCGGGTTGGAGAAGATCAGGTTCGACGGCTGCTGGCGCAGCGCGTTGGTGAGCTGCTGGAGGTTGCCGAGGGTGAGGTTCAGCCGCTCGACGAGCCCCTGCAGGTCGAGGACGAACGTCTGGCCCGTGCGCGCGAGACCGTTCACTTCGCGCAGTGCGCTGCGCAGGTCGCGGCCGGCCTCGCCCTGTCGCAGGTCGACGATCAGCCCTTTGGCTTCGGTCGTGGTCTCCCGCAACTCGGCGACCACCGGCTGCAGGCGCACGCCGTCGGTCGCCTTCTCGAGGTTGAGGGTGACGCGCGAGGCGGAGTCGGTGATGTTGGACATGTTGTTGAGGACGGTCTGGACGCGATCGTCGCGCAGCAGCTGGTCGGCGGCCTGGAGGGTGGCACGGGCGTCGCGCGAGATCCCCTCGACGTCGACGCTCATCACCTTCTGATAGATGTCCTCGAGCGCCTCCTGGATGGCCTTGAACTGCGACGGCGTCGAGGGGATCAGCGGCGCCGACGGCTCGAACGAGAGCGTCGGCGAGTTCTCCAGCTCGTCGCCGGAGCGGCGATCGATTTCGACGTAGCGCAGCCCGGTGATGCCCGACAGCTGGAGTTGCGCGCGCAGCGTCGGGTCCTTGAACAACATGTCCGCATAGCTGTTGTCGATGCTCATCTTCACTTCGATGAGATCGCCGTCGGGCGCGATGTCGATGCGCTCGACGCGGCCCGCCGCCACGCCGCGGTACTTCACCGCCGCGCCGCGGTCGAGGCCCTGCACCGATTCCGAGAAGTAGGTCACCGCCGTGGATTCGTCGGCCAGGTAGCGGCTGGCGCCGAGCCAGATGGCCGCGGCGAGGCCGATGAGGATGGCCACGATCACGAAGATGCCGACGCGGAGCTTACGCGCCTCGGTCGCCACTGGATGTCCTCCTGTGCTGTGGGTGCTCGGCCGGCTGACGGTTGAAGAAGGCGTGGACGCGCGGATCGGGATGCTTCTCCCGCAGCTCGAGCGGCGGGCCGTCGGCGATGATCGACTTGGTCGACGGATCGAGCATGATGCACCGGGTCGCGATCGTGAAGATACTCGGCAGCTCGTGCGAGACGACCACGATGGTGGTGCCGAGGCTCCGGTTGATCTGCACGATCAGCTCGTCGAGCTCGACCGAGGTGATCGGATCGAGCCCCGCCGACGGCTCGTCGAAGAAGAGGATGCGCGGATCGAGCGCCAGGGCCCGCGCCAGCGCGGCGCGCTTCTTCATGCCGCCGGACAGCTCGGAGACCATGAAGTCCTCGAACCCGTCGAGGTGCACCATCGCCAGCTTCATGCGCACCAGCAGCGTGATCATGTCGGGCGGCAGGGTCGTGTACTCCTCGAGCGGCAGGGCGATGTTCTGGCCGAGCGTCAGCGAGCCGAACAGGGCGCCGGCCTGAAAGCTCATGCCGAATCGCTGCTGGATGCGGCGGAGCTGCTCCTCGTCGGCGAGGGCGACGTCGTCGCCCTCGATCAGGACCCGGCCCGCGGCCGGTCGCAGCAGCCCGATCATGTGGCGCAGGAGCGTCGTCTTGCCGCAGCCGGAGCCCCCGGCGATGGCGAAGACCTCGCCGCGCCGCACGTCGCACGAGATGTCGTTGAGGATGACCTTGTCGCCGTAGCGCGCGACCAGGTGCTCGATCTGGATCGCCGGCGGTCCGGCCGGTGTCTCACCAGACATTGAACAGCACCGTGAAGACCGCGTCGCTGAGGATGATGGCGAAGATGCCGGAGACGATGGCGGACGTGGTGATGCGGCCGACGCTCTCGGCGCTCTCGCGCGCCTCGAAGCCGCGCATGCAGCCGACCATGGCGATGAGGATGGCGAAGACGATGGCCTTCACCAGCCCCTGCCCGATGTCCCAGAACACCATGTAGTACTTCATCGTCGCGAAGTAGACGACCGTCGGAATGTTGAGCTGGAGATTGGCGACGAAGAGGCCGCCGAGCACACCGACGAGATCGGCGTAGAGCGTCAGCAGCGGCAGCATGAACACCAGCGCCAACACCTTCGGCGTGACCAGGAAGCGGGTGCGGTCGAGCCCCATCGCGGCGAGCGCATCGACCTCCTCGTTGACCTTCATGGTGCCGATCTCGGCGGCGAACGCGGCGCCGGAACGGCCGGCGGCGATGATCGCGGTCATCAGCGGTCCGAGCTCGCGCGTCACCGAGAGGCCGACCAGGGTGGCGACGTACACGTCGGCGCCGAACTGGCGGAGCTGGACCGCGGCCTGGAAGGCGGTGATCAGACCCATCAGAAAACTGATCAGCGTGACGATCGGGAGCGCCTCGTACCCGGCCCGCTGCATGTACAACCAGGTGTCGCGCCAGCGGACCTGCCGCGGGTTCCTGGCCGCGTCGATCAGGCCGATGAGGACCTCGCCGGTGAACGAGGCGAAGTCGCGCAGCCCCTCGGCGAAGGCCTCGCCAAACGCGCCGGCGCGCTCGACGAGCCCCGGCTCGACCGCCGGCTTCGGCGCGGCGGCGCGGATCCTCTCCTCGTCGACGAGGCCGAGGAAGCCGTCGATGTCGGGCGTGCTGCCGGTGATCGTCAACGCCGCGCCGCGCGCCGCCAGGTCCTGGCGCAGGCGCATCACCACGGCGCCGCCGCCGCTGTCGAAGTAGTCGACGCCGGAGAGGTCGAGGTGCACCGCGCGCGTGTCGGTCGGCACCGCGGCGGTGATCTCCTCGAGGAGGCGCTGCGCGTTGCCGATCGCGACGCGGCCCCGGATTGCAATCGTCGCCGCCCCGTCCCGCTGCGCCGCCTGCAGCTCGTAACCCGCCGCATCCGCCACGCGGCGTTCATACCTCCTGCGGCGCGGCGGGAGCAACGTACGGCGGCGTTTCTCTGTGCCCTCCGTGGTCCGCTGGTGTAGGGAGGAGGACATGCTGGAGAACAAAGTCGCGATCGTCACGGGAGCGGGATCGGGATTGGGCCGCGCCGGCGCCCAGGCGCTGGCGCGGGCGGGGGCCCGGGTCCTGGTGTCCGACGTGAACGAGGCCGGCCTGAGCGAGACCGCCGCGTCGATCACCGCGGCGGGCGGCGCGGCTCAGGCGATCGTCGCCGACGCCGGCAACGCGGGCGACGCCGAGCGCACGGTGCGCGCCGCGGTCGACGCGTTCGGCGCGTTGCACGTGCTCTACAACAACGCCGGCGTCGCCTGGCCGGGGCGCGACGGCTTCGCGCCGATGATCGAGGTCGAGGACTGGGACGCGGTCATCCGCATCAACCTGTCGAGCGTGTTCTACGCCGCCAAGTTCGCCATTCCCGAGATCGCGCGCGCCGGCGGCGGCTCGATCATCAACACCGCCTCGTCGATGGCCCACCTGCCGCTCGGCGGGCTCGACGGCTACGCCGCCTCGAAGGGCGGCGTCGCGCTGCTGACCAAGTCCCTCGCCGTCGGTTGCGGCGCGATGAACATCCGGGTCAACGCGATCAGTCCCGGCTATGTCGACACGCCGATGAACGCCCTGATCTTCGGCAGCGAGGCGTTCCGCGACGGCTTCGCCAAGGGCCACGCCACCGGCCTGCAGACCCCGGAGGAGATCGCGGAGCTGGTGGTCTTCCTGGCCAGCGACGCCTCGCGCAGCCTGACCGGCGCGGTGCTCAACTGCGACAGGGGCTGGACGGCGTTCAAGCAGCCGGACGTGATCAGAGGGTGAGCTGGTGAGCCGGTGAGCCGGAGCCGTGCGCCGGTGAGCCAGTGAGCCGGTGCGCCAGTGAGCCAGTCGAAGACGTAGTTCCTCAGGTTTCATCGAGCCAATCTTCACGCGCTCCGGCGGCACGGGCGCACTGGCTCACTGGCTCACCGGCGCACCGGCTCACCCCCTGGGGGACTTGTGTCGGACGCCTATATATGGGCGAAATCGCGGCCTGGCTTCCTCCATGGAATCGCGCCTTCCGCTCGCGACTGATGCGGCGCCCACTGGTGAGCGTGCACGGCGCACCGGGACGTTCCTGCTGCACCTCATCAAGCCGTCGCACTACGACGACGACGGCTACGTGATCCAGTGGTGGCGCGGCAGCGTGCCGTCGAACTCGCTGTCCACGCTGTACGGTCTGGCGGAAGAGGCACGCGCCCGCGGCGCGCTCGGATCCGACACGCAGATCGAGATCGAGGTGCGCGACGAGACGACCGAGATCCTGCCGCTGCGCCGTATCATCCGCGGCTTCCAGCGCAACGGGATGAATGGCCTCGTGTGTCTGGTCGGCGTGCAGACCAACCAGTTCCCGCGCGCGATGGACATCGCGCGCGAGCTGCGCGCCGCCGGCATCCAGGTCGCGATCGGCGGCTTCCATGTCAGCGGCTGTCTGGCGATGCTCCCGGAGCTCCCGCCCGATCTGCGCGAGGCGGAGTCGCTCGGCATCTGTCTCTTCGCCGGCGAGGCGGAGGGTCGCCTGGACGACCTGCTCACCGCCGCGCAGGAGCGACGGCTCGGGGCGCGCTACAATTTCATGGCGGATCTTCCCGGCCTCGAGGCGCAGCCGCTGCCGTCGCTGCCCGCCAGCAACGTGCGCCGCTACCTCGGCAACATCGCGAGCTTCGACGCCGGACGCGGCTGCCCGTTCACGTGCAGCTTCTGCACGATCATCAACGTGCAGGGGCGCAAGTCGCGCCACCGCACGCCGGACGACGTCGAGATGCTGATCCGCGCCGGCGCCGAGCAGGGGTTCCGCAGCTACTTCATCACCGACGACAACTTCGCCCGCAACAAGAACTGGGAGCCGATCCTCGACCGCATCATCGAGATGCGCGAGGTGCACGGGTTCAAGATCCACCTGAACATGCAGGTGGACACCATGTGTCACAAGATCCCGAACTTCATCGAGAAGGCGGCGCGCGCCGGCTGCACCAAGGTGTTCATCGGCCTGGAGAACATCAACCCGGCGAACCTCAAGGAAGCGTCGAAGGGGCAGAACCAGATCACCGAGTACCGGGTCATGCTGCAGGCCTGGCGCCGCGCCAAGGTGCTCACCTTCGCCGGCTACATCCTCGGCTTTCCGCACGACACGCCGGAGAGCATCGCGCGACGACATCGCCGTCATCCAGCGCGAGCTGCCGATCGACATGCTGGAGTTCTTCATCCTGACGCCGCTGCCGGGATCGCGCGACCACCAGGAGCTGGCGAAGATCGGGACGCCGATGGATCCCGACATGAACAAGTACGACAGCGAGCACGTCGTCACCGCGCACGCGCACATGTCCGCGCCGCAGTGGCTGGCGGTCTACCACGACGCCTGGCGGCGCTATTACTCCCTGGCGCACATCGAGACCATGCTCCGCCGGGCGCTGGTCAGCGGCGCGAGCCCGCGGCGCGTCGCCGAGGCGACCTTCTTCTTCCTCGCCGCGGCCGTGCACGAGGGCGTCCATCCGCTGCAGGGCGGCCTCTTCCGCCGCAAGAGCCGCAGCCAGCGGCGCAGCAGCCTGCCGCGCGAGAACGTCCTCGTCTTCGCCCTGCGCCGGGCGCGCGACATGGCCACCACCTACGCGCCGGTGTTGATGCTGTTGTGGCGCATCGATCGGCTGCGCCGCCGCGTGGTGCGCGCCGCGGCTGCTGCCGGGACCCCGTACACGGACCTGGCCCTGGCGCGACAGGGCACCGAGGCCGTCGAGGATCTCGAGCTGTACCGCACCTCGGACGCCGCCCGCGGCGCCGCCGACTGGGCGCGCCGCCGCGCCGCCTCGCGCGCCGTCGTCGTCGCTCGCTGACCGCGGCCCGCGCCGCGCTGCTTGACTCCGATCGCGCGCGCGCCTAAGTTCACCCATATGGGTGAATATCAGGGCGAGCGCTTGGATGCGTTGTTCGGCGCGGTGTCGGACGGCACGCGGCGCGCGATCCTGGCGCGGCTCTCACAGTCGGACGCGCGCGTGACCGATCTGGCGCGCGCGTTTCCCATCTCGCTCAACTCGACCTCCAAGCACATCCGTATCCTCGAACGCGCCGGACTCGTGCGGCGCACGGTGCAGGGGCGCGAGCATCTGCTGACGCTCAACGCGGCCCCCCTGGCCGAGGCGGCGGAGTGGATCGAGGTCTATCGCCGCTTCTGGGAAGACCGCCTGGCGGCCCTCGACGAGTTCGTCACCAGCCGACGGAACGCCCGCACGCGAAGGAGACGGCCATGACAGCGATGACCCAACGCAAAGGACCCCACCGCAAGACGACGGAGATTCGTCCGCACGCGCCCCAGGCCGCGATCCCCACGGTGGTGGTGGAACGCACGATCGCCGCGCCGGCGGGCGAACTCTTCGACGCGTGGTTGGATCCCGACAGCCTCGCGCGGTGGATGCGGCCCGGCGGCATCCCGCGCTCCAGCGCCCGCGTGGATCCGCGCGTCGGCGGCGCCTGGGAGGTGGTGATGCACCATCCCGATCGCCCGTTGAGGCACTCGGGGGTGTACCGGGTCATCGAGCGCCCGCGCCGGTTGGTGTTCACCTGGGTGTCCGACGCCACCCATTTCACCGAGACGCTGGTCACCGTCGAATTCCGCGCCGCCGGCAAGGGCACGCGCATCGTGCTCACGCACGAGCGGCTGCCCGATCACGAGGCGACGCTCTCGCACGCACAGGGCTGGACCGGCGCGCTGGAGCTGTTGGCGCAGCTGGCCGAGCCGTAGGCGCATCCACCTGGAGGACCATGAGATGAGTGGAATCACGATCAGCGCGTTCCGCTGGGTACCGCCCTTCGTGCAGGGGCTCGTGCGCGACCTGCGCGTCCGCTGGGCGCTGGAGGAAGCCGGGATCCCCTACACGGCGCGACTCATCGGGCCGCAGGATCAGGCCAGTCCCGGCTACCGCGAGCAGCAGCCCTTCGGCCAGGTGCCGACCTACGAGGAGGACGGCCTCAGGCTGTTCGAATCCGGAGCCATCGTCCTGCACATTGCCGAGCGTTCGACCGCGCTCATGCCCGCGGACGCCGGTGCGCAGGCGCGGATGCGCACCTGGATCTTCGCGGCGCTCAACTCAGTCGAGCCGCCGATCGATCAGCTCGCCGATATCGACCTGTTCAACCAGGGCGCCGAGTGGGCCCGCGAGCGTCGTCCCCGGGTCGAGGACGCCGTGCGCAAACGCCTGGCGGACCTCGCCGCATGGTTGGACGACCGGGAATTTCTCGACCGGCGCTTCACCGCGGCCGACCTGCTCATGGCCACGGTGCTGCGCACGCTTCGTCAGACGGATCTCGTCAGCCAGTATCCGGTCGTGCACGCCTACCACGCGCGCTGCGAAGGGCGGCCCGCGTTCGACAAGGCGTACGCGGACCACATGGCGCCGTTCGCGGAGGCGGCGCCGTCGACAGAGATCCTCGCGCCACCAAACCCGATCTGACGATATCTCGCCGCCAAGGGCGCCGAGAACGCCAAGTGGAGTGGTCGTTCGAGCCCCTCGCCGCTTCCCACGGCACCCCATTCGCGATGGACGTGTGCGGACGCTGCCCGCCCTGCACGGGTCCCCGGCCTTCGACTTGGCGATCTTGGCGTCCTTGGCGGCCAGATGTCGTCAGATCACGGCTAGATCACCCCGTCACTCTCCAGCTGGGCGATCTCCTCGGCCGACAGCCCCAGCAGGCCGCCGTAGATCTCCGCGTTGTGCTCGCCGAGCGTCGGCGCGCCGCGGCGGATCTCACCCGGCGTCGCGGAGAGGCGCGGATAGACGGCGGGATGCTTGAGCGGCCCGAGGGCGGGATCGTCGACGGTGACGATGTCCTCGCGGGCCGCGTAGTGCGGATCGGCGGCGATGTCGGCAATCGAATAGGCGCGCGACACCGGCACCTCGGCGGCGACCATGATCGCCTCGATGTCCTCGGCCGTGCGGATCGCGCACCATTCGCCGACGATCGCGTTGATGGCGTCGGCATTGGCGACGCGCGCCTTGAAGGTCGCGAAGCGCGGGTCGTCGAGCAGCTCGGGCCGGCCCATCGCGCGCGCCAGCCGCGGGAAGAGGCCGTCCCCCGCGGCGACGATGCAGACGTACTGGCGGTCGGCGGTCTCCCAGTTGTCGAGCGGCGCCGAGTTCTTCAGCCGGTTGCCCTCGCGGCCGCGCACCACGCCGAGCCGGTCGTAGGCGGGCAGGGTGTGCTCGAGGATGCGAAATACGGATTCGTAGAGCGCCAGGTCGACGGTCTGGCCGCCGCCGCGGTGCACGTCGCGATGATAGAGCGCGATCATGATTGCGAGGGCGTTGAAGACCGCGGTGAGGTAGTCGGAGATGATGATGCCCGGCCGCACCGGCGGTCGATCCGGGTAGCCGGTGAGGTAGAGCAGCCCGCCGAAGCCGATGCCGTTGCGGTCGAGGCCCGGGCGATCGCGGTACGGGCCCGTCTGCCCGTACACCGAGGCGCGGGTCACGATCAGATCGGGATGCTCGCGCGCCAGCACGTCGGGGCCGATGCCCCATTCCTCGAGCGTGCCGGGCTGGAAGTTCTCGACCACGACGTCGGCCTTGCGGGCGAGGGCCCGGAACACCTCCTGGCCGCGCGGCATCCGCAGGTCGAGGGTGATCGACTTCTTGTTGCGCCCCTCCACCGCCCACCACAGCGACCCGCCGCTGGGGTCGAACGGCCCGATGCCGCGCATGAAGTCACCGGTACCCGGCAGCTCGACCTTGATGATCTCCGCGCCAAAGTCGCCGAGCAGGGTCGCCGCAAACGGCGCCGCGATGCGGGTGCCGATGTCGAGGATGCGAATTCCGGTCAGCGGCAGAGGCACGCGCCCCGCAAACCACAGATGGACACGGATGGCGAGGGCGTGAGCCAGTGAGCCCGTTGGCCCGTGCGCCAGTCGACCGGGCCGGAACAGGCTTACCGGCTCACTGGCTCACGCACCCCTCCATGTTGCGAACCCCGACCTCGTCCGCTAACCCAACCTGCGTTCGGGAGAGAGGGGGCTTCATGGATCTGCAGCAGCTGTTGCGAGAGTTCCTCAGCGTGGTCGAGGATGCCGCCATCGCCTGTGCCCGCACGATGGGGCAGGGCGACCGCAAGCACTCCGACGGGGTGGCGGTCGAGGCCATGCGCAAGGCCATGGACCGGTTGTCGATGCGCGGGACCGTCGTCATCGGTGAAGGCGAGCGCGACGAGGCGCCGATGCTCTACATCGGCGAGAAGGTCGGTGCCGGGCGCGAGGGCGACCCGGAGGTCGACATCGCCGTCGACCCGCTCGAGGGCACCAACCTCTGTGCCACCGGTTCGCCGAACGCCATCGCCGTGCTGGCGGCGTCGAACAAGGGCGGCTTGTTGAACGCGCCCGACTGCTACATGGACAAGATCATCGTCGGCCCGTCCGTCAAGGGCGCCGTGCATCTCGACGCGACGGTGAAGGAGAACCTCAAGGCGATCGCCGGCCGTCTGCACCGCGCCGTCACCGACCTGGTGGTGATCGTCCTCGACCGGCCCCGTCACGAGAAGCTGATCGAGGACATCCGCAGCGCCGGAGCGCGCATCCGCCTGATCAGCGACGGCGACCTCTCCGCCGGCATCAGCGCCGCGGTCCGCCGCACCAACGTCCACGCCGTGATGGGCATCGGCGGGGCGCCGGAAGGCGTGCTCACCGCCGCCGCGCTGCGTTGCCTCAACGGCCACATGCAGGCGCGACTGGTTCCGACGAAGGAGGGCCAGGAAGAGCGCTTCAAGGCGATGGGCATCACCGACATGAAGCGCATCTACACCGAGCGCGACCTCGCCCCGGGCCCCTACCTGATGTTCGCCGCCTGCGGCGTGACGGACGGCAATCTCCTCCGCGGCGTCCGCTTCTTCGGCCACGGCCTCCGCACCAGCTCGGTGCTGATGTCGTCGTCCGCGAACCTGATTCAGTTCGTCGACAGCGTGAAGCTGGATGGGGATGCGCAGACGGTGGTGGAGTTCTGAGGGACGTGCGCCGGTTCGCCAGTGAGCCCGTGCGCCCGTCCCCAGTCCCTACAGGCTCACAGGCGTACGGGCTCACGGGCTAACCTCTCCCCAGCATCACCCACCCCAACACCGCGCTCCCGACAATCAAGTACGCCGGGTTGATCTTCCGCCACAGGAGGATCGCGGTGACGGCGATGGCCAGCGCGATGGTGCGCGGGTCGGTGACGGCGATCTTGGCGATGGTGATCGTGCCGGCGAGCATCAGGCCGATGGAGATGGGGGCGAGGCCCCGTTGGATCGACTCGCGCCACGGCCAGCCGTCGAGGCGGTCCCACAGGCGGCCGGTCGCGAAGGTCAGCACGCTGGCCGGAATGAAGAAGGCGAGCAGGGCGACGATCGCGCCGGCGTTGCCGGCGACGCGCTGGCCGATGATCTGCACCATCAGCATGTTCGGGCCGGGCGCCAGCTGGCCGAGGCTGTAGACGTCGACGAACTGGCCGGAGGTGAGCCACTGGTGCTCGCCGACGACCGTGTCCTTCATCTCCGGCAGCACCGCCGCGCCGCCGCCGACGGCCAGCAGCGACAGGAGCGAGAACGCGCCGGCGATCTGTGCCAGCGTGCTCATGCCTCGCCTCGCGCCGCCGCCGCGCCGGGCAGCGGCTTCGCCGGCCGGTACCACCAGATGGCGAGCGGGCCGATCGTGAACAAGGTGGCCGGCAGCGAGACGTGGAAGACGCTCACCGCCGCCGTGGTGATCGCGACGAACAGGACATCCACCAAGCCGCCGAGCTCCTTGCGCCCGAGCTGGTAGGTCGTCGCCAGCAGCAGGCCGGTGGCCGCCGCCGCGACGCCGTTCAGCGCCGCCGCCACCGACGGCCGCTCGCCGTGCTGGCCGTACAGGGTGCCGAGCACGAACAGCAGCAGGCTGCCGGGCAGACACATGCCGATCAGCGCCACCGTCGAGCCGGGCACGCCGCGCAGGCGGCTGCCGACGAGGACGCTCATGTTGGTGGCGTTCAGGCCGGGCAGCGTCTGGCTGATCTCCAGTGCGCTCATGAACTGATCGTCGTCGAGCCAGGCGCGCTGCACGACCAGCGCCTGGCGCAGGTACGCCACGACGCCACCGCCGAAGCTCGTGGCCCCGATGACGAGAAACGTGGTGAAGATCTCGCGCAGCGAGACGCGGCCGCGCGCCGCGGGCTCACTCACGGTTGCGCACCTCGGTCGAGCCCATGCCGTAGACGATGCGCGTCTTGGTGGTGCCGAGCTGTACCCAGTCGTTGACCGCATGCTGCAGCGCGACGAAGAACTTGTCGGCGTGTTTGCTCGCCTTGGCGTGCAGGTCGTCGGCGCGCCGGAATTTGCACTGGAAGGCGAACTCGCCCACCAGCGGTTTCTCGTCGGATCGCCGCCGCCACACCGCAACGTTCGCCTTGCCCTGCACGCCGTGGCCGAAGTGCAGCTCGCCGAGATCGTGCAGCACTTCCTCGACCGCGATGTCGTTGACGAGCGCCAGCGTGCGTCCGGACAGCTCGACACGCTGCAGCGACGGGAACGTCTCGGTGATGTGCTTCACGCTGGTGTCGACGGTCGCCGTCGTCAGCGGCAGCACGACGTTGTGCGAGTAGAGGCTGCGCGCGCCGCCGACGCGATCGGTCAGCGGCAGCACCTCTTCCTTGAACTTGATCCGGGAGTTGCCGGCCTCCTTCGGGCGCACGTCCATCGCGGCCGCGGCGGCGATGTCGGTGTGGCGGAACTTCAGCGCCAACTCGGGCGCGCCGCTGGCGAAACCGTCCTTGAACAGCGTGCGCTTCCGCAGGATGAACGCCTGGTTGTACAGATCGAAATGGTGGGTGTCGTAGAACACCACCTCGCGCACCTGGTTGGCCTCCGAGAGGACCTTGTCGGTGTAGAGCGCCACATCGAGCTCCGCGGCGGCGTGGCGCAGGAGCTTCCCGAACTCCTTGAACTGGTGCGCCTGGGTGAAGTGATCGGGTTTCAGGAGGATCTTGAACTCACGGTAGTGCACCTCGTCGAGCGGGTGCCCATCGGAGTACTTCGGGCTCGTTGCGTGTTTGGACTCGGTCACGGTTGGGCCGGCCCCTTCGCTCCGGCGGCTGGAGGCTAGCGCCGGCGCATGACGAGTCAATCGCCAACAATCAGACCCGAGCCGGGGCGGGACCGCCGCGCAGGATCTGACCGATGGCGAGCGCCAGGACGATGGCGATGACGGCGATCAGGATCGCGTACAGCCACGGCAGGATGCCCAGCACGAAGGCCTCGATCAGCGCCGTCAGGGCGACGACGATCGCCAGCACCAGCAGCAGGCCGGCGGCCCAGGGCTGCGCCCGGGCGACGCCGAACGCCGACGCAATCGCCAGTACGCCCTGCGCCAGCATCGACAGCATGAGCAGCGGGCTCGTCGCGCCGACGAGCAGCGCGACCCCGTTCAGGCCGGTGTAGAGACCGAATCCGGCGAGAAGGATGGCGATCAGCACACGCGCGATCGAACGGTCCATGTCTCAGTTGTACCGCGCGTCGGACGGGTGGCAAGGGCTCGCGGACGAATGGCGCGAGGATGCGGATCGGGCCGTTCCGCGCCCCGTGCGCCCAATTCGCGCGGCTGCTCCCCTGCCGGCCTCCAGGGTCCACCCAGAAATTGGCGCACGGAGCCCAGCGCCCCCGCTTCACTTGACCCAGCTTCGCGGTGCGCCCTACATCACGACATTGGCCGCTGGGTCTCGTCACCGGCCGGCGGCCCGAGAATCCCCGCGTAATGTTTCGCACCCCGCTGTCGATCACCGGCGCGCTCGTCGTCGCGTTGCTCCTGGCATTCACGCGTCCCGCCGCCGGTTTCGTCACCTTCGAGAGCGGGCCGGTGCGGCCGTTGGCGTTGTCGCCGGACGGCACTCGGCTGTTCGTCACCAACACGCCCGACGATCGCCTGGAGATCTTCGGTGTCGCGGCTGGTGGGCTGACACACCTCGGATCGGTGCCGGTCGGCCTCGAGCCGGTGGCGGTGGCGGCGCGGACCGACGGCGAAGTGTGGGTGGTGAACCATCTGTCCGACAGCGTCAGCATCATCGACGTCGCCGCCGACCCGCCGCGCGTCGTGCGCACGCTGCTGGTCGGCGACGAGCCGCGCGACGTCGTCTTCGCGGGCCCGCAGGTCGACGGCGCTTTCACGCGCGCCTTCGTCACGACGGCGCGGCGCGGGCAGAACCTGCCGGCGTCGCTCCCCGCCGCGCTGAGCACGCCGGGAACGCCGCGCGCGTTGGTGTGGGTGTTCGCCGCCGCCGATCTGCCCGCCGACGGCGCGCCGGAGACGATCGTCGAGCTCTTCGGCGACACGCCGCGCGCGCTCGCGGCGACGCCCGACGGGCACACCGTCTACGCCGCCGTGTTTCACTCCGGCAACGAGACCACCAGCATCAGCGAGGGTGCGGTCTGCAACGGCGGCGCCACCGCCGGCTCCTGCGGCGTGGACGGCGTCCAGGTGCCGGGAGGTCTGCCCGGCGGCGCGATGCCCGGCGGTCTGCCGGCGCCCAACGCCAACAAGGACGGCGTCGCCGGTCCGGAGACCGGGCTCATCGTGCGCCGCGATCCGGGCAGCGGGTTGTGGCTCGACGGTCTGGGCCGCAACTGGACCAACGCCGTGCGCTTCGATCTGCCCGACCGCGACGTGTTCGCGATCGACGCGCTCGCCAGCCCGCCGGTCGAAACCGCGGCGTACCCGCACGTCGGGACGGTGCTGTTCAACATGACCGTCGATCCGGCGAGCGGCGCGCTCTTCGTCAGCAACACCGAGGCGCACAACGAGGTGCGCTTCGAAGGCCCCGGTACGAACGCCACCACCGTCCGCGGCAACCTGCACCAGGCGCGCATCACGGTCATCGATGGCGACGGCGTCCGGCCGCGCCACCTGAACAAGCACATCACCGCGCTGCCCGACGGCTATCGCACCGAGCCGATGCCGCCGGAGATCAAGAACGCCAGCCTCGCCACGCCACTGGCGCTCGCCGTGTCGAGCACGGGCACGCTCTACGTCGCCGCGTTCGGCTCCAGCGCCGTCGGCCGCTTCGCCGCCGAGGCGGTGCGCGACGACAGCTTCACGCCTGACGCCGGGACGCAGATCGCCGTCAGCGGCGGCGGCCCCTGCGGTCTCGCGCTCGACGAGGCGCGCCAGCGGCTCTACGTGCTGACCCGGTTCGACAACGCCGTCAAAGTCATCGACACGACCGCCGGCACCGAGGTCGCGCAACACCCGCTGCACGATGCCGAGCCCGCGATCGTGCGCGACGGGCGGCCGCTGCTCTACGACGCGCGCTTCACGTCGAGCAACGGCGAGGCGGCCTGCGCCAGCTGCCACGTCTTCGCCGACTTCGACAGCCTCGGCTGGGATCTCGGCAATCCCGACGACGTCGTCCGCCCGAACCCGAATCCGATCGGTCCGATCGGCGGCGGCCAACCGTTCCATCCGCTGAAGGGGCCGATGACGACGCAGACCCTGCGCGGCATGGCGCACGGCGGCCCGATGCACTGGCGGGGCGACCGCACGGGCGGTCAGTTCCAGGGCGATCCCAACGCCCTCGACGAGCACCTCGCCTTCGAGGCGTTCAACGTCGCCTTCCCGGGCCTGCTCGGGCGCGACGAGGGCGAGATCCCCGATGCCGACATGCAGGCGTTCGCCGATTTCATCCTCACGATCCAGCTGCCGCCGAATCCGGTGCGCGCGCTCGACAACACGCTCTCCCCCGCCGCGGCGCGCGGTCGCGACCTGTTCTTCGGCCGGCAGACCGACGTCATCGCCAACTGCAACCGCTGCCATCAGCTCGACGCGTCGCAGGGCTTTTTCGGCAGCGGCGGTCTGACGACCTTCGAGAACGAGACCCAGGAGCTCAAGGTCGCTCGGTTGAGCAGCGCCTATCAGAAGATCGGCATGTTCGGCATGCCGAACGTCCCCTTCGTCAACCTGCCGTTCGCCAACTACCAATTCCAGGGCGAACAGGTGCGCGGCTTCGGCTTCCTCCATGACGGCAGCATCGCCACGATCTTCGACTTCCTGCACGCCTCGGTGTTCGGGACCAGCGAGAGCGAGCGGCACGACCTCGAGCAGTTCGTCCAGCAGTTCGACACGACCTTCGCGCCGATCGTCGGCCAGCAGGTCACCTTGCGCGCCGACAACGCGACGGCGGTCGGCGCGCGGCTCGACCTCCTGGCGGCGCGCGCGCGCACGAGCTTCGTGCTGGTCGATCAGCCGCAGGCCCGCGAGTGCGACCTGGTCGTGAACGGGGTCGTCGACGGCGTGGCGCGCGGCTATCTGCTCGACGCCGCCACCGGTCGCTTCATCCCCGACCGCCTCGCCGAACCGCCGCTCGAGTCCGCCGCGCTGCGCGCGTTGGCGCAGACCGCGGGCCAGTCGCTCACCTTCACCTGCGTGCCTCCCGGCGAGGGCGAGCGCCTCGCGCTCGACCGCGACGGCGACGGGTACTACGACCGCGACGAGATCGACGCGGGCTCGGATCCGGCCGATGCCGCCAGCACGCCCGGCAACGTACCCACGGCGACGCCGACCGAGACGCCGACGATGACGCCGACGCCGACCATCACGACGACCGCCGCCCCGCCGCTCGGCTGCCCCGGCGACTGCAACGGCGACTCGGTGGTCACCATCGACGAGCTGGTGCGCGGCGTCGCCATTGCCCTCGACACCGAGTCGGTCGACGACTGCCCCGCCTTCGATCGCAACTTCGACCGGATCGTGACCATCGATGAGCTGCTCCGCGCGGTCACCGCGGCGCTCGACGCCTGCGAGCTCACCCCGCCCTTCTGATCGGAGTGCGCAACGCGCACTCCGCCGTACCCTTCGTCACCGAATGGAGGGCCACGCTCCCGCGTGGCCTGCCCAAGTGTCGCGTGGCAACTACGCTCGCAGCCCGGCGTCGCGGGAGCGGCGCCCTCCATTCGATGATGGCAGGCGCGGCGCTGCCCCCTGACTCACGACGCGTTACACACACGGCGTCACGTCACAGCGTCAGCCGCTCCGCATCCAGCCACTTTCGACCGCGGCGGTGGACGCGCACCAGATCGAGCCGACCGCTCTCGTCGGTCAGGGTCAGCAGGGCGCGGCGCGCCAACGCGTCGCCGCGCTCCCGATCGCGCAGGTGGACCAGCGCGATCTCGACCATCGCGGTCCACGACTCGACATCGGCGGGAAACTCGTCGATCACCGCCTCGTAGGCCACGATCGCGTCGGTATAATCGCCGCGGGCGCGCATCGCCTCGGCCATGCCGCGCCGCGGCTCGGGCGGCGCGACGCGATGCGAATAGAACAGCGATCCGGCCGGCGCGGCGACCACCCCCGCCAGGCCCGGCGCGACGAGGATTCCCGCCATGACCGCGCAAACGAGGCCGAGAATGCGCCGGCCGTCCGGATCCGCCGATGCGGCGCTGCTCGCGAAGAGCGCACAGGCCGCGAACACCAAAGGGCAGGCGAGGAGCGCGCGCCGGGCGAGCGTATTCCGGAGGGCGCGCCGATCTTCCACGCGGCGCAGTGTAGTCGAGAGTCGGGGGCAGCGCGCCCACTGATTGCACAAAATGCGTCAGCCGACGGCGCGGATGGCGTCGAGCGCGCGCTGCGCCATGGCGATCGGCGAGAAGCGCGCGGCCGCTTCCTCGGCGATCCGGCGGCTGTCGCACCGTGCCGCGCGGGCGAGTCCGCGCACCACGTCGTCCTCGGGAACGCTCGCCGCCGGGACCAGGATCTCGGGCTTCACCCAGCCGGCGGGGGCGACGATCGCGGCCCCGGCGACCTGCGCCTCGGCGATGGCGAGGCCCATCGATTCCGCCGTACCCGCGACGAAGGCGCGGCAGTCGTCGAAATGTCTGACGTACTCGTCGTGCGGCGTGCCGTAGGGAATCCACGCGTCGAAGGCGTCGCGGATCGGGCTTGCGGGATGGCCCGACCCGACGAGCCGATAGTGGCCGTGCGCGCGCCGAACGCGCTCCAAGCGGTCGAGTGCGAAGTCCGTCGACGAGTCGCGCCGCGACGAGCGCGGAAAGTCGAACAGCACCGACCGCCGCTCGCGCGTCGGATCGAACCGCACGCTCTCGTCGACGCCGAGGCCGATGTAGTGCTCACGGTCGCCGAGCGGGTGCTCGTGCATGTGGGAGAGCGCGCCGCCGCGGCTGGCGAACCACTCCACCATCGGCGCCGACGGGTGGTTCCGCGCGCCGTAGTCGATCATGCAGAACAGGCGGCGCGCGGTCAGGCCGGCCATCCGGCGTTGGACCTTGGCGAGCCATGCCGCGTCGCCCTGGTAGTCGGCGCAGATGGCGACGTCGAAGCCGCCCTCGACCGGGAGCGTCCGGAATTCCGCGTCCTCGCCGAGGCGGCGGAGGTACTTGGCGAGCACGTATCCGCGGACGTGCGGAAACACGCTCATGTACGCGAACTCGCCGTGCGGGACACTGAAGACGAGGATGCGCATGCGGCGCTAACCGCGGGGCAGGCCGAGCACGCGTTGGGCGATGATGTTGCGCTGCACCTCGGATGTGCCGGCGAAGATCGTCGCGGCGCGGTAGTAGAGATAGGACCGCAGCCACCGGCCGCGCCCGACGGCGCGCGGCTCGCCGGGCCAGCACTGGCCGTGCACGCCGAGCACCTGCATCGCGGTGTCGTGCAGGCGCTGGCTCATCTCGCTCCAGAACAGCTTGACCAGCGAGCTCTCGGGGCCGGGCGCGCCGCTGCGGCGGATCTGGGTGAGGGTGCGCCAGTTGTGCAGGCGCGTCATCTCGACCTCGATGATCGCCTGCGCGAGCTGCTGGCGGATGAGCGGATCGCGGTCGGCGCCGGTCTGGCGCGCCAGCGCCAGCAGGTCGGCGAGCAGCATGCGGTGGACGACGAGCTGGCGCGGCGACGTGCCGCGTTCGTGGCTGAGCGTCGTCTGCGCGATCGTCCAGCCCTGGTGCAGCTCGCCGACGAGATGCTCGGCCGGGACCCGCACCGCCTCGAGGAACACCTCGTTGAACTCGTCGCTGCCGGTCATCTGCGTGAGCGGCCGCACGGTGACGCCGGGGCTGCGCATGTCGACGATCAGGAAGCTGATGCCCCTGCCGCCGCGCGACCCCGGGTCGGTGCGTGCCAGCAGGATGCCCCAATCGGCGAACTGCGCGTAGCTCGTCCACACTTTCTGGCCGGTGACGACGAAGGCATCGCCGTCGCGCTCGGCGCGGCAGCGCAGCGACGAGAGGTCGGAGCCGGCGTTCGGCTCCGAGAACAGCTGACACCACAGCTCGTCGGCGGCGAGGATCCGGGGGAGGTGACGCGCCTTCTGCGCCTCGCTGCCGTAGCGAATGAGCGTCGGCCCGACCAGGTTCACGCCGATGCGCCCGATGACCTCCGGCGCCTGCGCGCGCGCCAGCTCCTCCTGCAGGATGTAGTTCTCCGTCGTCGTCGCCCCGCGCCCGCCGTACGCGTTCGGCCAGTGCACGCCGACCCACCCCGCCGCCGCCATGCGCCGCTGCCAGCCGACCAGGAAGCGCACCTCCTCGGCGAGCGTCGCGCACTCCGCCGCCGCCGGCACGTTCGCCGCGAGCCAGGCGCGCAACTCGGCCCGGAATCCTTCCTCCTCAGGAGAAAACGTCAGATCCATCAGTCAGCATTCTTTTCTTCACCACGGAGGCACGGAGACACGGAGAAAGACAGAGTCCTCCGTGTCTCCGTGCCTCCGTGGTGAAGGTCTTTGTTTAGGATCTCGGCAATCCCAATAGGCGTTGCGCGATGATGTTGCGTTGGATCTCGTCGGTGCCGCCGGCGATGCTGGCGCAGCGGGACCAGAGCATGCGTTGCGGCCAGGAGCCGGCGGCGAATTGGGCGGCGGGGCCGAGGGCGTCGAGGCCGAGCCCGTTGAGGCGTTGCGAGAGATCGGCCCAGAACAGCTTCACGATCGAGCTCTCGGCGCCGGGCAGCTCGCCGCGCGCCAGGCGGGTCATGGTGGCGCAGTTGTGCAGGCGCATGATCTCGACGTCGATGCACGCCGCCGCCCAACGCTGGCGCATCACGGGGTCGCGGGCCGCGCCGCCGGCGCGCAGCAGGTCGGCGAGCTCGTCGAGCGCGATCTTCTGCAGCACCTGCTCCTTGAACGAGAAGTTGGTGCCGCGCTCGTGCGCCAGGGTGACCGTTGCGACGCGCCAGCCGTCGTTCTCGGCGCCGACGAGGTTGGCGCGCGGCACCACGACGTCGTCGAAGAAGGTCTCGCTGAACTCGGCGCTGCCGGTGAGCTGACGCAGCGGCCGGATGGTGAGCCCGGGCGAACGCATGTCGACGATGAGGCAGCTGATGCCGCGATGCGGCGGTGCGGCGGGATCGGTCCGCGCGAGCAGGATGCCGAAGGTCGCGAACTGCGCGTAGCTGGTCCAGACCTTCTGGCCGCTGACGAGGAAGCCGTCGCCCTGCCGGTCGGCGCGGCAGCGGAGCGAGGCCAGATCGGACCCGGCGTTCGGTTCCGAGTAGAGCTGACACCAGATCTCCTCGCCGCTGAGGATGCCCGGGAGGTACCGCTGCCGCTGCGCTTCGCCGCCGTGCGCGATCAGCGTCGGCCCGACGTTGTTGATGCCGACCCGATTCATCACCTGCGGCGCCCGCGCCCGTGCCATCTCCTCCTGATAGATCGCCGTCTCGGTCAGCGACGCGCCCCGCCCGCCGTACTCGCGCGGCCAGTGCACGGCGACCCAGCCCGAGTCGTGCAATCGCCGCTGCCACGCTGTGAGAAAGGCAGCGTCCTCCTCGAGCGTCCCCGGCGCCGCCTCTCGCGGCACGTTGGCGGTGAGCCAGGCGCGCAACTCCGCCCGAAACGCCTGCTCTTCTGGAGTGTACGAAAAGTCCATAAGAATTCTTCACCACGGAGGCACGGAGACACGGAGACGAATCCAGAACTCTCCGTGCCTCCGTGCCTCCGTGGTGAGGATCTTTTTCTTAAATTGCCCCATCGCGGCGCAACTGCTCGACCTCGTCACCTTCGACGCCGATCCACTCGCGCAGGATGGCGGCGGTGTCGGCACCCAGCGTGGCGCCGGGTTTGTATCGGGGTTCGACGTCGTCGATCTTGATCGGGCAGCCGACCTCGCGCAGGGGGCCGAACTGCGGGTGGTCGACGGTGACGACCATACGACGGTGCGCGACCTGCGGGTCGGCGAGCGCCTGTGAGACGGTGTTGATCGGGGCGCACGGGACCTGGCCGCGCAGGCGGTCGATCCAGGCGGCGGTCGGGCGCGTGCGGAAGAGGGCCGAGAGCTCGTCGACGAGCGTGGCGCGGTTCGCGAGGCGCTCCGTGAAGCCGGCGTAGCGTGGGTCGCGGGCCAGGTCCGGGCGCGCGAGGCGTTCGCAGAGCCGCTGCCAGAACTTGTCCTTCATGCACATGACCATCACCCAGCCGTCGGCGGTGGGGAACGTCTGCGAGGGGACCACCGACGGGTGCGAGCCGCCGGGCAGGCGGCGCGGCTCGTCGCCGGTGTGGAGATGATGGGTGGCCATGTGGGTGAGCATGGAGATCGCGGTGTCGAAGAGGCTCACGTCGACGTCGCCGCCGATGCCGGTGTCGCGTGCGCGCATCAGCGCGACCATGAGTCCGAGCGCCGAGCAGAGGCCGCCGGCGAAGTCGATGGTGGCGACGCCGCTGCGGATGGGCGGGCCGTCGGGCTCGCCGGTGACCTGCATGAAGCCGGCGAGCGCCTGGATGAGGTAGTCGTAGGCGGGGTCGGCGGCGCGCGGGCCGCTGCGGCCGAAGCCGGTGAGGGTGCAGCACACGAGGCGCGGGTTCACGTCCTTGAGGCTCGCGTAGTCGAGGCCGAGCTTGGCGGGCAGGTCGCCGCGCGGATTGGCGTAGACGGCGTCGGTGACGGCGGCGAGACGGCGGAAGAGCGCCGCGCCCGACGCGGTCCGCAGATCGAGCGTGAGCGCGCGCGTGTTGCGGTTGAACGACTGGTAGTAGAGCGAATCGCCGTCGATGGCCGGCGGCACCGCGCGCGCCTCGTCGCCGCCGGTGGTCGGGTCCTCGATCTTGACGATCTCGGCGCCGAGATCGCCGAGCACCTGCATCGCGTAGGGTCCGGCGCCGAGTTGGGTGAGCGCGAGGATGCGCAGCCCGGCGAGCGGCAGCGGCGCGGTCATCGCTCGGTCCGCAGCGCGGCGGTGAGGGCGCCGACGTCGGGCGCCCGGTCGAGCGTGTCGACGGCGGCCGCGATCGCGTCGACCTGCGCCGGCGGCAGCGCGCGCGCCGCGTTGGCGCGGAACTTGGCGCGCACATCGTCGTCGCCCAGTGGGCGCAGGAAGCTGCCGCGGTTCACCGCCTCGGCGTGCGCGAGCACGCGGCCGTCGCGCAGGCGGACGCGCAGGCGGCCGGGGAAGCAGCGCGGATAGTCGGCGGCCGGGTCGGGCAGACACGTGACGCGGCGGGCGAGGTCGAGCACGGCGCCGTCGGCGATCGCGGCCGGGGTGAAATCGTCGAGGTCGACGTGACCGCGCACGATCATCGACGCGACGGTGTACGGGAGGCTGAACTTGGCGTCGTAGTCGGTCTGGGGCGACTGCTTGTGCGCCACCGGCTCGCACACCACCGGCATCTCGCGCGGGTGGATGTCGCACTCGATGTCGGCGACGTCGGCGGCGGCGAGGTGATGCTGCCCGCGCAGGGCGGCGGCGGCGTCGATGAAGGCGTGCGTCATGTGGCAGCACGGGTAGGGCTTGAGCGCGATGTCGAGCAGGTGCCAGCGGCGGCCGAGGTCGCGGATCAGGCCATCGACGTCCCACTCGCCGGCGCCGAGATGGCTGCGATAGAGGCCGAAGCGGCCCTCGAACGTCTCGCGCGGCCCGCTGAAGCCGGCGCCGGCGAGCGCCGCCGCGGTGAGCCCCGCGTGCGCGGCCCAACCGGCGTGGACGCGCTTCGCCCAGCTGCCGTCGGTGAGGAACTCCATCGTGCCCGACGCCATGCTGCCGGCGAGGCCGAGCGCGTGCGCCTGATGCGCCGCGTCGAGCCCGGCGAGGTGGCCGGCGACGAGGCTCGCGGCGTAGGCGCCGCAGACGCCGGTGGGGTGGAAGCCGCGGTCGTGGAAGGCGCCACGCGCCACCAGACCGATGCGCACCGCGCTCTCCATGCCGAGCGCCAGCGCCGTCAGCGCCGCCGCGCCCGAGCGGCGATGGTGCTCGGCGGCGGCGAGCATCGTCGGGGCGACGCTGCAGCTGACGTGGGTGACAGCCTCCTCGTGCGTGTCGTCGTAGTCGAGCCCGTGCGCGAGCACGCCGTTGACGAAGGCCGCCCACGCCGGCGGCAGGCGCGCCGCGGTGCCGATCAGGGTCGCCGTGCCGGCGCCGCCCGCGAGCGTGGCGACGGCCTCGCGCGCCCGAGCGGCGAACGGCTCGCCGGCGGCGGCGATGGCGACACCGAGCAGGTCGAGGAGATGCCGCTTGACCCGGGCGACCACCGGTGGCGGAAGGTCGGTGCGCTGCGTCCCCGCGGCGAAGCGGGAGAGGGATTCGCTGACGGATGCCACGGCGGTAGCTACCACGGAGGCCGCAGAGGAACACAGCGGACGCTTACCGCTTCGGACCCTCGGTGGGTCTCTGTGTTCTCTGTGGTGAGGGTGTGGGTGTCAGGTCGGCGTCGGACACCGGGCGCAGATAGCGGATCTCGCCGGCGAACGCGCCGAAAGCGGTGCGGCGCAGGCCGCCGTTGATCGTCATGGAGACGACGCCGTCGTCCGATTCGACCATGGCGACGTGATACGGCGCGCCGTTGGCGTAGTACAGCGCCAGGTCGCCGATGTTGGCGGTGCGCTCGAGGCGCAAGCCGAAAGCGGTCGGCAGATCGATGGTGTCGGCGTAGGGGATCTCGAAGCCGGCGTCGCGCAGCAGGTGCCAGACGAAGGACGAATTGCTCTGATAGGTCGAGTCGTCGGGTGACAGCAGCGCGACCAACGCGTCGGCGTCGGCCTGCGAGGCGAACACGTGCGGCGGCGGCGGCGGGCCGCGCAGGCGCCAGCCGCCCGATCCGTTCGGCTCGAGCGCGTACTGGACCTTCTCGATGCGCGACTCGCTGTGGCTGCCCGTGCTGCGAATCGACTGCGCCAGGTTGTACTGCACCTCGACCGCGATCGCGCCCTCATGCGTCGACGGCGTGCCGATCTCGTAGCCGGCGATGAGGTAGAGATGGTCCCAGGCCGGCTCGAGCCCCCAGGCAACCAGTGGGGCGACGAGCTGCCGGGTCGAGGCGCGCAGGCGCGCGCCGTTGCCGTCGGCCTGGCAGAACGTCCGCAGCACTTCGAGCGGGTCGACGGCGGCGGCGCGCGTGCCGGCGAGCGGCAGGGCGAGCATGGCGACCGCGAGGGCCGTGTGGACCGGCACGCGGCGCCGGCTTATGGAGGCGGCGGGCGATGGCATATCAGCGCAAGGATGCATTCTACGCGCGCGCGAAGGCGGAGGGCTACCGATCGCGGGCGGCCTACAAACTCGTCGAGCTGGCGCGCCGCTATCAGCTACTGAAGCGGGGCGACCATGTGGTGGACCTGGGGGCCTGGCCGGGTGGCTGGCTCCAGGTGGCCGCGGAGCTGGTCGGCCCGCGCGGCATCGTCGTGGGGGTCGATCTCGAACCCATCAACCCGGTCGGCCGGGCGTGGGTCTCCACCCTGGTGGGGGACGCGTCGGAGCCGGCGGTACTGGAGGAGCTCCGCCAGCGCTGCCAGGGCCGGGTGGACGTGGTGCTCTCGGACATGTCGCCGAAGCTGAGCGGCATCCGCGACCGCGACGCCGCCCGTGCCGCCGAGCTCTCCGAAGTCGCCGTCGCCATGGCCGACCAGTTGGTGACGCCGGGGGGGCGCCTCCTTATGAAGGTCTTCAGCAGCGCCGAGAGCGAGACCCTGACGCTGGCCCGCCGTGTCTTCACCGCCGCCAAGCTGACCAAACCCGAGGCCAGCCGCAAGGAATCGACGGAGATGTACCTGGTCGCGAGCGGGAAGCGGGGTTTGTAGGGGTTGGGTGAGGACGAACGCGAAAAGACGAAAGACAAAAGGCAGAAGACAAAAGGCAGAAGTCCCCGCCCCACCTTTGCCTTTTGTCTTGTGCCTTTTGTCTTTCGTCTTCCCCCGCAGCTAGCCCCGTCCTCTGGCTCCAGACGCGCTGACCTCTCCGCCGCAGCACGACCCTCCAGCGGCACCGGAGTGTCATTCGCGTACCACTCTGCCCACCGGCTGACGCATCATTTGCTCAGCTGGGCGCTGCGGATGGGTCAGTTGATATGGATGGGCGCAGGGTATTCGACATTTTGGTGTCATAAGTCGAACAATTGTGGTGCTCGGCACTGCTCCGCGCCCGATCGGCGGGTCACCTGGGCAATCAAACGCCTACTGCGGCCTTTTTGGCCCGCTTTTCGCTTTGACCCCGGCTGCGATGGCTGTTGGGAGGGCATGTGGGGAGCGATTCTCTATCCGTGGACGTAGGCGTCGCACCGATTGTTCGCGTCGCGCCGAATATGCGAAGTCGCATGCGGTAAGGGAGATGTGAGGAGCATTCATGAGCGTTGCGACTGAATGGCAGGACCGGCTCAAGCGGCTCTTCACGGTGTCGCTCGAGGACCTCAACCCCTTCAAACGGCAGGAGACTTACGCCGCGATCGACATCGGGTCGAGCTCGATCAAGGTACTGGAGATCCGCACCCTCCTGAGCGACCAGCTGGAGCTGCTGAACTGGGCATCGATCCCGACGCCGCCGTCGGCGATCCAGAGCAACATGGTCAGCGAGCCCGATCGGGTCGGCGAGGCCATCAAGGCGCTGCTCGAGGCCAAGGGCATCAAGTCCCGTAAGGCGATTACGGCGGTGCCGGGTCCGGCTGTGATGATCAAGCGGGTGACGCTGCCGTCCCAGACCGCCCAGGAGACCGAGCAGACGATCATGCTCGAGGCCGGGAACTTCATTCCCGAGGAGCTCGACAACGTCAATCTCGACTACCAGGTGATCGAAACCCGGACGGAATCCCGCGAGATGGAGGTCCTCCTGGCGGCGGCCAAGAAGGACATCGTCCACAGCTATTCCGAGACGCTGAAGGCCGCCGGCCTGCAGCCGGTGGTCGTCGACGTCGACTACTTCGCCCTCGATAACCTCTACGAGCTGAACTACGACCCGGTCGCCAATCAGGTCGTGGCGCTGGTCAACATCGGCGCCCGCTACTCGTCGATCAACATCCTGAAGGGTGGCCGGTCGGTGTTCACCGGCGACGTCCCGGTCGGCGGGCGCGACATCACCGAGGCGCTGACCCGCGATCTCGGCGTGCCGGCCGAGGAGGCCGAGCGGCTGAAGACCGGGCGTGGCGCCGGCGGCATCGATCAGGAGCAGCTGAGCATGGCGCTCGGTCCCGCCGTCGACGCGCTCATCGAAGAGATCCACTACGCGCTCAGCTTCTTCTGGACCGCGGCCACCGACGAGCGCATCGACGTCCTGTACCTGAGCGGCGGCGCCGCGCAGACGCCCGAGCTGGCCACCCGGCTGGCCGAGCGCGTCGAGGCGCCGGTCGAAGTCACCGATCCGTTCAGTCGCGTCGCGCTGGCCGCGTCGATCGACCCGGCGGCACTCCAGCGTCGCGCCTCGGAGTTCGCGGTGGCGCTCGGGATGTCCGTGCGCCGGCCGGGGGACAAATGATTCGCATCAACCTCCTGCCCGTCAAGGAAACCGAGCGTGCGCTCGGCCGCCGGCAGCAGATGTCGCTGGTCGCTCTCGGCCTGGTGACGACGCTGTTGATCATGGTGATCCCGTACCTGGTCCAGGGGCGCAAGCTGTCGAACCTCGACGCCCGCGTCGAGACCCTGACCAAGGAGATCCAGGCGATGAATCTCCAGGTGCGCGAGGTGCGCGACATCGATCGCCTGAAGCGCGAGGTGCAGACCAAGCTACAGATCATCGAGGATCTCAATCGCAAGCGGGTCGGACCGTCGCGCGTCCTCGATGACCTCAGCCTCGCGTCGCCGGAGAACCTCTGGCTGATCGACTTCAATGAGGTCGGCAGCACCGTGACGTTCACCGGCCTCGCCCTCGACAACGAGACCATCGCGAAGTTCATGCGCCAGCTGCAGGCGTCGCCGTACTTCTTCGGCGTCGACCTGGTCGAGACGTCGCAGCAGCAGCCCGGCTCGCCGGGGCAGCAGCCCGCGGCGGTGGCGCAGTTCACGCGCTTCATCGTCAAGGCGACGATCGACTACTTCGGTCGCGGCGGGAAACCGCCCGAGCCGCCGCCTGGCCAGGCGACCGGCAAGACGCCGCCGGGCCAGACCGCCAAGCAGGAGCCGCAGGCATGAACGAGCTCTTCGACCGGATCATGGATATGCCGGTCCGGCAGCGCGTCCTGCTGCTGGTCGGCTCCGTGTTCCTCCTGTTCTTCCTGTACGGCTACCTGCTGTACCTGCCGCGCAACGCGGAGATCGACGAGAAGCAGGAGAACCTGATCGCGCTCGAGAAGGATCGCGACCGCAAGGCGGCGCTCGTCGCCAATCTGCCGCAGCTCCGGCAGGAGGTCGCCGACCTCAACGCCGCGCTGAAGAAGGCCGTCGCGCAGCTGCCCGACACCAAGGAGATTCCCGATCTGCTGAGCGGCATCTCGGCGGTGGCGCGCGAGTCCGGTCTCGAGATCCAGCAGTTCCGCCAGAAGGCGGAGACCTACCAGGACTTCTACGCCGAGGTGCCGGTCGAGATCCTCGTGAAGGGCACCTACTGGCAGGTCGAGCAGTTCTTCAAGAAGGTCGCCGACCTCACCCGTATCGTCAACGTCGGCGACATCGGTATCAAGGCGCCGACGCTCATCGAGAACGATCCCGTCCAACTGCAGACCTCGTGCGCCGCGACGACGTTCCGCTTCCTCGACGAAGAGGAACGCGATCGCATCAAGAAGGAGCGCGAGAAGAAGGCGAAGGAGGGGAAGCGGTGAAACCCCTCGCGATCATCACGTGTGGTGCGTGGCTTCTCGTCGCGGGCGCGGCGCTCGGCCAAACGATCGGCGATGCCGCCGTCGCGGTGGCGGCGACGCAGGACGCGGAAAAGGACATGGCCGCGCACGCGCGCGGCGTGACCAAGTCGGCGATCACCGCCGTGTTCGGCGGCACCGCGCCGGCGCCGGCTCCGGCCGGCGACGCCGTGCCGGCGGCCACGGCGCCGGGCGCCAACGCCGCGGCCTGGGGCGCCGTCGACGCGCAGGCCGGCACCATCGCGCCGGCCGCCGGCGAGATTCCGGGCGAAGGGCAGGCGGCACCGGCCGAGGCCGCGGTCGGCGACGGGCGTCGCGATCCGTTCCGGCCGTTCACGCTGGACCTCCAGCGCGCCGACGCGCCCGACGACGAGCCGCAATCGCCGCTGCAGCGCTACGAGATCTCGCAGCTCAAGCTCATCGGCCTCGTGCTCGACTTGCGGCCGCCGCGCGCGATGCTCCAGGACCACAGCGGCATGGGGTACATCGTCACGCCCGGCACGCCCATCGGGCGCCGGCACGGCGTCGTCAAATCGATCGAACCGGGCCGCCTCGTCGTCGAGGAAGTCGTCCTCGACTACTACGGGCGTCAGCAACCGCACCAGGTCGTCGTGGAAATGCCCAGCGACGACAAGAAAGACGACAGCGGGGAGAAGCCATGATGCGAGGGGCTAGTGGGTTGGGGTTGGGAATTCGTGGTCTCGCGGTGCTCGGGCTGACGGCGCTGCTGTCGGCGTGCGCGCCGCCGCAGGCCGCGCTGGATGAGGGCGCCGCACCGGAACGCGCCGCCGTCGAGTCGTCCGAGAATGTCACCAACGTCAGCGTCGCCGCGACGCAGCCGGGCGACAACGACGTACTGCTGGTGCGCGAGCTGAAGATCATCGACGACAACGGCCAGCAGGGCGTCTTCGCCAAGCTGAACCGGCCGCCCGCCGATGTCTCGCACGTGTTGCTCACCAATCCGAACCGCCTGCTGATCGAGATCAGCGGCCCGACCGGCGAGAACGTCGTCGCCGAGCGCTACGCGGTCGAGAATCCCCTGGTGTCGCAGGTCCAGATCGGCAGCGACGCCGGCAAGATCCGCCTGACGCTGATGCTCAGGGGCGACCAGGCGCCGGTCTACACGGTGGACGATCTCAAGGACACCGTCGTCGCCTTCCTCGGCGAGCCGAAGGGCACCGATCAGCCGGTGCACGAGTCGATCGTCTTCACGCAGCGCGCCATCCCCGGCGTCGCCGCCGCCCCGGTTCCCGTGGCCGCCGTCGCGCGCGTCAGTGCGCCGCCGCCGCCGCGCGGCATGACGGCGCCGCCGCCGCCCCCGCCGGCCTCGGTGCCGCCGCCGCTGGTGCAGATCAACACCGAGGCCACGAGCAATCCGCGCGGCAAGCGCCTGTACTACGGCCAGCCCATTTCGCTCGACCTCAAGGACGCCGACGTCCACAACGTCATCCGCCTGCTCGGCGACGTCAGCGGCATCAACATCGTCGCCACCGACGATGTCACCGGCCAGATCACCCTGCGCCTCAACGACGTGCCCTGGGATCAGGCGCTCGACATCGTCATGCAGGCGCAGAACCTGGAGAGCGTGCAGGACGGCAACGTTCTGCGCATCTCGACCGTCAGGCGGCTGCGCGAGGAGCGCGAGGAGCAGCAGAAGGCGCAGCGCGCCGCGCAGACCATCGAACCGCTCCAGGTCGCCTACCTGCAGGTCAACTACGCCAAGGCCAAGAAGCTCGCCGATCTCATCAGTGGCGCGGCGCGCTCGCAACTCCAGAGCCAGTCGCGCGGGACGGGCAAGAACGACAGCGAAGAGGAGCCCGGCGTGCTGTCGCGGCGCGGCAGCGTCATGGTCGACGAGTTCACGAACACCCTCATCGTCCGTGACATCGACCGCGGTGTCCGCAACGCACGCGACCTCGTCACGCGCCTCGACGTGCAGATTCCGCAGGTGCTCATCGAGTCGAACATCGTCGAGGCGACGAGCGACTTCGCGCGCGACCTCGGCGTGCAGTGGGGCTACAAGGCGAACATCGGCCCGCAGACCGGCACCAGCACCGGCGCGAACTTCCCCGGCACCGTCAACTTCGGCGGCTCCGGACTGGGCGGCGGCGGCTCGGGCGTGCCGTTCCTCGTCGACTTCCCGGCCGCTGGCAACTTCGGTCCCGGCGCCGGCACGGCGCTCGACCTCGCGCTCGGCTCGCTCAATGGCGCCAACTCGCTCGACGTGCGCCTGACGGCGCTCGAGCAGAAGGGCAAGGGCCGCATCATCTCCCGTCCGCGCGTCGTGACGTTGAACAACGTCGCCGCCACCATCCAGAGCTTGACCATTCTCCGCGTCCGCCTCCCATCGACCGGTACCGTCGTCAACACCGGCGCCGGCGGCAGCGCCGGCACGGCGACGACCGCGACCGAGAAGATCGAGACGGGCATCACCCTCGAAGTGACGCCGCAGGTGTCGTCGGACGGCTTCGTTCTTCTCGACATGTTCGCCAAGTCGAGTCAGGCCGACTTCACCCGCACCGTCGACAACATCCCGACGGAAATCACCCGCCAGGCGACTTCGCATGTGCTCGTGCGCGACGGCCAGACGGTGGTGCTCGGCGGCATCTACCGCGATACCCAGACCGACAACGTCAACGGCGTGCCCTGGTTCATGGAGATCCCTGGCATCAAATGGCTGTTCCAGGCGCAATCAGTGCAGAAGCGGCGCGAGGATCTCCTCGTCTTCCTGACTCCGCGCGTCCTCCACAACGCCGTTGGCGCCAACGGCCTGCCGAGCGCGCAGCAGCTGTGGGACAACCGCAACGGCGACGGCGACAACGGGTGAGCCGCGGAGAGCGATGACGATCGTGGTGTTGACCGGCATGATGGGCACCGGAAAAACCAGCGTCGGCGAACGCGTGGCGCAGGCGCTCGGCGCGACCTTCGTCGACACCGACGCGGTGGTCGAGCGGGCCGAGGGCCGAACCGTGGCGGCGTTCTTCGCGAGTCACGGCGAGGCGGCGTTCCGCGCCGCCGAGAAGCGCGCCATCGGCGAGGCCCTGGCCGTTCCGCATGCGGTGGTCGCGACCGGCGGCGGCGCCATCGTCGATGCCGACAATCGCGCCGCGCTCCAGGCCGCCGCGCCCATCGTCTGCCTGACGGCGCGGCCCGACGTCATTCTCGCGCGCGCCACGGCCGCCGGCGCCACCCGCCCGTTGTTGCAGGGCGACGATCCCGCCGCGCGCATCGCCGCGCTGATCGCCGAGCGGGCGGCCGCGTACGCGCACGCCGATCTCACCATCGATACCTCGGCGCGCGGTCTCGACGACGTCGTCGGCGAGGTGCTCGCCTTCGTGCGCCGCCGCGGAACGGAGTCGCCGTCGTGACCAAGAGCCCGAATGCGACCGTGATGGTCAACCTCGGCGACCGCTCGTACCCGATCCACATCGGCGCGGGCACGCTGCCGGGGCTCGGCGCCAAGCTCAAGGACTTCGGGCTCGGCCGACGCCTCGCCGTGGTGACCAATCCGACCGTTGGCAACCTGTATCGCGACGCCATCGTCAGCAGCCTGACCGGCGCCGGCTTCGAGGCGACCGTGCTCGAGGTGCCGGACGGCGAGGAGCACAAGAACCTCGCCTGGCTGGCATTCCTGTACGACCGCCTCGTCGACGCCCACCTCGATCGCGGCTGCGCGGTGATCGCGCTCGGCGGTGGCGTCATCGGCGATCTGACCGGCTTCACCGCCGCCACGTTCATGCGCGGCGTGCCGTTCGTGCAGGTACCGACCACGCTGCTCGCGCAGGTCGACTCCAGCGTCGGCGGCAAGACAGCGGTCAATCACCCCGGCGGCAAGAACCTCATCGGCGCGTTCCACCAGCCCTGCATGGTGTGGGTGGACGTGCGCACCCTGAAAACCCTGCCCCCGCGCGAGGTCAAGGCCGGTATGGCCGAGGTCATCAAGCACGGCGCGATCCTCGGTCCGCAGCTCTTCGCGCTGCTCGAGGAGCGCATCGAGGATGTGATGCGGCTCGACGAGGCGCTGTGCGTCGAAGTGGTGCGCCAGAACTGCGCCATCAAGGCCGGCGTCGTCGGTGCCGACGAGCGCGAGGGCGACTATCGCGCCGTCCTCAACTTCGGCCACACGATGGCGCACGCGATCGAAGTGCTCACCGACTACCGCGGCTATCTGCACGGTGAGGCGGTGGCGATCGGCATGGCGTTCGCGGCGCGTCTCTCGGTGGCGCGCGGCATCTGCGCGCCGTCGGTGGCGCGGCGCATCGAGGCGTTGTTGCAGCGCGCCGGGCTGCCGACCGAGCTGCCGAGCGAAGTCGTGACGCCGAATCTCGCGGTGGCCGTCGCTGCCGACAAGAAGGCGGCCGACGGCAGGATCAAGTTCGTCGTGATCGAGGATATTGGACGCGTCCGCTTTGAAATGTTGAGCGGCGAGGAGGTGCTCGCGCACGCCCAGTCGGCGTGAACGCGGACACAAATACCCGTCTCGACCGCCGTGGGGCGGCGAGTCGCTGTGGAGGTTGTCATGCGGTGGATGTCTATCGTGAGGTACCCGCTCGCCCTGAGCGCGGTGTTGGCCCTGGTGAGCTGCGGCAGTTCGGGTTTCGACTCGAGCGGCGGTCAGGATTCGCTGACGATGCAGTTTCTCACCTTCAGTGGTGAGGGCATCGACCAGCAGGACCTGGTCGGCAGCACCGACGCCGATGTCGACGTCTGTCAGAGCATCTGCAACGTCAGCGGCGATCTGGTCAACATCGAGTTCGAGCAGTTCACGCAGACCCGCGCCAACGCGATCTTCATGAACATGGGCGCGTCGCCGATCCTGCTCGACAAGTACACGATATCGATCCCTGGCAGCGGCGTCCCCAATCGCAGCGCCAGCATCGCGGCCATCCTGCCCGGCGGCACCTGCAGCAACTCGCCGAGCACGCAGTGCGGGTCGGACCGCGACTGCGGAGTGATCGCCACCTGCCAGCACCAGGAGACGTCCGTCGAGGTGCTGCTCTTCGACTTCGTCACCAAGGAGCTGGTGCGCGGCGACAAGCGCTGCCCGTCGATCAACTTCGAGACCGGCACGATCGATCCGGGCAACGTGGTTCCGCAGACCTTTCAGACCAATGTGACCTTCTCCGGCAGCGACGCAAGCGGCAAGCGCTTCACCGTCCACGCCGGGCTGGTGGCGGGATTCTTCGACGCGAACAACTGTCAGAACTGAAACTGAGCTCGGGCGCGGTGGGCGGACGAGGCGCGGCGTGGTGCACGTGGGAGGTGTCAGGATGAGCCGACGGATTATGGGACTGGTCGCGGGGGCGTCGATGGCGCTTCTCGCTGGGTGCGGTGGCGGCGGCGGGGGCGGCGGCGGTGGCGGTGGCGGCGGCGCCCCGACCCCGGTGCCGAATCAGATCTGCGACAGCAGCAATCGCCTCTGCATCGGCCTCGATGACCTGATCATCCTCTCCGGCGCGGACAACGGCACGACGGTCAACGTCGTCGCCAAGGCCGGCGGCCGCGGCCAGGCCGGCGTCGCCGTGACCCTGACGAGCTCGACGCTGGCCGCCAGCCTCGGGACGTCGGGCGGATCGACCGACAGCAATGGCCTCGTGAGCGGCAGCGTGGTCGGCAATTTCGGCGGCAACGCGACCCTCACCGCGACGCGCGAGGATCTCGGCATCTCGGTGCAGATCCGCATCGCCGTGCAGGGATCCGCGCCGACGCCGGTGCGGAGCGTGACGCCGACCGCCAACGGCGGCGTCACCGCGACGCCGACGCCTGAGGACCTTGTCGACATCGCCACGATCTACATGGAGACGGACAAGTTCTCGATCAGCTCGCAGCTCGGCGGGGCGATCAACGTCTATGCCGTCGTGTTCGACAAGAACAACCGGCCCCTGGACAACATCAGCATCATCTTCGACTTCACGCCCAAGGTCGGCACGTTGCGCCAGATCGCGACCACGACCCGCACGCTGACGCTGCCCGACGGCAGTCTGCAGCAAGGCGTCGCCCAGGTGCAGATCAGCATCAAGCCCGGCGATGCCCCGCCGGGCACCATCAAGGTGACCGCCATGGCCGGCGACGTGTCGGGCGAAATCGAGATCCGCGTCAACGCCGGCGCGGCGACGCGCACCATCTCGACGGTACTGGCACAGGTCAGCGACGCGACCTGCGGAACGGACCTCGGCGGTAGCATCACGGTGCGCGCGATCGTCTTCGATTCCGACAACAAGCCGATCGACGGCGTCAACGTGCTCTTCGTCTCGCCGATCGGCGAGGTCATCCCGCTGGTATCCACGACCGACCAGGTCAACGGGCAGCAGGGCACCGCGACGACGACGTTGCAGATCCCTGCCGGATCGCCGGTGCTGCGCGACGACAGCGGCAATATCCTCCCCTACGTCATCAAGGCACGCGCCGGCGGCGTCGAGGGCGAAGTGAACATCTATATCGTGCCGGGACGCGACGAGTGCCTGCGCGGCGATACGGGAACGACCATCCGCGGCGAGGCCGCCAGCGCCACGATGAGCGCCAGCCCGAACCGCATCCGCGTGCGCGGCAGCGGCGCCCGCGAGCTGAGCAGCGTCGTCGTCAACGTCTTCGACAACCAGGGTTCCAAGCTCCGCGACGCGGAAGTGCGCTTCTCCCTGTCGTCACTGACCAGTGCCGACGGCGCCGTCCTGCTGCCGCTCAACCAGACCGGCGGCTACTGCTCGACGACGCACATCATCTGCGAGAACGACAACGAATGCCCGCCGGCGGAGACCTGCGACCTCGATCCGGCGAATCGCTTCATCGGCTACACCGACCAGGCCGGCAACGTGCAGATCCAGGCGCGCTCGGGCACCGGCCTCGGCACGATTGCCGTGCAGGCCGAGATTCCGACCATTCTCGGCGACGAGTTCAGCCAGCCGTGCACCAATCCGAAGACGCCCGGCGAGCGCTGCATCATCAGCAGCGGCCTGCTGGTGACCGTGACCGCCGGCCTGCCCGGCCGTCTGTCGCTGACGGTCAACCCGCTCTCGATCGACAACAATGACGGTACCCAGCTCAGCACGATCACCGCGATCGTGACCGACGCGTTCGGCAATACCGTCGAGAACGGCACCCCGGTGTCGATGGTCGTCGTGCCCTTCGGGCTGGAGGACACGCAGTCGCAGCGCACCAGCGTGATCGGCTTCCCGACCACCAACGCGCCGCCGCCCTGCGACGTCACGCAGTACATCCAGCAGACGGGCGCGCCGGTGACCGCTCAGCCCGGCAACGCCACCACGTGCCTGATCTTCCCGGTCGACATGGCCGGCGCGCAGTTGCAGGTCCAGGTCGAGTCCGCGTCGGTGACCGGCCTGCGCACGGTCACGCTGCCCGGTCTGATCCAGGACTTCCTGGCCCAGGCGAACCCGAGCGAGGTGGTCGTCACCGACTCCAGTCCGGGGCTCTCCGTCATCACCGCCCTGGCCCGCAACAAGAACGGCAACCCCGTTCCCAACGTGAAGATCAACTTCGACACGACCCTCGGCGCGTTCCGCACGACGCCGCCGGTCTTCACGACCAGTGCGCTGACCGACGCCAACGGCCTCGCCAGCGCGACATTGAACATTCCGGCGGGTACGCCGGACGGCACCGAGGTCAAGGTCACCGTCTACGGCGGCGGCCTGGCGCGCGTCGCCGGTCTGACCGAGACGCTGACCGTCGTGTCGAGCGGCATCAACCCGGGCGCCGGCCCGGCACTGATCACGCTCGAGGAGGCATCGCCGGAAGTCATCGGCGTGCAGTCCTCCGGGCGGCCCACGCAGTCGGTGGTGTCGTTCGCGGTCCGCAACAGCCTGAACGAGACGGTGGCCAACGTCCCCGTGCACTTCTTCATCGCCGCCGTCGGCGGCGCCACCATCACCGCCGACGCCGTCAGCGACGGCGACGGCATCGTCAAGACCACCGTGACGGCCGGCTCGCTCGCGTCGGCGGTGCAGATCACCGCGACGGTCGACATCAACGACGACGGCGTCAACGAGGTGGTCAACCAGTTCACGCCGGTCAACATCGTCGGCGGCCCGCCGAGCGCGGACCGTTTCAGCCTGGCGACCGAGTTCCTCAACATCGCCGGTCGCGTCACCTTCGGCCTCGAGAACGAGATCACCGCGTTCGCCAACGACCACTTCGGCAACGCGGTGGCACCGGGGACGGTGGTCAACTTCACCTCCAACGGCGCCAGCGTCTTCAACCAGGAACAGACCGACGACGCAGGCCGCGCCACGACGACGCTGATCAGCGAGGGCGGCGTGCCGGCCGACGGCATCGTCACCGTGCTCGCCACGACCCGCGGCGAGGAGTCGTTCGTCGACAGCAACGGCAACGGCAAGCACGATCCCGACGAGCCGTTCGTCGACGCGCCCGAGCCGTTCATCGACGCCAACTTCAACGGCAAGTACGACGCGCCCGAGCCGTTCACCGACTCGAACCACAACGGCCGCTACGACGCCGAGGAGCCGTACGCCGACAGCAATGGCAACGGCGTCTTCGACACGGGCGAGCCGTACTCCGACCTCAACAGCAACGGCCAGCACGACGGCGCCGAGCCGTATACCGACACCGACGGCAACGGCCGCTACGACGCCAACGCCGCGGAACGGTTCATCGACGTCAACAACAACCACGTGTGGGACAGCGCCCAGTCGCCCGGCGTCTGGGACGGCAACGCGCTGCTGTCGGCCGTGGTTCCGGTGACCTTCTCGGCCAACACCGGCGTCAGCCTCGAGCCGCGCACCTTCACCATCGCCGACGGCGGCTCGCAGCAGTTCACCCTCATCGTCGCCGACCGCGACCTCAATCCGCTGGTCAGCGGCTCGCAGATCAACGTCCAGGTCGACGGCGACGGCGTGAAGCTCTTCGGCATCCCGACCACCGTGACCATTCCCGACGCCGAGAGCTTCGGCGCCTTCATCAACGGCCTGAACATCTTCACCTTCAGCGTGGTGGATGCCAAACAGGGCGAGCCGACGACGGCGGAGAACCTGGCCGTCAACGTCACCATTGATTCCGCTGGGAGCGGTACGTCCGCCCCGGGCGGCAACGGCAGCGCCTTCATCTCCGCTTCCGGCGTTCTGCTGCCGGCCCCGACTGGCACGCCCGCGCCCACCGGGACGCCGACGCCGACCGCGACCTCTACCGACGCTCCGACGTCCACGCCGACGCCGACCATCACGACAACGCCGACGCAGACCTTCACGCCCACCCCGACTGCGACGGACACCGCGACCGCGACGCCGGGACTCCCGGTCGTCGCGCCGCAACACGCGGAGCTCATCGCCGGCGTGACCGGCGCCCCGAGCTGTGACGGCACGAGCACGACCTTCACCATCACCGGCGCCCGCCCGCCCTTCACGCTGTCGGCGCCCAACCTCTGCCTGAGCAAGACCACGGTCGGCGACGGCGGCACGGTGACGGTCACCGCCGGCTCGGCCCTCGGCGATGCCACCCTCACGGTGACCGACGCTCTCGGCCGCACGACCGACGCTCCGGTGGCCGTGCATGCGAGCGACGCGGCGTTCATCAGCGTCGACCTCTTCGTGAACCAGCGCAGCGACAACGGCGACGGCACCTTCACCAGCGTCCTCGGCGCTCTCCTCACCGACAGCGGTGGCGTGACCGTCCAGGACGGCGTGCCGGTCAGCTTCAGCCTCGTCAGCCCGATCGCCGGCGTTTCGGTCACCAGCCCCGGTTCCACCAATGGGGAGGCACCCTGCGACACGGGCTCGCTCACCATCCTGCCGCAGCCCGGCGACGCGCTGTCCTGCATCAAATACACGCAGAGCCAGCAGGGTAAGACCGTGCAGGTGCGGGCGCGCGTGCGCACCGCGGCCGGTACGGTCATCGAGGACATCACCACCATCGTCCTGCCGGACAACCGTCCGGGACGCCCACGGCAACCCAGCCGACGACGACGGCGACGGCCACCGGCACCTCGACCGGGACGCCCACCGAGACGGTCACCGGCACGCCGCCGGCGACCAGCACCCCGAGCTCGACGCCGACGCCCACTCTGCCGGCGTCGTCGGTGGCTTTCGTCAGCGCTCAGCCGACGCAGATCGGCGTGCGCGCCTCGGGCCTCACCGAGCAGTCGGTGCTCACCTTCAAGGTCACCGACCAGCACACCAACCCGGTGAGCGGTCTGCCGGTCACCTTCGCGCTCACCGCGATTGGCGGCGAGACCGTCGCGCCGCTGTCCGGCATCACCGATGCCAACGGTCTGGTGAGCACCACGCTCACCAGCGGCACCCGCACCACCTCGGTGCAGGTCGTCGCCCAGGTCGATGCCAACAACGACACCGTGCCCGACCTCTTCGCCCAATCGACACAGGTGAAGATCGTCGGCGCGCCGCCGGCGCAGACGCGCTTCAGCATGGCGGCCGCGAAGCTCAACGTCGCCGGCCGCGTCACGCTCGGGATCGAGAACAAGATCTCGGCCTACGTCAACGACCGCTTCGGCAACGCCGTGCCGCCGGGTACGTCGGTGTCGTTCACCACCAACGGCGCCTCCGTGGTCGACCCAGCGCCGACCAATTCGAGTGGCGTCGCCTCGGCGACGCTCATCACCGAGGGCAATATTCCGCCCAGCGGCATCGTCACCGTCGTCGCCTTCACCCGCGGCGAGGAGGGTTTCCTCGACAACAACGGCAACGGCACGTTCGACGCAGGCGTCGATACGATCACCACCGACATGGTGCGTGAGCCGTTCGCTGACTTCCGCCCGCGGCCGCCGCTCGACGGTGCCTGCACCGTCCTGGCCCCCAGCTCGGAGTGCAATGGCATCTTCGATCCGGGCACGGACTTCGAGTTCTTCATCGACACCGGCTCGCTCGACGGTGTCTGGGGTGTCCAGGGCACGCCGGGAGTCTGGGACAACAACATCCTGGTGTTCCGCCAGTTCCCCGTCACCTTCTCAGGCCCGACGCAGTCTCCGCAGGTGTCGCCGACCACGTTCGACATCCCCGACGGCGGCGGTCAGACCTTCGACCTGATCGTCAGCGACGATCTGCTCAACCCGCTGGTCGGCGGCTCGACGATCACTGTCGAGGCCAACGGCGGTACGGTCATCGGCGGCGACATCACCGTCCCCGACGGCGAGTCGTTCAACCAGCTGAAAGACGGCCTGACCCTGTTCCATTTCACCCTGATCGACGACGCGCCGGGCACGGGAGACACCGACACGCCGATCAGCATCACCGTTTCCATCACGTCCGACAACGGCGACGCGTCGGCGATCGTCGCCTCCGGCGTCATCCGCAAGGCCGCGGCAATGCCGTAGCCACAACCCCACTCCTCCTGCAGCACCGCGGGGCGCCGGTCAGTTCGACCGGCGCCCCGCGGCTTTTCGGGGAACATGCGACGCTCACCCCACGCGGGATCGTCATGCCATCACCGCATGGAGGGCCGCGCTCCCGCGCGGCCTGTCCGCGGGGGTTCGACGCAATCCGCGCGACCGACGACCGCCGTTGTCTCGCCGCGCGCTGCCCGGCGCTGCGGGAGCAGCGCCCTCCATGCGGTGATTGCTGATGCGGCCTGTCCCGGAATAGAGGGCCGCGCTCCCGCGCGGCCTGTTCGCGGAGGTTCGACGCAATCTGCGCGACCGACGACCGCCGTTGTCTCGCCCCGCGCTGCCCGGCGCTGCGGGAGCAGCGCCCTCATGCGGTGATGGCTGATGCGGCCTGTCCCGGAATAGAGAGCCGCGCTCCCGCGCGGCCTGCCCGAAGGCCTGCTGGCAATCACCGCCGCGAACCGGCGCTGCGGAAGCAGCGCCGGTTCGGTGATTGTGACGAGTTCGATGGGCCGGCCGGGGCCTACCGGCGGCGCTCGGCTGCCCAGCTTCCCGACGCGAACCCGTCGAGCCGCACCCGGCGATGGGCGAAGCGCCAGCCCTCGTCGATGCGTGTGTAGCGGTCGCGGTAGCGGCCCCAGTGATCGGGGCCTCGCTCGGTGACGACCAGGAAGTACGCGGCGCCGGTGGCGTCGTCCGCACCGGTGACGGCGAGCCGCAGGTTGCTCACGTGATGCCGGATGATCGGTACCTTCGTCGCACCCGCCAGCGCCGCGCCGGTGGCGCCGAGAAAGGCGCGGATGGCGGCGCGGCCGCGGTGCTCGACGTGGTCCGGCGTTTCCAGCACCCCGTCGGGCGCGAACAGCCCGGCCACTTCGTCGAAGCGGCCCGAATCGGCGGCGTGGGCGTACGCCGCCACGATCTCGCGAATCTCCTCGCGCGCCGCCAGCTCCGACAATTCCATCTCGTCAACCATGCGCTGCGCACCCCTGCCATGCAATGTGCTGCCAGCGTCGCCGCACCCCTCCGTGGGAGGGAAGCTCTTGTCGGATTCGCCCACCCCGGGCAGACTCCCGCCATGCCCGATCACCCGTATCATCCGGACCATTTCGAGCGGCGCATGCCCGAGGGAGACAATCGCGAACGCCTGGTGTGCAACACGTGCGGCTTCGTCAGCTACGAAAATCCCAAGGTCGTGGTGGGCTCGGTCTGCACCTGGGGGGAGCGCATCCTGCTCTGCAAACGCGCGATCAATCCCCGGCGGGGGTTCTGGACGCTGCCCGCCGGCTACCTCGAGGTGCGCGAGGCGACCAGCGACGGCGCGGCGCGTGAAGCCTGGGAGGAGGCGCTGGCTCGCATCGAGATCGACGCGTTGCTCGCCGTCTACAACATCCCGCGCATCAGCCAGGTGCAGGTGATCTATCGCGCCCGCCTGCTCAGCCCCGATGTGGCCGCCGGACCGGAGAGCCAGGAAGTGGGCCTGTTCACCTGGGACGAGATTCCCTGGGACGACCTCGCGTTTCCCAGCGTCCGTTGGGCGCTCGGACACTTCCGCGAGGTTCAGGGACTCCGCGAGTTCTCAGCGCGGACCAATCCGCCCGGCGAGCACGGGGAGTACGAGGGGCGGGGGAAGGACTAGGGCTGAAGGACGAAAGACGAAGGACGAGCGCTCTTCTGTTTGATCCTTCGTCTCGGCCCCTCAGCCCACCACCCTGCGATGCTCCCTCAACATGCACAGATCCATCACCACCAGTAGTCCAGCGGCGCGGGCGCGGGCGGCGGCGGCTTCGTCGACGACGCCGATCTGCATCCAGATCGCGCGGGCACCGATGGCGATGGCCTCGTCGACGATCGGCCCCACCTGATCGGAGCGGCGGAAGAGGTCGACGACCTCGACCGGTGGCGGCACGGTGGAGAGGTTGGGATGGCAGGGCAGGCCCTCCCAGCTCGTCAGCAATGGGTTGACGGGAAGGATCTCGTAGCCGGCGCCGCGCAGGTAGCTCGCGACCTCGTGTGACGGCCGGTTGGGATTTGCCGAGATGCCCACCACCGCGATGCGGCGGAACTCGCGCAGGATCCGTTCGATCGTCGCGGCGTCGTTCACGATCAGCACCCCGCCAGGGCGGCGTTGACCCCGGCGATGAGCTCGTTGATCGTGACGGAGCCGTCGCTGTTGCGGTCGAACGAGGGGCAACTGGTCACGGCGGTGTTGCCGAGGGCGATGTTGACGCCGGCGATCAGCTCATTGATCGTGACGCTGCCGTCGCCGTTGCAGTCGCCGGCGCACGTCGATGTCGGCGGAGTCGTGCTGGTGGCTGTGGCTGATGCCGTCGCGGTGGCGGTGCCCGTGTCGAGCGCGGTGGCCGTCGAGCTCGCGCTGGCGGTCGGAGCCGGCGTCGCCGTGTCGGCGGCGGTGGCACTGGCGATCGGCGTCGCGGTGAGCGGGGCGGTCGGTGTCGATGCGACCGTCTCGGTACCGGTCGGCGTCGCGGTGCGGGTCGCGGTGGCGGTGCCGGTCGCGCTGGCGGTGGCCGTTGCGCTGAGGCTCGGCGTCACCGTCTGGGTGCGGGTGGCGGACGGCGTCGGCGTCGCCGTTTCGGTCGGGCGCGTGCCGGTGATCGTCGGCGTCGGCGTCGGCGGTTCCGTACAGATCGGCGTCACCCGATGCTGGCAGCCGACGGCGGGGACGCACTGATCGCCGGTGCAGGTCAGGCCGTCGTCGCAGTCCTCGATCTGGCAGAACACCGAGCAGCCGCCGCAGGCCACCGGCGGCATCACACCGTTGTCGCAGGTCTCGGGGAACTCGATCTGTCCGTTGCCGCAGGTCGGGCAGGGGTCGAGGCAGGGTGGCTGGGTCGGGCCCTGCGTCGGGCACGTCGCCAGCGCCTGGACGAGCGGCGCCGGCGCGAAATTGGAGCCGGTGAGGATCGGGGTCTTGCGAGCCGTGTGCTCGATATGGGTGACGCCGTTCGAGCCGTTGGCGACGGTGCGCGAGGCGTCGACCGTCCCCTGGACGGTCAGCTGCTCGCGGGCGGTGATGTTGTGCTGGCCGCCGTCAGGGCCGGTGGCGAGCAGCGATGAGGCGTTGGTGAGCGTCACGTTGCAGCCGAAGAGATCGGTGCTCCCGCCCTGGCCGCAGCCATCCACGACGCTGCAGGCCGAGGCGCTGCTCGCGTCGATCGTGCTGGTCACGCGCAGCTGCCCCGTCCCGTTGTTACCGGCGCGCAGGGCGGCGTCGCCGCCGAGCGCGGCCTGCTGGCGTCCGCGCAGATCGAGCGTGCCGTTCACGGTGATGTCGCGGCCGGCGATGAATTCGACCGCGCCGCCCGCGTCGCCGCCGCTGACGTCGACGAACCCCACGGTGTCGATCGTCGCGTCCAGTCCCGTGTCGATGCATACGTCGCCGCCGCAGGTCTCGCCATTCGGGCCGCGGGCCTGGATCGTGCCGCTGACCACGGTCGAGCCGAGGGCCAGCAGCGAGATCTGCCCGCCGCCGCCGTCCGGCCGGGCGCCGTTCGCGCTGATCAGGGCCGTGGCGCCGACGGTCATCGTGCCGGTGTCGCCGTCGAGGCAGATCAGGCCGCCGCAGCCACCGGTCATGAAGGTCCCCGTGGAGCCGTCGGCGATGATGTCTCCGGTCACCGTCGTGCCCCGGCCGCCGCTCACGTCGACGCATCCGCCGCTGCCGGCGTCGCCGCCGCCGGAGGCGTCGACGTCGCCGATGGTGACCGTGCCGTCGGCGCGTACCTCGATGAAACCGCCGTCGAGCGCGTCGACCCGCAGCTCGCTCTGCACCAACAGGTTGCCGCCGGCGGTGAGGTCGATCTCGCCGCCGCCGTCGGAGTCGGAGCCGCCGCGCGCCGAGACGGTGCTGTTCGCCGTGAGCGTCATGTCGCCGTTGGAGGTGAGGTCCACCACCCCGCCGGCCGCGCCGGCGTTGAGGGAGTCCGAAAAGAGGCGCCCGGCCACGATGACCAAGGTACCGGCGCGGACGATGATCGCGCCGCCCCCCATCGCGGAGTTTCCGGAGGTGTCGATGCGACTGCTCAGCTGGGAGGTGAAGGCCCCGGTGGTCTCGATGATGACGACGCCGCCCGTTTCGTCCAGTCCCTGGCCGATCGCATCGATCAGGCCGCTCGGGGCAATCGACAGGTTTCCGGCGCGCACGGTCATCGTGCCGACGTGCTTGCGTTGATCGGGGGTGCCACTGCCGACGTTGGCGACCGTGAGCTTCCCGCTCAGCGTCACGTTGCGCGTGCCGAAGTCCAACGTGCAGCCGTCGTCGACCGTGAAGTTGCCGGAGATCGTACAGGCGCCGGTGCCGGCCGGGCAGTTGGTGTCGGAGAGGATGACGTCCGTGGCCGTGCACAATGCGCCGGCGAGACGCGGCAGGGCGAGTAGGAGCGCGGCGACGATCAGGGAATGCGGCGAACGGACGGACATACGGGCGATCTTCTCACGCATACCGGCTGGGCCGGATTAACGCATCCGAAATCGTACGTCCGCGACCGGGTGGGCGCTCAGCTGCCGGCGCGGCGCGGGGCGGTGCCGTCCGCCGGCACGAACTGCTTGCCGACGCCGACCAGCTCGGATGCGGGCAGCCAGATGCGGCGCTGCGCGTCCGGCGTCGCGTAGCCGATGACCTGCGCGGCCGACCCGTGTTGCGCGGCGATGGCAATCGCCCGCTCCGCCTCGGCGGGGGGCAGGACGACGGCGAAGCCCGTACCCATGTTGAAGGTCCGGTACATCTCCGCGGCGGTCGTCTGGGCGGCTTGCTGAATGAGCGCGAAGATGGGCTGCGGCGGCAGCGGCCGGTCGATGACGAAGCCCATCGGCGCGTCGATGCGCGACAGGTTGAGCAATCCATCGCCGGTGATGTGGAGGAACGCCTTCACCGGCAGGCCGGCGTCGAGCATCGCCATGGCCGGACGTACGTACATCGCCGTCGGCTCGAGCAGCTCCTCGCCCAGCGTGCGGCCCAGCTCGGCCACCCGCCCTTCGAGGCGGAGACCGGCGCGTTCGAGCAGCGCGTGCCGCGCCAGCGTATAGCCGTTGCTGTGCAGGCCGCTGCTCGGCAGTCCGACCACGACATCGTCGGCGGTGACGTCGGTGCCGATCAGCAGGCGCTGCGGGTGCAGCGTGCCGATACACGTGCCGACCAGCTCGAACGGATAGCCGTGGTCGCCGTGCACCATCTCGCGCAGCTGCGCGATCTCGCCGCCGGGAATGTTGAGGTCGGCGAGGCGGGCGCCGTCGTGCAGGCCTTTGGCGATCGCCGCCAACGCGTCGCCGTCCACGTGATGCACGGCGATGTAGTCCACCAGCGACAGCGGGCGGGCGCCGACGCAGATCACGTCGTTGGCGTTCATCGCCACGCAGTCGATGCCCACGGTGTCGTAGCGCCCGAGGCGCTGGGCGACGAGCAACTTGGTGCCGACGCCGTCCGTGGAAATCGCGATGGCGAGATCCGGCGCGACCGGCAGGACGTTGGCGTAGTACCCGAGCGGCAGCAGCGGCCGGTTGGGGTTGAAGGCGAAGGTCGCGTTGACCCACTTCGCCAGGCGCTGCAGTCCGTTGTCGACGCCCTCGGTGTCGACGCCCACGGCTTCGTAGGAGAGCGCCATCGCGCGGACCCTAGCGCGGATCGCCAGGCGCGTCCACGCAAGTGGACCGGCTGGTAGTGCCTCGGATTGATGCGGGCGTCGTTGAAAGGCAGTTGTTCCCGCCGATCGAATCAATCGCGGGCGCGTCTGTCGCGGCACGGCTGACGAAAGGCGCCGGCGCGGTGTCGACTTGCTTTGCCAGGGCGATCGGGTGAGGATCGGTCGCGCCGTGCCTCGGCGTACTCTCAAGATGGTCTTTCGCGTCACCAGCGTCGTGCTCGGTATCGCGGCGGTCGGCGCGCTGATCGGCGCCCTGCTGTTCGGGATGCGGCCCGAGGCCCAGGAGCCTGCCGCCACGCCCAAGGACGATGTGACGCCGGCCGAGCTCCAGCTGTACATCGACGTCTATACGGCGATGCAGGCCGATCACGACCTGACCCTGGACCAGGTGCTCGCCACGAAGAACGTCACGCTGGCCGACTTCCGCAGCGTCGAACGCCGTGTCCAGGAGCAGGAGCGCCTCGTGCAGAAGGTGCGCGCCGCCCTGACCGCTCAGGCCAAGGCGCGCGCCGACCAGATCGCCCCGATGGCGGCCCGCCCGGCGGGCACGCCCGCGGCGCCGCCGCCTGCGTCCCAGCCGGCCCAGTAGGCGGCGGGGCGGTGCGCGTCGACGTTCGCTGCAAGAAATGCGGCCAGCACCAGCGGCTCGACATCGGGCTGCCGCCCGGCGGTGATCTGGAGACCCACCGCCATCTGCTGACCGAGCGGCTGTCGCATCAGCCGAGCTTTCAGTGCTTCGGCGGCCACTTCGAGCTGCGCCCGGCGGTGCCGGAGTTTTGGGAGATCGACTGGCAGACGGTCGGCGACTGAACGCTGCGAAGCTCGCGATCCGATGGCGGAATGCGAAACGGCGACTTGCACTGCGTATGGTTGCGTGACAGCTTCGCGATACCCTGACGACGGTCGGGACCGAGGGAGGACGCGATGGCAGACGAGCACCAGGATGAGGGGCCGATCGACGCCCAGGAGGTGCTGCGGACGCTGGAGGACGTGCGGAGTCGGTTGCGCACGACCATCTGGGCGTTGCACGGTATGCACCAGGACGTCTCGTCTTTGACGGTGGACGACCTGTCCGACCTCGAACACCTGCTCACCGAGACCCTCGACCATCTGCTGTCGCCGGCCTACGAGGCGGTCAGCCAGATGTTGGGCGCGACCTCGGGTGGGGCCGTCACCACGCACTGAGGGTCGTTTCATGGCGCGCGTCTGGTTCGTACGGCGGCGCGGCGGACAGTGGATCGCTCCGGGCGGCGCGCCCGCCTTCGAGATCCCGTTCGCCGAGATCGTCTTTCCTCTCGACATCGGCACCCACCGGGCGATGTCCGTCGAACGGCCGGTGCCGGCTCCGGAAGAACCACCGGCCGAGCCTGCGGCGCTGCAGCGGACGTTCGTCGAGATCGACGATCGCGACCTCGTGGGGCAGACGTTCACCGGCTATCGCCCGGGCGTCTACGATTCTCCGTACTCGCCCGCCGAAGCCACCCGCCGCCTGAACGCGCTCACGCGGCGCCTGGCGCGCTCCGCCGCCTGAATGGCAGCGCGCCGACGGCTCGGGTGGGGCGGGGCGCTGATCGCCTGCGCCCTGCTCGTCGCCGTCTGGGGATGCGACTCGGACGGTGGCGGCGCGTCGCCGTTCCGAAACCTCGGCAAGCGCGGCGACAGTGCCCTGCCCGGCAGCGCGTCGCGTCCGGCGTCGCGCTGACCGCTCCCATGCCGTCGCGTGCGCGCCTCACCTGCGAACGTCCCCGCCGCCGATCGGCGTCCATTGCGTGAGCCGGGCGCGGCATGCCCAACTTCCGCCATCGCCTGACCCGAGCCCAGCAGCGCGAGTACGACCGCAGCAACGCGATCGGGGCGATTCCCGTGAAGGCGACCCCGCGCCTGGGGCGCGCCGTCTACCTGCTCGACTGGGCGCTGACGCATGACGATCGGCCGCGCACCGCGCACGTCGCGCAGGTGATCTGCGACGAGCTGTGCACCGCGCTGCGCGTGCGAACGCTCCGCCTCCAGGTCAAGGCCGAGCGCCCGTCGGACGCGCGCGGCGAGCTGCACGGCCTCTACCAGTCGGCCGGCCGGCGCGAAGTCATCAGCATCTGGATGCTCACCGCCAAGCGCGGCCAGGTGGTCGCCTACAAGACCTTCCTGCGCACGCTGGTGCACGAGATGTGTCACCACCTCGACTACCAGCTGCTGCACCTGCGCGACTCGTTCCACACCGACGGGTTCTTCAAGCGCGAATCGAGCCTCGTCAACCAGTTGCTGGCGGCGTCGCGACGCGCCGACGCGACCGGTGATGCGCCCGCCGACGACGCGGAAGGGCGGGCGCGCCCGTCGCTTTCGCGGCGCGCCTGAGATAGAATCAGCACGTGCGATCCACCACGGCGGCTGGGGTTCGAGAGACGCGCATTGAAGTCACCGACAACCTCGACGAGCTGCTCGCGGTGCTGCCGCCGCGGGTGGCGGCAGCGCTGCTCGCCGACGCGCGGTTGCCGCAGCTGATCGAGATCGTCTGCGATCTCGGGCGGCCGCCCGAAGCGCGCTATCCCGGCGGCGTCGCGGCGCTCGCCGCGGAGCCGGTGGCGCGCGAGGATCTCGATTTCGTCGCGGCGCGCATCGGCCAGTTCAACGCCGATAACCGCGCCGGCATCGAGCGGACGCTGCACCGCATCTCGGCGCTGCGCAACCGCATGGGCGACATCGTCGGCGTGACCTGTCGCGTCGGTCGCGCCGTCTACGGCACGATCGACGTCGTCCGCGACGTCGTCGAAGCCGGCAAGAGCCTCCTGCTCGTCGGCCGTCCGGGCGTCGGCAAGACGACGCTGCTGCGCGAAGCCGCCCGCGTGCTCGCCGACGATCTGCAGCGTCGCGTGATGATCGTCGACACGTCGAACGAGATCGGCGGCGACGGCGACATCGCACACCCCGGCATCGGTCACGCGCGTCGCATTCAGGTGCCGGCGCCCGAGCGGCAGCACGCGGTGATGATCGAGGCGGTCGAGAACCACATGCCCGAGGTGGTCGTGATCGACGAGATCGGCACCGAAGCCGAAGCGCTGGCGGCACGCACCATCGCCGAGCGCGGCGTGCAGCTGATCGCGACGGCGCATGGCAACTCGCTCGACAATCTCGTCGCCAACCCGACGCTCGCCGATCTGATCGGTGGCATCCAGGCGGTCACGCTCGGCGACGACGAGGCGCGGCGCCGGCGCACCCAGAAGACGGTGCTCGAGCGCAAGGCGCCGCCGACGTTCGACGTCGTCGTCGAGATTCGCGATCGCGAACGCTTCGCGGTGCACGCCGACGTCGCCGTGACCGTCGATCGCCTGCTGCGCCATCAGGTCGTCGAGCCGCAGCTGCGCGTGCGCCGTCAGGACGGCGGCGTCGACGTCGAGGAAGCCCCGCCGCTCGCGCGCGCGCAAACCCTTGTGCCGCAAGGGCGGCCGCCATTGCGTCTCTTTCCCTACGCGATCCGCCCCGAGCGCGTCGAGCGCGCCATCCGCGCGCTGCAGGTGCCGGCGGTGGTGGTCGACTCACCGCAGGAGGCGGACGTGGTCCTGACGCTGCGCGCGATCGCGCGCAAGCAGCCGCGGCGCGTGCGCGACGGGTTCAGCGCCGGCACGCGCGTGCAAGCGGTGGCGTCGAGCAACCCCGGCAAGATCGAGCAGGCGCTGCGCGAGCTCTTCGACCTCGACGCGCCGCATCCGGATCAGCATGAAGCGTTGCGCGAGGCGGAGGGCGCCGTGATCGAAGTGATCGCGCAACGCCACGCCGTCGAGCTCGCGCCGCGGCCGGCGTACCTGCGGCGGCTGCAACATCAACTCGCCGATGCGTACGGTCTGGATTCGCAGAGCGTCGGTCGCGAGCCGTTGCGCCACGTCCTGATCCGACCCGCGCACGAGTGAAATCCCCTACGGCCGCAAGCACTCGCGCCGCGTCAACGCAAAGAATGTGCTTGACAGGAGGACCGTGCAGGGTGCAAGTAAAGACCGATTTTTCCGCGCAGCTAGGACAACGGTTTACTAAACTGAAAGGTGGGGATGATATGACGAAGTCGCAGCTGATTGAGCGGTTGGCCAAGGCGGGTGATGTGACCAAGAAGCAGGCTCAGGCGATCTTGGAGGGGTTGGTGTTGACCGTCGTCAGCTCAGTGAAGAAGGGCGACCCGGTCAAGATTCCCGATCTCGGCACGTTCAAGAAGGCGCAGAGCAAGGCGCGGATGGGGCGCAACCCTCAGACCGGCGAGCCGGTGAAGATTCCCGCTCGCAAGAAGGTGCGCTTCACGGTGGCGAAGAGCTTCAAGGAGCAGGTGCTCGGCGCGAAGAAGTAAGCACTCGTCTTCGCGCGATCCTCTCGCGCCGCCGCCAAGGTCAACGCGTTCGCCGAGCCCGTCATTAGGGCTGGCGACGCGGTGAGCTAGCGTTTTTCATTTGGGTCCCGGTCAGGGTCTTCAGTAGAGTGGCGGACGTTACTCATGTTGCGGAGGTGGGGGCTTCTACGATGACCGATCGCTCGTTCGGACTCTTCGAGCCTGACGCACTACTCCCGGCCCAGTTTTATGCGGCGTTTCGGGGCGGGAGTGGGGTGCGCGGGGAGAAACGGCTGATGTTGGCGGTGCTGGAGGATGCGCTCGATTGCTTCCAGAAGTACTCTATCGCGCGTGACGGGCACGGCCAGCAGCTCTTCGACGAGGCCCAGAACTGGATCACGTCGAACGATCGCGGATGGTTCTTCTCCTACGAGAACATCTGCGAGACGCTGGAGATCAACCCCGAGTATCTCCGGCGTGGGCTGGCGACCTGGCGGCACGATGTCGCCGCCGGGACTCGACCGGGCCCGCGCACGGCGCCGAAGGCTGAGCCGGCCAGTTTGCAAGCGGCGGCGGCTGGCTGATTCGAATCGTGTGATTGGGGACGGTTCACGCGCCGTGGACCGTCCCCCACTCCTCGGTCGCCCGGCCGACGGGTCTCTGCGCCCGTGACGGCGGCGGTGAAAACGGTCGGCGTGACCGGAGGCATCGGGTCGGGCAAGAGCAGTGCCGTCGAGGTGCTCGCCGAGCTTGGCGCGACGGTGATCGATGCCGATCGCGTCGGTCACGAGGTCTACGCACCGGGAACGATCGGGTTCGATCAGGTGGTCGCGGCGTTCGGATCGGGGGTTGTCGGCGACGACGGGGCCATCGACCGCAAGCGCCTCGGCGCGATCGTCTTCGGCGATCCGGCGGCGCTGGCGCGTCTGAACGCCGTCGTGCACCCGCTGATCCGGGCCGGTGTCGCGGAGCGGGTCGCCGCGGCGCGCGCTGTGGGCCGAGCGCCGATCGTCGTCGAGGCGGCGCTCCTCATCGAGGCGAAATGGGATGCGCTCGTCGACGAGGTGTGGCTGGTGGTGGCGGGGCGCGAGGTGATCGAGGCGCGCCTCACGCAGCAGCGCGGCATGGACCCGGCGGCGGTCGCCGCGCGCATCAAGGCGCAACTGTCAGACGAGGAGCGGCGCGCGCGTGCCGACGTCGTCATCGACAACAGCGGCACGCGCGACCAGCTCCGGGCGCAGATCGAGCGCCTGTGGCGGGAACGCCTGGCGGCGTGAGGCGCGCGCGGTGCTCAGGCGGCCTGGCGCAGAGCCTTGCCCTTGCCGATCGGGCGCTGCTTCAGCCGGCGGCGCACTTCGCCGCGGATGGCGCTCGACGAGAGCCGGAACTGCGCGCACACCGAGTCGAGGCTGAAGGCGCTCGAATCGGCCGTGTAGGCCAGGAAATACGCCTCGGCGTCGGCGCGGACCGCCGGGCATCCGCTCTCGAGGTCCGAGAACGCCTGCTCGAGCACGGCCAGCATCAGCACCTCTTCCGACATGAGGCTGCGAGAATCGATCTGCGGGGTGAGAATTCGTCCACGAACCATGCGCCTATCCTCCACGTCGTGGGGAGCAGAGCATGACACATGCCAGCGTCACAGAAGCGACGCTCTAAATTCGTACGCGGACCCAGCGTGACAAAATCGTCGCTCTGCTGGCCGTCAATGAGCCACAAAGTGACGAAAGAGTGCGGTGTCCGTTGATCGGCCAGCTGGTGGGTGAAGTGCTGTTCAAGGGGCCATCCACTGATGGGCCATCTTTGCGCCATTGAGGGGCTCGATTGACGAGTGGGAACACTCATTTAGAGTGCGCGGGCGGACGCCGTCGTGGCAGCGTCCCGAATCTGGCGGCAAAGGGGACGACATGGCGGAGGCGATAGGCCTGCGGGTAGACGATCCGAAGTTCTGGGACCCCGCCGACCTGCGGCAGGAGGCCGACCGGATCTTCGACATCTGCTGGGGTTGCCGGCTGTGCTTCAAATTCTGCGGCAGCTTCCCCACCCTGTTCGAGCTGATCGACGGCAAGACCGAGCACAAGCGCGCCGAGCATCTGGCTGCCAATCCCGAGATCGGCGCCGCCGCCGACGCCAAGCGGCGCGAGGCGGCCGCAGCCCCCCCGGTCGAGCATGTGCACGGCGGGCCCGAGGTCGGCGTCACCTACGGCGACGAGCTGCCCGAGCTCCAGGCCCACGCTCGCGACCTGACCAACGCCGAGATCGACGGCGTCGTCGACCTCTGTTTCCAGTGCAAGCTCTGCTACCCGAACTGCCCGTACACCCCGCCGCACGACTTCGCGCTCGATTTCCCGCGCCTGCTGCTCCGCTGGAAGGCGCACCGCACGCGTCGCGAGGGCGTGCCGATCCGGACGCGCCTGATGCGCGACACCGCGACCATCGGCCGCGCCGCCAGCCTGGCACCGGGGGTGGCCAACTGGGCGCTGCGCAATCCCGCCAATCGGGCGGTGATGGAGGGCGTCGTCAACATCCACCGCGACAAGCTGATGCCCACCTACCATCGCGAGACCTTCCCGAGTTGGTGGAGCCGTCACACGCCGCGCGTCGAGGCCCTCCAACCACTGAAGGACGGGGTCGAGAATCCGACGCCGACCAAGGTGGCACTCTTCTCGACCTGCCTGATCGACTACAACGATCCGGCCGTGGGCATCGCGGCGGTGCGGGTCCTCGAGCACAACGGCATCGAGGTCGTGCGACCGCCGCAGCAGGTCTGCTGCGGCATGCCGTTCCTCGACGGCGGCGATCTCGACGCCGCCGGCAAGAAGATCCGCGCCAACGTCGAGGCGCTGGCCCCGTACGTCGAGCAGGGTTACGCGATCGTCATCCCGTCGCCGAGCTGCAGCCTGATGATGCGCGAGGAGTTCCCGCAGCTCGCCGCCGGCCCGCGCACGGCCCTGGTGGCGGGACGCGCCCACGATCTCGACGAGTACCTGTACCGCATCGCCCGCGAAGGGCGCCTGAAGCGCGACTTCACCCGCCGCTTCGGCCATGTCCGCTACCACGTGCCCTGTCACATCCGCGTCCAGAACATCGGCATCCGCGGCCGCGACCTCCTCGGGCTGATCGCCGATCAGGTCGAGTGCGTGCAGGAGTGCTCCGGGCACGACGGCACCTGGAGCATGCAGAAGGAACACTTCACCGACTCGCTCCGCTGGGGACAGAAAGCGTTCGCGGGCATGCGCGCCGACGCAGGCGAGCCCTGCGCGCTCGCCTGCACCGACTGCCGCCTCGCCGCGCTGCACATCGAGCAGGGCGCCGGCCGCCAGACCGTGCACCCGGTCGTCGCGCTCGCGCACGCGTACGGGTTCGACGCCGGCGTTGAGCTGGAGAGCAAGCCTGTCGACGGCTGACGGCCTGGCCAACGCCGCAACGCCGTAGCCGCGGCCCTTGTGGCCGCACGGCGACGCGCAGCGCCGCCCCGGCGGGGCGGGTAGGCCAAGAGTCGTCGAGCCGAGTTACCGCAGGATCCACGGCTGCGGCCAGATGGACGACTCGTACTTCGCGAGGTCGGCGTTCGGGTCGACCAGCAGGCGGGCGGGCTGACCGTTGAGCGAGCAGTGCCACTCGACGGTGATGACCGGATCGGCGCCGGCGGCGCGCAGCTCGTCGCGTTTGAAGTGCACGTACTGGAGCAGCATGTCCGGGAAGGTGAAGACCTTGCGCAACTGCCGATCGGTGAGGTCCTCGCGCGGATCGATCGCGAAGCGCGTGTCGGTGCTCGGCAGGTAGGCGACGATCGACATCGCGCTCTGCTTGCCGCGCAACTTCATATGCCAGCTGAAGCGGTGCCCCTCCTCCGTCCAGCTCACGTAGCCCGGGTAGAGGAAGTGGCGGAGCGGCATGAGCAGCTGGAAGGCCACGTAGAGCCCGAGCGCCGCCAACGCCGCGCGTTGCCCGCCGCGGAGCGCGGAGGCCGATGACGGCGCCGCCGCGGCCCCGACGTACGGCGTTCGCTTCCAGCGCGCCGCGAGGCGGCGCGGCCAGTCCGGGTCGAAGAAGACCGTGTCGGCGACGCTCATCAGGTACGAGAACACGCCGATGCTGAGGAAGATCTCGTTCATGACGTGGAAGACGATCGCGCAGAGGAAGCCGATCACCCGCGTGCGCCGGATCGAGAGCAGGATCGGCACCATCGCATCGTTGAAGATGCCGCCGTAGGCGATGGCGTAGGCGAGCAGCGCCGGCGGAAAGTGGGTGGCGATCTCCGGCACGCCGGGCACGCGCGCCGTGATCGCCGAGAGCATCGGCTCGCCGCGCAGCCAGTCGGGGTTCAGCTTCGCGATCGCGCCGTAGAAGTAGACGATGAAGAGCTGGAAGCGCAGCAGATAGATCGTCCACCGCGGGACCGTCTGGGTCCATTCCGGGTGCCGCCGCCGATCGAGCGACCAGGTGTGGTGCGCCGGAATGAAGATGAAGAGGAAGCAGAGCAGCCCGATCAGGTAATAGTGGTTCATGTACACCGACTTCTCGATCAGGAATTTCCAGGTGTAGAGGAACCACAGGACGATGATCGCCGGCCGGTAGAACAGGCCGAGCCCGACGAGGATCGCGGCGACGCCCATGACGGCGAAATGGGCGTACATCCAATCGCCGGGCAGCGGCTTCACCCAGTCGAGGTAGAGGTAGCCGAAGTGGTACTTCGGGCGGATGTAGTACTCGACGATCCACCCGAACTGCCAGTAGCGGACGACGTCCCAGGCGATCACGAAGCCGAGGGCGATCCGGAAGACCGCGATCGACGCGCCATCCACCGGTTCGAACAGACTCGCCGTCCACCGCCGCACACGCCCGCTCATGACGGCCTGCTAGCGCTCGCGCGCGGCCTTTTCCAGTGACGGGCTCGGATGCTCGGCATGGGTGGACTTGATTGGCGCGGCGGTGATCGCAGCCCTGAGGCAAACCGCCAAGGACGCCAAGGCCGCCAAGCACTGCTCCTTGGCGCCCTTGGCGTTCTTGGCGGCTATCTGAGCAGCGGGCACTGCCCCCCCAAAGTAAGCCGAGGCACTCCCCGGCATGCGTGCGGCTTACATTAACCGATCGGCTGGCGTATCGTTCGACGGATCGTGCGCCGTCTCGCCTGCATCCTCGCCGCGCTCTGCCTGGCCGCACCGGCGGTCGCTGCCTGTCCCGGCGATTGCAACGGCGACGGCGTGGTCGTGATCAGCGAGCTCGTGAAGGCGGTGGGCATCGCGCTCGGATCGGCGCCGGTCGCCGACTGCGCCGCGGTCAACACAAACGGCGACGGCGAGGTCACGATCGCCGAGCTGATCGCCGCCACCAACGCCCTGCTGTCCGGGTGTCCCTCGGTTTCGCCGTCGATGACCGCCCCGCCGCCCGCCAGCGCGACGCCGACCGACACGCTGACGGCGAGCCCGACGGCGACGGCCAATCAGCCGCCGTTGCTGGCGGCGCCGTTCGTCTACCGCGGCATCGCCGGCCAGGCGATCGCGCGCCCGATCGGCGCCGTCGATCCGGAGGGCGGGCCGGTGGCCTGTGCCTCCGACGCGCTGCTCGCCGGCATGACCCTCGATCCCGACAACGTCCTGAACTGGACGCCGGCCGCCGATCAGCTCGGACTCTTCACCGTGCCGGTGCAGTGTCAGGACGCGGCCGAGCCGCCGCTGGCGGCGAGCGGCGATCTCGACTTCCGCATCGCGCCCGCAGATAGCTGCACGACGCCAGTCTGCGATCCGGCCACCGGGTGCACGGCAACCGCACTACCGGTGGATCAGTCCTGTTGCACGGACGACCCCTCGCTGCCCCGTCTGCCCGAGGCCGAGGTGACCTGCCCGCAGGGCCGCCTACTCCAGATCGGCCGCAACGCGGATCTGACATTCGGCCCGCTGCAGAGCTGTGACTTCATCCGATTCCGACAGAGCGCTCAGACGAGCGCCTCCCTGCGCTTCCACATACGCGTCAGCTGCGTCAGCGTGCTCAATCGCGTGACCATCACCGCCCACCTCGAGACGGCCAATCGCGGCGTCCTCGTCGACGGCTCGTTCCGCGTGTCGCTGCCGACCACGCCCACCAACGGCTTCTACGAGCGGCGCAACATCGACTTCCCGTTCCTGCAGAACGGCCCGTTCCTCGACATCGAGGATCGCGAGGCCAACCTCACGGTCAGCGTCACGGACGACAGCAACGTCACGGTCAGCGAGACGGTGCGCGTGCACCTGACGTCAGATCCGACGCTGGACAACAGGCCCCTCCCCGATCCGTAGCGACGAGCCGGCAGCGATGGCCCGGGGGGCATGACAGGATCCGACTCTTCCTGCGCCTCTGCGCGGCTGCCATGCCGCACCATGTAGCGCGCTGCATGAGGGCAGCCTGGAGCGCGGGCGTCCCCGCCCGTCGGCGCGCGGAGCGCGCCGGAGCGCGCTGAAATCAATTCAGTGCCATGCTTGTCGCGCGACATTCTCCGCCGCCCTGCGGGCGGCGACGGGCACGGAGGCCCGCGCTACTGCACGACGGCTTGTCGCGTCACCGCACACACGACGCCGGGCAGGCGTCGCCGTCGGCGGTGTTGCCGTCGTCGCAGTCCTCGGTCGGCTCGACCACGCCGTTGCCGCACAGGGGAGCGGGACAGAGGATCGCGTCCTGGATGTAGAACGCGCCGCCGACGCAATTCGCGCGCAGCGCCAAGGTGGTGAGGAAGTCCCCCGGCGATCGCCCGTAGCGGGTGGCGAAATCGGGGCACTGACGCACCAGACGCGCCGCCGTCTGGTCGACGGCGCGCTCGAGGCGATGGTCGGCAGTGTCGAGCAACGGCCGCCGCTCCTCGGCGCCGGCCGGAGTCGCGGCCACCCGATCCATGCAGCGCCGGCGCGCGCGCAACGCATACTGCATCACGCCGGTGACCGCCCCGGCCGCGGCGAGGGCGCAGGGGGCGTTGGCACCGGCGGCGTCGAACACGGCGGAGTCGGCGGCGCGCTCCCAGTCGCGACAGAAGGCGATCAGGTCCTGCTGGAGATCGAACGAGCCGAGGTACTGGAGGGAGATCGCCTGGCGCTCGCTGCAGGCGTCGTCCACGTCATCCTGCGCGGTGCGTCGCGCCGTGGCGATCCTCGCCGTCGTGGCCGTTTCATCGCAGGTGCCGCCGCTCACCGTCGTCTCGCGGCAGGCGCGCCGCGCCGCCCACGCCCCGGTCGCGCACTGGGCGGCGGCCTGGGCGATCACCCGTTGGCAGCGCAGGACGTCGCCCGTGAAGCCCCCCCAGCTATCGAACGGCAGGCGACCGCCATGGGCGAGGACCGGCGGCGCGGAGGCGACGCAGGCGCCGAGGGCGAGGAGTCCCGCCAATCCCGCCTTGATCCAGCCTTTCATCGACCCGTCGGAACGCTACGCGAGGGGGGATGGTGAGGCAAGGTCGCGTCCCGGCGCGGGCGTGCGGTCCGGGGCAACCTTGACTCGATCATTTTTGCCTTCTAGCGTCGGTTCGTTGATGCGGTCACACCGAAAAGTCCGGCGCCAGAGGCGCGCGCTCGGTCGGGGCCGCAGCGAAGTGCGGATGATGAGGAGGGTGGCGGCCAGACGGTCACGCCCGTGGAGGAGCCACGCATGATCGTTTCGATTGCCCGCCGGTCGGCGGGCTGGCTGATGGGCATCGGCACGCTGTGCCTGCTCACCGCGGCGGCGCCGGCCGCGGCCTGCACGGGTGACTGCGACGGCAATGGCGAGGTCGCGGTCAACGAGCTCCTCGAGGGCGTCAACATCGCGCTCGGCAACCAACCGATGTCGGTGTGTCCCGTCTTCGACGCCGAGGGCGACGGCGCGGTCACGATCAACGAGCTCCTCGCCGCCGTGCGGGCCGCCCTCGACGGGTGCCCGGCGGCGACCATCAATACGATCGCCGGTACGGGCATCGCCGGCATCAACGATGACGGCCTGCCGCCGACCGAGTCCAACCTCTACCTGCCGCAGGACGTCACCGTCGGTCCCGACGGCTACGTCTACGTCGTCGACTGGAACAACCACCGCATCCGCCGCATCAAGGACGGCGTCTTCGAGACCATCGCCGGCACCGGCGAGCTCGGCGACGGTAAGGACGGCGTCGCGATCTACACCCAGTTCAACCATCCGACGAACGTCACCTTCGACCACGAAGGGCGGATGATCATCGCCGCCTGGCACAACAGCCTGGTCAAGCGCCTCGACTTCTCGACCGGACTGGTCACCAACCTCGCCGGCACCGGCGCGCGCGCCTTCGGCGGCGACGGCGGACCGGGCAACGACGCGAAGCTCGACCTCCCGAGCTCCGTGGTCGTGGACAGCAACTCGAACATCATCATCTCCGACCAGGCCAACTACCGCCTGCGCATCCTCGAGCCCAACAACATCATCAATACCTTCGCCGGCATCGGCACGCCGGGCGGCGCCGGCGACGAGGGTCCCGCCATCCTGGCGCAACTGAACGGTCCGAAAGGCCAGTCGGCGGCGCCGGCGAGCCGCATCGACATCGACGCCCGCAACCGCATCTACATCGCCGACACCGGCAACAACCGGATCCGCATGATCGACGAGGTCGGCACCATCCACACCATCGCCGGCTCGGGCGTGCAGGGGTACAGCGGCGACGGCGGTCCGGCGCTCGACGCGCAGTTCAACACCCCGAGCGACATCGCCGTGGCGCCGAACGGAACGCTCTACATCGCCGACACGATGAACAACGTCGTCCGCGCCATCAGTCCGGGCGGCATCGTCAGCACCTTTGCCGGCAACGGGTCGCGCGGCTTCAGCGGCGACGGCGGTCCGGCCAAGGAGGCCGAGCTCGATCGTCCCTACGGCATCGGGCTGGCGCCGAACGGCGCCGTCTACGTCGCCGATACCCACAACCAGCGTGTGCGTCTGGTCACCGGCGTATCCCAAGCGCCGCCGCCCACGCCGCGTCCGACGCCGCCACCCGAGATCATTCCCTGCACCGACGTCGTCGGCTCGATCTGCACGTTCGTCGGCAATGGCATCGAGGGTTACAACGGCGAGGGTAAGAACCGCCTCGAGACCGTGCTCTACTGGCCGTTCGACATCTCCTTCCTGTCCAACGGCCGCCGCGTGTTCCTCGACTGGAACAATCACAAGGTGCGCGAGATTCTTCCCGACGAGACGATCCAGACGATCGTCGGCTCCGACTTCGTCGGCGACGGCCCGCCGGATCTCAGCGATCTGACGCCCGAGGGCGCGCCGCCGTTGACGGTCGACCTCAATCACCCGACCGACCTCCTCGAGTTCCCCAACCACGACATCATCATCATGGCGTGGCACAATCACAAGATCCGCGTGATCGACCACGACACCGGGCGGGTGCGCATCCTCCTGGGTGCCGGCGCCGCGTTCGCCGGCGACGGCGGTCCGGCCAAGGACGCGCGCGTCAACCAGCCGCCGCACGGCACGTGGGACGGCAACGGCAACTTCTTCTTCATCGACCAGCGCAACGAGCGCATCCGGGTCATCCACGATTTCGCCACCCTGCGCGAGGACGGCATCATCGACACGATCGCCGGCACCGGCACCGCGGGTTTCAACGGCGACGGTGCCGCGTTGGCAACACAGCTGAACCTCCCGGCCGGCGGCAATCCGGAGCCATCGGGCGGCCTGTCGTTCGGTCCCGACGGGGCGCTCTACTTCTCCGACACGAACAACAATCGCGTCCGCAAGATCGTCTTCGCTGGCGCGCCGGACTTCAAGGACGGCCAGATCGTCACCGTCGCCGGCACCGGCGACCGCGACTACGGCGGCGACGGCGGCCAGGCGGCCGAGGCCCAGATCTCCTATCCGCAGGATCTCGAGTTCGGACCGGACGGCAACCTGTACTTCGCCGACACCAACAACAATCGGGTGCGCATGGTCGACCTGTCGACCGGCGTCATCACCACCGTCGTCGGCACCGGCGAGAAGGGCTACGCCGGCGACGGCGGCCAGGCCGTCGATGCCGAGCTCGACCGGCCGTTCGGCGTGGCCTTCGACGACGTCGGCGACCTCTACGTTTCCGATACCTTCAACAGCCGTATTCGCAAGGTGAAGCGGTAGGGATCCCATCCTTCAACACAGTCGGGATGGGCCGCAGGCCCAGACCGAGACATATGACAATTGTTGATCGCGATCCGTCCGCAGGTGAGGGCGAGCGAAGTTTCGAAGCAGAGGCGCGGAGCCGCGGAGGCAGAAGAGAGACCGCCGCGAGACTCCGCGCGCCTGTGTCTCCACGTTGATTCCTGCAGATGCGATTCGTCCTTCAGCTCCTCCTCCTGCTCACCCTCGCGGTGTCCGCGCGCGCGGCGTGCACCGGCGACTGCAACGGCGACGGCACCGTCGACATCGGCGAGCTGATCCGCGGCGTGAACATCGCGCTCGGCAGCGCCAACGCGTCGGTGTGCCGGGCGGTGGACACCAACGGCAGCGGCTCGGTGTCGATCTCCGAGCTCATCGCGGCCGTCAATGTCGCGCTCGCCGGCTGTCCGGTGGTGACGCCGACGGCGATTCCCACCGCCACGCCGACCGGCGGCGTCGATCCGATCTTTCCGGCCGACTACCGCGACACGTACCAGGAAGTGCGCGACTGCCGGCTCAGCGTCGAGCACGGCGGCGTCAACATCCGGGTCCTCGCCAATCCGATCGCCGTCGAGCCCTACCTGCGCAACGAGAATCCGCTGCCGCTCGGCAGCATCGTCATCAAGGAAGAGTACTCGGGCAACGATTGCTCGAACGGCAACAACCTCCTGCGCTGGCGCGTGATGCGCAAGGAGGAGCCGGGCTTCGATCTCGACGACGGCGATTGGCACTGGCAGTGGGTCGACGCGCCGTCGCGCCACGTGCAGTTCGACGACAAGGAGACCTGCATCGGCTGCCACCTGCAGCCGGACTGCCTGGCGCGCGATTACATGTGCACCGCGGGGCAGACGCGCGGTCGGCTGCGCCCGGTGCTCGACGACGTTCCCGGCGCGCTGCTGTCCGTCTCGGGCACGGGGCCGAAGGACGTGTATGCGGTCGGCGCCGATCCCAAGGACGGCCGCGGCCCGCTGGTCCTGCACTATGACGGCACCGGTTGGGATCGCCTCGACACCGGCGCCACCGGCGACCTGTGGTGGATCGGCGTGACCCCGGTCGGCAACGCGTTCTACCTCTCCGGCGACGGCGGCCTGATCCTGCGCTACGACCTCACGACCCATCAGTTCAGCCGCGACACGACGCCCGGCACGCAGCGTATCTACGGCACGTGGGGCGCGGGAGCCGGTGACATCTGGGCGGTCGGTGGCTCCGACGAGGACCAGGATACGGGCGGCGTGATCTGGCACTACGACGGCGTCAGCTGGACGTCGGTCGACCTGAGCGCCGTGCGCCCCGGCGGCGTGCCGCAGCTGTTCAAGGTCTGGGGACGCGCGACCAACGACGTCTACGCGGTCGGCTTCCGTGGCATCGTCCTGCACTGGAACGGCGGGGCCTGGTCGGTGGCCACCACCCCCGACATCAACGATCGCCAGCTCTTCACCGTGCACGGCAACGCCAAGCGGGTCGGCACCGTCGGCGGCTTCTTCGCCGAGAGCCTCCTCCTCGAACGCGAAGGGTCCGGCGACTTCCTCCTGGCGAGTCCCACCAACAGCCCGCAGCTGAATGGCGTCTTCTACTCACCCGACGACGCCCTCGCCGTCGCGGTGGGCAACGGCCTCTCGGTCGCCACGCGCGACGAGAACGGCTGGACCACGATTGACGAGGGAAACGACGACAAAGGGCGCGATTTCCACGCCGTCTGGGTCGACGCCGAGGACGGCATCTGGGCCGTCGGCGGCGACCTGGCCGATCTCGACAACGGCGTCCTCCGCTACGGCGGACCGCAGTACGTCCCCGGTACCCTCCGCGAATAGCCCCGACATCTCCTCGCGCCGTCGCGTATGCCAGGCGTGGTTCCGCAGCCGCCCGCCGCATGTTGACTCAGACCCCCACCCCCCGGATCGTGACGAACGTGCGCGTCCCTCTGCTGCTCGCGATCGCCTGCGCGGCGCTCCTCGCCGCCTGCGGCGATGACGACGCACCGCGGATCGCGACGGCGACCGCAACGGCGGCGATCCCCGCCTCGGCGACCGCGACGATCGCCGCGTCGGCAACGGCCACCGGCGTCCCCACGGCGACGCCGACGCTCGCGTTCACGCCCACCATCACTCACCAGCGCGCCGACCGCCACGGCGACGCCATCGTCGAGCGCGACGCCGGCCGCCACCGACACCGCGGCGCCCACCGCCACCGCCGTCGCCGACTGCGCCACCCCCGGCAACATCTGCACCATCGCCGGCACCGGCAAGGCGCAGTTCGACGGGGACGGCCGGCCCGCGCTGGAGACGTCGCTGTACTTCCCGATCGATGTCCTCTTCGACCGCAGCGGCCGGCTGTTGATCATGGACTGGAACAATCTGCGCCTGCGCCGCGTCAACGACGACGGGACCGTGCAGACCATCATGGGCACCGACATCGAGGACTTCCCGGTCGAGGGTGCCCGCGCCGAGGACTCGCCGCTGCACCACGCCAGCAACATGGAATACGACGTCCCTGGCAATCTCTTCATCGCCGGCGATCACGTGCCCGTCGCATTCAAGGTCGACACCAACGATCGCGTCTTCACCGTCGCCGGCACCACCGAGTACGGCTACAGCGGCGACGGCGGTCCCGCCCGCCAGGCCGAGCTCAGCACCCCCTTCGGCGTGCTGCCCGATCCCGCCGGCGGGCTCTACATCAGTGACGTCGACGCGCACGTGATCCGCTACGTCGATCCGGCCGGCGTCATTCATACGGCTGCGGGCACCGGTGAGCAGGGCTACGCAGGCGACGGCGGCCCGGCCACCGCGGCACGGCTGGCCGGCCCCTCGCGCCTCCAGTTCGGTCCCGACGGGCAGATCTACTTCTGCGAGATCAAGAACCACGTCATCCGCCGCCTGCACACCGACGGAACCATCGACACCGTCGCCGGCACCGGCGGAGCGCGGCTACAGCGGCGACGGCGGTCCGGCGGGCGCCGCGCAGCTCGACACTCCCTACGACATCGCGTTCGCGCCCAACGGCGACATGTATGTCGCGGATACCGGCAACAACGTCGTCCGCCGCATCGACACGAGCGGCGTGATCACCACCGTCGCCGGCGACGGCGAGCCGACGTTCGGGGGCGACGGCGGACCGGCCACGACCTGCTCCCTGCGCCGACCGTCGGCCCTCCTTCTGGATGCCGACGGCTCTCTGCTGATCGCGGACACCTCGAACCACCGCATTCGCCGCATTGAGGGCTTCCTCGACGCCGCCCCGGGCCGCCGCTGACAGGGCGGTTCGCCTCTCAGAGCCTCCGCGCTTTCTGTCGCCCCCGGTGGTGAGCTCCCGCCTCCGCGAAATCCAACTTGACAGAAAACGCTCAGACCGTGCTAACCAAGGAGTGGGGGTGACCGGCCGGCAGTGCTGTACGTCGGCGCGACCTCGGGACGGAGGGACGATGAGCGAGAAGAAGGGGGGCCTGCCCTCGCTGCGGAAGTCGCCGCTCGACTTCCTCAGTCAGGAAGAAGCGCGCCAGGCGGTGAAACCGGTGGCGGCGTTGGATGCCGGCGAAGCGGCGGCGGCGCTGCGCAACGAGCCGAACAGCGAGAAGCTGCTCCTCGCTCAGCATATGTCCCACGCCTCGCATGGCAGCCATGGCAGCCACGGCAGTCATGGGTCACACGGCAGCCACGGCTCGCACGGCAGCCACGGCTCGCACGGGTCGCACGGCAGTCACGGTTCGCACGGCAGCCACGGCTCCCACGGATCGTGGTGAGTAGCACCCCCACCGCATCACACACATGAGCAGCGGCACTACGCGCGGCGCGCCGCGGTCGACCCGACGTGCCCTCCTGCTGATCCTTCCGCTGGCGGCGGTGCTGGGGGTGGCGCAGGGCGCCGCGGCGCTGACGTTGACGGGTGGGCCGGTGTACACCCTGACGGGTGGCGGCAGTTGCTCGGTGGCCGGCTCGCCGAGCCTCGGGAGCGGGGCGACGATCACCTGCACCGGGGTGAACCTGGCGGCGCACTCGAACGTGTACTTCGGCATCCGCAACGACACCAACGCCAACGGCAACACGATGACCGGGGCGAGCCCGACCGGCGGCGCGGTGTTCGGGTTCGTGAGCGGCGCGGGAACCACGATCAACTACTCGAGCACGACGACGGTCAACAACGTGCCGGTGGGGTCGCAGTCGGTGACCAATGCGTTGGTGCTGACGCGGACCGGTGGGGCGACGACGCTGGTGTCGACCGGGGGAAGCCCGGGGGACAACGGCAACGGCGCCATCCAGCGGCTGTTCCACCTGGACAGCGGCTCGAGCTTCACGTTCACGGCGGTGATCAATTCGACCTCGCCGTCGTTCAGCGGCGTGGCCAACCCCGGGGTGTACGACAAGACCCAGACGCCGGCGACCGGCGCCTCGGACTTCGCCAAGCTGGATCTGGCCTTCTACTACTCGGACTGCGGCGACGGCGTCACCGACGGTCCGACCGAGCAGTGCGACCTCGGCGGCAGCAACGGCCCGGCGCCGTCGTGCTGCTCGGCGACCTGCCAGTTCAACAACAACACCACGGTGTGCCGCGGCTCGGCGGGGACGTGCGACCTGCAGGAGACCTGCACCGGCTCGAGCGCGACCTGCCCGACGGACACCAAGAGCACCGCCACCTGCCGCGGATCGGTGGGCATCTGCGACGTGGCGGAAGTGTGTAACGGGGTGAGCAACACGTGTCCGACCGACACGTTCGCCTCGAGCAGCACGGTGTGCCGCGCCTCGGTGGGCACCTGCGATCTGCAGGAGACCTGTACGGGTGCGAGCAACACGTGTCCGGGGGATGCGAAGAGCAGCGCGCAGTGCCGCGCCGCCAGCGGCGTGTGCGACGTGGCAGAGACGTGCGACGGGGTGAATGACGCCTGTCCGGCGGACGGCGCCCGGCTCGGCGGCTCGACGACGTGTCGGGCGTCGGTGGGGATCTGCGACGTCGGCGAGGTGTGCGACGGCGTCAACGTGAACTGTCCGACCGATGGGTTCGCCTCGGGCAGCACGGTGTGCCGCGCATCAGCCGGCGATTGCGACATCCAGGAGACCTGCACGGGCGCGAGCAATGCCTGTCCGGCGGATACGAAGAGCTCGGCGGTCTGCCGGGCCTCGGCGGGCGATTGCGACCTGCCGGAAACCTGCAACGGCGTCATCAACACCTGTCCGGCGGACATCAAGAGCACGGCGACCTGCCGTGGGTCGGCCGGCGCCTGCGACCTGGCCGAGGTCTGCGACGGCTCGAGCAACACCTGTCCCGCCGACGGCAAGAGCACGGCGCAGTGCCGCGCGTCGGCTGGCGCGTGCGATCTGGCCGAGGTCTGCGACGGTTCGAGCAATGCCTGTCCCGCCGATGCGAAGAGCACGGCCCAGTGTCGCGCGGCGGGCGGCATCTGCGACGTCGCGGAGTTCTGCGACGGCTCGAGCAATGCCTGTCCGACGGATGTGAAGAGTACGGCCCAGTGTCGTGGCGCCGCTGGCGTCTGCGACGTCGCGGAGTTCTGCGACGGGTCCTCCAACAACTGTCCGAACGACAGCAAGAGCACCGGGCAGTGCCGCGCCTCGGCCGGCGCTTGCGACGTCGCGGAGAGCTGCGACGGCGTCGGCAACGACTGCCCCGCCAACGCCCTCGCGTCGAGCAGTACGGTGTGTCGTGCCGCCGTCGACACGTGCGACGTGACGGAAACCTGCACCGGGTCGAGCCCCGCGTGTCCGGCCGACGCCAAGAGCACGGCGCTGTGCCGCGCGGCCGGCGGCATCTGCGACGTCGCCGAGGTCTGCGACGGGTTGAGCAACGCCTGCCCGGCCGACGCCAAGAGCACGGCCCTGTGCCGGTCCTCGGCCGGCATCTGCGACGTCGCGGAGATCTGCGACGGCGTCGGCAACGACTGTCCCATCGACGCGTTCGTGTCGAGCAGCACCGTCTGCCGTTCCGCCGCCGGCGCCTGCGACCTGGCGGAGAGCTGCACGGGCTCGAGCGCTGCCTGTCCGTCCGATGCCAAGAGCACCGCATCGTGCCGCGGCTCGGCCGGCGCGTGCGACCTCGCCGAGTCCTGCGACGGCGTCGCCAACGACTGCCCGGCGGACGCGAAGAGCACCGCGCAGTGTCGCGCCTCGGGCGGCATCTGCGACGTCGCCGAGTTCTGTAACGGTGTCGGCAACAGCTGTCCCACTGACGTCTTCGTCTCCAGCTCGACCGTGTGCCGCGGCTCGGCCGGCTTCTGCGACGTGGCGGAGACCTGCACGGGCTCGAGCGCCGCCTGCCCGACGGACGTGTTCCAGTCGAGCAGCACCGTCTGCCGCGGCGCTGGCGGCGTCTGCGACGTGGTCGAGCAGTGCACCGGCTCGAGCGCGGCGTGTCCCGCCGACGCCAAGAGCACCGCCGTGTGCCGGTCCTCCGGCGGCGTCTGCGATCTCGTCGAGTCGTGCGACGGCATCGGCAACGACTGTCCCGCCGATGCCAAGAGCACGGCGCAGTGCCGCGGCTCCGCCGGCGTGTGCGACGTCGCCGAGTCCTGCGACGGCGTCGGCAACAACTGCCCGACGAACCTCTTCGTTTCGAGCTCGACCGTCTGCCGCAACTCGGCCGGATTCTGCGACGTGGCCGAGACCTGCACCGGCTCGAGCGCCGCCTGTCCGGCGGACGCGTTCGCGTCGACCAGTACGGTGTGCCGCGCCTCCGCCGGCGTCTGCGACGTCGTCGAGCACTGCACCGGTTCCGGCGCCACCTGCCCCGGCGACGGCAAGAGCACCGCCGTGTGCCGCGCCTCCGGCGGCGTCTGCGATCTCGTCGAGTCGTGCGATGGCGTCGGCAACGACTGTCCGGCGGACGCCAAGAGCACCGCCGTGTGCCGGGCCTCCGGCGGCGTCTGCGACGTCGCCGAAACGTGCGACGGCGTCGCCGACACTTGCCCCGCCGATGCCAAGAGCACCGCGCTGTGCCGCGCGTCGGCGGGCGCCTGTGACGTCGCCGAAACGTGCGACGGCGCGAACGACGCCTGTCCGGCCGACGCGGTCCAGCCCACCACCACGGTCTGCCGCGGCTCGGCGGGCTTCTGCGACGCCGTCGAGACCTGCGACGGCACCGCGGTCGTCTGTCCAGCCGACGCCTTCCAGCCGGCGAGCGTCGAGTGCCGCGCCGCCGCCGGCGTCTGCGACGTGGCCGAGAACTGCACGGGCACCGGCGTCGTCTGTCCGAGCGACGCCTTCGAGCCGGCGACCACCACCTGCCGCGGCGCGGCCGGCGTGTGCGACGTGGCGGAACAGTGCACGGGGTCGTCCGCGGCGTGTCCGGGCGACGCGAAGAGCAGCGCGGTGTGTCGCGCCTCGGCCGGATTCTGCGACGTCGTCGAGAGCTGCGACGGCGTCGACGACGATTGCCCGGCCGATGCCGTCGCGCCGGTGACCACGGTCTGCCGCGGCAGCGCCGGTTTCTGCGACACCGTCGAGACCTGCGACGGTACCACGGTCGTCTGCCCGGCCGATGCCTTCAAACCGACGAGTGTCGAGTGTCGCGCCGCAGCCGGTTTCTGCGACGTGGCGGAGAACTGCACCGGCACCGGCGTCACGTGCCCGAGCGACGCGTTCGAGCCGGCGACCACCACCTGCCGCGCCGCCGCCGGCGTGTGCGACGTGGCCGAGCAGTGCACCGGCGGGTCAGCCGCCTGTCCGGCGGACGACAAGAGCACCGCCCAGTGCCGCGCCACCGCCGGCGTCTGTGACGTCGCCGAGATGCTGCGACGGCGTGAACAACAATTGCCCGTCGGATGCGTTCGAGCCGAATTCGGTCGAGTGTCGCGCCTCGGCCGGCTTCTGTGATCAGGCGGAGAACTGCACCGGCATCGGCGCGGCCTGTCCGAACGACGTCTTCCTGCCCGCCACCACGACGTGCCGCGCCGCCGCCGGCGTCTGCGACGTGGCCGAACAATGCACCGGCACCGGCGCCACCTGTCCGGCCGACGCCAAGAGCAGCGCCGTCTGCCGCGGCAGCGCCGGTGGCTGCGATCTGGTCGAGAGCTGCGACGGCGTCGGCGACGACTGTCCGACCGATGCGGTCGAGCCGGCGACGACGGTCTGCCGCGCCGTTGCCGGCGTCTGCGACGTCGCCGAGAACTGCGACGGCGTCGCCACCGCGTGCCCGGCCGACGCATTCGAGCCCACGACCGTCACCTGCCGTGCGGTCGCCGATATCTGCGACGTCGCGGAGATGTGCACGGGCGCCAGCGCGACGTGTCCGAGCAACGCCTTCGCCGCGAGCACCGTCACCTGCCGCGGCGCGGCCGGCGTGTGCGACGTGGCTGAGCAGTGCACCGGCTCCGGTGCCGCCTGTCCGGCCGACGGCAAGAGCATCGCGCAGTGCCGTGGCGCGGCCGGCGTCTGCGACGTCGCCGAGATCTGCGACGGCGCCGGCAACGACTGCCCCGCCGATGCCAAGAGCACGGCGGTCTGCCGCGCCGCCGCCGGCGTCTGCGACATCACCGAGACCTGCGACGGCGTCGCCGACGACTGCCCGGCCAACACGCTCGAGCCCGACGGCTTCTCGTGCAGCGACACGCTCTTCTGCAACGGCGCCGAGACCTGCCAGGCGGGCACCTGCGTCGGACAATCCCGATCCGTGCGTGCTCTGCGACGAGGTCTACAACATCTGCCTCAACGACCTCTGCCCGTTGGCCCCGCAGGCCAGCTGCCGCCAGTCGGCCAAGTCGGTCCTCATCATCAAGAACAAGGACGATGATCGGTCCGACCGGTTCACGTGGAAGATGATCAAGGCGGATACCACGTCGTTCGCGGACTTCAGCGACCCGCGCGGCACGACGAACTACGCGCTCTGCGTTTACGCCAACTCGAACCTGGCGATGGAGATGGGCGTGCCCCCGGGGCCGTCCTGGTCGGTCCTCGGCAACGACAAGGGCTTCACCTACAACGATCCCCCGGCCGTCGAGGACGGGGCGCAGAAGATCATCCTGAAGTCGGGCCTCTCCAACAAAGCCAAAATCATCGTGCGCGGCCACGGCGTGAGTCTGGGGGATCCGTTGGTCAATCCGCTCCTGCCGCTCCCGGTCACGGTACAGCTGACGAATTTCGATACCGGGATCTGCTGGGAGACGTCGTTCGCGACGGCGCTCCGCAACCAGCCGAGCTCGTTCAAGGCAAAACAGTAGTGGAGGATCGCCCAGGGTGGGCGCGGCGGCCCGGCGACGGGTGCGGCCGGACAGGTCTAATTGAAATTTGCGTTGCGCCGCAGCAGAGCGCTGTGGTAGCACCGAACTCAGGGAAAGGGGGACAGGAATGCTGTCACGCCGGGATTTGGTTGGGAAAATTGCGGCCAGTGGGGCCGTTTTGTTGGCCGCCGGTGCCGCGAGCGCAAGCTTGGCGCCACTGGGAGCCCGTGGCGAGGCTGAGACCGGTTCCGAGGGTGTCGCGTCGATGCCCCCTGGTCCGGACGTAGACTGGAGCGTGAAGGTGGTCGATGCCGAAACACCGGCGACCGCCACCGCCGCGCCTCCCTGGGAGCTGCTTCATCCGCTGGCCCTCGGGTCGGCGGTTGCGAACGGCTGGAAGGTCGCGGGCCTCAGCGGCGCCGTCGACGGGTCGTGCATCCTGACGCTCGAGAACGAGCGCGGGCGTTCGCACCGTATCCATCTGTGCCGCAATGCCGGCAGTCCCCAGGGCCTTGTGTATACCGACCGGTTCGACCTGGTGGTCATGAACGGCGGTCAGGGCGATCTGCCGACCGACGAGAGCTTCGCGCAGGTGGTTGCCGAGGTGGCGCACGTGCTGTCGGCAAACGAGGGTCGTCATGATCTCGTGGCCTCGCTGATGTCGCACGACGAACGCCTGCGCCGGTTCTCTGCCGGCGCGGATCGCCGCCTGAGATAGATTCGCCCGGCCACCCCGAGACGCGGATGCCGCGTCTCGGGCTCTGGCGGGACAGGATCGCTCCTCGTTCGGGGTGGACGCATCCACCCCGCACGAGGCGTTTCCAGAGGGACCTCCGCGGGGGACGAGGAGGGTAGTGCGCCGTGGACGATCGGTGCTGCCTCCGTTCCCCACGGGTTGTGACCGCAGCGGAGTCGGCCGTTGCAGGGGATTCGATATGCCCCTCGCCGATCGCGCGCGCTGCGACGATCTGCGAGCCCGCGCCGGTAGCGGGGACCATTCGCAAGTGGGGCCGCGGCGCCATGCGAATCGGTGACGGCCGTCTGAGCACGGTTTGATGCCGGTGGAGCGGCTCTACAGTCCGGCGACGTTCATCGTCCTGGGCCTCTCCTGCGCCCTGGTCGCTGCCGGCGTCGGCGCTGCTCGCGCGCGCGCCTGCCGACCGCGAGCAGTCTCACCGGGACGGGCGCCTGGCCCCGCTCGGCCTTTTCGCCGGGATAGCGGCCGCGGCGGCGCTCGGCGTGGCGGCGTCGTCATTTGCCTTCCTCCACGATGACTACGCGTACCTCATCAACGCAGCGATCGATCCGTGGTCCTTCGATGTCCAGCTGCGGATGATCGGTGTCCAGGTGCCGTTCTGGCTTGCCGTGCGCAGCGGGACCCCTGCGCTCGCTTTTGTCCTCATGAATACGGCGGCGGCCGTTCTGTGTGCCCTGGCGTTCACCGCCACGCTGAGGGGCGCTGGATGGACGCGCGGCGAGGCGACGTTGGCGGCGTTGCTGTTCGTCGCATCGGAGCCGATCCTGCGGCTCACGATTTGGGGCGCTGGGCTCCAGCAGTTGCTCGTCTGGGCCATGGTCTTCGCCGTTCTCCACGCCGTCAGACGCAGCGCGATCGAGGCGGGCACGAGGCGCGGAACCGCCTGGGCCCTGTTGGCGGTCGGCTTTGGGGGCCTCGCGGCGCTGTGCAAGTGGCAGGTCGCGTGGATCGCCGTGCCGAGCGCCTGGCTGTGGGCCGCCGATTCGGGCAACACGCCAAGAGCATCGCGCTTCCGCTGGATCGTGCCGCTCGGCGTCGCCGCCATGATCGTGGCGCCGCTCATCGCGGAGCATAGCGAGGGGTCCTCTGCGGATGCGGGGATCGGTCGCCTCGCGACCAATCTCGGCGATGCGCTGTCGCGACTGTTCTGGATCGTCGTTGCGGCGAGTGCCGGGGTGACGGCCGGCACCGCCCTCGCTTCGGGCAGCGTGCGGGGCATCCCGACACGGCTGCGCGACCGGTTGGTGGCGCGTTGGCCCACGACGCGCCGCGCACTGACAATGGCGGCGTTGTCCGTCGTGCCGTTCCTGTTCAACGAGCGGTACTTCGCGGAGTACTACGTCGGGCCCGCCACCGCCTGGATCGCGGCCGGGTGCGCGCCGCTACTCGCCGACGCCATGCCGAGTGGCAGGCGCCGCTGGAGCGCAGCGGGCATTGCCGTGCTGCTCTGGATGCCCACGCAGACCCTGTTCGCGGTCGCCTCGTCACAGAGCCCGGGGCATCAGGTCGCGTCGTGGCTGGACGAGGTGCGCGCCGCGCTCGTCGATCAGCCGCCGCCCCGGGCGATCATGATCGATGCGAAGTGTGGATCCGAGGACGCGACCCGCCAATCGCGCGCGCAGCTCGAGCGGCTCTTCGACCTGTCGGAGCAGGGCCTGGGCGTCCGTTGGGCGACCGGTTGGCTGGAAACGCCCGTCGTCCTCGGCCCCAGCACCATGCCGGGTGCGCGGCCGCTTACGTACTGCAGCGAGATGCTTCCGCGCGTGCGGCTCGCCGCCAGCAAGCCGGCTGCGGAAGACTGATGGTCCAGCACCCGTCCCTTTCGGAGCAGCTGAGCGCCGAGCACCTCCGCGCGGGGCAGACGCTCGGATTCGGATACGTCGTGAGCAATGTCTCGATCGGCGGCGCGGTCGAATTGACGCTTGCGAAGGGGGCCCGCGCCTTCGTCGTCTGGCTGCGGCCGGTCGGCGATCAGCGGCCCTGCTATTGGCGAAACGCAGAGATCGCCGTCGGGTACGAGGGGCAACCGCCGGACGCAGACGGATTGCGCGTCGTCGACCAGATCTGCCGCCTGGCTGATCGCGCGCCGGCGGCGATCCTCGCGCTGGTGGACTCGGCGATCCTCCCGATGGTCGGGGCAGTGGCGTCGGCGATCTTCGACCCGATCCATCGCGAGTGGCTCGCGTCGAGAGAACAGGCGCTTGCGGCGCGGTTTGCGCGCCTGCCAGCCACCCGCGGGCAGGCGATCCTGCTGGTCAACGCCACCAAGGGCCTCCAGTTCTACCCGTCGATTGTCGACTTCTTCGCGCGTCTGCAGGACGCGCACCCGGCGATCCAGGTGACAGGCTCCAGCTACTTCGACGTCCGCGAGTTCCAACAGGGCGTCGGGGAGAAGGGCCTGCGGACGGTGCCCATCGGAGATCTGGCGGCCTGGGGCACGGCCGAGATCAATCGGTTCGCCGTCGTGCTCTTCATCGGCCCGAGCGCGGCGATGGTGCGGCTCATGTCACTGCCGGGCGTCACCGCGCGGCTCGTTCTCCTCGACCTCGGCTTCTATCATCAGTTGATAGAGTCGAACCCGGACGCCTTCCACCGACGCAACAACATCACCTGGCGGGCGCTGCGCTGGCGCACGGCATGGCTTCGCCAGCGGTCGCCGCAGCACATCCCGGTCGCCGCCTATTCGTGTCAGCCGACGGACAAGATCGCGACCGACCTGGCAATGGGTGGCTCGGCGCTTCGCCTCGTTACCTGGCACCAGTTCAACTACATCCCCATCGGCTTCTCCTACTGCACGCGAAAGTACTTTCGGACCGAGACCCGAGCCTTCGACGTCGCGTTCCTGGGCGCCAGCGGCCGCGACTACACCCATCTCGATCCGCGGCTCTTCCGCGGCATGCGGTTCCTGTTCCTCGGCAAGGTCGAGGAGGCTCCCGAGATCGAATCCCTGCGGACGGCACTCGACATCACGGTGGTCTCGCGTGTCGACGAGGACACGTACGCGCGCCTGCTCGCCCTCTGCCGCTGTGTCGTGCTGCCGCTGCAGCCGTCAGCGAAGAACGTGCTCCTGTCCGTCGTCGATGCGATCGCTGCCGGTAAGGCGCTGGTAACGCCGCGGCACACGGGGCTGGCACGCCTGGAACACGCGGGCCTGCCGGCCGTGTTCTACGACGCCGGCAGCCGGGCCGATCTCTTCCGGCAAGTGAGCGAGCTGCTGCAGGACGACGCGCGCCTGCGAGAGATCGAAGCGACGTCTATCACCTTCGCCCGGGATGTCATGGACATCTACCGGATCCTCTGGACGATCCTCGACGAGCAGGTCCTCTGACCCGCTTGGGGACCAGCTGTAGTGTCTCAGGTCGTGTGCTGGCACCGGTACATCGATCTTCTTACCGCCAGGGACGCCAAGCCGAGACGCCAAGATGACTTTGAATCTTGGCGTCTCGGCTTGGCGTCCTTGGCGGTTTTGGAAGTGTGGCAGTCGCTGGAATCAAACTGAGACAGCGTCACGTCATTCAAATTGACTGCCTCGTCAGGGCGGTGTTACGTTTTGAGGCCTGCGCGGGTGCCTGCAGTGCCCGCCCGCCATGTCTGATCCCATCCTCTTTCACATCGATCTCTACCGGCGCGACGCGCTGGAGTGCGCGGCCCAGAAGCACCAGAGCCGGGCGCGCATCGTCCTGGTAGACGACTACCCGCACGTCGTCGCCCACCTGGAGCCGCTCGACGGTGGGGACTGGCAGACGGTGCGCGACGAGTTCTGCAACGACGCCTTCGCGACGACGGTGGGACGATGGCGCGACGGCGCCCCGACCGCGCACCAGGCACCGGGCGAGGTGGTATCGGACGCGCCGCCATGGGGGCTGCTGGCGCCCTTCGGCGAGGGCGCCGAGCTCGGTCTGGGCTGGGTGATCGAGTCGCTGAGCCCGGTCCGAGGCGGCGCCGCGACCCTGCTGCTCCGCCATGCCGAACAGGGACCGGCCAACGTCAGCATTCGCCGCAACGTCGGTGCGCCGCTCGGCGTCGCGCACACCGACCACCTCGATTTCATGCTGATGAACGGCGGCAGCGGTGCGGCACAGACCGAGGAGTCGATCGGTCGCGTCCTGATCCGGTTCGCCCAGGTGCTGCGCGAGATGCCCGCGGTCCCCGCGGCAGGCGGGGAGGGCGCGGCGCTCCTTCCGCACGCCGAGGCGCGGACACCCCACGGTCAGCTCGCGACCATCGGTGCGCCGTCGATGCACGAACGGGTGACGCCCCGGATCGATCTGGCGGAGCGCACCATTGTCTTCGAATTTGACGAGGCCGGGGTCAGTCGCGTCGCGGTGTACGACACGATGCTCGCGTTCGCCGACCGCTGTTCCGTCTTTCTGACACGGCCCGACGCCAATCGCCTCGGCATCCACGTCCGGGCGCTTGCGCACGACTCGCCCGATGCGGTGCGCGTGCTCGCGGCCGAGCTGACCCGCGCCCTCAACCACGTCGTGCGCCGATCCGGCCAGGGCGGAGGGGCCGCCGCGGGCGATGGTCAGGCCGGGCTGCCGGCGTCGTCGCGCCGGCCGGTCGACATCGACGCCCTCCTGGACGAGCTCGCCGACGCGGACGCCGCTACGCTCGGGATCGGTTTCGAACCGGAGCGCGGGCCTGGGCACGAGAACCTGCGAGTGTTGAACATTCGCGGCACCGGCGCCTGCAACAGCGACTGCGTGTGGTGCGTCGAGAAGTTCGATCCGACTCACCGGACGACGCCAAAGGCCGATTCGACGCGTCAGTTCATTCTCGACGGCGCCGGCAGCTTCGACATGCTGTTCTTCGCCAGCGGCGAGCCCACCATTCATCCGAAACTGTTCGAGTACGTCGAGCTGGGCCGCTCGGTTGGCTTCACCAGCTTCGGCATGTCGTCTCACTTCCGTACCCTGGCCGATCCGCGCTTCGCTCTGCGGATCCTCCAGGCGGGGTTCCAGTACTTCGACATCTCGCTGCACGCCGCCGATGCGGCCTCGCAGCTCGACGTCAACCCGATCGGCGACGGGGGCGCATCGCTGTTCGAGGCGCTCAAGGGGCTGGCCGTGCTCTACCGGCTTGCCGCCGCGCTCGGCATCCGCATCAGCGTGACCCACAAGATCGTGGTGTCGCGGCTCAACGTCACCGCGCTGGAAGCGGTGTTCCGGGCGACCTACGAACGCGGCGTCCGCCACTTCATCCTGCAGCCGGTGCGGGCAATGAACCTCGAGCCGCAGCGCCAGGCCGCCGTCGACATCACCGAGGACGAGATCGTACCGCATCTGAACGAGCTCCTGCGGCGCACCGAGTTCCTGGGGGCGGTCGTCAAACCGTACGGCTTCGCCCGACAGGGTCTGTTCAACGGCGACCACGTCGAGCACGAGCGGAACCGGTTGAAGAACGTCTACGGCCGCGATCGGGGCGGCGGAATCCATCGGCCGCTCGCCACAGCGCTGAAGCCTACGGCGGACGGCGCCCTCTGGATCGACGTCCGCCGCTCGGACCACGATCGCACCCGCTTCGCCGCCGACGGCGACGCGCCCATCCTCGACGAGGCGCTCGCCCGCGGCCTGGATCTTCCGTTCGGTTGCCGCATGGGATCATGCGGCATGTGCTGCGCCCGTCTCCTCGATGGCCGGGTCGATCAGAGGGGTCAGATCTTCCTGACCCCGGAGCAGGAGCAGCAGGGCTACGTCCTGCTCTGCCAAGCGCGCGCGCTCTCGGACGTCACCCTGCAGATCTGCACGCAGGACGAGCTCGATCCGCTCTAGACGAACCGCCATAGCACGCTCTGGTCGTGGCACGGTTGGCGCAACTGCGCCTCCCGCTTTCGGATCTACCGATCGGCCGCTCTGGCCGACCGGCGTCTGCAACTGCCGCGATGCGACGTGCTTCGGCGCGTTCGGCCGCTCGAACGGGGCGCCGGCGGCCGCCAGCGCGTCGACGGCGTGGTGGGCGGTCCGCATGACGTCGAGCGCGTCGGCGAGCGTCGTTGCCGGCGCCGCCGTGCCGAGCACGACGTCGCGGAAGTTGGCCAGCATGCATTCGACGTCGCTGCCGCGCGGCTCGACCGACCGCACGCCAGCCGCGGTGGCGATGGTCACGGTGCGGCCCTGCCGCCGCCACACCCGTTCGGTCGCGGGGGCGTCGGCCTCGCGCCGCGACAGGATGTCCTCCTCGACCGCGGCGGCGCAGTCGAGCACGACCTCGGCCGTCGCCGCGCCGTAGCGCAGCTCGAGGCGGACGTACTCGGGCGCCGAGTCGCCGCGCAGCGCGGCGCGCGACGATCGTGCCGATGCCGCCGCCGCGCGGCGCGCCCCACCACGACGAGCAGGTGGTAGAGCGTCTCGTAGAGCGACGAGCGGTTCCAGGTGCGCAGCGTGTCGCCGCTCCGACCGGTGCGCCGCCAGATGTAACCGACCGCCGCCGGGATCGATCGCCTGCTCGAGGAGTTCCGCGATGCCGGGGGCGTGGAGCATGTTGTGGGCCGGCACGATGTGCGCGCCGGCCGCGGCCGCGGCGGCGGCGAGCGCCACCGCCTGGTCCTCGGTGCTCGTCACCGGCTTCTCCAGCAGGGCGGGAATGCCCCGCTCGATCGCCAGCCGCGCCAACGCGTCGTGCGCGTGCGTGGCGGCGGCGATGATCACGGCCTCGGGGCGCATGTCGTCGATCGCCGCGACGGCGTCGCCATAGGCGGGGCAGTCGCCGAAATCGCGCAGGTCGCCTTCCGGCGCGTGCGGCGAGGCGACGGCATCGATCGACAGCCCGCTGACGTTCTGCGCCGCGCGGGCGAGGCGACGCGCCTGCCGGCCGCTGCCGAGCAGCGCGATGCGCAGCGGTCGGCTGCGCTGCAGGGCGGCCGGCGCGGCGGCGGCCGGCGGCATCTCGACGTCGGGCGGGCCGAGCTCGAGCTCGGGGGCGCGCAGCGCCGCCGGCAGCGTCTCGAACGACATCGGCGTTCCCCACGGCAGATCCCGACAGAACACGTTGAACGCCTCGGCGTCGGCCGCGGTGAGCTGCGCGCCGGGCACCGGCTCGCAGCTCGTCGAAGCCGTAGCGGGCAGCATACGGGCGCCACAGGCCGGTGCAGTGGTTCGAGAAGCGGCACTGCGTCGCACACCGCGCCGCGCTGCTTCTGCGGCGAGTCCTCCGCCAGCGCGGCGTTCGAGAGCTTGAGGCCGTCCGACCAGGCGCGGAACTCGTCGAGGAAACAGAACGGGATCCCCTGCCGCGAGCCGATGCGTGACCGATTGGCCGAGCGCGAGGGCGCGGTACATGGCGCGCTTGAGGTAGGGCATCACCACCGACAGGCGCGGCATCACCTCGACGTTGTCGAGGGCTTTGAACTGCGGGGTGACGAAGGCGAAGGAGACGTTGACCCGGCCGCCGAACTCGCGGTGGACGAACTCGATGTAGGCCTGCAGGTAGGGATAGTTGCGCGCGGTGATGACGTGGTTGAGGGCGGTCTCCACGCCCGCGGCGATCAGGTGCCGGATCGCCTGCACCGTGCGCGGGAAGTCGCCGACCTTCTGCGTCGAGTGGCGCGAGAGCTCCTCGTCGTGCGCGTGCAGCGAGATGAACGCGTGCGTCAGGCCGGCCTCGGCCAGCGCCGCCACCTTCTCCGGCTTGTCGAGCAGCACGCCGTTCGAGACCAGCTCCACCTTCGCGATGCCGACGCGCGACGGCGCAGCGGACGTACTCGACGAGATGCTTCGACAGCGTCGGCTCGCCGCCGGAGAACGACAGCCGCTGGATGCCGCGCTGGCCGGCGCGGGCGATCGCGCGCAGCATCTCCTCGTGGCTCGTCCAGACGTTCGACGAGGTCTCGTTGGCGCTGCAGAACGTGCAGTCCTGGTTGCAGTTCACCGTCGGCCGCAGCACCAGGATCTCGGCCCGCGACGCGGCGACGCGCTGCGCCGGCGTCCACGTCCGCCGGCGCGTCGTGCGCTGCTCGTACATCAGCGCCGGCCGCTGCGCGTACGGCGCGGTGCCGCGCGGCGCCGTGCGCCGCGTGGTACGGTGGCAGGAGTCCGGGGCACTGCGCGCTGCACCGCGCAGCCCTCGCAGTGCGGCGCGAACACCGCGTCGCCGCGCTTCGACGAGCGCGCCTTCGGATTGAACGCGTACACGTCGTAGAGGTCGGGGATAGTCGCGCAGCGCGCAGAGCGGGACGCCTTCCTCGCCGCCGAGCCGCGCCGCGATGCCGAGCGCGCGGCAGCGCAGCAGCGCGGCGGCGAGCGCGGGGCTCGCGTCCGTCCAGGACGGCGGCGCCAGCGCGGTCGGACGGGCGACCGGCGAGACGAAGAAGCGCGCCGGCGCGCAGCGCCGGGCACCGCGCCGTGCGCCAGTCGCACCACGTCCTCGAGCCGCTGCAGCGCCGGCGGCAGAATCGGCACCTCGATCTCGACCCCGACGCCGGCGCGCGCCAGATTGCGCAGACCGGCCAGCGCGTCGCGCAACGCGCCCGGCGCGCCCGGCGATGCGATCGTGGACGTCCGGCGCTGCGAGAAGAGCGGCACCCGCACGGCGTCGGCGCCGAGGCGCGCGAATCGCCGCGGCGCCCGCCGGCTGCCGGCAGCCGATCGCGTTGCTGCGCAGCACGATCTCGGCGAACCCCTGCTGGCGCGCCTGGGCGACGATCGCGGCGACCGACGGGCTGTGCTCGGTGGCGCCGCGCACCAGACAGTCGCGCGCCGCCGCCGGCCAGGGCGCGGGCGATCTGTTCGGCAGTCGAGGCCGGCGCCGCGCAATCGCACACCGCGCAGCGCAGCTCGCACCGTCCGCCGGCGTGCAGCATGGCGGTGCGCTGCGGCGAGCGCGGCGCCGGAGCAGCGCCGGGGACGCGCGGCTCACGGCACGTCGGCCGGCGGCCGCGCGGGAACGCTCGCCGCCAGCGCGGCGAGCGCCGTCTCCGCCGAATCGACCGCTGCCCGGACGCCGCCGCGCGCCGCTCGCACCGGCGGCGATCTCGGCGCGAAACGGCGTGATCTCCGCGTCGCCGTAGTGCTCGACGTACGAGCGCCGCGGGCCCAGGCAGTACGCGTCGAAGCTGCACTCGCGGCACTTCTCCGGCTTGTAGAACTGCTCGCGGCGTCGTCGCTCTTGAACACCTTGTCGAGGTTGTCGTCGTAGTAGCGCAGGTCGCCGTCGAGCATGCAGGGCGGATAGCCGCCCTGGCCGATCATGCCGCCGAAGCCGACGCCGGTCTCGAGGCAGAAGTCGAGCGCCTCCGAGACGAACGGCTTGATCTCGCTGAAGGTCGGGATCACCCACTGGAAGACGAGGTCGCTGATGCCCTGCGCGATGGCGAGACAGATGCTCAGGTGGCCGCCCTCGGCGGGGAACTCGCTGCGCAGGTAGCGCATCGTGTCGGGCAGCTCCTTGTAGTTCGCCTTGGTGATCACGTGCGCGATCTGGGTCAGCACGCCGAGGCGGCGGAAGTTGTGCATCGCCTGCGACGGTCTTGGCGAACGCCCTGCGGCAGCCGGGTGATGCGGTCGGAGTGCTCCGGGTCGATGCTGTGCAGCGACACCGTCACCTTGTTCAGCCCCGCCTCGACGAGCGTCGCGGGCGTACTCCAGGTCGGCGCACTTCACCCCGTTGCGTCTGCATCTCGATGGTGTCGAAGGTGCCGAGCGACGCCGCGAAGCGAATGAGATCGGCCAGCTGCGGATGCAGCGTCGGCTCGCCGCCGGACAGCACCAGGTGGCGCGTGCCGCCGCGCGCCATCTGCGTCGATCTCGCCGCTCAGCTCGTCGAGCGTCGATGTCGGGTACGGTGCGGTCGACGAAGCAGAACGCGCACGACATGTTGCAGTGGCCGTTGACGCGCAGCAGGCCGCGCGGATTGACCGGCGAGTCGTTCTTGAACGGCGAGACGTTGCGATACTCGAACTGCTCGAGCTTGTTGATGCGGCGCAGCTTCCACCCCATCGACACCTCGAGCGGCACCGGCCTGGAGCTCGGCGGCGCCGAACTGCTCGAGATAGGACTGCTCGACGCCGGCGCAGCTGTCGACCAGCGAGCACTCGCCGCAGGCGTCGACGCGCGCGAACGCCTCGCTCTCGCGCGCGTGCGGCGTGTGCTGAAAGTACTGGACGCGGTCGAAGAAGACGGTGGCGAAGTGCTCGAGCGCGTCGGCGGCGGCGCAGGGAATGATGCCGCGCTTGCTGGTGAAGCCGTATTCGACGTTGCGGCCCTGGCAGGTCGCGGAACAGCCGCGCCGCGATCTGCGCCTGGGTCGTCGCGGACAGCAGCAGGTGGCGGTGCTCGGGCGGCACGCGCGCGATCTCCGGCAGCGACAGCAGCAAGCCCTGCAGCTTGCCCGGCACGCCGATCGCCCAGTCGAGCAGCGGCTCGAGATCGTCGGCGTTGGCGCGCAGCAGCGGCAGCGACCAGGTAGACGCTCGGGCCGCCCGCGGCGGCGGCGGCGACCGCGCGGGCGAACCCCTCGAGCGCGGCGCGCAGCGTGCCGGGCTGACGCAGCACCGCGTCGTGCACCGCTCTCGTGCAGCCCGCCGAGCACGACGGCGATCTGGCTGAAGCCGAGGCGGCCGAGCAGCGTCGTCATGCCGCGTCGGGCCAGCGCCGCGGCGTCGGTCTCCAGCGCCATGCGCTCGAAGCCGAGCTCGCTGGCACTCCCTGCGCCAGGGCGACGAAGTCCGGATGCGCGGTCGGCGAGTCACCCGCCAGCACGAGCCGTTGGCAGCGCCCGGCATCGATCGCCCGCGCCTGGGAGATCAGCTGCTCGAGCGGCACCGGCTGATGGCCGTGCCAACCGGGCGTGCCGAACCGGTACTCGAGCGATCCCGGGAAGACCGCCAGCCGTGCCTCGTTCACCGAGCGACTCTACAACCGCCTGCAAACCATCGTCAATGAAGAATGCGGGGGCGCAGCGTTCTGTTTCGATGGAAAATGGACTACTTAGCGCGGCAGGCTGCAGAGGTCGCCGGCCGCCCGCCGGCGCTCCCGGCGCGGCCAGCCGCGGTCGGGCAACCGGCGCAGGAACAGCACCGCGCCGCCGAGCAGCGCGATCGCGAGGATGAGCCCGGAGCGGATCTCTCCGTGAATCACCGAATCGAGCAGGCCGCCGGGCAACTGGATCGCGCCCAGCAGTGCGCACCCCCACGCCACGATCTCGACCAGCGAGCGAGCGGGCCCCTTCACGCGTGGCAGTCCCGGAGGATGGCTCAGTGCCCCTTCAGGATCTCGTAGTCGTTCGATCGGATGCGGGAGCGGGCGAATCCCTCGACCGCCCGGAACGCGCGCGCGATGTCGGGGTTCTTCGCGACGTACTGGTCAGCGACGGAGAGGAGTTCGTCGGCGAGCACCGACAAGCGCTCGGGCCGCGACCACGGGCTGAGCTCGCGCTTGTCGTCGTTCATCGGTTCGAGAATGATGGCCGTCCGATGGTCGTGCGCGATCTGCGCGAACTTCGCCAGGTCGCCCATCTGGACCGAGCCCATCACCAGACTGAGGGTCACCCTGAAGCTGCGCGCGCTGCGGTCCCGTAGTTCGCACAGCGCATCGATGTTCCTGAGGATCCGGTCGAAATGCCGCTTGCCCGTCATGCGCTCCCAGGTGTCGGCGGAGCCGGCGTTGAGCGAGATGCGCACGCTCCCCCACGGCACGTGGCAGTTGCGCGCCAGGAACTCGGGGGTGAGCAGCGTTCCGTTCGTCGTCAGGCTGACCGAGAGCGACGGGTAGCCGACGTCGGAGATGTGGCCGAGCAATGCCAGGAAGTTCTTGTTCATGAGTGGTTCGCCGGGGCCGCTGACGCCGAAGCTCATGAGCGTGGGCAGCAGCTCGACGATCTCGTCGCGGCGGCGATCCGACAGATCGCCGTAGGCGCCGAGCGGCCCGTCGCAGAAGCCGCAGGAGATGTTGCAGTGCGCGGACACGCCGATCATCAGGTCGAGCGGCTTGGCGGTGAGCACGTTGCGGCCGGCGTGGATCTCCTCGCGCAGCAGGTTCCGGTTGGCGACGATCGCGGGGCTGAGGTCCCCGTCGGGCCGCTCGAAATTCGAGATGCCGCGCTCCTCCACCCCCATGACGACGCGGCACATCTCGCGACAGCGCGAGCTCTTCTCCCCGCCGGTCATCTCGCGCCGCATGAGCCGCAGCAGCGGGCTGTTCCACAGGTCCATCAACGAGAGGCGTTCGTTCTCGGTGACGTACCACGAGGAGCGGTGATCGATCTCGTCGTGGGCGATGCGTTCGCGCTCGCGTTCATCCTCGACCGGCGTGCCGATCTCCGCCGCGATCGCCTCCGGCGTCATGTCGGTCTCGACCCAGGACAACGCGCACGGCACGGCGTGGAAGCGCGGCTCGCAGACGCTGAGCGTCGTCCACGGCGCGAAACACAGCAGGTTGGGCAGACCGACGCTGGCGCGGTCGGTGTGGAAACGCCGCGGCTCCGCGCCCAGGGGCTTGCGTCGGGCCGGATCGATCGCATCGACGTCCGCCGCCGTGAGCGGCTGGACGCGGTCGCCCGGCGGCACGCCCCGATCGGCGCGGAAGGTGCAGTCGGGTGACCAGGCGCAGCCTTCGCACACCGCTCCGAGCGGCCGCGCCCCGCCTCGCCCGGTCGCCGGCAGCAGATCCCTGCGGCGCGCCGGCGGTGTCAGCAGGCAGGCGGCGTAACCTCGCGCCGGATCGAATTGCAGGTGGGCGCCGCCGGGCAACACATCGGGCAGCGTCGCGATGGCCTCGGACAGTGCCGCGAGCTCCGACCACTCTCCGCCGTCAGCCGCCGCCGACTGGCCGGCGCGGGCCGGCGCCGACGGACTGCGGCGCAGCGTGATGACGACGTCGCTGCCGAGGCGCTCCGCCACCGCCCGGACCACGGTAGGGAGCTCGGCGACGGTGGCCGGATGGACGGGGAACACGACTTCAACGGCGATCCCCGCACCGCTCAGTTCCTCAAGGCCGGCGACGGCGAGCCGCGGATCCCAGCTCACCCCCGTCACGGCGGCGGTGCGATCGGGATCGATCGTGGGCAGAACGGCGGAGACGGCATCGGGGCGGGCCGCGACGATGCGCGCCAGTACGTCGCGGCGATCTGGCGCGGCAAGGGTCGCGGCCGGTCCCTCGATGCAGACCGCTACGCCCGGCTGGTTACGGCCCCAGGCCACCCAGCCGTCGAGGTCGCCGTAGCGAAATGGATCGCCGCCCCGGATGCGCACCACCGGAGTGCCCGCCGGCAGGGTCGACGACCACGCCCGCTCCAGCAGGTCGGCCGGAATGTCGCGCCCGCGGCAGGCGTCGCACCACGCGCAGCGCAGATCGCAACGCTCGGTGGCCAGCTCAGTGCGACCGGCGGCGGTGAAAAGGCTGTGGCGGTCGGGCACGACGGACGAGCCTAAGCAGCGGTGCGGTGGATAGGCAAGAGGCTTTGCCCCATCGGTCCCGACGCCATGGAGGGCCCCGCTTCGCGGGACCGGCCGCGCGGAAGCGCGGCCCTCCAAGCGGCCAACCGTGGTGGGAGGTGTCGGCGGTGGCTCAGCGGTCGTTGGCGGCGATCGCCTCGGAGAGCGCGGCGAGCGCCGCGTGCTGCGCGGCGGTGCACTCGCGCGCCGCGGCGCGGATGTCGTAGTGGCGCGAGCGGCGGAAGTGCGGCCCTGGCCCGCGCGGCACGATCTCGACCAGCAGTGGCGGTTCGACGGCGTGTCGGAGCTCGACCTCGACACGTCCCGGGCGCGTGTGGAGGGGGCCGAAGCGCCAGCCGCCGGCGAAGGCGGTGGCGAGCGAGAGCGGCCGCACCAGGCGCGCGAAGCGCTGTTGAAGGGCGTCGCTCGCCGGCGTCATCGGCGGCGATGCCTCGGCGCCCTGATGCGCCTCCTCCGCCGCCCGGTAGCGGCGCCACACGTCCTCGTCGGTCTTCGCCGGCCAATCCGCCGGCGCCGCCCGGTATTCGTCGAGCAGAGCCCGGAAGAGGTTGACCATGTCGCGGCTGCCGTTGCGCTCCGCCAGACGGGTGGCGAGCGCCGCGAAGTGGGCGACGTCGGCGTGGACGTGTCGCCAGGGGCGCGAGGGATAGTAGCCGTAGCGGCGCGACGCGTCGTCGGCCTCGGAGTCGAAGTGATCGGCGAGCAGGCCGTCGCGCTCGGCGAGATAGTAGAGCGCGGTGTCGGGGTAGAGGCGGACGCGCGAGAGCAGCACGCTGCCGCGCAGCCGGTCGAAGCGGGTCCGCTGGATGGCAGCGAGGTTGGCCTCCAAGTCGTCGATCGTCGTCCACGGCGTGAAGAGGATGAAGCCGAACGCGGTGTGGTCGAGATCGAGCGCCTCGCCGTGGCGCTCCTTCCACGCCCAGAGCGCGTCGATGAATTCGATGTTGGCCGCGACGGTGGTCCCCTTGTTGAAGCGGTCGAGCTCGGCCTGGGAGAAGTTCTCGATGCCGACCAGGAACGGTGCGATGCGCACGCCAATGCGCAGCGCGATGGCGAGGGCGCGCTCGAACCGCGCCGCGTTGCGCAGGAACCACTCGGCGCGGGTTTCGAGCAGCAGCGTGAAACCGGTGAGCTGCTCGGCCTCGCAGCGCTCGATGACTTCCGTGAGATAGCTGAAGGGGTTCTGATCCTTGAGCACGAGCAGGTTCAGCTCGGGAGCGTTCGCCCGCACGTAACGGATCTGTTCGAGCACCGCGGCGGCGGTCTCGACGTTGGGCCGACCCTCGTAGTGATTGCCGGTGGTGCAGAAGGCGCAGCCGCGCCCGAGGCCGTCCGGGATCCGGACGCCCGCGTAGAGCGCGTTCTGGCGCGCGTCGAGCTGGAACGGGCAGCCGCTGTTGCCCACGACCGAGAAGGTGCGCGCCGGCGGCAGCGATTCGGGGTTGACGATGACCGGCCGCAGGTTCGGCGCGTGACGGATGCTGCGGGCCGGCGCGGCCACGGCGTTGGCCGGGGCCTGCCAGCGCGGTGGTCCACCCGGCTCGCCCTCGGCGCGGAGGAGGATCCCGTGCGGCGGCGTGTCGATCTCGCCGCGCAGCCAACGGATCAGCTGCGGGAGGATGCGCTGTCCCTCGCCGTCGCAGAAGACGTCGGCCGGGGCCGAGTCGAGGAGGACGTGCTCGCCGCGCAGGCCGACGAAGACTTTACCCGGTAACTTGCCGCGCAGCCGCTCGACCAGTCCCGGGCTCCAGACGCGCTCGTAGACGATGGGGTCGTAGCCGGCGAGGGCCTCGACCAGGCGTCGTTCGACCTCGCTGGCGCCGTCGTCGCGCTCCATCTCGCGCGTGATCACCGCCAGCACCAGATCGTTGGCGATGCCGTCATCGCGCAGCACGCCGGACAACAGCGCCAGCTCGCGGTCGTCGAGGAACGAGCGGTCGCTGTGGCTGTGGAAGCTGAGAATGGCGACCGGGTGCTCGGCCGCGCCGCGCTGCTGCAACATCCAAATTGGCTTCTAATACAAAGGGTGAACTGATTATAGTGCATTCGCCCATGGCCAACGGCCCGATTGATTTGGGTTTTTCCACCGGCCCGGCCATCGTCTCCGGGATCGATCCGCGCCCGATCGTGCTGGTGGGCGACGGCCGACGGGCGCGCGCCTGGCTCGCCCCGCTGCGGAGCTCGGCCCGACTGCGGATCGCCGCGACGGTGGCGCGCGACAACGAGGATCCGCTGCTCGACGTGCCGCGGCATCGCTCCCTCGCCGCGGCGATGCGGGCGCATCCGGCGGCGGCGTTCGCCGTCGCGTTGCCGCCGCGCGCCGGACTCGCCTGCGCCCTCGAGCTCGCGGCCGCCGGGCGGGCGGGCGTGGTCGAGGCCCCCCTCCACGACGGCCTGCTCGACGTGCCGCTCGCGCCCGGCGCCGCCGGCGTCCGGGTGGCGCACGGCTGGGTCACGCTCGCCGGCGCGCGCGCCATGGCGGCGTACATCCGCCGCGCCGGCGGCGGGCGCCTGGAGATCGACGTCGCCGGACTGCCGGCCGACGATCAGGCCGATGCGCACGAAGCGCTGGTCCACGGGGCGGCGCTGATCCGCGCGCTGCTGCCGGACGTCACGGTCTCGGCGGCGCGGCAGAGCGACGGCGACGGCTGGGAATTGGACCTGCTGGCGCCGACGCCGGGCGGGGACTGGGCGGTGCACGTCCGCCTGGTGACGCGTGGCCATCGCCTGTCGGTGCGTGCCGAGACCGCGATGGGCGCGGCGGTGTGGTCGTGGCGCGACGAGCGCGAGAGCGTCATGCTCGGCGACCGGCCGCTCGTCGCGCCGCGCCGGACACAGCCGGCGCCGCTGCGCGCGCTGGCCCAACTGCTGCCGGATGCGCCGCGCGGCGACGGTCTTGCCGAGGCGGCGGACGTGCTGCGGCTGGTGCGCCGCTGCCTGGCGGCGCTGCCGACGCGCGTGCCGCTCGGCGGGCGCGCGTTTCGCCAGTCGGCATCGCTCGCTCGCCGCCGGCCGTCCGACCTGCTCGGCCGCCTCGGCCTGTCCGGCGAGCTGCCGGGCGGCGGGCCGCCGCCGGACGCGCTCCACCTCGTTTCACTGGCCGAGCCCTTCGAACTGTGGGCGTTCCGCGCCGGCATCAAGCCCGTGGTCTTCCTCACCGTGCGTCCCGAGCAGGCCGACGCGACGCTCGCCTGGTTCGGCGACGGGCATTGCGAACGGCGTGAGCGACGCGTTCAGGTCGAGACGCAGGATCGATGGATCGATCGCCGCGACGAGGGCGCACCGCGCGTCGAGCTCTACATCGCCCGCGACGCGTCGCTGGCGCGCCGCATGGCCTCCCTGCAGGCAGACGCCGATCCCGGCGCCGCGCTCGTCGCGCTCGGCGAGCTCGCCGGCTACCCGCCCTGCTGCGTCGCGGCATTCGCCCGTCAGGACGATCGCGCCAACAACAGCCGTAACCGCTATCAGAGCCACGCGCGCACGCCGGCGCCGGAGGAGGGGAGTCCCGCGGCCTGGCCGTGGGAGCTGAACAACCTCTTCACGATGATCGTGCCATTCTATCCCTGCTCGTATCGTTGCGCCGCGGCGCTGGCCTGGGCACGCGCGGTTCTGGCGGAGATGGGGCGTGTGCACCCGGCCGCCACGGCGGCGCTGCGCGCCGCGCTCGCCCGGCCGGTGCTGTACTTCGACCACGACCATCAGCTGGCACTGGACGGCGAGCTGGTCGACGGGTCGGTCCGCTATCGCGCCGCCGCCGTGCCGCCGTCCGTGTCGCCGCAGCTGGCGCCGCTGGCGAGCGCGATCGGCGCCGGGGACTGCCTGACGTTCGACGACCGCCAGCTCCTGGTCGAGCGCGGCGGGCACACGCAGTTGCGCCTGGGGCGCACCGATCCGGCGCTCGGGCTGATCGCACCATTTGGCGTCGTACCCTGAGCACAGGCGAAGCGGCATGGCATTGGCACACTGGAAGCTTTGGACATCGCGCGCCGCCGCGTTGTGCGCTTTCGACCAGCAGGGCCCTGCGCTATGGCTGCGACCATGACTGCCCCGGCTGGCGAGTCGGGCGCCGCACCCGGGCAGGCGCACGCCTCGCCCGACATCGTCCCGCGCCGCCGCGACGCGCGCGACCGCGGCGCCGGCGCGGCGATGGCGGCGGCGGTGTTCCGCGATCCGATCGATCTCGAGGCGGAGATCGCGGCGCTCCAGCTCGAGATCGCCCGTGCGCTGGTCAACGCGCCGGCGTTGCCGGTCGAGTTGCCGGCCTACGATCTGACCCTGCTCTCGGTGGCCGCGCAGCGACGGTCGATCGATCTCGTGCTCGGCAAGAGCGCCCCGATCGCGCGCCTGCGGCTCACCGCCGCCGCCGGCGGCCAACCGCTGGTGGACGTGGCGATCGTCGAGGCGCACGCGAGTGCCGCCCGCTTCGAGCGCCAGCTGTCGGCGATGGCGCGGCGGGTGGGCGCCGCCGTCACCGCCGAGAAGTGGGCGCGCGCCCGCGCGGCGGCCGAGCGGTTGGCGGCTCTGCCAGTCGGCGTGCCGCTGGCGTTCTATCGCCAGCTCGTCCCCGGCGTCGGCCAGCAGGCGCTCGTGCGCACCGGGTTCCTCTGCAACCAGGATTGCGGCATCTGCTGGCAGGACCGCACTTGGGGGCGTTTCGGCCCCGAGCAGATCCTGACCTGGATCGAGGACCTGCGCGCGGCCGGCGCGCGCGATCTGATCATCTCCGGCGGCGAGCCGACCCTCGACGCGAAGCTCGAGACCTACATCCGCCGCGCCATCGAGGTGGGCTTCCGCGCCGTGACCCTGGAGACCAACGCGATCCAGTTCGCCAAGCCCGGGCTCGCCGAGCGGCTGCGCGGCGCGGGGCTCTCCGACTGCTTCGTGTCGCTGCACAGCGGCGACGCGGCCACCTCCGACGCGATCACCCGCGCGCCCGGCACGTTCGCCCGCACCGTGGCGGGCATCAACGCGCTGCTCGCCGCCGGCGTGCCCGTGCAGCTCAACTGCGTGATGACGCGCCAGGGGATCGATCATCTCGAGGGCGTGCCCGACTTCGTCCACGCCACGTTCGGCGCCCACCCGCTCCTGCAGGGACTGATGCTGTCGCAGCCCTCTGATCCGTTCGACCTGGCGCTCCTGCCGACCATCATCCCGGAGCCGCAGCGGGTGCGCCGCGTGCTGCGGGCGGTGATCGACCGCGCCTTCGCGCTCGGCATCGAGGTGCGCGGCCTCGACGGTCCCTGCGGGCCGCCGCTGTGCGCGTTCGGCGCCGACCGGCGCATCACCGCCCTGGCGCCGATCTCCGAACGACTCGACAGCCGCACCTATCTCCGTGCGTGCGACGGCTGCGCGGTGCGCCCCGCCTGCTTCGGCGTCCGCCTGGCCGACGCGGAGCTCTACGGCGACGCCTGCGTGCAACCGTTGGCGGCGGAGCCGACCGCCTAGTCGTCATCCCATGCGCGTTCAACGGGTCATCACCAACGAGACCTGCAACCAGAACTGCTGGTTCTGCAACGCGCGCCGCCCGGCGGAGCGGCCGGAGTTCGTCGCCCGGGCGGCGGTGCGGCAGCGCATCGAGACGGCGCGGGCGGGCGACACGCGCGAGATCGTGCTCACCGGCGGCGAGCCGACGCTGCGCAGCGATCTCGCCGATCTGGTCCGGCGCGCGGCCGGCGACGGTGTCGCGCGTCGTGCTGGAGACCAACGCGCGCGCTCATCGACGCGGCGCGCGCGCGGGCAGCTGGCGGCGGCGGGCCTGCGACACGGCGCGCGTCCAGCTGGTCGCCTGGGGCGAGGAAGCCGACGCAGCTCACGCGCGATCCGGGCGGCTTCGCGGCCGCGCTGCGCGGCATCCGCGCCCTCGCCGCCGCCGGTGTCACGGTCGAGGTGACGACGCCGGTGGTGCGGCGCAACCTGGACCTGCTCGCGGCCCTGCCGCGCGAGATCGTCGCCGCCGGGCTGCCGGTGGCGGCGCTCGTGCTCGTCATCCCGACCGCGGCGCCGATGCCGGGCGAGTGCGCCTCGCTGGCGGAGATCGCCGCGGCGATCACCGCGGTCGCCGATGCGGCGCGCCGCGTCGGGCTGGCGGTGCGGCTCGATCCGACCACGTACGTGCCGCCCTGCATCTTCGAGAAGCCGGAGCGGGTCGCCCATCTGTTCGCGCTCAACCGCGGCAACGCCGACGCGCCCCGACTTCGAGCACGTGGCGGCCTGCGCGCACGTGCCTGGTCGACGATCGCTGCCCGGGCCTGCCGCGCGCCGCGCTGGCGGCCGGCGACGCGCCGCCGCTGCAGCCCGATCACCGAGCATCGCCTGCGGCGGCGCCTGACGGTCGTGTCCTCGGTCGAGGAGCAGATGGCGCGCGAGCTCGTCGACCCGCGACGAGCTGCCGCGGCGGCGCACGAGCCGGTGCCCGAGTACACCGTGCGGGTGAACTTCCACTGCAACCAGGCCTGCGAGTTCTGCTTCGTCTCGACCCATCTGCCGCCGGCCGCCGAGGCCGCGGTGCGCGCAGGCGATCGAGACCGCCGGCCGCGAGCGCGCCGTGCTGGTGCTGTCCGGCGGCGAGCCGACGCTTGAACCCCCGCCTGGTCGAGTACGTGCAGCTCGCCAAGCAGCGCGGCGTGCGCGCGCGTCGAGCTGCAGACCAACGCCGATCCGCCTCGCCGATCGCGGCGCTGACCGCGCGCCCTGGCCGCGGCCGGGCGTCGACCGGGCCATGGTGTCGCTGCACGGCTCGACGGCCGAGATCTCCGACGCGCATCACCGGCGCGCCCGGCACCTTCGCCGCCACCGTGCGCGGCATCGACGCGCTGCTCGAGAGCGGCGGTGCGCGTGCGGCTCAACTTCGTCTTCTGCCAGGCCAACCGCGAGGACTTCCCGCGCTTCGTCGACCTGGTGGCGGCGCGCTGGCCGAGCGCCGGCATCGTCTTCTCCTTCGTCGGCTCGCACACCGACGTCGTGCCGCGCACCGACCTCGCTCATCCCGACGCTTCACCGAGGTCATGCCGTCGCTGCTCGCCGGGCTGGCGCGGGCGCGCGCCGCCGGGCTCGAGGTCTGCGGCTTCGATTCGATGTGCGGCCTGCCGCTGTGCGTCGTGCCGGAGGCGGAGCGGGCCGGCTTCTCGACCCTCGCGCTGTCCGCCGACGCCGGTGGCGGCGAGTTCGTCAAGGCCGAAGCCTGCGCGCACTGCGCCGAAGGCTACCGCTGCTACGGCGTCCGCCGCGGCTACGCGGAGCTCTACGGCACCGCCGAGCTCCACTCACTTCCCGGCGACGGAACCGTGGGGGCCGTGTGACGACGATGACCCGCACTCCGATCGTGCGCGCGCTGGACGGGATCGCCCGCGAGCTCCTGGCACCGTTCCTCGACGGCCGCTTCGCGCCGGAGGGCTGGCGGGTGATAAACTGGGATGCCGAGCAGGCGATCTGCATCACCTTCGGCAACGGCCAGGTTGGGCTGCTGCTGGAGTTCGAGGACCGCAACGAGCGCCTCGACTGCTACACGCGCACGGCGCGATTCAACGTCTGTGTCCGACGCCAGTTCGACTCCTCGCAGCTGACCGACGCCGACCGCTGGCTGGTCGACGCCGTCATCGACGTGGTGCGCCAGCGCGAAGCGGCGCTGCCGGATCCCGAGCGGCCGACCGCCGACCGCAAGACCGTGGTGCGGGAAATTCTCGTCGACCGCCTCCTCATGTCGGAGGGGCGGGATCAGTACTACATCAACCCCTACGTCGGCTGCATGATTGCGTGCCCGTTCTGCTACGTGATCGACCGCGCCGACTTCTCGCGGCGCCTGGAGGGACTGCCGCAGCTGCCGTGGGGCCACTACCTCGACGTCAAGGTCAACGCCGCCGAGGTATTGCGGCGGGAGACGCAGACGGTCCGGCGCGGCATCGTGCGCATGAGCCCGATCCTCACCGATCCGTACCAGTCGGCGGAGCGCAACTACCGCATCACCCGGCAGTGCCTCGAGGTGCTGGTCGACACCGACATCGCGCCGGTCGTGCTGACCCGCGCGCCACGCATCCTCGACGATCTCGCGTTGCTCGCGCGCTTTCGGCGCGCCCTGGTCGGCTTCAGCATCCCGACCGACGACGACCGCTATCGCCAGATCTTCGAACCGAACGCCGATCCCATCGACGATCGACTGGCGGCCCTGCGCGCGTTGCACGGCGCCGGGGTGCGGACCTTCGCGGTCATTCAGCCGGTGCTGCCGATGGACCCCGACCGGCTGGTGGAACGGGTCGCGCCGTACGTCCGCGCGGTGCGGCTCGACCGGCTCTACGTCGGCGAGCGCATCCAACATCTCTACGACCAGCACGACCTCGCCAGGTTCCGGACCGCGGCGTACGCCGACGAGACGATCGCCCGGCTGTCCCGCGCTTTCCAGGACCGCGGCGTCAGCGTCGAGTCCTTCGACAATTTCGAGCCGCTGCTGGACTCGTGACCGGGCCGCCGTCATCCAAGGCGATCGCGATGGAGCCATGAGGCCTTGGAGAGAGGGCCGTGGCGGTGCGTGGCGGGCGCGGATCCTGGTCGCCCGCGTCGTGCGAGCCATTCGGTCCAATCCATTCGTCTCCCTCCAACTCGCCGCGCTGTTGCTGGTCGCGGTGCAACTGGTGCTTGGCGGGGGGTGGCGGATCATCGTGCAATGGGCCCTGTTCGCGCTGCACGCGCTCGAATTCCCGGCGAAGATGTGGGGCGTCGACGGACCGGCGACGCTGCGGCTCTCCCTTTCGTATCTCGGTAAGCTCCTGCTCGCGCTCGCGCCGGCAGCGATGTTGATCAGGTGTGCGCCGAAGTGGCGGATCGCGGCCTGCGCCTTTGCGGCGCTCACGCTCGCCGGCTCGGTCTCGTTCGTCCGCGCCTGCCCTTCCCTCGGGTACTGGTTCGCGCTCGCTCTGTTGTCCGCGCTCGGTGTCGTCCTGGTCCGGTATCGGCTCGGGCGCTGGACGGTGGGTCTGCCGATGATTGTCCTGCTGGCAGTGCCGGCGAGCCAGCACGGCAGCGCCTGGGGCACGGGAGAGGATCTGGCCGCGCGCTGCGCGGCGAACGACGGACAGAGGCCGACGAACCTCCAGGCGAGCCAGTTGGTGTCGAGATACTACGGGGTCCACGTCTTTCCGCCGGATTGGATTCTGCTCACGGGCGAAACGGCCGAGGACGGACGCTTCATGAACATCCCCCACGGCGGCCAGGGATCCTGGTGGCTCCGCAAGGGGCCGGACGGACAGCTCGTTTTCGTCGGCCCATCGCGAGCAAACGGCAACCTCTGGAGGGGCTGTCTCCTCGGGGGAGACATGTGGTTCGTCCGCGTGGGCCACTTGATGCAGGTGCGACCGCCCGGCGCCGACGGTCGCGAGAGTGTCCGCTCGTTTCCATTCGACATGGTCGGTTTCGACGCTCCGGGCACGGCGTGCGACGAGCGTACCGGTAGCGTGTACGCCTCCGACCTGCTCGACGGGCGTCTCTTCGAGATGTCGCCGCGGACCGGGGGACAACCGCAACGCCGACCGGACGCCGTATCGGTACGAGGCGGTCTCTTGTCCATGCGGCAACGCGACGGCCGTCTGGTGATGCTCGATTTCCAGGATCTGGTCGTCTATGCCCTCGACGAGTCCCGCGTCGTGCGGACGACGCCGGCGGCGATCGCCTCGTCGTCACTCACGCTGTGTCAGTCCGACGGGGCCGTCGCCGTGCCGGATCTGGCCGGCCGCCTACGCGTCTTCCGAATGGATGCCGACGGCGGCTACACGTTTGATTGGGGGGTCTCCCTTTTCGCGCCGCGGACGGCGGCGTTCTCGCCGGATTGCGCCTTCATCGGCGTCACATCGGGCGACGATCGGCACGTGTGGATCATCGAGCGGGCCTCGCGCCGGATCATCGAGACGTTCGCTGTGGGGCCCACCATCCGCGGTGTGGCCTTCATCGGCCCGCGGGAGCTGGCCGTGGCCGACGCATGCACCGTCACTGTTCTGCGCTTCTGATTCGTCAAGGCGAGGCGGCGGCGCACGCTGCGCCGTTGAAATCGCCGGACCGCCGAGAGTACGATGGCGGTCCGTCCGGCGGCGCCCTCTTCGCGCACTGATCGTTCGGCAGCCCGATATGACGAAGCTCCCTCGCCTCTCCGACTTTCTGCCGCGCCGGCAGTACCTGTGTGTCGCCGGGCGTGCCCTGCGCGAGGGGCGGGTCGGCTGGACGCTGCGCGTCACCGCTTCCCGCTTCGCGCGCGTGCGCTGCACCGTTCGATGCCCGCAATTCCGTTGACTCTGTACGAGAGCCCCATGGTATATCGAGACGAATGCTCACCCCCGCCAGCGTCGCAGCGGCAGGCTCCTCGCGGCAAGAGCTCGCACCATCCGCCCGTATCGCGCTGATTCGCCCACCGGCGGTCTCGTCGCTTCGCGCCTACAGCGTCGCGGTCGTTCCGCCGCTCGGTCCCGCCTACGTGGCCGCCGCACTGGAGTCCGCGGGCCACCGGGTCGACGTCATCGACGCGCTCGGTGAAGCACCCTTCGCGCGCCATGCGAGTGCGCATCCTCTCCTGCTCGCGCACGGACTGACCATCGCGGAAATCGTCGCACGCATCGCGTCCGACGTGCAGGGCATCGGCGTCTCCGTCATGTTCTCCCAGCAGTGGCCTCATGTCGCCGCCGTCATCCGCGCCGTTCGCGCGGCCTTTCCGGGCGTGCCGATCTTCGTGGGCGGCGAGCATGCGACGGCGACCTGGGAATATCTGCTCGAGACGCATCCGGAGGTGACGCTCTGCGCGCTCGGCGAAGGCGAGGAGACCGCGGTCGACATCGCCGCGTGGCTCGTCGGCCGGCGGGCCCTCGAGGACATTCCCGGCATCGCCTATCGCGTCGATGGCCGGCCGCATCGCACCGGCGCGCGCCGCCGGATCCGGGCGTCGACGTCATTCCGCGTCCGGCCTGGCACCTCTTTCCGCTCGACAACTATCTGTCGCAGGGATTCGGACACGGCGTGAACCGCGGCCGATCGATTCCGATGCTGGCGACGCGGGGCTGCCCCTACAGCTGTACGTTCTGCTCCAGCCCCGACATGTGGACGACCCGCTACTACGCGCGGTCGCCGGCGTCGGTCGTCGACGAGATCGCCGACTACGTGGAGCGCTACGGCATCTCAAACGTCGACTTCGAGGATCTCACCGCCTTCATCAACCGCGATTGGATCCTCGCGTTTTGCGCGGAATTGGTACGGCGCGACCTGCACATCAGCTACCAACTTCCGAGCGGCACGCGCTCCGAGGCGCTCGATGCCGAGGTGCTCGCGCCGCTCTGGCGCAGCGGCTGCCGCAACCTCACCTACGCGCCCGAGTCCGGGGTCGCCGGCCACGCTCGCGCGCATCAAGAAGAAGGTCCGGCCCGAACGGGTCATGCAGCTCGATGCAGATCGCCAAGAACCTCGGCGTGAACATCAAGGCGAACCTGATGATCGGCTTTCCGGACGAGACGCGGCGCGACCTGTTGCGCGACCATTCGATTCGGGTTGCGGGCGGCCTGGATCGGCGTCGACGACATTCCGCTGTTCCCATTCTCGCCGTATCCCGGGAGCGCTCTCTACGAGCAGCTGCGCGCCGACGGGACGGTTCCGCCACCCGAGCGACGACTACTTCGCCCGCCTCGGATACATGGACGTGACGCGCACGGCCTCGGTGTCGCGTTACATCGGTACGCTCGAATTGAACCTCTATCGCGTCCTGGGCATGAGCGCGTTCTACGCCATCAGCTACGCGCGGCATCCCAGCCGCATCCTCCGCACGCTTCGCAGCATCCGGAGCGATCGGAGCGAGACCGTCCTCGAACAACGACTCGTCGAGTTCAAACGGCGTCGGGCCATTCGACGTCGGGGCATCGCGTTGCCGCAGCCGTTTCGTTCGCTTGGCGTGTCGAGCCAAACCTCGGGCGCGCCGAGCCTGCCACGCGATTAGTGAGGACCACGCCGTGAGATCTACCCCCAGGGGATGGTGCGCGAGGCCTTCACGCGCGGCTTCATCCGGCGCTTCGCCGCGCGCAACCCGTCGACCTTCCAGGCGCTGTACTGCACCCTGTTCCGGAAGAATCTCCCCGAGCGAGACAAGTGGCTGCTCCCGGCGCGACTGATCAGAAGATGGTGTTTGGCGCCACGGCGCGGCCCGCGGCACGTTGGTCGGAGATCTCCTTCCTGTGGTCGCGGGATTGGGTCGCGTTCGTATGGAGCAGTCTGCCCGGCGCCGCGCTCGCCGCGGCGGCGGCCGCCGGCCTCGTCAGTGAGACCTACGCGCTGGCGGTGTTCGCGCTCAGCTTCGTGGGGCTCAACCTGATGCACATGGGCGCCACCTGGGCCCGCGTCTACGTCCGTCCGGGCTGGCAATCGAACCGCGTCGAACGCCTGGTCGTCCCTCTCGCGCTGGTGCTCTTGGCATTGAGCTACGAGGCGATCGGTGGGGGGGCGCTGCTGCTGGCGGCGCAGTACTTCCTGAGCTTCCACCACGCGCTGATGCAGAACTACGGTCTGCTGCGCGCTTCGCAGCGCCGAACCCGTCGCTCCGTCGATCCGCGACTCGATCTGGCGGCCTGCCTGCTGCTGCCGGGCGCCGCGCTGCTGTATCGGGCCGGGATGGTGAGCGACCGCTATTCCGGCGCTCTGCTCCCGGCGGCGCCGATGCTGCTGGTGGAGGCGATGGCCGTGGCCGGGGCGCTGGCGCTGGTAGCGTTCGGATGGCGCGAATGGAGTGCGCGCCGCCGCGGGGAGCAGGTCGATCCCATCGGCGCCGGGCTGCTCTTCGGCACCAACCTGTTGTGGGCCGCCCTGCTGGTCGCCGATCCGCATCCGGCCATGCCGCTGTTCGCGCTCGCCTCCGGGCACTATGCTCAGTACCTCTACTTCGTCTGGGGCGCCGAGTCCCGGGAACCGATTTCGCCGACGGCACTGGGCCTGCCGCGGCTGCGGTGGGCGTTGCGATCATCGCGTGTTCACTATGTCGTCCTGTTGCTGGCGATGGGCGGCGCGGTGACGGTGCTCCTCACGCTTCTGTCCACTGGCCTGCGTACGACCGCGGTATGGATGGACTGGCGCCCCGCCAGCGCGCTGGCGCTCGCGCCATGGGCCGCGGCCATGATCGGCGTGAACCTCGAGCACTACTGGCTCGACCGTCGGATCTGGCGGACACCCCGACCGGTCGTGTCCGCACAGGAGGCGTGAAACGAGCGCCGGCAGCACCCGTCTCCCCGGGCTGGAGATCGATGGCTCACCGAGCAGTGTCTGCTGGCCGCGAGCGGATCGCCGGGTAGGCGGGCAGCCGGGTCTCCGCCATCCCGGCCGGACGCTTCGTAGGGAGGTGGCGCGTCGCGCCGCGCTCGGTCGCAGCATCGATGCGCCCTGATCGCCGCCCGCTGCTGCGGGCACCGCGAGGATTCGCCCGGCCGCACATCGCCAGCGTCTGCGCCTTCCTTCTGGGCGCGTCCCTGGCCATGTCGTTTCTCTCCAGCGATTGGGGAGAGACGGGTACGGCGGCGATCAAAGTGGGACTCGTCGGCGTCCTGTGTACCGGCGTCTGGGCGATGACAGGGCTGACCGGTGCTCTCTCACGCCCAGCACGCTGGGTTGGCTACGTCTGCTGGGTCCTACTGATCGGGTGCTACGCTTTTTGGGGCTACCTCGCGGTGTCTTTCGGTATTCTCCTCGGCTGGACCGTACCGTCGTGGCTCCGCCTTCTCATTGGATTGCTGGCCGTGGCGGCGATTGCGACGGCGTTCCGACCTCGCGATCGCCTCCACGTACCTGTCGTCCTGCCGCTCGGCATCTGGATCGCGCTCATCCTGTTTGGCTGGCTGCGCGAAGAGAATCTGGTCCGCTGCGACGACCTCTTCGCTTTGCAGCCGCCGGTGCAACTGGTCGTCGCCAATCCCCAGCTCGAATCCTGTCGACCCGGAGTGGTCCGGCCGAGCGGGCGATTTCCGAGGACCATTTGGGAAGCGCCGGACGGGAATCGCGTCCTCTTCACCACCCAGGGAGAGGTGACGCCGGGCGGAATCGATGGATCCGTCTGCGAAGCATGGCTCGACGGCAGCGCGCCGACGCACTGTGTCGGCCGCCCGTACAACAAATCGCAGGGGCTCGTCGACATACCGGAACTGGGGCGGGTGATCGTATTCCAGTGGGGCATCACGACGCCGGCCGGTACCCTGGGCGCCGTGGTCATGGAACTGTCGCGCGAAGCCCCGCTCTCGATTCTCGCCGAGCACTGGTCCGACGAGATGCTCGGCGATGGATTCTATGAGCCGCGAAACTCGACGCTCTACATGATCTCCGACCGGTTGAACGGATTTCATCGCGCCATCCTGCCCGACTTCACGCCGGCACCCACCATCCCGCTCGATGTCACAACGACCGGTGAATTGCGCTACGACAGCAGAGCGGGCGAGGGGGTCGGTTGCGGTGCTGGCATCGGGGCAGCGATCCGCGGCGCGCCGTCGTTGACGGCCAGACGCTTTCGAGATGTGAATCCCTCGCCGGTGGACAAACTGTCCGTGAGCTGGGGCTGCGACTGGGATCCGATCGCGCGCAAGGTGTACTCGACCGTGCCCAATCTCGGCCTACTGGACCGCATCGACTACAAGACGGGCCAAGTCGAAAAGCGATGGTTCGTCGGTCTGGGCCGGCGCTCGGTCGCCTACGATCGGGCGCGTCGACGGGTCTACTTTACCGATTTCCTGCGGGGCGAGGTGCTCGCCTTCGACGAGCGGTCCGAGCGGATCGTCGACCGCTGGTTCGTCGGCCATTTCTCTCGCTGGGTGATGCTCACCCGCGACGGCCGCGGACTCCTCGCCACCGGCAATCTCGGCGTCGTCTACATTCCACTCGAGCCAGTTGACGGGAACGCGCCGTCTCTCCGAGATGCTGGCTGAACCGCTCACGGATCTTCTCGCGGTGTCCAGGTCCCCGATCTGTTCGCGGAGGCGCCGAACGCGGCGGCTTGAGCGGGTCTGGGCGCCCTGCTACGGAGCGCCTCTGAGCTACCGGGGGATCAGGGGCCGACGCACTCTTTCGAGGATTTCAGGGTTCGCCTGGACCGCACCACCCCGTTCCGAACGAGATGCCTTCGTGATGCGAAATGTGCCGGCCCGCTGAGGTCCTCTGAACGGAGCGACACCGCGCCACGGACTCGATGGTCGTCATGGATCGCGCCGGGTGGTGCGTTTGTCCTCATCCGTGTGACGAGAGCACATCGTGCCGCCCGCCTTGGGTCGCAACTCAGTCTCCCTCGTACTGCCCGCCCTGAACGAAGGGGAAGTGATCGGGCACGTGGTGGAGACCGCTCGTGCGGCGCTCGAGCGACTCACCGACGACTTCGAGGTCATCATCGTTGACGATGGCAGCAGTGACGACACGGGGCGCGTCCTCGATGGTCTCGCCGGCGGGGGCATCCGGGTGATTCACTTCCCGGAGAACCGGGGCTACGGTCACGCATTGCGCGCGGGCTTTGCGGCGGCGCGTCACCCGCTGGTCGCGTTCATCGACAGCGACGATCAGTTCGATCCGCTCGAGCTCAAGCGGTTTCTCTCGCTCGTCGACGAGGCGGACCTGATCGTCGGCTACCGTGTCGGCCGTCGCGACGGCGGACTGCGCGCGATCCTGTCGCGCGGGTTCAATCTGCTGGTGCGCGCCGTGATCGGAATCGGCGTGCGCGATGTCAATTGCGCCTTCAAGTTGATCCATCGAGAAGCCCTGGAGCGGCTGCAGCTGCGCTCGGCGAGTTACACCATCAACGCCGAGATGCTGGCGCGCGCCACCGCCCTGGGGCTGCGCATTCGCGAGGTTCCCGTGACGCACCGCGAACGTCGCACCGGTCGTTCGAAGGTCGGCTCCCGTGACATTCCACACGCCCTGCGGGAGATTCTCAGACTCCGCCGGACGTTGGCCCGCACCGCGATCAGCGATCGGCCGGGTTCAGTGGACGCCGATCGCTGATCAATCCCGACAGTTGCGGTGCGAGCCGCGTGGTGGAGCTCATCTCGGCCGTTCCTGTTCCGCCGGGCATCGACATCACCCATGACGCGGTCGACTCGCCACTGAACGCCGACGCGGGCGTTTGCTCGGTCGTCGACTCGCCGCCTCGCTGAAGACGCATGACGGGAGCGCGATGTTTACTTCTGGCGGCGCCCCCTGCCGTCGACGCGGCACCCGAATCAGCCACTTCGACTGATTGGGCGTCGCGGCCGTCGCGCTCAGCGCAGGCGGACCGGCAGCGAGGCCATCTTGCGCAAGAGGGGATGCGGAGCGAAGCGCGGCGGGCCGGCGAGGCTCATCGCCGGGAAGCGTTGCAGGAGCGTGCCGACCGCCGACTCGCCTTCGAGGCGCGCGAGCGCCGCGCCGATGCAGTGGTGCAGGCCCGTCCCGAACGTCACGTTCGCGGTCTGGTCGCGGCGGATGTCGAACGTCTCGGGGTCGGGGAAGATCTCGGGATCGTGCAGGGCCGCCGGCAGCAGCGGAAAGACCATCTGCCCCTGAGTGATCGTCACGCCGCGGATGTCGACATCCTGCAGCGCGAAGCGGGCGACCCCGTTCTTGGGAAAGCTGTCGTAGCGGAGCACTTCCTCGAGCGCGTTGCGCATCAGGCCGGGCTCGCGCCGCAGCAGCGCCAGTTGCTCGGGATGGCGGAGCAGGGTCAGGACGGCGAAGCAGATGAGGTGCGCCACCGTCTCGGTGCCGGCGGTGATGAGTGCCATCACGAGCTCGATGATCTCGTCGCTGGTGAGCCGATCGTCGCGATCGCGCATCTCGACCAGCGCGCTCAACACGTCGGTGCCGGGTTGCCGGCTCCGCTCCTCGATGACGGCCCGCAAACGTCGCAGTCCCTCGTCGAAGGGCGCGAGCACGCGGTCGTGCTCCTCGGGGTCGATCCCCGGTCGCGCCGCACGGCTGACGCTCTCGCCAAAGAGCCGAAAGGGCTCCTCGAGCTCGCCGGTCATGCCCAGCATGGCGCCGATGGCGCGGAGCGGGATCGCCTCGGCAAAATCGCGCGCGAGGTCGAACGTCGTCGATTCATCGACACCGCGCAGGGTGTCGTCGACGATGGTCTGCGCGACGCTCCGCATCCATTCGAGCGCTCGCGGGGCGAAGACGCGGCCGACAAGGCGACGCACTCGCGAGTGCTCGGCCGGCGGCAGCGTGAACAGTGCCTTGGCGATCAGCCGGCCAAATTCCGAGGACTCCTCTGCCGGCCGCCGCGGCGCGTGCTCCCAGTCCTGAAAGTCCATGCTGAACCGGGCGTCGCGCAGGATCGCGACGACGTCGTCGTAGCGACTGAAGACCCACGCGCGGCCGGTCGGCCAGTAGTAGGCGGGCGCGTGCTCGCGCAGATATCGGTACGTCGGATACGGGTTGGTGATGTACGACAGATCGTCCGGATTGAACTGGAACGGCAGCGTCACGGTCGCGGCGGGGCCTGATTGGGCCGAGGGGGGATGCATGATTCTCAGCGAAAATAGGCACGCGTCTTGGCGCTCGGCAAGCAAAACCGGCGCCGCCGTCGCCAACGACTCGACCCCTCATCATTCGAATTGACATCACGGAACGGATGTTGCCTTAATCTCGGTCGGGGGGCGCCGCATGCTCGATGAACATTCTCACCCGCTTCCCGCGGGTTCGGCGAAGCGGGGACGCAGAGTGGCGCCGGCGATCTTCAGCCGCCCCGAGGGCGAGCTCGTCCTTGCCGTGGTGCCGCCGTACCTCTCCCTGCCCTGGCTCGGAGCGGGAATTCCGTTGCTGTCGGCCCTGCTCGAGCAGGCCGGGATGCGCACCCGCGTGGTGCGGTTTCTCGACGATCCGTACGACTCGCCGCCGGAGGTGATTGCCCAGGCGAGCCTGATGCACTGGTCCGACGCTCCGCTCGACGAACGCGCGGCGCGCATGCAGGAAATCGCGGAACGGAACACCGACTTCTTCGAGTTGATTCTCTCGCGTTTGCTGGCGGGCCCTGAACGCGTGTTCGGTTTCTCGATCTGGCGGATCAACGCCGATGTCGCGTTGGAGGTGGCACGGCAGCTCAAGCTCCGCCGGCCGGGCGCGTACATCATGTTCGGGGGACCGGAGGCGTCAGAGGCCACCGCCGATCTGAAGCGGGAGTGGATCGACGTCGTCGTCACCGGCGCCGCCGAGGGAGTCGTCTGCAACATCGCGACGTCGCTGCTCGCCGATCGTCCCGCCGAGGCGGCCGTCTGGGAGAACGTGTGGGTGAATCCCCGCCATGTTCCCGAGCCGCCGGCGCTCCGCAAGCGAGCGGAGCTCCCCCCGATCCCGCGCATCGACTACACGCGGTTGGTCCCGCTGCACCTCGGCGATCCGTCGCCAGAGATCCCGATGCTCCTCAACGTCGGCTGCCCATTCCGCTGCAGCTTCTGCGTCAACACGACGCTCTATCCGGAGCTCGAGTGGGGCACGCCGCAGCGGCTCATCGACGAGATGATGGAGGTGTCGAGAGTCTGGACCGAATCGTTCGAGGCGGGCGCGGCGCCGCCCTACCAGATCATGATGTGCGACGCGGCCCTCAACGGCCAACCGGCGCAGTTCGACCAACTGTGCGAGCAGATGATCGCCGCCGATTGGCCGCAGCGTCCGGCGAAGGTGCGCGGGTACGTCATCATCGACGTGCGCATCAGCGACCGTAGCGTCCAGTTGGCGGTCGCGGCCGGGTTCAAGGAGTGCATCTTCGGGCTCGAGACCGCCAATCCGCGCCTGCGTCGGGTCGTGAAGAAGCCGGGTACCACCGAGCAGGTCGCCGAGGCGCTGCAGACGGTTCGTCGCGCCGGCGAAGGCAACCTCAAGCTGTCCTGCGGCATCATCGTCGGGTGGCCGGACGAGACGGAGGAGGAGTTCTACGAGACGATCGAGTTCGTCGAGTGGGCCGTGTCGCTCGGCGTCATCACCTCATTGACGGTGCATCCGCTGTTTCGCACGTCGGCGGCCATGGGCGACGGACTGCTCGGGGATGCCGAAGGCGACGTCCGCGGCCTGCGCTGGCGTAAGCCGACGGCCGCGGGTTCCGTCGCCGTGCGCGCGCGGCGCTTCTTCCAGGTGTTCTCGCACTTTCACGACATCATCAAGATCGAGTCGTCGCTGCCCACGAACATCGCCGTGCAGATCATGCTCGACCAGGCGCCGAGCGCGTTCTGGCAGCGCTGGGTGGATGTGCACGGCTACGGCACCGAGGCGGCGACCCGCATCGCCGCGCCCGATGCGCCCCGGGCGACCGAATCCGTGCCGGCCTCAGCGTCGGCGAACGGAGACAAGCCGATCGACAGGGAAGCCGAGGTCGCTGCCCCGGAGAGCCCCTTCCTCGCCGAGGTGGAACGCCGACTCGTGCCCCGGCTCACGACTGCCATTGGTGATCGCTGGCGCCTGGAAGTCGTGTCGGTCCTTCCCGGAACGCCCGACGCGGCCGTCATGCAGTTCGTTTCGGCGGCCGATGACCGGTCGATGGCCTTTCTGATCGAGGCGCGCAACGACGACCGCCAGGCCTATGCGCGCACCGACGAGTTCAACCTCAGCTACCTCTCGGAGGGTGCTGGAAGCCCCGGCACGTTCGACAAGCCGCTGATGGACCTGCTCGTCACGACGATTGCCGCGAACGAAAAGCGAGGGATGCCGACACCCGCGTCGGTCTCCCAGATGGCGAGCGTTGATCGGTCGCAGGCGCACGTGGGCGGTTCGGACGGCGAGCCTAGCAGGGGATCGTCCTGATGCAGGGCAGGGCCGCGGAGCGTAGTCCGGAATGGGTGCCGTTGGTGGCGGAGACGCTGTCCTCCGACGCGCTCGAGGTCGTCGTGGCGCGCGCGGTTCCCTACGTCCATGTGCCGAACTTTCTCGAGCCGGCGTGGTGCGAGGAGGTGGTGCGCCGATTCAACGCCGCCATGGACGATCTCCCCGACCACTGCGGCCTGGTCATGGGTCCAGCGGTGCTCGACGCGCTGGCGCGGCCGGTGGAATTCTTCGTCGATGCCGCCGATCCGGACGCATACTTCAATTGCGCGATCGACGATGCGCCGCGCGTTCGCCAGCTTTTCGCCGGAGGGGAGGATCCCCTGGAGAAGATGCGCGGCATTTGGCGCGCCGCCGGCTGGAGCGAGATCGCGGCCGTGGAGGACGAGCGACGCCGCTACCTTCCGGACGCGGTCTGGGGACTACGCCGAGCGTCCGCGCCGCCGCACATCGACGCGTACGAACGCGACCGACCGCTCACGCTGTCGCGATTCGAGCGGCACATCAACTTCAACGTCTACCTGCAGAAGCCCGATGCGGGAGGCGCGTTCGCGGTCTACAACCGCTACGCCGAAGGCCCGCGCGGAGCCGGCCGCTTCGAGCCGGTGCTGGATGTGGCGCTCCTCGCGGACACGGAGCGCATCGAACACCGGCCGGCGCCAGGGGACTTGGTGATCTTCGACGCCATGACCTACCACGAGGTCATGCCTGTCGACGGACGCCGAAACGCCCGCATCCAGGAACACTCCAACATCCTGGTGGACCCGACTCGCCGCGAGTGTCTGTTCTTCGCGTGATGCGCCGTCGGGATTCACGCACCGGATGTGCCTCCATCGTCGTCGTGGAGGCTCCGCGAAGGTTGCTCGGCTGCTTGCGATCGGGGCAGGTGGCGGTTGCACCAGGCTCGAAGCAAGGATTCGCGTAACGGCAGGGGAGCACTCATGGAAGAAACCATCGACTACAAAAGCGCCGGCGTGGAAGCGCCGCGCGGCCATGCCGATCCGATCGTCGAGTTGCTGTCGGATTGGGGGTTGCGGTCCGGCCGTGTGATCAACGGCTGGCAGGTCGATGCGATCGAGCGCGGGAAGACCGGTACTGACGCGAGCGCGAGCCTCTCGCGCGGCCCCGACACCATCCGCCTTCGGTTTCGGCGGGCAGGCAGCGAACCGCGCTTCGCGCGGGTCGGCGAAATCGACCTCGCCCATGACGCCGTCGATGCGCACCTCAACCGGGAGGTCGCGGTTCTGCTCAAGCTCGTCGCCGCCTGGCTGAAGCAGCACGACGACGGTGGCGCCCTGGCGCGCCTCTTCGCCTCCGCGCCCCCCGTGTCGGAACAAAACGACGCCAGGCCCGCCGCCGCCGCCTGGGCGGGAGATCCGGAGAGAGCCGAGCACATTGTCCAGCGGGGTACGCCCGCCGCGCCGGGCGCCAATGGTCCGGTGCAGCCGTATGTGTCGGTGCAGGAAGCACCCCCACTGGACCCCGCGAAGAAGGCTCCTCCGGAGCGGCCGGTCCTCGACTTCGAGTTCATTCACGTCGACGATCTGGCGCGCCATCCGGATGCGCTGCGCGAAATCTACAGTGGCAAGCGTGGCGGGTTGGTGGTGCGCGGCGTGTACTCGCGCGAGGAGATGGCGCGCGTCGTCAGCCGGCTCGAGCAGAGTCAGGAGAAGTTCCCGCAGATGCTCCTGCCGGCCACGCAGAAGTCCTACTTCCTCGGGCTCTGCCTGGAGGGGGGCGATCCGACGCTGCAGGAGTATCTCGCTGCCGCGGAGCACTTCCGGCAAGAGACCTTGCCCGTCTTCAGCGGCATGGAGCCGTTCGAATCGCGGGTGGAGACGCTGTTCCGGTCGCTCTCCGGCGGCCGACCGGTGCAGTTGGCGCACTTCGGCGATGGCCGCGCCTACACGCCGGCGACGATTCGCATTCTCCCCGAGGGTGGCCAACTCGCGCCGCATTGTGGCAACGAGATGTTCAACCGGCCCAGCTACACCCATCTCCATTCGATCGTCGATGACTACGACCAGATCAGTTACTTCCTCACGTTACAGGAGCCTGAGGGCGGCGGCGGGTTGATCATCTATGCGTTGAAGTGGTCCGACGTTGGGCCGGACCACATCCTGCCGGACGGCCGCTCGAATGTCGGATCACTCCTCGCCGAAGCGGAGTGGATGGAGGTCCGCCCGCAAGCCGGCGACGTGCTGATGTTCGACGGCGGCCGCTACCTGCACCGGGTCGACTGGATCAAGGGCAAGCGCACGCGCTGGACGATGGGCGGCTTCCTCATGTTCGATAAATCGGGGAAGCAGCTCTACTACTGGGCGTGACCTCTACTGGAGCTATGCCGGAAGCAGCGGTACGGCCCCCAGACGCATGACGCCAGCCGAGTCTCCACAGACCTGGGCACATGTGGCTGCCGATCGGCTGCTGCCCGAACACGTCGATCGCCTGCTCACCCAGGACATCGGCTACGTGGTCGTCCCTGGGTTGCTGCCGCGCGAGTGGTGCGAGGAGATCACCCGGCGCTTCCTCGCCTTCATCGAGTCGCACCCGGAGCATCACGTGTTTCTGCGGACGAACTTCGTCGACATGGTGGTGATGGCCATGAACACCTTCATGCGTTCGGATTCGGAGTCCGGTCCGTCCCGGCTCGACGAGTACTTCTCGCGCGTGTCACATGACCGCCCGCTGTTGCGCGAGATCTATGCGGGTGGGCTCGATCCCTTCGATCTGGTGAGCGCATTCTGGCGGCACACGGGGTACCACGAGGTCCCGGCGGTCGAGGGCACGCGCCCGTATCACACCGACGTGCTCTGGGGCATGGTGGGCCCGGCGCTGGCGCCGCCGCACGTGGACACCTACCACCGCGAAACCGAGTGTAGCCTGTCGCGGTTTCCGCGCCGGTTCAGTTGCAACACGTTCATTCAGAAGCCGGAGCGCGGCGGCAATTTCCGCGTCTACCGGCAACGGCAGAACGATGGTGAGTTCTCGGCCGGCGCCCCGCCCGCCTATGCCGAGTACGAGGTCGCGCCCGGCGATATGGTCATCTTCGACGCCGGACACTTCCATGAGGTGCTGCCCGTGGAAGGCGACGTCCACCGCCTGTTCAGCCACATGGCGGTACTGATGGATCCCGCGAGCCGCGACTACTGCATCATCGCTTAGGCGGTCGCGACACGCCCAGAACCGCGCACATCAGCTGAGCGGCCACTCACCAGCGCCCGATACAGGGCGAGGAATTCGCCCGGCGCTCGCAGCGGGTGGCAGTAGACGTGCAGCAGGTTCGGCAGATCGAATCGCAGCGACGACGGCACCGCATTCCACCCTGCCAGGCGGCCCATCGTCAGCGAGGCCGCCGGCATCTCCACCTGCAACACCGCCAGCAGATCGCTCGCCCAGCAACGAGCGCCCGCAACGAACTCGTTCTCGGGATGCGCCGAGGCCTCTTGCACGAACGCACACGCGTTCGCGTCCCACGCCCACACCGTGCCGCCGCCGGCGTGACCGTGCTCGACGTCGTCCCCCTCGAGGAGGGCGAACGCCACGGTCGGCCGTCGGGTCCCGGCCGCGTCGGCATCGAGGAGATAGGTCTCGACGAAGAGTGACGATGCGTAGAGGAAGCGCGCGAACTCGTTCAGCGCCAAGGGGAGGGCCGCGCGTGCGGCCGCGTCCAGCCGGAGGCGCCCCGTGGCCGGGCCGAACGGTGCCGGCGGGCGGGCGCCGCCGCCGCGTATCGGCCAGCGAACCTCGGGCAGCGGGCCGATCCACGCGGCGCGTGTCACCTCGCCGGCCCGGCGCCCACGGTGCAACGTCACCGTGTCGCCTGGGAGCGGCGCGAGGAAGAGGTCGCCGAACTGCTGCTGCAACCGCCGGCACGCGACGCGCGCATCGCGGTGAAAGACCGCGCGGTTCATCCACTCGAGATCGTCGCGCGTCGTAAAACCGTTGGCGCACACCAGGATCGCATCCGGACGACCCTCGCGCGGGATCGCGCGCTCGACCAGACGCTGCAGCTCGTCCGCCAGGGACGCCGCACCATCCTGGGGAGTCGGGGCCCAGGGGAACATTGCCGAGTGATCCTGCTCGTTGTCCGCATACGCCACCAGCGTCGGGCGCAGAGTGCGCTGCGCCAGCCGTCGAAAGGTTTCGGCGTGCGGGCGGTGATCGACCGTGGTGAAGAACGAACCGTGCCCGGCGCTGTCGCGAACGAACAGCGCCAACGAGTCCCACTCGCCAGGGTGACTGCCCTCCAGTGAGGCCTGTGCCAGCGGGAGCACGGAGAGCGCTCCGATACGGACGATCTCTCCCGGACGGAGCAGGCTGACGCGGAAGCCGAGATCGAGCAGCAGGCGACGAGCCGCCACCGACGACCGCACCGACAGATGGACGGGGATCCGGCGGTCGAGCCGTTCGAGCGAGGGCACGTTGAAGTGGTCCTCGTGCTCATGGCTGAACAGCACGGCGTCGACGGGCGGACAGCGCGCGACGTCGATGCGCCGTGGCGGGAAGACGTCAAAGCCGTGTCCGCGCGGATCATGCCCGAAGCTCTCGCACAGCAGCGGATCGAGGAGCACCGTCGAGCCGCCGGACGAGAACTGCCAGCTCTGGTGACCGAGGAACGTGACTTCGAACATGACGCTTGCGCAGGCAGGACTGGCGGCACGCTACGGTCCGCCTCTGGGGCTGTCAAACCCGCCGCGGGATGCGTCGCGAAGGCCGGGGTTCCGGCGCGATTGCCGAGCCGTGACGGACGGCGCAATCGCTCTTGACAGCCGCGGCGCCGACGCCCGACTATGTACAGTCGGGAGCAGCGGGACACTTACGAATCCGATGAGCGCGCCACTACAGATCCTCGAGATCGACGCCAGCGAGGTCCAGGATCACCCTGACGCCATCGAGCGGATCCTGCGGCACGAGCTGTTCGGCGTTCTCGTGCGAGGGGTGTTCTCCGCGGACCATTTGGCACGCGTCGTGGCCGGGATCGAGCGGCAGCCTGACATTCCTGTCTTCGAAGCCCACACGTTCAGCGGTCGCACCTACGGTCGCGTGCTGCGGATGGCTGGCGAGCAGCTCGACGAGTACTTCGATGCGGCGCGGCGGATCGGTCCCGCACTCGAGGCGGCGTTCGGGGACGGACCGGGGTACGAGGTGCGGTTGCGTGAGATCGTCGGCGCGCTCAGCGGCGGGCGCCCCGTCTGCGTTCCCGGCGCCGGCGCCCGCTCCTACGCTCCCGCGACGGTGCGCGTTCTCGATCCGGGTGGGACGGTCGGCCTCCACTGCGGCAACGAGACCTACGCGTTCCCCGCGCTCGGCGAGCTGGTCAAGATCATCGATCCCGCCGGCGAGATCAGCACGCTGCTGCCGCTCGCGCTTCCAGAGAGTGGCGGCGAGCTCGAGATCTACGACGTCTGCTTCGGCGATCCGACGATCGACGATCTCGACCGCCGCCTCGGCCGCGACAGCGCGCAGCGCGGACTCGCCGACCGTCACTGCCTCCGCCTGCGGCCGGCGGTGGGCGATCTCGCGCTCTTCGAGGAGGGGCGGTACTACCACCGCGTCAGCGAGGTCGAAGGGACCCGATCGCGCTGGACCATGGGCGGCTTTCTCGCTCCCGCCCGCGACGCGCGCACGCTGCACTACTGGAGCTAGGCGACGTGGCCGTGGTCGATCGCGCCGAAGCCGCGAGTCGAATCGAGATCGTGGACCTCGAGGTCGCGGATCTGGAGCGGCATCCCGACCTCATCGGCGAGATCTATGGCCGGCGCTGCGTGGGCGCGATCGTGCGCCAGGTCTTTGACCAGGGGCGGATGGCCGACCTTGCGGCGCACCTCGCCGCCGGCATCGAGGGCATGCCGCGCGCCTTCGCGCCGACGTTCAAGGGCGGTCTCTACGGCACCCCACTGGCGGTCAGCAGCGAAGACCTCGGCAACTATCTCGACGATGCCGAGCGCTTTCGCTCAGGCATCGCGCCGTTGTTCGCATCGGTCGGCGGGTTGGAGCCCCGCGTCGAAGCCATCCTGGGCCGCGTGGCCGGGGGGCTGCCGGTGGAGCTGGCGCGCGCGCCTGACGGCCGCGGATACCTGTCGGCGTCGGTGCGCGTGCTCGTCGAGGGCGACTCGCTCCCGATCCACTACGAGAACGGCACGATCCGCGGCGCTTCAATGAAGGCGCTGCTCCCGCTGGTCGACACCGAGACGATCATGAGCTTCTACATCCCGGTCGCGTTGCCAGAGGCCGGCGGCGTCCTGCAGCTGTTCACGACCGACTGCAGTGGCGATGGCGACCGCATCATCGGTGAGCTGGGCGGTCCCGACCGTGCGCGATCCATCCTCGCCGAGCGCGGGTGCATCGACGTGCTTCCGGGCGTCGGCGACATGTTGGTCTTCGACGGAGGCCGGCACTACCACCTCGTGACGGAAGTCCGCCGCGGCGTGCGTTGGACGCTCGGTGGCTTCCTGGCCTATGCCAGGGATCACGGACGGCTCCTGTACTGGAGCTAGACGCCGCCACGGGTGCGACCCCAGCGCCCGTGCACGGGCGTGCCAGGCCCCCGCCTCGAGAAGGCGCCGGCGCGCGAAATGTGCTTGAGAGATCGGCCCGGTACGGCGATAGTCCGGCAGTCAGCGCCATGAGTCCGTCTCAGCTAGCCATTGTCGGAGCAGGCGATCGGTCGGATCCGGCGGAAACGGATCCGCGCGGCCGCCCGCACACGCCCGGCGAGCTGGCCCAGTTCGTCGCGGCTAGTCTCGCCACCGATCGGGTCGATCCCCTGGCCGCCGCACTGGCAGCCAGTGCGCCTCCGGCGGCGTCGTACGAGGCCTCCGTACGCGGCGGCGTGAGCAGCGGCCCGCGCGCCGGCCGCATGATGATCGAGCAAGCGTCCCCGGAGATTCTCGACGCGATCGCTCGGACGCTCGGCGTGGTCCTTCCGACCGACGCCATGCGATGGATCGAGCGCGCCGGCGAAGCCGCGGTACCGCTCATCGTCGGATGGGACCGGCGCGGCGGCGGTGGGGAGCGTTGCGTCAAGCTGTACGTCAACGCCTCGGATGCGTCGCGCTCGACGCGCGAATGGCTCTGCGCCGCGCTCGCGCCCGACGTCGCGGCTGACGACGAGCCTCCAGCGGTCCTCGGCATGAACGCCCGCGCCGATGGCGTTGTCGAGACGAAGCTCTACGTGCAGTCCTCCGACGCGCTGGCGCTGGCCCGGGACGCCGGCGCGCGCGCGGTGGGCCTGGCCGCGGCGGCGCGCGACGAAGCGGCGGATGCGGGCGGCGTCCTCTCCTTCGACGCCGTCGGTCGCGTTCGGCGCGCGCGCGCGTTCTTCGTCGCGTTGCGCGAGCCGCGCGAATCGGCCGAGTGGCGCTGCGTGCGCACGCTCCCCGGTTACGACCCCACCGCCATCGCGGCGCTGCTGCCGTTCCCGCCGGCGCCGGCGCGCTCGCTCGGTCTCTCTCTCGGCGACGATGCCTGGACCCTCTACTTCAAACCGCGCCACAGCGGCCGCGCACCGGAGGCACTGGAACCGGCGGCGATCTATCGCCATGGCGACATCGAGGTCGGCGTCTTCGTCGAGCCGACGGAGCACGCGGCGCGCGCCTTCCGGCGCACCGCGCGCCACGCGGTCTCGGTGCGGGTGCGAGCGGGGACCCCGGCCCCACTGGCGCTCGAGGGGCTCGTCGATTGGTTCACCGCGCGGCTGCAAATCGCCGAACAGGGCGACGCGCAGCTGGCCGGCATGGCCGATCCGCCCGCGCCGTGGTGCGCCGTCGAGGTCCCGTCCCCGCAGGGCGGGGAGCGAGGGGCGGCATGATCGAGCCTGCACGCCCCGTGGCGGAGGCGCGTTCGCTGCCGCGCACGACCGACGCCGATCGTTACTTCGACTATTGCCTGCAGCCGTACGATCCGCTGCGCGACCCGCGCGGCAAGCTGCGCAGCGAAGCGCTGCTGTGGAACAGCCTCGACGTCGCCGGCGCGCCCGCCGCGCTCGACCAGGCGCTCCGCGCCATCCAGCAGACCGCCGGGCGCGACATGACCGTCATCGGCGTCAAGCATCACGCCGGCCGCCTGTGGTGGGAGCTGTACTTCTACGACCGGCTCAAGGAGGATTCCGCGGTGCAGGCCGCGTCGATCATCGACGCCGTCGCGCCCTGGTTCCGCGTCGGGCCGGCGCCGCGTGAGACGGTGCCCTACTTCATGTTCTCCTTCGACGTTCATCCCGAGACCGCCGCCGGGGGTACGGTCGACGTCGTGAACCTCTACCTGCCGTACTACGAGGTGCAGGGCGGGCGGTCGTACAAGCTCTCCGCCGATCGCCTGGAGATGGACAACGTCTACCGATTCCTCCATCCGAAAACGGAGATCCGCCAAATCCTGCACGACATCCGCCAGAGCGTGTTCGTCGACCACACCCGCGTCCCGTTGTCGCGCGTGCTGTGGCCCGAGCTGATCGACTGCAACCGCATCTGCGTGGCGAAGAAGCGGTTCGCCGACGCGGTCTACTACTCCGGCGTCGACGTGGGACAGCTCCTTTTCTTTCTCCGCGCGATGGACTATCCCGCGCCGATCGTGGCGTTTGTCGAGGGCCAGCGGGCCCAACTCGATCATCTGCGCTTCGATGTCGGCATCGACTACACAATGCGCGACGACGGCTCGCTGGCGATGACCAAGTCGAGCTACTACTGCACGCTATGACCACCGCGCTGCGCGACCAGGTCCATCCGACCCGCTTCCGCGATCTCGCGGTGACGGTGGACTTCCACTGCAACAGCGCCTGCACCTTCTGCATCGTCCAGGAGGGCATGAACAACTATCGCGGCATGCCGTTCGAGCGCTTTGTCGCCCTCACCGCGGAGAACCTCCGCAGTCGGAAGTACGACCGCGTCATCTTCACCGGTGGCGAAGTCACGCTCGAGCGGTCGCTGCTGCAGTTCGTCGTCCACGCGCGGACCTCCGGCGCGTTCCGTCACGTCCGGTTGCAGACCAACGGCCGCAAGCTCGCCGATCCGTCCTTCACGAGCGAGCTGGTGGAGGCGGGCATCGACGAGTTCTTCGTCTCGCTGCACGGCGACAGTGCGGCGCTGCACGACCGCATCACCCAGCGCCCCGGGAGCTTCGACGAGCTCATCCGCGGCCTCGAGAACCTGGCCACCCATCCCGTCCGCCGGATCACCAACACCGTCATGCACCGCACCAACATCGGCGCGTTCGAGGGCATCGTCGAGGTCGCGCACGCCCACGGCGTCAGCGAGATGGAGTTCTGGAACTACCTGCCGATGGAGGACCACGCCGACGAGCGCAACCTCATGGCGCCGCTGCCCGAGGCGATGCCGACGCTGCGTGCCGCGCTCGACCGCTGCGCGGCGTTGGGCCTGCGCGCAGTGACCAAATACGTGCCGCAGTGCATGCTCGGAGCGCACGGCGCGACGCTCGACAACAGCCAGCCGGACACGATCATCGTCGAGACGTTCTGGAACGAGTTCCCCCGCTTCGCCTGTCTCTACGAAGCGGAGTGCGAGCACAGCGATCAATGCCTCGGGCTCTCGCACGACTACGTTCGCCGGTTCGGGTGGGAGGAACACACCCTCGCGCCGGTGCCGCGCGTGCATCCGTGGGTGCCACGTGCGCAGGGTGTGGAGGGACGGCCGGACGAGACGCCGAACGAGTCCGCCGATGCGGCGCGCGCGCACCCGGCATGGGAGGCGCTGCTCGACGGCCTCCCCGCCGCGATGGGACGCCTCGTCCGGGTGCAGCTGAACCGCAATCAGGCGCGCTACACGCTGGCGCTCGCCGGCGGCGACGCGACGGTCGAGCTGGTGCTCGCGGCGCGTGACGACGCGTCGCCGGCGCTGGTGCGCACGGCGACCTTCAACGTCTTCTACGCGAAGGTGAACGGCTCGTACGAGCGCGCGGACATGGAGCGGCTGATCCGCAGCGCCTGCGAGCAGATCGTCGCGCGCGACGACGGGTCGCTCTCTCTCGACAGCCGCAAAGGGCTCGTGCAACTCGCCCGCGTGCGCAACGAGCGGCCTCAGGTCGTCTAGCGTTCGCGGGAGCTCGGTCGAGTGTCGGCGAACAGCGGCGTGAATCGCATGATGGACCGCGCCGTCGTCGTGTGCGACGCGGCGGGCATGCCGATCGGTTCGGCGCCGCTGCTCGAGGTGCACCGCGGAGCGGGGATCCTGCACAAGGCCTTCTCGGCGTTCGTCTTCAGGAATGCCGGCGCCGAGCTCTTGATCCAGCAGCGCAGCCTCGGCAAGGCGCTGTTCCCGGCGCGCTGGGCCAACACGTGCTGCAGCCATCCACTTCCGGGCAACGAGCGGCTCACCGACGCCGCCGAGCGCCGCTTACGAGAGGAGCTCGGGTTCACGGTGCCGTTGCGGGAAGCGGGGTCGTTCGTCTACCACGCCAAGGATCCGAATCACGATCTGAGCGAGTACGAGCATGACACGGTGGTCGTTGGTTCAACCGAAGGGGCGATTGCGGTGCAGCCCGACCCGACGGAGATCGCCGATTGGCGGTGGATAGCGATCGGGGATCTCCAGCGCGACCTGCGCGATCGGCCCGAGCAGTACGCGCCCTGGTTGTCGGACGCGCTGCGCGTGGCGCTGGCGGCGCCCCCGGCGCGATCCGTGTCGTGAGGTCGGCCTGTGACGACGCGGCACGATTCCCGCCGGATCGTGCTGGTGCGGCCGGCCGGCTGACTGAGTCTCAGGGCGCGCCGGCCGTCCAGGCGGGGTCGCCGCCCACTCGGCGATAGAGCGTCAGTGTCATGCGATCGTCGCTGAACGGTGCCCAGCTGAACGTGTGTGCCGGCAACGTTTCGCTTCGGACGGGCTCGAGCGGGTAGGCGCTGCGCACGGCGGCGTCAATGGATCGCAGGGTCTGCAGCTGCGCCTTTTGCTGGGCGTTCATCTCGGTATCGGGAAACAGTCTTCCGATGAACCACGAGTTCAGATTCTCGACGTCGACGGCCACGAGCGAACCCGGGTAGTAGTACTCGAAGTCGATGTTCTTCAGGCGCTCCGGATCGGCGTCCGCCCGGCTGAGTATCTGCCACTCGAGCTCCGGAAAATCCCCGACAAAGGTGGGGTAGGGAAGCGCCAGGCAGCAGTCGTAGTCACCGCCCGCACTGTCGGGATCCCAGATCGCGAGGATCTTCGCCTTGCCGCGCGGCAGCGCTCGCGAGAGGAACGCAAACTCCTCCATGTAGGCGTAGGTCTTGCGGTAGGGAATGACGAACGAGCCGAGCAGGAGGAGCAACCCCGCACCGGCAGCCGGTGCGCGCAAACTCGCCCGCAAGGGGAGCGCTCCGCTCTGTAGGCGCTCGTAGAGCAACGCAGCGCCCTTGGCCGCGCCGAGGAGCAGGAACATGTCGATCGTAATGCCGTAGGCGGTCGCCGGCAGCTCCGTGGCGATCGCGGTGGCCGAGTAGACATACGGAACCGAGAAGATGACGAATGGAAGGACGGTGGCGGCCACCTCGGCACGGTCGCCGGTTCGCCAGCGGAACCACACATAGTACCAGATCAGCAACACGTAGAGAATCGGGATCCAGCCGAACGGGTCGGGGCTGGCGAGAAACAGCACACGGGCGGTCAGCTGGATGACGAAGACAATCGGATCGAACTGTGCCAGCCGGTACCGCCACGAGCTCGCGTGGAAGGCGACGTTGCACGCCATGCCGAGCAACACGCCGAGGATCAGCGGATACCACCGGTAGCGCGCCTGCCACACCTGCCGCAGGCCCTCGAGATCGCGCGCGACGAAGAGAACGACCGACGGCATCACGAGCCCGGCCTCAATGCGAATCGGGCAGGCGACGACCGCAGAGGTGAAGAGCACGATCTGATCGGCTCGTCCGCCCCGACCGCTGACGAGCCGCTGCGTGGCGAGGGCCGCCACCCACCACAACGGCAGTGCCAGCATGTGCGTGGAATCCGACGACGAGAGCCGGACGTACATCGGCGTCACCGCAATGGCGAGACCGAGCAACAGCGCCACCCGCGCGCCGTAGCCAGCACGCCGCGCGACGTACCAGGCAAGAACCGCGCTCGCCGTGCTGGTCAGGATGTTGAAAATCAGGATGCCGTAGAAGCCCCACGTGAACGTGATGAGCTGGTTCGGCAACGACATGAACGTCGTATCCTTCGAGTAGATCGGCGCCCCGAGGTCGACGTTCATGACGCCGGAATGCCAATTGAACGGCAGAAGCGGCACGAGGAGCCGTGCCAGCAGGGCCGCCCCGGCGATGAGCAACGCCCGGTTGCGGGTGTGCCGCTCGCGGAGCACGCGCCCCGCCGGGAGGACGAGCGGGACCAGCGCCATGGCGAGCGCGATCCAGGCGGCGGCCTGCACCGCGTCGATCCACGTGTGCGGCACCCAGTTGAAATGGAAGACCTGCCACGGTGCGCGAGCCATAACGATTCCCGACTTCACTCCCTCCGCTCGGCACCGCGGAAACGATTCGACGTGCCGCCCAAGGCGAGCAGGTCCGCCCAGACCGCACGGGGGTCCGTCCGTCCGGCAACTATCGCAGAGGGGAAGCATTACTGATACGAACAGCGCCGATCAACCGACGTCGTCAGCATGAGAGACGCCCCATCGAGACACGCGTCGGCGGCGTTCGCCGTCGTGAGGACAACGCCTCCCGGAGGTGCCCGAGGGAAGGGGCCGCGACGGGGGGAGGGGCTGCGCCCGATGGCGGCGGCGACGTCCGTTCGGACCACCCGGTGACGCCGCCGCTCGCTGCTTCGCCAGCCGCGGCATGACCCTGACGGGACCGAACGGGGGCCGTCGCGATTCCCGCCGGATCGCGCTGGTGGCGAAGGCGCTGGCCTTCGCCTTCTGCATCGCCGCCGACACGTTCGTGCTGCGCACGGCGGGGGCGTGGCGTCAGCTCACCGATGGGCAGTTCCGCCGCGGCTACTTCGAGAACGCCGACGATGGGGTGGGCATCGCGGCCGACGGCGCCATCCATACGGGGATGATTCCCACCTTCGTGATGAGCGACGCCGGCGAGCTCGTCGTCCCCCCCGGAATGACTGCCGTGGCGCCGATCCAGATGGGGATGAGGTACGAGGCGACGCGCACCGCGCCACTGGCGCCCTACATGGTGTTCGGCGCGGAGGCCCCGATCGCGCCGATCGAGTCGGACTTCCCCCCCTCTCCCCCAGAGGGCCGACTCGTCGAGGCGCGGACGCTCGCGCTACGAGACGGGCGCCTGGTGTTGGATACCTGGGATCCGACTCGTCCCTGGCGCGAGGACGCCGCGCGCCTCTCGGCGCTGCGCGCCGCCTGTGCCACGACGGACGGCGCGGCGCCGCTGGCGGTCGCCCGCGTCGACGGTGGGCTCGACGTCCGTCTCGGCCGCTGCTCACTCGTCGACCCGCTGCCTGCCAACCCCGATCGCCCGCTCATCCTCGCGGCGCTCGCCGGACCCGAGTGGCTCACGGTGGCGCGTCTGCCCGCCTGGGACGGCGAGTACCGGCTGGAGTGGCCGGTGATCCCCGCCATCGTGGTCAAGGTAGCCGCGCTGTGGTGGGCGCTCGGCGCCGTCTCGGCCGTGGCCGCCTCGGCAGTGCTTGGCGTCGCGGCGGTCTGGCTGCCGGTGCCGGCGATGCTGACCTGGCCGATGATGGCGTTGATTGGATTCGCCGCATCGGTCGTCCGCCTGGCGATGATGGGATGGCGACGACTGCCGCGGCGCTTCCGCCCACCGGCGGCGCTGCTGGCGCTCCTGGTGGTCGGCGGCGCGATCGCGAGCCGAATGCTCGAACCGCGCGAGTCGGTGCCGATCGCGCACAGCGAACGCAGCTCGGGCAGCGCCTGTGCCGTGATCGGCTACTCAACCGTGAAGGGCGAGGGGCTGCGCGGCGAGCGTGGCGGGTTTCGATCGATGCTGAATGAACGCTGTGCGCCATGCGTGCACAGCACGGACGGGATGTTCGCCGGCGGGGAGACGCTGGCGTGGGCCCGCGATGCCTACTGTGACAGTCCGCCTTCGTTCGGTGCGGACGGTCAGGTCATCTTCCTGGGCGGCGTCAACGACGACTACTTCTGGGGGTACTTGTCGCTGCCGCGCCTGTTCATCGCGGGACAGCAGGGCGGCGCGTCCTGGCGCGACAATGAGGGGCCGGCGGCGTCGGCGTCGCTGGCCCGTATCGCCGCCCAGGAGGCCGCGCTCAACCACCTGATGGACTGCGTCCGCGCACGCCGGGCGCGATTCCTCTTTCTGCACGATTTTCTGATCACCGACCTGGTTGCCGGCCGCTCGCCGGAGCGCCGCGCGATGCTCGACCACCGACGCGCCGCGGTCGAAGCCGGCGGCGGCACGTTCATCGATCTGTCCCATGAGTTCGGCGCGGAAGTGGGCGTGTCGTGGTTCAACGACTACGTGCACCTCTCACGGCTCGCCCATGCGCGCGTCGCCGATCTCATTTGCCGGCGTCTGACAGGCGCCGACGGTGCCGCGCAGGGTCGCGGGAGTTGATCGAAGGTGATAGCGTTCCGAACAGCGCGACAGCCGTATGCGACCAGCGCCCACCGACATTTCGCGCGCGGTCCTGGTCTGCGACCAGGGACCAGGGGCGCTGCTGAACGGGAACGCTGGCGTGTGCTCGTCGCAGGCGCTACGCGCGGCCCCGGCTGGACCCGGGCTTCTGTCCCTGGTCCGTCGCTGTTGGAAGTGGTGAGCTCGTGACGGACGTCATCCCAAAGGAACGCTACACGTCGGCGGAGTACCTGCGCGCCGAGCAGGAGCATCTCTGGCCGCGCGTCTGGTTGATGGCGGGATTGTCGAGCGACCTGCCGAGCCCGGGAAGCTATCTGACATTCGAGCTGGGCGCGCAATCGCTGCTCGTCGTGCGGCAGAAGGCAGGCGTTCGGGCCTTCCACAATGTCTGCATGCACCGCGGGCGGCGGCTGTGCGAGCCTGGAATGGGGCGCGCCGAGTCCTTCTGGTGCCCGTATCATGGCTGGCAATGGACCACCGACGGCAGACTCGCCCGGGTGCCCGACCTGGAGGCGTTTCCCGGCGGTGTCCCCGAGGGCTCCTCCCACCTGAAGGACGTCGCCTGCGCGGAATGGGCGGGCTTTGTGTGGATATTCCTGGCGTCCGATCCGCCGCCCCTGTCGGAGTATCTCGGAGCGGTCGCGCCGCTGATCGAGGCCTATCGTCTGCAGGACTACGCGCTGGTCGAGGACCTGACGCTCGATCTCCCGTGCAATTGGAAGGTCTGCGTCGACGCGTTCAACGAAGTCTACCACCTGAGCTCGGTGCATCCCGAAATTCTGGGCTTCGTCGACGACGTGAATGTCCGCACCGATGTATTCGGCCCGCACGGGCGGCTGACCGTGCCCTTCTACGTCCCCAGCCCGCGCGTCGCGGACCGCCACGCGATCGATCGAGGTCTGCGCTGGTTGCTCGAGCAGGCGCGGCTGGATCCCAGGCAGATCACGGGATCGGCGCTGGAGATGCGTCAGAAGGTTCAACAGAGCATCCGCGGTCGGGCGAACAGCGGCGAGTTCGACTGCGCCGGCCTCAGCGACGAGCAGCTCTCCGACAACCACCACTTCCACATCTTCCCGAACCTGCAGCTCGACCTGTACGCGCTGACCATGCAGAATCTCCGCGCCCGGCCGCATGCAACCGACCCCGGCCGGATGCTCGTCGACCAGCAACGGTTCGAACGTATTCCGCGCGGCGCGGCGCGCCCGAATCGCCCCGAGCACACGGTCGTCGCGTACGGTCAGGGCAGCCTCGGCACGGTGACCGATCAGGACATGTTCAACCTGGTGCGAGTGCAGCAGGGAATGGAGTCGAGCGGGTTCGAGGGTCTGGTGATCGGCGACAAGGAAGGCCTGATTCGCCACCTGCACCAGGGGCTGGACACCTACGTCCCCTGGCCTCGCCGAATCTCAGCGTCGATCCGGCCGAGCGGATAACCGAGGCGGATCCGCGTCCGGCGGTGGGTTCAGTCCTGCTCGGTGCAGAAGTGCTCGAACTCGGTGACGTACGGCGCGCACGACTGCCGGCCCTTGACGGCGGCGGCAGTGGTCGGGTCGATGTCTTCCACGGCGCCGAGCCCGGACTTCCTGATGGCGGCGAAGCTGCGCGCCAGGTTGCGGCAGTCGCCGGAGTCCTTCGGACACCGCGTCTCATCCTCGGTCGCGTAGGCCTCGCAGCGACCGCGTTCCTCGCCGGCCGGCAGGGTCTTGCATTTCGAGGCGTCGCCGGTCGCGATCGCGGCGCAGAAGGCGCGCAGCGGCGCACTGGAGAGCGCCGCGCACTTCGCTGCATCGCCGGCCGCCATCGCATCGCGCACCGTTTCGCAATCGGCCTTGGCCGTGCTCCCGATACAGGACTGATAGATGAGGTGCGCCTTGAGCTGTTCCTTCGGCAGCGCCTTGAGCTCGCGAACATCCTTCCAGTGTTGCACGCACTTGTCCCGCTGGGCCGTATCGGCGAGCATCTTGCAGAAGCGATCGTCGTTCTCGGCGATGGTCAGGCAGGCCATCAGGTTCGCGGCCGCCGGGGCGTGCATGAGCATCGTCTGCTTGTCCGTCGGCAACGCCTTCAGCGCGGCGAGGTCAGCGGAGTTGAGGCCCGCGGCGGTCTTCTGGCACGACGCCGCCACGGCTGCCTTCGCTTTGGCTGTCGCCTCCGCGGCCGCGGCATCGGGGGTCATCTCGGCTTGCGGAGAGCCGACCGCCGTCGGCGCGCTCGCTGCCGCGCCCTTGGCGGCCGGAGTCGAATCGGGCTCGGCCCACGCCACGTCGCACGGGGCGATGCTGCCGAGCCAGAGCCCCAACACCACGACGCCGGTCATCGATCCTGGATACAAGCGCAAGTTCAACACAGCTCGAAGTAGAGTCCGCGTCGGGCGGCAAGTCAAGAATTGTGCTGCGCGCCGGGGCGCGGCTGCAGCTTTCGCCTGAGCGCTTCGCGCGTCGCGCCGATCGTCGTCGCCAGGATGTGGCGCACGTGCTCGCGCGTCGCCGGCTCGCCGCGGATGGCGAGGGCGAGGGTTCCGAGCTGCCGCATCAGGCCGACGCCGCGCAGATGGCGGTAGCGCTGCCGGTCGAGCAGCCACTCGATCGCCTCGCGCGGCAGGAGCGGCAGGAGGTCGAACATGCCGGACAGATGCTGCAGCTCGTCGTGGTCGCGGTACTCGCTTGTTGCCGCCGAACATGTAGCCGGGGCCGACGTCGCCATCGAGGATGCGATCGATGTCGGCGTCGTCGAGGAGGCCGCGCTGGCGCGCGTGATCGAGCGCCGTGGTGCCGGGAAAGTATGTCATCCAATGGGTGACGATGCGCTTCGGCTGCACCTCGGCGTAGAAGCGCAGCGCGTCGAGCTGATCGGCGGCGCCCTCGCCCGGCAGGCCGATGATGTGGTCGACCGAGTAGGGCACGTCGAACTCGGCGAGGAATCGCAGCGTCTGCGTCACCTTCTCGCGGTCGCCCTTCCGATCGACCGCGGCGAGCGTGTCGGAGTTCACGCTCTGCACGCCGACGCGCACCATGATGCAGCCCGCCTCGGCGAGCCAGTGCGCCATCTCGCGGCTCATGGTCTGGGGATGCGTGTAGCACTCGAACGGGATGCCGATCTCGCGCCGGTAGGCCTCGGCGAACTCCGCCATCCACTTCGCGTCGAGCGTGAAGATCGCGTCCCAGAAGAAGACCTTGCGCACCCGGCCGCGCGCCTTCCACGCGCGCGAGCTCGGCGATGAGATGCTGCGACGGAGCGGCGGCGAACCGGCTTCTCGCCCGGATACTGGCGCGGGAACGTGCTGTACTCGCAGAAGCTGCAGCGGAACGGGCAGCCGCGCCGGGAGACGACGTAGAACTCGTGCTCGAAGGCCGGCACCGCGTCGTAGAATCCCTGCTTGTCGGCCCACGGCAGCGCGTCGAGATCGGCGAGCAGCGGGCGCACCCGGTTGCGGATCGGCCCGCCGTCGCCCTTGAACGTGCAGTTGGCGACGTCGGTGCGCCCGAAGCGGCCGCGCTCGGCGCACTCGATCAGGTCGACCAGCGCGCCCTCGCCCTCGCCCTCGACGACGGCATCGATCGACCACTCGCGGATCGCCCGCTCCGGCGCCGCCGACACGTGCGGTCCGCCGAAGACGATCGGCACCTCGCGCGCGGCGCTTCACCGCGCGCGCGACGTCGATGGCCCAGCGGTGGGTGACGCTGTACGAGGTGAACGCGACCACGTCGGGCCGGGTGGCGATGATCCGCGTCCGCGGTCTCTTCCGCCGTCGGGTCGAGCAGTCGCGCCAGGAACGCCGAGTCGGTGCCGGTGCCGGACGAGAACGGCCGCGCCTCGTACACCAGCGCCGGCTCGTGGCCGGCCCGACGAACCCAGGCCGACAGCGCCTCGATGCCGAGGTGCTCGAGGCCGCAGGTGACGAAGGTGACTCGCATCACGCCGCCTCGGCCGGCGTCCGCGCGTCGACAGCCGGCGCACCAGGTTGCCGAACGACATCTCCAGGCGCGATTCGTAGCGGCGGGTGGCGATGTTGTAGAGCGAGCGCAGCGGTCGCGCCGGGATGGGTCAGGTAGCTCGCGCCGTAGAACAGCAGCAGGCCGGCCAGTCGGTAGCGCTGCAGCTGCGTCGAGTCGAGCGCCGTCGGCGTAGGACACCGCGCCGGAGATGTCGGAGTAGGAGAGCAGCGAGGCGTAGTAGTCGTCGTCCAGGCGCGGGAAGCGGCCGGCGGCGCGCAGCCGATCGAACAGCTCGGAGCCGGGATAGGGCGAGAACGTCCACACCGACACGTCGTGCACGCCGAGGCGCGCCATGCGCAGGACGAAGCGCAGCGTCGTCGCGCAGGTCGGCGCGTCTGCTCGTCGGGAAAGCCGATCAGGATGTTCGCCTTGACGTTCAGGCCGATGCGGACGGCGGTGCGCATCGATTGCTCGATGTGGTCGAGCTTCACCTTCTTCTTGATCGCCTCGAGCGTGCGCTCCGATCCGCTCTCCGGCGCATAGGACACGTTGCGGCAGCCCGAGCGGTACATCGCGCGCAGCACCGGCTCGTCGAGCGCCTCCGAACGCGTGCCGCTCGGCAGCTGCCAGGTGATGCGCAGCCCGCGCGCGTCGAGCAGCCGGCAGAACTCGAGAATCCAGTCGGGTTTCACGATCGAGGTCAGGTCGTAGAAGTCGATGTTCTCGACGCGGTAGCGGCGGACGTACTCCTCGATCTCGTCGACGACCAGGGCGGGCGCGCGGGTCGTGTAGCGGGTCGTCCACATGCGCGGACTCGAGCAGAACGTGCAGCGATAGGGACAGCCGCGGGTGGCGAACAACGGCATGGTGCGGCCGCGATCGACGCCGAAGCTGAGCCCGCCGTCGAGGTATCGCTCGATCGGCGTCAGATCCCAGCGCGGCAGCGGGATGCGGTCGACGTCGCGGATGCGGGCGCGGTCCGCCGTCCGGCGCGGTCCGTCCGCGGCGCGGTAGACGATGCCCGCCACGCCGGCCAGGTCGCGGCGGCCGACGCAGGCCTCGAGCAGCTCGACCACCGTGTCCTCGCCCTCGCCGACGGCGCAGGCGAGCAGCGCCGGCGCATCCTCGAGGCAGAGCTCCGGAACTGCGGTCGCGTGCTCGCCGCCGAGAACGATCGGCACGCCGGGAAACCGCGCGGCGATCGCCGCGATCAGATCGCCGGACGATCGGCCACTCGTGCGAGAACAGGCAGGAGATGCCGATCAGGTCGGTATCGGGCCGGATCGCGATCCACGATCTCGGCGATCGACAGCCCGTTGATGAGGATGTCCGGTCGATCGCTCGGGTGCACCGCCCCCAGGGCCTCGCCGACCGCGTCGATCACCTGCGCATCGTGGCCGGCCGCCGTCAGGCTGCCGGCAAGGTAGGCGACCGAGAGCGGGGGGGTCCGATTGAGCGTCAGGGCGAAGCGCCCGATGACGCTCGGCGTTCGGATCAAAGTGGCGATGGCCATGTACAGTTTCGGCTGAGCTATAACAAGGCGGTGTCAGTAGGTCCACGATCTTGTTCCACGGGGACCGCATGCGGGTGATCGTCACCGGGGGGGCGGGCTTCGTCGGATCCAACCTGACGCGCGCACTGGTCGCGCAAGGGCACGACGTCGTCGTGGTGGACAACCTGGCCGCCACCTGGTCGCTGCGTTTGCTCGAAGATGTCGCGGATCGGATCGACTTCGTGCACGGCGACATCCGCGTGCCCGAGGATCTCGAGCGGGTCGGCGCGGGTCCGTTCGATCGCGTCTACCACCTCGCCGCCTCCTTCGCGAACGAGCTGTCGATGGAGTATCCGGCGATCGACATGCGCTCGAACATCGAGGGCACGCTGAACGTACTCGCGCTGGCCCGTCGCACCGGCTGCGGGTTGTTCGTCTACGCCGGATCGTCCTCGTCCTATGGCGACGTGCCGGTGCCGTTCGAGGAGGACGGTCCGACCCGGCCGTACACGCCCTACGCGATCAGCAAGCAGGTGGGCGAGACCTACGTCCGCTTTTCGGGGCTCCGCTACGCGATCTTCCGCCTGTTCAACGTCTACGGGCCCGGCGACCCGCCGGGGCGCTACCGCAACGCGGTCCCGAACATGATGCGGGCACTCGGCGCCGCCGCACGAGCCGATCCGCATCTTCGGCCGCGAGGCGACGCGGGACTTCACCTACGTCGACGACGTGGTGAGGGTGCTGCTGGAGGCGGACCGCGCGCGCCGGGCAGCTCGTCAACGTCGGCACCGGCCGGGAGACGGCGATCGTCGATCTCGCCCGTCAGATCCTGCGGCTGTTCGATCTTCCCGAGAGCCGGATGCAGCCTCGAGGAGGCGCGCACCTGGGACCGAGTGGTGCGACGCTGCGCGTCGGTGACGCGCCTGCAGTCGCTCTTCGGCTGGGTGCCCTCCACCCCGTTGGCGGACGGACTGCATCAGGCCGCGCAGTGGATGCGCTCGGTCGGGTACGTCGGACGGGTCGGTGTGAATCTTCCCGAGCGGATTCTCTTCGTCGGCGCGCACTGCGACGACATCGAGCTGATCGCCGGGGGCCTGTTGGCGCGCGCCTGCTTCGGCGGGCATCGGGTGGGCGTGCTCGTCTTCAGCGATCACCGCGGCATCATCAGCGATGCGGCGGCGGCGCGGGCGCGCAACGAGTTCCGCGAGAACATGGAGTGGCTGAGCCGCGAATCGGGCACCGAGGTGCGCGACCACTCGGGACCGATGTTGCCCGCCTGCCGCGGTGCCTTTCAGTCGGAGCGCGGCGCCCTCTACGCGGCGATGGAGGCACTGCGCGCCGACTACGACATGGTGGTGACGCACGTTCCCGACCGACACCAATCAGGACCATCGCCAGGTGGCGGAGGAGGCGGCTCGGGTCTTCAAGGCGCACGCCACCGCTGATCGGCGGCGAGTTCCCCAACAACGATCTCGGCGGGTTCACGCCGCGCGTCTTCCTCGCGCTCGCGGCGCGCGAGGTCGAGGCGAAGGCACGGATGGTGAGCCACTATCGTTCCCAGGACTTCGGCGGCCGGCCGTACCTCGACGCCGCGGTGGTACGAGCGCTTGCCGCGGCTGCGCGGCGCGCAGATCCGCGAGCCGGCGGCCGAGGCCTTCGACGTCACCGGCCGGGTCGTGTTACGGGCAGCAGGCAACCCGCCGTGGACCGTCCCCGATGACGACGCAGCCAGACTCGCACCCGACCGTCACCGTGCTGATCGCCGCCTACAACGAGGCGCCGATCATCGGCAACGTCGTCCGCGCCGCGCTCGCCGCGCTGCCGGACGGCGAAGTGCTGGTCGTCGACGACGGCTCCGACGACGGCACCGACGCCGTCGCGGTCGCCGCCGGGGCGCGCGTGATGCGACTCCTTCTCAACGGCGGCAAGGGCGCGGCGATCCGGCGCGGGCTGACGGAAGTGCGCGGCGAGATCATCGTCCTGATCGACGGCGACGGCCAGGACGATCCGGCCGAGATCCCGCGGCTGCTGGAGGCGCTCCGTCCGGGGGTCGACCTGGTGGTCGGCTCGCGCTTCATCGGCCATTTCGATCCCGGGGCGATCACGCCGGTGAACCATTGGGGCAATCGGTTCCTGACCTCGCTCGTGAACCTGCTGTTCGCGACGGCGCTCACCGATACGCAGGCGGGCTTCAAGGCGCTCCGCACCGAGACGCTGCGGCGGGTCAACCTGTGCGCCGACCGCTTCGATATCGAGGTCGATCTGCTCCTCGGCGTGCTGCGCGCCGGCGGCCGGGTCGTCGAGGTGCCGGTGCAGTCGAGGCTCCCGTCAACACGGGGAGAGCCGTCTCAACAGCCTGCTCGATGGCACGCGCATCCTGCGCCGTATCGTGCCCTTGCGGATGAGCGGCGGCGGCGAGCGGGTCGGAACGGGGCGCGTCGCAGCAATGACCCACGCGGAACGGTCGCGACGCCGCGAATCGGTTGACTAACGCCGCCCGCCACGCGTTAAGATTCGCCCCGATGGCCGCGATTTCACCCGCGCCGCGTCTGCGTCCCATCGCCATGCCGGGGGGGGTGGCGGCGACGCTCAACGCTCTTCTCGACCGACGGCGCGGCGGGTTCGACGAGTTCGAGACCGCGGCCGCTGACCTCCTCGGGACGCGCCACGCCGTCGTGGTGGGCTCGGCGCGCGGCGGCATGGCGGCCATTCTGGCGCACGCCGGTTGCCAGCCGGGCGACGAGGTCGTCGTGCCCTCGTACACCGCGCCATGCGTGCCCGGGTTTCTCCGCGCCAGGGGATTTCACGTTCGCATCGCCGCCGTCTGCCCGCAGCCGCCTCGTCGTCACCGGCGAGACCATGGCCGCGGCCGTCGGGCCGCGTACGCGCGCCGTGATTCCGACCCACGTGGAAGGCGTGACGGCACCGATGGGTGAGATCGCGGCCGCCCTCCCGCCCGGTGTGGTCGTGATCGAGGATGCCGCCCATGCGGTCGGCGCCGAGGTCGACGGCGAGCCGGTGGGCGCCCGCGCGGCCGCGGCGGTCCACAGCTTCGGCAAGGGCAAGCACGTCAATACGATGTTCGGCGGACTGGTCGTCACCAACGATCCGGCGGTGGCGGCGGCGACGCGCGCGGCGCGGGATGTGCTGCCGGTTCCCAGCCGCGCCGCGCCTGCTCGTGGCGATGGCGATCGAGCTCGGTGTGGCCGCGGCGACCCACCCGCGCCTGTATCCGTTCCTGCTCCATCCGCTGATCCGGGTGTTCGACACGCTCGGTGTCGACCTGCCGACCCTGCTCTTCGAGGACGACGGGCAGGCCGTGCCGCGCTCGGCGGCGGAGCGCCCGCCGGCCGCGTGGGGCGCGCTGGCGCTCGGGCAGCTCGCCAGCTTTCCGGCCGAGCGCATCCGGCGCCGCCGCGCGGCAAGCTTCCTGCGCGAAGCGCTGCGGGCTCGCGGCGTTCGCCACCAGGAAGCGAACGGACCGGGCGATCACCCGCTCTTCCTGACGGTCCTTCATCCGCGGCGCGACGCGCTGCGGCGCGCGTTGCTGGTGGAAGGGCAGGACACCCAGCCCACCTGGATGCGGTCGATCGTTGGCGACGACGGCGATCAGCGATCCAGTCGCCGGCGCGGCGGAGCGCGAGGGTCTGTATCTGCCGCTGCATGCCGATGCCGATCCGGCGCAGCTCGCGGCCGCGCTGGATCGGGCGCTGGCGCGCCTGACCTGATGAAGGTCACGGTCGCCTACCTGGGCGCGTTGGGGCGTGAGCACCGCCACCCCCGCCACGCCATTCCGCCGCTGCGCGCCGCCTACGCGACGTCGGTGCTGCGCGCCGCCGGACACGACGTGGAGCTGATCGACACCGCGGCGCCGACCGCGCCCCGCCAGGCGCTCGCGGAGCGAATCGCGCGCCGGCGGCCGGACCTGTTGGTGCTCGACGCGCGCATGGAGACGGTCGAACAGGTCGCGCCGCTGGCGCGCGCCCTGCGGACCCAGGTGGGGGCGCATCATCGCCGCCGGCCCACCCGTGGAGGCGTCCGCCGCCGCCGTGCTCGCCGAGGAAGCGATCGCCGGGGTGTTGGGTGGCGAGTACGAGGGCTGGATCAGCGGCGTCGCCGAGTCCCTGGCGAGCGGCGCCCGGCCGCTGGCGCCGGGCTGGACGGAACGCGGCGCGAACGGGCCGCTGACCGAGCGGCCGGCGATCGCGATCGCCGATATCGACGCCCTGCCGCCGCCCGCGCACGACGAGCTCCTGGCCGGCGGATATACCGTCGCCTATCCGGTGCAACGCCGCACGCGTCTGCGCTGCGCGTACGTGCTGTCGACCCGTGGCTGCCCACATGCCTGCACGTTCTGCTCACCGGTCGAGATGCGCTCCCGCTTCCTGCCCTACCGGGTGCGCAACGTCGACGCGGTGGTCGACGAGCTCGCGCAGGTCGCCGCGCTCGGCGCCAACGTCGTCTACTTCAACGACGACAACTTCCTGCGCGAGCGCGATCGCGTCGCCGCGCTGTGCGAGGGGATCCTGCGCCGCGGCCTGGATATCTCCTGGCTCGCCGACGCCCGGGTCGACGACGTCGACCCGGCGCTCCTGCCGCTCATGCGGCGCGCCGGCTGCTCGACGCTCTGCCTCGGCGTCGAGAGCGGCTCGCAACGGGTGCTCGACGCGCTGCGCAAGGGCATCACGGTCGAGCAGACGCGTGCTGCCGCCGACGCGATCCGCCGGGCCGGCATCTGGATGGTCGCCTACGTCATCCTCGGCTCGCCCGGCGAGACCGATGCGGAGCGGCAAGCCACCTGGCGGCTGCTCGACGACATCCGCCCCGAGCTCGTGCAGTGCCATCGTTTCGCCTGGTACCCGATGGCGCGCGGCGAGCGCGGCGATCCGAACTGGCCGCACCTCGGCGACAAGTTCGCCAGCGACAGCACCGGCCAGCACGCCGCTCGCGTTCGATCAGCGCGACCTCTACCGCAAGTACTACCTGTCGCCCCGCTTCCTGATCGACTACGCGCGCACGCGTGGGCCGTGGCTGCCCGGTCCGATCCTGCGCGACGCGGCACTGGCCCTCCGTACCGTCGCCTACATGGTCAGTCCGAGATGAGCCGCGGCGCCGGCGCGGCGCTCGTCGCCGTGTCGGCGGTGTACCTGATTCTGATCGTGGCACTCGCGGCCCGGGCCGGCGCGAACTACGAAGAGGTCGTCCCGTACGTCCTGAGCCGTCTCGACATCCGCGGGCCGGCCCCGGATGCGGACCCCGCCGAGGATGGCGCCGCCGCGCCGCGGTTCGTGACGTCGTCCTATGCTTCCCAGGCTCGCGTTCGAGCCGATCGCGGGGCTGCGCCTGCCGCTGCTCAACCAGCTCTACATGACCGACCACCTCTCCTATGGCGGCGTCGCGCTCGGCGCGCTGCGGGATCGATCGTCTATGGGCGGCGCGGCTGTGGCACGCTCGCTTTCGGCGTGGTGGCTCTCTGGTTGCTCTACGATGTCGCTGGACTGCTCGGCCTCGGTCCTCGGGCGGCGCTCCTCGCGGTCGCCATCGCGGCGACGAGCCTGCAGTTCACGCTCCTGCTACAGCGTCGGCGCGGTTCGACGAGAGCCTGCCCTCGTTCGGCACCGTCGCCGTGCTGTGGGCGGCCCTGCACTATTCGCGCGACCGACGCCGGCGCTGGGTGTGGGTGGGCGTGATCGCCGCCGCCCTGGCGACGACTCGGCCAAGCTGACGGCCCTGTGGCCTCTCGCTGGCCCTCGCCGGCGCCGGCGCACTGGCCGGCTGGCGTCCGCCGCCAATCCGCGAGCTCGCCCTGCCGGCGCTCGCCACCGCTCCGCTGTTCGTGCCGATCGTCGGGTTTGCGCTCGGCGGGCCTGCTGCCGGGCACCGAGGTCGGCCGCCGGCTCGCCTTCCTCGTCCGATCTCTTCACCAGCGACGTGATCCCCGGCACGGCCGCCAACCTGATCAACTACCTCGGCAGCTGGGGGTCCATGATCAGCACGATCATGCGCGGCGCCGCCGCGCGCGGACCGAACCTGGTCGGTCGGTTGCTCGTCTGGGGCACCCTGCTCTGGCTTGTGGTCCGCGCGCTCGCTCCCGGACCAGTGCCGCGCCGCCGCCGTCTCGAGGCACAGATGCTCGCGTTTCTCGGCGTCGATCTTCACGCTCGTCATGCTGTTCTACCGCGAGCATCGCGACTACCAGTTTGTGCTGCTCGTCCCGCTGAACGCGATCGCGGTGGCGAGCTTCCTCGAGTGGTGCGCGCAAAGGGTGTCCGTGCGCCACCTGCCGAGCTGGATGGCCTGGACGGTCGTCTGCGTGCTGCCGGTGGCGGCCAACCTGTGGGATCAGCGCGGCTTGCATGAGGACCTGTCGAGCGCGCGCAACGCCATGCCGGACCTCGCCGCCCAGCGCGCGTCGGCAGCGTGGCTGGTCGAGCACGACGTGCCGCACCCAATCGTCGTGACCTTCTACGCGGTGGGAACCTACGAGGTGCTCACGAACGGCATCGTCCGACCGATCTACGGCTTTCCGCTCATGCGCGAGACCACGGAGGCCGGCTATGTGCCCGACCTCGTCGGCGCCTGGCGCACACTGCTGGGGCCAGATACCACGACGGGCCGCTATGCAGTGGTCCCGGTGGGGGAGAACGTGATCGAGGCGCGTCACTTCGACGAACCGGCGATGCGCACCGCTCTCCTGGAGGCCGCGACCGGCGAACGGGCCGCCGTCTTCACCAATGCGCGCGGCGAACCGATTCTCGAGATCTGGCGGGTGACGCCGCGGAGCGGGGCCTCCCTGGGCGGACGTCAGCCCGTCGCGCGGAAGGTCGCGAGAGTCACGGACCCGGCGGTGTCGCCGCGACGGTCCGCCACTGCGTGAGCGCGGCGCAGACGTCGCTCCCCTCGCTCGCGCGCTGGACCTGCTGCAGCACCGCCGCCCCGGCGCGGGCCACGTCTTCGCGCGCCATGTCGCTCGAGTAGAAGATCTGGGCGGGGCCCAGGTGCCACGGACTGCGATGCTCCGACGGCGCGCAGGTGATCTGGAACGCGGCGCGGCCCGGCGTCCCGGCGAGAACGGCGACGATCGCTTCGCCGTCGACCGCCACCGAATCGACCGACCACTCGTCGGCAAGGCGCTGGCCGACCGCAAAAGGGCCTAGCCGCGACAACGGCGGCACGGTCGGCGACAGAGTGGGCGGTGGCGACGACGTCACGCCGCCCGGTTCGTACAAAAGGGCCGCCCGCCGGGCCTGGTGCGCGATGGCGATGACCGCGGCGACGGCGAGGAGCGCGGCGCAGCCCGCGAAGACCCATGGGCGGGTCAGGAGGGACGGCGCGCGGCCGGAGTCGTCGTCCGCGGACGGCGGATCCGACGACAGTCCGAACAGGACCAGCAGCAGCATCGATTGCCAGTACAGCACCGGCGTCAGCACGTAGATGTTCGCGTGCAGGAGCAGCAGTCCGAGCGCGACGGTCCGCCGCGTCCGGCGGCCGACGAGCATCAGCGGACCGCTCGACTCGACCGCCACGGTCGCCACCGCGAAGACGGTGGCGACGAGCGGCGTGGTCACCGTCCAGGAGCGGTAGGTGTCGATGATGCCGCCGGGAACCAGCCCCTCCTGTCCGAGGATGATCGCCTGGATGGGCGTGCTGCTCGCCCACTCCCAGCCGCCGTGGACGATCTTGCTGATCGCCGCGTTCAGGTACGCCGCCCCGAGCAGCGCCATGGCCCCGGTGCGGGCATACGATTCATCCTCGGGCGCGCCGGCGCGGCGGCTGACCGCCAGCCCGAGCAGCCACCCGCTGAGGCACAGGCCGCTGTAGTAGAGATGCCGCCACGGCGAGCCGAACACCTGCGCGTGCGCGCTGCTCAGCAGCGCCAGCGCGGCGAGCGCCACGAGGCCTGCCCAGAGCCGTCCGGGACGCGCGCCGAAGGCGAGGGCACCGGCCGCGCCGATGCACGCCACGACGGCGCCGATGATCGGTTGCGACAGCAGATCGCCGAGCCACGCGAGCTCCCGGCCGTGCGCCAGTGCGGCCGTGCGCGCCTGGTGCAGAAAGGGCAGGAGGGAGAAGAGGTCCGCCACCGCGATTGCCGCCAGGGCGAGGCGCAGAATCGGTGCGCGAAAGCGGCCGCAGCTCATGGCGTGACCCTGCAGTGTGCCACGACACAGTCGGGGTCGATTGCCGGCGGCGCGCCGGCGCGCATCTCCCAGGTCCGATAGATCAGCTCGACCGGGGTTACCCCTGGCCCGCCGTGCTGCGCGATGTACTCCGCCAGCTCATCGTAGTGATACGCGTACCCGCTTCGGTCGGCACAGCGCGCCACGCTGCGATCGATCGGCTCGGCGCAGTCGATCGAGCGAAAGTCGGTCACCCGATGCACGGCGCCCTGGCCATCGCGAATCAGCAGGTGGCTGATCGAACCGCCCGCCGGCCCGGCATACATGGAGAACGTATCGAGCGGATAGACGAGCGACGCGATCTGGCGGCCGAGGGGCATGTCGAAGCGGATCGACCACGACAACGCCACGTACGCCAGAATGCAGAGCACGCCGAAACGCAAGCGGAGCTGCCCGGCTGAAGGCAGTCGGTTCACGCGCGATGCTCCGACCGCGGTGCGCCCACGCGAGCCCGCTCGCCCGCATGCCGAGGCCGCACGCCGCGCGGCGGCCTCGGCATCCGCTCACTGCCGCGCGGCGTGCGGCGTGCAGAAATCTCCAGCGCACCCACTGGTGGCGCCCAGAGGCGCGTCGGCGTCGTGGCGACCGCTCACGGCGCCGGCGTCGCGGCGCGACCGTCGATGCTGAACCGGGATCGCTTCGCCGTCCAGCTTCGCAGGATGTCGGCGCGCGACGCATCGCTGTCACCGAGCAACTCGAAGAGCCTGGCCGCCACCGCCTTGTGTTCCTTGCACTCGGAACAGCGCGGCCGCTGGCCGAAGAGATCACCCTGGGTGGCGACGTTACGCACCGGGCTGAAGCCGCAGAACGGCTTGTTCCAGCAGTCCACGCACATCGGCTGCGCATCGAGAAGCGACGCCGCCGCGATGGCGCGTACCGTCGGGTGCCGGACGACCTCCGGAAGGGTCAGCTCGCGCACCTGGCCGAGCTCGAACATCGGCTCGCCCAGCGCGTCCACGGCGCGCGCCTCGTCCGACGGAAAGACGCGGCCGTCGACGTCGTAGGCGATCTCGCCGCTCCCCGCGCCGGAGGGCGACTGGAGGTCCACGATGCCGGGATCGTCCGAGGTCAGGATCTTCGTGAGGAAGATCGCCGCCGTGCGCTCCACCAGCTCGACGCCCTGCCGGTTCAGCTCGATGATGTAGTCGAGTGCACGCCGATAGACGTCCAGATACTCCGCCACGCCATAGCCGATCGCGTCCCAGGTCCGCGGATCGAAGCGGAAGGCGTCGAGCGGCCGCAGGTGGATGGTCCGCAGGCCGCGCGCCGCGTATGCATCGATCACCTCGCGCCAGGCCTCGAGGGTGCGCCGCGTCGTCGTGAGCAACGCCTGCACGCCCCAGTCGGACTCGGTGCCGCGTTCGGCATAACGCCGTCCAAGGTCATCCATCCAGCGCACCACGTCGGCGTGCGGGGTGCCGCCCGTCCACTGGCGATTCCAATCGTGCACGCTGGCGGGTCCGTCGAAGGTGGTGAAGATCTGGACGTCGTTGTTCGTCAGCCACGCGGCCGCGTCCTCGCTCATGGCGGAGAAGTTGCTCAGCAACCGCCAGTTCAGCGTCTTGCCGTCGGAGCGCTTGTTGCGCGTCTGAGCGAACTCCACCATGTGGCGAAGGACGTCGAAGTTGAGCAGCGGCTCGCCCCCGCCACCCTGGAACTCGAAGGTCAGAACGGGGGACGGGCTCTCCATCGCGAACTCGACGATCTTCTCCGCCGTCTCGGCGCTCATGTCGGCGTCGGCGGTCTCGGTCGACGGTCCGTCCGCGCCGGGCTGCGCGCGGCGCGACGTGAGCGTGACGACATGCAGATGCGGGCCGCGGCGCACGTGGCGGTTGCGCTGGGCCACTCTGGCGACGAAGGCGTCGAGGTCCCAGCCTTCGCGCAGCGCTCCCTTGCGCTGCAGTTCCTGAAAGCGCGGGTGCCCGTCCGCGATGCGCCCCGCCAAGAGGTCGCTGAACTCTGCCTCGCTCAGGAAGGCCGAATCACCGGCATCGGTGGTGATCAGCACCTGGCCGGCGATGCGCCCCCAGCGGAAGAATCCAAGGCTATCCTCCGCCATCTCGGGCCGCGACACTGTCAGGGTACGTCGATCCACTACGCAACCTCTTCCCCGGCCTGCCGGCCTCGCATGATGGTCTCGTGCAGGACATGGTTGCAGAAGGCGTGCGCCACCGTCTGCGGGTCGTGTCCCACGACGCCGGAAATCACCGCGATCACCACATCGCCCTCAGCCGTCACCTCGATCCGGGCGAACTCGGCATACGCAGCCGCGGCGGCTGCGACCGCCTCGGGCCGGTACAGGGAGCGATCGAAGCTGATCCGCTCATCCATCGCTGGGGTCCGGATCCTTTTTCGGCGCCGCCGCCGCCTGATCCGCGGCGTGTTTTTCCTCCCAGGGGACCATGATCTCCAGGGGATCCTCCAGCAGATCCTCGGATTCCAGCTCCGCCAGCAGCTCGTCCACCGATGGCGCCGACGCCGCCGCTCGCAGCGCCGCGACCGTGTAGAATTCGCGGATACGCCCGGTGGCCTGCGACAACCGCAGCCGGAGGGCCTGGGAAAGGAGCTCGTTGGCGAACTCGCCCGCCAGTACCTCCAGCTCCGCAGCGGCGGCCGGCTCGCGCGAGGTCAGCCGGACGTCGACCGTCTGCGGGCTCGGACGCGACAGGTAGACGAAGCACCTCTCGAGAAACAGGTAGCACGCACCGTACAGCGCCTCGAGCGGATAGACGCTTTCGTCCACCGCGAGGGAGATGTGGTCCGGACCGAGCGAGAACCCGAGCCGTGATTCCTGCGCGTCTTGTTGTTCAGCCACGGTCACCTCAAACTCGCCCACGCGGCCCCTGCCGCACACGGGCCTGCGGCGCCCGCCGCCAGCTTTCCCAACACGTTACGACGCGACAGCATAATACGGTGTCTCCCCTGAATTGACGGCCGTCTCGGGAGCTACCACAGCGTCTCCGCCAGGCGCAACGCCAACTCGCGGCCGGCTGGTTTCGAGGTGACGATCACGCCCGCCACGACCGCCAAAGGCATGCTCTTCGAGACCCCCAGGTGACGTGTGGACCCGCCAGCCGTCCGATCGGTCGCGCCCCGCGGCCGGATTGTCGGACCAGTTGCACTGTATCGCCCGCAGTTTTTGTCGTGGACTTCGCGCGAACCGGAATGTTAGGGAAAACAGCTGAGGGGGAAGTCGAGTGGCGAACCGGGGTATGTGGGTCTTGGCCACTGCATTGCTCAGTGGTTTGATCTGCGCTGGCGTGGCGACGGCACAGGTGTCGTCGCTCGATCAGCGTTGCATCACCGCTTTCAATCAGGGCGTGCGCAAGGTCACGAAGGCACAGAGCAAGATCGTCAAGAAGTGCCTGACCGACTTCGCCTCCGGCCGACTGTCGTCGGCGACGCCGGAGGACTGCGTGCGGTCCGATCCGAAGGGACGGCTCGACCGCGCCGTCCTGAAAGCCGCGGCCAAGACCACCCTGATGTGCACGGGCAGCACGCCGGCCTTCGGCACCAGCCCGGTCGAGAACGCGTACGCGCGCGCCAGCCTGTCGCAGATCGACCTGGCGCACGAAACCCTCGCGCGGAATCTGAACACCGGACTCATCGGCAGCAGCGTCGGCGCCTCGTGCCAGGCGCAGGTCGCCGGCACGCTCCTCAAGTGCGCCGACCGCCGACTGCGCGAGTACCTGAAGTGCCAGAAGGACGCGCTCCGCCACGGCGTCGCGACCGACGCCGCGAGCCTGAGCGACGCCTGCCTCGGCATCGGCACCGGCGCCCAGCCCGATCCGGTCGGCCACATTCAGTCCGATTGCGATGCCAAGATCGGCGCCTCGATCCTGGCGCGCTGCACCGGCGTCGACCTCGGCGATGCCTTCGGCCCCTGTTTCGCGAACAACGCCAACGATGCCACCGACTGCCTGAAGCGCGAGTCCGCCTGTCAGCTCTGCCTGATGGTGAACGACGTCGACCAGATGTCGCGCGACTGCGATCTGTTCGACGATGGCGTCGGCACCAACGGCAGCTGCGGCAGCGAGTGCCCCGACGGCATCGTCCAGCAGGACGAGGCGTGCGACGACGGCAACGCCACCAACAACGACGGCTGCTCGGACGCACTGCACGATCGAAGGGCGGCTGGACGTGCACCGGCCAGCCGAGCGTCTGCACGCGCAAGTGCGGCGACGGCGCGCTCGACGCCGGCGAGGCGTGCGACGACGGCAACACCTCCAACGGCGACGGCTGCTCGAACGCCTGCGACGTCGAGAGCGGCTACGAGTGCACGCGGCGCGCCGAGCGTCTGCGCAGAAGAAGTGCGGCAACGGCACGTCGATGCCGCCGACGGCGAGGCGTGCGACGACCACAACACGCCAACGGCGACGGCTGCTCGAGCACCTGCCAGGTCGAGGACGGCTTCAACTGCACCGGCACCGCGCCGAGCGTCTGCACGTTCGTCTGCGGCAACGGCACGTTCCAGACCGGCGAGACCTGCGACGACAACAACGCGGTCAGCGGCGACGGCTGCAGCCATACCTGCAAGATCGAGCCGGGCTGGCTCTGCTCGGGCCTGCCGAGCGTCTGCGCGCCGAAGTGCGGCGACGGCCTGAAGCGCGGCACCGAGGCCTGCGACGACGGCAACCTGCTCAGCGGCGACGGCTGCTCGTTCCTCTGTCAGGTCGAGCCGGGCTTCACCTGCATCGGGCACGCCCAGCCACTGCATCGGCGGTCTGCGGCGACGGCTTCATCCGCGGCTTCGAGAACTGCGACGACGGCAACACCGTCAGCGGCGACGGCTGCTCCGGCGACCTTCTGCCGCCAGGAACCGGGCTACGCCTGCCTCGGTCAGCCGAGCGTCTGCACGAACGACTGCGGCGACGGCAACCTCGACGCCGGCGAGCAGTGCGACGACGGCAACACCAACAACGGCGACGGCTGCCACAGCAACTGCACCATCGAGGCCGGCTACGTCTGCGGCGGCCAGCCGAGCGTCTGCGGGCCGACCTGCGGCAACGGCGTGCTCGACGGCGCCGAGGAGTGCGACGACGGCAACATCGTCAACCGCGACGGCTGCAGCTCCGGCTGCAAGCACGAGTCGGGCTGGCTCTGCACCGACGCCGGGCGCGCCCTGCAATCAGTTCGAGATCGTCATCGACACGCCGGCGAACGGCGTCTTCACCACCGCCAGCACGTCAGGTGATCACCGGCCACTACACGCTGCTGACCGCCGGACAGGTCGCGATCACCATCAACGGCGTGCCGGCCACCACTCGTCAACACGACGCTGCGCACCTTCTCGACACACCGTGCCGCTCAGCGCCACGGCGATCTTCAACCCGGTGCTCGCGACCCTGACCAACACCGCCAACGGCGACGACGTCCGCGACCGCATCGTGGTGATTCGGCGGCAATTCGGTCGCCGACGGCGCCTACTCGCCGCAGAGCGTGGCGATGCGCATCAACGACACCGGCCTCGATTCGCTCGAGCCGCTGGTCGCCGGCCTCGCGGCCGGTCAGCTCAACCTCGCCACCATCCTGCCGCCGGGAACGGTCCTGATCGACGATTGCTTCATCTCCGTCATCGGCTGCTGGGGCAGCGCCCAGGTCGCGATCGCCAATCCGGCGCCGTCGTTCAGCAATCTGCAGCTGTTCTTCGACTCGCAGACGAACTCGGTCTTCGGCGACATCCGCATCAACAACCTGCGCGTCGACGTCGACATCAACGGCAGCGGGCTGGTGCCGGACTGCGGCCTGCGGCTCGACCGCCACCCAGCTCCGTCTGACGGGCAACTACTCTCTCGAGCCGTCGGCGGCAGACCCGTCCAACGCATCGACGTCAACCTGATCACCGATCCGCTCGGCGTCGCGTTCAGCGGATTCAACCACACGTTCACCTCCGGCCTGTGCGACGCGCCGATCATCGGCGACATCATCCAGGCCCTGCTGCCGGACATCCAGCAGGCGACCACCGACGGCATCCGCGGCTTCCTCAGCGATCCGGACGGCGCCGGGCCGGCCGACAGCCCGATCGCCGCGGCCATCCAGACGGTGCTCGCCGGCATCTCGATCTCCGGACCGGTCGGCTGAGGGACTCGGGCTGATGCTCGAGTCGCCGCTGTTCGAGGTGGCCGAGGACAACGACGGCATCACCCTCGGGTCCAACTCGCGCTTCCGTGTCTCCATCGGCAGCGGCCCCGGTCAGTGTCATGCCGCCGCCGGGCGCGCCGGATCTGACGGCGTCGTACTCGCCGTCCTCGGCGTTCCCGACCTTCGGCACGACCACGCCGGTCAGCCATCTCGCCGTACGGCATCGGCATCGGCATCTCGAGCGCCGGCTTCAACCAACTGCTGCGCGGTCAGATCGAGTGCGGCCTCATGCGGACGTCGCTGACCGACATCGACCTCGATGGCGAGGGCGGATCGCCGCCGTTGGCGATCGACTCGTCGCTGCTGTCGCTGATCGTGCCGGAGTTCGCACAGCTGCCGCCCGGACACGCCGCTGCGGATCGACATGGCGCCGACCATCGCCCCGATCGTCACCGGCAATCCGCGGTCCGGGGGGCGAGCTCACCGAGCTCAAGCTCGCTCAGGTCGATATCGCGATCGTCCAACCGGGTCCGGAGACGGTGTGGATGCGCGGCGAGCTCGACGCTCGTCTGGGATTGAACCTCTCGTTCCTGCCGGACGGGTCGGGCCTGGCGATCACGCTCACGGAACCGCAACTCAGCGACCTGACCATCGCGATCGTCGACAATCCGCTCGGCGCCAGCGAAACGCAGGTCGAGTCGGTGCTGCCGGCGCTCATCCAGCCGCTCATCCCGCAGCTCGCCGGCGCGCTCTCCGGCTTCCCGTTGCCGCAGTTCTTCGGGCTGAGCCTGCAGGGCGTCGAAGTCTCCCGCAGCGGACAGTTCATGTCGCTGTACGCCAATCTGGCGGCAGTGCCGTGATGATGGGGCAGTCAGCGCAGTCGAAGAGGATGAAGAGGACATCATGAGCGACAAGAAGAACACGCTGCCGTCGCTGCGAAAGCAGCCGCTGGATTTCCTCAGCCGCGAGGAGGCGCAGCAGGCGGTGAAGCCGGTTGCCTCCCTCGACACGGCGGACGCAGCGAGCACGCTGCGCAATGAGCCGAACAGCGAGAAGATGCTGCTGGCGCAGCACATGTCGCACGCCTCGCACGGCTCGCACGGTAGCCACGGTTCACACGGCAGCCACGGTTCGCACGGCAGTCACGGGTCCCACGGCAGCCACGGCAGCCACGGCAGTCACGGCTCGCACGGCAGCCACGGTTCGCACGGATCGTGGTGAGACACACCCGCGTTACAGATCCCGCACAAGTCGTTTGCAACAGTAGCGGAGGCGTCATGAAGGTAGTTGGGTTCCAGGGGGGAAACGCGGTCGCGAGGAGCGCCTTGGCCGGCGTGCGGAGGGCGCGCCGATGGGCCACGCTCACACGCGCGGCGGCGATCGCGTTGCTGGCCGTGGTCGGCACGAGCTCGAACGCGTCCGCGGTGATTCTGACGGGCGGCCCCGTTTACGTCTTGCCGGGCGGTGGATCCTGCTCCGTCAGCGGCACGACCGGTGCCGCCGGCGCGACGATCACGTGCACCGGCGTCAATCTCGCCGCGCACACGAAGGTGTACTTCGGGATTCGCAACGACACCAACGCCAACGGCAATACGATGACCGGCGTGGCGCCGGCGCCGGCGGGCGCGGCGATCTTCCGCTACCTGACGAGCACCGGCAGCTCGATCACGTATTCCAGCTCGACGACGGTCAACGACGTCCTCAACGGCATCCAGCCGGTGAGCAGTCGCCTCGTGCTGACGCTGACGGGCGGAACCGCGAGCGTCGTGTCCGCGGGCGGCAATCCCGCCGACGGCGCCAACGGCGACATTCAGCGCCTCTTCCAGGTCACCAGCGGATCGTCGTTCACCGTGCGCGCCGACGTGCAGGCGAGCAACTCGTTCCATGCCCTCAACTATGCGCTGACGAACCTGTACGACCCGACCAGTACGCCGGCGACGGGCTCCTCCGACTTCAGCAAGGTGGACGTCGCGTTCTACTACTCGAACTGCGGCGACGGCGTCGTCGACAGTCCCGAGCAGTGTGACGCCGGCGGTGCCAACGGCACCTCGGGGTCCTGCTGCACCTCGACCTGCACCTATCGCGGCTCCGGCCAGATCTGCCGGCCCGGCGCCGGCGCGCCGTGCGACACCAGCGAGACGTGCACGGGCTCGAGCGCCACGTGTCCGGGCGACGACGCGGTGCTGAACATGGGGAACGTCTGCCGGTCCGGCTCCGGCGACGTCTGCGATCAGAACGAGCTCTGCACCGGCATCCCGGGTCAGGGCTGCCCGCCGGATGATGCCCCGACGAACACCAGCGTCGTCTGCCGCGTCGGCTCGGTCGGTGACTTCTGCGACCTCCCCGAAACGTGCACCGGCGTGCCGGGGGCCACCTGCCCGGCCGACGATGCGCCCGGCAAGATCAACGTCGTCTGCCGCCCCGGCTCAGGCGACCTCTGCGATCCGGACGAACGCTGTACCGGTATCCCGGGTCAGGGCTGTCCGCCCGACGTCGTGTCGAATCCGTCGACCGTCTGCCGCGCCGGCTCGGGCGATGCCTGCGATCCGGCCGAGCACTGCACGGCGATCCCCGGCCAGGCCTGCCCGGCCAACGTCGTGCAGCCGAGCAGCACGGTCTGCCGCGCCGCCGCAGGAGTATGCGACGTGGTCGAACACTGCACCGGCACCGCCGGCCAGCTGTGCCCGTCGGACGCCAAGGCGGTGGCCACCACACCCTGCAACGTGGACAACGACGTCTGCACGGTGGATGCCTGCGACGGCAACGGCACCTGCACCTTCGGCAGCGCCCTCAACTGCGACGACGGCGTCTCGTGCACGCAGGATTCATGCGATCCGCAGAACGGCTGCGAGTACACCGGCGCGCCGTCGAACGCGTGCACGACGGCCTCCAAGGCCGTGCTCAAGATGCGCGACTCCGCTTCCGACACCGGCGACAGCGTGAAGTTCCTGTGGAAGGGCGGTCCGGCGCTCGTACCCGACATGGGCGACCCCACCCAGACCACGACCTACGAGCTGTGCATCTACGACAGCCGCGGGGTCCAGATGGCGATGGCCGTACCGCCCGGCGCGGGCTGGGGCCCGCTCGGCCCGCCCGCCTCGCCGAAGGGCTACAAGTACAGCAACCACGCCGCGACGGCCGACGGCGTGAAGCTGATCAAGACCAAGGGCAGCAACCTCGACAAGGGCCAGGTGAAAGTCATCGCCAAGGGCGCCGCCCTCCCCGACACCGAGGACCTGCCGCTTCAGTACCCGGTCACCGCGCAGGTCTACGCCAGCGACGGCATGTGCTGGGACGCGCAGTTCTCCCTGGTGCAGACCAAGAAGAACGACGCCGGTAAGTTCACGGCGACCGCACCCTGACGACCCGGTAGGCGAGTGAACCCAAGGCGGGCACGCGACAACGCGTGCCCGCCTTTTCTTTTTCGTCGCCGGTTTCGCGTCACCCGTCGCAAATCGGCACGTGTATCGACGCCGTCGAGACGATCTCCCTACGCGTGGACGGCCTCTTTCTTGGTCGCGTGTCGGCACCCTGAAGGGGTGCGACCCACCAGCCCAGGGCAACGCCTGGGTATTTCCCGGGGACGCCACGATGGTGGTGCCCTGAAGGGGCATCCAGAGCGACGCGCGCCCTTTCAGGGCGCGACGCGAGATGTAGCCGGGGCCTCCCATGGCGTTGCCCTGGGCTGGTGGGTCCGACCCCTTCGGGGTCGCCGACCGGAAGGCGTGACGTCCGCGGAAGGCGGTTCCGAACGACTACGTCCGCTCGAGCAGCAGGATCCACTGATTCGTCGTCGCGAGACTCGCCGGTTGGTGTTCGCGCACGACGAGCCCGCGGCGGCGCGCCAGGGGGACAACCTCGTCACTCGCGACGTTGCGGAAGTGCTGATGACCGGCACGCGGCGCGCGGTCGGCGGCGGCGACCTGTGCCGGCTCGCGCAGCATCGCGAAGGGCGTGCACTCGACCAGCAGCAGTGATCCGCCGGGCCGCAGCAGCGCCGCCATGCGCGCCATCGCCAGGTCGAGGTCGAAGACGTGGTTCAGGGAGCGCAGGCTGAGGAGGTGGTCGTATCCGCCCGGCTCGCCGCGGAAGTCCTCGATGCCGCCGAGATGATAGCGCCCCTCCGGCAGGGCCGCGCTGGCGCGGGCGAGGCTCGGCTGATCGGGATCGAGGCCCGTGTACCGCACCGTCGCCGCGCGGACGAGCGGACCCAGGAGGTCGTGGTAGGGCTGCTCGCCGCAGCCGACGTCGAGGACGCGGCCGCGCAGCGCCGCGACGTGGCCGCGGATCCATGCCTCCTGCCGAGCGAAGGGCGGCTCGTCGACGACGCGCACGCGTTGCCCACAAGCGCTCCGACGCGCGCAGGGCACGCAGATGGGATCGGGGAGCACGCGCCGCATCCCTTCAGTGATGTCGTCCAGCACCCCGGCCGGCGCCCGATCGAGGAACAGATGGCTCCACGTGTCCTTCGTGCGCGCCAGCTCGGCCGGTGCGAAGTCACCCGTGTCGGTGGCGTAGTGGACGAGCTGCTGGTCCTCGACGAGCCACAGCTGGCGGCGTGGATCGATGTCGGCCCCCACCTCGTAGGCCCGGCACTCGTCGGGGCGCGCCGTCCACGCGGCCGTGCGTCCGGTCCGCACGTAGTTGAAGGAGTTGGCGCGCGTCTCCTCCGCCGGCCGCGTCGCGCCGCGCCCCAGCCCGTCGATGCTGCCGAGACAGCAGGCGATCGGCCGCGGCCCGACGAACGCCGGTCGCGGCAGCGCGACGTGCACCGCGCTGGCCGACGCCGGCGGATCAGCCAGCCCTTCCCAGACCAACAGCGGTCGCGCCGGATCGCCGTTCCACCCCGCGAGCTCGGCGGCGGCGCGCGCGACGGCGGCGTCGGCGGGGCGATCGGGATCGACCGCGACCACGATCTGCGCCGGTCGCGATCCGATCGCATCGGCCAACGCGGTGACCTCCGCTACGAGTCCGTCGAGCGGTCGGCTCCGCGTCGACAGGGCGACGTCGACGTCGCAGGCGGGGTCGGCGTCGTCGAGCCAGGCGCGCAGGGCGCTCAGCTCCTGTTCGAATCCACCCGGCAGCGCCGTGGCGCGGTCGTGCTCGGCGCCGATGCCGAAGAACTGGAACCGCAGATAGGCGACGCCGGCGGCGCGCAGCCGCTCGCGCCATTGCGGATACAGCAGCGGTCGTCCGGTGGTGACCAGGCCCGGCGCGCCGCCCGCCGCTCGGATGACGGCCAGGAGGCGCGGGAGATCCTTGCGCAGCAACGGCTCGCCGCCGATCAGGACCACCAGTCGCCCGGCGGCGGTCTCGCCGAGGCGCCGCCGAAGCGCGGCGGGCTCGACGCCGGCAGCCGCGCTGGGCACGTCGATTGGACAGGCGGCGCAGCCGTAGCTGCACGCGCCGCCGGTCCACACGAACAGCGTGTCGGCGGTCGGTCCCATCGCCACCGCATCATGGCGGCCGGACCGGCCGGCGCGCTAGCGCGGCTCGTCCGGAGCCGGTTCCTCGTCGATCGCAGCGTCGTCGTCGGGCGGGTCCACCCGCCATTCGAACGCGCTCTCTTGGGCGCGCACGCTGGTGGCCAGCGCGTCCACGAGGCTCTCCGGCGGTGATCCGCTGTCGATGATCAACGCGAAGCGGTCGGTTCGCGTCGCGGTCTCCGGGGCGTCGTCGGAATGCGAGAGCTCGACGACGACTTCGCCCAACGGGCAGGCGTAGGTCGCCTTGACCGTGCGATACTCCACGCGGCCATCGGCGAGCGCGCAACCGTCGGGCAACGACGCGCCGCGGCCAAGCATGGACAGCAATAGCTCTTCCTGCCCGGCCGGGATGACCGGCGTGCCGGGGGCGGTATCGTCGTCGGCGGCGCACGGCGGAGCGGAGAGGCAGACGCCGAGCAGGCCGATGACGCCGGCCCGCGCGATGGATGTGGACAGCCAGGGCACATTGGGAAGCTGCCACAGGCCGGAAGGCGATGTCCAGAGCGAACCGGTGCTCGTGAATCTCCGCGTCCGCCGCGCCGTACCCGCTCGCCCCAGGGTGCTGGCTCCAAACTTGAGCCGCTGCCGTGATCATGCCAGGCACTGGGTAGTGCCTCAGTTGGATTGGCGCGGCGTTGCCGTTGTCCGGCGCATGGGCCGCCTGGTCGCGTTCGTTCTGATCGCGGCCCTGCCGATCTCGGCGAAAGGCGCCGACTGGCACGGCATTCCCGCCGGGTGGGAGCCGCTGCTCAAGACGATGCTCGGTCACGGCGCGTCGTTGCCGGACGGCTGTCGGTTCGACGGCGGCAGCAACGCCGCTTTCGTGACCGCGGAGTACGTCTGCAACGAGGGCCGGGTCACGGTGCAGCTGCGCAATCCGGACGATGCGCCGCCGGATGCGACGCGCACGCAGCGCTTCGCCCTCGTCGCGCGAGACGGCGCGCCGCCGCCGGGCCTGCTCGACGCGCTCGCCGCGCTCGTTCGCGCGCACGAAGCGGAGCTGATGGCCGGTCTGCCGCCCTCGCTCGTGGGTCGGTTGAGCGCTGCCGCGGCGATCGTGCTGCTCGTGATGGGCCTGCAGGCGGCGATCGAGCGTCGCTGGGCGCGCCGCGACCCGCGCCCGCCCGCACCGACCGCGGTCCACGGCGCGACGCTGTACATCCTCCTCACCGTGGCGCTCGCCGCCGCATTCCTGCTGAGTCGAATCGCCTTCCTGGAGCGGCTGCCGGCTTTCAATGACGAGGCAACCCACATCCGGTGGGCGCAGGCCGCTGTCGGCGCCTACTTCGTCCCCGAGATGTCGGTCGGCAAGTGGCTCCCGCTGCAATGGATGGCGCTCTTCGTCCGCCTGCCCATCGACGCGCTCGTCGGCGCCCGTCTCGCTTCGGTGTCGATGGGGCTCGTCACGCTCCTGGCCTGCGTGTGGATCAATCGCGAGCTGTTTGGCTGGACCGAGGGGTTGGTGGCGGGAGTCGTCTACGCGATTGTGCCGTTCGCCCTGTTCTACGACCGCGTGGCCCTGGCGGACGTGTACGTCAGCGCCTTCGCCGCGTGGTCCGTATTCTTCGCGACGGCGATGCGGCGGCGCACCGGACTGGGTTACGGCCTCGGGCTCACGCTGTGCCTGTTCGCGACGATCCTCTCGAAGCCGACCGGTGGCGTGTTCCTGCTGACGCCGCTTCTGGTGGGCGCGTGGCTCGTCGCCCGCGACCAACGGGCAAGCTACCTGCGGCGGTCGCTCCCCGCGGTGATCGGTGGCGGGGGCTTTCTCGTCTTCCTGCTCTTCGGTGGGTACGGAACCGAGCTCATCGCCGCGCAGGCGACGCTCGACGGCGCCGGCGGGCTGGATCGCTTTCTCGCCAACCTCGCGGCGGCGCGCGAATGGCTCGTGCCGCTGTTCACGCCGGCGATCGTCTGGGCAACCGCCGCGGCGTCGCTGTTCGCAGTCATGCGGCTCTTTCGCGACGCGTGGGAGGAAGCGTTTCTCCTCGCGCTCCTCGCGCTGTCCTTCGTGCCGTACGCACTCGTGTCCACCATCTGGTACCCCCGCTACGTCGTGTTCATGGTCGTTCCCGTGGCGCTGCTGGTCGCGCGGACGATCGCCGCGGTCGCCTCGAGCGTCGGCGCGCGGGTGGGTCGACGCTCGCCGTCCGCGGACGGCGCGACCAGCGGCCTGGTGCTGGCGTCGATGGTGCTGGCGCTGGTCGTCGCGTCGGCGCCGCGCAGCGCGGTGCTGCTGACCGATCCGGCGCGGGCGGGTCTGCCGGATATCGAGCGCCGGATGTATGTCAGCGGATGCGCGTCCGGATACGGGCTCCCCGAATTGGCGGTCTTCCTGGAGGAGCAGGCACGACGGTCGCCGATCAACGTCGTCGCCTTTGCCGGCCAGGGCCCGCCCAACGAGGGCATCGACGCGTACCTCGGCGCGAACGAGCGAGTGCACCGGCAACTCGTGGACAAGGACCTCGAGGTCGCTGCCGGCCAGGTCGCCAACCTCGCGCGGACGCGGCGGACGCTGTTCGTCTTGAATGAAGCGGATGGGGAGCGGAGCGTGGCGCCGCCCACCTACCTGGGCAGAGCCGAACGCGTGTGGACGTACACGCGGCCCGGTGGCGAGTCGGCGCTCGAGGTATGGGAGGCCCTGCCCGGAGCGTGACCGCCGCCGGTCCTTCCGCTTCGAAGCGGGCGAGCTATGCGCCGCCCTCGGCGGCCGGTCGGAAGAATCCGAAGGGCACGTCGGTCGCCAGACGATGGAACGTCCACACCGGGCCGTTGCGCTGATGCGGCAATTCAGCGTTTCGCAGCGACCGCACCAGCCAGGGTTCCGCGTGCGCGCGCAGCGCGAGGCATTCGGGGCGCATGCCGGCGGAGGGGGCGGCGACCTCGTCGAGCGAGACGCACGCGAGCCCGAGGTAGAAGAGCAGCGGTCCGCGGTGCGTTTGGATGGCGGGGTCGCCGGCTGACACGACGGTCGAATCCGGCGGGAGAAGAAAGTCCGGAAAGTCGAAGACCATCCGCGGCGACGGTGCACGCGGCAGGACGACGAGCGTTCCAGGCTGCATCTGGGCGACGGCGTCCGCGACCAGCCGATGCTCGACGACCGCTGGGTCCGTCGGCGCTCGCCAGGCGGCCGGTGGCAACAGGATGAGTCCCGCCCACAGCGCCAGGCGCAGGCCCGCACGGGCGGTCGTTCCCAGTCCCGCGACGGACGTGGCCTCCCAGATGCCGACGATCGCGAGGCTGGTCACCAGCCCGAGCAGCGTTCCCTGGTAGCGCACGGCGTCCGAGCTGCACTGGGTGACCGCGAAGAAGGGCGCCGCGGCAAGCACCAGGGCGATGACCGGCACCGCGAGTCGCCGGATCCCGCGGCGGGTCGCGCCGATGACCACACCGAGGACGGCAAGCAGGACCAGCAGCGGCGACGTCCACTGCGGATCGAGGAAAAGGTTGCGATCCCACAGGCCGAGCGCCGCCGCCCCCAACAGGCCAACGGGGTTGCTTGCGTTGCGCGTCGCGAGCATGCCGGCGCCGTTGAGGAGCTCGCTGAGCCACGCGGCGGCCACGCAGGCACCCGCCGCGATGGCGAAGCGGTCGCGACGAAGGGGTGCCGCGGCGATCACCAACCACCCCGCCGCCATCGCCGGGAACAACGCCAGCATGGCCGTGTGCGACAGCGAGCCGAGCACGCCGGCCAGCGCCGCGCCGGCGAGCAGCACGCGATCTCCGGACGCTCCCGCCGCGATGAGCAGGCCGAGCGACCATGGCAGCATCCACGCGGAGACGGCCAACGCCGATCCCGAGACGTTGTATGTCTGGGCGAGCGGCATGAGTGCCAACGCCGCGCCGGCCGCGAATCCCGCGCCGGCGGAGCCGAGGAGGATAGCCACCAGGAGCGCGCAGGCGCCGGCGGCGGCCGCGCCCGCGATGCGGCTGATGTCGAAGGGGTTCGCCCGTCCCGTCGCGACGTGCTCGGCGGACGCCAGCAGCCATTCCAGCGCCGGTGCCGCCTTGCCGTGCAGATACGTCTCTGTCCCCGCGTTGCGGCCGCCCCAGGGCATCAGCACCTGGCGGGCCTCGAGCCACGCGTGACCGTTCGCGTGCAGCGGCTCGTCGCCGCGACCCAACACCGCTCCGAAGGCGAGCAGCGTGGCGGCGCTCACGGCGAGCAGCAGACGTCGGCCGCCGATGCCGCTCGTCGTTCCGGCCCGCCAGCACAGCACGGGAGCGGTGGCGATGAGCACGACCCAGAGGACTTGTATGGCCCGGATGCTGAGATCAATGCCGGGCGTCGCGCTGGCCGGACAGACCCCCTGGCCGCCGACCAGGGCGCCGCTCGCGCGCGCGATTAGGCCAATGATGCCGAGGGCGATAGCGATGAGTACCACCGGCGCGGCTCGCGCGAACGGAACCGACACCAGCAGCGCGGCACTGAGCAGCAGTACGAGTCCGGACCAACCCCCGAGGGTCGCCCGGAGCGCGACGGCATCGAATCCGGATCGGAGCGGGATGGCGTCGGGTGGAGGCAGCCCGGAATCGCGGTCGCCGATCGTCGCCGCGATGCCTTCGGTGATCGCCACACGCTCTGGCGCCGGCGAGCTCGCCGTCTCGTAGGCGACGCCGAAGCTCCTGGTCTCCACCACTCCGGCCCAGCACCCGCGAGGCACGATGTGTATCTCGGCGGCGCGGTGTCCGTCCGGCGCGGTGACGGAGAGCATCACGTCGTTCTCACCGCCGCGCCGTATGTCGGCCAGGTGAAACCCGCCGGCGAGCGCACCGCCGGCACTATAGGGCGCGAGGAGCGTGCTCCAGGTGATCGGTGCCCAATCCCGCCCGCGCGGCGGCATCGCCAGCGCGACGATTCCGAGCAGGAGGCTGATGACAGCCCCGAGGCGTAAGGCTCGCACGGGACTAGGTGGGGCGCCGCCGCCTCAAACGGACCTGCGGGGCAGGCGTTCGGATGGGAGCACGCAGCGCCCGGGCTAGCGCGGGGCGAATCGAATTACAAATCATCGGCGCCGACCGCGGGGTCGCACATGGCGCAAGGCGGTAGACATGCGGCGAGCCGCCCCTGGAGCGCGGGCGGCCAAGCCCGCACCTCTAGCGCCTTGCGGAGTGTGCGACCCCGCAGGTCGGCCCTGGGCAGGTCGTCCAACCGCAATTGTCTTGACGAACCGAGCATAGGCTGGCTATCGGAAAAGACGAACGGGGGGCGCACGGAGGCGGGCTCAGGGGGCCTCCGGGGTGCAGCGTGTGAAGCTCGTCGCCGTCATACCGACCTACAACGAAGCGGGAACGCTGGGGGCGTTGATCGACGGTCTCTTCGCGCAGTGCGGGGGATCGTGCGAGCTGCAGGTGCTGGTCGTCGACGACGCGTCGCCCGATGGCACGGCGGACGTCGCCGCCGTCGCCGCGCGTCGCTGGCCCGGACGCGTGCAACTCCTCTCTCGGCCGGGCAAGCAGGGGCTCGCGCGCGCGTACGTCACCGGCTTCGTGCGCGCGCTCGCCGATGGCGCGGACTGCATTCTCCAGATGGACGCCGACGGCTCGCACGATCCCGCCGCGGTCCCCGACCTGCTCGCCGCGATCGAGGGCGCCGACGTGGTGATCGGCTCGCGCTACGCACCCGGCGACAGCCGTGACGTCCGCGGCGGTTACTATCGTCGGACGATCAGCCGGCTCGCCAATCGCACGGTGGTGCGGTTCCTCTCGCGCCTGCCGACGAGCGATCCGACCAGCGGCTTCCGCCTGTGGCGCCGCGGCGCGCTGCTGCGCATCGACCCGGCACGACGGGTCCGCGCGCGTGCCTACGGATTCCAGGTCGAGATGGCCGTGCTGGCGGCACGCGCGGGCTGCCGGTTCGCCGAGGTGCCGATCCATTTCGGCGAGCGGCGCGCCGGCCACTCGAAGATGACGCCGTACGTGCAGCTGCGCACGACGTTCGAGATCGTCGTGCTGCCGTGGGTGCATCGATTCACGGCGCCGCCGACGATCGCGCCCGACCTCGTCGCCGATGAACGCCCGGGCGCGGTGAGCCCGCCGCCGTCCGACACCACCCGGTCCGTCCGCATCGCCTCGTAGGCGCGCAGTTCTACCTGGGGCACCGCAGTACGATCCAATCACCTGCGTACGGACCCGGGCCGAGATCGCGACAGCGCGGCATCAACTCATCCAGGCAGCGGCGTTGCTCGGCGTCGGGGTGTGCGAGCGCAACGTAGAACCCGCGCTCTCCTACCGGCTGCGGCGGCGGGCAGACACCGGGCGTGATCAGGCGACTGCGCAGGTCGGCTGGGCCAAACATCGCGGTATCCATCGTCAGCGGGCCCTCGCCGGTGCGCGCGCGTTCGTAGGCGAGCAGTCGCAAGACATCGGCACGGTTGGTGTAGATCGGCCAATCGTCCGCGCGCGTCTCGTGCGCGAGCCTCGTCAGATACTCGACGATGGGCGGCGCGCCGCCGGGCGCGGATCGCACGACCGTCATCGACACCAGCGCGACCGCCGCCGCGATACGCGCCGCCACGTTGGCGCCGCCGGGTAGGGAGGCCAGACCAGCGGCTGTCTGCACGATCGCGACCGCAGATGCGTAGAGCAGCAGCGGGGTGGCGAGGCCGATGTAGTAGCCTCCGGCGACGTGACTCTTGGCATGCGCGATGATGACAGCGACCGGTACGACGACGAGGCACACGGCGACGAAACGCGGCGCGACGCGATCGAGGTGCAGCAGCAGCCAGCCGATGCCGAGCGCGAGTGGGATCGCCATCACCACCTCGCGTCCCACTGGCAGCTCCTGGTACATGTCCGACCAGAGAGTGGCCGCGTCGATCTCCGCTCCCACCTGCGAGCCCGTGGAGAACGTTTGCATCGTCAGGATCGCGAGCCCGGCGAACACGACGCCGAGCAGCAGCGCCGGCAGGATCGGCCATCGCCTGCGCATCACTTCGATGCCGACGCTGCCGAGCAACACGCCCGCGGGGACGGTCATCAGCCAAGAGGAGGCGACGCCCGCACTCATCAGCAATGCGAGGAACAGCGCACCGCGCCAGCCGCGTGCCCACGGCTGCGGAAGGGTCAACAGCATCGCCATGAGGAAGGTCCCGGCGACATCCCAGTCGCTCACGTCCCAGATGCCGTGTCGACGGCGTACCTCGCACGCGAACCAGATGCCGGCGAGCGCCGCCGCGACGTTACCGCCATCACGTGCGGCCGCGAACATCAGCAACACTGTCTCGATGCCGAGGAATGCGAGCGGTACGAGACGCAGGGCCCAGGGTTCTATGGACCACCAGGTGATCGGTCGACTCAGCGCGAACGGCAGGAACGGATGGAACATGTCGCCGAACACATCGGAGGCGGCTGCCGCCGCGCGTTGGACCGGCGCGTCCGTTCCGATGGACTGGAACAGCAGCGGCCACGCCGCGATGCCGATCAGCGCGAGGACGAGCGCGCACGTGACCGCGCGGGTGGCGCGCCGCTGTGGGGTAGCCGCCGCCACGGTGACGGCCAGAATGGCAATGAGGGTGAATGGCACCGCGAGCGGGCCGGTTTTCGACGGCGGCGGTGCTGGCCCGGGCCCGCCTTGTCGATCGGCGGGAAATCCGGCGGCGAGCGCGTCGATATCGGCGGTGGTCGGAAAGCCACCGTCCTGGCGCGCGGTGTCGACGACCGCCGTAGGCGGTTGGGCGCAATCCGATCCCAGCGTCACCGCGATGCGGACGGTGCCGCCGCCCGTGCGCAACTCGATGCGCGCGACGTCGTCCGAGATGCCGACGTCCCAGCGCGCGAGCGTCCCGCCGCGCTGCTCCACCCACTCGTGAAGGAAGCGGCCGACGGCCTCGCTGCCGCCGCCGGTCCACGCACAGCGGGCCTGCGCAACCCCTGCGGCGAGCAGGATCCCCAGCGCGCCAGCCACGACGATCCGCATCGCGCGCCCCACGGTCTCCCGCACGATCGCAACATGACACAGCGCCAAATCGCCCGTCCAGGAAGCGGATCGGCGTGGTTTGACCTCGGTGCCGACGCCAGCTAGCTAGCCTTCCTGTGGCGTTCCTCCATCGCGCTCTCTTTGCCCGGCGACTGATCGCGGCGCGTTGGATCCTCCCGCTGCTGGTGGCCGCCATCGCGATCGCGTCCGCCCCTCAGTCTCTGTACGCGCAGGACGACCCAGGCGCCGCGCCGGCGGAAGACGCCGCGTCACCAGGCGGGGACGCGACGACCACGCCGCAGTACGTCATCCCCCCGGGCGAGGAGACGGTGCTCGGCGGCATCCTTGGCACCGGCCAGGAGCTCGTCGGTGGTTGCAAGATGGCCTCGGGGCAGATCGCGGCGTCCGTCCTGCACGCCACCTACACGTGCCCGGGCGGCGAGTTGATCGTCGACCTCCGCCACCCCGATGCCGCGCCGGCCGGCGCGCTGCGCACCCAGCGCTTCGCGGTGACGATCGTCAGCGGCACGCCGCCGCCGGCATTCATGGACGAGCTGATCGCGCGTATTCGCGCCCACGAGGGCGAGTTCGAATGGAAGGGAGTCGGCGGCCCCTCCCCAATGCGGCCCCGCGTGGGCCGGCCGATTGTCATCGGTCTCGTGCTCGTTGCCATCCTGGTATGGGTGTTGCGGCGCGTGCGGCGCCGCGCACCCGCCGAGAGCTGAGCCCCGCCGGCCAACCGCACGCCGACGGCGCATTTCGTTGGTGGCGTTCGCCGAACGTTCCGTGCTCTGTTCGTCGTCGATGTCGCGCATCGCCATGAGGGGGCTGGGCGCCGCGATGATCCTCGCGGTCGTTCTGGGGCCCACCACGTCGGCGCGCGCGGACGAGCGTGTCAACGACGGAGCGCCGATCTCGCCAGCGTTCGCCCAGGCGCTCTTCAGCCGCATGGCGCAGCTCCGCGAGCCGGACGGCTGCGGGCTGGTTCGCTTCGACACGAGTCGTTACCGCATCGCGATTGGGGTGCGCGCCGCCTCCGGCGCCGAGCACACGTTCGAATTCGCCACCGTCCCAGGCCTGATTGCGGTCCAACGCTCGATCGGCGACTGGGTAGTCAGCGCGTCGCCCGACCTCGCCCGCGATTGCCCGACCACGACGGTCGCCCTGGAGCAGGTGCTCGCCAGCACCAGCGCGCCGAACGGCGGATGGCACGTGGGCACGACGTCGGTCGGCGCGCCCTCGCCCTACGTCTTGTTGGCGACCGCCTTCGTGCTGCTGCTGCTGGGCACGATCCATGTCCTCTGCCGCGAGATGGCGCTCCACCGGCCGCCGTGGGCGACGGTAGTGGCGTTGGTGGTGATCTGGGCGATCGCGCTCGGCCTGCGGCTGTGGATCTCGCCGCGGACGTTCCTCCACGAGTATTACCACATCGCCGAGACGGTGCCGGCGTATCTCAGCGGCGAAGTGACTCCCGGCTACGGGAAGACCGGCCCGATGCTGTTTCGGCTCGTCGCCAGGGTCCTCGGCCTGTCGAACGACCTGCGGGTGATCTTCGTCACGAACGCCGTGGTGTCGTCGCTGGCGGTGCCGGCCGCCGCGATGCTGGTGCTCGCCGTGGTCGGGAGTTGGCCGCAGGCGTTGTGCGCCGCGGTGCTGCTCGCCGTGCTCCCACAACACCTGCGCTTCTCCGCTGCCGAGGACCTGATCGTCCAGGCGGTCACGTTCGGCCTGTGGGCGTTGGCGCTCCTCTCGCTGTACGCGCGCACACGCCGGCTCGAGGACGCGCTCCTTGCCGCCCTCGCGCTCGGCCTCGCCACGCAGACGCGGCCGGAGATGATCTTCTTCCCCGCGTTCGCGGCGGCGCTGCTCGTCTGCACGCAGCCGGGCGCGTGGAGGCTCTTCCTCTCCTGGCGCACGCTCGTGGCGCTGGGCGTGCTCGTCGTCCTGCTCGTGCCGCACCTGTTCGACGTGCGGCAATCGCTGAACGCCGGTAACCCGCCGACGCCGGTGCTTCCCCCGCTGGATCGCTACGTGCGGGCGCTCGTGCTCTTCAAACCCGAGATCACGCCGTGGATCTATCGAGCGGCCTTGCTGATCGGCGTCGCGTGGTCGGCGTTGCACCGGCCCGGCTGGCTGGCATGGGTCATCGCCATCTACGTTTTCTATTCGATGTTCCACCTGTCGATCGGCGACAACCTGCCGTACCACCTGCGGTCGCAGATCTTCCCGATGAGCATGGCCGTTCTGATCGCCGCGGGCGCCGCGTCGGTCTGGACCTATCTGTGGCGCGCGCGACCGCGTGCCGGCATCGCCGTCGGCGCCGCGCTGCTGGCAGGAGTCGCGATCGCGGTCGTCGCGGATTGGCGCGGCTTCGTCGGCGAGCTCAAGGACCAGCAGCTCGAGTGGTCGTTCCTCGAGCACAGCACTTCGCGTTTGCCGGATCAGGGGACGTTGCTCACCGCGGTCGAGACGGGCGGGCGCAACCTCGACGCGTTTCCAGAGTTCCTGCTGGCGCGCGCCGGCAAGCGCTACGCGATGGTCGATGTGCGACGCGCGGCCCGCGGCGAGGTCGCGTGGCCGGCGCCGGACGGCGAGGCCGAGCTGATCTTCTACCAGGGCATGTTCTGCTACTTCGCGTTCGACACGAGCGAGCCGAAGCCCGATCCGATCACAGCCGCGTGCCGTGCCGTGGCCGAGCACTACGAGCTCGAGCCGATCATGTTCGAGGATCTCGACACCACGGGGTATTCCGCCGTCGTCTACGCGCCCGGCCCGTATCGAATCGGCTTCTATCGGCTGAAGCCACGCGCAGGGTAGCCGCGGCGCGTGTCGCCGCACGGCGGTGCAGCGCACCGCCCACCCCGCGACGCGGGTGCGACGAGTGTGGTGATCGCCACCAGGGCAATCTGTCGAAGACGCAACCTCACGTATCTTTTGGCGCGCCGGCGTAGACGCTCGCCACGACACCCTCGAGATCGTAGCGGTACTCCCAGTCCGGATAGTCGCGACGAAATTTGCTCACGTCGCTGATCCACCAGATGTGATCGCCGACGCGCGGTGTTTCCACGTACGACACCGACATCCGCTTGCCGCTGGCGCGCTCACAGAGCGCGATCGCTTCCTGCATCGAACAGTTGCTGTGGCGTCCTCCGCCCATGTTGTACACCTCGCCGGCCCGCGGGTGGCGATAAAACTGGTCGAACGCCGTGACCAGATCGTCGGCGTGCAGGTTGTCGCGCACCTGCTTTCCCCCGTAGCCGTGGATGACGTACGGCTGCTCGTGGATCGCGCATCGCATGAGATGCGACAGGAACCCGTGTTGCGCGACGGCGGCGTGGTTTCCGCCGGTGATGCAACCGCAGCGAAAGCATCCGGTCCGCATGCCGAAGTAGCGTCCATACTCTTGCACCAGCACGTCGGCCGCCAACTTGGAGCACCCGAACAGGCTGTGCATGCTCCCGTCGATGGACATGCTCTCGCTCACCCCGTTGGCGGCGTACTCGTGCCGGGGATCGACCTCCCACCGGGTGGGCAGCTCGACCAGCGGCAGCCGGTTCGGCGCATCGCCGTACACTTTATTGGTCGATACGTAGATGAAGACGGCGGCCGGGCAGTGCTGCCGCGTCAGTTCCAGAAGCGTCTGGGTCGCGACCGCGTTGATGTGAAAGTCGACCGCTGGCGCGCTGGCGGCCCAGTCGTGCGACGGCTGCGCCGCGGCATGCACGACGAGATCGATGTCGCGGCCGTGCGTCGCGAACAGCCGGCCCATGGCCGCCTCGTCCCGGATGTCGATATCGTGGTGCAGATACCCGTCGATCTCCTCGGCCAGCGCCAGGCGCGTCGCGGCGGTGGACGCGGCGCTCCCGAAGAACCGCTGGCGTTCGTCGTTGTCGATGCCGACGACCTGCCACCCTCGGTTGCCGAAGAAACGTACGGTCGCGCTGCCAACCAGGCCTGCGGCTCCCGTCACCAACGCCGTCGGCATCCTCAGAGCACCCCGAGGGTCATCGTGGGTAGCGGGTGGATGTTTAGGCGCTTCGCCGCTGACGCGACGAACCCTTCCTGGAGATCGGTCCCGGCCTGGATCTGCTCAGCCATCACATCACGGGCGGTTGCCCGGTTGGGGCAGGCGCCCAGTCCTGCCCTATCGACGGAAGTACCACCCGCCGTCACGGCGATTCAAGCAAGTTTGCTGCGCCGTTGGGTCCCAGTTCAACTGAGACCGATGGGCTCTTCCCCATTTTGTGCGCTGTCCGGATGGTGACTCAATTTGATTGGCGCGGTGGTGATCGCAGCCCCGACAAAACCGCCAAGGACGCCAAGGGCGCCAAGCAGCGCTGCTTGGCGCCCTTGGCGTCCTTGGCGGCTATCTGAAAAGCGGGCGCACCGCCGCGCCAATCAAACTGAGGCACTAGTGCGCCGGTCAAAACCGGCAGAGTGTTGTGGATGAAAGAGCCACACGATGAAGGAGTAGCGAACCACATCGGCCCCGAGTCATGCGTCGCTGTCCGTGAGGGCAGGGGCGAAGCGTTGACAGGGGTACGTGCAGGCCAGCCATGGAGCCGCGAAAATCAATTATAGCCTCGGGTGCCGACGCTCTTAGTGTAAGCGGAAGGCAACACCGCAGTTGTCGATATCGCAAGACTACGGCGGACCCGGCGCGGTCGAAGACCCTGCGCATGCACGGAAACACTTTGCACGGGAACCGGGAGATCCCGCCACCGTCTGGGAGCCGAAGTGGCCCAGACCGCATCGGGAAGTCGAGAGACGCAATCCGATGACGCACGGCGACGGGAAGTCGGACACCGCCGTAGTACCGAGGAAGCTGCCGAACAAAGCTGCGGAACCAGTAGCGGAGGCGGTGGAGGGAAGGGCGGTGGCCAAGGGGAAGACGCTTGAGCGCAACACGCTCCGGACGCAGAGCCGGGAAGGTGTGCCCAGCGCGCTTGAGCGGATACGACAGGCCGCAAGGCAACAGAAGCAGCGGCGTTTCACCGCGCTCCTGCACCACGTCTACGATGTCGACCGACTGCGGCAGGCCTACTAGCCCTGAAGCGAGAGGCGGCGGCAGGAATCGACGGAGAGACGTGGCAGCACTATGGCGAGCAGTTGGGAGAAAATCTGCAAGGCCTGTCCCAACGGCTCAAACGGGGAGCGTACCGAGCCAAGCCTGTACGGCGGGCGTACATCGAGAAGGCGGACGGGCGGCAGAGGCCGCTCGGGGTTCCCGTGCTGGAGGACAAGATCGTCCAGCGTGCCGTCGTCGAGGTGCTCAACGCCATCTACGAACAGGACTTTGCGAGGTTCTCGTATGGATTCCGCCCGGGGCGCGGACCGCATGATGCCCTGAACGCGCTGACGGTGGCGATCCAGACCAGAAAGGTGAGCTGGGTGCTCGACGCGGACATCAAAAGCTTCTTCGACACGCTGCAACACAGCTGGTTGGTGAAGTTCGTCGAGCATCGGGTGGCAGACCGGCGCATCGTGCGCCTCATCCAGAAGTGGCTGAGGGCCGGGGTGCTGGAAGAAGGTCGGCGGACACGTAGCGAGGTAGGGACGGTACAGGGCGGAAGCATCAGTCCGCTGCTGGCCAATATCTACCTGCACTACGTGTTCGATCTGTGGACCCAGCGATGGAGAAAGAAGCAAGCGCGCGGTCAGGTCATCGTCGTGCGCTACGCCGACGACTTCGTCCTTGGGTTCGAGCATCGCCACGAGGCCGAGCAGTTCCTCGTGGATCTCAAGCAGCGCTTTTCCCAGTTTGGCTTGGAGCTGCACCCGGACAAAACCAGACTGATCGAGTTTGGGCGCTTCGCCGCCAGCAATCGCGATCGGCGAGGCCAGGGAAAGCCCGAGACCTTCGACTTCCTTGGGTTCACGCACATCTGCGGGAAGACGCGGAAGACGGGGAGTTTCGTGGTGCTGCGGCGGACGATGCGCAAGCGGATGCAGGCGAAGCTGCAGGAAGTGAAGGAACAACTGCGGCGCCGTCGGCACGCGACCCTTGGCGAGCAGGCGGAGTATCTGCGAGCGGTGGTGCAAGGGCACACGAGGTACTATGGCGTGCCCCGAAACTTCCCCGCGCTCAACGCGTTCCGCTGGGCGCTCGGCCGACTCTGGTGGCGCTCTTTGGGCCGCCGTAGTCAACGCGGCCGGATCCCCTGGCAGCGCATGACGCGTATCCTACGGCTTGCACTGCCGCGTGTTCGCATCTGTCATCCCTATCCGTCCTTGGAGCATCTCGTCAGAACCTGAGGCAGGAGCCGGATGCGGTAATACCGCACGTCCGGATCTGTGCGGGGGGCGCCGAGCGATCGGCGTCCCTACCGCGACCCGCTGTCCTTCATTCGTTGCCGGCATTGCCGCGCAATGGTAGGCCTGCCGCCGAACGTGGGTAACGGCGACCGTCAGAGAGCGTCCAACTCCAATTGGAGGCGTGGCCGACGCATCGTCGCGGTCGTGGCGGGCGTCGCGGGCGGTCTACTGGTTGCCGAGCTGTCGCTTCGCGTCTCCAAGTGGACGCCGCCGGTGCAGATCATACGCGGTGTCGGCCTGCATGCGCTCGACGGTGTGCCGGTGTGGGAGCAGTCGGCCGATCGCCAGAACCGCGCCTGCGTCGCGCAACATCCGGAGCGCACGCGGATCGTGTTCTTCGGCAGTTCGATCACCTACGGCGTCAGCCTTTCGGCGGCCGAGGCGTTCACCGCCCTGTTGCAGGAGCGGCTCAACGCGCTGCGACCGAACCCCGGCGTCTGCGTCCTCAACTTCGCGCAACCGGGCTTCGCGTTCGAGCAGAAGTATGCCGTGGCGAAGCAGGAGGTGGCGCGCTACCGGCCGGCGCTGATCCTCTGGGAGGACTGGGTCGAGTGGCCGACCTTCCACATGATCGACGACACCGCCTACGGCGTCCGCGATCTGCAGGTGCGTCCGGACGGCTTCATCGGCATGGCCGGGGTGCCCGACGCGCTCAATCGCACCCTGTTCCGCCACTCACGCCTGTACGAATACCTGACCCTGACCCTTGGCGAGCGCGTCGAGAAGAAAGAGGGGCCGTGGGAGCTGCCGGGCTATTTCAACAGCCACCTCGGGCAGGTCGTGCAGCTCGCGCAGTCGGTCGACGCGCGCTTGGTCTTCTACCTCGCCCCACCGCTCGACCAGCCGTTCGCGGTCACCGACGCGGCGCCGCCGGACTGGCACGGGCTCATCATCGACTTCGCCCGCGCGCATGACATTCCGGCCTATCGCCTGCAGCACGAGCTGGCCGACCAGGACTACCTCGCGCTGCGCCTCGATCCCTGTTGTCACTTCAACGCCGCCGGCCATCGCGCCCTGGTCCCGGTGATGGAGCGCATCGTCCTCGAGCAACTCGATCGCGGTCCGGTCACTCACGCGCCGTAGCGACGGGCGTGTGCCTCTGGGTCAGGGCTCGGACGGTTGGTCAGCTGGGGGCGCGGGCGATGCCTGCACGACGCGCCAGGCGAGCTCGTGAATGCCGTCCGCGACCTGCGGGATGCGGGGCGGGAAGGGCGGGGGAGGAAAGTTGCCGCGCGGCAGGCGACGATAGGCGCCGCCACCCATCGACTGTTCCATCTCGTCGCGTGATCCGCACTGCTGTCGGACCGACGATCGACTCAGCAGGGTGCCAAAGCCCGCGGTCCGCAACGCCGCGTCCAGCAGCTCGGAGGGAAGCAACGGCCAGCGCTCCTGTTCGAACAGCGCGATGCCGCGCGCGTGCGAGTCGCCGGCGGCGTCGCGATCGGTCTCCGCGATCACCAGCAAACCGCCAGGCGACAGCAACGTGCGCCAATGGGCGAGGAGGGCGGTGAGACGATCGCGTGCCGACTCCGGGTCATGGCCGGCCGGCAGGCCTTCGAAGACGAACTGACTCAGGCAATCGAAGCAGAGGAGCAGGTCGAACGGCCCCGACGGCGAGGCGATGCGGAACGCGTCGTGGCACTCGAAGCGTGTCATCTCGCCGACGCCCGCCGCCGCCGCTCGCTCGGCGAACGGCTGCGCCCGCGCCGGCTCGCGGTCGAGTCCGATGAAATGTCCGCGCACGCCCAGCTCCCGTGCCCACGTCGCCACCTGTAGGATGGTCGAGCCGTCTCCCGTACCGATCTCGAGGACCTGAACCCCGTCGCGCAGGGGCAGCGGCGCCGGGAGGAACGATGCAAACCGCGGTGGCATGGGGCGCGAGGCTACTGCGACGATGGCAGCGATGCCAGTCGGGTGACGTGGCGCGAAACGGACGTGCTCAACCCATGCAGGTGAAACGGATCACGCCCCGGAGTCGGCTGTCGCACCGGGACGCGCCGGGCGTATCGGGTGTTCAGCGAGGTAACGGCGGAGCGCATCCGCCACCACCGCATAGCCGGCGCGCGAATAGTGAATGTCGTTGGACTGGAGGTAGTAGCGCGCCCGCAGCTCCGCGGGATCGGTGGTACCGGCCGCCGCTTGGAACTCCGGCCACGGATCGACACACTCGGCACCGGTCCGAGAGCAGTACTCATAGAAGAACCCATGGGTATCCGCCGGTTCCTCGGGATGGTCGGGAAGGTTGACCATGAGGAATCGAGCGCCGGACGCCTCGGCCAGGTGTCGCATCCGCCGGAGGATCTCCGTCGTTCGCTCGGGGTCGCCGCGGCTCTCCGTCAGGATCATCGAGGGGTCCCGGGCGACCTCGAACAGGGCGCGCGGAATGAGGTACAGCAGCGGCAGCAGCAGATAGCGGCGACGCACCTCCGCAGGCGAGGGCACCGGCACGTTCTCGATTCGCCAGCCGCCCGCGGTCGAAGAGAACCGCGGTTTCTCGGAGCAGAAGAAGGTCAACTCGTCCCGCAGCCGGTCGGGATCGTAGAAGCCGAGAATGACGGCATCGGGATGGAGCGGGATCCCGTCATCCTGGAGCGCGAAATACATCTGGTCGTTTCCGTAGCCGCGCTCGCCGAGATTGACGACCTCGGTATTGGCGAGCCCGGCCTCGAGCTGCGCGGGCCAGGTCGCGTCGTCCGGCAGGCCCTGTCCGAACGTGAACGAGTCGCCGACGGCGACGATGCGCGTCGTGGACGAGGGCTTCGGCAGCGCGTATTCGCGCCGACCGCGCGCGCCGCGGCTGTTGGTGGAGAAGAGTGCGCCGCAGTCTTCCCGGTCGGTCACGTTGGGAGCATGGCGATAGCCGCGCCGCGGGTCGGCGAGCATGCTGTCGGGATCGAGCCCGCAGCATCCATACGCCAGGAGCACCCGATGCAGGATTTCCGGCCGCAGACCGCAATGAGGCGGATCGGCCAGGCGCACGTACAACAAGAGCGCGCCGCGGAGCACCACTTCCGCGAGTGCCAGATAGACGAACACCGCGACCACCCATGTGCCCCATGGGCGGCGCGCGATCGGGGACTGGGAGAGCCGGCGCATCAGGCTGCCCGCACGTGTCGCGTCACCCGACCGGAACGGCCGGCACGCTCAGCGCGCCTGTTCCTCGAGGATCGTCCAGAGCATCCGATAGATATCGAGGCGCTCCACCGCGAACGCCAGCGAGCGCGCCTGGAGGTCCGCGAGACGCGCGGCATCGGACAGCACGCCGTCCACCGTGCGGAACAGGTCGGTGGGATGGGGTTCCGCGAACGCCGCGGGCAGCCCGTCGCGCTCGAGTCGCGCGATCCCCTGGTGGCGCGACGTCACCAGGACGCGGCCGGTCGCCAGCGTGTCCACCACGGACATCAACACATTCGTCACGTCGACGCTGGCGATCGGCATCAGGACACAGCGGCAGAGGGAGAGCAGCCGCGCATAGGTCTCCTGGTCGACCGATGGAACGATCCGCACTCCGAGCTCTCCGCGCAATCGCTCGAGGTCTGGCGAGCCTTCCGCCTTACCGAGGAACAGGAAGCGCATGCCCCGGAAGAGACGCGGATCGATCTGCGAATAGTCTCGCGCGTTGGTCCCCAACAGCGCGACATCGAAGGCCGTACGGTCGCTGCGGAAGTACCGGCAGTAGCTGAAGCCGATCGGGATGTAGTCGAGCCACCGCCATTCGAAGAGCGCCGGCTGGAACGCGCCGGTCAGGTCCTTCACGACCTTCTGTTCGGGTTGGCACGAGTAGCCGATGACGCGGTTCACCTGCGACGCTTTCGCGCCGATGACGTCGCGGCCGTTCAGGAAGCCGGCGCGGTCCGTCTCCAGCAACTGGTGGTAGAAGCCGAGGTCGATCAGAATCAGCCGCGCGCGCAGGTCACGGAGTGCCATCAACCGCGCCATCGCCGCGCTCGGGCCGACGAAGAGGACGAGGTCGAACCGGTTGAGCTCGGCGACGCTCCACGACATCACGTCCGCGACCGACGCGACCGCCAGCCCTTTGCGCGCGACCCCAGCCTGAAACTCGACGATGTCGAAGTAGCTGGCGCTGGTCACCCGGACGCTCGGCTGTGTGCGCATGAGCAGGGCGAAGAAGTCCACGATCGAGGGGTAGAGCGGCAGCCCCAGCGTCGCGTTGACCAACAGGACGTTCTTCCTCTGCGGCTCCCCGAACGCGGCAAACCCCTGGCGGAGCCGCTCCTCCCGCGCCGCGAGCCGGTCGGCGTGGAGGGGAGTGAAGGTCGCCTGGTAGACGGGATCCGAGAGATCCGTTTCGTTGCGGGCGAGGACCTCGAAGAGGCGCCCCGCCAGGCGCGAGTCTCCTCCATCCGGCGGACCGTCATCCCGCCGCAGTCGCTGCGTCCGCTCGGCATGGGTCGACAGCGCGGCGTGCAGGGACTCGTGCTGGCCGTGGCCCTCGTTGGCGGCGAGCAGGTGCGCCAGCTTGGCGACGGCCTGGGCCAGACCTTCTTCGGTGGCCTGCCGGTCGCCCTTCGAATCGTTGACGACGAACAGATCGAAGCGCGCGGTGAAGACGATGCCGCGCGGCTGCCCGTCGTTGCGACAGACCAGGACGCGGCGCTCCCGAGCCTGCTCGTCGCGCAGTGTCAGCTCGAAGCCGCCTTCCACGACGCCGCCGAGCCCCACCAGACACCAGCCGTGCGCGACCGGTGCGCCGTCGGCCAACGGTGCCAGGAGTGCCCACGGCGGCGGCAGGCTCGCCCGTGTCAGCGGCTTCTCCAGGAGGACGGCACTCAGTTGCCGTCCGAGCAGACGCTCGACGTCGCGCTCGATCCGTTCGCGATCGCGGGCGAACACCGAGCGGCGCGCGGTCTCTGGATCCGTCGCGGCGTCGAGCATCCAGCGCAGCTTGTGCGCGTCGACGGTCAGCTGGCGCATCTCCTCGTAGACGCGCTCGTCGACCGGGAAGCGCCCGTCGCAGAGGCGCAGCAACTGCGCCGCCACGCGGTCGGGGTCGTGCTCGGCGACCAGGCAGGTCTGCTCGTGTTGCGCCATCAGCAGTTGGCACATCGGGTTCTCGGTGATCACGATCCGCTTGCCGGCGTGCAGGGCGTCGGCGAACCGGAGGCCGCCGCGCATCTGGTAGAGGCGGTCCGGCACGTTGGTGATGAGGACGGTGTCGCAGACGCCATACGCGTCGCGATACGCCGGCGAGAACACCAGCTGCTGGCCCTGGCGGACGGTCGTGCAGTCCACCATCGTCACGTTCGCGGCGGGTATCTCCACGTCGACGTACTGTTTCGCCGACGCCGTTTTCCTCCAGGACACGTTGGGCACGTGGAAGTGCAGCTCGGGGCAGCGCGCGATGACCTGGCGAATCAGGTCGAGATCGTCATCCCCACCGAGTGACACGAAGACATGCCGGTTCGGCACGGCCGCGAGGCGCGCCGGGCCCGCGTGGTCGAGCAGCGTGGTCACCGGCATGAAGTAGAGGTTCGCGATGCGCGCGTCGCAGAGTCGCCGCAGCTCATCGAGCCCGTTCCATAGCTCGAAGAAGACGTGATGCGTCCGGAACTGGCGCACGAACGCGACGAGCTCGTCGCCGCCGGGATGCAGGCCCCTGGCGGCCAGCAGCAGCGTCTTGGTGGAGAAATCCAGCCGCTGCGCGGAGCAGGCCGCCGCCAACCTGGCGAGCAGCGTCCCGCTCTGGTCTCGATAGTTGTAGTCGAGGAGGTAGTACTCCGCGTCCGGCCCCGCTTCGTGGGGTCCGGTTGGGTAGGCGGTCGGGACGCCCACGAGGGAGTTCAGAACGTAAATGCGCGCCGACACCGACTGTTCCCCTCGCCCGATCTCGTCTGCGTCGACGCTATGGGCGTCCTCAACGCGTCACGCCCGGTTGGATCGCCCACCCGCCACCGTTACCACGGCCTCGTGACGACAGGGAATCGCGGCCGCGCAGCCCCTCCGGCTCGCCCAGCTGCGTTCACCGAGGAGAGTTGCCGCTGGTCGAGATCGGCGAACCCGGGCCGGGATCCGGCTCTCGGATGAGCTCGTCCCAGCCGCGGTGCAGCCACTCCGCGATCAGTCGGTGCCCCTCGCTGTTGAAGTGAGGATCGAACGGGCGGACGAAGATGTCTCGACGATCGGCCACCGCGGCCCGCAGCACGCCTGTCGCATCGAGGAGCGGAATCCCAAGGTCGTGGGCCAGGGCGACAATCTGGGCGTGCTCGTCGAACGCCTCGCCCGTTCTCTCGAGGTTGCCGGGGAGGATCACCACCCGGAACGCCGTCCCGCGTCTGTGCAACTCGTCGCGGGCGGTGCGCAGGATGATGCCGAGATGCTGCATGCGTTCGGTCGGGTTGGACGTCGAGGTGAGGCTGTAGCGGTGCCCGGCGTCGACCATCAACGCACCGAGATATGCCGCCGCCGCCGAATAGTCGACGAGCGCGCGCATGAGATAGGGGGGCGGGCTGTTGTAATGCAGCCATTCAAACCCCGCCCGGGCCAGATCGATCGACGTCGGCTCCGGGCATCGCAGGCGCGCCGCGCGTCCGTCGTATGCGAGCAGTGGCGCGAAGCCACAGCAGGGAAACGGACCGTCCAGGTCGCGGACGTCGTTGGCGTCGAAGAGGTACATCGTCACGACGTCGAAGCGCTGCCGGGCAGTCCATGTGTCGAGAATGGCGAGGTATGCGTCGGGTGCGAGTCCAGGAATGCCGGCGTTCACGTGCTCGGTCGCCGGCTCCAGCGCTTCGAGCGCTGCCGTGAAGGTTGCGTTGCGCGCGACGCCCAGACCGAAGACCATCGAATCGCCGACATGCAGCTCGCGCCGGCGGGCATCGGCGCGGGCCGCGTACGGCGCGGGAAACCTGACGTCGGTTTCATGACTGACGTCGAGGATGCCGCGATAGCGCTCGCCGTACACCACGGTGCAGGCCAGCTCGCGGCTGCGCATGTCCCACCCCTGGGTCTCGGCGCTGGCGCGTATCGAGTCGGCCAGCAACAGATGGACGCCCGCCGATGACGGAAACCGCGGTGCCGGCGGGAGGAAGCTGCTGACGAATCCCTCGAGCAGCAGCAGACCGATGAGCGTACCGAGTCCAATGGCCCGGATGCGCCGTGGATCGGCGAACGTTTCGTGTCCCCCCATGACGATGCCGACACCGAAGAGGAAGCCCGCGAAGCCGGCGTCCCACAACCCGACGACTGGATAGCGTACGACCAGAGCGGTCGCCGCCACGCTCGGAATGGTGAGGGCCAACAGCACCGGGACGATGCCGCGCCGCGCCCGGCCGCGCATCCCGCGCCCCACGGCGGCACCGATCAACAGCGGCACCGCCACGGTGGCGACAGCGATCAGGGCGACGATCATGGGGCGGGGATGGTGCCGCGTGCGCGCAGCGTCTCGATCAGCAGTCGCGCGAACTCGTCGAGCGTCGCCGGCGGTGGATGCACTTGATAGAACGCCGGCTCCCGTCCCGGCTGATAGAGATCGATGAACCGCTCGGGAGCGAGTCCGGGATACACACTGTCGGCACCGGGCGGGGCCCGCTGCGGGTCCGGATCGAGGCTCGGCACGGTGCGATTGGCGGGAATCGCGTAGAACACGACCGGAACGCCACGCGCGGTCGCCGCGCGCGACAGCGCGCGTGCGGCCTCCTGGTCGCGGCGCTCGCACCATGGGCACTGCTGGTTCGGCCCGAACCCGGGAAGGACGGCGACGATCGCCCGGGCCAGTGCCGAGTGGCGCAGCAACGGCGCGCGCGCCGCCGGCGGTAGCCACGATGGCAAGACGAACTGCTCCGTGAAGAGATCCGGGTCCGCCAGCGCGTCCGCCCACGGATAGTCGAGCGCGTTCAAGGTCTGAGGCATCAGAAACGCGCGCCGCCCCGCGTTGTGCAGCTGCACCAACACCAGATCCGGGCGCACCGCATCCAACCGCGTGCTGGCGAGGTGCGCGGCCTGTCGGAGCATGTATGCCGACGTGCCGAAATTCCACGCTTCGTATCGTCGCCCAGTCGAGGTGGTCGCATTGAGGCGACGTTCCAGTGCCGCCGGAATCGTCTGGTCGTCGTCGACGGCGCCGCCGTAGACGGTCGATCCGCCGACGCACATGATGCGGTACACATCCGAGCCCTTGGTGAGCGCGTGTGTCGGAAGGCGCGCGCCGTACTCGTCGATGCTGACTCGATAGTGCGGTCCACCGATGCTGCAATTGCACGACGTGCCTGGTGCGAGCTCGTAGTGCAGAGCGGGATCGGCGGAGAGCCGATGCACGTCGAGGTCCGCGGCCTGGAAGTACATCGACGGCGTGAGCAGCCGTTGGTCGAGATGCAGGAGTCGCACGCCGCACTCGGCGACGGCGAGGGTCAGCACCGTACTGACGGCGACCAGTACTAGCTTGGGAAACGCCTTCTGGCGCTGAGTGGAGTCCATGTCAGCCGCGTGCCGACGCCGTCGTGCACGCGTCGCCAGTGCACGAGGGCGGTCGGGAACCGCGGGTCCCTACTGGACGGGCGCCGCCGTGAACGGGATCAGCTCCTCCGTGCCGTGCCGCTCGAGATAGGCGGCCGACACGCCCGGACACCGGCGCACCGCGGCGCAGCCGCGGCACGCCTCGGCGAAGGCCGAGAGCTCTGCTTCGATGTGGCGCATGGCGTAGACGCGGTCGCCGGTGGCATCGTCGAGGTAGTGCGATTCGCCGAACGCCGAGCGGCCGAGGTTGCGTGCGTCGGGATCGCCGACGACGCAGTTCGGGAACGACTCGAAGAACAGTCGCGTGCCGTGCGGCGCGGCCTGCGCGCGAAGGCGGGCGACGACGTCGCGCACGTCACGGTAGCGCAGCGTCGCGATCCCCGACCACCGGCCGCCTTTGCCGATCGTCGTGGGGAAGACGAACTTGAACACCGTGCGCGGGCCGAACCGCTGGCGCGCCCAGTCGAGGTACGCCTCGATGTGCGGCAGGTTGAGCTCGTTCAGGACGCAGTTGACCATGACCGCGACGCCGACGCCCAGCAGCTGCTCGATGCCGGCCACCGTGCCGTGATGCGAGGCTTCGTTCGTGCCGAAGATCGCCGCGCTGGTCGCCGGCACGTGCGAATGCAGGGAGACGATGGCGCGGCGCAGGCCGGTGTCGACGGCGCGCCGGGCGAAGCCGGGCGTCGCGTATGTCCGCCCGTGCGTGTTGGTATCCCACGCCATGCCGTAGGCGAAGAGCCGCTCGACCACGGTCCAGAAGCCCGGATGGATGGTGGCCTCGCCGCCGGTGATGACGGCGCGGCGAAAGCCGAGCCCGTGCAGGAATGCCGCGCGCCGCAGCAGCTCGTCGGTCTCGCGGAAGAACAGCGTCCGCTCGCCGGTGTTGCTGCACATCGGGCAGCGGTAGTTGCACTGCTCGCCGAAGCGGAACAGCACCGCGCTGCGCGCGGTGACCGGCACGTCGTCGGCGACGCGCTTGCGGAACAACTTGAGCGGCGTGCGCGGCGGGGACGCCGGCGATGGTTCGTGGGCACGCATACGGCGGGTCAGCGTGACGACGTCGGCCTCGCCGCGCCGGGTGTGAGGCCCGGCGTCAGCGCGACTCGTCTCCCGACGGGCCGCCCGCCGGCGGCGGGACCGCGACCGCGTTCGCGCCGCCGAGCCGGCGATCGAGCTCCTCGACGACGATCTCGCGCACGTGCTCGGAGACCAGGCGGACGATGAGATCGACGATGCGCTTCTCGTCGCCGCCACCCTCGTGGTGCTGCGCTGCGTGTGCGTCGCGGCACTCGAGCATCCGCTCGACGCGCTCGCCGACGAGGTCGACGATCGTATCGATCACGCGCTTCTCGTCGAAGTCGCCGCCGTCATCGTGGTCGTCGTGATGGTGATCGTGTCCGTGGCGATCGTGGCCGTGGTGACCGTGGCCGCAGTCGTGTTGCTCGTGATGATGATGGCCGCTGTGTCGTCGCTCGCTGTAGCCCATGGGCACCCCGCTTCTGAGGACGTACACCAGCCTTTCCAAGCCGTGCAAGGGCGAATTTACCCGGGCCCGCGCAGTGCGTCAGTTCGAGATTCGCGCGCAGTCAGCGTGGGTGATCGGCGATCTGGGCGCCCTGAAGGGGCGCGATTCCAGAGCCTAGGGCAACGCCGCAGGCGGTGCCCTAGGTCGAGTACGCCGAGAAGAGTCCGCGCGCCCTGAAGGGGCGCGCCCCGCGCCGTCTCCGCGGGCGTCGCCCCTTCAGGGCGACGATCCAAATTGTGGTCCGACACCCAGGGCACCGCCTGCGGCGTTGCCCTGGGCTTTAGACCGGCGCCCCTTCAGGGCGCACAAGCGGGGACCAATACATTGCGCCTGCAACCTGACCCACTACCCAGGCCCGGCGGGCCCTCGCGGCGTCGACGGGACGAACACGCCGACATCCGCGTGGCCCGGCACCGCGAGCCGCGTGAACCCGGCCGCGCCAGGGTTGCTCTTGATCAGCTCCCAGTACGGGTCGTCGGCGACGAACTCGCCCTGGCGCACCCGCATGACCACGATGACGTCGACATGCCGGTCGCGCAGATAGGCCTCGAGCGGCTGGTGCCCCTTCTGCCACATCTTGACCTCTTCGTAGCCCGGTCCCATCAGATCGCCGGTTCCGTCGTTGAGCGTCAGCACGTGCACCGGCCGCGGCAGGTGCAAGCCGCGGACGAAGGCGACGGTGTCGGTGACGGGCCGCGAGACCGCCGCGGACGCGAACGGACTGGGGATCACGGCGACGGACACGGCGGCCGCCACGAGCCGCAGCGGCCAGCCGCGCACTGGAGGCGCGGGCACCAGCACCGTGAACGCCAGGGCGCTGGCGAGGAGCGCGACCACGCTGGGGATGACCAGATAGGGTTGCAGCGGGTAGATCGCGATGGCGGCTGCAAGGCCGAGCGCCGAGACGGCGGCGTACCAGAGCAACGCGTCTCCGTAGCGGGCCAGCATCTGCCGCCGCCAGGCAGAACGAGCGGCGACGGCGCCGAGTGCGCCGACGATCGCCGCGCCGATCGGCCACCCTTCGCCGGCGGCGGGAAACGCCCCACCGGGGAGCACGAGCAGCGGGGCGTGGCGAAACGAATCGCGGAACAGTGCGGGGGCGATGCCTTCGAGATTTGCGGACAGGTGATGCGCGACCGCGGCCGGATTGACCCGGACCGCCGCGACGACGCTGTCTGTGTCCCCGAACTCCTGCTCCCATACCGCCTGGAAGTATTGCCCCCCGTGCCAGGCGCTCCAGTTCCAGGCGAAGTGCTCGCGGAACGCATCGAGCAGGCGACCACCGCTCGGGGACGGTCCGAGCACCGGCGTGCCGATTCCCAGTGCCAGCGCCGTCATCAGCATGACCGCCGTACCGGGCCACGCGATGGCCGACCATCCGCGGGAGTGCCTCTCGCGCCAGGCTTGCGAGAGCGCCACCAGGCAGAGAACGACCGCCGCGGGATAGAGCTCCGGCCGCGCGTACGCGGCCACCACCACGGTCGCAGTGGCGACCGCGGTGCGGCGCGCGCCGGCCGGCGCCCACGTCGCGAGCGACCAGCCAGACAGGAGCACCAGCAACGCGAACTGGCTCGCCTTGCCTGCGAGCGGGACATTGGCGTCGGAGATCAGAAAGACCAGCGCCGCGACGACGGCGACGCCGGCCCGACGCGTGCGCAGCAGCAGATGCGTGTAGATGGCCGCCGACAGCGCGAGGGACAGGGCGTAGACGTTGGCGGCGTACACCGCCAGCGGGTCGCCGAGGAGCGCCACGAACGGCTTGAGCCAGAGCGCGTACAGCGGTCCCCACGCCGGCCCCTGTCGCAGGATGCTGTCGATCGGCTGCCCCGCCATCCGGATGTAGAACGGCTCCATCGAGGCAGCCGGGGGTTCGATCACGCCCCACAGGCCGGTGAGATAGCGGCCGTTGGCCAGAAGAACCGTCAGCAGGCCGAGAGCGGCTCCCGCAACGGCAATTCGTGGGGGCCGGGTGTCGCCGTTGCCGAGTGCGTTCCCGGTCGACATCACGGCGGGCCTGCCGGTCGCGCCGAGGGCAGACAGCTGCGGCGCGACGACGAGCGCGTGGTCAACGGCGCGCCCGCAGGCCGCTACTGGATCGTGGCGGCGACGGTTGGCCGCTCGGCCGGCTGCGGGCCGCGCAGCAGCGCGACGAGCTGGGACACGACGGCCTTCACGCGCGCGTCGTCGCTCTGCTCGGCGACGCCGAAGTCGACGCCGACCTGCGAGCGGTTGCCGCGCGCGCCGAGCGTGAAGCGCACGTCGACCGTGGCGCCGGCGGGGCCGCGGGCGGTGAGCTCGGCGGTGCTGTCGCTCGGCCAGCGCAGCGCGTTCGAGGTGCCAGCCCGGCACCGCGAAGCGGATCTGCAGGCGCGCGGCCAGCTGGGCGACGCGCTGGCGCCCGCGCGCCACCACGGCGCCGCGCAGGGCGCGATCGACGGCGTCGTCGGCCAGGGGCAGGCCGGCATCGAGCGTGCCGCAGGCGCGCAGCCAGTCGAGCAGCGCCGCCAGCGCCTCGGGCGGAACGCTGATCTCGGCGTCGGCATCGACGTCGTACCCATCCGCGCGCAATCACCGGCGCGGGCCGCTGTCCGGGTGCCGTGAAGGTGACACGCGCGTGGCCACCGGCGTCGTGCGTGAAGCGGATCTCGATCCGGCGCCGGCGATCCTCGGTGATCTCGCTGCTCGCAAGCGCCACGCCGGCGGCTGCTCGCCGGCGGCGAGCGCGGCGCGCAGCGGCGCCAGCAGCGGCTCGACGAGGATGACGAAGCTGCGCTGCTGCGGATCGACGCCCAGGCAGCTGCGTCGCGGCTGAGGGGCTGGAACTCGTCGCCGCCGTGCAGCTCGAGGTAGACGCGGAAGATGCCGGTGCAGCGCGAGCGGAAGACGCAGTCGGCGCAGCCCGGCAGATGGGTGCGCAGCGACGTCTGCCACTCGTACTTGTTCATCTCGTCCTCGAGCCCGGTGGCCGTCGGAGGACTTGGTGACCGTCTGCTGCCCGCCGTGGTGAATGCGCGAGCGCCCAGTCGGGAAGGATGCAGTACGGCAGGTTGCCGACGTTGACGTCGAAGTCGGGATTCCAGTCGATCGAAGCCCGGCGAGCATCTCGGCGTAGTACGGCGCCATGTCGGAGTAGCGCGGCATGATGTCGCGCAGGTAGGCCTCGTCGCGCTCGCCGGTGCTCTCCGGGCGCACGATGTCGACGTGCAGCTGGCGCACGCCGTAGCGCTCGAGCAGCTCCGGATAGTGCGGCAGCGAGCGGTAGCTGCGCTCGTTGACGCACATGTTGGTGGTGACCAGCTGGCCGCGGCGCTGCAGCTCGCCGAGACCGTGCACGATGCGCTGGAACGAATCGGCGCGGCCCGTGGTGGCGACGTGCGCCTCGTCGGTCGCGCCCTGGATCGAGATGCGCCATTCGAAGTTGCCGAGCGCGGTCACCGAGTCGATGAAGCCCGGGTGCGGGAACATGACGCCGTTGGTGAAGATGACGATGTGCTCGAAGCCGAGCTCGACGGCCTTGGCGAGCGCGTCGAGGAAGCGCTTGTGGATGGTCGGCTCGCCGCCGAGGAAGGTCAGGTGCGTCGCGCCGGCGGCGCGCGCCTGCTTCGAGCGCCTCGACGATCGGCTCGAGCGGCACCGGGCGGGCGATCTTCATCGCGTCAGCTGGCCGCTGGAGCAGAAGACGCAGCGGTTGTTGCAGAGATGGCCGAGCTGGATCTCGAAGCGATGCCCGGAGCCCGACGTGGTGACGACGGCCGCCGCCCGCCGATCCTCTTCGCTGATGTGCGACGGCCCATGCGCAGTCGGGATCGTAGACCAGGGCGGTCCGGTATCGCAAGAAAAATGCTGATGTTTTCGGGACTTCCGCACAGGAGACCCAGAGTTCACCACGGAGGCACGGAGACACGGAGCCATGCCGGGTCGCTCCGTGTCTCCGTGCCTCCGTGGTGAATTCCGTTCTCTTCCGATAGGGGAATTTCCGATGCTTTCTCGTGTTCGACTCGGCCACAGCCCGCTCGAAGTCACGCCCCTCGGGGTGGGCTGCTGGGCGTGGGGGGACCGCGAGTACTGGCGCTACGAGGAGGACCACGGGCCGCGCGACGTCGTCGCCGCCTTCGACGCCTGCCTGGAGGCGGGGCTCGATCTGTTCGACACCGCCGAGGCCTACGGCTGGGGGAAGGGCGAGCAGCTCCTCGGCGCGCTGGCGCGCCGCAGCCCGCGGCCGGTGGTCGTCGCGACCAAGTACGCGCCGCTCGCCGGCCGCGGCGGGCCGCCGCGATCGCCAAGGGCCTGGCGGGCAGCCTGCAGGCGCCTCGGCGCTGCCGCGCATCGATCTCTACCAGATGCACTGGGCCGACACGCGAGGAGGCGCCGATCGCGGCCGCCATGGACGTCTTCGCCGAGGCCGTGCGCGACGGCCGCAGTCGCGCGCGGTCGGCGTCAGCAACTTCCGCGCCGCGCGAGATGCGCGAGGCGCACGCCGCGCTGGCGCCGACACGGCGTGCCGCTGGCGACCAACCAGGTGCACTACTCGCTGCTGCATCGCGCGCCGGAGGTCGACGGCGTGCTCGACGCCTGCCGCGAGCTCGGCGTCACGCTGCTGGCCTACAGCCCGCTCGAGCAGGGGCTGCTCAGCGGCAAGTACCGGCCCGGCGTGCTGCCCGCGGGGCCGCGCGCCGACGCGACGTGGTTCGCGGCCGACAACGTCGCCGCCGCGCAGCCGGTGATCGCCGCGCTGCGCGCCATCGCCGCCGCGCACGCGGTCGATCCGGCCGCCGTGGCGCTCGCCTGGCTGCTCGCCAAGCCCGGCGTCGTTCCGCTCGCCGGCGCCAAGAGCGGCGAGCAGGCGGCGCGCAACGCGCGCGCGCTGGCCGTGCAGCTGAGTGACGAGGAGATGGCCACCCTCGACGCCGCCAGCGCCCCTTGGCGCGTCGCGCAATAGCCGGCAAGAGACCGCCCTTTCGGTTGCCACTCGCTCTCTGGACTCAGCGTCTTCGCGTCTTCGCGTTGAAGAGTTCTTGTCCCATCAACGCGAGCTGTTGGCTGTTGGGGGAAACGATTCTTCCGCCCCAACAGCGCACAGCCCAACGGCGAACAGGCCAGCCGCGCATCCGAAATTTGGATTGGCGGGCAAAGCCGGTCACCGGGTGCACGATCCGTACGGGCAGGCGCAGCGCGCCGTGGTCAATTCACTGCGTCGCCGGAGGTCCGGGCGCGACGCCGCGGAAGACCACCAGCGCGAGCGGCGGCAGGGTCAGGTCGAGGCCGTAGCCGCGGCCGTGCTGGCCGCCGGCGGTGGCGACCACGGCGCCGATGTTGCCGAGCCCGCTGCCGCCGTAGTCGCGCGCGTCGCCATTGAGCAGCTCGTGCCACTCGCCGCCCCACGGCACGCCGACGCGATAGCCGTGACGCGGCACCGGGGTGAAGTTGGCGGCCACCAGCAGCGCGGTGCCGGGGTCGTTGCCGCGGCGCAGAAAGCTGACGATGCTCTGCGCCGAGTCGGTGCAGTCGACCCAGGCAAAGCCGTCCGGCTGGCAGTCGCGCTCGTGGAGGCTCGCCTCGGCGGCGTAGAGCCGATTGAGATCGCGGGTCCAGCATTGCAGGCCCTGGTGCAGCGGCTGCTCGAGCAGATGCCAGTCGAGGCTGCGGTCGTGGCCCCACTCCGCGCGCTGGCCGAACTCGCCGCCCATGAACAGCAGCTTCTTGCCCGGCTGCGTGTACATCCAGCCGAGCAGGAGGCGCAGGTTGGCGGCGCGCTGCCACTCGTCGCCGGGCATCTTGCCGAGCAGCGACCCCTTTCCGTGCACGACCTCGTCGTGCGAGAGCGGCAGGACGAAGTTCTCGCTGAACGCGTAGAGCGTGCGGAAGGTGAGGCGGTCGTGGTGGAAGTGGCGGTGGATCGGATCGAATCGCAGGTACTCCAGCGTGTCGTGCATCCAGCCCATGTCCCACTTGAGGCCGAAGCCGAGGCCGCCGAGGTAGGTCGGGCGCGACACCATCGGCCAGGCGGTCGATTCCTCGGCGATCGTCTGCACGTCGGGAAACGCGGCGAACACGTCGCTGTTCAGGCGGCGCAGGAAGTCGATGGCCTCCAGGTTCTCGCGGCCGCCGTGGCGGTTGGGGATCCATTCGCCGGCGCGGCGCGAGTAGTCGAGGTAGAGCATCGAGGCGACGGCGTCCACGCGCAGGCCGTCGAGGTGGTAGCGCTCGAGCCAGAAGCGCGCGCTGCTGAGCAGGAAGGCGCGCACCTCGTTGCGCCCGTAGTTGAAGATCAGGCTGCCCCAGTCGGGCTGGAAGCCCTGGCGGGGGTCGGCGTGCTCGAACAGATGGGTGCCGTCGAAGTAGGCGAGACCGTGCTCGTCGGTAGGGAAAGTGCGACGGCACCCAGTCGAGGATGACGCCGATGCCGTGCTGATGGAGGGTGTCGACGAGCGCCATGAAGTCGTCCGGCGTGCCGTAGCGGGCGGTGGGCGCGAAGTAGCCGGTGGTCTGGTAGCCCCACGAGCCGTAGAACGGATGCTCGGTGATCGGCAGCAGCTCGACGTGGGTGAAGCCCATGTCGCGGGCATAGGCGGCCAGCAGCGGCGCCACCTCGCGGTAGGTGAGGAAGCGCGCGGGATCGTCGCCCGGGACGCCTCCACGAGCCGAGGTGGACCTCGTAGATCGCGAGCGGCGCGTCGAGCTGCTGGCGAGCGCCGCGCTCCGCCATCCACGCGCCGTCCTGCCACTCGTGCGACCGACTGCCAGACCACGCGACGCGGTGTGCGGCGGCACCTCGGTGTGGAACGCGAAGGGATCGCACTTGTCGACCCGATAGCCGTCGTGCCGCGAGACGATGTGGTACTTGTAGCGAGCGCCCGGACGCGACGCCGGGTAGCACGCCCGACCAGATGCCCGACTCGCCGAGCGGTCGCGAGCGCGTCGGCGCGGCGGTCCCAGTCGTTGAAATCGCCGATCACCGAGACGCCGTTCGGCGTTCGGGCGCCCACACCGCGAAGGTGGTCTGCAGCTGCCCGTCGGCGGCCGATGCGTGCGCGCCGAGCTTCTCGTGAGCCGCGTGTGGCTCCCCTCGTTGAACAGGTGGCGATCGAGATCGGTGAGCGGCGCATCGGCTGCGCGCGCGCGGCGTCCGGCGTCCGTCATCCTCGTCTCCTGTCGCGAATTCGCTTACCCGCATCCGGACCGATCGCGAGCAGGACTTTTCACGCTTCTCGGTCTGGCGCGGCCCATCCCGACGGGTTTGCACGCTCGTCGTGCTCACCTCCCGATCGATCGCGCTCACTCAGTCGCCGACCAGCTCGCGCATCCCGCGCGCCGGGATGTGCACCCAGTCGGGCCGGTTGTTGAGCTCGTAGCCGAGCTCGTAGACGCACTTCTCGAGCAGGAAGATCTGCAGCAGCGCGTCGATCTCCGCCGTCGCCGCGGGGCAGGAAGACGGCGCCGGCGGCGCGCTTCAGGTAGGCCTTCAGGAAGGCCGACGCGACCCACGCGTACCAGAAGCGCAGCCAGCGCTCGAGCGCCGCCGGCGTCGACGCCCGACGCCACGTGCTGCGCGAGCACGGTGTAGGCGGCGTAGTGGAACGAGCGCAGCATGCCCGGCGACGTCCTGCAGCGCCAGCCGCGCGCCGCCGGCGCTCGGCCAGCGAGCGCGCCGGCTCGCCCTCGAAGTCGATGATGACGAAGTCCTTGCCGGTGAACAGCACCTGGCCGAGGTGGAAGTCGCCGTGGCAGCGGATGCGCGCTGCAGGTGATGCGTCGCTCGAGCAGGGCGTGGAAGACCTTCGCCACCTTCGGCTCGAGCGCCAGCACCGTCGCGCACCGTCGTCGGCGCGCGCCGTCGGGCAGGTCGCGCAGCCGCTCGCGCGCCAGGCGGAACGTGGTCGTGCGCAGGTTGCGGATCGACTGGTAGAGGCCGCGCTGGCCAGGGCGCGTCATCGGCTCCGGGCGCGAAGTGCGGGGTCGGTCGGTCGCGCGCTCAGCGCCAGGTGCAGCTCGGCGGTGCGCTCGGCCGAGCAGGCGCGCCCATTCGAGCTGCGCGCCGAGCAGCTCGCGCGCCAGCGTCGGGCGGCTTGCCGCGCGCGAGGCGCACCAGGCTGGCGTTCCGGCGGCTCGGCCGCTTCCGGCATGGGTGATCGCCTGGTCGAGGAAGCGCTCGATCTCGTCGAGCGTGAACGCCCAGGCGTCGCCCTCGTTGCGCACGAAGCCCTGCAGGATCGCCAGGCTCGACGGCTCGCCCTTGGCCGGCTGGTAGACGAGCGCTCCGGCGACCGGGGCGATGTGCGGCGAACGCGGTCGTGCTCGGTGAGGAAGGTGCCGATCTCGAGCTCCGGGTTGAGGCCCGGCTGCAGGCGGCGGAAGAGCTTGCAGACCAGCTTCTGACCGAAGATGACCGAGGTGTTGCTCTGCTGGATGCGCAGCACCGACACCGGCTGCAGCGCGTCGCGCGGCTCGGCGAGCGGCCCGCAGGGCGCCTGGTCGCCGGCGCTCGAGCTCGCCGCTGCCGCCGCGCAGCCCGCGGCGGCGCGAGCACGAGCTGCAGCAGCGCCTCGGCGACGCGCGGATCCTCCATGGCGTCGAACAGCACGCCGTCGACGTCGCCCTCCTTGCCGCGCACGCGCAGCGGCGCCACCACCGCCTGCGGCGTCGCCTGCTGCAGCTGCTGGGCCGCCGCGCCGGTGGCGAAGCCGAGCGGCACGACGTAGGTCTCGCGAGTTGCCGTCGGCGAAGTCGACCTGGAGAAAGGTGATGACGGCGAGCGGCTCGCCGCCGTTGCCGATCGGGATCTGCTCGACTGACGTGCACCGCTGCGGATCCACATCGCCTTGCCGCCGAACCAGCGGCAGCCGGGCAGGAACTGCGCGCAGCGCGCGGCTCGAGGCGCCGCGCGCGCGTCGGCGCGCAGCACCGCCTCCCAGCTCGCCGCGCACGACCAGCGGCGGCGCCGCCGCGGCGATCGCTGCCGGCGCGGCGCACGGCGCCCTCGTCCTGCGGCGGCTCGCAGCCAGAACCAGTAGAAGGCGTGCGGGCCGAGCGTCAGCAGGTAGGGCAGGTCGCCGATCGGCGGGAACTCGGTGCGGCCGAACAGCTCGACCGGCGACCATGCCCTTGTACGGCGGCGAGGTCGAGCTCGACGTACTGCGACGAAGCGCGACAGGTTCGCGACGACCAGCAGCGTGCTCGTCCTCGTAGCTGGCGGACGAAGGCGAGCACCTTGCGGTTGCTCGGCGACAGGAACTCGATCGTGCCGCGGCCGAACGCCGCGGTGCTGCTTGCGCAGCGCGATCAGCCGCTTCATCCACCACAGCAGCGAGTGCGGGTTGTTGCGCTGCGCCTCGACGTTGATCGCTCTCGTAGTGGTACTCGGGGTCGACTGATCACCGGCAGGAAGAGGCGCTGCGGATTGGCGCGCGAGAAGCCGGCGTTGCGGTCGGCGCTCCACTGCATCGGCGTGCGGACGCCGTTGCGGTCGCCGAGGTAGAAGTTGTCGCCCATGCCGATCTCGTCGCCGTAGTAGATGACCGGCGTGCCGGGCAGCGAGAACAGCAGCGCGTTCATCAGCTCGATGCGGCGCCGGTCGTTGCCGAGCAGCGGCGCCAGGCGGCGGCGGATGCCGAGGTTGATGCGCGCCTGCGGGTCGTGCGCGTAGACCCGGTACATGTAGTCGCGCTCCTCGTCGGTCACCATCTCGAGCGTCAGCTCGTCGTGGTTGCGCAGGAACAGCGCCCACTGGCAGTTGTCGGGGATCGTCGGGCGTCTGCTGCGAGGATGTCGATGATCGGGAAGCGATCCTCCATGTGCAGCGCCATGAACAGGCGCGGCATGATCGGGAAGTGGAACGCCATGTGGCACTCGTCGCCGCTCGCCGAAGTAGGCGACGGCGTCCTCGGGCCACTGGTTGGCCTCGGCGAGGAGCATGCGGTCCTGCGAAGCTGCGCGTCGACGTGGGCGCGCAGCTCGCTGCAGGAACGCGTGCGTCTCGGGCAGGTTCTCGCAGTTCGTCCCCTCGCGCTCGTACAGGTAGGGGATGGCGTCGAGGCGCAGGCCGTCGACGCCGAGGTCGAGCCAGAAGTCGAGCGACCTGGAAGATCGCCTCGTGGCACGTCGGGGTTGTCGAAGTTCAGGTCCGGCTGGTGGGAGTAGAAGCGGTGCCAGTAGTAGGCCTTGGCGACGCGGGTCCCAGGTCCAGTTCGAGCGCTCGAAGTCCTTGAAGATGATCCGCGTGCCGGCGTAGCGCTCCTCGCGTGTCGCTCCAGACGTAGAAGTCGCGCTCGCGGCTGCCGGGCGGCGCGCGGCGGGCGCGCTGGAACCACGGGTGCTGGTCCGAGGTGTGGTTGATGACCAGCTCGGTGACGACGCGGATGCCGCGCCGGTGCGCCTCGCGCAGGAAGCGCCTTGAAGTCGTCGAGCGTGCCGCAGTCGGGGTGGACGTCGGTGTAGTCGGCGATGTCGTAGCCGTCGTCGCGCAGCGGCGACGGGTAGAAGGGCAGCAGCCAGAGCGCCGTGACGCCGAGGTCCTGCAGGTAGTCGAGCTTCTCGGTCAGGCCGCGGAAGTCGCCGATGCCGTCGCCGTCGCTGTCGTAGAACGAGCGCACGCGCACCTCGTAGATGATCGCGTCCTTGTACCAGAGCGCGTCGCCGTCGGCGGCTCGAGCGCGCCGGGCATCCCGCGGCGCGGCCCGCCGGCGTCCGCGGTTCATGAAGTAGTCGAAGTCGCTCCGTGCGCTGGCGTGACGCGGAAGACGTGCGCCGGCTGGCGGGCGGGTCGAGCGCCACGTAGTTGCGCGCCGCCGCGCCAGAGGTAGCGCGCGCCGGCGAGCAGGTCGTGCATCTGGTAGGGCTGATCGGGCGCGATGCCGAGTCGGCCGAGCGGCAGCTCGAGCCAGCCCGACTGCGGCCACTGTGGATCGAGGTTCACGACGATCGAGCGACGAGGTTCGTGACAGATCCGCGGTCGTGCTTGCGCGTAGGCGAGCAGCTGCTCGTTGTCGGTCGGCACGAAGCGCAGGCTGCGGTGCGTCACGCAGGGCCGGGTTGGCGCGCCGCGCCGCGTTGACCGCGGCGATCAGCGTCGCGCAGGCTGCGCGGATCGTCGAGCGGCCAGACGCGCTGCTGGTACTTCTCGGAGTCGAGGTACTCCTCCGACTGCGGCAGCGCGCGGCCCTCGCAGAGCTCGAAGGCCGGCCCGTAGATGCCGTAGCTGGCGCCGAGCGTCGCGGCCAGCACGAAGCGCAGCGCGAAGGCCGGCCGGCCGCCGGTCTGCAGGAACTCGTGCAGGATGTCGGGCGTGTTGGCGAAGAAGTTGGGCCGCAGGTACTCGCGCACCTCGGTCTGGGTGAGCTCGGTGAGGTACTCGGTCAGCTCCGCCTTGGTCGTTGCGCCAGGTGAAGTACGTGTACGACTGCGAGAAGCCGGCCTTGGCCAGGTAGTGCATGACCTTGGGACGCGTGAACGCCTCGGAGAGGAAGATCGACCTCGGGCTCGCGCGCGCGCACCTCGCGCGATCAGCCACTCCCAGAAGGGGAACGGCTTGGTGTGCGGGTTGTCGACGCGGAAGATGCGCACGCCGCCGCTCGACCCAGAGCAGGAACACCCGCCGCAGCGCCTCCCACAGCCCGCGCCAGTCGGGGCTCTCGAAGTTGAGCGGGTAGATGTCCTGGTACTTCTTCGGCGGGTTCTCGGCGTACTGGATCGGTGCCGTCGGGGCGGTGGCGGAACCATTCCGGGTGCGCCGCGACCCAGGGATGGTCGGGCGAGCACTGGAAGGCGATGTCGAGCGCGACCTCGAGCCCGTGCGTGCGCGCCGCTGCCACCAGGCGCGCGGAAGTCGTCGAGCGTGCCGAGCTGCGGGTGCACGGCGTCGTGGCCGCCCTCGGCGGCGCCGATGGCCCACGGGCTGCCCGGGGTCGCCGGGCGCCGGCGCCGGGCGTGTTGTTCGGTCCCTTGCGGTGGGTGCGCGCCCGATCGGGTGGATGGGCGGCAGGTAGAGCACGTCGAAGCCCATCGCCGCGATGTACGGCAGGCGCGCCTCGCAGTCGGCGAACGTGCCGTGGCGCGCCGGATCGCGGCGAAGCCGAGCGCGGGAACATCTCGTACCAGGCGCCGACGGCGGCGCGCTCGCGCTCGACGACGACCGCCAGCACGACGCCGAGATCGGTGGCGGCGGCGCGGTCGGGATGGCGCGCCATCGCCGCCGTCAGCGCCGCGTCGAGCGCCGCCTCGACCGCGCCCACCGCCGCCGGCGACGCGTCAGCCGCTCGGCCCGCGCCGCGAGCCAGGTCGCGTCGGCGCCGTCGGCGCGCGCCGACGCCGCCGCGGCACCAGCGCCGCGCCCTCGAGCAGCTCGCTGCTGACCTCCTGCTCCGCCGCGACCTTCTTCGCCAGGCCCTGCTGCCAGGTGGCGAAGTGATCCACCCAGGCCACACCGTGTACTCGTACCGGCCGAGGCGGTCGACCGCGAAGCTGCGCGCGCCAGCGGTCGTTGGGCAGCGGCGTCATCGCCGTCTCGCGCCAGGCCGTCGCCGGCGCGCGCGGTGGCGCAGCACGGCGGCGAGCGCGTCGTGGCCGTCGGTGAAGATGTCGGCCTCCACCTCCACCGTCTCGCCGCGGCTGCGCTTGCTCGGGAAGCGGCCGCCGTCGATGCACGGAACCAGCCCTTCGATGACGACTCGGCGCGCATCCGGTACGACGGCGTCGACCGCTGGGGTGGGCGCCCTCGACCCGCCCGCGCCGCGCGTGACACGGTCACGAGTGGGCGCGTGACCTGGCGTCGCGGCTGTCCGCTGATCCCGCACTGTCGTCACCGTACGGCAGCGCGGCGCGAGCCGCAACCGTGCGCGGCGAATTCAGCGCCCGGCGCGCCGCGCGGCGGCGCCATGGCACGCGGGCGCATCGCGTGCTAGCGCTGCGCCATCGTCGCGGAGGAGAGCACGTCCGCGGCGAGGGGCGCGAAGCATGCCGGCGCAGGATCGAGCACGGGCGGGAGACGGCGCGGCGCGTGCGCCGGCGGCGAGCTATCGCTTGCAGCTGCACGCCGACTTCGACTTCGCCGCCGCGCGCGCGCTGGTGCCGTATCTGCACCGGCTCGGCATCGGCGACGGCTACATCTCGCCGCCCCTGCAGGCGCGCGCCGGGAGCCGCCACGGCTACGACGTCGTCGACCACGACGCGATCAGCGCCGACCTCGGCGGCGCGGCGGGCCTCGACGATCTCGCCGCCGCGCTCGGCGCGAACGGCATGGGTCTGATCGTCGACTTCGTGCCGAACCACATGGCCATCTGCCCGCGCGCCAACGCCTGGTGGCGCGACGTGCTCGAGAACGGGCCGTGCTCGCCCTCTGCGCGCTGCTTCGACATCGACTGGCGGCCGGTCAAGGACGAGCTGCACGACAAGGTGCTGCTGCCGATCCTCGGCGATCAGTACGGGCTCGTGCTCGAGCGCGGCGAGCTGCGCCTGGCCTACGCCGACGGGCGCTTCACGCTGCACTATTTCGATCACGTGCTGCCGATCAATCCGCGCCAGGTACCGGAGATCCTCGACGGGGACGGCGACCTCGACGCGCCGCGCGACGACGCCCCCGATCTGGCGGAGTATCGCAGCATCCTCACCGCGCTCCGCCATCTGCCAGTGTATACCGAGACCGAGCCCGACCGGATCGCCGAGCGACAGCGCGAGAAGGAGGTCGCCGGCGACCGGCTGGCGCGCCTGGTGGCGCGTGCCCCCGACGTCGCGCGTCACGTCGAGGCGTGCGTCGCCGCCTTCAATCGCCCGGAGGGCGCCATCCGCCTGCACGCGTTGCTCGAGGCGCAGCCGTATCGCCTCGCCTACTGGCGCACCGCCGCGCACGAGATCAACTACCGCCGATTCTTCGACGTCAACGAGCTCGCCGGTCTGCGCATGGAAGACCCCGAGGTGTTCGCCGCGGCGCACGGCCGCCTGCTCGCGCTGCTCGCCGCCGGCCGGGTGACCGGCGTGCGTCTCGACCACATCGACGGCCTCTACGATCCGGCCGGCTATCTGGCGACGCTGCAGCGCGCCGCCCGCGCGGCGGGCGCCGCGGCGCCGGTGCGCCTCCTGGTCGAGAAGATCCTCGGCCGGGACGAGCAGCTGCCCGCCGCCTGGCCGGTTGCCGGCACCACCGGATACGACTTCCTCAACGACTGCGCCGGCCTGTTCGTCGATCGCCGCCACGAGCGCGTCCTGCAGCGCATCTACCGGCGCTTCACCGCCCAGCGCGCCCGCTTCGCCGACGTCCTCTACGAGAGCAAGGTGCTGATCATGGAAGGGCCGATGGCGAGCGAGCTCAACATGCTGGCCGCCGCCCTCAATCGCCTCTCCGAGCACGATCCGCGCACCCGCGATTTCACCCTCAACAGCCTGCGCTTCACGCTGCGCGAGGTGGTGGCCTGCTTCCCCGTGTATCGCACGTACGTCAGCGCCGCGGGCGCCGACGACCGCGACCGGCGGACGATCGACACCGCCCTGGCGCGCACCCGCCGACGCCATCCGACGATGGAGCCGTCGATCCTCGCCTTCATCCGCGGCATGCTGCTTCCCGATCCCGCCGACGCCAACCACGCCCAGCGCCTCGACTTCGCGCATGCGCTTCCAGCAGTACACCGGCCCGGTGGAAGCCAAGGGCCGCGAGGACACCGCCTTCTACCGCTATGTGCCCCTGGCGGCGCTGAACGAGGTCGGCGGCGACCCGGAGCGCTTCGGTTGCCCGCCGGCGGAATTCCACGCCGCCAACCTGGCGCGCCGCGCCGACTGGCCGCGACGCCATGCTGGCCACCGCGACGCACGACACCAAGCGCGGCGAGGACGCGCGCATGCGGCTCGCCGCCCTCTCCGAGCTCGCCGAGGAGTGGGGCCATCGGCTGTCGGCCTGGGCGCGCGTCAGCGCCGCGCAGCGCACCCTCGTCGACGGCGCCGCGGCCCCCGACCGCACCGACGAGTATCTCTTCTACCAGGCGCTGCTCGGCGCCTGGCCGCCGGGCGCCGCGGTCGCCGACGCCGAGCTGGTCGAGCGCCTGGCGGCGTTCGCCGTCAAGGCCGCCCGCGAGGCGAAGCGCCACACCAGCTGGCTCAGCGAGAACGCCGCCTACGAGCGCGCCCTGACCGGCTTCGTCGCCGGTGTTCTCTCCGGCCGCGCCGCGGCGCGGTTCCTGCCGCTCTTCCTCCCCTTCCAGGCGCGCGTTGCCGCGCTCGGCGCGCTCAACTCGCTGGCGCAGACGGTCCTCAAGTGCGTCGTCCCCGGCGTGCCCGACTTCTACCAGGGCACCGAGCTGTGGGACCTCTCTCTGGTCGATCCCGACAACCGCCGCCCGGTCGACTACGCCGTTCGCGCTCGCCTCCTCGGCGAGCTCGACGCGGCGCTGGCGGACCCCGCCCGACGCGCGACGCTGGCCGGCGAGCTCTTATGCACGTGGCCCGATGGCCGCATCAAGTTGCTGCTCACCACCCTGGCGCTGCGCCTGCGCCGCGAGCACGCCGCACTGTTCCGCGACGGCGACTACACGGCGCTGGAGCCGCGCGGACGCCAGGCCGCGAGCGCGGTGGGGCTGGCGCGTCGCCTGGGCGACCGTGCCGTCGTCGCCGTCGTGCCGCGCCTGTGCGCACCGCTGACCGCGCCCGAGCATCCGTTTCCGCTCGCCGCCGACTGGGGCGATACGACCGTGGCACTGCCGGACGGTCTGGCCGGCCGCCCGTTGCGCGACGTCTTCACCGGCGCCGAGCACGCGGGGCCGGTACTGCCGTTGAGCGCCGTCCTGTCGGTGCTGCCGGTGACGATCCTCAGCACGTGACGCCTCGGTGTTCCTCCCTGGTCTCTGTGGTGAAGACCCGGGCGCTATCGCCGCCCGGTCGTGGCTCAGTTTGATTGGCGCGTCGGTGATCGCAGCCCTGAGGCAAAACCGCCAAGGACGCCAAGGGCGCCAAGCAGCGCTGCTTGGCGCCCTTGGCGGCTATCTGAATAGTTTGGCACCGCCGCGCCAATCAAACTGAGGCACGACCCGCCGCCCTCACACGGTGGCGTCCTGCCGAATGGGTGATACGCTGCCGCGATGTCGCGGTCGCGAGTCCTGCCCGGCAAGCCCTACCCGCTCGGCGCCACCTGGGATGGGCTGGGCGTCAACTTCGCCCTCTTCTCCGAGCACGCGACGCGCGTCGAGCTGTGCCTGTTCGATGCCGTCGACGCGCGTCGCCGAGTCGCAGCGCATCACGCTGCCCGAGCAGACCGACATGGTCTGGCACGGCTACCTGCCGGACCTGCGCCCCGGCCAGCTCTACGGCTACCGCGTGCACGGCCCCTACGAGCCGGCGGCGGGCCACCGCTTCAATCCCGCACAAGCTGCTGCTCGATCCCTACGCCAAGGCGATCGCGCGCCCGGTGCGCTGGGCCGACGAGATGTTCGGCTACCGCATCGGCGACCCGGCCGAGGACCTCTCGTTCGACGAACGCGACAGCGCCGCCGTTCGCGCCGCTCGCGGCGGTGATCGAGCCGGCCTTCACCTGGGGCGACGACGCGCCGCCGCGCACGCCCTGGCACGAGACGGTCATCTACGAGCTGCACGTCAAGGGGTTCACCATGCGCCATCCGGACGTGCCCGAGGCGCTGCGCGGCACCTACGCCGGCCTGGCCACCGACGCCGGCCATCCGACCACCTGCACGGCGCTCGGGCGTGACCGCGGTCGAGCTGCTGCCGGTGCACCACCACGCCTACGACCGCCATCTCGTCGAGCGCGGGCTGACCAACTACTGGGGCTACAACACGCTCGGCTTCTTCGCGCCCGACCTGCGCTACGCCTCGCGCGGGCACGCCCGGCGACTCGGTGCGCGAGTTCAAGATCGATGGTGCGCGCCCTGCACGCCGCCGGCATCGAGGTGATCCTCGACGTCGTCTACAACCACACCGCCGAGGGCAACCACCTCGGCCCGACGCTGTCGCTGCGCGGCATCGACAACGCCGCCTACTACCGGCTGGTCGCCGACCAGCCGCGCTACTACCTGGACTTCACCGGCTGCGGCAACACGCTCAACATGCTCAACCCGCGCGTGCTGCAGCTGATCATGGACAGCCTGCGCTACTGGGTGCTGGAGATGCACGTCGACGGCTTCCGCTTCGACCTCGCCAGCGCCCTGGCGCGCGAGCTCTACGACGTCGACCGGCTGAGCGCGTTCTTCGACATCATCCACCAGGACCCGGTGCTCTCGCAGGTCAAGCTGATCGCCGAGCCCTGGGACGTCGGCCCCGGCGGCTACCAGGTCGGCAACTTTCCCGTCCTGTGGACCGAGTGGAACGGCAACTACCGCGACACCGTGCGCCGCTTCTGGCGCGGCGACGGCGGCCAGGTGTCGGAGCTCGCCACCCGCCTGGCCGGCAGCAGCGACCTCTACGAGCAGAGCGGCCGGCGGCCGCACGCCAGCATCAACTTCGTCACCGCGCACGACGGCTTCACGCTGCGCGACCTGGTCAGCTACAACGAGAAGCACAACGAGGCCAACGGCGAGAGCAACCGCGACGGCGACAACGACAACAACAGCTGGAACTGCGGCGTCGAGGGCCCGACCGACGATCCCGGCGATCCGCGCGCTGCGCGAGCGCCAGAAGCGCAACTTCCTCGCCACGCTGCTCCTCTCGCAGGGCGTGCCGATGCTGTGCGCCGGCGACGAGATCGGCCGCACCCAGGGCGGCAACAACAACGCCTACTGCCAGGACAACGAGATCAGCTGGCTCGACTGGGAGCTCGACGGCGACGACAGCCGATCTGCTGGCCTTCGTCCGCTACCTGATCGAGCTCCGCCGCCGACCATCCGGTGTTCCGGCGGCGCAAGTTCTTCCAGGGCCGCCGCATCCGCGGCGCCGAGGTGAAGGACCTCACCTGGTTCGACGCCCGGCGGCAGGGAGATGAGCGACGCAGGCCTGGGACGAGTCCTTCGTGCGCGCCCTCATGGTCCGCCTGGGCGGCGAGAGCATGGACGAGGTCGACGAGCGCGGCGAGCGCGTCGTCGACGACACCTTCGTGCTGTTGCTCAACGCCGACGCCGAGCCGCACACCTTCCGGCTGCCGGCGCACCGACCCGACCTGCAGTGGGAGCGGGTGCTCGACACCGGCGAGGCGGAATGGGGGCAACTGCGCGCCCTGCGCGGCCACACGTACCGCCTGCCGGACCGCGCGCTGGCGGTGTTCCGCACCCGCCGCCGCGGCTGAGCGATGGCGCGCTGGTCTCCGTCGCTGGGTGCCTGGCCGGTGCCGGGCGGCACGGCGCTTCCGCGTCTGGGCGCCGCGCCGCCAGCGCCTCGAGCTCGTGCTCCCGGACCGCCGGCGCGACGGCGTGCGGTCGCTGCGCCGGCGCGCCGACGGGACCTTCGCCGCGACGCTCGCCGGCGTCGCGCGCGGGCGACCGCTACTGGTATCGGCTCGACGGCGAGGGCCCGTTCCCCGATCCGGCCTCGCGCGCCCAGCCCGACGGCGTGCACGGGCCCTCGCAGGTCGTCGACCCGGGACGCTTCGCCTGGTCCGACCGCCGCTGGCGCGGCATCCCGCGGCGCGAGCTCGTGATCTACGAGCTGCACGTCGGCACGTTCACCGCGGACGGCACCTTTGCCGCCGCGGCGCGCCGCCTCGCCGGAGCTGCGCGCCCTCGGCGTCACCGCCATCGAGCTGATGCCCGTCGGCGACTTTCCCGGCGCTCGCAACTGGGGCTACGACGGCGTGTCGCTGTTCGCGCCGGCGCGCTGCTACGGCACGCCCGACGATCTGCGCCGATTCGTCGATCGCGCGCACCGGCTCGGCCTCGCCGTGCTCCTCGACGTCGTCTACAACCACTTCGGTCCCGACGGCGCCTACGCCGGCGCATTCAGTCCCGACTACTTCACCGATCGCCACCGCACCCCGTGGGGCGCCGCGATCAACCTCGACGGCCCGCACCATCGCCATGGCGCGCGCGTTCTTCATCGAGAACGCGCTGCACTGGACTGCACGAGTACCACGTCGACGGACTGCGTCTCGACGCCACGCATGCGCTGTTCGACGACGGTCCGCGGCACTTCCTCGCCGAGTTGCGCGACCGCGTACGCCGCCGCGGCCGTCCCGCCGCGCTGCCGCACGCCGCGCCGCCCCTGCTCATCGCCGAGGACCACCGCAACCTGGCGCGCCTCACCCTGCCGCGCCGCCGCGGCGGCTACGGCCTCGACGCCGTGTGGGCCGACGACTTCCATCATCAGATGCGGCGCGCCCTGGCCGGCGACCACGAGGGCTACTTCGCCGACTTCAGCGGCACGATGCGCGACCTCGCCGACGACCCTGCAACGCGGCTGGTTCTACCGCGGCCAGCGCCCGCCCGGCGCGCGGCCGGCGCCGCGGCACCGATTCCGCCGGGCTGGCGCCCGAACAATTCGTCATCTGCCTGCAGAACCACGACCAGATCGGCAACCGCGCCCTCGGCGAGCGCCTCCATCACCAGATCTCGGCTGCCGCCTGGCGCGCCGCCAGCGCCGTCCTGCTGTGCGCGCCGGAGACGCCGCTGCTGTTCATGGGCCAGGAATGGGCGGCGTCGGCGCCGTTCCGCTTCTTCACCGACCACGCGCCGGCGCTCGGCCGGCTGGTGACCCGCGGCCGGCGTGCGGAGTTCCAGGCGTTCTCCGCTTTCACCGATCCGCGCGCCCGCGCCCGCATTCCCGATCCGCAGGCGGCGGCGACGTGGCGGGCCTCGCGGCTCGACTGGTCGGAACGGCGGCGCCTTCCCCACGCCTCGGTGCTCCGCCTCTACCGCGCCCTGCTGACGCTGCGCCGTCGCGAGCCGTTGTTCCACGATCGCTCGTGGCGCGGCGTACAGGCGCGTCCGCTCGACGACTGGGGCGTGATGCTGGTGCGCCGGCGTCGCGGGCGGGCGCTGCTGGTCGTCGCGGCGCTGCGCGCCGGCGGTCACGTCGATCTCGCCGGCCATGCCGGCGTGCCCGCCGCCGGCCGCGGGCGGCGCTGGCGGGTCGTCCTGCACACCGAGGCGCGCGCCTTCGCGTCGGATCCGCGGCCGCCGCGGATCGCCGGCCGCGACCACCGCCCGTCGATTCGCCTCGATCGACCGGGCGCTGTCGTCCTCCGTCTGGACCTGTTGGCGCCTATCCGCCCGGCCTAACGCGCCGTCAGTCGCGATATGGCGAGCGCCCGTGGAGTGCGGCGCGGGCGCGCCGCTGTTCGGCGGGGCGCGTCAGCGCCGCTGACGCCGCGCACAACCCGAGCGCCGCTGACGCGCCGCACTCCACACCAGCGCCGTTTCGGCGGTTGGTCGTCCACCCCTCAGGGGACGCGCCGGCGTGTTGCGGCGCGTACGTAGGGGTCCGGATCATCGCGCAGGCGCTGTATCACGGGCGTGCGCAGCTTCGGATCCTGCGCGGTCCGTTCGACGACGTAGAGGCGGACCCACCAGGTGTCGGATTGAGCGAGACGCTCGAGGTCGGCGCCGGTGCGCGGGCCGGCCAGCAGGGCGCGGCGGGCTCCCGCATCGGCGACGTACGCGTCGGCCACGGCCGCCAGCGCGAGGTCGGGGGCCGTCTCCATCATGTAGGCGATCAGGACGACCGGCGGATCGCCGCCGCGCAGCAACGGGGCAAACCCGGTGAAGTCGGGCGCCTGTGATGCCGACCCGCCGTCGACGTTGCCGAACAGGTTGCGCAGCTCGCGCTGCAGCGCCGCATCCTTCGTGTTGAGGTACGGCACGACGGCCCGCAGTTGCTGCTCCTTGGTGACGTGGAGCCGATCGATGATCACGGCGGCGGCCATGCCGTCGCGCTCGCCGGTGGCGTGCATCGAGAAATAGATCAGCTGCGGCACGAGGTCGCGGAAGTCGGCACCGCCCGTGGCCCTGAGAGCGTTGAGCGGGCCGGTCAGGTCGTCCTCGCTGGTGGCGGCGGCGACGCGCGCGATCGTGCGCTGCATCTCGGGGTTGGGCGCAATGGTGTCGAGCGCCACGGCGCTGAGCCCGAAGACGACGGCGCCAACCACGACCGTCGATCCGCCGACGAACCGGCGGAGCATCATCGTGCCGCCACTAGCGCGGCACCCGCACCAGCAACGGATCGAGCACCCCGCTTCGGACATTGTCGTGGTCGTCGATCGACGTGTGTACCAGACCGCTGCCCCACGGCGTGGAGGTGACGTTGACGTCGACCTCGGCGCCGCCGGTGGTGATCGAGTTCCCTTTGATGAGGAAGTCGTTACGCTGGTAGTAGTTGACGTGGTAGGCGCTGCCCAGTGGCCGGCGGCGCTCGGAATCGAGATCGATGTCCGAGTCGTTCTCGATGCCGTCGATATACGCCGAGTACGGCATGGTGAACGTGCCGATCGACGCGCGGTTGATGTCGAGACGCTCGGCGAGATCGTAGGTCGAGCCGCCGCCGTGGCTGTAGCCGAAGATGGAGACGATGCCGATGCCACGGCGCTGCACGGCACTGACGACCTCGTTGTATGCCGCGCCCGCCCCGCTGCTGCTGACGTTGTCCTCGTCGTACATGTGGACGTCGTAGCCTTGCGTGTAGAGCGTCTTGGCGATGTTGAAGGCGCCGTGGTTGGGGTCCGGCGGATCGGTCGGCCCTTGCCCCTCGCCGCCGAGTGCAATGATGACGCTCGTGAACGGATAGAACTGGATCGAATCGCTCGCCAGCGTTGCGCCGCCGCCGGCCGGGCGGGCGCGCAGGTCGAGCCCGGCGCTGCCGCCGTTCGGGTTCTCGACCCAGACGGTCAGCGTGCCGCCGCCGCCGAAGGGCAGCACCTGCTCGGCGTTGGCGTCGAGGATCGCCGACCCCTTGGACGATGAGGTCCAGACCTTGATGTTGGCACTGCTCCGCACCAGCGCGTACTCGTATCCGCTCGGCGCGGTGACTGGAGCGACGGCCAGCGTGACCTCGATCAGATCGTTCTCGCCACCGACCGTCGTCTCGTCCCGATCCGGCGTGCCGTTGCCGTTGTCGTCATCGCCGTTGACGCGGATCCCGGCGCCGGGACTCTCCTCCGACGCGTCGGGGACCGCCAGGCGCTGGAATGGCGCGCCGTAGCCCTCCGACTGCTGCCGATAGGCGGTCATCTGGATGCTGAACGACGGCTGAGTGTCGGTCGCCGTGGGGGTACTGGTCGGGGTCGCCGGGGGCGTCGCGGTGTCGGTGCTCGTCGGCGTGGGCGTGTCGGTGAGCGTGCTCGTGGCTGTGGCGACCGGAGTCGACGTGTCCGTCGGTGTGGCGGTCGGTGTGTGGGTGGGCGTGTCGGTTGCGGTCGCCGTCGCCGTCGGGACGATGGTGTCGGTGGGAATCGGCGTGTCGGTCGGGCTCGGCGTTGGCGTCGACGTCGGCGTGGCATCGGGTGTCGAGGTCGAGGTCGGCGGCAGTGGCGTGGCGGTTGGCGTCGGTGTCGGCGGCGCGGGGTTGTAGACCGCGTTGAACAGCGCGTCGGCGTCGACATCGGCCTCGGCCGCGACGCAGGTCTCCACGCCGATGATGTCGACGGCGCAACTGTCGAGGCTGGCGACCGCGGCCGCGTCACAACCAAAGATCAGGGCCTGGGCGCGTCCCAGCGCGTGGGCGATCCGACCGTGTTGATCGGCCGTCTGGCAGTCGACGCCGGTGGGTGCGCGATCCTCGCCGAGCTGGCACTTCTGCTGCTCCTTGATGCGCGCGACCAGATATCCGCGGAGCGCCGCACCAATGGCGTTCTGACAGTGCGTGGCGTCGGCACTCGACGGGAGCGGCGGCGTACCATACGCGCTGGCGAGCGCGGCGGTGGCACGGTCCTCCGCCAGGCACGCCATGCAGTCGGCCACGTCTGCGTAATCGCTGATGGCGACCGCGCCACACGGTACCGGACAGACCAGGTAGCCGTTCTGCGCTGGCGTGAGGTCCGCGCAGCTGCGCTGCGTCAGCTTGGTCAGGACGGCGCGGGCGCGTTCGACTTTTGACGAAGGCGCCTGGGGGATGTTGCAATCCGTGGCGGCCGGCAGCGTGCCCGACAGGCGTGCCTGATGGCACTTGAGGCTCGTCTTGACGATGGTGTCCGCGAGCCGTCGCACCCCGCGGCCGATGAGTTGGCGGCATCGCGTCTGGTCATGGGTCAACTGGGCCTGCACAGGTCCTGAGCCCAGCACCGCGAGCACCACGGCCGTCGCAACTACCAGAGCCTGGCCGCGGTGACGCGGTCCTGTCGTCCTCTTCACACGCCCCCCCAGCGAAGCCGGGACACTACTAGAGGTTGAAGGATACTGTCCATCCGTTTCTCCCGGTGGCGGACCACGGCGCGGGTCTGGCGGCGGTGTCGCATCCAGACGCCTCTGCGCGGACCGGAGCGGCGAGCTCGTCGGGACCGTCGTTGAAGCTCCGCCGACGAAGCGGGCGGAAAATGAACTGCTGATCGAGTCCGGGCGTACGCGCCGCCGCGCTGCGTGCTGCGCATGGGCGAGCGGACTGCGATCGTTCTGCCCGTCAGCAGGGCCACGAGGCCCGAGTCGACAGCCCGACGGTGGAATCGCCCGTCCTACGCCAAATGGCTCGTCGTCGGCGTCGTATCCAGTCCGTGCGCGTGATGCTCGGCGAGATGCCGGCGTTCGAGGGCTTCGAGATCGCCGAAGAGGGCACGACCGGCGGGCGTCAGCGCGGCGTTGACGCGCAGCATCTCCATACCCTCGTGGTTCTTGAGGTCGATCTCGGTCATGCGCTGCTCGAAGTCGGGGTGCTGTGACAGAGGGTGACGGTCGTCGCGCATGCGGCGGTAGAGCTCGGCGACCGGCAGGAAGGCGTGCACGGCGAGCAGGATCCCCCACAGCGGCCGCGGGTCGGGGCGGACCGGGCTCTTGTAGAGCGGGTGGAACGGGTTGCTCAGGTAGTCGACGCCGTACGCCGAGACGTTGGCCTTGTTGTGCTGGAACTCGTGGATGACGGCTTCGGTCATGGTCATCAAATTGGGATGCAGCGTCATGTACACGGTGCCAACGGCTTCGCGGTACGACGCGGAGAGATGTCGCTCGGTGTCGAAACCGACCGGCACGATCTCGTGCAGCATGACGCGCATCTCGGCGTGCTCGCCGGGCAGATAGCGCTCGACCAGCGCAAACGACTGCTCCAGCATGTCCACCCACTCGGACGCCGGGCGGCCGCCGAGATCGACGTGGTTGCCGGCCTTGTCGGGGTGCGCCTCGAAGGCGGCGATCGGATTGTGGTCGATCGTCGCGAGGTGCGACGCGGCGCCGATGCGATGGAAACGGCGGGTGAACCGAAAGCCGCCGGCATCGCCCTCGAGGGCCTGTGTCAGCGCACCGCGCTCGAGCGGCAGGCGGGCGGTCTCGGCGCCGCCCGCGATGGCGCTGAGGTGGCTCGCGGAGAAGCGCAGCCCGGTGGCGCCGTCGGGCGCCGCGAGCTCACCGCCGATCGCGATCGACGCCAGCGGCGGTGCTCCGTGCTCCCAGAGGATCGATTCGCCGTCCGGAATGAGGCGGCGCAGAGCCATCTCGAGCAGGACGTGCGGCGCGAGCGACGCGGCGGTGGCGTCGATGCGCGGCGCGAAGCCGGGCAGCTCGCCGCGCAGCGCCAGGCACTGCAGCGGCGTGCCGACCATCGGCGACGCGAAGCACGTCAGCGTCGGCCCCTGGCTGCGGCTCAGCGCGCCGCGCACCAGCGTCGCGACGCGGGCATGCCCCGGCCGCAGCGCGTTCGGCAGGGCGTCACCGGCGGCGAGGAACTGCGTGCACGACGCCGCCAGGTAGCGGGCGTAGGCGGTGCGGAGAGGCTGGGTGTCGGTAGCGTTCGCCGCGAGCACGAGCCCGTGGCCGGTCACGGCGGTCATGGGGTGGAGAACCAAGGCAAAAGGCAGAAGGCAAAAGGCAAAAGGCAAAAGGTGGGGCAGGGGACTTTTGTCTTTTGTCTTTTGCCTTCTGCCTTTTGCCTTCTCTGATCAGCGCCCATGTCGAGGCAGAACGCTCAGGCGCGAGCCGCTCGCTTCACACAATGAAATGATCCAACGTCCGGTTCGTCGTCCACAACCGGAACATCTCCATGTCGCGATCGTCGGCGGCCTCGAGCTTGTGCAGGAGGTAGTCGAAGATCGACTTGTGCTTCTTGCACCAGGCGGAGTCGCGCATGTGGCCGTGCAGGCTGCCCTGGGTCTTGTAGTTGTACTCGACCTGCTGCCCGCACCACGGCTTGTAGACGCAGGTAACGCAGTCCGGCTGGGCGTCGTTGAGCCCGGCCATGACCAGTGCGCGGGTCGCGGCGTTGGTCATCAGATCGTAGTAGCTGTCCTCCACCGTGCCGATCTTGAACATGTCGTCGCCCATCGACGCGACGAAGCGGCCCTCGTCGGACGAATAGATGCTGCCGTCCGGCGCATAGCCCAGCTGGCCAATGCAGGCGCCGCCGGGGATGCGCAGGTCGAGGTAATTGGGCTCCTCGTCGGCGAGGATCTTGTTGAGCATGATCGCCGCGTGGCGCTCCATCACCTGGATGCCCTGGCGGTTGAGCTCGATGATGTAGTCGACGGCGTTGGCGTAGAACTCGAGGAAATCGTCCATCGAGTAGCCGAGCGTCTTGGCGCTCTTGGCGGCGAAGCCGAACGGATCGAGCTTGCGCAGGAACACGGCGCGGCAGCCGGCGTCGACGAACTGGTCGACGATGTCGCGCCAGCGGCTGAGGCTGGGGCGGGTGATCGTCGGCAGCGCCTCGACGCGGTACTGGTTGGTGTCGAGGCCCATGTCGGCGTAGCGCTGGTTGATCTTCTTCATCCAGCCCAACAGGATCTCGTGACTGTTGCCGCCCTTGAAGATGCGGATCTTGTTGTGGAGGTCTTCGGGGCCGTCGAGGCTGGTGCAGATCTGGACATGGCGGTCGATGAGGAAGTCGAGCTTCTCGTCGTCCATCAGCGACAGGTTGGTCACCAGCGCGAACGAGAGGACCTTCTGCGCCGTCTCGTTCTTCTTCCGCGCGTAGTCGACGATGTGCTTGAGGACCGGCCAGTTCGCCGTCGGCTCGCCACCCTGGAACTCGATGGTCAGGCCCCAGGCAGTGGTCTCGAAGGCGATGTCGACGCCGCGTTCCGCGATTTCGATCGACATGTCGGTGTCGGTGCGCTCCATCCCGACGATCGAGCTGTGGCAGTACTGGCAGCCGTGGTTGCAGCGGTGCGTGAGGACGAACGCGTGCAGGGTCGGACCGGAGTAGAGGAAATGGTGTTTGCGCCGCCAGCGCTGCGCCTGCGTGGCGCGGTCGAGCCGCGCGGCGACGAAATTCGCGCGCGCCAGCTTCTCGTACAGCGGCTCGCCGGGCTGCGGGCGGCCCTCGATGAAGTCGCGGAAGTCGTCCTGGCCGAGCAGCAGCCAGTCGCCGAGGTCGTTGCTGATGAGGATCTTGCGGCCGATGACCCGCTGGTTGAAGGGGACCGCGAAGTCGGGGTTCCACCGGCTCGGATCAGAGACGGCGGTGAAATCGACCTGGCGACCGCGCGGGAGCAGGACCGGCGCGCCGCTGGTGGTGTCGGCCTCAAGCATGGCTGGTCTTTCTGCGGATGGCGGTGTTGGCGAGGGCGAAGTTGCAGAACTCGGCGACCACGTCGCCGTCCACCTCGCGGTCGATGTCGGTGACGTCGACGACGTAGTGATCGCCGTCGGCGCGCACCGCGAAGGCGGCGAAGTCGGTGAACGTCTCCGCGGCGCGGCGGATGGCGTCCTCGGCGTAAAGGGCGCGGTGCAGGCGCACGGTCGCGTGCGGCGCGCTCATTCCTCGGCCGCGCCCTTCTTGGCTTCCCACGGGACGGCGATGCCGAGCGGGTCGTCGAGGAAGCCGTCGTCGCCGGGTTCCTGGAGGTCGATGAGCGCCGCGTCGTCCCCGTGCACCGCGCCGCCGGCGGCGCCCGAGATGGCGAGGCTGGCGATGTCCTCGATGAGGCGCTGATTGGCGTGGACGACGCGCAGGCGCAGCGCCTGGGCGAGGAGCTCGTTGGCGAACTCGCCCGCCATCGCGCGCAGCGTGGCCTCGTCGAGCTTCTGCTTGCCGCGCAGGTGGACCAGGTACCGTCCCCCGTCGCGATCGAGCAGCACGTAGGCGCGATCGATGAACACATAGGCGGCGGCGTAGAGCACGTCGCGCGGATAGAGGCCGACCTCGAGCGACAGCGTCATCGTCGCGGCGGCGGCGTCGAGGGATTCGATCTGGCTCATGGTCGGTCGTTGCTCCTGTTCTGCTGGAGGGCGCCGCTGCCGCGGCGCCGGCCGCGCGGAAGCGCGGCCCTCCATTCGGTGATCATTGCGCGAGGCGCTGGGCGTCATATTCCGGGCGGAACTCGAAATCGCCGTAGCGTTCCAGGTAGTCCTGGCGAGCGCCGAGGCAGGCGCCGTGTTGATGCACGCAGCCGTCGCACTTCGGGCTGTAGGTGTTGGGCGAAATGCGCGACTCCCACAGCGCGAAGGTCGAGTGCGGGGTCACCACCAGCACCTTGTCGTCGCGTAGGTCGGCGATGTGCGCCTCGTAGCCGGGCAGCATGCAGCGCGGGATGTGACGCGACAGGACGGTGACGCCGAGCTCGCGGCCGCGCTCGAAGGCGGCGCAGATGCCGTCGCGCATCTCGCTCACCGGCAGCAGTGAGGCGAGGTTGTCCTTGTTGCGGTCCGACAGCGACACCAGCCACAGGTTGAAGGTCTCGACGCCCTGGCGCGCCCAGTGCTCGACGATGGCGGGCAGGTGCCTCCAGGTGTCGCTCTTGATGATGAGCTCGCCGACCGGCTTGTGGCCGAGCGCGAGGACGTTCTTGAGTCCCTGCTCGACCAGCGGCAGCGCGCCGGCCTTGCCCATGATGTGCTCGTAGAGCGCATCGGTGTGCGCCATGAACGAGATGTGGAACTGGTTGATGCCGGCGTCGCTCGCCTCGCGCGCGTAGTCGGCATACGAGTACAGCAGCGCGTTCGACGACACCTTGATCGAGGTCCAGCCGCGGTCGCGGCACCAGCGGACCAGCGGCAGCAGGCTGCGGCGGATGGTCGGCTCGCCGCCGCCGAAGGCGACCTTGGTGGCGCCGCGCGAGCGGGCGTCGCGCAGGATGTCCATGATCGCCGGCGTCAGCATGTTCTCGCGGCGCATCTCGTCGGTGATCGAGCAGTAGTCGCACTGCACGTTGCAGGCGTAGCCGATCATCACGTCGACGAGCACGTCCTCGTACTCGCACCACTGATCGCGCAACTTGACCGCGGTCATCGTCACGCCACCGCCACCACCGGCCGCGCGCGCTCGACGCGCATGTCGGGCTTCTCCTGGACGAAGACCTGGAAGCCCTCGCACACCGTCGTCCACGGGCAGGTCGCGCACACCTCGCGCTTCTCGCGCTTGGCGCCGAGCCAGTCGTACAGGTTGACCTGTTCCGGGAAGCGCGGATCGGCGGCGAAGACCATCGTCCGCCCGAGCTTCTGGAGGTCGCCGGCCACGTACGATTCGTAGCCGGGGAACGCGCACAGCTGGGCGTTGATGACGTGGACCTGGATCCGGTCGGCGTAGCGATCGATGACCGCCATCACCGCGCGCGCCGCCTCGTCGAGCGGCGGGACGACGTCCTCCCAGGCCCGCCCGAACGGCGTGGTGAACTGGAAGTTGATCTTCGCGAAGCCCTTCTCGATCGCCAGCGCGGTAAGTGGCAGCAGGTGGTCGACGTTGCCGCGCACGATGGTGACGTTCATGCCGGTGTCGACGGACGCGGGGCGCAGCGCCATCACGTTGTCGATGCCGGCCATCGTCTGCTCGAAGGCGCCCGCGACGTCGACGGCGGCATCGTGCACCGCGGCATCCGGTCCGTGCACCGAGATCAGCAGGTGGGTGATGCCGCTGTTTACGAGGCGGTCGGCGAGGGCGCGGTCGCGCAGCAGGCGGCCGTTGCTGGTGAGGTTGATCGCCCGGTAGCCCAGCGCCTGCGCCAGGGTGATGGCGTCGACCAGCCGCGGGTGTGTCGTGGGCTCGCCGCCGTCGATGTCGAGCAGGTCGGTGCCCTCGGCGCGGTGCTGGCGCAGGATCGCGTCGATCTTGTCCCACTCGAGCGCCGCCGACACGCGGTCGCCGGTGGCGCAGAAGACGCACCGGTTGGCGCACTTGTAGGTGATGTTCATGATCAGCTTGCGGGCGGCGCGGGCGGACACCTTCATGTCGAACGCGGCGCGCGCCTTGGCGATGTATCCCGGCGGGCAGTGGGGCGGCTCGTAGGCGGGCTTGTGCTGGAAGAGGGCGCCGTCCTTGAGATCGATGCCGGCCTCGTCCACCAGGCCGAGCTTCACGCACTGCTCGTGCAGGGCGGTGCCGCGGATCGGCGTCGCGAACTGCATCGAGGGCCAGACGCCGAAGCGGTCGTGGAGCTCGAAGGCCATGTCGAGGGTCTTGGTGACGTGCGCCGGCGTCTCCCAGGGGAAGCCGATGATGTAGTGCGACATCAGCGGGATGCCGAGCTCGTGACACCACTCGGCAACCCGATAGATCGCGTCGAGCTTCTGGCCCTTGCCGATCGGCCCGTCGAGATCCTCCTGCGTGCCGCTCTCGGCGGAGATGCTGAGCGTGGTGACGCGGCCGACCATGAGCTCGAGATCCTCGCGGTCGAGGTGGTCGGCGCGCATCCCGTTCGGGAAGTCGTAGGTCAGGCCGAGGTCGTTGAAGGCGCGCAGCATCGCGTTGAAGTCGGGCCGCACGTTCACCATCTCGTCGAGGATGAGCAGCTTGCGGGCGCCGAACACCGAGCGCAGCAGGTAGGTCCAGTGCTTCAGCCGGGCGAGCGGGATCGGCTGGTAGAGCTTGCGGCCGTTGGTACGCCAGCCGGGATTGCTCGTGCAGAAGATGCAGCGGTGCGGGCAGCCCATGCTGGTGAGCAGCGAACGGGTGCCGGGCACGATCCCGAACGTGTTCTGCCAGCGCTCGTCGAAGCAGTGGCCGAGGAAGCGGTCGAACTGCACGGTGTCGATGCCGTCGAGCAGATAGAACGCGTCGTGCGGATCGCCGCCGTGCGGCCCGGCGTCGCTGATCACGCGGCGCGCGCCACGCAGCGCGGCCAGTGCGTCGGGATCGCCGAAGCGGCGCTCGCCGGGATACTTCAGGATCGCGTCGAGCTCCGGGTACTGCGCCAGCACGGCGGCGCCGTCGTAGTCCATGTAGTGCTGGCCGCCGACGTAGCCGTCGCTCAGCAGCAGCACGGCGTGCGGGTACTGCTCGCGCAGCGCGGCGATGAGATCGCGCGTCTCCTGGTGCGCGTCCTCGATGCGGGCGAACACCGACGCGCCGAGCACCACGACGTCGAACGGCGCGCCGGGCAGGCCGGCGACGAAGTCGCCGTGCTCGACGCCGAGGATCCAGCCGCCGGCGAGGCGCGGATGGCGGCCGGATCCGCGCAGCGCGAAGGCGTCGTAGACCTCGACCTGCGCGCCGCGGCTCGCCGCCAGGCCCGCGCACGCCAACAGCCCGTGGTTGGCGAAGTACGGGTAGTCGATGAAGTCCTCGTCGAGGACCAGCGGCGGATTGACGAACAGGAATCGCGCCATGCTCACAGCGCCCGCTGCAGTGCCTGCTCCCGCTTGGCCTGCGACGGCTGCTCGGTCTTCGAGCGGCGGCCGCGACGGCCCTGCAGCCGCTCCATCAGCTCGGGCGACGGCGCGTGGCCGAGCACGGCGCTGATCACGTCGGTCGGGTCGTCGAAAATCGGTGACTGCTCGCGCTCGTCGAACGTCTTCGCCATCGAGAACATCCCGGCGCAGATCGGATCGAAGCGGCAGACGTCGCAGGCGCTGCCCTTGCCGTGCAGGAATTCCTTCTGGTGGATGAAGCCCTTGAAGTCGAGGAAGCGGATGCAGCGCTCTTCTTCCTTGACGATCTTGCGCGTCTCGGTGGAGGCCCAGGCGAAGCGGCGCATGTAGCAGAGGGGCACGCGCTCGGCGCGGAACGTGCGGCCGGTGCTGACGAGGTAGTCCATCGCCCGCTCCAGCGACACCTGGAACTCGTAGTGGCGCGGGATGCAGTCGGGGTGCTGCTCGGCACGGTTGCCGTCCGGATCCATGTTGTTCCAGACGAAATGGCGGATGAACGGGAACGTCTCGCAGATCCACTGCACGTTCTCGTGCAGGTGGTCGCAGTTGTAGACGTTGATCACCGTGTTGATGTCGCTGGTGATGCCCATCTCCGGCACGTTGGCGAGGCAGTCGACCAGCAGGTCCCAGGCGCCCGGATACTGAGTGATGTAGTCGTGCACCTCGCGCCGGTAGCTGTGCAGCGAGACGTGGATGTGGGTCAGGCCCGCGTCGACGCACTCGCGGAAGAACTCCTTGTCGGCAAGCTTCTGGCCGTTGGTGATCATGCGGCTGAACAGCCGGCGCTCTCGCGCATATCTCAGCGCCGGGAGCAGCAGCTCCGAGATGCTCGGCTCGCCGCCGGTGAGGATGACGCCGTCGTACCCCATCTCGACCAGCTGATCGATGTTGGCGCGCATCTCCTCTTCATCGAGGTGCACGCCGGTCGGCGGGTTACTGCAGAACTGGCACTTCTGGTAGCAGTTCCGCGTCAGTTGCAGGTATCCGAGATTGGCCATCGTCTGAAAGAAAAATCCTTACCACGGAGACACGGAGGCACGGAGGAAGCCGTTCATCTCCGTGTCTCCGTGTCTCCGTGGTGAAAAACGAAACAAGACTAATTCTCCGGCACGGGATGTGCGGCTTCAAACTCGAGGCGGCGCCGTTCCTTGGCTTCGCGGGCCTTGCGGCCGAACTCGATGAGCGGCTCCTCGGGCGCCGGCTGGGCGGGCGCGTAGCCGGGGAGGCTGGGCGCCACCGGCTCGAGCGGGCGACCGTCGCGCAGGCGGGCCGGCTTCTCCGGGTGCAGCGCCAGCAGTTGCGCCTCGGCGGCGTCGGCCCAGGCCCCCTCGCGCAGCGGTTCCATCTGCACGAAGCCCTGGTCGCGGATGAAGTTGATGTGGGCGCCGTCGCAGCGGTCGTTGACGCGGCAGTCGCGGCAGCGCAGCGACTTGCCGAAGTAGCCGTCGACGACGTGGGTGCGCGCGAGCTCGCGGATGGCGACGCGCCCGGTGTCCGGATCGAACATCTTCTGGCGCAGGATGGCGAGCCCCTCGCTGAGTTGCGCGCCCGGCGTCATGCACGCCGGCAGGCCACTGATCGAGATCGGCAGCGCCAACTGTTCGAAAAACGCCTTCGGGTGGCGGACGTCGTTGGCGACGGCGTCCTTCATGAACTCGTAGCTCGGCTGGCGCAGGTGGATCCGCGACAGCAGGGCCTCGACGCGATCGCGGTGCGCGAGCAGCCACGGACCGGTTGACTGGTTGAGCTCGATCTCGACCCGCACCCCGTCGGGCAGCGTCGCCTCGGGCAGCAGCACGTCGAGATGCGCCGCGTCGCGCGCCACGACGACCAGCGCGTTGCCGACGACGTCGCGCTCGACCATGCGCGTGATGTGCTGCGGCCTGACGTAGAGGCCGACGTCCTCCGGCACCGGCAGGTGCTCGAGGTCGGTGAGCTCGTCGATCTCGAGGCCGACCGAACGCGCACCGAACGGCAGCGTGTCGAGACCCAGCCCCGCGGTCGCCGCGGCGCCCTCCGGCGTGCCGATCCACCAGACGTCCCACGTCGCCTGGTTCTGGCGGGCGATGACGCGGTCGGCGCTGGTGCAGAACGACTCGATGAAGCAGTACTGGCAGCGCTCGATGTCGCGGCACTCGAGCGGCTTGCCCTCGTCGAGGTACTTGCGCACCTGGAAGCGGCGGCCGTTCACCTCGTCGAGCATCTTGTGCGGATCCTGGATGAGGTCTTCGAGGCCCTCGAGGAACTCGAGCGGGAAGCGGTTGGTCCAGATCACCACGCCGGGGTGCCGGTTGAGGCGGAAGACCTTGTGCAGGCGCGGCAGATGTTCGACCGGGTCGTAGAACAGATCCTTGCGGTTCTCGAAGGCGACGCCCTGGGGGATCACGTGCAGGAGATCGAACTCGCGCACGCCGACCTGCAGGCAGAGGTCGACGATCTGGTCGATGTATTGGACGTTCTGCTTGTTGATGCAGACGTCGACGTTGACGATGATCTTGCCCTCGCGGATCGCCCGCATCATGCCCTTCATCAGCTTGTGAAAGGCGCCTGGGGTTGCGGTCAGCCGATCATGCAGCTCGGGCGTGTGACCGTGCAGGCTGTAGGTGATCTCGCCCAGCCCCGCGTCGACGGCGGCCCGGTAGAACTCCTTCTTCGAGAGCATCACGCCGTTGGTGACGGTCTGGATCCGGTCGTAGCCGAGATCCTTGGCGAAGCGGATGAAGTCGACGAATTTGGGATGGATCGAGCCTTCGCCGCCGGAGAGGATCACCTTGTCGGCCTTCAGCTCGTTGCGGCCGCGGATCAGTTCGCGGTGCACCTCGTCCTCGGGCAGATAGACGCCGCGGGGTGTGTCGGTGTCGAGACAGAACACGCAGCGGCTGTTGCACGCCGTCACCAGGCGTACCCAGTGCTTGCGGACGTTGGCCACGCGTTCGCGCGCCAACATGCCGTCGGTTAGATGCTGCTGCCCCATCGCTGTGACCTCGCTGTGCTGTGCCATCCGATGGCCGTCCCCGGGCACCCCTCGCCCAGACACGACCCATTGCCCGTCGGACACGGCGCAAAGGCGCCGAGTGGATCCGCGGCGTACGGTTCGTACGACACGCTGCGGCCAAAGTGAATGCGCTGCTGCGCCGGCACGCTCGACGCGTCGACCGCGTCGCCGGCGCCCGCCTCGTCGCTGAGGCAACGCGGCAGGACCGCCAGGAGCGCGGTGCGCGCGCGCCCGGCGGGCAGCGCGCGTGCGGCATCGAGCAGGTCGTCGAGCGAGCTGCCGCTGGCTGACAGACGAAAGCGCGGCTCGCCGGGCAGCCGGCCGTCCTCCCACGCCGTGGCGTAGGCGGCGACGTGCCGGGCGTCGTGCAGGATGGCGTAGCTGCCGACCCGCAGGTTCGCCTTGGCCCGCACCCGTTGCGCCGCGCGTATGGTGGCCGCGAAGGCCCCGTCCATGCCGCAGTGCGCGTCGTGCGACGCGGCGTCGGGTCCGTAGAGAGCGACGTCGAAGCGGCGTACCTCGCGCAGGCGGCGCAGGTCGAGATCGTTCCACTCGGCGACGGCGCTCGCCTCGCCGGCGATCTCGACGTGCGGGAAGAGGCGCACGGCGTCGAAGATCAGCTTCGATGCCTCGGGATGGGCAAGCAACTCCGTCCCCACCAGGCGCAGGACAGCCGGCCGATGGCGCGCCGCGACCACGAGGCGCGCGCGGATCTCGCGCGTCGACTCGGCTGTCCCCGCGGTATCGTCGGCGGCGGCGTCGGCGCACGTCGCGCACTGCACGTGCGTCGGACCCGCCCATCGGAACACCATCGGTGCCGACGGCGCGCCGTCGCGCTGTTCGGAGACGCTTTCGGCGATGCGGGCCGCGGTGTCGCTGCGGCTGGTGAACTCCTCCCACCCGAACCGCTGCGCATAGTCGAGCGGCGCACCGGCGCAATACGGCGCTCCCGGACACGTCGGGCAGCCGGGTGCGGCGGGACCGCGCGACAGGGCGCGGCCGTCGGCAGCGATCCAGCGCTCGCGCTCCGGCGGGGCCAACAGCGGGCGCAGGCGCGGCGCCACGCACAGCGGCAGATCGCGCAGCGTCAGGCGGACGCGCCGTTCCAGCGCGATCGCGGCGGCGCGTTCGAGGCTCGGTTCGAGCAGCGCCAGACGCGGCGACAGGGTGACGAACTGGGCGCCCGGCGCGTCGGCCCAGGTGAGGCGCCGCACGCTGATGGCGCGCACGCCGACCCGGGCCAGTACCTCGATCGTCTCGGCGACGTGCGCCGCGGTGGGCCGCGTCAGCATGATCTCCGCCACCACCGGGAGATCCCCGTCGATGCACGCGCGCATGGCGCGATGCGCCGCCTTCAAGGCGCCGCTCTGGCCGACGAGCCAATCATGTGCGTCCTGGCGCGCGCAGTGAAACGGGATGTGCACGCGCTGCACGCCGGCGGCGCGGACGCGCGCCGCGGCCGCCGCGTCGAGGCGATGGCCGGAGGTCCACAGCCCGAGGTGGTCGGGGCGCAGGGCGGCGAGGGTGGCGAGGAGCTCGGAGAGATCGCCACGGCGGAGCGGGTCGCCACCGCTCACCACGAACGCGCCAGGCTGCTTGGCGGCACCCCGCGCCGCGGCGAGCACGTCCTCCGTGGGCGCATCGTCGGCGTCGGCGGACGCGTCGATCCGCCACGGCAGACCTTGTGCGACACGGGCCAGCGACAGGTGCAGGTCGATGCGCGGCTTGCGCGGCGTGGCACCGGATCGGCGCGGGGTGTCGTCGGTGCGGCGCATCAGAGTCGGACCAGAACGGCACGCGGGAAGCCGCAAGTCGGGAGCGTTTGTCTCACGAGTGAGTCAATCTGGTCGTTTGAGAGTTGCCAGTCGGAGAGACCAACCCGACCGGCGCCGCCGGACTTCGACGAGCCGTTGTGCCGTGCAAGCCCCCCGTGGCACTACAAAAGTTCGGGTACCATACCGGAATTCGAGACGCCACCTTTTTTCTGGGCGGCGTTTCGCGCTGCGCCGCATCAGTTTGAGCGCGGGGCCGAGACGACGCACGGCTAATCGTTCCGCCCGCGATGTCAGCGGAATTTCTTCGGGCGGTGGTCGAATTCTTGTTTACTATTCTTCTGTGGGCGTGGTAGCCGCAGGATGGGGGCGAAGGCAGATCAATTTTGGGGGGACTTTCATGCTGTCGCGGCGTGCGCTCGTAGCCGGCCTACCCGCCGGTGGGGCGGTCGCCGGAGCGGCAACGACCATCGGCAGGCGAGCGCAGGCGCGCCGCACCAGTGCGGCGGCTGCGTCGGCGCGGGCCGGGGCGCCCTGGGCGCCGGGCCTCGACACCGACGAATTCGAGGCGCCGAGCGCGATGGCGCCGTGGGAGTTGTTGACGCCGCTGACGGCGGCGGCGCACGCGCTGGCGCGCATCGAGAGCGCGCCGCGGGTGGCGCACGTGGGATTGCTGGCGCACGCCGAGCGGGTGGAGCGCTGTGGGGCGAGCGCGCAGCTGCGCTGAGCGACCGGGAGGGAATCGGGATCATGAGCGAGAAGAAGAACGGACTGCCGGCGTTGCGGAAGTCGCCGCTGGATTTCTTGAGCCAGGAGGAGGCGCGCCAGGCGGTCAAGCCGGTGGCGGCGCTGGAGCCGGGCGAGGCGGCGGCGGCGCTGCGCCAGGAGCCGAACAGCGAGAAGCTGTTGCTCGCGCAGCACATGTCGCATGCCAGTCACGGCAGCCACGGCTCGCACGGGTCGCACGGCTCGCACGGCAGCCACGGCTCGCACGGGTCGCACGGCTCGCACGGCTCGCACGGCAGTCACGGATCACACGGCAGTCACGGCTCGCACGGGTCGTGGTGAGGGAGGGGATCATGTTGTCACGGCATCTACGCAGCCACTCGTTCTCCCTCGTCGCGTTGGTCTCGCTCCTGGTCGGCTCGAGCGCATCGGCGCTGACCCTCTCCGGGGGGCCCGTCTACAGCCTGCCCGGCGGCGGGAGCTGCCTGATCTCGGGCGCGGCCAACCCGAGCCTGGGGACCAGCACGATCACCTGCAGCGGCGTCAACCTGGGGTCCCACGCCAAGGTGTACTTCGGCATCAAGAACGACACGAACGTCAACGGCAACTCGATGAACGACATCAGTTCAACGGTGCCGTCCGGCGGCGAGGTCTACGGCTACTCCACCTCGGGGGCGAGCTCGATCACGTATACGAGCTCGACCACCATCGACAATCTGATCGCCGGCACCAGCCCGGCCGTGAGCAACACCCTGGTCCTCGCCCTGACCGGCGGTTCGGCGACGGTGGTGGCGACCGGCGGGAACCCGGCCGACAGCGGCAACGGCGCCATCCAGCGGCTGTTCCAGCTCAACAGCGGCAGCAGCTTCACGTTCACCGCCGCGCTGACGGTCACCGGTCCCGCCTCGGGCGTCGCCAACACGGTGTTCAACGGCATCAACACGCCGACGACCGACGTCGACTACTCCAAGCTCGACCTGGCGTTCTATTACTACGACTGCGGCAACGGCACCGTCGAGGCGGGCGAGCAGTGCGACCTCGGCGGATCCAACGGGGCGCCGACCGCCTGCTGCAGCGCGACGTGCACGTTCACCAGCGGCAACACCTGCCGCGCCTCGGGGGGCACCTGCGACGTGGCGGAAACCTGCGGCGGGGTGAGCGCGACCTGCCCGGCCGATGCCAAGAGCAGCGCCCAGTGCCGCGCCGCGAGCGGCGTGTGCGACGTGGCGGAGACGTGCGACGGGGTGAGCAACGCCTGTCCGGCGGACGGCGCCCGGCTCGGCGGCTCGACGACGTGTCGGGCGTCGGTGGGGATCTGCGACGTCGGCGAGGTGTGCGACGGCGTCAACGTGAACTGTCCGAGCGATGGGTTCGCCTCGGGGAGCACGGTGTGCCGCGCGGCGGCCGGCGATTGCGACATCCAGGAGACCTGCACGGGCGTGAGCAACGCCTGTCCGGCGGATACGAAGAGCTCGGCGGTCTGCCGCGCCTCGGCGGGCGACTGCGACCTGGCGGAAACCTGCAACGGTTCCATCAACACCTGTCCCGCCGACATCAAGAGCACGGCGACCTGCCGTGGGTCGGCCGGCGACTGCGACCTGGCCGAGGTCTGCGACGGCTCGAGCAACACCTGTCCGGCGGACATTAAGAGCACGGCGGAGTGCCGTGCGTCCGGCGGCATCTGCGACGTCGCGGAAGTGTGCGACGGCGTCGGCAACGCCTGTCCGACCGACATCAAGAGCACGGCGGAGTGCCGTGCGTCGGGCGGCGTCTGCGACGTCGCGGAAGTGTGTGACGGCGTCGGCAACGCCTGTCCGACCGACATCAAGAGCACGGCGGAGTGCCGTGCGTCGGGCGGCGTCTGCGACGTCGCGGAAGTGTGTGACGGCGTGAGCAACGCCTGTCCGACCGACACCAAGAGCACGGCACTGTGCCGCGGCTCGGCGGGTGTCTGCGACGTCGCGGAGTTCTGCGACGGGTCCGCCAACGATTGTCCGAGCGACACCAAGAGCACCGCGCAGTGCCGCGCCTCGGCGGGCGACTGCGACCTGGCGGAGTTCTGCGACGGCTCGGCCGTCGACTGCCCGAGCGACATCAAGAGCACGGCGACGTGCCGTGCGGCGGGTGGGGTCTGCGACCTGGCCGAAGTGTGCGACGGATCGAGCAACACCTGCCCGTCTGATACGAAGAGCACGGCCGAGTGCCGCGCGTCGGGCGGCGTCTGCGACGTCGCCGAGTCGTGCGACGGCGTGAACAATGCGTGCCCGGCGGATGCCAAGAGCACGGCGGAGTGCCGTGCCTCGGGCGGCGTCTGCGACATCGCGGAGACGTGCGACGGTGTGAACAACGCCTGTCCGGCGGATGCCAAGAGCACCGCGCAGTGCCGTGCCTCGGGCGGGGTCTGCGACGTCGCCGAGTCGTGCGACGGCGCCAACAACGCCTGCCCGGCGGACGATGTGCTGCCGAACGGCACGACCTGCCGCGCCTCGGCGGGGACCTGCGACGCCACCGAGGCCTGCGATGGCGTCGGCAAGAACTGCCCGGCTGATGCCAAGAGCACCAGCGAATGTCGCCCCGCCGGCGGTCTCTGCGACGTCGCCGAAACCTGCGACGGCGTCAACAACGCGTGTCCGGCGGACGTCAAGAAGACCACGCAGTGCCGTGCCTCCGCCGGCGCCTGCGACCTCGCCGAATCCTGCGACGGGGTGAGCGACAACTGCCCGGCGGACAGCAAGAGCACGGCCCAGTGCCGTGCCTCCGCCGGCGCCTGCGACCTCGCCGAGGTCTGCGACGGCGTCACCGATGCCTGTCCGGCGGATACCAAGAGCACGGCGGTCTGCCGCGGAGCGGCGGGCGTGTGCGACGTCGCCGAACAGTGCGACGGGCTGAGCAATACGTGCCCGGCGGATGCCAAGAGCACGTCCACCTGCCGCGCCTCCGGCGGCGTCTGCGACGTGGCCGAGACCTGCGACGGCGTGAACGACGACTGCCCGGCGGACGGCAAGAGCACGGCCCAGTGCCGCGCCTCCGGCGGCGTCTGCGACGTGGCCGAGTCGTGCGACGGCATCAACAATGCCTGCCCGGCGGACGCCAAGAGCACGGCCGAGTGCCGCGCCTCCGGCGGCGTCTGCGACATCGCCGAGTCCTGCGACGGCGTGACCAACGCCTGCCCGGCGGACACCAAGAGCACGGCCGAGTGCCGTGCCTCGGCCGGGTTCTGCGACGTCGCCGAGGTGTGCGACGGGGCGACTGACACCTGCCCGGCCGACACGGTGCTGCCGGACGGCACCACCTGCCGCGCCTCAGCCGGCATCTGCGACGTCACCGAGACGTGCGACGGGACCAACGTCGACTGCCCGGCGGACGGTTTCGTGACGTCGGGGACGGAGTGCCGCGGCGCGGCGGGGATCTGCGACGTGGCCGAGGCGTGCACCGGCTCCAGCGCCGACTGCCCGAGCGACGGCTTCGAGCCGGCGACGACGGTGTGCCGCGCCTCGAACCCGGGCGAGGTGTGCGACATTCCCGAGTCGTGCACCGGCACGGGCGTGAGCTGCCCGGCCGATGACGTCGAGCCGACCACCACCCTGTGCCGCGCCTCGACGGTGGGGGAGGTCTGCGACATCCCCGACTACTGCGACGGCACCAACAAGACCTGCCCGCCGGATGCGGTCGAGCCGAGCAGCACGGTGTGCCGTGCCTCGACGGTGGGTGAGGTCTGCGACGTGGCCGAGACCTGCGACGGGGTGAGCCGGACCTGTCCGGCCGATGCGGTGCTGCCGAACGGCACCACCTGCCGCGCCTCGGCCGGCGTCTGCGATTCGGCCGAGGTGTGCAACGGTTCGGCCAAGACCTGCCCGAGCGACACGAAGAGCACGGCGACCTGCCGTGCGTCGACCGGTGTCTGCGACGTGGCGGAGAGCTGCGACGGCGTCAATGACACCTGCCCGGCCGACGGCTTCGTCGCCGACGGGACCGGTTGCGACGACACCAACTTCTGCAACGGCACCCAGACCTGCACCGGCGGCGTCTGCGGCGGCGGCACCACCCCCTGCGGCATCGGTCAGAGCTGCGACGAGATGAGCGACCTGTGCTTCACCGGCGCGTGCCCGGCCAATCCGGCGGTGTGCCGCACGGCGGCCAAGAACAAGGTGTTGATCAAGAACAAGACCGACGACGGCAAGGACAAGCTGATCTGGAAGTGGACGAAGGGCGCCGAGACGACCCAGCCGGAGTTCGGCGATCCGACGACGACCGCCGACTACGCGCTGTGCTTCTACGACGGGACGGGCGCCCTGTTGCAGCAGGCGAACGTGTCGCCGGGCTCGAACTGGGCGACGCTCGGGACCAAGGGCTACAAGTACAAGGATCAGACGGCCGCACAGGACGGCATCACCAAGATCATCCTGAAGGGTGGCGCGGCCGGGAAGAGCAAGGCGCTGGTGAAGGGCAAGGGGCTGAACCTGCCCGACTTCGACGCCGACCTGCCGCTCGCGAACCTGCCGCTGGTGGTGCAGCTCCGCAACAACTCGAGCGGCATCTGCTGGGCCGGGTCGTTCGCGACTCCGAAGAAGAACCAGACGGATCAGTTCAGCGCCAAAGTGCCCTGAGCCTGATTCCCATTGGCATCAGAGATGTGGAAACGGCTCGGAGGCCCCGTCGGAGGACGGGCAGAGGGGGACATGATGGGCACGCGAGTGTCGGGGAACGTGCGTAGATCGGCACCGCAAGTGCCCAGGCGGACGCGGAGCGACGACCAGGTCCATGTCCGGACCCGTGTCACCGCCACGTCCAGATTTCATTCCGTGACGTGCAACCTCGCTGCGATGGCAGTGCTCGGCGCGATGTTCGCCAGCGCCACGCGGGCGACGACGATCGGGCCCGACGCGTCCGGGTTCACGGCGAACAACACCACGGCGTTCGCCTTCCAGGAGATCTCCGGCAGCGGCACGCGCGTGCTGTCCAATACCGACGACGGCTTCGTCGCCGTACCGATCGGCTTCACCTTCAACTTCTACGGGACCAGCCAGACGTCGCTGTTCGTCTCTTCCAATGGTCTGATCACCTTCGGCTCGGGCAACCTTTCGTTTGCCAACGACAACCTGACCACGGCGGCGGCACCGACGCAGAACGTTCCCAACGACCTGCCGCTGATCGCGCCGCTCTGGGACGATTGGTCCACCGACACCTCGGGCGCCGACGCCGTCTACTACCAGACGCTCGGGAGTGCCCCGTCTCGCCGCCTGGTGATTGAATGGCGCACGACCGCCGGATGTTGCGGCGCCGCCCCGCCGGTGGCGGACTTCGTCACGTTTGAAGCGATTCTCTACGAGGGCTCTGGAAACATCCTCCTGCAGTACCTCGATGCGACGACGACCAATTCCTACAACCACGGCAACACAGCGACCGTCGGCATCCGCGACGTGAATGGCCAGTCCAACGGGCGCAACCTCCAGTGGTCCTTCAATTCCAGCGTGATCAACGACAGCTCGACCGTGCTGTTCACGCCGAGCTGCGGCAACGGTGTCGTCGACGCCGGTGAGCAGTGCGATGAGGGCGTGGCCAACGGCACCACCACGTCGTGCTGCACCGCGGGATGTCAGTTCCGCGCCGGCGGCGAGACCTGCCGGCTGTCGGCCGGCGTCTGCGATCCGACCGAGACCTGCAGCGGAGCGAGCGGGACGTGTCCGGCCGATGCCAAGAGTACGGCCCAATGCCGTGCCTCCGCCGGCGCCTGCGACCTCGCCGAGCTCTGCGACGGCGTGAACAACGCCTGTCCGGCGGATGCCAAGAGCACGGCGGTCTGCCGCGGGGCGGCGGGCGCGTGCGACGTCGCCGAGGTGTGCGACGGGTTGAGCGACACGTGCCCGGCGGATGCCAAGAGCACGGCCACCTGCCGCGCCTCCGGCGGCGTCTGCGACGTGACCGAGACCTGCGACGGCGTGAACGACGACTGCCCGGCGGACGGCAAGAGTTCGGCCCAGTGCCGCGCCTCCGGCGGCGTCTGCGACGTGGCCGAGTCGTGCGACGGCATCAACAATGCCTGCCCGGCGGACGCCAAGAGCACGGCCGAGTGCCGCGCCTCCGGCGGCGTCTGTGACATCGCCGAGGTGTGCGATGGCGTGACCAACGCCTGCCCGGCGGATGCCAAGAGCACGGCGGTGTGTCGCGCCGCGGCCGCGTTCTGCGACGTGACCGAGGCCTGCGATGGCAGCAACGACGATTGCCCTACCGACGCGGTGCTGCCGAACGGCACCACCTGCCGCGCCTCGGCCGGCATCTGCGACGTCACCGATACGTGCGACGGGGCCAACGTCGACTGCCCGGCGGATAGCTTCGTGGCCTCGGGGACGGAGTGCCGCGCGGTGGCCGGCCCGTGCGACGTGGCCGAGGTCTGCGACGGCTCCAGCGCCGCCTGCCCGAGCGACGGATTCGAGCCGGCGACGACGGTGTGCCGCGCCGCGAGCCCTGGCGAGGTGTGCGACATTCCCGAGTCGTGCACCGGCACGGGCGTGAGCTGCCCGGCCGATGACGTCGAGCCGGCGACCACCCTGTGCCGGGCCTCGACGGTGGGGGAGGTCTGCGACATTCCCGACTTCTGCGACGGCACCAACAAGACCTGCCCGCCGGATGCGGTGGAGCCGAGCAGCACGGTCTGCCGTGCCTCGACGGTGGGTGAGGTCTGCGACGTGACCGAGACCTGCGACGGCACCAACCGGACCTGTCCGGCGGATGCCGTGCTGCCGAACGGCACCACCTGCCGCGCGTCGGCCGGCGTCTGCGATTCGGCCGAGGTGTGCAACGGTTCGGCCAAGACCTGCCCGAGCGACACGAAGAGCACGGCGACCTGCCGTGCGTCGACCGGCGTCTGCGACGTTGCGGAAGTCTGCAACGGCGTCAGCGACAGCTGCCCGGCCGACGCCTTCGTCGCCGACGGGACCGGTTGCGACGACACCAACTTCTGCAACGGCACGCAGAGCTGCACGGGCGGCGTCTGCGGCGGCGGCACCAGCCCCTGCGGAGTGGGACAGAGCTGCGACGAGGCCAGCGACCTGTGCTTCACGGGGTCGTGCCCGTCCAATGCGGCGGTGTGCCGCACGGCGGCCAAGAACAAGGTGTTGATCAAGAACAAGAGCGACGACGGCAAGGACAAGCTGATCTGGAAGTGGACGAAGGGCGCGCAGACCGATCAGACGGAGTTCGGCGATCCGACCGCCACCGCCGATTACGCGCTCTGCTTCTACGACGGGTCGGGGGCGCTGCTGCAGCAGGCGAACGTGCCGCCCAGCGCGAGCAAGTGGTCGGCGCTCGGGACCAAGGGGTACAAGTACAAGGACCAGACGGCCGCCGAGGACGGGATCACCAAGATCATCCTGAAGGGCGGCGACGCGGGGAAGAGCAAGGCGCTGGTGAAGGGCAAGGGCGTGAACCTGCCGGACTTCGACAGCGACCTGCCGATTGCGATGGGCGACCTGCCGCTGGTGGTGCAGCTGCGCAACAATGCGAGCGGCATCTGCTGGGAGGGGTCGTTCGCGAGTCCGAAGAAGAACCAGCTCGATCAGTTCAGCGCCAAGACGCCCTGATCGTCACGCTGCATGATTGATCCGACGCCCCGGTGTGCACGCGCACCGGGGCGTCTCGTTTTGGGGCTGCGAGTTTCTGATGGAAAAGGCTGCGCCGGGACCATCGTGGACGATTCGCGCTTTACTGTTTGTCGGCGACCGTGGTACCGCGGGAGTGGGGATAATTCGCAGCACGTGGCAACGGGGGGACGATTCATGCTGTCGCGACGTACGTTTGTCGGCAGACTGGCCGTGGGAGCGGCCGTCGCCGGAACGGTGAGCACGATCGGGGGCCGGCGCGCAGAGGCGCGCACCCCGGCCGGGGCAGCGGAGGGCGCGCCGCTGGATGGGGCGCCGCCGATGGCGAAGGAACCCGTGGCGGCGAGTGCCGGCGCGCCGCCGGTGCACGGGGCGGCAGACGCGGTGGCGCCGTGGGAGTTGCTGACGCCACTGACGGCGGGCGCCGTTCTCGGCCACGGCTGGCAGCTGGCGGGGCTGAGCGCGGTGGAAGCGGGCGCGTGCGTGCTCACCGTGCAGCATGCGAGCGGTCGCACGCAGCGGGTGCACGTCTGCCGCCACGGCGGTGAGCCGGCGGGCATGGTGTACACCGAGACGCTCGATCTGTTGGTGATGAACGACGGGGCCGGCGCCCAAGCCACCGACGAGGGGCTGGCGCAGGCGGTGGCGACCCTGGCACACGCGCTGGCGCGCAACGAGCACGCCGCGCCGCGCGAGTTGGAAGCGCACGCCGCGCGGGTCGAGCGCTACGCCGCGACGGCGTGGCTGCGCTGAGCGGGACATCGGACTCAACGGCTGGGCTGCTGAGAGGAATCGAGATCATGAGCGAGAAGAAGAACGGACTGCCGGCGTTGCGGAAGTCGCCGCTGGATTTCTTGAGCCAGGAGGAGGCGCGCCAGGCGGTCAAGCCGGTGGCGGCGCTGGAGCCGGGCGAGGCGGCGGCGGCGCTGCGCCAGGAGCCGAACAGCGAGAAGCTGTTGCTCGCGCAGCACATGTCGCATGCCAGTCACGGCAGCCACGGCTCGCACGGGTCGCACGGCTCGCACGGCAGCCACGGCTCGCACGGGTCGCACGGCTCGCACGGGTCGCACGGCAGTCACGGATCACACGGCAGTCACGGCTCGCACGGGTCGTGGTGAGGGAGGGGATCATGTTGTCACGGCATCTACGCAGCCACTCGTTCTCCCTCGTCGCGTTGGTCTCGCTCCTGGTCGGCTCGAGCGCATCGGCGCTGACCCTCTCCGGGGGGCCCGTCTACAGCCTGCCCGGCGGCGGGAGCTGCCTGATCTCGGGCGCGGCCAACCCGAGCCTGGGGACCAGCACGATCACCTGCAGCGGCGTCAACCTGGGGTCCCACGCCAAGGTGTACTTCGGCATCAAGAACGACACGAACGTCAACGGCAACTCGATGAACGACATCAGTTCAACGGTGCCGTCCGGCGGCGAGGTCTACGGCTACTCCACGTCGGGGGCGAGCTCGATCACGTACACGAGCTCGACCACCATCGACAATCTGATCGCCGGCACCAGCCCGGCCGTGAGCAACACCCTGGTCCTCGCCCTAACCGGCGGTTCGGCGACGGTGGTGGCGACCGGCGGGAACCCGGCCGACAGCGGCAACGGCGCCATCCAGCGGCTGTTCCAGCTCGACAGCGGTAGCAGCTTCACGTTCACCGCCGCGCTGACGGTCACCGGTCCCGCCTCGGGCGTCGCCAACACGGTGTTCAACGGCATCAACACGCCGACGACCGACGTCGACTACTCCAAGCTCGACCTGGCGTTCTATTACTACGACTGCGGCAACGGCACCGTCGAGGCGGGCGAGCAGTGCGACCTCGGCGGATCCAACGGGGCGCCGACCGCCTGCTGCAGCGCGACGTGCACGTTCACCAGCGGCAACACCTGCCGCGCCTCGGGGGGCACCTGCGACGTGGCGGAAACCTGCGGCGGGGTGAGCGCGACCTGCCCGGCCGATGCCAAGAGCAGCGCCCAGTGCCGCGCCGCGAGCGGCGTGTGCGACGTGGCGGAGACGTGCGACGGGGTGAGCAACGCCTGTCCGGCGGACGGCGCCCGGCTCGGCGGCTCGACGACGTGTCGGGCGTCGGTGGGGATCTGCGACGTCGATGAGGTGTGCGACGGCGTCGGCGTGAACTGCCCGGCGGACGGCTTCGCCCCTGGCAGCACGGTGTGCCGCGGCGCGGCGGGCGATTGCGATATCGCGGAGACCTGCACGGGCGTGAGCAACGCCTGTCCGGCGGATACGAAGAGCTCGGCGGTCTGCCGCGCCTCGGCGGGCGACTGCGACCTGGCGGAGAGCTGCAACGGCGTCATCAACACCTGTCCGGCGGACATCAAGAGCACGGCGACCTGCCGTGGGTCGGCCGGCGCCTGCGACCTGGCCGAGGTCTGCGACGGCTCGAGCAACACCTGCCCCGCCGACATCAAGAGCACGGCGACCTGCCGCGCCTCGGTCGGCACCTGCGACGTGGCGGAAGTGTGCGACGGGTCGAGTGACACCTGCCCGGCGGACATCGTGGCCCCGGGCAGCACCGAGTGCCGCGCCTCCGGCGGCGTCTGTGACGTGGCGGAGTTCTGCGACGGGACGACCAACGCCTGCCCGGCCGACGCCAAGAGCACGGCCGAGTGCCGCGCGACGGCGGGTGTCTGCGATACGGCGGAGAGCTGTGACGGCGTCAACAATGCTTGTCCGGCGGACACCAAGAGCACGGCGCAGTGCCGGGCTTCGGCCGGCGCGTGCGACCTGGCCGAGTCGTGCGACGGCGTCGGCAACGATTGTCCGGCGGATGCCAAGAGCACGGCGACCTGCCGCGCTTCGGTGGGGGCGTGCGACGTGGCCGAGCTGTGCGACGGCTCGAGCGATACCTGTCCGGCCGACGCGAAGAGCACGGCCGAATGCCGCGCCTCCGGCGGTGCCTGCGATGTCGCCGAGATCTGCGACGGCGTCAGCGATACCTGTCCGGCTGACGCCAAGAGCACCAGCGAGTGCCGCGCCTCGGGCGGCATCTGCGACGTCGCGGAAGTGTGCGACGGCGTCAACAACGCCTGCCCGGCGGATGCCAAGAGCACGGCGGAGTGCCGCGCCTCGGGCGGCGTCTGCGACATCGCGGAGACGTGCGACGGTGTGAACAACGCCTGTCCGGCGGATGCCAAGAGCACCGCGCAGTGCCGCGCCGCCGCGGCGTTCTGCGACGTGGCCGAGGTGTGCGACGGCTCGACGGACGACTGCCCGGCCGACGAAGTGCTGCCGAACGGCACCACCTGCCGCGCCTCGGCCGGCATCTGCGATGCGACCGAGGCCTGCGACGGCACCAACGTCGACTGCCCGGCCGACACCTTCGTGCCGTCGAGCACGGAGTGCCGCCCGGCGGCGGACGTGTGCGACGTGGCGGAGACGTGCACGGGGACTGACGCCGACTGCCCGGCCGACGCCTACGCGCCGGCCACGACGGTGTGCCGCGCCATCAGCGGCGGCGAGACCTGCGATGTGGCGGAGTTGTGCACCGGCACCGGTATCGCCTGTCCGGCGGACGCGGTGGAGCCGAGCACGACGGTCTGCCGTGGCAGTGCCGGCGTCTGCGACATCGCCGAGACCTGCGACGGCACCAACAAGGCCTGCCCGGCCGATACGGTCGAGCCGAGCAGCACGGTGTGCCGTGCCTCGACGGTGGGTGAGGTCTGCGACGTGACCGAGACCTGCGACGGCGTGAATGCCGCCTGTCCCGCGGATCAGGTGCTGCCCAACGGCACCACCTGCCGCGCCTCGGCCGGCGCGTGCGACTCGGCCGAAGTCTGCGACGGGTCGGCGAAGACCTGTCCGAGCGACACGAAGAGCACGGCGACCTGCCGTGCGTCGACCGGCGTCTGCGACGTGGCGGAAGTCTGCGACGGCGTCAGCGACAGCTGCCCGGCCGACGGCTTCGTCGCCGACGGAACCGGCTGCGACGACACGAACTTCTGCAACGGCACGCAGAGCTGCACGGGCGGCGTCTGCGGCGGCGGCACCAGCCCCTGCGGGGTGGGAGAGAGCTGCGACGAGACCAGCGACCTGTGCTTCACGGGGTCGTGCCCGTCCAATGCGGCGGTGTGCCGCACGGCGGCCAAGAACAAGGTGCTGATCAAGAACAAGACCGACGACGGCAAGGACAAGCTGATCTGGAAGTGGACGAAGGGCGCGGAGACGACGGTGGCGGAGTTCGGCGATCCGACCGCGACGGCCGACTACGCGCTGTGCTTCTACGACGGGTCGGGGGCGCTGCTGCAGCAGGCCAACGTGCCGCCGGGGGCGCCGAACTGGTCGGTCCTGGGGACCAAGGGGTACAAGTACAAGGACCAGACGGCCGCCGAGGACGGGATCACCAAGATCATCCTGAAGGGCGGCGACGCGGGGAAGAGCAAGGCGCTGGTGAAGGGCAAGGGCGTGAACCTGCCGGACTTCGACAGCGACCTGCCGATTGCGATGGGCGACCTGCCGCTGGTGGTGCAGCTGCGCAACAACGCGAGCGGCATCTGCTGGCAGGGGTCGTTCGCGAGCCCGAAGAAGAACCAGCTCGATCAGTTCAACGCCAAGGCGCCCTGATCGTCTGACCAGTCGCACGGTGCGACGCCCCGGCGGGGTCTGCCCTCGCCGGGGCGTCGTTGTTTCGCATCACGGTTCTTCTGAACGCGAGCGATCAAAGCTCGTCTAGCCCGGAGAAGGCGAGAGCGCGCGGATTCTCTCTTTACTGTTTGTCGGCGACCGTGGTAGCGCGGGAGTGGGGTCAGTCGAAGTAGTGGCAACGGGGGGACGATTGATGCTGTCGCGACGGATGTTTGTCGGCAGACTGGCCGTGGGAGCGGCCGTCGCCGGAACGGTGAGTACGATCGGGGGCCGGCGCGCGGAGGCGCGCACCACGGCCGCGCCAGTGGATGGCGCAGCGCCGGGCTCGCAGGATTCTGCGGCGCCGCTTTCAAGCGCGCCGCCGGTGGAGGCCGCCCCGGCGGTGGCGCCGTGGGAGCTGCTGACGCCGCTGACGGCGGGGGCCGTTCTCGGCCACGGCTGGCAGCTGGCGGGGCTGAGCGCGGTGGAAGCGGGTGCGTGCGTGCTCACGGTGCAGCACGCGAGCGGCCGCACCCAGCGCGTGCACGTCTGCCGCCACGGCGGTGAGCCGGCGGGCATGGTGTACACCGAGACGCTCGATCTGTTGGTGATGAACGACGGGGCCGGCGCCCAGGCCACCGACGAGGGGCTGGCGCAGGCGGTGGCGACCCTGGCACACGCGCTGGCGCGCAACGAGCACGCCGCGCCGCGCGAGTTGGAAGCGCACGCCGCGCGGGTCGAGCGCTACGCCGCGACGGCGTGGCTGCGCTGAGCGGGACATCGGACTCAACGGCTGGGCTGCTGAGAGGAATCGAGATCATGAGCGAGAAGAAGAACGGACTGCCGGCGTTGCGGAAGTCGCCGCTGGATTTCTTGAGCCAGGAGGAGGCGCGCCAGGCGGTCAAGCCGGTGGCGGCGCTGGAGCCGGGCGAGGCGGCAGCGGCGCTGCGCCAGGAGCCGAACAGCGAGAAGCTGTTGCTCGCGCAGCACATGTCGCACGCCAGCCACGGCAGTCACGGCTCGCACGGATCGCACGGCAGTCACGGCTCGCACGGATCGCACGGCAGTCACGGCAGCCACGGCAGCCACGGCTCGCACGGATCGCACGGCAGTCACGGCTCGCACGGGTCGTGGTGAGCAGATGCAGATGCAGCGGCACCGCGGAGGCAACGTCATGACAGCCGGCCGAGGTCTCGGGACGAGTGTGGGCGCGCCGCCCAGGTGGCGCGGCGCCAGCGCCGCGCTGGTGGCGGTGGCGGCGGTGCTGGGGGTGGCGCAGGGCGCTACAGCGCTGACGTTGACGGGTGGGCCGGTGTACACCCTGACGGGTGGCGGCAGTTGCTCGGTGGTCGGCTCGCCGAGCCTCGGGAGCGGGGCGACGATCACCTGCACCGGGGTGAACCTGGCCGCGCACTCGAACGTGTACTTCGGCATCCGCAACGACACCAACGCCAACGGCAACACGATGACCGGGGCGAGCCCGGCGGCGGACCGCGGTGTTCGCGTTCGTGAGCGGCGCGGGAACCACGATCAACTACTCGAGCACGACGACGGTCAACAATGCCGGTGTTGGGCTCGCAGTCGGTGAGCAATGCGCTGGTGCTGACGCGGACGGGCGGGGCGACGACGCTGGTGGCGGCCGGGGGAACCCGGCGGACACCGGCAACGGCGCCATCCAGCGGCTGTTCCACCTGGACAGCGGCTCGAGCTTCACGTTCACGGCGGTGATCAATTCGACCTCGCCGTCGTTCAGCGGCGTGGCCAACCCGGGAGTGTACGACAAGACCCAGACGCCGGCGACCGGCGCCTCGGACTTCGCCAAGCTGGATCTGGCCTTCTACTACTCCGACTGCGGCGACGGCGTCACCGACAGTCCGACCGAGCAGTGCGACCTCGGCGGCAGCAACGGTTCGTCGACGTCGTGCTGCACCTCCGCCTGCCAGTTCCGCGGCGCGGGCCTGATCTGTCGTACGGCGGCCGGCGTCTGCGATGCGGCCGACACCTGCACCGGATCCAGCGCCAGCTGCCCGGCGGATGGCAAGAGCACCGCCCTCTGCCGCGGATCGGCCGGTGTGTGCGACCCCGCGGAGTTCTGCAACGGCGTCAGCAACAACTGTCCGAGCGACGCGAAGAGCTCGTCGCAGTGCCGCGCGTCGGCGGGCGCCTGCGATACCGCCGAGGTGTGCGACGGCGTGAACAACAACTGTCCGGCCGATGCGAAGAGCAGCTCCGTGTGCCGCGCCGCGGGCGGCGTGTGCGACGTCGCGGAGACGTGTGACGGCGTCGGTGACGATTGTCCGGCGGACGCGAAGACCACGGCGCAGTGCCGCGGCACGGCGGGCGCCTGCGACGTCGCCGAGTTCTGCGACGGTGTGAACAACAATTGCCCGACGGATGCGTTCGTCTCCAGCAGTACGGAGTGTCGCGCGTCCGGCGGCGTGTGCGATGTGGCGGAGAACTGCACGGGCTCCAGCGCCACGTGCCCGGCGGATGCCAAGAGCACGGCACAGTGCCGCGCCGCCGCCGGCGTGTGCGACGTCGCCGACCTCTGCGACGGCGTCACCAACGATTGTCCGGCCGACGCGAAGAGCACGGCGCCATGCCGCGCCGCCGCCGATCTGTGCGACGCGGTCGAAGTCTGCGACGGCGCCGGCGACGACTGTCCCGCCGACATCGCGGCGACGGCCGGCACGACCTGCCGTTCGGTGGCCGGGGTATGCGACGTCGCCGAAGCGTGCGACGGCGTCAGCTACGCCTGCCCTCCCGACGGATACGCGTCGTCGGGCACGGAATGCCGCGCCGCGGCCGGGATCTGCGACGTGGCGGAATCCTGCACCGGGTCCGGCGTCGATTGCCCGGCGGACGGCTTCGCCCCGAGCACGGTGGTCTGCCGAGCGGCCACCCCTGGCGAGGTGTGCGACGTCGATGAGATGTGCACCGGGTCGAGCGCGGCGTGTCCGCCCAACGGCGGACTGCCGGACGGCACCAGCTGCGACGACAGCACCTTCTGCAACGGCACGCAGACCTGCACGGGCAACGTCTGCGGTGGCGGCACCGATCCGTGCGCGCTGGGCGAGAGCTGCGATGAGGCGACCGACTCGTGCTTCGTCGGCAGTTGCCCGCCCAACGCGGTGGTCTGCCGCCCGGCCGACAAGAACAAGATCCTGATCAAGAACAAGACCGACGACAGCAAGGACAAGTTGCTGTGGAAGTGGTCGAAGGGCGCCGACACGTTGCAGAGCGATTTCGGCGATCCGACCGTCGCGGCGGAGTACGCCCTGTGTATCTACACCGGCCCCTCGAGCGCCCTGCTCAAGCAGCTCAGCGTGCCGCCGAGCAGCACGAAGTGGTCGACGGTCGGGACCAAGGGCTACAAGTATTCGGACACGACCGGCGCCGCCGACGGCATCACCAAGATCATCGTCAAGGGCGGTACGCTGGGACGCAGCAAGGCGATCGTGAAGGGGAAGGGCGCCATGTTGCCCGACTTCGACAGCGATCTGCCGATCCCGCCGGGCGACCTGCCGATGGTGGTGCAGTTGCGCAACAACCAGACCGGTATCTGCTGGGAGGGCCAGTTCACCCTGCCGAAGAAGAACGTCGCCGATCAGTTCAACGCCAAGTCACCCTGATCGGCTGATCCCGTGTTCGACATGGCGCCCCGGCCCAAGATTTTTTCGGCCGGGGCGTCGTCGTTTCAGGAGTGGATCAGGCGGTTCTGATGTCTTCGGAATTGTCATACCAGTGACTAGTGGCGTGATCGCAGATTCTCTCTTTACTGTTTGTCGGCGACCGTGGTAGCGCGGGAGTGGGGACAATCGCAGGAGTGGCAAAGGGGGGACGATTGATGCTGTCGCGACGGACGTTTGTCGGCAGACTGGCCGTGGGAGCGGCCGTCGCCGGAACGGTGAGTACGATCGGGGGCCGGCGCGCGGAGGCGCGCACCACGGCCGCGCCAGTGGATGGCGCAGCGCCGGGCTCGCAGGATTCTGCGGCGCCGCTTTCAAGCGCGCCGCCGGTGGAGGCCGCCCCGGCGGTGGCGCCGTGGGAGCTGCTGACGCCGCTGACGGCGGGGGCCGTTCTCGGGCACGGCTGGCAGCTGGCGGGGCTGAGCGCGGTGGAAGCGGGTGCGTGCGTGCTCACCGTGCAGCATGCGAGCGGTCGCACGCAGCGGGTGCACGTCTGCCGCCACGGCGGTGAGCCGGCGGGCATGGTGTACACCGAGACGCTCGATCTGTTGGTGATGAACGACGGGGCCGGCGCCCAAGCCACCGACGAGGGGCTGGCGCAGGCGGTGGCGACCCTGGCACACGCGCTGGCGCGCAACGAGCACGCCGCGCCGCGCGAGTTGGAAGCGCACGCCGCGCGGGTCGAGCGCTACGCCGCGACGGCGTGGCTGCGCTGAGCGGGACATCGGACTCAACGGCTGGGCTGCTGAGAGGAATCGGGATCATGAGCGAGAAGAAGAACGGACTGCCGGCGTTGCGGAAGTCGCCGCTGGATTTCTTGAGCCAGGAGGAGGCGCGCCAGGCGGTCAAGCCGGTGGCGGCGCTGGAGCCGGGCGAGGCGGCGGCGGCGCTGCGCCAGGAGCCGAACAGCGAGAAGCTGCTGCTCGCGCAGCACATGTCGCACGCCAGCCACGGCAGTCACGGCTCGCACGGATCGCACGGCAGTCACGGCTCGCACGGATCGCACGGCAGTCACGGCAGCCACGGCAGCCACGGCTCGCACGGATCGCACGGCAGTCACGGCTCGCACGGGTCGTGGTGAGCAGATGCAGATGCAGCAGCACCGCGGAGGCAACGTCATGACGGACGGTCGAGGACTCGGGGGGACGACGGGGACGCAACGGCACCGGCTCGGGAGCGCGGCCCTGGTGGCGCTGGCGGCGGTGCTGGGGGTGGCGCAGGGCGCCGCGGCGCTGACGTTGACAGGTGGGCCGGTGTACACCCTGCCGGGCGGCGGGACTTGCGTGGCGAGCGGCACACCGAGCCTCGGGAGCGGGGCGACGATCACCTGCAGCGGGGTGAACCTGGCGGCGCACTCGAACGTGTACTTCGGCATCCGCAACGACACCAACGCCAACGGCAACACGATGACCGGGGCGAGCCCGACCGGCGGCGCGGTATTTTCCTTCGTGAGCGGCTCCGGGGCGACGATCAACTACGCAAGCGCGACGACGGTCAACAACGTGCCGGTGGGGTCGCAGTCGGTGACCAATGCGCTGGTGCTGACGCGGACCGGTGGGGCGACGACGCTGGTGGCGACCGGGGGGAACCCGGCGGACACCGGCAACGGCGCCATCCAGCGGCTGTTCCACCTGGACAGCGGCTCGAGCTTCACGTTCACGGCGGTGATCAACTCAACCTCGCCGTCGTTCAGCGGCGTGGCCAACCCCGGGGTGTACGACGTGACCCAGACGCCGGCGACCGGCGCGTCGGACTTCGCCAAGCTGGATCTGGCCTTCTACTACTCGGACTGCGGCGACGGCGTCACCGACAGTCCGACCGAGCAGTGCGACCTCGGCGGCAGCAACGGCTCGGCGACGTCGTGCTGCACCTCGACCTGCCAGTTCCGCGGCTCGGGCCAGGTCTGCCGCGCGTCGGTAGGCGTGTGTGACCTGGCCGATACCTGCACCGGGGCGAGCGCCACGTGTCCGGCCGACGGCAAGAGCACCGCGCTCTGCCGCGCCGCCGCCACCACCTGCGATGCGGCGGAGTTCTGCGACGGCGCCGGCAACAACTGTCCGGCGGATACGTTTGCCTCCAGCAGCACCGTCTGCCGCGCCTCGGGCGGTGCCTGTGACATCGCCGAGAACTGCACCGGCAGTAGCCCCACCTGTCCGGCCGATGCAAAGAGCTCGGCGCAGTGCCGCGCTTCGGGCGGCGTCTGCGACCCTGCCGAGGTCTGCGACGGCGTCGGCGACAACTGTCCGACGGACGCGAAGAGCACGTCGCTGTGCCGCGCCTCGGGCGGCGTCTGCGACGTCGCGGAGTTCTGCGACGGCTTGAATAACAACTGCCCGACCGACGCGAAGAGCTCCTCGCAATGTCGCGCCTCGGTGGGCGTCTGCGACGTCGCCGAGGTCTGCGACGGCGTCGGCAACAACTGCCCGGCCGATGCCAAGAGCACGGCGCAGTGCCGCGCCGCGGCCGGCGGGTGTGACATCGCCGAGGTATGCGACGGCGCCGGCGACAATTGCCCGGCCGACACGATCGCGTCGGCGGGAGCCGAGTGCCGCTCGGCGGCGGGTGCCTGCGACGTGGCCGAGCAGTGCGACGGCGTCAGCACGGTTTGTCCGCCCGATGACTTCGTGGCGGGTGGGACCGAGTGCCGAGCCGTGGCGGGCGTTTGCGACGTCGCCGAGACCTGCACGGGGTCGGGTCCGAACTGCCCGGCGGATGACTTCCTGCCCAGCTCAACCGTCTGCCGCGCGTCCAGCGTCGGCGAGACCTGCGACATTCCCGAGAACTGCACCGGCTCGAGCGCGGACTGTCCGGCTGATGCGGTCGAGCCCAGCTCGACCGTCTGCCGCTCCTCAGCCGGCGACTGCGACGTCGTCGAGAACTGCGACGGCGTCAACCGCACCTGTCCGGCGGACGTGGTCGAGCCGAGCAGCACGGTGTGCCGCGCGGCGAGCACGGGCGAGACCTGCGATTCCACCGAGACCTGTGACGGCGTGAACCCGGCGTGCCCGGCGGACGCCGTCCTGCCCAACGGCACCACCTGCCGTGCGTCGGCCGGCGTGTGCGACGCTGCGGACGCCTGCGACGGCGTCTCCAAGGTGTGCCCGAACGATGGCAAGAGCACCGCGCAATGCCGCGCCTCGGCGGGCGCATGCGACGTCGCGGAGATCTGCGACGGCGTCGGCAACGACTGCCCGGCGGACGCTTTGCAGCCCGACGGGACCAACTGCGACGACACCAACTTCTGCAACGGCACCCAGACCTGCACCGCCGGCGTCTGCGGCGGCGGCACGACTCCATGCGGGGTGGGCCAGAGCTGCGACGAGGGCACCGCCAGCTGCTTCTCGGGTAGCTGCCCCATCAATGCGGTCACCTGCCGCACGGCCGCCAAGAACAAGGTGCTGATCAAGAACAAGACCGACGACACCAAGGACAAGCTGATCTGGAAGTGGACGAAGGGGGCGCAGACCTCCACCGCGGACTTCGGCGATCCAACCACGACGGCCGACTACGCATTGTGCTTCTACGACGGCCCGACCGGTGGACTGATCCAGCAGGCCGCGATTCCGGCCAGCGCTTCGAAGTGGTCGACGATCGGCACCAAGGGCTTCAAGTACAAGGATGCCGCCGGTGCCGAGGACGGCATCACGAAGATCATCGTGAAGGGTGGCGCCGCCGGAAAGAGCAAGGCGCTGGTGAAGGGCAAGGGCCTGAACCTGCCCGACTTCGACAGCGACCTGCCGATCGCCACGGGCGACCTGCCCCTGGTGGTCCAGCTGCGCAACAACTCGAACGGGATCTGCTGGGAGGGCTCGTTCGCGAGCCCGAAGAAGAACCAGCTCGACCAGTTCAACGCCAAGAACCCCTGAGCGATTGAACCGCTACTGAATCCCGACGCCCCGGTGTGATTCCACGCCGGGGCGTCGTCGTTTGGAGCGATGGCGATGCGAAATCCGCGTTGACCCGACCGCCCGGCCCTCCTACAGTCCGACGCCTCGGGACGATCGCGCCGCGAATGCAGGACCGACCCACCGCCATCGAGTTGCTCGACGCCGTACGCGGCTTCGTCGAGCGTGACGTGGTTCCGGCGCTCGACGGCACCGCGAAGTTTCACGCGCGCGTCGCGGCCAACGTCTTGGCCATCGTCGCGCGCGAGCTCGCCCTCGACGACACCCAGCTGGTCGCCGAGTGGGAACGTCTGGACGGCCTGCTGGGCCCCGCGCCGCTTCCCGGCGATCCGGCCGCGCGGCGCGCCGAGCTGCGTGACCGCAGCGAATCCCTCTGCGCGCGCATCCGCGACGGTGAGGCCGATGCCGGCCCGTTCCGCGACGCGGTGCGCACCCACCTCGACGCGACCGTCCGCGAGAAGCTCGCCGTCGCCAACCCGAAGCTCCTGCCGCGATGACGCGCCTCCACAGCCAGACGGGTCTCGGCGCGATAGGGCTCGTCATCGCGCTGCTGATCGTGGCGATGGTGTACTTCGGCTACTACCAGATGCAGGACGCCGTACAGGCGCCCCGGCGCGCCGTGACGACCATCGACGCCAGCAAGGCGTTTGCCTGCAAGTCGAATCGCCAGACCGCCGAGCGTGAAGTGCAGATGTGGTTGGTGAACCACCCCGGCGAGACCCCGACCCTCGAAGCCGTCGGCTCGGCCGCCCATTGCCCGGAAGGCGGCGAGTACCGGTTGGAGGGCGTGCACGTGCTGTGCAGTCGGCACGAGTGAGATCGTGGAGTGTGGCGCGTGAGCGCCGCTGTGCCGGGGCCGCGCGGGAAGCCGAGCGGCGCTGACACGCCGCCGTTCACAATCACTCGTCCCCGTACTCCGCGACTCGCTTCTGCAGGAACGCGGTGATGCCCTCGCGGAAGTCGGCGGTGCGCGTGCAGAGGATCTGGTTGCGATCCTCCATGGCGATCACCTGCTCGAGACTGCCGGCGTCGAGGCTCGCGTTGAGGCATTCCTTGGTGAGGCGCAGCCCGAGCGGCGAGTTGCGCAGCATGTCATCGACCAGGGCCTGCGTCGTGGCCTCGAGCTCGGCATCGGGCACGACGCGCGAGACGAGCCCGAGACGCTCGGCGCGAGCCGCGTCGATGAAGTTGCCGGTGAGCAGCAGCTCGGCGGCGACCGACGCGCCGACCATGCGCGGCAGGAAGTAGCTGACGCCGACGTCGCAGGCCGAGAGGCCGATGCGGATGAAGGCGGCGTTCATCCGCGCCGATTCGCCGGCGACGCGGACGTCGGCGCCGAGCGCGAGCGCAAACCCACCGCCACAGGCCGCACCGTGCACGGCGGCGATGATCGGCTGCGGTGCCCGCCGCATCATCATCACCAGCTCGCTGATGCGCCGCTGAGCGCGCAGCGCCACGGGCACCGACCCGACGGCCGCGTCGGTGTCCGCGCCGGCGTCCTCTTTCAAATCGAGGCCCGCGCAGAACGCCCGGCCGGCGCCCCGCAGCACCACCACGCGCACGTCGCGCTGCTCGCCCAGGCCGCTGAACAGCTCGCGCAGCTCGCCGACGAGCGCGCGGCTCATGGCGTTCAACGATTCCGGGCGGTTGAGGGTGACCCACAGCGCGTGGCCGCGCCGCTCGGTGAGGACAGTGGCGAACGACATGGGAGTCCTTTCGGGAGAAGGTGAGCCGGTGAGCGAGTGAGCCGGTGAGCCGGTGATCCGGTGCGCCAGTCAGGTGGTGAGCCAGTCAGACGGTAGCCAGTGCGTCGGGAAGCGCGGCAGGAGCGTGAGTCGAACACCCTTTTCACTGGGTCACCGGCTCACTGGCTCACCGGCGCACGGGGCTCCCCGCCACGCCGACGCCGTTCTTCGCCGCGCGCTTGACCGCGAACATCGCCTGGTCGGCGGCCTGGAGGAGCGTGACGGCGTCGATGGCGTGCGCGGGATAAACGGCGACGCCGATCGACGCGGTGACGCAGGCGATGTCGATCTCGCAGCCTTCGACCCTGCTCGCCTCGGCCACGGCGTCGCGGATGCCCTCGGCCAGCGCGATGCCCGCGTCGAGGTCGGTGTCGGGAAGGATGAAGGCGAACTCGTCGCCACCGAAGCGCGTGCCGATGTCGCCGGGCCGGAGCCGGGTGGCCATCAGCCGTCCGAGGAAGGCGAGGACCTGGCTACCGATCGGATGCCCGTAGCGGTCGACCACGTCCTTGAAATGATCGAAGTCGAGCACCAGCAGCGCCAGCGGCTGGCCCCTGGCGACCAGCTGGGGCAGGAGGCGGTTGAGGCGGCGCGCGTTGCCGAGGCCGGTCAGGTCGTCGGTGACCGCCGCGTCCTCGAGCTGCCGGAAGAGGCGCGCGTTCTCCATGGCGATCGCCGTGTGGTCGGCGAGGATCTGCGCGAGGCGCAATTGGCGCTGCTCGAACGGGCGTCCGTCGAGTCGATTCATGACCTGGATCACGCCCAGCAGCACGTCCTTGCTGACCAGCGGCACGCACAGCATGGAGCGCGGCCGGAAACTCGTGTGCTCCTCGATGGCGCGGTGCCAGCGCGGATCGGCGGTGGCATCGTCGAGCAGCAGCGGCGTGCGGTGCCGCGCCACCCAGCCGGCGATGCCGGCGTCGGCCGGCATGCGCAGCCCGTCCACCAGCCCGGGCGAGAGCTGGCGCGACGCGGAGAACGAGAGGCCGCGTCCGCTGGGGTCGATGAGCATCAGCGACGCCGCCTGGCTCGGCACCGCCGCGCTGACCTCGGCGAGGAGGGTGCGCAGCGCGACCGAATCGTGCGGCAGGCGCGCCGGATCGCAGCGTTCCGAGACCGCCGTGGCGACCTCGAGCAGCGCCGCCTCGTCGACGGCGTCGAACGGCTGGCCGTCGTACCGATCGGCGAGCTCGAGTACGCCGACGACCCGGCCGTCCCGCCAGACGGGGACGTCGAGGAGATGGCGCGGATGGCGGTCGGCGATCCCGGCGGCGCCGGCGCACCGCGGATCGCCGGCGGGATCGATCACGCGGGCCGGCCGGCCGGTGCGGGCCACCCAGCTCGCGAGCCCGCCGGAGTAGTGCGCCGGCGCGTCGTCGAAGGTGGATTCGCGCAGCGTCTCGGTCGCCGCGAAGACCAGCTCGTCGCGGTCGGCGTCGTACCGCAACAGGGAGATCGCCTCCGCCGAGGCCAGCATCTTGATGCGGCTCAGGGCGATGCGGACGATCTCGGAGAGGTCGAGCGTGGACGTCACCGCCGTGGTCATCTCGTTGATGACCTCGAGATCGCGCGCGAGCATCTGCTCGGCGGACACGCTCATACGATGCGCGTTAGCACCGCCGGGACATCGGTTCCACTGCTTCCCAGGGCCTCGGCCCTGTGGATTATGGCAGGTGGCCGACGGCCGATCCGACGGAATCCGGTCGGCCATGCGTCACCGACCATGCCCGACATCCCATACGAAGGCCCTGCCGACCGCCTCGACCGCGCCGTGGCCGTGACGGCCGCGATCTCGCGCACGGCGGCGCGCGCGCTGATCGCGGCGGGCTCGGTCTTTCTGAACGGCCGGCGGTGCAAGGTGGCGTCACGCACGGTGCGCCCCGGCGACCGGCTGCAGATGAGCGCCGCGCCGTCCGTCTCCGCGCCGCCTGCGGTGCCGGCGGTCTTGCCGGTCCTGTTCGAAGGGCAGGGCGTCCTGGCGATCGACAAGCCGGCGGGCATGCCGTCGGCGCCGACCCGGCAGGCGTCGGCCGGCACCGCCCTCGCCCAGCTCACCATCCAGCGGGGCGGCGAGCCCCTGTGGCTCGTGCACCGCCTCGACGCCGGGGCGTCGGGCGTCCTCGTCTTCGCGACCACGCGCGCGGCGGCGGCGGCGTTGTCCGCGGCCTTCCGCGATCAGCAGGTCCGCAAGACCTACGGCGCGCTGGTCGACGGGATGCCGACGTCCCCCTCCGGCGTGATCGAGCACCCGCTCGCCGCGCGCGGCGGCCGGGCCTCTGTCGACCCGCACGGTCGGCCGGCGCGCACCGCGTGGCGGGTCGACGAGGCGCGCGCCGCGACGACCCTGCTGGCGGTGGAGCCGAGCACCGGCCGGCTGCACCAGATCCGCGCGCATCTCGCGGCGATCGGCCATCCGATCGTCGGGGACCGCCTCTACGGCGGCTCGCCGGCGCCACGGCTGATGCTGCATGCCCGCTCGATCGCGCTCTCCCTCGACGGGTGCGCGATCGAGATCACGGCGCCGTGGGCGCCCCGCTGAGCGGCCGCGGGGCTAGGCGTGGAAGTGCCGGGCAGCCATGCCCTGCAGGGCCAGGTCGCTGAGCGACGCGGCGACGTCCTCGATCGGCACGTTCTCCTGCTCGATCCACCACGACACCACCTGCAGCGACATGCCGATGAAGGCTTGCGCCCAGATCATCGCATCGCCTACGCGCAGGGCGCCGGTGTCCATGCCGGCGGTGATGCTCTCGTAGACGTCGCGGATGAACCCCTCCTGGCAGCGGCGGACGACGTCGTGAAACGACGCACCGTGCCCGAAGACGATGCGGAAGAGCTCGCGGTTCTCCTGCGCGAAGCGGAAGAACGTCAGCGTGCGGATGCGCGATTGCTCGATCGGATCGGTCACGACGGCGCGGACGCTGTCGAGCTCGATCTTGAGACGCGCCACCGTGTCCTCGACCAGTTCGAGGAAGAGCGCCTCCTTCGTCGGGTAGTAGAGGTAGAACGTACCGACGCCCACCGACGCGGCCCGCGCGATGTCGACGATCTTCGTTCCGTGGTAGCCCTTTGCGGCGAGCACGCGCCGCGCGGCGTCGAGCAGCGTACGCGCCGTCTGCTCGCGCCGGCGCTGCGATCGCTCCGCCGTACCCACATTTTCCGTCTTCTCAGGCATGAGTACCAACACGAACCAGAATTCGGTACGGTCCGCAAGAACTTGGGCGTCAGCAGCGATCACCGTATGGGACTGGAACACATCCGGACGCGCCTCGCAGCCTTTCGGCCGAGCGTCGTCGACGAGCCGACGGTTGCGCGCGCCGCAGTCGCGCTCGTGTTGGCGGAAGTCGACGCGGGCGTCGATCTGCTGTTGATCCAGCGCGCCATCCGCGACGACGATCCGTGGTCGGGTCACATGGCCCTCCCCGGTGGGCGGCGCGATCCGGACGATGCCGACGCGGTGGCGACGGCGTCGCGCGAGACGCACGAGGAGGTCGGCGTCGACCTGCGCGGCGGCGCCGAGTTGATCGGCCGGCTCGACGAGCTTCGCGCCGTCGCCCGCCACCGCCCGCTCGACCTCGTCATCACGCCGGTGGTGTTCGCGCTGCGCGAGCCGGTGGCGCTCCACCCCAGCCCGCGCGAGGTCGACAGCGCGATCTGGGTGCCGCTGTCCTTTCTCGCCTCACCCCGTGCCGACGCCACCTACGACCGCACCCTCGATGGCGTCACCAGCCAGTATCCCGCCTTCCGCTACCAGCGGTACACGATCTGGGGACTGACCCACCGGATCCTGCAGGGGTTCCTGGAGGTGGTGCGGGACGAGGGGCCGGTGCTCGGGTAGTCCGGTGAGCCAGTGAGCCAGTGAGCCGGTGAGCCGGTGAGCCGGTGAGCCAGTGAGCCAGTGAGGGTGAGCCGGTATGCCGGTGAGCCAGTGAGCCGGTGAGCCGGTGAGCCAGTATGCCGGTGAGCCGGTGCGCCAGTGAGCCGGTGCGCCAGTATGCCGGGGGCTTGTCGGCCGGCTCACTGGCTCACTGGCTCACTGGCTCACCGGCTCACGTCTCTTCTCACTTCTTCCCCTTCTTCCGCTTCCCCATCTCATCCAGCACCCGGTTCAGCGCCTGCGATCGTGCGTCGCGGGTCACCATGGTGTTGCGGATCGCCTCGCGGCAGCGGCGCTGAACGGCGGCGGTGACCGCGACCTTGCGGAACAGCGCTTCGGCTTTGTCGCCGTGGTCGCCCTCGGCGTAGGCGTGGACCTCGAAGTTACGCACGGTGATGCCGTAGTGCTTCTTCAGGCCCTCGTACATGGTCTTGGCGTAGCCCGAGCGGGCCGCCAGGCGCTCGCCGGCGAAGCCGAACACGGCGAGCCCCTCTTCGTACGAGCGGCGCACGTAGTAGAGCATCGTGAACGTGACGCCGATGGTCTCCGCCAGCGGCACGTAGTCGCGCACGTCCTTCTCGGTGAGGCCGAGCTGGCGGCACCACTCCCACTTCATCTCGACGTGGTTCGGGTCGCGCAGGTAGCCCACCTCGTCGGCGAAGTTCTGGCACCAGTGGGCATAGTGCTCCGACTGCTCCATCGTCAGCGCGTCGGTGTCGGGCGCGTTGGCGATGAAGATCGGAAACTCCGGCGTCATCCACTTGCCGAGGTAGTAGTATTCCTTGGCGATCATCTTCACGTAGTCGAGCGGCGCCGTGCCGCTGCCGATCGAGGCCGTGCTGCGGTCGCGCGTGGTGAACGTCGCGGCGATCATCCGGTCGAGGTCGCGGAGATACTCGTCCACCGGCATGGGGCGATCCTCGGCCTTCGATCGGATGACGTTGCGGAACTTGCCGGCGGCGGTGCTCATCGCGTCCCTCCCTCGCGTCGGCGGCGGCCGGTCGCGCGGTTGCGTCCAATCAGTTGATTGAAATATTCCCCGTCGTAGTCGAGCCCATTTGGGCTGTCAATTTCGAGCCGGCGCGCGCCGCGTGAACAGGAGAGATCGATGCGACTGAAGGACCAGGTAGCGATCGTGACGGGCGGCGGACAGGGCATCGGCCGCGCCTATGCCCTGCGCTTTGCACGCGAGGGCGCGTCGGTGGTGGTCGCCGACATCAACCTGGAGGGGGCGCAGGCGGTCGCCGCGGAAGCGGCGGCGTTGGGGGTGCCGACCGCCGCGGTGCGCGTCGACGTCAGCGACGAGGCCAGCTGCGCCGCCCTCGCGGCGGCGGCCGTCGAGCGCTTCGGCCGCATCGACGTGCTGGTGAACAACGCGGCCATCTTCCACGGCCTCGACCGCACCGATCAGTCGCTCGCCTACTTCAACAAGATCCTCTCGGTGAACATGACCGGCGTCTGGCTCATGACCCGTGCCGTCGAGCGCACCATGAAGCACCGGCGGCGCGGCAAGATCATCAACCAGTCGTCGACCGCCGCGTACATGAACAACGTCGGCTTCGTCGACACGAGCAATCCCGACCAGCCCTCGCCGCCATTCCACTACAGCCTGGCCAAGCTCGGCGTGAGCGGCCTCACCAAGTACTTCGCCGGCGCCCTCGGTGCGTTCGGCATCAACGTGAACGCCATCTGTCCCGGCGTGACGCTGACCGAGGCGACGAAGTCCGTCGTGCCCGAGCAGATCATGCAGGCGATCGTCAACAACACCGCCCTGAAGCGCGCGCTCCAACCGGAGGATCTGACCGGCGCCGCCGTCTTCCTCGCGTCGTCCGACAGCGACCTGATGACCGGTCAGGTGCTGGTGGTCGACGGCGGGATGATCATGCTGGGGTGAGAGACGGGTTGTTCGTCGTCAGGGTGTTGTTTGTTGGTCAGCGTGCGGAGGCTCAACAACCCCGGAACCCGCCTCACATGCCCATCGGCGCGATCCAGATGATGTCGCCGTTGTTGTCGTTGCCGAGGAAGAGTCGGCCGTCGGGCGCGAAGACGACGTTGGCGGGGCGGCCGTGCGGGCTTTCTATGTTCGGCCCGTCGTCCCAACCGGTGGCGAAATCGAGGAACGAGCCGGGCGATTGAGCGGGCAGCTCGGAGCCCATGATGACCTCACCAGTGACGGGGTCGAAGGCGATCGAGACGAGGCGTTCCCCTTCCCAAGTGCCGTACACGCCGTGCATCGGGATGTAGACGCGGTTGTTCCAGGGCGGTGGCCACTTGCCGGTTTCGAAGTCGAGGTCGAACGGCGTGTGACCGATGACGAATGAGCCGCCCTCGGTGGCGACCTCGCTGCAGTCGGGCACGGGCGTCAGGTCAGGGTACGGCTGGTTGGCGGTCGCGCAGCACGGGTGCCCCCAGTCGTCGCCCTCGCGTACCGGCACCAGCTTCTCGCGTCCGCCGATGTTGTTGGTGTAGTCGCGCGCCAACTCGATGGCGTAGCAGCGGTTGAAGCCGCGCAGGCAGCGAATCGAGATCGGATTGCGGAACCCCTTCGCAATCGGTTTGCCGCCGGTCGTGCCGTCGGCTGCGATGATGCCGCCGCGGAATGGATGGCCGGCCTCGCAGCGATCGCTCTGCTCGCCGCCGTTGGTGACGTAGATGGTGCCGTCGTCGGCGATGTCGAGCGTCTTCGGCCAGTGCAGACGCGACTGGTAGTACCCGGTCGCGGTCCCGATGTCGACGAGTTCCTCGCTCGCGCCGGCCGGCGCGCGGTCGCCCGCCGCATAGGGAACGCGCATGATCTTGGTGCGGTCCTGATAGTAGAAGTGGTCGTTGGCGAACATCATGCCCTGGGTCGAGGGCAGCTCGGTGAGGAACGGAATCGCCCGATCGGCGAAGCCGTCCATGTCGTCGTCGGGCAGGATCATGATCGAGTCGAGGCCCGTCTCGTCTTTGCCTCCGGTCGTGGGCGTGCTGGGCGAGGCAACGAACAGCTCGCCACCGGGCGCGAAGCGGAGCTGGCGCGGGTGGCCGACCTTCCCGTAGTAGTGGACGCAGAAGCCCGCCGGCAGGTGAAGGAATGAGAGGTCGGGCGTGCCCGAAGGACCGCCGGGCACGAGGACGGTTCCTCCGCCCTCGCTGAACTGCAGCGAGCCGGGCAGATCGCAGAACGGCATGAATGGGCCGCTGGTCGGCGTCGCCGTCGGGGTCTGAGTGGGAGGCGCGTCCGTCGGCGATTCGGTCGGTGAGGCGATCGGTGGCGTGTCGGTCGGCGTGACCGGCGGCGTGGCGGTTGGAGCAGTGGGTGTCGCGCAACCCACGAGCGCGGCGGTGACGCCCGCGATGAGCTCGTCGATCGTGATCGCATCGTCGCCGTTCACGTCGAACGCCCGGCACGCGAAGACGCTCGCGGAGCCGAGGGCGATGTTCACGCCCTGGATGATCTCGTCGATCCCGACGGTCCCCCCGCCGTCACAATCGCCGGTGCAGGCGCGGGACGGCTGTGGGGCAGCGCAGAGCAGGATCAAGAGGAGAGGGGCGGCGATACGCGACATCAAGACGGCACACCTGGGCTTTCACGAAGGGGAGGTCGGGGGAACGCAACGATAGGCAAAGACCCAGCCTATCCAGGCCGCACGCGGGTGGCAACGCACTTGTCATGGCGCGTCCAGGGTCCCCGCCCGGGGGATGCGATCCCCGAATGGAGGGCGCCGCTCCCGCGGCGCTGTGTTCCGAGGGTGCTTGTGATGTCCCGCCTGGACCCGGCCGCGCGGGAGCGCGGCCCTCCATGCGGGGATGATTGGCGCCGGCGCGGGACATACGCCGCGGACCATCTCCCCGCGGATCGGACCGCGCGCGTCACCGCTGGCAACGCACTGGTCGTGGCGCGTCCAGGGTCCCCGCCCGCGGGATGCGATCCCCGAATGGAGGGCGCCGCTCGCCGCGGCGCCGTGTTCCGAGGGTGCTTGCGATGTCCCGCCTGGACCCGGCCGCGCGGGAGCGCGGCCCTCCATGCGGGGATGATTGGCGCCGGCGCGGGATGTACGCCACGGACCAATCTCCCCGCGGATCGGACCGCGCGCGCCACCGCTGGCAACGCACTGGCCGTGGCGCGTCCAGGGTCCCCGCCCGCGGGATGCGATCCCCGAATGGAGGGCGCCGCTCGCGCGGCGCCGTGTTCCGAGGGTGCTTGCGATGTCCCGCCTGGACCCGGCCGCGCGGGAGCGCGGCCCTCCATGCGGGGATGACTGGCGCCGGCGCGGGACATACGCCGCGGACCATCTCCCCGCGGATCGGACCGCGCGCGCCACCGCAGGCAACGCACTGGCCGTGGCGCGTCCAGGGTCCCCGCCCGCGGGATGCGATCCCCGAATGGAGGGCGCCGCTCGTGCGGCGCCGTGTTCCGAGGGTGCTTGCGATGTCCCGCCTGGACCCGGCCGCGCGGGAGCGCGGCCCTCCATGCGGGGATGATTGGCGCCGGCGCGGGACGTACGCCACGGACCAATCTCCCCGCGGATCGGACCGCGCGCCACCGCTGGCAACGCACTGGTGGTGGCGCGTCCAGGGTCCCCGCCCGCGGGATGCGATCCCCGAATGGAGGGCGCCGCTCCCGCGGCGCCGTGTTCCGAGGGTGCTTGCGATGTCCCGCCTGGACCCGGCCGCGCGGGAGCGCGGCCCTCCATGCGGGGATGATTGGCGCCGGCGCGGGACGTACGCCACGGACCAATCTCCCCGCGATCGGACCGCGCGCGCCACCGCCAGGGTGGGCGGGGCGTGGCGACACGTCCCCGGCGGTGCCTGCGATTCGCGTTCCGCTCAGCGTTGGCACTGCGGGCAGTAGAAGGTGCTCCGCCCGCTCAACAGGATTCGCTTGATCGGCGTGCTGCAACGCCCGCACGGTTGGCCGTCGCGGTCGTACACCGCGTGGTGGATCTGGAAGTACCCCGGATTGCCGTTGCCGTCGCGATAGTCGGAGATCGAGCTGCCGCCGAGGGCGACGGCGCGCTCGAGCACGGCGCGCAGCGCCGCGGCGACGCGGGCGAGCTCGGCGCTGGTGAGACTGGCGGCCCGTCGTCTCGGCCGCACGCCGGCCTCGAAGAGGGCCTCGTTCGCGTAGATGTTACCGACGCCGCCGAGGAGGCGCTGGTCCATCAGCAGGGTCTTGATCGGGACCTTGCGGCCGCGCGTCATTGCTTTCCATTCCGCGGGCGTCGGTGCGGCGGCCAGCGGGTCGGGCCCGACGGTGCGCAGCTCGTCGAGCTCGTCGGACGCGCCGATCCGCATCAACCCGAACCGCCGTGGGTCGTTGAACACCAGCCGGCGGTCGCGGTCGAGGTCGATGAGCACATGGTCGTGGCGGAGCGGTATGGTCGACGGCGCGGTGAGGCAGAGGCTGCCGCTCATGCCGAGGTGGACGAGCAGGATGCGGCTGTCGTCCAGCTCGAAGAGCAGATACTTGCCGCGGCGCTCGATGCCGGAGACGCGCCGTCCACGCAGTTGCTCGGCGAACTCGGCCGCCACCGGTCGGCGCAGGCGGCGCTCGCGCACGGTGACCCCGGTGATCCGCGCCCCGACGACGTCGGCCAGGAGCGAGCGGCGCGTCGTCTCGACTTCCGGCAGCTCAGGCATCCGATCGCTCGCGGGTCATTCGATGTCGCCGTCCGGCGCTCGGTCGAGCGCGTCCGCCAGGCGGATGAAGTCGGCGGGCGCCAGCGTCTCCGGGCGAGCGCGCGGATCGAACCCGAGAGCCTCCAGCGCGCCGCGTGGGTCATCGGTCAGCGGCGCGACGACGTTGACGAGCTGCTTGCGGCGCCGCCCGAACGCCGTGCGGACCACGCCGCGCAGCGCGCGCCGCCGGTCTGCGTCGAGGGGCACCGGGCGCCGCGGCGTGATCACGACCACGGACGACTCGACCTTCGGCACCGGCGAGAAGGCATTCGGCGGCACGCGGAGCGCGATGCGCGTGTCGGCGATGGCCTGCACGACGACCGACAGCGCGCCGTACGTCTTGCCGCCCGGCGGCGCGCAGAGGCGCTCGGCGACCTCGCGCTGCAGCATGAGCACCAGGCGATCGAACAGCTCCGGCGTGCCGAGCAGCTGCATCAGGACGGGGGTCGAGATGTTGTACGGCAGGTTCGCGATGGCCGTCGCCGGCGGCTGATCACCGAGCCGGGCCGCGAGGTCCATGCGCAGGACGTCGCCCTCGATCAGCTCGACGTGGGGCGCGTCGGCGTAGCGGACGCGCAGCGACGCCGCCAGGTCGCGGTCGACCTCGATCAGCACCAGACGCCGACAGCGCGCCGCCAGCATCGCGGTGAGCGCGCCGCGGCCGGGGCCGATCTCGAGCACGGTCTCGTCGCCGTGCAGGTCGGCGAGCGCGACGATGCGCTCGGCGATCGCCGGCTGCACGAGAAAGTGCTGTCCGAAGCGCTTGCGCGCGTACGGCGCGGTCACGGGTGCGCCGCTCCGCCGCGCGGCGCGGTCACGTCGGCGACCGCCGTGGCGTTGAGCGTCAGATCGTCGCGCTCGCCGCGCGCCAGGCGGTAGTAGGCGGCCACGCCGATCATCGCGGCGTTGTCGGTGCAGTAGCGCTGCGACGGAATGATGAGTTCGAGGCCGCGCTCGGCGGCGGCCGCCGCGGCGCGAGTCCGCAGTCGCGAGTTGGCCGAGACACCGCCGGCCAGCACGAGGCGCTCGGCGCGGCAGGCGTCGGCGGCCGCGAAGGCCTGTTCGAGCAGCATGTCGATCACCGCCTCCTGGAAGCTGGCGGCGATGTCGGGATGGTCGGCGTCGCGGCAGCCGCGCTCGCGTACGTGGATGGCGACCGCGGTCTTGATGCCGCTGAAGCTGAAATCGAAGCGCCGCGACCCCTCGCGGGTCTTGAGCCGCGCGCGCGGGAAGCGGATGGCGGTCGGATCGCCGCGCGACGCCAGGCCGTCGATGATGCGCCCGCCCGGGTAGCCGAGGCCGAGCAGCTTGGCGACCTTGTCGAACGCTTCGCCGGCGGCGTCGTCGCGGGTGGAGCCGAGCAGCGCGTAGTCGCCGAGCGCGCGCGCCAGGTACAGGCTCGTGTGGCCGCCGGAGACGAGCAGGGCGACGTACGGGAAGTCCACCCGCCGCTCGAGCTGGACCGACAGGAGGTGGCCTTCGAGATGGTTCACGCCGATGAACGGCAGGCGGCGGGCGTAGGCGATGGCCTTGGCGGTGCAGAGTCCGACGAGCAGGGAGCCGACGAGACCGGGGCCGAACGTCGCCGCGACGGCATCGACCTCGTCGAACGTCGCGCCGGCCTCGGCGAGCGCGCGCGTGATCGTCGGCGTGATGACGCGGATGTGGCTGCGCGACGCGAGTTCCGGCACGACGCCGCCGTACTCGCGGTGGACGTCGTCCTGTGACGCGACGATGCTCGAGCGGACGGTGGTGTCGTCGAGGACTGCCGCCGCGGTGTCGTCGCACGAGCTCTCGACGGCGAGGATCCTCATGGCGTGGTGCCGCCGCCGGTACGCGCGAGGCCCACGACCGCGGCGAGATTGTTGGGCGCGGCGCGGACCGCGCGGAGGTAGGCCTGGCGCGCGTCGGCGAACCGTCCCGCCGCCTCGTAGGCATTGCCCTGCAGGGTCCAGGCGCGGCTGGTCCACTCCGGCGACGCCGCCGCGCTGAGGCCGGCGGCGCGGTCCGCGAACGCGATCGCCTGGTCGTAACTGTGCGTGTGCAGGTGGAGCTGCGCGAGGAAGAAATACGCGAAGGCGTTGTTGGGGTCGATCGCGATGGCGCGCTCGAGCTGTTCGAGCGCGGCGGCGTCGTCGCCGGCGGCGAGGCGGATGCGCGCGGCATCGGCGAGGCGCGTCGCCGCGGCGACGTTCGGCGCGGTGCCCGGATGGAGACTGTCGAGCGGCGACGGGGTGGTGGGACTCAGCTCCGCCCACGCCGGATGTTCGTTGGTCGGCGCGTCAGCATGCGTGGTGGCTGCGACGACCGCCGGGGGTGCCGCCGCATCCACGACGGGGGTGGCGGTGATCTCCGGCAGATCCTCCTCGCTCAGCGAGTCGACGACCGGCTCGGCCTGCGCGTGGACGACCGGCGCCGGTGTCTTCGCCGGTGCCGCGACCACCGGCGCCGCGTCCGGCTCGGGATCGAGCGGCAGCGGCGCGATGCGCGGACCGCATCCGGCGAGGGCCCACGCCAGGCCGCTCAGGACGAGGAGGCGGCCGGGGCGGTGTCGCTGTGCAGAGGGCATGGGGCCGTTGGCTCGCGGCCGCGCGGGAAGGCCTCGATGATGGTCTCGGGGCACTGCGCGGTGGCAATGCCTCCCGTGTACGGGTCGATCCGCACCAAGGCAACACCGGCCGGCGGCACGAAATCCGCCGCCGGCGACGCGGCGGTGGCGCTCTTCATGAAGTTCGTCCAGATCGGCAGGGCGGCCTCGGCGCCGGTCAGCCCGAGCGGCGCGCCGTCGTCGAAACCGACCCACACGACGGTCACGAGATCGGGGGTGAATCCGGCGAACCAGGCGTCGCGCCCGTCGTTGGTGGTGCCGGTCTTGCCCGCCGCCGGACGGGTGAAGCCGCGTTGGCGGGCGGCATGGCCGGTGCCGCGATCGAGGACGCCCTTCATCAGGTACGTGACGAGGAATGCCGCCTCCGGGCTGACGACGCGCTCGACCGCGAGCGGATGGCGCTCGATCACCTGCCCCTGGCGATCGACGACCTTGGTGATGGCGCGCGCCTCGGCGCGGAGGCCCTGGTTTGCCAGCACGGCGTACACCTGGGCGACCTCGAACGGTGTGACTTCGGCAGAGCCGAGCACCACCGACGGCACGGCCGGCAACGGGCTCGTGATGCCGACGCGGCGAGCGGTGTCGAGGATCGCTGGCAGACCGGTGCGTTCGGCAAGGCGCGCCGTCGCCGCGTTCAGCGACTGCTCGAGCGCGGTGCGCGCCGGAACGGCGCCCAGGTAGCGGTTGCCGTAGTTGGCCGGCCGCCACACCTGGCCGTCGAAGGCCCAGTCGAACGGCGCGTCGAGCAACTCGGTGCGCGCGGTGAGCGGTTCGCCGTCGTGCTCGGCGCGCTCGTAGGCGGCGAGGAAGACCAGCGGCTTGAACACCGAGCCCGGTTGGCGGCGGGCCTGCGTCGCGCGGTTGAACTGCGAGGCGGCGTAGTCGCGTCCGCCGACCATGGCGACGACGCCGCCGGTCTGCGGCCGCACGGCCACCAGAGCGACCTGCACCTCCCGATGGGGATCGGCGGTCAGCGCCGGATGGCGTCGCTCGACCTCGGCGAGTCCCTCGCGCACGGCGTCGACGGCCTGTTGCTGGAGGCCGATATCGAGGCTGGTGGAGATGCCGAGGCCGCGCGTGGTCAGCAGCTCGGGCGAGTAGGCGGTTTCGAGCTCGCGGCGCACGAAGTCGACGAAGTACGGCGCCGCATTGCCGGTGGCGGCGCGTCCCGGGCTCGGCATCGGCTCGGCGAGGGCGGCGCGGTATGCGTCGTCGGTGATGGCGCCGTCGTCGCGCAGCAGGCCCAGCACGACGTCGCGCCGGGCGCGGGCGCGCTCGGGCGAGCGGAACGGCGAGTAGTTGTTGGGAGCGCGGATCATGCCGGCGAGCAGCGCGATCTCGCCGACGGTGAGCTCCTCGGGCGGGCGGGCGAAGTAGAGCTGCGCGGCTTCCCACACGCCGAACACGCCCTGCACGCCGTTCTGGCCCAGGTAGATCTCGTTCAGGTACGCGTCGAGGATCTCGTTCTTGTCGTAGCGATGCTCGACGAGCAGCGCCATCACGGCTTCCTGCAGCTTGCGGCGCATGGTGCGCTCTTCGCTGAGGAAGAAGTTCTTGATGAGCTGCTGGGTGAGCGTCGAGCCGCCCTGGACGACGCCGCCGCTGCGCACGTTGGTGGCGGCGGCGCGGAGGATACCGACCGGGTCGATGCCGTGGTGGTCGTAGAAGCGGCGATCCTCGACGACGATCACCGCGTGCGGCAGCAGCGGCGGCAGCGCGTCGAGGTGCACTTCGCGGCGCGCTTCGAACGTCGTGTCGTACAGTCCGCTGACCACCTCCGGTTCGAGCTGGAGCGAGTAGAGCTCCTCGCCGGTGCGGATGTCGTGCATGGCCGTGAGCACCGCGCCGTCCACGTCGAGGCGGACGGCGTGCTCGCTGGGCGCCTCACCCGGATAGGCGAGATCGTGCAGGACGACCTCGAACCCGCCCGGCGTCTGGCGGTAGTCGCCCTTGCGCAGCGCCGCGGCGCCGTCCGCGCGGCGATAGCCGAGGCGCTGCAGGCGATCGACGAAGCCGGCCGCGGTGAGGTCGAGGCCGGGGTAGAGCAGAAACGCGTCGCTGTAGATGCGCGACGGGAAATCCCATCGCCGGCCATTCAGCGTCTCGGCCACCTGCGCGTCGAGTGCGCGCAGGATCGGAAAGGCGATGACGGCGGCGACGATGAGGCCGAGCGCGACGGCGCCGCCGGCGATCACGACCGCACGCCGCCAGCGCCGCATTTTTGTGTGGGCTCCGTCGAGAGACGCCCGCGGCCGACGTCGGAGGGGATCCTCGACGTCGGCGCGCGAGGCGCGGACTACTCTTGCTGCTCGTCCTTGGACGGCTTGAGCGCCATGAAGATGGTGTTCTCGCCGCGGCGAACCAACAGCAGCGCGCTCTTGCCCTTCTCGAGCTTCTTGACCGCCTTCTTGTAGGCGCCCTCGTTGGCGACCGGCGCCCGGTTCACCTCGAGGATCACGTCGCCGCGCTGCAGGCCGGCGTCATCGGCCGGGCTGCCCGACTCGATGCCGGCGACGACGACGCCCTTCGTTTTCGCGTCGATGCCGAGGCTCTCGGCGATCTCGGGCGTCAGGTTCTGGACGGCGATGCCGAGCTCGGAGGAACTGCCGGCCGCGACCGCGACCTCCTCCTCCTTCAGCTCGCCGATCGTCACGCCGAGCGTCTTCTCGACCCCGTCGCGCATCAGCTTGAGCTCGGCGTGCTTGCCGATCGGGGTCCGCGCGACCAGCAACGGCAGGTCGGTGGACTCCTTCACCGGGTGGCCGTCGAACTCGATGATCACGTCGCCGACCTGTACGCCCGCTTCACCCGCCGGCGTATCGTCCATGACGTCGGCGACGAGCGCGCCGTGCGACGACTCGAGCTTGAGCGATTCGGCGATTTCCGGCGTCACCTTCTGGATGTAGACACCGAGCCACCCGCGAACGACCTTCCCCTTCTCCTTGAGCTGCGGGATGAGCTCCTTGGCGAGATTGATGGGGATCGCGAAGCCGATGCCGATGTTACCGCCCGACCGGCTGTAGATGGCGGAGTTGATGCCGACCACCTCGCCGTTGAGGTTGACCAGCGGGCCACCCGAGTTGCCGGGGTTGATGGCCGCGTCGGTCTGGATGAAGTCGTCGTAGCTGCCCTGGCCGATGAAGCGGCCTTTGGCGCTGACGATGCCGGCCGTGACGGTATTGCTGAGGCCGAACGGATTGCCGATGGCAAAGATCCAGTCGCCGACGCGCAGGTTGTCGGAGTTGCCCAGCTTCACCGGCGTCAGCTTCTCGCCGTTCGGATCGATGCGGATCACGGCGAGGTCGGTCTTCGGATCGCGCCCGACGACCTTCGCCTTGTACTCCTTGTCGGTCGCGGTCTGCACGACGATCTCATCGGCATTCTCGACGACGTGGTTGTTGGTGATGATCAGGCCATCGGCGTCGAGAACGAAGCCCGAGCCGAGGCTGCGCTGCTTCTGCTTGCGCGGCTGGCCGAAGTAGCGCTCGAACGGCTCCCAGAACTGCCGGTACTGCTCGTCCGGCTCGCCACCCTGGCCGCCCTGACCGCCGGGGCCGCCCTGGCCCCCCGGACCACCCGGACCTCCCGGGCCGCCGAATCCATGCGGCATCGGTCCCTGACCGGGCCCGCCCATCTCACCGGTGGCGACGGTCGAGATGTTCACGACCGCCGGCCGCAACTGCTCGGCGAGGTCGGCGAAGTTGGGCAACGAGCCGCTGGTGCCTGGCACCCCGACCGCCGGGGCGGCGTTCGGCGCCGCCGGAGCGGCGGGCGGCTGCTGTTGCTGTTCGGGCTGAGGCGTCTCTTCGTTGCCCCAGAAACGGATCGCCTGTGCCGGGTGGCCGAAGCCGGCCGCGGCGACGAGCGCGGCGGCGACGAGCGCCGAGCGCACGGCGACTCGGACGCGGCGCTGGCGCGACTGCGAATGCATGCGGGATCTCCTTGTGAGGTGGTGGGTGTGGGGGGTGTGCAAACGACGCTCGGCGTCAGCGGCCGGAGCGCTCGACGTACTTCATCCGTAGATCATACAGCGCGCCGTCGAGCAGCGCGGCCTCGCGGGCGTCGAGATTGCCGCGGGTCTTGTCCTGCAGAATGCCGAGGATGTCGATGAACTGCCGGGCGCCCTCGAGGTCGACGACTGTGCGGCCCTGCACGGGGTCGGGGATCTCACCCAGCAGCGCCAGCGCCTGGGTGCTCGAGGCTGATCACGAAGGTCGCGAACGACAACTCGGCCGGCTCGCCCATGTGCGCCGCGAAATCCTCGGCGCTGGGCGCGTCGCTGTCCGCCTGGGACGGCGCCTCCGGCGGCGCGGCGGTGGGCGGCGGCGCCGGCGCTGCCGCCACCTCGTCCTCGGGTCGTGCGTCGCCCGTGGCCGAGAATCGCCGCCGGTCCTGGACCTTGAACGGCTTCTCCGAGTCCGGATCCTCGCTTGCCATCCCTGCTCTGCCCCTCAGGTCGCGGCGTGGCGCCGCAACATGTGATTGCCGCAGCGCGGCGCGACACTGATGTGTTGCCGCGATTGGCGGATGCCGCGAAACGCGGCGAAATGCGCGTGCGCCGCATGCGCGACGCGCGGATCGCAATCGGAAGCCAACTCAAAAAGGTGACAAACCATGAGGCGAGAAAACAACGGGGAAACCTGCGGCTGCCGGTTAGACGCCGACCAGCCAGTTTTATTTGCCCGCTCCTGCAGAAATCGCGCCGCGGACTCGGGAAAGGTAGGCCGCACCCCAAACGGAGTCAAGGAAGCGGAGCGCCCGGTGGTGACTCAATTTGAGTGGCGCGGCGGTGATCGCGGCCCTGAGGCAAAACCGCCAAGGGCGTCAAGTAGCGCTGCTTGGCGCCCGTGGCGTCCTTGGCGGTCAGCTGAGCAGCGGGGCACGGCCGCGCCACTCAAACCGAGGCACTACCGATCGGACGACGCCCCGAGAATGGTATGAAGCCGCGGCGTTTGCGCGACATCACCGCCGAGGATCGGCGCGACCATCTGCGTTGGGCGGTGCGCGTCCGGTGGCTGGCCATCGGTGGCTTTTCCGCCCTCGCCCTGCTCGCCTGGCAGCTGGGCGTGCTCGCGGACCTGAGGGCGAGCGCCGCGACCGGCGCCCTGGCGGCCGTGGTCAATGGATTGAACCACTGGTGCGTGCGCCGCGGGTGGGCCCTGCGTCGCGTGACGACCCTGGCGCTCGGCGCCGACGTGGCACTGATCACGCTGCTCATCCTCCATACGGGCGGCGCCCGCAGCCCATTCGTGATGCTGTACGTCGTGCAGGTGGTGGCGACGGCGCTGCTCGTGGACCTGTGGGTCGCGGCTGCCGCCGCCCTGGTCTCGGCCGGCGCGATCACGGCCGCCCTCTGCCTGGGCGTCGCGGCCGGAACCTCGGCGCCCCCGCCCCCGTCTGACGGTCCGGCTGCCCAGCTGGTCTGGGGCCTGGGCCTGCTCTACTGCCTCGGGCTCCTCACCTTCCTCGGGGGCTACATCGCCGAACGCCTGCGCCGCAGCGAGGACGATCTGGGGGTCGCGCAGGCGGCCCTCTCGGGCGCTCGCCAACGCCTGCGACAGACCGAGGCGCAGCTGGTGCAATCGGAGAAGTTGCGCGCGCTCGGCCAGTTCGTCGCCGGCATCGCCCACGAGCTCAACAATCCGCTCGCCTTCATCGCGGCGAACCTGGACGCGCTGCGCCGCGCCATCGCGGCGCTCGAGGGCATGCTCGACGCCTACGCCGGCGCGCCCCTACCGGCAGCGGTCCACGCCGCGCTGGCCAGCCGCGACGAGTGCGCGCGGGTGGCCTTCTGGCGAACCGAGCTGCCGGTGGTGCTCGACGACTGCGCCGAGGGGGTGAGACGAGCCGCCGACATCGTCGCCGCGCTCCGCGTCTTCGCCCGCGCCGACCGGGGCGAGACGTGGGCGGCCGTGGATCTGCGCGAGCGCCTCGAGCGCGTGGTGGCCCTGCTGCGCCATCGGCTCCCGCCGGCGGTCGTGCTGCGCCGCCAGTACGCCGCGCTACCGCCGGTCGAGTGTCTCCCCGGCCAGCTCGACCAGGTGTTCGTCAATGTCCTCGCCAACGCCATCGACGCGGTCGGCGATGCCGGCGTCATCGCGATCCACACCGCGCCCGTCGCCGCGAACGCCGCCGTCGATACCCCGCACGCGCTGGTGCAGATCACCGACAGCGGCCCGGGCATCGAGGCGGCACTCCTCGAGCGCGTGTTCGAGCCGTTCTTCACGACCAAGCCGGAAGGACAGGGGACCGGTCTGGGGTTGGCGGTCTCCTTCGGCATCGTCGAGCGACACGGCGGGGCGATCCACATCGACTCGCCGTCCGACGGTGGGGCGCGGGTCACGATCGCGTTGCCGCTGCGGCGCCCGCCGTCTTCGACTTGACCGGTTCGTCGCAGCCTCGATAATGCCGAAGGGACGAGGTGTGTGGCGATGCGGGGCGAGCAGGGAACGCGACGGGCGATGGGCAGGTGGACGTCGGCCGTTCTGGCGCTGCTCGTCGGCGCCCTCGCGGTGCCGGCGGTGGCGTCGTCGAGCTTTCCGATGCCGCCCGCGCTGCGGCCGCAGGTCGAGTTCTGGATCGGCGTCTTCGCGACCTACAGCCGCCATCAGGACATCATTCACGACACCGAGCACCTCGATCGCGTCTACAGCGTGCTCGACTTCCGCGATATGGAGGCGCAGGGCGTGGGCGACGGGCAGATCGACGCGCTCATGCGCGCGCGCGAGGACGCCGAGAAGAACCGCGTCCGCGCCATGTTGTATCGGCTGCAGGAGGATCCCGATCCGGCGACCCTCACCGCCGAGGAGCTGCGCCTGCAGGGTCTGTTCGCCAACGATCCGTCGCCGACGAAATACATGGACGCGGCGTCCTCCGACCGCCTGCGCGGCCAACGCGGGCTGCGCGAGCGCTTCGCCCAGGGCATTTCCATCGCGCACGCGTACTTCCCGTACATGGAGGAGATTTTCCGCCGCAATGGCGTGCCCATCGAGATCACGCGGCTGCCGCTGGTCGAGTCGACATTCAACATGAAGGCCTACTCGAAGGTCGGCGCGGCCGGCGTGTGGCAGTTCATGCCCGGCACGGCGCGCAACTTCATGCGCGTCGACGACGTCATCGACGAGCGGCTCGATCCGCTGGTCGCCACCGGGGCGGCGGCGACGTTCATGCGCCAGAACTACGACAAGCTCGGTACCTGGCCGCTCGCCATCAAGGCCTACAACCACGGACCGGCGGGAATGGCGCGCGCGGTGCGGGAAACCGGCACCACCGACATCGCGACGATCATCCAGAACTACCACGGTCCCGCGTTCAAGTTCGCCTCGCGCAACTTCTATCCGGAATTCCTCGCCGCCGTGCACGTCGAGCGCAATCACCGCAAGTATTTCGGTGACCTCGCGCTCCACCCGCCGCTGCGTTCGGAGACGGTGGTGCTGTCGGATCCGATGGCGATCACCACCGCCGCGCGCTGCGCCGACGCCGACGTCTTTTCCGTCACCGATCTGAACCCCAGCCTGCTGCCGCCGGTGCGCGCGGGCCGCATCGCCATCCCGCGCGGCTATGGGCTGCGCCTGCCGGCCGGCGACGGCGAGCGCTTCCGCCGTTGCGCCGTGTCGCAGCCGGTCGCCCAGATGGCACAGCGCGCCACCCAACGGCGCCTCACCGCGGCGCATGGGCGGGTCGGCGCCAGTGCGCGCGTGCATCGCGTGCAGCGCGGGCAGACCCTGTCGGGGATCGCGGCGCGGTACGGCTGCACCGTCGATCAGATCCGCCGCGGCAACGGGCTCAAATCGGGGGCGGTGCGCACCGGCCAACTGCTGCGCATTCCGCCCTGCTGAGCTCAGGTGGACATGCGCTCCAGGTCGGGGCGCAGACCCGTCGACGTCAGGCGTTGCCGCTCGTACGGCGGGCAGCGCACGATCTTCGCGTAGATGCCGGCGGCGTGCAGGGTATCCTCCCACCCGGCCTTCTGATCGTGGCCGAGGACGATGAGATCGGGATTCACCCGACGCACGGAGGCGATGAAGTCGTTCGGCGCGCCGACGAACGCCTTGTCGACCAGCCGCAGCGCCCCCATCAGCGCGCAGCGCTCGCGCTGGGTGTGATGTGGGGCGCGATGCTTGATGCGCCGCACGCTGTCGTCGCGCGCGATGACGACGCTGAGGTGGACGCCCGGTCGCCCCTGCCGCCGCGCCATTGCCTGGCCCCGCCGGTGCGCGAACTCGAGCAGGAAGAGGTGGCCGCGATGCAGGCCATCGAACGTCCCCCCGACGAAGACCCGCACGGGGCCGTCCGGGCGTGGCGCGCGCGTGCGAACCTGGCGAGTCACGCGGCGTCGTTTACCAGAGCGGCCGCGGAACTGACAGCGGGGGAGCGCCCGTGCCGCTGCTGGCGCTGGTCTCTGTGGATGCGAGTTGGTAGCGTCGTCGCAGTCCGATCGAGCCACCCGCACACCCCCCAACCCCTCGCATGCAACGCCCAACCCTGATCGTGCACGGTGGGGCCGGCCACTGGCCGCCCGAGTGGCTGGCCGCCGCCAATGAGGGCTGCGAGCGGGCGGCGGACGTCGGCTGGGCGGTCCTGGCGGCCGGGGGGCCCGCCCTCGACGCGGTGCAGGCCGCCGTCGTGGCGCTCGAGGACGATCCCCGCTTCAACGCCGGCATCGGCTCCAGTCTGACCGCCGGCGGGACGGTCGAGATGGACGCGTCGCTGATGGACGGCGCGACCCGGCGCGGTGCGGGCGTCGCCGGCGTGACCACGATCCGCCATCCCGTCCTGCTGGCCCGCCAGGTCCTCGACGACGGGCGCCACGTGCTCATCGTCGGCACCGGTGCCGAGCAATTCGCCCGTCGCACCGGTCTCACGGCGGTGCCGCCCGAATCGCTGGTCATTGCCGCGCAGCGCCAACGGTGGAGCGCGGGCGCGCCGGGGCAGCCGGGAACGGTCGGCAGCGTAGCCGTCGACGCCGCGGGGCACGTCGCCGCCGCGACGTCGACCGGCGGCCTGCGCGGCAAGCACGCCGGCCGCGTCGGCGACTCGGCCGTCATCGGCGCCGGCACCTATGCCGACGACGGTGCCGGTGCCGCGTCGGCGACCGGCAACGGCGAGGCCATTCTTCTCGCCGGATTGGCGCGCGCCGCGGTCGACGGCGTCCGCGACGGGCGCCATCCGGCCGACGTCGCCACGGCGCTTCTCCGGGCGCTCGCGACGCGCCCGAACGGCGAAGGCGGGCTGATCCTCGTCGATCGTTTCGGGCGCGTCGGTGTCGCGCACGGCGCCGGCCACATGCCGAGCGCCCAGCGCCCGACGCCGCCGTAACCTTGAAGCCCCATGGTGCGTCTGCTTCATATGAGTGCCGGCGTGTCGCCGGCACGCGTGGCGCGGCGATCGCGTTGGTTGGAGCGCGGGACCAGTGCCCGCTGTGATGAGGAGGGTTGGAGAGATGCCAAAGAAGATCGCCAAGGCTGCGAAGAAGTCTGCCAAGACCAAGAAGTCGGCCGCCAAGACGACGCGCGTCGCCAAGAAGAGCGCGCCGGCCAAGAAGAAGGCGCCGGCAGCCAAGAAGAGCGCGCCGGCAAAGAAGAGCGCGCCGGCAAAGAAGAGCGCGCCGGCAAAGAAGAGCACGGCTGCCAAGAAGAGACCGGCGGCCAAGGGCGCCGCTGCCACGGCCGCCAAGTACGGGCAGTCGGGAGCGCCATGGTGGAAGCAATTCCTCCCCAAGTGACGGGCGCGACGACCACTGGGCTCCGCGCGCTGCGGCGCGTGGCGCTCGCGGTGTCGCTCGGGGCGATGCTCGGCGCGGCGCGGACCGACGCCACCGTCGTCGTCGCCAAGGATTTCGGCGCGCTGTGCGCCGAGGCGGATCTGATCTTCGTCGGGACCGTCGCGTCGACCGAATCGCGCTGGAGCGATCCGCAGAAGCAGGCGATCGAGACGGTGGTGACCTTCGCCGACCTGACCTGGCTGCGCGGCGGGCCGCAAGCGACGATGGAGCTGCGCTTCGGCGGCGGCGAGCTCGAGGGACTGCGCGAGTCGGTCGCCGGCGTACCGCAGTTCACGGTGGGCGAGCGCCGCGTCATCTTCGCCCACGCCGGACACTTCGTGAGCCCGCTCGTCGGGTTCAGCCAGGGGCTGTTCCGCGTCGTCGACGGCGCCGACGGACCGGTGGTCCTCGACAGCGAGGGCAAGGCGGTCACGGGCGTCGGCCGAGCCGCGCTGCAACGCGGGGCGGCCGGCGACCGCAGCACCGCGCTCCCGCTCGATGCCTTCCTCGATCGCGTGCGCGCGCAGATGGCGACGGAGAAGACCCCGTGAGGCGCGCGTTGGCGGCGGGTCTGGCGGCGCTGCTGGCGACGGCGGCGGCGGCGCACGCGTTCGAGCTGTTGCGCGTCAACAACAATCCGTGCGCGCGCGGCGATCAGCATCTGTTCTGGCGCGACAAGACGGTGCCGGTGTCGATCGGCCTCCTGCCCAATCCGCAACGCGGTCTGGCCGACGAAGCGCGTCAGCGCTGGAATCTGAGCCTGCGGAGCTTCCACTTCGGCGTCGGCAGCGGCAGCGCCGCCTGCGCGCGCGACGGGGTGGCGACCCTGGAGCTGGCCGACACGCCGTGTGGTCTCGGCGACTTCGGCGACGCGCTGGCCATCACGCGCAGTGTCTGGCGCGCCAACGGCGAGCTGGTGGATGCCGACGTGACCTTCGACCAGAACAGCTTCATCGTCGACGACGATTCAGCGTTCCGCCAGGTCGCCATGCACGAGCTCGGTCACGTTCTCGGGCTCGACCACTCCGACGCGTGCGGCGGCGACGGCACCGGCACGCTGATGCGGGCGCAATTGGTGCCGCCGCGCCTCGAAGCGCCGCAAGGGGACGACATCGCCGGCGCCGAAGCGATCTACCCCGTCGATAGCGGCGGCGACGGCACCGTGGCGCCGGGCGTCAACAGCTGTGCGATCGTAGCCACGAGCGGCGCGACGGCGTGGCCGCTCCTCGGCGTCGCCCTGCTGCTTGCCCTGCGGCGGCGCCAATCAACCGATTGACGTGGTTCGCGCCATCCTCTAGACATTCTGCAGGCAGACGGGGTTGCACGTCGCGTTCCCGGAACCCGCGGCATCCTCGAGGACGTTGAATAGGTCGCGCCCAGCGAGCCCGACCTCGGCGTCGGGAGCGAGTACAGACGGTGCACTGCTGCCGCACTCGGCTCTCCGACAGACAGGTGGCATCCGAAGTACACGGCACGAGGCCGCGGCGCGCCCGCTGAGTGGGACGCGCAGTTCGGCAAAGGGCACGGGCCCACGGCTGCACGCCACGGCGAAGCAGCTCCGAGAGATCACGTGAACCGCAATCTAGACGACGGTACCTCTCCAGTGGCAGAGAGCGCGAGCGCCGAGGGCGGTGCGTCGCGTCCCGACGGCGCGCCGCGTGCCGGCCATCGGCGCCGGCGCCGACGCCGACGGTCGGACGGTCAGCGCAACGCCGAAGCGCGCGAGGCGCTCAGCCCGATCGAGCAGGCCGCGCGCCGGCTCGGGATCACCCGCCTCTATCCCGAGCAGGAGCAGGTGATCGCACAACGCCCTCGCCGGACACCGACACCCTGGTCGTGCTGCCGACCGGATTCGGCAAGTCGGCCTGCTACCAGATTCCCTCGATGATCCTGCCCAAGCCGGTCGTGGTCATCTCGCCGCTGCTGGCGCTGCTGCGCGACCAGCACGAGAAGCTGCTCAAGCGCCGACATCCCGTGCGTTCGCCTCGACGGCACCGTGCGCGGCAAGGCGCGCCGCGAGGCGCTCGAGACCATCGCCCGCGGCGGCTCGCTGCTGGTGATGACCACGCCGGAGACGCTCGGCTCGGAAGAGGGGCAGCGAGGCGCTGCGCACCTCGGGCGTCAGCCTGGCGGCGGTGGACGAGGCGCACTGCATCTCCGAATGGGGTCACGACTTCCGCCCCGCCTATCTGCAGATCGGCGAGCGCCTGCGCGCTCTCGGCGGGCCGCCGATCCTGGCGCTCACCGCGACGGCGACGACGAACGTCCGCGAGCGACATCGTCCGCTTCCTCGGCCTGCGCGAGCCCGCCGTCGTCGCCGGCTCGCCGCACCGCGCCAACCTCGCGTTCGAGGTCCTGCACAGCCGCGGCGACGCGCGCCTGCGCGCGCTGGTGCGTTTCGCGCGCCGCCTGCGACGGCCGGGCATCATCTACTGCTCGACGACGCGCGAGGTCGACAACGTCTACACCGCGCTGCAGATGCTGCGCATTCCGGCGCACCGCTATCACGGCAAGATGGCGTCCGGCGGAACGCAACCACCAGCAGGAGATGTACATGAAGAGCGGGCGGCGCACCGTGATGGTCGCCACCAGCGCCTTCGGTCTCGGCATCGACAAGCCCGACATCCGCTACATCGTCCACTACCAGTCACCGGCGTCGCTCGAGCAGTACGTGCAGGAAGCGGGTCGCGCCGGGTCGCGACGGGCAGAAGGCGAACTGCATCCTGCTCTACGACGAGGACGACCGCGCCATCCACGAGGCGCTGCTGCAGAAGAGCCGCGTGCGTCCCGATCAGCTCTACAAGCTCGGCCAGGCGCTGGCGGCCTGGGCGGCCGAGGGGCGGACGCCGCACATCGAGGCGCTGGCGCTGTCCGCCGGACAGGGGCCGCGCATCACCGGCGCGCTGCTGGCCGTGCTCGAGGAGGCCGGCCTGGTGCATGTCGACGAGGACGGCGACGATCCGGATTCTCGAGCCCGGCGGAGTCGGTCGAGGAGCGCTCGCGCAGCCTGGCCGGGCCAGTTCGAGACCCTGCGCACGCAGGACGGCCGGCGCATGGAGTCGATCGCCGAGTACGCGCTCACCACCGAATGCCGCGCCGTGCTGCTGCGCCGCTACTTCGGCGAGGCAGGACGGGACGCCGTGCGGGCTGTGCGACATCTGTCGCGGTCGCCCCGAGCGCCCGTCGAGCTTCTGGGAGCCGATCGCGCAGCCCGAGCGAAAGAAGAAGAAGCGCAAACGCACCAATCGCAAGCGCAGCAAGAAGAAGGGCGCGGCCGCGGTGACGCCGGAGCTGCTCACCTCCCCACTCGAGTCGATCGACCACGGCGCCGAGGCGTTGCTGCCGATCGACGAGCTGCCCCTGCCCATCGACGACTGACGCGCGCGTGGCCCGTTCGTCACGACGAGCCGCACGCCCGCCGCGGCGATCCTTCCCGCACGGCCGACTGCGTGGGGGCTGCGGCGTGCTCGCGGGGCTGCTCCTCGTCGCGGCCACCGGGTGCGAATCGCCCGCGAAGTCCGCTCACCCCGCGAGCGGACCGCCGCCGATCAACGTCGAGATCGCGCCCGTCGAGCAGCGGCCGATCAGCGACACCGTCGAGCTGGTCGGGCAGCTCGAAGCCGAGGAGTCGGTGGTCCTCAAGCCGGAGATCGCAGGGCGTCGTCGCAGGCGGTCGAGTTCTTCGAGGACGGCGACGCGTGAAGTCGCGGCGCAGGTGCTGCTGTCCGCCTGCGCGACGACGAGCAGCGCGCCCGGCTGCGCGAGGCGGCGGCGCAGTTGACGCTCGCCGAGGACGAGTACTGCGCGCACCAAGAAGCTGGCGCGCGCAGAAGACGGTGTCGCCCGCCGAGCTCGACCGCGCCACCGCCACCGCCGAGGCGGCGCGGGCGCGCCGCGACCTGGCCGCAGGTCGAGCTCGACCGCATCGACGATCCGCGCGCCGTTCGACGGCGTGCTCGGCGCGCGCCAGGTGTCGCCGGGCGACCGCGTCGACGCACGACACGGCGCTGGTGCGCATCGACGCCGTCGATCGCCTGCGCCTGCGCTTCACGGTGCCGGAGGTGGCGCTCACCGCGATGCGCGTCGGCTGCCGGTGCGAGATCGCGGTCGCGCCCTTCCCGGGCGAGACGCTTCCCCGGCGAGGTCTACTTCGTCGCGCCGTCGCTCGATCCCGACGAACCGCCGCCTGCTGCTCAAGGCGTGGATCGCCGAACGCCGACCAGCGAGCTGCGGCCCGGCCTCTTCGCGAACATCGCAGCTCGAGGTGGCCCGCCACGAGGAGGCGCTCGTCGTCCCCGAGTCGGCGCGTCGCCTACGACGCCGACGGGCCCTTCGTCTGGCGCGTCGGCGCCGGCGACGCCGCCGAGCGCGTGCCGGTCGAGCTCGGCATCCGCGCAGCCGGGACGCGTCGAGATCACGCCGGCCTCGCCGCCGGCGATCGCATCGTCTCGGCCGGCACGCACAAGGTCGTCGCCCGGCGGCCGCGGTGCACGACGTGCCGCCGCCGCCTCGACCGACGCCGCGCGGCGCGGCCGGACGACGGCGGCGCAGCGCCGTGAAGCTGTCGCAGATCTGCATCGAGCGGCCGGTCCTCTCGACGGTCCTGTCGCTGGTGATCGTGCTGTTCGGCGCGATCGCGCTGTCGCGGCTGCCGAACCGCGAGTATCCCGACGTCGACCCGCCGGTGGTCGCGGTCACCACCGTGCTGCCCGGCGCCGCGCCGGAGGTCATCGAGACCTCGGTGACGCAGCCGCTCGAGGACCAGCTGATCGCCATCGAGGGCGTCAAGCACCTCACCTCGCTCAGCCGCGAGCAGGTGTCGCAGATCACCGTCGAGTTCGACCTCGACCGCGACGTCGACGACGCCGCCAACGACGTGCGCGACCGCGTCGCCCGCGCCCGCAGCGAGCTGCCCGACGACGTCGACGAGCCCGTCGTCGCCAAGCGCGACGCCGACGCGAGCCCGATCCTGTGGCTGGCGCTCTCCGGCGAGCAGCACCTCGCAGATCGAGCATCTCGACGCTCGCCGAGACGCAGATCCAGGATCGCCTCGCCAAGCTGCCGGGCGTCTCGGAGGTGCTGATCGCCGGCGAGCGGCGCTTCTCGATGCGCGTCTGGATCGACAACTCGCGCCTCACCGCGCACGGCCTGACGATCGCCGACGTCGCGGCGGCGCTGCAGCGCGAGAACGTCGACATGCCCTCCGGCCGCGTCGAGGGCGTCGATCGCGAGTTCACGGTGCGCACGCTCGGCGAGCTCAAGACGGCGAGGACTACGGCGCGCTGACCGTCGCCGTCGTCGACGGCGACCCGGTGCGCCTGCGCGACGTCGCGCAGCGTCGAGGTCGGGCCGGAGGACGAGCGCAAGCTGGTGCGCTTCAACGGCAAGCCGGCGGTCGGCCTCGGCATCGTCAAGCAGTCGAAGGCCAACACGCTCGACGTCGCCGCACGCGGTCAAGGCGGAGGTCGGCGCGATCTGCCGCGACCCTGCCGGCCGGCGTCCGCATCGAGACCGCGTTCGACTCGTCGATCTTCATCGAGCGCTCGCTGCGCGACGTCAGCCGAGACGATCTTCGAGGCGATCGTCCTGGTGGTCGTCGTGATCTTCCTCTTCCTGCGCTCGCTGCGCGCGACCATCATCCCCACGGTGGCGATCCCGGTGTCGCTGATCGGCACGTTCGCGGTGCTCTACTTCCTCGGCTTCTCGATCAACACGCTGACGCTGATGGGGCTGACGCTGGCGATCGGCCTGGTCGTCGACGACGCGATCGTCGTGCTCGAGAACATCACCCGCTGGATCGAGGACGGCCTGCCGCCGATGGAGGCGGCGCGGCGCGGCATGGACGAGATCTCGTTCGCGGTGGTCGCGGCGACGGTCTCGACCGTCGCGGTGTTCCTGCCGCTCGCCTTCCTCAGCGACAAGACGGGCCTGCTCTTCCGCGAGTTCGGCATCACCGTCGCCGCCGCCGTCGCCATCTCGGGCTTCGTCGCGCTCACGCTGTCGCCGATGCTGTGCGCCCGCATCCTGCGGCACGGCACCGCCGAGCGCGGCGTGCAAGGCGCTGCCTGGCGCGCGGCTTCGACGCGCTGGCCGACGGCTACGCCCGCGTGCTGCGCCCGACTGCGTCACCCGGCCGTTCGTGCCGATCGTCGTCGGCGTCGTCGTGGGTGGTCGCTCGGCGTCGCTGCTGCTGCAGGTCGATCGCGCGCGAGTTCATCCCCATCGCCGACCGCGCGCGGCCTGCGCACCTTCATCGCGCGCACCCGAGGGCAGCACCATCGACTACACCGACCGCTACCAGCGCGCAGGTCGAGAAGATCGTGCTGCGCCATGCCCGAGGTCGACAAGCGCGTTCTCCGTCGTCGCGCTCGGCATCGGCACGCCGGGCCTGGTCAACGAGGGCGGCATCTTCGCCAACCTGACGCCGTGGGAGGAGCGCAGCCGCACGCAGATGGCGATCGTCGACGAGCTGCGCGGCCAGCTCGGCGTCATCGGCGGCATCCAGGCGTTTCCCGTCGAACCTGCCGGCGCTCAGCCACGACGCCAGCGCGGCGCCGGTCTCGCTGGTCGTGCAGGGGCCCGATGTCGCGCGCGCTGGCGCGCTACGCCGACGAGATCATCAGACGCGCGCGCGGCGATCCCGGGCCTGGTGAACCTGCAGACCGACCTGCTGCTCAACAAGCCGCAGATCGAGGTGCGGATCGACCGCGACCGCGCCAGCGACCTCGGCGTCTCGGTGCGCGAGATCGCGCAGCACGCTGCAGATCCTGTTCGGCGGCCTCGACCTGACGACGTTCAAGCTGGCGCGGCGAGACCTACGACGTCATCGCCCAGCTCGCGCGCGTCGAGCGCGCCAACCCGCGCGACCTCTACGGGGTGTACGTGCGCGGCGGCAGCGACGCAGCTGATCCCGCTCGCCTCGATGGTCGTCGGTGACGGAGACCGTGGCGCCGCGCGGCCTGCCGCACTTCGACCGCCTGCGCTCCGCGACCGTCACCGCGTACCTCGCGCAGGGCGCTGCCGCTCGGCACCGCCCTCGAGCAGATCCGCGCCATCGCCGACGACGTGCTGCCGCGCGGGCGAGGGCTACCGCTACACGTTCTCCGGCGAGTCGGAGGACTACTTCGAGTCCGGCAACGCGCTCGCCTTCGCCTACGTGCTCGCGGTGGTGATCATCTATCCTCGTGCTGGCGGCGCAGTTCGAGAGCTTCGTGCATCCGCTCACGATCCTGGTCGCCGTCGCGCTGTCGTTCACCGGCGCGCTGGCTGACGCTGCTCCTGGCCGGCGACACGCTCAACCTGTTCAGCGAGATCGGCCTCGTCATGCTGGTCGGCCTCGTGACCAAGAACTCGATCCTCATCGTCGAGTTCGCCAACCAGCTGCGCGAGCGGGCCAGGGCCTCGTCGAGGCGACGTTCGAGGCGTCGCGCACCCGCTTCCGCCCGATCCTCATGACCGCCCTGTCGACGATCGTCGGCATCCTGCCGATCGCGCTCGGCATCCGGCGCCGGCGGCGAAGCGCGCGCCCCGCTCGGCATCGCCGTCGCCGGCGGCATGTTCTTCTCCACCGTGCTGACCTTCCTCGTCGTGCCGGCGACCTACGTCGCCATCGAGCGCCTGCGCGCCCGCCGCGCCCGCGTCGCAGGCGTCGTCGGAGCCGCGTAGCCCGGCGGGGCGGTGGTATGGCGCGCCGCGCCCGCCGGCCCCAGTGGCGCTGCTCGGCACCGCCGTGCGGCCGCGGGTGCCGTGCCGACCATCCGTTTCATCGAGCCGGTGCAGTCATTGCGGCGGGCGCTTCACCTTCGCTAGGCGGGCTCGCATGCACACGCTCCTCGCGGTCGACGACGAGCCTGCCAATCAACGCGCCGTGCGGCGCGCGCTGGCCGACGATCACACGGTGCTGATGGCCGGCTCGGGTGCGGAGGCGCTGGAGGTGATGGCGCACGAGCCGGTGGCGCTGGTGATCAGCGACCACCGCATGCCGGGAATGACGCGGCGCCGAGTTTCTGGCCGAGACCGTCGAGCGCTATCCCGCGGTGATCCGCATCGTGCTGACCGGCTACCCGGAGGTGGAGGTGCTCGTCGACGCGATCAACCGCGGCCACGTCTACCACTTCCTCACCAAGCCGTGGCAGCCGCACGAGCTGCGCCAGGTGGTGCGCCGCGGCCTCGAGCGCTGGGAGGCGGCCGCCGAGCGCCTGCGCCTGCTCGACGAGATCCGCGCCGCGTGCGGGCGCGCCGAGCGCGAGGCGGAGCAGCGCGCCCGGCTGCTGATTCTGGCCGCCCACGAGCTCGGCACGCCGGTGCATCTGCTGCTGAACGCGCTCGCCCTGCTGCGCGAGCAGCTCGATCCCCCGCCGGCCGCGCCCTGGCTCGACATGGCCGATCGCGCCGCCGAGTGGCTCGCGCGCGGGCGCGGCGCAGCTGCACGCCGGCGGCTGCGCCGGCGCCCGCGCGCTGGTGCTGCGATCGCGACCGGTGGCGTTGCGGGCGCTCATCGACGCCGCGCTCGCGGCGACCTCCACGGCGAGCGGACGGGCCCTCGCCCTCGCGGTCGAGCGGAACCGAGCGCGACGCGGTCGTCGATCCGCACTGGATCGCGCTGGCGCTGTCGGCGTTGCTCACCAACGCCGTCCGGTGGACGCCCGACGGCGGCCGCATCGACGTGACGCTGAGCCAGGCCGCCGGCTGGACGGAGGTCGCCGTGCGCGATACCGGCATCGGCATCGCGGCCGAGCACCTCCCGCACGTGTTCGAGCCGTTCTCCGCGGCGGGCGGCGATCTCCTGCTGCACGGCTCGGGGCGCTACGAGTTCGGCGCGCGCGGGCTCGGCCTCGGGCTGGCGACGGTGCGCGCGATCGCCGAGGCCCACGGCGGTCGGGTCGACGTCGAGAGCGTCCTCGGCGAGGGCAGCTGCTTCCGCCTCCAGCTGCCGACCGTTTGCGGGTAGCCGCGCGGCGGGCGGACGCGTAGACTGCGGGGGCCATGCCCCCTGTCGATGCGGTTTCGTTGCGCTGCGATCACTGCGGCCGGCCGGTGCGCGGGACCCAGCACACGCGCTCCGCGTATCGGGTCGACTACTACGCGTTGCACGGCGGAAACGGCGAGGTCGTGCCCGCTGATCGGCGACGGCGGGCGCAACGCCAACACGTACGTGCGGCTGCTCGATCGCTTCGACGTCGTGTCCTGCGCGCGACTGCTTCCCGCTGCCCGCCGTGCAGGCCGAGCTCGAACGCCGATTCCGCCCCGAGCGCGAGGGGGCCGAGAAAGCAGGCCGGTCGTGAGCGGCGAGCCCATCGCAGAGCTTCCCGTGCGAGTACATCTTCAAGATGTTCGGCCGCCAGTCGCCGACCTTCGTCGAGCGCGTCTCGACGATCGTCGCGGCGACGTTCGGCGCGTTGGCGCCGGACGCGGTGTCGGTCCGCACCTCGAGCGGCCAGCAACTACCTGAGCGTGACGATCGTCGCTGTGGGTCGACGACCGCAGCCAGTTGGAGACGGTCTATACGGAATTGAAGGCCGAACCCGAGGTCTTGCTGTACATCTGAGCGCTGACAGCCGACATTCCTCGGCTGTCATTGTCGCTGCAACCGCCGGCTTGGCTATAAGCAGAGCTCCACGACACATGGAACGCGCACTAACCGAGGAGGCGGCCGCGGCGGACCGATCCGCGCGGGCGGGGGCGAGGCCGTGGCCTCATGCTGCTCGAGGCGATCGGCACGCTGATCGGCGAGTCGGGCGATCTGCGCGGCACGCTGGAGCGCATCGTCGAGCCTGGTGGCCGAGCGCCTCGACATGGAGGTGTGCTCGATCTACCGCTACGATGCGCCGAGCCGAAGCGCCTCCACATGGTCGCGACGCACGGGCTCGATCCGGCATCGGTGGACGCGGTCAGCATGGGCGATCGACGAGGGCCTCACCGGCTTCGCCATCCAGAAGGGCGAGCCGGTGATGGCGATCGATGCGCTCGCCCACCCGCGCTACAAGTACTTCCCCGAGACCGGCGAGGAGCGCTACCACTCCTTCCTCGGCGTGCCGATCGTCGATCGGCGCGAGGCGCTCGGCGTGCTGGTCGTGCAGACCTCGCGGCGCCGCCGCTTCACGCGCGACGAGGTGCGGCTGATGAAGGCCGTCGCGGTGCCGGTCGGCGGCCTGCTGGTGCAGCTGCGGCTGCTGCAGAGCCTGGAGAGCAAGGAAGAGGAGCGGCGCGGCTATCAGCAGCGCATGCTCGACGCGATCAAGAAGCTGCAGGCGTACGAGCGCCAGCAGGCGCCGGCCGACGAGCGAGGCGGAACGCGCCACGGCCGTGCGATCGATCGGCGTGCCGGCGGCGCCGGGGTTCGGCATCGGCCGCGCCCACCTGCTCGAGTCCGACGGTGAGCTTCGCCAGCATCCCGCGCCGCAAGCCGCGCTCGGCGCGCAAGGAGCTGCGCGCGCTTCCATCGCCGCGGTCGCGCGCATCGGTGGAAGAGGTCGAGCGGCTGAAGGCGCGCATGCAGCGCTCGTTCCCGGAGATCGACGCGCGCGCTGTTCGACGTCGCAGCAGCTGATGCTGACGCGACGCGAGCCTTCCAGCGGCGCGTCGAGCGCCGAGATCACCGGCGGCGCCAGCGCCGAGGTGGCGCTGGAGCGGGTCGTGACGGCGATGGTGGACGAGTTCGCGCGGCCTCGCCGACCCGTACCTGCAGGAGCGCGCCGTCGACGTCAAGGACATCGGCCAGCGCACGCTGCGCAACCTGCTCGGCGTCGCCGAGCGCGACCGCTCGTTCGCCAGCGCCGTCGTGCTGGTCGCGCCGAGCTGACGCTGTCCGACATCCTGCTGATCGAGCCGGAGCAGCTGAAGGGCATCGTCATGGGCGCCGGCGGCGCGACCTCGCATGCCTCGATCCTCGCCAAGTCGCTCGAGATTCCCGACCGTGGTCGGCGTCGAGCGCCTCGAGGAGATCCGCGAGGGCGATCATCTGATCGTCGACGGCAACGCCGGCACCGTCTACGTCAATCCGAGCGCCGACGTGCTGCGCGAGTACGGCCGGCTGAAGGACGAGTACGCCGCCTTCAACCGCGAGCTCGACAGTCTGCGCGCGCTGCCGGCGGTGACGCGCGACGGCTGCCGGGTCATGCTCGGCGCCAACATCGGCCTGCTCGGCGACCTGCCGCTCGCGCATCGCCACGGCGCCGATCGCATCGGCCTCTACCGCACCGAGATCGCCTTCCTCAGCCACCGCGACTTCCTCACCGAGGACGAGCAGGTGACGCTGTACGAGCGCGTCGTCGAGGCCGCGCAGGGGCTGCCGCTGACCGTGCGCACGCTCGACCTCGGCGCCGACAAGTATCCGCCCGTACCTGCACGTGCCGCAGGAGGCGAATCCGTTCCTCGGCTGGCGCTCGATCCGCGTCTCGCTCGAGCTGGCGAGCGGTGTTCAAGACCCAGCTGCGCGCCATCCTGCGCGCCAGCGCGCGCGGCCGCATGCGCATCATGCTGCCGATGATCTCCAGCCTCGAGGAGCTGCGGCGCAGCAAGGAGCTGATCGAGGAGGCGAAGGACGAGCTGCGGCGCGAGGGACACGCGTTCGACGAGGCGATGCCGCTCGGCATGATGGTCGAGGTGCCGTCGGCGGTGCAGCTCGCCGACCGCTTCATCGAAGAGGTCGACTTCTTCAGCATCGGCACCAACGACCTGATCCAGTACCTGCTCGCCGTCGATCGCAACAACCGCAAGGTGGCGTCGCTCTACGAGCCGCTGCACCCGGCCGTGCTGCGCGCCGTCGCCTCGGTGGTGCGCGTCGCCGAGGCCGCCGGCAAGCCCGTGTCGCTGTGCGGCGAGATGGCGGCCGATCCCGGTGTGCACCCTGGTGCTGATCGGCATGGGGCTGCGCGACCTCAGCATGAGCGCCTTCTTCATCCCGGTGATCAAGCGGCTCATCCGCTCGGTCGACATCGCCGCCGCCGAGCGCGTCGCCGCCGAGGCGCTCGACGCTCGACACCGTGAAGGAGGTCAAGCGCCGCGTCTTCGAGCAGATGCGCGCGCTCGACGTGATCGATCTGATGGAGACGTACCACTGAGAGGCAGGCCGCTCGGGGGTTAGGCTGTTACGCTGCAGGGTCGACGCCGCCGCAACCCGGACCTCTCCGACCCTCAACCGCCAACAGCCCAACAGCCTTCAGGACTCGCCATGCGCATCGCTCTCGCTCTGTTCGCCCTGCTCGTCCTCGCCGCGCCTGTGCACGCCGCCGGCACGCCGACGCCGGAGGAGACGGTCAAGGAGTATCTGACCGCCTTCAAGGCGGGGGACTTCAACGCCGCCTATCCGCTGGTCACCCACGCCATGGCGCAGAACAAGTCCAAGGACGACTGGGTGAAGGAGCAGCAGTGGATGATGCAGATGGCGGAGGTGAAGATCTTCGAGTTTCACGTCTACCCGGGCAAGATCGAGGGCGACAAGGCCTTCGTGCCCAACGTGCTCAGCTCGCAGGACAAGTTCCTCAACCAGCTGGGCGTGGTCGAGCACGAGCTGTACACCCTGCAGAAGGAGGACGGGCGCTGGAAGATCAACCAGCAGCAGATCGTCGAGCACACCGACCTGGGGAAGTGGTTTCCGAAGGACGTGGTCGACGGAAAGTAGCTGGGCCTAGGCCCGCAACCGCCAGGAAGTTCTGGGCGAGGAGCTCGGCGAGCGCCGAGGCGCCAGCTGGAACCCCACACCCAATGGCGTAGCCATCGGCTCGTGACGAGTTCCGCCGGGGCTGGCTGGGGCCCGGATGACCGGTGTTGCAGGCGGTTCGGAAGGGTCGCCCAGCCGTTCCGTCGGCGCCCGCAGGGCGCCGGAGCGGGTGGTTCGACGAGGGCGTCGGAGTGGCTGGGCGTCGCGGGCGCCGGAGTGGCTGGGCGACGAGGGCGTCGGACGGCTCGTCTCGCGCACCGCTTCCGTTCGGCAGGCAACGCTCGGGAGCCTTCCACTCTGGCGCGAGCGCCGAGTTTGGTGGGACGAGCGCCGGGTTGTGTGCCCCACCGGGGCCTGCCCACCAATTCGGCTGGTCGATCGATCCCGCGTCTGGAGGGTCGCGCTTCCGCGCGACCGGCCGCGCGGAAGCGCGGCCCTCCAATCGGGAACGGAACGTGCTCAGGGAATTGGTGGGCAAAGCCCCCCACCGGCGAATCGACTTGCGCAGCCCTTTCCCAGCCCGCTCGGTCCGAATCGCGACCCTGAGGCGGCGCGTTGGCTCCCGCCGGGGGAGCCGGCCTGGTGATGCCGGGTGCGACGTGCCGTGAGGAATACCCTGTCGCGAACCGCAGTTTTCTTGACACCCGCAACAGCACACCGCTAGGACCAGCCAACTTCGCGTCACACGTCCAGTGGGCCGGTCGGCGGCGGCTGGCCGACAAGGGGGAGTCGCATGCACAGGTACGGGCCGAAGGCCTGGTTGGTGGCGGTGTTGGCGCTGATCAGCGTCGGGTGCCACCAGGAGGTTCCGGAGGACATCCCCTCGGCGGACACGCGCAAGATCACGATCGCCGATCGATTCTACGACGTCGTGGCGCTCGACGAGAACCAGGCCATCGTCGTCGGCTACGCGGGCAAGATCCTGCGGACCGAGGACGCCGGCTACACCTGGTCGCTGGTCGACAGCGGCACCGACAAGGCGCTGTACTCGATCAGCTTCCCCGATGCGACCAACGGCTGGATCGTCGGTCAGGACGGCCTGATCCTGCACAGCGCCGACGGCGGCAAGACGTGGAGCAAGCAGACCAGCGGCACCACCGGTCTATCTGTTCTCCGTCGACTTCGTCGACGCCGACCACGGATGGGCGGTCGGCGACAAGGCGACCTACGTGCACACCACCGACGGCGGCGCGACCTGGGTGGCTGGGCAAGATCGGCGGCGATGAGAAGCTCACCGCCGACGAGGCGCTGCTGGCCCAGGAGCCGGTGCTCTACGACGTGCAGTTCCTCGATCGCCAAGACCGGCTGGATCGTCGGCGAGTTCGGCAACATCTACCACACCACCGACGGCGGCGCGACGTGGAAGACGCAGCAGGAGTCGCTGATCGGCGGCGAGGGCATCTTCGACGCGCTCGACATCCCGACCTTCTTCGGCGCGCTCCTTCACCGACGCGCACGAACGGCGTCGCCGCCGGACTCGAGACCAAGATCGCGCGCACGCGCGACGGCGGCGCGAAGTGGAAGTTCGACGAGATCGACATCAAGGATGCCACCGGCGACCCGCTGTACCAGCCGTTCCTGTTCCCCGACGCCACCGGCTGGGCCGTGGGCGCCGCCGGCGACGTCGTCCAGCAGCGGTCGCCGGGCGAGCCGTGGCAGCGCGTGTCGCTCGGGCATGGAGGTGAACACCTGGCTGCGCGGCGTGTACTTCCGCGACCAAGAGACGACGGCTGGATCGTCGGCGGCTTCGGCACATCCTGCACACCACGGACGGCGGCAAGTCGTGGCTGCCGTCGTTCGGCTGAGCGGACGCGGGACGCGGTAGGAGACTCAGATGGCCCTCGACTACGACGTTCCCAAGGACAAGCGCCTGCTCTACTGGCTGGGCGACAAGCTGATCGACTACCGCCACCCGGTGTCGATCGTCGTCCTCCTGGTCACCGCGCTGTTCGCCTACTGGGCCTTCCAGCTCCAGCTGGTGACCAGCTTCGGCGACCTGCTGCCGCAGAACCACCAGTACATCAAGATCCACAACCGCTTCTCCGGCATCCTTCGGCGGCGCCAACAACATCATGATCATGATCGAGGTGAAGGACGGCACGATCTTCACCCCCGAGACGCTGAACAAGATCTGGCAGATGACCGAGGGCCTCGACAAGGTCTACGGCGTCAACCACAACCAGATCGACTCGATCGCCCACCGCACCGTGCGCTACCTCAAGGTCGCCGCCGGCGGCACCATGCGCGCCCAGCCGGTGATGATCGGCGAGGTGAAGACGCAGGAGGAGGCCGACGTCATCCGGCGCAACGTCCACAACTCCGAGAACATCTACGGCCTGCTGGTCTCGCTCGACGACAAGGCGGCGCTGATCCGCGCCAACTTCATCGAAGGCCGGCTCGACTACCGGCGCATCTTCGACCGAGGTGAACGACAACGTCGTCGACCCGTTCCGGCGACGCCAACACCGAGATCTACGTCGCCGGCGAGCCGCGCCTGTACGGCTGGGTCTACCACTACGCCGGCGACGTGTTCTTCATCCTGGTGATCACCTACTGCATCGAGTGGGTGCTGCGCTGGATGTACTTCCACGACTGGCGCGGCGCGCTGCGCCCGACCATCACCGGTCTGATCGCCGCCTTCTGGGGCCTCGGCTTCATCCATCTGATCGGCCTGGCGCTCGACCCGCTGATGCTGGTGATGCCGTTCCTCATCACCGCGCGCGCCGTCAGTCACGCCATCCAGATGCACGATCGCTACTACGAGGAGTTCGAGAAGTCGCGGCTGGCACAAGCGGCGCGCCATCGTCGCCTCGTTCGGCGAGCTCTTCGTGCCGACGCTGTCGGGCATCAGCACCGACGCCTTCGGCGTGCTGGTGATCCTGCTGGTGCCGGTCGTCATGCTGCAGAAGCTGGCCATCACCGCGTCGTGGTGGATCCTGGCGATCACGATCTCGGAGATGCTGCTCAACCCGATCGTCTACTACTACCTGAAGGCGCCGGAGCCCGAGCTGGTGCATGCTGCGCGAGCGCGGCGGCTTCCGCAGGCTGATCAACCGCTTCGTGCAGCAGCTGCTGACGCCGACCGGCATGGCGGTGACCGTCGTCGCCTGGCTGCTGGCGGCGGCGCGTCGCCGTCTACTTCGTGCGCGGGCTGACCATCGGCGATCCCGACCTCGGCCTCGCCGCTGCTCTTCGCTCGACTCGCCGTACAACGTCTCGCACAAGCACGATTCAGGACAAGTTCGGCGGCGTCGAGCCGCTCATCGTCGTCGCCGAGGGCTACGACCGCGACGCGATGAAGGAGCCGAAGATGCTCCGCGCGCATGGAGGAGTTCCAGCGCGTCATGGAGCGCGATCCGAGCATCGGCTACAGCTTCTCGCTCGCCGACATCATCCGCGCCGTCAACATGGTCTTCCACGAGCTCGGAGCCGAAGTGGGGCGTCATCCCCAACAGCTGGGTCGACGTCGGCGGCCTGTTCTTCATCTACTTCTCGGGCTCGCCGCCGACCGAGACCGCCAAGTACGTCGACCCCAGCTACACCACCGCCCACGTCACGTTCTTCTGCAAGGACCACAAGGGCGAGAACATCCGCCGCATCATCCACGCGCTGCAAGCAGTTCATCTTCGGCGCGCAGCTGGAGGACCTCGGCATCACGGTCGCGGAGCAGGACGGCAAGGTGGTCGATCACCGAGGTGCCGACGGACGCGCATTGGGAGAAGGCCGGCCCGTCGTGGGTGGTCGAGCGAGCACGAGAGCGCCGAGCGGCGCCGTTCCAGGCCGGCGACGTCATCACCGAGCTCGGCAAGCACGACGTCACCGACGTCGACGAGCCTGCGCGTCGCGCTCAACAAGCGAGAGCGCCAACAAGACGCTGCTCGACTTCAAGCTGAAGCGCGACGGGCACGCTGGTCGACGGAGACGGTCGTGCGTGCCGTGGAAGGCCGCGTTCAAGCTCGCCGGCGGCCTCATCGGCACGCTCGCGGCCGCCAACGAAGAGCTGGTGCGGAACGACGCTGCTGATGAACTTCCTCGGCTTCTTCACCATGTACGTGATCATGCTGTTCACCTATCGCTCGTTCGCCGCCGGCCTGTACCTGCTGGCGCCGCTGGCGCTGTCGAACATCATGGTCAACGCCTACATGGCGGTGAACAACATCGGCGTGAACATCCACACGCTGCCGCTGGTCACCGTCGGCCTCGGCTTCGGCATCGACTACGGCCTGTACATCGTCAGCCGCACCATCGAGGAGATCCGCGTCCGCGGCGACCTCAAGGACTCGGTGCGCGAGGCGCTCGAGACCTCCGGCAAGGCGGTGACCTTCACCGCCGTGACGATGGTCATCAGCACCGTCTTCTGGACCACGTCGCACATCCGCTTCAACGCCGAGATGGGGCTGCTGCTGGCGATCTGGATGGCGATCAGCTACGTCGGCTCGCAGACGCTGACGCCGGTGCTGATCCTGATGTTCAAGCCGCGCTTCATCATGCGCGAGGCGAACCGCAGTCCGCAGCTGATCGCCGTGCAGCCGGGACGCGCTGAGGAGGACCCATGGAACTCGGCATGTGGAGCTCGATCATCATCGTCACGGCCTTCAGTTTCTTCGTGATCTTCCTCGACGAGTACGTCGTGAAGCCGTGGCGCGACCGGAAGTGGGAGCGGCTGGCGGCGTCCGGCGACAAGGAAGCGCAGGAGCTGCTGCGCATCGCCAATCGGCCAAGGTGAGCGAGGAGTGACCGGGGGCGCGTCGCGCGCCGCCGGTCGAGCATGGCGCTGGTGCGCGCGGCTGCGCATCGCCGCCGTGGCGATCGCGCTGCCGCTGCGCTGTGCGATCTCTCGCAGCGTGTCGGCGAAGCGAGCGGCAACCCGCCGGTCGAGGGACTGCCGTGGGCGCTCGGCGCCCTGTCGCTGCTCTTCCTGTGCGCGCCGCTCGTCGACCGAGTTCACGCGCGGTCCGGAGCGCGAATCTGCAGAAGGACTCTCCAGTGGGGCCTGGCCGCGCGGCGGCGCTGACGACGCTGTGCAGGCGGGTCGATCTGTTGGCGGATGACGGCACGGCGTCGAAGGCCGGGCCGGCGCCGGCGGACGCGTCGCCTTGACTGCGCCGGCTCTGCTCGCCGAGTGTCGAGCTGCGCATGATCGCCGTCGAGCACCTCACCAAGGACTTCGGCCGCATCGCAGGCGGTGCGCGGCGTGTCGTTCCACGCCGCCGCGCGGCGAGGCGATCGGCCTGCTCGGGCCCAACGGCTCGGGCAAGACGACGATCATGCGCACCCTGGCCGGCTTCTTTCCGCCGACCAGCGGCCGCGTCGAGGTGGCCGGCATCGACGTCGAGCGCCGAGCCGCTGCGCGCGCGCGGCCAGGTCGGCTACCTGCCGGAGAGTGCCACCTGGTACCCCGACATGCGGGTCGGCGAGTTCCTCGACTTCTGCGCCGACGTGCGGCGGCTGCGCGGCGCCGCACGCGGCGGGCGCGGCTCGCCGCGGTGCTCGAGCGGCTGCGGCCTGGCCGACGTGCGAGCGCGCGTCTCATCGGCGCAGCTCTCGAAGGGCTATCGGCAGCGCGTCGGGCTCGCGCAGGCGCTGCTGCACGAGCCGGCCGTGCTGATTCTCGACGAGCCGACGGTCGGCCTCGACCCGCGCCAGGTCGTCGAGATCCGCGCGCTCGTCCGCGCCCTGCGCGGGCGCACCACCGTGCTGCTCAGCACGCACATCCTGTCCGAGGTGGCGACGGTGTGCGACCGCGTCGTCATCATCGATCGCGGCCGCGTCGTCGCCGAGGACACGCGCCGACGGCGCTGGCGCGCGCCAGCAGCACGGCCGAGCGCGCTGTCTCGTGCGCGTCGTGGCGCCGGCCGCGCGCCGTGCGCGGCGGCGCTGCGCGGCCGTGCGCCGAGCGTGACGCGCGGTCGAGCCGCAGCCGAGCGACGACGGTACCGTGCACGCCTGCTGGTCACGGCCTGCGCCCGGTGCCGCGCCGGCGCCGGCGCTGGCCGCCGCGGTGGTGGCGCGCGGCTGGGGTCTGGCGAGATGCGCGCGCTGACGCTCAGCCTCGAGGACCTGTTCGTGCGCCTCACCGGCCGGCGGGGCCGCGCCGATGAGCTTCCTCGCGCTGCTGCGCAAGGAGCTGCGCGCCTACTTCGTCTCGCCGCTGTTCTACGTCGTCGGCGGCGGTGTTCTACGCCCTCACCGGCTTCTTCTTCTACACGCAGCTCGTCTACTTCGTGCAGTACGGCTTCGGCGTGAACATCCTCGGCAACTTCTGGGTCGCCTTCCTGGCCGGCGCGCCGTACTCGGTGTCGATGGTGCTGCTGCTGGTCGTGCCGCTGCTCACCATGCGGCTGCTGGCCGAGGAGAAGAAGCTCGGGACCATCGAGCTGCTGCTCACCTACCCGCTGCGCGACGGCGCCATCGTGGCGGCCAAGCTGGCCGCCTGCGCGTTGGTGCTCGCTGCTGCTGCTCGCCGGCACGCTCGCCTATCCGCTGTTTCTCGCCGGCGTGCAGCCGCTGCCGTGGGCGCCGATCGCGGCCAGCTATCTCGGCCTGCTGCTGCTCGGCGTCAGCTTCGTCGCCGTGCGGCCTGTTCGTCTCGGCGCTCACCGACAGCCAGGTGGTCGCGGCGGTGGCGACGCTCGGCCTGCTGCTGCTCTGCTGGGCGCTGAGCTGGAACGAGGCCGCGACCAGCCCGGCGCGCGCTGCGCGCCGCCGCCGCGCCTGGCCATGTTCGACCACTTCGAGACCTTCGCGCGCGGCGTCATCGACGCCGGCGACCTCGCCTACTTCGTCGCCGTGCCGGCGTTCTTCGTCTTCCTCACCCTGCGCGTGCTCGAGGCGCGGCAGTGGCGCGGCCGAGCCCGATGAGCGACAGGCGCGGCGCGATGAGCCGCTCGCGCTGGCGGCCGACCATCGTCGGCACGCTCGGCTGCGCCGTCGCGCTGCTCTGCGCGCAGCGTCTTGGCGGCGCGCACCGGCTGGCGGCTCGACCTCACGCCGGAGCGGCGCTGCGTGCTCTCCGAGCACGCCGCGGCAGATCCTCGCCGCGCTCGATCGGCCGGTGGCGGTCACGGCCTTCCTGCGCGCCGACGATCCGCGCAACCGCGAGATCGAGGATCTGCTGGCGCGCGTCGCGCGCGGCGCAGCCGCTGGTCACGTACGCGGATCGTCGACGTCAACCGCAACCCGGCGCTGGCGCGCGCGCTTCGGCGTCGACGCGTACGGCGCGCGTGGCGGTCGAGAGCGACGGCCGGCGGCGCGACTTCGCCAACCCCGACGAGCAGACGCTGATGGCGGCGATCATCCAGGTGACGCGGCCGGGTCGCCGGCGCGTCTACCTCACCGCCGGCAGCGGCGAGCGGCGGCTCGGCGACCGCGACCGGCAGCAACGGCTACTCGGGCGCCAACGTCGCGCTGATCAATGAGCTGTACGAAGTCGGCGAGATGGCAGCTCGACGCCGAGACGCCGGTCCCCGACGACGCGGCGGCGCTGATCGTCGCCGGCCCGCGCGCGCGATCTGCCGCCGGCGCGCTGCGCCAGGTCGACGCCTACCTGCGGCGCGGCGGCGGCGTGCTGGTGCTGCTCGATCCCGGCGATGCGCCCGGACCTGGTCGCGCTGCTGCAGCGCTACGGCATCGTCGTCAGCGACGAGGTCGTGCTCGACGCCGAGCGCAGCGGCTGTTCGCCGGCGACTGCCTGACCATGCTGGTGCCGGGCGCAACGCCGCCCATCCGGTCAGCGCCGCGCTCGGCGGACCGCCGCTGATGTCCGGCGCTGCGCCGTGCGCGCGCCGCCGACGGCGGCGCGGCCGCCGTCGATCTGCTGTCCACCGTCGCCGACGAGCTGGCGCACGCCGGACCGCACCGCGCTCGAGCACCGGCGACGGGCGAGTTCGTCGCCGGCCGCGACACCCGCGGCCCGGTGGCGGTCGCCGCCAGCACCGAGCGTGCGCGGCGACGGCGCCGCGCCCCGGTCGCCTGCTGGTCGTCGGCGACGCCGACTTCGCCGCCAACCTGCTGCTCGACTACCTCGGCAATCGCGACCTGCTGCTCAACGCCGTCAACTGGCTGACCGGCGAGGAGACGATGGTCGGGAGCCGGCCGCCGCGCCAGATTGCCCGGCGTCAACCAGCTCTTCGTCAGCGCCCGCCAGGGCGAGACGCATCTTCTGGCTCGGGCACCCTCGTCGCAGCCGCTGCGCGTGCTGGTCCTCGGCGCCTGGTCGTCGTCGCCCTGCGGCGGCGCAGCGCGTGAGCGCGATGAGCTGGCCGCGCGCCCTGGTGTACGTCTCCGTCGCCGCGCTGCTGGCGGTCGCGCTGCGGGCGACGACGCCGCCCGCCGCCGCCGCCGGCGCCGCGCCGTCGCGCGCCAGCGCCGGCGCCCGACGATCGTCGGCGTGACCGTCGACTCGCAGGCGGCCACCGCGTCGAGCCCGGCGCGTCGAGCGACCGCTGGCAGGTGGCGACCCCGCACGGCGAGGCGGTCAGCTCCGACCTGGTCGACGCGCTGCTCAGCCGCGGTGCTCGACACGCCCGCCGAGCCGGTGGTGGCCGATCCGAGCCCCCTCGCCGAGTTCGGCCTCGAGCATCCCTACGCGCGCATCGACCTGGCGCGCCGCGACGGGCAGCCCGTCACCCTGGTGGTCGGCCGCACGCAACCCCGCCGACACGGGCGTCTACGGCCGCTGGAAGGGCAACCCCCAGGTCGTCCTGATGGGCCTGAACGTCCGCTATTACGTGGAGCTGATGACGCAGTAACTCACCACGGAGGCCACGGAGGTCCACGCAGCAGGCGCACCAGTTGTCACCGATTCCGTGCCCTCCGTGGCCTCTGTGGTGAAAGGGTTTTCCTTGCCTCTGCGGTGCGACTTGGGTAGCCCTGGAACCATACGCTCCACAGGGCAGCCGCGTGTCGTCATCACTTGCGAGCGGCGATGGCGTGGCCGAACGGGACAGGGGACTATGCGAGCCGAAACGGTAGGCGGGAGAAGTGTGGTCTGCGCACTGCTTCTGCTGATGCTGTCGGCGCCAGCGCTGGCGACGACGGCCAATGATCTCTGCGCCGCCAATGCCGATCCGTGCGTGGTGGCGACGCCGGTGGCGATCACCAATCTGTCGGTCATCGACGTCGGGACGCGCGAGTTGCGCATCAACGCCGGCGGGGCGCTCGACGTCGGTAGCGGCACGATGAGCATCAAGGCCGGCCGGCTCACCGTCAACGCCAACGGCTTCGTCCGCGCCACGGGTACGTCGTCGACCACCGGCGGTACCATCAACATCGACACGACGGGCGCGGTGGCGATCGCCGGCAGCATCGACGCGCGCGGCACGCCCGGCGGCACCATCAACCTGAACAGCCTGGGCGCCGTCACGATCGGCGGAACCTCGACGAGTCCGGGACTCGGGGCGCGCGCGCTCTCGACGTCGGAAGTCGGCGGGACGGTCAACGTCACGGCCGCGTCGGTGATCCTGAACGGCTTCATCACGGTGTTCGGTGGCCCTGACGCTCTCGGTGGCGACGTGTCGATCACGACCACAGGCTCCGTCGTCATCACCGGTACGATCGACTCGACCGGCGGCGACGGCGGCTCGATCGACATCGAGGCGGGCGTGATACCGGGCGCCGGCGACGTCACGGTCGGCGACTCCGCGGTGCTGAAGGTGGACGCGACCATCGCCGGCGGCTTCGGCGGCACGCTCGACGTTGCCGCGAGCGGCGACGGCGTCAACAGTGGGCTCATCAATGTCGATGGGCTGTTGTCCGCCACCGGCAAGACGGGTGGCGAGGACACCGGCGGCGGGGCCGGCGGCTGCATCACCGTCACCGCCGACGGCGATATCGTGAACACCCGCACCGCGGCATCCATCACGGCGGCCGGCGGTGGGCCTGACGGTGACGGCGGCGAGGTCGAGATCACCTCGAACAACGGCAAGATCCAGATCAACGGTTCCTCGGATGCGGGCTCGGCCGGCATCGAGAGCAGCGGCGGGTCGGTGACCATCTCCGCGTCGACCGACGCGACGATCAACGGTCTGCTGACCGCCACGGCCGGCGACGGCGGCGGTGGCGAGGTGGACGTCAGCAGCGATACCGCGAGCGTGCATGTCGCCGGCACCGGAAGCATCGACGTCGACAGCAGCGCCACCGGCGCCGGCGGCGCGATCTGCCTCGACAGCGGGACGGGCGATGCCCTGCCGCACCAGGTGATCGTCGAGGGAACGCTGTCCGCCGTGGGCGGCGCGAACGGCGGCGGCGGCGGCACCATCGAGCTGGACGGCGGCGACGCCGTGCGCGTCACGACGACGGCCAAGCTGCACGCCGACGGCGCGATCGGCGCCGGGGCCGGCGGGACGATCACCATCGACGTGGCCTCCGGGCCGGCGCTCATCGACGGCCCGATGACCGCCGCCGGCGGCAGTCCGACCGGCGCCGGCGGTTTCATCTCGGTCGATGCGGACCAGCGCATCGTCGTGACGGCGGTCACCGACGCCCGCGGCTTCGGGCGCGGCGGCGAGGTCGGCTTCTCCTCGACCGGCGCGGTGAGCGTCCGCGCCAACGTGTTGGCCTCCGCGAGCGCGGGCGGCGGCGGCTCCGTCGAGTTCGTTTCCGAGGGCGAGGTGATGGTGTCGGCATCGGTGATCGCCGACGGCACCGCGCTCCCCGGCGCCAAGATCACCCTCACCGGCTGCACGATCACCGTCTGCGGGCTCGACTCGCCGGCGTGCCCGAGCGGGGGGACCGGCATCCTCAGCAGTCTCGGACCGGAGGGGCGCAACCGCACCACCGGACGGGACGCCACCGTGGTCCTCGGCACCATGCGCGCCAACGCCAACAGCGGTCACAACGAGCTCGTGTACAACGGCGATCCGGACAGCGAGCCGTTCATCCTCGGCACGGTCACGCCGAACGCCGAGATCAAGGTCGACAACCAGGTCCTGCCGTGCCCAGCCTGCGGCAACCACAATATCGAGCCGCCCGAGACCTGTGACGACGGCAACGACCTCGACGGCGACGGGTGCTCGCACACCTGTCAGGTGGAGGCGCCGCTGCCGGGCGACGCCAACGGCGACTTCAGCCTGACGCCAGAGGACCGCGGCTTCGCCGTGTCGGAGATCTTCGACGGCGACGGGGACACCGTCGGCACGGTCAGCGGCGGCACCTTCTCCGGTTCGGTGGGGGTCGACGCCAACGACGACGGCTTCGTCACCGCCGCCGACCTGGTCGCGATCACCAAACTGTTGTCGCCTTGACAACCTCGCGCCCGGCCGAGTAGCTGCCCGTCCTCCACCGCTCCCTGATCATGATCGCCACCGTCGCCTCCCAGTTGCCGACACCACGGACCCATCGTGCCCGCGGCGTGTCGCTCGCCTGGCTGGCGCTCGCGGGGCTGTGTGTCCTGCCGACCGCGGCGCGCGGCGCGGCGCCGCTCGACACCCTCAAGGGCTATGGGCCGGCAGCCTTCGGCACCCGCTGGGACAAGGCGCAGCAGCTGTTTCCCACGGCCGAGGTGCTTCCCGACGGCAAGAATCTCGGCGCCCCGAGCGTCGGTGGGCCGTTCGTGCACCGTCTCTACCTGACCGACCAGACCGTCGAGGGCCTGCCGAAGCCGGTCAACGTCGAGCTGCGCTTCTGGAAGAAGAACCTCTGGGTCGTGCAGGTGTACTGGGGAGACAACAGCGAGCGGGACGTCATCGAGATGCTGACCAAGCGGCTCGGGCAGACCCAGGACAAGGAGCATCCGCTCTGGTTCACGGACACCGTCCAGACCTCGGCGGTGCTCAAGCAACGCACGTACGGCAGCGCCGATCTGGCGCTGTCGGCCGACGCGCAGGCTTGGTTCAAGAAGCTGATGCACGGCGAGTGGAAGCAGCCCAGCCAGACCGAGCTCGACGAGATGGAACAGCGCACGCCGGCCGCCACCACACCGGCGACGCCATGAGCCTTTTCGCTTGCCTTTGCGGCGTTCGCTGGTGTTGAGTGAACTGGTTCACTGCTAGGGGGGAATGAGCTGATGATGCGCCCTGCGCCGTCGCACTGGGCCTGGCTCTGCGTCGCGCTGCTGCTCTGGCTGTTGGCCGGTTGCGGTGGCGAGTCGTCGGTCTCGGTCGGTGTGCCGACCGAGAACAATGGTCCGGTGGTCAATGGTCAGGTGTTGATGCCGAGCGGCCGTCTGGCGGCAGCGCCCTCGACCCTCGAGCGCCTTGCCTCAGCCGTGGTCGCCAGAGTCGAGGCGCTGGTCGCCAACAACGTTTTCCCCGTCGGCGGCGGAGTCGAAGTGCGGCTCCTCCGGATCGGCCCCAACAACATCAAGAACGGCACCATCAGCGGCGGCCAGATCGTCAATCGGGCCACCACGGAGAACAACGGGACCTTCGCGCTCCGCCTGCCGACGGGCACGGACGCCAACACCTGCCGCTTCGTGCTCGAGGTCGGCAACACCCGCGATCACACGCTCACCCGCGCCTTCATCGACGCCGACTCGGTCAACATCAATTTCGAGAGCGAGGCGACCGTTCGGCTCCTCCTCAACGAGATGCGCGCCGGTCACGTCGGTCTCTGTGATCTCGACGCCGGCGAGATCTTCTCGGTGCGCCGCTCCGTCCAGGAGTCCCCGAACCAGGCTTTCGGCGAGACGGTGGCCGCCATCAACAACTCCGCGGCGACGGCGGCGGCGAACGACGTCAACGTGCAGGCGGCGCTGTCGCAGGCGACCGGCCGGCTGACGCCGGTGCCGACGTCCACCGCGACCGCGGCCGTGAGCGCGACGCCGTCCGCTGTGAACACCGAGGTGCCCACGGTGCCGGTGCCGCCAACCCGCACGAACACCGCCGTCGCCACGCGCACCAGCACCGCCGTCGCGACGCGGACCGATACGCCGGCACCGACGGACACGCCGGTGATCGTGCCGACGCGCACCGACACCGCCACGGTGGCACCGACGGCCACCGCCACGACGGCGCCGACCAACACGGCCACCACCGTGCCGACGAACACGACCGTCCCGACCAACACGCCCGTCGCGACGAACACCACCGTCCCCACCAACACCACGGCGCCGACGAACACTCCGGTGCCGACGAATTCGCAGCCGTCGAGCACGAGCACCGCGACCAGCGTGCCGCCGACCGCGACGGCGACGCCGGTGCTCGGGGCCCAGCTGAACCTCGGCGTCGTCGCCGGCACCGCCGGCTTCACGGTGGATGTGCCCGCCACCCTGGTGGCCGGCGCGGCGCAGATCGCCGCGGTGTCCACCGACATCGAGTTCGACAACGCAGCGCTGTCCGTCGTGCCCGGTGACTTCGGCCTGCCGGACTGCGTCGTCGATGCCCGCCTGAGCGGCGTCAAGGACGTCGTCGCGAAGGTGACCGATATCGGCGGCGGCCGCAGCCGCTTGCGGGTCGGGCTGATCGGCCTCGACAACAACGCCGTCATCGCCAGCGGACCACTCTTCACCTGTCGCTTCCTGGTCGCGGCGGGCGCGAGCGGCCCCCTGACCCTGCTCAACACGCCGGAGGGCGCCGGTCAGCAGGCGCAGGTGATCCCACTCGACGGCAGCGACGGACTCATCAACGCGAGCGCCGCACCCGCCACGCTCGGGCTCAGCGCCGGCACCGCCGCCGCGGGCGCGATGGCGGACATCACCGCGACGCTCAACCCCGTCGGCCAGGACATCGCCGCGGTGTCCACCGACATCCGATTCGATTCGACGCGCGTCAGCGTCGACGCCGAGCCCGACTGCACCGTCAGCGCGGCCGCGGCGGCGCTCGGCAAGGAGATCGTGACGCGCCCGCTGCCTCCCCAAGGCCAGCAGGGGCGTAAGGGCCTGCGCGTCGGCGTGTTCGGCCGCACCAACAACACCGCCCTTCCGGCCGGCGCGCTCTTCAGCTGCCGCTTCATGGTCGAGAGCAGCGGGCCGCCGGTTGCGCTCCAGCTCACCGCGGAGGGCGCGGCGCCGTCCGCCGCGTCGGTCGGGCTGCTGGGCCTGCCCGGCAGCATCACGGTTCCGTGAACGGGACGAACGAGGACATGCGTATGACGACCTGTGCACTTTCGCGACTCCCGCTGTGGCGCGCCGCGCTACTGGCGCTGGCAGTGGCGCTGCTCGGCGCTTCACAGACCCTGGCCGTCTGCGTCGGCGACTGCGACGGCGACGGACGGGTGAGCATCGCCAACCTCCAGGCCTGCGTGAACCGCGGCAGCGGACTTCCCGCTCCGTCCTGCGCGGCCGCGGATCAGAACAACGACGGCACGGTCGATCCCAACGAGGTCGACGGCTGCGTACAGAGCTTCCTCGATTCCTCCACCTGCCCGATGGTGTTCACGCCCGCGCCGACCAACACGGTCGCGCACACGAATACGCCGGCGCCGACCAACACGCCGGCGCCGACCAACACCACGGCGCCACCAACACCACGCGCCCACCGCCACCCGTACCAATACCGCCGCCCCGACCAACACGGCGACGCCGCTGCCGACCAACACGCCTCAGCCCACCAGCACCCCGGCGCCGATAGGCAAATCGGTCTGCAATCTGACCACGGGCAGCCAGCTGTTCCTCCAGACCGAGGCCCTGCCGCTGAGCCTGGCGCCCACCGGCTCATTCTCCGTCGACTGCGGAGCGACCGGCGCCGACGGGACCGCCACCTGCGCCTGCGAGTTGATCCAGTTCGGCGCGGTCGTCATCCCGGCGATCGGCGACGTGTGCGTCAATCCGGCCGCGGGTTGCGATCCCGGCCTCGTCGATTGCGACGGCGGCGCGAAGATCGACGTCGACCTGGTCGCCGACCACAACATCGGCGCGTGCACCACGGATGCAGAATGCGCCACGGCCTGCGACGCGCACTGCGCCGGGTTGGGCCAGGGCTACATCCGTCAGAGCTACGGCTGCGAAGGCTACTGCCAGGGCGGTTCCAACGACGGGATGGCGTGCGACCGCGACAGCGAGTGCCCGGGCGGTCAATGCCCCGGCGGCGAGCCGGTCACCCACTTCGACAAGTGCAACTGCACCTGTGCGGCCAGCGGCATCGGCGATCCGAGCCTGGCCGGCGGCCTGGCATGCAATCTCGGCACGCAGATCAACGTCGAGCTGCCGTCGAACGGACACTGCGGCGATACCGCCACCATCCAGCTGCCGCCGGTCTGCGGCAATGTCACCACCGAGACCTCGAAGGGTGTCGTCCTGAACGCCAACAACGGAGCGGGCAAGACCATCCCGGGCACCGGCCCCGAGTCGGTCGAAGGCGCCAGGGTCACCTGCGACGCCCTCAAGGCGAAGACGCTGGCCGGCCTGAAGTTGGTCGGTCAGCTCGGCTTCTTCGACTCGACGCTGGGCGACATCCGCAGCCGCAACACCTTCGTCTGCCAGTAACCCCCGAGGAGCGCCGCCGCATCGCGGCGGCGCTCCCCTCGGATCGCGCGTGAGGGGCGTGTCGTTGGCGATGACGACGGCCCGCGCGAGTGCCCGGCGCGGCGCCCTGCTGGCCGCGGCGGCGGCGCTGCTCGCCGCGGGCGTGCTCGCGTCGTGCTGGCGCGCGGCCGACGCGGACGGCGATGGCGTCGCCGATCGCGCTGACGCCTGCCCGGACACGCCGTCGGGCCGCGCCGTGGACGCCGCCGGCTGCTGCGCGGCGGCGCGCGCGTTTACCGCGGCGATCCACGCGCTGGGCGCGCCGGACGCGCCGGCGATGGAGGTCGGCGAGGCCTGGTTCCTCCAGCAACTGGCGGCGCAGCGCAACGATCCGGAGTTGCGCGCGCTGGTCAGCGAGACCCAGAAGCGCCTCGCCACCAATCAAGCCGCCCGCCTGCTCAGCCGTGACGCCGCGCCCATGCCGCTTCCGGAGGATCCCGGGCACGGCATCACGCGGCTGGCGACCTACGTCTTCGCGCCGGCTGGGGAGCCCGTGCCGCGCGCCGTCAGCTTCATCGACGCGTTCACCGCGACGCCCGACACCGGCTACGTGCTGACGCACCAGCTCCTCGTGCTCGAATGGGCGCGCAGCGTCGGTCTGCCCCTGCCCGACGCGATCCTGCAGCGCCGCGAGGGGCTGCTGACGCGGATCGCCGCCGAACAGGCGGCCGACACGCGGTTCAGCGACCTTTTCGCGGAGCGTGCCGCGATCCTGCTGGCCTTCACGACGCCCAGCCGTGGCGACGCGGACCGCTGGATCGATGTCATCGCCGGCGCCGCGCCGGCCGACGGTCGTTGGGTGTCGACCCGCTCGACGATTCAGTATGATGGCCAACAGGCGTCGGCGAGCCATCCGTGGGCACACACGACCGGGTTCGTCGCCGCCGCGACGGGGTTTTATCTGCTGCGGAGCGGTACGTCCGCCGCGCCACTTCCATGACCGAGACGAGGAGGAACGAGTCGATGAGTTCACGAGCCCTGACCTGGCTGACGTTACTGCTGGCGCTCTCCGCACTGCCCGCGGCCGCCGCCACCAAGGAAGACCTCGCGGTCGACGGCGCCAAGCTCGGCACCAGCACCGGCGACGTGCGCAAGGTCTTTCCGAAGATGGAGCCGACCAAGGAGAATCTCGGCGCGCAGCCGTTCGACAGCGAGTTCCTGACCCGCTACGCCGTCAAGAACGCCAAGATTCCCGAGACGGGCAAGCCGGGGACCATCGAGCTCCGGTTCTGGAACGACAAGCTGTGGGCGATCATCGTCTACTACGGCGACGGCAACGACACGAAGGTCGTCGAGGCGCTGACCAAGCGCCTCGGCCCGCCGAACGGCACGAATCCCACCAAGCCGGGTTGGCAGGGCGAGAAGGGCATGACCTTCGTCGAGACGGAGCACCACTGGTACAGCCTCACCGACAACGCCCTCTCGAAAGAGGCGCAGGCCTGGTTCTTCGCGCAGCTCGCGAAGATGAAGGAGCAGGCGGCGGGTGCGCCGACTCCCGCCGCTCCGGCGGCACCAGCAGCGGCTCCGCCGGCCGCGACAGCGCCGGCCGCCACTCCCGCGGCGAAGTAGTTCCGACTGGCCGCCAAGACGCCACGTCGATCAACGTGGCGTTCTTGGCGGCCACTCCGTCGATCTGCGCCGCGCGCTGGCGAGAGATCGTGCGGGGGGCGAGGGCGCCAAGCCCTCGCCCCCTCTTCGCATCACTGGCAGGTGAACGACAGGCGGGCGAAGATGTCGCCCAGGGTCGAGTCGAAGAACCCGAGGGCGCCGACCACCTTCATGCCCGTGGTCGTGCTGGTGGACATCGTCGCGCAGCTGATGTTCGTGCCGGACACCGTCGCGGCGCCGCCGGCGGGGATGGTCTTCGCGGCGGTGTTGTTGGCGTCGACGAGGACGCCCTTGGAGCTCTGCGTGGTGAGCCCGCCGCAGAGGGAGGGTAGCGTGATCGTCGCGGGGTCGCCGCAGGTCCCGTTCGAGGGCAGCTCGACGTTGATCTGCACGCCGAGGTTGCAGCCGAGGCCGCCGGCGGTGGAGGCGCCGCCGATTCCGCTGGCGGCGCAGGCGCAGTTGCAGACGCCGGGATGGCCGACCGGGTCGTTCCCGACGCACGAGCCGCCGGGGCAGTCGGTGTCGCGAGTGCAGGCGGCCTCGTCGTTGCTGCCGCCCTGGCAGAATCCCTCGCAGCCGGTCAGTAGCGGACTGTAGGCAACGCCGATGCCGCTGCACACCGTGGTGCACGAAGCGGTGCAGCCGGCGTTGCTGGTGCACGTGCCGATGTTGTGATCGGCGATCAGGTCCGTGTCGACCGGTGCGCCGCCGTCGCAGTCGATCTTGCCGGCCGGACAGGGGCCGGACGGATTGACGCAGACGTCACCGATGGACGGAATGACGATCGGAGCGAACGTGACGACGCTGCAGGTACACGACGCGGTCCCGTCCGGCGCGACCGTGCCGCAGGTGAAGTTGAGCGTGCCGTTGGCGGGGAGGTTCAGCGGCAAGGCCTGCGTCGTCAGCGCGATCGCCGAGGTGGCGGGATTGAGTACGCAACTGTGCGAGCCGATGTTCAGCGGCGTCGCCGTTGGCGTGTGGGTCGGCGTGTCGGTCGCCGTGCGCGTCGCGGTGCCGGTGCTGGTCGCGGTACGCGTGGAGGTGGCGGTGGCCGTGTTGGCCGGCGTGTTCGTGTTGGTCGCCGTCCGCGTGCTGGTGACCGTCGGCGTGTCGGTGCGCGTCGCCGTCACCGTCGGCGTGTTCGTGACCGTCCTGGTGTTGGTCGCCGTCGGCGTGGGCAGCAGCGACGCGCAGGTGCCGGCGGGAACCGCGTCCTTGCGCTTCGTGATCTTGAAGTCGTTCTTGAGCTCCGTGCCGCCGAAGGTCGCGCAATAGCGCTTGGAGTCGGTGCCGAGCGTGAGGATCACGCCGACCTCGCCAGCGAACGGAGTGACGAGCGACACGTCGGCGCCCTTGCACACGGCCTTGATCGTCGTCTCCTTGACCAGCACGACCTTGCACGGATCGCCGGCCGAGCCCGCGCCCTTGTACTTGAAGCCCTTGGCGCCCGGAGGATTGCCCAGTCCCGTCCAGCCGCCGGCCGGCAGCGCATAGGTGTTGTCGCCGGCGCCGCCGTTCACGACGGTGTCGAAGATGTGCAGCGTTCCGCCTTCGACGGTTGGGTCGTTCGCCGCGCTGGGGAAAGTGAACGTGCCTTTCGACAGCACCTTGGCGATCTTGCCCGGCTTGACGATGACCTTCTTGCCGGGGATCAGCGCATCCGGTTCGTCATTGGCACGAACCGCCCCGGCCAACAGTGCGACTGACGCGAAGACTCCGAACCACCATGTCGTACGTCCCATGGTACCCCCTGAGGTTGGTGGCGCGGTCGGACCCCCAGTGAATCATCCCTCTGTCAGGTGGCCCGAGCACGCGGTGACGTTCCGCTCGACGGCTCACGAACACTTCCCCTGCCCTGAAAGGATGCTCCTGACGATCGGACGCTAGTCCTGGGCCTTTTGCTCTGTCAAGGAGATTGCCTGGGCATATCGCCTGCGGCGCCGCGGGTCACTTCGTAGAAAAGTCCCGTTGTGTCGACGCGCCAGATCGAATGCAGAGTCGGCAATCCCTGGAGGGTGCCGCTCCGTCGGCGCCCGTCGCATGGATCGCCCGCCCCACTCTCCAGCGGGCGCCGACGGAGCGGCACCCGGCCAGGATTCCGCAACGGCGCGGAACGCTGAAGGCGGCTCAGGACGTACGACGGAGGCGTTCGAGCTGTTCGCGCTCGGGGGCGTTCTGATGCGGGACGTTCGGGCGGATGCGGTCGCAGGCATCGAGAGCCGCGGCCGCGGCATCGGCGTCACCGAGGGCGAGCGCCGCACGCGCGAGGTTCAGCTGGCCGTAGAAGTTGAAGGGCTCGATGGCGACGCTGCGCTGGAGCACCACAAGGGCTCGGGGTGCGTCGCCGGATTGCAGGTACACGCGGCCGAGGTTGAGCAGCGCCACGCCGGAATCGCCGGCGCCGAGATCCCGCGCCGCCTCGAGCTCGGTCTTGGCGCGGTCCAGCTCGCCGCGCTCGTAGAGCAGGGCGCCGAGGTTGTGACGGAGGATGACGTCGCCGGGGGCGTCGCGCACCGCGGCGTCGAGCAGCGCCAGATGCTGGTCGCTCGTCGGTCCGCGCAGCGGGCCGACGTCCACGGGGAGGACCCACTCCTGGACCGCCCAGTCGCGCCACAGGCTGAGCTCGTCGTGCCAGGCCGTGACGCGCCGTGCGCTGAGCAGCGCGGCGACGAGCGCCAGGCCGGCGGCCGCCGCGGCGGCCAGGCGCCGCGCCCGCGGCCCGCGCAACGCCGCGTCGATCGCGCAGGCGGGAGCGGCCAGCAGTCCGACCAGCGGGAGGTACATGTATCGATCCTGCATGAGCGTCGGGAACGGCACGATGTTGAGCATCGGCGCCAGGGCGATGAGGAACCACACCAGCCAGAACGCCTCCCGCCGCCGGCGCACGGCGAGCCAGGCGGTCAGAATCGCGAGCCCGGCGAGGCCGGTCAGCGCGAGCGCCACGGGCGGATCGAACGGCGAGCCGTGCAGGGGGATGTAGTAGAAGCTGCGCAGGTGCGTGGGCCACGCGGCCGCCGCCACGATAGCGGAACAGGACGGTGGTGCTGGTCAGCCACGTCACCAGCGGGCTGCCGCCGTGGAAGCGGCTGCCGTGCATGGGGTTGCCGGCGAGGTTGTACCAGACGACGACCGCGCCGGCGGCAAAGAGCGGCAGGCTGGCGAGCAGCGAGCGGCGGCCGAGGCGGCGGGCGACGAGGGCGTCGTAAGCGAGGCACAGCGCCGGCAGCACGACGGTGTTCATCTTCGACAGCAACGCCAGAACGAACAGCACCAGCACCCAGACGTACGTGCGCCAGCGGCCGTTGGCGGAGAAGTGGAGATAGGCGAGGAAGGCGGCGAAGAAGAACGCGCCCGAGAGGACGTTCTTGCGCTCGCTCATGAACGCGACCGATTCGACCTGCAGCGGGTGGAGGCCCCACAGCAGCGCCACCAGCAGGGCGGCGCCGGACGAGAACCCCGTGCGCAGCAGGATGCGCCAGACGAGCAGGGCGCAGAGGATGTGCAGGAGCAGGTTGCCGAGGTGGTACCCGAACGGCGCCGGTCCCCAGACGCGCTGGTCGACGGCCAGCGACAGGACCTTCACCGGGATGTAGTTCGCGTCGTCGAAGCTCGAGAAGATCGCCCGGACATTGGCTGGGTCGAGCGACCGCAGCAGCGGGTTGGTGAGAATCGCGACGCGGTCGTCGGAGACGAATCCGCCATCGAAGCTCCCCCGGTACGTGAGCGCGATCGCCGCGACGATCAGAAGCGCGACCAGGATCGGACGCATGGAGTGCGGCGCGTCAGCGCCGCTCGGTTGCGGCGCCGCGTCAGCGGCGCTGACACGCCGCTCCGGACCAGCGGCGCTCACGCGCCGCACTCCGCGGAAGCGTTCACGGCATCCGGTACCGCGCGATGCGCCACTGCACCCTGCCGAGGCTCGGCAGCTCGGCCGGCAACGGGTGGGCGATGCCGGCGATGATCAGGTCGCGTGGCGGCAGGACGGCGATCGCGAACGCGATGTCTGCGTTGACGGCCTTGCCGCCGCCGTCGTAGCGCATGCGCCACAGCGGCCGGCCCTCGTGGTCGAAGGCGATGACCAGCCAGTCGCTCTCGGTCTCGCCGGCGATGTAGGCGTTCCCCGCCGCATCGAGCGCGACGGCGCGCCCCGCCTCGTTGGGATCGCCCGGCGGATCGACGTAGGCCCACAGTACCTTGCCGGTGGGATCGCGCCGCTCGACCCGCAGGGTGCTGCCCGTGGCCGGCGTCCACACGCCGGTGATCGTCGAGTTGCCGTCGGCGTCCACGCGCACCGCGTTGGCGATGCCGCCGTTGGTCTGCTGGATCTGTGGGGCAACGTACTCGCGCCACATCCGCTCGCCGGTGGCGGCGGCGCGCTTCTCGACCCGCCAGCGCAGATGGTCGTCGCCGACCACGATCGGGTTGCCCTGTGGATCGACATCGATGCCGCGCGCCCGTCCGCGGCCGTCGTGCTGCATCCAGCGCAGCGCGCCCGCCGCCGTGAGGCTGAAGACGAGCCACTGATCGTCGCTCTCGCCGGCGACGTAGACGTTCCCAGCGGCGTCCACGGCGACGCCGTGGGCGATCTCTATCCCGGCCTCGGCGAACCGGTACTGCCAGCGTTCCTGGCCGTCGCTCTGCGAGAGCGCGACGACCAGCGCGTCCTTGCGGGTCCCGCTCCCGGTTTCGGGGGGGACCTCGCCGACGACGATCAGCTGGCCGTTCGGCGCGAGCGCCAACGCATGCGGAACCTCGACGCCGCGCGAGGGGAACTCGTACCGCCACCGCTTGGTCCCGTCCGGTGCGCGGCGTTCGACGATCCAGTCGGCGCCGCTGCCGACGTCGCCGGCGACGTAGAAGTCGCCGTCCGGGCCGACCGCGACGGCATACACCGCGTTGGCGTCCGAGCCGGTGAAGAACACGTCTTCCCACACCAGCGCCGGCGTGGCGCTACTGGCCGGTGTCGCCAGCGGCGGCGGCGTCGGTGCGGTCTTGGCGATATCGCCCCACGGCACGTCGCTGGGATGGCCGGCGAGCGTGGAGATCGTGCCATCCGGCGCGACCTTGCGGATGAGATTGTTGTACCGATCGGCGAAGTAGACGGTGCCGTCGCGATCGGGCGCGATGCCGAAGGGGAACCAGACGCGCGCCTTGTTCGCCGGTCCGCCGTCGCCGTCGTAGCCCTGTTCGCCCGTGCCGGCGAACGTGCTGATCGTGCCGTCGGGCGCGATCTTGCGCACCCGGGTGCCGTCCTGATCGCTGACGTAGACGGTGCCATCATCGGTGGCGGCGACGCTGGCCGGATACTGGAAGGTGGCGGCGGTCGCCGGCCCGCCGTCACCCGTCGAGCCCTGGGCGCCGGTTCCGGCGAAGGTGGTGACGATGCCGTCGGTACCGACGCGGCGGATGCGCATGCTGTACTGCTCGGCGATGAGAAGATCGCCGTTCGGCAGCAGCGCGAGCCCGGTGGCGGCGCGCATCGACGCGCCGGTCGCGGGGCCGCCGTCGCCGCGCGGGTCGGGGATGCCGTTGCCCATGATCGTCGTGATGATGCCCTGGCGGTCGACCTTGCGAATGCGGGCGTTGCCGAAGTCGGAGATGATCAGGTTGCCGTCGCGGTCGACGATGACGGCGAACGGCCCGCTCAACTTGGCCGCGGTCGCGGGACCGCCGTCGCCGCTGAAGCCGGGCTCGCCGGTGCCGGCGACGGTGGTGATGATGCCGGCGGTGTCGACCTTGCGGACGCGGTTGTTGCCGTGGTCGGCGATGTAGAGGTTGCCGGCCGGGTCCACTGCGACGCCGCCGGTGAGGTTGACGCGCGCCTCGGTGGCGGGGATGCCATCGCCGTTGTAGCCGGGCGCGCCGGTGCCGGCGACGGTGGTGACCGCGCCGCTGGCGAGATCGACGCGGGCGATGCGGTGCTGCATCTGGTCCGACACGTACAGATGACCGCGGCCGTCGAGCGCGATGTTGTTCGGCCGCAGGAAGCTCGCGGCGTCGAAGCTCGGCGGCGTCTCCACCGGCGTCGGCGTTGCGACCAGGCTGATCGTCGTCGCGCCGCGGTTGAGCAGCACGGTGACGTCGTTGGAGTCCATGTTGCTGGTCGCGAGATCGAGCCGGCCGTCGCCGTTGAAATCGGCGGCGACGACGACGCGCGGATGGGTGCCGACGGGCGCCGTCTGCGCGCGCTGGAAGCCGCCGTGTCCGTCGGCCAGCGCGATCGATACGCTGTTGTCGGCGAGGTTGCTGCCGGCGAGATCGAGGTGGCCGTCGCCGTCGAGGTCGGCGGCTATCGCGCTGCGCAGGCCGGCCCCGGCGACGATGGTGGCCCGGCGCGGGAAGCCGCCGCGCCCGTCGCCGTAGGCCACCAGCATCGACTGCTGCAGCATGTCGGGCCACAGCACATCGACGGCATCGTCACCGTCGATGTCGACGAGGCGGACGTCGAACATGCCATGGCCGTCGTCGACGACGTCGAACGGTGGCCGGAAGCCGCCGCGCCCGTCGCCGTACGCGATCTGGATCTTGTTGCTGCGCCAGGCGGCGATGGCCAGATCCAGCGTGCCGTCGCGGTTGACGTCGGCGGCGGCCACCGCCGCCGGAGACTCGCCGACCGGCAGATAGCTCGCCGGTCCGAAGCCGCCCTTGCCGTCGTTCAGGTAGATGGCGACCCGCGCGTCGCCTTCCTGGGTCAGGGCGATATCGGCGGCGCCGTCGCCGTTGAAATCGGCGGCGGTGAGCATGAACGGATGCGAGCCAGACGGCAGCAGGGGGTCCGCGGGGAAGAAGGCGCCGGTGCCGGCGCCGCGATGCACGGCGACGACGTTCTGCATGTTGCCGCCGACCGCGAGGTCGAGCTTGCCGTCGCGGTCGAAATCGGCGACGGCGACGCCGCGCGGGAAGCGACCGGTGCGGCGCCTGGTGGAGACGGTGAAGTGGCCCGTGCCGTCGCCCAGGTAGATCGTGAACGTATCCTTGTCGGGGTTGGTGGTGACGAGGTCGAGCTTGCCGTCGCCGTTGAAGTCGGCGGCCGCGATGTCGAAGGGCTGCGCGGGGCTCGCCACGGTGATCGTCTCGAATGCGAGTCCCGGTTGCGAGGTTGGCCCGGCCGTGGGCGTCGGATCCGCCGACGCCGGCGACAGGTGGAGCACGAGCAGAACGGCCATGCCGGCCGTGGCGTATCGGCGCAGGCGCACCGCGATGCGGCCGGACGGTTCAGGATTCGTCACGTCGTGCTCCAGACGGACACAGGCCCCTGGGGCTGGAACCCCAGGGGCCTGTGTGAAGGTTCCGGCAGGGGATCCCGCTTATGAGATCCCCTGCCGTACTGCCGTGGCGATTACTGGCAGATGAACGTGTTCGTGCTGAAGATGTCGCCCAGGGTCGAATCGAAGAAGCCCAGGTGACCGACCAGCTTCAGACCCGTGAGCGTGCTCGACGCCATCGTCGCGCACGAGGTCGCAGCGCCGGTCTTGACGTCCGGCGCCGTGCCCACGCCACCGATCGGCGGGATGGTCTTGGCGGCGGTGTTGTTCGCGTTCAGCACGAGGCCCGAGGCCGTGGTCGTGGTGACTGCGCCGCAGACCGGAGCCAACTGGATCGTCGGAATGGCCTGGTCGCAGAGGCCGTTCGACGGCAACTCGACGTTGATCTGCGTGCCGACCTCGCAGGAGAGGGCACCGGCCGCGGCGGCCGCGCCGAGGCCTTCGCCCTGGCAGGTGCAGTTGCAGACGCCGGTGTGGACCACAGGCTCAGCACCCGTGCAGGCGCCGCCCGTGCACTGCGAGTCGAGCGTGCAGGCGCATGTTGTTGTTCGCGCCGCCCTGGCAGAAGCCCTCGCAGCCGTACGACAGGCGGGCGTAGCTGGCGCCGAGGCCACCGCAGTACGCGTTGCAGGAGGTGCCGCAGGTCGTGTCGTCGGTGCAGGCGCCGATGTTGTGGTCGGCGACCAGGTCGACGTCCTCGGCGTTGCCGCCGTCGCAGTCGATCTCACCGGACGGGCAGCTGGCCGGGTTGATGCAGACGTCGCCGATCGACGGGATGACGAGCACGCCGAAGCTCTGCACGTCGCAGGAGCAGGCCGCCTTGCCGAGGCCGTTGGTGTTGCCGCAGGCGATCTGGACCGTGCCGGTCGGGTTCAGGCCCAGCGGCAGCGCCTGGGTGCCCAGGTTGATCGCGCTGCCAGCGCCGAGCGTGCAGGTGTGGGTGCCGACGTTGAACGGCGGCGCGCCGCACGAGCTGTTGGCGACGTTGTCGTCGAACAGGTCGCAGTTCATGCTCGCGCCGTCCGCGTCGTTGAGCGTGAGGCACGCGTTGCAACGGGCGCGATTGGCGATGCAGGTGCCGAGGGTCGCCGGCGTGCTGCCCGCGCACGAGCCGGGGAAGTCGGTGGCGGGGACGGAGGTGCCGCAGTTGGCGGTGACGTCACCGGTCAGCTTGGTCTCCTTCTTCGCGACCTTTCCCTTGGTGTCGATCTGCGCCAGGGTGCCGCAGGTGGAGGTCAGGGTGGCTTCGTCGATGATCGTGCCAGCCTTCATGCCGGCCTTCTTGCAGCTGCGGTGATTCTTGACGATCTCGGTGAAGTACTGGCCGGAACGCTGGATGGCCTTGTCCTGGCACTTCGCCAGGTCCTTGGCGACGCTGACGACGGTCAAGTCGCTGATCGGGTCGCCGAAGATGTCGTGGGTCAGATCCTGGAGGCCCGCGATGTGGGCCGCATTACCGGTCGCCGCTCCCTGCTGGATCACTTCCGCGCCCGTGCACTTGCCGGACGTGTACAGGTCGGTGACCTTCTGCGTCTTGCCGGAGATCTTGCCGGGAACGTCGGTGATGACGCAGCCCTCGACGTTGGTCTGCTTGCCCTTGCCGGCGTTCTTGACGCACTTGCGATAGTCCTTGCCGGCCGTCTGGGAGACGAGGCGCAACTTGTTGTTGTACCCGTCGATGCACTTCTGATCGGCGCTTTGCAGCTGCGCGAGCGCGCTGCCGGCGACGAACAGGATGGCGGCGATGCTGCCGCCGAGCGTGAGAAGCCTTCGACTACACATACGAACCCCCCTTTATGGTGGTGGTACAGCCGCCCTTGGCTGCACAGGTTAATGAACGCCCTAACGAGTTGAAGTGATGGTGATGTAGTCCATGACCACGGGTACTGGGGTTAAGTCAAGCCAATTTCGCCTGCGGATACGGGCCTTTTCCAGAAACGAGCGTTTGCTTGACCGGCCCCGTTTCCGCACGGTGCGACTGTCCCCATCCCAAGCCTAGGGATGCATCAACTGCACGATAAATTGCTCGCCCCATCGTCAAAAATATCGCAGTTCATCGACTGCGAGTCGGCGTAGTTCAAGGCGATGCAGGCCCGGCAGAGGGTGTGCGTGACGAGGCACCCCGACAGGGCCGCCGCCGTGCCGTGGCACGAGGCGGGCAGGCCGTCGAACAGGGCCGCCAGGTCGATACCGGGCTGGTTGCAGGCGGCCTGGACGTCGGCCTCGAGCTTGCCGAGCTTGCCGCCGGCCTTGCCGGCCGGGTCGATCAGGGCGAGCGTCCCACACTGCGTGTCGAGCGTCGCGTTGCTGATGACGGTGCCGCTCTTCAGGCCGTCCTTCTTGCAGCCGCGCTGCTGCTTGACGATCTCGGTGAACGCCTGGGTGGCGCGCTGCACGGCCTTGCTCAGGCACTTGGCGTTGCCCTTGTCGGTACTGACGAAGCCGATCGGGTTGCCGAACATCTCGTGCATGAGCCGGGTGATGGCGCTGACGTGCGCGGCGTTGCCGATCGCCGCCGGGCGCACGATGACCCCTGGGAACGGATCGCACTTCGCGCCGTCGCCGAAGAGCTCGGTGACCTTGTCTTCCTTCGCGACGATCTTGCCGGTGGGATCGGCGACCAGGCAGCTCTCGGCGTTCATCTCGGTGCCCTTGGTCGCGTTCTTGATGCAGGCGGTGGCGGTCTTCCCCGCCTGCTGGGACACCAGGCGGAGCTTGTTGTTGTAGTTGTCGATACACTTCTGCACGGGGCCCGGCAGTTGCGCTGATGCCACCTGCGTGGACAACAGGCAGCCTGCGAGTCCAGCGAGCACGACTCGTCGACGCGTCATCGAAATCCCCCCTGCCAGTCCCTCCCTGACATCCGGCGCGGGTTACGGTCAATCGGAATCGGCGTCGGAGTGCGGCGCGTCAGCGCCGCTTGTCCTGGCGCGGCGTGAGCGGCGCTGACGCGCGGCAGTCAGAAGCGGCGCTGACGCGCCGCACTCCGCGCGCCGCTGGCGCAGCGCCGCACTTCCGCGCTACACGCCGCCTCCGTGCGGATCCTCCACGTGACGCCGAGCTTCTACCCGGCCTGGGCCTACGGCGGGATCCCCCGCTGCGCCTACGAGGTGTGCCGGAGCCTGGTGGCGGCGGGCGACGAGGTGACGGTGTGGACGACCGACGCGTTCGACGCGACGGGGCGCTGCGCGCCGGCGGAGGAGACGGTCGACGGCATCTTCGTGCGCCGCTTCCGCAACCTGCACAACGGCCTCGCCTACCATCGCCAGCTCTATCTGCCGCTCGGGATCCTCAAGGCGCCCTGGCAGGACCTGATCGAGTTCGACGTCGTCCACATCCATTCGCACCGCCATCTCCTCGAGGCGCTGGTCGGGGCGGCGGCGCTGCGCCGCCGGATTCCCTATGTGTTCACCGGCAACGGCACGGTGCCGCCGCTCGAGCGCTACGTGCTGATCAAGCGCGCCCTCGACCTGCTCGGCGCCGACGACATCCTCGCGCACGCGGCGGCCTGCGTGGCGGTGTCGGAGGCGGAGGTGCCGCACTACCTGCGCGTCGGCGTCGAGCCGAACCGCGTGCACGTGATTCCCAACGGCGTCCGCCTCGACGAGTTCGCCGATCTGCCCCCGCCCGGCAGCTTTCGCCGCGCCTTCGGAATCGGCGACGCGCCGCTGATCGTCTTCGTCGGCAAGATCACGCCGCGCAAGGGCGTCGACGTGCTGCTGCGCGCCCTGGCGCGCCTGCCCGCCACCGTGCGCCTCGTCGTCGCCGGCAACTTCATGATGCCCGAGGCGCCGATCCGCGCCATCGTCGAGGAGCTCCACCTGACCGACCGGGTCCTCTTCCCCGGCCTGCTCCTCGGCGACGATCGCAACGCGGCCTACGCCGACGCCGATGTCGTCGCCTATCCGTCCACCGACGAGATCTTCGGTCTGGTCGCCGCCGAGGGCCTGATGTGCGGCACGCCGGTGGTGGTCTGCGACGACTCCGGCTGCGGCGAGGTCGTGCGCGCCGCCGACGGCGGCCGCGTCGTGCCCTACGGCGACCCGACCGCCCTGGCGATCGCCCTGCAGGCGCTGCTCGACGACCCGGCCGAGCGCGCGCGCTGCGCCGCGACCGGCAAGCGGTACGTCGAGACGCACTTCGGCTGGGATCAGATCGCGGCGGAGACGCGCGCTTTGTACGCGGAGGTGATCGAGAGAGGCGGGCGGCGGCGGTGAACGGACGCAAAACGAAAGACAAAAGACAAAAGACAAAAGACAAAAGGCAAAATTCTCCGCCACCCCTCCCACTTTCGGTGGTGGGGCGAGGCCCCTTTCGCCTTTTGTCGTTTGTCTTTTGTCTTTTGTCTTCGTCTTCCTCTTTCTCCTGATGTCCTCCCGCGTCTTCCTAATCATCCTGACCTGGAACCGCCGCGACGACGTCCTGCGCTGCGTCGCGAGTCTGCCGCGGTTGACGTACGAGAATGTTACGCCGGTGGTCGTCGACAACGCGTCGGCCGACGACACGGTTGCGGCGCTGCGGGCGGCGCATCCGCATCTCCAGATCATCGAGAACGACACCAACCGAGGCTATGCCGGCGGCAACAACATAGGCATCCGCTGGGCGCTGGCGCGCGGCGCCGACTACGTGCTGCTGATCAACAGCGACACCGAGGTGACCGCCGATCTCGTCACCGAGCTCGTGCGGGTGGCGGAATCCGACCCGCGCATCGCGGTGGCGGGGGCGCGCAACCTGCTGCTCGAGGATCCGACGCGCCTGTGGGGCGCCTACGACACGCTCACCTACGGCCCGTTCGCCGTGCGCAGCGACGGCGCCGGGCACGCGGACGGTCCGGCCTGGCGCGACACCCGCGACGTCGACGTGGCGATCGGCAACGGCTACCTCTGGCGGCGCGCCGCGCTCGAGCAGATCGGCCTGCTCGACGAGTCGCTGTTCGGCTACCACGAGGACGTCGACTGGTGCCTGCGCGCCCGCCGCGCCGGCTGGCGCGTGGTCTACGCCGGCGGTGCCGCCATTCTCCATCGCGGCGGCTCGAGCTCGGCGCCCGGCGCGGCGCGCGTCTTTCCGCAGGCCTACTTCCTCGGCCGCAACGGCGTCCGCATCGCCCAGCGCTACGGCCGGCCGGCCGAGCACCTGCGCTTCGCCGCCGCCTGCCTCGGCGCCTGCGCCTTCCGCGCCGGGCGCGCGCTGGTGCGCCGCGACGCCGCCGGCCTCGCTCGCGAGCGCACCTACCTGCGCGGCGCCGTCGACGCGTGGCGCGGCCGGCCGATTCCGTTTGCGGAGCTCGGGATGAAGGATGTGCAGGCGGTGCGTGAGCCGGTGCGCCGGTGAGCCCACCAATTCCCTCCCTCAGCACGTTCCGTTCCCGATTGGAGGGCCGCGCTTCCGCGCGGCCGGTCGCGCGGAAGCGCGACCCTCCAGGACGCGGGATCGATCCACCAGCCGAATTGCCGGGCAAGGCCGGCGCACCGCCGCACTGGCTCACCGCCGCACGTCCTTGCTAGGAGAACCCTTGGCCGCCCATGCGGCGCGCTGACCTCGTATCCCCCATGCCTCCCCTCATCGGTCTGCTTCCCGCCGCAGGGCGCGGCGTGCGCGCCTACCCGCATACCGCGACCGTGCCGAAGTCGATGCTCGACGTCGACGGCGTGCCGAACCTGCAGCGCAACGTCGCGCTGTTGCGCGATCAGCTCGGCGTGCGCGACGTGCGGATCGTCGTCGGCCACCATGGCGAGGTGATCAAGCGCCATTTCGAGGACGGCAGTCGCTTCGGCGTCGCCATCACCTACGTGGACAACCCGCGCGTCGATCTCGAGCTGCCGTACTCGGTCTACCAGGCGGGACGCGCGATCGATCAGCCGTGCGTGATGCTGCTGTCCGACGAGTGCTACGTCGGCTCGAATCACGCCGAGCTGCTCACCGACGCCGATCCGACGGCCCAGGTCGTGCTCGGCCAGGTCGCCGCCGAGTACGCCAAGCAGATCCGCAAGAACTACGTCCTGTCGCTGCGCGACGGTCTGATCGTCGACCTGATCGAGAAGCCCACCCATCCCACCGGCCGCATGATGGGCGTTGGTACCTACCTGCTGCAGCCGGAGATCTTCCGCCGCCTGGAGGCGGCGTACGCCGGCGGTCCCGAAGCGGGCCCGCGCGACTGGACCTCGTGGCTCGCCGCGCTCGCGCGCGCGGGCGTGCGGATGACGCCCTTCACGCTGCGCGGCCGCTACGTGAACATCAATTCGCGCGACGACCTCAATACCGCCAACTACCTCGTGCGCGACCACGCCTTCGAGACGAAGCGCATCAGCTTCGTCTACGTCGTCGACGGCGAGGACGAGGGCGCCGCGCGGGTCGTGTCGCGCTACGCGGAGGAGACCGGCGTCGACGAGGTGATCGCGGTGGCCCGGACCGCCGCCCCGGCGCTGACGCGCGCGGCCGACGGCGAGCGCGTGCGTCTGGTCACGGCCGACGATCCGGCGGCGTCGATCGCCTCGCTCGTCAAGCTCGGGCTCGACCGCGCGACCGGCGACATCCTCCTCCTCGCCTACAGCGACGACACCTTCGCGCCGCGCGACGTCGGCAAGTTCCTCGTCTACCTGCGCGACGCCGACATGGTCGTCGGCACCCGCACCACCCGCCAGATGATCGAGCAGGGCAACAACATGCGCGGCATCGTGCGCTACGCCCACATCGTCCTGGCCAAGCTGCTGCAGCTGCTGTGGTGGCGGTTCGAGTGCCGGTTCTCCGACATCTGCTGCGTCTACCGCGCGCTGTGGCGCTCCACCTACGTCACCATCCGCGACAACCTGACGGCCGACGACGTCGAGATCTTCCCCGAGATGGTGATCGAGGTGCTGCGGGCCCGCCGCCGGATCATCGAGATCCCGATCAACTACTACAGCCGCGACCTCGAGTACCTGCAGGTGCACGGCCGCTACCAGACCGTGGCCACCTTCGCCCGCGTCATCCGCCTGCTGATCCGCCGCCGCGCCGCCGACCGGGGCGGCTGGGAATAACCTCACGTGGTCTGCTCGTAGCCCGGCAAAACCGCCAAGGACGCCAAGGGCGCCAAGCAGCGCTGCTTGGCGCCCTTGGCGTCCTTGGCGGCTATCTGAGCAGCGGGGCACCGCCGGGCCAATCAAATTGAGTCACCACCAGGCCCGGATACGCGTGGCTTGACCCGTTCCGCTCTGGTAAGCGTTGCGGTCGGGACCCTCATGAACAGCCCAGTTCAACTCGCGCTCAGCTGGGGCGACTTTCTCCTTCGCCGTCGCCTCAAGCACCTGATCGTCCACGTCACCAACCACTGCAACTTCCGCTGCGCCCACTGTTTCGTCGACTTCGAGACCAAGAAGCGCGACCTGCCCAAGGAGGCGTTCTTCCGCCTCGCCGCCGACGCCGGCAATCTCTTCTGGCTCGACATCGGCGGCGGCGAGCCCTTCCTGCGCAAGGATCTGGCCGACATCATCAGCGCCTTCGACTCGCGCGTCGTGCACATTCCGAGCAACGGGTCCCTGCTGCCGCAGATGCTCGCCCAGCTGGCAGAGATCCGGCGCCGCAAGCCGGAGCGCGAAATCCTCATCGGCCTCAGCGTCGACGGCCTGCAGGAGACGCACGACCGCCTGCGCGGCGAGCCGGGCAGCTACGAGCAGGTGTGGAAGGCGTACGAGGCGATCCGCGCGCTCGACCCCGAGATCAACATCAAGATGACCACGGTCATCACGAACAAGACCATCGACGACGTGCTGCCGCTCATGGACGTCGTGCGCGAGCGCAAGGCCGACTTCCACTCGGTCATCCTGCTGCGCGGCACGCCGCCCGTGCCCGACGTCATGCTGCCGCCGCTGCCGGTGCTGCGCCGCCTCGGCCCCGAGATCTTCCAGCGGCTCGAGCAGTACCGCTACGGCCGCTCGCCGATCTCGGCCCGCATTCTGCGCAACTACCACCGCTTCCTGTGGAACATCTCGCTCGACATCCTCGAGCGCGAGACGCAGGTGATTCCCTGCTACGCCGGCCGCAGCCACATGGTGGTCTGGGCGGACGGCACGGTGTCGTCGTGCGAGATGCTGGGCGGCGTCGGCAACATCGCCGAGCAGTCCTTCAGCGACGTGGTCGCCGGCCCGCAGATGCAGGAGCAGGTGCGCAGCATCCGCAACAACGAGTGCCACTGCACGCACAACTGCGCGATGCTGACGAGCATTCTGTTCAATCCCGCGAACCTGCCCCAGCTCGTGCATCAGACCGTCCATTCATGAGCCGTGCCGGCGGCGCCGGAACCGGGGACGGCGCGCCGCCGCACGCGGTCATCGTCCCGTTCCTCGGTCGCCTGCCGATGGTGGCGCGCTGCGTCGCCGGACTCCTCGCCTGCGCGCGGCCGGAGACGCGCATCGTCCTCGTTGACGACGGCAGCGCGCCGGCGGCCGAGTCCGACCCGGCGATCCGTACGCTGCTCGCCGATCCGCGCGTCACGCTCCTCCGCCACGCCGAGAACCGCGGCGTCGCCGCCGCGCGCAACACCGCGCTGGCCTGGTGCCGCGCCCAGCGCATGGCGCTGGTGCTGATGCTGGACAGCGACTGCGAGCCGGCGCCCGATTTCATCGAGGGCCACCTGCGCCTGCACGCCGAGCATCCCGACGTGGCCGTCTTCGGCGCCTTCGTCGACGGTACCGGCGACACCTTCTGGGCCCACCTCGACCGCGTCATGACCTACGTGCACGCCATCGGCCCGGCGCACGAGGTCCGCCACCCGTACCACCTCGGCACCACCAACTTCAGCGTGAAGCTCGATCGCCTGCCGGTGCGCGAACAGGTGTTCGACCCGCGCCTCAACACCGGCGAGGACGCGCTGCTGATCCGCGAGTTACGTCGCCGTGGCGAATCGATCCACTTCTCGCCGACCCCGCGCGTCATCCACCACGACCGCGAGACCTTTCGCGGCGTGCTCTGGCACCACTACCAGTACGGCCAGCACCAGTACTTCGTCCAGCTCGGCGGCGACATGGCGCCGCGCTGCTTCCATCTGGCCTATCGCACGCTCTTCGTGCTCGCGTTCCTGCCGCTGCTGCCGCTGTTCGCGCTCGCCGGCAGCGCCCTGAACCTGGCCCCCTGGCTGCGCACCCATCCATCGTACCTCGCCTGGTATCCGCTGATGTACGCGCTCTGGGCGGCGAAGGGCGTCGCCGTGCTCGAGTCGGCGGTGGCGCCGCAGCGGACCCTCCGGCTGCCGCCCGCGCAGGCCGCCACCGTGGCGGCGCGCGCCTGGTGGCGCGGCCTGGCGGCGCTGGGCCTGGTCGGCGTCGCCGTCCTCTACTTCGCCCGCGCACTGCCGATCGGCCTCGAGCTCACCGAGACCGGCATGATCCTCTACCCGAGCTGGCGGGTCGCGCACGGCGCCGTGCCCTACCGGGACTTCGTCCAGCTCTTCGGGCCCTCGCTGTTCTACGCCAACGCCGCCGTCCTCGCGATCTTCGGTCCCAAGTTGATCGCGGTGCGCTGGTTGGTGGTGGGGCTCAAGACCATCATTCTCGCGCTCACCTACCTGTGCGCACGTCGGGTCGCCGCCCGCGGGTGGGCGCTGGGATGCGTCATCGCCGTCGGTCTCATCTGGGGCACGCCGTGGATGCTGTTCATCACGCCCTACGCCAACCACTTCGCGCTGGCGCTGTGTCTGGCGGGGGTGTGGCTCTCGTTTGCCCCGCCGGCGCGGCTGGTGTCGCGCAGCGCCGCGGCCGGGCTCTGCTTCGGTCTGGCGGCGACGTTCAAGCAGACCAGCGGCCTGTTCGCGCTGATGGCGTTCGCCTGGGCCGTGCTGTTGGCGCCTACCGACCAGGCCGTGGGCGGGCCGCGCTGGCTGATGGGGCGCGGCGGAGCCCTGGTGCGCTGGACGGCGATCGCCGCGTCGGCGGCGTTGGTGGCGGCGTACGTCGCGCCGCACCTCACGCTCTGGACGGTGGTGGCGTTGGCAGCGCCGGTGGCGACGATGCTCGCGATCGTGGCGCGGCGGGAGTGGGCCGCGGCGCCGCCGGCGCCGGCCCGCGCCGCCGGCGCCGCGGCGCTGCTCGCGGCCGGCGCGGCGGCGGCGACCCCGCTGCTCCTCTACGCGCTCCTCTTCGCCGCGCACGGCGCGCTCGGGGCGTTCCTGTTCAACACCGTGCACGGGCTGCCCGAGCGGATGCGCTGGTTCGTGCCCTACGTCGCGCCGCCATGGCGGGTGTGGGCGACCGTCGCGGCGGCGCTGAGCGGCCTCGCCGCCCTGCGCGCGTGGCGCCGCGGCGCGCCCTGGACGTGGCGCGCGGTGGTGGCGGTCGCGGCGGCGCTGCCGAGCGCCTACTACGTTGCGACCGTGCCCGGGGGCTGGGCGCCGATCGCCTTCGGCGCCGGCGTGTTGCTGCTGCCGCTCGTCGCCTGGGGCGGCATCGGCGCGCTGGTGTGGGGGGCGACGCCGACGGCGGCGGTGGCGCGGGTCGCGACCTTTGCGGTCGCCAGCCTGTTGTTTCTCTATCCGGCCGGCGACGCCTGGCACGCGCTGATGATCGCCCCGGCCTTCATGCCCCTGCTGGCGTACCAGGGCGAGCGCTGGTTGCGGGTCGCACGGCCGGTGCGCCCGGGGGCGCCGCTGGCCCTCGCCGCGGCCCTGGTGGCCGCACTGCTGGTGCTGCCATTCCTGCTGATTCGCAGCCGCGATCTGCAGGCCGCGCGTGCGGTGACGGCCGGCACGGCGCGGGCGGCCGGCATCGTCGACATCTCGCCCCGCTTCCCGGCGGTCGCCGCCGTGATCGACTACCTGGCCCAACACCCGGGGCGGCCGCTGCTGGTCACGAGCGGCGAGGCGCAGCTCTATCTGCTGAGCGATCGCGATTCCGCGCTCGCGGCCGAGGAATTCGTCATCTACCTGATCAGCTTCGACATCGTCGCCGACGACGTCGCGCGCGAGCTGCTGCCCGAGGCGCGCGTCCTCAGCCAGCTCGCGACGCAGCATCCCACCATCGTCGAGACGCCGGCCATCTCGGCGCGCTTCCGCCGCGTCTATCCCCAGGCCGCGGCGTGGATCGACGCCCACTATCGGGCGGCGGCCACGCACGCGCCCTATCGCGTCCTCGAGTGGGCGGGCTGATGGCGGGCGCGATCGACATCGTCGTCCCCGTCCACAACGAGGTCGAGAGCGTCGACGAGTTCTACGCCCGCTGCGACCGTCTCGGGTTGGCCGACGCGCTGATCTTCGTGGACAACGCGTCGACCGACGGCACCCTGGCGCGGCTCGCCGCGCATCCGCGGCTGCGCGTCGTCCGCCACGCCACCAATCTCGGCTGGGGCGCGTCGGTGCGCGACGGCATCGCGGCGACCGACGGCGAGTGCATCGTCATCGTCGACGCCGACCTCGAGTACCCGCCCGAGGCGATTCCGCACCTCCTGGCGGCGCTCGAGCAGACGCCGGCGGTGTACGCCTCGCGCTTCCTCGGCACGCGACCGCCGGACATGCCGCTGGCGCGGCGGCTCGGCAACCGGCTGATGACGGGCTTCTTCAACCTGCTGTTCGACCAACGGCTCACCGATTTCGCCACCGGCATGAAGGCGGTCCGCCGCGACGCCGTGCCGCTCGAGCGCCTGCGCCAGAACGGCTGGGAGCACGGCGCCGAGATCGCCGCACTGATCGCGCTGTCCGGCCATCGCATCGGCGAGATCGCCGTCGATTATGCCCCACGACAACGCGGTGCCTCGAAGATGCGGCACCTGCGCGAAGCGGTGAAGGTCGTGTACTTCCTCCTCCGCTACCGCCTGCGCGGTCGCACGGACGCTTGAGAAAATCGTAGCGCGTTGGAGGGCCGCGCTTCCGCGCGGCCGGCCCTGCGGAAGCAGGGCCCTCCATGCGGTGATCGCACGGGCCGTGTGCGGATCGCCGGTCAGCCGGCGACGGCGGTCGGGATCGAGAGCGAATGCCGCCAGGCGGTCGCGCCAGAACGGCGAGGTCGCCTGCTGGCGCAGGAGCCGCTCGACCACCGCGGGCGACGGCGCGCCGTCGATCCGGCGCTGCACCGCGGCCAGCGTGTAGAGCGCGAAGGCGTTGTCCGGCGCGATCAGATCACAGATGCTCTGCAGGACGCGGCGCGCCTGGTCGAGCTTGACCGGACGCGTCTCGCCGAGCACGCGCTCGTAGTTCAACCGGTAGTTCATGTAGAACCACAGGTCGTCGATCAGCGCGCGATTGGGGACGTGATCGGCGGGCAGCGCCTCGATGGCGCGCCGGAAGTCGGCGCCGGCGGCGCCGGTGTCGCGCTCCATGCCGACGTGCTTGCCGTAGGCACCCGTGATGTAGCGCACCGCCTGCGGATCGGCCTCGTCGATCAGGCCCTGCTCGATCATCGTCTGGTAGATCGGCGTGCTGGGCAGCGGCTGCAGCGGCTTGATGCGGTACCAGTCGAGGTTCATGCGCAGCGACACGTCGATCGTGTCGCGGATCATCCCGACGGTCTCCCCCGGGAAGCCGAGCATCAGGTAGACGTTCGAATTGATGCGCTCGTGGCGGCGCAGCACCTCGGCCGCGGCGAGGAAGGTCTCCACGGTGCCGGGCTTGGCGATGCTGGCGCAGCACGGTCGGATTGCCCGACTCCATGCCGATGATCAGCGCGATGCAGCCGCTCGCCTCGGCGGCGGCGATCACCTCGTCGGTGCAGGACGCCGCGATGACGCCGTTCGAGGCATCCCACGTCAGGCGCAGCTTGCGCCGGACCATGCCGTTGAACAGCGCGATGGCGCGCGCGTGGTCCTTCAGCAGGTCGTCGTCCAGCCACATCACGTGCTCGACGCCGCAGTCCTCTTCGAGCCGCTGCAGCTCGTCCAGCACCGACGCGACCGAGCGGAGGCGCACGCCCTTGCCGTTGAACGTGCGCACGCTGCAGAACGTGCAGCGCGCGCGGCAGCCGCGGCCGGCCAGCGAGGTGGCGAAGCGCGCGTCGCGCGCCTTGAAGTAGTGGAACGAGCCGATGATGCCGTAGCGCGCCAGGTCGCCGACCTCGATCAGCTCGAAGGCGGGGATGACGTCGATGGTCTCCGCCGACGGCAGGCATTCGGTGGTGAAACGGTGGCGCAGGCCGGTGGCGGCGTCGGCGAAGATCACCTGGCCGAGCGCGTCGACGTCCGCCTCGTCGCGCGCCACGCGCACGAACTGCTGGATCGCCTGGTCGCCCTCGCGCAGGAAGGCGAACTGCGCGGCGGGGATGCTCGTCGAGCACGCGCTCGACGTCGTTGGTCACGTGCACGCCGCCGATCGCCACCGGCACGCCGGACCGCCCCGCCCACTCGCACACCTGGCGGAGCGAGTCGTGGGTCATCGTGAACATGCAGGTGACGCCGATCAGGTCCGGCTGGAAGGTCTCGATCGCGGCGTCGAGCTCGGCCTGCCAGATCGCGTCGAACGCAAAGTCCTGCTCGGCCGTGGCGGCGTGGCTGGCCTTCAGCACCGTGTGGTTGAGGTTGACGATTCGCACCTGCACGCCGACCCGGCGCAGCTGCTGGGCGAGCACGGTGAGGCCGTAGGGCGGAAAGTTGGGGGCGACGCCGCGGCGCGCGGCTGCGAAGCGGAAGAGGCTCGCGTCGGCGTCGGGCGGATTCACCAGCAGGATGCGGTCGAGCCGGCGGTCGGGGAACTGGGCGCGGAGGAAGGCCGCGGCGCCGCGCGGCGCGCCCGCGAGATCGTCCGCGCCGATGTGGTCGAGCGTCCCCATGCGGGGGCGGCCGTCAGGCGATCGGCGCCGCCGGCGCCGCGCCCGCGGAGGCGGCCGCCGGCCGGCAGCGGCGGATGAGCGAGGTCGTGCGCATCCGCGTGATGCCCTTGGTGAGGCCGCGCAGGTCGGTCGACCAGGTGGCGAGCAGGCCGTCGAGCTCGCGCGCCGCGTCGGGCGCGAGCTCGAAGACGAACGGCTGCGCCGCGCGCCAGGCGGAAGGCGTCGGCGTCGCGCGGCATGCCGGCGGCGATCCACGCCTCGATGTCGTAGTCGCAGCGTCACCGTGCGTCGGCGACAGCAGCGGTCGCGCGTCGTGCCGTGCGTGTGCTTGTGCTCGACGTAGCGGTGGAAGTCGTCCCACAGGCGCGTCGAAGTCGGGGACGGCCGTCGTCGGCGCCGCGCTGGCGCGCAGCAGCGCGCGGGTGCCGTCGAGGGCGATGCGGCAGACCTCCGGCCAGAGGAAGAACGCCGCCGAGCACGCGGTACTTGTACATCAGGTTGTCGCCGATCTCGCCGCGCTGCAGGCGCTCGAAATTCTCCGGCTGGCTGTAGAAGTCGACGCAGGCCTCGCGGGTCGGGAACAGCTCGTTGCGGGTCTCGGTGAGGAAGTCGTCGCACCAGGCTGGCCGACGGTGCCGCCGTCGCGCTGGATCGCCTCGCACATCGCCGCCACCCACTCCGACGCCTTCACGCCGAAGCGTCTTGGCGAAGTCGACGGCGTCGTCGAACCAGGAGTTGTTCCAGAAGATGCTGAACAGGTCAGGGCGAAGGTGCGGCAGCGCAGGTAGTCGTCGAAGCTCAGGGTGTCGGTCGCGACGACGATCTCGTCGACGTCGAAGCACCTTCTCGCCGGCGTACACGCCGTAGTTCTTCGGCAGGACGCGGAAGCGGGTGTCGAAGCGTACTTGCGCGCGCGACTCCTCGGTCTCCAGCTCCGAGCCCTTGAGCATCATGGCCTGGAACAGGTGCATCTCGTCGGTGCCGGAGTCGATGCAGCTGGTTGATGCCGTCGATGTGCGAGCGCAGCGTCTCGCCGGGCAGGCCGAGGATGAGGTCCGACAGCGAGCGCAGGCCGCGGCCGCGCACGTGGATCATCACCTGCTCGTAGGCCTCGGTGCTGATGTTCTGGCGCTTGATGTTGCGCAGCGTCTCCTCGTCGAGCGACTGCACCGCCTGGTAGATCACCATCGCGCCGTTGACCTTCTCGAGCGACTGGATCACCCGCTCGGGGCGGTTCTTGCCGGTGGTGGCGTCGATGTACGTCGGCCAGCCGTACTTCGCCTGCGCCTCGGCCGATGTAGCTGGAGATCTCGATGTCGCGCTCGAACATGCCGTAGTTCGAGTCGGCGATGCGCAGGAAGCCCATCGACGGGCAGCGCTGCCTTGATGCAGCGTGCCGATGTAGTCGATCTCCTCGCGCAGCCGGTCCTTGCGTGAAGTTGTGGACCTTGGTGTACCAGCGCACGCCCTGCACGCAGAAGGTGCACTGTGAACGGACAGCCGCGGTTGGTCTCCAGCAGCGGCGCCAGCTTGCCGTCGAAGAACTCGTCCAGCGCGCCGCTCAGCCACGGCGACGGAATCTCCTCGACGCCCTGCGTCCCGCTCCCAGATCTCGTGCTGCGCACCAGCTCTCGCCGGTCGGCCGGCGGTAGATGCTCGACGGCATCTCGCGCTCGCCGAAGCGGCGCGAGCGACTTGCTCGGCGGCGATGAAGGCTCGCGCACGACTCGCGCGCCAGGAAATCGCCCTCGCCGAGCGCGTAGACGTCGATCTCCGGATGGGCGGCGACGTAGGCGAGCTGCCGCGCCGGTTCGAGGCAGATGTTCGGTCCGCCCATGACCACCAGCGTCTCGGGACGCAGGCGCTTGGCGACGGCTGGCGAAATGGAAGCTCAGCCACTCGTTCCACATGTAGTTGCTGAGCATGAGGACGTCGGGCGGCTGCGTACTCGAGCGCGGCCAGCAGCTTGTCGGGATAGGCGAACAGGCGCGCCTCGCGCCTCGGGCAGGTCGCGGTCGATCACCGCCTTCATGTAGCCGACGCCGAGCGGCATGCAGTCGTTGGCCAGCATGCCGGAGTAGTTGTGGCGCAGATCCGCCAGGTACACTCGGGTCGTCATCGCGGACGGTTACGCTCTCACGCGCTGCTCGAATTAGTCAACAAAAAACACGGCGTATTCGCTACTTGGCAGCGAGGGTGAAGCGGGAGCCACGACCCCCGCTGCGCTGCCCCACGCGTCGATGCTAGCGGCGACCGCCCTGAGCGTCAACGCGGTCGGACGCGGTCGGCAGTGGGCGGCGCCGCGCTCCGCCCCACCTGGCGGTGCGCCGCACCGCCGGCGGCCACAGGTGCCGCGGCTACGCCCGCGCGGATGTAGCCGCGGGACCTGTGCCCGCGGGCGACGTGCAGCGTCGCCGGGTGAGGCCGGGGTCGGGCACGACTGGGGTTGATCGGTAGGGGCGCCCGAAGCGAGGAGGGGGCCTGACCGGAAAGGGGCGGGCCCGGCTATTTCGGTTGTGAGACGCGTGGAATCCCGATAGCACCAAGGTTTCGGGGGCACATGAACAGGGTAATGGCAGCCGGTCGGGCGCTCGGGCGTCGAGCCTGGGAGCACCTCATCGCGCACCCGTGGTGGCGGCGCGTGGTCACGAGCCAGACCTACGTGGCGGTGCGCATGACGCTCTCCGACCCGCCATGGGAGGGCGCGCAGCTGACGGTGCGCCGGCGGGCGAACCTGTACCTCCAGCGGCTCGAGCACCGCCTCGGCCGCACGAAGCTGTGGTCGAAGCCCTGCAAGCTGACGGTCGAGGCGACCAACATCTGCAACCTCAAGTGCCCCGGCTGCTTCACCGGCACCAACCAGGACGGCCGGGCCCGCTCGCACATGTCCCTCGAGCTCTTCACGCGTCTCATGGACGAGCTCGGGCCGTACCTGCTCGAGGTCGAGTTCTACAACTGGGGCGAGCCGCTCCTCGGCAAGAACATCTACCCGATGATCGAGGCGGCGGCGGCGATCGGCACCTCGACGACGGTCAGCACCAACCTCAGCATCCCGTTCACCGACGAGGACGCGGAGCGCCTGGTGCGCTCGGGCCTCACCATCCTCGGCGTGTCCATCGACGGCGCCCGCCAGGCGACGTACGAGACGTACCGCGTGCGCGGCGACCTCGCGTTGGTCCTCGACAACTGCCGCAAGGTGCGCGACGCCAAGCGCCGGCTCGGCGCGGCGCGGCCGCGCATGGTCTGGGAGTTCCACTCCTTCCCGCACAACGTCGACGACGTCCCGCTGGCGCGCCAGTTGGCGGCCGAACTGGAGATGGACATCAGCGTGTCGGCGGGCTGGGTCGTCGATGCCGACTGGGAAGGTGGCGACGTCGTCGACTGGCCGATGGTGCCGGCGCCCTGGCGTTGCCCGTTCCTCTGGGGCGCGACGGTGGTGAACAACGACGGCGGCGTCGCCCCGTGCTGCGGCACGTTCTACCGCGAGGACGACAGCGCGCAGCTGGCGACCACGCCCGACGCTCCCGGCCCGAAGCGGATCGCGGACGTCTGGAACAACGAGAGCATGCAGCTCGCGCGCCGCTTCTACAACAATCGCGAGGGCACGCCCGAGGAACGCGAGCACGTCTGCTTCGACTGCCCGATGACCGTGATGTTCGAGGACTACCAGAAGCACCTGCGCGCGGGGCACACGTGGCTCGACTACACGGTGCCGATCAAGACCTACTCCGCGTACAACTACTTCTGGCACCGCCGGCCGCCGCGCGTGGCCGAGGCGGCGGCGCGACGGGCGCGGTGACGCGTCCGATCGACGTGCCGCCGCGCATGGGGGAGCAGTGACGACAGGTGGCGCGAGCGCGCCGGCGAGGCGGCGCGCCATTCTCGGCGCCCCGACCGCGTGGGGCCACCGGCAGCGCATGACCGCATGGCTGGTGCTGCAGTTCGCGGTCAAGGACTTCAAGATCCGCTACACCCACTCGCTGCTCGGCTACGGCTGGTCGGTCCTCAATCCGCTGATCTTCTTCGGCATCTACTACGTCGTCTTCTCGTCCTTCATGAAGATGGACGTGCCGAACTACCCGGCCTTCCTGCTGCTCGGCGTGGTGCTGTGGAACTTCTTCTCCGAGGGGACGTCGAACGGCGCCGGCGCGTTGCTGGCGCGCGCCGATCTGCTCACCAAGACCGTGCTGCCGCGCCAGGTGATGGTCTATTCGGCGCTCGCCGCCGCCGGGCTCACGTTCGTCATCAACCTCGCCATCCTCATGCTGATGCTGCCGCTCACCGGCACGCGCCTGACCATCACCGCCATCTGCTTCCCGCTGCTGCTGGCGATCTGTTCCTGCTGACCCTCGGCTTCTCGCTGCTCCTGGCGCCGCTCTACGTGCGCTATCGCGACGTCGGCTATCTCTGGGGCATCGTCCTGCAGCGTCGGCTTCTGGCTGACGCCGATCATCTACCTCGACCTCATGGTGCCGCCGAGGTGGCGCTGGATCGTGTGGATCAATCCGGTCGGGCGCATCATCGGCGACAGCCGGCGGGCGCTGATCTACGGCTGGTGGCCGGGCGGGCGCGGCCTGGTCATCACCACGGCGATGTCGGTCGGCATCTGCGTCTACGGCCGCTGGGTCTTCCACCGCCGGCAGCACAGCTCGTCGAGCACTTCTGAGCCATGCCCGCGATCGAGCTCCGCGACGTCCACAAGCGCTTCCGCATCCCGCACGAGAAGCACACGACGCTCACCGAGCGCCTGCTGGCCGCCTTCCGGCCGGTGACCTACGAGCGCTTCGAGGCGCTGCGCGGCGTCGACCTGACCGTCGAGAAGGGCAGCGTCGATCGGCGTCATCGGCGGCAACGGCTCGGGCAAGTCGACGCTGCTGAAGGTCATCTCCGGCCTGCTGCCGCCCGACAGCGGCACGGTGTCCGTCGACGGCACGATGTCGGCGCTGCTCGAGCTCGGGCCTCGGCTTCAGCAACGAGCTCACCGTGCGCGAGAACGTCGAGCTGTACGCCGCGGTGCTCGGCTACCCGCGCCGCGAGGTGCACCAGCGCGTCGGCGACGCGATCGAGTTCGCCGGCGCTCGAGCGCTTCCGCGACGCCAAGCTGAAGAACCTGTCCACCGGCATGCGCGCCCGCCTCGGCTTCGCCACCGCGCTGCAGGCCGAGAGCGACATCCTGCTGCTCGACGAGATCCTCGCCGTCGGCGACGCCGACTTCCAGCTCAAGTGCCTCGACGTCTTCGAGGACCTCAAGCAGCAGCGGCGGACGATGGTGCTGGTCACGCACGACCTGCGCCAGGTGCAGCGCTTCTGCGACGAGGCCGTCTGGCTGCAGAACGGGCGTGATCGCCGCCGCCGGCGACCCGGACGACGTGATTCGCACCTACGTCGCCGACCATCGGCAAGGCCGCCGGTGCCGTCGAGCCGCGAGCCGCACGAGCGCGTCGACGGGCGATGTGCGCGTGCGCGCGGCCTGGATCGAGAACGCCGCCGGGAAGCGCGTCGGCCGCCTGCGGTCCGGCGACGCCGGCACGGTGGTCGTCGTGTTCGAGGTCGTCCGCGGACGTCGATCGAGCCGGTGCCTCGGGTTCGGCTTCAAGGGCGAGGACGGCGCCGTCCGTCTTCTCGAACAACACCGCCTCGCTCGGCCGTGCGCACCGCCGCGTTCACGCGCCGGGCAGGTGGTCGAGATGCGCGTGCCGACTACGTCGCGGCGCTGCGCAACGGCCGCTACGAGGTGAGCGTCGGCGTCGCCGACCGCGGACGGCAACACGCTTCATCGACCTGGTCGACGGGCGTCGACCAGCTTCGTCGTGCACGGCAGCCGCTGCCACGTATCGACCGCCGACCTCGGCGCCGACTGCAGCTACATCGACCTACAGGCGGAGATTCGCTGGCAGCTCGCGCCGGAGAGCGCCCGCCAGGAACCGGACGCCGCCGCACCGGCGGTCGGCCGCGATCAAAGAGGACGCGCGTGATGACCGACCCGCAGCCGCCAGCCGTGGCGGCGCCGAGAGTGACCGTGATCATCCTCACCTGGAATCGGGTCGACGACATCGTCACCTGCCTGGAGAGCTTCGCCGAGGTGGACTACCCGAACCTCGAGGTGATGGTCGTCGACAACGCGTCCGCCGACAACACCGTCGAGACGGTGCGCGCGCGCTACCCGTGGACGACGCTGATCGTCAACGACGACAACCTCGGCTACGTCGGCGGCAACAACGTCGGCATCCGCTACGCCCTCGCGCACGGCACCGACTACGTCTTCGTCCTCAACAGCGACACCAAGATGACGCCGAGCCTGCCTCCACGAGCTGGTGCGCATCATGCAGAGCGACCCGCGCATCGCCATCGCCGGCGCCAAGAACCTCTACATGCAGAACCCCGACCTACACCTGGGGCAAGTACGGCATGCTCAACTGGGGGCCGATGCTGGTGCACACGCACGGCCGCTTCGTGACGCGACTACCCGGAGCCGTCGCCGCAGGACGTCGACTGGATCATCGGCAACGGCTGCATGATGAGCCGCGAGGCGCTGGAGACGGTCGGCATCTTCGACGAGGAGTTCTTCCAGGTGAACGAGGACGTCGACTGGTGCATCCGCGCGCGCAAGCTCGGCTACCGCGTCGTCTACGTCGACACCGCCGCCATTCATCACCGCGGCGCCAGCAGCGCCGACCTGAGCCAGCCGATCAGTCTTCTCCTACGGCTACTTCCTCGGCCGCAACGCCATCCTGTTCGCCAAGAAGCACGCCAACCCGCTGCAGTTCGCCTGGCTGCTGTCGATGATGGTGCTCGGCCTCACGATGCGCATGAGCGCGTTCGCGCTCGCCTCGACGCTGCGCGCCATCCTCGGGCCAGGAGCCCTTCATCTCCGGCATGGTCGACGGCCTCAAGGGCCGCCTGCGCCGCGAGAAGATCATCATCCGCAAGCCGGTCTACAGCGGCGAGCTGCCCGACACGCCGGTGGTGCGCATCCTGCGCTGGCTCGGCGCCTGAGCGCGCGGCGCGGCGACGCCGTCGCCCATCCGCCGGCCGTGTGACCAGCGATGACTCCCGACCTGCTCAAGCGGTTGGCGACGCCGCTGCTCGATCCGCTGCGCGTGGCGGTGCAGGCGGCATCGCTGCCCGAGTGGGCGCGGCTCGCCGGCGGCCAATTGCTCGACCTCAGCGGGTTGCTGGTCTCGCGGCGCTGCTCGCCGCGGTCGGCGCGCGCACCGTCCGGAGAGACCCCCGCATCGGGATCAGCGGTCACGACGTGGATCTGCGCCGGGCTCGCCCTCGCGCTCGGCGGGTGGCTGGTCGCGCATCCCAAGTCCCGCCTTCGATGCGATCTTCACGCGCTGGGACGCTCTGGCATTCGCGGCGGTGGCGGGCGTCGCGGCGGGCGCGTTGGCGTTGCGACGGCGGAAGATCTGTCTCATAGCGATCAGCACGGTGATGTTGGTGGGGCACTGCCGGCGCCATCGCCACCGCGGTGCTCATCGGCGTGACGGCAGCCGGCCTGGCGTGGGGTCGCACCCGCTTCGGCGCGCGCCGCGGGGAGCGCCGCGCTCGGGCACGCGCTCATCCTCGCCGCGGTCTACGCCGCGGTCTGGTGGCTGCAGTGGCAGCGGCGGCCCAGCGCCGCGGCGATCCATGCGCTGATGGCCTTTGCGACGTTGCGCTACATCAGCCTGATGGTGACGACCTTCGGCGCCGCGGCTCCGGCCCTGTGCGACTGGGCGATGTACACCACGTTCTATCCGGGGATCACCGGGCTGTTCGGCGCCCCCGAGGTCTATCCGGAATTCGCGCGTCGCAATCTCGCGCGACCGGCGTCGCTCGACCATCGGGCGGTCGCGCGCGCTGGCCGAGGGCGTCCTGTTGCTGGTGCTGGCGACGGCGGTGCCGATGTCGCTGCAGCGCGTCGAGGCGAGCCAGGGCGCGCTGGAGGCATGGCCGTGTGCCGTCGTGCTGTTCGTGAAGACGGCCATCGGCGTCACCGGCGCCTGGCGGGTGATCCACGCCACTGCCCTGTGCTTCGGCGTTCGCCTGCGGATGAATTTCGCCGGGCTGCTGACCTGCCGTACGCCCTCCGAGCTGTGGTGGGCGTGGCGCGGGACGATGACGAACTGGCTCGTGCAGCACGTCTATGCGCCGCTCGGCGCGAACCGTCGCCATCAGGTGCTCAACATCCTCGCCGCCTTTGCCGTCAGCGGCGTCTGGCACGTGTTTGCCGTCATGTCGCCGCAGCTGCGCTGGCCGCAGGTCGCGGCGATCGCCCTGTGGGCACCCGTCAGACGCCGTCGCGGTGACGGCGTCGGCGAAGATTCCGCGGTTCGGTCACGCCACCGCGTCACGGCGTGGCGCATGCTGCAGATCCCGCTGATGTGGGCGCTCGGCGCCCTCACGCCGCTGCTCCTCAGCCTGAGCCCGGCCGGCACCTCCGCCGACCGGTTGCCGCGCCTGATCCGGCTGCTCCTCGGCCTCGGCTAGGCGTCGACCCACCGAGCAGACGGCGCGCGGGCGGGCTTTGCTCACCAATTCCCTCAGCACGTTCCGTTCCCGATTGGAGGGCCGCGCTTCCGCGCGGCCGGTCGCGCGGAAGCGCGACCCTCCAGGGCGCGGGGATCGATCCACCCGCCGAATTGCCGGGCAAGGCCGCGTGGGGTGGAGCGCGGCGCCGGCAAGAACTCCGTCGACACCAGGAAACCCCGATGGTACGGATCGCCGATGACCGACCCGCGTGCGCAGGCCCTGCTCGACTTCGTTCGCCGCAATCTCGACGACCCGAACGTCGCGGTCACGGTCGATACGCCGCTGCTCAGCGACAAGCTCATCGACTCGATGGGTCTGACGATGCTCGCGGCGTTCGTCGAAGAGGAGTTTCAGGTGCCGTTCGATGGCACCGAGCTGCGCGCCGGCGGTCCCGAGAGCATCCGCGCGCTGCTCGAGATCATCGCGGAGCGCTCGTAGTCGCGTCGCGGAGCTGGCGCTCCGCCGTCGCCACGGCGATCAGACGGCCGTCGCTGGCGCGCCGCACGCGATGATGCACCAGCAAGCGCCCCGCGACCGGGCCGGCGAGGCGCACCGCCTCGACGTCGATGTCGAGCTGATCGGTGGGCTCCGCGTTGCCGTAGTACGCGATCCGGCGGCGCAGCGTGACGCGGCCGTCGAGCGCCGCCGGCGCCATCCCCGCCCGGTCCTCCAGGGCACGGCGCTCCGCGGCATCGAGGAAGGCGACGTAGTTCGCGAAGTACAGCAGGCCGACGCCATTGAGGTCGCGGTCCGGATTGATCGGCACGCGGAGGCGATAGGCGTCCGGCCACAACGGCTCGCCCTCGGCGTCCGGTGTCGCGAACCGCCCCTGCGTGAGCGCCGCGCGGACCGTGCGATAGGAATCGGGCTCGCCGCCCAGCGACGGCACCGCCTCGATGCGCGCATTGTGCGGCGTCGAGACGCGCAGGTCGTTGTTGCCGGACACCGGCGAGACGAGCATGAACGACAGGCGGATCTCGGCGGCGTCCGCCGGCAGCTCCGCCGGCAACGCCTCGGGAAGGCGCCCCGCCGGATAGAGACGATGCCGCCCTTCCAGCATGCTGCGGCCGAAGCGCGCGAGCGTGCCGGACGAGATCGAGTGAGTCGTCTGGCGCGTAGGCGGCGAGGCCGCGACCCGGCTCGCCGAGGAAATCCACGAACGAGATGCTCGCGAGCACCCGGGCCCGCGCGCGTCGATCAGGGCGGTCGCCGGGCAGCCGAGGAGGCGCCCCAGCTCGGTCCAGTGCAGATGCTGCGCCTGCGCGAGCAGCGCGATCTCGCCGAGCGACCCGGAGATCGTGTGCGGGAGGCCGAGGTGCCACTGGTGACGCGAACGATGCGGAGCGCCGGCGGGATCTGCCACCTATTGCGATACCGTGGGCGACGCCGACGCGTCAAAAGCCGGCGGGGACGGCCGGTCGTCGCCGCGCGAGTCCTGCGGCCGAGCGCTCGCGCCAGTCGGCGCAGGGGCGCCGTCAGGCGCCACGACCAGCTGGCGCGGACGGCGTCGTAGGCCCGCCGCCAGGCGTCCGCTTCGCTGGCCGACGCCCGCGCCGTGCCGTGCAGCTCCCGCAGCGCCGCTTGGATCGCCTACACTCTGTCCACGCCGAGCCCTGCGGCGTCGCGTCGGCCGCGAGGGCCGCGTCCATGCGCGCCAGCACCGGCGCCAGCTCCGGCAGCTCGGCCAGCGTCTCGCGCAGGATCCAGGCGGCGAACTGCACGCGCCACGCCGTCGGCAGGCTGCCGAAATACGTGAGCGGCGGCGACTGCACGGGCAGGTCGTGTCCGCGCAGTGCGATGTAGTGCTCGCGCCACCGCATGAAGCGATGGACGTGGTCGTCCGCCGGGCGGTCGGTCGCCGCGCCGCCGTGCGGCTGGTGGATGGTGGCCTCGCCGAGCAGCAGCATCGGCTCGCAGTCCGGCAGCCGGAGGCCGCGCGCGTACAGGTCGAGGGCGACGAAGCCGCCGCCGGCTCGTCGAAGCGCGCGTCGAGGCCGCCGAGCTCGTCCCACAGGGTGCGCGGCAGGAACAGCGCGCTGCTCTCGAAGCCGAGGCCGAACCAGCCCATCGAGCCGTCGAGCCGAGCCACCTCGAGCAGGCGGTACGGATCGCCGGCCACTCGATCGCGCGCAGGATGGCTTCGGTGTGTTCGGCCGCTCTCGGGTCGTCGGCGTTCGTGAACTGCGCCGGCGCCGTTCGGCCGAGGAGCCAGCCCATGGTGGCCACCATGGCGCGCGGATGCGATTCGGCGGCGCGCACGCCGAGGCTGAGCAGGCGTGGCGTCGCCAACCGCGCACCGTCGAGCACGAGCGCGACGACATCGCCGCGCGCCATCGACAGGCCGAGATTGGCGGCCGCCGCGGGCGACGGCTGGGGGGTGGCGAGGGAGAGAAAGCGGACGTTGGCGGCGGCCGACGCGATCATGTCGGCCGGCAGCGGCTGGCGCGAGCCGTTGTCGACGACGATGACCTCGTACTCGTCCTCCCCCAGGTCGCGCTGATAGCCGGGCGACAGCGTCTCCAGGGTGCGCGGCGCCGCGTTCGGCATGTCGTAGACGACGACGACGACGGAGAGTCGCACGCGCGTCCCGCTCGGTGCCGAACCGCCGCCGCTCGCGCGGGCCGTTGCCCGCGCGGGCCGGCGGCGGCGCTACTTCTTCGGCTGCGGCGTCGCCGCCGCGGGGGTCGCGGGGGCCGCGGCAGCCGCCGGAGTTGCCGCAGCGGGAGCCGTCGCGGCCGCCGGGGGCAGTGCGGGCAGGGGCGCGCCGCTGTTCTTGTAGGTTACTGTGAACTCCGTCTCACCCTGTCCGAGGAGCGTGTTCATCGGGATGGTCCACTTCGCCGTCTTGCTGCCCTTCTTCTGGCCGTTGGTCTTGACGATGTCGCCCGGCACGGTGACCGATACGGTGGCGTCCTTGCCGAAGTACTTCAGCTGTTCGTCCGGCAGCTTCACCGGCTTGGCGGACTTGACCACCGCGCTGGCGGTGCGGGTCTTGGCCTTCGCGTCGTCGGTCATCGTGAACGTGGTGTTCTCGAACTGCTTCAGCGCGCTCAGCGTGCGAAAGTCGGTGTAGCTGAGCTCGATGACGGCGTTCTTCTGATCGTCCATCGTCGCCTTGGTGATCGTGACACCCGGGCCTTGGAAGAACGCTTTGACCTTGTCGACCGTCGAGTTCTGGTCACCCCGCAACTCCACCTTCATCGTGCCGCCGCCCTTGTCGTCTAGGGTCGACTGCACCAGGCAGCCGGCCAGGGCCAGTGTGAGCGCGGCGACAAGCAGGACAGGCAGAAAACGGGTACGCATCGGCATCCTCCCCAGTCCCCCACTTAGCGGTCGCCTTTCGCCCCTGTCAACGCGCGGCGTGCCGGGCGGTCTCTTCGCCGCACGTGGCCTCCCAATCGGGGACGCTGGGTCAGCGTCCAGCGAGCGCCAGGAGGTAACGGGCGGCGGACGACACATCGGTGACCGCGAAGATGTCGATCAACGCGAAAACGGTTACGGTCAACGCGACGCTCAGTCCGTAGGCCACGCGGCTCTGGCGCCACCACCGGACCATGCCCGTCGGGAGCACGAGCCGGCCGCAGTCGCGCGCGTACACACTCACCCACACCACCGCCAGCCCGTGCAGCAGGCCAAAGACGACGAAGTTCCACCGGAATCCGTGCCACAGCCCGATGAGCAGGAGGGTCGGCGAGCAGGCCGGCGGCGACCGCCAGGCGATCGCCGCGGCCACCCGACCGGCGCATCAGCCCACGGGCCACCGGCGTGAACACGTACGTGCGCAGCCACCCGGTGAGCGTGATGTGCCAGCGCTGCCAGAGCAGGGCGATATTGCGGGCAGCGAACGGGCGATCGAAGTTCTCGGCGATGTCGTAGCCGTAGAGCGCGGCCAGCCCGATGGCGATGTCGCTGTAGCCCGCCAGATCAAAATAAAGTCGCGCCGCCAGTCCGTACAACGCCAGCAGCAGCACGGGCGGGCTGGCGGACCCGGGTGAGCTGAGGATGGGGTCGACCCACTCACCGAGCTGGTGCGCGAAGACCTGCGCCTTCACCAGGCCGAAGAGGATCCGTTCGAGACCGCCAAGGCCGCGCAGCCGCTCCCACGCGGGCGACTGGTCGCGAAAGTGGGCGAAGGTCTCCATCGGCCCACTCGGATAAGTCGGCAGAAAGACCAACCATGCCAGCACGTCGCGCACGCCCGCCGGGCCGAGGGTGCCTCGCGCCCCGTCAATCGTCGCGCCGGCCATCTTCAGTACGAGGAACGATACGCCGAGGAAGAGCACGCCGCTCTGTGAGGGCAGGACGTTGAGGCGGCCACCCGCCAGCTTGTTCACGACGAACAGTGCGACCAGCAGCGCGACAGCAAGCACGCCGAGCGCGCGTCTCCGCGCGTCGGTGCCAGCCGCCATGCCGCGCAACACCGCGGCGAGCCCGAATGTGCAGACCAGCAGCAGCAGCGGCAGGCGCGGGTCGAAGAGTCCGAGCGCCAGCAGACTGGCCGCGGCGAGCACGTCGCGCCGCCAGCGCGCCGGCACGACGAGCCAGTAGACGGGGGCGAGCGCGATCGCCGCGAGGAGGCCCAGCAGCATGGAGGTGGGCGGCGCGTCGCGGCCCGGGACGGCGGCGCCGGGTCAGGCGCCGCCGCGCCCGCGCAGGTAGGTATCCATCTGACGGACGGTGTCGAAATGCCCGGCGTTGATGTCCTGGTCAGGGATGGTGATGCCGGTCGCCTGCTCGATGAACGCCGCGATGCGCATGAGGCCGACGGAATCGACGAGGCCGTTGGTCACCAGCGGGGTGTCGGGCGTGAGGCCGTCATCGACGCCGAGCTGGGTGTGGACGAACTCGAGAATCCGCTCGGACAACGGCGGCGGGCTCGCACTCGACATCGACATCTCCTCCTGTTTCGACATTCCACTCGCCGCGCCGTCGCATCGGTCGCGCGCAGCGGGTTCATACCGCTCGGGCTGGCCCCTGGCCACCCCGCGGCCGCGTGCGGGACCGCTCAAAATCCGACATAGATGAAGCGCACGCCGTCGTCGGGCGCGTACAACACCAGCAGGGTCAGCGCGGCTGCGTAGAGCAGGGCGCGCAGCAGCACGGCGCCAAGCGGGACGCGGTCCTCAGGATTTCGCGGCACGAACGATCTCCTCGGCGAGGGGAACCTGGAACCCGCTGACGTCGGGAAACAGGTGGACGAAATCCATGAACGCTTCGGCCGGCATCCAGCGCCGGCCGTCGACCACCCGAAGGCCGTGACGAGCGGCCACCGCCTCGATGATCGGCGCCGCCCGGTCGGAGAAGCCGACGCGGTGGTAGCGCCCGTCTCGGTCGAGGTCGAGCAGCGGATTCTCCGGCATCAGGACGATGATCGTTTGCCACGGGCCGGCCGCCATACGCGCCAGCATGCGGTCGAGCACCGCGACGCCGGGACTTTCGAGGGTCAGCGGCGCCGTCGCCGGCGGCGCGTCGAACTGCTCTGGATTGATCCAGCGCGCCCGCAGGTACGCGGTGAACGAGTCCAACGACGGCTTCCCGCGAAACCGCTCGAAGGCCGCCTCGCTCTTCGGGGCGACGGACGTGTCGAGAAACGAGAACACGGCCTGGGTGGAATCGAAGTGGTCGGGGATGGCCTCGTCCTCGGCGATCGGGAGCAGGCGATCGGCGAGGCCGTCACGGGCGAAAGTCCGAAAGCGGTAGAGCGGCCACGCGGTGCGCAGCCAGCGCTCGACGCGCTCGGATTGGTCCGCCGGCGGCACCGGCCCGTCGGCCCACCCGACGTCGAGGCGGCGGCCGGTGAGGTTCACCAACGGCAGCGCGCTCGGCAGCAGCTCCGTTCCGCCCAGCGCGACGACCACGACCGACGGATCGAGGCGGTGGATCTGGCGCGAGACGATCTCAATGTCGCCGATCTTGGCGCCGAAGAACGACACGTTGTCGACGCGCACGTCGACCCCCGGTTCGGCGCGCCGCAGCGCACGCTCGATGTACGCCGCCTGGCCAGGGAACCAGACCAACGAGTTGCCGAGGACGGCGACCCGCTGATCCGCCGGCCGGCGGGGTCGATAGAGCGTGCGCGCGACGTCGTAGACCTGCCACAGCGCCAACCGCTCGAGCCGCTGCGCCGGGTCGTGCACCCAGAGCGTCTGCTTGCCCCAGATCAACGGCGTGTGCAGCACGACGGCGTCGACCGCGAGCATCAGCAGCGCGGCGAGACCCCAGGTCGACCAGGAACCTGCGGCGGCGTGTGGAGGTCTCATCGTCGAGCGGCGTTCCTCGATTGACAGTACCTTCGCGGCCGCGGAGCTGGCAACCTGCCCCCCGCGAACCGCACCGCGCAGGTGCGGAAACGCGGTTGCCTCGTCTGTCGAGCGCGGCCTAGAGTTCCCCATGACGCTCGCACCGGCGCCCGCGCCGTCCAGTCCGGTCCCGCACCGGTTCACCGACGACGCGGACACCCTGATCGATGCGCTGGCGCTGCTGGTCGAGCGCTTTCCCGACTACCCCTGTCTGACCGTGCTCGATCGCCACGGCCGCGAGGCGCGTCTCACGCTCGGCGCCCTGTGGGCCCGCGCCGGTCAGGTGCACGGCGGCGCTGGCGGCGCGCGGCGTCCAGCCGGGCGACATCGCGCTGCTGGCGCTCCCCACCGGCGCCGACCTGTTGGCCGCGTACTTTGGCGTGATGCGCGCCGGCGCCGTGCCGGGATTGATCGCCACCCCGTCCAATCGCGTCGCGGACCGTCGCGTCTACGCGGCGCGCGTCGGCGCCATCATCGCCGACGCCGGCGCGCGCGTCCTGTTGTGCGACGCCGATCTGGCCGGCCTCTTCGCGGGCGAGGGCCAGGCGTGCTCGCGGGATCGGCGCTGCTGACGCCGGAGGCGCCGGCGACGACCGCCGAATCGCCGGCGCCGCAGCGCCGCCGCGGCCGACGGGATCGCGACGATTCAGTATTCGTCGGGCTCCACCGGCACGCCGAAGGGCATCCTGCTCACCCACCGCGCGATGCTGAACAACATTCGCGCCGTGCGCGACGGGCTGGGGCTGACGCCGCGCGACGTCAGCGTCAACTGGATCCCGCTCTACCACGACATGGGCCTGATCGACGCGTTCCTGCTGCCGCTGTTCAGCGGCTGTCCGAGCGTGCTCATCCCGACGATGGATTTCATGCGCGACCCGGCGCTGTGGCTGTGGGCGATCCATCGCTACCGCGGCACGCTCTCGTGGGCGCCGAACTTCGCCTACACGATCTGCGCGAAGCGGGTCGCCGACGGCGAGCTGGCGGGACTCGATCTGTCGAGCTGGCGCATCGCCATCAACGCCGCCGAGCCCGTGCTCGCCTCGACGATCGCCTCGTTCACGAGCGCTTCCCGCGTACGGCTTCGCGCCGGCGGCGATGACGCCGGCCTGGGGCCTTGCGGAGAATGTCACCATCGCCACGGCGCACCCCGTCGGACCAGCGCCGCGCATCGAGACGATCGACCGGCAGGCGCTGGCGACCGACGGCGTGGCGCGGCCGACGCCGGGCGACGGGCTCGCCTCGGTGGCGATCGGCCGCTGCTTGCCGCACTGCGAGGTCGAGATGCCGCGACGAGGCGGGGCGACCGTCCTGCCCGACCGCTCGTCGGCGACGGTCTGGCTGCGCACCGATTCGCTCTTCATCGGCTACCACGGCAATCCGGCGCTGACGCGCGCGGCGCTCGTCGACGGCTGGCTGAACACCGGCGACCGCGGCTACCTCGTCGAGGGCGACCTCTACTTCATCTCTCGCGACAAGGACGTCATCGTCATCGGCGGCGAGAAGTACGCCCCGCACGACATCGAGACGCACATCAACTTGGTGCACGGCGTTCGCGAGGGCTGCGCGGTCGCCTTCGGCGTCCTGAACGAGGAGCGTGGCACCGAGGACATCGCCGCGGTCGTCGAGACGAAGGACAGCGCGCCGGAGCTTGGCGGCGCTGCGCGAGCGCATCCGCGACGCGGTGACCCGCGCCACCGGCCTTGCGCTGCGCTACGTGATCCTGGTGCCGCCGGGCGGCATCGAGAAGACCACCAGCGGCAAGCTGGCGCGCCGCGCGACCAGCCATCGCTACGCCGCCGCCCTCGCCGACGGGTGAGGACTCAGGTCGATCGCCGGTTTACCCGGACTGGCACCGCGCTCGGCGTCGCGCAGGCAGGCGTCGAGCACCGCGTGGAAATGTCCGATGCGGCTCTCGACGACGCTGAGGATCGGTCCGCGAAACGCTCGCGAGCGGACGCCGCGCTGCACCATCGGAATGTTGTCGTAGTCCTGCTGGAAGACCGCGCCCATCGCGTCCGGCATCGACAGCGGCGCCGGGGGCGTCTCCCCGGCGGCGAGGCGCTTCCAGCTCCAGACGTCGAGGATCATGCGCTCGGGGTCGACGCGGTCGGGCCGGCAGCGGAACAGGAACGTGAGGCCCCAAGCGAACAGGTGCAGCGTGACGTTCGGAAAGATCGAATAGTGTACCTCGGAGGTGCTCGGGTCGCACACCCACTCGCGCCACGGCTGGCGACGCCGCGCCTGCCAGTCGGCCGCCTGCACCGACGGCACCACCGACAGCGAATGGCGGCGAAAGTGCGCGACCGCGGTCTCGTCGAACCGCAGGCCCTTGCCGACGCGCGGATGCAGCGACGCGATGTGATTGGTCTCGAGGAACGCCTCGAGGCCGGTCTTCCAGTTGGCGTCGAGCGCAATGGCCTTCACGCCGACGAGGACCGCCGGTTCGAGCGCCGCGGCCAAGCAGTCGCCCAGCGGTTCGAGATAGTCGCGCAGCGACACGCCCTCGGCGGCGAGCGTGACGAACACCAGGCCGTGCCAGGCGTCGACCGCCACCGGCGCGAGGGCGATCGCCCCGACGTCCAGGTCGGGGAACGAGTCGGCGTCGGGCACGGCACGCAGCCGTCCGTCGAGGCCGTAGCACCACCCGTGGTAGGGGCATTGGATGTTGTGCAGGCGACCGCTGCCGGCCGCGATGACCTCGCGGCCGCGGTGTCTGCAGACGTTGTAGAAGGCGCGCAGGCCGGCGCCGCCGGCGTTCACCACGAGAAGCGACTCGCCGGCGATCTCGCAGGTGAAATAGTCGCCGACGTCGCGCACCTGGTCGGCGCGCCCGGCGAGTTGCCAGGTTCGCGCGAACACCCGGCGCTGTTCGTCGGCCAGGCGTTCCGACGCGGTGTAGCGCGCCCCGTCGATGGTGGCGGCCCGCCAGTCCGGCGCGCCAGGCTCGCGCCACAGGGTGTACTCGGCGACCATGTCGGCTCGTTGCGCCCGGACGCTAACGGCTGCTCGCCCACAGGGTCAAGGCAGGATGCGACCGGCGAGGCCATGACGGCGGCCCGAGCGGCGAATGGGATTGACTCTCCAGGGCGTGTGCGACACACGTTCAACGTTGCCGCCATGAACGTGCCAAGGCTCTCCGGGCTGCTTCGGCACCCCCGCCTCGCGCGGCTGCGCGAGGCACTGACGCCACCCGCCTATCCGGGCGTGCGGCTGACGCCGAAGCGGGTGCTCAACCTCTACCTCAACCGCTGGCAGGAGGCGCGCGGCCACACCCGGCTGTTCAGCAAGCCGATCAAGCTGACCGTCGAGGCGACCAACATCTGCAACCTGCGCTGCCCGGCCTGCTTCACCGGGGCGCAGCTCACCGGGCGTCCGAAGACGCACATGTCGCTCGAGCTGTACCAGCAGCTCCTCGAGGAGCTCGGCGACTACCTGTTCACGCTCGAGTTCTTCAATTGGGGCGAGCCGCTGCTCGCCAAGCACATCTTCGACATGGTCGAGCGCGCCAGCGCGCGCGGCATCTCGACGACGATCAGCACGAACTTCAGCTTCCCGTTCGACGCCGAGCGCGCCGAGCGCATCGTCACGTCGGGGCTGCAGGTGCTCGGGCGTGTCGATCGACGGCGCCCGCCAGGAGACCTACGAGCAGTACCGCGTGCGCGGCCAGCTCGACACCGTGCTGCACAACGTCTCGCTGGTGCGCGACGCCAAGCCGCGGCTCGGCTCGGCGACGCCGCGGCTGGTCTGGGAGTTCCACGTCTTTCCGCACAACACCGCCGACGTCGAGACCGCGAAGGTCATGGCCGCCGAGCTCGGCATGGACATCGCCGTCTCGAAGGGCTGGACGGTCGGCGAGGAGTGGGATCCGTCGAGCCAGCACCGCTTCTTCTGGTATCCGTCGCCGCCGTCGCCCTGCCGCTTCCTCTGGCAGGACGCGGTCGTGCACAACGAGGGCGGCGTGGCGCCGTGCTGCGGCACGTACTTTCCGAACGACGACGTCGGCCATCTCGAGACCGTGCCGGCCGCGCCGCCGCGGTTCGCCGACGTGTGGAACGGCGAGAAGATGCGCCAGGCGCGGGAGATGTACCGCGACCGCAGCGCACCCGACCTGCCGCGCGAGCACGTCTGCTACGACTGCCCGCTGACGGTCATCTGGGAGCGCTGGCAGGCGCATCAGGCGAGCGGCTCGACGGCGCCCTTCGAGGCCGGATTCGGCACGAACGACTGCTTCAACTATTTCTGGAAGCGTCGTCCGCCCGTCGGTCGACACCGTCGCCGCGGCGCGATAACGCGTCCGCGCGCATGAGTTTCAAGGTGTTCATGCCGGGCGCCCTGAGCGCCACGGAGTGGAGTCAGGCGGGGTGGCGGCTCGGCGAGCCCGTCGACGAGGCGGAGCACAAGCTCATCACGCCGGTGTTGCGCCGCCACCTGCCGGTGGACGGTCTGGTGCTCGACGCGGGATGCGGCACCGGCAAGTGGGTCGCACACCTGGCGCGCCTCGGCTACCGCGTGATCGGTCTCGACCTCAGCGCCGATGCGCTCGCCGCGGCGCGGCGCGACGCGCCGCGGGCGGGGCTGGCGCGCGCCGACACGCAATGCGCGCCGATCCGCGACGGCGCGGTGGACGCGGTGCTGTCGCTCGGCGTCGTCGAGCACGACGAGCGCGGCCCCCTCGCCGGCCTGCGCGAGCTGCACCGCATCCTCAAGCCGGGCGGCATGCTCGTGCTCGACGTGCCCTTCAACAACTGGTTCCGCCGCCTGGTCACCAATCCCGTCTCCAGCGCTGATGACCGCGCCGCCGGCGGCGCGCCGGCTGGCCGCTCGGCTTCGCCGAGTACCGCTTCGACCTCGGCGAGCTGCGCCGATTCCTGGAGGAGACCGGGTTCGAGGTCCTCACCGCCTATCCCGACGACATGCGGCCCCCGTACAACATCGGCATGTGGGTCGATCTCCACAACATCCGCTTCAACCCCTTCCACCCGCCGAGCTCCGACCGGATGTTCCGCCTCGAAGGCCTCACCGGTCGCGCGATGGCCGTGGCGATGCGTTGGTGTCCGTGGCTCGTCTGCGGCGAGGTCACCGTCATCGCACGGCGGAGGATGTGACGCGACATGACTGCTGGAGACGAAGAAGGCAGAAGGCAAAAGGCAGAAATCAAAAGGCAAAAGTCCCCGCCCAACCTTTTGCCTTTTGATTTTTGCCTTTTGCCTTCTGCCTTGGTGTCTTCGTCTGCCGTCCGGCAGAGGGTCGGGCGTCGCGCCGAATGAGCTACAAGGTTTTCCTCTGGGACAACCTGAGCGCCATCGAGTGGAGCCAGGTGTGGCGCCTCGCCGGTCAGACCGACGTGGACGTCAACGAGTGCGAGATCGAGCAGGTGCGCGACGTGCTGCTGCGCGCGCTGCCCCGGGACGGGCTGATCATCGACGCCGGGTGCGGCGACGGGAAGTGGCCGGTGTTTCTGCGCCGCCGCGGCTACCGCGTCATCGCCCTCGACATCGCCCACGAGGGCGTGCGGCGGGCGCGCGTCGCCGAGCCGGGCCTGATGGCGCTGCAGGCCGACGTGCGTCGCACGCCGCTCCGCGACGGCGCGCTGGACGCGGTCATCTCGCTCGGCGTCGTCGAGCACGACGAGAACGGGCCGCAGGCGGCGCTCGCCGAAGCGCGGCGCATCCTCAAGCCGGGCGGCACGCTCGTCCTCGCCGTGCCGTTCAACAACCTGTGGCGGCGCTGCATCGGCAACCACGTGATGAGCTGGGTCACGCGGCGCCGCCGCGCCGACGGCCACAGCCTCGGCTTCAACGAGTACCGCTTCTCGAAGCGCGAGCTGCGCGGCTATCTGCGCGCCGCCGGCTTCGAGCCGCTGGCGGCCTATCCCAACGACCTCGAGCCGCCGCGCAACATGGGGCTGTGGGTGGACTGGAACAACGCGATGTTCAACCCGCTGCGCCCCAACACCGGCCCGATGTTCGAGTTCCCCGGCATCGCCGGGCGGATCGTCAACCTGGTGCAGCGGCACGCCCCGTGGCTGATCAGCGGCGAGGTGGTGTTCGTCTGTCGCGCCGTCTGACGGCGGCCCGGCCGACCTCGCGAGGCGCCGCGCCGGCCACGTTCGCTCAGGGGGACTCGGACTCGTCCGTCGCGCTGAAGGTCAGGAAGAAGCTGCGCCGGCCCTCGCGGCCGTGGAAGCTGGCGTGAAAGGTGCGGAAGCTCCACACGAGGACGTCGCCCGGATCGGTCTCGACCGGCCACGCCGGAATCTCCTCGGCGGCCACGCCATAGAGCTCGCGGATGGCGTCCGGCGCGCGATAAAGCGTCTCCTGCAGGCGCTGCGCGAACTGGGAGGTGTGGTCGTGGGTCCCGGGGATGACGCGGATGGCGCCGCTCTCGGCGCGCAGCGGGTCGAGGTAGAAGCTCAGCTTCAGCGTCGTCTGCTCGAGCGGCGAGCCATAGGCGTCGTAGTGCCAGGACGTGTCGCAGTGGAACAGGTGCCCGTCGCTGGCACGGTACGTACACGGCTGATCGACGCAGGCTCGCGACGACGCCGCGCACGCGCGGATCGTCGGGCAGGCCGCGCAGGACCGGGCTGCGCTCGACGAAGTCGGGCGCGATGATGTGGCGGTAGGTGCGCGTCGCCGCGCGCGGCGTGCGCTGCAGCACGTCGTCGTCGCTGCTGATCACCATCGAGGGCGCGTGCGCGGCGAAGATCGCGTCGAAGGCCTCGGCGAGCTGCGCGGCCTCGGCGCGGAACATGCCGCGCAGGTGGACGAAGCCGAAGGCGTCGTAGAAGGCGCGTTGCTGCGGCGTCAGGCGCACGGTCAGGCGTCCGGCTGCGGCCCGCGGGCGGGACGCGCGTCGGGCTGACGGATCGGGCGGCGATTCCAGAAGTAGTTGAACCCGTCGTTGGTGCGGAAGCCCGGATCGAAGCTCTCGGACGGGGCGCCGGCGGCGGTGTGGGTCTGCCAGCGCGACCACATGACCGTGGCCGGGCAGTCGTAGCAGATGTGGGCGCGCTCATCGGCGGTGGCTGCCTCGGCGCCCGGGCGCTGCGTGTAGAACTGGCGCGCGGCCTGGAAGCGCGGCCCGTTCCAGACCTCGCGAAACGAGCGCGTGCCGTGCGCGGCGACGTCGAAGCGGCCCATGTCGTCGCCATCGTAGAAGCTGCCGCAGCAGGGAGCGACGCCGCCGTCGTTGTTCACGACCGCCCGCGTCCACAGGAAGTCGCAGCGTCCCGGCTGGGGATTCTTGAAGTACTGATACGGGCTGTCGGGTCCCCATTCCTCGCCGACGACCCAGCCCTTCTCGACGACCAGGTCCATGTCGAGCTCGCGCGCCATCGCGCCGGCCTGGGCGATGTCCTCGGTGTTGTGGGGGAAGACGTGGAACGACCAGTAGATCTTCGGCAGCGTCGAGCCGAGGCGCCGCTTGGCCTCCTGCATCAGGCGGCAGTTGGCGAGGACGCGATCGAGCTGGCCGCGCACGCGGTAGGTCGCGTAGCTCTCCTGCGTCGCGCCGTCGAGCGACACGCCCATCACCGTCAGGCCGGCGCCGCACCAGCGCCTCGGCGCGGGCGGCGTCGAACGGGACGCTGAAGTTGGTGCTGATCAGGGTCGAGATGCCGCGTGCCGTCGCCTCGCCGATCATCACCGGCAGCTCGTCGTGCAGCAGCGGCTCGCCCCAGTTGCACAGCTCGAGCTCGAACAGCGTGTCCCCGAGCTCGTGCAGCAGCTGGCGGTACAGATCGAGGGACATGAGCGAGCGCGGCCGGCCGACGGCGCCGATGCCGGTGAAGCACGCCGGGCAGCGCAGGTTGCAGACGTTGACCGGCTCGATGGTCAGCTTGGTGGGCAGGCTGCGCAGCCGGATGGCGCCGCGCGCGTGCTCGAGCCGGTTCAGGTACAGATTGGCGAGCCGCTTCGCGGTCAGGCGCGCTCCGGCCGCCGCGGGTGGGCGCACGAAGGCGCGGACGGCATCGAGCGACAGCAGGCGGCGATCCATGATCGCCAGCGCGGCGCCGCTCAGACGACCATGTGCTCGCCGGGCAGGGCGCGGCTCACCGGCGACTCGAGCTCCCAGTCGCCGTGGAAGAATTCCTCGATACGGTAGCCGATGCCGCGCGTACAGACCGAGCGCGGATCCTCGACGATGAAGCGCGCCGGCCCGAACGAGGCGAGCGGCGGCACGAGCGAGCGCCAATCGTACTGCCCCTCGTCCTTCGCCGCGAGCATCAGCGCGTGCCAGGCGGCGAAGTCGTGCGCCAGCTCCAGCGACAGCGGGAAGCGGCGTCCGCGAGCCGGCAGGAGGGCGTGCTGCACCTGCAGGACGGTCTCCATCGCGGTGCCCGGGGTCGATCTCCGAGCCGCGCCGTGAGATAATCGCGCAACTCATCGATGAAGCAGCGCCAGCTCACCGGCGGCACGCCCAGGGACGGGCCGAAGGCGAAGGCCGTGGCGATGGACGGCCAGCGCTCGCGTTCGGCGCGCGTCTCGGCGCAGATCTGGGCGTAGAAGTCGACGTCGCGCATGCCCGTCTCGTGGTGGACGAAGCGCGCCACCTGGCGCAGGACGCCGAAGTTCTCGCACAACGCGAAGGTCTGGCGGAGATCGAGCATCTCCGCGTAGTCCTCGCGGGTGAAGCTCGACGAGGCGACGACGAAGGCGCGCTGCGGCGTGCCGTTCGTGGTGGCGGTGGCCAGACTCTGGAAGGGCGCCGCGGTCTCGATCCGGTGCTCCTCGCGGTAGGCGGGCTCGTTCATCGGGCTGTTGACCAGCAGCTCGGTCTGGAAGACCTTGGCCGTCACCTCGCGGTCGATGGCGCCCTGCAGGTCGTTGCGGAACGAGGCGGGCGTCGCGCCGGGCAGGCCGACCATCAGGTCGATGAACAGCGGCAGCTTGGCCTGGCGGAACTCGCGCGCCAGCTCGTCGTACTTCGCGGTCTTGATGTTGGAGCGGTGGACGGTGGCGAGCGTGTCTGCGTCCATCGACTGCAGCGACAGCAGTCCCTCGCGTGAGGATCCCGGCCTCGATCAGCATGTGGACGATGCGGCGAGGTGCTTGGTCGTGTTCTTGGCGTAGTTCGTTCCGAAGCCGCTTCGGGTAGCCGTACTGGCGCGTTGAGCTCGACGACCTTCTCGGCGATCTCGACGTCGCGGTCGAAGATGCCGAAGTTGGCGTCGGCGAGGATGATGCTGCGGAATCTGGTGCTGCGCGCACCACTCCAGCTCGGCGAACACCCGCTCCATGTCGAACTTGCGGATGCGCGAGAGCGTCGCCGAGCCCCAGTCGCAGAACGTGCAGCCGTACGGGCACCCGCGGTTGGTCTCGATGACTCGCCAGCGGACCCGGCGCAGGCGGCGTGCACGTCGAACACGCCGGTGAGGTACGGCGACGGGAGCGTGTCGAGGTCGGCGATGCGCTCGCGATCCGGCGTGCGCACGACGCGGTCGCCGTCGCGGAACGAGAGCCCGGCCACGTCGCGCAGGCGGCGACAGGTCGACCGGCCCTCCGTCGATGCACGTCACCGACGAGCGCCTGAGGAGCTCGGCGAACGTCGCCTCGCCCTCGCCGTGCACGGCGATGTCGACGTGCGGGTTGGCGCGGAAGTAGCTCTCGACGTCCCCCTCGTACTTCGGCGTGTCGGGGCCGCCGTGGATCGTGACGCTGCCCGGGCTGAGCCGCTTCGCACGCGTCGGAGATGCGCAGGTTCTCGCACGTGCGACCAGAGGTAGTTCGAGAACAGCAGCACCGCCGGCCCGCCGGCGAGAATCCGGTCCTGCTGTTCCGGAAACTTCGTCTGCGGCCGGAACGCGTAGTGCCGCCGCAGGCGCCCGTCGTCCACCGCCTGGGCATGCGCGATCAGCATGCCGAGCGCCAGCGGGATGGGTTCGTTCCAGCAGTCGAACGGCACCACGGTGACGCGCCGGTCACCCGGCGACGGCGCGGCATGCAGCGTGCGCTGCAGCTCCTGGTCGACCGCGGCCTGAAAGCGCCACTGGTTCCCGACCACCGATCGCATGAAGTGGTCCTCGCGGCCCTTGTGTCCCTCTTGTTCGTGCGGCGCGATCAGTCCGGCGGCGGCGAGTCGTCGCACCAGTGCGGTGAAGTCGACTCGTCGAGCGCCAGGAGGCCGCCGCGCTGGTGCTGTTCCGCGAACGCCGCGGCGTGGGTCTTGGCGACGGCCATGACGGCGATGGCGGCGAGCTCCCGCGCGCTCAGTGTCGCCAGGCGGTGACCGTCGTGGTCGAGGGCCTCGAAACCCTCGGCCGTCACCCGCAGCAGCATGGGCGTCGCCACGGCCAGCTCGGCATCGGGCGCGAAGTCGTGTGGCCCGCGTTCGACGCTCGCGCCGTTGAGCGATCCGTTCGGCCAGCGTGGGGCTGGTCGGCCGTTCGGGGGCGGAGCAGGTCGCGTGCGCGCAACGCCTCGACCAGCGTCCGCAGCCGGTCCGAAGGGACGCCGGCGGTGCGCGCGACGTCGTCGATCAGCGTCGGCAGCGGTGCCGAGGGCCCCTGGGCGAGCGCCTCGATCAGCGCGAGCTCGGGGGCCTGGAGCTCGATGTCCGCGGTCCCGCGACTCGGTAACGCCACGCCCTGAAAGCGGAGCGTCACCACCAGCGCGCGCGACAACGCGAATTTTTCGTCCTCGCCTGAGACGGCCATGCCCGAACCGGTTCCCCCTTGTCGAAGATATCAGCAACTCACGCCTGGAAGCGGTCTGTCAATGCCATTCCTGAGTGCCGGGGGGCAGGCGAGGCGCTCCCGGCGCTTTGCGACGTGGCGAGACTAAATCGCCGTCCGGCCCGTCGCCAGACACCCCGGTCCCGGAACGATGCGGCGCGCCGCAGGCTCTCCACGGTCCGCGGCCTCCCCGCCAGGTCAGAAGGCGAAGGCGGCGCCGAAGTTGCCCGGATAGGTGGATGGGGCAAAGAACCAGGACTCGATGGCGTGGCGAGGCACCCTCAGCCCCGGCCGGTGGCCGGTGCGGTGCACCGTCATCTGGTCGAAGAACAGCGCGTCGCCGGGCTGGTAGACCGGGTCGGCGACCCCGATCCCACGCGCCGCGTCCACCACCTCCGCCGGGGGATGGCAAACGACCAGTGCGCAGCGTCATCGTAGGTGCGCAGCATCGGCAGGCGCCGCGGCACGACGTGCAGCCCGGCCGCCGGCGTCTCGCCGCCGCAGCGCGTCAGCGCCGTCCAGACGTTCACCACCCGGACCGCGCCACCGAGAAAGTGGCCATCCTGGTGCCAGTCGCCCAGGGTGTCGGGTCCGATCCGGCGGAGAGTCCACTTGTCGCCCGCCATCATCGGCCGCTCGCCGAGGTAGGGCGCGATCAGCCGGCGCCCGGCGTCCCGGTAGGCCTGCGCCAGCCGATCCATGCCGCGCGGCGAGTCGGCGACGCTGACCCACTCGTCGCCCTCTTTGAACAGGCCATGCGTCTGCTGCGGCGTCGGGGTGTACCACATGGCGGAATCGGCGCTGGCCTCGCCGGCACGATGGCGCTGTGCGGCGTCCAGGGCGCAATCGATGCACTCGATCAACATCGCGCTCTGGGCGGGCGAGAAGAGGCCGCGCACCAGCAGCGCGCCGCGATGTTCGAGGGCGGCGCCGAGGATCTCGACGGTCAACCGATCGGCCGGCGACTTCCGGCAGGCCCGGCGGGAACGGATCCTCGTAGTGCGGCGGCCAGGGCGTCGCCGGGGCGACGCCGGCGGGCATGGCCGCGACTTCGGCGCGCAGGTGGAACAATTCGGTCTCGCGCTGCGCATCCGGGTGCGCGCGGTTGTCCGCCGCCAGGGCATCGATGGTGGCGAGGAGGGCGTCGCGCGACGTACCCGCGACCGGGGCCAGGCTGGGAGAGGCCGAAGTCATCGTTTGGTCGAGTGCGGCGCCAGAGGGCCGCGAAACAAAACACCTGGCACAGGCGAACGGCTTTAACCAATGTTTTGGCGGTGGATCAGGGCAGCGTCCCGCCACGTCCGCGGCTGCGCAGTAACGATTCCCGAATGGAGGGCCGCGCTGCCGCGCGGCCGTCTTCCGGACGGCTCATCGCCAGCCGCCCCGGCTGCCAGGCGCCGCCGGAGCGGCGCCCTCCAGTCGGGGATGGCGTGCGGGGTGTCTGCGAGACAGACGGACGCGGCGCTCACCGCAGACGCGCCTTGCGGACCAGGAATGGCCGCTCGATGTAGCGGTAGGTGAACGCCGACAGGGCGAGGCACAGCGCCGCGATCAGCAGCGCGGCGAACACGCCGCCGGGGCTCCACCCGGCCGGGACGGGTACGCCGGCGTGGCGCAGCCCGGGCACGACGTACCACGCGATCGGCAGGTGCCACATGTAGATCGAGTACGAGAGCAGACCGAGCCACTCGAGCAGCGGGTTGCTCCACAGGCGCTTGCTGCGCAGCGGCGCCAGCAGGACCAGCAGCAGCACGCACGCCCAGAGCAGCGCTTCGACGATGTGCCAGGCGTGATACGGCACCTCGATGAAGTGGATCAGCCCGCCGGTGATCACCCATTGCAGCACCCACGCCAGCGCCGTCAGCGCCGCCAGCACCGCGACGTCGGCGCCGCCGTTGCGCCACCACGCCGGCGCCGGCGGGAGCGACGCGCGCAGGCGCAGGAAGAGCCACGCCGCGGCACCGCCGACGAGGAACTGCGGCGCGCGCCCGATGATGGAATCCGCGAGCTGCGCCTGGCCGGCGCGACTGCTCATGCGGAGGACATCGGCGAGAAAGAGCCCATGCACCACCGCCACGCCGGCGAGCAACGCGAGGCCCAACGCCCAGCCGTATCGCCAGCGACGGCACAGCGGCAGCAACGGCAGCAGCAGGTAGAACTGCACCTCCGTCGCGAGGCTCCACCACACGGCGCTGTACGGCATGAGGGGCGTGAACCAGCCGGCGACGCTCGACAGGAACAGCGCATGCGGCACGGCGCGGGTGAGGTCGACGAGGCTGCCGGCGCTGAGCACCGTCCCGACCACCACCGCGGTCCAGTAGAGCGGCAGGATGCGCAACGCCCGGCGCGATCCGTAGCGCGCGATCGACAGGGTGGGTCCGCCGGTCGGTTCGCGCCAGAACGGCAGCGACAGCAGGAAGGCGCTGAGCACGAAGAAGAGGCTCACGCCCGTATGGCCGGCGCGCACGAAGGCCTGCCACGGAAGGGCGACCTGCAGCGGCCGCTTGTAGGGCAGGAAGAGCGTGCCTTCGACGTGGAACCAGAAGACCAGCAGGATCGCGATGCCGCGCAGCGACTCCAACTCGGGGAGGTAGTGGCCGGCGGCGACGCCGGCGTCGGCCGCGCGCCCGCTCGGCTCAGCGGCCATCGCGCGCCCCGCCGACGCGCGCCACGCAGAGGATGCCGGCGCAGGCGCTCCAGGGCGACAGCGCCGCCAGCGTGCGCGCCGAGGAGGCGGCCGAAGCGGTTGAGCTCCCACGTGCCGACCGCCGCGCCGGTCGGCCGCACCAGCGGACCGAGATCGAGGCTCAGGCCCTTGCCCCACGGCAGGTGGAAGTCGTCCGGCGCGGTCTCCTCGACGATGAATCCGGCGCGCTGCAGGGCGGAGACCACCTCGGCGCTCGAGAACCGGTGCTCGGTGAAGGCCAGCGGCCGGCCGCGCCAGCGCGCCCACGCGTAGTACGCGGCGAGCGCGCGGTGCGTGACCAGCGCGACGGAACGGACTGGCGTACGGCACGGTCAGCAGCAGCAGTCCGCCCGGAACGAGCAGCCGCCGCATCTCGCGCAACAGTGCGTCGGGGCCGTCGGGAAAGTGCTCGGCGACATACGACGAGAAGACGACGTCGAAGCTCGCGGCCGGGAAGGGCGCGGCGAGGACGTCGCCGCGCACCAACCGCAGGCGCGGCGCGTGTCGGTGGGCGACGGCGCAGTGGACCGGGGCTGTCGTCGAGGCCGATCGGCCGGTGGCCGAGGCGCTCGAAGAACGCCAGCCAGCGGCCGCTGCCGCAGCCCGACTCGAGGATGCGCAGGCCGCTGCCGGGCAGCCGGCGGCGCAACAGCCGCCACGTTCGTCTCGCGCGCCTCGATGACCGAGACGTGGACGTCGAAGTACGCCTCACCCGGCATGTCGTCGGCCCAGGACTCGAAGCGGTAGGTCTCGTCCAGGCCCTCGGCGATCTCGGCGCGGACGTACTGCTTGAACGGCATCGGACGGATCAGCGCAGGCCGAGGCGCCGCAGCGGCAGCGGCCGGTTGCGCCAGCCGTCCCACAGGCCGCGCGCGTAGGCGCGCACCTGGGCCGTGCGGCCGCTGCGTTCGGCGCGCCACCAGGTGCGCAGCAGCGGCGGGCGCTCCTCGCGCAGGAATCGCCAGCAGCACCTCGTAGTCCCACTTCTCGAGCTGCAGCGTGCCCTCGCGGTTGAAGAACACCGCGCTGTACTCGAGCGGCAGGCCGCGCAGGCAGATCGCGCGCGAACTCCGTTCTGCGTCTCCCCGTCGGCGTGCTTCTTCACCAGCCGCATCAGGTTGCGCGCGCCGAGGTAGGCGCGCCGCGGATTGAACGGCACCGGCTCGGCGTTCGGGCAGGCCGGGCTCGAAGCCGCCGGCGCCGTCGGGCAGCTGGTCGAGGGCGGTGCTGCCGGAGCGCGCGTGGAAGACGCGGGCGTACGGCTCGTAGAGCAGCGTCCAGCCGGCGCGGCTGGCGCGCAGGCTCCAGTCGATGTCCTCGTGATAGGCGAAGTAAGTCCTCGTCGAACAGGCCCGACCGCGCGCAGCGCCTCGGCGCGGAACAGCACGCAGCAGCCGATCACCGCCTCGACCTCGCTGGCGGTGCGCGAAGCCCTCGCTGGGCAGGGCGTTGACGCCGCGCAGCTTGACCGCGTTGCGATCGAGAAAGTCGATCCGCGCGAAGGCGACGTTGAGCATCTCCGGCCGGTCGAGGCGATGCACCGCCGCGCAGACCGCGGCGGCTTCCGGCGAATCGTCGAGCGCGCTCATCAGCGCCTTGAGGAATTCCGGCGCGACCGTGGTGTCGTTGTTGAGCACCAGGATCCGATCGGCGCCCTCCTCGAGCGCGAGTCGCAGGCCGACGTTGTTGCCGCCGGCGTAGCCGAGGTTCTCGGGCAACGCGACCAGGCGCAGCGTCGGGTCGGCCGCGCGCAGGATGTCGGCCGACCCGTCGCGCGAGCCGTTGTCGATGACCACGATCTCGCCGCCGCACAGCTCGGCCTGGCGCAAGCTCGCCAGGCAGGCGAGCGTCGCCTGCGGCTGGCCCCAGTTGAGGACCAGGATGACCAGCTTCATCGCAGTCCGAGGCGGCGCAGGTTGGTCGGCTCGTTCCGCAGCCCGTGCCACAGACCGCGGCTGTGCTCGATGAGCTCCGCCGTGCGGCCGGCGCGATGGCGTTCGAGGATCGCGCGCGGCAAGGTCACCAGCAGCCGCCACGGCGCCGTCACCAGCCCGCGCAGGATCGTCCCGGCGGTGCGCGACTCGCGCGGGCCGAAAAGCAGGTAGGCGAGCCCGATGTGGTAGTTCCAGTCGCCGATCAGGTATTCCTCTTCGTGGTCCATCGCCATCGCGAAGAGCTCGAGCGGCATGTGATAGGCGGTGGCGCTGACGAAGTAGACCCACTGCCACCAGTGCGCGTGCCGGCGCAGGAAGCGGATCGTGTTGCGGGCGCCGAGGTAAGCGCGCACGGGATTCCACGAGAGCGGCCCGGGCGCCCGGCAGGGTGGCGCGACCGGTGTTGCGCGAGAGGTCCAGCGGCCGCACCAGCGCTGCCGTGCTGCGCGAGCCGGCGTGGTAGACGCGCGACAGCGGTTGATAGTGGACCTCCCAGCCGGCGTCGCGCGCGCGAAAGCACCAGTCGACGTCCTCGTGGTAGGCGAAGTACGCCTCGTCGAACGCGCCGACCTCGCGCAGCGCGTCGGCGGCGAGCAGCAGCGAGCAACCCACCACGACCGGCACCTCGCGGCGCTCGGAGTAGCCCTCGCTGGGCAGAGCGTGGACGCCGATGCGGCGGATGAGCCCGTGGCCAAAATGCACGCGCAGCCAGGCGACCTCGAGGGTTTCGCGGTCCGGACGCAGCGTCGCGCTCGACACCGCGGCGATGCGGGCATGGCTGTTCAGCACCCAGATCAGCGGGTCGAGGAAGTCGGGCGCGACCACGGCGTCGTTGTTGAGCAGCAACACCGCCTTGGCGCCGGCCATGAGCGCGGCGCGAATGCCGGCGTTGTTGCCGCCGGCGTAGCCGCGGTTCTCGAGCAGCGTCAGGATCTCCTGATCGGGGAAGCGCGCGTGGATGCGCTCGATCGTGTCGTCGTGCGACCCGTTGTCGACGACGAGCACGCGGGCGCCGCCGAGCGCGGCGGCGTGCAGGCTCTCGAGGCAGGCGAGGGTGTCGTCGGGGCGCCGCCAGTTGAGGACGACGATGGTCACGTCCGTGTTGGTGACGCGCAGCTCGCGCAGCCAGACGCGATGCACGCCGAGCCGCGGTTCCAGGCGGTCCTTCAAGAGCCCCGGGACGGTGGCGCCGAAGCGCAGACGGCAGACGACGCGCGTCGAGTCGCCGAGACCGTACGGCCGCAGCGGACACTCGACCGTCTGCCAGCGGCCCGGGCGCAGGCGGAAGCAGACTTCGAGGGCGCGCTCGTCGGTCGCGTCCGGATCGACGTAGATGTCGTACAGGCTCACCTGCAGCGTCGGCGCCATGCCGGTCAGCGTGCGCGGCACCCACAGCTCGAGGCCGACGTGCGTCGCCTGCGGCGGGACGTCGAGGACGAGCTCCGCCTCGACCCCGGCCTCCACCCAGCGCACGAGCTTGCCGGGCCGATCGTCCACCGCCGACCAGCCCTGCTTCACGCCGAGCGGATCGTTGAGCCCCATGGCGACGCACGACCCCGCGAAGGTTTCGCTCAGGATCGCAGCGTCGGCGAGCGCGCCCATCGCCGGTTCGGCCACATCGATCCGGGTAGCAACTCCCTCCGGTACGGACAAGGCGTCACGTCGCGCGGTGGTGCCTCAATTTGAATTGGCGCGGGGTGATCGCAGCCCCGACAAAACCGCCAAGGACGCCAAGGGCGCCAAGGGCGCCAAGCAGCGCTGCTTGGCGCCCTTGGCGTCCTTGGCGGCTATCTGAGCAGCGGGGGCACCGCCGCGCCAATCAAACTGAGGCACCACCCGTCGCGCTGCATCACGGCGACCCCCTGAGAACCCGGGGCGTGTTGACGACATCCCAGGGGCTCAGGATAAGGGGCGGACCGATCGGGACACGGGGGACATTTGGTATGCGGCGCGCGTGGCAGGATCTGGCGGGATTGACGGTGGTGACCGCCAAGCACTTCGTCGACCAGCGGGGATTCCTGCTGCAGTCGTGGGTCAAGGCGGATCTCGACGCCGCCGGCATCCCCTCCGACTTCCGCCAGGCGATTCAGACCTGGTCGAAGAAGGGCGTGGTGCGCGGGCTGCACTTCCAGTGGGAGCCGCCGATGGGCAAGTTCGTGCGTTGCCTGCACGGCGGCATCATCGACGTCGTCGTCGACGTCCGGCACGGCTCGCCGACCCTCGGCGATCACGCCGCCGTCGAGCTCACCGACCGCAACCACCAGGTGATCTGGGTGCCGCCGGGGTTCGCGCACGGCACGTTCGCGCTCGCCGACGACACCATCGTGCTCTACGAGTGCACCGGTTCGCACGGCTCGGGCGAGGGCGGGATCCGCTGGAACGACCCCGCCCTCGGCATCGAGTGGCCGGCGCTCCCGCCGATCGTGTCGGACAAGGACGAGAAGGCGCCGCTGCTCGCCGAGTGGCTGGCCGATCCGCGTTCGAAGCATTTCGCGGTGTGAGGCGCGCGCCGGTCTGATCCGCATGTCCGACGAGAACGCGACCCGGGTGGCGTGGCTGCTGCCGGTCGCCCTCGCCGCCGTCGTCTGGTTCCCCATCACGCGCAACTACTTCCACTTCGACGACTTCCTCGACCTCTACCAACTGCGCAACGACGAGCCGGCGCAGTACTTCCTGCGCATGTACGGCGGCCACCTGCTGATCGCGCGCCACGCCGTCACCGCCGGGCTCGACGCGATCTTCGGGCCCAACCCGCTGCCGTTCTTCGCCGTCATGCTGGCGACCCACCTCGTCAACACCGGCCTGCTCTACGCGCTGGTGGCGCGACTGACCGGCAGCTGGCCCCTCGCAGTCGTCGCCGCCGCGGTCTGGGGGACGAGTCCCGTCAATGAGGGCGCGCTCGGCTGGTACGCCGTCTACGGGCAGGTGGCGGCGACGACGTGCATCCTCGCCGTGCTTGCCGGTCTGGCCCGACCCGCCGGCGCCGAGGCGTCGCGGTGGGCGGCCCCCGTCGGCTGGGCGCTGCTGATGCTCCTCGCCGGCCTGTTGTTCGGCGTCGGCATCGCCGCCGCGCTCGTCATGCCGGGCGCCGCCTGGTTGCTGATGTCGCCGGGCGCGGCGCGACGGCGCACCGTCGGCGCGTTGACCGTCACGGCCGCGACGCTGCTCGCCACCTACGTCGCCGTTCGGTCACTCGAGCTGCCGCTCTACGGCGAGCAACGGAGCGAGATGGTGATGATGATCGGCGGTCTGGCGCCGGCGTACGTCGGCGCACATCTCCAATTGCTCGGCGCGTTGCTGGGCTTCGGCGCGGGCGCGCTCCCGCTCGGGCCGCTGGTCGATCCCAATCGCTATCCGAGCGGCGTCCACATCGCGGCGCTGGCGGCCGTCGGCATGCTCCTGGCCGCCGGCGGGTGGGCCGGTTCGCCGACGACGCGCCGGCGGCTGTGCGCCTGCCTGTTGCTGGTGCTCGGCATCTACGGCCTCATCGCCGTCGCGCGCAGCATGCTGATCGGCTGGGTCGGCCTGTGGCCGCTCGCCCGCAGCCTGCGCTTCCACTACGGCGCCGGGGCGCTGCTGGTCGCGGCCGTCGCCGTGGCCGCGGGTGCCTGCGCGGCGCGGTGGGCGCCGCCGTCGTGGATGCGGCAGGCGCTCGTTCGTCCTCGCGCTGGCGACCGTGACCTGGATGGCGTTCGGCGTCACGCGGCCGATCAATCATTTCGACGGCGACCGCAACGAGACGGCACGCGTGCTGGCCGAGATCCGCGCCGCGCTGGCCGCGGCGCCGCCGGGTGCGACCGTCGAAATCCCCAATCGGCAGTTCGGCTCCGTCGGCTTCCTCAACGTGGGGTACCGCGACCGCTTTCCAGGCACCGCCGCGATCTTCGCGATCTTCTATCCCGACGACGTCGTCGACGGGCGGCGCGTGGTGTTCACCAGCGCCGACCCGCTCGTGCTCCAGGGCCGACGCGCCGGCCGGCGCGGCCCGAATCTGCTGCGTGAGTTGCCCGCCCCACCAGCAGCCGATAGGTAAGACGCTTCATGAGCTTCAAGCAGTACCTGCGCGACGAGGTGACGAAGGGCCTCGACGAGACCTACAAGGCCGACGCCGCCTGGGCGAAGAACCATCCGGGCCGCGGCTACTACGACGTCCACCTCTCGACCATCGAGCAGCACGAGATGGCGGCGCCGCTGTTCCGACGCTACCTCGGGCAGGGCGGGCTCAAGGTGCTCGAGTCGGGCTGCGGCAGCGGCCGCTGGATGGCGTACTTCGAAAAGCTCGGCAACCAGGCCTACGGCGTCGACGACAGCTGGGGCCCGCTGCTGCTGGCGCGCGAGCACGATCCGGACATGCGGCTCGTGCGCAGCAACGCGCTGGTCACCCCGTACGCCGACAATACCTTCGACGCGGCGCTGTCCTCCTACGTCGCCGAGCACTTCGAGGAAGGGCCGGAAGTGCTGTTCCGCGAGATCCATCGCGTGCTGAAGCCCGGCGGCCTGCTGTTCGTCGTCGTGCCCTACAACAACACCTTCCGCCGGTTCGTCGTGAACCCGCTGCTGATGGCGCTGTGGCAGCTCTGGAAGTGGCGCGGCAAGGGACTCGAGTTCACCGAGTTCCGCTACATCCAGCCCGAGATGGAAGGCTTCCTGCGCCGCACGGACTTCGACATCGTCGAGGTGCAGCCCGACGACTACTTCGAGCCGTGGCAGAAGGGCCTGTTCTGCGACGTCTGCGACGTCGGCTGCTTCTTCAACTACGCGCACCAGCCGCCGTTCGAGTTCGGCCCGGTGGGACGCGCCGTCGCCAAGGTGCTGCGCAGCATCAGCCCGTGGTTCGCCGCGGGCGGCATCTTCTTCGTCGCCCGCGCTCGCAAGTAGCCAGGCTCACTCCTGCAGAGCGGCGCCCTCCAACGCAACAGAGTTGACGGAGCGGCGCCCGCCACCGGTGGGAGCAAGCCGTGCGAATTGGCGCTCCGCGCCCGGTGCGGGCCTACCGTTCCCCCACGCCTCAGGGGTGGTAGCCGAGCGCGCGCAGCTTCTCTTTGGTGGCCTCGTCCACGACCACCTTCTCCGCTTGCGGTTGCTGGCGGGCCGCGAAGCCGTTGTTCGCCGCGTCGAGCGCGGCCTGCAGGGCGGCGCCGGCGGGCGGTCCCTCGGGATGCTGCTCGCCGGGATCGGCGGCCAGGTCGTAGAGCTCGGTCACGCCCAGCGGGTCGCGCACCAGTTTCTGCTCGCCGCGGACCAGGCCGTCCGTGTGCAGCCGCAGGTCCCAGTCGAGATTCTTGCGCGGCAGCTGCAACACGACGTCGACCGGCGCGGCGGCGGCCGGCGCCGCGCCGTGCAGCAACGGCACGAGCGAGCGGCCCTCGAACCGCCCTTCCGGCTTCACGCCCATCAGATCGAGCACGGTCGGCGCGAGATCGATCAATGACACGTTTTCGCTGACGACCTTTCCGGCGGGAATGCCCGGGCCGGCGATGATCAGCGGCACGTGGACGGTGGTGTTGAAGAGATTGTTGCCGTGGCCGAAGCTGCCGTGCTCGAGGAACTCCTCGCCGTGATCGGCGGTGACGATCACGAGCGCGTGCTCGAGGATGCCGCGCTGCTCGAGCGCCTCGAACAGGCGTCCGATCTCCTCGTCCACCGCGGCGACCTCCGCGTCGTACATGGCGAAGAGATTCGTGACCTCCTCGGGCTTGAGCGCCGCGCGATCCGGCGACAGCATGCGCGCCCAGGCGTTGAGGCGCGTGGCCTCGTCCGCCGTGACGCCGGGCGCGAAGCGCGCCTGCAGCGCGGCCGGCGCATCGAGCGGAATATGCGGCTCCATGTACTGCAGATAGAGAAAGCGCGGCGGGGCCGGGGTGCCGTCCTTGCGGCCGGCGTCGAGCCAGGTGAGGGCCGCGTCGCGCAGGGCATCGCCGCGCGCCTTGGTCTCGCTGCCGGGAGACTTGAGGAAGCCGCGCCAGGTGGCGAAGCCCTGGCCGTAGCCGAGCTCCTGACTGAGGCGCCAGTTGGCGGTGAACCCAGCCGTCGCGAATCCTGCCGCGGAGAGGTCCTCGGCGACGGTGACCTCGCTGTCTCCCAGACGCGAATCGAAGTCGCTCACCCTGTGCTGCGAGGGCAGGCGCGAGGTGAACAGCGACGCGACCGACGGCATCGTCCACGACGTCGTGGCGTAGGCACGATCGAAGCGCACGCCGCGATTGGCAAAACGGTCGAGGACGGGGGTCAGCCCCTTCGCGTATCCGTACGTGCCGAGGCGGTCGGCGCGCAGCGTGTCGACGACGATCATGACGACGTCGGTCGGCTTCGGCGGCTGCGACCGGCAGGCGCCCGTGCCGAGCGCGATGAGCAACAGGAGGACGGCCAGCCGACGCGCGTGCATCGTACCGATACTGCGGTCTCCGACGCGGCCATGCAACCGGCGCGTCGTTTCTCAGTTTGATTGGCGGCGGCGGTGCCGCCGCTGCTCAGATAGCCGGCACGGACGCCGAGGGCGCCAAGCAACGCTGCTTGGCGTCCTCGGCGGTTTTGCCGGGGCTGCGGTCACCGCCGCGCCGATCAAACTGAGGCACCACCAACCGGCGCGTCATTCGTTGTAGCCCAGCGCGCGCAACCGCTCCCGGGTCGCGGCGTCGATGGGCTCGTGCGCCCCCGACGCCTGCGCCCGCCGCACCAGGTCGGCCTCGGTCTCGGTGAGCCGGCTGAGCAGCTCGGTGCGCCGCTCGGAGTCGTCGCGCGGATGCAGCTCGCCCGGATCGCTGGCGAGATCGAAGAGTTCGACGCCGCCCTTGGGGTCGACCAGGACCTTCTCGCGCTGGTGGATCATGCCGTTGGCGTGGCTGAGCTGATTCCAGCGCGAGCTGACGGGCAGCTGCAGCACGACGTCGCGCGTCGCGCCGGTCGTGGCGCCGCCGCGCAGCAGTGGCGCCAACGACTGCCCCTCGAAGCGCGCCTCGGGCGACACGCCGAGGAGATCGAGCACGGTCGGTGCGATGTCGATGATCGACACGTCGTCCTCGACAACGCGCCCGCCTGGGATGCCCGGGCCCGCGATGATCATCGGGATGTGGACCGTCGTGTCGAACAGGGTGTAGCCGTGACCGACCGCGTCGTGCTCGAGGAACCCCTCGCCGTGGTCGGCGGTGACGATCACGATCGCGTGCTCGAGCCGACCGCGCGCCTCGAGATTGCTCAGCAGCAGCTCGAGCTCGCGGTCCGGCGGCGGCGACCTCGCCGTCGTACAGCAACGCGAGGGTGCCGACCTCTTCCTTCGTCATGTTCTTGGAGGGGCGGAGCACCAGCGCCATCGCCTTGCCGTTCAGCTGCGCGGCCTGCGCATCGGTCACGCCGGGCGCGAAGCGCGCCCGGAGATCGGCGGGCGGCTCGTAGGCGCCGTGCGGCTCCATGTAGTGGGCGTACAGGAAGTACGGCGGCCGTTGCGCGGTCGCCGGCAGCGCGTCGATCCACTGCAGGGCGTTGACGCGGACGGCGTCGCCGCGGATCTTCGCCGGCGCGTTCGGCGGGGGACGCAGCGCCGTCCATTGGTCGAAGCCCTGTGCGAATCCCTGGTCGGCTTGCAGCCGCCAGTTGGCGGTGACGCCAGCCGTGCGGCGGCCGCTGGCGGCGACGCGTTCCGCGAGGGTGACCTCGTCGTCGCGCAGCCGCGAGTCGAAGCGGTGGACCAGGTGCTGCGAGGGCAGCCGCGACGTGAAGAGGGAGGCGACCGACGGCATCGTCCACGAGGTCGGGGTGTAGGCGTGGGAGAAGCGCACGCCACGCGCCGCCAGGCGGTCGAACGTCGGGGTCAGTCCGCGCGGGTTGCCGTAGCAGCCGAGCCGATCGGCGCGCAGCGTGTCGACGACGACGAGGACCACGTCCGGAGGAGGCGGGGCGTGACAGCCGAAGCTCCCGACGGCGATGCCGACGGCGACGGCGAGAGAGAGGGCACGAAACGACACGTCAGCGCGCGATGGAGGAATGGGTTGGAATGGCCTCGATCCGACGAAGCGATTCAAACAAGTTAGACAGGCTCGCGCACCCTGTGGCAAGAATGCACCGCCCCGCCGGCCGCCTGCTTGACGCTGCACCATGCCCCGGCATAGGGATCCACGTTCTGATCGCGAGAGAGGACCCATGATCGTTGTGACCGGCGGCTGCGGCTTCATCGGCAGCGAAGTGGTGCGGCAGCTGCGCGCCAAGGGCCACGCCGTGCGCGTGGTCGACAACATGAGCAAGCCGTCGAGCAAGGTGCCCGACGGCGTCGAGTTCGTGCGCGGCGACCTCGCCGAGCCGGCGTCGCGCGCGAGGCGTTCCAGCGGCGCGCGCGCCTGCGTCAACCTCGCGGCGCGCATCGGCGGCATCGGCTACTTCCACAAGCGTGCCGGCCGAGATCCTGAGCGAGAACAACCTGATCTACTCGCACACCTTCGAGGCGGCGGTGGCGGCGCGCATGGAGCGCATGCTCTTCGTCTCCTCGTCGATGGTGTTCGAGTCGGCGACCCGCTTCCCCAGCCGTCGAGGACGACCTCCGCGTCATCCCGCCGCCGTTCACCGCCTACGGCTTCAGCAAGCTGATCGGCGAGTGGTACTGCCGCGCCTTCTTCGACCAGTACGGCCTGCCGTACACGATCCTGCGGCCGTTCAACGCCATCGGTCCCGAGGAGGCGGCGGGCGACGAGGTGGGCGACGCGCACGTCATCCCCGACCTGGTGAAGAAGATCCGCGGCGGCCAGTATCCGGTCGAGCTGCTCGGCGACGGCACGCAGACGCGCTGCTTCACGCACGTCCGCGACATCGCGCGCGGCATCGTCATGGCGCTCGATCATCCGGCGGCCGGTGAACGAGGACTTCAACCTCGGCAACGCCGAGGAGATCACCATGCTCGAGCTGGCGCGCCGCATCTACGCGGCGTGGGGCGGCGAGCGAGCCGTTCGAGGCGACGTTCGTGCCGGGCTTCCCGTCCGACGTGAAGCGGCGCGTGCCGGACGGCAGCAAGGCGAAGCGGCTGCTCGGCTGGGAGCCGCAGATCGACTTCGCGACCGGCCTGCGCGAGGTCATCGGACAGGCGTGAGCCGCGATGCAGGACTCGGTCGCGGTCGTCGGTCTCGGGCGCGTCGGGCTGCCGTTCGCGCTGTTCCTGGCGCAACGCGGCTGCACCGTCTACGGCATCGACAACAACACGGCGACGCGTCGACGCGCTCTCCGCCGGACGGCTGCCGTTTCGCGAGGAGGGCGCCGCCGAGGCGCTGGCCGCGACGCTGGGCACGCGCTTCTTCGCCGGGCACCGACCTCGCCGCGCTGGCGCGCGCCGACGTCATCATCATCACGCTCGGCACCCCGGTCGACGACTTCAACAACCCGATCTTCCTGCCGATCGAGAACCTGCTGCGCGCCGCGCTGCCGCACCTGCACGCCGGGCAGCTCCTGGTGCTGCGCAGCACCGTGGCGCCGGGGTCGACCGAGCATCTCGGCCGGCTGATCGAGCGCAGCACCGACTTCACGCATCGGCCGCGACCTCTTCCTCGCCTTCTGTCCGGAGCGCATCGCCGAGGGCAAGTCGTTCTCCGAGCTGCCCGAGGTGCCGCAGATCGTCGGCGGCGTCGACGCGGCCAGCAGCGAGCGCGCGGCGCGCGTTCTTCGCGCAGATCACGCCGACCGTGATCACCGTCGATTCGCGCAGCGCCGAGCTCGTCGAAGCTGTTCTGCAACATGTACCGCTACATCGACTTCGCGGTGTCGGCAACGAGTTCATGATGATCGCGGCGCAGCACGGGCGCGACATCTACCCGATCCTCGATGCCGTCAACCGCGGCTACAAGCGCGGCGGCCTGAAGTCGCCGGGCCTCACCGGCGGTCCGTGCCTCTACAAGGACGGCTTCTTCCTCACCGGCAGATCCCGTACAACGAGCTGATCGCCAGCGCCTGGAAGATCCACGAGACGACGCCGGCCTAGCTGGTCGATCAGGTGCGCGCGCGCCAGCCCGATCTGACGGCGCCAAGCGCCGCCATCCTCGGCCTGGCGTTCAAGCGCGACATCGACGACATCCGCAACTCGCTGGCGTTCAAGCTGAAGAAGATCCTGCTCGCCGAGGGCGCGGAGGTGCACCTGCACGACCCGCTAACTGCCGTACGAGACCGCGAAGCGAGGCGCTGCGCGACGCCGACATCGTGTTCCTGGCCATGAACCACTCCGCCTTCGACGACCCTGACGCTGGAGGGCTGCGCACGCTGGTCGCGGCCGCAGGCGATCATCTGCGACGTGTGGAATCTCCTGGGCACCAATCGCATCGTCTTCGCGCCTGGACGATTGAGCGAGCGGGCGGACGCGCTGATGCGCCTGCTCGATCGTCGTTCCCGTCTACCGCGAGGGCGAAGGCGCCCGCGCGACGTTGGCGGCGCTCGCGGCGCGCGCGCCGGGGCCGCACGAGATCCTCGTCGTGCACGACGAGGCCGACGATCCGACCGTGCCCGTCGTCGAGGATCTGCGACGCCCGCATCCGCAGGTGCGCGCCGTGCACAACACGCTCGGCCGCGGTCCGGCCTGGGCGCTGCGGGCCGGCTTCGCCGCGGCGCAGCGGACGAGGCGGTGCTGGTGACGATGGCGGACGCGTCGGACGACATCGGCGACATCGCGCCCATGCTGGCGCGTCTCGAAGCGGGCGACGATCTCGTCGCCGCGTCGCGCTACATGCCGGGGCGGGCGACAGATCGGCGGTCCGCCGGTGAAGGGGCTGCTCTCGCGCGTCGCCGGCCGCTCGCTGCACGCGTTGATCGGCCTGCCGACCCGCGACCCGACGAGCGCCTTCAAGCTGTACCGGCGCGCCATGCTCGAGCGGCTGACCCTCGAGAGCGAGACCGGCTTCGAGCTGGCGCTGGAGATCACCGTCAAGGCCTTCTTCGCCGGCTACCGCATCGGCGAGGTGCCGACGACGTGGCGCGACCGCGTCGCCGGCGCAATCGAACTTCAAGTTGATGCGCTGGCTGCCGCGCTACCTGCGCTGGTACGGGCTGGCGCTGCGCAAGGGACTGATCGGTGGACGCGCCGGCGTTGTACGCGCACCGCTTTGACGCCGCCGAGCGCGCCGCCAAGGCGCGCGTCTGGGCGGTGCTGTGCGGCGACTTCCTCCAGCGCTACGTGCCGCGCGACGCCGCCGTGCTCGATCTCGGCGCCGGCTACTGCGAGTTCATCAACCACATCGCCGCGCGCGAGAAGCTCGCGGTCGACGGCAGCCCGCGCATCGCCGAGTTCGCGGCGGCGGACGTCGAGGCGCACTGCGGCCCGGCCGACCGCCTCGACTGGCTCGCCGACGCCGCCGTCGACGTCGTCTTCGCCAGCAACTTCTTCGAGCACCTGCCCGACAGTACCGCCCTGCTCGCCGTCGCTCGCCGAGGTGCGGCGCGTGCTGCGGCCGACGCGGCCGGCTCCTGATCCTGCAGCCCAACATCCGCTACGCGTACCGCGAGTACTGGGACTTCTTCGACCACCACCTGGCGCTCAGCCACGTGTCGATGGGCGAGGCCCTCGCCCTCGCGGGCTTCCGCGTCACCGAGGTGCGCCCGCGCTTCCTGCCGTTCTCCACCAAGAGCCGGCTCCCGTCGTGGCCGTCGGCTGGTGCAGCTCTACCTGCGCGTCCCGCTCGCGCAGCGCCTGCTCGGCAAGCAGATGTTCGTCGTCGCCGAGCCCACCGGCCGTGCGGCCGAGTGACGGTTGCACCGCCGCGCGGCGCCACCTACGAGTGGTATTTCCGCATGCCCGCGCCGACCACCGACGATCTCGACATCCAGGACGCCTGGGACAACGCGCCGCTGCGCGATCACTGGACGACGGGACCCGACAACAGCTTCTACATCCATCGCCTCGAGGTGGTGCCGGTCGAGGCCACCGGCCGCGGCGCCCACGGGACGCTGCTCGAGGTCGCCGCGGCCGAGGCCGTGCACGCGTGTCGCCTCGCCGCCGGCGGCCTGCGGACGCACGTCGTCGAGCCGTCGGAGGTCATGCTCGGCAAGGCGCGCGAGCACATGGCGGAGTTCGGCGTCGACGTGTCGCTGGTCCGCGGCATCGCCGAAGCGCTGCCGTATCCCGACCGGAGCTTCGACCGGGTGCTGATCGACGCGGCGATCGACCACCTGTCGGCGCCCGATACCGGGATCCGCGAGATGGTACGCGTGCTCAAGCCGGACGGGCGCTTCGTGATCAGCTACGTCAACTACGGCAGCCTCTCGGTGCGCGTCAGCCGCGCCATCTATCGCCTGCGTCGCCGCTGGGACCCGAGCCTGCGCGACGCGCACTTCTTCTGGGACACGCCGGTGCCCGTCGAGCACACCTTCGAAGGCACGTATCGCAACATCGGCGCGCTGTGCGGCCAGTATCTCGAGCTCGACCGCGTCGTCGGGGTCTCGATGCTCTGGGGCACGCCGCTGCTGGGCGCAGTTCCTCAAGCGGCTCAGTGAGCGGCGCGCCACCTGGCTGCTCGAGCACCTGGACGCGATGGCGCGGCGCGTGCCGGGGCTGGCCGACTACGTCCTGATGGTGTGGCGACCGCGCCGTCCGGGCGAGACGCCGGGCAGCGGCGTCCGCGCCCTGCCGGCGCTGGCGCGACTCGGCGCCGCGCCGGGTGCGGCGCCGCCGCCGCGGGTCGAGACCATGCGCGTGACGCCGGCCGATCCGGTCTACCAACGGCAGGTTGCCGAGGATCTGGCGTGGGAAGAGGGCTGGTGGCTGGGGCCGACGATCGCCGCGCGCTTCCGCGCGACGCGGCCGTGGGCGAATCGCGCGCTGACCGGGGACCCCGAGCGCTCGGCGCTCGAGACCCTCGCCGCCCAGGGGCCGTTCGGTCGCGCCGTGCTGATCGGCGGCGACGACGAGGATGAGGCCGAGCGCTGGCTGCGGGCCAACGGCAGCACCGCCCTCGACATCGTCGATCACAGTCCGGCGCGCCTGGCGCGGCTCCGCCAGCGCCTCGCCCCCTTCGCGGCGCGGATCCAGTTCCTCGAGCAGGATCCGAACTTCCTCACGCTCTCCGCCGGCACCTACGACGCGGCGGTGGTCGGGGGCGGCATCGGCCGGATCGTCAACCTCGAGTACGTGTTCGACGAGCTCGCGTTGGCGCTGCGGCCGGGCGGTCTGGTGGCCCTCGCGTGCTACATCGGCGAACGCCGCCACGCCTTCGCCCCGGCACGCCTCGCGCTGGTGAACGACGCGCTCGCCAGCATTCCGCTGCGGTTCCGCTTCGACGACCCGCGGCCGGTCGCCGCGTCCGCCGCGGAAGAGATCGCACCGTTTCGCGCCGTCCGCTCGACCGACATCGTCGGCGTGGCGACGGCGCGCTTCGACACCGTCGAGGCCCACTACGGCGGCCAGTTGTTCCCCCTCTTCGTGCACCTGGACGTTCCGGCGCTCGAGCGCGAGGCGCCGGAGGTGCTCGAGGCGCTGATCGCGCGCGAGCAGGGCCTCGCCGGCCATCCGGCCGCGACGCCCTGCGCCGCGTCGTTGATCCTGCGCCGGCGGTCGTGATGTCGGGCGCTCCCACCGACGATCTCGATATCCAGGGGGCCTGGGATCCCGTCCCGCTGCGCGAGCAGTGGCCGATGGGCCTCGACAACTACTTCATCATGAAGCGGCTGATGGAGGTGCCCGTCGAGCAGACCCTGGTGGGCGCCGTCGGCCCCGTGCTCGAGGTCGCCGCCGCCGAGGCGGTGCACTCCTGTCGCATGGCCGCGGCGGGCCTCGCGTGCCATGTCGTCGAGCCGTCGGAAGGGATGCTGGCGCGGGCGCGCGAGCACATGACGGTACGCGGCGTCCGCCTCAACCTGGTGCGCGGCATCGCCGAGGCGCTCCCGTACCCGGATCGTCACTTCGACCGCGTGCTCATCGACTCGGCGATGGACCACCTCGCGGCGCCCGATGCCGGCCTGCGCGAGATGGTGCGCGTGCTGAAGCCGGACGGCCGTTTCATCGTCAGCTTCGTCAACTACGGCAGCCTCGCGGTGCGCGCGAGCCGCGCCGTCTACGCGATCGAGCGCCGCCTGAATCCCGCGGCGCGCGACCAGCCGCGCTTCTGGGATTCGCCGGTGCCCTACGAGCACACCTTCGAGTGCACCTACCGCAACATCGGCCAGCTGTGCGGCCAGTACCTCGAGCTCGACCGCGTCCTCGGCGTCTCCATGCTGTGGGGCGCGCCCGGCTGGGCGCGCCTCCTGCGTGCCATCGATCGCGCCCGCGCCGAGCGCCTCATGGAGCGCCTCGATCGCGTCGCGCGCCGCGTCCCGGGCCTGGCCGACTTCGTGCTCATGGTGTGGCGGCCGCGCGCCGCGGGCGAGCAGCCGGGCGCCGGGCTGCGCCATCTGCCACGCCTGGCGCGTCTGACCGCCGCGCAGCCGGCGCCGCCGCCGCCGCGGCTCGCGACGATGCGGGTCACGCCGGCCGATCCGATCTACCAGCAGCGCGCCCAGAAGGAGCGCGCCTGGGAGGAGGAATGGGGTCTCGCCCCGTTCCTGGCGGCGCGGATGCAGGCCGCCGTCCCGTTGGAGAATCGCGCCCTCACCGGCGATGCGCGGCGCGGCGCCCTGGATGAGTTGGCGACACGCGGGCCGTTCGGACGCGCGGTGCTGCTGGGCGGCGACGAGGAGAACGAGGCCGAGGCCTGGATGCGTATCGGCGGCAGCGAGACCCTCGATGTCGTGGAGGCAAACCCGCGCCGTCTGGAGCGCCTGCGCCCGCGGCTCGCCGCGTACGGCGCCCGCGTCGGGCTGCGGTGCCAGGACCTGAACTTCCTCGCCCTGCCGCGCGAGCACTACGACCTCGCCATCGCCGCCAGCGGCCTCTTCCGGATCGCCAACCTGGAGTTCTTCTTCGACGAGATCGCGCAGGCGCTGAAGCCGGAGGCGTTGCTCGCGATCATCAGCTACGTCGGCGAACGCCGGCAGATCTACGCGCCGGCGCGTCTCGCACTGGTCAACACCGTCCTGCGCGAGATCCCGTCGCGTTTCCGCCTCGACGACGGCGCCGGCATCGGATCGGCCAACCAGGACACGATCGCCCCGTTCGGCGCGGTGCGCTCGGACGAGATCCTGTCGCTCGCCCGCGCCCGCTTCGACGTCGTCGAGGAGCGTCTGTCCGGGCGACTCTTCCCGCTGCACCTCTACCTCGACCTCGCCGCGATGGAGCGGGACGCCCCGGAGGAATTCGAGCGGCTGCTCGCGCGCGAGCGCGACCTCGCCGCCGATCCCGCCGCGACGCCGTGCACGGCGTACGTCGTGCTGCGCCGGCGGTGAGCGAAGGGGCCCCGCCCCACAGCCCCTGGCGGGCCTAAAGCCCGCCGCTACGCGCTCTCACGTTGGTCCGTAGCGGCGGGCTTTAGGCCCGCCAGGGGCTGCGGGGCGGGGCGCTACCGCTTGCCCCAACCCACCGACGGTGCCGAGCCGGGTGCGCGCAGCAGATCCGCCCCGCGGGGGCCGTAGCAGTTGCGGAGCGCGAAGGTCGCGGCGTCGATGGGCGCGGTACCGCGGCGGATCTCCGCCCAGTGGCGGGCGATGCGGACATCGGCGATGACCTCGGTGTAGGCCATCGCCAGCACGATCTCGAAGACCATGCGGGTCAATGGCGTCGGCGGCTCGCTGATCGCACCGGCGTTGAGCGTCAGGCGCTCCGGATGTTCCATCAGCACGCGCTCGATGTCGTGCACCGACGCCCAGTCCTCCACCACGAAGACGCCGCCGGGGCGCAGGCGGGGGAAGACGACCTCGAACGAGGCGACGGTCGGCTCGAGGAGGTGCGACGCGTCGTCGATCGCCAGGTCGAGCGGTTCCGCACCGAGCTCGGCGTCGAGGATGGCGTTCAGACGCGCGCGGTCCGATTGATCGACGCCGTAGTGGGGCCGTACGTCGGTGCGCGGCGGGTCGGCGCGCGCGAGCCAGCCGTCGAGCGCCGGCGCCGACGGCGCCAGATCGAATGCGACGAGGCGCTGCGGGCGCGCCGCCACCGCCAGCAGCGCCGTGCTGCCGCCGTCGTAGATGCCCAGCTCGACGATGCGCTTGGGCCGGTCGCGGGCGAGCAGGCGCAGGTATTCCTCGACCATCCAGCGCGGCTTGAGGACGCGGAGCTGCTCCGGCGACGATGGCGGCGATGGGTCGGCGCCGAGCTCGAAGCCGACGCCGTCGATGACGACGTGCAGATCGTCGTGCCAGGTGATGGATGCGTCGATCGCCACGCGGACGTCACCTAGCCGGCGATGTCGGGCGGCGCTGCTCCCATGCTCCCGCGCTGATAGTCCGCGACGCCGCGACGCACCGCGCGCACGGCGGCGCCGGCGTTGGCGGGGCTGCGCATCGTCGCGAAGGCGAGATAGCGGCCGAGCACGCGCAGGCTGCGCAGGCGCGTCAGCCACATCGCCCGCGGACAGAACAGCCCGAGGACGACGAGATGGTTGCGCACCGAGTAGTAGAGGCTGGCGGGCGACTGACGCCCTTCGCGGGTCGTCATGCGGTCGTGGCGCACGCGCGCCGCCGGCACCACCGCCACCGGCAGACCGGCCAGGCGCGCACGCAGGCACAGGTCGACGTCTTCGAAGTAGGCGTAGTACGTCTCCTCGAATCCGCCGAGCTCGAGGCAGGCGCGGCGGCTGACCAGCAACGCGCAGCCGGTGACCGCCAGCGGCTCGACGGCGAGCCGGTCGTACTGGCCCGTGTCCACCTCGCCGTGCCCGAGGAGCTGGGCGGTGCCACTGGCGAGGTCGAGGGTGATCGCGAGCGAATCGATGCGATCGGGCCGCTCGGCCTGCACGATCTTCGGCCCGAGCAGCTGCGGGAACGGCGGCTGAGCGGCGGCGGCCAACAGGATCGCCAGCGCGCCGGGCTCCGGCGCGGCGTCGTCGTTCATGAACCAGACCCAATCGGCGCCGGCCGCGAGGGCGGCGCGCATGCCGAGATTGGCGCCGGCGGCGAAGCCGACGTTGGTCGGGCTGACGATGCGCTGGCCGCCGGGATAGCGGGCGATGTCGGCGTCGGTGAAGTCCTGGCTGCCGTTCTCGACGACGATCGGAAAGCAGCCCGGCGCGCCGACCGCGGCGAGCGCTTCGAGACAGGCGGTGGTGGCGGTGGGGCGGCGCCAGTTCACCACCACCGCGGCGACCCGCGGGGCCCGGAGCTCGGTCGTCACGGCCGCCTCACGCCTGCACGTGGCCCTTGGCGCGCAGATAGTCGGCCAGCGCCTCGGGCCAGGGCCGCAGCTCGGCGAAGCCGGCGGCCATCCATTTGCCGTGGTCGAGCACCGAGAAGGCCGGCCGGCGCGCCTTCGAGCCCGATTCGGCCGTGGTGATCGGCGTGAGGTCGACGGTCAGGCCGGCCAGCTCGAAGATCGCCTTGGCGAAGTGGTACCACGAGCACTGGCCGCCGCTGGTGATGTGGTAGAGCCCGTAGGGCACCTCCGGCTCGCGCTGCAGCAGGCCGGCGACGGCCGCCGCGAGATCCGCGGTGGCGGTCGGCGTCATCACCTGATCGTCGACGACGCGCACCGGGCCGGCCTTTCCGAGGCGCAGCATGGTCTCGACGAAGTTGCCGCCTTTGCCGCTGGCGCCGGCGACGCCGTAGAGCCCCGTCGTGCGGATGACGTAGTGGCGCGGCGCATAGGCGCGCGCCAGCGTCTCGCCGGCGAGCTTGGACGCGCCGTAGACGCTGATCGGCGCCGGCAGGTCCGTCTCCCGGCGCGGCGTGCTCTCGAACCCGGAGAACACGTAGTCGGAGCTGAAGTGCACCAGGGTGAAGTCGAGCTCCGCCGCCAGACGGGCGAGGCCGTAGGTGGCGCTGGCGTTGACCGCGAAGGACGCCGCGGGCTCGTCCTCGCAGACGTCCACCTTGTGGTAGGCGCTGGTGTTGATGACGACGTCCGGGGCGAGCCGGGCCAGCACGTCGCGCACGCGCTCGCTGTCGGTCACGTCGAGATCGGCGTGCGTCAGGCCGGTGATGCGGAACTCCGCGAGCGCCGGCGTGAGGTCGGTACCCAACTGCCCGTTGGATCCGATGATGACTACGTGTCGCATGGATCTGGTTTCCTAGCGCAGGGGTTCGGTAGGGGCAACGCGCGTGGCGCGCGCTGGTCGCGATCGGCAGAGGGCTCGTGTGTCAGGATCACTCGGCGTAGCCCAGTGCGCGCAGCCGCTGGCGGGTGGCGTCGTCGAGCTCGACCGACCCCGCCGAGGATACCTGTTGGCGGAGGCCGGCCACGAAGCCGGCCAGCGATTGCCGCATCGGGGTACTCACTGCCGGGTCGTCGACCGGGCGGTCCTCACCGGCGTCGACGGCCAACTGAAAGAGCATCGGGGGCGCGCCTGCCGGAGGCACGATGAGCTTCCAGGTTCCGTGGACGACCGTGCGTGTCGGTTCCGTCGTCTCCGGCCCGGTCCCGTACGGATAGAGCTCGGCGAAGACGGGGCTCTCGGAGGCCAGGCCGAGGCGCGCTGCGAGCTGGCCGGGGCGGGTCCGCGTGAGCGGGCGTCCCATGAAGGACTTCGGCGGCGGGACGCCGGCGCGCTCGAGGATGGTCGGGGCGACGTCGACGAGCGACGTCGCGGTCGTGACCGTTGCGGGGCCTTGCTGCGCCGTATCCGAGATCACCAGCGGGACGCGCAGCACTTCTTCGTAGAGCGAGAAGCCGTGGCCGAAATTGCCGTGCTCGAAGAACTCCTGGCCGTGGTCGGCGGTGAAGATGACGATGCTGTTGCGCAGCAGGCCGCGCTTCTCGAGGCCGTCGAGGAGCTCGCGCGTCCGCATGTCGAGGTACACCGCCTCGGCGTCGTACAGATCGTCGAGGCCGGGGGCGACGTCGCTCAGCGCGGCGGTAGCCGATCGAATGTGCTCGACGAAGGACGGGTCGTGCATCCGCGCGAGGATCTGATCGACCCGGGCGCTGGCGCGTTGCGCCAGCGCCCGCGCGGCGGGGACGTCCGGGCGCCGTTTCAGGACGCGCTCGAGACTCTCGGTCGACGGCCGGTAGGGCACGTGCGAGTCCATGTAGTGCACGTAGAGAAACTGCGGTCGTGCGCGGTCGGGCGCCGCGCGCGCGTCGAGCTCGGCCAGCGCGACGTTGTTCACGTCGCGCGCCGTTCCCGTCGCGTGCGACGCGTTGGTGACGATGCGCACGGTGTCGAATCCCCGCGACAAGCCGAGCGCGGGGGAGAGGGCGGGTTGGGCAGAGACGGCCGTCGTCGCGTAGCCATGGGCGGCGAGCACCTCCGCCAGGGTGACGTCGTCCGGCGGCAGCGTCGTCGCGAAGCTCGTCTGTCCGTGCTGCGTCGGATAGCGCGAGGTGAACAACGAGGCGACCGACGGCTGGGTCCAGGAGCTCGCGGCGTAAGCGCGCGCGTACACCGTGCCCTTGGCCGCGAGCGAGTCGAGAAACGGCGTCAGTTTCACGCCGCCCTCCGATCGCCCGACGCGATCCGCGCGTAGGGTATCCGCGAGGATCACAATGACGTTCGGTGGCTGCGGGGGAGTCGTCGCCGCTGGCTTCCCGCACCCGGCGACCCACGCCACGAGCCACGCCGCGGCGAGACGCTGCCATTGGAATCGACCCACTGTGCAGTGCTCGGCCATTCCGCCACGATGGTCAACCATACCGTGGAATGCCAGCATTCGCGGCGGGCTGGGGGGCAGTGTGATCCGATCGGCGGGGGTTGGACCGGGGTCGACGCAGAGGCCACGGCTTCCGTCGACAACCGGCTTCCGCCTCCCGCGCCGCTGTGTCAGATTCGCGGAGCACCCGATGAGATCCACCGGAGACAGTCGATGAGCGCCGAAGCGGCGGTGTGGACCGCGATTCAGCAGTCAGTCGATCGCGGCGACTATCGCCAGGCGATCGCGTCGCTCACGGCCGAGAATCGCCGTGCGGCGAGCGTCGCCGTCGAACGGCGGCTGGTCGAGCTCCGCCACGTCGGCTCCGGGGCGCCGCCAGCGGCGCAGGGCGCTTCGCCCTGGCCGCCGCCGTTCGCTGATCCGTTCCCTGAGACCGTCGGCGTGCCGGAGATCGCGGCTGCGCACCTCACCGCCGCGATCATCGGGGGCGCCCTGCTGCACCACGGCAGCCTGCTGGTGCGGGGGCTGGTGTCCCTCGACCGCGCGACCCTGCTGGCGCGCGACATCGACCGCGCCTTCGCCGCCTACGACGCAGCCGGCGCGGCCCGATCACCGACGAGGACGCGCGCTGGTTCACCGCGTTCGAGCCGCGCGACGGGGCGACGTACAGCGCGATCGAGCGGAAGTGGCTCCGCGCCGCTCGGCGGTCTGCTGCTGGCGGATTCGCTGCGCGGCCTCTTCGACGTCACCGAACCTGGACGGCGATCGGCCTGGGGCGCCTGCTTGAGGGATATCTGGGCGAGTGGCCGGCGCTGTCGTTCAAGAAGTGCACCCTGCGCCGCGCGCCGGCGGACGTTGCGACGGAGTGGCATCAGGACGGCGCGTTCCTAGGCCTCGCCTGCCGCACCGTCAACGTCTGGCTGGCGCTGCTCGCCGTGCGGGGTCGATTCCCCCAGCCTCGACCTCAGTGCCGCGGCGCTTGTCCGACATCGTGCCCACCGGCGCGGCGGATGCGCGCGTGGCACTGGTCCGTCGGTCCGACGGAGGCCGAGCGGATCGCCGGCGGTGTGACGGCGCGGCCGGCGTTCGCCCCCGGCGATGCCCTCCTGTTCGATCACCTGACCCTGCACCGCACCGGTGTCGGCCCCGGCATGAGCCGAGATCGGTATGCCATCGAGAGCTGGTTCTTTGCTCCCTCCACCTACCCGCAGGCGCAGGTCCCGCTGCTGTTCTGAGTCGGCCAAGCCGCGCTTCCACGTTGACTTTCCGACGGATCGACCCTTAGCTGAATCCCTGATCTGGGCGGTGATGTCGGGCGAGTCTCGTGCATGGTCGCGGGGCGCCCGACCGCGTTGACGGATTCTGATTCCTTGGGGCACAGTCGAACCGGGACATGTGATCGACATGCGGCGTAGCATTTTGGGGCATTTGCGGCGTTTCTGGGGTAGGGCGCCGAGGCCCGATCAGGCCGGCCCCGAACCGGCGTCGGGAGATCAGGACGGCCGATTCCAAGCGGCGATGCGGCTTTGCCCGGGGCACCTCGTTACGCTGACGCAGCACGGGCCCGCGCTGCTCCTGTTGCCGGAGCCGTACCAGTACGGGCAGCTTCCAGCGCTCGTGTTGCTGGAAGAGCTGAGCCGGGCGGAGAGTCGCAGCGTGTGGTCGATCATCCTCGCGGCCGCGGCTCGCTCGGGCGCGGCGGTCGAGCATCACGAGCAGTTGGTTGCCGCCATCGACGGCGCGGGATTTCTGACCCCGGACACGTCCGACGCCACCCACGAGCGGATCGAGCGGGCGCCGATCGCCGCCGCGCTCGCCGCGCCGAGAGACGTGAACCTCTCGATCGCCGTGCCGAGAACGTTGGTGGTCGAGGACGGTCACTTTCTCTGGTTCGACCAGACCGGCCGCCTCGAGGATCGTTCAAGCGCCGAGGAGGTCGATGCGCTTCGCTCGTTCTTCCCCGCGCGCACCGTCACCGAGGCCTTCGACGATCACGCGCAGCGCGCCGGGGTCCGAGCGTTGCCGCGCGAGGCCTTCGACCGCCTCGCGGATCGATTGTACCGGTCGGGCTTGTTGGTGGCCGAGGACGCGCTCCGCAGCAACCGCGCCGATCCGGTGCCGTTCATCTTCGGACCGGCGGCGGCGGCCATCCAGACGCGCTTCGTCGAGGCGATCGCGTCCCGCGAACCGGGGCCGCCGACGGACAGAACCCGCGTGCCGGTGATTCCCGTCAACACCAACGCGAACGTCCGACCGCTCTCGCTGGGCCTGCTGCTCGGCCACGCGTCGGAGTTCGAGGGCGGCCGACTGCGCGAGCGGTACGATCTCCTCCCGCTCTTCTTCTGCGATGCGGAGCTCATCGCCGAGCGCGCCCGTACGCCATCGATCTTTCTCTTCTCGAACTACATGTGGAACCTCGAGGAGAACCTGGCGCTGTCGGCGCTCGTCAAGCGCGTGAACCCAGAGAACGTCACTATTCACGGCGGTCCCAGTACCCCGAAGTACGAGGGCGACGCGCAGCGGTACTTCGACGAGCACACGCACGTCGATGTCGCGGTCCGCGGCGAAGGCGAAGCCACCTTCGTGGCCATCCTCGACGCGTTGGACCCGGCGCGTCCGAGTAACCTGCGGCCACTGGCGGACGTCACCGGTCTGACCTTTCGTCTTCCGACGGGCCTGGTGCGGACGCCGGATCGGGAACGCGTGAGCGATCTCGACCTCATCCCCTCGCCGTATCTCCTGGGGATGTTCGAGCCGTTCGGCATGGAGAAAGCCGGGGCGATCATCGAGACCAATCGCGGCTGCCCCTACGGCTGCACGTTCTGCGACTGGGGCTCGGCCACGCTCTCCAAGATCCGCCTGTTCTCCCTCGAGCGCGTGTTCGCCGAGCTCGAATGGTCCGCCAGTCATCACATCGAAATCTGTGCGCTCGCCGACGCCAACTTCGGCATCATCGAGCGCGACGTGCTGATCGCGGAGAAGATCGCCGAGCTGAAGCGCCATTACGGCTACCCGCGGATCCTCGCGACCAACTACGCGAAGAACACGGTCACGCACCTGCGGCGGATCATCGAAGTCCTCGCCGACGTGAAGGTCCTCACGGAGGGCGTGGTCTCCCTCCAATCCATGGACCGCGACACCTTGAAGACGATCAGGCGGAGCAACATCAAGCTCGAACAGTATGATTCGCTGACGACCGAATTCCGCCGCGCCGGAATTCCTTTGGCCGCCGACATCATGATGGGCCTCCCGGGTCAAACCCCGCGGCGTTTCGCAACGACCTGCAACAGTGCGTCAACCGCGACGTGACAGCGAGGTGAACTACACCCAATTGCTGCCCAACAGCCCGATGAACGAGCCGAGCTATCGGCACGAGCACGGCATCACCGCGGGCCATGGGGAGATTGTGAAGGAATCGGCCACGTACACGCGCGCTGACTGGGAAGAGATGGCGCGGCTCCGTGAGGCGTTCAGCCTGTTCGATACCTGGGGCGTGCTGCGGTACGTCGCCCTCTTCGTCCGCCAGGAAACCGGCATCAAGGAGGTCGAGTTCTATAATCGCCTGCAGGCTGATGCGGGCCGCGCGCCGCAGCGCTGGCCGTTCCTGTCGGGCGCGTTGCGGGTGGTCCCACTGATCATGTCGCCGCCGGCGAGTTGGGCGCTGTTCCTCGCAGAGGTGCAGCACTACCTGATCGACCGTCTCGGCGTGCGCGATGACGACGCCCTGCGCACGGTGATCAGCGTCCAGCGCGCCCACCTGCCGGCCCCCGAGCGCTCGTTTCCCGAGACAGTCGCGCTGAAGCACGACTTCCCTGCGTGGTACCGGGCCGTGCAGTCGATGCGCGATGACGGGCACCGCGATGATTGGGAGACGCTTGTCCCCCGCTGCGCGCGTATGCATCCGGCGAATTGGTCGTCGACGATCCGCACCACATCTGCCGCGTCGGCGTCGGCAAGCCGATGGGCCTGCTCGCGATGGCGATGCAGAACTGGGAGCTCCAGTCGCCGGTGTCACGTCCCCGGATGGGGACGCTCTCCGCGTTCCCCTCGCGCCGGGACAACGGCCTGGGACACGTCGACCTGCCCGTGTCTCAGTAGACGAACGGATACCACTTCATCGGAAACGTGGACGGAGCGAAGAACCAGCACTCGAATCCGTAGCGCGCTCCGGTGAAGGCACCCCCCCAACCGGTTCGGTGCACGAGCCACTGATCGAAGAGGATCGCGTCTCCCGCCTGGAACTCCGGCCGAGACACGGGGGTCTGCCGCGCGAGCTCGGCAACCACCTGTCCGCGATGACGAAGTCGATCGGCAGGTCCTTGCGGGTCGGCAGCATCGAGTGCATCCGCCGCGGCAGGATGTCGAGCCCCGGCGCCGTCGATCCGCAGGACGTGACGGCCACCCAGACGTTGACCGTGCGCGTGGTGTCGCCCGCGACGTAACCGTCCTGATGCCACCCGCCGGTGGCATCCGGCGCCGTGCGGCGGAAGGCGGATTTGATGAGGGAGAACGCCGGGCGTTCTCCGAGGTAGTCGATCAGCAAACGGTCCACTCGGGCCTCGTCGAAGGCCTGCAGGAGGTGGAAGAGGGTGCGGGGCGACTCGGCGGTGTAGGCCGTCGCCACGTCCACCAACCACCGCCGACCGACTCGGTCCAGCTCGTGCTCGGCCGGACCGAACGGCGAGAACCATTCCGAGCGTTCAGGCGGCTCCGGGCGCTGACCCAGTCCCGCGCGGCTTCGATGCTAAGATCGATGTCGCGGCGAAGTACCGCGCACCATTCCGGCGAGAGCAGTCCACGGACTATCAGGCAGCCGTGCTGCTGGATGGCACTGCCCAGGAGCTCGGCGCTCAGCGCCGCCCGGCGCACGCGGGTGGACTTCCCAGCGCGAGGGGCGCGTCCGTCACGGGCCGCGGCCAGTCGCCAACAGGCCGGGCGTCGTGGAAGCGCTCGCAGGCGCGGTGGCGCAGCTCAACGAGTCGCTGTTCCAGCGCGAAGGCGTTGGACCTTCGGTTGGCGGCGCTGAGGAGATCGATGGCTTCGAGGATCCGTCCCTCACGGACCAGGTCGTCGGAGTCCGCCAATACGCCGTTCGGATCCACTTCTGCCACTGCGGCGCGAGCATACGGAGGCCCCGAATGTGGAGCAAGCTGAGTGGGGCGGTGAGCCCACAAACCCATCTCCCACTTCCGCGTTGACTTTACGGCCGCTTGGCCCTTAGGTCTGGAAGGTCTACCGAGGGGGTCCATGCGCGCGAAGGCAAAGAAGATTCTGGTCATCGGCGGGGCCGGCTACGTCGGCTGCGTCGTGGTCGACGAGCTGCTCCGCCGCGGCTACGCGGTGCGGGTCTTCGACCGCCTGATCTACGGCGACCACGGCCTGCGCGAGGTGCGCGATCGCGTCGAGGTGCTCGACCGGCGACATGCGCGCCATGGACCCGGCGGTGTTCGACGACGTCGCCGCCGTGATCAACCTCGGCGGCCTCTCCAACGACCCGACGGCCGAGTTCAACCCCGACGCCAACTACCAGATGAACACCGTCGCGACCGAGGTGTCGGCCAAGCAGGCCAAGCAGGCCGGCGTGCAGCGCTACATCTTCGCGTCCTCGTGCTCGATCTACGACCAGGGCGTCGAGGATCCCGACGCGGATCTCATCCTCGACGAGGACTCCGAGGTCTCGCCGCGCGCCGCCTACTCGAGCTCGAAGTACGAGGGCGAGCAGCGCCTGCTGCCGCTCGCCGACCAGCAGCTTCTGTCCGGTCGTGCTGCGCAAGGGGACGGTGTACGGCTGGTCGCCGCGGATGCGCTTCGACCTGGTGGTCAACACCTTCCTCAAGGACGCGCTGACGCGCGGCCGCATCACCATCCACTACGGCGGCGAGATGTGGCGGCCGATGGTCGAGGTGCGCGACGCGGCGCGCGCCTACATCGCCTGCGTCGAGGCCGACGAGGACAAGGTGCGCGGCCAGATCTTCAACGTGACGTTCCGCAACATGCGCATCTCCGAGCTCGCGCTGCGCGTCCAGCGGCGCGCTCGCGGAGCAGGGGATCACCGCCGAGATCGATGCCGCGCTACGGCTACACCGGCGTGCGCAACTACCGCGTCTCCGGTCGCAAGATCGCCAACGTCCTCGACTTCCGGCCGGTGGTGACGATCGAGGAGTCGGTCGGCGACGCGCTGGCCAAGCTCAAGGGGGCGTCGATCGCCGAGCTCGAGAACCCGCGCCACTACAACATCCGCTGGCTCAAGTTCCTCGAGGAGGCGGAGGGCGTGCTCGGCGCCGCCGGCAGCCTGTGGGGCATCCCGGGCCGCCCGGAGCGGGCGGAGAACGTGCGCAGTCTGCGCGCCGGGTCTTGATCCCGGCATGAACGTCCCGGCGACACCCCAGATCGTCTGGCGCCTGCCGCGCCTGCTGGAGCGCCTGGACCACCCGGGCTTCTTCTTCATCAACATCGGCGCCAACGACGGCGTCAGCAACGACCCCGTCTACCCGTTCATGCGCAAGTACGGCTGGCGCGGCATCGCCGTCGAGCCCGTGCCGTACATCTACGAGGAGCTCCGGAAGAACTACGCGAGCTTCCGCGGCGTGGCCGTCGAGCACGCCGCCATCGCGGCGACGCCGCGCGTCCTGCACTTCGTGCCGCCGGAGGCGACGCCGCACGACTTCGTGCGCCAGGTCGGCTCGCTGCACCCCGACTATCTCGAGAAGACCATCCACCTCATGCGCGCCTACCAGTTCCGCGGCCCGGTCGAGGACGACATGGAGCAGCGCATCGTGCGCGTCGAGGTGCCGTGCCTCACGTTCGACGCGCTGCTCGAGAAGCACCGCGTGCAGCGCGTCGACTTCCTCAACATCGACGCCGAGCAGAACGACTTCGAGATCCTGTCGATGATCGACTTCACCCGCTGGCGGCCGAGCATCATCTGCGTGGAAACGTCGGAGTTCACCGAGGAGCAGGAGATGCGCGCGCTGCAGCTCCTGCGCCTGGCCGGCTACCAGTATCTCGAGCCGTTCGACATCTTCTCCGAGGTCTTCGTGCGGAGCGAGTATGTCGGGCTCTGCTGACCGCTCGCTGCGCGCCGCGCCGACGCTGATCGTCACGCTCAAGGACGGCGCGCTGTCGGTGCCCGTGCCCGGCAGCTACCCGATCGTCGTCGACCTGCCGCAGTTGCTGGTGCTCGAGGGATTCGCGACCGCGACGCCGCGCGCGGTCGCGCCGCTCCTGCGCGACGTGGCGCAGCGCACCGGCCTGGCGGAGAGCGACCTCGGCGTGTTCGTGCAGCGGCTCCGCGATCTCGGCTACCTCCAGCCCACGCCGTCGCCATCGCCACTCGGCCGTCCGCCCGCCGTCGCGGCCGCCACGCCGCGGCTGGAGGGCCGGACCGTCGTGGTGCCGTCGCCGTGCAGCGCGCTGCTCGCCGACGGCGCGTTCGCGCTCTGGGATCATGCCGGGCGCCACGGCGTCGCGCTGAGCGCGGTCGAGTTGCTCGCCCTGCGCGCGATGACCGAGCCGCACACCGTGGCCGATGCGCACGCGGCGCACGCCCATCTGGCCGGCCGCGCCGCGCTGTCGCCCGCCGCGTTCGCCGATCTCGTCGCGCGCCTGAGCACCGGCGGCTTCGCCGTGTTGAGCGACGATCGCGCCCCGGCACCGCAGATCTTCGGCAACGACGGCTCGCTGGCCACGACCCTCTCCGACCAGGCGCGGCGTCTGAAGACGGTGTTCGCCCGCCGCGCCGCCGAGCAGGACGCCGCCGAGGCGGCCCGCGCCGCGCGCGCGGGCCGGGTGCGGCCGCGCGTCGTTCCCGTCGCGTTCGACCCATGCCCGCCGCTCGGGCTCGGCCTGATCACGGCCTACGCCCGCGTCTACGCGGACGGCGCGTTGGAGGAGTTCTACGACCTGCGCCGCGAATGGATGTGGCTGGAGGAGCGGGTCGCCGACAACACGGCGCGGCCGGCGATCTACCTGTTCTCGAACTACCTCTGGTCGCACGCGCAGTGCATGCAGGTGTCGGAGCAGGTGAAGCGCCTGAGCCCGCACAGCATCACCATCCACGGCGGGCCGGACACGCCGAAGTACCCGGGCGACGTCGAGGAGTACTTCCGCAATCATCCGAGCGTCGACGTCACCGTGCGCGGCGAGGGCGAGGCGACGGCCGTCGCCGTGCTCGACGCGTTGCGCGCCGTCATCGGCCAGGCGCCGGCGGATCTGTCGGTGCTCGCCGGCGTCGCCGGCATCGCGTATCGCGACGGCGACCGCGTCGTCCGCACGCCGGACCGCGAGCGCATCGCCGATCTCGACGCGATTCCCTCGCCGTTCCTGACCGGCCTCTTCGACGCCTACGGCGAGGTGCCGGGCTCGATCAGCGTCGTGACCGAGACCAACCGCGGCTGCCCGTACGGATGCACCTTCTGCGACTGGGGCTCGGCGACGCTGAGCCGCATCCGCCAGTTCTCGCTCGATCGCGTCGAGGCGGAGATCGAGTGGTGCGCGCAGCACGGCGTCTTCTGCATCGGACCGGCCGATTCGAACTTCGGCATCTTCGCGCGCGATGTCGGCATCGCCGAGTCGATCGCGGACGCGCGCCGCCGCCACGGCTATCCGAAGGTGTTCGGCGTCAGCTACGCCAAGAACTCGGTCAAGCACCTCCAGCACATCATCGAGACCATGGCACGCGCCGGGATCGTCACGCAGGGCATCATGTCGCTGCAGACGATGGATCCCGATACCCTCGCGGTCGTGCGCCGCTCCAACATCAAGACCGAGAAGTACGACCAGCTGGCGGCCGAGTTCCGCCGGGCGCGCCTGCCGCTGTTCGTCGACCTGATGCTCGGCCTGCCCGGCTCGACGCCGGAGTCGTTCCGCAACGACCTGCAGGAGTGCGTCAACCGCGAGGTGCAGGTGCGTATCCCGCAGACGACGCTGCTCATCAACAGCCCGATGAACGATCCGGCCTATCGCGCCGAGCACGCGATCCAGACCGACGAGCCGTTCCAGCCCGGCGTCCCCCGCCTGCTGGTGTCGACGAAGACGCTGAGCCGCACGCAGCGCGACGAGCTCGTCCGCCTGCGCCTGCTGTTCCTGCTGTTCGAGAACTTCGGCGTGCTGCGCCAGGTGTCGCGCTTCGTCCGCCAGGAGACCGGCCTCGGCGAAGTGGCGCTCTACGAGCGCCTGCGCGTCGATACCGAGCGCGATCCCGAGCGCTGGCCGATGCTGCGCCTGCTCGCGGCGGCGGTGCCGACGATCATGTCGGCGCCCGGCAGCTGGGGGCTCGTCATCGACGAGCTGCGGACCTACCTGGTGGACGCGATCGGCGTAAACCGCGACGACGCGCTCGAGACCGTGCTGGCGGTCCAGCTGGCGCTCCTGCCGGCGGTGGACCGGACGCTGCCGGTCACGTTGCCTCTCGCGCACGACTACGCCGCCTGGTACCAGGCGATGATCGAGGTGAAGGAGAGCCCGGCGCGCGACGAGTGGACGCGCATCGTCCCGCGCCTGCGCGAGTTCCCGCCGGCGGCGTTGACCATCGCCGACCCGCAGGACGGCGTCCGCCGCAGCCTCGGCGGCAACATCGAGCTGCACGGCTTCGGCCTGAACTGGGAATACGACACCCCGATTCGCCGCGCCTTCAGCGCCGCCACCGAGCCCGACGACGTCGAGCGGCCGACCGGCACCGCCCGTCCGAGCGCCGGCGCCGAAGCGTAGGCGCTCGGATCCGGCGCTCGGGAACGACGTCTCCCGCGGTGCCCGCATGCCACAGAACGAGATCGTTCAAGCGGCCGTTGCGCCACGGCCGACGGGCGTGGCCAGCGCCGTGACCTACCTGCCCGAGCTGGAGGGCTTGCGCGGCGTCGCGATGCTGTTGGTGCTCGTCTTTCACACCGACGCGCTGTTGAGTTTCGGCCATCCCGCCGTCCCGAACCAGGCGGTCTCGCCGGCGATGGCGCTGGTGCGCAACGGCGGCGATCTCGGCGTGGACCTCTTCTTCGTGCTCAGTAGCTTCCTGCTGACGCTCCCATTCTTCCGTGGTGCGCTGGCTGGAACCTCGCCGTCGATCCGCCGCTACGGGGAGCGCCGCGCGCTCCGCATCCTACCACTTTACTACTTCGCGGTGCTGGCCGCGACGCTCTTCGCGGTCAGACAGGCCGCCGATCTGCTGCGCGGACTGCCCTATCTGATCTTTCTCAACGCAGTGCCCGGGTTGACGGAACCACTGATGCCGTTCAGCGGCGTATGGTGGAGCCTGGCGACAGAGGCGGAGTTCTACGTCGTGTTGGCGGCGGCGGCGTGGCTCTGTCGCACCCGTTCGGGGCGCGCGGTCGCGATGGGCGGGCTCGCGCTCTGGGCCGCCTCCTACGCGGCCTGGGTGTCGGGAACGTTCATGCTTCGCAATTTCGCCGGACAATGGGCGCTTGGATTCTCGCTCTTCGGACGCGCTCCGTCCTTCCTCGCCGGGTCGTTCGTGGCCGCAGTGTACGCGCGCCACGGTTCGGTCTCGCGCCGCGCGGTGATGGCCGCGGACGCGGCGGTGCTGGCGGCCGTGGTGGCGCTCGCCTTCGTGGCGCAGTGGGTGGTCTCGTTCGGCCAGGTGCGCACGCAGACCGTCCCGTGGCACGCGTACCACATCGTCGAGGCCGCACTGTGCGCGGTTCTCGTCTGGCTCGTGGTCGCCACGCCCACGCACGCGCGGCGGCTGTTGACGACCTGGTCGCTCCTGGTGCTGGGCGTTCTCTCGTACTCGATGTACGTGTGGCACTTTCCGGTGTTGGCCGCGGCCATGCTGGCGGCGTCCTGGGCCGGGCTGAGCCTCGAGGGATGGACGTGGCTGGGCAGCGTGATCGTTGCCGGGGCCTGGCTCACCTGCGTCGCCCTATCGACGCTCACCTACCGCGCGGTCGAGCGCCCGTTCTTGCGCCGCAAAGAGCGTCTATCGGTTGACGATCACCAACCCGCGGGACGGCGTGGCCGCAGTATCGGCGGCCACATCGAGCTGCACGGCTTCGGCCTCAACTGGGAGTTCGAAACCCTGATCCGCCGCGCCTCCAGCGCCACTCCCGAGCCCGACGACGTCGAGCGCCCGACCGGCACCGCACGCCCGAGCGCCGGCGCCGAAGCGTAGGCGTCCCGGCCGCCGTCGCGAGCCCCGCGTCCGCGCGTGCGTTGTAGCGGCGGGAGCTGCGCCACCCCTAGCCTCGCCGAACATGGACGCCGGCGCACGAACGACTTCGAGTTGTCGACGATCGACTTCACCGGCACGCGGCTGTCGGCGACCGGCGCGGCGAGAGCCATGCGGTCCGCGTTGAACCTGCCCGCCGGAGCAACTACTGTCCATCGGCTGTGGACTGCGAATCGGGGACGGGACGTGCGCTCCTGACGACGGAGGGCGGATCGCTCTGTCCGGTCTGTCGCGCACCCGCGTGGCGCGCGTGCGACGTGACGGACTACGCGCTGTTCGCCTGCCGCGCCTGCGGATGCTGGTCGAGCGATGCCCTCCAGCGCGGCGCGGTCACGTCGTTCGTCCCCGAGCAGTATTTCGGCAACGCCGACCTGGACCGGCCGAAGTGGCAGGCCCTGCGCCAGCGTCTCGGGCCGCTCGCCGTGGCCCAGGCCCTCGACGTCGGTTGCGGCACGGGCCATTTCCTCGCCTATCTGCACGGCGAGTGGCCGGCAGCTCGCTTGGTGGGCATCGAGATGGATGCCGAGCGGGCCTCGCACGCCCGCGCCCTGGTTCCCTCGGCCGAGGTGTCCACGGGCGATGCGGCGCGCGCGCTCGACGCGCTCGACGCCCGTTTCGAATCTGGTGACGCTCTGGGACGTCTCCGAGCACCCGCCCGACCCGGTGGCGGTGCTGCAGGTGCTCGCCCGCCGGCTCGCCCCGGACGGCCGGATCTTTCTGCAGACGATCCACGAGCACAGTCTGGTGCCCGCCACCGGTCGATGGCTCTACCGCCTCAGTGGCGGGCGCGTGCGCTACCCGGCGCGCCGGACCCACGAGGCGCATCACCTGGTGTTCTTCTCCCGGGGCGGTCTCACCCGTGCGGCCGGCGCGGCGGGGCTCGACATCGAGCACCTGTGGTTCGATCGCCTGGCGCGTCGGCGGATGGATGGCGGATCCCTCCTCACCGCCGCGACGGCGTTCGTCCTCAGCGCGGAGAACGCGCTCGGCAACGGCCTCTTCGTGAACGTCGTGCTCAGGCCGGCGCGGCGATCGGTGGTCGAGGAGCGTAGCCGCGCCGGCTGAGGCGCCACAGATCGAGCCGCCGCTCGAACGGGCGGTCGTACCTTCAGGCTGCGATCACCGCCGCGTTCTGAACTGCTGCTTCCAGAAGTCGACGGTCTCCTGGTGCAGGTTGGTGGCGGTGTCGAGCACCAACCCAACGGTCAGGAAGATCACGGACAGCAACCCCAGCGCGGCGGCGAGGATCGCCAGGGGGACGTGCAGGACATAGCGGTACTCGATGTAGTCGGCGATGGGCACGCTGCCGAAGAGCAGCGACGCCAGGCCGACGAGGATGGACAGCGTCGAGAAGAAAACCAGCGGCTTGTAATCCTTGAAGAGCAGCACGATGCAGCTGCAGGATGCGGAATCCGTCGTTCCACGTACTGAGCTTCGAGTGGCTGCCGGGGGGACGGCTCCGGTACGGGATGGGCATTTCGGCGACGGCGAACCGCTTCGTCAACGCCTGCAGGGTGTACTCGATCTCGGCCTCGAAGCCGCCGCGCCGCAGCCGGACGAGGGCCACGAAGCGCTGCGACAGGATACGGTACCCCGACAGGACGTCGGTGAGGCGGGCGCGGTACAGGAGGTTCACCAGCGCGGCGATGATCGCGTTGCCGCGATGATGAAACGGGCGGAACGACCCCGATTCGTACGCCGACAGGCGGGCCCCGACCAGCATGTCGAGGTCGGCGCGTGCGAGCTGCTCCAGCATGGCCGGCGCGGCGTCGGCCGGGTAGGTGTCGTCGCCGTCGACCAGGACGTAGGCGTCCGCGTCGATGATCTCCGCCATGTGGCGGAGCACGTTGCCCTTCCCCTGGCGGGGGGAATGCACCGACCGTCGCGCCTGCCTGCGCGGCGAGTGCGGCCGTTCCGTCGGTCGAGTTGTTGTCGAAGACGTAGATGCGCGCCTGCGGCAGCACGCGAGCGAAATCACGCACGACGCCGGCGGGGATGCGTCCGCAGCGCCTCCTGCCATAGCAGGGAATGATGACCGCGACGCGAGGGACAGAGGCCACCGCGCCGCTCGAAACCGAGGCGCGCTCGTCGTCGGGTCGGGACCGCTCATCGAGCTGGTAGATAGCGTACTCCCCGAATCGGCGGGTCAACTCGCGGCGGCGGCAGCGTGGCGGGGAGCTGCTGAAACACCGCGGTCGTTTCTCACTGCACGTAGCCGAGACCGCGCAATCGCTCGGTCGTCGCCGCATCGAGCGCCACGGTGGGCGCGACCGAGGCGCCGTGCGCCGGCCGCATCCGCGCCATCGCGGCCTCCAACTGGGCGGCGTCGGGCAGCGAGGCGCAATGGGTTCTGCTCGTCCGGATCGGTCACGAGATCGAAGTAGAGGGGGTTTCCCGCCCTCCGTGATGATCAGCTTGTCCGTGGCGTTCAGGAGCGCGCTGTCGTGCAACCGGAGCTTGAGACGGTTGTTGGCAGGGAGCTCGGTGTAGACATAGGCCCCTTCCCGGGCGGCGCGTAGCCGCGCAGGCGAAAGGGGGGGATGTGGAATCCTGCCGGCGCGGCGATATTCAACTCGCGCAGCAGCGTCGGGGCGAGGCCGGCATTCTGCGTGGGCGCGTCGATCTGCCGGCCCGATTCGCGGGAAGGGCGATGATCAACGGCACGCGCACCAGTGTTTCGTACAGGTTGGTGCCGTGTCCGAATGTGAGGTGCCGACCGAATTGCTCGCCGTGGTCCGCGGTGATCACCACGATGGTATTCGCCAGGGCGCCGCGCCGCTCGAGCTCGGCGAAGAGCGCCCTGAGGCGCTCGTCGACGTAGCGAGCTTCGCCGTCGTAGAGCTGATGCAAGCGGGCGACTTCCTGCGGCGTGAAGTCCCAAGCGTCGCGCCGCGCTGCCTCGCTGTCGGACAGCACGCCCGCGCCGACCTTCGCGCGGAGGGTCTGATCGTCGCGGCCGGTCTCGTCGCTGTGGGCGGCGGTGAGTCCAGGATGCTCGCGATAGTGGTGCACATCGAGGTAGTGCAGGTACATGAACCAGGGCTTGCGGGGGGACGCCTGCAACCAGGCCAGAGCCGCGGCATTGACGTCGTTCGCATCTCGCGCGAGGGTCGCGCGCTCACCCACGATGTCGAACCGTTCGAACCCTCGGCCGACGTTGTCGCGGTTGACTCCGTCGTGGGCGCTCAACCCCACGGTGGTGTAGCCGTTCGCCGTGAGCACGCCGGCGAGGGTCGCGACGGAGTCCGGTAGGCGGCTCTGGAACCACTGCCGCCCGACGCCGTGCTCGCTCGGATATTGGGCGGTAAAGAGCGACGCGACCGACGGCAGGGTCCACGGGGCCGCCGAGTAGGCGCGCCCGTAGTAGACCGCGCGGCTGGCGAGATCCGACAAGAAGGGCATCGGACCCTCCGGCGAGCCCGGGCGGACATGATCGGCCCGCAACGTGTCGAGCAGGATGAACAGGATGTTCGGACGCGAGCCCGCCGGTCGGCTCAGCTGTCGATGTTCTCCGACCGTCGATCGATGGCGAAACAGCAGCCCTGCGCCGGCGGCAACGAGCAGCACAGCCATGACGGCGACGATGATCCGCCACCTCGAGCGTGCCATCCACCTACCGTAGAGGCTGCCGTCATGACTGTCCACTACGCGGCTGCTTCGCTGTCAGCCTCGTGCTGACCATCGCCTGCCGCCAAGTGCGCCAAGAATGCCAAGTGGAGTCATCGTTCGAGCCCTGTCCGCGCTTCTCACGTCAACCCCTTCGCGATGACGCGTACGCTGCCAGGCCTGCACTGGTTCCCGCCTTCGACTTGGCGTTCTTGGCGGCCAGAGAATGTCGAGATCTCAGACCCGCCGCGCGACGACGAGCAGCGCCCGCCCGCGCGAGGGGCTGAACCGCTGCTCCAGGCGGAGCACGGGCAGCAGCGGGCGCGAACCCAGGCCGCCGGCGACGGCGCCGAGCCAGTTGATGTGGCGCGCCGAGCTCGACCGCGAAGCCGTGACGCTCGATCTGTGCGGTGAGGGTGGCGCGATCGTAGACGGGCGATGCCGGCGGCGCGGTGGGGACCTGCAGGACCAACCGGCCGCCGGGCTCGAGCAGGGCGGCGAAGGTTGCCAGCGCGTCGGCGTCGCGCTCGATGTGCTCGAGCACGTTCAGGCAGAGTATGGTGTCGAAGCGCCGGGCGCGCAGCGCCTCGAGGTCGGGATGCTCCCAGTCGATCGGCTGGATGCTCACGTTGTCGTGGTGGAGGAAGCGGTTGCGCAACAGGGTCAGGTAGCGCTCGTTGTGGTCGGTGGCCAACACCAGCTCGCGATTGCGCAGGTAGCCGGTGAAGTTGCCCACACCGCAGCCCACCTCGAGGACGCGATCGCCGACGTGCGGTGCCAGCTGGCCCCACACCCAGTCGTTGTACCGGCGCAGGCGCCGCATGCGCCGCAGCGTCGTGTACCCGGGGTCGCGGTTCTCGAGATCGTCGACCATCGCGTAGCGCAGGATGGTCCAAATCGCCGCCACGCCGTCCTTCCACCCGATCTTCTTTCCTTCCCAGTACTCGCGGCCGTGGTAGCTGACCGGTACCTCGTAGACGCGGCAGCCGAGGCGGGCGATCTTGGCGGTGATCTCGGGCTCGATGCCGAAGCGGTTGGAGACCAGGTTGAGGCGCTGCAGCACGTCGGTGCGGAAGACCTTGTAGCAGGTCTCCATGTCGGTGAGGTTGAGGTCGGTGCACAGGTTGGAGAGGAAGGTCAGCAGCCGATTGCCCATCGTGTGGCGGAAGAAGAGCACGCGGCGCGGGCCGCTGAGGAAGCGCGAGCCGAAGACGACGTCGGCGCGGCCGGCGATGATCGGCTCGACCAGCGCCGGGTACTCCTCCGGGCTGTACTCGAGGTCGGCGTCCTGAATGAGCGCGATGTCGCCGCTGACGGCGGCGATGGCGGTGCGGATGGCGGCGCCCTTGCCGGCGTTCTGTTCGTGGAAGTGGGCCTCGATGCTGTTCAGCGCATCGCCGCCGGCGGCGACGATCTCGCGCACCACGTCGGCGGTGCCGTCGCTCGAGGCGTCGTCGACGATGATGATCTGCTTGCGCAGCGGCACGGCACGCACGCGGTCGATGAGCTTGCGCAGGGTGAGGCGCTCGTTGAAGACGGGCACGATCACCGACAGGGTCACGTCGGTCGGCACGGGTCGGCGAGTGTACGGATAATCCGCCCCGCGCGGCAAGAGCAGGAAACGACCACGGCGGGACCCGAGATCACCGAGTCCTCTTTCAGTGAACCCTCTCTGTGTTCTCTGTCCTCCGTGGTTCAAGCGCGGTCATCACGAAGCGGGGTCGGCGGGTACCGCGGCGTCGCCCGGCGCGGTGGGGGCGCCGCGGTCCCGCCAGCAGAAAAGCACAACGACGAGCGCGGTGACCAGCGAAATGAGGCCGCCGATCCACAGCGATCGGGGCCGGTAGCGGAACACCACCTGGCTGTGGCCCGCCGGCACGGCCACCAGCCGGAAGGTGTGGTTGGCGCGCAGGATCTCGGCGGGTGCGCCGTTCACCGTCGCCGTCCAGCCGGGGGCGTACTGGTCGGCGAGGAACAGGAAGCCGGCGGCGTCGGCGTCGACGTCGACCGCGACCGTCTGGGGATCGTCGCGGACGATCGACGCGCTGCCCGCCGCGACGCCGCCGTCGCCCGGCCCCCTCGCCGCGCACGCCGACGAGGGCCATGCGGCGCGGATCGACCTTCCCGTCGGCCAGCATGGGCAACACCGCGGCCTCCGGCACGCGCGCCATGGTCGGCACGAAGAACGCCCGCGGCAGCGCCTGCGATTCTCGTACACGCGGATGGGACCGTCGCGCAGATCTCCGGTGCCGTGCCATCACTGCCCCCGTTGGTCGACCCTCTCGTCGGCGATGATGTAGCGCGCCGCCGTGAGGTCGAAGAGCGGCCGCTTGAGCGCGGGCGGGAGAAAGCCGCCGACGGCCGGTACCAGTCGTAGACGGTGGCGAGCGGCCGGCCGGTGCGCATGAAGGTGAAGTACTGCGCGTACGACAGCGACGCCTGCGGCTCGTACCCGTAGATCGACGGCAGCCGGTAGAGGCTCGCGACCTTGTGGGTCATGGCGAAGTCGGCGAGACGCCTTCCTGCGCGCCAAGGACGAGCACGCGGTCCTGCGGCGTCAACCGGGCGCGCACGCGTTCGAGGACGGCGGCTTTGCCGCCGTACAGGTCGCCGGCGCGATGGTTGAGAAATGGTCCGCCGGCGACCAATGTGTTGACCGCCACCAGCCTCCGATCACGACGCCGGCGAGAGCGGCGAGGCGGGGCGAGGACGCCGCGGCGACGACCGCGGCGACCACGACCGCCAGCAGCACCATCTCCACGCCGCCATGGTATGCGGCGGCAGCGCGATGAACAGCGCGGTACCGGCGGCGAGCGCGCCGAGCGCACCGGCGCGCGAACGCCAGTCGCCGCGACGCATCACGGCTTCGACGCCGAGCCCGCACGCCATCGCCAGGCCGAAGCTCGTCACCCAGAGGAAGCGGTCGGGACCACGGAACGTGCTGCTGCCTGGCAGCCGCCGGTAGAACGCCCACAGCGGTGTCGCGTCGCCGAGACTCAACAGCAGGGCGAGCCCGGCGACGGCCAGGTAGAAGAACGCCAGGCGGCGCGTCGCCCGCCGGGTCAGGCCGAGCCCCGCCACGGCGAGCGCGGTGATCGACAGCGCGCCCTGGAGGAAGAAGCCCGGCCCGATGCCGGTGCGGAGCCCGTTCGAGGTTACGCCGGCGCCGATCTCGAGGGGCCGCAGCGGCAGCATGCGCACCGAGTCGCGCGCGACCTCCAACGATGGCAGAAACTGCACGGCGGCCAGGAGGGGCGGAACGACCAGACCCAGTCCGAGCCAGGCGGCCAGCGCGGCGGGGCGGCGCACACGCACGGTTGCCACCTCCCACCCGACGCGCAGGGCGATGACCAGGTAGGTGAAGAGACTCATCTGTGGAAAGCCCGGCAGCAGTTGCAGCGCGAGGACGACGGCGAGGAACGCCCCGCGCCGCGGCGTCGGGGTGCGCAGCAGACGTTCGACCGCGGCCAGCGCCACCGGCATCCACGCGTAGGCGGCGACGTGGATCGGGCTCCACGCGGCCAGCGCCAGCGCGCTCCCGCCGTACGCGAAGGCCAGCCCGCCGGCGAGTGCCGCGGCACGCGACAACCCCATCTCCCGTCCCGCCCACCACGCGCCGATGCCGGCGATGCTGAGGTTGGCGACCATCGTGGTCAGCAGCGCCGCTTCGCGCGGCAGGAGCGCGAAGACCCAGTTCACCGGATAGAGCAGGCCGGTCTGGCTGAAGGCAAAGAAGGGCTGGCCGCAGTCCTGGTAGGGATTCCACAGCAGCCCGTCGCGGCGCGCCAGGCTGTCGAGCGCGTAGCGGATGTTGGGATAGAAGTACCCGTAGATGTCGTAGCCGCCGATGCCGTAGCCCTGTTCGGCGCCGACGCGGATGACGCCGAGCGCGTAGTACGCGGCGGCAGCGACGAGAATCGCCGCGCAGAGCGCGGACGCGGCTCGGCTCATCGGCCGCCGCGCCGGCACCGTGCGGTGGTCATTCCCGCTACTGGGCCGCCGGAATCGCGGTGCGGATCGCCGCGCCGTTGCCGGCGTTCCGCTCGTGGAAGATCGCCTCGCCGCGCTGGAACGCGTCGGGCGGCTCGGCCGCCAACTCGCGGAGCGCGGCGGCCGTCCCGCCGGTGGGTCCGTCGTCGACGATGATGATCGGCTGGGCGATGGGCATCGCGCGCCCCCGTGTCCTGAGTTGGCTCACGATCCGCCGCTCGTTGAAGACCGGGATGATGACAGAGAGGGCGACGTCGGGCGGCACGGGTCGGCGAGTGTACGGATAATCCGCGCCCGGGCAAGTCGGAGTGGGGGGAAGAACCCTCCGAAGAATACCCTGGCATCGGGCGCGCCGGTTCGGTAACACGCGGCCATGGGGTCGGATCCGCAGGGGGCGGCGCCGCGGCCGTTCGATCCGCTGGGCGTCGCGCGCATCTGGTGGCGCCAGCAGGCGTCGCGCGACGTCGGCGTGCGGGCGGTGCGCGTCGGCTCCGACACGGTGTATCCCGACACGGTCGACGGCTGGCTGACCGCGCAGGCCTGGCGCCTCGGGCTGCGCGACGGCGGCGCGCAGCGGCTGATCGCGCGCGAGATGCCGGTCGGCGGCGTGGCGGTGGACGTCGGCGCCTATCTCGGCTGGTACAGCGTCGCGCTGGCGCGGCGCGCCGGTGTCACCGGCCGGGTCATCGCCCTCGAGCCCGAGACCGGCAACTTCGATCTGCTCACCCGCGCCGTGGGTGCCGGACGCTTCCCGCAGATCGATCCGCGCCAGGTGGCGGCGGCCGAGTATTCCGGCTGGACCTCGCTCTACCTCGCCACCGGCGACCGCGGCGACCATCGCATCCTGCCGGCGCTCGAAGATCGGCGCGTGCGCACCGTGCGCGGCGTCAGCCTCGACGATCTCGTCGCCGAGGTGCCGCGCCTCGACTTCCTGAAGATCTCCGCGCAGGGCGCCGAGGTCTCGGCCCTACGCGGCGCGCGCCGCGTGCTCGAGCGCGAACCGGCGCTGCGCATCCTCTGCGCGGTCGCGCCCGCCCTCCTGACCCGCGCCGGCGCCACCCCGGCGGCGTTGTTCGAGCCGCTGGAGGCGCTCGGCTTCGCGCCGCACCGCGTCGAGCGCGACGGCAGCGCCGTGCGCACGCACGCCACCGCGCTGTGGGCGGAAGCGCAGGCGCGCGGCCGTCTGCTCGTCTATTTCCGCCGCTGAGGCGGCGGCTGTCGCCCGCCAATTGGGTCGATCGACTGCCGCCGCACATCGTGAATCCCCTCCAGTGCCATCGCGCCCATTCCCGCTACTGGCCCTTCGGTGGCGCGCCAGCGGGGCGCGGGGCGGCAGCGGCTTCCGCGGCGATCCGCTCCTTCATCTTCAAGGCGCGCGGGAGGCCCGGATACTTCTTCAGCGTCGCGTCGATCACCATGTTGGCGCCGATGACATTGCCGCTGCGCAGCTTCATCTGCGCGAGATCCACCTGCCAGTCGGCGATCCTCATGGTATTTCAGCGCCTCGTCCATGCGGTTCGCCGCCTCCGTCCAGTCGCCGCGTTGCGCGTCGACGCGGCTGAGCAGCATGTTCGCCATCGGCCGCAGGGCCAGGTACTGGCCGCCGAGCTCGAGGCTGCGCTCGAGTTGCGGCTGGCGGCGCCGTCGTAGTCCTTGCGCGCGTACAGCACCGCGCCGAGGTTGTAGTGGATGAAGGCGCCGATGCGCGGGAAGGCCTGCACGGACTCGCCGCGGTCGTAGATCCGCTTGGCCTCGAGCAGCGTCTCGTAGGCGCGCTGCGGCATCGCCGCTGTTGAGGTAGGTCACGCCGAGATTGAGGCGCGTGCGCGGGTTGCCGGGAGCCTTCGCGACGCCGTCCTCGTGCAGGGCGATGGCGTCGCCCCACAGCTCGGCGCGTTGCCAGGTGAGCGCCCCGAGCGCCGCCACCAGCGTCCGCGATCAGCAGCGCCGTAGGAGAGCGATGGCCGCTGCCGCCATTCGTCCGGCAACTGGCCGAAGAGATCGTAGAGCCACGCGGCGGCGAGCAGCATGAGCCCGACCAGCGGGAGATACATGCGGCGCTCGACGGCGAGGTCGGCGATCGGCATCACCGACGAGGTCGGCGCCAGGATCAGCAGCATCCAGCCGGCGACGAAGGTCGCCAGCGGGTACGTGCTGCGCAGGCGCCAGGCGCCGACGACCAGGCCGATGAGCATGGCAGCGGGATGACGACGGCGAGCGGCGAAGTGGATGCTCGCCAGCGGCCAGTCGTAGTCGAAGGTCTGCCCGAGGGGAGCAGCGGTCAGCCGCAGATAGTGGACGATGACGCCGAACTGGGTCACCAGGTACTGCGACGGCCCGAAGCGGTCGAAGCCGAAGCCGGCGGTGGCGCTGTAGTCGCCCAGGCTCGATCTGGCCGACGAATGCGCGCGCCAACAGGATCAGCGCCGCCAGCACCAGCGGTGACAGCGGCGAATCGCGACGAGGCGCCAGTGCACGCGCCGCCAGTTCCGCGTCGGCGATCAGCAGCCAGTCGTAGAGCGGCAGCACGGCGAGAGCGTGACCGCGGTCTCCTTGCTCGCCGCGCCGGCGATGGCCGCCACCATGGCGAGGACCACCCACCACCCGCGGTGGCCGGGCGCGAGCGCGTGGCGGCGCGCACGTAGCCGATGACGGCGAGCAGGTACCACAGGGCCGCCAGCGACCTCGCTGCGGCTGGAGACATAGGCGACCGTCTCGCTGGCGAGCGGGTGGGCGGCGAACAGCGCCGCGGCGGCGAGTGCGATGGCGAAGCGCGCGCGGCCGTAGCGCGGCGCCAGCGACGGCAGGCCGAGCGTCAGCCACGCGCCAGACGTAGACCAGCACCGCGGTGAGCGGCGTGCAGCACGATGCCGGTGGCGTGGTAGGAGGCGGGCTCCAGGCCGCCGATCGCGTAGTCGATCGCGAACGAGTAATCGGTGAGCGGCCGCGTGCTCAGCTTGAGGAAGCGGCTGATCGGCGTCAGGCGCGGATCAGCGTGCTCTGCGTCGACCGCGTTGGGATCGTCGTAGACGAAGTCGCCGCCGAGACTGGCACGTACAACGCCGCCGCCAGCGACGCCGACGCACGGCGAGCGCCAGGAGGTGCTCGGCCACGCCTGCGCGGTCGCGGCGACCACCACCGGCGCGGCGGGTCGCGGTCGCGGTCGCGGCGGCTGCGCGACGTGCGGGCGTGGGATTGGTCCGGCGACGACTCATGATCGCGTGGCAGGTTGTTCGGTTGCCAGGTCGCTTGGGCCTGATCGACCCGACCACTAGCACCTCACCCCCAACGCCCGCTTCTCACCGCCGCTGCTCCTCCAGCTGCGCGTTCCAGCAGGGCGACCGTCTGCGCCAGGCGGCGGATCGAGTCGCGGTGCGAGGAGATGACCAGCGAGTAGTGCAGCATGATCAGCAGCAGGAACAGGAAGGCGAGGCCGAAGAGCAGCGACGGCGGGTAGGCGATGCCGAGCAGCCGCGGCGGCCCAGTCGAGCAGCGGCCGGTAGAGCGAGAAGAGCAGCAGAGCGGCGCCCGCGCCGAGCCACAGGATGGCGTAGCGGGCGTTGAGGCTGCTGCGGCGGATCGATTCGACCACGAAGATCATGACGACGGCTCGCGGTCACGGCCAGAATGTCGAGGGTGTGCATGGCGTCCTCCTCCTCACCGCGGCCGCAGCCGGCCGACCAGCAGCGCCAGCACGACCTTGAGCATGTAGAACCCCGAATAGAGGGCGCTGATCGACGACTCGACCGGCGATGCGCGCGTACATGACGACCGGCACCTCGCTGCACCCGGCAGCCGGCGCGCGAGGCCATCACCAGTGCTTCGGTCTCCGGGTAGTCGTCGGGATGCGTGCGTGGCGAGCACCGTCAGGGCGCGCCGGTTGACCGCCCAGTAGCCCGAGGTCGGATCGGTGATGCGCGTGCCGACCAGCGCGCTGACGATGCCGAGGATGAAGATGCCGACGCGCCGCACCAGGTCGACTGGTAGCCCTCGCGCGCCAGGAAGCGCGAGCCGACGACGATGTCGGCCTCGCCGCCGCGCAGCACCTCCAGCAGGCGCGGGATCTGCGCCGGGTCGTGCTGGCCGTCGCCGTCCTGGCGCACGACGTAGTCGTAGCCGTGGGTGAGGCCGTAGAGGAAGCCGGTCTGCACCGCGGCGCCGATGCCGAGGTTGCACGGATGGCGCATCACCACCGCGCCGGCGGCGCGCGCCAGCTCCGACGTGTCGTCCTCCGAGCCGTCGTCGATGACCAGCGATGTCGCCGTCGAAATACGGCCGCACCGCGTTGATCACGCCCTGGATGGAGCCGTGCTCGTTGAAGGCGGGAATGATCAGGAGGGTGCGCATGGGGGAGAGGGGTGGTTAGCACCGGAGAGTGGTGGTGGGTAGCGGCGGCGGCTCTAGCCCTTTCGGAGAAGAGGCAAGGCAAAAGGCAAAAGGCAAAAGGCAAAGGGAAGACCCTCAGTCGCAAAATGAAACAATCAGCCTCCACCCTTTTGCCTTTTGCCTTTTGCCTTGCCGTCCCCTCTTCTTCAATCCTTCAGCGCCACCTCCCGCACCCCCATGCCGCAGCGCCGCAGCCAGCCGACCGGCTCCCAGGCGGAGACGCGGCGGCGGCGCTGGATGATGCGGCGCTTGCGCCAGGTCGGCCGGCAGGCCGGCGAGGGCGGCGGCGTAGGCGCGCAGCAGCACGGCGACGAGCGCCAGCGGCGAGTGGGCGGCGGCGAAGCGGCCGGCGGCGCCGCGGTGGGTGACCGCGCCCCAGGCCTGGCCGGCGAGGCGCAGCGGCGGTGAACAGCGGGCTGACGGCCAGCAGCGGGCGCGGGCAGGCACTTCACCGCGACCCAGGCGCGGTTGCGCTCGACCAGGAACGCCTTGAGCGGCGAGTAGGCCGCGCTGGCGGCGGAGTACTTGTGGTAGACCACCGCGCCCGGCACGGACGCGGCAGCGCCAGCCGGCGAGGCGGGCGCGCAGGCCGAGGTCGGTGTCGTCGCAGTAGGCGAACAGATCGTCGTCGAACAGTCCGATGTCGGCGAGCATGGCGCGGCGCAGCAGCACCGCGCAGCCGCTCGGCAGCACGATCTCCTCCTCGGTGTCGTACTGGCCGCGGTCGATCTCGAGCCGCCCGCGACCGCGGCTGAGGCCGTCCGGATAGAGCAGGTGGCCGACGTTGTCGATGACGCGTGCGCTCGTCGAACGCGAGGATCTTGGGCGCGAACATGCCGGTCGTCGGATGCGCGTCGGCGGCGGCGACCAGGCGGGCGCAGCATTCGGGCGCCACCTCGGTGTCGCTGTTCAGCGGCATGACAGTACCGGCCGCGCGCGGCGCGCGATGCCGGCGTTGAGGCCGCCGGCGTAGCCGCGGTTCTCGGACAGGGCGACGACGCGCACCGCGTCGCCGAAGCGCTCGCGAACCCACGCCAACGAGTCGTCGGTCGAGCCGTTGTCGACCAGCACGATCTCGATCCCGGGCAGCGTCTGCCGGCGGAGCGATCCGAGACAGACGTCGAGATGCGCGCGGCCGTTCCAGTTCACGACGATCGCCGACAACGGCACGGCGGCGTCGTAGCTGCTGAGCGCGAGGTCGGAGGGGGAGGAATCAACCACGGATCACGCGGATGTCACGGACAAGGTGGGATGGGCTGGTCTCAGTGCAGGTCGGATCCGTCGAGATCCGTGTAATCCGTGGTTCGCTTCTGCGCCAGCGCAGCAGCTGCGCGCCGCCGGCCGGCAGCGTGACGGCGCTCTCGGCTGCGAGAGACCAGCGCTGCGTTGCCGGGTCGAAGACCTCGGCGGCCGGCGCGCCCGCCTGCGGGCGGAGGGTGATCGCGGCGGGGGCGCGGTAGTCGCGGTTGACGATCAGGGCGGCGCGCGTGCCGTCGGCCGCGGCGAAGAGGCCGACGGTCGCCGGGGCTCCATCGACCGCCGCCAGCGGCGCCTGCGGCAGGGCGTCGCCGAACTGGCCGGCGGAGTCGATGACCGCGATCGAGGTGAATCCGTCGAGCTGTGTCGCGATCGCCCGGGCCGCGGCATTGAGCTGGCGCACCACCGCCAGCTTATCGGTGGCGACGCCGCCCTCGATCAGCCCGCGGCGGAACTGCCACTCGTGCGGCATGCGGCACGCGCACCGGCGTCCAGTAGGTGAAGTAGGAGATGGCGCGCGCGCCGAACGCCAGGCCGTTGAACACCTGCCACGACAGCTCGCCGGCGGTCGGATCGCGGTACGGACCGTGCGGCATCGCCTGCACGATCAACAGCCACGGCACGCCGGCGGCGAGGGCGCGGTCGCGGATCAGCCACAGGTCGGCGAAGAAGGTGTCCCGGTCGGCCCCGTCCGTGAACGGATAGTAGTCGACGCTCAGCAACGACGGCCGCACCTCCGCCATGTAGGCGTCGACGTACTCCGCGTACGTGTCGGTGCCGAGCGCCTCCGCGCCGACGTAGTCGGGCAGCAGGTTGACGTAGGCGACGCGCGCCGGATCGATCTGGCGCAGCCGCGTGACCACCAGGCCGAGGTCGGCGAACTGATCGCGCGCCCGGCTCGTCGACCAGGAAGTAGCCGTCGAGCGCCGGGTGTGATCCGAACTCGGCCACCACGGCGTCCGCCTGCGCCCGCCAGTCGGGCCGGAGGCCGTGGTACTGGTCGATGCGGCCGTCCTTGATCCACATCTTCAGGCCGTGCCGCGCCGCGACGTCGAGCGCCTGGTGGGTGAGCGCCGGCGTCAGCGGCCCCTCGCAGGGCGCACCGACGACGTCGAACCCGGCAGCGGCGATCTCGGCGGCGCGCGCGTCGGTCAACTCGGCGAGCGGCGGACCGCACCAGAAGGTGATGAAGAACGGGCGAGGCGGCGGCGCCGGCAGCGGTGGCAGGGGACGCGGCACGCAGGCGGAGAGCAGGAGCAGCCCGACCAGCGCCACCGGGAGCCGGCGCCGCGGCTCGCCGCAGGCCAGCGCGACCAGGCCCCAGAGCGCGAGCAGCGAGAGCAGTCCCTCCGACCCGGACATCACGTGGTAGTCGAAGCCGGTCATCGCCCGGCGAAGCTGCGGGGTCCAATACGGGAAGACGTCGAGCGGGGTGACCCGCAGGGGCGCCCGCACCAGCGCGACGCCGATGCCGAGCCCGAGGAGCACCAGCAGCGTGCGCTGCAGGTCGCGTTGATCGGCGCTCGCGTTGTCGGCACGGCCGCCGCGCGCCAGCACCACCGCCCAGGCGGCGCCGATGGCGTTGAGCACGATGTCGTTCCAGTCGAAGTAGACGTTCGGCACGTCCCGGTAGATCACCAGCATCTGATAGGTCTCGTCGATCGCGCCGGCGAGCGTCGCGACGATCCAGGCGATCTGCGGCGGCAGGCCGGCGACGAGCAGCAGCGCGGCGAGGAGGCCGAACTGCGGCAGATGGATGAGCTCGACGTTGCTGACCAGGAGGCCGCGTTGCGCCAGGACGGTGGCGGCCGCGAGTCCGAGCAGCGCGACCAGCGCACGCGTGCTGCGCAGCAGCGGCGCGCCGCCGCGCAGCAGCAGAGTCGACGCTGCCAGCGAAAGTGCGGCGATGCCGAGCAGCGTCACCCATTCGTATGCGGTTCGCCCGATGCGGGCGAACAGGGCGTCGCACGCGTCGGAGATCGGCTTGTGCATGAAGAAATTGCCGAGCACCAGGCCGGCGACCACCAGCCAGGGACCACGTCGCACACGCCGTTCAGGCGGCATGAGGCTCGACGCGCATCCGGCTTTTGTGCCAGAAAACGCGGCGGCGAGACACCCCAAGGACAATGAGGTGTTCGCGGAGTGGGCGCTCGGCACGCCGATGCGAGCGCGAAGGCTGGAGGTCGTGGCGTTGAGGGGCCGCAGGTCGTGTGACAGGTCGAGCGGTACGATTCGGTCGCTCCCGTCACTGGATGGCGGGAAGTTGCCGACCCGCGTCGAGTGTCAAATCGCGCCTTTCGGGGCTCCACCGGCACTCCCGCACGCTCGCGCGCATGGCACGCCATTCGCTGCTGAATCCGCGTGAATCATGACGATTCTTCGTTCGACAGCCGCTCTTCTGGTGCTCGTGGCCGCCGGTCCACTCGGCCGGGCGTTCGCCGCTGACGCGCCAGGCGTTCCCGCGTTCATCCATCACTTCGACACGGTCCACGTGGCGTCACCCGCGGCCGGAACCTCGGGGGCGAACAGCGGTGGGCCGCTGACGGTGTCGTTCGCGACGCTCGGCAGGACATTCGACCTCGCCCTCGAACCCTCGGATGTGTTCAGCCAGGGGGCACGCGTGCACTGGATCGGCGCCGGCGGTGACGTCCAGCAGCCCGCCGATATGGTCGGCAGCTTCTACCGCGGCACGGTGAGCGGCGAGCCCGGTTCGTGGGTGCGCCTGGGCATCGACGGCGACGAGATGAGCGGCATCGTGGCGACCGACGCCGAGGTGTACTTCCTCGAGCCGGCGCGCCACTTCTTCGGTGCCAAAGCGGCCGGGGCGTCGATCGCCTACCGACTCTCCGACGTCGAGGACGTGCCGCTCGGTACGTGCGCCGCGCAGGCGCCCGGCCGGCAGTCGTTCTCCCGCCACGCCCTGCAGGGCGGCGGCAAGGCCTGGCCGGGCGCCCCGGCCCGCGACCTCACCGCGCGCACCGCGGTCGGCAGCGCCGCGGCGGTGGCCAACAAGCGCGCCGAGATCGGCGTGGTCGGCGACTTCCAGTACTACTCGAAACACGGCGACACATCGGCCAACGACCTCGCCGCGATCATCAACGCCGTCGACGGCATCTACCAGTCGGAGATCGGCGTCGCGGTGCAGCTGCGCTCGACGGTCATCTTCACGGCCTCGAACGATCCGTTCTCCGAAACGACCGACTACAACACGTTGCTGAACGAGTTCAGTTCGTACCACGACGCCAACGACAACACGCCGTCGCAGGTACTCTACAACTGCGACATCGCCCACCTCGTCACCGGCCGCGACCTCAACGGCAACGTCATCGGCCTCTCCTGGTTGGGGACGCTCTGCGGCGGCTACTGGGGATCGGGGATCGACCAGGACTTCAGCTCCTCGCTCTACGTCATGACGCTGCTGCTGGCGCACGAGATGGGCCACAACTTCGGCGCGCCGCACGACAACCAGCAGGGGTCCGCGTGTGCGAGTGAGCCGGGCACGTTCATCATGAACCCCTTCCTGAGCTCGTCGCTGCTGCAGCAATTCTCGCCGTGCTCGAAGACCCAGATCGCGCCCGAGGTGAACGCCGCGTCCTGCTTCGACGCCTTCACGCCGGGTCCGTCGGCGACGCCGACCGTCACGTACACGCCGACGCCGACCTGGACGCTCACCCCGTCACGCACGCTGACGCCGACGCGGACGCCCACCAACCCGCCGATCGGCATTCCGGTGATCAACCAGCCCGGCGCCAACCAGACGATGACGACCGGCGGCATCACGTTCGCGTGGTCGACGGTCGCCAACGCCACCGGCTACGACATGCAGATCCTGACCGGCGCGCAGACCGTGTTCTCCGGCTCGCTCGTCGGCAACGGCTCCACGTCGGCGCTGATCGTGCTGCCGAACAACGGCAGCTATACGTTCAAGGTGCGCGCGTGCATCAACGCCGCGTGCGGCGGCTACGCCACGCGCAGCTTCGCCATCAACCTGATCACGCCGTCGAGCGCGCCCGACGTGACGTTCCCGCTCGACGGCGCGACCTTGACGTCGAGCATCTACAATTTCACCTGGACTGGCGTTTCGGCCGGCACCCAGGCGGTGTTCTACGAGCTCGAGCTGACCGACCTCGACAACGGCGACACCGAGCTGCGTATCACCGTTCCCGATCCGACTCTCAACACCGTCGTGCGCCTGCACAGCGGCCACTACGCGGTGCAGGTCCGCGCCTGTCAGTCGGGATGCGGTCCCTGGAGCGCGGCACACGATTTCACCGCGGCCGTGCCGGTGGCGCCCGCGAATCCTCCGACCATCACGCAGGCGACCCTGAGCGGCAACGACCTCACGGTGAAATGGAATCCGGTCAGCGGCGCTGAATGGTACCAGGTGTACGTCATCCAGCCGCCGCCGGCAGGTCCGGGCGGTGGGGCCCTCACCGTCGCGGCGCGCGAAGTGGTCGGGACCACGACGGTCCTGCCGATTCCGGTCGGGGCGGCCAGCGTCATCGCCGCGGCGTGCACCGGCAACGGCTGCAGTCCCTTCAGCGGCGCCACGCCGATCAGCTCGGCGGCGCCCAATCCCAACGTGCCCAACCTCGGCACGCCGCTCGGCGGCTCGGTGGTCGCCGGACCGACGGCGCTGTTCACCTGGAACCGCATCCCCGGCGACAACGGCAGCAACACCGTCTATCGGCTCTACGTGCAGGACCTTTCGCGCGGCACCGTGGCGTTCGACGTGTACACGACGAGCAACTTCTACGGCGGCTACTTCAAGGCGGAAGGCGCCCGTTACGACGCACTGGTGGTCGCGAATCCGGGGCCGTCGCAGGTGATGGGACCGGCGGTGGGCTTCATCGTCGCCGGCCAGTCGTCGGCCGCGCCCACCATGACCCAACCCGCGCACAACTCAACGGTCGCCGCCGGCAACGTGCAGTTGGGGTGGAGCCCGGTGCCGGGCGCGACGTTGTACGAGTACTTCGTTGCCATTCCCGGCTCGCCGACGCCGCCGACCCGCGGCGTCACGCCGGGCACGTTGGTGCAGGTGCCGCTGCTGGCGTTGGGCAACGCGCCGACGATGTACAGCGCGATCGTGCGCGCCTGTCCCGCCGGCGCGACCTGCGCCTCCGGCTCGGACGCCGGCTGGGGTCCGTGGTCGAACGTGGCCGGACCCGGCGTGACCAACTTCACCGTCACGCCCTGAGCGGCGCCGACCTCATCGCCGCCGCGCCTCTTCGTACACCGCGTACGTTTCGCGGGCGCAGCGTTCCCAGGTGAACGCGGCGGCGCGGATGGGGCCGCCGGTGCGCAGGCGCGCGGCGAGCTCGGGATCCGCGGCGAGGCGCCCGATCGTCTCCGACCACGCCGCGGCGTCGGTGGGGTCGACGAGCAGCGCGGCGTCGCCCGCGACCTCGGGCAGCGCGCCGGCATCGGCGGCGATGACCGGCGCGCCGCAGGCCATCGCCTCCAGGAGCGGCAGACCAAAGCCCTCGTTGCGCGACGGCACCACCACCGCCTCGGCGGCGGCGTACAGAGCGGGGAGGTCGGCGTCCGCGACGCGGCCGAGCTGGATGACGAACGGCTGCGCGGCGTGCCGCTCGATCGCGTTCGCCACCGCGGCGGCGCCCCACCCCGACGCGCCGGCGAGGACCAGGCGATGGGCGAGGCGTCCGCCGCGCCAGAGGCGCGCGCAGGCGTCGATGAGCAGCGGCAGGTTCTTGCGCGGCTCGATCGTGCCGACGTGCAGGAGATAGCGATCGGTGACGCCGAGCCGCGCCGCCACGGATGCCCGCGCCGCGTCCGGCGGCTGCGGGTGAAAGGCGCCGTTCACCCCGAGCGGCACGACGCGAATCGCGTCCGCCCTCGCGCATGTGAGCGCAAGCAGGTCGCGGCGCGTCGCCTGCGAGTCGGCGATGATCAGCCGCGCCTCGCCGACCAGGGCCGCCGCGCGTTGCACGCTGCGACGTAGGGCCGGCGTGCCGAGCTCTGGAAAGCGCAGCAGCGTGAGGTCGTGCACGGTCAGCACCACCGGCGTGCGGCGGGCGCGCGGGACGGCGTATGCCGTGGCGTGGAACACGTCGATCGATCCGAGCACCGCGGCACAGTCGACCAGGCGCGGCAGTCCCGCGATCGGCGTCCCCATCACCAGCGGATAGCGCGGCGAGGTGACGACGCCGACGCCGGCCGGCCAGGCGCGACCGTCGGTCTCGCGCGGCGGCGGGGCCGGCCACGACAGACCGAACAGCCGCACGTCGGGCGCGGGGTCGAGCGCGGCGAGGGCGCGCGTCAGCTCGCGGACGTACGCCGCGATACCGGCCGACCGCACCTGCAGGGGCAGGGCGTCGAGCGCGACCCGCAGACGCGTGGTCACGGCCGCGCCGGCGGCACGGCCAGGCCCAGTGCCGCGAGGCGCGGCGGCCGTTCGCGCAGACCGTCGAGCATCCCGCGCCATATCCACGCCGCCGGTGCCAGCGGCTCGCGTCGGATGAGGCGGCGGGCGAACGAGGCCGCCGGCAGCGCCGCGCAGGCCGCCAGGGTGCGCAGGCGCGTCAGCACGCCGCCGTGCCGGCGGCTCAGCAGGATGGCATTGCGGGCGAGGAAATAGGCGCGCCGCGTCGTCGTCGCGGTCGAGACGGCGTCAGCGTGCCGAACCACGGCGGCGGGTTCGTGAACGACGCGGTACCCGGCGCGCCGCGCCCGCAGGCACCACTCGACGTCCTCGCCGTACAGGAAGAACTGCTCGTCGAGCATGCCGACCGCCGGCAACGCCGCCAGCCGTACCAACAGTGCGCAGCCGCTCACCCACTGCGCGTCGACCGCGGCGACCGCGCGCGGCGCCGGCCGCCCGACGAGATAGGGACCGAACGTGACCCGCCCGTGATCCAGCGCCGCGCCATCGGGCGCGGCGACGCGCGCGCCGACGAGCGCGATGCGCGGATCGGTCTCCGCGCACGCGACCAGCGCCGCGATCGCGTCGGGCTCGAGCTCGGCGTCGTTGTTGAGCAGCAACGCGTAGGCGCCGTCGCGGGCCTGCAGCGCGCGCAGGGCGAGGTTGTTGCCGCCCGCGTAGCCGGTGTTCGATGCCGGGGCGATCACCGTCGGCGGCGGCAGCCCCGCGATCTCCCAGGGCTCGGCGGGTGCGTTGTTGACGAGCAGTGCCGACAGCCGCGGGTACCGGCTCGCCGCCACGCTGGCGAGGCAGCGGCGCGTCACCGCCGCCGCGCCATAGTGCAGGACGACCGCCGTCACCTCCGGCTCGGGGTTCACCGGGCGTGTGTAGAGGCGGCGGGCGGAGCGGGCAAGAGTACAGCCTCTGAAGGGCGAATCTGCGCCGCGACTTTTCGGGCGCCGAAACCGCCAAGGACGCCAAGATCTCGCCAAGAAGCGCGCGCGGCGTGCGACGTCGAAACACGCGACGCGCACCCGTGCGGTCCTTGGCGAGCACTTGGCGCCCTTGGCGGTTCAGCATTGGGGCAAGACCTCGCATCGTTGGACGGCCTGCGCTCGTCGCCGTGTGCTTTTCCTGCATTCCGGCCCCCGCCGCCCGCGCCCTATTCCTTCGACCATAGGCCTCGCATACGATGTGACCGGTGGGTGGTGGCGTTGGATTCCCGTCGGGGCGTGTCAGTTTGGCGGTGAACCTCCCGTCCTCCGTGCGCTGCAGAGGGAAACCCACAGCGCAGCGATGCGCCCGGAAATTGCACCTCTGAAGAGGATTATGAAGGTCCTGTTGCGTACTCTGGCCGCGGTTTTCCTGGCGGCATTTGTGGCCAGGTCGGCCGATGCGGCATTCCGTACTCCGACGCCGACCGCCACCGCCCTACCGACCGCCACCCGCGTGCCTCAGGCCCTGGCCGCGAGCAGCATCCTCCATGTCCCCGGCGACGTCGCCGACCTGCAGTCCGCCATCAATCAGGTTCCCAACGGCGGCATCATCGAGCTGGCGGCCGGCACGTACACGCCGCCGGCCAACGCCTTCGTCATCAACGACACCGGCCGCGGCTTCACCATCCGCGCCGCCACCGGCGCCACCGTCGTCCTCGACGGCGGCGGCACCCGCGACCTGGTCCGCTATATCAATTCCAGCCTCGCCGCCGGCCGGCCGGTGACTTTCGAAAGGATCATCTTCCGCAACGGCGCCACCACCATCGCCGGCCTCGCCGCCGGCGTCACCATGCAGAAGGCGCAGGCGACCTTCGACCAGTGCCGCTTCGAGAACAACCGCGGCGACGCCACCACCGGCGGCGGCGGCATCGAGGTCGCCATCGGCTCGACCGCGTTCTTCTTCGACTGCGTGTGGAGCGGCAACACCTCCAAGTACGCCGGCGCCGCGATGGCGCTGGAGCAGTTCGCCACCGCCTACATCTACCGCGGCACGTTCACCAACAACCGCACCAACGTGCCCAACCACTTCCCCAGCTCCGGCGGCGGCGCCATCCACGACGGCAACTCGGTGCTGCGCGTCACCGACTCGCGCTTCGAGAACAACCAGGCCGGCTACGTCGGCGGCGCCATTTACGCCATCGGCACCTGGACCAACCCGGTCACCACGCCGCAGGCCGACGTCCTGGTCGTCAACACCACATTCATCAACAACAAGGCGGCGCTCGACCCGTCGGTGAGCTTCGCGCCGCCGACCGAGGGCGGCGCGTTCCACGTCGAGGATCAGGCGACCGGCCGCATCATCAACTCGCGCTTCCTCTTCAACTCGTCCGACACCGGCGGTGCGGTGAACACCTACCGCGGCATCCTCGACATCAGCGGCAGCTACTTTGAGGGCAACCGCGCCGTGGGCTCGGGCAACGCGACCGGCTTCGGCGGCTCGATCTCGGCGATCTCCAACGACGTCGACGAGCCCAACCGCCGCACCGCCTCGCTGACGGTGCGCGACACGCTGTTCCGCGGCCGCTCGGGCTCGGTCACCACCGTCGCCCAGACCGGCGGCTGCATCTTCGCCGGCGGCGACCACAACCACGCCTACGGCGAGGGCGGCGTCAGTCAGAACGGTTCGCTCTCGGTGAATCGCGAGCCGGTGCTGCTCGAGCGCGTCGCCCTGATCGACTGCGACGTGCAGCTGGTCGCTGGTGCCGGCGGCAGCGGCATCGCCGGCGGCCTGTGGTTGGCGATGGCGTCGCTGACGATGAAGGACAGCATCATCGCCAACTGCGACGCGCTCGGCGGAGCCAACGCTGGCGGCGGCGGCATGGCCATCCTCGACCAGACGCTGACCGACATCAGCAACACCACCTTCGCCAACAACCGCACGACCCAGTACGGCGGCGCCGTCTTCGCCCAGGGCTCGACGCTCAACATCACTACCTCGCGCCTGATCAACAACGAGGTGAGCCCCGGGGTGAACGAGGCGATGGCCAACTCGTACGGGGCCGCGCTCTTCACCACCGGCTGGGACTCCTACAACCTGCCCGCCACCGGCACCGTGTCGAACTCGGTCATCAGCGACAACATCGGCTTGCCGATCTTCGACGACGATCGGACCAACGGTCCGATCAACGACATGCGTTACAACGGCAACCAGATCTACTCGACCACGTTCGGCACCGCGGTCTACACCGACGCGCTCGGCATCTCCGGCCGCACGGTGGCGCAGCTCAACACCGTGGTCGTCACTCGCGCCAACGGCGTCTCCACCGACAAGTCGCAGGTGAACAACACCGCGCCGGCGAGCGCGCCGATCTCCGGCCATCTGCTGGCGGTGCCGCCGACGATGCTCTCCACCGCCGCCGTCGGCGACAACCCGCCGCCGAGCGCCGCGTACCTCGCGTACGCCTGGGACGGCGGCAGCGCCACGCTCGACGGCAACGGGCTGAGCGGCAACGCCGGTCTGACGGCCGCCGCCGGCACCGGCTCGCACGTGCTGTCGGTTGCCGGCACGCCGTTCAACGCTACCGTCAACCTCGGCGCCGCGCCGGCGGTGGCGTTCAGCGCCAACCCCGCCAGCATCAGCGCTGGCCAGAGCTCGACGCTGACCTGGAACGTGACCGCCGGTGCGTTCCTCGACGGCGCCATCGATCAGGCGGTCGGCGCCCTCAACGCGGCCAGCGGCTCGCGCTCGGTGTCGCCGCCGGCCGACACCACCTACCGCATGCTGGCGGTGACCGACGTCGGCGGCGCCACAGGCGAGGCGGACGTCGCCGTCACTGGCGCCACGCCGACCATCAACTCCTACACCGCCAACCTGATCCTGCTGGTTCCCGGCGGTACCTCGGTGCTGAGCTGGTCGACGACCGGCGCCACCTCGGCCAACATCAACGGCACCGCCGGCGCCACCAGCGGTACGCGCAACGTCACTCCGACCACCACCACCGCATACACCCTCAACGCCAGCAACGGCTTCGGCACCTCCAGCGCCACGGTGACGGTGAACGTCAACGGCGGCACCGCCGCCCTGCCCATACCGACCATCACCGCGCCGAGTGCCGGCCAGGTGATCAACAGCGGCGGCGTCAGCTTCGCCTGGAACGCCGTCGCCGGCGCCAGCGGATATGACCTGCGGTTGTGGAACAGCAACACCGGCGCGACGGTGTTCGCCGGGTCGTTGAACGGCAACGCCGCCACCTCGACGCTCATCAGCCTGCCGAACGGCTTCTACATGTTCGGCGTCCGCGCCTGCCAGAACAACACCTTCACCGACGCGCAGTGCGGCCGCTTCGCGTCGCGCGTCTTCCAGGTCAACGTCGGCGCGCCAACGACGGCGCCGTCGGTGACCGCACCGGCGGCGGGGGCGACGCTGACGCAGAGCATCGTCACCCTGCAATGGACCGGCATCACCGGCAGCGGCTCGCTGCCGCTGTATTACGAGGTGGATTTGACGGACACCGGCAGCGGTCTGCGCGAGCTCAGCATCCTGCTCCCCGACACGTCGCTGAGCACGGTCTCCCGCGTCCACAGCGGCGCCTACGCGCTGCGCGTGCGCGCCTGCCAGGGCGGCTGCGGCCCATGGAGCGCGACGCGCAACTTTACCGCCAACATCGCCCCGGCGCCGAGCACCGCGCCGTCGATCACCAGCGCCGTGGTCACCAGCGGCAACAGCCTGGCGGCGAGCTGGAGCGCGGTGAGCGGCGCCGAGTGGTATCAGTTGTACGTCATTCAACCGCCGCCGGCCGGGCCGGGCGGCGGCGCGCTGACCGTGGCCGCGCGCGAAGTGGTGGGGACCAGCGTGTCCGGGTTGCCGGTGCCGTCGGGCGGCGCCAGCGTCTTGGTCGCGGCCTGCACGGGCAACGGCTGCGGGCCGTTCAGCTCGACGCGGTCGATCAACCCGTCGGGTCCGAGCCCGAGCGCGCCGCAACTGGGGCAGCCGCTCGGCGGCTCGGTCGTGGCGGGCCCCGGGGTGATGTTCACCTGGAATCGGGTGCCGGGCGACAACGGCAGCAACACGGTGTATCGGCTCTACGTGCAGGATCTGTCCCGCGCGACGGCGGCGCTCGACGTGCTGACGACGGCGAACGTCTACGGCGCGTACTTCAAGGCCGAGGGCGCGCGCTACGACGCGCTGGTGGTGGCCAACCCGGGACCGTCGCAGGTGATGGGTCCGGCGACCGGGTTCGTCGTCGCCGGCCAGAGCGCCGCGGCGCCGACGATGGCGCAACCGACGCACAATTCAACGCTGACGGCGGGCAACATCCAGCTCGGCTGGAGCCCGGTGCCGGGCGCGACGCTCTACGAGTACTACGTCGCGGCCGTGGGCTCGAGCATCGCGCCGACGCGCGGCGTGACGCCGGGGCTGGTGGTGCAGGTTCCACTCGGGTCGTTGAGCGGCGCCCCCACCCTTTACAGCGGCATCGTGCGCGCCTGTCCGGCGGGCGCGAGTTGCGCGCCGGGCAGCGACGCCGGGTGGGGCCCGTGGTCGAACGAGGCCGGGCCGGGCGTCACCAACTTCACCATCACTCCCTGATGCGCGGGACCGGGCGAGAGCTGCGCAGCGCGCTGGTGATCAGCGCGCTCGCGCTCGCCTGGATCGCCGTTCCCGTCGCCGCCCTCGAGGGCAGCTCGGCGCTCGCGACCTGGGGCGACCTCGGCGCCGCCGCGCCGTGCCAGCGCGCGGTGGCGGCGGCCACCGAGCAGTGCATCGCCAGCGCCGTCGCGGCGTCCGCCGCCTGCGTCGACACCGCGAGCACCGCGCCGTGCGACGCGTCGGCGATCGTCGGCGCGGCCCGGCAGGCGGCGCTCGACACCATCGAGCGCGCCTGCACACCGGCCGATGCGACCGCCCTTTCGCGCGTGGACCTCTCGGCGCTGCTGGTCGACGCCGTGCGCGCCTGTCGTGACGTCACCGAGCGACTGCTGTCGCTGCGAGATCCGAACGGCACCGGCACGTGTGCGCACGCCCGGGGCGACGGCGTCGCGCGGCTCGGCCGCTATGCCGTGCGGGTCTGGCGCCGCACGTTCGATCGGATGGCCGCCGGCGCCCTCCCGGTCGACCACGAGCCCGCCCTCGCGGCGGCCGCGGCCACGCGTATCGACCGCGTCGCGCGCGTCCTCGCCGCCCGCGTGGCCGCCGCTTGCGCGGAGCAGGGCGCGACGTCGATCGACCGCTCGCTCGCCGATGCCGCCGAGGCGGCGCGATGCTTCGCGGGCGACGTCGCCGCCGGCTATCCGTGCGAGCGCGTCGACCTGGCCGCGTTCCCGCCGGTCAGTGCGGTGGCCGGCGGCAGCGGCCACGACGTCCGGGGGTGGACCGATCCGCGCAGCGGCACCGACCAGGGGCTGTTCGTGCTGCAGCCGCGGGCCGCCGTCGCTGAGACGCCGACGCGCACGCCGACGCCGACGCCGATACGGACGGCCCTGCCAGCCGTCGGCTCCCCCGCCATCACCGCGCCGTCGGCCGGCCAGGTGATCACCACCACCGGCGTGACCATCGCCTGGAACCCCGTTGCCACCGCCACGGGATACGACCTCCGCATCCTCGACGCCGGCAGCGCCACCGTCTTCTCCGGCTCGCTGACCGGCAACGGTGCCACCTCGACGCTCATCAGCCTGCCGCAGTCGGGCGGCTACACGGTGCGCGTCCGCGCCTGCATCGGCGGCGGATTCAGCGACGCCCAGTGCGGGCCGTTCGCCTCGCGGGACTTCGCGGTGAGCATCGGCGCGCCGAGCGCGGCGCCGACGGTGACGGCGCCGGCGGCGGGCGCGACGCTGACGCAGAGCAACGTGGCGCTGCAATGGACCGCGGTGTCGGGCAGCGGATCGCTGCCGCTGTTCTACGACGTCGATCTCACCGAGACGGGCAGCGGCGAGCACGCGCTGCAGATCCTGCTGCCGGACACCGCGCTGAGCACGGTGGCGCGCCTGCACAGCGGCGCCTACGCGCTGCGGGTGCGCGCGTGCCAGGGCGGCTGCGGTCCGTGGAGCGCGACGCGCTCCTTCAGCGCCGCGATCGGCTCGGCGCCCGGCACCGCCCCGACGATCACCAACACGATGGTGAGCGGCAACAGCCTGGCGGCGAGCTGGACCGCGGTGGGCGGCGCGGAATGGTATCAGCTGTACGTGATCCAGCCGCCGCCGGCGGGACCGGGCGGCGGCGCGCTGACCGTGGCCGCGCGCGAGGTGGTGGGCACCAGCGTCGGGGCCTTGCCGATTCCGGCCGGCGCGGCGAGCGTGCTCGTGGCGGCGTGCACGGGGAACGGCTGTGGACCCTTCAGCGCACCGGCGTCGATCACCGGCGCGGGGCCCAATCCGAGCGTGCCGCAGATCGGACAACCGCTGGGCGGCTCGGTGGTGAACGGGCCGGGCGTGCTCTTCACGTGGAGTCGCGTGCCGGGCGACAACGGCAGCAACACGGTCTACCGCTTGTACGTGCAGGATCTGTCGCGGGCCACCGCGGCGCTCGACGTGCTGACGACCGACAACTTCTACGGCGCGTACTTCAAGGCGGAGGGCGCGCGGTACGACGCCCTGGTGGTGGCCAACCCGGGGCCGACGCAGGTGGTGGGACCGGCGGTCGGCTTCGTGGTGAGCGGCGACAGCGCGACGGCGCCGACGCTGGCGCAACCGACGCACAACTCGAGCCTCACCGCGGGCAACATCCAGCTCGGCTGGAGCCCGGTGCCGGGGGCGACGCTCTACGAGTACTTCGTCGCGGCCGTCGGCTCGAACGCGGCGCCGACGCGCGGCGTGACGCCGGGACTGGTGGTCCAGGTGCCGCTGGCGGCGTTGGGCGGCGTGCCGACGCTGTACAGCGGCATCGTGCGTGCCTGCCCGGCGGGAGCGACCTGCGCACCGGGCAGCGACAGCGGCTGGGGTCCGTGGTCGAACCAGGCCGGTCCCGGCGTGACCAACTTCACCATCCTGCCGCCGCCGATACCGCAGGCGGGGAGCTCGCTGCGCTTCTTCGGCACCGGCAGCGGCGATATCGACCGGGTCAAGATTCCGCTCGATGCGCCGCCGCGCCCGGTCGACGTCGCCGGCGCGTTCACCCTCGAGCTCTGGATGAAGACGACGGCCGGCAACGCCAGCGGCACGTGCGCCGCCGGCGGCGACAACTGGATGAACGGCAACATCATCGTGGATCGCGACGTCTTCGGCGCCGGCGACCACGGCGACTATGGCCTGTCGCTCTTCGGCAGCGGCGGCCGACTCGCCTTCGGCGTCGCCGTCGGCGCGACGGGCAACACGATCTGCGGCACGCACGACGTCGCCGACGGCGTCTGGCATCACGTCGCCGCCACGCGCGCCGCCGACGGCGGGCTCCAGCTCTTCGTCGACGGCCAGCTCGACGCCACCGGCGGCGGACCGCTCGGCGACATCAGCTACGCCGACGGCCGGACGACGCTGCATCCCACCTCCGATCCGTTCCTCGTCATCGGCGCCGAGAAGCACGACGCCGGCGCGTCGTTCCCGTCGTATCACGGGTGGCTCGATGAGGTGCGCCTCTCCAACGTCGTGCGTTACGCCGGCCCGTTTACGCGCCCGAGCGCGCCGTTCACGAGCGACGCGGCGACGATGGGGTTGTGGCACTTCGACGAGGGCAACGGCGAGGTGATCGTCGACAGCTCCGGCGTCGCCGGTCAGAACGGCGACGGCGTCCGCCGCGTCGGCGGGCCCTCGAGCGGCCCGCAGTGGTCCACCGACGTCCCGTTCGCGTCGGCGGCGCCGTCGATCACGCTCGAGACGCTGACCACCGCGCTCAGCGGGCCGACGTCGATCACGAACGCCGGCGACAACCGGCTGTTCATCACCGAGCAGACCGGCGCGGTCCGCATCTGGGACGGCACCCAGCTCCTGCCGACGCCGTTCGTCACGGTGCCCGGCGTGTCCTGCTGCGGCGAGCAGGGGCTGCTCAGCATCGCCTTCCACCCCGGCTACGCCAACAACGGCTACTTCTTCGTCTACTACACGAACGCGGCCGGCAACGAAGAGATCGATCGCTACACGCGCTCGGCCAACAACCCCAACCTCGCCAATCCGAACAGCCGGATGACGGTGCTCACGGTTACCGACCCCGCGTCCAACCACAACGGGGGCCAGCTCCAGTTCGGACCCGACGGCTACCTCTATACCGGCATCGGCGACGGCGGCGGCGCCTGCGACGATTCCGGCGCCGGCTGCAACGCCCAGAACGACAACCTGCTCCTCGGCAAGATCCTGCGCCTCAACGTGGATCAGCTCCCGTATACGATCCCTCCCGACAATCCTTTCGTCGGACCAGGCGCTCCGCTCGACGAGATCTGGGCCAAGGGCGTCCGCAATCCATGGCGCTTCACGTTCGACCGTCTCACCGACAGCATGTTCATCGGCGACGTCGGCCAGAACACGCGCGAGGAGGTCGATCTGGTGTCGGCCGGCACGCCGGGCGGCCTCAACTTCGGCTGGAAGATGATGGAGGGAATGCTCTGCAACACCTGCTCGCTCACGAACTGCGGTCCGGTGCCGGCGTGCAACGCCCCCGAGCTCACCCTGCCGATCCTCGACTATGGGCACGTCAGCGGCAATTGCTCGATCACCGGCGGCTACGTCTACCGGGGCACGCAGGTGCCCTATCTCTATGGCAAGTACCTCTTCGGGGACCTCTGTTCCGGCCGCCTCTGGTGGGCGACCCAGAACAATGGCACCTGGACCAGCACCGCCTTCACGGCGACCGCAGGACAGTTGTATACCTTCGGCCAGGGAGCGGATGGCGAGCTCTACACCGGTCAGGGTAACGGGACGCTATCGAGAATCCGATGATGATGACGGCGAAGGGTACGGCCGATGCCGGTCCGGCGATCCGGCGACGCTGATTACCCGATGGGGCGCGTTTCGTTGGCACCTGTCGGCGCACCGCGCCGGCGGTGCCGATGCATCGACCGGGGACCCGTCGTGGCACTCGCCTTGCTCAAATGTAGTGAGCGGCCGGCGCGGATCGCCCGTGCCGAATGGATTCCGAGGCAGCACAGCGAATGACCAAGCGGATGCGTAGGATGATGCGGACGACCTGGTGTGCGGCCGCCATGTTGGTGGTCGGCGTCTCGATTGGCGCCGCGCCGTCGCGCGCCGCGACCGCGACCCTCAGCCTGGGCGACGTCACCGTCAACGGCGTCGGCGCTACGGCCTCGGTGCCGCTGACGGTCGACCTGGCCGACGGCCTGGAGTCCGCGGACCTGACCTTCATGTACACCGGCGGCATCGTTCCCGGGACCCCGGTCGTGACGCCCTTCACCAGCACCTGTCTGGTCTCGTCCAACATGACCGGGGCGAACACCATCCGCGTCGCGCTCGCCTGCCCGTCGCCGCCGACCGGCCCCGGCACCTTGCTCACCATTCCCGTGACGGGCGTGACGTCCGGCCCGGCCAGCCTGACCCTCCAGACCTGCAGCCTGGTCGAGGGGGCGCTGGACTGCATGATCGGGAGCCCCGCCGCGATCACCGTATCGCCGCCGACGCCCACCGCGACGTCCACGTCCACCTTCACCGCGACGCGGACGCTGACGGCGACGGCGACCAGCACGCCGACGTTGACCTTCACCCCCACGGCCACGCGGACGCCGACCTTCACCCGTACGCCGACGTTCACCCGCACGCCGACCATCACCCGCACGCCCAACATCGTCGCGCCGACGATCACCGCGCCGTCGGCCGGGCTCGTGTCGGTGACCGGTGGCGTGACCTTCAGCTGGACCGCGGTGGCCGGCGCCACCGGCTACAGCATGCGCATCGCCAACGGCGGCGGCGCGACGGTCTTCTCCGGCTCGCTGACCGGCAACGGCGCCACCAGCACCCTGATCAGCCTGCCCCAGAACGGCAGCTACACCGTCTTCGTGAGCGCCTGCGCGGGTACCTCCTGCGGCCCCTCGGCCAGCCGCGCCTTCAGCGTCGCGCTCGCGGCCCCCTCCGCCGCCCCGACCGTGGTCGCGCCGGCGAACGGGGCGCAGCTGCACGCCAGCGTGCAAGCCCTGCAGTGGACCGCGGTCAGCGGTGTGCCGGGATTGCCCGTGTTCTACGAAGTGCGGCTGACGAATCTCTCCACCGGTGACATCGACCTGCAGATCACGCTCGCCGATCCGACGTTGTCCACCGTCACCAGCCTGCGCGGCGCGAACTACCGCCTGCAGGTGCGCGCGTGCCAGATCGCCTGCGGCCCCTACAGCGCCCCATCCGACTTCACCGCCGTAATCGCGCCGGCGCCCTCGACCGCGCCGACCATCACGAGTGCGGTCGTGCAGGCGAGCGGCAACGCGGTGAACGTCGCGTGGACCGCGGTGGCGGGCGCGGAATGGTACCAGCTCTTCATCATCCAGCCGCCGCCCGCCGGACCCGGCGGCTCGGCGCTCACCGTCGCCGCGCGACAGGTGGTCGGGACCAGCATCACCGGCCTGCCGGTGCCGAACGGCTCCGCGAGCGCCATCGTCGCCGCGTGCACGGGCAACGGCTGCGGTCCGTACAGCGGCGTCAAGACGATCACGGCGTCGGGCGCCAACCCGTCCGCGCCGCAGCTCGGCCAACCGCTCGCCGGATCGGTCGTCGACGGCCCCGCGGTGATGTTCACGTGGTCGCGCGTGCCCGGCGACACCGGCTCGAACACCTCGTATCGTCTGTACGTGCAGGACCTGTCGCGCGGCTCCGCGGCGCTCGACGTGATCACCACCCAGAACTTCTACGCCGCCTATCTCAAGGGCGAGGGCGCTCGCTACGACGCGTTGGTCGTGGGGAGGCCCGGAACGGCGCAGGAGATCACCGGTCCGGCGTCGGGCTTCACGGTGCGCGGCGCCACCATCGGGGCGCCGGTCCTGGTCGCGCCGACCCACAACAGCACCGTCACCGGCGGCAACATCACCCTCGGCTGGACGCCGGTGCCGGGCGCGACGCTGTACGAGTACTACGTCGCGGCCGTCGGCGACGCGACGTACGCGCCGACGCGCGGCGTCACGCCGGGATTGCTGGTGCAGGTGCCGCTGCTGGCCCTGAACGGACAGCCGACGCTGTACAGCGCCATCTCGCGCGCCTGTCCGGCCGGCGCCACCTGCGCGTCCGGCAGTGACGCCGGCTGGGGCCCGTGGTCGAACGTCGCCGGCACCGGCGTCATCAACTTCACCGTCACGCCGTAGCGGTGGCGCGCGGCCGGCGTTGACGCCCGCCGCGCGCGTCGCATACCTAGCGGCGGCCTGCGAACGGCAGGCCGCGCTATGCGACTCCTCCCCACGAGCTCCCCGCGCCTGCGCGCCCTGTTCTGGGGCCTGTACGCGTTTCTGCTGGCGTTCCTGATTCTGGCGCTGTTCGTCGACTACTACGGCGTCGACGTCCCCTACTGGGACGAGTGGGTCGAGTTGCCGTTCTACGCCGCGCGGCGGGCCGGCACGCTGAGCTGGCACGACCTCTACGCGCAGCACAACGAGCACCGCATCCTCGTGTCGCGCCTCCTCTGGGTGGGGCTCTTCGATCTCTTCGGCGAGTGGAACGTGATCGTCCAGATGGCGTGCTCCGCCGTGGTGATGGGGCTGGCCGTCGGGATGTTGGGCTACACGCTGGCCCGCCTCCGCGTGTCACCCGTGCTCATCGTGGGGCTCAGCGTGCTCCTCACGTCGCCCGTGCAGTGGGACAACATCCTCTGGGGATACCAGGTGCACAGCTTCACCCTGGTCGCGGGCGCCGTCCTCGCGATCTGCGCCATCGCGCTCGACGACGCGTTGCGCGCGCGGACGATCGCGCTCTGCATCGTCGGCTGCGCTCTCGCCACCTTCAGCTTCGCCTCCGGCCTCGCCTTCTGGGCGGCCGTCGCCGCCACGCTGGTCCTGCGCGCGGTGCTGATCGCCGGCAGCCTCCGCGCCCTGGCGGCGCACCGCGGGCTGTGCCGTCGCCTCGGCGCCTTCGCGCTGGCGGCCATCGTCTGCAGCGCGCTCTTCTTCATCGGCTACACCGTGGTCCACAACGAGCTCAAAGCCAGCGGCCCGCTCGCGATGCTGACCTGGATGGGGCGGGTGCTCGCCTACCCGCTGCTCGAGGACACGGGGACGCTGCTGCCGAACCTGGCCCTCGCGCTCGCCCTGTGGGCGTGCGTCGCGGTGGCGATGGCGCGCGACTGGCGCGATCGCCAGACCGTCGAGGCGCGGGCACGCCTGGTCCTGTTCGCGGGGCTCGCGCTGATCCTGCTGGTCAACGCCGCGATCACCGGCTACGGCCGCGGCGGCACGCCGTACGTGCCGTCGCGGTACGGCACCATCCTCCTGCTCAACAATGTCCTCTGGCTGATGGCAGTGGCCAACCTGGTGCGCGGCGACGCGGATGGCGCGCGCGCGCCGTCACCGGCCCTGCGCGTCGCGCTCTGCGCCCTGGCCGGCGGGCTCCTGGTGCTGCACGGCAACCGCTATCTCGCGGGCGTGACGATCATGCAGGGCCAACGTGCCAACCGCGAGGTGGCGCGCGAGGCCGTGGCCTACTACCTCCGCGATCACTCGCCCGGCCTTCCCTTCCAGGGGTTTGCGATCTTCCCGCCGCACGTCCAGCAGCAGGGCGATCTGGGGCGCCCCGAGCTGCTCGCGGTGTTGCCGCCCGACATGCTCCCGGCGCTGACCGCGATGCCGGTCGTCACCCTCGGCGGCGCCTGGGCGGCGGACTGCGCCTTCGAGGGGACCGTCGGGCCGCGCCCGCCGCAATCGTGGGGCTCGTGGTGCCGGACCGGCGCCCTCGGCACCGGGCAGATCGGCGTCGGGCCGATCACCATTCGCGAGCCCGTGCTGCGCATCCCCTTCGCCGGCTATGCCGGCGTGCCGGGCACCGCGCTGGTCATCCAGGACGTCGCCGATCGCAAGCACCGCTTGCAGTACGCCGGCCCGCCGCCCGGCGACGCGTGGAGCGCGTGGGACGCGGACGTCTCCTCCTTCGTCGGCCACGACGTCCTGGTGATCGGCGTCGACTCCGCCGCCGAGGCGCCTGGCTGGCTCGCCTTCGGTCGGCCGCGGCCGATGAGCCGGGCGTTGTGGTGGTTCGATCGTGGGTTGAATCAGGTGGGGCTCGCCCTGCGACTGCTGGTATTCGCCAGTGTCGGCGTGGTGCTGGCGCTCGCCCACAGCCGGCGAGGGGCCAACCGCCCGGTCGAGCCGGTCGCCAACGCAGCGGAGGCGACATCACCGGCGCGAGCGCCGCGCGTCGGTACGCGCAAGCGCCGTGGTTGATGTGCGATACTTGGCGCCCAGTGATCGTGAGGGCAAGGTTGACTGCGCATCGCGCGGTCGCTAGAGCACGCCACCTGATTTATGCCGACGCTCGCGTCGAACAAGGAGCACTGGGACACGTACGCGTGGCCGCAGGGCGGCGACGAGTGGTCGGTCGCCTGGGGTGGCAGCGAATACGTCTGGTTCTCGGTGCTGCTGCCGCGCCTGCTGCGCTTCGTCCCCGCCGGAACCGTGCTGGAGATCGCCCCCGGCTTCGGGCGCTGGACGGAGTACCTGAAGGATCTCTGCGAGGAGATGATCGTTGTCGACCTCGCCGCGCAGTGCATCGAGGCGTGTCGGAAGCGCTTCGCCGAGACGCACCACATCACCTATCACGTCAACGACGGGCTCTCGCTCGAGTGCGTCTCGCCGCACAGCGTCGACTTCGCCTTCAGCTACGATTCGCTGGTGCATGCCGAAGCGGCGGTCCTGCAGTCCTATCTGCGACAGCTGGCGGAAAAGTTGACGCCCGACGGGGTCGGCTTTTTCCACCACTCCAACCTCGCCGCGATCGTCGAGCCGGCGCCGGGTGAGCCACCGCCCGACATTCACTGGCGGGCGCACGACATGAGCGCCGCGCGCTTCGTCGAGTTCTGTTCCGAGGCCGGCCTGCTGTGCGTCGCCCAGGAACTGATCGACTGGGGCGGTACGCCGCGTCTCGACTGCTTCTCGGTCTTCACCCTGCCGGGGTCGCGGTTCGCGCGCCCGCTGCGCACGATCGAGACGCCGACGTTCATGGCGGAAGCCGCGCGGTTGCGCACCATCGCGGAGGTGTACGGTGGGGTCGGGTCGGCGACGACGCACGCCCCGCCGCAGAGCGCCTTCGCCCGCCTGACCCGTTGGCTGCGCCGCGGCTGAGCCGGCTCAGCGGACGCGCAGCGCGCGCAGGACTTTCCCCGCCCACTCGGCGGGAGTGCGCCCGCGGATCCGGCGGCGCAGCATCGCCGGCTCGGTGCGCAGGAGCGCCGCGCGGAGTTGCTCGGGGTGTGCGATCGGCACGGGCACGCCCACGGCCAGGGCGTGCTCGATGAAGCGCCGCAGCAGCGGTGCCACCGCGGTCGCCGCATAGGCGTCGCGTACGCGCTCGGCGCGGCGGCCCGTGAACACGCCGTCGATCAGGCCCTTCTGCCAGTAGTAGTCGAGGGCGCCGAGGTACAGCCCGTCGAGCAGCGGGTGCGGCGCCCATTCATAGGCGCTGCACACCGTCAGGAGGTGGCGCTCGAGGGTCGCGGCGTCGAGTCGGGGGCGGAAGGCGCGGTCCACGGTCACCGCCCACGGCAGGACGCCGAGGAGGCGGGTCTGCGACACGCGCAGGTCGGTGGCCAACGTCGGATGCTTGGTCGCGAACAGCGCCGCCATCTGGCCCGCGCGGTACTGGCGGTCGGCGAAGCTCCAGATGGTGTGGAAGTGATAGTGATAGGCCACCAGATCGGCGTGGTAGCGGATGCGCAACCCGTGCGCCCGGAGGCGATAGGCGAATTCGGCGTCCTCCATCGCGGCGAAGGGAAACGCGGTGTCGAAACGCGCGCCCGCGGACCGCGCCAGCGCCGTCTTGATCGAGACGTTCGATGTGTAGAAGTGGCGGTAGTCGCACTCCTCGCCGTCGCGCAGGTAGTGATAGGAGAATTGCTGCGCGCCGACGCCGTCGATGTGCTCCATCAGCGTGTTGCGCGGCAGGTCGTGCGGCCAGGCGACGCGGCCGAGGACGGCGCTGCCGTCGTCGGGAGCGGCCGCGTGCGCCGCCAGGTGGCGCGCGATCAGGTCGGGGCGCGGCACGATGTCGTCGCCCACGAACAGCGCGAGCGGCGCGCGCACCAGCTCGAGGGCGCGATTGCGGGCGCCGGCCGGCCCGCCGCCGACTGGGAGACGCTCGCAGCGGAGCGAATACCGGGATGGGCGGTGCGCCTCGAGCACCGCCGATGTGGCGTCGCGCGAGCCGTCGTCGACGGCGACGATTTCGAACGGCGCCGTGCCCTCCTGCGCGTCGTACGCCAGCAGGACCCGCGTCAGATCGTGGGCGCGGTTGTGGCACGGCATGATGACGCTGATCGCCGGCTCGCTCATGCGCGGCTCCGGGCGCGCAGCCAGCGCAGCGCGCGGCCCGCCACGCCGTCGGGTGGCGGGACCGCCGGCGCCGGGCCGTCGACGCGCTCGCGGATCGCCGCCAGCAGCGGCGGGCGGCGCGCGTCGGCGGGGTCGAGGAGCGCCAGCGCCAGCGGCTCGTCGCGGGCGACGTCGCACGCCAGCAGGGTGGCCAGCACGGCGTCGCAGCCGTCGGTGTAGAGCGACGCCGGCAGCTGCGCGAGACGCGCCGCGGTCACGCCGCCGAACCACGGCGCGGTCACGTGCCGCGGCAGGTGCACGGCCAGGCACCAGCAGATCTCGAACACCATCGCCGAGCGATCCTCGCGAATCGTATTGCGGTCATGCACCCGATAGCGCAGCAGCGGCGCTTCGACCAGGCGTGGCGGCGCCAGCGCGGCGAGGCGCAGCGCGAAGTCCCAGTCGTGCGCGTAGCGCAGCGGCCGGAATCCGCCGACCGCCTGCCAGTCGGCCCGGCGGAAGACGAAATTGGAGGTCGTCGCGAGATAGTGCTCGGTGAGCAGCGCGCAGCGCGGATCGTCGCCGGCGCGGAAGCTGCGCTCCGGGTGCGCCAGCAGCCAGGGCTCGCAGTCGCGATAGCCGTGCTTGACGCCGACGGGCGTCTCGTCGGCGTCGACGATTTCGATCCACGAACCGACCAGGCTCACGTCGGGCGTGAGCGCCGCGAGGCAGCGCGCCAGCCGTTCGGGGTGGTAGCTGTCGTCCGAGTTCAGCACCGCCACCACGGGCGCCTGGGCCCGCGCGATGCCGGCGTTGATCGCGGCGTGGGCGCCGGCGTTGGCCTGGGCCACCACGGTCAGGCGGGGGTCGCGCAGGACCTCCACCACGGCGCGCGACTCGTCGGTCGAGCCGTCGTCGACGACGATGACCTCCAGGTCGGCGAGCGTCTGGGCGAGCGCGCTGCGCACGGCGCCACCGACCCAGCGGGCGTGGTTGTAGGAGGGAATGACGACGGAGACGGCTGGCATTGATCAGGCCGGGGGCGCTCCGAGGAGGACGCGCGCGTAGTCGTCGAGCATCGCGGTCATGGCGAACTCGCACGCCACGGCGGCGCGCAGCGCGGCCGGATCGCGCGGGGCGTCGAGCTCGGCCAGCAGGGCCTGGCGCAACGCCGGCACATCGCCGGCGCGGTCGACGACGCGCCCGCCGGCGGTGCGTGCGAGCACCTCGCGGTTGTTGCCGACGTCGGTGGCGACGACGGCGACGCCCATCGCCAGGGCTTCGATGATCACCATCGGCATCCCTTCGTACTCGGATGGCAGCAGGAGCACGTCGGCGACGGCGTAGCATTCGCTGCTCGGCTGGTGGAAGGCGCAGACGCTGATGTTGTCGAGCTCGCTCGCGGCGATCTGCGCGCGCACCGTGGCGGCGAGCGGCCCGTCGCCGACCATGAGAAAGGCGAGGCGCGGGTCGCCGCGCAGCTGGCGGGCGAGCTCGACGACGTCCATGGGCCGCTTCTGCTGGTGCATGCGGCCGACGAACGCGACCACGCGGCGTCCCGGAGGCAGGCCGAAGCGCGCCGCGAGATCGGCGCGCCGCTCGGCGTCGAAGGCGGCGGGGTCGAAGAGCGACAGGTCGACGGCGTTGTGCACGGTGACCGCCGCGTCGGTGTCGGCGCCGCGCTCCACGAGCGCGGCGGAGATCCGGCGGTTGCAACTGATGTGCGCGTCGATCGCGGCGATCACCGGCGCATCGAGCCGCTCGATCCATCCGGCGGCGACGTCGTAGACCTGATTCACCGTGCGCAGCCGCGGATGCATCGCCTTCAGCGTCGGCAACGCATCGTAGATCCAGCCGCAGCCGTTGGCGACATAGAGTGTACGCACCGCGAAGCGTTGGACGAGGTGTTCGATCAGGGACGTCGTGAGCAGCGGATGCAGCGCATCGGGGGCGGTGTACACGTACGGCGTCAGCGCCCGGAACGCCGCGACGGTCGAACCGAGGCGATCGTCGTGTGGCTCGAGCGTGGCGATGACGAAGCGGATCCGGTCGCGCAGGCCGCGCACGACGTCGAGGTGGACGCGCTCGGCGCCGCCGACGGCCAGAAAGGGAAAGAGCATCAGCACCGTCGGCAGCTCCGACGGAATCGGTGGCAGCGCCAGGACGCGGTCCACCGGCGCAATGGGGTGGAGGGTCGCGCCATGGGGCGTGGGATCGGCGACGACGTAGGGATCGAGGATGCCGGGCAGGGCGCCACGCAGCAGTCGCGCGAACGCCGGCCGGTCGCTCGGCGGCGCGCCGGTGTCGCCGAGCAACTTGCCGAGCGCCTCGCCCCCGGCGCCGCGCTCCGCGCGGCAGGCGTCGAGATCGAGCGTCCAGTCGTCGGTGATCACCTCGGGGCGGGCGACGGTGCGCGGCAGTGGATCGTCGTGGGCGCCCGGTCCGCGGCCGGAGGCGAGGGCCGCCGCCGCCGCTTGGCGCCCGCCGCCGACGGTGATCGCGAAGCAGAGGTCCTCCGGTTCGAGCGCCAGCAGGGCGCGCTCGAGATACGTCGGTGGCTGCGCCCACAGATCGGCGCAGGCGAAGACGACGTGGCGGGCGGCGAGCGTCGCGCGCAACACCGCCCAGTCGGGTGCCGCCCACTTGCCGTGCGATTGGTGCGCCACCCACGCGAGTCCGTCTCGGCGCGACCAGACGACCACCTCGGTGGATGCGCAGGTCTGCTCCGCCGCCCAGGCGAGGGCGTCGGCCGCCGCGTCCGGCTCGGCGTCGCCGTCGACGAGGATGGCGACGTGCGGCGGCGCCCACACCCGGGCGGGGCGCGCTACCGGGATCAGCCCGGTCGCGGCGGGGGCCGACGCGCCGGCCGGCGCGCCGCGCAGGCGCCGCAGCGCCGTGCCGGCCGCGGCGCGCGCGCCGCCGACCAGTGCCGCGGGCAGGCGCGACAGATGGGCGCGCAACGCGTCGACGGCGGCCGGCGGAGCGGCGGGCGCGCCGGGTTCGGCGCTCAACTGCGCCGCCAGCTGCCGCGCCACCCGTCCCTGGCGGCGCACGTCGGCGGTGAGCTCGCGCGCGTGCGCGAGCTCGTAGGCGCGCGCTGCGTCGAGCGCCTCGATGCGCGCCTGCATGCGGCCGAGCAGCAGCGCCGGGTCGAACCCCGGGTTGAAGACCCAGTGGCGCAACAGCGAGAGCTCGACGTCGAGCGCGTAGACGCAGCCGGTGGCGGTGCCGTCGTCGGCCGGCGTCTCGACCGGCACGACGATCTGCGGATCGTCGGCGGCGGCGAAGAATGTGTACGGCCGGCCGGGCAGCGGGAGCAGGTGCGACAGGCGGGCCCCTGCACCGTTGACACCAGGGGCGCAGGCCCGTGCGGCGTCGAGGACGACATTCGGGGCGGCCAGTGGCGAGAGGGTCCAGCGCCGCAGGGTGACCACGCTGTGGCGCAAGTTGATGGGCGAGAGGCGGAGGGTGCGCAGCGGCCGCTCGCTGCGGATCACCGTCGTCAGGCAGGCTCGACCGGTGGCGAGGTCGAAGGGGATGCGCAGCGGCGCGATGCCGGAAACGTCGCCGTCGCTGTCGCTGAAGTCAATTTGCGCCTGCGGGGGCTCGCCGATCAGCGGCGCCGGTCGGGCCACCGCCGCGCGATGGTACTCGGGAAGGTTGAGCCGCACGAAGAGATCCTGCGCGTAGGCGCGCAGCGTTTCGCGATCGGCCTCGGGCAGCAGCGGCGCCTGCAGCGCGTACTCGTAGACCGGGTAGAGCATTTCGTGCAGGCGGTAGGCCTCGGCCGAGAGAAACGCCGGCGGCCCGTTCGGTGCGAGCGGGGCGGAGTGGACCCAGGTGCGCACCACGTCGAGCCCGAAGAAGACCACCTCGTCGGTGAGGTCGAAATCGGTGAGCCAGGTCTGTCCGCTCTCGTCGACGTGGACGTTCAGGCTGTGCACGTCGCGCGTGGTGAGGACGCGGCGCAACGCCTGCGGATGGCGCTCACGGAGGACGGTGAGGACGGCGTCGACGAGATCGCGCGCGCGCTGGTCGCCGAACAACACGACGGAGGCGCAGCCCAGCTCGTCCGCCTGGCGCGCGATGTCGTCGTCGCTCGCGGCCGAGCCGCGCGCCCACAGGGCGCCGAGGACGGCGTCCAGGCGGGCCGCCGCCTCGTCGGCGTCGATCACGCCGTCGGCGAGCAGGTCGGCGAGCGGGCGTCCGGGAACGATGGACTCGACGAGGTAGAGATGGGTGTCGTCTTCGCGCCACCCGAGCAACGCCGGAATGCGGAAGGCCTCGGCGCCCGCGAACTGTTCGTAGCAGCGGATGATGCGGTCGCGCGCCGTGTCGTCCGGCCGCGCCAGCCGCTTGATGCTCGCCACCGGGGTGGTACCGCGGTACGCGAACAGCCGCAGGCCGGGCTCGACGTGCGAGCGGCCCATGCTCGAGACGTGCGCGAGCAGCTCGAGCGCGTCCACCTCGGCCCGGGGGAGGCGCAGGGCGGCCGCCAACAACTCGCGCACCACGGGCGTCACATCGCGCTCGTGTTCCGCGTCGCTCGCCGGAGGAGGGCGCGACGACGAGGACCGGTCGTGGCGGTCGCGCGGCGCATGGCGCGGCAGCGTCAGTGCGCCGCGCCGGCGGTGGGCGCGACGACGACGATGTCCTGTCCGATGCCGCCCGCCGGTCGGCCCTGCGCCCAATAGCCGGGGCGGAAGGTCGTCATGGTCAGCGCCGCGTCGGCGAGCAGGCGCGCAAAGGTCTCGCGCTCGAAGGCGACGGAGTCCGACGGCCGGCGCCGGTTCTGAATGTAGACGCCCGGTGAATGGGCGTGGGCGAAGCGGAAGATCGGCATCGAGCTCTGCGCCGAGGCGCGGATCTCCTCGGCGGTGCCGACGAAGCACGTCATCAGCCCCAGTCCGTCGGGTCGCAGAACGCGCCGCAGCTCGCGCAGGTAGTGCGCCGCCGTCTCGGCCACGAGGTGGGTGAACACCGACTGCGCGATGAAGCGGTCGACGACGCCGTCGTCCTCGGGAAAGCGCAGCGCGGTGGCGGCCAGCCGGCCTCTGCGGTTGTAGGTCTCGCTGCGGACGTCGCAATGGTGGAAGCGGAAGTGTGGGAAGCGCGCGCTGATCGTGGCGGTGCACCAGGCGATGTTGCGGGCGGAGACATCAAAGCCGGTGTAGCGCCCGGCGCGGGACACCCGTCCGGTGAGCAGCATGGCGTCCATGCCGGTCCCGCAGCCGGCTTCGAGCACGACGTGGTGGGACTGGACGGGCGTGAACGACGACACCAGCTCCTCGTGCAGTCCCGCGAAGGTCGCGTAGTGTTGCTCGGGCGCCCCCGTGCACTCCGCCAGCCAGCTGTCGACGGGAAAGCCGCGAAAGTCGAACGTCCGGCGGCGATGCTGCAGGCGCAGCCGTGCCTGCAAGAGGCGCTCGCCGATCGCTCCCAGGTCCATCGCCTACCCTTATAGTTGAACGGCGGACGAGGCCAAGGCGGGTCGCGCGCCGTTCGCCTTGATCTGACATTCTTTGCCGCCAAGGACGCCAAGAACGCCAAGTCGAAGGCGGAACCAGTGCGGACCGTGGAGCGGCACACGTCATCGCAAATGGATTTGTATTGAGAAGCCGAGACGGGCTCGAACGATACTCCACTTGGCGTTCTTGGCGCCCTTGGCGGCCAGATATCGTCAGATCAAGGTCAGCGGCTCCGGCGCAGCACGAAGGTGAAGGCGGGCGCGAGGTGCTCGGCGATGCCGGTGCGGGCGAGCTCGGCCAGGCCCGCGGGCCGCTGGCGCAGGTAGCTCGCCAGCAGCGGCAGGGGGACGATGGCGCGCGGGCACGCCGCATCGGGAAAGCACGCATACTCGTGCAGGGGGGCGAGCCCCGCATCGGCGATCTGCGCGCGCAGCTCGCGCAGCGATCGCGCGCCGACCGCGCCGCCGCACAGCGCGGCGGCGAGCCGATTGCGTGCCGTGGCGAGACAGATCCCGTCCGCGGCCAGCAGTGCCGCGGCGGGGCGCAGCGCTTCGGGCGCGGCATCGATCTCGTCGTGCAGCACGACGAGATCGAACCGACCGTCGGCAAAGGGCGGCGTCGCGAGCACGCCGGCGCAGGCGGCGATCGGCGCGTCTTCCTGTGCCGCGATGCGGGCGAGGAGGGCGGCGAGCGGTGCCGACGGCAGCAGCGCGGTGACGGTCGCGCGGCGCGCGAGTGGGACGGCCAGGCGGCCCCAGGCATCGCCGACCACAAGTGCGCGCGGTGTGCCGGCGAGCGGCAGCAGGCTCAGCGCCGCGGCGCCGCCGGGCGCGGTGACCGCCGCGAAGCGCTCCGGGTCGCGCCGCGCCTCGGCGTGCGCCACGGCGCGCCAGGGCTGGCGTTGCACCAGCGCGAGCCAGCGCAGCGCCTCGATCTCGATCGCCGGCATCGGGCGGCGGGCTCAGCCGGGCGCGTCGCCGGCCAGCGGGCGAATGCTGATCTGCGAGCGCAGGTTGGCGATGCCGAAGCTGCGGTCGACGGCGGTGACGCGAAACTCGAGCACGTCGTAGCGGCGGTCGAGCGGCTCGATGTCCTCGCCGACCAGCTCGACGAACGAGACGGAGAGGAAGTAGCTCCCGGCCATGAGCACCATCTCCTGGGTGAACTCGACGGTGAGTTGCGCGCCCGGATCGAGCGGCGCCAGCGTCTGTCCCTGAAAGTGGGTGTTCGTGCCGTAGACCTCGACGCCGCGGTCGTTCTTGATGCGCAGCGCGAACACCGGCCGCGCCACCGGCTGCGCGACCGACACGGTGCAGCGCACGACGACGCGCGTGCCGCTCTCGAAGACCAGCGACGGGGCGCCGCCGGCGTCGAGCAGCACGATGCTGGTGATGTGGCCCTTGCCCGATCCGTAGCGGTACTCCTTCGCGAGCGTGTCGGCGCCGGCGTGACGCTCGTCGGTCGGGGTCGCGGGACCGCCGCGCGTCGGCGGCGCGGGCGGCGTATCGCTCGCGAAGAGCAGGCGGCTGTACGCATTGAGCGCGGCGTTGGGGGCGCCGTCGAACGCGACCGCGCCGTGCTCGAGCACCAGCGCGCGCTGGCACAGGCGCTTCACGGCGTTGCCGTCGTGACTGACGAAGAGCAGCGTCGTGCCGTTGTCGAGCATGCGCTGGATGCGCTCGTAGCAGGCGAGCTGGAAGCGGGCGTCGCCGACCGCGAGCGCCTCGTCGAGGATGAACACGTCGGGATCGGCCGACGTCGCCACGGCGAAGGCGAGGCGCACGTACATGCCGCTCGAGTAGACCTTCACCGGCTGATCGATGAACTCGCCGATGTCGGCGAAGCGCGCGATCGCGTCGAAGCGCGCGCCGATGTCGTCCTGCGTGAGGCCGAGCAGGGCGCCGTTGAGGTAGACGTTCTCGCGGCCGGTGAACTCGGGGTTGAAGCCCGTGCCGAGCTCGAGCAGCGGCGCGATGCGGCCGCGCACCTCGACGCTGCCGGCGCTGGGGCTCAACGTGCCGGCGACGAGCTGCAGCAGCGTGCTCTTGCCGCTGCCGTTGCGACCGATGATGCCGAGCGTGCCGCCGCGCGGCACCTCGAACGACACGTCGCGCACCGCCCAGAACTCGCGGTAATACTGATGCCGCCGGCCGACGAGGATCTGCTTCAGGCGATCCTGCGGCTGGCGATACAGGTGGTACGACTTGCCGAGACCGACGGCGCGGATGGCGAGGTCAGAGGACATCGGCGAACCCGCTGCGCGTGCGGTCGAACCACAGCCACCCCAACCAGGCAAACACGGCGCCGGCCAGCGTGCAGGGGATCAGCAGCAGCCAGTCGGGCGACTGGCCCCACAGCACGACGGCGCGGGAGCTCTCGAGGACGGCGGTGAGCGGATTGAGCATGAGCAGCCGCCGCAGCGGCTCGGGCAGGTTGCTGGCGGGATAGAAGACCGGGCTCATGAACAACAGGACAGTGATGAGGGCGTTCACGAGATGCCCGATGTCGCGCAGGTAGACGCCGAGCGCGGCGAGCAGCCAGGCGAGACCGATCGCAAACAGAAGCAGGGGCAGCAGGACGATGGGCAGCAGGACGATCGTCCACGGCAGCGCGCCGCGCAGCACCAGGTTGGCGAGGACGAGCACGGCCAGACTGGCGATCGCGTGGAACAGCGCCGCGCCGACCAGCACCCACGGCAGGCAGTCGAGCGGGAAGACCACCTTCTTCACGTAGTTCGGGTTGGAGAGGATGAGCGCCGGCGCGCGGCTGACCACCTCGGAGAAGATGCCGAACACGGTGAGGCCACAGAACAGGACCAGGGCGAACTCGCCGGTGGTGTCGACGCCGGCGCCCCAACGGGAGCGGAAGATGTAGCCGAACACCAGCGTGTAGACGGCCAGCATCAACAGCGGATTGCCGACCAGCCAGGCGATGCCGAACAGCGAGCCCCGATAGCGCCCGAGGATTTCGCGGCGGGTGAGCTGATAGACCAGCTCGCGGTGCGTCCACAGCGAGTCGAGCACCGCCCGCGGCCCGCTGCGCCGCGCCGCCGTCAAGGGGCGGCGACTCCGCGGCGCTGCGCGGCGAGGTCGGCGTCGACCATCAGGTGGGCGAGGCCGGTGAAGTCGACGCTCGGCTGCCAGCCGAGCCGCTCGCGCGCCAGGCTGGCGTCGCCGACGAGCTGATCGACCTCGGCCGGGCGGCGCAGCGTGGCGTCCTCGCGCACGTGCGCGCGCCAGTCGAGCCCGGCGCGCGCGAAGGCGAGCTCGGCGAACTCGCGCACGCTGTGCGTCTCGCCGGTGGCGACGACGTAGTCGCCCGGCTCGGGCTGTTGCAGCATGCGCCACATCGCCTTGCACGTAGTCGCCGGCGAAGCCCCAGTCGCGTTGCGCGTCGAGGTTGCCGAGGCGCAGCTCCGTCGGCGGTGCCGCAGGCGATGCGCGCCACGGCGTCGCTGATCTTGCGGGTGACGAACTCGCGCCCGCGGCGCGGCGACTCGTGGTTGAAGAGGATCCCCGAGCAGGCGAACAGGCCGTAGCTCTCGCGATAGTTCACGGTGATGAAGTGCCCGTAGACCTTGGCGACGCCGTACGGGCTGCGCGGATGGAACGGCGTCGTCTCGCGCTGCGGCACCTCGCGCACCTGGCCGAACATCTCGCTCGACGATGCCTGGTAGAAGCGGATCTTCGCGTTGACCAGGCGGATCGCTTCGAGCAGGCGGGTCACGCCGACGGCGTCGAACTCGGCCGTCAGCACCGGCTGCTGCCACGACGTCGGCACGAAGGACATCGCCGCCAGGTTGTAGACCTCGTCGGGCTGCGCGCTGCTCGAGCACGTCGATCAGCGACAGCTGATCGAGCAGATCGGCCTGCACCAGCGTCAGCCGGTCGCGCGCGTGCTCGATACGGGCGAAGTTCTCGGTGCTCGACCGGCGCACCACGCCCCACACCTCGTATCCCTCACTCAGCAACAGGTCGGCCAGATACGAACCATCCTGGCCGGTGATGCCGGTGATCAACGCCCGCCGCATGGCGGGAGAGCGCCGCAAAGCGGACGGATGTCAAGCGAGCGCAGGAGCGCGGACGTCCTGCCCGTCGCGGCGCGGAGCGCGAGTCGGTGCGACGACGACGTCGCTGGATGTCTGGCGCTACCGCGCTCGCACGCCAGCGCTCCACCCAGCACGCCTTCCAAGTGCGCGACGATGCGTCCCGCCGCCTTCCCGTCGCCGAACGGATTGCTCGCCGCGCGCATCGCGGCGTGGGCGGCGGGGTCGTCGAGCAGCTGCGCGGCGGCGGCGACGATCGCGTCGCGATCGGTGCCGACCAGACGCGCGGTGCCGGCGTCCAGCGCCTCGGCGCGCTCGGTGGCGGCGCGCGTGACCAGCACCGGCACGCCCAGCGACGGGGCTTCCTCCTGCACGCCGCCGGAATCGGTGATCGCCAGGTAGGCGCGGCGCAGCAGGGCGGTGAAGCCGAGGTAGTCCAACGGCGGGGTCAGCCGCACCCGCGGATGGTTGCCGAGGGCGGCGCGGACGGGCTGCTCGACTGCCGGGTTGAGATGCACGGGATAGACGACCACGACGTCGGCGTAGCGGTCGGCGATCTCGCGCAGCGCCGCGCAGAGCGCCGCCAGGCCGGCGCCGAAGTTCTCGCGCCGGTGGCCGGTGACCAGCACCAGGCGCCGGCCGGCGAGCGCCGCGTCGTCGAGCGGCGCCGGCAGCGGCAGCGCCTGCGTGGCGATGGTGAGCAGCGCGTCGACGACGGTGTTGCCGGTGATGAGGATGCGCTCGTCGGCGATGCCCTCGCGGCGCAGGTTGGCGGCGGCGCGCGCGGTCGGCGCGTAGTGCCAGGTGGCGAGCTGGCCGACCAGGCGGCGGTTCATCTCCTCGGGGAAGGGTTGATCGAGCCGGCCGGTGCGCAGGCCGGCCTCGACGTGGCCGACCGGCGTGCGCGCGTAGAAGGCGGCGAGGGCGCCGGCCATTGCCGTCGTCGTGTCGCCCTGCACCAGCATCGCCGCGGGCTGCTCGGCGGCCAGCACGTCGCGCAGGCCGAGCACCACCCGCGCCGTGACGTCGGAGAGATCCTGCGCCGGCTGCATGACGGCGAGATCGTGGTCCGGCGCGATCGCGAAGACGCGCAGCATCTGGTCGAGCATCTCGCGATGCTGGCCGGTGACGCAGACGCGCGGCGTCAGCGTCGTGGACGCGCGCAGCGCGGCGATGACCGGCGCCAGCTTGATCGCCTCCGGTCGCGTGCCGAGGACCACGAGCACCGATCGGCGCGCGCTCATGCGTGCGCTCCGGCGCCGGCCAGCAGGCGTTGGTACAGGGCGAGCAGTTGGCTGGCGATCGCCTCCCAGCCGTAGCGCGCGCGCACGAAGGCGATCGCGTTGGGCGCGAGCACGTCGTGCTCGCGCAGGCACTGCGACAGCCGCGCGGCGAGGTCGATCGGATCGCCGGGATCGACGAGGAAGCCGGTGCGGCCGTCGTCCACCAGCGTGCGCACCCCCGGCAGCCGCGATGCGACCACCGGCGTGCCGCAGGCGAGCGCCTCGAGCAGCACCAGGCCGAAGGCCTCGGTGCGGTCGATGGACGGCAACGCCAGTACGTCGGCGGCGCGGTAGTAGTCGGGCAGGCTTCGTCGGGGACGTCGCCGACGAAGCGCACGCGGTCGCCGAGCCGGGCGCGCGCCTGCGCCTCGTACTCGCTGCGCCATTCGCCGTCGCCGCCGACCACGAGCGCCGCCTCCGGAATCTGCGCGACCGCCTCGATCAGGACGTGCAATCCCTTGAAGTAGTGGGCGCGATCGAGACGGGCGAGAAAGAAGACCGTCGGGTGGTCGGGCAGGCCGAGGCCGGCCCGCAGCGCGCCGCGCTCACCGCCGGGCGCGAAGGACGGCGAGGTCGACGCCGCCGGGAATGGCCGCCAGCTTCGGCTCGAGCGCCTCGAGGGTCGGAGCGAGGAAGGACGAGGCGGCGTAGTCGTGCGACGTCGCGACGATCGCGTCGGCGGCGCGCAGGATCGCCGGCAGGAGCAGGCGCCGGTGCCAGTGGAACACACGCGCCTTCCAGTACACGCCGACGACATCCATTTGATACTGCAGCACGAGGCGCGGCCCGCCGAAGAGGCGCCGCAGCGCCAGCAGCTCGGCGGTGCCGAAGAACGGGTAGTGGAGGTGGACGACGTCGAAGCGGCCGACCCGCCACAGCACCTGCGGCAGACAGGCGGCGTTGCCGCGCGCCGCCAGCGCCGAGAGCTCGACGATCTCCACGCCCGGCGGCACCTGGCGCGGCACGGCGCCGCGTGGCGTGAAGACCGTCACCGTCGCACCCGCCGCGGCGAGCGCGCGCGCCTGATGAAAGGCGACGGTTCCCATGCCGCCGCGGTAGGGGGGGAAGACGGGCGCGATGTGCGCGACTCGCACGAATCACCTGGTGGCGTCACGGCGCCACTCTCCGCCGCCGCCGCCGGCTCCGACCTACAGTGGCGTGTGGATCGGGTCAACGCCCGTGGAGTGCGGCGCGTCAGCGCCGCTGGATCGGGGCCGCGCGTGAGCGCGGCTCACGCCCCGCTCGGACCGAGCGCCGCCGACGCGCCGCACTCCACACTCAGTCTGCGACAGCGGCCGACCCGAGGTTCGCTGGCTGGCAACGCTTCCGACCAATGAGTATGATCCCGCTGATGTCGGTCAAGCGCCCCGCCCTCGTCACGCTCGGGCTCGCCCTCGCCGGTCTCATCGTCGCGGGGATGATCGCCCGCACCCATGCTGAGCTGAGCAGCGGGATCACCCCCGGGTGCACGGTCAACCAGACGATCGACTGTGCCCCGGTGCTGAGCAGCGAGTACGCCTACCTGTTCGGCGTGCCGGTGGCCTACTTCGCGCTCGCCGCCTATGCCGCGATGGCGGCGTTGGCGCTGGGCGTGCTCCGCATCGTCAGCGTCGCACGCCGGCGCCAGTTGGCCAGCCTGTTGCTACTCGGCGCCGTCGGCTCGGTGATCTTCTCCGCGTACCTGGGATACATCGCGTTCGAAGTCATCGGCCACATCTGCCCGCTGTGCACCACCCTCTATGCCATCAACCTCCTGTTGTTGGCGGCGACCGCCTGGCTGACCAGCGCCGCGCAGGGCTCGACCCGTGACCAGCAGACCTGGCAGGGACGTGTTCGCCTGATCGCGGGTGGCGTCGTCGGCACGCTCGGCCTGCTCATCGCCGGCGTGCTCTGGAAGGGCCTCAGTACCCCGACGGTGTTGTCGCCCGACGAGGTCTGCCAGCGCGACCCGCAGTTCTGCGCGCAGTACAAGAGCCTGCCGGTGGTGCCGCTGGACGTCCCCGGCGGGCACATCAAGGGGCGGCCGGACGCGCCGGTCACCATCGTCGAGTTCTCCGACTTCGAGTGCAGCCACTGCAAGCTCGCGTACGAAGGCTTGAAGGAGGCGCTCCCGGTCTATGGTGACCAGGTGCAGGTGCGCTTCCATCACTATCCGCTCGACGGCACCTGCAATCCGTCGATGCCGCCCGGCGGCGGCCACAAGTACGCGTGCCTGGCGGCGATGGCGGCGGAGTGCGCCGACGCGCAGGGGAAGTTCTGGCAGTACCACGACACCCTGTTCGATCATCAGCCGGCGTTCACGCGCGAGGATCTGCTGCGCTACGCCAACGACCTCGGGCTCGATCGCGAGCGCTTCATCGCCTGCCTCGACAGCGACGCGCCGCGCGAAGCGATCCGTCAGGACGTCGCCTCCGGCACCAAGCTCGGCATCGACTCGACGCCGACGCTGTACATCAACGGTCGCACCGTGCGCGGCGCGCTGCGCGGCGACACCTTCGGCTACGCGATCGTTCTCGAGCGCGCCGCGCGCCCGAAGCACGAAGGCTGACGCGCGCGCGCCAGCCCCGTGCGCGTCGCCGCGACTGCGCGCGAACGCGCGCGTGTGTCGGAAACTTTTCTCCGCGCGCGCCAATTTCTCCGACGCGCACGAGAAAATTTTTCGCCGCGCACACGCTCACGCGCGCGCAACTTCGCTCACGCACACACATCCGCGCGCGCGAGTGCGCGACGCGCGTCATCGCGCCGGAAATTTTCTTGACAGCGATCTCGGTCGGGCATAGAGAGTGCGCCTCTTCTTTCTTCAACCCTTTCGTTTTCGTTTCAGAATGATGCTTTCGAACACGCGCATCGCCTTCCTTTCGGGGAGGGAAGGGCGGTGGTGTGCGATGCAGCTGTGCACGGTGTTGTGGATGGTGGGGAGAACCAGTGTGCTAGCGGCGGGTTACTGAGTTGTCCCCAGGTGTGGATAGCAGCTGCGTGCTCGAGCGAGTGGAAACCGCCAACGGATGGCATGAGGGGTGGGCGCGCATGGAGGCACTGTGGTCTGCGGCACTGCCGGCGCTGCGGCAACACATGGGGGAGCGGAACTATGCGGCGTGGATCGCACCCATACGTTGCGAGGTGATCGATGGCGAGATTCGACTCGAGGTTCCGAGTCGCTTCTTTCAGTCATGGGTCACGCGACATTTCCTGCCGACGATTCATGAGACGTTGAGCGGCTTGGCCGGCGCACCATGTACGGTGCGTGTCGTGGTGGCGGCGGAGGGGAACGGGGTGCAGCGGCCCGCGCCCGACGCGCCGGCACCGGGAGAACCGGTGCCGGCGCGGCCCGCGCGCGTCGCCAAGATCGGTCGGCTGATTCCCAACTACACGTTCGACGGCTTCGTCGTCGGCGCATCCAACGATGTGGCGTTCCGCACGGCGCAGGCGGTGAGCGCCGAACCGGGCACGCGCTTCAATCCGATGTTCCTGCACGGCGGCGTCGGCCTCGGCAAGACGCATCTCATCAACGCGATCGGCCACGAGATCCTGCGCCGGCGGGCGCGGGCGCGCATAGCCGTGCTCTCGGCCGAGTCGTTCATGAACACGCTCATCACGTCGCTGCGGCAGGACCAGATGAACCCGTTCCGCGAGAAGTTCCGGCAGGTCGACGCGCTGATCCTCGACGACGTCCAGTTTCTCGCCGGCAAGGAGCGGACGCAGGAGGAGTTCTTTCACACCTTCAATGCGTTGCATGACGCGCAGAAGCAGATCGTGCTGACGTCCGACAAGGCGCCGGCCGACATTCCCGGCCTCGAGCAGAAGCTGCGCAGCCGCTTCGAGGGCGGCCTGATCGCCGACGTGCATCCGCCGACGCGTGAGATGCGCTACGCGATCCTGCGTGCCAAGGCGCGCGTCCAGGAGGTCGACCTCACCGACGAGGTGATCGAGCTCTTCGTCCAACGGGGCGGCAACAGCGTGCGCGAGCTCGAGGGCGCGCTCAACCGCGCGGCGGCATTGGCGGTGGTGCGCGGCACGCCGATCACCCGCGAGCTGGCACTGGCCGCCCTCAGCCCGTACGCGCGGGTGCGGGCGGTGTCGGTCGAGACGGTGCAGGAGATGATCAGTCACCGCTTCGGCGTGAGCATCGCCGACCTGGTGTCGCATCGGCGCGAGCGCGAAGTGTCCTATCCGCGCCAGATCGCCATGTATCTGAGCCGGATCGTCGCGGAGGCATCCTTTCCGACCATCGCCGAGAAGTTCGGCGGCCGCGACCATACGACGGTCATGTACGCGGTCCGCACGATCGAAACCCGTCGCGCGGCCGACCTGGGAGTCGACAAGTTGCTCAGCGGATTCGAGGGCGAGCTGCGCGAGCGCTGACGTCAGCGCTCATCCATCGCTGGCTCGATTGCCTTTAATCGAGTGAGCTGGCATCTCGCCGAAAGCGGGGAGGGGCCGGCCATGATCTCGACCACGACACGAATGCCGCAGCGCCGGGCGCTGCGGTGGATCATCCTGGCGTTCTGCGCGATGGCACCGGCCATCGGCATCGCGGCGACGGCGCACGCGCAGGCGGGGTTTCGGCCGCGCTTCCAGACGCAGGCGCCGTTCGCCATCGCGATCGGCGCGGAGCCGGGGCGCCAGGCGATGGCGCTCGCCGATCTGAATGGGGACCAACGCCCCGATCTGTTGACGATCGAGCCGGCGGCCGGTCGCGTCGCGGTCCAGCTGAACACCGGCAGCGGCGGGTTCGGGCTCTCGCACGAGGTGGAGTGGATAGGGGGACCGCCCAACGCGGTGGCGGTGGCCGACGTCGCGTCGCCCGCCGGCGCGCCCGATGGGGTGCCCGACCTCCTGATCGGGACCGACGACGGCGCGCTCGAGGTCTTTCTGGGGATCGGCGACGGAACGTTCGCACTCGCCAGTCTGTCGATCGCCCCGGCGGATACGTCGAACATCCTGGGCATCGCCGTCGGCCAGTTCGACGCTGCGCCGGGGCTCGATGTCGCCCTGCTCGACGCGGGTGGCGTGCGCCTGCTGTGCAACACGGGAGGGGCGCTCGGCCCATGCGGCACCCTGATCCCCGTCGGCGACGACCCCATCGAGATCGTCACCGGCGACTTCAACGGTGACGCGCGCGCCGACCTCGCCGTCCTCGATCGCACGGACCAGCGCGTGCTGCCGCTCCTGGGCAGGGACGGCGGCGGCTTCGACGTCGGCACCCCGGTCAACGTCGCCGGCGAGAGCAGCGGCAGCCAGGCGGTCGACATCGCCGTCGGCCGCATCGACGACGATGCGATCGACGACCTCGTGATCGCCAACCGCAACGAGTTTCTCCAGTTCATCGCCGTCACCCTGCTCGGCACGCCGCGCGGGGTCTTCCGCGCCCTGGCGTTCGTCATCGACTTCGACGCATCCGCGCTGGCGCTGGGCGACTTCGACAACGGCGAGGACGGCGCCGCCGACCTCCTGGTCGGCTACGCCGGCACCAATCGCGGCGGCGTGACCGCCAACATCGGTGATGCGACGGGCAGCTTTGCCGATCCCTTCGCGCCCGTCGGCACCCCGTCGGTGGGGGCGGTGAGCGTGATGCTGTCGGACGATCTCAACGGCGACGGCATCGTCGACGTGGTCGTCGCGCGCGCGGACGGCGCGAGCGCGCGGGTGTTGATCAACGAGACCTTCCCGTACTGCGCGGGCGACTGCAACGCCAACGGTACGGTCTCGATCGACGAGCTGATGCGCGGTGTCCGCATCATTCTCGGCGAGGTCGACGCGCGCGATTGCATCGCGCTGGACGTCGACGGGGATCTCGAGGTCCGCATCAACGAGCTGGTGGCGGCGGTCGGCGGCGCCCTCCAGGGGTGCCCGACCAGGTGAGTCCGTCGGCGACCACCGAGACCGCGGCGGCACCGGTGTGTCCTCTGTGGTGAAACCGCGCCGCCTGTGGTTTGGCTGGAGAATGCGTCTCGCCGTCTTCGCACTGGTGCTCGCCGTCGCCGGAATCGCCGCCGCGGCGCCGGTCACGCTCATGCCGTTGCCGCCGATTCCGCTGGAGGTGGGCGACGAGGCGGGGCCGCAGGCGCTGACCCTGGCCGACGTCAGCGGCGACGGCATCGCCGATCTGCTGGTCGTCGATGGCGACAACGACGCCGTGCACGTGCTGCTCGGCGTCGGTGACGGCACCTTCCACGATCCGGTGGACTACGAGCTCGACGGCACGCCGACGGCGGTGGCGGTCGCCGACGTCGCGTCGTCGTTCGCGTCGGACACCGCCGGCGACATCGACGGCCACGTCGACATCATCGTCGCGGACGAGGACGGCTTCGCCGAGATCCTCCTGGGCCGCGGCGACGGCACCTTCGATCCGCCCGAACAGGATCTCTCCGACGCCCTCGACGCGCTCGAGCTGATCGGCGTCGCGGTGCGCGACCTCGACGGCAACGGCCGCCTCGACCTCGTCTTCCTCGACAGCTTCGACGAGGTGTACTTCCTCTGCAACGAGGCCGGCGTCTTCGCACCGTGCAACACCGACTACGTTTGCACCGACGGCAGCGGCGCCATCGGCTTCGGCGTCACGGACTTCGATGCCGACGGCCAGCTGGACGTCGCCGTGCTGAGCACCGATTCGCACGACGTGCGCGTCACCCGCGGCCTGGGCGGCGGCACGTTCGAGGAGACGCCGACGTACGTGCTCGACCTCGGCGACGCCGCGACACCGGTGGGGTTTGCGGTCGCGCCGCTCGACGACGTCGGCGGCGACGAGCTGATCGCCGCTCAGACGAGCTCGGCGGCCGACGCCGTGATCGTCGCGTCGTATGCGCAGGGTCTCGCCCACGTCGACAGCGTCGGCGGCGACAGCGATCCGCGCGCCATCGCGGTGGCCGATCTCGACGGCGATACGATTCCCGATCTCGTCACGGCCACCGGGAACTCGCCGGCGCTGCGCGTCGCCGCCGGCGCCGGCGCGCGCGGCTTCGGCGCGCCGGCGGTGCCCGCCGGCATCGACGCGGTCGGCGTCGGCCGCGCCGTCGTCGCCGGCGCCGTCGACGGCGACGCCAAGCTCGACCTCGCCATCGTGAGCGACGCCGGGGACGCCGTGCAGATCCTGCTCAACACGACCGTCGCCGCGCCGCGCTGTGCCGGCGACTGCAACGCCGACGGCAGCGTCGCCATCAACGAGCTGCTGCTCGGGGTGAACATCGCGATCGGCCTGCAGCCGCTGTCCGCCTGCGGCGTCTTCGACGCCGACGGCAGCAGCAGCGTCGAAATCAACGAGCTGATTGCTGCGGTCCGCAATGCCCTCGACGGCTGCGGCTGAGCGTCAGCCCAAGAAGGTGATTTGACAAAATCGACGCCTGCCGGGAGATTGAGGAGGACGCAGTGCCGCTCCCTCCTATCTACCCTGAATTTCATCCCTTCCCCGACGTCTCAGCCTGCCGCCATCATTAGGTAATATGCCGACTGACGCAGCCGCCCACCCTTCCCGCTCTCCGCTGGTCCGCCGCACGGCCGGGGTATTGGCCCTGCTGGCGCTGACGGCTACGCCGGGTCTGGGGCAGGTTTCGCCCCGCTTCCGGGTCCTACCGGCCCTGAGCGCCAGCGTCGGCCAAGATGCCGGCAAGAGCGCTCTCGCACTGGCCGACGTGAACGGTGACCGTCTTCTTGACCTGATCACCATTGAACCGGACCAGTCTCGAGTTGATGTGTACCTCAACCAAGGGGACGGCACATTGGAGCTCGTGGCGACACCCGGCGACGGCGACATTACACCGACCTCCGTTGCCGTGGCGGACATCGGTTCCCCCTTCGCTTCCGATAGCGCTGGCAAGCCCGACGGCATTCCCGACATCGTCGTGGGTGGCGACGGCGGCGAGGTGGCGCTGCTCTTCGGCCACAACGACGGCCAGTTCGACTCGCCCAGCCCGGACGACGTGATCGAGCCGGACGCGGCGATCAACATCGTGGGTCTGGTCACCGGCGACTTCGACAAGGGCAACGGCCTGGACGTGGCGTTGCTCGACGACGATGGCGTCATCCTTCTCTGCAACGACGGCAACGGCAATCTCTCGCAGTGCACCGGCGACACGGCGCTCGCTGTGAACGGCGACTTTCCGGACAAGATCGTCGCCGGCGATTTCAACGGCGACGCCAATCTCGACGTCGCGGTGCTGAATCCCGATGAGCAGACCGTTGCGATTCTGCTCGGGCACGGCGACGGGACGTTCGGCGCGGCCTCGAATGTGAACGTCACCGGAGAGGCGACGGATCCGGACGACACGGCGACCGACATGGGCGTCGCGCGCCTCGACGGCGACAACATCGACGACATCGCCGCTGTGAATCACAGCACGCTCAACGCGCTCTTCGGCGCGGTGATTCTGGGGAACCCCAGCGGGCGCTTCCGTCTCGACAAAACCTTCGTAACGGACTTTCTGGCGACGGCGATCACGTTGGGGGACTTTGATGCGGGTGCCAGTCCTTCCGTCGACGCCATTGTTGGGTATGAGGATGGCCCCGTCAGCTTCGCCTCTGGCGACGGCAGCGGCGATTTCAGCGATACGATCTTCACCCCGAGTGGTAGTGGCTCGATCTCCTCGAGTACGATTCTGGCTTCGGGCGATCTGGGCGGGGACACGCTGCCTGACCTCGTCGCTCTCAACTCCGGCGGCAGCCAGATCCGCGTCGCTATCAACATCTCCAATGAGGCGACGCCCACCCCGAACCCGATGACGCCGTCGCCGGGGACAACGCCCAATCCGACGCCGACCGGTCCGCCGCAGGCGACCGGCACGATGACCGGCACGTCGACGCCGACGGCCACCGACACGGCGACCGCCACTCCGACGCCGATTCCCACCGCCGACTATGGGCGCTGCGACGGCCAGGTGGGCAGCGGCAACCTCGCCGCGATCGCGGCCGGCGACCTCGATGGCGACGAGTTGCCCGATCTCGCGGCGTCGGACGCGAGCACCGGTGTCGTCCGCATCGTCTACAACGCCGACGCGCTGGCGCAGGTGAAGGCGTGTGCGCGCGCCATGACGGAGCAGACGATTCCGTCCACGTCCGTCGCGTTGGGCGGCCGGACGCCCGGGCCGATCGCCATCGCGGACCTCGACCATGACGGCGTCAACGAGATCGCCGTCGGCGTCGGCGACCGCGTCCTCATCCTGAAGCGGTCGTCGGACACCTACGCGGTGGCGGGCGAGGTCGTCACCGGGGGCACCGTTCGCGCCATCGCCGCCGGCTATCCCGATCATCCGTCCGACCCGCGCAGCCGCGGACTGCTCGACCTCAACGAGGATCGCATCGGCGACCTGGTGATCGCGAACGGCACGACGACGCTGACCATCGTCTACGGCGTCGCGAACCAACTCCCCGGACGCCAGGTCACGCAGTCGACGTCGTGCGGCGCCTCGGCCGTCGACGCCGGCGACTTCAACGGCGACGGCCGCGTCGACATCGCGGTAGGGTGCGGCAGCCGCGCCAGCTGGCTGCAACAGCAGGCCACGACCGGCGACACCCCGACCTTCCAGCCGAAGAACGATTTCGCCATCGGCAGCACGATCGTCGGGCTCGCCGCCGGCTATCTCGACCGCAACAGTCTCTCCGACCTGCTGATCACGCGCGGCGGCGGCTCGCCCGCCGGTGAAACGTATCTGTTCAGCAACGGCACCTTCGCGCTGGCCAGCAGCGGGAGCTTCGGCATCGGCACCAGTCCGATCGCCGGTGGCCTCGGCCGGCTCAACCCATCCCACAACCGGTTCGACGCCGTGGTCGCCGGCCAGGATGGGGGCAGCGTCCTGCAATTCGCCTACAACGACGGCAACGGCGGCTTCCCCGGACCGGTGGTGATGCCGTTCGCGGTCCACGACACGCCGCGCGCGCTCGTCGTGGTGGACTTCGACAACGACGGGCAGCAGGACGTGGCGCTGGCCAACGACGACGGCACGCTCACCATCCTGGTCAGCAGCGAGCCGCCGCCGACGCCGACGCCGACGGTCACGCCGCCGGCCACGGCGACCGGCACGGCGACGATGACCGAGACGCCCAGCATCACGCCGACCGACACGCCGACGGAGACATCGACGCCGGCGCCGACCGACACCCCGCTCGCCAGTCCGACGCGCACCGTCACGGCGGGTCCGTCGCCGACGCCCACCAACACGCGCGGCGGCCTCGTGCTGAGCAGCTGCGCCGTCAGCGACCCCGGCGGCAGCGCGCCGGTGCAGGTCGCCCTGATCGCGGCGCTGCTGGCCTGTGCCCGGCTGCTGGCGGCGCGCCGCCGTGCGCGATAGGGGCGAGGCATGAGCGGAGTTGAGCGTGCCCTGCGCCGCGCGGTGGTCGCGGCGGTCCTCTGCGCCGCGGGCAGCGCGGCCGCGCAGTCGTTCCCCACGTACGTGTCCTGCACCGTGCCGAGCGCGCGGCTCGGCACCAGCGTCAACGGTTTTCAGGCCGGCGTGGCCGGCTACCTCAGCGACGACCCGTCGCCCGACCTGGTGCTGATCGACAGCAGCCGCGTCGTCGTCGAGCTCACGGACTCGGCCCTCTGGGCGAAAGGCTCGTGCCCGGAAGCCATCGTCGAGTCGCGCCCGATCGAGCTGCCAGGGGTTCAGGGGATCACGCTCGTCGAGGACGACGCCATCAGCGATCTGGGCATCACCGTGCGGCCCTCGTCGGCGGTGCTCTACATCGGCGACGGCACCGGCAGCTTCTCCGCCGGCCCATCCATCACGACGCTGGGCGAGGTCGGCGTCATCACCGCGGCGCGCGTCGACGGCGACAATCGCCCCGAGCTCATCGTCGCGGACTCCAATACCGTCAAAGTGCTGACGCTCAACACCCAGACGGTGATGTACGACGTCGCGCAGACGCTGACCCTGACCGGCGGCAACGTGAAGTTGATCGGCGCCGCGCCGCTCAACAACGACGGGCGCGTCGACATCGTCGCCGTCGACGTGCTCGGCAACGTCCACATCTTCCTCCAGGACGCCACCGGCAAGTTCATCGACCAGGGCTCGCCGAGCGCCGGCTCGCTGCAGGTCGCCGGCGCGGTGGCGATGCAGATCGTCGACGTCAACAACGACACCACGCCCGATCTCCTCTTCGCGGTCTCCGACGGCGCGACCGGGACATTGGAGGTCTATCGCGGCGCGCAGCAGGAGGGCGGCACGGTCGCCTACGCGCTGTCGCAGTCGCTGCCGGCGGGCACCGATCCGTCGGCGCTCGCGGTCGGCAACCTCAACGGCGGCGGGCCGCTCGACGCGGTGGTGACCGACCGCGCCGCGAATCAGATCCGGTTCTATCGCGGCAACACCAGCGGGATGTTCGATCAACCGAATCCACCGCTCAACACCGGTCCGTCGCCGAACGGCGTCCTGCTCGCCGATCTCGATCGCGACGGCCGCGACGATCCCGTCACCACCAACGCCGGTGACGGCTCGCTCACCGCGTTCCTCAGCAGCCAGCCGCCGCCGACGGCGACCTTCACGCCGACCAACACGGCGGTGGATACGCTGACGGCGACGCCGACGCCGACGCCCAGTGCGACGCCGACCGATACGCCGACCTTCACGCCGACGGGGACCCCCACCGCGACGCCCACGCCGACGGTGACCGCGACCGGAACCTTCCGCACGCCGACGAGCTCACCGACCGTCACCTGCGTCGGCTTCTGCGTACAGGGCCAGGGCTGCGCCGACATCGCCGGCGGCAGCCGCGGCCGCAGTGGCGACGCGGCCATGCCACTGCTGGTCTTGGCGGCGTTCGTGCTGCTGCGGCGCTTGCGGCTGTAGGACGAATCGCAGCTCCGTCCGCTGGCTCTGCCCAAGAGTTCCGTCGGACGCTGGGCCGCCATGGCGCAGCAGGGCCAGGCCCGTCCGCTCGGACCGCCGGCGTCTCGCCCGCAGCGCAGCGCGTTGGAAGTCGCATCGGCAGGACCAGGCGGCGGCCACCCGTTGCCTGGTTGAACGCGGAGATGCCGTCCACTAGACCGTTCGGATGGTCGGCATCACTCGCTACGGTTCCTACGTTCCGGTCCACCGCCTCGAGCGCCGCCTGATCGAGCAGGCGTGGGGCGCGCGGCAGGCGAAGGGCGAGATCGCCGTCGCCAACTACGACGAGGACGCGCTCACGATGGCCATCGACGCGGCCATGGCGTGCCTCGGCGATCCGCCGGTCGCGGTCGACGGGGCGTTCTTCGCCAGCACCAGCGCGCCGTACGCCGAGAAGCAGATGGCGAGCGTCCTCGCCACCGCCTGCGATCTGCCGCGCGCCATCTTCACCGCCGACTTCGCCGGCTCGGCACGCAGCGGCGTGAGCGCCCTGCTTGCTGCCCTGCGCGCCGTCCAGGCGGATGCGCGCACCGTGCTCGTCGCGGCCGCCGACGTGCGCGTGGCGGCGCCCGACAGCGAGCTCGAGGGCGTGCTCGGCGACGGCGCCGCGGCGCTGGCGGTCGGCCGCGACGGCGTCATCGCCGAGCTCGTCGACGTCGCCTCGGTCGCCGAGGAGTTCACCTATCACTGGCGCACCGACGCGCAGCGCACCGTGCAGGTCGCCGGCGGCAAGTTTTCCAACGACTTCGGCTACGGGCGCGACCTCGGTGAAGCGATCCGCCTGATCCTCGAGCGCCAGCGGCTCGAGCCCAAGGCGATCCACCGCCTGGCGCTCGGCTCGCCCGACGCGCGCGCCAGCGCCGATCTCGCCAAGCAGCTCGGCTTCGACCCCAAGACCCAGCTCGTGGCGACCCTGCAGGGCGAGATCGGCTGCACCGGCAGCGCCGAGCCGCTGCTGCTGCTCGCGCGCGCGCTCGACGAGGCCGCGCCGGGCGAGCTGATCCTCTGCGGCGGCTACGGCGAGGGCGCGGACGTCGTCCTGTTGCGCGCCACGTCGGCGATCACCGCCGGCCGCGCGGCGACGCCCCTGGCCCGCTGGCTCGGCGCGCGCACGCCGCTCGGCTCGTACGAGAAGCTGCTCAAGTTCCGCCGCCTGATCCAGGTGGAGGAAGTCACCGACACCGTGACCAACGTGCTCGAGTTCAAGGAGCGCAAGCAGGACATCCGCCTCTACGGCAGCCGCTGCCTGGAGTGCGGCCAGATCCAGTACCCGATGGCGCGCGTCTGCATCCGCTGCCGGGCGCAGGAACGGACCGAGGATGCGCGCCTGGCGCACCGCGGCACGGTGTTCACCTTCACCGTCGATCACCTCATCGCCAACCTCGAGCATCCGTTGCCGATGGCGGTGGTCGACGCCGACGGCGGCGGCCGCCTGTACCTGCAGATCGCCGATGCCGACGACATCCAGATCGGTGAACGCGTCGTCTTCACCTACCGCCGCCTGCACGAGGGCGGCGGCAATCGCAACTACTACTGGAAGGCCAGGCCGATCCGTGAATCCTGAAATCCACAGATGCACACCGATCCCCCAGCCGCCGCCCAGCCGATGAACACAGAGCCCAACCCTGCCACTTGCATGGGACGGTGGGGTGGCCTCGTGTTCATCGGTGGCGTGGTGGGTGGGGATCTGTGTTCATCTGTGGTTTTCTGAAGGGACGAGGCAGAGCATGAAGGACCAGGTTGCGGTCATCGGTGTCGGCTGTACCAAGTTCGGGGACCTCTACGAGCAGGGGTACGAGGACCTGATCTGCGAGGCGGCGTTCGAAGCGTATCGCGACGCCAACATCGATCCCGCCGACATCCAGGCGGCGTATCTGGGCACGTACATGCCGGGTGCGGCGGGCGGGAAGTCGGCCGTATCGCTCGGCGATGCGTTACGTCTCTACGATCGCCCCATCACGCGCGTCGAGAACTACTGCGCCACCGGCACCGATGCCTTCCGCAACGCCTGCCTGGCGATCGCCTCCGGCACCTACGACGTCGTGCTGGTGCTCGGCGCCGAGAAGCTGAAGGATCGCGGCGGGCGCGGACTACCGCGCTTCGGCCATCCGCTGCTCGCCAAGGGCAACTCGGCTCCCGGCCTCTTCGCGCTCGCGGCCAACCGCTACATGCACACGTACGGCGTCGGCCGCGAGACGCTCGCCAAGATCGCCGTCAAGAACCACTACAACGGCGCCCGCAATCCGAAGGCGCACCTGCGCATGGAGGTGACGGAGGAGAAGGTGCTGGCGGCGCCGATGATCTCGTCGCCGTTCGGTCTCTTCGACTGCTGTCCCACCACCGACGGCGGCGCGGCGGCGATCGTCTGCCGCGCCGACATCGCGCGCCGCTACACCGATCATCCGGTGCTGGTGAAAGGCTTCGGCCTCGCCGTTACCACCGGCCGCCCGTACTTCGATCCGACCTTCGACTACCTCGGCTTCCGCTCGACGCAACAGGCGGCGCAACAGGCGTACACGATGGCCGGCATCAGCGCGTCCGACGTCGACTTCGCCGAGGTGCACGACTGCTTCACCTGGACCGAGCTGTCGAACATCGAGGATCTCGGCTTCTGCGCCAAGGGCGAGGGGAAGGCGCTGGTGCACGAGGGCCGGACGGCTCTCAGCGGCGACATCCCCATCAATCCGAGCGGCGGGCTCAAGTCGTTCGGCCACCCCATCGGGGCGAGCGGCGTGCGCATGATCTACGAGTGCGTCACCCAGCTGCGCGGCCAGGCCGGCGAGCGGCAGATCGCGGACGCGGAGGTGGGGCTGGCCCACAACGTCGGCGGGCCGGGCGCCGTGGCGTGTGTCATCGTGCTGGGACACTGACCCGGCACGTGCAGTGTCACTATCTCGTCGATCAGGCATCCGTCGCGTGATCCGCGCTTCATCCTGAGGGGGAATCGGCGGGCACGCGAACGTCGGCGCGAACCGTCCTGCGCTGGCGCCGGGCTTGCATCTGCACCCGGGCCTACATGGGTTCCGCAGCGTTTCACGGCCACGGTTCCGCAGCGTTTCACGGCCACGGGCTCCAGGCGGCACAGTCGAGCGGCGGCGTCGACCGCAAGCGCGTCGTCATCCTGCTGCGCTCGATCGTCATCGCCACCTGCGCCTACCTGGCGTTGGCCGGCGAGCCCCTGCACGCCGGGGCCATCGCCGCGGTGGCGGTGTTCGCGCTCTCGAACATCGGCCTGGCGTTGGCGCCGAACCGGCTCTTCTACATCGCCCACTTCGGCCCTTGCCTGCTGCTCTTCGACACCGCCGTCATCCTCCTGGGCATCTCGTGGAGTCACGGAGTGTCGCAGGACCTCGTGCTGGCCTACTTCTTCACCATCTTCCTGGTCACGATCGGCGAGACGCTGGGCCAGGTCGCCATCGGCGGCGCCCTCATCGCCGCCGGCTACGGCTACTGGCTGTGGGTGAGCGGCAACGGCAGCCTCACCTCCGAGAACTGGGTTCGCCTCCCCTTCTTCTTCCTGGTCGCGGTGTTCTACGCCTCGCTGATCGATCAGTTGAAGCGCGAGCGGCGGCGGCGCGAGTCCGCCGAGACGGAGAACCAGCATCTGCGCTTCGTGCTCGACCTGGCCGGCGTGTTCTCCGAGACGCACGCCACCCGCGAGTTCGTGGGCAGCATCGGCCGCTTCGTCGAGAGCACCTGCCCGGGTCTGCGGTGCCACATGGCGCTGGGCGAGCCGGAGTCGGTGCCGGCGAAGCGCGTGGTCAGCTTTCCGCTGCGCGCGCACGGCCAGTCGTACGGCGCGATCCTCACCGAGAGCGAGGGCGGACGGCCGCTGACGCACCGCGAGCGCTGGCTCTGTCAGATGGTCGCGCACGCCACGGCCGGCGCGCTCTACGCGGCCGAGCAGTCCGACGCGGCGCGCGTCGCGCTCGACGCCAAGGATCAGTTCCTCGCCACCATCTCGCACGAGTTCCGGACGCCGCTGCACGCCATCCTCGGCTACCTCGACCTCGTCGACTCGGCGCTGCCGCCCGACGGCGACAGCATCCTGTACGAGAGCACCGAGCGCATGCGCGTCAACGCCTGCCGCCTCCAGCATCTCCTCGAGGAGCTGCTCAGCTTCGCCGAGATCCGTTCGGGCCGGCGCGCGTTGCGCGTCGAGCCGGTGAGTCTGCGCGAGACGCTCGAGGAGCTGCTGCCGCTGACGCGCGAGCTGTGCGACGGCAAGCCGGTCTCGGTCGCCTGGCAGGTGGACGTCGACGCCGACGCGTTGCACACCGACGGCCGTAAGCTGAACCGCGCGCTCGGCTGTCTGTTGAGCAATGCCGCGAAGTTCACCGACGCCGGCGAGATCCGCGTCACGGGCCGCTGCGTCGCCGACCGCGCCATCGAGGTCGCCATCGCCGACACCGGCATCGGCATCGCGCCCGACGATCTCGGCATCATTTTCGACGACTTCCGTCAGGTGGACGGCTCGTTCACGCGCCGCTTCGGCGGGCTCGGCATCGGTCTCACCCTGGCGCGGGAGCTGCTCGGCCAGCTCGGCGGCGAGCTCGACATCGAAAGCGAGATCGGTGTCGGCACCACCGTGCGCGTGCGGTTGCCGCAGTCGCTGGGCGACGTCGGGCAGACGACGCTGGCACCGCGCCCGACGCGCGATTCAGCGGCAGCGCCGACGCCGTTCGCGGAGAGCGCCTAGAGAGGTGCTGACGTGCTGAGGTGCGGACGGAGCACCCAGATCCGCCTCAGATCATGCCGGCGGCCATCGAGGCGAACTTGCCGAGCCACGGGCCGAGCGAGAACACGCAGTAGACGGCGGCGAGGACCCGCAGCACGGTGACGCCGACGCGCTTCGGCGCGGTGCTGTGGAGGAGCACGAGCAACCCGCACGCCTTGGCCTTGAAGAGCAGCAGCGCCGGGCCGACGCCGAGGAACCCGAAGGCGGCGAGCAGGATCGGGTTCGCCTCGCGGACGCCGATCCGCAGACCCTGATACGTCGCGACGCCGTCGAACAGTTGCAGCGCCAGATTCAGCAGCAGCAGGCGGTAGAGATGGAGCTCCACGTCCTGACTGTGCCCAGCCGCAACTTCAGAGTCCATGGTGTCGATTGAGCACAATCGCCGTGCGCTTTTCCAGAGCAATTGGTGTGGCGTGGCGACTGGTCAGGTCGCATGACGACAAGGGTGAGCCGGTGAGCCGGTGCGCCAGTGCGCCAGTGCGTCGTGATGGGCGGCCGACCAGCCACCGGCTGACTGGCTTACCGGCTGACTGGCTCACCGGCTCACCGGCTCACCGGCTCAGGTCAGCACGCCCGCCGCGCGCAGCGCCGATATCCGATCCTCATCGTACCCGACGACCCGCCGCAGCACGTCGTCCGTGTGCTCGCCCTGACAGGGCGCGGCGCGGCGCACGGTGCACGGGGTGTCGGACATCTGCCAGGGGATACCGAGATGCAGGCGGGTGCCGACCTCGGGGTGCTCGCGCAAGACGTGGAAGCCGCTGCGGCGCAGATCGTCGTCCTCCGCGATGTCCTGATTCGTCATCGACACCTCGGCGGGGATCCGCGCCGCCTGCAGCGCCGCCGCCACGGCAGCGTCCTGCTGCGGTCGCGTCCAGGCCGCGACCAGGGCCTCGAGCGCGTCCTCGTTCGCCTTGCGCGCGGCGAGGGTGGCGAAGCGCGGATCATCGGCGAGCGCCGGGGCATGCATGCACGCGGCGAGGCGGCGCCAGTCGTCGTCGTCGCGCACAGCGATCGCGACCCACCGCTGTTCGCCGGCACAGCGAAAGACGCCGTGCGGTGCCATGTGCGGATCGCGGTTGCCGTCGCGCGCCGGCTGCGCACCGGTCAGGCTCTGTTCGAGCACGCCCTCGCCGAGCGTCGCTATGCTGGTCTCCCACTGCGAGAGATCGATGTACTGCCCTTCGCCCGTGGCGGCGCGATGCCAGAGCGCCGCGAGGACGGCGACGGCGCCGTGCAGCCCACCGGTGGGATCGCCGTACGAGATGCCGACGTGCATCGGCGGCCAACCGGCGTAGCCGGTGAGCGACGACATCCCCGACAGCGGCACCTGCGCCGGACCGTACGAGACGAACTCCGCGTCGGGGCCGGTGGCGCCGTAGCCGGAGAGCGCGATCATCACCAGGTCCGGCCGCAGCGCGCGCAGTGTCTCGTAGCCGAGGCCCATGCGGTCCATCACGCCGGCGGCAAAGTTCTCGCAGACGATGTCGCACTTGGCGACGAGATCCTTCGCCACGGCGATCGCCTCGGGCTGCTTGAGGTCGAGCGACAGGCTCAGCTTCCCCTGATTGTACTGGTTGAAGTAGCCACTGCGGTTTCGTCCGGGCTCGCCGTCGGCGAACGGCGGCAGCAGGCGCGTCACGCAGGTGCGCGTCGCGCTCTCGACGCGAATCACCTCGGCGCCGAGGTGCGCGAGCTGCAGCGTGCAGAATGGGCCGGCCCACACCCAGGTGAAATCGGCGACGCGGATACCTTCGAGGGGGAGGGTCATATCGTTCGATTCACCACAGCGGCCGTTGAGGAACACCGCGCGTCATACGAGCCCCGCTTCACGGAGCACCTCCGCGGTGTGCTCGCCGAGGCGCGGCGCCGGGCGGCGGATGGCCCAGGGGGTCGCGGACAGCTTGTACGGCGCGCCGGGCACGGTGACGCGGGCGCCGGGTACGTCGAGGGTGGCGAAGAAGCCGCGCGCCTTGAGATGCGGCGAGGCGAGGAGATCGCCCATCGTCGACACCGGCGCGAACGGGATGCGGCGGTGCTGCGCCGCGGCGTACACGTCGGCAACCGACTGCTCGCTCGCCCACTCCTGCAGGAACAGCTTCAGCGCGTCCCAGTTGGCGCCGCGGCTCAGGCGATCGGCGAACAACTCGATGTCCGCCCACTCCGGCGAGCCGATCATGCGGATGAACTCGTGCCACTGGTGTTCCTCGACGCAGCAGATGAACACCCAGCCGTCGCGGCACTCGAGGAAGTCGAGCGGCTGTATCGGCTTGCGGCCGAGGCGCGAGGCGACGAGTCCCTGATACGGCCAGTACTCGAACGTGAGCTCGAGGATCGCGGCGAGCGCCTGCTGGATCGACACGACGACGTGCTGGCCGCGGCCGGTCGCTCGGCGCGCCAGCAGCGCGCCGAGCGCCGCGACGGCGGCGTTGACGCCGCCCTGGAACTCGGCCTGCGCGCCGAACGGTTTGAGCGGCGGCAGAGCGTCGTGCTCGTAGCCACCCCCGTTCAGATAGGCGATGCCGCCGGCGTTCCACAGCGTCAGGTCAGTGGCCTGCCAGTCGCGGCGCCGGCCCTCGAGCCCGTACGGCGTGATCGACGCCATGACCAGGCGCGGGTTGATCGCGGCGCACGCGGCGTAGTCGAGGCCCTGCGCCGCCATCTCGGCTGGCGGCACGTTGTGCACCAATAGATCGGCCTGACGAATCAGCGCGGTCAGGGCCGATCGACCGCGCGGCTCGGTCGCGTCCAGCGCGACGCCGCGCTTGTTGGTGTTGAGATACAGGAAGAGGCCGCTGCGGTCGGGATCGACGACCCCGCCCGGGAAGGGGCCGCGTTGGCGGGCCACATCGCCCGCCGGCGGCTCGACCTTGACGACCTCCGCGCCGAGGTCGGCGAGCAGCTTCCCGGCATACGCCGCGGCCACCAACTGCCCGCATTCCACCACCCGCAATCCCTCGAGCGCTCCCCGCGGCATGGGGTGGCGGTCTAGCGCAGCGGCCAGCCGGCAGCAATGAGGAAGCGCCATGCGCGGCGCGGCTCCCGGCGCCGTGTGCGGCGCAGCATTCCGCCGCTGCATTCATGCCTTGAGCGCCTTGACAATAAACGGGGGGGCCGGCAAAGCTCGCTGCAGACCTTGCTGAAGCTGGATGCACGGCGCGACGGCCGCAGACGGGAGCCAAGCGCTCCGACCACCCGGTCCCGCGTATTCCCGAGCCGCATCATCATGACGAGGAGTCTGGGGTGAGTCGCAATTGGGGACGAGGATTGATTTCTGCGGCGGTGCTGGGGGTGATCGGCGCCGCGGCCTGGGCGGGGATTCCCCCGCTGTCATTTGCGCCGACCGTCAACGTCGAGCTCGGACCCGCCGGCTGTACCGAGGGCGTCGATTGCTCCGAGGGGGCGTTGGCGGCGGTGGCCGGTGACTTCAACGATGACGGCAACCTCGACATCGCCACCGCGAACAACGGGTCCGACGACGCGACCGTGCTGTTCGGCGACGGGCACGGCGGGCTGACGGTCGGTTCCACATTGCCCGCGGGCGTGGCGCCGAGCGCCATCGCCTCCGGCAATCTCGACGCGAACACCGTCCTCGACCTGGTCGTCGCCAACGAGACCGACAGTACGATCAGCGTCTACCTCGGCGCGGGCGATGGCACTTTCGGCGACCCCACGACGTACCCGATGGGCGTCTCGCCCGAGAGCGTCGTGCTGGCCGACTTCGACGGCGACACCAAGCTCGACGTCGCCACGGCCGACCTGTTCGGCGAGTCGGTGTCGGTGCGCCTCGGCAAGGGCGACGGCACGTTCGGCGACATCATCACCACGGCGGTCACCGGCGGTCCGCTCGGCATGGCCGTCGGCCGGCTCAACAGCGACGAGAACGAAGACCTCGTGGTGACCCAGAACGACGACGCCACCGTCGTCGCGCTGCTCGGCAACGGCGACGGCACCTTCACCGTCGGCGAGCCGATGCCGGTGCAGGAGTCGCCGCAGGGTGTCGTGATCGCCCAGCTCGACGGCGACGGCGCCGCCGACATCGCGGTCGCGACCGAGTACTTCGACACCGTTTCGGTGTTGCTCGGCAAGGGCGACGGCACGTTCAACGACGCGGTCGACTACCTCGTCGGGGGCTTTCCCGAGAACGTCGTGGCCGGCGACTTCAACGGCGACGGCATCGCCGATCTCGCCACCGCCGACAGCTTCGGCACGCTCGACTTCGAGGGCAGCACGTCGGTGTTGATTGGCAAAGGTGACGGCACCTTCGAGGACGCGCAGTCCTTCGAGACCGACATCGGTCCCTGGGGCATCGTCGCCGCCGACCTGAACAACGATCGCCTGCCCGATATCGTCACCGCCAACCTCGACGCGGCCGACGTCTCGGTCCTGGTCAATACCGGCACGCCGCCGACGCCGTCGTGCGTCGGCGATTGCAACGGCGACGGCCAGGTCACCATCAACGAGCTGATCAGCGGGGTCAACATCGCCCTCGGCAGCGCGCCGGTGAGCAGCTGCCCGGCGATGGACGCCAACGGCAACGGCGAAGTCACCATCAACGAGCTCATCGCCGCAGTCAACAACGCGCTGAACGGCTGTCCCGCAGCATAACGATGGGCCGCGGCGCCTTTGACAACATCACGCAGAGTGAGGTACCAGTGGGAAACTTGTTGAAAGCCCAAAAGGCTTTGTGCCACAGCAGCGCGGAGCGCGCCCGCACCACGGCGCACGACGCTCCCGCGCGTCGAGGAGATCCTGGGACAATGGTGCGACAATTCGCGGTGGTGGCGATGATCAGCGCCTGCGCGTGGGTCGCGACCGCGGCGAATGCCCAGTGTCCGACGCCCGGCACCGTGGGCGCCGTATGTTCGCCGGAAGCGAGCTGCGCCCGCATCGCGGTCGGTAACGCCAGTGGCAGCACCAGCGCCGCCGGCGCGGTCTCGATCACCTTCAATCAGGGACCGGACGACAGCCAGGCGCAGCGCGGCCACGACGACGTCGCCGCCATCGCCTTCACGGTGGGCCTTGCGGGGTCCGGAAGCGACACGCCGCTCGTGTTCGACTGCACCGACGGCAACCTCGCCGACGGCGCCGTCACGCCCGGTGCCGCGATCGCCGACACCTTCACCGTCGTCGTGGAGAACGCTCAGTGCACCGGCCGCAACCGCTGCCTCTGCCCCGACACCACGGCCGGTCAGGAGCGCGACAACTTCGTCAACATCGCCATCTATGGCCCGAAGACGCTCCCCGAGCAGGGGCCAGTGTCGATTCCCAAACTGCCCGCCAGCGGCGAGATCGTGAAGCTGAACCTCAAGGCGGCGAGCGGTGCGACCGGTAGCAAGACGCTGCATGTCTTCTCCGCACTCGACGGCAACAAGCCGCAATTCGCCGCGAACCTGTCGATCGGCGACCAGTCCGCCTGCGATGTGAGTGCGGACAGCGGCAAGAGCACAGTGTTGTTCGCCGATGGCACCTTTAACATCGGTATCGGGCTGACGTGTGCCGGCGACTGCAACAACGACGGTTCGGTGACCATCAACGAGCTGATCAGCGGCGTCAACATCGCCCTCGGATCGGCGGCGGTGACCACCTGCCCGTCCTTCGACGTCAACAAAGACGGTAGTGTCACGATCAATGAGCTGATCGCCGGCGTTAATAATGCTCTCAACGGGTGTCCGGCATAATTTTGCGCGCCTCTTGCATCGACCGTCACAGAAAGTACAGTCTGCCCGCGACAGTTGCTTGGGCGCTGGCCGCGGGCTAAGGGAACGCCAACCAAACTCCGAACAAGAACCGAACTTCCAGGGGAGGTAAGAGATGAGCAAGAGTGCATTCAGGATCGCCGCGATCGCGGCGGGCGCGTCGCTGGTCATGGCCGCGAGCGCGCACGCGGGCGGGGGGGCCGTCAATATCTCGATCGGCCAAGTTGCCGGCGCGCCCGGTGACACAATCCCCGTCGATGTCACGCTCAGCACCGGAGGGCTTTCGGTCGCCGGCACGCAGAACGACATCACCACCGATGCAGGGATCGCCATCGCCGCCAAGGCGCAGGGCTCCAAGATGGTGCCCGATTGCACGGCGAATCCGGACATCAACAAGACTGGTACCTCATTTGCCTTCCAGCCCTCGGGCTGCACGCCTGGCACTGATTGCACGGGCATCCGCTCTCTGGTGCTGTCGCTGAGCGACGTCGAGCCGATCCCCGATGGCTCCGTGCTGTACACTTGCAAGGTGGCGGTCGCGTCGGATGCCGCGGCCGGTGACCACGTCCTGTCGAACACCAACGCCGGCTCGAGTGATCCGGACGGCCAGGCGCTGACCACCACGGGCAGCGACGGCCGCGTGACCGTCGGCGGCGGCGCGACGGATGCGACCATCATCATCGGCGACGCCCAGGTTGATGGGGGGGGCACCTCGGTCAGCGTTGACGTCTCTCTGGAGACCGGCACTGAGGTAGCTGGCACGCAGAATGACATCATATTCGAAGGCGTTCTGACGGTTGCTGCGAAGGCGCAGGGCAGCAAGATGGTGCCCGACTGCACGCCGAACGCCGAGATCAACAAGGGCGGAACGTCGTTCGCCTTCCAGCCCTCCGGTTGCACGCCGGGCACCGATTGCACAGGCATCCGCGCCCTGGTGCTGTCGCTGAGTGACGTCGAGCCGATTCCGACTGGTTCGGTACTGTACAGCTGCAAGATCGACGTTGCGCCTACGGAGGGTGGCGACTACCCGCTGCCGTGCGCCAACCCGGGTTCCAGCGATCCGAACGGCGGTGCGCTCAGCACGGATTGCCAGGACGGCACCATCACGGTTGGTGGCGGTGGCGACAGACGCCGACGGCGACGCCGACCAGCACGCCGCCGACGGAGCTGGGCACGCCGACCAACACGCCGGCGCCGACCGGCACGGCGACGAATACCACGCGCCCCACGAACACCCCCGGCGGCGGTGGTGGTAACGACGACGACGGTTGCGCCATCGTGGCTCCGGCCCAGAGCAGCTTCGCCTGGATGCTGCTGCTGCCCGCCGCCGCGCTGCTGTGGTTCCGCCGCCGCTCGCGCTGATAGCAGCGCATAACTGAGGTAACCCAAGAGGGGGCTGAGCAATCAGCCCCCTCTTTCTTTTGAACCTCTGGAGGGCCGCGCTTCCGCGCGGCCAGGCGCCGCAGCAGCGGCGCCCTCCATGGTGAGACATGCGGGTCGCCATCTTCGGTGTCGCCAACGACCACAGCATCGCCTGGGCGATCGCCCAGCGGTTCCACGCCGCAGGAGCCGAGCTGGCCCTGACCTATCCGAACGAGGCCATCGAGAAGCGCGTCCGGCCGCTCGCCGAGTCGATCGGCGTCGACTGCGTCCTGCCCTGCGACGTCACCAGCGACGCCGAGATCGCGGCGGTCTTCGCCACCCTGCGCGAGCGCTGGGGCGAGCTCGATGCGGTCGTCCATTCGCTCGCCTTCGCCGGCCGTGACGAGCTCAAGGGGCGCTACGTGGACACCTCGCGGCAGGGCTTTCACCTCGCCCTCGACGTGAGCGCCTACTCGCTCGTGGCCATGGCGCGCTGCGCCGAGCCGCTGCTCGCACCGCGCCGCGGTGCGATCGTCGCCATGACCTATCTCGGCGCCGAGCGCGTCATCCCGCACTACAACGTCATGGGCATCGCCAAGGCCGCGCTCGAAGCGAGCGTCCGCTACCTGGCGTGGGACCTCGGCAGCGAGCGGCGTCCGCGTCAACGCGATCTCCGCCGGCCCCATCCGGACGCTGTCATCCGCCGGCATCGCCGGCTTCAAAACCATGCTCCATCACCACGAGGAGCACGCGCCGCTCCGGCGCAACGTCACCGGCGATGAGGTGGCTTCCGCCGCGGTCTACCTGTGCAGCCCCGCCTCTAGTGGCATCAGCGGTGAGGTGCTTCACGTTGATGGCGGCTACAATGTCATGGGGATGTGAGCACGTGGAGTTGGGCAGAGAAAGAAGAAGGCAAAAGGCAAAAGGCAAAAATCAAAAGGCAAAAGGAGGGGCCGGGAACTTTTGCCTTTTGATTTTTGCCTTTTGCCTTTTGCCTTCTCTTCTTTGAGCTCAGCCCCGAATGTACCCGGTCCTGTTCCACGTCGGCGGCATTCCCATCGAGGCCTTCTGGGCGACCGTGTTCCTCGGCTTCGCCGCCTCGTTGCTGGTCGTCCGGTCCGAGCTGATTCGCCTTGGGCACGATTCTGGCGCGGCCTACGATCTGATCCTCTGGGCCTACATCGGCGGCTTCATCGGCGCGCGCCTGCTGCTCGTGGTCACCGCCTGGGACGACTTCCAGCGCGATCCGTTCGAGCACCTGTTCTCGGGTAGCGGCTGGGTCTGGCAGGGCGGCCTGCTGGGCGGTGCCGTGGCGGTGACGTGGAAGGCGCGCCAGCTCGGCCTCCCGATGGGCGAGGTCCTGGACTTCTCGGGGCTCGCGTTGGCCATCGGCCAGGCGATCGGGCGCATCGGCTGCCAGCTGTCCGGTGACGGCGACTACGGCGTGCCCACCACCTTGCCGTGGGGGATGAGCTATCCGAACGGCGTCGTGCCGACCACCGACATCGTCCACCCGACGCCCATCTACGAGATGCTCGGCTGCCTGCTGATCTTCGTCTGGATGTGGCGGCGCCGCGCCGCGCCGCACGTGCCTGGGGCGCTCTTCGGGCAGTATCTGATCGGCACCGGCGTGTTACGGTTCGGAGTGGAGTTCGTGCGCCGCAATCCGGCCGTCGCGCTCGGCCTGACCATCGCGCAGTGGGTGAGCCTGGTCTCCATCGCCCTTGGCGCGGTGCTCGTGCGCCGTCGCGCGCCGCTCTCCGCCGCCGAGGCCACCTGATGCGTCCGATCCTGTTCCACCTCGGCGACATCGCCGTCCCCAGCTTCTGGACGATGTCGTTCCTCGGCTTCCTCGCCGCCCTGCTGGTGGTGCGCCGCGACATGCTCGAGCGCGGCATGCCCGAACGGCAGGCCTACGACCTGATCCTGTGGGGATACATCGGCGGCTGGGTCGGCGCCCGCCTCTTCGTGATCCCCACCGGCTGGCAGTACTTCGTCGAGGCGCCGGTGGCCTTTCTGCTCTCCGGCAGCGGCTGGGTCTGGTACGGCGGCGTCATCGGCGGTGCCATCGCGATCCTGCTCTGGGCGCGGCGAGTCGGCATCCCGGCGCGCGTCATCGGCGACATCGCCGCGCCGGGGCTGGCGATCGGCCTCGCCATCGGCCGCATCGGCTGTCAGTTGGCGGGCGACGGCGACTACGGCGTGCCGACCACCCTGCCGTGGGGCATGAGCTACCCGGACGGCGTCGTCCCGACCACCGACCGCGTCCACCCGACGCCGATCTACGAGCTCATCTGCTACGTCGCGATCTTCGTCGTGCTGTGGCGCCAGCGCCACCGCCTGCCGCCAGGACACCTGATCGGCCAGTACCTGATCTACTCCGGCCTCGCCCGCTTCCTGGTGGAGTTTCTGCGCCGCAACCCCGACTGGCTGGTCGGCCTCACCACCGCCCAGTGGATGTCGGTCGGCAGCATGGCGATCGGCGTCTGGCTGATCAGATCCGCGAAGACCGCGAAGGACCGCGAAGGAGCACGACGCAGCTAGGCCCGGCCGTGCGCTTTCCTCTGTGGCCTCCGTGCCCTCAGTGGGGACGACTTTCTCTTGGTCTTAGGCTTCGGCATGGCCGCTGCAGCGGCGGCCTGCAACTCGGCGAACGATTCCTCGATGGCCTCGACGAAATCGTGCAGGTCGGGCACCGTCTCCCAGTCGGCGGTGAAGCCCCAGAACAGCCCGCCGTTGTAGCTGAACAGGCCGACCACGAGCGCGACGTTCTCGAACAGCGGCACCACCGGATAGGTGGTCTGCATTTCGCAGCCGAGGAAATAGAGCGGGATCTGCGGCCCGGGAACGTTGGTGACGGTGAGGTTGTAGGGGCGCGAGCGCATGCCGAGCTTCACCGCCTGCACCAGCACGTTCGGGACGGTCCACTCCGCGATCGCCGTCATCACCTCGCCGCCGAGCGCCTGCTTGGATTCCTTGAGGCCGCCCATGGTGATGCGGACCGCCTCCAGACGGCTGACGGGATCGCCCAGCTGGATCGGCAGCGACGCGATGATCTCGGTGATGCGATTGCCGAGCGCGCCGTGCTCCTCGGGCGCGCGGACGCTGACGGGCACCAGGGCGCGGACGTTGAGCGTGTCGGGATCGACCGCGCGCTGCAGGCAGAAGCGGCGCAGCGCGCCGGCCACGGTCGCCAGCACCACGTCGTTCAGGGTGCCGCCGAGTACCTGCTTCACCGCCTTCAGGTCGGCGACCCGCATGTTGGTCCAGTCGAACCGACGCGACGGCCCGACCTCGGTGTTGATCGGCAGCTGCGAGGCCGGGTTGAGCGACGGCGAGAACGCCTCGGCCAGGGCGGCGACGGTCTCCTCCACCTTGCCCAGGGTCTCCTCGGGATGGCGAATCGCCTGCTGCGCGGCGCGCAGCACGTCGAGCGGTTGGCCCATGCGGCGCCGCGCCTCGTCGAACACGAGCCGCGCATCGCTCGGATGCGGCCGCGGCATCCACGGCAGCGGCTCGCCCGGGCTCCGCGTTCGGGAAGGGCTCCATGATCACCGAGATGAGGTCCGCTCCGGACACGCCGTCGATCATGCAGTGATGCGTCTTGCTGATCAGCGCGAAGCGCTCGTCGTCGAGTCCCTCGACGAACCACATCTCCCAGAGCGGCCGCGTGCGGTCGAGCTGCTGCGACATGATCCGTCCGACCAGCCGCTTGAGCGTCCGCTCGTCGCCGGGCTTGGGCAGCGCCGTGTGGCGCACGTGGTAGGCGATGCGGAAGCGGTCGTCGTCCACCCAGATCGGCAACCGCTCGAACGGCAGATAGGAGAGGCGCTGCCGGAAGCGCGGCACGAGATGCAGCCGCGATTCGATGGCGCGCTGGATGCGCTCGATGTCGATGCCGCCCTCGGCCGATCGCAGCGGCGCGGCGTCGAAGATCATCACGCCGCCGACGTGCATGTGGCAGCGCGAATCCTCGAGCCCGATGAACGAGGCATCCTGCGCGCTCAGGCGTTCGTAGAAGGACATCGATGGTTCCCCTCAATCGGTCGACGGCGCGCCGCCTCCGGGCAGCGCGATGCGCGGCGTCTCGGGGTGGGGCCGATAGAGGATCAGCACGCGCCCGATCTGGCCCGCGAGCTCGGCGCCGGTGCGCGACGTCAACAGCTCACCCGCCTGGTCGCGATCGACCGGGCACTCGCCGCCGATCCGGACCTTGATCAGCTCGTGATCGGTCAGCGCCCCGTCCACCTGGCGCACCACCGCGTCGGTGAGCCCGCGCTGCCCGACGATCACCACCGGACTCAACCCATGCGCCAGCCCGCGCAGATAGCGGCGGTCTTTTCCATTCATGGCAGGCGATGTGTAGGGCGGGACGGGGGAGAAAAGCCAGGGGAAAGGGCGTCTGCCCGTGAGCCAGTAAGCCCGTGAGCCCGTGAGCCGGTCACGATAGCTTCGCGCGCGCCGCACTGGCGCACGGGCTCACTGGCTCACGCCCTCCGCTCTGGCCCCCATCGCGGCCTTTTGATTTACAGCCCGCATGAACCTCGGAAAGCTCGCCCTCTCCCTCCCGGTTCCCGGTGACGTCAACGCCTGTGTCGAGTGGGCGCGGCGGGCCGAGGATCTCGGGTACGAAAGCATCTGGATCGCGGAGACGGGTGGGCCGGACCCGTTCGTCCTGGCCGGCGCGGTGGCGCAGGTGACGAAGTGCGTGCGTATCGGGCTGGCGGTGTCGCCGGTCTACATCCGTACGCCGGCGACGATCGCGGCCGCCGCCGGGACGGTGTCGCAGTTGGCGGCGGGGCGGTTCATCCTCGGCCTCGGCGCGTCGAGCCACGCGATCGTCGGCGGCTGGCACGGCACGCCCTTCCGCAAGCCGCTCGCCCGCGTGCGTGAGACGGTGACCACGGTGCGCGGCATGCTCGCCGGGCAGAAGTCGAACTTCGACGGCGAGACGTTGCGCACCCACGGCTTCCGCCTGATGGTGCCGCCGGCGGGCCCGGTGCCGATCTACGTCGGCGCCCTGCGTCCGGCGATGATCGAGCTCGCCGGCGAGGTCGGCGACGGCGTCGCCATCAACCTGCTGCCCGCCGCCGCCGTGCCGCCGACCAAGCAACACCTCGCCACCGGCGCCGCGCGCGCCGGCAAGGATCCGGCCGGGCTCGAAGTCGTCTGCCGCCAGCAGGTCCTCGTCACCGACGACAAGGACGGCGCGCGCGATCTCTTCCGCAACGCGCTGACCGGCTACTTCGCGACGCCGGTCTACAACCAGTACGCCGCCTGGTACGGATTCGAGGAAGAGGCGCACATGATCGCCGAGGGCTTCAAGAGCGGCGACCGCGCGCTGACCCGCAAGGGCATGAGCGACCGCCTGGTCGACGCCATCGCTATCTTCGGCACCCTCGACGAGTGCAAGGCCCGCATCGCCGAATACGTGGCCGCCGGCGTGGATACGACGGCGATCAGCGTGCTGTCGTTCGATCCGAGCGTCTTCGCGAAAGTGGTCGAGGGGTTCGCGCCGGGAGGAAAAGCGTGAGCGGGTGAGCCGGTGCAGCCGGTGCGCCAGTGAGCCGGTGAGCCAGGAAACTCCGACTGGCGCACCGGCGCACCGGCTCACCCGCTCACCTCGTTCCTCTCCGCGTCATCCCCGCCTTCCCATACACCGCATCGATCACCTCCATGTTCGCGATCCCGTTCGGTGGGTCCGTCGGCGTCGGCGTGCCGTCGCGGACGGCGGCGACGAAGGCGCGCAGCTGGTACGTGTACGTGGCGTCACCAGGGACGCGTTCGGCGGTCTTGCCGTCGGGGGTGCGGACGCTGAGGCGATTGTAGAACTGCGGCGCGATCGGGTTGAAGACGCGCATCTCGCCGCGTTCGCCGCGGACGATGGCCTGCATCTTGAGCAGGGTGGAGGAGAACAGCGAGCAGGTGATGCGGCCGCTGACACCGCCGGGGAAGGCGAGCTCGGCGGTCATCCAGCGGTCGACGTTGGCGCGTGCCAGGCGCGCCTCGGCGCTGGTGACGGTGGGCTCGGCGCCGGCCAGGAAGCGCACGATGCTGATCGTGTAGCAGCCGGTGTCCATGGTGGCGCCGCCGGCGAGGTCGTAGCGGTAGCGGATGTCGTTCGGCAACGGCAGCGGGATGCACATCGTCGCCTCGACGTGGCGCAGGGGGCCGAGCACGCCGGAGTCGATCACCGCCCGCATGCGCGCCGCGAGCGGGTGGTAGCGCCAGTGGAAGGCCTCGATGAGCCGCCGCCCGGTACGCTCGGCGGCGGCCGCCATCTGCCGCGCCTCGTCGGCATTGCTGGCGAGCGGTTTCTCGCAGAGCACGTGCTTTCCGGCCTCGAGGGCGCGAATGGTCCACTCGGCGTGATGGCTGTTGGGCAGCGGGTTGTAGACCGCGTCGAGCTCCGGGTCCGCGAGCAGCGCCGCGTAGGATTCGTGGGCGCGCGCGATCCCGTGTTTGGTCGCGAAGGCCTGGGCCCGCGCCGGGTCGCGGGCCGCGACCGCGGCGATGGCGGCCTCGGGAACCTGCTTCGCCGGGCGGAGCAGGGCCATCGGGGTGATGCGGGCGGCGCCGAGGACGCCGATGCGGAGGGCGCTGGTCATGGGGAGGGTCGTAGCGCGAGTGGCGTGACGGCGGAAGAGCGTGAACGAGTGAGCCCGTCAGCCCGTGAGCCTGTTAGCCAGTGAGTCCGCACGCCCCACCGGCACAGGCTCACTGGCGCACCGGCTCACCGGCGCACGCTCCCCCCCACATCCGTCGCACCCGGGCGGTTCCGCATTCCCGGCTCTCCGGCTATGCTGCGACGGTTATGGCGCGGCTCGACTTCATTCGCCCGGCGGTGCGCGGGATGGCCGGGTACACCCCCGGCGAGCAACCGCAGGGCGGCGGGTTCATCAAGCTCAATACCAACGAGAACCCGTACCCGCCGTCGGCGCGCGTGCGCGACGCGATCGCCGCGTGCGCCACCGACGACGTCCGGCTCTATCCGGATCCAATGGCCAACGCGCTGCGGGACGCGGCGGCGCGCCGCTACGACGTGCCGCGCGACTGCATCATCGCCGGCAACGGCTCCGACGATCTCCTCGCCATCATCATGCGCGCCTGCATCGACCCCGGCGACGCGGTCGCCTATCCGCACCCGACCTACAGCCTGTATGACACGCTGGTCGAGATCGCCGGCGCGCGCGCCGTGCAGGTCCCGTGGCCGTCGACCTACGCGCTGCCCGCCGAGCTCGCCGCCACCGACGCGCGCGTCACCATCGTCTGCAACCCCAACGCCCCGTCCGGGACCTTCGTCGAGGTCGAGGCGCTGGCCGCCCTCGCGGGCGCGCTCTCCGGCTTGCTGGTGATCGACGAGGCGTACGTCGACTTCGCCGCCGACAGCGCCCTGCGGCTGGTCCGCCAGCACGACAACGTCGTCGTCCTGCGCACCCTGTCGAAGTCGTACTCGCTCGCCGGCCTGCGCGTCGGTCTCGCCTTCGGTCAGGCGCCCCTCGTCGCCGAGCTGTGCAAGGTGAAGGACTCCTACAATCTGAGCCGCGTCAGCATCGCCGCCGGCACCGCCGCGCTCGAGGACTACGACGCGATGCGCGCGCACGTCGCGCGCGTCACCGCGACGCGCACCCGTCTGGTCGCGGCCCTGCGCCGGCTCGGCTACGACGTGCCGGACAGCCAGACGAACTTCGTCCTCGCCCGCAAACCCGGCGTCGACCAGCGACCGGTCCTGGAGGCGCTCAAGCAGCGCCACATCCTGGTGCGCTGGTTCGGCACTGCCGAGCTCCGCGACGCGCTGCGGATTTCGGTGGGGACGGACGCGGAGATCGATGCGTTGGTGGCGGCGCTGGAGGAGCTCGAGGCGTGACCGGTGCGCCGGTACGCCGGTTAGGGTTCTCGCACCGGCTTACTGGCGCACCGGCGCACCGGTCACGCTTCGTTGTTCTTCCCTCTCCACCCTCACCGGAATCCCATTCACCACCGCATTGTTCGACGGCACGTCGATCATATCGCCGGGGGCGAGCAGGTTGTTGTTGGCGCCGGGGTGGCGGGCGGCGACCGAGAGGCGGGTGCCCTCGCGGTCGTGGCCCCAGCCGTGCGGCAGGCTGACGACGCCGCGCATCATCTCGTCGCTGACTTCGGCGGCGACGACGAGGCTGCCGGCGCTCGACGTGACGCGGGCGCGGGCGCCGTCGCGGAGGCCGGCGCGTTGGGCGTCCTCGGGATGGATGAGCAGCGTGCAGCGATCGCGACCCGTCATGAGATGCGGAAGGTTGTGACACCACGAATTGTTGGAGCGCAGGTGGCGGCGGCTCACCAGCAGGAGGCCGTCGTCGGGGCGCGTCAGGCGCTCGCGCAGGCGCGCGATGTCGCTGGTGATGTGCGGCGGCGCCAGCTCCACCGAGCCGTGCGGCGTTTCGAGCAGCCCGGGCAGGCGCGGCTCGAGCGCGCCGAAGTCGAGCCCGTGCGGATGCTCGCGCAGGCGCGCCAGGCTCAAGCCGTTGGGGGTGGCGCCGTAGGCCTCGCCGTGCGGTCCGACGCGCAGGGCGAAGTCGAGCAGGCGCTCGGGGCCGCACCCCGGCGTCGCGGCGACGATCGCCATCGGGTCCCGTCCGGCAATGCGCGCGCCGGGCTGCGCCGCCAGTGTCGCCACCAAACCGAAGAAGAAGAAATCGTCGAGCCGCGCCGCGTCGACCTCGGCCAGCGGCGCGCCGCTGCATAGCGCCGCGAGCACCAGGAGGATCTCCCATTCGGCCGGACGCCCGGCGGGCGGCGCGAAGACCTCGGGCGAGAACTTGGCGGCGTTGCGCACCGCGAACAGCCAGATGAGCTCGTCGTAGTGCGGCTGCTCGAGCGGCGAGAGGCCGGGCAGGATCACGTGCGCGTGGCGGGTGGTCTCGTTGAGGTAGTTGTCGACGCTGACCATGCACGCGAGACCGGGCAGGGCGGCGTCGAGGCGGGCGGCGTCGGGTCCGCTCACGGCGGGGTTGCCGGCGATCGTGATCAGCGCCCGCACTCTGGCCGGGGCCCGGCGTGGCGATCTCCTCCGCCAAGCAGCTCAGCGGCACCTGGCCGAGCACCTCGGGGGCACCGCGCACGCGGCTGCGCCAGCGATGCAGCTGCCAGCCGGGTGGCTGGTCGGGCGGCCGCAGCGTGCTCATCGGCCACGCCACCGGGTTTGCGAACTGCGAGCCACCCGGGCGGTCGAGATTGCCGCTGAGGATGTTCAGCACTTCGACCAGCCATGACGCGAGCGTGCCGAACTCCTGCGTGCAGGTGCCGATGCGCCCGTAGACGGCGGCAGTCGGCGCGGCGGCCAGCTCGCGCGCCAGCCGGCGCATGGTCGCGGCGGGAATCGCACACGCCTCCGCCACCGCCTCGGGCGGGAATCCGCTCGCCAGCGCGCGCACGTCGTCGACGCCGGTGACGATGCCGGCGAGCGCGCCGAGGTCGATCAGATCCTCGGCGAAGAGGACGTGGACCATCGCCAGCAGCAGCAGCGCGTCGGTGCCTGGGCGGATGGGCAGCCACTCGTCGGCGTGCGCCGCGGTACCGGTGCGCCGCGGATCGATCAGCACCACGCGGCCGCCGCGAGCGCGGATGGCGTCGAGGCGGCCGAGCACGTCGGGCGCGGCGAGCAGGCTGCCCTGCGACGCGGAGGGGTTGGCGCCGAGCATCAGCAGGTAGTCGGTGCGGTCGAGGTCGGGCACCGGGATCGACCACATGCCGCCGTACATGAGGGCCGCGACGACGTTCTTCGGCCACTGATCGACGGTGCCCGCCGAGTAGATGTGGCGCAGGCCGGCGAGGCCGATGAACGCCGGGACGTAGCGGCCGAGGGAGAAATTGTGGGCGGTGGGATTGCCGATGTAGACGGCGACCGCGTCCTGGCCGTGTTGCTCGATGACCGGTCGGAGGCGGCGCTCCACTTCCGCGTACGCCTCCGTCCACGACGCCTCGCGCCACGTGCGTCCGTCGCGGATCAGCGGCGTCCGCAGGCGATCGGGATCGTCGTGCAGCTCGCCCAGCACGGCACCCTTGGGACAGATGAACCCATTGCTCCAGACGTCCGCGGCGTCGGGCCGGATCCCGGCCACGCGGCCGTCGCGGACGCTGATCTCCAGCCCGCACATCGCCTCGCAGAAGGGACAGGTGCGGAGGTGGGTCGTAGTGACGCTCATGGTCCAAGCCCGGGAATATCTAGCCGCCAAGGGCGTTGAGAACGCCAAGTGGAGTAATCCGCCTTCGACTTGGCGTTCTTGGCGCCCTTGGCGGCCAACGAATCTCCGATCAAGGTTAGAGGGGCAGATCTCCGGTGGCGGCGCGGGTGCTGCCCTCCTTGGTGTAGGCGGCGATGGTGCGCTGGGCGATGCGCATCTGGTGGACTTCGTCGGCGCCGTCGGCGAAGCGCGCCCAGCGCGCGTGCTGGTACATGTGCGCGAGGGGCGTGTCGGTCGAGTAGCCGAGCGCGCCGTGGACCTGGATCGACCGGTCGATGATGCGGCCGAGCGCGTTGGCGACGAAGTGCTTGGCCATCGAGACCTCGGAGACGAAGTCGAGGCCGTTGTCGATGCGGTAGGCGGCGTGGAGGACCATCAGCTTGGCCTGGTACAGCTCCATCGTCGAATCGGCGATCATCCACTGGATGCCCTGCTTCTCGGCGAGCAGCGAGCCGTGCGCGAAGCGCTTCAGCGAACGGTCGACCATCATGTCGAGCGCCGTTTCGGCCTGGGCGAGCCAGCGCATGCAATGCGCAAGGCGGGCCGGGCCGAGGCGGTACTGGCCGAGGCGATGGCCCTGGCCGCGTCCGCCGAGGATGTTGCCGGCGGGGACGCGCAGGTTCTCGATGCGGATCTCGGAGTGGCCGCTCGAGCCGTGCATCGTCTCGACCTCGCGGACGCGGTTCCACCCCTCGGAGGGGATGTCGACGATGAAGCCGGTATTGGCCGCCTGCGGGCGGTCCGGATTGTCCTCGGTGCGCGCGATGAGGATCGCGAATGCCGCGCGCCGCGCGTTGGAGATGAACCACTTGTGTCCGTTGATCACCCAGTGGTCGCCGTCGAGCACGGCGCGCGTCTGGATCAGCGTCGGGTCGGAGCCCGCGACCTCGGGTTCCGTCATCGCGAAGCAGCTCATGGCGACGCCGTCGCACAGCGGCCGCAGGTACTTCTCCTTCTGCGCGTCGGTCGCCCAGTGCAGCAGCGTGTGCATGTTGCCTTCGTCGGGCGCCTGGCAGTTGAGGACCCACGGACCGTAGTAGGCCTTGGCCGCTTCCGCCTGCACCATGGCGAGCTCGACGTGGCCGAGGCCCATCCCGCCCCACTCGACCGGCATGTGCGGCAGCCACAGCCCGGCGGCTCTCGCCTCGCCGCGCATCTCGATGAGCAGGCGGATGTAGTCGCCGCGCTCGATCTTCTCGGGGTCGCCGATGCGTTCCTCGCCCGGCTTGACGACGGACTGGATGAAATCGCGCACGCGCAGGCGCAGGTCCTCGAGCTCGGGGCTCAGGGTGAAATCGATGGCCATGGGATCCTCCGTGCGATCGGGAAGGGACGGCCGATCATGACCGAAAGGCGCGGCAGCGTCGAGAACGCAGACGCTGTGGCGGCGGTGGCGAGCGGACGCCCGCCGTTACTCTTCTTCGTCGCCCGCGTCGCCGGGATCGCCGAGCCCGCCGGCGTCGCCACCGGGCGGAGGCGGCGCCGGCGCGCGCGTGAGGTCGTCGGGGGTCTTGTCGAGTTGGTGGAACTGGAACTCGCCGAGCTGCATGACGGCGGGGTCGCCGTCGCGCTGCGCCGTGTATTGCGTCGCCGGCGGATCGGGCGTGCGGCTGCCGATGCGGACCGTGCCGATGCGGTTGCCGTCCGTACCGGTGACGCTGACCGTCATGACCGGGGTCGCCAGGCCGTAGACGGCGAGGTCGGACGCGGCGTCGACGATCACCTGCGAGCCGGCGAGGCGGCTCAGCGCGCCGACGAAGGCCGTGGCGGCGGCGGGATTGGTGGGTGTGTCGCTGCCGGCCAGCGACCACTGGCCGTCCTTGCCGGTGAGCGCGAAGCTCGCGCCGTCGCCGCGCGTCACCGCGATCTCGCTCGCGGCCGTCGGGTCGAACGTCAGCAGCGTCTTATCGCGCAGCTCGTTGACCCCCTTGCTGAGGTCGCTCGCCACCCACTTGCCGACCACGAAGGTCGTCGGGCCCGCCGCCGCTTTGACGTACAGGCCCTGGTCGGTCGCTTTGCCGACCTGGAGCGCGATGGTCTTGTCGGGACCCGCCTGGAGGAGCAGCTCGCGCTGCGGCGGTTCGAGGCCGTAGGTGGCGAGATCGGCAGGGGCGGGGTTGTCGTTGGCGAAGTCGGTGGCGCGCAGGTTGCGTATCGTGGACAACAGCGCGCGCACCGCGTTGTTGTCGGCGCGATAGGACGCCGGCTGCTCGATCCACCACTCGCCGTTCTTCTTGGCCAGCTGCACCGCGGCGCCGCCGTCGCCGCGCAGGGTGAGCCCGGTGATGTCGTCGTCGTTGAACGCGAGGATCGTCTTGTCGCGCAGGTCCTTGGCCTGCTTGTCGACGCCGGTGCGGAAGGTCGAGGCGGTGAGGAAGACCTTCTTCTCGTCGTCGCGCTGGACGTACGTCGAGAAGCTGACCGCGGTGGTCTTGCCGACCTTGAGGAGTGGCAGCGTCGTGCCGTCCTTCTCGGTGATCGCGATGGTGACGAACGGCGGCGCGAGACCGAACGGCAGGAGGTCCTGCGGCGGGTCGTCGATCGTCTTCTTCACGTCAGCGTCGGCGATGGCGCGGAGCAGGTTCTTCACCGCCAGCTCGTCGGCGGCGGCGTCGACGGGCTTGGTGAGGCGCCAGACGCCGTCGCGCAGCGCGAGGGCGACCTCGCGATCGCCGTAGGTGAGCGTGAGGCCGGCGACGTCCTCGGTGTGGAAGTCGACGAGCGTCTTCTTCTTCTCGCTGTCGGCGACCGGGTTCGACTCGACGAAATACAGGTAGGCGCCGAGGCCGATGAGAATCAGCGCCAGGAGGGCGGTGTACCGGAAGCGCATGGCGGGTCAGCCGCCGGCGCCTATTCGCGCCGCCACCAGACGAAGAGGCCCACCATCAGCAGGATCTGCGGCAGGACGAGGACGGACAGGTAGAAGATCAGGTTCCCCTCGCTCGCGGTGAAGGTCACGCGCGAGGCGCGCAGGCCGCGCGGCCGGATGGACACCAGATCGGACTGGCCGACCAGCCACCCGATCGTGTTGAGGATCAGGTCCTGATTGAAGTACGTCCCCTCGAGATTCTGGTTGTCGGCGAACTGGCTCGAGCCGATCACGGCGATGCGCCCGTCGGTGCCGGTGCCGCCGAGCTGCTTGAGGTCGAGCTCGGCCGCCACGGCGATCGACACGGGCCCCTTGCGATCGGCGGGTTCGAGCTGGGCCTGCTGATTCTGGAACAGGGCGTTGAGATCGGTCTCCGCCCAACTCGAGGGGCTGGTCTTCACGATCTCGGTCGCCTTCACGCCCGGCGTCCCCTCGGCGGCGGACACCGACCGCGTCATCGGAAACAGCGTCCGCCCTTTCAACGCCTTCGTGATTTCATGCTGGGCGTCGTAGGTCTCCACCAGCGGTGCGAGTCCGAGGGCCGGGCCCTGGAAGAGGCGCACGACCTGATCGACGACGACGTCGTCGCCGACCGTGATGCCGTAGGGCTTGAGGAAGGCGACGAACTCCTCCGCCTTCTGCGGCGGGAGGAGGAACAGCATGCGCCCGCCGCCCTTCAGATAGGCGTCGAGCAGCGGCAGCTCCTGGGCGAGGTAGGGGCGGGTGGGGCCGGCGACGACGACGACGCTGCAGTCCTTGGGCACCGCGTCGAGGGTCGCCAAGAGGACGGGCTTCACCTCGTACGTCTCGTTCTCCAGCGCCTGCTTGAGCTGCGCGAAGCCGTGTTCGCTCTCACGGTCCTCGAGATCCGGCTCGCCGTGGCCCTCGATGACGCACACCGTTCGGGCGCCCGTGCGCGTGATCTTGATGATGCCGTTGGTGAGGTTTTCCTCGCGTCGGTTGGGTGACCTGATTGGAGGCCTCGCCATACTGGATGCGGACGGTGTTGAAGGACTTGATTCCGTAGCGCTCGGCCAACTCGGGCTCGCGGTCGGGATCGACCATGCGGAAACTGACCTTCGGCGACGCATCCCGGTAGTTGCGGAGCAGCTCTTCGACCTCCGGGTTGGCGCCGCCTTCGACGAACGCCTCCAGCTTGAGGTCCTGGGTGAGATTCTGCAGCACCTGCGTCGACTGCGGCGACAGGCTGAAGACCTTCTCGGTGGAGAGATCCAGGCGGCGGTGGTGCCGATAGGCGATGAAGTTCAGCCCGACGAGGATGGCGATGAAGAGCAGCGAGCCGACGACGGCGTTGGTGCCGTAGCGAGTGGACCGCTCGCCGACGAACGTCCGCAAGTTTTCGATCCCGGTGCTGAAATAGGCGATCAGCAGCAGGACGCCGAGCACGGCGTTGATGGCGATGAAGCCGACGTCGATCCGCTGCTCGGCGCGCGTCACCAGCAACGCGACGACGGCGAACAGCAGGAGGATGACGCCGTACAGACCGAGCAGGCCGCTGAACCGCCGCACGTCCTACCTCCAGCGCAGCGACTCGACCGAGCGCTGGGTGAGGAACAGGGCCAGCACGATCACGCTGGCGAAGTAGGCCAAGTCGCGCGTGTCGATGATGCCCTTGACCAGTTCGGAGAAGTGTTCGGTGAGCGACGCGTACTTGAGCACGGCGCCCATCGTTTCGCCGGCCGTGTCGGCCGGCCAGGAGATCACGTACAGCAGCAGCAGCCCGACCAGGCAGGTCACGGCGGCGATGATCTGATTCTCGGTGAACGAGGACGTCAGCAGCCCCACCGACACGAACGCGGTGGCGAGGAGCAGCAGGCCGAGGAAGCCGCTGAAGAGAATCCCGATCTCGGGATTGCCGTAGATGACCAGGATGAGCGGGTAGATGCCGGTGAGCAGCAGCATGATGAAGACGAAGCCGAACGCCCCGAGGAACTTGCCGAGCACGATCTCGGTGACCGAGAGCGGCGAGGTCATCAGCAGCTCGTAGGTCCCGCTGCGCTTCTCCTCGGCGAAGCTGCGCATGGTGATCACCGGCACCAGGATCACCAGGATGACGGACAGGTTGTGGAGCAGCGGCGAGATGACGAAGTCGTTGAGGTTGAGGCGTTCCATCGCCTCGGGATTGCGGAAGCTGAGGTACATGTTGACCAGGAAGTTGAAGCGCGCGAGCAGGTTGAAGAAGAACCACCCGCCCAGCAGCATGAACCCGGTGAGCACGACGTAGGCGATCGGCGAGACGAACTGGGAGCGGAGATCCTTGGCGGCGATGGCGAGGATGTTTCTCATGCCGTGGCCTCCTCGTCGCGGCCGCGGCTGATGTAGCGCATGAAGACCTCTTCGAGCGTCGACCCCTGGGTCAGGGTTTCGATCTGCTCTTCGACCACGACGCGCCCGTGATTGATGATCACCACCTTCTGACAGATCTGCACGACTTCCTGCAGGATGTGGGTCGAGAGGATGACGGTGCGCTCGGCCGGCGAGCTCGCGCACCAGGCAGCGGATGTCGACGATCTGGCGCGGATCGAGACCGATGGTGGGTTCGTCGAGGACCAGCACGCTGGGCTCGTGGATGATGCGCCTGGGCGAGGCCGACGCGCTGGCGGTAGCCCTTCGACAGGTGGCCGAGCACGCGGCGGGTGACGTCGGTCAGGCCGCAGCGGGTCAGGGCCCGGTCGACGGCGTCGTTGAGGGCGGCACGGGGGATTCCCTTGATGCGGCCGACGAACTGCAGGTAGCTCGTCACCGTCATGTCGGCGTAGATCGGCGGGTTCTCGGGGAGGTAGCCGATGCGCTTCCGGACCTCGTAGGAGTCGTCGAAGATGTCGAAATCCTCGACCTTTACCGTCCCGTAGGTGGCGGGCAGGAAGCCGGTGATGATGCGCATCGTGGTGGTCTTGCCGGCGCCGTTCGGCCCCAGGAAGCCCACCACCTCGCCCTTGCGGGCGGTGAACGAGACCCGGTCGACTGCCACCAGGTCTCCGTACCGCTTGGTCAGCTCGCGAACCTCGATCATCCGAACCGATCGCCAGAGACGGCGGATCCCCCCTCGATATTCACGGGCGCGCAGGAAAAATGCGCCGCATTTAGGTTGCCCCCGAATTCTTGTCAAGCCGCGCGTCTCGGCGGGGGCGGGATAGCGTCTTCCGTTGGGCGGCGGCGGCGGTGAGAAACGCCCTTTCCGCGCAGCGGTCGCAGGGGCCGCTGAGGCTCGCAGAGTCGATCGACGGGACGGTGCCGGTGCGCTCGATTCAGATCCACGGGCGGCCCTCGACTCGCCGGCGAGGCCGCCCCATTCGCACGACACTTCCGCGCGGCCTCAGTGCCCTCGGTGCCCTCTACGCTGAACGGGCGCCCCACGCCCGGCGCCAGCGTTGGCGGCCAGCCGAATTGCCGCCCGGCGGGGGGTCTGGTAGCGTCGCCGCCGCCCACCATGTCAGGCCCACGCCCGCGCTTTGTGTTGGTGGACGGCAGTTCCTACGTCTACCGGGCGTTTCACGCCCTCCCGCCTCTGACCGGGCCCAATGGACAGCCCACCCACGCGGTCTACGGCTTCACGACGATGTTGCTGAAGCTGCTCAGCGACGCGAAGGCGGACTACCTGGTGGTGGTGTTCGACGCCGCCCGCAAGACCTTTCGCGATGAGCTCTACGCCGACTACAAGGCGCACCGTCCCGAGATGCCGAGCGACCTCGCGGCGCAGCTGCCGCACATCCACCGCGTCGTCGATGCGCTGCGTATCCCGGTGCTGCGCATCCAGGGCGTCGAGGCGGACGACGTGATCGCCAGCCTGTTGGCGCGCGTCGCCGACATCGACCTCGACGCGGTGGTGGTGACCGCCGACAAGGACCTCATGCAGCTGGTCGGACCCAACGTCCGCCTGTGGGACACGATGCGCGATCGCTGGGTGGATGTCGCGGCGGTACAGGCCAAGTTCGGCGTGGCCCCGGAGCAGGTGAGCGACGTCCTCGCGTTGATGGGCGACAGCATCGACAACGTGCCCGGCGTGAGCGGCATCGGCGAGAAGACGGCGATCGCTCTCGTGCAGGCGTTCGGTTCAGTCGAGGGCGTGCTCGACCATATCGACGCCGTCGCGCAGCTGTCGATGCGGGGGGCCAAGGCGGTGGCCGCACGGTTGTCGGCGGAGGCCGACTCGGCGCGTCTCAGCAAGCAGCTCGTGGTCGTGCGCCGCGACGTGCCGCTGGACGTCGACTTCGAGGAGCTGCGCGTCCGTCCGCCCGATGCCGAGCTGACGCGCGCGGTGTTCACCGAGCTCGGCTTCGAGAGCCAGTTGCGGCAGCTCGCCGTCGAAGCACCGGCGCTCACCGTCGAGGCGCTGGCGATCGAGGACGCGGCGGTGGTCGCGGCCCAGTTCGCGGAGGCGCGGCGCGGTGGGTGGCTGGCGCTGGCGACGGTCAGCGACGCGGGACCGGCGGTGACGACGCCGCCGTCCGAGGTGGTGATGAGCGCGGCCGGCGCGCCACCGGTGCGGGTGGCGCTGGCATCGGCGCCGTTGCGGGACGCGGTGCGCGCCGGCCTGGGCGATCCCGAGCTCGAGATCCTGGGCTACGATCTGAAGCGCGACCTGTTGGTCCTGACCGCCGGCGAGATCCCGCTGCGCGGTCGTCTCTTCGACGTGGCCATCGGCGCCGCGCTCGTCGACGTCAACGCCGGACCGACCCTCGAGCGGCTCGCCGCGGATCTGCTGGGCGAGCGTCCGCCGCCGTACCGATCCGGTGTCGGCGGTGCCGCGGCCGGCGTGACGTTGCTGGCGCCCCTGGCGGAGCGGCTCCGCGCACAGCTCGCGGCCGGTGCCCTCGTGCCGCTGCTCGACGAGGTCGAGATGCCGCTGGTGCGGGTGCTCGCCGCGATGGAGCGGCGCGGCATGCTGGTCGACGTCGGGTACCTGCAAGCGCTCGGCGCCGAGTTCGCCGGGCGCATGGACGCGCTGATGCATGACATCCACGCGATGGCGGGCGGCGAGTTCAACATCAACTCGCCGCCGCAGTTGCGCACCGTCCTGTTCGAACGGCTGGGTCTGTCGACGCGCGGCGTCAAGACGCGGCAAGACGGGACTCTCCACCGACGTCGACGTCCTCACCCGACTCGCCACCGAGCATCCGCTGCCGGCCAAGATCCTCGACTACCGCGCCCTGTCGAAGCTGAAATCGACCTACGTCGACGCGCTGCCGCTGGCCGTGAATCCCACCACCGGCCGCCTGCACAGCAGCTTCAACCAGAGCGGCGCCGCCACCGGCCGCCTGAGCTCGAGCGAGCCCAACCTGCAGAACATTCCCATCCGGGGCGAGGAGGGGCGACGCATCCGGGCCGCGTTCGTCGCGGCACCCGGGACCGTGCTGATCGCCGCCGACTACTCACAGATCGAGTTGCGCGTGCTCGCTCATCTGTCCGGGGACCCGGCTCTGCTCGACGCCTTCACCCACGGGCAGGACATCCACACCCGCACCGCCGCCGAGGTCTTCGACGTGATGCCGGGTCTGGTCAGCTCCGACCAGCGACGCGCCGCCAAGGTGATCAACTTCGGCATCATCTACGGCATGGGACCGCAGCGGCTGGCCGGCGAGCTCGGCATCTCACTGGCCCAGGCGCAGGGGTACATCGCCAACTATTTTGCCCGCTACGCCGGGGTCCGGGAGTTCATGAACGGCGTCGTCGCGACGGCCCGTGAGTGCGGCTATGCGACCACCATCCTGGGCCGCCGCCGGGCCGTCCCGGAGCTCCGCAGCCGGGAGCGAGGGGTGGCCCAGGCCGCCGAGCGGGTGGCGGCCAACACCCCCATCCAGGGGTCGGCGGCAGACATCATCAAGCTCGCCATGGTGCGCCTGGAGCGCCGGCTCGCTGACGAGGCGGTCGCGGGCGGTATGACCCTGCAGGTGCACGATGAACTGCTATTCGAAGTGGCCGAGCAGGACCGCGAACGGGCCTCGGCGGCGGTGCGGGAGGAGATGGAGGGGGTAATGGAGCTGGCGGTGCCGCTGCAGGTCGACCTGGGGGTCGGCCGGACCTGGGCGGAGGCCCACTGAATATGTGCGCGATGCTGAATAGGTGCTCCGGCAGGCCGTCTATGGCTGTGGGCTGTCATCGTGGAGCGTAGCGATCGCGAGCTGGTTCGCGAGAGCCGACGCGGTGACAAGGAGGCCTTCCGCGAACTCGTCGAGCGATATCAGCGCAAGATCCTGGCCGTCGCGATCGGCATGGTCCACAACCGCGACGACGCACTGGAGCTGACCCAGGAAACCTTCGTCAAGGCATATGAGAACCTAGACCGCTTCAAGGGTGAATCGAGCTTCTACACATGGCTGTATCGCATCGTCGTCAACCTGGGCATCGACTTTCGCCGGCGCGACCGCCGTCACGGGACGGTGTCGCTGGCGGATCGTCCGGGTGGCGGCGAGGACATCGAGGCCACGCTGCCGGAGCAACGCCTGGCGGATCCCTATCAGCAGACGCGATCACGCGAGATCGGCCAGCGGATGCAGCAAGCGATCGACGAGTTGACCCCCGATCACAAAGCCGTAATACTTTTGCGCGAAGTCGAAGGGCTTTCCTACGAAGACATCAGCCGGGTCATGCAGTGCTCGAAGGGTACGGTGATGAGCCGACTCCACTACGCCCGCAAGAAGCTGCAGGACAAGCTGAAGGATCTGCTGTGACCAGCGGACTCCAGGGATGGCCGGGCGTCGCCTGTTCAGCGGTGCAGAGGGAGCGGCGATGACCACCTGTCGAGAAGCCCGACCGTTGTTGCCGCTGTTCTTCGACGGTGAGTTGGAAGCGCGTCAGATGCGCGCCGTCGCCCTGCACAGCACCCGCTGTCCGGAGTGTGAACACGAGCTCCGCGAGCTCGAGCACATCCAGGAGGCGGTCGTTGCCCACGTCAGCTCCCTCGTCGACACCATCGACGTGAGTCAGGTCTGGGCGGGCGTGGCCCCCCGCCTGGCGAGTCGCGCGCCTTCCTTTGCCGAGCGCTGGGGCGCCTGGTGGGAAGAGTATCGCGCCGGCTGGCGGGTGCGCGGACCGGCGTTCGCCGGTCTGGCCGTCGCGGCACTGCTCGCCGTGGTCGTCGTCCAGCGCGGCGGCGATCTGACGGAGTCGCCGTCGACACCCAAGCCGGTGCCGCGCATCGCGAAGATCGACAACTCCGCAAAGCTCGACTCGATGCAGGCCAGCGCCGATTCGGTTGCGCTGGTAACGGAGCCCGAGACCAACACCACGATGTTGTGGATCATGGACGACACGGCGGGTGCCATCGAGCACGTCAACGACGACGTGGGGGCGATGGAGTGATCGGTCGTCTGCGTGCCTGCTGCTCGCCAGCCTGACGATGGCTGGCGGCGCCGTGGCTGAAACGCTCACCACGCCCGAAGAGGGCATCGAGATGCGGATCGACACGGTGCTTGCCGGCAATTCCGACAAGGCATTCGATCCCGCGCTCCGGCCGCTGAAGAAGCCGTTTCGCGCCCTCTTCCCGTTCTCGTCCTACCGTCTGGTGCAGGGGGAACGCCGCGTGTCGGCCTGGCGCCGCGAGGAGCAGTTCCTGCTCCCCGGTCAGCGCTATCTGGTCATCATCCCGCGCGGCGTGCAGGGCGATCGCGTGTCGCTCAGCCTGATGCTGATCCAGGGCGCGCAAGCCGCTGGTCAACACGGTGCTGTCGCTGAAGAACAACGGGACCTTCCTGGTCGCCGGTCCACGGTACGCCGGCGGCGTACTGATCTTCGCCATCACGGCGCGCATCCGTCCGGCCGCGGTGCAGCACCTGCCGTTGCGCGCCAGCATGAGCGTCAGCGCGGCCGGGAGCCCGTGATGGCCGGGTCGGCGTCGAGCGTGTGGGAACAGGCGAGCGGACGCTGGAATGATCTCCGCGGCCTGATCGGCTTCGGCGACGCGCTGGCCGCGCTCCCGAGCTGGCTGGCGCCGCCTCTGGCCCTGGCGTCGCTGCTCGCGCTGGCCGTGCTCGCCGGCGTCGGCCTTGCGGCGCTCGGGTTGCTGCTGACCGTGCTGCTCGCGGTTCACCTGATCCTCGATCAGGTGTTCGGCGTGCGGGTCGACGTCGCCCTGCCGCGCTGAATCGCGCGGGTGCCGCGGCGGCCGCGCGTCACCGGTCGGACGGGCAGACGGCGCAATCGGCGTCGCGGTCGATCGGCACGGCGCTCAGCAGCGACGTCGCCGCATCGAACCACGACAGCGGCGCCACCGCGCTGCGGTGGCCGAGGGCGCGTTCCAGCGCGGCCAGCGCGAGCAGCGAGCCGAGGACGCCGCTGGCGATCGCCTGCAGCGGCCCCGTCTCCGCGTCGCCACGCATCGCCGCCGCGGCGCGTGCCGCACAGACGGCGCAGTCGTCGGCGCCATCGGGGACGTGAATCCAGCCGCCGTCGCCCAGCCGTGCCGCCGCGATCACCGGCACGCCCACGGCCCGCGCCTGGCGCGCGCCGTCCGCGAGCGCGGCAGGGGTGAGGTCGGCCGCGATGACGAGGGTCGTCGACGCGTCGAGGGGGCCGGCGTGCACCGTGACGTCGGGATTCACGCCGCCCAGCGCGCACTCCATCGCCACCGCGTCGGTAGCCAGTCGCAGCTCACCGATGCCCGCACCGGTCAGATAGCGCCCAGCCGTCATCGCCAGCGCGCCGGTCCCCAGCAGGGCGACGCGCGCGGCGAGGATCCGTTCCTGCCCGCGCGCCGCCGATCTCGGGCAGGATGATCTGCCGGCTGTAGCGGTCGATCTGCGCGTCGCGTCGAGCGGCATCGCTCACTCGATGACGTTCTTCTCGATCGGCTCGACCGTCACGCCGCGTTCGCGCAGCCAGGCGATGCCGCGGTCGATCTCCTCGCGCGTCCCCTCCACCTCCAGCGCCACGAGGCCCATCGTCTCGGACACGTTCGCGCCACGAATGTTGGTGCGCAGCGCGAACTGCATGCCGAGCTCGTAGATCAGCGGCTCCTTGATCAGCCGCACGGGGTAGGTGAGGTAGATCTTCTCCTTCACCGCGTTCGCGCCGGTGCGCGATCCGGCGCGCATGGGGCGGCTCAGGCGTTTCGGTGTCGTCGTTGCCATTCTCCCCATCCGAGCCACAGATTCGTGCTCAGATAGCGATCGCCGAAGTCGGGGAAGATCGCCACCACCACGCCCTCGTCGAGCTCGCGCGCCACGCAGCGCGCGGCGTAGAGCGCCGCGCCGCGACGACTGGCCGACGATCGAGCCCGTGTCGCGAGCCGAGCTCGTAGACGAGATCGTAGGCGACGTCGGTCGGCACCGGGATCTTCCGGTCGAGCTCCGCCTCGTGGTAGATGCCCGGCACGATCGAGCTGGCCATGTGCTTGAGCCCCTCGAGTCCGTGCAGCGCGTCGTCGGGCTCGGCGGCGATCACCTGGATGCGCGGGTTGCGCTCCTTCAGGTAGCGCCCCGTGCCCATGATCGTGCCGCCGGTGCCGATGCCGGCGACGAAGTGCGTCACGCGGCCCTCGGTCGCCGCCCAGATCTCCGGTCCCGGTGCTCTCGTAGTGGGCCTGCGGGTTGCATCGGATTGAAGTACTGATCGGGCTTGAAGTAGCGCTCGGGCGCCTCGTGAAGGAGCTCGCGGCAGAGCAGGATCGCGCCGTCCGATCCCTCGAGTCCGCTGCTGAAGACGACCTGCGCGCCGAAGGCGCGGATGATGCGCTTGCGCTCGCGGCTGACGTTCTCGGGCATCACCAGCGTCGACCGGATAGCCGAGCGCCGCGCCGATCATCGCCAGCGCGATGCCGGTGTTGCCGGAGGTCGAGTCGATGATCGTCTTGCCCGGCCGCAGCGTCGCCGCTGGCGAGGCCGCTTGCGCACCATCCACAGCGCCGGCGCGATCCTTCACCGAGCCGCCGGGGTTGAAGCCCTCGAGCTTGGCGTAGACGCGGACGCGCGGCGACAGCGCCGGGCGCCAGCGTGCGTGACGTCGACCAGCGGCGTGTGCCCGACCAGGTCGAGGACGGACCCGACTGCGCGCGCCGTGCGCTCGAGCGGCACGCGCCGTCGGCGGCCGTCGCGGTGCGCGCGGCGCTCATGCGCGTCAGCCTCCGGCGATCGCCGGCACGATCGACAGCTCGTCGCCGTCCTTCACCGCCGTCTCCAGGTTGCTGAGGAAGCGGATGTCGTCGCCGTTGAGGTAGATGTTGACGAAGCGGCGGACCCGGCCCTCCTCGTCGCAGAGCCGCTCCTTGATGCCCGGGAACTGGCGCTCGAGATCGTTGACGACGGCGCCGACGGTGGCGCCGGCGGCGCCGACCTCCTCGGCGCCGCCGGTGAAGCGGCGCAGCGGGGTCGGAATGCGAACCTTGCGGCATGGGATCCTCCTGGACCGATGCCGCCATGTCACTCGTCTGGCCGGCGGCGCGGCGCGCCTGCGGCGCGAGCTGAGTCGTAGAGATGCGTCGAACTCCTGCAGGCGCGCGTTGATGACGAACGGGCGTCGCGACGCGTGGCGCTGCACCGCCTCCAGCGTCTTGTAGCCGTTGCCGGTGACGCTGATGACGATCGACTCGTCGCGCGGGATGCGTCCCTGCTCGATGAGCTTCTTGGTGACCGCGACCGTGGTGCCGCCGGCGGGCTCGGTGAAGATGCCCTCGGTGCGCGCCAGCAGCTGGATGGCGTCGACGATCTCCTCGTCGGTCGCCGCTTCCGCCCCAACCGCCCGACTCCCGCACGCGCCTTCAGCACGTAGTAGCCGTCGGCCGGATTGCCGATGGCGATCGACTTGGCGATCGTGTTCGGCTTCACCGGCTCGATCAGATCGGTGCCGCGGTGCATGCGCGTGCACCACCGGCGCGCAGCCGGCGGCCTGCGCCGAGTAGATCTTCGGCAGCGGCGCGTCGACCAGGCCGACGTCCGCGCAGCTCGCGGAAGGCCTTGGCGACCTTGGGCAGGATCGTGCCGCCGGCGGTCGGGCACGACGATGTGCTGCGGCAGCCGTCCAGCCGAGCTGCTCGGCGATCTCGAAGCCGTAGGTCTTGGCGCCCTCGGTGTAGTAGGGGCGGATGTTGATGTTGACGAACGCCCAGCGGTACTTGTCGGCGATCTCGCTGCACAGGCGGTTGACGTCGTCGTAGTTGCCGCGGATCGCCACGGTGCGCGGCCCGTAGATCGCCGAGCCGATGATCTTGCCCTGCTCGAGGTCGTCGGGGATGAAGATGAAGCAGTCGAGCCCGGCGCGCGCCGCGTGGGCCGAGACGCTGTTGGCGAGGTTGCCGGTCGAGGCGCACGAGACGGTGTCGAAGCCGAACTCGATCGCCTTGGAGATGGCCACCGAGACGACGCGATCCTTGTACGAGAAGGTCGGGTGGTTGACCGAGTCGTCCTTGACGTAGAGCTCGCTCGACGCCCAGCGCCGCCGCCAGCCGGTCGGCCCGCACCAGCGGCGTGAAGCCGGAGTGCGGGCCGACCACCGGCTCGCCGATCGACCGGCAGCAGCTCGCGGTAGCGCCACAGGTTGCGCGGCCGCGCCTCGATCGACCTCGCGGGTGAGATCGCGCTCGATGGCGGCGTAGTCGTAGACGACCTCGAGCGGGCCGAAGCACTGCTCGCAGACGTGCAGCGGCTCGTGCGGATAGTCGGCGCCGCACTCGCGGCATCGCAGCCCTAGGACGTAGGCTCATGGACTCTACTCCCTATATCGTGCCGCGCCGGCGGCATCCAGACGCCGGTCGGTGACGCGGCTGCCGCACAGATCGGGCAGCGCGGGTTGCGGGCCAAGCGCACCCGGCGCCAGCGGCCGGAGCAGCGCGTCGAGGTCAGCAGGCGGTCGGTGAGCAGCTCGCCCCGCCCGGTCAGGTGCTTGATCGCCTCGCCGGCCTGGAGCGTCGCCGATGACGCCCGGCGACGGCCCCGATCACGCCGGCCTCCTGGCAGGTCGGCGACCTCGTCCGGATCGGGCGGCTCGGGAAACAGGCAACGGTAGCAGGCGGTGCGATCCGGGCAGTACGGTCATGGTCTGGCCGAGGAAACCGAGAATGCCGGCGTGCGAGTACGGGCGCGCCGGCGCGCACGGCGCCGTCGTTGATGAGGAACTTCGCGGCGACGCCGTCGGTGGCGTCGATGACGAAGTCGGCGCCGGCGAAGAAGCCCGGCAGGGTCGTCTCGTCGAGGCGGACGGCGTGCGGCCTCGATCTCCACCGCCGGGAACTCGCGGCGCGCAGCCGCGCCGGCGGCCGACTCGACCTTCAGCGTCGCCGATCGACGCCAGTGTCGTGAGCGACTGGCGGTGGAGGTTGGATAGCTCCACCCGATCGGGGTCGAGCAGACGACGAGCGTGCCGACTCCGGCAGCGGCCAGCGAGCGCGCCGCCGGGCAACCCAGTGCGCCGACGCCGACGACCAGTACCCGCGCCGCCGCCAGGCGCTCCGTCTCGGTGCGTTCCGTCTCTCGTTGGTTCATTTGCGCCAACAAAAAAGCCTCTGCCCACGGGGCAGAGGCCAGAACGCGTTAGTCGCTCTCGCCTTATCTCCCCGGGGTCAGTTTCTCCCGGCTGGATTTAGCACCTGCGCCGTCGACTCACTGCTCGTCGGACCGGTTGCTGTGGCTTCGTAGGGCCAGTCCCTCAGCCACTCTGGATAAGGATATCGGTGAAAATCTTCTCTGCGCCGATCTAAGCCAGCATCTCGACGGCTGTCAACACGCCTTTGTCGACAGCCGTCGAGCGCCGGTGATCGAGACGGGGCTCCTTACGGACCGGTCCAGACGACCTTGTGGGCCGTGAAGTTCAGGTAGAAATACCAGCCCGGCTGACCGCCGGGCCCGATGTCCTTGGCCGTCGTCGGGCAACCGTTGCCCGCGCCACCCGGCAGCATGTCGCTGACCGGCCGGCCGCTGAGGACGGACAGACCGTCCGGCAGGATGATGTTGTTCGCGTCCGTCTCGCTGAGGAAGCCGACGATCAGGCCGCTCAGCAGCTGACTGGCGGGATTGCCGACATAGGTCGCCGACGCCTGCACGTCCTGCAACGGGACCGTGAAGATGCCGAACGGGAACGTCACCGTCGTCGGCGTGGTGTCGAAGCACGGCGCGGCCGAGGTCGAGATCGGGGGCGAGTACGACCCGGCGTTGTTCGGGCCAGTGGTGCCGCCGATCGGCGTGAGGCACACGCCGCTGCTCTGATTGGAGAACGTGGTCGACGCGGGCGGGTTGCCGTCGGTGTCACACACCTCGGTCGCGGCGGTGGAGCACTGCGCCGTGGCGATCTGGAGCACCGCGCCCGGTGCGGGCGGCTGCGTCAGCGGACGGAAGAGCGCCAGCAGGCTGAGGTCGTAGAAGCCGTCCATGTTGCCGTCGGCGCCGATCTGCGTCGCGAGTTGGTTGTTGACCGAGATGCCGAGCACGGGCGTGTCGGTGACGTCGAGGCAGACGTTGGGGATCAGGACGTGCGGATCGCGCAGCGTCAGCGAGTCGATCCGGAACGCATCGGCCGGCGCCACGGTCGGCGTCTCCGTCACCGTGCTACCCGGCGGCACGGTGAGCGTGGGCGTGCGCGTCGCCGTCGCGGTACGCGTATCCGTGGCCGTGCCGGTGACCGTGCCGGTGGGCGTCGCCGTACCCGTCGGCGTCGGCGTACGCGTCTCGGTCGGCGTGCCGGTCGGCGTCGGTTCCTGGAGGCACGCGGACGACGGACCCTTGATGAGGATCTGGGCGGCGTCGTTCTTGACGATCGACGAATTGGGCGGCGCGAAACGCCCGCAGTAGCCTTCGCTGTCGACAAGGAGCTTCACCTCGAGCGACGCGATCGGCCCGCTGATGGCGTGGGCGCCGTACTGGTCGCCCTTCATCTTGATCAGCAGCTTGCCGCCAGTCGCCTTGCTGGCGAAGTTCACCTTCGTCACGCCGCCGGCGCTGCCGGTGGGATCTTTGTACGAGAAGCCGCCCCCGGCCGTCGCCCAGAACGCGCAGTCGAGGTCGGCCACGACTTCGCCGCTGTCCGTCGTGAGATGGATCGACGAGCTCGCCGGGCACAGCGGGCTGGGCAGGGCGGCCGTGAGGCCGGACTCGTGGACGAACTTGACGATGACCTGGTCGCTGCCCGTTCCGTCCTTGTTCTTCAACTTGGCGATGCGCCCAAAGCGCAACGTCACATCGGCGCCCAGCACCGGGATGCACCAGATCACCACCGCGGCCGCAATCGCGGCGCTCAGTACTCGTCGCATTCCTTCCCCCCTCAATGAACCACTACCGCCGTCGCCCGACGGCCTATCTGCCCCGCCCGTTCCAACCGCCCGGGCCAGAGCGACTCTGCTGCATGGCCGGGAGGACAGTCAACGACGAAAGTGGGGCCGGCCCGCGAGGACCGCTAGTATCCTCGTCCGCCGAACGGTCCCTGCCCCCCCTGCGAGCGGCCAAACGGACCCGAGCTCCCGGGGAGGCCGAAGCCCGAGCCGGCGGCGGGCGCGCCGCCGCCGGAGCGGGATGTCGGCTGGATCGGCTTCGGCGCGGCCTGCAGGGCCGCCAGGTCGCGCGTGCGGCCGGTCTCGGCGCGCAGCAGCGCCAGCGGGTCGCCGCTCGGCGCCGGGTGATCCTTGGACAGCCGATCGAGAGCCTCTTCGGCGGCGCGGGCCGCTTCGTGATCGGGGTGATGGTAGGTCACGCCGGTGTAGGCCAGGACCGCCTTGTCCGGATCGCCGCTCTGCTCGTAGAGGTGGCCGAGCTCGAGCAGCGCGTCGCCGGCGACGTCGGTGTCGGGGTAACGGTTCACGAGATCGAGCATGCGGATCTCGGCGGCGTGGGTGCGATCGTACCGCTCGTAGAATTCCGCCACGTCGAGCTCGTGCATCGCCAACGTCTCGCGCGCGTACGCCAGGCGATCGCGGGCCAGCAACGCGTAAGGGCTCGTCGGATACTGCTGGATCAGCGCCTGGTAGTACGCGTGCGCATTCTGCGAGGCGCTCTGGTCGCGGTCGGCGGTACGCATCTGCATCTCGGCGCACTGTCCCAGCAGATACCCGACCATCGGCAGATACGGACTCGTGGGGTGGCGCCGCTGGAAGTCGGTGAAGGACGCGCTCGCTTCGGGGCAGGCGCCGTCCTTGTACTGGGCGACGCCGATCTCCAGCTCCGCCTCTTCGCTGTGCTCGCTGAACGGATGCTCGTCGAGCAACGATTTGTAGCCCTCGATCGCCTGGCGTGTACGAGCCGGCGCGCATGTTCTCGGCGGCGATAGAGTAGTACTGCTCGGCGCTGGTCGGTTTCTTCGGCCCGCACCCCGCGGTGATGAGGGCGATCGCCATCGCGGCGGTCGCCAGGGTCGTTGCCGTTCGCATCCGATGACTATGTCGCATGCGGGGCGCGTCCGCAAAGCGGCTCACGCGAAGGCCGGTACGACGCGATCCGCGACCCGCTCGAGCAGATCCATCAGGTGTCCAGGACCGTCGTGGCTCAGGCCCAGATGGACCGCGTCGGCGCCGGCGTCGCGCCAGCCGGCGATGGTGCGGATCAACGCGTCGGGATCCTCGACCCGGCCGGCCCCGACCGGCGCGACGATCGTGAACGCGCCGGCACGCTCGCTGGCCCGATGGGCCTCGCGGGCGATCTCGGCACGCGCCGGCGAACTCCTCCGGCGCGATCTGCCAGGGGACCCAGCCGTCGCCGCGCGCGCCGGCGCGCCGCGCCATCGCGGGCGTGTTGCCGCCCACCCACAACGGCGGTCGCGGCTGCTGGATCGGGCGAGGCGCGATCATCATGTCGCGCCAGCTGACGAAGCGGCCGCTGAAGCTCGACACGTCGTTCTCCAGAGCCGTCGCCAACGCGTCGAGGTATTCGTCGCTCATCGCCGCGCGCGCCTCGTGGTCGATTCCGAGCGCAGCGGAACTCCGGCTTCAGGTGACCGCTGCCGGCGCCGATGATGACGCGCCCGCCGGACAGTCGGTCGAGCGTCGCGAACAGCTTCGCGGCCACCAGCGGATGGCGGTAGGGGAGCACCAGCACGTGCGACAGCAGGCGCACGCGACTGGTCGCGGCCGCGACGAACGCCAGGGTGGTGGCCGGCTCGTACCAGGTCGCGCCCATGCTCGCGGCGGCGGAGGCCGGGACCGCGACGTGATCGCTGCACGTCACCCAGGCGAACCCCAGCCGGTCGGCGGCGCGCGCGACCGCCACGATCTCGTCGGGCCCCGCGTCGCGCTCCCACGCCTGCGTCTGCGTCGGCACCTGCTGCACGACCGGGAGCCCGATGCCGAACGAGAGCACGCGCGTCATTGCGCCGCAGCAGTACCATTTGCTAGCCGAGCGCGGGAAGCACACATGAGCGAGCTCGAACTGTCCGTGCGCCGCGCCGCTCTGCTGCTCGTCGAGCTGCAGAACGACATCGTCCACGAGGACAACATCGGCGCACCCGGCTTCCGCGGTGTACTGGCCGCGCAGGTGCGGAAGCGCGGCGTGCTCGCCAAGGTGCAGGCGCTGATCGCCGCCGCGCACGCGTCGGGCGTGCCGGTGGGGTACATCAACTACGCGCGCAAGGCCGATTTTCCGCGGCCACGCACGCTGCTGCACAGACGCACCGGGGCGACGCCGACCCTGATCGAGGGGACCTGGGGCGCCGAGACGCATGCCGCGGTCACGCCGACGGCGCAGGACTTCGTCTTCACCCGCTCGATCGGCGTCGACGGCTCGTATGGCACGCAGCTCTATCCGGTGATGCGGATGCTCGGCCGCGACGCGTTGCTGGTGTGCGGCGTGTCGACCAACCTCGCGGTCGAGGGGCTGGTGCGCGCGTCGGTGAACCGCGGCTTCGAGATGTTCGTCGTCGAGGACTGCTGCGCCGGCTTTCCGGACGCGTGGCACGACTTCTCGATCACCAACATCCTGCCGCTGCTGTCCACCGTCACGTCGTCGGCCGCCGTGCTCGCCGCCCTGGAGGCCGCCCCTGCATGAGCGATCCGCTTCGCGGGTGCGCGGTGATGGTCACCGGCGCATCGAGCGGCATCGGCCGCGCCCTCGCCACGGCGCTGGTCGGGCGCGGCGCGCGCGTGGTCGCGGCGGCGCGCTCCACGGACCGGCTCGCGACGCTGGCGGCCGAGCTCGGCGCGGCCTGCGAGGTCGTGACCGCCGACGTCGCCCGGCCGGACGACGTCGAGCGCCTGGTCGCCGGGGCCGGGCGCATCGACGCCGTGATCAACAACGCCGGCGTCGGATACGTCGAGCCCTTCCTCGCCTCGGATCCCGCCGCCTGGCGCGCGACGCTCGACACCAACCTCGTCGGTGCGCTGCTGGTCGCGCGCGCGGCGCTGCCGGCCATGCTCGCCGCCGGCCGCGGCGTCGTCATGAACGTCGGATCGGCCAGCGCCTCTGGCTGGCCGTATCTCGCGCTCTACGCGGCGTCGAAGGCGGCGCTCCACGCCGCCAGCGTCGCCCTCGACCGCGAGTACGCCGGCCGCGGTGTCCGCGTGCTGCACGTCGAGATCGGTCCCACCCAGCACACCGACTTCGGCGCGCGCTCGGATCCCGCGCACCTGCCGGCCGCCGCGCGCGCGTGGACGGCGCTGGGCATTCCGTGGAACGTCGGCGTCACCAATCCGCCCGACTCGGCGGCGGCCATTCTGGCGACGCTCGCCGGCGTGCTGAAAGGCTGAGGCGACCGTGCGGCGCCGCGCGCTCGCGATCGCCGTGATCGCGCTCCTGGTGCTGGCCGCCGCGGCGCTACCGCTCCTCGGCGCCGCCGGTCGGTTCCTCGTCGAGGACGACCCGCTCGACCATGCCGATGCGATCGTCGTGCTCACCGGCTCCTATCCCGATCGCATCCTCGAAGCCGTGGCGCTCTACCGCGAGGGCTGGGCGCCGCGCATCATTCTCTGCCGCGAGCCGGAGAACGCCGGCTTCCGCAAGCTGCAGGGCCTGGGCGTCACCGTCCCGCGGCTCTTCGAGCTCAACCGTTCGGTCGCCGAGCAGCTCGGCGTGCCGCCGGACGCGATCACGGTGCTGGAGCGGCCGGCCGGCAGCACCTACAGCGAAGCGGAGGTCGTGCTCGAATACGTCCTGCAGCGCGGCTACCGATCGATTCTGCTGGTGACCTCGAAGTACCACTCGTCGCGCGCCGCGCGCATCTATCGCTTTCTCGCCGCCGGCCGCGTCGCGATCATCGTGCGGCCGGCGCGCGATGACGACTTCCAACCCGACGGCTGGTGGCGCGATCGCCCCAGCACGCGCCGGGTGGTGATCGAGTACCAGAAGCTGCTCACGTTCCTGCTCCTCGATCGCTGGCGGCTGTCGCCGGTCCGCGGCGATGCGGTCGCACCGCCGACCCCCGCCTGACGATCATGGGCGACGTGGGCGGCCTCGAGCCGATCTTCCTGAAGGTGGCGCCGATCGACATCGCGATGGTGAAATTCGTCTTCGAGTCCTACGAGGACGTCGGCATCGTCCGCACCCTCGACAAGAAGACCGCCGTCATCGTCGCCCTCATCAGCCGCGACTTCCTGGCCGACGCCCGCGCCATCGTCGCGGATCTGCAGACGCGGATCGCCTGCGAGGTGATCGAGGAGCCGCCGAACGTCGACGACGATTGGTTGCTGAAGGTGATGAAGGAGGAAGCTGAGGGAAAAAGGATCAAGGACGAACGATGAAGGACGAAGGACCGACCCTTCATCCTTCCTCCCTCATCCTCACGCCTCCAGCCCGTAGAACCGCAACGTATTCTCCCCCAGCACCTTGCGTTGCGACTCCTCCGGTAGTCCGGCGAGCCGCTCGCGGATGGTGTCGACGACGTGGAACGAGGCGTCGAGGTGCGGGTAGTCGGAGGCCCAGACCACGTAGTCGGCACCGAGATGCTCGACGATCGGACGGGTGAGCGACTCGTCCGGCTCGGCGCTGATCACGCACTGCCGTTTGAAGTACTCGGACGGCAGCAGCTTCAGCGACGAGAACGGCCGCATGACCTCGGACTTGTGGTCGAGACGATCGAGCCAGGCGGTGATCCAGTTCGAGCCCGCCTCGAGCACGGCGAGGCGCAGCCGCGGGTAGGTCTCGAAGAGGCCGCGCGTCATCATCGACGTGAACGCCACCATCACGTCGAGGGCGAGGAACGCGAACGAGAACACGACCGAGCCGACTGGGTTGTCGCGCGCACCGAGCCAGGGCGCGAGCAGCGAGTCGGTACGCGCGACGACGTGGAACGCGATCGGCATGTCGAGATCCTGCACGGTCTGCCAGAACGGCGCGAGGCTGGGGTCGTCGAATTGTCGGCCGCCGCGCGCGGCCGGATCCGGTGAGAGATAGACGCCGGCGCAGCCATCCTTGCGCGCGCGCGCGACCTCCGCGACGGCGCCCTCCGGGTCCATGAGGGAGATGTGCGCGATGGGCACGAGCCGCCGGCGGTCGGTGCTGCAGAAGTCGACGAGCCAACGGTTGTAGGCGCGGCAGTATGCGGTCCCGAGCTGCGGGTCGCGCACCAGACCCTCCCAGGCGATGCCGATGGTCGGGTAGAGCAGCACGACGTCGATCTTCTCCTGGTCCATCACCGCCATGCGCGCATGGGGATCGTAGCCGCCCGGCGGGCAGCCATCCTCGTAGCTGCGCTGCCCGACGGTCATCAGGTCGGCGGAATCCATGCCGATGCCGCCGAGCGCGCCCAGCCGGCCACGCAACCCGGCATGCGACCGGCCGTCGACGAGCAGGCATTCGACGCCGTCGTCATCGCGTGCGATGCGGATCGCCCGCTCGCGCAGGGTGGGCTCGAGGTATCGCTGCCAGGTATCGCGCGGCTCCAGCACGTGGCCGTCCGCGTCGACCGTCACCACCTTCTTCGCCGTCGGATCGGTCTGCATGACATCCTCCTCGATGCCGCGTCGCGCGCCCAGCCTGCGGAGATGCGGTATCACCTCGTGCGGATCGTATCGACCGCGCATACCGGTCACGGGGGGCGCGCGCCGCCGCGGAGCGCGCCCTTGCCGCGATCGAGCGCATGGCGATCGCCGCCGGCGCCGCCGACTGGGCGCCCAGGGCTCGAGGGCACCGCCGCCGGCGCGACGCGGGCGGCGTAGATGGCAGCCAGCAACGCGGCGTCCTTTGTTGCCGCAACCGGGCATTTGTGTGCGAATGAGGGATGTACGTGACGCGCAATCGCAAATGAAGCAATTCTGCCTACGCCGCTTGAGGTTGTTGCGCTTGTCCTGGTCGGCGCCTCCGCGTCACCGCGGTCAGAGTCTGCTGAGGGGACTCTTTGTCGCCGGCGCGTTGGTCGCCGATGACGGTGCGGCGCTGGGCGCGTGTGTCGGCGATTGCGGTGGCGACGGGCGGGTCGCCATCAACGAGCTGATCCTCGGGGTCAACATCGCCCTCGGCGGCGAAGCGCCAGGCGTCTGCGTGGCGTTCCAGGACGCGCAGGGGACGGTGACCATCGCGCGGTTGATCCAGGGGGTGAACAACGCGCTCAACGGCTGCCCGTCGGTCGACGGCGGCCTGGTCGGTGAGACGGGCGCGCGAGCACTCGGCGCGGTAACCGATGTGTTCTCCGCCGAGGCCTACGTGAGCCCGGCGGAGCTGAGCGGCCCGCTCGGTGCGCACGCAGCTTGAGCTGGCGTTTCGCAAGGAAGCCACGGTCGGCCAGATCAACGACCTGCTGCGCCGCATCGACGGGCGCATCGTCGCCTCGCGCCGGGGGGTGGCGATACTGGTGGTGCGCGTTCCCGATGCGGGCAGCGCCACCGTCCTCGACCAGTTGCTCGCCGAGTTGGCGCACGACCCGTTGGTGCGCGCGGCGAATCGGGTGGTGATACCCGAGCCGGACGTGGTGCCCGACACAATCGACCTGGAAGCAGGCGACGCGGTTCGCCTGCGGCATCACCTGGCCGTGCGCGCGCATGCGGCCTGGAACGCACGCGCCGCCCTGGCCGGGGCCAATCCTCCGACCCTGGTGATCGGTGACTACTTCGGCGCCGGGCCGCCCGACGCGATGCTGTACGGCCCGATCGGCGATCCGAGCGACTTTGCCACCAACGACGGATCGGTCGCCAGCGAGCACGGCTACCACGTTCTGGGGATCGCCGCCGGTGCCTTCGACACCATTGGGCAAGTGTCGCTTCCCGACGCGGTCACCGGAATATTCCCCGGGCCGCTGCCGCTGCGCGTTGCCGATGGCAAATTGGGGCTCGGCAGCGCCGCACTGAATGTCCGCATGCTGATGCTCGTCAGGGACACGCCGGGCAACGTGGTTCTGAACACCAGCCTGGGCACGCAATGCGACACGATCGAGGAAGCCGCGACGTTCTGCACCCACGACGCCGCCGTACGTGGTGCGCTGCTCTGGATCGAGCAGGTACGCGGCAGCGACTGGCCGGAGGACCAGAGCCACGACCTGGAAGGAAAGTTTCTGCACGCGACCGCGGCTGGCAACGTCGAGGAAGTGGGCCCGTTGGGAGCGGACGTCAGCAGCGAGTTCAACCGTCGACCCTCGTCGCGCCCTCATCGACCCGGCAACCCTCGACCGGGTGCCGAACCTGAACAACACCTTGGTGGTGGAGGACTTCATGGCCAGCTCGGACGAGCCCCATGAACCCCACTGCATCTCGCCCAGCTCCGAGCAGGGCGGCACGATCGCGGCGATCGGCACGGACGTGTTCTCGTTCACCGGACCGACGAACACCGGCGTGAAGTCGGGCACCTCAATGGCCACCCCGCAGGTGGCGGGGCTGGCCGCTTACGTCTGGGCCCTGCGCCCCAATCTTTCTCCTGCCGAGGCGGTTCTTCTGCTCCGCCGCACCGCCCAGGTCTACCCAGGCTGCGGCAACGGGCTGGTCATCGACGCCTATGCCGCCGTGCTGGCCACAGACGAGGGCGACCCAACCCAGCCGGCGCGCAGCGCAGTCCTCGACGTCGCCGACGGCGGCGGCAACGAGGGACGTAACGGTGCATTCGACGAGCGCGATCTCGATCTCTTCCTGACCCACATCGACGCCCCCGGTCTCAGCCCGCTCGACTACGGTCGTTACGACCTCAACGGCGATGGGTTCACCGGTTTTTCCGGAATGCCGGGTGGTAGCTCCCGCATCGACCTCGATCTCGACGGCGAGTACGGTCTGGCCAGCGCCGACGTCGAGGGCCTGCCGGTGCGCTTTGACGAAGAGGTTCCCAGCGACCTCAAGGCCCTCTGCTACATCGCCTACTCGCCCCTTTACACCGGCGACGCAGCGGCGCGACGCGACCGGCTGGGCCTCACCCGCTGCGTCGATCTCGATCTCGAAGCGCTCTTTCCCGCCACGGTCGAACCGGAGGTACGCAACCTCCTCAGCGTGCGCGTGAGCGATCTCGACCTCGCCGATGCCATGGGCGAGGCGCTCGGTCAGGCAGGGATGCGCATTGAATTGAACCCGAGCGGCGGCGCCGTCGATCAGTTTTCCGGCACCACCAACGCCGACGGCGTCTTCCAGACCAACGCCCGTCTGTTCGCCGATCAGCCCGAGCTGACGATCGAGGTGATCGCCCGCGTCGGCGAGAACGGCACCGAGCTGGGCCGAACGACGATACGCGCCGCAGCCACCGTGACGGGCGGTGCAGATTTCATCGTGGTGAGCATCTTCGGCGGCGCGAGCCCCGGCCCGTTCGAGCTGGTCATTCAGCCGACAAGCGGACCCGCCTCGCAGGTCCACGGATCTCTGGACATGATCCTGGCCGTGCTGCAGGCGGCGCTCGCCGGCGCCGCTCACATCGAGCAGTTCCAGGTCCACACCGGTTTCGAGAACGCGCCGGCCGCCAGCTTCGGCGTGAGCCTGCCCGCGGTCGACGTCGACGAACTGTCCATCATTGACCAGGCCTGTGGCTCGACATTCGACGTGACGTTCCGCAAGACGGCCCACGTCATCGCGCGGGCGTGCCGGTCCACCATCGTGGCGCGGTTCGCCGACGTCGTCAGTAACGGCAGCCACCTTGGGTCGATGGAGATCAGCGGCACCGAATCCGCCGTCGACGTGACCGCCCTCGGTATCGAGGCGAGCGCGCTCGTCGGCTCGGACCTCGCAACGTCGAGCGCCCTGCGCGTCGGTATCCACACCGCTACCGTCGGCCAGGCGGGGATCCTCGGGTGCATTGACTGTACATTCTCCATCGACGGGGTCGTCACCGGCAGCATTGTCGCACGCGGCAATGCGAACTTGTCTCTCGGCCATCTCACCCTCGGCAACGACGCCTTCAACCTCGTCCTCCAGAACAACGGCTTCACCGCGTTCGGCGGGATCACCGGGGGGGACATCGTCGGTCCCGCCCCCTCACGGGGCTTTGTCGCGATCGAGGGCAACTCGGGCCTCGCGCTCTCCGCCATCGGCATCGGCGATGTCTCGACCGAGCTCATCATCCGCAACAACCACGGATTCACCAACGACGACGCCCGCGCCTTCGCGAATGCCCGGACGGTTGGCGGCGCGGTGCGCATCGAAAGCAACCAGGTGCCCTGACCGGGGGCCGTTGGACACGCGCCGTGCCAAGCTGAGGGGTCAAAGCTGAAGGCCAACGCTGAACGCGCCCGACTCTTTCAGCCTTGAGCCTTCTGCTTCGAGCCCGCTTCGCCCACCCCCATCACCGCGACCGGCTCCAGCCGGCCGCGCACCGCAACCGGCTCGAGCGCGCTGAGGCCGGCGGAGAATCCGGCACGCTCGGCGAGCTCGCAGCTGAGCGCGGTGGCGAGCAGGGGGTGCTCGCGCAGTTTGGCGACCTCCTGGAGGCGCGACGCGACGTTCACCGCGTCGCCGATCACCGTGTACTCGTAGCGATCCTCGGCGCCGATGGTGCCGGCGATCACGGTGCCGCTGGCGAGACCGATGCTCTGCGCCAACAGCGGCGCGCCCGCCGCTCGGCGGGCGGCGTTCAGCGCGGCAATCCGCGCCGGCAGGCCGAGCGCGCAACGCAGCGCGGCGGCGGCCGACGCGTCGCGGCTCGGCTCGTCGGCGGCGCCGAACAGGCCGAAGACGACGAGGATGCCGTCACCGATGAACTTGTCCACGTAGCCGCCCTCGACGCGCACCCAGGTGGCGACCGCCGAGAAGTACTCGTTGAGGATGCTCACCACCTCGCCCGGCGGCAGGCGCTCGCCGAGCGCGGTGAAGCCGCGCAGGTCGGCGAACAGCACGGTGACGAAGCGCTCCTCGCCGCCGAGCTGCAGGTTGCCGGACAGCAGGTGATCGCGCACCGCCGGCTCGACGACGCGGCCGAAGGTCTGCAGGATCCGCTCGCGCTCTTCCAGACCCTCGGCCATCGCGTTGACGCCGTCCTGCAACACGCCGAGCTCGTCGCTCGCGGTCGATTGCAGACGTGTCGCGAGGTCGCCGCGGCGCAGGCGGCGCAGCGCGCTGGCGATGTCGGTCAGCGGCTGGGTGAACGTGCGTGCGAGGATGACGGTGAACGCCATGCCGAGCGCCAGGTAGACGGCGAACGTCACCTCGCTGGCGTGGGTGAGCGCGCGCACCACGGGGGTGGCGTCGGCGCCGTCGTTGATCCGCACCGCTGCGGCGCGGATCAGGCCGAGCATCGTGAACAACGGCACGAAGGCGACGGCGACGAGGAAGATCAGCAGCCGGGCGCGCACGCCGAGCGCCCACGAGCCGGCGACCTCGGCGACGCGGCCGGCGGGGAAGACGCGCGGCAGCACCATGGCGCGGAACAGCCAGTCGAGCAGCAGATAGGTGGTGGTGGCGGCGAGGAAGCCGTTGACGGCCGGCGAAACGACCTGCTGCGAGGCGAGCTCCGGCTTCCAGGTGCCGAAGTGGATGAGGGTCGAGATCGGGTAGACAACGCTGTTCAGCAGCCAGGGGAGCAGACCGATGGCCGCAATGACCGCCGGGGCGTTGATCGATCGGCGCTGCACCACCGTCGGGGCTGCCTGCGCCGGGTCGCAGCGGAAGTAGGCGAAGACCGGCCAGAGGTAGGTCAGCACGGCGGTGGTGGCGAGGACGTAGCCGAGGGTCTGGTAGTAGGGTAGGAGCTGCAGGTCCCGTGCGCGCACCTCCTGCGCGAAGGGGCTGAGGCTGCGCATCAGGTCGATCGTGACGCCGGTCATCGCCGACGCCAACGTGTTGGCGCCGAGGGCGATCAGTATCGCAAGCAGCACCCAGCGCGGGACCGTCTCACTCCGGGGCGTCATCAGCGGCCTCGGGAGGAGGCGGCGTCTGCGCGAACATGTACGCGACGCCGATGCTGATGATGTAGAGGACCAGCAGCGGACCGGCCATCAGCATCTGCGAGGCGACGTCCGGTCCGGGCGTGAGCACCGCCGCGACGATGACGATCACCAGCACGGCGTAGCGGAAGTAGCGCAGCATCACCTGGTGCGTCACGAACCCGAGTCGTGCGAGGAAGAAGGTGACGACCGGCATCTCGAAGGTCATGCCGAAGGCGAGCAGCATGCGCGAGGTGAACGAGAGATACTCGCTGATGCGGATCGAGGGCGACACGCCGATGGTCGCGTACTCGGCGAGGAAGAAGCGATAGCCGACCGGGAAGACGACGAGGTAGCAGAACACGGCGCCGAGCACGAAGAAGAGGGTGGCGAAGCAGACGAACGGTCGGGCGTAGCGCTTCTCGGTGTCGTACAGGCCCGGCGCGACGAACAGCCAGAGCTGGTAGAAGATCACCGGGCTGGCGAGGAAGAGCGCGGCGATCGCCGAGACCTTGAGCTTCGTGAAGAATGCCTCGGTCACGCCGGTGCCGATGAGCTGCACCGGGCCCTCTTGCAGCGCGATCAGCGGCCGCGTGAGGATCTCGAAGAGCACGTCCGAGAAGTTGTAGACGGCGATGAAGGCGACGGTGATTGCCAGCAGCGCCTTGATCAAACGCCAGCGCAGCTCTTCGAGATGCGCCGTCAGCGGCATCTGCACGTCGGTCATGGTGCCGCCTACCGGAGAAGACGCCGCGGGCTCAGCTGCGCCGCGGTTCGTTCGGTATCACAGACGCGACGGCGGGCGCTTCGGTCGCCGGCGGGATGACGACCGGCTCCGCGGCGGCGGGGGCCGCCTCGGGCGGCGCCGCTTCGGCGCGCTGCTCGACGCCGCTCGGCGTCGGCCGGCTCTCCTTCAGACGGTTCGCGCGTTCGACCTCGCGGGCCTCGCGCTCGATCATCGTCTGCGCGCCGCGCAGCTCGTCCGTCAGGTCGGAGGTGGCGCGGCGGAATTCCGCCAGGCCCTTGCCCAGTGCCTTCGCCACCTCGGGGAGACGTTTGGGTCCGAGCACGATCAACGCCACCACGAGGATGACGAGCAGCTCCGGCACGCCGATGCCAAACATCAGTTTCCGAGAGTAGAGACCCGGCGGTGCGTAGTCAATTGATCCGTGCGGATCCGGTGACCGCCGAGGAAGAATTTCGGTAGTGTCTCAGTTTGATTGGCGGCGGCGGTGCCCCGCTGCTCAGATGGCCGCCAAGGACGCCAAGGGCGCCAAGCGGCGCTGCTTGGCGCCCTTGGCGGTTTTGCCAGGGCTGGGGTCACCGCCGCGCCAATCAAACTGAGGCCCCACCAGAATTCCTCCGGCGTGGACACCGGCCCGGCAGGCTGCGACTGTCACGCCCGACAGGCCTCAAACTGAGCCACGGGAGGGGCGATGGCGCGATATGACGAGACCGGGACGGGCAAGGCCGATCCGGTCGCACGGGCGTCCGGGGCGACCCAGTTCTTCGCCAAGCTGGTGCCGGGTCAGCTGGGGTGTGTCTTCGACCATTCGGACGAGACGCTGGTCGTCGGGCACATCGACGTCACTCCGAACCTCATCGCCGGGACCGGGTTTCTGTTCGCGCCCGCGGTGATCGCCCTGGCCGACACCTGCGCCGCGATCGGGTGCGGCAACACCGTCCCGGCCGGCAGCTCGTTCACCACCATCGAGCTGAAGTCGAACTTCCTGTCGTCGGCGCGGGTGGGCGAGCGCGTCACCTGCCGGTGCACGCCGGCCCATCTGGGACGGCAGACCCAGGTGTGGGACGCGACGGTCACCAACGAGGCCACGGGACGAACCATGGCCCTGTTTCGCTGCACGCAGATGGTGCTCGCGCCGAAGTGACGCCGCTCGGCATGCCCTGTGGCCATCGGGGCGCGTCTGTGGTTTCCAGAAGGTATGCACACCGGGGTCGTTCTCGACGCGCGCTACATGGCGCACGATACCGGCGACGGCCACCCGGAGTGCCCCGAGCGCATCGGCGCGTTGCTGCCGGCGTTCGGCGAGCGCCGCGATGTCGTGCACGTGCCGCCGCGCCTGGCGACCGGCGACGACATCACCCTGGTCCACGGCGAGGGCCACTTCGAGCGGGTCGCGCGCACGGCGCACCGCGGCCGCGACGCGTTCGATGCCGATACGCCGGTGTCGGCGCACTCCTTCGAGACCGCCTGCCTGGCCGCTGGCGGCGTGCTGGCGTTGCTCGACGAGGTGATGGCGGGCCGCCTGCGCAACGGCTTCGCCATGGTGCGGCCGCCCGGGCACCACGCCGAGCGCGAGCGCGCCATGGGCTTCTGTCTCTTCAACAACGTCGCCATCGGCGCCGCCCACCTGCGCGCCCGCCACGGTCTCGAGCGCGTCATGGTGATGGACTGGGACGTGCACCACGGCAATGGCACGCAGCACAGCTTCGCGCGCGATCCGGGCGTGCTGTTCGTCTCGACGCATCGCTGGCCGTTCTACCCCGGCACCGGCGCCCTCGATGAGGTCGGCAGCGGCGATGGCAAGGGCTTCACCGTGAACCTGCCGTTTCCCGGCGGCCTCGGCGACGCCGAGTACGCCGAGGCGTTTCACGCCGTCGTCGCGCCGCTCGCGCTCGAATACCAGCCGCAGCTCATCCTCATCTCGGCCGGGTTCGATCCGCACCGCCGCGATCCGCTCGGCGGGATGGGCGTCTCGGAGCACGGCTTCGCCGCCATGGCGCGGTCACTGGTCGAGGTTGCCGAACGCGTCTGCGACGGCCGCGTCGTCGCGGTGCTCGAAGGCGGCTACGACCTGCGCGCGACGCGCGATTCCGCCGCGGCCGTCCTCGACGTCCTCTGCGGCCACGACGTCGCCGCCCCGCCGCCCGGCGAACCGAGCCACGCCGGCCCGATCCTCGACGCGGTGAAGCGCCTCCACGGCGATCAGTGGAAGGCGCTGTGACGGAAAGGCGGCCCGACGCCTCTCCGGCCCGCCGAATGACCGGAGCATGAACACCAAGCCCCGCCAGACCCCTTGAGGAGCAACGAAGGGGTGGTGGGGATCTGTGTTCATTGGCGCCACTTGGCGTCCTTGGCGGTTTTGCCTGAGGGCCGCGATCCCGTCGCGGCAATCAAATCGGGGCACCACCCACGGTTCGCGCCGCGAAGGCGCTGCGCTCAGTAGTCCTTCTTCATGAACTCCAGCGCCGACGGCTGGCGGCGGGGGGCGACGTCGTTGGCCATCTGGACGGCGGGGATCGCGGGCACGGCGCCGGGCTGCGGCTCGCTGCCTTCGCGGAAGCATTCCAGGTAGGCGCCGCCGCCGGCACCGGCGCGGGTGCCGGTCTGCGGGTCGATGTTCACGCAGCGCAGTCCGTCGGGCACGGGGAAGTGGCCCTCGGGCACGTCCTTCAGGGCGTCGGCCATGAAGTCCTTCCAGATCGGCGCCGACACCCTGCCGCCCGTCGACTTCGGACCCAACGGCCGCTTGTTGTCGAAGCCGATCCACACGACCGTCAGGAGCTGCGGCGTGTAGCCGACGAACCAGGCGTCCTCCAGATCGTTGGTCGTGCCGGTCTTGCCGGCGGTCGGCTGATCGAGCCCCTGCGCGGCGGTGCCGGTGCCGCGCCGGACGACGTCCTGCAACATGCTGGTCATCTGGTACGCGGTGGTCGGCGGCAGGACCTGCGTCAGCTGCGGGTCGTTGTGCTCGAGCAGCTGGCCCTCGCCGTCGGTGATCTCGGTGATCATCACCGGCGCCGGGCGCAGCCCGTTGTTGGCGAAGGTGCTGTAGGCGACGGCCAGCTCGATCGGGGTGACCTCGAGCGTGCCGAGGGAGATGGAGAGGTTGTGCGGAATCGGGCCGGGAAGGCCGAAGCGCGGCAGATAGCCGGTGAGGTAGTTGAGGCCGATACGCTCGGCCAGCCGCACGGTGACGACGTTGCGCGACTTGGTGAGCGCTTCCCGCAACGAGGTGGGGCCGTGAAATTTCTTGTCGTAGTTCTGCGGCGCCCAGATCCGGCCGTTGTCCTTGTAGGAGATGGGCTCGTCGACGATGACCGACGCCGGCGTGAAGTTGCGGTCGAGCGCGGCGGCGTAGACCAGCGGTTTGAATGCCGAGCCGGGTTGGCGCCGCGCCTGGACCGCGCGGTTGAAGTGACTGCGGTCGAAGTCGTATCCGCCGACCATCGCGCGCACCTTGCCGGTCGTCGGCTCGAGGGCCAGCAGCGCGCCTTCGAGCAGCGGCGTGGGGTCGTACTCGAAGCGCAACGGCGCGGCGTGGTCGCCGTTGGGGTCGTCGTCCTCGAGCACGCGCGCGCGGATCAGATCCATCAGACCGAGCTTCGGCTGCTTGCCGGTCGGCGACATCGGCAGCGTGAGATCGCCGGCGAAGGGGCCGACCTGCACGCGCGCGCTGCTGCCGCGCACATTGGTGACCAGGGCCTCATAGCTGAAGCCGTTCTCCGGCCGGTCCATGCCGCGGAACGCCGATTCCTGGAGGCGGAGATAGCTGTTGCGCTCCTCGTGCGACATCTGGCGATACGCGTCGTGATATCCACCGTGCTCGGCGGTGAGGCGATCGATGCCGCGCCGCAAGGCCGCTTCCGCCTCCTCCTGCAAACGCAGGTCGAGCGTCGTCTGCACCTTCAGCCCGAGCTCGTAGAGGACGGTGCGGCCGTACTTCTCCTCGAGGACCTTGCGCACGTGCTCGACGAAGTACGGCGCCGCCTGGAAACTCCCCTTGCGGCTCGACAACGAGATCGGGTCGATGATCGCCGCGTCGCGCGTCTCGCGGTCGATGTAGCCCTCCTCGTACATCCGATTGAGGACGTAACGCTGGCGCGCCTTCGCCTCCGGCCAGTGGCGGTAGGGCGAGTAGCGGCTCGGCGCCTGCGGCAAGCCGGCGAGCAGCGCGGCCTCGGAGAGGGTGACGTCCTCGATGCTCTTGCCGAAGTACTCGTCGGCCGCGGCGGCGACGCCGTAGGCGCCGGCGCCGAGATAGATGTGGTTGAGGTAGAGCGCCAGGATGTCGTCCTTCGACACCTCCCGCTCGAGGCGCATCGAGAGGATCATCTCCTTGAGCTTGCGCTCGTAACTCTTCTGCGGCGTCAGCAGCACCGTCTTCACCACCTGCTGCGTGATGGTGCTGCCGCCCTGCACCTTGCCGCCGGCGACGATGTTGTTGACGAAGGCGCGCAGGATGCCGTTCGCGTCGACCCCCTGGTGTTGGTAGAACGAGTCGTCCTCGGCCGAGATGAACGCCTGGCGCACGTACGCGGGAATGCGATCGAGCGGCACCAGGTAGCGCTTCTGCGAGTAGAACTCGCCGATCAGCGACCCGTCCGCCGCGAAGATCTGCGTCGTCGTCGGCGGCTGGTAGTCGACCGCCGCCTGGATCGGCGGCAGCGTCTCCATGAACTGGCGGTAGACGAACACGCCCGCGGCCACGGCGACGAACCCGGCTACGGCAATCGCCCCGAGGAAGAGGCGACGCACCGCGCGAAACCGGCGCCGCCGGGTGGGTGTTGCCGCCATGCGCCCCGACGATAGCGGCGCCCCCCTTGATGTCAAGCAAACCTCTGTGTGCTCTGTGGCCCCTGTGGTGAACGGAGAACAGTGTGACCCGTGCTGAGAAGGCCGCCCGCATTCGCGTGATCCTCGACCGCCTCTACCCCGAGGTCCCGATTCCACTCGACCACGCGGATGCGTTCACGCTGCTGGTGGCGGTGGTGCTCTCGGCCCAGTGCACCGACGCGCGGGTCAACCTGGTGACGCCGGGCCTCTTCGCGCGCGCCGCGACGGCGGCGGCGCTGGCGAAGGTGCCCGAGCGCGAGATCCTCTCGCTGATCCGCTCGTGCGGGCTCGCGCCGTCGAAGGCGAAGAACCTGAAGGCGCTCGCGCAGCAGATCGTCGCCCAGCACGGCGGCGCCGTGCCCGCCGATTTCGCCGCGCTCGAAGCGCTGCCCGGCGTCGGCCACAAGACCGCGAGCGTCGTGATGTCGCAGGCGTTCGGTCAGCCGGCGTTTCCGGTGGACACCCACATCCATCGCCTGGCGACGCGTTGGGGCTTGTCGGACGGGAGCACCGTCGCGCGCACCGAGCGCGATCTCAAGCGGCTCTTCCCCGCCGAGTCGTGGAATCGCCTGCACCTGCAGATCATCTACTTCGGCCGGCAGTACTGTCGCGGCGACGCGCGCTCACGACTTCGTGGGCCGCGACTGGCGCGCGGATCGAGCGCCGTCCGCGCCGCCGTCGAGCAAGTCTCGCGTGCGCGCAGAAGCGGGATATCCCGCGAGCGATCGGCGTTCCGGAGGCGCGCCGACGCAGGCTATCGGGAATATGGCGAGGAGGCGAACGCGCCAGACGCCGACGCCGCGATACACAGGACTCGACGACGCTGGCGCTCGAGATGGCGCGTGCAGTTGAGCACGCGCACCCGCCACGGCGGGCCGTCGTCGATGATCGTCAACGACGCGTTGCGCCAGCCGCTCCGCGGGGTCTCGTCGGCCAGGCCTGCAGATGGCGCTCGGCGACGGACGTGGCAGACCAGGCCATGGGTGACGACGGCGAGATTGCCGCCGGTCGAGCGCGCGCAGCGCCGCGACCCGCGCCCATACGGCCTCGACGCGAGCATGGAAGGCGGCCCACGTCTCGCCGTTCGGCGGCTCGTAGTCCGGCGACAGGATGTTGACGCCGATCGTCTCGTAGGCCTGGCCGCGCACGTCGCCGAAGTTGCGCTCCTGCAGGCCGGGGTCGAACGTGATCGGCGCGCCGCTGGCGGCGCGCAGGCGTTCGGCGGTCATCGCGCCCGCGGCAGATCGCTCGACAGGATGGTGGACACGCCGGCCTCGGCGCAGCCGCCGCGCCAGAGCGCCGCGGCCTGCGCCAGCCCGTGCGCGCTGAGCGGCGTGTCCGGCGTCTGCACGATGCGCGCCGCGTTCGATGCCGTCTCGCCGTGGCGGATGAGGAAGATCGCCATACGCTACGTTCCCTACGCAGAGACCGCCAAGGACGCCAAGGTCATGCCAAGGGGGTCTTGGCGTGACGCTTGGCGTCCGTCGGCGGTTTCCATTTGCGCGACTACACTGCCGCCGCATGCCGTCCGCTGACCATCAACGGCGCGGAGCTCGTCTACGAGGACGTCGGGGGAGAGTCCGCGTCCGCTTCGTGCTCGTGCACGGGCTCACCGGCTTTCGCGACGATTTCCGCGAACGGCTGCCGGCGCTCGCGGCGCTCGGCCGCACGATCATCTACGACCATCGCGGCCACGGCGACTCGGCCAACACCGGCGATGCCGGCGGGCTACTACGTTCGCGCAGCTGGTCGAGGATCTCGCCGGCGCTGCTCGACGCGCTCGGCGTGCCGAGCTGCGATCTGCTCGGCCACTCGATGGGCGGCATGGTCGCGCTGCGCTTCGCGCTCGCGCATCCGGCACGCGTCGCGTCGCTGGTGCTGCATGGACACCGCCGCGCGCGCGCCCGACCGCATGCCGCGCGCGCCGTTTGCCGCCGCCGGCGCGATCGCGCCGGTCGGACGGCATGGCGACGCTCGCCGCGCTGCTGCGCGCCCGCGCCGCCGACGAGCCCGACCGCCCCGCCGCCGAGCGCCGGCTCGAAGCGGAGTGGGGCGAGGCGTTCTGGGAGCGGCGCCGCCGGCGCCTGACGCCATGGATCCCGAGGCCTTCGCGGCCTGGCGCTCGAGCTGGTCGATCACGCCGCGCGCTGACCGAGCGCCTCGGCGAGATCCGCTGCCCGACCACGGTCATCGTCGGCGAGCGAGGACGCCGGCTTCCTGGCGCCCGTCGGCGAGCTCGCCGCCGGCATCCCCGGCGCCGGCTCGTCACCATCCCCGACGCCGCGCACAGCCCGCAGCTCGAGAATCCAGCGGCGTGGCTCGCTGCGATCCGCGCTCACCTGACCTGGGCGCGAACGTAACGCCCGTAGCGGCGGGCTTCAGGCCCGCCAGGGGTAGGGGGCGCTCGTCCGGTTGCCGCACCGCCCCGGCCCCTGGCGGGCCTGAAGCCCGCCGCTACGGGCGGTCGTGCGTCGCGGCGCTATCCGACGACGCGCGGCACCAGCGGAAACCGCCAGCCGCGTCGGCGGCGCGAACGGCTGCCACTGCGCCCTCGGGCTGCGCCAGGCGGTCGGCGATGGTCAGCAGCACCACCGGGTGGTGGCCGATGCCGAGGTGGCTGCTCTCGACCTCGAGGCTCTCGGTCTGCGGCGCCGGCGTCGGCGCGGCAGCTGTGGCCGGCGGCGATGCCGTCGCTGTGGCTGAAGATCGCCGTGGTCGGCACCGCCAGCGGCTCGCGCAGTCGGGCGCGCACGCCGTCGTCGTCGCGATCGGCCTGCGGCGGCGCGCCCGCCGCGCGCAGGAAGCGCGGCACGTTGACGGCATCGAGGTCGCGGAACGGGCTGGCGAGGGTGATCACCTGGCGCACCAGCTCGGGCATGGCGCGGGCCAGCTCGCGCGCGTAGATGCCGCCCAGGCTCCAGCCGATCAGGCTGACGCGCCGGCCGTAGCGCTGCTGCAGCGATCGAGACGCTCGACCATCGCCGCGATCAGCGCCTCGCTCGGGCCGAGGTTGCGCCCCAGCTTCCAGCCGTGCGCGCGATAGCCCTTGTCGCGCAGAAAGCGGCGCAGGGCGCGCGTCGAGGAGTCGCTCGCCATGAAGCCCGGCAGGACGAGCACCGGGTGGCCGTCGCCGCGCGGCGCGCGGCGCAGCGCGGGGTAGGCCGGCAGCAGCGCCGCCAGTTCGAGCAGCGCGCGTCCCTCGAGCAACAGCAGGCCGCGCGCCGGGGGGGAAATCGGTGTGCCCGTCGCCATGTCGCTCGCCTCACCTTGTATAGCCTTAGATGTCGGGCTGCGGTAGTGCTCCGCCAATGGGACAGCCGAGACCGCGCACGCTGCGGCGGCACGCGGGGCCCCGCCCGGGGGCGCTCGCGGCGTGAGGAGCGAGCGCCGCCGCGGAGCGCGCGCCACGGCGCGGGTTCGTCGGACGTGAACGAGAGCTGGCCGAGCTGCAGGCGGGCCTGCGCGACGCGCTGGCCGGTCGCGGCCGGCTGTTCCTGGTCGCCGGCGAGGCCGGCATCGGCAAGACGCGGCTCGCCACCGAGCTCCAGGCCGGCATCCAGGCCGGCACCGCCCGTGTGCGCTGGGCGCGCTGCTGGGAGGGCGGCGGCGCGCCCGCGTTCTGGCCGTGGACCGTGCTCCTGCGCGATGTCGCCCGCGGCCTCGACGACACGACGCTGGCCGCGGCGCTGGGCACCGGCGCGGCGCAGATCGCCTACCTGGCTCCCCGAGCTGCGCGAGCGGCTGCCCGACCTGCCGCGGCTGCCGGCGGCGCCCGGCCTCGACTCGGAGCACGCGCGCTTTCCGCTGTTCGACGCCGTGGCGACGTTCCTGCGCCGCGCCGCCGAGCAGACGCCGCTGGTGGTCGTGCTCGACGATCTGCACGCCGCCGACCACGCGTCGCTGCTGCTGCTCAGTTTCGTCGCCCGCGACCTGCACGACGCCCACCTGCTCGTCGTCGGCACCTGCCGCGAGGGCGACGGCGAGATCGACGCGGAGCCGGCCCGACTGCTGACCGCGATCGGTCGCGCCGGCGTGCGCCTGCCGCTGGTCGGCTGGGACGTCGACGAGACGGCGCGCTTCGTGCGCACGGCCGCCGACGTCGATCCGCCGCCCGGGTTGATCGGCCATCTCCACGACCTCACCGACGGCAACCCGTTCTTCGTCGACGAGATCGTGCGCCTGCTGCTCGCCGAAGGCGGCGGCCGGCTGCCGGACGACGCCGGCGCTGCGGCTGCCGAGCAGCATCCGCGCCACGATCCAGGAGCGCCTGCGCCCGCTGACGCCGGCGTGCGCGCACACGCTCGAGGCCGCGGCGGTGATCGGCCGCGAGTTCGACCTCCCGACCCTGCGCGCCACGATCGGCGACGCGAGCGGCCTGCTCGAGGCGCTGGCGCTTGCCGAGGCCGCGTCGGCGTCATCACGCGCCGCCGCGGCGCGCTGCCGCGCTACGGCTTCGCCCACGCGCTGATCCGCGAGACGCTGTACGAATCGATGCCGAGCGACGTGCGCATGGCCTGGCACCGGCGCGTCGGCGAGGCGCTCGAGCGCCTGCACGCCGGTGACCTCGGCCCGCACCTCGACGAGCTCGCGCACCACTTCGCGCACGCGGCGTCGAGCGATGCCGCCGAGAAAGCGATCGCCTACGACGCGCGCGCCGCCGAGCGCGCCAGCGGCATGCTCGCCTACGAGGAGGCGGTGCGCCATCTGGAGCGCGCGCTGCACGCGCACGCGTTGGTCGCGGCGCCGGATGCGGTCGCCGCGCTCGCGTTGCGCCTCGAGCTCGGCGAGATGCAGGCGGCCGCCTGGGCGAACGACGCCGCCAAGGCGACGTTCCAGGCGGCGGCGGAGCAGGCGCGCCGGCTCGGTCGGCCGCACGGCGTGGCGCGCGCCGCGCTCGGCGTCGCCGGCCTCGGCTTCGGCCTGCCGCGCGGCGTCGTCGACGCCGAGATCGTCGCGCTGCTCGAAGAGGCGCTGCGCGGGCTGCCGGACGACCGATCCGCTGTGGCCGCGCGTCGCCGTGCGCCTCGCCGTCGAGCTGCACTTCTCCGCCGACGCCGAGCGCCGCGAGGCGCTGAGCCGCGCGGCGGTGGACGGCGGCGCGCGCCGCCGGCGATCCGGCGACGCTCGCCTACGTCGTCAACGCCCGCCACTTCGCGGTCTGGGACTCGGCGGAGGTCGAGGATCGGCTGGCGCTCGCCGACGAGGCGGTGAGCCTCGCCGAGCAGCATCGGCGATCCCGACCTGGCGCTGCAGGGGCGGACGCTGGCGGCTGCTGGATCTGTGGGAGATCGGCGACGTGCACGTCCTTCGATCGCGAGTTCGAGACCTACGCCCGCCAGGCCGAGGCGCGCCGCGCTGCCGAAGTTCCTCGGCTTCGCCGCCGCGCTGCGCGGCCTGCGCGTCTGCTGTGGGCGGCGCGCTTCGACGAGGCGGTGGCGCACAGTGAGGTCGTGCTCGACGCTCGGCGAGCGGGTCGGCGACCGCGCCGCCTTCATGAGCGTCGGCATCCAGGTCTTCCTCGCCCGCCGCGCCCAGGGCCGGCTCGCCGAGATCGAGCCGCTGGTGCGCGCCTGGACCGAGCAGGCGCCGACCATTCCCGCGACGCGCTGCCTGCTGGCGCTGCTCTACGTCGACCTCGGGCGCGAGGCGGACGCGCGCCGCGAATACGAGATCCTGGCCGCCGACGACTTCGTCGCGCTGCAGCGCCGCAACGTCCTGCATCCGCTGCTGCCCTATCTCGCCGAGGTCGCCGTGGCGCTCGGCGATACGCGTCGCGCCGAGATCCTGTATCGCAGCCTGCTGCCGTTCGCCGGCCGCAACATGGGCCTCGGCCCGAACGTCATCTTCGGGCCGGCGTCGCACGCGCTCGGTCGGCTCGCGTCCCACGCTCGACCAGTGGGACGACGCCGATCGCCATTTCGAGCAACGCGATCGACGAGGCGACACGTGCTCAGGGCCCCGCCTGGCTGGCGGCGATCCAGTGCGACTACGGCACCGTGCTGCGGGCGCGTGGCGAGACCGCGGCGCGCCGACGCCCTGCTGCGCGCCGCGCGCGCCGCGGCCGATCACCTCGGTCTCGGCCACGTCAGCGCCCGCCTCGAGGCGGGCGGGCGCACCGAGATTCCCCAACGCGAGGCCGCGAGCGCGGTGGCGGTCGGCGGCGGCGAGAGCGGGCGCGTCGACGCGTCGCCAAGCCGCGACGCCGTCGCGGGCCGCGTGCTGCGCTTCCCGCGTGAAGCCGGGCGCGCGGCCGGGCGTCCGGCCGGCGGGGCCGCAGGACGGTCAGTTCCGGCGCGAGGGCGAGTACTGGACGATCGGCATCGGCGGCGACGTCGTCCGCCTGCGCGACACCAGCGGCCTGCGGTACCTCGTTGCGCTGCTTCGCCAGCCGGGCGCCGAGCTGCATGCGCTCCTCCTCGCCGGCGCCGAGCAGGCGTCGGCCGACCCGGCCCGCCCGGAAGCGGAAGCGGCGGCGCGGCAGGCGGGTCTGGCGGTGGACGAGGCCGGCGAGGCGCATGAGCTGCTCGATGAGCAGGCGCGCGCCGCGTACAAGCGCCAGCTCGAGGACCTGCGCGAGCAGCTCGACGAGGCGGAGAGCTTCAACGACCGGGAACGCGCCGGGACCCTGACGCGCGAGATCGAGTTCCTGTCGCGCGAGCTGGCCCGCGCCGTCGGCCTGCACGGCCGCGCCCGGCCCGGCTCGACGCGCGCGGAGCGCGCCCGCCTCAATGTCACCCGCGCCATCCGCTCCGCCATCCGCCGCATCGCCGCCGCGAACCGCGACCTCGGCCTCTACTTCGACACCACCATCCGCACCGGCGCGTTCTGCTCGCTATCAGCCCGACCCGCGCGTGCCGGTGACCTGGACACTCTGAAACAGAAAAAGCTCAACGCGAAGGCGCGAAGGCGCGGAGAAACCCCAACGTTGTTCTTCTCTGGACTCCGCGCCTCCGCGTCTTCACGTTGAAGAATGGCGACACCGCCGTTCAATCGTTTTGGGCTTGAAAGGCGTTGAACGTCGTTCAAGGGCGATGAACGCTGCCGCAGACGTCACGCAACTTCGAAGACCGCTGCGACAGCGGCGACGTGGTGCGGGGCGCAGAGCACGAAGGCGTGGTCGCCGACCACGAGGCGCGTGGTGCCGCGCGGCGCGATGAGTTGGCCGCCGCGGACGATCAGCATGATCGTCACGTCCTCTGGAAGCGGCAGCTCGCTCAGCACGCGGTCGGCGGCCGGTGACGCCGGGGCGATGAAGAAGGTGCGCTGCTCCTCGCGCATCGGCTCGCTGGTGGTGATGTCGATCGACGCCGCGGGCTCGGGCGGCAGCGGCTCCTCGAGGCGCAGCAGCCGCGGCAGCCACCGCACGGTCATGCCGGGGATGAACGAGCCGACCACCACCACGAAGAACACCAGGTCGAACTCGTCGATCAGATCGCGCGCCGGCGCGTGCGGCGTGCCGATCATCAGGACCGGCACCGTCGCGAGGATGATCGGCACGGCGCCGCGCAGGCCGAGCCACGCGACGCATACGCGCTCGCGCCAGTGGTAACGGAACGGCAGCAGGCAGATGGTCACCACGAGCGGCCGCGCGACGATGGCGAGGAAGAGCGCCAGCAAGAGCCCGCGACCGGCGACGGCCGGCAGCTGCGAGGGGAAGACGAGCAGGCCGAGGATGAGAAACATCGCCACCTGCGCCAGCCAGGCGAGCGATTCGTGGAAGCGCTGCAGCGTCACCTGGTGCGGCAGGCGGCCGTTGCCGATGACGATGCCGGCCAGATAGACGGCGAGGAAGCCGCTGCCGCCGGCCTCGGTGGCGACGCCGTACGCGACCAGGGCGATCGCCACCGTGACGGTCGGCAACAGCGCCGGCGTCGAGAGCCGCACGTTGCGCAGCAGCCAGCGCGCCGCGGTGCCCGCCGCGATGCCGAGCGCCCCGCCGATGACCAGCTGCAAGACGATGTCGGTGCCGAGCCGCCACGCCGGCAGCGCCTCGCCGGCGAGGTTGAGCGTGGCGGCCGTGGTCAGAATCACCGCCACGGGATCGTTGAGGCCGCTCTCGAGCTCCAGGATGCGCGCGACGCGATGGCGCAGCGGGACGCCGTCGAGCACGGAGAACACCGCCGCCGCGTCGGTGGACGAGACGATGGCGCCGAACAGCAGCGCTTCCGGCCACACCATGCCGAGCTGGTGCGCGCCGAACGCCGTCACCGCGGCGATCCCGACGACGCCGACGGTGGCGAGGACCGCCGCCGGTGCCACGGCGCTGCGGATCTGCGCGAGGTTGGTGTTGAGCCCGCCGGCGAAGAGGATCACGACGAGCGCGGTCGTGCCGCACGCGTAGGACACGTCGAACCGGTCGTACCAGATGCCGCCGGGCCCGTCGGCGCCGGCGATCATGCCGATGATCAGGAACAGCAGGCTCACCGGCACGCCGATGCGGTTGCCGAGGCGGCTCAGCAGGGAGCTGACCAGCAGCAGCAGGCCGCCCAGGGCGAGGATCCACCCGGTGAGGGCGGCGACGTCTTCAGTCATGGCGCGCGGCGCGGCGTCCGCGCCCGCTCACGGACGCAGGGCCGCATAGAGGAGTTGGTCGAGGAGGCGGCCGTCCTTGATCACAGCGCGTCGCATCCGCCCCTCGAACTGGTAGCCGGCGTTGCTCAGCACGCGGGCGGACGCGGGGTTGGTGGCGAACACGCACGCGTAGAGCCGCTCGAGCGACGTGGTGGCGAAGGCCCAGTCGGTGACCGCGCGCACGGCGCGGCTCGCGATGCCGCGTCCCCAGTACGGCTCGCCGAGCCAGTAGCCGATCTCGGCGGTGAGCCGGTGCACGTCGCTCTGGCGCTGGAGGCCGATGCCGCCGATGACGTCGTCGGCGGTGGCGATGGCGAAGTCGCACGTCGGCTGCTGCGTGGTGGCGATGCGCAGGAAGGACACGGCGTCCTCCATCGTGTACGGATGCGGAAAGCGATCGCGCAGGGTGATCCACACGGCGCGGTTGTTGGCGTGCCTGGCGAGTGCCGCCGCGTCCTCGGCGACGTAGGGCCGCACGCAACAGTCTCCGAGCTCGAGTCGCACCGCGCGCCCTCAGTGCCCCCAGTCGTCGTACACCAACCGCGACAGATCGGCGATGCAGCGGGCGAAGGGGTGGTCGTCGGTGAGGTCGAAGTCGGGCGGGCCCTCGATCTGCACCGCCAGCGCCCAGGCGCGCCGGCGGGTCTCGACGAGGCCGACGTCGACGCGCACGCCGGGCGTGTTGCCCGACTTGCTGCCACAGCGCTCGTCGACGTGGACGCCGAACTCCTCCGCGAACGCCGAGATCGGCAGACGGCGCGGCAGCATGCCGCGATGCTGCTGGCGGCGCAGCGTCCAGTACACCTCGTCGTCGTGCGCGGCGTCGCCGGTGCAGCGCCGGGCGTGGATCGCGGCGAGCAGGGCGGTGAAGTCGTCGGTGGACGAGACCGCGAAGGCGTCGGTGCGGGCGAAATCGATCCGGTCGCGCAGCTCGGTCGCCGGCATCGCCACGGGCAGCGCCTGGATGGCGGCGTGCGCGGCGGCGGGGCCGCCGAGGGCGCGGATGACGACGTTGGTCGAGATGTTGTCGCTGACGACGATCATCAGCCGGGCGTGGTCGCGGACGGTGAGCTGCGCGCCGTCCGCGAACAGCTTCACGACGCCGCTGCCCGGGACGACGTCGTCGGGGTCGACGGCGACGCGCCGGTCGAGCGCGAGCGTCCCGGCCACGTCGGCGGCGTAGAGCGCCGCCAGCAACGGCAGCTTGATCGCGCTGGCCGTCGGCAGGGCGCGATCGCCATGGCAGCGGATCGCGGGCCCGCCGTCGAGCGGCAGGGCGGTGTACGCGACCTCCGCGTCCACCGCCGCCGCGCGTTGCGCCAGCCGCGCCGCGAGATCGCTCATGGCGGCCGACTACGGCGCATGGGCGGACGGGTCAAGAGCGTTCTCGCGGCGTTGTCGGGCCGTTCGATTCGGTCGGCGGTGACGGGTGGTCTTTCACCGCGGCGGCCCCGGAGGGCGTCGGCGCGGCAGAGGAGGTGAGGCCGGCCTCACGCCTTCTCTGTCTCCCCGCCGTGCAGGCTGTGACCTCGTGGTGAAAACGTCCGCGCCCCAACGGCGCCGCGGCCCCGTCGGGTTCGCGACCGCGTCCCGCGCGTCGGCGGCAGCGGCTGGAGCGCCGATCCCCCTGTGAGGCCCGGCCGATGCGAGGTCCGCGTATGGCGCACCGGCGGTTGCGTCCGGCGCGCCTGCGGGCGAGAGACGAGGCGTGTCCACCGCCATCGACCAGCGCCTGCGCCGCATCGACTGGGCGCGCGTCGAACGCGAGCTCGACGCCGAGGGATGGAGCCGGCTCGGTCGGCTGCTCGACCGCGCCGCGTGCCGCGCGCTGGCGCGCGACTTCGACCGCGACGCGCTCTTCCGCGCCACCGTCGACATGGAACGCCACGGCTTTGGGCGCGGCGCCTACCGCTACTTCGCGGCGCCGCTGCCGGCGGCGATCGCGGCGTTGCGCGCCGCGCTGTACGAACGCCTGGTGCCCACCGCGCGGCGCTGGGCGACCGCGCTCGGCGAGCCGGCGGACGCCTTCCCGCCGGCGCTCGCCGGTTACCTCGACCGCTGTCACGCCGCCGGACAGTTGCGCCCGACGCCGCTCCTCCTCCGCTACGGCCCCGGCGACTACAACTGCCTGCACCAGGATCTCTACGGCGCGCTGGCCTTCCCGCTGCAGGTGGTGATTCCGCTGTCGCAACTCGGCGACGACTACGCGGGCGGCGAGCTCCTCTTCCTCGAGCAACGCCCGCGGCACCAATCGCGCGCCACGGCGGTGGCGCCGGCGGCGGGGGAGGGCGTGGTCTTCGCCAACCGCCTGCGGCCAGGCCAGGGCCGCCGCGGCGCCTACCGGGTGGCGATGCGCCACGGGCTCAGCACGGTGCGGAGCGGCGCGCGCGTGGCCCTCGGCCTGATCTTCCACGACGCGCGCTGATCGCGCGCCAAATCCCCCCTTGAGCGCCCTGCGCCGACGTGCGAGCGTTTCGGACATGGAACGCGAGATCGTCGTCGCCAGCCCGCGCGGCTTCTGTGCCGGCGTCTCGCACGCGATCGAGATCGTCGACCTGGTGCTCGATCGGGAGGGGCCGCCGATCTACGTGCGCCACGAGATCGTCCACAACCGCTACGTGGTCGAGCGCCTGCGCGCGCGCGGCGCGGTCTTCGTCGACGAGCTGGGCGACGTTCCCGACGGCAGCGTGCTGATCTTCAGCGCCCACGGCGTCTCGCCGGCGGTCCGCGCCGACGCGGCCGCGCGGCAGTTGCGCGTCATCGACGCCACCTGTCCGCTGGTCACCAAGGTGCATGTCGAAGCGCTGCGCTACGCGCGCGACGGGTACGACATCCTGGTGATCGGCCATCGCGGCCACGTCGAGGTGATCGGCACGCTCGGGCACGCGCCGGAGCAGATGCACCTGGTCGAGACCGTCGCCGACGTCGCGACTGTCAGCGTGCGCGATCCGCAGCGCGTCGCCGTCGTCACGCAGACGACGCTCTCGGTGGACGACACGCGCGACATCGTCGAGGCGATCCGCCAGCGCTTCCCCGCCGTGCACCTGCCGGCCAAGGACGACATCTGCTACGCGACGCAGAATCGGCAGACGGCGATCAAGGACGTGGCGCGGCAGAGCGATTTCGTCCTGGTGATCGGCTCACCCGCGTCCAGCAACGCCAATCGCCTGGTGGAGGTGTCGCGCAACGCCGGCACGCCGGCGCAGCTGATCGAGGATCCCGACGGGATCGATCCGGCGTGGGTGGCGCAGGCGAACGCCGTCGGGCTGACGGCGGGCGCCTCGACGCCGGAAGCGCTGGTCGAGGCGGCGATCGCGCGCTTGCAGCAGCTCGGCTTCACGCGCGTGCGCGACGTCACCACCGCCGTCGAGCACGTCGTCTTCCCGCTGCCGCGCGGCTTGCGCGACGGCGTGTTGCCGACCGCGTCGCGCGATCCCGCCTGACCCGGCGCCGCGTCAGGCGGCCTGCATGCGCTGATACGCCGGCCGCTGCGTCAGCCGCTCCACGTAGGACGCGAGCACCGGCTGACCGTCCAGCAGGCCCATGAACGACGCCCACGCGAGCGTCGAGCCGATCATCACGTCGGCGGCGCTGAACTCGTTGCCGAGCAGGTAGGGGCGGTCGCCCAGCCCGGCGGCGATGACCTTGGCGACCTCGGCGAACTGCGCGCGTCCGGCCGCCTCCTGCGCCGCGGAGCGCTCCGCCTCGGGCAGCATGACCGTATTCATGAACACCTGCAGCACCGGCGGCTCGAGCGTCGCGATGCAGTAGACCATCCACTGGTAGTAGCGGCCGCGCTCCGGCGTCCCGAGCGCGGGCGCGAGCTTGGCGGCCGGGAACTTGTCGGCGAGGTACATGCAGATCGCCGCCGATTCGATCAGCGTCAGGTCCCCGTCGGTGAGCGCCGGCACCTGGCCGTGCGGATGGATGCGCAGATGCGCCTCCGACTTGTGCTCCTGCTTGCTCATGTCGATCGGGACGATCTTGAAATCGGTGCCGAGCTCTTCGAGCAACCAGCGCGGCCGAACCGAGCGCGACTGCGGTGCGTGGTAGAGTGTGATCATGGGAGTCCTCCGTGGGGTGGCGGTAGCACTTCGGCAGATGAGCGGGAAGAAGAACGCGGGTGAGAGGTGCTGACGTGTTGACGTTCTGACGTGCTGACGTGGGTCGTGCTCGGCGCGGGGCGTTCCGAATAGCCCACGCCAATCAACGAACGTCAGCACGTCAGCACGTTCCGACAGCACTTCTTTTCTCCCCCCCGCTCCGCTATTCCGCCCTTCGCGGAGGGACGGGCAGATGACGGGGCGACGACACGTACTGAAGATCGCCGCGGCGAGCGTGGCGTGGGCGATGTGGCCGTGGCCGGCGCGCGCAGAGCTGCCGGCGGCGACGGAAGCGTCGCTGCGTCAGGCGGATCTGATCTACATCGCGACGCGGCGGAAGGACGGATCGCTGAGCACGATCAAGCCGGTCTGGTTCTACTATCAGGGCGACGGGACGCTCTTCTTCTCGACGTCGCCCGACAGTTGGAAATCCAAACGCATCAAGGCCGGCAGCCCGCTCTACATCTGGGTGGGCGCCGAGGACGGCCCCTTCGTCGAGGGCCATGCGCAGTCGACCGACGACGCCGCCCTGATCGACAAGATGGGCGAGGCCTACGCGAAGAAGTACTGGATCGCCTGGCTCGGCTTCTTCAAGCCGCGCAGCAACCGCGTCGCCGACGGCAAGACGCTCGCGTACGAGGTCACGCTGGAAGCGACGAATCCACCGGAGAAGAAATAGGCGTGACCGGTTGCCGGTGGCCGGTCACCGGGCGCTGTGCGGCGAACGACAGAAGCTCTGATCGCAATTCGTAGCGGTTGAACGCGCCGCGCGCCGCGCACGGTTCGGTGAACCGGTGCCGCGGGGCCGCAGCGGCTACGCGCCGGGGATCTCCGACTCGGCGTCCGGCAGGCGGGGCGATAGTGCCATTGCGCGGAACAGCGCGGTGGCCTTGGAGAGCTCCGTGCGCGCCTCGATCTGTCGTCCGATGCGCTGGTAGTACCGGCCCCGCGCCAGGTGGCACTGGGCGCGCAGCGGCGACATCTCCAATTCTGCGGCGAGCGTCAGGGCGCTCCGAAAACACGCCTCGGCCCGGTCAGAGTCCACCGGCTCCGCTCGCGTGGCAATCTCGCCCTGCAACCGCAGCGCCCAGCCCTCGTAACCGCGCTCCCGCCGTTCGGCGGCCAGTTCCAGCGCGCGATCGACCATGGCGGTTGCGTCCGCGCTCCGACCGGCCTGCAGGTAGCTCTCCCCGAGGTAGACCATGGGGAGGGCCGCGACGCGTAGGTCCCGGGACACGGCCCAGCGCACGGCGTCCTCCAGCAGCGGCAGGGCCTGCGTGAGGCGGCCGGTCGACGCGTACGCATAGCCGAGCAGCGAGGCGGCCGCGACAGCCACCAGCGGAAAGTCCTGCCGGCGGCAAATGTCGAGGGCGCGTTCGAGCAGGGCGATCGCTCCGTCGCAGTCGCCCATCCGCACGGCGACGACGCCCGTGGCGACGCAGCCGTGTACGAGCCCGTAGGGCCTGTCCGCTTCCTCGGCCAGGCGGACGGCCTCCGCGCTGAACGCGAGGCCTTCTTGAAACGCTCCAAGCTCGGCCAGGCAACAGGACAGACAGACGCGCGTGTAGATCCGCTGGGCCGGTCGGAGGCCGCGGCGCGATAATTCGGGTTCGAGCGCGTTGACGTTCTGCCGCATGAGCTCGGCGCCGCGGCGATACTGGCCGAGCGCGAGACAGACCTGGCCGAGGGCGAGATTGGCCGCGATCTGCAGGCGGACGTCGCCCAGCGTCGCCGCCGTGGTGTGCGCGTGCTCGCCTGACGCGATGGCGGATTCGTTCTCGCCAAGGGCGAACAGAAACGCATTCGTGCGGTAGACGGACACCCAGCCCAACCTGAGCTGATCACCCAGGTCCTGCGCGGCTGCTTCCGCGGCGCGCAGGTGTTGGAAGAGCCGTTCGTAGTCGCCCAGCGCCGTCAGCGAGTTGCGCAGCGCGAAGCGCAGATCGATGGTCTGTTCGAGCGAGGTGCGGCTCTCGGGCAGACGCTGCAGGCTCGCCAGTGCACGCTCGAAGCAGTCCGCAGCCGTTCGGTGGTCGCCGCGTGTGGCCGCGCCGACGCCGGCCTTCAGCAGGTACGTGGCCGCTTGGTTCCACAGGCCGCCCTGTTGGCAGTGCCGGCTCAAAGCCACGTAGTGCGGCGCAAGATCGTTCGCGTGCAAGGTCTCCAGGGCGTCGGCGACCGCCGCGTGCAGGATCGTGCGCCGCGGCGGGAGCAGACGTTCATAGGCCACCTCGCGGATGCGGTGGTGGGTGAAGTCCAACCGTTCGTCGACCACGTGCAGGACCTGCCGGGCAACCAACTCCTCGACGGCGGCGGCGGTGGCCTGTCCATCCGCTCCCGCGGCCCTGGCGAGCAGAGCGAAGTCGAATTCGTACCCGATGACGCTCGCCAGCGCCGTCAGGTCCCGCGCAGGCTGGCTGAGCCGGTCGAGCCGCCCGGCGATGATGTCGCGGACCCGTGGGGGCGTGGGGAGCTGGTCCGATGCCGCTGCAGGATCGCTACCGTGGAGGGCGCGCATGGTCTCCACCACCATGAACGGGTTGCCTTCGCTCGCCCCCCAGATCTGTGTTCCCAGGTGCTGCACGGCCGCCTCATGGGTGCCGACTCGGGCGAGCGAGCGGACCAGGGCGACGGTGTCGGGCGCAGACAGCGGCGCCAAGACCAGCGAGACGAAGTGCGGGTCACCGCCGAGCTCGCGCAGCAAGCGCGTCACCGCCGGCGCATCCACGACCTCCTCGGTGCGAATGGTGGCGACCAGGAGCACCGGCCACGCCGTCCCCCGGCGGCTCACGAAGGCCAACAGCCGCACGCTCATATCGTCCGCCCAGTGGAGATCCTCGAGCGCCAACAACAACGGTTGCCGCTCGGCGAGGCGCCCGACGGCTTGCGCCATCGCCTCGAACAGGCGGCCGTGATCCTCCTGGTCGGGGACTGGGCGCTCTTGACCTGGCACGGCAAGCTCCGGGAAGAGCCGAGCAAGGTGCACGCGCCAGGTGGCGCTCAGGTCGGGATGGCCCGCGAGTTCGGGAATGACCCCCGCGGTACGAAACGCGTCGACCCAGGGACCAAAGGGAAGGATGCCTTCACTCTCGTGTGCCCGGCCACGCAGCGCCCGCCCTCCGTGTTCGAGGGTATCGCTCCGCAATGCGTCGATCAGCCGAGTCTTGCCGATGCCAGCTTCGCCCAGGATGACGACGATCCGGGCCTGGCCGCGCCACGCTTCGTCGCGCAGGCGGCGCAGCGCTTCCATCTGCGCGCGGCGCCCAACCAGGGGGGCGTCGGGGGCGGAGGTGTCGGCACGGACTTCGGCCGGACCCTGCACTGAGCGGCTGTCGCCGAGTTGCGCGGGCGACGAAACCGCCTGGGGAAGCACTTGGGTCTGCAGGATCTCCTGGTAGAGCTGCTTCGTCGCCGCTTCCGGTTCCACCCCCAGCTCTCGCTGCAACACGGCGACGCAGATCTGGTACTGCCGGAGCGCCGCGCCGCGTCGCGCCTGTCGCGCGTAGAGCCGCATGAGCGCCCGGTGCACGGCCTCCTGTAGTGGGTCGAGCGCGAGGAGTCTCTGCGCCGTCTGAATCGCCTGCGGCACGGCCGCGGTCCCGGTCTGGTGCGCCAGCAGCCTGGCCAGTACCTCGAGGGCGATCTCGCGCAGCCGTTCGCGCTGGCCGACGAGCCACTCCTCGAAACGCGGCTCCTGGACGGCCAGTCCCTCGAGGAAGTCACCTTTGTACAGTTGCGCTGCCTGGATGAGCGCCTGCGGCGACGCCTCGGCCAGCAGCTGGCTGAGGACGTCGACATCGACCTGCAGCCCGAGGCGGTTCACTGCGACGGTTTCGGCATCCGTCCGCAGCACCTCGAGGGCGTCTCTCGCCAGCACCTGCTTCAGGTCATGCAGGGTCTGCCGCAGGCTGTGTCGTGCGTGTCGATCGGTGCTGTCTCCCCACAGCAGTGCGGCCAACTTGTCGCGCAGATGCGCTTCCGCCGGCTCGACGACGAGATACGCCAGCAGCGCCTGCGCCTTCTTGCGGGCAAGAGTCACCGGCTCGCCCCCGGCGCTGGCGAATCTCGAAGCCCCCAAGGAGGGCCAGGCGAAGGCGTTCCATGGGCTCGTCTGTGACCGCGTGGCCTGGTCTCTAACACGGGGCCGATCGCCATTACGAGGAGGATTGACACGCGGGTGACGCTGCCGGTGACGAGCGTATGACGCGTGGCCGGTAGAACCCCCCGCATGGACACGCCCCACCCGCTGACCTTCGTCGTCCGACTCACCCTGGGCGATGGTGGCGTGTTGAGCGGCGTGGTCGAGCGCGTGCGCAACGGGGAAAAGCAGCGCTTCGACGGCGTCCAGGCGCTCGCCGAGGTGATCGCCGCCATGGCGGAGCGCGAAACGAAGGCGGCGATCGAGAAACAACGCGGATGATCCGATGCGCGGCCGCCACACTGGCGGGCATTGGATCGGGCAGCGCGAGCGCCATTGCCGGGAACGTCATCAGCAGTTGGAGGAGAGAAAGATGAACTCGCCAATCGACAGGCGGTGTAGCGCGATCGCGATCGGGCTGGTCCTCGCCATGCTCGGCTCGAGACCGGCGTGGGGCTGTACCAACGACCTCGAATGCGGCCCCGAGAGTGCCTGCAGCGGTGGCATCTGCGTCCTCAGGGTGGGTTGTACGGTTGATGCCAACTGCCGTCCGGGGCGGGTCTGCGTGGGCGGCGGCTGTATGGACGCGACCCCGACCAGCGTCGGCTGCTCCGACACCGCCGAGTGCCCCGGGGGCCAGTTCTGTGCCGGGGGTATCTGCGCGACCGCCACTCCGACGATCTTCATCACGCGCACGCCCACGAGCACGGGCACGGGCACGCCAACCCTGACTGCCACGCGGACCGCGACCAACACGCCGACCCAGACCAACACGCCGACCCAGACCAACACGCCTCCCGGGGCGGCGATCGCCATCGACGACGTGGTGGCCAGGGAGGGTACGAGTCCCCTCACGACGTTCTTCGGCTTCACCGTCACGCTCTCGCAACGGCTGCACCAGACGGTGACGGTGCACTTCGCCACCGCCGACGGCACCGCGACGGCCGGATCCGACTACGTGAAACGCTCCGGAACGCTCACCTTTTCACCCGGCGTGACGGTGCTCCCCGTCGAGATCGGGGTCGTCGCCGACGCGGTGTTCGAGCACAACGAGACCTTCGTCGTGAATCTCTCCGGGGCCTCGCTCGGCGTGCGGATCGGCGATGGCCAGGGGCAGGGGGTGATTCAGAACGATGATCCCAATCGCATCGGCCTGGCGGAGCTGACGCCGTTTGCGAGCCTGACCCGCGTCGGCGAGCCCCTGCCGGTGACGTTGAGCTGGACGCATCCGGTCCGCTGGCGGGATCTCGACACGGTGGACCTGCGGTTGCGCGGCGCCAACGGCATCGTCATCTGGCTGCGTTTCGACGAAGCGGCGAACACCTTCGCCCTGGTCGACCCGACGAACGCCACCCCAGGACCCGGATTCCCCCCCGGGCAGCCGGGACAGCTGGCCGGCGGGCCGGTGACGGTGCTGCTCGATGCGAGTCGCGTGCGAGCCGATGGTCCCGACGCCCCGCTTGTCGACCTGACCTTTGCGTTCAGCTTTGCGCCCGAGGCGCTCGGCGAAACGTACACGGTCGAGGCCGCCGCCACCGACGACTCGGGCGACGCACAGGACCTCGACGACGTCGGCACGATCTCGGTCGCGGCTGTTCTTCCGTGCCCGGGAGACTGCGACGGCGACGGAGCGGTTCGCGTCAACGAGCTCCTGACCGGCGTCAACATCGCCCTCGACCCGACGGCATTCGGGTTGTGCCCGAGCTTCGACGCGGACGGCGACGTGTCGGTGGAAATCGGCGAGCTCGTCGCGGCCGTGAACGCCGCGCTGACCGGGTGCCCGTAGGGGGAGGGCGCTAGCAGTGGCGCAGGGGTCCCAATCTCCAAGGTGCGGCTCGGCACGCACTGCGGCTGTTGGCGCCGCAGTGCGCGGGCTCGCCGTCGCCGTGGCAGTAATCGCGTCGCGCGGCGCGGCGCCGGCGGTCTGCGTCGGCGATTGCGGCGGGGATGGCCGGGTGGCGATCAACGAGCTCGTGCTCGGCGTCGCCATCGCCCTCGGAAGCGAGCGGTCGAGTGCCTGTCCGGGGTTCCAGAACGCCTCGGGGCAGGTGACCATCGCGCAACTCATCCAGGGCGTGAACAACGCCCTCGCTGGCTGCCCGCCCGACGACGGCCTGCTCAGCGGTCCGCCGGCAGGCCGAGCCCTCGATGCCGTGCGCGACGAGGTCTCCGAGGACGCGCATGTGCGCCCCGAGGAGCTGAGCGGTCCGCTCGTCCGCACGCAGGTGGAGCTGGCGTTCCGCAAGGACGCCACGGTGGACGCGGTGAACGCCCTGCTGCGCCGCCTCGACGCGCGCATCGTCAGCTCGCGCCGGGGAGTGGCGATCCTGGTGGTGCGGATCCCCGATCCGGGGAGCGCCGCGGCGCTCGAGCAGTTGCTCGCCGTGCTGGCGTCGGACCCGCTGGTGCGCGCGGCGGAGCGGGTGCTGATGTCCCAGCCGAACGTGCTGCCTGACACCATCGACGTTAGTCACCACGAAGCCGGACTGCTGCAGCATCATTTGGCGGTGCGCGCGCATGCAGCCTGGAACGCGCGCGCCGCACTGGCCGCGGCCAGCCCGCCGACCCTGGAGATCGGTGATTTCTTCGGCGGCGGCCCGCCCGACGCGATGCTGTACGGTCCGATCGACGTACCGAGCGACTTCGGCACCAACCTCCTGAGCGGCGCCGCTGAACACGGCTACCACGTTCTCGGAATCGCCGCCGGGGCGTTCGACGGCGTCGGGGGGTCTGTGCTTGCGGACTCGGTCACCGGCATGTTCCCGGGCCCGCTGCCGCTGCGCGCCGTGGACATAGCCGGCGGCCCGGGGGGCGGCGTTCTCCCGGATGCAGACCTGGACATCCTCATGCTGCAACGGGTGGAGGGCGCACCGGGCAATGTGGTCCTCAATACAAGCCTGGGCACGCAATGCGAGACGCTCGAAGACGCGATGATCTACTGCAGCCGCGACGCTGCCTTCAAAAGCGGAGTGCTCTGGACCGAACTGGTGCGCGGCAGCGACTGGCCGGACGATGTGACCCACGACCTGGAAGGCAAGTTCCTGCACGCGACCTCGGCCGGCAATGTCCCTGCGGCCGTCGGCCCACTAGGCGCCGACGTCAGCAGTAACTACAACGCCGCGAGCCTGATCTTCGTCGATCCGCTGACGCACATGGTCGTTCCTACTCTGACCAACACCCTGGTGGTGGAAAACTTCACGGCGAGCGCGGATGAGCCCTTTCGGGACGATTGCATCGCATCGTCCTCCGAGCAGGGCGGTACGATCGCGGCGATAGGCACCGACGTGTTCTCATTCACCGGGCCGATGACCACGGGCCGCAAGACGGGGACCTCCATGGCCACGCCGCAGGTGGCTGGGCTGGCCGCCTTTGTCTGGGCCCTGCGGCCCAGCCTCAGCCCCGCCGAGCTGCTTTCCTTGTTGCGCCGCACGGCGAGGTCCGCTCCAGGCTGCGGCAACGGGCTCGTCATCGACGCCTACGCCGCCGTGCTCGCGGCCGACGAGGGCAACCCCACCCAACCGGTGCGCCGCGCCATCCTCGACGTCGCCGACGGCAGCGGCCACGAGGGCCACGACGGCATCTTCGACGAGCACGACCTCGACCTCTTCCTGACCCAGCTGGACCCTCCCGCCGGCGGCGCTATCGACTACGGCCGCTACGACCTCAACGGCGACGGCGTCACCGGTACCCCCTCGGCGCCCAGCGGCAGCAAGCGCGTCGATCTCGACGCCGACGGCGTCTGCGGGCTCGCCACGCTCGACGTCGAAGGCCTGCCGCTGCGTTTCGACGAGGAGGTCCCCAGCGACCTCAAGGTCCTCTGCTACTTCGCCTACTCGCCCCTCTACACCGGCGACCCGCAGGCGCGGCGCGAGCAGCTCGGGCTGACGCGCTGCCTCGACTTCCACCTCGAAACGATCTTCCCCGCCACCGTCCAGCCGGGGGTGAGCAACCTGCTCAGCGTGCGCGTGAGCGATCTCGACACCTCCGATGACATGGGCGACGCGCTCGGCCAGGCCGGCGTGCGCATCGAGCTCAACCCGAGCGGCGGCACCGTCGATCAGTTCGCCGGCGTCACCAACGCCGACGGCATCTTCCAGACCAACGCCCGCCTCTTCGCTGGCCAGCCCGAGCTGGTCATCGAGGTCGTCGCCCGCGGCGGCGAGAACGGCGCGGAGCTGGCGCAGGACGACCATACTCGCAACCAGTTCGCTCTCGGCGACATTCGACGGCGAGGATTTGTACGGGGTTTCGGTTTCGGCGGTTGATTTCTTCACTGGGGAGCCGCTGTTTTTCGAGGAACCACGGCACTTATCGAACAAGTCTCCCACTTCAGGGCCAGTGGAGCTCGTCGAAGTGGCACGTATCAGCGGGCCACGTTTTCCAGCCGACGACTTACGCTCTCAATGCTCGGGCAGCCGGTCCACTCACCAATCCTTGGCCGGAACGGAAGTTTACCGGAAGCGTCAGTTGCTCATGCATCTGCGGCACCCTGGACGAAGGCGATGGCAGCTTTCCAACTGGCTCCTTCATGCCGAAGTTACTTCGCGGTCCTTAGCGAGGACTTTTCGTGATGCGCGCCGGAGGGAAGCCTCAGCTTCTTCCATCGGCGGGACCTTGTCGAGGCCCGAAACCAAGGTCGCGGGCACGATTACGAGACAGGGACATAGTCCCTGGAACTGTCTCGTTCGTCATCCGGTTCGTGGATGCTGGAGGCGCTGACCAGCTTATTCAACCTCGACCGTCGATGACGGGACATCCACCGATGCGACGCCGCCTGTACGCCGTTCATTCACGGCCGACCTGACCTTCAACGCGACGCCGGTTATGTCAGCTCTTGACCGGAGGCCGTGAGCACAATGCCATGCGATGCGCGTCAAACGGAGGACCCCTCCACGACCCGCGGGACGCAGTGGCTGTTCACGTTGGCCCACAGTACTCAGCGCCTGCACCGCCTTCGGCGGGCTGGCGCGCTTCGATGTCAATGCGCGCGCAGCGCCGCGTCAGCCGCCACAGGAGGAGACTGCCATGTGAGCGCCTCGCCAACCGATGACTGGGTTGAGGCGGTGCGCGAACGCACCTCCGAGTATGCACCGGGCACCGCGTGGTGTCGCGCTCGCCTGTCCTGGGGGCCGTCGCGATGCTTCTCCTCGGGCCCGGCCGTGCGGTCGCGCAGAACAACATCACCTGCATCACCTTCGGTGACTGTGACGACGGCCTGTTCTGCACCCGGGACGATTGCATCGCCTTCATTTGCATTCACACGGCGCGCTGCAACGACGACTTCAATGACTGCACGCAAGACTGCAGCGAGAGCCAGAACCGGTGCGTGGACCACATCCCGGTGCCGGCGGGGATGGCATGCGGCCTCTTGCACACCGACCAGTGCGATGGGAGCGGGCACTGCGCACCAGTGCTGAGCTGTCAGTTCGACGCCGACTGCCCGGCGCATGAGGTCTGTGTCTCCGGTCTCTGCACGGTGCCCACGCCGACGCGGACGCGCACCCGGACGCCAACGGCGACCCGGACCCGAACCGCCACCCGCACGCCGACGCGCACCGCAACCGGCACGCGGACCGCGACGCGCACGCCAACTCAAACGGCGACGCTCACGTCGACCACGACCCCAACCGCAACCGCAACGCACACCAGCACGCCGACGATCACGCCGAGCCATACCCCCAGCGTGACCTCGACTCCGAGTGAGACCGCCACGCCGACGCACTCAGCCACGGCTACGTCCGACACCGCGACTCCAACCCCCTCCGCGCCCAGGTCCGAAACCACGACGGAAACTCCGACAGCGACGGTGACTATCCCACCGCCGCCCACGCTCACCGCAATCGGGCCGACGCGCACGCCGACGATCGCTCCCGGCGTAACGCCCACGCTTCAGCTGGCGGCTACCGCCACCTCGTCGTCCACGTCCACGCCAGCCCCCAGCGCCACGCAAACCCGGATCCCGACACTCGCGCCGACGGACGCGATGTCAACGCCCCCAGTCCGGCCGACTCCCAGCCCGACGCCTGCGGCAGAGTGTCCGGGCGACTGCGACCGCAACGGAGCGCTCAGCATCGACGAACTGATCGTCGGCGTGAACATCGCCCTCAACGCCCTGCCCGTCAGCGCGTGCACAGCGTTCGACGTCGATGGCAGCGCCGCGGTCGAGATCGACGAGCTCATCGGAGCCGTCAACGCGGCGCTGCGCGGCTGTCTCCCGACGCTTGAACCCCCGGCACGGATCTCGTGCATTTCCCATGCTCGACCCGCCACCGGGCTCGGCTGAGTCGAGCGTAGACGATGCCACACGAGGCGCGGTCGCGTCGGATGACGCCCGAATGCCTCCGTGGCTTGTCGTGGCCATCGTGCGGCAGTGAGGACGGAGGGACGAAGGACAAAGGGACTTTCGTCCTTCGTCGCGCCCCGATCACGGGTTTGCGCGCAGCACGTACACCGCCAGATCGCGGCGCTGCTGGTCGTCGAACGCGAACACCGGCATCGGCGGCTGCGGGGTGGGCAGGAAGGCGGCGAGCGACTCGACGGTGTAGCGCTGCGTCAGATTCTCGAGCGGCTTGGACGCGCCGGGCGCGGCCTGGCCGGCGACGTGGCACGCGGCGCAGGAATTCGCATTCCACAACGCCGCGCCGCGCGACTGCATGGCGGCGATCGTCGCGGCGTCGAGACCCGCGAACGGATCGCCGTGCGGTGGCGCGGCCGGCGCACGCCCAGGCGACCGTCCGAGACTCTAGACCGCCACCACCGCGGCGCCGAGACCCCGCGCTACGAGCCGCGATGGTTATTCGTTGCGCGCACGAAGGCGCTCGTTGGCCAGGCGCCAGCTGGTGAACAAGGGGTCGCGATCGGCCTGCGGTACGGGATAGGTGCCGGTGTTGCCGGTCTCTCGCATCGCGCGCTGCAAGGGCTCGGCCTCGACTTCCCAGAAGCGCTGCAAGGCCGTGAGGCTCCCTTGCACCTGCGCTCTCTGGGCGCGCGCCGCCGCGCTCTCGACCAGTTGGTCGAAGCGGCACCGGGCGCATCGTGCCGGACGTCGCCGCTCCGTGCGACACCTGCATCGACGGCCTCGGCCAGATCGACAAGAAGTGCCTCAAGGAGTGCTTCCCGCCGCCAACACACCGCACGAGAGAGACCTTGGTCCCAGACCCTCGCGGCCCATCGCGCCGGACCCAGCGCCGATTTGACAGTCCCCTCTTGCTGCACCGGCGCTGCATCCCGGCAGCGCTTCGAGGACTTCCGCTCGGCCCTATCGGTGCGCCGCGATAGCTGGCACGCTGCCGTCGGTCATTTGAACTTCCCGATGCAACTCTGACAAACACCGGCGAAGCACCCGCAGGTGGGTTGGAATCGCCCGGAGGGCTCGACATGGATCGTGGCGTGCGTGGAGTGTGGCGCGGGAGCGGAATTGCCGCGGCGGCGACGCTGTCGGCGTGGCTGACGGCGCTGCCGGTGAGCGCAGCGCCGCTCTCTTGCCTGGGCGACTGCAATGGCGACGGCGCCGTTACGGTCAATGAATTGGTCCTCGGCGTCAACATCGCGCTCGGCGTGGCCATGCCCGCCGCCTGCCCGCAATTCGATCGCGACCAGGACGGCTCGGTGGCGGTGAACGAGCTCGTCGGCGCGGTGCAGAACGCGCTGGCCGGCTGCCCGAAGGACGGGACGCCGAACTACGTCGTGCGCGGCAAGGTCCTGCAGGCGAGTGGGGGCGGTGGCGGGGTGTCGGCCGCGGCCGGGGCGGAGGTCACGGCCAACGTCGATCGCAACCGCAACGGGCAGGTCGACGCGGGCGAGTCGTCCACAGAGACGGCCGACGCCGACGGCAACTACAGCCTCGCGCTCGCGGTTGCCGACGGTGACCGGGTCGTCGTCGGTCTCCGGACGTCAGATTCCGCCCCGCTGTTCCGCACCCTCGAAGCGGCGGCGGGCGGCGATGTCGTCCTCAACGTTACCCTGCGCACCGCCGAGGAGCTGGAATGCACCGGGCCGCGGTGCGAGATCCCGGGACAACGGCTCAGCATCGAGGGCCTGCCCAGCGGGGTGACCGGCAGCGCGCAGGTGTTCAATCCCGTGACCCAGGCCGACGCGTTCCCGGGAGACTTCGCCGACAGCGACGGCAACCTGCTGCTGTCGGGAGTGTTTGCCAGCGTCGAGCTGACCGACGAATCGGGAGATCCCGTCCACGACCTCACCGCGCCGGCCACGCTGCGCATGCAGGTGCCGCGGGAGACCTGGTCGGTCATCACCGACATCTCGCCCGGCAACGGGCGGATCGACGTGCCCCTGTACGCGTTCGATGAGGCACGCGGAACCTGGGTGCGCGACGGCGCGGCCGTTCTCGAGAACGACGCCGCGGCGGTGATCGCCGAGGGGTCGCTGACGAGCATCCGCGATGGCTCGTATGCCGGCGGGGTCGTGGCCCGTGGCGAGGTCGATCATTTCTCCTACTGGAACGTCGATTGGCCGATCGCGTCGCACGCCTGCCTCACCGGCCGGCTGCTCACCGCGGACGGCGCCCCAGCTGCCGGTGCGACGGTGACGGCTCGCGGCGTGACCTACACGGGGACGTCGAGCGCGACGGCGGACGCCGACGGTCGTTTCTGCGTCGACGTGCTGCGCTCGGAGGGTCCCGGGGAGGACGTTGACCAGGACGGGGTGGCGGGGGAAACACAACGGGTCACCATCCGGGTCGTCCACCGGGGACGTATCTACGACGTTGGCGAGCACGTCGTGCCGCTGCAATCCGCGACCTGCGACGTCGGCTGCGGTACCATCGACGATGTGGCGCTGACGCCCGACCGCGAGTTGACCCCGACCGTCTGCAGCTTCACGGTGGTCGTCCGCGACCGCGACGGGCAACCCGTACCCGACGCGCTGGTGTTTGCGGTCGACGACACCGTGGACGCCGATCTGGCCCTCGAGCTCTGTGCCGACACGCCGCTGGGCTTCTGCTTCGGAGCGGGGTCGACCGATGCGCAGGGAGCGGCCTCGCTGACCACGGTCGTGATCGACAGCCTCTTCGCGATTGCGTTCGGGACGACGCAGGATGGGGAGAGCACGCTCCAGCGTTGGGGCGAGATGTTGTTCAGCGGCTGCCCGACATCGGAGCTGCCGATCACCCTGACCGACGGCTATCGCTACGTGCCGCTGTCGGTCGAATTCGTTCCGCCGGGGATCATTCGCTGGACGCCGCCGACGTATCCGGCCACCGGTATCAATGTCGCCAGCGAGAGCACGGCGAAGTGGGTCGTGACCTCGCCCGACGCGGGTTTCCTCCCACCGGTGACGTACGGCACCCTGCCGGCGGGTGCCCTGCAGGTCTTTCCGTTCGACGGCAGCACTCCGCCGCCCCCCCTCGCTTCCGGTGACTCGATCAGCGTGTACCTGTCCGCCCCTGGCGACGACGGCTACCCCGTGCTCGGCCAGGGGGTTACGGCCGTGCCATGACGGTTGCACGCGAGACGCGGAGGCGCGGAGACCGAAAAGGAGAGATGCGGTTCGATCGCAGCGGCCGGAAACCCATCATCGATGGGCTTGGCCAATCCCAATCCTGGCCCCGTTTCTCTGCGCCACTCCGCGCCTTCGCGCCTCCGCGTTGATCTTTTTTCTGTCAGATCAAGGCTGAACCACCGTCGTCCAGGCCAATCACCAGCTCATTACGGACCACGCGGTGGATCGCTCAGTCGGACTTCGCCTTGAATCGCGACCCCGCCGAGGGTCACATGTGCTCGTTGGCGAGATGACCACTGCGGCATTCACGCGCAGAACGGCGTAACGGAGAGGAGAGCAACCGGACCCTTTCCGTTGCTCCGTTCTCCGTGTGAATCTTCTTCTTCACAGCGTCGCGACGCGGACCCCGTCGGCCACCTGGTCGCTGGGGTGGAGCACCACCGCGTCGCCGGCGGCGAGGCCGCCGAGCAGCTCGGTCTGCTGCGCGGTGCCGCGACCGACCTCGACCTGGCGGAGGACGGCGCGGCCGCGGACGACGGCGAAGACGTGCCAGGCGTCCTGGCGGCGGAAGAGGGCGCTGGACGGCACCAGCAGGGCGTCGTCGACCTCGGCGACGACGATGCGCGCCTCGACCCGGTAGCCGTCGCCGAGCCCGCCGGTGTCGCCGGTGAAGTCGCCGATGACGTTGACCCGCTGCTCCTCGACGCCGAGCGCCGACACCTTGGTGAAGCCCGAGGGCTCGACCCGGCGGACGCGCGCCGCCAGCGGCTCGGGGCCGCCCCACTCCTCGATCAGCATCGGCGCGCCGGGGTGCACCTTGACGGCGTCGGTCGACAGCAGGTCGACGACGATCTCCAGCGCCGTCGGATCGCCGATCTCGAGCAGCGGCTCGCCGGCCGCCACCACCCGCTCGCTCTTCTCCGGCACGCGCAGGACCCGCCCGGCCACCGGCGAGCGCAGCTCGATGCAGCCCGGCTCGCCCGACTCGCAGGCGGCGACCGATCGCCTGGCTGGGCGCCCCGCCCGGCGCCATCAGCGCCGCCCGCGCCGCCTCGAGGTTGTAGGCCGCGGCGCGCTCGGCGAACTGCGTCGCCTCGAGCTCCTTGCCGCGCAGGGTCTCGTCGAGCTCGGCCATCTCGCTGCTCCTCCTTGCCGATGGTGCCCGACCGGCCGAGCTGGCGCGCGCGGCCGGCGCTGCGCTGCGCCTGCGCGAGCGCCGCGCGCGCGTTCTCCACCTGGGCGTCGGCCTCGCGCACCGCCGCCTGCGCCGCCTCGAGACGCGCCTCGGCCTCGGCGCGGGCACGCGGGTCGAGCGGCACCGGGTGCATGCGCGCCACCACCGTGCCCTGCTCGACGGGATCGCCGGGCTCGAGGGTGAGTCGCGCCACCCGGCCGGCGATCGGCGCCGCGACCATGAAACGGTCGTGCACGCCGCGTCTCGCCCTCCTCGTCCACGGTCACCACCAGCCGGCCGCGCTCGACGTGCCCGACCTCGACCCGCACCGGCGACGGCCGGAACACCAGCCACACCAGTCCCGCCGCCAGCGCCAGCCCCGCACCGCTCGCCGCCCGCCGCCACCACCTCGTCATGCCGTCAGCCGACTCCAGAAAGGGGATTCACAGGAAGAACGGAGAGCCGGAACAGGTGGTGACGACCGAACGCACTCCGCTTCTCCGTTTCTCCGTGTGGGGGTCTTCCGGGCTCATGCCTCACTCGCGGGTCTTCAGGACCTCGACCAGGTCGAGGCGGTCGAGCCGGCGGCGCACCAGCCAGGCCGAGCCGAGCGCGGCGCCGAGCAGCACCACGAAGGCGAAGGCGTAGGTCTCGAAGCGCACCACCAGCGGCATGCGGAAGAGCTCCCACTGGTACTGGCGGGCCAGGGCCATGCACATCTGATAGCCAATCACGTAGCCGAGCGGCACCGCCAGCACCGTCAGCAGCGCCTGCTCGCCGAGCAGCAACACCGCCACCTCGCGGCGGGTGAAGCCGAGCACCCGCAGGCTGGCCAGCTCGCGGCCGCGCTCGGAGAGGGCGATACGGGCGGCGTTGTAGACGATCGCCACCGCGACCACGCAGGCGAAGCCGACCAGGATGGTGGTGAAGATGCCCATGCTCGCGCCACGGTGTCCTCGAAGCTGCGCAGTGCCACCTCGCGGATGGAGACCCCGGCCACCGCCGGCATGCGCTTGAGCTCGCCGTAGAGGCGCGGCGCCTGGTCGGGCTCGACCGCCAGAAAGGCGCCCGACAGCCCGCCCTCCTCGCGCATCAGCCGGTGCAGCGGCGGCGCGATCCATGTAGGCGTTGAAGCCGATCAGCTCGTCGACCGTGCCGACGACGCGCACGCGCGCGCCGCGGCTGGCTGCCCTCGAGCACCTCGACGGTGAGCAGGTCGCCGACGTGCACGCCGAGCATCTCGGCGAGCTTGCTGGTCAGCAGCACCCCGTCGGGCGGCACGGCGACCGGGCGCAGGTGCGTCGTCGATCAGGCGGTGCAGCTCGCTGCCGGGATCGAGGCCGGTGAGCCCGACACGCCGCGAGCGGTGGCCGAAGCGCAGCCGCGCCGGCGACGGCGCGGAAGGGCTCGGCGAGCGCAGGACGCCGGGCAGATGGGCGAGCTCGTAGCGCACGCGTTCGGGCAGCACGTCCTGGAAGGCGAGGGTGACGTCGTCGCGCTGCACGAGGCGGAACTGCACGTCGGCGAGGTACTCGATGGCGTCGACGAAGTAGCGGCCGACGATGAGGATGGCGACGGCGAACGCCATGCCGACGATCGCCGCCAGGGCCGCGCGCCGGCCGGCGGGCGATGTTGCGCAGGATCATCCGCGCCGGCGCCGGCAGGAGGTCGCGCAGCCCGGCGCGCTCGAGCGGGCCGGCGTGGAAATTGCGGCGGCGGCTCCGGCCGCATCGCCTCGGCCGGCGGCAGGGCGAGCGCGCGCCGCGCCGCCGCCCAGGCGCCGAGCAGCGCCGCGCCGCCGGCGATGGCGATGGCGGGGCCGACGACGCCGACGCCGGCCTCGAAGCGCAGCACCGGGAAGCGGTAGAAGTCGACGTACATCCGGTTGACGAGCATCCCGAGCCAGATGCCGAGCCCGGTGCCGACCGCGCCGCCGAGGGCGACCGCGACGACAGCGAAGCCGAGGTAGTGCGCGGCCACCGTCCAGTGCCCGTAGCCGAACGCCTTCAGCACCGCGATCTGGTCGCGCTGCGTGGCGACCAGGCGCGAGAGGACGATGTTGAGCAGGAAGGCGGCGACGCCGAGGAAGATCGCCGGCAGCACGGTGCCGAAGACCTGGTTCTGGGCGATCTCGTCGGAGAGAAAACGGTGCGAGACCTGACTCGTCGCGCCCGCACGCGCCGCAGGCCGCCGTAGCGCTCGAGGAGGCGGTCGAGCGCGGCGATGACGTCGGCCTCGCTGGCGCCGGGCGCCAGGGCGAGGACGACGTCGTTGAAGGCGCCGTCCATGTCGAACGCCGGCCCCATCGCGTCGCGGCTCATCCACAGCACGCCGAAGCGGCGGTTGTCGGGAAAGATGTCGCGTGCCGCGGATCTCGTAGACGTACTCCGGCGAGAGCGCGACGCCGACGATGCGCAGGCGCTCCCAGCGGCCGTTGAGGATGGCGCCGAGGGTGTCGCCGACCTCGAGCTGGTTGGCGTTGGCGAAGGCCTCGCTGACGATGCACCTCGTCGCGCCGGCCCGGCTCGACCCAGCGTCCGCGGCGCAGGTGGAGGTCGTTGAGGATCGGCACCCGCCGCTCGGGAATCGACAGCAGGCGGCCGGTGGCCGGCTCGGCGAGGCCGGGCACGTCGAGCGTGACGTCGAAGACGATGCGCGGCTCCACCGCGGCGACGCCGGGGATCGCGCGCCAGCCGCGCCGCCACCGCGTCGGGCGCCCGCTTGAGGTGCGCGAAGACGTCGGCGAAGCGGTACTCGGCGTAGTACGCATCGCCGCGAGATCTGCAGCGACTGATAGGCGGTGCGCGTGGTGACGAACACCGCCACGCCGCACGCCACCACCAGGGCGATGGCGATCATCTGGCCGCGCAGGTGCCAGAGGTCGCGCACCAGCTTGCGATTCAGGGCGCGCATACGCTTCCACCACAGAGGGGCACAGCGGCACACCGCGCAAGGGCCGTCCTTCGTGCGATTCGGTGCCCGACCGCGGTGACCCTCACCACGTCAATTCCTCCGGGCGCGCCCGCCGCTCATTCGCCCGCGTCTCGACGATGCGGCCGCTGCGCAGGCGGATGACGCGATCGCCCATGGCGGCGATGGCGGCGTTGTGGGTGATCACCGCGGTGGTGGTGCCGACCTCGCGGTTGACGCGCTCGAGCACCTGCAGCACCAGCTTGCCGGTCTCGTAGTCGAGGGCGCCGGTGGGCTCGTCGCAGAGCAGCACCTCGGGCCGCTTGGCGATGGCGCGGGCGATGGCGACGCGCTGCTGCTCGCCGCCCGAGAGCTGCGCCGGGAAGTGGTCGAGGCGCTCGCCCAGGCCGACCAGGTCGAGCGCCTCCTCGGGCGCCATCGGTGCCGGCGCGATCTCGGTCACCAGCGCCACGTTCTCGCGCGCGGTCAGGCTCGGGATCAGGTTGTAGAACTGGAAGACGAAGCCGACGTGCTCGCGGCGGTAGCGGGTGAGATGCTCCTCGTCGTCGACCGTCAGGTCGTGGTCGAGGAAGCGCACCGAGCCGCTGCGTCGGCACGTCGAGGCCGCCGAGGATGTTGAGCAGCGTCGACTTGCCGCTGCCCGACGGCCCCAGCAGGACGACGAACTCGCCGCGGTAGAGGTCGAGGTCGACCTCGCGCAGCGCGTACACCTCGACCTCGCCCATCCGATACACCTTGGTCAGGTCGCGGGCCTGGAAGACCGCTTCGGGCACGGGCTGTCAGTAGTACACGCGCTCCCGCTTGTGGAGCCGGCGGCGGGCGGCGTGTGGCGGGGCCTCGCATTCGTTCCGCGCGGAGGCGATTCGCCGTCGAGGCGCCGGCGCCGGCGCGTGCCACCGCCTCGAGCTCAGCGGCACGGGCGCGTCGCCGGTGATCGCCGGCGCGCGAGCGGACGAAGAAGCAGCGATCGTCGAATGAGTCGTGTCGATAACTCGCGTGAGCCCCCGAGGTGGCGACGAAGGTGGCGAAGGGCGATTCACGTCACCTTGCCGAATCGAGCCGGCACCGCGCACAACCGCCTTCGCTATGCGGCTGCTCTCGGTCATAGCCGCCAATAGAACAGCCTCACAGCGAACAGGCAGCATCGGACACATCCGGCCGTCGTCAGCGGCGATCAGTCGTTCTTGCCCAGGAACAGGTTGCCGCGGTTGTTGAGTGCCGGCGCGCTGTAAAGTCCATCTACTTCGAGGACCCGAACGGGTTGCAACTCGAAGTCTGTCACCTGCTCCGACCGTTCGTCGCCGACGACGCGATCCCGCGCGTGCGCTTCCGCCGCGAAGGTCGGCGGAAGCTCGAGGTCGAAGCGCTGCAGTGAGCCGCGGCGTCTCGCCGGTTCAGATCCTCCGCAGCTCGATCGGCAGTCCGTCGAGCGGCTTCGAAATCGGTGCCTGCTGCACCGGCATCGTGTAGCCGGCGGGCACGGACCACCGGTAGCGCAGCAGCAACTGGTGCATGATCGCCTTGATCTGCAGGTCGGCGAAGTGCATGCCGAGGCAGAGGTGCGGGCCGCCGCCGAACGGGATCCAGGCGTGCGTGTGCCGCTGGTCCTCGGCGCGCGCCGGCGCGAAGCGCTCGGGATCGAAGCGGCTGGGCTCGCTCCACCACTCCGCCATGTAGTGCGTATGGATCGGCGAAATCACCACCATGGCGTTGGCCGGAACGCGGTAGCCGGCCCACTCGAAGCCGCGCGTCGCCACGCGCGGGATGACCGGCAGCGGCGGGTAGCGGCGCATGATCTCCTTGATCACCCAGGTCAGCGACTCGAGCTTGTCGAGATCCTCGAAGCCGAGCTCGCCGGTACCGAGGGCGCGGCTCTCCTCGCGGACGCGCTCCTGCCACTCCGGATGCTTCGCCAGCTCGTACGTCATCGAGGTCAGGGTGCTGGTCGTGGTGTCGTGCGCGGCCATCATCAGGAAGATCATGTGGTCGACGATGTCCGCATCGACGAGCACGGCGCCCTCGTCGCTTCGCGCCCGCACCAGCCGGCTGAACATGTCGCCGCCGTGTCCCGCGCGGCGGGCGGCGAGCATGCCGGAGAAGTACTTCACCAGGAATTCGCGTCCGACCAGGCCACGATAGAACTCGAGTCCCGGGATGCGCAGGCGCAGCTTCGACATCGACGCGGCGACCAGGTCCTCGAAGACGCCGTTCATCTTCGTCGTCTCGGGGCCGAGCTCGACGCCGACGAAGATGCGGGCCGCGATGTCGAGCGTCAGCTCCTTGAAGGCCGGGAAGGCGAGAAACGACCCCGCCGCGCTGCCCCAGTTCGCGATGCCCTCCGCGATCAAAGGGGGCATGCGCTCGCCATACTCGCGCAGCGCCGGGCGCGTGAACGCCTCGCGCATGAGCTTGCGGTGCTGCTTGTGCTCGTCGCCGTCGCGCAGCAGCAGGCCGTTGGGGAAGATGCGGCCCATGATCTGCATCCACGGCCGCCGGGCGGAGAAGATGCGGTCCTTGTCGAGCAGCACGAAGCGGTTGGCGTCGGGGCCGAAGAGGGTGACGTACTTGATCAGCCCGAGGTCGAGCAGCACCGCAGGGCCATACCGCTCGTGCATGCGGCGCAGGCGCGACAGCATGTCGATGCGCTCGCTGCTCCCGGCGAGGAGGGCGCGCACCATCTCCCACCGCGAGGCGCGCGGAATGTCGGCGGCGATGGGGGCGGCGCGCGCGTCGTCGGCGTCGAGCGACAGGGACATGGCCCCGACTAGGCCCGAAAACGCATGGATGATCAATGACTCGTGGTGTCCTGCCCTACACGAATCTGCGTCTCGGAACGCGAAGAAGCGCCGCGTCGACCACGGCCGTCGGCAATCGGCGCGCCGCGCTCACCGCGGGGGCTCGGCGATCGCTGTCCCGTCCTCGTTGCGCGCCGCGAAATAGTTCGCGACGTAGGCGCGCAGCTCGCCGTTGGCGGTCGTCCAGCGCCATGCCCTCTGCGCGTCGATGGCGATGTCCACGGCGGGGTCGAACCCGAAGCGCTTGACCTCCTCGTGGCGGCGGCGGTAGCGGCGCTCCTTCAGCTCGCCGTGCCAGAGGTGGAAGAGGGTGGTGGCGTCGGCGTGGCCGACGTCGCCGCGCACATCGGCGAAGAACGGCTCGGCCCAGGAACGGTAGTGCGCTGTCTGCCGCGCGTTCATCTCCAGCCGATCGAGCAGGTCGAAGCGCCCGAGCGCGGCGATCGCGATGGCCTTGTCGCCGATGCGGCGTCGCCCGCCGCCGGCGCGGATTCGCCGCCGTCTCGACCCCATCGTCCGCCGGGGCCGTCGCACCGCTCGGCCCGGCGCGCGCCGCCACCGGTCGACTATGTCCGCCCGCGCCACCTCGCCTGGGCCGAGTTGCTGCGGCGCATCTTTGCCCTCGACGTGCTGGCGTGCCCGGACTGCGGCGGGCGCCTTGGCAGTGCGCCTGTGGTAGAGAACAGTATCCTCAAGACACGGGATCACACTCATTCAGCGCGGAGCCGATCCCGAGACCAAAGGGTCGCGACCAAGAGGTCTTGTCATGCGTATTCACGATATGACCGAGGAGGAATGCGGCATCGCGCTCGAGCGCGCCGGTTTCGGTAGGTTGGCGTGCTCGTACGAGAAGCAACCGTATGTGGTTCCGATCTACTTCTCGTACGCCGGACAGTATCTGTATGCGTTCAGCACGCTCGGACAAAAGATCGAGTGGATGCGCTCCAATCCGCTCGTTTGTCTGGAGATTGATGAGCGGAAGAGCCATCACGAATGGATGAGCGTCGTGGTGACCGGTCGCTATGAGGAGTTACCGGATACGCTCCATTTCGGCGATGAGCGCGCGCGCGCCCACCACGTTCTGCAAAAGCACGCGATGTGGTGGGAGCCTGCGTACGTCCCTACGGAGCACCGAGACACGCTGACGCCCATCTTCTACCGCATTCACATCACGCACATGACAGGGCGCAGGGGGACGCGCGATCCGCTTGAAGCAGCCGCGTTTGACGCGAAGGCCCCGACCGCTGAAGAGAGCTGGTTGGGCAGCATCCTGCATCGCTGGAATCGAGCCAGCACCTTTGTAATTTTCGAACCGCAGCAAGCTGAAACGCACGCCCTGATCAAACTGCCGCGCACCGACCAAACGGACGCGCTGCTACGCAACCGCCACCTCGACTTCAGTTACGATCGGCTGCGCGGCCGATACCGCCTCCGGCTGGGCAAAGGCGACATCGAGCGGTCCTCGAATCTCCTGAGCGAGCTCATGAAGAAGGCGCAAAGCGCGGGAGCCGAATGAGGGTACGGCCCCGGCGCTGATCGCCCCCGCGGGAGCACGCGGAGTGTTCCGTACTCAGGCATCAGCCTCCGTGGTCATCTCGTTCTGCTCGGCACCTGGTACCTGAGCCGCGCCGCCCTGCCCGCCCTGCGCAAGAGCGCGAGCGGCGTCATCGTCAACGTCACCTCGCTCGCCGGCGTCCCCGACCGGCAGCTCGATTCCCTACGTGGTGTCGAAGGCGGCCATCAAGCCGCCGGCGGTCGCCTCGCGGCGGGCGGTGACGTCGTTCCCGCCAGGCAACGCCAAGCACCCCAGTGGATATGCCGTGCGCGAGGCTGCAGATGTTGCCAATCCGAGGCGCGTCAGAGGCGGCCCAGCCGCGCCTGGTGCTGGCCGGACGGGTTCTCCCCCGGCGCGCCCGCGGAACATTTCCCGCTTGACGACGATGCCCCCAAAGAGGATGGGGCGTGCCACAGGCGGGGAGAGCGATGCGCGGAATATGGCTGGTGCTGGCGTTGGGGATCGCAATCGGGACTGGAGCGACGGGTCGCGCACAGGCGGCCGTCGGTTGTCCCGACTTCTGCGATGGCGCCTGCGACGGCGCCGACGACGCGCTGTCATCCGATTGCGACGGCGCCTGTGATGTCGTCGACTCGTACCCCTCGCCCGACTGCGATGGCAGCTGCGGGTTCGGCGACGCGGTCGGCAGCCCCGACTGCAACGGCAGCTGCGATCCCACCGACGAGTCCGGGTCGGTCGATTGCGACGGCGTCTGCGACAGCGGCGATCAGCTCGGCTCGCCCGACTGCGACGGGTTCTGCAGCAACAGCGACCAGTTCGGCTCGCCCGACTGCACCGGAACCTGCGACACCGGCGACGACCCTTTCTCCACCGACTGCGACGGCATCTGCGGCGCCGGTGATTCGGGACCCGACTGCGACGGCATCTGCGACGTCGGCGATTCGCCGCTCGGCAACGATTGCGATGGCGTCTGTTCGATCTTTGATGCCGCCGGCTCGGCCGATTGTGACGGCAACTGCGACTTCTTCGACGACGGCAATTCCGCCGATTGCGATGGCGCGTGCGGCCCGTCCGACAGCCCGACGTCGGCCGACTGCGACGGCGCCTGCAACCCCGGCGACGCGCCGAGTTCACCCGACTGCGACGGCAGCTGCGGCCCGTTCGATGATCCCGGCTCGCCCGACTGCGACGGCAGCTGCGGCGGCCTGGATGCCCCCAGCTCCGCCGACTGCGACGGCGCCTGCAACACCGGCGACGCGCCGAGCTCGCCCGACTGCGACGGCAGCTGCGGCCCGTTCGATGCTCCCGGCTCGCCCGACTGCGACGGCAGCTGCGGCGGCCTGGATGCCCCCAGCTCCGCCGACTGCGACGGCGCCTGCAACCCCGGCGACGCGCCGAGCTCACCCGACTGCGACGGCAGCTGCGGCCCCTTCGATGCTCCCGGCTCGCCCGACTGCGACGGGAGCTGTGGCCCGCTCGATGCCCCCAGCTCCGCCGACTGCGACGGCGCCTGCAACACCGGCGACGCGCCGAGCTCACCCGACTGCGACGGCAGCTGCGGCCCGTTCGATGATCCCGGCTCGCCCGACTGCGACGGCAGCTGCGGCGGCCTGGATGCCCCCAGCTCCGCCGACTGCGACGGCGCCTGCAACACCGGCGACGCGCCGAGCTCACCCGACTGCGACGGCAGCTGCGGCCCCCTCGATGCTTCCGGCTCGCCCGACTGCGACGGCAGCTGCGGTCCCCTGGACGCCGCCGGCTCGCCCGACTGCGACGGCAGCTGCTCGTCGCTCGACGCTGCCGTCTCCGCCGACTGTGACGGCGCCTGCAACCTGAGCGACCAGCCCAACTCGCCCGATTGCAACGACACGTGCGACGCTCTGGACGAATCCGGCTCGCCCGATTGCCCCGCTCCCACGAAGACGCCAACCTCGTCCCCAAGCGAGACGGGGACCGCCACCGGCACCGCGACGAGCACATCCACCGCGACCGCCACCGCCACCGCGACCGCCACTGCCACCGCCACCGCCACGGCGACCGCCACCGCACCATCCGAGACGCGTACCGCGACGGTGACCGCGACCGTCATCTCGACGGCAACCACCACCGCGACCGCCACGGCCACCGCCAGCGCCGCGAATAGCCCGACGCCCACCCGGACCCGCGTCGCCGACGGCGGCGCCTGCATGCAGTCGAGCCAGTGCGAACCGGGATCGAGCTGCCAGAATCAGATCTGCGTCGCGATCGTCGCTCCGGCGCCGGCGCTGTCCACGATCGGCCTGCTCTCAGCCCTGGCCCTGTTGATCGCTGGCGGCGGGTTGGCCCTGCAGCGCCGACGCGACTAAGGACTCGCCACCGCCTCATCTGCGCCCGATGCGGCGTCGCCCGCTGCCGCCACCAGGCTGCGGCGGCACACCTCGTAGGCGCAGCCCGGAATGCCGCCGTACGCCCAGGCGGGGGAGAAGCTCGGCGAGACGTGGAGGATGCGCACGGGCCGGCGTGGAACGTGGAAGTGCGCCGGTGCGCCAGTGATGCCGGTGACGCCGTGGCGCGGAAAAGGCTTGCCCCAGCAACGCGTCCGCCGCTAGAAGCCGTCAGGGGGTTCCACCTATGCGGACCGCGCTGCCGTTGCTGGTTGCGGTGCTCGTCGCCGGCGTCGCCCAGGCGCAGCTGCCGACGGCCGAGCAGAAGTGCATCGACCGGTACAACAACGGCCTGCGTAAGGTCGCGCAGCAGGCCGGCAAGTCGGCCCGCACCTGCCTGCGCAACGCCGCGCGCGGCAGCGAGCCGGACCCCGAGACCTGCGTCGTCGCCAACGGCGACGGCAAGCTGGCGGGCAAGGAGCAGAAGGTGGCCGACCTGTTCGCCAGCGGCGGCGCCTGCGATCCGCTGCCGCCGGTGATCGTCCAGGGCGTGCCGACCGGCACCGCCGCCCACCGCGGCGCGGTCACCGATCTGGTGCACGACTTCTTCGGCGCCCCGATCGGCCCCGTCAGCACCGCCGCCGGCGACGGCAAGTGCCTCGACCGCGCCGTACAACGCTCCACCCAGGCCCTCACCGAGATCATCAAGGCGCAGCGCAAGTGCAAGAAGACCGGCCTCAAGGCCGGCTCGGTCACCGACGAGGCGAGCCTGACCGCGGCCTGCGGCACGCTGGCGCAGATCGACACCGCCGGCAAGGTTTCCAAGCGCCTGCTCAAGCTCGACGGCGACGTCCAAACCCACTGCGCCACGACCGCCAGCGGTCTCGCCGCGCTGTTCGACGGCCTCGACGCCGGCTGCCACGCCAGCCCCGCGGCGCTGTCCGCCTGCCTGCAGGCGCGCAGCCGCTGCCGCGCCTGCCAGGCGATCGCCACCGCCGACGGGCTGGCCATGGACTGCGACGCCTTCGACGACGACAGCGCCAACTTCTCCTGCGCCGGCCCCGTCGACCTCGGCACGCACAGCTGCACCCTCGGCGCCGGCAGCACGCTGAACGCCACCACCCAGGGCCTGCCGCTGCTCCTGCATCCGTCGGCCATCCTGTCGATCGCCTGCGGTACCACCGCCGCCGACGGCACCGCCCCCTGCACCTGCAGCATCGACACCTTCGCCGCCCAGGTGATCCCGGCGATCGGCGACGTCTGCTTCAATCCCTACGCCGGCTGCCCTGCCGGCGAGATCGACTGCAACGGCGGCAGCGCCCTCGACACCCAGTTCGCCGCCGACCACGACCTCGGCACCTGCAGCGGCCAGGCCGACTGCCAGGCCACCTGCGACACCTTCTGCGGCGGCCTCGGGCTCGCCCGCAGCGCCTCCGGCTGCGAGGGCTTCTGCCAGGGCGGCGGCAACGACGGCGCCGCCTGCACCGCCGACAGCGACTGCCCGGCCGGCGACTGCACCGGCGAGGCGGCCTTCCACGGCAACACCTGCAACTGCGCCTGCTCCGGCAGCGGCCTGGGCGGCGCCGGCGGCGCCGGCGACCTGGCCTGCAACCTCGGCATGCAGGTGAACGTCGAGTTGCCGTCGAACGGCATCTGCGGCGACGGCGCCACCGGCTACTCGCTGCCGCCGGTGTGCAGCGCCATGACCACCACCACCGCCGTCGGCCAGCTCAACGACGCCAACCGCACCACCGGCAAGACGCTGCCGCCCGTGGGGTTCGGCGGCACGCTCACCGGTGCCGGCATCGACTGCACCAGCTTGGCCGCCAGCTCGACCAGCGGCCTCACCCTGGTCGGCCACATCGCCTGGTTCGACACCACCTTCGGCGACTTCTTCTCGGCGAACACGTTCGTGTGCCAGTGAGGACCGAGCCCGCCTGGAGGGTCGCGTTTGCGCGAGAACGGCACGGCAGCTGCGGCGCCATCGATGCCCCCAGCTCCGGCGACTGCGACGGCGCCTGCAACACCGGCGACGCGCCGAGCTCACCCGACTGCGACGGCACGGCGCAAGGAACGCTTCGCCGTCGGTCCGGTCGTGTTGCGCCTCTCGCAGGAAGAACTGGCGCGCATCGTTGGCGTCTCGCGGCAGACCCTCAACGCACTCCTGGCCCGACTGCGCGCCGAAGGAGTGATCGAGAGCGGCTTCCGGTCCTGCACATCCCCGAGCTCGCGCGCTTGGTCGCGACCTCGCCGCCGTGGATCCTGGCGCCACGCCGCGTCAGCTGAGCCAGACCGGGCCCCGCCGTCGTTCGGCCGTCCGATGCCGAGCGGTCGGCAGCCACAGCCCAATTGGACTAGAGGCCGGGTGCGCCATCATCCAATGGGCTCAGCCCCAGTCACGAGAACAGACGGGTTGGCCCAGGTTCCGCCATGTCGTCGCGCGACTTGTCGCGCGTACGACAGCTTCCACTGAGACCAGTGCGATATGCGTGCATCACAGGAGGAGCTCTCATGCGTCACATTCGAAGCCTGCTCGTCATGTCGATTCTGCTGGCCGGGTTCTGCGCCAATGCCAACGCGCAGTCCGCAGCGCCCGCCAAGAAGCCGAACATCGTCGTCATCTGGGGGGACGACATCGGCATGTGGAACCTCGGTGCCTATACCCATGGCATGATGGGGCGGACGCCGAACATCGACGAGAAGTTCGGTCCGCGCGGTGTGTTGCACACCGTCGCGACGACGGTCGATGATCCGACGGTCGATCCGAAGTTCGGCCGGGTCGGGATGCAGAAGATCGAGGACACGGGTCCGCTCACGCGCAAGCGCATGGAAACGATCGACCAGGAAGTGACGGACCAGACGCTCGAGTACCTGGACCGCGTGGGCAAGGGCGACAAACCCTTCTTCGTCTGGTTCAACACCACCGCGATCCACATCTGGTCCCATCCCACTCAGAAGTACGTCCAGATGGCTGTCGACGAGGGACGCGCCGAGGAAGACGTGGTGCGGGCGAGGATGCTGGAGCACGACGAGCAGGTCGGCTCCATTCTGCAGAAGCGCAAGGATCTCGGCGTCGCCGACAATACGATCGTCGTCTACAGCACCGACAACGGCAACGAGTTCATGATGTGGCCGATGGCGGCTATGCCCCGATGAGAAGGCGTACCCGAGCGTGCCCTACATCACGAACCGCGCAGCAACCGCGTCGCCGACGGCAAGACGAATGCGTACGAGGTGACGTTGGAGGCGATGAACCCGCCGGAGAAGACGTGAGCCAGTGAGCCGGTGAGCCAGTCGGCCCGTGAAGACAGAGCTGCACTGGCGCACCGGCTTACCGGCTCACTTCAACTCCTTCCGCGTGTACCCCAGGAGCGTCCGCGCGATGATCAGCCGCTGGATCTCGCCGGTCCCCTCGTAGATGTCGGTGATGCGGACGTCGCGGAACCACTTCTCGAGGAGGTGATCGCGGGAGATGGCCATGGGGCCGAGGATTTCGATGCAGCCCTGGGTGATCTCGCGCACGGCGCCGCCCGCCTTCGCCTTGGCGATCGATGCTTCCATGTTGTTGGGCTCGCCCTTGTCGGCGAGCCAGGCGGCGCGGAGGATCGTGAGCCGCGCCGCTTCGAACAGCGCCTCGAGGCGCTGGAAGCGCTCGACCGCGGCGGGCTGCGCCGCGAGGGTGGGGCCGTAGGTGATGGTGAAGCCCGCTTCGCGTAGCGCGTCGCGGGTGAAGTCGAGCGCCGCCTCGGCCATGCCGAGGCCGATCGCCGCCACGGCCGGGCGCGTCATGTTGAAGGTCTTCATGACGCCCTTGAAACCACCCGACCCGTCGCGGTGTACCGCCTCGTCGCCGCCGAGCAGGTGATCGCGCGGGATGCGGCAGTCCTGGAAGACGTAGGCGGCGGTGTCGTCAGCGCGGATGCCGAGCTTCTTCTCCTTGTGCGCGACGATGAAGCCCGGCGTGCCTTTGAGGACCAGGAACGACTTGATACCGCCGCGTCCGGCCGACTTGTCGACGGTCGCCCACACCACCACGCCATCGGCGCGGCAGCCGGTGGTGACGAAGATCTTCTCGCCGTTCAGCACCCAGTCGTCGCCGTCGAGCCGCGCGCTGGTGCGCACCAATGACGGATCGGAACCGCAGCCGGGCTCGGTGATCGCCATCGCCAGGATGAGGTTGCCCCACTTCCGCTTCTGTTCGTCGTTGCCGGCCGCCTGCAGCGCCGAGTTGCCGAGCCCGCGCTCCTGCCGGCGCATGCGCACCGAGTAGTCACCCCAGGTCTGGCCCATCGCGATCAGCATCGACAGCACGGCCATGCCGGCGTCATCCTCGCCACGGTGGCCCATGCGGCTCATGAAGCCCGGGTGATCCTTGGCCTCGGGCAGCTCGTTGGGCGGGAACTCGTGCTCGTTCTCGTCGTAGTACCGCGCGTACCGCCGCGCGATCAGCGCTTCTTCGCGCACCGCGCCGAGCACCTGTTCGTCGTTGGGGGAGAGATTGAGGTCGATCATTTGGGATCCTCCGTTCAGCTCAACAAGATCCACAGATGAACACAGATCCCCGCCGCCGCCTCGCGCCGAAACGCAAAGCCCCCAGCCGCCATTTGGTGAGGGGGGCGGGGATCTATGTTCATCGGGGGGTGGCGGGTTGGGTCTGTGTTCATCTGTGTCTTCAGACGCTCGCGAGCCCTTCCAACACGCCGAGCGTGCGGGCGTTGCGGTACCACATCTCGACCGGGTGCTCGCGGATGAAGCCGTGGCCGCCGAGCACCTGGATGCCGTTGTCGGAGACCCAGACGGCCTTCTCGGCCGCGTAGGCGCGCGCCAGGTGGGCGCTGCGGGTGGCGTCGAGGCCGCGCTCGAGCTGACTCGCGGCCTTCCAGATCATCCACCGCATCGACTCGACCTCCATCCGCATCTCCGCCAGACGGAAGGCGATCGACTGCTTGCGGGCGATCGGCTCGTCGAAGGCGACGCGCTCCTTGGCGTAGGGCACGCAGTAGTCGAGCACGGCGCGCGAGAGGCCGTTGAGGATCGCGGCGAGCGCGACGCGCGACTGGTTGAGCAGCCGCGGCACGTCGCAACCGGTCTGCTCGCCGAGGCGGTCGGCGGCCGGGACGTGCACGCCGTCGATCTCGAGCGTCGCCGTGGGCAGCGCCTTCAGGCCGAGGTTCTTCTCGACGTCGCTGATCGTGAGGCCGCTCGCGTCGCGCGGGACGATGAAAGCGTCGAGTGCGTCGCCGGCACCGGCCACGACCAGGAAGTGGCTGGCGCGATCGCCGAGCGGCACGAAGCACTTGCGGCCGCTGAGCACCCAGCCGTTGCCGTTGCGCTCGGCGCGGGTGCGCGGCGCCCAGGCGGTCGAGGCGGCGTGCGGCTCGCTCACCGCCAACGACGCCGCCTGGTAGCGCTCGCCGCAGAAGGCGGGCAGGTAGCGTTGCCGCTGCGCTTCGCTGCCCTGGTCGGCGATCGCGTACGCGAACAGCGACGGCGCCGCCGCGGCGACCGCGAGGGCGGCATCGCCGTAGGCGAGCTCCTCGAGCACGATCGCGTTGGTGACCGGCGAGCGCGGCGCGCCGTAGCCGCCGACCGACTCGGGCAGCTGAGTGGCCGTGAGGCCGAGCTCCCACGCCTGGGCGTAGAACGCGTCGGGGATCGCCGACGCCTCGTCGTACTCGCGCGCGCGCGGGCGCAACGCCGACGCGGCGAAGCCGCGCATCGAGTCGCGGGCGGCTTCCTGTTCGTCCGTCATCGCAAACGAGATCATGGCTGGGCTCCTTCGCGCCGCGTGGCCGCGCGACGGGCGCGCGGCTGGCGCTGGGGTGGTTGGGATGGCGCCGAGCCGTTGGGCTGGCGCTGGATCTGGTGAAAGTAGAAGTCGAGCGCTTCACGGCCGCCGTCCTTGTTCATCAGGCCCTCGCGGTGCACGGCCTTGGCGTCGCTGATGCCGAGCGCGACGCCGCACCAGACGCGCGCGTCGGCGGTGTAGCGGACGTCGGCGCGCTCGGCGAAGCCTTCACGAACCGTGCAGGCGCCATTCTGGATGTGCACCGTCCACACGCCGCCGCCGAGACCGGTGAGGCGGATCTCGAAGGTGAGGTCGACGCCGGCGGCGCGTTCCTCGCGCAGGAGGAACGGCAGCGACTCGAGGACGGAGCGTGCCGACGTGGCGCTGAAGCGGTTCGCGTCCACCTGCAGCTCGTCGAGCCCGTCGCGCAGGTACCAGCGCGCCATCGCCGCGATCACCGGCTCGAGCGTACGGCCGCGCTCGGTGAGGACATAGGGGTCGCGGGTGCCGTCGCCGCGCGTGACGAAGCCGCGCTTCACAAGCGTCCGCACACGCATGGCCAGCACCCGCGGCGCGATGCCGGTCCGGGCGCGCAGCTCCTGAAAGCCGAGGGGCCCCCCGAGGAGATGGCGGATGAGGCCGAGGGTCCAACGGTCGCCGATGACGTCGAGGGCACGCCCGACCGGGCAGAAGATCTGCCCCGGCGCGAGGATCGATACGGCAGCTTCCCGCTTGGCCATCACCAAAGTTCCTATCTCAGGCGCAGATCAGTATTCAAGTGATATCTGTGACCCGTGTGCCGGATCCACAAATCCAACCCGCTCCGCCCCCCAATGAGCACAAAGTCCCGCCCCCCTCCCGGAAGGAGTTTTTGGTTGGGAGTGGCTGGGGCTTTGTGTTCTTCGTGGTCATTGGCGGGCGGCGGGGCCGGGGTTCGTGGGGCTCCGTGTCCATCTGTGGCCATCAGTGTCCATCTGTGTTTCAGGTGCGGCCATGCCGAACACGAGCCGCGCCGTCGTCCAGACCGGGCCGCGCCAGTTGGAGATGCGGGAGCTGCCGATTCCCGACCTCACGGACGACACGGCGCTGCTGCGGGTCGAGGCGTGCGGCATCTGCGGCAGCGACGCCGAACAGTACACGGGCGTGCTGCCGGTGCGCATGCCGGTGATCCCGGGGCACGAGCCGCTCGGGATCATCGAGCGCATCGGCGACCGCGCCGCGAAGCGCTGGAAGGTGAACGTCGGCGACCGCGTCGCGGTCGAGTCGCTGATCCCCTGCGGCCACTGCCGCGATTGCCGCACCGGGCGGTACCAGCTCTGCCGCGGCCGCGGCGGCCTCTTCGGGCACGGCTACGTGCCGCTCGCCACCGCGCCGGGGCTGTGGGGCGCGTACGCCGACTACATGTACCTCGACGCCAGCTCGATCGTGCATCCGATCCGCGCCGACGTCCCGGCGAGCATCGCGGTGATGTTCAACCCGCTCGGCGCCGGTTTCCGCTGGGCGGTGGAGATTCCCAACACCCGCCCCGGCGACAGCGTCCTCATCCTCGGCCCGGGGCAGCGCGGCCTGGCCAGCGTCATCGCCGCGCGCGCCGCCGGTGCCGGCGCGATCATCGTGACGGGCCTGACCCGCGACACCGACAAGCTGGCGCTGGCGCGCGAGTTCGGCGCCGATCATGTCATCGACGTCGAGCAGGAAGACGTCGGCGCGCGCGTGCGCGAGGCGACCGGCGGGCGCGGCGCCGACGTGGTGGTCGAGGTGTCCGCCAACGCGACCGAGCCGGTGGCGGAGTCGCTGCGCTACGTCGCTCCCGGCGGCACCGTCGTTCTCGCCGGCATCAAGGGCTTCAAGCCGGTGCCCGATTTCATCAGCGATCTGGCGGTGGTCAAGGAAGTGACCATCAAGGGGGCCTTCGGCGTCACCGCCCGCAGCTACGAGCAGGCGATCGCGCTGATCGAATCGGGCCGCGTGCCGCTCGCGAAGATGCACACGCACGACTTTTCGCTGGACCAGGCCGAGCTCGCCATCCGTACCCTCGCGGGCGAGGCGGACGGTCCGGCCAGCATCCATTCCTGCCTGCTGCCGTAAGCGAACCGATCGAGGAGCGAAGCATGAAGGCGTTGGTCTTCGACGTGAACGTCGAGGAGATCATCCATCTCATCCAAGATCTCCATGACACCAAGGACGCGTACCTCGGCGAGCACTCGCCGATCAGTATGCAGGAGATCCCGGACGCCGCCGTGCAGTTCCCCGACTGGCTGGTGATCCAGACGCGGCTCACCGGCATCTGCGGCAGCGACTACAAGCAGGTGTTCATCGACTTCGAGAACATCGACAGTCCGATGGCCGCCTGCGCGACGTTCCCGCAGGTGATGGGCCACGAGGTGGTGGGAACGATCGCGGCCGTCGGACCCGACGTGAAGGATCGCCGCGTCGGCCAGCGCGTCGTGCTGAATCCCTGGCTCTCGTGCGCGCCGCGCGGCATCACGCCGATCTGTCCGATGTGCCGCGAGGGCCAGTTCTCGCTCTGCCAGAACTTCCGCCACGGGCGGCTCGCCGCCGGCATCCACACCGGCACCTGCCGCGACGCTTCGGGCGGCTTCGCGCCGATGGTGCCGGCCCACCACAGCATGGCCATTCCGCTGCCCGACGACGTCACCGACGAGCAGGCCGTGCTCGCCGATCCGTTCTCCGTCAGCCTGCACTCGGTCCTGCGCTATCCGCCGAAGGCCGGCGACCTCGTCGTCGTCTACGGCTGCGGCACGCTCGGCCTGTGCGCGATCGAGATCCTCAACAAGCTCTTCGACGTGCGCATCTGCGCCATCGCCCGCTTCGACCACCAGGCGACGCTCGCCAAGCAGCTCGGGGCGTTCGAGACCATTGCGTGGCGGCCCACCGAGCAGATCATCGCCCGGCTGGCGGAGATCACCGGATCGGACGTCTTCACGCCGAGCGAGGGGGCGCCCGGTCTGCCGATGCTCTACGGCCGGCCCGGCGTGCGCGTCGTCTACAACACCGTCGGCACGGCGGAGAGCCTGGAAGTCGCGGTGCGCATCGCCGGTCCGCGTTCGACGGTGGTGATGTCGGGCGTCGACACGCCGGCGCGCTTCGAGTGGTCACCGCACTATTTCAAGGAGATCAACCTCGTCGGCTCCAACGCCTTCGGCGTCGAGGAATGGAACGGCGTCCGCAAGCACGCCATGGAACACTACCTCGACCTCGTGCGCGCCAAGACGATCGACGTCACCCCGATCCTCACCCACCGCTTCGCGCTCGACGCCTACAAGGAAGCCTTCCGCACGACCCACAACCAGGGCGAGACCGGCGCGGTGAAGGTGCTGTTCGACTTTCGTTAGCCTTTATCTGACAGAAAACTTTCACCACGGAGGCACGGAGCCACGGAGGATAGTTGACTCGGAGAGGCGCCGAGCGCCTGATACCGAGCCTCATTGAGAGCGGGCTTCCGGCGAGTTTCGATGGGCAAGCTCAACCCTGAACTCTCCGTGCTCTCCGTGACTCCGTGGTGAACATTTCTGTCAGATCGAGACTAGCTTCCGCGGAACTCCGGCTTGCGCTTTTCGCGGAACGCCGCGACCGCCTCGGCGTGGTCGGCGGTGCGGTACAGGTGGTCGAGGGTGTAGCCCTCGAAGCGGACCTGGGATTCGAAGGTGCTTTCCAGGCCCTGGTAGATGGCCTGGCGGGTCAGCATCACCGACAGCGGTGCGCACTGGCTGATCTCGCGGGCGATGGCGCGGGCGGCGTCGAGCAGCTCGCCGCGTGGCACGACGTGGTTGACGAGGCCCATGCGCTCGCACTCGGCGGCCGCGAAGCGCTTGCCGGTCAGCATCAGCTCGCAGGCGCGCGCCGTGCCGACGATGCGCGGCAGCAGGTACGTCGAACCCAGCTCGGCCATCACGCCCATGCGCGAGAACAGGAAGCCGATTTGCGCCTCGGGGCAGGCGACGCGCATGTCGCAGAGCAGCGGCATGGTGGCGCCGATGCCGAGCGCATAGCCGTTCAGCACGGCGATGGTCGGCTTCGACAGTTTGCGCATGAGCTGCGGAAAGTCCTCGACGCGCGACGGCCCGCCGCCGCTGCCGCCGCTCGAGCCGGTGCCGCCACCGGCCGCGATCTGCTCCGCGAAGAATCCCATGTCGGCGCCGGCGCAGAACGCGCGCTCGCCGCTGCCGGTGAAGAGGACGGCGCGCACGGCCGCGTCGCGGTCGGCGGCGCGGAACGCGTCGACCAGCTCGCCGCCCATGATCGGCGTCCAGGCGTTGAGCTTCTCGGGCCGGTTCAGGGTGACGGTCGCGATGCCGTCGGCGACTTCGTACGTGATCTGCTGGTAGGGCATCTCGGCGAGCATTGTGAAAACGGGACCCGTATGCAACGCATCGAGCCTCGTGCCCTCTCGGGTCTCTGTGGTGAATGATGTCGATTGAGAAGTGCCGCGTCGCCTGCGATTCCATGGTGGCGCTCGGCGGCGCCACCGCCGACGGCGCGGCCCTGTTCGCGAAGAACAGCGATCGCCCGGCCGCGGAGCCGCAGCCGTTGGTGCAGCGGCCGGCGCAGCGCTTCGTCGCGGGCACGCCGCTGCGCTGCACGTACGTCGAGATCCCGCAGGTGGCGGAGACGGCCCGGCTGATCGGCTCGCGCCCATACTGGTGTTGGGGATTCGAGCACGGGCTCAACGAGCATGGCGTCGCCATCGGCAACCACACCGTCTTCACCAAGGACGCGCTCGGCGCGCCCGGCCTGATCGGCATGGATCTCGTCCGGCTCGGGCTCGAGCGCGGGCACAGCGCCATGCAGGCGGCGGAGGTGATCACTGGGCTGGCGGAGGCGCACGGGCAGGGCGGGTCCGGCTACGCCGACAAGGACTGGCCGTACCACAACTCGTTCCTGATCGCCGATCGGCACGAGGCGTATCGCTTGGAGATCTCCGATCGCCGCTGGGCGCTGCGCCGCGTGCGCGAGCTCGAGAGCGTCAGCAACCATCTCGGCATCGGCGCCGATTGGGACGCGCTCGCCGAGGGGACGATCGAGCACGCGGTCGACAACGGCTGGTGGCCAGAGGACGCGGCCGGCCGCTTCGACTTCGCCGCCGCCTACCGCGACGTCACCACCGCGCCCGAAGTGGTGTCGAGCGGCCGCCACCGCCGCACCTGCGCGCTGCTCGCCGCCGCGCGCGGCACGCTGACGCCCGCCCAGTTGCGCACCGCGCTGCGCGATCACTACGGCGGGAGCGGACATCGCGGCGCCGACGCGCCCGACGACGAGCGCTTCTTCGCGGTGTGCATGCACGCCGAGCCGGTGGGCACGACCACGGCCAGCATGATCGCCCGACTGCCCGGGGACGGCGACGATCTCCTGCGCTACTGGGGCAGCCTCGGCTCGCCGTGCGTCGGCGTCTTCCTGCCCTACTACGTCGACGGCGAGCTGCCGGACGCGCTCGCCCGCGGCGGCGCCGCGCCGCGGCCGGATTCGCCGTGGTGGCGGTTCAAGCAGGTCCTGACCCTGGTCGAAGAGGACGTTCCGCGACGCGCGCCGCACGCGCGCGCGTTCTGGGACGAGTTCGAGCGCATGCTCGACGGCGAAGTGGGGGACGTCGAGAGCAAGGCCCTGCGCCTGCGCCGGGCCGGCCAGTTCGACAGCGCCGCCCGGCTCCTCACGCGCTTCATGGACGCCAACGTCGCCCTCGCGCTCGAGCGCCTCGAACGACTCATCGGAGAGCTCGCGGAGTGAGCGCTCCGTGGCCCTCCGTGCTCGCCGCGGTGAATCATGTGGATTGAGAAGCTCCGGTTCGGCGACCTGATCGATCGCGCGGCGCAACGGTGGCCGACGCGCGAGGCGCTCTGGTTCGAGGGGCGCGGGTGGACGTTCGCCGAGCAGCGCGCCGAGGTCGACCGCGCCGCCAAGGCGCTGATGGCCGCCGGCGTGGGGCAGGGCGACCATGTCTGTCTGTGGCTCGGCAACCGGCCGGAGTTCGTCTTCCTGTTCTTCGCCGTCGCGAAGATCGGCGCGGTGCTGGTGCCGATCAACACCCGCTTCCGTACCCGCGACATGGCGTACGTCGTCACGCAGTCCGACTCGACGACGCTGATCGCCGCCGACCGATCGCACGGCGTCGACTACGTGGCGATGATCGAGGAGCTGCATCCCGACCTCCGCGCCCAGGTACCCGGCGCGTTGGCCTGCGACGCCGCACCGGCGCTCCGGCGTGTGATCCTGCTCGGCGAGGCGGCGGCCGGGACCCGCGCGTGGAACGACCTGCTGAGCGCCGGCGCGACCGTCGCCGACGCCGAGCTGGCGCGGCGCAGCGCTGCCGTCGACCCCGACGGCACCGCCTACATCATGTACACGTCGGGGACGACCGGCTTTCCAAAGGGCGTGATGCAGGGCCACAACGTGGTCCGCAACATCTTGGACAACGCCAACCGCCTGGGCGTGACGTGCGACGACGTCATCCTCGACTACCTGCCGCTCTTCCACGCGTTCGCCGTCTACAAGGCGCTGCTCATGTCGCCGGCGACCGGTGCGCGCCATGTCGTCATGGCCAGCTTCGACGCCGGCGAGGCGCTGCGCCTGATCGAGGAACAGCGGGCGACGATGATCAACGGCTTCGACACCCACTACAAGGATCTCCTCGAGCACCCGTCGCGGCCCTCGCGTGACACCTCCAGCCTCCGCACCGGGGTCTGCGCCTCCGGGATGCTGTCGAGCGAGCCGATCGCACGCCGCGCCCAGGCGCTGATGCGTACGATGACCGGCTACGGCATGACCGAGATCGGCGTCGGCGTCACCGGCTCCTTCCTCGACACCGACGAGGAGACCCGGGTGACCATGAGCGGCTGGCCGCTCCCCGGCTACGAGATCAAGATCATCGACCCGGCGAGCGGCGGCGATCTGCCGGCCGGCCAGGTCGGCGAGATCTGCGTACGCGGCTACCAGGTGATGCAGGGCTACTACAAAAAACCCGAGGAGACGGCGCAGACGGTCGATCCCGACGGCTGGCTGCATACCGGCGATTCCGGCCTGTTGCGCGAGGACGGCTGCCTGCGTTTCCTCGGCCGCTACAAGGATCTGCTCAAGGTCGGCGGCGAGAACGTGGATCCGACCGAGGTCGAGAGCCTGCTGCTCGCTGACGCGCGGATCAACCACGTCGCGGTCGTCGGCATGCCCGACCCGCGGCTGTCGGAGGTGCCGGTCGCGTTCGTCATCCGCGAAGGCGGCGCGGCACTGTCCGAGGACGAGGTGCTGGCGATCTGCCGGGGTCGGATCGCCAGCTTCAAGTGCCCGCGTCGGGTGTTCTTCGTCGACGCCTTCCCGATGACGGGGAGCGGGAAGATCCAGAAGTACCTCCTGCGCGAGCGGGCGGCGCAGTAGCGCGGGCCTCCAGGCCCGTCGCCGTCCGCAGGACGGCGGAGCGCCCAACGGACGACAGGAATGCCGCGCCGAAGCGCGGGGCCGCGCTTCGCGTGGCCACGGGCCTGGAGGCCCGCGCTCTTACAGAACGGAGCTGGCGTTACTTATGGCCGCGCAGCGCCCATAGGTACAATCGTCCAAAAATGGCAATTCCTTCACGCCTGCGGGGAGGCCTTTTTTGACACCCCGCACGGCGAGCGATGGGTTAGGCGTTCCAGCAAAGGCAGCATCATGTTGGCATGCATGCTGCTTAAGTGTCGTTCGTCCGATGAAGAGAACTGACAAAATGGCTGCCGGAGCGGCGGGTAGAGGATGTGCTGGTGAGGTCGAGATGAGTCGCTCTGGAAGGGTTGCGCGCGCGTCTGGGGTTCGCGCAGCCCGTCGTGAGACTGGGGGTTCGCTCATGCGCAATATCAAGCAAGTGACGCTGTTCGAGCTGATCGAGGCCGTGCAGGACACCTCGCACTCCGATGAGGAGGCGGTGGCGGTGCTTACGCATCTGCTGCGCACGGTTCGCCTCTATCGGTCGCTCCCGGCAGCCGCTGCCGCTGCTTAAGACTTCCTTCCTCTTCATTTCCACGCAGTACAACTTCCCGCCTTCCCTCCCCACCGGGAGCCGGTAGCGTCGCGTCAGCGAGGCTCCGGCTCCCTCCCCCTCCTTTCGCTGGGGACGTGGCGATGGGAGAACCCGGTCCGCTGAACACCGCAGCGGACAAACAGCCGTTTGACCACGGCCGGCGGCCCGGGTAGGAGAATCGCGCTTCTCGTCATGCGCGCGCGGTTCATTCTCCTCCTCATCTCGATGCTCGTCGTCCGGTCGGCGTCCGCCGAGCCGACGCCGAAAGCTGAGACGGGCATCCCGCCGGTGCCCTCGGTGGTGCAGTGGCACACGACGCCCTCCGGCCTGCAGTACGCGGACACCGCGATCGGCAACGGGCCGACGCCGAACGACGGGCAGATCGTCGTCGTGCACTTCGTCGGCTGGCTCGATGACGGCACGAAGTTCGACAGCACGCGCGACCGCGGCAAGCCGTTCGGCTTTCCGCTCGGCTCGGGGCAGGTCATCCGCGGCTGGGACGAGGGCGTGCGCGGCATGAAGGCCGGCGGCAAGCGCCGCCTCATCGTTCCGTCCGCCCTCGGCTACGGTGAAAAGGGCGTCCCGCCGATCGTGCCGCCGAATGCCCGCCTGATCTTCGACGTCGAGCTCGTCCGCGTGCTCGACAAGCCGCCCGACACAGCCAAGTGAGTCTCAACACCCGTCGCGCCGACGCGTCGCCGCGGCGGCGTCCCTGACATCCCACTCATCGCATCGAGGTTTCCATGCCCGACACGCCACGGCCCCGGCAGCCGATCAAGCCGGGATTCTTCACCATTCCCGACGATCCGGCGCAGCCCCCGAAGCTGCTCGGCACCCGCTGCGAGGACTGCGGCGAGTTCTTCTATCCGCGCCGCGCGCTGTGCGGAAAGTGTATGTCGCGCAAGACCGCCGAGGTCGAGCTCGACGCGCGGGGGACGTTGTACAGCTACACCTTCGTGCACCTGCCGCTGTTCGGCTCGACCAACATGGAGCACGCCGAGGGATACGGGGTCGGCCAGATCGATCTGCCGGAAGGCCCGCGCATTCAGTCGCCGCTCGCCGGCAAGCAGGCCGAGTTCAAGGTCGGCCAGGCGCTCGAGGGCGAGCTCGACGTGCTGCGCGACGACGGCGGCACCGACATCATGATCGTCCGGTTCCGGCCGGTCGGGGAGGCACAGCGATGAGAGACGTGGCGATCCTCGGCGTGGGGATGCACCCCTTCGGCGCCTACTACAGCGGCAAGACCAACGCCGAGATGTCGCTCGTCGCCGGCCTCGGCGCGCTCGATGACGCCGGCCTCACCTTCGCCGACGTCAACGCCGCCTACGTCGGCCACATCTTCGCCCAGGTCATGAGCGGCACCCGCATCATGAAGGAGTTCGGGCTCACCGGCCTTCCGGTGCAGCGCATCGAGAACGCCTCGGCCACCGGATCGGCGGCGCTGCGCGAAGCCTACCTGTCGGTGTCGGCGGGCCACTACGACGTCGCCATGGTGCTCGGCTTCGACAAGATGACCACCATGATCCAGAGCGGCACGGCCGGCACCGCGCCGGAGAACATGGAGGACGCCATTCTGCCGGCCGGCTTCTTCGCCATGTGGGCGACGCGCCGCATGCACGAGCGCGGCACCAAGCCCGAGCACCTGGCGAAGATCGCCGCCAAGAACTTCAACAACGGCGCCCACAACCCGATGGCGCAGCGCCAGGCGAAGGAGCACATCACGCCGGAGAAGGTGCTCGCGTCGGGCATGGTGGCGTGGCCGCTGACGCGCATGATGTCGTGCCCGATCGGCGACGGCGCCGCCTGCGCCATCGTCGGCACGGTGGAGATGGCGAAGAAGCTGCGCCCCGGCCGTCCGGTGGTCAAGATCGCCGCCTCGACCCTGCAGAGCGAGCGGTACGAGCGCGGCCACATTTTCCAGGGCCCGGTGGTGGGGCCGGCGCGGATGAGCGTCGACAGCTCGAACGCGATCTATGAACAGGCGGGCGTCGGGCCGAAGGATCTCGACATGCTGCAGGTGCACGACGCCTTCGCGATCGAGGAGCTCGAGTACTACGAGCTCGTCGGCCTCTGTCGGCCGGGCGAGGCCGAGAAGTACATCGACGAGGGCGCCTTCGAGATCGGCGGCTCGCTGTGCGCGGTCTCGACCGACGGCGGCCTGATCGCCCGCGGGCACCCCGGCGGGCCGACCGGTCTGGCGCAGATCTGGGAGACGACGCTGCAGCTGCGCGGCGAGGCCGGCAAGCGTCAGGTGAAGCGCAAGAACGGCGACCTGCCGCGTCTCGGCATGTGCCACATGATGGGCGGCGGCAGCGTCTGCGTCATCCACCTGCTGCAGCGCGCCTGAGCGCGCGTCAGGACGGCTCCGTCGACGGCGGCGTCGCGGGCACGTGCTTGGTCGGCACCGGCGTCGGCGCCGGCCCGCGCTGGATCACCGCGGTCTTCTTGACCTCCAGTAGGTAGGCGCGCTGCGCTCGCTGGTGCAGGTCGTCGAGCAGGGAGCGTTCGATCACCGGTTGCAGTGTGGAGAAGGGCTTGCCGCCGAGCTCGCTCCGGTGCTCGTCGTAGTACTGCTGTGCCGCGTTGGGCGGCAGGTGGATCTCCTTCCACACGACTCGCTCGAGGAACGCCTGCACGACGAGCGTCTTGCGGGTGTCGGCGCGGAGCGCCGCCGGCGTCATGCCGCTGCGCACGAGTGCGGCGTCGTAGTCGGCGGGGTTGGCGAAGCGGGCTTTGGTGCGGGCGATCTCGGCGTCCACCTGCGCATCGCTCACCGTCACGCCCAGCTTCTGGGCCGCGCCGTAGAGCAGCTCGAGATCGATCAGCGAGTCGAGGGCGGCGTCGCTCAGCTTGGCGATCTCCTCGCTGGAGGGCGGCTGCGCGCGGCCGCTGATTGCGCCCTTCACCACCGCGTTCACCATCGCCTCGGTGATCGGCACCCCGTCGACCCGTGCGACCAGCTCGTCGCCGGCGAGCGCCGGCGCAGCACAAAGCAGCAACGCGAGGAGCACGGATCGCATCATCGTGCTCCTCGGCCGGGCCGGAACTTTGGCAGCGAGATGGCGTCGTCCAGCGGCTCGAACACCACCTCCACCGGCTGGCCGATGCGCAGATCGTCGGGAGAGCAGTCGACCAGGTTGCTGACCATGAACGGACCTTCCTCGAGCCGCACGACGATTACGTTGTACGGCAGCTGGGCCTCGAACGCCGGCAGGGTGGGACGATGGACGATCGTGAAGGTGTGCACCACCCCGCGCCCGCTCGCCAGCGCCCACTCGTACTCGAAGCTGCGACAGGCGGGACAGAGCGGCCGCGGATGATGTCGCCATGCCCCACACTTCAGGCACCGCTGCAGCCGTAGCTCCCCACGCCGACAGCCATCCCAGAACCCCTGATTGTCGGCGTTGGGAACCGGGACGGGAATCATGGCCTCTGTGGTCCGCTGTGAGCTCTGTGGTTTCATCGGCGCAGCAGCACCGCGCCGGTGGGATCGGTGTTGGAGCTGGTGACGAGGACCAGCTCGCAGTCCTCGACCTGACAATGCGAGGTGCGCCTGATCTGCCGGACGCCCTCGAGGATGTGGTTGTAGCCGTGGATGTACGCTTCCGACAGGCTCCCGCCGTGCGTGTTGACGGGAATCGACCCGTGCGGCCACGCGTGCTCGCCGGCGGCGACGAACGCGCCACCTTCGCCGCGCGCGCAGAAGCCGTAGTCCTCCAGGCTGAGAATGACAGCGGGGCTGAAGTGGTCGAAGAACATCGCCGCGTCGACGTCGCGCGCCGACACGCCGGACGTGCCGTAGAGCTGCTCGGCCACGTACGCGCCGGCGGTCACGTCCTGCCAGTGCGTGAGGTAGTCGGCCATCTGGATGTGGATCGGTCCCTCGGCCTGGGCACCGGCGAGGATGTAGGCGGGATGCTGCCGGCAGTCGCGCGCGCGCTCCGCCGAGGTCACGATCACGGCGCAGGCGCCGTCCGTCTCCAGGCAGCAGTCGAAGAGCCGCAGCGGCTCGGCGATCCAGCGCGAGGCCGCGTGGTCGGCGAGCGTGAACGGCTCGCGCATCACGGCGTCGGGATTGCGCGCCGCGTGCGCCCGCTGCGCCACCGCGACGGCGCCGAAGTGCTCGGTGGTGGTGCCGAACTCGTGCATGTGGCGCCGGTAGATGAGCGCCATCTCCTGCGCCGGCGACATCAGCCCGAACGGCACGTGGTACTGGTAGAAGTCGGTCAACGTCGCCGCGTGCTTCGCCCACGGGCGCCCGCCCTGCAGCGGCTTTGATCCGTGCGAGGACTGCTTGCCGCGATTGCGCGCCCGGTAGCAGACGACGACGTTGGCCTGCCCCGTCGCCACCGCCATCGCCGCCAGCACCAGCGTCCCAGCCACCGCGCCGCCGCCGGAGGGGACGCCGGCAAAGAAGCGCAGGTGCGGAATGCCCATGCCGTAGACGAGCTGCAGCTCGTTGACGTTCTCGATGTCGAAACGCGCGATGCCGTCGACGTCGGTGATGGACAGCCCGGCGTCGTCGAGCGCCGCCAGGATCGCCGTTGCCGCCTGATGCTGCTCGGTGACGCCGCTGAACTTCGTGTACGCGGTGTGACCGATCCCGACGATCGCCGCGCGATCACCGATGGAGCGCAACTCGGAAGCAGACATGCGGTGGGCTCGGCTATCGCCACCGCGCGTCGCTGTCAACGCGCCGCTCTTGCCCGCGTTGACAGGGGGGATGCCGGCGGCGTTACGCCGCCGGCTATCCGCTCAGTCGGTGCCCGATCCCTACGCCACTCCGCCCAATGCGATCCGGTGATCCACCGCTCCCATCACGATCCACCACCCGGACCCAACCGCCGCACCACCCATCCCGTCGCATCATCACCGCGGGCGACCTTCGCTAGAGCACTGGGCGTGCCAGCCACACTCGGGCGAACCGTCCGTCATCCAACTGCCGATGGCCCATCAGGGGGCCCGTCACCTGATCGATCATCGTCAGCAAAGTGCCACAAACGTCGCCTCGATCGTCACGTTGCCGCACCGCGCTCGCGGATGAGCGCATGGCGTGGCGCAGATTTCGGGTCGCGCCATGCCATTACCGAATGGAGGGCCGCGCTCCCGCGCGGCCTGGCAGCCCGACTCGGTATGAACGTGCGTCCTGATCCGCCTGAACTCGCGGTGGCCACGAACCAACCTGCCAGGCCGCGCGGGAGCGCGGCCCTCCATTCGGTGACAAAGGCGGCCACCGATGCTGGCCTGCCACCCCCGACTCGCGTAAGACGCCCGCCATGGCGAAGCGGCGACCGGGAGCGGAGCGGGCGCGCTGGGCGGCGGCCCAGCCCGATCGGCCGGGCGAGGAGTGCAAGGCGGAGCCGGGCACGTGGCGACCGGTGGTCGATCGCAACCGTTGCGAGGGCAAGCGCGACTGCGTCGAGGTCTGCCCCTACGACGTCTTCGAGGTGCGGACCATCGACGACGCCGACTACCGCGCGCTGTCGTGGCTTTCGACCCTCAAGTCGATGGCCCACAAGTGGCAGACCGCCTACACGCCGAAGGCCGCCAACTGCCATGCCTGCGGACTCTGTGTCGTGGCCTGTCCGGAGAAGGCGATTCAGCTGCTCCCCGCGTAAGGGGCGCTGGCGCGAGGCGCGTGCCGCAAACCGGCGCGACTCGGCGTCTTTCTGTACCGAGGCCACCCAGGGGGATCCCTTATGCGCGATCGCGCCGCACCGCTGCGCATTCCTGCTCGTTTGCCTGTCCGCGCTCCTGCCGGCTGCTGGCCTGGGCCACGACGCCGACGCCGACCGTCACACCGACCGGCGCGCGCGCCTCGCGGTGCGCGTGGCGGAAGAACCGGGCACCTGTACCGGGGCGGTGCGCGGCGTGACGGTCGTCGCCCTGCAGGCTTTTTCGGCGCTGTCACCGGTGGTCTCGACGGCACGGCGACTTCACCGTGCCGCCCGGCGACTACACCCTCGCCGTTCGCCCGCCCTGCACCGACCTCTCTGCTGGTCCGAGCAGGTGGTGCACCGTCGTCGCCGGCGAGCAGTCGGTGATCCTCTGTCCGCTGCCCGGTCCGCCGACGGCGACGCCCACCGCGACGCCGACCGTCACGCCGCAGCCCACCGGCTCGCTGGGCGAGAAGACCACCGCGCTGCACGCGTTCAACCTGGTCAGCGGCGCGTCGATTGCCGGCGCGACGGTCGACTGCACGGGGCCGCGCGTGGCGCGCCACGGCATCACCGACGCCGCCGGCGCTTTCGACTGCACATTGGAGCTCCGCGACTCCGACACCGTCCTGACGGTCGTTTCCGCGCCCGGATTCGCCGAGCGGCGGCGCGGCTATGCGGGCATCGATCTGTGGACGAACAATCAGGTGCTGCAGTTCGGTCTCATCCCCGACGGCCTGTGCGGCGGGGACTGCGATGGCGACCACGCGGTCGGCATCGACGAGCTGATACACGTGGTCGTGCTCGTGCTCTCGACCGGGACGACCGACAGTTGCGCGCTCGCCGACATCGACGGCGACGGCCGCGTCGCCGTCAACGACGTCGTGCTCGGAGTGACCCTGGCGCTCAACGGCTGCCCGCTCGAATGACGGCCGGCTACAGCTCCAGCCGCCGCAGGCGCAGCGCGTTGGTGATCACCGACACCGACGAGAAGGTCATCGCGGCGGCGGCGAGCATGGGGCTGAGCAGCAGGCCGAAGAACGGGTAGAGCGCGCCGGCGGCGATGGGCACGCCGAGGCTGTTGTAGAGGAACGCGAAGAAGAGGTTCTGGCGGATGTTGCGCATGGTGGCGCGGCTCAGGCGGCGCGCCTTGGCGATGCCGCGCAGGTCGCCCTTCACCAGCGTCACGCCGGCGCTCTCGATGGCGACGTCGGTGCCCGTGCCCATGGCGATGCCGACGTCGGCGGCGGCCAGCGCCGGCGCGTCGTTGACGCCGTCGCCCGCCATCGCGACGCGCCGGCCCTCGCCGCGCAGGCGCGCGATCGCCGCCGCCTTCTGATCCGGCAGGACCTCCGCCTCGACCTCGTCGATCCCGAGCTCTCGGGCGACGGTCTCGGCGGTGGCGCGCGTGTCGCCGGTGAGCATCACCAGGCGCACGCCGTCGTCGTGCAGGAGCTGCACCGCCGCCTGGGTCGACGCCTTGATCGGATCGGCGACGCCGATCAGGCCGGCGACGCGGCCGTCCACCGCCGCGTACATCGCCGTCTGTCCCTGACGGCGCCAGCTCGCCGGCGCGTTCCGCCAGCGCGCCGGCGTCGAGGCCCAGCGCGGCGAGCAGGCGGTCGTTGCCGAGCGCGACGTCGTGTCCCGTCGACGCGGCCGCGCACGCCCTGGCCGGTGAGTGACGAGAAGTCGGTCACCTCGCCGAGCGTCGCGCCACGCTCCTGCGCGCCGGCGACGATCGCCGCCGCGAGCGGATGCTCGCTGGCGCGCTCGAGGCTGGCGGCGAGGCCGAGCAGCTCGCGCTGCGTCGATGCCCTCGGTCTCCACCGCCACCAGGCGCGGCTTGCCCTCGGTCAGCGTGCCGGTCTTGTCGACCACCAGGGTGTCGATGCGCTCCAGCACCTCGAGCGCCTCGGCGTTGCGGATCAGCACGCCGGCCTGCGCGCCCCGCCCGGTGCCGACCATGATCGACATCGGCGTCGCCAGCCCGAGGGCACACGGACACGCGATGATGAGCACGGCGACGGCGTTCACCAGCGCGTGCGCCAGCCGCGGCTCGGGGCCGAACACCGCCCAGACGACGAAGGTCAGCGCCGAGATCGCCAGCACCGCCGGGACGAAGTACGACGCGACGACGTCGGCGAGGCGCTGGATCGGCGCGCGGCTGCGCTGCGCCTCGCTGACCATCTGCACGATGCGCGACAGCAGGGTGTCGGCGCCGACGCGCTCGGCACGCATGACGAGGCTGCCGGTGCCGTTGACGGTGCCGCCGGTGACGCCGCTCGCCGGCGGTCTTCTCGACCGGGATCGGCTCGCCGGTCACCATCGACTCGTCGACGCTGCTGCGGCCGTCGAGCACGACGCCGTCCACCGGCACCTTCTCGCCCGGGCGCACGCGCAGGCGATCGCCGACCACGACCTGCTCGAGCGGCACGTCGGCCTCGCCGCCGTCGTCGGCGAGCCGGCGCGCCGTCGTCGGCGCGAGGCCGAGCAGGGCGCGGATGGCGCTGCTGGTCTGGCTGCGGGCGCGCAGCTCCAGCACCTGTCCGAGCAGCACCAGCACGACGATCACGGCCGCCGCCTCGAAGTAGACGGCGACGCCGCCGTGACCGTGGAACGCCGCCGGGAAGAGCGGCGGCGCGACGGTCGCGACGACGCTGTAGACCCAGGCGACGCCGGTGCCGATCGCGATCAGCGTGAACATGTTGAGGTGGCGCGAGCGCAACGAGGCGGCGCCGCGCTGCGAAGAACGGCCAGCCGCCCCACAGCACGACCGGCGTGGCGAGCGCGAGCTGGATCCAGTTCATCGCGCCGCCGAGCGCGCGCTGGACCGGCTGTCCGGGCAGCATCTCGGACATCGACAGCGCGAACACCGCGAGGGCCGGCGGAATGCACCAGCGGAAGCGCCGCGTCATGTCGTCGAGCTCGGGGTTCGCCTCCTCGACCGCGGTGACCGTGCGCGGCTCGAGCGCCATGCCGCAGATCGGGCACGCGCCCGGCGCGTCGCGCACGATCTCCGGATGCATCGGGCAGGTGTACTCCGTGCGCTGCGTCGCTGCGGCCGGCAGCACCGGCTCGAGCGCCATGCCGCACTTGGGGCAGGGGCCCGGGCGGTCGGCGACGCACCTCCGGATCCATCGGGCAGGTGTATCGCGCCGGTGCGCCGGTGTGCCCGTGCGCCGGTGCGGGAGTCGGATCGAGATAGTGCGCGGGGTCGGCGGCGAACTTGTCGCGGCAGCGCGGGTTGCAGAAGCCGTAGGTGACACCGCCGTGGTCGAACGTTCCGCCCTTCGGATGGGCGGGGTCGATTGTCATCCCGCAGACGGGATCACGATCCGGGCGCGCGGCCGGCGTGGTCATGGCCGCTGCAGGATAGTCGAGCGCCCTTGCCGCGCAACCAAGGGTCACCGACCGGCGACGGTCCCCTGTTCCAAGACGAAGTACGCGCCGCCAGCGTCCTTGCCCTCGCCGCGTACCGACCAGCCGTGCGCGCGATAGAAACGCATGGCGGCCAACAGCGCGCGCAGCGCGGGGCGATCGCGCTTGGCGAAGGTGCGGATGCGGATGCGGGCCATCCGTTCTCGGAGAACACAGATGGACGCGGATGGCCACAGATGGACACAGATGAAGACAGTCGGGATGGACCGAAGGTCCAGACCGAGACATGTGACAATTGTTGCTCGCGATCGGTCCGCCGTCGGGGGCCAGGGAATTTTCGAAACAGAGAACACGAACCCCGCCCCGCCGCTCCCCAATGACCGCGAAGAACACGAAGCCCGGCCCAAGCTGCGCTCAGGACGAATTGGGGCGGGGCGGCTCTGTGTTCATCGGGGGGCGGGGAGGGCGGGTTCCGTGTTCATCTGTGGATCCGAAAGGAAGAGCAGCGCCTCACGCCCTCACGGAGCGCGATTCGTCCGCCGGTCGCCGATTACGAGCGGGCTCCTGCGATCCGGCGATCGAGGCCGATGCTGGCGAAGGCCGCGGCGATGCGCATCGCGGCGTGCGGGCGATCGTACATACGCTCCATGTACGCGCGCAGTGTTGGACAGTGATCGAGCAGGCCGACCTCGTTGCCCCAGTCGAGCGTGTAGGCGGTGAAGAAATCGACCACCGACACGCGGTCGCCGACGACGAAACCCCGCCCCTGCATGTGCTCCTCGAGGACCGACGCCATCGCGCGGAACTCCTCGCCCGCGATCTCGATGTCGCGGGGCTGCCGGCGGTCCTCCGGGTAGAGGTTCCTGTTGCGGGTGATGCGCCAGAGCGGCTGCTCGAGCTCGGTGGCGACGAACATCAGCCAGCGGTTGGCCTCGGCACGGCCGACGCGGTCGGTCGGCATCAGATTCTTTTCCGGGATACTTGTCGGCCAGGTAGAGGACGATGGCGGCGGACTCGGTGACGACGACGTCACCGTCCACGAGCACCGGAATCTTGCCGGCGGGATTCACCGCCAGGAACGCCGGCGAACGGTGCTGGCCGGCGGGCAGGTTGACGAGCTCGGACTCGAACGGCACGCCGAGCTCCTGCAGCGTCCAGCGCGCACGGATCGATCGGGTCGGCGGGAATTCGTACAGCTTCATGACTTCCTCCTCGTTGGTGAGCTGGCCTCGCGGGGTGCTGGGCCTTCACCTATGAGACGGTCGAGCCGACCGGGTTTCGACATCGGCCGGCCCGATATTCGTCACGCGGCGAGGGCGAGTGTGAACGACGCGGCGGCGGCGATCGCGGCGGCGGTGCGCACGTGGTTCCAGAACGTCCAGGTCGCGACGTAGGTGGACCAGGCCGCGACCGCATCGGGCGCCGTCGGGACGAGCGCCGCCAACGCGTCGTTTCTCGGCACGTTGCACGCCATGGTGACGAGCAGCGTGCCGGCGAGGTAGAGGACGCCGCCGAGCAGCGCATAGCCGGCTCCCGGCATCGGCCAGCGCAGCAGCGCCACGGCGATGGCCACGGCACTGGCGGCGGCGGTGCCGAGAAAGACGCCGAGGAACCACGCGTTGAGGACGACGACGTTGATGTGCTGCATCGCCGCGATGCCCTCGGCTGTCGGCAGTCGCGCGAGCGCCTTCATCACGAAGGTCGAGAAGCCGAAGAATACGCCGCCGATCACGCCGCAGCCGAGCGCGGCGAGCAGCTCGAGCGCGAAGATGGAGGATTGCACCGTCGTCACCGAACCTCCTGGGCGGAGCCGTTGGCGCGGGCCGTCAGCCCTGCCGCTTGAAGTATTGCACCGCGCGCTCGTGCTTCTCTGCCGCTGCGCGCGTCTTGAAGGTGCCGAGGTTGCGGCGCTTGCCGGTCTTCGCGTCTTTCTTCCTCGAGTACAGACGATACTCGCCGGACGCGAGTTTCCTGATCATCGCGATCGCTCCTTCTTGCGGTCGAGCATACCGCGCGGGTTCGGGATTGCGAGGCGTCGCGGTCCCGTTTGACAGCGTCCGCCCGCGATGGTCACCACTGCGCACGGAGGTCGATGCATGCCCGCACCGATGACGCGCGAGGAGCGCGAAGCCTTTCTCGCCGGGATGCACGTCGGCGTACTCACGGTCGACGAGCCCGGCCGCGGTCCGTTGTCGGTGCCCGTCTGGTACCTCTACGAGCCGGGCGACGAGATCGTGGTCGTCACCCGTCCGGAGGCGCGCAAGGCGCGGCTCCTCGTCGCCGGCACGCGGGTGGCGTTCCTCGCGCAGTCCGAGGAGATGCCGCCGAAGTACGTCACCGTGCAGGGGCGCGTCGCGTCGGCGACGCCGGCCGACGTGGCGCGCGACGTCAAACCCGTCGTGCGCAAGTATCTCGGCGCGGAGGTCGGCGACTCGTACGTCGACAACACCCGGCCGAACGGTACGAACGAGATCGTGATCCGGATCCGCCCCGAGCACTGGTACTCGCGCGACTTCGGCCGCGCCGGCTGAGGGGACATCATGGTCATGTCCCGCCCCCCGATTCGCTCGTCGATCATCGGACCGAGTCAGCGATTCATCGCATCGCGACGATAGCGGCGGGTGCGGGGCCCCGTCCAAGGAGTGGTAGCCGTCGCGTGCACCGCACGCCTGTAGCCGCGGCACCCGTGGCCGCCGGCGATGCGGGAGCATCGCCCGGTGGAGTGGGGGCCCGGCGAACGGTTTGCCGCCGCACCCGCCACATCCCGGCTGCGCTCGCGCGCGGCCCGGGGCACAGGTCCCGCGGCTACGGCCCGCCGGGTCACCTCAGGCGCGGAATCCAGCACGGAACTGTCGCGGCAGTAGTCGTGGTCCGCGTCGGCGAACGTACCACCCGAGCAATCTCTCAAAACACGAACTGCACTCGGCTCATCAGCACGTCCTCGTCCGGGCGATCGCCGCCGTTCTTGGCGCCGCCGGTGAAGGTGGACTGGTCGTAGTCGAGCATCAGGCGCACCATCGGGTTGAGCGACCAGTTGAGGGCGAGGGCCCAGGCCTCGTTCTTGCGCGCGGCCTTGTTCCGGTCGGCGAAGCCGAGAGTGTAGACTTGGTTCTCGACGTCGAGCGCGGCGTAGCGGAAGGCGAACTGCAGCGCGCCCCAGTTGCCGTCGAGGAACGTCCAGGGGTCGAAATTGTGGGCGGGGACGATCGGCCTGTAGCTGTTGTCCTCGCCGGTCAACACCCACGAGATCTGGGTCTGCCACGAGTTGGCGCGGATGCTCTGGGTGTTGCCGTTGAGGCTGACGTCGTTGTTCGACTGCACCCACTCGCCGAGGAAGCCGAACGGGCCCCAGTACCACGTCGCCTGCGGCGAGATGCGCCACTGACTGCCGTTGGCGAAGGCGGTGCCGGTCGCGCTCGCCGGACTGCTGGTGACGTAGGTGAAGAAGTTCTGCTGGGCGTCGGTCTTGTACTGCGGCAGGCCGGGGTTCGAGATCGACCCCTTGCGGCGCCCGGCGGTGCCGGCGACGCCGGCGCTGAGGCCCCGTGCCCATTCCCAGGGGCTGTCCTTCAGCGGTGAGAAGAAGAGGCGCCCGGCGAAGGTCTTGTCGTCGCTGAAAGCGATGTCGCTGTTGTTGCTCGCGCCGTCGGCGGTACCGTTCATGATCGCGAGCTCGTACTCGAGGGCGCCGTAGAAGGGCTGGCCCCAGAGCATGAAGCCGAGGTCGCGGTTGGGGACGAGGTTGGTGGGCAGGCCGCGCTCGATGAAGACAAGCGCGTTGGCGGACTGCAACCGCTCGAGCCCGGTTGGTGACTTGTACTTGCCGGCCTGGAAGCGCGCGTAGGGAACGTAGTTGACGTTGAGGTACGCGTCCTGGATCACCACCTGCCCGCCGGCGAAGTCGGGCATGAACTTGAACTCGTAGTACTTGAAGAGCTTGCCCTTCAGGTCGAGGCGGGCGCGGCGGATGAGGAACTGCGAGATACCGGGACTACTCCCGTTGATGAAGTAGCGGCCGTCGAAGTGGACGTAGCCGCCGACGTTCAGCTTGTTGGCGCCGTCGGGCGACTGGATGAAGAAGCCCTTGTCCCAGCCGGCGATCGGCTTGAGCTTGGCGGCCTCCTCGTTGGTGACCTCCAGCTGGCGCGTATCGGTCTTGAGCTCCTTGTCAGCGGCTTCGAGCTTCTTCGTGTCGCTCTTGAGCTCGTTCAGCTCGCGCTCGAGCCGATCGATGCGCTGCTGTGTGGATTCGTCCGCCGCCGGGCCGGCGGCACGTGCCGCGCCGGCGAGTGCCAGGGCGGCCAGGATGGCGAGATACCGGATGAAGCGCATGGGTGTCTCCTGGTCGTCATGCGCGCACCTCCGGTGATCCGGTCAGTGGCGAAGGGTGGCGTGGTGCCTCCCGTCGTCGGGTAAGCGGCGAATACCGCACGGTCGGTCGTGACGGTCAGTGGGGTCGCGTGAGGCGGACCTTCTCGGTGCGCTCCACCTGCACGACGACGCCGTCCTGGACGACGACGGTCACCGTGCCGAAGCGCAGCCCGGCGAGGGCGTCGCGCACTTTGTCGAGGGCGACCGCCGAGCGGCCATCATCACGTGGGGGTCGGATCGCGTCGGCCATGTTTCCTCTCCTCCTCAGATCGAATAGTCCTGGACGAACACGCGCACGCGTTTCGGAAACACGTACACGGAGTCGCCCGCGGTCAGTCGTAGTAGAGCGTGGCGTTCGGGGGTCAGCACGACGTTGAGCGGCACGCCGAAGTCGCGTGCCAGCAGCTCGACCTTGATCCCCACACCGGCGGGATTGATGCGCAGCACCTCGGCGCGCAGGCTCGACGGTCCGCCGGCGAGGCGGTCGATCTCCAGCTCGTTGGGGCGCACGTAGACGGTCGCCGGCCTGGCCTCGCCGTGCGGATACTCGGGGAACGCCAGCTCGAGCCCGCCGGCGACGGCGCGGCCGCCCTCGACGCGTCCGTGGAACACGTTGACGTTGCCGAGGAAGTCCATGACGAAGCCGTTGGCGGGCCGCTCGAACACCTCTTCCGGCGTGCCGACCTGCTCGATGCGGCCGCGGTTCATCACCACGACGCGGTCGGCGACCTCGAAGGCCTCTTCCTGATCGTGCGTGACGAAGACGCTGGTGACGTGGATCTCGTCGTGCAGCCGGCGCAGCCACTGGCGCAGCTCGCCGCGCACCTTGGCGTCGAGCGCGCCGAACGGCTCGTCGAGCAGCAGCACGCGCGGCGACGCGGCGAGCGCGCGCGCCAGCGCGACCCGCTGGCGCTGCCCGCCGGACAGCTGTCCCGGCACCTGGTTGCCGATGTTGTCGAGCTGGATCAGGCGCAGCAGCTCGTGGACGCGCGCGTCGACCGCCTCGCGCGGCCACTTCCGCACGCGCAGGCCGAAGGCGATGTTCTCGAACACCGTCATGTGGCGGAAGAGCGCGTAGTGCTGGAAGACGAAGCCGACGTTGCGGTCGCGCGGCGAGCGGTCGGTGGCGTCCTCGTCCTCGTAGTGGATGGAGCCGCCGTCGGCGCTCTCCAGTCCGGCGATGATGCGCAGCAGCGTGGTCTTGCCGGAGCCGGAGGGGCCCAGCAGCGCGACCAGCGAGCCGTGCGGAATGTCGAGGCTCACGTCGTCGACGGCGGTGAAGTCGCCGAACCTTTTGGTGATGTTGCGGACCGAGATCCCCACGCCGGCTCCCTCCTCTCGGCGTGCCGCGCCGGTGGCATCGCTCGCGTTGTCGCGTTGCACGAGCCGTAGTTGCGATGGCGGCCGCGTGGCCCCCACGTCGGTATTCCCTGTTGCCTCACGCACCCGGGCGGTGAGATCGCGGCGGGTCTTCCATTCGAGCGCCGTCTTCACCGCCAGGGTCACCAGGGCGAGCGAGGACAGCAGCGACGCGGCGGCGAAGGCCGCCGGCATGTCGTACTCCTGGAACAGTTTCTCGACGCGCAGCGGCAGGGTGTCCGTCTGCCCGGCGATGTGGCCGGAGACGACGTACACCGCGCCGAACTCGCCCATCGCGCGGGCGTTGCACAGGATGACGCCGTAGAGCAGGCCGTACTTGATGTTGGGCAGCGTGATGCGGCGGAAGATCTGCCAGCCGCGGGCGCCCAGGCTGACGCCGGCGACCTCTTCGTCGGAGCCGATCGCTTCCATCACCGGCAGCAGCTCGCGGGCGACGAACGGGAAAGGTGACGAACGCGGTGGCGAGGATCAGGCCCGGGCGTGGCGAAGACGACCTTCAGGTCGTGCTCGCGCAGCCAGGGCCCGAGCAAGCCCTGCAGGCCGAAGATCAGCATCAGCGCCAGGCCGGCGACCACCGGCGAGACGGCGAAGGGCAGGTCGATCATCGCGGTGAAGAGGGCGCGGCCGCGAAAGCGGAAGCGCGCGATCGCCCAGGCCGCGGCGAGGCCGAAGACGACGTTGAGCACCACCGCGGTCGGCGCGACGATCAGGGTCAGCCGGATCGACGCCAGCGTGTCGGGGTCGCCGACCAGCGCGTCCCAGTAGGCGCCGGGCCCGCTGCGCAAGCGCTTCGTAGAAGACGTTGACCACCGGCACGATGACGAGGACGCCGACCACCGCCAGGGCGACGGCGATCAGCGTCCACTGCACCAGCCGGCGGATCTTCCTGGGCGCGGCGCGACGCCGCGGAAGTCAGACGTAGCCATGGCGCTTGGTCCACCGTTCGAGGAGGTTGATGGCGATCAGCAGCGAGAACGACATCGCCAGCAAGACGACGGCGATGGCGGCGGCGTCGGCGTAGTGGAACGACTCCAGCGAGGACGACCACCAGCACCGGCGCGATCTCCGGTCTTGAACGGCATGTTGCCGGAGACGAAGACGACCGAGCCGTACTCGCCGATGCCGCGCGCGAAGGCGAGGGCGAAGCCGGTGACGGTGGCCGGCAGCAGCGTCGGCAGCAGCACCCGCCAGAAGGTCTGCAGGCGCGACGCGCCGAGGCAGGCCGCCGCCTCCTCGATCTCGGCCTCGAGGTCGGCGAGCACCGGCTGCACGGTGCGGACGATGAAGGGCAGGCCGATGAAGGTCAGCACCAGGACGATCGCCAGGCGCGAGTAGGCGCCCTGGATGCCGAGCGGCACCAGGTACCGACCGAACCAGCCCTTCTGCACGTAGAGGCTCGAGTAGACGAGGCCGGCGACCGCCGTCGGCAGCGCGAAGGGCAGGTCGATGATCGCGTCGAGCAGCCGCCGGCCGGGGAAGGGGTAGCGCACCAGCACCCAGGCGATGAGGACGCCGAAGGGGACGTTGACCAGCGCGGCGATGAACGACGCGCCGAGCGTGAGGCCGTAGGCGGCGCGGGCGCGCGGCGTCCACACCGCGGCGACGAACTGCTCCCATCCCAGGGTCGAGGACTTCAGCAGCACGGCGACGATCGGGATCATCACCAGCACGCCCATGTAGACGGAGGCGTAGCCGAGGCTGAGGCCGAAGCCCGGCAGGACGCGGCGGTTGACGTCGGACATGGTCAGTCTCTCAGCGCAGGGCGTTCAGCACCAGCCAGGCGATGCCGCTCCACAGGACCAGCGCCAGGGCCAGACCGGAGACGAGTCCGAGCAGCGGCATCTGCGGGGCGCGGTCCGGGCGGGTGCGGTCGGCGATCAGCATAGTCAGCTCGGCATACGTCGTGCGCATGGCGTCACTTCCCCGGCTGGTAGATGCTGTCGAAGACCTTTCCCTCGCCGAAATACTTTGCGTAGGCATCGTTCCAATCCTTTGCGACCGCATCGATCTTGAAGAACTTCATGGCGGGGAACTGGCTCTGGTACTTGGCCGCCACCGCGGCATCGATGGGCCGGTAGTAGTTCTGCGCGATCAGCTCCTGGCCGGCCGGGCGTGTAGAGGAAGTTGAGATAGGCGTTGGCCGCCTCGGTGGTGCCGTGGCGGCGCGCGTTGACGTCGACGACGGCGACCGGCGGCTCGGCCAGGAAGCTGATCGATGGGTAGACGATCTCGAACTCGCCCGGCGTCTCCTTGAGTTGCAGGTGGGCTTCGTTCTCCCAGGTGAGCTGCACGTCGCCGATGCCCTTCTGCGCGAAGGTGATGCTGGAGCCGCGCGCCCCGGAGTCGAGCACTGGAGCCTGCTGGTAGAGCTTGGTGACGAATTCCTTCGCGTCGCGCCTCGCTGCCGCCGCTCTGCAGCACCGCGCCCCAGGCGGCGAGGAAGCTGAGCTTGCCGTTGCCCGAGGTCTTGGGGTTCGGGGTGATGATCTCGACGCCCGGCTTGACGATGTCCTGCCAGTCCTTGATCCCCTTCGGATTCCCCTTGCGGACCAGGAAGACGATGGTGCTGTTGTAGGGCACCGAGTTGTTGGGGAAGCGGCTCTCCCAGCCGTCGCTGATCAGGCCGACCTTGCGGATCGCGTCGGTGTCCGGCCACAACGCCAGGGTCACGACGTCGGCCTCGAGGCCGTCGACCACCGCGCGCGCCTGCGAGCCGGAGCCGCCGTGCGACTGCTTGATCTCGAGCGTCTGGCCGTTCTGCTGCTGCCAGGCGGGAATGAACGCCGCGTTGACCGCCTTCCACAGCTCGCGGGTCGGGTCGTAGGACACGTTGAGCAGCTGCGTCGCCGGCCAGGGCCGGAGTCGCCAGCATGAGTATGATGAGCAGGATCCTGAACATGCGAAATCTCCTCGAGGTGACGTCGTTGGAGTAGCCGTCGCGGGCGCACGGACTGCGGCGCGCGCAACGGGGCGCGAAAAGAAAAAGGCCCGGGAGGATTCGTCCTCCCGGGCCTTTGGTCAGTTCAGCGTTGGATCGCTGGCGTCGGTATTACGCGACGGCAGCGGGCGCAGTGCAACCACGGGCGCGAGAGGCCTCCCAGGCCTCGATACAACAACCCATCGCGATGTGGTGGAACGACTGCATTGGGTGCGGAAATATCGGCGGGGTCGGAGAGAGTCAATGGGGTTCGTAAAACAATCTGGTTGGTCGACGCATGAGGAGGAGCGCGGGCCTCCGTGCCCGTCGCCGACCGGCAGGGCGGCGGAGCGCCGACAGCGCCAACGAGAATCCGCACTGCGGGGCGGGGTCGCTCCGCTCTGGGGGAGCGCGGGCCTCCAGGCCCGTCGCCGTGGTGTTGAAGGCAGCGCGCTCCGGGGCGGCTCCGCCGCCCCGACGGGCCTGGAGGCCCGCGCTACCAGTTCACCGCGATGTACTTCGTCTCCGTGTACTCCAGGATTCCCTCCGGCCCGCCTTCGCGGCCGAGGCCGCTCTGCTTCACGCCGCCGAACGGCGCGGCGGGATCCGACACGAGGCCGCGGTTGAGCGCCACCATCCCAGCCTCGAGTGCCTCCGCGACGCGCAGGCCGCGCGCCAGGTCGCGCGTGTACACGTACGACACCAACCCGAACTCCGTCGCGTTGGCGAGACGGATCGCCTCGTCGACGGCATCGAAGGCGACCACCGGCGCCACCGGGCCGAAGATCTCCTCGGCGAGGATCGGCGAGTCGGGCGCCACGCGGTCGAGTACGGTCGCCGGATAGAAGAAGCCGCGGCCGGTCGGCAGCGTGCCGCCGACGCAGACGCGTGCGCCGGCGCCGCGCGCCGCGTCGACGAGGCGCACCACCTTGGCGCGCGTCTCCTCGTTGACCAGCGGGCCGACGCGGACGTCGGGGTCGAGGCCGTTGCCCATCTTCAATCCGCCCATCGCGGCGGCGAGGCGGCGGCTGAACTCGTCCGCCACCGCGCGCTCCACGTAGAAGCGATTCGCCGCCGTGCAGGCCTCGCCGTTGTGGCGCATCTTCGCGATCATCGCGCCCTCGATCGCGGCGTCGAGATCGGCGTCGGCGAAGACGAGGAACGGCGCGTTGCCGCCGAGCTCCATCGAGCACTTCACGACGCGCTGCGCCGCCTGCCCGAGCAGGAGGCGGCCGATCTCGGTCGAGCCGGTGAACGAGAGCTTGCGCACGCGCGCATCGGCCAGCATCGCCGCGACGACGTCGGCGTTGCGCGTCGTCGGTACGACGTTGACGACGCCCGGCGGCGCTCCAGCCTCGGCGAGGATCGCGGCGACGGCGAGCGCGGTGAGCGGTGTTTCCGTGGCGGGCTTGAGCACCACCGTGCAGCCGGCGGCGAGCGCGGGGCCGATCTTCCGCGTCGCCATCGCGGCGGGGAAGTTCCACGGCGTGACCAGCAGCGCGACGCCGATCGGCTGATGCGTCACCAGCATGCGATTGGCGCCGCCCGGCGCGGTGGTGAAACGCCCGTGCAGGCGGACCGCCTCTTCCGAGAACCAGCGGAAGAACTCGGCCGCGTACGTCACCTCGCCGCGCGCCTCGGCGATCGGCTTGCCGTTCTCGCGCACGATCATCTCGGCGAGCTGGTCGGCGCGCTGCAGCATCAGCTCGAAGGCGCGTCGCAGGACGTCGCCGCGCTGGCGCGGCGGCGCCGCGGCCCACGCGCCCGCCGCGACGTGCGCGGCGGCGACCGCGGCGCTCGCGTCGGCGACGGTCGCGTCGGCGACGGTTGCCAGCTCGTCGCCGGTCGCGGGCTCGTGCACGGCAAAGCGGCCGCCGTCCGCCGCCGCGCGCCAGGATCCGTCGATCGAGAGCTCGGTGTGCGGCTCGGTCATGGACGACGGATACACCAATTCGCGCCCAGCGTCCGCTACCGACCGGGGGGTTGCCGCGGGTCCCGACGGCTGCTGTAGTCGCCGCCGTGACTCGCCGCCCCGCCACGTGGGTACTACTGCTCACCCTCGCCTGGTGCGCGGCGTGCCCGGGCATGGCCCTCGGCCGCGTCAATGTGGCAGGGGGGGCGGTCGTCGCCGCGACCGAGCAGCCGGGGCCCGCGCCGGCGCTGCTGACGCGCACGGCGATGGCCGAGGATATCGGTCGCCTGCAGCGAAGCGACCCCGGCAGCGCCTTGAGCGCCGATTGCCAGTCACATCGCGAACCGCTGCCGGAGCGCACGGACGGCTGCGCCGCGTCACTGCGACCCGGCGTCCATGGGTGCCACGCGCGGCCGCGCCGCGGCAGTCGCGATCCTGACGAGCCTTCCTGACCGCCGACCGTCGTTCCCCGTCGGCATACGCGACCGCGGCGCCCTGGCGCGCCGCATACCTCAGCGCCCGTGGGCGGCTCACGCCGTTCGCCGGCGCCAGCGCACAGGAGGCTCCATGAGTGACGAGCATCTGTCCGGCGGCGATGAACCGCCGATCGAGACCATGAGTGGCCTGATGATACTCATTCGCATCGCCATCTTGTTCCTGATCGTGCCCATGGCGATCGTGTTGGCGGCGAAGTATCTGTTCTGACGCGATGAACCGGCTGCGGCCAGGCCCAACGCTGACGGCGTCGGGCCTGGCCGTGAGTCAGGACGGGTGGGGGGCGGGATGGCCGAGCAGCGCAAGCCGAAGCAGGTGGAGGGGTGGTCGACCAAGGTCGGCGTGATTCTCGCCGTGGCGGGATCCGCGGTCGGGTTGGGCAACTTCCTGCGCTTCCCCGGACGGGCCGCGCTCTACGGCGGCGGCACGTTCATGATCCCGTACTTCATCTCGCTGCTCGTGCTCGGCATCCCGATCTGCTGGGTGGAGTGGACGATCGGTCGGCACGGCGGCCGGCACGGCTTCAACTCGGCGCCGGGTGTGTTCCGCGTCATCTGGCGCTCCGGCGCGTCGAGCGCCTTCGGCGCGCTCGCGGTCTTCGTGCCGGTCGTCATCTACATGTACTACGTCTTCATCGAGGCGTGGTGTCTGGCCTACGCCTGGTTCTACCTGGTCGGCGCGATCGCGCCGGGCACGGATCCCGGCGCGTACCAGGCCTACTTCTCGGCCTTCTTCAACGACTTCATCGGCGTCGCCGCCGACGGCGCCCTGTTCAACGGGCTCACCGCGGCGCTGATCGCGCTCGTCGTCTGCTATGTGTTCAACTTCTGGCTGATCTACCGCGGCCTGTCGGGCGGCATCGAGAAGTTCTGCCAGTGGGCGATGCCGGCCCTCGTGGTTGCGGCGCTGATCGTGCTCGTGCGCGTGCTGACACTCGGCACGCCCAACCCGCAGCTGCCGGAGCAGAACGTGATCAACGGGCTCGGCTTCATGTGGAACCCGAAGCCGCTCGAGCCGGGTGGTGGCACCTTCTCCGCGCTGGCCGATTCGCGCGTGTGGCTGGAGGCGGCCGGCCAGATCTTCTTCACGCTGTCGGTCGGCTTCGGCATCATCATCACCTACGCGAGCTACCTGAAGCCCACCGACGACGTGGCGCTCTCGGCGCTCACCGCGTCCTCGGCGAACGAGTTCTGCGAGGTGTGCCTGGGCGGCCTCATCACCATCCCGGCGGCGTTCATCTTCCTCGGCGCGGCGCCGCTGGCCGCCGTGGCCGGATCGACGTTCGGCCTCGGGTTCCACGCCGTGCCGGTCACTTTTCAATACCTGCCGCTCGGCGCGTTCTTCGGCTTCCTCTGGTTCGGGTTGCTCTTTCTCGCCGCCGTCACCAGCTCGATCTCGATGCTCCAGCCGGCGATCGCCTTCCTCCAGGAGGGCTTCGGCCTCGGCCGCCGGGCCGCGATCATCGCCCTCGCGATGATGACCGTGCCCGGCAGCCTGTTGGTGGCTTGGTTCACCAAGGACGGCATCGGCCTCGACGTCATGGACTTCTGGGTCGGCAGCCTGGCGATGGTCGTGCTGGCGTTCTTCGAGGTGCTGCTGTTCGGCTGGGCGCTCGGCGCCGAGCGCGGTCTGCGCGAGGCCAACCGTGGCAGCGATCTACGCATTCCACGGTTCTTCGCGCCGATCATCCGCTACGTCTGCCCGATCTATCTCACGCTCATTCTCGGCGGCTTCGCGTACCAGAATTTCGGCGCGCAGGTCCGCTCCATCCTGGAGCGCCCGCCGGCGCTGATGACGGCGACGTACATGGTCGCGACGCTGATCCTGCTCATGCTCCTGGTGCGCCTCGCGCAGCGGCGCTGGGATCGCGAGGGCAGGGCGGGAGTCCGGCGATGACCAGCCCGGCAGACGCCGGCGGGAGCGTGCCATGACGACGATGGGTTGGCTCTTCATGACGGTGTCGATCGGGTCGGTGATCACCCTGATGGTGTACTGCTTCCGGCGCGTGCTCTCGGCGCCGAAGACCAAGGGCCACCTGCACGCACCGCTCGACATCGAGACGGATGAGCCGGTCGAGTAGCGCCGATCGATCCGTTGCCACGAACGGCGTCGTAACCCGGGGTCGGCACGGCGTCATGAGGACGGCGAATGACCCCCATCGCGGCCGGCGGATGGACCCGGGGGGACCCGATTGACCCTCGCGGTAAGGTGTTCCATTCTCCGGCTTCTCGCAGTGCTGACGATCACCAACTGATGAGCCCAGTCGAGGCGACAGCCTCTACCATCGCCGGCGCCCCCGATGCGCCGGTTGCCGCCGTTCCGCCGTCGGCTCACGGGCACCGCGAGGCGCAGCCCAAGCTGCTCTCGCCGTTGCTCGTGTGGGCGGTCGTGTTCTGCGACATCGGCACGTCGGTCTACTACGTGCCGGGGATCCTGTACGGGCAGGTGGGCCCGCTGGCGCCGCTGTTCGTCTTCGGCACCACCGCCGGATTCCTCCTCCTGGCGAGCAAGTACGTCGAGATCTGCTGGCGCAACCCGGAAGGCGGCGGCGTCGTCACCGTCGCCACCAAGGCGTTCAACCCGCGCTGGGGCTGTTTCGGCGGCATGCTGATCACCGTCGACTACTTCCTCACCTCGGCGATCTCGTCGGTGTCGGGGATGAACTACCTGGCGAGCCTGTTCTCGAGCCTGGACGTGCACATCATCGGGCTCAGCGTCGCGGCGTTGATCTTCCTCGCCGCCATCAACCTGATCGGCATCCGCGAGAGCGCCATCATCGCGTTGGTCATGGCCGTCGCCGCGCTCAGCGTCGACCTGGTGGTCGTCGGCGTCACCTGCTGGAACATCGGGCCGCCGCACTGGCAGCTGATCTTCCACCACCTGACGCTCGGCTCGTCGCTGACCCCGACCACGTTCCTGGTCGGCTTCGCCGGCTCGTGGCTGGCATTCTCCGGCCTGGAGAGCATCAGCCAGTTGAGCCCGGCGATGCGCGAGCCGCTGCGGCATTCGGCCAGTCGCGGCATGTACCTGGTGGTGGCCTCGGTGCTGGTGACGGCGCCGCTCCTCACCTTGTTCTCGGTCGCCCTGTTGCCGGAGGCGGTGAAGGCGAACGGTACCGAGCGCTTCATCTCGGAGCTCGGTCAGATGTGGGGCGGGCTGCCGGTCAAGATCGCGGTGGTGATGACCGCCTCGGTGCTGCTGCTCTTCGCCGCCAACACGGCGATCATCGGCGGCTACCACGTCTTCCTGGCGTTGGCCCGGCAGGGCTTCTTCCCCGCCTTCATCACCGCCCGCAACCGGCGCTTCGGCACGCCGCACTGGGCGATTGCCATCGCCACGATCGTGCCGGTGCTGGTCGTCATTGGCACGGCCGGCAACCTCAATATCCTGGGCGAGATGTACGCCTTCGGTCTGCTCGGCGCGTTCGTGCTCAGTTCACTGGGGCTCGACGTCCTGCGCTGGCGCGACGGCCAGCGCAGCTTCTTCTTCTGGGTGGGCGTCTTCACCACGGCCATGGTCCTGGTGTCGTGGTGCGTGAACCTGGTCACCAAGCCGCTGGCGACGTTCTTCGGCGGCGGTCTCACCGCGGTCGGCATGCTGGTGGCCATCGGGGCGCAGCAGAAGCTGTTCCACGACGTCTTCTATCGCCTGCCGTTCGTGCGCCGGCGCACCGAGGTGCGCATCAGCGAGGCGCACGGGGTCACCGAGGAAGTGCCGGAGATCATCAGCCTCAACGACGCCGAGGATCTGCGCCAGCTCTATCCGTCGACCACGCTGGTCGCGCTGCGCGGTCCCAACGCCCTGCTGGTCGCCGAAGCGATGCGGCGCGAGCGCGGCCGCGGCGGCAATACGATCTACGCGCTCTATGTCGAGGAGCGACCCGGCCTGTTCGTCGGCAGCGCCGCCAACGAGCCCGACCCGGAGGGCCGCGAGACGCTCCTCTTCGCCGCCCGCGTGGCGCAGGGCGAAGGCGTGAACCTGCTGCCGGTGTGGACGATCTCCTACAGCGCCGCCGAAGGTATCGCCCGCGCCGCTCGCGAGCTCGGCGTCGACACCGTCATGATGGGCGTCAGCCGCCGCGGCGCGATCTATCATCTCCTGCGCGGCCACGTCATCAACGGCCTGGTGCGGCAGCTGCCGCCGAGCTGCCATCTGATGCTGCACAGCTGAGGAGAGAACGCGTGCGCCGGTGCGCCGGTGCGGACCTCCAGACCGGCTCACTCGGCTCACTGGCTCACGTTTCTGGTTCACAGCCCGAAGCACTCCGCCACACCCAACTCGTTTCCCGCCTTCACCTTCCGGTACTTGTCCCAGAACGCGGTGTCGATGTCGCGGAGGCTGCGCTTGACGCCGCCGGTGCGGTAGCGACGCACCTGGGCGGGGCCGCCGTTGTACATCGCGTAGGTGGAGCGGGCGAGGTTGTCGACGATGCCGGTGACGGTGTGCTCGCCCTTCGCCACCGCGTAGTCGCGCATGTAGTGGACGAGGATCTCCGAGCCGGCGCGGGCGTTGTAGGCGATGTCCTGCTGGAGGCCGCCAACGTCGTAGAAGCCGCGCCAGACGCGCGGCAGCACCTGCATGATGCCGACCGCGCCGGCGCCCGACAGCATCGGCCGGATCCGGCCATTGACGAGGACGAACTGCCGCCAGCAGCTCTCCTTCCACGCCGTCGCCAGGACGAGCCAGCGGTAGACTTGATGGAACTCCGGCTTGAGCTCCTTCGTGGCGAGGGTGCGGTCGGCGGTTTCCTTCAGCAGATCGCGCACGAGCGGCAGATAGTCGTCGAGGTCGTCGCGGGTCGGCACCCAGTGATTGAGGCGCGCGGCCGGATCGTCGGCGTGCGCCGCGGCCGGCCAGACCCAGCTGAGGTCGACGTCGGGATTGGGCTCCGGCGGCGGTGGGGGCGGCCCGAATCCGAAGCGCTCGCGCAGCTCGGGATCCACCGCCTCGTCGTAGGTGAGCGGATCGCCGGGCGTGGCCGGCGCGATCATGCGCGCCAGGCGGCGGAGGCCGTCGGCGGAGATGTCGAGGCCGCTGGAGGGTCCGAGCGCGTCGATGGCGCGCAGCGCGTCGGCGGCGGTGATGAAGGTGAGGTAGCGCAGCGCCGCCTCGCCGGGGACGCCGAGGCTGACGTCGCGCAGCACCGGCGCGAGCCGCGTCCAGGTCGAGACGAACAGCGGCCGCACGGGATCGGGCGCGCCGGGATGCGCCGGCGCCAACGCGTCGAGAATGTCGTAGCGCGCCTCGATGAGGACGGCGAAGAGCTGGCGGCGCTGGGCATCGAGCGCATCGCCGGCGGCGTTCTTGGCGACGAAGGTGACGAAGGCGTCCCACTGCTCCCACGCGACGTTCCACGCGGCGATCTCGTCGGGGCTGAGCGTCGGCACGGGACCGGGCGAGAGCGGCTCCTCGACCAGCGTCGCCTCGTCGATGTCGAAGCGCAGGTCGAGACGCAGGCCGGCGTCGTTCACCGTGGCGTCCGCGATGCGGATCGAATCGATCAGGCGGCGCGCCGCGTCGCCGTCGTCCGGCAACACCGTCGGCAGGAAGTCGCGCAGGTCGGTGAGCGGTTGGGCGAGATCGACGGTGACCGTCTCCAGGCGCGGGTGGACGTACTTCTTCACCCAGTCCCAGAACGTGCCGGTGACCGACTTCTTGCCGTCCTTGCCGTACACGTTGGAATCGACGACGCGGAAGCGCACGACCGGCGTGGTCGGATCCAGCTCCCCCTGTTCGAGCACCTCGACGGTGCCGGTCCAGTCGATGACGTTGAGACAGCGACGGCCGACCGCCGTGCCGACCCGGGCCACGCCGTCGCTGGTGACGCGGAGCCGGTCGCCGACGGCGTCCACCCGCGGGTTGGAGAGGACCATGAAGTTGCAGCCGGAGTTGTCGTCCCACACCCGCACCTCGGTGCCCGGCAGCGTGTACACCTGCTCGACGAGCATCTTGCGCAGGAACACGTGGTCGAGCAGCAGCGGAACATCGACCGCACGGGTCGCGGCGCGCGCCGGCAGCGCCAGCAGGAGGAGGGCGAGGAAACGTCCGATCACGCCCGCAGGATAGCGATCTCTCCCTGACTACGCACGGCCGCCGCGGAGAGCGGCGCGTCAGCGCCGCTGGTTTGGGGCGCCGCGTCAGCGGCGCTGGAGGAATCACGGCGCTGACGCACCGTGGTCGAAAGCGGCGCTCACGCGCCGCACTCCACGTCGACGACGAAAGGGCGGTCGAAGGGGAAGGAGTAGACGGTGTCGACTAGGGCTCGGGACGCGCCGGACTCGAACCAGGAGGCCGAGCACCATGGGTAGGCGGACGCTAATGGGACGATCCCGTGCCTCACCGCGTTCTGGTGCACGTACGAGAGGCGAGCGAAGAAGGATCGTTGGTTGGTGATCAGGGTTTCCCAATAGTTCCCCCAGATGCGCCGGCCCGGAGTGCAGTCGACCCGGTTGATCGCCGTGGCTGTTCCGGCGTGGATCCGGCGAATGAAGAGCGGAAGACTGTCTGCTCTCTCCGGGGAGTGAGCAATGAAGTGATAGTGGTTGGCGAAGACCGCCCAGGCTTCCAGTCGCCAGTCGAGCTCGAGGGCGAGGCGTAGGATCGCATCGCGAACGAGCCTCTCGCGACCGCGGAAGAGCGTGGGCGTGGCCGCGAGTCGCCGCAGTGACGATGTAGGCTGCCCGCCTCTGAGAAATGATGAGCCGGCGCATGGGGCCACATGCGCAGCATTTCTCCGCCCGCCAGCGCCGGCCATCACCATGACTGCGGCGCATCGCTGCCGCGGAGTGCGGCGCGTCAGCGCCGCTGGGTTGAGGCGCCGCGTCAGCGGTGCTGCGGCGCTGACGCGCCGCTCTCCACGGCGATCTGCCCCGCCGCGCCGGCGGTGATCTCGCCAATCCGCGCGTGCGCCGGCGCGCCCCGGGCCGCGAGATCGGCGACCAACGCGTCGGCGCGATCCGCCGGCACCGCGATCAGCAGTCCACCCGACGTCTGAGCATCGGCGAGAAGAACGCGCTCGAGCTCGGCGACGTCATCATCGAACCGGCAGTACGGCGCGGCGGCGGCGAGGTTGGTGCGGGAGCCGCCGGGGATCAGGCCTTCCGCCGCCAGGGCGCGGGCGAAGGGCAGCACCGGCACGGCGGCCGCGTGCAGGCGCGCGGCGACGCCCGAGCCGCTCAGCAGATTGTGCAGGTGGCGGAGCAGGCCGAAGCCGGTGACGTCGGTCGCGGCGCGCGCGCCGGCCGCGAGGGCAGCGTCCTTCGCCGTCTTGTTGAGCGTCATCATCAGGCCCGTGACCTCGTCGAGCTGCGCGGCCGAGAGCGCCTGCTTCTTGATCGCCTGGGAGGCGATGCCGAAGCCGAGCGGTTTGGTCAGCACGAGCGCATCGCCGGGACGCGCATGGGTCTGGGTCAGCGCCCGCGCCGGGTCGACCGTGCCGATCACGCACAGGCCGTACTTCAGCTCGCCGTCCTTGATCGTGTGGCCGCCGACGATCGCGCAACCGGCCTCCGCGGCCTTGTCGCGGCCGCCGCGGAAGATGCGCTCGAGGACCGCGAGCGGCAGCAGGTCGCTGGAGAACCCGCACACCGCCAGCGCGACCTGCGGTTCGCCGCCCATCGCGTAGACGTCGCTGATCGCGTTGGCGGCGGCGATGGCGCCGAAGGTCTCGGGGTCGTCGACGATCGGCGTGATGAAGTCGACCGTGAAGACCAGGCCGCCGCCGCCCGGCGGCCGCAGCAGCGCCGCGTCCTCCATCGGGCCGACGTCGTCGTCCACCCACGCATGCGGCGTCGACGGCAACTGCCGCAGCACCTGAACGAGGTCCTCGGCAGCGAGCTTGCGCGCGCAGCCGCCGGCCTGGACGAGCGTGGTGAGACGGACATCGTCAGTCATGAGCCGGCGTTAGCGCGTTTGCGGGCGGCGCACCAACGTGGCGCGCGCGGCGCGACCCGCGTGGGTCGCCGGCGGATCCACCGGCCCGCCCCGCTCTGCCTGGCGGCGCTCCGCACCGCCGCGCGGCCACACGGGCCGCGGCGACATGGACCATCGAGCGCCCGCGCGCGTCCTGCCCGGCCAACCCCACGGCCGCCACGGCGCGGCGCACGCGGCGGCGGAACCGGTCGTCGTCTCCGTGCGAAAAGGAAAAGGCCCGGGAGCGGAGCTCCCAGGCCTTCGAGATCGTGACGATTGATCGTCCGCTAACGAGCGGCGAAGGGCGACGGCGGGCGATCCGTGCCCTGGGCGGTCTCCCCGGGCTGGCGACAGCGACACCAGGGTGCCGTATGTGGACGCGCGACGTGCATGGGAGCAACCCGGATCAAGTCAATCCAGCTCAGTTGCTCTTGATCCGCATATTGTAGAACGAGCGGTAGACGAACACGACTGAGATGCCGAAGCAGGCGATGGCGAGCAGCGTGTTCGCCATCGGCGACTTCTGGTGCAGGCTCACGGCCAACTCGACGGCGAGCAGGCCGAACAGGGTGGTGAACTTGATGATCGGGTTCATGGCCACCGAAGAGGTGTCCTTGAACGGATCGCCGACCGTGTCGCCGACGATCGTCGCCTCGTGGAGCGGCGTGTTCTTCATGCGCAGCTCGGTCTCGACGACCTTCTTGGCGTTGTCCCAGGCGCCGCCGGCGTTGGCCATGAAGACCGCCTGGAAGAAGCCGAAGATCGCGATCGAGATCAGGTAGCCGATGAAGAAGAACGGCTCGACGAAGGCGAACGCCAGGGTCGAGAAGAAGATGACCAGGAAGATGTTCAGCATGCCGCGCTGGGCATACTGGGTGCAGATCTCGACGACCTTCTTCGAGTCGGCGATCGAGGCCTTCTCGACACCGTCGAGCTTGATGTTGGCCTTGATGAACTCCACCGCGCGGTAGGCGCCGGTGGCAACCGCCTGGGTCGAGGCGCCGGTGAACCAGTAGATCACCGAGCCGCCGAGCATGAGGCCGAAGAGGAACGGCGGGTGGAGGATCGAGAGCTGGCTGAGGTTGTCGGTCAGGCCGTGCGTCAGCGCCATGACGATCGAGAAGATCATCGTCGTCGCGCCGACCACCGCGGTGCCGATCAGCACGGGCTTGGCGGTCGCCTTGAACGTGTTGCCGGCGCCATCGTTCTCCTCGAGGAACGCCTTGGCGCGCTCGAAGTCGACGTCGAAGCCGAACTCCTTGCGGACCTCGGCCTTCACGTTGGGGACGCTCTCGATCAGCGACAGCTCGTACACCGACTGGGCGTTGTCGGTCACCGGGCCGTACGAATCGACGGCGATGGTCACCGGGCCCATGCCGAGGAAGCCGAAGGCGACCAGACCGAAGGCGAACACTGCCGGCGCCAGCATCAGCGGGCTGCCATCGGCCAGTTGGGCGCCGAGGCCGGTCTCGCTGACGAAGTAGGCGATGCCCATCAGGCCGACGAGCACGAGGCCCATCCAGTAGGCCGAGAAGTTGCCGGCGGTGAGACCGGCGAGCACGTTGAGCGACGCGCCGCCTTCCTTCGAGGCTTCGACGCACTCGCGCACGTGCGCCGAGCTGGTCGACGTGAAGACCTTGATCACCTCGGGGATGATCGCGCCGGCGAGGGTGCCGCAGGTGATGATGGTCGACAGCTTCCACCACAGGGTGGGGTCGCCGCCGAGGTTGGGGATGAGCAGAAAGGAGGCGATGTAGGTGATGATCACCGAGATGATCGAGGTCAGCCACACCAGGAAGGTGAGCGGGTGCTCGAAGTTCATGTCGGTGGCGGTGGCGTACTTGGAGGACTGGATGCCCTCGTTGATGGCGTAGGAGAGGATGCTGGCGATGACCATCATGACGCGCATGGCGAACAGCCAGACGATCAGCTGGCCTTGGATGTCGGCGTGCGGCACCCCCAGCAGAATGAAGGAGATCAGCGCCACGCCGGTGACGCCGTAGGTCTCGAAACCGTCCGCGGTCGGGCCGACCGAGTCGCCGGCGTTGTCGCCGGTGCAGTCGGCGATGACGCCGGGGTTACGCGCGTCGTCTTCCTTGATGTTGAAGACGATCTTCATCAGGTCCGACCCGATGTCGGCGATCTTGGTGAAGATGCCGCCGGCGATACGCAGCGCCGAGGCGCCGAGCGACTCGCCGATGGCGAAGCCGATGAAGCACGCGTACGCCAGGTCGCGCGGCACGAACAGGAGCACCATGAGCATGAGCAGCAGCTCGATCGAGATCAGCAGCGTGCCGATGCTCATGCCGGCCTTGAGCGGGATCGCGTAACAGGGGTACGGCCGCCCCTCGAGGGCCGCGAACGCGGTCCGCGAGTTGGCGAAGGTGTTGATGCGGATGCCGAACCAGGCGACCGTATAGCTGCCGGCGATGCCGATCAGGCTGAACAGGATGATGATCGCCACCCGGTACGGCGCCATGTCGCGCAGCAGCCAGAAGTAGACGACCATGATCGAGCCGATGAACAGCTCGAGGACCAGGATGAACTTGCCCTGGGTCACCAGGTACGTCTTGCAGGTCTCGTAGATCAGCTCGCTGATCTCCAGCATCGACTTGTGCACCGGCATGTCGCGCAGCTGAGTGTAGATCCACAGGCCGAATCCGAGGCCGAGCAGGCAGACCAACAATCCGCCCATCAGGAGGGATCGGCCGTTGGTGCCCATCATCATGACCTGGCTCAGGTCGGGCAGGATCAGGTCGATCTCGCTGGCGTGGCCAGCTTCCTGGGCCCAGGCGGGATTGACGCCCAGCACCGCGAGCACCGTGAGAATCACCGTCATCATCGGCCGCATTTTCATAATCTCCTCTTCTGCAACGCCCCCGAAACCGGCTAGCCGTACACGATTCCCGCCGCGCAAGTAAAGGTGGGGGCCGGCCCGGCGGTGTCTTTCCCGACCGAGGCCAGAGCGGAAGCGCCGAGGGTTTCTCGGGCGTCGATCCGAGCGGGACTAGTGGGGCTCGCTGGCCTTGAGCGCGGCCAGCGATGCCATCGCGTCCTTGACCCGATCGCTCCGTTTGAACGGGGTGCGGAAGAAGTGCTCGACGGTGCCGTTGAACAACGCCGGATCGTCGTACGGGACCATATGGGTGGCGTTGGGTAGGATCGCCAACGCGCCGTTGGGCAGGTGCTCGAAGATCTTCACGGCGTGCTCGGTGCGAATGACATCGTGGTCGCCGATGAGGATCAACGTCGGCGCCGTGATGGCTTTGAGCGCGGAGAACGCGATGTTCGGCTCGACCAGCATCATCCCCGTCACCTTGAGCTCGCGCTTGCCCTCCGGCGTCTCGCGACTCTCGGCGGGTACGGCGTCCATCAGCCCTTTGATCAGCTTCGTGACCTCTGGATAGAACGCTTCCTCGCTCGGGTTCAGGTTCGGGGCCATCGCGGCGAGCTTCTTCACTTTGCCGGGGTGCCGCATGCCGAGCAGCAGTGCCTCGATGCCGCCGTCGCTCCAGCCGAGCACGTCCACGGGGCCGACGCCGAGATGATCCAGGAGCGCGGCCAGGTCGTCGGTCATCTTCTCGTAGGTCAGCGGCTCCTCGCTGTCGGCCGAGCGTCCGTGATCGCGGCTGTCCATGGCGATCACCTTGTAACGTTTGCGAAAGTAGTCGATCTGCGCGGCCATGGCGCCGATGCTGGCGCCGTTGCCGTGAATGAGCAGCAGCGGTTCACCGCGACCGTAGACCTCGTAGTACAGCTTCACGCCGTCGTGCGTGAAGGTGTGCCCGGCCGCCGGGTTGGCGCCGTAGGGGATCGGATGCTTCGACGCGGCCCCAACCTGAGCGCCCGCGACCATCGACGCGGTGAGTGCGAGCAGTCCGACGATCAGCGCTCGTCTCATCCCATATCCGTAACAGGTTGGGCGGCGGCATGCACCGCGGGCGCGTGGTCCTCCGGCTACTTCGGCCGCTCCGCGCGGGGGGTGCTGAGCTTCGGGCGCTTGGGCAGATGGCGCAGGCCCATCCAGGCGAGGGCGGCGAGGTGGCTCGCGACCTCCTCGACGGGCGGCTTGCGCGTCTCGGTCCACCACTGGCCGACGAAGGTCACCATGCCGCACAGCGCGTGCGCGTAGATCGGCGCCGCCTTGGCGTCGTAGCCGGCCTGCTTGAAGGTGGTGGTGAAGACGTCCGACACCCGCTCGGCGACGTCGTTGAGCAGGCTCGACATGCCGCCGCGCGCCAGCGCCACCGGGGCGTCGCGCGACAGCACGACGAAGCCGTCGCGCTGATCGCGCACGTAGAGCAGGAAGGCCAGCGCGGCGCGCTCGACTCGCTCGCGCGGCGTGCCCGAGGAGATGGCCTCGGCGATGCGCGCCACGACGTACTCCATCTCGCGGTCGACGAGCACGGCGTAGAGCCCCTCCTTGCCGCCGAAGTGCTCGTAGACGATCGGCTTCGAGACCTTGGCGCGCGCCGCGATCTCCTCGACCGACGTCGCCTCGTAGCCGCGCTGGGCGAACGTGCTGCGCGCGATCTCCAGCAACTGGGAGCGGCGGGCCGACGCGCTCAGGCGCGGCGGCGCGCCGGATTTCTTTCGCCGACTCATGTTGACTCGACTTACTACGCTAGCGTAAGTTACGCAAACGTAGGTTACGGCAACGTAGCCGTAGTGAGAAGGGCACGGGAGGTGAGCACGATGCAAGCAGCTCCAACGACGGCACGGCGCAACGCGGCCCCGCCGACGCACGCTGCGCAGGCGCCTGGCGGGCGCGGCGCGCCTGCTCGCCACGCCGCTGCGGCCCTCGCACTATCTCGAGCTGCTGAATCCGCTGTGGGCGACGCATGCGCTGCGGGCGCGCGTGGAGCGCGTGACGCGCCGAGACGGCCGACGCGCGCACGGTGACCCTGCGGCCCGGCCGCGGCTGGCGGTCGCACCGTCCCGGACAGTACCTCGCGGTCGGCGTGTCGATCGACGGCGTTCGCCACACCCGCACCTACTCGATCTCATCGCCGGCGGCGGTTCGACGGCTGCATCACCATCACCATCAAGGCGGTCGCCGGCGGGCGCGTGTCGGGCTTCCTGGTTCGCGACCTCCGGCCCGGTACCCATCTCGTCGATCGGCCTGCCGCAGGGCGACTTCGCGCTGCCCGACGCCGTACCTGCGCGCGCCGCTGTTCCTCACCGCCGGCAGCGGCATCACACCGGTGATGAGCATGCTGCGGCTGGCGCGCGGCGCCTGCCCGACGCGGTGCACCTGCACTACGCGCCGCGTCCCGCCGACGTCATCTTCGGCCGCCACCCTGCAGGGCATGGCCGAGGCGAATCCGGCGCTACCGGCTGCACCGGTTGTACACGCGCAGCCGGCGGCGGCGCCGCGCGACATTTCAGCGCCGGGCAGCTCGAGGCGTGCTGCCCGGATTGGCGCGAGCGCGAGGTGTGGGCGTGCGGCCCGCCGGCGTTGCTGGCGGCGGTGGAGGCGCACTGGCAGGCGTTCGGCCTCGGCGCATCGGCTGCACGTCGAGCGCTTCGTCGCCGCGCTGGCGCCGCTGCCCGAAGCGGCCGCTGGCGGCGTGGTCGTGCTTTGCCGCCAGCGGGCGGCGGTCGACGCCGACGGGCGCACGCCGCTGCTGCACGTCGCCGAGCGCGCCGGCCTGGCGCCGCCGCACGGCTGCCGCATGGGCATCTGTCACACCTGCGACGCGAGGCTGGTCGCCGGCCGCGTGCGCGACCTGCGCAACGGCGCCCTGCTGCGAGGCCGGACAGAAGGTGCAGGTGTGCGTCTGCGCCGCCGCCGGCGATGTGCGAGCTCGCGCTATGAGCACGACCGACACGCGACGAGACAGACGTGTCGCGCCTGCCGGTGCGCCTCGGCGACGCGGAGCTCGACGGCCTTCGGCCGCGAGATCGCCGCCATCCGCGACGAGGTCACGAGCCGACCGCGGTGAGCGCGACGCGCGCTACATCCGGCGGCTGATCGCGGTGCAGCGCAGCCTGGCGCTCGGCGGCCGCGCTGGTCATCTTCGCCAGCCTCGCCTGCCTGCCCAGTTGGGGACACGCGCTCAGCGGCTGGCCGACGTTCCTCGCCGTCGCCGGGCTCGGCACGCTGGCGCTCGCCTCGCCAAGATCCTCGAGAACATGGAGATCGCGCACAACGTCATGCACGGCCAGTGGGACTGGATGCGCGATCCGGACATCCAGTCGCGCACGTGGGAGTGGGACCATGCGTGCCCGGCCGATCAGTGGCGGCACTCGCACAACGTCGTGCACCACACGTGGACCAACGTCCTCGGCCGCGATCGCGACGTCGGCTACGGCATGCTGCGCATGAGCGCGCAGCAGCGCTGGTCGCCGTTCTACCTGCTGCAGCCGTTGAACGCCGTGCTGATGGCGGTCTTCTTCGAGTGGTTCATCGCCGTGCACGATCTGGAGATCAACCGCCTGTTGAAGGGCAAGAAGGATCGTGCCGAGGCGCGTCGCCAGTGGCGCGACATCCGCCGCAAGGCGGGCCGCCAGGCGCTGAAGGACTACGTGCTCTTCCCGCTCATGGCCGGGCCGTTCTTCCTCTACGTTGCCGCCGCCAACCTGGCCGCCAACCTGCTCCGCAACGTGTGGACCTTCGTCATCATCTTCTGCGGCCACTTCCCGGCCGGCGTGCACGTGTTCAGCCCGGAACAGATCGAGGGCGAGTCGCGCGGGCAGCTGGTATGCTGCGCCAGGTGCTCGGCTCCTGCAACATCGGCGGCGGCGCCCTGTTCCACGTGCTGAGCGGCAACCTGAGCCACCAGATCGAGCATCACCTGTTCCCCGACATGCCGAGCAACCGCTACCCGCAGATCGCGCCGCGCGTCCGCGCCATCTGCGAGCGCTACGGCGTGCCGTACAACAGCGGCTCGCTTCACGCGACAGTTCGGCACCACGGTGCTGAAGATCGTCCGCTTCACGCTGCCAGCGCGCGTGCGTCAGGCGTCGATGGAGACCGTCTCGGCCTGAGTGATGCACCGCCGGAGCAGGCCGCGCGGGAGCGCGGCCCTCCATTCGGTGATTGTGACGCATCCCTTCGGCCCGGCAGGACCGGGGGGCTCAGCGGCCGAGGATCTGGCGCACCGCGTCGATCAGTTCGGATCCCGAGACCGGCGCCGAGGCGCTTCGCCATCCGACGTGGCCGTCGGGCCGCACGAGCACGGCGCCGTCGTCGCGAAGCCCATAGGCCTGCGCGAAGCCGTTCAGATCGGTCAGGCCGGCCGCGCCGATCCTGTAGCTGTGGATCGGAACGTCGAGATCGTGGCCGGCTTCCGCCGCCAGCGCGCACCACGCCGCCCCCTGCGGTGCCGCGAGCAGGGTGAACGCCGGACCCAGCAGATCGAGGGTCGAGAGCTGCGCGTCCGCCCGCCCGAGCCACATATGTGGCGCGCGACAACCGGGCGTCGCGGACTGGATGTAGTCGGAATAGCTGTCGGCGACGGCGGGAGGCCGGGTCCCATCGGCGACCACGGCCGATGATTCGTACGCGGCGCCGAATTCGACGCCCAGGTGATTGCCGTAGCGGCGTGCCGACGTGACGATCTCCTCCGTGCTGAGTCCGCTCTCGCCGCCGGCGACGGCGGCGGCACTGATGCGCAGGACGTTCATCGAGTTGTGCAGGGACTGAGCGGTGATCCGTTGCGACACGCCGCGCCGCTCGGCGTGGTAGGTCTCCAGGAGCGACCAGTCCGCTCTGCCCTGCACGCAGAACGCCAGCTTCCACATGGCGTTGTGCATGCCCTGCAGTCCGGTGTTGACGCCGAGGCCGCCGGTCGGCGGAAACTGGTGGGCCGCGTCGCCGCACAGGACGACCCGGCCCCGCACGAGGCGCTCGACGACCGTTGCGTTGAGCTTCCACAGGCCGAGCGAGAGGATCTCGGGCTCGAGATCGTCGACGCCGGCGGCGGCGCGCACCCACTCACGCGCGCGCGTCGGCGTGAACACGTCGAGCGACCACTCCTCCGGCGCGACGGTGATCTGGCACAGCCAGCGCCCGGCGCCGTCGAGCGGCTGCAAGACGCCGCGCGCGCCGTCGTTCGAGACGAACAGCAGGACGCCTCTGCGCTCGCCGATGTGCCGCTCGAGGTCGGCCTTGAAGTAGCAGTTGACGATGTGGGCCAGCCCCTGCGGCCCCTCGAGCTGCAGACCGAGCTCGCCGCGTATCAAGCTTCCGGCGCCGTCGGCCGCGACCAGCGCATCGCCGCACAGCGTCTCCTCCGCACCGCTGGCGCGATGTGTGACGTCGACAACGGCCTCGTCGTCGTGCGCTGCGCCGCCGGTGACCAGGCGCGTCGCTGCCATGCCGAAGCGAACGTCGACGAGTCCCGACGCACGCACCGCCTCGAGCTGGATCTGCTCGATCAGCTCCTGGGACGTCATGATCGGCAAGGCCGGACTCACGTCGGGGCCGGGTCCTTCAAACCCCTTCGACTCGATCCTGCCGTACTCTTCGCCCGTCGCGCTGTGGAGAAACCGGATGGGGCTCTTCCAGCCATCGGGCGAGTCGATGCTGCGCAGGCGCTTGTAGACGGCCGATCCCCAGCCCTTGGCGATCTCCATCGTGCGGGTGTTGAAGTTGCGCGTCTTGGGATGCCACGACGTACCGTCGTGCTTCTCGATCAGGACGCTGCGAACGCCGAACCGCGCGAGCTCGAGCGCCGCGCCCAGGCCGACCGGCCCGGCCCCGAGGATGAGCACGCGATTGTGCCGCGCACCGCCCATGGACGTTGCCTCCCGTCTCGGACTCTCGCCGTCGCTCAGGGGTTCATCTCGTAGGCGCCGTCCAGTGCCAGGACGTGGTCCCGCCACACCGTCTCGTAGCGGCGATCGTCGGCCGCCGGCTTGGCGATCATGGAGAGGCAGTGCTGCATCTGCTCCGTCGTGCTCGCCGGCCTTGTTGTGGAGCTGCAGCGCGAACTCGCTGAAGTCGCGCACCATGAAGTCGAAGATCTGATCGACGAGCGCGGGCGCGATGCCGTAGAGGCGGGCGTTCTCGAGCAGCAGCTGGGCATAGACGACCAGCGCGAAGAGCTCGCCGCCCGCCAGCAGGAAGTCGGTGTCCTTGCTCTGCGCCTCGTTGGGCGGCGCGCTGGCGAGCATCGTGCGGAAGGATTCGACCTGCCGGGCGAACACCTGGACGTTGGGGAGATCGAAGAGCGCGAAGGCGCGGTGGTAGTCGTGAAAGCGGATGCTGCCGAGCCCTTGCGCGGCGCCCTGATCGAACAGGAACGCGTCGTCGGTGGCATCGTCGCGGCGCGGGATCTCGGGGCAGTCGGCCGGGGCGAAGAAGAAGTTGGGCATGAACTTGACGATGAGCGCGATGTTGACGTGCACCGTGCCCTCGAGCTTGGGCAGGCCCCGGATGTCGACGGCGGCCTGCTCGAAGTACATGTTCTTCTCGAAGCCCTTGGCGGCGATGACGTCCCACAGCAAATTGATGACGCGCTCGCCCTCGGTGGTGACCTTCATCTTCACCATCGGGTTGTACAGCAGGTAGCGGCGGTCGTCGGGCGACGCGGAGCGCATGTAGTCGCAGGCGCGCAGGGCGAAGAGCTTCATCGCGACGAGGCGCGCGTAGGCGTCGACGAACATCCGCTGCACGTGCGGGAAGTCGGTGACCCGCATCTTGTACAGGTGCCGGTTGTGGGCGTGCGTGACCGCCTCGTAGAGGGCGTGCGTGCAGATGCCGATGGACGCCCAGCCGAGATTGTACTTGCCGATGTTGACCGTGTTCAGGGCGGCGTCCCACGCGGCGCGGCCCTTGTGCAGGATGTCGGCCTCGGTGAGCGGATACTGGTCGAGGGCGAACTCGGAGACGTAGTTCTGGCTGGCGCAGACGTTCTGCACCAGCTCGTAGCGCTCGTGCGACGGGTCGGCGGCGAAGAAGACGTAGTCGTCGGAGCCGGCGAGCTTGCCGAAGGTCGAGACGATGGCCGCTTTGTTGCCGTTGCCGATGTAGTACTTGCGACCGCTCGCCGCGTAGCGGCCCTCGTCGGTGACGGTGAGGAGCATGTCGGTCGAGTAGATGTCGGCACCGTGCGCCCGCTCCGAGAGGCCGAAGGCGAAGATGCCGCCCTCCTCGAGGGCGCGCGCGGCGCGCTGCTTCACGTCCTCGTTGCGCGCTCATCCAGATCGGGCCGAGGCCGAGCACCGACACCTGCCACGTGTACCAGTACTGCAGACCGTAGAAGCCGAGGATCTCGGCGAACTCGCAGATCCGCCAGGTGTCCCACCGCGAATCGGGGGCGCCGTAGCCGGCCGGCGTGCACATCGTCGCGAAGATCTTCTCCGCCTTCACGAACGTCGAGGAAGTCCGCGTACCAGCCGCGCCCGTGGTAGTCCTCCTTCAAGCGTCGCTTGCCCTTGCGCTCGAAGAACTCGATCGTCTTGCGCATCACCTCGCGCGAGCGGTCGTCGCGATACGAGCGCTCGTGGCGCTTCGGGTTGAGCAGGATCTCCATCGGTCACCTCCGGGAGCCGCGCACGCTACGCCCCGTCCACGTGACCGGGCAAGCGGCGGCGGCGAGAGCGAGGCTCCCGGCCGGGCGGCCGGGAGCCTCATTCGCCGCTACGGCGTGACGCAGCCGCAGGTGAGCGCGGCACCGGTGCCGACCACACGGCACACGGTGTTGATCGGACACTGGCCACCGCACTGGCCGGTGAGCGGATTCGGCGAGCACGGCGGAATCGGCGGCTCGCACCGGCACAGGTTGAGCGCGGTGTTGAGGGTGCAGGTCAGACCCGGCGGGCACGGACCGCCGCACTGGTTGGTACCGGGCACGTTCTGACACTGCGGCACGGGCGGCTGGCAGGTGCACGTGGGGGTGCCGCCGATGGTGATGAAGACGCAGGCGTCGGCCGGGTTGGGGCAGGTCCCCCCGCAGGTCCCGGTCGCGGGGTTGATGCTGCACGGTGGCGTCGGCGGGTCCTTGCACAGACACGCCTTGTTGCCGGCGGCGTCGACGCCCGGCTGGCACGATTGGATCGGATCGGTACAGGCGCCGCCGCACTGTCCGGTCTTGTCGGGCTTGCCACCGCACGGTTGCGGATCGCAGGTGCAGGTCTTGGTTGCATCGTCGAAGCGACACGCGGTTGGCGCGCCGGCGACGTCGTTCGGACACGCGCCGCCGCACTGTTTGCCGTGCACGACGCTGCACGGCCGCGCCGCTTTGCGCGCCGGCACGCACAGCTCGAACGGCCGGAAGTGCTTCAGCTCGCGCTGGCCGAACTGATCGGCAACCAGCTTGTTGGGGATCGGCGCCGAGGTGTCCGGGCACTTGACCCGGTAGCAGATGTAGTCGTCGCGCAGCGGTTGGCCGACGATGGATGGGCCGGTGGTGGTCGCCTGGACGACGACCTTGCTGGTGGGAACGCAAAACTTGCTCGCCTTGATCACCCGACAACCGGCCTGGCGGAATTCGGGTTGCAACTCGGCGAGGAGATCGACGGTTGCGTCAGGCTTGAGCGGGTCGGTGATGGCGTAACAGGCGAGGTGATCGAGCACCGCGGGATTCGACGTCAACTGTGCGACGGCGGGTCCAGCGGAGAGAACGAGTAGCGCGGCCACGGTCAGCGATCCCCATCGGAGTCGAATCATATCTTCCTCCTTGTGATCGTCTGCGGGCGGAAACGAAGCGATCAGCGGTCGGCGCCGACGCGCGGCGGCGCACGGGCACGGCGCGCGGTGCGATGCCATGCGCCCTGCGTGGTCTCACGGCCGGGGAGGGCACGGTGGCCGACGGCCACGGGACACGACGAGATCCCGATCGGCTGCATCGGGCGGTGTTCCCCCGGTAACGTCGCAAGTGACGCGTTCGGACGTGAGCGGTACGGTCTCGTCCTAGACGAATCCGACGACCACTGTCTACCGCGTCGTCGGGGTCACTCGTCGAGCGCGGCGGCGCCGAACAGGGCCTCGATCAACCGCGTTCCGATCGCTGGCTTCTCGAAGCACGCGATCCCGGGGTACCGCTGCGTCACGGCGTGCTCGTCGTATCCCGTCGTGATGACGAACGACACGCCTTGCTCGAGCAGGGCGTCGGCGACTGGGTAGGCCATTTGTCCGCGCAGATTGATGTCGAGCACGGCGCCGTCGATCCGGCCGCCGGCGGCGATCACTGTCAACGCTTCCTCGACCGTCGCGACCGGGCCCACGATCCCGACGCCGGCGGCCTCGAACGCGAACGCCAGGGAAGAGGCGACGTGGTAGTCGTCCTCGACGATCAGGACTCGACGCCCCGCCACCGGCGCGCGCCGCGTAGTCATCCGCCCACGGCGTCGGCGTCGTCGGCGCCGATCGGCAGCGTGATCGAGCAGCGGAACGCATCGTCCCGCAGCTCGAACGTGGTCTGCGCCGACAGCGAGTACGGGAGGGCGCGTTCGATCAGCGTGCGCCCATAGCCGGCGCGCGTTCCCTCGAGCCCGAGCCGCTGCTCGATTCCGGATTCAGCCCACTCGAGCGCGAGGCGCCGGGGTCGATCGCCGGCGACCTCGAAGCGCCAGGTCACCGAGAGCCGGCCGTCCGGGGCGGCGAGCGCCCCGTACTTGCACGCGTTCGTCGCCAGCTCGTGAATCGCCAGCGCCAGCGTCTGCACGGTGCGTTTGCGCAAGCGCACCTCGGGCCCGGCGACGAACGTGCGCGAGCTCAGCGCTTCCGGGCCGAGCGCCTCGAGCTCCATGCGCACCAGCGCGCCGATGGTGATGGGCTCGCGATCGGACCGCGACAAGAGGCCTTGCACGCGTGACAGGGCCCGCAGCCGGACGCCGAAGCGCGCCATGAATCCCTCGATCGAGTCGGCGGTCCGCATCGTCTGTTGCGCCACGGATTCGACCACCGTGAGCAGATTGCGCGTGCGATGCTGGAGCTCCGCGATGAGCACCTCCTGGCTGTCCTTCCACCGCCGCGCCTCGGTGATGTCCTCGCAGAGGATGATGAGGCCGCTGATCTCCCCGGCATCGTTGCGCCATGGAATGATCTCCCACTTGTGCCACTGCGTGGAGCCGTCGGCGCGATCGAAGCGATCCTCTTCCGAGCGCTCCACCGCACCGGCGAGACAGCGCCGATGGGCCTCCTTCCAGCGTTCAGGGATCTCGGGGAGGACGTCGTAGTGGCTGCGACCGATGAGGTCGCCGCGCAGACCGAAATCCACCATCCAGCGCCGGCTGACGGCGACGTAGCGCATGTCGCGGTCGACCATCGCCACCGCCGCCGGGGCGTATTCGAAGAACAACCACAGCTGGTCCTCCGACTCGCGCAGCCGCTGCTCGGCGCGCTTGCGTTCGGTGATGTCGAGGTTGATGCCGCTCATCGACAGCACGACGCCCTTGGCGTCGCGCACGGCCCGCCCCAGGCCCTGCATCCACAGCACGCGCCCATCCGGCACGACGGCGCGGAACTCCATGTTCCACTCGTCGTCGCCGGGGGTGCCCATCACCGCGCCGAGTCGGGCGACGACCAGCGGGCGATCGTCCGGGTGCAGACGATCGAGCCAGGCCTCGTGGAGCCGCGGCTCGTCGGGCGCGAAGCCGTACATGGCATGGTAGCGGTCGTCCCAGGAGGCCTCGTTGGTCCGCGCATCCCAGGTCCACGCGCCGGCCGACGACGCCTCCATCGCCAACCGCAGCCAGTGCTCGCTCTGGCGCAGACCTTCCGCAACCCGCTCGCTCTCGCGCACGATCTGGTGCCGCGCCGTGGTCTCGATGGCGGTGATCAGGACTCCGACGACGCGGCCATCCTCACGCCGTAGCGGGCTGTAGGAGAGGGCGAACCACGCCTGCGGAGGATGACCCGGCGTCGCCGCGGCCAGGGGATGGTCGTCGGTGGTGAAGGTCTCGCCGGTGAGTGCGCGCTCGCAGAGGGCCGCGTTCACCGGCCAGGTCGCGGGGCCGCTGCGTGCCGATCGTCCGAGTGCTCCGGGGTGCTCTCCGGCCAACAAGCGAGCGAAGCGGTCGTTGTAGACCTGGATGAGGTCGCCGCCCCAGAGCGCGGCCATCGCCAACGGCGAATCGAGGATGACGTCGACGACCGTCCGCCGGCTCTGCGGCCAGGCCGCGAGCGGTCCCAGCGACGTGGCGTTCCAGTCGTGTCCGCGGATCAGCCCGGCGACCTCACCCGCGGCGCTCGGCCACGGTGCTGGCTGCGCTGGGTCTCGATCCGGCAACGGGGGCCCCTCTAGTCCTCGAGGGCCGCTTCGATGCCGCGGAGATCGAGCTCCGTGGCGGCCTTCGGTCCGGTGAAGCGGTGACGGGCGTCGAGGACCCAGTACAGCGCCATGAACACACACAGCGCCATCATCGACCACCCCGCCAGCTCGTTGGGCGGGATCGAGAACAACAGCGTGATGATGACGACCCAGGCGACGGCGATCGCGTTGAGCGGGACGCCCCAGCGACCCAGACTCCACGGGGCAAGTCGGGGCGTCGTGAACTCGCCCTCATTGCGCCACTTGTTGCGCAGGTTGAGCCAGATTGGGATGGCGTACGCGAGGTAGAGCGCGGTCGTGCTGATTGCGACGACGACCGAATAGAGCGCCGCGTACACGGTCAGCAGTACGGCCAGGATCGAGGTGATCACGATTGACCAGATCGGCGTGCGCCACGTCGGGTGGATGCGGCGGATGAGGCTGTGCCCCGGCATGCCGCCGTCGCGCGCGAAGGCGAACCACATACGGCTCATGCTGGTGATCGACGAGAGCCCGCACAGCCACATCGCCACGACGATGATCACCGCGACGAGGTGCGCGGCGAGCGGCGGGAGGTTCGCGTAGACGAGGTAGAGCACCGCCGGCGCGTTGGCGGGATCCACGGTCGCGGCGATGTCGGGGATGTGCAGCGTGAGGATGAGCAGCATCACGTAGCCGACGACGGCCGACACGGCGACCGACAGGAACACGCCCCAGGCGCTGTTGAGCCGCGCCATGATGGTCTCCTCGGCGACGTGCGCCGATGCGTCGTACCCGGTGTACGTCCACTGCGCCTGCAACAGGCCGAGGACGAACGCCAGGCCGATACCGCCGGTGGCGTACAGCGCGGCCATGCCCGGCAGCCGCAGCATGATGGAATCGAACGTAAACGGCCCGACCGTGAAGGTGGCGCCGAGGGCGGCGGGATCGACCGACTGCTGCGCGGTGAAGAGAAACGAGAACGGCTGCGCGTGCTGCCCGAGCGCGGTGAGCAGCACGGCGATGACGAGCACGCCGCCGATGTGCCACCAGACGCTGAAGTCGCTCAGCGCCGCGGTCAGGCGGATGCCGAACACGTTGATCACCACCTGCGGGATCATGATGATCACCATCGCGATGACGGTGGCGGTGGTGTCGGTCGGCAACGTCGTGCCGGCGATGCGGTTCACCGCGCCGAGCAGCGTGTTGGCGGCGGCGTAGTCGATACCGGCGGTGATCGTCACCTGCCCGATCATGTTGAACCAGGCGGTGACCCACGCCCAGCGGTGCCCGCCGAGCCGGTGCGCCCAGAAGTAGAGGCCGCCGGCGGTCGGATAGGCGGACGCCAGCTCGGCCATCGAGGCGGCGATGCAGAGCACGAGGACGCTGACGAGCGGCCAGCCATACGTATTGATGGCCGGGCCGGAGAACTGCAGGCCGTAGCCGAACAGCTGGATGGCGCCGGTGAGGATGGAGATGATGGAGAAGGAGATGGCGAAGTTCGAGAACCCGCCCATCTCGCGGTAGAGCTGTTGCGCGTACCCCAGGGCGTGCAGGTCGCGCGTGTCCTGACGGATGAGCTTCTCTCGCTCGTCGGCTCGCATCTACTTCTCGTCGGCGACGAGTGCGCGGGTGCGGTGGGCGGTGGCCAGCAGCTCGAAGTGATGGCGCGTCGCGCGCGCTTCCTTGAGCAGCCAGCGCGCCTGGACGCGCAGCGGCTCGTAGTCCTTGCCCTCGAGATCCCTGTAGGCGCGGAACAGCTGCTCGTAGAAGTCGATGCGCGGGCCTTCGGCGGCGGCCTTGGCGGTATAGTAGTTGGCGAGCGCCATCTGCTCGGCGGCCGTTTGCAGGTGGCGGACGCGCTCGTCGACGTTCGCGTCGGTCACCGCCGGCCCGGGCGTCACGCGCGCCATGGCGGCGACGGCGCACAGCACGACGGCGAGGAGCAGCGCGGCGTACGGGCGCGACATGCGCATCACTTCGCCGGCGGGGTGTACGTCATCATGACCTGCAGCCTGTCGTCGACGAATTGCGAGCGGGTGAGCATGATCGTCAGATTCTTCGCCGGCACGTTGAACCGGTGGATCTCGAAGAGGCCGCTGCCCGTGGTCTCCGGCGCCACGCCGAGCGTATTTTTGAAGTGATCCGACGCCGCGTGCAGCTGATCGAGCGGCATCATGTAGATGGCCATCTCCGCCGGCGGATCCTGCTTGCTGAGGTAGTCCACCGTCAGCTTGCGGTTGAGCACCGCCCCCTCGGGCATCGTCACCCCGATCTTCGCCGGGTCGAGAATCCGCTTGATCCAATCAGCGGGACTCTGGGCGTGGGCAATTCCCGCGAGCAGAACCGCAGAGAGCACGGAACAACACAGAGACGTCCTAGTCATTGACGAACCTTTCGATGCCGTCGCGGACACGGCGTACATTGCAGTCCAAACAAGAGACCTCGATTTCCACCATAGACGGCGGTGCGGCGCGAGCGCCGGCGGCTGTCCAGATTCGAGCCATCCGCGCACCCCTGTGCTCCTCCCTGGTGTGCTCATTGCCCGCGACTACCGAAACGCCGGAATGACTTCCTGGGCGAAGAGCTCGGTGGCCCCCAATCGGTCGACGCGGCCGAACATGCCGATGAAGTGGGTGACGCCGAGGGCGACGTACTCCTGCAGCCGGGAGACGATCTGCTCGGGGGTGCCGACGATCGCGTCGAGGCCGTAGGCATCGCCATGGCCGCGGGCGCGGCGTTTGGCGAGGCGGACGTCGAGCGCCGCCTGGGTCGCTTCGATGATCACGTTGCCGAACCAGCTGCGCTCGATCGCCGAGGGATCGCGCCCGACGGCGGCGCAGTGGCGGTCGAGGATCGGGATCTTGTGTCGGAACGCCTCGACGCTGCCGCCGAAGTTCCAGCGATCCGCGTACCGTGCGACGAGCCGCAGCAGGATCCTCTCGCCGCCACCGCCGATCATGATCGGCGGTCCCGGCTTCTGCACCGGCTTGGGATTGCACCACGCGTCGTCGACCCGGTAGTAGCGCCCCGCGAACGTCGCGCGCTCCTCGGTCCACATCGCCCGACAGATCTGCAGCGCCTCGTCGAGCCGCGCCAGCCGTTCCGCGATGGGCGGGAAGTCGAATCCGTAGGCCTTGTACTCCTGCTCGTACCAGCCGGCGCCGAGACCGAACTCGAAACGACCGGCGGCGACGTGATCGAGCGTCGCCGCCATCTTGGCGAGGAGCGGTGGATGCCGGTAGCCGTTGCACACCACCAAGGTGCCGAAACGGAGGCGGGACGTCTCGCGCGCCAACGCCGACATCAGCGTCCAGCACTCGAGCGAGTCGTCCGACTGCGGGGTCGCGACGCCGTAGAAATGGTCGTCGAGCCAGGCCGAGTCGTACCCAAGCGCTTCCGCCCGCTGCCAGTGGCGGGCGAGGGCGTCGAAGGTCGTGCCCTCGATCGGGGTCTGTACCGAAAAGCGCACGTGCGTCATGTGCCAGGCTCGTAGCGCAGCCGGCCGGGTCGCGAAAGGTCGCGCGGACCGGCGGCACCGGAGTGCCCCGCCGTAACCTTCGTGGTCCGGTGAATTCGGAGGTCCGTGGAGCGAACGTGCAGTACGAAGCGTCTGCGGCGCGGCTTCGCGCACGAACGGTGCGGGTGAGCGGCTAGTCGTTGCCCCGCGACCCGGAGACGACGTCGGCGCAGGGAACTTGGAAGACGCGCCGGTCGTCGAGACGGATAGCGGTGAGGGCGCTGCCCCAGACACACCCGGTGTCGATGCCGATGACGCCGTCGCCCAGATGCAGTCCGAGCGCCGACCAGTGTCCGAAAACGATGGTCGCGTCGGTGCTACGCCGTCCGGGTGCCGCGAACCACGGGACGTTGCCGCGCGGCGCGTCCCTGGGCGCGCCCTTGAACTCCCAGTTGGGCGTGCCGTCGGGTCGCACGGTGCGCAGGGTGGTCAGCGTCGCGATCACGGCCGCGTGCCGCGCGTCGCCCTCGAGCCGATCGGGCGGCTGGCGCGGGAGCTGGATGCCGGCGGCCGCGATCGCCGCGCCGTTCGGACCGGCCAGTGCCGCTTCGGCAGCGGCGGCGAGCTCGCGGGCCCGTGCGGTCGTCCATCCCGGTGGAAGTCCGGCGTGAACCAGCAGGGTGCCGGCGTCGCGGTGCAGGACCTTGCGGGTCCGCAGCCAGGCGCAGAGCTCGTCGCAATCGGGCGCGGCGAGCACGTCCTCGATCGTGTCGCGTTTCTTCGCGCCGACCAGGCCGGCGGCACGCGCCACCAGATGCAGGTCATGATTGCCGAGCACCACGACGGCGCGCTCGCCGAAACCGTGGACGGTGCGGAGCGCCGCCAGCGATGCGGGCCCGCGATTCACCAGATCGCCGACAAACCACAGCCGATCGTCGGCGCGCAGCGGCACTGCGGCGAGCAGGCGGTCGAGCGTCGCCGCGCAGCCCTGAACATCGCCGATCGCGTAGGTCGCCATATGCGACCGAATGTGTCCGATTGGCGGCGGCGTCGCCAGCGCAATGTGTCGATCACTCAGCCGACGGTGCTAGCGCAGATCCGGCGCGTAGGCCCCCGCCGCATAGTCGCTGCAGAACGCCGCCTCGTCGCCGGGGTGCTCGGGGTCGAGCGCGACGAGGGCGGGGCGCACGGCGGACCACAGCGCTTCGGCGTCGCTCGGTGAGTTCTTCACCACCAACACCAGGTCGAGGGCGCGATGGCCGACGATGAACTGGCCGCCGAGGCCGGCGGCGAACCACATACCGATGTCGAGTGGCTGGCTGCAGGTATACGGCGGCAGGTAGTTGCAGTCGGGCGCGTCCGAGAGCCCGTGCGGATACTGCGGCCACACGGCGACCGGCGCGCAGGCGTCGATCGGCCCCTCGCGCTTCGGGTCGCCGAGGCCCTGGGTGTGGTTGGAGTCGCTGTTGACCCACGTGAGATAGCCGTAGGCCGTGTTGGCATCCTCGAAGGACGGATGCGTCATCTTGTAGGTCCAGTCGGCGGAGAGGAGGCGGCGGTCGGACCAGACGCCGTCGTGGAGGATGAGGAGCCCGACGCGCGCCATGTCGAGCACCGTCGACGCCCAGGTGAAGGCGAAGACCTTGTTCGCGTCGTGGCCGGTCCACGTCGAGTCGGCCATGCCGAGCGGTCCAAACACGAAGCGTTGCGCGAACTCCTCGACCGTCGTGCCGAGTCGGTCGGTATCCTGGGCGATGGCGGTCGTGATCACGTCGCTCAGACGGTTGATCTGCACGGTGCCGACGATGTCGTACTGGTAGGTGCGCTGGCCATAGGTCACGTCGACGTTCTGCGCCTCCATGCCGAGCACGTGGGCGATGTGGGCGTCGGCGTTGAAGGTGAACGAGTCGAGCCACTGGTCGACGCGGTCGCCGTCGGACAGCGGACCGGTCTTGCGGCCGCTGCGGGGCAGATCGCGCGTCTCGTAGGCGGCGATGCCGGTGGTCAGCGCGCCGAGCGTCTTGGTCGTCGAGAACACCTCGCCAGCCGGATCGCTGCCGTTCGGATAGTAGACGTGACAGAGCTGTCCATAGCGGATCACCGCGTACGGCCGGGCGACGCTGGCGTCGGCGGCGTCGAGGAGATCCGGATCCAGCCCGCAGCGGCTGATCACCTCGTCGCGGGGCACCAGCTGCCAGGGCGCGGTGCCCGGATCGGCTGCGGCCGGGGCGCAGCCGCCGAGCGCGCCGGCGACGCCGGCGAGGAGCTCGTCGACGGTGACGTCGTGGCTGCCGTCGCGATCGGCGGCGCTGCAGCGCGCCACCGACGCGTCGCCGAGGCCGATGGAGACGGCGCGCAACAACTCGCTGACGCTGACCTCGCCGTCCCGATCGCAGTCCGCCGCACAGCCGGTGCGCGGCAGCGCGCGCGGGACGTCGCCGGCCGACGCGATGGTCGCCCATGCGAGAACGATACCCGCCATCCCTGCCGTTCGCGACCGCCAGACTCTTCCGCGCATCGATCGTGCCCCTCTGGCGTAGATGGCTGGGGGCGGCGCTTCGGACAAGGCTGGAGCGCTGACCGGTCGGAACGCGGGCTCAACTGTCGGAGCGGGGTGGAATCGAGGCGATCTGCTTCACGTCGTCGCGGATGTCGAACGACGCCGCCGTCTCGCTGGTCCGGACGTGCAGGCGCGGCCGGCCGCCCGGTCCCGCATGGCCGCGGTGGTGAGGGAGCCGCTCGACCGCTCCACAAGCGTCCGCGACTCCACTACACACGGGCGCGTGTCCGAGCGCCCGCTCCTCGCCCGCCGCCTGCTGATCGCGCAGGTCGCGGTGGTGATTGCCGTACTGGCGTTCCAGTGGCCGTCGTGGTGGCAGCAGCGTTGGGTGCAGGACGACGCCTACGTGAGCTTCCGCTACGCCCGCAACCTCGTGCGTGGCGAGGGCCTCGTCTACAACGTCGGCGACCGCGTCGAGGGCTACACGAACTTCCTCTGGACCGTGCTGGCCGCCGTGCCGCTGGCGCGCGGCGCCACCGATCCGCTGGCGTTCATGCACGCCGTCTCGGCGGCGCTGTGGGTCGGCTCGTTCGTCCTGCTGCTCGTGCTCGGCGTCGGGTTGTGGCGCGCCGGTCTCTGGGCGGCGCCGTTGGTGGCGTTGCCGCTCGCCGTCCACTGGTCGTTCAACCTCTGGTTCGTCTCCGGCATGGAGACGCCGCTGGTGACCTTCTGTGTCATCGCCGCGGTGACGGCCATGTCGCTCGATCCGCGGCGGTTCGGATGGGCGCCGGCGCTCGTCGGCTTCAGTGCCGTGGCGCTGACGATGACGCGCCCCGATGGCGTGGTGGTGCTGGCGGCCCTGGTCGTGAGCGCCGCCCTGCTCGACGGCGCCTGGTGGCTGCACACGCGTCCCGGCCGTCGAGCGCTGCTCGGCGCCGCCGCCCCGATCGTCCTGGTGCTCCTGCCCTACGAGGCGTGGCGCATCGCCTACTACGGCGCCCTCTTTCCCAACACCTACTACGCCAAGGCCGCGTACCTGACGTACTGGGCGCGCGGCTTCTACTACCTGCGCACCTATGCCGGCATCTATGTGCTGTGGCCCTTCCTGCCCCTGCCGTTGATCGGCGTGGGCATGGCGCCACCCGGGCCGGCGCGCCGCTTTCTGGTGGCGGCGGTCCTCGCCGCGGCGGCGACGGCGCTGTACGTGGCGCGCCTCGGCGGCGACTTCATGGAATGGCGATTCCTCACGCCGGTGTCGGGCGTCTTCTATCCCGCGATCGTCATCGGCGCGGCCGAGGCGGCGGCGCGGTGGCGCGGCCCGCTCGTCGGCTGGGCATGCGGCGCGACCACCGCCGTGCTGCTCGCCGCCGTCACCCTGCACGCCGCAACGGCGGCACAGACGCGCATGATCGAGGACCAGGAGACGATTCCTCTCCTGCGCCGCTACACCGATCCGGGCCGCTTCGATTGGCGCTCGGCGGCGCGCCTGTTCGACGAGGTGCTGCCGCGCGACGCCCACATCGCCACGACCTCGGCGGGGCTCATTCCGTATTTCTGCGACCGACCCTGTCTCGATCTGCACGGGCTCACCGACGCGCAGATCGGTCGCCAGCCGGTCGACCCGGACAATCGCGGCCGCCTGGGGCACGAGCACTGGCTCAAGGACTTTCCCAGCATTCAGGCGCGGGGCGTCGACGTGCTGCTCGAGTGGGTCGATCCGCACCTCTATCCGCGCTCGGTGGCGACGCCGCCGCACGACGGGGGCGAGCTCATCAGCGTCGCGCTGCCCGATCAGCGCTACATCGACTTCACCCTGCTCAACCCGGCGATGCGCGATCGCCTCGACGACCCGCGGCTCGTCTTCTACGCCGCCGGGGGCGTCGCCGATCGGGAGCAGTTCCAGGCGCAGGCCGATCGCTACGCCGGCTGGCGGCTGGTCGACCGCCTCGATTGGGGCAATGCCGACTCCGAGACCGCCCACGCCTTCGACGAATCGCAGCCGGCCGGTGCGCCGTACGAGCACAGCTGGCACACCAAGCTGCTCCGCTATCTGGAGCCGCTCGACGGCATCCGCCTCGAGGACGACGGCCGGCGCATCTACGGCGAGGCGCACTGGGCGGTGGACGGGGTCGATCCGGACGTCGACCTCGTGCTGCTCGCGCGCACCGACCACACCGGCGGCGGCAGCTACGACCTCACGGTCAACGGCCAGCGCGTCGAGACACCCCTCGCGACACCCTGGCGCCCCAAGGAATGGTGGAGCGAGGAGACGCTGGTCATTCCGCACCAGCTGCTCCGTCCCGGCCGCAACGAGATGCAGCTGGTCCGCCGCGCCGCCGACCCACGCGACGGGGAGTTCTATCAGATGTGGTTCCTGCAGCCGCCGCGCTGAGCGCCTCCACCGGCGCGAGCTCGCCGGGTACCCCTCCCAGCGGCTGTCTGGTAGAACGGGCCGTTGTGGAAGGCAGTACGGTGCGAGTGGATACGGCGCGCGCTGGGGCGCAGGCGCCGGCGGTAGAAGTGTCGATCGTCATCCCGGTCTTCAACGAAGCGCCCACCATCCCGTTGCTGCGCGAGCGCCTGCAGGCGGCGCTGGACGCGCTGGGACGCAGTTGTGAGATCATCTTCGTCGACGACGGCAGTCACGACGATTCGCTGGAGCGCTTGCGCGCGCTTCTCGGCGCGACGATGCACGCGTCGTCGGTGATCGAGCTCAGCCGCAACTCCGGCCAGCACGCCGCCGTCCTGGCCGGCTTCGCCGCCAGTCGCGGCGACATCGTCGTCACCCTCGACGCGCGATCTGCAGAATCCGCCCGAGGAGATTCCGCGCGGCTGGTCGAGCAGATCGACGCCGGCAACGACGTCGTCGGCAGCTGGCGCGAGAACCGCCAGGATCCCTGGCTGCGGCGCGCCGTCTCCGCCGTCGATCAACCGCGCCACCGCCGCCGCCGTCGGCGTGCCGATGCGCGACTACGGCTGCATGCTGCGCGCCTATCGCCGCGACATCGTCCAGCAGATCGTCGAGTGCGACGAGCGCTCGCTGTTCATCCCGGCGCTCGCCAACTCGCTCGCGCGGCGCACGACCGAGATCGAGGTCGGGCACGCCGAGCGCGTTCCACGGGCCAGTCGAAGTACAAGCCGCTCAAGCTCATGCGCCTGGGGTTCGACCTGCTCACCGGCTTCTCGCTGATGCCCATCCAGCTGGTGTCGCTGGCCGGCATCTGCGTCGCCCTCGCCGGCGTCGGCTTCGGCGTCTTCCTCTTCATCCGCCGGCTGATCGTCGGTCCGGAGGTCGAGGGCGTGTTCACGCTGTTCGCCATCCTCTTCGTGTTCCTCGGCATGCTGATCCTCGCCGTCGGCCTGGTCGGCGAGTACATCGGCCGCATCTATCTCGAAGTGCGCCACCGGCCCGCCTACCGGGTCCGCGCGATCTACCGCAACGGCGAGCCGCAGCGCTGAGCATGCGCTCGATCGTCTGCGCGTACTCACGAGTTCGGCTACGTCTGCCTGTCAGCGCTGCTCGAGCTCGGCGCCGAGGTCGCGGCGGTCTTCACCCACGCCGACGATCCGGGCGATCGCGATCTGGTTCCGCTCGGTGCACGAGCTGGCCGACGCGAGCACGGCCTGCCGGTCTTCGCCGACGAGCGCCTCGACACGCCCGAATGGGTGGCGCGGCTGCGCGACTGGGCGCCCGACTTCCTCTTCTCCTTCTACTATCGGCGGCTGCTGCCGCAGGCGGTGCTCGACGTCCCGACGCGCGGCGCGTTCAACCTGCACGGCTCGCTGCTGCCGCGCTATCGCGGCCGCTGCCCGGTCAACTGGGTGCTGGTCAACGGCGAGCACGAGACCGGCGTGACCCTGCACCACATGGTCGCGCAAGCCGGACGCCGGCGACATCGTCGCGCAGCGCCGCGTGCCGATCGCCGACGACGACACGGCCCTGACGCTCTACCGCAAGCTGACCGCCGCCGCGGCGGCGCTGCTGCGCGAGCGCGTATCCGCTGCTCTGCGCCGGCACGGCGCCGCGCCGGCCGCAGGACGTCGCGGCCGGCAGCTACTTCGGCGGCCGCGGCCCGGCCGACGGGCGGCATCGACTGGCAGCGCGAGCGCGCGCAGTCTACAACCTGGTGCGCGCCGTGACCCATCCGTATCCCGGCGCGTTCGCGACTGGCAGGGGGCGCCGCTGCGGGTGTGGTGGGCGCAGCCGGACGGCGCCGGCGCGATCGGCGGCGCCGGGGACGGTGGTCGGGATCGACGACGGTGTCGGTCGTGCAGACCGGCGAGGGCTCCCTGCGGCTGCTCCGCGTGCAGCGCGGCAGACGACGAGGAACACCCCGCGGGCGACTGGGCGCGCCGCGCCGGTATCGCGGAAGGAATGAGGCTCGACATGAAAGTTCTGATCACCGGCGGCGGCGGCTTCGTCGGCTCGCATCTGGCCGACGCATTCCTCGCGCGCGGCGACGAGGTGTTCGTGCTCGACAACGGCTCGGTCGCCAAGACGCGCCACCTCATGGGCAATCCGGGCTTCCACTACGTGCGCGACAGCGTCTTCAACCTCGAGATCCTCGAAGGCCTGATCGCCAAGGCCGATCTCATCTACCACCTCGCGGCGGTCGTCGGCGTCGAGCACTACGTCGGCGATCCGTTCGAGGTGCTCAACGTCAACGTCAACGGCACGCAGGCGCTCCTCAAGCTGGCGTTCAAGCATCAGCAGAAGGTGGTCTTCAGCTCGACCTCGGAGGTCTACGGCCGCAATCCCGAAGGTGCCGTGGCGCGAGGACGACGACCGCGTGCTCGGCTCGACGCGCATCGACCGCTGGTGCTACTCGACCTCGAAGGCGGTCGGCGAGCACTTCTGCTTCGCCTATCACTCGATGGGCCTGCCGGTGACGATCACGCGCTACTTCAACGTCTACGGCCCGCGCCTCGACCGGCTCGACGTCGGCCGCGTCATCACGATCTTCATGGGCCAGGTGCTGCGCAACGAGCCGCTGACGGTGATCGGCGACGGCAAGCAGACGCGCTGCTTCACCTACGTCGACGATGCGGTGCGGGCGACCATCGCGGCCGGCGTCGGGGCGGGCACCGACGGCGAGGTGTTCAACATCGGCACCGACGTCGAGACGACGATCCTCGAGCTCGCCAAGCACATGATCGACGTCACCGGCTCGCTCGAGCCGCATCAAGTTCGTGCCGCAAGCGACGATCTACGGCGAGAGCTACGAGGACATCGGCCGCCGCGTGCCCGACGTCGACCAAGATGCGCCGCGTGCTCGGCGTGCACGCCGATACGCCGCTCGACGACGGCCTGCGCCAGACGGTCGAGTGGTTCAATCGCGACGGGCGCCGCTCGTAGGATTGTTCACCGCGGAGACGGAGAGACGCGCCGGCCACCGGCACGCCGCCGCCTCTGCGTCGCTGCGGTGAGTCTTCTGGATGATCCCTCAGCTTGCCCTCAAGGTCGACGTCGACACCTACGTCGGCATGCGCGACGGCGTGCCGGCGCTGCAGGCGGCGCTCGACGCGGCGCGGGATCGTCGGCCAGCTTCTATCGTCTCGTGCGGGCCGGACCATTCCGGACGGGCCCTGCGGCGCGTGTTCAAGCCGGGCTTCCTCGCCAAGATGCTGCGCACCAACGCACCCGGCATGTACGGCTGGCGGACCCTGCTTGTACGGCACGCTGTTGCCCGGGCCGCAGATCGCGCGCTCCTTCCCGGAGCACCTGCGCGCGCTCGTCGCGGCCGGGCATGAGATCGGCGTGCACGGCTACGACCACGTGTACTGGCACGATCGCCTGAACGGACTCGGCGCCGCGGCGACGACGGCCGAGCTCCGCCGCGGGCTCGAGGTCTTCGCCGATCTGACGGGCCACCCGGCCGCGGCCTTCGCGGCGCCGGGCTGGCAGTGCACGGCCAACAGTCTTGCCGCGATCGACGCCGCCCGTCTGCGCTATCACAGTTGCACGCGCGGCCGCGCGCCGTACCGGCCGCGCGCCGGCGGCCGCGTCTTTACGACGCCGGAGATTCCGACGACGTGGCCGACGCTCGACGAAGTCTACGGCCGGGTCGGGCACCGACGCCGCGGCGCTTGACCGCGTTCTATCTGGCGCAGATCCGGTCCGGCCTGAACGTTCACACCATCCACGCGGAGGTCGAGGGCATGTCGCTGCGGCCGCTGTTCGAGGCGCTGCTCGACGCCTTACGCGGGCGGGTCGAGTTCGTGCGCCTGATCGACGTCGCCGGCGGGCTTGACGCGGCCGCGTTGCCCGAGTGTCCGGTCAGCAACGGTACCATCGAGGGCCGCGCCGGCACCGTTGCCGTGCAGGGGGCCGCGTGAAGGCCATTCTCGCGCTGTTGCTGACGGCCGCGACGCTCGCCCTGTACCTCTACGGCGCGCATGGCTTCGCGCTCGCCGATCCCGACGAGGCGCGCTACGGCGAGATCGCCCGCGAGATGATCGCCAGCGGCGATTGGCTCTCGCCGCACCTGAACCACGTGAAGTACTTCGAGAAGCCGCCGCTCGTGTACTGGGCGACGGCACTCGCCGTTCTCACCGTCGGTCCGAGCGAGCTCGCCGTGCGAATTCCGACGGTGTTGGCCGGATTCGCCACGCTGGCGCTGACCGCCCTCCTGGCGCGACGCCTGTACGGCTCGGCCACGGCGCTGCTCGCCGCGACGATCCTCGCCGGCGCGCCGTTGTTCGCGTTCATGGCCGTCGTCCTCACCCTGGACATGAGCCTCACCGTGTTCGTGAGCGCGGCGATGTTCGCGGTCTGGCAGGCGTGGAGTCGGGGAGGCGATCGGCGCTGGGTACGCGTCGCCTATGCCGCCACGGCCCTCGGCATCCTGGTGAAGGGACCGGTCGCGGTGGTGCTCGTCGGCGGCGCGACGCTGCTCTTCCTCCTTGCGCACGGCGGCTGGCGGGCGCTGCGCCCGTGGTTCGATTGGCGGGCGCTGTCGATCGCCGCGCTCATCGCGCTGCCGTGGTTCCTGTGGATGGACTGGCGCAATCCGGAGTTCGCGCACTACTTCATCGTCGACCAGCACCTGAACCGCTACACCAACACGAAAGAGCACGGCGAGCCGATCTGGTTCTTCGCGCCGGTGGTGCTGGGCGCACTCGCACCGTGGAGCCTGGCCTTGGCCCTCGATCCGAAGATGCTGCGCGGCGCGCTCGACCCGCGAACCTGGGCGCCGGCGACGCGCTTCCTCGCCCTCTGGGCGATGACGATCCTCGTGTTCTTCAGCTTGTCGATCTCCAAGATCGCGACCTACGCGCTGCCGGCGTTGCCGCCGCTGGCGGTACTCATCGCGCGCATTGTGCTGTGGGGCATCGCGCGCGGCCGGACCGCCGGCCTGACGCGCGCCGCGTGGCTGCTGCTCATCGGCGGCCCGATCCTCGGTGTCGTGGCGGCGATCCTGCCCTTCGTGAGCGACCACTTCCGCGTGCCTGCGGTGGTGCCGTACCTCTTCGCCGGCGCGCCGCTGCTCACGCTCGCCGGGATCGTCACGCTCCGCCAACTCGCCACCGGGCGCCCGTACGCGGCGTTGGTCGGTTTCGCGGCCGGCTGGGCGCTGGTCATCGCCGTCGCCCTGGCCGGACGCGGCGTCGCCAACGAATATCGCGCCCTTGGCCGCGCCGCACGCGCCGCGATGCGTCCGGGCGACCGGCTCGTGCTCTACGAGAACTTCGTGCAGAGCATGGTGTACAACAGCGGCGAGCGTTGGGTGATGGTGGGCAACCCCGGCGAGCTCACCTTCGGCAGCCAGCAGGGCGATCAGTCCCGGTGGTTCTGGAGCACCGACGAATTCCTCCGCCAATGGTCCGGTCCCGGGCGTATGCTCGTCCTCTTCAACCGCAACCACGTCGATCGCCTGGGCGCCAAGCTCGATCCGTCGCCGATCGAGATCGCGTCGAAGGACAAGAAAGTGCTGATGGCGAATCGGTAGCGGGAGCGGGCAGCGGGGTCCGGCGGGGTTGGTCTTTGGATGGCGGAAATCCAGGGCTAGTCGACAAAGAAGCGCGCCCAGCGACTTCCCAGGAAGTGGCGTTTCAGCTCGTCATAGTTCTCGACCGTCTCGCGGATCGGCGATGACAGGCGGACCGTCGTCGGTTCCAGAGCGATCGTGTCATCGACCTCGAGATGGCGCAGAATCCTCCGCACGGTCCGCGCGCGCTCGCGTTCCAACTCCTCGTAGAGCACCTGGCAGGCCTGCGGGAACCGCTCCCCGCCGACGGCTTGCCAGCGTTCCATGGTCTCAAAATCCTCCGCCACCTCGCGCGGAGACAACCGCAGTGTGGGGGGTTGGGCCGATCGTTCGCTTTCGTTCTCGGCGAACCATTGGCCTGTCAGGCGGGCGACCCGGTGCGACACGTAGCGACGCAGCAGGTTCTCACGACGCAGATGGACGACGCGCGGTGCGGGACGCAACTGGGCCCAGAAATCCGTGAACAGCTCGGGATCGTAGGACGGCGTTCCATGGTACGCATGCGCTCGAAACCCCCACCGGCGGGGAGAGGCTTGGGCGCCGAAGTAGTCGAGACGCTGGGCGATGTCGCGCGGCGCGGCCGCAAAGCCCGGAGAGCCGAGATGCACCGGCTTCGTGCTGAAGATCTCACCGAAGCAGCGCAGCTGCGGATGCCGGTCGAGCATCCGACCCAACATGATGCTGCCGCTTCTCGGCAGGCTTTGCAGAACGAAGTGCGGCGCCGTCGGTCTCGCCGGCGTGGCTCGCGCATCCGGGAGTGTCCGAGTCGCCATGGGTGTTCTCAATTCATCGCCGGACGAATCAGGCACGCGAGAGGGCGCTCACAGCGATCGATAGATCGGCGAGCTTGCGACCGCGTGCCGAAACGCATCGACGCGGATCCGTTCTTTCGGTGCCGCCGCCTGACACAGGTAGTCATGGGCGCGGCGAATGTCGGCGAAGTTGAGCAGGCGAGCGGCGTGGCCCAGGTCGTCGAAGTACAGCGGGTAGTCCTGGGCCAAGGTACTCGACGACGGCGGGGTGGCGGTTCACCAGCACGGGCGTGTTGCGCGCCAGGCATTCGATCACGGTGTTGTTGGCGCTGGCATCAATCAGGTCGAGAAAGACAACGCTTTCACTCAGCAATCGGTCGTACTGGCCTTCTGGTTGCCAGGGCAGCACCTCGACACTGCCGTTGTCGCGCAGGACATTCCGCAGGCGGTCGTAGAGCTGCTCGGACTGGCATTTCAACAGGACCTTCCGAAACGCGGGCGCCGACAGATCGTAGAACGATTGAAACCGGCGCAGCCAATGGCCGACGAGGATCAGCTTGTTGTCCGTGCCGCGACGGAACGATTCGAAATCGAATCGGGGGCAGTCGAACGACGTGGCATGCGCCACGACGTCGACCGGACACGAGACGCGCGGCTGCAGGAACGAGCGCAGGTGCTCGGACAGGCAGAAGAGTCCGCGGCATCGTTCGATGTTCCGCTGCCACACGTCCGTGGCCATCATCGCCGGTAGCGAGGCATCGCGCTTGTCGCCGTAGATGGCGGCAAGATGCTCCGGGGCACGGACGGCCTTGTGGACGAATCCGACCCACGGCTCATCGAGCACGATCGAATGCTTGATCAGCCGTTCGACCGAGTCGACCAGCAGCACGCCTCCGGCTGACGTCCCGAGTGGTTGCAAGGCGCGCGCGCACGGACCCCAGCCGCCACGGTGATGCGCCCAGGCCGTCAGCGATTCTATCTTGAGCTTGCGCACGGGCGGAAATGTCCGAAGGTCGTCACCGGGCGCCGCCGAGGAACCGCCATCGAGCGGTCTGCCGTTGGCCGAGTCCATCAGAGCCGCGGGCCGATGACGTGCCGCAGGGCGATCGGGGGCGCCGTTCGATACGGGACTGGTTGGGGGCGTTCGCCGCGCTCGACCGCGTGGCGTGTGTCCCAGAATCGACGCTTGCAGTCGGCCTTGATCCGCAGCCGCGCCGCGGAGTGATGACCGGTATCCGGGTTGCGGGTCAACGAACCGTCGCGCGACTGTCGGAAATACGAAACGAAGGGGATGTTCCGGACCGTGCCCCAATGGTGCGATCGCCAGAGGAACTCGGCGTCGCCGAAAAACCGCAGCCCGGTCGGGTAGCCGCCGGACCGCAACACCAGCGCGCGCGAGACCAGACTCGTCGGATGCAGAAGGGCATGCACCGGCGCGTCTGCGAGGGCGCGGTTGGCATCGAGAGGGAACAGGCAACAGGCCGCTGGCTGGCCGGCCTCCCAGCGGCCCTCCTGACAGCCGATGAAATCGGCACCCGTCCGCGCGGCCGCACGCAAGAGCAACTCGAGCCGGTCGTGCGCCGACCAGTCGTCGGCATCCTGAAACAGGTACCCGTCGTAGTCGGTATCGGCGATCACTTGCTGGATGATCCGGTAGGGGCCGTGCGTCTGGTCGGCCGCCCACAACGTGCAGCCTGGGAATTGCTCGACGATGTCGGTCGGTGGATGTGGCGATCCATCGTCCACCACCACGATGGCGTCCGGCGGCCGCGTCTGCGATCGGAGGCTGGCCAATGCGTTTGCCAGCCACGCCTCGCATCGAAAGTGGGGGACGAGGGCGAGAATGCGCGAGCCCTCGTGAAGGGCGGCCGCCGACGCGGCACCGACGATTGGCGGATCATCCGCGACCCGCGCGGATCGTATCTCGATGGACGATCGTTCGCGGTGGATGGTGTCGGCCAGCGCCAGGAACGACTCGCCGAGCACCGTCTTCCGGCCGGCGACGACATCGAGCAGATCGCCGGTCGCCAGCCATCCGAGCCGCTCGGTGAGGGGCTGTTCACGATGGCGGGCACTCGGCAGATCGTACTTCGGTAGCCAGGGTAGCAGGCAACGCGTCCTCGTCCGCAGGGGCTCCCAGTCTGGAGGAGCGTATGGCGCATTCGCCGGAAGCCACGCAAGACGAGTCGGGCGACTTCCGCCGAGCCATGTTCTGACGGCCTCAGCCTCCGCAGCCGATCGGTCGGCGGGCACCTCGGCCGCGACGCTCAACGGCAGCACATGGGCGCTGCCGCGCCCATCCTCCAGCAGCGCCTGACAGCTGGCGCGCAGCTGGGGCGGGACGAGCAGCAGCAAACGATCGGCCGCGGTCTGTGCGAGCAGTTCGGACGCGCGTCCTTGCCAGTCAGGAGCTCCGGCGACTTCGGCCACAAGAAGTTTCATCCGTCTGTCACTGGCGCGGGGGTTCTCGCTACTCGAGTCAGCGACGATGTCGCTCGGCGACGTCGGCGAGGACCTCGACGACGCGATCCTGCTCGGCGTCGCTCAACCCTGGGAAGAGCGGCAGCGAGAAGAGGCGCGCCGACGCATCGGTGGCGACGGGCAGGGCGGCTCGCAGGTCGCCGAGGCGCTGCCGGTAGTAGGTCAGCTCGTGCACGGCGGTGAAGTGGAGCCCGAGGCCCACGCCCGCGCCGATCACGTCGGCCATGAACTGGTTGCGGTCGACATGGTCAGGCGCGCCGGGTCGATCCGCACCACGTAGAGGTGGTGCACGTGCGTGCACGGGTAGGCGACGGTGCCGAGCGGTCGCAGGGCGGGTATCTGCGCAAGGGCATCATCGTACCGCGCCGCCAGGCGCGCGCGCTCGGCGTTGAAGGCGTCCAGCTTGCGCAACTGCTGGAGGCCGATCGCCGACTGGATGTCGGTGAGGTTGTACTTCAGGCCGGGCATGACGACGTCGTAGAGCGGCAGCTGCGCGCCGCCGTAGGCTTTCCAGGCGTCGCGCTCGACGCCGTGGAAGCGCTGCAGGCTCATGCGCTTGGCCAGGTCGGCATCGTTGGTCGTCACCATTCCACCCTCGCCGGTGGTGATGTTCTTGATCGGATGGAAGCTGAACACGGCCATGGCGCCGATGCCGCCGATCGGCCGGCCGCGGTAGGTGGCGCCGACGGCGTGGGCGGCGTCCTCGACCAGCCGGGCGCCGGGCGCGCGCGGCGGCGATCGCGTCGAGGTCGCAGGGCTGCCCGGCGTAGTGCACCGGCAGCACGGCACGGGTGCGCGGCGTGACCGCCCGGGCGATCAGGCGGGGTCGATGTTGAGGGTCTCCGGCTCGACGTCCACCAGCACGGGCGTCCCGCCGGCGAGCAGGATCGCGTTCACCGTCGCCGGCCAGGTCATCGGCGTGGTGATCACCTCGTCGCCCGGCTGCAGCTCGAGGGCCAGCATCGCCAGGTGCAAACCAGCGGTAGCGGACGTTACCGCCAACGCATGAGCCGCCCCGTGCCGCGCGGCGAACTCCCTCTCGAACTGCGCCGTCCGCGGCCCCGTCGTGATCCACCCCGAGCGCAGGCACTCGACCACGTCGGCAATTTCGTCCTCGCCGATCGAAGGCCGCGAGAATGGTATCCGAGTCATTGTGATTCTTCTTTCAGCGCGGAGGACGCCGAGTGCGCGAAGACCCGCGGCGGCCTCGGCGTTGCTCTGCGTCCCTGGCGCCTTCTGCGTTAGTGCTGAAAGCCGGGGGCCACCTCGGCTGCAAAGCGTTCGAGGCACTCGATGTAGTGCGCCAGGCTGTGGTGCACGAAGCGCAGGTTCATCGCCGTCGCGCCGGCGGCGGCGTAGGCGGCGACCGTCTCGCGTGCCTGGGCGATGTCCGCCGCGGTATCGACGGCGAGCGGGCGCTCGGGGCTGAGGACGACATCGAACCCCGGCCGCCAGTGGGGCGACTGGCGGGCCCGATCGAGCATCGACCCGAGCTGATCGAGGCCGAGGCCGAAGGGATCCCAGCCATCGCCCAGGTGAGGGCGCGGCGCAACGACCGCGGCGAGCGGCCGCCGATCCAGATCGGCAGGCGTTCCTGCACCGCGCAGGGGTCGATGCGGAAGCCGCTGAAGCGGTAGTGAGACCCTTCGTACGCCGGTTGCCCGTCGCCCAGCGCCGCTCGCAGCGCCCGGAGGCCATCTTCGTAGCGCGCGCCGCGACCCGCGAAGTCGACGCCGAGCAGCTCAAATTCCTCGCGCAGACTGCCGACACCGACGCCGAGGATGACTCGGCCGCCCGACAGCTTGTCGAGCGTTCCGTAGGTCTTCGCCACCGCCAGGGGGTGGTGGTAGGGCAGCACCAGGACGTGGGTCAGCAGGCGGATGCGCTCGGTGCAGGCGGCGACGTAAGCCGAGGGTGGCGGCGGGATCGTAGTAGCGGCTGCCGCGGTGCTGATCGGCGACGTCTACGGGGATGCCGACGTGCTCGCTGCAACTCAGGTGGGAAAAGCCGAGCCGATCGGCCGCCACGGCCAACCGGTGGATTTCGGCCACTCCGGCTTCGCGTTCCCAGGCGGCGTGCGTGCGCGGAACCATGGTGACGACCGGAGTGGTCAGCCCGAAACGCATGGCCGGCTACTACCGGAAGGCGCAGGGGCAGGGAAAGGCGTCCCCTGTACGGACGGGGTCGTCATGATCACGACAGTTGGCGGCGCAGATGAGCCAGTGTCTGAATCCATTTGCACCCCCATGTAGTCCAAAACCGGAGGGCTCACGCTCCCCCGACCTGGCACGCCCCATGCTCAAGCATTGGGGCATGAAAGCAGCGCTCAAAACCCGGCAACACCGGGCCCCAAGGCAGCAGCGACCGGCGGAGCATCGCCGCGTCACGCTGCGCATCCGCTGGCGCGAGGCCTGTCGCGGCGAGCCGCTCGCCTCGGACGAGTCGACCATGCTCCAACTCGTCCAGGAGGTGCAGAAGCGGGTGCGCAACGACGCCGAGGTCGTGCGGATCATCCGTTGGCTGGTGAACTCCGGGGCGGTGGTGTTGACCGGAAATTTCGCCGGTCGTCACTTTTGAGCTGCGGCACTCGGCACGCGTGAGCGCGTGCCCGAGGTCGCCGTCGGGCGCGGGGCGTTCTTGACTTCGCGGCACCCCGCTTCCAGATTCGCTCGCTCATGGCGGACGCCATCGTCGTCGTCGGGGCGCGCGAGCACAACCTCAAGAACATCACCGTCGAGATCCCGCGCCACCAGCTGGTGGTGATCACTGGACTGTCGGGATCGGGGAAGTCGTCGCTCGCCTTCGACACCATCTATGCCGAGGGCCAGCGGCGCTACGTCGAGTCGCTGTCCGCCTACGCCCGGCAGTTTCTCGAGCAGATGGAGAAGCCGGACGTCGATTCGATCGACGGCCTGTCGCCGGCGATCGCCATCGAGCAGAAGTCGACGAGCCGGAACCCGCGCTCGACCGTCGGCACGGTCACCGAGATCTACGACTACCTGCGGCTGCTCTTCGCCCGCCTCGGCACGCCGCACTGCTGGCAATGCGGCCAGCCGATCGCCACCCAGACGGTCCAGCAGATCGTCGACCGCGTGCTGGCGCTGCCCGAGCGTACCCGGCTCCACATCCTGGCGCCGATCGCGCGCGGCAAGAAGGGCGAGTTCCGCAAGGAGCTGATCGAGCTGCGCAAGGCGGGCTTCGTGCGGGCGCGCATCGACGGCGAGCTGCGCGACCTGGCCGACGACATCAGCCTCGCCAAGACCCACAAGCACACGATCGAGGTGTGGTCGACCGGCTGATCATGCGCCCCGGCATCGAGTCGCGGCTCGCCGATTCGCTCGGCGTCGCCTTCACGTACGGCAACGACGTCGTGTCGGTCGCGGTGCTCGGCGAGTCCGGCGACACGCCGGTAGAGGAGACGCTGTACAGCCAGCGCTTCGCCTGCACGGCCTGCGGGCTGTCGATGCCGGAGCTGACGCCGCGCCTGTTCTCGTTCAACAGCCCACACGGCGCCTGCGGCACCTGCAGCGGCCTCGGCACGACCAACTACTTCGATCCCGAGCTCATCGTGCCCGACGAGTCGAAGTCGCTCGCCGCCGGCGCGGTCGTCGCCGTGGGAGAGCCAGAACACCCGCAACGACATGCTCGGTGGCCTGGCGAAGTCCATGAAGTTCTCGCTCAAGACGCCGTGGAAGGACCTGCCCAAGAAGGCGCGCGAGGCGGTGCTGCACGGCACGGGCGACGACGAGATCGGCTTCGTCCTCGAGCGCGGCACGAAGCGCTACGAGTTCCGCCGGCCATTCGAGGGTGTCGTCGCCAACCTCCAGCGCCGCTACAAGGAGACCGATTCGGAGTGGGTGCGCGAGGAGCTGGGCAAGTTCATGAGCGTGCGCCTGTGCCCCACCTGCAAGGGCGCGCGGCTGAAGCCCGAGGCGCTCGCTGTCCGCCTGCACGGCAAGTCGATCACCGAGGTGTGCGCGCTGTCGATCGGCGCGGCACACCAGTTCGTGACCACGCTCGACCTCACTCCGCAGGAGGCGGCGATCGGCGAACGGCTGCTGCGCGAGGCGCGCGAGCGTCTCGGCTTCCTGCACGACGTCGGCCTCGACTACCTGACGCTCGAGCGGACCGCCGCGACCCTGTCGGGCGGGGAGGCGCAGCGCATCCGCCTCGCGACCCAGATCGGCGCCAGCCTGAGCGGCGTGCTGTACGTGCTCGACGAGCCCTCGATCGGCCTCCACCAGCGCGACAACGCCCGCCTGCTGGACACGCTGCGCCGCCTGCAGCGGCTGGGCAACACCGTGATCGTGGTCGAGCACGACCGCGACACCATCGAGGCCGCCGACCACGTCATCGACATGGGACCAGGCGCCGGCGTGCACGGTGGCGAAGTGGTCGCCGAGGGCACCCCCGCGGAGATCCTCGCCAATCCCGCCTCACTGACCGGCCGCTATCTCTCCGGCGCCCTCGAGATCGCCGTCCCGACGCGCCGCCGGCGCGGGACCGGCTTCAGCCTCACCGTCAGCGGCGCGCGCCACCACAACCTGCAGAACCTCACCGTCGCGCTGCCGCTCGGCACGCTCATCTGCGTCACCGGCGTCTCCGGCTCCGGCAAGAGCTCGCTCGTCGTCGAGACGCTCTACCGAGCCCTCGCGCAGCGCCTCTACGGCAACCGCGACAAGCCCGGCGCGTTCGACAAGATCACCGGTTGGGAGCTCATCGACAAGGTCATCGACATCGACCAGGCGCCGATCGGCCGCACGCCGCGCTCCAATCCCGCCACCTACACGGGCCTCTTCACGCACGTCCGCGAGCTGTTCGCGCAGCTCCCCGAGGCGCGGGTGCGCGGCTATGATCCCGGCCGCTTCTCGTTCAACGTCAAGGGCGGTCGCTGCGAGGCCTGCGCCGGCGACGGCGTCATCCGCATCGAGATGCATTTCCTGCCCGACGTCTACGTCACCTGCGAGGTGTGCAAGGGCAGCCGCTACAACCGCGAGACCCTCGAGGTGAGGTACAAGGGCAAGCACATCGCCGACGTCCTCGATCTCACCGTCGGCCAGGCGCTCGAGTTCCTCGGCACCGTGCCGCCGATCCGCCAGAAGCTCGAGACCCTGGCGAGCGTCGGCCTCGACTACATCCACGTCGGCCAGGCCGCCACCACGCTCTCGGGTGGCGAGGCGCAGCGCATCAAGCTCTCCAAGGAGCTGAGCAAGCGCGCCACCGGCCGGACCCTGTACATCCTCGACGAGCCGACGACGGGCCTGCACTTCCACGACGTCGACAAGCTGCTGGGCGTGCTCGACCGCCTGGTCGAGGCCGGCAACACCGTCCTCGTCATCGAGCACAACCTCGACGTCATCAAAGTCGCCGACCACGTTATCGATCTCGGCCCAGAGGGCGGTTCCGGCGGCGGCCGCATCCTCGCCCAGGGACCGCCGGAGGCCATCGCCGCGGCCGAGGGATCGTACACGGGCCACTTCCTGCGCGCCTTGCTGCCCAAGCCCCGGCGCGCGGCGGGGTGACAGGATCAGGAGCGCGGGCCTACGGGCCCTGTCGCCCCGCGGAGCGCGGCGGAAGTTGGTGCACGCGCCGCAGCGCCGGCGGCCCTGACGGGCCACCACGGGCCTGGAGGCCCGCGCTCCAAGTCTACCCACTGGCCTGCGCGAACCATGTCCGTTAGCATCGCCCCGTGTCCCGGGTCGTCTATCTCGACAACCACGCCACCACGGCGGTCGATCGGCGCGTGCTGGACGGCATGCTGCCGTACTTCGGCGAGCGCTTCGGCAATGCGGCGAGCCGCAGCCATCGCTTCGGCTGGGAGGCCGAAGAGGCGGTCGAGGCGGCGCGCGGCGAGATCGCGGCGCTGATCAACGCCGTCCCGCGCGACATCGTGCTCACGAGCGGCGCCACCGAGTCGGACAACCTGGCGATCAAGGGTGTGGTCGAGTTCCATGCCGATCACGGCGACCACGTCATCACCGCCGCCACCGAGCACAAGGCCGTCCTCGATACCTGCCGGGCGTTGGAGAAGACCGGACGGGCCCGGGTGACCGTGCTCCCCGTCGACCGGTTCGGACAGGTGGATCCCGACGACGTGCGCCGGGCGCTGACGCCACGCACGGTGCTGATCACTCTCATGCACGCCAACAACGAGATCGGGACGCTGCATCCCATTGCCGCCGTCGGGCGCATCGCCAAAGAGGCGGGCGTGCTGTTCCACTGCGATGCGGCGCAGAGCATCGGCAAGCTGCCGTTCGACGTCGACGCGCTCGGGGTCGATCTGGTCTCGATGACCGCCCACAAGCTCTACGGCCCCAAGGGTGCCGGCGCGCTGTGGGTGCGCGGCAAGAACCCCCGCGTGCGCCTCGCGCCGCAGATGCACGGCGGCGGCCACGAGCGCGGCATGCGCTCCGGGACGCTCAACGTTCCCGGCACCGTCGGTCTCGGTCGCGCCTGCGGACTGGCGCAGGCCGAGATGGCCGCGGAAACGGCTCGAGTCGCACAGTTGCGCGACCGCTTGCACGCGGGGCTGAAGAGTCGGCTCGAGGGCCTGACGCTGAACGGCCATCCGAGCGAGCGGCTACCCGGCAACCTCAACCTGAGCATCACGGGGATCGAGGGCGATTCGCTGATGGCGGCGTTGCCGGATGTGGCGGTGTCGTCGGGCTCCGCGTGTACGTCGGCGACGCTCGAGCCGTCGCCGGTCCTGCGCGCGATCGGCGTCGACGACGAGGCCGCCCATGCCTCGATCCGCTTCGGCGTCGGCCGGTTCAACACCGAGGCCGACATCGAGTATGTGGTCGAGCGCGTCGCGCAGGAGGTCGAACGCCTGCGCGCCCTGTCCCCGACCTGGGCCATACGCCGGCGAGCGGCGTCGTGAAGGAGGCTCCTCCGTGGCGATCACTCTGACTGACAACGCCGTCATGAAGATCCTGACGCTGGTCACCGAAGCGCCCGAGCGCGGGCTGCGCGTCAAGGTGGTCGGCGGCGGCTGCTCGGGCCTTCAGTACAAGATGGACCTCGACGCCCCGCGCGACGGCGACAAGATCTTCGAGCGCGATGGCGCCAAGATGATCGTCGACCGCAAAAGCTTCCTGTACCTCAACGGTACCGAGCTCGATTACGCCGACGGCCTGATGGCGACCGGCTTCACCCTGCACAACCCCAACGTCAAGAAGACGTGCGGCTGCGGGGCGTCCTTCTCTGTCTAAGGGCCCGGAAGGACAGTCTTTTCTCGCAGAGCTCGCCGAGGTTGCCGAGCCCCGCGCGGGGCGTTCGATCCTCCGCCAGCCTCGGCAACCTCGGCGCCCTCCGCGTTTTTCTTTTGGATTGTTGAATAGGTCGCGTCGGCCTCCCGTCTGAGGGGGCATGCGTGACGACCTGGTTGGTGAGGGACGACTCTTCGAACCTGACATCATGCTCCCGGCGCAGTATTTCGCGGTTCTGCGCAAGTCGGCGCCACAAGGCCCCGAGTACCTGTTGGTCATGGCGATGCTGCAGGACGCCGTCGAGTGCGTGCAGAAGCATCGCTTCGCAATCGACGCCAACGGCACCGAGCTCTACACGGACGCGCACGAATGGATCGCGTCCGACGATCGGCAGTGGCCGTTCTCCTTCGAGAACGTGTGCGACATCCTCAAGATCGACCCCGGCTACCTCCGCGCCGGGCTCTTCCGCTGGTGTGAACGCCAGGAGGAGCTGCGCCGCAGTGGTAAGGTCGTGCCGCTGAACAGCCGCAAGCCTGCGGTGAGCGAACCGCAGCCGGCTGCGGGCACCAGCGAACCGCTACCAGTCGCGGCGACCGCCAGGGCCAGCTGACGCACGTTGGCGCGGCGGCCGAGGCGGCGTAAGCTATCCGGCATGCTGCGAGTCCTTCGGCGCTGGCTGGCGATTGGCTACCTGCGCTGTCGCGGGTGGCTCTCGAGACGCGCGCCGTACGGCGTCCTGACCATCACCCTCACCGGCGAGCAGGCCGAGGACGCGGGCGATTCCCGCCTCCTCGGCCTGCTCCGCCGCCCCCCTTCGGACTACCTGGCGACCATCGCCCTGCTGCGCTGGGCGCGCGACGACGATCAGCTTGAGGGCGTACTCGTCCGGCTCGACGACGTCCATGCCAGCTGGGCGCGCGTGCAGGGCCTGCGGCGCGCGCTCGAACGGCTGCGAGGTGCCGGCAAGCGCGTCTGGGTGCACCTCGAGCGCGCCGGCGTCAGCGAGTACTACCTGGCCAGCGCCGCCGAGCGGATCCTCGTCGCGCCGTCCGCCACCCTCGACGTGACCGGCCTCGCCTCCGAGGCGCTGTTCGTCCGCGAGACCCTCGACAAGGTCGGCGTCGACGCCGAGGTGATTCACGTCGGTCGCTACAAGTCGGCGGGTGAGATGTTCACGCGCACCGACATGTCGGAGCCGCACCGGGAGATGCTGGAGGCGCTGGTCGACGACCTGTTCGGCCAGATCGCCGATGGCGTCGCCAGCGGCCGCCGCATCGACGCCGCCGCGGCGCGCGAAATTCTCGGCCGAGGGCCTTACGTCGCCGTTGAAGCGCAGGCCGCCGGGCTGATCGACGGCACCGCCTACGCCGATCAGGCGGAGCAGCAGCTCGCGGACGCCTGCGGGGGCGCCGCCGTCCTGGATCGCGACGCCTACACGCGCCGGCGCGGGCGCGCCGTCCGCCTCGAGTCGCTGCGCCGCGCCCGCCACACCGTGGCGCTCCTGCACATCGGCGGCACGATCAAGCCGGGCGAGAGCGTGACCCGTCCCGACGGCGGCGGCGCCACCGGCGCGGCCTCGATCGCGGCGGCGCTGAAGACCGTGCGGGAGCGCGACGACGTCGCGGCAGTCGTGCTGCGCATCGCCAGCCCGGGCGGCTCGGCGCTGGCATCCGACCTCATCTGGCGGGAGCTCGAACGCACCCGCGCCGTGAAGCCGGTGATTGCGAGTTGCGGCGATGTGGCGGCCTCGGGCGGTTACTTCGTTGCTCTCGCCGGCCGGCCGCTGCTGGCCGAGGCGGGGACCATCACCGGCTCGATCGGCGTCGTCGCCGGGAAGGCGACCCTGCGCCGACTCTACGACCAACTCGGCGTGCGCAAGGAGACGGTGAGTCGCGGCCAGCACGCCAGCATCTTCTCCGACTACGTTCCCCTCGACGACAGTGGCCGCGAGCGCATCCAGCATCAGGCGGACGTGTTCTACCGGGACTTCGTCGGCAAGGTGGCCGCCGCGCGGGGCCTGACGGCAGAAGCCGCCGAGGCGTGCGCGCAGGGCCGCGTGTGGACCGGGAAACAAGCGCAAGCGCTGGGCCTGGTCGACGAGCTCGGCGGTATCGAGGAGGCGCTCGACGCCGCCAAGCGGGCCCTCGGGCTCCCCGCCGATCAGCCGGTGCTGCTCGAGCGCGTGCCGCGCGCCCGCCGTCTGTGGGACCTCCCGATGGGCCTCGGCCTGCCCCGGCGCGGCGGCCTCGTCGAGCTGCTCGACGTCCTCCCGTCGCTGTCCTTCGTGGTACGCGAGCGCATCTGGGCGCTCATGCCCTTCGACATCCGCTTCTTCTGAGGCGTACGGCGGGCGCATCGCCAGGCGCCCGGGCAGTTGTTGACTGCCTGCCAAACCTCGGCGAGCGACACCTGCTCGCACAGGCACTCGTGCGCAACCGTGGGCAACCCCAAAAGGCGGCGGTGACTCAATTTGGTTGGCGCGGCGGTGATCGCCCTGAGGCAAAACCGCCAAGAACCTGAGCAGCGGGCACCCCGCGCAAGCTGAACTGGCGTCGCCCGGCTATTCATCGCCTGAAACGTGCTACCATCATGGGTGCGATGGCCCGCGAAGGCCGTTGCCGCACCAGTCCTCGAAGGCGTCAGGAGGGCAGCCCGCCGCAGCGGTGTGAGCGCCGCGCGGGGTCCCCTTCGCACGGGGGAACCCATGCTCAAGAGTTTCTTGGCCATTCTCACGGATACTGAAACCGGTGGGGGACGCCGGTCCGCACCGTGTTGTTGAACAGCTCGAAGCGCATTCCCCGTCGACTGCTAGGTGTGGGGTGGGCGTTCGGAGTGGCACTGGCAATGGTCGTTGTCGGCCAGCGCCCGACCCAGGCGGCATCGGTGATCGACACCTACGTCGGCGGCGGCAACGGCGACGGCGACGTCGCCATCAATGCGACCATCGACCCGCGCGGTCTGATCACCGTCGGTCCAGCGGCCTCGCCGAGCCTCTACATCGCCGACGGCCGCAACAATCGGGTGCGGAGGGTCGACGGGCAGACCGGCCTCATCGAGACGGTGGCCGGCAATGGCTCGGTCGGCTTCAGCGGCGATGGCGGCAGCGCGGTCAACGCCAGCCTGAACCTGCCGCTCGATGTCGCGCGCGACACCGCCGGCAACCTCTACATCGCGGACCTGAAGAACAACCGCATCCGCAAGGTGACGCCGGCCGGCCAGATCTCCACCTTCGCCGGCAACGGCAGCTCCGCCTTCAGTGGCGACAATGGGCTGGCGACGCAAGCCGCGCTCTATGCGCCCTACGGCGTCGCGGTTGGTCCCGACGGTTATGTGTACATCGCCGACCTCGGCAACAACCGCATCCGCCGCGTTGGGCCCGCGGGCTGCGTACCGTCGACCTGCATCATCACGACGGTGGTGGGATCGGGAGTGGCGGGCTATTCGGGCGACGGCGGACCGGCGGCGGCGGCGGCGCTCCGCAACCCAGCCGACGTCGCGTTCGACGGCGCCGGCAATATGCTGATCGCCGACTGGTCCAATCACCGCATTCGCAAGGTGAGCAACGGCATCATCAGCACGATCGCCGGCGGCGGCATCATCATCAACGGCTCGTTCGGCGACGGCGGACCGGCGATCCGTGGCGTCCTGCGGTACCCGACCCAAATCGCAACCGACACCGCCGGCAACGTCTACATCGCGGACAGCCAGCATCGACTCATCCGCTTCGTCCAGGCGTCGAACCAGTTCATCTACACCGTCGCCGGCACGGGGACGCAGGGATCGACCGGCGACGGCGGGCCGGCGGTCCAAGCCGACATGTACGATACCTACGGCGTCGCCGTCGGCAGCAACGGCGCCTTCTGGGCGACGCAGACGGCTGACACGCCCAAGTCGCAGCACAATCGCGTCCGCTACGTGCAGGGCGGCATCATCGAAAGCATCGTCGGCGGCGGTCTGGGAGACGGCGGACCGGCGTACGACGCGTTGATCGATCCGCGCGGCGCCACGAGCGTGCAGCGCACCGCGGGAACGGCGGACCTCTACTTTGCCGATGGCCCGAACCACGTCGTGCGCTGGGTGGATGGCGCGACGGCCACCATGCACACCATCGCCGGCGTCGGTGTCGCCGGCTACTCGGGCGACGGCGGACCGGCGACGCAGGCGAAGCTGAACATGCCGGTCGACGTCGCCCTCGATCCGGCCGGGAACGTCTACGTCGCCGATGCGAACAACGTCGTGCGACGCATCGACAGCCGCGGCATCATCACGACGGTGGCCGGCAATGGCACGCGCGGCTACTCCGGCGACGGCGGGCCGGCGGTCGCGGCACAACTCTCGGGGCCGACCGGTATCACCGTCGACAACAACGGGCGGCTCTACATCGCCGACAACAACAACTACCGCGTGCGGATGGTCCGCGACGGGACGATCTCCACCATCGCCGGCACCGGCGCCTCCGGCTACGGCGGGGATGGTGGCCCGGCCACCGCGGCCAAACTCCAGAATCCGTTCGACGTCGCAGTGACCGACACCGGGATCGTCTACATTGCCGACACCTTCAACCACCGCATCCGCCGCATCGACGGCAATGGGACGATCACGACATACGCGGGCGTCGGCTTTCCCGGCTTCACTGGCGACGGCGGTCCCGCCTTCGCCGCGCGCATCTATGCCCCGACCGCTCTCGCTCTGGACGCCGGCGGCAGACTCTTCGTCAGCGATTCGCACAACCTGCGCGTGCGCATGATCGACAGCTCGGCGACGCACATCATCACCACGGTTGCCGGCAACGGGTTGCACGGCGTGTCGGGCGATGGCGGGCCAGCCACGGCGGCCTCGATCGACGTTCCCACCGGCATCGCCGTCGCCCCGTCGGGCCAGATGCTATTCATCACGTCGGACGAGAACGGACTGGTGCGTATCGTGTCCTTCACCGGCACTCTGCCGACTCCGATGCCGCCCCTCAGTACTGCGACGCCGACGCGAACCAGGACCCCGGTACCACAGAACGGGACGATCTCCGGCGGCATCACCTACTATTCGAACCAGCAGGTGGTCCCCTCGGTGGCCGTACGCTTCACCGGCTCGTTCAGCTCCACCATCCAGACCTCCGCTCAGGGCCAGTACTCGGTCAGTCTGCCGCAGGGACGCTGGGTCGTCGAACCGGCGAGGAGCGGCGCGATCGGGACGGCAGTCAGCTCGCTCGACGCGGCGCTCGTCCTACAAACGGTCGCCGGCGGGCAGCCCTTGACCGACCAGCAGCGCCTCGCCTGCGACACCAGCGGCGACGGCACCATCAGTACGCTCGACGCGGTGTACATCCTGCAGTTCGTCGCCGGGCTCATCGACCAGCTCCCGGCCGCGAGGATCTGCGGCTCGGATTGGCTCTTCGACCCAAAGCCAGCCGCGGCGCAGAACCAGACGATCGTTCGGCCGGTGCTGACGGGCGGTACCTGCCGGCCGGGCTCCATCCTGTTCAATCCGCTCGCCGGCGCCGCCGCCGGTCAGAACTTCAGCGGCATCGTGTTCGGCGACTGCACCGGCAACTGGTCCGCGGCGAGCGGCGCCCTTCGCCAGGTCGCCAGCGGCGCCCCGGTCGTGCACGCCGGGCCCCAACGCGCACGCCCCGGCAATCGCTTCACGATCCCGATCTACGTGGCGTCGGCGACCCCGTTCCGGGCCGCGGACCTGCGCCTGCGCTACGACGCGGCCGCGACCTTCGCTGGCGCCATCGCGCGCGGCGACGCCGTCGGCGCGCTGACCAGTAGCCGGGCCGGCGACGGACATCTGGCCGTCAGCCTGGCCAGCGCCGCCCCGATCGGTGGCCGCCACGGATCGATTCTGTTGCTCCAGTTCCGCGGGGCGCGCCCGGCGATCGCGATCGACGGGGCGTTGGTCGACGAGCAGCCGGCGCGCGTCGTCACCCATCGCCCGTCGCGCTGACGGCCGCTTCCTCTGATCGCGACGGCCGAGTCCCGGTTAGGTTGGCCGGTTGCGTGGATCATCGGTCGGGTGCACGTATGTGATGGTCCCTGAGCCATCGTGCTGAGCTGCTGGACGCTTTCGCCGGTGATCCAGAATGCAGGGCCGCCGCATAGGAGCGCGGCCCGGGTCGCGGAAACGATAGGACGAACATGTCTGCCGGACGCTTCCCGCCCGAATTCTTCCGCCGTGTGGATGAATCCGACGACGCCGACTTCTACGCCGCGGCGCGCCTGGTCACGCACATCGACGACGCGACGATCGCGCGGCTGACCCAGGCCTACCGCGCGCACGTACCGGCCGGCGGAGTCATCCTGGATCTGATGACGTCGTGGATCTCCCACCTGCCGCCCGAGGTGGCGTACGCGCGCGTCGCTGGACTCGGCATGAACCGGGCCGAGTTGGCGCACAATCCGAGACTGACCGAGCGCGTGGTCCAGAATCTGAACACGACGCCCGAGCTCCCGTATCCGAACGCCACGTTCGACGCGGTGCTCAACGCCGTCTCGATCCAGTACCTCACCCGGCCGATCGAGGTGTACGCTTCCGTCAGTCGCGTACTGAGGTCGGGCGGGATCGCTCTGATCGCCACGTCGCACCGCTGTTTTCCCACCAAAGCCATCCTCGCGTGGCACTCCACGACGGCGGCGGAGCACGTCCGCCTCATCGAGCGGTACTTCGAGCTCGCCGGCGGCTTCGGGCCGGCCGAGACCATCGACTACTCGCCGCCCGACGCCGATCCGCTCTGGCTGACGATGGCGCGCAAGACCTGAGGCGACTATGAGCCGCTCACGGCGAGAACGCCGGTGTGCGCAACGTCCCTCGCACGATAGGAGAAGGCATGGAGATCCACGTCCGCCCGGCCGCCGAAGCCGACATGCCGTTCCTCGCGTGGGTGCAGCAGGAAGCGGCGCGTTCGCATCTGCCGCTGGGCTTCTGGGATATCGCCTTTCCGGGTCCAGACGCGGACCGGCTGCGCATCGTTGGACGGATTGGCAGAGCCTCGGCTCGATCGTTCTGCCATTGGTCGGGATTCCTGGTGGCCGAAGTGGAGGGCCGCGCCGCGGCGGCGCTCTCCGGCTACACCACGCCGTCCGTGACGGCCGGAAGCGCGCTGTACGAAGCGATCGGCGAGGCGCTCACCGCCGAGCGATGGAGCGAAACGGATCAACAGGAGATGGGCGTACGCGTCGCTCCCTTCCTCACGTGTCTGCCGGAGACGGCGGAAGACGTCTGGGTCGTCGAGTGGGTTGCCACGCGGCCGGAGCATCGGGGCAAGGGACTCGTCCACGCGTTGCTCCACGAGATCCTCGAGCTGGGCCGTAAGCGCGGACACGCACAGGCGCAGATCGCCGTGCTGATCGGCAACACGCCGGCCCAACGCGCCTACGAGGGCGTGGGCTTCCGCGTCGCGGATGAGAAGACGCATCCCGATTTCGAGCGAACGGTCGGCTCGCCCGGGATCCGACGCCTGCTGCGCGCGTTCCAACGATGAGCGGCATTCCGACCCACGCCGCTGCCGGCGCGGCGATGGCTACAGGGGCACGAAGCGTTTGAGCTTGCCGGTGCCGCGCCGCTCGAAGCCGTCGACGAGGGTCGCGGTGACGACCGGGGCGCGGACGCCGGCGTGCGCCAGCTCGGTCTCGATCCGCCGGGCGATGTCGCCCACCGCCAGGTCGGCCTTCGCGCGCAGGCGCACGTCCGCCCCTGCCGGAGTCTGCTGCACCTGGTATTCGAGAATGCGCCCGTCGCGGCCGAGCACGGTGCGGAAGACGTGCGGGTGCACGGCCACGCCATCGGCGTACCGGAACACGTCGTCGAGTCGGCCCTGGATGTCGGCGACGCGTCGGTGCGCCGAGCCGCACGGGCAAGGGTCGTCGAGCATCGTCACCTCGTCGGTGAGCTCGTAGCGGATCAACGGCTGCAGCGGATTGCAGAGGTTGGTCATGTAGACCTTGGCGGCGCGCGCGCCCGCGGGCACGGGCGCCCCATGCTCGTCGACGGGCTCGACGATCACCATGTCCTCGTTCAGGTGCATGCCATCGGACCGGTAGCAGCCGAGCGCCATGATGCCGCCCTCCGATGTGCCCCACAGATTGGCGATCGGCGCCTGCCAGGTCTCCTCGACGGCGGCGCGCACCTCCGGCAGCAGCGGCTCGGCGGTGCTCGCCACCCGCCGCGGCGCGATGCGCAGGCGACCGGCGCGGGCCTCGGCGGCGAGGGTGCCGAGCATCGACGCGTAGGCGATGAGGTGCGTGCCGTTGACGCGGTTGAGGCCGTCGACGATGTCGCGCAGCGGCAGGGTCACGGGGAAGCGGTGGATCGCGGGGAAGTCGGCGCGGAAGGTCTGCGGATTGGCGCTGGTGAAGTGCGAGGCGTTGTCGGCCGCGACGAGCATCGGCACCGGCGGTCCGGCGTCCGGGGTCGTCGCCGCATCGTGCATCTGCCGGCGCAGACTGGTCAGGTAGACCTCGGCCCAGGCATCCCAGCCCCACACGAAGACGCCGCGCACGCCGCTCGATCCACCGGAGGCGACGGCGTGCAGGTCGTCGAGAAGATAGGCGTCGGTGGTCAGGGCCGCGACATGCGCGTCCGCCCGCGCCAGGGTGACGCGTGGGTCGGTGACGATCGCGTCGAAGTTCGCCATCACCTCGGCTTTGGTCATCGGCGGCAGGGCGCGCAGGCTGTCCTCGTCGAGGCGCTCGACATCGACGTCGGCGAGGCGGGCGCGGTGCCAGGGCGAGTGGGCGCGCGCGAAGGCGATCAGCTGGCGCAGGCGGACGGTGCGCCAATCGCGGAGCTGCGCCGGCGACCAGACGAGGCGTTCGAGGTGCTCCGGCAACCGCTGCATGGCGTCGGCCAGATGGCGCCGGCGCGTCGCCTCGTAGTCGGCCATGGCGCCGCTCTAACCTGAGCGGCGGCGGTGCGCCACCTCAGGCGCGCTCGTACGGCTGTCCGAGCGCGGCGGGGGCGGTGGCGCGGCCGACCCGGCCGGCGAGGACGATCAGCGTCAGCACGTACGGCAGGATGAGGAAGAACTGGAACGGCACGGCCAGCCCCATCGCCTGGAAGTGGAACTGCAGGGCGGTGGCGAAGCCGAAGAACAACGCCGCCGCCAGCACGCCCGACGGCGATGGCGGCGGCCGACGATGACGATCGCCAGGGCGATGAAGCCGCGGCCGGCCGACATGCCCTCGACGAAGGTGTTGGCGTACGCCAGCGACAGGAAGGCGCCGCCGGCCGCGGCCAGCACGCCGCAGCACGACCAGCGCCGCGACGCGCACCCGACGCACCGCGACGCCCTGCGTCTCCGCCGCGGCGGGGTTCTCGCCGACCATCCGCAGGCGCAGGCCGGCGAGCGTGCGGGCCAGCGCCAACCGACGATCGGCACGAGCGACGAACGCGGCATAGCCGAGCAGGGTCTGGTTGAAGAATGCGCCGATCACCGGCAGGTCCGCCAGAGCCGGGCAGCGGCAGCACTGGCGCCCCCGCGATGGTCAGGGCGGCGCCGGTGACGCCGAACACGGCGCGATAGGCGACGCCGGTGAGGCCGAAGGCGAGCAGGTTGAGCGCCGTTCCGGCCACCACCTGGTTGGCGTCCCAGCGCGACGACGAAGCAGGCCGAGCAGCAGACCCAGCACGGCGCCGACCAGCAACGCGCACGCGACGCCGAGCGCCGTGGAGCCGCTGAGGCAGCGCGACGACCAGCGCGGCGAAGGCGCCGCTCGAACAGCATGCCCTCGAGCCCGATGTTGATCACGCCGGCGCGCTCGGCGATCAGCTCGCCGAGCGCGGCGAGCAGCAGCGGCACCGCCATGCGTGACGGTCGAGGCCGTCAGGGCGGTGAGCAGATCGACGCTCATGCCGCCGCGCTCGCCGCGCGCCGGCGCGCTCGAGCGCCGAGCGAGCGCGAGGATGACGATCGCCTGGACGACCGAGACCAGCACCGAGGAGACGCCGGCGACCGCTGCATCGCGCTCGAGCCGACGTCGAGGGCGCCGAAGAACAGCGCCGCGACCACCACGCCGAGCGGGTGCAGGCGCCCGAGCAGCGCGACGGCGATGGCGGTGAAGCCCGTAGCCGGGCGAGAAGTGCTCGTAGAGCCGGTAGGTCACGGCGCTCACCTCGATGCCGCCGGCCAGACCGGCGAGGGCGCCGCTGATCGCCAGCGCGCGCGAGCAGCGCACCGGTCGTGCGCAGGCCGGCCAGACGCGCCGCGACCGGGTTCAGCCCGACGGCGCGCATCTCGAACCCGAGCACGGTGCGGAACAGGAGCAGGACGCCGCCCGCTGCGGCCAGCAGCGCCAGCAGCAGCCCGGCGTGAACGCGGTAGCCGGTGAACAGACGCGGCAGGCGGACCGCGGCGGCCACCGCGTCGCTCTGCGGATAGGCGCCGGCGGCCTCCATGAGCGGGCCGTGCACCAGCCAGCCGACCAGCCCGAGCGGCGATGAAGTTGAGCATGATGGTGCTGATCACCTCGTCGACGCCGCGCGCCGTGCTTGCAGCACGCCGGCGATGCCGGCCCAGGCCGCGCCGCCCAGCGCGGCGGCGGCGAGCACCGTCGCGCGTCGCCAGCCACGGCGGCCATGCCGCCGAGCCGCGTGCCGAGCCAGGCGACCATCACCGCGCCGATCAGCAGCTGGCCCTCGGCGCCGATGTTCCAGATGCCGGCGCGGAACGCGATCGCCACGGCGAGGCCGGTGAGGAGCAGCGGGCAGGTGCGCACGCCGACTTCCGACCACGCGTCGGCGCTGCCGAAGGCCCCCTGCGCCAGCGCGCGCGAGCGCGAGCGCCGGGATTGCCGCCGGCGAGCGCGATCAGCAGCGGCGCTGGCGACCAGCGCCACCGCCAGCGCCGCCAGCGACGGAGCGCGAGGCGCGCCGAGGCTCACGCCGCGCGCGCTCCCCGCCAGCATGAGCGCCGAGCCGCTCGACCGGGAACGGCCGCTCGAGCGGCGCGCTCAGCCGGCCGCGGTAGAGCACGCGCGATGCGGTGCGCGCGGGCGACGATCTCGTCGAGATCGGTGGAGATCAGCAGCACCGCGGCGCCGCGCGCGAGCGCCGCGTCGCAGCGCCGCGTACACCGCCTCGCGCGGCGGCGATGTCGAGGCCGCGCGTCGGATTGGCGGCCACCAGCACGCGCGGGGCGGTGCGCCAGGGCGCGGGCGACGATCAGCTTCTGCATGTTGCCGCCGGACAGGCCGCGCACCGGCGCATCGAGGTCGCCGGCCTTGATGGCGTAGGCGTCGACCATCGCCTGGCCGCGCCTCGCGCAGCGCCGCCGGCGTCAGGAACGGCGCCGCCGGCGCGCGCAGCAGGCGGACGTTGAGGACGGCGTTGTCCGCGATCGCTCATCGTCGGCGACGACCCCCTGGCGCAGCCGGTCGGGCGGAATGCAGGCGATGCCGGCGGCGATGCGCCGCGGCCGGCGCGAAGCGCGGCAGCGGCGTCGCCGCCGATCGCGATGCTGCCGGTCGTCGGCGCGCGCAGGCCGGCTCAGCACCTCGAAGAGCTCTGCCTGGCCGTTGCCGTCGACGCCGGCGATGCCGACGATCTCGCCGGCGCGCACCGCGAGGCTGACGTCGCTCGAGCGCCGGCCGGCCGCCGGCGCCGTCTGACGCCGACGGCCGTCGATGCGCAGCTGCACCGGCGCATCGCCGGCCGGCGCCGCGCCGCCGTGCGCCGGCGAGATGCGAGCTCGCCGACCATCAGCGCGCGCCAGCGTCGGCTCGTCGACGTCGCGTCGCTCGGCGCGTGCGACGACGCGACCGCTGCCGCATCACGGTGACGCGGTCGGCGATGCGCATGACCTCGTGCAGCTTGTGGGTGATGAAGAGCACCGCGGTGCCGGCGGCGCGCAGGCGGTCGAGCACGGCGAAGAGCGTGCCGACCTCGGTCGGGCGTCAGGACCGCGGTCGGCTCGTCGAGGATCAGCACGCGCGTCTCGCCGGCCAGCGCCTTGACGATCTCGAGGCGCTGCCGCTGCCCCACCGGCAAGCGTGCCGACCGGGGCGTCGAGGTCGCCGAGATCCAGGCCGACGCGATGCGGCGAGCCGCGTCGCAGCGGCGCCGACCTGCTCGCGCCGCCAGCGCCATTCGCCCGGCGGGCTCAGGCTGAGCGCCAGGTTCTCGGCCACGGACAGCGCGTCGACCAGCGCGAACTCCTGGTGCACCATGCCGATGCCGGCGCGGCGCGCGTCGAGCGCGCTGCGCGAAGCGCACGGCACGGCCGTCGATCTGGATGGTCCCGCGCATCGGGCGCGACGAGGCCGTAGATGACGTTCATCAGCGTCGACTTGCCGGCGCCGTTCTCCCCGAGAACGGCGTGGACCTCGCCGCGCCGCGCGTCGAGATCGACGCCGGCCAGCGCCGCGACCGCGCCGAAGCGCTTGGCGATGCCGCGCAGGGCGAGGACTGGACGTCATCGTCGCCGTGTCGGCAACGGCCTTCAGAACTCGGCGCTCGGCGGCACCAGCGTTCCGGCGAGGATCGCCTGCTGCGCGGCGTCGACCTTCGCCTTCACCGCCGGCGGGATGCGGCTCGGCGAGAGCGGCGTTGTACTGCAGCGAGACGACGCCGTCCTTCATGCCCATCTTCTCGATGCGTGCGACGAAGGTGTGGTCCTTCACCTGGCGCGCGACGGTCAGAAAGGCGCGCGGGATGTCGATCACGGCGCTGGCGAGAATGACGTCCGGCGCGATGTCGTTCTGGTTCTTGTTGGCGCCGAAGGCGCAGACCTGCCGCTGCTTGCGCGGCCTGGAACACGCCCAGCCCGGCGGCATCGGCGTTGTGGAAGAGGAAGTCGGCGCCCTGCTGCACCAGCGCCAGCGCCGCTTCCTTGGCGGCGCCGACGTCGTCCCAGTTGCCGACGTAGCTGGTCACGACCTGGAAGTTCGGGTTCACCGCCTTGGCGCCCGCCTCGTAGGCGATGATCGTGCTCTTCACCGACGGAATCGCCATGCCGCCGACGGCGCCGGCCTTGCCGGTCTTCGACATCGACGCCGTCAGCATGCCCTCGAGGTAGGTCGCCTCCTCGAGCATGAAGCGCAGCGGCGCGACGTTGGGCCGCACGGTGTTGCCCGAGGTGGTGATGAAGACCGTGTTGGGGAAATCCGGCGCCACCGCCGCGGCGGCGTCCTGGAACTCGAAGCCGTGGCCGAAGACCAGATTGAAGCCGCGCTGGGCGAAGTCGCGGAAGCCGTCCTCGAACTCGCCGGGATCTTCGGACCTCGACCTGCGCGATCTCCGCGCCGAGCTGGTCGCTGGATGGCCAGCAGGCCCTCGTAGGCGAGCGCGTTCCAGCCGGCGTCGCTGACCGGGCCCGGGCTGAGCAGCGCGACCTTGAACGTCTTGCTCGCGTCGGCAGCTGGCTCGGATTGCGAGCATGCGGCGAGCAGAAGGAGGAGGACGCGGCAGCAGACGACGCATTGGCGGACCTTACACCACGGAGAACACGGAGGCACACAGACGGTGGCCTCTGTGCTCTCTGTGGCCTGCTGTGGTGTACTGCGACTGCATGCCGCCCAACCACTACCTGCTGATCGTCCTCGACAGCTGCCGGTTCGACGCGTTCGTCGCGGCGAATCCGCGGACGATGCAGAAGCTGGGGCCGCTCGAACGGCGCTGGAGCTACGCGTCGTGGACGTCGCCGTCGCACTTCAACCTGCTGATGGGACTGTTGCCCCATTCGAGCCCGCGGCAGGTCTATGCGTCGGAGTACTACAAGCGCGACTTCGCCAAGTACGCCGAGCGGCTCGGCGTCGACGGCGTGGCGTTCAAGGATCTCCTGCCGTCGCTGTGGCTGCCGACGTTCCTGCGCCAGCGGCTCGGCTACCGCGCGCACGCCCTGGTGTCGATGCCGGTGCTCAACCCGGCGACGCCGCTGGCGCGCGACTTCGACTCGTTCGCGCTCATGCCGACGCACAACGACATGGCCGCCATGCTGCCGCGGCTCCGCTTCGACGACGAGCGGCCGACCTTCCACCTGCTCAACGTCGGCGAGACGCACTATCCGTTCGCCCTGCCGACGGAGGATCCGAGCCGCTGGCCGCGCCTGTCGGGCCTGCACGGGACGCTGCGCCGCCTCGACGATCCCGACGGAGAGCCGGCACCGTTCGATCCGACGCAGCTCGCCGAGCTGCGCGCGCGCCAGATCGAGGCGGTGCGCTACCTCGACGGCGTCTTCGAGCAGCTGTTCGACCTGCTGCCCGCCAACACCTACGTCACCGTCACCGCCGACCACGGCGAGCTGTTCGGCGAGGACGGCTACGTCGGGCACGGCCCGATCCAGCACGACAAGGTCTTCGAGGTGCCGTTCCTCGAAGGGCGGCTGCGATAGTGGAGTGCGGCGCGTGAGCGCCGCTGGGTCGGGGCCGCGCGTCAGCGCGGCTCACGCCGCGCCCCAACCCAGCGGCGCTCACGCGCCGCACTCCACCCTCACGCTTTCGACTTGTAGTACTCGATCAGGATGTCCGAGATCTCCGGCCGCAGGATGCGCGGGTCGGGGCGTTCGCCGGTGGTGAGCGCCTCGCGCACCTTCGAGCCGGAGATGACGACCGGCTTCTCGTCCGGATGGTTGTCCATCAGGTCGACGCGCCTGGCGCTGTCGTAGTAGGCCGCGAAGCCGATGTTGACGGGGCGGATGCTGCAGCGCGCCGTTGAGATTCAGGAAGATCTCCTGGGCGTCGAAGTCGCCCCAGATCGCCTTGCCATCGTCGTAGGGCGCGTCGGCGTGCTTGCGGCCGATGACGATGTCGGTGAAGCCGTGGTTCTGGCGGTAGATGCCGTGCATCACGGCTTCCTTCGGGCCGCCGTACAGCATCTTGATGTCGAGGCCGACCAGCTCGAAGACCTCGGTGAGGTCGTAGCCGCGCTCCTTCCACAGCGCCTCGTCCTTGTCGCCCTGGCCGAGGAGCTGCTGATCGCGCAGCGTGCGGTAGCAGCGCATGCGGACGCGGGCCGGGACGTCGTCGCCCTTCAGCTCGCCGACCAGCGGGTTGAGCACCACGCCGGCGAAGTAGCCCTGGCGGGTGAGCTGCTCGACGCCGGCGACCAGCGCGTACTCGTGGGCGCGGTGCAGTGGGTTGCGGGTCTGGAAGGCAAGGGCGCGCTCCCAACGGCGATCGGCGATCAGCGTGCGCGTCTGGCGCGGCGCTGAGGATGTACTGCCCGTAGTCCGGGTCGAACGGCTGCGGCAGCGCCCAGAGGTCGCCGCCGACCAGCTTGCTGCGCGGGTCGTCCATGATCATGTGCCCGCCGGGGTGATCGGTGCGCGTCGTGCCGTAGAAGCGTTCGACGTGCTTGGCCTTGTCCCAGTCGAAGAGGCTCGACACCCGCAGGACGCCGACCACGTGCCCTCGAAGGTGACCAGCGCGCGGCCTGGCCGACGCGCAGCTTCTTGGCCTCGTCGTCGGTGACCGGGAAGGCGATCGGCGCCGTCCAGGCGTAGGTGCGGAAGCCGTGCTCGAGCGTGTCGGTGTCGAGCACGTGATGCCAGGTCTCCTCGTCCATCGGACCGGTGAGCGGCGACAGGGTGCCGTCGGCGATGCGGTAGACCGTCGCCAGGTCGGCGCGCGTCATCTCGATGCGCGGCAGCGCGGCCGCCTCGGCGAGGAACTGCTTGCGGCGCGAGAGCGGGACGTACGCGAGACACGGGCGCCTCGAGGCCGCCGTGAACGGGAACCAGATCGGGCATGGCTTCGTTACTCCTTCATGGGTGTGCAGTGCAGCGGGGAGGGACTCGCCGGCGGCGCGCCCAGCACGATCGGGCGACGGCACGGACGACGAGCCGGATTCGCTTGTCGCTATGCGAGGCCCCCCGGTGAGTCAAGTAACCGGGCGCGGCGGTGGAGGAGGCCCTCCGCCCGCCGCGGGGCCGACCGCCGCGGCGCGGCGGCGGATGCGTCAGTTGTAGCGGCGCCGCGGCGGCTTCTGCGCCGCGGCAACCTTGTTGCGCGGGCGCGCCGGCTGGGCGGCGACGCGCGGTTTGGCGGCGGCCGTCGAGCGGCGGGCCGTGGCATCGCGGCGTGCGCTCGCGGGCGCGCCCCGCTTTACCTGGGCCGTGCGCTGTGGCGCGCGAGCCGCGGCGCGGCGCGAGCGACTGGAGGACGAACGCTGGTCCGCATCATCGTCCGCTGCCAGCTGCACTGAGCCGGTACGTCCGGGGATCTGCAGCTGCTGGCCACTGCGCACCCCGGCCCGTCCGCGGATGTTGTTGGCCTGCACCAGCGATCGCACGGACACGCCGTAGCGGCTGGCGATGCGCGCCGAGGGTGTCGCCGCGCCGCACCGTGTAGGTGCCGCGCGAGCGGGCGTCGAAGCGCATGGGCTCGGGCTCGCGATACGAGGCGAGCGCGACGGTGAACTGATCGCGGGTGCCTTCCGGCAGCCGCACCTCGTAGCCGTCCGGCGGCACGACGCCGCGCTTCAGTGCCGGGTTCAGCTCCTTGATCGTGTCGACGTCGCTGCCGGTGAGCTGTGCCACGGCCTGCAGGGAGATCGGGCGCGAGATCTGAATGGTGTCGAACTTGGTGGGCGGGATCTTCACCACGTCGATGCCGTAGCGCTTGGGCGACGTCGCGACTTCCATCGCGGCGATCACCTTGGGCACGTACTCCGACGTTTCGGACGGCAGGAAGCCGCGATCGCGCATCTCCCAGAAATCGTCGCACCCTTGGTTGGTGCGGATGCGCTCGATGTTCCCCTCGCCGGTGTTGTAGGCCGCCAGGGCGAGGTGCCAGTCACCGAATCGATCGTACAGGTCGCGCAGATAGCGGGCGGCGGCGCGGGTGGCCTTCTCGGGGTCGCGGCGCTCGTCCACGTAGCCGTCGATGCGGAGGCCGTAGCGCTGGCCGGTGCCGCGAATGAATTGCCAGGGGCCCACGGCGCCGGCGTGCGAGGTGGCCTGCAGGGCGTAGCCGCTCTCGACGATGGGGACGCCGTACGCGAATTCGGGCGGAACACCCTCCTCGCGCAGAGTGTTCTTCATGCCCGGGAGGTACTTGCTGCCGCGCTGCAGCGCCCGCTCGAGGGTGGGGCGCATGGTCGTCTGATAATCCGCGACCAGGTCTGCACGCGTGGGTGCTCGACGTCGAGGCCGGGAGTGTCGCCGGGATGTCCGGCATTCTGTGCGGAAGGACCGGCGGGGAACCCTGGGTCACCCGCCGGATGATGGGCAGGCCCCGGAATATCTCCCGCCAGGTCGGCCGTCCGACGGCTGGCACATCCGGTAAGAGCCCCCAGAGCTAGCAACACCCCTAGGGCCACGATGGGTCGCTGATTCGCAGCGAGCATAGGTTCCTCCCTCCTGCCTGCCCGGCTGCCAGGGTGGGGAAGAGCCAAAGGCGCCCCGTGGCAACCGGAACGTCGCGAACCACGGCGACGTCCGTCCATTTCCGTGTGACCAACCCGCCGAGACGGGCGTCACGTGCCTCACGCCATCAATCATCCCAACCTACTACCGCCCCGCACGGCGAGGCGGTCCTCGCTACCACAGAGATTTGGGGCGGCGCAACTCCGAAGGTGGGAACTGTCAAATTTGTGACACAGTCGGCCGCGAGCGGGTCGTTCGCCGAGGACGAAGAACGGCGAGCCGCGCGGCCATGCGGAGGGCGGCGGACATGCTCGACGGATCGGCGCGTCGGCGGCCGGCGATGTCGTGCGCGGTGCCGTGATCGGGCGACGTTCGCACCACCGGCAGCCCGGCGGTGAAGTTCACGCCGTCGGCGAAGTGCAGCAGCTTGAACGGCGCGAGCCCCTGGTCGTGGTACATGCAGACGACGACGTCGAAGTGGCCCGCGCGGGCCAGCGGGAACAGGCTGTCGGCCGCGAAGCGGGCCGCCGGCGTCGATGCCGAGTCGCCGGGCGCGGCGGACCGCCGGCGCGATCAGGCGGATCTCCTCGTCGCCGAACGCCCCCTGCTCGCCGGCGTGCGGGTTGAGGCCGGCGACGCCGATCCGCGGGCGGCGGATGCCGAATCGCTCGCGCAGGGAGCGGTCGGCGATGCGGATGGTGGTCGAGTACGTCGGCGGCGTCGAAGGCGTCGGGCACGGCGCGCAGCGCGAGATGGGTGGTGACCAGGGCGACGCGCAGGCGTGTCGCCGATCATCATCATCCGCACCGGGACGTCGCCGCACAGATGCGCCAGCAGCTCGGTGTGGCCGTTCACCCGAATGCCGGCGGCGATCAGGTTGGCCTTGCTGATCGGCGCCGTGCACCAGCGCGTCGGCGACGCCGCTCCGCACCAGGCGCAGCGCCTCGACGATCGCGGCATGCGCGGCGCGCCCGCCGGCCAGCGTCGGATGTCCGGGGCGGCGCTGCGCGGGCCGGTACCGTCGCCGACCTCGCGCACGGCGATCGTCCCGCGCGGCAGCGGTTCTGGCCGGCGCCCAGGCCGCGAAGCGAAGGGGCGAGCCGCAGGCGGCGCGGCGGTGTCGACGTAGGCGCCGAGGTCGCCGACCAGGATCGGCTGCAGCTGCCGCCGCAGTGCCGGCGGTTGCGAGCGCGGCGAGGGTGACTTCGGGACCGATGCCGGTCGGATCGCCCATCGAGACGGCGACCCGCGGCGGCGGGCTCACGGCAGCATCTCCACCGAGTGCTTCTGGCGCAGGTCCTCCTTCAACCAGCGCGCGTACCGCGCCTCGAGGGCCTGGGTATAGAGCTTCTCCTTGATCTCTTCGCGCGCCGAGTCGGACAACTTGGTCGTCTCGGTGCCGGCGCCGATGCGCTCGTCGAGGCGGACGATGTGGATGCTGTTCTCGGCGCGCACCGGCTTGCTGACCTCGCCGGGCTCGAGGCCGGCAACCGCCTCCTCCAACTCGTCGCGCATCTCGCCCTTCTTGAAGGTGCCGAGCTTGCCGCCCGCCGATGCGGCGCCGTCCTCGGACTCGCGCTTGGCGACCTCGGCGAAGTCGGCGCCGCCCTCGAGCTCCTCGTAGATCTTGTCGGCGCGGGCCTCGATCGCGGCAACCTGTCCTCCGGGCTGGCGCCCGGGCGGAATCTGCAGGACGATGTGCGAGATCGACACCTGCTCGTCGCTCTGCGCCGCGCCGGGCTCCCCCTGATCCTTGCGGTAGCGTTCGATCTCCTCCGGCGAGACGCTGACCTTGCCGCGGATTTCGCGGTTGATCAGCTGCGCGCGCTCGAGCTCTTCCTTGATCTGCTTGCGGTAGCGCTCGCGCGTCAGGCCCTGCTGGGTCAGCGCCGCGTCGAGCTGGTCGTCGTTCAGATTGTTCCGCTGCCGGATGTTGGCGATGTAGCGGTCGATCTCGGCCTCGGAGATGGTGATGCCCTGCGCCTGGATCTCTTTCTCGAGGATGCGCTGGGTGACGAGCAGATCGAGGACGCTCGCCTGATCAGTCCGCGCGGCCTCGGCCAGACGCGGATCGCTGGCAGCGAAGGTGCTCACCTCGTGCATGGTGATCGGGTCGCCATCGACCAGGGCGACGATGCGATTGACCACGGTGCCGGTGACGGCGACCGGCTGCTCGAAGGCGCCGATGTCGCAGCGGCCGCCCGACGGCCGGCGCGTTCCCCGCTGGTCGACCGCGAGCAGGCCGCCGGCGTCGGGTCGGTGCAGCCGGTCGGATCGCCGGCGTCGATCGCCGGGCTGCCGCCGGTCAGCGCGACGGTCTGCGTCGGACCGCCGTTGGCGCCCAGCGCGGCCGACGCGGGTCGTCGGGATTCTGCACATCGCCGTTCTGGCTCGAACGCGCAGCTCTCGTCGTCGGAAGGTTGAAGCCCTTCGACGTGACCGCGCCGTCGCAGCCGCGCAGGTTGTCGGCGAGCAGGGTGTTGTGCACCGTCGCCTCGCCGTGCGCCGGCCTCGATGCCGGCGCCGCGATTGTGGGCGATGGTGCAGCTCGACGCGTCGACGTGCCCGCTCTCGGCGCGCATGCCGGCGCCGCCGTTGTCGGCGATGGTCGAGTTGACGCAGGTAGATGGCGGCCGTCGCCGCTCTCGACGCCGGCGCCGGCATTGCCGCTGACCAGCGTGCGCACCAGGGTCAGCCGGCCGTCCTCGATCTCGATGCCCGCGCCGCGGCTGTCGGTCACCGCCGAGTCGAGCAGGGTCACCTTGCCGTTCGCGATCGTCGATGCGCGGTCTCGCCGCCGGAGAGCGTCAGGCCGCGAGATCGTCACGGTCGCTGTCGAGCCGCACCGTCGCTTCGCCGGTGCCGCGGACCGTCACCACGTCGGCGCCCGGGCCCTTCAGATTGAGGTCGCGTCGATGTCGAGCGGCTCCTCGAGCGTGATGGTGCCGCGCACGTCGCTGCCGAAGACGATCGTGTCTCCCTTGCTGGCGGCTCGATACCGCGTCGCGCAGCGAGCCATCGCCGTCCGTGTCGGTGTTGCGCACCGCGTGCGTGGCGGCGAGCGCCGGCTGGGCGATGGCGACGAGCAGGGCGAGCAGCGACGGGGCGGATCATCATGCTGACTCCCATACTAAACCTTTGGCCGCCAAGGACGCCAAGGGCGCCAAGAAGGACCTCTGCCGCCCTTGGCGGCTGCAGTCCTTTCTCATCTCGCCGGCGCCGCGGCCGGCTGGGCCGCGGCGGGCAGGGGCTGCTGCACCTCGCGGCAGGACGTCCTGGATCTCCTGCACGAGGCCGTCCCAGTCGGTGTGGTGCGGGGTGAAGCTGAGCTGGAAGTCGGCGGACAGGCGAAAGCGGCCCTTGCCGCGTTGCGACCAGGGCGACGAGCTGGTCGACCTCGACCGGCGCCTCGGGGTGGAAGTGAGGCGTCACCCGGCCCTGGCGCAGGAGCGCGCGCGGACGATCATGCACGCCTTGAGGACGCGGCGCAGATCCATGACGCGCAGGAAGCTGTCGACCAGCGGCGGAATCTGTCCGTACCGCTCGCGCAGCTCGGCGGCGATCTCCTCGATCTCGGCGGTGCCGGCGGTCGTCGCCAGGCGGCGGTAGAAGACCAGGCGCTGGTTCTCGTCGGGGATGTAGCTGTCCGGGATGTAGGCGGGGAAGCCGAGCTGGATCTCGGGCTCGACGTCGATGCGGCGCCGCTGGCCGCGCAGCTCCATCACCGCCTCTTCCATCATCTGCGTGTAGAGCTCGAAGCCGACGGCGGCGATCTGCCCCGACTGCTGCTTGCCGAGCAGGTTGCCGGCGCCGCGGATCTCCAGGTCGTGGGCGGCGAGCTTGAAGCCGCCGCCGAGGTCGTCGAGCTCCTGCAGCACCCGCAGCCGCTTCTGCGCGTCCTTGGTGATCAGGTGCTCGCCGGGGATCATCAGGTAGGCGTAGGCGCGCTCGTGCGAGCGGCCGACGCGGCCGCGCAGCTGGTAGAGCTGGGCCAGGCCGAAGTGGTCGGCGCGGTTGATGAGGATGGTGTTGGCGTTGGGGATGTCGAGGCCGGACTCGATGATCGTCGAGCACACCAGCACGTCGACCTCGCGCTGCATGAACTGCAGCATCACCTTCTCCAGCTCGCGCTCGTGCATCTGGCCGTGGGCGACGCGCGATGCGCGCCGCCGGGCACGAGCGGTGCGCAGGTGGCGCGCCATCAGCTCGATGTTCTCGACCTGGTTGTGGACGAAGAACACCTGGCCGCCGCGGCCGAGCTCGCGCTGCATGGCGTCGCGGATGATGTCGTCGTCGTAGCGGGTGACGTAGGTGCGCACCGCCAGGCGGTCGACCGGCGGCGTCTCGATGACGCTCAGGTCGCGGATGCCGGTCAGCGACATCTGCAGCGTGCGCGGGATCGGCGTCGCGGTCAGCGCCATGACGTCGACCAGCGTGCGCATCTCCTTGATCTTCTCCTTGTGCTTCACGCCGAAGCGGTGCTCCTCGTCGATCACCAGCAGGCCGAGGTTCTTGAACTCGACGTCGGCCTGCAGCAGGCGGTGCGTGCCGACGACGATGTCGACCTGTGCCGGCCGCGAGGCCGCGCAGCACGTCTCGCGCTGCTGCGGCGGCGGTCTGGAAGCGCGACAGCATCTCGACGCGCACCGGGTAGCCCTCGCAGCGCTTGCGGAAGGTGACGAAGTGCTGCTGGGCGAGGACCGTGGTCGGCACCAGCACGGCCACCTGGCGGCCGTCCATGACGGCGAGGAAGGCGGCGCGCAGCGCCACCTCGGTCTTGCCGTAGCCGACGTCGCCGCAGATCAGCCGGTCCATCGGCTTGCCGCGCTGCATGTCGGCTGAGCACGTCGTCGATCGCCTGCTTCTGATCCGGCGTCTCCTCGAACGGGAACGTGGCTTCGAACTCGCGGAAGTAGGTGTCGGGCTGCAGGTAGGCGCGGCGCTCGTCGATCTCGCGCGCGGCGTAGACGGCGAGCAGCTCCTTGCGCCATGGCGAGGATCGACTCGCGCGTCTTCGCCTTCACCTTCTCCCAGCTGCCGCCGCCGAGCTTGTCGAGCGCCGGCACGGCGCCGTCCGGCGCCGACGTACTTCTGCACCAGGCTGATGCGGTCGACCGGCAGGTAGAGGCGGTCGCCGCCGGCGTACTCGAGGTGCAGATAGTCGCCCTCGGTGCCGGCCACCTGCAGGTGGCGCAGGCCGCGGTAGATGCCGACGCCGTGGTCGAGGTGGACGACGAAGTCCTCCGGCTTGAGCTCGCTCAGGCTCTTGCAGCAGCTGCGAGACCGACACGCGCTCGCGCCGCGCGCCGCCGCGCCTCGCCGAAGACGTCGGCCTCGGTGACGACGACCAGCTGCTCGTCCGGGAGGCGGAAGCCCTTCGCTGAGGTGGCCGAGCACGACTCGACGCCGGCGGGTCGGCGCGCGTCGGCGGCAGGCGGCGCCGCCGAGCAACGCTCGGCGAACGGCGCGCGTCGCGACCACGGCCGGGACCTCGTTGGCCTCCAGCAGGCGCGCGAGCCGCTGCGTCTGCGGCTCGGTGCCGGCGACGAAGAAGACGCGCTGGCCCTCGGCGCGCCACGGCGCACCTGGTCGGCCACCGGCGCGAAGCTGACCTCGTGGCGCTGGTGGACGCGCGCTGTGCCTGCAGGTCGCCGGTCGAGAACGAATGCACCGACAGCCGCGTCTCGCGTCGCATCCGCGGTCAGCATGTCGAGCGTTTCGAGCTCGACGACCGGATGCGCGCGCCAGCGCCGCGCGCCAGGCGCCGGGGCCGAGGTAGAGCCGCTCGGGCGGCGGGAAGAAGCGATGCTCGGCCTCGCGTTCGGCGGCGCGCCGCTCGCACCAGCGCCGCGGCGCGCTCGAGCTGCGGCGTCGACCTCGCCCGCCTCGTCGACGAACACGAGCGTAGCCGTCGGGCAGGTAGTCCCACAGCGTGTCGAGCTGCGGCATGGAAGTAGGGCAGGCAGAACTCGACGCCGGGAAAGAGCAGGCCGCTGGCGAGGCCGTCCATCATCAGGCGGCGCTCGTCGCGCGCCAGCTCGAGGTCGAGGGCGCGCATCTCGATGGCGCGCGCGATCTCCGGACGCTGGCCGGCGGTCGGGTCGAACTCGCGCATCGGCAGCAGCAGCAGCTCGGGCTGGCGGCCGGCGAGGCGCTGGCTGACCGGATCGAACGCGTGCATCGCCTCGATCGTGTCGCCGAACAGCTGCAGGCGGAGCGGGCTTGCGGATGCGCCGGCGGGAAGACGTCGATGATGCCGCCGCGGACGCTGAACGTCGCCGCGATCCTCGACCAGCGGCACGCGCCGATAGCCCCAGCCGACGAGGCGTGCGCGGCGACGGCGTCGCGGTCGATCTCCTCGCCCTCGACGACATAGAGGTAGCTGGCTGGCGAAGGTCTCGCGCGGCGGCACGCGCTGCAGCAGCGACTCCGGCGTCGTGACGACGATCGGGTTGACGGCTCTGGCGCAGGTGGTAGAGGCCCTCGACGCGCGCCGCGACCACGTCGGCGGTCGGCGAGAGGTCCTCGAACGGCGTCACCTCCCAGCTCGGCAGGTAGTGGATGCGGCGCGCGAACGGCGCGGCGTCGTCGGGCTCGCCGAAGCAGAAGCGCAGGTCGCCGGCGAGGCGTTCCGCCTCCTTGCCGGTCGGCGGCGATGACCAGCGCCGGGCGCGGCGCCGCCGCCAGCAGTCGCCAGAGGAAGTAGGCGCGTGCGCCGCCCTTCAGCCCCTGCACGCGCCATTGGCGGTGGTGCTCCGGCCCGCGTCGAGCCCAGCGGTCAGGGCCTGCAGGGCCGGATCCCAGGTCTTCGCTGTCACGGTGGACATCGGTGCGGAGAACTCCGAAACCTACCAGCGGTCGTCCGGCCCGACAAGGTGTCGGATCACTCCCGATCAGTCGACAGAGCCGTGCGGACCGCTCAGGCGTCGGACGATCGCGTTTTCAGCGCTTCAGCGCTGGCGGCCGCCATCGATCGGGTATCTGTTGATCCTGCGATGGCGGACGGCGCACGCAAGGATTCATGGTGATCGAGGATGATCACGACCTGATGCGCCTGATGGTGCCATACCCTCGAGTCGGCGCCGGCTTCACACGTCGTGCAGGCCTACGGCGGCGACGACGCGCTGCGCAAGGTCGATGCAGCATCGCCCGACCTGGTGCTGACCGATCTCGCCATGCCGCTGATGAGCGGCGTCGAGGTGATCGAGCGGATCAAGCGCAGACCCGGAGACCGCGTCACATCCCGTGCATCGCCGTCACCGCGCTACATGTGGGATCAGCATCGCGCATCGGCCGCCAGCGAGGCGGGCTGCAACGGGTTCGTCGCGAAGCCGTTCAACGGCCCGTAGTCTGCTGCAGGAAGTCGCGAAGTACGTGCCGCTGCCCGGCAAGATGCGGCAGCGCCGGATGAACCGACGACGGGCTGCGGTGCCGCTTCACTCCGAGCGCCGAGGTTGGCGCGGCGGAACGCCTTGTAGACCTCGACGACGGTCTCGCGCTGGTGCTCGGTGAGGTGCGGATCGCGGCGCAGCTCGCGGACGGCGTCGGATTCGTCCAGCTCGCGCGGGTCGAGCACGCCGGCCTGCAGATAGAGCGTCTCCGCCGACAGGCGCAGCGCGCCGGCCAGGCTCTGCATGATCGTCTGGCTCGGGTTCTTCAGTCCGCCCTCGATCTCGCGCAGCACGACGCCGGGGATGCCGCTGCGCTCGATGATCTTGCGCAGCGAGATGTCGGCCAGGCTGCGCTGGCGGCTCAGGTAGTCGCGTCAGCGACAGGGATCGCGCGCGGCGCGTCGCCGGCGCCTCGGCGCCGGCGATGCCGCGGCACGCGGCGCTGTCTTCTTTCGCTTCCTCGCCATGGCCATGGCGTCGGTAGTCCTCGCATGCGCCGGGGAGTCCGGGCAAGCGGCTCGGCCGCGCCGCGCCGCGACCGCGGCGTGACGACCGCATGATCGCCGCGCCGCGCCCGCCGCACACGCGCCACGACCGACCTCGCGACTGGTGCGGCGCTTCCCGGCCGTCGGCCGCGGCCTGCCGCGGCATCCGCTCTGACGCGCTGCCGACGCCGGTCGCGCCGCTCGCGCACGTGGCGCGGGCGCGCGGGCTGGGCGAGCTGTGGATCAAGCGCGACGACTCTCGAGCGCGCTCTACGGCGGCAACAAGCCGCGCAAGCTCGAGTGGCTGCTCGGCGCGGCGCTGGCGCGCGGCCGCGCGCGGCGTGATCACCTTCGGCGGCATCGGCACGCATCACGGTCTGGCGACGGCGATCTGCGCGCGCGACGCCGGCATGCGCACGGTGCTCGTGTTGCTGCCCCAGCCGGTGACCGAGCACGTGCGCCACATGCCTGCTCCTGCACCACGCCTTCGGCTGCCGAGATGCACCTCGCCCGGTCGGTGGCCGGCGTCGTCGACCACGGCGCTGCGCCGCTCTGGCGCGCGGGCTGCTGCGCCGGCGAGCCGCTCGCCATCATCCCGACCGGCGGCACGTCGGCGCTCGGCGCGGTCGGCTACGTCAACGCCGCCTTCGAGCTCGCCGACCAGGTGCGCGCCGGCGCTGCTGCCCGAGCCGGCGGCGATCTTCGTTCCGCTCGGCAGCGGCGGCACCGCCGCCGGCCTGGTGCTCGGCTGCGCCTCGCGGGACTGCGCAGCACGCGTCGTCGGCGTGCTGGTCACCGACATCCTGCCGCCCTCGCCGCGCCGCCTCGCCGCGCTGGCGCACGGCGCGTTGCGCCGGCTGCGACGCGTCGCGCCGTCACTGCCGCCGGACGCCGATCACGCCCGACGACGTGATCATCGAGCGCGCCTATCTCGGCGCCGGCTACGGCGCCGTCGACCGAGGCGGGCGCAGCGCCGCGCAACGACTCGCTCGCCGACATCGAAGGGATCGCGCTGGAGACCGACCTACACGGCCAAGACGCATGGCGGCGCTGCTCGACCTCGCCGCGCGCCCGCCGTACCGCGGTCGGCCGCTGCTGTTCTGGAACACCTACAGCTCGGTCGATCCCGGCCGCGGCACTGCCGCGCCTGCCGGACTGGCGCGAGCTGCCGGCGGCGTTCCATCGATTCTTTGCGTGAGCTGAAACCGCCAAAGGGCGCCAAGATCTGCGCCAAGTCTCCATGAAGCGCGAGATCTTGGCGTCCTTGGCGATAAGACCATTGTCGTATAGCCAGGAGGCATGGGGGTGCGGCTGACGCGTCGTGGGTTTCTCCATCTCGCCGGCTTCTCGGCTGGGATGCTGGCCCTGAGCCGGTTGCGGCCGATGCCGGCGGCGCTGGCGGCCGAGGTCGCCGCCGACGCGAAAGGGCTGCGGTGCTCACGCCCAGCGACGCGCGCATCCTGGCGGCGGTGGCCGAGCGCATGACCTACACCGGCGACGCGGCGATGCCGCGCTTCTCGGCGACCGACGGCCTGCGCACCATCGACGTCGCCCTGCGCCAGCTGCCGTCCGACGTGCCGACGCAACTGTCGTGGGGCTTGTGGATGTTCGAGTACGGGCCGCCGCTCTTCATCGGCAAGCCGGCGCGCTTCACCGGGCTCGACGCCGCCTGGCAGGACGTCTACCTCGCCGACTGGGCCGACAGCCGCCTGCAGACGCGGCGCATGGCCTTCCAGGCGCTGAAGAACCTGTCGATGCTCGGCTACTACGCGCAGGACGCGACCTGGGCCGGCATCCACTACAGCGGCCCGTGGGTCGCCGCGCCCGCGGCGGGTGGTGCCCGATGCGTGAATCCGTGCGGGTTGGTCGCCTGACCTCCGAACACCGCCTCCGCAACCCTGCGCCATGATCATCACCGGCGATCAGATCGACGGCGACCTCGCGCTCTGCGCGCCGAGGTGTGCGTCATCGGCACCGGCGCCGGCGGCGCGGTGATCGCCAAGGAGCTGGCGCGAGGCCGGGCGCGACGTCGTGCGTGCTCGAGCAGGGCGGCCACTACACCAAAGACGACTTCACCCAGCGCGAAGACGAGATGATGCCGCTGCTCTACGAGGACATGGGGCAGCGTGCGACGGTCGATCAGACGATCATCATCCTGCAGGGGCGCAACGTCGGCGGCTCGACGGTGCACAACCTCTGCTACTGCTTCCGCACGCCGGAGCCGATCCTCGAGAAGTGGCGGCGCGAGTACGGCGTGCGCGACATGCGTCGGCGCCGACCTGCGTGCCGTCGTTCGAGCGCGTCGAGCACATGCTGAAGGTGAAGCCGATCCAGCCCGACGAGGTGAACGCGCTCAACAACAAGATCCGCGAGGGCTGCGAGAAGCTCGGCTACCAGCGGCTTCGTCACCAACCACAACCGCGAGAACTGCACGCAGTCCGGCTTCTGCCTGCTCGGCTGCCCGTTCGATGCCAAGCAGAGCATGCTGATCACCTACGTGCCGGCCGCGCGACAGGCCGGCGCGCGCATCTACGCCAACTGCCCGGTGCGGCGCATCGTCGCCGAGGCGGGCCGCGTGCGTCGGGTCGAGGGCGAGGTGGTCGACGCGCTCGGCCGGCCGCGCCACCGCTTCACGGTCGAGCGCGCAGGTCGTCGTGCTCTGCGCCGGCGCGATCAACTCGCCGGCGCTCCTGCTGCAAGAGCGGCATCGGCAACGGCAACGGCCAGCGTCGGCCAGGGTCTGCACCTGCATCCGAGCGTCCTGCTGTCCGGCATCTACGACGAGGACATCTACGGCTATCGCGGCATTCCGCAGAGCTACTACGTCGACGAGTTCATCGACCTCGAGCACGATCCGGACAGCGGCTACATCCTGATGCCGGTGTACGGGTTCCCGGTGATGACGGCGACGCAGCTGCCGGGCTTCGGCGCCGCGCACTTCGAGATCATGCAGCAACTACCATCGCATGGTCGGCATCCTGGTGCTCATGCACGACCAGTCGCGCCGGCGCCGTCACCGTCGACCGCAGCGGCCGGCCCGCAGATCACCTACACGCTCAATGCGAAGGAGCGGCGCGCTGATGGCCGAGGGCATGAAGCACTGCGCCGAGATCCTCTTCGCCAGCGGCGCCACGCAGGTGATGGTGCCCTACAGCTCGCCCGCTGGTGCTCGAGCCGGAGGACGCGCTCGACGTCTTCGTCGAGCGCGGCGTCCGCCAGGGCGACATTCCCATCGCGTCGACGCATCCGCAGAGCACCTGCGCGATGGGCGAGGATCCGCGGCGCGCCGTCGTCAACTCGTACTGCCAGTCGCACGAGCTGCCGAACCTGTTCGTCTGCGACATGGGCGTGTTCCCGACCTCGCTCGGCGCGCCGCCGCAGATCTCGACCGCGGCGATCGCCGATCGCACCGCGCACTACATCGCCGCGAACTGGCCGACCCTGAGCAAGGGCTGACGCGGCAGGCGACGCCCGATCAGCTCACGGCCTCCACGACGCGCGCGACGACGAGCCGTTCCCAGATGGTAGCGCGTATGGCGGCGAGGGATGGCCGCCGCCGCAACAGCGGCTGGCTCGCCACCGAGATCCAGGCCGCATCGTTTCGGTAGAGACGCTCCACCGATTCACAGAACTCGTCCATCCCGGCGCCCGTCGCGTAGTTGATCAGCGCCGCGTCGTTCACGTACCCGTGCGGATCCAGTCCGTTCCACAGCGGGACGGCCCCCGATCCCCAGGCATCGAAGGCCTTCTCCGTGACGTAGCCGGGTGTCACGCTGTTCTCGAAGCAGAGCTCGAAGCGGTAGTGCCGGGCGACATCTTGCTTGGCCTCCACCCAGTTGCCGGTCAGCGGACCGAAGATGTCCACCGTCCCGATCTCGGAGAGGGCGCGAACCGCATGCATGCGCAACGACTCCGGGTTGCCGATGAACGCGCAGGCGAAGCGGTCGCGGCCGAGGAGCACCGGCGTGCGAGGACGCAGGTACTCCTCGATCGTGACCGTACGTCCCAGGCGGTGCTCGCCCGTGCCCATGGAGACCGCCGGCCAGAGAAGCTCTGGAAACAGCAACCACCACAGCGGCAGATAGTGGTTCGCCAATGTGCGGGAGTCGCCATCGAAGGACAGCCGCAGGTCCCAGTCGCCGATCGCGGGGCGAAGGTTCTCTCCGGTGAACCAGATCGACACCCTCGCATCATCCGACGGGGCGATCGCGGCGCTTGGCGCATCGAGATGGCGCCGCAGGATCGGCGGCAGTCGGCGGGCCAGTCCGCGCTGCAGATGCGCCCACGCGGATTTCTGCGCGGCAAAGACCGAGACGATTTCGAGATCGACCGCGCCTGATTGGACGAGGACGACATCCAGCTCGTTGGGCATTCCGCGCAGCAGCGGAACGAAGAAGTGGTTCGGATCGAAACCTGGCCAGAACTCGCGAAACCTGACGCGTACCGACTGATGCACGGCTATGATCTCCGTCCGCAGGTTCCCGAGTCGAGCTTGCTCCGCAGAAAGTGTCCGATTCAAGCAGGCGCCTGTTCGCTCTGGTGGTGCGTAGGGATTCATCTCCATGTCAACGAATGACGACGATCTGATAGCCCGGCGATGGCAGAGGCAGTCGCCCCCTGAACCTAGCCGTGGGAGCGGCGGCTGACGATGAGCATCCTTGCGAACACCACGCCGGACCTCTCGGTGATCATTCCAACGCGCAACCGTGCCCGCAGCCTGTTGCGCACGCTGGAGGCGCTGGCGAGGCAGCGCTATCCAGCCGACCGTTTCGAAGTGATCGTGGTTGCGAACGAATGCTCGGACGATACGTGCGACGTGGTACGACGCTTCCCAGCTCCGTTCGCGCTTCACTTGAACGAGCAACACGCGGCCGGAATCAGTCGCGCGCGCAACAGCGGCGCAACGATGGCGCGCGGCCGCGTGCTCGTCTTTCTCGACGACGATCTCGAGCCGCTGCCGACGGCGCTCCATGCGCACGCGATCGCGCATGCCGCAGGGGACGCGCTGGTCGCGATCGGGCCGCTGCTCTCGCCGGCGGGCGCCGCACCCGATCTCCTCGCGGAGCGGTTGCATCGCCTGGATTCGGCGACCGCGGCGTTTCTCGGGGCCCGCAAGGCTGCGCTCCCGTGGTACTGCGTGATCGGCGGAAACATGTCGACGACAACGGCGGTGTTCCACGCCGCCGGAGGTTTTGACGCGGCAATCGTCTCCTACGGTGGGGAGGACTACGAGTTCGCCTGCCGGGCGCAGCAGGCCGGCGCGCGCTTCTCCTGTCTGGTAGAGGCAGCCGCACACCACCACAGCCACGAGCACCATTCACTCGCCGGATACCTGCGCAGAGGACGCTCGGTCGGCAGCAACGACGTCGATATCGTCCGCCGGCATCCCGAGGTGTTGGATCACGTGCCGCTCGGGCGTCTGGCGCATCCACGGGGCGCGTTGGGGAGACTCGGCCGCGCCGCTGCGTTCGACTCCCCGCGTTTGGGCGATGCGGTGGCGAACCTGTTGACCGGCGTGTGCGCCTGTCTGGCGGTGCTGAGAATGCCCGACCCGTGGAACCGTCTCGTCGATAGCCTCTACCAGTATTGGTACTACCGCGGTGTGGCGGACCGGCTCGGCAGCCGGGCGGCCGCCGCCGCATTGGTCGACCTGGTACGCCGGCGGCTGGATGGCGGGCTTGTCGAACGCAGGTTGGCTGCGGTTTGAGATCGAGGCGATTTCGCGGCGTTGGCTGAAAACTTGACCCGCGCCTCGCGGGGCGGCACCCTGCGCGCGGTGGAGGTGGTGGAGATGGATGGATCGACGCCCCCGCGACGCAGCGATGGCGAGCCCGACGTGAGCCAGTATTGCTACAACTGCGGCGAACGCGGCGAATCGCAGAAGTGCAAGCTCATCTGTCGCAACCCGCGATGCGGCGTGCACATCATCCTCGCCTGCGTCGACTAGGCGGAACCGTGCTCGGCGCGGCGCTGCTGGCGGCGCCGCCCGCGCTCCGCGCCCAGCCGACGCCGACGCCGTGCGACGCGCTCGCGGCGGCAGCGCTCACGTTCGACGTGCACCTCGAGCCGGAGGTGGTGATGGTCGGCGAGTCGTTGTCGGTCGACGTCACGATCGGTAATCGCACCGGCGGGCTGGCCGGCATTCCGGTGTTCATCCTGGGCGGCGCCGACGGACTGTTCGAGGTGGAGAGCGAGGAGGACAGCTATCCACAGGTGACCTTCGTGCGCTACCGCCTGCGCGCCGTCACTCCCGGTGTCACCCGGCTGCAGGTCCAGGTCAGTTTCGAGACGTCGATGGGCTGTCGCGAAGCGCCCGTCTTCAGCTTTCTGTTCGCCAGCTCGGGCAGCTACCTGGTGCAGGTGGTCGACGCCGACACGCCGACCGCAACCCCGACCAACACGTTGCCGCCGACGGAGACGCCCACGCCCACGCCGACGCTCTCGCCGTCGGCGACTCCGTCGCCGACAGAGACGCTGACGCCGAGCCTGACGCCTACCGCGACGCCGTCGCCGGTGCCGCCGCCGTGTGCGGGCGACTGCGACGGCGACGGGATGGTGCGCGTCGACGAGCTACTCACCGGCGTCGCCGCGGCGCTGGCGGACAATGCGTCGGCCTGTCCCGCCTTCGATGTCGACGGCGACGCGCACGTCGCCGTCGACGAGCTGATCGCCGCCATCGGGGCGGCGTTGAACGGCTGCCCGCCTCAGGCGGGCGCGAACTTCGGCAGCGTGACCTCGTCGGAGAGCGCCTCGAAGACGACGCGCACCGGCATGCCGATGCGGACCGCGTGCGCGTCGATGCCGACAACGTTGGAGAGCATCTTCGGACCCTCCGTCAGCTTCACCAGTACCACGGCGTATGGCACCTCGGCGGCGAAGCCCGGGTGATAGACCTGATGCATGACGTTGAAGCTGAAGATCTCGCCGCGGCCCGACACGGGCACCCACTCGACGTCCGCCGACAGGCAGTCGGAGCAGATCGCGCGCGCCGGGAAGCGCAATGCTCCGCAGCCGCAACAACGCTGCACGCGCAGCTCGTGACGCTGCGCGGCCTCGTAGAAGGGACGCATGTCGGGGGTGACGACCGGAATCGGCTTGGTGCCGGCGGATGTGGACATCACCGCTGGTTGGACAGCACGAGCGTCGCGTGCGTGGAGAGGATGCCGCCGTTGCCGCTCACCAGCGCCACGTGTGCATCGGGAACCTGGCGGCGGCCGCCGTCACCGCGCAACTGGATCACGGCTTCCGAGACCGGCGTCATGCCCCACATGTAGAACGACGACAGCTGGCCGCCGCCGGTGTTGACGGGCAGGCTGCCGCCCGGGCCGATGCGGCCGTCGGCGACGAACGGGCCGCCCTCGCCCTTCTGGCAGAAGCCGTAGTCCTCGAGCGTGACGAGGACGGTGAACGTGTAGCAATCGTAGAGCTCGACGACGTCGATGTCCTCGAGCGCGATCCCGGCCATGGCGAAGGCCGCCGCCTTCGCGAGCGGCGCGCCGGAGGTGAGCGTCTCCACCGGGTCGCCGCCGGGATGTCCCTGGCCCATGCCGAGCAGGTAGACCGCCGGACGCCGGAGATCGCGCGCACGGTCGGCGCTCGTGACGATCACGGCGACGCCGCCGTTCGACACCAGGCAACAATCGAAGAGATGGAACGGCTCCACCACCCAGCGCGAGCGATGGTAGTCTTCGATCGTCATCGGCGTGTCGTGGAACTGTGCCGCGGGGTTGAGGTTGGCCCACTGCCGCTCGGCGACCGCGATGGCGCCGAGGTGATCGTTGGTCGTGCCGTAGCGATGCATGTGGCGCTGCGCGACCATGGCGTACATCGCGTTGACGCCGAACTGACCGTAGGCGGCCTCGATGCCGCGTCCGAAGGCGTACGCGCCCGCCGACCCGCCCGTCGCCCTTGCCTTCCCCCGCCGGCTTCGGCGGCTTCAGCGGCGCGTCGGAGAACACGCAGGCGACGGCGCGGCACAGGCCGCTCGCAATCGCCAGCGCGGCGTACTGGATCATGGATGCCGGCCGTGGCGCCGCCGGAGTTCATGCTCGAGGTCAGGCGCAGGTTGCGCAGTCCCATCGCCTGCTGGAGTTGGAACGACGCCATGCCCATGTCGCCCCACGACAGGCCGGGGTTGACCAGCAGTCCGTCGAGGTCGTCGCGCGTCAGGCCGGCATCGTCGAGCGCGAGGCGCACCGCCTCGGCGGCGAAGCCGATCGGCGTCCGTCCATAGACCTTGCCCTGCGGGGTGATGCCGAGCCCCGCGATCGCGGTCCGTCCGCGCAACGACATGCCGATCGCCTAGCGTCTCCGGCAGGCGCAGGGCAAGGCACGCGTCAGCCGCTCAGCAGATAGTGGGCGATCGCGTACGCGGCAACGATGGCGAGGAAGGTCCCCATGCGCGCGTACGGAAGCTCGCGCGCCAGCGCGATCGCGCCGGCGAGGCAGGTGACGCCGACAATCGCCGAGAGCGGCGTGATGAACGTGTTGAGCGAGCCGCCGACCATCGCGAGCAGGAGGCCGCCCCAGAATGCGGCCATGCCGGCCAGCGCGCCCGAGCACCACGGCACTTCGGCCAGCGCGGCGCCGAGCGGCAGCCCGACGAGGACCACGGTCATGAACGTGCGCAGGACGTCTGGCGGGTGGGGGCCGAGCCGGCCGAAGCGGGCGCTGATGTCGCTGTCCGCGCCGCCGCCGCCGGGTTGTCCGTCGGCGCCGTAGCTGAGCACATCGGCCCAGTCGGGTCCGCTCGGATCGTAGAGGTACGGATGTCCCCACGGATCGGGCTCGACCGATGGCAGGAATTCCGGCGCGAGCTTGCTCAACCCCTCACGCTGATCGGGGATGTGATGGTACTGGCCGCGATAGCGATCGATTGCCGCGGCGAGCTCGCGCGTGCCGATGACGGCGATCCCGTACGTCCCGTCGCCGTCGAGGCCCTGGTAGAGGTGCGTCAGCAGCCGCGCCAGGAGCAGGATGACCAGCGCCGGCGTGATGAAGCCGATCGCGGCGCCGGCGGCGAACGGGGCGCGCGGGGACGACACGACGTGGGGCGGAGGCGCGCGGCCGCTCAGCGCTTCAGGATCCGGAACGAGCGTCGCAACCGCGCCGCCTGATCCTGGACCGAGCGCGTGCGTTGCGCCTCGACCAGCGCGTGAAACAACTCATTGTCGCTCGCCTCCGCCTCGGCGTGCGCGCCGTGGGCGATGGCATCGATGAGATCGTTGATCAGGCGGGGAATCTCACGCTGCGGAATCACCAGATCGCCGCGGCCGAGACTCCCGCTCCAATTGGCGGCGTAGGGGCGCAGCACGTCGAGGATCTTCTCCGTCTCGGGACGCTCTCGCATGATACCCCTGCAGCATACCACACCGCCGATCGCGCGCGAACGTCGATGATCGTCAACTGGAGAATGCCGCGTTGCCCGGCAGAGCGCCGGTTGCTACTCCGAGAGGATGCGCCGCGCGATGACGATGCGAGCGACCGCGGCCGGCCGCCGGCACCGCTCAGCGCTTCATCTGCGTGCTGCTACCGGCCGTCGACCCGCCGCCGGAACCTATGGGGGCCCGACCCGCCGCGCCGATGGGCGCGGGGCCGGCCGCACCAATGGGCGCCGGGCCGGCCGCACCGATGGGCGCGGGACCGGCCGCTCCCATCGGTGCTGGACCGGCCGCGCCGAATGGCGCCGGTCCTGCCGGACCGACCGGCACGCGGCCCGCGGGCACGACCACCGACTCCGCCGACTGGGCGCAGAGACCGTGCACGGCGGCGACGGACAGCCCCATCGCATGGGCGATCTCTTCGACCGACAGACCCTGCTGCTGGAGCTGGATCGCCGTGAGGCAGCCCTGGTTGGTGGCGTGCACCGGCCCGACGATGGCGATCAGCGCGGCGAGCACGAGGCCGCCGCGCAGCATGCGGTGCGCAGGTGTCATGAGCTGCCCCTTCTTTCTGTAGCGACAGAACGACTATAGGTCTCGTGTAGAGATGCGGCAATCGGGTTTGGTTTCAGGAGGTGTGGCGTGAGGAAGCCGGCGCCGCTGCGATCGGGCGACCTGATCGGCGTCACCGCGCCCGGCGGCGGCGGTCGAGGCGGCGGCGGTCGAAGCGCGGGCGCGCGGTGCTCGAGCGCGCCGGCTTCCGCGTCCGCGTTGGTGCGACGGTCGGCAAGCAGCACGGCTACCTCGCCGGCACCGACACGCGATCGGCTCGCCGATCTGCAGGCGATTGTTCGCCGACCGCGAGCGTGCGCGCCATCATCGCGGCGCGCGGCGGCTACGGCTGCGGGCGGCTGCTGCCGCACTTCGATGTGGCAAGCGGCGCGCGCGCCATCCGAAGATCTTCGTCGGCTACAGCGACGTGACCTTTCTGCTCACCGACCTCGTGCAGCGCGCCGAGCTGGTCGCCTTCCACGGGCCGATGGTGGCCGACTTCGCCAGCAACCCGCCGGCGCCGGGCGCTGCTCGAGCTGCTGCGCGGCGATCGCACGCAGTGGAACCTGCGCGCGCGCGAGATCGTGCAGCCGGGCACCGGCGAAGGGCGTGATCGTCGGCGGCTGCCTGTCGATCCTGGTGGCCACCCTCGGCACGCCGTACGCCATCGACGACCGCGGGCCGCCTGCTGTTCCTCGAAGACGTCAACGAGAAGCCGTTCCGCATCGACCGCATGCTCACGCAGCTGCGCCAGGCCGGGCAAGCTCGACGACGTCGCGGGCGTGATGTTCGGCGAAATGACCGGCTGCGGCCATGCCGGCGACGTCGGTCACCGTGCGCGACGTCATCGGCGAGGCCTTCGCCGGCGCGCGCTACCCGGTGGTGTTCGGCTTGCCGACCGGCCACGGCGGCGGCGCGGCGACCCTGCCGCTCGGCGTCCGCGCCCGCCTCGCCGGCGAGCGCCTGACCCTGCTCGAATCCCGCTGGCGGAGTGAGCGCGATGAGCTTCGAACGCGTCGAGCAGGAGATGGACGCCGCCGTCGAGCGCGGCGTCTTCCCCGGCGCAGTCCTGCTGGTGCGCGAGGGCGACGCGCGTCTTCTATCTGCGCGCCTTCGGCTACCGGCAGCCTCGAGCCGAACGCGCGCGCCGATGGCACGAGGACACGATCTTCGATCTCTCGTCGCTCACCAAGCCGCTCGCCACCACCATCGCGGTCATGCTGCTGGTGCGCGACGGCAAGCTGCGGCTCGACGATCGGGTGACGCGCTTCCTCCACAACTTCGGCGTCTACGGGAAGACGCACATCACCTTCCGCCATCTGCTCAGCCACTGCTCCGGCCTGGCGGCGTGGCGGCCGTTCTACAAGGACATCCTGCAGATCGAGAAGCGCGGCGAGAAGATCAACTTTCTCGGCAGCACCGCCGCCAAGGAGTACGTCTACCAGGCGATCAGCCGCGAGCGGCCGGAGGCGCCGGCCGGCAGCAAGGCCGTCTACAGCGATCTCGGCTTCATGCTGCTCGGCGCGCTGGTCGAGATGGCCTCGCGGCACGACGCTCGATCGCTTCTGTCAGGAGCGCATCTTCCGGCCGCTCGGGCTTGCGCGCCACGTCGTTCATCGACCTCGGCATGGTGCGCTCGCGGCGCATCGAGCCGGTCACCGAGATGATCGCAGCCGACCGAGCGCTGCCCGTGGCGCAAGCGGGTGCTGTGCGGCGAGGTGCACGACGACAACGCCTACGCGATGGGCGGCGTCGCCGGCCACGCCGGCCTGTTCGCCTCGGCGCGCGACATCGACACGCTGCTCTGCTCGCCTGCGAGCCGCGTGCATGGGCCGGGACGACGCGTTCTGCCGGCAGAGCATCGTGCGCGAGTTCTGGACGCGCGACCGCCGTACGCGGGCTCGACGTGGGCGCTGGGCTGGGACACGCCGTCGCCGGGCGCCTCGCAGTCGGGCAGCCTGTTCTCGCCCGACACGGTCGGTCATCTCGGCTTCACCGGCACGTCGATCTGGATCGATCTGGAGCGCGATCGCCACGTCATCCTGCTCACCAACCGCGTGCATCCGAGCCGCGACAACGCAGGCGATCAAGGAGTTCCGGCCGCTGATCCACGACCTCGTGAACGAGGCGCTGGACGGGTGAGGGGCAGTGACGACGGAGTCGACGCCTGACGAGCCGCCGCGCATCGACTTCGCGACGGTGCGGCACGTCCACCTCGTCGCCATCGCCGGCGTCGCCATGGCGGCGCTGGCCGGCATGTTGCAGGCAGCGCGGCTGCGCGTCACGGGCTCCGACGAGAACGTCTACCCGCCGATGAGCACGCTGCTCGAGCGCCTCGGCATCCCGGTGCTCGAGGGCTACCGGGCCGACAACCTGGCGCCGCGGCCCGATCTGGTGGTCATCGGCAACAAGGTGTCGCGCGACAACGCCGAGGTGCAGGCGGTGCTCGCCGCCGGGCTGCCGTACCTGTCGCTGCCGGAAGCGCTCGGCCGAGCTGTTCCTCGCCGGCCGGCAGTCGCTGGTGGTGGCGGGCACGCACGGCAAGACGACGTCGACGGCGATGCTGGCCTGGGTGCTCGAAGCGCGCCGGCCGCGATCCGAGCGTGCTGGTCGGCGGCGACAGCCTCGACTTCGGCGGCAACTTCAAGCTCGGCGCCGGCGCCGCACTTCGTCATCGAGGGCGACGAGTACGACAGCGCCTTCTTCGACAAGGGGCCGAAGTTCCTCCACTACCGGCCGAGCGCCGCAATCCTCACCGCGGTCGAGTTCGATCACGCCGACATCTACCGCGACCTCGAGGCGGTGAAGGCGGCGTTTCGCGCCTTCGTCGGCGCTGCTGCCGGCGGACGCGCCGCTGGTCGTCGCCAACGCCTTTCCGCACGCGCTCGAGGTCGCGCGGACCGGCCGCGCGCGCGTGATGACCTTCGGCCTCGAGGCCGAGCGCCGAATGGCGAATCGTCGACCTGCGCGACGAGCGGCGGACGGTTGGCGTTTTCGCGTGCGACACCGCGACCGCGACGAGGGGGCGCTGACGCTTGTCGCGTGCCGGGCGCGATCAACGCGCTCAACGCGCTCGGCGTCTACGTGCTGGCGCGCGAGCTCGGGCTCGACGCATGGCGCGATCGCCGACGGGCTGGCGAGCTTTCGCGGCGTCGCCCGCCGCCAGGAGCTGGTCGGCGAGTTCGGCGGCGTGACCGTCATCGACGACTTCGCGCATCACCCGACCGCCGTGGCGGGCACGCTGGCGGCGCTCCGCGCCGCGCTATCCGCGCCGGCGCCTGTGGGGGGTGTTCGAGCCGCGCTCCAACACCAGCCGGCGGCGGATCTTCCAGCGCGAGTATGTCGCCGCACTCGCTGCCGCGGATCGCGTGATCGTCGGCGGCGTCTTTCAGAAGCAGACCGACGCGGTGGCGGCGGATCGAGCTCTTCTCGCCCGAGCAGCTCGTCGACGACCTGATCGCGCGCGGCGTGGCGGCGCGCGGCGATCGGCGGCGCCGACGAGATCGCATCGACGATCGCCGCCGAGGCGGACCCCGGCGACGTCGTGGCGCTGATGTCGAACGGCGCCTTCGGCGGCCTGCGCGCCAAGCTGGTGGCGGCACTGACACGCGGGCTGACCGGGCGCGACGGGCGAGGCCTCATGGATACGACCAGCGCGCATACGCTAGGAGCTTTTGGTCCGCATGACCGTCGCCATCGACCGCCACTCGGTGATCGACACAGGTCCTCGCCGCGGACGTTCGATGAGCGCGCCCGCCGAGGAGATCCTGCGCTGGGGGCTCGATACGTTCGCGCCGCGCATCGCCCTGTCAGCCAGCTTCGGCGTCGCCCGAAGGCATGGTGCTGCTCGACATGATGCACACCATCGATCCGGCGCGGACGCGGGTGTTCACCATCGATACCGGCCGCCTGCACCAGGAAACCTACGATCTCATGGACCGAGTGCGCACCCGCTACGAGATCGGGGTCGAGGTGTACTTTCCGCGCGCCGAATCAGTCGAGGCGATGGTGCGCGAGCACGGCTTGAACCTCTTCTACGACTCGGTCGCTCTGCGCCAGAAGTGCTGCGGCGTTCGCAAGGTCGAGCCACTCGAACGCGCGCTGGCCGACCTCGACGCCTGGATCGCCGGTCTCCGCCCTGACCAGTCGGTGACGCGCGGCGACGTGCGTGCGGTCGAGATCGACGAGGTGCACGGCGGCCGCATCAAGCTCAACCCGTTGGTGCGTTGGACGCGCGAGGACGTCATGGCCTACGTCGAGCGCAACCACGTGCCGGTCAACCGGCTGCACGACGCAGGGCTATCCGAGCGTCGGCTGCGTGCCGTGCACCCGCTCGATCCAGCCCGGCGAGGACGAACGCGCCGGACGCTGGTGGTGGGAGAGCGCCGAGACCAGCGCGAGTGCGGCATCCACGTCGGCTACGAGGAGAAGGGCTCCGGCATCTGACCTGCCCGGCGGCGCCGCACCCGCATCGCGCCGGCGTTCTCGCCGCTTCCGCGCCGTAGACCGCTGTGCTCCGCGGGCCAAGGCCTGCGAGGTGGCTGGATTTCTCGATTGACAATCTCCGTGCCGCCTCGCTAATCGTCGAGCCGTATCCGCGACAAACGAGCCGTCCGTAGCCTGGGGATCACGGGGAACTGGGTTAGGCTGCGGAAGGGCGTCGTCGCCGGGTTCGCACCGGCGGCGAGAATCCAGGGGGGAAGCCATCGGAGGACGGCCGGCAATCGTCCGCGCATGCGCCTCGATTCTGGTTGCGCAGCGAACCCTGGTGGGACGACCTGCGAAGTCGCAACCGCTCAATTTATCTTGACATTGCTGCGAACGCGTCGGTAGGGTGACCGGCAAAACGATAGAGCCAGTAACAAGGATGATCGAATGCGAATCGCGGGGGTGGTTCGCATTGGCGATCTGCGATTCATCGATGCGGGGCACGAGCACATAGAACGGGCTCGAAGTGGCTGCGCCAGGGTTGAGGGCATCCACGAAATCGCGGTTCGTGTGGGGGAATGGGACAATGAGTGAGCGAAGCACGTCCGACCATTTCGTGCGCGCGGGTGCACGAGCAGGCTGGTCGGCGGTTTGGGCACTCCTGGCGTTGGTGGCGATGCTGCCGGCACCGGCCTTCGCGACGCACGAGCGGGCGGCCCTGATCACCTGGGCCCCGACGACCGGCAATTCGGTCGAGTTCACGATCACAGGCGCCTGGCGGCGCAGTGCATACAGCACCAGCAACGGCCGCTGTCGCGACGTCACCGACACGACGCCGCCGGTGCTCGGCAGCATTCCCTGCACCGGCGCCGGCGGCTTCGCCGGCGTCGGCGACGTCATCGTCGAGTCGCTGGGCGGGACGGTGTTCGACCCCGGCCAGGGCTCGACCATCTCGTCGCCGCTGGGTGCATTGCTCTACGTCGTCACCTCCGTCGACCCGGTGAACGATTGGCTCTACGCCACCGCCCTCGATCCCAACAGCCTGCCAGCGATCGATACGACGATCGCCAAGACCTACACGAACGGGAGCGCCCGCACCGCGTTCATCCAGGACTGCTGCCGCGTCTCGAACGAGTCCGGCGGGAATCAGCACATCAACAATCCCGACGGGAACTACCGCATCGAGACGCGCGTCACGCCCGGTACCGGCAATCGGCCGCCGGTGAGCACGATGCCACCGATCGTACTGTGCCCGCGCAACGGCCTCTGCTCCTTCCAGATCCCGGCCAGCGATCCCGACGACGACCCGATCACCTATCGCCTCTCGACCGCGACCGAGGCGAGTGGTTCGTCCACCGGTTTCCATCAACCGGGCCCGCCCGACGCGACGAACGCCGCGACCGTCAGCAATGCCGGCGTGTACACGTGGAACACCACCGGCGCGAACCTCGGCGGCCCGGGCACGACCTACTACTCGACCCAGGTCTCCGTTGAAGATCGCGACGGCAGCAACAATGTGAAGAGCAAGATCGCCGTCGACTTCCTCATCCAGCTCGTCAACCAGGCGGGCGTGCCGCCGGTCTTCGATCATCCGCCGACGCCGCAGTGCGGCAGCTCGATCGTCGTCGATCCGGGCGCCCCCGTGACCTTCACCGTGCAGGCCTCGGACGTCGACTTCGGTCAGACGGTGACGCTCAACGCCGTCGGCATGCCGAGCGGCGCGATCCTGACGCCAGGCCTGCCGACGACTGCCAATCCGGTGAGCAGCGTTTTCTCGTGGAACACCGCCGGCGGCGACGCCGGTACCACGCACATCGTGTCGTTCACCGCGACCGACAGTGCCAGCCTGCAGGCCTCGTGCTCGCTGACGCTCGTCGTCAACCAGTGCCAGAGCAACAGCGACTGCGACGACAACAGCCTCTGCACGACCGACACGTGCGATCCGGGCAACCCGAACGCCAACGCCGGCGGCTGTGTCAGCGCGAACGTCGTCTGCGACGCGTGCCAGACCTGCAATCCGGCTCTCGGCTGCACGGGCGCCGTGTGCACCCCGATCTTCACGCTCACCTCGACGGCGACGCCGACGCTCACGCCGACGCCCACCGTGACCGCCACCGGCACGCAGCCGCCGACGTCGACCGTGACCGACACCCCGACCATGACCAACACGCCGACGCGCACCAACACGCCGGTGCCGTTCTGCGGCGATGGCAACATCGACTTCGGCGAGAGCTGCGACGACGGCAATGGCATTGCCGGCGACGGTTGCGAGCCCGACTGCACGGTGTCGACGGCGTGCAGCCTCGTCTACCCCGGCGGTGAGCGGTTCGTCGGCGGCTGCGGCGCGCCCAGCTACGCCGACATCCAGACGGCCATCGACGCGGCCGCCGACGGCGACACCATTACGATCTGTCCGGGCACCTACACGCAGTCGGTGCAGGTCACCAAGCAGGTGAAGATCCGCGCCTTCACCGCCGGCTCGGTCACCGTGCAGACGGCCGGCACGGCGTTCGACATCCGCCGCAGCGGCGTGGTGATCGACGGCCTGATCATCCAGGCGACTGGCGGCTCGGCGATCACCGCCAACACCATCTGCCCGCTGGGCCAGCCGACGTGTCCCGGCCCGGGCCACGGCTCGAACCTGACCATCACCAACAATGCCATCAGCGGCAGCGACATCGGCATCGGCTGGCAGCGGCGCGTCGACTGCGTGCAGATCGAAGGCAACACGATGACGGGCAACGGCTCGCACATCGAGATCCTGCAGCAGGAGGGCACGCCGGCGACGCTGGTGAACATCATCGACAACCAGATCTCCGCCGGCGGCGTGAGCGGCTGCGAGCGTATCGCTGTCGGGCATCGGCGCGACCATTGCGGCCAACACCATCGCCAACTCCGGCAACTCCGGCCTGATCCTGGCGGCGATGAGCGCCGGCAGCCAGGTGATCGAGAACGGCATCGCCAATAACGCCGGCGACGGCATCACGATCAAGCCGGGCGCCGAGCCCACCTCGATCCACGACAACAACATCACCGACAACGAAATCGGCCTCGGCAACGAGTCGGGTAGCGGGACGCTGGACGCATCCCTCAACTGGTGGGACTCGCAGACCGGACCGAGCGGGCTCTACCCCGGCGTCGGCGATTCCATCGAGGACCGCACCGGTTCGTCCACACAGTTCCTCGAGTTCCTCTGCAAGCCGTTCCCGCAGGGCTTCCCGAGCATCCTCGGGGTGTGCAGCACCGAGACCGCCGAGCTGCGCCAGCTCGTGCCGGGCCGCAATCCCGACCTCGACACCTTCGGTCGCTATATCGTGTTCGAGTCCAGCGGCAACATGGACGTCGACGGGCGCACCGCCTACAGCAACGCCGACTCGAGCCAGGAGATCTTCCTCCTGAACCGGCGGCCGAAGAAGAAGCTGACCGGCGTGTGCCTCGGCGGCCTGCTGCCGTGCGACTTCACCAACCTCTCCTCCTGCACGCCGTGCAACGGCCGGAAGGAGTGCCCTGGTGATCCCAGCGCCGACCCGATCGTGCTCAACGGCGAGTGCGTCGATCGTCACGCAGATCAGCAACGGGGGTGCGGGCACGTCCAGCAGCGGCGCGCACCTCAGTGGGCTCGCCAAGATGGTCGTCTTCGACAGCGACAGCGACAGCGCCGGCGGCAACGCCGACGGCTCACGCGAGATCGACAGCTGGAGCCGCAAGAACTTCGAGAAGGCGCTGCCGCCGCTGCAGTCCTATTCCGACGACGCGCCGCCGATCGTCTACCAGCACTCGGTTCCGGCCTTGAACGGGAAGTCGATCGTCGTCGAATCCAACGGCAATCCCACCGGCGGCAACGCCGACGGCAACACCGAGATCTTCATCTACAAGCCGCGCAGTGGCGAGTGGCTCCAGATGACCAACACCGTCGCCCCGGTGGAGAATCACCGCCCGGTGACCATTGACGGCAAGCGGGTGATTTTCGATTCGACCGGCGATCTCCAGAACGATCCGAAGGCGCCACCGGCCAACAACGCCGACGGCAACCGCGAGCTCTTCCTGACGCGTGTCCGCGGTGGCGGCGTGCTCGAGACGCGCCAGCTCACCAACACGGTCGCGCCAGCCGACAGTCGCAGTGGCAGCCTGGACGGCAACAGCGCACTGATCGTCTTCTCGTCGACCGCCGATCTGGTCGGGCAGAATGCCGACGGTAACCGCGAGATCTTCAGCTGGACGCGACGTGACGGCTCGTTCGAGCAGCTCACGCACTCACCGAGCGGCGAGAACTCCAATCCGGTCGTCAATCTCAGTCAGCGGTTCGTGGTGTTCGAGTCCACCGCCGACCTGACGCTGAGTGGCGCGACCAATCGTCGCATCTTCCAGTTCGACCGCAATCGTGGCGAGCTGCTGCTGCTGTCGCGGTCGCGCTTCGGAACCAACCAGTCACCGCGTATCAAGAAGCGGCGGTTCGTGGTGTGGGAATCCACCGCCAACCTGACCGGCAACAATGCGGCGGGGGACTGGGTGATCTATGTCTTCGATCGCAAGAAAGACTGAGGCCGCGTCGGGTTCTCCCGACGCCGGCTCGTTCTGACGACACACATCGGATCGACGGGTGGACGCGCGCACCGCGCGTCCACCCGTCGCCCGGGAACGGGTTACCGTTCCGGCTGTGCGTGTCGTTTCAGAACGCCTTGCTCACGTGGCCGATCAGCGGCGCCGACGTGGCTTCGAGGTCGATGGGGATCGCCGCCTGCGTGGCCAGACCCTGCATCGCCTTGCGGGCCAACCGGCTCGGCTCGATGTGGCCGTTCTCCCACCGGTTGACGGTGGACACGGTCACGCCGATCGCGTGCGCGAACTCCTCCTGCGTCATGCTGAGGCGCTGACGCAGCTGGGAGATCGTCGATCCCTGCGGGTTGATTCTGTCGTTCATCATCATGGCTTCCTCCTAAGTTGCGCCTGGGGTTGCAGGTGAGTTCAGCACGGCACATGCCACTCAGATCGACGACAAATCGTCGAACTCCATGCCGCTATGCTATGCGATCGCGGCGTCGAGAAAACGTCGAAGCGTCGAGCGAGTGTCACTTTGCCCCGCATGGCGCACGCCGGGTGCTTCGGCGACGCCGCGAAGTGGCCTGACATCCTGCCAGGGAAGACCGGTTTGTCTACCTTTTCCGGCGCGGCCCGAGTGGTCGTAGAGTTGACGCTAATACGGCGGGCGGGCATACACTTGCCAAGTCGTGAAATGGCGGACGGTGTGCGGGGCGAGCTATCGCTTCATTGTGGTGCTTGCCGCGGCCGCGTGCCTGGTCGGCACGGTCCTTCCGGCCCGCGCCGGCATCCCCTCGTTGCCCGGTGACGCCGACTGCGACGGCTTGGTCACCCAGGCTGACCTGAGCCAACTGACCCGCGAGATCGTTGACGGCGACGGCGCCCAGGTGGTCGATGCCGATGGCGGGGCGGTGGTCAGCTGTACCGGTGCCGACGCCAACGGGGACGGGCTGGTCACCGCCGCGGACTTCTCGGCCCTCGGCCTCCTCTTGAATGGTCCCAAGGCCGGCAACGGGCCGGTGATCACCTACATCGGGATCGCCTCGGCCGACGGCACGTTGACGTTGCCGGCGAGCGACGTGCCCGTTGCGACCTATCAGTCGATCAGCGGCATGGGCTTCCGCCTGGTCGTCGAAGCGATGCCGGGACCGTCCAACGTCCCGGTCGGCCAGGTCGTGACCCGTGATCGCCCCGAGCTGCCACCCGACCTGCAGGTCGAAGTCACCAACGCCCTGGGCGACGGCAACACGGCGGTGTGCGGTGAGGGCGGGGTGCCCGGCATCGCGCCGCCGAGCTTCGCGGCGCAACCGGGCCTGAACGAAGCTCTCAATGATATCGGCTGCCGCTTCGAGTTCGCCGCGAACCCGTTCCGCGCCTGCACCTTCGATGCGTTCCGCGTTCAGCGGTTCGTCGACTCCCGCACCCGGGCGCAGTTCTGCCTGCCCGTGTCGTCGGTCGAATCGTTCCCCGGAGGGCTGACGATCGTCACCGCCCGCGTCCTGGACATGGCCGGCGTCGCCAGCGCGCCGGCGCAGATCGTCCTGCGGGTCGGCAACGAGCCGCTGGTGACCGTGACGCCGTTTCCGACGGCGACCGCGACAAGCACGTCGGCGCGCACCGCCACCAATACCCGCGCGCCCGAGACACCAACGGCTGGCACCACGGAGACGGAAGCGGCGACGCCGACGGCGCCCGCGACGTCCACCGCCACAATGCGCCCCAGCGCGACGCCGGTCGCGACCACCTCGACGTCGCCGACGCGCAGCGAAACGCCGAGCCGCACCGCCACTCCCGTACCCACCGTCACCACGAGCGCGACCGGTACCCGCACGCGTACCCACACCCCCGGCCCCAGCCCGACCGCGACGAAGACCAGTCTCGAATCGCCGACGGTGACGCGGACCGTCACGCCGACCAGCAGTGTCACGCCGTCGCGCACGGGCTCGTCGACCGCAACTCGGACACGCACGCCGTTCCCGACCGAGACCGCGACCGGCACGCGCTCGCCCAGTCGCACTCCGTCGCGAACGCCCTCGGTCACGCCGTCCCGTACCCCCACGTCCACGGGGACAGTCCAGGCCACCGCCACCAGCTCGCCGACGCGAAGTGCCAGCGCCACGCGCACGAGAACCCCGACGAGCCTGGTCAGCCCGACGCGCACGCCCATCGGCCAAACGCCGACGGCGTCCATCACGGCCACGCGCACGAAGACGCGGACCGGGACGGGCACGCCCCTGATCTCGCCGACCCCGACGGTTCCGACGCGCACGGCGACCCGCACCCCCGGGGGTACGGGCAGCGCCACGCCGACGGTCTCCGTGACCGGCGGCACGGCCACGTTCACGCGCACGCCGACCCGAACGCAGACGATCACGGGCACCATCCCGCCGAGCTCCACCAAGACGAGAACGCGCACGCCGGCGGCGACCGGGACGCGCACCGCGACCGGAACGCGCACGCCCACGCCTCCGCCCGGATCGACGCCGACCGGAACAGCGACACGGACCGGGACGGCCACCCGCACGGGAACGCCGACCGGAACCATCACGAACACCCGGACTCCGACCGTTACGCGCACGCCGTCGCGGACCGGTACCGCCACGCGCACGGGCACGATGACCCTGCCCCCGACGGTCACGCGCACGCCGACGCAGACCCGCACGCCGAGTCCCACCGGCCGTCCGGGAGCCGACATCACGTACGTGGGCGTGGTGCGCGCCAGCGATGAGGTCGTCCAGCCCTCCGGAACGACCACCGAAGGGTGGCCCATATACGAGCGCCCCTTCGGCTTTTCGTTCTCGCTGGTGATCGAGGCCAAGCCAGGCCCGAGCAGGCCGATCCGGGCGGTGGGCATGAACGCGTTCAAGAGCAACCTCTCTGACCCCAGTGTGCGTCCTGACCTCGAGATCATCGTGTCGCGCCCGCTCGGCAACGGCAGCCTGGACGTGTGCGACGACATGCCGCCGTTCATCGGCGGCATCCCCGCGTCGTCCGGCTTCGATCAGACCCAGAAGATTTCGAACGCGATCAACGACCTCTCCTGTCGATTCGTGAACGGCGCCGGAATACCCGGCGGCCGCCGGGCGGCGGAGGCGTGTACCGTCTTTGGCGACGGCGAGTTCGCCTTCGTCAATAGTGCGACAACCGTCCAGTTCTGCGCCCTGATCGCGGAACCCTTCGGCTTTCCACTGGGCGATACGGTGGTATCGGTCCGCGTGCATGACGTGACCGGCCAGCCCGGTCCCCCGGCCTCGTTCGTCGTGCGGATCACGCCGTGACGGGCGGCGCGCTCAGCGGCGCAGCAGCAGCAGCTTGAACGTCGTGCCGCGCGCTCGTGTGAACTCGCGCACCGAGCGCTCCGCGTAGCGTCGGACCGGTTCGGCGCCGGCCTCGGTGTCGCGGCGGAAGCCGATCGCTCCGCGTCGCCAGTCGCGCTCCGGTCCGACGCCGGCGAGCGCGAGCATCCACACGAGCGCCCGCTGTTGGACGATCTCGTCGACGGCGCGCGCATCGACGCGCACGCCGCTCAGCCGCGCCAGCTCGGCCTGCGGGCCGTAGCAGGCGACGCGCCACCCCGAGTCGTGGGCGGCGTCGGCCGCGAGCGTGAAGTCGACCATGAAGGTGATGTCATCCGCCCCCGGCGCATCGTACACGCGCCGCCCGGTCCGCGGCGGCCCAGCGAACGCCTTTCGCGCCTCCGGGGCGCGCAGGTGAAAGGGGCGCTGGTCGCCGTAGTCGATCCACAACGCGTCGGCGCGCTCGTAGCAGCCGGCGGTGTGGGCGAGCAGGGACGCGACACGCGGCGCGACGAACACGGGCGGGGCCTCGCGGTGCAAGGCTCGCAGCTCGGGATAGTACCGGTCGACGAACGCGTGCAGGGCCGGCATGTCCGCCAAGGGGCGGACCCGCTCGCGAAACCGGACCCGATCGCGTGTCCGCGGGTTGCTCATGAGCGTCGCGAGACGGGTCGCGGGCTGCCGGCGCCGATCGACCTCGATCCCCACGTGCACGACGCCGGCACCGCGGGCCGTACCGACCACCTTGTGGTGTGGCAGGCAATCGAGCACCTCGTTGGCGACGATCAGGCCCACCCGGCCGAAAGGCCGACGAACCGGGCGCTGGGCCAGGTCGGCGCGCTGCCAGGTGACGCGCGCCGCCACGGGGCCGAGCGTGTGCCGCTGGCGCCGGCCCAGTGCGGCGCTCCGTTCGACGATGCGGTAGCGGGTCGCGGTGCGGAACCGCTGCCATGAGGCATCGGCGGCGGCGCGGGCGTCGATCGTGAGGAGCGTGTCGAGGCACAGTTGGCCGTTGCCGGCGCCCAACTCGCAGATCTCGAACCGGGCCGGCCGGCCGCACCGCTTCCACATGCGCATGGCGTAATTGGCCACCATTCGCCCGAAGAGCGGCGAGAGCGCCAGCGGGTACGTGTCGTAGTGCCCGCCCTCGCCGAAGCGCACGCCTCCGGTACTGTAGTAGCCCCAGGTCGGGTCGAAGAGCGCCAAGTCGACGAAATCGCTGTACGAGATGAGGCCGGCCAGGGCGCCGTTGCCGGCCCCACTGCCCGGCCGGCGGCGTGGCGCTGGCGACATGGCAACTGCGGCGGCTACCATATTTGCGCTCTTTGGGCGACAGACCTCGTTGACTGGGCAATACGCTTTCGGTATCGCTGGTCACGTCGGGCAGTCTCCGGCCCGCCGCGCGCGAACCGAGCGCGCGGCATCGTGGACGCGATAATTCCCGCAACCACCCGTTCGCAGCACTGCCGACCCGAGTTTGAGCGTAGCGTCCAAGGAGGAAGCGCATCATGGCGGAGAAGAAGGCAAAGACCGCGCAAAAAGGTCCCGGCGCGGTGATGGTGAAGCACAGCTGCCCGAGTTGCGGCTCCGATAGCCGAGTCACGTACTTCACCGGCTATGGGCCCCAGAAGGGATTCTTCTGGGTGTGCGACAAGGCCTGTGGGTACATGGCCCGCACGAAGTAGTGATGCGGACGAGGACGGGAGCGAGTGCGATGGCGCGCAGCACGAGCAAAAAGGGCAAGGGCTCAGGCAAGAAGAGCTACAGCGTCCTGGAAGCCAACGACGCCGCCGACGGCCAGGAGGACAGCGATCTTCCGAAAGACGAAGCCGGTCGACGCAAGATCAAGCGGCAGTACGAGACGCTCCTCGGTATCCGCATCGAGAAGTTGAAGGGACGCATCCTCAACCGCGAGCGGATCAACAAGACGATCGAGGGCGTCTACTTCATCTGCGCCGAGTGCAAGAAGGTCTGCCACAACATGGACGACGGGTTGGTCGAAGACCCCAACAACACCTACAACCTCTGCGGCAACTGCGCGAAGACCAAGGGCAAGGGCAAGGCCGCCTGAGCCCTGCGGCACTGGCGATCAGCCGGGTGCCGAGAAATCGCGTGGCGGCGACGATTCGAGTGACAGCCGCGCGCCGCTGAGTGGATGGATCAAGGCGAGCGCCGTCGCATGCAACATGAGGCGCGGCGCGGGCGATCCTCCATAGAGCGTGTCGCCGCATACCGGGTGGCCGGCGGCCGCCAGGTGGACGCGGATCTGGTGGCGGACCCCGGAGGCGATCTCGATCGCCAGCAACGTGGCGCCGCCGCGCCGATCCATCGGCTGATAGCGGGTCTGCGCGGGCCGTGCCCGGAGATCGCGTGCCTGATCCGCGTCCGGGCACGCGCGCATGAGGTGCGGCCGCCGCGGCTGATGGGCGATCGGCTCTCGCCGTGTGCCCGCGCGGGCGACGACCCCGTCGACCCAGGCGAGGTAGCGCTTCTCCACCGTGCGGTCGCGGAACTGTTCCCGCACGGCGCGCCAGGCGGCCGCCGTCCGTGCCGCCAGCAGTACGCCGGAGGTTCCGGTATCCAGTCGATGGACCAGGCCGGCCTCGAGGGGTGTACGCCCGGCGCTGACGGTCTCGGGGGCATGGGCGAGAAGGAAGTTGGCTACCGTACCAACGTCGCTCTCGTGCAGCGCCACGGCTGGCATCCCCGACGGCTTGGCGAGGGCGATCAGCGCCTCGTCCTCGTACAGAATCGGCAGCGCCAGATCGGCTTGGGCGAGGGGCGGCGCGGTCGCCAACGCCGCCGGATCGATCTCCACCACGTCGCCCGGCTGCAGCACGTGCCCCTTGCGCGCCGCACGACCGTTGACCCGCACGGCGCCCGCGGCAATGATCGCCGCCGTGCGCCGGCGCGTGCCGGCTTCTGTGTGATCGGCGATGAAGCGGTCGAGTCGCACGCCGTCGGCGTCGCACACGAACCGCATTGCGCCGCGAGGCGGAGGGGCGGGGGGCACCGCGCGCATATAAAGGAAGGGCGACGGTGACGACAATCGACTGGCAGGCGTGGCGGCGAGAGTTCCCGTCGACCGCTGAACACGTCCACATGAACCACGCCGGACTCGCGCCGCTGTCTCGTCGGGTCGCGGCCGAGATCCGTGCCTTTGCCGACGAGGCGGAGCGCTTGACGAGTGATGTCTACGGCATCTGGACCGGACGAGTGTCGATGGCCCGCGCCGCCATCGCCCAGCTGATCGGCGCCGCCTCGGAAGAGATCGCGTTCGTGCAGAATACCGCGGCCGGGCTTTCGCTGATCGCCGCTGGCCTCCCATGGCAGGCCGGCGACAACGTCGTCGCCATCGCCGGCGAGTATCCGTCCAACGTGTATCCGTGGTGGGGGCTGGCCCGGCTCGGCGTCGAGACGCGCCTGGCGACGCGGACCGGGGTGCGCTTCGGGGTCGACGAGATCGCCGCCGCGGTCGACCAGCGCACCCGCGTCGTCTCGGTCAGCGCGGTCGACTGGCAGTCGGGGTTCCGCCCCGACCTGGCCGCGCTGGGCACGTTCTGCCGCGACCGCGACATCCGCTTCGTCGTCGACGGGATTCAGGCGGTCGGCGCCCTGACCATCGACGTGCACGCATGCGGCATCGATGCCATGGCCGTCGGCGGACACAAGTGGTTGCTCGCCCCGGAGGGCTGCGGATTCCTCTTCGTCTCGACGCGCGCGCTGGAACGGATCGAGCCGGTGCTGCTGGGATGGAAAAGCGTCGACGACGCCGACACGTATCTGCCGTACCACTTCGGTCTGCGTCCTGACGCCGCCAAGTTCGAGCCGGGAACCCAGATGCACCTCGGTGTGCGCGCGCTCGCGGCCGCGGTCGACCTGCTGCTGGAGATCGGACCGGCGGCGATCGAGCAGCGCGTCTGCGCGATCACCGATGCCCTCGCCGACGCGCTGCGCGGGCTCGGGGCGACGGTGCTCAGCCCGCGTGGCCCCGGTGAACAGTCGGGGATCCTCACCATCTCTCTGGGTGATCCGGCGGCGCTCCAAACCGCGCTCACCCGGCACGGCATCGTCGCCCGGCAGCGGTTGGGGGGCGTGCGGTTGGCGCCCCACTTCTATGCCGACGCGAGCGACATCGATCGTGTCGTCGCCGCGGCGCGCGAGCATCGCGACCAGCACTGACCGGACGCGGTTGCTTTTCGGGCGCGCTTCTCGGATATCCCCCGACGGATGGGCACCGGCGCGCCAGCGCGCTACGCGGTCATCATGGCGGGCGGCGCCGGCACGCGCTTCTGGCCGCTCAGCCGCGCGGCGCGACCGAAGCAGTTCCTGCATCTGGCGGGTCGCGGCACGATGCTTCAGGAAACAGCCCAACGCCTGCGCGGCGTGGTCCCGCGGCGCAACGTGCTGGTCGTCGCACCGCCGCCGCACGTCCGGCTGGTCCGCGCGCAACTGCCGTGGCTCCCGGGCGCCAATCTGATCGTCGAGCCTGCCCCGCGCGGCACGGCGGCCTGTCTCGCGCTCGTCGCCGAGCACATCGCGCGGCGCGCGCCGGAGGCCGGCTTGGTCGTGCTCGCGGCCGATCACGCGATCACGGACGTCGCGGCGCTGCGCGACGGCCTGCGGCGCGCCTTCGACGTGGCCGAAGACGGATGGCTGGTGACGTTCGGCGTTCCGCCGACCGGGCCGGAAACCGGCTACGGATACGTGCGCGTCGGCCCGCCCATCGACCGGCGCCGGCCGCGCGCTTGGCGGGCGCGCCGCTTCGTCGAAAAGCCGGACCTGCGCCGTGCAAAGCGCATGCTGGCGAGCGGCGACTACCGATGGAACTCGGGGATGTTCGCCTGGCGCGTCGACGTGTTCCGCGACGCCCTGAACCGCCACGCTCCCGCGGTCGCGGCGGCGACGGCGGCGCTGGTCGGCCGGGGCGGCGCCGCGGCGAGGCGTGCCTATGCGCGGCTGCCGAGCGAGCCCGTCGACGTCGCGGTGCTCGAGCGCGCCCGCCGCATTGCCGTCGTCGAGGCGACGTTCGACTGGAGCGACGTCGGCAGCTGGGCGGCGATGGCCGAGCTCTGGGGCACGGACGCCGCGGGCAACGCGCGGCGCGGCGACGCCCTCCTGCTCGACTGCCGGCGGACGATCGTCCGTGCCGACTCGCGGATCGTGGCGGTGCTGGGGGTCGAGGACCTGGTGATCGTCGACACGCCCGACGCGCTGCTGGTCTGTACGCGCGCGCGAGCGCAGGAAGTTCGCCAGGTTGTGGCCGCGTTGGCGCGCGGTGCGAGCAAGCGGCTCATCTGAGTTGAGTCCCGCCGCGCGGCAGCGCATGATGGGCTCCTTCATCGATGAGCTCTCCCGCGCTGCGTCACGACGAACCGGCCCCGTTTCCTGAAGCGCCGCCGATTCATCCCGGCGCCAGGTTCAACTTCCTGGTCGACCGGGTGTGTCGTCATCTCTTCGCAGCGATTCGCATCGCGCCCAGCGCCGTCGAGCACGTGCGCGAGCTCGCGGCACGCGGCTCGGTGATCTACGTGATGCGGCAGCGCTCGTGGGTCGACTTCCTCCTCGTCGCCTTCGTCCTCAAGCGCGAGGGGCTGCCGGTGCCGGCGTTCGTGAACGACCTGCCGTTGTTCTGGGCGCGCCCGCTGCCCGACATGGCGCGCGCGGTCTGGCGGTGGATGAAGCGGACGCGGCTCTTCGGCCGCGAGCTGCGCGCCTTCGCCGATCGGAGCCGCTGCCAGCGCCTGGTCGCGGAAGGTCGTCCGGTGCTGCTCTTCCTGCGCGGCCGCGGGCTCGGCGTCGGCGGACGCGCCCGGCCGGCAGCGCGCGCTGCGCTCCGCGCACCGGACCCGACTATCTGCGCGAGATCGTGCACCACGAGTGGACGTCGTCCGGACCGGAGGTCTCGCTGGTGCCGATCGCCGTCCTGCGCGGTCGCGGCATGCGGCGCAAAGAGTCGCGGCTCGCGACGCTCGTGTACAGCCTGCAGGAGATGCCCGGCGAGATCCGTCGGCTGATCTCGCTGCTGTGGAACCTCAACGACACCAGCCTCAGCATCGGTCTGGAAGTGCCGGTGCGCGACGTTCACCCGCGAGTATCAGCGCGAGGGCGAGGAGCGCGTCGTCCGCCGTCTGACGCGCGCCCTGCAGATCTTCCTCTATCGCGAGGAGCGGGTGGTCTTCGGTCCGCTCCTGCTGCCCAAGCGCCAGGTGCGCCAGCGCGCGCTATCAGGACGACGATGTCCGCGCGGTCATCCGCGATCTCGCGGCCGCCGGGCGCGAGCCGGAATCGCAGCTGTGGCGCAAGGCCGAGACGCTACTTCGACGAGATGGCGGCCAATTTCCACGGCAGCTACTTTTCGATCCTCGAGTTCCTCTTCAACCGCATCTGGCCGCGGCTCTTTCAGGGCGTCGAGTACGCCGGCCTCGATCGCGTCACCGAAACCATGCGACGGCATCCGGTGGTGCTGGTCCCGTGCCATCGCAGCCACTTCGACTACCTCATCATCTCGTACCTCTTTCACGTCAACTACCTCAGCCCCCCGCACATCGCCGCCGGGATCAACCTCTCATTCTGGCCGCTCGGCCCGCTGTTCCGCGGCGCCGGCGCGTTCTTCATCCGCCGCAGCTTCGAGGACAACGCGCTCTACAAGGCGGTCTTCCGCTCGTACCTCAAGTTCCTCATCCGCGAGGGATACACGCAGGAGTTCTTCATCGAGGGCGGACGCAGCCGCACCGGCAAGATCCTGACCCCGAAGCTGGGCATGTTGTCGGCGCTGGTCGATTCGTTCCTCGCTGGCGCCCGTCGCGACCTCTACTTCGTGCCGGTCTCGATCCACTACGGGCGCGTCGTCGAGGAGGACGAGTATCAGCGCGAGCTCGGCGGCGCGGAGAAGGAACCCGAATCGCTGGCGGGGTTGGTGCGCGCCCGTCGCGTCCTGCGCCGCCGCCACGGCACCGTCGACATCACGTTCGCCGAGCCGATCTCCCTCAGCGAGGCGCTCGGCGAGGACCGCGAGGTCTTCCGCGACAGCGATGAGCCTGAGGTCAGCGAGCGCAAGCGCCGCTTTGTGCAGAAGCTCGGCTTCCGGCTGTTGCGGGGAGTGAACGACGTCTCGGTCGTCGGCGCGACGTCCGTGTCGGCGACGGTCCTGCTCGGCCTGCCGCATCGCGCGTGTCGCATCGACGATTTCGTCACGCGCGCGCTGGCACTGACGCGCTTCCTCCGCGCCCGCGCCATGCACTTCACCGCGTCACTGGAGCGCAACGCCGAGAACGAGTTCCGCGAGAACCTCGCCTTTCTCGAGGGCGGCGGGCTGATCCAGCGTCTCTCCGGCGAATCGCGTTCGGTGTTGCACGTGCCGACGGAAAAGCGCCTGGCACTCGACTTCTACAAGAACAACACGATCCACTTCTTTCTGCTGCCGGCGCTGATGATCGACGCGATGACGCGCGGCCTGCACGGCGACGCGCTGCACGACGAGGTGGGCTGGTGGCTCGATCTGTGGCGCTGGGAGTTCCCGCGCCCCGAGCGGCAGGATCTCGCGGCCGCACTCGCCGACGTGCGAACGCAGCTGCGTGGCCAGGACGTGCTGATCGGCGAGGGCGAGGGCACCGTCGTGACGCACCACCCCTTCGTGCAGGCCGTGCGCTCGCTGCTCGACAACTTCCGCGAAGCCTACTGGATCGCCGCCCAGAGCCTCCTCGAGCTTCCCGCCGCGGGCATGACCGAGAAGGCGCTGATCGACCGCATGCGCAAGCGCTACCGGACGGGGCTCCTGCTCGGCGAAGTGCACAAGCCCGAGGGCAACTCCTCGGTGACGCTCGCCAACGCGATCAGTCGGTTCGCGGAGCTCGATGCCATCGAGCGGCGCGCCGCCAGCAAGGGCAAGGAGCGCCAGGTGCTGCCCGGTCCGCGCCACGAGGCGCTGCGCGCCCTGGCCGAGCGCCTCGGCTTCGGCATCGTCAGCGGGTAACGCCGCGCCGGAACGCGTTGACTCTCCGCGCCGCCGGGAGGAGCCTGGCCGGCGTGAAAGCCGTCGCCCCCATCGCCGCCGCACTCGCGCTCGCCAGCCTCTGTGGCGGCTGTTCGCGGCACGACGATCCTCAGGTCGAGGTGCGCGTCCAACGCGTGGCGATGGACCCCGCATCCCACTCGCCCGTCGTACTGCTCGAGGACCGTGCCGGGAGCGCCGCGTTGCCGATCTGGATCGGCGCGGCCGAGGCGCAGGCCATCGCCGTCCAGCTCGCCGGCGACAGCCCGCCGCGGCCCCTGACTCACGATCTCGTCAAGGCGATGCTCGACCGCGTCGGCGTGGGCCTGCGGCGCGTGCTGATCCGCGATCTGCAGGACGGCACGTTCTTCGCCGACGTCGTCCTCGAACGCGACGGCGAGGAGGTCTCCGTCGACAGCCGGCCGAGCGACGCCATCGCGCTGGCTGTACGCTTCGGGCGTCCGATCTTCGTCGACCGCCAGCTGTTCGCGCGCGAGGCGGTGATGCAGAGGCCGGATCCGGCTCGCGCCGATGTCGTCACGGTTGGCGGTATCACCGTGCAGGGACTGTCGGCCGAGCTCGCGCGTTACTTCGACCTTCCCGCCGGGCGCGGCGTGGTGGTGTCCGACGTCAGAGGCGGTGCCTCGCCGGCGCTCCATCGCGGGGACGTGGTACTCGAGATCGACGGCGAGGCGGTGCTCGACGTGCGCGATTTTCGCGCCAGGATCCGCGACGGCTCAGGGCAGGCCGCGCTGCGCGTGCAACGCGAGGGCGACCTCGTCGACGTGGCGCTCGAGCGGCGTTCGACGCGGGACCACTGATTGCTGAGGCGGCGTTCGATCCGCGCGTGGAGGACGTCGTCAGCGACGCGCAGGGCGGCTTCGCGCTGTCCGACGTGCCGCCCGGCGACCACCGCTGGCCGCCTGGCACGAGATCCTGGCGAGACGGCGAACCCGGTCTCGGCGGCCGCCGCTGCGACCGCGATCCTCCCCGCGGAGATGGGGCACCCGCCGAGCCGCACCCCGGTTGCGCGCCGCGCCGGAACTTGCCCATTATGCGGCCGGATTCCCGACCATGAATCGAATCGCCGAGGCGATTGGCGGCGCCGATGCGCGCGCCACCAGACAGGTGCTGGCCGACTATCTGGCGTTGACCAAGCCGCGCCTCGTCACCATGGTCGTCATCACCGCCGCGGCGGGATTCTATCTCGGTGCGACCGGACCGACGTCTATCGTGCTCTTTCTGAACACGATGATGGGTACGGCGCTGGCGGGAGCCGGCGCGCTGGCCCTGAATCAGTATCTCGAGCGCGATCTCGACGCCTGCATGGAGCGCACGCGCCGCCGACCGCTCCCGGCGGGGCGGGTGCAGCCGCTGTCAGCGCTCCTCTTCGGCGGCGCCCTGACCGTGATCGGTCTCGGTCAGCTGCTCTTTGCGGTGAACGCGCTGGCGTGCGCCGTCACCGCGGTCACCTCGGCCGTGTATCTGTTCCTCTACACGCCGCTGAAGCGCGTGACGCCGTTGTGCACCATCGTCGGTGCGATCCCCGGGGCGTTGCCGCCGGTCACCGGCTGGGTCGCGGCACGCGGGGAGTTCGGCGACGGAGCCCTGGTCCTCTTCGCGATCCTCTTCCTGTGGCAGATCCCGCACTCGCTCGCGATCGCGCGTCTCTATGTGGACGAATACGCCGGCGCTGGATTCCGTCTATTGCCGGTGGTCGAGCCGCACTCGAACCGTACCGAGCGAGCCGTCGTGAGTTACAGCGCCGCCCTCGTCGCGGTCGGGGTGACCCCAGTGCTGCTCGGCATGGCCGGATCGCTCTACCTCGTCACGGCGCTGGTGCTCGGCGGTGGCCTGTTCATGACCGCGCTGGCCTTCGCCTTCCAGCGGGCTGGATCGGCTCGTTGGCTGCTGCTCGCGTCATTGGTCTATCTGCCCGTGCTCTTGAGCATGATGGCGATCGACCGGGTCGGTCACTGAGCGCCGCGCCGGTGCGCTGACGTGGCGCACATCTCTCCGACCGCGCCGCGAAACTCCCGGCCCGGGCCGCGTCGACCGCTGCGCCTCATCCACAGCGGCGCCGAGACGCCCATGAGCGAGGACGCCGTCGTCCGCAACAGCTCGGCCCTGCTCGGCATGAAGGTACTGATCGTCAGCGAGGTGGTGCTCTTCGCCGCGATGATCGCCGTCTATCTGGCCGTGCGCGCGCAGGCGGACGCCTGGCCGCCGCCCGGGCAGCCGCGGCTGCCGGTCCTGGTGACGGGCGCCAACACGCTCGTACTGCTGCTCAGCGGCGTGACGGTGTGGCAGGCACTGCGCGCCGCGCGCGGCGGCGATCGTGTCGCGAGTCGGCGGTGGCTTGGCCTGACGCTGGCTCTGGGGACGACCTTCCTGCTCGTGCAGGGCAGCGAGTGGGTGCGCCTGATCGGCTACGGACTGCGCATCTCGTCCGGTACCTATGGCGGGATGTTCTACTCCCTCATCGGGCTGCACGCGCTGCACGTCGTCGCGGCGGTTGCCATCCTCGCCGTCGTGCTCTGGCGTGGCCGCGGCGCCTATTTCACGCGTGCGCGACAGGTCGACGTCGCCGTCGGGCACCTCTACTGGTGCTTCGTCGTCGCCGTGTGGCCGCCGCTCTACGTGTTGGTGTACTTGCTGTGACGACGGACGGCGGGACGGCTCGCGCCGACCGGAGGACGACGTCGATGGCGTGGCGCGCACTGCTGATCGCGCTCGTCGCGGTGTCCGCGGCGGCCGCCGTCGCAGCGGTGCTCCTCGCTGGCGCGCATCGCCCCGCGCCGCTGCCGGTTCTCGGTGCGGTCCCGGAGTTCGCGCTGACCGAGCGCTCCGGTCGCACGCTGCGACGGGCCGATCTCGACGGTGCACCGTGGGTGGCGAACTTCGTCTTCACGCAGCTGCAGCGGCATGTGCCCGGCGCTCTCCGCGCGCATGGCCGACGTGCGCCACCGCGTCGCCGGCGCCGGACTCCGGGCGCGCTTCGCCTCGTTCAGCGTCGATCCCGACCCACGATACGCCCGACGTCCTGCGCGGCTATGCCACTCGGGTCGGCGCGGAGGGCGACGACTGGGTCTTTCTCACCGGCCCCCGAGACGCGCTCTACGACCTCATCGGCAACGGATTCCGTCTCACCGTGACCGAGCGCCCCGCGTCGGCGGTGGCCGCCGAAGGGGGAGAGCTGATCGCGCACAGCGACCGCTTCGTCCTGGTCGACGGCGCCGGACGCATCCGCGGCTACTACCACGGCCTCGACGCCGACATGCCGGACCTCATCCTCCGCGATTTGGCCGCGCTCGCGAACGAGCGCTGAGCTCAGCCGGCGGCGCGCTCGATCGCAGCGCGCAGCTCGGCATAGGTACGGGTGACCGGAAACTGCGGAAACTCGCGCGCGACATTGTCCGGCGGGCAGAACAGGATGCCGGCATCCGCCTCGCCGAGCATCGACGTGTCGTTGTACGAATCGCCCGCCGCGATCACGCCGAAGTTCAGCAGCTTGAGCGTCATCACCGCCTTGCGCTTCCCATCCTGGATGCGCAGCCGGTAGTCGCGCACGCGATCGTCGGCATCGACGACGAGGGAGTGGCAGAAGAGGGTCGGATGTCCCAGCTGCTCCATCAGGGGCGCGGCGAACTCGTAGAACGTGTCGGACAGGATAATGACCTGGTGCTCGCCACGCAGCCAGGCGAGGAACTCGCGCGCACCCTCGAGCGGCCCCATCTTGCGAATCACGGCCTGGATGTCGCGTAGGCGCAGGCCATGCTCGCTCCAGGATCGCGATCCGACTGCGCATCAGCTTGTCGTAGTCCGGCTCGTCGCGCGTGGTGATGCGCAGCGCCTCGATTGCCGGTCGCTTCGGCGACATTGATCCAGATCTCCGGAACGAGGACGCCTTCGAGATCGAGGCAGACAATCATGCGCGCCTGGCTAGTCGAGTCTACCGGGAGCGTGCAAGCCAGCCTGACGCTCAGGAGGCGGCGCCGGCGGGAGCGGCCGTGCAGAACGTCGCGCGGCCGAATCCCCGTGACAGACGCGTGCGCGCGGCGACTGGCACCGGCGCGACGCAGGTGAACGGCGCGCGCACCACCAGCATGGTCGGCGTGACGGCGACGACCGCCGCCGCCTGGCGATCGATGAACACGCAGTTGCCGCGCACCGGCCGGCAGGTATTGGCGGCTTCGATGCCGCCGCAGTCGGCGCCGGCACCGTCGATGGCGTCGAATCCCGTGCCGTAGATCCGCACGAGGTCGCCGGCGGCGGCGAACGGCGGCTCGATCGACGTGATCTGGGGCGGCTGGCGGTTCGGCGTCGCGAGGGCCGGCGCCACGTTCACGGACGGAGCTGAGAGAGACGCGGAAGACATCGCGAGCCCGGACGCGCGCCAGGTCGCAGGGGATGGCCGTCGCCGCAGTGCTCCCATTGATTGCCGATGGCGTCGAGCGCGTGCGTCGTCTCGTTGCGAAAGTTCACGGCGATGAGTGGATCGCCCACGCCGTTGAAGGCGAAGGCGTTGCGGCCGAGCGCTTCCGCCGAGCCGAACGATGCCGTCGGAGGTGTTGCCGATCATGACACCGCCGCCGACGTTGTGCAGGGCGGCCAGGCCGCTGACGTCGACGCGTGCCGCGCTGTCGGCGGCGTCGAACACGGCGAGCCCGAAGCCGTCGCTGCGCCCCACCGCGCCGTTTCCGCAGGCGAAGTCGTCGCGCAGCGTCGCGAGCGACAGGCTGCGCACGGAGATGCCGCGCAGGGCGTTGTCGATCACCAGGTTGCCGCGTGTCTCGAGGCGCGCCGCCGCAAGCGAACCGGCGCGGGCGCCGTTGGCGGCGATGCCGCTGGCGCGGATTGTGTGCCACGGTTGCTGAGCACTTCATTGCCGACCGCCGTCACCTGGCCACTCAGCGTTGCCTGGATACCGCCATCCGTATTGCCGGTGACCAGCGAGCTCTCGACGCGGACGACGCCGTTGTACGATGCCTTGATGCCCTTGTCGTGAGCGCCACGGACGTCGGCGTGGCGGACGATGTTGGGTGTCACCGCGCCGGCGAAGTTGCGCACCGCGATGCCGTCGTCACCGCATGCGCCCCGCGGCACGCCGGGGGAGGGGATGACACAGACGCCGTTGAGCACACAGCCGATGACCTCGCCGACCTGGCAGGGCTGCATCGCGCGTCCCGCCACCGCCACATCGTCGATCAGGTTGCCGTTGGCCTCCGGCCCGTCGATCAACAGCGCGTCGCTGTCGCCGCCGGAGTTGGCGATGCGCAGTCCTTGGATGCGGTTGTCGCTGCCGGTGATTCGCAGGGCGGCGTTGTTCAACCCGGCGGCGTCGATGGTGCGCGTGTGCGGCATTCCGTTCGCGTCGAAGCCGTCGAGGGTGATCTGCCGCTCGCGGCGAGTGGCGGGAGCGCGGCGGCCAGCGTCACCGATCCGCTCAGGGCGGGGTCGAACTGCACCAGCGTCGGCTTGGCCGCGATGTTGGCGTCGCGCGAGCGCGGCGCGCAGACAGTCGACGCAATCGAGCGCATCGACGAGGGAGCCGACGGTGTACACGCTGCGGTAGAGCGGCCATGTGACGTCCTGCGTGCCGGCGCTCGCGTCGAGCAGCAGGGCCTGGCGGGCCTGCTGACGCCCGGCTGCCTCGCCGTCGCTGATGGCAATCCGATGCACCCAGCGGCCTGGACGCAGCCCGGCGAGTTGCCCGCCGCAGGTCGCCGGTGCGGTTGGGTCGCAAGCGATGGGCAGGTCGTACGCCGTCGCGAGGGTTCCTCCGGCGTCGTCACAGGATGCGTCGATGAGTGCGCCCGAGAGCACTCCAGTGCTGGGCTCCGCCGCGTCGGCGGTCGCCAGCGCCAGCGTCACCGCACCTCCGGCGGCCGGGCAGGGCGGCCGCATCGGCGGCGCGGGCAATGGCAAGCGCTGCGCAGGCGAGGAGTGCGAGGGAACGGTGCACCGTGGTCCAGCCTGACGGGCGCACGGGGTTGGTGCAACTGCGATGGGATCAAGAGGTCGAGAGTGGCGCGTGCCGCGGCCAGCGAGGGCACATCGTTGACGACGAGCCGGTTGACGGTGCGGTCGATGCGCCGGACGAGACCGCTCAGCACGTTACCGGGCCCGACCTCGACGATCGACGCGAGCCGCTGCTCGGCGACCATCGTACGGACCAGGTCGGTCCACCGCACCGTGGCGCTGACCTGACGCGCGAGACCATCGCGCACCGCATCGGCGGTCGTCGTGCGCGCGGCGTCGACGTTGTTGTAGAACGGCATGCCGCGGAGTCGGTGAGTGGGACGGTCGCGAGGTCGGCGCGCAGGCGCTCTTCCGCCGGCCGCATCAGGCGGCAGTGGAAGGGCGCGCTGACGGGCAGCTCGATGGCTTTCCCGCCCAGCGCGGCAGCCACGCGACGGGCGGCCTCGCGTTCGCCGGCGATGACGATCTGACCCGGGGCGTTGTCGTTGGCGATGTCGACGGCACCGCCGTCGGCGTCGATCGCGGCGCGAATCGCGGCGGCATCGACGCCGATCACCGCCAGCATGGCGCCCTCGCCACTCGGGACGGCCTCCTGCATGTATCGCCCGCGCTTGTGCACGAGCGCGCACGGCATCGCGAAAGGGGAGCGCATCCGCCGCCACCAGAGCCGAGTACTCACCCAGGCTGTGGCCGGCGACCGCTGCTGGCGCGAGGTCGAGCGCGCGGTAGGCGGCGACGCTGACGAGCAGGATCGCCGGCTGGGTGTTGGCGGTCAGCGTGAGCGCCTCGGCCGGTCCCTCGCGGACGATGCGCGAGAGCGCGAAACCGAGAGCGTCGTCCGCCTCCTCGAACAGCTCGCGGACGCTCGCGAACTGCTCGCAGAGATCCACGCCCATGCCGACCGCCTGCGAGCCCTGTCCGGGGAAGACGAAGCCGACGGAGTCGAGCATGGTGAGCACGGCGGCGCCGCAGTGAGGGCGCGAGCGGAACGCTACGGCGCTCCGTCAGGCGACGGTGATCGCCGGATCCAGGTAGACGTCCTGGATGATGTTGAGCAGCTTCACGCCCTCTTCCATCGGCCGTTGGAAGGCCTTGCGACCGGAGATCAGGCCCGTGCCGCCGGCGCGCTTGTTCACGACCGCCGTCTTCGCCGCTTCCTCGAAGTCGCTGGCGCCCGACGAGGCACCGCCGGAGTTGATGAGGCCCATGCGGCCCATGTAGCAGCCGGCGACCTGGTAGCGGGTCAGATCGATCGGATGGTCGCTGGTGAGCTTGCTCGTAGACGAGCTTGCTGGTCTTGCCGAAGTTCAACGCCGTGTAGCCGCCGTTGTTCTCCGGGGCCTTCTGCTTGATGATGTCGGCTTCGATCGTGACGCCGAGATGGTTCGCCTGGCTCGTGAGGTCGGCGGCGACGTGATAGTCGACGCCGTCCTTCTTGAAGGCGTTGTTGCGCAGGTAGCACCACAGCACCGTCGCCATGCCGAGCTCGTGGGCGAGCTGGAAGGCCGACTGAGACCTCCTGGATCTGGCGATCGGACTCCTCCGAGCCGAAGTAGATGGTGGCGCCGACCGCGGCGCAGCCCATGTCGGCGGCCTGCTGGACGTGCGCGAACATGATCTGGTCGAACTTGTTCGGATAGGTGAGCAGCTCGTTATGGTTGAGCTTCATCAGGAACGGGATCTTGTGGGCGTAGCTTGCGCGCCACCGCTCCGAGCACGCCGAGCGTCGTGGCGACGGCGTTGCAGCCGCCTTCGATGGCCAGGCGGACGATGTTTTCGGGATCGAAGTAGAGCGGATTGGGCGCGAACGAGGCGCCGGCGCTGTGCTCGATGCCCTGGTCCACGGGAAGGATGGACACGTACCCGGTCCCGGCCAGACGGCCGTGGCCGAAGATCGACTGCAGGTTGCGCAGCACCGGGATCGGGCGATCGGTCTGGGCGAGGATACGCGATCGACGAAGTCCGGACCGGGGAGGTGCAGCAGCGACTGGTCGATCGTCGTGCAGCGGTGGTTGAGGAGCGAGTCGGCATCCTTGCCGAGCAGCTCGCTGATGCGCGCCATCGTCATTCCTCCCGAAACTGAAGAGTGGAGCGCTGGTTCGCACATACCACATGCCTGCGGCAAGCCACGTTCCCGGGAAGGGATTGTTGCGGCGCCCCCGGTCCGTTGCTACATGCGAACTCGCAGCCGCGTCCCGCGACCGACGCGAGAGTGGCGGAACTGGTAGACGCGCTAGACTTAGGATCTAGTGGGGTCACCCGTGGGGGTTCGAGTCCCCCCTCTCGCATCTGCGCAGCGCCATGTGCGCGGCCTAATTTCTTGAATCACCGTGGTGATCCCGTTAATCGTGGAGCGGTCTTGATGACGAAGGTGGCTATGGAATCCGTCGATGCCGTCCGTCGGCGGCTGGCGGTCGAGATACCTGCAGCGGAGGTGACGGCCCAGATCGAGCGCGCCTACGCGCAACTGGGCCAGCGCGCCCGGGTTCCCGGATTCCGGCCGGGGCGCGCGCCGCGCTCGGTGCTGGAGAAGATGTTCGGCGATCAGGTGCGGGCCGATGTCTTCGGTCGGCTCGTGCAGGAGTCGTACGCCGATGCGCGTGCGGGAGCAGAACCTCCACCCCGTGAGCTCACCCGAGATCATCACCGAGAACGCCGAGCCGGGCGCACCGCTGCGCTACTCGGCGACGGTCGAGGTGCGGCCGACGGTGACTGCGGCCGGCTATGCCGGTCTCGCGGCCGAGCGGCCCGTGCACGCCGTCACCGACGAAGACGTCGATCGGTTCCTCGACCGGCTTGCGCGAGCGGCACGCCACGCTAGTGCTCGATCAGCGATCGACACGAGGCACAGGTGGGAGACATCGCTACGATCAACTACGAGGCTCGCGTCGACGGCGCGGTGGTCGGCAAGGGCGACCAGCGACTGGTCGAAGTCGGCGGGCGTCCCGAGGACGGACCGGGCGCGCACCTCGGCGGCGCGCTGCTCGGCGTGCCGCAGAACTTCGAGATCGACGTATCCGGCAGAGCATCAGAATCCCGACCTCGCCGGCAAGACGGTGCACTTCACCGCGACGGTGACGGCACTGGCGCAGCGGGACGTGCCGGCGCTCGACGAGGCCTTCGCCAAGACCCACGCCGACGTCGACACCGTGGAGGCTCTGCGCGATCTCGTGCGGCAGCAGCTCGACGCGGCGGCGCAGCGCGACGCGGCTGGCGCGGTGCGCTCGTCGCTGGTGACGCAGCTGGTCGCCGCGCACGAGTTCGACGTGCCGCAGTCGATGATCGAGCGCCGTGCCGAACTGCTCGCCGATGAGGTGCTCGAGGGGCTGGGGCCGCGTCGGCCGCCGGCCAGCCGCGAGGCGGAGTTGCCGCACCCGGCTGCTGCGCGACTTGCAGGAGCAGGCGCGGAATCAGGTCAAAGCTTCGCTGCTGCTCGAATCGATTGCCGAGCAGGAGCACATCGCGGTGGACGAGGACGACCCTCGACACGCACATCGACCGTCTGGCGGAGACCGCGGGCAAGGCGCGCGAGCGTGTGCGCGCGCTCTATCAGGACCCTGGCGCGCGTGCGGGACTTCGCAGCCGACTGCTGCAGGATCGCGCACTCGATCTGCTCGTCGACCGTGCCAACATTACGGACGTCGAGCGCCCATCGGGCGTTGCTGGGGTCTCCGGAAACGGCTAGACTTTTGCTTGGGAGTATCGCCACGGCATGAATCTGATTCCGATCGTCATTGAGCAAACGGGTCGTGGTGAGCGCGCCTTCGACATCTTCTCGCGCCTGCTGAAGGACCGCATTGTCTTCCTGGGGTCGCCGATCAACGACGACGTCGCCAACCTGATCACCGCCCAGCTCCTGTTCCTCGAATCCGAGGACCCCGAGCGCGACATCCATTTCTACATCAACTCGCCCGGGCGGCTCGGTGACGGCGGGGCTGGCGATCTACGACACCATGCAGTACATCCGTCCTGAGGTGTCGACCCTCTGTCTGGGACAGGCGGCGAGCATGGCGGCGTGGCTGCTGGCGTCGGGCGCGCGCGGCAAGCGCTACACCCTGCCGCACGCCCGCATCATGATCCACCAGCCGCTCGGCGGTGTCCAGGGGCAGGCGGTGGACATCGACATCCAGGCGCGCGAGATCCTGCGGCTGCGCGAGCAGCTGAACAACATCCTCGTGAAGCACACGGGCCAGACCCTGAAGAAGATCGAGAAGGACACGGACCGCGACCTCTTCATGACCGGCAAGCAAGCGGTGGAGTACGGGCTGGTGGACGAGGTGATCGTCAGCCGGTCGATCAAGAAAGTGTGAGCGGGTGTCGTATGGCGAAGCACGGTGATGATCGCAGCGGCAACCTGGTCTGCTCGTTCTGCGGCAAGAGCCAGGACGAGGTGCGGAAGCTCATCGCTGGACCGACGGTCTACATCTGCGACGAGTGCATCGACCTCTGCAACGACATCATCGCCGAGGAGTGCGACCAAGAAGAGGGGCTCACCTCGACGTCGGCCGTGCCGAAGCCGGCCGAGATCAAGAAGGTTCTCGACCAGTACGTGATCGGCCAGGAGCGCGCCAAGCGCGTGCTCGCGGTGGCCGTCCACAACCATTACAAGCGCATCGACTCGCAGTTGGTCACCGGCGACGTCGAGCTGCAGAAGTCCAACATCCTGCTGGTCGGGCCGACGGGATCCGGCAAGACGCTGCTCGCCCAGACGCTCGCGCGCTTCCTGCAGGTGCCGTTCACGATCGCGGACGCAACCAGCCTCACCGAGGCGGGATACGTCGGCGAGGACGTCGAGAACATCATCCTCAGCCTGTTGCAGAACGCCGATTACGACGTCGAGAAGGCGCAGCGCGGCATCGTCTACATCGACGAGATCGACAAGATCTCGCGCAAGGGCGACAACCCGTCGATCACCCGCGACGTCTCCGGCGAGGGCGTGCAGCAGGCGCTGCTCAAGATCATCGAGGGGACGACCGCCAGCGTGCCGCCGAAGGGCGGCCGGAAGCACCCGCAGCAGGAGTTCCTGCAGGTCGACACCTCGAACATCCTCTTCATCTGTGGCGGCGCGTTCGTCGGGCTCGACGACATCATCCGCCGGCGCATCGGCATGAAGGGAATCGGCTTCGGCGTCGAGATTCGTGCCCGCGAGCACGGCCAGACGCGCAACCTCCTGCACGAGGTACAGACCGAGGATCTGCTCAAGTTCGGCCTCATCCCGGAGTTCATCGGCCGGCTGCCGGTGATCGCCACGCTGGACGAGCTGCAGGAGCAGGATCTCGTGCGCATCCTCAAGGAGCCCAAGAACGCCCTCACGCGGCAGTACCAGAAGCTGTTCGAGATGGAGGGCGTCCACCTCAAGTTCACCGATGGTGCGTTGGTGGCGATCGCCCGCGAAGCGCTGCGGCGCAAGTCGGGCGCGCGCGGTCTGCGCGCCATTCTCGAGGACGTGATGCTGGACGTGATGTACGACATCCCGTCGCAGCCGAACATCAAGGAAGTGCTGATCGCGGAAGAGGTGATCACCAAGCGCGAGCAGCCGATCGTCCTCTATCAGAAGACGGCCGAGACCGCGTGAGCGCGCCGCTGACCCGACAAAGGACCGCACATGCTGTTTCGGAACGATAAGAAGGACCGCGAGGACGGCCCGGGGGGCAACGTATTGCGCGTGCCCCTCCTGCCGCTGCGCGACATCATCGTCTTCCCGCACATGGTCGTGCCCCTGTTCGTCGGGCGGCAGAAGTCGATCAAGGCGCTCGAAGAGGCGATGAACAAGCAGAAGTTCATCCTCCTCGCCGCCCAGCGCGAGGCGAAGACCAACGATCCGGGCGAGGACGACATCTACCGCGTCGGCACGCTCGGGACGGTGGTGCAGCTGCTCCGCCTCCCGGACGGCACCGTGAAGGTGCTGGTCGAGGGCAAGAAGCGCGCGCGAGTCGTCCGCTATGTCGACCAGAGCGAGTACTTCCTGGTCGAAGCGGAGGAGATCGAGGAGGTGAGTCCGAAGACCACCGAGATCGAGGCGCTGACGCGATCGATCAACTCGACCTTCGAACACTACGTCAAGCTGAACAAGAAGATCCCGCCGGAGATGATCATGTCGGTGGCATCGATCGAGGATCCGGCCCGTCTGGCCGACACGATCGTCGCGCATCTCGGCGTGAAGCTGGAAGACAAGCAGGCCCTGCTGGAGATCGAGAATCCGGCGGAGCGCCTGGAGCGCGTGCTCGGCAACATGCGCTCCGAGATCGAGATCCTCGAGGTCGAGAAGCGCATCCGTACTCGGGTCAAGAAGCAGATGGAGAAGACCCAGAAGGAGTACTACCTCAACGAGCAGATGCGCGCGATTCAGAAGGAGCTCGGCGAGAAGGACGAGTTCAAGAACGAGATCCAGGAGCTCGAGGACAAGATCAAGCAGAAGAAGATGTCCGCCGAGGCCAAGGAGAAGGCGGAGAAGGAGCTCAAGAAGCTCAAGATGATGTCGCCGATGTCCGCCGAGGCGACGGTCGTGCGCAACTACATCGACTGGATCATCTCTCTCCCCTGGAACGAGTTCACCGACGACAAGCTCGACATCGGCGACGCTGAGAAGGTCCTCGAAGAGGATCACTACGGGTTGGAGAAGGTGAAGCAGCGGATCCTCGAGTATCTGGCCGTCCAGTCGCTGGCGGGTCAGATGAAGGGCCCGATCCTGTGTCTCGTCGGCCCTCCGGGGGTCGGCAAGACCTCGCTCGGCAAGTCGATCGCGCGGGCGACCGGGCGCAAGTTCGTTCGCATCTCGCTCGGCGGCGTGCGCGACGAGGCCGAGATCCGCGGCCACCGGCGTACGTACATCGGCGCGTTGCCTGGAAAGATCATCCAGTCGATGAAGAAGGCGGGGTCGAGCAACCCGGTTTTCCTGCTCGACGAGGTCGACAAGATGTCGACCGACTTCCGCGGCGACCCATCGTCGGCGCTGCTCGAGGTGCTCGATCCTGAGCAGAACGCCAGCTTCAACGACCACTACCTCGACGTCGATTACGATCTTTCGAAGGTCATGTTCATCACCACGGCGAACACGCTGGATGGCATTCCGCGGCCGCTGCAGGATCGCATGGAGATCATCCGCATCGCCGGCTACACCGAGGTCGAGAAACAGCACATCGCCAGCAAATACCTGGTGAAGAAGCAGCGTCGAGGCCAACGGCCTCAAGGACGAGAACCTCGAGATCTCCGACAACGCGCTGCTCAGCGATCATCCGCCACTACACCAAGGAAGCCGGCGTCCGAAATCTCGAGCGCGAGATCGCCGCGATCTGCCGCAAGGTGGCGGTCGAGGTCGTGAAGACCGATCGCACGCGCACACGTGCGCGTCAACGGCAAGGCGCTCGCCAAGTACCTCGGACCGCAGAAGTTCCGTTACGGCAAGGCCGAGGAGGACAGCCGGGTCGGGATGGCGACCGGTCTGGCGTGGACCGAGCTGGGCGGTGAGCTGCTGGCCACCGAAGTCACCATCATGCCCGGCAAGGGCAAGCTCATCATCACCGGCCGGCTCGGCGACGTCATGCAGGAGTCCGCGCAGGCGGCGCTCAGCTATGTCCGGTCACGCGCCGACGAGCTCGGGCTCGAGCGCGACTTCTACCAGAACATCGACCTTCACATTCACGTTCCGGAAGGGGCCATCCCCAAGGACGGGCCGTCGGCAGGCATCACCATGGCGACCGCCCTGGTGTCGGCCCTGACCAAGATCCCGGGTTCGGCACGACCTGGCCATGACCGGCGAGGTCACCCTGCGGGGTCGCGTCCTGCCGATCGGCGGGCTCAAGGAAAAGGTCCTGGCGGCCCACCGCGGTGGGATCAAGACCGTGCTGATTCCGGCCGAGAACGAGAAGGACATCCTCGAGATTCCGGCCAATGTGCTGCGGACCGTCGAGCTGATCCTCGTCGACCACATGGATCAGGTTCTGCGAAGAGCGCTTGTCCTGGACCATCCGGATCAGCTGTTCCGGAAGCCCATCGCAGAGCCACCGCCGACCGTGCCGGCCCCCACTCAAGGGTCGTTCGGAGACGTGGTCGCGCACTGAGCCCAGCGCCGGATTGGTTGACTCGCTACCGGCGCGCTGTTATAGCGCCGGGGTTACTCACGTCGCCGCGACGACAGGGGACGGAATGACCAAAGCCGAGCTCATCGAATCTGTTGCAAGCAAAGTTGATCTGCCCCGTGCCACCGCGGAGCGAGCCGTGAACACCATGTTCGACGAGATGGTGGCTGCGCTGAAGCAGGGCGACAAGGTCAATATCTCGGGGTTCGGGACCTTTTCGGTCTCGACTCGCAAGGCGCGCACCGGGCGCAATCCAAAGACGGGCGAGAGCATCGAGATCGCAGCGTCACGGGCCGCGAAGTTCAAGCCCGGCAAGACCCTCAAGGACGAAATCAACGATGAAGCGGGACGAGCGGCGGGCGGACCGATGACCCGGGCGGGCGGTTAGCTCAGCGGGAGAGCATCGGCCTTACAAGCCGGGGGTCATCCGTTCAAATCGGATACCGCCCACCATTTCTTCCGCAGATTGAAACGGCGCCATCCGGTGCCGCGCAGGCGAATACAGCACACATTGTCGGGGTGGTAGTTCAGTTCGGTTAGAACGCCGGCCTGTCACGTCGGAGGTCGCGGGTTCAAGTCCCGTCCACCCCGCCATCTTTTTCGAACCGCACAGAACGCCACGGAGCACACGATGAAGTCGACCGCCATGCTGACGCGCGAAGAGGCGCTGGCCGGACGCCGCTGGTACGTGATCGATGCGCGCGAACAGGTTCTCGGGCGCGTGGCGTCCGAAGCCGCCAAGCTGCTGCGCGGCAAGGGCAAGCCGGCGTTCACGCCGCACGTCGACTGCGGAGACTTCGTGGTCATCGTCAACGCCGAGCAGGTGAAGCTCACCGGGCCGAAGGAAGAGACCAAGATCTACTACCGGCACAGCGGCTTCCCGGGCGGCATCCGGACCCAGACGGCGGGCCGCATTCGCGCCTCGCATCCGGATCGGCTGCTGCGCATGGCGATCACCGGCATGCTGCCGAAGAACCGCCTCGGCCGGCGTCTGGCGACGAAGCTCAAGATTTACGTCGGGGCGGAGCATCCGCACGCGGCGCAGCAACCGGCGGTCGTCGACCTGCCGGTGCGCGGGAAGCAGGGAGTAAGTCATGGCTGAACGGACGGCGGCCCACGCGGCCACGGGCAAGCGGAAGACGGCGGTCGCGCGCGTCCGGCTGTTGCCGGGCGACGGCAAGATCAGCGTCAACAAGCGCACGCTTGGACGAGTACTTCGGCCGCCCGACGCTCGCGCATGATCGTCAATCAGCCTCTCGAGCTCACCAGCACCAAGGGGTCATATGACGTCGCCGTCAACGTAGTCGGCGGCGGCGTGTCGGCCCAGGCGTCGGCGATCCGTCACGGCATCACGCGCGCACTGATGGACGCCAACCCGGATTTCCGGCCCGCGCTGAAGAAGGCCGGCTTCGTCACTCGCGATCCGCGCGAGGTCGAGCGCAAGAAGTACGGTCGCCACAAGGCGCGCAAGCGCCCTCAGTATTCGAAGCGCTGAGCGTCGGGCTCACTCGCTCGACAGAAAGAGCGCGGCGCCGAACAGCAGGTAGATGCCGTTGGCGGCCCATGCCGCCAACAGCGGCGGCAGCGCGCCGGTCTGGCCGAGCGAGGTCGAGAGACCGAGCACGACCCAGTAACCGAAGCCGATCCCGGTCCCGATACCGACGATGGCGGCGATGCTGGGATGCCGACGCAGGCGCCCGGCGATCGGCACGGCGACCACCGCGAGCACGCAGCTCGCGAACGGCAACGCCAGCTTGAGGTATAGGTCGACGAGGTAGTGCGAGGCGTCGATTCCCTTGCGCGTCGAGGTCGTCGATGCGCTCGCGCAGCGCCCCGAAGCTGAGCTCCTCGGGTTCGCGCTGCACCTCGAGGAAATCGTCCAGCGTCTCGCGCGATACGCCAGTCCGTCGGCGGGCAGAGGATTGCCGCTCGACTGTGCCGTCCGTCATCGGATACTCGACCGCGTCGGTCGCGCGCCATTGGCCGTCGCGCCAGTCGGCGCGCGGCACGTGGACGACGCTGCGCAGGCGAAAGTCGCTCGTCGAGCCGGTAGATGGTCAGGTCGAAGACGGCCTGCTGATCCCGATCGACGTAGTCGATGTGATAGAAGCCGTCGCGCGCCGTGGTACCAGATCGCGCGCTCGCTCAATACGCCACGTAGCGCCCGCTTGCGGATCTCGACGTTGTTCACGTACTGGAACTTGCGCGAGCAGTACGGGCACGACGGTCTCGTTCCACACCAGCGCGGCGACGCTGATCGCCAGGCTGAGCACCAGCACCGGCACGGCGGTCTGCATCAAGCTGACGCCGCCCGCGCGCAGGGCGATGATCTCGTTCCGGCGCCCCATCAGACCGAAGGTGAGCAGCGCCGCCGTGATCACGGCCGGCGGCGTGATCTGGGTGAGCATCAGTGGGATCTTGAAGAGGAAGTAGCGCGCCGCCGCCGCGACCGTCGCGTCGTGTCGCAGCAGGATGTCGAGGCGGTCGAACAGATCGATGATGATGTACAGCAGGACGAAACCGGCCAGGATCGGCAGCAACAACGACAAGGAACTGCCGAGCGAGATAGCGGTTGACGACCGTGAACGGTCGCGGGAGTGTCGCCATGGCTATCCGGCGGCGTGGCCGCGCCGCGCCACCAGTCGACGCACGAGCGCAGTGAGCCGTTCCCACAGTGACCGGGGCGCGCGCGCCGCTTCCTGACCGGCGCGGAGCAGCAGGACGCCGCCGACGATGGCGAGAACGGCGTTGGGCAGCCAGACGGCGACGATCGGCGGCAGCGTGCCCCGCTCGCCGAGGTTCTGGCCGAAGGTGAGCAGGAGGTAGTAGAGGAAGATCAGGACCAGGCTGAGCGAGAAACCGCGCGAGTGGACCGAGCGCGACGGTTGGATGCCGAGCGGGACGCCCAGCGCGGCGAAGACCAGGCACGCGAACGGAATAGAGAACTTACGCTGCAACTCGACGCGCTCGACGTACGCGGGGTCGCCGGACGCCGTCTTCGCCGCGATCGCATCGCGCAGCTCGGCCAGCGTCATCTCGCTCGCGTCGCTTGCTCGCGGTCGCGTAGCTGGGCCAGGGCGGCATTCAGGTCGAGCGTGATGTCGTACGTGGTGAAGCGGGTGTCCTGGTAGCCCTTGTCGTCGCCGGTGCTGTAGATGCCGCCGTTCTCGAGTCGCAGCGTCAGGCTGTGGCGGCTGCTCGTTGCTGACCAGGCGACCCGTCTCGGCGTACACGGTGTTGTGCAGCGACGGATCCCGCGTGTCGGCGATCGAGAATGCCTTCCAGTACGTCGCTGGCCGGGCGGATCTTGTCGACGTAGATCACCAGGTCCTTGAACTCGTCGTTGAACACCTTGGGTTTGATGCCGGCGGCGGCGCGGGTCTTCACGATCTCGTACAGTCCCGTGCGCAGGTGGCTGTTGCCCCATGGCCGCGCGGTGACGGACAGCCAGGCGGTGAGCAGGGCGACCATGCCGGCGAAGATCGCTACGGGCACGAGGAGGCGATACAGACTGATGCCCGCCGCGCGCATGGCGATGACCTCGCTGTCGGACGACAGGCGGCCGAACGCGACGAGGATTGCGAGCAGGAGCGCCATCGGCACGGTCACCTCGAGGAAGGCCGGCATGATGTAGGAGAAGATCCGGATCATCTGGGCGAGCGGGACGCCCCGGTTGACCACCAGCTCGACCAGCTTGAGGATCCGGACGATGAGCAGGATCGACGTGAAGATCGCCAGGCCGAGGAAGAACGGCACGACCATCTCGCGCAGGATGTAGCGGTCGAGGATCTTCACCAGGAGGGGATGCTAGTGAAGGGCCAGACGGGATGTAAACGCGCGCCGCCACGGTCGGCGCGAACCGACGAGCTACTGGGCCTTCGGTGTCAACGCCGTCGCGCGCCGCCTGACGGTGCAGCCGGCCTCGATTCGCGAGCTGTGCCTCCAGCCCGGCGATCACGCCCGCCGGGCCGCGCTCGAGGCCGACGCTCGGAGCGCACGGCGTCGCTGTCCGCGACGGTCGAGGGCGACACGCTCCGCCGCCTCACCGGCTCGGACACCCACCAGGGCGTTGCAGCATTGGTCGGTGCGCTTCGCCTACGCCGAGCTCGAGACCGTCCTTGAGGCTGATCCGGGTCCCGTCCTCATCCTCGATCAGCTACAGGATCCCCACAATTTCGGGGCCTTGGTGCGGACCGCTGCCGCTGCCGGGATGGCGGCCGTGGCCATCCCTCGCCACGGGGCCGTGGGGGTGACCGCGGCGGTCGAGAAAGTGGCCGCTGGGGCGGTCAACGACGTCCCAATCTGCCAGGTCGCCAACCTGCACCGCACGCTGCTGACCCTACGAGAGCTCGGCTACTGGAGTATCGCGGCTCACCGCGGCGGTGGGGACCAGTCTCTTCGAGGTCGACATCCCGCAGCGTCCCGCCCTCGTGCTCGGGGGGGAGACAGGCATGCGTTCCCTGGTAGAGTCCACCTGCGACATCAGGGCGTCGATCCCGCAACGGCCGGCCGTTGAGTCCCTGAACGCCTCGGTCGCCGGCGCGATCGCCATGTATGACGTGTGTCGGCGGCTGGTACGACTTGACAGGGTCTAGTAGTCGCTGGTAGGAAGCAGGTTTCGCGCCAGGCGGGAAGCGTGTCCCCTGGATTCCAGACATTTTCCAAAGATTGATCGTGAGCCGATGTAGCTCAAGGGTAGAGCGACTGACTTGTAATCAGTAGGTTGCCAGTTCGATTCTGGCCATCGGCTCCATGCTGGGGAGAGGTGCCCGAGTGGCCAAAGGGAGCAGACTGTAAATCTGCCGGCATATGCCTTCGAAGGTTCGAATCCTTCCCTCTCCACCATTCCAACAACATTACGCGAATGGCCAGCCGGCCTTTCTTGAACGATGCGGGAGTAGCTCAGTTGGTTAGAGCATCAGCCTTCCAAGCTGAGGGTCGCGGGTTCGAATCCCGTTTCCCGCTCCATTTCATGCGGCTTGAGCCCGCAATGGGCGGGCCTGCGCGGGTTGCCCAGGTAGCTCAGTTGGCTAGAGCACGTCCTTGGTAAGGACGAGGTCGACGGTTCGATTCCGTTCCTGGGCTCTCAACCTCTCTCTCTTATTCGACGATCCAGACCACTAGAAGGAAACGCGATGGCGAAGGCGAAGTTCGAGCGGAACAAGCCGCACTGCAACATCGGCACGATCGGGCACATCGATCACGGCAAGACGACGCTGACGGCGGCGATCACCAAGGTGCTGGCGGAAGCGGGGACGTCGTCGCAGTTCGTGGCGTTCGACCAGATCGACAAGGCGCCGGAAGAGAAGGCGCGCGGCATCACGATCAACACCGCGCACGTCGAGTACGAGACCAAGAACCGCCACTACGCGCACGTCGATTGCCCGGGACACGCCGACTACATCAAGAACATGATCACCGGCGCGGCGCAGATGGACGGCGCGATTCTGGTGGTGGCGGCCACGTGACGGGCCGATGCCGCAGACGCGCGAGCACATCCTGCTCGCGCGCCAGGTGGGCGTGCCGGCGATCGTGGTGTTCATGAACAAGGTGGACATGGTGGACGACGCGGAGCTGCTCGACCTGGTCGAGCTGGAGGTGCGCGAGCTGCTGTCGAAGTACGAGTTTCCGGGCGACGACATTCCCATCATCCGGGGCAGCGCGCTGAAGGCGCTCGAAGGGGACAAGGGCGAGCTCGGGGCGCCGTCGGTGCTCAAGCTGATGGAAGAGGTGGACCGCTACATTCCGCAGCCGACGCGCGACGTGGACAAGCCGTTTCTGATGCCGGTCGAGGACGTGTTTTCGATCAGTGGGCGCGGGACGGTGGCCACCGGGCGGGTGGAGCGCGGGCGGGTGAAGGTGGGCGAAGAGATCGAGATCGTCGGGATCAAGGCGACGACCAAGACGGTGGTGACCGGCGTGGAGATGTTCCGCAAGCTGCTCGACGAGGGGCAGGCGGGGGACAACGTCGGGTGCCTGCTGCGCGGGACCAAGCGCGAGGACATCGAGCGCGGGCAGGTGCTGGCGAAGCCGGGGTCGATCACGCCGCACACGCAGTTCGAGGCGGAAGTGTACATTTTGACGAAGGAAGAGGGCGGGCGGCACACGCCGTTCTTCAAGGGCTATCGGCCGCAGTTCTACTTCCGCACGACGGACGTGACGGGGGTGGCGCAGTTGCCCGAGGGCACCGAGATGGTGATGCCGGGTGACAACGTGAAGCTGGTGGTGGAGCTGATCATGCCGATCGCGATGGAAGAGGGCCTGCGCTTCGCCATCCGCGAGGGCGGCCGCACCGTCGGCGCCGGCGTCGTCGCCAAGATCATCGCCTGATCCGACGGAGAACCCATGCGCGACATCATTTCGTTTCAGTGCGACCAGTGCAAGCGTCGCAACTACACGAGCACCAAGAACAAGAAGAAGACGACGGAGAAGCTCTCGCTCCGCAAATTCTGCCCTGCCTGTCGATCACACACGGTCCACAAGGAGGGGAAGGTCTGATCGAGGCCACCACCGGGGGTCAGTAGCTCTAATTGGCAGAGCACCGGACTCCAAATCCGGGGGTTGCAGGTTCGAGCCCTGCCTGGCCCGCTTCACGACACGACACGATATGGCGCTACAGGAACAATTGAGCAAAGCGCGGGACGTCGTCCCGCGGTCGATGACCTTCCTCCAAGAGGTGCTGGCGGAGCTGAAGAAGGTTCACTGGCCGTCGCGAACGGAGACGTACGCGGCGACCGCCGTCGTGCTCGCCGTCGTGGCGATCGTCGGGCTCTTCCTCGGCAGCGTCGATTTCGTCATCTCGCAAGCCATTCAGCTGATTCTCCGGTGAGCCCCGACATGGCGAAAGAGTGGTACGTCGTTCACACGTACTCGGGCTACGAGCACAAGGCGAAGGCCGCCCTCGAAGAGCGCATCAAAGCGCTCGGCAAGGAGACGGTGTTCGGCGACGTGCTCGTGCCAGCCGAGAAAGTCGTCGAGCTGGTGAAGGGCCGCAAGAAGACGTCTTCGCGGATGTTCTTCCCCGGCTACATCCTGGTCAACATGGAGCTCAACGACGAGACCTGGCACATCGTGAAGTCGACGCCCAAGGTGACGGGGTTTGTCGGCGGCTCGACGCAGCCGGCGCCGATCTCGGAGCGCGAGGTACGCGAGATCACGGACCAGATGGCGGAAGGCGCCGTGCGCCCGAAGCCGAAGGTGCTCTTCGAGAGCGGCGAGAACGTCAAAGTGATCGACGGGCCGTTCCAGGACTTCAACGGCGTCGTCGAAGAGGTCAAGCCCGACAAGGGCAAGCTGCGCGTGCTGATCAGCATCTTCGGCCGCGCGACGCCGGTCGAGCTCGACTTCGTGCAGGTCGAGAAGGCCTGACGCAGGAGGACCCCTCAGGTGGCAAAGAAAGTCATCGCAGAGATCAAGCTGCAGATTCCCGCCGGCGCGGCGAATCCGAGTCCGCCCGTCGGGCCGGCGCTCGGTCAGCGCGGCGTCAACATCATGGAGTTCTGCAAGACCTTCAACGCCCGGACGCAGGGCCAGCCGGGCATGATCATTCCGGTGGTCATCACCGTCTACGCGGATCGCTCCTTCACCTTCATCACCAAGACGCCGCCGGCGTCGGTGCTGTTGAAGAAGGCGGCGGGCGTGGAGAAGGGTGCGGCGGATCCGAAGCGCGGCAAGGTCGGCAAGGTCACGCGCGCGCAGGTCAAGGAGATCGCCGAGTTGAAACGGCCGGATCTCTCGGCCGAGTCGCTCGAAGCGGCCATGCGCACCATCGAGGGCACGGCGCGCAGCGTCGGGCTCGACGTCGTCGACTGAGACACGAGGAAACGGTCATGGCACCAGGCAAGCGAATGAAGGGCGCGCTGACGCGAGTCGATCACGAACAGCGCTACGGCCTCGAGGAAGCGGTGGGACTCGCGGCAGAGCTCGCCAAGGCGAAGTTCGACGAGACGATCGAGCTCGCCGTCCGCCTCGGCGTCGATCCGCGCCAGGCGGACCAGAACGTGCGCGGCACCGTCGTCCTGCCGCACGGCACCGGTCGCTCGGTGCGCGTCGCGGTCTTCGCCAAGGGCGACAAGGAACGCGAGGCGAAGGAAGCCGGCGCCGACGTGGTCGGCGGCGAGGACCTCGTGAAGCGCATCCAGGACGAGGGGTGGCTCGAGTTCGACAGCGCGGTGGCGACGCCCGACATGATGGGCCTCGTGGGCCGCATCGGTAAAGTGCTCGGTCCGCGCGGGCTGATGCCGAATCCGAAGCTCGGCACGGTGACGTTCGACGTCGGCAAGGCCGTCAGCGAGCTCAAGGCCGGCAAGATCGAGTTCCGCGTCGACAAGGCGGGCGTCGTGCATCTGCCGTTCGGCAAGGCTTCGTTCGGTGCCGAGAAGCTGCTCGTCAACGCCAATGCGGCACTCGCCAGCCTGGTCAAGGCGAAGCCCGCCTCGGCGAAAGGCAACTACGTCATCAGCGTGTCGGTGAGCTCGACGATGGGCCCCGGCATCAAGGTCAATCCGCTCGCGGTGCGCACACTCGCCGCGGCGTAAGGAGCCCCACGTGAATCGGGACGAAAAGACAGCGTCGGTCGCCGAGCTGCGCGAGCGCTTCAACAAAGCGAGCGTCGCGCTGGTGGCGTCGAATCTCGGCTTGACCGCCGCGCAGGCGCGGGCGTTGCGACGCACGGTGCGCGCCGCCGGCGGCGAGTTCAAGGTGGCCAAGCACACGCTCGGCAAGATCGCGATGAAGGAGACGCGCTACGCACAGTGCGACAGTCTCCTGGTCGGTCCGCGCGGACTGGTGTTCGGCTACGCGGATCCGGTCGCCGTCGCGAAGGCGCTGGTCGATTTCGCGGATCAGCACGCCAAGCTGCAGATCGACGGCGGCGCCGTCGAGGGCCAGCTCATCGCCTCCGATGGGGTGAAGGCCCTGGCGAAGATGCCGGCACTACCGGCGCTGCAGGCCCGTATTGCCCGCCAGGCGCTCTCGCCCGGCGCGCGCATCGCATCGTCGTTGCAGGCGCCGGTGCAGCGGATCGCTGGCGCCGTCAAGGCGCTCGTCACGAAGCTCGAGGAAGCGGGCGGCGCCTGAGCGCTGTTCGCCGAAAATATCACACCGGAAAAGGAACGGAGGACACATGTCGGAATCAGCACGTGATTGGTCGAACGAAGTGAAGGATCTTGGCGAGAAGATCATGGCTCTGACGCTGCTCAAGGCGCAGGAGCTTGGCGACTACCTGAAGGACGTCCACGGCATCGAGCCGGCGGCGGCCTCGGTGATCGCGGCCGGTCCGATGGTCGGCGGCGGCGCTGCGGCGCCGGCGGCGGAGGCCGAGAAGGAGGACTTCACGGTCGTCCTGACGGGCTCCGGCGACAAGAAGATCCAGGTCATCAAGGTCGTTCGCGAGATCACCGGTCTGGGCCTGAAGGAGGCCAAGGACCTGGTCGATGGCGCCCCGAAGAACGTCAAGGAAGACGTTCCCAAGGCTCAGGCCGAGGAGATGAAGAAGAAGATCGAGGAGGCGGGCGGCACCGTCGAGCTGAAGTAGTCGTGGTTCAATTCAACCGGGCGATTGCGAGGTTGACGGAATGAGTGTTCGCGTAGCGCACAATGTCCGCCTGCGGCGGAATTTCGGCAAGATCCGCAAGATCATCGACATCCCCAACCTGATCGAGATCCAGCGTCGGTCGTACGACGAGTTCCTGCAGCTCGGGTACTCGTCCGCCGACCGGCGCGACGTCGGTCTGCAAGGGGTGTTCAAGTCGGTCTTCCCGATCAAGGATTTCAACGAGACCGCTTCGTTGGAGTTCGTCAGCTACTCCCTCGGCGAACCGAAGTACTCCGTGCAGGAGTGCCATGAGCGCGGCATGACCTTCGCCGCGCCGCTCAAGGTCACCATCCAGCTGGTGATCTGGGACGTCGATCCGGAGACCGGTGCGCGCTCGATCAAGAACGTGAAGGAGCAGGAGGTCTACTTCGGCGAAATTCCGCTGATGACGACCAACGGCACGTTCATGGTCAACGGCACGGAACGGGTCATCGTCAGCCAGCTGCACCGTTCGCCCGGTGTGTTCTTCGACCACGACAAGGGGAAGACCCACGCGAGCGGCAAGCTGCTCTACTCGGCACGCATCATTCCGTACCGCGGCTCGTGGATCGACCTCGAGTTCGACCCGCGCGACATCCTCTTCGTGCGCATCGACCGTCGCCGCAAGTTCCACGCGACGGTGCTGCTTGCGCGCCCTCGGCATGACCACCGAGGACCTGCTCAACTACTTCTACCGCAAGGACACGATTCTCATCGATGCCAACCGGCTCGCGAAGGTGTTCAAGGCCGGCCAGCTGGTGGGGAGCAAGGCGACGCGCGACATCCGCGGCAGCGGCAACGACCTCATCGTCAAGGAAGGCCGCAAGATCACCAAGGCGTCCATCAAGCAGATGGAGGCCGCCGGTGTGAAGGAGATTCCGGTCGCGCTCGAGGAGGTCCTCGGCCGCGTCTCGGCGCACGACGTCGTCGATCCGAAAACCGGCGAAGTGCTGCTCGAGTGCAACCAGGAGCTCACTACCGAGATCCTCGACCGGCTGCGCGAGTCGGGCGTCAAGGACGTCGAAGTCCTGGTGGCGGACGACACCCACATCGGCCCGTCGCTGCGCAACACGCTGCTGCAGGACAAGGTCGCGTCGCCCGAGGACGCCATCCTCGAGATCTACAAGCGCCTGCGTCCCGGCGATCCGCCGACCATCGAGACGGCGACGACGTTCTTCAACAACCTCTTCTTCAACCCCGAGCGTTACGACCTCTCACGTGTCGGCCGGCTGAAGCTCAACCATCGGCTGGGCCTCGACGCGCCGCTCGAACAGGGCACGCTGCGGCGCGAGGACATCCTGCACGTCGTCCGCTACCTGATCGAGCTGAAGAACGGCAACGGCCAGACCGACGACATCGACCATCTCGGCAATCGCCGCGTGCGCGCGGTCGGCGAGCTGGTCGAGAACCAGTACCGCATCGGCCTCGTCCGCATGGAGCGCGCCATCAAGGAGCGCATGAGCCTGCAGGACATCGAAACGCTGATGCCGCAGGAGCTGATCAACTACAAGCCGGTGTCGGCGGTGATCAAGGAGTTCTTCGGGTCCAGCCAGTTGTCGCAGTTCATGGATCAGACGAACCCGCTCTCGGAGATCACGCACAAGCGCCGGCTCTCGGCCCTCGGCCCCGGCGGTCTGACGCGCGAGCGCGCCGGATTCGAGGTGCGCGACGTCCACCCGACCCACTACGGCCGCGTCTGCCCGATCGAGACGCCGGAAGGTCCGAACATCGGCCTCATCGCGTCGCTCTCGACGTTCGCCCGCGTGAACGAGTTCGGCTTCGTCGAGACGCCGTATCGCGAGGTCGCGAACGGCCGCGTCAGCGAGCGCGTGCGCTATCTGTCGGCGCTCGAGGAAGAGCAGCACGTCATCGCCCAGGCCAACGCGCCGGTGGACGAGCGCGGCGAGTACACCGCCGACCGCGTCTCCGCCCGTCGCGGCGGCGAGTTCGTCATGGTGCCACCCGAAGAGGTGGACTTCATGGACGTGTCGCCGAACCAGCTGGTCAGCGTCGCCGCCTCGTTGATCCCGTTCCTCGAGAACGACGACGCCAACCGCGCCCTCATGGGCGCCAACATGCAGCGCCAGGCGGTGCCCCTGCTGCGCACCGAGGCGCCGCTGGTCGGCACGGGCATGGAGAAGGTGGTGGCGCGCGACTCTGGCGTGACCATCGTGTCCGTGCGCGACGGCATCGTCGAAGCCGTCGATGCGACCCGCATCGTCGTCCGCGCCGACAAGCCGAGCGGCGGCCCGCGCGATCCGGGCGTCGACATCTACAACCTGACCAAGTACCAGCGCTCGAACCAGAACACCTGCATCAACCAGAAGCCGATCGTCCGCGAGGGCGACCACGTGAACGCCGGCGAGGTGATTGCCGACGGCTCGTCGACCGAGATGGGCGAGCTGGCGCTCGGACGCAACGTCCTCGTCGCCTTCATGCCGTGGGGCGGCTACAACTTCGAGGACTCGATCCTGCTCAGCGAGCGGGTGGTGAAGGACGACTTCTTCACCTCGGTGCACATCGAGGAGTTCGAGTGCGTCGCCCGCGACACCAAGCTCGGGCCCGAGGAGATCACCCGCGACATTCCCAACGTCGGCGAGGACGCGCTCAAGGATCTCGACGAGAGCGGCATCATCCGCATCGGCGCCGAGGTCCGACCGGGCGACATCCTGATCGGCAAGATCACGCCGAAGGGCGAGACGCAGCTCTCGCCGGAAGAGAAGCTGCTGCGCGCCATCTTCGGCGAGAAGGCCGGCGAGGTGCGCGACACCTCGCTGAAGGTGCCGCCCGGGCGTCGAGGGCACCGTCATCAATGCGCGCGTCTTCTCGCGCAAGGGCGTGTCGAAGGACGAGCGCAGCCGTCTGATCGAGGAAGAAGAGACGGCCAAGCTGAAGAAGGATCAGGAGGACGAGCAGCGCATCATCCGCGACTCGACCCTCAAGCACCTCAAGAAGCTGCTGGTCGGCAAGGAAGCCGCGAGCCGCGTCAGCGACGATCAGCGCCGCGTCGTTCTCGCCAAGGGCAAGGTCATCGAGGCGAGCGACTTCGACGAGATCACCACCGAGCCTGTGGGGCGAGATCAAGGTCGGCGACGCCAAGATCGAAGAAGAGATCGACGCGCCTCGTCGAGGCCATGCAGGAGCAACTGTCGCTGATCCGCCTGGCGTTCACCGGAGAAGCTCGACCGCCTCAAGGCGGCGACGAGCTGCCGCCGGGCGTCATCAAGATGGTGAAGGTATTCGTCGCCATCAAGCGCAAGCTCCAGGTCGGCGACAAGATGGCCGGTCGTCACGGCAACAAGGGCGTCCTCTCGCGCATCCTGCCCGAGGAGGACATGCCGTACCTGGAAGACGGAACGCCGGTCGAGGTCGTGCTCAACCCGCTCGGCGTGCCGAGTCGTATGAACCTCGGGCAGATCCTCGAGACCCACCTCGGCTGGGCCGCGCGCGCCCTCGGCGTCCAGCTCGCCGGCGAGGCGGCGCAGAACGGCAAGACCAACGCCCGCTGCGCTGCGCAAGAAGATGAGCGATCTGTACGGCAAGGATTACGGCGAGTTCATCGACGACCTCCGCGACGAGGATGTCGTCCGCTTGGCCGCAGGTCGCCCATGCCGGCGTGCACACCGCGTCGCCGGTGTTCGACGGCGCCTCCGAAGACGAGGTGTTCGGCTGGCTCCAGAAAGCCGGCCTGCCGCAGACCGGCCAGACGCGGCTGTTCGACGGCCGCACTGGCGACGCGTTCGCCCACGAGGTGACGGTCGGCATCATGTACATGCTCAAGCTCCACCACCTGGTCGACGACAAGATCCACGCCCGCTCGACCGGTCCGTACTCGCTGGTCACCCAGCAGCCGCTGGGCGGCAAGGCGCAGTTCGGCGGCCAGCGACTCGGCGAAATGGAGGTGTGGGCGCTCGAGGCCTACGGCGCCGCCTACAGCCTGCAGGAAATGCTGACGGTGAAGTCCGATGACGTGGCCGGCCGTACCCGTATGTACGAAGCCATCGTCAAAGGTGAGAATGTCCTCGAACCGGGTCTGCCCGAGTCCTTCAACGTGATGGTGAAGGAGCTCCAGAGTCTCGCCCTCGACGTCGAGCTGCTCGAGGAAAAGAAGGCCGAGACCGCCTGAGCGGCCAGGAGGCGGGAGAGCATATGGAAGATCTGTTCACGCTATTCGAGAAGCCCAAGAATCCCGCTCAACTTCAACGCGCTGCGCATTTCGCTGGCCTCGCCGGAGAAGATCCGATCGTGGTCGCACGGCGAGGTGCGCAAGCCGGAAACGATCAACTACCGCACCTTCAAGCCGGAGCGCGACGGCCTGTTCTGCGCCAAGATCTTCGGCCCGACGAAGGACTACGAGTGCAACTGCGGCAAGTACAAGCGCATGCGGCACCGCGGCGTCGTGTGCGAGAAGTGCGGCGTCGAGGTCATCCAGTCCAAGGTCCGCCGCGAGCGCATGGGCCACATCGAGCTCGCGACGCCGGTGGCGCACATCTGGTTCCTGAAGAGCCTGCCGAGCTGGATCGGCACCCTGCTCGACATGACCCTGAAGGAGCTCGAGAAGGTTCTCTATTTCGAGTCCTACGTCGTCACCGATCCGGGCAAGACGACGCTGCTGTACAAGGAGCTGCTCGGCGAGGAGAAGTATCGCAAGTCGCGTGAGGAGTTCGGCGACGCGTTCGAGGCCGAGATGGGCGCCGACGGCGATCCGCCGCCTGCTCAAGGACCTCGACATCGAGAAGCTGTCGCACGAGCTCCGCGGTCGAGATGAAGACCGCGACCAGCGAGGCGAAGCGCAAGAAGATGTCGCGCCGCCTCAAGGTCGTGACCGCGTTCCGCAACTCGGGCAATCGGCCGGAGTGGATGATCCTCGAATGCATCCCGGTCATCCCGCCGGACCTGCGTCCGCTGGTGCCGCTCGACGGCGGCCGTTTCGCCACGTCGGACCTGAACGATCTCTACCGCCGCGTCATCAACCGCAACAACCGCCTGAAGCGCCTCACCGAGCTCAACGCGCCCGACATCATCATCCGCAACGAGAAGCGCATGCTGCAGGAGGCGGTCGACGCGCTGTTCGACAACGGCCGTCGCGGCCGCGCCATCACCGGCCCGAACAAGCGCCCGCTGAAGTCGCTGTCCGACATGCTCAAGGGCAAGAGCGGCCGCTTCCGTCAGAACCTGCTCGGCAAGCGCGTCGACTACTCCGGCCGCTCGGTCATCGTCGTCGGCCCGGAGCTGCGCCTGCACCAGTGCGGCCTGCCGAAGAAGATGGCGCTCGAGCTGTTCAAGCCCTTCATCTACAACAAGCTCGAGGAGCGCGGCTTCGTCACCACCATCAAGAGCGCCAAGAAGATGGTGGAGAAGGAGCGTCCCGAGGTGTGGGACATCCTCGACGAGGTCATCCGCGAGCATCCGGTGCTGCTCAACCGCGCACCGACCCTGCATCGCCTCGGCATCCAGGCCTTCGAGCCGATCGCTGATCGAGGGCAAGGCCATCCAGCTTCATCCGCTGGTCTGCGCCGCCTACAACGCCGACTTCGACGGCGACCAGATGGCGGTGCACGTGCCGCTGTCGGTCGAGGCGCAGGTCGAGGCGCGCGGTCTGATGATGTCGACCAACAACATCCTCTCGCCCGCCAACGGCAAGCCGATCATCGTGCCGACCCAGGACATCGTCCTCGGGCTGTACTACATGACCCGCGAGCGCCCCGAGGCGACCGGCGCCGGCAAGCTGCTTCTCCAACGCGGACGAAGTGCGCATCGCCTACGACCACGGCGCGATCGGCCTGCACACGCCGATCAGCGTGCGCATGGACGGCAAGCTGGTCGAGACCACCGTCGGCCGCGTCCTGCTCTACGAGATCGTGCCCGCCGAGATCACCTTCGCCGAAGTCAACAAGGTGATGAAGAAGAAGGAGCTCGGCAACCTGGTCGACCTCGCCTACCGCCTGTCCGGCAACAAGGCGACGGTCATCTTCGCCGACAAGCTGAAGGACCTCGGCTTCGAGTTCGCGACCAAGGCCGGCATCTCGATCGCCATCAAGGACATGGTGATCACGTCGAAGAAGCCGAAGCTGCTCGAGCAGGCGCGCGTGGCCGTGCGCGAGATCGAGGACCAGTACAACAAGGGCCTGATCACCGACGGCGAGCGCTACAACAAGGTCGTCGACATCTGGGCCGAGGTCACCGACCGCATCGCCGACGAGATGCTGCGCGAGCTCGCCACCGACACGGTGGAGAGCGAGGACGGCAAGAAGTTCACCGTCTCGAGCTTCAACCCGATCTTCATGATGGCCGATTCCGGCGCGCGCGGTAGCGCCCAGCAGATCCGTCAGCTCGCCGGTATGCGCGGCCTGATGGCCAAGCCGTCGGGCGAGATCATCGAGACGCCGATCACCGCCAACTTCCGCGAAGGCCTCACCGTGCTGCAGTACTTCATCTCCACGCACGGCGCCCGCAAGGGTCTGGCCGACACGGCGCTGAAGACCGCCAACTCCGGCTATCTCACCCGCCGCCTGGTCGACGTGGCGCAGGACTCCATCATCACCGAGGAGGATTGCGGCACGCTCGACGGCATCGAGATGACGCCGCTGGTCGAAGGCGGCGAGATCATCGAAGGTCTCGGCGACCGCGTCCTCGGCCGCGTCGCCCTCGAGGACATCCGCGATCCCGTTCAACAACGAGCTGATCGTCAAGGCCAACGACGAGATCAACGAAGACAAGGTGCGCGTGATCGAGGACTCCGGCCTCGAGCGGGTCAAGATCCGCTCCGTGCTCACCTGCCAGTCGCGGCAGGGCGTCTGCGTCAGCTGCTACGGCCGCGACCTGGCGCGCGGCCACATGGTGAACCTCGGCGAGGCGATCGGCGTCATCGCGGCGCAGTCGATCGGCGAGCCGGGCACGCAGCTCACCATGCGCACCTTCCACATCGGCGGTACCGCCAGCCGCCGCGCCGAGCAGACGACGCTCGAAGCGCGCAACGACGGTATCGTGAAGTTCATCAACCTCAACACCGTCGATCAACAAGGACGGCGACCTGGTCGTGATGAACCGCAACGGCGAGCTGGCGATCATCGAGATCCCCGAGCCGGGTCGCGAGCGCGAGCGCGAGCGGTACCCGATCGTCTACGGCGCCAAGCTGAAGGTGAGCGACCGCGACGCGGTCAAGGCCGGGCAGCTGATCGCCGAGTGGGACCCGTACACCATTCCGATGCTCACCGAGGTCGCCGGTACGGTGAAGTTCGGCGACATCCTCGAAGGCGTCACCATGGAGGAGCGCGTCGACGAGCGTACCGGCCTGTCGACCCGCGTCATCATCGACTGCAAGGACCTCGACAAGCGGCCGCGCATCTCGATCAAGGACAAGGACGGCAAGACCGCCAAGCTGCCGACCTCCGAGAACGTCGCTCGCTACTTCCTCCCGGTCGGCGCGCACATCGCCGTGGCCGAGGGCCAGGAGCTGCACGGCCGGCGACGTCATCGCCAAGATCCCGCGCGAGACCACCAAGACCAAGGACATCACCGGCGGTCTGCCGCGCGTCGCCGAGCTCTTCGAGGCGCGCAAGCCGAAGGAGTTCGCGATCATCAGCGAGATCGACGGCACGGTCTCCTTCGGCAAGGACACCAAGGGCAAGCGCAAGGTCGTCGTCACCCCCGAAGTCGGCGAGCCGCGCGAGTACCTGATCCCCAAGGGCAAGCACATCAGCGTGCACGAGGGCGACTCACGTCCGCGCCGGCGAGGCCCTGATGGACGGCTCGCCCAACCCGCACGACATCCTCACCATCCTGGGCGAGAAGGCGCTGGCGAAGTACCTGGTGGACGAGGTGCAGGAGATCTACCGGCTGCAGGGCGTGCGCATCAACGACAAGCACATCGAGGTCATCGTCCGCCAGATGCTGCGCCGCGTCCGCATCAAGGAGGTCGGCGACACCGAGTTCCTGGTCGGCGACCAGATCGAGAAGTGGCGCTTCGAGGAGGAGAACGAGCGGGTCCTGGACGACAAGGGGCGAGCCGGCGATCGCCGAGCCGCTGCTGCTCGGCATCACCAAGGCGAGCCTGTCGACCGAGAGCTTCATCTCGGCGGCCTCGTTCCAGGAGACCACCAAGGTGCTCACCGAGGCGGCGATCCACGGCAAGGTGGACCACCTCGTGGCCTCAAGGAGAACGTCATCATGGGCCGCCTCATCCCGGCGGGCACCGGCGTGCCGCAGTACCGCGAGATGGAACTGCGCGTGCACGGCGCCGAGGTCGCCGAGGAGGAGCCGGCACCGGTCGTGGTCGGCTCCATCGAGGGCTAAGGTGGGTTGACACTATAGCCGTGGTCCAGTACACACTGCTGTTTCCTTTGCGGACTTTTTGCGAGAGACACACATGCCGACGATCAATCAGCTCGTGAAGCACGGCCGCGTCAAACAGCGGCGCAAGACGGCGGCGCCCGCGCTGCAGTCGTCGCCGCAGAAGCGCGGCGTGTGCACGCGCGTCTACACCACAGACGCCGAAGAAGCCGAACTCGGCGCTGCGCAAGGTGGCGCGCGTCCGGCTCACCAACGGCATCGAGGTCACGACCTACATCCCGGGCATCGGGCACAACCTGCAGGAGCACTCGGTGGTGCTGATCCGCGGCGGCCGCGTGAAGGATCTCCCCGGCGTGCGCTATCACATCGTCCGCGGCACGCTCGACTCGATCGGCGTGCAGGACCGCAAGCAGGGTCGCTCGAAGTACGGCGCCAAGCGGCCGAAGTAGGCGACGAGGCCAATATGCCGCGCAAGGGTGAAGTCAGACGCCGGGACGTGCTCCCGGATCCGAAGTTCCACGATCGCCTGGTGACGAAGTTCGTCAACGCGATGATGTTCGGCGGCAAGAAGAGCACCGCCGAGCGCATCTTCTACGGCGCGCTCGATCTCGTGGCGCAGCGCACCAAGGAGGACGCCGCTGGTGATCTTTCAAGCGGGCGCTCGACAACGTGAAGCCCTCCGTCGAGGTGCGTTCGCGCCGCGTCGGCGGCGCCACGTACCAGGTGCCGGTCGAAGTGCGGCCGGTGCGCCGCATGTCGCTGGGGATGCGCTGGCTGGTGCAGTTCGCGCGCGCGCGCGGCGAGAAGTCGATGGCCGACCGGCTCGCCGGCGAGATCCTCGACGCGGCCAACAACCGCGGCGCGGCGATCAAGAAGAAGGAAGATACGCACCGCATGGCGGAGGCCAACAAGGCCTTCGCCCACTACCGCTGGTAAGGATCGATCCAGGAAGGAGAGGAAACGCGAGCGGCGAATGCGTCGCTCGCGTTTTCATCATTTATGGCACGGCAGGTTCCGCTCGAGCGCACGCGCAATATCGGCATCATGGCGCACATCGATGCCGGCAAGACGACGACGACCGAGCGCATCCTCTACTACACCGGCATCAACTACAAGATCGGCGAAGTGCACGAAGGCACCGCGACGATGGACTGGATGGTGCAGGAGCAGGAGCGCGGCATCACCATCACGTCGGCGGCCACCACCTGCATCTGGCGCGACCACCGCATCAACATCATCGACACGCCCGGGCACGTCGACTTCACCATCGAGGTCGAGCGCTCGCTGCGCGTGCTCGACGGCGCGGTCGCGGTGTTCTGCTCGGTCGGCGGCGTCGAGCCGCAGTCCGAGACGGTGTGGCGCCAGGCCGACAAGTACCGCGTGCCGCGCATCGCGTTCATCAACAAGATGGACCGCGTCGGCGCCGACTTCGACCGCGGCGTGCAGATGATCCGCGACCGGCTTGAAGGCCAACCCGGTGCCGATCCAGCTGCCGATCGGCGTCGAGGAGCACTTCCGCGGCGTCGTCGACCTGGTGACGATGAAGGCGCTGCTGTGGGACGACGAGAGTCTCGGGGCGCGCTACCGCGAGGACGAGATTCCCGCCGAGCTCGAGGACGCGCGCCGAGGCGGCGCGCGAGAAGCTGCTCGAGGCGGTCGCCGACGTCGACGAGCGTCTCCTCGAGAAGTACCTCGAGGGCAAGCCCATCGACGAGGCGGAGATCCGCGCCGCGATTCGCGCCGGCCACGCTGCAGCTCAAGCTGGTGCCGGTCCTCTGCGGCTCGGCGTTCAAGAACAAGGGCGTGCAGCCGCTGCTCGACGCGGTGGTCGACTACCTGCCGTCGCCGCTCGACAAGCCGCCGGTCGTCGGCATCGACCCCGACAGCAGAAGGAAGAGGAGCGCCCGGCCGACGACAGCGCGCCGTTCGCCGCGCTGGCGTTCAAGATCATGACCGACCCATACGTCGGGACGCTTGACCTTCTTCCGCGTCTACTCGGGGTCGATCGAGTCTGGTGATCACGTCGTCAACTCGACGCAAGGGGAAGAAAGAGCGCATCGGCCGCCTGCTGAAGATGCACGCCAACAAGCGCGAGGAGATCAAGGAAGTCTACGCCGGCGACATCGCCGCGGCCGTCGGGCTTGCGCGACACGACCACCGGCGACACGCTCTGCGACGACGACCAGCCGATCGTCCTCGAGTCGATCGAGTTCCCCGAGCCGGTGATCTCGATCGCCATCGAGCCGAAGACCAAGGCAGACCAGGAGAAGCTCGGCACGTCGCTGCAGAAGCTGGCGACCGAGGATCCGTCCTTCCGCGTCGAGACCGACGACGAGACCGGCCAGACCATCATCTCGCGGCATGGGCGAGCTGCACCTCGAGATCATCGTCGACCGCCTGCTGCGCGAGTTCAAGGTCGACGCGAACGTCGGCAAGCCGCAGGTCGCGTACCACGAAACGATTCGCAAGACCGTCGAGCAGGAGACGCAAGTTCGTCCGCCAGACCGGCGGCCGCGGCCAGTACGGCCACGTCGATCCTGCGCCTCGAGCCGCTGCCGCCGGGCAGCGGCTTCGAGTTCGTCGACGAGACCAAGGGCGGCGTCGTGCCGCGCGAGTACATTCCGGCCGTCGAGAAGGGCGTCAAGGAAGCGCTCGAGGGCGGCGTGCTGGCGGGCTATCCGATGGTCGACGTCAAGGTCGCGCTGCTACGATCGGCTCGTACCACGAGGTCGATTCGTCGGAGATGGCGTTCAAGATCGCCGGCTCGATGGCGCTGAAGGAAGGCGCCCGGAAGGCCGTCGCCGGTGCTGCTCGAGCCGGTCATGGCGGTCGAGGTCGTGGTGCCCGAGGAGTTCATGGGCGACGTGATCGGCGACCTGATCGAGCCGCCGCGGCAAGATCCAGGGCATGGAGCGACCGCGGCAGGCGCCCAGGTCGTCACCGCGAAGGTGCCGCTCAAGGAAATGTTCGGATACGCCACCGACCTGCGCTCGATGACGCAGGGGCGCGCGACCTACACGATGCAGTTCGCGCACTACGAACCGGTGCCGCAGGTGATCTCTGAGGAGATCACTGGCGCAAGGCCGTTGGGGCCTGAGCGGCGCGAGGGCGCGGGAGGTACTGACGATGGCGAAGGCAAAATTCGAGCGGAACAAGCCGCACTGCAACATCGGCACGATCGGGCACATCGACCACGGCAAGACGACGCTGACGGCGGCGATCACCAAGGTGCTGGCGCGAAGCGGGGACGTCGTCGCAGTTCGTGGCGTTCGACCAGATCGACAAGGCGCCGGAAGAGAAGGCGCGCGGCATCACGATCACGACCGCGCACGTCGAGTACGAGACCAAGAACCGCCACTACGCGCACGTCGATTGCCCGGGACACGCCGACTACATCAAGAACATGATCACCGGCGCGGCGCAGATGGACGGCGCGATCCTGGTGGTGGCGGCCACCGACGGCCCGATGCCGCAGACGCGCGAGCACATCCTGCTGGCGCGCCAGGTGGGCGTGCCGGCGATCGTGGTGTTCATGAACAAGGTGGACATGGTGGACGACGCGGAGCTGCTCGACCTGGTCGAGCTGGAGGTCCGCGAGCTGCTGTCGAAGTACGAGTTCCCGGGCGACGACATTCCGATCATCCGCGGCAGCGCGCTGAAGGCGCTCGAAGGGCGACAAGGGCGAGCTCGGGGCGCCGTCGATCCTGAAGCTGATGGAGGCGGTGGACAGCTACATTCCGCAGCCGACGCGCGACGTCGACAAGCCGTTCCTGATGCCGGTCGAGGACGTGTTCTCGATCTGCGGGCGCGGGACGGTGGCCACCGGGCGGGTGGAGCGCGGGCGGGTGAAGGTGGGCGAGGAGGTCGAGATCGTCGGCATCAAGGCGACGACCAAGACGGTGGTGACCGGCGTGGAGATGTTCCGCAAGCTGCTCGACGAGGGGCAGGCGGGCGACAACGTCGGGTGCCTGCTGCGCGGGATCAAGCGCGAGGACATCGAGCGCGGGCAGGTGCTGGCGAAGCCGGGGTCGATCACGCCGCACACGCAGTTCGAGGCGGAGGTGTACATCCTGACCAAGGAAGAGGGCGGGCGGCACACGCCGTTCTTCAAGGGCTACCGGCCGCAGTTCTACTTCCGCACGACGGACGTGACGGGGGTGGCGCAGCTGCCCGAGGGCACCGAGATGGTGATGCCGGGCGACAACGTGAAGCTGGCGGTGGAGCTGATCACGCCGATCGCGATGGACGAGGGCCTGCGCTTCGCCATCCGCGAGGGCGGCCGCACCGTCGGCGCCGGCGTCGTCGCCAAGATCATCGCCTGACCGGACAACTGATCTCCGATGAACGATAAGATCCGCATCCGCCTCAAAGCCTACGACCACCGGCTGCTCGACCAGTCGGTGCGGGAGATCGTCGAGACCGTCCGCCGCACCGGCGGGCGCGTCGCGGGCCCGATCCCGCTGCCGACCCGCATCGAGCGCTTCACCGTGAACCGCTCGCCGCACGTCGACAAGAAGTCGCGCGAGCAGTTCGAGATCCGCACCCACAAGCGGCTGCTCGACATCCTCGACCCGACGCAGCAGACCATCGACGCGCTCGGCAAGCTCGACCTCGCGGCCGGCGTCGACGTCGAGATCAAGCTGCAGTAGCGCGGGCAGGGCAGACTGAGGACACGAGAGACGCCATGGCGCTCGGATTGATCGGCAAGAAGCTGGGCATGACCCAGGTGTACACCGCGGCGGGCGAGCTGGTGCCGGTCACGGTGATCCAGGCCGGCCCGTGCACGGTCGTGCAGGCGAAGACCGCCGCGACCGACGGCTACGCGGCCGTGCAGCTCGGCTTCGGCAGCAAGAAGCCGCAGCGCGCCACCAAGGCGTACGCGCGAGCACTGCGTGAAGGCCGGCAAGGGCGTCTTCCAGGTGCTGCGCGAGTTCCGCCTCGAAGACGGCGCTGCCGCGCTCGCCATGGGCGACGAGATCACCGTCGAGGCGCTGTTCAAGCAGGGCGACAAGGTCGACGTCACCGGCTGACCAAGGGCCGCGGCTACACCGGCGTCATCAAGCGCCACGGCTTCGCCGGCTTCCCGGCAGCCACGGCACGCACGAGTACTTCCGCCACGGCGGCTCGATCGGCAACCGCTCGTTCCCGGGCCGCGTGTTCAAGGACAAGCGCATGGCCGGCCAGCTACGGCAACGACCGCGTCACGACGCAGAACATCGAGGTCGTCGCGGTGCGCCCGGACGAGCACCTGTGCTGGTGCGCGGCGCCGTCCCCGGCGCCCGCGGCGGTCGTCGTGCTGCTGCGCCCGGCGGTGAAGGCGAAGAAGACCCATGGCTGAGCCCACGACAGTTCCGGTTGTCACCCAGACGAAGGAGCCGGCCGGCGAGATCACGCTGCCGGCGGGACCTTCGACGGTCCCGTGCGCCAGCACCTGCTCTACGAGGTCGTGAACATGCAGCGCGCCAACCGGCGCGCCGGCACGCACGTCGACCAAGACGCGCGGCGAAGTGCGCGGCGGCGGCAAGAAGCCCTGGCGGCAGAAGGGCACCGGTCGCGCGCGCGCCGGCAGCTCGCGCTCGCCGATCTGGACCGGCGGCGCGACCATCTTCGGACCGCAGCCGCGCGACTACTCGTACCGCCTGCCCGCCAGCGCGCGCCGCAGCGCGCTGCGCTCGGCACTGGCGATGCAGGCTGCGCGAGGGCGCGTTGACCGTGGTCGACAAGATCGAGATCGCCGACGGCAAGACCAAGTCGATGGTGCAGATGCTGGCGGCGCTCGGCGTCGAGCAGCGCGCTGATCGTCATCGAGGCGCGCGAATCCGATGCTCGAGCGGGCGGCGCGCAACCTGCCGACGCGTCAAGGTGCTGCGCGTCGAGGGCGCCAACGTCTACGACATCCTGCGCCATCCGCAGCTGGTGGTGACGCGCGGCGGCGGTGGACGCGCTGCGCGGGAGGGTCGACGCCGTGAAGAACGTGTACGACGTCGTCACCTCGCCGCTGATCACCGAGAAGGGCACGCTGGTCAGCGAGCACGGCAATCAGGTGGTCTTCCGCGTGCGCCGCGACGCGAACAAGGACGAGATCCGCACGGCCGTCGAGACGCTGTTCAAGGTGAAGGTGGAGAAGGTCCGCACCCTCAACCTGCTCGGCAAGACGCGCCGCGTCGGCAAGCACGCCGGCCGCCGGCCGGACTGGAAGAAGGCGTACGTGACGCTCGCCGAGGGCCAGCGCATCGACTTCTTCGAGAACCGTGTAGGAACGCCATGCCCATTCGCCAATACAAGCCGACCTCGGCCGGCCGCCGTGGCATGTCGGTGGCCGACTTCACCGAGATCACCAAGACGACGCCCGGAGCGCTCGCTGCTCGAGCCGCGCAAGCGCATCGGGCGGGCGCAACGCGCTCGGCCGCATGACCATCCGCCACCGCGGCGGCGGCCACAAGCGCCGCTACCGGGTCGATCGACTTCGTGCGCAACAAGGACGGCGTGCCGGCAACGGTCGCGGCGCATCGAGTACGATCCGAACCGCTCGGCGCGGTCTCGCGCTGCTGCACTACGCCGACGGCGAGAAGCGCTACATCCTCGCGCCGGTCGGCCTCAAGGTGGGCGCCACGGTCGATGGCCGGTCCGGGCGCCGACATCAAGCCGGGCAACGCGCTGCCGCTCAGCAACATCCCGCTCGGCACGACCGTGCACAACGTCGAGCTGCGCCCCGGGCGCGGCGGCCAACTCGGCCGCAGCGCCGGGTCGGCGATCCAGCTGATGGCCAAGGAGGGCACGATGGCGCTGCTCAAGCTGCCCTCGGGCGAGCTGCGACTCGTGCAAGCCGCCTGCCGCGCGACCATCGGGCAGGTCGGCAACGTCGACCACGAGAACGTTTCGATCGGCAAGGCCGGGCGCAGCCGCTGGCTCGGACGTCGGCCGAGCGTGCGCGGCGTGGCGATGAATCCGGTCGACCATCCGCACGGCGGCGGCGAGGGCAAGTCGAAGGGCAACCATCCGCAGTCGCCGTGGGGCCAGCCGGCCAAGGGCTACAAGACCCGCCACAACCCGCGCACCGACCGCTACATCGTCAAGCGGCGCGGCTGAGAGGAGTCGCTCGTGGCACGCTCAGTAAAGAAGGGGCCGTTCATCGACGGCCATCTCGTGAAGAAGGTCGAGGCGCTGAACGCGTCGGGCGACAAGCGGATCGTGCGCACCTGGTCGCGCCGCTCGACGATCACGCCGGAGATGGTCGGGCACACCTTCGCGGTGCACAACGGCCGCAAGTTCATCCCGGTGTTCGTCTCCGAGAACATGGTCGGCCACAAGCTCGGCGAGTTCTCGCCGACGCGCACCTTCCACGGCCATTCCGGCGACCGCAAGGCCGACGTGAAGGGGGCCAAGGGGTAGGCGCATGGAAGCCCGTGTCGTGCAGCGCCATCTGCGCATTGCGCCGCGCAAGGTTCGGCTGGTGGCCGACCTCGTGCGCGGCAAGCGCGTCGGCGAGGCCATCGGCATGCTCGAGCACCTGCCGCAAGAAGGCCGCGCCGATGCTGGTCAAAGACGCTCAAGTCGGCGGTGGCCAACGCCGAGAACACGCAGCGGGTCGACGTCGACCAGCTGTACGTGAAGCGGATCATCGTCGACGAGGGGCCGACCGCGAAGCGATTCCTTCCCGCGCGCCCATGGGCGCGCCACCGGCCTGCGCAAGCGCACCGCGCACCTGACGGTCGTCGTGGACGAGCGGACGGGGCGTTAGGAGCGAGTATGGGTCAGAAAGTCCATCCGCGGGGCTTCCGCCTCGGCGTCATCGAGAGCTGGGATTCGAAGTGGTTCGCGCGGCGCGACTACGCGACGCTGCTGCACGAGGATCTCAAGCTGCGCAAGTTCCTCAAGGAGCGCCTCTACCACGCCGGCATCTCGAAGGTGGAGATCGAGCGCGCCGCCAACAAGGCCAAGATCAACATCTATACCGCGCGGCCCGGCATCGTCATCGGCAAGAAGGGCGCCGAGATCGAGAAGCTCAAGGCCGAGCTGGCGAAGCTCACGAAGAAGGAAACGTTCATCAACATCCATGAGGTGCGCCGCCCGGACCTCGATGCGCAGCTGGTCGCCGAGAACGTCGCGCTGCAGCTCGAGCGCCGCGTCGCCTTCCGCCGCGCCATGAAGGAAGCGGTGAGCCGCGGCATGCGCATGGGCGCGCAGGGCATCAAGGTGCACTGCAGCGGCCGCCTCGGCGGCGCCGAGATCGCGCGCTCCGAGTGGTACCGCGAGGGGCGCGTGCCGCTGCACACGCTGCGCGCCGACATCAGCTACGGCCTCGCCGAGGCGAAGACCACCTACGGCGTGATCGGCGTCAAGGTGTGGATCTTCCGCGGCGAGGTCCTCAGCCGCCACGAAGAGGACCAGCAGAAGACCGCGCTCGGCGTCTGAGCGCCGAGGCAGAGACCGCGTCATGCTCGCACCGAAGAAAGTCAAACATCGCAAGGTCCAGAAGGGCCGCCGCGGCGGCACCGCGTATCGCGGCGCCACGCTCGCGTTCGGCGACTTCGGCCTGCAGGCCATCGACCGCGGCTGGATGTCGGCGCGCCAGCTCGAGGCCGCCCGTGTCGCGCTCACCCGCCACATCAAGCGCGGCGGGCGCGTCTGGATCCGCGTCTTCCCCGACAAGCCGTTGAGCAAGAAGCCGGCGGAAACCCGCATGGGCAAGGGCAAGGGCAACCCGGAAATGTGGGTCGCCGTGATCCAGCCCGGACGCATCATCTTCGAGATGGAAGGCGTCACCGAGGTGGTGGCGCGCGAGGCGATGCGCCTGGCGGCCCACAAGCTGTCGATTCCGACTCAGTTCCTGCAGCGTCAGGGAGCGTCCCATGCAAGCTAAGGAGCTGCGCGATCTGAGCGACCAGGAGCTGGCGACGCGCGAGCACGAGCTGCGCGAGGCGCTGTTCCGCTTCCGGCTGCGTCGCGGCACGAATCAGTTGGAGAGTCCGGCGGCGCTGCGCCAGACGCGGCGCGACCTCGCGCGAGTGCAAGACCATCCAACACGAGCGCGCGCGGGCGGCGCAGGGGAAGTGACGTATGGAGCGCGGTAGAGCCAAGACCCGCGAGGGCGTCGTGGTCAGCAACAAGATGGACAAGACCGTGGTGGTCGTCGTCCAGCGGCTGGTGAAGCATCCGATGTACAAGAAGTACGTGAAGCGCCGCGCCAAGTACAAGGCGCACGACGAGCAGAATCGGTGCGGCATCGGCGACCGCGTGGTGATCACCGAGACCCGTCCGCTGAGCAAGGACAAGCGCTGGCGGGTGCGGCAGATCGTGGAGAAGGCGAGCTGAGGCGAGAGCGAGGGCGCGGCGCACGGGCCGCGACGACACAGTCATGATTCAGACGGAAACCGTTCTCGACGTGGCCGACAACTCGGGCGCCCGCCGCGTGCTGTGCATCAAGGTGCTCGGCGGCTCGCAGCGCAAGTACGCCTCGCTCGGCGACATCATCGTGGTGTCGGTGAAGGAAGCGATCCCGAACTCGAAGGTGAAGAAGGGCGACGTGATGAAGGCCGTCATCGTGCGGACCGCCAAGGAAGTCGGCCGGGCCGACGGCTCGTACATCAGGTTCGACAGCAACTCGGCGGTGCTCATCGACAATCAGCGCGAGCCGGTCGGCACGCGCATCTTCGGGCCGGTGGCGCGCGAGCTGCGCGCCAAGCAGTTCATGAAGATCCTGTCGCTGGCGCCCGAGGTGCTGTGAGGAGAATCATGCGGGCGCGCATCAAGAAGAACGATACGGTCATGGTCATCGCCGGCCGAGAGCGCGGCAAGACCGGCAAGGTCCTGCGCGTCATCGCCGGAGAGGAGCCGCGCGATCGATCGAGCGGCTCAACATGGTCAAGCGCCATCAGAAGGCCGCGCGGGCCGCAGAGCGCGTCGGGGATCGTCGAGAAGGAAGCCGCGCTCCACCTCTCGAACCTCATGATCATGTGCGACAAGTGCAACGCGCCGGTGCGCATGGGCAAGCGCGCGCTCGACGATGGGCGCAGCGTGCGTGTCTGCCGGCGCTGCGGCGAACAGCTCGATCGGTGATGCCATGGACGCGTTTGAACGACAAGTACCAGCAAGGACGTCGTCCCCCAGCTCATGAAGGAGCATGGGCTACGGCAACGTGAACCAGGTGCCGCGGCTCGAGAAGGTCGTGCTCAACATGGGCCTCGGCGAGGCGATCCAGAACGCCAAGGTGATGGACTCGGCGGTCGCCGAGCTCACCGCCATCACCGGCCAGAAGCCGGTCGTGACCAAGTCGCGCAAGGCCATCGCCAACTTCAAGCTGCGCGAGAACATGGCCGATCGGCTGCATGGTGACCCTGCGCGGCGAGCGCATGTACGAGTTCCTCGATCGGCTGATGAACCTGGCGCTGCCGCGCGTGCGCGACTTCCGCGGCGTGTCCGACCGCGCCTTCGACGGTCGTGGCAACTACTCGCTCGGCGTGCGCGAGCAGATCATCTTTCCCGAGATCGACCTCGACAAGATCGACAAAGTCCGCGGGCTGACGGTCTCGATCGTCACCACCGCCAAGACGGACGCCGAGGGCAAAGCGCTGCTGCGGGCGCTGGGCATGCCCTTCCGGGCGTAGGAGAGAAGCGTGGCGAAGACCTGTTTGCGCATCAAGGCGCAGCGCGCGCCGAAGTTCAAAGTGCGCGGCTACAATCGCTGCCCGCTGTGCGGCCGCCCGCGCGCGTTCTACCGTCGCTTCAAGCTGTGCCGGCTGTGCCTGCGCGACCTCGCTCGCAAGGGCCTGATCCCGGGTCTGACCAAGGCGAGCTGGTGAGGAGGCCCTGATGTCGATGACGGATCCGATCGCCGACCTGCTGACCCGCGTGCGCAACGGCGCCGCACGCGCGCAAGGAATACATCGAGTGCCGTGGTCGCACGATCAAGGAGCGCGTGGCGAAGGTGATGGTGGCCGAGGGCTTCCTGCAGGACGTCAGCATGGTCGAGGTCGCGGGCAGCACGAAGAAGGATCTGCGCGTCTGGCTGCGCTACGACGCCGCACAGCGTCCGGCGATCACGGGCATCAGCGCGTCAGCCGTCCGAGCGCCGCGCATCTATGTCGGCGCCAAGGAGATGCCGGTCCTGCGCGCCGGCATGGGCATCAACATCATCTCGACGCCGCTCGGCGTCCTGGTCGACCGCGAAGCGGCGCGTCGCAACGTCGGCGGCGAGATCATCTGCGCGGTCTGGTAGGCACGTCATGTCGCGAATCGGAAGAATGACAATCCCCGTCCCCAAAGGGGTGACGGTGAAGCCGGACGGCACCACCGTGCTGGTCGAGGGGCCGAAGGGCAAAGCGGAGCACCCGCTGCCGCCGCGCATCAGCGTCGCGGTCGCCGACGGTACGGTGACCGTGTCGCGCGAGGGCGACGACCGCAAGACGCGCGCCCTGCATGGACTCACCCGCAAGCTGATCTCCAACAGCGTCGCTGGCGTCAGCACCGGCTTCACGCGAGTGCTGGAGATCGTCGGCGTCGGCTACCGCGCCGAGGTGAAGGGCAAGGCGGTGCAGTTCAGCCTCGGCTACTCGCACCCGATCGTCTACCAGCTGCCGCCGGGCATCGAGGCGAAGGTCGATCGGCAGGTCGTGGTCACGCTGGAAGGCAACAACCAGCAGTCCTCGGCGAAGTGAGCGCGCAGATCCGCGCCCTGCGGCCGCCGGAGCCGTACAAGGGCAAGGGCTCAAGTACGCCGACGAACGCATCCGGCGCAAAGCCGGCAAGGCGGCGGGCGCCGGCGGGAGATAGGGATCATGGCGACGGCACAAGACGCGGATCGGCGCGGCAGCGCCGGCAGGCGCGCGTGCGCCGGCGGGTGCGCGGCACCGACGCGCGCCCCCGGCTGTGCGTGTTTCGCAGCAACAAGCACATCTACGCGCAGGTGATCTCCGACGAGACCGGCCGGACGCTGGCGGCCGCATCGACCCTGCAGGTCGAGGGCGGCAGCAGCAGACCGGCGCAAGGCCGCGGCGCAAGATCGGCGAGCGCATCGCCCAGCTCTGCCAGGAGCGCAACATCACGCGAAGTCGTCTTCGATCGCAACGGATTTCTCTTTCACGGCCGCGTCAAAGAAGTCGCCGAAGGCGCCCGCGCCGCCGGCCTGCAGTTCTGAGGAGAACGATATGGCAGTCGGTCGTGGCCGCGAGCGCATCGAGATTCAGGGCGTCGAGTTCAAGGAGAAGGTCGTCCACATCAACCGCGTCGCCAAGGTGGTCAAGGGCGGCCGGCGCTTCAGCTTCAGCGCGCTGGTGGTGGTCGGCGACTCCAACGGCCGCGTCGGCTTCGGCCTCGGCAAGGCCAAGGAAGTGCCCGAGGCGATCCGCAAGGCGATCGAGGCGGCGAAGAAGTCGCTTGGTGACGGTGCCGCTCGATCGACGGCACGATTCCCTTCGACGTGCGAGGGGCACTTCGGCGCCGGGCATGTGCTGCTGCGTCCGGCCAGCGACGGCACCGGCGTCATCGCCGGCGGCGGCGTGCGCGCGGTCGTCGAGCTCGCCGGCGTGCGCAACGTGCTGACCAAGTGCCTCGGCTCGCACAATCCCGCACAACATGGTGAAGGCGACGATCGCGGCGCTGCAGGAGCTGCAGCACCGCCGAGGAAGTCGCGGCGCGGCGCGGTCAAGCTCGGTGGCCGAGCTGACGCGCGTGAGGCGGGAATGGCGGACGCGAAGACGATCAAGCTGACTCTGGTCGGCAGCCCGATCGGGCAGACCGAGCGCCAGCGCGGCACGCTGCGCGGGCTCGGCCTCACCCGCATCGGCAAGACGCGTGCACCGTGCGCGGCGACGCCCCGACCCTGGGCATGATCGCGCAAGGTCGCGCACCTGCTGCGCGTGGAGGCGTGAGACGATGGATCTGAGCAATCTCACTCCAGCGCCGGGATCGCGTTCGGCGCGCAAGCGGCTCGGACGCGGCCCGGGCTCCGGCCTCGGCAAGACGTCGGGCCGCGGCCACAAGGGTCAAGGCGCGCGCTCCGGCGGCAACACCCATCCGCGTTTCGAGGGCGGCCAGATGCCGCTGCAGCGCCGCTTGCCGAAGCGCGGATTCCACAATCCGTTCCGCGTCGAGTACAGCATCGTCAACCTGGCCAGCTCGAGGCGATCTTCGAGGCCGGCGCCGTGGTCGACGCGGACGCGCTGGTGCAGCGCGGCCTCGTCCGCCGCCGACAAGCAGGTGAAGGTGCTCGGCCAGGGGACGCTGTCGAAGGCGCTGACGGTCAAGGCGCACGCCTTCAGCGCGTCCGCCAAGGCCGCGATCGACAAGCCGCCGGCGGAAGCGCCGAGGTGGTCGACCGGTGCTTGAAGGGTTCTCACAACGCGGGGCGCATTCCCGAGCTGCGCCGCCGGCTGCTGTTCACCTTCGGCATGCTGGCCGTGTACCGCGTCGGCGTCGCGATCCCGACGCCGGGCATCGACGGCAAGGCGCTGGCGGAGTTCTTCGAGCAGGTGCAGAACTCGGTGCTCGGCCTGGTGAACCTCTTCTCCGGCGGCGCGCTCGAGCGGTTCTCGATCGCCGCGCTCGGCATCATGCCGTACATCAGCGCCTCGATCATTCTGCAGCTGATGACGGTGGTGATCCCGCACCTCGAGCGGCTGTCGAAGGAGGGCGAGGCGGGGCGCCGCAAGATCACCCAGTACACCCGCTACGGCACGGTCGTCCTGGCGATCATCCAGGGCTTCTTCATCAGCGTCGGCCTGGAGAAGCTGCAGGCGCCGGGCGGCGCCCCGGTGGTCTTCGAGCCCGGCTGGAGCTTCCGGGTGATGACCATCATCACGCTCGCCGCCGGCACCGTGTTTCCTGATGTGGCTCGGCGAGCAGATCTCCGAGCGCGGCATCGGCAACGGCATCTCGATGATGATCTTCGCCGGCATCGTCGCCAACCTGCCGTCGGCGATCCTCGACCACCGTCCAGTTCGTGCGCGAGGGCGAGCTCAGCATCTTCCTGCTGCTCGGCCTCGGCGGCGTTCATGGTGCGGCATCGTCGGGCGTCATCATCTTCGTGGAACGCGGCCAGCGGCGGATTCCGGTGCAGTACGCCAAACGCGTCGTCGGCCGCCGCATGTACGGCGGCCAGAGCTCGCATCTGCCGCTGAAGCTGAACACCGCCGGCGTCATTCCGCCGATCTTCGCGTCGTCGCTGCTGGTGTTCCCCGCCACCATCGCGCAGTTCGTCGACCATCCGTGGGCGCAAGGCGATGAGCGGATTGCTCAACCGTGGCGGCGTGCTCTACGACGTGCTCTTCGTCGGGCTGGTGATCTTCTTCTGCTATTTCTATACGGCGGTCACGTTCAACACGAGCGACGTCGCCGAGAACATGAAGAAGTTCGGCGGCTTCATCCCCGGCATCCGTCCGGGGCCGCGGACCGCCGAGTACATCGATCGAGTCCTGTCGCGCATCACGCTGGTCGGCGCGATCTACATCGCCGCCGTGTGCATCCTGCCGACCATTCTCATCGCAGCAGCTTCAACGTGCCGTTCTACTTCGGCGGCACGGCGCTGCTGATCGTGGTCGGCGTGGCGCTGGATACCGTCGCGCAGATCGAGACGCACATGCTCACCCGTAGCTACCAGGGGTTCATGAAGCGTGGTCGGCTGCGCGGGCGACGGTAGGTGGATTCATCCGGGAGATCGTGCGCGACGCACGTCGGCGCAGGGCGCACAGACACATGCGGATCGTACTGTTGGGCCCTCCGGGGGCCGGCAAGGGCACACAGTCAAAGTTGATGTTGGAACGAACGGCCATGGTGCACATTTCGACCGGCGACCTCCTGCGCGCTGCCGTCACCTCGAACAACGAGCTCGGGAAAGCGGCGAAGAGCTTCATGGAGCGCGGCGAGTTGGTGCCCGACCAGCTGGTCATCGGACATGATCCGCGATCGACTCGGAGCGATGGGCGGGGTCCCGAGCTTCATGCTCGACGGGTTCCCACGCACCGTCGCCCAGGCCGAAGCGTTGGAGATGATGCTGGCGGGGCGGGGCACGCCGCTCGAGCACGTCATCAGTCTCGACGTGCCGCGCGACGAGCTGGTGCGTCGCCTCAGTGGTCGTCGCACCTGCCGCGTCTGTGGCGCGATGTCACATGTGACCTCCGATCCGCCGCGTCGCGCCGGCGTCTGCGACGAGTGCGGTGGAGAGCTGTACCAGCGCGAGGACGACCGCGAAGACACCATCCGCGCACGCCTCGAAGTCTACGATCGTGCGACCGCGCCGCTGATCGCGTTCTATCGGGGGCGCGGCCTGCTGCGCGAAGTGGACGGCACGGGCGCCACCGCCGACGTGCTCGACCGGATCATGGCGCGGTTGGAGCTGGCGGCGTGAGCGCGACGGCGCGCAACGACCGAGGAGTAAGCCGTGAAAGTCAGAACATCGGTCAAGAAGATCTGCAAGGATTGCAAGGTCATCCGCCGCCAGGGCGTGGTCCGCGTGTTGTGCAAGAACCCGCGCCACAAGCAGCGGCAGGGCTGAGATCGGGAGTCGGACATGGCGCGTATTGCTGGAGTGGACCTGCCCCGCAACAAGCGGGTGGAGATCGCCTTGACGTATCTGTTCGGCGTCGGCCGCTCGCTCTCGAACGAGATCCTCGACGAAGGCGGGCATCGACCCGAACAAGAAGAGCGACGATCTCAACGACGACGAGGTGGTCAAGATCCGCCAGGTCATCGATCAGAGCTACAAGATCGAAGGCGACCTGCGCCGCGACGTGGCGATGAACATCAAGCGCCACATGGATCTCGGCACGTACCGCGGCCTGCGCCACCGGCGCAATCTGCCGGTGCGCGGCCAGCGCACCCACACCAATTCCCGCACTCGCAAGGGACCCCGACGCGCCATCGCCGGCAAGAAGAAGGCGCCGTCGAAGTGATCCAGCGGGCACTGAGGAGCATCATGGCAAAGCCACAAGCAAGCACGGCCGAAAAGCGCGACGACCAAGAAGAAGAAGGTCAAGCGCATCGTCAGCGACGGCGTCGTGCACATCCACTCGACGTTCAACAACACGCTGGTGACGATCACCGATCAGGTCGGGAACGTGCTCGCCTGGTCGAGCGCCGGCGCCGTCGGTTTCAAAGGCTCGCGCAAGGGCACGCCGTTCGCGGCGCAGCTCGCCGCCGACGCCGCCGCCAAGAAGGCGATGGACAGCGGCGTGCGCAACGTCCAGGTGCACGTCAAGGGGCCGGGCGCCGGGCGCGAATCGGCGCTGCGCTCGCTGCAGAGCGCCGGCTTCCACATCACCGTGATCCGCGACGTCACGCCGATCCCGCACAACGGCTGCCGCGCCGCCGAAGCGGCGCCGCGTCTGACCGGCGAGTAGGAGGAGATCGTTGGCTCGTTATACCGATTCTGTCTGCCGGCTGTGCCGCCGCGAGGCGCTCAAGCTCTTTCTGAAGGGCGAGCGCTGCTACACCGACAAGTGCGCCATCGAGCGCCGCAACTATCCGCCCGGCGAGCACGGCCAGGGGCGGCCGAAGTTCTCCGAGTACGCCCTGCAGCTGCGCGAGAAGCAGAAGGTGAAGCGCATGTACGGCGTGCTCGAGGGGCAGTTCCGCCGCTACTTCACGATGGCCGAGCGCTCGCGCGGGCATCACCGGCGAGATCCTGCTGCAGCTGCTCGAGCGACGCCTCGACAACATGATCTATCGCATGGGGTTCGCCACCTCGCGCGCCGAGGCGCGGCAGCTCGTGCGCCACGGCCATTTCCAGGTCAACGGCCGCAAGGTCAACATTCCCTCGGCGCTGCTGCAAGACCGGGCGACGTGGTCACCGTGCGCGAGCGCAGCAGACGGTCACGCGCGTCCAGGAAGCGCTGGCGCAGGCCGAGCACCGCGGCGCGCCGGACTGGGTCGAGGTCAACCGCGAGGGCTTCAGCGCCCGCGTCAAGGCGCTTCCGACCCGCGCCGAGCTGACCATGCCGATCAACGAGAAGCTCATCGTCGAGCTGTACTCGAAGTGAGGCGGCGCTCCGATCGACGCCGACTGGAGGACAATTGATGCAGCCACAACGCAACTGGCGCGATCTTGCTCAAGCCGCAGCACCTGGAGTCAGACGACAAGAGCCTCACGCCGACCTACGGAAAGTTCGTCGGCGAGCCGTTCGAGCGCGGCTTCGGCACGACCGATCGGCAACGCCCTGCGGCGCGTGCTGCTGTCGTCGCTGCAGGGCGCGGCGATCACCGGCCGTGAAGATCGAGGGCGTGCTGCACGAGTTCGCGACGCTCCCCGGCGTCCGCGAGGACGTCACGGACATCGTGCTCAACCTCAAGGAAGTCCGCCTCAAGCTGCACGACGGCCTGACGGCGCGCGGCACGCATCGAGAAGAAGGGCGAGGGCGTGGTGCGCGCCGGCGACATCCAGGGCGGCCCGAACCTCGAGGTGCTCAACCCCGAGCATGCCGATCGCCACGCTCTCCAAGGAAGGCGCGCTGCGACGCCGAGCTGACGATCAAGATGGGCCGCGGCTACGTCTCTGCCGATCGCAACAAGGACGAAGAGGCGCCGGTCGGCACCATGCCCATCGACGCGATCTTCTCGCCCATCCGCAAGGTCAACTACACGGTCACCAATGCCCGCGTCGGCCAGCGGACCGACTACGACAAGCTGACCGTCGAAGTGTGGACCGACGGCAGCGTGCGGCCCGACGACGCCGTCGCCTATGCGGCCCGCATCCTGCAGGACCAGCTCTCCATCTTCATCAACTTCGAGGAGACGCCGGAGATGCAGGCCGAGGAGGAGGCGGCGTCGCCGACCCTCAACGAGAACCTGTTCCGCCCGGTCGCCGAGCTCGAGCTCTCCGTGCGCTCGGCCAACTGCCTGCAGAACGCCGACATCAAGTTCATCGGCGAGCTGGTGCAGCGCACCGAGGCGGAGATGCTGAAGACCAAGAACTTCGGCCGCAAATCGCTCAACGAGATCAAGGAGATCCTGCGCGAGATGGGGCTCGACTTCGGCATGCACATCGAGAACTTCCCCGCCCGCGACGAGCTCGACAAGCGGCTGGCGCGCGAGAAGGAGAGCGCCTGACCCGCTGAACCTGAGCGGCGACAGCCCGAGGATCCGCCATGCGACACCTGAACGCCGGACGTAAGCTCAACCGCAGCAGCTCGCACCGCAAAGCGCTGCTGCGCAACATGGTGACGTCGCTGCTCCAGCACGAGCACCTGCAGACCACCGACGCCAAGGCGAAGGAGCTGCGCCGCTGGGTCGATCGCATGATCACGCTCGGCAAGCGCAACACGCTCCATGCCCGCCGCCAGGCGCGCGGCCTTCGTGCGCGGTCGGACGTCGTCAAGAAGCTCTTCGACGACATCGCCCCGCGCTTCGCCGATCGCCCGGGCGGCTACACCCGCATCACCAAGCTCGGCAGCCGCCACGGCGACGCCGCCCCGATGTCGCTGATCGAGCTGGTCGAGCGCGGCGACCGCGCCCGCAGCGAGGCGGAGAAGAAGACGCGAGCGCCGCCGCCGCACCGCGCAGAAGCGGGAAGAAGCAGCAGCCAAGGCGGCACTGCCGCCCGGCTGAGACGGCGGCGGCCAGGTTGCTGGTTGTCAGGGTGGTTCGTTGGTGGCGCGACGCCACGAACGACTGGCCACCCAACACCCAACAACCTGGCCGCCGTCAGTGCCGCTCCAGAATCGTCGCCGCTCCCTGGCCCATGCCGCCGCAGATGGTGGCGAGGCCGTAGCGGGAGCCGCGGCGCCGCATCTCCAGCGCCAGGGTGCCGACGAGGCGCGCGCCGGAGGCGCCGACCGGATGGCCGAGCGCGCAGGCGCCGCCGTTGACGTTGATCTTCTCGGCGTCGCTGGCCGGCATCGCGAACTCGCGCATCAGCGCGATCGGCGCGCAGGCGAAAGCCTCGTTGATCTCCACCACCTCCATCTCGCGCATGCCGAGGCCGGAGCGCTCGAACGCGCGGTGTGTCGCCGGGATCGCCGAGTAGATCAGGTCGCGCGGATCGCAGGCGCCGGTCGCGATGGTGTGGATCGACGCCAGCGGCTCGATCCCGCGGCGCTTGGCCTCGGCGCGCGACATCACCATGCACACCGCCGCGCCGTCCGCCTGGCCGGACGCCGCGGCGGCGGTGATGCGGCCGTCGGCGCGGTAGACCGGCTGCAGGCCGGCGATCTTCTCCATCGTCGTGTCGGCGCGCGGCCCCTGGTCGCGGTCGAACGACCGCGCGCTCGCCTTCCGGCGTGACGCCGTCGACCGGGACGATCTCTTCGGCTGAACCGGCCCGCTCTCCTGCGCCGCGACGGCGCGCTGGTGGCTGAGCAGCGCCCACTCGTCGAGATCGTGCCGGGTGATGCCGTAGCGGTCGCAGAGCAGCTCGGCGCCCTGGCCGCCGTTGAGCTCGATCGGGTTGATGCGCTCCATCATCCTCGGATTCGGATTCATCGAGGCGAGCATGTGGCCGCCCTCCTTGATGATGGCGTCCATGTCCATCCCGTCCTTGATCATCGGGATGCGGAAATGGGTCATGCTGTCGAGGCCGCCGGCGAGGTAGACCGTAGCCGAGGCCGCATTGCACGCTCATCGCCGCGACGTGCACCGACATCATCGCCGTCGTGCAGGCGCGCTCGATGCTCAGGCCGGTCACATGTGGCGGAAAGCCGGCGAGGAACGGGATCGCGGTGCCCGGATGCGCCTGCTCGCCCATCATCTCGACGGCGCCGAGGATGACCCCGTCGACGTCGCCTGCCGCAACGTCGGTCCGCCGCAGGATCTCCTGTAACACGATGGTCGCCAGGTCGTCCGACCGGACGTTGCGGAACCAGCCGCGCTGCGGATCGGCCTTGCCGAACGGCGTGCGCACATATCCGGCCAGGACGGCCTCACGGTCACTGCTCATCGCTCACTCCTCAGATGGGAAACGAATCCACGAAGAACACGAATGACCGCGAAGAACCCGAAGCCCTTCGTGATCATTGGCGTGTCTTCGTGGTTAACGAAGCGGGGCGAGAAACTCCAACACCTTCGCGTTGACCAGCGCGGGCTGCTCCTGGTGCACGAAGTGACCGGCGTCGGCGACGATGACGGTCTCCAGCCCGGCCGGGAACAGCGCCGCCATTCCGTCGGCGAGCTCGAGGCCGATGCAGCCGTCGCGGGCGCCGTGGAAGAACAACGTCGGCACGGTGACCGGGTCCATTTGCGTGCGGCCCTGCACCTCGGCGAGCTCGGGGCGCTGGAGCAGGGGATTGAGGGTGTGACGGTAGTAGGCGAGCGCGGCCGACAGCACGCCCGGCTGGCGGAACGTCTCCTTCAGCGCGGCCATCTCCTCCGGCGGCCAGCTCCAGCCGGGCGACCAGTCGTTCCACAGGTGCTCGATGAAGGCGAAGTCGTCGTGCGCCACCGCCATGTCGGCGAGCGGCGTCTGGAAGAAGAACATGTACCAGGAGCGCCGCTGCTGCGCGTAGCTGGTGAGGAACGCCGTCGCGAGCGCCGGGCCGTGCGGGACCGCCGCCGTCACCAGGCGCGCCACCCGCTCGGGCGCCAGGATCGCGGCGCCGTACGCCGCGACCGCGCCCCAGTCGTGGCCGAACACCGCCGCCCGTTGATAGCCCAGCGCCTCGATCATCGCCGCCGCATCCTGCGCGAGCGCCGCGCTCTGATAGGGCCCGTCGGCCGGCACGTCGCTCGGCGCGTAGCCGCGCAGGAAGGGGGCGACGGCGCGAAAGCCCGCCGCCGCCAACGCCGGCAGCTGGTGCCGGAACGAGCGCGCGTGGTCGGGGAAACCGTGCAGACAGAGCACCAGCGGCCCGTCGCCGGCCTCCAACGTCGCGAAGCGCAACCCGTTGGCGCGCACCTCGCCGGTGCGGAAATCAGTCATCGTCCGAACCCTCCTCGCCGCCGCCTGGTATCACACGCCCGACGCAGAAGGCAGGATCGCGCGACGACCGACGATGGCGGGACACTCCGCGTGAAAAGAGGGTCAAAAAAGAGAGCGGAGCGGGCGGGATTTGAACCCGCGGTACCCTTTTGGGGTACACACGCTTAGCAGGCGTGCGCCTTAGACCACTCGGCCACCGCTCCGTACCACGCGAGAGAGCCGAACCTATGTGATCCCTCGCTTTCACGTCAACAACGCCCCGCGCCTCTGTAAGCTCATGGTGAAAGACCGACACCCGACCGCCTCAATCCCCTGAGGGGCCGTTACGGCGGACGTCCACGTGTCGAGCGCGGGGGAGCGCGGGCGCTGGGGCCGGGGCGATGCTGGCCACCCTGCTCGCGGTGGGGAGGCGGCCCGGCCATATGGGAGCGAGTCAGCCAGCCGAGCCTCGACAATGGGCCGAAGCCTGCGAGTTGTCGGGAGCGTCCGTGCCCGGCTGTTCCTGCTTGTCCTCGGGGCTGAACGTGAAGTGAGCCCCGACACGGGTTGCGAGCCCCTGGTGATCCTCGTAGTCGCCGAACGCTCCTCCACGCGCCTCGAATTCACCCGTCGTCGGCATCCATCAGAGAGCCATGGCGACGGTGGTGAAATCTCCGGAAAGCTGTCCGGCGTCGACTCCGCGGATGCTCAGGTTGTCTCCGAGCATCGTCGAGTAGTCCAACCCGCGGGAGAGCTCTCCGAAGGCGAAGAACCCCATCGTGCACACTACAAGCGATTCATTCGCCGGTATTGCGACGTCGAGGTAGTCGCGCGCCCATCGTGGCGGCCTGCGATCGGATGATGTGTTGCAGGATGGCCGTCAGGGCCGCCGCACTCATCGCCAACATCAGCATGCCGTTGGCCGCTTCGAGCGGACCGAGCAGCTTCCACTCCTGGTTCATCACGACGTCGCCGTAGCCGAGTGACGTGAAGTTCACCCCCGAGTGGTAGATCGCCGGATAGAGTTCCGCGAACTCGCCCAGCCAGACGAACAGGACCCCCCACAGGGCGATCTGCAACACGTTGGCGATCATCATCACCAGCATCGAAACGGCCAGCGGCCAGATCGCCGTCAGCCAGCCGATGCGGCCCGGGTCATCGCCGATCTGCCGAACGCAATACCGGACGCACCAGAAGACGACCGTCACCTGTATGATGAGGCAGAGCAGCATGGCGGGCATACCGACGACGACGTTTTTGAGCATCATGTCGGACTTGCTCGAGGCGCATCGGGATTCGTCGCGATCCATCCCATGAAGATCTGGTAGCCGAGCGCGAGCAGCGTGGCGCCGACGAACATCCCGAGGATACCTGCCGCGGCCATGCCACCGAGCGCGCCGAGAAGGATGACCGGCATCGGCGCATCCACGCCGCGGCCGAGCATCAACGGCTTCAGCACGTTGTCGGTCATGCCGGCGACCAGCAGGAGAACCGTGTAGAGAATCGCCGCGCCGGTGGCGTAGCTGTCGCTCGACCAGAGGTAGGCGATGGCCGGCAGCGAAACGAGGAGCGCCGGCACCTGCCCGATGCCGAGCACGAGGACGACGACTGCCAGCACTCCCGCAAACGGTATGCCGGCGATCAGTAGGCAGACGCCGAAGATGATTGCCTGCAGGAACGCGACGCCGAGCACGCCCTTGGCGACCGCGCGGATGGTCGCCGTGGACAGGTCGACGAACTCCCCTCCGCGGCTTCCGGCGGCGATTCGCTCGAAGATGGCGCGGATCGCGCGGGCGCCGCCCTCACCGAAGGCCATCATGATGCCGGCGACCACGAGGGACGCGAGGAACCGCAACATCTCGCCACCGATGCTCGCGACGACACCGACCGCCCCCTTGGCCAGGTTGCCGATCTTCGGCTGCATGCTCTGCACCAGTGCGGGCAGGTCGGTGTGCGCGCTCGTCCAGAACGCATGCACCTTCTCGCCGACCAGCGGCCACTCGGCGACGCCAGCTGGTGGCGGCGGCACCTGGAAGGTGTTGTTCTGCACGTCGTCGATCAGTTCGTGCAGCGAGTCGCCGAATGAGTTCAGCAGCACCGCGGTCGGGACGACGACCACGACGACCCCCAGCAGCACGACAATCGTCGCCGCCAGGCCCTGGCGGCCGCCGATCTTCGCCGCCAAAGACTGGTGCAAGGGATAGAGAGTGACAGCCAGAATCAGAGCCCAGATCATCAGGCTCAGGAATGGGGAGAACACCTGAAAGCAGATGATGACCATTGCCAGCACGAAGCCGGCGCGAATCAGCACATCGAGAAGGAGGCCGGAGAGTCGTCTTTCGAACTCGGGATCGGCATCGTGCCGTGCGGTCATCAGGTGCCCCCTTCCGACAGCCAGATCAGCTTCTTGCCAATGGATCCACTGGAGCCGGGACCACTGCGCGGCCGGCTCCGGGCGCGCAGCCGTGAGCTTCGGGCATCGCGGCGCAGGGCGGAGCTGCGAGTGGCGAGAGTCGGCGTCGATCTCGAAGGCGACCGTTCCGCCGACAGCTCCCTCGTCCCATGCGCCTCCTCTGTGAGGACAAGCCACGAGCCCGATCGGCCCGCCCTGCGCTCGGTCAAGGTTGCGCGAGCGCAGCATCCGCGGTCCCTACTCGGTGCCACACTGATCTTCGCCTTGGGCCGTCCCCGCTCCGCCATGCCTCTCCTCCTCCCCTATCGGGGAGGCATCGGCGCTGCATGTCATTGCAGCAACCTTCAGGAACAGGACACTAGGCGACGTCCTGTCTCGCTGCCGCTAGAACCTCCAGGGACATCCTCGCTCCGGCTCACTGTTCTGCCTACTTCATCGCCGCCACAAGGTCCTTCGCTCCGGAGCCCCAGCGAGAGACGGACTTGATTGCCTGGGTGAACGGGACGTCGAGGAGGTGCACGCGTTCGGGGGTGAGGATGTACACGGCTCCCGCGAGGGGAGTGGGGACCGACGGCACGAACACAGTGAATCGACCGTCCTCGAATTCTTCGACGACAAAGGCTGGGACGAGAGCCTCCTCGATCTCGACGAGCGCCGGCTTCCAGACGTTCTCCTGTCCCTCGCCCGCCAGCCGCTGCGTCAGGCTCCGGAAGAGCGCGTAGCCGGGAAGTCTCTCGAAGAGCGAAGTCTCCATCCGTTCTCGGAGAAGCCGACCCATACGCGTGCGCACCGCGACGCCGAGGAGGAAGCAGACGATCAGGACCAGCAGCAGAGACAGGAGATTCTCGGCGGGCAGCCAAGCGGGAAGGATCTTGGCGAGCGGCCGAACCAGGGCGGCGACCGAGGCCATGCCCTTCAGCAGGACCAGGACCGCGAGGTAGACGGGTAGCAGGATGAGCACCCCGCCTACGAGAGCGTGAGTGAGGAATTCGCGCACATACTTCATCAGCACCTCTCGTCGAGACCAACGTCCTTGGAACGAGCGGCCCGGCTCGCGCAGCGTCCGGCGCTGCTTCCATATTTCGGCTCGGCGGTCATGGAAGGGCGACAGGATACTTCAGGAGGTCGGTTCCGCCCGGGGCCGCCCGTCAGTTCAGATCGTCGTCTTTGTAATACTTCGTCCCCTTGATCATCACGTCAGCGGCCACACCCTTGTCCGTCAGCTGATACAGCCAGACCCCGGGCATGATAGAAACCGCGTGCTCGTAGGCGCCTCCCTTATCGCCCCACTTCGCCGCCCGCGCCACCGAATTCCCCTCCCGCGTTGACGAACTTGTCGAGCGCGTCGTCGTTGTCGAAGACGAAGATCAGCTTCAACGTCTTGGCGCCGATCCCGAGCCCACCTCCGACCTGAACCATCTTCATGAACGTCTTCTTCTTGGTGCTCTTCTCGACGACGACGCCCTCGCCCTTGCCCGTACCCAGGACGAAGATCTTCATGCCGAAATTGCTGAACACGCAGGGTTGGTGAGATCAGCCGCGTTGCGAGTACCGCGATGACAGGCGCCGCTCGCCGGAAGAGAGACGGGAGCGACACGTCAACGGCGACACAGACGGGATGACCACATGTCGCTCCCACTTCGGGGCGAACGAGTGCGAAGCGGCGAGTCGGGGAGGTGCGCCGGAGCGATCGTGACGCGCATTCGGTCACCGCGGCGTAACGGCGTAGGGATTGCCGCCGAGCGCGGTGGAGACGTCGGTGATGGCCTTCTGCGCCCGCACGCTGTTGCCGGCGGCGTCGAGCGGCGGCGAGAAGGCGGCGATACCGAACTTGCCAGGAACGACGGCGATGATGCCGCCGCCGACCCCGCTCTTGGCTGGCAGGCCGGTGTGGAAGAGCCACTTGCCGGAATCGTCGTAGAGGCCGGCGGTGGCCATGACGGCGAGGATCCCCGGCACGTACTGGGCGTCGATGACTTTCTTCTTGGTCACCGGGTTGACGCCGCCGTTGGCGAGCGTGGCGGCCATCGTCGCCAGGTCCTTGGCGTTGACGTTCACCGAGCACTGGCGGGTGTAGAGGTCGGTGGCCTGCGCCGGGTTATCCTTGATGCGCCCGTACGCGTACATGAGCATGCCGATCGCCTGGTTGCGCTGGTTGGTGTCCGACTCCGACTTGTAGACCTCCTGGTTTACCGCCAGCGGGCGCCCGGCGAAGGCGCTGTAGGTGTCGATGATCGTCTTCCAGATGGCGTCGGCGTTGGCGCCCTTCACCATGCTGGTGGTGGCGATGGCGCCAGGATTGACGAAGGAGTTCATCTCCTGGCCCTTGTACTGCTCGACGGCGACGATGGAGTTGAACACCTGGCCGGTCGCGTCGACGCCGATGGTGTTTTCCACCGGCTCCTCGCCGCTCTGCTGGAAGACCGTGGCGAGGGTGAACACCTTGGAGATCGACTGGATCGAGAACAGCTGGTCGATGTCGCCGACGGTGTAGACCTGTCCGTCGACGGTGACCAGGGCGATACCGAACAGGTCGGAGGGCACCTTGGCCAGGGCGGGGATATAGTCGGCGTTGGCGCCCTCCTTGAGGCCCTTGTACTTGGCGTGGGCCGCCTGCAGCGCGGCGTCGATGTCGGCCTTGGCGAGCTGCGCCGGCGCCGGGCCCGCGCTGGCGGCGACGAGCAGGGCGGCAGCGACGAGGGCCGCCAAGCGGCTGGTGAACACGGGCGTGCGGTCGACCATGGGCGCGTCTCCTTTCTTGCGACCGCGCGAGGCGCGGTCGCCCGTCGGATCATTTCACGTTGGCCTGCTCCCAGGCGCGCACGCGCGTGGCGGCCTGGTCGAAGAGCCGGGCGTAGTTGCCCTTGCGGAACTGCTCGCTCGCCTGCGGCGTCAGCTTCGCCAGCAGGGGGGCATAGTCGTTGAAGGTCTTCGTGTACTTCGGCGCGTCGGCCGGCGAGAGCGCGTCGGTGCCGAACAGGAAGCGGTCGGGGTGCCGGTTGATCAGTCCCGACGACCGCTCGAGCGCCTGCGGTGTCCCCACCAGGTACTTCGCCACCTCGTCCCAGGACAGGTCGAAGTAGACGTGGTCGTATGCCGGGTCGTTCAGCATCGCTTCGATGATCGCCACCTGATTCGCCACTGGGTCGACCACCCGCCCGAGTCCGGCGTGCGCCCAGACGATGGTCGTCTTCGGGTGCCGCTTCAGCAGCGCCTTCATCTGCTGCAGGTTCACCGGCTCGGGGCCGTCCTTGGAGAACGGCGTGTCGATGTCGCTGTGGATGACCGCCAGCAGACCGGCCTCGGCGCAGAAGTCGAGGATGCGGTCGAGGGCGGGGTCGGTGAGGCTCGGCACCTCGCCGGCGATCTTCGACGAGACGAACTCTTTGTGGATGGTGAACTCACCGATGCCGGTGAACACCCCGGGGAAGAGGGACAGCACGCGCCGGATGTGATCGGCGGCGTACATGTCGGCCGGGTTGAAGCCGGTGATCATCGGATCGAAGCGCGCCCGCTGGGCGGGTGGCAGCGCCCGGTAGGTCATGGCGATGAACGCGTCCGTGAACGAGTAGTAGTAGAGGGGCGAGTCGGTATCGAGGTAATAGGTCGGCGCGTGGTCGCCGGAGACCCGGTACGACCAGGTCTGCTGCAGTGGGATGCCGAACAGCGCCACGCGACCGACCTTGTTGGCGTCCATCACCTGCAGGAACTGCTGGATGGTCGGCCCTTCCTGGACGTAGTTGGTGAGGTGGAAGTGCGAGTCGTTGAAGACGATGTCGTCCGCCGCCGCGGCTGGCCGCGCGGCGACCAGCAGCAGGGCGAGTCCGAGGGATCGCCAGCGACTCGTGGGGCGCACGGAAGAGCCTCTTCAGAACAGCGAGTAGGCGACGCCAACCTGGGTGCGGACGTCGTCGCCGGAGTCGCCGCTCTCCTTGGTGTTGTGGCCGTACAGTGCTTCGAGGCCGACGCTCAGGCGTTCGCGCAGCTGCCAGACCAGGTTGGCGCTGGCATATTCGGTGCGCCGGAACGCGTTCGGGCCCTGTGACTCCCGGCCGTCGACATCGACGTAGCCGTAGGTCGCCGTGGAGCGCCAATCCCGCGCCCAGCGGTGGGTGAAGCCGACGAAGGCGCCGAAGTAAGGCAGGGCGACGAGGTTGCCCCGGCTGTTGAAGGCGGCGTCGGTGGGGAAGAATCCGGAGTCGTTGCCGTAGCGGCCGAGCCCCTCGCCGTAGGTGATCTGGCCGAGCAGCAGGTCGCGGCGCTCGTCGCTCCAGGGCAACCCGACGTTGACGCCGCCGGCGAGGTTGAGCCCCCAGCCGAAGGTCTGCTGGTCGCCGAAGACCTGGCTGTTGGCACCGAGGTCGCGGAACACCGTGCTCAGCTGCGCGTGGCCAGTGCCGGCCTCCGCCCAGCGCAGGTTGAAGGCGAAGTCGGGGGCGTGATTCGCCCCCTCGACCGGGTCGTCGAAGTAGTTGGAGACCTGGGTGTCCGGCTGCGTGAGGCCGCCGGAGAGCGACCACTGGTCGCCGATCGGCTGGCGGTAGCTCACCAGCGGAAAGCGGGCGAAGATCATCGCGTTCGGGCCCTCGTAGTCGACCGTGTCCGGCCACACGTCGGGGTCTTCGAAAGGGCTGAAGGTCTGGCCGACGGTCAGGTTGTAGATCTGCCCGAACAACTGCTGGACGCGCAGGTTGAACTCGCCGCCGCCGGAGCCGAAGAAGTCGTTCTGGTAGTAGAAGCGCGGGCTGCCGATGACGTCGGGCGCGCGCGCCTCGAAGATCAGCTGCGAGCCCTTGCCGTTGGCGTTGAACACCGGTCCGCCGCCCTGGTTGGGATCGCCTTCCACCGGGATCTTGGCGGGGACGAAGCGGGTGTCGTCGCCGGGGTTGTTGGTGTCGTACGTGAAGTCGACGCGCGGCTTGGCGTTGAAGCGCAACAGCATCTTCGTGTACGGCACCGGGATGAAGCCGCGCAGGCGCGGGTCGACCGGCGCCTGGGGACCGAAACCCTGCGAGCTCAGGACCTGCTCGGTGTACTCGCGCGCGGCCTCCTGCTCCGACTTCAACTCACCCTCTGCTGTGACGGGCGTGGGTGCCTCGGCGACCGGGGCCGGCGGCACGGCGGCGGCGGCCACCGGTGTCGGCGGCACAGCCGCAGCGGCCGCGGGTGTCGGGGCGCGCTCCTTCTCGAGATGGTCGACCTTCGCCTTGAGGGCGTCGATGGTCTTCGACATCTGCCGGACCGTCGCCTTGAGCTCCTCGATCTCCGCATCCTCGCCGCGACTCGCGCCCGTGGCGGCGACCACGATGATCAAGGACGCACACAGCCCTCGTGCAACTGCGCTTCGCATCGTCCCCTCCTGCGACACGGAACGTGTTCCCCCGCTGCCTGTTGCGAGGCGCTGATCGCAGATATTCGGAATCCTTACAATAGGCGGAGCACGTCGTCGTTGACCCCGGACGGATCGCTTCGCGCGGGATCTGCCGCCCGGCCCATCCAGCCTGGTCCCGGTATCGGTCTCGCCGGCGTTGACGGACGCGGCGCGTGGCATATGGGGGGCCCGTGGTCCCAGTCCCCGGCGAGATCCCCGCCTCCCGAGCGGCGGCCGATCGACACAACCGCGTGCGGTGGCTGTTGCCGGTGCTCGCCGTCCTGTTGCGGCCGATGTCGCCGCTGGCGGCCGACCCCGCGCCGCAGCCGGCGAGCGGCGAGACGAGCGCGGCCGAGCACCGGGACGTCGTCACCTGGCAGTGGTCGTGGGATCGCGGCATCCGCTACGACATCGAGTTTCCGTTCGAGGACTACTGGGTCGGGCCCGATCACGAGCCGATCTTCGGCTTGCCGATCGAGAAGCGGCTCGCCTTCGTCGGCCGCATCGGCGGCATCGCCCAGGTGGATGTCGCGGCCTTCGACGAGAGCGAAGGCCTGCAGGGCAACACGAGCACCATCGAACTACGCCGTCTGCGCTTCGGCACGCGCGGCGATTTCTTCCTGCTCGGCTACGTCAGCTATTCGGTCGACCTCGAGCTGGTGAACACCGATCTCCAGGTCGGCGACATCTATCTCTGGTGGGGCCGGGTGCCCTGGATCCGGAGCTTCCGCATCGGCAACTTCACGCCGCCGCTGTCGCTGGAGTCGGTCACCTCGGCGCGCGACACCGTCTTCATGGAGAACGGCCTGCCGGTGCAGGCCTTCGCCCCTGGTCGGTCGGCCGGCATCCAGATCGGCGGCCCGCAGCTCAGCGACCGCCTGACCTGGGCGTTGGGCGGATTCCGCACTCTCGAGACGCCCACCGTCGGCGATCAGTCGCAGGACGGCGGCCGTTTCGTCGGCCGCCTCACCGGGCTGCCGGAGGTCGATCCCACCGGCCGCCGGCTCACCCATCTCGGCATCAGTGGCAGCCTGCTGTTCGCCGCCGAGGACGTGCGCTACCGCTCGCGCCCGGAGAGCCATCTGGCGCCGACCTTCGTCGACACCGGCGCCGTGCGCTCGTCGAAGAACTCCGGCGTCGTCGGGCTCGAGCTGGCGCAGATCGCCGGGCCCTGGATGCTGATGAGCGAGACCCTGCTCGCCACCGTCAAGGATCAGAGCACGGCCGTACTGTGGGGCGGCTACGTGTCACTGAGCCGTTTCCTCTCCGACGACATCCAGCCCTACGACCGCAACGCCGGCAAGCTCGCCCGCTTCGAGACGCCGCACCCGTTCTCCTGGTCGGCGCGGGAGTTCGGCACGCTGCGCGCCGCCGCCCGCCTGTCCTACCTCGACCTCAACGACGCCAACGTCGAGGGCGGCCGCGAGACCAACGTCACCGCCGACCTCACCTGGTATCTCAACCACTACCTGGCGTTGCGGCTCGAGTACGGCTTCGCCGCCATTCGCGGCCGGCCCGACCACGGCGACCTGCACTTCGTCCAGACCCGCTTTCAGTTCGACTTCTTCTGACGGAGCCGATCGCCGAGCGCGCCACCCACCGGGCACCCCCGGCACGCACCCGCCACTGCGTTGCCCAGCGCACCGGTCACCGTCGCCGGTCACGCCGCGCCGGCTACGGATCCCACCTTCGCTGCTGGTGACCATGTCGTTGGTCACGTGAACCGGGAGCGGACAAGTCGAGTGCCACGTTCAGGAGATCGATACGTCCTTCCATCACGGCAACGACAACCTCGCCTCGCCGCCGTACCAGAACAACGCCATCGCGCGCCTCGCCTTCCAAGGAAGCGAATGATACCAGAGCGCCAAAGTCTACGGAGAACCCGCTCTTCATGAGTTGGATCGCCGCCGCGTTACCGGGCCTGCGCGGGGCCAGCGTCCTAGTCGGGCCGCCGCCCCGCGCGGACCGTTATGGCGCCGGCTGCGCCGCGGGCGCCGCCGCGGGCGCCTCGTTTGCCGTGCTCCCGTCGTGCTTCGTGTCGCGCTTCTCCTTCCGGCATTCGGCTCGGGTCTTTTCGTCGCCAGCTTTGCAGGCCTGCTTCGCGTTCCGTCCCGCGCCACGATCGTCCTGCCGCTCGTCGCGCCGCTCCATGCCGTCCGTCTGGGCATAGGCCGGGACGGCGCCGGCAAGCGCCACGAGCGCAGCCAGGACACCAACACCTCTCCGAAGCCTCATCATCCGTTGCATGCGGGTCTCCTTTCGGACATCGATGTTCGGTTGGTGCGCCTGTAGCACACTCGGGGTGCGCGCCAAATCGAGCCGATGCTGCTCGGGATCTCGGGCGCAGTCGCCTGTCAGGCGCGCGATTCATTGAGGCACTGCGGCTCGCGAAAGACGACCTTCACCTCGACGGTCCCGAGCCCCATTTGCCCTTCCGGATCCGCGAGCGGCGGGCGGCTGTGAGAAGGTACGACCTCAGCCATTCACTGCGCTGGCCCTCGACGCGATCAACTCGCCGCCGACCTGTCGTCCACGCACGTGTTCCCGCGGCGCCACCGACCGACCAGATCAGCCATCGCCCCGAGCTGAAGCGGCTGCACGCGTTGTGCGCCCGCCTGGAGCTGCCGCCGTCCTCGTTCCATCAGGTGCGGGACTGGGCAGGCTTCGTCGCCTCAGCGAAGGGTAAGAACAAGAAGGCGGTAGCGAGCCTCCTCGGACACGCCGACACGCACGTCACCGAGGCGTACCTGCAGGGATCGACGCCGAGAGGTGAGGTAGCGTCGGCTCGAAGAGTAGTTGAAGGCCGAGATCACGCATCCGACGACCGCCGTTACGAAGGGCGCTGCGTGCAAGCGCTGAGGCTGCCGGTCAAGCGGCGAACCCTCCCGACTGTGGCGAAAGACCGACGCCCGACCGCCTTGACCCCCTCTGGGGCCGCTGTTACGCCGGACGTCTATGTGTCGAGCGGGCGTGCGGGCGTTGGGTGCGGCGGCGATGCTGGCCACCCTGCTCGCGGCGGGGGCGGCGGCGGCGCGGCCCTATGGGGAGCGGGTCACCGAGACGAGCCTCGACAACGGGCTGAAGCTCATCCTGCTCGAGGACCACAAGGCGCCGGTCGTGGTCTTCCAGCTCTACTTCCGCGTCGGCTCGCGCAACGAGCGCCTCGGCTACACCGGGCTCTCGCACATCCTCGAGCACATCACCTTCAAGGGGACCGAAAAGGTCGCGCCCGAGGAGTACAGCAAGATCATTCAGCGCAACGGCGGCCGCACCAACGCCTTCACCTCGCAGGACAACACGACGTACTTCGCCGTGCTCGCCGCCGACCGCGTCGGCGTCGTCATCGACCTCGAGGCCGACCGTCTCGCCCACCTCAAGGTGACCGACGAGCAATTTCTCCCCGAGCGCGACGTCATCCTCGAGGAGCGCCGCCTGCGGGTCGACAACGACCCGGTCGGCGAGCTGTTCGAGCAGCTCAACGCCACCGCCTACGCCGCGCACCCGTATCAGTTCCCGATCATCGGCTGGTCGACGGACATCGCCCAGGCGACGCTCAAGGACGTGCTGGCCTACCACGCCAAGTACTACGTGCCGAACAATGCCTTCATCGTCGCCGTCGGCGACTTCGACAGCGCCGCGCTGACGGCGAAGATTCGCGACGCCTTCGACGACATCGAGCGCGGTCCGCTGCCGCCCGCCGTGCGCGCCATCGAGCCGCCGCAGCAGGGCGCCCGGCGCGTCGAGCTCGAGCGGCCCGCGCAGCTGCCGTTCGTCGCCATGGCCTATCACGTGCCGAACCTGCACAGCACCGACGCCTCGGCGCTGGAAGTGCTGTCGGCGATCCTCGCCGGCGGCGACAGTGCCCGCCTCCACGATGAGCTCGTCTACCGCAGCCGCCTCGCCCGCTCGGTCGGCGTCAGCTACGACTACACCTCGATCGACCCCGGCCTGTTCACCGTCTATGCCCAGCCGCTGCCCGGCAAGACCGTCGCGCAGTCCGAGACCGCGATCTCTCGCGAGCTCGACCGTCTGCGCCGCGAGCCGCCGAGCGCGCGCGAGATGGAGAAGGCGAAGAACGGCATCGAGTCGAGCTTCGTCTTCGCGCAGGACTCGCTCTTCTACCAGGGCATGCTGCTCGGCGAGTACGAGCTCTCCGGCGGCTGGCGCCACATCGACGACTACCTGCCCGGCGTGCGCGCCGTCGCCGCCGACGACATCACGCGCGTCGCCAAGGCGTACCTGACCCCCACCAACTGCACCACCGCCGTCCTCATCCCCAATCCGCCCATCGAGGGCCCCATCGGCGGCGCCCCGCCTCCGTCCACCGGTGGCATCCGATGACGCTCTCTCGCACGTGGGGAGCGGTCCGGGGTGAGGGCATCTCGACCAGGCGATCGCCGCGCCTCATGGCGCTCGCCGCCGTCGCGGCTCTCCTCGTCGCCCCGCTCGGCGCCCGCGCCGCCCTCGGCCCGCAGGCGACGCAGGAGACGCTTCCGAACGGCGCCGTCCTCCTCGTATCCGAGCAGCGCAACCTGCCGCTGGTGCTGATCCGCGTCGTGCTCGACGCCGGCTCGCGCCGCGATCCGATGGGGAAGGGCGGCCTCGCCAACCTCACCGCCAGCCTCGTCACCGAGGGCACCGCGACGCGCAGCGCGCAACAGATCAAGGACCAGATCGACTTCATCGGCGCCGCGCTCGACGCGGGCGCCGAGCAGGACTACGCGGTGCTGTCGCTGCAGGTCCTCCGCAAGGACCTCGACGCCGGACTCGACCTGCTCGCGGACGTCCTGCTGCGCCCAGCCTTCCATCCCGACGAGCTCGTCCGGCAACGCGAGTCCGTGCTCGCCACCCTGCGCAGCCAGGAGGACGACCCCACGACGGTGGCGCAGAAGGCGTTTCAGCGGACGCTGTTCGGCGACACGCCCTACGGCCATCCGGTCGACGGCACCACCGAATCGGTGGCGACCCTGACCCGCGCCGACGTCCAGCACTTCTACGCCAACTATTTCCGTCCCGCCGGCGCCGCGATCGTCGTCGTCGGCGACGTCTCCGCCGACGAGATTCGCCCGGCGCTGATGCGCGCCTTCGGCGCCTGGGACGGCACGCCGCCGCCGCCGTTCGTCTATCCGCCGTTCACCCCGCCGCCGGCGCAGACCATCCACATCGACCGCCCGGTGACGCAGGCCGGCATCGTGATCGGGGACCTCGGCGTCGCCCGCGACAACCCCGACTACGAGACGCTGCAGGTGATGAACTACATCCTCGGCGGCGGCGGCTTCTCGTCGCGGCTGATGGACAACATCCGCACCCAGGCGGGGCTCGCCTATTCCGTCGGCAGCTTCTTCGCCGCCGGCAAGTCGCCGGGGCCGTTCGAGATCATCATGCAGACCAAGAACGCGTCGGTGAGCGATGCGACCACGCGCGCGCGCCAGGAAGTGGAGCACATTCGCGACGCCGCGGTGACCGACGACGAGCTCGAGGAGGCCAAGCGCTACCTCACCGGCAGCTATCCCCTGCGCCTCGACAGCAACGCCAAGATCGCCGACTTCATCGCCCAGACCTGGTTCTACGGCCTCGGCCTGAACTACGCCGACGTCTACATCAAGCGCGTCAACGCCGTCACCGGCGACGACGTCACCCGCGTCGCCCGCCAGTACCTGCGCCCCGAGCGCTTCATCGAGGTGGTGGTCACCGCCGGCGCGACGCCACCTGCCACGCCGGAGTATCCGCACCACCGAGGACACAGGGGAATGCCGAGGCAGTACTCGTCTTCCCTGGCCGTGCCCTCCGTGGGCCGCTGTGTCGTCCGTGGTGCACATGATCTCTGAGACGAAGCACTAGCCCGCGATGGCCGCACGAGCCCGCCAGCGGTCCGAGCGCGCAACCGCGCCGCCGCCGCGCGTCGTCGCCGCGCGGCGCCCGCCTCGCGCCGGCTGCCGTCGTGCCTCGCGGCGCTGCTCACCTACGCCGTCAGCCTCGACAACGGCTTCGTCTGGGACGACCTGGTGATCGTCGAGCGCCAGCTCGTGGTCTTCGGCAGCGTCGGCGACGTGCTGGCGCCGCCGCGCGACATTCCGCAGTTCAGCCCCGACTACTACCGGCCCCTCACCATCGCGACCTACCTGGTCGATCGCAGCATTGGCGGCGAGCGTCCGTTCACCTTCCATCTCTCGGTCGTCCTCGCGCACGCCGTGGCGTCGCTGCTGCTCTGGGCGCTGGCCGCGCAGCTGCTCGCGGAGGCGCCCGGTGCGGCTGTCGGCGCGCTGTGCGCCGGTCTGTTGTTCGCGGTCCACCCCGTGCACAGCGAGTCCGTCGCCTGGGCCGCCGGTCGGTCCGACGTGCTCGCCACTGCGTTTCTGCTCGCCGCCCTGGTGGCCCACGGCGCCGCCCCTTGCCGCTGGGGCGGCAGCGCGGCCAGCGGCGTCGCCGCGTTCGCGTCGCTCGCGGCGAAAGAGGCGGGCGTCGCGCTCTATCCGCTGCTCCTGTTGCGCGACCTCCTCATCCGCGCGGTGCGCCGCCCGCTTGCCGACTGGCTGCGCGGGTACGCGGGCGTGGCGGTCGCCGGCGTCGCGTACGTCCTGCTGCGACGACACGCCCTCGGCGAGTTCGTCGGTACCGCGCCGTCGATCGCGGCGACCCATCGCTCGCCGATCGAGATCGCCGCCGCTGTCGGCACCTACGCCGGAAAACTGCTGTGGCCCTGGCCGCTCAACGCCTACATCGACCGGTTCGCGCTGACACCGTGGACGATCCTCGCGGGTCTGCTGCTCGCCGCCGCGTTCGGTCGCGTCGGTCCGCCGGTGGCGCGCGTCCGGCGACGGGCTGCCGCTCTTCTCCGTGTCGTGGATCGGCCTCACGCTGGTGCCGTCGCTGGCGATCCTCTGGAAGATTCCCGACGCGCCGCTGGCGGAGCGCTATCTCTACCTGCCCTCGGCGGGATTCTGTCTGTTGGTGGGCGCGCTTGCCGGCCGCGGTTGGGCGCGTCTCGCCACACCGTCCGCGCGCCGCGCCGCCGCCGCGGTCGGCGCGACGATCGTCCTGGCCGGCGCCGGCGCGGCGGCGCTGCGCAGCCGGGTCTGGCATGACGACATCGCCCTCTGGGAGGACACCGAAGCGAAGAGCCAGGTATCGGGGATGGCCGCACGGAACCTCGGCACCGCCTATCAACAGGCCGGTCGCGCGGCGGAGGCGCGTGCCGCCTTCGCGCGCGCGCTCGAGCGGCGCAACGACGCGCGCGGGCTGCAGACGATCCACAACAACCTCGGCACGCTGGCGATGATGGAGGGCGACTTTCCCGCCGCGCAGCGCGCCTACGAGCAGGCGTTGGTGTCGGCGCCCGACGCATCCGACACGCTCTTCAACCTCGCGCTGGCAGTGCTGCATGGCGGCGGCACGACCCCGGAGGCCGCCCGGAGTGCGCTGCCCAAGCTGCAACGCGCCCTCGCGCTCAATCCGCACGACGCCGACATCGAGGCCGCCCTGGGGCAGGTGTACCTCATTCTCGACGACGAGCCGCAGGCGTGCGCCCACCTGCACCGAGCGGAACAGCTCCGCCCGTCACCGCGCACCGCCGACGGGATCCGCCAGATGCTGACGCAGTGCGATGGATGACACTCCGCCGCCCTCCGATCGCCGGCCATGGTCGACGGCATCCGGCCGACGCGGATGCAATGCGACTGAAGCGGCAGGAGCGCGGGCGTCCCCGCCCGTCGGCGCGCGAAGCGCGCCGGAGCGCCGTTAGTCTCGGTCTCGACGCCGGCGATATCGCCGCCGGTCTCCGCCGCCCTTCGGGCGGCGACGGGCGGGGACGCCCGCGCTCGTGCGACGCGCGTTTGCGATAGGTCTGTCCGGTCGGAGATAACTGCACGATGGGCCGCCACGCTCTCATCCCGCTGCTCTGCGTCCTCCTCGCCGCATGCGGTGACGACGACGGCGGCGCGCATCGCGCCACCGCCACGCCGACGGCCGTCCCGACCGCCACGCCGGCGGGTCGCGTGCAGCTGATCGAGAGCGACGCGATGCTCGAGCTGCGCACCGCGGACGCAGCGCTGCTCATCACACGCGACCCGTTTGCCCTCGCGCTGGCGGACCACGACGGTCAAACGATCGCGGCGCAGACGCCGGGCCGGTTGCGCGCGATCACCGCCGGCGGCGACTGCCCGGCGACGGCGGTCGGCACCTTCGAGTTCGACCCCGCCGGCGGAGGATTCGAGGCGCAGCTGCAGACCGCGTGCGGCCTCGGGACGCTGTCGGTCGAGTGGCCGAGCGACCGCGCCGCGCGGATCATCTTCACGCCACCCGCGTCGGCATCTCCGCAGGCGCTCGCCGACTCCTGGGCGCTGGCGCCCGACGAGCTGATCTACGGTCTGTCCGAGCGGCTCACCGACTCGCGCCCGCTCAACGCCGTGCCCGGGATCCTGCAGGTCGACGAGATCAATCCGCGCGAGGTGGGTTCACTCAACCGCCGCGGCGAGAAGATCGAGCATGCTCGTGCAGGGCACGGTCGGCGTCTACGCGCCGTTCTACCAGAGCTCGTCCGGCTACGGTCTCTACGTGGAGGGCACGGCGGTCGGCGCATACGACGTCGGCGCGACGGATGCCGCCGCTCTCGATTTCCAATTCACCGCCGGCACCACGCCCGCCAGCCGCACCCTCGGGTACGTGCTCTTCGCCGGGACGCCGGCGCAGATCCTCGACGCCTACACGGCGCTCACCGGTCGCCCCTTCATTCCCCCGGCGTGGGCGTTCAAGCACTGGCGCTGGCGCGACGAGGCCGCGATCGGCCCGACCGCCGAGGTCGACGGCGAGGCGATGAACGCCCAGGTCGCCGAGGACCTGACGATGTACCAGGCGCTCGACATCCCGGCCGGCGTCTACCTGATCGACCGTCCCTGGGCCGGCGGCGACTTCGGCTTCGACGACTTCCAATGGGATCCGCGGCGCTTCCCCAACCCCGACGGCATGCTGCGCGTCATGCGCGACCGCGGCTACCGGGTCGCCGTGTGGAGCGCCGCCCTCGCCACCGGGACGGCGCCCGGCACGAACGGCGCCGAGGCGCGAGCCAACGGCTACCTCGCGCCGGGGGTGGAACCGTGGCCCGATACGCCCGATGCGCAGGTGCTGGACGTCACCGATCCCGAGGTGCGCGACTGGTGGACCGCGAAGCACGTCGCGTTCCTCCGCCGCTGGGACATCGCGGGCATCAAGCTCGACCGTGGCGAGGAATACGTCACGCAGGAGCCGACCGACGTCTTTCACGACGGCCGCACCGGCGTCGAGGTGCGCAACGATTTCCCGACGCTCAACCTGCGCCTGTACCACGACCTGCTGCGGGCGGCGCGCGGCGACGGCGACTTCGTCGTCGAGGCGCGCTCCGCTTACGCCGGCGCGCAACAATGGGGCATCGTCTGGGGCGGCGACTCCCCCGGCAGCAAGGCGTTCGGCGCCGGACCCGGCACGGATCTCGGCTTGCGTGCGGCGATCATCGGCCAGCAGCGCGCCGCCTTCCTCGGCTTCCCGTACTGGGGCTCCGACACCGGCGGCTACTACGAGTTCAAGCAGCGCGACGTCTTCGCCCGTTGGCTCGAGTTCAGCGCCTTCTGCGCGCTGATGGAGATCGGCGGTCACGGCGCCCATGCGCCGTGGGACATGCCGACGGATCCGGCCTATGATGACGAGATGGTCGCCATCTACCGCCGCTACATCCGGCTGCACCACGACCTGATCCCCTACACCATGCGCCAGGCGGCGGAGGCGGCGGCCACTGGCCTGCCCATCGCCCGTCCGCTGGTCTTCGCGTCTCCGCACGACCCCGCCGTCGCGGACCGTTGGGACGAATATCTCTTCGGCGCCGACCTGCTCGTCGCGCCCGTCTGGCAGAACGGCGTCCGCAGCCGCGCAGTCTACCTCCCGGCGGGCCGCTGGGAGGACTTCTGGGATTCGTCGCGCACCTTCGACGGCCCGCAGACCATCACCGTCGACGCGCCGCTCGACGTGATCCCCGTCTTCGTCCGCGCCGGCGCGACGGTCGAGGGCCGGCCGTGAGCCGATGGCTCGTCTCGCTCGGCGTGTTGGGGCTCCTGACGACCGCGTGCACCACGACGCCGGATCCGCGCGCCGAGGTGACTCTCGATCCGCCCAACGAGCGCTCCGGTTCCGGCAGCGCGGCACTGACGGTGACCGTGCAGCGTGCCATCGCTGACGGGCGGTACGTGCACATTGACGGCCGGATCGAGAACCACTTCCGCGATCCGGTCCAGGGCGTGCGCTACACGATTCGCCTGATCTCCCCGGGCGCCCCGCCGCGAGTCCTCGATACCGTCTATCGCGAGTCCGGCATCTCTCTCGATCCGGGCGAAGACAAGGTGCTACGGATCAGGATCGAGAACACCATCGCCGCCTCGTCGTCCGGTCTGTTCGCCATCGAGGCGGATCCGGTGCGCCTCGGCGACCAGGACGTACCGCCGCCGCGCGGATGGAAGGAATGAGGACTGCCGACATGATCTCGAAGCTCGTGCGCATCGGCGCAATCGTTGGAGGGCCGACCGTGATCCGTGTGTGCCTCGTATTGACCGCGCTTGCCTTGGCGGCGAGCTGCAGCTCGACGCAACCCGAAACCCAAACGAAGGCCTCCGGCATCAAGGTGAGCCCGGACGGCGGCCTGCGGATGACCGTGCAGAAGACCGTCGTTGACGGCCAGAAGCTGCGCATCAAGGGCGTGCTGGTGAATCGATTCGACAAGCGCGTCGAGGGCGTTCGCTATACGGTACAGATGATCATCCCGGGCTCGACCCCGAAGGTGGTCGACACGGCTCGAACCGAGGCCGACACCGCCCTGGACCCCGGCACGAGCGAGACGGTCAAACTCGAGATCGACAAGCCGATCTATGCCGCGACGCCGGCCATGTTCGACATCGCGGTCACGCCGATCCGTCTGGGCGGGGCGGCGATTCCAGCGGCCGGTGGAAGCTAGCCAGCCGCGAAGTGACAGAAACAGACCAACGCGAAGGCGCGAAGGCGCGAAGTAGGGCGAAGAAACCAAGCCCAGCTCTGTGACGTCTGTTGCTACAGCACGTCTTCCACTGAGACGTGTGGCAGCCCGAACGCCCCGGCGACCGCCTCGTGGGTGATCTTGCCCAGGCGCACGTTGACGCCGCGGCGCAGGGCGCGGTCTTCCGCGATCGCATGACGCAACCCTCGGTTGGCGAGCGCCAGTGCGTACTGCAGCGTCGCGTTGGTGAGGGCGTAGGTCGAGGTGTGGGGCACGATGCCGGGCATGTTGGTGACGGCGTAGTGGACCACCTTCTCCTCGATGTAGATCGGTTGGCGGTGGCTGGTCGGCCGCGCCGTCTCGACGCAGCCGCCCTGGTCGATCGACACGTCGACGATCGCCGAGCCGGGTCGCATGGAGCGCACCATGCGGCGGGTCACGAGCCGCGGCGCCTTGGCGCCGGCGATCAGCACGGTGCCGATCACCAGGTCGGCCTCGCGCACTTCCTCTTCGATGTTGGCGCGGTTCGACATCAGCGTCGTGAGCTGACCGCCGAGCACGTCGTGCAGGTAGCGCAGCCGGTTCGGATTGCGCTCGATGACGCTCACCTGGGCACCCATGCCGACGGCGATCTGGGCGGAGTTGCCGCCGGCGATGCCGCCGCCCAGCACGACGACCTTGCCGGGGCGCACGCCTGACGCGCCGCTCAGGAGGACGCCGCTGCCGCCGTGCTGCGCCTCGAGGCACCATGCGCCGACCTGCACCGCGAGGCGGCCGGCGACCTCGCTCATCGGCGCCAGCAGCGGCAGCGAGCCATCCTCGAGCTGGATGGTCTCATAGGCGACACCGGTCACGCCGGAGCGCATCAGCGCCCGCGTCAGCGAGCGGCTACTCGCGAGATGCAGGTAGGTGAAGAGGATCAGGTCACCGCGCAGGTGGCGATACTCGCTCGGCAGCGGCTCCTTCACCTTCATGATCATCTCGGCGCGCGCCCAGACCTCGCGGGCGGTCGCGATGCGCGCGCCGGCGCGGCGGAAGTCGAGATCGGAAATGCCGCTGCCGACGCCGGCGGCGCGCTCGACGGTCACCTGATGGCCCTGCGCGATCAGTGCCGCGACGCCGCTCGGGGTGATCGCGACCCGCTTTTCATCGGCCTTGATCTCTTTCGGAACGCCGATTCGCATGGGCGGAGCTTATTGCACGGATGAGTTGCGGATGAACACCGGGAACGCCGCGACGCCATGTGTACCTCCGTGATGAATCTCGCTATGACCGGCGCATCCATGGCGCAGATCATCGACGGCAAGGCGGTCGCCGCGGCGGTGCGCGACGAGGTACGCGCCGAGGCGGCGGAGTTCCGCGCCCGCTTCGGGCGGGCGCCGGGATTAGCGGTGGTCCTGGTCGGTGACGACCCCGCGTCGGCGACCTATGTGCGCTCCAAGCGCAAGGCGTGCGCCGAGTGTGGCATCGAGTCGATCGGCCACGAGCTCCCGGCGACCACCGCGCAGGCGGAGCTGCTGGCACTGGTGCGCTCGCTCAACGCCCGCCGCGATGTCGACGGGATCCTCGTCCAGTTGCCGTTGCCCAAGGGGCTCGATGCCGGTGAGGTGATCGACACCATCGATCCCGACAAGGACGTCGACGGCCTGCATCCGATCAGCCAGGGCCGTCTGATGTCCGGCATGCCGGGTCTGCGCTCATGCACGCCGCTCGGCGTCATGCGCCTGATCGACACCACCGGAGTCGATCTCAAGGGCGCCCGCGCCGTCGTCGTCGGCCGCAGCAATCTGGTCGGCAAGCCGGTGGCCTTTCTGCTCCTCGAGCGGCACGCGACGCTGACCATCTGCCACTCGCGGACGCGCGACCTCGCCGGCGAGGTGCGTGCCGCCGACGTGCTGATCGCGGCGATCGGCCAGCCGCGCTTCATCCAGGGCGACTGGGTCAAGCCCGGTGCCGTCGTCATCGACGTCGGCACCAACCGCACCGCGGAAGGCAAGCTGGTCGGCGACGTCGACTTCGCCGCCGCCAGCGAGCGCGCCGCGGCGATCACGCCCGTGCCCGGCGGCGTCGGACCGATGACCATCGCGATGCTGCTCAAGAACACCGTCGCGGCGGCGCGCGCGCGCGAGGCGCGGGCGTGAACCGCACGCCGCTCTACGACGCCCACCGCGCGCTCGGAGCGCGCATGGTCGACTTCGCCGGCTGGGAGATGCCGGTGCAGTACCAGGGCATCATCGACGAGCACACCGCCGTCCGCACTCGCGCCGGGCTCTTCGACGTGAGCCACATGGGCGAGATCGAGCTGCGCGGACCCGGCGCGCTCGACGCCTGCCAGCGCGCCACCGCGAACGACGTGCGCCGCCTGCGCGACGGTACCGCCCAGTATTCGCTGCTGCTCGATCCGCGCGGCGGCATCGTCGACGACATCATCGTCCACCGCCTCGCCGCCGAGCGCCTGATGATCTGTGTCAACGCCTCGAACCGCGCCCCTGACTTCGCCTACCTGCGCGAGCACGCGCGCGGTGCCGACGTGGTCGACGTGAGCGACGCGACAGCGCTGCTGGCGCTCCAGGGTCCGCGTGCGACGGCCATCCTGGCGCGCTGTACCGCGCTGCCGCTCGCCGACATCCCGCGCTTCGCGTTCGCCGAGGCGCCGGTCGCGGGCCGCCGCGCGCTCGTCGCGCACACCGGCTACACCGGCGAGGACGGGTGGGAGCTCTACGCCGCCACGGGCGACGCGGTGACGCTGTGGGACGCGTTGCTGGCCGCCGGCAAGGCCGACGGCATCAGTCCGGCCGGCCTCGGCGCGCGCGACACACTGCGCCTCGAGGCGGCGTTGCCGTTGTACGGACACGAGCTCGGTCTGGACACCTCGCCCTACGAAGCGCGCCTCGGTTGGGTGGTGCATCCCGAGAAGGGCGACTTCATCGGCCGCGACGCCCTCCTCGCGGCACAGGCGCGCGGCCCGCGGCGCAGGCTGGTCGGCGTCGAGCTCGTCGACGCCGGCGTCCCGCGCGCCGACTATCGCGTCCTGCGCGACGGCCAGGCGGTCGGCGCGCTGACCAGCGGCACCAAGTCACCCACCCTTGGCAAGGGGATAGCTCTCGGATATGTCGAGCCCGCCGCAAGCGCGGCCGGTACGACGCTTGCGGTGGAGATTCGCGGCCGGGCTGCCGCGGCCCGCGTGGTGCCGCTGCCGTTCTACCGGCGCGGCGGGTCGTGAGCCGGAGGGGGCCGGATCCACACCGCGGCGGGCAAGGGAGAATAAGCGCATGGAGTTTCCCGACGATCTGAAATACACGCAGCAGCACGAATGGGTGCTGGTCGAAGGTAAGGTGGCGACCGTCGGCATCACCGCGTTCGCCGAAGAGCAGCTGGGCGACGTCGTGTTCGTCGAGCTTCCAGGCGTCGGAGACAAGGTCATCAAAGACGAGGCAATGGGCGTCGTCGAATCGGTGAAGGCCGTGTCGGACGTGTACGCGCCGGTGAGCGGCACCGTGCTCGAGATCAACGATGACCTTCCCGAGAACACCGAGCTGGTCAACGAGGACTGCTACGGCGACGGCTGGATGGTGAAGATCGAGCTCAGCGACCCGACCGACCTCGACGAGCTCATGACCTCGGTCGAGTACGAGGCCTTCGTGCAGGAGCAGCAGGAGTAGCAGCCAGCCCAGCCAACGGCGTGACCAGTGACCGGTACCCGGTGACCGGTCCGCCACCGCCCCACCGGTGACTGGTCACCGGTCACCGGTTACGTTCTTCTCTCCCCATGCGTTTCATCCCCCACAGCCCCTCCGACATCGAGCAGATGCTTGGCGCCGTCGGAGCGGCGTCGCTCGACGAGTTGTTCCGCGACATTCCGGAGGCGCTGCGCGCCACCGGGCCGATCGACCTCCCGCCGGGCCTGCCCGAGCAGGAGGTGCGACGGCGGCTCGAGGCGCTGGCGGCGCGCAACGACGGCGCGACCGCGCTGAGCTTTCTCGGCGCCGGCGCCTATCCGCACTTCTCGCCGGCGGTGGTGGACAACATCCTGCAGCGCGCCGAGTTCTACTCCGCCTACACGCCCTACCAGCCGGAGGTGAGCCAGGGGACGCTGCAGGCCATCTTCGAGTTCCAGACGCTCGTCGCCATGTTGTTCGGCCTCGAGGTCGCCAACGCCAGCATGTACGACGGCGCCTCGGCGACCGCCGAGGCGGCGTTGATGGCGCTGCGGCTGGCGCCCAAGCGGCCGCGGGTGATCCTCGCGCGCTCGCTGCATCCGCAGTACCGCGAGACGGTGCGTACGTATCTGGAAGGCGCCGGCGACTCCGAGGTGCTCGAGGCGCCGTTCGGGGCCGACGGGCGGCTCGATATGGGTTGGCTGGCGCAGCATGTCGACCAGCGCACCTGCGCCGTCATCGCCGGCTACCCCAACGTGTTCGGCGTCGTCGAGGATCTGCGCGCCGTACACGCCATCGCGGCCCCGCAGGGCACGGTACTGGTCACGGCCACCGCTGAGCCGCTGGCGCTGGCGCTGCTCCAATCGCCGGGCGACTGCGGCGCCGAGATCGCCGTCGGCGAGGGGCAGAGCTTCGGCATTTCGATGTCCTACGGCGGCCCCGGCGTCGGGCTCTTCGCGACGCGCAGCAAGCACGTCCGCAGCATGCCCGGGCGGTTGGTCGGCGAGGCGCACGACGACGCCGGGCGACGCGGCTACGTCCTGACCCTGGCGACGCGCGAGCAGCACATCCGCCGGGAGCGCGCGACCTCGAACATCTGCACCAATCACGGCCTGATCGCGCTGGCGGCCACGGTCTACCTGTGCCTGCACGGCAAGCACGGGCTGCGGCAGCTGGCGTACGTCAACCTGGCGCGGGCCCATCGCGCCGCCCGCGCCGTCACCGCCGGCGGCCGCTGGCGGATGGCGTTCACGGCGCCGTTCTTCAACGAGTTCGCGGTGCGTGGCACCGGCGCCGCGGCGGCGCTCGTGGCGGCGCGCAACGCCGGTGTGCTCGCCGGCGTGCCGCTCGGCGAGTGGTATCCGGAGCTCGACGACGCGCTGCTGATCGCCGTCACCGAGGTGCACGACGACGCGGCGCTGCAGCGGCTCGCGGCGGAGCTGGGCGCATGAGCGGGGCCAGGCGCGACAAGCAGGCGGGCCTGCTGCTCGACGAGTCGCTGATCTTCGAGCACAGCTCCCCCGGCCGGCGTGGCGTGGACCTGCCGGACGAGGGCGGCTCGCCGGCCGACTATCTACCGGCGGAGCTGGTGCGCGAGCCGATCGACGGCTTCCCCGAGGTCAGCGAGCCGGAGGTGCTGCGCCACTTCCTGCGCCTGTCGCAGTGGAACCTCGGCACCGCGACGACGTTCTACCCGCTCGGCTCGTGCACGATGAAGTACAACCCGCTGGCCAACGAGGTCGTCGCGCGCCTGGCGGGCTTCGCGGCGTTGCACCCGCTGACGCCCGATGCCAACGCGCAGGGCGCGTTGCAGTTGTGCTGGGAGCTGCAGGACATGCTCGCCGAGATCTGCGGCATGGATGCGGTGTCGCTCCAACCGGCGGCGGGCGCGCACGGCGAGCTCACCGGCATGAAGATGGTGCGCGCCTACCATCGCGATCGCGGCGACGCGCGCCGCGTCGTGCTCATCCCCGCAAGCGCGCACGGCACCAACCCGGCGAGCGCCGCCCTGGCCGGCTACAGCGTGCAGACGCTCGAGGCCAACCAGCTCGGGCTGGTCGAAGCGGAGACGGTGCGCCGGGCGATGACCGATCAGGTCGCGGCGCTGATGATCACCAACCCCAACACCCTCGGCCTCTTCGAGCGCGAGATCGCGCAGATCGCCGAGGCGGTGCACGGGCGCGGCGGTCTGGTGTACTTCGATGGCGCCAACCTCAACGCCCTGCTCGGCGTCGCCAAGCCGGGGAAGATCGGCGCCGACGTGCTGCAGTTCAACCTGCACAAGACGTTCTCGACGCCGCACGGCGGCGGCGGCCCGGGCGCCGGGCCGATCGGCGTGCGCGCCCCCCTGGCGCCGTATCTCCCCGGACCGCGCCTGGCGCGCCACGGCGACGAGCTCCGCTGGAGCGCGATGCCGGAGCGCTCGATCGGTCGCGTGCGCGCCTTCCACGCCAACGTCGGCATGCTGGTGCGGGCCTACGCGTACATCCTGGCGTTGGGCGGCGACGGGCTGACCCTGGCGACCCGCATGGCGGTGCTCGCGGCGAACTATATCCGCGTGCAGCTCACCGGAACGTTTCAGTTGGCGCAGGACGCGGTCTGCATGCACGAATGCGTCTTCACCGACAAGACGCTCGAGCCGCACGGCATCAAGACCCTCGACGTCGCCAAGCGCCTCCTCGACCACGGCTTCTACGCGCCGACGATCTACTTCCCGCTGGTCGTTTCCGGCGCGCTGATGATCGAGCCGACCGAGACCGAGAGCAAGGAGATCATCGACGCCTTCATCGCCGCCATGGTGGCCATTGCCGCCGAAGCCGCGGAGTCGCCAGCCGCGCTGCACGCCGCACCGACGCTGACCCCCATCGGGCGATTGGACGAGGCGAGGGCGGCCCGCCGCCCGGTGTTGCGCTGGTGGCCGGCGGGGACGGGCGCGGCGTCGTCGGATTGAGCCGCGGTGCGCTGCGGGCGAGACGCCCGCGGTCCCAGGCACGGTCTCCATGTAGCGCAGCGATTGCGTCGTGGTTCCCAACGAGCCAAGCGGGCTGGATGCGACGGCAGCGAGCTGGGAGCGCGGGCGGCTCGCCCGCATCTCTAGCGCCTGGATTTCGTCACCGCGGCTATCTCCCGCATTTCGACGCCGACGAGATTGTCCAGATGGTCACGTACCGTCTTGCCGACTCGCTTCCCGCGGCCATGCCGCTGCGCCACGATGCGACAGCGGCGGAACGCCGGCGCGTCGACGCGATACTCGACCGCGGCCTCGGTCGCTGCGTCCTGAAGCGCCCCGAGATCGCGGTGATAGTGGTAGACAACTGGCGGCAGTTCGATGGACTCCGCTATCGGCTGCACGCCTGGGTGGTGATGCCCAACCACGTACACGTCGTCGCGACGATCCATCCCAATCAGTCGCTGGCGAGGATCGTGCATTCGTGGAAGTCGTATTCCGCTCACCGCATCGGTCACATCACGCAGCAGGCGGGCCGGATCTGGCAACCGGAATACTGGGATCGGTTCATTCGTAACGAACGCCACCTCGCCGGAGCGGTTGAGTACGTCGAATCAAATCCCGTTGCGGCGGGTCTCGTCGCCAGACCGGACGACTGGCCGTTCAGCAGTGCCGCATGCGGTGCTTCGAAGCCCCAGAGCGAGACGCCCTAGAGATGCGGGCGAGCCGCCCGCGCTCCCGGGGTCACCACAACCACAACAGCAGCACGCCCACCACGATCCGGTAGTACGCGAAGGGCCGGAAGTCGTGCGTCTGCACGAAGGCGAGGAAGGCGCGGATCACGAGCAGGGCGCTGGCGAAGGCGGCGACGAAGCCGATGACGAGGGCGATCGCCTCGTCGGCGTGGATGTGGCTGGCGGCCTTGAGCAGGCTGAAGAGGCTGGCGGCGGTGAGGGTGGGGAGGGCGAGGTAGAAGGAGAACTGCGTCGCGGTGGGGCGATCCAGGCCGGACAGCATGCCGCCGATGATGGTGGCGGCGGCGCGCGACGTGCCGGGGTAGAGCGAGGCGACCTGCGCGACGCCGACGGCGAGCGCGTCCTTCCAGCGCGTCGTCGCGAGGCTCGTCACCGTCGCCGGGCGCGGCCGGCGTTCGACCAGCCAGATGACGACGCCGCCGACGATCAGCGCCCAGGCGACGGCGCGGACGCTGAACAGGTGCTCCTCGATCCAGTGATGGATCAGGAAGCCGACGGCGGCGGCGGGCAGGAAGGCGAGCAGCACCTTGCCGATCAGGCTCTGCGCGTCGGCGTCGCGTGGGGCGCGGCGGGCGAGGTCGAGCAGGTCGGCCCGATAGTGCCAGAATACCGCCAGGATCGCGCCGAGCTGGATGAAGATCTCGAACGTGTCGCGTTGCCCGACCGGGAAGTTCAGCCAGTCGGCGGCGATGATCAGGTGGCCGGTCGACGAGACCGGCAGGAACTCGGTGGCGCCCTCGACGATGCCGAGCAGCACGGCCTTCAGCCACACCAACATGTGCCTCTCCTCACTTCAGCCCGGCGGCCAGTTGCACCCAGTAGGCGCCGCCCTGCGGCGTGCCCGCGGCCTGGATCTCGGTGGCGAAAACGAAATGGATGTTGCCGTCCTCGAAGCGCGCGCCCGGCGGCGGGTTGCGGTCGAAGAAGCCGACGTTGCAGGCCTGCTGCAGGCGGCGATCGCTGGCCAGCGAGATGCGCGATGACCGGCGAGTGATGGTGAAGCCGATCATCTCGCCGCGCGGATCCATCACCGCCTCGGCCTCGATCTGCTCCTCGGCGCTGAGCGGCGCGCCGGCGAGATCCTTCTTGAGCGAGATCCAGAAATTCTGGAAGACGCGCAGGGCGACGCGGCGGACGAACGGCGCGAACACCTCGGCCTTGGTGTTGAGCAGCGTGATGTCGCCCTCGCGCACGTCGGGCAGGTAGTCGAGGGAGCCGACCGGACCCGCCGGGACGAAGAGGCCGTCGTTGCCGCCGGTCAGCTGGCGCTGCGGGCGCTGCTCGGCGACGTCGGGCACCACCTCGGGTGGCTGGCCGTAGCCCTCCTGGGCGAGGCGCACCGCGTTCGGCAGGAGCCGGTCCAGGCTCGGCAGCTTGGCCAGCTGCGTCCGCGGCTCGCGCGCGGGCGGGGCGTTGTTGCGCACCGGCTGCGGCGGCGCCGGCGGCTTCTTGGGCTGCGGCTTCGCGACCGGCTTGACCTCCGGGGCCGACTCGCCGGGCTTGGGCTCGCCCCGCTTCACCTGTTGCTTCTCGACCGTGTTGTCGCGGTCGCTCTTGAGGCGCGTGTCGGGCGGGACCTCGTTCTTGCCGGCGTCGGGCGGACTGACGATCTGCTCCGGCAGCGGGATCTTGCGCTCCGGCTCCGGCGGCGGGGGCTGCGCCTGCGGCGGCGGGACCTCCGGCTTGGCCGGCTCCGGCGGCTGGGCCTTGGCGACCTGCGGCGGGGGCGGCTTGGGCGCGACCTTGGGCCGGGCCCGCGGCTCGATGATCCGCACCGGCATGGCCCCCGACTGGGTGAGCTGGGGGATGGTGACCGCCACCGTGGCCACCCACAACAGGAACAGCACGTGCACGGCGATGGAGAGCGCGACACTGGTCGCCCGCCTGGCACGCGGATGCATCAGCTCACACTACCGAGAGGCGATGGGACGAGCCAGCCGGAGGGGGGACGCTGGGCTGCCGTACTGACGTGCCGACCTGCCGATGTGGTCGGGAAGACCACCGCGTCCGTCTGCCTCGATTCCGGTCCGAACCCCCCATCCGCCACCCAGGAGCTAGCACGTCAGCACGTCAGCACGGTCGCACGGCCGCACGCCAATCCGCACGTCCAACAGTTGTTCCGCGCACCCCCATCGTCTACGCTAGACCCATGTTCGGACTCGGCATCGGCGAGCTGCTCGTCATCCTCGTCATCGTCCTGATCATCTTTGGGGCCGGGAAACTGCCGGAGATCGGCCAGGGGTTGGGGAAGGGGATTCGCAGCTTCAAGCGCGAGGTGGCGCGGCCGGACGAGATCGACATCACCCCGAAGCCGGACGAGAAGCCGCCGGGCGGGGATCCGCCGCCTCAGGCGTAGCGCTGCGCGCGCGACACCTCGGTGCTGAACGTCGCCGCCGCCGGCGGCACCTCGGTGAAGATCGAGACGAACGGGCAGTTGCTGCCCGGCTGCATCGCGAGGTCGGCGGGCGGCTTGATACCGCGCAGGATGCTCACCTGGTGCAGACTGAGCTCGCGGATCTGCGCCTCCAGGGCGTTGCCGCAGGCGGTCACCTGCCGTTCCAGCGGGTGCTCGCCGGCATCCTGTAGCACCGAGACGATCTGCACCGACCGCAGCGTATCTGCCGACTGGTTGACGGCCTTGCCGGTGATCACGAGCACCACCTTGCCGTCCTTGGTGCGCTCGTAGCGCCCGTGCACGTCGACCAGGGAGATTTCCTCGCCGGACGACACGTCGCGCATCGAGGCGCCGATCACCGGGAGATCCCGCGTCAACTTGCCGGCCCAGTCCGGGTCATCGAGCAACGACCAGGTCAGGGCGCCGTAGCCGCCCACCACCACCGCCAGGAACACGAACACCGATCGCACGCTGATGCCTCCCCGCCGTGCCGGGTCGTTCCGCGCCGCCGGCTCCTCATCCATCGTGAACGCCGGCTCGGGATCGAGCCCGTCCGTCGCCTCGTCGTCGACCTCATCGGGCGCGGCGTCCTCGCCGTCGTCGTCATCGAAGCGCAGCGACTCCTGACCGGGCACGGGCCGCGCCTGCCGCGGCCGGCGCGGCCGCGGTGCCGGGGATGCCTCTGGCCCAACGGGAGCGTTGAGCAGGAACGCGTCTTCCGGTACATCGTCCGAGGTCAGTTCCGGCGCCCGCCACTCGTCGTCGTCGTCGAAAGAGAACGCCATGTTGTCGTCCTCTGACGGTCGTCTCGGGCGGCGCGACGTCGCGGCCTGGCCCGGAGCGGGGAATACACGCCGACACCGCGCACACTTGAGCATCGACCGGCTGTCCGACAGTTGGCGCGCTTCCAATCGGAAGCGGGTACCGCAGTGGGGGCACTCGATGACCATCAGTCGACGACGAGCGAGGGGATTGTATGAGTGAGGAGCAAAAAGGCAAGGCGACGGGGCCCGTGACCGAGATGTCGGTGGTGCTGCCGGCCTACAACGAGGAGGCCAACATCGACCGCGTCATCCGCCAGGTCTGCGCCTACCTCGATCCCCTCGGCATCGATTACGAGATCCTGCCGGTCAACGACGGCAGCCGCGACCGCACCGGCGAGATCCTCGCCGGCGTCGCGCGCGAGCTGCCGCGGGTGAAGCCGCAGACCCATCCGCAGAACCGGGGCTACGGCGCCGCCCTGCGCACCGGCTTCGACGCCGCGGTGAAGCGCTACGTCTTCTACATGGACGGCGACGGCCAGTTCGACATCAAGGATCTCGACAAGCTGCTGCCCCTGGCGAGCGAGGACGTGATCGTCACCGGCTTCCGCATCGAGCGCCGCGACCCGTTCATCCGCCGCCTCAACGCCAGGCTGTTCGGCGGCTGGCTGGTGCGGGTGATGCTGAACGTCTACGTCACCGACCTGAACTGCGCCTTCAAGCTGATCCCCAAGAAGGTGTTCGAGACGATCACGCTCGACTCGACGGGCGCCCTCATCAATGCCGAGCTCTACGGCCGCGCGATCCGCGCCGGCTTCGGCATCCGCGAGGTCGGCGTCCACCACTACTCGCGCGAGGCCGGCGTACAAACCGGCGCGCACCTGAGCGTCATCCTGCGCGCCTTCTACGACCTCTTCCGCCTGCGTCAGCAGATTCTCGCGACCCAGCCGGTGGTGAAGAAGCAACCGTGAACGCGCCGGCGAGCGCGTGCACGCGTGTGCGTGGTCGTTGACCGCACACACGCGCACGCGCTCGCCGCTCACTTCGCCGCGTCCGCCACCGGCGCGGGCGGCTGGAAGACCTGAATCCGGTTGTTCATCGTGTCCGACACCGCCACCTTGCCGTCGGGGCCGGTGGCGATGCCGATCGGACGGTTGAACTCGCCGGCGCCGTTGCCGGTCTTGCCCCACGCACCGGTCAGCTTGCCGTCGGTGTAGCGGGCGAAGCGGTGCAGATAGGAGTCGGTGACGTAGGCGCTGTCGCCGGTCACGGCGACGTACGGCTCCGTGTAGAACTCGTCCCAGCCGTAGATCGGATACTCCCTCGCGAACGTGCCGTCGCTCTGGAAGACCTGGATGCGGCGGTTGCCGGTATCGCAGACCACGACCTCGTTGTTCTCGTTCACCGCGATGCCGACGGGCTCGATCAGCTGGCCCGGTCCTGAGCCGTCGCTGCCCCAATACTCGATCTGGACGCCGTCGCTGCTGAAGGCGACGATGCGCTTGTTGCCGGTGTCGGTCACGTAGACGTGGCCGTCCTTGCCGACGGCGATGCCGCGCGGTCCCCAGAATCCGGGATCGGGCTGCCACGTCTTGATGAAGGTGCCGTTCGAGTCGAACTTCTGCACGCGGTGGTTCCACGTGTCGGCGACGAACACCTCGTCGTTGGGGCCGATCGCGACGCCGCTCGGGTCCTTGAACTGTCCCGGATCGGTGCCCTGCGTGCCCCAGGCGGCCAACACCGCGCCGTCCGGCCCGATCTTCTGGATGCGATTGTTCTTGGTGTCGGCGACGTACAGGTTGCCGTGGGAGTCATAAGCGAGGCCGCGCGGCTCGCCGAACTGGCCGCGTCCATCGCCGGGCCCGCCGATCATCGTGATCGGCTGGATCTGCTTCGGATTCTCCGGATAGCCGCGTGAGGCAGGTGGCGGGTTCACCGTCACCTTGGCGAACGTCGTCATGCCCGGCTTGAGATCCTTGTGCACGTACATGATGCCGTCGCTCGACCCGAGCGGGCTCCAGGCGTCGCGCGTGATCAGCCACTTCGCCAACTGCGGAATGGTCGGCGTACTCGGCTCCCACCAGCCGCGAATCTCGAACGGCACCTTCTCGTACGTGTCGAGCAGCACCTCGTCGTGCACCTTGCCGACTTCCTTGTCGACGATCAGCACCGGCACGTCGATGTCCCGCAGGTTGGCGGCCCAGTTGACCGGGTAGTCGCGCAGGTACCAGCTGAACGGCCACGTGGCGTTACCCGAGACCGCCAAACGCGTCTGTTTACCGGTGCCGAGCTGCTTCCCGACGTCCTCGATGCGGTCCATGACTTTGTTGACGTCGTACGTCGACTGCACGTACGAGAGCATCGTCTCGCGCCGGTGGTTGGGGTCCTGGTCCGGACGCGGCGCGTCGTAGAGGAAGTTGGCGTCGGCGAGCGACCACAGGGTGAGCGCGCCCACCGCCGCGGTCGCCAGCGCGGGGCCCGGCCGGCGCAGCACGCCCGCCTCGATGATCCTCCCGAACCAGCGGCCCGAGAGAATGGTCAGCGGCAGCAGCTGCGGCACCAGCAGCCAGGGCACCTTCTCCTGCGCCCAGCCGTAGATGAACAGCATGCCCACGCCCCAGACGACCATGAAGCGCATGAAGCGGTCGGGGGCGGGCTTCTGCAGGACGGCGCCGATCACGGCCGCCAGCGCGGGGAAGGTGATCAGCGGCTCGTACAGGATCAGCTCTGGCACGTAGTAGTACCACGGCCCGCCGATGCGCTTGATCGTCTGTTGCCCCCACCAGTAGCTGAGCGCGTCCCGCACCGGCGCGAAGCCGTACCACTCGAGCTCCTTCGGGTTCTGGCCGAAGGACGAGTACATCGCGACCCAGATGACCAGAAAGATGATCGCCGAGGTGAGGATGGGCAGCTTGCTGGAATTCAGGAAACTGGCCGATTCGCGTATCGCCTCGCCGAGCTTCTGCTCGCCGCGCACCACGCCCCACAACATCATCACGCCGAATCCCGCGAGGAAGATCGGCGTGATGAGGTACATGTCCTCCTTGTTGGTGAACGCGAAGGCGAGGGCGATGGCCGCGACGTAGAGATACTTGCCGCGGCGCTCCTCCGCGTAGCGGAAGGCGAAGTACACGGCCGCGAGGTTGCACAGCGCCAGGTAGATGTCGTGGCGTAGGAAGCGCGTGAAGTACGTCCAACTCGGCGAGAAGGTGATCAGCACGAGGAACGACAGCGCGCCCCAACGGCCGATGTAGCGGCGCAGCGGCCAGGCGAAGGCGACGACGCCGAGGCCGAACAGCACCGCGCTGAGCCGCCCGGTGAAGTCGTTGTCGCCGAACAGCAGCATCATCAGGGCCGTCGAGAAGTACAGCGTCGGCCCGTGGTAGACGGGGTCGTACTTGTACTCGGCGAACCCGTTCTTGAAGACCTTCCACGAGAAGAAGGCGTGGATCGATTCGTCGTGGTGATAGGGCCGCACCCCCAGGTCGTAGGTGCGCAGGAAGATGGCCACTACGATGATGAGGATGTAGGCGATCTGCTCGACGGTGAAGCCGCCAATCGACTTGCGGTCCAGCGCGCTCTGCTGTGATTCCATAGGGTTACGCCGCCCCCACGCGGCTTCAAACTCAACGCTCCTAACGGGGCGCATATTCCTTGTCAAACCTCGCTTGCGCCGCGCCTGGGCGCCGACTACGTCCGCTGCGATGGAGCCCGATCTCACCGACACCGAACGCATGCTGCGCGACACGTTTCGCGCCTACTTCACCGCCCAGATCGAGCCGCACGTGCCGGCGATGGAGCGCGGCGAGCTGCTGCCGTACGACCTGATGCGCGAGATGCACCAGGCGCTCGGGCTCGATCCGATGATGGCCCCGCCGCGGCGGCGGCGGCGGGAGCGGCGGCGGGGCCGGCGGGTTCGACGCCAACACCGTCCGCTACGCCCGCACCACCTTCACCGTCGAGATGTCGCGCGTCAGCCCATCGTTCGCGCTCAGCTACGGCGCCAGCCTCGGCCTCTTCGGTGCCAACGTCGTCGGCAAAGGCACGCCCGAGCAGGTGCGAGCGCTTCGCGCTGCCGGTGCTGCGCTGCGAGAAGATCGGCGCCTGGGGGCTGACCGAGCCGGGCGCCGGCAGCGACGCGTTGCGCGGCATGAAGACGACCGCGCGGCGCGACGGCGACCACTACGTCCTCAACGGCAGCAAGACCTTCATCACCAACGCGCCGTATGCCGACGTCTTCCTGATCTACGCGCGCGTGCCAGGGGGGCGAGCTCGACGGCTCGATCCAGCCGTTCATCGTCGAGCGCGACACGCCCGGGCTCAGCACCGGACCGCCGATGAAGAAGATGGGCATGCGCGGCTCGCCGACCGGCGAGGTGTTCCTCGACGACGTGCGCGTCCCCGCCGACCAGCTCCTCGGCGGCGGCGTGCGCCAGCGCGACCACGTGAAGTCGAGCCTCGCCGTCGAGCGCGGCGGTCTGTCGGTGCTGTCCTACGGCATCGCCGAGCGCTGCTTCGAGATCGCCCGCGACTACGCCCGCACCCGCCAGCAGTTCGGCCAGCCGATCGCCAACTACCAGCTCGTCCAGCAGCGCCTGGCGCGCATGTACGTCGCGCTCTCCAACTGCCGGCGCATCGTCTACGCCGACTACCTCGCCGGCCGCGCCCTGAAGGAATCGGTGGCCGACGTCTGCGCCGGCAAGCTGTACTGCGCCGAGATGGGCACCTTCGTCGCCTTCGAGGCGATCCACATCCTGGCCGGCAACGGCTACATGGAAGAGTACGTCGTCGAGCGCCTGGCGCGCGACGCCAAGCTGATCGAGCTCGGCGGCGGCACGACCGAGATGCAGATCCTCACCATCGCCCGCGAGATCCTGCGCGACTGAATCAACCACGGAGGCCACCGCGCCGCCCTCTGTGGCCTCCGCGGTCAGATCAGGTCGAGGAAACGCTCCAGCATCGCATTCACCTGGTCGGGAACCTCGAGCTGGACGAAGTGTCCCGAACCGACCACGCGGCCGGTGCGGGCGTGCGGGCAGAGCTGGCGGAGATGGGCGTGGTCGGTGCCGCCGACCTCGCGCGCGATGTGCAGGAACGGGACGCCCAGCGCCGCGACGGCGGCGTCCGAGTCCCACGCGGCGATGCCGACAAAGCCGCCGTGCATGACGTGCTGCGGCGCCGCGGTCATCGCCGCCACGATGCGCTCGCGCCGCGCCGCGTCGTCGGTTGGCAGGAAGTAGAGTCGCTCGATCGCCGCGCGAGCGGCGGCGCGGAAGTCGGGCGTGGCGAGCGCGTCGACGAGCGCCGCCCAGGCGCGCCGCGTCTCTGGTGCCGGGCCGATCGTGGTGTCGAGCGCCACCGCGGCGGCGACGCGCTCCGGCCGCTCGCCGGCGAGTCGAATGGCGATCGCGCCGCCGAGGCTGTGACCGATCACCACCGGCCGCTCGAGCCCGAGGTGGTCGCAGAGCCAGGCCACATCCGTCATCAGCGCCGGCACGCCGTAGTCGCGCGGCGGCGCGTCGCTGGCGCCGTGGCCGGGCAGGTCGACGCCGATCACCCGGTGCGACGAGGCCAGAGCCGCCTGCTGCGGCGCCAGGTAGCCGCGATCGCAGCACCAGCCGTGCAGCAACACTACCGCGGGAGTGCCGTTCCCCGTCTCCTCCCACGCCATCCGACCGCCGCCTGGGACTACACATGCCGGCATGCCATCGTCATAGGCGAGGGCCGGGTTGCCCGCCACTCGTCGCGCCGCGGCTGGTGCAGGGCTTGCTCCACGGATCCCGGATGCCCCGAGTCGCGAGCGCCGCGAGCGTGTCGAGGGGGCAGCAAAGCGATGACCCCGTGCACCAACGAGTATTGACGTGACCTTCCGCGCACCGATCGCCCGGTCGCTTGCTGTGCTGGCCGCCATCGTCGCGCTGGCACAGCCCGCACGAGCCGACGTCACCGTCTACGGCGACGCGCTGTCAGCCGGCTGGCAGGATTGGTCCTGGGGCGGCATCACCCGCGACTTCGCCCGCACCTCCCCGGTGCACGCCGGCACCGCATTCGATCGGCGTCACCTACACCGGCTCGTGGAGCGGCCTGCAGATCGGTCGCAACGACGCGATCGACGTCACCGGCCTCGACCGCTTGCGCTGCTGGGTGCACGGCGGGACCAGCGGCGGCCAGACAGTGGAGATCGAGGTCGGCAATCACCTCACCGGCACCAAGGTGGATCTCAACATCACACCGGTCGCCAACACGTGGACGCGTTACGATGTTCCGCTCGACGCCCTCGGCACGACCCAGGTCACGTACATCCATGTCTTCAACAACACCGCCGGCGCGCAGCCGACCTTCTCGATCGACGACATCGCCTTCGTCGCCAGCGGCCTGCCGACGCCGACCCCGCTCGGCCCCGCCATGGGCCCCGCGCTGCAGGTCGACGTCGCCAACGGCCGCCACGCGATCAGCCAGCTCATCTACGGCATGAACTTCGCCGACGAGGCGCTGGCGACATCGGCTGCCGCCTGCCGGTGCGGCGCTGGGGCGGCAACGCCACCACCCGCTACAACTGGCGCACCGACACCTCCAACCACGCCTCCGACTGGTACTTCGAGAACATTCCCAACGACAACGCGAATCCAGCGGCGCTTCCCGACGGCTCGAGCAGCGATCTCTTCGTCGAGGCCAACCGCCGCGCCGGTGCCGAGACGCTGCTGACGGTGCCGCTCATCGGCTGGACCCCGCGGGGCCGCGCCTACGGCTGCGGCTTCAGCGTCGCGCAAGTACGGCGCCCAGCAGTCGGTCGACCCCTATCGCAACGACTGCGGCAACGGCGTGCGCACCAATGGCAGCGAGATCACCGGCAACACGCCCGCCGACGTCAGCGACGCGATCGGGCCGGACTTCGTGCAGGACTGGATGAATCACCTGATCGGACGCTACGGCACTGCCGCTCGCCGGCGGCGTGCGCTTCTACAACCTCGACAACGAGCCGATGCTGTGGGCCGACACGCATCGCGACGTCCACCCGCGATCCGCCCAGCTACGACGAGCTGCGCGATCGCACGCTGGCCTACGCGGCGGCGATCAAGGCGACCGACCCGACGGCGCGAGACGCTCGGGCCCGCCGAGTGGGGCTGGAGCGGTTACTTCTGGTCGGCGCTCGACGCCGCGCCCGGCGGCGCGTGGTGGAACAATCCGCTCGACCGTCTGGCGCACGGCAACCTGCCGCTGACCGCGTGGTATCTTCAGCAGCTGGCCGCCTATCAGCAGCAGCACGGCGTCCGCCTGCTCGACTACCTCGACCTGCACTACTATCCGCAGGCCAGCGGCGTCTCGCTGTCCGGCGCCGGCAACGCCGCCACGCAGGCGCTCCGCCTGCGCTCGACGCGCGCGTTGTGGGATCCGACCTACGTCGACGAGAGCTGGATCGGCGAAGCCGGTGCAGCTGATCCCGCGCATGCGCGACTGGGTGAGCCAGTACTATCCCGGCACCAAGCTCGCGATCGGCGAGTACAACTGGGGCGCGCTCGAGCACATCAACGGCGCGCTCGCGCAGGCCGACGTGCTCGGCATCTTCGGCCGCGAGGGAATGGGCCTGGCGACGTTGTGGGATCCCGCCCACCTCGGCCCAGCCGGGCGCGTTCGCCTTCCGCATGTACCGCAACTACGACGGCGCCGGCAGCGGCTTCGGCGACGTCGGCGTCACCGCCGCCTCGGCCGACCAGGCGACCGCTCGCCGTCTACGCCGCGCAACGCACCGCCGACGGCGCGCTCACGATCATGGTCGTGAACAAGACCGCGCAGCCGCAGACCACCGCGCTGAACGTGTCCGGTTTCACGGGATCCACGGCGCGCGTCTACCGCTACGCCCCGACCAATCTCGCCGCCATCGAGCACCTCGCCGACGTCGCGGTCCCGGCCGGCGGCGCCAGCCTCACGTTCGCGGCGCAGTCGATCACGCTGCTCGTCCTGCCGGGGTCGGCGGGCCCGACGCCGACGTCGACGTTCACCGCCACGGCGGCACCGCCGACCTCGACGCGGACCGCCACCGCTACGGGCACGCGCACCGCCACCGCCACGGCCACGCGGACGGGGACGAGCACCGCGTCGCCGATCGCGACCGCGACACGCACGCCGACGCCGTCCGCCACGTCGACGTCGCCGCCGGTCTTTCAGCTCTCGGGGAGCATCCACACCGCCAGTGGCCAGCCGCTGAGCGGCGCCGCCGTCGGCCTGCCGCCGACCGGCCAGAGTGCGACCACCGACGCCTCCGGCGCCTACGCGTTCGCCGCCGCGCCGGGCGTCGCGCTGCAGGTCGCGCCGCACCGCTCCGGCGGCACGGGTGCCGCCGTGAGTGCGCTCGACGCCGCCTGGGTCCTGCAGGCCGTGGCCGGCGCGCGCACGATGACCGCATCGCAGCGGCTCGCCGGTGATGTCACCGGCGACGGCACGCTCTCGACGCTCGACGCCGCCTACATCCTCCAGCGCGCCGTCGGCAACGCGAGCCCGTTCCCCGCCGCCCAGACCTGCGCCTCCGATTGGCTGTTCACGCCCGCCGCGACAGCCGCTGCGAACCAGTCGCCGATCGAACCGGCGCTGGCGACGGGCATCTGCCAGCCCGGCGCCATCGCGTTCGCACCACTCGCCGCCAACGCCGGTGGCCAGAGCTTCACCGCCATCCTGCTCGGCGACTGCACCGGCAACTGGGCTCCGTAACCCGCTGTGCGCCGCTGTGGCCTCTGTGGTGGTCGTGTTTACGACACCAACTCGCCGTAGACGCTCCGGACCGCCGGCAGCGCGTGCGTCCAGAGATGGCGCCGGCGCGCCAGCGCGGCACCCTGGCGGCCGAGTTGGAGGGCGCGCGGCGTGTCGCGCATGAGCGCGACGCAATTGGCCGCCAGCATCTCCACGTCGGCGTATGACGAGACCAGGCCCGCGACGTCGTGCTCGACCACTTCCGGGACGCCGCCGGACGGCATCGCCACCACCGGCACGCCGAACAGCATCGCCTCGAGCGCGGTCAGGCCGAAGGTCTCGAAGCGGCTCGGCACCAGCAGCAGCCCGGCCGCCGCGTACTCCTTCGCCAGCGCGTCCGGATCGATCCAGCCGGTGAACCGCACCCGCTCGCGCATCTGGGCCGGCGCCTCGGACTCCCAGCGCCGGCGCCACTGCAGCTCGGCGCGCAGGTTGGCCGGGACGCCGCCGGCGATCACCGCCGTGGCGTTGCGGATGCGCGACAGCGCCCGCAGGAGCACGCCGAAGAGCTCGGAGGTGCCCTTCACGTGGTCGAAGCGGCCGACCGCGAGGAGCGGCGCGTAGTCGTTGGGCTTGGTGCGGGCGGCGACGCTGGCGCGTGCCGCCGGCGTGTCGTCGATCCCGTGCGGCGCGACGCGCAGGCGCGCGGCGACCCTCTCGCCGTACGGCGCGAGGGCCGCGGCGGCGGCGCGCGACGGGACGATGATGCGATCGGCGGCGGCCAGCGCCGCTTCCTGTCCCGCCAGGCTGCGCGTGTGCTCGCTGGTGCGGCGCAAGGCGTTCATCTCGCGCTGCACGACGTGCACCGTCTTCACCGCCGGGACGCCCAGCGCGTCGCGCAGGCTGGCCGCGAGCGGCCAGAGCATGCCGTGGTGGACGTGCAGGAGGTCGGGGCGCATATCGCGCGCGAACGCGCGCGCGGCGCTGAGATGCTCGAGGTGGGTGACGCGCAGAACGGCCACGCCGTGCTCGTCCCTCGGCTCGCAGGGCCCGGCCGCCACGGTGCGCGTGGGCCGCCAGGCGTCGAAGGAGACCACCGACACCGTCAGGCCGTCGCGTGCGCTGGCGGTGATCAGGCCGCCGACCGCCGTGGACAGGCCGCCGACGTAGCGCGGCGGGAGGTCGCGGGTCAGGTGCAGGACGCGCATCACAATCCCGCGAACGGGTCGGTGGCGCCGGCCGGCAGCGCCGCGCCGTGCGCGACGACGTACCACTCTTCGACGAAGAGCGGCGCGAACAGGCGTTGAAAGAACGTCCCCGGCGCCACGTCGAGCTGCGTATCGTGGGCGCGCGCGGCAGTGCGCTTGCGCTCCGCCAGCGCCCGGACGTCGAGGCGGAGCTCGACCAGCGCTTCGTCGACACCGAGCCGCGCGGGGTCGAGCTCGGCCACCGCCCCGGCGCGCCGGCCGAGCTCGTACAGGCGCGCGAAGTGTCCCTGCGGGAAGACCTGGTGCAGGAGGCGCGGTGTATCGGCGGCCGGACAGCCGCGCACGGCCGCCTCGACGATCGCCGTCCACGCCAGGTGATCGCGGTGGCCGTAGGCGCCGTCGCGGCCGAGCGTCACCACCACCGCCGGACGCGCCCGCGCCAGGTGCTCGCCGACGAGCGCCACGGCGCTCGCGCGGTCGGCGTCGCCGACGCCGCCGTCGGGGAGCTCGGCAAACGCCGGCGGCGCGATGCCGAGCGCCGCGCACGACGCGGCCAGCTCGCCGCTACGCACCGCGGCGAGCGCCGCTCCGGACAGCCGCCGGTGGCGATCGATGCCGCGCTCGCCGCGCGTCGCGCAGAGCAGGTGGACCTCGGCGCCGTGGTCCGCGCACCAGGCGAGCAGGCCGGCCGCGAAGATTTCGTCGTCGGGGTGCGGGAAGCAGCCGAGCACCCGGCGGGGGGCATCGCCTCCGGGCATCGCGATCAGTGCAGCGCGGCGCGGATCGGGAGATCGGCTACGATCGCCGCCTCCGCGTCCAGCACGTTGGCGAGGCGCGCCGCCACGGCGGCGCGCGGCGCGACCTCTTGGGAAAGGCGGACGAAGAGCGCGTGGTGGCGCGCCTCGGCGCGGGTCAGGTCCGCGTAGAAGGCGCGCAGATCCGGGTCGGCGAGGCCGTCGGCGAGCAGGCCGAAGCGCTCGCAGGCACGCGCCTCGACGACGCCGAACACCAGCAGGCGGTCGAGCAGATACTCGTCCACGTTGGCGCGGCGGACGAGCCGATGCAGCGCGCCCATGTAGGGATCGGGCGTGTCCACCGCGAGCCTCTGGCCGCGCCTGCCGAGCAGCGCGTACACGCGTGCGAAGTGCTCGAGCTCCTCGCGCGCCAGCGCCACCATGGCATCGACCAGCGCCGGGCGGTCCGGGTGCTGGACGGCGAGTTGCAGCGCGCTGCCCGATACCTTGCGCTCGTTGGCCGCGTGGTCCTTCAGGAAGGTGTCGACGTCGCCGCGGACGGCGTCGACCCAAGCCGCAGATGTGGCGTTGTGCAGGCGCAGCATCGTCCCCCCGACGGTTACCCGAGCGGCGCGGATTTCACCACAGCGGCCGCAGGGGCTGGCGAGGGTGGTGACTCTTTGATTGTGCGGCGGTGCTCGCAGCCCTGGAAAAAACCGCCAACGACGCCAAGGACACCAAGGGCGCCAAGCAGCGCTCACTTGGCGCCCATCTGAGCAGCGGGGCACCGCCGCGCCAGTGACTGACGCACCAACCGCGGGAGCGTTGTGCCGCCGATTGCCAATGCGTGACCACCGTGCACAATGCGGACATGGATGCGCTGGCCGCTGGCGGCGGTAGTGAAGGGCTTACGGGGCTTGCCGAGGGGGTGCTGCGGTCGCTCGACCGGTACCTCTATCGCGCCCGCCAGTATGGGCTGACGGCCTCGCTGGCGATCCCGGGCCGCCTCCTGGGCCTGCTGGTCTCGCCCGGTCAGGGACGCATCGACCCGCACGTCGTGGGGCTCCTCCAGCGGCGGTACGAGGCACTCCTCGAACGCGATCTGGCCAACGTCGAGCAGGGTGTCTACCCGCGCGATCTCCTCTACCAGCTGCCGTTGCTGCGCTATCTGCGCCAGCTGCCGGCGGCGGTCGGCGATCTCCCTCGCTTCCTGTGGCGCAGCTTCACCGAGCAGCACGATGACCTGCCGGCCGACATCGATCGCAGCCGCTACCCACGCTATTACCTGCGCACGTTCCACTGGCAGACCGACGGCTGGCTGAGCGAGCGCTCGGCGCGCCTCTACGACCCGAGCGTCGAGTTCCTCTTCGCGGGGACCGCCGACACCATGCGGCGCATGGCGATTCCGCCGTTGGTCGCGGCGCTGCGCGACGTCGCGCGGCCGCGCGTCCTCGACGTCGCCTGCGGCACCGGCCGCTTCCTCCTGCAGCTGAGCCGCGCGCTGCCCGACGCCAAGCTGTACGGGCTCGACCTCAGCGCCCCCTATCTGGCGCACGCCGCCACGCTCCTCGCCGGCCGTGACGCCAGCCTCGTGAACGACAACGCCGAGGCAATGCCGTGGGCGGACGCGTCGTTCGACGCCGTCACCTCGGTGTTCCTCTTCCACGAGCTGCCCTCGGATGCGCGCCGGCGCGTCGCCCGCGAGGCCCTGCGGGTGCTGAAGCCGGGCGGGCGGCTGGTGGTGTGCGACTCGGCTCAGCTCGCCGACAGCGCCGACCTCGAGCCCGTCCTGCACCGCTTTCCGGCCACCTACCACGAGCCCTACTACAAGGGGTATCTGCGCGACGACATCGCCGCGCTGCTCGCCGACGTGGGCTTCGCGGTGGAGTCGAGCGAGCCGCATCTGGTATCAAAGGTCGTCGTGGCCCGCCGCCCGACCCGCGCCGTCCGGCGGGGCACGGCGCGCCGCTGAAGGGAAGGGAGACGAACATGGCCCATTGGCGACGAATGGCGGCGCTGGTGCTGGTGACGGCCATGCTGGCCAGCAGCGTCCGCGCCGTGGATCTCTCCAGCGACACGGAGACGCGAGAGCGCGATCCCAACCCGCGCGCCGCGCTGTCGGCCGTGGTCATCAACACGGTTTTCCTTCCCGTGCGGCTCCCGCTCACCGTGCTCGGCGCCTTCGTCGCCGGCTTCGCCGGCTTCATGACCTTCGGCGGCACGTACGCGGCCGATGACGTGTTCGGCTTCGTCGACGGCACCCAGGTGATCGACGAGCACGTCATCGAGGGCCGCGAGCCGTTCTGCATCGGCCGCTACGACTGTCCGACGCGTTGAGGAGACGATCATGATTCGATGGCGACGAATAGCGGCGGCGGTGCTGGTGACGGCCATGCTGGCCAACGGCGCCCGCGCCGTGGACCTGTCCAGCAATACGGAGACGCGGGAGCGCGAACCCAACCCCGGTGCGGCGCTCGCGGCGGTCGCGCTCAACATCGTCTTCCTGCCCGTGCGGCTCCCGCTCACGGTGCTCGGCGCCTTCTTCGCCGGCTTCACCGGCTTCATGACCTTCGGCGGCACGTACGCGGCCGATGACGTCTTCGGCTTCGTGGACGGCACCCAGGTGATCGACGAGCACGTCATCGAGGGCCGCGAGCCGTTCTGCATCGGCCGCTACGACTGTCCGACGCGTTGACCGGGCGTGGCCACCGAGTGGGATGCCGCGACCTATCGTGAGGTCTCGGCGCTGCAGGAGTGGCTCGCGGAGAAGAGCCTCGCGTCGCTGACCCTCGCCGGCGACGAGCGCGTGCTCGATGTCGGCTGCGGCGACGGCCGCGTCACCGCCGCGATCGCCGCCCGCGTGCCGAGCGGGTCGGTGCTCGGCGTCGACGCGTCGCAACACATGGTCGACTTCGCCGCCTCGGCCTTTCCCGGAGCGGACCATGCGAACCTGCGTTTCGCCGTGGCCGACGCCGCGGCGCTCGCGCTCGCCCCGGCGTTCGACCTCGCCGTCTCCTTCAACGCGCTGCACTGGGTGCGCGATCTGCCGGCGCCGCTGCGCGGCCTGCACGCGGCGTTGGCCCCCGCCGGCCGCGCCCTGCTGCGGTTCGTCCCGGCGGCACCGCGCCGCTCGCTCGAGGACGTGATCGAGGACACCTGCGCTGCGCCGCAGTGGCGGACGTGGTTCGCCGACCACACCCCGCCGTTCGTCCACCCCGACGCCGGCGCCTACGCCGCCCTGGCGCGCGCCGCCGGCTTCACGGTCGAGCGCGCCGCCGTCGTGCAGGAAGCGTGGGACTTCGGCTCGCGCGCCGCCTTCGCCCATTTCGCCGCGGGGACCTTCGTCGCCTGGACCAGCCGGGTGCCCGAGGATCGCCGGAGCGCGTTCATCGACGAGGTACTGGACCGTTACGCCGCCGTACTGCCGCCGCCCCCGGCTCCGCACGCCTTCGTCTTCGACCAGCTCGAGATGGGCCTGCGGAGGGAAGGGTAGGAGACCAACTCCAGATCTTCACCACGGAGGCACGGAGGCATGGAGAGACCACGACTTGCCTCCGTGTCTCCGTGCCTCCGTGGTGAAGTCGTTTTCCTAGTGAGCGATGCCCGCGCGCGATTCGTGAAATCGCGTCGTCCGTGGTTGGTCTTCCTCACACCGCGCGCCCCGCCATGTGCCCGTCGAAGATCGCCCGATCTGCCCAGCGCACGGCGACGGCATCGCCGACGCGAACGACTTGCGGCACTCGCCCGACCAGCGCGTGATAGAGCGCGTCGTCGGCGACGCCGTGCGTGCGGATGACGACGCGGTCGACGTCCGCGACGGTCTCGGTCTGGCGGGAGAACACGTCGAGCAGGGTAACCGTGCGATCGCCGACGGCCACCACGCCGGTGTTGGGGCGCCAGCGCATGCCGGCCTGGGCGGCGCGCGGCAGGGCATAGCCGATGGTCTCGCGATCGAGGAGCATCGGCGTCGCGAACGGCGTCGCGACGGTGACGTCGACGCCGCGCCGAGCCAGCAGCTCGCCGAGGCCGATCGCTTCGATGTGGCCGACGACGTCGAAGATCACGACGCGCGCCCCGAGCTGCGTCGACCTGCGCGAGCGCCGCTTCGTGGTCGCAGGACGAACGGCGGCGTCCGCCCCGGGGATCGGCATGAGCGGCCACGCCTTGGCGGTCGCGTCGATGGTCGCGCGGCCGCCGGTCGCGACGATCACCGCGTCGGGCCGCATTGCCAGCACGCTGTCGGCGGTCGCGGTGTGGGTGAGCCGGATTTCGACGCCGCGCCGCGCGCACTCGCCGGCGCGCCAGTCGGCGAAGTCGGCGAGCTCGCCGCGGCCCGGCAGTCGCTCCGCCAGGCGGATCTTGCCGCCGAGCTCGGCGCCGCGTTCGAGCAGCGTGACGCGGTGGCCGCGCGCCGCCGCGACCCACGCCGCTTCCAAGCCGGCCGGGCCGCCGCCGATCACCACCACGCGCTTCGGCGACGGCGCCGGCGTCAGCGTGCCGAGGCCGAGCTCGGCGTCGCGTCCGACCGCGGGGTTGGTGACGCAGGTGATCGGCAGGCCGAGCGTCAGGTTGCCGTAGCAGCCCTGGTTGCAGCCGGTGCAGCGGCGGATCTCGTCGGCCGCGCCGCGCGCGCCTTGGCCGGCCACTCGGGATCGGCGATCAGCGCGCGCACCACGGTCACCGCGTCGGCGTCGCCGCGCGTCAGGATCGCCTCCGCCTCCTCGGGCAACAGGATGCGATGCACGGAGAACACCGGCGTCGTCCGCACGGCCGCCTTGACGGCGCGCGCCGCGTACGAGGCGAAGGCATGCGGCACGTACAGCGGCCGCACCATGCCGATGCCGGAGATGCCGACGCTGACGTCGAGGAAATCGACCAGACCGCGCGCCTCGAGCGCGGCGGCGATCGCGGCCGCGTCGTCGGCGGTGAGGCCGCCCGGCGTCTCCTCGTCGCCGACCAGGCGTACGCCGACGGCGACACGCGGCCCGACCGCGTCGCGCACCGCCGACAGCACCTCGACGGTCAGACGCAGGCGATTGTCGAAGCTGCCGCCGTAGCCGTCGGTGCGCCGGTTGCTGCGCGGCGAGAGGAACTCGTGCAGCAGGTAGCCGTGCGCGGCGTGCAGCTCGATGCCGTCGAAGCCGCCGGCGGCCGCGTGCCGCGCGGAGTCGGCGAAGCCGGCGATCACCGCCGCGATGTCGGCGGCTTCCATCGGCTTGGGCGGCTCGAGCGAGTTGGCGACGGCCGACGGCGCCCACGCCGGCAGCTTCGACCACGGGCCCTGGTTGACGCCGCCGTTGTGCGCCAGCTGGAGGAAGATGAGGGCGCCGTGCGCGTGCACCGCGTCGGTCACGGCGCGGAAGTGCGGGACCGCCTCTGGCCGCCAGGCGCAGGCGTTGTTGGGCATCTGGTAGGCGGTGGTCGGATGCACCTGCGCCTGCCCGGCGATGATCACCCCGGCGCCGCCGCGGGCGCGATCGGCGAGATAGCGCCCCAGCCGCGCGCCGAAGTAGCCCGGCTCGCCGCACACCGCGTTCGGCTCCGAGAACATCGTGAAGTGCGCGCCGAAGACGATCCGGTTGCGCGCTTCGAGCGGCCCGATGCGCAGCGGCGAGAAGAGGCGGTCGAGCGCCATCCGTCAGCGGCCGATCCCGAGGCGTTGGCGGACGTGGGCCATGAACCGCGGCGCGTCCACCGCGGTGGCCACGCGGACGCGGGCCGCGCCGGGCGTCCCGCGCCCACAGGGGACGAGGCGGACGAGCCGGTCGTCGCGCCGCGGCGACGTTGGTGAGCGGGGCGCCAGCGCCAGGACGAGCGCGACGGAGTCGTCGCAGTCGGAGCCGATGTCGGTGTCGAGCACGATGCGCGGCATGAGCGGCGTGTAGCACGGTGGTTGCAGCGCTGTGGAGGGCGGCGCGTGAGCGCCGCCTTGCTGGGCCGCGCGTCCGCGCGGCTGACGCCGCACTGCGGATGAGCGGCGCTGACGCGCCGCACGCCACGCTGCAATCGAGCGCCGCGCCCCACGGTTTACGACCGCGGGCGATCAACGGTAGAGACACGCATGGACTATCGACGACTCGGCAATACCGGCCTGAAGGTTTCCCGCGTCTGCCTCGGCACGATGATGTTCGGGCGCTGGGGCAACAGCGATCGCGACGACTGCGTGCGCATCATCGCACGCGTCGCTCGACGAGGGCGTCAACTTCATCGACACCGCCAACCGCTACAACTGGGGCGAGTCGGAGGAGATCGTCGGCAAGGCGGTGCGCGGCGGCGCGACAACGTCGTGCTGGCGACCAAGGTGTTCATGCCGGGCGCCGACGGCGTGCTCGACCGCGGCACCTCGCGCCGCCACATCATGCTGCAGGTCGAGGAGAGCCTGCGCCGCATGGGCACGGACTGGATCGACCTCTACCAGCTGCACCGTCACGACAAGGACACGCCGATCGAGGAGGTGCTCGAGCGCGCTCAACGACCTCGTCCGCCAGGGCAAGGTGCGCTACCTCGGCGTCTCCACCGGGCACGCCTCCGATCCGGTCGAGCTGCAGTGGCAGGGCTGGCGCATGGTCGAGTCGCTGTGGACCAGCGAGCGCAAGGGCTTCGAGCGCTTCGTCTGCGACGCAGCCGCCGTACTCGATCTTCTCGCGCGACGTCGAGCGCGACGTCTTCCCGGTCTGCGAGACGCTTCGGCATCGGCGCCATCGTCTGGAGCCCGCTCGAGGGCGGCTGGCTCGCCGGCCGCTATCGCAAGGGCCAGCCGGCGCCGCCCGACTCGCGCGGCGCCAACGAGACCGAGTTCGGCATGTTCGTCCGCGACAACTTCGATCTCGACAGCCCGCGCGGCCAGCGCCGCCTGGACGTCGTCGAGGAGCTGGTCCGGCTGGCCGACGAGGTCGGCGCGTCGCTCGCCGCCTACGCGCAACGCCTGGGCGCTGCGCCACCCCGCCGTCACCAGCGCCATCGTCGGCCCGCGCCTCATGCGCCACCTCGACGCCGGCATCGAGGCGCTGAGCGTGAAGATCCCCGACGCCCACCTGGCGCGCATCGACGAACTGGTCGCGCCGGGAACGCGCGGCTAGTCCGCGGCTGTCCCCAGGAGCACGCAATGGACGAGCGCACCATTCCCGACCTGATGTTCGCCTACATCAAGAGCGGGCTCTTCAAGACCGCCGTCGATCTCGAGCTGTTCACGCACATTGCCCACGGTCAGCGGACGATCGCGGCGCTGGCGGCCGCCACTGGCGCCGATGCGCGCGCCCTGGCCATCGCGCTCGACGCATTGGCGTCGATCGGCGTCGTCCGCAAGGACGCCGGTGGCTACGCCCTCGATCCGGTCGCGGAGCTGCTGCTGGTGAAGGACTCGCCCGCCTACATGGCGGCGTTCACGCGCGTCACGCTGAGCCCGGAGCTGTGGCGCGGCATCGGCCAGCTCACCGAGATCGTGCGCAGCGGCCGTCCGCCGAGTTCGATGGTCGACAACCCCGGCGATACGTTCTGGGAGACGTTCAGCGACGCCAGCGAACGGTTCTCCGAGCTCAGCGCTCAGGGCGTCGCCGAGCACCTCGGGCTCGATCCGGGCGCGCCCGCCGAGATTCTCGACGTCGCCGCGGGCTCCGGCGTCTACGGCTTCACCGCCCTCGCACGCCTGCCGCGCGCGCACGTGACGTCGCTCGACTGGGACAATGTCCTGCAACGCGCGCGACGCATCGCGGCGAAACGCGGCGTCGCCGGTCGCGTCAGCTGGCTGGCCGGCAGCGCCTTCGACGCCCCGCTGCCGGCGGCCCACTACGACGTGGTGCTCTGCAGCCACTTCTTCCATCACTTCAACGGGACCCAGAACCTGGCCCTGGCGCGCCGCTTCTTCACGGCCCTCAAGCCCGGCGGTCGGCTGCTGGTGCACGACTTCGTCCCCGACGACGCGCGTGCCGCGCACGAGGGCGCGCTGATGTTCGCCGTCATCATGCTCACCACCACCGAGCACGGGAACGCGTACACGATGGCCGACTACCGCCCGTGGTTGGAGGGCGCCGGCTTCCGAGACCTCAGCCTGCACCCGCAGCCGATGGGCGGTTCCAGCGTCATCGTCGCTCGCCGGGGCTGACCTCTATCGGCCAAAGGCTTTCAAGCCGTAGGCGCCGTTGGGGCAAATCCCCCAGCTGCGGACTCTCCCCCACCCGAATCGCGAGAAGGCGGTCGCACATCGACCATACGGCGCTCGATCGCCGGCGGCACGCCGCCTGCATTGGTGTCCTGCCCAGGAGGAAACACCGATGCACAGCTTCACAGAGTACGGAGCACGAACGGCCCTCGCAGTCCTACTGGCCACGGCGCTGCAGGTGAGCGCGCCGGCCCATGCGCGCGACCGCGTGGGATGCAACCTGAGCGGCGACGGCGCGGCGCGCGCCAGCGGACGCGTGCGCGCGCTGATCAGTGACCCGTCCCACGGCCGCTTCGAGATCCGGGTGCGCGGCCTGGCGCCCGACCAGAGCTTCGACGTCCTGATCGGTACCGTGAAGGTGGGGACGCTCCTCACCACCGGCGGTGGACAGGGGCAGCTCCGCTTCCGCACCCGCCCGCACGGGCGCGATCTGCTGCTCGGTTTCGATCCGCGCGGCGCCCTGATTACGCTGCGCGACCCCAACGGTGTCGACGTGCTCCTCGGCACGGTCCCGGCCGGCAGTGCCACCGACGGTACGAAGATCGCCTGCTGCGTGCCGGACGACAGCGGCGCCGAGTGCGAGGATCGCACGCCCGACGAGTGCACCGCCCGCGGCGGTACGCCGACGGCGGCGACGTCGTGCCTGCCCAACCCCTGCGCGGACGCGCCGCCCATCCGCACCGACGTGGTTTGCTGCATTCCCGACGACAGCGGCCCCGAGTGCGAGGACCGCACGGTCGCCGAATGTGCGGCGCAGGGCGGCACGGTAATCGAGGCGAGCAGCTGCGCCGCCAATCCCTGTGCGGCGACGCCGCCGGCCGATCCGGACGTCCAGTGCTGCGTCCCAGACGACAATGGCGCCGAGTGTGAGGACCGCACTCCAGCCCAGTGCGCGGCGCAGGGCGGCGTGGACATGGGTCCTGGCACCTGCAGTCCCGACCCGTGCGCCGATGCCAGCACGCCAGCGTCCGGCGGCGGCGACGACCACGGCGGCGGTCACGGCGGCGGAGGTCATGGCGGGCACGGCGGCGACGACGCCGCGCGTCCCACCTACTACTGACGCCCCGATCGAGGGACATCGCGGATGGCCCGGGAGCGCGCGCTCCCGGGCCGCAGCCGTTTCGGGCGCGCAACAGGTGCTCCAAGAACGGCCGCCAAGAGGCGCAGGGCGCGAAGTCGAAAACACTCTGACTTGCAAGAAATCATCGCGCCGCCAATCCCTATCGATGGGCTGCCGCTGCGCGACGCGTGAGCTACCGCTAGGGTGAGAAGACAATGACGAGCGACAGAAGCCGACACGGCGCGAGGTCGATACGTGGTACTGGCACTGCTGGCCGCCCTGCTGATGGCCGGCAGCAGGCCGGCACGGCGCCGCCAACACCGATCCGACGCTGGCGCTGATGCGGGCGACGGCGGTGCGCGGATCGAGCGGGCGCGCCACCCTGACGCTCGAGACCAGCTTCAGCTTCGACGACGCGGTCCAGCTGGCGCTGCCGATCGAGGTGATCGTCACCCAGGGAACGCGCGTCGCCCGCTGCGCGCTGTCGGGAACCGTCGCACTGACCGTCGACGGCGTCGCCCAGCCCGCCGCTGAACCGGGCGTGGTCGGCATCACCGATCGCCGGATCACGGTCGTCCTGCCGCCCGAGTTCAGCGCCGGGGAGGCGTCGGCGCAGTTGGTCGGCTCCTACTCCAGCAAGTCGGTGGCGAGCAACGTGCTGCGCTTCGACCTATGACCCGGCGCCTTCTCCTCGCGACGGCGCTGCTAGCGGCGCTCGGCTGCGCACCCACCCGGTCGCTTGCGTTCAGCGCCGTCTTCAACGGCGATCCCACGGATACAGACGGGACTCCGCTGGAGATCCTACCCGGCAAGCCGCTGGTGCGGCCGGGCGCCGACGGCGTCCTCGGCACGGCCGACGACGTGGTCTCCGCCGTCGATCGTCGGCGACATCGACCTCGTCGTCCGTGCCGGCAACGTAAGCGCTCCAGCGGCCATTCCGGCGCCGGCGCTCGCCGGCGATCGCGCTGCGGTGCCGAGCGGCGTCGCCGGTCCGCGCAACGCCGGCGGCACCGAGGTCGCGTTCACGGTCTTCCTCTCAGACGGCGCCACGGGCGGCGGGCGAGCCGGCTGGACGCCGGCTGGCGGCGCCCGACATGGACGGCGTGCCGGTGATCGTCGCGGCGTTTCCCGACCTCGACGGCGACGGCGTCGTCGGTCCGACCAGCGCCGGCAGCGCCGCTGCGCGCGCGCTACAGGTGCGGAGCTGGTGCCCGTCGGACGCGCCGCCGCGGTGTTGAGCGGCGGGGTCGCGCACGGAACGCTCGCCGTGCGTCGCGGCCTGCCGGCGAGCCAGGGCGGCCTGCCCGTCGCGCTGGTGGCCATGGCCCTCACCGGGCCGTTCGATCCCGGATTCTTCGACGGCGCGATTCCCAGCGGGCCGGCGATCGCTACGGCGCTGCCGTTTCTGCCGCAGCGCGATCTCAGCCGCCTGATCCGCGATCGCGCCGTGCCGGCCGGTCCGGACACGACGCTGCAGGACCTGGTCCAGTTCTCCGCCGCCGCCGCCCACCGACACCTACGCGCTGCCGCTCGACGGCAGCGCGGCCGAGCATCGACGGCGCGATCATTCGCTCACAGCCCGCCGTGCAGCGTGGCACTGCGCGATGGCGCCGCGCCGCGCGGCATCGACCTGCCGGCTCGACCCGGCTGACCCTCGGCACTCGAGCGCTTCGCCAGCCTGGCGCGGCTGCGCCTGGTGCCGGTCGATCGCTTCGACAACCCGGCCGACGCCTCGCCCGCCGCTCAGCGTGCGCGTGCTGGCGGATGGGCCGTTGCGACTGCTGTCGCCGCGCCTGGTGCGTCGCGGCCAGGCGCTGGTGCTGCGCAGCGGCAGCGCTGCGCGTCGCCGGCCGGATACCGAGTCGCGCAGCCGACGGCAGCGGCGGCACGGTGCGCGTCGAGCGCGATGGCGTCGTCATCGCGACGTTGCCGTACACGGTCGACGCGGCGGCCAACGCGCCGCGTCCCGATGTCGTGGCGCCGAGCGGGAGCGTTCCGACCCTCCAGGCGGCGATCGACGCCGCCACCGATCGCAACCAGGACGGCCGCATCGTCGTCGCGCTGCGCGCCGGTCTCTACCGTGAGTCGGTCGTCATCGACCGCGCGCTGGATCTCGTCGGCGCCGGCCGCGAGCTCACCGTCCTGCAGGGCGACGGCAGCGCGCCGGTGCTGGTGGCGACCGCTTCGAACGTCGTGATCCGCGGGCTGACCGTGATCGGCGGTACCCGCGGCGTTCAGCTCGCAGGGCAGGACACACCGGCTCGTCGACAGCACCGCTTGGGGAAATCTGCAGGAGGGTGTGCTTGCTGTCGGGTACGGCGGCCGAGGTGCGACAGTGCGAGGCGCGCCGAGAACGGCGGCGACGGCGTGCGCATCGCCGCCGGCAGCGCGCAGCTGCCGGCACAGCTGGCTCGGCGACAACGGCGGCAATGGCGCCAGCACGCTCGGCGGCGAACAGCCGCTGGCTCGGCAATCGCATCGCGTTCAACGGCGCCGACGGCGTGCTGGTGCAGGGCGCCGGCGGACGCGACCGTCACCGGCAACCGCATCGCCGCGAACGCCGGCACCGGCGTCTTCCTCGACAGCGCGCCGAATGCCACCGTCGACGGCAACGTCTGTGCGCTGAACGACGAGGACGGCCTGCACCTCGACCGCAGCGACGGCACCCTCGCCATCCGCAACGCGCTGCACGACAACAACGGCTACGGCCTATTTCTCCGCCGCAGCGCCGCCACCGACTTCGATGCTGCGGCCGGCCTGCAGGCGCCGCCGGGCGACAACGACGTCAGCGGCAATCGCAAGCAGGACGTCTTCATCCGTCCGGACTGAGGTGTCGACGCGAGCACGCGACGTCGCGAGCAGACCTATCGTTGTCTTCGCGTCTTCTTGTGCGCGCCGTGTCAGTCGATCGGGAGGATCACCGCGAACACCGTCCCGGCCCCGGGTGCACTCTCGACCGTGATCGTGCCGGCGTGCGCCTCGACGATCTTCTTTGCGATCGCCAGCCCGATGCCGGTGCCGGTCGCCTTGGTCGTCGCGAAGAGCTGGAACAGCCGCGCCTGCTGTTGCGGTCCCATGCCCGGTCCGCTGTCGTGCACTTCGAGGCGGATGCGGTGGCCGGCGTCACTCCGTGCCACGAGACGCACCTGGCCGCCCTCGGGCACCGCTTCGATGGCGTTCGACACCAGCACCAGCAACACCTCGACGATCTGTCCGCGATCGATCCGCGCCTCGGGCAATCCCGGCTGGGCCTCGACCACGAGTGCGACGCGATGCGCTTCGATCTGCGAACGCAACGCGTGCGCCGCTTCGCCCAGCAGCTCGTCCACGCGGGAGAGCGCGCGGTGTGGCTCGAACGGCCGGGCGAAGTCGAGCAGCGCGCGAATGCGCGCTTCCAACTTGTTCGACTCGCTGACGATGTCGGCGATGCTCTCGTGCACCGGATGATCGGCGCCGACCTCGAGGCCGGCGACACGCGCCGCCGCCTTGATGCCGGCGAGCGGATTGCGGATTCCGTGTGCGACGGCAGCCGAGACCTCGCCGATCGCTGCCAGGCGCTCGGCCTGGACGAGCTGATGCTGGGTGTCGCGGAGCTCAGCGTTGGTCTGCGCCAGCGCCTGGTAGGCGCGCGCGTTCTCGAGCGCCATCGCCCCCTGGCTGGCGAGCGTTTGCAGAAGGCCGCGATCCTCGCCGGAGTAGAAGCGCCCCGAGGCCTTGTGGCCCAGGGCGAGGAAGCCGAGGGGCCGGCCCTCGAAGGCGATCGGCACGACGAGAGTCGGCGCCCAGACGTCCGATCGCGGCAGCGAGCGGCCCGCCGGCGCCAATGCCCTCGTCGGTCACCGTGCGTTGGGGTTCGGCAGCCAGTTGGCGCGGCAGGGGTTCGTCGCCGGCGAGGAGTGCCGGGGCGGTCGCGATCGGCGCGCCGCTGCGCGCGTAGGGCGCGTAGCGATCGGCGTCATCGCGCAGCCAGACGGTGACGGTGTCGACCTGCATGGTCGTGCCGACGGTGTCGAGGATGCGCGCGACGATGGCGTCGCGATCGAGCAGGCGGGCGAGCGCCTCGCTGACCCGGGTCACGGTGGCGCGGTAGTCATAGCGCTGGCGCGCGAACAGCGCGTCGACGCCGGCCTGCACGCGATCGCGCAGCGGATTGACGACGGCGACGATGGCGAGCAGGAACAGCAGCTGCGCGACGCGCGTGGCGCGGCCGGTGAAGAGGACGTCGAACGCGCCGATGCCGCCGAGGTAGACGACGGCGATGATCGCACTGAGGATCGCCCAGGCGACGGCCCGTCGGATGATGGCGTCAACCTCGAACAGGTCGTTGCGCACGATCGCGTAGCTGATCGCCGCGGGGAAGAGCAGCATCGGCAGGGTGACGAAGTTGAGCGGGAAGCTGACGCCGAGCACGTAGAAGGCGACGAAGCCGGCGACCGGAATGACGAACGCCGCGACGCCGCCCAGCGCGGCGATCTTCGTACGTTGGCGCGTCGCGGCCGATGGCGGACGGACGAGGCTCTCGACGAGGCTGGCCATCAGGAGGACGCCGCCGGCGATCAGCGCCACCGAGTTCAGCCGGTCGATCAGCAGGACGCCGTCGAACCAGCGACGGAAGGCAAGGTTGTCGGCGACGCCGAGCGCCACGCCGGCGCCGTACAGCGCCGGCAGTATCCCCGGACGCCGAGCCGCGGGCCGTTCGACCGGGAAGGTGAGGGCGAGGTGGACGAGCGTCACCGGTCCCAGCGCCTGCAGCAGGAGGCACAACGGTCGGAACCAGCCGGGGCCGAAGATGTCGGCGGCCGTCACCAGGTACAGGCCCCAGACGACGCCGGCGCTCAGCATCGCCCACGCCGCCGGCGCGTCGGGCCGCAGGAAGTACACGACGAATCCGAGCAACGTGAGCATCGCACCGACCGCGAGGTAGTTGCCGAGGGTGAGCAGGTACTCGCCCGCGTCGAGTCGCATGGTCGGCACGCTGAGCGTGATCGGAGCCTCGCCGCTGCGCGGCCGGAAGGCGTAGCGCAACGGCGTGCCGATCGGCGCCTGCTCGGCGACATCGTAGACCCCGGCGGCCGTTGTCACCGGCACGCCTTCCATGGCTTCGAGGCGCGACTGATATGGTACGCCGGCGGCGTACCCGGTCCAGTCGCGGTCGCCCACCGCTGGCACGAAGCCGTTGTCCCACAAGAAGAATCCGGGGAACGGCCGGCCCCACCATCGCAACGAGCTGAGCGCACAGACGACCACGATGGCCGCCGCCAGCGCCGCGAGCGCCCAGAATCGCCGGCCCCGCGCCGGCCACCGCCTTGCGACTGCCATGGCTCCTGGCGCCACTTTGCAGACTCGCCGTGCCGAGGGAACCACCGGCAGCGCCGGCGCAGTGCCGTTCAAACGGCGCTAGAACCACCGATTGGCGCAGGAACTTGCGGACTCAATGTGGCAATTGGCGCGGACAGCAGATGCCGATGAGGGTTCCCTGAAGCGTGTGCAGGGCGGGACACAAGGGGGGCACGCCGTCACGCGCGTCGGCGTGCGGCATCGCCTTCAAGAACCCCAGCCGACTCCCACCTCGTGGTCCAATCCCTCCCGGTCCGAAATCGAGCGGCGGCGCCCCAACCGGGGTGCCGCCGCTTGTCCCTGGCTACTCTCAGGGACAGTTGTCGACCTCGACGGTCCCCGATCCGCTTCCCATCAGGTCCTTGCTGTTGAACGTCCCTGCCAGGACTTCGCCAGTGCTTCCATCGGAGCACACGGTCGTCCCGGCGGGACTCAACGTGAACGCCTCCTTCGAGCCGTAAAAGGAAACGGGAATGTTGACCTTGATCGAGGCAGCCGTCGCTTGGCCAGCGAGCGGGGGAGTGATGGTGACGTTGTTGACGTAGTAGAAGACGCTGTGAAACGTGATCGCGAACGCGCCGACCAGGTTGCCAGCGGCATCTTCCGTCAACGCCATCGACACGGCGCGATCGAGAAAGGTTGGGTCATACAACGTGCTGACCGTCGGATCGTAGAGGGCGGTTCCGCTCCAGGTCCCCGACACCTGTAGGACGGTCGACGTCGAGCCGCCTCCCCCACCGCCGCCTCCCCCACCGCCGGATCCCCCACCGCCGCCCGAGCCGCCCGAAGCCTGGACTGCCCCGGCATAGAGTGTCGCCGCGGCCACACCAATCGCGACGTACGTCGTGAACCGATGTCCCTTGCTCATGATTCGTTCTCCTTTCAGCCGATGCTGAGGTTGCCGCACACGCGGGTTGGTTGCGCTTGCTTCACCCGTTGGTGCGGAGCGGGTTGTGTGCCAACCCGCGAGCATCCCCGGCGCCGCGCGGCGCGGCCGCCGATTGGGTGGAGAGCCCCACCGATGGGGCTCAACCCCCGACAGGCGGTCGGATCGTCGCGGCGTTTCGGGAACCTCTGCACAAGTCGGGATATCCAAGGTCCTGCGCCAGATCGATGAGCGCGTCCTGTGCTGGCGCCGCCGGGAGAGCCGCCCTCGAACGGGCGACGCTTGTTGGGCGCGGCCGTTGGTGCGTTGGTGCGCATGTGAGGATGCCCGATCGGCCATCGCGGCGGCCTTGGCTGCTGGCGACAGCGAGCGCGGTGCTCCTGACGTTGTGCTATCCGCCGTTCGCACTGGCGTGGCTGGGGTGGGTGGCGTTGACGCCGTTGCTGCTGGCCCTGGACGGCGCCACGCTCGGCGCCGCGGCCGGGCTCGGGTGGCTGACTGGGACGGTCGGCGGGCTTGGCGTCACCGGCTACTGGATCGCCCGCGCCGGTGCCGACTACTTCGGGCTCTCGCCGCTCGCCGCGGTGGCGTTCAGCGTCGCGGTGAATCAGGTATTCGTCGCCCCGTTCTTCGCGCTGTTCGGCGTGCTGGTGGCGTGGATCGGCCGACGCAGCTGGCGCCTGGTCCTCATCCCCGCCGCGTTGGTGGTCAGCGAGGCGGCGCGCGCCTCGCTGGTCGGCAACGCCTGGGCCCTGCTCGGCCATTCACAGTCAGCGCTGGTGCTGCTGCAGATCGTCGACATCACCGGTGTCGCCGGTCTCTCCTTTCTGCTCGCGTTCAGTGCCTCGCTGTTGGCGGCGCTGCTCGCCGATGTCGGCGAGGGCCTGTCGGTGATGCAGGCGGCGACGCGTCGCCGGCGTGGCCTGGCGGCACTGGCCGTCGTCGTGGCCCTGGTCGCTGGCTACGGCGCGTGGCGATTGTCGGCGTCGCCGCCTGCGACGGCGGTGCGCGTGGCGCTCGTCCAGGGCGCCATCTCGAACGAGGAGAGGCGCGATCCGGGTGAAGCCGCGGAGGCGGTGCAGCGCTACGTCACCCTCACGTATGCCGCGCCACCGGCGCCGCTGGTGGTCTGGCCGGAAAACGCGATTGCGGTGTTTCCCGAGACCAACGCCACGCTCCTCGAGCCGCTGCGCAATCTGCTCGAGCGCCGCGGCGGCTCCGTGCTGAGCGGTGCGCCGCGTGCCGGCGAGCGTGCCGGACATGCCGCACTCTACAACTCCGCGTATCTGTTCACCGCCGGCGGCGCACACCCCGTGTACGACAAGCGCCATCTGCTGCCGTTCGTCGAGCGCCAGCCGCTGCGTCCGGACGACGACGCGTACGTCTCCGGCGGTACGTCCGCCCCGGTGGCGATTGGTGCCGCGCGCGCCGGCATCCTGATCTGCTACGAGGTGATCGATCCGGCGTTGGCGCGCGAAGCCGTGGCTGCCGGCGCGGATCTCTTGATCAACCTGTCGAACGACTCGTGGTTCGCCGTCGGCGCCGGGCCGGCGCAGCACTACGCCATCGCCCGCTTCCGTGCCGTCGAGAACGGGGTCGCGCTGCTGCGCGCCACCAACAGCGGCATCAGCGGCGCGTTCGATCCGACCGGCCGCGAGATCGCGCGTCTGCCGGCGGACGTCGCTGCCGCCGGCATCGTCGACGTACCGTTGCGCGGCGGAGGAACCTTCTACACCCGCCACGGCGATTGGTTCGTTGCCGTCTGTGCGGCGTTGGTCTTGGCGGCCGTCGTCTGTGGAAAAAGGAGATGAACGACGAACCGAGGAAGGACGAAGGGAGGATCCATTCGTCCTGTCGTTCATCCGCCTCATTCCAGCCCGTACTTCTCCAACCGGTAACGCAGCGTGTCGCGCGAGATCGCCAGCAGGCGGGCGGCGGCGCTCTGGTTGCCGGCGGCCTGGGCGAGGGCGTGCATCAACAGGGCCTTCTCGACGGCTTCGAGCGACAGCCCTTCTGGCGGGAAGTCGATCGTGACCTCGCCGGTCGGTCCGGGGCCGACGCGACCGGCGGCCGCCACGGGGGTGGTCGACAGGCCGAGGTCCTCGGGGGGAACCGGATCATGGTCGCCGAAGAGGACGACGCGCTCCATCGCGTTGGCCAGCTCGCGGACATTTCCTGGCCACGAGTAGCGCGCGATCGCCGTCTCGGCCTCGGCAGATAGCCGACGCGGGGGCAGGGCGTAGCGGCGGAATCCGTCGGCGAGGAAGGTGCGCGCGAGGGCGACGGCGTCGCCCTCGCGCTCGCGCAGCGGCGGGACGCGGATCACCGCCACTGAGAGGCGCTGAAAGAGATCGGCGCGGAACTCGCCGAGACGGACCGCCGCGTCGAGATCGCGGTTGGTGGCCGCGATCACCTGCACGTCGACCGTGCGCGTCGCGGTGGCGCCGATCCGGCGCACCGTCTTCTCCTCTATCGCTTTGAGGAACTTGCCCTGCAGCGCCGCCGAGATGTGACCGATCTCGTCGAGGAAGAGCGCGCCGCTCTCGGCGGTCTCGAACAGCCCGGCGCGCGCCGTTTTGGCATCGGTGAAGGCGCCCTTCTCGTAGCCGAAGAGCTCGGCCTCGAACAGCGCCTCGGGCAGCGCGGTGCAGTTCACCTCGATGAACGGTCCGTCGCGCCGGCCGCCGGCGGCATGCAGGGCGCGAGCGACATGTCCCTTGCCGCTGCCGGTCTCGCCGAGCAGCAACACCGTCGGCGCCGGCGAGCCGGGGCCGGCGGTCGAGCGCGCCAGGCGGTCGACCAGCTGGCGCAGGCGCAGCGCCGCCGGCGCCTCGCCCAGGATCGATGCCGTGGCCGCCCCGCGCGCGCGGTAATACGAGATTTCGCGCCGCTCGCGGGCGCCGCGCAACGCCTGGTCGAGCTTGACGCCGATCTCGTCGAGATCGAAGGGCTTCTGCACGTAGTCGACCGCACCCGCCCTGATCGCATGCACGGCATCGATCACCGAGCCGTGCGCGGTCATCATGATCACCGGACGGCCGGGATCTGCGGCGGTCAGTTGATCGAGCAGGTCGAAGCCGCTGCCGTCCGGCAGCCGCAGGTCGACCAGCGCGACGTCGATCGGCTCTACTTCCGCCAGCCGGCGTGCCTCGGCGAGCGTCGCCGCGTGCTGGACGGTGTAGCCCTCGTGCGTCAGCAGCTTGACGAGATTGCGCGCCAACACGGCCTCGTCCTCAACCAGCAGCAACGTCGGCATGGGCACCAGCCTACTACGGCCGGCGCCTGCGACCGCAACCGAAACCGATCGCCGATCGACCCGAACAAAAGGGCTCACCGCGGTAGACGGGGTTTTGGAAGGCGCTGCCGGCACCGCGTTGTCGTGGTCGGCGCGCCGGTGAAGGTCCGCATCGTCGTGCCGGAGAAAGACGCGCGCCTCGAGGACGTCATCGCCCGCTACGCGGCGGACGCGTCGCGCGTCCGCTTGTACGACGGCAACGACGGCATCCTCGCGTTCGGCGACCACGGCGCGGACTTCGTCGCCGGCCCACGGGTGGACGAACGGCGCTTCTGGGCGAGGCCCTGCGACAACCCCCGCCAATCGGGATACGGCGCGCGAGATGGTCTTCGCGACCGCCGCCTGGCCATAGCCGCCGCGGCGCGCGCCCGCGGGGGGGTCACGGATTCTCGGGAGGCGGGTGCTTCTTGCCGCCCAGGAGCGTGTCGAGCACGCCGCCCAGACCGCCGCCGATGGCGCCCGCGCCGCCCTTCTTGATGACGTCGCCGAGCAGGCCGCCGAGCTGTTTGCCGACGGCCTTCTCCAGCTGATCGGCGGCGACGGCGACGGCGACGTCGCGCGCCACCGCGACGAGCACGATGCGGCCGACCTCGGCGGGCGTCGCGCCGCCCTGTTTCACGCCGATGGCGGTGAGCTCGAACGCCGGCAGTGTCTCGGTGCGCGTCTTCCCGCCGGCCGCGGCTGCGTCGATGGTGACCTGCCCCTCGCCCAGGTCGAGGAGGTGAATGACGAGGCGGCGGCCGCTGTCGTCGCGGGCGCGGCGGGCGGGGCGCGCCGTCGGCGTCGGCGCGTCGACGGACGCATCCGGCGTGGCGGCGGGCGCGTGCGGCTTGTGGCGCCGCGCCTCGACCGTGCCCCGGATCGCGTCGATGTTCGCGATGCCGTCGGCGTTGACCTCGTAGAACACGTGCGGGTCGACGATGCGGATCTCGTCGATCACCAGCGGATCCGCGAGCAGCGACCGAAGGTCGAGCTCGACCTGGACCTCGCCGAGGGTGAGCGCGTTGGGCGCCTGGAATCCCGGCGGATTGGCGACCGTCAGTCCGCGCACGCTGGCGCGGCCCTCGGCGAGCGCGATCGCCACTTTCTCGACCTGCACGGGAGTGCCGGTGAGCGCCGCGACGCGGCGCTCGATGAGGCCCTGCACGACGTCGTCGAGGCGTGCGACGAGGAACAGCAGGCCGACGACGATCACCGCCGCGCCGATGCCGGCGGAGAGCAGCAGCGCTCGTCGCCAGCTCATCCCGCCGTGCCGAGCGGATAGGCGACGCCGGTCAACTGCTCGGAGAGCGTCCACAGCCGACGCGCCGCTTCGGGATCCCGCGAGCGCGCGTTCGAGGTCACCTTCTTCGGCGATCCCCACAGCTCGCCGAGGCCGTCCGGGCCGAAGTAGTCGCCGCCGTGCACGTCGGGCGCCACCGCGGCGTAGAGCTGCGGCAGCGCGCCCATCGCCGCGCTCTGCGAGAAGAGCGAGTTGCCGAGCTCCATCACGCGCTCGAGCAACGCCGATCCCTGCATGCGCGGCCCCGCCGCCTGCAGGCTGGTCGCGGCATAGCCCGGGTGCGCGGCGACGCTGACGGTGTCGGCGCCGCAGGCGGCGAGGCGGCGCTGGAGCTCGTACGCGAAGAGCAGGTTGGCCAGTTTGCTCTGCCCGTACGCCGGCCACTTGCGGTAGCCCTGCTGCCACTGCGGATCGTCGAAGCGGATGCTCCCCATGCGGTGCGCGCCGCTGCTGACCGTCACCACGCGCGCGCCAGGGGTGGCGAGCAGGCGGTCGAGGAGCAGGCCGGTGAGGGCGAAGTGGCCGAGGTGGTTCGTCCCGAACTGCATCTCGAAGCCGTCGGCGGTCTTGCGATAGGGCAGGGCCATGACGCCGGCGTTGTTCATCAGCACGTCGATGCGCGGGTAGCCGGCGCGCAGGGCGTCGGCGAAGCGGCGGATGTCGGCGAGGCTGGACAGGTCGAGCGGCATCAGCGCCGTCCGGGCGTGCGGGTGGTCGCGGCGGATCTGCTCCTCCGCGGCGCGCCCCTTGGCCTGATCGCGGCACGCGAGAACCACCTGCGCGCCTTTCCCCGCCAACGCCGTCGCGGCGGCGAAGCCGAGCCCGCTGTTGGCGCCGGTGATGACGATGGTCTTGCCACTGAGATCGGGAATGTCCGCTTCGCTCCATCCAGGCATGCGCGAAAGCCTACCACAGAGGGTCACGGAGGCGCACCGAGGCTGGCTGGACCTCGGTGTACCGCTGTGTTCCTGTGTGGGGAGCAGTGCTTGCTCTCTTCCATCCCGCCACTCGGGCATGGTTCGCGTCGGCCTTTGCCGCTCCGACACGCGCGCAGTCCGGCGCGTGGGAGGCGATCGCCGAGCGGCGCCACGCGCTGGTGGTCGCGCCGACCGGCTCGGGCAAGACCCTGGCCGCGTTCCTCTGGTCGCTCGACCGGCTCCTCACCCAGCCGAGCGCGGCGGGGCGGGGCGTGCGCGTGCTGTACATTTCGCCGCTCAAGGCGCTGGCCGTCGACGTCGAGCGCAACCTGCGCGCGCCGCTGGCCGGCATCCGCGCCGCGGCGGCGCGCCTCGAGCTGACGCTGCCGGCGGTGTCGGTGGCGCTGCGTTCGGGCGACACCGCCGCCGCCGAGCGGCGGCGCTTCGGCAAGGATCCCGCCGACATCCTGATCACCACGCCGGAGTCGCTCTACCTGCTGCTCAGCTCGGCGGCGCGCGAGGCGCTGCGCGCCGTGGATACCGTCATCGTCGACGAGATCCACGCGCTCGCCGGCGGCAAGCGCGGCAGCCATCTGGCGTTGAGCCTCGAACGGCTCGACCAGCTGCTGCCGCAGCCGGCGCAGCGCATCGGACTCTCCGCGACGGTGCGACCGATCGAAGACGTGGCGCGCTTCCTCGGCGGCGCGCAGCCGGTGACGGTCGTCGACGCCCGCGAGCCGAAGCCGCTCGAGATCCACGTCGAGGTGCCGGTCGACGACCTGACCGCCATTCCCGGCGACTCGCCGATTCCCAGCGGCAGCGCCGCCGGCGCGGCGGCGCCGGCGTCGATCTGGCCGCATGTCGAGGAACGCGTCCTGGCGCTGATCCGTGCCCACCGCAGCACCATCGTCTTCGCCAACGCGCGCCGGCTCGCCGAGCGCCTGTGCCACCGCCTCAACGAGCTCGCCGGCGAGGAGCTGACGCGTGCCCACCACGGCTCGGTGAGCCGCGAGCAGCGCGCCGACATCGAGGACGCGCTGAAGACCGGCCGCCTCAAGGCGGTCGTCGCGACGAGCTCGCTCGAGCTCGGGATCGACATGGGCGCCGTCGATCTGGTGATCCAGATCGAGGCGCCGGTCTCGGTCGCCGCAGGCCTGCAGCGCATCGGCCGCGCCGGCCATCAGGTGGGCGCGCTCAGCCGCGGCATCGTCTTCCCCAAGTACCGCGGCGACCTGCTGGAGTGCGCGGCGGTCAGCGAGCGCATGCAGGCCGGCGCCATCGAGGCGCTGCACGTGCCGCGCAACCCCCTCGACGTCCTCGCCCAGCAGATCGTCGCGATGGTCGCCACCGACGACTGGCCGGTTGCGGCGCTGGCGGCGCTCGTCCGTCGCGCCGCGCCGTTCAGGGAGCTGCCCGACGCGGCGCTCACCGGCATCCTCGACATGCTCGCCGGCCGCTATCCGTCCGACGCCTTCGCCGGCCTGCGCGCGCGCCTGACGTGGGATCGCATCGGCGACACGCTCACCGCGCGTCCGGGGGCCAAGCTGGTGGCGATCACCTCCGGCGGCACCATTCCCGACCGCGGCCTCTTCGGCGTCTACCTGGCGGGCGAGCGCGGCACGCGCGTCGGCGAGCTCGACGAGGAGATGGTCTACGAGAGCCGGGTCGGCGACGTCTTCGTGCTCGGGGCGTCGAGCTGGCGCATCGAGGACATCACCGCCGACCGGGTCATCGTCTCGCCCGCTCCCGGCACGCCCGGCAAGATGCCGTTCTGGCGCGGCGACGCGTTGGGACGGCCCGCCGAGCTCGGGCGCGCGCTCGGCGCCTTCGTGCGCGAGCTCGGCGAGCTGCCGGCCGAAGGACGCCACGCGCGCCTGGCCGCGGCCGGCTGCGACGAGCGCGCCGCCGCCAACCTGCTGCGCTACCTCGACGACCAACGCGCCGCGACCGGCGTCCTGCCCGACGACCGCACGATCGTCGTCGAGCGCTTTCGCGACGCGGTCGGCGACTGGCGCCTCTGCCTGCACTCCTTCGCCGGCGCGCGCGTGCACGGCGCCTGGGGCCAGGCGATTCGCGCCCGCCTGCGCGCCCAGCTCGGCGTCGACATCCAGGTCATCCACGGCGACGACGGCCTCGTCATCCGCGTCCCCGAGGGCGATGCGCTGCCCTCGGCGGAGGCCGCGTTCATCGATCCCGAGGAGATCGAGGACCTCGTCGTCGGCGAGCTCGGCGACTCGGCGATGTTCGCCAGCCGCTTCCGCGAATGCGCGGCGCGCGCGCTGCTGTTGCCCAAGCGCCGCCCCGGCCAGCGCTCGCCGCTCTGGCAGCAGCGCCAGCGGGCCGCCTCGCTGCTCCAGGTGGCGCGCCAGTTCCCCTCGTTCCCGATCGTGCTCGAGACGTATCGCGAGTGCCTGCAGGACGTCTTCGATCTGCCCGAGCTGACCCGCCTGCTGCGCGACGTGCGCAGCCGCGCCGTGCGCGTCGTCGAGGTCGAGACCGAGCTGCCGTCGCCGTTCGCCAGCTCGCTGCAGCTCTCCTACGTCAGCGCCTTCATGTACGAGGGCGACGCGCCGCTCGCCGAGCGCCGCGCCCAGGCGCTGGCGCTCGACCGCGCCGTGCTCGCCGAGCTGATGGGGCGCGAGGAGCTGCGCGAGCTGCTCGACGCCGACGCGCTCGACGACGTCGAGCTGCACCTGCAGCGCCTCACGCCCGAGCGCCAGGCGCGCGACCGCGACGGCCTGCACGATCTGCTGCGCGATCTCGGCGACCTCGACGCGGCCGAGGTGGCGGCCCGCTGCCGCGAGGCGGACGCCGCGCCGGCGTGGCTGGCCGAGTTGGCACGGGAGCGGCGCGCCGCGGCGGTGCGCGTCGCCGGCGTCGAGCGCTGGATCGCCACCGAGGATGCGTCCCGCTACCGCGACGCGCTCGGCGTGGCGCTGCCGCTCGGATTGCCCAGCGCGCTCCTCGAGCCGGTGGCCGACCCGCTCGCCGATCTCGTCGGCCGTTACGCGCGCACGCACGGTCCGTTTGCCGTCGCCGCGCCGGCGCAGCGGTTCGGGCTCGGCGCGGCGGTCGTGCTCGCCATGCTGCGCGCGCTGGAGGGCGCGGGCCGCGTCGTCGAGGGCGAGTTCCGTCCCGGCGGCAGCGGTCACGAGTGGGTCGACGCCGACGTTTTGCGGCGGCTGCGGCGGCGTTCGCTGGCCGTGCTGCGGCGCGAGGTCGAGCCGGTTTCGCCCGACGCGCTCGTGCGGTTCCTGCCGACCTGGCACGACGTGGCACCGTCGGGTCCGCGCCACGCCGGCCTCGATGCGCTGTGGCGCGCCGTCGAGCAGCTGCAGGGCGTGCCGCTGCCCGCGTCGGCGCTCGAGGGACAGATCCTGCGCGCCCGCATGCCCGACTATTCGCCGGGACTGCTCGATCAACTGGGCGCCACCGGTGAGCTGGTGTGGGCGGGTGCCGGGGCGCTCGGCTCCGCCGACGGCTGGATCGTGCTCGCGCAGACGGAGCTGGCACCGCTGCTGCTGCCGGAGCCGACGGCGACGCCGGTGTCGCCGCTCGCCCAGATCACGCTGGACGCGTTGGGCCGTGGCGGCGCGCTGTTCTTCCGCCAGCTGTCCGATCTCGTCGGCGGCCCGCCCGATGCGGAGCTCGTTCTCGCGATCTGGGAGCTGGTGTGGAACGGGCACGTCACCAACGACACGTTGGGCCCGCTGCGGGCGGTGTGCCGCGGCGTCGGCGTGCGCGGCGCGAGTGCCACGGCGCGCGCCCGCGGGCGCGGCACCGGCGGACGTCCCGCGCCGCTGACGCGCAGCGGACCGCCCGCCGCGGCCGGCCGGTGGAGTCTGACGCCGCCGCGCGACGGCGAGGCGACGCGCCGCGCGTACGCCGCGGCGGAGCAGCTGTTGCGACGCCACGGGATCGTGACGCGCGGCGCGGTGGCCGCCGATCGGCTGCCCGGCGGGTTCTCCGGCGTATACCCGGTGCTCACCGCGCTCGAGGATCGCGGGCGCTGCCGGCGCGGTTATTTCATCGAGGGGCTCGGCGGTGCGCAGTTCGCGCTGCCGGGGGCGGTCGACCGGATGCGCGCGCTCGACGCGGACGCGACCGCGGCGGCACGCGCCGTCGTGCTGGCGGCGACCGACCCGGCCAATCCCTTCGGCGCGGCGCTGCCCTGGCCGGAGCGCGGCGCCGCCGAGGCGGGTCATCGCGCCGGCCGCAAGGCGGGTGCGTTCGTCGTGCTCGTCGGCGGCCGGCTGGGGCTGTACGTCGAGCGCGGCGGCAAGACGCTCCTCACCTACGGCGACGATCCGGAGATGCTCGCGCCGGCGGTCGCGGCGCTCACCGACGCGGCGCGCACGGGGATGTTCGGACGGATCGAGATCGAGCGCGCCGACGGCGCGCCGGTCCGCGACACACCGCTCGGCACGGCGCTGACCGAGGCGGGTTTCAGCCGCACCTACAAAGGGCTGCGCCTGCGTGCCTGAGGGCGACACCGTGCATCTGGCCGCCACGCGCCTGCACGCCGCACTCGCCGGGCGGCGCCTGACGCGCAGCGATCTCCGTGTGCCGCGCCTGGCCACCGCCGATCTCGGCGGGCGCGCCGTGGTGAACGTCACGGCACGCGGCAAGCACCTGCTGATGCGCGTCGACGGCGACCTGACGCTCCACTCGCATCTGCGCATGGACGGCTCCTGGCATCTCTATCGGCCGGGCGAGCGCTGGTTCGGCGGACCCGCCTGGCAGATTCGCGCCGTGCTCGAGAGCGAGGAGTGGACGGCGATCGGCTACCGACTGCCGGTACTGGAGCTCTTCCCGAGCGGCGAGGAGCGCGAGCGACTCGGCCATCTCGGGCCTGATCCGCTGAGCGACGACTGGAACCCCGAGGAGGCCCTGCGCCGGCTCAGCGCCGACCCCGCGCGTCCGATCGGCGAGGCGCTGCTCGACCAGCGCGTCATCGCCGGCATCGGCAACGTCTATCGCTGCGAGCTCTGCTTCCTGCGCGGCATCCACCCCGACGCGTCGGTGGGATCGGTGAGGGATCCGGCAGCGCTGGTGGCGCTGGTGAAGCGGCTGTTCGAGGCCAACCGCGGAACGGGGAGTCAGATCACGACCGGCGATCCGCGGCGCGGGCAGGCGCACCATGTGTACGGCCGCGGTGGGGAGGCGTGCCGGCGATGCCGCACGGCGATCAAACGCCGCGCGATGACGATGGGCGAGGACGGCGAGCGGGTGACGTACTGGTGTCCGAGTTGCCAGGCGTCGTCGTGACCGTTCGGGCGTAGGAGCGCGGGCCTCCAGGCCCGTCGCCGCTCGCAGAGCGGCGCCTATGCAGCGCGCTCCGGGCCGGCTCCGCCGGCCCGACGGGCCTGGAGGCCCGCGCTCCTACTCCTGAAGCTACTCAAACGTCGCCGAGGAACTGCACCACCGCGCTCGTGAACGCGTCGTTGCGATCGCCCGCCACCATGTGGCCCGCGCCCGACACGTCGGCGAACTTGGCGTGCGGGGCGAGGGCGAGGAACTCCTCGGCTGCTTCGACGGTGACCAGGTCGCTCATGCGGCCGCGCACCAGCAGGGTGGGGATGCGCAGGGCGCGCGCGGCGGCGAAGAGACGGTCGTGCTGGGCGTGGATGTCCGGCGGCGCTTTGCCCGCCATGAACTGCGGGTCCCAGTGCCAGCGGTAGCGACCGTCGGGATGGCGGCGGAGGTTCTTCGCCAGGCCGTCGAGGTTCTTCGGCCGCTCGCGATGCGGGATGTAGGCGGCGATCGTGTCGGCGGCTTCCTCGAGCGTCGCGAAACCGTCGGCCAGGTTCGCGGCCATGAAGTCGGTGATGTGGCGCGTCCCTTCCGGATCGAGACGCGGCGTCACGTCGACCAGCACCAGAGCCGACAGCAACGTCGCCTCGGCCTCGCCCTGGGCGATCAGCGCCGCGAGACCGCTCAACGAGGCGCCGGCCAGGGCCGGCGGGCGATCGAAGGCACGCGCGATGCTCACCATGTCGCGGGCAAAGATGTCGAGGGAGTAGTTGCCCTCCGGCGACCAGTCGCTGTCGCCATGCCCGCGCAGATCGACGCACACCGCGTACCACCCGTGTTTGGCCAACGCCCGCGCCGTCCCACCCCACGCATGCCGCGTCTGACCGCCGCCGTGCATGAGCAGCACCGGCGGATGCGTCGGATCGCCATGCCCGTCGCCCACCAGGGTGATCCCGTCCGCCGCCGTGAACGTCCGCCTCATTCCGCCCACCAAACGGGCTCCCCCTTCCGCAGTCAATCCCACCAAAGACTTTCACCACGGAGGCACGGAGACGCGGAGAACTGCTCCGTGACTCCGTGCCTCCGTGGTGAAGTCTTTCTTTTGTCTTTGGTCTTTGGTCTTTGAAGGCGCATGTCCCTCGAATCCGCCCTCGTTCGCTACTTCACCGCCCGCCTGCATGACGCCCACGACGTCGAGGTGGCGCGCTGCTTTCGCATCCCCGGCGGGGCGTCGCGGGAGACGTGGTCGGTGGATCTGCGCTGGGTCGAGGGCGCCGGCAAGCGCCGCGAGCAGGGGTTCATCGTGCGCCGCGATCCGGAGGCGAGCCTGGTGGAGGGCTCGGATCGGCGCGTCGAGTTCGACTTCTACCGATCGTTCGCCGACTCGGTGGTGCCCGTGCCGCGGCCACTGTTTCTCGAGACCGAGACCACGTGGCTGGAGCGCCCGTTCTTCGTCATGGAGCGGATCGACGGGTGCGAGTCGCAGTTCACGGCGCTGTTGGAGGCGAGCTTCGCGCCGCATCGCGACGGCCTGGCGCGGCGCATGTACGAGGTGCTCGGCGACATCTCGGCGACGCCGATCGCCGGCCTCCCCGCGACGGAGAGCAGCGCGATCCCCGCCCCGGCCGAGTGTTGGGCGCGCGAGCTCGAGTACTGGGCCGGCATCATCGCGCGCAACGCCGCCGAGCCGCAGCCGATCGCCGAGGCCGGCGTCCGCTGGCTGCGCCGCCATCCGCCGCCGCCGCCGGCACAGGTGACGGTGGTGCACGGCGACTACCGCACCGGCAACTTCCTCTACCGCGGCAGCGAGATCCACGGCGTCCTGGACTGGGAGATGGCGCACTTCGGCGATCCGCTCGAGGACATCGCGTGGTCGTTCATGCCGGCGTGGCAGTGGGCGCGCGACGGCAGGGCCGGCGGCATCGCCGACGAGGCGGAGGCGTTGCGCGTGTGGGAGGCGCGCAGCGGATTCGCGGTCGACCGCGCCGCGCTGCACTGGTGGCAGGTGTTCAGCTGCGTGAAGGCGCAGGGGATCTGGCTCACCGGCGCGCGCGAGTTCGCCGACGGCCGGGCGCAGGACATCATGCTCGCCTTCACCTCGTACTGGCTCATCAACGCGCAGGATCGCTTCCTGCTGGCCGCGCTCGGGAGGGCGACATGACACCGACCGTGCCGATCGTGCTCAACGGCCTGGCGCGCACCATGCTGATGGATCTCGCGCCGCAGGTGACGATCCCCTACGCGGGCCAGACGCTGCAGCTCGCCGGCGCGCTGACGATGATGATCGCGCAGGAGTTCGAGCGCGCCGCGGCACGGCTGGTCGAGGAGAACGCCGCCGTCGAAGCGCTGCTCGCCGATGCCGGCGACGAGGCGCTGACACGGTTGGCGGCCGCCCGGGAGCCCTCGCTGCTCGTGAGCGCCCTGCAGGCACGCAACCGCGACCTCCGTGCAGCGCTCACGCGCCTCCACGCGCGGCTGGAGGACCGCGACACTCCAGCGGCGCGCGCGCTCGAGGCGCGGATCTGGGCGGAGCTGGCCGCGTCGACGCGCCGCCGCCTGCTCGACATGGCGATGCCGAGTTGACCACGGCTGGGAGCGCGGGCGGCTCGCCCGCAGCGCTAGCGCCTTCCGTGACACTCACCGACTGACGTACTCTACGATAAGAGCTCGCGCTGCGGACGCGCCGCCCGCGCTCCCAGCTACTTCGCCATATCGAACAGCTCGGTGAGGCCCGACTTCGCGTGTGGGCCGATGATGAGCTGTTCGAGGACACCGATGCCGGTGCGCGCGCCGCAGGTCGCTTCGCAGACGGCCTGGATGTGCAGGTTGAACGGCACGGCCGGGTCCACGTCGGCGAGCGCGAACGACTCGCCGTCGGCGACGTCGTCGCCGACGCGCATGCCGTGGCCCCACGTCGGGTGGTTGTAGCCGAGCCCGATCATCGAGAAGTTGTAGAGCGGCCGCATCGCGATCTGCAGCGGCTCGTCGCCGGCGCGCTCCAGGACGATCGTCGCGCGGCGCGCGTGGCGCGTTCCGGGCTGATACTCGATCGACCAGTCGACGGCGCGCGCCGCCACCGGCGCACCGCCCAGCGGTGCCACCATCCCCGCCTGATGCCAGCGGGTGCCGTCGGCCTCCTCGTTGACGTCGAAGTGCGTGCACAGGTCCTCGAAGTTGACCGGCGCCCACAACCAGAAGAACTGCATGGGGCCGCCCGGCGCGTCCGGCTCGCGCTCGCCGACTGGCCGGACCCCCCACGAACGGTCGCGCGAGCCCCAGGTCCGCTCGGGCGAGAGCGCGATCGTCTCGCCTTCGATCGTGATGCGGCCGTCGATGGCGACGTGCTGCGTCAGGCGGGTCGAGTCCATGAAGACGTGCCCCTCGTGGGCCCGGTGGAAGCGCGGCTCCTCGATGACGTCGGCGCGCGCGGTGAAGGTGAGGTCGCCGCTCAGTCCCCAGCGATTCGGCTCCACCACCAGCCGGAGGCTGCGCAGCGGCTCGAGCACCTCGACACTGATCGGACCGACCCGCGTCTCCATGCGCTCGGCGCCGAGACGGCGCGAGGCGCGCACGACGTACTGACGGCCGCGGTGGACCACGTTGAACGCCGCATCGGCGACGCCGCGATTCGGGTACTGTCCCATCGCGCCGGCGAGAAACACCGACCCGTCGCGGGTGTACCCATTGAAGAAGTAGCGGTCGTAGAAGTTGCGGTCGCCGCCTCCCGCAAACGCGATCGGATCGGCGGTCTGATGGACGGGATAGTCATCGGCGCGCGTCAGCACGGCATCCTCCGAGGGGGGGGCACAAATTCGTTGACAATCGCTACGCTGTCAGTCAATCGATTGACTCGTATTAGGGGGGATTCTGAGTAACACAAGAGGGGGAAATGGCGACAACGCCGATTGCCTGCAGGCCACCGCTCGGCCAGCGGCGATCCCAACCGCCCGTCACGCCGCGGATGTCCCCTCTCATCCATGTCGTGGCGGCACACGTTGAGCACGGAGGGACACGATGCAGACGCAGCGGATTTGGATGATTGCGGCAGGAATTCTGGCGATGACGGCGACGGGCCCCGTGAGCGCGGCGACCAAGGTACAGGGCAACCTGATCGCGGTCGATGATGGCTCGAATCTCTACAACATCGCCAAGCCGGGCAAGTTCGCCTTCAAGGAGTCGAAGGCAGCGCTCGGCGGCGGCATGGCGATTCAATTGAACCTCAAGGGGATCGACTGCCCGACGGGCGCTGCGAACAAGTGCGACAGCACTGACAACGTCATGGAGCTCACCGTGGCGTTCGGCGGCGGCTCCCTGGAGACTCACACCGGGATCCTGTTCAACGTCGAAGGCGGCAAGGCGGTCTTCCCGCAGACCGGCAAGAACAAGGTGAGCGGTGCCGACGTCTTCGGCGTCATCGCCAGCGTGACCCAGGGGCAGACGCTGGGCCTCGGCCTCGTGCGCATTCACGCCACCGCCTCGGTGCCGGCGAGTTGCGCCAATCCGGTGTTGCTGCCCGGAAATACCTGCGCCGACGGTGAGAACTACGCGGTCAGCGGCGTCGTCCCGAGCAACGAGCCGGGCACGGGACCGCCGTGCAGCATGGACTCGCAGTGCGATACCATCGTGCCGGTGCTCACCTGCCAGGGCGGCGCGTGCACGATCGAGAGCTGCACGCAGGATTCCGATTGCCACCTCGACGGGCTGAACCCGGATGTGGCCTGCAACGAAGTGTCCGGCACCTGCTGCACGCTGAGCAGTGGCGATCCGGACTGCGACAACGAGCCCTGATCGACAACCGATGAGTGGCCGCGGGGGCGGGCCGATGCCCGCCCCCGCGTTGCTCACGGGTTCGGCTGGCCCAGCGCCGCGCGCGCGGTGGGTTGGCCGCGGCCGGCGATCGTCTGCAGCGCGTCGCGCGCCGTCTGGCGCACCAGGGCCTGCGAGTCACCCATCGCGGTGATCAACCCCGGCAGGGCGCGGTCGCTGCCGTCCTGGCCGAGCAGGAACGTCGCGTGTTGCCGCATCAGCATGTCCGGATTGCGCAGCACGGCCATGAGCTGGTCGATCATCGTTCCATCGCGCAGCTCGGCCAGCAGAAAGACGGCTTTGATCTGCTCCGCCGACGCCGGCGCGGAGCCGCTCAGCAGCGGGTCGGCAACGCCGTGCATGCGGGTGACCAGGGCGGCCCGATCGGTGCCGTCGGCGAGCCGTTGCGCGATCACGCGACGGGCCCACACGGTGGTCTCGAAATCCGGATCCTTCACGGCGTGGGCGACCACGGCCTGATCCGCGGCAGGCGTCGCCAGGAGGGGCGCGCAGACGCGCAGGACGCGCCGCCGGACGTACGGGCTGGGATCGTCGAGCAGGCGCACCCCCGTAGCGAACGCGGGCGGCGCCTGCATGACGCACAGGGCATCGATCGCCCAGAGTCGCGCGTAGGGATCGGGGGCGCTGCTCGCTTCCACCAGCAGCGGAAGGCTGCGCGCATCGCCGATGCGGCCCAGGCTGGTGAGCACCTCGTAGCGAACCTGCGGCGATTCGTCCTGTGCGTACAGCGCCTGGAGGGGGAGGACGGCGGCCGGGTCGCCGATCGCCCCCAGCGCCGTGACCGCATCGATGCGGACATCGCTCGACGCGGTGGGGATCAGCGCCAGGAGGGGGGCGACCGCCGCGCGCGAGCGCACGTGCTCGAGGACCTCGACGATGCGTGCCCGCCGATCGTCGTCGGGATCGTTCAACGCCGCGACGAGGCCGGGGATGGCGGGCTCGCCGAGCGCGACGAGCTTGTCGACCGCGCCGTCGCTGTCGTCCGCGAGCTCGCCGAGAAGCCGCTGCACCGTCGGCACGAGGTCGGGGGATGATCTCGCCTGCGGCTCGGGCGGCGGCGCCTCGCGGCGGCGCCAGAGCAGCCCGCCCGCGACCAACAACCCACCGACGGCCAGCGCCACGATCAGCAGGCGACGAGAGGACGGTGCGGGGCTCGTCATTCGACCGGCACGTCTAGTAGCCTCCCGCCGCGGCGAGGACAACGCCGCCACACCTCCGTGTGCTCGACCGCTGTGGTCCCCTTCGGCTTTCGGTGGTGCCCGCTGCTCAGATAGCCGCCAAGGACGCCAAGGGCGCCAAGCAGCGCTGCTTGGCGCCCTTGGCGTCCTTGGCGGTTTTGCCGGGGCTGCGATCGCCGCCGCGCCAATCAAGCTGAGGCACCACCCGGCGTTTGCCGCCGTTGCAAAAGTCGCACGAGCGATGCTCTAGTCGCTGCCAATCGCCCTACATGACAACTAGCGGGGGATCCGAGGTGTCGGGCGATGGGGGAGTGGCGGACCGTGCGACGCCCGGCTGCGCAACGCTCTTCCGGATCTGGGAGGATGGCGATGAGACGTGATGGACGGCGGGGGGCGGCCGGCGCCCTGGGCCTTGCGGCCGTGTTGGCGTTGGGCGCGTGCGGCAGCGATTCCAATCTCAACCTGGACGGCAACACCGCCAGCTGCGGCGGCGGTAGCGGCACCCGCATACGCGGCGTCGTGACGATGCCGAACGGTCGGGTGGCGTCGGCGCCGACCGTCTGGGAACGGCTGGCCCGACTCGCGGACGGCACCGCAGACGCGTTGAGCGGCGACGCCCATCCGGTGGGCAGGAGCGTCGTCGTCGAGCTCGTTCAGCTGCGTCCCGAGGATCTCGCCAGCGGGAACGCGCCGGCTCGCCTCGAGTACACGCGCACCAACGGCAAGGGCGAGTACTGCGTCGCGCTGCGCCCCGACACCGACCAGAACACCTGCCGCTATCTCGTCCAGGCCGGGTCGACGGAGGATCACACGCGGACGCGCGCGTTTGTCTTCGCCACCGATCGCGCGATCGACATCGACTATCGCAGCGAGGCGGCGGTCGAAGTCGTCCTCTCGCAGATCCCGCCGGCCGGCCTCTGCGATTTCGATCCCGACGAGCTCGGCGCGATCTATCAGGCCGTGCTCGACGCGCCCGGCGTCGTCGTCGCCGGCAATGCCGCCGAGGCCAATGCGGCGGCGGCGACCTTCGCCTCCGCCGATGCGGGCGTCCGCAATGCCCTGGTCGCGGCGGTCGGCCACATCTCGACGCCGCCGCCGGTTGAGACGCCGTCCGGCCAGGCGACCGCGACGTCCGGCTCGGCGACCGCGACGTCCGGCTCGGCGGCGACGGCAACGTTCACCGCGCGCCCGGTCGGGACGAGCACGCCGCGGCCGACCCGCACGTCGAAGCCGAATACGCCGACCGCGTCCGCGGCGGCCACCCGCCCGGTGCCGACGGTCACCGGCACCGCTGGCGGTGCGACGGGCACGGCGACCGCTCCGCCCACGGCGACGGCCACGCGTGCGGGGGCAACGGCGACACCGACGGCGTCCGTCGCCGCCGCCACGCCGACGCCGACGCCGACCACGGCCGCCTCGGCGCCGACCAGCACGCCGACGCCCACCACCGTGTCAGGCACGCCCGGCGCGGGGCTGGGCGAGCGCGTCTTCACGATTCGCGAGGACAGCATGTTCCCCGGGACGAATCCGCGCTCCGGCTTCTTCTCCAGCGGCCTGGTGGGAAACAGCGTGTCCGACGCCCTGTCCTCGGGACCGCTGGTCATCGTCGCGGGCGCGCCCGACGCGGACGGGATCGCGCCGTTGAGTCTCAAGCAGGACACCTACTTCTGGGTGCGGATCACCGCCGGCAACGACCAGCTCTGCTTCCGGCTGCAAGCCGCGGGCAGCTCGGGGACGATCGACTGCGACGGCGGCACCGCGATGAGCGTGCGGCGCGAGCAGGCCACGGGAGGCGAGGCGCCGCCCGCGACGTTCGCGCTGAACATCGGCACCGACTCGGGGCCCGGCGCCGCCATTCTCAAAGTGCACGCGTCGATCGCCGAGCAAGCCATCGGCACGATCTGCGACGCGACGGTGTCGTTCGACGAGGGCGATGACGTCTACTTCACCACCGCCACCGCGGCGGGGCTGAAGGGCACCAAGTTCCTGTCGAAACCGGCCGAGAACTTCGACTGCGCGACCTGGACGACGACCAACGGCCCGGGGATGCTCGCGGTCGCGATCCTGGGCTTCGACGCGCGCGCCGGCGGCGATACGGTGAACATCCTGCGCATCGCGGACATGTAGAGGCGCCGCCGGGATGGGCCGCCGCCCATCCCGACGGCGATGACCGCCGTCGCGCCGCCGCCGCGAGCGAATTTCCGCGACGGAGGGCTCGCCTCGCGACCGCGCGTTGGCGTATCTCCTTCGCCATGACCGATCTCCTCAAGGACCGCACGGCGATCGTCGGCATCGGGCTGACGCCGTTCGCGAAGAAGCGCGAACGCTCCGAGCTCGACGCGGGGTGCGACGCGATCAAGCATGGCGCTCGACGACGCCGGCCTGTCGCCGCGCGATGTCGACGGCATGGTCCGCTACGAGATCGAGACCAACACGCACGAGAAGTACGCCCGCGCCCTCGGCATCGAGAACCTGCGTTTCTACGGCTCGGTGGAATACGGCGGCGGCGCCGGCTGCGGCACGCTACTGCACGCCGCCACCGCGGTCGCGACGGGCGTGGCCGACGTCGTCGTCTGCCTGCGCAGCCGCAATCGCGGCTCCGGCGGCCGCCCCTGGGCGAAGACCGCGAACTACGTCGAGGGCGACTGGCAGTTCTCCTCGCCGTACGGTCTCGTCCGTCCCGTCGACCAGATCGGCATCATCGCCCGCCGCATGATGGTCGAGGCCGGGGTCAAGCGCGAGCACTTCGGCGCCGCCGCCATCGCCGTGCGCAAGCACGCCGAGAAGAACCCGATGGCGCTGATGCGCAAGCCCCTGACCATGGAGGAGTACCTTGCGGCGCGCATGATCGCCGACCCGATGTGTCTGTTCGACTGTTGCCTGGAGTCGGATGGCTCGCTCGCCTGCGTGATCACCTCGGCCGAGCGCGCCCGCGATCTGCGCCAGCGGCCGGCCTACATCCACGCCGCGGCGCAGGGCATGGGGCCCAACGCGTCGATCATGACCAACTACTACAAGCGCGATTTCCTCTCGACCGCCAACACGTATGTCGCGCGCGACCTGTGGCGGCGCTCCGACATTCAGGCCGCCGACCTGCGCTGCGCCCAGCTCTACGACGCGTTCACCCCGCTCATCCTCGTCTCGCTGGAGGAGTTCGGCTTCGTGAAACCGGGGGAGGCCGGCGACTTCGCCCTCGACGGCAACCTCGAGTGGCCGAACGGGCGCCTCCCCACCAACACCTCCGGCGGCTCGCTGTCGGAGGCGTACGTGCACGGCTTCAATCTCATCTGCGAAGGCGTCCGCCAGATCCGCGGCACCGCCATCTGCCAGGTGCCCGATTGCGAGTCGGTCCTCGTGACCAGCGGCGCCGGCGTACCGAACGGCGCGGTCTTGTTGAGACGATGAAGACCTTTCACCACGGAGACACGGAGAAACGGAGGGTTCTCACGTTCTCCGTGTCTCCGTGCCTCCGTGGTGAAGAGGATTGAGGTTCCCGATGGCCGAATACGCGAAACCGCTGCCCTATCCAGACGCCGACACCACGCCCTACTGGGCCTGGGCGAAAAAGCACGAGCTGCGCATGCAGCGCTGTGCCGATTGCGAAGAGGTGCGCTTCCCGCCGCGGCCGATGTGCCCGGTCTGCAACTCGCAGCGCGACGAGTGGGTCCCGATGTCGGGCACCGGCACGATCTACAGCTGGATCGTCGTGCACCCACCCGTCCTTCCCGCCTTCGCTGCCGAGGCCCCCTACGCCGTCGTCCTCGTCCAACTCGACGACAACCCCACCCTGCGCCTCGTCGGTACGGTGTCCGACGTTCCCAACGCCGAGCTGGCTGCCGGGATCCCCGTCGAAGTCTGGTTCGACGACGTGACGGAGGATGTCACCTTGCCGCGGTGGCGGAGGAGAAAGGCGTGAGCCGGTGAGCCGGTGCGCCTGTAGGGACAACCCATTGGCGCACTGGCTCACCGGCTGACCGGCGCACTGGCGCACCCTCTCCCATGTTCGCCCCCTCCCTCGCCGTCGAGCTTCGCCGGACCGCGCAACGCCACCCCGACGTCGCCGCCGTGCACTTTCACGGTCGCGACCACACGTACGCGGAGTGGGATGCCGCCGCGGATCGGTTCGCCCGCGGGTTGTTGACGGCGGGCGTGCGGCGCGGCGATCGGATCGTGCTGCTGCTGCCGGCGATTCCGGACTACCTCTACTGCTATCTCGGCGCGGCCCGCATCGGTGCGATCACCGCCGGCATCAGCACGCGCTATCGGCGGCAGGAGATCGGCGACATTCTCGCCAATGCCGATCCGCGGCTGGTGCTGACGGTCGGCGACGGCGACGGCGTCGACTTTCCGGCCCTGATCGAGTCGGTGCGCGGCGGCGCGCCGAGCCTGGAGCGCGTCGTCCGTTTCGAGGGCGACGGGCCCGACAGTCTGGCGGCGCTGTGCGCGGCGGGGGAGGGCGTGGACCTCGCCGCGGCAGAGGCGGCGGTGCGTCCGGAGGATCCGATCGCCATCGTCTACACCAGCGGCACGACCGGCACGCCGAAGGGCGCGGTGTACGATTCGGCGGCGATGACGGCGTTGACGTCGCTCTTCTCGACGCGACTGCCGGCGCCGCCGAAGCCGGGCGAGCCGAATCTGTGGCCGGGCATGTCGCTCACGCACGTGGGCTTCATGGTGCGGGTCCACATCCAGCTCGCCTTCGCCTCGACGCTCGTCCTGCACGACCGCTTCGACGCGCGCTGGTGTCTGGAACAGCTGCAACGCCTGCGCCCCGCGCGTCTCGGCGGCTTCCCGCCGGTGCTGGTGATGTTGATGCGCGCCCCCGAGTTCGCCGGCCGCGACTGGTCGTTCGTCAAGGCCGTGCAATTCGGCGGCGCGCCGCTCGCGCCGCATCTCGTCGACGAGATCCGCGCCAAGCTCGGCGTCGAGGTCTTCACCGGGTACTCGTGCACGGAGACGGCGATCATCAGCGCCACCCTCGCCACCGATCCGCCGGAACGGCGCGCCGGCACCGTCGGCCGGCCCACCGCCGGTGTCGAGGTACGCATCGTCGACGACGCGCGGCGGACTCTGCCGGCCAACGCGCCGGGGCGCATCGCGGTGAAGTCGCCGGCGACGATGCGCGGGTACTGGCGCCGGCCCGCGGAGACGGCGCGTGCCCTCGACGAGGAGGGCTGGCTCTACAGCGAGGACATGGGCTTCCTCGACGCACACGGGTACCTGCATCTGATCGGGCGCGAGAAGGAGATGTACTTTCGCGCCGCGTTCAACGTGTACCCGGGCGAGGTGGAGGACGTGCTGCAGCAGCATCCCAAGGTCGCCCAGGCCGCGGTGCTCGGCGTACCCGACGACGTCCTGGGCCAGAAAGGCTGGGCCTTCGTCGTGCCGACCGATGCCGCCGCCCCGCCGACCCTCACCGAGCTGCGCGACTGGGTCGGCACGGAGCTCGCCAGCTACAAGCGCCCCGACGGGCTCACCATCGTCGCCACACTGCCGACCAACGCCATGTACAAGGTGGACAAGCGCGCGTTACGGGATGGGTGGAAACCGACGTAACCTACATTCGGCGCGGATGCTTCGGCACTTCGGTGGCGCGCAGCAGGGCGACCAGGCTCTTCGTCAGGCGCGCCTCGCTCATCGGGCGCTTGCGCTTGGCCTCGGTGAGCAGCCAGCCCTGCATGCTGACGCGGATCAGCACCGCGAGCGCGTCGGGGTCGGCGCAGGTGAGCCGTTTGGCGGCGACGGCGGCGCGGATCGCGTCGGCGCAGCGCGCGTCCATCATGTCCTCAATGCGAGTGACCTGATCGTCGAGGTGTCCCTCGCCGACCCGCCGCGGCGTCACCAGGAGCTGCCGCAGCAGCGGGTCGCCGGCGATGGCGCGGTTGAGGCCCGTGACGGCGAACAGCAGCCGCTCCAACGGATCGGCCACGGCCGCGGCGCGGTGCAGCAGGCCGGACAGCGCGGCCTCCCACCGCTGCGCCACCAACGCGCGCAGCAGGTCACGCTTGGTCGGGAAGTGGGCGTAGATGGTCGCCGTGGACACGCCGGCCTGGGCCGCCAGGTCGCGCATGTTGGTGCTCGCAAAGCCGCGCGCGGCGAACAGCTCCCACGCGGCCGAGAGCACATCGTGCCGTTTGGCTCCTCTGGCACGCGCAGTCGCCACACGATCCTCATAGAAGGATCGTCCGCCGCCGCCAAGCCGTCACAATCCCCGAATGGAGGGCCGCGCTCCCGCGCGGCCATTGAAACCTCGGCGCCGCGGAAGCGGCGCCCTCCATTCGGAGAATGCCGGAGGCACGCGGAAAATGTTGACGCCATTCCGGCCCCGTATTACTGAAACGAAAGCTCTATTCTGTTTCAGTATGAGCAGCTCCCGCGCTTTCGATCTCCTCGATCCAACGCTGCAGGCGGATCCCTTCGCCGCCTACGCGCGCCTGCGCGACGAGGCGCCGGTCCATGTGACCGCCGGTCCGGGCGGCGCGCCCGCGTACGTGCTGTCGCGCTACGCGGACGTGGCGCGCGCGTTGAAGGATCCCCAGACCTTCTCCTCGCAGGTGGCGCCGGCGCCGATCCTGATGTTCAAGGACTCGCCCGAGCACACGCGCCTGCGCCGCACGCTGGCCAAGGCGTTCACGCCGCGCGCCATCGAGGCGTTGGCGCCGCCGGTCGAGGCGTTGGCGCGGGCACTGTACGAACCCTACCTGGCCGACGGGGGCGGTGACTTCATCGACGCCTTCGCGCACCCGCTGCCGGCGCTGGTGATCGGCGAGATGCTCGGCGTGCCGGCCGACCGGCGGCGCGAGCTGCGCCAGTGGTCGGACGACAGCATTCGCGCGCTCGGAGGGGGCATCGGCCTGTCGAAGGCCGAACGCGCCGCCGCCCGAGAGGGCGCGATGCACCTGTTCGCGGTGTTGCAGGCGGTGCTCGAGGAACAGCGTGAACGGCCGACCGACAGCATCGGTGGCGAGCTGGCACGCCTGGCCAACAGCGGGGAGCTGACGGCGGAGGAGGCGCTGTACTTCAGCCACTTCCTCTTCGTCGCCGGGCACGAGACCACCGCCAGCCTCCTCGGCTGCGCCGCCGAGTTGCTCGCCCGCTCGCCGCAGTTGTGGACGCGTCTGTGCGCCGAGCCCTGCTCGGCGCGGCCAACCGAGATCCGCGCCGCTTCGCCGCCGGCGACGGCGTCGATCTCGCGGACGACGCGAGCGGCCAGCTCGCGTTCGGCGGCGGTATCCACGTGTGCCTCGGCGCCGCGCTCGCCCGACTCGAAGGGCGCATCGGCCTCCGCGTGGTGCTCGAACGCACGGCGCGCATCGCCCTCGATCCGACGCGCGCGCCCGAACCGATCACGGGCGGCACCACCAGCGAGTTCGGCTGGCGGTCACTGCCAATGCAAGTGGTGGCGGCCTGAAGGCCGCCCCACGCGAGGAGAACCATGCGGTTGATCACCTTCACCCACGACGGGCGCACCCGCATCGGCCAGGTGGTCGGCGACGAGGTGTGCGACGTGAGCGCCGTCGCAACGCTGCCGGCCGACATGATCGGCCTGCTGACCGCCGGCGCCGCTGGCCTCGACGCCGTGCGCCGCGCCACCGAGCGCGCACCGCGGCTGCCGCTGGCCGGCGTGCGGCTGCACGCGCCGGTACCCGACGCCGCGCACCTACCTCGGCATCGGGCTCAACTACGCCGACCACATTGCGGAGTCCGGACGGCCGAAGCCGGAATTTCCCACCTTCTTCAACAAGCAGACCGCGTGCGTCACCGGGCCGTACGACCCGATCCATCTGCCGCGCGTGTCGCGCGCGCTCGACTACGAGGGCGAGCTGGCCTTCGTCATCGGGCGGCGCGCCCGCCACGTACCGGCGGCGCGCGCCCACGAGGTCATCGCCGGCTATGTGGTGGCCAACGACGTGAGCGTGCGCGACTGGCAGTTCAAGGCGCCGACCATGACGCTGGGCAAGTCGTTCGACACGCATGGCCCGCTGGGCCCGTGGCTGACGACCGCCGACGAGATGCCCGACCCGCACGGGCTCGAGCTCCGCACCTGGGTGAACGGCGAGCTGCGCCAACACGCGAACACCCGCCAACTGATCTTCTCCTGCTTCGACCAGGTCGCGGTCCTGTCGACGGTCTTCACCCTGCAGCCCGGCGACGTGATCACCACCGGCACGCCGAGTGGCGTCGGCGGCGCCATGCAGCCGCCCAAATTCCTGCGCGCCGGCGACGTGGTACGCATCGAGGTGGACGGCCTCGGGCACATCGAGAACACGGTCGTGCCGGAGCCGACGGCAGAGGAGTCCGACGCATGACCAGCGCCTCATCCCACATCCGCACCCCGAGCAAGCTGGCGCACATCGTCCTGCGCACCGCCCGCTACCAGGAGACGGTGCATTGGTACGAGACCGTGCTCGGCGCGCGCGTCGTGTTCGGCAACCCGATGCTGAGCTTCCTGACCTACGACGACGAGCACCACCGCATCGCCGTGCTGAACATCCCGGGCCTGCCCGATCAGACGCCGGCCGCGGGCGTCGACCACGTCGCGTTCACCTACGCATCGCTGGGCGACCTGCTGCACACGTACCGGCGCCTGAGCGACGCGGGCATCGCGCCCTACTGGTGCATCAATCACGGCCCGACCACGTCGCTGTACTACCGCGATCCGAACGGCGTGCAGGTCGAGCTGCAGATCGACAACTTCGCCGACGACGACGCCCTGAACGGCTGGATGCGCACCGGGGCGTTGAAGCGCAATCCGATCGGTGTCGAGTTCGACCCCGAGGTGTTGTACGCGCGCTTCGAACGCGGCGATCCGCTGGCCGAGCTCGTCCGGCAGGGCTCGGCGCCGCCGGCGGCCTGAGGCGCGGGGCCGTGCGTACGCTCGCAACGCCGGTGCTGATCGTCGGCGGCGGGCCGGTCGGTCTCGCCGCGTCGATCTGCCTCTCTCGCCACGGCGTCGCGTCGCTGCTCGTCGAGCAGCACGCGACCACGACCGCCCACCCCAAGGCGACGGTGGTCAACACCCGTACGTTCGAGTTGTTCCGCCAATGGGGCGTCGAGGACGAGGTGCGGCGCGGCGGCCTGCCGCCGGAACGCTCGCGCTTCATCGTCTGGGCGACCTCGCTGACCGGCTACGAGCTCGGTCGCCTCGATCTCGCCGCGTCCGCGGACGGCGGCGCGCCTTCGCTGCCCGCCGGGCGCGGCAGCCCGACCTTCACCAGCATCTGCCCGCAGGACGTGTACGAGCCGATTCTGCGCCGCCGCGCCGAAGCGGCGCCGGATGCGTCGGTCCGTTTCGCCACGCAGCTGGTCGATCTCGCCGACGACAGCGACCGCGTGACCGCCCGGGTGCGCGGCGCCGACGGCGCCGAGACCCGGGTCGAGGCCCAATACGTGATCGCCTGCGACGGCGCCGCCAGCGGAATCCGCGAGCGGCTCGGCATCGCGATGCTCGGGCCGGACAGCATCGGCAATCTCCTCAACATCTACTTCCACGCCGACCTGACGCCGTACATCGCCGGCCGCGAGGGTGCACTGTATTGGATCCTCAACGCCGATCTCGCCGGCGTCTTCATCGCGCTCGACAACCGCCAGCGCTGGCTCCTCAACACGCCCTTCCGGCTCGAGCCGGGCGAGGGGCTGGGACGCTTCACGCCCGACGTCTGCCGCGCGCTCGTGCGGCGCGCGGTGGGAGCGCCGGGGCTCGAGGTGGAGGTGCGCTCGATCGATCCGTGGGTCATGCGCTCCCAGGTCGCCGAGCGGTACCGGTCCGGGCGTGTCTTTCTCGCCGGTGACGCGGCGCACCGCTTCCCGCCCACCGGCGGCTTCGGCATGAACACCGGCGTGCAGGACGTGCACAACCTGGCGTGGAAGCTGGCCGCGGTCCTGCACGGCTGGGCGTCGCCGGCGTTGCTCGACTCCTACGAGGCCGAGCGCCGGCCGGTGGGCCAGTTCAATGCCGACCAGAGTCTGAAGAACAGCCGCCGGATGCCTGCGCCGGGAGGCGGTCACGAGCCAGGCTCGCCGCTGGCGATGATCGAGGAGGACTCGCCGGCCGGTGCCGGGGTGCGCGAGATGATCGCCGGTGGCATCGGCCAGACGCGCGAGCACTTCAGCGCCACGGGACAGGCCAAGGGGTTCGCCTACGAGTCCGCCGTCATCGTTCCCGACGGCTCGGTCGCCGACGGCGCGCGCAGCTCGGTCGAGACCTACGTGCCGACGGCCCGTCCCGGCAGTCTCGCGCCGCACGCCTGGATCGCCGACGGCGGCGTGGCGCGCTCGCTGCTGGATCTCTACGACACCGGCTTCGTGCTCCTCGCCGGGCCCGCCGGCGACGACTGGGTGCGCGCCGCCGCCGCGCTGCGCACGACACTGCCGCTCGCCGCACACGCCGTCGGACGCGACCTCGCGCTCGACAGCACCGACTGGTGCGCCCTGTATGGCGTCGGTCGTGCCGGCGCCGTGCTCGTCCGCCCCGACGGCCACGTGGCCTGGCGCAGCCAGGCCGCGGCCGCGGATTGCGCCGCGGCGTTGGGCGCAGCCTGCAGGCATGCCGTCGGGCACGACGCACCTGCGCTCACCCATCCCCGACAGCGCTAGGCCCTCGCCCGCCCCGGAGGCCCATGCTCACGATCACACCCGTCACGCCGTCGATCGGTGCCGAGATCGGCGGCATCGACCTGCGCGAGCCCTGCGATGCCGCCACCTTCGCTGCGTTGGACCAGGCGTGGCTCGATCACAAGGTGCTGTTCTTCCGCGATCAGCGCATCAGCACGGAGCAGCACATCGCGTTCTGCCGCCAGTTCGGCGATCTCGAGCGGCATCCCTTCGCACCGCCCAAGCCGGGCTATCCGGAGGTGCTGCTGGTGATCAGTAACGAGTACCGCCGCGGCAACGAGAACACCTGGCACAGCGACGTCACCTGGCGCGAGTGTCCGTCCCGCGGGTCGATGCTGCACGCCATCGAGATTCCGGCGGTCGGCGGCGATACGCTGTTCGCCGACATGGAGGCCGCGTACAACGGCCTCAGCACCACGCTCCAGGAACGCCTGCTCGGGCTCACCGCCGTCCACGATCTGGGCCGCGTCGCCGCCACGCTGATCGGCGACGAGGGCGCGCGGACGTTGCGCGAGCAGTTTCCGCCCACCGAGCACCCGGTGATTCGCACCCATCCCGCCACCGGCCGGCGCTCCATCTACGTCAACGCCGCTTTCACCTCGCACATCGTCGGCGTCAGCGCCGCGGAGAGCGAGCTGCTGCTCACGTTCCTGTATCGGCAGGCCGCGATTCCCGAGTACCAGTGCCGCCTGCGGTGGCAAGTGGACACCGTCGCACTCTGGGACAACCGCTGCGTGCAGCACTACGCCGTCAGCGACTATTTCCCCGCGAACCGGCTGATGGAGCGGGTGACGGTCGTCGGCGATCGGCCGCGCTAGCTGTACGGCGTGCGGCGCGTCAGCGCCGCCGCCGAGCGCAGAGGCCGCGCCGACGTCACCACGGGCGCGATCATTGACCCGTTCCGCGACGGCACGTAGCGGGTAACGCGGTGAACACATGGTCGTCGCGGGCGCTGCTGGCGCTGGCCGGGGCTGCGGTGGCGTTGCTGGCATTGGAGATCGGGCTGCGGCTTCGTCCGCCGGTCGATCTGCCGCTCAACAACCCCTACCAGCTGACGCGACTGGTCGGCACACGGCAGTTCCGGACGCCGTTCCACTCCTATCGCGAGGTCTATCCGCTCCGCTTCGATCATGACGGCTACTACGCGCGCAGCGACGGCGCGGTGGACTATCACTTCGACCAGACCGGCGGGCGCTGGAGCGAGCCGCGGGTGCGCGACCTGCAGGGTGACGTCGGCATCGTCGTGGGCGACTCGTTCACCCTCGGCTTCGGCGTGCGCTACGAGGATACCTACGTCTTCAAGACCGAGCAGGCCTTGCAGGAGCGGGGCCGGCGCCGCCACTTCCTCAATTTCGCCGAGCCCGGCGCCGACGCGCGCGCCAGCCTGCGCAATTACCTCGCCGTGCGCGATCAGCAGCCGCACGATCTCGTCCTCTTCGGCCTGCACCTGAACGATCTGATTCACTTCCCCACGAGCTACGTGGCGATGACCGGTGCGCACGGCCGCGACACCGTGGCGGGCTCGCGATTGCTCGGCTTCGTCGCGCGCACGCTCGACGAGCGTCGCGACCGCGAGGCCAAGATCCGTGAGCTGACCGACCCGGCGCAGCTCGAGCGGCCGCTCTTTCGCGACAACATGGCCGCCATCGAGGCCATGCAGCGCGCCGCGACGGAGCGGGGCCGGCGTTTCATCGTCGTCATCCTGCCGATTCTCGTCGATCTGCGCACCGGGACGTTCGCCCCGGTCTACGCCGCGATTCGCGGCGCCCTCGCGCAGCGTGGCATACGGTACATCGACCTCAGCGGCGCGGTGGACGGCAACAGGGACGCGGACCTGTGGATCCTGCCGTTCGACCAGCATCCCAACGAGCGTGCCCACGCGGCGTTCGCGCGCCAGCTGACCGACGCGCTGCTCGCGGAGCCGTGAATCGGTCCGCGGCGGCGTTTCGACATCCGACCGCCGGACCGACTCAATCACCGCATGGTGGGCGCTGCTCCCGCAGCGCCTGGCAGCGCGCAACGGGTTGCGACGACGTCCGGGTTTGACGGTGATCGTGACGCGTCGGTAGGGCGCCAGTCTACGGATTGTACGGCGAGTACGCGGTGTCGCCGGCGCGCAGCGGTACCAGCGCGGGGGTCTCGCGAACCTCGTCGATCTCGAAGTCGACGACCCGCTCGGCGCCGGCGTAGCGGCGGGCGCGCTGGGGCTCGAAATCGATGGCGCCGCGGCCGGTCAGCTGCAGTACGTCGCCGGTCGTGAAGTCGACGAACAGCAGTCCGGCGCGCGGGTCGCTGGTCAGGTTGCCCAGGGTCTGGAACATCGTATTGCCGCTGTAGTCCGGCCATGCGAGGTGGCGCTCGTCGACCACCTCGACGAAGCCCGGATTGCCGCCACGATGCGACGCGTCGAGTCCGGCGCGGGCGTGCTGCGACGCGACGAAGAACGTGTCGGCGCGCGCGATGCGCGTCCGCTGCGCCGGCGACAGCGCCGCCGTGCGCCGCGTCTCACCGGCGGCGCCTTCCGCCGGGGCCGGCGCGAGCGCGCGCTGCTGAATGTACTTCGGACAGTTCGCGAAGCACTCGGCGACGGTGACGCGGAGCGGCGGGCCGACGCCGCTCGCGACGCCGTTGACGCGTAGGCGCCGTCGCGTCGACGGATCGATGATCAGGACGCCGACCGGCGCTCCGGCCACGAGGTTCGTCGCCAGCGGATCGCCGGGCGACGGGAGGGCGTCGATCTCCAACGTACGTTCGTCCGGCGACCGGACGAACCCCGGCACGCCATGCAGCACCGAGGCCCACGCCCGTCCTTCGCGGTCGCGGCTGGCCAGCACGACGAATGGCTGCTCGGACAGGAAATCGCCGGCCCAGGGCGGGACCGAGGGATGAATCGAGCGGCCGACCTTCGCCGCCATGCCGGCGACGCCGGCGCGATCCTGCACGGCGCGCTCACCCTCGTGGAACTTACCCATGTCCGTTCACAATCGTAGCAGCATGGCGCGCGCGGGCACACCGGTGGCCGTGGCCAGCGCGCGCGCGTAGAGCGCCACCTGCCGACTGTAGATGCCGGCGTGCGCCGAGAGTTCCACGTCGGTCTTGTAGTCGACCACCGTCCAGCCGGCGGCGTCGCGGAAGGCGAGGTCGACGACGCCCTCGATCAGCGTCCCGTCGTCGTCGAGCAGGCTGATCGGTGTCTCGCGTCGGAGAACGGCGGCTCCCTCGGCGGCACGCAGCAACGGGTGGGCGAGCGCCGCCGCGACGGCTTCGATCGCCGCGGCGACCTCGTCCGGCGGCGCGGCGAGGATGCGCCCCTGCACCGCGGCGATGGCCTCGATCGTGGCATGCGCCGCGCTCAGCGGTGTAAACGCCAGCACGGCGTGGACGAGGGCGCCGAAGCGTGGGCCCGCCGGGCGGCCGACGGGGCGCGGCACCTCGAGGATCTCAACGCCGGTCGCCGCGGCGCCCTCTTCGCCGGCACGCGCCGTGGCGGTGCGCACCACGCACGAGGGCGCGGCGCCGCGCGCCACCGCGTCGTCGTGCGCGGTCTGCCAGGCGGCGAAGCGTTGCAGGCCGGCCTCGACCACGGTGCGGGGCGCCTCCTTGCCGAGCAACTCCTCCTGTCGGATGCCGAAGCGCGCCGCGACGCCGAGCCGGAGGAGGGCCGGGTCCCACCACGCGACGTCGTAGCCGTCGCGCGCATGGCGGCCGGGCAGCACCGGGTCGACGTCGAAGGCGATCGCGGGTGGGCGTGTGAGCACCGAGTCGCGGCCGAACGGCGGACAGCCCGGCGCCGGAACGGCGGCGCGTCGGTCGGCGGGATAGAGCGCATCGTTGAGACCGCCGATCCAGCCGTCGTCGAAGCGGCTGTCGCCGACGGCGGGTACGACGAGCAGATCGCGGGCGCGCGTCGCCGCGACATACGCGACACGCACCGCCTCGGCGGTATCGCGGGTCGCCTCGAGCGGCTCGTGCTCGAGCAGCTCGCTCGGCGCCCAGCCGCCGATGCGCAGCGCGCAGAGGTGGCGTTCCGGATCGACGTGCCGGCCGGCGGCGCCGGTCAGGCCGCAGGTGATGTCGGCCAACACGACGACCGGGAACTCGAGTCCCTTGGCGCGGTGCACGGTCATCAGCCGCACGCCGTCGCTGCCTTCTTCGAGAATCGGCGCCTCGGCGGTCTGTGCGCGTTCGGCCTCCTCCTGGAGGCGTTCGACGAAGCCGCGGAACGAGATCCCGCCCCCGAGCTCGTAGGTGCGGGCGAGCTCGGCGATGTGCAGGACATTGGCGAGTGCCTGCTCGCCGGAGGGCCGCAGCGCGAACCCGGCATGCGCGCGGGTGGCGTCGAGCAGGCGCGCGATGGTGTCCGCGACCGGCCGCCGATTGCGCGCGCGGTGGAGCGCGCCCACCAGGGTCAGGGCCGCGCCGATCGGCGCCAGCGGCTCGGGCAGGTCGGCGGCGACGTGAAAGGGGTGCAGCGCGCCGTGCGCCTGCCGGTAGAGAAAGAGCGCCTCGTCGCTGATCGCGAACAGCGAGCCGCGCAACGTGGCATAGAGCGACAGCTCGTCGTCGGGCCACTCGATCGCCGCCAGCGCCGCGCGCATCGTCTCCACCTCCTCGCGGACGTGGAACGACTTGCCGCCCACCAGGAGGTGCGGGATACCGCGCGCCTCCAGCGCGCGGACGTAGCCGCGCGTGATGTCGCCGGCGAAGAAGCTGTCGAAGCGGCGGAAGAGCAGGCAGATGTGGCGGGGAGCGAGCGGCACCGGCACATGGGGGTTCTGCCGTTCGCTCACCGTCCAGCCGCTGGTGCGAATCAACCACTCGAGGAACGCGGCGACCGCATCGGGCAGCGAATGATCGATCGCCTTCTTGGCGATCTTGTCGTTGCCGCCGTAGGGCCGCGGCACCGGCAGCGCGATGATCGTCGGCCGTCCCTCGGGCTCGGCGCGATGCGGCGCCAGCGCGACGTAGTCCGCCTGCAGGGCTTGCGGGTCGGCGCGCAGCTGCGGGGCGAAGGCGGCGTTGACGAACGACTGGATCGACGGCGCCGCGCGGAAGCTCGTGGTGAGCTCGACGCGGCGGGCGCCGGTCGCGATCAGGCGCTCGGTGACGTCGAGGTAGACGCCCACGTCGGCGCCGCGGAAGCGGTAGATCGACTGCTTCGGATCGCCGACCAGGAACAGCTTGCCGGGCGCCGGGCGGATCGCGCGCCAGTCGCGCGCCGCCGGATCGTCGGCGGCGAGCAGCAGCAGGATCTCGGCTTGCAGCGGGTCGGTGTCCTGGAACTCGTCGACGAACAGATGCGTGCAGCGGCGTTGAAAGTCGGCGCGTACGGCGTCTGCGTCGCGCAGGAGCCCGCGCGCGCGCAACAGGAGGTCGAGGAAGTCGAGCGCGCCGGCACGCGTCTTGGCCCGCTCGTAACCGTCCAGCGCGCCGCGCAGCTCGGTGCGGATGGCGGCGGCGAGGTCGGCGTCGGCGTCGCGACGGAACGCGTCCAGCGCGGCGACGAGCTCGCCGTGGGCGTCGCGCACCGCGGTGCGGGCGATCTCCTTGAAGTAGAACGTGCCGCGACCGGCGCGGGGACGGCGGAAATCGCGGTCACCGGCGAGCGTGACCAGCGCGGACTCGAGCTCGTCGTAGTCGCGCTCACGCACCGCCTCGGCGCGTGCCACGGCGTCGCGCAGCCGGCGCGCCGGCGCGGTGTCGCGGTAGAGGGGATCGCTGCGCGGGTTGGCGCAGTGATCGGTCAGCGCGGCGAAGTCGGCGAGCTGGGCGATCGTGGCGTCGATGGCGGCGATGCGTTCGAACGCCGGCCGGCGCCAGTCGGCGTCGAAGTGGCGCCACCCGGCGAGCTGCCACGCCGCCCGCAACAGGCGCTCGCTCGGGCCGTCGTCGCCGCCGGTGGACCGCCGGCGGAGCGACCGGCGCAGGCCCTCCGGCGGATCGTCCATCTGTTCCTGGAGCCAGCGGACCGCGGTCGAACGGAAGAGGCGTTCGGCATCGCCGTCGGGCAGGACGCGGAACAGCGGGTCGACGCCGGCTTCGATCGGACGCTCGCGCAACAGGTCGGCGCAGAGGCCGTGGATGGTGCCGATGCGCGCCTCCTCGAGCCGCGCCAATGCCTGCTCGAGATGCCGCCGTTCGGGGCTCCCGACGGCGAGCGCCTGACGCGCCGTCTCGAGCTCCGCGCGCAGGCGGAGCTTGAGCTCGCCGGCCGCCTTCTCGGTGAACGTCACCGCCACGAGCCCGCCGATCGCGCCGCGTCCGGCCGCGAGCACGGCGACGATGCGTCGCACGAGCTCGGTGGTCTTGCCGGTCCCGGCCGCGGCCTCGACGACGAGGTTGGCGTCGAGATCGCGGGCGATCGCCGCGCGGGCGTCGGCGTCGGGGAGGGTGTCGGTCATGTGATTGCCCCGGCGGAGCGAGCCGTCGCCGCGGGACCTCTGCCCGCGGGCGACGCGGACGCGTCGCCGGGCGGCGGGGCGGTGTGGCGCAACCCCGCTGTGAACACCGGTCGAGACTCCGTTGCCGCGCCCCGCCGCTCCGGGCCGCGCGCTGCGCGGCCGGCGGCCACGGGTGCCGCGGCTACGGCTCGCGACAATGCACCGCAGGGTTCGTGGCCGACGGAGCGGCGGACCGGGACTCGTCTCATGGCCGACCCCGCAGCGCGTCCAACTCCGGCAGCGCATCCTTCCGCTGAACCCGCTCCTCCTCCCAGGGGCCGCACACGGGGCGGAAGTCGCAGTAGGCGCACGCGTCGGGGCGGGGTGCGGTGTGGAAGCGGCCGGCGGCGATGGCGCTGTCGATCGTCGTCAGGACGTCGAGCGCGACGGTGCGGCTGCGCGCGTCGAACGGGACGATGCGCTCGGTGAAGCCGCCGCGGCTGGTGCAGAACGACAGACGCGCGTCGCGCACCGGGTGCTCCAACACCGCCTCGACGGCGAGGGCGTAGAGTACCGGTTGCAGCACCTCGCCCCCGCCGACGAGCAGCGTGCCCTGGGTGCGGTCGGCGCCGGTCTTGTGGTCGATCACGCGCAGGTCGTCCTTGGCATCGCGCTCGACGAGGTCGACCGAGCCGCGCAGCTGCAGGCCGTCGCCGACGACGGCCGCTGCGCCGCGACTGGCGGGATCGCGTGACGGATCGGGCGGCAGGCCGAAGCCGTACTCGACGTACGCCGGCTGCCAGGTGTCGCCGTGCTCGGCGAGCCGCCGCAGCCAGGTCACGAGATCGCCACGCAGCGCCGCGATCTCGTCGCGCCAGATCCGCGGGATCGGCGGCGCGAGGTCGTCTGCAGCGCGCGCGGCGACCGCGTCGAGGGTGTCGCCGAGTTGGCGCTCGGCGGCGGCGACGTTGGCCGTCGTGAGCGGCAGGGCGCCCGCGCTGGCGAGGGCGCGCAACGTTTCCGCCTGCACGCGATGGATGAGCTTGCCGCGGGTGAGGGGATCGAGCTGTTCGAGCGGCGCCGCTTCGAGGCGCGGCTCCAGACGTTGGATGGCGGCGAGGAAGAACCGGTACGGGCACGCGGCAAAATGCTGGAGCGCGGACGGCGAGTACGGGCGCTTGGCGAGCCGCTGCTCGGCGAGCCGCGCGAGGGCATCGGGGCCGGGCGCCGTCAGACCGTCGAGCGGTGACCAGTGCTTGTGCTCCCAGCGGACGTAGCGCGTGCGCAGCGAGCGTCCGAGGTGCGGGTTCAGCTCGAGCAGGTACTGGACGGCGCCTTTTACGCGGTCACCGGCGGGCGTGTGGAGCACGGCGGCGATCGTGGCGAGATCGTGCTCGGCGGCGTCGATGGCGTCGGCGGGATCGGCCGGCGCCGGCCAGGCGAGGCGGGCGTCGCCGTGCGCGGCCGTCTCGCGTTCGAACGCCTCGACGTCGGGCATCTTCCCGCGCGCGGCGCGCGCCACGTCGAGCCCGTAGAACGAGATGACCCGCGGGCGGCCCTGGATCACGTCGGCGCGCGGATAGGAGAGCACGACGCGTCGCTCGGCGGCGCCGACGGCGAGGCGCAGCAGCAGGCGCTCGTGTCCGAGGCGATCCTCCTGTGTCGGCAGCTCCGGCGACAGCGCCGCGCGCGCGGCGTCGAGGAGCAGCGGATCCTCACGCGGGCGCTGCGGGAACAGCCGCTCGGCGACGCCGGGGACGAAGACCTGCTCGGCGCCGCGGCCGCGCGCATCGTCGAGCGTCGTGACCAGGACGCGCCCGTAGCGATCCGCGGGCGGATCGTCGCTCAGGCTCACGAGGCGCTCCGTCAGCACGTCGCGCACCTCGTCGAGGCCGACCGGCCCGATGGTCGCCATCGGCGCGAGCTCGGCGAGCACGGTGCGCACGCCGGTCGGCGATCGCAGGGCGCGCAGCGCGAGGGCGTCGAGCGCGGCGAGCCAGTCGCCCCAGCTGGCGCCGCGCGGCAGCGCTGCGAGCTGTTCGATCAAGGGCAAGGCGAAGCGACGGAGCTCGGCGAGGTTGGCGCGGGCGCGCTCGAGGCCCGCGACCCGCGGCGCGTCGGGCTCTTCGCTCTGCAGCTCGGCGTGGCGGAGGGCCAGCTCGCCATCGAGACCGGCGAGGCGGCGTGCCCAGCGGTCGGCGCCGCCGATGACGGCGGCTTCGACGAGCAGCCGCTCCCACTTCCACGGCGAGGCGAGCGCGCCACTCTCCGGCGGCGGGTCGTCCACGTCGCTCTCCGGCGCCGGCGGCGCGACCGCCGGCATCGCGTCGTCGCGCGGTGGGGTCCAGGAGGCGGCCGGCGCGTCGCGCGGCACCTGGCCGAGCGAAAGGTATTCACCGAAGCGTTGGGCGGACAGCTCCTCGGCGGCGCACGCGAGCAGGGCGAGGAAGGCGCGACCGGCAGGATTCGGGCGACGCGTGCCGCGCGCGAACCACGCCGGGACGCCGGCGCGGCGAAAGGCGGCCTCGAGCAGGGCGGCATAGGTCTCGGGGTTGCGCAGAAACACCGCCATCCGGTCGAACGGCGTGCCGGCGCGCGCCGCGGCAAGGATGCGTCGCGCGATCTCGATCGCCTCGCGCCCCTCGCCGGGCGCGGAGAACAGTTGCAGCGAATCGTCCGGCTCGGCTTCCGGTGGCTCGTCACCGGTGAAGAGATAGGTTTGCAGGCGGCCGAGGCTGGTTGCCGGCGGCGCGGCGGCCTGGGGCGCGCGACCGGGCTGCCACGGCGATTCCTCGCCTGCCGGCACCGTGGCGAGGGTACGCGTAGCGGCGTCGACGAGCCGGCGGGCAAACTCCTCCTCGCGGCGGGTGTCGAGCGGCACATCGAGCAGCAGCAGCGGCAGTCCGATCAGCGGATCGGCTGGCGCGGCATCGATCGCCGCGGTGGCCGCGACGAACAAGGCCGCACGGTCGGCCAGGCGGCCGGCGTCGAGCTGGGCCTCGTAGCCGCCCAGGATCGCGGCGAGCTGATCGCCAGGCGCGGCGGCGGAGGCGAGCTGCGCGGCGTCGAGGCCGGCGCCGCGCAGCGCGGCGAGCGTGGCGGCAAGGGTACGGGTGAATCCCGGGGTGCGGGCGACGGGCGCGAAGTAGGGGATGCGATCGGCCGCGAGCGCGTCGAAGGAGGCGCGAGCGGCGACGGCGTGCGCTCCGAGCGGCGTGCAGGGCGCCAGTCCGGCGGCGCTCGTCGCCGGCGCGGCGAGCCGCGCGGCGAGCTGGGTGAGGGTGAAGCGGTGCAGACCGACCGTGGCGCGGCGGCGGCGGGCAACGCGGCGCGTCAGCTCGTCGGCCGCGTCGCGCGAGGCGCCGACGATCACCACCTCGCCGTCGACGGGCACCGCGTCGAGGAAGGCCTCGGCGGCCGCCAGGCGGGTTGCGGCCGCGCCCGATTCGACGACTTCGATGGTGCGGCGCCGTGGCTGAGCCATGCAGGCGGTGTAGCGGCGGGCTTCAGCCCGCCACCCCTAGCCCGCTCGCGCTAGGGGTGGCGGGCTGAAGCCCGCCGCTACATTGGCTGCCAAACGACAACGGGCCGGGAGGAATGCTCCTCCCGGCCCGTCGTGCGTCACGCATCGTTGCGGTGCGCTCAGCTCTTGCCGGAGCGCGCCAGTTCGTCGTCGATGACGGCCTTGAAGTTCTGGAACGGCTGGGCGCCGCTGATCTTGCGGCCGTTGATGATGAATGCCGGGGTCCCGGTGACGCCAACCGCGGCGCCCTCGGCCGTGTCGGCCTTCACCTTGTCGAGGGTCTTCTTGTTGTCGAAGCAGTCGTTCCACTTCGCCATGTCGACCTTCGTGCCCTTGAGCGCCTCTTGCGCCTTCTCCTTCACGTTCTCCGGGGTGACCTGCTGCTGATTGTTGAACATGAAGTCGTAGTACGTCCAGAAGGCCGCCGGATCCTGCTGCGCGGCGCAGGCGCCGCCGATCGCGGCCGGCTCAGCCCACTTGTGGAAGCCGAGCGGGAAGTTCTTGTACACCAGCTTCACCTTGCCGTCGTACTCCTTCATCACCTGCTCGCTCATCGTCTGATGGGCGCGGGCGCAGTACGGGCACTGGAAGTCGGAGAACTCGACGATCGTGACCTTCGCGTCCTTCGGGCCGCGCACCGGCGCGTTGTCGGTCTTGATCTTCGCGGCAATCGCCTTGAACGGATCGGAGGTGACGTCCTCGATTTCGCCGAAGACGACGTAGTGGCCGTCCGCCGACATCAGGATGTCCTGCGTCTGCGTCTGTCCGCCGCGCGACAAGTTCAGCGTCGCCATCTTGGCGCCCGGGATCTTCGCGTCGGTGATATTGGTGACGGTCACGACGACTTCCGGCGGCAGGTTCGACTTGCGACGGTAGTACTCGATGATCTTCTGGTTCGCGGCGTCGTCCGCCAGCGATGCCGTTGCGTAGGCCATGCCGACGAGGACCACGGCCAGGACTCCGATCCGCTGCAGCTGTGCTTTCACGAGGCTCTCCTTTGTACGGGCGAAGGTTGTGTGTCGGGCGACGTCAGAAAAGGTCAAAGAGGACCAGTACCAGTCCGGTTCAGGCTTGGCAAACCTTCCCATGGGCCGAACCGGCCGCCCGCCGGCGGGGTCCGGACGGCCCAGTTCGACCCGCGCCGCGCTCGAATCCGCCGGGACCTGTGGTAGGCTCCGCCAATGGCCTACTATCCGGTCTTCCTGCGCCTGAGCGGGGAGCGCTGTGTGGTCATCGGCGGGGGCGAGGTGGCCGAGCGCAAGGTCGACTCCCTGCTCGCCGCCGGGGCTCGCGTGACGGTGGTGGCCCCCGCGCTCACGCCGGCGCTGGCCGAGCGGCTGGCCCGGGGTGAGATCAACCACCTGCACCGGGCCTATCAGGATGGCGACCTCGACGGCGCCCGGTTGGCCTATGCGGCCACCGACGACGAGGCGCTGCACGCCGAGCTGGCCGGCGCCGCGGCGGCGGAGGGCGTTCCGCTCAATGTCGTCGACCGCCCCCAGTGGTGCTCCTTCATCGTTCCCGCGGTGCTGCGCCGGGGTGAGCTGACCGTCGCGGTGTCGACCGGCGGCGGCAGTCCGGCGCTGGCCGGACGGGTGCGCGACGACATCGCGCGGCACCTCGGTCCGGAATACGAGCGCGCTCTCGATGTCCTCGCCCGCCTGCGCGAGCATCTCCAGGCGCAGGCGCTGCCGAGCGACGAGCGCCAGCGCATCCTGCGCGCGCTGGTGGCCTCCGAGCTGCTCGAGTCCCTGCGGCGCCCCGACGTCGCGGCCGTCGACCGTCTGCTCGCCGAGCACGCCGGCGCCGGCGTGTCCGTCTCCAGCCTTGGCGCGCATCTGTGACGTAGGCCGGATGGAGCTGCTCTTCTTCGCCCTCAGCCTGGGCCTGTACCTGATCGCCGCCGCGGCGTTCATCGCTCACATCACCAGCGAGCGTGCGCTCGCGCATCGCGTCGCACTGGTGGCGCTCACCGCCGCGTTCGCGCTCGACACGCTCGGCGTCGTCGGTCGCCTGAGCAGTGTCGGCATCAGCGCCGCGCTGAGCAACTTCCACGATCAGCTCTCGCTGCTGGCGTGGCTGATCGTCGGGCTGTACCTCGGATTGCAGCTGCGCGCGCCGCTCGCCGTGCTCGGCGCGCTGGTGACGCCGCTCGCCTTCCTGCTCACGCTCTCGTCGTACATCGTCTTCTCCGGCGCCGATCGCCTGCCGGCGGAGCTCGACACCGCCTGGTTGCCGGCGCACGTCGCGCCGGCGTTCCTCGGGTACGCGATCTTCGCGCTCGCCTCGTGCGTGAGCCTCGTCTACCTGCTCCACGAGCACCAGTTGAAGTCGAAGCGGCGCGGCCGCTTCCGCCTGCCGTCGCTGGAGACGCTCGACGATCTGAACTACCGCTGCGTCGCCTGGGGCTTCGCACTCTTCACGATCGGCATCGTCACCGGGTCCCTGCTCGCCAAAGCGGTCTGGGGCACCTTCTGGTCGTGGGAGCCGGTGCAGGTGCTCTCGGTCCTCGCCTGGCTCCTCTACGCGGTCCTGCTGCAGGCACGCTCGATCGGGTGGCGCGGCCGGCGCGCCGCGACCCTCACGCTCGTCGGCTTCGCGCTGCTGATCGTGTCGCTGATCAGTCTCAACGTCGGCCTGCCGCACGGGAGGTCGTTCGGGTGACGCAGCCCGACGTGCTGATCGTCGGCCTCAGCCATCGCACCGCGTCGCTCGACGTGCGCGAAGCGGTGGCGTTTCCCGACGACGAGCTCGACGACGTCAACCGCCAGTTGCGCGCGCTCGACGGCGTCGACGAGGCCGTCGTCGTGTGCACCTGCAACCGCGTCGAGGTGGTGACGAGCACGCGCGAGGGGCCGCAGGTCGCGGTGCGGATCGGCGACTTCCTGCGCCGCGCCCAGGCCGGCCCCGCCGCCGACCTCGCGCCGCACCTCTACCAGTTCTGCGGCCCGGAAGCGGTGCGGCACCTGTTCCGCGTCGCCTCGAGTCTCGACTCGATGGTGGTGGGCGAGCCGCAGATCCTCGGCCAGCTGAAACAGTTCTACGCCCGCGCCGCCAGCGTCGGCACCACCGGCGCCGTGCTGCACCGCTGGTTCCACAAGGCCTTCTCGGTGGCGAAACGCGTCCGCACCGAGACGGGCATCGCCGGCCGCGCGGTGTCGGTGAGCTCGGCGGCCGTCGAGCTGGCCGCCGACATCTTCGACCACCTCACCGGGAAGACCGCGATGTTGATCGGCACCGGCAAGATGGGCGAGCTCGCGGCGCGCCATCTGTTGGCGAGCGGCGTCGGCAGCCTGATCGCCACCAATCGGACGTTCGAGCGCGCGGTCGAGATGGCGCGCCACTTCAACGCCACGCCGGTGCCGTTCGAGCAGTTTCCGAAGTACCTGCCGATGGCCGACATCGTCATCGGCTCGACCGCCGGCGGCGACTTCGTGCTCGGCGAGGCGCAGGTGCACGAGGCGTTGCGCGAGCGCAAGGGCCGGCCGATGTTCTGCATCGACCTCAGTGTGCCGCGCAGCTTCGATCCGCGCATCAACGCGCTCGACAACGTCTACCTGTACGACATCGACGACCTGTCGAAGGTCGCCCAGGAAAACCTGGGCGAGCGCGCGCGTGAGGCGGAGAAGGCCGAGACGATCGTCGTCGAGGAGGTCGCGTCGTTCTGCCGCTGGCTCGATCATCTCGAGGTCGTGCCGACCATCGTCGCGCTGCGCGACAAGGTCGAGACGATCCGGCGCGGCGAGCTGCAGAAGACGCTCAACCAGATGAAGGATCTCGGGCCGCGCGAGCGCGAGCTGCTCGACGCGATGACGAACGCGATCGTCAACAAGATCCTGCACGCACCGATCTCGCGGCTGAAGCAGCAGGACCGCCGCGCGGAGGCGTTCTATCTCGACGCGGCACGGCGCCTCTTCGGCCTCGAGGATCCGGACGAATCGTGAGCGCCGCCCTGCGCATCGGCACCCGCGGCAGCAAGCTCGCCCTCGCCCAGGCGGAGTGGATCCGGGGCCGCCTCGAAGCCGCGAATCCGGGTCTGCGCGCCGAGTTGGTGGTGATCCGTACCTCCGGCGATCGCATCACCGACGTGCCCCTGCATCAGGTCGGCGGCAAGGGCCTGTTCGTCAAAGAGCTGGAGTCGGCCCTGCTCGACGGCAGCATCGGCGCCGCGGTGCATTCGCTGAAGGACGTGCCCGGCGCCCTCGCCCCCGGCCTGCTGATCGCATCGGTGCCGGAGCGCGAGGATCCGCGCGACGTGACGATCACCCGTGACGCCGGCGGCCTGGCCGCGCTGCCAGCCGGGGCGCGCATCGGGACGTCGAGCCCACGCCGCGCCGCGCTGCTGCGCGCGCTCTATCCCGGCCTCGCGGTCGTGGATCTGCGCGGCAACGTCGACACGCGGCTCGCCAAGCTGGAGCGCGGGGAGGTGGACGCCCTGGTCCTGGCGGCGGCCGGTCTCAAGCGCCTCGGCGTCGCGCCGCGGCACGCCGTGCCGTGCGATCCGCGCGAGTTCCTGCCGGCGATCGGGCAGGGGGCGCTGGCACTCGAGAGCGCGCCGGGCCCGGTCGTCGAGCGCCTGCGCGCCGTCGAGCACGAGCCCAGCCGCCAGGCGATCGACGCCGAGCGCGCCTTTCTGAGCACCATCGGCGGTACCTGCACGACGCCGCTCGCCGGCCACGCCGTGATCGAAGGCGATCGCGTGACGCTGCACGCCGCGATCGCCCACCCCGACGGCAGCCGCATCGTGCGCGGCGAGCGCCGCGGTGCGGCGAGCGACGGCGCGCGGCTCGGGGCCGAGCTGGCGCGCGAGCTGCTCGCACGGGGCGGTGCCGACGTGTTGCGCACGCTCGGATGGGCGGGATGACCCCGGCGACCGTGTACCTGGTCGGCGCCGGTCCGGGCGCACCCGAGCTGCTCACCCTGGGCGGCGCGCGGGCGCTCGCGCGCGCCGACGTCGTGATCTACGACTACCTGGCGAGTCCACGGCTGCTCGACCACGCGCCGCCGCACGCCGAGTGTATCCTGGTCGGCAAGCACGGCGGCGGCGAGCGGACCGAGCAGACGGTGATCACCGCGTTGCTGCTCGAGCACGCGCGGGCCGGCCGCACGGTGGTGCGCCTGAAAGGCGGGGATCCGTTCGTCTTCGGGCGCGGCGGCGAAGAGGCCGAAGCGCTGGCCGCGGCGGGGATCCCGTTCGAGATCGTCCCGGGCGTGAGCTCGGCGGTCGCGGTACCGGCCTATGCGGGCATTCCGCTCACCCACCGCGACCTCGCGTCGTCGTTCACCGTGCTCACCGGCTACGAATATCCCGACAAGCCGGAGATGGCGGTGCACTGGGACGCCGTCGCGCAGCGCGGCAACACCCTCGTCTTCCTGATGACGACGCGGCAGCTGCGCGCGAACATGGAGCGCCTGGTGGCGCACGGCCTGGCCCCGGACACGCCGGCGGCGGTGGTCCGCTGGGGGACGGTCGGCGAGCAGGAAACCGTCACGGGCACCGTGGCGACCATTGCCGATGACGTGGCGGCGCGCCGTCTGCAGCCGCCGGCGATCGCGGTCGTCGGGCAGGTCGTGCGCCTGCGCGAGACGCTCGCCTGGTTCGAGCGCAAGCCGCTCTTCGGCCGCTGCCTGGTGGTGACGCGGCCGCGCGCGCAGGCCGCCGGTTTCATCGACGCGCTGACGGACCTCGGCGCCGACGTCCTGCCGTGTCCGACGATCGAGATCGTTCCGCCGTCGTCGTGGACGCCGCTCGACGCCGCCGTCGATCGGCTCGCGTCGTACGACTGGCTCGTGCTGACCAGCGTGAACGGCGTGGCGATGTTCTTCGACCGCCTGCGCGAACGGCAGGTCGACGTGCGCACGCTGCATCGCGCGCGGCTTGCGGCCGTGGGGTCCGAGACGGCCGCGGCCTTGGCGGCGCACGGGCTGCGGGTCGCGGTCGTGCCGGACGAATTCCGCGCCGAGGCGGTGGCCGAGGCGATGCAGGCCGCCGGCGTCGCCGGCACGCGCGTGCTGTTGCCGCGCGCCGCGGTGGCACGCGAGATCCTGCCGGCGATGTTGCGCGCCGCCGGGGCGGCGGTCGACGAGGTGCCGGCCTACGAGACCGTCGCGCCGCGCGGCGACCGCTCCGAGTTGCGCGACCGCCTGGCGCGCCGCGCCGTCGATCTGCTCACCTTCACGAGCTCGAGCACCGTGCGGAACTTCGTCGACCTGCTCGGCGCCGACGCCGCTCGCCTGCTCGCCGGCGCGCGCGCCGCGTGCATCGGCCCAATTACCGCCGAGACCGCCCGCGCCGCCGGCCTCGAGGTCGTCGTGCAGCCGGCCACCTACACGATCGCGGCGTTCACCGAGGCGATCGTCGGCTATCTCCGAAGACCACGGATGGACACGGATGGCCACCGATGAACGCTGATCCCCGTGTCCATCTGTGGCCATCCGTGTCCATCTGTGGTTAGCGGCGCGTATGGAATTCCCCGTCTATCGTCCGCGTCGCTTGCGGCGCACCGAGACGTTGCGGCGCATGGTGCGCGAGACGCGGCTCAGCGTCGACAACCTGATCCTGCCGCTGTTCGTGGTGCCGGGTAAGAAAGTCGAGAACGCGGTTGCGTCAATGCCGGGCGTGGCGCAGCAGTCGGTCGATCGCATCACCGAGACCTGCCGCGAGGTGCGCGACCTCGGCATCCCGGCGGTGATCCTGTTCGGCATTCCGGAGAAGAAGGACGCGACGGGATCCCAGGCGTACCGCGACGACGGCGTCGTGCCGCAGGCGGTGCGGGCGATCAAGAAGGCGGTCGGCGATCTCGTGGTGATCACCGACGTCTGTCTGTGCGAGTACACCGACCACGGCCATTGCGGCGTGATCGCCGACGGCGAGGTCGACAACGATGCGACGCTCGATCTGCTCGCCAAGGAGGCGCTCACGCACGCGCGGGCCGGCGCCGACCTCGTGGCGCCGTCGGACATGATGGACGGTCGCGTCAACGCCATCCGCGAAGCGCTCGACGAAGAGGGCTTCGATCAGGTCGCGATCATGTCGTACGCGGCGAAGTTCGCGTCCGGCTTCTACGGGCCGTTCCGCGACGCGGCGGGGTCGACGCCCCAGTTCGGCGACCGCCGCGGCTATCAGATGGACCCGCCCAACGCCCACGAGGCGTTGCGCGAGGTCGAGATGGACATCAACGAGGGCGCCGACATCGTCATGGTCAAGCCGGCGCTGCCGTATCTCGATCTCGTCTGGCGGGTGAAGGAGGCCTTCGGCTACCCGGTGGCGGCCTACCAGGTGAGCGGCGAGTACGCGATGATCAAGGCCGCGGTGCAGAACGGCTGGCTGGAGGAGGAGCGGGTCATGCTGGAGACCCTGACCGGCATTCGGCGGGCCGGCGCCGACCTGATCCTGACGTACTACGCCCGCGAGGCGGCTCGGCTGTTGAGCCGCAAATGACGGTCGTGCCTCGGTTTGATTCGCGCGGCGGTGCCCCGATTGCTCAGATAACCGCCAAGGACGCCAAGGGCGCCAAGCAGCGCTGCTTGGCGCCCTTGGCGTCCTTGGCGGTTTCGCCTCAGGGCTGCGTCACCGCCGCGTCAATCACCACCCAAATGATGCAGGTCTAGGCGGAGCCTCCGGCGGTGTGCTAGGCGATCAGGGATAAGCCCGAGAGCCAGAGGAGTAGCGTGTGGCGCGAGACGACCTGATTCAGATCGAAGGTACCGTGAAGGAAGTGATGACTGGCGGCCTCTTCAAGATCGAGTCCGACAAGGGCCAGAGCTTCACCGCCAAGATCAGCGGCCGCATGCGCCGCTATCACATCAAGGTGATTCCCGGCGATCGCGTGACCGTCGCGGTGTCGCCGTACGACCCGACCCACGGGCTGATCGTCTACCGCAACACGTAGCGGCGGGCCGTCGCCCGCCACCCCCGGCGGCCTACGCCGCCGACCGCCGGCGCCAGCGCAGCGCCAGCAGCAGTGCCGGCAGCAGCACCGCGAGCACGTCGCCGCTCGGGTTGCCGCGCGCGTCCGGAGCGATCTCGCAGTTGCACCCGCCGCCACCGCCGCCGCTCTTGGGGTGGGTGGGTGTGACGGCGACGCACATGTTGTTCACGCAGACCTGCCCGTCCGGGCAGTCGTCGTTGCTCGTGCAGAAGCCGATCGGGGTCGGCGTCGGCGTGACGGTCACGCAGTGGTTGTTCACGCACACCTGTCCGACGGGGCAGTCGTTGTTGTCGGTGCAGAAACCGATGGGCGTCTTGGTCGGTGTCGGCGTGACGCACATGTGGTTCACGCAGACCTCGCCCGTCGGGCAATCCTCGTTGTCGTTGCAGAAACCGATCGGCGTCTTGGTCGGCGTCGCCGCGACGCAGGTGCCGTCCACGCAGACCTCGCCGTCTGGGCAGTCGTCGTCGTTCTGGCAGCGCGGGGTGGGCGTCGGCGTCGGGGCCTCGCGAACGGTGATGTGGCAGTCGCCGGCGGTCGTCGGGACCACCATGCCGTCCGGGTTGCTGGCCCGGACGTTGACGTTCGACAGCGTGTGCTCGCCGAGCGGCGCGTCGTCGGCGACGTGGAACGCGCAGGTGTAGAGCGCACCGGTCGGGATCGGATTGGTGTTGGCGAGCGCGACGACCAGGTTGCGGACGCGCGGCGGCTCGCCCGGCGGCAGGCTCGTGCTGAGGGTCTTGTCGGCGTCGGTGTCGGGCCCGATGGCGGGGTTGATCGTGCAATCCGCGGTCGCGATGCTGAACACGGCGGGGTCGAACTCGAGATCGTTCTGCGTCCCCGCGACGACTTCGTCGCCTTCGACCTCGAGCGAGATCTCGACGGTGGCCGTGCCACCCTGGTCGGCGGTGATGTCACCGCAGGCGATCACCGCGGCGCGCGCGGCGGCGGCACAGAACAATACGGTTGCGACGGTACCGGCGACGCCAGCGAGACGCTTCATGCGATGTTCCCCCTCTGCTCGAACCTGCTGTGAACCCGCTGCCGGACCAATCGCAAACCCTTCGTCATCGAATGCCTCGGCCCGGTCTGCGGCCCGTTCCTACCCGGAGCAGCACTGGGCTTCGTGTTCCGGCAGGTCGCAGGAGCCGAAGTCGTCGCAGACGTCCTGAAGGCTGTTGTTCACGGCGCGGATGATGTCGTCCACCGTGATCCGGCAGTCGCAGTTCGCGTCGCCCGCCAGGCAGCCGGTGCCGCTCTCACTGGGGCACAGGGGCTGCAGATCGAGGGCGATGTTCACCATCTTGATCAGGTCGTCGATCGTCACGCTGCCGTTGCCGTTGCAGTCGCCGACGCAGGGGCCGGTCGGGCCACTGCTGGTTTCGGTCGCGGTCGCAGTCATCGGCGGCGTGGGCGTCGCGGTGTCGGTCGGCGTGCCTGAACCGCTCGGAGGCGTCGGCGTCGCGGTGGGCGTGCCGCCCGGTGGTTGCACGCAGCACATCATCTCGTGCTGCGTGAGATCGCAGGTGTCGAAGGTCGTGCAGCCCATCAGGCTGTTGTTCACCGCCAGAATGATCTCGTCGACGGTGATCTGACAGTCGCAATCGGCATCGCCCGCTAGGCACGCGCCCACGCCCTCATCGTCGCCGCAGACGCCGCGCAGGCCGAGGGCGATGTTCACCATCCTGATCAGGTCGTCGATGGTGACCTGGCCGTCGTCCGTGCAGTCGCCGATGCAGGGGAAGTTCATCGACGGCGTCGGCGTCGCGGTGGGCGGCGCGCACTGGAAGGCGTCGAACGGATTGCAGGCGAGGAAGGCGTCGAGGTTGTTGTTGAAGTCGTTCTCGACGAGATTCGACGCGGCCGACGCGAAACCGATCCAGCGGCCGTCCGCGCTGATGCTCACCGGGAAATCGGCGACGCCGTCATTGGGTTCGCCATCGTCGTTGATGGCGATGGTGACGCGGGCGATCAGCCCCCGATCGCGCCCCGGTGGAAAGCGGTCGTACACATAAACGTCGCTGAGGCCGTTGCCGTCGTCGGGCACGAAGTTGGATGCGAACGACGCGAAGGCGACGAAGCGGCCGTCGGCGCTGATGCCGGGGCCGGCGCTCAGGCCGTTCGATTGGTTGCCGAAATCGTCGACGCTGACGCGCTGGGTCGTATTCTCGGTGAGGTTGCGGACGAACACGTCGGGCTCGCCGTTGGTGTCGTTCGGTACCAGATTGAAGGCCTCCGACTTGAACGCCACCTGGTGGCCGTCGGCGGTCAGGTCGGGGAGAAAGCTGATGCCGTTGCCGGGCTGGCCCTGGTCGTTGAGCGAGCCGAGCTGCACCGACTGGGTTCGCCAATCGGCGACGTAGATCTGTTCGAAGGCGCCGCTGGTCGGCGGCGAAACCAGATTCTTGGCACGCGAAGCGAACGCGACGTACCGCCCGTCGTCGCTGATCGTCGGCGTGATGCTGGGCGCATCGGTTTCGGCGCCGTCGCTGCCGATGCTCACGCGCCGCGTCGTGCCGTCGTCGCGATCGTAGAGGAAGACGTCGGTGACGCCGTTGGTGTCGTCGGGCACCAGGTTGGTCGCGCTCGACTGGAACGCGACGTAGCGGCCGTCGCCGCTCAGGCGGGCGAAGGTACTGGTCCCGTTCGCCGGTCCGTCCATGCCGCGGCTGATGAGCTGGACCTCGCCCGTCGCGGTGTTGGCGACGAAGACGTCCTCGAACACGTTGGCATCGTCCGGAGCCAGGTTCGTGGCCTGCGACGAGAACGCGACGAACCGGCCGTCGGCGCTGATGCCTGGCGCGAAGCCGCCCGGCTGGCTGGGCTTGTTGCCGGCCTTGCCGTCGGGCGCCTTGCTGACCAGGCCCGAGGTGGTCTGGTTGATGTTGCGCAGATAGATCTGGTCGCGGAAGGTCGTGAAGGGCGGCGACACCAGATTGAGCGCGTTGGAGGTGTAGGTGGTGAGAATGCCGTTGCCGTCCACCGATGGTCCTTCGCTGCGACCTTCGGCCGACTGGCCTCGCGACGTCTGACTTATCAGGTAGATGGCGCGTTCGAACGCCCCGGCGTGCGCCGGTATGACCAGCGCCACGGCGGCGGCAAGGAGCAAGCGCGTCGCGTACTTCGTCATGTACCCCTCAACCAGCCCAGCGGCCGGCAGTTTCGTTGAAGGGGACGTGCAAAGTCAAGCATCAAGGGGGAAAGGTCTTGACGGTCAGCGGTCCATGGCCGGTCCGAGACGAGCAACGTGCCGCGCCAATGGGCGCCGTGGCCGACGCTCTCGTGGGCGTCGCCCTCCAGGTGCCGTCCGAATTGGCGCACAAGCTTTGGCCGGCCACCCCGTCGGCCGATCATTCCCGCCGGTCGCGCGGGTCGGTCTGTGCGGTGGCGCGACAAGGCGGGACAATCGGTGGAGATCAACCATCCAAATGGGTGCCTGACCACCTTTGTTTTGACAAGCGAGCGCACTTTGGGGTGGGACAGACGTGACGAATCGGCTCTCCGGTTGGCAGGCTGGCGAGCGCACGACATTCGGGGGGACGATGAGCGAGCACCGGAGCAACGCAACGCATCAGGGGCACGACGCCGTGGTTCGAGGGGGAGGGCGCCGGGGGTACGGATGGCCGCTCGTCGCGCTCGTCCTGGCGGTTCTCGCGACGCCGGCCATCGCGCAGCCGCCATCGTTCATCACCTTCGAGTCTGGACCGGTGCGCCCGCTGGCGCTGTCGCCCGACGGGACGACGCTCTACGCCGTCAACACGCCGGACAACACGCTGGAGATCTTCGACGTCGTCCCGAGCGGCCTCAGCCACCGCACGTCCGTGCCGGTCGGCATGGAGCCGGTGGCGGTCGCGACGCGCGGCAGCGGTGAGGTCTGGGTGGTCAACCATCTCTCCGACAATGTCAGCATCGTCGACGTCAGCGGCAGCGTGCCGCACGTCGTGCGCACCCTGCTGGTCGGCGACGAGCCGCAGGACATCGTGTTCGCCGGCCCCGGCGGGAATCGCGCCTTCATCACCACGGCGCACCGCGGCCAGAACGCGCCGGTGCCGCGCGGCGACTTCACCCTGGAAGGGATCGGCCGCGCCGACGTCTGGGTGTTCGACGGCACCAACCTCGGCGCCTCGCTCGGCGGCTCGCCCCTGACGGTCGTGACGCTGTTCGGCGACAAGCCACGCGCGCTGGCGGTGAGTCCCGACGGCGGGACGGTCTACGCGGCGATCTTCCGCTCCGGCAACCAGACCACCGGGGTCAACGAACCGAACGTGTGCAACACCAGCGCCGGCAACGTCGCCAGCAACACCGTGCAGGGACCGTGCACGGTCGGCGGCACGTCGCGCCCCGGCGGCACGCCGCCGCCGAACAAGAACCAGCAGGGCATCGGTCGCCCGGAGACCGGCCTGATCGTCAAGTTCAACCGCGACGGCGGCGTCAGCAACCAGTGGCAGGACGAGCTCGGACGCAACTGGAACAACGCCGTCAAGCTCTCGCTGCCCGACCTCGACGTCTTCGCCATCGACGCCAACGCCGGCACGCCGGCTGAGGTCGATGCCTTCGCGCACGTCGGCACGACGCTCTTCAACATGGTCACCAACCCGGTGAGCGGCGCGCTCTACGTCTCCAACACCGAGGCGCAGAACCACGTCCGCTTCGAAGGTCCCGGCACCCTCGCCGCCGGCCTCAAGCCGCTCGGCGAGCCGGCGTCGGTGCGCGGTCATCTGGCGGAGTCGCGCATCACCATCATCGCCAGCGGCGTGGTCACCCCGCGCCATCTCAACAAGCACATCGACTACGCAGCGGTCCCGGTGCCGGCCGGCGTCAAGACCGACAGTCTCGCCACGCCGGTGGGCATGGCCGTGTCGGACGACGGCACCACGCTCTACGTCGCGGCGTTCGGATCGGCCGCCATCGGCGTCTTCAACACGGCGGCGCTCGCCAACGACACGTTCACGCCCGACGCCGGCGACCACATCGCGGTCAGCGGCGGCGGGCCGGCGGGCGTGGTGCTCGACGGCACGCGGCTCTACGCGCTGACGCGCTTCGACGACGCGGTGGTCACTGTCGATCTCACCCAGGGCAGCGTCGGCGCCCAGATCCAGAGCGTCGCGCTGCACAACCCGGAGCCCGCCAGCGTCGTCGACGGGCGCCCGTTTCTCTATGACGCCATGCTCACCGGCAGTAACGGCGAGGCGGCGTGCGCGAGCTGCCACATCTTCGGCGACATGGACGATCTCGCGTGGGATCTCGGCAACCCCGACGATATCGTCGTCGCCAACGGCAACCCGTTCGCCGTCGGTTCCGGCGCGCCGTTCCACCCGATGAAAGGACCCATGACGACGCAGAGCCTGCGCGGCCTGGTCAACAATGGGCCGGAGCACTGGCGCGGCGACCGCCAGGGCAACTCGACCATGGCGTTCAATGCGTTCAACGTCGCCTTCCCGGGACTGCTCGGCCGCGACGAGGGACAGCTCTCGCCGGCCGAGATGCAGCAGTTCACCGACTTCGCCCTGCAGATCACCTATCCGCCCAATCCCATCCGCCAGCTCGACAACAGCCTGCGCAGCGACGAGCAGGCCGGGTTCACGCGCTACTTCGGCGCCGTCACGGACGGCAACACGAACTGCAACGGCTGCCACACGCTCGATCCCGCCAACGGCTTCTTCGGCACCAGCGGCAATTCCTCGGTCGAGGGCGAGACGCAGGAATTCAAGATCCCGCACCTGCGCAACGTCTATCAGAAGGTCGGAATGTTCGGCCTCGCCAGCACGCCGGGGCTCGACGGCAGCTTCGCCTCCGCGGGCGACCAGGTGCGCGGCTTCGGCGTGTTGCACGATGGGTCCATCGACACGGTCCAGCGCTTCCTGAATCCCACCACGTTCTCGCTGACGCCCACCGAACGGACGAATCTCCAGGCCCTCATCATGGCCTTCGACACCGACCTGCCGCCGATGGTCGGCCAGCAGATCACCCGCACGAGCACCAACGGCGCGCTCGTCGATCCGCGCATCACCGCGATGATCACCGCGGCGTCGGCGGCCTTTCCGTCGAAGCTGCTGGGCCCCGGCGCGCGGCAGTGCGACGTCATCGTCAAGGGCCGCATCGCCGGCCAGGCGCGCGGCTACCTGCTCGATACCGGGCTTGGGCAGTTCCGCAGCGACCGTGCCGCCGAGCCGACGCTCGCCGACGCCGCGCTGCGCGCCCTCAGCAACGTCCCCGGCCAGGAGCTGACGTACACCTGCGCCCCCTACGGGTCCGGCCAGCGCATGGGCATCGATCGCGACCTCGACACCTACCTCGATCGCGACGAGGTCGATGCCGGCAGCGACCCTGCCGATCCGCTCTCGATCCCGGCCGGCACCACCGCGACGCTGGTCCCGGGGCGCAAGCTCATCATCAAGAACGCGTCGCCCGATGACGAGTCGAAGAACAAGATCGTCGTCCTGCTCAAGGACGCGTCGATCGCCACCCCGGCCCCGAACGGCGCCGACGATCCCCGCTGCGGCGCGGCGCCCAGCGGGACGGTGAAGGTGTCGCTGGCGTTCTCCAGCGCGACGTCGGGTCAGAGCTACGACACCCCGCTGCCGTGCCAGAACTGGACGCTCCTCGGCAGCGAGGCGAATCCGAAGGGCTACAAGTACCGCGACTCCGAACTCGACGACGGCACGACCAAGACAGCCGTCTGGAAGAACGGCAAGCAATTCAAGGCGACGCTGAAGGGCAAGGGCGCCAGCGTGCTCGACTACGATCTGCAGGCCGGCGTGTCGCAGGGAACGGTCGCCGCCGTGCTCACCAACGGCTCGACCGCGCTGTGCGCCAGCTTCCCGCCGTTCAACGGCAGGGACGGCAGCGACGCCCGGACCTTCCTGGGCAAGAACAGTCCGGCTCCGGCGAGCTGCCCGACGCCGTAGGGCGCCGCCCCCGGCCCCTGGCGGGCCTGAAGCCCGCCGGACCGGGGAGCTGGCAGCCGTCGTCCGACGGAATCTCGGCGACGGACCGCCGTCTCGCTGACCCCGCCGGGCGAAGCCTAGCGCCGCTCGCCGTATCGCTGCGCATCGGGCAGGACGATGTATCGTGCACAGTGCGTCGCCACGGCATCGAGCAACTCGAAGTCGCGTCCCCGCCTGGCGTGAACCTGGACGGCGATCGGCAGGCCCGATTCACCGGACCCGACAGGGATGGCGAGCGCCGGCGTTCCTGGGACTGTGGTCGGCACCATATAGGTGCCGTTGAAGTACGTGTACGGGAACGTCTCGCCGCCCATACGGATCGGGTAGCCGCGGAACTGCCGCCTGAAGGCAACGGAGGGCGAGACGGGCGCGATCCAGAGATCGCAGCGCTCGAAGAACTCGTCGCCTCTGACGCGGACGTCTTCCATCTCCGCCAGCGCCGCCTGGTACTGCGCCGGGCTCGCGCGCAGGCCCTTCTGGAACGCCGCGGTCATCGGACCGCGCCCGAGGCGGTAGTGGAGCAGATAGGCCTCCATCAGGAACCTGCCCACGGCCGTCTGGAAGACGCGCGGCATGCCGCGGTTGAATTCGTATCCCGCGATCAGGCCCCAGAGGGACCAGCATCGCTCGACGTCGAGGAACGCCGGTTCCCCGTCCGTCAGCGAGTGGCCGTCGACAGCGAGCTTGGCGGACAGGGCGCGCAGCACGTCGCGCGTCGCCGGATCCGGATCCAACCCCGCCAGCGAGTGGCTGAAGAGGATCGTCAGCTTGGAAGGATCGGTCCACGGGCCGCGATCGACCGGCGGCATGCGGTCGGCCAGCACGGCGAGGAGCAGGCGCATGCTGCCCAGGTCTCTTGCCATCGGGCCCGCCACGGCCAGATGGGCGAAGGCAGTCGGACTGTTCTCCGGGCCCATATCGGCGATCGGGAGCAGTCCATCCGTCGTCCGCAGCCCGAGCACCCCGCAACAATGGGCGGGATACCGGATCGATCCTCCGAGATCGGAGCCGATCTCGAGCGGCGTGAATCCGGCGGCCAGTGCGGCCGCCGATCCTCCCGAGGACCCACCGGGAGTGCGATCCGGCACCCATGGATTCGTCGTCTCGCGAAACACCGGGTTGTTGGTGTTCCAGTCAAACGCGGCAAAGGGCACGTTCGTGCGCCCGATGACGATGGCGCCTGCGGCTCGAATGCGCCGCACCAACTCACAGTCCTCGGTGGGGAAGTAGTTCCGATACTGCGGCACGCCGTACGTGCTCCGGCTTCCCTTCACCCGGAACGCGTCCTTGATCGTCATGGGCACGCCGTGGAGAGGTCCGATCGCCGTGCCACCCGACGCGAGCGCCCGATCGGCCGCTCGGGCCTGCGCGAGCGCCTCATCCCGATCCGACGTGACGACCGCGCGCAGCGTCGGGTTGTACGTCTCGATCTGTCTGAGATGCGCCGTGACGACCTCTTCCGCGGACACCGTGCCGGAGCGAACGAGACCTGCCAGGTCGGTGGCGCTGCGGAAGATCAGGGGATCGTCGCTCATCGGCGTTGTGTACTCCGCGCAGCGCCCAAACGAAATTGGGCGGCGCCACGCGCACCCGATCCCTCCGCCGGTCCGCGCCGACGCGGCTAGTCCGAGCCCAGGGCCGCGCGCAGGTTGCGGTGGAAGTGCGCGATCGCCCCCTCGAACCGGCCGAAGGTGAAGTGCTCGTTGGCCTCGCTGGCCATGCCGCGCTGAATCGACAACACGACGGCGAGGTCCTCGGCCGCGCCGGTGTCGTTGACGAACGACGCGTCGCGCTGCGCCGCCTCGACGGCCTGCGGCCCGCCGCCGCGATTCGTCAGCGTGTAGATCACGAACCGGGTGCGCTCGAGGGTCAGCGGCTCGAGGATGACGAGGTTGGTGTGATGCGAGAGCACCGTGACGAAGGTGTTGGGAAACAGGTGGTAGACGTAGGTGAGCAGGCCGTCGACGCGGCGCTCGGGCGGCGCGACGTCGGCGAGTTTTTCTATGCGTCGGAACGGGAACGTGATGCGGCTGTGGAGGCCACTGTGCTCGACCAGCGTCAGGTTGTCGTAGCCGTAGGGGTAGAACGACTGCGGGTGCGTGGCGCGGATGTGGTAGCCCTCGAGAAATCCCTCGAGGTAGATCTTCCAGTTCACCTCGACCTCGGCCGCGCCGCTGCGCAGCATCTGCTGATCGTCCGCGATCAGCTCCGGCAGATCGAGCCACGGCGCCGCCGCGCCGGCGCCGGGTTCCTGGGTGACGAACACGAGCCCGTGCCGCTCCTCGGCTGTCACCGCAGCGAGGCCGTGGTCCTCGCGCGCCACGCCGGGGAATCCCTCGGCGTGCGGAATGTGTTGCAGGCGCCCGTCGAGGCGATACGTCCAGCCGTGGTAGCGGCAGACGAACGCTTTGGCGCAGCCCTCGCCGTCGGCGATCTCCGTGCCGCGGTGGCGGCAGGCATTGCGAAAAGCGCGCACGACGCCGTCGCTGCCGCGGACCACCAGCAGCGGCGTCCCGGCGGCGACGCGCGCGACGTACGAGCCGGCCTCCGGGAGCGCCGCGGACGGGCAGAACGGCGTCGGCGTGCGCCGCAGCACCGCCAGCTCGCGCGCCAGGCGCTCCCCGCTGCGATAGTTGGCGACCGGCTCGCGCCAGACCTCGGTGCCGACGTCGGTGGTCTTGTCGCGGATGTGCCGCAACACGCGGTCGGCCACGCCCTGATCGTCCAGCAGGTTGTTCATATCGCCCTCGCACGTCGGCGGCGCGCCCGCCGCCGGTCCTGGTAGATCGGTGCCTAGCAGAATTGAATTGACATCAAAATACGTTTCTTTCATCTCTGCCGGCGATGCCGCCGGCCGCCCAACCGACGACCCGCAAGGGACACGCGACGCGCGCCCGCCTGCTGGCGGCGGCGCGCGAAGTGGCGATCGCCTCGGGCGGCCACATCGAGATCGCCGCCGTGGGCGCGGCCGCCGGCGTGGTGCCGAGCCTGGTCCATCGCTACTTCGGCTCGAAGTCCGGCCTGGTCGCCGCGCTGGTCGATGACTTCTTCGATCGCTTTCACCGCCAGGCGCTCGACCTCGATCTCGAACGCCACGGCCCGTGGGCGCGCCACGAGTTCCTTCGGCTCGAGGCCGGGGTGCGCTTCCACTATCGCGAGCCGTTCGCGCCGATCCTCTACGGGCCGTTGTCGCGCGATCCGGAGGTCGCGCGCCGCGAAGCGGATCGGATCGCCTTCGTGGTGGCGCGGGCCGCACGCAGCATCCGCCGCGGCCAGCGCAATGGCGAGCTGCCGGTCGGCGTCGATCCGGGCCTGGCCGGCGCGGCGATGTTCGGCGCGATGCGGTTGGTCATGGTCGAAGCGCTGACGCGTCCGGTCCGGCCGAGCCCACTGCGCGTCGTCGACGTCCTGTGGCGGCAGGTCGCCGCGTCCGTGCAGCTCGACCCGTCGGCCGGCAGGGGCCCGACGCGCCAGAGGCCGGCGGAGAACGACGCTACGCGATGAGCGAGGCGGCGCGCCCCCTGGCTATCGAGCTGCCGCGCTGGCCGTCTCGGCGGACTCGAGCTGGTGCACCAGTGCATCGCCAAATGCGTCGAGATCCGCTGGCCGGCGCGACGTGATCAGGTTCTCGTCGACGACCACCGCCTGATCGACCCACCGTGCACCGGCGTTCTCGAGATCGGTGCGGACCGACGGATACGACGTCACCGTCCGCCCGCGCACCACGTCGGCCTCGATCAACAACTGCGGTCCGTGGCAGATCGCGGCCACCGGCTTGTCGCTGTCGGAGAACCGGCGGACAACGCGTACCACATCGGCGTCGGTGCGCAGGTGATCCGGAGAATAGCCGCCGGGAATCAGCAGCGCGTCGAAGTCGGCGGCGTCGATGTCGCCGGCGGCATGCGCGATGGTCGCGCGCGCCTGACGGTTCTTGCCGGTGACGATCTCGCCGGCCTTGGCGCCGAACACCACCAGTTCGTGGCCGGCATTCTTCAGCCGGTCGGCCGGAACGGTGAACTCGGAATCCTCGAAATCGTCGGCGAGGGCGATTGCAATTCGTGCCATTGGACACCTCCTCGGCCAACGAGGTGCAACGCTGAGGCCAGCCGAGGCGGTACCCCGCGGCGCCGCGTGCGCTCGCGGCGCGCGAGTCGCGGCGCAAAATCTACCGCCCGACCGTACACGCCGCGACGTCCACAACCGCCGTCGCGGTCGGGCGCTCCTCAGCCCAGCCCCTCCACCAACGCCGTGCTGAGGTAGCGCTCGGCGGAGCTCGCCAGGATGGCGACGATCAGCTTACCGGCGTTCTCCGGCCGGGAACCGACCTGGACGGCCGCCCAGATCGCGGCGCCGCTGGAGATGCCGCACGGGATGCCCTCTTCGCGGCCGACGCGGCGGGCGGTGGCGAGCGCGTCCTCGTCGCTGACCTTGACGATCTCGTCGATGATGTCGGTGTTGAGAATCGCCGGCACGAAGCCGGCGCCGATGCCCTGAATGGCGTGTCGGCCGGGCTGGCCACCGGAGAGCACCGGGGACTTCGTCGGCTCGACGGCGACGGCGCGGAACGACGGCTTGCGCTGCTTGATGACCTCGGCGACGCCGGTGATGGTGCCGCCGGTGCCCACGCCGCTGATCAGGATGTCGATGCGGCCGTCGGTATCCTCCCACAGCTCGAGCGCGGTGGTGTGGCGGTGGATGTCCGGATTGGCGGGGTTCTGGAACTGCTGTGGGATGAACGCCTTGTGGTGCTGCAGCGCCAGCTCCTCGGCTTTGCGGATCGCGCCGGTCATCCCCTCCGCGGCGGGCGTCAACACGAGCTCGGCCCCGAGGAAGTGCAGCAGCTTGCGGCGCTCCATGCTCATCGAGTCGGGCATGGTGAGGATCAGCCGGTAGCCGCGCGCCGCGCAGACGAAGGCCAGCGCGATGCCGGTGTTGCCGCTGGTCGGTTCGATGATCACCGTGTCGCGATCGACCCGACCCGCCTTCTCGGCCGTGTCGATCATGTTCACGCCGATGCGGTCCTTCACGCTGGAGAGCGGATTGAAGAACTCGCACTTCGCGTAGATCTCCGCCTTCACTCCGGCGGCGACTCGATTGATGCGGATCAACGGTGTGTGGCCGATGGTCTCGGTGATGTCCTTGTACAGGCGCGCCATGTCGCTCCTCTATCCACAGCGGAACACGGAGGCCACCGATGGACACCGATCCGTGTCCGTTGGTCGCCATTCCGTGTTCATCCGTGGTCTCAGCCAGCCAACCGCTGCTTCAGTATCTCGTTCACCTTCGCCGGATTGGCCTTGCCCTGCGTGGCCTTCATCACCTGGCCGACGAAGAAGCCGAAGAGCTTGTCCTTGCCAGCGCGGTACTCCGCAACCTTATCGGGGCTGGCGTCGAGCACGGCGGCGATGGCGGCGTCGATGGCACCGGTGTCGGTCACCTGGCTGAGTCCCTGCTCGGCGATGATCGCCTCGGGCGTCTTGCCGGTGGCGACCATCTGCTCGAACACGGTCTTGGCGATCTTGCCGTTGACGGTGTCGTCGTCGATCAGCTGCACCATCGCCGCGAGGTGCGCCGGCGACACCGGCCAGTCGTGGATCATCAGTGCCTCGTCGAGCTTGCGCTCGTGCACGATGCGCAACACGTCGCCCATCACCCAGTTGCTGATCGCCTTCGGGTTGGCGTGCAGGCGCACCGCGGTCTCGAAGTAGTCGGCGATGTCCTTGCGCGCCGTCAGCACCTCGGCGTCGTAGACCGGCAGGCCGTACTCGGCGGCGAAGCGCGCGCGCCGCGCGTCGGGCAATTCGGGCATCGCCGACTCGATGTCCTGCACCCACTCGCGCGATACCTCGAGCGGCAGCAGATCGGGGTCGGGGAAGTAGCGGTAGTCGTGCGCCGACTCCTTGGAGCGCATGGAGCGCGTCTCCTCGCGGTCGGGATCCCACAGCCGCGTTTCCTGCACCACCCGCTCGCCGTGCGCGAGGAGGTCCGTCTGGCGCTCGATCTCGTGCTCGATCGCCTTCTCGACGGCGCGGAACGAGTTCATGTTCTTCACCTCGGCCCTGGTGCCGAGGGTGTCGCTGCCACGCGGGCGCATCGAGACGTTGGCGTCGCAGCGGAAGCTGCCCTCATCCATGTTGCCGTCGCACACCTCGAGGTACTGAAGGATCTGGCGCAGCTTGCGCAGGTACGCGCCGGCCTCGGCGGGCGTGCGGATGTCGGGCTCGCTGACGATCTCCAACAGCGGTACGCCGCAGCGGTTGTAGTCGACCAGGCTCGCGTCGCCGTGCTGGTCGTGGATGTTCTTGCCGGTGTCCTCTTCCATGTGGATGCGGGTGAGGCGCACCGGGCGCGTCGTGCCGTCGATGTCGACGTCGATGCGACCCCCGACGCAGATCGGCAGCTCGTACTGGCTGATCTGGTAGCCTTTCGGCAGGTCCGGATAGAAGTAGTTCTTGCGCGCCCAGCGGCTCAGGGGCGCGATCGAGCAGTGCGTCGCGAGCCCGGCCTTGATCGCATACTCGACCACCCGCCGGTTCAACACCGGCAACACCCCTGGCAGGGCGAGGCAGAGCGGACAGGTGTTCTCGTTCGGTGCCGCCCCGAACGTCGCCGAGCAGCCACAGAAGATCTTCGACGCGGTGCGCAGCTCGGCGTGAACTTCGAGTCCGATGACCGCTTCGTAGTCCATACTGTTCTTCAACGCGGAGACGCGGAGACGCGGAGAGCTCCGACTGGGCTCCGTGTCTCCGTGCCTCCGTGGTGAAATTCTTTCTTCATATCGATGGGGAGCGACGGTGCCAGTCGGTGGATTGTTCGTACGCGTAGGCGGTGCGCAGCACGGTTGCCTCGTCGAATGGCTGGCCGACGATCTGCAGGCCGATGGGCAGGCCCTGCGCATCGAAACCGCACGGCAGCGAGAGCCCCGGCAGTCCGGCGAGATTCACCGAGATCGTGAAGATGTCGGAGAGGTACATTTCGAGTGGATCGGTGACCTTTTCGCCCAACCGAAAGGCGGTGGTCGGCGCGGTCGGCGTGACGATCGCCTGGCAGGTGGCGAAGACCTTCTCGAAGTCGCGCCGGATCAACGTCCGCACCTTCTGTCCCTTGAGATAGTAGGCGTCGTAGTAGCCGGCCGACAGCGCATAGGTGCCGAGCATGATGCGGCGCTTCACCTCGGCGCCGAAACCGGCGCCGCGCGTCTGCTGGTACATGTCGAGCAGGCCCTTGCTGCGGTCGACGCGGAGCCCGTAGCGGGTGCCGTCGTAGCGCGCGAGGTTCGAGCTCGCCTCGGCGGTGGCGATCAGATAGTACGCCGCGACCGCGTATTCGGTGTGCGGCAGCGACACTTCCTCGATCGACGCGCCGAGCGATTCGAGATGGCGGACGGCGCCGCGCACCGCGTCCGACACCTCGGGCGACATGCCCTCGACGAAATACTCCCTCGGCAGGCCGAGGCGCAGGCCGCGGACGCCGCCGTCGAGCGCGGTGGCGTAGGCCGGCACCGGGCGTGCCACCGAGGTCGAGTCGAGCGGATCGTGGCCGGCGATGGCACCGAGGAGATGCGCGCAGTCGCGCACGCTGCGCGCCATCGGCCCGACCTGATCGAGCGACGAGGCGTAGGCGATGACGCCGTATCGGCTGACGCGTCCGTAGGTCGGCTTCATGCCGACGACGCCGCAGTGCGACGCCGGCTGGCGGATCGAGCCGCCGGTGTCGGTGCCGAGCGCGCCGAGGCACTGGCGCGCCGCGACGGCCGCCGCCGAGCCGCCCGAGGAGCCGCCCGGCACGCGCGTGGTGTCCCACGGGTTGTGGGCGCTGCCGTAGGCGGAGTTCTCGTTCGACGACCCCATGGCGAACTCGTCGCAGTTGGTCTTGCCGACGCACACCGCGCCCGCCTCGCGCAGGCGACGCGTCACGGTCGCATCGTACGGGGAGACGAAGTTCTCGAGGATGCGCGAGCCTGCGGTCGTCCGGACGCCCTTGGTGTTGATGATGTCCTTGATGGCGAGCGGGATGCCGTCGAGCGGTCCGAGCGGCGCGCCCGCCGCCAGCCGTTGATCGGCGGCGCGGGCCTGTGCCAACGCCAGCTCGGGCGTGACGGTGATGAAGCTGTGGAGCTCCGGCTCCGTCGTCTCGATGCGGGCGAGCACGGACCGGGTCAGCGCCTCCGAGGTGAGACTGCCGTCGCGCAGCTTCGCGGCGGCGTCGTCGATGGTGAGGTCGATCGCCGCGGACCTCTCTGCGCCTCCGTGCCCCTCTGTGGTGGGAGTGGTCACTCGATGATCTTCGGAACTTTGAAGAAGCGCCCGTCGCGAGCCGGGCTGTTCGACAGCCAGGCATCGGGGTCGGGCGTCGTGCTGACGACGTCGTCGCGAAACGGCGTGGTCATCGGGGCGATCTGCGTGGTCGGCTCGACGTCGGCGGTATCGAGGCGGGCGAGGTTGGTGAACGCCTCGAGGATGTGATCGAGCTGTTGGGCGAAGGCGACTTCCTCCTCCTCGCTCAACGGCATTCGCGCCAGCAACGCGATGTGCCGCACCTCGTTGCGCGTGATGGCCATGCGCGGTCGGTACCACAGGGGAATGGGGTGTTCAACGCAGCGTGCCGCGCGTGCGGTCGTAGCGGTCGCGCAGCTGATCGGCGACGGTGCCGCGCCACAGCGGCACGCCGAGCAGGTAGGCGGCGCGACCGATCACCTGCGCCGCGACGGGCGCCGTGACGAGCAGAAACGCCGCGCCGGCGAGGGCGCGGAGCGCGACGCCGGCGTCGTCGAAGTACAGCGCCGCGCCGGTCACGCAGGCGACGACGCCGAGCGTCGCGGCCTTGGTGCTGCACGACATTCGTAGAAAGAGGTCCGGCATCCGCACCAGGCCGATCGCCGCCAGGAGGATGAAGACGCCACCGATCACGAACAGGGTCGCGGTCGCCAGGTCAGCCATCGCCGTTCGTCCGTTCGAGGTAGGCGGCAAACGCCACGGTGCCGAGGAAGGCGATGAGGCCGACGGCGAGGATGAGGTCGATGAACACCGCCTGGTCGACGGCGACGGCGAACGCCGCGAGCACCGCGATGGCGATGACGGCGAGCAGATCGAGCGCGACCGCGCGGTCGGGCAGGCTCGGTCCACGCAGCAGGCGGACGATGGTGAGCGCCGCGGCCGCCATGAGCATCGGCAGCACGACGTACCAGAGCGCGAGATGGGTGATCATTCGAGCCACGCCTTGATGCGGCGCTCGAACGTGGCCTTGGTCTCACGGACGAAGCCGGCGACGTCATCGCCGGGGCCGACGTCGACGACGTGGACGTAGAGCGTCCGCCGATCGCTCGACACGTCGATGCTCAGCGTGCCGGGCGTCAGCGTGATGGTGGCGGCGAGCAGCTGGATGGCCAGGTCCGACTGCACGTCGAGCGGCAGCGCGACGATGGCCGGGCGCAGGGCCGTCGTCGGCCTGAGCACGAGCGCCCCGACGCGCAGGTTGGCGCGTATCAGCTCCCACGCGAAGAAGAGCGCGAAGCCGAGGGCCCGGCCGATCCAGGTGACGGCGGTCATCGCGTCCCCAGCACGGCGGCGATGTAGGCCGCCGGGTTCAGCAACTGCGCGGCGGTCTGTTGCGCCAGTTCGACGACGGGACCGGCGCCGATGCCCATCGCGATCGTCAGCAGACCCAGCGCGGCGGCCGGCGCGGCGAGCAGCAGCATCTGCCGCGGCGCAACGGGACGCGACGGCGCGTCCGCCGACGGCGGCGACCAGAACGCCGCCGCCCAGATCTTCGTCATCGAGAACAACGTGAGCAGGCTGACGGCCAGAGCCGTGGCCGTCACCCACCAGTGCATGCCGCTCAGACCGGCCTGCACCAGCAGCAGCTTGGCGAAGAAACCCGACAGCGGCGGGATGCCCGCCAGGGCGAGCGCCGGGACGAGGAAGAGGAGCGAGACCCACGGATGGTCGCGGTAGAGACCGCCCAGGCGATCGAGCTCCGAGCTGCCGCGCAGGCGCTGCGCAATGCCACCGACCAGGAACAGCGCCGACTTCGCGAGGGTGACGTGCACGATGAAGAACACCGTGCCGGCCAGCGCCAGCGGCGAGGCGAGGCCCAGGCCCATGATCAGGTAGCCGATCTGGCTGACGACGTGGAAGGCGAGGAGGCGCCGCATCTCGTATTGGGCGACGGCGCCGAGCACGCCGGTCACCATCGTCAGTGCGGCCACCGTGAGCAGGAGCGGCTGGGTCACGGCATCGACGGGGAAGGCGAGGGTGAAGACGCGGATCAGCGCATACACGCCGACCTTCGTGAGCAGGCCGGAGAAGAGCGTCGTCACCGCCACCGGCGGCGTGTGGTACGAGGCCGGCAGCCAGAAGAAGAGTGGGAAGATCGCCGCCTTCACCCCGAAGGCGACGAGCAGCAGCATCGCCAGGGTGCGCGCCACGCCGGGATGTGGCAGCGACGCCGCGCCCCGCGCCAGGTCGGCGAAGTTGAGCGTGCCGACGGTGCCGTACGTGATGCCGGCGGCGGCGAGGAACACCGCCGATGAGACGAGGTTGAGGGCGACGTACTTCACGCCGCCCTCGAGCTGCGGCCGCTCGCCGCCGAGCACCAGCAGGACGAACGAGGCGATCAGCATCACCTCGAACCAGACGTAGAGGTTGAAGAGGTCGCCGGCGAGGAAGGCGCCGCAGACGCCCATCAGCAGCACGTGGAACAACGGGTAGTAGCCGAAGCGCTCGCGCCCCTCGTCGAGGCTGCCGAGCGCGAAGATCGACACGGCGACGGCGACGACGCCCGCGACGAGCACCATCACGGCGCTCAGCAGATCGGCGGCCAGTGTGATCCCAAATGGCGCCGGCCAGTTGCCGACCTGCAGCACCAGGATCCCCCGCGCCCGCACCGCCGCGAGCAGCTCGACCCCGACGCCCAACAACGCCACCGATCCGACAACGCTCAACGCCCGCTGCGCCACCACCGACCGCCACGCGAGCAGCGATGCCACGGCGCACGCGAACGGCACCAGAATCGGAAGGATCACCAAACTCATTTCAAACGTCTCGTCTCATGTGTCGGTGGACCGCATCGCGTCGAGGTCGTCCGTCCCCACCGCCTGATACGCGCGCTTCAGCAGCACCAGCGCGAAGGCCTGGACGCCGAAGCCGATGACGATGGCGGTGAGAACCAGGGCCTGCGGCAGTGGGTCGGCGTACGGCAGCGTGAGCGCCGCCGCCGTCTCGGCGACGATCGGCGGCCGGCCGCGTGCGACGACGCCGGCGGCGGTGATGATCAGGAGGTTGGCCGCGTGTCCGAGCAGGACGAGCCCGATGACGAGCTTCACCAGGCTGCGCCGCAGCAGCATGTAGGCGCCGCAGGCGTAGAGGACCCCGACGGTGACGGCGAGCAGCAGTGCCATCAGTCCTCGCTCAACGTGAACAGCATCAGCAGCACGATGCCGAGCACGACCAGGTAGACGCCCACGTCGAAGACCAACGGCGTGCCGAACGCACCGATCAGCGGCACGGGCGCATCCGCCCAGACGCCCGTGAGAAACGGGAGGGTGCCGGCGACCGCCGGGAGACCGCTGACGCCGGCGATCAGCAGCCCGCCGCCGATCACCAGCCGCGGGTCGACGCGCAACCGCTGCCGCGCCGCGGCGGTGCCGAACGCGAGCAGATAGAGGGCGAACGCCGCCGCCGCCGTCAGGCCGCCGACGAAGCCGCCGCCGGGCGCGTTGTGTCCGCGCAGCAGGAGATAGAGGGAGAACAGCAGCAGCAGCGGGAAGAGGTGGCGGGTGGCGATGCGCAGCAGCAGCGATGGCGGCATGATGGCGCGCGTCGTCGCCTCGCGCCCGCGCGCGTCGTCGCCGAGACGCAGCCCGACCAGCGCCCAGATGCCGAGCGCCGCCACGGCGAGCACGGTGATCTCGCCCAGCGTGTCGAGGGACCGGAAGTCGACGAGGATCACGTTGACGACGTTGTGGCCGTGCGCCGCCGTCAGACTCTGCGCGGCGAAGAAGGCGGCGAGGCGCGAGGGCAATGGCGACGCCGCGGCGAGCAGCACCAGGGCGGCCATCAGTGCGCCGACGCCGGTGGCGACGACGGCGTCGCGGCGTTGCACGCCGCGCGTCGACAGGGACGCGAACCGCGGCAACCGATAGATGACCAGCACGAAGAGGATGACGGTCAGGGTTTCGATCGCGAACTGCGTCAGCGCCAGGTCCGGGGCGCCGAAGAACACGAACAGCAGCGAGATGCCGTAGCCGACGGCGCCCAGCGCCGCGATCGCCGCCAGGCGCGAGGTCGCGCGCGTCGCCGCCACCGCCGCCGCGATCATGATGCCGCACACCATGACCTCGGGCAGCGCCACGGGCGCCATCGGCCACGCCATCCACCAGCCGCGGTCGCCGATGAGCGTCGCGCCGACGGCCGCGATCAGGCTGAGGAGCACGATCAGCACGTAGGCACTCAGCGATCCGCTCTGCAGCGTGCGCGTCTGCCCGCCGGCGAGGCCGATCAACGCCCTAAGCGCCGCGTGATAGAGACGCGTCGGCGTCAGCCATGCGAGCGGCGCCAGCCGCGCCGCGGCGCGCTCGGCGCGTTCGCGCGCGCCAGCCGCGTACAGCGTCGCGCCGGCGGCGACGGTGACGGCGCTCAGCAGCAGCACCGGGCTCCATCCGTGCCAGAGCGCCAGCGACAGGGATGTCGGCTCGCCGCGAATGGCTCCCGCCGCGGCTGCGATGAGCGCCTCGAACTCGTTCGGCCAGAGACCGATCAGCAATCCGATGGCCGCCAGCACCAGCGGCCCGAGGAGCAACGCCAACGGTGGCTCGTGTGCGGGGCGCGGCGTGACGCGCGGTCGGCCCCAGAACGGACCGAGCGCGACGATGCCGGCGATCGCGACGGTGAGGGCGTTCGCGGCGACCCCCGCGGCGGTGATCCAGCCCGAGGCCGCCGGCGCCTGCAGCTTGGCTTCGTAGAGCAGCTCCTTGCCGATGAAGCCGAGCATCGGCGGCAGGCCGGCCATCGACAACCCGGCGCACAGCGCCGCGGCGGCCAGCAGCGGCATGGCGCCCCGCAGCCCGCCGAGCGCGGTCACGTCGCGCGTGCCGGTCGCGTGGTCGATGCCGCCCGCGACCATGAACAGGGCGCCCTTGTAGAGGGAGTGGACGACGAGGAAGAGCATCGCCGCCTGCGCCGCCAGGGTCGTGCCGAGCCCGAGCAGCAGCATCAGGGTGCCGAGCGCGCTGACGGTCGAATAGGCGAGGAGGCGTTTCAGATCGCGCTGCGCCAGCGCCAGCACGGCGCCGGTGAGCATCGTCGCGGCGCCGGCCAGGGCGATCGTATAGTGCCACGCGGGCGAGCCGCCGAGCACCGGGTGCAGTCGCGCGACCAGGTAGACGCCGGCGTTCACCATCGTCGCCGAGTGCAGGTAGGCGCTCACCGGCGTCGGTGCCTCCATCGCCGCGGGTAACCAGAAGTGGAACGGTACCTGCGCCGACTTGGTGAACGCGCCGGCCAGCACCAGCGCGAGGATCGGCAGGTAGAGCGGGCTCGCGTGGATCGCCGGCGCCCGTTCGATCAGCCGCCAGAGCTCGTAGCCGCCGCCGGTCTGACCGAGCAGCAGGAGCCCGGCCAGGAGCGCGAGGCCGCCGCCGCCGGTCACCAGCAGGGCCTGCAGGGCGGCGGCCCGCGCCGCGGCGCGCTCGTGGTCGAACCCGATCAGGAGATAGGACGTGATGCTGGTCAGCTCCCAGAACACGAACAGGGTGATGACGTCGCCGGCACAGACGAGTCCCAGCATCGCCGCGGTGAAGAGGAGCAGCACCGCATAGAACCGACCGAGCTGCGGATGGCCGGCGAGATAGCCGCCCGCGTAGACGACGATCAGCGCGCCGATCCCCGAGATGAGGAGCGCGAAGAGGAGGCTGAGGCCGTCGAGCTGGAAGCTCAGCGAGATGCCCAGGCTGGGAACCCAGGCGAGGCTCAGCTGCAGCGACTCGCCCGCGACGACGGAGGGGGCCTGCGCCGCGACGTACGCGAAGGCCGCCGCCGGCAACAGCGCCAGCAGCCAGCCGGCGCGCGAGGAGTGTGGAAGCGGAGCCAAGGGAACCACAGAGGGCCACAGAGGTCACGGAGGTCAACCTCTGTGTCCTCTGTGGTGAAATCCGCTGCGCTCTACAAGCGCGCCAGGAACGCCTCGGTCACCGCCGCGGCATTGTTCGCCGCGAGGCGATAGTACGTGTTGAACTCCTCCGGGAATCCGGGAAGGTTCAGCGGATCGCCCCCACCGTCGGAGACGGCGCGGAACGCGATGAACGGCAAATGTCTGGCCGCGGCTTCGCGGGCGATGGCCGCGCTCTCCATATCCTGGATCAACGGCGCGTCGCCCGCCGCGCCGCCCGCGCCGCCGACCGTTGCCGTGAGGTGCATGGGTTCGTCGGGATCGCAGCCATAGATGTCGCCCGTGCCCCGGTGGCACGGAAAGGCGCTGCCGTTGAACGGATCCTCGCTCGAACCCTCGCCGCCGACGACGAAGACCGGCGGATTCGGCAGGCACACCGGATCCGTCATCTTGGGGACGGTGGCGCAGTGTTCGAAGCTCACGCCGCCGGCGTTGGCGAGCTGCTTCGCGACGCGGAGGTAGCGCGGATCGGCCGGATACCTGCTGCCATCGGCGAGCGACCACGTCGTCACCGCGGCGACGTCGGCGATATTGAGCGTACTGCCGGCGACGCCCGATACGATCACCCCGCGGACGGGAAACTGCTCGAGGATCGCCCGGGTCGTGTTCGCGGCGTTGACCAGCCCGATGCCGGTCATCGCCACCACCACCGGCTTCCCGCTCAGGGTGCCCATACGCACCGTGCGCCCGCCGACCTCCATCGTGTCCTCGACGCGGGTCCGCGCGAGCACCGCGGCGAGCTCGGCCGGAAACGCGCTCAGCACGGCGATCCGCGCCGTTGGCGACGACGGGTTGCCGGCGTCGCCGTCGTCGTCGCCGCAGGCGGCGACACAGCCGATCGCGATCGCCGCGATCACACGGACGACTCGCGACGATCCGGCGCAGGAATGCGCGGAGCCCACGCCCCCTGCCTATCGCGGTGGACTGTTTCTCACCAGACCCCAGGCGAGGGCGGTTGCCAGCCCGCGCGCGGCCGACGTACTGTCCGACCCGAAGAGGGGGCCCCGCCCATGGCATTCAAGGAATACGCGCAGTACGACGCGCTCGGTCTCGCCGAGCTGGTGGCGCAGAGGCAGGTGACGCCGCTCGAGCTGGCCGAGGAGGCCATCGCCCGCATCGAGAAACACAACCCGACGCTCAACGCGATCGTGCGCCCGCTGTACGACTACGGCCGCGCCATTGCCGCCGCCCCCGGCGACGGGCCGTTCCGCGGCGTCCCGTTCCTCCTGAAGGACATCCTCGGCAACGTCGCCGGGGTGCCGACGCAGAGCGGCGCGCGCTTCCTGGTGGACCTGCCGAGCCTGCAGGACGATACGCTCGTGACGCGCTTCAAGGCCGCCGGGCTGGTCCCGCTCGCCAAGACCAACGTTCCCGAGTTCGGCCTGCTGCCGACCACCGAGGGCGTGCTCTACGGCGCCGCCCATAATCCGTGGAATCCGCGCTACTCCACCGGCGGCTCGAGCGGCGGCTCGGGGGCCGCGGTGGCGGCGGGGATCGTGCCGATGGCGCACGCCAACGACGGCGGCGGCTCGATCCGCATTCCGGCCTCCTGCTGCGGCCTCGTCGGCCTCAAGCCGAGCCGCGCGCGAAATCCGCTCGGGCCGATGCTCGGCGACATCATGAGCGGCCTGATCTGCGAGCACGTGGTCAGCCGCACCGTGCGCGACACCGCGGCGCTGCTCGATTGCACCGCCGGACCGGAGCCCGGCGATCCCTACATGGTCGCGCCGCCGGCGCGACCCTTCGCCGAGGAGGCGCGCACCGCGCCGGGTCGCCTGCGCATCGCCTTCTCGACCACGAATGCCCTCGGCGCCAAGTTGCATCCCGAATGCGTCGCCGCCGTCGAAGCGACCGCACGGCTCTGCGAGGAGCTCGGCCATGTCGTCGAGGAGGCGGCGCCGCCCATCGACCAGAACCAGATGACGCAATCGTTCCTCGCGCTCTGGTGCGCGGGCCTGGCGATGCAGATCGAGGCGATCGCGATGATGACCGGCCGCGAGATCCGCTCCGCCGACTTCGAGGGACTGACCTGGTCACTCTACGAGCTTGGCAAACAGGTCACCGGCGCGCAGTACCTGCTCGCGCTGGCGATGACGCAGATGACCGGCCGCGCCGTCGGCCAGTTCCACGAGCGCTACGACGCGTGGCTGACCACGACCCTCGGCGCACCGCCGATCGCGCTCGGCACCATCGACATCGAGGAGCGCGACGTGATGGCCGCGTTCGCGCCGATCATCGACTATGTGCCGTTCACCGCACTGCAGAACGCCACCGGCCAACCGGCGATCTCCCTGCCGCTGCACTGGAGCGCCGACGGCCTGCCGGTCGGCGTGATGTTCAGCGCCAAGCTCGGCGACGAAGCAACGCTCCTCCGCCTCGCGGGCCAGCTCGAGCAGGCCCGTCCCTGGAAGGACCGCCGCCCGGCGATCTGGGATTGAGGCCGGGTGTTCGTTGTTCGGTAGTTGTTAGGTTTCCGGAACTCGGAAGCCTAACAACGTCACAACCTAACAACCTCAGATAGGGGGAGAGCCGGCGGCCGACCGAGGGGGGACGCGGCCGTCAGTGCCGCCGGCTCTGCTGCGTCGCGCTGGCAGCAGCCGGCGAACGGCCGCGCGCATCGCGTGCACACGTCGGAAGAAATAGATGCGGACCTCGTCGACCTGGGTGGCGAGCGCGACGACGCTGCATATCAGCGCGCCGTTCAGGCCCCAGGCGAGTGCTGTCGATAGCTGCGCATACGGCAGCGCCGCGTCGGGCGGCAGCCCGCAGCCCGGCGCCGTCGGCGCCAACAGCGCGGAGGTCACGGTCTCGAATGCGTACATGGGTGCGCTCCTTCCCAACCGACACCGCCACCCCCACACGCGCCACATTCTCTGCATCGCGCTCGCTACTGCCCCACATTGGCTGTCGCATTTGCGCGTTGACCGGCATCTGACTGGGGACCAGCAACCGCGAGGCCAACGCGCCACGACCGTCGTGTCGGCGCGCCGGTCGAACGATGATCGTCGGCACTGCCCACGACTGATTCGCCTGCCATGCGATTGGGCAGCACGCGCCATCACGGGCGCGGATGTCATTCAGTAGCGGCGCGCTCGCCGCGTCGCGCGCGCCGCTCAGCGCTTCGGTTCGCCGGGGCCGGCGAGAGGAATCCACACCCGGAACGTCGAGCCCTCGCCCGGCGTGCTGTCGACGGCGATGCGGCCGCCGAGCAGCGTCATCAGACGACGCACGACGTGCAAGCCGAGGCCGACGCCGCCGTGGCGGCGGGTCATCGAGCTGTCCGCCTGACGGAACGCCTCGAAGATGATCGGCAGCGCCTCCTTCGCGATGCCGATGCCGCTGTCGGCGACGGTGACCTCGACGCCGTCGTCGGCGCGCTCGGCGATCAGGGCGACATGGCCGCGCTCGGTGAACTTGACGGCGTTCGCCACCAGGTTCTTGACGACGACCTTCAGCTTCGCGGCGTCGGTGTGCACGAGCGGGAGCGCCGGCGCGACGGCGAGGCGCAGCTCCACGGAGGACTTCTCGCGCAGGAGCTCGCGTGCCTCCCCGGCGACCACGGCGAGGAGCGGCTCGAGATGGACGGGCGCCAGGTCGACGCTCGCCCGCCCGGATTCGAGCCGGCTGAGATCGAGCGTCGCGGTGATCAGCTCGAGCAGCTCGTCGCCGCTGCGGGCGACCCGTGACAGCACGTCGCGCTGGTCGGGCGTGACCTGGCCGAAGCTGCCGCCGCGCAGCAGCTCGGTGTAGCCGAGAATGATGTTCAACGGCGTCCGTAGCTCGTGCGACATGGTGGCCACGAACTCCGACTTGACCCGATTGGCGCGCGCCAACTCCTCGAGCGCCCGGGCGTGCGCGAGCGCGATCGCCGCGAGGTGGGCGATGCCGCGCGCGACGCGCACCTCCGCCGCGCGGAACGGCTGCTGCCGCGATCGACCGCCGGCCATCAGGACGCCGTCGCACGTGTCGCCGCGCCGGATGGGGAAGAAGATGGCCGCGCCGCACGGCCGCCCGTCCGGCCGCAGCGCGGCCGGGAGGGTGGCGCAGGCCTCGGCGTCGAGCACCACGACCTCCTCGTGCGCCAGCCGCTCGAGGAGCGGCGCGAGGAGCGCCGGCGGGATGGTGGCGGCGACGCTCGGGGTGGCGCACTCGCGATCGGCGGCCGCGACCGGCACGTAGGCGTCGCGCCCGGCCATCCACAGCAGCGTGTGGCTCCAGTCGCAGTCGAGCGCGTCGAGCGTGACCTCGCAGAGGCGATCGAGGATGGCGGGCGAGTTGATGGAGGCGATCATCGCCTCGCCGACGCGAACGAGCGCCGACGAAACCGCGGCCTCCTCGCGCTCGGCGGCTTCGGCGTGCCGGCGTGCCGTCACGTCGACGACCGTGCCCTCGTAGTGCAGCAGACGCCCGTCGGCGTCGCGGATGGCGCGCGCGTTCTCCGAGATCCACACGATCCGCCCGTCCTTGCGCCGCACCTCCGACTCGAAGTTGTGGACGGCGTCGCACTGCTCGAGCAGATGGCGGAATTCGAGACGGCGGCCGGCGTCGACGTAGAGCTGCTCGGCGATGTCCGTCAGGTACCGCATCAACTCCGCCGGCGACGCATATCCATAGATGCGAGCCAATGCCGGATTCGCGGCGATGTAGCGGCCCTCCGGAGTCGTCTGGAAGATGCCCTCGATCGCATTCTCGAATATGCTGCGGTGCTGTTCCTCGGCGCGGCGCCGCTCGCGCACGTCGCGGAGGGTGACGATCACCAGCTCGCGGCCCTCGACCGTCGTCGGCCGGGCCCGCAGCTGGACGGTGCAGTGCGAGCCGTCGATCCGGCGCAACGCACAGTCCTCGACCACCAGCCCATGACGCCAGGCGCGCTCGGCAACGGAGGCGTGCGGCGCATCGACGAGCGTTCCGAGCGGTCGGCCGATCAGCCAACGGGGCTCGAAACCGAGCAACTGGCGGACGGTCCGGTTCACCTCGACGATGCGGTCGTCCTCGCCTTCCACCAGCAGGATGCCGTCCGGGAGATCGTGCAACGCGGCGGCGAAGAGCTCCCCAGTCGGGCGCGGCGGGGAACGATCGGGACGGGGAGCGGCGACGGCAGCCATCTCGCGCGCTGGGAGCAATGCGTGTGCCCCCAGCCGGTGCAGATGCCTTCACGCCGGCCGCACGCGCGGCGCGCCAAAGCCGCGTCGCCCGTGTGCATTTGTGTCGGCGCGCCCGGAGGCACATGCGCGACGACGATGGCGGCCATTCGATGCAGCAATGTCGCGATCCTTGATGCCGAGCTGACATGTCGTCACTGAATGGCGGGCGCCGCTCCCCACGGCACCGTCTGGCGAAAGGTCGGCGGCAACCCGGGCGGTCGGCGGAACCGGCCGCGCGGCGGTGCGGCCCGCCATTCGACGACCGACGGCTGCAGCGGACGCGCCGACCGACCACGCCGCGATCCGCTCCATTGCGGTGCGTCACGCCATGGCAACCCGCGCCCGCGACGAGTTGCTGCGGCACGCGCCGTGTGCGGACGCACGGAGGAGCCGAGTTGGAATACAAATTTCACGGATGCGTCAAGGTAATTTACCGACCACGTGCAGTAATAGCGCCTCAAAATCCATCTTGACGGCTAGTAATAAGCCGGACGCAGCAAATGTACATGGCGGAATGAATAGTACGGCGGAGACTCTGGGAGAAACATGATCGAGATCGTTGCTCAGGAAGTCGTCATCGCTGGGCAACTTTCGAGCAACGTGCGGGCCGCACGACAAGTTTGTACGCGTTCGTGGGAGGACGTGCACTGGTATGGGAGTGGCATCGGTTCGCACCATGCACCGGAGCTGGAGGACGATTGCCGACGCTGATCGCGTCGATGATGTGCGCCTGCTGAGGCACGGCGCATAGGCCCGTCTGATGTGGGGTTCCCGCCGAGGATCGCGGGGACATGGTTGAGATCGAGCGCGGATCGCTGCGCTCGTGAGTTGTGTGGAATCGGAACGGCAGGCACGCGCTCGTTCCAGAGCGGCCGGAGGGGAGTCCGGTACGCCGGGCGGAGCTGTGGAGCAGCTCTGCCCCCTCGCTGGCCTGGCGGGGAGGTTGATCGTGGTGGAATGGTACGTCGTTGAGACCCAGCGGCATCGCGAGCCAGTGGCGCGCGCAGTGCTGGCTGACCGCGGAATCGCGAGCTACCTGCCGCGCGTCGTGCAGTGGCCGCGGCCGGCGGTCGGCCCGGCGGTCGCGCCGATGTTCCCGGGGTACCTGTTCGTGCGCGTCTCCTACTTGGAGCAGGGGCACCGGGTCGTGCGCTCGAACGGCGTCAAAACGTTTGTCGCCTTCGGTGGCGAGCCGGTTCCCGTCGCCGACGACGCGATCGAGTTCCTGCGCGGCCGCGAGGGGCCGGACGGCGTCATCCATTGCGGCGATCGCGACGTCGACGGCGCCGCGGTGCGCATCATCGACGGTCCCTTCCGCGGTCTCACCGCCGTGGTCACGCGACGCCTCGGGGCGGGCGAACGGGTGCGGGTGTTGATGGAAATTCTGCAACGACAGACCAGCGTCGAGTTGCCGGAGCGCTGGGTGAGGAGGCTGTGATGGGCGTACGAGGCGCACGGTGGGCCGTGCTGCTCAGCCTGGTGGCGATCGCGGGCTGCATGCCGAAGCCGCCGCCGGAGCCGCTGCCGCCGCCCGAGCCCACGGGTCCCTATCTGATCGAGCCGGGCGACACGCTGACATTGCGCTTCGAGCGCAATCCCGAGCTCAACGAGGACAACCTGATCGTGCGGCCGGACGGCATGATCGCGCCGCAGCTGATCGGCGAGGTGCCCGCTGCCGGCCTGACGCCGGCGGCGCTGAGCGAGCAGCTGCACCAGGCGTACGCGAGCGAGCTCGCCCACCCCAAGGTGACGGTCGGCGTGAAGACGTTCACCAAGCACCGGGTGACGGTCGCGGGCGAGGTGACGACGCCGGGCATCCAGCCGTTGATGCACGATATGACGCTCTCGCAGGCGATCCAGCACGCCGGTGGCTTCCTCAAAACCGCCAACCGCGCCCAGGTGATCGTCATCCGCCATCACGCCGATGGCACGGTCACCGGCCACGCGGTCGATCTCGAGGAGGTCGAGTCGGGTAACCATCCGACGGACGACGTCACGCTGCAGGCGCTCGACCAGATCTACGTGCCGAAGACGCAGATCGCCAACATCAACACGGTGGTCGAGCAGTACATCCGCAACAACATCCCCGTGAACAGCCTGGGCGTCGGCATCACGCCCTTCTGAGGAGTCGAGGACATGCGCGATCTCGAAACGATCACCTGGCGCGACCTCGTCGACGGCCTGCGCCGCCGCCGCGGTCTGATCCTGCGCGTCGGCGGCATCGGCCTGCTGTTGATGGCGACCGCGGCCATGCTGATGGCCCCGACGTACGAGACCAGCGCCACCTTACTGGTCTCCGCCACCCGGTCGCGGTCGATCTCGCCCGATGCGGAGGCGATGCCGCTCGTCGATCGCATCGAGGAGGAGGATCTCAACTCGCAGGCCGAGCTGCTGCACAGCCCGACCCTGATTCGTCGGGTTCTCGAGCCGCAGCTGGATCAGATGCCCGAGCGCGGGCTGATCAGGCGCATCGTCGGCGCGCCGCGCGAGCTGGCGCGCGCGCTCCATCGCCTGCTGCATGGCGTGCCCGCGCCGAGCCCGCTGGACGAATGGGTCGACGACGTCGGCGATCACCTCGACGTCTCGGTGCGCGAAGAAGACCAACCTGATCGACGTCGCCTACCGCCAGCGCGGCGTCGACCCGGTATGGGCGACGGCGTTCGTCAACGCCTTGATCGATGCGGCGCTCCATCAGCAGGCGGCCGCCGGCCAGCAGCAACAGGCGTCGTCGTTCTTCGAGGAGCAGCGCGTCCTGCTCGACCGGTCGCGTGCAGAACGCGGAACGCGCCAAGCGCGACTTCTTCGCCCGCGAGGGCCTGGACGCCGTGCCCGAGCAGCGCGCGCTGCTGCGCGCCCGGCTCACCGAGCTGAGCGTCGGCCTGCAGGACGCCGAGGCCGAGCTCGCCAGTACCACCGCACGCGTCACCAGCCTCCAGCACGAGATCCGCCGCTATCCCGAGACCGTCCCCAACGAGGTCAGGCGGGCGCAGAACCAGGCCGTGCAGTTCCTCAAGCCGAGGGTCCTGGAGAAGGAGATGGAGCGCAACGAGCTCCTGTCGCGCTACGCGCCGACCAGCAGCCGCGTCACGGACGCCGAACGCGAGCTCGCCGAGGCGCACCGGCTGTTGGCGCAGGAGCAGGCGACGGTCGCGGAGACCACGACCACGCTCAATCCGACGCGCCAGGCGCTGGAGGGCGGCCTCGCCCAGGCGACCGTCGACGCGGCGGGGCAGCAGGCGCACGTCGACGCGTTGCGCGCCCAGATCGACTCGACGCGCGCCGCGCTCGATCGGCTCGATCAGGTGGCGGCGGAGAACGGCCGCCTCGATCAGGAGTTGGCGGCGGCGAACGAGGCGTACCTGACCTACACGCGCAAGCAGGAGCAGGCGCGGCTGGGCAGCGCGCTCGACGATTCGCACATCGTCAATGTCGCCGTCGTCGAGCCGGCCGTGGTGCCGGATCGCCCGGCCCGCTCGCACGGCATCGTGCTCATCATGCTCGCCGGCATCCTCAGCCTGGGCCTCGGGACCGCAGCGGCCCTCACGCTCGAGCTGTTCGACCCGACGGTGCGCGGCGCGCGGGATGCGGAAGCGGCCACCGGCCTGCCGGTGCTCGGGCGCGTGGCGGTCTAGAGGAGGCAGAATGTACGAATCCCACTTCGGCCTCACCGCTGATCCCTTCTCGCTCTCGCCGGATCCGGACTTCCTCTATCTCAGCCCGGCGCACGCCGAGGCCCTGGCCGGCCTGCGCATCGCGCTCGAGAGCCGGCGCGGGCTGACGACGCTGATCGGCGAGGTCGGCACCGGCAAGACGACGCTCCTCTACGCCCTGCTCCGCGACGCGGAGCCGAAGGTCCATGCCGCCTACCTCGCGAACACCAAGCTCGGCTTCCTCGACCTGCTCCGCCAGGCGTTGGCGGACTTGGGCGTGCCGTGCGACCGCGGTGGCCGCCTGGTGCTGCTCGACGCGCTGCATGACTTCCTGCGCCGTTGCGACGCCGAGGGCTCCATCGCGGCGCTGGTGGTCGACGAGGCGCAGAATCTCGACGCCGACACCTTCGAGCACCTGCGACTGCTGACCAACTTCGAGACGTATTCGGCGAAGCTGTTGCAGATCGTTCTCGTCGGCCAGCCCGAGCTGGCGGCGACCCTCCGCCGCCCCGAGCTGCGCCAGGTGAACGAGCGCATCGCCCATCGCTGCGCCCTCGCGCCGCTCTCGGTGGGCGAGGCGCAGCGCTATCTGGACCATCGCCTGCAACGCGCCGGCGCCGCGCCAACCCTGCTGGCACCGGCAGCGCGCGCGATCCTCATCGCGGCGGCGCGCGGCGTGCCGCGGCGGCTCAACGTGCTCGGTCACACCGCGCTGCTCTTCGCCTACGGACGTGAGCGCGACGCGGGTCACCGCGCGCGACGCCCTGGCGGCCGTCAGCGCCGGCCGGCGCGACGGCGTCACCCGCGTGCTGCCGCGCCTCAGTTGGCGCGGCGCGGCCTGGGCCTCGGGCGTCGGCGTGCTGGCGGCGGCCGGCGTCGCCGCCGCGCTGGGCGGCTTCACCGTTGCGCCGCCGCGCGTCGCATCGCCGCCGGCGGTGGTCGCGGCGGCGATGCCCGCGGCGGCGCCGGCCGTTGTCACGGACGCGGCGCCGGCCGTTTTGCTGGCGAGCGTGCCGCCGCCGGCGGCCGCCGCGCCGGCTCCGAACGAAAACGCGCCCGCCGGGGCGCCCGCGCCGGTCGCGGCGCTGCCCCGGGAGACGCTGGTGGTGGTGGGGAAGGGGCAGACACTGTCGTCGATCGCGCGGCGCTTCTACGGCAGCGCCGGACCCGAGGCGCTACGGCGGCTTCGCGCCGCCAATCCGGAGCTGCGTGACCTCGATCACATCACCGCCGGCGACACGCTGCGCGTGCCGTCGCGCACCGCACAGGGGGGTCAGGGATGAGCACGTACATGCAGGCACTCGACGACTGGAGAGCGACGGGCAGATGACCGCGCCGGTGGTACGCCGCGCGGCGCGCGAGGCCGAGGAGGCCGCGCCGCGCCGATTGCCGGCGGCGCCGTCGGTCGCCGCGCCCGAGATCGAAGCACTGCTCGACCGCTTGCGGACGCTGGCCGCGCAGGACACGGCCGCGCGCGTGCTGGTCTTCGCGCCGGTCGCGATGCCGGGCGGCGCGCGCGGCGTGATCGACGCCCTGGTGGCGCGCGCCCGCGACCTGCACCTGCCGATTGCCGTCGGCGAGCTCACGCGCGCCGGCGGCGCCGCCCAACTGACCAGCCGCGGCGGCGAGTCCCGCCGCGCCGCGACCCGTCGATCTCGACGGTGCGGGGTTGCCCGCGACGCTGCACGAGTGGCTCGAGCCGCTCGGTGCGGGGCCACTCGTGGTGATCGAGGCACCGCCGATGCAACGCTCGGTCGATGCCGTCCTGCTCGGTGCCGCCTGCGACGGCCTGGTGCTCGTCGCCGAGGACGGCGTCACCGATCGTTCCGCTCTGCGCGCGGCCGCCGACCGCGCGCGCGACAGCGGTTGTCGACCGCTCGGCGTGGTCCTGACGACGAGAGGCGCGTGAGCCAGTAAGGGCCGGACTCGAGGACGAACGACGAGGGACCAGGCCTGTGTTTCTCATCGTTCAAACCTTGATCCGCCTCCGCGGCTCACGCCTTCCGAGGAGATCCAAATGATTCCGCGACGCCAGATGCTGCTCACCGGACTCGGTGTGCTCGACCTGATGCTGGTGCTGTGCAGCCTTGCGGCGGCGCTCGCGGTGAACGTGGGGATGCCGCTGACCGGTCTGCTCGAGCGCTCCCTCAGCCTGCGCGAGGTCCTCCTCCTCGGCGCTGTACTTCGTCTACTGGCACGTGGCGCTGGCGACGGCGGGTCTCTACGGCTCGTACCGGCTGGCGAGCGCCAGCCGCGAGCTGCGCGACGTCGCCTTTGCCGCCGGCGCTGGCGCTGCGCGCCGGTGCCGCTGCTCGGCACGCTGCTCGGCTATCACGCGCATCGGGCTCGCCTTCGCGGTCACGCTGCTGGGCGGTCAGCGTCATGGCGCTGTCCAGCGGTCGCCGCGCGCTGCGCACGTCGGCGGCGTGGTGCGCCGCTCCGGCCGCAATCTGCGCGACGTGGTGATCGCCGGCGAGGGCGCCGGCGGCGCGCGACCGCCGCGCACGATCTCGCCTGACGCGCAGCGACCTCGGCTACCGCGTCGTCGAGATCATCGACGCCTCCGGCACGCGGCGACACGCGTGGCCGCCCGCGCGCAGGCGGCGCTTCGCCCAACTCGAGGCGCTGCTCGATCGGCAGCCAATCGACGAGGTGTTCCTCGCCTTTCCGCTCGACCGCTCGCAGCCGGTGATGGCGCGGATGGTCTCGCTGCTGCGAGGAGCAGGGCATCCTGGTGCGCCTGATCGCCGACCTCAGCGCGCTGCCCGGGCGCCTGGGCGGCCGCCGACAGCCTCGTCGGACACGCCGTGATGACCATCGGCACCGGCCCGACGACGTCACCCTGCTCGGCGGCCAAGCGCGCCATCGACGTCGCCGGCGCGCTCGTCGGCCTGCTGGTGCTGGCGCCGGCGCTGGCCGCTCATCGCCCTCGCGATCAAGCTCGATTCGCCCGGGCCGGTGCATCTTCGCCCAGGAGCGCATCGGCCTCAATCGGCGCCGCTTCCGCGCCCTCAAGTTCCGCACCATGGTGCCCGACGCCGAGCGCCTGCAGGCGCGAGCTCGAAGCGCAGAACGAGGCCGACGGGCCGGTGTTCAAGATCAAAGACGATCCGCGCATCACCCGCCTCGGCCGCTGGCTGCGCGCCACCAGCCTCGACGAGCTGCCGCAGCTGTTCAACGTGCTGCGCGGCGAGATGAGCCTGGTCGGTCCGCGCCCGCTGCCGGTGCGCGACGTCGAGCGCATCGACGTGCGCTGGCACAAGCGCCGCTTCAGCGTGAAGCCCGGCATCACCTGCCTCTGGCAGATCCGCAGCCGCACCCCCGAGTTCGACGCCTGGATCCGCTCCGACATGGAGTACATCGACAACTGGTCGCTGGCGCTCGACCTGAAGATCCTCGCCAAGACGCTGCCGGCGGTGCTGTCCCGCCAGAACGCGTACTAGCCGACAGCCGTCAGTCAGCCAGCCGGCGCTGAGAGCCGACGCCTGGCAGCAGAGCGCCCCGCACGATGTCCGAATCCCATCTCATGTCTCCCGACATGCCCGGTGTCGAGCAATGACCGTCGCCCGGTCGAGTCTGTCCGACGCGCGGGCGGCGGCCGCCCGGAACGATCGAGGCTCGCTCGCGGAGCGCCTCATCTGCAGGTATTTCGTCTGGCTGCCGGTGCTGTGGGTCTCGGGTCTGGTCCTGCCGGTCGCGACGATCATGATCGTCGCGACGGCCTTTGTCGTCGGGCGCTCCCGTCGATGCGTGCTGTTGGCGCTGCCGTGGCTCCTCGTCGGGTGCCTGCAGATCGTCTCCGTGATGATCAACATGTACGCGGAGGGCGACCCGCCGGTAGTCCTGATACGGCACCTCCTCGCGAGCTACGTGCTCGGGTGGTTTCTGCTTGCCGGCAGCATCGCGATTGGCGCGAGTGGCGCGATTCGCCCGCAACCCTTCCTGCGGGCCGTCACCCGCATCGGCTTCTACACCGTCGCCGCCGCCCCGGTGCTCTATGCCCTCTCGCTCGTCCTTGGAGGCGATCATCTCCACGTGCTCACGCCGATCGGACTGCTGCTGCCCGTCAGCTTTCCGTCCACGTCGACCTTCTTCGGCAACCTTCTCTATGTGTGGGAAGACTTCTTCGGATTGAGACTGCCCCGCCTGTCCTTCCTGTTCCCGTGGGCCACCGCGATGGGCTTCGGCGGCATCTGTCTGGTCTGGGTCGCCGCCTGCGAAACCGCGACCAGGCGCCGTCGTCTCGCGATGGCGAGCGGGGTCTTCATGGTGCTCGCGAGCATGAGCCGCAGCGCCATCGTCGTTCTCCTTGTCTGCGCCGTCGCGCGTGTGTTTCTGGCGGTTCCGCGTCGCGTTCAGCTCGTGATCGTGCCCGGCGGCATCGCGTTGGCGTGTGCCCTGCTGCTCGGCTCGACGCTCTCCTCAGGTCAACCCCTCGGCATGTTCGGCGAGGTCTTGGAGGATCTCAGGGAGGTGCGCCCGGGCGCCACCCAGGCGCGCGATCGTGTCCACGACGCCACCCTTCTGGGCGTTGACGAGTCCCCCCTGTTCGGCAAGGGCTGGCCCGGCGAACCCGTCTACCCCGAGGACTTTCCACAGGTCATGCAGGGGACCGGGACGATGGTGCCCGGCAGCCACTCCACCTACCTCGGCCTCTGGTACCTGGGCGGCGCCACCACCATGACGATGTGGATGCTGGCCTGGAGCATCACGTTCGTGCGCGTGGCCGCATCGGGTGCGCCGTCCCGTTTCGCGCGGAACAGCGTGGTCTTGATGCTCGGCATGGCCCTCACCGGCATGAACGAGTCGATCTTCGGCATGGTGGTGCCCACACTCTTCGCGTACATCTGGCTCGGCATCGCCCTGCGCGAATCTCCGGATCGCCGCGGTGCCCTTCCGATCCGTCCTCTCGCCGAGCATCGGCAGCCGGCACTGCCGATGCGGGCGGTCGCCGGGGGACGCTGACACCGAGCATCCGCGATCCCCGTCGCGGAACAGCGGCGAGGTTCGTCAGAAAGGGGGAATGAATCGATGAGAGCGCCAATCGCCCTACGTGACACTGCGCATCGGGTTCTCGACTACGCCGGGTACGAGCGTCAGCAATGGGGTCGCGTCGTCATGCGCCGCGAGAGCCGTCGACTGGTCGAGAGCCTCGGGCCGAGCGACCTGAGAGCGCTGGAAATTTCCGGGACGTTCTGGTCGGACCTTCCCTTCAAAGAATACGAAAGCGCCTGCTACCCCGAGTACGACGTCTGTACGGACGCGCTGCCCCGGTCGTTCGATCTGGTCATCGCCGAGCAGGTCTTCGAGCATCTGCTCTGGCCGTATCGAGCCGCGGCACACGTGCACCAGATGCTCACGCCCGGCGGTTACTTCCTCGTCTCGACGCCGTTCTTGCTCCGCATCCACAACGAGCCCACCGATTGCACGCGCTGGACGGAGACGGGGCTGCGCCACTTCCTCGCCGAATCCGGCTTTCCGCTCGCAGAAATTCAAACCGGGTCGTGGGGCAATCGCGCCTGCGTCAAGTCGAACTTCGGATGGTGGGCCCGCTACAATCCCTGGATCCATTCGCTGCGCAACGAGCCCGATTTTCCCGTGCACGTCTGGGCTCTCGCCCGCAAGGCGCCCTGACCCTGTACGCGTTCCTCTGGCGCGGTGTCGCGTCGGCCGCGCTCACCGCCCCTCCGCCGACCCGGCGCGCCGCACTCGCCACCCTTCGCTCCTGCCTCGCCGTTCCGAGAACGTGACCACCTCCCCCCTGCGCGACCCCGGCCCGCTGCCGCGAGAGCTCACCGTGCTCCGCCGGACCGCGGTCCCGGCGGAACGCCTGCGTCTGTCGGTGGTCGTGCCCAGCTACAACACCGCCCCCTACGTCCGCGAAACCCTGACGTCGCTACTGTCCCAGACCGTGCACGATCTCGAGGTCGTGGTGGTCGACGACGGCTCGCGCGACGACAGCGTCACCGTGCTCCTCGGCATCGACGATCCGCGCCTCACCGTTGCCGTACAGGCCAACCGCGGCCTGGCGGGGTCGCGCAACAGCGGCCTGCTGCTGGCGCGCGCGCCCGTCATCGGCTTCTGCGACGCCGACGACCTCTGGTTCGCGCGTAAGGCGGAGAAGCACCTGGCGCTGCTGGACGCCGACGCGCGGGTCGGCCTGACCTTCTCCTGGTCCGCCTACCTCGACGAATCGGGCGCCTGCACCGGCCAGTACCTGCTGTCGCGCTGCCGGGCGCCGTCGGCGCGCGACCTCATCCGCCGCAATCACATCGGCAACGGCAGCACCGTCGTCGCCCGCCGCGACGTCTTCGCCCGGGCCGGCCTCTTCGACGAGTCGCTGGGCAGCTGCGAGGACTTCGAGATGTGGGTGCGCGCCGCCGCCTGCTCCGGCTACGGCGTGCGCCTGCTGCCCGAGGCGCTGACCGGCTACCGCGTCCGCGCCGGCAGCATGTCCACCAGCTACGACGACTTCGTGCGCGGTTACGCCCGCGCCCTCGAGCGCTTCCGCCGCTACGTGCCCGGCTTCACGCCGCGCGACGCGGCGCGCAGCTACGCCGAGTGCCTGCGCATCGCCAGCCGCAAGGCGTTCTCGAGCGGGCAGGTGGCCCAGTCGCGGGCGCTCTTCACCGAGGCCGTGCGCCGCGCTCCCAGTCTGCCGCTGCGCGACTGGCGCGCCTGCGGCATGCTCGCCCTGCACCTCGGCGCCTGGCCGCTCTCTCCGGCCGGCCAGGAGCGCTTCTACCGGGCCGTGCGCGGCGCCATGCGGCTCGGCTTTCTCGCCCTGAGGTCTCACCCGGAGAGGCGTGGCACCGGCGACGATCGGACTGCCTCCGTGTCTCGGTTCTCCGTGTGAGCGTTTCGTGTCTGGAGGCTCCGTGTCCACACCACCGCTCGACATCCTGTACATCGGCGGCTTCGGCCGCAGCGGCAGCACGCTGGTCGAACGCTGCCTCGGCCAGCTCGACGGCTTCTGCGCCGCCGGCGAAGTGAGCTTCGTCTGGGAACGCGGCTTCGCCCAGAACCAGCTGTGCGGCTGCAAGGTGCCGTTCCGCGAGTGCGCCTTCTGGCGCGCGGTATTCGACGAAGCCTTCGGCGGCTTCGACGGCGTCGATCCGGCGACGATGGCGGCGTTGGTGCGCCGCGTCAAACGCAACCGGTACATCCCGTACCTGATCCTGCACCAACCGGCCGCCTATCGCGCCGACTACCAGCGGTTCGCCGCGGCATTGCTGCCGCTCTACCGCGCCATCCAGCACGTCTCGGGCTGCCGCTGGCTGATCGACTCCTCCAAGGATCCCTCCTATGCGTTCGTGCTCGCGGCGCTGCCCGGGGTGCGCTTGTCGGTGGTGCATCTGGTGCGCGACAGCCGCGCCGTCGCCTTCTCCTGGATGAAGCAGAAGGAGATTCCGGACGTGCACTGGAAGCGCGCCTACATGCACCGCTACTCGGCGGCGCAGAGCGCCGCCTGGTGGGCGACCTTCAACGGCGTGTGCCACGCATTCCGCTGGACGGCGGCGCGGTACGTGCGCGTGTACTACGAGCACTTCGCCCGCCAGCCGGCGGCCGCGCTGACCCAGATTCTCGCCGCCATCGGCGAGTCGCCGACGCTGCCGTTTCTGCACGGCAGCACCGCGACCCTGGCGCCGAACCACACCGCGTCGGGAAATCCCAGCCGCTTCCTGGTTGGCGACGTCGACGTGCGCCCCGACGAGGAATGGCGCACCCGCATGGCGCCGCGCGACCGCCGGTTGGTGACGGCCTGCACGCTGCCGATGCTGGCGGCCTATGGCTACCGCATCGGCACGGTGCCGCCACCGCCGGCGCCGAGGCCGGAGATGGAGTCGGCCCAGTGAGACGAGCAGCCTCGCGATTGGGCCCGCGCTCCCAGGCGGCTGCCTCGACGCGGCGCGCGGGCATGGGACGATGACCGCACCCGCCCTCGATGTCGCTCCGCCGCGGCGTTGGACGTTCGATATCCCCGCCGAGCAGCGCGGCTCCGCGCTGCTCCTGGTCGGCCGCGGCGTCCAACTCGTCAACGGGCTGTTGCTGTCGATCGTGCTCGTGCAGCGTTTCGGCCTCGAGACCGTCGGCGTGTTCGCGCTCGGCATCGCGGCGGTGAACATACTGGCGACGGTGTGCGCCCTCGGCCTCGGCGCCTATCTGCCGCGCCAGCGACAATCGCACGGCCAATCGTGTTTCGCGGCGCTGCTGCTGTTCGTGGTCCAGCTGCCGTTGGTCGTGCCGCTGCTCGCGCTCTACGCGAGCTCGCAGGCGCGCGACCAGGGCGAGTGGCAGGTGATCTTCGTCGTCGCGCTCAGCGGCTTCTTCATCGGCCTCCAGAACCTGGGGATGATGCTGTCGATCATGATCCGGCGATTCTATCCGGGGTTGCTCGCGCCGCTGTGCGAGACCGTCGGTCTGGTGATCGGCTGGCTGTTCTGTGCCACGGCGCCGGCCCTGGCGCTCACGCTGCTCGCCGCACGGGTCGTGTCGGTGCTGATCATCTGGGCGGGCTTCGAGCTCGAGCGTCTGCCGCTGCGCCGGGTGGTGACGATCGGCCGCGACGGCATGCGGTGGCTGGCGCCGGATCTGCTCGGGCTGCTCGGCGAGCAGGCGGCGCCGCTGGTGCTGGGGGCCTTCGTGGCGCGCGGCGAGCTCGGCGTCTTCCGCCTCTGCCAGCAGCTACTGATGGCGGCGGACTCGCCGTGCTGGACGTTCGTGCAGTCGAAGTATCCGGAAATGGTCGACAGTGGTCCGGCGTTCATCGAGCGCGTGTACGGGCAAGTGCGGCGCATCGCCCTGGTGGTGGCGCTCGCGCTGGTCGTCGGCGCCACCGTTCTCGCCTACGGCTTCTTCCATGTGCCGGCCGTGGCGCCGCTGATGACGATCCTCTCCGCCGCGCTCCTGTGGCGGTACAAGAGCTACCTCTTCGGGCAGGCGTTGCGCGCGGTGGGGCGCGTCGACGCCGTGACGTGGTTGGGCGGCGCGAAGCTCGTCGTCGCCCTGGTGCTCATCACGACCGGCACGATGCTCGCCGGCGTGTGGGGCGCGGTCATCGCGCTCGCCTGCAGCTCACTCCTGTCCGGACTCGCTTACGAGTGGGTCTATCGCCGATCAATCGCAGCTGTCGCGGAGGTGCACGGATGATGAACCCCCACACCCACACGAACGCCAAGGCCTACGCGAACGGAGGGCGCGCACTCGCCGTCGTGCCGGCGGCCGAGGAGACCACCCCGGAGCTCGCCGCGCGCTATCGCGACAAGCGCGTCCTCATCACCGGCGGTCTCGGCTTTCTCGGCAGCACGCTGGCGCATCGCCTGTGCGAGTACGGCGCGGACGTCACCGTCGTCGATTCGCTCAATCCGCTCTACGGCGGCAACCGCTTCAACGTGCAGGACGTCGACGGCCGGCTGACGACGCTGGTGCACGACGTGCGGGACCTCGCTCCCGTCGTGCCGCACATCGAGGCGGCCGACTTCATCTTCCACCTGGCCGCGCAGGTCTCCTACATCGACAGCCTCAGCATGCCGCTCGAGGACCTGATGATGAACGCGGGACTCACGCTGCAGCTGCTCGAGGAATGCCGGCGCATGAGCGTGAAGCCGGTCATGGTGCTGGCGTCGAGCCGCATGGTGATCGGCAAGGTCGATCAGACCTTCGTCACCGAGGACTCGCCCGCCAACCCGGTCAGCCTCTACGGCGTGCACAAGCTCGCCTCGGAGAAGTACCTGCAGATCTACCATCAGAACTTCGGCCTGCCGACGATCGCGCTGCGCATCACCAACCCGTACGGGCCGCGCCAGCAGATCCACCACAACCGCTACTGCATGGTCGGCTGGTTCATCCGCCAGGCGCTCGAGGGTCGCACCATCCAGATCTTCGGCGACGGCGCGCAGCGGCGCGACTACGTCTATATCGACGATCTGGCCGAGGCCTTCCTGCGCTGCGCCGTGCAGCGCGCCGCGCTCGGCGGTGTCGTCAACATCGGCTCGGGCGTGCCGACGCCGTTCCGCGACATGGTCGAGACCGTCGTCGACGTCGTCGGCAGCGGGCGCATCGAGTGTGTGCCGTGGCCGGCGGCGTACGAGAAGATCGAGACCGGCGACGTCGTCGCCGATCTCAGCCGGCTGCACCAGCTCACCGGGTGGTACTCGCAGGTCGAGCTGCGCGACGGGGTCGAGCGGACCACCGAATACTACCGCCGCAACTGGGACCACTACGTGAAGGACGCCGCCGCGCCACGGCCGCCGGCATGAGGGGGCCGATCCGGCGTGCGCGTCGTGGCGGCGGACTTCAGCCCGAAACCGCCGGCGCGTTCATCCACGGCGTCCCGTCGCGCACCATCGCGCTAGCGGTGGCGGGCTGAATCCCGCCGCTACAGGGGCCTGCGACGGCGCGGCCTCGAGGATCGGTCGAGAAGGGGAGGAGGAACACATGCCACAGCCACTACGCATCGCGGTCATCGGGCCGCGCGGGATTCCCAGCTCGTACAGCGGCATCGAACGGGTGGTCGAGAGTCTCTACGGCGCGCTCGCCACACGCGGGCACGACATCACGGTCTACTGCCGTCCCGAGTTCGTCGATCGCTCGCCGCAATTCTACAAGGGGATCCGCCTGGTCAGCACGCGGGCGGTGAACGGCCGCAGCATGGGGACCGTCTCGCACGTCTTCACCAGCAGCGTGCACGCGCTGATGCGCGAACGCTATGACGTGGTCCACCTGCACGCCCTCGCCCCGGGCCTCGCGGCGCCGCTCTACCGGCGCTTCAACGTGCCGACCGTCGCGACGGTGCACGGCATCGACTGGCAACGCGCCAAGTGGAAGGGTCTCGGCGCGCGGGTGCTGCGTCAGGCCGAGCGCTGGCTGGTGCGCAGTGTCGACGAGCTGATCACCGTCTCGAGCGACCTCGAGGAGTACTACCGAGCGACCTACAGCCGCGCGTCCAGCCTCATCCCCAACGGCACGGATCTCACGCCGGAGACGCCGCTCGACGCGGCGTTGCTCGAGCGTCTCGGCCTCAGTCCCGGTGCCTACGTGCTCTTTGTCGCCCGCCTCGTGCCGGAGAAGCGGCTCGAGGACCTCATCCGCGCCTTCCGCGACGTCGACACGCGTGTGCGGCTGGCGGTGGTCGGCGACTCGAGCCACACCGATGCCTACGCCGCCGCGCTGCGGCACGAGGCGGCGAGCGATTCACGCGTGGTGTTCACCGGTGTCCAGCCGCGCGCCAACGTCGAGACGCTCTTCCGCGGCGCCGCGGCCTTCGTCCTTCCGTCGGAGCTCGAGGGCATGTCGATGGCGTTGCTGCAGGCGTTGGAGATGGGCGTGCCGTCGATCGTCTCGGGACTCCCGGTGCACCACGAGCTGCTCGATCGCATCGAGGGCTACGACCTGTTCTTCGACGCCGGCGACGTCGCGGCACTGCGCGAGCGGCTGCATCGCGTGCTCACCCAGCGCGACCGCTACCGGCGCGTCGCGTTGCGCGCCCAGGCGCACATCCGCCGCGCGCATTCGTGGCCGGCGATCGCCGAGCAGACCGAACGCCTGTACGAGCGCCTGGTCCAGGGCCGGCGCCGCGCCCCGGCCGCGCTGACCCCGCGCTGGAACGCCGTGGAGGCCCCCGACGCGGTGGAGGAGGCTGGGCGATGACCCCCCTCCGCATCGCAGGCGGGCCGCCACCCGCGGCGCCGCCGCTGCCGGCCGCGCCGGTGCGGGATGCCGGCGTGGTGCGCACCGCCGCCGTGCCGGCCGACTCCCTGCGCCTGTCGGTCGTCGTGCCCTGCTACAACGTCGGTGCGCTCGGCGCCGAGGCGGTGTCCTCGCTGCTCCAGCAGTCCATGGCGGCACTCGAGATCATCGCCGTCGACGACGGCTCGACCGACGACACCCTGGCGCAGTTGCTGGCGCTCGGCGATCCGCGGCTCACCGTGGTGACGCAGGCCAACCGCGGCCTCGCCGCCGCGCGCAACACCGGCGTGCGGCACGCGCGCGCGCCACTCATCGGCTTCTGCGACGGCGACGACATCTGGTTCCCCGCCAAGGCGGCGAAACAACTCGCCGTGATGGACGCCGACGAGACGGTCGGGCTCACCTTCTCGCACTCGGCCTATCTCGAGGAGTCCGGCGAGCCGACCGGGCAGCTGCTGATGACGCGCTGCCGCCAGCCGACCACGCGCGATCTCGTTGCCCGCAACCACATCGGCAACGGCAGCACGGCGATCGTGCGCCGCGAGTGCTTCGCCGCCGCGGGGCTCTTCGACGAGTCGCTGGCGAGCTGCGAGGACGCGGAGATGTGGACGCGGATCTCGGTGCGCACCCCGTACGTTCTGCGCCTCGTGCCCGAGGCGCTGACCGGTTACCGCGTTCGCGCGACCAGCCAGATGCACACGTTCGAGACGTACATCGCCGGCAGCCGCACCTATCTGGAGCGCTACCGCAGCTACGTGCCCGGCTACACCGACCGCGAGGCGGCGCGCACCTATGCGCTGCATTTGCGGGTGTTGAGCCGCAAGGCGTTCTCGAGCGGCGACGTCGAGCTGTCACGGGCCATCCTCGTCGAGGCGCTTCGCCACTCGCCCGGCATCGTCGTCCGCGACGTGCGCGCGCTGGCGATGGCCGGCCTGCACGCACTGGCCTTCGTGCTGCCGCCGCGCGTGCGAACGCTGCCCTACCGCGTCGGCCGCGTCGTGCTGCGCGGCGCCTATGGGCGGATGGCTCCCAGGTCGATCGCCGCGGCGCCACCGAACGCGCGATGAGACCCGCCGCCGCGGCATTCCTGCTCGCGGCGCTCGCCCTCGTCTCGGTCGACGCCACCGCGGCACAGCGCAACTTCGTCCGCCACGCCGCCGCGCCGGCCCGCGACTGGCGGACGTGGCCGTTCAGCCGCCGCTCGCCGTGGAACTATCCGATCGGCAGCGCCGCGACCTACGCACCGGTCCAGCGGCTGTCGTCGTATCCCATCGGGTTCAACTACGACGGGCGCTGGACGGCGGCGGTCGCCGTGGCCACGCCGGAGGACCCGACGATGACGATGATGTTCAGCCCCAACTGGGGGCACACATCGTCGTGGTCGTTCCTCGATCGGGGCAACCGCAATTGCGGCAATAGCGAAAGCGCCGAGAACTACCTGCGCCGCTATTCCGCGGCCACCCCGCCGCCGACGGTGGCGAACTACTATTCCACCGTCTCGGCGGCGAACGACCACAAGTGGGTCCTTCCGGCGAGCTTTCGTCCCGCCACCGCGGACTGGCGCGGCGAGTTCCTCCTGCCGCACGACGCCTGCCCGTCACCCGACTCGGACGGGTTGCTCGCCGTATTCCAGCCCGATGGCTGGGTCCTCGACATCTACGCCGGCGTCGTCCTCTCCGGCGGCGAGGTGGTGGGAACCATGGCCAGCTGGATCGACGCACGCGGCGACGGCACGGGCTGGTGGAACGGGCGCCGCGCCAGCATGCTGCCGTCCTTCGCCGGTCTCATCCGCAAGGGCGAGATCGCCAACGGTCGCATTCCGCACGCGCTCGCCATGCAGTTGCCGCGACAGCTCCTCAAGCGCGAGGCGGTGTGGCCCGCCTACGCGTTCGATCGTGACTCGGGGTACTCCGGCACGGTGCCGATGGGCTCGCTGCTGGCGATTCCGCCGAGCGTCGACATCGATCAGCTGGGGCTGTCGGCGAACGGGCGGGTGATCGCGCGCGCCGCCCAAGACTACGGTATCTACGTCGTCGATCGCGGCGGCAAGGGCAGCACCATCCTCGCCGAGTACGGCGATCCCGACATCCAGTGGAGCGCGCGCGCCAACGAGCCCGCGTGGTGGAAGGATCTGGAGATCATCCGCGACCAGCTCCAACGGGTGACCAACAACAGCAGCTCGAACCGCGGCGGCGGCGGCACGCCGCGGGTACCGTTGGCGTCGCATCCGCGAAGTTTCTGAGCGGGATCGAGGGCCACGGGCGTCTTTTGATCCCCGCGCTCTGTTCAACGGCCCCGATCCGTGAATGACTGTCATGGATGAAGGGTTGCCGGGGCAGAGCTCTGTGCGGCGCGCTGGTGGCACTGCTGATTGCCGGCGCGGCCGCGGCCGAGAACGCGGAGGGCAGCGCCGAACAGACCCAACTGATGGTGGACCGCTTCGCGGCGCGTTTCGGCCAGGTCGGTCCGCAGATGGGCGAACACCTCGACGATCTCTATACGGCCGATGTGACGTTTCGCGACCCGGTCACCACCCTGAGCGGCATCGACCACCTCCGCCGCTATCTGGGGCACTTCGGCCAGACGGCGAACGGGGCGCGTTTCGCCATCACCGACACGGTGCTCCAGCCGGGCAACGCGGTGGTCTTCTGGACGATGACGCCGGCGGCGGGTGGCGAGCCGGTCGATGGCGTCAGTCATCTGTGGGTGCGCGATCGGGTCTACGACGAGCGCGACTATTTCGATCTCGGCGTCGTCTACGATCAGGTGCCGGTGCTGAACTGGTTCACCGGCCTGGTGAAGTCGCGCCTCGCCCCGCCGTCGCCGTGAGGCGCGCCGCATGCCCGGCCGCGCCCTCAACTTCGCCCTCTACTACGCCGGGTGGTTCGCGTGCGTGCTCGGACCGGCATGGGGATACCCGTGGACCGGCACGGCGATCGCGCTGGCGCTGATCGGCTGTCACCTCGGGCTGGTGCAGCGGCGCGGCGACGAGTTGGCGTTGATGGCGGCGGCCGCGCTGTTCGGCACCGTCGTCGATACCCTGCAGATCGCCTTCGGACTGCTCTCGTTCCCGACGGGCACGTTGTTCGGCTGGCTGCCGCCGGCATGGCTGATCGTGCTCTGGGCGCAGTTCGCGGCGACGTTCCACTTCTCGATGAAGTGGCTGAAAGGGCGTCCGTGGCTCGCCGCGTTCTTCGGCGCGATCGGCGGCCCGGTCGCGTTCGACGCCGGCCGCCGCCTCGGCGTCGTCGCGTTCCATCCGGCGTACTGGCCGAGCCTGCTCTCGCTGTCGGTCGTGTGGGCCGGCGCGGTCCCCTTCCTGATGCGCCTCGCGGTACGCCAGGACGGACGCACGGGGATCGGTGAGTACCGCACCTGGCGCGGGCCCTGGGCAGCGGGCCCGGTCGATCCCTGACGCCGCACCCTCGATGCGACAGCATTGAGCCGCCAAGGCCGCCAAGGCCCTTTGCTTGGCGATCGTCGCGTCCTTGGCGGCTGGTATCTTCGATCTACGTTGGCGGTTGGACTGTCGGCGCGCTCAGCGCACCCGCGCGGCGCGCAGCACTTCCGCGACGGCCTCGTACGACGGCTTCTTCGCGAAGAGGTCGTCGAAGAGCAGCGGCGCGTCGTCGTAGCCGAAGGTGCGATCGATCCAGCTGTAGCGATCGGTGAAGCCCCAGAAGGTCACGGCCTCGCAGGCGTCGACCGCGGCGCAGGCCGAGACCATGTCGAAGTACGCCTGACGCTGCACGGCGAGGCGGCTCGGCAGGTCGCCGGGTAGCGTCGCGATCTGCACGTCCATCTCGCTGATGTTCACGCGCAGGCCCAGGTCGGCGAAGCGCTGCAGGTTGGCGCGCGCCGTCGCCGGCGGCGCGCCGAAGATGTAGCCAAGGTGCATCTGGAAGCCGACGCCGTCGAGCGGCACGCCGTCGTGCAGCAGTTGCGCCACGAGTCGGTAGAGCGCGTCGGATTTCACGCCGAGGCCCTCGGCGCTGAACTCGTTGATGTAGAGCAGCGCGCGCGGGTCGGCGGCGTGCGCCAGGCGAAGGGCCTCGGCGATGTAGTCGGGCCCGAGGACGTCGAGGAACGGCGTGCTGCGCAGGCCGCCGCCGCTGATCGCGATCGGCTCGTTCACGACGTCCCAGGCCCGGACCTGTCCGCGGTAGTGTCCGACGAGACCGCCGATGTGATCGGCCAGCAACGTGCGCAGCGCGTCGGCGTCGGTCGCGCCATAGACGTAGTCCGGCAGCTGCTGATGCCAGACGAGCGCGTGCCCTTTCACCGCCATGCCGTGGGCGCGGGCGAAGTTGACGATGCGATCGGCGGGGCCGAAGTTCCAGTCGCGCTCGGCGGGATGGACGGGACCCCACTTCATCGCGTTCTCCGGCGTGACGTAGTTGAACTCGCGCGCCAGGATGCGGCGGTACTCGGGATCGGCGTCCAGCGCGGCGTTGTCCACGGCGCTGCCGACCAGGCGTTTGGCGCCGAGACCAAGCCGGCGCAACGTGGTCGGTTGCGGTGCGCCGTGGCCGTGGCCGCCGCTGCCGCAGCCGAGCAGGGCGGCGGCGATCGACGTCGCGACGAGGAGGTGGCGGGTGGCGCGCTTCATAGGAAGGGCACCCGATGCTTCAGGCGCCCGACCAGCGAGCCGGTGGCGCTGGGCATGAGGCGCATCGCGAGGTCGATCACCCAGGTCTCACGTCCGATCAGGACGCGCGGGCGGCCGCGCTCCACGGCGTCGCAGATCCGGCGCGCGACCGCCGCGACCGGCATCGCGCGCTCGGCGACGAAGCGCGCCTCGATCGCCTGCTTGTCCGCATCCCAGACGCGACCGCGCGAGACCAGCCCGGTGTCCACCGGGCCGGGGTAGGCACAGGTCAGCCGCACACCGGTGCCCGCCAACTCGGCGCGCAGCGCTTCGCTGAATCCGCGCAGGGCGAACTTCGAGGCACAGTACGCCGACTTGGTGGGCAGGCTGAAGAGCGCGAAGTCCGACAGCACCGTGCCAATGCGCGCATCGGGCTGTTCCAACAGGAGCGGCAGGAAGAACTTGCAGGCGTGGACTGTGCCCCAGAAGTTCACGCCCATCAGCCACTCGAAGTCGGCGAGCCGCAGGTCGGCGACCGGCGCCGCCACCGAGACACCGGCGTTGTTGAGGAGCACCTGAGCTCCGCCGTGCGCGGCGCGCACCGCGTCGGGGAGCGCGCTCATGGCGGCGCGGTCGGCGACGTCGGCAAGGTGCACGCTGCCGCGCGTCGTGAGCCGGCGCTGCGTCTCGGCCAGGCCGTCCGCGTCGACGTCGACGAGCGCCACCGCGCAGCCGCGCGCCGACATCTCCACGGCCAGGCCGCGGCCGATGCCGCTCGCAGCGCCGGTGACGACAGCGGTGGTGCCAGAACCGAAGCGCATGCCAGCGATCTGACAACCACAGATGGCTGCCGATCGCCAGGGATGCGCGTGGCTGACGGCTGATGACCGGAGGTCGCCCTGCGGAGTGGCCATCGGCCATCCGCCAACAACCGTTCAGACTTCGACCGCCACCGTGAAGCCGCCGTAGATAATCCGCTTGCCGTCGAAGGGCATCGCCGACGCCGCCATGCCGGTCATGCGCGAATCCTTCATGACCTTGGCGACGACCGCGTCACGATGGCGGCGTGATGTGTAGACGATCCACGAGAACCACACGACTTCGTTCGGCTTCAACTTCACGCTCTGCGGGAACGATGTGTATTTGCCGGGCTTCACGTCGTCGGCGACGCACTCGAAGTAGGCCAGCGCGCCGTGCTCACGCCAGATCTTGCCCGCCTTGCGGGCCAGGGCGCGGTAGGCCGCTGCCTTCGCGCGCGGCACGGGGACGACGAATCCATCGACGTAGTTGGGCATCGGATACTCCTGCGGGGCTCGGGCCAGCTCACCCCACGTGTACAGTTCGTCTGCGACGTGGCGTCCGTGGCGGCCAGAGAAGGGCGAAGGGTGGAGCGAGGGTCTACTTGCCCTGGACGAGGCCGATCGGGTTGCCGGCCGGGTCCTTGAACATCGCGATGAAGATGTTCTGGCCGGGGACTTCCATCTTCGGCATCAGCGCGGTGCCGCCGAGGGAGCCGATGCGCTCGAGCATCGCGTCGATGTCGGCGACGTGCACGTAGAACGTCGCATAGCTCGGCCCGTCCATCGGCTTGCCGATGCCGCCGCGGATACCGTCGCCGCCGGTCTCCACCAGGCCGTAGTTCATTGGGTTGTTGGCGTCGATCTTCCAGTCGAAGGCGTCGGCGTAGAACTTCCGCACCTGCTCGACGTTGTCGCGCGCCATGACTTCGAAGTGCATCACTGGGTTGGGCATTGTCGCTCTCCTTCCTTTGGTCTTCTCGCTGCCTCACCAGGATGACGGACGAGGAGGGGGCCGATCGACAAGCGTGAGCAAAAATCTGCGTCGTCGGTCGGTTTGCAGCATCGTTGCCGATTCGACGACGTTGCGCCGGCGGGTCGATCGCGGCGGTGATTGACTGCGGTGGCAGGGGCAGGCCGCGCGGGAGCGCGGCCCTCCATTCGGGGATGGTGACGCAACTGTCCAAATCGCCGGTCCCAAGCACTTTACGCCCCGGCGGCATCCGTGGTGTGCTGTGGGTATGGACACCCTTCCATTCGGTCGTACGGGCCATTGCAGCACACGGGTGCTTTTCGGCGCGGCGGCGCTCGGCGCAATGCGTCAGGAGAAGGCGGACCAGGTGCTCGAGACGCTGCTCGAATTCGGCGTCAACCACATCGACACCGCGGCGTCGTACGGCGACGCGGAGCTGCGCATCGGGCCGTGGATGGGACGCTACCGCGATCGCTTTTTCCTCGCGTCGAAGACCCACGATCGCACCGCCGCCGGCGCGCGCGCGAGCATCGCCCGTTCGCTGGAGCGGTTGCAGGTCGAGCAACTCGACCTCATCCAGATGCACAACCTGGTGGACGACGCCGGGTGGAACACGGCGATGGGGCCGGGCGGCGCGCTGGAGGCGTTGATCGAGGCGCGCCAGCAGGGCCTCGTGCGATTCCTCGGCGTCACCGGCCACGGCACCTGGGCGCCGGCGATGCATCGCCGCAGTCTCGAGCGGTTTCCGTTCGACAGCGTGCTGGTGCCGTACAACTTCAGCATGCTCCAGGAACCGACCTACGCGGCGGACCTGGAAGCGCTGCTGGCCCTCTGCGAGGCGCGCGGCGTCGCCGTGCAGACGATCAAGTCGGTGGCGCGGCGCCGCTGGCGAGGCGACGAGACGCGGCGCTTCAGCTGGTACGAGCCGCTGCGCGACCCGGCAGCGATCGCCCGCGCCGTGCACTTCGTGCTGGCGCGCCCGGGGCTCTTCCTCAACAGCTCGAGCGACGCCACCCTGCTGCGCGCCACTCTCGCGGCGGCGTCGCAGCCGGACGGGCGTCCCAGCGACGACGCCATGCGGGCCGACGCCGCGCAGTTCGCCGTCGAGCCCCTGTTCGTGCGCGGCGTCAGCGACGCGATCTGAGATCGCGCCGCTGACGCCGCCGACTTCTCACGGCCCGACGGCGCTGAAGACGGTCCCGTCCGCCTTCTTGACCGTCGTGAGCCCCACGCCGAAGCATGAGGCATCGCTGGTCAGCACCTGGACGGTCGCGCTGGTCTGGTTCTGCAGCAGGGCCGCGACGCCCAACGGCAGGTTCGTGCTCTTGTTCTTGCCGAGAACCTTGATCTTGCCCTTGCCGGCGTCACCCCCATTCAACTTGATCTTGAGGATGCCGTCCGCCGCGGTGCTCTTGTCGCCGTACTTGTAGCCCTTGTCTGAGACCGCCGACCAGCAGGGCTTGCCGTCGCAGTTCTGTCCCGCGCGCTCCACCATGTACTGCCCCTTCAGTTGGTTCGCCGCGTCGTAGATGCAGACCGCGTAGGCCGTGGTACCGCCGACGGGATCGCCGAACTCGCTCTGCGTCACGGCCGGCTGCAGCTTGGTGAGGGAGACCTTCATCTTCTCCTTGCCGGGCTTCTTCTCGTTCACGAGCAGGCTGCCTTTGCCCGGCGCGATGCAGAGGACGGCGGGAGCCGTGCCGCACTCGACGCCCAACGTCGGCGTCGGCGTGGGCGTGGCGGGTTCCGGACAGTCGGGATCCGCAGGCCAGTCGGCGAGTCCGTTGCCGTCGTTGTCGAGGCCGACGGAGTCGAGATCGGTAGGCAGATCCTCCTGCGCACTCGAACACGGATCCGTCAGGTCGCTGAAGGCGGCGTTGTAGTACGGCGGCGGCACGTGCTCGCCGAACAACGGCGGGAACGGATTCGGAGCGCCCAGCTGGCCCGGCTTGTGGCAGCCCGTGGTTCCGCAGGTTGTGACGCCGTTGTTCACGTGGAACTGGCGGAGACCGTACGAGGTCGCCTTCGGCTGACCGCTGTTCGGCGACGTTTCGCCGTAGTCCTGGCCGTGGCAACCGGCGCAGCCGTACCCGCCGCCGGGGCCACTCCAATAGGTCAACACCGGCGTGGTGCCACCGCCGTTCTGATGACAGAGGTTGCAGGTCGTCACTGCAAACTGGATTCGGTGCTGGACGTGCAGCGCACCATTGCCGCCCTGGAAGCCGTTGTGACACGACACGCAGCCGACGCCGGCCCCGTTGTCGTACGAGGGATAGGCGTGCGCGCTCGGTGTCCACAGCATCACGCAGATGAGGGCAACCGGGCCTGCGGCCCGCCGCACGATCGTCTTCACGGATTCCCCAGTCATCGGTCGAAATCGGCTCATGAAATCCCCCCGCCGCGCGGCTGGCTGGGCTCGCCGCCACGAATCAGAATACGTATCCCGTCGGGCGCAGCGCAGACCCCCACGTGCCCCACCATTCGAACCATTCCCGTTGGTTTCCTTTGTTGTCAAGGGAGATCGGCACGCCGGCCCCGGAGGGCACGGGTGCGGGCCGCCTCGCGTCACACCGTGCTTGTCCGTGACCTCAGTGGTGCCGACGGTCGGCGCCCTATTGCGCCGAGCTGAGTGCCTGCGCCTGACTGAACTGGGCCGCCGCCTCGTCCGGCTTGCCGAGGTTCTGCAGCACGGCGCCGAGGGCCCTGTACACGCCCGCGCTCGGCTTCTCCGCCAGCGAGCGCTGATAGGACTCCGCCGCTTCCTTGAGCCGGCCCTGCTGCACCAGCGCTTCCGCGAGGTTGTTGTAGGCAGGCGTGAAGTGCGGGTCGATGTCGATCGCCTTCTGGAACTCCGCGACGGCCTCCTTCGACCGGCCCTGTCGGGCGAGGACGTATCCCAGGCCGTTGTGGGTCTCGGCCGTCGCCCGCCCTGGCAGCGCCTGGCGATAGTGCGTCTCGGCCTCCGCGAAGTTGCTCGCCTGCACGAAGCTCACGGCCAGGTTGAAATGCGCCGACGCACAGTTCGGATCCAGCGCCAGCGCTTTCTGGTAGTCCTCGAGCGCCGCCTGTGAATTGCCCAACTGCGCCATGGTGAACCCCAGGTCGCTGTAGATCTCCGCCCTGGGCTCGATCGCGAGCGACGCCTGGAAGTGGTTGGCGGCCTCTTCGAGCTCGCCGAGCTCCACCAGCGCGAGGGCCAGATTGTTGTGGGCCTTCGCGTGCTTGGGGTCGGCCGCCAGGGCCCGCTTGTACTCCACCACCGCCTCGTCGGTTCTGCCGGCCTGGAACAGGGTCCAGCCCAGTGAGTTGCGCAGCTCGACGTTCTCGGGATCGATCTCCAGCCCGCGGCGAAAATTGCGTTCGGCTCCCTTGTGGTCGCCCGTGTGCTCGTTCGCCATCCCGGCCCGCAGGAATGAGTACGCATCCAGGAACTGCTCGCGGATGTCGGCGATGGCGTCGGCCGGCAGCTTGACGAACTCGGGGATGTTCGCGGCCCGGTCCGGCGAGGTGAACCGCTCGAGCAGGACCGGCGGGCTGTCGTTGCCGTCCGCGTCGATGTGCGTGAGGAACAGCTGCGTGTACGGCGTGTTGACCTTCGAGGAGAAGACCAGCCAGCGGCTGTTCGACGACCAGCTGTGCCAGGAGTTCATGCGCGCGGTGTTGTAGCGCAGACGTCGCGCGACGCCGCCCCCGGTGGGGACGATGTACAGCTCACTGTCGGGCTGGAGCAGCATGTAGCTCTTGGCTTTGCAGAAGACGATCCATTTGCCGTCCGGGGAGTACTTCGGAAAGAAGTTGCTCATCCCGTTGTTCGAGGCCCCCTCGATCGGTTCCGCCGTCCCGCCTTTCCCGTCGTTGAACGGGATCCGGTACAGATCGTAGCGAAAGGGCTTCTTCTCGACGGTGAACTCCGGGACGTCCTTCTCGTCGACCAGAGCGCTGTTCTGCTGCTCGAGGTGTGCGGCGTGGTAGGCCTTCGCTCTGGCGAAGACGATCTCCTTGCCGTCGGGGCTCCACACCGCGTTGGTCTGCACGTATTGCGGGTCGTCGGCACCCGGCAACGCCGCGTACGTCTTCTTCTCCCGATCGTAGACGACGAGAATGCCTTTGATGGGAAAGAAGAGCTGCGAGATCATGATGTCGGGGATGGCGACGAACACGGAGCGATCCTTGACCGTGCTGATCACGTATCGTCCCGTCGGAGAGACGCGCGACAGCAACCCGAAGGTGAGCTCGCCGTCCTCGCGCTTGTAGTCGGACCAGGTGATGATCTTCTCGTCGTTCATCACCATGTGCGTCGACACCGGCATGATGCCGTAGGCGCCCTTGTCGTTGCCGTAGTCGACGTCGAGCCCGAGCACGCTGCCATTGTCCGCGAACGAGTGACAGTTGCCGCACACGGGCAGGTTCTGCAGCACGATGGGCGGGCCGGATTCCTCGTCGACCGTGCCGTAGCGCCAACGGATCCGGGACGGATCCTGCACGGCCGTCAGGAACGGGAGGGGAACCTCTCGATAGAACAGCGAATCGCCGACCGGATCCGTCGACGTGCGAATGTGCACGCGTCCCGAGGACAGGGCGGTCGCCTGCGTGTCGTGGTTGACGCCGGTGACGATCACCTCGGCGTCGCGCTCCGCGCTCCGCTGCTTGATCTGTTTCCAGTTCGCTTCGGACGGTCGCCAGCTCGGTGTGTCCACGGCCTCGGTCAGTACCTCGGCGCCGGTGGCGTCGCGCACGACGACGGTCCAGCGATCGACGTGTCCCGTCTCGTCTTTCCAGACGAAGGTGGGCGCGACGATCTCGGGCGGGAACAGCGTTCCCTCCTGCGGGTAGGTGATGTCCAACCGCGCCGCGCTCGCATCGGCCACGGCGGGGGCGGCGGCGGCCGCCGCGGCCGCGGCGGGAGCGGGGGCACTGCTGGCGGTCTTCTGGGCGCTGGGGGTGCTGCGGTCACAGCTCGCGACCAACAGGCCCGCCACGAGCGCAATCGGAACGACGGCGGCGGTCACGGCCGAACGACGCATCCTGGGCATCCTTGATTTCTACGCCCCTGCCGTTGGCAGAGGAAGCAGGGCCAGGGCCTCTGCCTCGCAGAGCAGCTCGGGCCGGCACAACGGGGCTTCGACCAGCGCACAGGGGAAGCCATCGAAACCGCGCTGGCGACAGATCGACCGCAGGACCGGCGCGTCGCTCGGGTTCCTCACATAGGCGACCCCGGAGACCAGTCGCTCGAAGGAGGCGCCCTGCCGGGCGAGCAGCGACGCGATGTTGTCGAGCATGCGATCGACCTGCGCCGCGAAGTCGCCGACGTGGGCGGTCCGCCCGGCCTCGTCGATGCTCGCGGTTCCCGAGACGTAGAGGGCCACCTTGTTCGCCTCGACGACCCTCAGGCCGCGCGAGAAGTCGGCTCCGTAGCTCCACGCCTCGTTGAGCATCGGCGTGGAGATCGGGGTGAGGTCGAGCGGGCGCGACGACTTCACCGCGTCGAGGCGGATGGAGAAGTCGTGGGCGCTCGGGAACGGCCCGCCCTGCACGCCGGTGCTCGCCGGCCGTGGCTCGACGCCGTGGTGCCGGAAGAACTCGCGTCGGGCGGTGTTCAGGGCGTCGTAATCGCGGTCGATGTCGCGCAGATGGATCCAGGTGCGGACGACGTCGTGAAACCCCATGCCGCACTGGTCGAGCAGCCGTTCCGCGGCGCCAAACATGTTCGAGGCCTGCTCGGCGGCGATCGCCGCCGGTCGCGTAGAGGTTGGTCGAATGGAGCGACGTCTGGTCGCCGAGGCGAACCAGCCGCGCGCCCGAACGTGCGCAGCCTTCGCACCCGCACGCCGGGTCAGCCTGGACGTCGCGCACGGACCAGCCGTCGCGGTCGCGCGGCACGACCGCCGAGGCCGCGAGCTCGAAGGCCGCACCCGGGTCGAGCGGTGCCTGCTGGATGAACGCGGGTGACGGCGCGGCCGCGCTCTGGCCGAGGTCGTTCAGGACGCGGGCCCTGACGTCGAGCACCCGTGGCAGATCGCGCTGGACGTCGCGCAGAAACAGCGCCTCGCACGACAGATCCCGGAAGCCTGCCGGCTCGGCGGCGAGGAGCGCGGCCAGCGCCCGGTAGGCCGCCTCCGCCTGGTGAGCCGCATCCGAGGGTGGACCCTCCGGGCGGCAGAGGATCGCCAGCTCGTCCGCCTCCGGCCCGGTGAAGCGCCGGAGGTCGGTCGAGCAGGCGCGCGGGGGCTTCACATCACCCCCGCGCGAGGTTCCGAGCGCGCGCCGAGCGCCCGCTCGATGACGGCGGGACCTCTACATGCACTGGTTGGCTGTCAGGAACGCCGTGGTGAGCGTCGGCGGCGTATTGTCCATGAAGCAGTTGTTCATTCCTCCGGCCGGTGCGCTGGGAATCGGTGGGGAGAGGAACGACAGATCCGCCGCCAGCAATTGGAAGAAGGGGTCTCCCTGAGGAACGAGACCGTTGCCGTTCAATTCATTGTCGACGATCAGGTTGTCGTCCGGCGCCGACTCGACTTCCGGAGGACTCAGACTGCAGTCGAAGGGCGTGTCGGCCACCGCGCCACACCAGTCGATCACGCCAACCCCGAAGAAGCCGTTGTTCTCGATCAGGTTCTTGCGCACGGTGACGCGGTCGACACCGAGAACCAGGATGCCGCCACCCGGCGGCAGCGCCGCGGACATCCCACCGGGAGCCGTGTTCGGCTCGTTGTTGTCGTACACGTGGTTGCCGGCGACGTCCCAGTCGCCGAGCTCCTCGACCGGGAACGGGGACGCCAGCCCAGCCGCCGACGGATGGTAGAGGCCGACGCCGATGGTGTTGTTGTGGATGTCGTTCTTCTTGATCTTGATCTTCTTGGAGACCGTCACTTCCAGGCCAGTGGGGCTGTGATGGAGATCGTTCTTGATGACCCGGACGTCCTCGGACGCCTCGACCCACAGCGCGCTGTCCTGGGAGCCGTAGGAGACGTTCTTCTTCACCGTGCCGTTCGCGGACAGCGTCGGCCAGATCCCGTTCTCGAGGTTGTTGATCGACTCGTTGCCGAGGATCTTGAACTTCTGCACATGGCGCAGCCAGATGCCGTTCTTCTGGAAGCCCTCGACGGTGAAGCCCTTGATCAGGACGCCGACGACATCCGGATCGCTGGGGCTCTCCGGTTCGACGAGAATGCCCTGCGTCTGCCCCGGACCCGGCAGGATGCGAACCTTGATGCCCTTCTTCAGCTTGCTCTTGGCGATCAACTTGAGCTTCTTGGTGATCCGGATGGCGGCCTGCACCGAGCCGGCGGGCACGCCGACGTAGTCGCCCGGCATCACCTTGATCGTGTCGCCCGCCGCCGCGGCGTCGATCGCGTCCTGAATCGATTCCCCGGGGTTGACTGTGTGCACGGCCGCCCGCGCCGCCGAGGGCGCCCCAACCGCGAACAGTCCCGCCGCGAGCACCATCAACGTGATCAATCGGACTGGCTTCATCATTACGTTCCCCCCTGCGCGCCCCGGCGATGTCTACTTGATTGAACTCTGAATGGAGTATGAGCCGACAACTTTTGAGTCAAACGATCGCGAGGGACAAGCCTCGGAGCTTGCTCGCCCGATACCCCCCGCGCGTTCCCTGTACGAACCCATACCGTGTCCGAACTCAATGTGTCCAGACTCTTTGTTTCGGGTGGGCGGGGCCCCTGAGAGCGGTTCCTAGGCTTCCTGTCCGACCTCGCTTCCCGGAATGACCTCGCTCTCGGTCCGGGCGGCGGCGATCCACGCCTGCACGGCGGGATGGGCGGCGACGGCATCGACGTACGCCTGCGCGGTTTGGTCGAGCGCCACCCCGTAGGTGACGAAGCGCAGCGCGACTGGGGCGAACATCGCGTCGGCGGGCGAGAAGGCTCCGAACAGCCACGGACCGCCGGCGCCGAACCGGCGGCGGCAGTCGGCCCAGAGCGCCTGAGTGCGCTGTACGTCCTGCGTGGCCGCCGGGCTGAGCGCGACCCGGCGGCGGCTCCGGCAGTTGAAGGGCATCTCGTTGCGCAGGGCGGCGAAGCCGGCGTGCATCTCGGCGCTCGCGGCTCGTGCGATGGCGCGCGCCGCCGTCTCGCCCGGCCAGCCGCAGCGGTCGGGGAAGCGTTCGGCGATATACTCGACGATCGCGATCGACTCGGGGATCGAGAGTCCGTCGTCGACCAGCACCGGTACCTTGCCGGTCGCCGACCAGCGCGCCAGCGGCGCCGCCGAGTCGTCTCGGTAGAGCGGGATGCGAACCTCCGCGAAGTCGACGTCGCCGTTCTTGAGCAGCAGCCACGGCCGCAGCGACCAGGACGAGTAGGCTTTGTTGCCGATCACCAGCGTGAGCGCCATGTGCGGCGTGTAGCGTCGCCGCGCGCCGGCCGACAAGGGAAGGAGACGATCGTCGCAATACGAGGGGGCCGGCAATGCCGCTGCCTCCATCCCCAGCGCGCTCGTCGAGTCTCCCAGGACGTCGCCTCCATGGCCAAGCCGCGCGCCGATTCGGTATGGTTCGCGCATGACGATCGGAGCTCAGACGCTGTCATCTGCGGCGGAGCGACTCGCCGTCCACGATCGCTCGAGCGGCGCGCTCATCGCTGAGCTGCCCATCGACGATGCCGCCGCCGTCGCGGCGGCGGTCGTCGCGCGCGCGGGCCGCGCAGCCGGCGTGGGCGGCGCTCGGCCGCGCGCGGCCGCGCCACGCTGCTGCGCCGGGCGCGGCGAGGCACTGGTGCGCGATCGGGCGGCGATCTTCGAGCGGCTCGAGCGCGAGACCGGCAAGGCGCGCTTCGACGTGGTCGGCGAGCTGATGGGCGTCTGCCTCGACCTCGGCGAGCCTGGCGCGGCGCGCGCCGCGCTGGCTGAAGCGCGAGCGCGTCAGCACGCGGCCGCTGTTCGGCAAGCGCGGCTACGTCGTCTACCGGCCGCGCGGCGTCGTCGGCATCATCAGCCCGTGGAACGCGCCGCTCAATCTGGCGCTCGGCGATGCGATGCCGGCGCTGCTGGCCGGCAACGCGGTGGTCATCAAGCCCTCGGAGCTGGCGCCGCTGGCGGTGCGGCGCGCCTGCGCGGCGCTGAACCGCGGTCCTGCCGGCCGGCGTGCTGCAGGTGGTGATCGGCGCCGGCGCGACCGGCGCGGCGCTGGTCGATCACGTCGACCTGATCTGCGTCACCGGCTCGCCCGAGACCGGCCGGCGCGTCATGGAGCGCGCCGCGCGGCGCCTGACGCCGGTGCTGCTCGAGCTCGGCGGCAAGGATCCGATGATCGTCTGCCGCGACGCCGACCTCGACCGCGCCGCCGGCGGCCGCCGCCTGGGGCGGCTGCCTGATGACCGGCCAGGTGTGCATGTCGGTCGAGCGCGTCTACGTCGAGGCGCCGGTCGCCGAGGCGTTCACCGCCAAGCTGGTCGAGCGCGATGCGCGCGCTGCGCACCGGCGCCAACGGGCCGGCCGCCGAGATCGACTATCGGCCCGTTCACCAGCCCGCGCCAGATCGAGATCGTCGAGCGCCATCGTCGCCGACGCGCGTCGCCAACGGCGCGCGCGTGCTCACCGGCGGCGACGCGCATCGGCGACGGCGCCGGCGTCAGTGCTTCGCGCCGACGGTGCTCGCCGGCGTCGACCACTCGATGGCGATCATGCGCGAGGAGACGTTCGGCCCGGTGGTGCCGGTGATGGCGGTGGCCGACGTCGACGAGGCGGTGCGGCTGGCCAACGACAGCCTCTACGGGCTCAACGCCAGCGTCTGGACGCGCGACGTCGCGCGCGGCATCGCGCATCGCCGAGCGGCTCGAGAGCGGCAACGCCTGCGTCAACGAATGCGTGCTCTCCGCCGGCGTGCCGGCGCTGCCCTTCGGCGGCGTCAAGCAGAGCGGCGTCGGCACGCGCCACGGCGGCGCCGAAGGCCTGCGCCAGTTCTGCGTGCGCCAGGCGCTGCTGGTCGAGCCGCGCCGGCGCGCGCGACGAGCCGGCCTGGTTCCCCTACTCGCCGAAGCGCGCGCGGCAGATCGAGCGGCTGATGGGCTGGATCTTCTAGATCAGCGCGTCCCAGGTGGGAGCGCGGGCGCTCCTTGTTTCTCGCGGCGTGTCGGGTACAGCGGAACCAGGATGACTTTTCCGCCGCTCGACTTCGACGCCTGGCACCGCGATCTGCGCGGGCGTCTGTCGGACCCGATCGGGCGAATGGCCGCGCGCGACGTGCGCGACGCGGCGCCGTTGGCCTGGCGTCTCACCGACGGCCGCTCGTATCGCTTCACGCCGGCCGGCGACGCGCTGCGCATCGAGCCGGGAGACGACGCGCCGATCGTCGCCGTGCTCGACGAAACGGCATGGCGCGACTTCGTGCACGAGATCGCGACCGCGGCGGGGTTGTTCTACGGCGGACGCGTCCAGTTCGCCGCCGGCGCCTACGCCGATCTCGAACGGTGGGAACCGGCGCTGCGCGCGCTGGCCAGCGGCCGGTCGATCTTCGATCCGCGCACCGTCGACCTGCGCGACGCCGACGGCGGCGCGCTGGACCTGACCCGCACGTTCACCCTCGACGCGCCGCTCGAACCGTTGCGCCACTTCCTGAACGAGGCCGGCTTCGCGCGGGTGACCAACGTCTTCAGCGCCGACGAGATCGCCCGCCTGGTGGAGATCGTCGAACGGCGTCAGGCGCAGGCGACGCCTGGCGACGGCCGCTCGTGGTGGGCGAAGCGCGCCGACGGCACGCCGGTGCTCTGCCGGCTGATCTATCTCGGACCCGTCGAGCCGACGATCGCCGCGCTCGGCGCCGATCCCCGCATCCGCCGTCTCGCGTCGCTTGCCGACGAGCCCTTGCGCATTGCCAGTGATCGCAGCGATGGCAACTCGGTGGTGATCAAGAACCCCGACGTGGTCGAAGGGCTGTCCGATCTGCCCTGGCATCGCGACTGCGGGCTCGGGGGACATCCGGTGAAGTGCCCGGCGCTCAACATCGGCATCCAGCTCGATGCGGCGAGCGCCGAACGCGGGCGTCTGCACTTCGCGCCGGGCACGCAGCGCGCCTCGTGTCATCGCGCCGATCTGGCGCGCGCGTCCACCGTGGCCATCGACACCGAGCCGGGCGATTGCACCGTGCACCTCGGCGACGTGATGCACGCCGCGCCGCCGCCGCTCGGCCGGGGACCGGGTCGCCGCGCGTTGTACCTCACCGCGCTGCCGGAGCGCGCCTTCGCGCACATCCCGGCCGGGAAGAGCTACAACGACACCATCCTGCCGCACGTCGCGGGCTGACGCAGCAGAGGCGCGGAGAACGTTGGGGCACGACAGGTACTGAGCATGCGCAAGAAGTCTTCCTCATCCGCACGGCAGACGGGGCTTGGGAGGCCGACGACGCGCCCCGCTTCGCCGCGTCCTTCGCGGCCTCCGCGCCGCTGCGTTGATGCCTGCGCGTCCGACTGAGTCGACCGGTCATGCAGCGGCGCTCGTACGACGTGGTGATCATCGGCGGCGGCATCGCCGGTGCGTCGCTGGCGTACTTCCTCACCGCGCGCGGCGTGCGCGACGTGCTGCTGCTCGAGCGCGAGACGCAGCCCGGCTACCACTCCACGGGGCGCAGCGCCGCGGTCGCCGTCGAGTGGGATCCGATCCCGGCCCTGCAGAGGTTGAAAGTCCAGGGCGCGGCCTTCCTGCGGAACCCGCCGCCCGATTTCGCGGCGACGCCGTTGCTGCGGCCGAGCGGGATTCTGATCGTCTGCCAGGGGTCGCTGTGGAGCGCGGCGCGCGCGGTCGCGCCGGCGCTGGCGGCGGGCGGTACGATCGTCCAGCTGCTGTCCGCCAGCGAGGTGCTGGCGCGGATCCCGGTGCTGGCTGCAGGCGTCGTGGACGGCGGCGTGTTCCTCCCGGCCGACGGCCACATCGAGGTGCACGAGCTGTTGTGGGGCTATCTGCGCGGCGCGGCACAGGGCGGGGCGGAGCGCCGCTGCGGCGTCGGTGTGCGCGCCGTGCGCACCGAAGGCGGGCGTGTGTGCGGCGTGTCGACGAGCGCGGGGGACGTCGACACGCCGTGGGTCGTCGACGCCGCCGGCGCCTGGGCGGGCGTCGTGGCGGCGACGGCCGGCGCGTCGTCGATTCCGCTCAGCCCATGTCGGCGGACGATCATCACCTTCGACGCGCCCGACGACGTGGATGTCACCGGCTGGCCGCTGGTCGAGCACGACTCGGAGCAGCTGTACTTCGGGCCCGAGGCGGGCGGGCTCTTCGCGAGCCCGATGGACGAGGAGCCGCTGGCGCCGTGCGACGCGACGCCCGACGACCTCGCGATCGCCACCGCGGCCGATCGCGTGGCGCGCGTCGCGCCGCACCTGACGCCGCGTCACATCCGCCGCGCCTGGGCCGGGCTCCGCACCTTCGCGCCCGACCGCGTGCTGGTGGTCGGCGAGGATCCGCGCCTGCCGGGATTCTTCTGGCTTGCCGGGCAGGGCGGCTGCGGCATCGAGACCAGCGGCGCGGTCGGACCGATCGCCGCCGATCTTCTCGATCGAGGGCCGCACCGCGCGGTTCGACGCGAGCCTGTTGTCACCCGCCCGCTTCGCGGGCTGACGATCTCAACGCGGCGCTTCGGGGCGCGGCGCTTCGACGTGCGAGAGCTCGACGTGCGGCGACCCCGCGTGCCGCGGGTCGAGCTGACTCTCCCGCCAGACGGCTAGCCGCCGGCGGACGTACTGCGGTTCGAGCTCGAGCGCCTCGCTGATGCTCTCGAACGAGAACAGCCCATGGCCACTCGTCGACTCGATCCACGCCGCAGCCTCGGCGAACAGCTCGCGACCGGTGCGGTCGGTGGAGAGGAGGTGCTTCTGGTAACACTCGAGGGCGTTGCGCAGGACGGCGAGCATCAGGCGCTTCTCACTCGAGGAGGCGGCGCCGCGTTTGCCGTCGCCGAACAGGTCGCTGATGAGAACGTCCGGTGCCATCTGTCCGTGGTTGCGCATGTCGCTTGCCCTCCCCAGCGCATCCCGGACGCGTGCCCGGCGACGCGGCAAAACGTGCGGTTTACATGGCAACACCGCGGGGGCCCTTGCGAGCCCCCGCGGCAGATGCGTCAGATCTTGGTGACGTTGGACGCCTGCGGACCCTTCTTGCCTTGGGTCACATCGAACGAAACCTTCTGGCCTTCGTCGAGGCTGCGGTAGCCGTCACCAACAATCGCGGTGTGGTGGACGAACACGTCGTCACCATCATCACGGCTGATGAAGCCGAAGCCCTTCGCGGCGTTGAACCACTTCACTGTTCCCTGAGCCATGTGCTTCCCTCCTTTCTTACGAATTCGTCACTACTGGGGAAGCTGCTGGTACCGGAACACGTGGTGGCTTGAGAGTCTCGCGACCCCCGGGGTTTCCCGAACTGCCGTCTTTCCCGTTGGGACTGACCATGTGTCTACGCCACCTCGAGAAGAAGCACAACAGGTGTCGCGTGGGCAGCGTAAGATTTTCCGGCTGACAGCCGATGGCAGGTTGGCCGGTAGCCAATCAACGAATTCTGGCCGCCCCATCAGCCCATCAGCCATCAGCCAGGCGCGTCCGCCGGGCGTACGACACCGGGCAGGGCGCGGCGGCGCGCGCCACGCCCCCGATCTGGCGCCGCCGCGGCTGGACGTCGGTGAAAAGGGGCGTCAGGTCGTAGGAATCGACCAGGCCGCGCACGGCGATGCGGATGGCCGAGATGGCGAACCGCTGGGCTGGGCAGGCGTGGCGGCCGTGGCCGAACGTACTGACGAGCTCGCGAGCGGGAAGAACGACGCCGGACGCCAGTTTGCGGCCGTCGTAGTGGGCGGGATCGAAGCGCTCGAGCCCCGGCGCGGCGCTGGTGTTGTTCACCGGTAGCATGGTGGTGATCATCACGCCGGAATCGAGGCGGTAGGTCCGCTCGCCGTCGTCGAAGTCGAGTGGGCTCATCACGGAGCGCAGGGTGATCGAGCGCTGCGCCAGGCGGATCGACTCGTTGGCGCACCGTTCGAGCAGGGCGTCGTCGCCGTCGCGCACCGCGGCGAGGAGCGCGGGGCGGCGGAGCAGGTTGACCAGCGTCCAAGCGAGCGCCGCATGGAGGTTCGACTGGGCGCCCATGTGGATGACCATCACGTCGCGCGCCGTCTGGGCGTCGCGGTCGGCCTCGGGCAGGTCCGCGAACGGCGCGGCGATGCGATCGAGGTAGTCGCCGACCGGGGTCCCGGCGCGCCGGCGCGCCGTGAGGATGGCGCCGATGATCGTCTCGACCTCGCGCATGGCGCGGCGCTCCGGCGCCTTGCGGGTGACGGCGGTGACGAACGCCTGCGCCGGCCGCACGAAGGAGTCGCCGCTGTCGAGGCGATCGAGCGGTGGGATCAGCCGGTCGAGCGTGCCGGGCGCGGCGGCCTCGCGGCCGGCCCACGACGCGAGGCCGAGGCGATGGCCGAGCCGGCGCGCCAGCGCGAACGCTTCGAACGTGCCGTGGGTGCCGAGCTCGTCGAGCTGGAGCCGCATGGCCTCGTGCAGATGGCCGAGGTAGTCCTCGACTTCCTGGCCGCCGAACAGCGCGTGCGGGAACGTGCGGCGGCCGACCAACAGCTCGGCCGGCAGCTTGCGTTTGAGCACGAGCTCGAACGTCGCCAGCCCGAAGCTCGCCTCGTGCTCGGCGAGCGCGTAGAGACGCGCGACGCCGGCGGGCGAGAACACGCAGAAGAGGCGGTAGCCGAACGCGTCGATGACGAAGGTGTCGCCGAAGCGCCGGCGCGCCGTGACGAAATACGCCGTCGGGTCGCGCAGCAACGCGCCGCCGGCCTCGACCCACGGGAGCGCACCGCCGAGACGCGGCGGCATGGGATCGACCGAGGGCAGCGGCGGAGGGCGGAGGCGCATGGGAACGAGTGTGGCGCGGGGACGATGCCAGGAACAGCTGGCGCGGCGCCAGAATCGCACCCGAACCGCCGCTGGACGACTATCCGTTCATCGAGGTGATCGATCCGATGAACGCGTGACGGCGGCGCCGTCGGCTCGGCGACATGACCGTGATCCGACCTCTTGGGCCGCCAGAAACGCGAAGAACGCCAAGTCGAAGGCGGGACCCAGTACCGGCGTCCGCCCACCTCATCGTGAATGAGTTGGCCTGAGAAGCGGGACAGGGCGCGACCGACGACTCCACTTGGCGCCCTCGGCGGTCAATGTCGTCAGCTCAAGCCTCACTTCGTTCCAGGTCGCGACGTGGACCGCGTGTATGCCCTGCGCTACACCTCTGGACCCATGACGTGGCGGCAGCAGTTGTGGGAGCGGAAGTCGATCGAGGTTCTGCTGGCGGAGATGGCCGGCGAGCATCGGCTGCGGCGCTGCCTCGGGCCGGTGAGCCTGACCGCGCTCGGCGTCGGCGCGATCATCGGCGCCGGCATCTTCGTGCTGACCGGGCTGGCGGCGCGCGACTTCGCCGGGCCGGGGCTGGTGCTGTCGTTCTCCTTCGCCGGCCTCGGCTGCGCGCTGGCGGCGCTCTGCTACGCCGAGTTCGCCTCGACCGTGCCGGTGGCGGGGAGCGCCTACACGTATGCCTACGCGACGCTCGGCGAGCTGTTCGCGTGGATCATCGGTTGGGATCTGGTGCTCGAGTACGCCGTCGCCTCGAGCACGGTGGCGCACGGCTGGTCGCACTACCTCGACACCTTCCTCAACCTGTTCGGCGTCGCCGTCCCGGCGGCGTGGATCAACAACCCGTTCGACTACGACGTCGCCTCCGGTCAGTGGCTCGTCACCGGCGCGTACATGAACCTGCCCGCGGCGCTGGCCGTCCTGGCGATGACGGTGGTGCTGGTGATCGGCATCCGTGAGAGCGCGCGCTTCAACGCCGGGATGGTGATCACCAAGATCGCGGTGGTGCTGTTCGTCATCGTCGTCGGCGCGACCTACATCGACCCCTCGAACTGGCATCCCTTCCTGCCCTTCGGCCTGGGCGGCGTGCTGCAGGGCTCGGCCTATGTGTTCTTCGCCTATATCGGCTTCGACGCCGTCTCGACCCACGCCGAGGAGGCGATCAACCCGCAGCGCGACATCCCCATCGGCATCCTCGTCTCGCTCGGCCTGTGCACCGTGCTCTACATCCTCGTCGCGGCGGTGCTGACCGGCATGGTGCCGTACCCGCAGATCGACATCCATGCGCCGGTGGCCGAAGCCTTCGCGCGCCAGGGGTTGAACGTGGCCGTGTTCTTCATTTCCACCGGCGCCCTGGTCGGCATCACCAGCGTGCTGCTGGTGCTGATGCTGAGCGGCTCGCGCGTGCTGCTGGCGATGGCGCGCGACGGGCTCATCTCGCGTTCGTTCTTCGGCGCCATCCACCCGCGCTTCCTGACGCCGCACCTGGCGACCATCGTGCTGGGCCTGGCGGTCGCGACCCTCGCCGCACTGTTCCCGCTCAAGCTGCTCGCCGATCTCGTCAACATCGGCACGCTGCTCGCCTTCGTGGTGGTCTGCACCGCGGTGATCATCATGCGCCGCACCCACCCCGACCTGCCGCGCCCGTTCCGCTGCCCGTGGGTGCCGTGGGTGCCGGCGCTCGGCATCGTCATCAATGTCTCCATGATGTTGGCGCTGGGGTGGCACAACTGGCTGCGCCTGTTCGTCTGGCTGGCGATCGGGCTGCTGATCTACGCGACCTATGGACGCAAGCGCAGCACCCTGGCGCTCGCCCGCGAGCTGAAGATCGGCGGCGTCTCGCCGGGCGGCCGCCCGCTCGACGGCTGAGCGCGGAGAGCAGGGGCCGCATGACGATCGAGCCGCGCGGGCGGGTCGCGCCGCGTTTCGCCGCGGTGCGCGATGCCTTTGTCGAGAACTTCGCGCGGCACGGGGACGTCGGCGCGGCGTGCTGCGTCTTCCTCGACGGCACACCGGTGGTGGACGTGTGGGGCGGCCTCGCGGATCACACCACCGGCCGCGCCTGGGACGCCGACACGCCGGTCATCGTCTTCTCCGCCACCAAGGGCGTCACCGCCGCCGCCGTGCACCTGCTCGTCGAGCGCGGCGCGCTCGACGTCGAGGCGCCGATCGCGTCGTACTGGCCGGAATTCGCCGCGGCCGGGAAGGGGGGCATCCTCCTGCGCTGGGCGATGGCCCACCGCGCCGGGCTGGCGGCGGTCGAGGGCGAGCTGTCGCTCGCCGACGTGCTGGCCTGGGACCCGGTAGTACGCGCGATCGCCGCGCAGGCACCGAATTGGGAACCCGGAACGGCGCACGGGTATCACGCCCGTTCCTACGGCTGGATCCTCGGCGAGGTGATCCGCCGCGTGACCGGGCGCTCGCCCGGGCGCTTCGTCGCCGAGGAGATCGCCGGGCCGCTCGGCCTCGATTTCTGGATCGGTCTGCCGGCCGCGCCGCGCACGCGGCGCGCGCGCATGATCCCGGCCGCGGCGGGGCTGCCGTCGCTCACCGATCTGCTCGGCGCCGACTCGCTGACGGCGCGGGTGATGGGCGGGCCGAACGGGTTGTTCGCCTACGACGAGATGTGGAACCGCGACGACATCCTCGCGGCGGAGATGCCGTCGTCGAACGGCGTCGGCACCGCGCGCGCCCTGGCGCGTCTGTACGCGGCGGTGATTGGCGAGGTGGACGGCCGGCGCCTGTTGCAGCCCGCGACGGTGGCACGTGCCACCGCGGTGGAGTCGGAAGGCCCCGACCGCGTGTTGATCATCCCTACCCGTTTCGGCCTCGGCTTCATGCTGCAGCCGATGATCGCGCCGGACGGCGGTCCGCGCTGCTTCGGCCACACGGGCGCCGGCGGTTCGACCGCCTTCGCCGATCCCGATCGCGGCCTGAGCTTCGCCTATGTGACATCGCAGCTCCGCTTCGACCTGACCGGCGACCCACGGAGCGGCGATCTGGTGCGCGCGGTGTACGCGTCGCTGGATGCGTAGTCCTTCAACCCCTGCGCGCACGGAGAATACAGAAGATGTCTCGACGCCTGCTGACCGCCCTCGCACTGCTGCTCCTCTCGGCGAGTTGCGCGCGGACGCCGCCGCCGGCGTTGCCGACGCTGTCCGAATCCGCCCCAGTCGGCGACCTCGCGTACCGCGCGCAGGTGCAGCCAATCCTCGCGCAGCGCTGCGTCGTCTGTCACGGCTGCTACGACGCGCCCTGCCAACTGCTGCTCTCGTCGCCCGACGGCGTCGCGCGCGGCGCCAGCAAGGTGGAAGTGTACGACACCGACCGCCTGGAGGCGGTGCGGCCGACGCGCCTCGGTATCGACGAGACGACGACGGCGGGATGGCGCGACCGCGGGTTCTTCTCGGTGCGCGGCGACGGCGATACGGCAGGCGGCAGCTCGCTGCTCCTGAGCATGCTGGCGTTGGGGAACGCGCATCGCTTCGCGCCCGGCGCGCGGCTACCGGACAGCGTCGGGCTCGACATCAATCGCTCGCTGACGTGCGCGCGCCCGGAGGAATTTCCCGCCTATGCCGCCGCCAACCCCGACGGCGGCATGCCGTACGGCACGGCGCCGCTCAGCGATCACGAGTTGGGCGTGCTGGCGACGTGGGTGCAACGCGGCGCGCCGCTGCCGACCGACACGCCGCCGCTGCCGGTCGCGGCGGCCGAACAGGTCGGGACGTGGGAAACGTTCCTCAACGGCGACTCGCTCAAGCAGCGGATCACCGCGCGCTACCTCTACGAGCACTGGTTCGTCGCCCACCTCTACTTCGAGGATCTGCCGGCGGGTCCGTTCTTCCGCGTCGTGCGCTCGAGCACGCCGCCGGGCCAACCCGTGCGCGAGATCGCCACCGTGCGGCCGTACGATCCGCCCGGCGTCGATCGCGTCTGGTACCGCCTGAAGCCGATCGACGCGACCATCGTGAGCAAGACCCACATCGTCTACCCGCTGAGCCCGTCGCGCATGGGCCGTCTGCAGGCGCTGTTCCTCGACGCCGATTGGGCGCCGGCGACGTTCCCCAGCTACGAGCGGGAGCAGGCGTCGAACCCCTTCGTCACCTTCGCCGCCATACCGGCGCGCAGCCGCTATCAGTACATGCTCGACGACGCGCAGTACTTCGTCATGACGTTCATCCGCGGTCCAGTGTGTCGAGGCCAGGTCGCGGTGGACGTGATCGAGGACCACTTCTTCGTCGCGTTCCTCGCTCCCGACCACGACCCGTCGATCATCGATCCGACCTTCCTGCCGCGCGTGGCATCCGACCTGCAGCTGCCGGCCGAGCACCTCAGCACGCTGGCGCCCGGCGAATTCGTTCTGCAGTACGGGCTCGAGCAGCGCCGCTATCTTGCCCTGCGTGCCCAGGAGTACGACGTCATGGATCCGCACCGGGTCGGCCCCACGCTCGATTTCATCTGGGACGGCGACGGCTACAATACGAACGCGCAGCTGACCGTGTTCCGCCACTTCGACAACGCGAGCGTCGAGCGCGGCTTTCTCGGTGCCATGCCGAAGACCGCGTGGGTGATGGACTACCCGATCTTCGAGCGCATCTACTACGATCTCGTCGTCGGCTACGATGTCTTCGGCGGCGTCGCGCATCAGGTGGCGACGCGCCTCTACATGAACCACCTGCGCATGCAGTCCGAGAATCTGTTCCTCACCTTCCTCCCGGCCAAGCAGCGGGAGGCCGTGCGCGCGTCCTGGTACGTCGGCGCGACCGACGCGATCGACTACGTCCACATCGACCAGCTGCACGCGTTGTCACACGGGACGCGCATCGCGTTCCGCCCGGGCCCGCCGCTGCCGCAGTTCTTCACCCAGCTGCTGGCCCACGACGCCGCAGTGGCGGGCCCGCCGGATCTGCTCAACCGTTGCGCCGCACCGCCGTGCGTCCGACCCGACGCCACGCCGCTCGAGCGGCACGCGGAACAGGCGCTGCAGCAGATCACGGGCGTGCGCGGGCCGTGGGTCGCGACCCTGCCGGAGGTGAGTTTCCTGCGCGTGCACGACACCACGGGGGCGCAGACCGACGCCTTCTACACCCTGGTGCACAACCGCGATCACACCAACGTCGCGTTCATGTTCGACGAGACCGCGCGCCTGGAGCCGGCCGGCGACACGCTCACGGTGGCGCGCGGTCCGCTCGGCAATTACCCGAACTTCTTCTTCGCGGTCGACGAGTCGCAGATTGACGACTTCGCGCGGACGTTGTCCGCGGTGCGCGGCCCGATCGACTTCACCGCCCTCGTGGAGACCTGGGGCGTGCGCCGCAGCAGCCCGGCGCTGTGGCCGACGCTCGACTGGATGCACGCCGACTTTCGCCGCACGCAGCCCACGCAGTACGGACTCTTCGACCTCAACCGCTACGGGAACTACTGATCGCGTCGGCGATCGCGACCCCGCCCTGGCGGGCACAAGGCCCGCCGCTACGCCGCGCCTTGGTCAGGCGAGCGTCAGCTCGAGGTACGCGCGGCGGGCGATGCGGCCGAACAGCCATGACCCGCGGTCGAGGATCCACATCTGCCAGCCGTACTTCTCGACCAGCGCCGCGTGGGCGCGCTCGACCAGCGCGTCGTCCTTGACGATCCGCCCCGTGCCCTCGATCCACTTGCCGGTGACCGTGCCGCGCACGTTGCAGGGCGCGATACGCACCTGCTTGGTGGCGCGCAGGCGCTTGACCTTCGCCGAGGTGCCGTCGGTGACGACGTACAGCTTACCCGCCAGGGTGGCGAACCACACCGGCGTCTCGACGCCGACACCGCTGCGCCGGAACGTCTCGAGGCTGATGTAGGGTTCCTGCTCCAACGTTGTGATCGCCCGCGCCGCCATCGCCGTCCTCCGTTCGCCGCGGCGAGCATGCCTGGCGGGACGGCGCTGGGGAAGTGGGTGCGTGCTCCGATGGGCGTTGGCGTCTGCCCTCGGCGTCGGCGTCCGCGTCTGCGCGCATGGCGGCGGCTGCACGTGGCAGGCGGTCGGCGCCGGGATCGGCACCTCGAGCGCGCGGGTGGTCTCGTCGCGCTCGTTCGCGAGGCACGAAGACGAGGGACGAAAGGAGGCTGCGCGCGTTGCGTGGTCTTTTGTCCCTTGTCCGTGGTCCTGGCTCCTCTGAGTCGCGGCGGGCTGCACCGCCGTCACATTCACGCTACAGGTCATCGCTTCATGATTCGGCTCGATCAGATCAGCAAGCAGCACGGGCGGCAGATCCTCTTCGTCGAGGCGGAGGCGGCGGTGCATCGCGGCGAGAAGATCGGCCTGGTCGGGCCGAACGGCGCCGGCAAGTCGACGGTCTTCCGCCTGATCACCGGCGAGGAGCACGCCCGACGACGGGCAGGTGTCGATCGATCGCGGCGTCACCATCGGGTACTTCAACCAGGACGTCGGCGAGATGGCCGGACGCCCGGTGATCGTCGAGGTGATGGACGGCGTCGGGCCGGTGTCCGAGGTGGCGGCCGAGCTGGCGCAGCTGGAGCACGCGATGGCCGACCCGACGCGCGGCGACGAGATGGACGCGCTCATCGAGCGGTTCGGCGATGCGCAGGCGCGCTTCGAGGCGCTCGACGGCTACGCGCTCGAGGCGCGGGCGCGCGAGATCCTCGCCGGCCTGGGCTTCGCGCAGGAGATGATGGACGGCGACGTCGGCGCGCTCTCGGGCGGCTGGAAGATGCGCGCCGCGCTGGCGCGCATCCTGTTGATGCGGCCGAGCGCGATGCTGCTCGACGAGCCCTCGAACCATCTCGACCTCGAATCGATCATCTGGCTCGAGCGCTTTCTCGCCGGCTACGACGGCGCGCTGGTGATGACCTCGCACGACCGCGAGTTCATGAACCGCGTCGTCGGCCGCGTCATCGAGATCGACGGCGGCGAGCTCACCAGCTACTCGGGCGACTACGATTTCTACGAAGCGCAGCGCGCGCAGAGCGAGGCGCAGGCCGAGGCCGCCTATCAGCGCCAGCAGGCGAAGCTCGCCAAGGAGATGCGCTTCATCGAGCGCTTCAAGGCGCAGGCGGCGAAGGCGTCGCAGGTGCAGTCGCGCGTCAAGCAGCTCGACAAGATCGAGAAGCTCGAGCCGCCCAAGCGGCGCAGCACGCTGGTGTTCGACTTCCCGCCGTGCCCGCGCTCGGGCGACGACGTCGTGAAGATCGCCGGCCTGCGCAAGGCGTACGGCCGCGCGTCGTCTACGACGGCCTCGACCTCGTCATCCGCCGCGCGCGAGCGCTGGGCGGTCATGGGCGTCAACGGCGCCGGCAAGTCGACGCTGCTCAAGCTGATCGCCGGCGAGACCGCGCCCGACGCCGGCACGGTCACGCTCGGCGCCGGCGTGCGCCTCGGCTACTTCGCGCAGCACGCGATGGAAGTGCTCGATCCGCGGAAGACGGTGCTGCAGACGCTCGAGGCCGCCTTCCCGCTGGCCAACGGCGGCTCGCTGCGCGCACTGGCCGGCTGCTTCGGGTTCTCCGGCGACGACGTCGACAAGAGCTGCCGCGTCCTCTCGGGCGGCGAGAAGGCGCGCCTGGTCATCGCCCGCATCCTCTACGATCGCCCGAACTTCCTGGTGCTCGACGAGCCGACCAACCACCTCGACATGGCGACCAAGGAGATGCTCGTGCGCGCGCTGGCCGAGTACGAGGGCACGATGCTGTTCGTCTCGCACGATCGCCGCTTCCTGGCGCAGCTCTCCAACCGCATCCTCGAGCTCACGCCCGACGGCGCCATTCCGTACGGCGGCGGCTACCTCGAGTACGTCGCCGCCAGCGGCCACGAAGCCCCCGGCCTCCGCTGATCCTGTCCGGCCGCATCCCTCGATCATCGAATGGAGGGCCGCGCTCCCGCGCGGCCTGTCCGAGCCGGTGCATCGCAATTGCCGCCGGCACACGGCGCCGCGGAGCGGCGCCCTCCGTTCGTGGATCGCATGCGACAAAGGGTTCCCTTAGGGGAAACGCTCCTGGTACACAGCACCAAGGGGGGGCTTCCGTGAAACAACGTACGACGATCGTCCTGCGCACCGCTCTACGCGTCGCGTGTCTGCTCATCGCTCTTTCGCCGATCGCGCCGGCGGCGGCGATCACCATCACCTACGTGAATCCCGGACCGCTCGACTCGCGCGTCTTCGTGGGGTTCGCCAACGACGCGTCGGGCAACCTGACCAGTGATCTGATCGTGGATCCCGCCGCCGCGAGTCGCAACGACACCGTCTACGGCCCGCTGCCCCCGATCGGAATGCTGCCGAGCTTCGACGCGATGGCGTACGGCGCGGCCGAGCTGGGCACCAATCTCAACGCGCCGCTCGGCACCGGTGTGCGCTCGGTGTTCGCGCCGCTCAACCCGGGTTTCCTCCAGGCGCACGGCGCGACGCTGGCCGCGACGGGCAGCTACTCGTCGCACGCGTACGCGTACTCGGGCAACACGACATCGACGGGTCCGACGCACTGGGTCGTGCACGTCGACCCGAGCGGCGTCGAGACCGCTGGCACTCCGGCGGTCGTCACCATCGACGGCAGCATCACCGGCCACGTCACGGTCGCCGGCGCCGCGCTCGCCGCCGCGACGTGGAACGTCGCCACCTCCGCCTTCGGCGCCGTGATGTCGGGCAGCGCCAGCCAGGCCGTGCCGGGCAACACGCCGATCAGTGACGCCGGCACGCTCGCGTTCGCGCTGCCACTCGGCGGCACGTTCGATCTGATCGTCGACTACGACCTCAGCACCAGCGGCAGCGGCGCCGGCGCCGATTCGACCAGCGAGATCACCCCGTCGCTGGTGCAGATCTCGGCCGCGCTCGCCGGGCCCCCGATGTTCAGCCCGATCAGCGGCTCCAAGCTGCTGATGGTCGATCAGTACGCGTCGTCGGGAAAGGCGAAGGTCGTGCTGGTCGCCAAGGACACGACGCCGGGCAGCATCCACAAGGGCCCGGCCGCGACGCCGCCGGGCCTCTCCGGGACGCTCGTGCTGTTTCAGCAGTCGAATCCGACGAACCGCGCCGTCTATCAGCTCGGCGCGAGCGGCTGGCTCGCCAATACCACCGCCGCGGCGAAGTACGTCAACGCCGGCGCGGCGGTCGGCGCGGCGGGAGCCAAGGTCGGCAAGATCAAGCCGGACAAGCTGGTCAAGCTGCTCGCGCGCAATCTCGGCGACGGCGATGCGGCGACCGGCGACCAGGGCGCCGACGACCTCGACCTCACCGCGCTGACGCCGGCCGACGTGATCGTCGCCGCGGTCACCGTCTACAACGCGGCCGACGGCTCGACCAACACGATGTGTGCGCAGTTCGAATCGCCGACCATCACCGCCATCGCCGGTGGCACCGGGATCAAGTACCTGTCCAAGACGTCGAGCCTGCCGGCCGCCTGTCCGGTCTGCGGCAACGGCATCGTCGAGCCCGGCGAAGCGTGCGTCACGCCGTAGGCGCGCTCCGTCACAATCCCTCGAGCCGAGCGGTGGCGACGGCGCGCCACCGCCGCAGCGCCACCAACGACCAGATCGCTTCGACGACGCCGAACGGCCATGCGCCCTGCAGGAATCCATACGCGGAGCCGAGCGCGCAGCTGACGGCGAACGCCAGGATGAACCACGGGCTGCGCGCTTCCAGCGCGTAGCACACCAGCATCAGCGTCACGGCGAAGAGCCCGAACAGGGTGAGTGCGTCCATGAGGTCGATCCGTCTTACTCTCTGGGACTGAGGCGCTTCACCGCCGCTGTGCCGAGACGCGGAGGCAGGCAGACACGTCCGTCGTTTCCGCGCCTCCGCGTCTCTGGGGTGAATCTCGGCTATTCGGCGAGCGCCGCGCGCAGCGCCGGCTCCAGCATGACGGCGTGTGAGACGCCGACGGTGGCGAAGACGCGCCCGTGCGCGGCGAGCGCCGCGAGCAGGCGGTCGAGCATGTGTTCGTCGCGCAGGCGGTTGGACAGGCGGGCGATGCGCTGGGTCGGCAACTCGTCGCGCATGGGGTCGGTCTCGCGCGCGGTCACGGCGCGTGCCATCAGCGGACGTCCGAGGACGCGCGCGTGCTCGCGCTCGACGAGGGGCCAGTCGATCGCGAGATCCAGGGGCGGGCCGATGAGGGCGAAGAAATCGCCGAAGTATCGATCGAAGTCCATGCGCGCCGTCTTGCGGTTGAACGATGCCAACTGGCGCACGACCAGGTAGACGAGCGCCTCGCGGCGGCTGATCTCGCCGCGCAGGAGGCGGGCTTCGTGGGGCAGGGGGATGTCCATGCTCGCCGTCTCGATGCCGGCGCGCGCGGCCAGCCGTCGCACCAGGCCGGCCTCGCCGTGCCGGCGGATCGCGATCTCGCGATCCATCTCGACCGCCGGCGGCGTCCCCTCGTGCAGGGCGACGGCCGGGGCGAGCGCCGCGAACGCCGTGTCGATCTGATCGAACATCGGATCGTCCGGATCCGAGCTGTGGCGCCCGCCGAAGAGCACGAGACGGGCGTCATCGCGCCTGAGGTCCACGACATGGGGCGTCGCATGGCGGATTGCGGCGTACGCGTCGAAGCTCAGAATGTGGTGGGCGCTGGACATCGGGGCCGGCTCAACGACATGCGTGCAGCGCGGCCGCGATTGCAATCGCGGATCCGCGGGCGGCATGGACGCTCCGATGACCACCGACGAGCGGCCGCCCGGCATCGACGACAGTGGCGAGGTGGTCAGCCGCTCGTGGTCGCAGGCCGAGTGGTCGACGATCGAGGTCGATGCGGTGCGCCTGCGGCGCCTGCCAGACGCGGCGAATTGACCGGGCGTGACGCCGTTCAGCCGGTGCGCGCCACCGACACCATCGCCGGGACAGAGGTGACCGGTCTTACGCGCGCGCCGGGCGCCGGCCGGGCCGTGCCGCTCCCTCCGGCGTAGGCCACCTCGGCGAAGCGCAGGTAGCGGAGTCCGGTCTCGGTGACGCGCAGGACGAGCGGATTGCCGAGGCGCCGCTCGGGCAACAGCGTCAGATAGTCCTCGGGGATGCCGGTCGCGAGGTCCTCGAAGCGGGCCGGCGTCTCGCTGCTCTGGTCGGGGAAGGTCTCGTCGAGCGGACAGATGTCGGGCACGTGGACGGTGAGTCCGTTGCCGTAGACCGCGCTCATCGACGAGCCGTCGCGGCGCAGGACGATCTTGCTGACCTTGTACTGTTCCCGGCAGTTCGCGAGCAGGCGCAGCAACCGCTGCTCCGCCTCCGTCAGATGGCGCGTGCGCACGGCGATGCGGTCGAGCTCCTGCCGGGTGAGGAGCCGGGCGGCCGGCCATCCCAGCGTGGTGAGACGGCGCGTCTCGCCATCGCGCTCGACCACCCCGGCGCGCTCGAGCTCCGCCAGCGCATACCGGTAGCGCTGGGCGACCTCGCGGTCGGCGGTGTTGTGGAACTCGCGGTCGTCGTCGCGGCCCGTCCCCACTGCGACGACGGCGGCGCCGCCGAGGCGCGGCACGAGCCGGAACTCGCCGCGCGCAGACACCGCCGCGAGCAACTCGCGCGCGCTCGTCGACAGGGCGTCGAGACGAAGGGGCTTGGGCGCCTCGGGGGGGTCGGTCCGCATGAGTCCCGCGAGGTCGGGGAGCTTCTCGCGGTAGGCCTCGAGGACGAGCACGGCGATCACCGTGCACAGGGGAAAGGTGAGCAGCGTGGCGAGCCCATGCGTCGCGCTCCACAGCCACAGCCGCGCGATCAGCGGCAGCGCGTCCGCCCCTGGCGTCCCCGCCACCCCGTCCGGCGCGCTCAGCACGGCCCATATCCGCAGCAGGCTTCCGGGCAACGAGGCGATCAATAGCACCTGCCAGTTGCGGCTCAGCGTCTCGAGCGGGTCAAACGTGCGGTGATCCATTCCCAACCTCCCATCCGTCCATCCGTCGTCGGTGAGGAATGGCAATTCTCGTGCCTCCAACGGATCAGTCAGCGTGGCCAACCACCGGCGGGAGAGGGCGCGAATCGGTGATCGCGTCGGTGGCGCAGTGGGCGCAGAACGTCCGCGCTGCCTGCGAGATGGGTCGGGCAGTGCTGTTGCCGCTGCCATGGCAGGCGCGCAGTCGCCTGGAGTCGGGCCGGCGTCGCTCGTGCCGGCTACGATCGCCGCGTGCCTCGTCCCCGACGCGGTTCCGAGGGTTGAGGGAGGCGTGTCGGCGTGTCATCCATGGCGGAACCCGACGCGGTGCCGTCGACTGGGAGCGACCATCCGACCTGAAGGAGCGAAGGCGGTACACGAATGGATTCCCGTCTGTTGATGACGTTGCAGGTCGCCGTCGCCGGCCCCCAGAGGATCGGCGCCGTGCCGCTCGGGACGCGCGTCATCGGGCCGATCGCGAGCGGCTCGTTCGAGGGGCCGCAGTTGCGCGGCAAGGTGCTGCCCGGCGGCGGTGACTGGACGCTCCTTCGGGGAGACGGCGTTCTCGAGCTCGACCTGCGCGTCACCCTCGAGACCGACGACGGCGCCCTCATCCAGATGACGTCGTTCGGGCTTCGTCATGGGCCGCCGGACGTGATCGCGGCGCTCGCACGGGGCGAGCGCGTCGACCCGTCGACCTACTACTTCCGCACCACGCCGCGCTTCGCGACCGCGCACCCGACGTATGCGTTCCTGAATCGGCTCCTCGCCGTCTCGAGCGGCGATCGGCGCCCTGAAGGTCCGATCTACACGATCCATCAGATCCTCTGAGGCGCCCGTGGACCTTCGACGCAGAGACGTTCTCAAGCTCACCGCGTTCGCGACGCTCGCCGGCTCCGCGCGCGCGTCCCTCGCGGCGCTCACTCCATCCGCCGACGGGAGCACCGCCATGCGATCGCGTCCTTTGATGACCCTTCGTCTGAACACGGCGCCGACCCAGAACATCGGCGCCGGGCCATCCGGCACACTTGTCACGTTTCCAATCACCGGAGGCTCGTTCGAGGGCGACCGGCTGCGCGGCAAGGTGCTGCCGGGCGGCGACGACTGGACGGTCAAACGCGCGGACGGCGTCATGGAGCTCGACCTGCGCATTACGCTCGAGACCGACGACGGCGCGCTGATCTACATGACGTTCGTGGGTATCCGTGACGACGGCGGGACCGGAGGCCCGTACTTTCGGACCCTGCCGAGGTTCGAGGTCGCCGAACCGAAATACGCGTTCCTGAACCGACTCCTCGCCGTCGGCACCGGGGAGATTCACGCCGAAGGACCCGTGCACGTGATCGAGGAGATCCTCTGATGAAGGCTCGCCACGACACGAGTCGCTCGCGCCGTGAGGCGGATGTCGTCGACGAGTCTGCTTGAGCTGCTGGCGATCGACGCGCCGATCATACAGGCGCCGATGGCGGGCGTGTCGACGCCCGCGATGGCGGCTGCGGTGTCGAACGCGGGTGGGCTCGGGTCGATCGGCGTCGGCGCGACGAATGCGGTGGGCGCGCGGCAGATGATCGCGGCGTTCCGCGAGCGGTCTTCCCGTTCGCTCGCGGTGAACGTGTTCTGCCACGTCCCCGCCCGGGCCGACCGGGCGCGAGAAGCGAGCTGGATCGAACGCCTGCGACCGGAGTTCGCTCGCTTCGATGCGCAGCCGCCGCCGGCGCTGAAGGAGATCTATCGGAGCTTCGTCGAGGACGACGACATGCTGGCCATGCTCGTCGAGGAGCGGCCGACGGTCGTGAGCTTCCACTTCGGCGTCCCCGGGCCGGAACGGATCGCGGCGCTGCACGACGCTGGAATCGTCCTCCTGGGCTCCGCCACGAGCGTCGCGGAGGCCCGCACGCTCGTGGCCGCCGGCGTCGACGCCGTCGTCGCCCAGGGATACGAGGCCGGCGGCCATCGCGGCGTGTTCGATCCGCACGCCGCCGACGACTGCCTCGGTACGGTCGCGCTGACCCGGCTCCTGGTGGACGAGATCGATCGGCCCGTCGTCGCGGCGGGTGGGCTGATGGACGGCGGCGGGGTCGCCGCCGCGCTGCGTCTCGGTGCGAGTGCGGCGCAGCTGGGGACCGCGTTCGTGGCGTGTGACGAGTCGCAAGCCGATGCCGGCTACCGCGCGGCCCTGCAGAGCGATGCCGCGCATCACACCGTGATGACCCGTGCGATCTCCGGTCGTCCGGCGAGAAGTCTCGCCAATCGCTTCACCGCGCTCGGCCGCCAGGTCGATTCACGCGAGGTGCCTGACTACCCGATCGCGTACGACGCCGGAAAGGCGCTGCACGCCGCCGGCAAGGCAAAGGGCGAGTTCGGCTTTGGCGCGCAGTGGGCCGGTCAGGGCGCGCCGCTCTCGCGACCGATGCCGGCCGGCGAGCTCGTCGCCCTCCTGCGACGCGAGATTACAGGTGGATAGCGACAGATGCGTCACGATCATCGAATGGAGGGCCGCGCTCCGGCGCGGCCTGTCGCCGCCGTCTCGGCTCGAGTCCGCCTGCCTGGCGCCGCGGGAGCGGCGCCCTCCATTCGGTGATGAAATGCCCCGACACTGTTCGGATTGAGATCTGCCCAGCCGTCGCGGTATCCCGCTCCCGATGAAGCCGCCGATCCTCAACCACCTCGCCGTCAGCGTGCCACGGGTATTGGTGAGCGACACCGACGAGCGGCGGCGCCTGCTCGAGTTCTACGAGCGGGTCTTCGCATGGCACTCGATCGAGATGATGCAGGTCGAGGGCGAGCGCGTCGTGCTGCATCTGCACCAGGTCACGCATTTTCTCTACCTCGTCGGCGCCGATGTGCCGCTGTCGGCGCCGTCGGGCGACCACTTCGGCATCGAGGTGTACGAGCGCAGGGCGCTCGACGACATCGTCGAGCGCGCCCAGGCCTTCCGGCGAAACGATCCGTCGGTCGAGATCACGGACATCGCCATCGAGGAGTACGGCACCATCCGCATCCACAATGCGTACATCCGCTACCTGCTGCCGCTGTCGGTCGAGGTGCAGTTCTACGAGGGTGTGGAAGTGCAGATCGAGGCGATCGAGTAGGCCGCGCTGCGCTGCAACAACGCCACGGAGGTCACACGCTCCGTGGTGAACGCTCGACGATCGAGTGAACCCCCGCCCGCCCTGTGGGCGATGCGAATGGCGCGCAGCGGGGGTGATCGTGCCTGGCGGCATAGGGTATTCCCTCGCCGGCCATAGGGAAGATCCCAAATTGACCCTATCGGTCGATACATGGGAGGTAGCATCCACATTCACTGAGATGCATACACGCTCCCGATCGCCAATCTAGCGTCACGGACAGCGGGTATGTGAGCGCAGGCGGTCGCCAGGCGGGAAATCCTTGTCGCTCATGGGCGCGATGCGGATTTGCAATCCTCTCGGCCGTTCGGCGCGAAGGGGGAAGCATGTCCAATCGACGCCTCAGCCTCACCTGCCTCGCGGTCGCTCTCCTCGCCTTCCAGGCGCACGCGGCATTCGCGGTCTGCATTACGGACAGCAGTACTATAGATTTTTCTGGCACCGGCAGCTGCTATCTCAGCGATGTCTCCGGCGGGGAGCTGGCGCTGCCAGCCACCATCGCAACGGAGTTCTCCGGGACGATGCTCCCGGCGGGTTGGACAGCCTCGGAATGGTCGGCGGGCGGCGGCGTGACAGTTGCCGGCGGGACCGTGACCGTCGCCGGCAACGAGGTGTTTCCCGACCCTGCCGCGTACGGGGCGGGTCGCTCGCTCGAATTCGTCGCCACGTACGCCATCGCCAGCCTGGCGCCGCTCACGGCGCAGCCGTTTCAGACCATCGGTTTCGGCAGCGGGAGCCTGCCGTTCAATGATCTGCCGCTGCTGGCGATTGGCACCTTCAACCAGGGCGGCGCTCCGTCACAGGGCTTCGTCAACGCCATGGTGTGGGAGTCCGGGACCCCGATCATCAACCTGCACCAGGTGGACGGTCTGCCGCATCGCTATCGCATCGACTGGAGCGCCACGACGGTGTCGTTCTGGGTGGACGGGGTCCTGATCACGACCCAGCCGCACGGCATCACCGCGTCGATGCGGCCCGGCATCAGCAGCTTCCAGACCAGCAACCCGCTGGTCGTCGATTGGATGCGCATGACCCCGTACACGCAGCCGTGCGGGTACGAGTCGACGCCGCGCGACAGCGGCGCCGCGGCCACCGACTGGTCGACGCTCAGCAGCACGGTCGAGCTGCCCTCGGGCACCGGCGTCACGGTCGAGACGCGCACCGGCAACACGACTCCCGTCGACGGTACCTGGTCCGGGTACCAGGCCGTGTCGGGCGGTCTGATCGCCAGCCCGCGCGCGCGCTATCTCCAGTACCGCGTCACGCTCGCCACGTCCGACGTCGACCAGACGCCGGCCGTCGACGCCGTGCAGGTGTGCTACGAGCCGTGCTCGCCGTCGGCCGAGGTCTGTGACGGCGCCGACAACGACTGCGACGATCTCGTCGACGAGGGCGATCCGGGCGGCGGCGCCGGCTGTTCGACCGGCCTGCTCGGCGTCTGCGCGGCTGGTCTCACGGAATGCAGCGGCGGCACGCTCGTGTGCAACCAGCTCGTGCCGTCGAGTCCCGAGGTCTGCGACGGCTATGACAACGACTGCGACGGCAGCGTTGACGACGGCAACCCGGGCGGCAACCTGGCGTGCAACACCGGCCAGCCGGGCGTGTGCGCTCCAGGAACGACCCAGTGCGCCGGCGGGGCCATCCAGTGCGAGCAGAACGTCGCGGCCGGCGCCGAGGTGTGCGACGGGCTCGACAACAACTGCAACGGCAGCACCGACGAGAGTGATCCCGGCGGCGGCGGGGCCTGCGCCACCGGCAATCCCGGCATCTGCGCCGCAGGCATCAACCACTGTCAGAGCGGCGCCCTGGTGTGCGTGCAGACCAACACGCCGACGGCCGAGACCTGCAACGGCCTCGACGACAACTGCAACGGCAGCACCGACGAGGGCAATCCGGGCGGCAACCTGGCGTGCAACACCGGCCAGCCGGGCGTCTGCGCTCCGGGCACGACCCAGTGCAGCGGCGGCGCCATCCAGTGCAACCAGAACGTCGCGGCCAGCGCCGAGGTGTGCGACGGGCTCGACAACAACTGCAACGGCAGCACCGACGAGAGCGACCCCGGCGGCGGCGGGGCCTGCGCCACCGGCAATCCCGGCATCTGCGCCGCAGGCATCAACCACTGTCAGAGCGGCGCGTTGCACTGCGTGCAGACGAATACGGCGGCACCGAGCGAGACCTGCAACGGCCTCGACGACAACTGCAACGGCAGCACCGACGAGGGCGATCCCGGCGGCGGCGCGGCCTGCGCCACCGGCAATCCCGGCATCTGCGCGGCCGGGGTCAACCACTGCCAGAGCGGCGCGGTGCAGTGCGTGCAGACCAACACGGCCCACGCCGAGACCTGCAACGGCCTCGACGACAACTGCAACGGCAGCACCGACGAGGGCAATCCCGGCGGCGGCGCCGCCTGCAGTACCGGCCAGATGGGCATCTGCGATCCGGGCACGCAGCAGTGCCTCGGCGGCAGCCTCGTCTGCCAGGCCAACCAGGCGGCGATGCCGGAGCTCTGCAACGACCTCGACGACAACTGCAACGGCGCCGTCGACGAGGGCAATCCGGGCGGCGGCATCGCCTGCTCGACCGGCCAGCAGGGCGTCTGCGCCGCCGGCACGACCCAGTGCGTGAGCCACGCGATTGCCTGTCTGCCGAATACCGCGGCGTCGCCGGAGATCTGCGACAACGGCCTCGACGAGAACTGCGCCGGCGGCGTCGACGAGGAGCCGTGCGCGCTCTGTACCGCGGCGAACACCACGACGCTCGACACCCAGACCAAGGTGGTGATCGTGAAACTGTCGTCCACCGCCGGGCAGGACAAGGTCACGGCCAAGGGCACGTTCGTCCTGCCCACGGTGGGCGCGATTGATCCGACGACGCAGCCGGTCACCGTCAAGCTCACCGACGGCGCCGGCGCCTACTACACGGGCACCATCCCCGCCGGAAACTTCGTCGCCAGCGGCAGCGGCCGGGCGTTCAAGTTCCTCGGCGCGTCGCCGTACCCGTTCGACGGGATGCAACACGCGATCGTCAAGATCAGCGGCGGCGACATGCTGACCACCAAGTACGCGTTCAAGGCGCGGGCGCTCGATCTCGCGGCCTATGTCGGCGGCACCGGCACGCTCACCGTCAAGATCGGTGACAGGTGCTTCCAGGACAGCGCCGACACGTGCACCGTCAGCGCCTCGGGCAGCAAGGCGAAGTGCCGGTGACGACGCGACGCACGACGGTGAGGCGGGAGCGCAGGCTCCTCGCCCTCCGCGGCGGCGCTCCTGGTGCTCGCCGTCACCGGCGGCGCGCCGGGCGTTGAGCCCGGTCGCCGTGGAGAACGCGCTCGCCGGCAACCCCGCCAGCGAGTGGGACATCAGCGGCGCCGGCGACGCGAGCATCCAGGGCTTCGCCACCGACATCAGCGTCAACCGCGGCCAGTCGATCTCGTTCAAGGTCGATACCAACTCGACCAACTACCGCCTCGACATCTACCGGCTCGGCTACTACGGCGGCCTCGGCGCGCGGAAGGTCGCGACCATTCAGCCCAGCGCGGCGCTGCCGCAGAGTCAGCCCAACTGCCTGGAGGATCTCGGCACCGGCCTGGTCGATTGCGGCAACTGGGCCGTGTCGGCCACCTGGGCGGTGCCCGCCAACGCCGTCTCCGGCGTCTACCTCGCCAAGCTCGTGCGCGAGGATCCGGAGGACGGCCGCGCGAGCCACATCGCGTTCGTCGTGCGCAACGACAGCGGCGGCGCCGACATTCTGTTCCAGACCTCCGACACCACCTGGCAGGCGTACAACGAGTACGGCGGCAACAGTCTCTACGCCGGTTCGCCGGACGGCCGCGCCTACAAGGTGAGCTACAACCGCCCGTTCACCGTCCGCGGCACGTCGCCCGAGGACTGGGTGTTCAACGCCGAGTATCCGATGATCCGTTGGCTCGAGCGCAACGGGTTCGACGTCAGCTACGCCAGCGGCCTCGACGCCGATCGCAGCGGCGGCGAGCTGCTCGAGCACGCCGTCTATCTCTCGGTCGGCCACGACGAGTACTGGTCGGGGGGGCAGCGCGCCAACGTCGAGGCGGCGCGCGACGCCGGCGTGGCCCTCGCGTTCTTCAGCGGCAACGAGGTCTTCTGGAAGACGCGCTGGGAGCCGAGCATCGACGGCTCGGCGACGCCGAACCGCACGCTGGTGACGTACAAGGAGACGCACGCCAACGCCAAGATCGACCCGCTGCCGGGCGTGTGGACCGGCACCTGGCGCGATCCGCGCTTCAGCCCGCCGGCGGATGGCGGCCGGCCGGAGAACCGGCTGACCGGCACGATCTTCACCGTCAACTGCTGCAGCTACGCGATGACGGTCCCCGCCGCCGACGGCAAGATGCGCTTCTGGCGCGGCACCACCGTCGCGACGCTCGGCGTCGGCCAGACGGCAACGCTGCCCGCCGAGACCGTCGGCTACGAGTGGGACGAGGATCTCGACAACGGCGCGCGGCCCGCGGGGCTGGTCCGCCTCTCGACCACCACGGTGAGCTCGCCGCAGCGCATCCTCGACTTCGGATCGAGCTACGGTCCCGGCGTCGCCACCCATCGCCTGACGTTGCATCGTGCCGCCAGCGGCGCGCTCGTGTTCGGCGCCGGCACCGTGCAGTGGTCGTGGGGCCTCGACGGCACGCACGATCGCGGCAGCGGCGCGCCGGACACGCGCATGCAGCAGGCGACGGTGAACCTGCTGGCCGACATGGACGCGCAGCCGACGACTCTGCAGGCCGGGCTCGCGCTCGCCGCCGCGTCCACCGACCACAGCGCGCCGACCGCCACCATCACCGATCCCGCGAACGGCTTCAGCGTGGAGAGCGGCGTGCTGACCGCGGTCACCGGCACGGCGGCCGACAGCGGCGGCGGCGTCGTCGGCGGCGTCGAGGTGTCGGTGGACGGCGGAGTGACCTGGCATCCCGCCAGCGGTCGCGGCACGTGGACATACGCCTGGACGCCGGGCAGCTCGGGCCCGGCGACGATTCGCGCCCGCGCGGTGGACGACAGCGCCAACCTCGGCGCCGCCTCGGCGCCGGTCGCGGGAACGATCGAGCCGCACGGCTGTCCCAGCTGTCTGCCGCCCGGGGAAGGTCCCGGCGGTCCGATTCTGGTCATCACCTCGTCGAGCAATCCGTTCGGCCGCTACTACGCGGAGATCCTGCTCGCCGAAGGGCTGAACGCCTTCGACGTGATCGACGTCGCCGACCTGACGCAGGCCGAGCTCGACGCGCACGACGTCGCCATCCTGGCGGAGTCCGCCGTCGGCGGCGGCAGCGAAGGCGGCGGCAGTCTGCCGACCATGCTGACCGACTGGGTCACCGCCGGCGGCAAGCTCATCGCCATGCGCCCCGACCCCGCGCTCGCCGGCCTTCTCGGGCTGACGCCGCTCGGCACGACGCTCGCCAACGCCTACCTGCTCATCCAGACCGCTAGCCCCCCCGGCGCCGGGCTCGTCAACCAGACGATGCAGTTCCACGGCACCGCCGATCGCTACGCGCTGAACGGCGCCAGCGCCGTGGCGACGCTGTACGCCACCGCCGCCAGCGCCACCACCAGTCCCGCCGTCAGCCTGCGCCACGTCGGCAGCAACGGCGGCGTCGCCGCGGCATTCACCTACGACCTCGCCCGCTCCGTCGTGTACACGCGCCAGGGCAATCCCGCCTGGGCGGGCCAGGAGCGCGATGGCACGCCACCGGTGCGCTCCGACGACATGTTCTTCGGCGCCGCGTCGTTCGATCCGCAACCCGACTGGGTGGATCTCACCAAGGTGGCGATTCCGCAGGCCGACGAGCAGCAGCGCCTGCTCGCCAACCTCATCCTCGGCATCAGCGCCGCGCCGGTGCCGCGCTTCTGGTACTTCCCGCACGACAAGCGCGCCGTCGTCGTGCAGACCGGCGATCAGCACGGCTGTTGCGGCGCCACGCGCGAGCGTTTCCAGATCAACCTCGACGACTCGCCGCCGGGCTGCTCGTTGGCGGACTGGGAATGCGTGCGCACCACGTCCTACATCTATTCCAGCGCCGACATGAGCGACGCCGAGGCCGCCTCCTGGGCGGCGCTCGGCTTCGACCTCGGCGTCCACGTCAACACCGACTGCGCCGACTGGACCCCGGCCTCGCTGGCGGCGTTCTACGACGATCAGTTCGCCCTCTTCGCCGATCTGTACCCGAGCCTGCCGCCGCCGAACACCAACCGCACGCACTGCATCGCCTGGAGCGACTGGGCGACCCAGCCCAAGGTCGAGACCGAACGCGGCGTGCGGCTCGACACGAGCTACTACTACTGGCCGCCCGAATGGGTGCAGAACCGGCCGGGTCTCTTCACCGGCTCGGGGATGCCGATGCGTTTCGCCGACGTCGACGGTTCGCTGATCGACACCTATCAGGCCGTCACCCAGATGACGGACGAGTCCGGCCAGTCCTTCCCGTTCACCATCGATACCCTGCTCGACCGCGCCGTCGGCTCGCTCGGCTACTACGGCGCCTTCACCGCCAACATGCACACCGACACCGGCGACCACGCCGGTGCCAACGCGATCGTCGCCTCGGCGCAGGCCCGCGGCGTACCGCTGGTGTCGGCGCGGCAGATGCTCCAGTGGCTCGACGCGCGCAACAGCTCCTCCTTCACCGTCAGCGGCTGGAACGGCTACACGCTCACGTTCTCCATCGCCCCCGGCTCGGGCGCTGTCGGCCTGCGCGCCATGCTGCCGCCGGCGCTCGGCACCTTCCCGGTGGTGGGGCTGACCCGCAACGCCGGCGCCTGGCCGTACACGTCACAGACGCTGAAGGGCGTCGGCTACGCCGTGTTCGACGCGAGCCCCGGATCGTACGTCGCGACCTATTCGGTCGATGCCGACGGCGACGGCGTCACCCTGCCGGCGGACTGCAACGACGGTGTCGCGGCGATCCACCCCGGCGCCACCGAGGTCTGCAACGGCGTCGACGACGACTGCGATCTGCTGGTCGACGAGAACAACCCCGGCGGCGGCGCGGTCTGCGCCACCGGCCGAGTCCGGCGTCTGCGCCGCCGGCACCCGCCAGTGCCTCGCCGGTTCGTTGCAGTGCGTCCGCAACACCAACCCGTCGGCGGAAATCTGCGACGGGCTCGACAACGACTGCGACGGCAGTTCCGACGAGGGCGATCCCGGCGGCGGCGGTATCTGCAGCACCGGCCTCCAGGGCGTCTGCGGCCTCGGCGCGACGCACTGCCAGAGCGGGGCCATCGCCTGCCTGCCGGTCATGTCGCCGACGGCGGAGACCTGCGATGGGCTCGACAACAACTGTGACGGCGCGACCGACGAGGGCAATCCGGGCGGCGGCGGGGGCTGCACGACCGGCCAGCAGGGCGTCTGCGCCGCCGGCACGAAACAGTGCAGCGGCGGCGCGTTGCAATGCGTGCGCAACACCAACCCATCGACGGAGATCTGCGACGGTCTGGACAACGACTGCAACGGCGCGACCGACGAGGGCAATCCCGGCGGCGGCGCGCCCTGCGGCATCACCGATACCGGCGCCTGCGCGCTCGGCAGCATGCAGTGCGTGAGCGGTGGGCTGCAGTGCGTCGGCCGCATCGATCCACAGCCGGAGGTGTGCGACGGGATCGACAACGATTGCGACGGCAGCACCGACGAGGGCGATCCGGGCGGCGGCGGCGCCTGCCTCACCGGCGAGCTCGGCGTCTGCGCGGCGGGCATTCGCCACTGCCAGAGCGGCGTGCTGCAGTGCGTCCGCCAGACCGCGCCGTCGACCGAGGTGTGCAACGCGGTCGACGACGACTGCGACGGATCCATCGACGAGGGCACCAGCGGCGGTGCCTGCAGCACCGGACTGCTGGGGCTGTGCGCGGCGGGCACGGCGACGTGCATCGGTGGGATGCCGGGCTGCCAGCAGAACGCGCCCGCCTCGCCCGAGACGTGCAACGGCATCGACGACGACTGCGACGGCGCCACCGACGAGGGGAATCCCGGCGGTGGCGTGGTGTGCACGACCGGTCTCTCCGGCGTCTGCGCGGCCGGCGTGACCCAGTGCGACGCGGGCGCGCTGCACTGTCAGAGCACCGGTGCCGTGCCGGAGGTCTGCAACGGCCTCGACGACGACTGCGACGGCACCGTGGACAACGACGATCCCGGCGGCGGCGCCTCGTGCAGCACCGGGCAACCCGGCGCCTGCGCCGCCGGCGCGCTGCACTGCCAGTCGGCGGCGTTGGCGTGCGTCGCCGACGCGGCGCCGGCCACCGAGCTCTGCGCGACCGGCGTCGACGAGGATTGCGACGGCGAGATCGACGAGACGCCGTGCGATCTGTGCGCCGCGGCCGACACGGTGAGCCTGCCGACGCAGACCAAGCGCACGACGGTGCGCATCGACGCCAGCGCCGGCAGGGTCATCACCAAGGGCGAGTTCGTCGTCCCGGCGGCGGTGCTGATCGCCCCGGCGAGCGAGCCGGTGACCATCCGCCTGCGCGACGGCGCCAGCGGCCAGTTCCTGGCGACGCTGCCCGCCGGCATCTTCCACGGCGCGTCGAACGGCCGCACGTTCACCTTCTCCGATATCGCCGCGCCGTACGAGAACGGCGGCATGCAGAAGGCGTATCTGAAGTTCGGACGGGATCTGCACACGGTCCGCTACGCCTTCAAGGCGCGCAACCTGTCCCTCCCGGCCTTCGCCGGCGGCACCGGAGACGTGACCGTGCGCGTCGGTAGCCACTGCTTCGTCGACGCCGACCACGTCTGCGCCATCCGGAGCAACGGCGCGGGAGCGAAGTGCGAATGAGCCCAACGCCCGGGCACCACGCGGAGGGTCGCGTGCGTCGACCTCCGCCGTCGTCGTCGCCCGCGCGGCGGGGGCGCTGCACGGATCGGACTGAACGACGGATCGCACGGAAGGCCGCGTTCAGGCCACGTGCGTCTTCACCCACGCGACGTAGCGGTCGACCCAGCTCTGGATGAACTTTCGGCTGCCGTCGCTCGCGATGTGGCCGTTCGCGTCGAAGAAGCCCTCCTTCACCTGCACGAACGCTTCGGGCTGGCCGAGTGTCGGCACGTCGAGGTAGGCGAGGACGTTGCGCAGATGCTGCTGGGCCATCGCCGTCCCGGTGCCGCCGATCGAGGCGCCGATCACGCCGCCCGGCTTGCCAGCCCAGGCATTCTGACCGTACGGGCGCGAGGCGTGGTCGATGGCATTCTTCAGCACGCCCGGCATCGACCGATTGTACTCGGGCGTGACGAACAGCAGCCCCTGTGCCGCCGCGATCTCGCTCTTCAACCGTTTCACCGCCGCCGCTGGATTGCCGTCATCGTCCTGATTGTAGAGCGGCAGGTCGTCGATACGCAGCTGCTGGAAGGCGAACTCGGCGGGCGCCATCGTCTGCACCGCGTTCGCGAGCTGACGATTGAACGACTCGCGGCGCAGGCTGCCGACGACCACGGCGATCTGATACTGACTCATGGCACACTCCTTCTTCCGGCTCGGGTGGTGACCGGTTCCATGCGCGCTCGCAGGGGCCGATGCAATGAGTGGTCAGTTCCGGATCCCGAATGGAGGGCCGCGCTCCCGCGCGGCCTGGCAGGGACGGTCGGTCCCAATGGCCGGGATCGGTGCGCAGCAGCCCGCCAGGCGGCGCGCGAGCGCGGCCCATTCGGGGATGGCACGTCCCTGACTGGAGCCGGCACTCGCGCGCCTCACCGCTACGCCAGCAATTGGTCCAGGGACAATCAGGGTTGGCGATAATCGCCCCGGCGGGATATCCCAAGAGGATGAATCGCTCGCGCCGGTGGATCGGGGTCGTCATCGTCGGAACGTTGCTCGTCGCCTTCTCGCCGCCGGCGAGGGCCGAGGTCGTGTGCGCCGGAGACTGCGGCAACGACGGGCCGGTCACGATCGACGACGTGCTCAGCATGGTGCAGATCGCGCTCGACGCCGCGCCGCTGGCGGGCTGCGTCGCGGGCGACGTCGATCACGACGGTGAGATCCGCGTCGACGAGATCCTCGCCGCGGTCCACGTCGCGCTGACCGGATGCCCGGCGCTCGACATCGACACCGACACCGAGGGGCGCTGCGATCCGATCGCCGCAACCGTGCATGTTGCCGCTGCCCAACGACTACTTCACCGTCGAGGACGGCACGACCGGCACCGGCCGCCGACTGGCGTTGGTCGCGGAGTCGCTGCCGGCCAACACGGGCGGCATGCACGTCGATCCCACCGACCAGAACCGCGCCGACGGGTGGAGTCCGGGCTCGCCGGTGATGGTGCAGATCGACGGGCTCGACGTCGCCCAGTCGCATCTGCCCGAGCTGACGAACGCGCAGCCGTCGCTCGACGCCGATTCACCGATCGTCCTGCTCGATGCGACGACCGGCGAGCGGCATCCGTTCTGGGCGGAGCTCGATGCCATCGCCGATCAGGACGAGACGCCGCTGCTCATGATCCACCCGCTGATCAACTTCGCCGACGGCCATCGCATCGTCGTCGGGCTGCGCCATCTGGTCGAACGCGGCCGGCCAGCCGATCGCGCCGTTCGCCGCCAGTTCGTCGCCTACCGCGACGGGCAGCGCACCACCGACGCGACGTTCGAAGCGCGCCGGCCGGCGATGGAACGCATCTTCGCCGATCTCGCCACGGCCGGCGTGCCAGCGAGACGAGCTGCAGTTGGCGTGGGACTTCACCGTCGCCAGCACCCACAGCCTGACCGGGCGCATGATCGCGATCCGCGACGACGCCTTCGCCGCCCTCGGCGACGCCGCGCCGGTGTTCACCGTCGACACCGTCACCGAGAACCCCAACGAGTTCGTGCGCCGCCGCATCGAGGGCACGTTCGAGCTGCCGCTCTATCTCACGAACAACGGCGATCCGGGCGGACGGCTGGTCCTCGACGCAGCCGGGCGGCCGCAGCGCCAGCCCGGCGTCTTCACGGCGCACTACCTGTGCAACCTGCCGCCGGCGTCGGCGAGCAGCCCGGCGCGCATGTCGATGTACGGCCACGGCCTGCTCGGCAGCCGCGGCGAGGTCAACGGCAGTCTGACCAAGAAGATGTCGGCAAACCACAACATCGCGTACTGCGCCACCGACTGGTACGGCATGGCCGAGGACGACATCGGCGCGGCGATCGCGGCGCTGACCGACATCTCGGCATTTCCCGGCCATTCCCGATCGCATGCAGCAGGGCTTCCTCGCCTTCCTCTATCTCGGGCGGCTGATGAAGCACCCGCAGGGGTTCAGCGCCAACGAGGCCTTCCGCTTCGACGGCCAGTCCGCGCTGAAGACCGACGAGCTCTACTTCGACGGCAACAGCCAGGGCGCCATTCTCGGCGGCGCGCTCACCGCCGTCGCGCAGGACTTCACCCGCTCCGTGCTCGCCGAGGCGGGCATGAACTACAACGTGCTGCTCGACCGCAGCTCGGACTTCGACGACTACCTCAACCTGGTGCTGCAGCCGAATTACCCGAAGCGCTACGACCGCATCATCGGCATCGCCGTGGCGCAATTGCTGTGGGACCGCGGCGACACCAACGGCTACGCCAACCACATCACCGGCGAATCCGCTGCCCGACACGCCGGTGCACACCGTGTTGCTGCTCGGCGCGGTCGGCGACCACCAGGTCACCGAGTACAGCCTGCGGATCGAAGCCGCGACGCTGGGCGCCGCCGCGCACGTACCCATCGCCGCGGCCGGCCGCGTGGCCGAGGTCGATCCCGGTTGGCTGCTCACGCCGATCGACCAGTACCCGTTCGCCGGCTCGGCGTACTTCTTGTGGGACACCGGCTCGCCGCCGTCACCGGTCGGCAACGTGCCGTCGCGCGAGGGCCACGATCCGCACGACGACACGCCCAACATCCCCGCCGTGCAGGAGCTGAAGAGACCAGTTCTGGCACCCCGACGGCGCCGTCGAGGACGTCTGCGGCGGCGCAGGCATGCACCGCGCCGATCCCGCCGGAGAACGCCGACTGAGCGACGCTACTTCTTCTTCGTCGCCGCCTTCTTTCGGGACGTGGTCTTCTTCGCCGCCGTCTTTTTGGCGGCCGCCTTCTTCTTCGCGACGGTCTCGGCCTTCGAGACGCGCTTGATGTCCATCGCGTGTGCACGCTCGTAGGTCTGGATGTCCTTGAACTTCCCCTCGGCGTCGCGGACCGCGTAGAGTTTCTTGCCGGCGCTGCTGCGATGAGTCGTTCGCTTGGCGGGCATCGTTCCTCCTTGGTTCGGTTCAAACAAGGTCGCTGCCGCGGCTCTAACGCGTTCGCGACGTCACCAGCAACAACAAACCGCCAGCCGCGCCAACATCATCACCGCGGGCCGAGGAGTTCCCGAATGGAGGGCCGCGCTCCCGCGCGGCCTGTCCGAGCCGGTGATGGCAAGCACCGTCAGCGAATGGCGCCGCCGTAGCGGCGCCCTCCATTCGCTGATGGGATGCGCCGACGTGCTACCGGCGCGCGGCCGCGAGCAGGGCGCGCATCGCGTCACCGGCGCGCCGCGCGATCTCGTTGGGTGGCAGCGCGTGCAGCGCGTCGGACAGCGCTTCGACGCCGAGGGGCACGCGGGCGTCGATCGCGTCCAGCGTGCGCACCCAACCGACGAGATCGGCGACGCCCTGCATCGGCAGCTCGCGGTCGTGCATGGTGGCGACGAGGTAGTCGGCCGGCGCGGTGCTGCCCACGTCCGATACCTGCACCGACTTCATGACGGATCCCGGAACCGCGCGCAGGACGTCTCGCGCCGGCGGGTCGTGGTGCGCGTGCCAGGTGTCGAGGAGGAGGCCTCCGTTCCCTCGCGCGGCGGCGGCGACGATGGCGGCGGCGCGCGCCGCATCGATGCTCGACCCCGGCCAGAACTCGATGGCGACGTCGAGCCCATGGCCGGCCGCGCGGTCGCAGCACGCGCCGAAGGCCTCGGCGGCGGGCCCGATCTCCATCGCGGCGCCGGGACCCTCGACCACGGTGACGGTGGTCGCACCGACGGCGTCCGCCACTTCGTAGGCGAGGCGCTCCAGGTCGGTCGGCTCGCGTGCCGCCGCGGCACCGCCGCGGAAGCAGGGGCCGAAGTCGGTGATCGCTTCGACGTCGCAGACGATCAGCCCGTGGTCGGCGAGGATCGCGCGCATGTCGGCATCCGCCAGGCCTGCAGCGTGCGCGCGTGTGCGATGCGGCAGCCAGAGACCGATGCCGGCGAATCCGCCCGCCTGCGCCGCCGCCGCCCGCTCGCGAAAGCCGGCGCGCGGCAGCGTGCCGGGGCAGAGCACGAGGTCGCCGGGTCCCAGTCGCGCGCGCGCCATGAAGGGCGAGCCTACCACGCGTAGTGTGTCGGACGCAGCGCGCTGCCGGGATGCGTTGGCGACGCCGCGCTAGCACTGCGGGCGAGCCGCCCGCGCTCCCGGCCGCCGCATTGTTGCCGCGCGTGGCCTTGAGATCGCCGCCTGGGAGCGCGGGCGGCTCGCCCGCAGTGCTAGCGCGGCACGGATCGACGCAGGATGCCTCCCGCCGCGCGTTGACAACGTCGCGCGGTGCTCGCTACGGCTCGCGCGTGGAATCGCCGTTGCGCATCGGCGTGCTGCACGACTTCCGGCGTGCCGATGGCGGCGCGTCGTTCGAGTGGGCCGTGCGGCTGGGCATCGATGCGGTCGACCGGCAGGGACGGCTGCCGGCACCGCTCGAGCTCGTGCACATGCCCGCGCACGGCGGCGACGATTCGCTCGAACGCGCCTTCGCCCGGCTGGTGGACGAGGGGGTGCTCGCGATGCTCGGCCCGGCGCTCACCGATGGCGCGCTGGCGGTGCGGCCGCTCGCCGACGCCGCCGAGATGCCGTGCCTCAACTACGCCGGCAACGACCAGGCGCGCAGCGCGTATCTGTTCCACTTCCAGATCGGCTCGCTCGAAGACGAGCCGCCGCTGCTGGTCGGCGATCTGGTGCGGCGAGGTCTCACGCGCGTCGCGCTGATCCAGGACCCCTCGGAAGTCGGCAAGCGCCTGGCGGCGTTCTTCACCGCGGCCGCCGCTGCCGCGCGCTGCGACGTCGTGACGCACGCCGTGGTCGAGCACGACGGCACCGGCGCCGTGGCGGCGGTGGCCGCGGCGCGGCAGGCCGGCGCCGTGGCGCTGGTCACCCTCGGCTTCTGGCGGGCGGCGCAGGCGGTGGCGCAGGCGAGGCGCGCGCGGTCGTGGCCCGTGCCGGCGCTGGCGAACTCGGCGCTGATGTACGGGCACGCCGATCCCATCTGGGCGCTCGACTGGGAGGGCTGGACGTACGCCGACACCTACGACGAGGCGAATCCGCGCTTCGCCGCGTTGGCGCGGCGCGCGGCCGCCGACGGACGCCCGTGCGGTCCCGGCGAGGCCGGCGCCTATGACATGGGGCATCTGCTGGCCGAGGGCATCGCCCGTGCGCCCGAGCTGAGCCGTGCCGGGCTGCGCGCCGGGCTCGAGCGGGTGAAGGCGCTGCCGACGGCCACCGGGCGCGCCGCGACGCTGATGGGATTCGGCAACTGGGATCGCGGCGCGCTGAAGGGGCCCTACCTGGTCCTGCGCGAATGGCGGGAGGGGCACTCCATCCTGCACGCGGCGGTCGACACGTGAGCGGCGAGCTCGACGGGCGCGCGGCGATCGTGACCGGCGCGTCGCGCGGCATCGGCAGGGCGCTGGCGCTGGGGCTCGCGGCGCGCGGCGCCGCCGTGGTGTGCGCGGCGCGGACGGTGACCGCCGATCCGAACGGGCTGCCCGGGACGATCCACGCGACCGCCGCCGCGATCGAGCGGGCAGGTGGCCGCGCGGTCGCGGTGCGCTGCGACGTCGGCAGCGCCGCCGACCTCCGCGCGCTCGTCGCGCGCACGCTCGAGCAGTTCGGTCGCGTCGACGTGCTGGTCAACAACGCCATGGCGCCGACGCGCGGCCGCTTCGACGACCTCACGCTCGACGGCTGGGACGAGTCGATGACGGCGAACGTGCGCAGCCTCGTCGTGCTGGCGCAGCTCGTCGTGCCGGCGATGGCGGCGCAGGGCGGCGGCAGCATCATCAACATCTCGTCCGGCGGCGCCGCCCACGAGTCGACCGCCCTGATGCCTCCCGGGTTTCTCGCCTACGCCGTCGCCAAGGCGGCGATGGAGCGATTCACCACCGCCCTCGCGCCGGAGATCGTCGCGCGCGGGATCTGCGTGAACGCGCTGCGTCCGGGAGCGGTCAAGACCGAGCTGGCGATGCGCGAGCTCGGCCCGGACTTCGACTGGACGGGATGGACGACGCCAGAGGCGGTCGTCGCGCCGGTCGCATGGCTCGCGGCCCAGATCGCGACCGGTTACACCGGCCGCATCATCGACGCCTCCGACTTCGGCACGAAGTGGCCATGAGGCAGATCGTACGCCGCGGCGCGGCCGGCACGGGCGCGCGTCGGTGAGGCTTACAACGGCCAGACGAGATTGGGCGATGCCGCGCGGGTCGGTCCGTTGATTGGACCGCCCAGACGCCAAGGACCCCAAGTGGATCGACGTGGGGTTCTTGGCGGCCGTGGCGGCCAACGAGTTCAGCCCCGCCGAGTGCGGAGCAGGATGCCGAAGACGACGAGTGCGAGCAGCGCACCGCCGTTCGTGCCGCCGTTGGGGTCGATCGCGCACCCGTCACCACCCGAGCCCGGGGTCGGCGTGGGGGCGCCGCCGACGGGCGTTTGCGGCGTGAACGTCGGCGTCGGGGCGGGCGTCGCCCAGCTGCAGAGGAGACCGCCGGTGTTCACCGGCCCGCCCGGGAGGATGTTGCACGCCCATGTCGCGCAGCGCTTGTGCTGCGGGTCGCAGGCGGAGCGGACGGGCGGCGTGCTGCCGGGGATGAAGGGACAGTCCTCGGTCGTTTGGCATTCGGGCGACAACTCGGCACCGGCGAACAGGGCGCCCGTGGCACCACTGCAGACCTGTTGCTGGAACTCGTAGCCATATGCCGTCGGCAGCGAGGCGCAGGGCGGGATCGGCCCCGACTCGGTGATCGCGGGGTTGACGCTCGGGTTGAAGCCCGGCGCGAAGATGATCCGGTAGGCGCGCGCGTCGCTCAGGTAGGTTTCCGGATCGCTGGGCCAGGTGTAGCCGCCGGGGAACACCGCGTGCACGGTGTCGTCGCCGATGCAGGCGTTCGGGTCCTCGGTGACGTCGGTGCAGTGACCGAATTCAGGCTGCGACGCATAGTTCGGCGGGTTCGGGTGCGTGCAGATGTCAGCGGGACAGGTCTCGTTCTTGATGAAGCCCCGGCACGAGCACACGGCGGGCGCGGTCACGAGATCCCAACACCCGCCGCTCTGACGGCACTGGGTGTTGTTGCTGCACATGCCGCCATAGATGTGGTTCGGATCGTCCGGCGGCGTGTAGCAGCAGAAGGCCAACCAGTTCTTGCAGCGCGCGTCGGTGTTGGGATCGCAGTCCGCGTCGGGCGTCTTCGGGTACTCGTACCTGCCGCAGTTGGTGAAGCAGCCGACGGCCTCGTTCGGATCGCCTTCGCCCTCGATGACCTGGCCGATTTCGCCGCGCGTCAGCCGGAAGTTGGGAATACAGCGCCCGGGCTCGCGCAGATCCGCGCCGTGAATCGCCAGCGGCTGGTTCTGGCTCAACCAGTTCGGCTCGGTCGGGGCGCCCGGCTTGGATGCGCAGTGAGGGCCCAGCGCCTGGACATCGACGGTGATGCTCACGCCGTCCACCAGGCTGATGTCCGGATAGTTGTAGCCCTGTCCACCCTGCGAGTTGAACGTCCACTCGACGATGCTGACCGGCGCTCGCCCGGCGCTTGCCCGCACCGGAACTCTGAGCGCCTGCTGGCCGCAATCGTAGGCGTCGCCGCAGGAGCCGGTCTCGCACTGGGCCAGGTTCTGCGCCACGTCGTACTTGCAGCCGGTGCGCGGGAAGAACCGAGGGCCGTTGGCCTTGCAGTCCTTGTTGTCCTGCGGGCACTGCGTGCCCTCCCACGCCTGCGGAATGTCGATGGTGAGGACGTTGCCGTTGTTGGGGGCGCCCTTCGGGAGCATGACCCACGTGCCCTCGCGCGGCAGGACCGCGACCGGGGGTGGCACCTGGCCGCCCGGCGTGTCGGAACCCCGATGCGCGGCGTTCGCCGCCGCCAGGATGGTCACGTTCGATTCGTTGACCAACTGCACCACGTAGTTGAACCCCGGCGCCGGCGAGGGCACGGGGAGGCCCTTCTCGTAGTCCGAGGCGCCGGGTACGTCGCTGGTACAGGTCGGACAGGAGCCCGGTGTCTGCGGCGCGCAGGGCTCCGGCGGCGCCGGGATCGCCGCGAGCGCGGCCGCCGCGTCGGCGGCGTCCTGCGCGCCCGCGCCGACCGAGCCGAAGAGACAGACGGCCGAACCGATCCCCAGCGTGGCCAGCAGCAGCCCCGAGAGCATGCGAACGCGCCCGTGCCGCTGCGCCGCCCGTCGATGTGTCTCACCGATAAGTGGATGCATCGTCACCTCGTCCAGGATGCCGGAACACTCCGTATCAACAACACTGGTGGTTGCAACCTGATACGTGCAACGTCGCGAGTGCGCGTGGCGAGGTGGCGTCCGCGGTCCGAATACAGCTAGGAGGCCACGAGGCAGCGAGGTCGAGACATGCTCAGGATCTGGGGACGCACGACGTCGAGCAATGTCCAGAAGGTGATGTGGGCGGTCGGCGAGGTCGGCGTGGCGCACGAGCGCATCGATGCCGGTCGGGAGTTCGGTCGCCTCGACACGGTCGAGTACGGAGCCCTGAACCCGAACCGCACCATCCCGACGATCGAGGACGGCGGCGTCGTCCTCTGGGAGTCGAACGTGATCGTCCGCTACGTGGCGGCCGCGTACGGGGCGGGGAGCCTCTGGCCGCAGGATGCGGGTGTGCGCGGCGTCGCCGATCAGTGGATGGACTGGCAGCAGACCACGCTGCAGCCCGACATGCGCACGTTGTTCTGGGAGATCGTCCGCACCGCGTCCGAGCACCGAAACGCCGCGGCCATCGCCGCGGCGGTGCACGGCGTCAAGGACGTGTGGGCGCGGCTCGACGCGCACCTCGCGCACCGCCCGTTCGTCGCCGGCGACGCGCTGACGATGGGCGACATCCCGGTGGGCGTGCTCTGCCATCGCTACCATGCCCTGGGCGTGGAACGCGCGCCGCTCGTGCATCTCGACGCCTGGTACGAACGGCTGTGCGCCCGCGAGGCCTTTCGCCGTCACGTCATGATCCCGCTCGCCTGAGCACCGCCGCGACCATGGCGTGGCCCGCGGGATTTTTGTGGGGAACCGGCGCGTCGTCGACGCAGTGCGAAGGCGCGGCGCCGGCATCGAACTGGAAGGCGTGGGAGGAAGCGGGGCGCGCGCCGGTGTCGGGCGCCGGAAGCCACTTCGCGACCCGCTACCGAGAGGATTTCGCGCTCTACCGCCAACTCGGCTTGCGCCAGCACCGGCTCTCGATCGAGTGGGCGCGCATCGAGCCGGAGCCGGGGCGCGTCGATGCCGCGGCGGTGGCGCACTACCGCGAGATGCTGAGCGCCGCGCGCGACGCCGGCATCGACGTCTGGGTCTGCCTGCACCATTTCACGCTGCCCGCGTGGTTCGCCGCGGCGGGCGGCTTTCTCGACGCGACGCTGCGCGGCGGCGCCTGGATGCGCCACGTCGAGCGCGTCGCCGAGCTGTTCGGCGATCTCGTCGCCGGCTGGAAGCCGGTGAACGAGCCGCACGCCTACGCGTTCCTCGGCTGGATGGGCATGGGATTCCCGCCCGGTGTCCGCGACGGCGCCGGCCTACCTGGCGGTATTGGAGGCCATCGAGCTCGCCACGGCGGAAGCCGGCGCGCGCCTGCGCCAGACCGGCCGGCCGGTCGCGTCGGTCCACAACCTCGCGACGATCGTCGCGCTCGACGAGGCGTCGGCGCCGGTGGCCGACTTCATCGACGCCGGCATGTGGCGGTCCTGGCTCGGGCTGCAGCGTGACGGCGTGCTCGCGTTGCCCGGGCGCGCGCCGATCACGCGCCCCGATCTCGCCGGCAACGCCGACCTCATCGGCTTCTCGTACTACTTCACTCTCGGCCTGCGCGACGGCACGCCCGTGCCGTACCCCGCCGGCGCGCCGCGCTCGCCGCTCGACTATGGGATCAGCGCCGACGGCCTGCGCCTCGTGCTCGAACGCTTGCGGCGCGAGCTACCGGACACGCCGCTGCTGATCAGCGAGTACGGCATCGGCACGCACGACGACGATGCGCGCACCGCCTACCTGCGCGACGGGCTGACCATCGCCCGGCAGGCGATCGCCGCCGGCACCCCGCTGCGCGGCTTCTTCCACTGGACGGGCGTCGACAACTACGAGTGGCTGCACGGCTATGACGTGCCGTTCGGGATCATCGACCGTGAGCGCAACGTTCGCCCGAGCGCGCGGGTGCTCGCCGCCGAGGCGTTGAGCGGCAGCGGCGTGTGAGAGGGGCACGAATCGTCGCGCCGTGCCGCACCCCACCGGGCGCCGCGCCGCACCGCCGGCGGCCACAGGTGCCGCGGCTACGCGTCGCGACGATGCGACACGTATCGAAGCGACGCGATGGCGTATTGGATCCACGCGACGGCGTGTCGTGTCGAGCCGTAGCCGCGGGACCTGTGCCCGCGGGCGACGCGGAAGCGTCGCCGGGTGGTGGGCGGCGCGGCGTCGATGTCGCCGCGCCGCTCAGGACGGGGCGCGGTAGAACTCGACGAAGAATCGCGCCGGCCCGAGCGGCTCGACGTGATGGCGCACCTCGGGCACGACGATCCCCGGCCGCTCGGGCGACAGCGCGACATCGGTCGCCAGCGCGTCGACGCGATACCGCAACCGGCCCTCGAGGACGACGACCCGCGCCCACACGCCGACCGCGGTGGCGTGATCCTTCCGCAACGCGGGCGGCACGCTGTCCGCCGTGAAGATCGCCGTCTGTTTGTAGGCGACGACGTCCGACGGCATCTCGAAGGCGTCGCAGCGGAGGCAGTCGAGGCTCTGCCCGAGCCGGCTGTTGCGTCCCTCCTCGGACGTGACCCACGGCCGCTCGACGAGCGGCGGGTCGTGGCGCACATGCTGCGCGTGGCCGCAGCTGAGTCGCGCCGTCCAGTCGCCGACGTCGTCGCGGAAGAATCCCGTCATCGGCCGCCGCATGATTCCCAGGACCACACGCGCGTCCTCGCGCGCAACCAGGCGGTGATTGCCACCGGGGCTTCGGGACAGGCCGCGCGGCAGCGCGGCCCTCCATTCGGTGATTGCGGCGCCGTTCGCCAAGCGCCTGTTGCGCTCCTCTCGCGATGCCGAGCTGCATGGCGCCGGGCTGTTGCTGACATGGTGGCGAATCACCCAGCCGACGTCGGCCCGCGTCCAGTCCACCGTCAGCAGCCGCTGCAGGTAGGCGACCAACGCTTCGACGCCGGCCGTCCGCCGGCGCAGCGCCGCCGGGTCGAGCACCAGGCGCAGAGGCTGGCGCTACGGACGCGGCGGACCAGGTCGTCGGTCGGCACCCTGGCGACGACGTCCTCGTGCAGATCGCGCGGCTGCCGCACGAAGAGCACCGCGTCGGGACCATCGCCGCGGCCGCCGACGCCGTGGCATGAGGCGCACTGGCGCAGATACAGCTGCCGCCCCGTCCGCCGCCGCCGCCGGCAGCGCCAGGAGCAGGACGACGATCCGCCGCGGCGGCCTCACGCGCGCGGAACACGCGACCTCCTGCCGCCGGGCGCGGAGCCGTTGCGGGCCCCGGCACGCCGGCGCGCCGGGGGCGCGGGGCAAGCCCCGCCGCCACCTGTAGGTCGCGGAAGGCGCGGGCGACGGCGGTCTCGAAACGCTCCACGTCGGGCATCGTCGCCAGGTCGGAATTGATGCCGACGTAGAGCGCGTCGCGATAGCCGTAGAGGGCGACCGAGGCCGGGCTGCGCGCCGCGATGGGCGCGAACGGATAGGCGGCGACGATCTCGGCCCCCGCCAGATAGCGCGGCACCAGGACGCCGGGGACGTTGGTGACGATGAAGTCGAGGTTGCCGAAGGCGCCCTCGGCGAGCCAGGTCAGCAGCGAGCGCGGCAGCACGCTGAACGCCTCGGCGAGCAGCGGCGACGCGTTCGCCGACGGGTCCGCCTTCGCCAGCTCGATGCGCTCCCGCACGACGCGGAAGGTCTCGAGCGGATCGCGGAGGGTGATCGGCAGCCGCACCATGATGCCGGTGGCGACGTTGCCGGTGGCGGCCTTGTCCGTCCATTCCCCGGGTTTGCGCAGGTTGATCGGCACCAGGGTCATCAGCTCGGTCACCCCGCGCAGGCGATGGGTGCGATGCCAGCTGCCCATGCCGCGCGCCATGATCGTGCAGATGACGTCGATCATCGTCCCGCCGAGCGCCGCCTTGAGCGCTCGCATCTCGGCGAAGGGCAGCGCCAGGCCGCTCAGGCGGCGCGCCCGGCCCGCCGCCTCCTTGAGCGGCGAATGACTGTCGAAGCGCATCGTCTCGCCGAGCGAGCGCAGCGCCGCCACGGCGCGACCGAGCTGGCTCGGGTGCTGCACCGTGTCGGCGATGGCGCGCGCCGCCGCCCCGGCGCGCTCGAGGTCGAGGTCGACGCGGTCGCGCAGGGCCTCGACCAGACGCGCCCCGACCCCCTGCGCCTGCGGCCACGCGCCCTTGTGCCCGTCGCGCGCCGGCGCCTCGGCGTCGGCGGTGCCGGCGCGGTCCCAGTCGGTCATCGCGGCGAAGATCGCGTTGCCGCCGACCCCATCGGCCACGGCGTGGTGCAGCTTGAAGAACAGCGCCGCGCGATCGCCGGCCAGCCCGTCGTAGATGCGCGCCTCCCACAGCGGCCGGCTGCGGTCGAGCGGCGTCTCGTAGGCGGGACCGATCTCGCGCAGCAGCTCCGCCCACTCGCCGCCCGGCACCGCGTGGTGCCGCAGGTGGTAGTCGATGTCGAAGGTGGGATCGTCCTCCCAGTGCGGCAGGGTCAGGTCCAGCGGCGCGTCGCGCACGCGCTGCGCCAGACGAGGAACGGCGGCGACACTGCGCTCGAGGGCGGCGCGCAGACGCCGCGGATCGGGCGGGCGATCGAGCAGCATGAGCATAGCCATGGTGGTCGGCTGCTGGGGGGAGTCCAACCACCAGAACGTGAGATCCTCGCCGTGCAGGCGTTCGCTGTGCTGATCCATTGCCCACCCCTCGCCAGAGCCGTCGCAAGCAACGGGCCAGAGCGGAACTCGGCATCGATTCGGCCCGGGCCGTGCCGCGCCTCCCAGGGCTGCGAAACTGCGGCCGGGCTATCCGCAGTACCAAGAAAATCCGGCGACGCGCGACGCATCGGCGGCCCATGACGACGATGCGGAGCAGGCCGGGCGCGGGCTCCAACGTTGAAGTTCCGCACCGCCCCGCAGGGCCACGACTGGACGCGGCGCCGGTAACCAGTCGATTGCGCCAGGCCGCACTTACGCCTCGGCCGGACAACCGGTGAGGGCGTGGTTCACCGCCATGACGAGCTCATCGATGCTGATCTCTCCGTCCTGGTTGGCGTCGCCCGCGTCGCAGACCGTGGCCGTCGTCGAAAGCAGGGCGATGTTCACCATCTTGAGCAGATCGTCGATCGTCACCACGTCGTCCATGTTGCAGTCGCCGACGCAGAAGCCACGTGGGCAGCGGAAGACCTGCACGGAACCGTTCAGGGTACCGCTCAGGTCCATGCCGGTGGCGGTGCCGCTGCTGTCGTGCGGATTGTTGTGCACGTCGACCCGCAGGCGATGCATACCGCTGGCCAACGTGAAGCCCGGAATCGTGGCTGCAGTCATGAAGTCGATGGTCGCCGGCGTCGTCGCCACCTGCACCGAGTCGAGGAACACGGTGGCGGTGTTGTCGGCGAGGATCTGCAGCGGCTCCGGAACCAGCGCCCCGCACTGCTGCCAGCAGAGCTCGTACGTGTAGTTGCCGGGCGGACAGTCGGCGGTGACCGCGTTCGAGCACAATTGGCTCGCGGAGATCCACTCTGCCGTGGGCAGGCTCGACCAGGCCGCGTTCGGGGCAATGACCTTGGCAATGCCGGGCGCGAAGTTCGTCGTGTTCGCCGGCGCCGACCGCAGCGACCACCGCGGATCGGTGCTACCGATCGGCTGCGCGCCGGTGGAGATGATGACCGAGTGCGGTTCGGAGCAGATCGGCGTCGGGGTCGGCGTGGACGTCGCCGTCGGCGTGGCCGTCGGCGTCTGGAGATCTCGACAGGGCACGACGATCACCGGTCCGTTCAGCATGCCGCTCAGGTCCATGCCGGTCGCCGTGCCGGTGCCGGCGCCGGTCGGGTTGTTGTGCACGTCGACGCGCAGCGAATGGTACCCGCTGCCCAGCAGGGTGAACCCCGGGATCGTCACCGGCGCCGCGAGACCGATGGTCGGCGGATTGGTGGCGACCGGGTTTCCATCGATCGACACGGTGGCGGTGTTGTCGGCGAGGATCTGCAGGGGTGAAGGCATCAGGTCGCCACACTGCTCCCAGCAGAGCTCGTACGCGTACTCCCCGCCCGGGCAGTCGGACGAGAATGTCGGGGTGCAACCGGTATTGGCGGAGATCCACTTCGTGTTCGGCAGCACGGTCCAGCCGGAGTTCGGCATGATGACCGTGCTCGGCGCCGGCCCGGTGAACCCGGTGGTGTTCTGCGGCGCCGCGACCAGGTACCAATTCGAGTCGCTGCTGCCGAACGGCCGTTGCAAGCCAGTCGAGATGTCCATCGGCACGCAGCGCGACGTCGCCGTCACCGTTTGGGTTGCCGTCGCCGTTCGGGTGGGCGTCGGCGATGGCGTCATCGTCGCCGTCGGCGTCGGCCTCGGCGTGAGGGTGAACGTCTGAGTCGGGGTGGAGGTCGGCGTCGGTGTCGGCAGAATCGGGCAGCGGATCAGCGTCACCGCTCCGTTCAGCATTCCGCTGAGATCCATGCCGGTCGCCGTACCGCCGCCGCCGCTGAAGGGATTGTTGTGGACGTCGACCCGCAAGGTGTGCACCCCGGTCCCAAGGGTGAAGCCCGGGATGGTCGCCGCCGTGGTGAAGTCGATGGTGGCCGGAGTGGTGGCAATCTGGTTGGAGTCGAGGAAGACCGTGGCGGTGTTGTCGGCGAGGATCTGCAGCGACGACGGCATCAGCGCGCCGCACTGTTCCCAGCACAGCTCGTACGAGTAGTCCCCGCCGGGACAGTCCGGCGTGAGGGTGTCCGTGCAGCTGGTACTTTCCGAGATCCACTGGGTGTTGATCGGCAAGGTCGTCCATCCGCCGTTCGCGGCGATGACGGTGGCCAGCGCGGGGCCGGAGAAGGGGGATGGCGCCGCGACCAGATACCAATGCGGGTCGCTGTTCCCGATCGACTGCATGCCGGTCGAAATGTCGACCATGGTCGGGTTGCCGCAGGTCGGCGTCGGCGTCGCCGTCGCGCTCGGACTCGAGCGCGTGGTCAGGGTCGCCGTGGCGGTGGGCGTCTCCACGAAGACGCGGGTGTTGGTCGGGGTCGGGCTCGGGCCGACGGTCGGGGTGCACTTGCCGCTCGGTCCGGCGGTGTAGAGATCCAGGACGTCCTGCTGGGTGAGGGCCGTGTTGAAGATCTCCACCTCGTCGATGTCGCCCTCGAAGTAGGCACGTAGCGGCGCGCGGAAGGAGTTGGTCGCGCCGATGAACAGATCGCCGACGTTGTCGGCCGATAGACCGGCGAAGGGCAGCGTACTGAAGGTCGCGACGACGACGCCGTCGACGTAGAGTACCCCGCCGCTGGCCGACGCTGGCGTCCGCGCGACACTGACCGCCACGTGGTGCCACAGGAGGTCGGTCAGGTTGACCGTCGTATCGGTCGTCCCGATCACCGCGGGCGGCGAGACGGTGATATCGTTGTTCATCGAGAAGCCGAGGAAGCCGTCCTGCAAGTAGAGGCTGTAGCCGTAGATGGCGTCGGTCGGCCCGGCCACTTCCTTGTCGACGATCGGCTGCAGTCCGGTCCCCGGCGCCGGCGTCAGGATCCACGCATCGATCGACAGATCGCCGGTGCCGACGTTGAGGTTGGGAGCATCGCCGACCTGGACCGACATGCTCATGCCGTCGAAGCTCAGCGAGCCGCCCACCATCCCCGGGTCCGGGATCGGTCCCCCCTGTCCCACGGCTGCGGGTCGAGGCGTGCCGCTGTTGCCGTCGATGATGTCGGTCACGGCGGTCGCGCCCGCCTGCTCGTCGAGCGGCCACCACGACACCATGCCGAGCGGCGGGATCGCACAGTCGGAGCTCCCCCCGACGACGGACACGTCGTCGAGGTAGTAGTAGGCGAAGGAGAAGGCGCCGCCCAGTCCCATCAGCGGCGTGGTGGCGGTGTTGTCGTCGAAGTTCCCGACGACGATGTGGTCCTCGCCGCCGGCGGCGACGTATGGCCCGCTGACGGCCGTCCAGTTGACCTTGTCGGTGATGTAGTTGCCGATCGGATTGGTGATCTGCGGCGTCAGCGGCAGCGGCAGGGCGTTGGCGATCGGCCCGACCGGGCCGACCGACAGGTAGGCGCCGAACCGATCGACCGCCCAGCGCGATTGGTCGACCAGGGAGAGATAGAACGAGACCTGGTACGTCTGTCCCGCCACCAAGGGAGAGATCAGCGGGGCTTCCACGTACTCGCGGTAGTCGTTGACGGGCCGCGCATGAATGCCGGCGTACGCCTGTCCGCTGTGCGCGGACTGGTTGCCGAGGCTGTTCGCCGGCACATCGACGAGGCTCGGCGCGCCGGCGAGGTAGTAGTCGGGCGACGCGCCGGTGGGAGAGTCCCAGCCGACGGCGAGGTTGAGCTGGCTGAGCGTGGTGGGCACGCCAGCGTGCACCTCGAAGCTCGGGTTGATCACCAGGTTCTGCGCCGCAGCGATGTCGGGTCGGAGACCAACCCCGAGGGCTGCGAGCCCGAGAACGAGATGCCGTCCTCTCAGGGCTCGGTCGTGCTGCCGGAGTCGCCGGCCAGTGAAGAAGACCATCGGGACCCCTTTCGACTTTCCATCGGGAAAGTCTCCGTCGTTGTCTTTAATCTATGCCACTCCAGACGCTAGTCACGAACGGAAGTCCCGAGCAAGGTATAATCAACTCACGAATTGAAAGACGATTCAGTGCCATGCATCGACAGCAGCGAGGCAATGCGGTTCCAGCCCTGCCTGACATGGCCGAAGACCGCGCTGATGCTGCACGACGCGCCCGAGCGGGGCCTCCTCCCGTGCATCCGCGGAGCGAGAAACGAGCTCCTGGATTGCGTCACGACCGGTCGGAGGAGGCCCCCTGACACGTGACTTCGCGAGTCATTTCCCCATCCACTTCCTCGGCGTGTGGGCGACTCCGTCGCGGAGGGTCCAGCGGACATCGCGCAGGGCACGCAGGTCTCGCGACGCGTCGCCTGCCACCAAGAGGAGATCGGCGCGCATTCCCACGGCGAGGGTGCCGATCTCGGCAGCCAGGCCCAGCATCTTCGCCGGGGTGCTGGCGGCGGCCGCGATGACCTCGAGCGGCGCAAGGCCGGCGTCGCCGAGCAGCTCCATCTCGCGCGCCGTCTGCGGGCCGTGGAACTGGTCGATCGCGTCCGGCCACGGCGACGGTGCATCGGTGCCGACCACGATGGGCACACCGGCGCGGTGCTCGCGCAAGAGGTTGTGTTGCGCGATGTGCAACGCGCGCAGCAGTCGGTTCTTGGAAAGGGCGACCCTCGCGATCCACGGGCGCGTGAACTCATAGGTCCACGGTGCCGCCCATCCGATGATCTGCACGTAGAAATGGCGCGTCGCCTGCGGGTCGCGCGCGGTGGCGAGCGGCGCCAAGATGCCTCGTGACCGAGTACGTCGAGTCGGTCGAGCGCCTGCCGGCGCTGACGACGTAGCGCGAACGACCTGGTGGACGCTAACAGCCTCGTGGGTTAACCAGGACGAGTGGCGGGTAGCGGACATCGACGGCGATCCATACCCGCGTGCGTCGCTCTGGCCGTCGTCCTGACCGCGCTGGCCGCGCCGACGGCGGCCTCGGCGACGCTCTATGCCTACGTCGCCACCGAGGCGCTGGGGGTGGCCGTGGTCGACCTCGACCACCGCTCGGTGACCGGCCTGCCGTTCGACGCCAATACCTCCACGACCGGGCTGACGCTGTCGGCGGACGGCGGGCGCGTCTACGCCGCCGTGCAGTTACCCGCCGCGATCGTTGCCATCGATACCGCGACTCGCACCGTGGTGGACACCATCCCCGTGGGCGTCTTTGCGTTCGATGTCGCCGTGACGCCGGACGGCACGCGCGCCTACGCCTGCGATAGCTACAGCATCTCTCAGGGTCTGTCGGTGGTGGATCTCGGCTGCCGCCGCGAGATCCGCGGGATCGCGGTCGAGGGCCCGACGCGCGCCCTTGCCGCGAACCCGGACGGCCGCACGGTCTACGCGGCCAGCGGCGCCGGCCTGGTCGCGATCGACGTTGCGACCGGCAAGGCCACGCCGATTGGAACCGTGAGCGGCGCGGTCGCCGCCGAAGGCCTGGCCGTGACCCCGGACGGAACGACCGCCGTGGTCAGCGGCAGCCCCTACGACCAGGTGACGATTCTCGACCTGCGAACCGGCGTCGTCGCCGCCAATCTGCCGGTGGCGTCGCGGCCGCGGTCGGTCGCGATCGCGCCGGACGGCACGCGCGCCTACGTCCTCACCGGAATCGACGGCGTGACGGTGATCGACATTGTTCGTCGCCGCCAGATCGCGACGTTCCCGGTCGCGTGCGCCAACTTCTACGGCTGCGGCGCCGACAGCATCGCCATCAGCCCCGACGGTCGCCGCCTGTACGTGACCGGACCGGAGAGCGACACCCTGTTCGTGCTCGACGCCGCCACCGGCGCCGCGCTCGACAGCATCGCGGTCGGTCCACGTCCACACCATGTCGTGGTGGTCGAACCGCCCGACAGCCCGCCGCCGACACCGCCGTGCCTGCCCACGCCCACCGCGACGCCGCTGCCGCTCCCCATTCCCTGCGTGGCCGATTGCAACCATGACACGCAGATCGGTGTCAGCGAGATCGTCTTGTCGGTGAACATCGCGCTCGGCAACAGCCGACTCAGGCTCTGCCCAGACGCAGATGCCAACGGCAACCGGCGCGTCACCATCGACGAGCTGCTCGGCGCGGTGAACGCCGCCCTGAACGGCTGCGACCCACTGGCGCTGCGATGAGCCGCCATCTCGCGGCCGCAGCGATCGTCGCCGCGCTTCTGACACTTGCCGCCGCGGCACCGGCGAGCGACTGCAATCGCAACGGCCGCGCGGATGCCGTCGACATCTCGAGCGGTGCCAGCGCCGACTGCGATGCCAATGCCGTTCCCGACGAGTGCGAGGTGCCGCATCTGGTCCTGGCGACCGGCACGACGATCGCGCTGCCCGAGGCCGCGGGCGGGCTCGCGGCGGCCGATTTCGATGGCGACGGGGCGATCGATCTGGCGACCGTCCTGAGCAGCGGCACCGCTGTGCTGCACAACAATGGCGACGCGACGTTCGTCGTGGCCGATCAGCTCCCGAACCTGTACGGCCAGCTGGTCGCCGCCGATCTCGACGGCGACCGGGCGCCAGACCTGCTCTTGGTCAACTATGGCGATCACGCGATCTACGTGGCCGCGAACCTGCCCGGTGCCGGCTGGCAAGCGCCGGTAACGATTCCGCTGGCGTACATTCCGAACAGTATCGCAGTGGCCGATTTCAATCGCGACCAACGGCTCGATGTGATGGTCGCCGTCCTCGGCAGCGGCTTGTCACTGTTCACACGCACCGCGGACGGCCGCTTCGAGCCGGCGGGAGCGATCCCGCTCGAGGGCAAGGGCGGCGCCCTGGTCGCGGGGGCCGATCTCGACGGCGACGGAAATCTAGACGTCGTCGTGTCCAGCGAGGTTCCGACGCCGGTGCTTCAGATCCTGTGGCGCGACGCGGCGGGCGCGGTCGTCGACACCACGACCCTGACCCCACCGCCTGCGGGCAATGGTGGGCCGTTGGCGGTCGGCGACGTGGACGGCGACGGCGACCCGGATATCGTCATCGCCAACCACTCGTTCAGCCTCGCCACCGCGCACGTGTTCGACAACCTCGGCGGGCGGCGTTTCGCCGATCCGTACGCGGTGCCGCTCGATGCCAGCGTCAACTGGTTGTCGATCGCCGATGTCGACGGCGACGGTCATTCCGATCTCGTCGCCATCGGGTCCGACGTCGTCGTCGCGCGCGGGCGCGGCGCCGCCCACTTCGGTGCGCCCAGCCATTATCTGGGATACACGCCATCGGTCAGCGTCGCCGATCTCGACGGCGACGGGCGGCTCGACCTGGCAGCTGCGGGCGTGGGCTCCCCGCCGATGATCCTGCGGAATCTCGGCGACACCTTTGACGCGCCGCTGCTGCTGCCGGGAGGCGAGGGTACGTCGCACCACGCGGTCGGCGACATCGACGGCGATGGCGACCTCGACGTCGCCATCGTCAGCGAACAGTCGCACGACGTCTTCGTCTACCGCAACGACGGCCACGACGAGTTCACCCCGATCGGCCGCTACGAGGTCGGCGACACCCCGGTCGCCATTGCGATCGCCGATCTGAACGGCGACCAGCGGCCCGAGATCCTGACCGCCAACCGTCTCTCCCACGACCTCTCCATCTTGCCCAACCGCGGCGGCACGTTCGACACCGCGCAGCGCCTCGACGTGTTCACCGACCCGAACGACATCGCCGTCGGCGATCTCACCGGCGACGGCCGCGCCGACATCGCCGTCGCTCGCTACGGCTCGCGCGGCATCGCGATCATGGAAGGGCAACCCGACGGCTCCTTCGCCGGTGCCGCCAATCTGGCGACGACCGGCTACCCCTCCGGCGTCATCGTGATCGACATCGATGGCGACGGCGACCTCGACATCGTCGCGGTCGCCGACCCGACGCAGGTGTGGCTCAACCACGGCGCCACTCGCTTCACCGCCGGGCCGCCCATCGCCTTCACCGGCGCGCCGGGCGCTGTCATCGCCGCCGACCTGCGCGGCACAGGAGTGTTCGATCTGATTGGCGCGACTCCCGACGCGATGCAGATCGCGCGCGGCCGCGGCGACGGCACCTTCGTCGCGCCGGAATCGATTCCGTTCGACCTCTTCACCTACGGCCGCATCGCCGCCGCCGACCTCGACGGCGACGGCGATCGCGATCTGCTCGTCAGCCGTGCCGCTTTCGACAGCCGGCTCGCGTTCTTTCCCAACCTGGGCGACGGCTCCTTCGGCCCGATGCAGACCTGGGAGCTCAACCGCCCCCCGGCGACGCTGCTGGCCGCCGACCTCGACGGCGACGGGCGCGCCGACGTGTCGTACGCCGACGACGGCGTAGTCGTGCTGCGCAATCTGTCGCCGCCGGCGACGGCGGTGGACTGCGACCACGATCTCGTTCCGGACGCCTGCCAGCCCGGGCCCTCGCGCTGCGCGCACTGCGTCGGCGATTGCAACGGAGACGGCCAGGTGTCGATCGAGGAGTTGGTGGTGGGCGTGACGATCGTGCTCGATCAGCGCCCGATCTCGGCGTGCGCGGATCTCGATCGCAGCCTCGACGGCAGGGTGGCGATCAACGAGCTGATCGCCGCCGTCCGCGCCGCGCTCGGCGACTGCTGAGCGTCAGCGAAAGATCGCCGCCGCCGTGGCGGCGAGATCGCCGGCGCTCAGCGCGCAATCGCCGTCGGCGTCGTCGAGGCGGCAGGGGGCGCGGGGCGCGCCGCCCAACGCTCTGCACAGCGCGCTGAGGTCGGCGGCCTCGGGCTGCCGCTGGAGCCGCCGCACCCGGTGCCGCCGCGCCAACCGAGCTGCCTGCCCGCCGCCGCCACCTGAGCACCGGCCCACCGCCCGCCCTCGCGCGGCACCACGGGGCCGCGCGGCCGCCCGCGTGTGCCCCCCGTGTTGTTTCCCGCCGCGGCTCACTGGCCTCCGCCAGATCCGCTGGACGGGGCCTGATTCACCCTTGCCGCCGCTTCGCGCCACCCGGGAGACCCCGGCTCGCCGGCTCGGGGGCCTGTCTCCCGTGGCGTCCGAGACTCCCCGGTTATGGTAAATCTCCTGCGGACTACGCGCCCTGTGCCCGCGGGCGACGCGGAAGCGTCGCCGGGTGGTGGGCGGCGCGGCGTCGATGTCGCCGCGCCGCTCAGGACGGGGCGCGGTAGAACTCGACGAAGAATCGCGCCGGCCCGAGCGGCTCGACGTGATGGCGCACCTCGGGCACGACGATCCCCGGCCGCTCGGGCGACAGCTCGACATCGGTCGCCAGCGCGTCGACGCGATACCGCAACCGGCCCTCGAGGACGACGACCCGCCCCCACACGCCGACCGCGGTGGCGTGATCCTTCCGCAACGCGGGCGGCACGCTGTCCGCCGTGAAGATCGCCGTCTGTTTGTAGGCGACGACGTCCGACGGCATCTCGAAGGCGTCGCAGCGGAGGCAGTCGAGGCTCTGCCCGAGCCGGCTGTTGCGTCCCTCCTCGGACGTGACCCACGGCCGCTCGACGAGCGGCGGGTCGTGGCGCACATGCTGCGCGTGGCCGCAGCTGAGTCGCGCCGTCCAGTCGCCGACGTCGTCGCGGAAGAATCCCGTCATCGGCCGCCGCATGATTCCCAGGACCACACGCGCGTCCTCGCGCGCAACCAGGCGGAGATGGCCACCGGGGTTTCGGGACAGGCCGCGCGGCAGCGCGGCCCTCCATTCGGTGATTGCGGCGCCGTTCGCCAAGCGCCTGTTGCGCTCCTCTCGCGATGCCGAGCTGCATGGCGCCGGGCTGTTGCTGACATGGTGGCGATGGAGGAGGACCCGCGCTCGCTCGCCAGCCTGAGCGCCGTCGTTGCCACCTCGACGCCCGTCGTTGGCCGGCCGGTAACGCAGCACGGGTGTGGGGGGCGAAGATCGCTCCGCCCCGACAGCCCCATGGCGAGCGATTCGGGAGAGCGTCCGTCCCCGTCCCGCGGCTGGCAGCCGGCCGCGGCCGGCACACCTGCGTGCGCCGCCACCCCGAGCACGGGGTTCTGCAGCGCGTGGTGCGCGGAGCACCTCGAGACCTTTCTCGCCGAGGCCCGCCACCGCTGCGGCGGCGCCGGGCTGCCGCGCTTCGTCGAGCGCGAGCTGCGCGCCTTTCTCGGCTGCGGCGTCATGGCCAGCGGCTTCGCCCGCTTCCGCTGCGGGGGCTGTGCGCGCGAGATCCTGGTCGCCTTCTCGTGCAAGGGCCGAGGATTCTGCCCCTCGTGCTGCGGCCGGCGCATGGCGGTGCTCGCCGCGCACCTGGTCGATGGCGTCTGCCCGTGCGCCAGTGGGGGCTGACGCTGCCGCACCGCTTGCGCGACGCGCTCGCCTACGACCCGCCGTTGTGCCGCGCCGTGCTCGGGGTGTTCGTGCGCGCGCTGCTGGGGGTCGAGCGCCGCCGGGCGCGGGCGCGCGGCGTGGTCGGGCGCCGCGGCGCCGTCACCGCGATCCAGCGCTGCGGCTCGGCGCTCAACACCAACGTGCCCGCCCGGTCAGCAGATTCATGAGCCGTGAGAGCAGGTTCGGGTCGTTCAATCGTTGCATCAGCGCCGCCAGGATCATGGGAACGGCCGCACCGAGCCTCCTTCGAGACGGCGCGCTCGGACTCTCCCAGCCGGGTGGACGCCGCGCCGACGAGCTGCGGCGTCACCAGGCGGTTCAACGTATCGAGTACTGTCGCGGCCATGACCGTCCCTCCATCATCAGCGCGGATGACAAGAGTCACCTCGCGGGATCGCGTCGCCGATCGATCGCGACTCGCTACTGTGCTGCGCGCCACTGCCGCCTCTGGCGGAGCGCGGCCACGCGCCGCAACGCGATGTCGCGGCCCCTCGCGTCGATCAACGCACGCGGGGCGCGGTCGGATGGACCGACCGCGCCCCGTTATCACCGTTGCTCACTGACAGACGAAGGTGTTGGTGCTGAAAATGTCACCCAGGGTCGAATCGAAGAAGCCCAGGTGGCCGACCAGCTTCAGACCGGTGAGCGTGCTGTTCGCGATCGTCGCGCACGAGATCGGAGCGCCGGTCTTGACGTCAGGCGCCGTGCCCACACCGCCGATCGGCGGAATGGTCTTCGCTGCGGTGTTGTTGGCATTCTGCACGAGGCCCTTGGCGGTGGTCGTGGTGACCGCGCCGCAGACGGGGGCCAACTGGATCGTCGGCATGGCCTGGTCGCAGACGCCGTTCGAGGGCAGCTCGACGTTGATCTGCGTCCCAACCTCGCAGGAGAGGCTGCCGGCCGGGGCAGGACTGCCGAGGCCTTCGCCCTGGCAGGTGCAGTTGCAGACACCGGTATGGACGACCGGCTCAGCGCCCGTGCAGGCGCCACCGGGGCACTGGCTGTCCAAGGTGCACGCGTTGTTGTTGTTCGTGCCGCCCTGGCAGAAGCCCTCGCAGCCGTACGACAGGCGGGAATAGGCGGCTCCCAGGCCGCCGCAGAACGCGGTGCAGGAGGTAGCGCAGGCGGTGTCGTTGGCGCAGGTGCCGATGTTGTGGTCGGCCACCAGGTCGACGTCCTCGGCGTGGCCGCCGTTGCAGTCGATCTCACCCGACGGGCAGGTGGCGGGGTTGATGCAGACGTCGCCGATCGCCGGGATGACCAGGACGCCGAGGCTCTGCACGGCGCAGGCGCAGGCGGCCTTGCCGCCGCTGTCGATGCTGCCGCAGTCGATCTGGACCGTGCCGGTCGGGTTCAGGGTGAGCGGCAGGGCCTGCGTGCCGAGAGCGATCTGGCTGCCGGTGCCCAGCGTGCAGATCTGGGCGCCGATCGCCGCGGTGGTGTTGGTCGCTGTCGCGGTCGCGGTGCTGGTCGCCGGAGGGGTGCTCGTGCTCGTCGCGGTCGACGGCGGGGTGGCCGTGCTCGTCGCTGCCGCGACGGTGTTGGTCGCGGTCGCCGGCGGTGTCGCCGTACTGGTCGCGGCGACGGTGTTAGTCGCGGTCGATGGCGCCGTCGCCGTGCTCGTCGCTGCCGCGACGGTGTTGGTCGCGGTCGACGGCGGGGTGGCCGTGCTCGTCGCGCCAGCGACGGTGTTGGTCGCGGTCGACGGCGGTGTCGCCGTACTGGTCGCGGCGACGGTGTTAGTCGCGGTCGATGGCGCCGTCGCCGTGCTCGTCGCGGCGGCGACCGTGTTGGTCGCGGTCGACGGCGGGGTGGCCGTGCTCGTCGCGCCAGCGACGGTGTTGGTCGCGGTCGACGGCGGTGTCGCCGTACTGGTCGCGGCGACGGTGTTAGTCGCGGTCGATGGCGCCGTCGCCGTGCTCGTTGCGCCAGCGACGGTGTTGGTCGCGGTCGACGGCGGGGTGGCCGTGCTCGTCGCGCCAGCGACGGTGTTGGTCGCGGTCGACGGCGGCGTCGCCGTGCTCGTCGCGCCGGCGATGGTGTTGGTCGGCGAGCTCGTCACGGTCGCGACGGCGGTCAGCGTCGCCGAAGCCGTGCCCGTCGGGGTACCCGTTGGCGACAGGGTGGCGGTCGCCGTCGATACCAGCGGCGCGGTCGCCGTCGACGTGGCAGCCGCGGTTTCCGTGACGGTCGGCGCCTGGGTGAATGTCGGCGTAAACGTCGGCTCCTCGGGGATGCTGGTCGCTGTCGGCGTGATCAACCGCCCCGGTGTGAACATCGGGCGGTAGCAGCTCATTCCCGTCGGGCGAGTGCTGCCGAACGGGCACTTATCCTGCGGTCCGCTGAGCGGCTCGAGCTGCGCCTGGCAGAAGAATCCGTGACCGCCGTAGCACATGACCCTGCCTTCGCACGGCCCGATGGCGGCATTTTGCGACAGGCAAACTTTGTCACCGATGTGGATGGGACAGAACGTCCCGAGCACGAAGCGGACGTTGTAGCTGCAGACCTGGACCGCTCGCACAGGCGGCACCGCCGCCAGTGTCGCAAGCAATATCCCCACGCACAGCAGACGCAGTCGCTGCATGACTCTCCCTCCCCGAGTGTGCCGGTACCGGTCAGCAAAATGCGTGCAGCTCGGGTGTGCACCGTCTCAGCAGGTGGCGAGGACCGCCGGCCGCTCCGCGATCGTATGGTTTACGAGTCCAACAGGTACGACGCGCAGAAATTACCGGCCCTGCGGGGCGCTGTTCGGCCCGCCAGATCCGCTGGACGGGGCCTGATTCACCTTGCCACCGCTTCGCGCCACGCGGGAGACCCCGGCTCGCTGGCTCGGGGGCCCGTCTCCCGTGGCGTCCGAGACTCCCCGGTTATGGTAAATCACCAGCTCATGCGGACTGCGCGCCCCGTGCCCGCGGGCGACGCGGAAGCGTCGCCGGGTGTGGGCGGCGCGGCGATCGTGTCGCCGCGCCGCTCAGGACGGGGCGCGGTAGAACTCGACGAAGAATCGCACGGGCCCGAGCGGCTCGATGTGATGGCGCACATCCGGTACGACGATCCCCGGCCGCTCGGGCGACAGCTCGACATCGGTCGCCAGCGCGTCGACGCGATACCGCAACCGGCCCTCGAGGACGACGACCCGCCCCCACACGCCGACCGCGGTGGCGTGATCCTTCCGCAGCGCGGGCGGCACGCTGTCCGCCGTGAAGATCGCCGTCTGTTTGTAGGCGACGACGTCCGACGGCATCTCGAAGGCGTCGCAGCGGAGGCAGTCGAGGCTCTGCCCGAGCCGGCTGTTGCGTCCCTCCTCGGACGTGACCCACGGCCGCTCGACGAGCGGCGGGTCGTGGCGCACATGCTGCGCGTGGCCGCAGCTGAGTCGCGCCGTCCAGTCGCCGACGTCGTCGCGGAAGAATTCCATCATCGGCCGCCGCATGGTTCGCAGGACCACGCGCGCGTCCTCGCGCGCAACAGGGACGGTGATGGCCACCGGGGTTTCGGGACAGGCCGCGCGGCAGCGCGGCCCTCCATTCGGTGATCGCGACGCATCGGTGCTGCGAAAGCGCAGCGCCTTCGCGGCGATCGCGAGCCGGTGTCAGGTGCGCCGGCGCAGCAGCCACCACGCCGGGCCGGCGGTGGTGGCGAGGGCGATGACGCAGTAGCCGAGGAATCCGGCGGCGCCGATCCACCACAGCGATGCCGGATCGCTGGCGCTGCTCAGTCGGCGGCCGACGCGTTCGATCTCACCCGGGTTGGTGATGGTCCAGGTGACGAGATTGACGGCGACGTACGCCGCATAGAGGCCGACCAGCGGACCCGCCCAGCGGCTGCCGATCACCATCGCGACGCCGGTGGCGAGCATGAACAACCCGATCAGCGCCGCCGGCAGAAAGGCGGCGCTGCCATGCAGGATCTGACCGAAGGTGACCAGCGTCGCGTCGTCGCCCTGGAACAGCTTGGCGAAGTTGGTCAACGAACGCAGCGCGATCAACAATCCGCAGGCGCGGATGAACCACCGGGACATGGGCGCGATTCGCGCATATCGCGCATCGGGCGCGCAAGTGCGTGCCGCCATCCTTCTGATGATGCACGCGCCCCTGGCGAGACACCGCCAAAGCGAATCTTGAGGCCGATGTTGACGTGGGAAATTGTCCCACGTACAGTCACTGTGTGGAGAATTTCGAGGACGGGGGTTGGCGACCCAGTCGCCGCAATGTTCTTCGCCTGCTGGCCGGGGTTGGCCTGGTGCCCGTACTGCCGCGCTTCGGACGGGACGGCGTGGTCGGGCCGGCCGCTGCGGCGGAGACATGGGCGAGCGGCGGTACGGCGGCAATAACGGACCCGGCGTCGTACCCGGACCCGTTCACCGACCCGATCGATACGTGCGCGTTCATTGCGTCCACGACCGCCGGACCGTGCACGACGGAGGACGAGCTGCTGCGCGAGGACGTGTCGGAAGGGTGGACCGGCCTGCCGGTTCGCCTGGCGCTGCGGTTCGTCGACGCGTCGTGCAACCCGCTGTCGGGCGCGGTCGTGAAGATCTGGCACACGAATCTCGAGGGCAGCTACTCGGGAGAGACGCCGAACAACGGCATGTGCCTGAAGGACCAGTCGTACGCGTCGTCGGATTTCTTCCGCGGCAGCCAGACGACCGACGCCGACGGCAGGGTGTCCTTCAACACCTGCTTCCCGGGCTGGTACCGCGGGCGCGCGGTGCACATCCATTTCCAGGTGAAGGACGGCAGCCAATCGTACCGCATCTCGCAACTCTTCTTTCCGGAGGACGTGACCGAGGACATCTTCGCCACCCACAGCGAGTACGTCGGCTACGGGCAGCCGGACACCGGCTTCTCCAACGACAACATCGTCGCCGCGATCCCGACTGCTCAGCGCGACCGCCACATCCTGACCGTCGCGCGGATGACCGACGGGGTGATGCTGGCGTCGAAGACCGTCACCGTCGTGGACGAGGTCCCGGCGACCACCACGACCCCGGACCCGACGGCGACGCCGACGGCGAACGCCACCGAGACGCCGACCGGGCCCACCACCGCGTCCTGCGTCGGCGACTGCAACGACGACGGCAGCGTCGGCATCGACGAGCTCGTGCGCGGCGTCAACATCGCCCTGGGCGATTCGGCGGCGACGTCGTGTGCCGCCCTCGACGCCGACGGCAGCGGCAGCGTCACGATCGAAGAGCTCCTGCGCGCCGTGAATGCCGCGCTCAGCGGCTGCGGCACCGGCTGATCGCCGCTGCGTTCGCTCTGTTCTCCGTGGCGAGAAGCCATTCCGGCGCCGGAGCGTAGGGCTGACGCCGAGCGCGGTACGCGCTACAGCCTATGGGGATGCCAGGCCGTCGCGAATCGTTGAGACCGAACGCGCGGCTCGGGACGGTGGCGGCCGAGATTCCCTTCGGCATCGCCCTGCGCCGCACCCTCGCGATCGGCTACGACACCACCGCGCTGCGCGCCGACCTGCTGGCCGGGGCGGTGGTCGGCATCGTCGCGCTGCCGCTGTCGATGGCGCTGGCGATCGCCGTCGGCGTGCCGCCGCAGCACGGGCTCTACACCGCCATCGTCGGCGGCGCGATCGCCGCGCTGTGCGGCGGCTCCAAGTTCCAGGTCACCGGTCCGACGGCCGCCTTCGTCGTCATCCTCGCGCCGATCGTCTCGCAACACGGGCTGTCGGGCCTGCTCACCGCCGGACTCCTCGCCGGCGTGCTGCTGGTCGCGATGGGCGTCGCCCGCCTCGGTCGCTTCGTTCAGTTCATTCCGTATCCGGTCACCACCGGCTTCACCGCCGGCATCGCCGTCGTCATCGCCACGCTCCAGCTGAAGGACGTCCTCGGCCTGACGATCGCCCACATGCCGGACCACTTTCCCGACAAGGTGGCTGCACTGTGGGCGGCGCGCGGCACGCTGTCGCTCGCCGACCTCGGCGTCGGCGCCGCGACGTTCGCGCTGCTGCTCGGCGTGCCGCGCCTGGAGCGGCGGGTGCCGGCGCCGTTGATCGCGCTCGCGATCATGGCCGCCGCGGCGTGGGCGCTCGGGCTGCCGGTGGCGACACTCGGCACCCGCTTCCATAGCGTCGTCGCCGGCCACACTGTCGCCGGGATTCCGCCGCTGCCGCCGGCACCGGCGCTGCCCTGGGGCGACACGCCGCTGACATTGAAGCTGCTGCGGGAGTTGCTGCCCGCGGCATTCGCCATCGCCATGCTCGGAGCCATCGAGTCGCTGCTCTCGGCGGTGGTCGCCGACGGCATGACCGGCAAGCGCCACGATCCCGACGCCGAGTTGGTCGGCCAGGGCCTGGCCAACGTCGTCGCCCCGTTCTTCGGCGGCATCGCCGCGACCGGCGCGCTTGCCCGCACCGCCACCAGTATCCGCGCCGGCGCCCGCTCGCCGATCGCGGCGCTGATCCACTCCGGAGTGGTGCTGGCGTCGATGGTGCTGTTGGCGCCGCTGCTCGCCTATCTGCCGATGGCGTCGCTGGCGGCGCTGTTGCTGCTGGTCGCCTGGAACATGGCCGAGTTGCGCCACATCGCCCACATGCTGCGCGTGGCGCCACGCAGCGACGTCTTCGTCCTCGTCGTCTGCTTCGTCCTCACCGTCCTCTTCGACATGGTGGTCGCGGTCAGCGTCGGCATCGTGCTGGCGGCCCTGCTGCTCATGCGGCGCATGGCCGAGATCACGCACTCGCGCGTCATGCAGGAAGACGATGGCGCCGAGACGTCGCGCGCGATCCCGCGCGGGGTGGCGCTCTACGAGATCGCCGGGGTGCTGTTCTTCGGCGCTGCCGAGCAGGCGATGAAGGCCCTCGGCGCCATCGGCGGCGACGTCAGGGTCGTGGTGCTCGGCCTCGGCCGCGTCTCGGTCATCGACGCCAGCGGTCTGGTGGCGTTGGAGAGCGCCCTCGAACGGCTGCGTCGCGACCGCAAGTTCGTCATCATCACCGGACCGCTGCCGGAGCCGCGGCGAGTGTTCGAGCGGGCCGAGCTGGAGGCGAATCTCGATCACGTGCTGTTCGCCGCTGACGTCGACGCCGGCCTCACGATCGCCGCCGACCTGGCGACGCTCAACCCGGACTGGAACAGCGCGCCGATCGGCACGACGCGATCCTGAGGATCAAACACGGACGCGCGGTGCGCTTGACGCCCGGAACCGGACGTGGAGGGCTGCAGGCGCTCTTTCACGTCGCTGGCCACGCCTCCGGTGCCGAGACTCAGTGACGGACGACCGACCGTCGCCGTCGTCAGATCAGGAGAACGCTGATGACACCAAGCACCCCATTGCACTACCGCAGCCTCGCGGACGTCGCCGCGGATACGCGCTCCGGAACCCTCTCCGCCGCGGACGTCACGCGGCACGCCCTCGATCGCATCGCGGACCTGCAACCGCGCCTCCACGCCTATGCCGAAGTCCGCGCCGAGCCCGCACTGGTCGAGGCCCGCGCGGCCGACGCGCGACGGGCCCGCGGCGAGCACCTCGGTCCACTGCACGGCGTGCCCATCGCCGTGAAAGACCTCTGCGCCATGTCCGGAACCGACACGCGGGCCGGCGGATTCTTTGCCACCGGCTTCGCACCAGCGGATACGGCGACGGTCGTGACTCGCCTGCAGGCCGCCGGGGCGATCATCATCGGCAAGGCGCAACTGACGGAGGGTGCCTGGGGGGCGCATCACCCGGACATCACGCCGCCGCTGAATCCGTGGTCGCCCGGTCACTGGTCGGGCGCCTCCTCCAGCGGCTCTGGCGTGAGCGTCGCGGCGGGTCTCGCCTATGGCGCGATCGGCACCGATACGGCTGGGTCGATCCGGTTCCCGTCGGCCTGCAATCGTCTCGTCGGGTTGAAGCCGACCTGGGGGCGCGTCAGCCGGCACGGCGTCTTTCCCCTGTCCGACACCTTCGACCACGTCGGCCCGATGGCGCGCAGCGTGCTCGACACCGCGCTCATGTTCGCCGCCATCGCCGGGCCGGATCCGCTCGACCCGACCGCGCTGGACGAACCCGCCTCCGATTGGGTCGGCGCCGCGCGGGCGGGAACGCTCAGGGGCGTGCGCATCGGCGTCGACCCCGTCTACACGCTCAGCGGTCTCGACGAGCCGACGACGGCGGCGCTGAAAGGCGCGATCGCGGCCATGGTGGCGGCTGGCGCCGTGGTGGTGGAGGTCAGCGTGCCCGATCCCGGCCCGATCCTCGAACGGGCCATGCAAGCGGCGTTCGCCGAGGCCGCGATCTCCCACGCCAAGACCTATCCGTCGCAGCGGTCATCCTACAGCGCGACCTATGCGTCGCTCCTCGACATCGGCCGCGCGACGTCGGCGGTCGAGTACGCGCAGGTCGCCATCTGGCGGCGCGAGTTCCACGGGCACCTGAGGCGCCTGTTCCGCTCGGCGGACATGCTGGTCGCGCCAGTGCTGCCGACGGTGCCGCCCACCGCCGGTGCGATGAACGCGGCGGTGACCGGTCCGCCTCTGGCAGCGGCGCCGCTGCTGGCCTTCACGATCCCGTTCGACCTCGCCGGCGTTCCCTCGTTGACCCTGCCGATGGGCCTGGCGCCGACCGGCGTCCCACTCGGCTTCCAGCTCATCGGCCCCGATCTCTCCGAGGCCGCGTTGTTCTCGGCGGGAGCCGCGTATGAGGCGGCGTCCGGCTTTGCCGCCCACCATCCGAGCGCGCACGCGTGAATGTGGCGGCGGCCTGGCCGAAGAATCCAATCGTTCCGGCTATCGGCGTGAACGCCAAATGAGGGTCGCGAAGGCCCCGCCGGTCGACCGGTAGATCCCCACGGGGGGAACTTCGAAAAATGTTGACAATGACCATGGACGGCGCGAAACAGCAGTCGAAGTCGGCGAAAACGTCCAACGCCGAGAGTTCAGTGGTTGGCTGATCAGCCCAACACGCTCGATCCAGAAGTTGGACAGCTCGTTGGGCAGACCGGGTACCTGGGTAACATCTGAGACCCGGCGACATGGGTGACGCTGCTGCGGTGCGCGACCAACTGGGATTGGTCGATGCCCTGGTCGGAGACAGCACCCGTGGAAGAACGCGAAAGAGTCCGCGATCAATCGGCTGCGCCTCCTTGCCGTGATCGAGCTCAGCGCCCGTTACGGTATCGCTCGCAAGACGGCCTACGCGTGGCTCGCCCGTCTCGACGCGCACGGGCAGCCTGGACTGCGTCGTCGGATTCGTTCCCCGCATTACTGCCCCCAGCGAATTCCCCACCCACGCGCCCGCTGATCCGCGACGCGCGTCGTCCGCACTCCGGTCTGGGCCACCGACAAGCTCCTGGCCTGGCTCGTCCCGCGCCATGCCGCCCTGACGTGGCCGGGCGCCAGCGCCGCCGGCGCGGACAGTCCGTCGAGCGCAGCTTCCCTCACGTGTGCCACACGGGTCGGGCACACGCGGTGACGCGGGCGCGTCACCGCGGCCGAGCGGCTGTGCCGGAGGAGCAATGACCGCGACGAATGTCGACGATGTCGATCGAATCACTCGGGTCGCGCCTGGGGCCGTCCGTGAACATCGTGACAAACAATACGCGGGACCAGCACGTCTCATAACAGCCATACAAGGAGAGTGATCATGGAAGATCTCCAGAACATAGGACGGGCAGTGTTTGTAGGAGTGATGCTGCTGTTGGCAGCCGCCCCGATGGCTCGTGCCGGGAGCCTGGAGCCGAGCGCGCCCCCCGGACCGACGATGAAAACGCTGGATCAGATCCCGCCGACGTGGAGCCAGAAGCTCGATGCGGCAGATCGGTTCGTGCTCGTGCTCGACGGGCACGGTGTGCTCGACAAGGAAACGGGGTTGGTCTGGGAGCAGTCACCCGTACCCACGTTCGCAACGACCTTTTGGGAGGACGCGATAACACTTTGCGTTCAAAGAGAGATCAGCAACCGCAAAGGATGGCGGCTCCCCACGATCGCCGAGTTGGCAAGCTTGATAGACACGACAGCCAGTAACCCCACCCTTCCAGTCGGTAATCCCTTCAGCGGCGTAGTGAACGGCGCTCACTACTGGTCGGTGTCCAGCTACGTTCCGGATCCGAACAGCGCGTGGTTCGTGAACTTCGCCGATGGCGGCGTGCACGCCCAGGACAAGCATGATTTCGCCGCGAGCGGATCTCCGTGGTGCGTGCGGGGTGGGGGTTGATCAGGTGAGCGACATCCGACTCATTCGTCGGTGTTGGATCGCGTGTAGGGAAAAGCTGCCATGCGGCGGATCTGATCAGATCCCTCGACAGGTTGCATTGGCGAGGTGCGCAAGCCGTCGCGCTGACGGGGTGAGTCATCTGGGTCGTTAGCTGAAGCTGAGTGAGGGTGGTTGAAAGCCGATTCCTGGTCGTCATGCCGCGATTGGGAGGGTGGACCATGGCACCAATACGCCGAATGACCATTTCAGTTCTGCTGACGACGGCCCTTTCGATCGGTGTGGGCGCCAACGTGGCGCGGGCGGGGAACCTCGCGGGATACGCGTGGGGAGAGAATACCGGCTGGATCAACTTCAACCCGTCTCAAGGCCCCGGGGTTACTGTGACGGATTCGCAGGTCACCGGCTATGCGTGGGGGGAGAACGTGGGCTGGATCAACTTGAGCCCGGCAACGGGTGGGGTGGCCAATGATGGCGTCGGCCATCTCTCCGGCTATGCGTGGGGAGCGAATGTCGGGTGGATCAACTTTGCCCCGATCGGGGGAGGGGTGACGATTGATCCTCTGACGGGGGAATTTTCGGGCTTTGCCTGGGGTGAGAACATCGGGTGGATCAGCGTGGCCTCGACGGGTCCGGTTCTCTACGGAATAACGACGTCCTGGACGGGTTGCGTCTCAGCCGACTGCGCGCCGACGCCGAGCGCCACGCCGTCGCCGACCGCCACCTCGACGGCGACCCACACTCCGGTTCCGAACGGTGGGGGGTGTACCGGGTCGACGCAATGTCAGTCCGGTTACTGTGTCGACGGTGTCTGCTGCGATACGCCCTGCGAGCATCCGTTCGAGCAGTGCAACTTGCCCGGCCGGGCCGGTACGTGCAGTTCCGTGGCCCCCGTGCCGGCGATGTCGGTGCGAGGGTTGATCCTCGCATCGTTGCTGATTGCCGGCGTTGCTGCCCTGGCGATCGCCCGGCGGCGGCCGCGCGCCCCGCGGCGCCGGTGACGCGCTAGCCGCACTCCTGCCGGATCACCGCGGCAGGCCCCGTTCAGGGCCTTGGCGAGCGCCGCCTCGCTGGCGCCGACCCTGCCGAGGCGCGCCAGCGCCTGGGCGTGCACCTCACCTTCGCCTCGCCGGCGGCGTCGTCGAGTTGCGCGAGCTCCGCCGCCGCGGCGGCGACCGCATCGGCCGTCGCCCGCAGCTCCTGCGGTGCCGTGAGGACGGTGAGTTGGCCGGCGAAGCACGTGTGCCAGGCATGGAGGCGGGCGGGTCTGGAGGGCGCTCGTCGGCGCCTGTTGCATTGGATCGCCGGCGCCGGAATGGCGCCGACGGTGCGGCGCCTTCGCACAGCGCGCCAGCTCGGCGATGGCGTTGGTGGCGGCGGCGCCGTCGCCGGCACTCAACAGTGCCTCGCACCAGTCGAGCGCGAGGTCGGCGCGCGACGGCCGGCGGCGGAGAGTCGCACCGCGCTCGTCGGGTCGCAGGCGCTCGATACGCGCCGCCAACAGCGCGTGGATCGTCGGCGGCATCTCGAACGTCGCGAGGCCGCTCCCGCCGTCCAGCGGTGGCCCTCCTTGGAGAGGGCCCCCTCCTGCACCAGGATGCGCACCAGCTCGCCGACGTGTCGCCAGGGTGGACTTGACTCGCCCCGCGTCCGCCCTCCAGAGGTTCCACCGGATAGAGATGAGGTGACGGCACTGATGTCCGATGAGACGGAAACCGATGCGAAGGCCCTCGCGGCGATGCGGGCGCTGATCGGCAAGCCGATCGGCGCGCCCGCGGTGGCGCCCGATCCGGTGAACCAGCCGATGATCCGGCACTGGGCGGCGGCGATGGAGGACCACAACCCGGTCTACACCGACCCGGCGTTCGCCGCGGCGTCGCGCTTCGGCGGCATCGTCGCGCCGCCGCTCATGCTGCAGACGTGGACGATGCCGACGCCGAAGATCACCGGCATCGCGGAGCGCGGCGGCTCGCCGGTGGAGGGCGGCGACGAACCCGCTCGCGCCGCTCGACGACGCCGGCTTCATCGCCACGCTGGCGACCAATTCGGAGTTCGAGATCCTCCGCTATCTGCGTCTGGGCGAGGTCATCACCTCGACCATGGAGATCGAATCGGTCTCCGACCGGAAGCAGACGCGCATCGGGCCCGGCCACTTCATCACCTGGGTGACGACCTTCCGCGACGAGCAGGGCGAGGTCGTCGGCCGGCAGACCTTCCGCATTCTCAAGTTCAAGCCCGACCTGGAGGCCCTGCTGAAATGAGCGACCGCCTGGCTCCGACGACGACGCCGGACACCAAGTTCTTCTGGGACGCCCTGAAGGACGGCAAGCTGCTGATCCAGCGCTGCGCCGGGTGCGCCGCCCTGCGCCATCCGCCGCGGCCGATGTGCCCGCGCTGCAACTCGCTCGCCTGGGACACGATCGAGTCCTCGGGCCGCGGCGAGGTGTACAGCTTCGTCCTGCCGCGCCATCCGCGCTGGCCGTGGTTCGAGGAGCACCTACATCGTCGCGCTGGTCGAGCTCGAGGAGGGGATCCGCATCGTCTCCAACCTGTGCGAGGTCGACCCCGCCGAGGTGACCATCGGCATGCCGGTGCAGGCCTTCATCGAGCACTTCGACAACGGCGTCGCGCTGCCCCAGTTCCGCCCGCGGAGGACGCGCGATGACGACGACGACGCTCGACTGGCACGCGATCCGGGTCGGCGACGCCGATCACCCCGATGACGATCGACGTGACCGCCACCGTGGTCGTCGCCGGCGCGATCGCGACGCGCGACTTCATGCCGGTGCACCACGACCGCGACTACGCCAACTCGCAGGGCGCGCCCGAACATCTTCCTGAACATCATGACCGACAACGGCTTCTGCAGCCGCTTCCTGACCGACTGGGCGGGCCCGGAGGCGATGGTGCGGAAGATCGCGATCCGCCTCGGCGTGCCGGCGTACGCCGGCTCGACGCTCGAGTACACGGGCACGGTCACCGGCACGTCGCGGCTCGACGGCGAGGGCCTCGTCGAGGTCGCGTTCCGGGCGACCAACGACCAGGGCGATCACCTGTCGGGCACGGCCGTGCATCGGCCTTCCGCTCGCGAGGGCGGGCGTCGTGAGCCGGACGCTGCGCAACCGCGCCGCCATCGCCGGCATCGGCCAGACCGAGTTCTCCAAGGCGTCGGGCCGCAGCGAGCTGCAGCTCGCCTGCGAGGCGGCGAAGGCCGCGCTCGACGACGCCGGCCTGCTCGCCGCGCGACGTCGACGGCCTGGTCACCTTCACGATGGATTCCAGCGAGGAAGCCGAGGTCGCGCGCAATCTCGGCATCCCGGCGCTGACGATGTTCACGCGCGTCCCGTACGGCGGCGGCGCCGCCTGCGCGCGTCGTCATGCAGGCGGCGATGGCGGTCGCGACCGGCGCCGCCGACGTCGTGCGTCTGCTACCGCGCCTTCAACGAGCGCTCCGGCATGCGCTTCGGCGGCGCCGCGCATGGCAGGCGACGACCGCTGCCGCCGTTTCTCGACATGTACGGGCCGTACGGGCTGCTGACGCCGGCGAGCTGGGTGGCGCTGCAGGCGCGCCGCTACATGCACGAGTACGGCGTCACCAACGAGCACTTCGGCCGCATCTCGGTGGTCGACCGCACGCACGCGGCGAACAATCCCGCCGCCTGGTTCTACCAGCGCCCGATCACGCTCGGCGGACCATCAGGCCTCGCGCTGGATCGTCGAGCCGGTGCTGCGGCTGCTCGACTGCTGCCAGGAGAGCGACGGCGGCGTCGCGCTGGTCGTGACCACGCCCGAGCGCGCGCGCGATCTGCGCCAGCGCGCCGGCGCTGATCGTCGCCGCCGCGCAGGGCGCGGCCGACGACGGCGAGCTGATGACCAGCTACTACCGCGCCGAGATCACCGGCCTGCCCGAGATCGGCGTGGTGGCCAACGAAGCTGTGGTCCGAGTCGGGGCTCGAGCCCCGGCGACATCCAGACCGCGTTCCTCTACGACCACTTCACGCCGTTCGTGCTGGTGCAGCTGGAGGAGCTCGGCTTCTGCGAGCGCGGCGAGGCCAAGGACTTCGCCACCATCGAGACCCTGTCGCTCGGCGGCCGGCTGCCGATCAACACCAGCGGCGGCCTGCTCGGCGAGGCCTACATCCACGGCATGAACGGCATCACCGAAGCGGTGCGCCAGATCCGCGGCACCTCGTGCAACCAGGTGCCCGACGTCGAGCATGTGCTCGTCACCGCCGGCACCGGCTGCCCGACGAGCGGGCTGATCCTGGGGCGTGCGTAACGCGGGCGTGGGTCAACGCGGAGGCGCCGAGCGACGCAGAGATCTCAACTCGGCACAGGCGCCACGCCCACCTTCAACCTGCGGAGTGCCGCGACAATTCGTCGGGCGCTAGAGATGCGGGCGAGCCGCCCGCGCTCCCAGCTCGCGGGCTCGAGGCGGCGGGGACCGTGAAGGCCGTGGCCCGGGAGCGCGGGCGGCTCGCCCGCATCTCTAGCGCCTCGCGGATCGATCGTGTCGCCAGATTGACGAGACTTCGCGCGCGACCGCTCCACGGGCACTTGGCCCGGGTCGCGAGGCGACGCGGACCGCTGGAATGCGCGAAGCCGGTTGCGATACGAGTGTCGGGTGCCGCGTCTGCAACGCAAAGGGTTCGCCGGCCCCGACGAGGTCCGGCGGTTTCCGAACGGGGTCGTCGAGATCGTCACGCTCGACGAGATCAACGTCTGCCGTTTCATCTTTCAGCCCGGATGGCGCTGGGTGACCGACGTCGGTCCGATCGCCGGCACTGACACGTGCCAGCCCGCCGCGCTCGCGGGGCCGGGGGAGGCGCGCGCCCGATCTTCGCGCTGACGCGCTGACCGCAGGTGCCCAGCACCAGGACCGCCGCGATCAACGGACGGGAGGGCGAACATGAGCCGGATCTTCGGGGCCATCGCGCAGAACGGGTACGTGGTGCGCGACATCCGCGCCGCCATGGATCACTGGGTCGCGGTGATGGGCGTCGGACCCTGGTTCTATTTCGAGAAGGTCAGGATCGACTACTTTCGCCACCGGGGGTGCGATGTCGAGCTCGAGATGAGCGTCGCGCTGGCCAATTCCGGCGACCTCCAGATCGAGCTGATCCAGCAGAGGAATGATGCGCCCTCGATGTACCGGGAGTTCCTCGCCGCGGGGCGCGAAGGGCTGCAGCACGTCGCCTACTGGAGCCGCGACTATCAGGCGGTGTACGACCGCGCGGTGTCGCTCGGCTACAGGGTCGGGCAGGAAGGGCAGATCGGCGGCGAGAGCGGTCGCTTCGCCTACTTCGACACCGAGTCGCATCCCGGCACCGTCATCGAGCTGTCCGACATCAGCGGGCCGAAGGGAGCGTTCTTCGAGCTCGTCAGGAGATCCTCCATGGACTGGGATGGATCCCAGCCCGTCCGCCAACTGTGAGAGACCGCGCGCGGACACCCCCTCACGGGGCCTGCTCACCGAAGCGCAGGGCGTTGACGACGTCGCCGACCGGCGGCTGGTTGGCCGGGATGGGCGCGGTCAGCATGCCGCCCGACCTGGGCGTGGCGAAGTTCTCGCAGCTGAACGCCTGTCCGCGCGCGGACAGGTTGAGTTCGGTTCCGATGACGCTCGCGGTCCCGTCGGTGGTGGTGAAGGCGAGGACCACCAGGTCCGTGCCACTGACCTGATCGCATGCCGTCGTGTCGCCGGCGGCGAGGATCTTCACGCGCGTGTCGATCAGCAGCTCGCCGTCGCCGACCGCCGCGAGTGCGCCCTGGTGGGTCTGGAACCTGAAGCCCAGTCCCGACTCGCCGGCAGTCCGCGTCGCGGTGATGTCGTACCCCTCGTGGCCGCCTTCGCAATCGACGTTCCCTTCGCTGGTCGCGGCGAGGAGCGTGAGGCAGATGCGGCTGCCGTCGACGATGCCGATCTCCATGCGCACGTCCTCCTTCAGGATCAGGTCGCTGATCCCAGCGTCCGGATCGCCCAGCACCAGCGTCAGCACGGCCGGCGTGGCGCACGACTGGCCGTCGCCCGCGAGCGTGCCGCAGATCGCCGTCGCCGCGTTGCCGTTCGAGAGGCCGCTCGTGAAGAGGCCGGTGGTCGTCATCGTGCTGTCCATCCGCGGCGTCCCGGGCGCGACGACGAAGCGCCGTTCCTTGCCGGTGACGAGCGGCGTCTGCGTCGGGGTCGCCGTGGGGAGTCCGCCGCAGCCGTTGAGCAGGTTGTTCACGCCTTCGATCAGCTGGGCGATGTCGACGTGGCCCTGGGCGTTCTGGAAGTTCGGGCAGGCGCTCGCCGGCTGGATCTCGAGCACGATGTTCACGCCCAGCACGATGTCCGAAACGGTCACCCGTCCGGTGTTGCCGCAGTCGCCGACGCAGGGCGTGTCGGCGCGCCCCTGCGCGGCGGCGAGCCCGACCGCCAGTGCGACGGCGAGCGCCGCCGCCGTTCTCAGCGCGGTCCCCGCGCCGACGGGGTGCTCGCGACGCACTGCGGCGCCGTGCGGCAGCTGTTCGACCGACGGACGGACTCCCTGCGCGATCCGGGTGCCATTTCGGTTCATGTCGTCTCCCGTTCCGAAGATGGTTGCACGCTGTCAGCAAGGGGGCGGCAAATGCAGCAGGTCGAAGCTAAGGATCTGCTCAGTTTTTCCCTTGCGCCCGCGTGGCAAAATCGTGCGGGTTCGGAGAGACTGCGGTGGTGGCAGGGGGCGATGACGTATCCGCGCTGGCGCCGGTGCGCTTCGGCCAGTTCGTCCTCGATGAGGCCGCCTTCGAGCTGCGCCGGGCCGGCCAGCCGGTCGCGCTCGAGCCGCGCGTACTCAGGCTCCTGTTGCACCTGGCGCGGAACCGGCAGCGGGCGGTGTCGCGAGCGGAGCTCGTCGCCATCCTGTGGCCGAGCCACGTGGTGAGCGCGGCGTCGCTGAACGAGGCGGTCAATCTGGCGCGGCGGGCCGTCGGCGACGTGGACGGTGCCCAGGCCGTCGTCGCCACCCTGCGCGGGCACGGCTACCGCTTCGTGGCGCCGGTGGACGAACCGGGGGCGCGCGGAGAGGCCGGAGCGGCGGCGGGCGAGCCGCCGCACTTTGTCGGCCGCCTGCGCGAGCTGGACTCGCTGCGGGCGATCGCGGGCGACGTCGGCCGCGGCGCAGCCCGGATCGTGTTGGTGGAGGGGGAAGCCGGCATCGGCAAGACGACGTTGGTCCGGCGCTTCGCCGAGAGCGCCGCCGCGGCCGGCTACGCGGTCGTTGGTGGCCGCAATGACAGTGACTGCGGTGCGCCTTCGTACTGGATGTGGATTCAGGTGCTGCGCGCCCTGTTACTGCGGCCGGAGATGGCCGCCGTGCGCCGGCGCGCGCCGCACAGCCTGGCGATCGTCAAACGGTTGGCGGGCAGCGAGGCGATGGCGGAGCAGGCGGTCGTCGCCGCGCACGATCGCCGGTTGTGGCTGTTCGACGACGTGGCCGGCGTCCTGCGCCTCTTTGCCGAGGCCTGCCCGCTGTTGATCGTCCTGGACGATCTGCAGGCGGCCAGCGAGGACTCGCTGCTCCTCCTGCGCTTTCTCGCCCGGCACCTGGACGGCACGCGGACGATGATCATCGGCACGTTCCGGCGCGCGTCACTCGCCGACGACGACGCGCTGACCGCGACGCTGACCGAGCTGCGTCGCGTTCCGTGCTTCACGGAGATGACGATCGGCGGCCTCTCGCAGGACGACACGACGGCGCTGATCGGCCGGCGCGCCGCGCCGCCGCTGGTGCGCGAGCTGCAGCGGCGCACCGGCGGCAATCCGCTCTTCCTCAAGGAGATTGCTGCGCCACGCGACGAGCCGGTACGAGCCCGAGTGGTTCGCTCGCGACGATGCCGCGGCGGTGCTGCAACGCGACCTGGCGCCTCCCGGGCATCCGCGACCTGGTGGCGCAACGGGTCGGGCGACTCGACCCGGATACGCGGGCGATCTTCGACGCGGCGGCGATTCTCGGCGAGCGGTTCGCGTCGGCGGACGTCGCCGATCTGGTCGGCCGGCCGCGCGGCGGCGATCGACGGCGATATGGAGAGCCTGCACGCGCAAGGGTTCTTCCAGGCGGCCCCGCAGCTGACCGGGGTGCGCCAGTTCACCCATCCCATCGTGCGCGAAGCAGCGCTGGCGCTGCTCGCGCCGCGCCGCTCCCAGCAATTGCACGACCGAGCCGTCAAACGTCTCGAACGCGCCGGCGCCGACGAACGCGCGCGCCACTTGCCGCAATTGGCCTACCACGCGTTCGCGGCCCTGCCGCTCGGATCGACCGGCAAGGCCGTTCGCCATGGCCAGGCCGCCGCCGCGCAGGCCGCATCGCAACTTCGCGTACGAGGACGCCGCCGGTCTGTATCGGCAGACGTTGGCCGCGGCGGCGCAGGGCCGCGCGCGGCTCGGCGATCGAGCGCGCCGAGTTGCTCGTCGCCCTGGGCGAGGTCGGGTCACGCACGGCCGACCAGAGGACGGCGCGCGAGGCCGCCGTCGATGGCTTTCGACTCGCGCGCCGCGGGCGGCGCCCGGATCTGTGCGCGCGCGCCGCGTGCGCGCTCGGTCCAGCGCTCCTGCCCCTACAGCCCGGCACCGTCGACGAGCAGCGCGTCGAGTTGCTGGAAGAGGCGTTGCGCCTGATCCCGCCGCGCCAGAAGGCGCAGCGGATCCGTGTCTACAGCGAGCTGGCGGTGGCGTTGTACTGGTCGTCCGATGCCCGGCGGTGTCTCGCGGTCGCCGAGACCGCGACCGAGCTGGCGCGCAAGCTGGGCGAGCCGGCGCCGCTGGCGCACGCCCTCTATGCGCGCTGCATCGCGCAGTGGCGGCCGAGTGTGGGCCGGCCGGACGGCGCCTCGGTGCGCGAGGCCATCCGCGTTGCCGACCGCGCCGGTGAAGGCGATCTGGCGATGGCCTGCGCCGTCCGCCTCGGACACCTGCTCGCCGAGGCCGGGGAGCTCGACGCGCTCGATCGTCTGACCGCGAATCTGGAGCAGCGGGCGGGGCGCCTCGGCTACCCGCAGGCGCGCCTCTGGCCGCTGATCTTCCAGGCCTCACGCCTGACGCGCCTGCGCCAGCTCGACGCCGCGCAGGCGGCGATCGATCGCGTGCGTGCCGCCGCTCTGGAGGCGTGGGAGCCCGCGGGCGAGCCGTACTGCGCCTTCCTGCTCGGGCTGTTGCGCCTCGAACAGGGGACGTTCGAGGGTCTGCTGGAGGTCTTCGATCGCCTCGCCACCTGGGTGCCGGACCTGCCGGTCGACACGCCGCTACCGCTGATCCTCGCCGGTGTCGGCGAGCTCGAGAACGCCGTGCGGACGTACGCTCAGCTGGTGGCGCGCCGGCCCTGGGACACCTCCGATCACATGGGCACGATCGTCTCGCTGGCGATGCTCGCCGCGTGCGCGGCGCGCTTCGAAGATCCGCAGACGGCGAGCGGGATCCTTCCGATTCTCGCCCCCCATGCCGGCCAGTACGCCGTGGTCGCCAGCGTGGCCGGCGTGCTCTCGCCGGTGACGCATACCCTCGGCGAGCTGTGCGGGACCATCGGTCGCTACGACGAGGCGGTCGCGTACTTCGAGCGCGCCATCGAGGAATGCCACCGCGCCCAACTGCGCAGCGACGCGGTCCGCACACAGCTCGCCTGGGCACGCGTCCTGGCGCGCCGCAACGCCCCCGGCGACCGCCGCCGCGCCGCCGCCCTCGGCCGCGAGGCGCACCGCCGGGCCGAAGCGCTCGACGCTCCGCTCCTGGTGGCCGACGCCGCGTTGTTCAACTCGACGCTGACCGCCGCCGCGTGACTTCTGGCCGCCAGGCGAAAGGCCGCGGCCACGACGGTTCACTGCGGCTGCACCCGCCAGCGGCCGTAGGCGACGAAGATCAGAGCGCATCCCACGAGCAGCGGAAACAACGCCGAGACGAGGCCCCCGATCGAAAATGAGACCACCGTCGCGCCGATCATGATGATCACCAGTCCGACGGCGGCCAGCGGGGTCAGCAGGGGCCGAATGCCTGTCAGGCCGGGAAGGACGAGGCCGAGCCCGCCCAGGACCTCGGCCACGCCGATGAACCGCAAGAACGGGCCTGGCATGGGCAGCTGTTTCGTCATCTCCGCGATCGGCAGGACGAGCTTCATCCCACCGGCGAACAGAAAGAGCGCCGCCAGCAGCCCCTGCAGAATCCACAACGCGATGTTCATGCTCCACCTCCTGGGCACGTCATTCTCCTACCTGTCGAACGGGGCGGTGCGGAATCGACCGACGAGGATGAACATTCGCGCCGGCCCGGACGGCAGGGTTCAATCTGTTGCGGTGCTCTACTGCGTGCATTCGCGGTCACCTACTACCTGAACTCGACCTGGAACCCGAACTGCGGCGGGGACCTTATGGTGATCACCCGCCCGCCGGAGATTCGACCAGGGAACCCGGACCTCACCGAGAAGAACCGGCTGGTCATCGCGACGGCCGGGGTGCAGGGAGGAATCGTGACGAACGGATTTCGCCCAGCAGCGAAGCAGTGACAATTCACGATTTCGCGACGATTGAGGCAATATTGGCCGCACCCCGGGCATCCTGTAGAGACGGGGCGCGTAGCAGCGCGCCGAACCGGTCGCGGGGATTTCGCATGGGGCAACGTGAGGGCAGCAAAGGTGCGGCGTTCAGGCGTCGTCTCGCGTGCGTGGCGTCAATCGCCGCCGCCATCGGCTTGAGTGGATCGCCGGTCGCTGCGTTCGACGCCCGCCTCGGTTGGTGGCCGGCATCGAACGTGGCCGGCTACCGTCTCTATGTGCGACAGAATGGTCAGAGCGGCGGGCCGCCGATCGATGTGGGATTCCCCCAGCCGGTGTCCGGCGTGGTCTATTTCGTGGCTCGCGGTCTACCGAGCGGCATCACCAACTTCTTCTCAGTCAGTGCCTACGACGCGCTCGGGCGCGAGAGCGGCCGTTCCAATGAGCTCTCTCTCGTCTTCGGGACGCCGATCGCCACCTCGACGCCGACCAGGACCTCGACGCGGGGGTCCGGATCGGTGCCGACCACGTCGTCGGGGCTGCCGGGCGCAACGGTGACCCCGAGAGCGAATCGGACCGCGACCGCGGTGTTCACGCCGACGGCGATCCCGCTCGGGAAGCGCAAGGTGCGCTTCCGGCGAGCGAGCGCGTCGCAGGGCACGACCGTGATCGTCCCGGTCGAGATCTCCGCCGGGAGCGGCGTGCGGTTCGTGACGTTGGTTGCGACGTTCGACGCCGCGGTCGTCGTCCCGGGACCGGCCGACCTCGCGACCGACGCGGGCGAGGGTTCGGTCGCGACCAACCTCTCGACGCCGGGAACGCTCGGTGTCTCGGCCGCACTGCAGCAGCCGGCGACGACGAAGAGTGTGCTGTTCGACGTGCCGTTCACGGCGGTGGGCCCCTGCCGGTCGCGCACCGACATCACGATCACCGCGTGCAGCCTCGACGGCGGCGCGATCGAGTGCCGGACCAGCGACGGGCGCATCAGGGTGCGGTGCCGCTAGCGACTGGCGCGCCGGGGCCCGCGGCGCGCTCTCCCGATGTCGACCCGGCGGCGAGAACCACCGCCGCGACGGTCTGATGACACCGCGCAGCGGCCACTCAACGCCATGATGTCGTGAGGGTCCTTATGCCCCGCGTTGTCGGCGCCGCATGGCCACGATGCCCAGGGCGAGCAGGAGGATGGCCGCGGCGAGCACACCGAGGCGCGACAGTGCGGGCGCCGGCGCGGTCGGCTGCGAGCACTCCCCAGCGTTGCCGGGGTTGTTGCACGACTGCCCAGACGGGCAGGAGGCCTGCGCGCAACAGGTGTCGTCGACACAGTTGCCCGACATGCAGACGGCCATATCGCTACACGCTCCGCCGTTCGGAACGAGCGTCGGGGTCGGCGTGGCGCTGGCGGTGCTGGTGGCGGTCGCGGACGCCGTGTTCGTCGGCGTTCCCGTCTGGGTCTGCGTCGGCGTAGCCGTGTCGGTCGCCGTCTCCGTCGGGGTGTTCGTGGGCTTCGACCGCGCTACAGACAGCCGCTGTCGTGAAGGCGACGGCGAGGGCGCCGACACTACCGCGGCCGTGACCGGATCGGTCCCGGGGCCGCCTCTCGTGTATCCGCCATCGGCAGCGCCCGCGCACGCCGCGGTGACGTCGCTCGCGCCGTCCGCGTTGATGCGGGGCGGCCCTGTCAACGGTTGAGGACGGTGCTAACCGCGGCTGTCAACGTCGAACGACAGCCAGTCGCGCGCGGCGCGGCCATCGCTTGTGCATCGGCCGTGGCCAACCGCCAGGCACGGACGTTGCGATACCGGTCGGCACACAGGCTGAGCGGATGATGTCCCGAAATCATTCGGGAAAACCCTGCCCAGCGAAGGGAGTCGACGATGAAGACTTCAATATGGACGACGCTGCTCGTGGCCGGTCTGCTGTCCACCAGCGCGCCGCGCGCCGATGCAAAGATGGCGCGCATGTGCGACATCACCGGAAACGGAACGGTCAGCTCGCTCGATGCGCTCTACGCGTTGCAGTTCGTCGCCGGGATGCGAGAGCTGACGCCGGATCAGCAGTTGCTCGCCGACGCCACCGGCAACGGGTCGGTGACCAGCTTCGACGCCACGAGGATCCTGCAGGCATCGAAAGGCACAGTGACGCCCGACAGCCACTGCGGCCAGCTGATCCAGTTGCCGTGAGCCGTCCCGCTCGCCGCACCGCCATTTGATGTGACGAAAAGAATCACACGGAGGAACGGAGGAGTACGGCGCTGAATGGCATCGGTGGCAGGAGCCGGACGGCCATCGCCAATGCTCTTCGAGATTCTCACTGGGCCAAGATCAACGCGAAGGCGCGAAGGCGCGAAGTAGCGCGAAGAAACCAAGCCTTAGCTCTGGTTTCGCCAACCCTATACCCAATTGACGTTCGGTTGCTTCCGTCCAGACGCACCCGCCCTCTGGAACTCAGCGTCTTCGCGTCTTCGCGTTGAAGGGTTGGCCTCCCGCGAGGCACGCGTGCGCCCCGACATGCCCGTGGTCGACGCGGAACATGCCGGGAGCGCACGGGCACGTACGCCGCGGCATTGGCGCGAAAAACGATCGGCATGGCTCGCGGCGACGTGAGCTGATTGATAGATCCGTCGATCATCCTGATCGGCTCTTTCAACGCGTCGCTGTGAGAGCGCGGGCGCAGGTGTGGCGCCGCGGCGCAACGACCAATCAAGGGACCTCAGCCCATGGCAACCGAAACGAAGTGCCCATTCAATCACGCCGGCAGTATGTCGAATCGCGACTGGTGGCCGAACCAGTTGCGGCTCGACCTCCTGCACCAGCATTCGGCGCTGTCGAATCCGATGGGTGAGGATTTCGACTACGCCAAGGAGTTCAACAGCCTCGACCTGGCAGCCGTGAAGCGGGACCTGCTCGCCGTGATGACCGACTCGCAGGCCTGGTGGCCGGCGGATTTCGGTCACTACGGCGGCCTCTTCATTCGCATGGCGTGGCACAGCGCCGGCACCTACCGCACCGGTGACGGTCGCGGCGGCGCCGGTCATGGCAACCAGCGATTCGCGCCGCTCAACAGCTGGCCGGACAACGTCAACCTCGACAAGGCGCGCCGTCTGATCTGGCCGATCAAGCAGAAGTACGGCCGCAAGATCTCCTGGGCCGATCTCATCATCCTCACCGGCAACGTCGCGCTCGAGTCGATGGGCTTCAAGACCTTCGGCTTCGGCGGCGGGCGCGAGGACGTCTGGGAACCGGAGCAGGACATCAACTGGGGCTCCGAGAAGACCTGGCTGGGCGACGATACGCGGTATTCCGGCGAGCGCGACCTGGCGAATCCGCTCGGGGCCGTCCAGATGGGCCTCATCTACGTCAATCCGGAAGGTCCGGACGGCAACCCGGATCCGATCGCGGCGGCGAGGGATATCCGCGAGACGTTCGCCCGCATGGCGATGGACGACGAGGAGACCGTCGCGCTGATCGCCGGCGGCCACACGTTCGGCAAGACGCACGGCGCCGGCGACGCGGCGCTGGTGGGGCCCGCTCCGGAAGCGTCCGACATCGAGGCGCAGGGACTGGGATGGAAGAGTCGCTTCGGCAGCGGCATGGGTGACGATGCCATCACCAGCGGCCTCGAAGTCACCTGGACCACGACGCCGACCAAGTGGGGCAACGGCTTTTTCGCGAACCTGTTCGGGTACGAATGGGAGCTGACGAAGAGCCCGGCCGGCGCCCATCAGTGGAAGCCGACGAATGGTGCCGGTGCCGGGACGATTCCCGATCCCCACGATCCGTCGAAGCGCCGCGATCCCACCATGCTGACCACGGATCTCTCCCTGCGGTTCGATCCTGCCTACGAGAAGATCTCCCGGCGCTTCTTCGAGAACCCGGACCAGCTCGCGGACGCCTTCGCGCGAGCGTGGTTCAAGCTCACCCACCGCGACATGGGTCCGCGCGCGCGCTATCTCGGCCCCGAGGTCCCGGCGGAAGAGCTCCTCTGGCAGGACCCGATTCCCGCGGTCGATCACCCGTTGGTCGATGAGAAGGACGTCGCCGTCCTGAAGGGCAGGGTGCTGGCGTCGGGCCTGTCCGTCCCGCAACTGGTGTCGACCGCCTGGGCGTCCGCCTCCACCTTCCGCGGCTCCGACAAGCGCGGCGGCGGCAACGGTGCGCGCATCCGGCTCGCGCCGCAGAAGGACTGGGAGCTCAATCAGCCCGCGGAGCTGGCGAAGGTGCTCAGGACGCTGGAGGGCATCCAGAAGGAGTTCAACGGCGCCCAGTCCGGCGGCAAGAGAGTCTCGCTCGCCGACCTGATCATCCTCGCCGGTTGCACCGGCGTCGAGCAGGCGGCGAAAAATGCCGGACACACGTTGACGGTGCCCTTCGCGCCGGGACGGATGGACGCCTCGCAGGAGCAGACCGATGTGCACGCCTTCGCCGTGCTCGAGCCCGCCGCGGACGGCTTCCGCAACTACCAGAAGGGACCGTACACCGCGTCGATCGAGGATCTGCTGGTCGATCGGGCGCAATTGCTGACGCTGACCGCGCCCGAGATGACGGTGCTCGTCGGCGGCCTGCGCGTCCTGATCGCCAACGTCGGACAGGCCACGCATGGCGTCTTCACGAAGCGACCCGAGGCGCTCACCAACGACTTCTTCACCAACCTGCTCGACATGGGCACGACGTGGACGGCGGTATCGGATGCGAAGGACGTGTTTGAGGGGCGCGATCGCGCAACCGGCACCCTCAAGTGGACCGCCACCCGCGCCGACCTGATCTTCGGCTCCAACGCCCAGCTCCGCGCCCTGGCGGAAGTCTATGGAAGCTCGGACGGACAGCAGAAGCTCGTCGATGACTTCGCGGCGGCCTGGAACAAGGTGATGAACCTGGATCGCTTCGACCTGGCGTGATCCCGGGCCCCGCCTTGCCCGGCAATTCGGCTGGTGGATCGATCCCGCGCCCTGGAGGGTCGCGCTTCCGCGCGACCGGCCGCGCGGAAGCGCGACCCTCCAATCGGGAACGGAACCTGCTGAGGGAATTGGTGGGCAAAGCCCCTGGGCCGCCCACACGGAGCACGCCTGACGACCCGGCTGTGCGTGTCGCGTTTGGCCACGACGGCCGCGTCCGCGTGAGCAAGCATTCGTGAGAGCGTGTAGTACGACGGGTACTGGTCGCCGGCCAGCGCCAGAGCACGGGCCATGCACTGAGCGCATGATGTGGTACGAAGCGACAGAGAGGAGATCCGCATGAGTCAAAGGAGGCTCTACGCCCATCCGTTCTCGAACAACTCGATGCGCCCCCAGCTCAGCCTCGATGAGAAGAATCTCGACTACGAGTACGTGAAGGTCGACCTCTTCAAGGGCGAGCACAAGCGGCCGGAGTTTCTGGCGATTAATCCACGCGGGCAGGTGCCAGCGCTGGTGGACGGTGACGTGTGCGTCTACGAGAGCGTCGCGATCGTCGAATACCTCGAGCACCGGTACCCGGAGCCCTCGCTCATTCCGCGCGAGCCGAAAGCGATGGCGACCTGCTTTCGGCTCATCGGTGAGTTCAACCAGAAGCTCGACCCGACGAACATTTTCGGCTCGGTCAAGTTTGCCGGCAAGCGACGCGCTGATCTCGGTGATCGGGTCGACAAGCTGCTGGCCGAGTGTCGCATCTGGGAAGGCTACGTCGGCGCCGGACCCTTTTTCACTGGTGACGCATTCTCGATCGCCGATATCGTCGTGCTGCCCTTCTTCGGCACGATCATCGACGGACTGGGCTTGTCGAAGGCCGACTACCCCAATCTTCACGCCTGGTACCAACGCTGCCAGGCGCGACCGAGCGTGGCGAAGCAGCCGTGGTTCGAGGCCTTCGCGGGCGAAAAGAAGAACGAAGAGCAACACGTGCTGGCCGCTCCCGCCGTCTGAGTCGCGCCTGCGGCCCCGCCGCGCCCCACGGCATCAAAGGCAACGTGACGAGTGGTCACGGCTACGCCGTGACCACCGCGGACAGCCGCGTCGCCGTGCGTCGGCCCACCGAGGTTCCCCTCGCGCACCCGCGCCGTAGAACCACGCCCGTCGACGATCTCGAGATCGCGCTGCCCAGCGGGGCCCCGCGGCTGCGTGCCCTGCCCTGAGCTTCACGGTCCTCGGCATTCGCGCGGTCGGCGCCGCCGGCCAACGTCAATCTTGACGACGGTGGCGATCCTGGCAAGCGACCGTCGACCGCTTGCACAGCGCTGCCGACGATGCGGGCCCGTCGGCCGGGCCGGTAGCGGCGCGACTCACTGTTCCGCCGGATGCGTCGCCTCGGTGGACAACGTGAGCAAGAAGGCGGACTCGCTCATCGCCTTGATGGCGTGCGGGATCTCCGCGTGCACAGCGAGCAATCCGCCCGCCGTCAGGTCGATGACCTGCGCGGCGGCGTGGACCCGCAAAGACCCTTCGATCACCTGCAGGCTGAGCTGTCCATCCGTGCGATGGAGCGGAATCTCCGCCTCGCCGTGCATGGCGATCAGCACGATGCGCTGCCCCCGCCCCTTCATCAGGGTCATGGCATTGCGACTGCTCGACCGCCACGTGGGCTCCGCCTTGATCCGCTTCAGCAACACCGGCAGATCGAATGACAGCCACGCGGCGTCCAGCGAGCGTTCTTCGGTGACGTGCAGTCTCTCGGACGCGTGCATCATTTCCTCCTTGGGTTGGCACCCCGGGCCGCGCAGCCGTCACCGGGGCCGGTGCCGGACGCCGCGACCCTCGCGGACGCCGCGCACGCGAAGACGCCGTGGGGGACCTGTCGCCGGTCCGCGATGCGACCGATCAGATGAAGCGACCGACACAGGACAACCGACCCCCATTCAAGAGACACGCCGGTTCGGGGAGCGCGTACGCCTTCATGATCGCCGGCTTTCCATCCCTCCGGCACCGACCATGAGCATCGCCGTGTGCGCCGTGATCGTCGTCCCCGCTCGTCGCGGTGTGTCGACCTGTCTCGCCGGTCTCGCGCGCGCTACCGAGATCGCCGGTGGCGGCGCCAAGCGCAGCCGGTGCCGCACGGCGCCCGCATCGAGATCGAGAGCCGCGCAAATGCACTCGAAGGAGTACGGCCAGTGGGGCTCCGAGGCGAGCAGCCACCGCTGTGCCTCGAGGAAGATCCGACGGCCTCGACCGTCGACCGGGAAGCGATACCGCTCGATGCAGCGGACGGCGTCTCCGAGGACGGCCATCATGAGCCCCTGCTCCGGTGCGTTCTTTTGGGGAGGAGTGAAGTGCTGTTCCGGCAAGATCAGCTGCGGTCGGAACAGGGCCCCCACAGCGTTTGTCAGATAGCGGTCAACGTCAGATGTCGTACCTGCCTCCGATGTCATACCTACTGGTGTACAGCAGGTGTCATCACCGCCATAAGCTGGGGATACTACTCGCGTGGTTCTACGCGGTTTCTCCAGCGGCGCGGGAGCTTCCAATCCGGCTGACCGCCATGGCAGAGCGGCGCGTGGTGCCCGTGCCAGGCGGGACGTGGGCCCGGGTGCACCGCACGTCGCCGAGGGCTGTCTGGCTGCTCTCGACGCACCCGTCGGATGGGTCGTTCTCTCCTTGGCGCGATTCTATGGAGACGGCCGCGCGGCGATAGATCGGACAACCACGCCCGTGGTCGTCCGCATCACACCTGGCTCGGACATTGGCGCGCCGGCGTCCCCGCCGCGACGCACCAGTCGATGTCAGGTCAGGTGCCAGGAACAGCCGCACATTGGCTCAGGACGGCGCGCACCAGCTGCGCGGCGGAGGAGACGTTCAGTTTCGAGAGCACCATGCGCCGATGCCCTTCAACCGTGCGGACGCTGATCCTCATCGCCAGCGCGATCCGCTTGGAGGTGCTGCCGCCGACCAGCAGGTCCATGACCTCGTGCTCGCGGGGTGTGAGAAGCGCGAGTCGTTCGCTGACAGCGGCCCGGTCGGTGGTCGCCGCCCGTGCCCGGTGATCGGTGGCGATCGCGGCGGCGATCCGCTCCAGCAGCACGGCGGGGGGCGCCGGCTTTTGCAGGAAGTCGAAGGCGCCCGCTTTCAGCGCCCGCACGGAGGTCTGCACGTCGCCATACCCGGTCAGCATGATGATCGGCAGGACCGCCCTGCGGCGGCGCAGCTCGTCCAGGAGATCGAGGCCACTGCCGTGTCGCAGTCTGACGTCCAGCACCAGGCAGCCCGGGGCCTCCGGACGATAGGCGGCGAGGAAGTCCTCGCCCGAGGCATAGGTCTCGACCGCGAGGCCGGCGGACTCCAGCAACGCGCCCAACGCCCTGCGCACCCCGGCGTTGTCGTCGACGACAAAGACCGTCGCCGGGGCGCTCGCAGACGACGGCACGGCGGCGGCCGCGCGCCGCCGGCGGGCGGCGCGCTCAGCCTTGGCGCTCGTTCTGGACGCAAGCAAGGACGGCATGCGTCGATCCGGTCAGCCGCTGCGCGGTTCGATGTGCGGCCGGGCGGTGGATCGAGTCCCCACTGGGAAGGTTCGCGTCACGAAACACGAAGGGGATGGCCCGGCGGCACCGGACGGGGGTCCGGAAAGCGCCGCCGGGGCAGTGGCTGCAGAGCAGGATGCGTTCATTGGAGACACGCGCCGCTCTACAGTCTTGGCAGGTCACCGAGGTTCACAGGCGGGAAACCGCCCCGCGACGGCCACCGAGCAACGCGATGGCCAGGAAGATGACGGCGATGACGGCGAACACCCAGCCGATCTGGGCCGACATGCCGGCGATGCCGCCGAAACCGAGCAGCGAGGCGATCAGGGCGATGACGAAAAAGACGATGGCGTAGTGCAACATGACGTGTCCTCCGTTGGCGCGGGCGTCAGCGCGCCTGGTCCAGGCGCCGCTCGAACACCGCGATCTGTTTCTCGACGTGCTCTGTGGCGATGCCGTTGTCGTGCGGCGCGCGGCCCGCCGCGATCCGACGTGGCGCGACGGTCGCGAGAGCATCGCGCTGGGCGCCATCGGCCAGCGGCCTCAGGGTGGTGCACCGCCGCCAGCAGATGACCAAACCCTTCCGTCGCATGCGGCAATTCTAAAAGAGGCGCACCGGCGCCCGGAAGATCGCATTACTACGCGCGTGGTATTACGCGGTGAGGCCCGGCGCCGGCGCCGGCGCCACGCCGAGCGCACTGCGCGCGTCGCGAACGCGGCTACGTGTGCGACTCGCCGCGCCGGGCGCTCAGCACGATGCGCACGAGTTGGGCCGCCGAGGCGACATCCATCTTGGAGAGCACCATGCGGCGGTGTCCCTCGACCGTGCGCACGCTGACGGTCATCGCCGCCGCGATCTCCTTGGACGTCTTGCCGCCAATGAGCAGCTCCATGACTTCGCGCTCGCGCGGCGTCAGGCGCGCCAGTCGTTCCAGTACCACGGAGTGCTCGGTGGTCACGGCGCGCGCCTCCCGGTCCCCCTCGATCGCGGCGAGGACGCGCGCCACCAACAGCTTGGGCGGGACCGGTTTCTGCAGGAAGTCGACCGCCCCCGCCTTGAGGGCCCGTACAGAGGTCGGCACGTTCCCGTGACCGGTGAGGATGATGATGGGGAGCAGCGCCTTGCGCCGGCGGAGCTCATCCTGCAGGTCGAGACCGCTGCTGTGTCGCAAGCGCACGTCGAGCACCAGGCATCCCGAGCGCTCCGGGTCGTAGGCAGCGAGGAACTCCTCGCTCGAGGCGTATGTCTCCACCGCCAGACCCGCCGACCCCAGCAGGGCGCCGAGGGACTTGCGCACACCGGCGTTGTCGTCGACGACGAAAACGGTTGCGTCGGCGGTCATCTCGCAGGCCTCCTTCCCGTTGCCCGGGGCGGTCGCAGCAGCGGCAGTGAGAAGTGGACGGTGGTGCCGCCAGCTTTGCCGGCGCGGGGCGTGACCCAGATCCGACCGCGATGCGCCTCGAGGATGGATCGGCTGATCGCCAGGCCCATTCCCAGACCATGCGCCTTGGTGGTGAAGAACGGCTCGAACATCCGCTCGCCGGCGGTGGTCGAGATGCCGGAGCCGGTGTCGCTGACGGCGACCTCCGCCAGGCCCTTGGCTGTCCGCACCTCGAGGTGGATCTCGTGCTGGTCGCCTGGGACGTCGCGTACGGCGTCGATCGCGTTCTGCATCAGGTTGACGATGACCTGCTCGATCTGGATGCCGTCCGCAAGGATCAGCAGCGGCTTCGCGGGCACGTCGAGCCGCAGCGCGACGTGTGCCGCCTGCATTTCGCGCCCCAGGAGGCGCGGCATGTTGCGGGCGATCTCGCGCAGATCCATGCGCTCCAATTGCGGCTTCCCCTTCTCGATGAAGTGGCGCAGGTGCTCGACGATTCCCGCCGCCCGCAGGGCCTCGTTCGATGCCTCTTCCAACAGGGCGAGGAGCTCTTCGCGCTTGGCCTTGCCGGTCCGCAGGTAGCGAGCGCAGGCCTCGACCCCGTTGGCGATCGCCGACAGCGGCTGATTGAGCTCGTGCGCCAACCCGCTGGCCAGCTCGCCGACGGTGCTGATGCGCAGCGCGTGCGCCAATTCGGCCTGCCGTTGGCGCACCTGCTCCTCGGCGTGCTTGCGCCCCTCGCTCTCCCGCAGGGCTTCCTGGGCCTGCATGCGCTCGGTGACGTCCTCGATGGCGAGCAGCATGAGGCGCGGACGGTCCGCGCCGCGATCGATGGCCCGCGCATTGAGCTGCATGATGCGCGTACCACCCGAGGCGAACGCGGCTTCCAACTCGAAGTCGCTCAACGACTGCTGCTTGCGCAGCACATCGCCCAGCCTCTTCCGCAACTTGGGGATGTCCCACTCGTGGCCGCCCAGCTCATAGAGCAATCGCCCGACCGTCTCCGCCTCCGACGTGTGGAAGGCGGCGTAGAAGGACTTGTTGGCCGAACACACCTGCAGGTCGTCGTCGAGCACCAGCAGCGGCTCGCGCACGGTGTCGACGATCGACTCGGCGTAGAGTCGCGCCTGCTGGAGCGCCTCCGCCGCGACGTCCGAGAACGTGATCACCACGCCTCCGGTGCGATCGTCGCGCGTGCGGTAGGGCAGCACCTGGCGGACATACCAGCGGCCGTCCCGCGTCTGCACTTCCGTCTTCGGGGTCATCGGGCGTTGCAGGACCGCTGCGGCGTCGGACAGGAGATCAGGGTCGGTGAAGTACTGCACGAGGTTGGCGATGGGGCGGCCGATATCCGACGGGGCGAGGCTGAAGAGCCGGGTGGCGGCCGGCGTGAAGCGCCGGACGCGCAGCTGTGTGTCGAGAAACAGCGTCGCGACGTTGGTGCTGGTCAACAGGTTGTCGAGGTCGTTGTTGGCCGCTTCCAGCTCGCCGATCTTGCCCTCCAGTTGCGAGTTGGATGTGGTGAGCTCCTCGTTGAGGGATTGGAGCTCTTCCTTCGACGTTTCCAACTCCTCGTTGCTGGACTGGAACTCCTCGTTGACCGACATCAGCTCTTCATTCGCGGCCCTGACGTCCTCGACGGTGTGCTGCAAGTCCTCCCTGGTGGTCGTCAGCTCGTACTCCAGCTGCCGCACGAGGGCGGCATCGCCGGCGCCTGCCTCCTCGGCGGTGGGCGCGACGACGGCCGCCGAGACCTCCGGTGCGTCCTCGAAGGACACCAGCCACAGCCCCTCGACCTCTGTGTTGGCGGCATTGAGGGGCTCCACCGTCGTCGTCACGTGTCGCACGGTCCGGCCACGGCGCACCGGAACGTCCGACGCGACGATCCGCCGGTTGTTGCGGACGGCGTCCTGAATGGCGTCGCGCAGCCGGGCGCGTAGCCCGCGGCGCGCCAGCGCGATGAGGTCGCGCGTCGGCAGACCACTCGGCTGCACCAGGTAGTCGTCCGTTTGCCCGTGGAAATAGCGAATCTCTCCGGTGCGATCGATGATCACGCACGCCGGCGCATAGCGTTGGAGCAGCAGGTGCTGCGCCATGGCGGCGAGCCGGGGGGGAGTCAGCAGATTCGCGGTGCGGCCGCGGGCGACGGTCGGGACCGGTGCGGCAGCGAGGGGGAATCGGAGTCGGTCGGGGCGTGTCGGTCCGACGCGCCGATAGATCCGCCACTTGCTCGACACCGGCTCGAACAGATCCTCTTGCGGTCCGATCCCCTCGGCACGGCCGAGAAACAGGTGACCGCCCTCGGCCAGCGCAAAGTGCAGCACGGGCAGGATCCGCTCCTGAACGGCCGGCTCGAGGTAGATGAAGAGGTTGCGACAGCTGATCAGGTCGAGCCGCGAGAAGGGCGGGTCGCTGACCAGGCTCTGTTGGGCGAAGACGACCGCCTCGCGCAGCTCCTTGCTGACCTGGTAGCTGTGCTCGCCCCTGACGAAGAATCGCGACAGCCGTTTGGCCGATACATGCGCGGCGATCCCCTCGGGGTAGATGCCGGCGCGAGCGATCGCCAGCGCCTCGACATCGACGTCCGAGGCGAAGACCTGCAGGCGGCAGGCCTTTCCGGCCGCCTCGATCTCCTCGATCAGCACCATCGCCAGCGAGTATGCTTCCTCACCGCTGGCGCAGGCTGGGATCCACGCACGCACGGAGGCGCCGAGGGCCTTGGCAGCGACCAACGGTCGAACCACTTGCTCGTGGAGCACCTGCCACGCCGCCGGCTCGCGGAAGAAGCCGGTCACGTTGATCAACAGGTCCCTGAACAGCGCGCCCACCTCTGCTGGATCGCTGCGCAGGACATCCACATAGGCGGGCAGATCACTCAGGTGCCGCAGACTCATGCGGCGGTGGATGCGACGCAACAGCGTGCCCTTCTTGTAGTCGCTGAAGTCGAACTTGGCCCGCTCGCGCATCACCTCCAGCGCGGTCATCAGTGGGTCGGCCGTCGCCACCGGCAGTGCGGCGACAGGCGGGGATGCCCCGTCCGCGTGCCGCACGTACGCGAGCAGGACGTCGGCCATCTGTTCGGGCGGCAAGACGTAGTCGGCACCACCGCTGGCGATGGCGCTACGCGGCATGCCGTCGTGCTGGGCGGATTGCGGGTCCTGGACCATCGTCATGCCGCCGGCCGCCTTGATTTCCTTCAGCCCGAGCGTCCCGTCCGAGCCGGTACCGGACAGGATGATGCCGATCGCGGATTCCTGTTGGTCGGCGGCCAACGAGGACAGGAAGAAATCGACGGCCATCCGCAGGCTGCGCGGCGCGGTCGGCGCGCTGAGCCGCAGGGTCCGTTGGCGGATGCTCAGGTAGGCATTGGGAGGGATGACGTAGACGCGGTTCGCCTCGACCCGCATCCCGTCCTCCGCCTGCGCCACGCGCATGCGTGTGTACGCGCCCACCAACTCGGCGGTGAGACTCTCGCGCGTCGGATCGAGGTGCTGGATCAGCACGAACGCCATCCCGCTCTCGGCGGGGACGGCGCTGAAGAACCCCTTGAAGGCGTCGAGCCCACCCGCGGAAGCCCCGATGCCGACGATCGGAATCACGCTCGGAGTCCTCGCTCCCGGGCCCGCCGCGCGGCGTTTGGCTGGCGCGGAACGAGTTCGCCCGGTCCGCCTCGCCGATCGCACCGTCCCGCGCTTCATTCACTGCACCTCAGTGCCCGACCCCCCGCGACCGACCGCGCGTGTCGGCCTCTCCGACCGGGCCTGGACGTCGCGGCGAGAATTCGCTCAACCGGTACGATACCCCAACCTCGCCGGCCGGAGCTACTCGTCACGCGCGAGACCCCTTCAGCGCCGACGAACGCGCACGCAGGAGCGCGGCAGCACAGCGGCGCCCTCCGTACCTGGAGCGAACAGGAGGCAGACGACGAACAGCGTTCCGGTGAGAGGGCGGTTTACTCTGGTTCCCCTCCCACTGACGACCGGACAAGACTACCCAAAGATGATTCGGAGGCGGGTCTCGTCTTCGCGTGGCTCACCGAGGGCGGGCGAGCGCCTGATTCGCGGCGTCTGACCGGTCACCGTGGGGGCGTCGGATCCTCGGCATGGCCTCGTCACGCCGCGCGCGCGCGGTAGATCAGGTAATAGACCACGGGCACGACCAGTAACGTGAATGCCGTCGAGGCGAAGATGCCGAAGATGAAGCTCCAGGCCAGTCCGGAGAAGATCGGGATCGAGGGTGATGACGATCGAGCCGAACATCGCCGCCGCGGCGGTGAGCACGATCGGCCGCAGGCGGGTGGCGCCGGCCTCGACGATCGCCTCGTCGAGCGGCAGCGCCGGGTCGCGGGCGCGGATGTGCTCGATGAAGTCGATCAGGATGATCGAGTTGCGCACGACGATGCCGGCGAGGGCGATCATGCCGATCATGCCGGTGGCGGTGAAGAACACCGGGGTGGCATAGGCGCCGATCGGCGAGGTGAACAGCAGGTTGAGCAGCCAGAAGCCCGGCATGATGCCGATCAGGGTCAGGGGGATGGCGATCATGATCACCAGCGGCACGCCGAGCGAGCCGGTCTGGGCGACGAGGAGTACGTAGATCATCGCCAGCGCCGCGGCGAAGGCGAGGCCGAGGTCGCGAAAGACGTCGACGGTGATCTTCCACTCGCCTTCGCCGGCGAGATCCATCACGTAGCCCGGCGGCAGCGGGTGCGGCGTCCTCCCAGTCGAACATCGCCAGCACCGCTTCCACCGGGCTGCGCCCCGCCATCTCGGCGGTGACGAAGGCCACGCGGCCGCAGGTTCTTGTGGTAGATCGCCTGCTCCGCCTCCGCGGCGACGGCGCTGCCGATCTCGCCGAGCGGCACCAGCGCGCCGGCACCGGACTTGACGCGCACGCGCCATCAGGTCGGCGGCGCTGCTGCGCGTCGCGCGCGGCAGGCGCACGTCGATGCCGATCGGCAGGCGCTCGTGCGGCGCGTGCAGGCGGCCGGCGGGCCCACCGCCGACGGCCACCGCCAGCGTCTGCGCCGCCTCGGCGACGCTGACGCCCGTGAGCCCGGCCTTCTCGCGATCGAGGGCATAGCGCACCACCTGGTGCGGCGCCTGCGAGAAGTCGTCGACGTCGACGACGCCCGGCACCTCGGCCAGCGCCCCGCGCACGGTCTTCGACACCCCGATCAGCTCGCCGTACGGCGCGTCGAGGGGCCCGTAGACCTCCGCGACGACGGTGGAGATCACCGGCGGTCCCGGCGGCGCCTCGACGATCTTGACGTTGGCGCCGTGCGCGGCGCCGATGCGCTCGACGTCGGGGCGGATGCGCAGCGCGATCTCGTGCGACTGCTGCATCCGCGCCTCCTTCGGCAGGAGGTTGATGCGCACGTCGCCGACGTTGCCGCCGCGGCGCAGGTAGTAGTGGCGCACCATGCCGTTGAAATCCATCGGCGAGGCGACGCCGACGAAGCTCTCGTAGTCGGTCACCTCGGCCACCGTCGGCGAGGTAGCGGCCGAGGTCGCGCGCGACGGCGTCGGTCGCTTCCAGCGTCGTGCCGCGCCGGCATGTCGATGACCAGCGCCAGCTCGTTCTTGTTGTCGAACGGCAGCATCTTCAGCGGCACGGCGCGGGTGACCGCGAGCAGCGCCGAGCCGACGAAGGCGAGCCGACGACGACCGAGGAACAGCGCCGCGCCGCCGGCGCTGTCGCAGCAGCGGCAGCAGCGCCGCGCGGTACCAGCGGTAGACGGTCGAGCGGTGGAGGTCGAACGGCTCCTCGCCGCCCTTGTCGTACTCGCCCTTGAGCAGGTGGTAGGCGGCCCACGGCGTCACGGTGAAAGCGACGATCAGCGACATCAGCATCGCCACCGGCACGTTGAACGCCATCGGCGCCATGTACGGGCCCATCATGCCGGTGATGAAGAACATCGGCAGGAAGGAGACGATGACGGTGAAGGTGGCGAGGATGGTCGGCGGCCGCACCTCGTCGACCGCGGTCAGGGTCGCCTCGAGCGGCGGCTCGCGGCGCAGGCGGAAGTGGCGGAAGATGTTCTCGACGTCGACGATCGGGTCGTCGACCAGCAGGCCGAGGGACAGAATCAGCGCGAACAGCGTGACCCGGTTGATGGTGTAGCCGAACAGCAGGTCGAACAGCAGCGTGATCGCCAGCGTCATCGGCACCGCGATGGCGACGATGAGCGCCTCGCGCGGGCCGAGGGCGATGGCGAGCAGCACGACGATCGTGGCGATGGCGATGAGCAGGTGCTTCACCAGCTCGTTGACCTTGTGGTTGGCGGTCTCGCCGTAGTCGCGCGTGACGTGCACGTCGACTTCGTCGGGAATGATCGCGCCGCGCAGGCCGCCGACGGTTTCGATCACCTCCTCGGCGACGCGCACCGCGTTGGTGCCCTTGCGCTTGGCGACGGCGACGGTCACCGCCGGGCCGCTCCTCGCCGGCCGCCGGCGAGGCCCCGTCGCCGACGCGGCGGGCCGACGCCGCCGCCGGGCCGAAGCCGATGCGGGTGTAGCTCTCCGCCTCGGCGGGACCGTCGACGACGCGGGCGACGTCGCGCACGTACACCGGCCGCCCGTCGGGGCTGGCGACCAGCGCCCCGCCAACCTCGTCGGCCGAGCGGAAGAACGGCCCGGCCTCGAGCGCGATGTCGCGCTCGCCGCGCTCGAAGCGTCCGGCCTGGACGTTGAGATTGGCGGCGCTCGAGCGCCCGCACCACCTCGAGCAGGCGACACGCCGCGCGCCGCCAGTCGGCCGGGATCGGCGTACACCGTCACCTGGCGCGGCTCGCCGCCCACCACCCAGCGCCGGCCGGTGTTGGCGACGCGGCCGAGCTTGTCGAGCACCTCGTCGGCGACCCGTCGCAGCGCCGCGCCGTCGTAGGTGCGGGTTGGACGACGACAGGGTGAAGAGGACGATCGGCACGTCGTCGATCTCGACCGGCTTCACCATCCAGCCGGTGACGCCCTGCGGGATGGCGTCCTGGTTCGACATCACCTTGTTCCAGACCTTGACCAGGCTGCGCTCGCGGTCCTCGCCGACGAAGAAGCGCACCGTCACCACCGCCTGGCCGGGGCGCGACATGCGAGTAGACGTACTCGACGCCGTCGATCTCCCACAGCTTGGCCTCGAGCGGCGTCGCGACCAGGTTCTCGACCTCGGCTCGGCCGACGCCCCGGGCATCTGGACGATGACGTCGGCGAACGGCACGACGATCTGCGGCTCCTCCTCGCGCGGCGTCGCCAGCAGCGCCACCGCCCCGGCGGCGAGCGAGGCGATCAGGAAGAGGATCGACAGCTTCGAGGTGATGAAGATCTCGACGATGCGCGCCGTCCAGCCGCGCTCGGGCGGTCGCGGCGCCCTCGGGCGGCGTCTCGCTCATCGCTCCACCAACACCGTGTCGCCGGCGCGCAGGCCGGAGAGCACCTCGACCTGGTCGCCGATGGGCTTGCCCGTGCGCACGCTGCGCACCAGCGGCGCGCCCGCGACCAGCACGCGCACGCTTTCGAGTTGGCCGGCGCGGCTGACGGCTGACGCCGGCACGACCACGGCCGAGTGGGTGCCGCAGGCCAGGCGCAGGCTGGCGAAGGCACCGGGACGTAGTGCCGGGTCGGGCGGCAGCACCGCCTTGACGTGGCGCGTGCGGCTGCTCGGATCGGCGACCGGGGCCAGCTCCTCGATGCGCGCGGTCAGCTCGACGGGCGGCATGCCGACGCGCACCGGCAGCTCGGCGCCGATGGCGAGCGGCGCGGCGCAGCGTTCGGACACGTCGGCCTCCAGGCGCAGGGTCGAGGGATCCTGCAGCAGCGCCACCGGTGCGCCCGGACCGGCGGTGTCGCCGGGATCGACCAGGCGCGCGGCGACGATGCCGTCGAACGGCGCCCGCACGTCGGTCTCGCCGAGCAGCACGCGCGCCTCGGCCAGCGCGTCGCGCGCCTGCGCCGCCTGCGCCCGCGCCGTGGCGGCGCGCGCCTCGGCGGCGTCGAGGTCCTGGCGGGTGAGGGCCTGCTTGGCGAACAGCTGCCGGGCGCGGCCGAGATCGGCGTCGGCCTGGCGCGCCTGCGCGGCGGCCGCCGCCACGGCGCCCTCGGCCTGCTGGCGGCGGGCGGTGAGGTCGCGGGCGTCGAGCGTGGCGATCACGTCGCCGCGCCGCACCGCGCTGCCGGCCTGCACGCGCACCTCGAGCACGCGCGCCATCACCGTCGGCGCCACCTCGGCGCTGAGCCGCGCCGTCACCGTTCCCGGCCAATCGACGACGTCGTCGATCTCGCGCTCCTCGACCACCACCGTCGTCGCCGCCGCCTCGGATTGCGGCACCGGGGGCACCTGGCCGGGAGCGACCTTGTGGCCGCCGATGACGCCCTGGAGGTAGAGCAGGAGCGCGACCAGGCCGAGCACCGCGGCGGCGGCGGCGATCGCCTTGCCGGGCAGGCGACGGGTGGGAACGGAGGCATGCGGTGCGGTCATGGGGTGAGGCCCTCGTCGTCGGCCCAGGCGCCGATCGCCTTCTGCAGCGCCGCCCCGGCGCGGCGCACGTCGTAGCGCGCGACGATGGCGCGCGACTGAGCGGCGCTGCGCGCCGCCTCGGCCTCGAGGTAGCGGGTGACGGTCACGGTGCCGGCCCGGTACTGCTCCTCGACCAGGCGCAGCGCCGCGTCGGCGGCGGTCAGGCCGGCCTGGCTCACGGTGGCGCGCTGGCGCGCCTCGCCGTACGACAGGAACGCGTTCTGCGCCTCGCGCTCGACTTCCAGGCGGGTGCGGCGCTCGACCTCGCGCGCTTCCCCCAGCTGGTGCTCGGCGGCCCGCACCTTCTCGCGGGTGCGGAAGCCGGAGAAGATGTTGAGCTCTGCGGTCGCCCCCACCAACCAGCTGTCGGTGTTGTGCGAGAGCTGGAAGTCGCTCGAGTCGTTGCCGTAGCCGCCGACGATGTCGATCGTCGGCAGGTAGGCGGCGCGCTCGGCCTTCACCTCGCGCTCGCGCATCGCCACCTGGCTCGCCGCGGCACCGAGCTCGGGGCGGGAGGCCGTGGCGCGCGTCACCGCGGCTTCGGCGGTGTCCGGCAGGGCGAGCGCGGCATCGCCGACCGGGGGCGTGATCTCCAACGGCTCGCCGGCGGGCTGGCCGAGCAGGGTGCGCAGACCGGTGCGCGCCAGCTCGATCGCGTTGGTGGCGCGCAGCTGGCCCTCGCGCGCCTCGGCGAGACGCGTCTCCAGCGACAGCACATCGGACTTGAGCACCGTGCCGGTGTCGAAGCCGGTGCGGGCGTGGTCGAGGGCGGTGCTCACCGCGCGCACCGAGGCGCTGGCGGAGTCGGCCAGTTGCGGCGCCGCGACCAGCGCGTAGAAGGCGTCGATCACCGCCTCGGTGAGAGCGTTGCGCACCGCCAGCCGCTCGAGCTTGGCGGCCTCGACCCCGAGCTCCGCCGCCTGGCGGCGGAGATAGTCCTGGCCACCGCGGAAGATCGGGAAGGCGCCGAGAATCTCCGGGCGGACATTCTGCGTCGGGCCGGGGTTGTTGAAGTCGAGGTCGAAGCTGAACTTGCGCTGGTTGAGGATCATCGCGAACGCCTGCGCCGGATTGTCGGTGCGAGCGAAGCCGATGCGGCCGTCGACGCGCGGGTAGAAGGCGGACGTCGCCTCGCCGAGGCGGGCCTCGGCCTCGCCGATGCGCTCGGCCGCGGCCCGCACATCAGGGTTCTCGCTCAGAGCCACGCCCACGGCGTCCTCGATGCTCAGCGGCTGCGCCGCCGCCGGCGCCGCCGCGCAACGCGGCGAGCAGCACCGCGACGGCCAGCCGGGCCCAGGCGTTCAGCTGGAGGACGGGGCGTCTGCGTCTCGTCATCGCTCCTCCGTGGGGCGAGGAACTTCTCGGCCGGGCAGAAGCCGGTGAACGCCGACTGGATCAGGTTGAGGGCGACGAACACCGCCAACAGCAGCCAGGCCGGCGCGACGAAATGTCCGAGCAGCAGGCTGATCGCGACCATGCTGCCGGCGAGTAGGCGAACTCTGCGTTCCGTGGACATCTGACTCTCCCTTCGCAGTCTGTGAGAAAGAGCCCGGCGCCGCGAAAAGGGTTCGCTGGGCCGGGAAGGAAGCGAATTCGGCCGGTTCCGAGCCGGGCCGCGCCAATCGGAGGTCAGCCGAGACGGTTCAGCTCCTCACGCAGCGCCTGCTGGACAGCGGCGGGAACGACGGGAGTCGCGGTGCTCTGGCAGACGGCGAGGGTGCGCTTGAGCGACTCGCAGGCGGCGGCGCAGCGAGGACAGTGTGCGAGGTGTTCTTCCATGCGCGCGCAGAGTTCGGCGGTGACGTCGCCCTCGCGGTGCCGCGACCACAGCGTCAGCACGTCGGGACAGCCGGCGGCAGCCGGCGCGCTCGGTGGCAGGCCCAGTGCCGGCGCGAGGCGATCGCGCAGCGCAACCCGGCCGCGGTGCAGGCGACTCTTCACCGCTTTGACGCCGATGCCGAGGACATCGGCCACCTGGAGGGCGCTGAGGCCCTCGACGTCGCGCAGGATCAGGACGGCGCGTTGCGCCGGATTGAGCTCGGCGATCGCCGCCGCCAGTACCGACTCGAGTTGGCGTGCCGCCGCTCGGTCCTCGGGCCCGCGGGAGGGATCGGCGACCTGGAAGCCGGCGGCGCTGGCGTCGTCGAGCGAGCGCGTGGTCGCCGCGCCATGGCCGCGCCGCCGCTTGAGGCAGAAGCGGCGCGCGACGGTGTAGAGCCACGTCGGCAGGGCGCCGGCAGCCTGCAACGCGCCGACCCGCCGCGCCATCGCCAGCATCGTCTCCTGCAGGACGTCCTTGGCGTCCTCGGGATCGCCGCACATGCGGAGGCCGTAGCGATAGATGCGCGCCTGGTAGCGCCCGAGCAGCGCCTCGAGCGCCGGCCGATCACCCTGCCGCGCCGCGCTCAGCAGCGCCTCGTCGCTGCGCTCGCCGTCCTCGCCCACGCTGCCCGACTAGCCCAAGCCCGCCGGCGTTGCCAACGCCGATACCGCTGGCGCGTTCGGTAGTCGAGCGTCGTACCCTCGCGCCGGGTGCGTGACGCCGGTCCTACGGGAGACTGGTCACTCGTGCGATGCCCATCTCTCCAACGCCCAGAATTCCGGAGCGCGGTCGATATCTGCTTGGCTCACCCGGGTGGTCTCTCCGTCGACGACGCGGACTTGCAACTGATGGAACTCACCCATCGGATCGCCCGACTCGCCGACGATCACGATGTAGTCTCCCGGCTGAAGCGCGACGGGACTGTCGGTCTCGTCGGGGAGCTCTCTCAGTAACGTACCCTTTTGATCGTAGAGATACATCGGCGGGTACAGCACCGGCTCGTCGCTGTCGCTGAAGTCGCCCAGGTTCTTCCGCGCGATCGACAGGTAGCCATGTGGCGCGGGAGGTGGTTGGGGCATTGGCACCTCGGGCTGGATCGTATTTGTCGACGCGACCCACGAGATGTTCTGGGGCGTACAGCCGCCGAGAATCGCGAGTGCGGCTATCGCGATGCCGGCGAGCGGACGGCGTAGGTCTACACACGAATCCTGGCGCATTTCCGGATTCCTTCCCCGACCGTGGACGCGTGGAGCGGGCCCGGTCGGCGTTCTCGGAGGGTTACACTTCGCTGCCGTCCGCCAGCCAACGGGCCAGCGTCTGGCGCGATATGCCGAGTTTCTGGGCGGCGAGCAGCTTGTTGCCGCCGCACAATTCGAGCACGCGAACGACGTAGCGGTGCTCGAGCTCCTCGATGGCGAGGATATCGTCGACGGTCTCCGGTCGACTGGCCAGCGATTCGAGGACTCCACGCTGCAACGCGTGAAGGTTCTCGACGCCGATCGGATCCGTATCCACGAGTAGGGCCGCTTCCGCGATCACGGACTTGAGCTCACGCACGTTCCCCGGCCAGTGATACCGACGGAGCAATCCGGCAGCTTCAGGGGTGAAGTCCTTCAGCTGCTTGCGGTACTGACGCGCGTAATAGGTGAGGAAATGTCGGGCGAGCACGAGGACGTCGTCTCCGCGTTCGCGCAGCGGCGGCAGGTGGATGGTCACACCCGCGAGGCGATAGTAGAGGTCGCGTCGGAACTGCGGGTAGCTCTCGAGGCGTTGATGGGTCGCCGCGACGATGCGGCAGTCGACGCGTTGCAGGGCCGTGCCGCCCACGCGCCGGAACTCCTGGCGCTCGACGAACTTCAGCAGTTTCGCCTGTGCGGGTGCCGGCAGGTCGCCGATTTCGTCGAGGAAGAGCGTGCCCTGATCGGCCAGCTCGACCAGGCCGCGCTTCTGTTCGCGCGCATCGGAAAACGCGCCGCGCTCGTGGCCGAAGAGCTCGCTTTCGACGAGCGACTCGGGGATCGCCGAGCAGTTGAGGTCGATCAGCGGGCCGCTCGCGCGCGAGGACGCGCGATGCAGCGCCCGCGCCACCAGTTCCTTGCCCGTTCCCGTCTCGCCGAGAATCAGGACCACCGGCACCGGTTGCGCGGCGATCTTGGCGACCAACTCCATCACGCCGCGCATGGCGACGCTGGTGAAGATCAGATCGGATGTCCGACCACTGAAGTAGGCGACCTGGCGTTCCAATTCCTCGGTGTGCAGTGCGTTCTTCACCGCAGCGATGATCTCCTCGAGATCGAACGGTTTGCGGATGAAGTCGTAGGCGCCGAGGCGAAGCGCCTGCACCGCGCTGTCGACGTCGCCGTGCGCCGTGATGACGATGGCCTTGAGGCCGACGACCGTCTGCCGCGCGGACCGCAGGACCTCGAGCCCGTCGATATCGCCGAGCCGCAAGTCGATGATCGCACAATCCGGTGGATCGGCGGCAAACTGCGCCAGCGCTTCCGCGCCGTTGGCGGCCAGTCGCACCGTGTATCCAGCGGCCTCGAGCGCCATGCGCAGAGAGCGCCGGATGAGCTCCTCATCGTCGACGACGAGAACCGATCGGTTCATCCGAGCTCCGACCACGGGAGGGTGATGCGAAACACGCTGCCGCCGTCGTCAGGCGTGTGGACGTCGATCTGTCCGCCGTGCTCGTGGACGATGTTTCGACTGATCGCCAGGCCGAGACCGTTGCCCTCCGGCTTGGTGGTGAAGAACGGATGAAAGAGCCGATCGCGGTGCCTGGGGGCGACGCCGGTGCCGTGATCGCGGACGGCCAGGGTGAGCGTTCCGTTCGTCTGTTCCACCGCGATCTCGACGCGCGCGCCGGGCGGCGAGGCTTCGCATCCGTTGACGAGCAGGTTGACCAGCACCTGTTCGATCAGGTCGGGATCCATCGTCCATTCGAGAGCCACGGGAATACACTCGGGTTCGACGAGGCGCTCACGCGCTCCGGGCGCCAGGCGGGCACTCGCCGCGGCGCGCTGCACCACCACGTCCACGGACACGCGGTGCATGTGCGCCTCCAGCGGTCGGGCATAGGACATCAGACGACGGACCGTTGTCGCCACCCGTCCCAACATGCGCTCCATGTCGACCAGTTCCCGGTTCAGCTGCTCCGGCGTCAGCGCCGTCCGCCGCAGCGCCTGCAGCATGCTGGTCACACCGGTCACGGGGTTCAGCGTCTCATGGGCGAGCTCGGAAGCGATCTCGCCCAGCTCCGACAACTTCTCCGCCTGCTGGAGGGCGCGCTCCTGCTCGCGCACGTGCCTGAGCAGGGCATTGACGTGGGATTCGATGGTCCGCAACTCATCGCCCTCGATGGCCACCCGCTCGCCGACCTCCGTCGCGCCGAGCCGCACGACCAGTCGCAGCAGTGGGCGGGCGGCCGAACGCGCCAGCGCGGCCGCCATTGCCAGGGAGCAGAGGGCGCCGATGCCCGTGAGCCAGAGTATCAGGCGGCGCGCACGTTCGGTTTCCTGCCGCGCGGCGGCCCGGCGGTCGCGCATGTCGGCGGCGGCGAGGGCGAACAGCTGTTGCCCGTCGTTCAGCAGCTCCTCCACGTCGCCGGCCATGGTCGCGAAGCGTTGCCGGGCGTCGGCGGCACGGCCGCTGCGCTGCAGGCTGACGACGTCGTCCGACGCCGCGGTGTAGGATGAGAAGCGCCGCCGCATTTCGTCCAGCAAGCGGCGCTCGTCGTCCGTACGCACGAAGCCCTCCATCGCGTCGATCCACGCGCTGAATTGCTGCCGATGCGGCTGCAATGCGGCGAGCAGGCGTTCGTCGCCGGACAAGAGATAGTCGGCGAGAAAGCTCTTCTGCCTGACCACCGTCTCCAGCTTGGCGGTCAGGTCGAGCCCCTGCTCGCTCCGGTCAGCCAGGTGCTCGGCGGCGAGCTCGGCTCGGGCGAGCGAGTGCACGCTCCACCATGCGGAGACCAACGCAGCGGCCACCACGACGGCGCAAGCGAGCAGGAGGCGATGGGCCAGGCGCGTTTTCACTGCACGCCACCACGATACGTTCGACACCGCGGGCCCGCAAGCGTCGCGCCCCGCGCCGCCCCGATGCACCGTGTCTAGATTCGACATCATCGCCATGCCGCCGGTCACGACGCCCACCCATGCATGAGCCGTGCACAGGCGGCATCGAGCGTCCGGCGTTACCTCCCCGAGCGCGGCGACGGGCCTCGTGTCTCATTCTGAACGTGACTGGTGAAATCTGGACCGGTTCGAGCCGCTGGGCGGCCACCCGCTTCGCCGCGAACGCCTCGACGCCCAGCGCACGGCGCGCGGCCCCGATCATGCTTTGACGGGCTGCGTCGGCCGGCTCCTGCGGCCGCGGAGCACCGCTCAGGTCATTTCATGCAGATGGTCGTCGCAATCTTCCGCCAGTCGCTGGAAACGGAGATCCTGGCCGTCTTGCGCGCGTGTGAGGTGCGGACGTTCACCGACATTGCCGAGGTGCTCGGGGTGGGCGAGACGGGCCCGGCGCTCCACACCCTCTCGCGGCCGGGATTCAATTCGATGGTCCTCGCCGCACTCGCCGAGCCCGAGGCCGAACGCGTGATAGCGGCGCTCCGAGGCTTCCGCGATCGCTGCGCGGTGCGGCGACGCGGCGCCGGCGTTCCGCTCCACGTCTTCGTGCTGCCCTGCGAGCAGGTCCTCTGATGCCCGGCTTCGCGCTGCGGAACCCTCATACCGTCATCGTCGGCGCCCTGGTCGTGGTGCTACTCGGCGTCACCGCGTTCGCGCGCATGCCCGTGGACGTGTTTCCCAACCTCAAGATGCCGGCGGTCGTGGTGGCGACGTTCTATCCGGGGATGCCGCCGCTGGAGATCGAGCGCGACATCACGACGCGTTTCGAGCGCTTTTTCACGCTCGCCAGTGACATCGAGCACATCGAATCGCGCTCGCTGCCCGGCGTCAGCATCATCCGCGTGTTCTTCAATCCCGATGCCAACGTGGACGCGGCGGCCGCCTCGATCGCCAACCTGGCGATGGCCGACCTGCGCCATCTCCCGCCCGGAACGCTGCCGCCGCTGGTGCTGAAATCGGATGCCTCGTCGCTGCCGGTGACGCTGGTGACCGTCGCTGGCGAAGGGTTCTCCGAGGCGCAGCTGCGCGACCAGGCGCAGTACAACGTACGCAATCAGCTGGCGACGGTCGCCGGCGCCTCGGTGCCACCGCCGTTCGGCGGCAAGTACCGCCAGATCATGGTGTACGCCGACCGAAAGGCGCTCGAGGCGCGCGGCCTGACCCCGATGGACGTCGTCCACTCACTCAACGATGCCAACCTGATCATCCCCGCCGGCGACGCGAAGATCGGCAACATCGACTACTTCGTGCGTTCGAACAGCATGATCGAGGACCCCACGGACATCGATCACGTGCCGGTCCGGGTCGGAGCCGGCCAGGCGCCGGTGCTGGTCGGCGATGTCGCCCACGCCGAGGACGCGGCACAGATCCAGCAGAACGTGGTGCGCATCGACGGTCAGCGCTCCGTCTACGTGCCGGTCCTGAAGCAAGGGAACGCGAACACGATCGCGGTGGTGGACGGCGTGCGCGATCTCCTGCCGAAGGTCTTCGGGCTCCCGGCCGGCATGCACCTGCAGTCGATCTTCGACCAATCGGGCTACATCCGCGAGGCCATCGAGAGTCTGCAACACGAGGCCGCATCGGCCGCCGTGCTCGCATCGCTGGTCATCCTGCTCTTCCTCGGCAGCTACGCGTCGACGCTGGCGATCTTCCTATCGATCCCGCTCTCGGTGCTGGCGGCGGCCTTCGGGCTGTTCCTGAACGGGTCGACGACGAACGTGATGACGCTGGGCGGATTTGCGCTCGCGATCGGCCGCCTGGTCGACAACTCGGTCGTGGTGCTGGAGAACATCAGCCGCCACCTCGCGCAGGGCCAGAGCCCGACTGCGGCCGCCCGTGACGGCGCGGACGAGGTCGCGCTCCCCGTGTTGGCCTCGACCGTGACCACGGTGATCGTGTTCTTCCCGGTCATGTTCCTGTTCGGAGTGACGAAATACCTCTTCGGCGCACTGTCGCTGGCCGTGGTGCTGTCCATGCTGGCGTCCTACGTCGTGGCGATGACGGTGATCCCGATCTACTGCGCACGCTTCCTGACCACCGACAGTGCGTGCGCCGAGGCGGAGGGAAGCGGCCGCGGGTTGCTCGCGCGCTTCGGGCGGACCTACGAACGCTTCGCCGACCGCTACGAACGGCTCCTGGAGCGTATGCTCGAGCACAAAGCGGCGGTGATCACGGCGGTGGGCGCCCTGTTCGTGGGCGCGATGATCGCCGCGGGCGGCCTGGGGACGGAGCTCTTTCCGCGCACGGATGCCGGCCAGTTCATCATCAACCTGCGTACGCCGCCGGGGTCGCGCATCGAGGTGACCGAGGCCCTCACCCAGCAGGTCGAGCAGGTGGTGCGCACCGTGATCCCGTCGCGCGACCTCGGCATGGTCGTCTCGAACCTCGGGCTCGCGCCCGGGTTCTCGGCGATCTACTCGCCCAATGCTGCGAGTGATTCGGGATTCGTGATGGTCAGCCTGGCCGCCGACCACCACGGCTCGACCGCGAGCTACATGGCCGCGCTGCGGGAGGCGTTGCAGACGCGCGTGCCGGATGTCCGCGCGTTCTTTCAGTCCGGGCAGTATCATCGACGCGGTGCTGAACTTCGGGCTGGCGGCCCCGATCGACCTCCAGCTCAGCGGGCCGGACTACACGGCGCTGCACACCGCCGCGCAGCAGGTGGCCGGCGCGGTGCGCCCGTTGCCCGAGGTGGCCGACGCGTTCGTGCCGCAGGAGTCGGCATATCCGACCTTGGACGTCGCGGTGGACCGCGTGCGCGCCGCCCGGCTCGGCCTCAGCCAGCGGGACGTGGTGACGAACCTGATTACCGCACTGACCTCGAACCAGATGATCGCTCCCTCGATCTGGATCGACCCGAAGAGCGGGAACGACTACTTCCTCACCGTACAGTACCCGGAAAAGGACATCAGCTCGCTCGATACGCTGCTCAACATTCCGGTGCACGGCGATGGACACAGCGAGGACCACGCCGACGCGGTCCTCCTGCGCAACGTTGCCGAGGTCTCGCACCAGACCCAGCCCGCCGAGGCGGCGCACTACAACATCCAGCGGGTGGTCGACGTGCTCGTGGCGCCACGCGGTGACGACCTCGGCGGCGCGCAGGCCGCCATCCAACACGCGCTCGCCGGCGTCGCGCTGCCGCCGGGCGTCCACATCAGCTACCGGGGATCGGTATCGGCGATGCAGGCCTCCTTCGCGAGCTTCGGTTTGGGCCTGGCGATGGCGCTGGTGCTCCTCTACCTCGTGATGGTGGCGCAGTTTCGTTCGTTCCTCGACCCGCTCATCATCATGTTCGCCGTCCCGATGGGGTTGATCGGAGTGGTCGCCATCCTCCTCGCCACCGACACGACCCTGAACATCGAGTCCTCCATGGGGACCATCATGATGGTCGGTATCGTGGTGTCGAATGCCATCCTCCTCGTCGACTTCGCCAATCGGCGCCGCCGCGACGGACGACCGCTTCGCCAGGCGATCGTCGAGGCGTCGCGCGTGCGCATGCGCCCGATCGTGATGACCGCGCTGGCCACCGTCGTCGGTCTACTGCCGATCGCGATGAAGCTCGGCGCCGGCTCGGAGGCTTCCGCGCCGCTCGCCCGCGCCGCCGTGGGCGGCCTCGCCGTCTCGACCGTGCTGACGCTGGTGCTCGTACCGGCTGTCTACGAGCTGTTCTACGCGCGCCGCCAGAAGGTGGAGACATGATCAACCACATCGCGAGCGCGTGGCTCGTCGCCGTCGGCCTCGCATTGACGGGATGCGGCGCGCAGCCCGCGGATTCGACCGTCACGCCGCCGCCGCTCGACATCGCGGCCGTTCACCCTCAGCGCGCCGACGTCGTCCGTACCCTCTCGCTTCCCGGCGATCTCATCGGCCGCTCGCAGGCGGACCTCTACGCCAAGGTGACGGGCTACCTGGTGCGCATCGACGTCGACAAGGGGGACTGGGTCACGCAGGGGCAGGTCCTGGCGGAAATCGAAGTTCCCGAGCTCGCCCAGCGCCTGCAGCGATCGCGCGCGAACCTCGAGGTCCGTCGCCTGACCTACCAGCGCCTGCAACACGTGTGGACGACCGACCACCGTTTGCTCGCCCGCGAGGACGTCGACGTCGCATTCGGGCAGTATCAACAGGCGCGGGCGGAGGTGGAAGAGCTCGAAGCTCGCTTCGGCTACACCAGAATCGTCGCACCGTTCGCCGGCGTGATCACCGCGCGCTACGTCGATCCGGGCGCGTTGATCGAAGCCGACGGTCATGCCAGCGGAAGTGGCACGCCAGGCGAACAACGCCAGCGGTCGGGTCCCGTGCCGGTCCTCAGCATGGCCGAGATCGATCGACTGCGGGTCTACGTCTACGTCCCCGAGGAGGAGACCTCGCTCGTGCGGCAAGGCCAACCGGCGACACTGAAGCTGCGCGAGTTTCCCGGTCGCACCTTCGCCGGGAAGGTCACCCGGTTCGCCAATTCCCTCGACCTCACGACGCGCACGATGTTGACGGAGATCGATCTCGACAACACCCGCCACGAGCTGTACCCGGGCATGTACGCCGACGTGACGCTCGAGCTCGCGCGCCATCCCGATGCTCTGCGCATTCCCGCAACAGCCGTCGGCAGTGCCGGAGACGCGCATTTCGTCTTCGTCGTCCGGGGCGGCGTATTGGTCAAGGTTCCCGTCTCCACCGGCATCGCCACGGGCGAGTGGCTCGAGATCGCGTCCGGATTGTCCGCCGACGACAGCGTCGTCGCCAATATGAGCCCGACGCTGGCCGAGGGCGTCGAGGCACGTGCCGTCCTGGCCGATCCGAGCGCTTCGACGGCCCCGGCAACCTGAGAGGCACATAGGGTCATCCGACGATGTGGCGCCCGCTCATCCGTCTCATGCCGCTGATCGCGGCCGTCGCAACTCTGTCCCGGACGCGCGCGTGTGCCATTTCGGACGATCCGATCACCCCGGGTGAAGCCCTGACCGTCGAGCGCGCGATCCAGATCGCGCTCGAATATCATCCGGCTCGGCAGGCCGCACAGGCGTCGGCCGACGCCGCCGTCGAGCGCGTCGGCGAGGCGCGCTCAGCGCTGCTGCCGCAGGTGTTCGGCGCCGCTCAATACCTACGGGCGACCGACAACGGCATCGGAGATACGACGTACATCAACCCAGGCGGCTTTCCACGGGAGCCGAGCACGGGGCGCCATATCAATCAGCTCACCGACACCTTCAACAACTATCTCGCCGGCATTTCCGCCTATCAGTACCTCTTCGACTTCGGCCGCACCCGCGGGCGCATCGATCAGCGTCAAGCCGAAGCGGACGCCGACGCCGCACGCCTGCAACTGCTGCAGTTCGACCTCGTCTTTCAGGTCTCCCAGGCCTACTACGCGCTGGTCGCGGCACGGGAGATCGTCCGCGTGTTCCAGCAGGCGATCGGTCAACGCGAGGAGCAGGTACACGAAGCAACGGTGAAGGCCGCGGCGGGCTTGAAGCCAGAAATCGACGTCTACACCGGCAATGCCGCGCTGGCCCGGGTGAAGCTGCAGCTCGTCGACGCACAGAATTCCGCGGCAACAGCCAAGGTCACCCTCGACAACGCGATGGGCCTTGGCGAATCCGCCCCCGCGTACAGCCAGTCGACCGCTCTCAGCTACGCCGCCGTTCCCGCCGTCGTCGATCCGTTCGTGCAGCACGCCCTCGATCAACGGCCGGATCTGAAGATGTTGCTCGACGAGGCGCGCGCGGTCGGCGCGCAGATCCAGCAGTATCGCAGCGACTACCTGCCGCGCGTCGGCGCGGCGGCGGGCTACGACCTACGCGGTCAGACGGCCACGCCGGGCAACAACTACTACGCCGGCATCGTCATCACCTGGCCACTGTTCGACGGGTTTCTCACCGATCACCAGGTCGCCGACGCCAGGCTTCGGCAACAGGCCGATCGAGCACGACGTTCAGGACCTGCGCCAGCGCGTCATCCTGCAGGTCAAGCGCTCGTTTCTCGATTGGCAGGCGTCGGTCGAGCGCGTGCATCAGGCAGAGCAGACACTCGACGCCTCGCGCGTCGAGCTCCAGCTGGCGAATCAACGCTATCAGGCAGGTCTCGGATCGATCATCGAACTGACCGATGCCGAGCAGCGGTTCACCGAGGACGAGGCCCTGCGCGTAAAGGCCCTGGCCAGCTTCTCGATCGCCAAGGCGGCACTCGATCGAGACGCCGCGAGCGATTGGTCGAGCGCGACCGAACGCCCGGCCGGGTGACCGGCGCAGATACCGGCTCCGGCCCGCAGACCCCGTAACGAACGGCCGTTGCGTGTCGCGCAAAAAGGCGCGCGGCACGCGGAGGCCCCCGTCCGCCGGAAAGGTTTGTCCGTGAGATGACCTCAACAGCGCTGGCGGCTTGCCCGACGCCCTCCCGGGCGGCCGCCCCGTTCTCCGCCTCCGTCGGCGTCCCGTCGCCTCACCGCCGTTCCCACCTGGCACGAGACGCGGGCGGGCCGCGGCCAGCGCCGCGCGGGGCGATCCCACTCCTGCGCATGGCATCGCTGCTGCTGCTCGCGACAATCCTGAGCCCACCGACCAGTGCGCGCGCCGACGATCTTGGTGATCTCCTGGTCAAGAAAGGCATCATTTCGCGGCAGGAACTCGACGCGCTGCGCAAGGAACAGCAGCAGGGCGCCGCCGCCGCGACACCGACCTCGGCGTCGGCCCTTGCCGCACCGCCCGCGGACACCCCCGCCGCGGTCACCAGCGCGGAGCCCGTCGCGTCCCCATCGAGTCTCGACTTGTTGGTCAAGAACGCGGTGTCGCGCGAGCTGCCGGCGTGGATGACGCACTTCCGACTCTCGACACTGATCTACATGGATTGGGCGTACTACGTAAATACCGGATACGGTCCCCAGCTCCTGACGCAGATCACGCCACCCGGGCCAGGAAACGACGGATTCAACTCCTTCGACATCACGCGGACCTACATCAATCTGTTCTGGTATCCGAGTGACCGATTTACCATCCGCGTCACGCCCAACATCTACCGCGACGTCTCCGCCTCGTCCGCGGTCAATACGTCGAACAGCTCGCAGGTCGCCACGAACGTCAACGGGAGCCTCTCCTTCCGACTCAAGTACGGCTATCTGCAGATCAACAACGTCTTCAAGGACCTCGGCGACCTGAGCACCGTGCCCGGATTCACCGACACCAACGTGAAGGTGGGACAGATCGAAAATCCGCTGATCCCGTGGGAGGAGGATCTGTACGGCTACCGCTTCGTCAACCTCGTTCCGCTGAACTTCCTCGCCTACTCCTCGACCGACCTCGGCGTCGCCCTCACGGGTCCGGTCGTCTACGACGGCACGCGCTACATGGACTACTGGTTCGGGTACTACAATGGGCTCCTCGTTTCACTCCGCCGAGTTCAACGAGAACCGATCGCCGCAGGGGCGCGTGAGCGTCTATCCGTTGGCGATGTATCCGGAGTGGCAGAATCTCGGCGGCAGCTTCTTCATGAGTTACGGGTACTCGAACGTAGCGCCCGATACGCCAGACGCCACGATCCGCCGACTCGCCGCCCTGGTACACTACAACGGACCCTATGGTGCCATCGCGTTTGAATACGACCGTACGTACAACCAGAACAACTTCAACAACTTCTTCACCGGCGCGGCGCCGAGGCAGATGCTGGGGAACGTGACGAACCCGCTGTACACGCTCTACAATCAAATTCTCAATCCGACCGCCACCGGCGAAGGGTACAACGTGTTCGGGCACGTCAATTTCGGGACGTGGCCGGTCAGTGCCTTCGGCATGTGGCAGCGGTGGTACCCGAACCTGAGCTACCCCTCGAATCCGCTCGACTTCGACCGCCTCGTCGGCGGCGTCGCCTGGCAACCACTGTCGTGGATGCGCATGGCGATCGACAGCCAAAACATCATGTACTTCCAGTCTGGTCCCACCGTTCCCCAGGACACCCATGCGATCTTCACGAACCTCGAGCTCAACTACTAGTGTCCCGCTCCCGAAGTGCGCTGCCTCTTTCGGCGAGCAATCGGCGGCCCCGGCAAGGCGCGCCGATGCAGGCATGTCGGGAATATTCCGAGGAGGCGCAACGCCGCCAGGGGCGTCGAGGGCCGGCGACATCGGCAGCGCACTTCGGGAACGGGATACTCGCGTCGGTCGTGAGGGGTCGGATCCGGTGGGTGAACCGAGTCGCCCGCTCGGCGAGCGTACGTGCGAGCCGCCGGCGGCGCGCGGCGCGGAGGCACGCAGGAAAGCGAGGCAACGATGAACATCCGACTCACCGAAGGACCGCTCGGTATCCGCCGGCACGCCGTTGGGCCGGCCGCAATCGCCCTTGTCGGCCTTCTTGCCGCCTGCGGGAGGCCGTGGCCCGGACGCGCCCCGCTGCCCGCCGCTGGACAGATCGCCGACGACTACCGATCTGGGCCGGCGCGCGCGCTGGTCTTGGCTCAGATCAACGTCACCACCAATGGCGAGTGCGGATTCGGCCCCATCGGCAACCCCATGATCCTGGAATTTGATGCGGGGAACGGCGTCCCATCGGACAAGGTGGATGAGCTCGCGATCCCCGACATCGACCCGCAGTCGGTCCTCGATCGCAACGCACCATGGTTCACGTCGGACAGCTGTCAGCCGCGGCTGTGGCGCTATGCGAAGCCGGGATTGTTGGCCGTGTCCCTGCTGCCCGGGACGTACGATGCGATGATCGTCTCCTATCCCGACACGGCCCGTGTCGACCGGCCCGTGGACTCCATCCCGGCCCCGAGCCGACCGTTGCTGTTCGCACCGCTCCGCCTCGCTCCGGGTACGATCACCTACATCGGCGACATCGAGGTGGCGCAGACCTTCGGCTGGAGCGACTTCGCAATGGACCGCCTGACAATGGCCTATGCGGTGGTGGACCGATACCAGCGGACCGTTGCCGACTTCCGGGCCCGATACCCACAGTTTCGGAGCGCGGAGATCCACAAGCGACTCGTCGCTCCCGTCGCGGCAGGCGGCTGATCGCTCCGCAGGCCCCTGAAGACCCCGGAGCGGCGCCGTGCGCCGCGACTCACCGCCGCTCTTCCATGGGTGCTCATTCCCGGTGGGTCCGAAGGCGCAGACGACGAGACTACTCGCACCCGCTCAGCAGCTCGTTCACGGCGGCCAGGATCTCGTCGATGGTGAGCGCCTCGTCGCCGTTGACGTCGGCGGTCAGGCATCCGCTCAGCGGCGCCCGTCCCAGGGCGATGTTGATGGCGGCGATCACGTCGTTGACGGCGACGACGCCGTCGCCGTCGCAGTCGCCGTTGCACGACGGCGAGGGTGGGTCGTACCCGAGCCGGCCGCGCATGCCGTCCGCGAAGAGGTCGCCGGCATTGGGGATGCACAACTTCGGGTCCTTGAAGCCGCCCGTGCCGGACGCCGGGATCACCGAGACGATGTCATCGGCCAACCCGTCATGGTCCGCGTCCTCCGCCCGGTGACCGTTCAAGATGTGCAGCTCGGGCCCGTCGAACGGCGCCTGGTTGCACTGGACGCGCGGATCGGTCAGCGACTTCATGAATCTCACCAACGCCGCGAGGTCGTCGGTATCCGCGGTCTTGTTTTGCATCGCGCAACGCGGGTCGTAGCTTTCCGGCATGCCCTCGAAGCCGGGATCGCAGTCCAGCAGATTGAGCACCTTGACCGCCTGGGCCACGTTGGTGTCGCAATTCGTCTCGGTTCCGCTGCCGACCTTGATTTGACCGAACGGCGTGTTGCCGTTCGGACCCGTGCCCATGTTGTCGCCCTTGGTGCACGACACGCCCGCGGCCGCGGCCTCGATCCCGACGAGGTCGCGCCGGTTGCCGCCGCGGTTGTAGAACTTCAGTACCTGCCGCAGATCGGGATAGCCGCCCCAGCTGAAGTAGGGCGGGGTGAGGGCGACGTTGCGAAGGATCGGCGCCTTGGCGGCGCCGTCCACACCGATCGAGAGGATGGTGCCGACCGCCGCGGGCCCCGCTCCGCTTCCGGGAAAACCTTCGAGTGGCGCCGCGCGCGGATCGAACGCGGCCTCGCCGGGACGCGTCTTGAGCCAGTTCACGATCGAATGCTCCAGCACCGGATCGAGGATGTCGGTCGACAACGCGTCCAGCGTCGCCTGGTCGAGCGGCCTGTCCGCCGAGCTGCCCGCGGCGAATGCCCCACCATCATCGAGATAGCTCTGGTACTGCCGCGCGAAGGACAGCGGGTTCCCGTAGTCGTCCGTCGCACCGATGAGCAGGTCGGTGAACGGCGGCCGCAGGCCGATGCTCGCGAAGCCGGCGTCACGCCGGTGCAGGAACGTGCTCGTCGGATCCACCGCTCCGTTGAAGCTCTGCTGTTTCGCGACATCGAGGAAGATGGCGAGCGGCGCCCCCTGCAATTGCGCTGCTTCGCTCAGCATCCCCTGCACCGGTGGTGAGCCGGACCCGGGGACGTCGATCCGGTGGCAGACCGCGCAGTTGCCGCCGTTGCCTTTGCCCGGTTCGGAAGACCCACCGCCATCCCTGGTGAAGAACAGCTCACAACCGCGCAGCCACAACGGGTCTTCCCGCCCGAGTTGCGTCGCCGCGCACGTATTGAAATCCGACGGCGGAAAGATGGGAGCCGCCCGCAGATCTCCCGCCTTGGTGTCGAACTCGGATTGGTCGGAGATCAGGGTCTGCTCGTAGAGCATGATCGAGATGCCCCAGAACATGGAGAAGTTCTGCTCCATCTGGGTGTATCCCGTCGGATCGTCCTGCAGCTCCGAGCTGTCGGGACCGGTCCTGATGACCCGCCAGCGGCCCGCCGCGGACCAGTACTCGGGCTTGAAGGCCTGCTTGATCAGGTCCTCGTAGTCCCTGAACGTGAGACCGTTGCCGCGCCGCTCGGCGAAGGGGCCGAGCGTGCTGTCGGTCGGGTCGACGTCCTGGAGCGCGAGCGGCTTGCGGCCGACCATCTTCCTCCCAATGTCGGGGAAGATGCGGCCGGCGCACGACATCTCGAGCCGGCTGGTCGGCGGACCGACGGCTTGCGAGGCCAGGCTCGCATTCTCGATCTCGAGCCAGGTCAGCTTGAGGCCGTCGCCATCCGCGACGATCAGCCGCTTCGTCGGATCGCCCTTGATGTCGCGCATGCCGAAGACGCCGACGCCGTTGAACAGGTTGTTCGCGCGCGAATCCCAGAAATTGCGCTGCAGGAACACCGCATTGATGGTGGTGGGGGTGTTGCGCGGCTCGACCTGGCGCGTCGCAAGTCTCTCGTTCGTGACAGGCTCCGCCGCAATGGAGAACGTGGGGTCGGGGACCGACTCGCACTCGTCGTCTCGACCGTTTCCTTCCGGGACCGCGAGGAACTCGTTGTCGAACGAGCCGGCCGACGAGACCCGGTCGTTGGTCGTGGTCACGATCGACGAGTTGCGGTCACGCTCGTCGACGAGGCGGTGCAACGGCATGTCTTCCGGCGTGAGCGTGGAGTTCGCCGCCGCTCTCGCCCCGGAGGGCATGTCACCCGGGGCGACCGCCAGTGTGTCCGACCGCTGCGAGCCGAACGTTGCATCGCCGTTGTCACCTCTGGTGAGGTCCTTCAGGCCGGGCGAGAGCTGGTTCCGGATCCTGCTGTCGGCGCCGGCGGAGAAGTGGCAGCTCGCGCAGGCACCCCCGTCGCTGCCGACCTGCTCGTCGAAGAACAGGGCCTTGCCGAGCACCAGCGCCGATTGCGGATCCGCCACGTAGGCGGAGACGTCGGGTAGTATCGGCTTCAGCAGGGTGTCCGCCAGGGCCGTGCGATCAGCGGCGAGACCAAACAATGCGACGCCGACGAGCAGCGGCGCGCGGTGCGCGAGCCTCCGATTCATGCCTCACCTCCTGACTGATGAGGCGTGAGGACGCGCTTCACACCGTGAAGGCGGGCGCTTTCGGGAACCTCTGAACGAGGCGATCGCTCCGCTCTGAGCGCGGACTACGCAGAAACGAGAGGACGACGACGCGTCGAAAGAGCTTGTGCGGAGCTCTCTAGAAGATCCAGTCGGTCGGGTGAACCGGATCCGGCTGGTAGACGCAGAACGTGCCCGTCGTGAGTCGGAGCGCCAGCTCGTTGGCGAGCGCGGGCAAGCTGCGGCGAATACTGCGGAGCGCCGCATTGATGGCGTGGGTGACCGTCGACCGGGCTCGCTCGGCCGCGCCGCCGGTGACGCGACCTCTGCCTCCCAGGCCCATTGCGGTCGCCAGCTGCGCAGTGAGGGCGTCGATCTCTGCGCGGGCCCGCTCGGCACGACCGATGTCGTTGAACGTTTCTGCCTCCGCAAGCTCCTCGCGAAGCTCGCCCACGCGGCGGCGGTACGCACGCCTCGCCTCCGCATCGAGGACTGGCAGCCCCACGCTTGGTCCGGGGCTCCCGCCCGTGCGCTGCTCTCCCGCCTCCATGTCCCGCCCAATCAGATCGAGCACATGAAGCTCCTCCCCGGGGTGCCGCAGGAGTTGCCGGATGTGGTGCAGGCCCTTCATGTCCTTCAGGTGCGCGGTGGTGGAACCGTCGCTGACGAGCCAATAGTCGCCGTCGCGGCGCAGCGTCGCGGACGCCGGGTGTCGGCCGCTCGCCGGTGCCGTCGCAGGCTCCTCGGATCCCGTTGCCGCGCCGGCGCGCTCGCGCATGGCGGTCACGCGCTCGATCCAGCGCTCCGGCGCGCCGATGCGCCGGTAGACCTCGATCGCGGCATCGAACTTCTCGGCCGCCCGAGCGCGGTCGCCCGCGGCGACGAGCGCGCTCGCCCAGCACTCGAGCGTGTCGGCCTCCTCCCACGGCGCGCTGTAACGGCAAAAGATCGAGAGCGCCGCGTCGAATTCACCTTCGGCCTCCGGGTATCGGCCGCGCGCCGCTGCCAGGACTGCCGCCGCGAGCCCGACGTCTCCCGCCATGCCCCGCCAATCCTCGCCCGCCGCCACGATTTCGCGGCAGCGCGCCAGCTCCTGCTCGGCGGCATCGTACTGGCCCAGATCGACGTGGGCCCGGCTCAACGCGGGCCGCATCTGCATCTCGCTCCGCACATTCGCGTCGCCGATCTCCGCCACCGCCTCTGCGAGCGCCACCGACGCTTGCCGCGCCGCGCCGCGGACACGCAGAACGATCGCGAGGATCGAGTGGCAGTTCGACACTTCGAGCAGGTTGCCGACGCTGCGCGACTCGACGATCTCGCTCTCGAGCAGCTCCTGCGCTTCCTCCCACTGCCCTTCGAGGAGCAGCAGGTTGGCGCGAAAGAATCGCCGGTCCGAGTGGGGGGAGAGCCGCCGCGCTTCGGTCAGATCGCCGAGACGGGCGGTGTTGTTGCTCATGAGCTGCGCGATCGATTCGCGCCGAAACGGCGACTGGGCGGTGCGCGGCTGGCCCAGCTCGCGCCGCGCCCAGCGCATCGCCTCCCTGAAGTCGTGCAGTCCGAAGCAGAATCCGATTCCGGCGTAGGTGGCCGTGAAGGCGCCGCCGTCGTCATCCTCGCGGTCCGCTGTCTGCCAGGCCGTCTCCGCCAGCGCCACGGCTTCCCCCAGCCGGCCGCTGAACATGAGATTCCATGCATGCGCGGAGGCGGCCGCCGCCCAGAGGTCGCTTCGATGCAAGCGGTCCGCGATCTCCATCGCGCGCCGCCCGGCCTCGAGGCCTTCGTTGAGGCGCAGCCTCAGGAACGAATTCCTCGCGATGCCGCAGTGGAGCTGAGCGAGCTCTGGCGTGTCCCCGCCCTTGGAGACGAGCGCCTCCGCATGCCGCAAGTCATCGCCGACGCGCGCCGGGTCGGAGATCCAGCGCACGTCGCGCGACCCCGACCGCGGCGGGGCGATGACGGAACGGACCGCAGCGAGCTTCGCGTGGCAGCGGACCGCCTCCTCGGTCAGACCCAACTGCTCGTAGAGGGCGAGGGCGTTCTCGAAGCAACCGATGGCGTCGACGGAGTCGACGTGGGTGGTCACCGCACCGAGACGGAAGCACAGCTCCGCGCGGCGAAGCGGATTGCCGCCCTGCTTCGCCGCGAGCTCGACGGCGACTCTGAAGTGTTCGGTCGCGCCCTCGTATGCGAAGACCGCGGACGCGGCCTCGCCGGCGCGAATCGCGTAGTCGATCGCCTTCTCGATGTCTGCGGGCGCTTGCGCGCCCGCCCGCCAGTGATGCGCCAGCTCCGCCAGGCATGGCGTCACGTTCGCTCGGTGCAACGACTCCAGCGCGGCGGCGACCTGGCGGTGGAGCCGGGTCCGCTCGCGCGCGGCCAGGTCATCGTACAGCGCCTCGCGTAACAGCGGATGCGTGAAGCGGCTTGCCGACGGTCCCGCGACCCCAACGATGCCCACCGCCGCCGCCTCGCCCATCAGGGCCGCCAGCGTCTCCGCGGTGTGCCCGTGGACCAGCGACAGCAACTCGTGCGCGGACTCCTGGCCGATCACCGCAGCCGTGGTGAGGAGCGCGCGTGCGTCGGCGGACAGCCGGGCGAGCCGGCGCCGGATGGCGCCCCGCACGCCGTCGGGGAGCTTGAATCCCGCGAGGTCGATCCGCGCGCCGCCGAGCCTCCCCTCGGCCGCGAGCGCCCTCAGCACCCCGTCGACAAACAGCGGATTCCCGGCCGTCGCCCGATGCAACTCGGCCACGACTGCCGTGGCGGGAACGGCCGCGGCGCGTCCGGCCACCAGATCACCGACTTCACGTTCCGTCAGTCCGACGATTGGCAGCAGGAGTGCGTCGCGAACGATGTGGTCCATCAGCGGCGAACGTTCCGGCGACCGGCGCATCTCTGCCTCGCGGTAGGTGCCGACGATCAGCACATTGGCGTCGTGCAGTACCCGGGCCGTGAACTGCAACATCTCCAGCGATGCCATGTCCGCCTCGTGCAGGTCGTCGAGGACGATCACCATCGGCTGCTCGCGCGCCGCGTCCCTGAGCAGCGTGGCGACGGCATCGAACAATCGAAAGCGCGCCTGCTCGGCATCGACCTGCGCCCCCGGCTCGGAAACCTCCGACGACAGCTCCGGCAGGATGCGGGCGATCTCCACGGGGAGCGTGCGCGAGCGCACAGATGGAGCGTCGGAGTCGGAGACCAGCCCGCGAATGACCTGGATCCACGGCCAATGGGCGGGGGCGCCGCCGCTCTCCCAGCATCGCCCCCACCGCACGCACATCGCCTTCGCGCTGGCGAGGTGCGCGGCTTCGTCCGCGAGCCGCGTCTTGCCGATCCCAGCTTCTCCCGTGAACAGCACGAATCGGCCGCGGCCGGCACGCGCATCGTCGATCGCCGCGCGCACCTCTGCGAGCTCCCGCTCTCGGCCGACGAAAAGGCTCGTCTCCTCGTGCGGTTCGCGCTGAACGGGCCTCAGCGCGCGAAGCGATCGTGGCTCCTTGATGGGCAGCGCTCCTCCTCGACGACTCTGCCTCGTCCCGAGTTCCTCAGATCGGCGGTTCAGACCTTGCCGGGATGAGCAGCCCTACTCCTCCCGAGCGAGTCTTGCCAAGCTGGCCCTCCGTCGAGGTGCGAACGCTCTGCCCATCGGCACGCCCTTCCGGTCGGAGGCCGGCGATGGCGCGCCTGCGCACCCTGCTTGCGTCGGTCGAGTGGAGCCACGAGCTGTGCGCGCGGGCGGATCACGGCCCTGGTCGTTGCCGCGCGACAGGTAATACCGGGGCCGCCTATCTATCCTCTCAGAATGGGCCCACTGTCGGGGTGAGAGGAGAGCTGCCGATGGAACGCCCGACACCAGAAGATCCTGCGACCAAGACCGCCCGACACCCGGCTGAGTACGCGCCAATTCCAACACCTGTACGACGGCTGCCGTGCGACCCGATGGAGTCGCCCGACAGAGGGGCAGCGTGGTTTCCCGATGCAGAGCCATTCCCGCGCGCGACCTGACGGTGTGCCGGGCGGCGCTGGTGAGAGCAATGACGCGCGGCCACGAGGCGCACGCCGCTCCACCACCCGAGGCGAGGTGCGCAAACGCATTCTGGGGGCCGCCGCAGATGAGGCCGTCGACGCGATGGCGTCGTGGGGCTTCGTGTGGGTCCGAGACCCGTGCGGCTGCGACGGAAGCGGCAACACGCGGATCAAGGATGCGACGCTCGCGGCTGGGGACCGTTTCAAGAAATGCATTTGCGGCGGGCAAGGCCGAGTCTGGTATCCGCAAGGCCGTAAGACCCCGGCGCGCGTAACGGACCGCCAGCTGGTCGAGCTGTACGCGAAGGAACGGGCGCGGCGAGCGCGCGGCTGACGGTCCGCCCAGGAATGACCATTCCCTCGGGTGGCCGTTCTGCGCTTGGTACCGAGACACGGAGGAGCTGCGGTGATTCGCGTTCCTCCCTGCCCAACGAGGTGATCGCGCTCGCCTTCATCGGTTCGGATCGACGCCGGGCGCAATCCGCCCGCCGTGGGCCCACGCGGCGAGGTCCGCCGTCGCCAGCGTCGCCACCCGCGCCTGGTAGGCGGCAAGATCGGCGTCGGTGAGACGCGCGCGCCATTCGGCGGTGCCACCACTGCGGAAGAATCCGCGCGGATCCTTCCAGGTTCCCTGCGAGATCTCCGGCACCAACTCGGTCGCGCGTTCCCGCATGCGCGTCAGGCTCGCCTCGGGAACCAACGCCCGCGCCCGTTCCGGCGAGCACGGAATGCCGAGGACGGCGGCCAACCGCTGGAGCTCGCCGGAGAGATCGGCCTGCAAGTCGGTGTAGTGGAAGAGGGCGACGTTGCCGTCGCCGCGCCGTTGCCATCCGGTGTCGAAGTGATGCAGCACCGAGGCCAGATTCGGGCGGCCGCCCACCGTGTCGTCGCTCACGAACAGGCGGAATCGCTCCACCGGATCGTCGGGCAGCGGGAGGCGCGGCGGCAGCTCGGCAAGGTCGTCGTTGCCGATGGCGGCTGCCCGCAGCTCCAGGAAGTGGTCGAAGTCCATGTTGGCGGCGTGGTGCTCGTACGAGATCGACACGTCGCGGGGATCGCGGCCGACCACCAGGTAGGTGACGTCGGAACGCCACGGCAGGCCATCGAGCGGCGTGTGCGTCTTGATGAAGCGCCGGTGCCTCTGCGCGGCCAGCAGTCCCCACACGTCGGCGACGGACTGATTGCACACGTCCATCCATGGCGAGATCTGGTCCAGGATGGCAGGGAAGTCGGGGCCGTCGAAGATCAACAGCGCACACAACATCTGCGTCCAGGTCGTGCCGCACTTGGGCGGCGTGCTGATGACGATGTCGCCGGGCCGGAACGGAAACCCGTCCCAGCGCGCGTTGTCGGCGATGATCGATCGATATCGCATCTGGAGCCTCCGTCGCATTCCCCGAGAGAGCGGGAGGAATCCGCGCGCTCCCGCTACCCGGTGCGGCGCTCGCTTCGCAAGAGTTCCGGTATGCCCGGCTGATTGGCGACGCCGAGCGGCGAGTGACACAGCGCAGCTTGACGATTTGTTCCTCGGCGGCTTATCACGATCGCGGCGGGGGCGGCGTCGCATCGCCAGCGCCTTGGGGGGGATCCCGATGACGTACCGAGAGAGAGGCCTCGCGCCGCGCCGGCGCTGGCGCGTGCTGTTGCTGGCGGCGAGCCTCGCCGTGCCGTCCGTCGGGCGCGCCGCCGCGCCGAGTCCGCCGCCGCCCAACATCTTCCACCGCCCGGAGGGCGGACGCGCGGCCGCCCCGAGCGGCCCGGCGGATATGACGTATCACGGCGGTCCGGTGATGACGTCGTTCAGTGCCTACCTCATCTTCTGGCTGCCTCCCGGCGTTCACTACTCATCCAGTGTCGGCGACGCGAACTACGAGCAGCTGGTCACGCGCTACTTCCAGGACGTCGGCGGATCACCCTTCTACGACATCCTCACGCAGTACGCCGGCAGCAACGGCACGCCGAGCAGCGCGGCGACGATCGGCGGCGCCATCGTCGATACGCATCCCTATCCGCGCGCCGGGACGTTGGCCGATCCGCTCCTCAACGCGGACATCCAACAGGAGATCGCCAGTGTCATCAGCGCGCAGGGGTGGCCCACCGGGCTCGGGGCGATGTACTTCGTCTTCACCGGCGCGGGGGTGCAGAGCTGCTTCGATTCCTCGCACACGTCCTGCTCGCAGATTCATTACTGTGCGTACCACTTCGTCTTTGCCCTGCCCGCCGGGTTGGTGGTCTACGCCAACATGCCCGACGGTTTCAGCTTAGGGGATTGCGGCTACGCCGACGTCAACGGCGATCCGGCGGCGGACGTGGTGATCAGCACGACGTCCCACGAGCACTTCGAGGCGGTGACCGACCCGCTGCTCAACGGCTGGTACCGGAACGACAGCGCGGGAGAGATCGGCGACCTGTGCGCGTACAACTACGGTCCGGCGTGGAGCTCCACCACGCCCAACGTGTTCCTCAACGGGCACCCGTACGCATTGCAGCGCGAGTGGAGCAATGCGCCGAGCGCCTGCGCCCTCAGCCGCTGCGGCGCGTCGGTGTGCGCGCCATCGCTGACCCTCGACGCCGCCGCCACCAGCTGTGTCGCGGGCACGGGCGGAGACGAGATCGACTACTCGTTGCAGTACGACAATCCCAGCGACGTCGACGCGGCGACCGACGCCTCGATCGTCGCGACGTTGCCCGCCGGGGAGCAGTGGGCCTCTGGAGCGGTGCCGACCTCCATCGTCGGCAACGTCCTGACGTTCGCCGTGCCCGACGTCAACGTCCACGGCGGCGGCACCGTCCAGTTCTCGACCACCCTTACGTCCCCGCCCGCGCCCTTCACGCTCCTGCAGCAGACGGCCGCACTGCAATACAACGACAGCCTGTCGGAGCCGGTGGCGCCGGTCGACGCGTCGGCGGCCACCGCGGTCCCGTGCGGGCCGTGGTGCGGCAACGGGACGGTCGATGCGGGCGAGGACTGTGACGACGCCGGCTCCGCCGCCACCGGTTGCTGCTCGCCGACCTGCCAATACGAGCCCACCGGCAACGCGTGCGCGAGCGACGGCCAACCCTGCAGCGCTGACGTCTGCGACGCGACGGGGACGTGCACGCACCCGGCCGGCAACGCGGGCGTGATCTGCCGCGCGGCGTCAGGTCCGTGCGATCAGGCGGAGCAGTGCGACGGCGCGTCGCCGGCCTGCCCGCCGGCCCAGTCCGGACCGCGAGCCTGCCGCGCCGCCGGGAAATCGGTCCTCCTGGCGAAGAACGACGGCGTCGGGACGGACAAGCTGATCTGGAAATGGGTCCAGGGGACGTCGACGGCCCAGACCGAATTCGGCGATCCGACAGACACCGCCGACTACACGCTCTGCATCTTCGCCGGCGCCGTGCCGGCGTTGGTCGGCGAGGCCGCCATCCCCGCCAGCGCGAGCCGATGGAGCGCGGTGGGCACCAAGGGGTATCGGTACGACGATCCAGCCGCCGCGGCGGGCGGCATCTTCAAGGGGTTGCTGAAGGGCAGCACGGTGAACAAGTCGAAGGTGCTGGTGAAGGGGAAGGGGGCGCCGCTCCCCGATCTGTCCCTGCCGATCGCGGCGCCGGTGACCGTGCAACTCGTCAACGGCGCCAATGGGCTCTGCTGGGGCGCGAGCTATTCGCAGATCCTCATCAACGGGCCGGCGCGGCTCAAGGCACAGACGCCGTAGTCGGAGCCGATCGGCGGTTCTCGACGCGGCCAACCTACTCAACGCTCAGTTACCGACACCCTGCACCTCGCGCAGTACTTGAGAGAGCGCGACGAGCGTCCCCGTGTACACGGCCCTCCAGAGCTGGCGCGGCACGTGATCGAGGGAGGCTGGCCCGCCGAACGCGCGCATGCCAGACACATTAGTGATCGCTTCTCGTCTCGACGGGTTGACGACGATCGACGGCGGCGGGGCAGGTCCTCTCGCAGTGATCAGCGCGAGGTCGCGCCGAGTGCGGGGAAGAGTCGTTGCGTGTTGGTCCGCAGCGCGGCGCGCAACGATCCGGGCGCTTCGCCGGCCGCATCGAGGCGTTCCGCGGCCATGGCCACGGCGAACTCCGGGGTGAACGGATAGTCGCTGCCGTAGTGGAGGTGCTCGAGCGTCGTGATGGTCAGCAACGCATCGAGCTGACGGGGCACGGGGAAGCCGGCCAGGTCGTAGTGGAGTCGGGCGATGTCGCGGAGCACGTCGACGGAGGCGTCGACCTCGAGCAGTCGCGCGAAGACGCTGACCCGGTCGACGATCATCGGCAGCGTCGCGCCGGCGTGTGGGATGATGAACTCGATGCCGGTGTGACGAGCGATGGTGCCGTTGAGGACCAGGTCCACCACCGCGCGGGTGGTGTCGAAGAGAAACTCGAGCATCGGTCGGGGGCGTCCGAGCGACGTGCGCTCCCAGCAGGCCGGAGAGGTCGGGTGGATGAAGACGCGCGCCTGCCGACGGTTCAAGTCGCGGAAGACCGGCTGCCACGAGGGGTCACCGAGGTAGGTGCCGCCGACGTTGGTGAGCAACGCGAAGCCGTCGACGTCGAGGTGCTCGCGGCAGTAGGCGATCTCGGCGATGGCGGCATCGACGTCGGGCAGCGGCAACGCGGCGAACAGCCCGAACCGCCCCGGATGGTCCACCACGGCGCGCCGACCGATCTCGTTCATCTCGCGCGCGAGATCCCGCGCGGCGGTTTCGTCACCGAAGTAGACGCCGGGCGAGGAGATCGACAGCAGCGAGGTGGCGATGCCCAGGCGGTCCATCGCGTCCACGTGTTCCTGCACCGACCAGTCCGGCACCTGCGGGAAGCCGTCGGGCCGGTCGTGGCCCGCCGCCAGCAACGCCGCCCGGTAGGGTTGCGGAAGGTAGTGGGCGTGGACGTCGATCCTGTTCGACACGGTCACACGTCGAGGGATCTGATCCACTCGAGCAGGGTGTCGACGTAGAGGTCGGGCTGCTCGCCGTGCATCGAGTGGCCGACGTCGGGGAACGATCGGTACTCGACGGGCACGCCGGTGGTTTGCAGGATGTCGCGCACCCGCTGGGCCTGCTGGTCGGACATGGCGCCGAACAGGAAGCCCGTCGCGTCGTTGGTGACGCGCAGGTGGTGCGTCAGCAGCACGGGGACCGTGACGCTGCGCAGCATCCGCTCGTGATCGCACGATGCCGCCACGGTGCCCGTCCAGAAGGATCGACCCCACTCCGGGTCATATTCCTTGAGGTTCTGCAGCGGTTCGTCCGGGAACGGGATGCCCTTCATCCAATCGGGGAGGCGCTCGGGGGCGGCTTCGCGCATGGCGTCCCAGGCGCCGATCGACCACTGGTCTCCCAGGTACGTGCTCCACAGGTCGAACATCGGTCCGATGCACTGGCGGATGCCCGGCCCCATCGCCGGCCGGATCTCGGACGCAAACAGCGGTGGATCTTCGTACGCGGCGGCGATGATCTGCCCGGGCTTGGCGTACGCCGACAACCAGGCACTGAGGACACCGCCGGAGGACAGGCCGCTCGCGTAGGTGGGGCGTCCGATGACCAGGTCGATGAAACGGACCAGGTCGTTGCCCATGTTGTCGAGCGTGTAGCGACCCGGCGTGCGGGTGCTGCGCCCTTGGCCGCGCAGATCGACGGCAAACACCTCGAAGTGCTCCGCCAGCCGCGGCATGGCGGCCTCGTAGCCCCACCACGACTCGGTCTGCCCGGGGATGAGCAGCAGCGCCGGCGACGACTTGTCGCCGAGGGTAGCGTAGTTCATCCGCACCTCGCCGAGCTCGGCGAGCCGCTCGGGGAACGCATGCGCGATGTACGTCTCTTGCGGGTTGTGCGGGCCGTATCGCGCCCGGTGGTTCGTCATGCGGCATCTCCCCCTGGATGAGCGGACGGCGGGGCGCTCCGACACGTGGATCCGTGCGGCGGTGCCCGGTCACGCATCTGATCGCTTTCGATCAGACGTCCGTCAATAGTCTGTTCCCCGGGAATTGGGCGGGCATCGTGGCAGGAAGCCGGCGAAGTCGAGCGGACCAAGTCCATGGTGTCCCTCCCGGCGGCGCGCTAGAGGCCAGATGGGTGACGTCGCACGACGCGAAGGACGCGAGATCCGACGGCTGGGTTGCGCTGGCCGTGGCGGTCGGCGTGGCGATCTGGTTCATCGCGTGCTGGCCGACGCCGGCGCAGATGGTGACGGACTTCGATTGGGGTCACCAACTGTCCGGGGCCAGCCAGATCCTCGACGGCGAGCATCCCTTCGTCGATTGGCGCACGGACTACGGCCCGCTGCGGTATTACGCGAGCGCCCTGGCGCAGCGGCTGCTCGGTGCGCGGACGCTGTCGGAGCTCCTGCTGACGACCGCGGGCATGGTCGCCGCCTACGCGGTGTTCTTCCACCTCCTGGTCCTCGCCACCCGCCGCCGTGCGATGGCGCTCGCCGGACTGGTCGCGGCGCTGCTCGTCGCGCCCAAACTGTCCAAATACTACATGGTGCTCGGTCCGCTGCTCTGCCTGTGGGCGATCTGGGCCGACGCGACCCGGCAGACGGCGCGGTCGCTTGCCCTGGTCGTCGCCGCGATCGCGGTGACCGTGCTCTTCCGCACTGACTTCGGCGCCTTCGCCCTGCTGGCGGCAGCGGCGGCCGTCGCCACCGGGCGCGGCAGTCCCCGGCAGCGACTGTGGCGCCTCTCGACACTCGCCGCGTGGACCCTCGTCGCGCTGTCGCCCTGGCTCCTCTGGCTCGCGGCGCGGGGCGGCCTCGGCGCTTACGTGTCGGCGATGCTGCTGACCGCGCCTCGGCACGCGCGGAGCATGGTCCTCGGTCTGCCCGTCCTGCGCCTCGGCGCGTCGATGGCCGCGAACGCGGGCGCGCTGCTGTTCGCGGCCGTCGCCGCGACGCCGGCGCTCGCCGCCTTGGCCGTCTGCTCGACGCGCCTCTGCCCGGATCGCGAGCAGGGCCGGCGCATCGCCATCGCCGCGTTGCTTGCCCAGGCGGTGGCCCTCCACGCCCTCCACCGCGCCGACATCGGCCATCTCTTCGAGGCGGCCGCGCCGTGCGTGCTCCTGATATGCTGGCTGACCAGTGCCGTCGCAGACGCGTGGGCGCCGCCGCGCGGCGGCCGCAGGGGCCTGCACCTCCTCGCGCCGGCGGCCGTGACTGCGCTGACGCTGACGTGGTGCGTCGCGGCGGGTCGGCTGCCGCATCCGCGCGGTCCGCGCGCGCTGGAAGAGTCGGTGCAGCTCCACGCCCTGCCGCGCGGCGAGTTCCTGGCGCGATTGGCGGAACGCATACCGACCAACACCGTTGTCCAAGCGGCGCGCTACATCGGCGCCTGTACCGCGCCGGGGGCGCACGTGGCCGCGCTCGCCCCGCTCTCCATGCTGCCGTATTTCGCCGACCGCCCGTTCGCCGGTGGCCAGCCGAGCTGGTCGCCGGGCTTCTTCGACGCCGACCGCGACCAGCGGGACTGGATCGCGATGGTGCGGCGCCAGGCGCCGGTGCTGGTGGTTGGCAACCTTGATTTCGCGTTCGATGGCCGCCCGGAGCGGGCGTTGCCCGCGTATGCGCCGCTGATCGTGGCGGCGATCGAGTCGGATTTCGAGCCGATCGGCGCCATCGGCGCCTTCGTCGTGCGGGCGCCGCGCGGGTTCGCGACACCGGCGGGCCCGGGCCAGCCGCCGCCTTGCGTCCGGCCCTGAGGCGCGCGAAAGAGTCGGACGTGCGTCGCGTATCGCGCAGCAACGGGATTCGGAATTGCGATCGACGGGAGCACCGGTGCGCCGGCAGGAGGGGCGCATGACGCGCATCACCGTCGTGGTGCCGACGTTCAACGAGGGCGCCAGCCTCGTCGAGCTCCATGCCCGCCTGTCCGAGGCGGTGGCCGGGCTCGGCGACGCCGAGCTGATCGTGGTCGACGACGGCAGCACCGACGGATCGTTCCAGCTGCTCGCCGAGCTGGCCCAGCGCGACCCGCGCCTGCGCGCCGTTCGCCTGCTGGCGCACCACGGCAAGGCGACGGCGCTGCGCGCCGGCTTCGCGCGCGCGAAGGGCGACTTCGTCATCACCCTCGACGGCGACCTGCAGGACGATCCCGCCGAGCTGCCGCGCTTCGTCGCCGCGCTCGAGGGGGGATGCGATCTGGTCAGTGGCTGGAAGGAGATCCGGCACGACGGCTGGCCGCGCCTCGCGGCCTCGCGCTGTTTCAACTGGGTGATCGGCCGGGTGTTCGACGTGCCGCTGCACGACATCAACTGCGGGTACAAAGGCTACCGGCGCGAGCTGCTCGAACAGTTGCCGTCGTATGGAGAGCTGCACCGGTTCGTCCCGGTGTTCGCGCGCCAGCTGGGCGCGCGCTTTGGCGAGATTGCCGTCCGCCACGGGCCGCGCCGGCACGGTCGATCGCGCTACGGGCTCGCCCGCGCGCCCAAGGCACTCCTCGACTTCGCGACCGTGCTCCTCCTCACCCGGTACCGGGAACGGCCGCTGCACTTTTTCGCCGCCGGCGCCGCCACCCTCCTGGTGGGCGCGGGGATCGCGACGGTCACCGGCGCCGCGCTGCTCGGATCGCACGGCATTCCCGTGCCCGACTGGGCCGTGGTCGCCCTCGCAACCGCCGGCGTCTCGGCGGTGTCGCTGGTCGGCTTCGGTCTGCTGGCCGAGTGGCAGCTGGCCAACCGGGACGTCGCCCCACCACCCGTGGTCGAGTCGCCGGCCGCCTCGGAACCCGCCCGGCGCGTCGCCTCGCGTGCGTGAACGGCCGATGGGCCGCTCGGACAACGCCCGCAAGCACCAATCCCGCAATCCGCTGCAGCGCTGGCTGATCGCGCGATTCTATCGCCGGCTGGCGGTGTTGCTCGACGGGATCGAGGGCGCGACGCTGCTCGACGCCGGCTGCGGCGAGGGATTCGGCATGCGGGAACTGGCGGGCGCGCGGCCGGGGCGTTGGGTCGCGGTCGACGTCGACGCCGACGCGCTCGGCGGGACTGCATGGCCGCCGTCGGTACAGCGGGTACAGGCGGACGTGTGTCGTCTCCCGTTCGAAGACCGCCGATTCGACATCGTGATCGCGATCGAGGTGCTCGAGCATCTCGCCGACCCGCGCACCGGCCTGCGCGAGCTGGCGCGCGTCGCCCGCGGCCGCGTCGTGCTGACCGTGCCCAACGAGCCCTGGTTCCGCCTCGCGAACCTGGCGCGCGGCAAGAACCTCGCCGCCCTGGGTAATGACCGCGGCCACGTGCAGCACTGGTCGGCGCGCGGCATCGCCGCCCTCGTCGCCGAGGAGTTCGTCGTGGCGCGCGTTGCCACCGCATTCCCGTGGACGCTGGTGCTGGCGCACCGCCGGCCGGACACGGTCCGCCGTGACGAAACCCAGAGCCTCTCGACTGGTGAGGGACCACCTCTGCGGAGTCGGGTGCCGTCATCCGGTCCGGCGTCGTGATCTCGATCGGGGTCGGGTAACCCAGGCTCGGGTGGAGCCGGACTTGGCCAGAGTCGTTGTGGTGCCGCTCATGTTGTTCGTCTCTTCCAAGAGGAAGATCTCCGTCGTGAAAACCGTACTCGGCGCCGTACTCGTTCTCACGGGCAGCGCGGCTGGCCGCACTTCCGGCCTTCCGGGCAAGGGAACGGGCAGCAGCGCCGGGAGCGGAACCGGTCAGAGCGGCGGCCCAGGCGCCGGCGGCGGCTTCGTGTCGTGCCCGTACACGCCCCCGGCGGATCCGACCACGGCCGACTCCGTCGCCGGAACGCTCACGTCGTTCAACGACAACGGCGCTTGGACTTGGTACTCCGACGAGCGCGCCGTCGTCGATGCCGCGGCCGGCAGGATCATCATCGGCTCGGACGCCAACGCGGCCGGCCCGGGCGGTTCCCGTCGGGGCGGGCAGATCGAGATCGTCATCTACGATGTCGCGACGAAGACGAAGCGGCGCTACGAGATCGGCAGGCTCGATCCGGACGACCACGACACGCCCGCCCTGCTCGTCAAGCCCGACGGCCGGTACCTCGCCTGGTACGCCGGCCACAACCAAGAGTGCGTGAGCCACTGGAGCAACTGGAACGGCACGGCGTGGGACGCCCAACAGACGTTCGACTGGGCGCGCCTCGGCTGCCCCACGATCTCGGGCGCCAAGATCACGTACAACAACGTCTGGACCATGACGTCCGAGAACAAGATCTACAACTTCATCCGGTCCGTCGACACGAGTCCGAACTACCTGGTTTCGAGCGACAACGGCGCCACCTGGACGTACGGCGGTCGCCTCACCTCGACGCCGCAGACCGGCTACGTCGCCGGCTACTACAAGTACTGGGGCAACGGTGTCGATCGCATCGACTTCCTGGCGACGGAAGCGCACCCGCGCGACAACGACAACAGCCTCTGGCACGGCTACGTGAAGGGCGGGAAAGTCTACAACTCGACCGACACCGTCATCGACGACACGCTCGCCGACCAGACCGCGCCAGACATCACGAAATTCACCAAGGTCTTCGCCGCGGGCACGACGCTCGGAGGGGCGCCGCTCAACCACCTCTGGAACATCGATATCCAGCGCTACGACGACGGCAGGATTGCCATCCTGTGGACGGGACGCGCCGACGCGAACGCCAGCGATCCGGACCTCCGCTTCGCCTACTCGGTGTTCGACGGCACCCAGTGGAACCACACCTATCTCGGCAGAGCCGGCAAGAAGCTCTACGCCGACGAGCAGGACTACACCGGCCTCGGCGCGCTGCATCCGGACGACCCGAACGTCATCTACATGTCGTTCCCGATCGATCCACGCACCGACATGGCTCTACCGCACCGCGAGATCTTCGCGGGCGTGACGTGCGACGGCGGCGCCACCTTCCAGTGGACGCCCATCACCTGGAAATCCAGCGAGGACAACATCCGCCCCATCGTTCCGGCGTGGGATCGGAAGAACATGGTCTTGCTCTGGCTCCGCGGCACCTACGCGACGGCGCAGCTCTACAACGAGGAGGTCGTCGGTATCATCACGCAGAAGTGAAACCGACCGCGCATGCGGCCGGCGGCGTTGGAAAACGGCCACTGAGAAACGTGCCGCGTCCGAGCCCCGCCCGGTAAACCGCCGCGCCGGTACGATCGGCAACGGATTGTACAATCGAGCCCGCGCCGCGCGGTGGTGGCGGTGAAGCTGGACTTCCACTTTGCGGCGACTCGCCCGAAGCGTACGAACGGCCGTCCCGCGGACGATCCGGACCCCGGGCGGCGCGCGCGGCGCCCGCCTCAGTCGGAGCGGTCCTCGAATCGCGCCGCGTCGTTGCTGCGCGCTGCGGCGCCGTCGACCGTTGGTCGCCGACGATCAGGAGGCGGAGAAGTCGGCGAATGCCGTTCGCGGCTACTGACCGCCGGAGCCGGCTTTGCCCACCAACTCGGCTGGTCGATCGATCCCGCGCCTGGAGGGTCGCGCTTCCGCGCGACCGGCCGCGCGGAAGCGCGGCCCTCCAATTGGGAACGGAACGTGCTCAGGGAATTGGTGGGCAAAGCCGCCGGAGCCGATCACGGACGTCGTCACGCCCAGTCAGATGACGCCGGCCGGGACCCGTGGGTTGGCCCGGCCGGCTGTTCCGAGAACTACTCGGCCGAGGTCGCCGGGCCGCAGCAGCCCGCCGTGGCGGCGGAGGGTTGTGGTGCGGGACTCTGGACCGTCTGCGGAGCATCGGCGAGCACCGTGTAGATTTCCCACTCGCGATTGTCGGCGCCGGTCACCCAAAACTTGTCCTGCAAGGCGTAGCAGCAGGTCACGCCGTCCTCGTGGCGGAGATCGTAGCCTTCGCCCTTCAATCGCGCCGCCTCGGTCACGACCTCGCCGGTTGAGCCGACCTCCACGCCGAGGTGGTTGAGGCTGCCGGGCTCGCCAGCACCTTCGATGAGCACCAGTTTCAGGGGGGGATCCGCAATCGCGAAGTTCGCGTACCCCGGCCGGCGCTTCGCCGGCTCCGTTCCGAACAGGCGGCGGTAGAACTCGACCGCTTCGTCGATGTTGCTCACGTTCAAGGCCAACTGCATTCGCGACATTGTCTGTCCTCCATATCGATTGGCGCCGATATTGATTCTTGCATCGAGAGTTGTCAATATGGAGCCATGAAGAAATCGGTCACCGCGCTCTCGACCTGTTGTCCGCCCGTTCTCCAGGGCCGACTCAGCCAAGCCGCCGCCGAACAAATCGCCGGCGCGTTCAAGGCACTCGCCGACCCCGCGCGGCTGCGGCTCCTCAGTTTCATCGCCGCTCAGCCGTCCGGCGAGGCCTGCGTCTGCTACCTGATGAAGCCGCTCGAGATCAGCCAGCCAACGGTGAGCCACCACTTGAAGGTGCTCTTTGATGCCGGGCTGCTGGAGCGCGAACGCAGGGGCACGTGGGTCTATTACCGGATCCTGCCGGACCGTCTCGCTGCGTTGCGCGATGCGTTGGTGCTTCCGAGCGAGCGGCCGCGAGAGAAGGTGGCGGCTGGGAAGCGATGAAGGTGGCCGTCCCACTGGCGTTCGAGTCGCCACCCAAACGGCTGAGCTTCCTCGACCGCTTTCTCACGCTGTGGATCTTCCTCGCCATGGCAGTGGGTGTTGGGAGCGGGTACCTGTTTCCGGGCATCGAGCCGTTCCTCAACCGTTTCAGCGTCGGTACGACGTCCATCCCGATTGCCATCGGGCTGATCCTGATGATGTACCCGCCGCTCGCCAAGGTTCGCTACGAGGAACTGGGCGGCGTCTTCCGCAACTGGCGGATCCTCGGGCTGTCGATGGTGCAGAACTGGATCCTCGGCCCGCTTCTCATGTTCGCCCTCGCGGTGATCTTCCTTCCCGACAAGCCGGAATACATGGTCGGCCTCATCATGATCGGCCTGGCGCGCTGCATCGCCATGGTCCTGGTCTGGAACGATCTGGCGCGGGGTGATCCCGAATACTGCGCCGGCCTCGTCGCCTTCAACTCCGTCTTCCAGATCCTGTTCTTCTCGCTGTACGCCTATGTCTTCATCACGGTCCTGCCTGCCTGGCTTGGCCTGCAGGGCGTCGCGGTGCGCATCACCATCGGCGAGATCGCCAAGAGCGTGTTCATCTACCTGGGCATCCCGTTCCTCGCAGGCCTGGTGACCCGCTTCGCGCTCGTCCGAGCGAAGGGCAAGGAGTGGTACCACGCCCGGTTCATTCCCAAGATCAGCCCGATCACCCTGATCGCGCTGCTCTTCACCATCGTGGTGATGTTCTCGCTCAAGGGCGAGATGATCGTGCAGCTCCCCATGGACGTGGTGCGCATCGCCATTCCGCTGCTCGTCTATTTCGTAGTGATGTTCCTGCTGGCCTTCTTCATGAGCCGGGCGGTGGGCGCGACCTACCCGCAATCGGCCACGCTGTCGTTCACCGCTGCCTCGAACAACTTCGAGCTGGCGATTGCCGTCGCCGTCGCGACATTTGGAATCCAGTCGGGCGCGGCGTTCGCCGCAGTGATCGGGCCGCTCGTTGAGGTGCCGGTCATGATCGGCTTGGTCCACGTGGCGCTATGGTTCCGGCGACGATACTTCCGCGACGAAGCGCCAGCGATGGACGTCGGAGGGCGCGAACGCGGGGCACTTCGATGACGACGGTGCTCTTTGCCTGCGTGCACAATGCCGGCCGCTCGCAAATGGCGGCCGGATTCTTCAACGAGCTGGCCGATCCAACCCTGGCGCGCGCCATCTCAGCCGGAACGCAACCGGCCGACCGCGTGCATCCTGAGGTCCTCCAGGTCATGCGCGAGGTGGGGATTGATCTCAGCCAGGTGACGCCGCGCTTGCTCACTGACGAGTTGGCCCGCGGCGTTCAGGTCCTCGTCACGATGGGCTGCGGCGAGGCGTGTCCGTTCGTGCCTGGTGTCGAACGCGTAGAGTGGGAAATTCCCGACCCGAAGGGACAACCCATCGAGCGTGTTCGGACCATCCGCGACAACCTTCGCGCCGATGTTGAGCAGCTGATTGCGAGCCATGGGTGGCGGCCCCAGAGTTCGACCAGCCCGGGGCTTCCCCCCTCGAGGGATGCCAACGCCGGCTATTCGGCTGAACAGCGCAATGGGAGCGTCCCGCGCTATTGCGGCGTCGTTCGCCGCAGACGCATTAGGGCGGTCCGATGAGCGCCGGCACCGCGTCGCGTTGTGTCGGTCGGAGGGCGCGTGTTAGTGGGCCGGCGGAGACATGCCCAGCCCAGCGCGAGACGTTCCGCATGGCGCCCGCGGCAGCGGCCAACCTGGCCACCGATGCCGGTTGATCGCGGAGGCCCCGGCGCCCAAGTCGTTCCGATGCGCGCCCGCCGGCCGTGTGGGTGGGGCATCGGGATGATCCGCCGCCTGCCATACCCGCTGCTCTGCACCCTCCTCGGCCTCGCGATCGGCTGGCTGCCGATTCTCGTGCACGGCCCGATTCCGGAGAAATACAACGTCCTCTACATCCGCGGCGCCGTCGCAGTATGGGGATGGTACACGGCACGCCTGCTGATCGGATTCGTCGTCGGCATCACCCGCTGGCCGCCCTACTGGTACCTACGCGGACCACTGGTCGGTTTCACGATGCTGTTCCCGCTCAGCCTGGTCTCGCTGGCCACCCCGGGCTGCGGCCTGCCCTGCATGTCCCTGAATCTGACCAGCGCGACGGCGGTCGGCACCACCGTCGCCGGCCTCGCCTACCTGCTCACCGGGCGACAGCATCTCGACTGACGGGTCAGCCGTCCACGGCTGACCCGTCAGCCGAGATGTTCCCCGGACAGCCCGATCCCGTCAGGTGGCCTGTGAGCGCGGAATCCGCTGGAGCACGCGAGCCATCAACTGGCTTCGGCTCTGCACGCGGAAGTGGCGATAGAGCGCCGTCACGTACTGGTGCACCGTCGTCGTGCTCAGACCCAGTCGCGCCGCGACCTGCTTCTCACTGTCCCCCTCGAGCAGGCAGTCGAGCGTCTGCCGCAGCCGCGGGGAGAGCTGGGTGACGTTCGGGTCCAGTGCGCTGTCCAGCGGCCCTCGGATGAGTCGGCCGAGCTCGGCGTGCAGGATGTTGAGCAAGCGCCGCTCACGGAGCGTGAAGTCCTGGTCGCCGGGCGCGCGGCGCGGCGTGATGACGACGACGATTGGATTGCCGCCGGCGCGGCGGGGACGTCCGGTGCTCGCACGGCGGAGTTCCGTAAGGACCGGCGCCCCAATGATCAATCGGAAGGATTGAGGGGTAGTCATCTCAACTCTCGTCGAAGCTCTGCACGAATCATCGTTGGCCAGGGGACCAGTCACGAAGGGAAACTCCTGCGCCCGTTTCCACCAGGCTCGGCAATGGCGCCGATCAGATCAGAGGGCGGCGCGGCTCGGCGCGGTGGCGATCGCCAGCGGATGACTGGCGGATGGTCAGAGCGCGTCGCCTGGATCTCGATCGGCGCGCTCGTCAAGGCCCGATCAGGGCCTCGGCTCTCTCGTCGTCTCAGCCTCAACCCTTGGCGAGAAATCCTCGGGGCCGCCTCCGCAATCGACGACCAAGGAATCGGAATTCGATCGGGCGGTAGTCGGCAGGCCATCGACGCGACCGGCGTGACCCCCACGCCCCGACCCGCCGTGCGGTACGCCGCAGCTGGTCAATCTCGTGGTGGTCGAGGCACGACAAGATTCCCACGACCGCGACCACCAAGAGCGCCAGCGCCCCGATTCCGACCGGAGCCATCTGTGCCGTGAAGTCGATGATCGTCATCTGCGAGCCCTCCCGATCACGTTCGTTGTTGCCGAGAGAGCTAAGCACCAGTCGTACCAAGTGCACGACGACACAAAGCTCTGCGACTCGAAAAGCGTCCGATCTCGGTGCTAAGCCTACGACGCAGTTTCGCGGACCTCTCTGCAAAGTCGACGACGCGCCTTGGTGATGGTGACGCCTCCGGGCGGCACGCACGTGATCGACTTGCGACGCGGCTGGCTCGTTCTGTCGTGCGGCAGACGAGGGCCCATGCGGCATCGGTCCAGAGGACGAGCGCGGCGACGCCTGTGCCGCGGATCGCCGTCGCAACGGGTGCGCCTGAACACCTTGGCCACCTCGATGATTTGAGAGATGGCACCCTCGTGCCCGCACCCAACGCTGGGAGCTGCTGGGCCCCGTGGCGCTGCGCAAAGCTGTCGCCCGATGAGCGTACGAATCGCGCAGCATTTGCCGGCGCGAAGATCGATCGACCGGGGTTGTCGCGCGGCGATGTCGGTGCGTATGCACGGGAGGCGTGGAGCCCATCCGCAAGCGCTACCTGCTCGTCACCTGCGTCCCCACCTACGTGGACGACGACGGCAGCGTCTGGTTCGAGCACCTCTGGCACCACGACCTGTGCGCGCACCTGCCGTATCTGCCGGACCTCGTGCTTGCCGCGCCCGAGCTGCACAGGCGCGAGGGCAGGGATCTCGTGCGGTTCGAGCAGCCGATCCGGCGCGTCGCGCTGCCGCCGATGCGCACCACGCGCGAAGCGCTCACCAACCTCGTGGCGACGTCGCGGATGCTGTGGCGCGCCGTCGGCGAAAGCGAGGTGGTCCACTCGGGCATCGCGGGGTGACCGCTGCCCATCGGCTGGATCGCCAACCCCATCGCCATGGCGCGCGGCCGCTTCCTCCTCGTCAACGTCGAGAGCGCGCCGTGGCGCGTACGCCAGGGCGAGCGCGCATCCGCCAGGCGCAAGATCCGGGGCGTCGTCACCGAGGCGCTCGGTCGCTTCTACGCGAAGCGGGCCGATCTCCTCGTGGTCACGCACGACGGCTACGCGCAGGACTTCGGCAACGAGCACGCGCACGTCATCCCGGCGTCGTGGATCCACGCCTGCGACGTGCTCTCCCCGGACGCCGCGGCCGCGTCGTGGTCGCGTGAGTGCGGTGACAAGGCGCCCGGTCCCGTGCGTGTGCTGTTCGTCGGTCGGCTGGTCGAGGACAAGGGCGTGCGCGTGCTGTTGGACGCGCTCCCGCACCTGCCCGAGCTCGTCTGCCTCGGCGAGGGCCCGCTCGCGCCCGCGCTGAGGAGCGCCGGCGTGCGCGTGCTCGACCCCGTCCCGTACGGCGAGCCCTTCTTCCGCCTCCTGCGCGCGGCGCACGTCGTCGTGGTGCCCACGCTCTCGGACGAGCAGCCGCGCATCCTGTACGACGCAGCGTCGCAAGCGGTCTCGTGCGTCGCGTCGGACACGCCGGGCAACCGCGCGATGGTGCGCGACAGCGAGAACGGCGCCCTCGTCGCGAAGGGTGACGGGGCGGCGCTGGCGCGCGCGTTGATGGTGCCCGTCGACGTGCTGCGCGCGCGCGGCCTGCGAGCCGTGGAAGATGCGCGCGCAGCGTCCTGCGTAGATCGCGGGGACCTGCCGCCCGTCCGCCGTATAGACCTACAATGTGAGGCTCGTTGAGCTCGTGGCAGGGGCTTTGCCCACCAATTCCCTGAGCACGTTCCGTTCCCGATTGGAGGGCCGCGCTTCCGCGCGGCCGGTCGCGGAAGCGCGACCCTCCAGGCGCGGGATCGATCCACCAGCCGAATTGGTGGGCAAGGCCTGTGGCCGGGGCGACTCGCCCTCCGTCGCGCTCCAGCTTTGGCTTGAGAACGACTCCGCCGACGTACCGTGGCCGCCGCACCCGCAGGCGATCATCGACCGATGTCGCGAGGATTGGAGATGCTCCTTCGATCGCTGGGCGCGTCGGAAGAGTTCATGAATCGTGCACAGCCTTCGCTTCAGGCCCCGAAGTGCACCCACCGGTCGCAGCTGTGACGGCGGCTACCCACTCAGCGACCTCTACGTCGCCATCCGTATCACGGTCGAATGCAGCAACGACGTCGCCGCTGCCGCCGTCCAACGCCGCGGTGACGCCGCGGACCAGCTCGTCGATCGACACCATCCGATTGCCATCGATGTCGCCGCGGCACAGCAATGCGCTCACCGGCACGCTCCACAACTCGACGCCGGTGTCGTTGGAATACGCTGGAAAGAATAGTCGCTCGCCGCTCACGACATACTCGGCGACTCGATCGGCCAAAGGACTGCGGACGATCTGGTGTCGACGCTGCAGACCCGTATTCCGCGGGCGTCGGCCGGGCGGATCCGCAACTGGCTTGCGGACTGACGCGCCGCGCGAGTGGGGGCACTACTTGCCCCGCGTCGATGCCTCGCCAGCGAGCGGGGGACGTTCAGCTTGATTTCGCGCCTGGGGCGGGGGAAGGAGCCGCTGGGGTTTGGTCCCGCTGGATGTTTCGGACTCTTGCCAGTACCACTGCCGAGGCCGTCTGCCTGATCCGCGCCTACGAGCATGCCAAGCCGGCGGCGGCGCGCGTCATGGACGATCCGTACGCGCACTGGTTTCTCGGTCCGGTGCTGCGGGCGGCGCTGTCGCACGAGGGTGTGGCGCCGCAACTGGGCACCTATGCGGACTGGGCGACGGACGGCATCGTTGGGTTCGTCGTCGGGCGCCACCGGTACATCGACGACGCCCTGCGCCGCGCGTCACGGCGGGTCGGGCAGGTCGTGCTCCTCGGCGCCGGCTATGACATGCGGGCGTATCGCTTCGCGCGCGAGCTGCGCCGCTGCACCGTCTTCGAGGTCGACCATCCGGCGACCGCAGCGCGCAAGGCGCGCATTCTCGCGCGCCGGCAGAGGGAGTTGCCGGACGTGAACGTCATTCGTGTCCACGTGGACTTCGAGAAGCAGTCCCTTCGCCGTGAGTTGGAGAAGGCGGGATTCTCGGCGGGGGAGCCTGCGTTCTTCGTCTGGGAGGGCGTGTCGATGTATCTGAGTCGCGCCGCGGTGCAGGCGACGCTGCACACGATCCGCGCGATGAGCGCTGCGGGCTCGCAGCTGGTGATGGACCTCTGGTACCTTCCGGACGAGGCCGACCTGGTGTCGTCGGCACGGCGCTGGTCCTCGAGCCTGCTGTCGCTGTTGGGCGAGCCAGTGAGGTTCAGCTTGCACCCCGAAGACGCCGAGCCGTTCCTGCAGCGCCTCGGGTTCCGCTTGCGCGAGTTGGCAGATGCCGCGATCCTGCGCCGGCGTTACTTCACCTCACGAACACACTTGTACCCGACCAACTACCTTGTGCATGCCGTCGTCGACGGTCTTCCGATCCCGCGCAGGCGACCGCGGAAGCGCGGACAGGGCAGTCGCTGGGCGCGACCACGGGCGTGACGGACTCACACAGCGCGCTGCCCCTTTGCGCCACGCGTGCCCAGCCGATCGATGAAGTCGCGCATGTGGCGCAGTGCGTCCGGCAGGCGGGGCAGGAAGCCCATGTGGCTGGTCGGGTACCAACGAATGTCCGGCTTATGCCACCGCCGCCACATCGCGGTGACCACGCTGGGATCGAAGAAGCGATCGTTCGACGCGGCGATCAGCAGGATCCGCTCCGCCGGCAGCTTGGGGCGTAGGGTGTACCATCCGACGCTGGTGACGAACTCGGCGAACTCCTCCATGCCCCACCCGAAGGAGCGCAGATCGCGCCGCATCTGTCCGAGCACTGGCGCCCCGGCGACCATGGCGGCCAGGTCCATGTGCGCGATCATCGGAACGGAGAAGGCGAAGCGCTTCTCCAGGCACGTCAGGCTCAGAGTCAGCGCGCCCCCCAGGCTCAGTCCAGCCACGCCGACCGGCCGCTCGTCCTCGTCGAGCAGGTAGCTCAGTAGGGCACGCGCATCGAGCACGGTCTGCCGCAGGGCCTCGAAGCTGCGCACCAGGTCGGCTGTCCAGAACAGCTCGCCGCTGAACCGCGAACCGCGTGGCGTGCGACGCCCATGATAGGGGAACTGCATCTGGATGATCTCGGCGTCGAGGACCAGCGCCATGCTCGACAGCAGCGCGAACTCCTCGATGTAGGTCTCGGGCTGCATGTAGCCGTGCAGATAGAGCAGACGCGGCCGGCGGCCGGCCCCCGCCGGACGGATGCGCCGCGCATGCACGGTGTGCGTCTCAGCGTACCGCTCGCGGTAGCGACGCCGGAACCGAGGTTCGAGCGGCACATGCAGGGAGGGAAAGGCGAGATCCTCGCTGACCAGACCGGGCAGGCGCCAGCGTTCGCGTACCTGCACCTCGGGCACTCTGTGCGGTGTCGGGAACAGCTCGCGCAGTGAACGTCCGGCGTATGTGTCGACCTCCTTCAGAGTGTTCTGCACCGGCTGGCTCACCCACTGCAGGGCATTGCTCAGCAACCCGGTCACCAGGTCGGGATGCGCCAGCTCGAAGATCGCCATGGTCGCTGCGCTGCGCTCAGAGCCAGCGCCGCACCGACCTCGTGTGCCCGGTGAACTCGGCCCCGAACGTGCCCTCGAGGTATGCCTCCTCGTGGCGAACGGCGATGAAATAGACGATGAGCAGAGAGACCGTCGCCAGGGCGAGGATCCAACCGTTTGCAGCACCGGTGAGGACCGCCAGCAGGTACCCCAGCGGCGCGGGGATGCCCACCGCGGTGCCGTCAGTTCCGGGCGATTCCACCGCGCGACTCTAGCCGAGCCGACACGCGCTTGTACACGAGGATGGCGACGTGTCCGTCGACACGCGAACGACTAGCGGCGCCAGGTCGGAAAAAAGAAGCCTTCCGGATTCCCGCTCCTGAGAACAGCTGCCGCACTCGGGCCGGGCCAGGTGGTCGGCCCACTGGCCGGCGGCTTGCGACCGTACCCCGGTCTGCCTCGCCGTGCGCGCCAAGGTGCGGAACGCCATCACCCGCGGCATCGCCACCCTGCTCGCCGCGCGCCGCGGTGCTCCGCGGCGCGCCCCCTGCGCCCGCTGCAGCCCCGACGTGCGCCGAAACCGCCGGTGAGCATGGCTCGGCGCGCCCCAACGTGGGATAGGTGGGCTCGCCATGAAGACAACGTCAGTCCGAGAGGTGATGACGACCGCGGTGAAAACGCTCGGCCGCAACGACCAACTGTCCATTGCCGACGACGTCATGCACGCCGAGCGCATCCGCCACCTGCCGGTCCTCGACGAAGGCGGGCAACTCTGCGGCATCGTGAGCCAGCGCGACATGTTCCGCGGCGCGCTGGCTGCGGTGCTCGGCTACGGCAAGGTCGCGCAGCACAAGCTCCTCGCGACGCTCGTGGTCAAAGAGGTGATGAGCACGGACGTGATCACCATCGCTCCCGAAGCGACGATTGGCGAGGCGGTGGCGGTGATGCTCGAGCGGAAGATCGGCTGTCTGCCGGTGCTCGACGACGGCCGCCTCGTCGGCATCCTCACCGAAACCGACCTGATCAAGCTCGCGGCTCGCTAGACCATCGAGCCCGGTGTCCCGGCTGGACGCCGTTGCTTAGTGCCTGAACACCCCGACCGTGACAGAAACCGCCGGTCGTCCGAAGCGGTCTGCTCGCGCTCGCAAGCAATCCAGCACTGCGGGTTCGCGCCACCTCGGAGCTTCAAGCGACGTCGTTTCCCAGTCCCTTCCGTGCCAGGCGGGGGACAATTTCAAAACCCCCCAACGAAATCAGGGGCTGACGAATGCGAAAGGGGGGACTTGAACCCGAATTCAGGTCCCGAAAAGCAAGGCAAGACTGGCGATGGCGGATATGGACGCGCCCTTTGGCTGTGCTCTACATGGGTGCAGAGCCCGAGGACGCCATCGCCCTGTGAGCCATCGCCGATGAGGCTTGGAGCCCGTCAGCCCCAATGAAGCTACCGAATGCGCACTTGGCGATCGTGGAGGAGGAGAAGATTACGGCGTATTTGCTCGATGCGGCGCATCCGGACAACGGAGGCAAAGCTGCCTTCTTCCACAAACTCGGATTCCACCGAGGCGATTGGGCGACATTCGCTGGAGCGCTGCGAGCGCTCGCTGACGCAGGGAAGGTGACGAAGAACGTGGAATCTGTGCACGGCACGAAGTACATTGTGGACGGTCGGCTCGACACACCGAGCGGAAAGTCGCCCATGGTGCGAAGCGTCTGGATTGTTGACCGCGAAGTGGAGGCACCACGGCTGGTCACGACGTATCCGCATGAAGAACGGGAGCAGGCATGATCAAGGAACATGATCGCGTCGCACTGACGGCCGCAGTATCCGAAGAAGGACTGGAGCCCGGGGACGTCGGCACGGTGGTGCACATCTATCGCGATGGCCGGGCGTACGAGGTGGAGTTCGTCACCCTGGACGGCCATACCGCCGCCGTGGTGACGCTCGAGGGTTCGCAGGTCCGTCCGGTTTCGCGCCGCGAGATCACGCATGCACGTGAACTGCCGGCGGGAGGATCGTGAGCCAGCCGGGATGAGGCGATCAAGTGAGCAGGCGTTCGCAGCGCCAGTCGAGTGCGGCTCGGCTCGGGTTGAAGGCGGGCTCGCGTGGCGGCAGGAGCTGGCGCCCTCCGAGGTCCGCCAGGTCCTTCTCTCCCGGTGATCGATGTGGGATCAGGCGTTGTGAGGTGAGCCATCTACGGTCCGGACCGGGGGCGATCAGGAAGCGATCCATCGCCCAGTGGTGGTTCTTGCAGAGGGCCAGCCCGTTGGTGGGGTGATCGTTGCGGCTCTCGCTGAACGGAATCAGGTGCGCGGCGTCGACAAAGGTCCCGTCGAAGACGTCGGGGATGTGGATGCGCAGACCGCATGCCGCGCACTGGAAGTCGTAGATCTCGAGCACCTTCCGCCTGAATCCCTGATTGCGACCGCTCGGCTGGGGGGCGTCGTCCGGTTCGCCGGCGTCCGCCTCGGCCACCCGCTCCGGCAGCACAACGTCGCGAAAGAGCGGCTCGAGCCGGATACGCGCTTCGGGAAAGAACCGCGCAACCAGCGCGTCTCGTAGTCGGGTGCGATTCGTGGGCGTGAGGACGAAGCGCTCCAATCCGCCGGAGAGCGACGCCTGGACCCGACCGGTGTCGCATTCCGCCACCAGCGGCTCGCGATTCAGCGCAATCGCACGACCGTCGACGATCTCAAGGGGCCTCCACATCGAATCCGTCTGCAGCCGGCGAAACGGATTCTCCGGCGTATTGCGGTCGTCCCGGGCTTGCACGACAGCGAAGTACTCCGCGAAGCGCCTCCGCAATGAGCTCGACCACGGAATGCAGTCGGGGGTTGCCTGTCCGTCGGCGATCAGGTCGAGCGCCGCCAGCAGCAACAGCGGCTTGTGCGGACGCTCGTGTCGGACGCCCGCGCTCGCACCGATCACACCAACGTGGAGGTCGTAGAGCTTCTCGACCGCGTCGTCGAGCGAACGGATCAGCGGTTCGGACATCGCTCAGGGGGATGACCCGGATCGAGATCGGACGCAAGCGAGGCGACGCCATCCGGTCGTTGACGCGGTTCCCGAGGTCCGCACGGCTCTTCCGCAGTCCGAGTGCTCGTTGCCGACCATGGCCTCGACCATCCGGCAGTGGTCACGGAACCTGCTTCGGGCAGCGTGAAATGCTACACGCGGGGTCACGGGCACGGAGCGAGGATGATGGGTCGGCACGGCACGGGGCCAGGGAAGCAGAACAGCGCCGGGCGGGAATGGGTCGGCGGACGTCTGACCGCGCCGATGTACATCACCGACGGCGAGCCCTACCGGCCGGAGGTGATCCTCTGGCTCGAGTTGCCGGAAGCGTACGTCGTCGGCACGGCGCTGGTGCATCCGGGCGAACCGGCCACCAGGTTCGCCGATGCCCTGCGCGTGGCCATGCGTCGTCCGCTGATCGGCGCACCGCGCCGGCCCGATCGGATCCGCGTCGCCGACCCGGCCCTGGCGGAGATGGCGCGCGGCGCGCTCGGCGGGCATGCCCGCATCGAGGTGGCGCCGACGCCGGAGCTCGACGCGGTGGTGCGGGACATGGCCGGCGCGGTCTCGGCCGCGGCGGACCCCGAGCCGGACAGTTACCTCGAGGGCGGCCGGATCTCGCCGCCGGTGGTCGCGGACCTGTTTGCCGCCGCGCATGTACTCTTCACGCTCGCGCCGTGGAAGCAGGCCAGCGACATCCAGGTGCTGCGCGTGGACATCCCGCGGCTCGGCGTTGCCGGCGCCTGCCTGTCGGTCATCGGTGCGCTCGGCGAGAGTTTCGGCATCCTGCTCTTCCCGTCGCTGGCGGGATTTGACGCGTTCGGCTCGGCGGCGGAGCGGTCGAGTCCAGGCGACGGGGTCGACCTCGGCACCACCTGCCTGTCGCTCACCTTCGAGCGCGGCGCCGATATTCCGCCAGCGATGCGCCGCGAGATCGCCGAGCACCAGTGGCCGGTGGCGGGCGCGGACGCGTATCCGCGCGTCGCGATGCGCGACCGCGACGCGATGCTGCGCCCGCTCACCGAGCGGGACGTGCGCGTGATGGCGGCCTGCGCCCGCAGCCTGTCCGCCTTTTGCCTCAAGCACGGCGATCTGTGGTCGCACGATATGATCGAGCCCGTCTGCGAGTCCTACTCCGACGGGACGGATCTGACGGTGCGCTTCACCGCTCCCTACGAGGCCGGCGAGCTGTTCGACGTCGACGATCCGCCGGCGACCGCGCCCGCCGCGGGTCCGCGCGTCGGCCGCAATGCCGCGTGCCCGTGCGGCAGTGGCAGGAAGTACAAGAAGTGCCATCTCGACGCCGACATGGCGGCGACCGATCGGCGCCAGCAGCGCGAGGAAGTCAGCGACGCGCGGCTCGTCGGGAAGATCCTCGACTGGGCCATGCCGCGCTTCGGAACCGCGTGGGCCAAGGTGTTGAGCGAGGCGCACGGCGACCCGGCGGCCGCCCAGCTCGTCGTGCCGTGGTGCGCCTACCACGCCCAGGTGGATGGGCGGCGTGTCGCCGAGCGCTTCCTCGAGACGCAGGGGCGCCGACTATCGCTGGAGGAGCGCGACTGGCTCGCGGCGCAACTGGCGGCGTGGCTCTCGATCTGGGAAGTGACGGAGATCGAGCCTGGCACGGGCGTCCACGTGACCGATCTCCTCTCCGGCGAGACCCGTTTTGTCCTCGAGCGCACCGCGTCGCGCACCCTGACACGACGCGACACCCTGCTGGCGCGCGTCGTCGATCATGCCGGCAGCTCGACCTTCTGCGGCCTGGCGTCGCGCGCGCTGCCGCCGTGGCAGGCCGACGCGGTCATCCAGCGCGTGCGCGCCCGGTTGCGCGTGCGCGGCGCCGTGCGAGTGAGCCGCCTGCGCGACGAGGCGATCGGCAAGTTCATGCTGGCGCGCTGGGCGGAGGCGGTCGACGAGCTGGCGCAGCGCGCCAGGACGCCGCCGATCCTACAGAACACGGACGGGGACGCACTGCTCTTCACCACCGATCACTATGCCCTGGACGCTTCGGCGCGCGACGAGGTCGCGCGCCGACTGACGGCGCTCGGCGCGGTGGCCAGCGACGACCCGACCGCGTCCGAGCGCTGCTATGAGCTCGTCCGACCGGGGCGTGCCGCCGGCGACGAGGGAACGATCATCGGCCGCCTGCGACTGACCGATGCCGCGTTGGCGGTGGAGACCAACTCGGTGGCGCGCGCCGACCACCTGCGGCAGCGTATCGACGCCGCCTGTGGCGAGCTCGTGCGCCATCGCATCCGCGAGCACTCCGATCCGCGCGCACCGCTCGCGCACGGTGGCGGCGCGGAGGACGCCGCGCCTGTCCCCGCGCTCGATCCGGCGGAAGCGGCGGCGATCGAGCGCGAATACAAGCAGCGCCATTACCGGCGCTGGCTTGACGAACCGATCCCAGCGCTCGACGGGAAGACGCCGCGGGAGGCCGTGCGAACCGGCGCCGGCCGTCATCGCGTCGACGTCCTGTTGCGCGACATCGAGCACCGCGAAGGCCGCCTGCCACCGGCGCAGCGAGTTGACCTCGCCCCGCTGCGCCGCGATCTCGGGCTGGACGCCTGATGGTCGGGCTGCCGGGCCGAGTGGAGCGGGGGACTCTCCCGCTCGATCTCGAACTGCTGCCCCGGCTCGCTGCCGTCGCGCTGCGAAGCCGAGTTTCAGCAGCGTCTCGAGGTGTTGCGCGTTGCACAGGCGCGCAAGCCGACGTTCATCGCCCGCCGAGAGAAGGCCGGGTTGTGAAGTCGCCGCCGGCCCGAGCGGATGCTCCGGCGCAGCGGCCGCGGGGCGGGGCGGTCGATGCGATGCGGTATGGGCGTCGGAACAGAAAGGACTCCAAATTGTCCCCCAATCAACCACGATGGGGGTGCAATCCAGGCCTCAATTCTCCTAAGTAATTGATAATTCAGCGAAAATTTGAATGCGAAAGGGGGGACTTGAACCCCCACGGGTGTTTAGCCCACAGGATCCTGAATCCTGCGCGTCTGCCAATTCCGCCACTTTCGCGTGGGTCGAGCGCTTCGGGATTGCAGGGAATAGCGGCAGGCTTGGCGGGCGTCAAGACGAGCTTCCGGCGCCGGTGCGCGGGCCGAAGGCGCGGGCGAATCGGCCGTTCGGCGGGCGAAGGTTGACTCACCGGGACGTGCGCCCTAGCGCCAGAAAGGTGATGTGCGCGCGCGTGTTTGAGGTTGGAGTCGCCTGGGTTCTCCTGCTGATGATGGGGGTCGGCGCGCTGGCGGCGCCGGCGGTCGCGACGCCCGACCCGGGATCGCAGCTGATCGATTGCAGCCATGCCGACGAGCGGGTCAACATCACGGTCACCTCGCATCTCGATCCGTCCTGCACCTGGACGCGCGGCGTGCGCATCCTCGCGTCGGACGTGACGCTCGACTGCCAGGGCGCCCGCCTCTACGGCCCGACCAACCAGCGCGGCGTCGAGATCAGCGCGCCGACCGACACCGCGCTGTCGAACATCACCGTGCGCAACTGCCAGATCGAGGGCTTCCTCAACAACATCCGCATCACCCGCGACGGCTTCCGCGATCTCGCCGAGGGCGTCGAGTACGACCATGCGTTCTCGAACATCACGATCGAGGACAGTACCCTGCTCAACTCGCGCGGCGTCGGCATCTTCGTCGACGGCTACGTCACCGGCGTCACCATCCGCCGCCTCCACATCGAGGGCTCGGGCAGCTCGGGCGTCTATCTGGAGCACGGATCGAAGGACAACGTCGTCGACGACAACGACATCGTGAACAACGGCTTCGGCGAGAACGGTCCCTACTGGCAGCCGTTCGACGTGAGCGGTCTCGACATCTGGTACTGGGGCACCGGCCGCGAGGGCCTGTCGATCGACGGCTCGCGGTTCAACACCATCACCAACAACCGTTTCTCCGGCAACGCGTACGGCGCCATCTTCCTCTACAAGAACTGCGGCGAGTACGTGAACCTGCGGCCGGACCGCTGGTGGCAGCGGCGCTACGGCGCCGACGGCAACGTGATCGAGCACAACACGTTCACCGGCGGCCCCAACGGCGTCTGGATCGCCGCGCGCATGGCCGAGAACATCGTGCCGATGGACTGCAGCGACCCGCAGTACGCCCCCGGCTACGCGCTCGACTACGCCGACGACAACGTCGTCCGCGACAACCTCTTCCAGAACGTCACCTACGGCGTGCGCGTCGAGGACGATCACAACGCGGTCACCGGCAACCAGTTCACCGGCGACGCCGCGCAACAGGCGATCGTCCTGGGCACGCCGAATCGCACCGCCGTGCTCGGCCTGCCCGTGACCGGCACGACGATCACCGGCAACACCGCGACCATTCCCACCAATCCGAATCCGTATCGCTGGGTGCACGGACACGCCAACACGGTCTTCACCGACAACCGCAGCCTCGGGCGCCCGGTCGGCCTGTGCGAGGGCCTTCCGCCGGCGCGCGGACCCGCGGTGATGACGGTCGCGTTCGTGAGCCAGGTCGAGCCGCCGACCGATCCGCCGACGCCGGTCCCCACGCCCGGCCCACTGCCGGCCTGCGGCCTCGCGTGCACCGCCACGACGGCGGTGGCGCATCCCGCGATCCGCATCACCAAGGTCGACACGCCGGCGGGCGACGATACGCTCGCGTTCCGCGGGCGCGTCGCGCTCGCGTACCCGTTCGCGCCGACGCTTGATCCGACCACCTCCGGCGTCGGCGTCGTCCTCACCGACGCGTCCGGCGCCCGCGTGCTCGACGTGGTCATTCCGGGCGGCGCCTATGATCCGGTCACCAAGGTCGGCTGGCGCGTGTCCGCGAGCGGCAGGCGCTGGCGCTACATCGACAAGAGCAGCACGCCGGCGAGCGGCATCACGAGCGTCGTGGTCAAGGATCTCTCGAGCCGCCAGCCCGGGCTGGTCGACTTCAAGGTCTCCGGCCGCCGCGGCAGCTATGCGGTCGCCCCAGCGAACCTGCCCCTCACCGGCCACTTCATCCTCGACCCGCCGACGGCCGAGACCGGCCAGTGCGGCGAGGCCGCGGCGGCCTGCACCCACGACGGCCGCACCGTTCGCTGCCGGTAGTTCACCGCGGCGGCCGCAGAGGCCACGGAGGTGGAACCGGCTTGAAGCCGTGTCGCCGATGGGCGACAACGGCTATCTGCCATGGCCGAGCTCGCGAAGACCTACGATCCCTCCGTTACCGAACAGCGTTGGTACGACGCCTGGCTGGAGGGCGGGTACTTCCACGCCGACGAGCACAGCGAGGGCCCGCGCTTCTCGGTGGTCATCCCGCCGCCGAACGTCACCGGCGTGCTCCACATGGGGCACATCCTCAACAACACGCTGCAGGACATCCTCGCGCGCTTCCATCGCATGGACGGCCGGGCGACGTTGTGGATGCCGGGCACCGACCATGCCGGCATCGCCACCCAGAACGTCGTCGAGAAGGAGCTCGCCAAGCAGGGCCTAACGCGCCACGACCTCGGCCGCGAGAAGTTCGTCGAGCGCGTCTGGGCCTGGAAGGAAGAGAAGGGCGGCGTCATCCTCCGCCAGCTGCAGCGCCTCGGCGCCTCGTGCGACTGGGAGCGCGCCCGCTTCACGATGGACGACGGCCTCTCGCAGGCGGTGCGCGAGGTGTTCGTCCGCCTCTACGACAAGGGCCTGGTCTATCGCGGCAACCGCATCATCCACTGGTGCATCCGCTGCCAGACGGCGCTCGCCGACGAGGAGGCCGTCACCAGCGAGGGCGGTGAGACCGGCTCGCTCTGGCACATCCGCTACCCGGCCGAGGACGGCGGCGAGGGGCTGGTCGTCGCGACGACGCGTCCCGAGACGATGCTCGGCGACACCGGCGTCGCCGTGAATCCGGACGACGAGCGATACCAGCATCTGCTCGGCAAGAACGTGATCCTGCCGCTGATGAACCGGCCCATTCCGGTCGTCGCCGATCCGATGGTCGACCGGGAGTTCGGCACCGGCGCGGTGAAGGTGACGCCGGCGCACGATGCCAACGACTTCGAGATGGGCCAGCGCCACAACCTCGAGCCGGTGGTCATCATGGATCCGCAGGGCGTCATCACCGACGCCGGCGGCTCGTATTCCGGGCTCGATCGCTTCGCGGCGCGCAAGCAGATCGTCGCCGACCTCGACGCCGAAGGCCTCCTGGTCAAGACCGAGCCGTACAAGGTGCCGGTCCGCCGCTGCTACCGCTGCGACACCGTCGTCGAGCCGTACCTCTCGCTGCAGTGGTTCGTGAAGATGGCGCCGCTGGCGGTGCCGGCGCTGCAGGCGATTCGCGACGGCTCGCTGCGCCTGATTCCGGACCGCTGGACCGGCGTCTACACGCACTGGCTCGAGAACATTCGCGACTGGTGCATCAGCCGCCAGCTCTGGTGGGGCCATCGCATTCCCGTCTGGTACTGCGATCACGGCCACGAGCTCGCCGCGCGCATCGACCCGACGAGCTGTCCGACCTGCGGCTCGACGGCGCTGCGCCAGGATCCCGACGTGCTCGATACCTGGTTCAGCTCGTGGCTGTGGCCGTTCTCGACCATGGGCTGGCCGGACGACACGGCGACCCTGCGCCGCTTCTATCCGACCGACGCGCTCGTCACCGCCGCCGACATCATCTTCTTCTGGGTCGCGCGCATGGTGATGGCCGGCTACGAGCTCACCGGCCAGTGCCCGTTCCGCGACGTCTACCTGAACAGCATCGTCCGCGACGGGCAGGGGCGGAAGATGTCGAAGTCGCTCGGCAACTCGCCGGACCCGCTCGACGCCATCGACCAGTACGGCGCCGACGCGCTGCGCTTCACGGTGATCTCGATCGCGCCGGTCGGTCAGGACGTCCGCTTCGACCTCGACAAGACGGAGTTCGGCCGGAACTTCGCCAACAAGATCTGGAACGCGGCGCGATTCGCGCTGATGAACCTCGGCGAGGCGACGATCGAGCCGTGGGGAGCCGATGGGACAGGCGCCGCCGGAGCGGCGCCCTCCATGGCGGATCGATGGATCCTCTCGCGGTTGCAAGGGGTCGTCGACGACACGCGCACCGCCCTGGTGGCGTTCCGCTTCAACGATGCGGCGACGACGCTCTATCGCTTCATCTGGGGCGAGGTGTGCGACTGGTACCTCGAGCTGTCGAAGCCGGCGCTCTACGGCGCCGACGAGGCGGCGAAGGAGGCCGTGCGCCGTACGCTGGTGACGGTGCTCGACCAGACGATGCGCCTCCTGCATCCGTTCATGCCGTTCATCACCGAGGAGATCTGGCAGGCGCTGCCGCTGCGCCGTCCGACGGCGTCGATCTGCATCGCGCCGTATCCGACATCCGCTGCGGCGCTGCGCGATCCCGACACCGAGGCGCGCATCGGCGAGCTGATCGAGGCGGTGACCGCCGTCCGCAACATCCGCTCCGAGCTCGGCATCACGCCGGGCACGCCGGTCACGGTGCGCATCGCCGCCGACGGCCAGGGCGAGCGCGTCCGCGCCATCGAGGGCTTCCTCAAGACGCTCGCCAAGGTGAGCGAGGTCGAGCTGCTCGGCACCGAGCGCCCGAGCAACGAGCCGTCGGCGCACGTCGCCGGCCTCGGCGAGCTGTTCGTGCCGCTGCGCGGGGCCGTCGACGCGACGGCCGTGCGCGATCGTCTGGAGAAGGATCTCGGCAAGGTCGAGAAGGAGCTCACGGGCGCCGAGGCGAAGCTCGGGCGCCCCGACTTCGTCGACAAGGCGCCGGCGGACGTGGTCGAGAAGGAGCGGGTGAAGGCCGCGGGGCTGCGCGAGCGGCGGGCGACGCTGGAGAAGCATCTCGCGGTGTTGCGATCTGCTTGAGTTGTTTTTCAACGCGGAGGCGCGGAGACGCGGAGGAAGATGAGAGTCGTTGACCTGCCGCAAGTCGATGGCCTGATCCGGGCGGCGCTGGAGGAGGATCTCGGGCGCGGCGACGTGACGACGCGGCTGACCGTGCCGATCGGCCTGCGGGCGACGGCGACCGTGCTCGCCAAGCAGGACGGGGTCGTCGCCGGCCTGCCGCTGATCGCGCGCGTGTTCGCGGTGATGGGCGCGCGCGACGTGACGGTCGACGAGCGCGTGCATGACGGCGATGCCTTCACCACCGGGACCGTGCTGGCGACGCTGAACGGGCCGGCCGAGGACCTGCTGGTTGGCGAGCGGCTCTCGCTCAACCTGTTGCAGCAGTTGAGCGGCGTAGCGACGCTGACCCGGCGCTTCGTGGACGCGGTGGCGGGCACGAAGGCGCGCGTGGTCGACACCCGCAAGACCACGCCGGGCCTGCGGGCGCTGGAGAAGTACGCGGTGCGTATGGGCGGCGGCCACAATCACCGCGCCGGGCTCGACGACGGTATCCTCATCAAGGACAACCACATCACCGCGGCCGGCGGCGTCGCCGCGGCGCTCGCCGCGGCGCGCGCCGGTGCCCCGCACGGCCTGCGCATCGAGATCGAATGCGCGACGCTGACGCAGGTCGACGAGGCGCTGGCCGCCGGCGCCGACGCCATCCTGCTCGACAACATGTCGTCGGCGCAGCTCGCCGAAGCGGTGCGCCACATCGCCGGACGCGCCCTCAGCCGAGGCGTCGGGCGGCGTCACGCTGCAGACCGTCCGCGCCGTCGCCGAGACCGGCGTCGACCTCATTTCCGTCGGCGCCCTCACGCACTCGGCACCGGCGGTCGACATCAGCATGAAGATCAAGATCTGATCTCCGCGAACCTCCGCGTCTCCGCGTTGAAGAGCAACATGACTCCGCTGTCCCGCGAGTCGATCCTGCCGCATCTCCAGACCGCCTGGCTCGGGCGCGAGCTGCACTGCTTCGAGGTGCTCGACTCGACCAACGTCACGGCGCGGGAGATGGCGGCGGCGGGGGCGCCGGATGGCGCGGTGGTGATCGCCGACGCGCAGCGGCGCGGGCGCGGGCGGCTCGGCCGCTCGTGGGTGTCGCCGGCGCGCAAGAACCTCTACGTGTCGATCGTGCTGCGCTGCGATCTGCCGCCGGAGCGGCTGGCGCAGATCGGGCTGCTGGCCGGCGTCGCCACCTGCGCGACCATTCGCGAGTGGTGCCCGAACGCGACCATCAAGTGGCCGAACGACGTCCTGATCGACGGTCGCAAAACGGCCGGCATCCTCGCCGAGATGGAGCAGAGCGGCGGCCGGCGCGCGGTGGTGCTCGGCATCGGCGTGAACCTCAACAGCTCGGTCGGCGACTTTCCCGACGAGCTGCGCGACAAGGCGACGTCGCTGCACCTCGCGACCGGTGCCGACCTCGACCGCGCGCGCTTCGCCGGCCGGCTGCTGACGGAGCTCGAGGCGCGCTACAGCGAATGGCAGCGCGACGGCTTCGCGCCGATCGCCGCCGCGTGGCGCCAGCTGTCGCCGCTCGTCGGCCGCCGCATCCACGTCGCCGAGCCGGCCGGCGCCGTCGAAGGCGAGGTGCTGGCGCTCGACGACGACGGCGCGCTGCGGATCCGCCGGGACGACGGTACCGAGCACCGCGTGATCGCCGGCGACGTGACCGTCGTCGGCGGCTACCGCTGAGGAGTGCGGCGCGTCCGCGCCGCTTCGAACGGCCGCGCGGTCTGAAGCGGCGTTCATGCGCCGCACTCGAGGTCACGGCGTGACAGCCACCACCTTCTTCGCCGTGTTGGCCTTCGCGGTGGGGAACACCGATTCCCAACAGGCGCCGCTGTCGAGGTTGACGAGCTGGGCGCGCAGCGGCGGCGCCGCCGGCAGGGTGGGAACGCCGGCGTTCGCGCCCTTGGCCTTGGCGAGGATCAGCCCGGAAGTGAACTTGAGCGTCAACTTGTTGAAACCGTGCTGGCTGAGCGTCGGGTCGACGTAGGCGAGACGGGTCGGCTTCGCGGTCCAGCCGCCGGTGCCGTGCGGGATCGTGCCGCCGACCATGGCGCCGCCGGCGTCGTAGACGCAGACGGCGAGATCGGTGTCGGTGGTGGGGTCGCCGACGTCGGGCGCGGCGAGCGCGCCGCCCTTCCACTTCCACTTCCACTTGTCCTTGGCCGGGTCGGCGTTGTTGGCGAGCAGGAGCTTGCCTTTCGGAGCGGCGGCGCAACCGGTCGCCGGCGCGGCCGGGCAGGCGACGCCCTTGACGATGCGGAAGGTGTCGTCGATGGCGCCGGTGCTGGTCAGGAAGCGCGCGGTCAACGTCGTGTCGTCGACGTCGAGAACCACCGAGCCGAGCTCGGTGAGGCCGCGGATCATGGCGGGGTGGTTGAGGGTGGTGACGCGCACCTCGCTGCCGCTGCCGTTGACGACGTATACGGCGCCGCTGTGCGGGGCCGTGCCGGTGTCGACCTTGCGGTAGGCGCCGTCGCCGTCGGGGTCGCCGTCGCCCAGCTCCACTTTGTAGCTGTCGTTGAACGTCGACGACAGGCCGTAGTGGCCGTCGATCAGGTAGCTGCGCTCGTAATCGTGGCTGTGGCCGCAGAACACGGCATCGACGCCGTAGGTATCGAGAATCGGCAGCACGTACTGGCGCATGTTGATTTCGGCGAGTTCGGCGTCGGAGTCGTGGAACAACCCCTTGGTGTACGGCGGTCGATGCCAGGCGGCGATGATCCAGGTCGGGTTCTGCAGCACCGCCGCCTGCAGGTCGGCGACCAGCCAGGTGAGCATCGGCGTCGACGACGAGCTCGGCGACTCCTCCGAGTCGAGGACGATGAAGTGCGTGTTGCCGTAGTCGAACGAGTAGTAGGCCTCGGTGCCGGACGCCGCGCCGCCGAGCTCGGCGGCGGTGGGGAAGGTGAACATGTCGAAGTAGGGGCCGGTCTGGGTGAGTGGGTTCGACGAGGCGATCTCGTGGTTGCCGAACACCGACCAGATCGGCGTCGTGCGCAGCATCGCGGCGTGCTCGTCGAACACCGCCGCCTGATACTGCGCGTCGGTGCCGGTGAGGTAGGCGTTGTCGCCCAGCACCAGGAACAGGTCGGTGTCGCTGCCGCCGTTGTAGGTGGCGAAGGCGTCGCGCACCGCGTCGAGGTTGGCGCCGGTGAAGCCGGCGTCGCCGATGCTCCAGATCCGGAACGGGTCGGTGCTGCCCGGCGCCGGTGCCGTGCGCAGCCAGTGGTCGGCGTCGTTGCCGGCCAGCGGCACGCCGATCTCGCCCACGGCGTAGTAGGCGGTCGTGCCGGCCGTCAGGCCGGTGAGTGCCACGACGTGCTCGGTGGTGAGGGTCGGGTCGTCGACGGCCTCGAACAGCGAACCCGGCGCGTCGCCGTACGTCACCCGGCTGGTGGTGGGCACGTCCGTCCGCCAACGCACGACCATGCCGGTCGGGCTGGGCATCTGTAGGTAGGGCCCGCGGGTGAGCGTGGCGCCCTCGGCGGCGGAGGCCGCGACGATGAGGATCAGGGACGCCAGGTGGCGTCGGATTGGAGACCACATATGTCGTTCCCCCCGGATGGTGTCGTCGCCAGCGCGGCGGCGATGCGATCGGCGAGCGCGTCGAAGGCGTGAATGCGACGGACGCCGGCGTGCGCGGCGAGGATCGCGTGGGCCTCCTCGTACGCGGCGCGGGCCTCGGCCAGGCGGCCGGCGTCATCGAGAATCTCGGCGCGGCGCACCAGCCAGGCCGGATTGCGCCCGCCGCGCGCCAGCAGGGCGTCGAGCCGCGCCAGGGCGGCGTCGGTGCGACCGAGCCGGAGCTCCAGCGCCACCGCCGGCAACTGCAGGGCGGCGATGGTGCCGAGGCGGGCCATGCCGGCATCGAGCGCGCGCACCGCGTCGGCGATGCGCCCCTGCGCCAGCAGCGCGTCGCGATGGAGGAGCACCTGCTCCGGACGCGGCGCCGGCAGCGTCGCGATGGCGATGCCCAACTCGCGCGCCCCGTCGTCGGCGCGGCCGAGCGCCAGGTAGGCCCGACCGCGGTCGAAATGTGCCGCCGGCGCGTCGGGCCGCCTGGCGAGCAGGCGATCGAGCTCCGCCAGGGCGGCGGCGGCCTGGCCGGCGTCGAGCAGGACGGCGGCGCGCGTCGCCGCGACCTCGTCGGCATCGGCGCCGCGGGCCTGCGCCGAGTCGAGCGCGATCAGGGCGCCGTCCGCGTCACCGGCCAGGCGCAGTGCGCGCGCGAGCTCGAGTTGGACATCCGCGTCGGCCGGGTGCGCGGCCGCGGCCGCGCGAGCGGCGACCAGCAGCTCGTCGGTGCCGAGATGCGCCGCCGCGGGGATGGGTGCCCACACACACGCCAGCGCCAGCCCGACCGCCAGCGTGGCGACGCGAGACCCCCCCATGGGGCGATGGTTGCCACGGCCGCCATCGGACGCGCAAGGCGCTTCTGGTGGTGCCGCCGAGGATGGCGGTGGCCATCCACCGCCATCTGTGGTTTCGGTGGCGGCGCGCATGAGCGTCCTCGCCATCGACGTCGGCAACACGCACACGGTGCTCGGCATTTTCGAGGGCGATCGGCTGACGCGCCATTGGCGCATCGAGACCAAACCGGCGCGCACCGAGGACGAGCACGCGGTGCTGGTGCGCGACCTGCTGCGCGAGGCCGCCATCACCGGCGCGGCGATGTCGTGCGTGGTGCCGGCGCTCACCGCGACCTTTCGCGAGCTGTGCCGCAAGTATCTCGGCCTCGCGCTGCTGGTGGTGGCGCCGGGCATCCGCACCGGCCTGTCGATCCAGTACGAGACCCCGCACACGCTCGGCAGTGACCGCCTGGTGAACGCCGTCGCGGCGCGCGAGCGGACGCGCGGCGCCGCGATCGTCGTCGACTTCGGTACCGCCACCAAGATCGAGTACGTGACCGCCGACGGCGTCTACCCGGGCGGCATCATCTGCCCCGGCGTGCGCATCGCCAGCCAGGCGCTGTTCGCGCATGCCGCGCGCCTGACGTCGGTCGAGCTCACCCGCCCGCCGCAGACCGTCGGCCGCACCACCGTGCACGCCCTGCAGGCCGGCATCCTGCTCGGCCACGCGGCGACCGTCGACGGCCTGGTGCGCCGCATCCAGCGCGAGCAGGGCGTCACCGCCCGCGTCCTCGCCACCGGCGGCCTGGCGAGCGTCATCGCGCCCGAGACGGAAACGATCGACGAGGTGGATGAGTTTCTGACGCTCGATGGATTGCGGATCTTGTACGAGAGAAACCACTGATGAACACGGATGGCCACCGATGAACACAGAACGACTTGGACACATCTGTTGTGTTCGTCTGTGGCCATCGGTGTCCATCGGTGGATGGGGATTCTGAATGTCAAAGTTGTTGGTGATCGACGTCGGCAACACGCACACGGTGCTGGGCGTGTACGAGGGGCAGACGCTGCTCCAGCACTGGCGCATCCAGACGGAGGAGGGGCGGACCGAGGACGAGTACGGCGTGCTCATCCGCAGTCTGCTCAGCGGGCCGGAGGCGGCGAACCTCGGCGGGGTCGCGGTGGCATGCGTCGTGCCGGCGATGAACGTGACGATCACGGCCCTCTGCCGCAAGCACCTCAAGCTCGAGCCGTTGGTGGTCGGACCCGGCATCCGCACGGCGATGCCGATCCTCTACGACAAGCCGCAGGAGGTCGGGGCGGATCGTATCGTCAACGCCATCGCCGCGTTCGAGCGCACCCGCGACACGACCATCGTCGTCGACTTCGGCACGCCGACGGTCCTCGATTACATCACCAAGCGGGGCGAGTACGCCGGCGGCGTCCTCGCCCCGGGGCTCGGCATCTCCAGCCAGGCGCTGTTCGCGCGCGCCGCCAAGCTCTACGAGGTCGAGCTCGTCGCGCCCAAGCAGGTGGTCGGGCGCAATACCGTGCACGCCATGCAGTCCGGGGTGGTGCTCGGTCACGTCTGCATGGTCGACGGTCTGGTCGAGCGCATTCAGCGCGAGCAGAAGACCAAGGCGCGGGTCATCGCCACCGGCAGCTGGGCCGCGATCGTGGCCGCCGAGTCGAGCACCATCGAGGAAGTGGATGAGTTCTTGACGCTGGAGGGGTTGCGGATCATTTACGAACGAAACCAGGAGTAGCGAGGTTGTTCGTTGCTCGGTCGTCAGGTTGTTGGTTCCAGGCCAGGACTGGTCCGGGGCACTGACCACCCGACAACCGAGCACCCAGCAACCTGCCCGGAGGGTCCATGGCACACGAGGTGAGTCAGATCCGGAATGTCGGCATCGTCGGGCAGGGCGGCGGCGGCAAGACGTCCCTGGCCGATGCGATCCTCTTTGCCGCCGGTGCGGTCACGCGGCTCGGCAGCGTCGACGAGGGCACGTCGGCGTTCGACTTCGAGCCCGAGGAGACCCGCCGCAAACTGAGCCTGACCACCGCGTTCCACCACGCGCCGTGGAAGAAGCACGAGCTGACGGTGGTCGACACGCCGGGCTACATCAACTTCCTCACCGACGGCCTCAACTGCATGCGCGCCTGCACGGTGGTGGTCTTCGTGATGGAACCGCACACCGGCGGCATCAAGGTCGAGGCCGAGCGGGTGTGGAGTCGCGCCGACCAGCTCGGCCTGCCGGTGATCGCGTTCGTCACCAAGATGGACCGCGAGAACGCCGACTTCGACGGCGCGCTCAGGGAGCTCGCCGAGCAGCTGCAGGCCAAGCCGGTCCCCGTGCAGCTGCCGATCGGCAGCGCCGAGACCTTCCGCGGGGCCGTCGACCTGATCGCGATGAAGGCGTTGATCTACGCAGCCGAACGGGCAGGTGAAAGAGGAAGCGATTCCCGCCGACCTCGCCGACGCCGCCAAGGCGGCGCGCGAACGCCTGATGGAGGCGGTGGCCGAGACCGACGACGCGCTCGTCGAGCAGTACCTGGAGAGCGGCGAGCTCACCGCCGAGCAGCTGCTCGGCGCGCTCGGCGTCGCCGTGCGCGAGCGGCGCTTCGTGCCGGTGATGTGCGGCGCCGGCGCGAAGGGCCTGGGCATCGCGCCGCTGCTGGATTTCGTCGTCGACCACACGCCGGCGCCCGCCGGCGTCGCCGGCGGCGAGGATCCGAAGAACAACGAGCCGATCGAGCGCGAGTGCACGCCCGCCGCGCCCTTCTCGGCGGTCGTGATCAAGAACCTCGTCGATCCCTTCTCCGGCAAGCTCTCGGTGTTCCAGGTCGTGAGCGGCGAGATCGCCAGCGACTCGACGGTCCTCAACGTCCACAAGGACAGCAAGGAGCGGCTCGGCCACCTGCTGCGCCTCGAGGGGAAGAAGCAGAGCCAGGTCGACAAGCTGACCACCGGCGAGATCGGGGCGGTCGCCAAGCTCAAGGACACCGAGGCCGGCCACACGCTGTCCGACGAGAAGGCGCCGATCCGCTATCCCGGCCTGGTGCCGATGTCGGCCGCCATCTCCTTCGCCATCGAGCCGAAGGCCAAGGGGGACGAGGACAAGGCGGTGCAGGGCCTGCACAAGCTGATGGAGGAGGACCCGACGCTGCTGATGCAGCGCGACGCGGAGACGAAGGAGATCATCCTTTCCGGCGTCGGCCAGCTGCACATCGAGGTCGCGGTCGAGAAGCTGAAGCGCAAGTTCGGCGTCGACGTCGAGCTGAAGGCGCCGAAGGTGCCGTACCGGGAGACCATCAAGGGCACCGCCAAGGCGCAGGGCCGGCTGAAGAAGCAGACCGGCGGGCGCGGCCAGTTCGGCGACTGCTGGCTCGAGGTGTCGCCGCTGCCGCGCGGCGCCGGCTTCGAGTTCGTCGACGGCATCGTCGGCGGGGTCATCCCGCGCCAGTTCATCCCGGCGGTCGAGAAGGGCGTGCGCGACGCGCTGCACGAGGGGTTCCTCGCCCACTACGAGCTGGTGGACGTGCGCGTGAAGGTCTACGACGGGTCGTTCCACACCGTCGACTCTTCGGAAATGGCGTTCAAGATCGCCGCCTCGATGGGCTTCAAGACGGCGGTGCAGAACGCCAGGCCGATCCTCCTGGAGCCGATCATGGCGATGGAGATCGCCGTCCCGGACGAGTCGATGGGCGATGTCATCGGCGACATCAACAGCCGCCGCGGCAAGGTGCTCGGCGTCGACCCCAAGGTCGGCTCCCAGGTGATCCGCGCCCTGGTGCCGATGGCCGAGGTGCTGCGCTACTCGCCCGACCTGCGCTCAATGACCAGCGGCCGCGGCGCCTTCACGATCGAATTCGACCACTATGAGGAGCTCCCCGCCCACCTGGTGGACAAGGTCATCAAGGAAGCCGAGGAGCGGCGAGCCGCGCCGCACTGAGGAAGCCTTGATGTGACGAAAGCTTCCACCGCAGAGACGCAGAGGCGCGGAGAAGTCCTGGGTGAGAGGCGCGCGACGGGAACCTTCCCAAAGCCAATGCAGATGATGGATCCATTCACTGGCTTGGCGCGCTGGCCTGCATTCTCAGCGCCTCCGCGCCTCTGCGGTGAATCATATTGTCCGATCAAGGTTAGGTTGGCAGGGTGTTAGCTGCTAGTCAGAGTTCAGGGCCAAACACCCAACGACCTCGCACCGAGTCACCTGCCTCTATGATCGAACCCAACCTCGAAGCGCTCGCCGACGACATCCAGCAGGACCGCGATACGATCGTCGTGCCGCAGGAGCTGGTCGAGGAGCTGCCGCCGGAAAAGAAGATCACCCGCAATCTATCTACCGAGATCCAAATGATGGCGGTCGGCGAGCGCCTCAAGCTGGCGCTGAAGGGCAATCGCGACGCGCGCCAGATCCTCATCCGCGATTCCAGCCGCATCGTGCAGCGCTTCGTGCTGCAGAACCCGCGCATCAGCGACGACGAAGTCGTCGGCCTGGCGAAGAACCGCAGCATCGATCGCGAGCTGCTCGAGATCATCTGCCGCCGCAAGGAGTGGCTGAGCAACTACCAGGTGAAGCTGGCGTTGGCGACCAACCCGAAAACGCCGCTGGCCCTGGCCGTGCGTCTCGTGCCGAGCCTGCACCCGCGCGATCTGCGCGTCCTGGCCAAAAGCAAGAACGTGCCCGGACCCGTCTGCAGCCTCGCCAAGCGCCTGGTCATCGACCGCAGCGGCGGCGGCCCCGGCAGCAGCGGCGGGCACTGAGAAGGCTTCGACGCGAAGACGCGGAGACGCGGAGGCCGGAGCAGACCAATCATGTCGAGTGGATCGCCTCTCCGTTCTTCGCGCCGCCGCGTCTTCGCGTTGAGAGACTCATGACCTGCGCGGTGGCTGCGGATACCAAGCTCGAGACGCCCGAGGGGCCGCTGACGGTGAAGACCGTCGGAGCCTCGCCGACGCCGGTGATGGTGCGCGGGGCGGATGGGCGCGTGCGCTTCGCGATGTCGCGCGACGTGCGCGTGGTCGGCAGCTCGCTGCCGGTGCTGCGCATCGCCCTCGACAACGGCCGCGCGCTGCGGCTCGGCGCCGAGCAGGTGCTGCTCGGTCCCGACGGAACCGAGCGGCGGGCCGGCGATCTGCAGGTCGGCGACGCGCTGCTCACCGCCTTCGCGTTTCCCGTCGGCTACTCCTATCGCACCGACAGCGGCGAGATGCGCATGTCCGACGGCTGCGTGACGGTCGCCAGCATCGCCGACGGCGGCGCCGCCGACGTCTACAGCCTCGCCGTTTCCACCGGTACGCCGATCGTCTTCAGCTGCGGCCTGCTCGGCCGCGCCGCCGGCTGAGACGCCGGCGGCGCGATGCGGATACTCGCCGCCCTCACCTACTACCATCCGCACTGGACCGGCCTGACGGCGCACGCGCAGCAGCTCGCCGAGGGATTGGTGCGGCGCGGGCACGAGGTGACTGTGCTGGCGTATCGGCACGACCCTGCGCTCCCCGACGCGGAGTGGCACGAAGGCGTTCGCATCGTGCGCGCCGCGCCGCTCGCGCGCCTGAGCCGCGGCATGCTCGGGCCCGCCTACCTGCGCGCGGCCGCCGCGCTGGTGCGGGGTGCCGACGTCGTGTTGATCCACACGCCGATGCTGGAGGCGCCGGCGTTGGCGCTGGTGGCGCGCGCGAGCGGGCGAGCGAGCGTGATCGTGCACCACGGCGACTTGCTGCTGCCCGCCGGCGCCGGCAATCGCGCCGTCGAACGGATCGTGACGGCGGGAATGGTCGCGGCGGCGCGCCTGGCCGACGTCGTCACGACGTACAGCGACGACTATGCGGCGCACTCTGATTTCCTCACGCCGCTCCGTCCGAAGCTGGTGGCGATCGCGCCGCCGGTCGACATCCCGACTCCGGATCGCGCGGCCGCCGTCACGTGGCGCGCCGGGCTCGGGCTCGCCGATCACGCCGTCGTCGGCTTCGCCGGGCGCTTTGTCGAGGAGAAGGGCGTCGACGTGCTCCTGCGCGCGCTACCGCTCCTGCGCGCCGCCGAGCCGCGCGCGCACCTCGTCTTCGCCGGCGATCCGCATCCGGTCTACGAGCGGTTCTACGAGGACTGCGCCGGGCTGCGCGCCGCCGTTGCCGGGCACGTGACCGAGGTCGGCCTGCTGCGCGACCGCCAGCAGCTCGCCGACTTCTACGGACTGTGCGACGTGCTGGCGCTGCCGAGCCGCAGCGACTGCTTCGCCCTGGTGCAGGCCGAGGCGATGCGCTGTGGCACACCGGTGGTGGCGAGCGATATTCCAGGCGCGCGCGAACCGGTGCGCTGGACGGGGATGGGACGCCTGGTGACGCCCCTCGATCCGGCCGCCCTTGCGGCGGGCCTGCTCGCGGTCCTGCGCGCGCCGGCGGCGTACCGGCGGCCGCCGGCCGAGATCGCCGCCGTTTTCGATCGCGAGCGTTGCATCGCTGCCTACGACGCGCTCGTGCGCGACCTCGTGCCGCGCCGGCGCCGCCCACCGCCTGCGCAGATTCCCGTACACACCCAGCCGGTGCTGGAGAGCCTCGCGGGAGACGACCGCGCGCTCGTCGCCGCGCGTCTGGGTGAAGAAGCCGACATGGCCTACCGGCGCCGAGTCCCGATCCTCCTGGGCTGGTTGGAGCTGCATGACCGCGAGCGCGTGCTCGACGTCGCCTGCGGTACCGGCTTCGAGCTCGGCCTGCTGTGCGCGCTACGCCGTGTGCGAGCCGTCGGGGTCGACCTCGCCGCCGAGGATCTACAACGCGCGCGCCGGCGCGACGCCGCCGCGATGCTGGCGCGGGCGCGGCTCGAGTGTCTGCCGTTCGCCGACGCGGTGTTCGACAAGATCCTCTGCGCCGAGACGCTGGAACATGTCGCCGACGATGCCGCGGCGCTGCGCGAGCTGTGGCGCGTGTTGCGCCCCGGCGGCGCGCTCGCCGTCTCGGTGCCGCACGCCGATTTCCCGCTCGCCTGGGATCCGATCAGCCGCGTACGGCGCGCCGTCGGCGCGCCGTTCCTGGACGCCGGCGGCGTGGTCGGCATCGGCACCGATCACCTCCGCCTGTACTGGCCGGAGCAGCTACGGGCGTGCGCGGTCGCGGCCGGCTTCTCAGTCGAACGGCTGGAGGTCGCGACGCACTACGCGGTGCCCTTCGCGCACCAGCTCGTCTACGGCGTCGGCAAGGCGCTGCTGGAACGCGGCGGCGCCGGCGCCGGCGGGCGCGCCGCCGTGCTGTCGCGCGCCCACGGTCCCGCGGATCGGCTCGTTGGATTGGGCCGCCGCGTCTTCAACGCCGTCGACCGCCTCAACGAGCGCCCCACCGCGGCGCGTCACCGCACGTTCGTGAACGTGCTGATGCTGGCGCGCAAGATCGATTGAAAAGAGAAACCACGGATTACGCGGATTGCACGGATCCAGATGGGGTGTGACCCGATCATCGCACTCGTCCCATTCGCGAAATCAGGTCGGCGGCAATACATCCGTGAAATCCGTGTGATCCGTGGTTTAGAAAATGCTCGCCGGCGATTCCTGCACTTCAATTGCCGGCTTGCGGACGACGGCGGTCAGATCGGCCTGGCCGAGGATGGCGGCGGTGCGGGCGGGGTCGTAGGCGGGGGTCTTGCGGAAGACCAGCACCCGCGGGTGGTCGTAGACGGTGAACGCTTCCTCCGCGTCCTGATCGTCGATCGACCATTCGCCGAGCCGCGGCGGTGACGAGAACTCGGCCGCCAGTTCGAAGCCGAGCGCGCCGGAGAACAGCGCGCGATAGTAGTCGATCGTCATCGGCCAGCGGCGCGGGTTGCGAGGCAGTGAGCCGATGAAGCGGTTGGACGAGATCACCAGATAGTCGACGCGGTCGAGGACGTGCGCCAGCCGCTGCCGTTTCACCGCGTCGTCCTCCCACGCCATCTCCAGTTCGTAGGTGGCGAAATCGGCGTCGGCCGGGGAGATGTCGGGCAGCGAGAGCGGCAGGCCGTCGTCCCACGATCCTTCGGTGGCGAGCGCCGTGCCGGCCACGCGCGCGGTGCGATCGCTGCCGAGACGCAACTCGTACTCGCGGCCGGCGACGAGCGGCAGCGCGGCGGCGAAGCGACAGACGACGCCGGCGGCGCTCTCGCGGACGCACTCGGCGCGCGCTTCGTCGCCGCCGTCGATCGCCACGACCGTCGCGGTCACACGGGCGGGCGGGCCGCTGTCGAGCGCGCGGACGTCCGCGAGCGCGATGCCGCGGAGGACGCCGTCGCTCGTGGCGCGAAAGCGCGCTGAGACCGGCGCCTGCGGGCCTACCACGGTCATCGGCGGCTCGGGCGCGCCGACCTCGGCCTCGGGCTGGGCCGACGTCGGCAGTCCGAGCGGGCGCACCGAGGCGGCGCCGTCGCCGTCCTCGATGGACAGCGCGACCTTCCACGGCAGCGTGTCGTAGAGCCAGCGCGACGCGGCGATGCGGGTGTGGGGGCGGGTGTAGATCGAGGTGAACGCCAGCGCCCACGCATAGGTCGGGATGAGCACGAGCGCGATCGCCAGCCCGCCGGCGGCCTGGCGCCAGCGCGGCGGGGCCGTGGCGCCGGGGAGGGAGGCGTCGTGCTGCGGCGCCGTGATGCGGACCAACGCCCACGCGGCGGTGAGGCAGAGCGCCGGCACCAGCGGGAGGAAGTAGCGCATCGTCAGCACCCAACCGGCGCCGAACCAGCCGAAGCAGAGAGCGATCCACGCCACCGGCAGGACGTGGCGCCAGCTCTCGGCGCGGCCGCGCAGGCCTTCGATCAGCGCCCACAGCCATCCGAGCCAGGCGGCGAGGCCGAGCGGCCAGCCGAGCCCGTACTGGACCAGGTTGCGCCAGGGGAAGGCGAACGGCGTCCGCGTCGCCCACTGGTGGTTGGGCGGCGCATCGTCGTTGCCCACTTGTTGCAGGCGCGACTTCGCCATCTGGTCGAGCCAGCGGGGGTTCAGATGCGGGGCGACCACGTTGGAAGCGACCTGCCACGCGTCGGGCGACACCGTCGGTCCGCCGTACAACGGCACGAAGGCATAGGGTTGCAGGAGGCGGAACGCGAGGACGGCGGTGAGCCCGACGACGTTCAGGCTGAGCAGCGCCCGCACCGCGAGCAGCGCCGTCCGCCGCTGCGCCGGCGGGGGCGACGCCTCGCGCGCTGCCTGGGCCGCCGCCACGCGCAGGACGACGCCGATGGCGAGCAGGGCGGCGATCGGAAAGACGCTCAGCTTGCAGGCGAGCCCGGCGCCGAGCGCCAGGCCGAAGAGCACGTCGTCGGACCAGCGCGCGCGTGCGGCGGCGCGCGCCGCCAGCCACAGCGCGGCGACGACGAACAGGTTTGCCATCGAATCGACGGTGAAGAAGTGCGCCTGCTGGATCGGCAGCACGGCGCCCGCGTAGAGCGCGGCGGCGAGCACGCCCACCGCTCGGCCGTAGAGGTTGACGCCGACCAGGTACAGCAAGACGAGGGTCAGGCCGTCGCACAGCGCCGACACGATGCGGCCGAGGCGATAGACGACGCCGTAGTCGGTGCCGAGCTCGACGCCGGTGAGCCACGCGTCGACGTGGGTGTCCGGCCGCGCCGCCCATCGCCCGAGCAGTTGCACGATCGTCAGCGGCAGATCGCCGTAGACGTAGAACCCGAAGCCGCGGTTGTTGGGGTTGAGCGGCGAGCGGCCGGTGTCGAGATACTCGTTCAGCGAAGCCGGCAGCGCGACGGCGCTGTGCACCATCGCCATGAAACGCTCGTCGGGATGGAGATAGCGACCCGCGTCCCAATCGCCGCCGCGGAGGCGCAGGGCCAGGCCGCCGGTGAGGATCGCCGCCAGCACCAGCGCCGTGGCGGTGCCGCGCCAGAGGCCGTCGCCGGTCAGCTCAGCTCTCAGCCGGGCGGGCGGCGGCGGTGGTCAGCGCAGGCGCCGACGCAACGCCAGGAGCCCGACCAGTGACAGCGACGCGAGACCCAGCAACAGGGACACGGGCGACATCGCGGGCGCCGGCGCAAAGCACACCGGGGACGAGTGGCAGCTCGGGTCGAAGCAGTCGATCAGGCCGTTCAGGTTGTTGTCGAGCCCGTCCGAGCAGAGTGCGTCGCCCGTTTCGGCGGTGGGCGTGATCGTCGGCGTGACGGTGGGCGTTTCCGTCGGAGTGTCGGTCTCGGTCGGAGTATTGGTCGGGGTGTTCGTATTGGTCGGGGTCGAAGTATTGGTCGGCGTGCTCGTATTGGTCGGGGTGCTCGTATCGGTCGGCGTGCTCGTATTGGTCGGGGTGTTCGTATCGGTCGCCGTGCTCGACGCAGTGGCCGTACCCGGCGGCGACGGGCCGGCGACGGCGGTGCCGGGACGCTGCAGTACCTGCAGGGCGCCGCTGGCCACCGCGGTGCACAGCACGACGGCGAGTAGACGCGCCGGAATAAGTGAACCCGTGGGTCTGTCGGCGCGTCGTTGCATGGTGCCCCGCATCCTGCCTAGCTAGATCGGCCTTAGGGGTCAACTGTGAAAGCCAACACCCTGCCCCGATACCGTAGGAAAACATCCGCGGCGTGGCCGGCCGGGCGCCGATGCCACTGAGCGACGCCGGCCTGGCGGGCAGACCGACGCGCGCGGCGGCCCTGGCCGTCTCCATCGCATTGCTCGCCGCGCTGGCGGCCGTCGACGGCGGCGTCGCGGGTCCGGGGCCGCGCACCTGGGTGCCGATCGCGCTCCGCGCGGCGCTGCTGGCGGCCGGTTTGGCGCTGATGGCCTTCGGTCTCGGCGCCGGTCGGGAGGGTCGCGCGGGCGACTGGACGCGCGGCGAGTTGGCACTGGTCCTGGCGCTGACCCTGACCGCCTTTGCGCTCCGCGCCTGGCGTCTCGACGGGCTGCGCGTGCTGATCGACGAGGGCAACTCGATCGACAATCTGTTCCACGCCTATCGGCCGGACACGCCGCTGTTGCTGCCGCCGAGCATCTACGTGACGACGATGCTGTATCCCGCGTGGCAGGCGCTCGTGGTCGCGCTCGCGGGACCGACATTGAGCGCGTTCCGCCTCTCCAGCGCGCTGCTCGGCGCGCTGACCATCCCGGCGCTCTGGCTGCTCGCCCGTGAGCTGTTCGGTCGCCCCACGGCGCTGGCGGCCGCGGTCGTCCTGAGCGGGTTCGCCCCGCACGTGCACTTCAGCCGCATCGGCCTGCCACACATCGCCGACGCCCTGTTCGGCACCATGGCGCTGGCGGGCATCGCGCGCGGGCTGAACGGCGGCGGCCGGCTCGCGTGGGCGCTCGGCGGCATTGCCCTCGGGCTGACGCACTATGGCTTCGAGGCCGGCCGTTGGTTCTTCACCCCGCTCATTGTCGTCTGGCTCGTCACGCTGCGGCTGCTGGCGCCGGCGCGCCTGCGCGGCGCCGGCGTCGCGACGCTCGTCGTTGCCTGCGCGCTGACGCTCGTGCCGCTCTACGGTGCGGTGCTCGCCGCCGGTGGCGACGTCGCGCCGCGCCTGCGCGAGTCATCGCTCACTGGCCTAGAGGCCGGCGCGCTGCTCGCCGACCCGCGAGCGCTGGCGGCGCGGCTGGCGCTCACCGCCGGGGCCTATGTGGTCGAACCCGAGCGCGCTACGTATTACGGCGGCGATCAGGCCCTGCTGGCGCCGCTGCTGGCACCTTTCGCGCTCCTCGGCGCGACGCTGTCGGTCTGGCGGCCGCGCGCGCTGGCGGTGCTGATTCCGCTCTGGCTGATCGGCACCTGCCTGGCGAACGTCGTCATGCGCGATCCCCTCCACTTCGCCCGTTGGGTTGTCGTGCTTCCAGGATTGGCGCTGGCGGTGGCGCGCGGCGCCAGCGCCGTCGGCAGCTGGGTGTGCGGCGCCGCCGGCAATCGCCGCGCCGAGCTCGCGACGGTGGCGCTGGCGGCGCTGTTGGCGCTGGCGCAGCTGCACCAGTATTTCGGTGATCAGATCGAGCGGCTCGCTGCGCAGGTGCGAGCCGACGCGCCGTATCGCGACGCGGTCGACGCCGCGCTGCGCGCCGCCGCGGTCCTGCCGCGCGGCGCGGTGCTGGTCATCAGCGATCCCGTCGTCGACGTTCACCCACCACGCTCGCTGCTGCGCCTGTTGCGAGAAGGCCGCCCGGACCTGAGTTTCGATACCGTCTCGCCGTCGGCGGTGGACGCCGGCTACCTCGCGGCGCTGCCCGGCGACGAGGATCGCGCCTTCTTCGTCGCGCCCGAGGACGCCGCGACCATCGCCCGCCTGGCCGCCTGCTTCGATCTCGACGGCCCGCAGTCCAGTCCGTATCCGCAGGCACCCGACAAGCGGCTCGACCTCTACCTGGCCCGCGCCGGATCCCGACGCACCTCGTGCGGCCCGTGAGGGCTGGGGACTTTGTGCGCCAATTGATGCCCGTGGAGGGCGCCGCTCCGTCGGCGCCTGTTGGTTGGTGGCACCGGGCTGCCTACAACAGGCGCCGACGGAGCGGCGCCCTCCAAGCCGGGCATGAGTGCGGACGCGAATTGGCGCACAAAGCCGGCTGGGGGATGGGCCGCGCCGTGGGATTGCTGCTCGCCAGCAGTGTCGTGCTGCTGGCGCAATGGGCCGTTGGACGCTCCCCGACGAACTGTCGCCGGCGCTACTCCGCGGCGGTGTTGGGGACGGCGGTCGGCGTGCGGTCAGGCGCGGCGGTGCCGGAGTGCTGGACGTCGATGTTCGCCGCCGTGGCCTTGTGGTTCGTGAAGTCGAGGGCCACGTCGGACAGCAGGACGACCTCGCCACCGCCCAGGCTGGCGAACGAGGGGCCGCTCAGCACGGCGATCGGATCGCCGCCGTCGATCACGCCGTCGTTCGAGCCGTCGGCGAGGAAGGCGAACGAGACGACGTCCACCGGCGGCATCGTGAAGGAGAAGTTGCCGTCCGCATCGACGGTCGCCACCGTCAGGGTCTCGCGTTCCGACGGGTCGCCGGCGTCGCCGGCGAGCGCGAAGATCAGCAGGGGGCCCTTCGTGCCGGGCGCCGACAGGTGGCCGCTGACCGCCACCTCGTTGTCGTTGGCCGCAGCCGTGCCCGAGGCGTTGCCCGCCGTGCCGCCTCTGATCGACCCGGAAGGACCACCACAGGCTGCCAGCGCGGCGAGAAGCAGAAGCGAAAGGGCGGCTCGGAGGATCCTCACAACTCTGTACGGTAGCCGTGGACGTGGGGTCATACAACTGAGAGACGCGGCGAGGGACAAAAGACCAAGGACAAAGGACCAAAGGCGCGCCGCGGGCGTCCTTCATCCGTCCTCCGTTGCCCTTCCCGCGCCTCGGTCTGGCTTCCCCGCGCCGGCCAATTGCGCTACGAAAAACGGCTGTGCGTCCGCTCGGACGTACCGAGAGCAACGCCCCGCCGGTCGCGGTGGGCGAGGACCCTAAGGAGACGATTCCGCATGGCAAGCTCGACGCAGGGGCAGCCCATCCGCATGGTCGGGGGCAAGCTGCAGGTGCCCGACAATCCCGTCCTGCCGTTCATCGAGGGCGACGGCACCGGGCCCGACATCTGGCGCGCCGCGCAACGCGTCTTCGACGCGGCGGTCGACAAGGCGTACGGCGGCAAGCGCAAGATCGCCTGGCACGAGGTGCTGGCCGGGGAGAAGGCGTTCAACACGACCAAGAACTGGCTGCCCGACGCGACCGTCGAGGCCTTCAAGAAGTACCTGGTCGGCATCAAGGGCCCGCTGACGACGCCGATCGGCGGCGGCATTCGCTCGCTGAACGTCGCCCTGCGCCAGATGCTCGATCTCTACGTGTGCCTGCGCCCCGTGCGCTACTTCACCGGCGTTCCCAGCCCGGTGCGCCGTCCCGAGCAGGTCGACGCGGTGATCTTCCGCGAGAACACCGAGGACATCTACGCCGGCATCGAGTGGGCGGCGGAATCGCCCGAGGCGAAGAAGGTGATCGCCTTCCTCGAGAACGAGATGCAGGTGAAGAAGATCCGCTTCCCGGCGACGAGTGGGATCGGCATCAAGCCGGTGTCGCGCGAGGGCACCGAGCGCCTCGTGCGCGCCGCCATCGAGTACGCCCTGCGCCAGCAGCGCAAGAGTGTGACCCTGGTGCACAAGGGGAACATCATGAAGTTCACGGAAGGCGCCTTCCGTGACTGGGGCTACGCGGTGGCGACGCGCGATTTCCGCGATCAGGTGATCACCGAGCGCGAGAGCTGGATCCTCGGCAACCGCGAGGACAAGGCCGGCATCTCGGTCGAGGACAACGCCCGCGCCGTCGACCCCGGCTACGACCTGATGACGCCGGCGCAGCAGGCGACCGTGCGCGGCGAGATCGAGACCGCGCTGCAGCTCTGGCCGACCCACGGCGACGGCAAGTGGAAGCAGAAGCTGATGATCCGCGACGCCATCGCCGACATCACGCTCCAGCAGGTGCTGACGCGCCCGAAGGAGTTCGACGTCATCGCGACCATGAACCTCAACGGCGACTACCTCTCCGATGCCCTCGCCGCGCAGGTCGGCGGCATCGGCATCGCGCCGGGCGGCAACATCAACTACCAGACCGGTCACGCCATCTTCGAGGCGACGCACGGCACGGCCCCGAAGTACGCCAACCTCGACAAGGTCAACCCCGGCTCGGTCATCCTCTCCGGCGAGATGATGTTCCGCTACCTCGGCTGGGACGAAGCCGCCGACCGCATCATCAAGGGCATGGACGGCGCCATCGCCGCCAAGACCGTGACCTACGATTTCCACCGCCTGATGGAAGGCGCGACCCTGGTGAAATGCTCGGAGTTCGCCGAGGCGGTGGTGAAGCACATGTGAGGGAACGGCGTGAGCCGGTGAGCCAGTGAGCCCGTGAGCCAGTCTGACGGCATCGCGGGCGCCCTGACTGGCTCACGGGCTCACGGGCTCACGTCTGTTGCATGCGCATCGCCGTCTGCATCAAGCAGGTCCCCGCCGTGTCGGCGCTGCAGTTCGATCCGGCGACGCGCACGATCAAGCGCGAGGGCGTGCGGAGCGAGATCAGCGCGTTCGACGTCCGGGCGTTGTTGCGGGCGATCGAGCTGCGCGACGAGCACGGCGGCGAGGTGGTGGCGATCACCATGGGGCCGCCGCAGGCACGGGAGGCGCTGGCGGAGTGCCTGGCGCTCGGGGCGGATCGCGCCGAGCATCTCTGCGATCGCGCCTTCGCCGGCGCCGACACGCTCGCCACGGCGCGGGCGCTGGCGGCGGCGATCGCGCGCGAGCCGTACGACCTGGTGTTCTGCGGCCGCAACAGCGTCGACGCGGAGACCGGGCAGGTGGGTCCGGAGATCGCCGAGCTGCTCGATTGGCCGCAGGTGACGATCGCGTGCGCGGTCGATGTCGACCCGCATGCGCGCACCGTGCGCGCCGAGCGCGAGACCGATGAGGGCATCGACGTCGTCAGCGCGCCGCTGCCGGTGCTGATCACCGCCGCCGAGGATCTGGCGCCGGAGCGCTTCACCACCAAGGCCGAGCGCGAGGCGGCGGCGGTCAAGCCGATCGCCACGCGGACGGCCGCCGATCTGGGGCTCGACGTCGCGACGGTCGGCACGGCGGGCTCGCCGACGTGGGTGCTCGACCTCGAGGGCGTCGAGGACCATCGCAAACGGGAGATGCTCGAGGGTGCGACGCCGGCGGCGCAGGTCGCGGTCCTGGTCGAGCGGCTCCTCGGCCACGGGCTGTTCGGCGAGTGGCAAGCGGAGCGTCCGGCGCCGCCGCCGCTGCGCGAGCCGGCGCAGGTGGCGCGCGCCGGCCAGTGCGACGTGCTCGTCGTGGTCGAGACGCTGGAGGGGCATCTGCGACCGGTGGTGGCCGAGCTGCTGCACAAGGCGACGCATCTGGCGCCGATCCTCGGCGGCCGGGTGACCGCCCTGGTGGCGGGCGCGAGCGCCGCGACGCACGCCGACGCGCTGGCGGCATACGGGGCGGAGCGCGTCCTCGTCGCGGCCGATGATGCGTTCCTCGCCGGCAGCGAGGCCTATGCGGCGCTGCTCACCGCGGTCATCGAGCGCGAGCGCCCCGGTTTGGTGATCCTGCCGGCGACCGTGTTCGGCCGCGACCTCGCGCCGCGCGTCGCCGCCCGGCTCGGGCTCGGCCTGACCGGCGAGTGCGTCGACCTGACCGTCGACGCCGAGGGCCGCGTGCTGCAGCACAAGCCCGCGTTCGGCGGCAGCGTCGTGGCGTTGATCGCTTCGCGCGTCCAGCCGGAGATGGCCACCGTGCGACCGGGGATGCTCGCGGCCGGCGAGCCGCGCGCCGGGCGGGCGGCGGCGGTCGTCCGTTTGGACGACCGGCCGATCCTCGATCGCGTCCGCGTCCTCGAGCGGCGGACCGAGGCCGAGGCCGCCGCCGAGCTCGAGGAGGCGTCGACCGTGATCGGCGTCGGCATGGGTCTCGGCGGCGCCGAGCACCTGCCGCGCGTGCAGGCGCTGGCCGACGTGCTGGGCGGCGCCCTGTGCACGACCCGCGACGTCGCCGACGCCGGCTGGCTGCCCAAGCAGTACCAGGTCGGCATCACCGGCCGCGCCATCGCACCGCAGCTCTACATTGGAGTGGCTCTGCGCGGTGCGTTCGAGCACACTGTCGGAGTGCGCCGCAGCGGACTCATCGTCGCGATCAACCGCAGCCCCAAGGCGCCCATCTTCAAGTCGTGCGATTACGGCATCGTCGGCGATTGGGCCGTGGTCGTGCCGGAGCTGACACGGCAGCTCGGCGCGGCGAAGGCGCGCCTCGGATGAGATCGCGAGCTGTGGGCAGCATGCTCGGCGAAGGCAAAAGGCAAAAGGCAAAAATCAAAAGGCAAAAGTCCCCCACACAATTACGCACGTCGCCTTTGAGATGTAGGTGGAGCGGCACTTTTGCCTTTTGCCTTTTGCCTTTTGTCTTTTGCCTTTCCTCTTCCGAATCTCATCTCTGACATCCATCCTCGCCGTGACCCCGCCGATCGCCTTCCTCTTCCCCGCCTTCCCGAACCTCCACCAGACCTTCGTCCTGTGGGAGGTGCTGGCCTTGCGGCAACGGGGCATCGACATCGCGCTCTACTCGATCAAGCGGCCGCTGACGAAGACGCAGCAGCCGGAGGGCGCGGCACTGCAGGCGGAGGTGACGTATCTGCCGTCGACGCTGTCGGCGGCGGTGGTGCGCGTCAACCTGGCGCTGCTCGCGCGCGATCCGCGCCGCTACCTCGGCGCGGTCGCCGGCGTCGTGCGCGGCTGGTGGCAGGACCGGGCCGCGGGACGCGCGTGGCAGGCGGAACAGATCAGCGCCGACGCGCCGGACAAGCAGCGCACGCTGCGCGAGACGCTGGCGGGCTGGTTCAATCGCAGCCCGGTCCTCTATCTGCTGAAGTCGCTCTGGCTGATTCCGCTCGCCGCCTGGCTGGGCAGCGATCTCGAGCGCCGCGGCATTCGCCGTCTCCATGCGCACTGGGCGAGCTACGCGACCACGGTCGCGCTGGTGACGCACTGGCTCTACGACATCCCGTTCAGCTTCAGCGCCCACGCCTATGACATCTACCTGGTGCCGCGCCTGCTCGGCGTGAAGGTGCGCGAGGCGGAGTTCGCCGTCACCTGCGCGCGCGTCAACGCCGAGCTGCTCAACCGGCTCGCCGGCACCGAGCCCGGCGAGCGGGTGGTGGTGAACTATCACGGCACGAGCCTCGAGCGGTTCAAGCCGCTGCCGCGGCCGGCGGGCGCGTCGATGCCGTGCATCGTCACCTGCGGGCGGCTCGAGCCGTACAAGGGGCATCACATCCTGCTGCGGGCGGTCGCCGCGCTCGGGCGGCCGGTGCGCGTCGTGCTGATCGGCGAAGGCCCGCAGCGCGACAAGCTCGCCCAGCTCGCGGCGGAGCTCGGCATCGGTGACCGGGTCGAGTTCACCGGCCCGCTGCCGCAGGCGCGTCTGGCGGAGATCTACGCCGCTGCCGACCTGTTCGTGCTGGCCAGCGTCATCATCGAGCGCTCCGGCAAGCGCGACGTCATCCCGAACGTCCTCGCCGAGGCGATGGCGATGCGCCTTCCGGTGGTCGCGACGAACGTCTCGGGCATCGCCGAGCTGGTGACCGACGGCAGCAGCGGCCGCCTGGTGGCGCCCAACGACCCTGCCGCGCTGGCGCGCGTGATCGGCGAGCTGCTCGACGATCCGGCGCAGCGCCAGCGGCTCGCCGCCGAGGGTGCGGCGACGGTGGCGCGCATGTTCGATCGCGAGGTCAACATCGAAGCGCTCGCGGCACTCTTTCGCGGCGCCGTCGGCGCCGCACGGGGCGCCGCGTGAAGTTGAAGGTCGGGTCGGCGCTCCGCGACACGCTCGGCATCCTCGGCACGCGCGTCATCTGGTCGGTGATGGGCCTGGTGAGCGGCGTCGTCCTGGCGCGCTGGCTCGGCCCGCACGACCGCGGCATCCTGGCGCTCGTCCTGCTGCTGCCGTCGACGGTGTTGACGCTGGTGAAGCTCGGCGTCTCGCAGGCGACGGTCTTCTTCATCAACCGCAAGGAGGCGACCGTCGATCAGGTCGCGTCCAACTCGGTCATCCTGGCGCTGCTGCTCGGCCTACTGTCGTCGGTCTTCGTCTGGGTGACGCGCGACAATCTGCTGCACACGGTGCTCCGCGACGTACCGGCGTGGGCGCTGCTCCTCGGGCTCGTGCGCGTGCCGCTGCTGCTGCTCGACAACTATCTGTACAGCATCCTGCAGGCGACCGGGCAGTTCGGGCTCTACAACCGCCGCCTGCTGCAGAGCGAGAGCCTGCGCCTGGTGCTGGTGGCGATCTTCGTCATGGGCTTCAACATGGGCCTGCCGGCGGCGGTCGCCACGTACACCGTCATCGGCCTGGTGAACATCGCCTGGCTGATGATCAACATGCGCGAGACGATCCACTTCTCGCTGCGCTTCGACACCCATCTCCTGCAGAAGATGCTGTCGTTCGGCATCCGCTCCTATGTGCAGGTCGTCACCGCGCATCTCCTGCTGCGCATCGACGTCTACATGGTGCAGGCATTTCTCGGTCCCGCCCAGACCGCCTTCTACGCGTTGGCGCTGCACTTCACCGAGCTGGTCCTCGAGGTGCCGCAGGCGATCGGTCTGGTGCTGTATCCGAAGCTCGCCGCGCTGCCGGAGGAGCAGATGCATCGCCTGACCGCGCAGAGCTGCCGGCGGACGTTGATGGTGACCGTGCCCGCCGCGGCCGCGCTGGCGCTGCTCGGCCCCTGGATCATCACGCTCTGGTACGGCAAGGCGTACGCGGAGGCCGGCGCGCCGTTGCCGTGGGCGGCGGTCGGCGTGGCGGCGATGTCGATCTTCGTGATCATCACGCGCGACTTCACCGCCCGGCAGAAGCAGCGCGTCAACACCGTGTCCGGCCTGCTGGCGCTCGCCACCAACGTCGCGCTCAACGTCGTGCTGATTCCCATCTACGGGATCGTCGGCGCCTCGTTCGCGACCGCGGTGGCCTACAGTGGCGCCTGCGTGATCCTCATCTTCTTCTTCCTTCGCGAATCGGGCCTGGGTTGGAGTGCGGTCATCATCCCGACCCGCGAGGACGTCGCGTATTTCAGCGGGATCGCGCGGCGCGCGCTCGCCCGCGAGCCAGCGCCGACCATCGCCACGAAGAACGCCAAGGACCCCGAAGCACACTAGGGCGCGGAGCCGCGAGCGGGAGCGGCGCATCGGTCGCCCTTCATTCCTCGTGGCGCTGGGTTCTTCGCGGATCTTCCCCCCGGGTGGAGGGCTGCGCCGGGGCGCCTAGGGTTTTCCCTATGCGAGTTGGGGATTTTCCCGGGTCGACTTCCGCGGTGCGGAGAGGTTGAAATTCCCGCAGACGCGGGAGCTGTCGGCCCCTCGTCTCTTTCCGCAATGGGCGTTTCAGACGGGGGACAGAATTCGATGGTTGGGCGGAGCGGTGCACTCGGCTGGGTCGCGGGGGTGTTTATGGTCGGCCTGGTGGCGACGCCGTCGCGGGCGGCGTGTCCCGCCAGTCCAGTCGCCGGCTGCAAGATGGCGGGCGGCGCCAAGCTGTCGATCCACGACGCGGCCGACAGCGGCAAGGACCAGCTGCTCTGGAAGTGGGCCAAGGGCGAGGTTCTGTCGCAGAGCGAGTGCGGCGACCCGGTCACGCACACGAGCTACACCCTCTGTCTCTACGCCGGTACGGCACAGGCGCTGGTCGCGGAGGCCGCCGTGCCGGTCGGCGCGGGATGGAAGGACCTCTCATCCGGTGGCTATGGCTTCAGCAACACGCACAACGCCGGCATTCGCTTCGTCAGCATGAAGCCGGGCGTCGCGGGCAAGGCGAACGTCGCGGTGAAAGGGAAGGGCGACGGGCTGCCCGATCCAGTGCTGCCGCTGCAGACGCCGGTGGTCGTCCAACTGCTCGGCGATCCCGAGCCGCTCTGCCTCGAGACGACGTTCGCGAGTGCCGCGGTCAACAGCGAGAGCCGCTTCAAGGCGCAGGCGCAAGCCACTCTGCCGCCGCCGGCGGGAACGATCGCGGCCGACGACACGTGCAACAAGAATGGTGATGACGGCTCGGTCGCAGAACAGGTTGGCGCGCAGATGCGCCGCAGTGGCACCGAATGGGCGTCGAGCTGTCTCGGCTACTACGGCTCGAGAGGCTCGGCGTGCAACGTCGACTTCCCCGGCCAGACCTCCTTCCGCAGCGTTCCCGCCGGCGTCCCGTCCCTCGTCTGTCCCAACACCACCGCGTGCGACAACTCGCTCGGCCGCGTCGAATGGCACGCCGAGGACAAGTTCGGGCGCAAGTGCACGCTCGATCAATGGACGCTGGTCTGGGGATGGATCCAGGATCGGGCCGGCGCCGCCGCGCCGCCGGACTGCGACGTCCACGGCTTCGCGCCGCGCTTCTGGAGCGTCTACACCTGCTACGAGGCGTACTTCGTGCACCCGCTGATGCTCGACATGCTCCGCAAGTTGCGCAACTACGAATCGCCGAACCCGCCGATGACGCCGGCCTGCGAGGGCGCCATCGTCACCCGTCTGTGGTGGCGGCTCGCCAGCGACTGGATCCGCTTCGGCCACGACGTCTGCCGCAGCGCGTTCAGCGACGTCCAGGTCAGGGACGCGTGCGACACCGACGCCGGTGGGCCCCAGATCGACCAGGCCACGATCGACGCCTGGTGCGACGACTTCACGGCGTTCCTGCGCCCCGTCTACGAGGGCGTCCGCGCCGCCAGCGGAAAGCCGTACTGAGGGACGGGCTTCGCCGGCTCCAGCTCGCGGGCGAGGCACGAAGGACCAAGGACGAAGGACGGTCATCATTCGTCTTTGGTCTCTCATCCTTTGGGCCTTCCCCTCCGGCGGTGTCGCAGGTTGTTGCCAGCACCCGCAGATCGACCTTCTAACCGCCAAGGACGCCAAGGGAGGACGCCAAGATAGTCTTGGCGGTCTTGGCGTCTCCGCTTGGCGTCCTTGGCGGTTCGCGAAGATGTCCCCGTCGCTGCAATCAAACTGAGACATCACCTCTCCCCCTTCCACTTCGCCGTTGCGATTCAACACGATCTGACGCTACACCTCGTCAGATCATGAGCGAGCGCCTGCGCCATCCGGCCGTCGTCCTCGATCCGGGGGCGGCCGGCATCGGGATCATCCATGCGCTCAGCCTCGCCGGGGTGCCGACGGTGGCGGTGGTGCGCAACTGGCCGCCGATGATCAGCCGGTTGTCGCGGTTTCTGCGCACCTGCGAGACGTACAGTCCGCGCGCTGGCGAGACGGTGCTTGACGGCCTCGACCGGCTGGCGCGGCGGTTCGACGGCAAGGGCGTGCTCTTTCCATCCACCGACATCGACCTGGAAGCGATCATCGTCGGCCGCGATCGGCTGGCCGAGCGCTACTGGATCCCGGCGTCGCCGGAGATCGGCCTGAAGATCGACGGCAAGAACTGGCAGTACGAGCATGCCGACCGGGTGGGCATGCCGACGCCGCGCCATGCGGTGTTCCGCGGCGGCGACCAGCCCGACGTGCAGGGCTTTCGCTTTCCGCTGATCGTCAAGCCGTCGGCGCGCGGCGCGACGGCCGGCGACTGGGTGTTCCGTCTGCAGATCCTCGACGACGCCGCCGCGCTGTCGCGCTGCCTGGCCACCATCGCCAGCGACTATCCGGGCCGCGAGTTCCAGGTCGCGGAGAACATCCCCGGCGAGCCCGACGAGCTCTACACGGTGGGCACTTACAGCGGCATGAACGGGCGGGTGATGCGCTGCTACACCGGCCGCAAGCTCACGCAGTATCCCTACCACCACGGCGTGGCGAGCCTGGCGGAGAGCATGACGCTGCCCGAGCCCGTCGTCCGGCACGCCGAGAACCTTCTCAACGACATGGGCTTCATCGGCATCAGCCAGGTCGAGTACAAGCGCGACCACCGCGACGGCGAGTACAAGCTGCTCGAGGTGAACGGCCGCTCGTGGCTCTGGGTGAAGCTGGCGGCGTTCTCCGACGTCAACCTGCCGCTGATGCAGTACTACGATCTCACCGGCGACCCGCGCCTCGCCCAGGCGGTGGCGCGCCCGCAGCGCAACGACCGCTTCTTCGTCCACGAGCTGCACGTCGCGCTCAACAACCACGCCGGCGAGCGCGCGCGTCTCCAGGAGCTCGAGCGCACGAAGACCCGCGTCTCGGCCATTCCATACGGCAAGGATCCGCTGCTCAGCGCCGCCTTCCACGCCGGCGCCATCGTCCGCCGCGTGCGCTACGCGCTGACCCCCGGCAACACCCCCGCCGGCGGCACCTGGACCCAATCGCAGGCCGGCGCCCGCGCCCGTAAAGCCGTCCAGCAATCGAACCATGGAGGCGCACAGAGGAGCACCGAGGAACCACGGTAGCTGTGCTCCGTGCTCCTCTGTGGTTGATTGACCTATGGACTGCGGCGTTGCCGTCGTTGGGAGCGGGTTCGCCGGATTGATGGCGGCGATTGCCGCTGGACCCGAGACGGTACTGTTCACCGACGGGCCGCTCGGCAAGTCGAACTCCAGCATGGCGCAGGGCGGCCTGCAGCTTCCGCCGCCGGGGGCCGCGGCGCTCGAGCGCTTCGGCGACGACATGCGCCGCTCGGCGCGAGTGCCGCTCGACGCGGCGCGCGTCGCCGCGTTCGTCGCGCACGTCGACGAGACGATCGCCTGCCTGGTCGACTGGGGCCTGGAGCTCGACCGCGACGCGCACGGCGACGTTGTCCGCCGCATGGCCGGTGGCCTGAGCGAGCCGCGCATCGTCTCGTCGCGGGATCAGATCGGGCCGGCGATCATGAAGATCCTGCTCGCCCACGTCCGCGCCGCGCGCGTGCACGTCGTGGACCACGCCCGCGTCGTCGACGTGCAGCCGTCCGCGCCCGGCGTGCGCCTCGCCGTCGAACGCGGCGGCGCCGTCGAGCAGTGGCAGGCGCGCGCCGCCGTCTGCTGCACCGGCGGCACCACGTATCGCGAGGCGCAGCGGCGCGCCCTGCCGACCACCAACCCGGCGAACGAGAACCACGTGCTCTTCGACCGGCTCGCCGCCGCCGGCCTGCCGATCGAGCATGGCGACTTCTTCCAGTTCCAGCCGTACGGTCTGGCGGGGAGCGGCCACGAGGCGGTCGGCCGGTGCGTGCCGGAGAGCATCGTGAACTTTCGCGTCCGCCTGCTCGACCGCAGCGGTGCCGAGGTCGGCGAGATCGGCCAGGATCGCTACGCGCTCACCCAGCGCATGTTCGCCTGCGCCGCCGAGGATCGCGCGGTGCGGCTCGACGACGGCTCACCCGGTCTGTGGCTGACGCTCAGCGACGTCGCCCCCGACGCGCTGCGCGAGCACTTTCCCAAGCTCGTGCAGTACCTCGAGCGCCACGGCGGGATCGGGACGGATGTGCTGGTGTTTCCGTTCCTGCACTACTACCTGGGGGGCTTCCAGGTGAACGTCCGCTGCGAGACCCCGGTCCCCGGCCTGTTTCTCGCCGGCGAGATGGTGGGCGGGCTGCACGGGCGGAATCGACTGATGGGAAACGGCATCACCGACTCGCTGGTGCACGGCCGCGTGGCCGGGCGCGCGGCGCGGGAGTACGTGGCATGACGCGAGCGAAAGGGAAGGGCGAGGCGCGCTATCTCGACGCCGGCGGCCGACTGCAGCGCGGGCCCTCCGAGCTGCTCGTCGAGACGGCGTTCCGCCGCGAGCTCGCCTACGCCGGCGCGCTCTACGAGGGCATCAGCTACGCCGATCTCGCGCACGTGCTGATGCTCGCCGAGGTCGGCGTCATCCCCGAGGCGCCGGCCAAGGCCCTGCTCGCCGCGCTGGTCGCGCTGCACGACGAGGGCATCGCGGCGCTCCGGCTCGACGCCAAATGGGGCGACCTCTACAACAACCGCGATTCCGAGCTGCAGCGCCGCGTGCCGGCGGCCGCCGGCTGGCTGCACGCCGGCCGGGCGCGGCGCGAGGCGCTCACGCTGGGTTGGCTGATCCATCAGCGCGTCGCGCTGGCCGCCGTCCGCCGCGACCTGGCGGCGCTGCTGCGCGTGCTCGCCGATCTCGGCGCGCGTCACGCCGCCGACGTGATGCCCGATTTCACCTACCTCCAGCATGCCCAGCCGACGACGCTCGGCCACTTCCTGCTCGGGTTCGCGGCGCCGCTCCGGCGCGACGCCGAGCGCCTGGCGTTGGAAGCGGCGCTGCTCGACGAATCGCCGGCCGGCGCGGCCAGCACCAACGGCGCGCGCCTGCCGCTCGACCGCGAGCGCATGCGCGCGCTGCTCGGGTTCCGGCAGGTGAATATCCACAGCCGCGACGCGATGTGGCGTGCCGACGTCGCGATCAACCTGATGGGCGTGCTGGTCTCCGTCGCCACCGGCACGGCGCGGCTCGCGGAGGAGCTGCAGCTGTGGGCGACCGACGAGTTCGGCTACGTCGCGCTCGCTGACGAGCACTGTCGCGCCAGCGTCATCATGCCGAACAAGAAGAACCCGTACGCGCTGTCGTTCATCCGCGGCCAGGCGCGCGAGCTCGACGGCACGCTGATGAGCGTCATCGCCACCAACCAGACGCCGTCCGGGCAGATCGACAACCGCAATACGTCGTACGAGGCGCTGCCGCGCGGCCTCGAAGTGGTGGACGGCCTGGAGCGGCTCCTCGCCGAGGTCCTCGAGCGCATGACGCTCGACGTCGCTCGCCTGCGCGAGCAGGCGGGGCACGGGCACACCTACGGCACCGAGCTCGCCGACCTGCTCCTGCTGCGCGAGGGCATCGACGCGCGCTCGGCGCACGAGATCGTGGGCGCCACGATCAGCGCGCAGGTGGGTGGGGCGCGGCCGTTCGCGACGGCGCTCGCGGAGGCATTTCAAGCGGCGGTCGGGCGTCCGCTCGCGGCCGATGCCGAGGGGCTGTGGCGCGAGGTGCAGCCCGAGCGGGTCGTCGCGGCGCGGCTCGGCATCGGCAGCTGCGCGCCGGACACCGTGCGGGCGATGGCCGCCGACCTGCGTTCCGCCGCCGACGGAATAGCCGCCGCGGTCGCCGCGGAGGAGGAACGGTCGGCGTTCCCCGGGCTGCTCCGCAAGGCGGTCGGAGCGCACCTTGGCCGGAAGTGGTAGGGGCATCCGCCTGGGACCGCGGGCGTCTCGCCCGCAGCGCAGCGCGGTGATTCCTTCGAGCGAGCTCCGGAGCCGTCGCTCGAAGCCGAAGCGGTGCGCTGCGGGCGAGACGCGCCCGCGCTCCCAGGAGGCGGCCTCAAAGTCGGCGCTACCTGGCGTGCGCCCGCTGGGAACGCGCCTTCCCATCACGACCCGCCTTCCTCCCGAATCCGGTTGGTTTTCCGCGTGCGGCGGGGTAGTGCACTGGATTGTGTCGCGCGCTGACAACGGACTGCACACCCTCCATACCCTGTTCGCCGACCCTCTTCGGACGCGGCGGCCGCGCGATGTCGGGATCACCCATATCCTCGACAAGGGGATGTCGGTGGCCGAAATCGAGGGCCTGCTCGAGGTCGGCAAGGGCTACGTCGACATCATCAAGTTCGGCTGGGGCACGTCGGTCGTGGTCGAGAATCTCGAGAAGAAGATCGACGCGTGCCTGGAGCGCGGTGTGGACATCTACTGCGGCGGCAGCCTGTTCGAGCTGGCGCTGCAACGCGGCCGGCTCGACGAATACGTCGCGTACCTCAAGGATCGCGGCATCAAGCTGATCGAGATCTCCGACGGCGTGATCTCGCTGCCCGCCGCGGAGAAGCGGCGGCATATCGAGCGCCTGGCGCGTGACTTCAAGGTGCTGTCCGAAGTCGGCAGCAAGGACGAGGAAGTGGTGGTCGCGCCGTCGCGGTGGGTGAAGCAGATCAAGGACGAGCTCGACGCCGGCGCCTGGAAGGTGATCACCGAAGGGCGCGAGTCGGGCACGGTCGGCCTCTACCGCGGCAGCGGCGAGATCCGCACCGGACTGATCGACGAGATCGAGAGCCAGATCGACACCACCCGGCTGATGTTCGAGGCTCCCCAGAAGGCGCAGCAGGTGTGGCTGATCAAGCACTTCGGCATGAACGTGAACCTCGGCAACATCGCCCCGGGCGAGGTGATCGCCCTGGAGACCATGCGCCAGGGCCTGCGTGCCGACACCATGCTCCTGCCGCGCGCCGATTCGTAGCGACCCCGCAACTTCGCCGTTGAAACGGCCGCCGATCGGCACATCATAGGGCCGATCGAATGAACGACCTGCTGTCCGGGCTCTACAACGCCCACCGGCTGCTGCTCGTCCTCGCCGCCCTGGGCTACTTCGCCTACTGGACGCGCACGCACTTCTGGATCCCGCGCTACGCGCACGTTCTCGCCGGCGGCGGCGTCCTCATCGGACTCACGCTCCTCCTCCTGACGCCGGCCGACGCGCCGGTGCATCACGAGCCGCTCGGGTGGCTGAAGAAGGGCGCGATGGTCGCGATCTTTCCGGCGCTCGTCTACTTCTTCTTCATCTTCTCCGGCGGCCAGCGCGCCGCCTACGAGCGGATGCACGGCTGTCAGGACTGCGGGACCGACCATCCCGCCGACGCGCCCTGTCGCTGACGGCTTGCGCGCGGCGCGCTCCTCGTGCTGGGAGGAGGCGTGTTCTTCGACCCCTTCACCGCAGACGCCCTCGACGATCCCTATCCCCAGTACGCCGCCCTGCGCGCCGGCGATCCGGTGCACTGGAGCGACAAGCTGCGCAGCTGGGTCGTCTTCCGCCACGACGACGTCGAACAGTTCTTCCGCGATGACGAGCGCCTGAGCAGCGAGCGCAGCCGCGCCGGGAAGTCCGGCGGACCCCGTCTCCCCGATGGCGTACCGCCGCTGCGCACCGTCGCCAGCGATCCGCCGGCGCACAGCCAGGTGCGCGCTCTGCTCGGCGCCAGCCTCAATCCGCGCGTGCGCACCGTCGGCCCCATCGTCGACACGCTCGTTGCCCGCCTGCTCGACGCCCTGGCGCCGGCCGCCGCGCGGCTCGCCGCCCGCCTGCCCGATGACGAGGAGATCGATCTCATCGCCGGCTTCGCGTATCCGCTGCCGATCGAAGTCATCGCCGAGCTCTTCGCGGTGCCGCCCGACGATCGCCGGCGCTTTCAGGAGGCGTCGCAGCTCATCGCTCGCGGCATGGACCGCTTCTTCTCGGGCCCCGATGCCGCCGCCGGGCTGCAGGAGCTGGGCGCCTACTTCTTCCAGCTCGTGCAGGAGCGGCGCGACACGCCCGGCGACGACCTCGTGCGTCGCCTGCTCGGCGCCGAGCATCGCGGCGACCGGCTGAGCGAGTTCGAGGTCGCGGGGATGTGCACCGCGCTGGTCTTCGGCGGCCACGAGACCACCGTCAACCTGCTCGGCAACGGCCTGCTCGCGCTGCTCCGTCATCCCGAGGAGCTCGCGCGGCTGCGCGCGGCGCCGGACCGAATCGATGCGGCGATCGAAGAGCTGCTGCGCTACGACGGCCCGGCGCAGTTCATCTCGCGCAGCGCCCGCGTCGACTTCACCTGGCGCGGCGCGTCGATTCGCGCCGGCGACGTCGTCCTCGCGGGCCTCGGAGCCGCCAACCGCGATCCGGCGGTGTTCGCGGATCCCGACCGGCTCGATCTCGCCCGCAGTCCCAACCCGCACCTGGCCTTCGGCCTCGGTGCGCACTTCTGTCCCGGCGCCTCGCTCACCCGCCTCGAGGCGCGTGCCGCGATTCCGGCGTTACTGCGGCGGTTCCCTCGCCTCCGCCTGACGGCCACGCCACCCGTGCGACGGCCCACCGCCGTTCTCCGCGGCTTGGAACGCCTGCCGGTGGACTGCGGCGTCTGAGCCCAACGTTCAGCGCCGGCTGGGCGATTTCGTCGCCGCCGGAGCGGGCCGCGAGTGATCGGCCATCAGGAAGGTGGCGCGCGTGACCGAGACCGGCGTCTTACAACGCGGGCAATTGGGGTTCATCGTGCTGCCGTGCACGCCCTCGAGATAGGAGAGGGCCAGGTTGCAATGGGGGCAGGGGCCAAACCATGCTGTCGCCACGCGTGCTCCTTACTGGGGCGCCAGGCGCGATTACTGACGCCCCAACCGGTTGCCCGCACTGGGGTCGCCACCGCTCGAGCGTGACGCGTCCGACGGCCTGGAACTCGACGCCGGCTTGCGGGGCCACGTCCGCGAGACGGTGTGCTCGCTCCCGGTCAAGCGAAGACCCTCGCTCGCCGCTTCGAACATTTAGACCCTAGACTGCCTCTGTGGCGGAGTAAAGGCGCCCTGCCAGCCGGCATGAAGGATCGCCGCGCGCGCCGACGCATTCCATTGCCGAATGGAGGGCGCCGCTCCGTCGGCGCCTGGCAGGCGGCCTCGACCCGAGGGCGCCGAGAATGGCCGCGTGGGAGCGCCCATTCGGGGCTCGGAACGCATCCGTCCTACGGTACGAACCCTCCTCTCGATCAGAATCGTCTTGATTCTGTCCCTCGGCCCCGGATACGTACGGAATTCTGCCCGGCGACGGGCGGGGTAGGGGACGAGCAGATTTCACAAGGGGGACGCAGAAGCGTGGGGGGCGCTACTGCCACGGTCGTGGCCGGCCTGCTCATCGCCGTGGCCAGCGGTCTGGCGTCGGCGCAGGCGACATCGGACTACCGCACCGCCGACCCGCGGGCGCTGGTGCGGGCGTGGGCGCAGGCGCCGCGCGACGACCAGGCGGCGATCGCCAACGCCATCGTCGCGCGCCGGACGGAATCGCTGCCGGCCCTGTGGGAGGCGGCCCGCTTCGGCGCCGCGCCGGAGAAGGTGTTCGCCTGCGGCATGATCGCCGAGCTGCGCGATCGCGACGGCGTCGACGCGGTCGTCGATGCCAGCGCCGACGGCGACGTCCGGGTCCGCCGCCGCGCCGCCACCGCCCTGCGCATCCTCGCCGACCGCCGGGCCGCTCCGCGCCTGCGCGCCATCACCCGCAGCGAGTCCGACCTCGGCGTGCTGAAGACCGCCCTGGCGGCGCTCGGCAAACTCGGCCAGGCGCGTGATGTCCTGACGATCGCTCCCTTCCTGACCCACGCCGATCCCGGCGTGCGCGTCGTCGCCGCCGGATCCCTCGCCATGCTCGGCGACGAGCGCGGCCTCGCTCTCGTCCTCCAGGCCGTCACCGACCCCGACCCGGGCGTGCAGAAGAACGCCACCTACGCGCTCGGCCTGTTCAAGGCGCCGGCGGCGACGGCGCGCCTCGACGCGATCCTCGCCGACCCGCAGGCGCCATGGCGCGCGTTCGCGCTGCTGGCCAAGGGCGAGCGCGCGCTGGCGGGACAGACGCCGACGCAGCAGCTCGCCCTGCTCGACGAATTCGCGCAGATGCACAGCCGCACGGTCGCGGAGTGGGCGGTGGACCGCCTCACCGACCTCGGCGGCGCCGGCGCTGCCGACGTGCTGCGCCGCGTCAGCAATCGCCCGACCCCCGTCGGCCGCCTCGCCGCCCGCCGTCTCGCGGTGATGGAGTCGCAGCCGTGACGCGGTGGCGGGCCCTGATCGCGCTGCTGGCCGTGTGCGCCGCGGCCGCGCCGGTGCGCGCGCACGAGAACACCATCGTGCACCGCGGGCTGGCGTACTGGTCGGTCGACATTCTCGGCAGCAATTTCTACAGCCCGTACCGTACCGAGATCGGCAACGGCGCCGAGCAGGAAGACGTGCCGGCGACGCGCTCGCTCGGCCACTTCTACAACCCGCAGACCAATTCCGCGCCGTGGTTCGCGCTCGGGTCGGGGCCGGCGACGACCAACTCGCGCGACCAGTACAACGCCGCCGTGTCCGCCTATCTCGCCAACAATCTCGTCGGCACCGACGCGGCGTTCCATCGGCTCGGACGGGCGATGCACTTCATCGAGGACATGACCTCGCCGGCGCACACCCACGACGACGACCACGCGACCGGCGACGACTTCGAGGATTGGGGACCCGGCAACTTTCCGTCCATGAACTTCGCCAGCGTCACGCCCAAGATCGCCAGCCCGGCAACGCCCGAGGGATTCGTCGCCGAGCTGGCGACCAAGATCTACAACCTCACCGTCTACCCGACGGTGCTCTACGAATCGGCGGCGGCGCAGCCGAACAGCGTCTTCAAGCAGATGTTCCCGTCGCTGCACTTCGAGACCGGCGGGTTCTTCGTCGACGACCATTTCGTGATCGATCGCATCGGTGACTGGGGATGCGACCTGCTCTGCGCCGACGACTGGTGGATCCCGGACGAGCTGCTGACCACCGACAACGGCGGACCGGGCGGCGTCGTCCGCCACACGGGCTCGGCCTACATCGAGAACAGCGGCGGCGACGGCGGTCCGGTCGTCCCGACCGTCTTCAACGGCGTGCCCAACTCCGCCAACGAGAACCTGCTGCAGATCTACGGCCGCCTCTTCTATCCCGACGCGATCGCCTACGGGGCGGGACTGCTGCAGGTCTTCGCCGCCACCTACGGACCGTCGCCCACGCCGACGGCGAGCGCGACGCGCACCGCCACGGCCACCGGCACGGCGACGAACACCGCGCTGCCGGCGTCGACCTCGACCGCGACGCCGCCATCGACGTCCACCGCCACCTTCACCGCGACCGCGACCGCGATCTCGACGCCGACGGCAACGGCGACGCGGACGTCGACCCCGACCGCCATCAGCACGCACACCGCGACGCCGACGCCGACCGTGACCGCGACCCCGACGGCGAGCGCGTCGGGATCGGCGACAGGGACGCGTACCGAGACGCCGACCACGACGCCGACGCCGACGTCGACGCCGCTCTGCGTCGCGACGCCGCGCGGCGGCTGCGGCACGCCCGGCCCGGGCAAGTCGCTCTTCCAGCTCCGCGACGCGACGAGCGACAAAGCCCTCTGGCGCTGGAGCCGCGGCGACGCGACCCTCGTGCAGTTTGGCCGCCCCGAGCAGACGGCAGAGTACGCGTTGTGCGTCTACGACAACGCCGGCGGCGCCGCGACGTTGGCGATGGATGCGCACATCCCGCCCGCCGGAACGTGTGGCGGAGCCCCCTGCTGGAAGCCGAACGCCCGCGGCTTCAAGTACTCGGGCCGCGGCGCCAACGCCGACGGCATCGACACGGTGATCCTGAAGGAAGGCTTCGGCGGCCGCGCCAAGATCCTCGTGAAGATGAAGGGCGCCGGCCTCGCGCTGCCAGCGCCGTTCAACGCGTCCCGCCAGTTCGAGCAGAACCCCGCCGTGCGCGTCCAGCTGGTGAACTCCGTCGGCGCCTGTTGGGAAGCGACGTTCCTGCCCCCGGCGTTCCGCAACGAGCCGGGCAGCTTCAAGGACAAGTCGGACTGACTTCGATTCTACGACACGATCCGGTGCAGCCGCACCCAGATGTTCTGCTCGGTCGGCTTCCGGACGTTGACCGCGCCGTCGTCGCGAATCTCGGCGCCCTCCACCGCCGTCACCGGCTCCGCCCGATAGATCGTGTCCGTCGTCGCCAGCACGGCGCCGACCTCGTCGGTCACCCAGATCTCGCCCGGCCGCACCAGCGGTTCGATTCGCGACGCGACCAGCACCGCTGATCCGCCCTCGATCGTGGGCTGCTCGTCGCCGTGGTCGCGCACCGCGACCGGGCCGGCGGCGATGGCGACGCGCAGGCGCGGGCTGCCGGGGACTTCCGAGACCTCCTCCATGATCCGCCGCACGGCTTTGATCAGCGTGAGGATCCGGTCGTCGACCAGGGTCAGCGAGTCGCCTTCGCCGACCGACGCGTGCAGGCACTCGGCGGCGTGATGCTCGAGGGCGCGGCGCAACGCGTCGCGTACCGCCTCGTCCAGTCCTTGCTGCATCAGCGAGCCGAATCCGTCGAGGTCGGCACGCAGCACCATGAGCGACATCATCTGGCGGTCGCTGGCGTCCTTCCACGGGCGGCCGTTGCCGATCAGGTTGATGCGGTCGTGCTGCTGTACGTAGCTCGGGTTGAGGCGCGCGATCAGCCCCGACAGCACCGGGTGGACGAGGTAGAACGACGAGTCGGGCAGGAGGCCGTCGGGCTGGAAGATCTGCTCGCCCGGGCGGAGGAATCGCTGCACGCGCTTGCCGGACACGTGGTCGAGCTCGAGGTGGCCGAGGAGGCCGGCGCGGTAGAGCATGCAGAAGATGTGCTCGAGATCGTCGGAGGCGGCGGCCGCGGCATTGTGCGCGTAGAAGATGTCCTCGACGTCCTGGCGGCGGAGGACGTTCGACGAGAGCGCACCCAGCACGCGTTGCAGGTCGACGTTGCCGAGATACGGCGCGATCTCGTTCAGGTACTCGGAGGCGATCTCGTTCGCCGCCTGGTTGACGACCTCCTTGAACCGTTCCGGGACGCGGCGCTCGGCCGGGCTCAGGTCGGACAGCTTCTGCCCGATCGTCATGAAGTCGCGCGGCCGGTGCAGCGTGTGGCGGGCGATGTACTCGAAGGCGTCCTCGGCCTCGTGGGTGAAGGCGTTGTCGATGCTGGCCCGCCCGAGGAAGGCCTCGATCGGTCGGCTGCGCGCCAGCTCCGGCAGGACGAAGTTGCGGTCCTTCTCGCGCCGCAGGTTGTTGACGAAGATCTCGCGCAGGCTCTCGACCGTGTAGTGCATGTCGACGGCGCTGCCGCGGTACTGCTGCACCATCGACGTCATCTCGTCGAAGCGGAGGAACGCCTCCTTGCGCACGGCCGCGAAGACCTTCAGGTGATGATTGACGCGGCGCAGTTGGTACGCGACCTCGACCAGCCCCATCTGCGCGAAGTACCAGATGCTCGGCGACACCTCGCCGGTGTGGCTGGCGCGGCCGACGGCGCGCACGTGCTTGTTGAAGTACTCGTCGACGTTGTCGATGAAGATCGCCACCGGCGAGTTGAGCGCGCGCAGGCGCGGCACGAGGGCGTTGTCGACGTCGGTGGCGCAGCGGTGCAGCTCGCTGCGCGGCAGGTCGAGCAGGTTGACGAAGTGGTCGATGACGCCGCGCAGGCTGCGGTCGTCGAGCAGCGCGGCGAGGCGGGCGTCGACGCGCAGGCCCTCGAGCTGATCGAGCCGCTTCAGCACCGCCGCGGCGATCGAGATCAGCCACACCTTCGCCCACCACTCCGTGGACTGCGCGTAGAGCGCGAGTTGGTCCTTGCTGAAGATCTTGTCGCCGATGGGTTTGTCGAGCAGCGTGTTCTCGGGAATGCAGAGGACGCTGTCGGTGCGCTGCAGGCGGATGCGCTTCGCCTTCAGCAGCAGCGTCTTGCCGAACCCCTTGGTGCCGACGACGATGAACTTGTCGTCGCCGGCGGTGAGGAATCCCTCGAGCCAGGGCGGCTTGTGGAGCAGCCCATCGTCGAAGTCCTCGGCGATCTTGATGTCGTCGGCATCGACCGTCCACGGTCTCATCGTTTCTCCCTGACCCGGACCGCATGCCGGTGTTCGGCCACGCGAGCCCCGTAGCTACCAGCCGCCGCGGGGCATTTCCAACGACGACCGCGGCCGGGAATCGCCGGTTCGCACGGCGCGGCGCATGGGGTGACGCACATCAGTCGTGCGCAACGGGCTGGCAGAGCCTGTGCGACATGAGATTCGCGGTAGATGGAGCGGGGAACGCGTGACATGATGTGCGCCGCGCTGCGGTCGATTCCGGGCTCTTGCGCAGCGATAGGATGTGGATGGAAGGCGGCGGCGCGAGCGACGAGGCGAGAGGCTATCTCGACACCGTCTTGGGCGAGGCGGAGCGCCTTGTCGACGCCGGCGACTTCGAGGGTGCCGTGGCCATGCTGGAGGACAACCTTCTGCAGGCGCGCAACGCCATGGCCCTCGAGCCGCAGGGCGTGCTGCATGCCGCGCTCGGCGACGTCCACCGCCGTCAGGGCGGCATGGAGGCCGCCGTGGCGCAGTACGAGAAAGCCGCTGGCGTCCTGCACGAGGCGGGGGATACGGCGTCGGAGGCCGGCGCCCTCCTGCTCTGTGGCGACGCGCAGCGCGCGCTCAAACGCATCGGCGCCGCAACGCAGAGCTACAGCAGCGCCGCCGCGCTCTACGTCCTGCTCGACGACCCGCGCGGGGCGGCGCACGGCGAGTTCCTGGTCGCCGAGCTGGCCGCCGGCGTGAACCGCGAGATCGCCGAGAAGCACTACACGCAGGCGATCGATCTGTATCGCGAAGCGGCCGAGCGCGAGAGTCCGCCGGTCGAGGCGGCCGATATCCCCGATCCGGTGGTGGATCCGCGGCTGATCGATTCCGCGCGCATGGCGGAGGTCGCGGAGCGCGGCCTCGACCGCCTGCGCGCCGGCTCCGTTCGCGACGCCGATTCGACGCCGGGGATGTGGACGCCTCCGGTCGCGACGCCGGCCGCCTCGAGCGCGCCCGCCGCCGGCGGGACGAGCCCCCGCGCCACCGAGGTGCCCGCGGCGGCGGCGCCGCCCGCCGCGGCGAGGCCGGCGCCGCTGCCGATCATCGTCCTCGGCGTCGGGGTGTGCGGTCTGATCCTGCTGGCCGTGCAGTGGAGCGACGACGTGCCCGTGCTGAGCATGGCGGGCGTGCTCCTTGGCGGCGCGGTCGCGTTGTTCGTGGCGCGGCGGGCGCACGCGTTGTCGCCCTATCTCGGCTACGGCGCCGCCGGCGTCGCCTGGTTGCTGTTGCTGGTCAGTGGCGCGCGTCCGATCCTCCGCCAGCCGGCGGCCAAAGCCGCGCCGACGAGCGCGACGGCCGAAGCGTCGCGCCCCGCCGTGCGCGAGCCGTGGACGCCCGACCGGCAGCGGGCGTTGTTCGAGCGCGAGCTGACCGAGACCGCCGAGGACCCGCGCCAGCAGGCCGACGTGCTGCGCCGCTACGGCGATTTCGAGCGCAGCCAGGGGGAGCGGAGACGCTGCCTCGAGCTGTGGGAACAGAGCCAGAGCCGGTATCGCGAAGCCGCCTCGCCGGGACTGGCGGCCGAGGTGGTGTTGGCGATGGGCGACGTCCACATGCGCGGCCAGCGTCCCGATCCGGCGCGCGAGCGCTTCACGGTCGCCGCGACACTCTATGGCGAGGCGCACGACAATGACGGCATCGCGCTCGCGTTGCGGCGGCGTGGCGAGGCCGAGGTCGCGCTGCAGCGCTGGAACGACGCGACCGCCTCGTACAACGAAGCGCTGCGTCTGGTGCGCCAGCAGCGCGACCTCCGCGGCGAGGCGATGGTGCTGGTGCGCTGCGCCGCCATCGAGCAGGCGCTCGGCCACATCGATCGCGCGCGGGAGCTGCTCTACAAGGCCATCAAGCTCACGTCCGACATCGGCTCGGTCTACGCGCGCGTCTGGCTGGCGCTGGCCGACTTCGAGGCGTCGGCCGGGCAGGAAGCCGCGGCGCTGCGCGCCTACGAGCGCGCCGCGACCCTCGCCGGTGCCGAGCAGGACGCCGACCTCGAGGCGCGCGGTCTGCGGCATCGCGCGCGGTACGATCGGCAGCGCGGCCAGCTCGCGGTGGCGCGCGGGCGGTACGAGGTGGGGATCCGCCTGGCGCACGCGCGCGACGCGGGCGTCGCCGAGGCGCTCACCTGCATCGACGCCGCCGAGCTCGAAGCTCAGGCCGGCGATACCCTCGCGGCCCGCGATTTCTACGCCCACGCCGAGTCGATCTTCGCGGAGATCCCGCGCTCGGCCGGCGCTGCCCGCGTCGCGCTTGGCATCGGCGATCTCGACGCGGGCCTCGGCGACGTCGGCGGCGCCCGCGACGAGTATGCCCGCGCCCTCGAGCTCGCCACCCAGGCCGACCACACCGGCCTCCAGATCACCACGCTCGACCGCCTCACCCGACTCCTCGCCGAGCGGGAGCCCGAGACCACCGAAACCTACGGCGAGCGCGCCGCCGCCCTCCGCGCCGAAGCCTTCGGCTCCACCCCCGGCGCCGCCTGACGGCGTTCACCGGAACGTGTCATCCCCCTCGTAGCGGCGCGGCGAGATGCGTGCGCCGATCGCTTTGGACGCCTCGCTCGTCGACAGGTCCCTGGCTCCCCGCCAACACCCGTGGTACCTCCCCACCTCACGAGCCGTTAGCTCAGGCGGTTAGAGCATCTGCCTTTTAAGCAGAGGGTCCTGGGTTCGAGTCCCAGACGGCTCACTTCTTCAAGGTCCGCCGGTCCGTCCTCGGCGACGGCGACGAGCTTCCGGCAGCCGCGCGTGCCGCACCACAGACGCTCGGACGCCTGGCGGTGGCTCCTCCTCCGGTGATGATGGAGTTCGTCTGCGCGACGTGCGGCAAGAGGGCGGCGCGATGACGTCACAGCGCGCGGCCGTCGCGGTGGAGTTGAAGCCTATGTACGAGGCGCAGGCAAAAGAGCGGATGCGGGCGGCGGGCGGGGACCGCGGAAATCAGCACACGGGCGGAAAGGTGGCGGTAGATCCGCTGGACGGGGCCCGATTCACCCTTGCCACCGCCTCGCGCCAGGCGGTAGGCCCCGGCGCGCTGGCGCGTGGGCCCGTGTCGCGCGGCCGTCCGAGACTCTGCGATTATGTGAAATCGCCAGCTCATATGGGCTATCCGCCCCGCCACAGGAGGACGCCGCCGCGGCGGTGGGAAGTGGCGGCGCGGCCGCGGCCATGATAGCCCGCTGCGGTGGAGGATGCGGGATGACAGCGATCCAGATCGCACGGCGCAGCGGCGCCGTCGCCGCTCTTGCCGCCCTGCTGTTCGCCGGGGCGCCGCTTGCTGACGCGCGTGCCAACGAGCCGCTCGGCGCCTGCTGCTTTGCCAACGGCAGCTGCCAGGACCTTCAGGCCGTGCAGTGCGTCGGTCCGGGCGAGAGCTTCATCGGCGAGGGAACGTCGTGCGGCACCGTCGATTGTGCCGCCCCGGTCGCCGCCCCGATGCTGTCGATCTTCGGTGTAGTCGCCGTCATCGGCGCCCTCACCGCGCTCGGCGCCCGCCGGCTGATCAGCGCTCGGCGCCAGCGCTGACCCGGCGCACCCACTCCGTCGCTTCCGTCGCCTGCAGATCCGAAGCGGAGTCGTCGTTATCGACTCCTGAGGGAGAGGCGCGTCACCACCAGCCGCGCCAGACGATCGACATCAGCCTGTGAACGCTGCCGCCATGCCTCCGCCACGGGCGGCGACATGGGTGCGAACCCGTCGGCAACGGCGAATCGGTGGCGGATGCGCGTGGTGCGATCGTCGAGCGGCTCGAGCGCCCAGGTGACCGACACCCGCCCGAGCGGTCCTGCGGTGGTGGTGAACGTCAAGTGTTCGAAGGGCGCCCAGTCGACGATCTCGTCGGTCGTCGATGGGTCGGACCCGTGGTAGCAGTGATTGACGGTGCCGACGCCGGGTACGCCCCTGGCGTTGTGCTGCTCGACACCGGTCGAGACGCTGATCCAGTTCGGGCGCTCCGCTGAGGCCGACATGATGCGCCAGACCTCCGCCGGCGAAGCCTCCACATCTGCGCAGACCTCGACCTCGGGCTCGTCCACCACGCTGCTGGTCTGCTGCAGTTCCTTCCAGCGAGCGGCGAGGTCGAGCACGCGCACGTCGAGCTCGACGCCTTCGACATTGACCTGCAGCGGGGTGAGACGCTCGGCGAACTGCTGCAGTCCGAGCTCCTCGATGGCCGGCATCGTGAGCAACGCGTAGCCGCGCGTCCCGATGCGGTCGGCCACCTGGTTCTTCAGCAGGCGGTGCACGAGGATCACGTCGTAGCCGACCAACTCCTCGCGGCCGGCGACGAGGTGGGCGGCGTACTGGCCGCAGTGCACGACAAACTTCAGGTCGAGCACGTCGAGCGTTCGGCACGCGTCGCACGCGCAGGTGGTCAGGTGCGTGATCGTGCGTAGCCGCTTGGTGAAGGCGAAGTAGCAGCTCTCGATGGTGTCGACGAGAGCGGGGCCGTCGAGGTCGCCCGTCGGCGCATGGCAGAACACGGCATCACCTTCGAGCTTGGCGGTCCGCATGACGCTGGTGTTGGTGACGACGGCTCCGAGCAGGTCGGCGAGGATGTCCTGTGCGTGGTCGAGCTCGACGCCGCCCAGATAGCGCGTGTAGCCGCTGACGTCGGCAATGAGGAAACAACCCCGCTCGATAGAATTCATCGCCATCTCCTTACTGATCCCGGGCTTTTCAGGCGGCGCGGCGTCACCGCCACGGATCGGACCTTCCCTTTCAGCGACCGCGTCCTTGATGCCAGTCTGCCGCTGTTGGCGTCCGCCCCAACCTTGGACCAACCCGGTATCGCCTGGCACGCCAGGTACGTCAGGCACCCATTGCAGCTTCAGCGCGCCGGGCGCGACTGCTGGAGACCTCGGTCTCCAAACCGGGCAGTAACTGGGCGGCTTTCTGGAAGAAACGCCGGAGCCAGTCAAGACTCGCCGGCAGCGGGAGTTTGTCGCCCCGTTCCTATTTGACGATGGTGCTCTCGCCCTTATCGTCAGATGGCAACAGGGCAACGCAACGGTGTCCGTGCGGGTACTGGCGCTCGAACGTGCGCAACGGCGCCGGCAGCTTGGCGCCACGACACGGCTCACCCCTCGGGCGGAGTCCCAACCTACGCGAGCCCCACGCAGTATGGCCCTGTCCGCGCTCGACGATCTCGAGATGCGTCCCACGTCTGCGATCGTCTGGGACCAACTTTCCCGTCTCACAATCAGAGGTCTGTCTCAGCTCCCACGATGCGATCCCCGAACGTGCGCATCCACGGTTCCCTCCGCGCGGATGGGCCCCCTCTCGTGATGGCGCCCGATGCCGGCTGGTTTGGCGTTCGTTATGGCGTCGCTATCGCTGGCTCTCGGCAGGGCCGGTGCCGGTCGGCGTGTAGTTCCAGATCGGAGACACGACCAGTTTGTCGATGATGAACCCGTCTTCGCGCATCCAGAGATTGAGGGTGTGCACGCCCGGATGCAGGATGTAGATGCGCGCGGCGGCGCCGTCCATCGTCGCCCGCACCCACGTCAGGCTGGCGGGGAAGGAGCCGATGCGGTCCGCCCTGTCGACGGTCAGGCCGTCGAGCCCGACGTGACACGAGTCGTCGTTGAGCGACGCGCCCACGCCACGGATCCAGATATAGTGGATGCCGGTCCTCAGGAAGTTGACCTGATAGTCGAGACGCGGACTGCGGGTGTCGTATCCGGTGTCGATATTGGCGCCGTTGTTGGGAGCGGCGATCAGCGCCGAGCCCGAGGCGCCGGCGACCGTTGTCGGATTCCAACTGTGAGCGCCTCGAGCGATGCGCCCATTGAAATGCTCGGCCTCGATCGACACAAGGCCGGTCGTCGAATCCTGCTGTACCGGGCCCGCCGGCCCGGCGTCCTGGTAGGTCGCGGTGTAGGTCGTGTTCGCCGATTGCGTCGCGATGCTGTGCGTGGCGGCTTCGCCGTCGGACCAGGACACGAAGGTCCACTTGCGTCCCGAGCCCACCTGCGGACTGGGCGCGCCGAGCTGACGGGTAATGCCCTGAACGCCCAGCACGGAAAGCGGCGTGATGACGGGCTGACCATCGAGAGTGAGCTGCAGGCCGCTCGGTTGCGAGGCCAGGGTGATCGTCGATGTGTGGGGGCGGATGTCGATGTATGTGGTGTTCGTCAGGCCGCCCGAATCGCGCACCGTCAGCGTGATCCGATAGTAGACGTTTGCCGAGGTCTCGCCCGAGGTGGGGATCTGGAACGAGCCGCCGGTCGAACCGCTCGTCGCGGCGATGAACGGATGGAAGTGCGTGTCGTGGCCGAAATCGACCTGCCACGTGAAGGCGCTCGCCGGCAGCGTGCCGTCCTGCGCATCCGTTCCGGTACCGGCGTAGGTGATGACGTCGCCGGCGGCATACAGTGATCCGTTCGCTGGCTGTGTGATGGTCGCGGTCGGCGCGGTGTTGCTCGTTACCGTCAAGGTGGCCTGGTTGCTGGTCGCAGTGCCGAAGGCATTCCACACCACACAGCCGAAGGTCGCGCCGCTGTCGCTCGTCGTCGTCGCCGGCGTGGTGTACGTCGCCTGCGTTGCGCCCGAGATCACCACACCGTTCTTCCGCCATTGGTAGCGCAACGGCGCGGTGCCGGTTGCGCTGACGCTGAACGTTGCCGTCTGGCCCGTGGTGACCGTGCGGCTCACCGGTTGCGTCGATATCGATGGGGCCTGGCTGCCGGTGAACGCGACTCTGAACACGGATCCGTCGCCGTACGCGAGGTAGTAGAGGCTGCCGTCCGAATGAACCTGCAGGTCGATGGGGCTCGAGATACCGGAGGCGAAGTCGGCCACGGCGCCTGTCGCCGGGTCGAAGCTACGAATCCAGCCGCCGCAATAATCAGCGAAGAAGTATCTCCCGGTATATTCGGCCGGAAACTGCGAGGTGGCGGGATTGTAGAAGGTCCCACCGGTGATGGCGCAGCTGCCGTCGGAGTGGTCGTAGGCGAACAGCGGATCGCTGAAGCTTGAGCTCGAGCAGGTTCCTTCGCAGGTCGGCCAGCCGTAGTTGCCGCCCTTGATGCCGTCGTCGATCTCCTCCCAGGTGTTCTGTCCGACGTCGTTGATGAACAAGCGGCCCGTTCCAGGCTGTACGGCAAACGTGAAGGGATTCCGCAGCCCGACGGCCCATATGGCGCGGTTGACCCCGCTGGTGGTGCCGGAGATGCCGGGGAACGAGCTGGGGTTGTCGGCAGGAATGCTGCCGTCGGTGTTGATGCGTAGGATCTTGCCCAGCCGGGTATCGATGCGCTGGGCGTTGGCGCTCACCGAGTTCTCGCCCACCGCAACGTACAGCTTGCCGTCCGGGCGGAAATTGAGATGGCCGCCGTTGTGAATGGTGGCGTCGAGATCGTCGAGGTCCACGAGGACGACCTCACTGCCGGCGACGGCCACGTCGCCGCTGGCGGTGAAGCGGCTGACGCGATTGTGAACCGCCGGACTGGTCGCCGTGTAATATACATATACGAAGTGATTCGCCGTGAAGTTGGGATCGAATGCCACGCCGAGCAGGCCGCGCTCGCCCAAGGGATCGACCGTCACGGTGACGAAGGGCGTGGAGAGTAGCGCGCCATTCTTGATCACGCGCAACGCACCACCTTTCTGACAGACAAACAGCCGGCCGTCGGGAGCGAACTGCATTGCGGTCGGACTCGAAATCCCGCTCGCGACCAAACTGTCGCTGAACCCCGCCGGAACCAACGCCTGCCCGGACTGTGCGAAGTCGCCGAAGAGTTGGTCGCCACCCGAGCCGCAGCCAGCCGCTCCAAAGACCATCGAGAACAACACGCCGTACCAGCATGCCGACCAGTTCCGCGCTCGTGAGCGCGTCGTGTGCACAAGACTCCTCATCGAACCGGCCTCTCCCGTGGGGGTGGTGGCGAACGACTGCGCGCGTCCCCGCGCGATCCAGGAGCACGCCCTGTGCCGGGGGAGTGTCAGTGCCTCGGTGTTGGAATGTGATGCGCGGCCGAATGCGGGACCGGTACGGGCTACGTTTCGACCGGTAAGCCTGACTTGATAGCGACGATGACACGCTCCGATCGGTCGGAATCCGGCATTGCCGGGATGTGGCAGAAGACAAAGCAATGCGGCGAATAGGATGGGACGTTGAGCAGAGGGTTCTGGGTTCGAATGCCAGACGACTTCTTCTTTCCCGGCGGCCCGGGTCTTCGGTGCTTCAGTCCCTCGCCGCCGGTGGCGAGGGCGCGGTTGTTCCTGATCGAGGCGCGAGCGTGTCCGGCGTCCCTCTCAGTCGGTGGCTGCCTCTCATCAGCGGGACCGCGATTTGGAACAGCATGGACGCGCCGGGTGCCGCGCGCTGGCGAGGGCGCGCTTCCCGGTGCTGCTCGCGCTGCGGGATGATAGACTCGACGCGAATTGGCGGCGGACGGCTCACCGCGACGGCGGCGCGCACAGCACACGCACAGGGGTGACGAAGGATGGACTGGGAGCAGATCGGATACGCGCTGGCATGCGTGCTGGTCCCGATCGTCTGGGGCCTCGTGATCGTCTGGATTTCGAACCGAATGGATCGACGCCTCGTCGGGCATGGCCCCGACGGATCACCGACACCCCAGCCCATCGAGTACCACATCTGAATCGGGGCGGCGTCGGCGCCCATGCGACTCGGGGTCGGAATCGGACAGGAAGTGTCGCTGCCGCTGCTGGCGAGCGTGGGGCTCTTCATCGGCTACATCGCGGGCATGTTTGGCGTCGGCGGCGGGTTCCTGCTGACGCCATTGCTGATGTACGGATTCGGAGTTCCCGCGCCGATCGCGGTCGGTTCTGCGCTCTGTCAGAAATGCGGCACGTCGATCGCCTCGTTTCTCAAGTATCGCCATCTCAATCGCGGCGAACCGCGCATCGATCTGGTGATGCTCGGGGGCAGCCTGCTCGGAGTCGATGCCGGCACGCGCCTGCTGCGCCATCTGACCGGCCTCGGCACCTGGCACTTCGGCGGCGGACGGAGTGCCCCGGCGGTCAACCTCGTGCTGGACGTGCTGTTCATTCTGCTGCTGTCAGCCACGGCCGCATACGTGTTCCGCGACGCGTGGCGGTCGTATCGCAGTGGGGTTCGCCGAGGCGACCGCACCATCGCCGGCCCGCTGGCTCGCCTCCGTCTGCCGCCCCTGATCGACCTGCCGAACGTGCACCTCCAGCAGGTCTCGGTCCCCATTCTCGCCTACCTCGGTTTCGTGCTCGGCGTGGCGTCGGGCTTGATGGGAATTGGCGGCGGCATTCTGTTGATGCCCGTTTTGCTCTACGGCTACGGACTCTCCGTCCGCAACGCGGCCGGCACGGGCATCCTGCTCCTGTTCGTGACGGTGGCGTTCGGCACCTTCGAGCAGGCGCTGCTCGGCTACGTGAGCCTCAAGTTGGCGATGGCCATTCTCATCGGCTCGTCGATCGGTTCGCAGCTCGGAGCACTCACCACGCACCTGTTGCCGAACCGGGTACTGCGGCTGATCCTCGCCGCCCTGCTGGCGGCGACGGTGGTGATGATCAGCTGGGATCTGTTTCACATGCTGCGCCAGCGATGATGTCCTTCGACCCTTTCGATCCGACAAGGTGGCGACCAGGGGCACGGCCGTCCGTGCCCCTGGTACGCGCGGGTCAGCGATCGTCGCTGTCGCGGTTGGCGGAGGCGATGACGCTCGGGTTGACGGGCGTCGCTGGTCCGGTCAGCAGCCACGCCTTCTGGCTCGGGGCGAAGCGGGGCGCGAGCAAGCCGTCGTTGATCTCGCGCGTCACGGCGAAGCGGTCGAAGGACGTCGGCGAGAGGAACAGCCGGGCGTTGTCTTCGAAGCCGTCCGAGGCGGTATCCACATCGCCTTCCACCGCCGAGATGACGCCGTCGCCATCCTGGTCGACGTGCGCCACCTCGGCCTTGTAGGCATCGTACAAGCGCTGCGGGAACGGCGTCCCCGGCTCGAACGAGGCAATCCGGACGTACGTGTCGAGCATCACCTCGTTCGCCAGACCGCTGGGGATGAAGCGCATGCGAAATTCGCGCTGCGCATCGTCATCACCGTCGAACTTGTCGGGATCGCGGGGGAGAAACGGGCTGTCCCCGAACGCGACCGGATCGTTCGCCGGCCCGTCCGGACCGGGACCCGGCACGATCGATTGCAGGGCGCCGATCTGCCCGGCTTCGAACGCGCCCGAGACGCCGCCGGTGAACGGCAGCTCGTAGAGCGGGTGCACCCAATTCGTGGTGTAGTTGAACTCCCAATACGAGTGCGTGTCGCTCTGCTGGAGGGCGTTGTACGCGCCCATGCTCAGCTGGATCGGCACCAGATTGGTCTGGCGATCGGGAAAGTGATCGCCGTCGCTCGGGAAGCGCACGGCGTTGCCGTCGCTGGTGAAGAACTGTCCCGGCCTGTTGTGGCCGGCGCCCAGTGCCGCCAACTGGTCGGCATCGGACTGCAGCATCGTGCCGAACGATGCGTGCTGGGCGTCATCGGGCCGCGGCGAGCCGACCGCCGGTACCCGCAGGTCGTGAAGCATCCATCCCTCGTACCAGCCGCTCTCGTTGTTGATCACAAACAGACCCTCGATGTCGGTGAACACATCGATGAACGCGCGCGGATCGTTCGGGTCGGTGGGCAGATCGGGCTTGGGCTCGAGGACGAGACGCACGGCGCCGATCGTCGGCAGACCGCAGTCGGGGCCGGTAGCGGTCGGCATCACCTGGTCGTTGATGCCGGGGAACGTGGCGGTGAAGACATTGGGCTCGAAGCCCCTGCTGGCGAGAAGGTAGTACTGGAACAGGCGGCTGGGCGCGGTCGCCTCGGCGCGCGCCTGCACGGGCAGCACCGAGTGAGGCCGCGCGGCCAACTCGACCAGGCGTTGCCGGAGTGGATCGGGCAGATGCACGACATCGCCGCGCTGCGTGACACTGATGATGTCAAAGAGCGCGGTTGAGTTCGGGTGGCACGGGGGCGGCGGCACGACGGGGCCGAGCAACGACGGTGCGTTGACCGCCGGCAGCCCGATGCCGATCGAGAGGAGCCCGTTCGGCGCGATGGTCCTGCTCGTCGCCATGCCGGCGACGGCCGTCGAACAGAGCGCGATCGCGAGACCAATGCCGCACGCGATCTCGGCGACGGCGCGCGGGCCGACGGCCCGCACATCGCGCGGCAATCGGTTGGGTTGGATGGGGGACATGATGTTCTCCTTGCGTGGATCGTTTCCGAGAAGACGGTCTTCGTTTGAGTGGAACCCGGGGGAAGGGGTGAAGGTGAAGGGGGCTCTTCGGCTGCTGCGCGTCATCAGCTTGAGTTCATGCGCACCTCTCATGGGGTTTGGAAAAGGGAAATAATCCCTTCTCTACTCCTGCGTACGCGCCTCGCCGGGCTGTCGCAAGATGCCAAAAGGGAAATTTTCCCTTCACGCGAACGGCCCGGCGACCGCCGCGATGTCCGGTCCGCTGGCGCGCTCCGCCGCCCCGAACGCCCGGTTCCGGTCAGCGGAGGCCGGGTGCGTGCGCCCGGGGGCTCACGTCCGTGGGGGTGGCGCTGACGGCCGGTCCCGCCGGGCGGCGCTGGCCCCGGGCACGTCGGTACCGAGCGGATGTACGTCCTACCTGGACTGCGCCTGTCGTTCCGGCACGGCGCCATGGACAGGAGGCATCTCCCTTGGCGCGAAAGTTGGAGAACGCCACGCCGGCGACTGCGTGGAGCGGCAATACGTGGCGATTCCTTCGCCGATCTCGGCGGGAGCGCCGAGCAACCGACTATTCGCGGGAGGTACGGCTATGGGCAAGCAATTTCGGGGTCGCGGGTGGATCGCGGCGCTCGCGGTGACGATGCTCACCGCGGGGACTGCGCAGGGCAAGGCGGTGAAGAAGGACGGGCTCCCCAATCCAAACCGTTCCGGCATCGAGCACATTGTCGTGGTGATGATGGAGAATCGGAGCTTCGATCACCTGCTCGGCTGGCTGCCGAATGCCGACGGCATGCAGGCGGGTCTGACGTATGTCGCCGCGGACGGTACCGCCCACGACACGACGCCATTGGCGCCGGACTACATGGGCTGTACGCATCCCGATCCCGATCATTCCTGGGTGGGTGGCCGTGTCGAGTACGACGGCGGCGCCATGGACGGTTGGCTGCGCGCCGGAATGAACGATTCGTACGCCATCGGCTACTACGAAGAGACCGATCGCCCGTTCTTCAATGCGCTGGCGCGCAATTACACGACCTGCGACCGGTTCTTCGCCTCGATCATGGCGGAGACCTATCCCAACCGCATCTTCCAACATGCGGCGCAGACCGACCGGCTGACCAATACGCTGGACATCTCGACGTTGCCCACCATCTGGGACCGCCTGGCGGAGCACGATGTGAGCGCGAAGTACTACTTCTCGGACGTTCCCTTTCTGCTCCTGTGGGGCGCGCGCTATACGTCGATCACGCGGCCCTATGCGGAATTTCTCGCCGACGCCGCCGCCGGTACGCTTCCGAAAGTCGCGTTCGTCGATCCGCGCTTCATCGACGATGCGACCGGGACGTCGGGCAGTGATCACCCGCACGCCGACATCCGGGTCGGTGACGCGTTCCTCGAGGACACCTTCGAGGCGGTGAAGAACGGCCCGGACTGGGGCAGCACGGTCTTCATCGTCACCTACGACGAATGGGGCGGATTCTTCGACCACGTCGCGCCGCCGCGGGCCGTCGCGCCGAACGACGTCGATCCGGATCTGGTCGACGGCCGGGCGTTGCTCGGCATGCGGGTGCCCACCGTGGTGGCGTCGCCGTTCACCCGCGGCGACCCGAATGACCCCCGCATCGTCTCGTCCGTCTTCGACCACACCTCGATCCTGAAGCTCATCGAATGGCGTTGGCACCTGCGCCCACTGACGCTGCGCGACGGCTCAGCCGACGTCGGCAATCTCGCGACCGCGTTCAACTTCGAGACGCCGGACGCGAGCGTCCCGGCGCTTCCGGAGGCGGAGAGTCCGGTGGTGGTCCCGTGCCTGTCGGGACTCCCGCCCGCCGCGCCCTCGCTGTCGGCGTTGCAGCTTCTCGCGGCGCCCTGAGCAGGGGGCCGCACGCCAGCGGTGCGCTCAGATCTCGTAGTACACTGGCAGTGACGCGTTGCCGTTGCGGCGGGGGCAGTCGGCGCAGAAGTCCTGCAGGAGGTGCTCGTAGGCGTAGCGGATCGCCAGGACGGTGCTCGTCTGTTTGATCGGCTGCTCCAGGAAGATGCGCGAGTCCTCGACCTTCTGGTCGAGGCCGCACTTGCGCATGCGGGCGCGCATCGAGCGCTGGACGCCGCAGAAGACGACGTCGAGGCCGCGCGCCTGCAGGCGGTCGACGAATTTCTCCAGCAGTGACATGCCGACGGCGTCGGGATTGCGCGCTCGCTTGAGGCGCAGCATGACGATGCGGGTCTCCGCTTGGATGCGCGCCTCGATGGTCTGGAAGTGCTGCTCGAGGCTGACGCTGGAGGCGAAGTACATTTCGCCCTCGAGCCCGAAGATGAGGAGACGAGGGCAGGGGGTGTCGTCGCCGCGCTTCTCGCGCACCGTCCGATCGGGGGTCACGATGAACTGCGTCAGCAGCATGTTGCCCGTCCGCGGCACGGCCAGCATGAACGACATGAAGACGCCGATCAGGACGCAGAACTCGATCGAGATGGCGACGGCGGCGATGGCGGTCACCGCGACGATGACCGCGTCGAAGCGCGACGCCGTCATGTGGTACCGCAGATCCCGCAGGTTCACCATCCGTGCCGCGGTGATCATCAGCAGGCCGGCCAGGGCCGAGCGCGGGATGAAGCGCGCGTAGGGGGCGAACGCCACCATGATCAGCGCGACCGCCGCGGCCGACACCACGCCCGACCACTGCGTCTGCGCCCCCGCCTGCTGGTTGATGGCCGAGCGCGTGAGCGATCCCGATCCCGGCATGCACTGGAAGAAGCTGCCGGCGAAGTTGGCGAGACCCTCGCTCAGGCACTGCTGGTTCATGTCGAGCCGCTGACCGGTCACCGCGGCGATCGCCTTCGCCATCGAGATGGCTTCCAGCAGCCCGAGTAGCGCGATGGCGAGCGCGCTGCTGGCCAGGTCGCGCATGTACGGCGCGCCAAGCGCCGGCATCTGCAGCGCCGGCAGCGCCGCGGGAATGTCGCCGACGACGGCCACGCCCCGAGCCGTCAACCCGAACTGCGCCGTGATGACGGCCATCACGAGCACGACGATGAGGAACTCCGGCAGCAGCCGCCAGCCCATCAGCCGCTTCAGCCAGCGGAGCGCGAGAATGAGGGCGATCGCCGCCACGCCGATGACCAGCGTGACGGTCGTGCACGCTCCCGCCCTGCGTGATGGTGAGCCAGAAGCGCACGAGGAAGTGTGCCGTGCGCGTCGCCCATCGCCTTCAGGCCGAGCAGGTTCTTGGTCTGGTCGAGCACCAGCAGCACGCTCGCCCCGACCGTGAACCCGACGATCACCGAGTGCGAGATGTAGCGGGTGAGATCGCCGAGCCGCAGGACGCTGATGGCGAGTTGGATCGCGCCCACCATGAAGGAGATGAGCATGGCCGCCTGGACGCGCTCGTCCTGCCCGCCGCCGAGCGACCCGATCGCGCTCAGCAGCGCGATCGAGATGGCATTGGTCGGGCCGTTGATGAGCTGACGGGACGAGTCGAACAGCGCGCCGACGAACGTCATGACGATCGCCGTGTAGAGGCCGTACTGCGCCGGCAGCCCCGCGATCATCGCGTAGGCCATGGCCTGCGGCACCGCCACGGCGGCGACGGACAACCCGGCCAGCACGTCGGCGCGCAGATCGACGCCGCTGTACGTGCGCAGCGTCGCGAGGGCGGGGATCCGCCTGTACAGCATCCCCACCGGGCCTGGGCTTGTCTCGGCTAGCATTCGGAGAACGGCGAGGCCGCTGGTATCAAAGTCTGGACGTCCGGCAAACCGGACGAGCGCAGGCGACTTCACCACCGTGGCCCGGAGGGACACCGATGCGACGACTCCGTTTCGTGTTGATCGCCTGCGCGCCGGTGGTGTTGGCAGTGCTCGGCGCGTCCGTTCCGTCCGTTCCTCCTTGCCAGTGCCGCGTGCGTGGGCGATTGCGGCGGCGACGGGGCAGTGACGGTCGACGAGCTGGTGATCGCGGTCAACATCGCGCTCGGTAGCGCCGGCGCCGACACGTGCACGCCCGTCGACGTCGACGGGGACGGCGCGGTTACGATCGACGAGCTCGTCGGTGCCGTGAAGGCGGCGCTCGCCGGCTGTCCGGTCGAACCGCGGCTGATCGCGCTCAGCCGTGAGGGGCGGATCGCGTCGGTCGATCTCACCAATCCGTGGGCCGTGCGCGCGTCCGGCGATCTCGGGGCCCCGATCGCCAGCGCGCGCTGCAGCGGCGGCCGCTGTCTCGTCGTGCATCCCTCGGTCGATTCGGTCAGCGTGGTGAACGCCGCGGACCTCTCGACCGCCGAACCGATCGTGCTCGAGCGCGAGGCTGATCCGCGCGACGTCGCGCTGGTCGGCGATCGCACCGCGGTGATCAGCCAGTACGGGCGCGCCTCCCTGGTCGTGGTGGATCTCGTGACGCGGGCGACGTCCTCGATCGACCTGAGCGCGCTCGCCGACGCCGACGGCCTGCCCGAGGCACTGAAGCTCGCGACCTGCGGGCGGCGCGTGTTCGTGCAGCTGCGGCGCGTCGATCACGAGACCGACAACCCGTCGGAGATGGGCTCGGCGCTCGCGGTCATCGACCTCGATCGACCGGACGGCGATCAGATCGTCGACGTCGATCCCGTCACCCGCGGTGTCCAGGGCATCGCGCTGGCGGGACCGCCGAACTTCGACATGCCGGTCGACTGCGCCGCCGGCGTCCTCTACCTCGCCGAGCCGGAGCCGCTCATGGCCGGTGGAGGCGCCTACGAGCAGGTCGACCTCGTGACGCTCAGCGCGCGGGAGTACCCCGTCGACACCGGCGCCGAGGTGGGCGGATTCGCGGTCGTCCGACCGGATCTCTACTGGCTCATCACTCACACCGAGTTCGGGCCCGGCCCGTCGTCGCACCTCTCCCTCGTCGGCGGCCCTCCCTTCGAGACGCACAACACCTTCGCCCACGAGCACGTCAACGATCTGGCGCTCGATCGCGAGACGGATCAGCTGTTCTACCCCGACCCCTGCTTCACCGGCCCGACCAATGCGTTCTGCGTGCCCGGCGTCTACGTCTTCGACGCGCTGACCGGAGCGCGGGCACCGGCAAACCCCATCGACCTGGGCTTCGGGCCGATCGAGGTGACCGTCTCGCGTTGAGCTCTCGGATCCGTCGCACGTTCCCGATTGGAGGGCTGCGCTCCCGCGCGGCCTGTCCCCGGGACTGCTGACAATCACTGCCGGCATCCTTTCGCGTGGGTTGCCGAACGGCCGGTCGAAGGTGGTTGCGGGGGTGCGGCGAGATTCGCCGCACCGGTTCGCCCCGCCGGGCGGTGCTTCGCCCCGCCGTGCGACCACAAGGGCCGCGGCTACGCTTCGATGATATGGCCCATTCGCCGCGGGAACACGTCCCCTGAACGTTGTTCACCCGATCTGAACGCGACGACGGCAAGGGGGCGCGTTGTCAATCTGACGGCGCGCTGTCGACCACACGGGGCCGGAGGCGCGCATGAGCATGGATCGGGTCGGGGGCAGGACGAGCGGGCGTGTAGAAATTGCGCGTTGGCTGATTCTCGCCGCGGTGGTGGTAATGGGTGGGGCAGGTCGCGCGTCGGCGGTCGTCCCGGTCTGCATCGGCGACTGCAACAGCAACCGTCAGGTGACCGTCGACGAGCTGGTACGCGGCGTCAATATCGCCCTCGGCTCGCTGGTGGCGGACGACTGCCCGATCTTCGACCGGAACAGCGATCACGCGGTGACCATCGACGAGCTGGTCGCGGGCGTGAACTCGGCGCTGCAGGGCTGCTACCCCGCCACCTTCCGCGGCCTGTGCCGCATCCCCGGCGCCGGCGGCCTGATCCCATGCGCCGCCGGCACGGCCGTGCGCCTCTCGGTCTGCCTCGACCGTTCGCGCTGCCTGTTCGACTCGACCGCGCGCCGCCTGCTCGGTGCCGGCGTTGCCGGCGGCAACGGGCGCTTCTCGCTGTCGCTCGACGATCCGGACCTCCTCGGCAACCTGTTGCTGCTCGAGTCGGACGTCGGCGCGGGCGCCTTCTATCGCACGCTCGTTTTCGGACCGGCGACGGGCGGCGTCATCCTCGACAACCTGGGAACCGATCCATACTCCGAGGCGATCGCCCGCATCATCAATCTGAACGGCCTGACGTCGTTCAGCGACACGAGCCTGCGCGAGCTCATCGACATCATTCTCGCCGCGCTCGCCAACGTGAACTTCGCCGGCCTGAGCCCCGAAGCCGCCGCGACCCTGGCGACCACCACCGCGAGCCAGGATCCGACCGTGCAGACCGCGATCGAGGTGCGCCGCTTCACCCCGACCTCGGTGCCGGCCACCGCGACCGTCACGCGGACGCCGACCCCGGCGCTGACGGCGACCGTGACCAACACCCCGACGGTGTCCGCGACGCCGACCGCGTCGTCCACCACGACCGCGACCCCGACCCTCACCGCGACGCCGAGTCTCACCGCCACGCCGACCGTCACGACGACGCGCACGTTCACCGCGACCGCGACGTCGACGTTCACCGCGACGGTGCCGCCGACGATCACCCAGACGCCGTCCCCGTCCAGTACCCCGACCGCGACGCTGCCGCCGCTGAACCTCGCCATCGAGGTGAATCCCGACCCGGTGCGGCCCGGCGAGATCATCGACGCGACCTTCACCATCTCGAACACCGGCGGCTCGACGCTCCAGGGCCTCACCCTGCAGGCGACCCTGCCGATGGCAATCGACCCGTTCCTGGACAACCTCATCACGGCCAGCGGCCGCTGCGGGGTCCAGCAGATCAACACCTGCGCGCCTGGGCGGCACGGTGACGTGGAATTTCCTCGGCTCGCTCGCACCCGGCGAGGGCATCGCGCTGCACGTGCCGGCGATCCTCACGGCCGGCACCCCGAACGGCACTGCGATCGGCTTCACGGCGCAGGCCAACGCGACGGGGCTGCAGGCGAATGCGTCGTACACCGCCGAGGTGCAGTCGGCGATCGCGTATCCGTACGACCTCGCGATCGAGCAGGACGCCGATCCGGTCCAGCCGGGCGCGCAGCTCACCTATACGATGACCTACGGCTTCCGCGCCGTGGTCGGGCAGGCGGCGACCGTGCTGCGTCTGCATCCGCCGACCGGCACCACGGTCGTGTCGGCCAGCGACGGCGGCTCGGCGGTGGCGGGTGGCGACATCGAATGGCCCCTCGGCACGCTGACCCCGGGCGACGGCGGCGTGCGCCGTCTCACGGTCCAGGTCAATCCCAGCCTTCCGGTCGGGACCCTGCTGCCGGTGCAAGCCGTCATCCGACGCAGCGACACCACCGGCGCCAAGCGCGCCAACGCGATCGGTCGCGTGCAGGCGCCGCAGGCGCTCCGCATGGCGATCGAGACCGCACCGGATCCCGTCCGGCCCGGCGAGTCGGTGGACGAGGCGGTGACGATCACCAACCCGTCGGTCAACGGCATCACCGCGACGCTCGACGTCGTCGTCTCCGATCTCGTCGACTCCTTCTTCGACACGACCACGCTCGGCGGCGGCATCTGCGGCGCCTTCAGCAACGGCAATCAGTGCGAGCGGCGCGCGCGCGTCCGCTTCACCATCAACGTGCCGCCGAAGGACGGCGTGACCGTGCACCTGAATCCGTTCGTCAGCGCGGCGACGCAGAACGGAGCCGTGGTCCGCTTCCGCGCCTATCTGCTGAACGCGCAGGGCCAGAACATCACCACGGCGCGCAGCGCGCTGCACGTCGAGACCGCCCCGATCTGGGAGCTCGCCGTCGACGAGGATCGCGATCCGGTCGGCGCGACCGACGTCTACATCTACCGGCTGACGGCGCGGCATCGGCCGACCGACGCCGCGCCCGCGGACGGATTGCTGTCCATCGCCCTTCCGAGCGGCGTGACGATGGTGTCGGCGAGCGACGGCGGCATGCTGATGGACGGCAGCGTGCACTGGGATCTCGGCGCGCTCGATCCGGGCCGGGCCGTCAGCCGTGAGGTCACGGTGCAGGTGGGCGCGGCCGTCGTCCCTGCCTCGACGCTCGCGGCGGAGGCCGTCGTGCGCACGGCCAGCGACCCGCTCGCGGCGACGCGGGTGCGGACGTTGACCCGCACGGCGTTCGGCTCGCCGCTCGCGTTCTCGGCGGTGGTCCATCCCGATCCGGTGCGGCCCGGCGACGTGCTGGACGCGGAGTTGACGGTGACCAACAGCGGCGCCTCGGCACTGCCGGGCCTGCGCATCGAGGCGCGCCTGCCGGACGGCGTCGACGCCTTCTCGCAGGGGAGCGCGGCCGGCGCGACGTGCTCGCCGTTCACGCTCATGTGCGCGCCGCGCGAAGTGGTGCGCTTCACCGTCGGCGGCGGGGTGCCGGCGGGCGGCTCGGCGACCGTGCGCATCCCGCCCATCGTGAGCGCGTCGACGGCCGGCGGCACGCTGCTGCGGCTGCAGATGCGCGCCATGGATCTCAGCGGCAACCCCCTCCAGGGACGCAACGCGGTGCTGAGCCGCTCCGTCGTGGTCGCGAGCGCCCGGAGCTTCGACCTGGCGCTCAACGCCACGCCGGATCCGGTCACGCCGGGGCAGATGCTGACCTACACGCTGCACTACGGTCGCCTGGCTGCCGGCGGCGCCACGGCCGCGATGCTGCACCTCCAGTTGCCGCCCAACGTGTTCTTCATCAGCGCGACGGATGGGGGCGTCGCGGTGGGTGACGACGGTGCCGAGTGGGCGCTCGGCACGTTGGCGGCCGGCGAAGAGGGCAGCGTCGAGCTGACCGCGGTTGTCGACGCCGTTCTCCCCGGCACCGCGCTGCACGCTCGCGCCGCCTTGCGCGACGCCGACGACGAAGCGAGCGAGGTGCGCGCCGAGGTCGTCACCGTGGCCGGCACCTCGCCGCTCGCGTTCGCGATCAGCGCGACGCCTGATCCCGTCCAGCACGGTCACGCGCTGACGGTGTCGCTCTCGGTCACCAACAACGGCGCGAGCACCGTCGGCAACCTCAGCGTCGAGGCGGTGGTGCCCGCCGAGGCGAACACGGTTGTCGACAACACTACCACCGGCGGCGGCCTGTGCGGTCCGTTCTCGTTCAACAACTGCACGCCGGGCACCCGCATCGGCTGGACCATCCCGTCGGTCTCGCCTGGGCAGACGGTAACCGTCACCATGCCGCCGACGATCCGCGTCGATGTGCCCGCCGGTACGGTCGTGCGTCTGGTCGGCCGCCTGCAGTCCGCGCTCGGCGCGGCGCCTATCTTCGCGACGACCGCGGTGACGGTGAACTGAAGGCAATCGCCTCATGAGCGCGGACGGTGAGCTCGATTCAACGCGCTCCGGCGCGCTCGACGCGCGCCGACGGGCGGGGACGCCCGCGCTACTGGCGACTGCCCTCATGTAGCGCGCTACAAGAACTCGTAGGAGCGCGGGCCTCCAGGCCCGTCGCCGTCCGCAGGGCGGCGGTGCGCGGCTCACGCACGCGATCGTGAAAGAAGCCGCCGTCGGCTAGGAGTGGTCGCGTGTCCATTCCTCGCGCAGACCGCAACCAGGCGATCGATTGGCTGCGCGGTGCGGTGATGATCCTCATGGCGCTGGATCACTCGCGCATGTTCGTGGGCTCGGAGGTGGATCTCCACAGCGCCTCGCCGGCGCTCTACTTCACGCGCTGGGTCACCCATTTCTGCGCGCCGGTGTTCGTCCTGCTGGCGGGTACGGCGGCCTATCTGCACGGGCAGCGCCTCGGGTCGGTCCGCGCCCTCTCGCGCTATCTGCTGACGCGCGGCCTCTGGCTCGCGTTTCTCGAAATCACCGTCGTCCGCGTCGTCTGGATGCTCTACATCGGGCCGGAGATTCTCGTCCTGCAGGTGATCTGGGCGATCGGCGTCTCCATGGTGGTACTGGCGGGGCTCGTCTGGCTGCCGCGTTCCGCCATCGCGGCGTTCGCCGGCGCGGTCATCGCCGGGCACAACCTCCTCGACCCGGTCCATGCGGCCGACCTCGGCGCCTTCCGTTGGCTCTGGCTGCTCGTGCACGAGTCCGGGCGGCTCGAGCCCTTTCCCGGCGCGCGCTGGTTTGTGATCTACCCGCTGGTCCCATGGGTGGCGGTGATGGCGGCCGGCTACGTGATCGGCCCGTGGGCGCTGCTCCCCCGCGACGTGCGGCGCACGCGCTTCCTGCGCGTCGGCGTCGCGCTCATCGCCGGCTTCGTGGTGCTGCGCGCGATCAACGTGTATGGCGATCCGCAACCCTGGACCGCCGCCGGCGGGACGCTGCACACCGTGCTCTCCTTTCTCGATTGCGAAAAATATCCGCCCTCGCTCCTCTACCTCGCGATGACGCTCGGCCCGGCGCTCTGCGTGCTCGCCTGGATGGACCGGCCGCTCGGACCGTGGGCCGCGCGCGTGGCGGTGTATGGTCGGGTGCCGCTGCTCTACTACGTGCTGCACCTCTTCCTGATCCACGCCGCCGCGATCGCGCTCGCCTGGCCGGTCCTCGGCGTCGCTGCCGTGGCGCATCCGTTCGCCGGCGGCGAGCCGCTCGGCTACTCGCTCCCCGCGGTGTACGCGCTGTGGGTGGCGGTCGTGCTGGCACTCTATCCGGCGTGCCGGTGGTTCGCCGAGGTGAAACGGCGGAGTCAGGCCGCTTGGGTGAGCTATCTGTGACGCGCAGCCGCCACCGCTACGCCCTCGCCACCCTGCTGGCGGTGTGTGCCTGCAGCGCGCGCCCCGTTCCGAGCGAACCAGCGGCGCCGCCGGCGGAGTTGGCGCCGCTGATGGCGGCGTCCGAGCGGATCGCCGCGTCCTCGGCGCGAACGTCCGACGTTGGCTGGCAGCGTCTGACCGAGCTCACGGACGTCTACGGGAACCGGATCACCGGCTCGGTCGCGCTCGACAAAGCCCTCGCCTGGGCCGCTCGGACGATGCGAGACGATGGCCTCGAGGACGTGCGCCTCGAACCCGTCGCGGTGCCGCACTGGGTGCGCGGCGACGAAAGCGCGCGCATCGTCAAACCCGTCGATCGGCCGATGGCCCTCCTCGGCCTGGGCGGCAGCGTCGGAACGCACGGCACCCTGCGCGCGCCGATCGTCGTGTTCGACAACCTCGACGCGCTGCGCGCGAGCACCGAGAAGCTCGACGGCACGATCGCGTTCGTCAACCACCACCTGCCGCCCTTCGACGAGGAGCACGGCGATCCCGGCTACGGCCAGGGCGTTCAGGCGCGGATCCACGCCGCCTCGGAAGCCGCGAAGCGCGGCGCCCTCGCCGTGCTGGTGCGGTCGGTGACGGCGGTGAGCCTGCGCACGCCGCACACCGGCGCGCTCAGCTACGACGAGGGCGTACGGAAGATCCCCGCGGCGGCCGTCTCGACGGAGGACGCCGATCTGCTCGCTCGACTGGCGCAGCGCGGGCCGGTGGTGGTCGAACTGTCGCTCGGGGCGCGGACCCTGCGCGATGCGGCGAGCGCCAACGCCATCGGCGAGCTGCCCGGTCGCGAGCTGCCGAACGAGATCGTCCTGCTCGGCGCGCACATCGACTCGTGGGACGTCGGCCAGGGCGCGTCCGACGACGGCGCCGGCTGTGTCGCGATCATGGAAGCCCTGCGCCTGTTGCGCGACAGCGGCCTGACGCCGAAGCGCACGGTGCGCGCGGTGCTCTTCACCGGCGAGGAGTACGGCCTGGCGGGGGCTCGCGCATATCAGCAACGGTACGGCGGCGAGCCCCACGTCGCCGCGTTCGAGACGGACTACGGCATGGGGGCGCCGGACGCGATCGGCGTGGGCAGCGAGGAGCGCGTCCAGGCGATGGCGTCGCTGCTCCCCGCCTTCGCGCCGTTCGGCATCCGCCGGTTTCTGCCGCACGCGTTCGGCGCCGACGTCGCGCCCATCGTCGCCGGCGGCGCGGCGCCGTTCGATCTGGAGCCGGACGGCCGCCACTACTTCGACATCCACCACACCGCCGCCGACACGCTCGACAAGATCCGCCCGGAGGACCTGCGCCGCAACGCCGCCGCGATCGCCGTCCTCGCGTACCTGCTCGCCGAGCAGTGACGCGCGCCGCCGTCGGCGCCGCGCGGCCGGCGGCGGTCAGCGGAGCAGTCCAGCGTCCTTGGTGAGGGGCGCCTGGGACATGTTGGGCGGCTCGAAGGAGGCGCGCGACTGTTCGAAGATCGCGGTCAGCTGCTTGGCCATGACGCCTTGTCCGATGGCCCGCTTCACGGACGACCCGAAGCCGCCCACCTGGTCCGTGGAGACCCGGCTTCGGAAGAAGACCAGCGTGCCTTCCGGTATTGGAATCAATCCAGATACGCCTTGAAACGTGTTGTACCCGTGGCTGACGTAGAAGTCGCGGTCGACCAGGCCGACCCCTCCGCTGAACGGCATGACCATCCGGTGGCGCAGGGCGTAGTTCGGCCTGCCGTCGGTATCGTAACGGAGCAGGTAGAATCGCTCCTCGAGGTTCGCCGGCTTCCCATGGGGATACGACAGGAGCGACTGCCACAGCGCCGGGGCGTACTGATCCAGGAGCGACGCCGCCTGGGCCGCCGACCGCAACTCGTCCGACGGTTGGCGAGGGCCATCGCGGCGCGCGTATGGCGCCATGCCCCCGAGCCCGTTGGCCCGATACGCGTGATACCGATTGCGCAGCACGGACGTCAGCTGCTGCTGGACGGCGGCGGTGGCGTCGCCGCTGCCGGACGCCAGCGCGTGGAAGGCGCGGATCTCATCGGCCGAGAGGTTGAGCGCGTCTCCAGGACGCGCCGCGAGATAGCGCTTCGCTTCATCCGGTGGCAGCTCGAGCTGGGTAAAATCGTCCGGCGAGTCCCGGATCACGACCAGGGCGCGGAGGTGGCGATCGGCCTTCAAGTCCACCGCCGACCGGAAACCCTCCAACACAGCCGTGATTGGCTGCGGAACCAGGAAGGTGAGACCGACCGCCAGCTCACGATCCGACGATTGCGTCGGGTCCGACTCCACCATCTCGCCGCGGCGGACGCGCGCCGCGTCGTCCGCCGAGAGACCGAAGTTGCGCATGACCTGATCGACGTCGAGACCGTCGGCGCCTGCGGCCGCGCAGGCCATCAGCAGCACCCCGGTCGCCACGCTCACGTGCAAGGCGTTCCCGCGCACCGATCCCTTCCTTCCCATCACCGAACGTTGGCGCTCCGGGCGCCGGCCAGCCTCATCCGGGCTTGTCGCGTACGAGCCCGCGCTGTTCGGCATCGGCGCAGATGTCGGGATGGTGCAGTCGCAGCGTTTCCCACGCCATCGCCCACAGCGTCAGGCTCACGCTGCGTGTCGGGTTGCCGAGGTTCTGCCACGGCTTTCGTCCGATCGTCCAATGCACGCCGAAGCTGTGCGGGAGATCGGTGCGCATGGAGTTGAATCGTGGGTCGATCGCCGTCCACCCGTCCTGAAATTCCACCTGCAGGAAATGCTGCTCCGGAAAGCCGTAGCGAATACCGCGATCGTACAGTTGCCGGTGATGTGGACCCCAGTCGGGCATCGGCCGCTGGATCCGCGCGGCCATGTCCTCGAAGCGCGCGCGGTCCGGCCGGAGGACCAGGAGTCCGGCATTGATGCCGCCGGTAACGTCGTCGTCCGCCGTCACCTCGAGGATCGCCGGCGGCACGCGCTCGCCGTGGCGGACGCCGTGCATGTGACGGACGTAGGCGAACTGGCTCGTCGGATCGACGCTTTCGATCACTGCCGCCGGCGTCGGCAGCGTGAAGAGGTGGTCGAAGCAGCGGATCGGCAAGAGGTCGGCGTCGATGAAGCAGACGCGCTCGTACGGCAGCAGGGCGGCGTCGAAGAGGTGAAGCTTCGTGTACATGTCCCGGTAGGCGTCGGACAGGATGTCGGTCGGATATGCGCTGTCGTGCGCGCGCAGGCGCGGGACGACGGTCACGCGATCGTAGATCCGACCGAGCATCTCTCGCGCGTGCGCAGGCACCGAGTCGTCCACGAGGCACACGAGCCGCGCGACGGTCTGCAGGTGCCAGCGGAGAGCCGCGCCGACGACGAGACATCCTGGCAGATAGCTTTCGCCCCCCAGGAGGAGGGTCGTGTACGCGTAGCGGTCGGGTGCGAGATCGGCGGGAACCCGCGTGAAGATGCGCGGGTCGAGAGTCGGATCGACGATGTCGCCTTCGTGGTCGGCGAGCAGCAACTCGCCGGCGAGCCCTCGCGCCAGCCGGCGGATCGCGTTCTGTTCGGTGAATCGAGCGAGGAGTCGTGCGGCGGCGTGATCGACGATGTCCGGTTTGTCCGCGTCTGGCATGAACCTGGCCTCCGTCGTTCAACGGTCGCCACACAAAGGCGCGATTGACGAACGCAGGAGCCCGACCCTTCCACTCCGCCGTTCGGCCGTCAACTCACCTCGGCTCATGATCGCGCAATCGACTCGGGACGGATTCTCAGCCATCTTGCATCGTCCGGTCACGGGCGGAGGCCGACGTTCCAAACCTGTCCATTCTCGCAGGTCACCGAAGGGAGCTCGCATGCGCGAGTCGTATCGCTTCAAGCGCCAGGGCTCGGCGGCGGCGCCGATCGGGCTGGCGCCGCCGGCGGTCGACGCGTGGGTGAGCGGTGTGGTGCGGGGCCGGTCAGCTCTGCGGCGATCGCGGCGCGTAGTGGAAATACCACGTCTGATCCGCTTCGCCGCCCGCCTGCTGCGCGTCGAAGTTGTAGCGAGCGGCGGCCGCTTCGCCGACCCGCTTGCGGAGCGCCGGATCGGTGACCCGCTCGAGCGTCCGCTCGTAGATCTGGCCGTTCGTGCGGACGCGCACGCGCGGATCCTGCAGCGCCACCGCATCCCAGCGCCGCCGCGCGCCGAAGGCCGACGGTGAGTACAGTTCGCCGTCCACCACGACCGCCCAGATGCTGAGCGACCACGGCTTGGACGGGCGGATCTCGAGCTCGATGACCTTCTCGACGTGCGACCAGTCGGGCTTCGGATCGGGATTGACGGGACCGCTGAACGCCCCGCCCGGAATCGGGCCGAGTGGTCCGTCGAACAGGTATCCGCCGAACGTATCGAGCAGGAGGACGATGCCGATGAGCGCGGCGGCGCCGATGCCGATCCACTTGAGGATGCGCATGGGGCTGCTTTGCGCCAAGCGCCCCACGCTGTCCAGCCGGAGGAGGGACTGAGATGTCTCCGTCGCTCGCGGCGCTCGTCGCGCTCGTGCGCGACCGCGCGACGACCGCGCCGCTCCTCGTCGGCGTCGCCGGGCCGGTCGCGGTGGGGAAGACGACGATCGTCCGCGCGCTGGCGGACGATCTCGGGTCACCCGACCGGCCGGTGCGGGTGCTGTCCACGGATGCGTTCCTGTTGTCCAACACCGTCCTGAACGAGCGCGGCATCCTGATGCGCAAGGGGTTCCCCGAGAGCTACGACGACGCGGCGATCGGCGCGGCGTTGACCCGCCTGCGCTCGCGCCGGTCCGCGTCCGTGCCGGTGTACTCGCACGACACGTACGACATCGACCCCGAACGGACCGACTTCGTCGCGCCGGCCGACCTGCTTCTGGTGGAGGGGATCGTCGCGCTGCAGCCGCCGACGGTCGAGCACCTCGATCTGGCCGTGTACGTCGACGCTCCCGAGGCATGCGTTCGCGCCTGGTTCATCGAGCGCTTCGCGCGTCTCACCGCCGCGGCGAAAGGGAATGCTGCATCCTTCTACTTCCCCTTCGCCGAGATGCCGCCCGAGCAGATCGAGCAGATCGCCGCCGCGACCTGGGACGGCATCAACGCTCCGAACCTGCACGCGCACATCGCCCCCTCCGCGGCCCGCGCCGACATCGTCGTCGTCAAGGCCGCCGACCACTCGATTGCCGAGTTGCGCCGGACGTCGAAGTAGGCGCGGCCAGTCACGCTCGAGCGTGACTGGCGCCAAGAGGAGACGGCAAGAAAGTCGCGTGGCGTCCCTGGTGGCTACGGCTCCGGCTTGGCCGGGCAACGGGCCCGCGACGCCGCGGATCGGAAATTTCGTCCGACGAGGGGTAGGATCTGCCCGCGTCCTCGTCGGACGTGCACGACGAGCGGCGGCCGGACAGGGCGCGACCGTCTGCGCACGCGTTTTGCAGAACCATCGGGCCCATGCGATCGCGACGCACAGCGTTGGCCGCGGCAGCGGGTGCCGCCGGCGCCTCGGCGGTGAGCCGAAGGGTGCCGCGAGCCCTGGCGCGGCTGCTCGACGGCGAAGCCGCATCCACCGGTCCGCTGCGCACGGGCATGATGGGCTTCATGCTGGCGCACGAGCAATTCCGCGTGCCGGAATTGGTGGACCTCGGTGTCGCCGCCGAACAGGCGGGATTCGACCTCCTGGCCGCGAGCGATCACTTCCAACCGTGGCAGGCCAACGAAGGCCACTCCGGTGCGGCATGGGTCACGCTGGCGGCCCTCGGCCAACGCACCCGGCGCGCGTGGATGGGCACCACGGTCACCTGTCCGACCCTGCGCTATCCACCCGCCGTGGTCGCCGAAGCCTTCGCCTCGCTGAGTTGGCTGACGCCGGGCCGGGTGTTCCTCGGCGTTGGCTCGGGTGAGGCGCTGAACGAAGAGGCGGCCACCGGTCAGTGGCCGCAATGGTCGGAGCGTTCGGATCGGCTGGTCGAAGCCACCGCCATCGTCCGCGACCTGTGGACGGGCCGCGACGTCCGGCACCACGGCGCATACTACGACGTCGAGGCGCGACTCTACGATCCGCCGCCGGAGCCGGTGCCGATCCTCATGGCCGGCAACAGCGCCAAAGCGTTGCGCCGCTGCGGCCAGCATGCGGACGGCCTGATCACCGATCCGGGAACCTGGCGCCGACACCGGGCGGAGTTCGCGGCCGGCGCACGGGCGGGCGGGAAGAACGCGTCGCAGATGCCGGTGCTGGTCGAGCAATTCGTCACCGTCGGTACGGCGGCGGAGGCGCGGCGCGCCGCCGCGCTGTGGCGCTTTCTCCCCAAGGCGTTCACGACCTACTTCAACGTGCGCGATCCGCAGGCAATCGAGGATCGCGCCATCGCGGACGTACCGCTGGAGCGCGTCGTCGCCGACTGGATCGTGAGCCCGGATCCGGACGAGCACGTCGCACGGGTGGCGGCGCTGTTTGGCGACGGGGCGACGATCGTCAACATCCACTCGGGTCAAGCCGACCAACGGCGGGTGATCGACTTCTACGGCAGGGAGGTGCTGCCGAAGGTCGCCGCCGCGCTGGCGCGTGCAGGGGCGAGCGGCACGCGACACCCCGGATGAGCGAAGCCGACACCGGCCACGCGCGCCGCTTTCCGGTGATCGCGGCGCTGATCGGCAACCTCGTCATCGCGGCGGCGAAGTTCGTCGCCGCGTTCTTCACCGGCAGCGGCGCCATGCTCTCCGAGGGGATCCACTCCGTCGTGGACACGGGCAACCAAGCCCTCCTGTTGCTCGGCGACTCGCGCAGCCGCCGTCCGTCCGACGCGCAGCACCCGTTCGGCCACGGCCGCGAGCTCTACTTCTGGAGTCTCGTCGTGGCGGTGCTCCTGTTCGGAATCGGCGGCGGCCTGTCGATCCTGCAGGGCGTGCAGCACCTGCGGCGCGCCGTGATGCCGCGCGACGAGCTGTGGAACTACGCGGTCCTCGCCATCGCCTTCGCCGCCGAGGGGGCGTCGCTGTGCATCGCCTGGCGCCACTTCCGCAGCGACGCCGGATCGCGGTCGGCGTGGCAGGCGTTCCGCGACAGCAAGGATCCGCGCATCTTCGTGCCGCTGGCCGAAGACGTCGCCGCGCTGCTCGGTGTCATCGTCGCTGCCGCCGGCGTCTTCCTCGCGCACCGGCTGCGCATGCCGGTCTTCGACGGCGCCGCGTCCATCGCGATCGGCGGCATCCTGGCTGGGGTCGCGGTATTGCTGGCCGTCGAGAGCCGTAGCCTGCTCGTCGGCGAGCGCGCCGACGCCGGCGTTCTGCGCCGCGTGCGCGACGTAGTCCGCCGCCAGCCGGGAGCGGACCTGGCCGATGTCGTGACGCTGCACATCGGCCCGGAGCAGATCGCGTTGACGTTGACGATCACCATGGCGGGCGACCAGGCGCTGACCGAGGCGACGAGCATCGTCGACCGGCTCAAGGCGGACATCGCGGCGGTCGACGCCCGACTGACCCGCATCGTCATCGAGGTGAACGCCACCCCGCAGCGGCGGGCGGCATCGCGCCGGCGGATGCGGCGCCACGCAGCGGGCGCGCGGTAGGCTGCCCGCGCCGAGGCGTGCCGGAATGGTAGCCGCGGGACCCGTCCCCGCGGGCGACGCGGCGGGTCGCCGGGTGGGGCGGGGCGCGGCGTGGGGTTCGTCTTGCCGCACCCCCCGCCTCCGGGCGGTGCGCCGCACCGCCGGCGGCCACATGTGCCGCAGCTACGGCCGCGCGCCGGGCGGGCGTTCAGTTCCCCTCGTCCGGAGTACGCAGCGGAAGCGGCGGCGGCGAGACGAATTCGACGATCTCCGCCGAAGCCGGATGCGCCAACGCGAGCCGCGTCGCGTGCAGGTGATACCCGCAATCGCCGGGCAGCGCCGGGCGGACCCCGGCGCGCAGCGGCGCGGGGCCGCCGCCCGACACGTACAACGGATCGCCGACCAGCGGGTGGCCGATGGCGGCGGTGTGGATGCGGATCTGTTGCGTCCGGCCGGTGACGATGCGCGCCTCGATGAGCGACTGCGATCGGGCGCGGTCTTCGTGCAGGAGGCGGAACACGCTTCTCGACGGCGCCCCATCGGCGGTGGCGGCGTAGAGGTAGCGGGTGGGGGCATAGCCGATGCGCCCGACGGGGACGTCGACCTCCTGTTCGCGCGGCAGACCGATCCCATGGACGAGGGCGCGATAGAGCTTCGTCACGCGGCGCTCGGCGAACGACGCGGTCAGCGCACGCAGCGCGTCCTGCGTCCGCGCGAACAGTACGATTCCGGAGGTGCCGCGGCCGATGCGGTGCGCGGGGGAGGGGGGCACCTCCCCTGCGAAGCGTGCGCGGACGAGTGCGAGCAGCGTCGCGTCGAGGCGATGGCCGCCCGGCAACACCGGGAGTCCGATGGGTTTGTCGACGACGATGATCTGATCGTCGGCGTGGAGCACGCCGAACGTCCTCGGCGTCTCCGGCTCGGCCCAGGGCGCGCGCTCGTATGTCAGGATCTGGCCGGTGCGCAGAACGGCGTCGGACGCGACGTGCCGATCGTCGATCCGCACGGCACCGCGGTCGATCCGTTCGCGCCACTGCGCTTCCGTCGAGTGGGGATATCGCCCCGTGTAGAACGCCAGGACGGATTCGCCGGCCGCGTCGCCATCGACGCGGTTGCGGTAGCGAAAGCCGTTGTTCACGGTCACTCGCGGTGCAGGGCGGCGGCGGTCTCGGCGACAGCGTCGGGGGGCGCCAGCGCCGGCACCTCGATCACCACCCGCGCGATCGTTCCCGAGAACGCGAACGGCGGCTGGTAGTCGTCGCAGACCGGGAAGCCGCGGTCTCGGCCGACGAGGACTCCGGCGCCGCCGATCTGCCAGCGCATCGGGAACCGGCGCGGTATCGGACCTTCGGCGACGAGCGCGCCGTCGACGGACAGCGTCATGCGGCTCTTGGCGCGCGCCCAGTGATACTCGGCGACGATGGCATGCCGGCCCGCGGTGATCGGCTGCTCCGCCGCGTAACGGAACAGCTCGCCGAGGATGTTGAACACGATCACCGGCCGCCCGTCGAGCAGATAGCAGGCCCAGCCGTTGCTCCAGTCGCCGAGCGCGCAGACGATGCCGGCAGCGCGCGCGCCGACCTCGATGTCCGCGAGCAGGCGGAAGCCGCCGCCGAGCGGCGGCAGTGCGTCTTCCGACACCGGTCCGCCGCCCGGCCGCAGCACGGCCCGCCAGCGCGGGCCCCACGGCGACGGCTCGAGCGCCGTCACGCGACCGAGGAACGAGTCGAGTACCGGCAGCACGTTGTTGCGCCCGGCCTCGCTCCACCACAGCTCTGTCAGGGCGCGCAGGCGGTCCGGATGCTCGGCGCCGACGTCGCGCGCTTCGGCGAAGTCGCGCTCGAGATCGAACAGCGCCCAGTGGTCCTGCTCGAGATCGTGGCTGCCGGGGACCATCTCTCGCTCGACCGTGAGCTGCGGGCCGACGTGGTCCGTCGTCGCCTTCCATCCGTCGTGGTAGATCGCGCGGCTGCCGAGCATCTCGAAGTACTGCGTGCGCCGCGGCGACGGTGCCCCGTCGGTCACCACCGGCAGCAGCGAGGCGCCGTCGAGCGGCTGCTGGGCGATGCCGTCGATGACCGCCGGTACCGGCACGCCCGCCGCTTCGAGGATCGTCGGCATGACGTCGACGGCGTGACTGAACGCCGTGCGCACCTCGCCGGTGGCCGCGAAACGGCGCGGCCAGCTGACGATCAGCGGCGTGCGCACGCCGCCGAGCCAGGTGTAGCGCTTCCACAGCTTGAGCGGCGTGTTGCCCGCCCACGCCCAGCCCCAGGCGTAGTGGTTGTAGGCGCGGAAGCCGCCGAGCTCGTCGACCTGCGCCAGCGTGTGATCGATCTTGTCGACCTGGTCGTGGATGAAGCGGTGCTCGTTGAACGAGCCGATGGGGCCGCCCTCGGCGCTCGCGCCGTTGTCGGACAGCACCAGGACCAGCGTGTCCTCGCGGCGGCCGAGGCGGTCGATGGCGTCGAGCACGCGGCCGATCTGCGCATCGGTGTGGGCGAGGAAGCCGGCGAACACTTCCATCATCCGCGCGAACAACCCGCGCTGATCCGCGGGCAGGGTCGACCAGTCGGGGATCCACGGCGGCCGCTCGGTGAGGGTCGTGCCGGCGGGCACGATGCCGCTCGCCATCTGGCGGGCGAAGACCCGCGCCCGCCAGGCCTCCCATCCAGCGTCGAAACGGCCGCGGTACCGGTCGATCCATTCGCGCGGCGCGTGATGCGGCGCGTGCATGGCGCCGGGCGCGAAGTAGAGGAAGAAGGGCTTGTCCGGGGTCGCCTGTTGTTGATCCTGGACGAGCCGGATCGCCTGGTCGGCGAGATCCTCGCTCAGGTGGTAGCCGTCCTCGGGGCGCCGCGGCGGTTCGATGAAGCCGTTGTCGCGCACCAGCTCCGGCGTCCACTGGTTCGTGTCGCCGTTGAGGAAGCCGTAGTAGCGCTCGAAGCCGAGGCCGAGCGGCCAGCGTTCGAACGGCCCCGAGGCCGTCTGTTCCCAGCGCGGCGCGAGGTGCCACTTGCCGACCGCGAAGGTGCTGTAGCCGGCGTCGCGCAGGATGCGCGGCAGCGTGCCGGCGGTGCGCGGGATCCGCGCGTTGTAGCCGGGGAGCCCGATCGGGATGTCGGTGAGGAAGCCCATGCCGACCGCGTGATGGTTGCGCCCGGTGAGGAGGCAGGCGCGCGTCGGTGAGCACAGCGCGGTGACGTGGAAGCGGTTCAGCCGCACGCCGGCGGCGGCGACGCCGTCGATCGCCGGCGTCGCGATGTCCGAGCCGAAGCACCCGAGCTGCGCGAAGCCGAGATCGTCGAGCACGACCAGCACCACGTTCGGCGCGCCCGCCGGCGGCCGTGGCGGGGGAACAAACGCCGGCGTCGACTCCGCCATGGTCCGTCCGACAATCGCTCGCGTATGCATCAGTCGCTCCCAGAAAGGATTTCACCGCGGAGACGCGGAGGGGTCACGCTGCGATGAGCATCCATCCCTGCGCCTCGGCGTCTCTGCGGTAGAGGGTGTTATCTCGGCGGTCCCGTGAGGTTGGGCCTGGTCGATCCCGGCTGTAGCGGCGTACTCCCCCGCAGCGGCCGTTGCCCGCAGTTCGCCTTCTCGATGTGCTCGAGGAGGATGCGGCGCACCTCGTCCACCGTGCGGGGATCGGCTTGTGTGGAGTGACCGGAGTGGTGGATCACGATTTCCGATTCGACGCCCTCGATGTGGGCGCTCTTGTACGCCACGACCCCGTCCACCTCGTCCTCCAGCGGCCCATCGCCGAGCACTGGGATGATCGAGTGGGCGGTCACGTTCGGAGTGATCGGCAGGCTCGCCAGTGCTTTGATGAACGGCTGGCCGGGCGACATGTTGTCGAGCGCCGTCGGCAGGCGCTGCATCTTCATGGCGCGGTTGGCGGGATTGGCGATCATGTCGGTGCTGAGCGTCACGAGGTCGCGCGGCATGCTGATCAGGCGCGCGGCCAGACGCGGCACCAGCGACCAGCCGGTGAGGTAGCTCCCCCGATGCGGCGTAGAGATGAAGATCACGCGGGTGACGAACGGCAGAGGCTTCACGAACATGGTCTGCTGGACCAACTCGCGCGAGGCCTCGGACAGCTGGACCTTCTCGAACGGCGTGTCGGTGAACCCCTCCCAGAACACCGACCCCGAATCGACGACGGTCATCTTGGTGAGGAGGCCGCCCTGGCTGTGTCCCACCATGACCATCTGATGCAGGCAGGCGTCGTGCCCGCCGGGATCGATCTTCTGCACGGTCTCCTTCAGCGCCTGCCGCAACAGCATTGCCGAGTACGGGATCGGGTTGCCGCTGTCGTAGCTGAAGAACCAGAACTGGTAGCGCGTGCGGATCCGTGGATCGTTCTCGAGGTCGTTGACCATGTCGGCCCAGCGCGCGGCGCTTGAATTCGTGCCGTGCACGAACACCACCGGGATGCGGCCTGGCCGATACGGCTCGCGTGCGAACAGCCGCGCCGGCCTGCGCGTGCCGATGGCGTTGCCGAGGAAGTTGGACAGCTCCTGTCGCCAGAAGCCGACCTCGGCGAGGCTGACCGCGAGCGCGGCGCTGCGATCGATTTCCAGCGGGACGGGCGCGCCGTCGATCTCGACGGTGTCGCGCAGGTCGACGGCGTAGACGTTGAGATTGCCGTTCACGGTGTCGCCGGCGACCTGCCGGCGTGGATCGTCGATCAACAGCACCGCCGTGGCGGGGACGCGGATCTGGTTCGCCACGATGTCGTCGCCGGTGTGCGCCGCCGTCGGCACCGGCTTGGCCGCCAGGGGAATGCCGATGCCGGGTTGGCGATAGCGGTTGTTGAGGCCGTAGATCTCGTATTGCTCCGTCGGCACGAAGTCCGTCAGCGTGCGGCCGCTCCATTCGACCTCGCTGTCGTCGAACTGAACGACTGCGGTGCCGAAGGGCAGGGGATAGCTCCCCCCTTTGAGGAGGACCGTCTTGCCGTCCGGCGCGGCCAGCGCCTGCGAGAGCCCTGCGGCGTAGATGTCGGCGGCCCAGCGGTAGCGCGCGTCGATCGACTGCGGGCGCAGGGCGGGATCGCTGGGGAACATGAAGGCGTAGGCGTACAACGCCGAGGCGAGGGCGTGTTCGCGCGAGCCGCTCCGCTGGGCGTACTCGTTGGAGAGCTCGGCGAGCGCGAAGAGGTCGTCGCTGTTGTTCGGCCCGTACGAGAACGTCGCGGCGCGCAGCGTCTCCAGCGCGAGCTCGGGCTGGTCGGCGTAGGTCTCGGCGAGATCATGGCGGCGGAGGACGATCTGCGCCGCGTCGCTGGGGGTGTCGGTGGTGAGCGCGTTGCTCTGCAGCTGCCGGTATTGATCGCGCGGGGTGAGACGGTTCACACCGACGGGCGCGCCGCACGCCAGGGTGCTCAGCGCCAGGCCGAGGAGGCAGATCCGGAGACGTCTCATTTCCAAGGGGATGCGCAAGCCTCTGTTACGAGGGAAAATCGCCAAGACTGCAAGCGGTTGATGCCGTCCGGTACGGCCGTGTGTGCTCATCGGTCCCCTTCGAACACCGTATGGATTGCCACCCCGCCCCGCCGGGCTCTGGGGGTGCTGGCGATTCACCTTCGGGGACAGGCCGCGCGGGAGCGCGGCCCTCCATTCGGTGACACGTCGAATAATTTCGCAGGGATCAGGGATGGGGGGCGGTGCTGGCAGGGCGCCGACGGCGAGCTGGAGTCACCGCCGCAGCGCCGCCAGGTACGCGTCGACGAACTCGTCCCACCTGCTGTCCTTGGTGAAGTCGAGCGTGCCGTAGAGTGGCGACACGGTGCGCTTGGGGAAGTAGATCGACAGGCCGTGCGAGTGCGCGACGCGTGAGCCCTTCGAGCCCTCGGCGACGACGGCGGCGCTCACCGCGTCGACCAGCGCCGTGCAGGCCGTGCGCACCGCGGGCGTGGCGACCTGCGCCTTCAGCAGCGTGCACAGGTCGGTGATGTCCACATAGTCGTCGTATGGCGACGTATACTCCTGCACCCGGCCGCGCACGGCGATGATGGCGTCGCGGGCGGAGGCGTCGCCCAGCGCGGTCCGCAACGCGCGGCTCAACCCGTCGACGGCGTGCGTCACGGCGCCGATGCGCCCGAGGTCGACGGCCGCCTGGGTGATGCCCTCGTCCATGCCGTACGACTGCACGTACTCGCGCACGATGGCTTTCGCGAGATCGCGCGCCGACATCGACGGCTTCGCCGCGAGGGCGCGCAGGATGCGGTCGTAGGGCCAGCCGTCGCCCGGCTCCTCCTCCTGCGAGCCGACGGTGAGCTCGGCGACGTCGCGCAGCTGATAGCTCACCTCGGCCATGCTCATCAGGCAGGCGTCCATGCCCAGGATGTCGAACTTGCGCTTCAGCCGCTTGGCGAGCCGCGCGAGCACGCGCTTGAGCTCGACGTTGTCGAGGAAGTCCTTCGCATCGTCGTCGAAGGCGATGCCGCGCGTCGTCACCACCTGCGCCACGGTGGTGCGGAACAGCGCGCGGTGCGCTCGGTGCACCGCGGCGCGCGCTTGTTGCAACGGCACGGCGCGGCCGCGGGTCGGGCCGGCGCCGCTGGTGGCGATGATCGTCTTCTGTTTGCGCGACACCGGCGGCGCCGCGCCGCTGAACACGTCGCCCTCGTACAGGTTGGCGTCGTCCCAGCCGGCGCCGTGGTTCCAGATCACCAGCAGGTAGTGCCGTGCTGGATAGGCGGTCGTCGCCCAGACGACGAAGTCCTCCAGCACCTTCGGATCGCCCATGTTGGTCTCGCCGATGCGCGCCACGACGTCGTCGGCGAGCGACGTCCGTTTGCGGAGGTAGTAGCGCATGGTCTGCACTTTGTGGCCGGCGCGGTCGTATTGCGCCACGACGTTGATCCGGTCGTTCGAGCCGACCCTCTTCATCTCGTTGAGGTCGACCGCGCCGGCGCTGCTGAGGTTGTTGTCGCCGCACAGGTAGACCATCAGCGTCCAGTCGCGCGTCACCGGCTTGGCCGGCGCCTTCTTGGACTTCGCCGTCTTCGCCTTCATGAGCGATCCCTCCGCGGGCCCTATGGAACATTCGAGTCGATCGGGAAACCCGGATCAACCGCCAAGGGCGCCAAGGTCACGCCAAGACCCGAACGAGGCCTTGGTGTGACCTTGGCGTCCTTGGCGGTTGATCTGCCTCGCGACCCGAACGTCTCGGGCACCTCGGCAGCGCAGCATCGGCCGGGGACGCCGCCGTCTTGCCTCCCCCCGCCAACCGTCTAGGGTACGCGTCGTGGCGCTTCCCGCCGACATCGCCGGCCTCACGCTCGCCCAGTACGCCGACCGCGAGCGCACGAGCCCCCGCGCCGTGCGCGCCGCGTACTGTCAGGCGCTGCGCACGCCGGGCGCGCTCGACCTCCCGCCCATCACGCGCCGGGAAGAGGTCGACGGCGTGGTGAAGTTCTGCCTCGCGGTCCCCGGTGTCGCCGGCGCGGCGGCGCTCGAGACCGAGTCGGTCATCATCCCGATGCGCGGCAAGCGCGGTGCCGAGTGGCACACCCTCTGCCTGTCGTCGCAGGTGGGATGCCGCATGGGCTGCGCCTTCTGTGAGACGGCGCGCATGGGGCTGGTGCGGGATCTCACCGCGACCGAGATCGTCAGTCAGTATCTCGTCGCGCGCGACCTCATGGCGCGCGCCGCGCCGCCGGGGCGTCCCTACCGCTACTTTCTGAGCGGCATCCACAACATCGTCTTCATGGGCATGGGCGAGCCGCTCGACAACCTCGACGCGGTCGCGCAGGCGATTCGCGTGCTCAGCGAGCCCAACGGCATCAACTTCCCGCACGCCCAGATCACCGTCTCGACCGTCGGCCGTATCGACGGCCTGCGCCGGCTCGCCGCCCTCGGCTGGCCCAACCTGCGCGTCGCGGTGTCGCTCAATGCTGCGAACGACGACCTGCGCCGCACGCTCATGCCGGTGAACCGCGCCATGCCGCTCGTCGAGCTGCGCGGCGCGCTCGATGCCTACCCGCTCGCGCGCAAGGGCCGCTTCATGATCGAGTACGTGTTGCTGCGCGGCGTCAACGACACGCCGGCGCAGGCGCGTGCGGTCGCGGCTTGGTGCCGCGGACTGCCGTGCGTCGTCAACCTGATTCCCTACAACCCGCAGCGCGACGCGGCCTTCGCCGTGCCCGACGAAACGACGATCGAGACCTTCGCGGCCGAGCTCCGCGCCGGCGGGGTCTTCGTGAAGCGCCGCCTCACCAAGGGGCGGGACCTCCTCGGGGCGTGCGGACAACTCGGGGGAGTCCGCGGAGACCGCCAAGGGCGCCAAGATCACGCCAAGAACGTGGTCGCCCTCTGACTCGACGCGTACCGTCGGTTGCGGTGGGCTGCGGCGTCGCCCCTTTGTCTTTTGTTTCTTTGTTCTGCGTAAGGCCTTGGCGTGACCTTGGCGCCCTTGGCGGTTTTCCGGGTCCCGGCATCGTTGATTCCCGCGCGTCACCACGCAAAGGTGCCGTCATGCTGCTGCAGCCCATCGCGATCGACGCCGCGCTGAAGGCGGCCTGGGAAGAGGCCGTCAACGAGCCCCGCCTGGCGCCGGCCGACGTCGCCGCGCTGGTCGCGGCCTTCCGCCGCACGCCGCCGACGCCGGCCGCCGACGCGGTCGACGACGAGCGCCTCGCCGACGCCCTGTGGGCGTCGGTGATCACCGCGCGGGTCGCCTTCGCGCTGCCGGAAGCGGGACTGCTCGCCTACGATCGGCTGGCCGATCTGCTGCTCGACGGGCTGCCGCTGGTCTTCACGCCGCGCGAGGTCGGCGACGCGCTCGCGCGCGCGCTCGCCGCGCCGGCCCGGCTCGCGCCGGAGCTGCCGCCGGCGTTGTGGGCGCTCATCGAGGGTGGCGTCGACGAGCAGATCACGCCGCGCGTCGCCGCGCTCGGCGCCGCGCATCCGGTCGCGCTGCGCGACGCCTGCGCCCGCGCCATGCGCCAGCATCCGGGCGTGGACGAGTTCCGCCGCCGCCCGCCGATGGCGCGGCTCACGATGGAGCATCTCACCCGGCGCGCCAGCGGCAGCCTCGGCGAAACGCTGCACCGGTTGATCGTCGACAACGGCTACGACCTCGACGTGCTCGATCCGGAAACGGTGAAGGGCTACCACCCCGAGCTCGATGATCCGAACCGCTACATCCTGCAGACCCACGAGATCTGGCATCTCGTCGCCGGCTACAGCACCAGCCCCGGCCACGAGGTCGCCATCTCCGGTTTCCAGCTCGGACAGTTCGGCCACCCGTACTCGCGCGACTTCCTCGCGGCGATCGTCGCGCTGACGACGTTCACCGCGCCGGCGACCGCGTGCTTCGTCCTCCAGCTGGCGCTCGAGGGCTGGCGCCACGGCCGCCAGTCGCCGCCGCTGACCCTGGTGGACTGGCACCGCAGCCTCGACGACTCCCTCGCCGCGATCCGCGCCCGCGAGGGCATCGCGCCCTACCAGAGCCTGATCCCCGACCTGCCGATTGGCGCGTGAGGGAGGCTGCCGATGCCGCTGAGTTCGTCCGCCGCGGCGCGTGTTGCGGGAAGGCCGTCCGCGCTTCGGGGGGTGCCAGCCGCTGAGACCTACGTCTTCTTCGCTCCCCGTTGAGCGCGCGCGGCGGTGTTGGCCGCCACCGCGGCGCGGATGAGTTGCTTGAAGGCGGCTGCGTTGATCTTCTCCCCCTCGCGGATGTCGATCGCACGCCGCGTGTTCCCTTCCAGGCTGGAGTTGAAGAGCTTCTTCGGATCCTTGATGGAGGCTCCGCGAAAGAAAGTGAGCTTCACGACCTGCTTGTACGATTCCCCCGTGCAGACGCCGCCGTCATGCGACCAGACGGGGGTTCCCATCCATTTCCACTCCTCCTGGACGTCGGGGTCCGCTTCGTGGATGAGCTGACGGACACGCGCGAGGGTCTCGCCTCTCCAATCCGCCAGCTCCTGAATCCGCTGGGTGATGTTCGCGGCAGCGGCCTCGCCAGTCGGACGACTTGTCGACTTCATATTCTCTCCGATCCTGCGTGTCGGCCGCCGCCGCCGTGCCGCCGTGGACTGGTTGGACTCCGATGCGATGCCTGTTCGGCCCTCGAGTGCGCTGATCGTGACGTAGTATCCGTCCGGATCTCGTAGCGAGAACTCCTGGGTCCGCGTGTTGGGGTTCGTGTGCGGATCTTCTTCGAGCCGCAGGGCAAGCCCGCGCGCCCTCTTCAGTGCCATGTCGAAATCGTCGACGCGGAAGAACAACAGGAGTCCGTTGCCTGGCGTTCCCTCGTCGGGCCTCATCAACGACGGATGGTCCTCGACGCCCCACTGGTGGAGGCAGAGCAACACCGTTCCATCCGCATCAAGGATCTGACCGAAGTCCGGATGAGCTGGTCGCATCGCCGGCTGGCCGAACAACGCCTGATACCACCGGCAGCTGGTCGGCACATCCCTCACTCCGATGATGGTCCACGTGCGCTTCATGCAATGGCTCCGGCGGCCGCTCGCGAGCGGCCAGCGGGCGGCGATCCGTTCGCCGCGCCGGCGCCGCAGCGCTGAGTGGGCCTCATATTGCCAGCGAGTCGCTCGGATCGACAAGCTGCAAGTCGGACGCAACGATTGTGAACGCTCCCATGCGGCACTGCGGGCTGGCCAGCCGGTTGTTGGGCTGCTCTCTTGGCCGGTGACCGCCGGTCGCGATACGAAGAGTCAGATCATCTTCGTCTGCCAGGTGACGCAATGGTCGAATTCTCGCAACTGCCCCACTGCATCAGGCACGCGCGCGTCAGGATCAGTCGCGGTCGTCTCCCTCCGCGGCTGCGCGGCCGAGCAGGGCCTGCGTCATGAGCGGCGGGCGGGTGCTGATCGCCGGACTGGGGATCGCCGGTCCGACGCTGGCCTACTGGCTGCAGCGGTACGGCTTCTCGCCGACCCTCGTCGAGCTGGCACCGGCGCCGCGTCGCGGCGGCTACATGATCGACTTCTGGGGCGTCGGCTATGACGTCGCCGAGCGCATGGGACTGCTGCCCGAGCTGCACGCCGCCGGCTATCGCATCCAGGAGGTGCGCTTCGTCAACGCCAGGAACGAGCCGATCGCCGGCATCGCCGGGGAGGCGTTCCGGGCCGCGCTCGGCGACCGCTTCCTGTCGATTCTGCGCGGCGACCTGGCGTTCGCGATCTTTCGCCAGATCCAGCGCACGGTGCCGGTTCGCTACGGCGACCAGGTCGCCGGCATCGCCCAGGATGCCGGGGGCGTGGAGGTGGCGTTGGCGAGCGGTGGTCGCGAACGCTTCGACCTCCTGGTCGGCGCCGACGGGCTGCACTCGGCGGTCCGCCGCCTCGCCTTCGCCGCCGAGGGCGATGGCGAGAAGCCCCTCGGCTACTGGGTGGCGACGTTCACCACCCGCGGCTATCCGCACCGGGCGGAGGACGTCTACACCAGCTACACCGACCCCGGACGGCAGCTGGCGCGCTACGCGCTGCGCGACGGGCGCACCGCCTTCGTCTTCATCTGGGCGGACCGCGGCGAACCGGCGCCGCCCCCGCACGACCCCGCGGCGCAGGCCGGGGCGGTGCGGCGGGCGTTCGCCGGCGCCGCCTGGGAGTGGCCGGAGATCGAACCGCGACTGGCGGCGGCGGACGATCTCTACTTCGATGCCGTCAGCCAGGTCAGGATCCCCGCCTGGTCGACAGGCCGGGTGGCGCTGGTCGGCGACGCCGCCTTCAGTCCGTCACTGGTCGCCGGACAGGGGGCGGCGCTGGCGATGGCGGGCGCCTACCTCCTCGCTGGCGAGCTGGCGACGCACGCGGGCGACCACCGGGCCGCGCTGATGCGCTACGAGCAGCGGTTCCGGCCCTTCATTGAGCGCAAGCAGGACGGCGCGATCGGGTTCGCTGATCAGTTCGCGCCGCGGACGCGGTGGGCGTTGTGGCTGCGCAATCTGTCGGTCAATCTCCTGAAGGTGCCGGTCCTCGGCCCACGGCTGATGCGGACGATGATCGGCGACGCCTTCGAGCTGCCCGACTACCGCTGCGACGAGAGGTGAGGAGCCGACGCGCGGCGGTAGGTGCCCCCGGCTGCAATCGGATTCCTGTCTCGGGATCGGCTCGTAGATGGTCCCGATCGCGTCGAGCACTGCGCGCCCGGCCGGGATCAGGTAATTGAGTAGCCACCGTCGGCTGCGATGGTCACGCCGGTGAGGATGCTCGAGGCCGGCGAGGCGAGAAAGACGGCAAGGCCGGCGAGCTCGTCCGGCGTGTTCCATCGCCCGGAGGGCAGACGCTCGAGGATACGCCGATTCATGTCGGGCATCTCCTCCTGGATCACCTTTGTGAGGGGCGTGTCGAACCAGCCCGGCGCGATCGCGTTGACGCGGATGCCGTCACCGGCGAATTCGACCGCGAGGGTGCGGGTCAAAGACATGAGGCCGGTCTTGGCAGCTCCGTAGGCGGGGGCCAGGGGCGCCGCGAAATACGAGTACATCGAGGCGATGTGGATGAGACACCCGCGGCTCGCCTTCAGGTGCGGACGGAACGCGTTGGCGAGGCGCAGCGCGCCGGTGAGGTGCAGGTTGATGATCTCATTGAAGACGATCGGGGAATACTCCTCGCCGATCGCCGCGCGACCCGCGCAATGGATGACGACGTCCATGCGGTCCGTGCGGGCAGCGAGCGCCGCGACCGCCGCGTCGTCGCCCATGTCCACTTGCTCGTACTTGAGACCCGAGCTCTGGTCGGCACGCGGCGGCGCGATGTCAACGATCGTGACCACCGCCCCCGCCTGCAAGAAGGCCTCGGCAAAGGCAGCACCGATCCCGCCGGTGCCGCCAGTGATCAGCACATGCTTTCCCTTCACGCTGAAATCGACGCTCATGAATTCGTCCCCCCTTACGGCTTTGCCGGGTGCTGTCCGACCCTCGGCTGTAGTTGCCGTGTCCCTGGCGCTGCGCGTGGCCTGACGCTGACGGTCGCCTGCAGCGCTTTGTTGGGCGGCAGCCCGACTCGATTCACCGAGATACCCGGGCCGCACCCAACAGCAAGGTTCGGCTATCACCCTTTGCCCTGAAGCTCTCAACGAGCAGATAGGCGCTTAGGAACAGCGCGCCCCCAAAGACCGCGGCCAGTCCCAGAACCACACCTGCGACCGAGAACTGATGTCGCCAGCCGACCCACAGACCAGATAGCAACAGCATGCACGTGAAGTCCAGATTGAACTGACCAGGCCACCGCATCTCGGTCATATCGCCAAAGAACACCGGAAGCAGATTCAACCCATGGTTGGCGATGACCATGAGCGTGTACCCGGCAATGACGAGGAACACGGCCACCAAGAACGTGCGAAAGGCACTCATCCACCTTCTCCTCTGAACTCCACAGCCGGAGATCCTGGCACGGCGGCGGACTCTGCGGACTGCACCGCCGCCTAACTACAATCTGCGCGAGGTGCAAAATGCCCTCGCCGGGCGCTACGACGCGGTCGCGCGCGAGCGGCGCTTCGACGGGCCGCCGCCGCGCCTCGGCAGCCTCAGCCGGCGGGGCGACATCCGCGTCTTCACGGCGATGCCGGTGCGCGACGACGGCCGCGTCGTCGGCGCCGTGCTCATGTCGCGCACCAGCAGCAGCCCGCTCGAGGTGGTGTGGACGCTGCGCTACACGGTGCTGGCCGCGCTGCTCCTCTGCGTGGCGGTGACCGCGGCGATCAGCACGTTCCTGTCGCGGCGGATCGCCCAACCGGTCCGGAGAATCACCGCCGCCGCCGCCGCGGTGACCCGCGGCGAGTCGGCGCGCGCGCTGGCGCCGAGCGGATTCGTTCCGGCCGAGGTGGCGACCCTCAGCGCCGCCCTCGAGCGCATGGCGGAGCAGCTCACCGACCGTGCCGCGTACGTCGCGCAGTTCGCCGCCAACGCCAGCCACGAGCTCAAGACGCCGATCACCGCCATCCGCGGCGCGGTCGAGCTGCTGGAGGAGTCGTGGGACACCATGCTGCCGGCGCAGCGCCGGCGCTTTCTCGCCAACATCGACGCCGACGCGACCCGCATGGAGCGGCTGGTGAGCCGCCTGCTGGAGCTGGCGCGCATCGAGAGCGCGCCCGACGGCGCCGAGCCGGTCGCCGTGCGCGAGTTCTTCGCGGAACCGGTCGCGCGCTACGGCGACCAGGTGCGCCTGCACGTGGCCCCGGACGCGCCGGCGCGGGTGGTCATCGCGCCGGATCACCTCGAGGCGGCGCTGCACAATCTCGTCGACAACGCGCTCCGCCACGGCGGGCCGCCGGTCGACGTCGACGTGAGCGCCGCTGCCGATCGGCTGCGCGTACGGGTGCGCGATCGCGGCAGCGGCATCAGCCCCGGCAACCGCGCCCGCGTCTTCGATCGCTTCTTCACCACCGGGCGCGATCAGGGCGGCACCGGGCTCGGGCTGGCGATCGTGCGCGCGGTCGCCGAGACGCGCGGCGGCCGCGTCGACTTCGACACTGGTCCCGGCGGCACGACCTTCACGCTGGTCGTGTGACGCGCGCGCCTGGGGTGGTCCCCTGTCTCGGCCGCGTTGACAGCATCGGAGGCGGCGACTAGCGCTGGAGTTCCGTGGGCGGTGGAGGGAGTGTGGGCACGATGCCAACGGCTGCACCGGCAGCACCGATGCGACGCATCGCCGTCTTCATCCAGAACCGGGCCCGTTTCGGCACGCTGGTGTGCCACGTGCCGCTCATCGCCTCGTTGCGCCGCCACTATCCGGCGGCGCGGCTGAGCGTCGTCGCGCCATTCCCCGAGGCCTCGCTGCTCGTCGGCGAGCAACTGGCCGACGACCTGTGTCGATGGCCGGAGGGCGTCTGGGGACAACTGCGACTGGTCCGCGCGCTCGAGGCCGACCTGCTGCTCACGCTGCGCCCGGCCTCGACGTTCATCACCGTGCTCGTCGGCCTGAGCGGGGCGCGCGTGCGGCTCGGATTCGACACGCCGCTGGGCCGGCCGCTGCTGTCGGGCGTCCGCCGACGCGACCTGACGATCTACCGGCCGCTCAACTATCTGCGGCTGGTCGAATCGCTGGGCGTGCCGCCGGTGCTGGCGGAGCCGTTCGTCGCGCTCGCCGGCCGCGTCCCGCAGGCGGTCGACCCGCACTGCGAGAACGTCTGCCTGATGCCCGGTGGCGCGTCGCCCTTCAAGCTGTGGGGGATCGACAACTTCCTCGCCCTGGCGACGCGCATCCGCGCCGCTCGCCCCGCTGTACGCTTCACCTTCGTGCTGGGGCCGGACGAGCGGCCGCTCATCGATGCGATCGACGCCTCGCCGCTCGCGTCGGTCACGACGATCCTCAACTCGCCGTCGCTCGGCGCGATCGCCCAGGCGGTGCTCGCGAGTCGCGTCACCATCGCCAACGACTGCGGCCCGTCGCACATCGCGCAGCTGCTCGGCGGTTGCTACGTCGGCCTGTTCGCCAACCACCGCGGTCAGGCCGAGCGCATCGCCGGGCAGTGGTTCTTCACGCGGCCCGGCGCGCGCTGGGTGAGCGGACCTGCCGGGGCGCCGATCACCGAGTTGTCGCCCGAGACGGTGTACGGCAGCGTTCAGGCGGTGCTGCCGATCGACGGGTGGAACGCCGCTCGCGAAGGGGCGGCGGGGTGACGGCGCTCCTCGACGCGCTCGCGTTCTCGGGAGTGTGGGTGGCGCTCGCGGCGGTGGCATTGATCGCCGCCGCGGCGTCGGTGCTCGGCGTCGCCCGGTCGCCGGCGCTCGTCGGGTTCGCCTTCAGCGGCACCTTCTGCATCTACGCGGTCGATCGCCTGCGCGACCTGTCGAGCGATCGCCTGACCGCGCCGCGGCGCAGCGAGTTCATCGCCCGCTATCGCGCGCGGCTGGCGGCCGCGTGCGCCGTGGCGGCGGCGGTCGCCGGCGTCTGCGGCGTGCGGCTCGGCGCCGTCGCGTTCGTCGTCGCCGCGGTGGCGGGCGGGTTCGGGTTCTTCCATCGGCGCCTGAAGCACGTGGCCTTTCTGAAGGGACTGTACGTCGCCGCGTCGTGGGTGGCCGTCACCGTCGTGCTGCCGGCGCTGCTGGCGCGGCCGCGGCCCGCGGCCACGGCCGTGGCATGGTCGATCGCGATCGTCGGCTCGGCCCTGCTCGCGAACTCGATCGCCACCAGCGCGCGCGACCAGGAGGCCGCGGCGCGGATCCTCGGCGCGCACGGGGCGTTGCGCGTCGCGCGGATCATCGCCCTCGCGGGCACCTTCGTCGGGCTGGCCGCACCGGCCGTGCTGCACAGCCTGGCGGCGATTCCCCTCGCCACCGCGGTCGCCCTCGTGTCCGGACGTTTGGGCGATCGCTACGAGCTGGTCCTCGACGGCGCCCTCATCGCCGGCGGGCTCTGGACCCTTCTGTAGAGGCGCGGTGGGGGCGACGACGGTTGCGTCCGTCCGCCGACCTGACGTAGGGAGCACCGGCAACGCCGCGGCGACGTCCGCCGCGCGCCATTCGCCGTCGGGATGGGCTGCGGGCCCGAACCGGGAGATGTGAAACGTATTGCTCGCGATCGGTCCGAACCTCGGCGCGAGCGAGCTTCGACACGGGAGGGAACGATGGGAGCCACCGCCACCGCTCTGATCTGCTTCGCCGGCTGGTTTGCCTTGCTCAGCGTCGTGATGGGCCTCTATCGCGGACGGTTCATCCTGTCAGGCCAGAAGGCGGCCAACCAGTTCGCCAACGACGGCTCGGACCTCGATCCGTTCGGCCACCGCCTCACGCGGGCCCGCGACAACTGCTTCGAGACGTTGCCGCTCTTCGCCGCCATCGCGCTCGGCGCCAGCATTGCCGGTCGGCTCGACGTGACCGACGGCCTCGCGATGTGGGTGTTCTATCTCCGCGTCGGGCAGTCGTTGACCCACATGGCGTCCACTGCCGTGCCCGCGGTCAACCTCCGCGCCGGCTTCTTCTTCCTGCAGATGCTGATCTACCTGTACTGGGTGGTGCGTCTGCTCGGGTGAACCGCGGCGCCGCGTCGACGCGGAGCCGGTGGCCGCGCCCCGCGCCCCCGGGCGGTGCTCCGCACCGCCGGCGGCCACGGGTGCCGCGGCTACGGACCGCCGCGATGCGGCAACACCCGATGGTGTAGCGGCGGGACCTGTGCCCGCGGGCGACGCCGAGCGTCGCCGGGTGGCGCGGGGGCGCGGCACCGGGTTCCAGCTCCAGGTGGTGCGTCTGCTCGCGTGAACGCGCGGCGCCGCGTCGGCGCGGAGCTGGCCGCGCCCCGCGCCCCCGGGCGGTGCTCCGCACCGCCGGCGGCCACGGGTGCCGCGGCTACGGACCGCCGCGATGCGGCAACCCCCGATGGTGTAGGGGGGGGAGGGGTGCGGGTGGCGCGGGGGCGCGGCACCGGGTTCCAGCTCCAGGTGGTGCGTCTGCTCGCGTGAACGCGCGGCGCCGCGTCGGCGCGGAGCCGGTGGCCGCGCCCCGCGCCCCCGGGCGGTGCTCCGCACCGCCGGCGGCCACAGGTGCCGCGGCTACGGGCCGCCGCGATGCGGCAACCCCCGATGGTGTAGGCGCGGGGGCGCGGCACCGGGTTCCAGCTCCAGGTGGTGCGTCTGCTCGCGTGAACGCGCGGCGCCGCGTCGGCGCGGAGCCGGTGGCCGCGCCCCGCGCCCCCGGGCGGTGCTCCGCACCGCCGGCGGCCACGGGTGCCGCGGCTCCGGACCGCCGCGATGCGGCAACACCCGATGGTGTAGCTGCGGGACCTGTGCCCGCGGGCGACGCCGAGCGTCGCCGGGTGGCGCGGGGGCGCGGCACCGGGTTCCAGCTCCAGGTGGTGCGTCTGCTCGCGTGAACGCGCGGCGCCGCGTCGGCGCGGAGCCGCTGGCCGCGCCCCGCGCCCCCGGGCGGTGCTCCGCACCGCCGGCGGCCACAGGTGCCGCGGCTACGGGCCGCCGCGATGCGGCAACACCCGATGGTGTAGCTGCGGGACCTGTGCCCGCGGGCGACGCCGAGCGTCGCCGGGTGGTGCGGGGGCGCGGCACCGGGTTCCGCGCCTTCCGTCTCGAGTGCTGGTGATGCGGCTACGCTGCCGCTCGGGTGCCGGCGCGCGACAGGATCGACAGGTAGCTGTGTTCGATGCAGGCGCGGTCGAGCGCGCCGCGGTCGCGGAGCAGGCGGTGCAGCCGTGACAGATTGTAGTGCGGCACCGTCATCAGCAGGTGATGCTCGAGGTGGAAGTTGAGGCGGTTGGGGACGATCAGCAGCCGCTCCCACCAGCGGGGAAGGACGGTGCGCGTGTTGCGCAGCGGGTCGTCCTGATCGGGTGTCATTCCGTGCTCGGCGATGAAGCGGACTCGCGTCACCAGGGTGTACGTGGTGAGCCAGGCGCCGACCCACAGGAGGTAGAGCGCCGGATGTCCGGCGGCGGCGAGCATGGCGAACAGGATCAGATTCGTCACCAGCACCCCGCGCGCGGCGCGCCGCGCCGCCGCGTCGGTCCGATAGCGGCCGAAGGTGCGCGCATAGGCGGCGCGCGCGAACTTGCGCCCGGTCTGCCCGGAGAGATCGCGCCACATCTTGCGGAGCAAGCTCTGGCGCGTGACCGGGAAGGGGCGCACGAGGCCGAGGTCGGGATCGAGATCGGTGCCGGTGTGGCCGTGGTGCTGGAGGTGGTACGGGCGATAGCGATCGGTGTCGCTCCAGATCGGGTAGGCGCAGAGCCAGTTGCCCACCCAGTCGTTGAGTCCGCGATGGCGGAAGAGCGCGCGGTGCGCCGCGTCGTGCATCATCGCCGCGCCGCCGAGCTGACGGGTGCCGATGAGCCACAGCGCCGCCAGGATGGTCAACGGATTGGGCCACGCGGCGACGAGGGCGAAGGCGCCGAAGATGACGCCCCAGTTCAGCGCCACCGATCCCCAGGCACGCCAGGGGCGCACGCGCAGCAGGTCATGGATCTCCGCCTGCGACAGCGCGGCACGCCACCCCGGCGCATTCTCGATCGTGGACGTCTGGGCAGCATCGGTCATGGCATCGGCTCCGTGGTCAGGCACGGCCGTCGGTCAGCTCGCGCGTTGCGCACGCGTTGCGTCGAGGCGGCTGTCGACGGGCGTGCGCAGGGACGGGACGTCGAAACGTTGCAGCAGGCGTCCCCAGGCGAGGCGGCCGAGACGATCGTAGCGGCGCATCTGTTCGAGTAGCGCGTCGCGCTCGTCCGCGGGACAGATCGCGTCGGGAAGGAGGGGGTCGAGCACGAGCTGGCGCAAGGCGCGCCCGCCGAGAACGAACGACTCCGCCATCGCCGCTTCGGGGGTGAGGTGGTTGAAGCGCGCCTCGCTCGCGGTCAGCGCCGCGCCGAGGCCGCGGTAGGTGCGGCGCAGCGCCGCCACGTCCCAGAGCCGGCGCGCACGCGCAGCGCTGGTCGGATCGAGCGCGGACAACACGCAGACGAGGTCGCCCGCCGGCAGACCGAGGGAGACGAGCTCGCCTCGTACGTCGTCGAGCGCCGCGGCGAGGTTGTCGGGCCGCACCCACAGGCCGGGCCGCAGCGAGGCGAACCCGAAGAGCCGCAATGCCCGGACCCGGCCGCGCTGGGCGCCGCGCGCGGCGGCTCCCGTGTGCACCGCCAGCCAGCCCCCGGCCCACTTGCGAGTCCGCCGATCGAGGTCACGCCAGGTGCGCACGTGCGCGCCGATCGAACGCGAGGCGCCGCCGAGGCGATAGGCACCGCGCTCGTCGCGCGCCACGTGGCGGCTCGCCAGCAGCCGGGCGACGGTGACGCGCACGTTGTTTTCGGAGAGGTCGAACAACGCGCCAGCCTCGATCAGCACCGCGACCGGCATCGCCGACCCGGGGCGGAGCGTCGAGAGCAGGTCGAGCACGAGACCTCGCGCGGTCGGCTGCATGGATGGACCTTACGTTTGGAGACCGTGCTGTGTCAATAGTGTAATGTTCGATCTGGCGACGGCCGCGGCCTGCCGGGTGGGTGCCGACCGCGCCCGCGACGAGCGGTTGATCGCCGCCACCGCGGTCGGCTATCGGCCCCGCCATGGCGACTCGACGATGGCTCGGTCTGCTCGCGATCGTGGTGATCGCGATCGCCGGCGCGTGGTGGTTGACCGGCGGAGCGCAGCGCCCGATCGCGGCGCCGGGGCGCGCGCCGGGCGCGCCCGCCGCGCATGCCGCGGGCGGCGACGCCGCCGACGCCCCGCCCGAGCCGGCGGCGCGTCAGGCGCCCGCGCCACCCGCGGCGGGCGACGGCGCCGCCGTCGCGGGGGACGACGGCGGCGACGAGTTGGACGGCGATGCCATCGCCGCGGCCTGGGCGAACGTCGATCTCGACGAGGTGCGTCGCGCGCTGCCCGGCAACGTGTACTGGCAGATGGGCGCGCCCACGACCGACGAGCGGGAGATCGAGCGGCGGGCGCGCGAGCGCGATCGCTGGAACGTCGAGTACGGCAAGGTACTCTCCGGCACGGGATCCGACGCGGAGATCCGCGCCTACTACGACGAGCGCGCACGGCTGTCGGGCGACTACGTCGAATTCACCACCTACCTGCTCGATCACTACGGCGACGTGCTGCCCGCGCGCGACGTGTCGTTGCTCACGCTGGCGCGCCGGCTGCACCTGGCGCGGTTGGAGGAGATCCCGCGCAGCCTCGAGCAGGCGTTGCAGCGCAAGGGCGAGCAGGACGAGGCGCGCGCCCGCTGGCAGGCGGACGAGCGCGCGTTCACCGCAGACAACACAGCAGCGCGACCGGCGCCGGCGAACAAATTGCATTGACCGCGCGCCGAACCGCATGGTACGGCGCGCGAGAACATTCACTGGTCACTCAGCGTCGCACGGCAGTGGGGCCGTCCGGCGTTACACGCAACCAAACTGGGGGGAAGCGTATGAGTAACACCAGGCAATGGCTCGGGGCGTTGGGGTTGGCCGCGATGCTGTCGGTGGCACCGCTACGCGCGGCGCTCGGCATCGGCATCGAGGACGTCGTCGACGGCGGGAACACCTACGCGTGGACGAAGGTCGAGATCCCGGGAACGATCTGCAGCGACGGCTCGCAGTATCGCTTCTGGTATTACGACGCGCCCGGCTCCAACAACATGGTCATCTCGTTCGAGGGCGGCGGCGCGTGCTGGGACTATCCGACGTGCAGCGGCCAGGCGGGCGTGCTCGGCGCCGCCCATCCGAACGGCATCCCGGCCGACTACATCCACGAGTTCGAGCCGACGTACGTCTCGCCGTTGATCAACGGCGCCGATCCGGGGATTCCGCTGTTCCGCTCGAAGACCACCCTCGCCACCAACGGCTTCGACATGGTGTACGTGCCGTACTGCACGGGCGACGTGCACGTCGGCAACCGCGTCGTCACCTACACCGATCCGACCGGCCAGCAGCCGCCGATCACCTTCCGGCACAACGGCTACAACAACTCGATCGCCATCCTGAACTACCTGCACGGGCGGTTCCCGAGCATCAACAAGCTGGTCGTGACCGGCTTCAGCGCCGGCGGCGTGGCGAGCAGCGCCATCTTCTACCAGGCCCGCCGCACGCTCAATCCGACCAAGGCCTACCTGCTCAACGACTCCGGCCCCATCTTTCCGGCGCCCAACGCGACCTACAACTCGCGGCCGCTGCACGACCTGATCAAGGCGCAGTGGAACCTGCAGTCGCTCTACAGCCAGCTGCCGGCGTCCTTCAATACGAACGACTTCGGCAGCATCAACACGATGGTGGCGACCGAGTTTCCCAACGACCGCCTCGCCTACACGGGCTATTCGAGCGACTACAACTTCTCGCGCTTTTCCTACGAGCGGTTCTACCCGGGCATCACCCAGGCGGGCGTCCTGTCGAAGTGGCGGGCGGACCAGACCAATCTGATCAACAAGATCAAGAACTACGCGAACTACAGCTACCACGTCCCGTGGCAGCGACCGATCAACGTCAGTCACTGCGTGTCGATCATCACGTTCATCGGCAGCCACGCCTGCCCGACGGTGCGCAAGAAGTACTGGTACGAGGCGCTGGAGTTCCCGTGGACGCAGACGTGGAAATGCCCGAGCGGCAACATGCCGTTCGACACCTTCCTCACGCGGTTCATCACCAACAACCAGCAGACGCGCACGGTCGAGCCCGAGAACAACTACAACAACGAAGACCCGGGCATGCAGATCGTCGCGCCGCTGATCAACGACGCGATCGCCGGCGGCTGATCACCCGACGGGGCGGGGCCGGAGCCGTGGCGGCTTCGGCCCCGCCCGGATCGACGCGCCATCCGGCATGCACCGCCTGCTGATTCGCGCGGCGTGCCGCGCGCTGCCGCTGTTGCTCGCCGCCGCCGCCGGCGCGGCCACCCCGCCGCCGGGCACGCCCGCCAGCGCGGCGACCGCGAAGCCTGCCGGTCCGCCCCGCCACGTCCTCGGCCTCGGCGAGCCGCGCAAACCCGAGCCGTTCACCATCGAGCAGCGCCTCCTCGACGCCGTGCGCCGCGACGATCGGCCGACCGTCGAGCGCGCCCTGGCTCGCGGCGCGCCGATCGGCGCGCGCGACGACATCGGCCGCGGCGTCGTGCTGCTGGCGGTGCTCGACGCCCACGACCTCGACCTCGCCCGCTGGCTCCACACGCGCGGCGCCGCGATGGACGAGGCGGACAACGGCGGGCGCACCCCGCTCAGCTACGCCGCCGCCGACGGCAGGGCCGACACCGTCGCCTGGCTGATCGAGCAGGGCGCCATGATCGACCGCCGCGACGTCCAGCAGCGCACGGCGCTCTTCCACGCGTCGCTCGCCAACGCTGCCGACGTGCTCGCCGTTCTCGTCGGGCACGGCGCCGATCCGAACGCCCGCGATCAGTGGCAGGACACGCCGCTGATCGTCGCGTGCGCCAAAGGCAACACGGCAGCCGCGACCTTTCTCCTCGCGCACGGCGGCGATCCCGTCCTGAAGGATCAGGAGGGCCGCACCGCCCGCGAGCGCGCCGCGCCGGGGATGACCGTGTGCCAATGAGCGCCGCGGGCGCCGTCGAGAGCGGCGCACGCGCAGCGCACGCGCCACTGCTGCTCCTCGCCGCCGCGGGCGGCGTCCTGCATTTCCTCGGCTTCCTCGGGTTCGGATTCTGGCCGCTCGCCCTGATCTGTCTCGTCCCCCTCTGGCTGGCACTCGAGCGAGTGCGGAGTGCGCGCGGCGCGGCGCTGCTCGGCTTCGTCTTCGGCGCAGTCTCCTACGCCGGCGGGTTTCTGTGGATGTGGCGCATCGTCGACGTCTTCCTCGACGGCAGCGTCGCTGTCGGCGCCGCGCTGTGGACCCTCGACGCCGCCTGGTTCGCCCTGCGCTACGCGATCTACGCGATCCTCTATCGGCTGGTGCGCCGGCGCGGATGGCCGGTCGCGATGGCGGGGGTGCCGGCGCTGGTCGCGGTGGAATGGCTGTACCCGATGCTGTTCCCCGTCTATTTCGGACACGCCCTGGCCGGGCGCCTGACGCTGATCCAGATCACCGACCTCGGTGGTCCGCTGCTGCTCACCGCCCTCGTCGCGCTGCTCGACGCCGCGGCGTTCGAGACCTGGAGGTGGTGGCGGGCCGGCCACCGATCCGTTGCGACGTGGGCGGTGGCGGCGACCGCGCTGCTGCTCGCGATCGGCTACGGACGCTGGCGCATCGAGCGGATCGACGCGTTGGCGGCCGCCGCGCCGCAACTCCGGGTCGGCATCGTGCAAGGAAACCTCGGGGTGCAGGAGAAGGGGGCCGACGCCCGCCGCGATCATCATCGCTATCTCCAGCAGACGCGCGCGCTGCTGGCGGACGGCGCCGTGGACCTCGTCGTCTGGCCCGAGACCGTGTACGCGCGCGGGCTGCGCGGCCCGTTGCCGATCGCCGGCGATCTGATCCGCGAGGATGTGCGCGTGCCGCTCCTGTTCGGCGCCGCGTTCGTCGGCGAGGCCGGCGGTCGTCGCCAGGCGTACAACGCCGCCCTGCTGGTCGACGCCGACGGCGTCATCCGCAGCGGCTACGAGAAGAACCTTCTCATTCCCTTCACCGAATACGTCCCGTTCGCCCAGCACTGGCCGGCGCTGGCGGCGCGATTCGCGTCGGCGTCGCACTTTGCCGCCGCTGACGAGACGCCGCCGCTCGTCGCTCGATACGTGGCGTATCGCGACGCCGATCTGTTACGAGGCCGTCCGTCCGGCGTTCGTCCGCCGCATGGTGAACGACAGCGGCGCCAACCTCCTGGTGAGCCTCGCCAACGACGCGTGGTTCGGCAACTCGCAGGAACCGGCGTTGCACCTGGCGATGGCGCGCCTGCGCGCCGTCGAGCTGCGCCGCTGTCTGGTGCGGGCCACCAACAGCGGTGTCAGCGCGGTCGTCGATGCGACCGGCCGCGTGACCGCACGCTCCGGCGTGCAGACGCAGGAGAACCTCCGCGCGACCGTGGCGCAGATGGATGTGACGACGATCTACGCGCGCGGCGGTGACTGGGTGGGGTGGGTGGCGGCCCTGTTGGTGATGGGTGGGGTGGCGGTGCGGCGCTAGACCGTGAGCGAGGACGTGTGCCGCGGCCCACCGCGATGCGGCCACAAGGGCCGCGGCTACGGTGGTGCGAATCGCCTATGCCTCACCTATGACGCCCACGCCCCAACCTGTTAGTGACGGCCCCGCGATGAGCTTCCGCGAGATGATGACCCTGGAGCCGCACGGCCCGGACACCTACGTCGCGTCGGGTCCGCAGTATCCGTGGGGTGGGCTCTATGGCGGCCAGATCATCGCGCAGGCGCTGCGCGCGGCGACGCTGACCGTCGACCCGGCGTTCCGGCTGCACTCCCTGCACGCCTACTTCATTCGCCTCGGCGACGCCGCCGAGCCGATCCGACTCGAGGTCGACCGTATTCGCAACGGCCGCACGTTCCTGACCCGCGGGGTTATCGCGCGCCAGGCCGTCGGGGCGATTCTCAACCTGTCGGCGTCGTTCCAGGTGCCGGAGGTGGCGGTCGAGGTGCAGACCGAACAGATGCCGACCGTCGCGATGCCTGAAACCCTGCGGGCGGACAGCTGGAGCCCCCTCATCGATCGGCGCCTGCTCCCCGACGACATCGCGCCCGGCCGCGTCGGGGCATGGCTGCGACTGGACGAGGCGATCGGCGACGACCCGGTGCTCAACGCCTGCGCGCTTGCGTACCTGTCCGACGACCTGCCCAGCGATGCGGTCGTCGCCCGGCATCCCGATCGGCAGCCGCGCAACGCGCCGATACGCCCCTTCTGGAACGCCAGCCTCGATCACGCCATCTGGTTCCACGCACCAGTGCGCGCCGCCGAATGGCATCTCCACGAGGCCACCTGCCGCGCCCTCTTCGGCAACCGCGGTCTGGCCGTCGGCACCGTCTTCGACCGCGCCGGCCGCCACGTCGCCACGCTGTCCCAGGAAGTGCTCATCCGCCCGGCGCGTCGGTCGTAGCGCGGTCCGGTGAGTCGACGGAATGGGCAGCGTGGATGGTGCATGCCATCACCGAATGGAGGGCGCTGCTCCCGCAGCGCCAGTCCCCGGCGGTGATGGCCAGCCGGCGCTTCCGGAAAGGCCGCGCGGGAGCGCGGCCCTCCATTCGGTGATTGTGATACAGCGTGTGGACTGGGGCCGCCTAGTGCAGCAGCTGCTCGGTGGCGAGCCAATGCGCCATCCGTCGCGTGATCAGTGCCGACGCGTCCTGCTGCACGAAGTGACCGGCGCCGGGAACCGTGACCAGCGTGAACGGCTTCGTGATCCACTGCCACGTGCCGTCGGTGGCGCCCGGTAGCAGGAACTGATCGGCGAGGCCGTGGAACATCAGCACCGGCACCTGGACATCGGGGAGCTGCGGATCCGCGTACGGCGCGCGCGGGTAGTTGGCCTTGTAGTAGTTCAGCATCGCATCGGGGTCGGAGCGGCCGAGCGCCTCGGTGTAGTGGGCGCGCGCCACCGGGTCGGTCACCCACGCCGCCAGGGCTTCCGGCGGGACCGAGAGGTGCGCGTCGGGCTCCTGGAAGTCGCGCGCGTACTGGCTGGCCGCTTGTTGGGCGGGATTGTTGCGCAGCTCGCGGTACAGCGCGCGCGGATGCGGGGAATTGAGAATCACCAGGCCGTCGGTCATCTCGGGATGGGCGAGGGCGAAGACCCAGGCGACCGCGCCGCCCCAGTCGTGTCCGACGATCACGGCGTGCTCCTCGCCGAGGTCGTGGATGACGGCGGCGACGTCGTCGGCGAGGGCGAAGAAGTTGTACGCGTCGACGCCCGCCGGCTTGTCGCTCAGGTTGTAGCCGCGTTGATCGATGGCGGCGACCCGATAGTGGTGCGACAGCACCCGCATCTGGTCGCGCCACGTGTACCAGAAGTCGGGAAAGCCGTGGATCATCACCACCAGGCGCCCACGGCGGCCGAGGGTCGCGTAGTGGATCTGCACGCCATTGTCGTTGGCGTAGCCGTGCGTGACGCGGTCGAAGATGTCCGATTCGCCGACCGCGGGACGCGACGACAGCCCCACCGCCATGACGGCCGCGAGGACGAGCGTGAGTCGGATTCGCATGCCGCGACGCTACCCCGGAACGGCCGCCGATTACCACGCCGCCGATGCGCTGCGCTCGCGGCTCACTGGTTGGCGCTCGGACAGATCCCGGTCGCGGCGCCGGCGGCGCACAGCGCGCCGACCACCTGAGTGGCGCTGATCGTCTGGCCGCCCCACTTCAGCGATCCGAGGATGAACACGCGGTCCTCGCTGCCGAGTCCGACGGTTCCGCCGACGCCGACGTTCACCCACAGCTGATAGTCGCCGGGAATGCGGAAGTTCGACGACAGCGCACCGCGGAAGCCGCTGCCCGACGCGCGGTCCTCGGGGTTCTCGTACAGATACGATCCGTCGAACGACACGGACAGGTTCGGCCGTCCGACGCGCATGCGCGCTCCGGCGAGGAGTGTGTCCTGTCGGAAGAACGTGTCCTTCTGGTCCGGATCCGGGGTCTCCTGATCGAGCTGGTATCGCAGCCCGAGGATGAGCTGCGACGTCTTCTCCAGCACGGTGCCGGTGAAGCCGTAGGCGTAGGACGACCAGAACGTCGCGCCGTTCCATTGCGTCTGATCGCTCGTACCCTGTTGCTGAATCCAGGTCGGCGCGGCGCCGAGATCCCACGCGGTGCGATTCCAGTTCCGCTGCTTCGCCTCCTCGTGGCACTGTTCGACGCTGGCCTCCGCGTCCACCTCGGCGCGCTTCACCGCCGCCTGGAACTCCGGCAGCGTTTTGAAGTCCGTGGGTTGCGGGATCACCGAGCGTTTGAGGCACTTCCTGAGCTCGGGATCGAGCCGCGGGTCGCCGTCGTCGATCGGCGTCAGGCGGAATCCGAGCGCCAGCTTCAACGAGTTGTCGTCGCTGTCCGTGCCCTTCGTCGTCGCCGCGGAGATCAGAAAGCGCGACGCCAACTGCTGGGCGAGCGAATGCTCGTAGTCCTTGATCGTGAGGTCGTTGCCGCGGAGCAACAGCCAGGGGACCGCGTCGAGGGCGAGCCCGGCCTGAAAGTTGCCGTTGGGGTCCAGCCCGCTCAGGACGTCGACCGCGAATTGGCGCGGGCTCGCCGGACGGGTGACGGTCTCCGGGGTGAGATCGAGGGCGGTGAAGGCGGGCGACTGGGGAACGGCCAGATCCAATTCGGTCAGGTTCGCGGGCAACTCGTCGACGATCTCGATCTTCGCCGGCGTCGGTTCCTGGGCCCACAGCGGGCCGGCGAGCACACAGAAGAGAAGCGCGAGGCGATTCGGCAGCTTTCGCATGACTTCCTCCCGTGGGCGGTCACGCGACGCGAATGGTCCATTCGCCGTGAAAGGGCAGAAACTTCGTGGTCATCGGGCCCTGGCGCTCGAAGCGAGCGACCTCGGTGTTGCCCTGGGTGATGGAGACGCTGACGAAATAGCGCGCACCGTCACCAAATTGCAGAGCCTTGATCCACACGACCCAGAACATCGTGAAGCCGTCGATCCCGGGAATGTCGGCGACCGTCGCGACGATCGGGAACTCGTCGGCGATGTCGTCGTCGTTCGTGCTCCGCGCGACCTCCTTCGGGTTCATCCCGTTCCGATCCCACAGCGAGACGCTGTATTCGCCCAACTGCAGCTGGGTGACCTGAATCGCCATGCGGGGGAGCGGGCCCGTGCCGCGGAACTCGATCGCCCGCTTGTCCTCGTTTCCGCCGCCGTCGTCGGCGACGGCCGGGCCCCGGCTGTGCGCTGCGCGCGTCGGCGCTGCCGCGGACCGGCCCGTCTTGATTGGGGTCTTCGCCTTCTTGGCGGTCGCCTTTTTCGCGGTCGCTTTCTTCGCCGCGGCTGGCTTCGATCGCGCGCGCCTCTTCGTGGTCGCCATCGTTCTCTCCCGCGCCACGCGGTTCGCGCTGGCGCCGACTCTGCCGAGACGTGTCCAACGAATTGCCGGCACGCGAGTACCACGGACGACGCCCGCGCCGACAGGGCCGACAGTGGGGAATTCCCCTTAGGCACGCTGCCCAGGTCGATCGGCCGTGGCGCACGAGCGAGGTGTTCGCCAGAGGCTGGCGAGAGTTGCGCGCGAACGGATCGTTGCGTGTGACCGAGTGTCCCCCTTCAGGGCGCCGGAGGGCTTTGCCCACCAATTCCCGGAGCACGTTCCGTTTCCGATTGGAGGGCCGCGCTTCCGCGCGGCCGGTCGCGCGGAAGCGCGACCCTCCAGGCGCGGGATCGATCCACCAGCCGAATTGGCGGGCAAGGCCGCGCCGGAGGCACTGTGGCAACATCATCCTGCAACGCCTGCAACAGCCCGTCGATGCCAATCCAGCGGGCCTCATCGGAAGGGCTGCCCCCGTCGGTAGCGGTGCCCGCAGCACAGGGCGGCTCGCCTCTCGCTGCTGGGAGACCAACTTCCCGAGTACTTCCTAACGGAAGACTGCAGGCGGTGCCGACCCGGGCGTGCGGTGCAGGACGGTCATCGCGGCGTCCCCAGGCGGAAGCCAGCGGGGGTAGGGGACGCGTTGCGCGACGTCGTAGCCGGGCACCGGACCCATGGTGATCATGTACTCGTCGTCGGCGACCCACCACCAGCTGCGCCCGGAGCGGCCTCGGCCGGAGCGGCCTTCGACGTAGAAGAGCGGTGCGTTGAACTCGAGGCCGCCGTCGATCTGGCGCGCCGCGATGCCCTGGGTTTCCAATTGCCGCAGGGCCTGCCAGCGCGCGCGGTTCCAGGCGAGATAGTCGTGCGTGCCGGCGACGCCGTACGCTGCGAGGAGGATCAACGGCAGCGCCGCGGCGATCCACCGCCCGCGCGTGACGCCGCGCCCGGCGTCGGGCGGGAGCAGCGCGAGGCCGAGCATCGGCACGAGCGGCACGAAGTAGCGATCGAACTGCACCGCGGCGCAGGCGGCGGCGACGTAGATCAGCACCGTCGCCAACAGCAATGTCCGCACCGGCGCGGCGGGGGCGGCGACCAGGCGGCGCTCGCGCCACACGCGTCCCGCGGCGGCGACGCTCTGCGCGACCAGCAGCGCCGCGCCGAGGACGCCAACGGCGGTGGCTGTCCACCAGAACGCCGGCGGGAGGATTGGGTCGTTCGCGATGCCACGGATGTACACGTCGTTGAGCGTGATCGGTCCGAGCCCCGAGGCGATCAACACGTTGGGACGCATCGGCAGTGGCTTGCCGGACGACCACAACGCCAGCGCCCCGACGGCGAGCGTCGCGACCTGTATCGCGCGGTCCCATCGCCACCAGGACCGACGCATCGGGATGGCGCTCGCGGCACAGACGATCAGCAGCGGCAGCAGGAACAGGCCGCTGTAGAGTACGGCGGTGAAGAGATTTCCGATCAGGATGGGAAGCGCACCGCTCGGTCCCATCGTCCACAGGCGCAGGAGGAAGCCACCCTGGCTGGAGTAGGCCTCCCCCGGCGGCGATCCGTACGCCTGCATGACGATCTGAAAGCCCCAGAGGGCGCCGGCGCCGGCCAGCAGCGACACCGTGGCGAGAGCGAGCCAGCGCCGGCGATCCGGCGGCCGCAGCGCCGCGGTGGCGACGAGGGCCATCGCCACGGCCAGGCCCGGCTGCCGGCACAGTACCGCCGCGACGGTGACGACGGTGCCCACGGCCCACGCCGCGCGCGAGCCCGATTGCAGCGCGCGCCCGAAGGCGAGGAGCGCGTAGAGCATCAGTGCCAACGTCGGCACGTCGGTCATGAAGCTGAAGGCCAGGACGACGAACAGCGGGTTGGCCGCCAGCACGAGCGCCGCGAGCAGCGCGACGCCGCGCGCCGCGCGCAACTGGCGGGCGAGCAGGTACGTGCCGACGATGCAGGCGCCGCCGAGCAGGAGCGTCGATGCGCGCAACACCGCATACGAGAAGCTGAAGATCTCGGTGACGAGCGCGCCCCACAGCGTCTGCGTGATCAGCGTCATGCCGGCCCAGCCCGGCAGGCGGAAGACGCCCTCGTTGAGCAGGGTCTGCACCGACCCGGCGTAGGCCCAGTCGTCGTTGAGGGGGAAGTCGCCGCGCGGATCGATGACCACGATCATCACCGCCCACACCGCGGCGAGGAGGAGGCAGTCGGTCACGGCCGAGCCAGCGGCACCGCCGTGTACGCCGCGCTCAGCGTCCATCGCCGCTCACGCCGCGCGCGTCCACGCGGGCGACATAGCGCGCGCTCCGCGGCGCTCGCAAGTTCCGCGGCCGCTTCACGGCTGAGGGCACGGAGGGCCCAGGGCATGCCGAGGCAGCGCCACCGGGGTTCCGGTGGCGCTGCAGTTACCTGCGACGTGGCATGTGCGCGGCCCGCAGTTACCTATTCGACGCCGGCGCTTGAACAATGCCACTTCCTGCTCAAATTCAGCTGTACGATGTAACGACCTCCGAAATAGTGCGCGCTTGGCCTGCTTCCTGCTTTGCCGTCTGGGAACAGCTCATGGATTCCTCGGCCACTCAACGGGCCTTTCTCCTGCTGCGTTACACGCTGATCGCCGCAACGGCGTATCTGCTGATGGTGGAGGATCAGTTCGCGCTGCCCCCGCTCGGCAGCGTGCTGGTGATCGCGGCGGCCCTGGCCTCGAACGTCATCATCGCCCAGCTGCCGCCGCGCGTCACGCAACACACCTCGTTCGGCATCGCGCTGGTGGTCGGCGATACGGTGTGGATCACGGCGCTGCTGCTGCAGAGCGGCAAGTTCAACGCCGAGTTCTTCTACCTGTACTTCTTCGTGCTCCTGCTGGCGGCGATCGGCGAGAACCTCCGCCTGATCGCGATCGGCGCGGTGGCGATCTGCGGCGCCTATCTCTACGGCCTCGCCGCGACGGGCGGCTCGTGGTCGCTGTGGAAGTCGCCGTCGTTGATCCGCATCCCGTTCCTGTTCACGGCGGCCGCGTTCTACGGGTTCCTCGTCGAGCGCACGCGCACCGAGCGGTGGCGGGCCGAGGCGATGGAGAGCCAACGGCAGGTGACCGAGGACGCGCTCTCGCAGCGCACCGCGGAGCTGCGCGAGGAGGCGGCGGTGTCGGCGGCGCTCGCCCGCATCGGCGGCGAGCTGATCTCGTCTCTCGATCGTCCGGTGCTGCTCGAGCGCGTCTGTCAGGTCACCACCGAGGAGCTCGGCGCCGCCTCGAGCCATACATTGCTGCGCCGCGCCGAGGAGGCGCTGTACGTGACCGTCGCGGCGCACGGCCTGTCACCGGAAGTCGGCGAGATCGTGCGGCTCCTCGAGATCCCGCAGGAGCGGCTGGCGGCGTTGCTCGACCGCCTCGACACCGAAGGGGTCGCCGAGGTGGAGACGCCGCTGCAGCTCCTGCCCGGCGATCCCAACGGCTACCATCTGCTGATCGCGCTGCGGCGCGGTCCGATGGTGATCGGTCTGCAGGTCGCGAACTGGCCCGAGCCGCCGGCGCTCTCCGTCACCCAACACCGCATCGCCTGCGGCATCGGGCAGCTCGCGTCGATGGCCCTCGCCAACGCCCAACTGGTGCACGAGCTCGAGGCGGCCAATCAGCTCAAGTCCGACTTCGTCGCATCGATGTCGCACGAGCTGCGGACGCCCTTGAACCTCATCATCGGCTATGGCGACCTGCTTCTCGACAACACCTTCGGGGCGCTGACGCCCTCGCAGGCCGACGCGCTGAAGCGCATGGCGCGCAGCTCGCGCGAGCTGCTCGATCTCGTTCAGACGACGCTCGACCTGTCGCGCCTCGAGGCGCGGCGCATGCCCCTCGAGCTGCGCGAGATCGACGTGATCGAGCTGTTCGACGATCTGGCGCTCGAATCGCGCGCCTGGCGCCTGCAGCCGGGAGTCGAGCTGACCTGGGACGTCGTCCCCGGCACGCCGCGGCATCACGTCGGATCCGGTGAAGCTGCGCATGGTGCTGAAGAACCTCGTCGGCAACGCCGTCAAGTTCACCGAGCGCGGACGCATCGTCGTCGGCGCGCGCGCGGCGCTCGGCGCGGTCGAGCTCACCGTGCAGGACACCGGTGTCGGCATTCCGCACGACGCGCAGACGTTGATCTTCGAGCCATTCCGCCAGGCCGACCGCAACGTGCACTCCCGCTTCGGCGGCGCGGGCCTCGGGCTGTACATCGTTCGCCGGCTGCTCGACGCGATCGGCGGCTCGATCAACCTCGAGAGCGAGTTCGGCGTCGGCTCGACGTTCCGCATGATGCTCCCAGTCCGGCCGTATCGCACCGAGGCCGGTCTCGCGGGGATCGAGCGCATCCTGCCGTTGCCGTCGGTCGAGGGCGTCGCAATGGAGCCGATGCGCGCGACAGCGTGATGGGCTGGGCGCCGCTTCCGGGGCGCCGTCTCGGGCGGTGAGTGCCACGAGACGTTCGGGACGCGGCCGCGCGGGAGCGCGGCCCTCCATTCGGGGATTGGGACGGATCCGCTGGCGATTCGCCTCGACAGCTGCCTCCAGGCTATTCTGCCCGCCTCAACCAAGGAGGCAGACATGGCAGCTACGAAGACGGGTGGGTCGGGAGCGACGTCGGCGCTCGACAGCGTTCGGCATCTGATCGAAGTCGCCGACTGCGATACGGTGTACCGCGATCTCTACCTGGGGCGGGCCGCCGCGTTGCTGTCGTCGGCGCTGTCGCGGGAGCAGTTTCGCGAGGCGCGGGGCGCCGAGCAGGCGATTGCCACCGCGCTCGCGGAGAGCCGTGCCGCGACGCTGCGCAACGACTGGGCGCGCGTGGAGGAGCAGGCGCAGCGGGCGGAGCAACTCCGTCTCAGCCTGACCGAGCGCGCCGGAATCATCGAGCTCGGCGCGCAGGTGTACGCCGCGTCGCCTGCCGCGCTCGACCCCTTCTCGCCGGGCCTCAGCCAACTGGCGGCGGCGGATCCGCTCGAGCTGCGCGGTGCTGCGTTGGCCGCGCTGGCGGCGCTCCGGCGCGCCGACGCCGAGCCGGCGACGCTCTATGGCGAGCGGCACGCCTATCTCGAGCAACTCGCCGTGGTGGCGCGCCGTGCGAACACGCCCAAGGCGGAGACCCAGGTGATGGCGACCGCCGACGTGGCGCAGCGCGCGCTCGACGCGGCCCAGCGCGGCGACGCGGCAGCGCTGGCGAGCTATGCGCGGGAGATGCGTACCCGCGCGGCGCAGGCGCCGGCGAAGCCGGACGCCGGCGAGCGCGAGACTCCGACACCCGTGTTGAGCGACGCGGCGATGCGCTGTCCGGTGGACCTCGCCGCGCCGCTGCCCGGCGGCGTGGCGGAGCGGGCGCGCGGATTGGGGCTCGCCGCGGTCACCGCGACGCCTGTCGAGACCTCGCAACCGCTCTTCGATTTCGTCGCCGCGCACATCACTCAGGCGCGTCCCGCCGATGCCGCCGCTCAGCGCGAGGGCGCCTCGCGGGTCGATACGGTGAGCAGCGCGGCGAATTGGCCCGCCGAGGTGTCGGCGGCGGTGCGGGGGTTGCTCGAGCAGTTCCTGCGCCAGGTCTTCGTCAACTCGGGCGGCGCCCGCTACATGCCGCCCTTCAGCGCCGAGTCCATCCTCATCGAGGACTTCTCCGAAGAGGGTGAAGCCCCGGCGGAAGGACCGTTGCTCACCGCGCTCGGCCTGTCGCGCCGCCGCGGGCTCAGCCGGGTGGCGATCGACCGTGCCCTGCTCGAGCGCGGCGCCGTGATTCTCCGCGATCAGCTCGGCCTCAGTCCGTACGAATTCCGCTTGGTGTGCGTGCCCCCGGACCTGTACACGCGGGTCGGCCGCGAGAAGGGCTGGGGCCAGCAGCCGCGCTGGACGCACTTCGATGGCTATCAGGTGCTCTCGAGCGGCGCGCTGCGCGCGCTGGTCGGCGGCGACGCGCGCTACGGCGGCCTCAACGATCTCGTCAGCATCGCGCTCGACGACGAGCGCGATGGCGTCGTCGCCCGCTTCGCGGTGATCCGCCGCGCCCGCCAGGTGGCGCGCTGGCGGTGAGTGCTTCACCACCGAGATCGCGGAGAAGATGCAGAGGAGTGAATCGATGGCGCGTGCGGTGAACCGACAGTGGCTCCTGCGGGCTCGCCCCGTGGGGCGCATCAAGGCGAGCGACTTCGAATTGGTCGAGAAACCCGTGCCGACGGCGGGAGCCGGCGAGGCCGTCGCGCGCCTGCTGTATCTGAGCCTCGATCCGACCAACCGCATCTGGGTGACCGACGCGGAGAGCTATCTGCCGCCGGTGCAGATCGGCGAGGTGATGCGCGGCGGCGGCATCGCGCAGATCGTCGAATCGAACACACCGCAATACGCGGTCGGCGATCTCGTCAGTGGGCTCACCGGCTGGCAGGACTACGTGCGGCTCGACGCCGGTGCCATGGTCCAGACGCTCCCGAAGGGACTGCCGGTGCCGCCCGAAGTGTTCCTGGGCGTGCTCGGCTTCACCGGGCTGACGGCGTACTTCGGCCTTCTCGACATCGGCGGCGTCCAGGCCGGTGAAACGGTGGTGATCTCCGCTGCCGCCGGCGCCACTGGGTCGGTGGCCGGCCAGATCGCGCGCATCAAGGGGTGCCGCGCCGTCGGCATCGCGGGTGGGCCGGAGAAGTGCCGGTGGCTCACCGACGAGCTCGGGTTCGACGCCGCGGTCGACTACAAGGCGGACGGCTGGCCGCGGCGCCTGCGCGAGGCGTGTCCGAACGGCATCGACGTCGACTTCGAGAACGTCGGCGGCCCGATGATGGACGAGGTGATGTCGCAGATGAACCTCAACGGCCGCGTCGCGCTGTGCGGGATGATCTCGGGCTACAACAGCGACGCGCCGATGCAGGGCCGTTTCGACCTCATCCTCACCAAGCGACTCCTGGTGCGCGGCTTCATCGTCCTCGACTTCCTGCCGCGCTTCGCCGAGGGCGTCGCGCAGCTGGCCCAGTGGTATGCCGAGGGGCGGGTGAAGCACCGCGACACCGTGGTCAACGGCCTCGAGCAGGCCCCGACGGCGCTGAACATGCTCTTCGACGGCCGCAACCTCGGGAAGCTGCTGGTCAAGGTCGCCGACCCGACGTAGCGCCGATCCTCGACGGCCGCGCTGGCCGCCTCGTAGTGCAGGTTTGCATAATTTCATAAATCAGTGCTAATCTGCCTGCATGGTCAGGGCGCAGAGAAAGGCGATCGCCCCGCCGGCCGCGCTTCGCGAGGCGCCGCAGCGTCAGGCGGTGGTCGGGTTCTTCCGCATCATGGAGATGTGGGGGGTCGGCAACGACGACGCGCGCCGCATTCTCGGCGCGCCGCCGCTCCGCACCTTCTTCGAATGGAAGGCGGGCCGGGTGCGGCGCATGCCGGAGGACGCGCTGCGCCGCATCGGCTACGTGGCGGGCATCTACAAAGCGCTGCAGATCCTCTACGCCGATCCGGCCCAGGCCGACGGCTGGGTGAAGCGGCCCAACCGATCCTTCGGGGATCACACGCCCCTCGAGCGCATGGCCGCGGGCGACGTCACCGACCTGGCCGCCGTGCGCGCCTATCTCGATGCCGCCCGAGCCCCGTGGTCCTGAGCCTCGCCAGCGGCGGGTGACGTGGCGGCGCGCGACCCGCATCGTCGCGGCGCGCTATCCACCCATCGATCTGTTCGAGCGGGTGTCGAACGATCCCAGCGTCTGGGAGGCGCTGATTGCCGCCGAGCAGCTCGTCAATCCGCGCGTCCGCGACAGCGCCGGCGAGATCCGTCTCGTTCCCGCCGCCGAGCGGGTGAGCGGTCCGGGCGCCTCCTTCGTGATGGCGGCCTTCACGCATCGCAATCCGCACGGTTCGCGCTTCAGCGACGGCAGCTACGGCGTCTACTACGCGGCCCGCACTCTGCTGACGGCGGTGCGCGAGACCGCCTTCCACTTCGCCCGCTTCGCCACCGACAGCCGCGACCCGCCGCGCTACGAGGACATGCGCGTGCTGGTCGGCCGCGTCGATCAGCGGTTCGTCGACGTCGGCGCGCTTGCCGCCGACGAACAGGCGCGCCTGCTCGATCCCAGCGTCTACACGCACGGCCAGAGCTTCGGCGCCGCCGTGCGCGCCACCGGCGCCAACGGCGTCGTGTACGCCAGCGTCCGCGACGCCGGCGGCGAGTGCATCGGCGCCTTCAAGCCGACGGCCGTTGGCATCCCGGTGCCCGGGCCGAGCCTCAAGTACCACTGGGACGGCGCCCGGGTGGCGCGCTATTTCGACTATGAGAGCGGGCGATGGGTGCCTGTGTAGGGGCGACGAAGGATGACGGATGAAAGACGGAGGATGACGGTGGAACGACGACGGACGGGGGAGCGCGTTGGCCCGCCTGCAGCCTTCGTCCTTCAGCCGTCCTCCCCATCCAGAACCCACGCCGTCTACGCGCTCGCTCCCGATCTCCTGCTGGTGTTCAAGCCACGCGGGCATCGCGAGTCGTCGCACGCACATCCGCACGCGCAGCGGCTGCGCGTGCTGCGCGGGCGGCTCGAGGTGCGGACGGCGCGCGGCGTCGTGCGCGTCGCGGCCGGCGATCGTCCGCTGCGGATCGCGGCGGGACGGGCGCACGCGACGCGCGCGCTGAGCGATACGTGGTTGATCGCGGAGCGCCTGCCGGCGCGCTGAGGTCACGCCGCCAGAGGCAGGACGCGCGGGCCGCGCAGGATCGTGTTGGTGCCCCACGCGATCGGCGCGTCGGCGAAGCGGAGGTCCGGAAAGTGGTCGAAGAGATGGGTGAGGGCGATCTGTGCCTCGAGGCGGGCGAGCTGGGCGCCGAGGCAGTAGTGGAGTCCGTGGCCGAACGACAGCGGCCGCACGTCGGGCCGGTCGAAATCGAGTCGATCGGGGTCGTCGAAGCGGGCGGGATCGCGGTTGCCGGCGCCGAGGATGAGGACGATCTGCTCGCCGCGCCGGAGGCGGCAGCCGTGCAGCTCGCGCTCTTCGAGCACGAGGCGCGAGGTCATCTGCACCGGGCTGTCGAACCGCACCAGCTCCTCGATGGCGGCCGGCATGCGGGCGGGATCGCGACGCAGCCGCTCGAGCTGCGCGGGATGGCGGAGCAGGGCGACGACGCCGTTGCCGATCAGATTGGTGGTGGTCTCGTTGCCGGCGATGAGCAGCAGCACGCAGGTCGCGAAGAGCTCGCGTTCGCTCAGGCGATCGCCGGACTCCTCGGCGGCCACCAGCGCCGAGAGCAGATCCTCGCGCGGCGTCCGCCGGCGCGCGTCGATCTGCTTACCGAGCCAGTCGCGCATCTCGCCGAGCGCCTGCCAGGCGCGCCGCCGATCGGCGCGACTGCCGTCGCCGAGCAGCCCAATGGCCTCGTTCGACCAGTGGCGGAAACGGGTGCGGTCCTCGACGGCGACGCCGAGCATCTCGCCGATGATCACCACCGGCAGCGGCGAGGCGAAGGCGGGCATCAGGTCGAGCTCCCCGCGGCCGGCGAGCCCGTCGAGCAGCTCGACCACGACCGTCTCGATGCGCGGGCGAAGGCGCTCGATGGCGCGCGGCGTGAAGGCCTTCGATACCAGCGTGCGCAGGCGCGTGTGGTCGGGGGGGTCGATGCGCAGCATGGAGATCACGCCGTCGACGTATGGGTCGGGCAGTCCCGACCGCACGTCGCGGCCGATCATGCGGCGGAAGCGCTTCCAGTTGCGCTCGTCCGAGGAGTAGGCGCGGTCGCCGAGCACGCCGACGATATCGTCGTGACGGGTCAGCACCCAACCGCTGGCGCCGAAGCTGCGGTGCACCGGGTCGCGCTCGCGCAGGCGGCGATAGTATGGGTACGGGTCGATGCGCAGCTCCTTGCGCATCGGGTTGAACAGGCTGCCGGTGACCACCTGCTCGGCGGTGGCCCGCGCCAGCATCTCGATGGCGAAGGCGACGTCGTCGACGATCTCGCGAGCACGCATGTGCCGTCCTCCTGGACTTCGACGATCAGCAACGCCCGTGCCCGCGCCGGCGGCGCAACGAAGCCCGCGCCCGATCGACGATGGCCGCAGTACTAGCACTGCGCGCTGCCGTGCGCCCAATGCAGGGGGCGGTGTGGGACGAGCCGCGCTAGAGATGCGGGCGAGCCGCCCGCGCTCCCAGCCCCGCTGCCGAATTGCCCGGCCGGGAGCGCGGGCGGCCCGCCCGCAACTCTAGCGCGTGGCGGCCTACGCCGCCGCCGATGTGTCCAGGTCGGTGCCTTCGGCGGCGATGGCCGCTGCCTCCGCGATCCCCTCGCCGACGATGCAGCGGTGCAGCGCTTCGGCGAGCCGGGGGCCGGCGACCACCAGCGTGCCGATGCCGTGGCGGGCGAGCTGCGCCTTGTCGGGCGCGGCGCCGTCGGCGGCGACAACGCCGATGATGCGCAGGCGGCGGCTCTCGGTCATCAGGCGCAGCGTCGCGAGCTCGTTCCAGAGCGTCGGGCCGGACAGGTCGACGACGAGGTGCGATGGACCGTAGCAGCGTGTCATCAGTGGGAGCTGGCAGAAGCCGGAGGCGATGCGGAAGAGGTGCCAGTCGGCCTCGCGCGCGGCGGTGTCGACCGCTTCCGCCGTCTCGCCGTCGGCACGGCCGACGACCAGGACGCGGGCGCTGTGCTCGCCGGCCTGGGTGCGGGCGACGCCGGTGGTGACGGAACGGAACACCAGCCGGCAGACGCGCCGGTAGGCGTCGAGGAGCGAATCCTCGACCGAGCGGATCGAGCCGTCACTGCACAGCGTGTGGCGCGCGCCCGACGTGGCCTGGGCGAGCGTCTCGCCGAGCTGCCGCGCCAGGTGCGAAGCGAGCTCCGCGTACGAGCGTGAGCGGTCGGCCGCCGCGCCCGAGGGGGTGTCCGCTTCCTCGACGTGCACGCCCTCCAGGCCGGCGCGCAGCGTCTCGAACATCGCGTCGAGCGCCTCGCGCTGCGTCGCGATCGGCGGCGCGACAGGCAGGGGTGCCGCGTCGACGTCATCGTCGATCTCGTCCTCGGCGTCCGTCCACGCCATCGGCAGGGCGCCCGCTTCGGCGACGGCCGGCGCCACCGCCTCGACCACGCTCTCGACGGCGGCCGCGGGGGCGTCCGCGGTCGGGCGCGGATCGCCACCGCTCTCGACCAGCGCCAGCATGTCCTGGATGCAGTCGTGCACCTGGTCGGGCGTGAAGGGCTTGGTCAGATAGGCGACGACGTTGTCGACGTCCTGGTACGCTTGGCGGATCTCGGCGCCACGCGCCGACACCAGCACCACCGGCAGGCGCCGCGTGCGCTCGTCCGCCAGCAGGGCACGACACACCTCGGTGCCACGCATGTCGGGCAGGATGAAGTCGAGCATGATGATCGACGTCGGCTGCGTCGTCGCCTTCTCGAGCGCCTCGGCGCCGGAGCAGGCGAACTCGATCGCGTAGCCGGTCGGCGCGAGGATCAGTTGCAGCGCGGTGCGGATCGTGGCGCTGTCGTCCACCACCAGAATGCGGATCTGCTCGTCCATCGCATCGCTCCTTGTCGGTCCGTCGCTCACTGTGTGGCCCGCTTGCGGCGTTGCGGGCCGCGGGCTTCGAGGGCGCTGATCACCGCCGCGGCGGTACTGTCGATCGGCCCGCGGCCGCCGGCCACCTCGCCGGCGACGAACGCGATCTCGCGGCAGGCGGCGTTGAGGAGGTGTGCCAGCGCGGCGCGGCCGTGCGCGGCGCCGGCGCGCACCGCGACGAGGCGGCCGTCGACGATGTCGAGGGCGGCGCCGGTGCCGTCGCTGCTGCACGTCAGGAAGCCGGTGCGGCGCTCGCCGGCACAGCGCAGCAGGACGCGCAGAAGCGCGCGGTGCTCGTCGGCGTCGGCGGTCGCGTCGCCGTCGGGAAGGGCGGCGAGCACGGTGCGCGTCGCCGCGGCTGCCCGGGCGCGGCCGGTGCGGCTGCACAGCCCCGCGAACGTGCGCAGCGCCGCCGCGCTGGGCTCCTGGCGAATCTCCTCCCACAGCGCCGACAGCTTGTGTTGGCGCTGGCAGATGGCCTCGGCGCGGCGCCGCGCCGAGAGCAGCTCGTCGCGATGGCGTGTGTCGAGGAGGCGCGCCGGGTCGAGGACCATCAGCATGCGGCCATCCAACTCGACGAGATGTCCCATCGGCAGGCCGCCGTCGCGTTGCACGGCGCTCGGCACCGGGGCGCGCTCGTCGAGATCGAGCGTGCGGATGCCGACGCAGTGATCGACGGGCACGGCCAGCAGGGCAGCGCCGGAGCGGAGGACGAGGAAGGCGTCGCGGGTGGCGTCGCCAAGCACGCCGTCGAGGCCGATGGCCTGGCGCAGGTCGACGATCAGCGCCGGCTGATCGCGATGCACGATGAACGCCTGCCGCTGGCCGGCGTCGGTGCGCGTCGTGTGCACCGTCATCGACGCGATCGGATAGACCGCTTCCACCCAGCCGGCCTGGATGCCGAAAAGGCCGCGATCGACCGAGCACACGAGCACGCGCGCGTTGGCGTCGGTGGCCAGGGTGCCGGCGGGGGAGAGATTGGGCTCGATCATCTGGGAAAGACCCTCCATGCGGCGAGACGTCACAGCAGACGTCATGCCACGGCGAAGGGCGCATGCGCCGAAGCGCGCGCGGCGGCGTTCGCCGCCGGCGCGTCGAGAATCGTGCGCGACGGGCAGTTTCTCGACGGACGCGCATGGCGTCCGGCATGCGACGGGAACGTTGTAGCGGCGGGCTTCAGCCCGCCACCGCTAGCTCGGGTGTATGGGCTCGGCGTCGAGCACTGGCGTGCTAGGGGTGGCGGGCTGAAGCCCGCCGCTACAACGCGTCGTACTTGCGATCGTCTTTCGGGACAGGCCGCGCGGGAGCGCGGCCCTCCATTCGGTGATTGGGTGTGGCTAGAGCCTGCCGAAGAAGTCGTTGCCCTTGTCGTCGACGACGATGAAGGCGGGGAAGTCGTGCACGTCGATCTTCCAGATCGCCTCCATGCCGAGCTCGGGGTACTCGAGCACCTCGACCTTGCGGATGTTCTCCTGCGCGAGGACCGCGGCCGGGCCGCCGATCGATCCGAGGTAGAAGCCGCCGTGCGCCTTGCAGGCCGTGGCGACCGCCGGCGAGCGGTTGCCCTTGGCGAGGGTGATGAGGCTGCCGCCGTGCTGCATGAAGAGGTCGACGTACGAATCCATGCGCCCGGCCGTGGTCGGGCCGAACGAGCCGGACGCGTAGCCCTTCGGCGTCTTGGCCGGGCCCGCGTAGTAGATCGGGTGATCCTTCACGTATTGCGGGAGGCCCTCGCCGCGGTCGATGCGCTCCTTGAGCTTCGCGTGTGCGATGTCGCGCGCGACGATCAGCGACCCGCTGAGCGCGAGGCGCGTCTTGATCGGATAGCGCGACAGCTGGGCGCGGATCTCGGCCATCGGGCGGTTGAGGTCGATGGCGACGACGTCATCGCCGAGCTTCTGCTCGTTGACGTCCGGTAGATACTGCGCCGGGTTGGTCTCGAGCTGCTCGAGGAAGATGCCGCCGGCGGTGATCTTCGCCTTCGCCTGGCGATCGGCCGAGCAGGAGACGCCGATGCCCACCGGACAGCTGGCGCCATGGCGCGGCAAGCGGATGATCCGCACGTCGTGGCAGAAGTACTTGCCGCCGAACTGCGCGCCGATGCCGGTCTCGCGCGTCAGGCGCAGCACGTCCGCCTCCAGCTCGACGTCGCGGATGGCGTGGCCGAGCGCGCTGCCGCGCGTCGGCAGGTCGTCGAGATAGCGGCAGCTGGCCAGCTTCACGGTCTTCAGCGTCAGCTCGGCCGAGGTGCCGCCGATGACGATCGCCAGGTGATACGGCGGGCAGGCGGAGGTGCCGAGCATGCGCAGCTTGTCGGCGACGAAGGTCAGCAGCGACTGCGGGTTGAGCAGCGCCTTGGTCTCCTGGAAGAGGAACGTCTTGTTCGCCGAGCCGCCGCCCTTGGTGACGAACAGGAAATGGTACTCGTCGCCGGGGACGGCGGAGATCTCGATCTGCGCGGGCAGGTTCGAGCCGGTGTTGACCTCGTCGTACATCGTCACCGGCGCCAGCTGCGAATAGCGCAGGTTGGTGCCGACGTAGGTGTCGTAGATGCCGCGCGCCAGCGCCGCCTCGTCGTCGCCGCCGGTGACCCAGACGCGCTGCCCCTTCTTGCCCATGACGATCGCGGTGCCGGTGTCCTGGCAGGAGGGCAGCACCATGCCGGCCGAGATGTTCGCGTTCTTCAGCATGCTCAGCGCGACGAAGCGGTCGTTGGGCGACGCCTCGGGATCGTCGAGGATGGTGCGCAGCTGACGCAGGTGGCCGGGGCGGAAGAGATGCGAGACGTCGCGGACGGCGGCGGCGGCCAGCTGCGTCAGGCCGGCGGCGGGCACGGTCAGCACCGGCTCGCCGCGGAACTGTTCGACCGCGACGTCGCCGTCGAGGTGCCGGTACGGCGTCGCGTCCTCGCCGTGCGGAAACATCTCCTGGAACTGAAACTCGGGCATCGGGCGCTCTCCCTGGGCGCACCTGGTCCCTAGAACGAATGGCGCGGCAGGGCGAGAGCGGGGGCGCCGTTCAGAGGCCGCCGACGAAGCGCAGTCCGACGTAGGGGGCCGGATCGTAGTTCGACTCGACCAGGGTGTTCCCGTTCCGATCCTCGACCCGCAGTTCCCCGGCGAGCGCGACGCCGGCGAGCAGGTTCAGGGAGATGTCCGGCGTGATGTTCCAGCCCAAGCGCAGACGCAACGGCAGGTTGTTGTCCTCGCCGACGCCGTCGCGCACCAGGCCGGAATCGTTCAACCGGAACCGCCGCTGGTTGTAGAGAAGGCCGAGCCCGATTTCGAGCGGATCGATGATGCGATACGCGACCTCGCCCGCCGCCGCCGCGCCGCCGGTGGCGGGTACCGCCCCGACGCGCACCGCCCAGTGCGGATCGGGCAACCAGTTGACGCCGATCGACGGCGTGAAGCGCGCATCGGCCGCGATCTGGCTCAACACCGCGATGCCGATGCCGGCTTCGGCGACGAAGTGCGCCTGCGGCAGCGCCTGCTCGTCGAGCGTCTCTTCGGCATCCTGCGCCAGGGCCGGCGTGAGCGTCGCGCCAAGGAGGAGAAGCACTGCGAGGTGCGAAAGCTGGCACCGCGTAGCTGTCTGACAGTCATGCGCGAGTCCTTCCGGCCAATAGAGCGTCGACGACTGATGGCGCCTATTCACTCTCGCTGATGTCGTCAAGCGCGGCGCGTCTACGACGCGGCCGGCGTTAGCGCAGCTTGACGGGAATCTGCTGCCGCACCATCTGCAGGCTGCGACTGGCGCTGCGATGGTCGGGCTTGATCTCCAGCGTGCGCTCGAACTCCACGGCGGCGTCGTCGAAGCGGCCGAGCTTGGCGAGGGCGACGCCGAGATTGTTGTGGGCGGGAGCCGAATCGGGCGCGGCGGCCGTCGCGCGCTCCAGGATCGCCACGGCCTCCTCGTCGCGCGCGAGCTGCAGCAGCGCGGTGCCGAGGTTGATCAGCAACTCGCTGTTGGTGGGATCCTCGTCGGCGGCGCGCATCATCAGCGGTACGGCCTCGTTCCAACGCGCCTGCTTGAAGCGCAGCAGACCGAAACGCGCGCGCGCCTGGCGGTTGCCGTCGTCGGCGTCGAGGGCGGCCTGATAGCGCTCGGCGGCGCCGGCGAAGTCCTGCTGGTCTTCGAGCGCGATCGCCTGCGCGGTGAGCTCCGCGCTGGTCCCGCGCGGCGCATACCAGGCGTGCCAGGCGTGCAGGCAGAGGCCGCCGCCGGCGGCGACGAGCGCGAGGGCGAGGACGATGACGATGGCGCGACGAGGCATCACCCGCCGATTCAAACCACAAGCGGGCGCCGATCGCCACGGCGGCGGCGCGTCGTCACGCGCGCCGCGGCCAGGGCACGACCATCGAGACGCGCTGCTGGTGCGCCGCGAAGCCGGGGCGGCGCTGCAGCATGCGCGCCTCGATCAGCGGGAGGCTCGCGAAGCGGAACATCAGGGTGATCGCCAGCGGACCGACGACGGTCCACCACCAGGACGCCGGCGCCGCGGCGAGGGCGAACAGCCACAGTCCCCACCAGAAGCTCATCTCGCCGAAGTAGTTGGGATGGCGCGACCAGCCCCACACCCCGCTGTCGAGGATGGCGTCACGCGGCGGCTGCGAGCGACGGAAGCGGAGCAGCTCCTTGTCGGCGCGCGCCTCGAGGGCGATCGCGCCGCCGGTGACCACCGTGGCGACGAGATCGAGGATCCCGAGCGGGCGCGTGCCGACTGCGAGCGCAGCGTAGAGGGAGAGGCAGCCGAGGAACACCTGGACGGTGGGCATGAGATGCAGGCCGACGAAACTGACGAGCCAGTAGGCGTTGCCCGTCGACGTACGCAGGTCGACGTAGCGCCAATCCTCGTGGTGCAGGCCGGTCCACCCGCGCGCCCAGTTGTAGGTGAGCCGTACCGCCCACCAGCAGACCAACCCGACGACCACCAGCTGCCGCACGCCGCTCGCGTCCGGCACCGCGACGGCACAGAAGTAGAGCGCCAGCAGCGGCGGCACGACGCTCCAGTACGCGTCGTAGAAGCTCGAGTTGTTGAACGCGCGGCTGAAGACGAACACCGCCACCGTCGCGGCCAGGTCCGCGACGAACGCGACGGCGAGCGGATGTCCCCATGGCGAAGCGGCCCCGGCGACGAGCGCGACCAGGACGGCGACGGCGTAGGCGATCAGGATCCAGGTGACGTCGCGGCGCATGGGGGCGTGAGACGGTGAGCCAGTGAGCCAGTGCGCCGGTGCGCCAGTGTCACCGCTTACTGGCTAACGGGCTCACCTCGGCTCACCGGCTCCCGCTGTTCCGCATCACTCCGCGTTGCGCGCCAGGAACGCCACCAGCGGCACCACCACGTTGTTCGTGCCGTCGTCCTCGGCGGAGACGATGTCGACGTGCGAGTAGCCCTCGCTGATGTAGACCTCGAAGCCGCCGTCGACGCCGCCGAAGGTGGGGAATGCCTCGTTCGGCTGCGTGGCGTCGACGACGCGCGGCGTGCCGTTGCAGGTGGGCGCGCTGCACGCGCCGATGCTCTGCGCGAACGGGATGTAGCTCGCGGGGATCGGTGCGAGTCCGTTGCTGCCGCCGAAGGCGATGACCGGGACGTTGATGCCCGGGGCCTGGGTCAGGTTTTCGATGTCGCGCCGGCCGCGGCCGATCGAGAGCGCGGTGGAGTCGAGGTTGATCGACTGGCCGCACTGCGCGTCGGTGGTGCAGGTCGCGCCGACGTCGCCGGACGCGCAGTGTCCGCCGCTGCAGGTGCCCGGCACGGCGGTCGTGCCGAGACCCGAGGACGGATAGTACCAGTCGGTGAAGTTGCTGCCGCCCAGGTAGAACGTGCCCATCATGCGGTCGAAGCGGGTCGGCTCGACCTCATGCCCCCAGACGTGCGCGGGCAACGTCGTCGGTGCCGGACCGTTGTCGACCAGCGCGGCGGCGGACAGCGGGCCGTCTTCGACGGCGTGCCACGTCAGCAGGCCGTCGACGGTCGGGCCCGGCTCGCCGAGCGACGTCGCGACGAAGCTCGCGAACTGGGCGATGGCGCCGTCGTCGTCGAGGAAGCTGCCGATGCCGGCCTCGACGGTGCCGATCGGCAGGGCAGAGAGCGTGGCGAGGTCGGGGACTTTCTTGATGGCGGTATTGTTCTCGTCGCCCTGCGGGACCGAGATGATCGCTTCACCCGTATTGGGATCCGTGATGCCCTGGATGCCGACCACCTCGACCGAGGCGAGGATGCGCGTGTTGAGCAGGCCCGCGACGACCGAGTAGGCGCCGGTCGGCGGCGTGCACTTCGGCGGCGTCTGGCCGGCGCAGGCGGTCGCCTCGGTCGCGACGGTGCACGCGGTCGTGCCGTCGACGCAGCGCGGGGCGTTGTCGCGCACCGCCCCGAAGAGGCCGCCGTCGGCACGCGCGATGATGCGGTCGAGCGAGTCGTCGGTCAGCGGCGCGCCGGCGGTCGATCCGCCGCTGCCCTCGAGCAGCACCAGGCCGCGCACGCGCTCGTAGCCGGGCTGCGGCGGGCCCTCGCCGGTGAGGTTGAAATCGGTGGCGGCGTAGCGCGCGGTGAAGCCGGTGCCGGCGGAGTGTCCACCGAGGAAGACGTTGTCGTTGCGCGCCGTGGCGTGCGCGGCGGTGACGATCGCGTCGATGTCGCGCGAGAAGACGAGGTTCGTCCAGTTGGCGAAGAACGGCAGGTCGTCCTGCGTGTTGTAGAACACGGCCCGCCGGCCGAGCGTCGCCAGCGCCGGGTTGAGCTCGAGACCCAGCTCGCCGCCGTACAGCCAGTCGAGCGCCACCTGCGGATCGGCGAGCTGCTCCGCGATATCGAGGCCGGCGGTGTCCTCCAGTTGGTTGCTGCGCCGGTCGTAGGCCCACACTTCCAGGATCAGCTGCTCGTCGTGGCGGGCGCGTTGCAGCAGGTTCTGAGCGAGAATCAGGAACGTGTTTGCGCCGGCCTCGAAGCCGGGCACGAGGATCAGGATCGCGTCCGGCTTGCCGGCATCGTCGAACTTGTAACGGGTGTAGCGCGCGAAGTTGAGGTCGGCGTCGGCGCCGAGCTGGGCCAGGATCTTGGGGTTGCTGACGGCGACGCCGTCGGTGCCCGGCGTGTCGGCGGGGTGCGCCGCGCTGGGGATGTTGGTGGTCGCGAACTGAATCTCCGGTGGGGCCGGGCAGACCGAGAGCGCGGTGTTGATGCCGACGGTCAGCTCGTCGATGGACACCTCGCCGTCGTCGTTCTGATCGAAGGTGCTGCACCGGATCGGTGGCGACGCCGCTTCGCCCAGCGCGAGGCTGACGCCGCGAATCAGCTCGTCGACGGTGACCGTGCCGTCGCCGTCGCAGTCGCCCGGACAGGCGTGCGCGACGACCGCGACGGTGCAGAGGAGAAGGGTGCCGATGGATATGGCGAGCGTGTGTCGCATGAATCCCCCTTGAGTTGGACGCCCCATTCAATCCCGCCGAGAGCAAAGTTGCCAACCGGCCCGGCGTCCTTGGCGGCTTTCCGGAGCCCGCTGCCCAGATACTCAGCAGGCTGGAGATCCCTCCACGCCCGACACCGCCTGCGATGCCCTGCATCATACATGGCATGGCGATTGCGGCACGGGGAGGGCGATGACCCACGAGATGCGACGAGCGACCTGGAGCGGGCTGGACGGCCGCGCGGTCGTGCGGCGGGCCCGCCGCCGTGGTGATGCGGTGTCGGCTCCGCCGGTGCGCGAAGTGGCGAGCGGGTCGGCCGAGGACGAGGCACTGCCGGAGTCCATCAGCGATCCGGTCGCCGACTGACCCTGGCGAGGCGTCAGTCGTCCGACCGCACCCGGTCGCGCTTCAACGCGCCGCGCGCCTTCTTCGCCGTCAGCCGGCGCTCGACCGAACCGGCGGAGGGGCGGGTCGCGCGCCGCGGCCGTGGCGGGACCGCCGCCGCGGCGAGCAGGTCGCGGAGTCGCTCGAGCACGCCGGCGCGATTGCGCGACTGATCGCGCGACGTGGAGCAGGACAGGACCAGCACGCCGTCGATGGTGAGGCGCGAGGCGAGCTGGGCGAGCACGCGCTGGCGGACGCGCTCGGGCAGCGACGGCGAACGCCGCACGTCGAAGCGCAGCACGGCCTTGGAGGCGACCTTGTTGACGTTCTGTCCGCCCGGGCCGCCCGCCCGTGCGTAGCTGAGCTCGATCTCCGCCATCGGCACGGCGATCGTCGATGTGATCTGCAGCGCGCTCACGCGGCCGACGATAGCTGAGCGCGGCGCGGCCGCCGAGTGGTGGGCGTACCACGAGCGTTGGAAGACATGGACCGTCGGCGGGGCCGCGGGGTAGGAGCCGGCCGGAGACGCATGACCCGGACCGAACGAGTCTACTACCTGCTGACCTGCGTGTGGCGCATCGCCTGGTCGGCGCTCGGTCCGACATACGGCCTGTTCCTGCTCGATCGCGGGCTCGACCTGCTGCAGCTGAACCTCGTCCTCGCGGTGTACCTCATCACCATCTGCCTGTTCGAGGTGCCGACGGGCGCCATCGCCGACGTCTTCGGTCGCAAGGCGTCGTTCCTGCTGAGCTGTCTGGTGCGCGCACTGGCCTTCGGCCTCTACTTCTACTCCAACACGTTCGCCGAGTTCGTCGTCGCCGAGGTGATCGACGCCATCGGTACCACGCTCGCGACCGGCGCCTTCGACGCGTGGGCCGTGGACGGTGTCCGCGCCGAGGGCGATCACCGTCCGGTCGACCGGCTCTTCTCGCGCGGTCAGATGCTCGGCCAGGCGATGGCGATCCTCGGCGGCCTCGGCGCCGCCCAGCTCGCCAACCACGATCTTGCCCTGCCGTGGCTGATCGGCTGCGCCGGCTTCCTGCTCTGCTTCGTGCTCGGCGCCGTCCTCATGCGCGAGGTCAAGCCACCGCCGGGCACGGTGCCATCGCACTCATACTCGATCACCGCGGCGGTGGGCGAAGGGCTCTCCATCGTGCGCGGCGCGCCGTTGCTGCGCCAGCTGTGCATCCTGACGGCGCTGTCCGCCTGCGCGACGATGCCGGCGTTCCAGATGTGGCAGCCGCGCCTGAGCGGGCTCTCCGGCGAAGGCCCATGGCTGATGGGCTGGGTGTGGGCGTTCATGGGGCTGACCTCGCTCCTCGGCAGCGCCATGGTGCCGCGCCTGCTGCCGCGCCTCGGACGCGCCCGGACGCTCGCCCTCGCCGTCGCCTGGCGAGGGCTGACGCTCGGGGCCGCCGGCGCCGCAACCAGCTTCCCGCTCGCCTTCGCGGGATTCATGCTCCAGGAGATCGGCTTCGGCATCAGCGAGCCGGTGCTACAGGCCTGGATGAACGACCACGCCAGCGCCGCGCGCCGCGCCACGGTTCTCTCGATCCGGTCGATGGCCTTCACGCTCGGCGGAGGCACCGGTCTGATCGCCCTCGGCTGGCTCGCCATGCACACCGACATCGGCACCTCCTGGCTGGTGTCGGCCGCGATCTACGCCGTCTGCGTCCCCTTCTTCCTCGGCCTGCGCGACGAGGAAACCCCGGCGCCCCTGACGGTGGTGCCCTCTCCGGCGGGTCGAGGGTCAGCGTAAGGGTTGCCTTGCGGGCGCCGCGACGCCGGGAAGGCGGTTCCGTTGCAGCCGTGATTTGGCACCGGCGACGCGGGCGTGCCGCCAGGTTTGCACCCGGATTGGCTACTTGAATCGGCGGCTGCGGGCGGCTGCGCGTTGGCAGGAGTCTTGCGTCATGCCCTGGCAGATCGATGGGCATGACAGAGATGGGCGTAACCAACGAAGCACTGCAGGAACAGTTGAAGGCGGTTTTCGCGCACGAGGCCGCCGGCAGCCTGGCGAGGGTCGAGTCGCTGCTCGACCGCCCGGCGCCTGACGGTCGCGACCTGGTCGAGGCGCTGTTCCGCGAGTTCCACACCATGAAGGTCGGGGCTGCCGCCGCCGGGTACAACCACGCGGCGCGGGCGCTGCACGACGCGGAATCGCTGCTCGATGCGTTTCGCGGTCCGGGGGCGGGCCTGCGGGCGCCGGACGAGTGGCACGCCCTGCGACGGCTGGTCGAGCGCGTCCGCGGCGAGTTCTCCGACGACACGCCGGTCGGCGACGAGGACGCGGTGACCCTGCGCGCGCTGTGGCCGCTGCTCGCCCGCGCCACGGCCACGGCCGCGGCGGACGAGGGCAAGCTGGTCGCGCTCGATCTCGGCGGCGGCAGCGTCGTGCTGGAGGGCGCCATCGGCGCCGTGCTGCGCGGCTCGCTGCTTCATCTGGTGCGCAACGCCGTCGCCCACGGCATCGAGCCGCCGGCCGAGCGTCACGCCGCCGGCAAGCCGCGGGTCGGTCGGGTGCTCGTCTCCGGCCTGCGCGAGCCGGCGCGCCTCTGCATCGCCGTGACCGACGACGGCCGCGGCCTCGACCGGGCGGCGATCGCGGCTGCGGCTCGCCGCGCCGGGGTGACCGGCCGGGCCGAGGATGTCGTGCTGCAGTCCGGGTTGTCGACGCGCGCCAGCGCCGACACGCTGGCCGGCCGCGGCGTCGGCCTCGACGCCGTCGCCTGCGCCCTGCGCGAGATCGGTGGCCAGATCGCGATTCAGTCGCGCGACGGTCAGGGCTGCACGGTGCAGCTGGAGATTCCGGCGACCGATCGTCCCGCGGTCGCCGTCAGTGCGCCCGCGCCGGCGTCGTCGGAACGCCGCCACCGCCGTGGCCGCCGCCGGTAGTCCGCGGATCACGCCCCGCCGTCGCGCCGGGTCCTGCCTGAAATTCTTTGGCCGCCAAGCACGCCAAGGACGCCAAGTCGAAGGCGGGGACGAGTGCGGGCCTGGCAGCGTCCGCACCCCGCATCGCGAATGGCGTTGCCGCGCGAAGCGAGACAGGGCTCGAACATTGTTCCACTTGGCGTTCTCGGCGCCCTTGGCGGCTAGACATCGTCAGAGCAGAACGGTTGCGCGGCGACGTTGCGATCCGCACCGCGTTGCCCGCGCGCATCGGCTCGCGTAGAACGCCGCCCGATGGCGGTGGAGGAACTGCGCGGCGGCGACGGGATCGCCGTCCGCGTCGACGGCGACGGCACCGTGCGTGTCGGCTGGGGCGAGCCGGACTGGATCGGCCCGGCGCGGCTGAGTCTCGCCGGCGCGTCCGCGTCGACGCCGCCGACGGTCGCGTCGCGCGACGGCGCCGATGATCTCGGCCCCTTCGCCGCCGTCGAGTTGCGCTGGCCGCGCGAGTCGCCGGCACTGCTGGCGACCGTTCGCGTCTATCGAGACCGGCCGCTGGCGATCTTCCGTCTGGCGGTGCCCGACGGCCTGCGCCCCGGCGCACCGGGCCCGTTCGAGGTGCCGCGCGTCGCCTGGCCGCACTTTCAGCCGAGTGCGCGGGTCAGCGGCGGCGTCGCGACCGGCACGCGCACGTTCGCCCATCAATGGTCGGAGTTCGCGCTGCCGGTGTTCGGCGACGCCGACGCGGGCGGCATGCTCTTCGCGCCGCACCGGCCGCCGGTGGTATCGCCGCTTCTCGCTCATCGCACCCGACGGCCGCACGCTGCTCCTCGGTCCGCTCGATCACTTCCACGAGCAGATCGTCGCCGTGCCGCGCGACGCCGATTCGCTCGCCACCGGCATCGCGCTGCGGCTGGCACGGCGACCTCGACGAGGCGCCGGCCGGATTCGCGACCGAGCTCGCGCGTGTGGGCGGCGCCGACGCCGCGCGCCGCGCTCGAGCCAATGGGTCGGCGCGTCTCCGTCAGCGCGCCGGTACGGCGCGTCCGTCGCGCTATGCCGACGCCGGCCTCGCCCGCCTGTCGTACTGGACCGACAACGGCGCGACCTACTACTACCGCACCGCGCCCGGGCTCGACTGCATCGGCACGCTCGAGCGCGCCGTCGCCGACTGCGAGGCGCGTGGCATCCCGATCGAGCTCGTGCAGGTCGATTCCTGGTTCTATCCGCAGGAGCACCTGCGCCCGGTCAGCGACGCGGGCGCGCCGATCGTTCCGCCGAGCGGCATGATGCGCTGGGAGCCGCGCGAGGATCTCTTCCCCGAGGGCTTCGCCCACCTGCGCGAACGCCTCGGCCACCGCCCGCTCGCCTTCCACAGCCGCCACTTCGCCAGCGCCTCGCCGTACTTTCGCGCGGCACGCCGCCGTGGGTCGACGGCGCCTATGCGCACCCGAGCGGTCCCGAGCTGTTCGATCACCTGCTGCGCTCGGCGGCGGACTGGGGCGCCATCACGTACGAGCAGGACTGGCTCGTCGAGTCGTTTCTCGGCGTGCGCGGTCTGCGCGCCGCCCCGGGCCGCGCGCGCGCAGTGGCAGGAGACGCTCGACCACTGCCGCCGGCGAGCACGGGGTGACGCTGCAGTGGTGCATGGCGACGCCGGCGGACTTTCTGCAGATCGGTGACGCTGCGCCACCTGACGTCGATCCGCACCAGTGGCGACTATCGCTACCTGTTCGACAACGGCCTCAACTGGGTCTGGTTCTTGCACGTCAACGCCCTGGCCCGCGCCCTCGGGCTCAACGCGTTCAAGGACGTCTTCATCTCCGACCGCACCGCCGAACCGTACGCCGAGGTCGAGGCCCTGCTCGCGGCGTTGAGCACCGGGCCGGTCGGCATCGGCGACGCGATCGGCGCCGCCGATCGCGATCTGATCCTGCGCACGTGTCGCGAGGACGGCGTGCTCGTGAAGCCCGACGTGCCGCTGGCGGCCATCGACCGCTGCTTCCTCCGCCACGGGCACCTGACGCCATCACTGCTGGTCGGCGAGACGTTCTCGGCGCACGGCCCGTATCGCTGGGTGTACGTGGTGACCCTGCACGCCAGCTCGCGACGCGCGCCGCTGACGGAGCGCGTCGCCCTCGCCGATCTCGGCGACGCTGCGGCCCGACGGACCGGTGATCGTCTACGACTGGCGCCGCGGCACCTGTGAACGGCTCGATCCCGACGGCGGGTGGCCGGTGACGCTCGACTTCCAGGACTGGGACTATCGCGTCGCTCTGCCCCCTGCTGCCGGGCGATCGCGCGCTGTTCGGCGACGTCGCGCGCTACGCGACGATGGGCGATCGGCGCGTCGGCGGCGTCGTCGCGAGCGTCGAGGCGTTGTCGTTCGACGTCATCGGCATGCCGGGCACCGTCGTCGAGGTGCACGGCTATTCCGCGTCGCCCCCGCACAGCGTGCGCGGCGCGACGTACCGCAGCGAACGTCCGCTCGCGCTGGCGGTCGCCGCAGATGCGAGCGCGCGCGACGTCTTCTGGCACGACAACGCCGGTCGATGGGCCGTTCGCGTCGCCCTCGACGAGTCGGGCACCGCTCGCGTCGATCTGCGCTGGTAGCAGCGCGCCCGCAATCGCGGACGCCCTTCCTGCGCCTCGCCCCACTGACCCCGCGAATCGCGCCGCGCATGCGATCTGACGCAGCGGCCGGTTTTGACGGTGCAGCCGCGACCGTCGAGGGCCTGTGGTGGGTCGCCGCTCGCACGCCGCGTGGCATGCAATTCGCTGATTCGACGCGTGAACATGGTGGGAGTGGTGTGCGCGCGCCGCGCTCTGCGAATGCCGCTGGGGCTGGTGCTCGCGCTCGTCGCCGCGCCCGCGATGGCGACGACGTTCGTGCGGATGGATGCGCCGCAACTCGCCGCGCGCTCCGATGCCGCGGTGCTCGCCACCGTGACGACGGTCAGCAGCGAGTCGCTCGGCAATGGCGCGGCGGTGACCCGGGTTACGCTGGCGCCCTCGCAGATCCTCTTCGGAACTCTCGCCGCGGGCCCACTCGTGCTCGACGAACCGGGCGGACGCGCGGGGACGACGGTGGAGCGCATCTTCGGCGCACCCCAGTACCGTCCCGGCGAGCGCGTGCTCGTATTCGTCCAGCGTACCGCCGGCGGGACGTTGCGCACCACCGGCATGGCGATGGGCAAGTTCGAGGTGAGCGACGTCGGCGGCACCGACGTCGCGACGCGGCGACTCGACGACGCGCTGTTGCTCGACCCGGCCGGCGGCGCGCCCCGCGAGTCGGCGACACTCGTGGACCGCCTCGCCGACGTGCTCGCGGCATTGCCCGGGAAGCCCGTGCGGCGTGCGCCGGCGCGCGCCGTCGTTCCCCGCGTGCCCGTCCCCGCAACGGCGCCGTTCACCTACCTCGGCGATCCGTCGCGCTGGTTCGAGCCCGACGACGGGGAACCGATCCGCTTCCTGATCGACGCGCGCGGCGACGCGACCCTCGGCCGCGAAGTGGGGATCGCCGCCGCCGTCGATGGGCTGGCCGCCTGGAGCAATGTCGAGGGCGCCGCGATTCTCCTCGAGGACGGGACGCTCGATGCGCCGTCCCCGTTCGCCGGATGCAGCGGTGACAACCGCATCGTCTTCGACGACCCCTTCGACGAGATCGACGATCCGGAGGATTGCCGCGGCGTGCTCGGCATCGGCGGCTATTGCTTCTCCGACGAGAGCCGGACCGTCGACGGCCGGGTCTACAGGCGCATCCGCCTCGGCAAGGCGTTGATCGCCAACGGATGGGACGCCTGCCCGCAGTGGACCGCGTGCAACCTGGCGCAGATGGCGACGCACGAGATCGGCCACACGATCGGCCTCGGCCATTCGACCGACGAGAGCGCGACGATGGCGGGCACCGCGCGGTTCGACGGCCGCTGCGGCAGCCTCGCCGCCGACGACGTCGCCGGCGTCCGTGCCATCTATCCGGCGCCCGACACCCCGACGCCGACGCCCTCCGAAACGCCGCCCCCGACGGCGACCGTGACACCGACCGCGACCGTCACACCCACCGAGCGGGACACGCCGACCGCGCGGCCACCGACGCCGACCGTGCCGCCGTCCGGCGTGCGCGGCGTGCGCGGCCGCGTCACCTACTACGGCAGCGGGATCGCCGTGCCAGGGGTGCGCGTCACCGGGCGCGGCGGCGCGGGAAGTACCGTGGCCGTCACGCAGGGCGCCGGCGACTACAGCCTCGACGATCTCGCGGCCGGGAATTGGCGGATCGCACCGCAGAAGGATGCCGAGATCGCCGGCGGCGGGGCGATCACCGCGTTCGACGCGGCGATGGTGCTGCAGGCCAGCGGCGGGGTGCGCACGCTCGACGCCGAGCACCGCGTCGCGTGCGACGTCACCGGCAACGGCAGCGTCAGCCCGCTCGACGCCGCGCGCATCCTGCAGGTCGTCGTCGGCGATCTGACGAGCTTCCCGGCCGCCGAACTGTGCGGGTCCGCGTTCGTCTTCTTTCCCAGCGCCGCCCCGGCCGCCAACCAGGAGGTCGTCGCCCCCGCGCTCGATTTCACGGCCTGCCGGGAAGGGGCCCTGACCTACGCGCCGCTGGTCGAACAGGAGGCGGGACAGAATTTCCGCGCCGCGCTGATCGGCGACTGCAGCGGCAACTGGCAGCCCGGCGACCCGCGTGGCGCCGAGCCCGTGCTGGCCCCCGAGGGCACCGCGCTCGCCCTCGGCCCGCTGCGCCGACTCCCCGGCGGTCGGTGGCGCCTGGCGATCGGCCTCCGCAGCCCGCAGCCCGCCAACGCCCTCGAGATGGAGCTGCGCTACGACGGCTCGCACATGGCGCCGTCGCAGGTGCGAACCGCCCATCTCGGCGACGCCGCGCTCCTCGACTTCGTCGCGACCCAACCTGGCCGCCTGCGCATCGCCCTGGCGAGCGCGAACGCGCTGCCGGGCGATGGCCGCGCCGTCGTCGTGGTCGACTTCGCCGCCTCGGGCGACAGCGCGATCACGTCGAGGTCGGTGCGCGCATGGAGCGCGTCGCTGGACGATCGGTTGGTGAACGTGGGGCGGTAGAGGGCATTCGTCGCCGCAAGCCGCACGCGTCGCACCGCCCCCAACCCGGCGACAAGCGCCTCGGCAACGCCGGACGTCGAGCCGTAGCCGCGGCACCTGTGGCCGCCGGCGGTGCGAACGCACCGCCCGGAGGGGATGGGCGTGGCGTTGCAATTCGCAGCGCCGCACCGCCCCCAGCCCGGCGACGCTGGGCGTCGCCGGCGGGCACAGGTCCCGCGGCTACACCATCGACGCATTCCCGCAACCATCTTCGCGAGCCTCGGCAACGCCGGACGTCGAGCCGTAGCCGCGGCACCTGTGGCCGCCGGCGGTGCGAACGCACCGCCCGGGGGGGATGGGCGTGGCGTTGCAATTCCCAGCGCCGCACCGCCCCCAGCCGGGCGACGCTGGGCGTCGCCGGCGGGCACAGGTCCCGCGGCTACACCATCGACGCATTCCCGCAACCATCTTCGCGCGCCTCGGCAACGCCGGACGTCGAGCCGTAGCCGCGGCACCTGTGGCCGCCGGCGGTGCGAACGCACCGCCCGGGGGGATGGGCGTGGCGTTGCAATTCCCAGCGCCGCACCGCCCCCAGCCGGGCGACGCTGGGCGTCGCCGGCGGGCACAGGTCCCGCGGCTACACCATCGACGCATTCCCGCAACCATCTTCGCGCGCCTCGGCTATGCCGGACGTCGAGCCGTAGCCGCGGCACCTGTGGCCGCCGGCGGTGCGAACGCACCGCCCGGAGGGGATGGGCGTGGCGTTGCAATTCCCAGCGCCGCACCGCCCCCAGCCGGGCGACGCTGGGCGTCGCCGGCGGGCACAGGTCCCGCGGCTACACCATCGACGCATTCCCGCAACCATCTTCGCGAGCCTCGGCAACGCCGGACGTCGAGCCGTAGCCGCGGCACCTGTGGCCGCCGGCGGTGCGAACGCACCGCCCGGGGGGATGGGCGTGGCGTTGCAATTCCCAGCGCCGCACCGCCCCCAGCCCGGCGACGCTGGGCGTCGCCGGCGGGCACAGGTCCCGCGGCTACACCATCGACGCATTCCCGCAACCATCTTCGCGAGCCTCGGCTATGCCGGACGTCGAGCCGTAGCCGCGGCACCTGTGGCCGCCGGCGGTGCGAACGCACCGCCCGGAGGGGATGGGCGTGGCGTTGCGATTCGCAGCGCCGCACCGCCCCCAGCCGGGCGACGCTGGGCGTCGCCGGCGGGCACAGGTCCCGCGGCTACACCATCGACGCATTCCCGCAACCATCTTCGCGCGCCTCGGCAACGCCGGACGTCGAGCCGTAGCCGCGGCACCTGTGGCCGCCGGCGGTGCGAACGCACCGCCCGGGGGGGATGGGCGTGGCGTTGCAATTCGCAGCGCCGCACCGCCCCCAGCCGGGCGACGCTGGGCGGCGCCCGCGGGCACAGGTCCCGCGGCTACGGGCGATCCTCGGCCAAAAACGCCGCCAGGCGGGCGGCGGTCGCCTCTGGGTGTGCCAGCAGGAAATGATGCCCACCCGCGACGATCTCCTGGACGGCCGTCGGCAGGACCTCCCGCAACGCCGTACTCTGCGCGACCCCGATGACCGTGCTCTCTCGGCCGCGCAGGACGAGCGTCGGGCAGCGCACCCGCGCGACGACGGGCAGCAGATCCTCGACGCGCGTGCCGTCGAGCTTCAGCACGGCGCGATCGAACGCCATCATCCACCGGCCGTCCGGCCGTTGCCTCACGGCGTGGACGGCGAGGGCGGCGCGCACCTCGGCGGCGACGTCCGCCTCCGGCGGCGTGAGGCGGAACGCCGCCATCGCTTCGGTCTGGGTTGCATACGTCCGCGGGGCGGGATCCCCGGCGCGGGCGCCACGCCATTTCTCGGCGCGCTCGCGCGGGACGGCTCCGAGACGCGAGTCGAGGAGCGCCAGCGCGCGCACGCGCTCCGGCTGGTGGGCCGCGATCCATGCGGCGACGCGTCCGCCCATGGAGTGACCGAACAGCGCGATCGGCCCGGATCCGAGCGAGTCGAGGAGCGCGCAACAGTCGTCGGCGAAATCCTCGACCAGGTACGACTCGGCGTGATCGCTCCCGCCGTGCCCGCGCAGGTCGAGGGCGATGACCTGGTGCGCGGGCAGGAACGCCGGCGCGATGCGCTCCCACCAGTGCGCGTGCGCGCCGGCGCCGTGGATGCACAGCACCGGCGGCGCGCCGGCGTCGCCCCAGCGCAGGACGCGCAGGCGCGGGCGGCCGGGAACGGCGCACGTCGCGGAGGTCGGACGGCGCGTCACGGCGTCGTCGGTGGCGGTACGCCGGCGCGCGTCCGCTCGCGCGGATCGAGCACATCGCGCACGGTGTCGCCGATCAGGTTCACGGCCAGGATCAGCCCGAACAATCCGAGCGCCGCGGCGGTCAGGTTCCACCAGACGATCGGGTCGCGCGCCAGCTCGTCGCGCGCCTGATCGATCATCTGGCCCCAACTCCCGTCGACACCGATGCCCAGCCAGGAGAGGGTGGCCTCGGTGAGGACGAGGCGCGAGAACAGCAGCACGAAGGTGATGACGACGAGGTGCATCAGGTTGGGCAGCACGTGGCGAGTGAGGATGCGCCAGTCGCTGGCGCCGAGCGACCGCGCCGCGGCGACGTAGTCGAGCTCGCGCAGCTTCAGGGTCTCGCCGCGCAGGACGCGCGCCATGCTGACCCAGCCGGTGACGCCGAGGGCGATGCACACCTGCAGCGTGCCGCGGCCGAGCGCCATGACGAGCGCGATGAGGAGCAGCAGCGTGGGGATCGACGAGATCGTGCTGATGACGAAGAACACGGCGTCGTCGACGCGGCGACCGAAATAGCCCGCGCTCATGCCGGCGGCGAGCGCCAGCGGCACGACGAGCAGGCTCGAGAATCCGCCGATCAGCAACGCCACGCGCACGCCCTTCAGCGTCTGCAGCAGCACGTCACGGCCAAGGATGTCGGTGCCGAGCAGGTGGCGGCCCGGGAAGCGCAGCGGCTGATCGCCGTAGAACTCGACATCGGCGAGCGGTGCGGAGTAGCTGCGCTCGCGGAAGTCGAGCGGGAAGAAGCGGTCGACGACGCTGCGTGGCGTGTGCGCGGCGACGAGGTCCGCATGCGCCGCGCCGCGCGCGCCGCCCACCCAGGCGACGGAGTCGAGCAGGCCGACCAGCAGGTAGGCCCCCGCGGCGAGCATCGCCCATCGGCGGCGCCGCCAGAGCTGCGCCGCCAGCTCGCGCCAGCGCGGATCGCGGCGCAGGCGCGGCACGATCAGCAGCGCGGCCGCGACGAGGACGGCGACGGCGGCATTGGAGAGGTGGTGCGACTCGATCATCTCATTCCAGCCGCACGCGCGGATCGGCGATGGCGTAGGCGACGTCGGTGGCGAGCTGGCCGGCGATGAACAGGAGCGCGCCGATGTAGACCATCACGCGCAGGGTCGCGAAGTCGTTGCCGTTGATCGCCTCGACCGTCATCGTGCCGAGGCCGGGGATGCCGAAGAACGATTCGAGCAGGATCGAGCCGGTGAAGAGGAAGGGGATCTCGATGACCACGTCGGTGATGATCGGGATCATCGCGTTGCGAAGGACGTGCCGGCGCATCACCTGGCTCGGACTGCAGCCCTTGGCGTAGGCCGTCCGCACGTAGTCGCGCCCGCGCTCCTCGAGGAAGACCGTGCGGTAGTACCGCATCTCGGGGCCGAGGGACGCCAGCACGCCGATGAGCACCGGCATGGCGAGAAATCGCGCCACGACCGTCGGCGACGGATCGAAGCCGGAGATCGGGAACCAGCGCAGCACCTTGCCCAGGAGGTACTGTCCGCCGACGATGTAGAGCAGCAGCGAGATGCTCATCATCACCACCGTGGCGATGAGCGTGCCGCGATCGAGGAGCGAGTCGCGCAAGTAGGCGACGAGCAGTGCCAGCGCGATCGCCAGGAATACGCCGATCACGAACATCGGCACGGTGAGGGCGAGGCTGGGCCCGAGGCCGCGCCGCAGTCGAGCGCTGATCGGCGAGTCGTCGGCATCGCTGCGGCCGAAGTCGAAGACCAGCATGCGGCGCATATGGTCGGCGAGGATCGTGTCGAACGGCGCGGACGGGTTCCACGCCAACGGCCTGAGGTAGCCGTGGTTCGCCTTCCACTGCTCGATCGCGTCGGGCATCGCCTTGTCGCCGAGCGCCTTGCGCGCCACGTCGTCGGGCGTCGCGACGAGGAAAAAGAGCACGAACAGCAGCAGCAGCACGCCGAAGACGGTGAGCACGCCGAAGGCGGCGCGGCGGAGGAAGAAGGAGAGCATCGCTTGGCAGCGCGCCAGTCAGGGCGCGACCTCGGAGTGCGGCGCGTGAGCGCCGCTGGGTCGAGGCCGCGCGTCAGCGCGGCTCACGCCGCGCTCCAATCCAGCGGCGCTGACGCGCCGCACTCCGCGCCTCATGAGCGCCTCCGCCAGCGGAGCGCACTCGGCACGATGGCGATCGCCACCACCGCGAGAAGCGCCCACGCCGGCCAGCGGATCGGGCGGTTCCACTCGATCCGCCGCGCGGCCCGTCGCGCGGGGTCGAGCGCCCAGTACTTCATCGCGGGCAGGTCGAGCGACGAGGTCTTCACGTTGGCGAGCCAGCCGTGATGAACGCCGTAGTCCTCCGGATGGAACAACTCGATCCACGGACGTTCGCGCTCGAGGATGGTGCGCATCTCGTCGATGACCGCGAGGCGCTCCTGGCCGTTGTCGATGGCGCGCATGCGCGTGAAGAGCTCGTCATAGTGCGGATCGGCGAAGTTGGCGGTGTTCGGTCCGCCGCTCTGCCGGCGACTCATCGGGCCGTAGAGCAGGAACAGGAAGTTCTCCGGGATCCGGGTAGTCGGCGACCCAGCCCCAGAAGAAGAGCTGGTAGGTGCCGCGCCGCACCTTGTCCTGGAACTGGTTGTAGTCGGTGGCCGACACGGCGACGTCGAGGCCGATGCGCTTCCACGCCTCGACCAGGAACTGGAACTGCAGCAGGGCCTTGGCGGTGGTGTTGTTGACGTCGAAGGTGATGCGCAGCGGCCTGCCGGTGGCGGGGTCGATGCCGTTGCCGTAGCCGGCGTCGACCAGGCGCTGCGCCGCGCGCGCGAGATCCGGCTGGCGATAGGGATTTCGATACTTGGGGTCGTAGCCGAAGATGCCGGGCGGCATCGGCGATTGGGCGGGGATGCCGCGGCCGTTGGTGAACAGGCGCAAGAACTCCTGGCTGTCGATGGCGAGACTCATCGCCTGGCGCAGTGCGCGGCCGCGCTCGCCGGCGGCGGTGCCGACCACCGCGTCGTCCATGTTGAAGCCGACGTAGTACACGCCGGCGGTGACCGTCTTCTCGAGCTCCAGGCCGAGCGCCGACATGTCGGCGGTGAGCGCGCCGTCGTGGACGAGGTGGTCGAAGCTCTCCGAGATGATCGGCGAGGTCTCGTCGTAGTAGCCCTGCATGAACTTGATGAACGCCGGCACCAGCTCTGGATCGCGGCGCAGCTCGATGCGATCGATGAACGGCAGTGGCCGGCCGACCATCGCGGGATCGAGCAGGCCCGCGGCGGCGTCGTCGGGCGTTCCCTCGCTCGGGTAGACGGCGGCCGGCGCGTGCCACTCCGGATGGCGGATGCCGTACCAGTTCGTCGTTGCGCGTCCAGCACGATGCGGCTCAGGCGATCGTAGTGGCCGAGGCGGAACGCGCCGGCGCCGACCGGATGATCGGCGAGCGCCGGCGCGGCCGTCGCGGCCGTCGTACATCGCCACCGCCTCCCACGGCATCGGCGCGGTGAACGGCATGGCGAACCAGTACACGATCTGCGGATACGGCTGGTCGATCTCGATCTCGAGGGTGAGCGCGTCGATGACGCGCACGCCGGCGATGCCGCCGACCTGCGCGTACTGCTCGTGCACCGGCCGTCGCGGCGAAGGCGGGATCGCGCCGCGCGGTCTGGAGCCGCTCGGAGAAATCGCGGAAGCCGTGCAGGCGGGCGAAGGTATCGATCACCGGGCTGCCGACGTCGGGATCGGCGATGCGGGCCAGGGAGAAGGCGACGTCGGCGGCTTCCACCGCGCGCGTCGTACGGCCGGGGGTGCCGAGCGCGAAGGCGGGGTCGTCCTGGTAGAGCGACATCGGGGCGCAGCCGGAAGCGATAGGCGACGCGGCCGTCGGGACGCGGCTCGCCGTGCGGCACCGCCTCCGCCAGGCCGGGAATCAGACGGTAGGGCCGGTCGAGGTAGTGGTACTCGAGGAGGGTGTCGAAGATGTTGCCGGTGAGGATGTGGTCGGTCGTCGTGTAGGCGATCTGTGGATCGAGCGTCTTGGGCGGCGCCTGAAACGCGATGTACACGACCTTGGTCGTGGCATCGGTGGTCGGGTACGGATTGTTCGTGCAGCCGGCAATGCCGAGCGCCAGTGCGGCGAGCCAGAGGGGTGGCGCGTACGTGGCGCGAACGGGCGCGATCATCTATTGACGCGGCTATGGCTGAGTCGTTCGTTGGGTACAAGCGGGTCCTGCTGCCGATCGACTTCTCGGACCACTGCACGCAGGCGGCGCTGCAGGCGGCCTGGATGGCAAAGGAGTCCGGCGGCGTCGTTCATCTCGCACACGTGGTCGTGAACCCGCTTCGATCCGATCTACGAGCCCCAGGCGGTCGAGCACTGGGTGGTCGTCGAACACGCCAATGCGAAGGCGAAGGCGCTGCTCGAAGGCGTGGCGGCGACGTGCCTGCCGGCCGACGTCCCGCGCGAGCTGCACGTCCTCGGCGGCGATCCGTACTCCCACCTCATCGGGCTGGCCAAGAAGATCGACGCCGATCTGATCGTCGTATCGTCGCACGGCCGGACCAACCTCGTGCATCTGGTCGTTGGCGGCGTCGCGGAAAAGATCGCGCGGCACGCGACGTGTCCGGTGCTGCTGGTGCGCGCGCCGGACTGAGGATGGCTCTTGGGAGGTGACGCGGTTGGGCTGTCAGGGTTCGGAACGCTGACCCCAACCGCCCAACCGCCTCACACCCCAACTGCCTTCCCCATGCGCTCCCTTCAACTCACCGCCAACCGCCTCAGCCACCATCTGCTCGAGTGGGGCGCGGGCGAGCGGGTCGTGCTGCTGCTGCACGGATTTCTCGAGCATGCGCACGTGTGGGAGTTGGTGGCGCCGCGCCTGGCCGCGGCCGGTCTGCACGTCTACGCGCTCGACTGGCGCGGCCACGGCGATTCGCAGTGGGTCGGCGCCGGCGGTTACTACCACTTCGCCGACTACGTCGCCGACCTCGACGGCATCGTGCGCGGTCTCGGCGGGCGCGCGGCGCTGGTGGCGCACTCGATGGGCGGGAACGCCGCGCTGCTCTATGCCGGCACGGCGCCGGAGCGGGTCACGGCGCTGGTGTCGATCGAGGGCCTCGGCCCGCTCGATTCCGATCCGGCGGCGACGCCGGAGCGCTACGCAGCAGTGGATCTACGACGTCGAGCGCGCCACGACTCGGCCGCGGCCGACGTTCACGCTGGCGGCCGCGCTCGAGCGCCTGCGCGAGCGGTATCCGCGCATGTCGGATGCCGCGCTCGCGCTGCTCGGCGAGCACGGTACGCGCGTCGAGGGCGACGCGCGCGTGTGGAAGTTCGATCCGCTGCACCAGACGCGCTCGCCACAGCCGTACTACACCGCGCAGGGGCGAGCCTTCTGGGAGCGCGTCGCGTGTCCGGTCCTCTACGTCGAAGGGGACGAGACCTTCCTGCGTCTACCCGCCGACGAGCTGAACGCGCGGCTGGGTGCCCTGCGCGCGGAGCGTGCCGTCATCCGCGGCAGCGCTCACCACCCGCACCTCGAGCAGCCGGAGCAGCTCAACGCGGTGCTCACGGCGTTCCTCGCCCGGGTCTGAAACCGCCAAGGACGCGAAGATCACGCCAAGGATTGCGCGCTCGCGGGGGCCTTGGCGTGATCTTGGCCCTCTTGGCGGTTCGTCTTACCGGTACGGCGACCACGACGCCGGGCGCAGCAGCTTGCTCTCCCAGCGGTCGCGGTACTTGAGTCCCTCTTCCATCCAGTCGCCCGGCTTGGTCGGGCGCTCGCCGCCGCTCAGCATGTTCGCGTAGGCCGGCCAGTCGAGGACGCGCTGCAGGAGCACGACCTCGTGATGCCGGCCGGTGCCCGGGCACACGGTCCAGCACGCCGCGACCGAGATCATCTTGTAGTGCGCGGTCTGCGGATAGAACACCGAGCCCAGCGCCTCCACGTACGCCTCGAGCTTGCCGGGATTCGGCCAGCCGGTGTCGTGCAAGAAGAGCGACGGCGCGCCTTCCGGCGGCGGTGCGGCGAGGTCCACCTGTTGCAGCGGCGACCACGGCGTCGGTTGGAGCAGCTTGCCGGTCACCTCGCGGCGCAACGTCCACGCGTGCGTGAACCAATCGCGCCAGGCGGGCGTCGCGCGCATCGCCTCGGCGAGCGCGCCCCACGCGGCCCAGTCGCGCACCGCCGTGATGCTCACCGCCTGATAGGCGAGGCCCGTTCCGTGCGTGAGGTGCCAGAACCACAACAGTCGCGCCGTTCCCTGCGCCTCGATGAGCGGGCGCCACCGATCGCGGACCGCCGTCTCGTACGCGGCGGTCTGGCCGCCGATGATCTCGTGCGTCTCGTGCAGGAACAGCATGGCGCGTGCGCCGACGGTTGTTGCAAAGGGCGGGGGCGATTGCCACAAGAAACGACTCGCGAATACGGGCCCCAAGGCCCGCGCGCCGGGAGCGACGCCATGGAATTCAGCATCTCAGCCGACGACCGCATGTTGCAGCAGTCGGTCCGCGACTTCATCGAAGAGAAGGCCAACGCCGGGTGGCAGGAGATCGAGCGGACCGATACCCTGCCGCACGACCTGATCGAGGGCGCGCGCGACGTCGGCCTGCTCGGCCTGTCGATCCCGCAGGAGTACGGCGGGCTCGGGCTGTCGGTGGTGCAGAAGACGCTCTGCCACGAGCATGCTCGGCCGCGGCCCGTGGGGACTCGCGAGCTTCATCAGCGTGCACACCGGCATCGGCTGCGTCGGCATCGTGCGCTTCGCCAGCGAGGCGCAGAAGCAGCGCTATCTGCCGAAGATGGCGACCGGCGAGTGGATCGGCTCGTTCGCGCTGACCGAGCCGCAGTCCGGCTCCGACGCCGCCGGGCTGCAGACGCGCGCCGAACGCAAGGGCGACAGCTACATCGTCACCGGCCACAAGATCTTCATCACCAACGCGCCGCGCGCCCACCACTTCGTCACCTTCGCGCGCACCGCCGCCGGAATCTCCGCGTTCATCATCGACGCCGACTCGCCCGGCGTGTCGATCGGCCAGGTGTTCGACACCACCGGCCATCGCGGCTCGCAGATCTCCGAGGTGGTGTTCGAGGAGGCCCGCATCCCCGCCGAGGCGCTGATCGGCGAGGAGGGCAAGGGCATGGAGTACGCCAAGCGCTGTCTGTCCGAGGGCCGCACGACGCTGAGCGCGCGATGCGTCGGCACGGCGCAGAAGGCGATCGAGCTCGCGGTCGAGCACGCCGAACAGCGCAAGACCTTCGGCAAGCCGCTCTTCGAGCACCAGTCGATCGCCTTCCGCCTGGCGCAGATGAGCGCCCGCACCGAAGCGGCGCGCCTGGTCGTCTACCGCTCGGCCTGGATCCTCGACCAGGGCGGCCAGTCGATCCGCGAGTCGTCGACCGCCAAGTACCTGGCCGCCGAGGGCGCCTGGCAGACGGTCGACGACGCGATGCAGATCTTCGGCGGCTACGGCTACATCAAGGGCGAGTATATGATCGACCGCCTGTGGCGCGACGTGCGCGTCGCCCGCGTCTACGACGGCTCGAGCGAGATTCAGCAGATCGTGATCGCCGGCCGGTTGCGCAAGGGCGACATCGAGACGGAGTGGGCAGCCTCAATGTAGCGGCGGGCTTTAGCCCGCCACCGCTAGCGCCGACAAAGAGAAGGCAAAAGGCAAAAGGCAAAAGGCAAAAGGGCGGCTCACGGCGTGAGCCGCAGCCCCGATGCCGCGTGTGCCGCGGCCAGCAGTACCGCCGCGGCGCCCAGCCACGGGTGCCAGTCGCGGGCGCCTTCGGCCCCGCGTTCCATGGCGCGTCCCGTGAGGGCGCTCCCGGTGAGGAGCAGCGCGAGCGCGGTGCCGCTGCGGAAGTGGAGCGACGCGGCGAAGGTGAGATCCTCGCGGCCGAGCAAGACCGAGAATACGCCAGCGAGCCAGCTCAACAGAACTGCGATATAGGTCACGCGCGCCCAGCGCGCGTGTCGGGCGGCGAGCGCGGCGCGATCGCGGCGTGCGGCGCGCAGCTTCAGCCCCAGCGAGCCGACGTAGACGAGCAGCGCCAGCACGAGGGCGCCGGAGATCGGGTGCAGATAGTTCAAGTCGCCGCCGCTACGTATTGTCGTCTCATCCGCTCTTCAACACGGCGTCGGCGGCGGTGATGCCCGACCACACCGCGCCCTCGATCGTCGAGCCGGTGAGCCAGTCGCCAGCGTAGAGTATGCGCGACCGAGGTCGCTTCAGGAAGGCGGCCATGCGCCGGTAGTGGCCGGGCGCGGTGATCACCGTTCCCTCCGCGCGCGGGAACAGGCGAACCCAGTCGGGATCGGCCAGGCGGCCGAAGACCTCCTCCGCGTCGGTGCGCAGCGCGGCGGCGATCTTGCCGGGATCGCGATCGAGGAGCTCGGCGCTGCGCCAGCCCATCGCCTGGATGGCGAGCAGCTCCTTGCCCTCCGGTACGTAGGCGGGACAGAGCGTCGACCACGTGCGCACGCGCGCGATCGCGTGCCGACCCGGCCCGGCGGGCGTCACGAGCGGGTACTGCACGGTGAGCGGCCGCTCGTAGCCGAAGTAGAGCACGACGTTCGGTATGGTGCGCACGGCGGCGACGTCGGCGCGGTCCTCCGGGTCGAGGGGGCCCTCCAGCCTGGCGATAGCCGAGGCGGGCGCGGCGAGGATGCAGGCGTCGGCCTCGACCACGCCGCCGGCGTGGAACACCTGGACGGAGCGCTCGCGCAGGTCGATGCCGCTCGCCTGGCAGCCGGTGCGGACCTCGATGCCCGCCGCCAACGCGTCGCACAGCGAGCCCATGCCCGTCGGCAGCACGAGCAGCTGCCAGCCGAGCGCATGCCGCAGCAGCGCCTTGCCGAGCGCCGCTGACTGCTCCTCCGCGCCGATGAAGAAGAACGGCTCGACGCCGGGGCGGAGGAGGTACTCGTAGGCGGTGTCGCCGATGGTGCGCTTGCCCCACTGCTCGATCGTCTCGCTGCGGTCGAGCCAGGCCAGACGCTTGGGCCGGGCCACATGGACGCGTCGGCGCAGGGCCGCGTTGGCGAACATCGCCGCGGTGCGCAGCTTGCCGGTCATGCTGATGAGCGGGAAGCGCAGGATGTGCCGCGGCGAGCTGAGCTCCATCTCGATCTTGCCGTACGGCGTCGCCATCGAGCCGAGCTGCGCGGCCGGGGCGATCGATTCCAGGCCGAGCCTCTTCAACAGCGCCAGCGTCTGGTCGTAGAAGGTCGTCAGGAAGCTCGCGCCGGTGTTGACGGTGAAGTCACCGACGCGCTCCGTGCGCGTGCGCCCGCCGATGGCGTTCGACGCCTCGAGCACCGTCACCTTGACGCCGCCGGCGTTGAGACGGTGCGCGGCGGCGAGCCCGGCCGGTCCGGCGCCGACGATCACGCAGCTAAGATGCATGATTCACCACGAGAGGACACCGCGGCTTCAGGTCCGTCGCCACGTGTCTGGCTCGCACTCTTCGACCTGTCGATGCGCGGTCAGTCGATCGAGGTGTTGCGCGATGGTCCGGCGTTCGGCCGCGTCGATCCAGCTCAGCTGTGCGTGCGGCGGGTAGAGAAAGCGGTGGCGGACGAGCGCGTCGAGGGTCCGCGGCTCGGCGAGGTAGTCGAGCAGAGCGGCGTCGCGCTCGCCGATGCGGCCGGCGAAGCGATCGAGCTTGGCGAGGAATGTGGCGCGGTCCTCGATCACGCCGGCGTGATGGAAAGACACCCAGACGCGCGCGTCGATCTCGCGGACGCGCGTCAGCGAGCGCTCGAAGTCGGCGAGATCCGACCACGCGTCGCCGTAGTACGGGCCGAAGCCGGTGAGGTCGATGTCGCCGAGAAACAGGACGCCCTCCGGCTCGACCAGCAGGGCCGAGTGGCCGCGCGTGTGGCCGGGCAGGTGGATGGCGCGGATGCGGGTGCCGCCGAGGTCGAAGACCGCGCCGTCGTCGTAGGGCTCGGCGTCGGGCCGCGCGGCGTAGTGGAACTGGTCGATCAGCCACTGTCGCATGGCATCGGGGTGGGCCGTCGGGGCGTAGCCGTAGATCGCCAGCAGGCCGTCGATGTGGTGCAGCCCGGGCACGTCGGCGCGATGGGCCGCGACGCGCGCGCGCGGGGAAGCGGAAGAGGCCCGCCATGTGATCCTCGTGCACGTGGCTCTGCACGACGAGGTCGACGCCGTCCAACTCGTCGGCGCGGTGGGCCACGCTGAGGGACGGGTCGACCACGGCGGCGGCGTCGCGGCCGCGGATCCACAGCGAGTTGCCGTCGGGGTACTTGCCGGTCTTGTCGCCCACCAGGACGGTGACCCGGCCGATGGTGCGGTCGGTGGCCTGCATCGGAATCCCACGTCACTGCCAGCCGGGCAGCCGCGGGTCAAATTTCGTGCTGACAGCCCTCGAGGCCGCCGCTATCCTGCCGCGCCGAGGAGAACCGCCCACATGCGCATCCGTCTCGTCGCTCTGTCCGTCGCCGCAAGTGCCATGCTGTTCGCCGGCAGCGTCCGCGCACAGGAGCTGCAGCGGGAAACGGTGCGGACCCGGCACCCCGGGGCGGCGGCGATGGCGGCCATCGGCAACGTCGTCTTCGCGCCGGTGCGCTTCGCGCTGACGATCGTCAACGCCGGCGTCGGCGGTGTGACCGGCAAGCTGACGGCGGGCGACCGGCAGGCGGCGTCCGACGTGTTCGGGCTCACCAGCGGCCAGGGATTCCTCCAGCCCGAGATGCTCACCGGAACGGAAACGTTGTACGTCGGCGAAACGGGCTACAACCTGAAGGTCACCGAGCCGTAAGCGCGTCGGATCCGGCGGCCGGTTTGGCCCCGCCGCGCGCGCTCGCTAAGGGGAGCGCATGGCGGAGGCTCCCGACGTCGCGATCATCGGCGCCGGCGTGATCGGGTGCGCGATCGCGCGCGAGCTGGCGCGTCGCGGCGCCGGGCGCATCGTCGTGATCGATCGCGGTCCACCCGGCGGCGAGGCGTCGAGCGCGGCCGCGGGGATGCTCGCCGTCGCCAGCAGTCGCCTGCGGCGCGGCGCGTTGGCCGATCTCAAGCGCGCCAGCGCCGCCTTGGCAGGGCCGCTCGCCGCGGAGCTGCGCGACGAGACGGGCGTCGACGTCGGCGTACGCGTCGAGCGGCGTCCTCGACCTCGCGTTCACCAGCCGCGAGGCCGAGCAGCTGGAGCGCTTCGTCGCGCGCCAGCGCGAGCGCGGGTTCGCGGTCGAGGCGCTCGACGGCGACGCGACGCGGGTGCGCTACCCGGAGATCAACCCGGCCGTGCGCGGCGCCGCGCTGTTCGGCGACGATGCGTCGCTCGACGCGACGCGCTTCGTCGAGGCGTTGCACGCCGCGGCGGTGGCGCGTGGCGTCGTCTTTCGTCTGGGCGCTCCGGTGCGCGGCATCGTCGCGCGGCGCGGTCGAGCGCTCGAGATCGACCTCGGCGACGAACGGCTCGCGCCGGGGCACGTGGTGATCGCGGCGGGCGCGTGGGCGGGCGCCCTCGGCGCCATGCTGCGCGCCCCGATCCCCGTGTGTGGCGACCGCGGCGAGATGTTGGCCGTGAAGCCGCGCACGCCGCTCGGCGTGCCGGTGTTCTGGGGCGATGCGTGTCTGGTGCCGCACCCCAACGGCGAGGTGCTGATCGGCAGCACGAGCGCGCCGCGCACGACCGAGAAGATGGTCACGGCCGCCGGCGCCGCGCTGCTGCTGGGACGCGCCGTCCGGATGCTGCCGGCGCTCGCCGAGGCGCCGGTGACGCGCGTCTGGTCCGGTCTGCGTCCGCAGTCCCGCCTCGACCGCCCGATCATCGGCCCGCTGCGCGACTACGCCAACGTCACCGTCGCCTGCGGCCACCACCGGTCGGGCGTCCTGCTCGCTGCGATCACCGCGCGCCTCGTCGCCGAGCTCCTCCTCGACCGCGCCACCAGCCTCGACATCCAACCCTTCCGTCACCGCTGAGATTGCCGGCATCGGTTCCTCGCGCTATCGCCGCCGCATGGCCCCCTCAACGCAGTCCATCCCTTTCAGTCGCGACGGCGACACCATCCAGCTCACCGCGGTCCGGCCGCACGGCGACGGTCCATTCCCCGGCCTGGTGCTCATTCCCGACGTGCGCGGCGTCTCCGACCACTACCTCGACGTCGCCGCGCGCTTCGCCGCGGAGGGCTTCTTCACCGCCGTCATCGATCTCTACAGCCGCGAGGGCGCGCCGGACCTTCCCGACATGCCGGCGGTGTTCGCCTGGATCGCGGCGCTGCCCGACCCGCGCGTCCTCGCCGACCTGCAGGGCGCGGTGCACGCGCTCGCGGCGCGTCCGGACGTGCGCGCCGAGGCGATCGGCATCACCGGGTTCTGCCTCGGCGGCCAGTACTCGCTGATGGCGGCGTGTCGCGTCGTCGGCCTGGCGGTGTGCGTCGGCTGGTACGGCATGCTGCGCTACGCGGTGCACAACGAGCGCAAGCCGGTCAGCCCGCTGGAGATGGCGCCGGACCTACGCTGTCCGTATCTCGGCCTGTTCGGAGCCGACGACGGGCTCATTCCGAACGCGGACGTCGACGAGCTGCGCGAGATCCTCACGCGCGCCGGCAAGACGTTCGAGATCCACTCGTACCCGGGCGCGGGTCACGCCTTCTTCCACGATGGGCGGCCCGACGTGTACCGTCCCGCCGCCGCCGCCGATGCGTTTCCCCGCGCCGTCCGTTTCCTGCGCGCGCACCTCGGTTGAGCCTACCGCTGCCGCGGCGCCGCTCCGCGACTGTTGTCATCAGTCGTTCGAACGGGCCGCGCGGAAACGGCGTGCCCTGCGAGGATCGACGACGCGGCGGCACGGCGCGCCCTGCCTTGCGACCCCAAAGGTCGCATGGTACACGCCGAAATCCTGCCGCAAACCCCCACGCGCCCATAGCTCAGTTGGATAGAGCGTCTGACTACGAATCAGAAGGTCGCATGTTCGAATCATGCTGGGCGCGCTCTGAAAGCCCCTGAGAAATCAGGGGCTTTTGTGTTCTTTGGAAGCGGTGAAGCGTGCGCACTGCTGGGTTTGACAGCCAGTGTGACAGCCACCAGATGCGAAGTCCGCCTTTCAACGCCGGATCGCGCGAGCGTCGTCGTGCCGCGCGCTACTTTCCGCCGGACAAGATCGCATCCATCTTGTCGGCGGCGTCGCGCCGGACTTCGGGTAGGACGTGCGCGTACAGGTTAAGCGTCACGCCGACCTGACTGTGGCCAAGGAGGTCCATGATGGCGCGCGGTTGAACACCTTGCGCGAGCAGCAGCGTGGCTGCGTCATGTCGCAGATCGTGGAACCGCTGGTCAGAGATCCTCATTATCTGGCCGCAGGCGAAAGGGATTCGCCTGGTGGCGGCGCCACCCCCGCGCGGGCTGCCGGCCATCTCGGCCGATGCTGCACGTTTGCACCAGGTGTTACCCCCGGGCTGGGGGTGAAAGCTGCCTATCGTGTGAGTCGGCAGGCCGTCACCGTGTGATACGCTCGCGGCGGACCGAGGCTGTGCCTTGCGCTTCGGCTCGTGGCCAGCGGGCAGCGCAGGGCCGGGATGGTTACGATGAAAGGCGGCCTACCGATTCGGACTATCCACGGGGTCCTTCTGGGCTGCGCTTGGGCGCTTAATCCACATCTCAAGCGAGGCGTTCGAAGACCGGCGACACTCGCGTGCGACTGAAGTCGTACACGCCCAAGGTGGTGCCCATCGTAGACGAGTCTGATGGAGGCCTCGCAACCCTGCCACTTCCGAAAGCAGGACGCGAGGAGCGCCGGAGTTGGAGTTGCCTCGCATTGAGTGGCGGTTCATACTCCCGCCCCCTGGGTGATTGGCATCTTCGGCCCGGGCCTACGTTGCGTTGGGAGGTTCGGATGCGGCAGGGTCGTTGGGCCTCTGGGCTGGTGCGCAGGCGGGCTTTTGTGCTGGCGGTCGTTGTGGGGTGTGCCGGTGCGGTGCTGGCAGGTGTGGCGGTGGCGGCGCCGGGTGATCTGGATCCCGGGTTCGACGGGGACGGCAGGAAGACGCTCGATTTCGGCGGTGAAGACTTTGCGGGCGATGTGCTCGTGCAGCCGGACGGGAAGATCGTGATCGCGGGTGCCGGCTTCCCGACCACGGATCTTGTGGTGGTGCGGCTGAATCCCGATGGCTCGTTGGATCCCGGGTTCGACGGTGACGGGATCTTCAGTGACGGCGTCAACTTCGGCGGCGACGACTATGCGTACGCCGTGGCGCAGCAGGCCGATGGGAAGCTCGTCGTCTCCGGGTACAAGTCGAGCGCCACCGACCGCGTAGTGGTGTTGCGCCTGAACGTGGACGGGTCACTCGACGCGAGCTTCGACGGGGACGGGATCAAGACGCTCAACCTCGGCGGTACCGGCGGGGCGGAGGACGTGCTCGTGCAGCCGGACGGGAAGATCGTGCTCGTGAGCACGAACACGGACTTCGCGGTGGTGCGGCTGAATCCCGACGGTTCGCTGGACTCGAGCTTCGATGGTGACGGGATCGCTTTCGTCAACTTCGGCGGGGATGACATCGCCTACGGCGTCGCGCTGTATCCGGGCGGGAAGCTCGTCGTCGTCGGAACCTCCACCTACGCCGGGATGGCGGTGGCGCGGCTGAACGCGGACGGGTCGCTGGACCCGACCTTCGACGGGGACGGGATGAGGGCGTTCGACTTCACCGGTTCCACCGAGAACGGGTGGGATGTGCTGGTGCAGCCGAACGGGTTCATCGTGCTCGCCGGCGAAGCGGACAACGACGTCGCGATCGTGCGGCTCCGTCCGGACGGCGTTCTCGACCCGACCTTCGACAACGACGGGATCTTCGGCGCGAACATGGGCGGTCAGCGCGGCTTCGCCGTCGCGCAGCAGACGGATGGCAAGCTGGTCGTCGGCGGCTCGTCGGGCGGTGACGGCCTGCTGCTGCGGCTGAACGCGGACGGGTCGCCTGACACGAGCTTCGGCGAGGACGGAAAGAAGACGCTCGACTTCGGCACTCCGGGCGACGTGGTGTATGGGCTGGCGCTGCAGGCTGACGGGCGGATCGTGGCCGCCGGGTCGAGCGCGAGCAATATCGAGGTCGTCCGCGTCGAGGCGGAGGCGTCGCCTCCCCCAGCGCCGACGCCGACGATCACCGACACCGTGCCGCCCGGCGCGACGCCGACCGACACCCCGATCAGCTTCGGCTGCGCCGGCGATTGCAACGGCGACGGCACGGTCGCGATCAGCGAGCTGATCGCGGCGGTGAACGTCGCACTCGGCAGCGCCGCGTACGACACCTGCGCCAACGCCGATGCGGACCGGAACGGCGAGGTGGCCATCAACGACCTCATCACCGCAGTGAACGCCGCGCTGGGCGGGTGCGTGAGCTGAGTCGTCCTGCGAGTCCGGGACGCCCGCTCACTGCTCCCAATGTCGGCGGCGCACGTCGTCGACCACCACCTGCGGTCTGCCGGGAAGTAGCGCCGCCAGCCATCCTGCGAGGCTTGCCAGGCGCGCTCGACCGCATCGCCGAGGCTCGGCGGCAAATCGGGCGGCAGAGCGAACGGCTGCCCCTTCGACAACACCGCGAATGGCACACTGTCTTTCAGGAGGGCCGCCTGTCAACGCGGAGACGCGGAGTACAGAAGGAAAGTGTCTCGACGACAGTAGCTTGAAGCCCATTATGTTGTAGTGCTTGTCGGTCATATTGTCGCAGCTGTTCGAGCTGGGTGGGCGCGACGACGATCGAACACGCGCCCGATCTTGGCCACCCAACACCGAACAGACGAAGGTCCGGAACGCGCTTTTTCAGCCCGAGGATCGGCGAGATCTCCGTCGAACACGGACGCGGTACCGCGATTCCGGTCCTGATCCCGATGCGACGAAGACGGCGACCCTTCCTTCCTCCTCGCCTCCTGCCCTCGATGGGTCTAGACTCGCGGCTCGATGCACGAAGTAGGCTCGGGGAGTAAAATCGAAGGAGCTTGCTCGCACCGCGGCGGGCTCTTGCGGCTGCTCATCCACGACGCCCTTCCCCTCATCATCGTCGTCGGGGTGACCGCCGGCGCCGGCTATGCGTGGGTGGCTGCATTCACGGCGCTCACCGGCTCGGCGTGGATCATCGTGCGGCGCGAGCGCGAGATCCTCACCGAGCGCGTGCGGCGGCATGCCGCCGAGGCAAAGTCCTGGGAGACCCGAGCCACGTGGCTGCGGGCCGCCCTCGACAACATGCCCGACGCCGTCGTGGTAGCCGACGAGAACGCCCGCCCGCAGATCTTCAATCCCGCCGCCGAACGCATGCTCGGCCTCGGGCCCACGGATGATCCGCCGTCGGAGTGGTCGGCGCGGTACGGGGCCTACTACGCCGACGGCGTGACGCCGTACCCGGCGGAGATGCTTCCGATCGTGCGCGCCCTGGCCGGCGATGAAGCCGACGAGCCGGACATGTTCCTCCGCAACGAGCGCCAGGACGGTGTCTGGCTGAGCGCTTCGGCGCGCCCGCTGCAGCGCGAGAATGGCACGCCGTGGGGCGCGGTGCTCGTCTGCCACGACGTGACCGAGCGCAAGCGCGCCGTCGAAGAGATCCGGCGCCTCAACACCGAGCTGGAGAGCCGCGTGCATGCCCGCACCGCCTCCCTCCAGGCCGCCAACGATCAGCTGGCACGGGAAATCGAAGAACGCGAGCAGGTGACCGAGGCGCTGCGACAGAACGAGAAGCTGCTGCGAGCCATCGTCGACCACGCGCCGTCGCCGATCTACGTGAAGGACCTGGAAGGACGCTACATCGTGGTCCCGCACGCCTACAAGGAACACGTGATGCAGTGTCAGGAGCCGGCACTCGGCGAGACGGACTACGACATCTTCCCGACGGAGGTGGCCGACGCGCTGCGCGCGCACGATCGCCAGGTGATCGAACGCGGCACTGTGATGCATTTCGAGGAGACCTTGCCCATCCCGTCCCGCGGCACGGTCACCCTGCTGTCGAGCAAGTTCCCGCTCTTCGACGACGAGGGTCGCCCGTGGGCTCTCTGCGGCATCTCGACCGACATCACCGAGCGCAAGCAAATGGAAGCCGAGCTGCAGCGCTCGGAAGCCGCCCTCTCGGCTCTCGTCGAGAGCACCAACGACGCCGTCTGGTCAGTCGACCGCGATTGTCACGTGGTGACGATGAACTCTGCCGTGAAGAAACACTTCGCACAGGTCTTCTGCGAGCCCGGTGGGTCGTTCGCCGGTACGCTTTCCGACGAGCAGCGGCGCGGCTGGCGCGAGCTCTACGACCGCGTCTTCGCTGGCGAACGAGTGATCACGGAGAAGACGGTCAATGTCGGTGACGTGACACAACACTTCCTGATCTCGATGAGTCCGATCTGCGAGGGCACCGAGGTCACCGGGGCTACGGTGTTCAGCCACGACATCTCGGATCTCCGCCACACCGAGGAGCTTGCACGCGCGCACCAGGCGGAACTGACGCACGTGCTGCGCCTCGGCACCCTGGGTGAAATTGCCTCGGAGCTGGCGCACGAGATCAACCAACCCCTCGGGGCCATCTCGAACTGCGCCGCCGCCTGTTCCCGCTGGGTCGAGAGCGGCGATACCCGCCCGCGCGATCTGCAGCGCGGCCTCCAGATGATCGCATCGCAGGCGATTCGTGCCGGCGAGATCATCCGGCGCCTGCGTGACCTCGCTCGCAAGGGTGATGGCGGCGTCCAGGTGGTCGATCTGAACGCCGTCGTGCGACGCGCCGCGTCGCTGATGGAGCCCGAGACGCGGCTGCGCGGGATCTCGCTGCGTGTGCAGCCGGCCAACGACCTTCCACCGGTGTGCGCCGACGGCATTCAGATCGAACAGGTCGTGCTCAACCTCTTGCTGAACGGAGTAGAGGCCATGCAGACGAGCCCGGTGAAGGAGCTCTCGGTGTCGACCGCGACCAACAACGGACACGTCGTGGTCTCAGTGCGCGACACCGGCGTCGGCCTCGCGTCTTCGGTTCGCGAGCACGTCTTCGACGCGTTCTTCACAACCAAGGCCAACGGTCTCGGCATGGGATTGGCGATCAGCCGTCGAATTGTCGACGGGCACGGGGGCCTGCTCTGCGGCGAGCCCAACCCGGGCGGCGCGGGCTGCACCTTCTCTTTCTCGCTTCCGGTCGCTCCGGAGTAAATCGCTCTCCGCGCGGTCGATCATCCGCGCAGGGTCCGTTTGCGAGCCGGCCGCGCGGATATTTACCACTGTCGAGGCGCGTTGCCGGCGCTCCTGATGGGGTGCGGGGGATCGTCGGGCGATCAGTCTGCTCTCAGAGCTATCGATCCGGCCGCTCTCCAAGCGACCGTCGACGCGACGGCCAGGGAGCTACTCGTTCCCGGTGCCGTCGTGCTCCTGCGCACGCCGCAGGGCGACTCACCCTGACATACGGCACCACCGAGTTGGACGGCAGGATCTCGCCCAGCGCCGACAGCCACTTCCCGGATCGGCTCGGTCACCAAGACGATGACTGCGGCCGCCATCCTGCAGTTGGCTCAGGAGGGGGCACTCGGTCTCGACGATCCGGTGGCGCGATACCGCCCCGACGTGCCCAACGGCGCGAACAATCAGCCAACTGCTCGATATGCGCAGCGGTCTCTACGACTTCGTCGGAGCCCCTGCCTTCTGGCCCGCAATCGAGCGCGAGCCGAAGAGGGCGTGGTCGCCGGAAGAACTACTGGCAATCGCGTTCAGTCACGGACACCCGACCCGAGAGTCTTCGAATACTGCAACACCAACACCGTCGTGCTGGGTCGCATCGCCGAGCAACTCGAGCACCAGCCATGGCGGAGATCTTCCGGGATCGGTTCTTCATCTCGCTGGGGCTCACCAACACGCTTTTCCCCGAAGCCGAGTCGGCCACGCTTCCGCCGCCAAGCGCCCGCGGCTACGTCTACCTCAGCCTCCTGTACGTGTTTCTCAACCCGCCGTACCGCCTGAGATTCAGGCCTCAGCAAGGGCCGGCACGCTGGCGCCGATGGATTTCACCGAGGTGAACCCGGCCATCGCCTGGGCCGCGGGAGCCGTCATCTCCACGGCGAGCGAGCTCGGCACGTGGATCGAAGCTCTCGTCAGCGGCCAGCTATTCGACGCCGCGTATCAACGCACCTGGCGCGAGAGCCTGCGGCCGGTCGACCCGAGCCGTCCCAGTGGCGCGCGGTATGAGTACGGCATCGTGCAGCGACCGGTGGGAACGAACAGCATCAATTTTCACAACGGAGAGGTGCCCGGTTACAACGCGTTCGCAGGCTACGACCCCGTCAACCGGGTGACCTTGGTGGTGTGGACCAGCCTGGCCGTGGCGGTCGACAGTAGTGGTCCGGCTGAACGAATCGCGGGAATCTGTTCGAGCACATCTACCGGGACGTCCGGAATCCGGTCGATCCGGATCTTCCGGGCGATTGAGCCGACTACCCGCTTGTTGGCAGCGTAATCCGGTCGTGCGCGACACACTATCGACCTGTTCCGACTCTCATCACCTGCTGAACAACGTACGTGATGCCTCCATCCGGTCTAGCCACAAGCGGACGCCTTGCAGGGAACTCCGCCTCCTGAGCGGTCCGCCTCAAGCGCTCGTATGTCCGCCAGTCCATCCAGCAGAGGGGCAGACGTCGAGACACTCTCGGAGCTAGCGCACATGGCACCCGCACCAACGTCTCGTTCGGCGCGCGCAGTCGGCGCGTTGGAGGCTATGCGCTGCGACATGCTCGAACCAACGGAGCAGCGAGTCGATAAGCAACAAATTCAGCTTCCAAAAGATTTACTAATACAAGGAGTATGTCATCCTCCATCGAAAAGGGCCTCCGGGAGGGGGCGACAATGGGGACGACGCGCAGAAGTACCGCCACAGCGGTGTGGCTGATGGCTCAGTCGGGGTTCGCGGCCCTGCTCCTGAGCGTCGCTCCGGCAGGTGCACAGAGTCTTGGCGCGGCCGCCACGTTCGCGATTGTCGGAGGATCGGCGGTCAACGCCAACGGCACAGGCAGTGTCATCGACGGCGATGTCGGAGTATCACCCGGCACGTCGATCACAGGCTTTCCCGCCGGTGCGACCATCGTTCCTCCGTTCACGACTCATGCGGATCCCGACGGGCTCGCCATCGCCGCTCAGACGTCGGTGACCGCACTGTACACGACGCTCGCCGGCGCGGGGCCGTGCACGGCCCTCGGTATGCAACTGGACGGCGCCTCGGTCGGTCCCGGGGTGTACTGCTTCAGTTCGACCGCTGATCTGGCGGCGAACGGCACGTTCACCCTCACCGGCGCCGGCACCTACATCTTTCAGGTCGGCAGCGGGCTCACCGCCAACGTCCTGTCGAACATGCTGCTGCTGAACGGCGCCGATCCGTGCAACGTCTTCTGGCAGGTGACCTCCGCCGCCACACTCAACGGCAGCACGTTCGCGGGGAACGTCGTGGCACAGGCGGGCGTGAGCATGGGAGCCGGCACCTTGATACTACCGGTCGCCCTGCAGGGTCGCGCATTGGCCACCGCCGCCGGGCCAGTAACGCTGGCGGGATTCGACACAATCGGCGGGTGCAGCGCAGTGGCGGCTCCCACCGAGACGCCGACCGCCACCGGTACCGCCACGCCCGTCGACACCGCGACCACCACCGAAACGGCGACGGCGAGCAGCACGGTCACGCCGAGCAGCACGAACACAGCAAGCAACACTGCCACGCCCACCGACACCGGCACCGCAACCGCCACGGCGACCACCACGCCGATCGAAACCGCCACGCCGACGAGTACTTCGCCCTCTACGCCCACGAGCACGCTGGCGGCGACACTCACAGACACGCCGACGGCGAGCCCGACGTTCACCCCGACCGTGACGCCGACGGACACGGCAACCGCCACCGCGACGTTCACCGCGACGTTCACGCCGACGGACACGCCGCCGAACACGCTCGTCGCGACGCCGACGAACACGCCAACGGCGACCACGACGGTCACCGCGACGGCGACGCCGACGCACACACCGACTGCCACCTCCACCAACACGCTGGCAGCGACGCAAACAAACACGCCGACGGCGAGCCCGACGTTCACCTCAACGTTCACCCCGACCACCACGCCGACTACTACGCCCACCAATACGCCGACCCGCACGCCGACGGTGACGCGAACGCGGCCGCCGATCCCCGCGGTGCCGTCTCCCACCAGCCCGAGCGGCTTGGTCCTCATCGGGAGTCTCGGTATCGGCCTCCTGTGGGCGCTGCGTAGGCTGGGGCGCCTGGGCACCTAAGATGGGGCGCTTCGCACGCTCCATCTCGGAGGGCTCCCGCTGATGAAGTTCGTCCCATGTCCCACCCGATGCCGTGGGTCCCTCCATTCGGCGCACCGCGCTCGAGGCACTCTGCGTCGGCGTGGTCGTAGTGCTGTCGGCGCGAGCGGCCTGGCTCCGCGAAATGGGGGCCGCCTATCGCCGCGGCGCAGTCGTCAACGATCGCCGGCGGCGGCGTACGCTCCGCGCGGGAGCGGACGGGATGGCGAGGTCGGGAAGACAACCGGAAGAACGCTCATGACCGGCGATGCCTGGCGTGACGAGATGCGGCAGGAAGCGGAAGCGCTGAGGGGCGCGCTCGAGGCCGTGATGGCCGACGTTCCGCTGCCACCGCATGCGCAGGAGATCGTCGCGCGTTGCTGGGAAGAGCTGGCCGTCGTGGTCGCGGCGACCGACGAAGCCACGGCCACACTGCTCGAGTCGGGCGCGGTGCAGAGCTTTGAGGCGCTGCGCGGACTTATGTGGCGGCACTGACCCCGGTTGAAAGCCTCTGCCCTACGCTTCTGCCAACCGTCCCTCCGGGGCGCAGTGGCGTAGATGGCCGGTCTGCGGCTCAGCCGCACGCCTCTATCCAGTCGTCGCCGTCGCCATAGCGCGGAGCGTGTTTCAGCGGCCATGGTTCGACCCTGGCTCGTCGGTTGGTTTGACCATGTCGAGGCGAGAGCAGCCGCAGCAGGACCTCTCCATACTGTTGCCCGAGGTGGGCGACAGCCTCAGCCGGGACGGGGAAGTCCCCAAGCCCACCCAATGGAGAGGTCCAGCCGAGAACGTCTGATGCGGCTCTCACCCTGATACCATTGGGCAACCCCAACAGTGCGCCGGCTGCGTTCGGTCTTCGGCTCGACGAGCTGCAGCCCTTGCCCCGAGACGCGTTCCGTTCTCTCCGAGGGCGGCGTCGTGCTGCGCTATGGGCAGTTCTACGGGCCCGGCACCGACAACGAGCGGCAGATCCCAGCGGAGCCTCGCGTCCCGATCGACCGTGATGCCGAACGCACGGTGGCGCTGCTGGGCGCGCCATCGGCCGTCGTCGTCCCTACCGACGAGGGTCACAACGTGGACCCTCACCGCGGGACCGCCGGCGTCAGGGAGAGGGGTTGGCTTCCGCGACGGGGCGGACCACGACGAGCGGAACACCGAAGCGTTCGACGCGCTCGCGTTCGCCCGGGATGGCATCGGCGAGAGACAGCATCGACTCGGTGACGACGGCGTAGGTACCGGGCGCCGGCGGGATGGCCAGGTCGGGCACGTCGAAGCACCGGCGGTGCAGCTGGTTGAATCCGTGCGCGCACCCGAACGAGTCGGCGACCAGCATCGGCGCGTCCAGGGGTACTGACTGCACGGCGTGATAGTGGGCCATGGCGAACCCCATCGACGGCGGCACCTCGCGCCCGTCGCGGAAGTAGCGCGCGGTCATCGGGAAGACGGCCACCATCGCCAGAAGCGGGGCCACGACGCCGATCAAGCGAGCGGCGAGCGCGGCGGCGGCGGCGAGCGCCGGCACCGCGCAGATCAGCACACACGAGTAGACCAGGATGTTGCGCGCGAAGTTTCCGAGCAGCACCCCGCCGATCCAGCCCGCGAGACACAACGCGAGCGGCCACGGGCGACCCATCGCGAGCCCCACCACGGCCAGCAGCGTCACCGCCATCGAGAACATCGGCATCTGGTACGGGAAGAAGGGCGTCAGATCGAAGGCAGACCCGCCGATGGCGGAGAGGGTGGCTTGGAGATGGGCCGTGGCGATCACGGGATCGAATCCCGCTGTCGTCCACGACGTCTGCGTGGCCCGGCCGGCGAACACCTGCGGCGTGAGCCAGAAGCCGTAGAGGAGTGGCGCCAACGTCAGCAGGAAGCTCAGCACACCGAGGCCGATCACCAGGCGTCGATGCCAGGAGGCCTGGACGAAGAGCATCAGCAGCGGCAGCGCGATGATGAACGGCAGCAGGCGTGACGACTGATAGCCGTACCAGCCGGCGGCGAGCACCGCGCCGGCCAGGCAGCTCGACCAGATCTGCCACGGTGCCAGGACGGTGAGGGCGAACGCGCACGACCACGTCGCCGTCGTCCAGACGTTGCACATGTTCAGTCGCTCGAAGTGCAGCTCGAGCGGCAGACAGAGTACGGCGGCCGCCGTGAGCGCACCGCTGCCGCCCGCCAACCGGAAGCTTGCGCCGACGATGGCGAGGGCCTGCACGGCACCGAACAGCGCGGTCACCAGACGGGCCGACCAGATGTCGCGTCCCAGTGCCGCATCGGCCAGGCCCATGAGCCAGAAGTGCGCGGCGGGCAGCGAGTTCGGCCCGAACGACCACAGGGGCCCGGGGTGGGCGAATTGGCTGATGCCGGTCGCAAAGAACCCCATCTCGTCCCCATCCACCACGGCGGGAACGTGGCCCCACAGGAGAACGCGCGGGACGATCACCACGAACAGCGCGATGCCCAGCGCGGCACGCTCCCAGGATGGGCGCCAACTCACGCCCGCGTCATATGCGTCCGACCCGGCCCACGCAATTCGCTCTTCGCGGCGTTCCGCATTTCGAAATCGGGCCGGGCGTGCGGTACAAGGCGACGGATCGCGGGGGAGTGGCATCGCATGCAGAGCGACGTGAATCACGGCATCGAGCGCACGCTGGTGGACTTCGACGTCCTGGCGCGGTGGATGGACGAGCAGGGGCTGCCGAACGGCCCGATCGAAGAGGTCCGCGCGCTCGCCGGCGGGACGCAGAACGTGCTCGTGCGCTTTGCGCGCGGCGGGCGCGACTACGTCCTGCGCCGCGGGCCGCAGCATCTGCGACCGGCCAGCAACGACGTGATGCGACGCGAGCAGCGCGTGCTGACCGCGCTGGCCGGCAGCGACGTGCCGCACCCGCGCTTCATCGCCGGCTGTACCGACGAGACGGTGATGGGCGGTGCGGTGTTCTACCTGATGGCCCCGGTGGAGGGGTTCAATCCATCGACGGGCCTCCCGGCGCTGCACGGCGGCGATCCCGCGATCCGCCGCGCGATGGGGTTCGAAGCCGCCGATGCGCTCGCGAGCCTCGGCCGCGTCGATCACCTGGCGGTCGGGCTCGCCGACTTCGGCAAGCCGGAGGGATTCCTCGAGCGCCAGGTCGGGCGCTGGATGAAGGAGCTCGATTCGTATGCGCGCCACGCCGGCTACCCGGGACCGGAGATTCCCGGCCTCGCGGCGGTGGCCGCGTGGCTGGACGGCGAGCGACCGAGCCGCTGGACGCCGGGGATCATGCACGGCGACTACCACTTCGCGAACGTCATGTTCGCGAACGACGGCCCGCGCCTGGTGGCGATCGTCGACTGGGAGATGTGCACGATCGGCGATCCGCTGCTCGACCTGGGCTGGCTGATCGCCACGTGGCCGAGCGAGGGCTTCGCCAGCCCGGCCGCGGCGCTCGCCGAGGGCGGGGCGCTGCCGAGCACCGACGAGGTCGTGGCCCGCTATGCCGAAGGAACGGCGCGCGACCTGTCGGCGATCCGCTGGTACGCCGTGATGGCCTGCTTCAAGCTCGGCATCGTCCTCGAGGGCACGCACGCGCGCGCCTGCGCGGGCAAGGCGCCGACAGCGACCGGCGACCTCCTGCACGCGATCACGCTCGGCCTCTTCGAGCGCGCCCAGACGTTGATGCGAGGCTGAGCGGAACGGGCGCGCGACGACCGCCCGTTCCGCGTTCACTCACTGCGCCGGTCCGCAGGCGCCGATGCAGGCCTGGAAGGTGCTCTTGCAGGAGGCCTCGAGGGCTCCCACGATCGCGTTGGCGCGCCAACTCTCGCGGCAGGTATCGCGGCAGACGAAGCTCGTGACCTGCGCCGCGTCGACGCAGGTATCGCAGGTCGACGAGCCGTTGCAGGGCGCGCCGCACGCGGCCTTGTCGGTGTCCAGCTGGGCGCGACAGCCGTCGGTGCCGGTCGGGCAGTTGTCGAGTTGGCCCCCGCCCGGCAGTTGTCCGCTGGCAAGAATGTCGTTGTACCCATCGCGGCACACCTCGCGCGCGGCGAGACACGCGGTGCCGCACGACGGATCGATGTTGCGACAGGTCAACTTCGCCGCGCGGTAGTTGTCCTTGCAGTCATCCTTGCACGCGCGGTAGTCGTCCTTCGCCTGCAGTTTGCACATCGGATCGGCTTGCACGGCGGCGCCGAGCGCGATCACCGATACGAGCGCGACGGTGAAGTGGAACGCGAATCGCCTCATGCTCCCTCCCTTCATGAGTCAGCCTCACCGCGCTTCGCCGCTCTGTCAATCCTTCGCCGGAAGAACCCACGAGCCCGCCATCTTATGGCAGTAGACGTCCGACGGGGCGTCGTCGTAAAGGGCGAGCGTGACGGCCGCGGGCGACGCGCTGTGGTATTTTGCCTACGGCAGCAACATGTGTCGGGCGATTTTCTGCGAGCGTCGCGGCATGCAGCCGCTGGCCACGCGGGTCGCCTGGCTGGCGGATCACCGGCTCCGGTTCAACATCCCGGTCGGTCCGGGCGAGCGCGGCGTCGCCAACGTCGAGCCGGAGGACGGCGCGCGGGTCTGCGGTGTCGCGTACCTGCTGACGCCCGACAGTTGCGAGCGCCTCGACCGCAGCGAAGGCGTGCACGTGGAGCTGTATTGGCGACAGCCCGTCGAATTGGCACTCGCGGACGGCGAGCGGGTGGCCGCGTTCACCTACCGCTCCGCACGCACGGTCGCCGGGCGTCTGCCGTCGCCGCGCTACATGGGCCTCCTGCTCGACGGGGCGAGGGAACAGGGATTGCCGGAGGAATACGTTCGCTACCTGCGCGGTTTCCCGCTGGCCGCGGACGAGCGGGTCACCAGCTGAGCGGTACGGCCAATCTCCGAATGGAGGGCCGCGCTCCCGCGCGGCCTGTCCGCGGCGGTTCGCTGCACCTCCGCCGCGTGACGACCCGCTACGCGCTGCCAGGCGCCGCGGGAGCGGCGCCCTCCAAGCGGTGACTGGCCGTCGGCTCGAAAGGCTTTTAGAGCAGCTCGCTGGCGAGGTGGGCCAGCTTCGACCGTTCGCCCTTCTCGAGATTCACGTGGGCGTAGAGCCGTTGGCCCTGCATCTTCTCGATCAGGTAGCTGAGGCCGTTCGACTGCGCGTCGAGGTAGGGGTGGTCGATCTGGAAGACGTCGCCGGTGAAGACGATCTTGGTGCCCTCGCCGGCGCGGGTGATGATCGTCTTCACCTCGTGCGGCGTGAGGTTCTGCGCCTCGTCGACGATGAAGAAGATGCGGTTCAGGCTGCGGCCGCGGATGTAGGGCAGGGCCGAGACGGTGAGCTTGTCCTCGTCGAGCATCTGCTGGATCTGCTGGTTGGCGGGCTTTCCATCGCCGTTGCCGTTGTGGCTCATGATGACCGCGAGGTTGTCGTAGATCGGCTGCATGTACGGGTCGAGCTTCGCCTTCACCTCGCCCGGCAGGTAGCCGATGTCCTTGTTGCTGAGCGGGACGATCGGCCGTGCCAGGAAGATCTGCCGATACAGGCGGCGCTGCTCGAGAGCGGCGGCCAGGGCGAGGAGCGTCTTGCCGGTCCCGGCCGTGCCCGTCAGGCTGACGAGCGGGATCTCCGGATCGCACAGCACGCTGAGGGCAAAGGTCTGCTCGGCGTTGCGCGGCGAGATGCCGTAGACGGGCGCCTTGTTGACGCGGCGCACGAGCCCATCGTGGATCGAAGCGCGCCAGGGCGGATTTCTGGTGGTTGCGCAGGATCAGGCTCTCGTTGGCGATGAGCGGCGTGTTGAGCACGAGATGCTCCGGCGTCACCGCCATCCCAGCGTAGAGGTTGTCGATCACCGAGACGTCGAGGTCGGTCACCTCGCGCTTGCCGGTGTAGAGGGTCGACACGTCCTTGACGTGGTCGGTGAGGTAGTCGTCGCTCATCAGGCCGACGGCCTTGGCCTTCAGGCGCAGGTTGACGTCCTTCGAGACGAGGACGACGCGCGCGCGCTTCTTCTCCTGCGCCAGCGTGTAGGCGCAGTTCAGGATCAGGTCGTCCGGCTTGCTGCGCGTGAAGCTGAAGGCGAGATCGGGATGCAGCTCGCGCTCCAGTTGGATGCGCACCGTGCCGTGCCCGGTGCCGATCGGCACGCCCCGTTCGAAGATCGCGTCACCAGCCAGCCCGTCGAGCGAGCGCAGAAACTCGCGCGCGTGGTAGTTGATCGACTGGTTGCCCTTCTTGAACTGGTCCAGCTCCTCGAGGACCGTGATCGGGATGACGATGCCGTGCCGCTTGAACTGGGTGAGACACGAGCTGTCGTGCAAAATGACGTTCGTGTCGAGTACGAAAGTCTTCCGTGCTTCCGCCACCGGCATCCGCCCCTCCACTCCCGTCCCCTATACGGCACCGGGCCGCCCTCTCACAACACGAATCGCGAGGCGTCGACTCGCCGCCGCCGGGCGGCGACCGAGCGGCGGCGCCGCTCAGCGAGCGGGCTTCAAACTGGTGCGGTAGACCGTCTGTCCCTCGCCGTTGACGATGCTGATCGCGAGACGCCCGCCGGGGAGGACCTCGATCATGCCGAAGTTGAACCAGCCCACCGCTTCCGAGAAGGAACGGATGCTGTCGGCCGTCGGCGGGCCGTAGAAGAAGAGTCGCTGCGGACGGAAGGTGTCGTCGAGCGCGCGCGTCGGGAACACGCCGGCGTTGAGGGGCCCGGTGATCAGCTCGCGCGTCTCCCACGTCGCGTCGTCGCCGAACGGGCGGTAGAGAAATCCGGTCGCGAAGTGCACGTCCGTCGTCAGCCACAGCGAATTGCGGACGCCTCGTTCGTGCAACACGCTGAAGAGCTCGGCGGCCTCGTGCTCGAAGCCCGTCGGCGAGTCTCCGGACGCGAACCCGTCGCGCACCGCTTCGCCGGTCGGGATCGACAGCGGGACGCTGGCGACGATGACCTTCCACGTCGCGGTCGAGGCGGCGACCGCCTCCTCGAGCCAGCGGCGCTGCACCGGGCCGAGCATGGTCTTCCCCGCGCCCGCCTCGTCCAGCGCCGTGTTGGCGTCGCGATACTGGCGCGTGTCCAACAGGAAGATCTCTAGGTACTTCCCCCAGCGCTGGCTGCGGTAGAGGCGCCTGGGCTCGTCGGCCGGCGGCACCATCGGTTGGTAGTCGAGAAAGGCGTCGAGCGCCGGCGGGAGCAGATGCACGGTCGGCTCGCCGGACGGCGAGTCGTCGGCGGGGCCCGCGTCGTTCCTGATCTCATGGTCGTCCCACACCGCCGCCATCGGGACCGTCGCAAGCATCGCCTGCTGGCCCGGATCGGCGCGATTGTAGCGCCAGTGCGCCCAGTACCCGGCCCGATCGCGCGCCGCCGGTGGGCCGGGGATCTGGGCGTTGCCGCCGTAGTGTCCGGTCGCGGTGCAGACGTCGTCGCCGTAGATCATATCGCCCAGCGCGATGAAGAGGTCGGGGTTGCGGGCGGTGATCACGGAGAAGATCGGATAGCCACGGGCCGCGTCGCGGCAGACATTCTGGCCGCCGAGGTCGCCGCTCCAGACGATGCGCAGCGGGCGGCTGAGGTCGGGCGGCGGCGCCGTGGCGAAGCGGCCGCTGACCGCGCCGGCGTCGCCGTCGTCGTTCACGCCCGCGGCGCTGCACCACGCGTGATACGGATACACGGTGTCGGGCATCAGGTGGTCGAGCAGGATGCGGCCGGTGAAGTCGCGCCCGGCGTCGACCGCCACCGCCGCGTCTCGTTCCCCCTCGCCGAGGCGGACGTGCAGCGTGCCGGAACCGTTGCAGCGCGCCCACAGCACCGCGCTGGTGTCGGACACCTCGCCGACCGCCGTTCCGTGCGTGACGGCGGGCGCGGCTCCGCCCTCGCCGGTGAGCCGCGCGCTGCACGCGGTGAGCAGCGCGAGAGCGACGATCGTGGCGCCGCGCCTCACCGCGGACCTCCGGCCGGTGGAATCTGCAGGAGCAGGGGATGGGCGGCGTCGGCCGGACCGTCGATCGATTCGAGGCAGAGCGCGACCGGTGACGGCCGCGCGCACGGGCGGACGACCCGCAACGCGGGCGCGACGGGCAGCGGCAGCGGCGTCGGTGCGGGCACCGCGACCGCGACTGCTGGCACGGCGACTCCCGCGGCGACTCCGGCCGCGGGCGCCGCGGCGGCGGCACCGCCGGCGACCAACGGTGTCGGCGTCTCCGTCGGCTCGGTGCCTTCGCAGCGGGCGATGACGTCGTCGTCCGACGCAATCGCCGGATCGCGCACCCAGGCTTCCCAGTCGCCGCGCCAGCGCGGGCTGTTGAAGTCACCGAGCGGCCGCGCGACGAGGTCGTACTGGCGGCCCGGTCGCGCTTCGAACGTCAGCTCACAGACGCCAACGCCCGGCTGGGCCGGCAGCGACTTCAGTCCGAGTGCGCGGGCCGGTAACTCGAAGACGAGGACCACGTGATGTGGTCCTGGCTCGACCTCGAACGCCGCGACGTCGAACGCGCCGCCGCGGCGATGCTGGCCGTCGATCTGGCGCACCACCGTCGAGCCCACGTTGATGACGGCCAGATCGCCAGTCGCTCGATGTTCGCCCTCGTAGACCTGCGCCGTGCATCCGGCGACGCCGAGCGCGGCCGTCGCGACGAGGCATCGAGCACGAATCGGCCGCCAGGTACGCACGGCGTGCGGCTTTAGCCGCCAATGGCCCGGGCCTCAAGGGGTGCGTCCGGCGCAGTCGAAAAGATGACGACTTGCGGGGTTTCGCAGGTTTGTCGACGGACCCGAAGAGGGCTCGGGCGATCAGACAGCCGGGAATGTTGCAGCGCAGAATCCCTGTCGGCGCCGCCGCACTCGGCATGCATCTTGCCTCAACAATTGCCGACTACTGACCGCATGAGGGGCAGCACATGAAGAACGCAGCAAGAAACGAGGGGTTCGCACCGATGCCGGGGAACGGGCACGAGGCGGTGGATATGTCCCACGGACGCGTCATCCGCTACCTGCGCAGCCAGTTGGGGATGACCCAGGAAGACCTGGCGCATGCGCTCGGGGTGACGGTGGGGACCGTCAGCCGCTGGGAGAAGGAGCGCTTCCATCCCAGCCGGCTGGCGCGCTCGCTGATTCTCTCGTTCGCGCGCACGCACAACATCTCGCTGGGCTGAGCGGCTCAGCGATCCCGCACCACTGTTTGCCGCCAAAAGCGCCAAGGGCGGCCAGGTCGATCGACGTGGCGTCCTTGGCGCTCTTGGCGGTCACTTGAGGTGAGCTCCGTCGAAAGCCGGTAGACTCACCGACCTTTGCAGGTCGCGCCGTCGAGCGTGCCGTTCTTGAGCTTCGTCTTGCACGACGGCTTCGGCGAGATGGGAATCGGGTTGCCGGTGAACACCGCCTCGGCGCACTGTCCGGCCCGTGCCTGCGGGCTCGCCACGCCGGGCGACGGCTGCGCGCCGAGCGCGAACGACACCTGCACGCGGGTCAGCGGCAGATCCGGATCGCGCAGCAGCGTCGCCGATTTCGCCTTGGCTTTGAACTGGAGCGCCTGCTTAGCCGACGCGCGCGAGTCCTTGATCTGCACCGACGACAGTCCCTGGGCGGAGCCGGGCGTACATGCCGGCGGCAGCGCGCCGGAACGGTTGCGATACTTCCAGATCGTACGCGACGGCGGGCCGCCGGTCGTCCAGCCATCGCGAGAGTCACACCCGGGGCCGCCGGGCAGGCTGACGTCGAACACCGGACCCGTGGCGTCGGCCGCATAGAGGTGGATGCCGTTGACGGCCGGATTCACCGGCAGCGCTGAGGGGGCGACGTTGAACGCGCCCTTCACCAGCAGGCCCTGCGCGCCGTCGGGAGAGGCCAGCTTGGTGGCGATCAGGCCGAAGGCCTTCGGGAACTGATCGGGCGGCGTGGTCGGCGGCGACGTCCAGGCGATCGTCGTGCACTCGTCCTCGGTGTCCAGCTTGCCGTCGTGATCGGTGTCGAAGCAGCCGGGGATCGCGACGAACTGGCAGCCGGCCGATTGTGCGCACGAGTCGGTGGTGCAGGGGTCGTGGTCGTTGCAGGTCACCGGCGTTCCGCCGCAGGCGCCGTTGGCGCAGGCGTCGCCGGTGGTGCAGGGATTGTTGTCGGTGCACGGGCTGGTGTTGGGCGTGTGGATGCACCCGCCGCTGCCGTTGCAGGTGTCGTCGGTGCACGGGTTGTGGTCGTCGCAGTTTGGCGCCGTCCCCTGGCAGACGCCGATCACGCAGTGATCGTTGGTGGTGCACGAATTGCCGTCGTCGCAGCTGCCGGTGATCGGGAAGTGGATGCAGCCGGTGCTGGGGAGACACGAATCGATCGTGCAGGTGTTCGTGTCGGCACAGTTCGGCGCCGGGCCGGGGATGCAGACGCCAGCCGAGCAGGTGTCGCCGACCGTGCAGGCGTTGTCGTCGCTGCAGCTGCCGGTGCGCACCGTGTGCTGACAGGCGGAGCCGTCGGCGGGGCAGGCATCGTCGGTGCACGAGTTGCCGTCGTTGCACTCGGCGTTGGTGTCGCAGAGCCGACAGGGGACCAGCAACGGGTTGAGGACGGCGACGGTCGCCGGCGAGAAGCTCGCGTTGACCGTCGGCGGCACCGCGCGTGGACCGTACTGCACGCTGATCCCACCCGTGCCGGCCTGGAAGATGCCGAGGAGGGTCAGCTTGTCGTGCGCCTCGACGCGGATGTCCCCGTTGTCGCCGAGGGATTTGACCCTCGCGGTGGCGGTGGTGTTGACCTTGCACCCGATGAGGGCGACATCGCCGCCGCCGCCGATGACGGCGGCGCCGCCGCTGGCGTCGATGCTTCCCGAGAGGGTGAGCGTCCCCTTCGCGTTGAGCTCGACGAAGGTCGAACCCGGGGAGGTGCTGGAGCGGCCGTTCGCCGCGAGGGGGCCCGCCACGGTGACGTCGCCGTCGGACTGAAGGGACAGATCGCCGCCGCCGCCGGTGCCGCCCTCGAGATCGATGATGGCGGTGCTGGCGACCTGGACGAGCGTCGTCGCCGAGACGTCGAGATCGCCGCCGTCGCTGTCGGTGCCGTCGCCGCTCATCAGCAGCGAGCCGTTGATGAAGATGCGTGTGCCATCGATTCCGAGGGACCCGCCCGAGCAGTCGAGGCCGCGGCCGCGGATATCCACGGTACCGTTGAGCAGCACGTCGCCGGCCGAGAAGATGTCGATATCGGCGCCGTCACCGCAGTTTTCGCCATCGGCGGCGCCGAGGCCCTTCATGCTGCCGATGGTCACCGAGCCGCCGTCGAAGGTGGCGAGGCCGGCGTCGCCGAATTCGCTGCTGCCGGAGAGGTCGAGATTGCTGATCGTCAGCGCGCCGGCGGCGGTGAGGTCGAGATAGCCGCCGCCACCCTGGCCGCCAGTGAGGTCGACGAGCCCGCCCAGCGTGACGCGGCCGGGCGCCTGCATGTCGATGGTTCCGCCCGCGCCCTGCGTGCCGCCCGGCAGCGAGAGCGTTCCGTTGAGCAGGATGTCGGCCGCGGATGTCGCGGTCAGCGAGCCGCCCGACGCGAGGACGCCGTCGGCGCCGAGGTTGATGCGACCGTTGCCGATGATCGATCCGACGGTCGTCGTCAGGGTCAGGCTGCCGCCGTCCTGACCGGTGAGGCGGACGTCGCCGAGCGACGTCGTGCCGTTGAACTCGATGTTGTTGACGGCCTCGATCGTCACGGCGCCGGCGGCCGCGCCCGACGCGCTGCCCTTGATGTCGCCGCTGCCGGCGATCCGAAACGTGCCGCAGCGGATGGTCAGGGAGCTGGGGGTGCCGCCCGGGCCCGGCAACATGTTGAGCTGGGCGGACAACACCACGGTTCGCGTCCCGAAGTCGAGCACCACGCCCGGATCCGCGTCCTTGTTGGCGCTGATCACGCACGGATCGCCGATACAGAAGGAGTTTGGATTGCTCAACGCCGCGGCCGAGCCCGCGAGCATCACCGCCGCCACGCCCACCAGGAATCGACCACCCCAACCGACCATCGATCTGCCTCCCGCACGTCGCCGCGACGAGCCCCCCTCGGCCGCGCCAGCGTTCGCTGAACGATCCCCCGTCACCTGCGGCGTACCAGGACCCGCAATCGTCGCAGTTCGTAGCAAGGACGCACTTTCTCTTCTAGAGCGAATTCGCGCCGCAAATTTTGCTGCCGAGCGGGTCTCCCGGGGGGACCGCCCTCTGGGGCAGCAGAGGGCGGCCTTTCGCTCCGGGGGGTACGCCCCGTGAGGGGCGCCGGATGTGTCGAGAGCACCCTACTAGATTCAACACTGCGGTCTAGTTGGGATTTTCCCCCATTGGGCTAGGGAATTCCCTTAGCGGGAGAAAGACCCTTCCGTCAGCTTCCGTGTGAGCATGCGCGGTCACTTTGCCGGCGCGATGCGCAATTGACGCCCGCCATCCGCTCGATCAGCTCGACGATGTCGGTGAAGTCGCGCTCGCCGAGGCCGGCGCCGACCGCGGCGACGAACGCCTGCGCGACCTGCGCGGCGGCGGGCGTCGGAACACCGTGCTCGCGCGCGACGTCGAGCAGCAGGCCGGCGTCCTTGGCGGCGAGGGCGAGCGAGAACTGCGTCGGGCGCCCGCGCTCGTTGATGCCTTCGACCATGCGGTCGGTGAAGATGTTGCCGGCGCCGCCGGTGCGGATGACGTCGATCATCGTGCGCACGTCGATGCCGGCCTTGGCGGCGACCGCCAGCCCCTCGAGCGAGATCCACGTGGCGGAGAACGCCATCAGGCTGTTGATCAGCTTGGCGACGTTGCCGAGGCCGAGCGCGCCGACGTGGAAGGTGGCGCGTCCGAGGCGTTCGAGCAGCGGGCGCACGCGCGCCACGGCGGCGGCGTCGCCGCCGACCATGAACACCAACATGCGCGCCTGCGCGCCCGGCGCGCCGCCGGTCAGCGGCGCCTCGACCAGATGGCGGCCGGCGGCGGCCAACCGTTCGCCGACGCTGCGCATCAGCGCCGGCGCGTTGGTCGACAGATCGACCAGCACGGCATCCGGTGCGGCGGCGGCCAGCCACTCCGCCGCCACCGCCTCGAAGATGCGCGGCGTCGGCAGCGACGTGAAGGTGATCTCGCTGGCGCGCGCCACGGCGGCCGTGTCGGCGCCGACCCGCGCCCCGGCGGCGCTCGCCGCGGCACACCGCGCGGCGTCGGTATCGTGGACCGTGACGGTATGTCCGTCGGCGACCAGGTTGGCCGCGATCGCACCGCCGATGTTGCCGAGCCCGATCACCCCCAGGCGTGCCATTCGCTCGCGCTCCTCACTCAACCCTGGCGGAGCACGCGCGCGCTGGCGACGCCGAGCAGACGGCGCACGAGCGCGCGCGGCATGGCGGCGGTGATGCCAGTCATTGCCCAGTTGCCGAAGCCGGGGACGCACACCGCCTTGCCGCGCGTGTAGCCGGCCATGGCGGCGTCGACGACGGCTTCGGCGCTCATCCACGCCAGCGACGGGATGCCGCTGGCGTCGATGCCGGCGCGCTCCTGGAACTCGGTGCGCGTGAAGCCGGGGCAGAGCGCCAGGACGTGCACGCCGGTGCCGCGCAGCTCCTCGTACAAGGCCTCGGTGAAGCTGTTGACGAACGCCTTGGTGGCGCCGTAGGTGGCGTTGAACGGCGCGGGCTGCAGGCCGGCCATCGACGAGACGTTGATGATGCCGCCGTGGCCGCGACGGACGAGGCCGGGCAGGGCGGCGCGCGTCAGGCGTGTCAGCGCCACGACGTTGAGCCGGATCTCCTCCTCTTCACGGTCCACGTCGAGCGAGGCGAACGCGCCGTTCGTGCCGAAGCCGGCGTTGTTGACCAGCAGCTCGAGACGGCTGTCGCGCCCGAGCGCGGTCTCGACCTCGCGCAGGGCCGCCGCATCGGTGAGGTCGGCCGGCACCGCGTCGACGCGCACGCCGTGCGCGTCACGCAACTCGCCGGCGAGCTGCTCGAGCTGGCGCCGGTTGCGCGCGACCAGCGAGAGGTCGTAGCCGTCGCGTGCCAGCCGGCGGGCGAACGCCGCGCCGATGCCGACGGAACCGCCGGTCACCCAGGCGCGGCGCGTGGTCGATCGAGGGGAGGGGCTCATCGGCGCGCTTGTGTAGCGACCCGCACGGCCGCCGAGCAAGCCCTCTTCCCCGCGGCGGAGAGAGGTCGGGATGAAGGCGCCGTGGTGAGAGGTGCTCCGCCGACGCCCGTCCGCTCCGGGCGCTCATCGCCTGCACTTGCATCGCGCCCCATGTTTCGTCCCATAAGCCAGACGCCACGCGCCATCCGCCGATCACCTGCCGACCCATCACCTGCCCAGCGATGCGCCCAGCGCCCGCGTACCGAATGCGCTTGTCAATGCGAAAGCGCTCGAAAGAGGCCCAGCTCTGTGGTTTCAATTGTGCCTTGCATGGTGCCTCGCTACGCGTTTCTGCACGCCGCTGATCTCCGGCTCGACGCGCCGTTTGCCGGGATCGGCCGCACGCCGCCGCCGATTGCGGCGGCGTTGCGCGATGCCTCGCTCCAGGCGTGGGATGCGCTGGTCGAAGCGGCGATCGCGCGGCGCGTCGCCGCGGTGCTGCTCAGCGGTGGCCTGTGCGACGGTCTCGAACGCGGCGCGCGCGCCCAGGTGCGGCTGCGCGGTGGCGTGGCGCGACTGGTCGAGCACGGCATCGCCGTCTTCATCGCGGTCGGCGGACGCGACCCGCAGGACGGGCTCGCCGCGGCCGGCGAGTGGCCGGACGGCGTCGTGGTCTTTGCGCCCGGCACCGCCGCCACCGTGCCGCTGCGCCGCGACGGCCAGCACCTCGCCGTGGTGCACGGCGCCGGTGTGGACCCCGAGGAAGGTGCCGACATCGCGGCGCGTCGCCTCGTGCGCGGCGACGCGCCGGGGCCGCACATCGCGCTGCTGCCCAGTACGGTGGGCCGCGGCGGTGTCTCGCTCGACGTGTTGCGCGGCGCGACCATCGACTACTGGGCGCTCGGCGGCAGCGCCGACTTCGCGGTGCAACACGCCGGCGATCCATGGCTGGTGACGCCGGGCACGCCGCAGGCGCGCGCGCTCACCGATCACGGCGCGCACGGCGCGGCGCTGGTCGAGGTCGAGGACGGCCTCGTCGCGCGCGTCACGCTCGAGCCGCTCGACCGCGTGCGCAGCGCGGTGGTGCGCGTCGACGATGCCGACGACGGCGCGGCTCTCCAGCAGCAGCTGCACGACGCGGCGACCGCCCTGCGCGCCGCGCATCCCGAGCACGTGCTGCTGCTGAGCGCCCTGGTCGGCAGCCGCGCCGGCGTGGCGCGGCCGGTGCGCCTGCCCGAGACGCGTGCCGCGCTGCTGGCCGGGCTGCGCCGCGACGCCGAGCGCGCCGACCCGCGGCTCTGGTGGGCGGCCCTGCGCGCGGCGCCGCCGGGACCGTTGGCGGCCGCCGCCGACGATCTGGCCGGCGAGGTGGCGCGTCGGCGCGCCCTCCTGTCCGCCGATGCGGAGCGCACCTTGCGCTTCATCCAGCGGCGCTTCGAGCCGCTGCACGGGACGTGGACCGCCACGCTCGACCCGCGCGACGTCGACCCGCTGCTCGACGAGGCGGCCGTGGTGGCGGTGGACGCGCTCGTCACGGGCGAGGACGACGCCGGTCGATGAAGATCCGCGGCTGGGAGATCGACGGCTTCGGGGCGCTGCGGAACGCCTCCGTCGCCGGGCTGCCCGACGGGCTGACCGTCGTGCACGGCGCCAACGAGGCCGGCAAGACGACCCTGCTCGAGTTCCTGCGCCGCATGCTGTTCGGCGCCCAGCTCAACGGCACCGGGCCGTCCTACGCGCCGCTCGGCGGTGGATCCTACGGCGGCCGCCTGTGGGTCGAGGGCGCCGACGGCTACTACATCGTGGCGCGCGACTTCGCCGCCCAGGCCGCACCGCACGTCGGCCGCCCGGACGGATTGTCGGGCGGCGCCGCCGACCTGGCGCGCCTGCTCGGCGGCGCCGACGAGAAGCTCTTCCGCGCCGTCTTCGCGATCAGGCTCGAGGATCTGCAGTCGCTCGCCGGTCTCGACGACGCGGCGATCAGCGACGCGCTCTTCTCCGCCAGCCTCGCCGGCGCCGGCCGCTCGGCGCGCAGCGCGTTGGCACGCCTGCGCGGCCAGGCGACGCGTCGGCTGGACGGCACGGCGCCGGCGCAGATCGGCGACTGCATCGCGGCGCTCAACGCGCTGCGCCCGCGCCTGGCCGCCGCCCGCCGCGCCGCGCTCGACTATCCCGAGCAGCGCCGCGCCGCTGCCGCCGCCGCCGCGCAGGTCGCCGAGCTTCGCGATCGGCTCGCGATCGAGCGCGACGAGCGCGTGCGCGCGACGGCGCTTCTCAAGGCCTGGCCGCTCTGGGAGGCCCTGCAGACCGCGCGCACCGAGCTCGCCGCGCTCGCGCATCTGCCGACCCCGCCGCCGGAAGCCGACGCGGAGTTGCAGCGCGCGCGCGAGCGCCTGCAGGCGGCGCGCGGCGCCGTCGACGCCCTGCGCGCCGAACAGGCCGGCGCCGAGGCGCAACTCGCGACCCTTCCCGGCGACGACGGCGCGGCGGCGCTGGCGCCCGAGATCGACGCATTGTGCGGCGATCTCACGCTCCATCGCTTCCAGCTCGCCACGCTGCCCGCGGCGCGGATGCGCGCCGAGGAAGCGGCGGCCACCCTGCGGGCGCGCATCCAGCGGCTCGGCGGCACCTGGGACGACGGGTCGCTGCGCGAGTGGGGCCGCCTCGGCATCGATCGCGACCAGGTCCGCGACTGGCAGGCGCGCCTGAAGGGCGGCGACGAGCGGGCCCGTCAGGCGCAGCTGCGCGCCGAGGCGGCCGAGCGCTACGCCGCCTCGCTGCGCGATCAGTACGAGGCCGCCACGGCGCAGCTGCCGGTGCGCCCGCCGCTCTCCGCCGAGGTCGTGGACGCTCGCCGCCACGCGCTCGGCGAGTTGCGCGGCGCGGTGGCCGCGATGCTCGAGAAGCGCGCCCGCGGCGAGGGGATGGCGCAGACGGTGTTCGACCGCGAGCAGGTACTCCGCGCCTTCGATGCCGAGCCGGACGGCGCGCCGCCGGTCTGGCTGGCGCCGCTGCTCGGCCTCAGCGCCGCCGCGGCGGTGGCGTTGACGCTGTGGAACGCGATGGGCAGCGTGCCGGCGGCCATGCTGGGCGCGGCCGCGGCCGTCGCCGCGGGCGCCGGGGCGCTCTACGTCGCTCGCCAGCGGCACGCCGCCACGACGCGTCGCGCCGAACGCGAACGGGCGCGCCGTGCCCTGCGCAGCGAGCTCGAGGCGGCGCGGCGCGGCCGCGATCAGGCCTGGCACGCCGCCGCGGAGCTGGCCGAGCAGATCGCGCGCGACGGCGAGGCGCTCGGCCTGCCGCGATCCCCGACCCTGCCCGAGTGCGATGCCGCCGCCCACGCCCTCGACGCCGAGGACGCGGCGCGGGCTGCCCACGCGGCCGCCAGCGCCCAGCTCGCGACGCTCGAGCCGTCGCTGCGCGGCGGCGAGGAGGCGCGCGCCGCGCGCGACGCCGAGCGGGTGGTCGCCGAGACGGCGCGCGACGACGCCGAGGCGGAGTGGGCCGCCTGGGTGACGCGCGCCGGCTTCACCGGCGTGACCGATCCCGAGCTCGTCCTCGACCGGGTGACGCGCCTGCAGTCCGCGCACGACGCGCTGCTCGCCAGCGACGCCGCCGAGCGCGAGCTGCGCCAGCTGGCACCGATGGTGGCGGCCTGGGAGTCGCGGGCGCGCGCCGTGATCGCCCGCACCTCGTTGGCCGGCAGCGAGGATCCCGGTGGCGAGATGCTGGTCGAGCGCATCGTCGGCCTGCGCACGCGCCTGCAGGATCAGGCGCCGCTGCGGGCGCGGCAGCTGGCGCTGCAGAGCGAGGTGCGCGAGCGCAACGTCCGCCTGGCGATGGCCAGCGAGAGCCTCGATCACGCCGAGCAGGCCCTCACCGCCGTGCTGGTGCGCAACGGCGTGCGCGATGAACAGGAGTTGCTCGAGCGGCGCGCCGCGGCCGCCCGCCATCGCGAGCTCCGGCAGGTCGTCGAGGAGCGGGCCGCGCTGGTCGCGGAACGCGCCGACTGGGACGGCGCGGTGGAGGCCCTGGCGAGCGGCGACGTCAGCCGGTGGGAAGCGCTGGCGAGCGACGCCGACACCGCGCTCGCCGAGCGCGAGCGCGAGCTCGAGACGGCGGAGGCGGGCCTGCGCGGCGTCCGCGCCGCCTGCGAGGCGCTCGAGAACGCCGACGAGGTTCCGACGCTCGAGCTCGAGTGGGCGGCGCTCACCGCCGAGTTGGAGGAGACCGTGCGCGACTGGCGCGTGCTCGCCGCCGCCGCGGGCTTCGTCGAGGAGGCGGAGCAGGAGTTCGAGAAGACCCGCCAGCCGGCGGTGCTGCGCGAGGCGTCGCGCGCGTTCGCGACCGTGACCGGCGACCGCTACGAGCGTGTCGCCCAGGACGAGCACGCCTCGGCATTGGTGGTCGTCGAGCGCGGCGGTCTGGTCAAGCAGGCCGGCGCCGAGCTCAGCCGCGGCACCGCCGAGGCCCTCTACCTCGCCGTGCGCCTCGGACTGGCGGGCGAGCTGGCGCGGCGCGGGACGGCGTTGCCGCTGGTCATGGACGACGCCCTCGTCAATCTCGACCCCGAGCGCGCCGCCGCCATGGCGATCGTGCTCGGCGACGTCGCGCAGCGCCATCAGGTGCTGTTCTTCACCTGCCACCCGACGACCCGCGACCTGCTGATGGGGCAGGGGCGCGCCGCGCGGGTCGTCGAGCTCTAGCCGTCAGCCCTCCGCCGCTCGGCTGGAGGGGGCGGACCGACAGCTGATAGCGTCGTCCAATGCAGCCCGGAACCGACAAGCTCCTCGCCAAGGCCGAGCGCGCCGTCCGCAGTGCGGAGGCCGCGCTCGCCAAGGGCGCGCTGGACGCCGCCGCCGGGCGCGCCTTCTACGCGATCCTGAACGCCGCCAAGGCGCGCCTCAACGAGTCCGGGCTGCGCCCGCGCACGCACGCCCGCATCGCGGTCGCGTACGAGACCCTGCCGGAGCTGGACAGCGCTCCGCTCTCCTTGCTGCGTGAGGTGTTGGCGTTGCGGCAAAGCCTCGCGGCGGAAGGCGACGGCCTCGACTTCGCCCAGGTCGAGGAGCTCGTGATGCGCGCCCATCGGTTCGTCAACGCCGTCACGCTCGACTGACGGCAGCGCGCGGTCTTGCCCGGCCAGGCGCGCGTCGATACGGTCCGCCGACATCGACGGAGGACGACATGCGATTGAACGGACGGGTGGCGGTGGTCACGGGCGCGGGACGCGGGCTCGGCGAGGCCATCGCGCTGCGCTTCGCCGCCGAGGGCGCGGCGGTGGCGCTCAACGACATGGACGCGACGACCGCGGCGGCGACGGTCGCGCAGATCGAGAAGCTGGGCAGCCGGGCGGTCGCGGTGATCGGCAGCGTCACCGAGGAGGCGACGGTGCAGTCGCTCATCGAGCGCGCCGTGCAGGCGTTCGGCGGCGTGGACATCCTGGTGAACAACGCCGGCATCACCCGCGACAAGCTGCTCAAGGACATGAGCGTCGAGGATTGGGACGCGGTGCTGAACCTCAACCTCCGCGCCACGTTCCTGTGCTGCAAGCACGCGACGCCGCTGATGGTGTCGAAGGGCTGGGGGCGCGTGATCAACATGAGCTCGCGCGCGCACCTCGGCAACAAGGGGCAGGTGAACTACTCCGCCTCGAAGGCCGGTGTCATCGGCCTCACCCGCTCGCTGTCGATGGAGCTCGGCAAGTTCGGCGTCACCGCCAACTGCATCGCCCCCGGCATCATCGCGACGCCGGGCGTGACGTCACTGCCGCACTACGACCGGCTCGTCGAACGCGTCGCGCCGACCCTCCCCATCCCGCGTCTCGGCAAGCCCGAGGACGTCGCGGGTGTGGCCGCCTTCCTGGCGAGCGACGACGCGGAATACATCACGGGGGAGACGATACATGTTTCGGGCGGTCGGTATGGCTGAATTGGTCGGGCTGGTGCGGGGAGCGGAAAGACAAAAGACAAAAGACAAAAGGCAGAAGGATTGAGAGGTGTCGGGGCTCTCCCCAGCGCCCCTTTGTCTTTTGCCTTTTGTCTTTTGTCTTCTGACCGGACTCCGTCTTCCGCCCACTACATGTACCGCCCCCCGTTGGGGCTAAGTACCTGTCCGGTGACGAAGCTCGCTTCATCCGAAACGAGGTAGGCCACGGCGGCAGAGATGTCGTCGGGGACGCCGATGCGGCGCACGGGGGCGCCGTCGATGGCGCGCTTGCGGATCTCCGGGGAGACCATCGCGCCGGCGACCATCGGCGTATCGATCAGGCCGGGGGCGATGGCGTTGACGGTGATGCCGGCCGGTCCGAGCTCGTGCGCGAGCGCCTTGCTGAAGGCGATGATGCCGCCCTTGGCGGCGGCGTAGTGTGACAGCCCGGGGCCGCCGCCGCCGAGGCCGGCGACCGAGCTGACGTTGACGATGCGGCCCCAACCGGCCGTGACCATGTCGGCAAAGACGGCGCGCACGCAGTGGAACGTCCCGCCGAGGTGAACGTCGAGCATGCGCTGCCACTGCGCGTCGCTCATGTCGTCGAGCAGCGCGAACTCGCCGACGCCGGCGACGTTGACGAGGATCATCGGCGCGCCGAGCGCCGTGCGCACGGCCGCCGCCACGGCGCGCACGGCGACGCCGTCGGCGACGTCCACTGCCCACGCGGCTGCCCGACCGCCGGCTGCCGCGATCGCAGTGGCGGTTGCCTCCGCACCCGCGGCGTTGAGATCGAGCACCGCGACGGCGCTGCCGTCGCGAGCCAGCCGCCGGCAGACCGCCTGGCCGATTCCGGACGCGCCCCCCGTGACCACCGCGACTCGCTGCATGGGCGGGGTTGTAGCAGGGGGTGGCTCCGGCAGGGCAAACAGAGGCGGTGAGGCGGTGAGGCGGGTGAGCCGGTGAGCCAGTGAGCCAGTGAGCCAGTGAGCCAGTACGCCGGTGAGCCAGTGCGCCCGTGCCGATCTTCACCGGCTCCCCTCCGCACCGGCTCACCGGCTCACCGGTTTACCGGCTCACCGGCTCACTGGCGCACCGGCTCACCGGCGCACTTCCCCCGCGCACTTTGCGTCGATCAGCGTCCATCCCTCGACGCCACCCTCTGTCAGGCATGGTGAATCCTCGATAGCGGCATCGTGCAGCGGTTGGCATGTCACTTGTAGTGGCAAGCCCCGAGGGCTCGAGCCAGGGCGACGGGGTACGGAGTGGAACACCGGGAGACGCTGCATCTGCTGCCGCAGTGGGCATCGCTGAACAAGGTGGTGCTCGACCTGCTCGAGCAATACCAGCCGGCGATGGCGGTGAAGCGCCTCGGCACCGGCCTCGACCTCGACCCCGGCCTGCCGCTCAGCTGGGCCGACCGTGCGCAGCTCCAGTTCGGCGTCGGCCGCATGCTGCGGCACGCGGTCAAGCAGTCGCGCCGTGGCGGGCTGATCCTCTGCCGCACCGGCATGGACGGCGACTGGCTCACCCTCACCATCGGCAACGACGGCCCCAGCATGCGGGTCGAGGACGCCGAGGCGATGCTCCACCGCGACGATCTCGAGCTCACCGATCGCGGCCTCGAGGCCGACCTCGCCAGCGCCCAGGCCATCGCCGCCGCGCACGGCGGCCGGATCGAGCTCGACGGCTCGCACGACCGCGGCGCCTGGTTCGTGATGAAGCTGCCGGCGATCGCGCGCGAGAACGAGCGCCTCATCGCCGCGATCGACGAAGTGCACCGCGGGCGCTCCGATCTCGTGGCGGGCATGTCGTACGACCTGCGCACGCCGCTGCACGTGATCATGGGCTACACCGATCTGCTGATCGAGGGCGCCTTCGGCTACCTCAATCGCGACCAGCTCGACACGCTGCGGCGCATGGACCAGGGCGCGCGCGAGTTGCTGGCGGTGATCAACGGCGTCATCGACCTGCGCGCCCTCGACGCCTCGCGCGCGCCGCTGGAGCTGCGCCAGGGCCAGCTGCCCGACCTCGTGCGCGGCTGCTGCCAGCTGATCGTCGAAGTGCTCGGCTGCGACGTCGGCCAGGCCTGGGTGTGGCAGCCGGCCACCGATGTCTACGTGCCCGTCGCCTCGCACGGGGCGCTGCGCCAGCACGCCGCGCCGCCGCGCGAGGCGCGCCTGCCGCGCACCCGCGTCGTGTCGCTGTTCGGCCGCCGCAACGGCCACGCCGGCGTCGTCGTCGACGCCGCCGATCTGTTCGCGCCGCCGACCAACTACTCGCACGGCCTCAGCCGCTGCCTGCTCGTGCCCCTGCACCGCAGCGGCGCCGAGCTCGGACTCGTCGTGGCCGGCGTCCAGAGCAGCGGCCGCGTCTTCGGCGACGAACAGGCGCAGGTCGCGCAGGGCATCGCCGACCTCGCCGCGCTGGCGCTCGAGAACGCGCGCCTGGCCGAGGAGCTGTCGCAGAGCACGCGCCTCAAGTCCGAGCTCATCGCCGGACTGTCGCACCGGTTCCGCGTGCCGCTCGACGTCATCATCGGCTACACCGATCTGCTGGTCGACGGCCAGTTCGGCGCGTTGACGCCCGATCAGTCGGGCGTCCTGAAGCAGCTGCGCGGCAGCGGCGTCGAGCTGCTCGGTTCCCTCAACCGCGTCGTCGACAGCAGCATCAACTGAGAAAGGCGTGACCGGTGACCCGTGCGTCGCCCGTCACTGATCAGCGGTTTCGCCGCTCGGCCCAGTTGAACCACGCGGTGGTTCCCGACTAGACGGTTCGGGTGGACTCGCTCGACCGCGATCTCTTCCGCCGCATCCAGGATCGGATGGCCATCGTCGGCATCGGCCATCTGCCGTTCGCCAAGGATATCGGCCGGCCGATCGGCGACACCGCGGTCGAGGCGATCCAGCTGGCGTTGGAAGACGCGGGGCTCGACAACGAGGACGTCGACGGCATCTCGATGTTCGAGATGGAGCATACGCACGAGGTGTCGATCGCCCGCCGCCTCGGTGTGAAGAACCTCCGCTGGTGGGACAAGATCTCCTACGGCGGCGGCGCGTCGTGCGCGACGATCATGCACGCGTGCGCCGCCATCGCGAGTGGGCTCGCCGAGGTGGTGGTGTGTCACCGGGCGCGCAATCGCGGCTCGAAGACCTCGCGGCCGTGGTCGCAGGAGAAGGGGCTGGTCATCGACGACAAGGCCCTGCACGTGCCGTGGGGGCTGATCCGACCGGTGGACGTGATCGGTATGTGGGCGCACCGCCATATGCACGAGTACGGCACCACCCGCGAGCAGCTCGGCAACGTCGCCATCGCGGCGCGCAGGCACGCCCAGAACAACCCCTACGCGATGATGCGCGACCGGCCGCTCGACATGCCGACGTATCTCGCCGGCCGCGTCATCGGCTATCCGCTCACGCTCTTCGACTGCTGCCTGGAGACCGACGGCGCGCTCGCGTGCGTCGTCACGTCGGTCGAGCGGGCGCGCGACCTCAGGCAGAAGCCCGCGCTGGTCCACGCCGTCGCCCAGGCGTCCGGCCCGAACCCGGTCCACCTCGCCAACTACAACACGCCGGGCATGCGCACGACGTCGGTGGCCTGTGCCGAGCTGCTCTGGCAGCGCTCCCAACTCACACCGCAGGACATGGACTGCGCCCAGATCTACGACGCCTTCACGCCGCTCGTGATCATGGGTCTCGAGGACTACGGCTTCTGCGCCCGCGGCGAGGGCGGCCCTTTCACCGAGAACGGCCGCCTCGAGCTCGGCGGCGCGCTGCCCACCCTCACGTCCGGCGGCGGCCTCTCCGAGGCCTACGTGCACGGCTTCAATCTCATCCTCGAAGCCGTGCGCCAGATCCGAGGCACGTCGTTCAACCAGGTGCCCGGGTGCCAGGCGACGCTCGTGACCGGTGCGTCGGGGGTGGCGACGAGCGCGATGGTGGTGAGAGGAGAGTGACGTGAGCCAGTCAGCCGGTGAGCCGGTGCGCCAGTCGGCCGGTGCGACATGGGGCGCGCGGACGTTTACGACACTCCGGACACGGGCGCACCGGCGCACCGGCTCACCGGCTCACGAGATTCGATGACCCTGCACCCCGACTACCCCCTCCCCGACACGACCGACCCGGTCGTCGCGCCGTTCTGGGCCGGCTGCCGTGAGGGAAAGTTGCGCGTGCAGCGCGATCGGGAGACCGGGGACGTCCACTGGCCGCCGAAGCCGGGGTACTGGAAGGGCGGGCGCCTGGAGTGGTTCGACACCGGCGGTCGGGGCGAGGTGTACTCGTACGTGATCGGCTACGAGCCGTTCCTGCCGGCGTTCAAGGATCTGCTGCCGCACATCATGGTGCTGGTGCAGCTCGCCGAGGGGCCGCGGCTCGTCGGGTACATGGTCGACGCCACGCCGGAGCAGATGCGCATCGGCATGCCGGTGCGGGTGGCCTTCAAGCGTCTCACCGACGAGGTCACGCTGCCGGTCTGGGAACCGATCGCGTAGGTCGCGCGACGGCGCGGCGCCCTGTCCGGTAGCCGAGGCGTGATCCAGCGGTGACCGGTTGGTGACACCCGGTTCGCTATCCTGCTCACTGAAAAGGGGACAGCGTGACCGAACAGGGTGAAGCCAGCCGTTTCGAGCAGTACACCGTCCAGCAGTACGCGCGGGCGGTGCGCCCGCATCTGCCGGCCGAGATCTTTCAGCCGCAGCCGGCGCGACTGGCGTGGTTGCCGGTGCACCTGGCCATCATCGTCGGGCTGGCCGCGTACGTCGTGGCGTGGCAGCCGGTGTGGTACGTCGCGCTCGCCTGCGCGTTGGTCCTCGGCCACAGCTTCGCCTGCCTGGCCTTTCTGACGCACGAGGTCATGCATCACGCCGTGGTGCGCAATCGGCTCGTCGAGCGCGTCGTCGGCTATTGCGGTCTGCTGATCTTCTGCCTGTCGCCGACGTTGTGGGTGGCCTGGCACAACCAGCAGCACCACGGCAACACCGGCAGTCCGAAGGCCGATCCCGACCACTTCGGCACGCTGCAGACCTGGCGCAAGAGCCTCGCCGATCGCGTGGTCGTCGATATCGCTCCGGGCTCGCGCCGCAAGCGCAGCGTGTTGTTCCTGTTCTTCACCTTCACGGTGCACTCCGCGATCGTGCTGCTGTCGCACAGCGAGGAGGGCAACTACTTCGCGCGCATCTCGCGCCGCACGGTGTACCTGGAGACCGCGGCCATGGCGGCCTTCTGGCTCGCCCTGATGTACGTCGTCGGCGCCTGGAGCTTCCTGTTCATCACCGTGGTGCCGGCCCTGATCGCCAACGGCATCGTGATGTCGTACATCGCCACCAACCACTTCCTGAACCCGCTGACGGCGATCAACGACCCGCTGGTGAACTCGCTGTCGGTGCGCGCGCCGCGTTGGCTGGAGTGGCTGCACCTCGGCTTCGGCTACCACGTCGAACACCATATCTTCCCCACCGTGAGCGCCCGCCACGGCCGCGCCGTGCGCGCGGCGCTGGTCCGCCTGTACGGTGACCGCTACCTGTCGCTGCCCCACGGTCGGGCGCTGCGACTGCTCTACTCGCGGCCCAAGGTCCACCACGATCACGACACGTTGATCGACCCGCGCACCAACCGGGTCTTCCGGGCGCTGGCACCCGGCGACCTCTCGATGGCGGCCGTCGCGGATTGATCGCCGGTTCCGCCTCAGGAGCCGAGCGCCGGTCGTCTCGGCTGGCGCTCGCGGAGCAGCGAGGCGACGACCGCGAAGCCGAGGATCGCGGCGATGGCGGCCAGCGAGACGCCGATCGGGATCGCGTAGACGTCGATCAGCACCATCTTCGCGCCGACGAACAGCAACACGAAGGACAGGCCCAGCTTCAGATAGGCGAAGCGGTCCATGGCGCCGGCGAGCAGGAAGAACATCGCGCGCAGGCCGAGAATGGCGAAGATGTTCGACGTGTACACGATGAAGGGGTCGTTGGTGACGGCGAAGATGGCCGGGATCGAGTCGACGGCGAAGACCAGATCCGTGACCTCGATCAACACCAGAACCAGCAGCAACGGCGTGACGAAGGTGCGGCCGTCGATGCGGACCGTGAAGCGGCTGCCGTGGTAGTCGGGCACCGAGGGGATCAGGCGGGTGAACAGGCGGAAGAGGGGATTGTGCTCGGGATGGGGTTCGATCTCGCGCTGCCACAGCAGCTTGAGGCCGGTGAAGAGCAGGAAGGCCCCGAAGAGATAGATGATCCAGTGGAAGCGCGTCAGCAGCGCGGCGCCCGCGAAGATGAAGAGCGCGCGCATCAGCAGCGCCCCGAAGATTCCCCAGAAGAGGACCCGGTGCTGGTACGCCGCGGGCACCCTGAAGCTGGCGAAGACGACCAGGAAGACGAAGATGTTGTCGACGGCCAACGCCTTTTCGATGACGTAGCCGGTGAGGAACTCCATGCCGCGCTGGGTACCGAAGCTGATCGCCAGCCAGCCGTTGAAGGCGAGCGCGAGGGTGACCCACACGACGCTCCAGACGGCGGCTTCGCGGACGCCGACGACGTGCGCCTCGCGGTGGAAGACGCCGAGGTCGAGGACCAGCATCGTGACGACGATGGCGGTGAACCCCGCCCACATCCACGGCGTCGCGATCGATGCGATCTCCATGTCGGCACGCTACGGACGGCCGGTCGCCTCGACAAATAGATAGTTCCGCCCGCGCCGATCGGAAAACCGAGCCGTCCACCACCGCTCCCATGGGAGCCGCGGCGGGAATATGTGCAACCCAGCCGTGAGATCCGTCTCAATCCGTGGTGATCTCGGATTGCTGGGCAACGCCCGTCGATCTCGAGAACTGACCTTGGAGGCTCTCGAGGAGTGCCAACTGGTCGACGGTTCCCGGGGCAATCGGTGACCTCCCGTCGCCATCCGCCGGCCGCAAGGCTGTCGGCGCGAGGCCCCGCACGTGGCATGGCGGGTGCATTGGCTGCGGCAAATGCAAAGCGGGGGTACGTCTCAGGCGCGCGGCGAATGGGCCAACAGTCTTCCGGAGCTACTGGTGCAGCGGCTGCGGGTCGGCTTGTGGCTCTGTCTGCTGATCTACCTCCTGTTCGCGTTCCTGATCCTTGGCGATGCCGGCGCCTCGCCGGCCGTTCGGCTCCAGCTGGCACTGCTGCGCGGCGGCGTTGCCGCAGCCTTCGCGGCCAGCCTCGTGGCGCTGCGGTGGCCGGCCGTACGACGGCGGGCGCTGCCACTCGGCGTCGCCGCGATGATCCTGGTCGCGGTGTCCGCGGGGATATCCGGGGTGTTGATCCCCAGGGACAACATCCTGGTGCCGATGTCGTTCGTCGTGATGTCGATGTTCACGGCGGCGCTGCTACCGTGGGGCTGGCGGGCGCAGGCGCTGATCGTCGTGGTCCAGATCGCGACCCTGGCGGTCAACGCCGTCCTCGTTCCCGGCGGCCGTCTCGCGTCGTTGCTCGAGCCGACGCCGCTGCTGGCGTTCGTCGCGTTCGCCGTGTCGATGGTCGTGGCGCGCGAGGTCACCCGCTACCGGCGCGGCATCGAGTTGCGCGAGCAGCAGCGCGATCACGCCATCATCGCGCTGCGGCACAGCGAAGCGCAGCTCCGCGCCCTGATCGAGCACGCGTCAGACCTGATCACCATCATCGATGCCGAGGGCATCGTCCGCTACGAGAGCCCGTCGTTCGAGCGGATCTTCGGCGGCTCGGCCGACGTCATTCTCGGACAGTCGTTGTTCGACTTCGTCCACCACGACGATGCGTCGCTGGTGCGCGACGCGTTTGCGCACGCGCTGGCGTCGTCGGGGGCCATCGCCCCGATCCGCTGTCGCTTTCGCCGCTTTGACGGCACCTGGTGTACCGTCGAGGCGATCGGCAACCGTCTCGACAACATCGGCACCGGTGGGCCCGGCATCATCTTCAATTCGCGCGACGTCACCGAGCGCTGTCGCGCCGAGGCGCTGCTGGCGGTCCAGAACCACGTGCTCGGCATGATCGCCGAGGACGCGCCGCTGCCCGATTCGTTGGAGGCGATCGCGCGCTTCCTCGAATCGCAGGCGCCGCGCGCGCTGTGCTCGATCCTGGTGCTCGACACCGCCACCGGCACGCTGCGCCACGGCGCCGCGCACAGCCTGCCGGCGACGTTCGTCGCGGCCCTCGGCGACATCGCGGTCGGCCCGGCCGTCGGCAGCTGCGGCACGGCGGCCTTCACCCGGCAACGGGTCGTCGTGCCCGACATCGCCGCCGATCCGCGCTGGGCCGACTACGCCGCCGAGGCGATCGCCCACGGCCTGCGCGCCTGCTGGTCGACGCCGGTGCTCGCCACCACCGGCGCCGTGCTCGGCACGTTCGCGGTCTACGACCGCGAGCCGCGCCCGCCGAGCGACGACGAGCTGCGGCTGGTCGAGGTGCTCTCCGATCTCACCTCCATCGCCATCGAGCGCAAGTACGCCGCCATCGAACTGCGCCAGGCCAAGGACGCGGCCGAGGCCGCGAGCCAGGCCAAGAGCGAGTTCCTCGCCAACATGAGCCACGAGATCCGCACGCCGATGAACGGCGTCATCGGCATGACCGAGCTGGCGCTCGCCACCGCCCTCACCGGCGAGCAGCGCGAGTACCTGGAGATGGCCAAATCGTCCGCCGACTCGCTGCTGGCGGTCATCAACGACATTCTCGACTTCTCCAAGATCGAGGCCGGCAAGCTGGAGCTCGAGGCGAGCGAGCTCGATCTCGACGCCGTGATCGACGCCACCCTGAAGACGCTCGCCGTCCGCGCCCACGCCAAGGGGCTCGAGCTCGTCTACGATCGCGCGCCGGACGTGCCGGCGCTGGTGGTCGGCGACGCGAACCGCCTGCGACAGATCCTCGTCAACCTGGTCGGCAACGCCATCAAGTTCACCGGCGCCGGCGAGGTGGTCGTGTCGCTGACCCTCGAGCAGGCGACCGCGACCGACGTCACCGTGCACCTCTCGGTGCGCGATACCGGCATCGGCATCCCGACCGAGCAGCAGGCGCGCATCTTCCAGGCTTTCGAACAGGCCGACAGCTCGACCACCCGCCGCTACGGCGGCACCGGCCTCGGCCTGGCCATCTGCGGCCGGCTGGTGGCGATGATGGGCGGGCGCATCTGGGTCGAGAGCGAGCTCGGCCGGGGCAGCACCTTCCACTTCACGATCCGCGTCGGCGCCGCACCGGAGGTGCCGCGCGCGCTCTTCGTGGGGGAGACCGTGGCGCAACTGCGGGCCATCCGGGCGCTGGTGGTCGACGACAACGCCACCAATCGGCGACTGGTCGAGCAGCTGCTGCGCAACTGGCGCATGGAGCCGACGACGGTGGACGGCGGCGCCGAGGCGCTGCGGAGCCTCGTACGTGCCCGCGCCGCGGGACAGCCGTTCCGGCTGGTGCTGATCGATGGGCGCATGCCGGAGATGGACGGGTTCGCGCTGGCGGCGCGCATCAAGGAGGATCCCTCGCTCGCCGGCAGCACCGTGCTGATGCTGACCTCCGACGATCGTCCGGGCGATCTCGCCCGGTGCCGCGCCCTCGGGATCGCCGCCTACCTGGTCAAGCCGATCCGCCAGTCCGAGCTCCTCGACGCGATCGTCACCGCGCTCGGCTCGCCGGAGCCCGCCGCCATCGCGGCGGTGCCGGTGCCGCCGCGCACGCAAGCCGGGCGGGCGCTGCGCGTGCTGCTTGCCGAGGACAATCGGGTCAATCAGCGCCTCGCCGTGCGCCTGTTGGAGAAACGTGGCCACCGCGTCGTCGTCGTCGACAACGGCCGCGACGCCGTCGCCGCGGCGATCGCGCAACCCTTCGACCTGGTCCTGATGGACGTGCAGATGCCGGAGATGGACGGCTTCGAGGCGACCGCCGCGCTGCGCGCGGGTGAACGCGGCAGTGGCCAGCATCGGCCGATCGTCGCCATGACCGCGCACGCGATGAAAGGCGACCGCGAGCGGTGCCTCCTCGCCGGCATGGACGAGTATCTCGCCAAACCGATCCAGCCCGCCGAGCTCTACGATCTGATCGACCGCCTCGTCCCCAGCGACCTCGACGAGGAGGCGCGCAGCAGCGCCTGATCGCGCGGGGAAACGCGCGAGAGCTATTCCACGGCGGGTGGTGGCCCCCGACAGGCGGCTTTGCCCAAGGAAGGATGGATGCCGTATCGGCCGCGGTGCCTGGAGGCCCGCGCTTCCCCGGAGCCGGGCGCGCGGAAGCGCCGGCCCATTCGGGGCATGCGCAAGCCTGGGAGTTGCCAGGCAAAGCCCCTGGCCGCGACGCTCGCTCAGCCGCCGCGCTGAGCTCGGACGCAGCCGTCGGTGCCGCGTGCCATCGCGTCGCACGCGGGCACTTTCATCGCCGGTGCCGCCGACGCGGAGGGGTGCAAGCGACGGCGGCGCGATCGAAGTTCCGGCCAGTGGAGCACCACGATTTTGACGCCGTCCGCATAGAAGGTGCCATGTGGCGGCATCGCGGATCGCCGCCGGCCATGGCCGTTGCGGGGAAAGGCGTGGCCTTCGATTTGCTCCAGGGGGCGCGACAGGATTTTCCGGCGGCATGTCGCTGCCGGCGAGAGGGAGCTCCGATGAAGATCAGACTGTTGACTGCCTGTTCGCTGAGCGCCGTGCTGTGGACGGCGCCGGTTTCCGCGGGACTCTTCTGCCAGAGTGCAGCCGAGTGCGACGATGGCAATGCGTGCACGCAGAACCTCTGCGTCAACGGGACCTGCTCCAATCCCGACCGGGCGCCCGGAACCGCCTGCGCCAGCGACAACAACGACTGCACCCGCGACGCGTGCCTTCCTGACGGCACCGGCCGGGTGAGTTGCCAGCATCAGCCGGTGCCGTACGGCAGCGCGTGCACCGACGACGGCAACGACTGCACCTTCGATCGCTGCGAACAGAATTTCGACGGCCAGTTCGTCTGCAATCACCCTCCGGTGTCGTACGGCAGCCCCTGCTCGGACGAGGGCAACCCCTGTACGTTGGACCGCTGCGGCCTATCCCCATCCGGCGGGTCCGTCACCTGCCTGCACGACCCCCTGCCGCAGGGGAGCCCGTGTGAGAGCGATGGCAACTCGTGCACCTTCGATGTCTGCATGATTGGTGGCTCCGGCATGCAGTGTGCCCACAATCCTCTTAATTTCGGATCCGTGTGCGACGACGACCGCAACGACTGCACTCTGGACATCTGCGGGACCGGGCCCACCGGAGGGATCGCCTGTCAGCACAATCCGCTGCCAGTGGGCGCAACCTGCGACGACGACAGCCCGTGCACCCAGATCGACAGCTGCGACGCCTCTGGCCAGTGCGTGGGAGCCGTCCCCGTGCTGGACTGCCGCACCGCGGCCGGAGCGAGCATCACGATTCGGAACAACGAGCTCAACACGCGCGACCTCGTGGACTTCAAGTGGGGCCAGGGCGCCGCGGTCGAGCCGTTCGAACTCGGCGATCCGCGCGCGACGACCGACTACACGCTCTGTGTCTTCGACGGCAACGGACGTCTCAAACTGAGCGCCAGTGTGCCGGCCGGCGGCCAGTGCGGCGACAACCAGTGCTGGAAGGCGTCCGGCAAGGGCTACCAGTATGCCGACAAGCTCCGCCTCGCGGATGGCATCGGAAAGATCCGCCTCAGCTCCGGGTCGGTGGGGAAATCGCAGGTCCAGGTCCGCGGCCAGGGCCGCTTTCTGTCGCTACCCACCCTGCCGCTCGCCGGTGGGACCACTCGTGTGCAGGTCATCAACGACGAAACCGGCGTCTGCTTCGACGCCCAGTTTGCCTCGCCGAAGGCCAACACCGACAAGAAATTTCAGGCCAAGAACCCCTGAGACACTCCGGATGCCGGTGGCGCCGACACGGCGCCACCCGGCACTCCGATCCGATCACGCGCGCTGCGCGCCGGTGAACGCGGCAGCGGCCAGCATCGGCAGCGGTGCCTGGATGCCCCGCTGCCCCGGAGCCGGCCGCGCGGAAGCGCCGGCCCATTCAGGGGAATGCGCAAGTCTGGGAGTCGCCCGGCGCCGCGAGCGCTCTCCCGCCGCCGAGCTCAGCTCGGATCGCAGCCGTCGGCGCCGCCGGCCATCGCGTCGCACGCGGTCGGATCGTCGGTCTGCTCGCAGAGCGTCGCGTAGTAGTTGCACATGGCGTGATCCTCTTCGACGTCGTGGAGGCTGTGGATCGGCGTCCCGAAGGTCACCGCGTACTCGCTGTCGATGTGCTCGTAGAAGAGGAACGTCGGATCCTCTCCGTGGAACACGACGGTGATCGCGGGAGGCAGCTTGGGCACCTCGTCGTTGGTGTTGGCGACTCGCCAACTGGTCGGCAACGCGTCGACGAGGGCGGCGAAGGTGGGGTCGCCGGTGCGCGGGCTGGCGAAGTTGTAGAGGATCGGCGCGGAGAAACGGGTGGCGCGCGCCAGCTCCGGCGCCGCGAGGGTGGCGACGGCGGCGCCGAGGCTGTGGCCGGTGACGTAGAGCGTGGTGAACGCGGGCGAGGCCGCGAGCCCGTTCACCTCGTCGATGATCGCCGTGTTGATCGACTCATAGACATCGGTGAAGCCCGTCTCCGTCTTGCCGCCGCCGCTCACCGGCGCGTACGGCACCTGGGTGAGAGTCGCGTCCGAGATCCACTCGGAGATCGTCTTGGTGCCGCGGAAGACGACGTAGATCGCATCGCGGCTGGTGGCGATGAAGGCGATGGGCACCGCATCGGTGAACGCTTCGCCCGGGAAGTGCTCGGGGGTGAGATACTGCGCCTGCAGGGTGTAGGGCGCCGGCAGCGTGAAGGTGGTGCCGTCCTCGAAGTCGGTGAGCATCTGGTACGACTGCAGGCAGAGCCGGCCGAGCGCGAGGGCCAGCCCGAGGTCGAACGGGCTCTCCTCCTCGCCGACGACCGGGGTGGGCGTCGGCGTCGCGGAACCGTGATGATCGCCGTCGCCGCAGGCGACGAGCAGAGCCGACAATCCGAACGCCAGTAGGAGCCGCCGCATCAGCACACCTCCACCACCCGGTTCTCGCATCGAGCGGAAGGGACGTTCAAGTGGGATCTGCGAAGGCCGAAATCGCGCCTACAGCATGCCGAGCTCGAGCTTGGCGGCCTCGCTCATCATGCTCTGGTAGTCGCGGAAGGTCGCCTCGGCTTCGGCGCGGATCTTGCCCTTGAGCGTCTCGGTCATCACCGATCGAGCCGATGTCCGGGTGGCCCAGCCTGGGTGACCGGTCACACCGACCAATAGATAGTTCGGCGCCGGCCGATTGCGACACCCGAATCGGGGCTCACGCCCGCGAGGACGGGGCCGCGATCTGGATGGGCGGCACCTCGCCGGCTTTCCCGAGCTGACGCTTTCCAGGAAATTTCCAGCGATCTTCGAGACTTCATCCCTGCTGTTCCAGCACACTGTCCGCATGATGCTCATACGCCCGACATCCAAGACAGCTGCCGTGCTCGTGCTGATCGCCCTCCTCGCGACGATGGCCCCTCGCCTCGCGGCCGCCGCCGGCGGCCCGGTGCTGCCGCTGCCGGACGCGGATCGCCAGCGGATCGACACGCTGCTCGGTCTCGGCGTGGTCGGCGGGGCCTTGCCGAGCCAGCCGATCGCCGATCCCTCCGTGTACTTCCCACTGCAGGAGCGCAGCCCGCGCTATCTCGTCACCGGAGGCCCGAAGGCCGGCGCGTCACAGGCGCTCGGGGTGACCAAGGCCCAACGTCCCGACGGCAGACCGGCGTGGCGCTTCGGGCTGTCGCCGTCGCAGACGGCGTTCCTGCACCGGACGGACGCGGGCGATCTGCTGATGCCCGCGGTCACCGACATCGGCGAGGGCGTGGTGGTGGTCACCACACCGCCGAATCCGTTTCTCCTGACCGGCATGCAACCGGGCGAGACGCGCACGCTGACCCAACAGGTGGCGGTCAACTACCTCGACGATCCGTCACGTGAGGACTACTCGGGATCGCTCGGGGCCGCATACACCTACGTCGGCACCTACAGGGTTACCGTGCCGGCCGGTACCTACGACGCGGTCCTCCTGCGACTCAAGTACGCCGGCAAGGTCGGCCCCGCGCACACCGAGGACACCGCCTACTACTTCCTCGCCCCGAAGATCGGCGTCGTGGCGATGATCGCCCAGGAGGATGTGGAAGCGTTCTGGATCCTCCACTTCGACACCTCGAGCGGCAAGGTACTGACCTCGGCGGATTGACGGCGGTGGGCGTTCGTGCGGAAGGGATGGAGAACGCGATGAGAGTCTCTGTGACTTCGCCCCGAGCGATCGTTGCTGCGGGCCTGTTGCTCGTCGGCTGCGCCGGGCTTCGCGCCGCTGGCGATCGCGCGCCGGCCGGTCCGATCGGCGATCGGCAGGCGCTGATGCAGGACATGGCCGCGGAGGCCCGGGACATCACCGAGGCGTTCAACATCGGCGCCGAGGGATTCGACGTCGCGATGATCGCCCGCGCCGCACAGCAAATGGCTGCCAACGCGCACCAGATCCCCGCCCTCTTCCCGGCCGGGAGCACCGCGCCCCAGTCGCGCGCCCTGCCGGTGATCTGGCAGCGCTGGAGCACCTTCGAGCAGATCGCCAGTGAGCTGGAGCGGTCCGCCTTCTCGCTCTCGCAGGCGGCGTCGTCCGGCGACGATGAGGACCTCGACGAGAAATCCATCAAGGTCTTCAGGCACTGCAAGGCCTGTCACGAGCAGTTCCGGCGGCCGAAACCCACGCCGGGCGACTGACGACTGACTACAGCATGCCGAGCTCGAGCTTGGCGGCCTCGCTCATCATGCTCTGGTTCCAGGGCGGGTCGAAGACGACCTGCACGTCGGCTTCGGCGACGCCGGGAATGGCTGGCGATGCGCCGCTTGGCGTCGTGCGGCGATGATGTCGCCCATGCCGCAGCCGGGCGCGGTGAGCGTCATCTTCACCGCCACGCGGCTGCCGCCGGTGGGCAGCGGCTCGATCGCGAGGTCGTAGACGAGCCCGAGCTCGACGATGTTGACCGGGAATCTCGGGGTCGTAGACCTGGCGCAGCTCGGCGTAGATCTGATCCTCGGCGACCGCCGCGTTGGGATCGATGGGCGCTTCGTCCTCGCCGCTGCGCCGCGGCTTTGCCGATCGCGTCGGCGTCCTTGCCCGAGAGCCGGTAGAGGCCGCCGAAGGTCGGCACCTGCAGCGTGTAGCTGTCGCCCAGCGACTGCGTGATCACCGCCGGCGTGCCCGCCTTCAGCGTCGTCGTGACGCCCTGCGGGATCATCACCACTTCGACGTCGCGGGAGAGTGTCACTTCTTCGTAAGGCCATGCTCTGCCTCAACCGTTCACCGCAGAGACGCAGGGACGCGGAGATGGCCTGCTCGCAGGACGCCTCCGCGTCTCTGCGCCTCTGCGGTGAACGTGCTTCATTCGGTCGATACCGGTTCCTCTCTGCCTTCGAGCGCCGCGCGGGCGGTGTGCCAGCACAACGTGGCGCACTTGACGCGGGCGGGGAACTCGCTGACGCCGGCGAAGACGGCGAGCTTGCCGAGCTGGTTCGGGATCGACGTCGGCCGGTGCCGGTGACCAGGTCGTGGAAGTCGCGGAAGAGCGCCTCGGCCTCGGCGCGGGTCTTGCCCTTGAGCGTCTCGGTCATCACCGACGCGGAGGCGGTGGAGATGGCGCAGCCGTGGCCCTGGAAGGCGCACGTCGCGTGACGCGGTCGCCGTCGAGCGTCGACGTAGACGGTGACGGTATCGCCGCACAGCGGGTTGTAGCCGTCGGCCTTCTGCCCGTGCGTCGAGCGGCATGGAAGTTCCGCGGCCGCTTGCTGTGCTCGATGATGACGTCCTGGTAGAGCTCGCGCAGATCGTCGTTCACGCGAACACCTCGATGACCGTGCGGACGCCGGCGATCAGCGCGTCGACCTCCGCCCGCGTGTTGTAGAAGGCGAACGACGCGCGCGTCGTCGCGGGGATCCGAAAGCGCTGCATGACCGGCTGCGCGCAGTGGTGGCCGGCGCGCACGGCGATGCCCTCGCGGTCGAGGATCGTGCCGATGTCGTGCGGGTGGATGCCGTCGATGACGAACGACAGCACGCTCGCCTTCTCGCGCGCCGTGCCGATGATGCGCACGCTGCGGGAGCTCGGCGATCTGCGCGGTCGCGTAGTCGAGCAGCTCCTGCTCCCAGGCGCCGATCGCGTCGAGGCCGACGCCGCTCACGTAGTCGATCGCGGCGCCGAGGCCGACGACGCCGGTGATGTTCGGCGTGCCCGGCCTCGAACTTCGCCGGCAGGCCCTTGTAGAAGGTCTTCTCGAAGGTCACGGCGCTGATCATCTCGCCGCCGCCCTGGTACGGCGGCATGGCGTCGAGGATCGCCGCCTTGCCGTAGAGCACGCCGACGCCGCTCGGGCCGAACAGCTTGTGGCCGGAGAAGGCGTAGAAGTCGCAGTCGAGCGCCTGCACGTCGACCGGCAGGTGCGGCACCGCCTGGGCGCCGTCGAGCAGCACCGGGATGCCGTGCGCGTGCGCGCGTCGATCATCTCGGCGCACCGGGTTGATGGTGCCGAGGGCGTTGGAGACGTGCACGAGCGACGACCAGCTTGGTGCGCGGGCCGAGCAGCGTGCTCGTAGGCGTCGAGGTCGAGCTCGCCGGCGTCGTTCATCGGGATGACGCGCAGCACGGCGCCGCGCTCGCGGCAGACCATCTGCCAGGGCACGATGTTGGAGTGGTGCTCCATCGCCGAGATGACGATCTCGTCGCCGAGATTGCAGCACCGTGCGCGCGTAGCTCTGCGCCACCAGGTTGATGCCTCGGTGGTGCCGCGCATGAAGATGATCTCCTTGCGGTCGGCGGCGTTGAGGAAGTCGCTGCACCGCCGTCGCGCGCCGCCTCGAAGGCGGCGGTGGCGCGCTGGCTGAGGGCGTGCACGCCGCGGTGGATGTTGGCGTAGTCGGTGCGCGTCGAAGTGCGCGACGGCGTCGATCACCTGGCGCGGCTTCTGCGCCGAGGCGGCGTTGTCGAGATAGACGAGCGGCTTGCCGTGCACCTGCTGGTGCAGGATCGGGAAGTCGGCGCGCAGGCGCTCGACGTCGATCGGCGGCGTCGCGACACTCGCCGCGGCGGTGCGCCGGCGTGCGGCGTGCGCGCGGCTCTCGATCGCGGCACCTCGGCAGCGGCTTCGCGCCCGGAAGCGCGCGGCGCAGGAGCTCTTCGAGCTGCGCGCGCAGCGGCGCGACGCGCGACGCGGTCGATCAGCTCGTTGGCGAAGGCGTAGATGAGCAGCTGCGCGCGCCGCGGGCGCGTCGATGCCGCGCGCGCGCAGGTAGAAGATCGCGTCCTCGTCGAGCTGGCCGATGGTGGCGCCGTGGCTGCACTTGACGTCGTCGGCGAAGATCTCGAGCTGCGGCTTGGTGTCGACCTGCGGCGTCGTCGCGAGAGCAGCAGGTTCTTGTTCATCTGCTGGGCGTCGGTCTGCTGCGCGTCGGCGCGCACGAACACCTTGCCGTTGAAGACGCCGGTGGCGCGCCCGTCGAGGATGCCCTTGTACAGCTCGCGGCTGGTGCACGCGCGGCCGGCGGTGGTCGATGGTGGTGTGGTGGTCGACGTGCTGCGCGCCGCCGGCGAGGTAGAGCCCGTCGAAGGTGCAGGCGGCGCCCGGGCGCGTCGAAGCGGTGGCGATGGCGTTGCGCGACCAGCGCGGCGCCGAGCGAGACGGCGTGCGAGGTCAAGCGGCTGTCGCGCCGCCTGCGCGGCGGCGATCGGCGGCGACGTGGAAGGCGCGCGGTCGCTCTCGCGCTGCACCTTGTGATGCGCCAGCGCGGCGCCGGCGCCGAGCGACGATCTCGGTGACGGCGTTGGTCCAGTAGCGTCGCCGCCGCGCCGACGTGCTGCTCGACGACGGTGGCGCGGCTGCCGGCGCCGGCGACGATCAGGATGCGCGGATGGCTGACGATCGGGCGTGCCGTTGGCGAGCGAGACGAACAGGCAGTGGATCGGCACGTCGAGCTCGCGCCGTCGGGCAGGTGGACGAAGGCGCCGTCGCTGGACGAAGGCGGTGTTGAGCGCGGCGAGGCCGTCGTCGTCGATCGCCGGCGCAGCGTGCCGAGGTGCGGCTCGACCAGCGCGGGCGTGCGCGGCCAGGGCGGCGGCCAGGCTGCTCGACGACGACGCCGGCCGGCAGCGCGGCGACGCGTCGACAGCGCCGGCGCGAAGCGGCCGTTGACGAACACCAGCTCGATGCCGCCGCCGAGGCGGGCGGCGCGCGGCGAGCGCCGCGGCGCCGTCGGGCACGCCGTCGTCGGCCAGGCGGAACGCCTGCGCGCGCGAGCGGCGCGACGTTGGTGTACTTCCAGTCCTCGAGCGCGCGTGGTCGGAAAGCCGAGCGTCGGCGAAGCGCGCCAGTGCCGCGCTGGCGCAGGGCGCGCAGCGAAGGCCGGCGCGCCGTCGAGCAGGGTGCCGGCAGGTGTCGCCAGGTGCTGCTCGATCTCGGGCTGACGCGGCTCACGCGGGCGGCCGCGCGCCTCGATGGCGCGCGTAGCCCTTCTCCTCGAGCTCGGCGGCCAGGCGTCTTGTCGCCCGATTCGACGATGCGGCCGTCGACCAGGACGTGCACGAAGTCGGGCACCAGGTAGTTGAGCAGGCGCTGGTAGTGGGTGATGGCGACGACCGCGTGCTGGTCGTTGCGCAGCGCGTTGACGCCGTCGGCGACGATGCGTCAGCGCGTCGATGTCGAGGCCGGAGTCGGTCTCGTCGAGGATGGCCAGCGTCGGCTCGAGCACCGCCATCTGCAGGATCTCGTTGCGCTTCTTCTCGCCGCCGGAGAAGCCCTCGTTGACCGAGCGGTTGAGGAACTTCGGGTCCATGTCGACGAGCTTCATCTTCTCCTTCACCAGCGGCGAGGAAATCCATCGCGTCGATCGGCTCTAGGCCGCGATGCTTGCGCAGCGCGTTGAGCGCCGTGCGCAGGAAGTAGGTGTTGCCGACGCCGGGGATCTCGACCGGGTACTGGAAGGCGAGGAACACGCCGTCGCGGGCGCGCTCCTCGGGCGCCATGCGCCAGCAGATCCTGGCCGTCGTACAGCACCGCGCCCGCCGGTGACCTCGTAGCCGTCGCGGCCGGCCAGGACGTTGCAGAGCGTGCTCTTGCCGGAGCCGTTCGGCCCCATGATCGCGTGCACCTCGCCGCGCTGCACGGTCAGGTCGATGCCGCGCAGGATCTCGGTCCCGTCCACCGAGGCGTGCAGACCCTTCAATCTGCAGAATCACATCACCCATAGAAATCGTTTCTCTTCTCACCACGGAGATACGGAGACACGGAGGCAAAACCTAGAACGGGATTTCTCCGTGGCTCCGTGCCTCCGTGGTGAAATCCGGATCATCCGACGCTGCCTTCCAGGCTCACGCCGAGCAGCTTCTGCGCCTCGACGGCGAACTCCATCGGCAGCTCCTTGAAGACCTGCTTGCAGAAGCCGCTGACGATCATCGACACGGCGTCCTCGGCCGAGAGGCCGCGCTGCATGCAGTAGAAGAGCTGGTCGTCGCTGATCTTCGAGGTGGTCGCCTCGTGCTCGACCGTGGCCGTGGCGTTGCGCACCTCCATGTACGGGAAGGTGTGCGCGCCGCACTGGTCGCCGATCAGCAGCGAGTCGCACTGCGTGTAGTTGCGCGCGCCGGCGGCGCCCTTCATCACCTTCACCAGGCCGCGGTAGGTGTTCTGGCCGTGGCCGGCGGAGATGCCCTTCGACAGGATGGTGCTGCGGGTGTTCTTGCCGATGTGGATCATCTTGGTGCCGGTGTCGGCCTGCTGGTAGTGGTTGGTGAGCGCCACCGAGTAGAACTCGCCGACCGAGTTGTCGCCCTTGAGGATCACGCTCGGGTACTTCCAGGTGATCGCCGAGCCGGTCTCCACCTGCGTCCAGGAGATCTTGGCGTTCGGCCTCGCAGCAGTGCCGCGCTTGGTGACGAAGTTGTAGATGCCGCCCTTGCCCTCCTTGTCGCCGGGGTACCAGTTCTGCACCGTCGAGTACTTGATCTGCGCGTCGCGCGTGCGCGACCAGCTCGACCACCGCGGCGTGCAGCTGGTTCTCGTCGCGCATCGGCGCCGTGCAGCCCTCGAGGTAGCTGACGTGGCTGCCCTCCTCGGCGACGATCAGCGTGCGCTCGAACTGGCCGGTCTTGGCGGCGTTGATGCGGAAGTAGGTCGACAGCTCCATCGGGCAGCGCACGCCCTTGGGGATGAAGCAGAACGAGCCGTCGCTGAAGACGGCCGAGTTGAGCGCGGCGAAGAAGTTGTCGGTGTAGGGCACCACCGAGCCGAGGTACTTGCTGCACCAGCTCGGGATGCTCGCGCACCGCCTCGGAGAAGGAGCAGAAGATGATCGCCCTGCTCGGCGAGCTTGCCCTTGAACGTCGTCGCCACCGAGACGCTGTCGAAGACCGCGTCGACCGCGACGCCGGCGAGCAGCTCGCGCTCGTGCATCGGGATGCCGAGCTTCTCGTAGGTCTCGAGCAGCTTGGGATCGACCTCGTCGAGGCTCTTCGGCGCGTCGCCGGTCGACTTCGGCGCCGAGTAGTAGGTGATGTCCTGGTAGTCGATCGGCGGGTAGTGGACGTTCTGCCAGTGCGGCTCGGTCATCGTCTGCCAGTGGCGGAAGGCCTTGCAGCCGCCACTCGAGCATGAACGGCGGCTCGTCCTTCTTCTGCGAGATCAGGCGGATGACGTCCTCGTTGAGGCCGGGCGGGATGCTGTCGGCCTCGATGTCGGTGACGAAGCCGGCGTCGTATTCGCGGTTGATGAGGTCTTCGATCTTTGGAGCTGGCGGTCGACATGGCGCGCGTCTCCTATCGGCCGACGGCGCGGCCGGCGCGGCCGCCGGCCGCGCGCAGGGTGGGCAGCGGCATCAGGCGCGGGCGACGGGCGAGATCGGCCAGGGTGACGCTGTCGAGCGCCTGGCGGATCGCGAGGTTGATGAGATTCCAGTGGCCGCGCACCGGGCAGATCGGCTCGTGCGCGCAGTCGCTCGGCGCCGCCGAGGTGCAGGTGGTGATGGCGATCGGCCCTTCGAGGGCGGCGATGGCGCTGCTGACGGTGATGCGTTCGGGCGTGCTCGCCAGGCCGTAGCCGCCCTTCACGCCGCGCTGCGACTGCGAGCAGCCCCTCCCTGGTGAGCAGGCGCAGCAGCTTGCTCACCGTCGGCAGCGGCAGATGGGTCTCCGCCGCCAGCTCGGTGGCCGTGTGAACGCGATCTGGCCGCGTCGCCATGTGGCTCAGCAGCACGATGCCGTAGTCGGTCAGTCTGCCGATGCGAATCATCCCCTGTCCTGATACCAGACTGGATCGGTCTTGATTCAACTACTAACCAACCGAGCCGGGCACTTGCAACAGGGGTCGACGGTGTCGTGTCCCGCGACGTCGACGGGGGATCAGGCGTGGATCGGGCGTCGGCGCGGCCGTTCACCTACCGACGGCACATACCATCACCGATTGGAGGGCGCCGCTCCCGCGGCGCCCGGCAGCGCTGGGGTTGCGATGGACCGCCCGCTTCAGGCCGCGCGGGAGCGCGGCCCTCCAATCGGTGACAGAATGAACGATTCGATGGCGTATCGATTACAGGGGCAACGCTACGATTCGCTTCGTTCCGCCGGCAACCGTCGGTCGACGAATACCCAATGGCCGTCGATGCGGGTCAGGCGGACGCCGAGCGCCCATTGGGACAGGACCATCAGCAGGCCCATCAGCGGCAGCGCGAGCGCGAGCACGAGGACGGCGGGGTAGCGGTGCAGGGCGGTGCTGACCCAATCGCCGAGGGACCAGAGGATCAGGAGTGATCCGTACGTGGCGACGATCCCTTCGACCGCCAGCGACCACGCGAACACACGCATGCGACGAGCCGCGACCATTTCCGCACCGGTCGGGCCATCGTAGGCCTCCGAGCGCGCCGAGGGAAATTCTATTCGGGGGGTGAGGCGGGCGGCGAGTGGGTGTCGGGTCCACTCGCCGCTCGACCTCGCGACGCCGCCGGAGACGGGGTTACCGGCGCCGCCACCCCCGGAAGGGCCGCGGGGTGCGCGCGGCCCTTCGGGGTCAGGGGCAGGGAGGCTGACGGCTCGATCGAGTCATCGACCCCAGTCGTCGTCATCGTCCCAGGAATGGCCGTGAGACGAGCCGGAGTCATGGCCGTCGTGATCGTCGTCATCGTTGCGGCCGCACTGACGGGAATGGTCCGGCGTGGCCGTCGGCCGGCGGGTCGTCGGCGTGCGGGTGGGAGTCGATGTCCGGGTGGGCGTCCGCGTCGGCGTCGACGTGCGCGTCGGCGTCGACGTCCTCGTCGGCACGCCCGTCCGCGTGCTGGTCGGCGGTGCGACGATCGCGGTCGGCGTCGTCTCGACGAACGTCGCCGTCGGGCTCGGCGTGCCCGTGGCCGGGATCGGCGTGTTGGTCGGCGGCACGGCGGTATTGGTCGCCGTGGGCGTGGTCGTGTCCAGCGGCGTCGGTGTGTCGGTGTCGACCGGGGTCGCGGTCACCGTCACCGTCGCCGTCGCGGTCGGCGGCGGCGTCCACGTGTCGGTCGCCGTCGGAGTGCTGGTCGGGGTGGCGGTCGGCTCGGGGCCGGCGATGATCTGGAAGACCTCGCCGCCCTGGTCGACGACGTAGAGCTCGCCGCGCGCGTCCTCGCCGAACGAGATGATGTTGTCGATGCTCAGGCCGCCGCCGGGCGCGAGCTCGGCGGTGTGGTCGGCGTCGGCGGTGGCGACGCCGCCGGCGAGCGCAAAGCTGCGGATGAACGCGCTGCAGTAGTCGCCGTAGAAGTATGTGCCGTGCACGTCGGGCAGCGCGCAGCCGCGATAGACGAAGCCGCCGGTGACCGAGCACCCTTCCGCGTCGTCATACTCGCGCACCGGGAAAGTGAAGCCGGCGGTGGGGGCCGGGCAGCTCGGGAAGAGCGGCGCCGGCTCGAAGCACAGGCTGCCCTGGAAGACGTCCCAGCCGAGGTTGGCGCCGCCGCTACCCGGCGGGAGGACGTCGATCTCCTCGCGTAGGTCTTCACCGACGTCGCCGATGTAGAGATCGCCGGTGAAGCGATCGAACCCGAAGCGCCACGGGTTGCGCACGCCCTTCGCCCACACCAGGCCGAACATCGGTCCGAGGCCCGGATTCGGATTGTCGGGCGGGACGGCGTAGAACGGCGACGCCTCGACGTTGACGTCGAGGCGCAGGATCTTGCCGAGCAGCGAGGTGTTGCTCTGGCTGTTGTCGCTCGGGTCGCTGACGCCGCCGCCATCGCCGAGGCCATAGTAGAGGCGCCCGTCGAGACCGAACGCGAGCTGGCCGCCGTTGTTGGTCGGGAACGGCTGCGGCACTACCAGCAGGATGCGTTCGCTGCTCGGCTGCAGGACGTCGGGCGCGCCCGCCGTGCTCTCGAATCGCGACAAGATCGACAGGCGGCTGTCGGTGTACGCGACGAAAACGCGGTGGTTGTTCTTGAAGTTGGGGTGGAAGGCGATGCTCAGCAGCCCCTGCTCGGCACCGAGGCCGACGCGGCCGGTGAGGTCGAGGAACGGCGTCGGCAGGAGGCTGCCGTTGCGCAGGATGCGCACGGTGCCGCCCTTCTCGACGATGAAGAGGCTGTTGGGGTCGAGTGGCGGAGCGGTCACCTGCATCGGTTGCGACAGCCCGGACGCGACACGCACGGCCGCGAGGCTCGTGCCGTCGTGGGTGGCGACGCCGGCGCAGAGTGCCGACGCGTCCTCGAGCGTGCAGGTCGCCGAGCACCCATCGCCGCCGAGCGTGTTGCCGTCGTCGCATTCCTCGGGCGCGAGCGCGATGCCGTCGCCGCACTGCGCGGCCGCCGCGTCGGGCGCGGTCGCGAGTGTCAGCGCGATCAGGGCGCCACCGAGGGTTACCAGGGTGTGTGAACGCCGTGCGGTCATCTCGATCCTCCTCAACCGCGTGTGACCGCACCGCCACCGGCTGCGCCGCGCCAGGTGACGTGCGCGGGCTCACACCGAGTGGCGGATACAGCCGCCGCGACTGCTGCGTTGTGCGATGCGAACGCGAACGCAATGCAAGATGCGTTCTCGCCGCGCCGCAAACGCGAGAGTGCCGCAAAATGACGGACGGCGTTACGGTGTTGGCGCCGCGATCGTGACGCAGCGTCGTGCGCGCGTCACGCGACGCCGTCAGGCGCTCTCGCGCGCCGCCGGTTCGCCGAGCTCGGCGGCGATGATCGATCGCACATGCTCGGTGAGCGCCTCGACGGAGAGCGACGCGACGCGCGCATACGGAATCGCATCGAGAACGCGTATGCGGATCGCATGCCTTCCCTGCAGGACGAAGCCGCGCTTGGGGAGCGCGGCCGCGGTGCCCTCGACGACGATGGGAAGGATGGGAGTGCCGATGCGCTTCGCGAGGGTGAACGCGCCGTGCTTGAACGCCTTCAGCCGTCCGTCCGCCGAGCGCGTGCCCTCGGGGAACATCATGATCGAGTTGCCCTCGGCGAGTGTCTGCTCGCTCGCCGCCATCATCTGATCGACGCTTTCCTTGTCGCCGCGCCGCAGCTTGATGTAGCGGTTCAGCGTCATGTTCCAGCCGATGAAGGGCACGCGGAAGTTCTCGATCTTCGACACCCACTTGAAGTGGGTGAAGAGGCGGAACAGGACCAGGATGTCGAGCAGCGACTGATGGTTGGCGACCATCACATAGGCCGTGTCGGGGTCGATCTTCTCGCGCCCCTCGACCTGCACGCGCCACACCGGGTTGAGCCAGGAGTAGAGCGAGGCCCAGAAGCACGTGAAGCGATGCAGCAGCACCAGGCGCTTGTCGAAGAGCAGGGTCGTCGCCCAGATCAGTACCGCGATCGGAAAGAGCAGGATCGAGCTGACGACGAGAAATACCCAGAACACCGTCGACCCGAGGCGTCGCACCAACATGCGCGGCGTCCTACCACAGAGAACCCAGCAGCGCACAGAGGGGGATTCACCCATGAGCTTTGAAGTTCCCGAGCACGTTCGACCGCTGCGCGCGCGCGTGCGGCAGTTCATCGAGGAGCGCATCTACCCGGTCGAGACGCAGCTCGACGAGCACGGCGACGCGGCGCGCGTGCTGCTGCGCCGGCTGATGGACGAGGCCAAGGCCGCCGGTCTCTGGGCGCTCGGCCATCCGAAGGAGATCGGGGGGCAGGGACTGCCGTTTCTCGACTACGTCTACGTGAACGAAGTGGTCGGCCGCTCCGAGCACGCGATGATCGCGCTCGGCACGCACTCGCTGCAGGACTCGATCATGCTCAACCTGCACGCCTCGCCGGAGTGGCGCGAGCGCTACCTGGCGCCGCTGGTGGCCGGCGACGTCTTCCCGAGCTTCGCGATGACCGAGCCGGAGGTGGCGAGCTCGGACCCGACGCAACTGCAGACGCGTGCCGTGCTCGACGGCGACCACTGGGTCATCACCGGCCGCAAGTGGTTCACCACCGGCGCCAACGTCGCCGCCTACACCACGGTGATGGCGCGCACCGAGCCGGACGCGCCGCCGCACGCGGCGTTCAGCATGATCGTCGTGCCCACCGACACGCCCGGCTACACGATCGTGCGCGAGGTGCCGGTGATGGGGATGTACGGCGGCCACTGCGAGGTGACGTACGACCAGGTGCGCGTGCCGCGGCAGAACCTCCTCGGCGAGCGCGGCGCCGGCTTTCTCATCGCGCAGCAGCGCCTCGGGCCGGGGCGCATCTTCCACTGCATGCGCTGGCTCGGCCAGGCGCAGCGCGCCTTCGACCTGATGTGCGAGCGCGCCCTCAACCGTACGGCGTTCGGCTCACCCCTCGCCGACAAGCAACAGGTCCAGCAGATGATCTTCGAGACCGCCGCCGAGATCCAGGCGTGCCGGCTGCTGACCCTCGACGCGGCGCACAAGATCGACCAGGGCGACCCGGCGCGCGTCGAGATCGGCCTCATCAAGGTCGTCGGGGCGCAGATGCTGCACAATGCCATCGACCGCGCCATTCAGGTCTTCGGCGCCAAGGGCGTCAGCGCCGATACGCCCCTCGAACGCATGTACCGCCACGCCCGCTTCGCGCGGATCTACGACGGCCCCGACGAGGTCCACCGGGTCAGTGTCGCCCGGCTGATCCTGCGGTCGTACAAGAAAGGCGAGGGGTGGGATTTCGGCGCGTGAGGATGAAAGACGAAGGAATGAAGGACGAACGTCTCTATCGTTCGTCCTTCATCCCTTGACCTTCATCTTTTCTTCAACACCAACGCTCCGCCCGCCACCGCCAGCAGCGCGCCCAGCATCAGCAGCAGTCCGGTGTTCGACGCGGCGGGTGCGGGGGCTGCCGGGATGGCGGCGCAGGTGCCGACCTGACCGGGCAGGTTGCAGTCGAAGCCCGGCGCCGTACACGGCACATTGCAGCACACCGCGTCGCTGCACGTGAGGCCCGGATCGCATTGCGAGGTGTCCATGCAGCCGCCGCCCTGCGGGACGGGCGTCGCCGTCGAGGTTGACGTCGCGGTGTTGGTGGCCGTCGCTGTCGACGTTGCCGTCGCTGTCGACGTGCCGTCGCAGTCGCAGATGCCGGACCCGCATGTGGTGTTGGTGCCGGCGAAGGTGCCGTTGAAGAGCGCGCATGTGGCCTGGGTCAACTCGGTGCAGGCGGCGACCTGAGCGCAGACGGCCTGCGCCTGGCCAGCCGCGGCGCCCTGGGCGCAAATGGAGACGCCGCAACACGCACCGGAGGGTTCGCACAACGGTGGCAGATAGCCCGGGTTGCACTGACAGGTGCCGTTCAGGCAGAAGCCGCCGTCACCCGGCGCGGTGCAGTTCTGCGACACGCAGCCGCAGTCGGAGTTGTTGAGGCAGCCGATGTTGCCGGACTGCGCGGTGTTGGCGAATGACGCCAACACGCCTGCAACTGTCAGGACCGCCAAGCCGTTCCAGACGCGTCGTCTACCGTCGGCCATCACCCACCCTCCGTTCGGCGCAGCGAATCGCCGCCACACCGCGCCTTCAATGCCTCAAACGTCCGTCCGAGTCCACCGAAGACGTCGGTGGCGGGGCCGATAGGGGCGGGCGGCTCAGCCGCCGAAATGGATGGCCAGGAAGAGCACCGCCGCCCCGATCAGGGTCGTGAACGTCGTCCAGAAGGTCGGATGGGCGTGGTGGCTCTCGGGGATGAGGTCGGCGGCGCCGATGTAGAGAAAGAAGCCGCAGAACGTCGCCATCAGCAGCCCCAGCGAATCGGGCGCCACGGTGAAGAGGAAGGTGGCCAGCACGCCGACGACCGGTGCCAGGGCGTCGAGCAGGAGCCAGCGCAGCGCGGTGCGGACGTCGCCGCCGTGGCGCACGATGACGTTCACGGTGTTGATGCCATCGGAGAAGTCGTGCGCCAGGATGGCGAGGCCGACGACCATGCCGACCGCGGGGGAGACCTGGAAGGCGAATCCGATGCCGAGGCCATCGAGCAGGCTGTGCAACGACATCGAGCCGGCGCGGATGTTGCCGCGCGCCTGCTCGCCGTGATCGTGGCCGTTATGGTCGTGCGCGCCGTCGGCGTGCGCGTGGCCGAGCAGCAGCAGGCGATCGAGGAGCAGGTAGAGCAGGAATCCGAGGGCGACGACGGCGGTGACCGTCGAGGGTGAGTAGTGCGGGGCCGAGAGCTCGATCGCTTCCGGCAGGAGGTCGAAGAAGGCCACCGCGACGACGGCGCCGGCGCTGAAGCCGAGGATGAGATGGAGCCGGTCGCGCAGGCGCAATGCGACGGCGCCGCCGAGCATCGTCGCGCCGAAGGCCGCGGCGGCGAAGACGAGTGCCGTCATGGAGGGGGGCTGGCGCGCCGCGCCGCGCAAGGCGCAGTGGCGGCGCGCGCGGCGCCTACGGTTCCCGGTACGCGATCGCCAGGCCTTCGACGATGCGTCCCATTTCGCGGCGCGCCTCGGCGTCGCCCGGCATGCCTTCGATGGTGAAGCCGATCGGCCGCTCGCCCTGGAAGTTGATGATGATGGCGTCGACGCCACTCGCCGCGGCTTCCTTGCGCAACGCCGCTTCGATCGCGGTGTTGTCGGCGCCACCATACGGCTCGGCGCGCACGCGTCCGAGGCGCACGAACGGGCGCAGCGGCGGCCGCTCGAGAATCTCCGCCCGGTCGGGACTCGTCGGCGGTCGCGTCGGCGCGCCGATCAACTCGTACGTGGAGGTGGTGACGCCGCTGCAGGCGGCGACGCAGGCGAGCAGGGCGAGGGGCAGCAGCCGGATGCGCATCGTGACGTCAGGTCGGGTACGCCTCCGCTTGTGCCATGGCCGCCCCCAGCTTGGCCAGATGCTGCGTCGGGTTGCCGAGCGTCAGCTCGATGGCCTTCGACCAGAGGAAATAGCGATGCACCGGATAGTCGAGGTCGAGGCCCATGCCGCCGTGCAGGTGTTGCGCCGCGTAGGTGGTGAAGTGGCCGCCCTGGCCCGCCCAGAACTTGGCGATGGCGACGTCCTCGGGCACGGCCTGTCCCTGCGGCCAGGCGCCAGACCGCCTGCCACGCCGTCCATCGCATGCCCTCGACCTGGATGAAGGCGTCGGCGGCGCGCTGCGCCACCGCTTGGAAGGTCGCGAGCGGCTTGCCGAACTGCTTGCGGTTGGTGAGATAGGTCGCCGTCATGCGCAGCGCCGCGTCGGCGACGCCGACGTTGGTGGCGCACAAGGTGGCGAGGGCGCGTTGCAGCGTCCAGTCGAGGATGGCGCCGCCACCCTGCGGGTCGCCGAGCACGTCATCGGCGCCGACGGTGGCGCCGCTCAGCTGCAGCTCGACCTGCGGCTCGCCGTTGGTGGCGATGTCGCGCTGCAGCTGCACGCCGGCGGCGTGCGGGTCGACGAGGAACATGCCGGCCGCCGCGTCGCCGGTGCGGGCCGGGACGAGGATGCGCGCCGCCAGATGGGCGGCGGGCACGCAGGTCTTGGCGCCGTCGAGCCGCCAGGTGCTGCCGTCGCGGCGCGCCGTCGCGAGGATGGTGCTGGTGTCGTCGTACCCGTTCTCGATCAGCGCGGCGGTGAGGATCGTCTCGCCGCGTGCCACGCCGGGCAGCCAACGCTGGCGCTGCGCCTCGGAGCCGAACAGGTTGATGGGCAGCGCCGCCAGCACGAGCGTCGGCCACAGCGGCACCGGCGCCACCGCGCGTCCCTGCTCCTCGAGCAGCACCGCGAGCTCGAGGAGCCCGAGTCCGCTGCCGCCGACGTCCTCGGGCAACGCCACGCCGAGCAGATTGGCCTTGGCCAGATCGTCCCACAGCGCGCGATCGAAACCACTCCGGCGTCTGCTCGACCGCGCGCAGCCGCTCGTGCGTGCAGTGATCGGCAAAGATCTTGTGCGCGAGCTGACGCAGCGCGTCCTGGTCTTCGGTGAATGCGAAATCCATGGGTACTCCCTCAAAGAGTGCTGACGTGCTGACGTACTGACGTACTGAGGTTCGCTGGCTCTAGGTCACGTCAGCACGTCCGCACGTCAGCACATCAGCACGTTTCTCAGCGAATCGAGCGCGGCATCTGCAGCCCCGCCATGGCGATGATGTCGCGCTGCACCTCGTTGGTGCCGCCGCCGAAGGTGAGGATGAGCATGGCGCGGTAGATCATCTCCAGGCGGCCCTCGAGCAGGGCGGCGGCCGACTCGCGCTTGAGCGACGCGCGCTGGCCGAGCACCTCGAGCAGCAGGCGGTAGCCCTCGACGTAGTACTCGCTGGCGTAGACCTTCACCGTCGAGGCGTCGGCGAAGTTGACGCCGCCGTTCGTCATGCACCACGCCTGCCGCCAGGCGAGCAGGCGCAGCGCCTCCCAGCCGGCGCGCACGCGGGCGAGGTTGAGCTGGACCCACTGCTGGTCGATCACGCGGCGGCCGTCGGCGAGCCGTGTGTGGCGCGCCCACTGGCGAACTTCTTCGAGGTTGCGGCCGAGCGGGCCGACCGACATCAGGGCGATGCGCTCGTGGTTGAGCTGGTTGACGATCAGCGACCAGCCCATGTTCTCGCCGCCGACCAGCGCCGACTTCGGCACCCGCACGTCCTCGAAGTAGGTCGTGTTGGTGCGCACGTTGGCCATCGTCCAGATCGGCGTCAGCTTGAAGCCGGGCAGCTTGGTGTCGACCATGAAGATCGAGATGCCGGCGTGCTTCGGCGCGTCGGGATCGGTGCGCGCCGCCAGCCAGATGTAGTCGGCGTAGTTGGCAAGCTAGGTGAACACCTTGCTGCCGTTGATGACGTAGTCGTCGCCGTCCTTCACGGCGCGGGTGCGCAGCGACGCCAGGTCGGTGCCGGCCTCGGACTCGGTGTAGCCGATGGAGGCGTGCAGCTTGCCCTGCAGGATGCGCGGCAGGAACTCCTTTTTCTGCTCCTCGGTGCCGAACTGCATGATCGTGTTGCCGACCGAGTTGATGGTCAGGAACGGCAGCGGGAAGCCGGCGCGCTGCACTTCGTCGCTGAAGATGAACTGCTCGATCGGCGTCCGGCCCTGGCCGCCGTACTCCGTCGGCCAGCCGACCCCGATCCACCCGTCGGCGCCCATCTTCTGCAGCGCCTGATGGTACAGCGGCCCACCGCCGCCCTCGCCGCTGCCCTGGATCTCCTGCTTGAGCTCGTCGGTCATCATCGCCGCGAAGTAGGCGCGCAGATGATCGCGGAGCTCTTTCTGTTCGGGGGTGAAGTCGAGGTACATGCGCTCCTCTTGCTGATGGCTCGTGGCGGGTGGTGGGTGGCCTGAAGGGCAGTCTGACTTCTGGCCACGCGCCACAAGCCATCGCCATCCCGCGGCTACTCGCCCCAGTTGCTCAGGTCCACGCCCAGCGCCTTCAGGCCGGCGATGATGCGGGCGGGCTTCACGGCGACGGGCGGCCAGTCGTAGCGGTGCATGCGGTTGTTACCGGTGTCGGCGACGAAGCGCCGCGCCTGCTCGAGCGTGACGAGCACGCCGCGGCGGGAGATCTGGCGCTCGTAGCGGTCGGCGTGCGCGGCGTCGTGGACGTAGTTCATGCTGTCGCACATCGACACGATATTGGTCTTGTTCCAGTCGCGCGGGCTCGCGCTGATGTGGATGCAGACCGACTCCGGCGATGCGCTGAGCACCTCGCCGTCCTTGACGGTGATGCTGACCGGCGCGAGGCAGCAGGCGCAGTACGACTCGAGCCGGATCTGCTTGCCGTGGAACGGCGGCATGCGCGACAGCGCGATCGATTCGAGCGCGCAGCCGGCGTAGCAGTGGAACGTGCCGTCCAGGTACACCTCGACCTGGCTCGGAAAGCTCGAGAACGGCTGGACTTTGAGCAGGTTGAAGTTCTGCGTGTCGTGATCGACGACGCAGATCACGCCGAGGTCGAGCTGCTTGTACGCGCTGATGATCTGGTCGCGACTGAGCCCGGTGCCCTCATGCGCGGCGCGCAGATTGGGCCCGTGCCCGTTGGCGCACCAGTACTCGTAGATGAACTGGCGCAGCTTCAGGGAGTCGTCGCTGAACTGAAACTCGGGAACGTCCTGGGTCATCGTGGGATCCTCAAACGATCGTTTGGTTACCAGAGGGTATGCGTTGCTTGCAAGGAAGGCGGAGCCACGGATGGACACGGACGCGGGGGTCGCCGCCGGTGACGAATCAGTGGCTTCGATTGGGCGGCGTGTCGTGGTAACCGATCCGAGGGGGGCAACGGCATGCGCTTTGGGGGAGTTGGCCGACTGGCCATCGTAGTCACGGGTTTGCTCGCGGCGGGCGGGGCTGCGGCGCAGACGTTGACGCGCGGACCGTACATCCAGAATCCGCAGGCGCTGCCGACGTCGGCGAGCTTCGCGTGGTGGACTGACGTCACCGGCGACAGCACCGTCGAGTACGGCCTCACCCCGTCGCTGGGGTCCACGTTGACCGCCCCGCAGGCGGGCAGCTGCGACGTTGGCTCCGCCGGCACCTGCCACCTGGTCACGGTGACCGGCCTGACGCCGGGGACGCTCTACTACTACCGCCTCAAGACCAACGGCGTCGTCGTGCAGAACACCACCTACTTCAACACGCTGCACGCGCCGAGCGACCCCTCCGACCTGTTCTTCACGGTCATCGGCGACTGGGGGCAGGGCACCACCGGCGAGTCTCAGGTCGCCGCCCTGGTGAACGCCGCCAACCCGCCGATGATCGCCACCGTCGGCGACAACACCTACCCGAACGGCACCCAGTCCGAGCTCGACAACAACGCGATGGCCTACTACCAGGTGCCGCTGCAGCGCGCCTTCTACTTCCCGACAATCGGGAACCACGACCTGAACGACGTGGGCAACGCCAACTGGGCGAATTCGGCGCACGTCAAGACGTTCGTCCTGCCGACCAACTCGCCGGAGCCGGAGCGCTACTACTGGTTCGAGGACGGCGACGCGCTGTTCGTCATCCTCGACAGCGACAGCTGCTGCGGCGCCAGCCAGACCAACTGGCTCAACAACCTGCTCTCCACGACGGCGCGCAAGTGGAAGTTCGTCTTCTACCACCACACCACCTACTCCTGCGCGAACGGCATCGCGTCGCTCGGCAGCGACACGAACATCCGCAACACGTGGGGGCCCATCTTCGAGCGCAATCAGGTCGACGTGGTCTTCCACGGCCACGATCACATCTATGAGCGCACCCGCTTCATGGACGACTACCTGGCCAACGGCAGCGCCGGCAGCGATGGCCTCGGCACCGTCTACGTCATGACGGGCGGCGGCGGCGCGACGCTCGATCAGGACGCCAAGATCGACGGCAGCGGCCTGCCCTACCGGCAGCCGTTCTTCTTCTCGCCGAAGGAGAACTGCTACTGGCTGTCGCAGACCTGTCCGTCCGGACCGGGCGGCTACTGCAGCTACGACCGCTATCAGTACACGTCGGTCACCATCTCCGGGAACACGATGACCCTCCAGGCCATCGACACCACCGGCGCGGTGTTCGACACCTATTCGATCACCAAGGGCGGCGTCACGTTCACGCCGTCGCCGACCGCGACCCCGCTGCCGCCGACCGCCACGCAGACGGCGACGGCGACGCCGACGGCGAGCGCGACGTTCACCGTGACCCGCACCGCGACCGCGACCGCGACGTTCACCGGTACGCCGGTCGATACCGCAACCTCCACCCCTACTCACACCCAGACGCCGACGGCGACGATCACCGCGACGCCGACGGTGACCAGCACGCCGGTCAACACGCCGACGGGCACGGCGACCAACACCCGGACCGGCACGCCAACCGGCACCCACACGCCGGTGTCGACCGCGACGCGGACCAACACGCCGACCCGCACCGAGACCCGCACGGCGACGCCGACCATCACCGACACGGCGCCCGCGACGCAGACCCTGACGCCGACGCCGCTCTGCGGATCGGCCGTGCTGATCACCAACGCGCGCCTCGACATCGCGCACGACCTCGACCCCAGCGGCGACGAGTTGATCAAGGTACGGGGCGAGATGGCCCTCACCCAGCTCTCGCCGGTGATCGATCCGGCGCTGCACGGCTTCACGTTCAGCGTGCTCGACCCGACCGGCACCGTTCTCGTCTCCCGTTACGTGCCGGGGGGCCTCAGCTCCGGCGGGGCTCCCGGCTGGCGGATCGGTGGCTCGGGTTGGAAGTACAAGGATACGTCGGGCACCGCCGCCGGCGGCATCAACAAGGTGATCATCAAGCAGCGCGGTCTCGGTCAGCTGAAGTTCAAGGTGCTCGGCCGCGGTGGGGCGTTCCAGGTGCCGCCGTCGAGCCCGAGCGTGACGGTGCTGGTCATTCCCGGCGATTCGTCCACCGCCGCCGCCGGCCAATGCGCCGAGCGCGTGTTCAATCCCGACGGCGGTTCGCCTCCGACCTGCCGCTTCCTGGCGAACAACGACCGGGTGAAGTGCAAGTAGCCGCGGCCCTCGTGGCCGCACCGCGGTGCGGAGCACCGCCCGGATGGGATGGGGCCGGGCGCGCGACTGTGATGCCGCGCCCCCGACCTCCGGGGCGACGCTTCGCGTCGCCGTGCGGCCGCAAGGGCTGCGGCTACGGTCGCCCGGACGGCCGCGCGGCCGCGGTTACGGTTCCTTGCCTGCCGTCGTCGGATAGCCGGCGTCGCGCCAGGCCTTCATCCCGCCGTCGAGGGCCACGGACCGCGTGAAGCCGAGCGTGCGCAACGTCGCGGCGGCAAGTGTCGAGATCTTCCCGAGCTCGCAGCACGTGACGACGCGCGCGGTCGGGTCGGGAAGCACCTGATCCACCCGCAGCTCGAGCTGGCCGCGCGGCGCGCAGCGCGCGCCGGGGATGTGACCCGCCTCGTAGGCGTCGCGCTCGCGGACGTCGAGAATGATCAGATCGGCGGTGCCCGCGAGGGCCGCCGCGCGGACGTCCTCCATCGACATGAAGGCGATCTGGCGCGCCGCCTCGTCGAGCAGTTGCGCCACCGTCTTCCCGCCGGTGCGGTTCGTCCGCAGCGCCTCGGTCAGATGGTCGGGCATGCCGAGGCTGAGCGCGTGCATCTGTTCGACGAAGGCCGCCCGGTCGCGCTTCTGCAGGCGCGGGTTCTCGGCGCGCTCCTGCGCGATCGTCGTCACCGGCGTCCCCTTGTAGTTGTGGCCGGGGTACACGCCCATGGCGTCGTCGAGCTTCAGCAGCTTGCCGAAGAGACTGTCGTAGAGTGCCTCGGCGTTGCCCGTCGGGAGATCGGTGCGCCCGGTGGCGAGCCGCAGGAGCGCGTCGCCGGTCAGCACACGGTCGGGGAGGACCAGTGAGATCGAGTCCTCGGTGTGCCCCGGCGTGTGCAGGACGCGCACCCGCAGGTTGCCGGCGATGAGCGTCTCGCCGTCATCGACCCGCAGGTCCACGTACGGCGCGGCGCTGGCGCTGTGCATGACCACCGGAACACCGAAGCGCCGCGCCAACTCGCGCGCGCCGGAAAAGTGGTCCGCGTGCGTGTGCGTGTCGATCACGTAGTGAATGCGCACGCCGGACTTGGCGATCAGCGCGAGCAGCCGATCGGTCTGCGACAGCTCGGGATCGACGAGAAGCCCGCTGCAGGTGTCCCCGCACGCGACCAGGTAGGAACAGCAGCCGCCACTGCGGACCTCTTCGAAGATCATGACGCCGTTGTGTGTCGCGCGGGCGCGGCGCTGTCAATTCCACTGGCGCGCCGACGCCGGTTCCGTTTCCGGTCTTTCCACCACCCCGCGCAGCGCGACGTCGAACACCGATACGAACGGGATCGCCAGCAGGGTCGAGGCGAGCATGCCGCCGAAGACGACGGTGCCGATCGACTGCTGGCTGGCGGCGCCGGCGCCGCTGGCGGTGAGCGGCGGCACGACGCCGAGAATGAACGCCAGCGAGGTCATCAGGATGGGGCGGAAGCGCCGCCGCGTCGCTGCGACGGCGGCCTCGGCGATGCCCATCCCCTCGCCGCGCAGCTGGCGCGTGAACTCGACGATGAGGATCGCGTTCTTCGCGGCCAGGGCGACCGCTGTGGTGAATTACTCCACCTTGCCGTGCCGCCCCTTGCCGGCCGCGAATCGCGCGGCGCCGTCGCGCGCTTCGTCGAGCACCGCGCGGCCGCCTTCGGTCTCGGCGCGTAGCGCATCGGTGAGCGAGAGATCCCATTGGTGGTACGAGGAGAGACGGTCGGCGCGCAGGCAGCGCTGCGGGAAAGCGGCGAGCTGGGTGGCGAGCTGCACCGCTTCGCGGCGCGCCGTCCCGGGCTCGACGAGGCGGTTGGCGAGGCCCATGCGCAGCGCCTCGTCGCCGCAGACGCCGCGGCCGGTGAGGATGAGGTCGAGGGCGTGGCTGTGGCCGAGCAGGCGCGACAGGCGGATCGTGCCGCCGTCGATCAGCGGCACGCCCCAGCGTCGGCAATAGACCCCGAAGACCGCGTCGCGCGCCGCGACCCGCAGGTCGCACCACACCGCCAGCTCGAGGCCGCCCGCCACCGCGTAGCCCTCGACGGCGGCGATCACCGGCTTGTCGAGCAGCATGCGCGTCGGCCCCATCGGCCCGTCGCCGTCGAGGCGGACCGTATTGCCGCGTCCCTGGGCGACGGCCTTGAGGTCCGCGCCGGCGCAGAACGTGCCATCGGCCCCGGTCAGCACCGCCGCCGCCAGCGCGTCGTCGTCCGCGAAACGCCGGAACGCCGCCGCCAGCGCCGCCGCCGTCGGCCCGTCCACCGCGTTGCGCGCCTGCGGCCGGTTGATGGTGACGATCGCGACCGGCCCTTCGATCTCGTAGTGAATGGCGTCCATCGATGACTCCTCCGGTGAATGTCTGGCGCGCGCCGCGGAGCGCGTTCGCTTCTGCCGCCGCGCTTGAATGCCGCGCTGCGCCCGGCATACAGCGGGCCATGGCGGACGACTCGCGGCGCGTCGAGTTCTACTTCAGCTCCATCAGCGGGCGCGAGCCGGTCGTCGACGGGGCGGTGTGACCGACATGCTCGCCTGGTCCGACCTGCTGCCGCGGCTGACCGAACAGCCGCGCGAGAATGGCACGGCGGCGATCCACGACACGGCGGCGTGGTTGGTCGAGACCCTGCAGCACCTCGGACTCGACGTCACCACGGTCGCCTACACCGCGCATCCCTACCGGCTGCGCCTCGCCGGCGCGCTCGCGCTGCTCGGCGGCCTGCTCTATGCGTGGTGCCTGCGGCGGCGCCGTCCGCTGGGCGCGCTGTTCATCGCCGTCGGCATGCCGGCGCTGCTCCTGCTCGAGCTCGACCGCTACGTGCCGATCGTCTCCTGGATCGGCGCGACGCCGCAGCATCACGTCGTCGCCCGCCTGCCGGCCCAGCAGGCGACGCAGCGGCTGATCCTGTCGGCGCACTACGACACCAAGACCGACCTCCTCGACCACGTGCAGCGCGCGCCGATCGAGCTGCTCGGCCTGCCGGTGACGGCGCTCATGATCGTCGCCGCGGCCTGGGCGGCGCGCCGCCGCCACCGGACCGGACCGCTGCCGCGGGTCGCCCGCATCGCCGTCTGGACGGCGCCCCTCTACGGCCTCGGCCTCTTCGCCTCGCTCAGCGCCGGTGCCCTCGTACCGGCGCGCAGCCCGGGCGCGCTCGACGACGGCGCCGCCGTCGCGGTGCTGCTCCGCCTCGCCGAACGCCTGCACGCGGCCGGACCGCTGCCGCGTACCGAGGTGGAGATCGCGCTGCTCTCCGGCGAGGAGATCGGGGTCCACGGGTCGTGGGAGTACGCGCGGCAGCGCTTCAGCGCTCCGCCCGACCTCCCGACGGCCGTGGTGAATCTCGAGTTCATCGGCGCGTCGCCCGACCTCGCGACGTTCGGCAGCGAGAAGTTCTCGCTGCGGTCGTTCCCACCCGATCCGCGGCTGCTCGGGCTGCTCGATGCCGTCCACCACCAGCAGCGCCAGAAGCCGCTGTACGTGACGTGGTACGGCGCCGCGACCGATGCGCGATCCTTCCTCGCGTACGGCATCCCGGCCCTGACGCTGGTCAGCGATCTCCCCGGCCACGCGCTGCCGCGCGGCATGCACGCCGCCACCGACTCGCCCGACCGCGTCGACCGCGAAGCGCTCGACGCCACGCTCGCCTATCTCGACGCCGTGGTGCGCGCCGCCGACCAGCGCGGGCTGCCCGCGCCGAGCTGACGCGCCGCGGATCGCGTGGCATAGGACCGGATATGGAGGACGAGGGCGATGCCATCCGCACCGTCGCGCTGACCCGCGTCGCGGCGGCGGGCGCGTCGGCGGATCGCGATGCGGTCGCGTGCGAGGAGCCGCTCGAGATCCAGGTGCGGGGCGTGCCGATGGCCGTGCTCATGCGTACGCCCGGCCACGACGAGGAGCTGGCGCGCGGCTTCCTCGTCACCGAGCGGATCGTGCGCGGTGCGGACGAGATCACGGCCGTGCGGCACTGCCGCATCGTCGAGCATCCGGACGCCGAGGACAATGTCATCGCCGTCAGTCTGCGCGACGACGTCGCGCTCGACCTCGAGTCGCTGCGCCGCCACCTGTTCACCAGCGCCAGCTGCGGGATCTGCGGCAAGGCCAGCATCGAGCAGGCGTTGGCGGTGGCGCCGCCGCTCGACGACCCGACCACCGTCGCGCCCGACGTCGTGCGCGCCGTGATGGCGCAACTCGCCGCCGCGCAGCCGGCGTTCGCCGCGACCGGCGGCCTGCATGCGGCCGGACTCTTCACCGTGGCCGGCGCGGTCCGTGCCGTGCGCGAGGACGTCGGCCGCCACAACGCCGTCGACAAGGTCATCGGCTGGGCGATGGCCCGCGGCGCGCTGCCGCTCACCGGTCACGTCCTCGCCGTCTCCGGCCGCATCTCCTTCGAGATCGCGCAGAAGGCGCTCGCCGCGCGCATCCCCATCGTCGCCGCCGTCTCCGCACCGACGTCTCTCGCCGTCGACCTCGCCGAGCGCGCCGGCATCGCGCTGATCGGCTTCGCGAGGGGAGAGCGGTTCAACGTCTACGGGCAGAGGAACCGCGTGCGCCAGTGAGCCGGTGCGCCAGTACGCCAGTCGGGAGCCCGTCACCGGCATACCGGCATACCGGCTCACCGGCTCACGCTTTTCCGTTTGACACGCCCCGACGGCGCGGTAGTTAGCAGGCTCCCGTCTGCGAAGGAGGATTCACATGCAACTCGGCATGATCGGTCTCGGGCGCATGGGCGCCAACATGGTGTTGCGCCTCATGAAGGCGGGCCATCAGTGCGTGGTGTACGATGTGTCGCCGGAGGCGGTGCAGGGATTGGTCAAACAGGGCGCGGTCGGCGCGACCTCGCTCGACGACTTCGCGGCCAAGCTGACGGCGCCGCGCGCCGCCTGGATCATGGTGCCGGCGGCGGTGGTCGACAAGACGTTGGCCGACGTGAGCAGCCGCCTGCAGCGCGGCGACATCATCATCGACGGCGGCAACTCCTACTACATCGACGACATCCGCCGCGCCGGCGAGCTGAAGGCGAAGGGCATCCACTACGTCGACTGCGGCACCAGCGGCGGCGTCTGGGGGCTCGAGCGGGGCTACTGTCAGATGATCGGCGGCGAGAACGACATCGTGCAGCACCTCGATCCGATCTTCGCCGCGCTGGCCCCGTCGATGGATTCCGCCCCGCGCACGCCGGGGCGCGAGAAGATCACCGGCAGCACCGCCGAGAACGGCTATCTGCACTGCGGCCCCAACGGCGCCGGGCACTTCGTGAAGATGGTGCACAATGGCATCGAGTACGGCCTCATGGCGGCCTACGCCGAGGGCCTCAACATCCTGCACAAGGCCAACGTCGGCAAAGCCACGCAGACGGTCGACGCCGAGACCACGCCGTTGCGCAATCCCGAGCACTACCAGTACGACTTCAACCTCGCCGACGTCGCCGAGGTGTGGCGCCGCGGCAGCGTCGTCGCGTCGTGGCTGCTCGACCTCACCGCGCAGGCCTTCGCCGGCGACGCGCAGCTCGCGCAGTTCGCCGGTCACGTCTCCGACTCCGGCGAGGGGCGCTGGACGCTGCAGGCGTCGATCGACGAAGGCGTCCCGGCGCACGTCCTCAGCGCTGCATTGTTCGACCGCTTCGAGTCGCGCGGCGAGGCGGACTTCGCCAACAAGGTGCTCTCGGCGATGCGCTTCGGCTTCGGCGGCCACCTGGAGAAGAAGTAGGATCACCACGGCGGAACACGCAGGCCTCCGCGGTCGCTGTGGTGCAGGCGCATGATGCAGATTGAGATTCTCGAGAACGCCGACGCGGTCGCGAAACGCGCCGCGGAGATCATCGCGGCGGCGGCGCGCGAGGCGGTGAAGGCGCGCGGGCGCTTTGCTTTCGCGGTGAGCGGCGGTCACACGCCGTGGGTGATGCTGCGCCTGCTGGCCGCCGAGGACGTGCCGTGGCCGGGGGTCGACGTCTTCCAGGTCGACGAGCGCGTGGCGCCGGACGGCGATCCCGACCGCAACCTCACGCATCTGCGCGAGAGCCTGCTCGCCACCGTGCCGCTGCCCGCGGCGCAGGTGCACGCGATGCCCGTCAATGACGCCGACCTGAACCGCGCGGCGCAGGACTACGCCGCGACCTTGCGCGCGGCGTGCGGCGATCCGCCGGTGCTCGACCTCGTCCACCTCGGGCTCGGCCCCGACGGCCACACCGCCTCCCTGGTGCCGCACGACGCCGTGCTCGGCGTCCACGCCGCCGACGTCGCGCCGACCGCCGGCACGTACCAGAACCGGCGTCGCCTGACGCTGACCTATCCGCTCATCGACCGCGCCCGGCAGATCCTCTGGGTCGTCACCGGCGCGGAGAAGGTCGACGCGCTGGCGAAGCTGCGCGCGGGCAATCCGTCCATTCCAGGCGGCCGGGTGCGGCAGGAGCGGGCGATTCTGCTGGCGGATCGGGACGCGGTCGGAGGCGCGGGGTGAGCAAAAGGCAAAAGACAAAAGGCAAAAGACAAACCAAAGTGCCCCTCCTCACCTTTGGCCTTTTGTCTTTTGCCTTTTGTCTTTTGTCTTCTCCGGGTCCCGAGAGCGGGAATGTCTGATCGGCGCGCCGCTGCAAAGGAGCAGGCTGGCCGAAAGGCCGCGGACTACGTGACCGACGGCATGCGCGTCGGCCTCGGCACAGGCTCGACGGTGCACTTCACCATCGTCGCCCTCGGCGAGCGAAAGCCGGACATCGTGTGCGCCGCGACGTCGGAGCGCACGCGGGCGCTGGCGACCGAGCGCGGCCTGCGGGTCGTGCCGCCGGACGAGTTGCTCGAGCTCGACATCGCCATCGACGGCGCCGACGAGGTGGACGCGCGCTGCAATCTGATCAAGGGCGGTGGCGGCGCGCACCTGCGCGAGAAGATCATCGCCACCATGGCGCGCCGCTTCATCGTCGTCGTCGACGAAGCGAAGATGGTCGAGACCCTCGGCGTCTTCCCGCTGCCGCTGGAAGTGCTGCCCTTCGCGCCCGCGGTCGCCGCGGCGCAGGTGCGGGCGCTCGGCGCGCGCGCCGTCACCACGCGCGCGGCGCGCAGCGACAACGGCAACCTGCTGATGGACGCGGCCTTCGATCGCATTCCCGATCCGGCGCCGCTGGCCGCGCGCCTGGCGGCGATTCCCGGCATCGTCGAGCACGGACTCTTCCTCGCGCCAATGGTCGAGCGCGTGGTGATCGCGGGCGCCGACGGCGTACGCGAACGGGTGCGGTGAGAGGAGAGGCCATGCGAGTGCTGGCGGTCGACATCGGCGGGACGAACGTGAAGATCCTCGCCACCGGGCAGACGGAGAAGCGCGCCGTGCCCTCGGGGCCGACGCTGACGCCGCGCCGCTTGGTGACGGCGGTCAAGAAGCTGGCAACGGGCTGGACCTACGACGTCGTGTCGATGGGCTACCCCGGTCCGGTGCTGCACAACCGGCCGCTCCTCGAGCCGCACAACCTGGGCCGCGGGTGGGTCGGCTTCGACTTCGCGCGCGCGTTCGGCCAGCCGGTGCGCATCCTCAACGACGCCGCGATGCAGGCCCTCGGCAGCTACAAGGGCGGACGCATGCTGTTCCTCGGCCTCGGCACGGGCCTCGGCACGGCGCTGGTCATCGACGGCAGCGTCGAGCCGCTCGAGCTGGCGCATCTGCCGTTCAAGAAGGGCAAAACCTACGAGGACTACGTCGGGCTGCGCGGCCTCGAGCGCCTGGGCAAGAAGAAGTGGCGCAAGGAGGTCGCGGCGGTGATCACGCAACTCCGCGCCGCGATGCAGGCCGACTACGTCGTCGTCGGCGGCGGCAACGCCAAGAAGCTCGACGAGGTTCCCAAGGGCGTCGAGATCGGCACCAACGCCAACGCCTTCATCGGCGGCTACCGCATGTGGGAAGGCGAGTCGTCGCACGGTCGCCGCGTTCAGCGACCGCCGAGCACGGCGGCGACGGCAGCGACGTCGGCGGCGGTCGTCACCTCCAGCCGTTCGCGCACGCGCACGGCGCGCACGACGCCGCCGGCGCGCACGTAGGCGGCGAGGGCGACGCTGACGTAGCGCTCGGCGCCCTGCGCGGCGTCGGCGGCGAGGTGGCGGTCGACGGTGCGCGGGAGCCAGTAGAGCGGCGCCGCCACCAATCCCGACGGCACCGTTCCGGGCGCCGGCTTCTCGACGATCGCGACGATGCGATCGCCCTCCACCTGCACGGCGCTGCGCCCGGCGGTCGCCGCCGCGCCCATCGCGAGCACGCCGACGACGGCGTCGCCGCCGGCGCCGGCCGCGATCAGCGCGGCGACGTCATCGGCCGCGAAGAGGCTGTCGCACGCGCAGGCGAGATAGCCCGGCGCGTCGCCGAGGAGGGGCAGCGCGAGGCGCAGCGCGTCGGCGATGCCCAGCCGCGCCTCCTGCACGGCGATGCGCGCGTCGGGCCAGCGCTCGTGCAGGTGGGCGGCGAGCGCGTCGTCCGACGCATGGCGCACCACGATCAGCGACCCGACACCGCCGGCGCGCAGTCGTTCGATCCCCCAGTCGATCAGGGGCCGGCCCGCGACGGGCACCATCGCCTTCGAGTGGCGCGCGCCGAGCTCGCCGAGCCGCGACCCCGCGCCGGCGGCGAGAATGATTCCCGGATTCTTCACCACGGAGACACGGAGACACGGAGACGAAGCGCGGCTCTCCGTGCCTCCGTGTCTCCGTGGTGAAGGGTCGTCATCTGTCGATCCGCAACCCGTCGCGCGCTACCGGTACGACGAACACTTCGCTCGCCAGACCTTCGCGCGCCGCGAAGGTGCGCAGCGCGTCGGCGAGGCGCTCGTCGCCGTCGGGCGGCGGCAGCGCGAAGACGGCGCCGCCGCCGCCGGCGCCGGTGAGCTTGGCCCCGAGGGCGCCCGCGCTGCGGGCGGCGGCGACGAGGGCGCGGACCTCGTCGCCGGCGCCGCTGGCGAAGCCGCAGGCCTCCATCATCTGGTCGACCAGCGCCTGGTTGCGGTCGATCTGCTCGCCGAGCTCGGCGAGGTCGTGGGCGAGGAGGGCGATCTTGCCGCGCCACGCCGTCTCGCCCATCTGCCGCGCCAGGGCCAGCAGCGGCCCGTGGTCGGCGCGGCGCTCGTGCAGATACCTGGCGCGCATCGGCGCGTGCACGGCGCCGGAGTGGCGCTCGACGCCGGTGGTGGCGACGACGAACGACAGCGGCGGCACCAGCGTGCCGAGCTTCTCGTAGGTGGCGTAGGGCTCCTCGCCGAGCGGCGCATGCCAGAGCTTGCCGTGATAGGCGATGTAGGCGAGGTCGCCGAAGAGCGGCGCGTAGCGGTCGGCGTAGCCGCACACCACGCCGAGGTCGCGTTCCTCGGCGCGCTGGGCGATCTCCGCCAGCGCGTAGTCGTTCCAGCGTCGCGCATCGAGCGCGTAGAAGGCGCGCAACGCCGCCAGCGCCGCCAACAGCAGCACCGACGAGCCGCCGAGCCCGCTCGAGGCGGGGATGTCCGTCCAGGTGCGGATCGTCGCCGGCCGCGCCGCCATCGCGGCCGGCAGCTCGGGCACGTAGCGGCAGAGGGCGGCCGTGGCCGCGGCGACGATCGCGGACGGCGGCACTTCGCCGCCCGTCGCCGGCGCGATGTCGGCGCCGCCGCGCCGTTCGACTGCCGCCGAGATGGTGGCGTAGGCGCCCTCGCAGGCGTCGGTCGGACTGCCGACGACATTGATGCGCGCGGGAAGGGAGACGCGTATCACCGAGCCTCAAGAGAGCACGAACGAGCGGGGAGGGGGAAATCCCGCCGCAGGTCGGGCCGCGTGGCCCCTCCGGAGATTGAGGGTAACGGTGCCGGGTCCGGGGCCACTTCCGCGTGGGCCACCGGCCTCCGTGACCGCGGCTCCACGCCGTCGCGGCGGAGCAATCCTAACCGCGAAGTTAACCGGACGGCCATCGCTCCCAGACGGGCCGGCGCCTACGCTGTGATCCCTGGCGATGGGCGACGACGCGCTGGCGCAGTGGGGCCCCAAGCGGAGCCGGACGCGGCGCGACGGCGATCGGGGAAGGAAGACGATGCAGCGAACTCTGACGACGATGTGGCTTGCCGCGGGGCTGGCGGTCGGCGTGGGGCGCGCGGCGGTGGCGGAGCTGCCCGCGTTGCCGATTCGGAGGTGCGCGCCCGACGCGGTGGTGGCCGGGACGGTGTGTCTGGACAAGTACGAGGCGAGCGTCTGGCGGGTGCCCGCTGCAACGACGACGAATGCGACCCTGGTGAAGCGGATCCAGTTGGGGATTGCGACCCCGACGGACCTGGTGGCCGGCGGGGCGACGCAGTTGGGCACCTCGGGCGACGACTACGCGCCCTGCGCGGACAACGGCCAGAACTGCGCACACGACCTCTACGCGGTGAGCCTGCCGTCGGTGGTCCCGTCCGCCTCCGTGACGTGGTTCCAGGCGCAGGAAGCCTGCGCCAACGCCGGCAAGCGGCTGCCGACGAACGCGGAGTGGCAGGTGGGGGCGAATGGGACCCCCGACCCCGGCCCGGACAACGGGACGACGGACTGCAACAGCGCGAGCGAGGAGCGGTCTCCGACTGGCGCCCGCAGCAGCTGCGTATCGGGGCGCGGAGCCTTCGACATGGTGGGCAATCTGGCCGAGTGGGTGGCGGACTGGGTGCCATCCCCGACGGCGTGCGTCGGCTGGGCCAGTTTCAGCAATGACGACATGTGCCTCGCCGGGGCGAGCACGACCCGGAACAGTCCCGGCACGCTGGTGCGGGGCGGCGCGTTCGTCTCCCTCGGTGGCCCACGCGCCGGCCCGTTCGCGCTCCTGGCGCTCGCGCTCGAAGCCGGTGTCGCCTCAACGGCCCGCGCGGCGCTGCCGAATGACGGCGCCAGGCCGCCGTGCGTCGGGGACTGCGACAACAGCGGCGCGGTCACCGTCGACGAGCTGGTGAACGGCGTCAACATCGCTCTCGGCACGGCGCCGCTCGACCATTGCGCGTCCTTCGACTGCGATGGCACGGGCCGGGTGACGATCGACTGTCTGGTCGAGGCGGTCTCGGCGGCGCTGAACGGATGCCCGCCGGCGCCGACCGGCAGCGCGACGCGAGTCAGCGGCACCGCGACCCAGACGTCCGGGCCGACGGCCATGGCGACGCGCACGCCCGCGACGACCGACACCCCGACGGCCACGCCGGCCGTGACGACGGTCCCGTGCGGCACCTTCCGCGGTGCGTTCGGCAGCCGCGGCAGCGGGGACGGGCAGTTCTTCGATCCGGAGGCGATCGCGGTGGATCGCAACGGCACCGTGTTCGTCGCCGACACCGGCAACCATCGCATCGAGAAGCTCACCGGCGCGGGAACGTTGCTCCGCCAGTGGGGCAGCATGGGCAGCGCGCAGGGGCAGTTCCACACCCCGGTGGGAATCGCGGTCGACGCGGCGGGCAACGTCTTCGTCACCGACCTGAACAACAATCGGGTCGAGAAGTTCGACAGCGACGGGCGGTTCCTGATCAGTTGGGGAGAGGCCGGTACCGGCGACGGGCAGTTCATCGGACCGGCGGGAGTCGCGGTCGACGCGACCGGTGACGTGTACGTCGCCGATCGCTTCAACAATCGCGTCCAGAAGTTCACGAACGCCGGCGCCTTCCTCGCCAAGTGGGGGACCGTCGGCGGCGGCGACGGGCAGTTCGCCAAACCCTTCGGCATCGCGGTCGATCGCGACCTGAACGTGTTCGTCGCCGACTTCTTCAACGATCGCATCCAGAAGTTCACCGCCACCGGCGACTTTCTCGGCCAGTGGGGCGGCACCGGCAGCGGCGACGGGCAGTTCATCGGCGCCCTCGCCGTCGCGGTGGGTGGCGATGGCCATGTCTTCGCCGTCGACGACGGCAACGAGCGCGTCGAGGAGTTCACCGCCGGCGGAACGTTTGTCACCGCCTGGGGCGGCGGCGGCACGAGCGATGGGCAGTTCAACCTGGCCACGGCGGTGGCGGTCGATGCGAACGGCGACGTGCTGGTCACCGACGAGACCAGCCGCGTGCAGCGGTTTGCCTGCGCGCCGGCCGCCGGCGATCAACCCGCGCGACGCTCGCGGTGACGTGAACGGACCGAAGGGCGGCAAGCGCGGAACCGCCGCTCGACAGTGGATCGAAACGCACTTGCTCAGGCGGCGCGCCTGCGGCATACCGCGCCGTGGGGTACGCGATGGCACTCATCCGGCGGGCAGGCCTGGTGGCGGCGGCGCTGTTGGCGCTGAGCGGCGCCGTTCGTGCGCAGAACCACCCCTTCGGCTCGCACCCGGCGAGCTACGCGGCCGGGTCGATTCTCCCCAGCAACCACGCGCCGGCGGCGCTCGACCAGGCGACCCGCGACTTCTACGACGCGTGGAAGGGGCGCTTCCTCAAGCAGACGTGCGGCGCCGGCCGCTACGTCGTCGAGGCGAAGACGCAATCCGGCAACCTCACGGTGTCCGAGGCGCACGGCTACGGCATGGTGCTGGCGGCGCTGATGGCCGGGCACGACCCCGACGCGCGCGCCATCTTCGACGGCATGTTCACGTTCTTCCGCGAGCATCCGTCGATCTTCACGCCGGGGTTGATGGCCTGGTACCAGCGCAAGTCGTGCGGCGACGCGCAGGGCGGGGACAGCGCCACCGACGGCGACCTCGACATCGCCTATGCGCTGCTGCTCGCCGACAAGCAGTGGGGCAGTTGCGGCGCGATCGACTACGCGGCGGAAGCGGCGAACGTCCTCGCCGGCATCCAGACCGGCGAAGTCGACACCAGCGGCTCGTACCTGCGCCTCGGCGATTGGACCGATCCCACGGACGATCCGCAGTACTATCAGTCGACGCGCTCGTCGGACTTCATGCCCGACCACCTGCGCGCCTTCGCCGCCGCGTCGGGCAACCCGGTGTGGACGAGCATCCTCAACCACACCTACACGGTCTTCGACGGCCTGCAGACGACCCACAGCCCGACCACCGGTCTGCTGCCCGACTTCATCGCCAACCCGCTCGGCACGCCGTCGCCGGTTGGGCCGGGGTTCCTCGAGGGCCCCAACGACGGCGCGTACGACTACAACGCCTGCCGCGATCCATGGCGTCTCGGCACCGACTTCCTGGTCTCCGGCGACGCGCGCGCCAAGACCGCCGTGCAGCGCATGACCACCTGGATCCGCGCGGCGACCGGCAACGATCCGGCCAACATCCAGTCCGGCTACCAGCTCGACGGTACGCTGAGCGCCGGCGCCGACTATCGCTCGATGGCGTTCGTCGCACCGTTCGGCGTGGGCGCGATGGCCGACGCCACCAATCAGGCCTGGTTGAACGGTATCTGGGACCTCGTGAATGCCACGTCGCTCGACGCCGAGGCCTACTACGAGAACACGCTCAAGCTGCTGGCGATGATCGTCATGTCGGGCAACTGGTGGACCCCGCAAGCGGTCTCGGGCGGTTGCGTACCGCCGGTGAGCACGCCGCTCTGCACGGGCGGGGGCGCGCTCGGCAACGTGAAGCTGAAGCTCGGCGGCCTGAATTCCGCGGCCGGCGATCAGAGCGTGTCGCTCAAGGCCTCGCTGTTCTTTCCCGCCGGCATTCCCGTCGCTGCGCCGTACGCCGCCGGCGCCCAGCTCCTCATCGAGGATCTCGGCAACGGCAGCGCGTCCGTCTACGAGCTCAGCCGCTTCACCACGCCGGTGCCGGGGCAGGCCGCCGGCGTCTGCGAGGCGGGCGAGGGATGGGACGCGGCGCGCAACCTCTACCGCAACCGCTCCGGCGCCCTCGACCCGCCGGTGTGCACCGCCGGTTCCGCCAACGGGCTCAGCCAGATCCGCTACAAGACGAAGGATTCGTCCGATCTCGATCTCCAGCTGAAGGCGCGCGACGCCACCATCGCGGCTCCGGTCGGCCCGCTGCGCATCACCTGGGTCCTCGGTCCGACTCAGGCCGAGAGCGACGCCGGCCAGTGCGCACTCGGCACCGCGGTCGCGTGCACGAGCAACGGCAGCGGCAGCGTCAGGCGGTGTCAGTAGCTCCGTGGAGTGCGGCGCGTCAGCGCCGCTCTGCCCTAGCCGCGCGTCAGCGCGGCTGACGCCGCGCCCCGAACCAGCGGCGCTGACGCGCCGCACTCCACAGGGTCACGCCGAGGACGCCGACCGTCGTCTGCAAGTTGACGACCTTGACGCGGATGTGGTTAGCCGATCGCGTGTTGTGGTGCGGGGTACGAGAGCGTGAGGCGAGACGCGCGCTCGGGCTGCTGGCCAGCCTGCTCGTACCGACATGCGCGGCGGCGGCGCCCGGGCCGGTTCCGAGCATCTTCGATCCGCACTCGCCGCCGGCGCGACAGCATCCATGTGCTGTCGGTGCTCGTGCTCGGCATCAGTGCCGCCATCTTCGTGATCGTCGCGCGGCCTGCTCGCGTACAGCATCGTACGGTTCCGGGCGCGGCCCGGCGATGAGGACCGCGAGCCGCCGCAGATCTACGGCAGCAACCAGATCGAGCTGGCGTGGACGGTGGTCCCGACGCTGATCGTCTTCGTGCTCTTCCTGGTCACGACGCGGACGCTGATCGCCATCGAGAACGCGACCCCGCCGGACGACGCCCTGCACGTGCGCGTTATCGGCCACCAGTGGTGGTGGGAGTTCCGCTACCCGGACGCAGGGCGTCGTCACCGCCAACGAGCTGCACGTGCCGGTCGGGCGGGCGACGTTCCTGACGCTCGAGTCGGCCGACGTCGTCCACAGCTTCTGGATCCCGCAGCTGAACGGCAAGACCGACGTGATCCCCAACCGCGTGAACCGCATGTGGTTCGAGCCGCACCGAGGCCGGGACCTACCTCGGCCAGTGCGCCGAGTACTGCGGCACCCAGCACGCGCGCATGATGCTGCGCGTCATCGCCCATCCGCCGGCGGAGTTCGACGCGTGGGTCGCCGGACAACGCGCGCCGGCGGCGATGGCGACCTCGGCGACGACCGGGCGCGACCTGTTCCAATCGGTGGCCTGCATGAACTGCCACCGCATCGGCGGCACCGTCGCCGACGGCGCCTTCGGTCCCGACCTCACGCACCTCATGAGCCGCGAGACCATCGCCGCCGGCGCCGCACCGAACACCGCCGACGCGCTCCACGCCTGGATCACCAACCCCGACGCGATCAAGCCAGGCGTGCTGATGCCGGCGATGCAGCTGGCGGATGCCGATGTGAAAGAGATCGTCGCGTATCTGACGACGTTGAAATGAAGACAAAAGAATTCACCACGGAGGCACGGAGACACGGAGAACAATGCCGCCAAGCTCCGTGTCTCCGTGCCTCCGTGGTGAAAGGCGTCTGAACGATGGCTGTCGCCGAACATCCGATCGCGATTCCCCGTACGCGCCCCGGGGTCACCACGGTGCTGCACGCGTGGGTGACGACGGTCGATCACAAGAAGCTCGGGGCTGATGTACATCATGGCGGGGCTGGTGTTCTTCGTCATCGCGGGGCTCGAGGCGACGGCGATGCGCATCCAGCTGGCGGTGCCGAACAACACCTTCCTGTCGCCGCAGGTGTTCAACCGGCTGTTCACCATGCACGGCACCAGCATGGTGTTCCTGGTCGGCATGCCGATCATCATCGGCATGGGGAACTATCTCATCCCGCTGATGATCGGGGCGCGCGACCTCGCGTTCCCGCGCCTCAACGCCTTCGGCTTCTGGATGTTCCTCTTCGGCGGCCTGCTGCTCTACTTCAGCGTGTTCGGCGGCGACGGGCTGTACGGCGCCGGCTCGATGCCCGACGTCGGCTGGTTCGCCTACGCGCCGCTCACCGGGCGCGCCTTCTCGCGCGGCAACAGCACCGACTACTGGATCATCGGCCTGCTGGTCGGCGGCGTCGGCAGCCTCACCACCGCCGCCAACCTGATCGCCACCATCTTCACCATGCGCTGCCCGGGCATGACCTTCCGCCGCCTGCCGCTCTTCGTCTGGCTGATGCTGGTGGTCTTCTTCCAGATGCTGCATCGCGCTGCCGCCGCTGTCGGCGGCGCAGGTGATGCTGCTCTTCGACCGCTTCCTCGGCGCGCATTTCTTCGACACCCAGGCCGGCGGCTCGGCCGGTGCTGTGGCAGCACTTCTTCTGGATCTTCGGCCACCCCGAGGTCTACATCCTCATGCTGCCCGGGTTCGCCTGCGCGTCCGAGATCATCCCGGTGTTCTCGCGCAAGCCGATCTTCGGCTACTCGGTGATGGTCGCGGCGACCGTGTCGATCGGCTTCATCAGCCTCGGCGTCTGGGCGCACCACATGTTCACCGTCGGCATGACCGCCGGCGCCAACACCTTCTTCGTCTTCTCGACGATGCTCATCGCCGTGCCCACCGGCATCAAGATCTTCAACTGGCTGGGCACGATGTGGGGCGGCAAGCATCCGCTTCGCGCCGCCGATGCTGTTCTGCACCGGCTTCCTCTTCCAGTTCCTCTGCGCCGGGTTGACCGGCGTGATGCTGGCGGCGGCGCCGTTCGACTGGCAGCTGTCCGACTCCTACTTCGTCGTCGCCCACTTCCACTACGTGCTGATCGGCGGCCTGCTCTTCACGGTCTTCGCCGCCTTCTACTACTGGTTCCCCAAGGCCACCGGCCGGATGCTCAGCGAGCGCCTCGGCAAGTGGCACTTCTGGATCTTCACCCTCGGCTTCAACCTGACGTTCCTGCCGCAGCACATCTCCGGCATGCTCGGCATGCCGCGCCGCATCTACACCTACGATTCCGGCCGCGGGCTCGAGCTGTGGAACGCGTTGTCCACCATCGGCGTGCCGTTCCAGATCCTCGGCGTGCTGCTGCTGGTGATCAACATCTTCTGGGCGCTGCGCCGCGGCACACCGGCCGGCGACGATCCGTGGGACGCGTGGACGCTCGAGTGGTCCACCACCTCGCCGCCGCCGGACTACAACTTCGAGACCATCCCGACGGTGCGCAGCGCGCCGTCCGCTGTGGGATCTCAAGCATCCCGACGATCCCGACTGGAAGTACGAGTGAGCGCGGTCGCTGCCGGCGCGCCCGTCGGCCACGGCGCCAACCGCGGGCGCGTGGGAATGGCGTGCATGATCCTCGCCGAGTCGGCCTGTTCGCCGTCTTCGTCGCCGCGTACCTCTTCTACATCGGCAAGAGCCTGACCGGCCCGTACCCGCAGGATGTGCTCGACGTGCCGCTGCTCGCCACCATCGCGCTGCTGTCGAGCAGCATCACCATCACCCTGGCGGTGCGGGCGCTGCGCCGCGGCGCGCACGGCGGCTTCGCCGTGTGGTGGGCGGTCACCATCGCGCTCGGCGGCTTCTTCCTCGTCGCCACCGCCATCGAGTGGAAGGGCCTGATCTACGACCACAACCTGACGATCTGGACCAACCTCTTCGGCACGACCTACTTCTCGCTGGTCGGCTTCCACGCGGGGCACGTCACGGTCGGACTGCTGTTGCTCGGATTGGTGCTCGTGTTCGCGCTGCGCGGCGCGGTGCGCGAGTCGCACGCTGAACGGGTCGAGGTGCTGTCGTGGTACTGGCACTTCGTCGACGTGGTGTGGGTCGTCGTGTTCACCGTCGTCTACGTGGTGGGACGATGACCGATCGGCGACGCGGAAGGGCCGTGCACCGATGAGCGCGCCGGACGACCGCATCGAGCTGCCGGCGCCGACGGCCTGGCCGATGGTGGCGGCGCTGGGCGTCGCGCTCGGCTTCGCCGGGCTCGTCATGCATCCGCTGGTCACGATGGTCGGCGTGGTGCTGGTGATCGCGGGCGCCGTCGGCTGGTTCCGCGAGGTGCTGCCGGTCGAGCACGTCGAGGAGGTTGCGCTGCTGCCGCTGGCGCGCCGCGCCCAGCCGGCCCAGCCGGTGACGCGTGCGGTCGCGCAGCTCGTGCCCGGTGTCGAGGGACACCGCCTGCGCATCCCGGTCGAGTTCCATCCGTATTCGTCCGGCATCCTGGGCGGCCTGGTGGGCGGCGCCGCCATGGCGGTGGTGGCCTGCGCCTACGGCGTGATTGCCTACGGCAGCCTCTGGTATCCCGATCAACCTGCTCGCGGCGGTGGCGATGCCCTCGCTCGCGACCGCCGACACGGCGCAGCTCATGGCCTTCGACGGGCTGGCCTTCGGAGTCGCGCTGATCAGCCACATCGCCATCTCGATCTTCGTCGGCCTCGTCTACGCCGCCATCCTGCCGATGTTCCCGCGCCGCCCGGCGGTGTGGGGCGGCTTCATCGCGCCGCTGGTGTGGAGCGGCCTGCTCTGGGCGTCGCTCGGCGTGATCAATCCGGCGCTCGACGATCGCATCGACTGGCAGTGGTTCGTCGCGTCGCAGTTCGCCTTCGGCCTCGCCGCCGGCGCGGTGATCACGCACTCGCAGCGCATCCGCACGATGCAGAGCCTGCCGTTCGCCGCCCGCGCCGGCATCGAAGCGCCGGGGCTGACGGAAACGAAGGACAACGAGCTGAGTTTGCCGAACGTGCTTCCTGCTGGCGGTGACGCACGTCTGCTGGCCGCTTGCGACTCGCTCCCGGGCAAGCCGACCGAAGCGGATCGGCCGCTGCGGCCGGCGCAGGTCGTCGACTTTCGCCACGCTGTACGGCCAGAACTGTTCGGGCTGTCACGGGCAGGACGGTCTCTTCGGCGGCGCGCGTCCGCTCAACGATCCCGTCTATCTGACGATCGCCGGCCGCGAGCGTCTCCTCCACGCGACCGCGGAGGGCGTGCCGAACACCACGATGCCGGGCTTCGCTGCCGTCGTCGGGCGGTATGCTGACCGACGATCAGGTCGGCATCATCGCCGACGGCCTCATCAGCACGTGGGGGGCGCGCGGGCTGCGTCCGGAACAGCTGCCGCCGTACACGGCGATGGCCCCCGGCGTACCGGACACCGGTGCGCAGGTGTACGCGGCGCGCTGCGCCTCCTGCCATGGTGCCGACGGGAGCGGCGGTCCGCACGGCGGCTCGGTGGTCGACGGCGCCTACCTCGGCCTCGTCACCGACCAGGCGCTGCGCCTCGCCGTGATCTGCGGCCGGATCGACCTCGGCATGCCCGACTGGCGCGCCGGCTCGCAGACGCCGATGAGCGAGCAGGAGATCAGCGACGTCGTGGCATGGATGGTTTCGAAGCGTCCACAGTTTCCCTGATGTTCACCACGGAGGCACGGAGATCCGGAGAACGGAATGAAGACGAAGACAAAAAATAAGAGGGACCCGCGCGCCGAGATCTCCGTGTCTCCGCGCCTCCGTGGTGAAGAAGAGCAATGAAAACCTCACGGCGAAATTTCCTCGTCACCCTCGGCATGGCCCTGAACGCGGTTGCGGCGGCGCTGCTGGCGATCCCGATCGTCGGCTACCTCGGCGGGGCGCTGAAGAATCGCCGGCGCGATCAGGCGTGGATCACGCTCGGCGCGCTCGACGCCTTTCCGGTCGGGCAGACGCGGCTCGCGACGTACACGAATCCGTTCAAGACGCCGTGGGACGGCGAGACCGCCGAGGTGCCGTGCTGGGTGCGGCGCATCGCCGCCGACCGCTTCCAGGTGTTCGCCATCAACTGCACCCACCTCGGCTGCCCGGTGCGCTGGTTCCCCGAGTCGGGGCTGTTCATGTGCCCGTGCCACGGCGGCGTCTACTACGAGGATGGCGACGCGCGCCTCCGGTCCGCCGCCGCGCCGACTCTACGAGTACGAGTACAAGGTCGACGGCGACCAGCTCCTGGTGCGCGGCGGCCAGCTGCCGACCTTGGCGCAGGGCGTGTGAGGGAGCTCATGGCTGACGGCAGATGGCGCGTGGCCAGAGGGGCACGCCTTCCGATGACGGTTCAGGCCACGGGCCGTAGACCATAAGCCACATGCGCCTGGCTCAGAACATCGCCGTCTGGCTCGACGAACGCCTGCACCTGACGCAAGCTGTTCGAGTCGACGGCCGGGCACAGTGTGCCGGCGAGCTCCGGCAGCTGGTTCTACGTCTTCGGCAGCGGCACGCTGCTGTGCTTCGTCATCCAGATCGTCACCGGCATGTGCCTGTCGCTGACGTACGTGCCGTCGGCGGACCAGGCGTGGACGAGCCTGATCTTCCTCAACTACGACCAGTACCTCGGCTGGTTTCTGCGCGCCGTCCACAACTGGGGCTCCAACTTCATGGTGGCGATCATGACGCTGCACATGATCCAGGTGTTCCTGTTCGGCGCCTTCAAGTATCCGCGCGAGCTGACCTGGATCACCGGCTGCGTGCTCTTCCTGTGCGCGCTCGGCATGGCGTTCACCGGCCAGGTGCTGCGCTTCGACCAGGACGCCTACTGGGGCCTCGGCATCGGCACGGCGATCCTCGCGCGCACGCCGGTGCTCGGCGCGGCGCTCACGTCGCTGCTGCTCGGCGGACCGATCATCGCCGGCGAGACGCTCTCGCGCTTCTTCACGCTGCACGTCTTCGTCCTGCCGGGCCTGATCATCGCCATGATCAGCGTGCACCTGCGCCTCGTGCTGGCGGCGGGCATCAACGAGTATCCGCGGCCGGGCGTGCCGGTGGACCCGGCGACCTACCACGAGGAGTACGAAGAGATCCTCAAGAAAGAGGGCGTGCCTTCGTGCCGCACGCGATCGGCAAGGACCTCGTCTTCGCCGGCTTCCTGATCCTCGCGATCCTCGCCTGCGCCGCCTATTTCGGCCCCGCGGGTCCGAACGGCCCGCCCAATCCCACCCTGATCGAGACCAACCCGCGGCCCGACTTCTACTTCCTGCCGCTGTTCTCCGCCTTCGCGCTGCTGCCGCCGTACATGGAGACGGTCCTCATCCTCGTCGCGCCGGTGGTCGGCATCATCATCCTCTTCCTGGTGCCGTTCCTCTCCAACACCGGCGAGAAGAGCGCGCGGCGGCGTCCCGTGGCGGTGCTGAGCGTCATCGTCATCATGCTCACGCTGCAGCGTGCTCGCCTGGCTCGGGACCTACTCGCCGTGGTCGCCGGTGATGGACGCGTGGAGCGGCGCGCCAACGCCCGTCAAGTTCGTCAAGAGCCGCGGCCCGCTCGAGTTGCAGGGCGCCATCGTCCTGCAAGCGAAGCAGTGCCGCAATTGCCACAGCCTGGGCGGGGAGGGCGGCATGCGCGGCCCGGCCCTCGACGACGTCGCGACGCGCCTGACCCCCGATCAACTGGTCCGCCAGGTCCTGCAGGGCGGCGGCAACATGCCCGCCTACGGCAAGAATCTGCGGCCGGCGGAAGTCACCGCGCTGGTCGCCTTCATGTCGACCTTACGCCCCGGCTATGAACGCCCCGCGCGCGACGCCGCGGGGAGCTCAGAGCTCCACCGCAGAGGCGCGGAGACGCAGAGATCGGACGAGCGAGCTGCTGCGAGCTCCGCGCCTCCGCGTCTCTGCGGTAAGGTCTTTGGATGATGCTTCATGAGAAGATTGCCGCACGCGAGGCGAGGATCGTGCTCTATGGCCTCGCGCCGCCGAAGTTGGCGACGCCGGCCATCCAGCTCGAGGCGATCGTCAGGTCAGCGGCCGGTCGCCGGTCTCCGGTGTGCGGATCGCGATCAGCAGACTCACGGCGCACGCGACCGCGACGTACGCGCCCGGCGCGAGCGTGCTGCCGGTCAGCTCCACCGCCGAGACGCAGAGCAGCGGCGTCGTGCCGCCGAGGATGCCCGCGGCGCCGTTGTAGGCGAGACCGAGGCCGCTCGCGCGCAGATCGCGGGGGAAGCGCTCGGCGAGCCACACCTGGTACGGCGGAAGGGTGGCGATGATGCAGACGGCGAACGCGAGCTCGGCGAAGAGATCGTTGGTCGGATCGCCATCGCGCAGGATCGCCAGTAGCGGCACCGCGGCGACGGCGCAGGCGGCGATCCCGGTGAGCACGACGGTGCGGCGGCCGAACCGGTCGGCGAGGTAGCCGGCGACCGGGGTCAGCGCCACCATCAGCGCGATCGCGCTGGTCTGCAGACCGAGCGCCGTCTGCTGCGGGAGCAGGTGCTCGGTAGCGAGGAACGAGCCGAGGAAGACCGCGACCGCATAAAAGGCGGCGTTCGGACCCCAGCCGAGCAGGACGCCGCGCAGGATCTCGCCGCGGTGTTGGCGGAGCACGCGCCACACCGGCGACGGCGCCGCGGCCGCGGTTTCGTCGGGCGCATCCGCCGGCAGGGTCGCGCGCAGGATCGCCATCGACAGGCCGAGCGGCACGGAGAGCAGGAAGGGCAGCCGCCACGCCCAGGCGAGCACCTCCTCGGGGCTGTAGATGGCGAACAGTGCGTTGCCGAGCGCCGAGCCGAGAAGGATGCCGATGCCGCCGGTGAGGCCGGCGAGGCTGCCCTGCAGCGCGCGCCGGTGCGGCGGCGCCTGCTCGATCAGATAGGCGACCGAGGTGGTGAACTCGCCGCCCACGGACAGGCCCTGAATCAGCCGGAAGACCGTGAACAGCACCGGCGCCGCCACGCCGGCGGTGGCGTAGGTGGGAAGGCAGCCGACGAGGGCCGTGGCGACGGCCATGCTGGCGGCCGAGAGCAGCAGCGCCCGGCGGCGGCCGAGCCGATCGGCGATATGGCCGAACGCGCCGCCGCCGATGACGCGCATCAGGTAGCCGGCGGCGAAGACGCCGAAGACGGAGAGCAACGCCAGCAGCCGGTTCCCGCTCGGAAAGAAGAGCTGGCCGAGCGTGGAGGCGAGCACGCCGTAGAGCGCGAAGTCGTACCACTCCATCAAATTGCCGGACATTCCGGCGATCAGCGCCAGCGGGAGAGACGGGCGGCGGATCGTTCCGACGCGGCCATGGCGCGCCGCTTCTATCACGTGGGGCGGGAAGGAGCGCGGGCCTCCGTGCCCGTGGCGGTGCGGAGCGTCGCCCGGAGGAGCGCGGCGGGCGTGGCGTTGACATGCATGCTCGCCGAGACCGATGGTGTCTCGCGCCTGCCGCCGCGTCCACTCCGGCGACGCTCCGCGTCGCCACGGGCACGGAGGCCCGCGCTCCTGGCGCAGTCTAGACTTGCCGCGTCGAACCGTTCATGCAAGAACCGGCGGCTGTTCAACCCCGCTAATGATATGCCCGTAGTCGAAACGGCCCTCCTCCGCTGGATCGTGCTCTGTCCGTTGATCGGCACGATCCTCTGCCTGATCGCCGCGAAGACCAACCGCGCGGCGCTGGCGAAGCTCGCGGGTCCGCTGTCGGTCTTGGCGGCGTTCGCGTTCGCCCTGGTCACGGTGGGCCAGCTCCTGCAGCTCCCGCCCGAGGGCGCGCTGCTCGACCGCATGTACACGTGGATCCATGCGACGCCGCTGACCCTCGAGGCCGCCTTCCGCGTCGATCACCTGACGAGCGTGATGATCCTCATCATCACCGGCGTCGGCTTCCTCATCCACGTCTACTCGCTCGGCTACATGCACGACGATCCGGACGTGGCGCGGTTCTTCGCCTACCTGAACCTGTTCACCACGGCGATGCTGATCCTGGTGCTCGGCGACTCGCTGCCGATGATGTTCATCGGCTGGGAGGGCGTCGGCCTCTGCTCGTATCTGCTGATCGGCTTCTGGTACCTCGACGAGGCCAACGCCGATGCCGGCCGCAAGGCCTTCATCGCCAACCGCATCGGCGACGCCGCCTTCCTGGTCGGCATGTTCCTGCTCTTCTGGAGCCTCGGTCAGGTCGATTCGCCGACGCTGGTCTTCGCCGACATCAACCGCCTCGCGCCGCAAGCTGGCGGAGTGGTCGCCGGCGGTGGTCACGGCCGTCTGCCTGCTGCTGTTCATCGGCGCCACCGGCAAGTCGGCGCAGATTCCGCTGTTCGTCTGGCTGCCCGACGCGATGGCCGGCCCGACGCCGGTCTCGGCGCTGATCCACGCCGCCACCATGGTGACCGCCGGCGTCTACATGATCGCCCGCCTGTCGCCGCTCTACGTGCTCTCGCCGGAGACGTTGAACCTCGTCGCCATCATCGGTGCCGCCACCGCGTTCTTCGCGGCGACCATCGGCCTCGTGCAGCGCGACCTCAAGAAGATCCTCGCCTACTCGACCGTCTCGCAGCTCGGCTACATGTTCCTCGCCCTCGGCTGCGGCGCCTTCTCGGCGGCGATCTTCCATCTGATGACGCACGCCTTCTTCAAGGCGCTGCCTGTTCCTCTGCGCCGGCAGCGTCATGCACGCGATGCACGGCGAGCTCGACGTCTTCAAGATGGGCGGCCTGAAGAAGGCAGATGCCGATCACCGCGCGCACCTTCCTGGTCGCGGCCCTGGCGATCTCCGGCTTCCCCGGCTTCTCCGGCTTCTTCTCGAAGGACATGATCCTCGAGGCCGCCTACATGAGCGGCCACACCTGGCTGTGGCTGATCGGCGTCGTCGCCGCCGGCATGACCGCCTTCTACGTCTTCCGCGCCTATTTCCTCGCCTTCGAGGGCGACGAGCCGCGTCGATCCGGAGAAAGCGCACCACCTGCACGAGTCGCCGAGCACCATGACGATCCCGCTGATCGTGCTGGCGGTGCTCGTCGGCGTTCGGCGGCTGGATCGGCCTGCCGCACGGCTTGCTGTGGGGCGACGAGATCGGCCACTACCTCGAGCCGTCGGTGGCGATGCTCGCGGCACGTGCCTCACCCGACGACCGGTACGCTCGTGTTCCTCATCGCCGTCGCCAGCGGCGTCGGCCTGGCCGGCATCGGGCTCGACTATCTGATGTACGGCCAGCCGTCGGACCTCGCCGACCGCATCGCCGCGCGTCTCAGCGCGGTGTACCGGGTGCTGTGGAACAAGTACTACGTCGACGAGCTCTACGACATGCTGTTCATCCAGCCGTACGTGCGCCTGTCGCGCTACTTCTGGCAGGTGGTCGACACGGAGTACATCGACGGTGCCGTGAATGGCGTCGGCGACCTCGTCCGCGTCATCGGCGGCCGCGTCCGCCGGCTGCAGACCGGCAACGTGCAGGCGTACGCGTTGGCGATGCTGATCGGCGCCCTGTTCGTGGTTGCGATACTGGTGGTCTGAGGGGCGCGCGATGCCGATCCTGTCGCTGATCATCTTCTCACCGCTCGCCGGCGCGTTCCTCATCGGCCTGCTCCCGGGCGAGCCGCTCCAGATCCCGCGCCGCGCGGCGTTTGCGTTCTCGCTCATCCCCTTCGGGCTCGCACTGATCATGCTGGCGATGTTCCAGGCCGGGGTCGGCGATCTGCAGCTCACCGAGCGCGCCGTGTGGATCCCCGCCCTCGGCGTCAATTACGCGCTCGGCGTCGACGGCTTCTCGCTGTGGCTCGTGCTCCTGACCACCCTGCTGACGCCCTCGATCATCCTCGCGGCGTGGGGCGACATCGTGAAGAACTGCAAGCAGTTCATGATGCTCATCCTCGCCCTCGAGGGGATGATGCTCGGCGCGCTGCTGGCGGTCGACCTGTTCCTGTTCTTCCTCTTCTGGGAGCTGATGCTGTTCCCGATGTTCTTCATCATCGGCGTGTGGGGCGGCCCGAACCGCCGCTACGCGACGATCAAGTTCGTGCTCTTCACCATGAGCGGCAGCGCGCTGATGCTGGCCGGCATGATCTACCTCGTCCTGCGCCACGCGCAGACGCATCCGCTCACCTTCGACATCGTCACGCTCTATTCGGTGGACCTCACCGACCTCGAGCAGGTGCTCCTGTTCGCCGCGTTCACCTTGGCGTTCATGATCAAGGTGCCGATGGTGCCGCTGCACACCTGGCTGCCCGACGCGCACACCGAAGCGCCGACCGGCGGCTCGGTCGATCTCGCCGGCGTCCTCCTGAAGATGGGCTGCTACGGCGTTCCTGCGCTTCTCGCTGCCGATGTTCCCGCACGCCGCCGAGCAGGCGTTCCCGGTGATCATGACCCTGGCGGTGGTCGGCATCATCTACGGCGCCATGGTCGCGCTGCTGCAGCCCGACATGAAGCGGCTGGTGGCCTACTCGTCCGTGAGCCACATGGGCTTCGTCATGCTCGGCCTCTATGCCTTCAACAACGTCGGCGTGACCGGCAGCGTGCTGCAGATGATCAACCACGGCCTGTCGACCGGCGCGCTCTTCATCCTCGTCGGCTACATCTACCATCGCCGCCACACGCGCCTGATCGAGGAGTACGGCGGGCTGTGGAGCATCATGCCGACGTTCGCGGCGCTCTTCCTGGTCATCACGCTGTCGTCGATCGGCCTGCCGGGGACCAACGGCTTCGTCGGCGAGTTCCTCATCCTGCTCGGCGCCTTCCGCGCCCACTGGCTGGCGGGCGGCATCGGCGTCCTTCGGCGTCGTGCTTGGCGCCGCCTACATGCTGACGCTCTACAAGCACGTCTTCTTCGGCCCGGTGAAGCACGCCGTGAACAAGACGCTCGAGGATCTCTCGGTGCGCGAGGTGCTCGCGATCGCCCCGATCCTCGTGCATGATCTTCTGGATCGGCCTCTACCCGAAGCCGTTCCTCGACCGCATCGAGCCGACGACCCAGATGCTGTTGGGACGGCTCACCAAAGCCGGCGCGACGCACTGGATGGCGGACGCGCCGGCGCCGCCGTCGTCCGTGGTCGCGTCGCGCCCCTGAGCGCGCCGCCGCCTCCGCCATGGCCGGTACGCCGGCGCCGTCGATCGTGATCATGGGCGCCGCCGGCTCCGGTAAGAGCACGGTCGGCACGCGGCTCGCGGCGCGGCTCGGCGCCGGGTTCGTCGACGCCGACGACCTGCACCCACCGGCGAACCGCGCCAAGATGCAACGTGGCGAGCCGCTCGACGACGCCGACCGCGCGCCGTGGCTGGCGGCGCTGCACGACGTGCTGGCGCGGTACGCGGCGGCAGATCAGGGCGTGGTGCTCGCGTGCTCGGCGCTGAGGGCGGCGTATCGCGCGGTGCTGCTCGACGGGATCGCCCGCGCGCGGCTCGTGTATCTGCGCGCCGATCGCGCCGTGCTGGCGGAGAGGCTGGCGGCTCGGCGCGGGCACTTCTTTGGGCCGGCGTTGCTCGAGAGCCAGTTGGCGACGTTGGAGGAGCCGCAGGACGCGCTGGTGATCGACGCGACGCTGCCGGTCGACGAAATCATCGCCAGGATCCTGGGCTCGCGCGCAGCATAGCGTAGGAGCGCGGGCCTCCAGGCCCGTCGCCGCCCGCGGGGCGGCGCAGTGCGAGGCCCCGCGCACCGGGTCGGCTGCGCCGACCCGACGGGCCTGGAGGCCCGCGCTCCTTGCCGTCTCATCCCGCGCCTGCCACACAACGCGCCGAAGGAGCCGCCCATGCCGTACGCCGACTACCAGCATCTCCGGTTCGATCTCCGTCCCAACGGCGTGATGCTGATCACCCTCGACCGGCCGCCGGTGAACGCGACCGACGCGCGCATGCACTGGGAGCTCACCGAGGTGTGGAAGACGATCGACGCCGACGCCGCCGTGCGCGTCGCGCTGGTGACCGGTGCCGGCAAGGCGTTTTCCGCTGGCGGCGACATCAGCCTGCTCGAGGGGATGGCGGGCGACGCGGCGGCGGTGTCGCGCACCCTGCGCGAGGCGGCGGATATCGTCTACAACATGATCAACCTCGAGAAGCCGATCGTCTCGGCGATCAACGGCGTCGCCGTCGGCGCCGGTCTGGCGGTGGCGTTGATGGCGGACATCTCGATCATCGCCGATACGGCGCGCCTCACCGACGGCCACCTCCGCCTCGGCGTCGGCGCCGGCGACCACGCGGCGATCATCTGGCCGCTGCTCTGCGGCATGGCCAAGGCCAAGTACTACCTGATGACCGCCGAGTTCATGGACGGGCGCGAGGCGGAACGCATCGGCCTCGTCAGCCTGTGCGCGCCCGCCGCGCAGTTGATGGACAAGGCCTGGGAGGTGGCGAACCGCCTCGCCGAGGGGCCGCAGAACGCGCTGCGCCTCACCAAGCGGGCCCTCAACGGGTGGCTGCGGGTGGCGGGACCGATCTTTGACAGCTCGCTCGCGTACGAGATGCTGAACTTCATGGAGGCCGACGTGCGCGAAGGGATCGCCGCATTGCAGGAGAAGCGCCCGGCGCGCTTCCCGTCGGCGCGTTGAGGCGGATGCCCGAGGATCTCTCACGGCTGCGCACGCCGCGGCTCCTGCTCAGCCGCATCGGCAGCGAGGACTTCCCCGACCTCTGCCGCATGCACCGCGATCGGCAGGTCATGGCGACGCTCGGCGGGGTGCGCTCCGACGAGGTCAGCGCCGACATCCTGCAGCAGTTGATGGCCCACTGGGAGGCGCACGGCTTCGGGTACTGGATGGCGCGCGATCCGGAGAGCGGCGACTTCATGGGCCGCGGCGGACTGCGCCGCGTCGTGGTTGGTGGTGGCGACGAGGTCGAGGTCGGCTACGCCCTGATGCCGCAGTACTGGGGCCGCGGCATCGCCACCGAGCTGGCGCGCGCGTGCGCGCGCGTGGGCTTCGAGCAACTCGGACGCGAGGATCTCGTCGCCTTCACCCTCCCGACCAACTACGCCTCACGCGGTGTCATGCAGCGCGTCGGCTTTCTCTACGAGCGCGACGTCATCTGGGCCGGCATGCCGCACGTGCTGTACCGCCTGCCGATCGAGATGTGGCACGGGGAACCGTAGTAGGCGGCCTCGGATCTCTGGCCAACCGAACGATCGGCAATGAACAATCCGCCCCGGCGAACAACGCCCTGACACCGCCCTGGGTCGCCGATCCCGGGTCCTCCTCCGCTTTCGGCGACCGCCCTGGTGCGCGGGGTGCGACGCTGATCGGCGTGGCAGAGCGAAAGCGCCGACACGGGTGAGCGTGCGGTCTGGTGAGCACGCGCGCCCGGGCCGGTGCACATGCTCTGCGCGAGTTGCGGTCTCAGTACTAGGGCACTACTATCGCGCGCACCCCGTTCTAGGTAGACAATGACCGATCGGAGCACGACCGCTGTGCCGCACTGATGGACGTCCGGCGAGTGATTGTTGGACTGCTGCTGCTCGCCGCCGTCGCCGGCGCGCTGGCGCTGGCAGGCCTGATCTCCCTGCGGCCGGTGGACGCCGACGTGGCGCGAGTCGCACCGGCGGCGCCGGCCACGCCCGACGGCACGGTGGCCGCGCTCGGCCGCATCGAACCCGATGATGGGGTGATCCACGTCGCCGGTCCATCGCAGCCGGCGGTGGTCATCGGCCAACTGCTGGTCGACGACAACGACCCCGTGAAGGCTGGGCAGCCCATCGCGGTGCTCGACACGCACGCGGTGAGCGAAGCCATTGTCGCCGAGATCGATGCTCAGCTGCGCAACGCCGAGGCGGAGTGGCAACGCTCGCAGTCGTTGCGTGGCCAGGGTGTGGTGTCGAATTCGGAGTACGAGACCTGGCAGATGAAGGTCGCGTCACTCCATGCGCAACGGGATCGCGCCGCCGCCGAGCTCGAGCTGACGATCGTGCGGTCGCCGGTCGACGGTCAGGTGCTGCAGGTGCATGCGCGCCAGGGCGAGCGTGTCGGGCCCGAGGGCATCGCCGAGATCGGCAAGACGCAGAAGATGACGGTCATCGCCGAAGTCTATGAGACCGACATTGGACGGGTGCACGTCGGGCAGCGCGCCACCGTCACCAGTCCGGCGCTCGGCGGTCCCGTGCAGGGCACCGTCGATCGCATCGGCCTCAAGGTCGGAAAGAAGGACGTGCTGAGCGTCGACCCCGCGGCGAAGACGGACGCGCGCGTGATCGAGGTCGAGATCCGGCTGGACGATCCGCACGAAGTGGCCAGCCTCACCAATCTCGAAGTCGACGTCGTGATCGGTCGGTGACCCGCGGCATCCCACTGTCCTGGCTGCAACTGAAGCGGGAGAAGCTCCGCCTGGCGGTGGCGCTTGCCGGCGTGGCCTTCGCGGTCGTGCTGATCTTCATGCAGCTCGGTTTCCAATCCGCGATGTTCAAGAGCGCCGTGCACTTCCACGAGGCGCTCGACGGGGACCTCTTCCTCGTCAGCCCCACCTTCGACTTTCTGCCCCAACCGAAGAGCTTCTCGCGCCGCCGCCTTCATCAGGCCCTCGCCTGGCCCGGCGTGGTGTCGGCGACACCCATCTATCTCGAGGTGACGCTGTGGAAGAATCCGGACACCGGCAAGACGCGGACCATCATGTTGATCGGCGTCGATCCCACGGATCCGGGCATCCGCTTGCCAGGGCTCATCGAGCAGAGTGAACGCATCCGGCGTGAGGACGTCGTGCTCTTCGACCGCGACAGCCGCCCCGAATACGGCCCGATTGCCCAGCGGGTCGCCGCCGGTGAGCCGGTGACGACCGAGGTGTCCCACCGGCGCGTCTTCGTGCAGGGACTGTTCACCTTCGGCACCTCCTTCGGCATCGACGGCAGTGTGCTGACCAGCGACATGAACTTTCTCCGCATCGACCCGTTGCGGCCATTGGGTCTGATCGACGTCGGCGTGATTCGCCTCGCCCCGGGCAGCGACCCGATCGCCGTGCGCGACGCGCTTCGCACCGGACTGCCGAACGACGTCGTGGTGCTCACGCGCGCCGACTTCATCGCCCGCGAGCTGGCCTATTGGCGCAACAGCACGCCGATTGGCTACGTCTTCACGTTCGGCGTGATCATGGGCTTCGTCGTCGGCGCGATCATCGTCTACCAGATTCTCTTCGCCGACGTCTCCGACCACCTGGCCGAGTACGCCACCCTGAAGGCGATGGGCTACACCAATCGCTATCTCTTCGGCGTGGTCTTCCAGGAAGCGATCATCCTCGCGGTCCTCGGCTTCCTGCCCGCGCTCGGGATCTGCATCTACCTCTATCGCCTGACCAGCGACGCGACCCGGCTGCCGCTGCAGATGACCGCGCCGACCGCCGCATTCGTCCTCGCCCTGGCGGTGATCATGTGTTGCCTGTCCGGGGCCATCGCACTGCGCAAGATCCGCTCCGCCGATCCGGCGGAGATCTTCTGACGGGCCATGGGCGCACCGATCGAGCTTGCGCAGGTCAACCATTTCTTCGGCTCCGGCGGGCTGCGCAAGCAGATCCTCTTCGACATCTCGACCGAGATCGCCGCCGGCGAGATCGTGATCGTCACGGGTCCCTCCGGCTCCGGCAAGACGACGCTGCTCACCCTCGTCGGCGCCCTGCGTCGGGTCCAGGAGGGCAGCGTGCGGGTCCTCGGCGACGAGATGCAGGGCGCTTCCGCCGGCACCGTCGGGCGCGTCCGCAAGCGGATCGGCTACATCTTCCAGAGCCACAACCTGCTCGACGCGCTGACCGCGACCCAGAACGTGCAGATGTCATTGCAACTGCATCGCGACCTGTCGCGGCGCCAGATGAAGTCCCGCGCCGTCGAAATGCTCGAGGCGGTCGGCCTCGGGGACCGGCTCGAGTACTTCCCGAATCAGATGTCCGGCGGGCAGAAGCAACGGGTGGCTATCGCCCGCGCCCTGGCGGCGCGCCCGCGCATCATTCTGGCCGACGAGCCGACGGCATCGCTCGACAAGCAGTCGGGGCGTGACGTCGTCACGCTGATGCACGACCTTGCCAAGGGCGAGGGCGTCACCGTGCTGCTCGTCACCCACGACAACCGCATCCTCGACATCGCCGACCGGATCATCCACCTCGAGGACGGCCGACTGTCCTCGTTCACCGATGCGGTCACCGCGAACACCCAGCACATGATGGACATGCTGGCGCAGCACAACCGCAAGGGGGAGCTCGCCCGTCACGTCGCCGGCCTCACGGTCGAGCAGTTCGCGCGCGAGCTCGCGCAGGCGACCGCGGAATGCGAGCAGTTCCTCCGGGTCGTCGAGATGAGCAACACGGACGCCTTCGAGAGCATGCTCGAGCAGACGCTGCGGGCCTTCACGCTCAAGATCGGCGACATCCTGGGTGCCGACCGGGTGTCGCTGTTTCTGGTCGATGCGGCCCGCGGCGAGCTCTTCTCCAAGGTGGCACAGAGCGACGGCGAGAAACCGCTCGCCATTCGGGTGGCGGTCGGCGCCGGGATCGTCGGTCAGGTCGCGGCCACCGGCAGGGCCATGAACATTGCCGACGCCTATGTCGAGCCCCTCTTCAATCCGGCGGTCGATCAGGCCACCGGCTATCGCACGCGCACCATTCTCTGCGTTCCGATCGCCGATCGGCGCGGCGCCGTCTTCGCTGTGGCGCAGGTGCTCAATCGGCGCGACGGCCAGGCGTTCGACGCCCGCGACGAGGCGCGATTGCGCGAGTTCGCCACCTCGCTCGGCGTCGTGCTCGAGAGCTGGTCGCGAATGGCCGTGCAGCGTTCGCGGGCCACCCAGCCCGAGGTTGGCGCGGGCTGAGGCAGCCGTCGCGCCGCCGGGGCGGGGTGACGGCGATCGCTCGTCAGCTTGCCGCCGGTAGCGCCAGGGACGGGTCGAACCATTCCAGGATGCGGGCGTTCTCTTCGCGCGGATACGTGTGCGAGAGATCCTCGATCTCGCGGAACGTGACGTCGGCGCCGGCGCGCTGCAGCTCGCGGTGGGCCATGTGGGCGGTGGCGACGGGGAACATCCAGTCGCGCGTGCCGTGCACGAGATAGATGCGGCGGCCGGCGGCGCGGTCGAGGTTGCCGTTCATGAGGTTGGCCGGATGCAGCACGCCCGAGATCGGCGCGAGCGCGGTGAACGGCATGTCGGGCTGGAGGCCGCACAGCAGGGTGTAGGTGGCGCCGTCGGAGAGGCCGGTGAGGAGGATGCGGTCGTCGTCGACGCGCCAGTGCTCGCGCACGTAGGTGACCATCGCGCGCAGCGCGGGGGCGTCGATGTCCTCATCCATCAGTGACCAGGTCGAGCCGAGCGACGTCGGTGACAGCAACAGGCAGCCGCGGCTGCGCGCCTCGGTCAGCCACGTCCACAGAAAGTCGCCGCCGGTGCCGCTGCCGCCGTGTAGCGCGACGATCAACGGCCAATCGCGCGTCGGGTCGTAGTACTCGGGGACGTAGAGCGAGAAACCGCCGCGGGCGCCGTCCTTCTGGCGGGCGGTGATGATGCCGGTCGGCTGCTCGGCGTTGGGTTCGGGGTCGAGCTCCGCGGTGCGGTCGCGCGCCGCCGGCTCGAGAAAGAAGCGGCTCACCGGCGGCAGCACGCGGCGCAGCGGGTAGAGCAGCTCCTGGGCGCGGCAGTGCTCGTGCATGGCGCGCAGGACGCGCGGGATCGCCTGCGCCGGCGAGGCCTCGCCGCAGAACAGCTCGAGCGCGGCGTCGGCGGCCTCGGCGGACTGGCGCAGTTGCGAGGCGAGATCGCCGAGGCCCTCGGGAGCGTCCGTCGCGGCGAACGCCGCCAACGCGGCGTGCAGCCGCGTCGCGATCGGCTGCACCGCGTCGCGCAGGCCAGGGATCTGCGGTGGATCGAGTCGCCGCCGCACCTCTTCAAATGCCGCCAGCGCATTCAGTAGCGCCGGTCCGAGCTCGGAGAGGCGTTCGTGAAACGGATCCGCCGCCATCGCGATGCACCCTACCAGACGCCGCATGCGGATGGGCAGCCGGGTTGCATGGCATTCCCGCATGGAGGGCGCCGCTCCCGCGGCGCCTGGCAGCGCGCTGCGACACATATGCGCGCCGTGGATCGCTCGCGGGCGGCGATGGAGTTGGACCGTCGGGAACAGGCCGCGCGGGAGCGCGGCCCTCCATCCGAAGACGGTGCGCGGCTGACGGGACCCCTCAGCGACGCCGCGGGCGCAGGACCAGCCACTGGTGCAGCGCATAGATTGCGATCGCGAACGGCGGCAGGGCGAAATATGGCCAGTACGCGCGCCACGGCGGTAGGGGCGGGGCGGCGTCGACGTCGAAGGCGAGCGTCGCGGTCGAGCCGGCGTGCGTCACGGCGACCTCGACCTGCCAGGCACCGGCGGCGGGCAGGTCGAGCAGCGCGGCATACAGGAGCTTGTTGGTCGCCTGCTCGTGCAGGGCGGTCGCGCGCACCTGCCGCGCGGGGTCGTCGCGTGCGCGCAGGACGACCGACACGTCGGCGTCGGCGATGACGTCCCCGCCGTGTGTCTCCTGCACGAGGACGCTGACGTCGACCGGCCCGGCGCGCAGCGGCGTCGGTGCGGTGAAGACGGTGACGGTGAACGGGCCGGCGGTTTGGCTGACGCGCACCAGGCCGCCGTCGCCATGGACGACGGCCGGCACGACCAGCACGGCGAGCGCCGTCGCGAGGCGGAGCAATCTCGGCATGGGCGGTCCGAGCGGCGCGCGGCGCCGGTCAGTGCACCATGCCGCGCATCTGCATCGGCTGGAGGACGATCCAGGCACCGGCGCACCACAGCCCGACGGCGAGGACCGCCCACGGGAGATGCAGGGCGACGGCGCGTCTGCCGCGGCCGCCGGTGATGTCGAGCGCGGATCGCCAGCCGACCACGAGGCTGAGCAGCAGGCCGGCGTCGAGGAGCAGGAGCTCCAGGCCGGTCAGCCAACTCGGCGTCCGCATCATCGCCGCATGCGACCAATCCGCCGCGCCCAACCAACCGGCGCCGAGATCGGCGAGCGCGCGCTGCGTGACCGGTACCGCGGTGCCGATGCCGGTCGCGAAATGAAAGAGGAAGTGCGCGCTCCACATCGCCAGGCCGAGCGGCACGAGGGCCAGCGCCAGACGACAGGCGAGTGCGCGCCTCGTCACGGCCGCCCCGCTGATGCGCCGGCCCAACGCGACGGCCGCACCGAGGCTCGCCGCCGGCAGCAGCAGGAGTGCCACGAGCAACGCGCCGATGGTCAGACCAACTGGCGACGCGAAGCCGAGGCGGACGGCGAAGGCGTCCTCGGCGGCGAGGACCGGCTCGAGCATGCCGGCGGCGTTGGCGAAGGCGCCGAACACGCAGACCAGCGCCAGCGCCGCGATGTCGGGCCGCTCCGACAACCGCCGCAGCGACGACCGCGGCCGGTCGACGGCGAGCTCGGCGGCCGGCCCGACGGCGAGCAGACCGATGTTGTCGTGCGGGCAGGCGCGCACGCAGTCCATGCAGAGGGTGCAGTCGAGGTTGCCGCGCTTCTCGGGAATGAACAGCTCGAGCTCGCAGCCGCGATGCCGGTCGTTGCCGCGCACGCAGTCGGCGGTGGTGCAGCGGCGGCAGACGTCGGTGCTGCGCGCCCCGATCGACAACGGCGAGACGGTCGCCTGCATGAACTGGAACTGGCCGATCGGACAGACGTGCTTGCAGAACGCGGCGCCGCGGAAGACGCCGTCGACCAGCACCGCCGCGCCGAAGTACGACAGGGCGACGGCGGCGGTCGCGCGTGGGCTGTCCCACAGATCGAACGCCTCGTAGGCGCACAGGTAGAGGACGAGCAGCGCCGCCGCGAGCCATTTGCCGCGCAGCCAGCGCGGCCAGGCACGGCGCGCCGGTAGCAGGCGCTTGGCGAGCTCGCGCGGCAGCATGAACGGACAGACCATGCAGACGACGTTGCCGATGGCGAGCAGGCCGATGACCATCAGGCCGCGCCAGTACGTCCAGGGCAGGACGCCGGCGAGGTTCATCGGGCTCATGCGCGGCCCGAGGAGGCCGTCGGCGATGAACGCGGCCGCGAGGAGGAGCATGAGGGCCTGCGCGGTACGGCGCACGGCGAGCGAGCGCAGCGCGGCGCCGACGACCGGCACACGCAGCAGGTCGAAGCGCCGGCGCGCGCGCACGCTCGGACGGGCTGGTGCTGTGGTGGCGACGACCGCGCGGCCGTTCAGCCAGGCGATCATGATCGCCGCCGCGGCGATCAGGTATGCCGCCGATCCGGCCACCCACATCAGCGCACCGGCCACCGATTGATCGGCGCGCGCGTCGAGGCCGGTGATGTGGGGCGCGGCGGCGTAGGTCGCGTAGAGCGGCCGCTCGGCGAAGACGAACACCGCCGCGAGCAGCGTGTTCACGATGTCGCCGAGCAGCAGATAGGGCACCATCGCCCACCGCGGCCAGTGCGGGCGGCTCGGATAGGGCTGGATGACGGGGAACCAGAAGAGCAGGCCGCCGACGAGGAAGGAGGCGTGCTCGAGCTGGTGCCAGGCCGGATCGCGCAGGGCCAACTGGTAGGGGCCGGGCAGGTGCCAGAGCAACGTCGCGAGCGTCAGTGCCAGCCATCCGATCACCGGATGGACGAGCGCGCGCGCCGCCGCGAGCAGCGGCGGCCAGGCGAGAAACGGACCCAGGCCGCGCTTCGCGAGTCCGGTCGGCAGTCCGCGCAGCAGCGGGAGCGCCGGCGCGCCGAGCCAGAGCAGCGGCGGCGCGATCATCGTCAGGAGGATGTGCTGGAGCATGTGGACGCGCAGGAGCAGCCCGGCGAAGGCGTCGATCGGCGAGGCGAGCGCTGCCGCGATCACCGCCAGCCCACCGATGAACGCGGCGAGCCGCGCAGGCGTGAAGCGTTCGGGCAGCTGCGCGTGCAGTGCCCGCCACCCCCGCACGTAGATGCCGCCGCTGATCAGCATCAGCGCGAGCGGGATCGCCGGCACCTGCCACGATGCGAGAGCAGCGTTCACCCTCCCGCTCTACCACAGAGGCCACGACGGGAGCGCCGGCCTGGGCGATCTCCGTGGTGAAAATCCGCACGATGCAGTACCCTGCGCGCGGCTGGAGGGTGGTGTGATGGGGGCGGGGGTTGCGCGCACGACGTTCATCTGGGTGGTGCTCGCCGCCAGCTCGGCCCTGGGCGAGGACGCCGCCCCGCGGCCGACCCAGACGGCCGGTCCGACGCTGCCGGCCGCGATGCGCACCTTCGATCGCGTTGCCGACAGCGTCTTCGGCGGCGGGACCGCGATCGAGCAGTGGTGGGGCGGGCAATATTTGACCGGCAACTGGTTCGGCTGGCGCGAGCGGCTCAGCGACTTCGGCCTGCAGATGGCGTTCACGTACACCGCCGACATCCTCGGCAACGCCACCGGCGGCATGAACCGCAAGGTGCGCTACTTCCACAACATCGGTCTCGACTTCCTGTTGGACCTCGACAAGCTCGTGCGCATTCCCGGCGCCCACTTTCACCTCGCGGTGTCGCAGCGCACCGGGAACAGCCTCTCCGACGAGGACATCGGCAACGTCTTCAATGTCGCCGAGGTCTGCTGCGGTCCGCAGACCGAGGTCGTCACCGTCGCGTGGGAACAGCAGCTCTTCGACGATCGACTGGGCATCCGGGCCGGCCACCTGTCGATGGGCGACGACTTCGCCACGTCATCGCTCTACTGGCAGTACGTGACCAGCGGCATCGACGGAAACCCCGGCTCCCTGGTCTTCAACGTCCCGTTCACCGAATACCCCGACGCCACGCTCGGTGCGCGCATCCACGGCAAGCCTGTCGAGCACCTGTCGATGCAGGTCGGCGTCTACAACGACGATCTCGATCAGAACGCCTCGCACGGCGGCAATTTCGCCGTGAACTTCTCGGACGGCGTGATGATCCTCGCCGAGGTCAGCTACCACGACCGCCTCGGCGACGTGAGCCAGGCGCTGCCCGGCCACTTCACGTTGGGCGGCTTCTACCACACCGGCCGGTTCCGGAAGCTCGATGCGCCGACGAGCTCGGACCTGCCGAGCGACAATGTGTACGGCAACGGCGGCATCTACGGCGCCGTCGATCAGATGGTGTGGCGCTTCGGCGGGGCCCCGGATCCGCGCGGCGTCCTGCCGTTCGTCTCGGTCGTCGGCGCGCCGAACGCCGATGTGAGCGTGTTCCCCTTCTTCTTCGACAGCGGCGTCGTAATGCGCGGCCCGATCGCCGCGCGGCCGTACGACGACATCGTCTTCGGGATCCTCTACGGACAGTTCTCCAACGTCCTGCGCGAGGGCCAGCGCGCCGCCGGCCAATCACCCCAGCACTTCGAGATGGTGCTCGAGCTGTCCTACATCTGGCAGATCACGCCGTGGCTCCAGTTGGAGCCGGATATCCAATACGTGATCGAGCCGGGCGGCACCGGCGATATTCCCAACGCCCTGGTTCTCGGCGCGCAGATCGCGATCAACATCTAGAGGCCGGGATCCCCGCCGCCGGCCGTGCGGCATCCTCAGGGGGTTGAGGACGGGTCACCGGCGCGACGGCGGGGCTCGACCGGTCACGAGAGGTCTTCGGCGGCCAGCTGCTCGCGCATCGCGACCATCAGGTCGGCGAGCGCGTTGAGCACGCGCTCCGGCCACGGCGGCCCCTGGGCGAGGGCGGCGAGCACCACGGTCAGACCGGAATGCAGCATCTCGTCGGCGCCGTTCAATTCGATGGCCTGGCTGAGCACGGTGCCCGAGACCTCGATCTCGCAGGTGAAAAGACCGACGCTGTCGGCAATCAGGCGCGTGGGCATGTGACCTCCTGTCCTCTCAGGACCGCTGCGGGCCTCAAATGAAATAGGTTGCTTACGAGGCAACAGCGGTCACGAGGCTGCCAACGAGATGAAATCGGTGCCGCGGGTCGTCCAATCTCCCTAAGGGAAAACCCCAATGGTCGGTAGGGAAAGTCCCAGCTGACGAGGCAGATTCTCCCATGGTACTCGCATCTTACGGTCAATTCCGTTGGGGGAACAATCTCGATGAAGACAAGTCGCCGCAGCATTTCTGACGAGTCGGGACGATTCAACTTAGAGGTCGAGGTTCACGGCACCGTTCTCGAGGGAGCCATTGGTCACGACAATGCCGAAGAGGTGCTGAAGTGCGCGCTGATCCTGGCGCTGTCGGTCCTGGCCCAGGACGGACCGTGGCCGACTGCCGCGCTGCAGTCGATGAGCACGTTCATGACCGACATGCGGACGTCGCTCATCGGCGAGCTGCACTGAACGCCCCCGCCTGAAGTTCCTCCACGTCCCGCTCCACGCCCGGCGCTTGCTCCGCGCTGGTCGCGAGGTTACCTTCGGCTCGACGTTCCTACCTTACGGGGGCGAATTGGGTTCGACGGAGGTTGTGAAGCGGCAGTTGCGTGCAACGGGTACTTGGGGCCCGCCAAAACCCAGGCTGCGAAAACTAAACGCAGACAATACGTTCGCTCTGGCTGCTTAACGGTCGCCAGCGTTTGACCGGCACGCTCCCGTAGGGCCGGACCCAAACGTCATAAACTCGGGATAAGCCCCTACCGACGCTCGTAGGCTGGGGACGAAAACTTACGAGCTGGCCGTTGCGAATCCTGCCGGTGGGAGCCAAGACGGCGAGATCAAATCACCTGGCTACGCACGTAGACGCTGCTGTGAATCACTTCCGGACGGGGGTTCAATTCCCCCCGCCTCCACTTTCGCAAAGAACTCGAACTGGACTCCGACGGATCGTCGTCGGGGTCCTCCTCGACGATCGCCAGCGCGTCAAGCGTCGAGACGGCGCGGTAGTAGGGACGCCCGACCTCCGGTCTGACCGGTTCCAGCCGAATCGGCCCAAGGAGCCTTCGCAGCAGCAATGCCCCGTCTCGGTTCTTGTTCGAGAACGGCTTGCAGCGTCGCCACATGTTCACGTCCGGCAATCCCTCTGCCGGCGAGCGAGAATGCGCGCCTTGCGCGCTGCGGTCGCCGGATGGTCGACCTCGAAGACGGTGCAGCGGCGCAGCTCGCGCGCGAAGCGATACGCCCGCATGTCATAGCCGGCGCCGAGGAGCACGACCTGCCCGACCCGCCGTGACGCGCGGCGCAGGGCGTCGTCGATGTACCGGTGGCGCCCGACGACGAACCCAACGATGCCGTCCGTCGCCCAGTCCGCATAGATGCCCAGTTGCGGCGCCACACCCTCGTGCGACAGCGCCGCCCGCAGCACCGGACCGAGAAACCAGTGCGCGTACGGATCGTCCATGACGCGCGCCGCCGTCGACCGTGCGCGGAGCTACTCCCTCGACGCGCGTCGACCGCCACGCTACCGAGCGGCGGCCGGCCGGCGCCGGCGGCGGCCCGCCGGCTTGGCCTTCGCGCGCGCCGAGGTCGCCATCTTGACCTTGGCCGGGAGCTCGACACCGGCCGCCCGCTTCAAGCGCGCGAACTCCTTCGCCACGCCTTCGACCAGCTCGTGCACGTCCGGCACGGCGTCCCAATCGACGTTGAAGCCCCAGAAGAGCATGCCGTTGCAACTGAACAGCGCGATCCCGACCGTCTGGTTGTGGAACAGCGGCACCAGCGGATAGGCGGCCCGCAGCGGCGAGCCAAGGAAATACAACTGGAACTGCGGCCCGGGGACGTTGGTAATCACGACGTTGAAGGGGCGCTGCATCGCGTAGAGCCGGCTGAGGATCAACAGCAGGCCACCCATGCTCGAGTCGCTCAGCTCCTCGATCATCTTGATCCCCGCGGCCTGACCGGACTGCTTGAGTCGGCCGGTGGTCTGCATGACGAGCTGAAACCGCTTCACCGGGTCGGGTTCGGCGAGCGGCAGAGAAGCCATCATCGACGACACGCGGTTGCCGAGCTTCTCGCGCTCGTCGCCACCCCGCACGTTGACGGGCAGCATGGCGCGGAAGTCGAGCTCCTCGATGCGGACGCCGCGGTCCTGGAGGAAGCGCCCGAGGGCCCCCGACGCCACAGTCAGGAGCACGTCGTTGATCGTGCCGCCGAGCCGGTTCTTGACGGCTTTGATCTCGTCGAGACTCATGTCGAGCCAGTCGAAGCGCCGGTGGGGGCCGACTTCGTCGTTGAGCGGGGTCGGCGACCCCGAGCTGAGGGCGGCGCTGAGGCCTGCGCCGACGGCGCCGAGCGAATCGCCCAGCGAGCGCAGGGCGCGCACGGGATTCCGGAGGGCGCTGCCCATCGTCTGCGCGGCGCCGATCGGCTGGGTGATGCGCCGGTTGAGCTCGTCGAGGAACAGCGCGCGCGGGCTCGGCGTCGGACGGGTTTTGAAAGCCGGCGGATTCACGAGCTTCTCCTCGATGTCCTGGCGCGCGCCGATCAACGCCGTACTCAGCTCGACGCTGCCCACGCCGTCGATCATGCAGTGGTGTGCTTTGGAAATCAGCGCCACGCGGTCCCCGTCAATGCCGTCGACGACCCAGAGCTCCCACAGCGGCTTCCCGCGGTCGAGCCGCTGCGACATGATGCGACCGGTGAGCCGCTTGAGCTGGCGTTCAGTGCCCGGCTTCGGCAGGCTGACGTGGCGGATGTGGTAAAGAAGGTTGAACCGGTCGTCGTCGACCCACACCGCATTGCCGAACACGGGGGTGCGTGCGAGCTTCTGCTGATAGCGCGGCACGCGGTGCAGGCCGACCTCCACGAGGCGCCGGACCTTCTCGATATCGGTGGCTCCATCGGCGTCGCGGAGCGGCGCGGCGTCGAAGAGCGCGACGGAGCCGACGTGCATGTGGGCATTCGCGAACTGGTCCTCCATGTCAAGAAAGCTCGTGTCGAGGGCGCTCAAGCGCTCGTAGTGAGCAAATGACATCGTGGTGGCCTCCTCGCTGGTGTGGATGGCCCTGTCGGCGGATCGGGACGGATCGCTTGACACTGTCGCGTACCACAGAGGGGCCGGGAGCAGAACCCGGAAAGATGCGGCCATGACCCGGTCTCGATGATCCAAGTCGTCACCGCTTCAGGGCGCGGCATCGGGCGCATCAGTCCTGGCCCGGAGCGCACCGTCCGTCCGGCACGGGCAATTCCTTCCTGATGCAGGCAACCAGCTACCGACGCGGGCGTTCCGGTGTAAAATGCCGGGTACGCGGCGGCGGATACCCATGCAGTCGAGACGTAAGACGACGTCGGCAGGCCCCGGGCGAAATCGCCCCGCTGCGAGGCGCCGTGAGTTCCGCCCATGGGGCCGGCCACCGTCGACGAGGAGGTGCTCATGAAAACCGTCGGAGATGTCCTCAAGGCGAAGGGTAGCGCGGTCTTCGCCGCCAAGCCTGATGACACTGTGTACCACGCGCTGACCATCATGGCCGAGAAGAACATCGGCGCCCTCGTCGTGCGGGAGGGGGGGCGCGTGGTCGGGATCTTCTCGGAGCGCGACTACGCTCGCCAGGTGGTACTCAAGGGCAAGGCATCGAAAGACACGCCGCTTCGCGACGTCATGACCTCGCGGGTGGTCTTCATCCGTCCCGAGCGGAACATCGAGGAGTGCATGGCGCTGATGACCGACAAGCACATCCGGCACCTGCCAGTGCTCGCGGACGCCCAGCTCATCGGTGTCCTGTCAATCGGCGACGTCGTCAAGGCGGTGATCGCGGAAAAGCAGTTCCTGATCTCCCAGCTTGAAAACTACATCAGCGGCGGCTGACCCGGCGACCGCGCAGGAGGACGGGAGCGCGACTGCGCCGGGGCTTCCGGCGGCTGTTCGTACGCTACCTATGAAAGGGTGTGAATCGGCGCCGCAGTTTGACCCCCTTTCGGCGTCCAATCGTGACCCTGCGGGGCGGTGCGAAAGTTCAATGTGCGGGGCGGGTTGTGCGTTCTCGGGTGGGGTCAATCTTGGACGCCGATCGGGGGGGGGGACCCCTGCCGGTTCACATCCACCTCGACGGCGCGTCGAGGCCCCGAACGCTCGCTTCATCGAGGACCTCGTCAACGACGCGGTCGCGGCCAACCCACCCGAGCGACGCCTTGTCGCTCAACCTCTCCAGGTGCTACCGTGCCGCACATGGGCCGCATTGGAGTCAGGCAGCTCCAGCAGAACGCCGCCACCGCAGTGGAACGAGTCCGTCTCGGCGAGAGCATCGAAGTGACCGTCCGGGGGCGCCCGGTGGCGAAGTTGGTTCCGGTCACCGGCACCCTGCTCGATCAGTTGGAAGCGTCGGGCAGGCTCAAGCGTGGAAGAGGCGACTTGCTCGACCTGGGTCCGCCGCTCAAACCGCGGCGGGGCGTCGAGCTGCCGTCGGTCACGCTGGCGAGGATGCGGGCGCACGAACGCTGATGCTCTACCTGGATTCGTCCGCCCTGTTGAAGCTCGTCATCGCCGAGAAGGAATCGCCCGCACTCCTGCGCTTCCTCAAACGTGAGCCGGCGGAACGTGTTTCGTGCGCGCTGGTACGCACCGAGGTCCTGCGCGCCACCCGGCTGCACGGCGCCGCTGCCCTCGAAAGAGCCCGGGGCTTGCTCCACACCCTGCAACTCGTCCAACTCGGCGATGCGCTACTCGACGCCGCCGGCATGTTGGACCCGGTGAAGATGCGCTCCCTGGATGCGATACACCTTGCCGCCGCCTCCCTCATCGCGCCGGAGCTGACGGCCATGGTGACCTACGATACGCGGATGGCAGCAGGCGCGGCGCTGCTCGGCTTCCCGGTCGTGTCTCCTGCCTGACCGCCCTCGTTCTTTCCCCGTGATTGCCGCCGAGCTGTCGCCGTCGCGCAAGTTGCGCAACCCGGGATCGATTGGGCTGCGAGCGAGCGTCATGGTTCCACCACGCGAGGCGTGGCGGCCACTTTGGGAGATCATGCGACGTGTAGACGCTTGCTAGCGGGGCCATCGAGGCCAGCTAGGGGAGGGCGCGGCTGAGCGTCCCCCGGCTGCGTGGACACGCCGAGGTCTGGACACACGGGGGTGTCAAGGATTGGATCCAACCTCAACTGGGAAGCTGGGCGTCGCGGTTACGCCGCGCCGGCCCGACTTCGACTTCGAGGGCCTCGATCACGAGGTGCCCCGCGTCTGGCACCCGGCCGGTATCGGGCCCACCGCATTTCTCGAGGCGCTCTCGGCGATGGCGCCGGTGGTGGAGGGCTTCTTCATCGACGACGCCCGCCGCCTGCTGCGCCGCGTCACCGACGAAGCGCGGCGCGCCGAGGGTGACGCATTCCTTCGCCAAGAGGCGGCCCACGCCGGCATGCACGCGAACTTCAACCGGCTGCTCGTGCGATGGGGCGTGCCGGTTGACTCCATTGCGGATTCCGCGCTGCGATGGTTCGCGATCGTCGACTGGACCTCGAGCGATCTCAGGAGCGCGGTGGCCATGGCGGGCGAGCACTTCCTCGGCGAGATCGGCAACGCGATCCTCTCGCGGCCGGAGCTACTCGACGGCGTCGACCCTCGCATCGCCCGGTTGTTCCGGTGGCATGGCTACGAGGAGGTCGAACACAAGGCGGTGCTCTTCGACGTGTTCCACGCGGCACGCGGCCACGGGCTCTATACCTATGGCGTCCGCATCGCCGGGCTGTGGATCGCCGTCGTGCTCCTCGCCCTCGCGCTCCCATCCGTCTGTCACCGTGTTCTCGCCAGCGCTGACGCGGCGCACGACCTCCACGCGTGGCGGGGCCTCATCCGCTTTGTCTTCGGACGCGGCGGGATGCTGCACGGTCGATGGCGCGCCGTCGCCGCCTACCATCGGCGCGACTTCCATCCGTGGCGGTATCTCGACAACCGGGGCCTCCTGTCGGAGTTCCGCGATACGATCATCGATCCCGCATGGCAGGTCAGGGCGCGGTGAACCGTCGAGCGGCAGGCGCCTGAGAAGGAGATGGGCCCCCGGGGCCCAAATCGCTGCTATTCGCGAGCATTCGGTAACGCAGCCGCAAATAGGGCGCGCGGGCGTACCGATCAATCGGGTCGCGGCGACCGAGCCCGTCAGCCCGCAAAGGGAGCATCCGCAAAGACGCGCAGGCGGTGCTGGCGGAGTTGGGCGGATGAAGGCGCCTTGACCTGTCCCCACGCGAAAACCTAGCGACACACTCGTCGAGCCTCACGCCGCCTCGATCTCGACCTTGTATCTCAACCCGGCCGCGTCCAGCTCGCCCTGGATGGCGAGACGCACCAGGACGGACTCGGGGTAGCCGAGAGTTCGCGCCCATTTCGCCGCACGCTCAGGGCTCACGGTCTTCCGACCTTTCTCGACATCGCAGAGGTGCGACTTCGAGACACCGAGCCTTTTGGCGCACTCGTCCTGCGAGAGATCCTCGCCTTTGCGGATGGACTCGATGGCCCTGCCGAGGGTGAGCGGGCCGCCCGAAATCTTCTCCAGCCGCTTCATAGCTTCCGACTTCTTTTGTTTCGCCTTGCGCATGGATGCCTCCGTCAATACTCGTGCTTGCTGACTTGTTCGACTGACACGAATCTGGCCGTACCTTCCTTGATCTCGTAGACGGCTCGGTACGCACGGCTCAGCCGAATCGACCGCTGGCCCGCTCGGTCTCCCTTGAGCGCTTCATCGTGATAGCCGCGGACCTTGCGTACCTCTTCGAGGCCATCGAGTTCGACGGCCGCGACCCAGATCATCAGGTTGTCCACGATGTGCGGTGGGAGCTTGCGGAGCTGCTTCTCCGCGAGCCTGGTGATCTCGACCCGGCGGATCATTGAGCTCGACGGTACACCCGTAGGGTGAACCGATCAAGGCGAGGCAAAGGGCTCCCGGAGGAGCGTGGTCCGCAGGGGCTCCTTCGCTCAGTGAGCCCGCAGGAGGCGCAGGCACAGCATCTTCGAGATGCTCGCAGCCGTGATCGTGCCCTGCATCTCGCTCAGGGCTACCGCTTTACGTACAACATCAGTCCCACAGCGCCGATACTCTATCCCTTGCCTGAAATTGTGTGGGCCAAGGAGAACCCGTCGTAGGCCTAACCAGATCGCTGCGTCCGACACCGTGAGGGGGAAGAAAGAAATGGGCCCCCGGGGCCCAAATTGGCGCTATTCGGGAGCATTTGAAGAGCGAAGCGAAAAGTCGAACCCGTGAAAAACTGGCTTCTTAGCGCTCCTCGTCATCACCCCGGTCCGGTTCAATCCCCCCGCCTCCACTCCTATCCCCCGCCTCCACTCCTGTAACCAGCTGAATCATCGAGCTTTCGTTCCCTTTGCTAGCCTCTTGGGGCTAGCTTCTGGCGAAAGTTGGCCCCCAAAGCGAGCATTCCAATCAACTGCTTGCCGTGGCCTCTGGTCTGCTCCCCAGTCCTGGTAGTTGGCCTCGCTGGCGAAGCCGCGGAGTTGGTGCCTGAGCTCGCGGGGAGTCCGCGTAGCTGGTGCTTTGCCTCGTCGCGGATCTGACGGAGAATTCCTTCCTGTCGTCTTGCCATCTCTTGCTCCTCCTTCTCGGTTCAAGACTCACTCACCCTGAACTTAGGCCCCGGGGGCCTAATTCGCTGGCGGCTGGCAGCGCTTGCCAGCGGACACGATCGCGCAAGTGGTTGATCTTGCGCTGAGATGCGCCAGGGGGCGCTGGGGAGGTCCACCCAGCCCGCTGAAACATTCGGTTCGGGGTTGCGCTTGTTTCGGTGTTTGCGCCAATCTCCAGTGCGTCGTGAGCGAGCCGAAGATCACCCTGGTAGGCGCGGGCGGACTGTCGTTCGGCCCGACGATGGTCAACGATGTCATCCACACGCGGGTGCTCGCCGGCAGTCGGCTGGTGCTACACGACATCTCCGAAGCTCGACTGCAGCGAGCCTACCGCTTCGCAGCGAAGCTCAACGCTGCGAACGGCAACCCGGTCATCCTCGAACAATCCACCGATCCGGCCGAAGCGCTGACCGGCGCCGACTTCGTCATCGCCAGTGCCGAGCACGGGCGGTTTCGCTATTGGCGCCAGGACTACGAGATCCCGCTTCGTTACGGCGCCACGCAGGTCAACGGTGAGAATGGCGGACCGGGTGCGGTCTTCCACTCGCTGCGCAGCATCAAAAACACGCTGAGTATTTGCGCCAACATCCAGAAGCACTGCCCGGACGCCTTCCTCATCAATCTCTCGAATCCAATGAGTCGCGTGACGCTCGCCATCAACCAGGGCTCGAAGGTTCGCAATGTCGGCATGTGTCACGAGATGCCGATCGGTATCGTTCGACTCGGCCGGTTGCTGCGAATTCCACCGTCACGGATCGCAGCGAAGGCCTCAGGCATCAACCACTTCACGTTCTTCACCGAGATGATCGACCGAGAGACGGGAGAAGACCTGCTACCGCGGGTCAAGAGCGCTGTTCCGCAGGAAGTTCTTCGATTTCGGTCCCATGCTCACCCGGCTCGCGAGCGCGAGCGAGCCTCGGCCCGTGCTCGCCATGCTTGCCGATCAACTCTACTCGCCGCTGGTTGCGCACATGATCCGCGAGCACGACCTCGTGCCCTGCTCCGTCGACAGCCACATCGGTGAGTATCTGCCGTTCGCGCACGAGGTCGGCGGTCACCATCCGGCCCACGTCGATCAGTTCGCCCGTATCGATCAAGGCCATCGAACGGCTGACCGTATGGGTGGCAAGCACCAAGCTGCCGCTGCCGCTGCAGCGTATGGGGCACAGCCTCGAAGAGGTCGTGCCGATCATCGCCTCGATCTGGTCAGGCGAGCGGCGGCGGATTGTAGCGGTCAACGTGCCGAATCGCGGTTACCTGCCGAACGTTGCCGAAGGTGCCATCGTCGAAGTAGGCGCCGAGGTCGATGGTGACGGTATCCATCCCGAGAAGATGCCGCCGATTGCGGAACCGATCGCTGGACACATCGCCGTACAAGATCCGCCTGCAGGACAAGATCGTCAGATCCGCTCTCACCGGCGCCCCTCAGCCCGCCCTCGAGGCCCTGATCGAAGATCCCACATCACCGCGCGACGAGTCGGCGTGCGTCGCCATGTTCAACGAGCTACGCAAGTTGCAAGCAGAACAGTTGCCGTTCTGAGCGTGCTCACAACGTCAAGGACGAGGTCGAGCGCCTCTTCACGAGCAACGCTGAGCTAGCGAGATTGTCGGGCCGCTTCAGGGTGGGGTCGGCCGGGTCGGCCGGACGTTTACGATGGCTGAGGCGGACGGTGTAGCGCTCGCTCAGGGCGTGAGCACATTGCCGAAATCGGTGATCACGATGCCGAAATGCGCGACCCACCGGCGGCTCTTCTCTTGTCGAGAAGCGGAGTCTCAGGCGGCTTCCACAATCACGCGACCACGGCCACGTCGGGGCTTTTCTTCGATGACGATGCGAATGTCCTGATGGAGCGCAGTGAGGAATCGCATCAGGCGCTCCAGAGAGAAGTCGTCCAGTCGGCCGCGGTAGATCTGCGATACCTTCGGCTGATCGATGCCGAGGAGCCTGGCCGCCCGTGTCTGGTTCAGCTTCTGTTGCTCGAGAATCTGCACGATTCGAGCGGCGAGCTTGGTCTTCGCCAGGAGCTCCTCGGGGTTCCTGAGCCCGAGATCGCGAAAGACGTTGCCGCTACCCCGAGAGACCTTCGTCGTCGACATCAGTTGGTTTCCCTTCTCGCCCTGAAATCGGCTTCCGCCACGCGCAGCCTCGACTTGATCAGATCCACGTCCGGCTTGGGCGTCTTGGCGCCCCGCTTCGATTTCTTCTGAAAGCAGTGCAGTACGTACACGAAATCTGCAAACTTCACCGTGTAGACGGCACGGTAGGTGTTCCCGTCCGCATCTTCGATGATTTCCAAAACACCCCCGCCGCCGAAGCCCCGTAGGGGTTTCGCATGCGGGTGCTTGTCGCCGATCTGTGCAAACCAGAGAGCGAAGCCAACTTCCTTCTGCACGAGCTCTGGAAATGCCCTGAGATCCTCTCTGCTGCTGCCGACCCACATGGCCGGCTTTGGCCGCGCCACCACCGCCTTCGCCACCAGCCGTTTATACTAGTACTAGCATGATCTGTCGACCGCAAAGAGAAGAGCCACCTGGGGGTGATTTCCTGGCGGCTCTTGGGAGTGCGGCGTATTCGGATGCTGCAGCCCGCATTTCCGCATTCGGCAGGGATTGGCCTGTCGCGCAGGCAGCTTGAGGCGCCGAGCGGGAGGTCATGCGAGCTGTCGACAATTGCGAGAGGGAACGTCGAGGCCAGCTGGGCCGTGGGCGGGCAGGGCATGGGGAGATCGACGGCCACAGCAGGGCGCGCGGGGGCGGTTGAATGGGCCCCCGGGGCCCAAATTGGCGCTATTCGGGAGCATTTGAAGAGCGAAGCGAAAAGTCGAACCCGTGAAAAACTGGCTTCTTAGCGCTCCTCGTCATCACCCCGGCCCGGTTCAATTCCCCCCGCCTCGTGCCCGGCGATCACCAGACCAGTCTGGTTTCCGATATGGCGGATGGCGATCATGATCGCTGCGAGCAGCGTAGCGAGGCTCGATCGGCCTGGAGAGCGAGGTCGGCTCGGCTCGACCTCCCGTGCGGGTAGGCCGCGGCCGGCTTGTGTGCCGGACGCGATCCCGCCGCATCTGCAACCCGGCGACGTGCCCGCCGCCTTCGACCGCTACGGCATCTGCGTGCCCTTCGTGGTGGTCTCGCCCTTCGCGCGCAAGAAATACGCCTCGCACACGGTCACGATCAGACGTCGGTGCTGCGCTTCATCGAAGCCCGCTTCGATCTGCCCGCCCTCACCAACCGCGACGCCAACGCCGACCCGCTGCGCGAGATGCTCGACTTTGCGAACCCGCCGTTCGTCAAGCCGCCGAAGCTGCCGCCCGCCAAGGTGAATCCCGACCACCCCGGCTGTAGCGCTTGAAGGGACACGGCGGACTCGCTTCGGTCAGATCAGGACTGACCGTCAACTACCGTCTTCATTGCGGCCTTCGAAATACGCGCACATCCAGCGCCGCAACCCCGGTTTCTCGCCCGCCCACTCCCAGAGCCCGTCGCTGCCGTTCCGGAGATCTGTCGCCGGATCGAAATCGAGGTCGACCAACTGCTCGTGCCGCTCGCCGTACCGGCGATCCCTGGTGTCGCCGTGCCACAGGTGCAGCAGGGTTCCCGGCGTGGAGCCGATCCGCCCCCCCACGTCAGCGTGAAAGCGCTGCGCCCACTGGCGAAAGTGCTCGCGGAATTTCTGGCCGACCGGGCACAGCTTGCACTCCATCGACAGATCGCCGCGCATGGCGTGGGCCATGAAGTGGTCGCCGCTGCCGCTGATGCAGGCGTCGTACAGCCCGTGGCGATCCAGGAGGTCCCGGCGCGCGGCCCAGCCGAATCCCGTGTGGCCGTGCTCGGTGTATTCCCTCGCGAAGACGTCCGGCACCACCTCGCTGACCCAGGCAAAACCGCTCCACACCTCGCCCAGCCCGCGGTACGCGACGTGGGAGCGGGGCAGCCGGATCGCCGTCTTGAACGGCTGCACGATCGGGACCTCGTCGAGCAGAGCCGCCGTCTGGATCGCCCAGTCCGGATTCGAGAAGAGCACGTCGCAATCGAGCCAGGCGATCTTCTCGGCGTCCGCCGGGAGCGAAGCGACCGCGAGATTGATAAGCCGCTCCTTCTGCCACATGACGTCCCGACTGCGCATCCGCATGTAGTCAGGCCCGGAAGGGAGCGTGAAGTCGGCGTCGCCGAACACGCACTCCACCGTCAGGAGCTTGAGGCCGGCCTCGCGGATGGAAGCGGCGAACCGCTTGTACGTCTCGCGCCGTGTCCGAAAGCCGCCAGAGTTGAAGTAGCACGTCACGATGACAAGCTCGTCGCAGCGACGATAGTGCTCCGCAGGCGACATCTCCGGATGCGCGCACGGTCGGGAGACGAGCTCGAAATCAATGGGCTCCGCCATGGCCGGATCCAGTACCGATGTGCTCCAGCGGAATCCAGCGGCTGGCCCGTCGACCTCGCCGTGGTTGGGCGATCAGCCGCAGGCGTATGGACCGGTGTGGCTTTGCCCACAGACCCGAGCGCGCGGCTCGGGTTGTTAGGTTGCTCCATCCCTGGTTGTTGGGTCAGAAGGCGTTCGGAACCAACATCCATCAACCAACAACCCTTTCCTGGCAAAGCCGCCGATCTCGCACGGCCCTCGACGATCCGGCGCCCAGGCGGACGATCCCGCTGCGCCGTTGCGCGCCGACCCGCGCGTACGCGCGGTGCTGGCTCCCGACGACGCGCCGCCGCTGGTCGCCGAGCGGGGTCGAGGTGGTGTGGTGTTCCCCTCGTTTCCGGACACCTCAGGCCGCTAGTCGCTCCCGGAACTCGCTCGGCGTGAGATAGCCGAGGGCCGAGTGCGGACGTTCGCGGTCGTAGCGCGCGAGCCACTGGCCGACGACGGTGAAGGCGTGATCGCGGCTTTCGAAGCGGTGCAGCCAGACGCACTCCTGTTTCAACGTCAGGAAGTAACGGCGGACCACGGACACGAACACCTTGGCGCCGAACACCAGGCCGTTGTCGCTACGCACCATCAGCGGGTCGTGGCCGTCGGTGATGCCGCGATCGCGCAGCGCCTCCTCCAGGGCGGCGGCCGCCACGCCGGCGATCCCGGAGCGGGACAGGCGCCAGTCGACGATGGTGCGGTCGCAATGCCCGGAGCCGCGGCCGGTACGGTCGCCTGAGGAGGACGAAGTGGTCGAGGTTGCCGAGGCCGGCGGCATGTACCGGCACTACGAGCGCCGCGCCGCCTGACGCCGCGGCTCCCGCGGATCACGCGGGATCGCCACACCGGCATCACAAGCGATCCGGAGGTCGACCTCGCCCATCATTCGCCAAGCGGGCCATCTTCGCTCACAGCGCCCTCGTCCACCGCGGTGTCGCGACCGGGGGCGCCCAGTGGCGAAGTTGGTTCCGGTCACGGGTACCCTACTCGATCAGTTGGAAGCGTCGGGCAGGCTCAAGCGTGGAAGAGGCGACTTGCTCGACCTGGGTCCGCCGCTCAAGCCGCGGCGGGGCGTCGAGCTGCCGTCGGTCACTCTGGCGAGGATGCGGGCGCACGAACGCTGATGCTCTACCTGGATTCGTCCGCCCTGTTGAAGCTCGTCATCGCCGAGAAGGAATCGCGCGCACTCTTGCGCTTCCTCAAACGTGAGCCGGCGGAACGTGTTACGTGCGCGTTGGTACGCACCGAGGTCCTGCGCGCCACCCGGCTGCACGGTACCGCTGCCCTCGAAAGAGCCCGGGGCTTGCTGCAAACCCTGCAACTCGTCCAACTCGGCGATGCGCTACTCGACGCCGCCGGCATGTTGGACCCGGTGAAGATGCGCTCCCTGGATGCGATACACCTTGCCGCCGCCTCCCTCGTCGCGCCGGAGCTGACGGCCGCGGTGACCTACGATACGCGGATGGCAGAAGGCGCGGCGTTGCTCGGCTTCCCGGTCGTGTCTCCTGCTTGACCGCGCTCGTTCTTTCCCCGTCATCGCCGAGCTGTCGCCGTCGCGCAGGTTGCGCAACCCGGGATGGATTGGGCCGCGAGCGAGCGTGATGATCTCAACAGGCGAGGCGTGGGAGCAACATGACGAGATCATGCGACTTGGAGACTCTTGCTAAGGCGTCGCGGACGAGTTCGCGCGTCGTCAGCCGGGCGGTGGCGGAAGCGTGTCGGCGCCGCCCAGCGCGACGGCGAGCTCACGGAAGATGGGACGGATCACCTGCGGCGAATTTCCCTCGGCGTCGAACGCCTCCGGTGCGATCGTGACCGCGATGGCGATGGTCAGCTTCTTGGGCGGCAGGTAGCCGCCTGTGACGTATGAGCCGACAAACTCCTTGGTCTGGACGATCCAGTCTCTCTGCAGCTCGACCCCCATGCCGTAGGAGAATTCTTCAGTGAGCGGGCGGCACGCCGAGCACGTGCCGGTCGGGTCCTTGCTTCCCGTCAGCTGCTTGGTGATCTGCAGCGCATGGGCGTCGCGCGAGACGAGCGTGCCGCTGCCGATCAGCTCGATCGAGGTGGCTACGTCGAAGATGTTCGAGGTCTGCACCGCACCCGCGGGCCCCGTCCATGAGGGATTCCAGTAGGTCGAGTCCTCGTAGAAGGGAATGTCGGCCGGAACCCGCAAGGCCGAGCGGCGCTCCGAGGTGAACGAGTGCTGCGCCGGCTCGGGAATCGATGGCGTGCTCCCGTTGTCGCCCGTCGCCGTCAGGTGCATCGGTTCGAAGACGTAGGTCTCCATCAGCTGGCGCAGCGACTGTCCTGTCGCCCGCTCGAGCACCCGGCCGAGCACCGCGAAATTGGTGTGCGAGTATCCCCAGTTCGTTCCCGGTGCGAACTGCTCCGGCCCGTTCACTCCGATCTGAATGAGCTCGTCGTCGGTCCACTGCCGGAACGGATCGCGGTACACGGCGTTGCCGACCTCCTCGGAGTACACGTAGTCCGAGTACCCTGTGGTGCAGTGCGGCAGCTCGCCCACCGTCACCTGACCGGCTCGGGGCAGCTCGGGCACCCACCGGTCGATCGTGTCGTCGACTGAGAACACACCACCGGCGGCGAGCCGCGCGGTGATGTAGCCAAGGTAGGTATACGCGAATGCGCCGTTGCGGAACCGCATCTCTGCGGTTGCCGGTACGCCGGTCATCGACTCACCGAATGCGCCGGTATAGATGTCGGCGCCGTCCATCGTCACGCGCACGATCATCGACTTCAGCTTGTAGGTCTTCATCGCGTCGCTGGAGATCCTCGCGACGGTCATGGCCAGCGCCGGATTGGCCGGCGGAGGAGCATCGATGGTGGCGCAGGCGGCCGCGAGCGCTGCCAACAGCAACGGGGCGCGGCGACACGGGAATGGGCGGCGCCGCGGGGGCCGCTGTCCGGCGAGGTGGATGGGCCGCATGAGGGGCAGCCTTTTCACAGCGCGCGAACGGGGTCCATCGAGAGGGCGCGCGCCTCGCCGAGCGTCCGCTGCGTCGGTCGGCAGCAGCTTGCTGGTTCGGCAGCGGCTGCCGCGAGGCCGTCGATGCCGTGAAGAGTGAGTCGCGGTCGCGGCCGACGACCGATCACCTGTCGCCGATCACGGCGCCGTCATCGATCGGAATCTCACCAGGCTCACACGCAGGCGTCCAGCGGCTCCTCGCCGTCCTTCATGAGGTCGTCCCTGGCGTCGAGCGAGCACGATCGCGTACGCCGCGCGCACGCCGGAGAGGAATGCGCCGTGGACGGTGGACCGGAAGAACTGCGAGGTGGCTTCGGCGGCGAAGAACACGCGGTTCTCGACGGCCATGCCGCCGACCGTGGGCGCGGGTAGCGGATGCGAATCGCGCGACACCGGCGCACCTCCGACCTGATCCGCTCGGTCGATCCGCGTTCTCGACCTCCGCGCCGTCGCTGCCGACGCCTGCGAGAGGCGAAGTTCGGGGAGCGTCTCAGTTTGATTGGCGCTTTTGGCGTCCTTGGCGGTTGGAGGGCTGCGATCACCGCCGCGCCAATGAATCCGAGGCACCACCGAAGTTCGCAATTGCTGGCGCTGCTTCCGCCGCTAGCATGCGTTGGTCCAGACGATCTGCAGTGGCGCTGGACATGGAGGATTCGATGACGGCGACAGCGAGCAGGTGGTACGGCGGGGGGGCGGGGTGGAGGCGCGGGGGCGTGACGGTCGCCGCGCTGGTGTCGGTACTGCTGTTCGGCATGGGGCGCAGCCACGCCGCGTCGACCTGTTCCGGCGACTGCGACGGCGACGGAACGGTCGCCATCAACGAGCTGGTCCGCCTGGTCAACATCACCCTCGGCGACGCCGCGGTTTCGAGCTGCGGCGCCGGTGACATCAACCACGATGGCGAGGTGAGCATCGAGGAGATCGTCGTCGCCGTTCTCCAGGCACTGAACGGCTGCGGCGCCCAGGAACCGTGTACCGCCGCGTCGTGCCGGCCCTGCGGCGCCGCCGACACGCTCTGCCAGCCCGGGGCCGGCGGCTACTACTGTTGCACGCTGTCGGGCAGCCTCTTCGCACAGCTGGACGGCCCCACCGGGTGCGAGTCCTCGGGCGCCTTCCCGAACGGCTGCTACACCGAGCCCGGCGGCCCCTGCCACACGGACGCCATCTGCCTGGTGGCCAACTCGCCGACGCCGACGGTGACCCTCACGCCGACGGTGACCCTCACGCCGACGGCGACGCTCACGCCGACCGTGACGGCGACGCCGTTCTCGACCAACACCGCGCTCGCCACCGCGACCGCGACCGCGACGCCGACCGTGCAGCTCTGCGACACCGCCCAGACGACGGCCTGTGAATCGGCATGCGGCACCATGCAACTCGGCTGCTGCTTCAATCCGACCCCGGTCACCGGCTCGCCGGTCAGCTGCTTCAACCCGTCGATCGACTGCGCCGGCTCAGACTGCCCCGATGGCTGGTACGGCTTCACCGTCTGCGGCCAGGGCTTGTACACCGACGCCTGCCAGATCGCCGGCACGCCGGGCGCCACCGGCACGCCGACGGCGACGCCGTCCGGCATCCCGACCGGCACCGCGACGGCCAGCATCACCGCCTCGCCGACCGCCACCGATACGAGCGGCCCCGGTGCCACCGCGACCGCCACCGCGACCAGCCCGGCGGCGCCGACCGCTACCGTCACGGCGACGCCTCCCGGCGAGACGCCGACCGCGACCCCGACCCCTACCGGCAGTCCCGCGGCCCAGTGCCCGGCCGGTGATCGGTCGCTCAATGTGACCAACAGCTCCGGCGCGACGATCTGGATCGGCAGCACCGGCGGCGCGGTGGCACCGACCTGCGACTGTCCGGGCTGCGCCATCACTTCCTGCATCGTCGCCCCCTCGCTGGTGCAGAACGGCATGTGCAAGTGCGCCGCGTCGGATCCGTCGTTCAGCGGCACCATCCTCTGTCCTGGGATGTCGACGGCCGACCCCACCAACTCGTACTGCGCCTGCCCGGGCTCGGTGTCGTGCGGCGGCTCGGCCGCCTGCGGCGGCACGCCGGACACCTGCTACTGGACGGTGCCAGCGCCGACCAGCGGCGCCAACGGCGACTCCGTCTGGGAGCTGCCGAACACGGCGTCGGCGCTGTTCTGCCTGCCGCCGCCCGCCGCGGTCGGCCCGGCGGCGAATCCGGTGTGGTGGAATGGCACCCTGTTCGCTCGCACCGGCTGCGACCTCAACGGCGCCTACTGCGCCGCCGGCAACTGCACCGATACAGCCGACTCCGGCTGCCCCACCGGCACCGGCGGTTCGGGCGGCCATTCGCTCTTCGAAGTGACGATGCAGACCACGGTCCCCGACACCTACGACGTCAGCATCATCAACGGTGCCAACATCGCCATCGCCGCGGCACCGACCGGCGTCGCCGCGACCCTGCCGGTCGGCATCGATCCGATCTACTGGTGCGGCAATCCCGGCGCCGGCAGTCCCGTCACCAGCGCCACACCGTGCAACTGGGCGATCAATCCGGCCAACATCCCGACCCCGACGCCCGGCACGCCGACGCCGGGCCCGACGCCGACGCCACCCGACTATCGCACCACCCTGCTGCTCACCTCGTGCCCGGCGGGCCGCACGGGCACCGGGAACCAGTGCTACCTGGCCTGCACCACCGACGCCGACTGCGCGGACAACCCGTACGGAACGCACTGCGACAGCAACGCCTGCCAGTGTCACAGCGACAGCGAATGCGGCGGCGGCACCCTGTGCGGGACGCAGCGCGCCGACTTCGTCACGCCCGGTCTCCAGCAGCTGTGCGGGTCGTTCGCCGGCTGGTGGACCGCGGACGACATCTGCTCGACGGCCGCCGGCCTGAGTCTCTCGTCCTACGGCGCACTCGACTGCTCGCCCGCGATGCAGGACCTGCTCGGCTGCACCGGCACGAACGCCGCCTCCTGCTACAACCAGGCCGGCCAGGGCGATGCCGACTGCTGCGGCTGCGCCACCGATGCCAGCAACGCGCTCTCCGGCGTGTGGCCCGCCGTGTCGATCGGCTCGCAGTGCTACGGCAACAACCCCACGTGGGCCGCCCAGGCGCAGCCGCTACTGGCCTATCTGAAGTCGGCCTGCCCGACCGCCTACACCTATCCGTTCGACGATCCGACCAGCACGTTCCAGTGCAGCACCGCTGGCGCCAACCTGATGGGGTACCAGATCACCTTCAACCCGCTGCCCACGCCGCCCGCCGCGCCGTGACGCGCGGCGTGGTGGCGGCGACGCTGGCGAGGTGGACGCGATCGATCGGCTCAGCGCCGGCTGGCGCGCCGTTGGCGCCTCGACCCCGGTTTGGCCGGCGGACGATACGCTGACGCCTGACGGGGCGCCGGCGCGTCGTGTTCGGTTGGGTCGGAGACGTAGAGCAGGGCGGCCAGCAGCGCGCTGGGCCAGACCTGCAACACGAGACGGTCCATCGAGTGGCTCAGGAGCCACGTCAGGTCGGCGCGCGCCGTCAGGTAGGTGAACCCGTAGCCGAGGACCGCGAAGCCGACGACCGACGCCACGCCGGCCGCTTCGGCGCGCGCGCGCGCATCGCGCGTCCGCCCGAGAAGGAGTGCGTAGAAGGCGAGCGCGAGCAGGATCGGGCCCGTCCCCGCGATGATCTCGTGCCCGGCGGACCGGATGATGGCCTCGTACCGTCCCAGATCCATGAGCTGCTCCCTCATGGTCTGCAACTTCTGACCAAACTGCGGGCTGCGCGGTGCCAACCGCAGCTTGAAGTAGAAGACGATCGCGGCGGGCGGGATCAGCCCGGAGACGAACCACAGGACTGAGCGCAGCGCCGGTGCTCGCCGCACGAGCATCAGCAGGCCGCGCACGACGACGATGCCGAGGACGAGCATCATCCCTTCATTCTTGGTCCATGCCGTGAGGCCCGCCGCGACACCTGCCCAGACCAGCAGCGGGCGCCCGTGTGTCGGGTCGCGATCGTGGAGCGCGAGTAACGCGAGGACCGCGAGCAGGTTGAGCGCAATCGGAACGTCGGCGTACTGCCACGCGACGACCCGGAGGAGCACCGGCGTTCCGAGCAGGCAGAGCGCACCGATGAGCGCCTGCGTCCGTCCGCGCAGCGCGGCGAGCGCCGCGTACAACAACAAGACGAGCGCCGTCCCGTACGCGGCTGCGACCACCGCCGGTACGATCGGGTCGTGGCCGCCCCCGTAGACCCACAGACGTGCCACCGTGGCCGGCAGGAGCAGCGGATAGTCGCCGTGGATGATTGGCTTGATGAAGGCGCTGGGCCATTCCGGGCCGGCGTAGGCGAGCCAACGGGCGCGAATGTTCCACGTCGCCCACGCGTCCCAGCGCCCGTGGGGGTCTTCGAGCGTATTCGCCAGGAAGCTCACCGCGCCCGCGGCGGCGGCGACGAATACCGCGACGGCGAGGAGGCGCTCGCTCGACGAGAGCGGTGCGGGCCGTTTCGGGGCATCCGTTCCCGACCGCTTCCACACGGCCAGCGCGCCGGCCATCACGACGGCGTCGATGCCGATGATCCCGGCGCGCCGTCCGTCGAACAGCACCAGTGCGAGGAAGTACGTGCACGACGCGATACCGAGCCCGAGGCCGATGGCGAGCGCGATCGTGCACACCCGCGACGCGCCCGCCCGTCGGGCCGGCTGGAGCAGCAGATACGTCGCGGCTACCGGCAACACCGCGCCGAGCAGCACGAGCGCATTCATCGCTTCACCACTTGCCGCGCGGGGCAGCGTCCCGGGCCCCGGTGCAGGCGTGCGCTGGCTCGCAGTGCGGCATCACTCGGCGCGTTCGAGCAGCAAGAGCCCGTCACCGAAGTCGCGCCGCACCCGGAGCCCCGGCGGAAGCGGCTGCCCCTCGGCCACCCCATCCGCGACGACGAGCGGCACATCCGTGTAGGCGCGCACCTGCACCGGCGCCAGGGCGTACCGCAACGTGAAGAGGTGCGCCGTGGGGTCCGGCATCTGCGGCGACGCCAGGTAGCCGACGATCGCCTCGCCGCGCAGCGCCTCACGCAGGGGCGCGACGTGACGCTCGAACGTCGATATCGGATCGTCCCGCCATTTGAGCAGCTCGGGTTGGATCGCCAGTTGAGTGAGGATTCCCGCGGCCGGCATCAGGCCGGCGAGGATCACGGCCGCCAGTGCAACGCGCACCCGCGTCATGGGATCTATCCCTCGCGGACGGCGACGACGGCCACCAGGTAGGCGAAGCGGCGCGGCCAGGACCAGCGCAGCTCGGCCGCCTCGAACGGCGCGACGCACGCGGCGCTCAGACGCTCGAGCGGGTGGCGGCGGACGTGCAAGGCCAAGTCGGCGAGCCGCACGATGCCGGGGAGCACCATCAGTCCGGTGCGCGCCGTGACACGGAGGCCGTTGCGCTCCACGATCCGGCGCAACTCGCGGCCGCCGAAGCTGCGCTCCGGGCTGTACGGGTAGCGGCCGAGGCGCTGCAGCGTCCACGCGATCAGCGGCCGGAGGAACGGATCCCAGCGATAGGGCACGCCGATGACGGCGCGGCCGCCCGGACGCAACACGCGCCGCACCTCGCGGATGACGAGCTCGTACTCCGCCACGTGTTCGATCGTGCCCATGGTGTACACGCAGTCGAACGACGCGTCGGCGAAGGGCAGGGCGCGGATGTCGGCCTGGGCGAAGCGCCCGACGAGGCCGTCGCGCTGGAAGTTGGCGCGTGCCCGGCCGGTGGTGACCGCACTGATGTCGATTCCGACCGTCTCGGCGCCGCGTCGGGCCAACCACTGCAACAGGCGCGTATTGACCGCCTCGTTCCACAGGTCGAGCTTCAGGATCCGCTGGCCGCTGGGATCGCCCAGCGCCGCCTCGACCAGGGCCCGCTCGCACCGCTGGTAGCAGGCCGTCGACCGCGCGCCGGCGAGATCGGGCAGCGACAGCGCCACGGCGTCCCACCGTTCGCGGCGACTCGCCGTCAGGACGTTGCGCGCGCTCGCCGGCGTGCTAAGCGGCGCCGGTCCCTCGGTGTCGACATGAAACCGCATCATACGAGTTGGGGTCTCTATCCGGATCTGTGCGGGGAAAGCGAGGCTTGTCCGTCGCGCGGCCCTCGATGATGCGCCACGACATCGTCAACGGGCTGCACTTCCTGCGCCGCCTGCTGCCGGTGCTGCGTATGCGCCTCGAGGCCGATGCAGTCCTGGCGACGGTGCGGCGGCACCTGGCGACGCGCGAGCAGGACTTTCTCGCCCTGTTGCGCGCCGCCGTCTTTTCCCAGCCGGCGCATCCGGTACACCGCCTGCTGACGCGCGCGGGCTGCACCGACGGTGACGTCGAGCAGCTCGTGCGCCGCGAGGGACTCGAGGGGGCGCTGCTGGTGCTGTTGCGCGCCGGCGTCTACTTCAGCGCCGACGAGCTCGCCGGGCGCATCCCGGTGGTCCGCGGCAGCGATCGCTTCACCGTCACGCTCGGCGACTTTCGCAACCCGTCGGCGCGCGCCCACCTGAAGGCGCGCAGCGGCGGCAGCCGCTCCGGCACGCCGGGGGTGCTGGCGTTGGATCTGGACGCGCTCGTCGAGCAGTTCCCGAGCTACGGGGCAGCGAACGCCGCGGCGGGGTTTGACTGCCGCGCGGCGGCGCTGTGGACCGCGCCGGGCACGACCGGCCTCGCGAACTCGATCCGCAACGTGGTGCTGTTCGGCCAGCCGCCCGAACGATGGTTCTCGCCGGTGGATGTGGACGACGCCGCGGCGCGTACCCACCGCTGGATGGTGCGAGCCGCGCGCGCCGTCGCCGCGACGCAGGGGGTCCGGCTCGCCGGGCCCGAGCTCGTCCGTCCGTCCGCTCCCGCGGCAATTCTCGACTGGATCGCGGCGACGCGGCGCGCCGGCCGGCGGCCGTTCCTCACCCTGTATCCGACCTCGGCCGTACGCCTCGCCGAGGCCAGCGCCGCCGCCGGGACCGACCTCGACGGGGTGACGCTGCTGCTGCTCGGCGAGCCGGTGACGGCGGCGCGGGTCGAGGCGGTCCGCCGCGCCGGTGCCGTCGCGTGGACGCTGTACGGGACGATCGAGGTCGGCGCCGTCGGCCAGGGATGTCTGCGGCCACAGGCGGTGGACGAAATCCACGTGTACGAGGATCTGCATGCGCTGGTGCAGCCTGGGGCGGATGGCGACGCCGTCGGGCTGCCCGCCGCGGCGCTGCTGGTCACCTCGCTGCGGCCGCACAGCCGCCTGGTGACCGTCAACGCCTCGGTCGGCGACCAGGCGGTCCTCACCCGGCGGGACTGCGGCTGCCCCCTGCAGGCCGTCGGCTGGCACACCCACCTGGCGGAGATCCACAGCTTCGAGAAGCTGACCGGCATGGGGATGACCTTCGCCGCCGCCGAGGTCACGCCCGTGCTCGAACAGTTGCTGCCGGCGCGCTTTGGCGGGACGGCCACCGACTACCAGCTGGTCGAGGAAGAGACCGGCGGCGGCGGCGTCCGACTACGCCTGATCGTCCATCCGCGCCTCGGCGTGCTCGACGACGCGGTCGTGATCGACGCCTTTCTCTCCGCCCTGGCGCAGGTGTCGCCGACCCGCCGTCTGATGACCCTGTCCTGGCGCACCGGCGGCATCGTCCACGTGGACCGCTCGCCGCCTCTCGCCGCGCCGTCGGGCAAGATCATGCACTTCCGCCGCACCGGCGGCTGAGGCCCGTTCAATCCTCGCCTCGCTGTGTCAGCCTTGAACCGACAATAGATCTTCAATGCGGAGGCGCCGAGACGCAGAGCCCAAAGGAGAGAGGCGTTTGACGGCCGCAGCCGAAACCCATTCTCGATGGGTTGGCGAAGCGGACCCCTGTCCGATTTCTCTGCGCCACTCCGCGCCTTCGCGCCTCTGCGTCGATCTTCTTCTGTCGGATCTAGAGAGGATGGTTCTGTTCATGCGATCAGGGTTGGGCGAGGCCCGACGCCACTCGCAGGCACGCCAGAAATCGCGGGCCTGCAAGTGAGTCCGGCGCCGACGCCGGCGCGTTCGTCGGGGGCCGCAATTGAGCGGCTCGCGGCGTGCCTATTGCTTTGCTCGTCGTCGGAGGGATTCCTGGTGCGACGCAGCCTGTCACGATACGCGCCTCGGCGCCGGCGCGCGCTGCGTCGAGGCACGCTCTGGGGGGCTGCCGTCGTCGCCGCCCTGTCGGTGGGGTGGCCAGCAGCCGTGCCGGCCACGACGTACTACGTCCGCGCCGGCGGCGACGACGCCAACGACGGACTCGATCCGACCACCGCCCTCGCCAGTGTCCGCATGGCGGCGCGCCGGCTACGCGAGCCGGGAGACCGCCTGGTCGTCGGTCCGGGGACCTACCACGAAGGCAACATCGGGCCGTTCGGCAACGGCACGCCCGAGGCGCCCATCGTGCTGCTCGGCGACGCCACCGGGGAGGCCACCGGCGACCCGGCCGGGCCGGTGACCATCGCACCGACCAACGCGCCATCGGCGACCTCGGGGTTCTACGTCCGAGGCCGCAACGACATCGTCATCGAAGGCTTCGACATCGCCGGGGCACGCGATGCCGGCATCGAGGTGCGGGGGCGGCGGCGCACCGGGGTCGACAGCACCCGCATCACGCTGCGCAACAACCGGGTGAGCGCCAGTCGCAAAGCCATTCAGGTCACCGCCGTCGGCGACGTGGAGGTGAGCGGCAATCACCTGGTCGGCACCCGAGAGCCACCGTCGGCCTGGGTCGGTGACGGGCTTGTGTTGTTGGGCGCTTCGAGCGGGGACATCCGGCCGACCGTCTTCGGCAACGTCATCGACGACTGCTTCATCGGCATGACCGGGTATCGGCTCGCGGATGCCGTCATCTCCGACAACGAGGTGCGGACGCGCGCTCGCAACGCCATGATCCGGGGGAACGCGCGGCTCACCCTGACCAACAATCGGCTCCTCGGCCCGAACCGAGCCGGCGAGATCTCCGCCGCGGATCTGACCGCCGTCGACAATCTGATCGAGGCCCAGATCGCCTTCGGCGCGACGGGCGAGCTGGAGCTGCGCCACAACACCATGCGACACGTCGGGATCCGTCATTCGCCGGCGCATGCCCTCATCGCGGCGAACACCGTTGGCGAGCTGTTCATCGGCGGGGGCGCGCAGGTGGAAGTCCTCGACAACGAGGGGCAGGCACTGAACGCCAAAGGCGTGGTCGCGCTCGACGCCACCGACAATCGGTTCGAAGGGCTGATGAAGGTCCGCGCCGAGACCGACGTGAACCTGACCGACAACGGCGCGGGTGCCCTGTTCGTCCGCGGCGGCGCGGTGACGGTGCGGGGCAACAGCGTCGCCCACCAGGCCCGGGTGGTCGCGGACGGTGCGACCGTCGCCGGCAACAGCGTCGGGTCGCTCGTCGCGCAGGCGCGTCAGCCGCGCCCTCGGCCGTCCGAGCCGGAGGTGGCATTCGCCGTCCTCGACAACGTGATCGGGGGCGCACTCTACGGCGTTGGTGCCGACACCGTGCTGATCCAGGACAACACGGTGGCCGGGCCCGTCAAAGCCATCGCGCGCCGCGGGATCGATGTCGTCGGCAACGAGGCGCGGGGGATCGCGTGCACCGCGTCCGCCCCGGGTTCGCGCGTCACCTTGCGGGACAATCGCTCACGGCAGAGTGTCGGTCCGGGCCTGTCGGTCATCGGCGCGGAGATGGCGACGATCGAGAACAATATCGCCTCCGACAACGCCGACAGCGGCCTGGCGATCCGCCGCACCGCGACGGTGACCGTCACCGGCAACGATCTGGTGGCGAACACGGCCGGCGGCATGTCGGTGCGTGTGCCCCCGCCCGGCGACTGCAACGAGGACGTGGACGTGACGATCGGCGATCTCCTCACCGTGGTGGGGATCGCGTTGCAACGCCGGCCGCTCCACGACTGCGACGCCGCGGACGTGAATCGAGATCGCACGGTGACGGTCGAGGAGATCGTGCTCGGCGTCGGCGCGGCGCTGGGGCGCCCCGACCCGATCATCAGTGCCGTCGAGGTCCGCGACAACCATGTCGAGAACAACGGGCGGTTCGGCATCGACGTGTACGCGCGCGCGATGGTCGTGGCCGCCGGGAACCGCGTCCTGCGCAACGGTGGGATCCCGCTGGCCGTGCATGGGCTCGGTCCGTTGAGCGACGCACGCCTCACCGGCAACCTGCTGGGTCTCGGCGGCGCCGAAGGGCTCTTCGTGGATACCGTCGACGCCGCGCGGGTGCGCGACAACGTCGTCTTCAGCAACCGTGACGCGGGGATCCTGGTACGCGCGACTCCGGGCGCCGCCCTCGTGAACAATCTGGTGTACGGGAACGGGGGTCCGGGCATCGCGGTGGGTCTCGGCGATTCGCGGCCGACCGCCGATGCCGTCGTGACGAACAACACGATCGTCGGCAACGGCAATTGGGGCATCGCCGTCGGCAGCGGCACGGCGCCATCGATCGGAACGGGCATTCGCAACAACATCCTCCACGAGAACGTCGTCGGCGGCGTGGCCGCCGCCCCCGGCGCGCTGCCCGGCCTCGAGATCGCGTTCAACATCAACACCGACGGGTACGATCAAGGCGTCTTCCCGGAACCGACGGACCAGGACGCCGACCCGCAGTTCGTCGCTCCGGCCGGCGCCGACGGCGTGCTGGGGAGCGAGGGGTTCGCCGACGACGACTTCCACCTCGAGCCGAGCAGCCCGGCCATCGACGCCGGCTCGGCGCCCGCGGCGGACCTCGGCATCAGCGGCTCAGCCGTCGCCGGCCGCACCGATGATGAGGGCATCGTCGACCTCGGCTATCACTACGGGGCGAACCAGCCCTGACGTCCCGCACTCTGTCCGCCAACGCGTGAGTCGGCGCACGGAGCGCCGCAACGATCTTAACCGCAATCCTAACCGGAGCGGCATAGATCTAACCGGACGCCCTCCCTAGCGTCGGTCGCAGGCGAATGGCGGGTCCCGAATCACATCGCTCCGGCGCCCCGGCTCGCGTCTGTGCCGAGGCCGGGGGCGCGGCTGAAGGAGCAGCTGGTTTCTCGGTCGGAGAAACCTCGACGGCTCAGCTTCGTATTCCTCGTGGGAAGCCGGACCATGACGCCGCGGACGCGGCCATGGAGCGCTATTCCAGAGGTGATGAGGCGGCTTTCGCCGAACTGTACGACGCAATCGCGCCACGCCTGCTCGGCTTCCTACGCAAAGCCACGCGGGATGGCGACGCTGCGGAGGATCTGATGCAACAAACGCTCTTGCAGATGCACCGGCACCGAGGGTCGTTCATTCCCGGCGCCCGAGTGACGCCGTGGGCCTTCGCGATCGCGCGGCGGCTGCTGATCGACAACGCGCGCCGGCGCCGCGTCGAGCGGCGCCTCTTCTCCGACGCTCCGGCCGACGATCGTCGCATGGCGAGCGAACCGGCCGCGGCGACGCCCGCCGCCGACGATCTGTTGCACGCCCGCCGCCTCGAGCGGCGCGTCCAACAGCGGCTGGATGCGCTCCCCGAGAACCAGCGGACCGCGTATCGACTTCTCCAGCAGGAAGGCCTGAGTCTCAAAGGAGCGGCGGAGGTGTTGGGAACGTCGGTGACGGCCGTGAAGCTGCGGGCCCATCGTGCCTACGAGGCCTTACGCGCCGTGCTGCGCGATGCGGGAGAAGCGTCGTGAGCGCCGCACTGCGGGCGCGGGTGCTGGCGGCGGCTGCGGCGGAGGCGTCGCCGACGCGGGCGGCGGTGGCTCGTCGCAACCGACTCATCGGGCTGATCGCCGCCGCGAGCGGTGTCGGCGCGTTGGTGATCTTCGCACTGATCGCGTCGGAGGGCCGGTTGCTGCGGTTGGGCGGCGAGGTCGCGGCGCAGCAACGTCTGGAGCGACCGGTCTCGCTCGTGGCGACGACGGCGGGCGGTGCGCTGGCCATTGCCGTGGCGGCGTTGTGGCTGGCGCTCGCGCGCGGTCGATCGATGCTCGGGCGGTCCCAGCGGTGGCTGCTCCTCGGGAGCGCGCTGATACCGATCATCCTGTTCGTGTGGAAGGTCGGCTGCAGCGTGGCGTTTTCCGACGCCATGGCGATCTGGCCGGACCGCTCCGGGCTGCGGTGTCTGTCGTTGTCGCTGGTCGTCTCGATTGGGCCGCTGTTGTCGTTCCTCGCCATGCGCCGTAGCGCTCCCGTGCACCCCGCGCTCAACGGCGCGGCCATGGGACTGGCGGCCGGCGCCTGTGCGTGGGTCGGGGTGGACCTGTGGTGCCCGGTGGCGTACGTGCCGCACCTGCTGTTCGGCCACGTCCTGCCGCTGGTCCTGCTTGCCGGCGCCGGCGCGCTGCTCGGGCGGGCGTTCCTTTCGCCGCGACTGCGCTGAGACGCGCGCACTCTCGGCTCGCCACGGCTCGCCGGCGGCGCCCAACTCGCTCCCAAGTGAAACCTCCGGGCGCGTGGATCGTACTCCAGCGACGAGAAGTTCACTGGCGGAGGGACGATGACGAAGCGACGGATGACAATCCAGGGCAGTGCGATAGCGGTGTCTCTCGCGGCCGCGCTCGCACTGGGCCTGGCCAGCCCCGCGCCCGCCGCAACGCCGCGGGTGCCGCTCCTGAGATGCGCCGCGGATGCGGTGGTCGCGGGGACGGTGTGTCTCGACCAGTACGAAGCGAGCGTCTGGCGGGTGCCCGACCCAACGGGGACCAACGCCATCCTGACGCGCAAGATCCAGCTCGGCAGCGCGATCCTCGCCGATCTGACGGCGGGCGGAGCGACCCAGTTGGGCCTGACCGAAGACGACTACGCCCCGTGCCGCCACGACGGACAGAACTGCGCCGCCGACATCTTTGCGGTCAGCCTGCCGTCGGTGAAGCCCTCGGCGAACATCTCGTGGTTCCAGGCGCAGGAGGCGTGCGCCAACGCCGGCAAGCGGCTGCCGACGAGCGCGGAGTGGCAGGTGGGCGCGAATGGCACGCCGGACCCAGGGCCGGACAACGGGACGACGGACTGCAACAGCGACTCGGGCATGGTTGAGTTTGATCCCATCTCGCTCACCCGGGCGCGCACGAGTTGCGTCTCGGCGCGCGGCGCCTTCGACATGGTGGGCAATCTGGGCGAGTGGGTGGCGGACTGGGCGCCGGCCCCGACGTTCTGTCCGGGTTGGGCCAGCTTCAGTAACGATCAGATGTGCCTCGCCGGCGCGAGTACCACCACCAACAGTCCCGGCGCCCTGGTGCGGGGCGGCTGGTTCTTCGGCGCCGCGGTGGCCGGCCCGCTGGCCGTCGTGGTCCGCCCGCCGGCTCGCGCGGTCAGCTTCGTCGGCTTTCGCTGCGTGCGGTAGGCGTGGTCGCGCCGCGATGGTGTCGCCCTTTCAGGGCGACGCAGGTTGAGGGCATGGCCAACCCAGGGTAGCGCCGCCGCGGCGGTACCTCCCCGTAACACCCTCGAGCCCCCTCCCCGCACGGGGCGGGGCGGGGTTCTTCGTAGCGGCGGGCTTGCGCCCGCCCCCCCTAGCGCCGCGCATCGCCAGTCGACCTCGAGCGAAGGCGCTAGCTGTGGCGGGCGTAAAGCCCGCCGCTACGTTTTCCACTGAAGAAATCACTCCGGCCTCGCGCGCCCGCGCACCGGCCGGCGCTCGAGGACCGCGGTTCGCCGGCGGATGGCGGACTCGTCTCTGCTGCCGTTGGTGGGGATTTCCTTCCGCCACCGCGCGGATGCGCGCCCTCCGGCGTCACGGGACGGCCTCCAGCTCTTGCGATTCGCGTCACTCGGACCGCCCGCCACCATCCAGGTCGAGCGCAATCGCTGCGATCGAAACTTTCTCCGCGTCAATCCGTAACCGAAGAGTGAACGACGAAGCGCGTGGAGTTCACGCAATTACACTACACCTGGCGTTGCTATATTCGCGCATCGCCACAACACAAGGAGGTTGGTATGAAGTATATGTTCGGAACGTTGCTGTCAGTGCTGGTCGCTTCCACGGCGTTTGCCGACAGCTCGGTGGCGCATTGGAATTCCATCGTCGGGGTCATCACCTCCCCAGGGGTGGACAACCCGGTGGCGGACATTCACGGCGGGGCGACCCCCTGGACGACGACGCGTGGAGAAGCCACTGTGAATCTCAAGAACGGCGGCACGGGGTTCTTCGTCCAGGGGCTGGTCATCAACGGCGGAACGGCCACGGGAACGACCGGGCCGATCAGCAGCGTGGTCGGCACTCTCGTGTGCAATGCCGGTACGGCCGACCAGCAGGTCGTCAACACGGCTCCGGTGTCTCTCAGCGCGCGCGGCGACGCGGGGTTCTCGGGCAAGATCGGCTCGATCAATAGCCCGTGCAACAACCCGTTGTTCCTCATCCGAATTGCGCAGCCCGCCGGCGCGTTCGGCCGGTGGATCGCCACCGGCGCCGTTCGCACCTTCGGCGATCGCTCTTTCTTCTACGAGCATTGAAGGCCGGGGAGCACTGCGCGTCCCACGGCACGACGTGGGAAGTGAGGTATGCAACAGAGGCGGGACCGCTTGCGGCCCCGCCTCTTGTTGTGTGTCGATACCGCTACAAGTTGAATGCGAGCTGCCACAGCTGTTCCGCGTGTCGTTCACCGCCCTCGGCTGCAGCCAGGGACCGGAAAAGCCGCGCTTGCCTCGCCAGGACTTGATCTTCCGTCGAGAAGAGGGGCAGGAGATCGAGGCTGGGGCCCACGGGACGGAAGGAGGATCAGCGTTGTCCGGCATTGTTCGATACGGGAGCTACGTCCCCTATTTTCGTCTGACGCGCGCCGCGATCGGGGCGGGCAAGGGCGAGCGGGCGGTGGCGAGTTACGATGAGGATTCCGTCTCGATGGCGGTCGAGGCGGCGCGCGACGCCGTCCGCGGCGGCGTGCCGCTCGACGCCATTCTGTTCGCCACGCTGAGCCCCCCCTACGCGGAGAAGCTCAACACCGCGACGATCCAAGCCGCGCTGGATCTGCCGGAGGCCATCAGCTCGGTGGAGCTGGGCAACTCGTCGCGCATGGGGCTCGCCGCCCTGCTGCTCGGGCTCGATCTGGGCGCTGCCGGACGCTGCGCGTTGGTGTGCGCCAGCGACGTGGTGGTCGGAGCGCCCGGCGGTGGGCGTGAATCCCAGGGCGGTGACGCCGCGGTCGCCTTCGTCACCGGCGGCGACAGCGACGCGATCGCGCGCCTCGTGGGGCGCGCGTCGTCGACGGTCGAGATCCTCGATGTCTGGCGTCTGCCCGAGGAGCGCTTCGCCAGGCAGTGGGAGGAGCGCTTCACCGCCGACACCATGGCGGCGGGCATCATCGACACCGCGCAACGCGCGGTGAAGGACGCGGCGATCGAACCGTCGTCGTTGTCGACGGTCATTCTGGACGGCACCAATCCGCGCAGCATGGCGGGTCTCCCCAAGGCGCTGGGGCTCAAGCCCGAACAGATCGCCGACACGTTGGCGGCGACGGTGGGACGGGCCGGAGTGGCGCACGCCGGGTTGCTGTTGGCGCGCGCGCTCGATTCGGCCAAGCCGGGCGATCGCATCCTGGTCGTGTGCGAGGCCGACGGGGCGGATGCGCTGGTGCTCGAAGTCACCGACCGCATCACCGAATTCCCGAAAGTGCGCAAGGTCGACCGCTGGATCAGCGCGAAGCGCAACGACCTCCCGTACAACAGCTATCTCAAGTGGCGCGGCATCCTGCCGTTCGAGCCGCCGCGACGACCCGATCCCGACCGTCCGGCCGCGCCGCCGATGCGCCGCAACGAACGGTGGAAACTCGCGTTCGTCGGCTCGCGCTGCGAGAAATGCCAGACCGGCCACCTGCCGCCGCAACGCGTCTGCGTGAAGTGCGGCGCGACGGATCAGATGCGCGCCGAGCGCTTCGCCGACACGTCCTGCCGCGTCGCGACCTACACGCTCGACCATCTCGCCTACACGCTGCAGCCGCCGGTGGTCGCCGGCGTCGTCGACTACGAAGGCAGCGGTCGCTTCAGTTGCGAGCTGACCGACGTCGATCCGAAGGACGTCGCGATCGGCAACAACCTGGAGATGACGTTTCGGCGCCTGTACACCGGACAGGGTGTCCACAACTACTTCTGGAAGGCGCGCCCGGGGCGGTGATGCGGACACAGACTTCAACGCAGAGACGCGGAGACGCGGAGCCCGGAATGAGCCGGACCCGATTCCTATCTCCTTGCGCTGTGTCGCTCGGCGTCTCTGCGACTCTGCGGTGAATCCTCTCGATTAGGAGACCCCCATGGCTAGCAACGGAATCAAGGATCGCGTCGCGATCGTCGGCATGGGCTGCACGCCGTTCGGCGAGCACTGGAACCGCGGGCCGGAGGATCTTCTCATCGATGCGGCGGGTGACGCCTATCGCTCGGCCGGTGTCGATCCGGCGCAGGTCGATGCCTACTGGCTCGGCACGATGGCGAGCGGGCTCTCCGGCCTGATGCTGTCCGAGGCGCTGAAGATTCCGTACAAGCCGGTGACGCGCCTCGAGAACATGTGCGCCACCGGCAGCGAGGCGATCCGCAACGCGGCCTACGCCGTGGCGAGCGGCGCCTACGATCTGGTCATGGCGATCGGCGTCGAGAAGCTGAAGGACTCGGGCTTCTCCGGTCTGACCGGCACCAATCCTCCGAACGACGGCACCAACTCGACCATGACCGCGCCCGCGACCTTTGCGTTGCTCGCGCCGGCGTACGCCAGGAAGTACGGCGTCGAGGAGGACACGTTGAAGCAGGTCCTGGCGCGCATCGCCTGGAAGAATCACCGCAACGGCGCCAAGAATCCGAAGGCGCAGTTCCGCAAGGAAGTGCCGATCGAAACCATCTGCAAGTCGCCGGCGATCGCCGGGATGCTCGGAATCTACGACTGCTCCGGGGTCAGCGACGGCGCCGCGGCCGCGATCCTCTGCCGTGCCGAGGACGCGCACAAGTACTGCAAGGACCCGATCATCATCAAAGCCCTGTCGTTCGCGGCGGGCCCGGCCGAGGGCTACTTCAGCCAAGCCTACGACTTCACCACGTTCCCCGAAGTCGTGCACAGCTCGCTCGACGCCTACAAGCAGGCGGGCGTGACGGACCCGCGCGAAGAGATCAGCATGGCCGAGGTGCACGACTGCTTCACGCCGACCGAGCTGGTGTTGATGGAGGACATGGGTTTCTCGCCGCGCGGGCAGGGGTGGCAGGACGTCATGGACGGCCGTTTCGACGGCGACGGTCCGCAGCCGATCAACCCCGACGGCGGACTGAAGAGCTTCGGCCACCCGATCGGCGCCAGCGGTCTGCGGATGATGTACGAGATGTGGCTGCAACTGCGCGGTGAAGCCGGGGAGCGGCAGATCGCGAATCCCAAGCTCGGCCTCACCCACAACCTCGGCGGCGCGCCGGGGCGCTGCGTGAGCTTCGTCTCGATCGTCGGGCGGTAGCGAAGGAGATCGGCGGTCGCCTGAAACTACTTGGCCGCCAAGGACGCCAAGACCGCGAAGTCGGGCGACCCTGATGAGGTTCGCAGCTGCCGCCACGCGTTAGAGCTCCATCTGCGACTTGGCGTTCTTGGCGCCCTTGGCGCCCTTGGCGGCTAGGTATCGGATCAAGGCTCGCACCGTAGGTGCAGTCACCCAGTGCGGTCGACAAGCGTTCGCCGGGACGGTAGCCACCACCCATGCCGCCGACTGCTGACCTCGATCTGCCGCCCTACGACCCGCAACGCCTGCTCGCCGCGCCCTTTCCGGAGCGCGTGCGGCTCGTCTGTCGCAGCTGGGCATCGCAGGTCCATCCCACTCCGCCGATCGTGATGGCGATGTATTGGGCGAAGTACGTCCTCCTCTTCATCGGCGGCTGGGCCTTCTTCGTCTCCTTCTCCGCCGGCTATCCGGGCTTCACGTCGCCGGGCGGGTGGGCGTTCACGGGGATCGCGTTCCAGAAGGCGATCGTGTGGGCGATCTTCTACGAGATGGCGGGCTTCGGCTGCGGCTCGGGGCCGATGAACGCGCGCTTCTCGCCGCCGATCGGCGGCTTCCTGCACTTCCTGCGTCCCGGCACCACGAAGTTGCCGCTCTTTCCCGGCCTGCCGGTCGTCGGCGGGACGCGGCGCACGTGGCTCGACGCGGCGCTCTACGCCGCCAACCAGCTCTTCCTGCTGCGCGCGCTCGTCGCGCCCGAGATCACGCCGGCGCTCCTGCTGCCGAGTGCCGTCCTGATTCCGCTGCTGGGGATCGCGGACAAGACGCTCTTCCTCGCCGCCCGCGCCGAGCACTACTGGGTGGCGCTCGTCTGCCTGGTCGTGGCCAGCGGCGACGCCCTGTGGATCTCGGCGTGCAAGGTGATCTGGGGGGCGATCTGGTTCTGGGCGGCGACCTCGAAGGTCAACGACCACTTCCCGTCCGTCATCATGGTGATGATGAACAACGGGCCCTTCTTCCCGAAGTGGCTGAAGCAGCGGCTCTTCGTCGCGTATCCGGACGATCTGCGCCCGTCGCGCATGGCCGTCAGGATGGCGCGCGTCGGGACGCTCACCGAGTATTCGATCCCGCTCGTGCTCCTCACGAGCCACAGCCCGCTGCTGACGGGCGTGATGCTCGTCGTGATGTGCTGCTTCCACGGCTTCATCGCGCTCAACAACCCGAGCGGCATGCCGATCGAGTGGAACCTCCTGATGATCTACGGCGGCATCTTCTTGTTCGGCGGCCACCTCGAGGCGAGTGCGCTCGCGGTGGGCCAGATGCCGTGGCTCGTCGCCTTCCTGTTCGTCTGGCTCTTCGTCGTGCCGTGCTACGGCAACTTCGTCCCCGGGCGCGTCTCCTTCCTGCTGTCGATGCGCTACTACGCGGGCAATTGGGCCTACAACATCTGGCTCGTCCGCAAGGGCGCCGCGGAGAAGTTCTCGAAGCTCACCAAGGCCGCGGGCACCATGCGCGACCAGCTGGAGAAGCTGCTCCCCGACGCGACGGCGGTGGAGATGGCGCTCGCGCTGTCGCTCTCCCACCGCTTCATGCACCTCGAAGGGCGCCCACTGCTCGAAGCGCTCCCGCGCGCCGTGGACGACATCGACGCCTACGAGTGGATGGACGGGGAGATCGTCGGCGGCATGGTGCTGGGCTGGAACTTCGGCGACGGACACCTGAACGGCCTGCAGCTCCTGCGCGCCGTGCAGGAGCAGTGCGGGTTCGAACCCGGCGAGCTGCGCGTGGTGATGGTCGAGGCGCAGCCGCTCTTCGGCCCCACCATGCGTTGGACGGTCGTCGACGCCGCGACCGGGGTACTGGACGAGGGCGAGACCGCGATCGCGCCGATGCGCGCGCTCCAGCCCTGGCCGGTGGGGGAGCACGCCGCGTCGCTCCTGCGCGGGCGCGCGGCCGCGCGCCCCTGATGGCGACCCGCGGCGTCGACGTCCTGGGGCGCATCCGCGTCCTCGAGCTCGCCACCGAGATTGCGGGCCCGTACGCCGGCAAGCTGCTCGCCGACGCCGGCGCGGCGGTGATCAAGGTCGAGCCGAGCGGCGGCGATCCGCTGCGGCGGTACGTCGCCTGCGGCGCGACCATCGCCGCCGCGTCCACCGCACCGCTCTTCCGCTTCCTGAATCACCGCAAGCAGATCCGCGCACTCGACGCGACGGCCCCGGACGGCCGGGCGCAGCTCCTCGCGTTGCTCGCGGCGAGCGACGTGGTCGTGCAGAGCCGCGGGCCGGGCGCGCCGTTCGACTGGGCGACCGTGCAGGCTGCCGCGCCGCGCACCTCGCTGGTGTCGATCTCGCCGTTCGGTACCGACGGTCCGTGGGCCGCGCACCCCGCGACCGAGTTCACGCTCCAGGCCTGGTGCGGGTCCACCGCGTCGCGTGGCGAGGTCGAACGATCGCCCCTGGCCGCCGGCGGCCGCATCGGCGAGTGGCTGGGTGGGGGCTACGCGGCGCTCGGCGCCCTGACGGCGATCGCGCAGCAGCGGCGCACGGGCGAGGCCTCGCACGTCGACCTGTCACTGCTCGAGGCGATGCACCTCTGCATGGCCCCGTTCACGACCGTGGCGCACAGTTTGAGCGGCGGCGCGCTCGCGCCGGCGCGCACGGTCGAAATCCCATCGATCGTCCCGACGGCTGACGGGTTCGTCGGCCTCTGCACCATCACCTACCAGCAGTGGTGCGACTTCCTCGTCCTGATCGGGCAGAGCGATCGTATCGGCGACGAGAGCCTGGCGAACCCGTTCACGCGCAACGACCGCCGCCACGAGGTCTACGAGTTCATCCACGCGTGGACCCGCGCGCACACCACCGCCGAGATCATCGAGCGCGCCAGTCAGTTGCGCATCCCGGTGGCACCCATCGGCAACGGCGCGACCGTCGCCACGTTCGACCACTTCCGTGCACGCGGGGTGTACCAACCATTCGCTGGCGAGCCGGCGGTGCGGGAACCGCGGCCGCCCTATCGTCTCGACTTCGCCGTGCCGCCGGTTCCGGCGCCCGCACGGCCCGACGCGGCGGCGTCCGATCCCATCGGCACCCTCCCGTTCGCCGGCCTGCGCGTGCTCGACATGACCGTCTTTTGGGCCGGACCGTTCGTCGGCCACTTCCTTGCCGCGATGGGCGCCGAGGTCATCAAGCTCGAATCCATCCAGCGTCCCGACGGGATGCGCATCGCGAGCACCCAACAGCCGACCGCCGACCAGTGGTGGGAGTGGTCGGCGTTCTTTCACGGCATCAACGCCAACAAGCGGGGCATCACCCTCGACCTCTCGCGTCCGGAGGGGATCGCGCTCGCGACCCGCCTGATCGCCGCGGTGGACGTGGTGGTCGAGAATTTCTCGCCGCGGGTGCTCGACAACCTCGGCTTGCGCTACGACGAGCTCGCGCGGGAGCATCCGGGCCTGGTGATGATCCGCATGCCGGCCTTCGGGCTGGATGGTCCATGGCGCGACCGGACGGGCTTCGCGCAGACGATGGAGCAGGTCTCCGGCATGGCGTGGGTGACCGGATTCGCGGACGGGCCACCGGTGATCCCGCGCGGACCGTGCGATCCGTTGGCCGGCTTGCACGCCTGCGTCGCGCTGTTGGTGGCACTGGAGCAGCGCCGCCAGACCGGTCGCGGGCAGCTCGTCGAGTCGACGATGGTCGAGGCCGCCCTGAACGTGACGGCCGATCAGGTGCTCGAGTGGCAGACCTTCGGCCGCAGCGCCGCTCGCGAGGGCAACCGGGGTCCGCTCGCGGCGCCGCAGGGACTCTACCGGTGTCGAGGCGACGATCGGTGGCTGGCCCTCGCCGTCACCGACGACACGCAATGGGTGGCCCTCGGAGAGGTGCTCGGCCGGCCCGAATGGGTCGCGGCGACGGATCTCGCAACGGCGGCGGGCCGACGCGTGGCGCACGATCGGATCGACACGGCGCTGGCGACCTGGGCCGCGGGACAGAATCTGGATCGCGTCGTTCCCCGACTCCTTCACGCTGGAATCCCGGCGGCGCCGGTCATCCCCGGCCGCTACGTCGACGGCCACGCACAACTGGCGGCGCGCGCCTTCTTCGAGCCAGTCGCTCACGACGTGGCCGGTACGCACGAGCTTCCCGGACTGCCGATGCGATTCTCCTCGCGGCCCGGCCCATGGTTCTCACGACCGGCGCCGACCCTGGGCCAGGATTCCGCCGCCGTTCTCCGCGAAGTGCTCGGGCTCGACGACCAGCAGATTGCCGGGCTGGCAGGGGCGGGCATCATCGGCGACCGACCGGTCGGCACGTAGGCCCCGCTGGCGCCGACGCGTACGCTCCGCGACGATCGCGGCGCCGCGTTGGAGCACTGCAGTGACGTTGCCGCACTGCGTGACGACGCCGCGCAGAGTTTCTCTAGGGCGGCGCGTCGTCGTTACGCCGCAATCGCGCGTACACGTTGAATCCGTCGAGGACCAGGCGTTCGACACGGAGGTGCTCGCTCTCGGCCGCCTGGACCATCGACTCCGCTTGTTGCACCCGCTCCAGGCGAGGCGGGGTCGGCAGGAGGTACGCGTCCTGGCGGAGCCAGAACACATCGATCGACGGCAGATGGGTCAGCTCCAAGACCTCGCGCACGTCGCGATGCAGGCCGGGATCGGTGAGGTCGCTGCTCCACCGTGTCATGTCGCGCAACACCGGGAAGGTCCCCTGCGGTGCGATGACCGGAAGGGCGAAGAACCGCTGTCCCACGGCGGTCTGCGCCGGCCACTCGTCGCGCTGATGGGCGGCGAAGAACGGGATCAGGCTGAACTGATCGACGTACACGGCACGGGCGTCACCGAAGAAGCGATTGAACTGCGTCACCTCCTGGGTTCCGGTCTCGGCGGAGACCAGGCGCAGCTGGCGCCACTGGAGGATGGCATTGAGCATCACGGCGACCGACACCGCGACCATGAGTCGCTGAGAGTGAACGCGCGTCGCAATCTCGTCGACGAGGGCGAAGGCGGACAGCACGGCGAACGGAAAGAGAACAAACTGCTGGCGAAGGAATCCGCCGAACGGGTAGCGGCCGAGCAGCGAGGCTCCCGCGATCGCGGTCGCCATGATCACGAGCGTGGCGAGCGGCGCCGATGCGATCGCCCAGTCGGATCGTCGTCGCAGGGTCAGCGCGAGTCCCCCGGCCACGGCAGCGCAGAGAAGGACGACCATGGCGCGGACCGCGCCGGGAAGGCGCCCGATCGGCAGCGGGGAGAAAAGGTCGATCTCGGCGACGACGGTGCGCGCGAGAAACGACGCGGAGCCGCGCACCCATCCCGCGGCCGATCCCAGCTGGTCGGGGTAGAACGCCGCGGTATGGCTCATCGGCGCGGCGAATCGGGACATGTGGACGGCGTACGCCGCGACGGTCACGGCGACGATGGGAACGATGCAGGCGATCTCCTGCGGCCACTGGGTCCGCAGCCGCGCGATCAACCACGCGCGGTATCGGCGATCGACGGCGGCGTAGAGGCAGGGCAGGGCGCCGGCCGCACAGACGAAGAAGATCGCCGAGTAGCTCGTGACGACGGCGCCGATGATGGCGAGCACGAACACGACCCGTGTGGTCGCCTCGATGCGCGCAGGTGTCGGGGCGACGAGGTCGAGATACGGCCGGAACGCGATCAGCACGAGCGCGAGACTCAGCATGTAGCTGCGGACCGCGCACGCCATGACGACGGTGGGCACGGCGAGGCCGAACGCCAGTGCGCAGAGGAGTGATACGGCAGGCGTGCGGAAGACGCGCGCCGCGATCCGACCGACGACATAGGTGGCCACGATCGCCGCCGCGATCGAGAGCGATCGGTAGACGAGCCGCCCCGAACCGAACCAGGCCGCGGCGCGTAGCAGCAGATAGAAGACCGGAGGATGCGCGTTGTGATCCACGTCCCTCCAGAGCCGCGCCCACGGAGATTCGCGGGCGATGAAGACGTGCCACCACCCGTCGTAGTCGATCCGGTCGTGGACGGCCATGTGCAGCATCGGCGCCGCGACGATCAGCGCGATCCCCGCGAGGGCTATCCTGGTGCTACGCGAGTCTTCAGCTCTGGCCACGCCGCTCCGCCCTGCCGCATTCGGCAATCGGGAGGGCGCAATAGCACACTCGCACGCCCCCGTGCGCCGCCTGGAGCCCAGGCCGCGGACCATGCAACGGTGGCGAGGAGGAACGTTCGCGGCACCCATTGCCAAGCGCCGGCTCCCGGATGAGAAACGCGCATGGCCGAACTGCTCAACGACATCGCCGCCCGCAAGGGCACCGATCCCGCCCTGATCGACGAGCGCGGCGGCACCACGTGGGCCGAGCTCGATGCGCGCGTCAACCGATTGGTATCGGCGCTGCGCGCCCGCGGGCTCCAACCCGGCGATACCATCGCGCTGATGGCCGGCAATCGGCGCGAGTGGTTCGAGGTGCTGCTCGCCGCGCTGCACGGCGGTTGGATCGTCGTGCCGGTGAACTGGCACTGGGTGGCCAACGAGCTCGCCTACGTGCTCGAGAATTCGGGAGCCGCGCTGCTGGTGATCGACGAGCGCTTCACCGACGTTGCGCGGACGGCGCGCGCCGATCCGCGCGCCGCCGGATGCCGCCTGGGCATCATCATCGGCGGCGACGAGGCGGGCCACGAGCGGTATGAGGATGTCCTGGCGTCGGGCGACCCCGCCGAGCCGGCCGGCCAGGCCGCCGGCGGCCCGATGTTCTACACCTCGGGCACCACCGGCTTTCCGAAGGGCGTGCGCTCCAGCCTCATTCCGCTCGGCGGTCCGACCGCGCCCATCGGCATGATCGGCCGGCTGTTGTGCGAGCGCTTCGGCCTGCCGCAGGACGGCGTGTCGCTGCTCTGTGGTCCCGCCTACCATTCGGCGCAATGGGCCTACAGCCTCTTCCCGCTGCTCGGTGCCGCCAGCACCGTCGTCATGCGCCACCGCTTCGATGAGGAGGAGACGCTGGCGCTGATCGACCGCCATCGGGTCACGAACCTGCATCTGGTGCCGACCCAGATGATCCGCCTGCTGCGCCTGCCCGAGGACGTCCGCCGCCGCTTCAGCGGCGCCTCACTGCGCGAGGTCCATCACGGCGCGGCGCCGTGCCCGCCGGGGATCAAGCGGCAGATGCTCGAGTGGTGGGGGCCAGTGCTGACGGAATACTACGGCGGCACGGAGGGCGGCTTCCTCACGCTGATCCGCGGCCGGGAGTGGCTGGACAAGCCGGGCAGCATCGGACGCCCGCTCGAGACGGTCGAGGTGGTGGTGCTCGACGACGACGGCACCCCGATGCCGGCCGGCAAGAGCGGACAGATCTGGTTCCGCAGCCGCATGGGTGCCGACTTCCGGTACCATCGTGACGAGGCGAAGACCGCCGCCGCGCACCGGGAGGACGGCTTCGGCACGCTCGGCGACGTCGGCTACTTCGACGCCGACGGCTACCTGTTCCTCTCCGATCGCAAGATCGACATGATCATCTCCGGCGGCGTCAACATCTACCCGGCGGAGATCGAGAGCACCCTGGTCGCGCACCCATCGGTGGCCGATGCCGCGGTGTTCGGCATCCCCAACGACGAGATGGGCGAGGAAGTGAAGGCCGCGGTCGAGCTGGTGCCAGACGTGACGCCGTCCGACGCGCTGGCGCAGGAGCTGATCGCGCACTGCCGCACGATGCTCGCCGGCTACAAGGCGCCGCGCTCGATCGACTTCGAGGACCACCTGCCGCGCCACCCGACCGGGAAGCTCTACAAGCGCTTGCTGCGCGATCCGTACTGGAAGAAGTCGGGTCGGGCGATTTGAGCTCCGCGCGCCAACCGCCAAGCGCGCCACGGTCTCGCCAAGGATCTCGCATGGCTCCTTGGCGAGATCGTGGCGTCCTTGGCGCTCGATCGACTTCGAGGACCACCTGCCGCGCCACCCGACTCGGGAAGCTCTACAAGCGCTTGCTGCGCGATCCGTACTGGAAGAAGTCGGGTCGGGCGATTTGAGCGCCGAGCGCCAACCGCCAAGCGCGCCAAGGATCTCGCATAGGATCTCGCATAGCTCCTTGGCGAGATCGTGGCGTCCTTGGCGCTCGATCGACTTCGAGGACCACCTGCCGCGCCACCCGACTCGGGAAGCTCTACAAGCGCTTGCTGCGCGATCCGTACTGGAAGACGTCGGGTCGGGCGATTTGAGCGCCGCGCGCCAACCGCCAAGCGCGCCAAGGTCTCGCCAAGGATCTCGCATAGCTTCTTGGCGAGATCGTGGCGTCCTTGGCGCTCGATCGACTTCGAGGACCACCTGCCGCGCCACCCGACCGGGAAGCTCTACAAGCGCTTGCTGCGCGATCCGTACTGGAAGACGTCGGGTCGGGCGATTTGAGCGCCGCGCGCCAACCGCCAAGCGCGCCAAGGTCTCGCCAAGGAACTATGCGAGATCCTTGGCGAGGTCTTGGCGTCCTTGGCGGTCGAAGAGTCAGTTCCGAGTCAGCTCCAGTCCCGCCAGCTCACCGCTGGCGCGCCACTCGCGCAGCAGCCGGAAGTAATCCTCGGAGCCGCCGCCGTAGAAGCCGTTCTGGCCGCTGCGCTCTCCGGGCTTGCCCTCGTTGTTGTAGTAGCCGGGGGTGCAGTTCTCGAGGAACTCCTGCGCGAAGACGGCGAGGCGGATGATGGTCTCGACCCACTCGGCTTCCGCGGCCTCCGAGACCTCGACGGCCCGGACGCCGTGGTCGAGGGCGTGGCGGACGATGTAGGCGATGTGGCGGCTCTGCTCGTTCAGCATGTGTGGGTAGTTCACGGTGAAGCCGGACTGCGTGTTGTTCATGATGAAGCAGTTGGGGAACCCGCGGCTGTGCATGCCGTGCAAGGTCCGCACGCCGTCGGCCCAGCGCTCGGTGAGGGTGACGCCGTCGCGGCCGACCAGCTCGTAGCCGGCGCGGCGCGCGTAGTCGGTGCCCACCTCGAAGCCGGTGGCGTAGATGAGGCAGTCGAGCTCGTACTCGACGCCCGCCACCACCACGCCCTTCGGCGTGATGCGGTCGACGCCCTTGCCCTGCGTGTCCACCAACGTGACGTTCGGGCGGTTGAAGGTGTCGAGATACTCATCGTGGAAGCAGGGCCGCTTGCAGAACTGCCGGTAGTACGGCTTCAGCGCCTCGGCGGTGGCGGGATCCCTGACGATGGCGTCGACGCGGGCGCGAATCTGCTCCATCTTCTGGAAGTCGGCGAGCTCGAGCGTGCGGGCGATGCCGTCGCGCGCCACCGCACCGTCGGTGTCCGCGCGCACCAGCAACAGCAGCTTGCGGATGATGTCGGTCCAGCCGTCGCTCACCAGATCCTCGTCCTGGAAGCCCCCGGTGACGAGGATGTTGAAGTTGTCCATGCGGTGCTGGTGCCAGCCCGGCCCGAGCGTCCGCGCCCACTGCGGATCGGTCGGGCGGTTGGCGCGCACGTCGATCGACGACGGCGTGCGCTGGAAGACGTAGAGGTGCGCGGCCGCCGCGCCGACGTGCGGCACGCACTGCACGGCGGTGGCCCCGGTGCCGATGATGCCGACCCGCTTGCCGCGGAGCCCGGTCAGTCCGCCGCTCGCATCGCCGCCGGTATATCCGTAGTCCCAGCGACTGGTGTGAAAGGCGTGGCCGGCGAACGATTCGACGCCGGGGATGCCCGGCAGCTTCGGCCGGTTGAGCGGCCCGTTGGCCATGCAGACGAAGCGCGCCCGCATCCGGTCGCCGCGGTTGGTCTCGATGATCCAGCGCGCGGCGGCATCGTCCCAGTGCATCGCCGTCACTTCCGTCTGGAAGCACGCGTTGCGGTAGAGATCGAACCTGCGGCCGATCGCGCGGCTGTGGGCGAGGATCTCCGGCGCGCGCGCGTACTTCTCGGTCGGCACGTAGGCGAGCTCCTCGAGCAGCGGCAGGTAGATGTACGACTCGACGTCGCACATCGCGCCGGGGTAGCGGTTCCAGTACCAGGTGCCGCCGAAGTCGCCGCCCTTCTCGATGATCCGCACGTCCTCGACGCCGGCCTCGCGCAGCCGCGCGCCGGCCAGCAGGCCACCGAAGCCGCCGCCGATGATCGCCACCTCGACCTCGTCGGTGAGCGGCGCGCGCGCGAATCCCGGCGCGACGTAGGGGTCGTCGACGAAGCGGGCGAAGTCGCCCGTCACCTCGAGATACTGATCGTTGCCGTCGGCGCGCAGCCGCTTGTCGCGCTCGGCGCGATAGCGCTCGCGCAACGCGTCGGGATCGAACGCCGGGGCGGCGTCGGGCGAGACGGGGCAAGCGAGGGGGGGCGATGCGTCTGAGGCCAAGTGACAATCCTCCGTGTCAGAAATCTTGCATCTGACAACGAGCCGTGTCAACTTGGGGCGTGCGGACAAAGTGCGCCGTTCCCGCCCGTGTCTATGGCGGTCGATCCGTCGGCGAGCGGCGCGCCGAGCGGCGGGCCGCGCTCGTCGAGGCGGCCATCCTCGTCTACGGCCAGGTCGGCTATCGCAACGCCTCGGTGAAAGCGGTGTGCGAGGCGGCGGGGCTCACCGAACGGTACTTCTACGAGTCGTTCCCGAGCAGTGATGCGCTCCTGGCGGCGGCCTATCAGGCGGTGGCGCAGCGGACGCGCGAGGGATTGATCGCGGCGGCGCGATCGATGGAACCGAGCGAGGCGAAACGCGCGATGCTGCATGCCTACTTCGAGGCGTTGCGCGCGCATCCACAGGCGGCGCGCGTCTTCCTGGTGGAGATCGGCGGCGTCAGCCCGGCCGTGGATGCGGTGGTGCGGGAAGCGGTGTCGGCGTGGATCGCGCAGCTGGCGCCGACGATCGCATCCCGTCCGGGCGGGGCGCCGCCCGAGTTGCTGGCGGCCGGCATCTTCGGCGGCGTCACCCAGATCGCGCTCGAGTGGATCGCGTCCGGGTACACGCGCCCCATTGCCGCCGTCGTCGATGCCGCGTTGGCGATGCACGCGGTCGGCGAGGCCCCGCCGCAGCCGGCCACGCGGCGGAAGCGTCGGCTCGCGGCGATGAAGTAGGACCGCGGGCCGGCGCGACGATCGATCGCCACGGCCGCAGGCCGCCAACGCGGGCGCGGCGCCGTTGGTGGAGGGCGCCTCCATCCGAGAAAGCGCTATGAAGGTCTTCGTTCGCACGTAGAATGCCCTGGCGGATGCGGATGCGAGAGGCGATGGGAGAGCGGGTCGAGGCGGGCAGGGCATGGCGCTGTCTGGTCGCCGCGGTCGCGGCCGCGATCGTGCTCGGAGGCTGCGGCGGATCCGGATCCGATGTCCCCACGCAGCCGTCGACCCGGGTTCTGCCCGACGACCCGCGGGAATGGATCTGCGAGGATTCGACCGGACCGGCGACGCAGGCGGAGATCGACGCCTGGTGCGCGGCGCATCCGGATCGCGGCCAGCCGCTGCCGGCCGATCTGCGCGATCCGCCGCCGCCGGCCGACTTCGTCGCCTATCAGGCCTACAACGTGCGGCTGGAGACGTTCCTGGTCGACCGCAGGATTACGAGGGGCTCGGCTGGATCGCCGACGAACACTGGCGCTTCAGCGGCCCGTCGGTCGTGCCGCCGGACGGCAGCTACAGGCAACAACTACGGCCCGCACTTCCCGCTGCGCGTCTACTACTCGCCCGAGGTCGTCGACTGGCTGTGCAACGGCCGGCAGGGCGAGATCCCCGACGGCGCGATGATGGTGAAGGCGATGTCGCTGTCTGTTCGGCGGCTCTGACGATCCACGTCGGCCGCCGACGGCTGCATGGACATCGTCGACGAGCCCGCTCGAACTGTCCGGTGTTCTGGGCGCCGATGATCAAGACGAGCGCCGGCGTCCAACGACGGCTGGTACTGGATGCTGCAGCAGCCCGACATCGGCATCCGGCGCCGCAGTTTCCGCCGCCGCTGCTCGACCGCGTCGGCCTTCACCGGCGGCACGTTCCCGATCCGATCGTGACGACCCGCTGGTACCCGACCGGCAGCGTGCCTGCAGCAGCCGCTCAAGGTGCCGAACGTCGTGATGCTGATCCCGCTCGCGGGCCACCCCTACTGCCTGAGCTGCCACGCGACGGCCGAGTCGGAGTCGACGTTCGCCTCGATGGACAACATCCTCGGCAAGGAGCTGCGCTACAAGGCGTTCGACGGCCACGCCGGCGATCGAGCCGACGCCGACCCAATCGTCGTTCTCGCCGTTCCCGACGCCGCTGCCGGCGCCGCAACCGGGATTCGTCGACGTCTTCGACCAGCTGGCGCCGGTGCAGCTTCGCCGACGTGTGGGCGACGCGCATGCCGGCCGAGACCTACGACCAGCAGGTCATCTCGGCGCACGCCGGCCCGGGGCAGTTCCTCACCGCGGCGCAGTGCAACGCCTGCCACAACGCGACGCCGCAGAGCCCGCTGCTGCCGAACATGGTGCAGGTCGAGGAGCAGGCCGGCGCGCACGAGCCGGCTGCGCAACCTCTCGCCGTACGGCGAATGGCGCGTCTCGCCGATGGGCCTGTCGGGTCGCGACCCGATCTTCTTCGCGCAGCTGCAGGCGCGAGACCAACCGCCTGGCCGACTCGCACCGCCTGCATCGAGAGACACCTGCCTGCACTGCCACGGCGCGATGGGCGAGCGGCAGTTCGCCGACCGACACGGCGCAGTGCAGGGCGACGACCGCGTGCGCCGACATGTTCGCCATCCCGCCGCCGCCCGAGGTGCCGCTCGGCCAGCCGTTCCGGCGCGACGCGCTGCAGCAGTGGCCGGGCGCGACGGAGAACGACCAGCAGCTCTACGGCGCGCTCGGCGCGCGACGGCGTGTCGTGCACGGTGTGCCACCACGTCGCCGCCACCGACCTCGGCGAGGAGCGCACCTACACCGGCAACTTCGTCACCGGCCCGGCGGAGGAGATCTACGGTCCCGTACAAGGACGACACGGTCGTCAGCCAAGCCGATGGAGCATGCGCTCGGCGCTGACGCCGATGTACGGCGAGCAGATCGCAGCGCTCGGAGCTCTGCGGCAGCTGTCACAACATCCTGCTGCCGATCTTCGACAACGCCGGCCAACGCCTCGGCGCGTGCTACGAGCAGTCGACCCACCTGGAATGGACCAACAGCGACAGCGGCCGTCCCGGCGCGCAGTTCCGCTCCTGCCAGGACTGCCACATGCCGACCGACTACAAGGGCGACGCGCTCGCGTTCAAGATCGCCAACAGCGAGTCGAACGCAGTTCCCGCCCACGACCCATCGCCTGCCCGACGCGGACATCGCAGCTGACCACGCGCAACCACTTCAGCGCGCCACTCGCTGCACGGGCTGAACGTCTTCCTGAACCAGTTCTTCCAGCAGTTCCCGCTGCTGCTCGGCTTCCAGCAGATCGACTGGATGTCGGAGCAGCCGTCGCCGCTCGACCCGCCGGCGCCGCCGTTCTCGCAGGGCCTACCGATGGAGCTGCCGCTGTTCACCGGCTTCGAGTCGATGCTGGAGATGGCCGCGCAACGACACCGCGACGGTGAGGTCGGCGGCGTGCGGAAGACGCGCGGACGGGCGGCTGCGCGCCAGCGTCACCGTACGCAACCTCACCGGGCACTATCTGCCGACCGGCGTCGGCTTCCGGCGCTCTTCGTCGAGCTGCTGGTGCTCGACCGCGCAGGGGACGCCGCTCTGGGCGTCGGGCCGCACCAACGCGCTCGGCTTCCTGCTCGACGGGTCGTCCGACCGCGTGCTGGAGAGCGAGCAGCCGGTGCGCTTCCCCGCCGCGCCGCATCCAGCCGCACTACCAGGTGATCGACGTCCGGCGAGCAGGTGCAGATCTACCAGGAGCTGATCGCGCGACTCGGACGGTGCCGTCACCACGAGCTTCCTGCGCCGCGTCGACGACAGTCAAGGACAACCGCATCCGGCCGAAGGGCTACGATCCGAACCAGTTCGCGCGCGTCGTCGTCGCCCTACATCCGCGCGCTCGCCGTTCTGCACGGCGACGAGGCGAACGATCCCTCGTACTACTTCGATCCGAAGCTGACGGGCGCCGATAGATCGAGTACCGTCATCCCGCTCGGACCGGAGCTCCTGCAGCGCGCCGACCGGGTGCAGGCGACGCTGTACTACCAGTCGATTCCGCCCTTCTACCTGCAGCAGCGCTTCGATGCCGCATCGCGAGGGGCCGGGACACAGCGCCGACATCGATCGGCTGTACTACCTGACCAGCCACCTGAACCTCGACGACGCGACGAGCGAGCGCGGCGAGGCCGTGCTCGAGGACTGGAAGTTGCGCGTCACCGGCGACAGTCGCCAGGTGCGCTAGGCGCAGGCGGCCCGCCCGACGGATACGGCGCTTGCCGCGCCGGCGATCAGCTCGCGATGCCCAGGGCCTTGCCGATCTCGCTGAGCGTCGCGGCCTCCGGCTCGCTGACGCGCGTCCCACCGATGCCGAGGAAGCCGCCTTCCTTCGACGCCTGCGCGACCCGCTCGGCGAGCACGGCGAGCCATCGCTTGAAGCCGTCGGCGTCGGCGTTCGCTTTCGCGTCCACCAGCGTCGCGACCTGCTTCAGCGAGGCGATCGCCGCCGTCCGCACCTCGTCCGGCGACTTCCCCGCCACGTCGCTCGGCTGCGCCTGGTGGCGCCCTTCGCTGGTGATGAGGTCGTTGACCACCGCGCTGACCAGCGGATTCTGCGCTCCCTGTTTGGCCTCGGCGAGGAGCTTCCCGGCCGCGAACAGCTCCTTGATCACGCCGATCGGTCCGCTCGGGCTCGCCGCGACGACGGCGATGCTCGCCCATCCCGGAGCCTTCAGCAGCTGTACCCACTCGTCGGTCGTGAAGTCCGTCTTGGTCGCCATCGGTGCGGCTCCTTCTTCAGGGGGGAACGGGGCGCGGCGGAGAGGCGAGCGCCCAGGTGAGGTCGCGGGCCCGCACCGAGTGCGGCCTGCGACACCCTTGTCATCGATGCACGTGGTGAAGCCATCGGTTTCGTTCCGCGTACCGGTCTTCGTGCCAGCCGTGTAGGCGGTTTCGCACGCGTCGAACAGGTGCGCGCCGTTGCGGCCAACGCTCTGAGTCGAGCGGTGCTCCGCGCTGAAGCAGGCGCGGGCGCTGAATCGCGTGCCCGCTGCCGGCTGTCAGGGCTCCGGACGACTGATCAGGACAGGGAGCCACCTCCGGCATCTCGAACGCCGCTGATCCCGTATGGTAAGCGCGCCTGATGGCTGACCATCCGATCCGATCGTCCATCGATCTCGCCGACGGCGCGTTCTACGCCCAGGACCCGCACCCCGCCTTCGACTGGATGCGCGAGCACGCGCCGCTCTACTGGGACGGCCAGGTCTGGGGCATCACGCGCTATGCCGACCTGCTGCTGGCGGCGAAGGACCCGCAGACCTTCCAGAACGGTGGCGGCATCCGGCCGACCCAACCGCCGATGCCGTACATGATCGACCTCGACGACCCGGCCCATCGGCAGCGGCGCGGCCTGGTGAGCCGCGGCTTCACGCCGCGCCGCGTGCAGGAGCACGAGCCGCGCATTCGCGAGATCAGCGCCGATCTCATCGAGCGGGCGCGGGCGCGCGGCCGCTTCGATTTCGTCGGCGACGTCGCCGCGTGGCTGCCGCTGATCGTCATCGGCGACCTGCTCGGGGTCGAGCCGGACGATCACGCGCGCCTGCTCGCGTGGTCGGAGGCGATGATTCAGGGCGACGGCACCACGGATCCCGAGAAGATGATCCAGGCGGCGGCCGCATTCGACGACTACATCACCTACCAGCGGCAGGTGATCGCCGACCGGCGCGCGCACCCGCGCGACGACCTCGTGAGCATCCTGGTGCACGCCGAGATCGCCGGCGAGCGCCTGAGCGACAACGACCTGTTGATGGAGAGCCTGCTCATCCTCATCGGTGGCGACGAGACCACCCGCCATGTGCTGAGCGGCGGCATGTACGAGCTGTTGCGGCATCCGGAGCAGCTGCAGGCGCTGGCGCGCGATCCATCGCGGATTCCCGCCGCGGTCGAGGAGATGCTGCGCTGGGTGAGCCCGATCCAGAACATGGCGCGCACCGCCGCCCGCGACGTCGAGTGGCATGGCCAGCGCATCGAGGCCGGGCAGAAGGTGCTGCTCCTGTATCCGGCCGCCAACCGCGATGCCGCGGTGTTCCGCGATCCGCACCGATTCGACGTCGGGCGCTCGCCCAACGACCACGTCGCCTTCGGCATCGGCGCGCATTTCTGCCTCGGCGCCAGTCTCGCCCGCCTCGAGCTGCGGGTGTTCTTCGAGGAGCTCGTCCGGCGCATGCCGACGCTGGCGCTTGCCGATGCCGAGCCTCCGCCGCGCCGTCCCTCGAATTTCATCTGCGGCCTCGAGCACCTGCCAGTGGAGTGTCCTTCGGCGTAGCCGGGGCCGGAAGGGTAGGCGCGCGCCCGCGGCGCTGCCTGAACGCCTGCTCGCCATCATCGCCGCCGGCCGGCGCCGCGGGAGCGGCGCCGGCCAGTCGGGGGCCGACCGCTCGAAGACCCTGCCTGTCCTCAATGAACGAAATCCGTCAGTCTGGCGTCTCGATCCGAGGTCCAACCGTGGCGGATCGATCGAAGGAGCCGGTGATGCTTGGGATTCAGGGTCGATCGCGAGTGCTGATTTTGGCCGTGGTGTTGGCCGTCTCCGCGTGTGGGGACAGCGGCGGTGGCGGTGGCGGCGGCACGCAGCGGGTGCCCGCGACGTGCGCCGACGCCTTCAACGACGAATCGGCGAGCGCGCTGCGCTCCGGCGCCGCCGCCGACCCGGCGGCGGCACCGACGCCTGAGCCGGTGGGGTTGTCGAGCTGCGCGAAGAAGGGCGATGGCTCCATCGTCATCGGCGGCGCCGACGGGTGCGGTCCCAACGTCGTCGTCGACGAGGATTTCGTCGGCGCCAAGGCGCTCGGCAAGATCGTCATCAACGCCGGCGGCAAGCTGGTCTTCCCCGACCTCGCCGATACCGAGCTGAAGACGCCCGACACGCTCAGCCTCACCACCGCCGGCATCCGCATCGAGTCGGGCGGCCTCTTCGGCATCGGCACCGCCGACTGTCCGATGGGCTATCACCCCAAGGCGCACGTGACGGTGACGTTCACAGGCGCTCGCGATGCTTCGTGCAACCCTGCCCAGGGGTGCGACGACGGGTCGGTGAAGGGCATCGAGGTGCGACCCGGCGGGAAGCTCCACCTGTACGGATCGAAGGGCGTCCCCAATCCGGCTGCCGCCGCCGGCGCGCCGGGCGTGAGCTGGACCGTGCTGAGCGAAGCGGCGCCGGCGGCGTCCGACAGCGGCGGCTCGACCCTGCACCTCGCGGCCGACGTCACCAAGGGGCAGCGGCCCTGGGAGAACGGCGACTGGATCGTCGTCGCGACCAGCAGCTTCAGCCCGTTCGAGACGGAGTTCGTGCAGCTCGCCAGCGCGCCCACCGCCGACTCCGCCGGCGGCAGCATCGTGAAGACCCGTCAGGGACTGAAATTCTCACACTTCGGCTCCCAGGCGCCGACGCCGAGCCAGCGCTGCGCGGTGAACGGCGTGACGCAGGTGGTGGCCTGCGGATCGGTGTCCGGCTGCACGGCGCCGTGTCTCTCCGAGCCGGGCCCCCTCAACTACAACGATCCGGCCGCGCAGAACTTCGGTGTCGACGAGCGCGCCGAGGTCGGCCTCATCAGTCGCTCGATCACGCTGACGGCGACCACGCCGGCGGCGCCGCCGCCGGACAGCGACGCGCGCCCCGACCCGGGCCTCCACTGGGGTGGCGAGATCCGCATCGCCGGCGACGACGGCGGCACCGTGCCCGACGTCGCCATCGTCGGTGTCGAGCTGGAGAAGTTCGGCAAGGATCAGCTCGGCAGCTACCCCATCCATCTGCACATGGCCGGCGACGCCAAGAATGCGCCGAAGATCCGCGCCAACAGCATCCACCACAGCTTCAACAAGTGCATCACCATGCACATGACGTCGAACCTCGACGTCGAGGACAACGTCTGTGCTCGCATCGTCGGCCACATCTTCTACGAGGAGCACGGCTCGGAAGAGAACATCAGCTTCCGCCGCAACCTCGGCCTCGGGGCGATGAGCAACTCGTTCGATATCTATCCGGTCACCCCTGTCCCGCCGGATGTCGTGAAGACGCGCCCGCGCAGCGAGCTCATCCGCGACTACTGGTGGACCGGCGACAACCTCGCCAAGGAAGCCGGCTATCACTACGACGGGTTCAACATTCCGAACACCGACAACCAGAAGAACCCGACCCACGGGTCCTGCAAGAAGCCCGACGGCAACGGCGGCTTCGGGGTCGTGCGCGAGCCGTACGTGACCGATGGGAGTCGTCCGCAGGATCCCCCGCGGGCGTGCGATCCCGACGAGATCTATACCGAGCCGGCCAGCGGCTTCTGGATCACCAATCCCACCACCGAGCTGATCGGCAACGCGATCGGCGGCTGCCAGGGCGTCGGCCGCGGCTTCTGGTGGGTGCCGCCGACGGTTCCGCTCATGATCGGCGGCCAGCTGCAGGACCTGAAGTACAAGCCGATCGGCATCCCCGGCCATCCGCACGCGTTCCTCAACAACCGCGCGCACGGCTGCTACGCCGGCTACTACGGCGAGCCGGATCACGGCGTGATCTCGGAACAGCTCTTCTCCCACAAGGACGGCACCAGCACGGGCCAGCCGGTGATCACGCAGCTCGACGGCATGACGGCGACGCGCAACCGCTTCCGCGGCGTGTGGCTGCGGCCGACGTGGTTCGTGCTCAAGGACGGGCGCTTCGCCACCAATCGCGAGAGCGTCACGCTCGTCACCTCGGGCGGACTCGACGGCAACGCGCCCGGCGTGTGGCTCCTCCTCAAGGACTCGGTGCTCGTCGGCGTCAGTCAGAACAACGTCAGCCGCTTCGGCCAGTGCCCGCGCAACAACGTCAACGGCATCTTCACCGGCGGCCAGTTTGGCTGCATCGACCACACGCCGCCGCCGACCGGCGTCGTCGCGCACAGCGGCGACGAGATGGGCGAAGGGTACCCGACGCCGAACTGGAACATGTTCGGCTACATGCTCTACGACGGCCCGGTACGGGTGTTCGACGATCGCTTCGTCAACTTCCGCAAGGATCCGTCGAGCCTGCTCACGGCCGCGGACAACGCCTTCCTGGCCACCTACGCGTCGCAGAACACGCCCACGGCCCAGGTCTGCGTGTCGGGGACGAACAAGGGCCACCACTGCAACACGCCCGCCGACTGTTGCGCGAAGCCCGGGGACTGTCTGAACTCCTGTCCGCTGCCGAACGTGCTCTGTGCCGACGGCAACAATCCGAACTGCTGCGCCAAGGCGGAGGGCTGCAACACCCACTTCGTCTACGAGGGTGATGCGGCCTTCGGCTGGTTCCAGTCGAACCAGAGCGCGCTATCCGACCGCGACCGCCACCCGCGGCCTGAGCTGGGTGAACACCGACCTGCGCCACCAGATCTATACCGAGCAGGTCAGCCTCAATCTCCTCTTCAACGACGGCGACAAGAACACCGCCATCGTCGACGAGGACGGAACGCTGACCGGCTTTGGCGTGCGCTCCACGCGCGTCCGGGCGAGACCATTCATCCGATCTCGCTCAACAACCTGCCGTTCAATGCGACGTCGAACGCCGTCAACGAGTGTCTCTCCACCGGCGCACAGAATCAGCACTTCGAAGGGCGCGACACCTCACTCATCTCGCCGGGCAGCCTGGCGACATTGGAATTCTCGACGCTGTATCCGTGGTTGGACAAGGTCGATGGCAACGACGTGCCGTTCCCTGGCCCGGACTTCGACCAGACGCACACGCAGTTCGTCACCTTCACGCGCGACGATCCGGAAACGGATGCCAACGGCGGTCCGCGCCGCGATGCTCTCGGCAACGTCATCCACGCTGCGATGACGCTGCACGGCCGCGACGGGCGCGGCGTCTGGGAGCCCAAGGTCACGAGCGGGTTCGGCTACACCGTGGCGACCTCACCGGCGCCGACCTTCCCCAGATCGACCGGCAAAGCCGGGATCGCCAACATCATGACTGTCGGCGTGGTCGACGTCGTCAAACCGAACGTCAGCGCCGAGAAGCCGTTCTTCATCCGTCTCGGCATCTGTTACGCCAACGCCGACGGCTCACATCCGCAGGATCCGACGAAGTTCAAGATCCAGCGCGGCTACAAGTCGTTCCTCGGCGGTCTCGTCGAGCCCACCGACCCCGACCTGCTCAAGTACTGGAGCCCGTCCGCGTGCGACAACCTCGACTCGTCGCACACGGTGAACATCACCACGCCGACGTGTCCGGGTCCGCGTCCGCGCACCGTGCAGAAGACCGGCGGCGCCTGTCCGGACGGCTCGACGCCGACCGGCGACGGCACGGCGTGCGTCTTTCCGACCGACGACCTCGATCGCGTCGACGACGCGGCCGCGATGCTCAACGGCGACGGCACGCCGAATCTCCGCAGGTACTTCTATGACAAGGCGACCGGCATGCTCTTCCTCTGGGTCGCCCAGGACGAGCCCAATCCGATCGCGCCGTCGCCGCTCGGCAGCTGCACCGGCAATCCGGCCACCGATGACCCGTCCTGTCCGGACGTCGCCCACGGCGAGTCGTACTACGCCTGCCCGAAGGACGGCTGTCACCTGTACGTGATCAAGCTCGACGACCCCGCCTATTCGCCGGGCCCCTCCACCTGCCAGCCGTACGACACCTACGCGCACGCGCCGTTCGCGCCGCAGGGCAAGCTCGTCCTGTACGGCACGGACACGACGATCGAGCCCGCGCTCGGCCTCGACAAGGCGGGCGATCCCTTCCACACCGCGAGTGCGGCGACCGATCCACAGTGCACGTTGACGACCGCCGTGGCGTCGGAGGCGGAGCGAACGTCGGCAACGGGCGCGCGCGCGTCCGCGCCGGCAGGCTCGAATGCCGCCAGTCAGCGCGACGGGAATGATCGCGTCGATGGGGCATCGACGCCTCGGACAGGCGGCGGGTTATCCGACGACGAACAGGGGATATCGGCGCTGCCGTCGCTGGCGGTGCCGACGTTGACCCCGCTCTGGGTCGTGCCCGACACCCCGACCCCAACGCCGGAGGTGGGCGATCGGTAACGGCCGTGGGGACGACCTGATCTCGCGAGGGTCTCTGGCGATGCCTGGTGAGATGGTGATTGCGATGCCCTTCCGGGACTACGCACCCTCGGGCGCCACGCCCCAGACGTAGCCGCGGCGCTTGTCGCCGCACGGCGGTGCGCAGCACCGCCGTGCGGGCACGAGGCCCGCGGCTCCGACGGCGGATTGCGGCGCGCGATCACGGACCGGGCGCGCTGGCGCTTCTCCTTCGGACCAGGCCGCGCGGGAGCGCGGCCCTCCATGCGGGGATGGACACGAGGCGCGAGCGATCCTTCCGCTTCCCCTTCCCGCACGACCTCGCCTAAGATGCGGTTTCCGTCAGGAGGGAACACCATGTCGAAGAATCTCAAGATCCTCGGAGAGTACAGCGCGCGCATGTCCGCCGGCGACTACTCGGCGGTGTACGAGGTGTTCGCACCCGACTTCATGAGTCACGTGACGCCGCGGGTCAGTCCGGAGGCGGTGGGCACGGACATCCGGCCGCAGGAACAGAAGTTCTGGGAGTCGGCGCGGGCGGCGTTCAGTGACATGCAGTTCGGGGTCGACCTGCTGATCGAGTCGGGCGACCTGATCGTCTCGAACTGGACCCTGACCGGCACGCATGACGGCGCCGCATACTACGGGGTTCCGCCCTCCGGACGGCGTATCGTCATCAACGGCACGGCGATCCTGCGCATGCGCGACGGTAAGGTCGTCGAGCACTGGGGCGGCCCGCACTGCATGAACGGCATCGGCCTGTCGACGCACGACACCGCGCACGCCGAGCCGCTGCACGCCGTCGGCTGAGCTTTCTTCGGCCCGGTGCGCTGATTTGACCCCCCCGGCGGTTTCTGCGACATCGACGGCGCCTGGGGGCGCGATGAGCGATCTGGTGGAGGTCAGCTACGACGGCGAGCGCCGGGCGACGGAGGAGCGGCGGATACCGGGCCCGGTGCACTTGTCAGCCCGTCGCGTCAGCGTCGCCGCGCTGGTCGCGTGTCTCGCGACCGGTTGCGCCGTCGGCCCGAACTTCGTCAAGCCGGAGCCCGACGTGCCGCCGGCGTATCGCAGCGAGGTGGCCCCGGCCGAAGCCGCGTCCTTCGCGGACGAGCCGTGGTTCGACGTCTTCCAGGACGTCACGCTGCGCGGCCTGATCGACGAGGCGCTGGCCGCCAACTACGACCTGCGGACCGCCGGCGGCACGGGTCGAGCAGGCGCAGCACCAGGTCGGCGTCACGCGTTCGGAGCTCTTCCCCCAGGCCGGCTACCAGGGCGCGGCGCAGCGCGGCAAGAGCTTCCTCGGGCCTAACGTCGACAACCAGACGTTCAACACCTTCCTCGGCGCCTTCAATCTGGCCTGGGAGCTCGACGTGTGGGGCCGCATCCGGCGCGCCACCGAGGCGTCGGAGGCGGTGCTGTACGCCACCGACGACATCCGGCGCGGCGTCGTGCTCAGCCTGGTGAGCAGCGTAGCGACCGGATACTTCACGCTGCAGCAGCTCGATCTCCAACTCCAGATCGCACAGCGGACGACGGAATCGTTCACCCAGACCCTCGATCTGTTCACGCGCCGCTACAAGGGCGGTGTCGACTCGATGCTCTCGGTCGAACGCGCCAGGGCGGCGCGCGCCCAGGCGGCGGCGACCATTCCGCAGTTCGAGCAGGCGATCGTGCAGCAGGAGAACGCGCTCTGCACGCTGCTCGGACGCTCGCCCGGTCCGGTGGCGCGCGAGCCGCTCATGACCCTCACGTCCGTGCCCCCGCAGACGCCGCCCGGCCTGCCGTCCGAGCTGCTGCGCCGCCGTCCCGACGTGCTGCAAGCGGAACGCCTGATCGAATCGAGCAACGCGCTGGTCGGCGTCACGATCGCGAACTTCTTTCCGCGCCTCGGCCTGACCACGCTGTATGGCGGGCAGAGCTCCGACCTCGAGAACGTCATCAAGACGCCCGGCGTCATCTGGGCGATAGCCGGCTCCCTCATGGGCCCGATCTTCCAGGGCGGCCGTCTCACCGAGTAGTACCGCGCCCAGGTCGCCGATTGGGAGGCGGCCAAGGCGCAGTACGTGCAGACCGTGATCAACGCGCTGAGCGAGGTCTCGAATGCGCTGATCGCCCAGCAGAAGCTCGAGGAGGTGCGCGTCGAGCAGCAGGTCGCCGTGGACGCGTTGCGCGAATCGGTGCGTTTCTCTCTGCTGCGCTACAACGGCGGCCTGGCCACCTATTTCGAAGTCCTCGAGGCGCAGCAGCAGCTCTTCCCGGCCGAGCAGGCGCTGGCGCAGACCGATCTCAATCGGATCCTTGCGGTCGTGGACCTCTACAGCGCCCTCGGCGGCGGCTGGCAGGCGAACGACATGTCGGTCGATCCGGGCTTCTGGCCGACCGGGCCGTGATGCGCGCGGACGGCGGATGCGGCGCGCGACGCAGCGCAGGGGCGCGCTCCTTCTGCTGATCCTGGGCGGCTGCGCCGCCCAGACCGCCGCACCGACCCCCGCATCGCATTCCGCCGTCGTCGCGACCGTCCCCTTCGGGAACGGTCCGACCCTGCTGGCGGTGGCCCCCGACGGCCGGCATGTCTACGCGGCGTCGGGTGGGATGCTGTCGGTGATCGACACCGCGACCAACCGCGAAGTGAAGCACATCAGCATCAACCCGCACTCGACGGGCATCGCCGTCTCGCCGGACGGCTCGCGGGTCTACGTCTCAAATCTCTTCTCGATCATGCTGACCGTGCTCGACACCGCCACCAACACGGTGGTGGATCCGATCACGATGTTCCTCCACCGGGAGCGCGGCGGGTTCGGCTCCATGGTCGTCGCGCCGGACGGCCGGACGATCTACATCGCCAACCGCGCCAACCGTGGCTTCGGGATCATTCCGAGCGATGGCGGCGGCGGCAACCTGCTGCAGCCGAGCGTCGGGCCGGTCGGAGTGGCGATCACGCGCGACGGCCGCACGGTCTACACGGCCGGCTGTCGGCCGATCTGTACGCCCGGCTTCATCAACATGTTCGATACTGCCACCCGGCGCTTCGGCGACGCCATCGCGGTCGAGGGCAACCCGTTCCGCATCGTGCTCTCACCCGACGACCGCCTCGCCTACGTCGCCAACCTGACCGGCCCGAGCGTCTCCGTCGTCGATCTCGTGGCGCGCCGCGTCACGCAGACCTTCCGCGTTCCGGTGCAGCCGACCGGGCTTGCCATCAATCCGACCGGCGACACGCTCTTCGTCGCCAGCCAGACCGGCGGCCAGCTCACCGCGCTCGACACCGCCACCGGCGCGACCCGCGCGCAGCTCGCCGCGCCACGCCCGCGCGACGTGGCGGTCTCCCCCGACGGCCGCTACGTCTACCTGTCGACGAAGAGCACGGTGCTGGTCCTGGACGCGCAGGCACTCGTCGCCGCGCAGTAGCGGACCGTCTCAGCCGAGAGTCGCAGTGATCCAAAGATCAACCACGGATTGCACGGATTACACGGATTTCACGGATGGAAGACCGGAGAAGTCTCCCAGCGAATCCGTGTAATCCGTGGTGCGTGTTTTCTGTGGCAACGCCGCGGATGATGCGATCGCCGAACCTTCGCGCCTCCGCGTCTCCGGGTTGAATTCTATCGCTCGCGCTACGGCTCGGCGCGATGCGCCATCAGCACCCGCTCGGCGTCGGCGCGGTGCAGGTCGAGCATGCCGCGGTTGTCGATGGCCCAGGTCGTCGTCGATTCGAGCGCCGCGAGGAACTCGTGCTCCTGCTTCATCACGCCTTTGCCGTCGCAGAACTTGCGCGTCGCCGCCGGCGGTCCGATGGTGAGGCGGTTGCCGTCGCGCGTGTAGGTGGCGCGGAAGGTGTTGCACCCCGCCTGGCCCGACACGGATCCGTTCTGGAAGGCCAGCGACAGCGTCGTGCCGTTCAGCGGGCTCACGACCGCGTGGCGCCCGTTGTTGAAGCCGTTGACCTCCCACGCGGCGCCCTCGAGGCGGGCGGGCGGGGCGGTCGCGAAGACGATCGTCGGCTCGGTGTCGCCGTCGGGGGTGAGCGTCAGGCGGTCGTCGGCGACGGCGAAGCGGAGCGTCCCGGCGAGGGCCTGCTTGAACGCGGTCTCCACCTTCATCACGGCGGGCCCGCAGGCCATCATCGTGCCGGCGAGCGCGGGGATGGTCACCTGATCGCCGGCGACGGTGTAGGAGCCGACGAGTTGATTGCAGCCGGAGAATCCCTGCAGGCGGCCGGCGTCGAGGCGCACGGTGACGGGCGGGCGGATGCCGGCGAGCGCCGTGGCGTCGACGCCGCGCAGGCTCGTCAGCCGCCAGGTCGATCCCTCGATCGGCGCCGGCGGCGCCTCGGGCGCGGCGGCCGCGGGCGCCGGCGCCGCCGCGGACGCGAGGCGGCAACAGCCGGCGAGAAAACGGCCGTCAGGCAGCGACACCCGCGCCACGACGGGGTGCTTCACGTCGGACATCCCGTCGCTGCATTCCGCTTCGCGCAGGAAGACGACCAGGTCGGCGCCCGTGCCGCTCACCGGCTGGCCGCGCCAGACCCGCTCGTGCAGCGCGTCGTTCCGGCTCGCCGCGCCGCGGTAGTCGGCGGGTGGGGTGTCCGGCAGTGACAGCCGGGCGCCGTCGGGTGCGTCGAGCGCGACGCTCCACGACGGCTCGCTGCCGAAGCAGACGAGCGCCGGGTCCGCCGCCGCGGCGGCCGACCCGGTGGCGAGCAGGAGGCCGATCGCCGCGATCCATCGTGTCATCTCGATACCTCCGCGCCGGGTCATGGGCGTGCGGGACGCGCGGTCGCCGCGACGAGCGCGGGGCGCGGTTCGGGTGCGTGCAGGGTGCGCAGAGCCAGCATCCGGCAGACCACGAGCCCACCGAGCGCGGCGGCGAGGTGCTTGAGCGTGTGGCCGCTCACCGTGTGGCCGAACGCGAGGACCTCGCGATCGAGCAGCTCGAGGACTTTCGCGACCACATAGGCGGCGAACACCCAGTAGAGGTCGGTGCCGCGCGTGTAGCGCGACGGATGCAGGTAGGTGATCAGACACAGCATGATCACCGCGTAGCCCTGCAGGATGCCGTACGGTACCACGTTGCCCGCACCGGCGCGCTCCGTCGCCCGCCAGTAGAAGACCGAGGCGGCGCCGATCAGCAGCATCGGGACGAGCAGGAGCAGTCCGGCGCGCCGGCTGATGCGTTCGCCCACCTGCGCCGCGAGCAGCGACATGAAGGCGATGGTCATCGGCAGGCGATCCCAGAACAGGCGTTCGTTGTCCGGCGCCAGGTGATAGTAGGCCGAGCCCGCCGCCGTCAGCAGCATGCCGGCAAAGAACACGGCGTAGGCGAGGCGCTCGCTCTCGAACTCGAAGGACGTGCGCGGCCGGAAGACGACGGCGAAGCCGAGCAGCGCGACGATCAGGAATCCGAGGTTCGAGGCGACGTCGAGGAAGTTGGTGATGCCGAACAGGGCGCGGTGGTCGGCGAAATCGTGATACGAGACCGGTTGCGGCGTCGCCGGCACGACGAACGCCGCCGCGAGGCACAGCGCCGTGAAGATGGCGACGGCGCGGATTCGGATCGCCATCGTCTCGGCTCGGACTGCGAGCCCCCGGACCGGGTTACTGCAGCGCCTTCGCCTTCAGACGGTCGAATTCGGCGCGGTCGATGGCCCCGGAGTCCAGCAATGCCTTCGCCTTCTGGATCTGATCGGCCGGCCCCTGCGGGTCGCTGGCGACCGAGCGGACGTAGCTGTCGAAACGCTCCTGGGCGTCCTTCTGGCTGCGCGCCGCGCGTGCCGCCATGCCGCCGCCGCGTACGATCAGGTAGGCGAGCACGCCGAACATGGGAAAGAACAGCACGAACACGACCCAGAGTGCCTTGGTGGCCCCGGACGCCTCGTGGTCGCGAAACAGATCGGAGACGATCGACATCAGCAGCCAGAACCAGACGACGAAGAAGAAGATTTCGACGAACCAGATCAACACGTCGCCGTGGCCGAACGAGGTAGTCAGCATGATCGCTCCTATTTTGCGGCCGCGGACGGGTTCCGGGCGTCGGCGATCTATACACGGAACACTGCGAGTGTCTACTTCGCCGCCGCACACACGCCCTGCGCGTCGAGAGTCAGTTTGACGCCCCAGTGGGATTCTGCGACAGAATCGCGCCATTCGAGGAGGAGTCGGATGTACCGATTGCTTGCGGCCGGTCTGGGACTGACGCTGCTCGTCGGTGGGTGCGTGACCCAACAGCCGTGGACGCCCACCGTCGACACCTTCAACAACTCGAACAGCCAATTCGTCAGCCGCGACCTCGAGGAGTGCCGCCGCCTCGCGCATCGCGTGTCCGGCGATGCGCCGCGCGAGGCGCTGACGGGCGCCGTGACCGGCGGTCTGGTCGGCGCCGGCGCCGGCGCCGCGATCGGCGCCGCGCTGGGCAATGCCGGCCGGGGCGCGGCCGTCGGCGCCGCGGCGGGCGGCATCGGCAACGCCGCGCGCCGGGCGAACCAATCGGAGAATGCGTTCCAGCAGGCGTACGTCAACTGCATGCGCCAGCGGGGCCACAACATCGTCAACTGAGCGGCGGCCCGCCCCCGCGGCGCGCTCGTCCATGTTCAAGCGCGGTCTCGACTCGATCGCGGGGACGTTCCTCGCCGGCCTCCTCGTGTTGCTGCCGCTGGCGCTCACGGCGGTGGTCCTGGCGTGGGTGTTCAGTTGGGTGAACTCGCTGCTCGGGCCGGGGAGTCTCGCAGGCTCGCTCTTCTCGACGCTGGGGTACTCATTCTCCTCCAACCCCGGTCTGGCCTACGTCGTCGGCGCGCTGCTCCTGTTCGCCGCCATCTGGCTCCTGGGGCTGCTGGTGCGATCGGGGTTGCAGCGCCCGCTGCGCGCGCTCACCGACCGCACGGTGCGCCGCATCCCCATCGTCGGGTCGGTGTACAACGTCGCCGACCGCTTCGTCGGCCTGCTGGACCAGGAAGGGCACGCCGACATCGGCGCGATGAGCCCCGTGTGGTGCTTCTTCGGCAACGAGGGCGCCGCCGTGCTGGCGCTGTCGCCGAGCCCGAATCCGGTGGACATCGATGGGACGGCCTACCGCGCCGTGCTGATTCCCACCGCCCCGGTCCCGTTCGGCGGCGCGCTGCTCTACGTCCCGGTCGGTTGGGTGCGCCCCGCCAAGATCGGCGTCGACAAGCTGACCGCGATCTACGTGTCGATGGGAATCACGCCGCCGCCGTCGTCGCCCACCGCATCCCGAATCGCAGAATAGTTCGGTCGGCCACCGAATGGGGCCGCGCTCCCGCGCGGCCGGTCCGCGCTGGTCGGATCCGATAGACTACGTCGGTCGGTGATGTCGTCCGCGACCGTCGCCGGGAGGGGCTTGGCATGGCGACGCCATGCCATCCCCCCTCTGCCGATTCCCGGTCGCGGTCGCGCTAGAGATGCGGGCGAGCCGCCCGCGCTCCCGGCCGGCTGCCTTTCATGCACGCGCGGCTCGCCCGCATCTCTAGCGCGGCGCATTCATCGGGGTCGCGCTCGGCGTCGGCGTGTCCCGCGGCGTGGGCGGTTCCCGTCCGTACGGGATCGCGTCGTGCACGCCGAGGTTGCGATCGAGGAAGCTCTCGCCGGCGGCGGCGAGGCGCGCGGCGGCGACCAGGAGGAGCAGCGCGACCGTGCTACCCGCGCTCCAGCGCATAGGTGAACATCAGGCGGACCGCGACGAACTCGTGCTTGCCGGCGTTGACCGCGAGCTCGGCGAACGGCAGCAGCTGGTACGAGACGAAGCCGCCGAAGTCGTTGTCGTGGAAGAGATTGTTGTCGGGCTCGTAGAAGCCGCCGAAGCGCGCCCCGGCGCCGAGGTTGTACGAGGCGCCGATCGAGCCGATCGCCGCATTGTTGAACTTGGCGCCGTTGGCCCACTCGCCGCCCCAGTCGAGGTTGCCGGAGATCGCCAAGCGCCGGCCGACCATCTGCGTCACCGCGACGCCGAACTGGAGCGTGTCGAACGACTTGTTCTGGGTGTCGTAGAAGGCCGTGGTGGCAAACGAGGTCGACTCCCAGTCGCTGGCGCGGCTCCACCAGTCGACGAGCGCGAACGTGCGGACGCGGCTGAAGTAGCGGTTGTCGGGGTCGGCGTTCTTGTTGCGCCGCCACGTCGGCTCGCAGCTGAGCTCGAAGGGGAAGCGCCAGCGCGAGTTGATGTAGGCGAACCCGGCGCCGAGCTCGATGCGGTTCTTCTGGTTGCGGAACGTCGGACCGGCGACGAGGGTCTGGAGCTCCGGAGCCGTCTGCAGGATCGGCCAGATGCCGGGCATCTCGAAGGCCTTCGCCGGCGGCGCGTCGCCGGTCCAGGTGTCCCACGGACTGTCCGCCGTCGTGTCGCCGACGACGGCGCCGTCGCTCTGCAGGTAGGTCTGGGCCGGCGACGTCTGGTCGCGATTGAGGAACCCGTCCTGCTCCGCCGCCGCGACCGAGGCGAAGAGGATGAGCAGCAGTGTCAGGGCGACCCGTCGCATCGGCACCTTCTCTCGTTCACGGCTCCGGTTGGGCGATCGCTCAGAAGTCGACGGCGTCGCGGATGATCGGGCAGGTCATGCAGTGCCCGCCGCCGCGCCCGCGACCCAGCTCGGCGCCGACGATGGTGATCACCTCGATGCCCTCCTTGCGCAGCAGGGTATTGGTGTAGGTGTTGCGGTCGTACGCGTACACCACGCCCGGCGAGGCGCAGACCAGGTTGGCGCCGGAGTCCCACTGGGTGCGCTCGCGCATGTAGGCGTTGCCGCCGGTCTCGACGACGCGCATCTTTTTCACGCCCAGCGCGTCCGCCACCGTCTGCACGAACGGCTTCTCGTCTTTGTGCAGCTCGACGCCGCTCGCATGGTTGCTCGGCCGGTAGGAATAGGCGGTGATGTGGTTGACGATGTCGGGGTAGAGGAGGACGCAGTCGCGATCGGCGAAGGTGAAGATGGTGTCGAGGTGCATCGCGGCGCGCAGCTTCGGCATCGCCGCGACGATGACGCGCTCGGCGGCGCCCTTCTTGAAGAGCGCCGCGGCCACCTGGCTGATCGCCTGCCGCGAGGTGCGCTCGCTCATGCCGATGAGGACGTTGCCCTTGCCGATCGGCATGACGTCGCCGCCCTCGAGGGTGGCCAGGCCGTGGTCCGCCGTCGGGTCGCCCCACCAGATGTTCACCTTGCCGGCGAAGTCGGGGTGGAACTTGTAGATCGAGCTGGTGAGGATCGTCTCCTCGTGGCGCGCCGGCCAGTACAACGGGTTGACGGTCACGCCGCCGTAGATCCAGCAGGTGGTGTCGCGCGTGTAGAGCGTGTTGGGGAGCGGCGGCAGCAGGTACTCGGTCTCGCCCGCCGCCTCGCGCACGATTTCGATCGCCTTGCCGCCGTGCGTCTCGGGGAACTCGTGCGTCGAGAGGCCGCCGATCAGCGTCTCGGCGAGGTCGCGATCGGACAGGCCGTTGAGGTAGCTCCGGATCTCGTCGACCAGGCCGAGGCCGACCTGGTTCGGCACGACCTGGTTCTCGATGATCCACTTGCGCGCCTCGGGGAGGGCCACCGTCTCGGCGAGCAGGTTGTGCATCTCGACCACTTCGATGCCGCGGTCGCGCATCTTGGTCATGAAGTCGAAGTGGTCGCGCTTGGCGTTCTCGACCCACAGCACGTCGTCGAACAGCAACGCGTCGCAGTTGCTGGGCGTCAGCCGCTGGTGGGCGCGGCCGGGCGCGCAGACCATGACCTTGCGCAGCTGGCCGACTTCCGAGTGAACGCCGTACTTCGTCTCTTGATCTTTCGCCATGATGAATCTCCGTGTCGTTAGATTGTGATGTAGCCGGTGACGAGCCCGTGGATGCCGATGACGGCGCCGGCGACGGCGACGCCGAACAGCAGCCACTCGGCCGGCGAGAAGAGCTGCTTGCCCTGCTCGCGTCGCGTCATGAAGTAGAGGAGCGTCCCCGGCGCGTAGACGATGAACCCGAGCAACAGGAACTTCATCCCGGCGGCGAACAGCAGGAAGATCGTGTAGACGATCGCCAGGCCCGCGATCAGCGTGTCCTTGCCGACGTCGCCGGGGTCCTTCTCATAGGTCTCGCGGTTGAGCGCCAGCTTCAGCGCGAAGGCCGCCGTGAGGAAATAGGGCAGCAGCGACAGGTGGCTGCACAGCGACAGCGCGAAGGTGAACGCATCGTCGGAGAACAGCGTCGCGATCAGCACCAGCTGAATCAGCGACGAGGTCATCAGCAATGCCGGCGCGGGGACCCCGTTGGCGTTCTCGCGCGCCAGGAAGGCCGGCATGTCGTTCTTCTTGGCCGCGATCGACAGGACCTCGGCGGACATCAGCGTCCACGCCAGGTAGGCGCCCAACACCGAGACGATCAGGCCGAGGCCGATGAACACGGCCCCCCACGGACCGACCACGGCCTCGAGCACGCTGCCGACCGAGGGCTGGCGCAGCTGCGCCAGCTCGGCGCGCGGCAGGATACCGAACGACAGAATCGATACCGAGGCGAACAGCGCCAGCACGCCGAGGAAGCCGGTGACCGTGGCGATGCCGACGTCCGAGCGCTTCTGCGCGAAGCGCGAGTAGTTGCTGGCGCCCTCGATGCCGAGGAAGACGAAAACGGTCACCAGCATCGTCGACTTCACCTGTCCGAACAGGCTGCCATAGCCCGCGCCCTCGCCGCCCCAGAGGTTGGCGGCGAACACATCGGGCTTGAGGGCGAAGACCACCAACACCAGGAACAGCAGCAGCGGGATGATCTTGGCGATGGTGACGATCCGGTTGATCGACGCCGCTTCTTTCACGCCGCGCAGCACCAGGAAGTGGAAGGCCCAGATGCCGACCGACGAGAGCGCCACCGAGAGTAGCGTGTTGCCTTCGCCGAGGGCGGGAAAGACGGCGCCGAGCGTGGACTTGATCAGGACCCAGTACGAGACGTTGCCGACGCAGGCGCTGGCCCAGTAGCCGAAGGCGGAGAAGAAGCCGAGGTACGGTCCGAAGCCCTCGCGCGCGTAGGCGTAGACGCCCGCGTCGAGGTCCGGCTTGCGGTTGGCGAGCGTCTGGAAGACGAACGCCAGCATCAGCATGCCGGCGCCGGCGATGGCCCAGGCGATGAGGGCGCCGTAGACGCCGGTGGCCTGGGCGAAGTTGCGCGGGATCGAAAACACCCCGGCGCCGACCATGCCGCCGACCACCATGGCCGTGAGCGTGCGCAGGGGTAGCTTCTGCGTCGCCTGATCCGCTCCGGAGGTCACGCCGCTCCCCGCACGCCGATGACCGCACGTGCGGGCTGCCGTGCCGAGTGGTCCGATGAGGTCATGCCGCTTCTCCCTCTGTTCGAGATCTGCCCATCTCGTCTGTCCGGCGCATTGTGAAGGTGACCGACCGCGGCCCTTCACCCTCCTCGAGCCGCACCTGGATGCGTTTCAGTACCATGCACTGTCGAGCCTGCAAGAGGGCGAAAGGTCTATCCGAATATTTTTAACCGTGCTGTAACGCGTTCTGCGCCGCGCCAACGGCACGTGTCCGTTTCGGAGTCCGACGGCGACAGCGAGCGGGACCCTCACCTCAATCCTCTCCCGCACGTGCATGCGGGAGAGGAGGCCGGAGACTACGGTCGCGTCCCCTGCCGCTCGGAGCGGTAGGCGCGGCCGAGCGGGTTGACGACCCAGACGATGAAGAAGTCGTTGAGCGCCCAGCTGCCGCGGTTCGCGGCTCGATCGCGTCGGGGAAGATCGGCGCGAAGGTCTCGCGCTGCAGCACCTCGGCCCGGGGCCTGGACGTCGACCAGTCGCCCGCTGCACCCTGCGCGCAGCCGGCGAGCGCGGCGAGGATCGCCAGCGGAGGAGCGCGCGCGGCATCGCCCGCGCCGCCTCAGTGCGCACCGGCACCGCCGAGGCCGAAGAACTCGCTGACCCCACCGAGCACCAGCTGGGCGCCGACGGCGACCAGCACCAGCCCCATGAAGCGGACGACGATCGCCTGGCCGCGCGCCCCGAGCCGCTGCTGCATCCAGCCCGACATCGCCAGCACCAGCCACACCGCCGCGGCGGTGACCGCGACGGCGACCAACACCATCCACGGCAAGCCGTTGACCCGCGCCCGCGCCGCCAGCGTCATGGCGGTGATGATGGTGCCGGGACCGGCGATGAGCGGCATCGCCACCGGCACGATGAGCTGGTCGGCGGCGCTCAACGCCGTCGCCGGATCCTCAGCGCGCTCCGGTGCCTGCCGGCGCAGCATGTCGAGCCCGGTGAGGGTCACCACCAGGCCACCGCCGACCCGGAAGGCGCCGAAGGAGATGCCGAACAGCTGCAGCACGAAGCGGCCGACCAGCACCGCCCCGGCGAGGATGGCGAACACCGCCAGGGCCACCCGGTTCGCCGCCAGGCGCTGGACCTTGGCCTCGTGCCCGGGCACCAGCGAGAGGAAGACCGGCAGCGCCGCGAACGGATTGGCGATCGCGATCAGGGCGATCGTCGCCTGCAGGAAGTCGCCGATGTCGACGTGCGGATGCATGGCGCGGCCCATTTGGTCGGAACCGAGACAAAAGTACAGCGCCGGACGAGCAGCGTTGGAGGGCGCCGCTCCCGCGGCGCCGTGGCGCCGAGCTCTCGGTGAGACGGCCGCGCGGAAGCGCGCCCCAAACGCTGCCGCGATGGCGTGGGGCCCGGCGCAGCGATCTCGTGACACCCGCGCGCCCGTGCACTAGGAGGGGGCGTCTCCCAACCAACCGCGAGGAGCCGATGCGAACCAAGGACGAACCGATGAAGCGCAAGGACTACGAGAAGGCGCTGCGCGACCTGCAGGCCGAGCTCTGCAAGCTGCAGGAGTGGGTGAAGGCGAAGGGGCTGCGCGTCATCATCGTCTTCGAGGGGCGCGACGCCGCCGGCAAGGGCGGCACGATCAAGGCGATCACCGAGCGCGTCAGCCCGCGCGTGTTCCGCGTCGTGGCGCTGCCGGCGCCGTCGGACCGCGAGAAGTCGCAGCTCTACATGCAGCGCTTCCTCCAGCACGCGCCGGCGGCCGGCGAGGTCGTGATCTTCGACCGCAGTTGGTACAACCGCGCCGGTGTCGAGTACGTCCTCGGCTTCTGCTCGAAGGCGCAGCACCGGCGCTTTCTCGCGGTCTGCCCGGAGTTCGAGCAGTACATCGTCGACGACGGCATCGTGCTCATCAAGTTCTGGCTCGAGGTCAGCGAGGACGAACAGAAGCGGCGCTTCGCCGCACGCATCACCGACCCGGTGCGTCAGTGGAAGCTCAGCCCGACCGACCTCTACTCGCGCAGCCGCTGGTTCGAGTACTCGAAGGCGCGCGACCTCATGCTGGCGGCCACCGACACCAAGATCGCCCCCTGGTACATCGTGCCCGCCGACGACAAGCGCCGGGCGCGCCTCAACTGCATCAGCCACCTGCTCGGCCTGATCCCGTACCAGAAGCTGCCGCCGCAGAAGGTGAAGATTCCGAAGCGCGCCACCCGCCACGCCTACGACGACCGGGCGACGCTGAAGGGCCGGCACTTCGTCAAAGACCGCTACTGAGGAGGGGAGGGCGCACATGAACGCCGCCGCGACGACGACCGCCGCCGAACAGACCGCCTGGCACGCCCTCGCCGCGACCGAGGTGGTGACCCGGCTCGCCACCGACGTGCAGCGGGGCCTCGATGCCGGCGAGGCCGCCAACCGTCTGACGAAATACGGGCCGAACCGCCTGCCGGAGGGCAAGCCGCGCGGGCCGCTGGCGCGCTTCCTGGCGCAGTTCAACAACATCCTCGTCTACGTCCTCCTCGGCGCCGGCTTCACCAAGCTGATGCTCGGGCTGTGGATCGACGCGTCGATCATCCTCGGCGTCGTGATCCTCAACGGCCTGCTCGGCTTCATCCAGGAGGGGCGTGCCGAGAAGGCGCTCGACTCGATCCGCAACATGCTCTCCGCCGAGGCCCGCACCGTGCGCGGCGGCGAGACGCGCATGGTCCCGTCCGAGCAGATGGTGCCCGGCGACGTCGTCCTGCTCGAGTCCGGCGACAAGGTGCCGGCCGACCTCCGCCTCACCGAGATCAAGAACCTGCGCACCGAGGAGGCGGCGCTCACCGGCGAGTCGGTGCCCGCCGACAAGTCGATCGATCCGGTCTCCGCCAAGGCCACCGTCGGCGATCGCGAGAACATGGCCTTCTCCGGCACCATGGTGGTCTCCGGCCGCGCCACCGGCATCGTCGTGGCCACCGGCAGCGACACCGAGCTCGGCCGCATCAACCAGCTGCTCGCCGGCGTCAGCTCGCTGGAGACGCCGCTGCTGCGCCAGATCAAGCAGTTCGGCTACGCCATCACCGCCGTCATCGGCGTCGTCAGCGTCGTCGTCTTCGCCTACGGCCGCTGGATCCTGGGGATGGAGTTCGTCCCCCTCTTCCAGGCGGTGACCGGCATCGCCGTGTCGGTGATCCCGGAGGGCCTGCCGGCGATCATCACCATCACTCTCGCCATCGGCGTCCAGCGCATGGCCCAGCGCCACGCCATCATCCGCCGCCTGCCGGCGGTCGAGACCCTCGGCTCGGTGTCGCGCATCTGCTCCGACAAGACCGGGACGCTGACGCTGATGGAGATGATGGTCGTCTCCGCCGCCACCGCCGACGCCGAGTACCAGATCTCCGGCGACGGCTACGCTCCCGAGGGCGCCGTCACGCGGCAGGGCGCGGCGGCGGGCGACGACCCCGTCCTGACGCTGCTCGGGCGGGTGTCGATGCTCTGCAACGACGCCCAGCTGTTCCAGCACGAGGGCGCCTGGAAGGTGGAGGGCGATCCCACCGAGGGCGCGCTCTATCCGTTCGGCACCAAGATCGGCCTCGATCGCCAGGGCGAACAGACCGCCGCGCCGCGCATCGACGCCATCCCCTTCGAATCCGAGCACCGCTTCATGGCCACCCTGCACCGGCCCGCCGGCGGCGCCGGGGTGCTGTTCGCCAAGGGCGCGCCGGAGGTGATCCTCGAGCACTGCGACCGCCAGCAGACCCGGGACGGACGCCAGGTGCCGCTCGATCGCGCCCACTTCCAGGCCGCGTCGGACAAGCTCGCGGCGCAGGGCGAGCGCGTGCTGGCGCTGGCCTGGCTGGAGAATCCGGGACTCACCGCCGGCAGCCTCGGTCCCGCCGACCTGCCCAAGCATCTGGTGCTGCTCGGCCTGGTCGGCCTGCTCGACCCGCCGCGCAAGGAGGCCATCGAGGCGGTGACGGAGTGCCACCGCGGCGGCATCCGCGTCACCATGATCACCGGCGATCACAAGATCACCGCCGCGGCGATCGCCAAGATGCTCGGCATCGGCGACGGCACGACGGCCGTCACCGGGGCCGAGATCGAGGAGATGGACACCGCCACGCTGCAGGAGCGTGTGCGCGACGTCGACGTGTTCGCGCGCGCCAGCCCGGAGCACAAACTGCGCCTGGTGAAGGCGATCCAGGCCAACCAGCAGATCGTCGCCATGACCGGCGATGGGGTCAACGACGCGCCGTCGCTGAAGAAGGCCGACATCGGCGTCGCCATGGGCATCAAGGGTACCGAGGTGACCAAGGAGGCGGCGGAGATGATCCTCGCCGACGACAACTTCGCCTCGATCACGGCGGCGGTGAAGGAAGGGCGCACGGTCTACAACAACATCGAGAAGGCGATCCTGTTCATGCTGCCGACCAACGTCGCCCAGGCGCTGGTCATCGCGGTGGCGATCTTCCTCGGCTTCACCATGCCGATCACGGCGCCGCAGGTGCTGTGGGTGAACATGGTGACCTCGGTCGCGCTCGGCCTGGTGATCTCCTTCGAGCCGCACGAGCTCGACGTCATGGACCGGCCACCGCGCGCCGTCGGCCGGCCGATCCTCACCGGCTTCGGCATCTGGCGGGTCGTCTTCGTCGGCCTGGCGCTGCTCGCCTACACCCTGTCGGCGTTCTTCTGGATGAAGGGCTCCGGCGCCTCCGATCAGCTGGCGCGCACCGTGGCGGTCAACGCCATCACCATCGGCCAGGTCTTCTACCTGCTGAACAGCCGCTTCCTGCTCGACTCGTCGCTGTCGCCCCGCGCCCACCTCGGCAACGCCTACCTGCCGCTCGGCATCGGCGCCGTCGTGGTCCTGCAGCTGCTTTTCACCTACGCGCCGCCGCTGCAGCGCCTGTTCGACAACGAGGCGGTGCCGCTGTCGGTCTGGCCCTGGCTGCTCGCCGGCGGGGTGGTGTTCTTCGTCGTCGTCGAGGCCGAGAAGCTGATCATCCGTTCGACGCCGGCGCTGCGCCGCACGGTGACCGCGGTCGAAGCGGGGGCGTGAACCCCGACAAGCTCTGGAGGGCGCCGCGACCGAGGCACCGTGGAGTGCGGCGCGTGAGCGCCGCCGTGTCGGTGCCGCGCGTCAGCGCGGCTCACGCCGCGCGACGACACAGCGGCGCTCACGCGCCGCACTCCACGGTGCCTCAGTCGCGGCGCCCTGCATCCACGCCTCCGCTTGCGACCTGCAACGATTCGGCCAGCCGCCAGGCGTGGTAGAGCGCGCCGTCGGCCCAGACCAGGGCGTCGAGACCGGCGCGGGCGCTGCCCGCCGGTGTGCGTTGCAGGGCCATGTCCTCCAGCAGCCGCTCGCGTCCGCTCGCGCGTTCCTCGCGCAACTGCAGCGCGGCGCGCTCGACGGCGGTGAGAACGCCCGCATCCGGCGCCGTCGCGGGGGTGCGGGCAGCGGCGACCCAACTCGCCAGCGCGCGCGCACCGGCAGCGAAGCCGGCCGGCGGTTGCCACTCGCCGGCCGGCGGGATGCGGGTCAGATCGTCGTCGAGCTCGGTGAGATGGTCGATCGCGTGGCAGAGGCGGACCAGGCGCGGAGCGATGGTGCCGAGGTCGGTGGTCTCGAGCGACAGCGAGGTGAGGAACTGCTCGGTGCGCCGCACCGCCTCCGCCGCCGGCGTGTACGCCACCGCCTCGCCGGCGAGCCGGCGCCGCAGCGCGTCGACGGCGCCGCCGGCGATCTCCATCAGCGCCCGCCAGGCGGCCTCGAGGGCGACCGCCCCGCTCACCCCGGCCAGCGCCGGCTGCAGCCGGTCGACGGCCGTCTCGACGCCGGGCCCGGAGAGGCGCTCGATGAGCGCCGCGAAACGGTCGAGCCACGGATAGAAGAGCAGGATCCCGCCCAACTTGAAGATGCTGCTGAACGACGCCAGCGCCAGCACGCCGTCGGTATCGCCGAGCTGCGCGCCGGCCCAGTCGGCCGCGGCCGTCAGCGGGCGGAGGAAGACGAGGGCGACGACGCCGACGGTGACGCTGAAAACGACGTGCGCCGTGGCCGAGCGGCGCACCGCCAGGCCACCGCCGATCGCCGCCAGCGCGGTGGTCGCCGCCGAGCCGACGCTCTGGCCGACGATCAGCGCGCATCCCTGCACGAAGGTCAGCGATCCGGCGTTGAGGGCGACGAGCGTCGTCGCGGCGGCGGCGCTCGAGCTCTGCATGATGAAGGTCATGACCATGCCGACGCCGGCGAGGATCCAGCGCGCCGCCGGGCCGTTGCCGGCGAAGGCCTCGAGGTCCCACGACGTACCGGCCATGCCGTTCTGCAGGTAGTCGATGCCGACGAAGAGCAGCCCGAAGCCGGCGAGGATCGCGCCCAGCGATCGCCAGCGGCCGCGGGCGACCAGCCAGAGCAGCGCGCCGATGCCGAGCATCGGCATCGCCGCCGAGGCGATGCGCAATCGCAGGCCGAACACCGCGACGATCCACGGCGTCGAGGTCGTGCCGAGGGTCGCGCCGACGATGACGCCCACCGCCTGCGGAAAGGTCACCAGCCCGGCGCTGACGAAGCCGATGACGGTGAGCGTCGCCGCGGTCGAGGATTGGATCAGGACGGTGAAGACGACGCCGGAGACCACGGCGCTGAGCTTCCCCGACACCAGCCGCTGCAGCGCGCGGCGCAGCTCGTCGCCCGCCAGCCCCTTCAGCCCCTCGGTGAGATGGTGGATGCCGAGCAGGAACATCCCGAGCCCGCCCAGCACGGTGACGATGGTCGCGGTGTCCATGATGCTCTCCTCTGACAGGCACAGAACTTCACCACGGAGGCACGGAGACACGGAGACCAGAAAGAGATCTCCGTGTCTCCGTGCCTCCGTGGTGAAGTTCTGTGGCTTTGTTCCTCGCTACAACGCAATTGCTCCCGACCAGAGACCGTAGAGGCCGGCGAGCGCGGCGACGACGATGCCGCCGAAGATCATCCGCTCGGCCGTCGTGAACAGCGCCTCGCGGCGCTCGCGCTTGGCGAGGACGTAGAGCGCCGAGCCCGGCGCGTAGATCGCGGCCGACAGCAGCAGGAAGGTCAGGCCGCCGGCGACGATCATGGCGGCGGCGTAGACCACCGCGATGGCGCTGCAGATGAGATCGCCGCGCTGCCCGCGCGGCTCGGTCGCGTACGTTTCGCCCGTCCAGGCCAGGCGCAACCCGTACGCGGCGACCAGGAGGTAGGGCACCAGCGTCATCGAGCTGGTCATGCGCAGCGCCAGGGCGAAGGTCTCGTCGGCGAAGGAGGTGACGATCAGGAACAGTTGGATGACGAGGTTCGACAGCCACAGCGCGTTGACCGGGACCTGGTTGCGGTTCTCGCGCGCGAGCGCCGACGGCATGGTGTGGTGGCGCGCCGCCGAGAACAGGACCTCGGCAGCGAGGAGCGCCCACGACAGGTAGTTGCCGAGCACGGAGACGATCAGGCCGAGGGCGACGAACGCCATACCCCACGGCCCGACGATGGCCGCCATCACGCCCGCCACCGACGGCGTCGGCAGCGCCGCCAGCGCCGGACGCGGCAGGATGCCGTACGAGAGCATGGTGACGAGGACCAGGAGCACCAGTACCGTGAGGAAGCCCATCACGGTCGCGACGCCGACGTCGGCGCGGTCGCGCGCCAGCCGCGAATAGACGCTGGCGCCTTCGATGCCGATGAAGACGAAGACGGTGAGCAGCATGGTGCCCCGCACCTGACCGGCGAGTCCGCCGAGACCTGGCGCGGCCGTATCCGCGAAGTTGGCGGCGAACACCTCGGACCGGAAGGCAACGCCGGCAACCACCACGAACGTGAGCAGCGGCACGATCTTCGCGACCGTCGCGATGGTGTTGAGCGCCGCGGCCTGCTTGATGCCGCGCAGCAGCAGCGCGTGGACGCCCCACAGCAGGACCGACGCGCCGAGCACCGCGGCGGGCGTCGAGCCGTCCCCGAAGATCGGGAGGAAGCCGCCCAGCGTCGCCTTGATGAGGATCAGGCAGGAGAGCTGGGCCAGGCAGCAGGTGATCCAGTAGCCGAGCGCCGAGGCGAAGCCGAGGTAGTCGCCGAAGCCGGCCTTGGCGTAGGCGTAGATGCCGGCGTCGAGATCGGGGCGGCGCCGCGACAGCGTCTGGAAGACGAACGCCAGCATGAGCATCCCGGCGCCGGCGATGCCCCAGGCGAGGAGCGCGCCGAGGCCGCCGCTGGCGCTGGCGAACTTCGCCGGCAGCGTGAAGATGCCGGCGCCGACCATCGAGCCGATGACCAGCGCGGTGAGCGCGCCGCGCGACAGGGTTCCGGACGTCGTATTGCTCATCGTGTGCGTGCCGTCAGGAGCGCCACGGCCGCCCAGCCGATCGGCAGGGCGGCCGATGATTTCAGATCCGCCGTGTGCGGATACCGAAGGCGGCGAACGCGATCGTGACCAGCGGGCTCATCCAGCAGAAGACGGCGTACGGCGCATAGTGCACGGTGGCGATGCCGAGCGTCGCCGCCATGTAGGCGCCGCAGCTGTTCCAGGGGATCAGCGCGCCGGTGACGGTGGCGGAGTCGCCGACCGAGCGCGACAGCACCTCCGGCGCCAGACCGCGGTCGCGGAAGCCGTTCTTGAACATGCGCGCCGGCAGGACGATGGCGATGTACTGGTCGGCGGTGACCACGTTGGTCGCCACCACCGAGGCGACCAGCGCCGCCACCAGCGTGCCGGTGGACTTCACCGCGTTGATGACCGGGGTCATCAGCCGGTCGAGAACGCCGACCTTCTCCACCACGCCGCCGAAGGAGAGCGCGGTGATGATCAGCCAGATCGTGTTGAGCATGCTCTCCATGCCGCCGCGGGACACCAGCTGATCGATCTCCGGATGGCCGGTGTTGGAGCGGTAGCCGTCCGCCAGCGCCAACCAGACGCCCTTGAGCAGCGCCAGCGCCCGCGGCAGGTCGGCGTCGCCGGCGTAGGCGATCACCCGCTCCGGCGCCACCACCACCGCCAGCAGTCCTCCCGCCAGCGCGCCGAGGAAAATGGCGGTGAAGGGCGGCAACTTGAGGAGGGCGAGGACGACGACCAGCGCCAGCGGCAGGAAGAGCACCAGGGAGATGTCGAAGGTCTGCTGGATCGCGGTGACCTGCTCCTGGGCGTCGAAGTCGCCCGGGCTGCCGAGATACCAGAAGACCACCAATGCCGCCGGCAGGGTCACTGCGGAGGTGACGAAGGTCTCGCGCACGTGCTGATAGAGATCGACGCCGGCGGCGGCGGCGGCGAGGTTGGCGGAGTCGGAGAGGGGCGAGGACTTGTCGCCGAAGTAGGCGCCGGAGATCACCGCGCCGGCGGTCACCGCCGGGCTGAGATCCATGTTGGCGGCGATGCCCATCAGGCCGATGCCGATGGTGCCGACCACCGTCCACGAGCTGCCGATGCTCATCGCCACCACGCCGCAGATCACCGCCGCGGTGAGATAGAAGTAGTTCGGGCTCAGCAGCTGCAGGCCGTAGTACACCATCGCCACCAGCGTGCCGCTCATCGCCCAGGTGCCGATCAGCGAGCCGACGGCGAAGAGGATGAAGATGGCGCCGATGCCCGACGAGACGCTGGCCACCGCCGCCTCGCCCAACGCCTCCAGCGAGTGGCCGCAGCGCCGGCCGACGACGGCGGCGACCATGGTCGCCACCACCAATGCGATCTGGTTCGGCCCGAGCGCGCCGGCGTCGCCGAAGAGGAAGAAGGACAGGCTGATGAAGACGACGAGGCAGCCGACCGGGATCAGCGCTTCGGTGAGGCTCACCGGACGGGTACCGCTCTCGGCGGCAGCGGGCGAGTCAGGGGCGGACGTCATGGGTTTCCTCCCGCGGACATGGCCGCGCCGAACAGGATCGTCAGGAGCACGAGTGAGAGCGTCGCCGCCGGCCATTGGCGCAGCGCGCCGTCGGTCCGTTCGACGATCCCGCCGAGGGCGAGCGCCGCGCGCCGCGCCGGACCCGCCGCGGCGAGCACGCCGCGCCAGCGGACCGGCGGCCGATCCCAGCGACCGACGAGGATCGCCAGCACGACGCCGCCGAGGATTGGCCACAGGGTCTTGCCCAGCGACGCCGCCGACAGCGAGATCGCGACGCCGCCACGCGGCGCCGGCAGGCAGGTGCTCCAGTCGACGAGGCCGAGGAGCAACGAGCACAGCGCCAACGCCAATGCCGCGCACTGCGGCACGAGCGGCACGGGGGCGGGCGCGCCGGCCGTCTCGTCCGCCGGCGCCAGCGCGTGCGCGAGCACCAGCACGACGTAGCTGGTGGTGAGCACGCCGCCCGCCTGGAGCACCAGCGACCACCACCACTGCCCGCTGGCGTCGGCGGCGCGCAGCAGCAGCTCTTTCGCCGCGTACGCGCCGCTCGGCGGCACGCCCATCAGCGCCACGCCGCCGACCGCGAAGGCGAGAACGGTGAGCGGCAGCCGCCGCCCGACGCCTGCGATGCCGGCGATGCGATCGTGGCCGAGCGCGCGGTAGATCAGGCCGGCGGCCATGAACATCGCCGCCTTGGCGGTGGCGTGCGAGATCGCCTGGACGATGCCGCCGGCGAGCGCGCCGCCGCCGATCAGGGTCTGGCCCGTCGCGCCGAACGCGAGCGGGAACATCAGGAAGAGATAGCCGATCTGCGCCAGGGTCGAGAAGGCGATCAACAGCTTGAGGCGCGCCTGACGCAGCGCCACGACGCTGCCGAAGAGAATCGCGGCGGCGCCGAGCGCGGCGAGGAGCTGGGCCGCCGCCGCGCCCGGCACCGCCGGCATGACGTCGAACCACAGGCGCACGACGAGGAAGAACGATCCTTTGACGACCAGCGCCGAGAGCACCGCGCTGGCCGCCGCCGGAGCGCCGGCGTGGGCCGGCGGCAGCCAGAGATGCAGGGGGAAGAGCGCGGTCTTGGCGAGGAGCCCGACGGTCATCAACGCGGCGGCGGCCCAGATCGCCGGGCCGGGGGTGACGCGTTCCGCCAGCAGGATGATGTCGAGCGTGCCGCAGGCGCCGTAGAGCAGCGCCGCGCCGACCAGGTAGAACACCGAGCCGACGAGCGCGAAGAGCAGATAGCGCAGCGCCGCGGCGAGCGTTTCGGCGCGGCCGTCGAGGCACACCAGGGGCACGGCGCCGAAGGTGAGCAGCTCGAGGGCGACGTAGCCGGTGAAGAGGTCGCCGGTGATGAAGACGGTGTTGAGCGCGCTCCAGATCGACAGCAGCAGCGTCCAGAAAGCGAACGGCCGGCGCGTCTCCGGCTCGCCTTCGGCGATGTGGAAGTCGCCGCGCGCGAACGCGGCGGTGCCGCAGACGACGACCGCGATGGCGACGATCATGGCCGCCGCCAGGCCGTCGGCGCGGAGCGCCACGCCGAGCGGCGGCGCCCAGCCGCCGAGCAGGTAGACGAGCGGCGCGCCAGTGCCGATCACCCCGGCGGCGATCGCGACCGCGATGCCGGTGCCGGCGGCGATCGTCGCGACGGCGATGCGCTCGACGTGGCGCCCACCGGCGGCGACCGCGAGCAGCATGCCGGTGACCGGCACGATGATCGAGAGCACGAGGAGTCCGCCGCCGCGGGTCGCGACGTCGAGGGCGTGGACCGCCGCGTTCATGCGTCGCTGTCCGGCCGCGGCGGGGGCTCGTCGCGCAGCGAGGCGTCGCCGGTGGTCTCGTGCAGGCGCACCAGCAACGCCACCGCCAGCGCCGTCGCCGCGAAGGCGACGATCATGCCGGTGATCACCAGCGCCTGCGGCACCGGGTCGCCGCCGAAGCCGGCCGCCGCGCCGCGCCGTGCCACCGCGCCGAAGAGCAGGAAGATGCCGCCGCCGAGGACGTTGAAGCCGAGCAGCTTGCGCAGCGGCTGCGGGTCGACGATCAGGCCGTACAGGCCGATGCCGACCAGCGCCGCGCCGCAGAGGCCCAGGACCTCGGCGTTGGTCACGGCTGCTCCATTCGCCGCGGCGCGCCGAGCAGCAGCAGACCGAGCGTCGCCGCCACCGAGACGATCTTGGTGATCTCGATGACGACGATCAGCGTCTTGGCCCACGCGATCGGATAGGCGAGGAAGGCGCCGGCCAGCCACATCCCGGTGACGCCGACGGCGAGGAAGACGAGCGGGCCGGCGACGAGCACGAGGCGCAGCGCGCCCCGGCCGGTCGGCGGCGCGTCCGTCAGCCCGGCGGCGATCACCAACAGCCACATGGCGGCGAGGACGGTTGCACCCTGAAACGCGCCGCCCGGATCGGACGCGCCCGCCCACAGCAGGTAGACGGCGACGACGATGCCGATCGGCGGCAGCAGGCGGGCGAGGAACGCGAGCGGGCCATGGGGATCGGCGTCCTGGCGCGCGCCGGGACGGCCGCCCCACAGGCGGTCGGGTGCCAGCGACCAGACGCCGACAAGGGCGAGCAGCACGACGACCGTTTCGAGCAGCGTGTCGGTGGCGCGGTAGGCCATCAGCACGGCGGTCACCGGATTGCCGACGCCGGTGGCGCTCAGGTTGGCGACGGCGCTCTCCGCCAGCGTCGGCGCCGGATCGGGCAGCGACAGCACCGCGGCGCCCAGGCCGACCGCGATGCCGGCGGAGAGCAGCGCGGCGGCCAGGCGCACGCCGGCGCCCGGTCGGTCCGCCGCCGCGCGGGACTCGGTGTCGCGCAGGCGCGTCGCGGCGCCGATCAACAGCATGCCGGTGAGCCCGCCGCTGATCGCGACCTCGGTCAGCGCCACGTCGGCGGCGTGCAGGCGCACCCACGCGAGCGCGATCAGCAGGCCGTAGGTGGCGAAGCCGACGACCGCGGCGAACCCTTCGCGGGCGGTGACGGTGCGCAGCGCCAGCGCCAGCACCATGAGCGCCAGGACGATGTCGAAGAGCAGCGACATGGATCAGCGCGGGCGCTGGTGGCGGGCGACGCGGGCGATGAGCTGCGAGCCCGTCGAGCCGGCGAGCAGCACCAGCAGCCAGACGGCGACCAGCTTGAGCCCGCCGATCAGGCCCGTGCGCGGCAGCAGGCCGAGCACCACCAGGCCGAGCCCGAGGTTGTCGGCCTTGGTGAGCGCGTGCAGGCGCGTCAGCGTGTCGGGGAACCGCAGCAGGCCGGCCGTGCCGGCGAGGAAGAAGAAGGCGCCGGCGCTGACACAGAGGATCGTGAAGAGATCGAGGAGGATGGTCATTCGGGTGGCGCGTCGGCGGTGGTGCCGTCGGTGGGGCGATCTCCCGCGCCGGCCTTGGCGAAGGCGACGGAGACGAAGGCGGCGAGCAGCGCCAGGCTGAGCGCGACGTCGACGACGCCGGGCATCCCGGTGGCGACGCCCTGCAGGAGCAGGGCGGCGATGCCGCCGGTGCCGAGCAGCAGCGCCGCCATCATGCGGTCGGCGTCGCCGGGTCCGCGCAGCACGCGCATCAGCCCCAGCGCGACCATCGCCAGGATGACGCTGGCGGCGGCGAGCAGGAAGGTGCTCACGGCCGATGGTCTCCCAGCACGCGCCGCAGGTCGGTCTCTTCGGCCGCGAGCTCGTCGGCGACGGGTTGGCCCACGTCGAGGCAGTGGTAGACGATCGCGCCGTCCTCCTCGCCGACCGGTACGGTCCCCGGCAGCAGGCTGGTGAGCGCGGCGAAGACGTTGCGCGCCGGGCCGGGCGGGAAGCCGACCCGATACGCGACGAACCCCGTCTGCAGCGGCAGGCGGGGATCGAGGGCGCGGCGCGCGACGTCGATGCCGGCGCGCACGGACAGCCAGGCGAAGCGCAGCACCAGCGCGACCAGCGGTGCGATGCGGACGCGCGCGCCGCTCGGCGGCAGCAGGCGCAGGCTCGTCCACGTCGCCGCCGCCGCCGCGACGACGCCGACGGCGACGTCGGCGGGCGCCGTGCCGATCAGCACGACCCACAGGGCGAGGAACCCGAGGCCGCGCCCCAGCGCGCTGCGCCGGCGGCTCACGTCGCCGCCGCCGTCGCGTCGACCACGCGCACCGCCATGGCGCCGAGGCGATCATAGAGTTGCGCCTCGGCGCGAATCGGCCACCAGTCGTAGAGAAAGATCTCGATCGGCCGCCACAGCGCCACCCAGCCGCCGATGAGCAGGCTGTGGGCGATGATCTCGCCGTAGTCGTAACGGCCGACGAGACCGTTGACGAGGTCGCCCAGCACGATGGCGACGCCGAGAAAGAGCACGCCGATCACGAGGCTGATGCGGCCGGTGCGCAGCAGCCGGCGCAGCGATCGCCGCTCGGCGCCGGCCCGCTCGCGGAAATACTCCTGTACGGCCCGCTGCAGCGGCACCGCGTCCTCGGCGCGCGCCGTGTCGCGGCCGAGGTGGACGACGAGGCCGAGCGCGCGCTGGCGCGGCACCTCGCGCGCCCACTCGACGATGTACGCGTCGACCTTCGGGTCGAGGTCGCGATCGCGGAACGGCGACGGGTCCATGGAGTTGAAGAGCTGCTGCAGCGTGCCGACGTGGACCTCGATCAGCTCGCGGGCCGTGGTGTCGCCGGCTGCTGGTTTGGCGGTCACGTCACTTGGCCGGCGCCGTGGCCGCCGCCCCGTCGTCGGTGATCAGCGTCACGTACAGGGTGGGCAGGAGGATCAGGGTCAGCATCGTCGCGACGAGCAGGCCGCCCATGATGGCGAACGCCATCGGCCCCCAGAACACCGTCGGCGCGATCGGAATCATGCCGAGGACGGTGGACAGCGCGGTCAGGATCAGCGGCCGGAAGCGCGAGCTGCTGGCGTCGATCACCGCGTCCCACACCGGCTTGCCCTCGCCGCGCTCGGTCTCGATCTGGACGATGAGGATCACCGCGTTCTTCGCGATCATGCCGATCAGCGCCAGGGTCCCGAGGATGGCGACGAAGCCGAGCGGCCGGCCGGAGAGCAGCAGGGCGCCGACGACGCCGATCAGGCCCAGCGGCAGCACCCCGACCACCATCGCCAGGCGCCGGAAGCTCTGCAGCATGAACATCAGGAAGGTCATCATCAGCAGGATCATCAGCGGCACCACCGCGAACACCGAGGCGCGCGATTCGGCGCTCTCCTCGGCGAGGCCGCCGGTGGCGATGTGGTACGGGCTGGGCAGCGTCGCGTTGAGCTTCTGGATCGCCGGGTCCAGATCGTCGACGACGCCCTCCGGCATGACGCCCGGGGAGACGTCGGCGAAGACGGTCAGGGTCGGCACGCGGTTGCGCCGCCAGATCTGCGGATACTCCTGCTCGTACTCGAAGGTGGCGATCTGACTGAGCGGGACGATGCGCCCGCCCGGCGCCGGCACCTGCAGCGAGCGCAGGGTGTCGAGCGAGACGCGCTGGTCGCCGGTGGCGCGGGCGACGACGTCGACGAGATAGATGTCGTCGCGGACCTGGGTGATGGTCGAGCCCGTCATCGCGGCGTTGAGGACGGAGCCGAGCGTCGCCGAGCTCAGGCCGACCCGGCGCGCCTGATCCTGGTCGACGCGCACGCGCAGCTTACGCGCCGGCTCGATCCAGTCGTAGTTGATGTGGCGGGTCTCGGGGTTCGCGCCGACGACCTGCGCGACCTCGAGGGCGATGCGCGCCACCGCATCCTTGTCCGGCCCGCTCACCCGGTACTGCACCGGCCAGCCCACCGGCGGACCGAGCTCGAGCGGCGAGACGCGCGCCACGACCTCGGGGAACTCCTCCGCCAGGAGGGTCTCCAGTTTGGTTTCGAGTCGCTTGCGCGCCTCGAAGCCGGTGGCGACGATCACCACCTGCGAGAAGAACGGGTTGGCGAGCTGGGCGTTCAGCGGCAGGTAGAAGCGGATCGCGCCGCGGCCGATGTAGGTGCTCCAGCGCTCCACGTCGGGATCCTTGGCGAGCACCGCCTCGAGCCGCTCCGCCGTACGCTCGCTGGCGAAGATCGAGGCCGATTGCGGCAGGGTCAGGTCGACCAGCAGCTCGGGCCGGTCGGAGGCCGGGAAGAACTGTTGCCCGACGAAGCGATAGCCGTAGATGGAGAGCGCGAAGACCGCGAGCGTGACGGCGATCGTCACCCACTTGCCGCGCATCGCGGCGACGAGCACGCCGCGGTAGACGCGCATCAGGCCGGTCGGTGCCTCGTCGGCGGCGGTCGTCTGCGTCGGCGCCTTGAGGAGTGCCTTGCCGAGCAGCGGCGCGAAGAGGACGGCGACGAACCAGGAGACGATGAGCGCGATGCCGACGACGGCGAAGATCGAGAAGGTGTACTCGCCCGCCGAGCTGGCGGCGAAGCCGATCGGGACGAAGCCGGCGATGGTGACCAGCGTGCCGGCGAGCATGGGCGCCGCCAGGGTGCGGTAGGCGTAGGTCGCGGCGGTGTCCATCGAGTCGCCGAGGCCGAGGCGCCGGATCATCGCGTCGACGGTGGTCATGGCGTCGTCGACCAACAGCGCCAGGGCGATGATCAGGGCGCCGAGCGAGATGCGCTGCAGGTCGATGCCGGTCAGCGACATGATGGCGAAGACGATGGCGAGGGTGATGGGGATCGCCAGGGCGACCACCGCGCCCGGCCGCACGCCGAGGCTGACGAAGCTGCAGAGGAGGATGATGACGATGGCCTGCCACAGCGAGGTCGTGAACTCGCCGATGGCGACGTCGACGGTGTCGGCCTGGTCGGCCACCAGGGTCGGCTCGATGCCGATCGGGAGGTCGGCGGTGATCGCCGCCATCTCGTGTGTGATGTTCTTGCCGAGGGCGAGGATGTCGCCCGACTCGCGCATGGCGATGGCGAGGCCGATGGCGGGCTTGCCGTTGACGCGGAACATCGGCTGCGGCGGATCGACGTGGGTGCGGTGCACGGTGGCGATGTCGCCGACCCGCACCAGGCGGCCGTTGGCGAGGAAGTTCACCGCCTCGATGTCGCGCTCGGAGTCGAACGCGCCGCTGACCCGCAGGGCGACGCGCTCGTCGCCGCTGTTCACCACGCCGGCCGGGCGCACCACGTTCTGCGCCTGCAGGGTCGCCACCACCGTGGCGTAGTCGAGGCCGAGGCCGGCGAGCTTCTCGGTCGAGAACTCGACCACGATCTGCTCGTCCTGCGCGCCCAGCACCTCGATCTTCGAGACGTCGGGCACCTGCAGCAGGCGTGAACGGATGCCCTCGACGGTGTCGCGCAGCTCGCGCTGGGTGAAGCCGTCGCTGGTGAAGCCGTAGATGATGCCGAAGGTGTCGCCGAAGTCGTCGTTGAAGAACGGCCCGACGACGCCGCTCGGCAGGGTGTGACGGATGTCGCCGATGTTCTTGCGCACCTGGTACCAGATGTCGGGGATCTCGTCGGGCGGCGTGGCGCCGTCGAGGTCGACGAAGATGGTGGTCTGGCCGGCGCTGGTGAAGCTGCGCAGGTTCTTCAGCCAGTGCGTCTCCTGCAGCTTGCGTTCGAGCCGCTCGGTGACCTGCGAGAGCGTCTGGTCCAGGCTGGCGCCCGGCCAGCCGGCCCCGACCACCATCGTGCGGAAGGTGAAGGCCGGATCCTCGTTGCGGCCGAGGCGCATGAAGGCCACGCCACCGGCGATGACGGCGGCGATCATGAAGTAGACGATCAGCGAGCGGCGACCGATCGCCCACTCGGAGAGGTTCGGGCCGATCACGACGTCGCCCCGAGCACACGCACTTTCTGGCCCGGATGCAGGGCCTGGACGCCGGCGGTCACCACCTGATCGCCGGGCTGCAGGCCCTCACCGATCAGCACGCCGGCCGGGTCGAAGCGCAGCACCTCGACGGCCCGTGTCGACACCGTGCCGGTGGTCGGATCGACCACCCACACCGCCGGCTGGCCGTCGACGCGGGTCAGCGCCTGCGCCGGAATCGGGATGCCCTCGGCGCTGCCCACCTGCAGGCGCCCGGTGACGGTCGAGCCGAGGCGCATTGCCGCCGGCGGATCGGTGAGGCCGACGCGCACCTGGAAGGTGCCGGTGGCGGGATCGGCGCGTGGCGCGACCTCGCGCAGCCGGCCGACCGCGGTGACGCTCGGGTCGATGGTCAGCGACACGGTGATCTCGGGATTCGCCGGGGCGCGCTCGATCATCGCCGCCGGGACGTTGAACACCGCGTCGCGGCCGTTCTCGCGCGCCAGCTGGATGACCATGCGGCCGGCGGGCACGACCTCGCCGGGCTCGGCGCCGCGCTTGGTGACGGCACCGGGCGCGTCGGCGATCAACTGCGTGTAGCGCAGGCGGTTCTCCGCGATCGCGACCTGCGCCTGCGCCGCATCGACCTGTGCCTGGGCGGTCTGGAACACCTGGGTGCGGGTGTCGAACTCCGCCCGCGACACGACGCCCTGGCTGACCAGGCTGCGAAAGCGCTCGTAGTTGGCGCGCGCCTCGACCAGTTGCCCGCGCGCCGCCGTCAGGTTCGCTCGGGCGGCACGAAGTGCGCTCTCCTCGTTCTCGGAATCGAGAATGGCGACGACCTGGCCGGCGGCAACGCTGTCGCCGACGTTCACCCGCCGCTCGAGCATGCGGCCGTCGATGCGGAACGCGAGGTCGACCTCGGTCTCTGCCTGCACCGTGCCGGTGAGCGAGAGCGTCTCTCCACCGGTCTGATGCTCGACGGCGAGCACGCGCACCGGCCGGACCTCCGGCGCGGCGTGCTCGGGCGCCGAATGACAGGCGGCAAGCGGAAGCAGCACCGCGGCGAGGAGGAGGCAAAGGCAGGCCGCACGCACGAGGCGGGCGCGATCGGAGCGGGGTGGCACGGGTCGGACCTCCGTTGAGAGAGACGAAAACAGGCGCCGACTTACCATGTCAGCGCGGAGGCCCGTCAACCCTTGGACAGCGTGCGTTCCGCGTCGCGGTGCATTGCGTTGCGGCGCCGAGCGCTGCACAGTCGCGCCGTGATCGCGGGCCGATGACGGACAGCTTCTTCCGACGCGCGCTGCTGGCGACCGCGGCGATGAACGTGGTGGGGTTCGTCCTCCTGTCGCCGCCGTTTCCGTTCGTGCGACGGCTGGTCGGCATCCCGGAGGCGCCGCCGCTCTACGCCTGGCTGCTGGCGTTGTGGATCCTCTTTTTCGGCGTCTGCTACTGGCGTCTCGCGCATTCGATGCGCGAGGAGCGGCTGTTTCTGGAGATCTCCGCCGCCGGCAAGATGTCATTCGCGTTGCTGCTGATCGTCTACTGGCTGGCGGGCGACCTGCCGATCCTGGCGCCGATCGCCGGCTCGCCCGATCTCGTCTTCGCCGCGATCTTCGTCGCGCGCCTGCGTGCGACGCGGCCCTCGAGATAGCGATTGACACTCCCGCCCGTGCGAGCCTACGCTTCGCGTAGCAGTGGCGTCCAAATGAGAGTGTGTCTACGCCAATGACGGCATTTGCAGAAAGGGTGCGAGTTCGGTCGCAGGGAAAGCGGCGGGAACCCCAAAGTGAAGTGGTCAGACGCAAAGCAGCGGGCAACCCAATGCAAGACGGTTGGTGGAGAGCTGGCCGTGCTGTCGATTCCGCCTCGAAAGTCGCATCGCAAAGTCTGGGCCGACCGCCACGGTCGAACCGGCGGGGAGTTGCGGTTCCTCCCTCTGCCTCCTTTGCAGCGCTGAGGCCAACGTGCCGCGGTTCGAGCTGACCCGACGCAGGTTTCTTGTCGTCGCGGGAACGCTCGCCGCCGGCGCGTTCGCGCCGCGCCGGAGCGCCGCGCGGGCCGCCGCCCCGCAGGGCCTGGCCGGTCCGATACAGATCTTCCGCCTGTCGGTACGCGGCCGGCGCGGCTCGAAGGCCGCGAAGCTGCACAACGCCAACATGCGCTTCACCACCGAGAGCGCCGCCGATGCGCATCGCGCGCACCCCGGGGACCACTCGCGCATCGTCGCCATCGTCGTGAGCGCCGATGAGTTCGACCGCCTGTTCACCGGCCGGCAGAGCGAGGTTGCCGACCTGCGCGAGCTCCGCGGTCCCGTCCTCGTCGGCGACTGCAACCGCGACGGCACCGTCGCGATCGACGAGCTGGTCCGCGGCGTCAACATCGCCCTCGGCGGCGCGCCGGTGAGCGAGTGCACGCCGTTCGATCGCGTCGCCAACGGCAAGGTGACGATTGACGAGCTCGTGAGAGGCGTCGCCAACGCCTTGCGGTGAGCGATCGCGGCGACCGATCGCGTCGGGCCCGCGCGGCTACGGATCGTGCGACGAGCCGTAGCCGCGGGACCTGTGCCCGCCGGCGACGCGCGCGCGTCGCCCGGTGGGGTGGGGCGCGGAGAATCGATTGCCGTCCCCCGCGCCCCCGGGCGGTGCGGCGCACCGCCGGCGGCCACAGGTGCCGCGGCTACGGGGCGCGAGCGTTGCCGGGACGGGTGGGGCGTGGCGAATCGATTGCCGCCCCCCGCGCCCCCCGGGCGGTGCGGCGCACCGCCGTGCGGCCACAAGGGCCGCGGCTACGGATCGCGTCGGGGCCCGCGCGGCTGGATCGTTCGACGAGCCGTAGCCGCGGGACCTGTGCCCGCCGGCGACGCGCGCGCGTCGCCCGGTGGGGTGGGGCGCGGAGAATCGATTGCCGTCCCCCGCGCCCCCGGGCGGTGCGGCGCACCGCCGGCGGCCACAGGTGCCGCGGCTACGGGGCGCGAGCGTTGCCGGGACGGGTGGGGCGTGGCGAACCGATTGCCGCCCCCCGCGCCCCCCCCGGGCGGTGCGGCGCACCGCCGTGCGGCCACAAGGGCCGCGGGTACGGATCGCGTCGGGGCCCGCGCGGCTGGATCGTTCGACGAGCCGTAGCCGCGGGACCTGTGCCCGCCGGCGACGCGCGCGCGTCGCCCGGTGGGGTGGGGCGTGGAGAATCGATTGCCGTCCCCCGCGCCCCCGGGCGGTGCGGCGCACCGCCGGCGGCCACAGGTGCCGCGGCTACGGGGCGCGAGCGTTGCCGGGACGGGTGGGGCGTGGCGAATCGATTGCCGCCCCCCGCGCCCCCGGGCGGTGCGGCGCACCGCCGTGCGGCCACAAGGGCCGCGGGTACGGATCGCGTCGGGGCCCGCGCGGCTGGATCGTTCGACGAGCCGTAGCCGCGGGACCTGTGCCCGCCGGCGACGCGCGCGCGTCGCCCGGTGGGGTGGGGCGTGGAGAATCGATTGCCGTCCCCCGCGCCCCCGGGCGGTGCGGCGCACCGCCGGCGGCCACAAGTGCCGCGGCTACGGGGCGCGAGCGTTGCCGGGACGGGTGGGGCGTGGCGAATCGATTGCCGCCCCCCGCGCCCCCGGGCGGTGCGGCGCACCGCCGTGCGGCCACAAGGGCCGCGGCTACGGATCGCGTCGGGTCCCACGCGGCTGGATCGTTCGACGAGCCGTAGCCGCGGGACCTGTGCCCGCCGGCGACGCGCGCGCGTCGCCCGGTGGGGTGGGGCGCGGAGAATCGATTGCCGTCCCCCGCGCCCCCGGGCGGTGCGGCGCACCGCCGGCGGCCACAGGTGCCGCGGCTACGGGGCGCGAGCGTTGCCGGGACGGGTGGGGCGTGGCGAATCGATTGCCGTCCCCCGCGCCCCCGGGCGGTGCGGCGCACCGCCGGCGGCCACAGGTGCCGCGGCTACGGGGCGCGAGCGTTGCCGGGACGGGTGGGGCGTGGAGAATCGATTGCCGTCCCCCGCGCCCCCGGGCGAAGCTGCGCACCGCCGGCGGCCACAGGTGCCGCGGCTACGGGGCGCGAGCGTTGCCGGGACGGGTGGGGCGTGGCGAACCGATTGCCGCCCCCCGCGCCCCCGGGCGGTGCGGCGCACCGCCGTGCGGCCACAAGGGCCGCGGCTACGCGAGCGGCACGGCCGCCACCCAGGCGATCGCCCACGCGGCCAGGCCGACGACGATCGGGATGGTGAGGTTGTCATCGACCTTGAGCGGCACGAGCTCCAGCGTCATGGCGACGGCGCCGACACCGGCGGCGACCGCGGCCAGCGATCCCGGGGAGGCTTCCGTGCCCCAGCGCAGGACGGCGACGGTGATCGCCACGGTCGCCGCGAAGAACGCGAGCGTGCCCTCGACGCTGCGGTTGTAGGCGATGCGGTGGCGGCCGAAGCGGATGCCGACCACGGCGGCGAGCGGATCGCCGATGGCGAGGGTGTAGATCGCGATCAGCGCCGCGAGCTTGGGCACCGCGAGGACGGTGAGCAGCACGGCGATGGCGAACGGCGTCATCGCCGATTCGCGCACCTGTTCCTCGGCGCGCACGAACAGGCGGTTCACCCACGGCACGCGCCGCGCCACCGTCTCCGGATAGGCGATGCGGAAGCGGTCGACGATGTAGACGAGGCAGGCGATGGCGCCGAACGTGTGGATGACCTGTTCGTGCGTGAACAGGATCGCGTAGGCGGTGGCGATCGCGACGCCGTTGGCGAGATGGAAGAGGCGCCGTCCGAGCTGGAGGTCGTGGCGCGTGGCCGACGGTGCGCGCGGGGCGGGATCGTCGGCGGTGGCGGGCGTCACGAGCGGGAGATGGCGCAGCGACGCCTTTCGCGCAAGCGCCGCGGCGGTCAGGGCGCCGGCGGCGCGACGCCCTCGAGGCTCTGGTGCACCGCGTCGGCGACCATGGGATCGTCGAGTACGGCGCCGTGGCCGGCATCGAACCCCATCACGCGTCGCGCCTGTTCCTGCGCGCGCAGGTCGAGCTGACTCGCGAGGGTGACGACGCCGTCGTTCGCCGGTCCGCGACGCTGACGCCCGCCGTAGGCGAAATCGAGGTCGTACGTGGCGTAGCGTGGCGGCGGCGTCGCGAGCAGGGTGCTGAGGAAGGGGCTTCCCGGCGCCATGTCGAACCACGACGGCGCGACCACCGGCGCGTTCGCGACGCCGCGCGCCGCCATCGCGTGTCCCTGCCACGGCGTCGCGATCGAGACGAAGGCCAGCGACTCGAGCTCGCCGCCGAGACCGTTGCGATCGCCGTTCAGATAGGCGCGCGCCACCAGGCCGCCCATGCTGTGGGCGACGACGCCGAGTCGAGGGAAGTGGTACTGCGTCTCCAACGCCTGCAACCAACGGCCCATCGCGGCGCCGGTGACGTCGAGGTGCACCGCGGTGGGATAGTACGCGACCCACGCCTGGTACCGGGTCTTGTCGAGACGGTCGATCAACGTCCGGAAGTTGGCCGGATGGCCGAGCGCGCCGTGCACGAAGAGCACCGGCGTGCGCGTCGGGTCGTACGGTTCAAGGAAGTAGATGCCGGCGCCGACGTCGACCAGGAATTCGACCGGACGCCACAGGCCGATGCTCGCGTTCTCGTCGGAGAAACGGGGATCGTCGAGGGTCGTCAGCTCGCCGACGCGGCTGGCGGGCAGCTCGGTGACGTCGGAGTCGCCGCGCACCGGCAGCGTGACGGCGAGCGGCGGCGTCGGCGCGCCGCCGTTCAGCGCGAGATCGAGGCCGGCGGTCGTCTCGCCGGCCCGCGTGGCGATGGGCCGGCCGTCCTGTACCCATCCGCCGGGCTCGCCCGGATCATAGGTGAGCGAATGGTTGCGATCCTCGAACGCGCCGATACGGTACGTGCCGACGGGCACGACGAGGAAGTACGCGCCGGGCCGCGCCAGGACGGCCCAGTCCACGGCCGTCCCGTCGGTTACGCTCGCTGGCACCGCGAAGACGATCAACGGTCCCGGCGCGTCGGCGGGCGAACTGACGACGCCTCGCAGAAAGCCGACCTGGTCGAGCGTGCGCAGGTTTTCGCGCAGCGCCGAGAACTGGCAGCCGCCGCCGGCGACCAATGCCGCGACCAGCGCCAGACCCCCCGCGGTTCGCGCACGCCGTCTGTTCGAAGATGCCTGGCTCACGCAACACGCTGATGGCGCAGCGCGCGAGGGCACGCAAGGCTGACGGACCTCGATCCGCCTCTTTGATTGGCAGCAGGGTGCCCGCTTACTGGGCGCGAAGCCGGCAGGGAGCGCTGTGGAAACCCGCCAGCATCGGCGGCTGCGCCGGCACGTCGGTTGCTCCCACGACTGCGCAATCTGGGTCCGCCCATGTGCCGAGGGCCTGCGGAAATCGTCCAATGCCATCTTTGTTGCCGAAGAGCGCGATTCGCATTCTGTGTGTCGTCTGCGTGCTGATCTGCCTGCCCGGGGTGATCGCGCACGCGATGTCGTTCTCAGGCCGACATCACGACGCCCTGCGCGGGGACGGCCATCGGCAGTGCCTCGGCGGTCTGTCGCGACACACCAGCGCCCACGCGCGCACACTGCTGCACGGCGGCGCCTGGGCGCCGGCGGGATCCGTCGACGTCGGCAGCGCGGACGGCGGCACCGGACGTTCGACGGAGTGCCGCCGGCGGCGGCGCGAGATCGCGCAGCTCCGACATCCGCCGCGGCACGTGGTTCGCGACCGGCACCCGGACGACCCACCCGCGTAACCCCTCCCCCCGCCATTGTGGTTGCGTCACGGCTCCGCGGCGTTCGTTGAACGGCGCGCGCCCCGACGTCCGCCCGCGGTCCGCTTCACGCCGCCGCACTCAATGGCCTCGTTGCCTTCCGGAGGGAGTTTCATGTCCACGACCACCACGGGGGTGCGTCCGCACCCGCACAGCGCGACACCGCCTGAGTCCTCACCGGCTCGGCGCTGGTGTTGATGATGACGCTGCCCGGGATGGCGCTGTTCTACGGCGGACTGGTGCGCTCCACGAACATCCTCAACGTTCGGCGATGTTCGCGATCATCACCCCGGCGCTGATGCTCGGCGCGGTTGGTCTCGGGCATTCACCGCGGTCGTTGTGGCCGTGCGGCTCCACGTGGCGCCACCAGGCAAGCGGCGGCGTCACGCACGCGATGCGTACCGAACCCCCAAGTTCGCGCATCGCGTGGCCGCACGGCCACAAGGGCCGCGGCTACGGCGCCGACGATCGACCGTGGCGATGGGGCCGTTTCGCGGCGCGGGGCTTCGTCGCGCGTGTCCGCGGCTTCCGCGGCGCCTGGTCGCGTTCCGTTGCCGGCGCGGTCAGGCGACGGACGAGCGCGAAGTCGATCTGGCGGCGCTGCAGCGACACATTCGTCGCCTCGACCACGACGCGATCGCCGAGGCGGAAGCGCTGCCGCGTGCGCATGCCCTTCAGCGCGCGCTCGGGTTCGATGAAGTAGTAGCGGTCGCCGGGGATGTCGTCGGCGCGCACCAGGCCTTCGATCGGATAGGCGTCGAGCTCGACGAACATGCCGGCGCCGATCACCGAGACGACGGTGGCGGGCTCGGGCTCGAGCAGGTGGCCGAGCATGAACTCCGCCTTGCTTCAGGTCGAGCATGGCGCGCTCGGCTTCCATCGCCTCGCGCTCGGCCTGCGAGCTGTGCGCGCTGGCGGCCTCGATCGCCGCCGCCGCGGCGCGCGCGCTGTCGGCCTCGCCGTCGAGGAGGCGCCCGATCTGGCGGTGCACGAGCAGGTCGGGGTAGCGGCGGATCGGCGAGGTGAAGTGGCAGTAGACCGGAAAGGCGAGGCCGAAGTGGCCGGCGTTGACGGTGCTGTAGCGCGCCTGGCGCAGGGCGCGCAGCACCTGGCGCGACAGCACGCGGCCGAGCGCGGTGGCCCTCGAGCTGATCGAGCAGGCGCTGCACGTCGCGCGGCTCGCACCACGCCGTCGTACTGCGACGTGCAGGCCGAAGGCGCCGAGCAGCTGGTTGAGCTCGTCGACGTCGTCGGGCGCCGGCGGCTCGTGGACGCGGTAGGGGAAGGGCAGCCCGCGTCGCGCAGCCAGGCGGCGACGGCGCGGTTGGCCTCCAGCATGAACTCCTCGATCAGGCGGTGCGCGTCGTTGCGCGCCGCGACGCGCACGCCGATGCTGCGCCCCTCCTCGGAGAGATCGACCAGCGCCTCCGGCAGGTCGAGGTCGAGCGAGCCGGCGCGCAGGCGTGCGTTCGTGCAGCGCCTGCATCAGCGCGCGCATGCTGCGCAGCTGCGGCAGCAGCGGCGCGAGCTCGTGCGCGCCAGGCGCGCGATCTCGGCCGTCTCGGCCGTCCGACAGCACCGCCGCCACCTGCGTGTAGGTGAGGCGGGCGCGGCTGCGGATGACGGCGCGGTAGCAGCGCAGGCCGCGCCGCCGGCCCTGCGCGTCGAGGTGCATCTCCGCGACCAGCACGAGGCGCTCGCGCTCGGGTTGAGCGAGCAGAGCTCGGTCGACAGCTGCGGCGGCAGCATCGGGATGGCGCGGTCGGGAAAGTAGACGCTGGTGCCGCGTTCCGCCGCCTCGCGCGTCGAGGGGCGAGCCGGGCCGCACGTAGTGGGCGACGTCGGCGATCGCCACCCACAGCGCGCTGCCGCCGTCCGGCCGCGCCTCGAGGCAGACCGCGTCGTCGAAGTCGCGCGCCGTCTCGCCGTCGATGGTGACGAACGGCAGCTCGCGCAGATCGTCGCGCGCGGTCGACAGATCCTCGGCGCGCGGGTCGGCGGGCAGCGCGCTCGGCCTCCGCCGGCACCTCCGGCGGGAACTCGATGCGCAGCCCGTGCTCGAAGGCGATGGCGAGGAACTGCACCTCGGGATCGTCGGCCGCTCCGAGCACCTGCTCGAGCACGCCGCGCACGCCGCCGGTGCCGGACGCCGGCGGCGGCGAGGCGCACGCGGGCGACCAGGCCGGCCTCCTCGCGGCTGCGGCTGCGACGGCGCCGGTCAACTCGACGATCGGCAGCCGCTCGTCGAGCGGAATCAGCCACCCAGCGCTGCCGGCGGCGCTCGAGCGTGCCGATGATCGCTCGTGCGGCGCGGCTCGACGACGGCGACGACGCGGCCGATGGCGCGCTGCGGCGCGGCGATCGCGGCGCGCGATCTCGACCCGCACGCGATCGCCGTGCAGCGCCGCGCCCTCCATGCCCGACGGGATGAGGATGTCGCGCGCGAAGCGCTGCGCCGCGCCGCGCCGCAGCACCTCGACGAAGCCGTAGCCGGCGCGCACCCGCGACGTAGCGTCCCTCGAGCTCGCCCGCGCCGCGCCGGCCGCCGCCGGCGCGTCGCGGGCGCTCGCCCGACGCGCGCTCGCCGTGCGCCGCGCTCGGGCTCGCGCAGCCACTGGTAGCGCGTCTTGCCGATGCGGCGCAGCCGCCGCGCCGCGACGGCGCGCCTCGAGCGCGGCGCGGATCGTCTTGCGATCGTAGTGCTCGAGCTCGAGCATCCGCGCCATGTCGGCGATGCGTCAGCGGCCGCGGCGCGCGCTGCTCGAGCAGCGCGAGACACCTGGCGACCTGATCATCGCCCGCGCGCGTTGCCCCCATCGCCCGCACGCTGTCCGCGTTTGGCGTGGCGTGTCAACGGGCGCCTCTGTGGCCCGTAACGATTGAACCGCCAAGGACGCCAAGATCACGCCAAGAAGATCTGACGCCGTCGTTCACTTGGAACCGGTCGCGGCGCCGTCGAGTTCCGACGCCCGACGGCGTCTTGGCGACGCCTTGGCGACCTTGGCGGCGTTCGCTCGTCCACAACAGACGACCGCGGGTCGCGGCAACCGCACGAACCGCCAAGGACGCCAAGATCACGCCAAGAAGATCTGACGCCTTCGTTCACTCGGAACCGGTCGCGGCGCCGTCGAGTTCCGACGCCCGATGGTGTCTTGGCGACTCCTTGGCGACCTTGGCGGTGTTCGCTCGTACACAACAGACAACCGCTGGTCGCGGCTACCGCACGAACCGCCAAGGACGCCAAGATCACGCCAAGAAGATCTGACGCCGTCGTTCACTTGGAACCGGTCGCGGCGCCGTCGAGTTCCGACGCCTGATGGCGTCTTGGCGACTCCTTGGCGACCTTGGCGGTTGTCGTCCGTCCAACAGACGACCGCGGATCGCGGCGACCGCTCGACGCCAAGGACGCCGCCGCCGCCCACCCGCATGGACCCGGCGGACGCCGCAGGCTAGAGCGCCGAGATGGCGCTGTTGCTCGGTTGTCAGGCGATCACCAAGGCGTTCGGCACCGCGCCGCTGTTCGCCGAGCTCTCGTTCGGGATGCACGAGGGCGATCGCATCGGCCTGGTGGGGCCCAACGGCAGCGGCAAGTCCACGCTGTTGCGGGTCCTCGCCGGCCTCGAGACCCCCGACGCCGGAACGGTGTCGCTGCGCCGCCTGACGCGGCTCGCCTACGTCCCGCAGCATCCGGCGCCGACCGGCGCCCGGACCGTCGCGGCGGTGCTCGAGGCCGCGCTCGACGACGCCGCGCTCGACGAGACGGCGCGCGCGACGCGCGTCCAGACGACCCTCAGCCGGTGCGGGTTCACCGACCCGGCGGCGCCCGCCGCGACGCTCTCCGGCGGCTGGCGCAAGCGGCTGGCGATCGCGGAGGCCCTGGTGCGGCGCGCCGGAACTGATGCTGATGGACGAGCCGACCAACCACCTCGATCTCGACGGCATCCTCTGGCTCGAGCAGCTGCTCGCAGTCCGAGCCGGCGGCGTTCGTGGTCGTCAGCCACGACCGCTGGTTCCTCGAGCACGTCGCGCGGCGGATGCTCGACCTCGACCCGGTGCACGCCGGCGGCTTCTTCGAGACCCGCGGTCGCTACAGCGAGTTCCTCGAGCGCAAGGACGCGGCGCTGAACGAGCAGGCGCAGTGGCAGGAGACGCTCGGCAACCGCGTCCGCCGCGAGCTCGACTGGCTGCGCCACGGCCCGAAGGCGCGCACCACCAAGGCGCAGGCCCGCATCGACGAGGCGGCCCGCCTGACCGACGAGCTGGCCGACGTGACCCGCCGGCAGGATCGCGCGCGTCGCCGGCATCGACTTCACCGCCACCGAGCGGCGGACGAAGCGGCTGGTGGTCGCCGAGCACGTCGCGAAGCAGTTCGGCGAGCGGCGCGTGCTCGACGACGTCAGCCTCGTCCTCGGGCCGGGGACGCGCCTCGGCCTGCTCGGCCCGAACGGCAGCGGCAAGTCGACGCTGATCCGCCTGCTCGCCGGCGAGCTGGAGCCCGACGCGGGCCGCGTCGAGCGCGCCGACGGGCTGCGCGTCGCGCTGCTCGATCAGCATCGCACGCAGCTCGACCCGGCGTTGACCCTGCGCCGCGCGCTGGCGCCGCAGGGCGATCAGGTCGTGCTCGACGGCCGCTCCGATCCACGTCGCCGGCTGGGCGCGCCGCTTCCTGTTTCGCTCCGAGCAGCTCGTCATGCCGGTCGGCCAGCTCTCGGGCGGCGAGCAGGCGCGCGTCCTCCTCGCGACGCTCATGCTCCAGCCGGCCGATCTGCTGGTGCTCGACGAGCCGACCAACGACCTCGACATCCCGACCCTCGAGGTGCTGGAGGAGAGCCTGCTGGAGTTCCCCGGCGCGGTGGTGCTGGTGACGCACGACCGCTTTCTCTTCGAGCGGGTCACCACCACGGTGCTCGCCCTCGACGGCCGCGGCGGCGCCACCGCCTACGCCGACGCTGCACAGTGGGAGGAGGCGCGGCGCGAGCGCCTGGCGCCGCCGCCGCGCGCTTCGACCCGCGGCCGCGCCGAAACCGTCACCGGCGAAGCGCCTGAGCTGGGCCGAACAGCGCGAGTGGGAGGGGATGGAGATCGCCATCCTGGCGGCCGAGGCAGCGCGTCACCGCCTGCCAGGCCGCCGCCCACGACCCGGCCGTCGCGACCCGCGCCGACGAGCTCGCCGCGCGTTGGCAGGGCGTGCACGACGCGCAGAGGGAAGTGGATCGGCTGTACGCGCGATGGGCGGAGCTGGAAGCGAAGCGGGGGTAGTCGGGCCGACGGTTGCACGTCACCGATTGGAGGGCCGCGCTCCGGCGCGGCCGCGCAGCTGAGTGGGGATGACTACAGACCCTCAGGGAAACGGCCGCGCGGGAGCGCGGCCCTCCAATCGGTGATCGTCGAATCAGGTTGGTGACCCAAGACCCGACTCACTTCTGCCCCAGCTGCAGCACCTCGACCTGCACCTTTCGGCGGCCAAAGCGCTTCGCCTCGGCGCCGTTCTCGATGTAGATGTCGATCTCGTGCCCGTTGATCGCTGGCCCTGTGTCGGCGACCTCGTAGTCGCCGGAGTACGAGCCGGCGTCGCTCACGCGGATGCGTGAGCCGAGGGGCAGGATCTTCGGATCGGCGGCGACGATGCCGTGGCGCGTCTGCTTGCCCGACGCGGTGGTCCCTTCAATTGTATAGGCCGTCGCTTCGAAGGCTTGCGTGCGTGGCGGCGCCGCAGTGGGCACGGACGCGACCTCGGGCGGCGGGAGTGTCGGCGTGCGCTTCGCGCACGCGCCGACCCACAGTGTCAGCCCGAGTGCGGCAATCGCGAGGAGTATTCGATTGGTTCGGGCAGTGGATGGCATGTCTGCGTCGCTCCGCTCGCCCGGTGCAGCAATGTCTGTACCGGGGAGAGCACAGGGTCCCTGGTCGTGTGTATCTGACCAGCCAACTGTAACTCTTCCCTTTTGAAAGCCCGCGCGCCGGTAACTCTTGCCGGAAGAGCCACCCCCGACCGGGAAGCGGACTTCGTTCGTCTCTGGCATGGATCCGGCACCGTCGACCGGCGGAGGAAGGAGAGATCAATGAATCTGAAAGCGACACTGATCGCCTGCGCCGCTCCGGTTCTTCTCGCGTCGATCGCGGCGGCCAACGACGGATGCCGGTACGACGGCATCGCCTACTCGCATGGAGCGTCGGTCTGCCAATCGGGCACGCAGTATCGATGCAACGACGGCGAGTGGAAGTCGCTGTCCGTGCAGTGCAAGCCGGAAGAGGGCGCACCGCCGAATTGCGACTTCAAGGGCAGCACGTATTCGCCGGGATCGACGAGCTGCCAATCCGGGATGCAGTTCAAGTGTACGGACGGCACCTGGACGAATCTCGCGGTCGCCTGCAGCGAGGGCGCGCCGATCGCGGCGGACGCGCCGCGCCCGCCGCGCACCTGCATGCTCGAGGGCACGACCGTCGCGAGCGCCTCGACCGTCTGCAAGGAAGGGACGACTTACCTGTGCAATGACGGCGACTGGCGCAACCTCGGAACGGCCTGTCGCTGAACGAACATCGAGCGCCACGGCTCACGCCGTGGCGCTCGTGACGCTTCACGGTCCGCGGTACCCGCTGCGACCGTCGTCCCACCGAACGCCGGCGCTCCCCGTTCCCTCCTCGCGCGCCACGCTCTGTATTCCTCCGTCGCCTCTGTGGTGATGGCCGATGCTGGCTGGACACTCCAAAGGTCAGGGCGTAAGCGAGGAAGGCTATGCGGGTGTCGGGCGTCGTACGTTGGGCGGCGGGGGCGGTGCTGTTGTGCGCGATCGCCTGGCCCGACGGACCGGGCGCTCGCCTTCGTCACCTTCGAGACCGGGCAGGTGCGGCCGCTGGCGCTGCACGCCCGACGGGCGGCACGCTGCTGGCGCTCAACACGCCGGACGCGCGGCTGGAGGTGTTCGCCGTCGACGGCGGCACCGCGCGCTTCGTCAGCTCCGTGCCGGTCGGGCTCGAGCCGGTGGCCGTCGCGGCGCGCACCGACACCGAGGTCTGGGTCGTCAACCACCTGTCCGACAGCATCAGCATCGTCGACCTCGAGCGCCACGCCGCCGCGCGTCGTGCGCACGCTGCTGGTCGGCGACGAGCCGCGCGACATCGTCTTCGCCGGGCCGAAGGACGGCGGCGGCCACTTCACGCGCGCCTTCATCACCACCGCGCGCGCTCGGTCAGAACCTGCCCGCGTCGGTTCCGCCCGCGCTCACCACGCCGGGCACGCCGCGCGCGCTGGTCTACGTCTTCGACGCCGCCAACCTCGGCACCGCGCTGGGCGGCACGCCCGCTGATCGATCGTCGAGCTGTTCGGCGACACGCCGCGCGCCCTCGCCGCGACGCCCGACGGCGCATCGGTCTACGCCGCGGTCTTCCAGTCCGGCAACCAGACGACGACCGTGACCGAGGGCGCGGTGTGCGACGGCGGCGCCGCCGCGCCGGCGTGCGACGTCGACGGCGTGCAGGTGCCGGGCGGCCTGGCCAACGCGCAGCGTGCCGGGTGGGCTGCCGGCGCCGAACGCCAACGTCGAGGGCGAGCGCGGCGCCGGAGGTCGGCCTGATCGTCACGCCGCAACCCGACCAGCGGCATCTGGGAGGACGAGCTCGGCCGCAACTGGAACAACGCCGTGCGCTTCGATCTGCCCGACCGCGACGTGTTCCGCATCGACGCGCTCGGCCGACCCGCCGCACGAGGCCGCGGCCTTCGCCCACGTCGGCACCGTGCTGTTCAACATGCTCGTCAACCCGAGCAACGGCGCGCTCTACGTCAGCAACACCGAGGCGCGCAACGAGGTCCGCTTCGAGGGGTCGGGCGCGCTCGGCACCACGCTGCGCGGCCACCTGCACGAGAGGCAGATCACCGTCATCGACGGCGACACGGTGCCGCCGCGCCATCTCAACAAGCACATCCGCGCGCTGCCGCAGGGCTACCACACCACGCCGATGCCGCCGGCGGTGAAGGAGGCGAGCCTGGCGACGCCGGTCGACATGGCGCTGGCGAGCGACGGCACGCTCTACGTCGCCGCGTTCGGCTCCAGCAGCGTCGGCGTGTTCGCCAGCGCCGCGATCGAGGACGACACCTTCGTGCCCGGCGCCGGCCAGCCACATCGCGGTCAGCGGCGGCGGCCCGTCGGGGCTGGCGCTCGACGAGGCGAACCATCGCCTCTACGTGCTGACCCGCTTCGACGACGCGGTGAAGGTGATCGACACCACGACGCGGCAGGAGATCGCGCAGCAGCCGCTGTACAACCCCGAGCCCCCGAAGGTCGTCGACGGCCGGCGCTTCCTCTACGACGCGCGCTTCACCTCCAGCAACGGCGAGGCGTCGTGCGCCACCTGCCACGTGTTCGGCGACTTCGACAGCCTCGCCTGGGACCTCGGCAACCCCGACGACGCCGGTGAAGACCGAACTTCAACCCGCTCGGGCCGACCGGCAACGCGCACGCCGTTCCACCCGATGAAGGGGCCGATGACGACGCAGACCCTGCGCGGCCTCGCGCATCAGGGACCGATGCACTGGCGCGGCGATCGCACCGGCGCGCATGTTCATCGGCGATCCGCGCGCTTCGACACCGCGCTGGCCTTCGACGCGTTCAACGTCGCCTTCGACTCGCTGCTCGGACGCGACGAGGGCGAGCTGTCGGCGGCGGACATGGAGGCGTTCACCGACTTCGCGCTCGAGATCCAGCCGCCGCCCAATCCCGTCCGCCGCCTCGACAATCAGCTCACCGCCGGCGCAGGCGCGACGGCCGCAGCGCTGTTCCGCGATCGGCGCGCCATCACCGACACGGCCGCGCACTGCGGCGGCTGCCATACGCTCGACCCGAGCGACGGGCAACTTCGGCACGCTCGGCCAGTCGACCTTCGACGACGAGCCGCAGCAGTTCAAAGTGCCGCAGCTGAAGAACGCGTACCAGAAGGTCGGCATGTTCGGGACGCCGAACGCGCACTTCTCCGACGTCCTGCCCGAGGACGCCCAGTACCAGGGCGATCAGATCCGCGGCTTCGGCTTCCTCCACGACGGCAGCATGGCGACGGTCTTCGACTTCCTGCGCGCCCGCGTCTTCATCCTCGACGACGACCAGCGCGCCGACCTCGAGCAGTTCGTCCTCGCCTTCGACACGACCTTCGCGCCGATCGTCGGCCAGCAGATCACGCTGACCGCCGACAACGGCGCCGTCGTCGGTCCGCGCATCGACCTGCTCATCGCCCGCGCCCGCACCGACTTTCCCGTCGTCGGGCTCACCCGGGACCAAGGAGTGCGATCTGGTGGCGCGGGCGGTGGTCGACGGTGAGGCGCGCGGCTTCCTGCTCGATCCCGCCAGCGGCGACTTCCGCAGCGATCGCGCCGCCGAGCCGGCGCTCACCGACGCGGCGCTGCGCGCCGTCGCCGGCGGTCGACGGGCAGGAGGTGACCTACACCTGCGCGCCGCCCGGCGAGGGCCGGCGCCTCGGCCTCGATCGCGACGACGACGGCGTCTTCGACCGCGACGAGATCGACGCCGGCTCGCGATCCCAGCGACCCGCGCGATCCGTTCCTGGAGACGCCGACGCCGACCGTCACCGATACGCCGACGGTGCCGCCGACGCTCGACGCCGACCAAGACGCCCGGGCGTGCTGCCCGGCGACGCCGACTGCAACGACGTCCTCAACACCGTCCGATCCGCGCGCCGCCACCCACGCCGCCTTCGACCGCCGCGCCCAGATGCCTGCGACGCCGACTGCAACGAGGACGGCCGCGTCACGCGCGGCCGACCTCACCTGCATCGTCATCCTGCTCGGCAACGAGTAGCGGCGGACAGGTGGTTGCGGCGCGGGATCACGGGACGTCGCGCGGCGACCGCGACGGCGATCATGGCGGGGGCGGGGAATGTAGCGGCGGCGCTTTACGCCCGCCACCCCCAGAATGCCCGCGACTTGCAGCGATAGGGCGAGTTCGGCGCGCTAGCGGTGGCGGGCGTCAAGCCCGCCGCTACTCCAGCGACACTTCCTTCAGATACCGCAGCAGCTCCTCGTGGCTCGGCTGGAGCGGAGCCGTCTCGCCCTCGGCCATCTTGGTCACGCACTGGCCGACGGTGAGCGTCGCCTTGGCGCCGCCTTTCACCGCGCGCACCTCGACCGTGCCCTGCAGCGCGCAGATGGCGTCGAGCGTGGTGTCGCCCCACAGCACGGTGCCGCGCACGCCGGCGACGGCGGTCGGCGTCTCGATCTGGTAGTCGCTCGGCCCGGCGAACCACGCCGCGATGGCGAGCTTGAAGCGGCCGGCGAGGACGCGCAGCTTGCCGGTGCGGCTCTCGTTGCCGAGCACGAGCTCGTCGATCACCACCTCGGTCGTCGGCCCGATGGTCAGCACCGAGTCGTCGGCGAGCAGGATCTTGATCTTCGCCGCCGCGTCGGTGGTGAGGCGGTCGCCGATCGCGATGCTGTCGCCGCGTTTCAGCGCCTGCGTCGTGCCGGCGCGCGTCACCGTCGGCGCGCCGTTGACGCCGGCGACCAGTCCGGCCTCGGCGGCGAGCGCCGGCGGGGCCGCCGACAACAGGAGCACCAAGGCGAAGGCATCGAGGCGGGCTCGGTTCATGTGCGCACCATGGCGCGGGTTTCACCACAGCGGCGTCCGTCTTGCCACTACTCACGACAGCGGGGTACAGCCGCTACGATGGGATCGATGGCCTTCCACCGCTTGGCCGGCGCGTTGGGCGCCGAAGTGACGGGGATCGACCTGCGCCAGCCGATCGACGACGCCGCGTTCGCGGCGCTGGAGGCGGGCCTGCTCGAGCACCAGGTGTTGTTCTTCCGCGAGCAGCGGATCGAGCACCCGCATCACCGCGCGCTGGCGCAGCGCTTCGGCACGCCGGTGGCGCATCCGGCCTATCCGGCCGTCGAGGGCTTTCCGGAGATCAACGTCCTCGAGAGCACCGCCGAGAACCCGACGAAGATCGACACCTGGCACACCGACATGACGTTTCTGGAGGAGCCGCCGCTCGGCTCGATCCTGCGCGGCCGCATCATCCCCGAGCGCGGCGGCGACACCATGTTCGCCAGCCTCTTCGCCGCCTGGGAGGCGCTCTCGGATCGCATGCAACACTACCTCGACGGCCTCACCGCGCTGCACTCGTTCGCGCACGGCTTCCGCCACAGCCTCGCCGAGCCCGGCGGCTGGGATCGCCTGGGCGAGACGGTGCGCGCCAATCCACCGGTGCGCCATCCGCTCGTGCGCACGCATCCGCGCAGCGGCCGGCGCGCCCTGTTCGTCAACCGGCTCTTCACGACCCACATCGAGGGGCTGGCGGAGGCGGAGAGCGACGCCGTCCTGCGCTTCCTCTTCGAGCACCTGGAGACGCCCGAGCTGAGCTGCCGCTTCCGCTGGCGCGCGGACTCGATCGCCTTCTGGGACAATCGCGCGACCCTGCACCGGCCGGTCAACGACTTCTTCCCGGCGCATCGCCGCATGGAGCGCATCACGATCGCCGGCGATCGCCCGCGATGAGCCTGCGCCTGCTGGTCCTCGACGCGTACGACCCGGCCGGCCGGCAGTCATTGCAGGGAGCCGGCGCGGCGCTGGCGGGCGAGCTCTACCGCCGGATGCTGCAGGCGCTCGAGCCCGACGCGACGATCGACGTCGCCGCGCACGAGGCCGACGGGTTCACGCCGCCGGCGGACGTCCGCAGCTACGACGGGATCACCTGGACCGGATCGAATCTCACCATTCATCGCGACACGCCGGCGGTGCGCCAGCAACTCGACTTCGCGCGCGCCGCCTTCGCCGCCGGCGTGCCGAGCTTCGGCAGCTGCTGGGCCGTGCACATCGCCGTCACCGCCGCCGGCGGGCGCTGCGCCGCCAACCCGCGCGGCCGCGAGTTCGGCGTCGCGCGCAAGATCGCGCTCACCGACGCCGGCGCCGCGCATCCGATGTACGAGGGGAAGGCGCGCGCCTTCGACGCGTTCACCAGCCACGAGGACCACGTCGTCGAGATCGGCGCCGACGACCACGGTGCTGGCCGGCAACGACTTCTCGCCGGTGCAGGCGGTGCATGTGGAGCACGAGCGAGGCGTCTTCTGGGCGGTACAGTATCACCCGGAGTACGACCTCATCGACGTTGCCAGACTCGGCATCCTGCGCGCGCCGCAGCTCATCTCGCAGGGCTTCTTCGCCGACGCCAGCGACGCCGCCCAGTTCCTGCGCGAGCTGGAGGCGTTGCACGTGGATCGCTCGCGGCGCGACCTCGCGTATCGCCTGGCAGTCGACGGCGACGTCCTCGATCCGCGCATCCGCATGTGCGAAGTTCGCAACTGGCTCGAACGACTGGTCAAACGATGACGCATGGAGTGCGGCGCGTGAGCGCCGCTGGATCGATGCGCCGCGTCAGCGGCGCTCACGCACCGCCCCGGCCGAGCGGCGCTCATGCCGCACTCCGCGGTCGCGCTCTTGCTCGCGCTCTGCCTGCTCGCGGCGTGCGGCGACGACGACGGGGGTGCGCGGCCGACGCCGACCCAGACGTCCCCTACGCCATGGCGACGCCGACGCTCCCCGTTGCAGCGCCGGCGACCGCCACGGAGCGATGCGAAGGGCCGCAACGGCACGCCGACGGAGCACCGCCGCCGGGCACCCCGACCACTCCACCCGCTACCTCCACCGCCACCCCGACTGCGACCCAATGGCACCGCCGTGGCGCTGGCGATCGGCACGACGTTGGCGAGCCGGGCGAGTCGGTGCTCGTCCAGGTCGGCCTGGTCCAGGGCGGCGACGTCGCCGGGACGCAGAACGACATTGTGGTTCTCTCCGAGGCGAGGTTTGCCGTGACGGCGGGCGGGCGCCCAGATTGCGTCGTCAACGACGCCATCAACAAGGACGCGCCCAGCTTCTCCTTCCAGCCGCCGGGTTGCACGCCGGGCGCCGACTGCACGGGGATCCGCGCCTTCGTCCTGGCGCTCGACAATGTCGATCCGATCCAGGTCGGCGCGGTCCTCTACTCATGCCGGGCGACCATCGCCTCGACCGCTGCGGACGGCGTCTATCCGTTGCGTTGCTCGGGCGCGGGCGCGAGCGACCCGGACGGCAACGCGCTGCCCACGACGTGCGGCGATGGTCAGATCGTGGTTGATTCATTGCCGATCCCGACCGCGACGCCAGTCGCCTCCCGTGCCGACGGCGAGCGCTTCCGCGACTCCTACCGCCACGCCAGGCAGCGGCGCCGCGGGCGCCGCTGCCGCCGCTCGCCGCCGCCGGACGGTGGTTCGTCGACGACCTCGGCCGCGTCGTCATTCTGCACGGCGTGAACATGGTCGCCAAGCGCGATCCGTTCTATCCGAGCGCATTCGGTTTCGCTGAGGACGACGCCGCGTTTCTACGCGCCGAGGGCTTCAACGCGCTGCGGCTGGGCGTCGACTTCCGCGGCCTGATGCCGACGCCGGGCATCGTCCAGAATCCGCTACGTGGAGCATCTCGCCGAGACCGTGGCGACGTTCGTCGCGCACGGCATCTTCGTGCTGCTCGACTTCCATCAGGACGGCTTCTCGCCGATGTTCAACGGCAACGGCCTGCCGGACTGGATGGCGATCACCGACGGTCTGCCGAATCCGCCGGATGCCGTTTTCCCCCTCTACTACATCCAGAATCCGGCCATGCAGCGCGCCTTCGAGAACTTCTGGGCGAATCACGACGGTCCGGACCCGGGCGGCGGCTTCACCCTGCAGGAGTACTACCAGCAGGGTCTCGAGGCGATCATGTCGCGCTTCGCCGACGAGCCGCGCGTTCTGGGCACCGAGCTGATGAACGAGCCGTGGCCGGGCGCGAACTGGATGCCGTGCGCGCTCGAGGCGAACGGCTGCCCCGACCAGGAAGCCCAGTCGCTCGGTCCTTTCTACGATCGCGGCGCCACGTCGGGGCACCGCCTGGCGCCCGGGCAGCTCACCTTCGTCGAGCCGTTCGTGCTCTTCAATTTCGGAATGGCGGACACGACGTTGCCGGGCCCGGATCCGCGCGTGGCGCTGTCGTTCCACTCGTACGCGCTCGACATCGCCGGCGAGGAGGCCGTCGTCGCCAAGGCGGTCGCCGCGGCGGAGCGCGATCAGCGTCCGGTGATCTGCACCGAGTTCGGCGCCAAGACCGATCCCGTGCTGCTCAACCGCCTGACGGCGGAGCTCGAGACGGGACTCCTGCCGTGGATGTTCTGGTCGTACGACGAGAACATCATCACCCACCTGGACGAGCCGGCGACCGAAGACAACGTGACCGATCCCGCGTCGCTGGCCGCGCTGGTGCGCCCGTATCCGGTGGCGACCGCCGGCACCCCGACGCAGATCAGTTTCGATCCGACGACGCGCGACTTCCACTTCGCCTACGACACGCTCGGCCCCGGCGGCGTCGCCTATCCCAGCGAGGTGCTGACCGTCGTGTCGGTGCCCGCGCGCCACTATGGCGCGGGGTACACAGTGGTTGCGGACGGTGCTGTCGTCACGTCGGCGCCGGGCGCCGCGTTGCTGACGTTGCGCACGTCGGCCGGTGCGCAACACGTCTCGGTCGAGATCACGCCGCCGGACTGATCACACGATCATTCACGCGGACGAGCCGTAGCCGCGGCACCTGTGGCCGCGGGCGGTGCGACAGCACCGCCGGGCCGGGGGTGGCGTGGCGGCCGTGCCACCGCTCCCCCGGGCGACGCTCCGCGTCGCCGGCGGCCACAGGTGCCGCGGCTACAACGGCCGACGCTCCGACCCTATGCCGCGGCGTTGTGCGCGTGCGCGGGGTCGGCGTCCTGAGTCGCGACCGGGAACACCTCGACGTTTGCGAGTATCGATCCGCGGATCAGCGAGATGATGAGCAGCGGCACTTCGAGGAACAGCGTCAGCGACGCGCCGAACACGATCATGCCGCGTGCGACGCGGGTCGCGAGCAGATCGCCCGGCAACAGGCCGTACACGACGAACAGTGAGATGCCGGTCACCGCGAAGCCGGCCAGGCTCATGAGCAGGAACTGGCGTTGCGAGTTGTGCTTACTGTCGAAGCTGAAGAGGAACGGCGAGGTGAGGCGCTGCGGCGCGCCGACGCGCCCAGCGGTCAGGAAGGCGCCGACCAGGTGACCCCATTCGTGCGCGAGATGGCCGACGACGAAGGCGCCGACGCCGAGCAGGGCGCCCGTCAGGTCGGCCACGGGCCCGTTGCCCGCCGACAGCGGCGCGGCGAGCAGCCAGGCGGCGACGACGACGGATGCGATGATCAGATCGCGAAGCAGCAGCCGGGTGAACATGCCCGACTCCTACCACCCCGGCGGGGGTGGTGAAACGCTTTCCGCGCCGCCGTGCCCAGTGCCAGGACCTCGTGCTCCCTACGCCGCCGGTGGCCGGTACATGCCGCGGCCGGTGATCAGCGGCAGGTCGAGGGCGGACAGCAGGCCCGGCGGCGCGTCGCAGACCGAGGGGATCGCGTTGACGATGCGCGTCGCGGTGAGGACGACGCCGCCGACGGCGTGGTCGCCGTGCTCGTCCTCGAACTCGAACTCGCAGCGCATCTTCGGGAACCCGCTGATCACCACCCGATAGCTGCCGTTGCCGGTCGGCCACTCGGGCGCGAGGGCGTCGTCGAGCCGCGTGACGTGCTCGACGACGATCGCCGGCGTGGTTGCCCACCATGCCCTGCACCTCGAAGCGCATCGCCGCCATCGTTCCGGGCTCGACGGTGTGCGCGCCGATGCGGATCGGCTTCGTCGCCGGACGCTTCTCGTAGGTCGAGCGGATCGTGTCGATCTGAACGCCGAGGCCGTCGGCGAGGATGCGCACGGTGCCGCCCCACGCGAATTCCAATGTACCCGGCGTCAGCAGCAGCGGCGTGTCGTCGAGCGGCTTGCCGAAGCCCATCGTGTCGAACAACACCTGCGGCTGGTTGTAGGTCGCGTAGTTGATGATCTCGAGCACGCGCATCTCGCTCCACGTGCTGCACAGGCCGCTGAGCGTCAGCGGCAGCAGGTCGTTGGCGAAGCCGGGGTCGATGCCCGAGGTGAAGAACGACGTGCCGCCGGCGCGGCAGGCCTCGGCGAGCTGGTCGCGCAGGTTGGGCATGAACGACTTGGGGTGCACGAGCGGGACGATCGAGCTCGACACGACGTTCTTGCCGGCGGCGAGGATGCGGCAGACGTCCTGGATCGCCTCGAACGGGCGCAGGTCGGCGGTGGCGGTGTAGCAGACGCAGTCGGCGTCGAGCGCGAGGATCGCGTCGACGTCGTTGCTGGCGCGCACGCCGGTCGGCGTCGTGCCGCACAGCTCGCCGGCGTCGCGGCCGGCCTTGTCGGCGCTGTGCACCCAGACGCCCGCGAGCTCCGTCTCCGGGTGCTCGATGATGCAGCGCAGGGCGAAGAGCCCGACGTTGCCGGTGCCCCATTGAATGACTTTGTATGGCACGCTCGCCCCCTTGGAAGGAGAAGAAGGCAAAAGGCAAAAGGCAAAAATCAAAAGGCAAAGGGGCCGATCCATCCCAGCCGACCGCCGGATGCCCTCTGAACTTTTGCCTTTGCCTTCTCTCGCTCCCCTATCGAACAGTCAGTCTACCAGTCGCTCGTATCGGTGAAGCTCTTCACGCCGACGAAGTCCTGCTTGCCGAGCGGGACGCCGTTGTGGCGCAGGATCGCGTAGGCGGTGGTGACGTGGAAGTAGAAGTTCGGTATGCCGATGCGGATCAGGTAGCGTTCGCCCTTGACCGAGTGGCCCTGCATCCAGGCCGGGGACACATCGCGCTGCTCGCCGCCCTCGAAGGCGCCGGGCTTGAAGGTGCCCAGGTACTCGCGGCAGGTCTGGATGCGGTTGCGCAGCTCGGCGATCGTCTTTTCCGTGTCGGGGTGCGAGGGCGGCTTCTGTCCGGAGAGATAGGCGGCCGCGTACTTGGCCTGGTCGCAGGCCGACTGCACCTGCTGCGCCAGCGTGAACTGATCGGGCGCGAGGCGCGCCGGCACGAGCACGTCGACCTCGAAGCCTCTCTGCCCGGCGTTGGCGGTGGCGGTCTGGAGCCAATGATCGAGGTTGGCGAGCATGACCGAGAAATGGGTGATGGTGTCGGAGATCTGCATGCCGTTACTCCTTGCGGTCGTGCGACCGCGCCCACTGACGGTTGAACGGATCCACCAGGGCGACGGTCCGGCCGTCGATCTGGCTCATGTTACGATCGGTGCTGCGAGGCGTTCGTGGGATATCGTGCGCTCGCCGCGCGCGGCCTGACGGAAGCGGCGCGGCGAGACGCCGGCGGCGCGATGAAACGTGCGGACGAAGTTGGAGAGGTCGCCGAAGCCGACGTCGTAGGCGATGGTGGTGATCGAGCGCTCGTCGTCGGCGAGCAGTCGCGCGGCGCGGCGCAGGCGGGCGCGCACGAGATACTGATGCGGCGTGACGCCGAGCGCGGCCGAGAACAGGCGGAGGAAGTGGAACGGGCTCAGGCCGGCTTCACGCGCCGCATCGTCGAGCGCGAGCGGCTCGTGCGCGTGCGCGTCCAGCCACAGCGCCGCCTCGACGGCGCGGCGGCGATCGCGCGCCGGCGCGGCCGGCGGGGCCGGCGCGCGGTCGGCGACCAGCGCGACGAAGCGCGCGGCGAGCGCCATGCCGGCCTCGTCGACGCTCACGTCGCTGCGACCCTCGGCGGCGGCCTGGGCGAGCTCGCCCAGCACCAGCAGCTCGGCCAGCGGCGGCAGGCCGCCGGCGCGCCACACGTCGCGGCGGTCGCCGATCGCCTCGACCAGCTCCGGCGCGAGCGCGAACGACAGACACTCGTCGCCGACCGCGTGGTCGTGGGTGCAGACGTACTCGTCGTCAGGAAAGCCGACGAGGATCGAGCCCGTGACGAGCTCGTACGTGGCGCCGCGGGTGCAGTAGCCGAAGCTGCCGCGGCGCACGTAGGACAGCGAGTAGCCGCCGTGCCGCTCGACGAACGGCTCGTCGCCGGGCGCCGCGGTGCAGCGGTAGTCCACCACTGCGATCGGTCCGCGTTGAAAGACCGTCGTTGCCGTCATCTGGGCGAACGCTAGCGGGCGCGCCGAGCATCGGCAACGGCAGGCAAAAAAGTCCGCCAGCATCGCCAGGGTCGCCGAGCATCTCAGGGCTTCTTGGCGCTCTTGGCGGCCTTGGCGGCTTTCTGGGCGGTGTGGAGCTCCACGGCTCGCCACAGGTACCAGCTCGCCACCGTTCGATAGGGTTGCCAGCGCGCGCCGCGGCGCTCGAGGTCGGCGCGATCGGGCAACTCGCGTTTGCGAAGCGCCACCTGGAAGCCCTTGCGGACGCCGTAGTCGTCGACGGGCAGCACGTCGGGGCGGCCGAGGCGGAACATCAGGAGCATCTCCACCGTCCAGCGGCCGATGCCGCGCACCGCCGTCAGGCGCTCGATGAGCTGGGCGTCGTCCATGCCGCGCGCTTCGGCGAGCGTGGGGATCGCGCCGGCGAGCTCGTGGCGAGCGAGATCGCGCAGCGCCAGCAGCTTGGGGCGGGAGAGGCCGGCGCCGCGCAGCTTCTCGTCGGTGGCGCGCGTGATGTGCGCGGCGGTGGGTCCCTCCTGGGCGCGCGGGAAGAGGGCGCAGACGCGGCCGTAGATCGTCGCGGCGGCCTTGCCGTTGAGTTGTTGGTAGACGATCGCCTCGGCGAGCGCCGCGAAGATACTGGGCGTGCGCTTGAGCTCGATGGTGCAGGGGCCGGCGGCGTCGATGACGCGCGCCAGCGCCGGATCGGCGGCGCGCAGGTGGGCGACGGCGGCGCGCCGGTCGTAGCCGAGCGTGCCGTCGCCATCGAAGAGCGGCCGCTGGCTCGCGGCGCGCGCGCCCTCGATCGACAGCATGCGCAGCTTGGTCGAGGCGCCGCCGTTGGCGGAGAAGCCGCCCAGCTTGCCGTTGGCGGCGAGCACGCGATGGCAGGGCACGATGATCGCGAACGGATTGCGCCCGAGCGCCTGGCCGACGGCGCGGGCGGAGCCCGGGGCGCCGAGGCGAGTCGCGATCTCGCCGTACGAGAGCGTCGCGCCGGGTGGGATCGCACGCGCGGCGTCGTAGACGCGGCGGTGGAACGACGGCACGCCGTCCATGTCGAGAGCGATGGCGGACAGATCGGTCGGATCGCCGCGCAGCAACGTGCGGATGGCCTCGATGGCGCGCCGCACCGGGGCAGGGGGCGCGGACTCGGCGGCGGCGGGGAACCGCTTCTGCAGGCGCGCGCGGGTGGCGCTCTCGCGCGACTCCGGCAGTTGCACGCCGGCCACGGCATCGCCGCCCCAGGCGATGCCGCACGCGCCGATGGGCGTGTCGAAAAGCGCGAATCCCCGTGCCGTCATCAGGGCGCCGATACTACCACGGGGCGCGCGGCAGCAACTTGGAGAATCTTGCGGCGCGGGCTCCGCGCGCGGACGGGCGGGGACGCCCGCGCACCCCGCCGCGGCCAGTATGCGGCGCGCTGCCGGACACGATTCCGCCGGCCGTGAGCTGCTCGGTGCAGACGCCGCTGCTCAAGAAGACCAACCACGCTCTGGTCGACGTCGGACTCGCGAGTGACGCGGTGGATCGGTGCGAAGGCGTGCTCCCGGTCACGGTGAACGTCTTCGCCGACGAGGACGACAACGGCACCGGAGACGGGAAGGCCTCGCCATGGACGAGCCTCGCGCTGAGCGGGGCCGCGGCGCTGTGGCTCTGCCGCCGGCGCATATCGCGACGGAACGGGCCGAGCCTCGGCATGGCCTTACGCCACATGCGCTAGGCGTGCGGTCCCATCTCGGGAATCCTGCGTTCGGCGCGCGCCGCGCGTGCCGCTTGCACCGCCGAGGCGAAGCTGGCACTCAGCGTGGCGAGAGCCACTTCCGCTGCGCTGCACGTGACTGAACAGGAGCCACGATGATGCCGCAATCAGGAGACGATCCTCTCATCAGGGGCATGCACGATCGCCGCTGCGGCGTGTTCGTTGCCGACGGGGCGGAATGCGATTGCGGAAGTGTCGCCGAGAACCCGGTCTGGTTCTGGAGCGAGGTGTCGATATCCGTGGTTGAGGCCGCTCAACGAGGATTTGCAGACCGTGGCCGGCATCGACCGCTGGGGGCGTCAACTCGGCGAGTTGTCCATCGCGACGGTGATCGTGCAGCTGCTGAAAACCGAACGGGCGCGGGTGACCTTCCTCGACCGCGAGCTGCCGGAGGATCTCGATTCGAGATTGCGGCGCGAAGGGGCGCTCACCATGGAGATGGCCCGCGCGGCGGGTCGAGCGACGCTGCGGGTGCGCGAGGGCGCGGTGACTGAGATCACCACTCGAGCGTGGATGGTCGCCGGCGAGTGTCACATCATCGTCGATGTGCCATACGCCGAGCGCCCGCATGACCGCTGCCTCCCTGAAGCAGCGCCGACGACCGGAGCCGAAGCCGAGCAGCACGCGCCGACCCGCGCGGGTCGTCCCAGTACGGCTAGTGCGGAGGACTCTCGTCGATGACCGGAATCGTCGCCGCCAGATCGTACCGGATCACCGCGTCCATCTTGTTGTCGAGCTGGTAGAACCGCGCGACCGTCCGTCCCGGCAGGATCTTGGCGAACTCCGGCAGGTACGTCTGCCGCACCTTCAACCGCTCGGCCTCGGCGGCGAGGTAGTCGGTCATCAGCTGCAGCGCCTTCTCGTTCGACAGCTCGGCGTAGTGCTGGACGTAGTCGTCGATGATCGCCAGCATGCGATCGCCGGCGGCGCTGACCTCCGCCTGGTACTTGTCGTAGAGCGGCCAGAACGTCGCCGCCTGCTCGGCGGTCAGCATCAGGTTGACGCCGACCAGCGCCCGCCGGTTGGCGCGCACGGTCTTGAGCAGCAGCTCGGGATCGGCCTCGTTGCCGATGCGGTTGGTGTCGGCGGCGCGCGCCGGCGGCGCCGACCCGGTGTCTGCAGCCAGACAGGCGAGCAGGACCGCGCAGCAGGAGAGGGTGCGGGAGCGCATCATCGGATGCTCCTTCGTCAGTCGATCGGCGTCGCGCGGGCGGCCGATCAGTCGATCTTGGTGATCTTCGATCCCTGAATGCCCAGGCCGCCCATCAGTCCCTTTTGGTTGAAGATGAAGGCGTAGACATCGTTGGTCAGGGTGGTGCTGGTGATCGATTTGCCCATGCCGCTGTCGACCACGACCACGCTCGGCCCGACGCCGACCTCCCAGCCGTTGCTCGTGTTGAGGTAGTTGAGCGCGTCGTTGTTCATGAAGAACATGGCGTAGCCGAACACCTGTCCACCTGCCTGCAGGCCGTAGGACCCGGCGACGGTGTTGTAGGTGCCGGCGGCGCGGCCGCCCTTGAAGAGGACGCCGTCGCCGATCTGGCCGCCGATCAGAAATCCGGCCTTCACGATGTGCGGGAACACCAGCACGCCCTTTGCCTTCTTGCGCAGCGCGGCCGCAGCGGGGTTCTGGGCGCAGAGACTCTTCAGGGCCGCCGACGCGTCCCGCTGCAGCTCCTCGTTCGATTCCGCGCGCCCCGGCGCTGCCGGCAGCAGCAGCACCAGCGCCAGCAGTGATGCCGCAAGGTTTCTCTTCGCCATCAGACCACCTCGGTGGCCTTCTAGTAGCTGCATCGGCGAGCGATGAACAGGCCTGCGGGCAACGTTTGCAAAGACCGACTAGCTTGGCGTCCGGGAGGTATTCCAGGCAACTCCGCCCCTTGACGCTCAGTGGTCCGCCGCTGTACGCCAGCGGTGTCTGGCAGCGACAACGGAGGACTGCGGCTGACGATGATCGGATCGGAACGGAGCAGCACCCTCGTTGAATGGCGTAACCTGCGCGCGTCGCTGTTGCCGGCGTCGCTGCTGCTGACGGCGCTGCTCGCCGCGGGGTGCGGGGGCGGCGGCTCCACGGCGTCGCCGACGCGCACGCCGACCGCGGTGCCGAGCCCGCCGCCGACACAGGTCGCGGGTCCGGGCCTGATGAGCGACATCGTCGACGCGGCGGTCGCGTCCGATCCGAAGGGCGCGGTGTCGGTGACGTTCACGGTGACCGACGACGGCGGCATCCCCCTCACCGCGGTGACCAGCAGCGCCCAGAGCGACCAGCAGGCGCGTGTCCGCTTCACGCTCGCGCACCTCGAGGAGTACGCCGGCGGCGGCGATCTCGGCAACACCTTCTTCCGCTACGTCAACGAGGTCAACGCGACCCGGCCGGCGCTCGATAGCGGCGGGATGCTGGAGACGGTGGACGCCTCTACCGGCACCTATCGCTACACCTTCGGCACCCGACTGCCGGACGGCTACGACGCCTCGCTCACGTATGCGGTCGGCATCCAGGTCGACCGCAACTTCGAGGGGCAGCAGCACGGCGTCAACCCGGTGTTCGACTTCGTTCCCGCCGGCGGCGTGCCGCAGGTGCGCGAAGACACCACCACGGCCCAGTGCAACAGCTGTCACGCGCCGCTGATCGCCCACGGCAACCGGCGCGAGGTGCGCTTCTGTACGCTCTGCCACACCGAGGCGGCGGTGGACCCGAAGGGCGAGAGCATCGACTTCCGGCACATGATCCACAAGATCCACGCCGGCGTGGATCTCCCATCCGTGAACGCCGGACCGCCGGGGACGCAGTACGCGATCTTCAGCAACTTCTCCCAGTCGTACGCTGTCTTCGCCGAGAAGCAGGACGACGGTCAGGTCACCGGCGTCGCCTTCCCGCGGGCGCTGCAGGAATGCCTCGCCTGCCACGCCGAGGGCCCGACGGCGGACTTCTATCGCACCAAGCCATCGGCCCCCGCCTGCGCGACCTGCCACGACGACGTGAACCCGTCGCTGGAGACGACGGCGGCGGGTCCGCCGGGTACCAACCATCCGCCCGGCGCGTATGCTGACGGCCAGTGCAGCGCCTGCCACGCCGCGCACGCAGAGCCAGGAGTTCGACATCAGCGTTCCCGGCGCGCACGTCGTGCCGGCGCGCTCGACGCAGCTGGAGGGGCTCAACGTGCTCATCTCCGGCCGTCAGCAACCACGCCGCCGGACAGCGGCCGACGATCACCTTCACCGTCACCAACGACGCCGGCACGCCGGTGCGCGATCTGAGCACGCTCAGCAGCCTGGCGTTCAACTACGCCGGCCCGACCACCGACTACACGACGCTGCTCAACGGCAACCCGCTGGGCAGCTCGCCGACCGGCACCCTGGTCGGGCCCGACGCGCAGGGCGCGTTCCAGTTCACGCCCAACGCGGCGATCCCCGCCGACGCGCACCGGCACTTGGTCGCTCGGCGCCGAGTCGCGGCGCACCGTGCCGCTGACCTCGCAGGTCAGCGCCACCGAGGCGGCGGTGAACCCGGTGGTCACCTTCACGGTCGACGACTCGACGGCGCTGCCCCGCCGGACCGTCGTCGACGAGCAGCTCTGCGGCAACTGCCACGGCGAGTTCTCCAAGGACTTCTCCATCCACGGCGGCTCGCGCAACCAGACCGAGTACTGCGTGCTCTGCCACAACTCGACGCGGAGCGACGCCGATCGCCGCGACCGCGATCCGGCGGAAGTCGCCGCCGGCGCGCTCACCGCGACGATCGACTTCAAGGTCCTCATCCACAAGATCCACCGCGGCGAGAACCTCGAGCAGCAACCGTACATCGTCTACGGCTTCGGCCCGTCGCCGCCGGGCTACGCGGCGCACGACTTCGGCGAGGTGCGCTTCCCCGGCGATCTGCGCATCTGCGCGTCGTGCCACGTCGACGACAGCCAGCTGATTCCGCCGTATCCGGGCACCGCGCTGCCGACGCTGCGCACGCAGCTCGATCCTGCCACCGGCGACGCGGTGCCGGCGGACCCGCCGCAGACGGAGCCGATCACGGCGGTGTGCACCGCCTGTCACGACAGCGACGCGGCGATGGCGCACGCGGCGACGCAGACGGCGCCGGACGGCGTCGAGTCGTGCCCGGTGTGCCATGCCGAAGGGCGCGACCGGGCGGTGTCGGAAGTTCACGCCGGCAGGAACTAGTCGATGCACCGCTGACCGGAGCGCAGCGGGGGCTGGGGGGCGACGGGGGAGATGGCCGCGCGATGTCGCATCGCAACACTGCTCTGCATCGTCGTGCCGATGCTCGGCGCGGTGCGTGCGGCGGCGCCGTCGACCTGCGCTTCGAGCCCAGCCTGCTCGGCCAGGTGCGCGACGGCGACGGCTACTTTCCCGGCAGCACCGAAGTGCCGGTCGAAGCTGTACGGCGACTTCGGCCTCTCCGGCCTGCCGCACGGCACCACGCTCGACACCTACTTCCGCCTCGAGGACGACCTCGCCAACGTCAATGACAGCGAGACCGACTTCTTCGCCGGCGTCGGTGCGCGTGCCGTCGGCGCCGGGCAACCTCGACGTCCAGCTCGGCCGCCAGATCGTCGCCGAGTCGCCGGTCGGGATGTGGGACGCGGATTCGGGCCAGATTCGCGTCGGCCTCGGCAAGACGCCGGTCTCGCTCACCGTCTTCGGCGGCCAGCCGCAGCTACTGGGAGCCGACCTTCAGCTCGCCGAGCCTGTCGCAGGACGAGCAGATCTTCGGCGGCAGCGTGCGCGTGGCCTCGTACTCCGAACGGCGCCCTGGCGCTCGGCTATCTGCAGCAGAACCGGCAGGGCAGGGAGCTGATGCAGCAGGTGACGCTGAGCGGCACGCGGGCGTTCGCGACGCTGCCCGGCGTTCCGAACCTGTACGGCAACTTCGCCTTCGACGCCGACCACGCCAACATCGACCAGGTGCGACTCGGCGTGCAGAGCTTCGTCTGGCAGCCCGACCTGCTGATCAACTTCGAGAGCGGCTACTACAAGCCGCAGGACAACGGCGACACCGTCATCCAGAACATCAACCGGCGCGAGGACCCGATCTTCCAGCTCTTCTCGGTGAGCGACCTGCTGCAGTTCCGCGGCGGCACGCGCTACGCGCTGACGCGGACGGTATCGACGCTATGCCGACCTCTCCTACCAGCGCTACGAGCAGTAGCAAGAGCTCGTTCGTGAACGGCTACGTGTGGAGCACCGGCCTGCTCTACCTGCCGGGAGGCGACGGCCTCGAGTCGGTGCGGGTCGAGTACTACGGCGTCGACAGCGGCGGCGGCACGGTCAACGGCGGCAAGGCCGTCTACGAGAACCGCGTCTACGAGAACATCCTCTTCCGCGCCATGTGCAACGTCGGCGACTACGAGAAGTCGACCAACCAGTCGGGCGTCGCGGTCGCCAGCCTGATCGGCGTCGGCTACATGTTCCTCCCCGGACTGGTCGGCGAAGTGAACTTCGAAGCCAACCGCAACCAGTTTTACCCCGAGGACTTCCGCTTCGGCTTCTTCCTCACCTACAGCGGCGGCTTCTCGACCCGCGGCGGCTTGCACCAGAACAGCGTCGGCAATCAATGGCGGCCGTGGCCGTGGGCGCCGGCGCAGTTCGGGCCGGCGTCGTGGGGCCCGGCGCCGGCAACCTGGAGCGCCAACCCGTCGCTGCCGGCGAGCGGCTGGGCGGCGTCCACCTTCGCCAGCAATGAGACGGCGAAGGAGGAGGCGGCGTCCGACGGCGATGCGGCCGGCGGCGACGCGGCCAGGGACGGCGGCGGCGCGCCGAGCGGAGGCACGCCGTGACCCGGGCGCAGCGCATCTTCGCCGGCCTGCTGGCGGTGACGGCGATCCTCGCCGCCTGCCGCGACTACATGCCGTCGAACAGCTTCCTGCGCCCGCGCCCGGCGCCGGCGGCGAACCAGAGCACCGCCGAGGCGCGGCACAAGTTCGAGCCATGAGCGGCACGAGAAGATCCTCGCCGCCCAGGGCGTGACGTGCGGCGACTGCCACCGCTTCGACGCCAAGATCGACACCGCCACGGCGCCGGTCGCCGCCGAGGCGTCGGGCATGGCGCTCTTTCCCGGCAGGCGCCGCCTGCCACTACTGCCACGGCCCGAGCGAGACCCGCATCGCCGCCGCGCCGTCGGCGTGCACGACCTGCCACAGCAACCTGATCCCGCTGATGCCGGAGAACCACCAGGTCGCGTGGCTGCGGGTGCACGGCGCCACGGCCAGCGCCGATCCGATCACCTGCCAGAACTGCCACCGCGACGCGTTCTGCATCAACTGCCACCAGAACCGCGACTCGCTGCTGACCTTCATGCACGACCGCAACTACCTCTCGCTCCACTCGGTCGACGCGCGCGCCAACCCGATCCAGTGCGGCAACTGCCACCGCGAGGATTTCTGCATCAACTGTCACGCCAAGGCGGTGAAGTGAGATGACGACGCAACGACGGCACGGCGAGCGACGGCGGCGGGGAACGGCGGTCGTGCTGGCTGTCGTCGCCATCGCGCTCGCCGCCTGCGGCAGCGAGGCGGGACCGCAGAGCGAGAACTACGGCAACCTGCTGGCGTCGCCGGGCGGGCTGGTGGTGCTGGAGGAGGAGCATCCGAGCGGCTGGATGCGGTCGGACTGCTTCGGCTGCCACAACGTCAACAACATGCACCAGATCAATCGCACCGGGCTGCCCAACGACGAGGTGGACCTGCCGGGCATCCGCGCCATCATCCAGAGCGGCGGCGAGGCGAGCTGCATGATGTGCCACGGCACCAACGGGGTCCCGCAGTGATCCGCGTCGCGCCCATCGTCCTCGCCGCGTGGCTGGCGCTCGCCGTCGCGGCGCGCGCCGACGACTCGGGCTCGCCGCATCACATGACCAAGTCGGACGGCGAGCTGAACATGGAGATCTGCGGCGCCTGTCACACCGAGGACATGTCGCTGCAGCGCTCCAAGTTGGAGACCTGCACGCTCTGCCACTCGCAGACCCAGCACGCCGGCGCCAACGAGCACGTCGCCGCCGGCGCCGCGGCGGTGAAGGCGGCGTTGGCGAAACGGGCCAAGGACGCGCCGGCGCTGCCGCTCGCCGAGGACGGCCGCATGTACTGCGGCACCTGCCACCTCTTCCACGACCCGAAGGTGATGGGCGAGGACTGGCTGGCGCACGGCTGGATCCCGCCCGACAGCGGCCTCTCGGCGGCGGTGCGTCAGGCGGTGATCGACCGCTGGACGACGTTGGCGGCGAAGTCGGAGGACCACGCGCCCATCGGCCAGTTCGCCACCGAGGGCACGCGGCAGCTGCGACTGCCGGTGGACAAGGGTCAGCTCTGCGCGCAGTGCCATGGAGCGTTGCGATGAGGAGTGTCGCCGCCGCGGTGGTGGCCATGGCCACGCTGCTCGCCGCCTGCGGCGACCACGGCGCGCCGCAGTCCCACGGCGAGCCGCCGCCAGCGGACCGCGTCTATGGCCAGTGCGCCTTCTGCCACAACGAGCTGGCGGAGCAGATGGTCGCCCTCGGCGGGCACGCCAACCTGCAGATCAAGTGCACGCGCTGCCACGCCGACCTGACGCCGGGCGAGGTCGGCTGCGGCCATCGCAGCATTCCGCGCTGTCCGGACTGCCACACGTCGCAGATCACCCACCACGACCCTGCCGTCGCCGCGGCGCAGCAGTGCACGATCTGTCACACGCCGCACGGCAGCCCGAACCTGCTGCTCATTCGCACCGAGGTGCCACTCTCCAATCCCGACAACATGGTGACGCCGTGCGAGGCGCCGGCGCAGTGTTCCGCCGATCAGGTCTGCGCGAGTACCAACCCGCTCTGCGGCACGCCGACCCAGACCGGCGGCTGCGCGGCGCCGATCGAGTTCACCAACCTCGCGGGGAAAGCCGACGGCAGCTTCGCCAGCGCCAGCCATCCCGGCACCGGCCTCTGCGAGGTCTGTCACACCACGACGCGCTTCTACCGCAGCGACGGCATGGGGGCGCCGCACTTCACTCAGGCGTGCTACCCCTGCCACACGCATCCGCGCGGCTTCCTGCCCTGAGTCGCGTCCGCGCGTGCGCGGATGGAGCGCTGACATGCGTGAGCGAGAATGCGCCCACGCGAGCGGTCGAGCGTTGGTTTCGGCTCGGATGAATCGCTTCCCAACAAAAAAGCGGAGTCCAGCCCTTTGAAATCGTGCGTGCAACAATTCGGTGCGACGCGCGGACGCGCGGCAATTCACATCCGATCGCCGATGGCAGCGCCGGTGGGCGCCGCTCCCGCGGCGCCTGCCAGCGACGAGGATTCGGTTGAGCCGGCGCCGCGGGAGCGGCGCCCTCCAGTGCTACCCCTGCCACACGCATCCGCGCGGCTTCCTGCCCAACTAGGAGGCGTGCAGGCCGGTCTGCGCGTGTGTGGGTGCGCGCCTTCAGTGCCGGGAGGACGCGCCGAAGTCGCCCGCGCGCCAGCGGGCGACGACGTAGATCGCCAGTGCGATCGCCAGCGACGGCATGCCGACGAAGGAGAAGACGGTCGCCGTTGCGCCGTCGAGACGGACGATCAGGGGGAACAGCGCCGCCAGCGCGGCGAGGCCGAAGACGCAGGCGAGCCGCGTCATGACGCCGGCCCTCCGCCGGTGAGCGCCGCCTCTGGATGCGCCGCCGGATGGCAGACGCCGGTGCAGCTGAGCTCGTGCGACAGGAGCTGCTTCTGCAGATCCGGATCCTGATGCGCCTCGACGGCGCGGAAGCTCGGCGCGTAGGCGTGGCAGCCGAGGCAGGAGTTGATGTCGAAGGTGCCGTTGAGCTTCAACGGCAGCGTGTACCAGCCGGTCGCCGTGCGCACCATGTGCATGACGCCGGCCATCTTGGCGTCGACGCCGCCCCAGATGCCGTAGCCGCTGTGGCAGGTGAAGCAGGCCTGGTCGTGCGGCACCAGGCCGCGGTTGTAGTGAATCGACGCCAGCGTTTCGTCGTTGCCCTGCAGGCTCTTCACGATCGGTCCCATGACGTGACACGAGCCGCAGAACGACACCTGCTTCGAGCCCTCGAGCATGTGCAGCGACGCCAGGCCATAGGCAGCGATGGGGAGAAAGACGGCGGCCATGCCGTAGCCGGCCGGCAGGCGGCCGCGGACCAGCCCCCAGAGCAGCAGGATCGCCGCCATTCCGCCGACCACCAGCGCGAGGACGGCGACCCACTGGATCCCATGTGCGGCGGACGGGCCGGCGAACAGCGGACTGGTATCGTCCAAGGATGGCCTCCCGTCGACTACGCGTGCAGCCACGCCTCGCACCGGCGAGGGGCGGACGGGGACATCAACTGCCGGCGAGCTGCTTGACGAAGGTGGCGACGGCGGTGAGGTCGTCGTCGCTCAGGCCCTTCACTGCAGTCGGGTGCTTGGCGTTGCCCTTGATGCGCGCCACGATGTCCGCCTCCGACATCTTCTGCACCTTGGCGTCGCTGGCGAGCGGGGGCACCTTCATCGCCTTGCCGACGGCCGTGTCGGACTTCCCGGCATCGCCGTGGCACTTGGCGCACTGGGCTTTGAAGATCGCGGCCCCGTCAGCCGCCCAGGCCGGCGACCCGACGAGGAAGAACATAACGGTTGCGCCGATGAACGTTTGCCGCTTCGTCATACCAGGTGACCTCCGCTCCCGGCGCGTATGGGAGTCACTGCTGGCTGTCAAGCGCGCACGGTCGCCGCGCGATGTCTGGCGCTCGCGAGACCCCTCCGCTATGGAGGCGACGCGCAAGGAGGGCACTTGATGCGACGTGCCACCACCCGTCACTTCGTCTTCGCCGCAATCCTGTCCGTGCCGTGGATCGGCTGCGGGACCACGCACCTGGTGGCGCCGCCCGGGCGTGAGGTCTACATCATGCCGGCGGACACGCCGGCGCAGGTGCACGTCGAGCGCACCCTCTGGTTCTACCAATGGGGCGCCAAGCCGATCTCGGACAACAGCACGCGCGAGGACATCGAGCGCTACAATCTGCGCGAGGTCCGCATCGATACGTACCAGAAGTGGTACGAGATGCTGATGAATCCGATCACGTCGATCGTGAGCATCCAGCGGCGCACGTTGATCGTGGAGGGCAACCCATGAGGTCGCGCCGGCACCGCATCCTCGCCGGACTGCTCGCCGCCGTGCTCGGCACCAGCGCCAGCGGCTGTTTCCACATCCGCGCCGCGGCGCCGCCGCTGCCGGCGCACGTGCGGCTCCTGCCGCCGGACGCGCCCGTCGAGGTGAGCCGCAAGTTTCAGACCTTCTATTACGCCTGGGGATTGTTCCCGATGAACCAGGCGGATCAGGTGATGTACATCATCGAGCAGGAGCACCTGGTGGAAGCGCGCGTGGTTCAGGGCGGCCAGTGGCAGGGGATCCTCGCCGGCTTCGTCGGTGCGATCGCCATCAGCGGCTTCATCCTGCCGCAGAACATCGCCGTCGAGGGCAATCGCACGCCGACGCTGCCGGCCGCGGCGCCGGCTGCGGAGCCGGTGCAATAGCAGGATCACGGCTCCCGCCCCGCGTCGCTCTGTGCACTCTGCGGCGTCCGCCTTGAAACGCCCGCCTTGCGATCGACGAGGCCCGCGATACAGTCGGGCGCTGGATGAGCAAGGCGTTCACTAAGGAACCCGACGGCGACGAGGACGACGGCGACGACCTCGCCCCGAGCGCGCTGCCGGCCGACACCAAGAACTACATCACCCCCGCCGGGTTTCACCGGCTGCACGAAGAGCTCGCGCACCTGTGGAAGGTCGAGCGACCGAAGCTCGTCGACATCATCGCCTGGGCGGCGAGCAACGGCGACCGCTCGGAGAACGGCGACTACATCTACGGCAAGCGCAAGTTGCGCGAGATCGATCGCCGCATCCGCTTCCTCAATCAGCGCATCGACGCCGCCGAGGTGGTCGACAACGCCGGCCGCACGCACCAGAAGGTCTATTTCGGCGCGACCGTCACCGTCGCCGACGAGAACGGCGAGGAGCAAACCGTGACCATCGTCGGCATCGACGAGAGCGATCCGGGCCGCGGCCGCGTCTCGTGGATCTCGCCCATCGCCACCGCGCTGCTGAAGGGATCGGTCGGCGACGTGGTCACGCTGAAGACGCCGCGCGGCAGCGAAGAGCTCGAGATCCTCGCACTCCGCTACGAGCCGGTGCCGTGAAGGCGCCGCCGGGCCGCGAGGGCCGCGCCGTCGCCGGCGATCACGAGGCGATACCAGCGCCGGGAATTGTCGGGATGCGCCGCGGCGCGGTATGGGAGCGGCACCCACGTTGTTCCACGCCCGCTCTGTCTCGACGACCGGCATGCCGACCGAACTCCCCGCCACGTCCGCGCTGCGGGCCTTCTCGTCGGCGGCGCGCTGGCTGAGCTTCAAACGCGCGGCGGCCGAGCTGCACCTCTCGCCGTCGGCATTGAGCCGGCAGGTGCAGGGGTTGGAGGCGCATCTCGGCGTGGCGCTGTTTCGGCGGCTGAACCCCGGTCTGGAGCTCACCGATGCGGGCCGGCGCTATCTGGGCGAGGTCGACGCGGTGCTGGCGCGCCTGGAAGCGGCGCAGCGGCAGTTCGCCGACGCGGCGCCGCTGCGGGTGAGCGCGCTGGAGTCGTTCAGCGAGAACTGGCTGATCCCCAACCTGCCGGATTTCGAGCACGCTCATCCCGGCATCGAGCTGCACATCGAAGCGACGCTCCGTTACGCCGACTTCACGCGCGACCCGGTCGACGCGGCGATCCGCTTCGGACGCGGTCCCTGGGAGGGTCTGCACAGCGAGCCGATCCTGGACCTGGACTATTTCCCGGTGTGCAGCCCGGCGCTGGCGAGCGCCGCGCCGGCGCTGCGCGCGCCGGCCGACCTGGCGCGGCAGACCCTGATCCACGTCGAGCAGACGCCCGATGCGTGGGCCAACTGGCTGCGCGACACCGGCGTCGACGGGCTGACGCCGCGTCGCCACGTCACCTACGATCACGTCGGCATCGCCCTCAGCGCCGCGGCCTCCGGGCAGGGCGTCGCCCTGTCCACCGAGATCCTCTGCCAGCGCTGGCTGGACGACGGTCGGCTCTGTCGGCCGCTGCCGCAGCGCTCGCGTTCCGAGCTGACGTACCACTTCGTCTGCCGGCCGGAGGACCTCGACAACCCGCGCCTGACGGCGCTGCGCGACTGGTTGGTCGATCGCCTGTCCACGCCGCGCCGTTCGCCACCACGCGGTAAACGGCGCGGCTGAGGCGTCGCGACCTATTCCCGAATGGAGGGCCGCACTCCGGCGCGGCCTGTTCGAGATCCCGCATTGCAACACCGCGGCGCGCCCGGCGGCGCCGAGGGGTCATGCGCCGGTGCTTGCGATGCGACGTTCGGGACAGGCCGCGCGGGAGCGCGGCCCATCCGGGAATCCCTCGCACCGATGCGGACCAGACACCGAGTGGGGGCGCTGCTTCCGCAGGGACGCGCGTGCGGTTCCTGCATGCGCGCGTGCGAAATGAACGTTTGAAGGGCGGCGGCGCGGCGGCGAGGATCGGTGCATGCGACAGCTCACATGCATCGAGGCCGGCAGGATCGAGTGGCAGGAGGTTCCCGCACCGCAGCTGGCCGGCGACGGCGAGGCGCTGGTGCGGCCGCTGGCGGTGGCGCGCTGCGACATCGATCGCTTCCTCACGGCCGGGTTGTTTCCGATGCGCGGTCCGTTCGCGCTCGGACACGAGTGCGTCGCCGAGATCGTGGCCCTGGGCGATGCGGTGCGCGGCTTCGAGACGGGCCAGCGCGTGCTGGTGTCGTTCCAGATGAGCTGCGGGCGCTGCGCGCGCTGTCAGAGCGGCCGCACGGCGATGTGCGAGGCGATGCCGACGCTCTCGGACTACGGTATGCAGCCGCTGTCGGGCGTCGAGTACGGCGGCATGCTCTCGGATCTGGTGCGCGTCCCGTACGCGCAGGCCATGCTCCAGCCGCTGCCGCCGCACCTCGATCCGCGCGCCCTGGCCAGCGTTCCCGACAACGTCGCCGACGGCTACCGCGCCGTCGCCCCGCACCTGCGCGCGCGGCCCGGCGCCGAGGTGCTGATCGTCAGTCACGGCGTGGCGAGCATTCCGTTGTACGCGGCGCAGGCGGCGCTGGCGCTCGGCGCCGCACGCGTCGACTTCGCCTGCAGTGACGCCGAGTCGCTGGCGCTGGCGGAACAGCTCGGCGCGCACCCGATCGAGTCCGACTACAGCCGCCCGGCGCGGAGCTGGCCGATCGTGGTCGACGCCGGCACGTCACCCGACGGACTGCAGTATGCGGTGCGCGCGACGGAACCCGAGGGCATCTGCCAGTCTGTGTCGTTCTACCCGGGGCCGGCGACGCCGCTGCCGCTCGGCCGCATGTACACGCTCGGCGTGCGCTTCTGTGTCGGCCGCTGCCACTCGGCGGCGGTGATGCCCGAGGTGATCGATCTGATCGCCGCCGGGCGGCTGCATCCGGAGGCGGTCACGACCCACGTCGCCGATTGGGAGGATGCGCCGCGCGCGTTCGTCGAGCCGGGCATCAAGTTGGTCGTCAGCCGGGTCTGACCCGCCGGCGACCAACGCCCGCCGTGGCAACTGGGCGCAGTCGAGCAGGCTGAAGGCACGGCGCGGATCACGCTCGTTGATCGTCAGGTCGGCGAACCGGCTGGTGTCGATCGATGCGAAGCCGGGGCGAGGTGCACGGCCTCGATGCGGTCGGTGAGACGTGACGGCCCCGTCGCCTGGGCGGCCGACCAGCGGCAGTGGGGCCGGCCGGTCCCCTCGGGCGGCCGCCGGCTCGCATCGGTGCCACACAGGCCAGTCACATGCTGGGTCGGTCGTGCCGCAGTGAGGTTTGGCGCGGCGGTGCCCCGCTGGCCACCGCTGCGCCAATCACCACCGCTGGGCCGGTGAGCCGGTGCGCCAGTGTCACCGCCTACTGGCTCACCGGCTCACTGGCTCACCGAGGCCATGGGGCGCGATGCCTCACCGCTGGGACCTTCTGCCACAGCGTGGCCCCAGGCGCGGTGCACACCGCCACCCCGGCGCCCCGATCGGCACCTGGCACGGCCCTGGCAATGTGACGGGAGTGTGACACGGGACGCGCCGCACCGTGCCGCCGAGACAGCGCTGGTCGACGTGCGGCGGGGTGGAGATCGAATGCAGGAGACGGGTGACGGCGTCGCCGGGCGTGCACCGCGGCAACAGCCGGAAGAGATCCAGGCCTACTACCGCGATCCGACGGTGGTCGGCGCGTACATCGCGCGGCGCACCGCGCAGCCCCTCAACGGCATGCTGCACCGCCAGCAGGTCCGCTTTCTGAACCGGGTGCTCGGCGAGCGCCGGCCGGAGCACGTGCTCGAGGTCGCGCCCGGTCCGGCGCGCCTCACCGCCGAGCTCGACCACACCGGCCGCGGCATCGCCATCGACGGCAGCGCCGAGATGCTGGCGCTGGCGCGCGACCGCCTGCGCGACGGCCACGACAACTGGACGGTCGTCCGCGGCGACGCCTTCGCCCTGCCGGTTGCCGACGGCACCATCGACCTCGCCCTGGCGATCCGCTTCGTGCGCCGCTTCGCGCCCGATGTCCGCCGTCGCCTCTACGCGGAGATCCGGCGGACGCTGACGCCGAACGGGGCGCTGGTCATCGACGCGCAGAACCGCGCCGTCAGCCTCCCGCATCGCCAGCGCAAGGGCCTCGACCGCTACCCGGTGTTCGACGCGCTCTACGATCGCGACGAGCTCATCGGCGAGATCGAGACCGCCGGCTTCCGGGTCCGCCGCATGGAGGGCATCGTGCGCCACTTCGCGGTGCAGTCGCGCATCAATCGCCTGCGCCACCGCGGCCTCGACGCCGTCGCGCGTGGCGTGATCGGCTTGATCGAACGCCTGCCGAGCCGCGCGCCCTCGACGTGGATGCTGCTGGCGGAGGTGGCGTCATGACCGCGCTCGTCATCGGGCCGATGCGGCCCGACGCCGACGCCGCCACCGGCGCGCTGTCGGTCGAGCTCGCCGGCGTGCGGGTGAAGGTGACGAGCGACTTCCCGCCGTTCATGGAATACGCGCGCCAGCACATGGCGCCGCTGCGCAACGTGATGCCCGGTGCGCCGCAGATCCGCGCGCGTCTCTTCTGGCACGAAGGGCCGCCGCCGGAACGCCTCGAGGCGCATCCCGACCTGCGCGGCTGGGATCGCGTCGATCGCGATCTCTACCGGCGCGACGGCGCCCTCGCGTGGTTCCGCATCGACGACTTTCCCGATCTCCACCTGCGCTTCACGTGGACGGGGAGCGAGCTCGCCGTCGTCGGGCACTACTATCACCGCCTCAGCAAGACCGCCGGTCGCGATTGGCTGCGCCGCGTCGTCTACCATCGGTCGCTGCCGAACCTGCGGCGCCGGCGCTTCACCACGTTGCTCTACTACCTCGTCTACTACCCGTGCTTCTGGTGGCTGGAGCACCAGAACATCTGCCATCCGATCCACGCTGGCGGCGTGCGGCTGCCGAACGGGGTCGTGGCGATGGCCGGTCCGAGCGGCGTCGGCAAGTCGACGCTCGTCGCCGGGCTCGCCTGCGATCCGTCGGCGCGGCTGCTGTCCGACACCTTCCTCCTGCACAAGGGCGCGATGGTGCGCTCCGTGCCCGAGCCGCTCCTGCTCGACAAGTGGAGCCGTGGTTGGTTGGGCGGCGGCGCCAGCGCGCTGCAACCAATCCATCACCGCTACTCGCTCGATCGCAACGGCTTCCATTGGCCGCACGACCAACTGGTCGCGGGCGGCGACGTGAAGCTGCTGGTGTTCCCGCAGCGCGCCACGTCCCACTATGTGCGCCCGCTGCCACCCAATCAGGCCCAGGGCCGTATCCGCGCCGGCGATCTGATCGTCAACGACGTGCGCCGCTACTGGGCCTTCGCCTCGGTGCTCGAGGTGCTCGATCCCAACCCGCTCGTGCAGGCGCGCGAGCAGAGCCTCGCTGAATTGGTCCACAGCGTTCCCGCTTTCGAGGTCGGGCTCACCGCCGACATTCCGCGTGCCGAGATGGCCGGCCTGATCGACCACCTGCTCGCGACCGCCGCCTGAGACGGACGCCAACTCCACCCCGCCGCGGGCGACGCTCCGCGTCGCCCGCCGGCACAGGTCCCGCGGCTACAGCCCGAGAGGTAGCCGCGGCACCCGTGGCCGCCGACGGTGCGGCGCACCGCCCGGCAGGGGGTGGCGCGGCATCCCACCGTCACCGTCGCACCGGCTTGGACCGGATTCGCAGTGGGTCGGTCCACCAGACCGACGGTGACACGCCAATTGCTACGTAATCCGGCAATGGGCCGGGCCAGGTGAGATGCGGGATGCGGTGAGCGCGGACATCCGAGCGGTCCTGCGGGCGGAGACCAAGCCGCAGATCCTCGACCGTGTCAGCGCGGTGCTCCTCATCTCGGGCATCGCCCTGCTGTGCGCGGTCCCCGCCAACCGCGAGCTCGGCGTCTGGCCGCAGCTCGTGGCGGCCCGCGTCGGCGGCGCGTTCGTCCAGCTCCTCGCCGCGCTCGCCCTGCGCGCGTTCCGTCAGGCGTCGTGGCCGCGCGCGGCCGCGGCCGCCGTCGCGGCGTTCTCCACCTCGACGCTCTCGACGCTGGTGATCGCGCTCATCAGCGACGATCCGCTGCTGCTCGTCTTCGTCGTCACACTCACCACCGTCGGCACCGCCGTGGTGTTGCCGTGGGAGGTCCGACCGCAGGCCGCCTTCGGCGCGGTGACGACCCTCTGCTGGCTGCCGTTCGTCGGCGCGCTGTCCACCAACATCACGGTCGGCGTCCTCTCGGCGCTGGCGGCGTCGATCTACCTCGCGAACCTGCTGGACCGACAGCGGTGGGTGCAGAAGGCGACCGAGCTGCTGCGCGCCGGGCACGAGCAGGCGCTGCAACAGGTCGCCTCCGACGCCGAGCCGCGCGAGGTGCTCGAGTCGCTCCTCGCCGGGCTCGCGCAGCAGGCAACCGACCTGCGATGCGTCGTGCTCCTCACCGACGAGCACGGTCAGCTCGAGCCGATCGTCTGGCAGTCGGACCTGTCCGCGTACGCGCGCGCGTTGGGACGGATGCCGTTGAGCGGCACGGCCGATCCCTACGGTGCCGCGGCCGCCGGCCACGCGATCGAGATCGGCGATCTCGCGACCGATCCGCAGGCCACGGCGGTCGCCGGCGCGGCGCGCGCCGCCGGTCTCGCGAGCGTCTGGTGCGAGCCAATGCGCTCCGCCGGCGGCGTACTCGGCGTCTTCGCCTGCCACTACCGCCGCCGGCGTGCGCCGACGCTGCGCGAGCGCGAGCTCGTGGCGGCCGCTGTGCGCATCGGCGTCGTCACGATCGAACGACGCACCGCGCGCGACGAGATCCACCGCAGCATGGCGGCGCTCGAGCGCGCGCGCGCCGGCGCCGTGCAGCAGAGCGAGCGGCTGCACCAGCAGGCGGTCGAGCTGGCCGAGGCGCGCGACCAGGCGCTGGCGTCGACACGCGCGAAGTCCGAGTTCCTCGCCAACATGAGCCATGAGATCCGCACGCCGCTGAACGGCATCATCGGGCTCACCGAGCTGTTGCTCGACGCCGATCTCGGGTCGGAGCAACGCGAACACGTGCAGACGGTGAGCCGCTGCGGCGAGCACCTGCTCACGGTGATCAACGACATCCTCGACTTCTCGAAGATCGAGGCCGGCAAGATGGTAATCGAGAGCGTCGAGTTCGATCTCCGCGCGGTCATCGAGGAAGTCGCCGAAGTGCTCGCGCCGAGTGCCCACGAGAAGGGCTTCGAGATCGTCTGCGACGTGCCGCCGGCCCTCGGCGTGGGGGTCAAGGGCGATCCGGGTCGGCTGCGTCAGATCCTCACCAACCTGGCGAGCAACGCCGTCAAGTTCACCGAGCGCGGCGAGGTGGTGATCGAGGCGCGGGTCCGTGCCGAGACCGCGCATCGCCGCGCCATCCGCATCGCCGTGCGCGACAGCGGCATCGGCATTCCCGCCGATCGTCAGGCGGCGATCTTCGACAGCTTCACGCAGGTGGACGGCAGCACCACGCGCAAGTATGGCGGCACCGGCCTCGGCCTGACGATCTGCCGCCAGCTCGTGGCGTTGATGGGTGGCGAGATCGGACTGGAGAGCACGCCCGGCGTCGGCAGCGCATTCTGGTTCCAGCTCTCGTTCGAGCCGGCGGCCGCCGCAGTGGCGCCGTTGCCGGCGCCGGTGGATCGCCTGCGCAACCTGCGCGTGCTGGTGGTCGACGACAACGCCACCAACCGCATGATCGTGCGGGAGACGCTGCGGGCGTGGGGCTGCCGGCCCGAGGAGGCCGCGGGGGGCGCGGCGGCGCTGTCGGCGCTCGACGCCGCGATCGCGACGGATCCCTTCGCGATCGTCCTCCTGGACATGCAGATGCCGGGGATGGACGGCGGCGAGACGGCGACGCGCATCCGCGCCGACGCGCGGTACGCGAACGTTCCGCTGGTCCTACTGTCGTCGAGCGCCACCCTGCGCGATACCAGCGCCACGCCCTTCGCGGCGGCGCTCTCCAAGCCGGTGCGCCAGGCGGCATTGCTGCGCACGCTGCGCGAGGTCGTCGGAGGCCAGAGCGAGGAGCGCGAGCCGCGCGTCGCGCAAGCGGTCGAGGCGCCGGTGGAGAGTCCGCGCGTGCTCCTCGCCGAGGACAACGCGGTCAACCGCACGGTCGCGCTGCGCATGCTGAAGAAGCTGGGGTGCCGCGCCGATGCGGTCGACACCGGCAGTCAGGCGGTCGAGGCCGTCGGGCGCCAGTCCTACGACCTCATCCTCATGGACGTGCAGATGCCCGAGATGGACGGCTTCGAGGCGACGGCCGAGATCCGCCGCCGCGACAACGGCGGGCCGCGCACGCCGATCATCGCCATGACCGCGCACGCGATGGAGGGTGACCGCGAGCGCTGCCTCGCGGCGGGCATGGACGACTACCTCAGCAAGCCAATGACCATCGCCTCGCTCGCCGAGGCCCTCGCGCGCTGGACCCTGCGCGGCCGCGGCGTGGCGGCGTAGAACCGAGAACCGCCAAGAGCGCCAAGGTCACGCCAAGGGCTCCGCGAACGCTCCACAGTCGGCTGTCCGCGGAGCCCTTGGCGTGCCCTTGGCGCTCTTGGCGGTTTCAGGGGCGCGTGCCAGCCGAGCAGCCGTCGGTCGACCGATCCACCGCCGCCAGCAGCTCGGCGATCGACACGACGCCGTCGCCGTCGCTGTCGATACTGGGGCACGCGCTGAGCGGGCTGGTGCCGAGCGCGATGCTCACCGCGCGGACGAGCTCGTCGACCGTGACGCTGCCATCGTCGTCGCAATCGCCCGCGCACACGGGCGTCGGCGTCACGACGGTCGTCGAGGCGAGCGGCCAGCCGATGTCGGCCAGTGCCAGCAGCGTGAGGTCCATCGTCGGGTGGGCGGTGATGTACGGCTCCATGAGCTCATCGGGCTGCAACGTGGTGTTGAAGTGCGACACGGACGAGCCGCTCTCGACCGGCGAGGGGGCGTACATCTCGACGAGGCCGCCGGTTCTGCGGCCGGTGCTGAGGAAGCCGCTGGCGGCGACGACGTCGGCACCGCTCCACAGCAGCGAACCGTCGGCGACGCTCGAGACGGCGCGTTGCGCGTCGGTGAGCGCTGGCCAGCGCTCACCGGTCGTGGCGTCGAACAGGAAGTCCATGAACACGTCGTCGACGTTGCCGAGCCGATCGCCGGTGTCGGGATCGACGAAGGTGAGGAAGCCGAGGCCGTGGGCGATCTCGTGCAGGACGGTGGTGGGGAAATCGATCTCGCCGTCACCGGCCTGACCGTCGAGTCCGTAGTACCACTGCAGGCCCGGCAGGCAGCCGCTGTCGATCGTGCTGCTGAACTGCATTTCGATGTCGTCGTAGTCGGTGAGCTGGTCGCTGCCGGCGAGGGCGTTGGCGAGTGCCTGTGGATACCAGGTGTTACTGCGCGGCGCGCCGGGGAAGTCGCGCAGCACGGTCGTGGGTCCGGCCGAGCCGAGCGTCGCCGCGTTGCCATCGCAGTACAGCGCGTCGAACGTGACGGCGAGGCGGATCGGCACCGCGCTCGCGAGGGCGGCGCCCCAGACGCCGGCGGCGTGCGCGATCGCGATGCGCCGCTGCTCGCCGAGCGTGGAGCCCTCGTTGCCGCCGACCGGGCTGCGAGCCGTCGTGTCGTTGAGGCCCTCGCCGGCGCCGTCGTTGTTGACCACGGTGAACAGCGCCGCGCCGGCGCGGTGCGCCGGAACGGCGAGCAGCGCCCCGCACACGGCGATGCGAGCAGCGCGGCGGAGACGGGAGACGGTCATCGCGGCGTCGTGGCGGGCTGCGCGCAGTGCAGCTGGACTCCGTTGCCGGTCCGCTCGGCGCGCACGGCCGCGCGGAAACGGCCGCGCAGGTCGACAAACGCGGCGGTGCCGCCCGGAGCGATCTGTTCCTGCAGGGCCGGCAGATCGGTCACCGTCGCGCGCTCGGCGGCGGCAGGCAGGGTGCCCGGCGGAGGAGCGGTGGTCTGATCGGTGGCGGGATCGCGATAGATGCGCCAGCCGGCGGCCCCGGTGGCGTCCTCCGCACAGGCGGGGAGGGGCGCGATGCCCAGGGCCACGACGAGCGCGACCGCGACAACGAGCATGCGGCGCATGTCAGTTCTCCGCGCCGCCGGTCACCAGGTGTAGCCGAGCTGGGTGCCGACCCCGACATCCGGGCTGCCGTTGGCGAGTCCGATCGAGACGTACGAGTCGAGCGTCCACGGTTCGGCGATCGTCCAGGAGAGGTACGGCACCAGCTCGAGCCGTTGTCCGGTGCTCGGCGTCGGTGCCTGGCGATAGTCGAGCAGCATGCCGCCGCTGAACGACGGCAGGAACCGATACAGCGCGCCCACCGCGCCGTCGAAGACGTCGTCGAGATGCGTGCCCGGCGGGCTGCCGAGGATCCGGTAGCCGAGGGTCAGGAACGGCGACACGCGGCCGATCGACCAGGTGAGATCGGTCTCGATGCCGAAGTCGAACTCGCCCGTGCCCAGTCCCTTGCTGCGGCTGGCGGTGGGAAACTTCATCAGGCCGACGAGATCGACGTAGGGCACCCATACCGGCACCGGCTCGTCGGGCGACAGCAGCGCTTCGACGGGCAGGAGATAGGACCCGCGCAGCAGCAGGTCGCCGAGGCCGTCCGCCGTGCCGTTGGTGGTCTGGATCGGACCGTTCGGTCCGTCGATGATCCCCGGCGGACCGTTGATGTAGAGGTAGGGGATCGTGCCCTGGATGCGCCAGCGTTCGACGTCGGCGGTGATCACCAGCGGCACGTACTGGATCTGCGTGGTCTCCGAGCCGGTGTAGTCGCCGCTGCTGAAGTGGTAGCCGATGCTCGCTTTCAGCCGCCAGTAGAGCGGCCGTTGCGTCGATGCGGGCGCGGGCTCGACCGCGCCCGCGCCGCGCCCCAGCAGCGCCAACGCCGTGCACGCGACGAGCAGGCATCGCGGGCGCATGTTCCGCTGCTACGGGTTCGCGCGGGCGACCGCAAACGCGGTCACCCGCGGTCGGGGCGTTGAGGGGTCGGTTTGTCATGTCGCATTTCGGGGAAGTCGAGGCGACGGACGACCGGAGCGGGAGGATCGCCGCCGGTCGCCGTCGCCTCTCCTAGTCGCGTCGCGCTATTCGGCAGCACACGCCGCGCGACATTCGGTCAGCGTGGTGTGGCACGCGCTGGTCGCCGTTGAGGAGGTCGCCAGGCAGGTGTCGGCGCACTCCGACAGGGCGCTGACGGCCGCTCGGCAGTCGGTGGACTTGCGGTCGGCGCCACAGGCGGTCTGCGCCGCGGTGACCTCGGTCGCGCACGAGCCCGAGACGCAGGCCCGCGCCGCGTCGTTGGCGGTGTCGACGCAGGTCTCGGCGTCGTCCGCGCACGCGGCCTCGCACGGGAAGATGAGCTGGCTGAGGATGCCGCGCGAGTGCAGGGCATGGGGACCGCCCGGACGGCCGGGCGCGGGGCCGTCGCCTCGACCGTGTGCGAAGGCCGGCGCGGCGATGCCGACGGCGAGCAGGGCGAGGGCGGTGATGAGCTGGCGATGGATCGTCTGGGACATCTGGAACGTCTCCTTTTCTTCGAGAAGCGGTTGATGGGAAGGGTGGACTCGGCGGCGGGCGGTCACCTTCGGGTGGAGAAGGGCGGTGCATGGGCGGCGTGCATGGCGGGCCTCCTTTCGTCGTCGTCGCCGCCGGCGTCCGGCGTCGCTGCGCGTGGGCTTCCTTCCCACGTAGATGCAATGTTGCGTGGAAATATTTCCCACGTCAATGGATTTCGCCAGAAAAAAGTGGTACCCATTCCCACGTGGCTGAAAAACCACGCGAAATTCAGGGGGCTCCCGAGCCGGCCGACGGACTTCTGGAAAGCCTCCGGCGCATATTGCGGCCGCTCGTGCGGCTGCTGATCGCGCGCTCGCTGACGTTTCAGTGGGCGGCGAATGTGCTGCGCGGCGTCTACGTCGACGTCGCACTGCGCGAGTTTCCGGTCGGCGGAAAGCGCCAGACGGACAGCCGAATCACGTTGCTGACTGGCGTCCACCGCAAGGACGTGAAGCGACTGCGTTCGCCCTCGCGCGCCGGCGGCGCGGCGCCGCGCGCGGCGTCGCTCGGCACGCAGTTGATCGCGCGGTGGACGGCGCTGCCCGAGTATCTCGACGCGCAGGGCGCGCCGCGGCCGCTGGCGCGACTCGCCACGGCCGGCGACGAGCATTCGTTCGAGTCGCTGGTGCGCTCGATCAACACCGACATCCGCCCGCGCGTGGTGCTCGACGAATGGCTGCGCCTCGGCCTGGTGCGCGTCGACGAGCGTGATCGCGTCTGCCTCGACGTGCAGGCCTTCATCCCGTCCGAGGGCTCCGACGAGATGGCCTACTTCTTCGGCCGCAACCTGCACGACCATGTCGCCGCCGCCGTGCACAACATGCTCGGCGAGCCGGAGCCGTTCCTCGATCGCAGCGTGAACTACAACAACCTGTCCCGTGCTTCACTGACCGAGCTCACCGAGCTCGGCCGGCGGCCGCGCCATGGAGCTGTTGCAGGAAGTGAACTCGCGAGCGCTGCAGTTGCAGCAACGCGACGCCGGCGCGCCCGAGGCATCATTGCGCTTCAATCTCGGCATCTACCTGTTCAACGAGGATCAGGCGCCGGCCGACGAGCCCGATGATGAGCCGTCGTAGAGCCCTCGCGTTGGGCGTGCTGGCGTGGCTCGGCTGCGGCCTGACGCCGGCCGGAGTCGGTGCCGCCAATCGCTGCGCCGGCGGCGGTGGGCCGCGGCCCGACGAAGGCGGAATCGGCGGCACGGGTATGCAGCAGGGAGCACCGGGCGATGGCATCGGCGGCACCGGTCACCAGCCCGGCGGCGAGGAGGACGACAGCGGCGTCGGCGGCACCGGCATTTCGGCTGGCGACACCGGCGTCATCGGCACCATCACCGGCTTCGCCAGCATCTGCGTCGGCGACGTCGAGATCCACTACGACGCCAGGAGCGCCGTGCGCATCGACGGCCGCAGCGCGAGCGCCGCGGATCTCGCCGTCGGGCAGGTGGTCGAGGTGGTGGCCAACGGCAGCGGCGACGAGCTGACCGCACGGCAGATCGGCGTGCGCCACGTCGTCGCCGGCCCGGTGACGCGCGTCGACGCGGATCGCAACGAGATCGACGTGATCGGCCAGACCGTTCGTCTCGCGGCCGCGACCGCGAGCGACTTCACCGTCGGCTCCACCGTGCAGGTGAGCGGCCTGCGCCAGGCCGACGGCGTCATCGCCGCCTCGCGCATCACGGCCGGTGCGGCGGACGTCGCCTGGCTGAGCGGCCCGGTCGCAAGCCCCAGCGCCGACGAGATCGCGGTGGCCGGGACACCGGTGCGCGTTACCGACGGCACCGTGCTGTCGGCCGGAGACGAAGTGCGCGTCACCGGCCGCTGGGACGGCAGCCGGCTCGTCGCCAGTGGCGTCGACCGCCTGCCGTCGCTGCCGTTCGACGGCCGTGTCTCGCGCCTGGACATCGAAGGGTTCGCCGGCGCGGTGCAGGCCGGCCAGCTGCGCGTCGGTGGATACGTCTTCGACGTCTCGCCGGCGGCGACCGCCGACCTGCCCGCCGCCGACGCGCGCGTGCGCATCGAGGCTGTCGTCGACGGCCACCGCGCCGTGATCGAGCGCGTCGGCGCCATGCCCGATCTGCCGCCGCGCCCGGCTCGACCCGGCGACGCGGCGTCGATGCGTCCGATGCATCCGCCGGCCGACAACGGCCGCCCACCCGGCGATGGCGGCGGCCGCGCGTCGGGTCCGCCGGATGGCGCGCGCCCCGACTTCGCCGCACGCCCCGATCGGCCCGACCGACCGGGCGGACCGGGAATCCCCGATCGCCCGCCGCCGATTGAGCGACCGCCCATTCCCGATCGCGTCGTTGTCCCGGAACGACCGCCGCGTATCGAGCGGCCGGATCGACCGGAGCGACCCGGGCGATAGGGGAAGGGCGACCGGTTCCAAGTGAACGAAGGCGTCAGATCTTCTTGGCGTGATCTTGGCGTCCTTGGCGGTTCATGCGGTTGCCGCGACCCGCGGTCGTCTGTTGTGGACGAGCGAACACCGCCAAGGTCGCCAAGGAGTCGCCAAGACGCCATCGGGCGTCGGGACTCCACAGCGCCGCGATCGGTTCCAAGTGAACGACGGCGTCAGATCTTCTTGGCGTGATCTTGGCGTCCTTGGCGGTTCATGCGGTTGCCGCGACCCGCGGTCGTCTGTTGTGGACGGGCGAACGCCGCCAAGGTCGCCAAGGCGGCGCCAAGACGCCATCGGGCGTCGGAACGCGACGGCGCCGCGACCGGTTCCAAGTGAACGAAGGCGTCAGATCTTCTTGGCGTGATCTTGGCGTCCTTGGCGGTTCATGCGGTTGCCGCGACCCGCGGTCGTCTGTTGTGGACGAGGCGAACGCCGCCAAGGTCGCCAAGGCGGCGCCAAGACGCCATCGGGCGTCGGAACTCGACGGCGCCGCGACCGGTTCCAAGTGAACGAAGGCGTCAGATCTTCTTGGCGTGATCTTGGCGTCCTTGGCGGTTCATGCGGTTGCCGCGACCCGCGGTCGTCTGTCGTGGACGAGCGAACGCCGCCAAGGTCGCCAAGGCGGCGCCAAGACGCCATCGGGCGTCGGAACTCCACAGCGCCGCGACCGGTTCCAAGTGAACGAAGGCGTCAGATCTTCTTGGCGTGATCTTGGCGTCCTTGGCGGTTCATGCGGTTGCCGCGACCCGCGGTCGTCTGTCGTGGACGAGCGAACGCCGCCAATGTCGCCAAGGAGTCGCCAGGACGCCATCGGGCGTCGGGACTCGACAGCGCCAGCAGACCATCGGATCACGTCGATCGCACGCATCCCCATCCGTGAAATCGGTGCGATCCGTGGTTCCCGCCGGTGGGTGAGCTACAGTGCCGCCGGTGGAGGGTCATGTTCGCCGCAAATGGCTCTGGCGTTTCCTCATCGCCGGAGTCGTCCTGCTCGTCCTCGCGATTGGGTTCGTGGTCGCGCTGCCGTGGTTGGCGCGGCCGATGGTCGCCGGCGCGCTGAGTGCCGCGCTCGGACGGCCGGTCACGATCGCGGCGCTGCGTTGGGACCCCGCGGCCTTCAGCGTCGTCGCGGATGACGTGCACGCCGGTCGCTCGCCCGACGAGCTGGCGGTACGCCGGATCACCGTGATCGTCGATCCGCGCAATCTCGATCGCCACCACGTCGCGATCGACCGCATCACCATCGAGGCCCCGACCGGCACCGTCGACCTCGATGCCCTGGCCGACGGGAGCGGTGGGGGCGGCGGACCTCCGAAGCTGCCGCTCGCCGTGACGGTGCGCGAGGTGGAGGTCAGCGACGCGGCGCTCGCCGTGCATCTCCCGCGCGCGGCGGGCAGCAACGTCGCCGTCACCATCGCGCATGCCGGGGCCGCCGACGTCGAGCTGGCGGATGGGGCCCTGCAGCTCACGGGCGACCTGACCGGCACGGTGGACGGCGCGCCGTTGACCGGCAAGGTCGAGCTGCGCGTGGCCTCCGATGAGCACCACGTCGTCGGCTCGCTGTCGGTGACGAAGCTGCCCGTGCGCGAGGGCGTGCTGCCGCTGCCCGCCTCGCTCACGTCGCTGACCGGTACCCTGGACGCGACCGCGCGCCTCGCCATGGGCGATGCGTCGGCGCACGATACGCTCGAGCTCGATCTCCGGGTCGCCAAGCTGCGCGCCGCGTTGAAGTCGGGTCCGACGGTGAGCGCCGCGCAGGTCTCGCTGCCGGCGGCCCGCATCGACCTCGCCGACCGACGCATCGATCTCGGCCCGGTGAACGTGCAGGAGCCGGTGGCGTCACTCGATCTCGCGGCGCCGGACGCCAAGGCGGCTCCGGCGTCCGGCGAGACGTCGCCATGGTCGCTCCGTTCCGGGCCGGTCACCGTGCGCGGCGGCGAGCTGCGGTTGCGCCGTGGCGCCGCGACGACCGCGGCGCGCATCGACCGGGTGCGCTGGGACGGCCTCCGCGACGGCGCGACGTCGCTCACGCTCACCGCCACCGCCACCACCGGCGGCACGATCGCGGTGAACGGCACCGTGCGCGTCGATCCGCTGAGCGCCGAGCTCGACGTGCGCGTCGACGCGCTCACCCTGGCGCCGTGGGCGAATCTGTTGGCGCTGCCGCTCCCCATCGAGCGGGGCGCGTTGAGCGGCAGCTCCGACGTCGTCTACCAGGACGGCCTGCGCAGCGTGCGCGGCGACGTCCGCGCCAGCGATGTGAAAACGCGGTCGCCTGACCCCGCGCACCCGACGGACGTGATGGCCGCCGCCACAGCCGCCGCGGCGTTCTCGTACACGCCGGGCGACGACGCGGCGATCGAGCTCTCGTCGGCCACGCTGAGCTATCCCTACGCGATGGTGGTGCGCCGCGCCGAGGGCACCTTCCCGTACACCCTCCTCGGCGGCGGCTCGGGCGAGGCCGGCGCTCGGACGAGCGTGCGCGTCGAGCGACTGACCGTCGTCGACGGCAAGGTCGAGTTCGTCGACGAGACGCTGCAGCCCGCGTTCTGGAGCAGCCTGACCAGCGTCGCCGCGACGGCCGAGACCATCGCCGTGCCGCCCGGCACCGTCGGTCACTTCACGCTCACGGGCAAGCGCGACGAATTGAGCCCGGTGTCGGTGGCGGGTGCGCTCACCGCGGAGGGGCTCGACGCGCGCGTCGAGGTCACCGACGTGCTGCTCGATTCGCTCAACCCCTATGTCGCGCCGCTGTTGGGCTACCGCATCACGGCCGGGCGACTGTCCACCGTGGCGACGACGAAGTCTCAGCCGCCGTTGTTGGTCTCCGTCGCCGACGTGGCGTTGAGCGGCGTCGACGTGTCGCAGATTGGCACCGACGTCATCCTCGAGCAGAGCGGCGTCCCGCTCACGGTCGCGCTCGGGCTGATCTCCGACTCGGGCGGCCGCATCGATCTCAATCTGCCGTTCTCGATCGACACCCGTTCGGGCGACGTCGCCGTCGGCTCGGTGGTCTGGCAGGCGGTGCGCAAGGCGATCGTGACGGCACTCACCAGCCCGCTGCGGATCCTCGGCAGCCTGTTCGGCACGCGCGGCGCGCCACACGCGTTTGCCGTCGAGCCGATTCCCTTTCCCGTCGGCAGCGGCGCGCTCGATACGGCCGGCCGGGCACGGGTGGACGACATCGCCCGCATCGTGCAGGCGCACCAGGGGTTGCTGCTCGTGCTGCTGCCGCAGATCACCGACGCCGATGTGCAGGCGGTCGGCGCCGGCGGGGCCGAGGCGCTGGCGAAGGCGCGCAACGCCGCCGTGCGCGCCGCCTTCACCGACGACGAAGGCGGGCCGGCGCTGCCCGCCAAGCGCGTCATGCTGGCACCGTGGGCGTCCGACAAGGACGCGCAGGCGACCCAACGCCCCGGCGTCTACGTCGAGCTGCAGGACGCGTCCTGAAACTGGGCGGCTCCGGCT